>NZ_BAABIS010000001.1:0-4800000 GCF_039542905.1 Kitasatospora terrestris
CGCGCCGTCTGCTCCGCAGACATGACGCGCCGTCACTAACGTGACGGAATGACGCTGCGTGACTCCGTCACGCAGTGACGGAGGGTGGTCAGCGACGCTTCGCGCCGCCGGGCCCGAGTCTGGTGCCGGCCTATCGCAGCGTGGGTTCGTACGGGCCCCGTGGCTCCGCCCCGGGGCCGGAGACCGGCTAGCCTGACATCATTTGTACAGGTCAGTTGGAGTTTTGGTGCACTCCGTGCGCCGGGCTGACTGGGGGAGCTTGCTGGCGCTGCTGCGAGAGGTGCCGGCCAGTACGCGGCGGGCGCCAGGCCCGCCCTATCTTGCAGGCACATTCTGTCACCGCAGGCCGGGCCGGGTAACCCCGGAGCCGAACATGCAGCACCACTAGCACAGTGGTCTACACCTCCAATATTGGTCTAGACCCAAAGGTGCCCGATCCGAGCCTGAAAACCCACCCATGGCCCCGAAAAGGGCCTATCAAATTCACCTGTCATCCGATCATTGAGCCTTTTCAGGGCACCCACCGATCGGGTGACAAGGCGGACATGGCAGCCGATCCGGCTGACCGCGTTCCCCTTGGCCCGGGTGGTCGTCAACGGTAGACAATGTCTCACCCTGCCGAGTAGGAGCTGAAAAAGCTCATTCCGCAACCCCCCTGACCCGGAAAGCCCTTAGCTGCCCGGCCTGCCGAACCATCAGGAAAACGGCCAGAAAACCGCTCGGACAAGCCGTCAACAACCCACGAAACATCCCGGTCTGACCGTTGACGATATGACAAGAAATTCCACCACAACACCAACCCGGCCTCATGCAAAAACCCCATATACAAAGCCGGCTCCATCCGGAGATGCCGCCGCCCCCATGGAAATTGACCATAAGGCCGACGGAATGGTGGCGGACCGGCGCTGGCCTCCGCCCTCGGGCCAGCGCCGGTGAGCGCCCTGCCCAGACCGACGCGCCGCACCCGCCAATCTCCACTACCAGGACCAGGCACACAGAGAGGCAGTCGGGCTGATGAGATCAGCGAAAGCCTGATCTGAGCTGCGGAAACGGACGGGCGTCGCCATCCGCAGCCTACACTCCCACCCGCCCGGGTCCTTGTCAGCCCTCGCACTGTGCGTGCCGGTCCGGCTCGTCGCTGTGGGGTGCTTCTCCGTGGGGTGTCGAGGCCGGGATGGGGACGGGCTGGCGGTGGCCGCGACGCGCAATCGCCCCTTGAGTACTGACTTCTGACTGACAGATGTGCCGGTAAAAAACATTCAAGTTGACCATGCGTAAGTCTTCGTGCAGTATGGCCGACTGATCATGGAGGGGGAGTGTACGGCGGGGCGGTCAGCATGAGCTTTCTGCACGCGCGATGCATCTGAACTTCCCGACACAGGGTCTACGATCTCTGGCCTTTCCAGGGAATCTCCACACGGGGTGGGTCCATTCTGGGATCGCCCGGAATAAAAGGAGTGCGGAAAATGAAGAATAAGGTATCTAGGGTACTCACGGTTGCTGGGGCACTGGCCAGCGCGTTGGCGTTGGGCACGGTGAACGCAGGCACGGCATCGGCATACACTTGGGATGAGATCTACTCGTATGGCGCCGGCGTGTGTCTGACCCCCTATGGTGGTAGCACCAGCAATGGCGCCAACATCGTTCAGTGGCGCTGCGACACTGTCACCAATATAACGGCTCACAACTGGTCGTGGGACGAGATTCCGGGCGGATATCAGGTCCGGAACAGGAACAGCAATAAGTGCATCACTCTGTACGGGGGGTCCACTGCCAACGGAACGTACCTCACCCAGTGGGACTGCAACGGCTCCGCAGCCCAGAAGTGGTATATGGGCGGTTACAGCGGCAATTACACCATCAATCACGCGGGATCCGGGAAGTGCATGACCTCGAAGGGTGGAGACCAGAGCAGCAGCGGCGTCGTCATGACGCTGTGGGACTGCAACGGTTCCCCGGCTCAGAGGTGGTTTCTCGGGGATATTCAGTCCTGATCCCGGGCTGACCGCATTCGGCGCTGTGCGCTTGGCGCGCGGTTGGCATGCCCGCCAGGCCGCAGTGGGTAGCCAGTCTGGGTTCTCACCTTGTACACCTGGGGTGGTTGGTTACTGATCTTGGGACGCGGGTGTCATCCTCGTTCGTCAGCTCATGGTGAGGAGCGGACCTGCGGCGATCGGGGCGCGGGGCAAGTTCCCCGGCGCCGGCCGCCGCAGGCGTTCCTTCCACCGGTCGTCGCTGCCGATCCTTGCGCCGAGATCACCGATGTGATTCAGACTGGGAATCCTCAGGCCGGAGCGGGCTTGGGGGCGTGCCATGATTTGCGCCGTGAACTTTTCGAAATTCTCTTCTGGCCTACGTCGGCGTATCGGACGTGCTGGGCGTGTGGTCACGGTCGGTGTGATGGTTCTGGCCGGTACCTGTACCATTTCCGGCACGGCGCATGCGTCGTCGACGATCGCGCCGATCACCGCGAGCGGCTTCAAGCTCACTCTCGACTCCAGCTCGACCAGTGACATCAGCGCCGGCGAGGCCGCAAACGGTTCCCTGAACCCCGTCAGTCTGTCCTCCGTTCCTGCCGGGAGTTTCAGCTCCGGCAAGGACGGCCTGTGCTACCCGACCCCTTTCAATCCGGGTGTCTCGGCCGACGGCTACTGCTGGGGCAACACAGCTGACGACAGCGGTTCGGCCGGCTGGTACCCGCAAGGTTTCTCCGTTCCGCACTCCGCCGCGGCCGACGGAGCGTGGGGAGGCAGGCGCTGGGAGGTCGTCTCCTGGCACAACGGGGACAACAGCGTCGCCAAGCTGCGCTTCGTCGACCGGGCCAGCGCCACCCCGCGGTACGTGGACGTTCTCCTCGCTACCCTGGCTCAGGACGGGACGGTCACTCCTCTTCCCATCCACGCCGACAGCGTGGTCTGGTACGACAACAACCTCCTCATCGGCACGGGCGGTCTTGTCCAGGTCTTCCGGCTGGGCGACCTGATGCACAGTTCGGTCGGACTGGCTGGGACGGGATTCACTTACGTCCTTCCCCCGGGCCTACCTCTACCGCACCGTCGCGACTGCAACGAGCGCGTGCGTCCCCGAGACGGGCAACACGCCGTGCCTCACCTCACTCAGCTTCGACCGCGCCAATGGCGCCCTGCTGTCGAGCGAATTCCGCCCGGACAACGCGAACGGCCGCATCATCCGGTGGTCCTTCGACCTCAGCAGTGGTCTGCCCAGGACGGGCACCTCCGCGCTCGGCGCCTGGACCACGCCGGTGTGGAAGATGCAGGGCGTCGTCAACGTCAACGGCACCTTCTACATCAGCGCGGCCTGCCCCGGCAGCTTCGACAACGGATACCGGGAGAGCGCGTGCGTGCACAAGGGCTCGCCTGGCGGTTCCACGAGTGTCCTGACTGCGGTCCCCGACATGACGCAGAATCTCGACTGGGACTCCTCCACCGGCCGGATCCGCGGCGTGAACGAGGTCGGCCAGTTGGACCGTGCCCTGCCCCAGCGGCTCGTCTTCGACTTTGCGCCGACCGCCCGTTCCATAACGACCGTCCGCTTCAAGAACGTCAACAGCGGTATGTGCCTGACCCCGTACGGTGGCAGCCTGAACAACGGCGCGAACATCGTCCAGTGGGCCTGCAACGGCAGCAGTCCTCAGAACTGGTACTGGAACGGCAACGAGATCAGGAACTTCAGCAGCAACCGCTGCCTGACCGTCTACGGCGGCAGCATCTCCGACGGTGCCGTCATGAATCAGTGGGACTGCAACGGCAGCGCCGCCCAGCACTGGGACCTGTCTCCTGGAACCGCCGGAGGCGCCATCATGATCAACGGCGGTAGCGGGCGCTGTCTGACCATCTACGGAGGCAGTGTCACTCAGGGCGCCGACGCGGTCCAGTGGACATGCCAGGCGGACAGCACGAAGCACAACTGGGTCGGCTACACCATCCCCTGACCCACTGCACTGATTCGCGGGCCTGTCGGCCTGCTCTCGGCGTGGCCGTAGTCCGGCGGCGGCCCCGGGCCGTTCACGGCGGCTGACCCTCCTGCGAGCCGGACCCGCCCGGGCCGCTGCCTCTGAGTGCCGGCAACGACTTGAGGGCGGTCCGGGTCGCAGGGCCAGCGCCGCGACTGACACGCCAGAGCTTCAACGCAAGGCCGGACAGCACTCCGGTCCAGGCCATCACGGCCACTTCTTTCTATCGAGTCCTGCGCCTCGTACTGCGCGGCCCTCTCCGGGCCCGGTCCGGAGAGGGCCGCTGCGGGGCGCCAGGGTGGTGAGGCTCGTTGAAAGTCGCTCTGCCCGCGCTTGCGTGAATATCGCTGAGCGGGCCCCGATCCTTGACCTGTCGGATGCGTCGGAGACGATGCGGCCGTGAACGACTTCGAAGAGTTGATCAGCCGAGTCGTGGCTGCGTCAGCCGCGAGTGACCTGCTCCGATCCCCGGTTTCCGCCGCAGAGCTGGCCGAGGCCGAGCGGAAGCTCGGCTTTCGCCTGCACCCTCTGCTCGCCGCGCTCTACCGAAGGGTCGGCAACGGCGGTTTCGGCCCCTCGGACTCCGTTCTGCCGCTCTCCGGCGGGCCGAACGCGGACTGGGAGACCTCGGTGGTGCAGGGGTACTCGGACAGGATCCCTCCGCAGGGATCGGACACTTGGTGGTCATGGCCCGAAGGGGTTGTCCCGGTGCTGGACTGGGGCTGCGCGATGTTCGCGTGCGTGGACTGCCGCAGCGACGACGGAACCGTCCTGCTCTTCGATCCCAACGCGATCAGCAGCCAGGACGTGTCCAGGGCGTGGTTCGTCGACGGAGGCAGCCTCGCCGAGTGGCTCGGGACGTGGCTGGACGGCCGAGGCTGGTACGAAGAAGACGCCGTAAATGGAGGCTTCCCCCGGGTCCGCTGGGCAGACGCGGCATCGCGACTGCAGCCGGCCCGGCTCAGGGACACGGCGCAGCGGTGACACCCCGGCCCTCCAACCGCACATCGATCCCGGGGACAGCACGTCTTCGACCGGGGCCCCATGATCGAGGAGTGCCCCGAGTGAAAGTTCCTTCGTTCACGATCCGCTCTGGGCTTCAGGGAATCGCGGCCAGAACCTTGAAAGTCCCCACCTCCTACTCGGGCTCGGAACAGACCTGCTCACCAGGTCTCCCCACCCCCAGGGCGCCGGCCTGGGGGTGGCACGGCAAGCCTCCAGAGTCGCCCGTCAGCCAGCCGCACTTCGGGGCGGGACGGCCTGCGCGGGTCGGGTCAGAGGGTGGCGAGGAAGTTTCGGACGGTGGTGGCGAAGGCGTCCGGGGCGGTGGTGTACAGGAGGTGGTCGGCGTCCAGTTCGGCGAACGCGGTGCCGGGGCGGCGCTCGATCATGGCGGCGGCCTGGTCGGCCGGCAGGGTGCCCTTGGTCGCGCGGATCAGCAGGGCGGGGCAGTTCGTGGCCGTCCACTGGGCCCAGTGGTCGCCGTGGACCTGGTCCTCGGAGCTGTACATGTCCTGCGGGTGGAAGGGCAGCCGCCAGGTGCCGTCGGCGTTCTCCCGCAGGCGGTCGGAGAAGTACGGCGCGGCCGGGCCGAGCCCTTCGACCAATGCCTCGCGGGTGGGCGCGTCGTAGGGCAGGTTCAGCAGGAACCCGAACGGGTTGGTGCCGTCGAGGCCGAGCGCGACCGGGCCCTCGGCGTTGACGAGCGCGGCGACGCGCTCGGGGTGGCGGGCCGCGAACTGGTAGGCGTTGATGGCGCCGAGGGAATGGCCGAGCAGGACGACCCCGCCCAGGTCCAAGTGGTCCAGGAGGGTCTCCAGGTCCGCGAGGTAGCCGTCGCGCGAGTAGTCGGCGGCGCGGTCGGACTCGCCCTGGCCGCGCTGGTCCGGGGCGATCAGCCGCCACTGGGGGCCGAGCGCCGCGGCCAGGTCGGCGAAGGTGGCGCCCTCGGACAGGTGCCCGTGCAGGGCGACCAGCGGCCGGCCCGTGCCGCCGAAGTCCAGGTACGAGAGCCGGCGACCGCCGATGGACAGTTCGGCCCGGGAAGCGGTGGCGGGCGTGGTCGCGGTCAGGTTGGTCATGTCTGGTCCCCCGAAGAGTCGGATGTGGTCGACGGCTTGATCGACGGGAAGAGCATAACCCGGAGTGGGACAATCGTGTAAGACATTTGTTCAACCGGTTTGATCGGCCATGCGTCGGCCCGGCCCCCTCGGCCGATGACCACAGTTGGCCAGTGATACCGGTAAGGCGCAGCCGGTGGGGCGGGTGCGCCTCACCCCATCAAAGCCGCGACCTGAACCACCGTCTTGAGTGTCAGCGGGCCTCTCTACGCTGGCGGCCGTGAGCATCGATGATCTTGAATGGCCGGCGATCGACCGTGGAGACTCCTGGAGGCTGGTGGACCTCCTGCTGGAGGGAGGGCACCTGGAGCTGGTGATCCGGGCCGCGTACGAGCAGGGCGAGTGGTCCTGTGCTGAGGCGGCCGCCCGTGAGTTGTGCCGGGTCGGAGAACACGAGCGGGCCCGCGGCGTCCTGGAGCCCTTCGTCGCGGCGGGCGAGCGGTCCGCTGTCCTGGCGATGGCGCACACCCTCATCCGGTGTGGTCGGATCGACGAGGCTCTGGAACTGGCCCGCCCGGACAACACCGGCCCCGAGTCGGACGGCGCGTGTTTCGATTTCGTCAAACTCCTGGCCGCAGCCGGGCGCGTGGACGAAGCGATCGACTTCCTGCTGCCCCGCCTCGGCGGCTGGTGGCTGACGTCGACCCTGGTCGAGATCACCGAAGGACAGGACCGGGACGAGCGGGTGCTGGAGCTGCTGGACCCACTCGCGGAGAGCGCCCGGCACGCCCGGGGCAAGGCGCGGTGGAACCATCCCTGCAGCAATGCGCAGGAGCTGCAGGCCCTTGTCCTCGAACGTTCCGGCCGTGCCGACGAGGCGATCCGGATCCTCGGCGAAGACGTAGCCGCAGGCCGCTTCCTGGTCCAGAACACCCTCACCGCGTACGCCGAACTCCTGTTGCGGCACGGGCACGTCGAGGCGCTGCGCGAACTGGGCACCGGACCGCGGGCGGGCGTCGCTCTCCGGTACTACGCGCGGGCCCTCGAAGACGCCGGGAGGGCCGAGGAGGCGGAGCAGGTCCTGCGGGAGTTCATCGACTCCGCCGAGCATCCGGACCGCTTCCGCTGGCCCCTGATCGAACTGCTGGCCCGCCGGAGTCGCCTTGACGAAGCCGTCGAGGTGGGACGTCCTACGTTCGACTACCACGATGCCTGCCTCCTGGAGGGCGTCATCCACCTCCTCCAGGAGGCCGGGCGTCCCGAGGACGCCCTGGCGCTCCTCGACGAACGCAGCACCGAGTTCGTCGAGGACCACTTCTCCTGGCTCTCCTCGAACCGGCTGTGGTTGCTGGGCGAGGCCGGCCGGTACGACGAAGCCCTCGAGTACGCCGCGACCCTGCCCGCAGACGAATACCGCCTCCTGGAGACAAAGGCCTGGCTGCTCGCGGACTCGGGCCGTGTCGAGGAAGCCCTCGCGCTGCTCCGGGCCGGCGGAACCGCTCACTTGTCGGACCTGGCCGAAATCCTGGCCACCCATGGTCGCGCCGCCGAGGCGCTCGCCGTTCTGCCCATGGTCGCCGAGCAACGCGCGGCGAAAGAAGCAAAGACACCGGTCCCCACCGACGACCACGGCTACGCTCTCGAGCCTCCCTGCTGAACCTTGTCGCGGAGGATCTTGTGGTTCTTCATGCGGGCGAAGGTGTGCTCGAACTGCCGCATCCGCAGACCCGTGAACATCTCCCCCCACTGACTCGACCATCAACACGCTGCTTGCTCTGTTCGCGAGAAGGGCGGAACTCGTGAACAAAGCCACGCTGCGGGGCTGCAAGGCCATGGATCCGATCGTCGGCGGCTGCACGGCGCTGGCCTCTCCGGGAGCCAAAAGGGTCTGTCCAGCGCCCGGTGCAGGCGGTCAGCCGGTCGGTTGAAAATGCCTTCCTGCTCGGGCTTGCCATCCTCGTACGGCCCGTGCCGGGTTCAGGTATTGATCGCCCGGATCGAGCGAGGTTGACCGCGCAGGGCGGGCAGTTGAGCACAGTCTTCAGCCCCAGCCAGGCCCTCCCCCAGGGCCAGGAGAGAGAGGAGCTGCACGGGGCGGCCGGCCATGGCGGCAGCCTCCAGTTTGTGGTGGCCGTCGAGGAGGAAGTGCGTCAGACCCCAGTGCAGGTAGTAGTCGGCCGCCAGGTCGATGGCGGGCTGGCAAACGTCCAGTGTTGAGACCGCCACAGCTGTCGGGACCGTTCCCCGGTTCATGAGCTCGACGTACTCCTCCACGCGCTCCCTCTCGTTCCACGTTGGAGGGACCATGGGCACGACGAACTCATAGAGATGGGTGGACGCATCGACTGCCGTCTCGAAGGACCGGTAGTACGGAGTGTGTGGGTGCTCCGGGAGGCCCCAGAACTGGTCGAGCCCCCACGTGGCCACCTGTTCACCGCTGAAGTAGTCGCCTTCCCGGCCGGGAACGACAAGGCGGGGCTTCACCTGGAGCAGGACCGGAAGGTACTCGCCCTCCGGCAGCAGCGCGCCGAACGCGCCGACCACTTCATCGTCGTCCGGATCCGTCAGCGTGCCGGTGAGCCTCTCCTGCACGCTCTCCAGCGACAGCGTCTCTCTGGAGGTCACCAACCGACGAAACAGGAACTGGCACGTTCCACACCACGGGCTGAGTTCGAAAGCGGGTTCCCCCTTGACCACGAGCAACCTGCGCCCCGGCCCGCCCCCGGTCTCCTGTCGCTCCGTCTCGAAGCGCAGTCGCGCCTCGGGGGCCGGGATGCCGAGCCTGCGGGGTTCGCCCGATTTGATCACCATGGACCGACCGTACGGGCCGCGGAGGATCAACACCACCGACTACTGAGCGCGTAGCCGACCGGTCGGGCCAACAGCCTCGACGTAGGCGGGCCGGGGGTGGTTGTGCGGGCATGACGTACCCCTCCATCTCTTCTCGGCGGCCCGGCCTGGGCAGCGGGCTGACCGCGATGCTGCCCGCTGCCGCTCCCGCCACGGCTGCCGGCCACCGGGCCGCCGAGCAGCTCCTGCTGCTGCGCGAGGCGGCGGTGCCGGTGCTGGCGCTGACCGCGGCGGTGGAGCTGCTCGGGCTGCTGGCCGACAGCCAGGACGCGGTGGTCCGCGAGGCGGCTGCGGCGACGGCGGGCCGGCTGCGCGCGGCCGCCGAGGCCACGGCCGGCCCGGGCCGGTGAGGGCTGCTGGGTTGCGCGGTGACCCTACCGGGCCGTTCTGTCAGCACCGTCGGGAAGTTCGGGCAGGGGCCAGGTGGGATCCGGCGTCCAAGCGGGCCACGGAGCAGCGAACGGGCCCGCCCGGTCCTGGAGGAGGGCGAGGGCGCGCTCGCAAGCTTGTTCGACTGCTCGATGGTCGGTGTCGGTGATGAAGCCGAGGCGGCGGCCGTGCGCGTACTCGTCCTCGTCCTTCCACGTCGCCGAGGAGAGGTCGGGTTCGACCACCAGGTCGACGAGCAGGTCCAAGGTGTCGATCCCGATGCGGGTCCGGGTCACGGGGCGCTCGAAGTTCACGTACAGGCGCAGCGGCTCGCCTGCGGGGGTCTGGAAGTGGTGGAGGGAGAACCACTCGCCCGTGGTGTCGAAGCGGGAGCGCAGGACGGTGTGCCGCCAGACCCAGGGCTCCAGTTTCCAGGTGCCGACCGCAAGGCTCTCCAGGCCGCTCTTGCGGGTGGTGTCGTCGCCGGTGCGCAGCGCCGTGGTCCAGGTGGTCGGGGCGAGGTCGTGGATCCGGTTGGCGCCGATGATCGAAAAACTGAACTCCGTCGAGCATTGGACATAACTGCACCGGCCAGCGCCTCGGGCCACCCCGGCGGATGCCTTCGCGCGCCGGGCAGGACAGCGGTCCCCCGGACTGGGGCCGTGCCCGGCGCGCGGTTCAGGGCGGCCAGCTGCGACGACCCCGTCGCCTCGCCAGCCGCGGAGAGCGGTACCACCCTCCCCAGGGCGGCCCCCCACGGCGCCCTGCGGACCCATTCCTACGGACACCACCGGGCGAGCCGCCAGGAGACCGCAGGGGCACGGATCCGGCCGCCGGATACCCGCCCCGGAGGCGCAGCGGCGCCCGGAAGCTCAACGCCATTGATGTGCGACCGGACCGCGGCGGGCGTCAGAGCCGGTGCAGTGCCGCGTCCTAGGGTGGGCGGCATGGAAGAGGCGCACGTGAGCAGGTCGGTCGGCTGGTGGTCCCGGATCAAGAATTGGGCAGGGGTCCGCCGACCCGATAGGCCCTTCTCCCACCAGTGGGAGCTGCGGCAGGCGGCCGCGCGGATGCGCGGGCGGCTTCTCCTGCACCCCGTGGAGGGGCGGTGGCAGGACCTGGCGTACTGGGATCCGCTGCCCACCGCCCGGGACATGGCCGGCTCGGTGGGCGAAGGGCGCTGGGAGGACCGCAGTTGGCTGAACGTTCCGGGACCGTTCTACGCCGGCGTGACCGACACCGGACTGAACGGCCCGTACTACCTGCCCGAGCACGTGCTCTCCAGCGACGAGCACTACGAGTTCGTCTACCGCCAGCCCGCCAACCCGCGCGAGGTGGCCGGCCTGCTGGAGATCGCCCATAGCGAGCCGATGGGCGGCTACGCATGGGACGGCGACCAGCGTTGGACCCCGCAGGCGGTACGAGAATGGTGGGCCCGCCGGGCCGACGTCCGGGACTGGATCACGGCGGAACTGGCGGCCGACGATCGGAACGAGCCGGAAGCCCTGCACCGGTACGCCGCCTACCTGGAGGACGGGCTGGAGACCTACCTGCGCGGCTACCTGTTCTGGCTGACCGAGGGCCGCGAGCCGCGCCTCGGCGAGGAACTGCCCAACCTCTGACACACCGCGTGCCCGCCGCCGACGAAGATCCCCGACGTCTGCAGGGATCGCCGCCACAGCGGGCTCGGCGTCTTCCGCACTCTGTGGCCCGGGGGGTGGTGCTGCCGGGTCAGGCGCCGAGGCCGATGTGGGAGACGTAGGTGTAGGCGCCCCAGTCGGAGTCCATGTCGGCGATGATGTCGTCCCAGATCTCTTCGAGCTTGTCGGTGTCGCCGGCGGTGAGGGCGTCGACTGCGTCGTCCCAGACGTAGCGGACCTGGAAGGTGCGCACGCGCAGGTTCTCGCGGCGCCGCGGCTCGTCGACGACGTCCTGGTTGACGGGGTGGATCTCGACACGGGTGCCGCGCCCTGCGCGGTTGAGGTGCTGCTTGAACGCACCGGAGTTCGCGAGGACGTTCGCGGCGCGCAGGTTCCAGTAGGCGGTGTCGATCGCCTCCAGGGTGGCCGGCCTGGGGCGCTGCTTGCCGCGGCGCCAGGCCTTGACGGTGGCGGGCGTGACGGTGACGCCGGCGTCGGCGAGGGCCTGGGCGCCGCCCTTGGTCTCGGTGAGGTAGCGCAGGCGGGCCATGAGGCCGCGGCGGCTGGTGGCGGGGGACTTGATGCCGCCCTCGATGATGAGGCGCTCCAGGGCGTCTTCCAGGGCGCGGGCGAGGGCGAATTTGCCGTGGATGTTGCCGGGGTCCAGGTTCGCGCCGTAGCGGCCGAAGTTCTTCCATCCGTCGGTCGACACGTTCAGGCGCTCCGCTTCCGGCTCGGGGGCAGGGTGTACTGGTCCTTGAGTTTCATCTGGGTGGTCAGGCGGCCTTCGGTGAAGACGGTGCGCCAGTCGGTTTCTCCGGTGACGTGGAGTTCGTCGGTGCCGCGCAGTCGGACGACGGTGAGGCCGGCGGTGTGGGCGCGGTGGGCTTTGTACCAGAGGTTGGCGAAGGCCTGGGAGCGGATGATGTGCATCCAGTCGGGTCGGCGGATGTCGCGGTTGTAGGTGGATTCGCCGATGGTGGAGGCGAATTTGGCGTAGATGGCCTTGACGTACTTCTCGGTCACGGTGTCGCCGTCGGTGATGGCGTTCTCGCGGGCCTGGGTGAGGACGCGGCGGAACTTCTCCAGCAGGCCCTCGGAGGCGCCGGAGGTCCAGGCCTCGGTGATGTGCGGGGCGTCGGCGAGGCCGAGCTTGTGGCAGCGGGCCAGCAGGCGGACGGTGGCGCCGTCCAGGAGCACCGGGCCGGTCTCGTGGCGGTTGCCGATCGGGTCGGGCAGGTGTGGGTGGTCCCAGACGGGGCGCTTGGGCAGCAGGTAGATGCCGGAGCGCTTGGGGTCGAACCCGCCGTCGGGCTGGTGGACCAGGCTGCCGATCGGCAGGTGGCACTTGAGCGCGCTGCAGTAGGCGGCGTTGGTGTCCAGGACATCCACGACCACCCCGCCCTCGCCGCGGCGCACCGCCTCCATCAGCGGGACGTTCTCCCACTTGTGGCGGCCCTCCCACACGTCGTCCGCGCCGCTGCGGGATTTCTTGCTGAGGAATTCCAGGCGGTCCGGATACACCGTGTGCTCGTACGCGGCACCGACCCGGGTCGCCTCGAACAACGCCATCCCGTTCGGAATCGCCTTCTTCTCCAACGCCGCCGAAGCCGCCTCCGTGTCACCGCCGTGCTCCTCCAAGGCCTGATCCACCGCCGAGGTGATCATGTCGAGGTAGTAGCCGAGATCCCGACCCGTACCCGCGTACTCCGAACGAGACAACCCGGCAGCGGCAGGCGCCGGACGGGGCGCAGCCGCGGGAGCCGGGCGGGCCGCGGGCCTGGGCGCAGCGGGCCGGGTGGGCGCGGGCGCCTGCGCCGGGGTGGCCGTGGGGGGCTGTTCGGCCGGGGCGGGGGTGGTCGGGGCGGGGGTGGTCGGGGCGTGCTCGGTGGCGGCCTGGACGAGCGCGGCCGGCGCCTCGGCGGGGGCGGCCTGGACAAGCTGGGCAACGGAGGCAGGGGCGGCAGCGGGAGTGGCGGGGGTGCACCAGCCGCCGAGGTGGATCGGGCGGCCGGCGACACGGTGGCGGACCGGCTTGGCGCAGCGCTCGCACGGCGCCGCCTCGTGGTCCAGGATCTCGCCATCCGGGCCGCGGTCGTAGTCCGCAGGCACCGAGAGCTGCTCGGCAACGGGGGCCGGGGCGGGGGGCTGCACCGGTGCGGCAGCCGGGACGGCGGGCGGGACGGGCTCGGTCGGGGTGGTGGTGAAGCTGGCCGGGACGGCCTGCGGTGCTGCGGCGTGCGGGGGCCAGGTCAGGGACAGGACGGCGTGGGTGGGGCCGGCGAGCAGGTCCAGCGGCGCCATCCCCCAGTGCGCGGCCAGGGCGTCGACCTCATCCAGGGTCCAAGCCTGCGCCCCCGACTGACGACGGGACACCTTGTCCTGCGTCAGACCGACACCCGCGGCCAACTGAGCCTGACTCTCCCCGGTCCGCTGCCGCAGCGCGGCCACCGTGAGCCGCAACGTTTCCAACGTACTGAGTGCCATGCCGACACCCTATCCATATTGCATGGTCAAATTCCATAGAGATGGCGTTGATTCACTGGATTGCGTGGGGTGAGCTGTGACGGAGCACCGCAGTTTGCCAGCGGAGCAGCTTGGTGTGCGACTTCGGTTCCGCATCGCCAAGGCCGGAGGGGTCGGCCGATCCGCTCCTGGTTGAATCAACGGATGAGCGAGCCCTTTGTCGACCTCGCAGTTGTCACAACACCGTCCGGCGTGCTGGTCCTGGGGATGGCCGGCTGGATCGACCAGTGGCCCGAGCATGGCGACCCGCTGTCCGTGCGGGCAACGGCTGCGGCGGAGCAGGGCGGCGGCCACCTCCACGAGCCTGAGGACGGCCCGAGCCAGGAGTGGTTCTGCGAGGCGGTCGCGGTGCCGGCCGCGGCCGGTCGGCCGTTGAAGGTCCGCGCGCAGACGTGGGACTCGTACGACGGGCAGGTCATCGCTCTCCTGGAAGTCGACCTCGGCCTGCCCTGGCCGGGCGATCTTGGCGGAGAGCCGGTCCGTCTCGGTGACCTGCCGGTCGACCGGTGCGGCATGGTCCTCGGGGATGCCCGCGCCCTCGACTCGTTCGTCGGGCTGTCCGGCGAGTCGATCGACGGGCTCGCCGATGTCACCTACTGGGGGAAGTACGAGGACGACGCCCACGCCCGTTTCGGCGGCAAACGGACCCCCCAATACGGCGGCCAGGGGCCCTACGGGAGGCTCGAACTCCCGCTGCGCGAGGCCCACGAGCTCGCCGACCGGATCCGCAGCTGGGCGCCCCGCTCCGGCCTGGTGGTCTCCATGGATGCGCGCACCCACTTCCACCTGCTCCAGCGGGACGGCGAGATTCACCCCCTGCTGGCCGGGCAGATCGAGCTCGACGGGTCCCAGGTCCTGCAGTTGGGCTGGGAGCCGGGTGATCACTCCATGCGCCACCGCGGTGAACGTGCCTGGGACCAGGTCTACGCCGTCACCCTGGAACGGGCCGGCACCACCACCGTGCTGCGCTGGACCATCCCCGCAGAGACCGACGATCCCGAATAGGCAGCCAAGCCGCAGCGCAGTCGGCCGCGCGGAGCAACGGCGGGCGAACAACCGGACGGCACCGCTTCGCAAGGCATCGCGCTCCTCCTTCGCAAACTGCCCTGCACCGCCATGGTGCTGACCAGCAGGTTCTAAACGATCACTCGCAAAGTACGGTGCTCCGTCACAGGCCCCGCCGTTGACGAAGGGGGCCTCCCCACCAGCCGGACATCCCTATGAGAGCCCCTCTCGGGCGCCGAAGGCCCCCTACAGGTGGCTACGCGCGCGACGCGCGATCCCGGCCGGCCTCCGCCGAGTCCCCCGACCCGGGCCCGCGGCCCGTTCGATCGCCCCCGACGAAGCAAGAGGGTGGCAGCACCGGTGCTGCCACCCTGGCAGCGTGGGTGCTGCCTTATATCCAGAACCCGGTCGCTGCGCTTCTCCCGGACGGCCCCAGGCCAGTGCCGGGTGGCTGCGCCCGCGTACGCACGAGACAGCGACTGGCGGCCGGGCTACGTCAGTTCCAGGGCGCCTTGCCGGTACCTCCGCCCACAGAGCGAGCGCCTTCTGGTCGACGGCGCCGATACTGACCTTCGCGCAGAACGCCGCAGCGTCCTTGGTGAACCTCAGCCAGCCGGGTTCAGGTGGTCGTGCCGTCAGCAGATTGCACCGGCAGTTTCCGCCAGGGCGCGTCAGGGTCAGCGAGGGTGTCGAGCATCAGCTCGCACCAGGTAGCCGCGGTACCGACGGCGAGGCGTGCATGGCGCGGCCCCAGGCCCGTCGGAGCCACCAGTCGGCCATGGCCGGTGCCGAAGCGGTTGCGAAGTTCAGCCACCCCCACCGCCGCCGAGGTAAGAGCGCCAAGGACTCGCCTGATGGATTCCGCATTGTCGGGACTGTCACCGGACCGAGGGCCGGGGAGCGCCCCGGGGTGGAGGAGCAGCGACTGCTGGGCCTGCTTGACGAGCGCCGGAACGTCATGGCGATCGTCGACGGGAAGGCCTCGCTGCAGCAGGACGAACTTGGCGGTGGCCTCGATCAGTTGCTTCGCTGCGCCAATGGCGTCGTCGGGGTAGTCGGCGCCGAAGCGGCGCAGACGGTCGAGCTCGGCCTTGATTCCGGAGGCGCCTGACAGCGCCTCTGCCCGAACGGTGAGGCCGGCGACGCGTGGGGGGTGAATACGCAGGTCATCGTCGAGCAGACAACCGGTGCGGGCGAAAGCCTCCCGCAGGTCAGCAAGGGTGTCGGAGTCCAGTCCGGTGTCGTTGAACCGTCTGACGTCGCGGTCCACCCTGCGCAGGAGACTCTCGAAGACGCGTAGGGCACGCCGGGCTTGGTCTTCGTCGGTCCAATCGACGGCCGAGGCGTAGGAGTCGAAGGTTTGCTTGCGGACGCCTCCTTCACCTTCGGCGGTGAAGTCCGGATTCGGCGCGAAGTGCTCGTTCTCCCAGTACTCGCAGATGGCGGCCTGCGCGAGGCCGCTCATCAGCCCCCGAATGGCGTTGCGTGCGGCGCGGGCGATCAGATCGGAGGTGGGAGCCATGGCAGGACTGTAGAAGCTGGCGCGGACGGGCGCTCGGGTTTTCCCGGTGCGCGGTCTGATGCGTTCTGCTCGACCGCGGCGACGGCCTCGGTCAGGCAGTCAGGCAGTGAGTGCTGGAGGCCGGCCGAACGAAGGCGGCGGATCAGGCAGAGTCGGCCATCGTGGGCCGGGACCGCGCACACCCGCACCCGCGGGCCGCCCGGTCACCGTGTTGGTGGTTACCGGCGCGCCCAGGCCGGACAGACGGGTTAGTGCCTGGCCATCTGGACGACCACCCCGCCCGGAGTGTGGTGCTCGCTCGATCTTCTCTGCACCAAGTCGGGTAGGGCCTTTCGCCGACTGGCTCCACCGACGCGTCGCCCGCAGCTACGAGGCCCTCCCGGCCGCTCCGGAGCCATGATCTACATCGCCATGATCGGCCTCATGACCCGCCGACTCAGCGGCGAGACCACCCCGACCTGGCGCGGCACCTGAGCTCCGAAGTCAGGGACGAAAACGCCCAGTCACACCGTCGGATACCGCCACCGCAACAAACCCAGGCAAACCGGGATGCTTCACCTTGACGAGCCGAAGTCAGTAAACGCTGAGCTGGTGGGCGGCGACAGTGCCGCGGAGCCGATCGCAGCAAGCGCCATCTTCTCCACCGACGATAGGACGAATGCCCGAGGCGTGGGCGTCGAGCGCACACCGTTGCACGACGCCCAATTCGCCGCGGTCGGGTTAGAAGAAGTCAATGTCCCGGCCCTGCCGGTGCTCTGTCCTCAGGCGGAAAGGACCGAACTTCCTGTATTCGACCCGCTGCATGTAGCCGGGTCCTTTTACTTCGTGGACCTCATGGTTTGGTGTGCGTGCACGGGCTATGGCTCCAACGATGGTTACTCCGACGGTTTCGAACAGTGTGACTAGCACGCCGCCCCAGCCGGAGGGGAGACCGACGGGGAATGCCGCAAGACCAGAAATCCATCCTCCGAGGCGGAGGCTCGCGGGTGCCAGCCAGATTACCTCGGCGGCGAGCGCGAAGAACGGGAGTGCCATGGCGGCGCCGAGCAAGAGGCGGCGGAGGGGATTTCGGCGGGTCGGTTTTCCCCAGGAACGCATTTGCTCCTCCACGATCAAGCTTTTCATGCTCTCTGCCCCCCAGACTGACGCCTTGATCGTTCCGACAATCACGGCGAAAGAGGTGGCGTTGAGGACTGCGGCGCAGATCGCCAGTGCCAGGAATTTACCGCCATTGTTGGGCAGGGTGAAGCCGGGAACCCAGAACGATGCCGTCCACAATCCGATCGCCCCTCCGACGACCCCGAACAGGAGGGTCAGGACCCGCAGCAGTTCTCGGAAGGTTCGGGCCCGAGAACTGTTGCTGCGGGCCGCTATTTCTCGGTCCCTCTCGCTCGCGGCCCTCAGCTCGGCTGCCTCGGCTTCTGACTCCCGCATTCGGCGGGCGGCTATGGCGAGTGCCTGCCGTTCCGTGGGACTGGACACCTCGCCGCCGCCGTTGATCGCCTGGTCAAGTGCTTTTTCGGCCAGTTCTGCCATTCTGGCGGCATTCGGGTTGCGGGCCAGCGCGAAGCGCTTTCCCTCGGCTGAAGTGACGCTCCACGTTGGTGTCTGGCTGGTATCCGCTTGGAAACCCAGCTGCTGATGAAGCTGTACAGTTCGTCGACGCTGACGATGCCGTCCTCGTCGAGGTCGGCCTCTCCAGTTCGCAGACCGTGTACGACTGCGGAAGTGAATACCGAGGCTTCGCCCCTGGCTCTGCTGGCGAGGTTGTCTCCGGGTGCGGATTCGTAGCTGTACTGAAGTGAGGTGGAGGAGGTGATGACGACCCGGCCACTGCCTTCGAAGGTCTCCGTGAGCTCGATTTTCTCCTGCTTGTCGCCGCGGGCACGCATTCCTCTGTTGAAAGCTCCGCTGTAGCAGCAGTCGAGCAATAGGATAATGCGCCGGCTACGGCTCTGATCTATCCAGTCGGCAACAAAGTCGGCGCTGACCGAAGTGGCAGCGAGCGAGTCGAACTCGCTGTCCTTGGTGACGAAGTGCAGCCGGTTACGGAGGTCCTTGTGTCCATGGCAGGACAGGTGCAACAGCAGGGTGTCTTCGCTGGTAGCGGATTTGAAGAAATGCTCGATCGACTTCATCCAGCTTCGTGCCGAGCCGTTGAACAGGACGTTCACCTCGAACTCGCCGATCGCAGAGTCGCTGAGAACGCCCTGGAGTTGTGCGGCGTCGGCTGCTGCACGAGGAAGGGGGTCGAATTTGGGGTCGTCGTATGTCTCGGTGGCCAGCACCAGGGCCCGCCTAGCCATCGGATGCCTCCGCGCCGCTGGTGGAAGCGAGGTGCGCGAGGAAGGCTTCGACGTTCCGTCGGCGCTCGGCGGGTGATCCTGACTCCAGGATCAGTTCGTTGTCACCGATCCGGAGCGTGACCTTGCCCGAGGTGCGGCGGGCCAGCCAGTCCTGGACCAGCAGGATCAGCGATCGGACGGCAGGCGCTCCCGCCAGGCTCAAGATGAGGGAGCTGTAGAGGGTGGTGTCAGCAGCCCGAGTGCCGTGGGGAGCCAGCGGTGCCGGAGCGTGTTCCAAGTGCAGCAGTGGAAGCTGATGGAGCTCTTCGAGCAGCGACTCCATCTCGCGTTCGGTTGCCTCCACGCCGTCCGGATCACTGAAGACCAGGCCGACATCCACCGACCCCAGTGCTCGATTCACTACGCCCCCCAAGGTGGGAATTCAAGGTGCGGACAGGTTCCCACAAGAGGATTGCCGCCGAGGGGAGTTGATCGGATTGCACTCGAATTGGCGTAGGTGCGGAACGCGCGCGTCGACCGCACCATCGCGGTGACGTGCAGCGGACTCTGCAGAGTCTGTCCATAGGCGCGCCGCGCTGCTGGAGCTGTCCATCGCGCGGGCCAGCGCGCGGTCGCGGCGGTGGGTCCGGCCTACCAACGGGTGAGGTGTTCCCCGAGCGCGCGGCGCAGCAGGGCAAGGGCTGCGTCGGCGGCCGGGCAGAGCAGAGGCTCGCCGCTGGCAGTGAGCGTTTTCAGCGCGGGCACCGATCGGGTGACGGCTGGGTGACGTCAGCGGGCAGCGAAACGAGCGAGGCTCTCCGGCGGTTGAGTGAGAT
Organism: Kitasatospora terrestris; assembly: GCF_039542905.1. Classification (NCBI taxonomy): domain Bacteria; kingdom Bacillati; phylum Actinomycetota; class Actinomycetes; order Kitasatosporales; family Streptomycetaceae; genus Kitasatospora; species Kitasatospora terrestris. The sequence continues at coordinate 19,067 of NZ_BAABIS010000001.1, forward strand.
GTCTGACGTCTCAACTCGGTGGCCGGAGAGCCTCGTTGGTTGTCTATCCTGCATCACTTGACCTGCCGCACGCGCTGGTGGAGTGGGTCACCATGCTGATTGTCACCCGTGAGGGTGACCGGCGCTGCAAGCTCCGGCCGTCGCAACGCGCGATCGTCGCGCTGGTGTACCTGCGCAAGCACGACACGCTCGCGCAGATCGCGGCCGGGTTCGGGATCAGCGTGGGTACGGCCCACGCCTACGTTCGTGCGGTGACCGGGCATCTCGCCCGCAAGGCGCCGGGGCTGACCCGGGCCCTTCGCGAGACGGACGGGGCATACGTACTGGTCGACGGCACCCTGGCCGAGTGCGACCGGGTCGGCGACGGCCGTGCCGATTACAGCGGCAAGCACCGCCGCCACGGCGTGAACCTGCAGGTCATCACCAATCCCGTTGGCAAGCTCGCGTGGATCTCACGACCGCTGCCGGGCCGAATCCACGACCTGACCGCGGCCCGGCACCACCGGATCGTCGAGACCTGCGCCCGGCTGCGGATCCCGGCGCTCGCGGATCTGGCCTATACCGGAGCCGGCCCAGGCGTCGCCGTTCCGGTTCGCCGCCGGCCCAAACGCGAGCTGACCGCGAAGGAGAGGTCCCTGAACAAGGCCCATGCCAGGCTCCGCTGTCCGGTCGAGCGCGGCGTCGCCACCCTCAAGCATTGGCGCATCTTCCGACACGCCCGCTGCAGCCCCAACTGGCTCACGTCAGCCGCCAGGGCGGTCCTCACCCTGGAGAGGCAACGCTGAAAATGCTCACTCATCCAGAACTGTCGCTGGCGACCATCAGCCGATGTTCCACGAGGCCAGGTAGGTCCGTTTCCGGGCAGCGGTAGTTCCACCCCGACCTCTACAGGCCACGCCGGCCGCCCGCCGGATCGACCCCGGCCTGACCGAGATGCTCAGCAATCCGGCCCTGACCGGCATGCCGCCGGCCGACTTAGAACGCCTGGTGGCAGTCTCCGAGCCGTACTGGGACGCCCTCGCCGAGGCCGCCTTCCAGCGGCGCTTCCACCGTCCCCGCAGCTACCTCCACCCGCAGACCAGCAGCATCGACCACTACCACCGCCTCCTGGCAGCCCTGTTACGCCGCCGCAGGGCGATCACCAGCACTCTCATGGCCCAGCTGCTGGGCGTCACCCGCACCAACCTCTCCAACCAGTTCCAGGACGGCCACCGGCTCCTGGACCTGCACTGCATCGACGTCACGCCTTTGCCCGGACCGCCCGCCCGAACCCTCCAACAGCTCCAAACCCTTCTGCCCGAGTCCGCCGGCAAGGGAGATCCAACCTGACAGTTATTCAGATACAAGCCCCAGCAGTGCCCGAGTACTGGCGCTGCACGCCGGCCGAGACGGTGCCCTTCTTCACGAAGCTCGTGTCGTCGAGGATCAGGACACCGTCAGGGGTGCCGAGTTGCTCACCGATGTAGGCCTGCAGGTCATCGCGGACCTCATCCGCGCTCCAGTAGGCGCGGGCGAGCAGGTGCTGCAGCCGATGCGGGGCCGGGTGCCCGGCGAACTGCTGCCAGCTGTTCTTTCGCCCCACCGGACCCAACAGTCCGCACACGTAGTCCCGCATCCGCCTCCGCGGCTCCACCCGCGTGAAGCGAGCCCCGATCCGCAGGAAGAGTTCGGTCAGTTCCCGTCCCACACATCCGTCAGATCGTCGCTCACACTGAGGGTCTGTCCGCGGCGCTGCCACTACATGCGCCGCGGCCACTCGTTCGCGCGACATCCCCGCGAACACCCCTCCACCCCCGGCGCGGCCCGGCTACACTCACCGCCACCGGGCCGCTGACAAGGGAAAACGAAGAACTCTCACTGGAGTATCAACGCGCGCGACCCATCAGATCCTTCACACTCCGCCGGAAAATTACCCGTTCCAGGCTAATATGATGGCGGCCCACCACTAAAGTGGTGGGCCGCCATCATATTGCGCTAGAGCTGCCCGAGATACTCGTAAAGTGTATCTGATTCAGCTTCTCCCAGCAGGTCCAAGAAGGTCTGGAACTGAACGAAATTAGACCGCTGGATAGTTCCTTCAGCTGGCCAGATCGCGTCACATTCCGAGCACTTTGCAATCGACAGAGAGAACCGGGTCACTTTAACCCTCTCAATAACTCCCTGACCGCACCTAGGGCATTCAACCACTTGAAGCTCCAATCAATATTTTAGTATGGGTAGGCGGTGATGACTTCAGTTGTGCCTGGCTTTACAATGATCCTGATCGACATTTGACCATCACTTCCGACCACTCGCCCCATATTAACAACATACGCGCCAGGATCCCCAGGTTCGGCAGCACCCCTTCGCGTCCACGCCTCATCCACAAGCTCTAGCGGGCTCGCATTTCCAGAAAAAATGCTGTGATTGCTCTTATTCTTCACAGGCTCTGCCGTGTGGGCGCCAAGATGGAATATGCGATGCTTCTCTCCGCCATTCATTGGCCCGTAAATCAAGCCGGCGGGAGTCTGCAAATTGCCACCTCCGATGTCCGTTAGCTCGAAGCAGCCGGAATTGTGCACGAGGATCGGAGTCTCGCCCGCCAGCACATAATATGTATGAATATTTGCAATTGCAAGATTATATGCGGGTTGAGCGCGGACGATCTGGGAGCTAACCGCAACGACCATTGCCGCGCCAGTCGTCGTTTTTACTCGATCGCCGACTTTCAGGTCGCCTGCGTCGGTCCAGCGGCGCTTGGCCTCATTCCAGTAAGGGTGGTGAGTTGTTGAAGTGATGGTACCTATTGCCAGAGTTTCAGCGTTGATGACGCTGAGTGTGGTGAATTCGGTGTCGTCGGGGGTATAGATGACAGCTGCGACTCGTCCAGTACCAGATCTGTGATTCTCAGGATCAGCCGCGAGAACGACATCACCTTCGCCAATATCCTCTATCGGCTTCGCACTTCCATCGGCGAGAAGCACGTACGTTCCTGGCGGAAAACTATTAGGACACCCCTTCGACTCCCTTCCCGGTCGCGGATCGATCTTTTTGAGCTTAGCTAGCCCCTTTCCGACGACCGAGGTGAGAAATGCAACGTCGCCGCCCTCAAATACGGGAAGATTCTCCCATTCCCAATTGCTGAGTTCCTCCCAGAGCTCTTGAAAAGTGGGGGAATTCTTACACTCGGGCATCTTCTGGCAGGCGTTAAGGGCAGATGCCGCCCACTGATGGCGATCCTCGGTCGGGTCCTCCCCGAACACGTAGTGGTTCTTCTTCTGATAGTCCCTAACGTAGTCGTTGGTCTTTTCTGAAAGCTTCTTGAACATGCTGGTGGGTGAAATCTTCACCCCGTTACCAAGGATTGCTTTTTGAGTCTTAGATATTGTTACGCTCCAGCCGCCATGATCTGTCGGCGCCCAGATTTCTTGAACGAGCTGCCCCTCCGGGGTTTGACACTGTCCAAATCCACCGCAAGTCCCCTCGGGGCGGAGTCCGCTGGGGTCACTGAGGTTGACCGGGTTGTTGTTGCTGTAGGCGTAGCCGTTCCATTGCTGGGGGTCGGCCGGGTCGAGAATGAAGTCGGGGTTGATGAAGCGCCCGGTGGTGGGTTGATATTGGCGGGCACCGAGGCTGGTGAGTCCGGTGGTGTCGTCCTTGGTGCCGCCAACGTAGCCGTGGGTTCCGGCCCAGGTGGTGGGCTGCGTGCCGCGGGATTGGCCGAAGGGGTCGGTGGGACGTCGGGTCTCGATGAGGGTGGTGGCGTCGAGGGCGAGGCCTGCGGTGCCGTGGTGGTCGCTGACCTGCCAGGTGGAGGTGGTGCCCTGGCGGACCAGGGTGAGGCCGCCGGGCATCTGGTAGTAGCGGGTGCCCTTGGTGGTCTTGGCGACGGTGTCGTAGGTGAGTTCGTCACCGCCGCCTAGGGTGATGGTGTTCTTGCCGGGGTTGCGGCGGATCAGCTGGTTGCCGTCCGCGTCGTAGACGTAGGTGGTGGCGTTGTCGGGGACGGTCCACTTCTGGCCGGCCGGGACGGTGGTGCCGCAGGTGTTGACGACGGTGTCGGTGCCGGATGTGGTGACGTCGCCGGGGACGGCGAGGCACAGGTTGGTGCCGGCGTTAAGGATGGTGCCGTCGGCGCGGGGGGTCCAAGTCTGGTTGGCGGCTCCGGTGCAGGGCTGGAGCTGGACGGCGGAGCCGTCGGTGGTGCCCATGGGGGTGAGGCACTTGCCCATGATCTTGAGCCGCCCGCCGGTGGTGGCGAACTTCTGGGCGCCACTGGTGCTGCAGCTCGTGATCTCGGCGGGGGTTCCGTCGGTGCTGAGGCTGCCCTGCATGTAGAGGCACTTGCCGCCGACGCCCTGGATCTGGACGGAGGGGCGGTCGGTGTCGAGCTTGCCTTCGCTGTTCCAGGTGAAGTTGTCGTAGCCGGTGGCGTATGAGTACTGGGTGGCGGTGTTTCCGGCGGCGTCGTAGGTGTAGGTCCGGTAGTTGCTGGTCGAGCCGTTGACGACGGTGGTTCCGCTGATCAGGCCGTGGGGCCCGCCGTAGCCGTTGCCGTTGTTGACGGTGCCGGTGGAGGTGAAGGCCTGGGTGGTGGTGGCGTCCTTGGTGGTGTCACCGGCCACGTCGTGCTGGGTGAGGGTCTTGCGGTTGCCGGTGAGGTCGTAGGTGTAGTCCTGCCAGTAGGGGACGCTGCCGCCGGCGGTGGTCTTGGCGGGGGCGACGGCGCCGCTGGTGGGTGTGGTGTTGGCGCAGGCGCCGAGTCCGCCGACCTTGGGCTGGGGCTGCATGACCAGTGCCCCGGTGTCGGTCCATGCGGTGGTCAGCCGGTTGAGGTAGTCGTAGCTGAAGCACTGCAGGTCGGTCGCGGACGGGGTGTTGTCGGGAATGCTGCGGATCGCGGTGATCCGCCCCGAGGGGTCGTAGGCGTAGGTGGTCTGCTGGACCGCGCCAGTGGCGGCAGTCTGCTTGTCCACGTACTGGGCCAGCTGACGGCCCGTCGACTCGTCGAAGGTGTTGGTGACGACGATCTGGGTGCCCCACGGGTTGACCGTGGTGCGGCTGGAGCGGCCGTAGGCGTCGTAGTCGTTCGCCAGGTCGTAGGTCGTGCTCGCTGAGCCGTAGTGGCCGAGGAGTCCCCAGCCGTCGTAGCCGTAGCTGACGGTCTCACCGGCGATGTCACCGACCGTGGAGCGGTTGTCTGCGGTCAGCAGACCGGTCACCGGGTCGAACGCGGCCTGGTAGGTGTAGGTGAACGGAGCCGGCGGCGGGGAGGCGGGTGCCACCTCCGTGCCGGGGATCGTGATAGTGCTCTTGGTGGGGTGGTAGGCCGTGTCGTACGTCAGAACGGCGGAGGTGTAGGCGTTGCCGGCGGCTCCGCCGACGTAGCGGGTGGAGGTGGAGGGCAGTCCCTTGAGGATCGTGTCGTAGGTGCGGGCGGTCAGCTGCTTCGACGAGTCGACCGCGGTGCCGTCGTAGGTGGCGGTGGGCCGGCCGAGCAGGTCGTAGGTGCTGGTGATGGTGCGGCCGCGGGCATCCGTCGTGGAGGAGACCCGGCCCGCGGTGTCGTAGGCGGTGGTGCTGGTGCCGGTGTCGGGGTCGGTCGACGTGGTCTTCCGGCCACGGATGTCGTAGCCGTAGGTCCACGTGTTACCGGCCGCGTCCTTGCGGGTCGCGGGCAGTCCGGCCGCCGTGTAGGTGTAGGTGGTGACGTCGGCGTCGGTGGCGATGCCGGTCGCGGTGGCGGTCTTGTACTGCCACAGCTGGGCGGTGCGACCTCGGGAGTCGGTCACCGTGCTGGTCGGCGTCGCCCCGGTGGGCGGGGTCAGGTCGGTGCGGTCCACACCGGGGTAGGCCGCGGTCGTGGCCGTCTGGACGACACCATAGGCGACGAACTCCGTAGTCACCGGTCGACCGAGGCCGTCGTAGACGGTGTGGGTCTGGTTCGGGACCTCTGCAGTGGTGGTCTGGTACAGCGTCGTGCCGGGCGCGGCAGTGTCGTTGTACCAGGGGTTGTTGACCCGGACCGTACGCCCCTGGGAGTCGTAGACGGTGTCGGAGATGATCCGGCCGTGGTACGACGTCACCGCAGGAGGGGACTGGGTCTGCATGGTCCGGCCCAGACCGTCCATGATCTGCGTAGACGACACCGAGGTATAGGTGTCACCGGTGCCGACACCCACCAGGCTGGTGGTGGTCGTGGTCGGCGGAACGGCCTTGCCGGCCACGATGCCCGGCACCGCGTAGCTGTACGCGGTGTTCGGCGACAGCGTGGTGGCGCGGCCGGGCAGCCACACACCGGTGGTGCGGCCGAGCGCGTCGTAGCCGACCGTGGTGACCCGCCCGTTGGGGTCGGTCACGCTCTTCGGCAGGGCACGGGCCGTGTCCAGCGCGGTGACCGTGGTGCGCCCTGTGCCCTCGTCACTCGCTCCGGCCGGAGCGGGACTGGTCACGGACAGCGAGTTCGGCAGCTCACCCGCCTGACGTGCCGAGTAGGCCGTCGTGACGGTGGCGCCGCTGAGATGCGCGCTGTCGACCGTCTTCGGGTCGGTAATGGTCAGAACACGACCGTAGCCGTCGTAGGTGAGCTTCGCGTCGGTGGTGAACACCGCCGTTGCTCCGTTGAAGCTGTCGATGCTCGTCGTTGACGTCACCTCGGCCTTCGCAGCGAGGCCTCCGAGGTTCTGGCCGTCGTAGTAGACGCGCTTCCAGGACGCGGTGTTCTGTGTCCCGGGGGTGGCGGTACACGCGTTGCTGCCCGTGACGCTGAGCTGCTCCGAGACGAGGGCCGCAACCTGCGGGTCCGGCCCCGACGCGTACGAGAACCGCGCGCACACGTCCGGAACGCCGTCGGCCGTGGAGAGGAGCGTGAGCGTGCGGTTGGCGTGCGCGCTGTCCGTGGTGGTCGTCGTGGAGGCAGCCATCCACGAGCCGTCGGCCTTCAGCGACTTCGAGGTCGAGACCGTGCTCGTCGCGCCGTAGCGGGCGATCAGCGCGGGGAGAGAGCCCCGGCTGTGGGTGGCCGTGGTGACAGGGTTGCTGCTGGTGTTGAGAGTGTAGGCGGTGAGGGTGCCGGAGGCCTGGGTGAAGGTGTCGTCCTCGACGACCTGGCCGCTGAGCCAGTCGTAGTCGGTCACCTGGCCGCTCTTGGGGCCGCCGACCGTCGAGGTCCGAGTACCGGCGGTGGTGACGTCCCCGTACATGCCCTGGTGGTAGTACGTCGACTTTTGGGACTTGGGGCCGTCGGTGCCGCTGCCAGCGGTGCTGGTGACGCTGGCGTAGCCGCGGAACTGGTCCCAGGTGCGGTCCTTGGTGTCGGTGAGGGGGGAGTCGTTGCGGTGCCAGGCCGCCGCGCCGTAGGTGTAGGCGGTGGTCATGGGGACGGCGCCCGGGGTGCCGGGGTTGACCGTGACGGTCTTGACCGGGTAGCGCTGGAACCAGTCGTCGACGGGGTCGGCGCCGGGCTGCTCGTTGGGCTGGTGCCACTTGACGTTGTAGCAGGAGCGGGTGTCGGTGTCGGCCGTGGCCGGCATGACGTTGTTGGTGCGGGAGCAGTCGGCGGGGTAGTAGTCGACGCCGATGGTGCTGCCGGTCTCGGTGGTGATCAGCTGGATGCGGGGCCGGTTGTAGGCGGGGCGGGAGGGCACGAGGTTGGTGCCGTCGACCCGGTTGGCCAGGAGCATCTCGGTGAAGGAGACCGGCGGCAGGGTGATCGCGGTGGCGGAGGCCTGGGTGTCCTTGCCGGTGCGCTGCACGGAGCCGAGCCAGGGGACCTGGGTGGACTCGGTGGTGTTGACGACGTTGACGAACCGGTGGGTCAGGGCGTAGGAGTCGACGTCCTGGTAGGTGCCGTTGTTGCGGACCTGGGTGGTGATGCTGCTCAGCCACTTGCTGGTCCAGAACGAGGGCCCGTAGTTGGTGCAGGTGCCGGTGGAGGCGCACTGCTGGTCCATGGGGACGTCGGGCCAGTTCGCGGCGTTCGCCGTGGTGCGGTTGGCCGGGGCGCAGGCCGCGACCGAGGTGACGCAGCGTTCGTCGGAGGTGAAGACGATCTTCGCTGCGGGGTTGTAGGCGCCGTTCGCGGTGATCTGGTCGGAGAGCAGCTGGCCGTAGCCGATGGAGGTGAGGACGCCGCCGCGGGTGTAGGAGCTGTTGACGCCGGTGCCGCTGTTCTGGCCTGCGCCGCGGGCGTAGAAGTTCGCCTCGGGCGTGTAGGTGTAGGTGATCAGGTTGCCGTGCGGGTCGACGACGTAGTCGAGGTTCCACCGCCAGGCGGTCTGGCACCAGGACGCCTTGCCCTTGGCCGAGTCGTAGCAGGGGTCGCCGCTGTTGGGCGAGTACACCGGAACAGTCCACGCGGACCCGGAGTCCGGGCCCTTGGTGGACGGGTTGCCGGCCGCGTCGGGCAGGTGCGCCAGGCCGAAGTAGTAGACGGTGCCGCTGGTGTCGGTGACCTTGATGTAGGAGCCGTTCCAGGTGCCGTTGGAGGCGCCGGTGAGGAACTGCACCTTGCTTCCGTCGTCGCCCTTGAGCCGCCACGTGCACGCGGACTGCTCCATCGTGGCCGCGGCACCGGCCTGGCAGGAGGCGTCGTCCGGGACGAGCTCACCGGAGTGCCCGGCCAGCGAGAGGGTCAGGTTCGCACCCGCCCAGCATTGGTCGCCGGAGCCGGCGATGCCGTCCTTCGAACAGGGCTGGTAGGTCCGCTCGACGAAGCCCGAGCTGTAGTCCCAGCCGTCACCGATCCACGACGCCTGCGAGTTCGTGGCGGACGTCTTGCCGTCCACCGACGACGAGTCGTACCCCAGCGCCACCTGCGGCGCAGCGCCACCGAGCGAGGACGGCGCCTGGATCGGGTAGGCGTAGGTGAAGGAACCCGAGGACGAGCCCGCGGCCCATGCCTGGGAGATGTTCAGCGGGGTTGCGGAGTAGGTACCCGCACCACTGGTGGTGCCGGCGACCGCGGCCAGCACCATCGGCTGCGCGGCGGTGCCGGCCTGGACGGACTGGATGCGCGTCTGCCCGGACACACCGTCGCCGGGGAGCGTGACGTCGGCGCTGAGCCTGCCGGTCGTGGCGTCGAGGTGGGATTCGACCGGGGTCTGCTGCAGACAGCCCGCCACCTGCGGGGTGGTCAGTGCGCACTCCGGCAGCGCCACGATCCGTGCGCGTGCGGCCCAGCCGGCGCCGTAGCTCTCGGCGAGCTTCGACACGTCCAGGCTCACCCGCACCGGGCCCGGGGGGCTCTTCGCCTCACCACGGGTCAGCTTCAGGACCGGACCGGGGACACCGGCCGCGCCGACGGTCTTCGGATCCACGAAGTCGACACCGACGGACTGCTCGCCGGCCGACGAACCGGCCAGCGGGGCCAGCGTGACCGGCAGGCCGGAGACCTCGGTCGCCGATCCGGTGGACGGCGCCTGGCCGGCGGCACGGGAGGCTGCCGCGGCCGGGGCCTTGCCCAGGCGGACCTCGGCGTGACCCTGCGGGGCCTTGCGCGGGCTCTTCGGCGGCTGCCACGTCGGCGGCACCTCGTGCGCGGGCTTGGTCACCGCGACCGGCTGGACGTCCTTGCCGTTCACGGACTTCGTCCGGGGCAGCGCAGTGTTGGACGGGGTCCACTTGCGCGAGTAGTCGGGCCCTGCCGCGACGGCGACCGACACCGGCGCGACGAGTGAGGCAAGCAGGCCGACCGCTGTCACTACGGACAGTCTGCGTATTGCTGATGACTGGGTAAGTCGTTTCCTATTTACCCGATTTAGTGGTGACACAGAGTTTCCCCTACTCCCGAGTTAATCTCGGAAAGTGATCATGAATTGGGCGGGCGAGCTTATCAAGATCACATATGTGCAGGTCAATGGCTTGACAGTCAGTCAGGTTGTGACTTAAATCACTCGCTTCGCATACCGTTTGCCACCGTTGCAAAACGGACTATCTGACTGTAAGTCACATTGTGCGAGGGGGGGATGTGGAGATATGTGTGCCGTATTACCTCTGTGCACTGGCATGTTGAGGGCGCATCAGTACGTGGGAGTTTCTTCTGTGACCAGACGCCGCCGCGGCCGGCCCGCCGCACAACGCCTGACAGCCGCCGGCGGCGCCTTCGCCGCCGTCGTCGCCCTGCTCGGCACAGCCGTGCCAGCCGCCGCCCAGACGTTCCCGTCGGCGAGTGAGATCGCCGCGATCGACGCGGAACGGGCGCAGCAGAAGCCGCCGGCCGGTGAGGTCGAGCAGGCGATCGCGAAGGCGAAGGAGAGTGGTCAGGAGGTGCCGGTCGAGTCGCTGACCACAGAGTTCAGCGAGACTGCGGCTACCCCTGACGGGCACCTGGGTCTGCGGACCCATCCCGATCAGCAGCGGGTCAAGCGCGGGTCCTCGTGGGTCGCGCTCGACGACCACCTGGTGGTGAACGCCGACGGTTCGTTCTCGCCGAAGGCGTCGGCCACGGGCGTGAGCCTGTCCAAGGGCGGCGGCACGAAGCTCGCCACGATGACCAGTGCGGACGGCAAGGGCCTGTCCCTGACCGTTCCGTTCACCCTGACTACGCCTCGGATCGACGAGGACGGCGACGGCCTGGTCTACCCCGAGGTCGCGCCTGACATCGATCTCAAGGCCACGGTCAGCAAGCTCGGCGGTGTCACGACGGTTTTTGTCGTCAAGACGCAGGCCGCCGCGGCGAGCCCGGTGCTGAAGAGCCTGCGCTTCGGTACCGAGGCGGACGGCGTCACTGTGAGCAAGGATGCCGGCGGCGGACTCATCGCCAAGGCTGCTGACGGCAAGCCTCGGTGGACCGCGTCCGCGCCCCGCATGTGGGACAGCTCCACCACCGACACTGCCCCGGCCGCCGCCAGCGGGGCGACGGCGACGAAGGCCTCGTTCACCCAGGCCACCACGGCCGACGAGACCGCCGACGAGGCCGTGCCGGCCGTCAGCACGGCCGACGTGCCCAGCGCGGCCGCCAAGACCGCCGTCATGCCGGTGACCGCCGACACCGCAGGTGTCACGCTGACACCCGACCAGAACCTCCTGGCCACCGGTACGGCCCCGTACTACATCGACCCGGACTGGCTCGCGTGGGCTCCGTCGGCGAGCTCCTGGACCTGGGTCCAGTCCGCCTACCCCACGATGACCTCGAACTGGAGGCGCTCGGGAAGCGACAGCAGCGACTACCCGGGCGTCGGCTTCTGCGGAACCTACGCAGCGGGCGGCAGCTGCTCGCCCACGTCGAAGTACCGCACGTTCTACCAGTTCGACATCAGCGCCCTGAGCGGCGCGGTCGTCAACGCGGCGTCGCTGGACCTTCAGCAGACCGTCTCCGCGAACTGGTCCTGCACTACCAAATACCCGGTCAGCCTCTACCACACCGGTGCGATCAGCGATCAGACGAACTGGAACAACCAGCCTCCTCAGATTGGCAGCGCTCTTGGCACCCTTGACCTCGGCGGCTCTGGCCGCTCCGGGTGCTCCAGCAACCTCTCCTTCAGCTACAACATCACGGGCACTCTCCAGCAGTACACCAACAACGGGCAGCTGACGTTCGGCCTGTACGGCAACGAGACCGACGCGAACGGCTTCAAGCGCTTCACCCCGCAGCCGTCCCTGTCCATCAAGTACGACCGCGTGCCCAACACCCCCACCAACCCTGGTGTCTCGCCGACGCCGCAGATCGCCGGCACCGGCCAGACCTACCAGGCCTGCGCGGACGACAACGCCAACAACTGGGCCTGGGTCGGCACGGGAGCCAACCAGGCCGGCGGCACCGTCCTGAACGCGACCGTCTCCAGCCCCGCCCAGAGCCAGCTGTATTCCTGGTCGCACATCTGGGACTACCAGAAGTCAGGTATGCCGGACGTTGCCGGCGGCCTGTCACCGCTGGTCGCCAGTGGCAGCAACGCTCCGTACTCCGTGCCGGCGGGCGTCATCACAGACGGCCACTCCTACGGCTTCAGCATCATGGCCACCGACCAGCTCCCCGGCGTGTCCTGGTCCGCCTCCACGCCGACCTGCCACTTCAAGGCCGACCTCACCCCGCCCACCGTCACCTTCCCCACCACGGTAAGCGACCCCGCCACCCAGTTCCCCCCGGCCGGCAACGGCCAGACCACCACCCTGTCCGTCGGCAAGAGCGGCAGCGTCCCCTTCACCGCCACGGACCCGAACCCCAGCGGTCTCTACACCTCCGGCCTGGCCTGCCTGCGCTGGAGCTACGACCCGCAGCTCGCCGGTGCCGCCTGGCAGTGCGGCGCGGCGCGCCCCAGCAGTCAGATCGGCATCACCCCGACCCAGTGGGGCACCAACAGGCTCTACGTCCAGGCCAAGGACAACGCCGGCAACCTCTCCCCCATCGCGCCGTACGCGTTCTACGTGCCGTGGAACCCGGCCGGCCCCGCGCCGGTGTTCGGTGACATGACCGGCGACGGCGTCCCCGACATCCTCGCCCCGGACAGTGCCGGCAACCTTCGCTCCTACACCGTCCCGGGCAACCCGATCGCGACCAGCGCGACCAGCACCCTCACCGCAGGTCCTGCCGATGCCCCCAACCGCACCTCCTGGGGCACGGACCCCACGCAGGTCGACTACCGGATCACCCACCGAGGCAGCCTGCGCGGCGGCACCCACGTCGACGACGTCATCGTCCACAAGGACAGCGACGCTGTGCTGTACCTCTACAGGAACCCAGGCAACAACAAGCCTGTCGGCGTCCTCGGCAGCTGGGAGACCCTGGCCCGGCCCGCCTGCACGGTCACCACGCTGACCCCGGACTGCACCGGCCACAACAACACGGACTGGGCGAACACCCTCTCCATCGCTGCCCTCGGCGACCCCACCGCGACCGACCTGACACCCGCCAAGAACTTCAAGAACCGCACCGGTCTGCTGACCGTGGAGAAGAACGCAGCCGGCACCGACGGGTCGCTCTGGTACTACCCGGCCACGGAGGACACCAAGCTCGGCCACCCGATCCGGATCGCCGCGACCGGCTGGCTGAACGTCGACCTCATCTCCGCCGGAGACTGGGCCAAGCAGGGCCACCCCGGCATCTGGGCCCGCAACCGCTCCACCGGCGCCCTCTCCCAGATCACCTTCACCACCGGCACCGACAGCGTCCAGGACCCCTTCGGCAGCACCATCACCTACGACGTGATCACGGGCATCGCCACCACTGCGGTCAGCGGCACCGTCTCCGCGACGACCTACCCCCGCATCGGCTCCGACAGCGACCTGACCGGCAACGGCAACCCCACCCTGTGGGCCATCACCACCACCGGTGACATCCACATCCTGACCGGAAAGCTCACCGGCACCGCCCAGGCCCCCACCTGGACGTACGACAACACCACCCCCATCCCCACCGGCCTGACCACCGCCGCCGGCGCGAACCAGTGGCCCCTCACCAGCGCCACCTACACCAACGGCAAGGCCACCGACACCACCGGCGCCAACCCCGCCACCGGCATCAGCAACCCCAACACACCCACCTTCACCACCGACCACAAGGGCACCGCCAACGGCGCAGCCGTCATCAACGGCAACTACTTCAAGACCGCCGCACCCGCCGTCGACACCAGCAAGAGCTACTCCGTCTCCGCCTGGGTGAAGCTCTCCGACACCAACAACTGGGAAACCTTCGTCACCCAGAACGGCAACGAACGCGGCTCCTACTACCTCCAGTACTCCCGGTCCTACAGCGCCTGGGCGTTCGTCGCCCCCGGCGACGACCACGCCAACACCGGCGTCTACAACGCGGCATTCCAGCTCACCCCGCCCACCCTGGACACCTGGACCCACCTCGTAGGCACTTACGACGCCGCCTCCCACGTCATGACGCTCTACGTCAACGGCACCTACGCAGGCTCCGCCTACAACCCCACCCCCTGGAACGCCACCGGCCCCGTCACCATCGGCGCCGACGCCGCCGCCAACTACCCCCCCTCCAACGTCACCCACGGAGCCGTCAGCGACGTCCGCACCTACCCCTACCCACTCACCCCCGCCCAGGTCACCAACCTCTACACCAGCTGACCACCCGGCCACTCCCCAATACGGCCCCGCCCACCACAGGTGGGCGGGGCCGCACCGTGTCTGAGGCGGACGAGCAGCGGCTCACCTGGGCTTACTCGACCAAGCCGCCGCCGAACGGATACGAGCGCTCGGGGGGGGCCATGACCGGGCCGGGCCTGCGGCAGACAGACCCCTGCAGGTCCCGATTGGCGAAGGGGAGCGCAGCGGCGACGGCGTCCCACGGTCGGCGCATCCGCTCGGCGGCGTACTTGCAGGCCTTCGAGCGAACCGCACGGCTCCCCGCCCACCAGCGGAAGCACGGACCGGGTGCAATGCCACAGCAGCGTTTGCTCCCACGCCGGTGGTGTCCTGACGGTAGGCGCGACCGCGGCGCAGCCCGCTGCACGCTCGTTCCCACCAGGAGGGCCTGGCGGGACGTCAGGCCTGCGCGTAGGCCCGGTCGGCCATCGTGGCGACCATCAGCGGGAACTCGTGCGGTGGCACAGCCGGCGAGGCCGGGAAGGTGGGCTTCAACGCCCCGGCGGGCCAGAACGCCACCCGGCAGGCCGAGCAGAACCAGGCGTGCTCCCACACCTGCATCCGCCGGGTCCAGATGACCTTGTGGAAGGACACCTGCTCCGCGTTGGCAGCGGGCAGCGGATCCCGGCCACGCGCCAGATGAAGCACCACCCAGAACCCGAGACCGGGCAGCGGCACACCGGCCAGCACCGCCCCCACACCCACCCCGGTGGCATCGGCGACCAGGACCGCCACCAGGGCGACTGCCAGATACCCGCCGACGATCAGCGCCACCGTCCGCGTGGCGGGGTTCCAACGGGGCTCGGCCGTGGCGATCTCGGTCACCGGCGGCGCGGCCGGCGGGGCCACTTCGACAGCGGGCGGATCACCCTCGTAGGCCTGGCGTGCCCTGAGGGTGCTGTCTGTTCCTCCGCACTGCGGACACTGCTCGGACACGGTCACTCGTTCCCCTCTGATGGTCCACGCCCGTCGACACCGGCGTTTGGTGTGCCTGCCGGTGGCGGAGATGCCGACACCGTGGAAGCCGAAGAGCCGACACACGAAGCGACCCGGCCAGGGCCGCGGTCTTGCGGCCCGCGACGCCCAGGACGCGCAGGTGGCTGACACAGCCGACCGAGATGGTGACATGCCGGGCCACCCCGCAGTGCCACTACCAACACAATGGTTGACTGCCGCGAACGAGCAGGTCAAGGTATCCCGCCTGGTCACACGCCGATCAACCACCCCACATCCACGCGGTCCCCGCTCAGGCCCCCTGTCCGCGCCATCACCGATTCGAGCCCCGACACGACCATGACAGCCGCAATGTCCCCCTCTGGCCGAATCACCCGGCCCTCACGGCAGGAAAAGCCGCGGCCCGTAGCCCGCCCGAACGCGCAAGGCCGCACGCGCCGGAGTCTGTTCTGAGAATCCCGGGGAGTGGCGTGGTCGAAACGGACGCTTGTGACAAGCGGATGCGGGTGAACAAGAGAGCCGGGGCGCGCTCACCCCAACTGCTGCCGGGCGGCCTTCTTGGCCTCTGCGTTCGCCCGTACAGCCACCGCCTTGGGAGAGTCCCCGTACCACCACCACGTGTACCCGACGCTTCCCAGGAACAGGACTACGAAGACGAAGAAGACCGGATCGGCCTCGAGCTGCCAGCCTCTGGCCGCGCGGTAGAGGGCCACGCCGGTGAGCACGATCGCGCCTTTGAGCAGGGCAGCCGACGTCTTCTTGGTACGGAGATTCATGCGCGCACTGTAGGGCCCAGCGGTGACGTCGACCAAGTGTCAGGACAGAAGGGCAATACCGGGGCTGATCTGCCGAAACGCCACATATGACCACCCAGCGCGTGCCGGGACAGCACCGGTTCTCCCCACGCAACCGCGCCGGGCATCCGGCAGCCGGGCCGGTGGTGCTGCTCGCGGGTGTGCGACTGCTCGGCCCGGCCCAGACGGCGGGAAACACCGCCCCCAAAGGCGCTCCTACTCCCCCGCAGTCTGCACGAGGACTCGGAGTTCCTCGCGGTCCGCGGGCAGCCCGGCTGCGCGCAGCCAGGTATCCCGGTTGGCGATCGTCCCCCAACAGGGCTCGTGTTTCACCAAGGCGGTCAGGAAGGCGCTCTGCGGCGGTGTCAGGCCGGCTTCGGCCATGTAGGACTCTCGGAAGGCGAGGGCGAGCAGCGGGCCCCAGTCCCGGTCGACGGTGTACTGGCTGCACAGCGGGACGAGAGCGAGCGCGGCGGGAAGGACCCGCTCGAAGCTCTCGGCGCGCTCGAGGAGCCCGTCCAGTACGGTGAAGCGGAACCAGCCGTCCATCTGCGGCAACGGCTCGTCGAACCAGCCGTCCACCGCACCGGGGTCGGCAAGCGCGGCCAGCAGATGGTCGACCGCCGACGGGCCGGCGGTGCCGAGCGCGGCGCAGGTGCGCACCGCCGGGTCCTCGTCGGTGAGCAGTGCTGCGGTGTCCCGTCCCCAGTCGGCCAGGGTGAGCAGGGCTCCCGCACGTTCGCGGCGCGGCCCCGGGGTGTGGGCGATGTTTTCCAGGCGGTCGGCCGCGGCGGGTATCCGGTCGGCGAGGCCGCCTGCGCCGCTGCGGACGACCTTGCCGAGGCCTCGGTCGAGCTGTTCGAACAGCACCCGGGTCCTCGCCGAGATCGGCGACGACCGCACCCGCTTCGCCGACGCCAAGGCACTCAAGGCCTACGCCGGATCGGCGCCCGTCACCCGCGCCTCCGGCAAGAGCCACGCGGTCATGGTCCGCCGGGTCAAGAACCAACGCCTGGCCGCAGCCGGCTACGTCTGGGCCTTCGCCTCGCTCACCGCCTCGCCCAGTGCGCGAGCCCACTACGACCGCTGCCGCAAGGCCGGAGACCGCCACAGCTCCGCCCAGCGCAACCTCTACAACCGTTTCCTCGGCTGCCTCCACCACTGCCTGGCGACCGGCACGCTCTACAGCGAGAGCACCGCCTTTCCGGCCCCTCCCAAGCTCGAACTTGCCATCGCGGCTTGACCGCTATCCCCATCGGATGTCTCACTCAACCGCCCGGGAGCTCTGTCCGTTTCTCCCCGGCCCACGACCGCTGGCCGTCACCCGATCGGTGGCCGCCCTGAAAACGCTCAATGAGCATTTTCAGCGTTGCCTCTCCAGGGTGAGGACCGCCCTGGCGGCTGACGTGAGCCAGTTGGGGCTGCAGCGGGCGTGTCGGAAGATGCGCCAATGCTTGAGGGTGGCGACGCCGCGCTCGACCGGACAGCGGAGCCTGGCATGGGCCTTGTTCAGGGACCTCTCCTTCGCGGTCAGCTCGCGTTTGGGCCGGCGGCGAACCGGAACGGCGACGCCTGGGCCGGCTCCGGTATAGGCCAGATCCGCGAGCGCCGGGATCCGCAGCCGGGCGCAGGTCTCGACGATCCGGTGGTGCCGGGCCGCGGTCAGGTCGTGGATTCGGCCCGGCAGCGGTCGTGAGATCCACGCGAGCTTGCCAACGGGATTGGTGATGACCTGCAGGTTCACGCCGTGGCGGCGGTGCTTGCCGCTGTAATCGGCACGGCCGTCGCCGACCCGGTCGCACTCGGCCAGGGTGCCGTCGACCAGTACGTATGCCCCGTCCGTCTCGCGAAGGGCCCGGGTCAGCCCCGGCGCCTTGCGGGCGAGATGCCCGGTCACCGCACGAACGTAGGCGTGGGCCGTACCCACGCTGATCCCGAACCCGGCCGCGATCTGCGCGAGCGTGTCGTGCTTGCGCAGGTACACCAGCGCGACGATCGCGCGTTGCGACGGCCGGAGCTTGCAGCGCCGGTCACCCTCACGGGTGACAATCAGCATGGTGACCCACTCCACCAGCGCGTGCGGCAGGTCAAGTGATGCAGGATAGACAACCAACGAGGCTCTCCGGCCACCGAGTTGAGACGTCAGACATCTCACTCAACCGCCGGAGAGCCTCGCTCGTTTCGCTGCCCGCTGACGTCACCCAGCCGTCACCCGATCGGTGCCCGCGCTGAAAACGCTCAATGAACCTCTTTCATCTTGAGTTTTCGCAGCTGAGGAGGGTGTGGACGGCAGCGACGAGCGGGCCGATGCGGTTGGTCGAACAGCGGGCTTTGCGGAAGATCCGCCATGACTTGAGTCGGGCGAAGGCGCGTTCACCGGGTGCCCTGAGCCGGGCATGGTCGCGGTTGTACTGCTTGTAGTGTTCGGGCAGTTCGTCGTGGCGGTAGTAGGGAGTGCGGACGGTCGCGCCGGCGCCCTGGTAGGCGCGGTCGGCGAGAACCAGGATCTGCCGGGTCAGGCAGGCCTGGACGATGCCGTGGGCTCGGGCGGCGGTGAGATCGTGGGTGCGGCCGGGCAGAGCTCGGGAGAACCACAACGGCGTGCCGTCCGGAGTGGCGAGGACCTGCACGTTCATCCCGTGCTTCCGGTGCTTCTGCGAGTAGTACGGCTCGTCCGCGGCGATCCGGTCGGTCGGGATCAGCGTTCCGTCGACGATCACGAAGTCGCCCTCACCCAGACCCACCAGCGCCTCGCGCAGGCCCGGTGCCCAGGCGGCCAGAAGCTCGACGGTCTCGTCGACGTACCGCCAGGCGGTCGCCTGCGACACCCCGAAGCCGGCTCCCAACTGTGCGAGGGTCTCGTTCTTCCGAAGATGGGCCAGGGTGAGCAGGGCCTGCTTGAAGCAGCTCAAGCGCCGCCAACGCGAATGCAGTTCACGCCTTCGGGCGTAGATCAGCCACGAGACGTGCTCAACGAGCTCGTGCGGGACATCGAGCATGGCAGGATACGAGACCAAGCGAGGCTCCTCGGGCGAAGCGCGGTGCGTAGAGAACACCAGCGCAACGACCAGGAGCCTCGCCTGTTACTCCACCTGTTCTGACCAGCCATTTCACCCCGCCGGGACAGGATGAAAGAGGTTCAATGACACGCGCGAGGCACCACGCGAGTCCCCGGGACCCCATCCCATGCCTCGCACGACGAATTCAACATATCGACGCTGTCGACACCGAGAAGCCTCCCCGCCTCGCGCGAGGCGGGGAGTTCCATGCCCCCGGCGGCTCGGCGGCGGGCACCCGGCGGTCGTCGCGACCGAGGCCGGCGTCCAGCAGGTCGCCGCGAGGGCCGGGCACCTCGACGCCACCGGCGGATGCCACGCGATCAAAGTCGGCGGACGCACGATCGATGCCTCACGCGCCGATGCACGGCCGGAACCGGGCCGCGTGGCGTTCCGACCCTCCTCGGGCGCTGTCGGGAATTCATGGATGGACAATGAAATTCCCGGCCTCATGAAGGTGGCCGGGAATTTCATTGCTGGCGACACGGAGGCCGCCCATCGATCCGATCGGCAGCCCGAGCGGGGCGTACGGACAGCTTTGGCTGCGCTTTCGAAGCCTGGGCCTACCGTGTCTTCTCGGGAGTCCGGCTGGCGTTTCAGGTTGGTTCGGTTACCACTGGCCGATGACGGGGATGTCGCCGTTCACGCCGTAGCGGGGGCTGCTGTAGACGCCGCCGCCGTCGAAGGTCGCCTCGATGAAGTCGGAGTACTGGGCGCGGTAGACGCCGACCTCGTCACGGCCGTCGCCGTCCCAGTCGCCCTTGATCGGAGCGTCACCCGGGTTGCCGTACTTGAAGTTGTGGGTGGTCGTGGTGCCGCCGGTGGTGGAGTCCGTCATCGCGAAGGTCTGGTCCGACGGCCGGTAGATCCCGACGGTGTCCTTCCCGTCGCCGTTCCAGTCGCCCACGATCGGCTTGTCGCCCAGGACGCCCAGCTTGACGTGGTACACCTCGGTCGCGTTGTCGTCGTTGGTCAGGTAGAACGTCTGGTCCGACGGCCGGTACACACCGATGCTGTCGACACCGTCACCGTTCCAGTCCCCCACCAGCGGCACATCGCCCGGGTTCCCGTACTTCGGCTGCTTCACCGCGGTCGAGTTGTTGTCGGTCAGGTAGAACTTCTGGTCCGACGGCCGGTACACACCGAACGTGTCCTTCCCGTCCCCGTTCCAGTCACCCGACAACGGCACATCACCGTTCGCACCGAACGACGCGTAACCACCATTGCTCAGATAGAACGTCGCATTCGACGGCCGGAACACACCCACCGACGACGCGGCGGCCGGATAGGGGTTGGTGCGGTCGGTGTCGAGGCCGGTGTTCGGCCAGCACTCCCAGGCATGGTAGCCCTGCGGGCCGTTGAGGACCTTCTCCGCTATGAGGATCTGCTGCTGCTTGGTCGCCTGGTGGGGGTAGGCGGCGTACTGGGTGCCCCCGTAGCCCTGCCAGGTGGGGAGGTCGAACTGCAGACCGCCGTAGTGGGCGTTGCCGGTGTTGGCGGCCCAGTTGCCGCTGCTCTCGCACTGGGCGACCTTGTCCCAGGTGGCGACGGACGCTGCTTGGGCGGGGCCGGCGCAGATGGCGAGTGCGGTGGTGGCGATGCCGAGGGCCACAGCGGCGGCGGCAGCGGTGCGGGTCTTCTTGCGGATCATCAGCGGGTCCTCTGCGGAAGGCTGGTCGGGGCGCGGGGCAGGAGGGAGCGCGCAGCGGCGGTGGTGCCGCCGCGCGCTTCACGAGGGGGACTGGGTTACCACTGGCCGATGACGGGGATGTCGCCGTTCACGCCGTAGCGGGGGCTGCTGTAGACGCCGCCGCCGTCGAAGGTCGCCTCGATGAAGTCGGAGTACTGGGCGCGGTAGACGCCGACCTCGTCACGGCCGTCGCCGTCCCAGTCGCCCTTGATCGGAGCGTCACCCGGGTTGCCGTACTTGAAGTTGTGGGTGGTCGTGGTGCCGCCGGTGGTGGAGTCCGTCATCGCGAAGGTCTGGTCCGACGGCCGGTAGATCCCGACGGTGTCCTTCCCGTCGCCGTTCCAGTCGCCCACGATCGGCTTGTCGCCCAGGACGCCCAGCTTGACGTGGTACACCTCGGTCGCGTTGTCGTCGTTGGTCAGGTAGAACGTCTGGTCCGACGGCCGGTACACACCGATGCTGTCGACACCGTCACCGTTCCAGTCCCCCACCAGCGGCACATCGCCCGGGTTCCCGTACTTCGGCTGCTTCACCGCGGTCGAGTTGTTGTCGGTCAGGTAGAACTTCTGGTCCGACGGCCGGTACACACCGAACGTGTCCTTCCCGTCCCCGTTCCAGTCACCCGACAACGGCACATCACCGTTCGCACCGAACGACGCGTAACCACCATTGCTCAGATAGAACGTCGCATTCGACGGCCGGAACACACCCACCGACGACGCGGAGTCGACGATCTTGTTGTAGCGGCGGGCCGTGTAGGTGCTCATCTTGTGGCTGCTCAGCATGTCGTCGTTGAAGGAGGCTCCGCTGACGTGCTTGAGGGGCGTGGAGCCGAACGAGTAGTAGGAGAACGTGGTGTGGTTGCTGTCGTCCCAGTGGTCGAACAGGACGACGTGCGCGGGGCTGTCGAGGATGTCGCCCGGCTTCAGGTCACTGCGCGCGATCTCGGTGGAGTACGCAACCAGGCCGTCGGTGTTCGGGCCGTTGCTTCCGCCGGCCAGGTGCCAGGCCATGTCCACGTACCCGCCGCAGTCAGTCCGGTACATGGTTCCGGAGGAGTCCGGGGCCGAGCCACCCTGGTCGTAGATGAGATTCTGTCCGTACCAGTACTGGGCACGGGCGATGACCTCCGAGCGGGTGATCTGGCCGCCGACGGAGGAGGCGGCGTGGGCGGCGGTGGCGGTGAACGTCGTGGTGGCGATCGCTCCCGAGGCGGTGATGGCGGCGGCCAGGGCGAAGCGGGCGATCTTGGAGCTGGCAGAAGGCATGGCGGAATCTCCTGTGACAGAGGCGGGCGGCAGTGGCATCGGGATGCCGGAAGAAGGTGATGCGCCGGGCGGGCAGGGCGTGCGCGGGGCGGACGGCTGTCCTGCAGGAACAGCGGTCGGGTCGGCGCGGCCTGGAGCCGGCTCGCAGGCAGGTGGTGCGAGGTCAGCGGCCGGGCGGTGGTACCGGCGTCAGGTAGCGCCGGCGCAGCAGGGGCGAAGCCCGGTGGCTGCGGGCGATCAGGGCGTACGCGGCCGCGGCCGGCGGCGCCGGGTCGGCCGTGGGGCCGGGCCTGAGGAGGTAGAGCAGGAGATCGACCCGATCCGGCTCGACGACGCGTGCGGTGGCGTGTTGGAGTCCGTCGTCGGGCAGGGCGTGCGCCCACAGGGCGGCGAGGAGTTCGGCCTTCTCGCCGCTCGAGCCGGGCCCGGGGCGCCTGCGCTGAAGGCTGGCGTAGACGAGGTCCACGAGCGGGGTCAGCCGCCCCAACCGAGGCTGTCGCCGGCCACCACGGTGGTCGAGACGTTCGTGCTGGGCGCAGTGGCCGCCACGGTCGCGGTGAGCGCGGCGGTCAGGGAGAGAGCGGCGACCGCGGCGGCCCGGGCGATACGGATCATGTCAGGAGTCCTCTGGCCAATTCGAAGAACGGTGGTCGGTTCCCGGTGAGGCGTCCCGCGGTTGACGCCTTGTCCGGCTGCCGCTCCGGGCTGTCTCCCTGGCGGCGATCACTAGCTTCGCCGCCCGCCCCGGACAGGCGAAAGAGATCCAGGGCGTCACCAACCGGCCAGTCCCCATCCGGACATCATGACAAGGACACGCCAAGAAGTATCCCGGAAAGTCCTTGCCTATTCCTGCGCCCACCAGAGGCCATTCAGGGCGATATGCACACACGCCAGAATTCATCGACATACCCCCTGAACTGCGACGAAGCGCAAATTAAAGATCTTGATGGGAATCGGTCGTACTGAAAGGATGCCGACACCGTCACGTCGATCCGGGGGGATCCCATGCTTGAAGCACTCGGCCTGTCGACCACGGCAGCAGCGGTCTACCGCGCCATGCTCGACCACCCGCAGGACGGCGTCGACGCCCTGGCCGCCCGCTGCACACTCACCCCCGTACAGGTCCACGACAGCCTCGACGAACTCGGCGCACTCATGCTCGTACGCGCCTCCGCCGACCGCCCCGGGCAGATGCGTGCCGTCGACCCCGCCATCGGACTCGCCGACATGGTCGCCCGCCAGGAGGCCGACCTCGCCGCCCGCCAGGCCGCCCTCGCCGCATCACGCGCCGCGGTCACCCGCATGGTCGCCGACCGCGCCGAACACCGCGCCACCCACGGCGAACGCCTCCTCGGCATGGACGCCATC
This sequence comes from Kitasatospora terrestris, assembly GCF_039542905.1. Classification (NCBI taxonomy): domain Bacteria; kingdom Bacillati; phylum Actinomycetota; class Actinomycetes; order Kitasatosporales; family Streptomycetaceae; genus Kitasatospora; species Kitasatospora terrestris. Next base: position 42,216 of record NZ_BAABIS010000001.1, read on the forward strand.
CACGCCCGCCTCGAACACATGGGCCGCACAGCCACCTTCGAAGTCCTCGCCGTCCAGCCCGGCAACCAGCACCCCGAAGACCTCCACGCCTCCCGCCCCGCCGACACCGAAGCCCTCGCCCGCGGCGTGGCCATGCGCACCCTCTACCAGGACGCCACCCGCCACCAGCCCCACACCGCCGCCTACGCCCACTGGCTCCTCAGCCACGGCGGCGAAGTCCGCACCGCCCCCACCATCCCCCAACGACTCATCATCACCGACCGCGCCCAGGCACTTGTCCCCATCGACCCCACCGACAACCGAAAAGGCGCCCTCCACATCACCGAACCCGGAATCCTCACCGCCCTCACCGACCTCTTCGAACAAGCCTGGAACACCGCCATCCCCCTCGGCGCCACCCAACCCGGCGACCCCGACACCGGACTCACCCCCACCGAACGCCACCTCCTGCGCCTGCTCGGCACCGGAGCCACCGACGACACCGCCGGCCAACGCCTCGGCATCTCCACCCGCACCGTCCGCCGCCACATGGCCTCCATCATGGAACGCCTCGACGCCACCAGCCGCTTCGAAGCCGGCATCAAAGCCACCCACAAAGGCTGGCTCTGACCAGGCCCCACCCATTCCAGCGAGCCCGACTGCAGCCACGCGCCGGGTAAGCGCCCCGGGGCGAATCGGCAGGCGCACAACAGGACAACCGACAAGACACCCCACACGGCGCCCGGCACGGCGCCCGGCACGGCGTCCGGCACGGCGCCCGGCACGGCGCCCGGCACGGCGTCCGACAAGACACCTCGCACGATGCGGCCGCCCGGCCACCGGGGCCGTCGGCCGCAGGCGATGGCGGTGGCGGTGGCTCAGGTGGCCAGCCGGTCGAGAGCGGCGCGCAGCAGGGAGATGGCGTGGGGGGCGTCCCGGGAGAGCCAGGGCCGGCGGTCGGTGGCGTCGACGACTTGGCGGCCCTGGATGTTGGTGGCCCAGCCGCCGCCGGTGTCCTGGGCGATCCAGCCGAACAGGACCCGGTCGGTCCGGTGTACCGCGTACACGCCGGGCTCGCAGTCCCAGCCCTCGACCAGGAGGTCGGTGTCGGGGACGGTCCAGGTGGAGGTCGGGTGGCCGAGGCCGCGGGCGGCCGGAGAGGTGGCGGTGCAGTCGGCGGCGAGCGCCAGGCGCAGCTGCCCGGGAACCGCCGGGACCGCAGCGGGCACCGCTGTCCCACGACACGGCGTCCTGCGGACCGGCGGGTGCGCGAACACCGGAGCGCGCCGCGGGGGCGGTTGCTGCCAGAGCAGCGCCAGCCGTTGCGGGTGCGGTGTCGAAGTCGAGGACGACTCGATTCGACGCGCGAGGAAGTGAGCTCCGCTTCCGGCGCCTCGCCGGAAGCGGGCGATTCAACGCGCGAGGAAATGAGTTCGGCGACCGGCGTCTCGCCGACAGCGGATGATTCGACGCGCAACAGAACAAGGAACGGGCCGCCCCGCTCGACAGCCGGAGAGGGGTCGCCGCCCGTGGCGGGTGATTCGACGCGCGACGGAACAAGGTGCGCAGCGCCCGTGCCGGCCGTCGGGGCGGCGCCGGGCAGAGCTGCAGTTTCGACGCGCGAGGAAGTGAGCTCGGCGGCCGGAGCGCCGGCGGCGCCACGCTCGGCGCGCAGCCGCGCGGTGGCCATCTCGTAGCGCAGGTAGCCGGCCTGGCGCAGGATCCGCTGGGCGGCACCCTCCAGCTGCGTCTCCAGCATGGCCAGCGCCTGGATACAGCGCGGATCATCGCCCTCGCCGCGACGGGCCTGCTCCAGGCGCTCGAGGAACCGGGCGGCACTACGCTAGACAGCGACGGCGAGCTCCAGGAACCGGTCGTCGCCCGCCGCTCCGGTGTCGCTTGTTTCGACGCGCGAGGCAATGAGGGCATCCGCGACGGCGTCCTGCTGGTGCATCTCGCGGCGGCGGCGGTAGGCCCTGGAGGAGCAGGAGCGGCCGCAGTAGACCGGGTGCCGGCCCAGCCCGGTGGAGCGCAGCCCGGCCCCGCACTCCGCGCAGCCGGGAGCCGGCAGTTGCTTCTCACTGGGCGTTTCGTCCCTGGCTTTGGAGCTCAGGTTCCGCGCCAGGTCGGTGTGGTTTCGCCGGTGAGTCGGCGGGTCATGAGGCTGATCATGGCGACGTGGACCATGGCTTCGGAGCGGGCCGGGAGTGCCTCGTAGTCGCGGGCGAGGCGGCGGTGGTTCATGAGCCAGCCGAAGGTCCGCTCGACGACCCAGCGGCGGCGCTGGACGACGAATCCCCTGGTGGCAGGGTCGCGCCGGACGATCTCGAGGTCGATACCGAGAGCGGCGGCGTGTTCGACGACGGCGTTCTTGTAGCCCATGTCGGCCCAGGCCTTGCCGATGGTCGGGTGCTCGGCCGCGACGGCGGTCAGCAGCTGCCGGCCGGCGGTGCCGTCCTGGACGCTCGCGGCGGTGACCAGCACGACGAGCAGCAGACCGATCGTGTCGGTGACGATGTTGCGTTTCCTGCCGACGATCCGCTTCCCGACATCGGCGCCTTGGGTGGCGCTGGGAACGTTGGTGGAGGTCTTGATGCTCTGCGAGTCGATGATGCACGCAGTTGGTTCCGGATCGCGGCCCTCGGCGGTGCGGACCAGGCGACGCAACAAGCCGTTGAGCTGCTCGAACACCCCTTCCTTCTGCCATCGGGCGAAGTAGGCGTAGACGGTTTCCCAGGGCGGGTAGTCGTGCGGGAGGTAGCGCCAGGGGATTCCGGTGCGGTCGACGTACAGGATCGCGTCCAGCAGGTCGCGCAGGTCGTGCTCGGGCGGCCGGCCGAACGCCAGGGCCCGCTCGGTTCGGGCCTGGCGCCAGGCAGTGAGGGTGGGCTCGACGAGGGCCCAGCGGGCATCGGACAGGTCGCTCGGATACGGTCGACGATCCGTCATGATGACGGCATACTGCGGGATCGTCGCTCTGCCCAGGGCTTACGGTTCTCGGGAGACAAACATCTTCCAGTCTGGCTTTTTGGGATGAGACAAGAGGAAGCGCGCAGTTCCGGCAGACATTCGTACGCAGGCAGCCCTCCCGTCGCAGCAGCCTCTGGAGTTACCGCAGGAAAACTGGCCAGGCGGTCCGGAAACTGGGAGCAACTGGCTCTTTCGCGGGTGAAACGCCCAGTCAGAGGACGTTAAGTCCGTTTTTGATAGCGGCCGCGTCCGGGTTGCTCGAGGACTCCCTGGCGGACGAGTCGTCCCAGGCGGGAGCGGGTGGCGTTGATCGAGGACTCGTCGGTGGGCAGCCCGAGGAGCTCGTGTAGCTCGCGAACCCGGAAGACCTGCTCAGGATGACGGTTGAAGGCGGTCACAATGCGCTGGTAGACGGTGTCCGTCTCCGAGGGAGGCGGCTCGTGGTCGGGCGGCGTGAGGCCGTCGATGACCTTGCGGGTCGCGGTGAGCTCGGCCAGGCGGGCTTCGGCATCTGCGAGCTCGGCGGTCAGGCGCTCGATCTGTTCGCGCAGGCTGTGGGCGCGTGCGGCGGTCTCGTCGTGTTCGACCTGCAGCAGCCGCAGGAGTTCGGTGACGTTCACGCGGCCAGCTCGACGTCGTCGCGCCAGGCGGGGTTGGGGGTGGTGAGGCGGCGGAGCATGCCGGCGGTGGAGGCCCAGTAGACGCGGGAGGCGGCGTTGTCGGGCCGGTGGTCGTAGTCACGGGCGAGGCGCCGGTGGAGCATGAGGGTGCCGTTGACCTGCTCGACCACCCAGCGCTTCGGCTGGGGGACGAAGCCCTTGCCCCGGTCGTCGGGGTTGCGCCGGACCACCTCGACGGTGATGTCCTTCACGGCCCGGTGGATGATCACGGCGTCCTTGAAGCCCTGGTCGACCAAGGCCTTCTCCAGGCGCATCCCGCACCGCATCGCCGCCTGGTCCGGCAGGGCGATGCCGGCCTCGTTGTCGTGCGCGCTCGCGGCCAGGACCACCACGCCGATGACCAGGCCCAGCACGTCGACGGCCAGTCCCCGCTTCCTGCCGGGCGTCTTCTTGTGCGCATCCAGTCCCGTGGTCTCCTTCGGCACCCCGGCCGCCACGCGGACCGACTGGGTGTCGATGATCACCAGGGACGGGTCCTCTAATCGCCGGGCCCGCTCCCGCACCTGGCAGCGCAGGATCTCCTGGATCCGCTGGTCAAGACCGTCCTGGCGCCACAGCGTGAAGTAGTAGAACACCGCCGACCAGGTTGGTAAGTCATGGGGCAGGAGCCGCCACTGACAGCCAGTCCGGTTCTGGTAAAGCAACGCGTTCACGACTTCACGCAGGTCGCAGGAGCCCGGGTCCCCGGTCGCCGAGCGCGACACCCGCTCCTGCTTCCAGGCGGTGACCAGCGGCTCGATCAACGCCCACTGCCCGTCGGACAAGTCCGTTGAGTACGGCATCCGTTCCATACCCCGACCACACCATGCCCACGACAGGCGACTCAGCCTGGACAGCTCCGTACACACGAACGGGCGACACCAGATCATCCAGAAACGGACTTAACGTCCTCTGAGACACCTCGCACACCTGCTCCGACTGTGCGCCCCACAGTGCCAGCGAGAGGTGCGACCCCGCGCTGGCTCGAGGAGGGCTGCATGGAGCCGAGCTGCGCGCGGAGTGGGAAGTGCGAAGGTGCGGAGGTTGGGCGGCGGTACCCGGGCTCGAACTGGGCGGCCGTCGTCACCCGGGGTACGACCGGCATCAGCGGATCTCCCCCAATCTCCAGGAGATCAAGGCAAGTCGATCCGACCGTAGGAGTGCCAGCCGGCAGAATCGGGTGGCACCGCCCAGCTGTCGGTCACTACGGTCTGTGGATGACCAGCCAGAACGAGCACCCAACCCGGCCCGATCTCGCTACCGTACTCACCGACCGGACGGCCGCCTGCTCCCCGGACCGCGAGGCCCTCTTGGCCGGCGGTGAGCTGCGGCTGTTCGACGGTGCTGCGCCCGACTGGATGGTGCGCGGCATCGCCGCCTCGCGGCTGCGTCACTCACGGCGGATCGGCCTGACCACGCTCGGCCTCGACGAGTCGGTCGAGATCCTCTCCCGGCACCGCAACGTATCGTTCCGCACCGGCATCCTCGACGCGCCGGACCGGTCCTGGTTCTACACCCTCTACTTCGACGCCACCGGCACCGAACTGCTGGCCTGCAGCGCCGTCAAGAACCAGCCCCCGGCCCGGAAGCCCGCCCGGCGGCCCGGCACATAGCGGCCGTCTGCTCCGTCCTCCGCATTGTCAGTGCAGGTCAGGGGCGGTGTCCCCCACAAGATCAGCTCAGTGCCTGTGCTGGTCCGGCGACCCCGGTCCGGCAACGCCGCCGGGTGCCACCGGTGGCGCGAGGTGGTGATCCGCCGTCAGTGCTTCACCTTCGGACGTGCGGTGGGACGGGGACGGAAAACCCGTTGGGCCGTGGATCGGATTGCGCTACGGTGCTCGGGCGGGCGGCTCCGCGGCGTGCTTCCTTCTGACTCTCCTCCGAAACCTGTAGCGCGCCCCCTCTCCGCCCGCTTCTCTCTTCTTCTGCCACCTTCGTGGGGGTCTCTCCGCATGCCCCGAGCCATCACGGCTCCTTTCGACAGCGATGTCGACCTCGATCTCGGTTCTTTCCTGCTCCGCCGGCGTGGCGCCGTCTGTGTGGCCCCCGGCGATCTGCTGCCCGGTCCGGACGCGTGGAGCGTCCGCGGGCTGGTGGCGCTGGACGCCGACCTGGCCCGGCGGGGATACCTGCTGACCAGTCAGCTGCGCTCGACGCTGGCCAGGTCGGCGCCGACCCGGCTGGCGGAGATCGGTGACGGTCTGCTCGCCCGGATCGATCATCTGCTCGGCGCGGACCGCGAGCATGTGCCGCTGTTCCGACGCTTCCCCGACGCGGTGCCCGATCACGCGCAGCTGTTCTACAGCCGGCAGATCCGGGCGTTCCTGCTCAACCAGCCCCGCCAGCCGTGTGCGCACTGCGGGCGCCGGGGCGCCGAGGCGGGCATCGGGGCGCTCGCGCCGTGTGCCCATCTGCTCTGCGCGGCATGCCTGGCGGGTCTGACGGCCGAGGGCCGGGGCGCCGAGTGCCCGACCTGTGGTGTGTCACTGGGCAGCGGCACGTATCTGCCCGAGGACAGCCCGGCGGGCCGCAAGGCGGCGCAGGACTTCGGCGGCGAGCGGGCGTTGCGGCCGCTGCGGCTGATCACCGGTGACCAGGTCACGGCCGCGATGGGCGAGCTCCACCGGCTGCTGGCACGCCGGACCCCGCTGTCCCCGCAGGACCGCGACGACCTTTCCGCGCTGCTCGCCCACGCGCCGGACGACCTGCCGCGGCGGCTGCCCGCGCAGATCCCGGTGCGGGAGACGAAGGCGATGGTCCTCGCGGCCCTGCTGCGACGCGGCGGGGCGGAGGCTCTGCCGGACATCGCCGAGCGGGTCGACACCGCGACCGACGTGCTGCGGCTGCTGTGGGCGTGGTCCGGCGCCGAGCCGGACCTGCTGCCGGCCACCGCCCGGCGGCTGCGCCTGCGGGGCCTGTCCCGGCCACTTCGCCGGGGTCTGCTGGAGATGCTGGAGAACCTGCCGCCGACCTCGCTCGTCGAGGACCTGCGCCGGCACCGGTCGGCCTGGCTGCGGGCGGGCGAGCTGCTGCACCCGTACGAGTACCGGCAGCGGTTCCCGCACGTCACGCAGGCATTCGTGGTGCTGCGCGAGAGCGACCTGCGCACGCATGCGGTGGGCCGGGAGGTCGCGGCACGGGTGGCCGGCCCACTGCGGGTGGTGAGCGCGGGCGAACGGACCCGGCTGGGGTTCACCGGTTTCGCCGGGCGGGTCGAGAGCCTGCTCGCCGCCGGTGACGTCGAGGGGGCGCTGCGGGTGCTGGCCGGGAGGCCCGGCGAGCTGGTGCGCCGCCTGCACCAGGTGCTGCGGGTGCACGCCACCGCCACGCCCGGGGCTCCGCTGCCGTCTGCCCTGCTCGACACGGTGGCCGGCGCGCTGGCCCGGGTCGCTCCGGGGCCGCTGCTCGGCGCCTACGGGGCGCTGCGCGGGCAGCGGACGGCGGGCGAGCGACGGCTGTACTTCCCGCGCGGGACGGTCTCGCTGGCGCACGCCCGCGAGGACCACGGCACGGTGGTACCGGCCGAACTCGCCGCCCCGGTCCTCGGGGCGATCGAGGCGGAGCTGGTCCGCAGGGGCGGCGCCGACGGCGAGCGGTTCGACGTGGCGCTGCTCGACGCGGAGCTGGTCGACCTGGTCGCGCCGTTCGCCGAACGGGCCGCGGCCCGCACCCTGGTGTGCGTGCCGCGCGGCAGCCGGCAGCGGCTGCCGGAGGGGGAGCGGCTGCGGCTCTTCCTGCACTGGATGCAGCCCGAGCACCTGCGGGTCGATCTCGACCTGTCGGTGGCGCTGTACGACGAGCACTGGGCCTTCACCGGGCTGTGCGACTACACCAACCTGGTGCACGGTGACCGGGCCGCGGTGCACTCCGGTGACTACGTGTCGGCGCCGCCGCCGAACGGCGCGACGGAGTTCGTCGACCTGGACCTCGCCGGCCTGGCGGCGAGCGGGTCGCGGTACGCGGTGATGATCGTCTTCAGCTACAACGACGTCGCCTTCGAGCAGCTGACCGACGCGTTCACCGGGTTCATGGACCTGGACGGGACGCCCTCCGGCGGTTCGCACTTCCACCCCAGGACGGTCCGCCAGCGGCTGGACCTGGTCGGCGACGCCAAGGTGTGCGTGCCGATGATCGTGGACCTGGCCGACCGCCGGTACACCTGGACCGACCTCAACACCGGTGCGGACGGCGGCTTCCACAGCGTCTACCGGCACGCGGCCGAGGTCGGTGCGCTCAGCCGCGACGTACTGGCCCACTTCTCACCGGAGAACCGCGCCACGCTCTGGGACATCGCCTCCGCCCGGGCGGCGGCGTGCGCCGACGAGGTGGTCGTCCGCGGCTCCGACGGCGGCGTACAGCGGTGGCGGCGGGGCGGGGCGGAGAGCGCGGAGGCATTCGGCGCGCGGCTGCGCGCCCTGCGGGGCAGCGACGGTGAGGCCGACTGCGGCCTGCCCGACCTCCTCTCCGGGAAGCGGGCGTTCGTCGCCCTGGTGGACGGCGACGTGCCCGTGCCCGAGAAACTGTCCGGGACCCTGTACCGTCTCTACCCGGGTCCGATCGACGCCGCGCCGGAGGAGCTGGAGCGCCTGACGGCCGGCGACCTGGTCGCGGGGCTGGTCCCCCGGCCGCGCCGCTGACGGAACCCGCCGCCCGACCCCGTCCGCCCGACCCCGCCCGTCCGAGCCCGTCCCCGAGCGTGCGACCGCGCCATCAGGACAGGTCGGCGAGGGTGGCGCGGACCTGGTCGCGGAACCAGCGGTGGGCGGGGTCGCCCGCTGGAAGGCGATGACCGCAGACGAAGCGCGGGCCTGGACGGCCGGGAACACCGGCCCCAGGGGCGGCCGCTCTCACAAGAGCTGCAGCCGCTGCGCACCGACGCCCTGAGTGCGCCGCCCGCCGACCACGAGCGGGTCTACGCCGAGCTCATCCAGCCCGGCGAGGGTGCTGTCGCCGGAGCCCCGATCACCTCCGGGGCAGCAGCCGTCGCAGCCACCGGGCCGGGCATCGGATCGGCCTCCGGGGCCCGGCTGCCGAGCAGCTGCAGCACGGTCTCCCGGGTGATCGCCAGTCGGGGCCAGAGGCTCCCCGGCCGACGCGAGCTTCTCCCGCAGCGCGTTCAACTCGCCGCGCACGATGGCTTCTTCCTCGTCCAACCGCCGGAACAGCGACACCATCGCCGACCCTGTCTTCCCGACGGGCCACCACCTGTGACAACCGTACGGGCGAGCCCCGAACGCCCGCAGGCGGTGACCGCGAACACCCCGAGCGGGACATCCCTGGTCCGCAACACGGGCGTTCGCTGACTGCTGGTGCGCGAGCGACGGCGCGGCCGACAAGAGGCCGGCGGCCGCGAGTGCGGTCTCCCGCACGCGCACGTCCGGATCGCCGAAGACCGCGGCAACGCCGGCGAAGAGCGCGGCGACGCCGGCGGAGAGCGCGGGCCGCACGGCCTGAGCGGAACGCGATGCCGTCCGGTGCCGGTACTGGGGAGGGAGCGCTGGACGGCGGGTGGCCGGGGGCGTTGGGCAGGTGTCCGACCGGCTCTCAAAACACCTGTCCCATACACGTCGGGGCCGCTCCATGGTGGGTCAGGTGGTGCACGTGCGGTCGTTCGCGGGGATCCGGCCCGTCGTCAGGTAGCGGGTGACGTCGGCGTCGGCGCAGGTCGGACGGCCGCTCACCACGACGCCGTGGCCCTCACCGCCGGCGACCGTGACCATGCGGGCGCCGTGCAGGGCGCGCCGCATGCCCTGGGCCATCGCCACGGGTGTCTGTGGGTCCCATTCGTTCTGGACGATCAGGGCCTGGACGTTGTTGTCGACCACGATGGCCGTCTCCCGCGGGGCGGACTTCCAGAAGGCGCAGGGCTGGATGGTGGCGCCGAAGTCGCCCGCCAGTGGGTGGACGGCGCGGTCGCGGATCGCGTCGCGGCGGTACTGCTCCGGGTCGCGCGGCCAGGTCCCGCCTTCCCCGCACAGCACCGACCAGGCGAGGGAGACGACGTTGTCCACATCCGGCATCTGCGGCGGAGCCTCGGCCCGCGCGACATCGGCACCACTACCGGCCGGGGCCGCAGTGTCCGAAGCCGCGGCCTTCAGCGCGACGATGAACGGGGTGACGGCCTCGAGGTGGACGAAGGCCCGGTACTGCCCGCGGATCGCAGCGCCGTCGAACACCTGCCCCTCCAGGGTGATCGGCGTGCGGTCGGCGCGGGCGACCAGATCCCAGAACGTCGCGCGGACCGCCTGCGGGGTCGCGCCCAGACCGAAGGCCGCGTCCCGTTCGGCGGCCCACCGGGTCCAGCGGGTGAACGCGAGTTCGGCTGCCCCGGCCGTTCCGCGCAGCACGCCGCGCCAGACCAGGGCGGGGTCGAGGGCGCTGTCGAGAACGAAGCGGTCCGCCCGCTGAGGGAACATCTGGGTGTAGACGGCGCCCAGGTAGGTGCCGTACGAGTGCCCGAGGTAGGAGATCTTCCGCTCCCCCAGCGCGGCCCGGACGGCGTCCATGTCCCGTGCGGAGTTGCGGGTGGTGAGGTGCGGCAGCAGGTCCCCGGCCTTGGCCTGGCACTTGTCCGCGATGCTCCGCGCCCGGGCCACGTCCTGGCCGAACGTCGCCGCCGAGTAGGGGTGGTTGAGGACCTGCTCGTCCCCCGCCAGGCCGCAGTGGACGGGCGCGCTGCGTCCGACCCCGCGCGGGTCGAAGCCGATCAGGTCGAACCGCTCCCGCACCTGCGCTGCCAGCAGCGGCGCCATCCCGGCCGGCATCGTCAGCCCCTCACCGCCCGGCCCGCCGGGGTTCATCAGCAGCACGCCGCGCCGCTTCACCGGGTTCTCCGCCTTGATCCGGGACACCGCGATCTCGATGGTCCGGCCGCCCGGATCGGCGTAATCCAGCGGCACCTTCACCACAGTGCACTCCAACGACGCCGGCTGGTCCTGCGCGCACCGCTCCCACCGCAGTTGCTGCCGCCCCTCACCCAGCAGCACCTCACCGTCCGCCGCGAACGCGGTCGCCGGCACGAGCGCCACCAGCACCGCCGCACCCGCCACCGTCACAGAAGTCCTTCGTCCACCACGCAGCACCATGCCGCCCCTCCACGGAACTCGGTCTCTCGGATCGCCACCAGTCTCCGGCCGCCCACAACCGCCACCGGTCCTACCGCAGGATGGCTTCAAGATCCACCGCAAGTACCGCCCGGCAACCCCCACCCGTACGGGACCATCACCACCAACCCCGAGACGGCCCCGCCACAGCCGGCCACCTGTGCCCGAGCACCAGCGGGCCCAGTTCCCGCTCTTCCCGGTCCCTGACGCACAGTGAAAACTCCAGCCGGTTCGGGCCCGCCTCCTCGGCCAGCTGCAGCAACGAGCCCGGCTATCCGCCGAACGAGCACCGCCGCGTCCAGCACCGGCGCAGAGCCCCGCCCGCCGCACGGACCGCCTCCAGCCGTGCCCGGGCCTCGGCGCCCCGGACCTTCCCACGGCGCTGCCGAGCCCTCTCGTGGCACGACCAGTAGCGGTCACCACAGCGGCGGGTCCACCGCTTGCCGCCGATGGGACCGTGCTCCCAGGTGCTCTCCTCCGTGGGGATGTTCCGCAGTGGGCGGCAGGTCAGGGTCTTCGAGAGTTCCCGGTGCTCTTGGCGGGCCTGCGCACGGGGGGACTGCCGGGTGCAGACGGCGCGGACACGGTGGCGGTGAGGCGCGGGTGGGGGCGTCGTCGGGCGGGTCCAACAGAAACCCGAAGGGGGGCGGTACCGTCGAGGCCGAACACGACCGGGCCTTCGGCGTTGACGAACGCGCCGAGGCACACCAGGCGCTGGAACTGGTCGGCGGTGGCGGCCTTGAGGACGCCGCGCGCGCCGAGACCGTCGGAGCAGGGTGCTGGTCGAGCCGTTCGGGTTGGCCGCGCCACGGCGGTACGCGGGCTGTCCCAGCCGGGACGGCAGCCCTGCCGGATCCCGTCGCTGTCGTGAGCGGACGCTCGAAGTCCCATGGATCAGGCCGGCGGCGCCGGCGAGCTGAGCCGTCGACTTCCCGTTCGAGGGATGGGCCACTTTTCACCGCTCGCCAGGGTCCATCGGGCCGGAAGCCGTTCAAGACAGGTGCAGGCTCCCGGCGGCACGCACCGGCCCATGAGGAGACCGCACAGGGGCACCGCTCCGGTCACCGGCGGCCGCAGGGGCAGGCCGCCACAGGGGGCATCCGGAGGGACGGCGGGCGGGGTGGGAGGATCGGTGCGGCGGTACGTGCCGCACCCCATTGCCCGCGGCACGCACCGCCCGGCTCCCGGTATGCGGGCGGGTGAGCGCGGCATGGAAGGGGCGCACGTGAGCGGGTCGGCCGGCTGGTGGTCCCGGATCAAGAATTGGGCAGGGGTCCGCCGACCCGATAGGCCCTTCTCCCACCAGTGGGAGCTACGGCAGGCTGCCGCGCGGATGCGCGGGCGGCTTCTCCTGCACCCCGTGGAGGGTCGGTGGCAGGACCTGGCGTACTGGGATCCGCTGCCCACCGCCCGGGGCGTGACCGGCTCGATGGGCGATGGGCGCTGGGAGGACCGCAGCTGGCTGAACGTTCCGGGACCGTTCTACGCCGGCGTGACCGACACCGGACTGAACGGCCCGTACTACCTGCCCGAGCACGTGCTCTCCAGCGACGAGCACTACGAGTTCGTCTACCGCCAGCCCGCCAACCCGCGCGAGGTGGCCGGCCTGCTGGAGATCGCCCACGACGAGCCGCTGGGCGGCTACGCATGGGACGGCGACCAGCGTTGGACCCCGCAGGCGGTACGAGAATGGTGGGCCCGCCGGACCGACGTCCGGGACTGGATCACGGCGGAACTGGCGGCCGACGACCGGAACGAGCCGGAAGCCCTGCACCGGTACGCCGCCTACCTGGAGGACGGGCTGGAGACCTACCTGCGCGGCTACCTGTTCTGGCTGACCGAGGGCCGCGAGCCGCGCCTCGGCGAGGAACTGCCCAACCTCTGACACACCGCGTGCCCGCCGCCGACGAAGATCCCCGACGTCTGCAGGGATCGCCATCGGCGGCGAGTTCGGCGTCTTCCGCACGCTGCGGCCCGGGGCGGTGCCGCCGGTGTAGGTTCTCAGCCCCGGTGTCATCCGCCGCAGCCCTGACCTGCACGTTTTCTGGCTTTCTCATGCCGTGTCAGGCGAGCCCGGTTTCGGTTCCCTGTCAGTTCCTCTTCGGCCGGTGTTCAGTCTGCGGCGCTGGGTCGGACCGTGCGGATCAGCGTCTCAGCAGCGGACTTGAGCTGCTCTGGCTTTCCTGGAGTCCTTGATGTCTGGGTTTGTTACGATCCAGACGTAAGGAGAACCACGAGCAGTGCCAGCACCCCGTAAGTACCCCGATGAACTTCGTGAGCGCGCCGTGCGCGAGGTCCGCTCGACGGGTCGGCCCGTCGCTCACGTGGCCCGTGACCTGGGTATCCACAAGGAGGCCCTGCGGTCCTGGGTGCGCCAGGCCGAGGCCGACGCCGGAGAGCGCGACGATCGGCTCACGACCGCAGAGCAGGACGAGCTGAAGGAACTCCGCAAGGAAGTCGCCGAGTTGAGGCGGGCCAACGAGATCCTCAAGGCTGCCAGCGTGTTTTTTGCCCAGGAGATCGACCGTCCCCGGACGAGGCCGAGCAGGTGATCGACCACCTGCGCGACGGCTTTGGGGTCGATCCCGTATGCCGGGTGCTGGAGCTGTCGCCGTCGACGTACTTCGCGCGCAAGCAGCGGCCGATGTCGGCCCGCCGGCTCCGCGACGAGGAACTGATTCCGCTGGTCACAGCGGTGTGGGAGGAGTCGGGCCGCACCTACGGGGTCCGCCGCATCACGCGGGCCCTGGTCCGCGCCGGCCACCAGGTCGCGCGGTGCACCGTCGAGCGGCTGATGCGCGAGCTCGGCATCGAGGGCGTGATCCACGGGCAGCGGCGCCGCACCACCGTCCCGGAGCCGGCGGCACCTCGTCCGCCGGACCTGGTCAACCGCCGGTTCACCGCCCAGCGCCCGAACCAGCTGTGGCTGGCCGACCTGACCTACGTCCGTACCTGGTCGGGCTGGGTCTACGTGGCGTTCGTCCTGGACGCGTACTCCCGCCGGATCGTCGGCTGGCAGGCCGCCACCCACATGCGGACCGACCTGCCGCTGGACGCGCTGGAGATGGCGCTGTGGCGACAGAAGATCAAGAAGGGCGCCGGCTTGATTCATCACAGCGACCGCGGGTCGCAATACGTGTCCATTCGCTACACAGAGCGATTGTCCGAGGCCGGCGCCTCGGCGTCCGTGGGCTCCGTCGCAGACTCGTACGACAACGCGATGGCCGAGGCCCTGAACGGTACGTTCAAAGCCGAACTGATCGAGCATCAGGGACCATGGCGGGACTTCGACGAGGTTGAGCGGGCCGTCTTCCAGTGGGTCGCGTGGTACAACGGTGAACGACTCCACTCCGCCCTCGACTACATGCCACCCGACGAGTACGAACAGGCATACTGGGCGAGCCTGGACCAACACCCGCAAGTCGCTTGATCACACGATCGCGGACTCCACGAAAGCCGGGGCAGCTCAAGGTGGAGGGTGACCGGAAGCGGTATCGGAAGCGTGCCGCCGGGCCGATCCGGGCCCTGGACAACAGGCCGCGGGGCGATTCTCACCGGTCAGGCCGGCCGGGCAGTGCTGGTCGGATCGTACCCGGCGCCAGCCTTCGGCACGCTTGTCGGCGTACACCTCAAAGTAGCTCTGGCCCGGTGACCCGTTCGCAGCCTGCGTTCAGAACCGTCCGGGCTGCGTGGCGGCGCCGGACCGACCTCCTGCGGCCCTCCCCGCGCGGGCGGCAGCCACCGAAGCCGAGCCAAGGACCAGGAAACTGCCGGCCGCGAAGAACAGCGCGGGGACAGCGCTGAAGACCCGCAGTTGGCTCTTCAGCGCCCCGTAGTACTCGGGCCGCGTGAGGTCCACCCTGGCCTCGCGCTGCGGGTGCGCGGCCCGGTCCCAGTAGGTGTAGTAGTAGCCGGACGCATCCACCTTGAGCTGCCCCGGCTTTCGTGGAGTCCGCGATCGTGTGATCAAGCGACTTGCGGGTGTTGGTCCAGGCTCGCCCAGTATGCCTGTTCGTACTCGTCGGGTGGCATGTAGTCGAGGGCGGAGTGGAGTCGTTCACCGTTGTACCACGCGACCCACTGGAAGACGGCCCGCTCAACCTCGTCGAAGTCCCGCCATGGTCCCTGATGCTCGATCAGTTCGGCTTTGAACGTACCGTTCAGGGCCTCGGCCATCGCGTTGTCGTACGAGTCTGCGACGGAGCCCACGGACGCCGAGGCGCCGGCCTCGGACAATCGCTCTGTGTAGCGAATGGACACGTATTGCGACCCGCGGTCGCTGTGATGAATCAAGCCGGCGCCCTTCTTGATCTTCTGTCGCCACAGCGCCATCTCCAACGCGTCCAGCGGCAGGTCGGTCCGCATGTGGGTGGCGGCCTGCCAGCCCACGATCCGGCGGGAGTACGCGTCCAGGACGAACGCCACGTAGACCCAGCCCGACCAGGTACGGACGTAGGTCAGGTCGGCCAGCCACAGCTGGTTCGGGCGCTGGGCGGCGAAGTGGCGGTTGACCAGGTCCGGCGGACGAGGTGCCGCCGGCTCCGGGACGGTGGTGCGGCGCCGCTGCCCGCGGATCACGCCCTCGATGCCGAGCTCGCGCATCAGCCGCTCGACGGTGCACCGCGCGACCTGGTGGCCGGCGCGGACCAGGGCCCGCGTGATGCGGCGGACCCCGTAGGTGCGGCCCGAGTCCTCCCACACCGCTGTGACCAGCGGAATCAGTTCCTCGTCGCGGAGCCGGCGGGCCGATTTCGGCCGCTGCTTGCGCGCGAAGTACGTCGACGGCGACAGCTCCAGCACCCGGCATACGGGATCGACCCCAAAGCCGTCGCGCAGGTGGTCGATCACCTGCTCGGCCTCGTCCGGGGACGGTCGATCTCCTGGGCAAAAAACACGCTGGCAGCCTTGAGGATCTCGTTGGCCCGCCTCAACTCGGCGACTTCCTTGCGGAGTTCCTTCAGCTCGTCCTGCTCTGCGGTCGTGAGCCGATCGTCGCGCTCTCCGGCGTCGGCCTCGGCCTGGCGCACCCAGGACCGCAGGGCCTCCTTGTGGATACCCAGGTCACGGGCCACGTGAGCGACGGGCCGACCCGTCGAGCGGACCTCGCGCACGGCGCGCTCACGAAGTTCATCGGGGTACTTACGGGGTGCTGGCACTGCTCGTGGTTCTCCTTACGTCTGGATCGTAACAAACCCAGACATCAAGGACTCCAGGAAAGCCAGAGCAGCTCACCTGCACGTCCTCGGCGGTGCTGGCACCTGTGGCGATGCCCAGCGCGGCCAGGCACACGACGGCCGCGTAGGTCCGCTTCAGGACAGGCGGCAGCAGCACCACGAACCTGCCGAGCCGACCGGAGTTCTTACTGGGCGTTTCGTCCCTGACTTTGGAGCTCAGGTTCCGCGCCAGGTCGGTGTGGTTTCGCCGGTGAGTCGGCGGGTCATGAGGCTGATCATGGCGACGTGGACCATGGCTTCGGAGCGGGCCGGGAGTGCCTCGTAGTCGCGGGCGAGGCGGCGGTGGTTCATGAGCCAGCCGAAGGTCCGCTCGACGACCCAGCGGCGGCGCTGGACGACGAATCCCCTGGTGGCAGGGTCGCGCCGGACGATCTCGAGGTCGATACCGAGAGCGGCGGCGTGTTCGACGACGGCGTTCTTGTAGCCCATGTCGGCCCAGGCCTTGCCGATGGTCGGGTGCTCGGCCGCGACGGCGGTCAGCAGCTGCCGGCCGGCGGTGCCGTCCTGGACGCTCGCGGCGGTGACCAGCACGACGAGCAGCAGACCGATCGTGTCGGTGACGATGTTGCGTTTCCTGCCGACGATCCGCTTCCCGACATCGGCGCCTTGGGTGGCGCTGGGAACGTTGGTGGAGGTCTTGATGCTCTGCGAGTCGATGATGCACGCAGTTGGTTCCGGATCGCGGCCCTCGGCGGTGCGGACCAGGCGACGCAACAAGCCGTTGAGCTGCTCGAACACCCCTTCCTTCTGCCATCGGGCGAAGTAGGCGTAGACGGTTTCCCAGGGCGGGTAGTCGTGCGGGAGGTAGCGCCAGGGGATTCCGGTGCGGTCGACGTACAGGATCGCGTCCAGCAGGTCGCGCAGGTCGTGCTCGGGCGGCCGGCCGAACGCCAGGGCCCGCTCGGTTCGGGCCTGGCGCCAGGCAGTGAGGGTGGGCTCGACGAGGGCCCAGCGGGCATCGGACAGGTCGCTCGGATACGGTCGACGATCCGTCATGATGACGGCATACTGCGGGATCGTCGCTCTGCCCAGGGCTTACGGTTCTCGGGAGACAAACATCTTCCAGTCTGGCTTTTTGGGATGAGACAAGAGGAAGCGCGCAGTTCCGGCAGACATTCGTACGCAGGCAGCCCTCCCGTCGCAGCAGCCTCTGGAGTTACCGCAGGAAAACTGGCCAGGCGGTCCGGAAACTGGGAGCAACTGGCTCTTTCGCGGGTGAAACGCCCAGTTAGAAGTCATCTCATTTGGGCTTGTAGGCTGCTCGCGTGACGATCGTGGAGCGTCTGGTGCCGGACGAGTTGTGGGAGCTGTTCCAGCGGGTGGTGCCGGCGGCGCCGACCCGGCCGCAGGGTGGTGGCCGCCGGCGCCACGGGGACCGGGAGGTGCTGGCCGCGATCGTGTTCGTGGCCACGTCCGGGTGCACGTGGGCCCAGCTGCCGCCGTGTTTCGGACCGTCCGGGCCGACCGCGCACCGCCGGTTCACGGAGTGGACCGCGGCCCGGGTGTGGGCCAAGCTCTACCGCCTGGGCCTGGACGAACTCGGCGCTCGCGGCGAGCTGGACTGGTCCAGGTGCGCGGTCGACTCGGTGAACATGCGCGCCACGAAAAGGGGGAGCTGACGGGTCCGAATCCTGTCGATCGGGGCAAGTTCGAGTCGAAGATCCACTTGCTCACCGAACGCACCGGTCTGCCCATCTCGCTCGCGATCTCCGGCGCCAACCTGCACGACAGCCAGGCCCTGATCCCACTCGTCGAGGCGATCCAGCCGATCCGCTCCCGCCGCGGCCCGAGACGGCGCCGGCCCGGCAAGCTCCACGGCGACAAAGCCTACGACCACCGCTTCATCCGCTCCTACCTGCGGCGACGGCAGATCACCCACCGCATCGCCCGCCGCGGCATCGAGTCCTCGACCCGCCTCGGCCGGCACCGCTGGGTCATTGAGCGGACGGTGGCATGGCTCGGCGGCTTCCGCAGGCTCCACCGCCGCTACGAGCGCAAAGGCACCCACTTCGCCGCTTTCGCCACCATTGCCGCCGCCCTCATCTGCCACCGCAGACTGGCCAAATGAGATGACTTCTTAGGCCCCAGCAACCGGGCTCCGCCCTGGCCGCCGAAGACCGCAACAAGGAGGACCGGGAAGATCGCGAGGAACAGGCCCACGACGAGCCACGTGGGCACGGTCCACTCCCCGGGCAGCCAGGTCGTGGCCATGCACAGCAGGTCGGCCCCGCAGAGCCCCAGCGCCACGAAGAAGACCACCCGGTAGCCGCCTCGCAGCTCCCCCATGCCGAACCCCTCCAACCCCCAAGCCCATGCTAAGTGCACAGTATCTCCACCCTCACGCAAAGCCCTCGTGTCGGGGTACGAGCCACTTTGAGGTGGACGCCGACAAAGCTGACCACACATCACACACCGGCTTTCAGACCGTCGTGGTGCCCGTCCCGCCGGCTCGGGGGGCGGGACGGTACGCAGCCGGGCGGGCGGTGGTGTGGGTGCCGGGGTGCGGGCATCGGCGAGGTACTGGGGGATGACGGCGGCCAAGCCCTCGGCGACCCTGGACGCCTACCTCCTCCACGGTGCCGGCCCCGGCCACCGGCCCGCGCTGCATGCCGCCGAGCGCGTCTCGCTCCTGGCGATCGGCTCCGCGGCACTCACCGCACCGCTGGTCGTCCTCAGCGACCTCACCGGCGACCTACCACCGCTGTGCGAGGCGATCGACGAGGCACTCGCCCTCGCCGCAGAGACGGTGAAGGCCGCCAAGGCGCGGTTCGAACTCCGGGCCGGGATGGCGCTGGAGATGATCCGGGAAGAGGGCCTGTACGGCGAGAAGGGCTTCGCCGACTTCTTGTCGTACGTCACGAGCCGCTGGGGGTACAGCCTCTCCCGGGCCTACCAGCTGATCGACATGGTGCTGGTGACCGGAGCCGTTTCCACAATTGTGGAATCGCCGCTGCCCGAGTCCCAGGTCCGGCTCCTCGCTGTCGTCGTGCGCCAGCACGGCGCCGACGCCGCCCGCAAGATCCTCACCACGGCCAACGCGACGCCCGGCCAGCTCACGGCGAAGAAGCTGGCAGCGGTCCGCGACCAACTCGGCCTCACCCCCACCTCACGGGGCGGCTCCACCACGAACGGGTCGGCCACGGGCACCTCGGAGGTCATCGACGCCGAGGTGGTGGAGGAGCCTGCGGAGGTCCAGCGGGTACGGGACGGCCTCGCCGAACTCGCCAAGGCCGCGCAGCTGCTCACCGCGAAGAACCTGACCGCCGCAGTCCAGCACGATGCGGCCCTGGCCCAGGCCGTCCTGGCCGGATACGAGAACGCGGGCGAGGTCCGCCGCCGGCTGCGCCGCCACACCGGCACCCCGGCAGCGGAGTAGGCCCGGAAACGCAAAAGGGCCCCGGCTCGTCCCCCAGCGAACGGGGGACGAGCCGCGGGGCCCTTACGGTACTGCGCCGGAGCCACTGGCCCTGGCTCCGGCGTCGCTGTCGGCGGGTCAGCCAGCTGCGACGGCCAGGGTATCGGCGGCCAGGCGCGACCGGTACCGGTGCGCCTGCTCCAGGTTGGCGAGCAGGATCTCGGCAGTCTCCTCGCCGTCGCCCACGAGGGGGACGACGTCCGGGTGTCCGGCGTCCAGGATGCGCTCGTACGCGGCGATCTCGGCCGGGCCGTCGGCGATGTAGCGGACCGCGGCGGCGGCGTCGGCGCGGTCGCGCCAGATGTCGATGCAGATCCGGGCGTCGGCGACCGCGACGACGTAGGTGTGGTGCGCGGCGAGCCAGGCCTCGGCGGTGGTCAGGTCCTCCCACCGTTCCTCGACCAGGCGCAGCGCCTGGTCGCGCTCGTGACGGGCGTGCAGCTCGGCGGCGGGCCGGGGGTGCAGGGTGTTGTAGCGGGTGAGGACGTCGATGGTGGCGAGGTCGTCCACGCCGCCGACGCCGGTGCCGGCCCGGTGGTAGAGGTGCTGGGCGTCGGCGGTGCGGTCGGTGCCGGTGAAGCCGTCCAGGGTGATCGGACTGACGTCCTGGGTGATCGGGCTGATGGTGGCGGTGTCGGTGGTCATGGCGGGGTGCTCCTTCGTGGTGGTGGGGATGTGGTCGGGGCGGGACAGGTCAGGCGGCCGCGGCGAGGGCGGCGGCCGGGCGCTCCCCCGCCCAGTAGGGCTCCTCGAAGGGCAGCAGCGCGCCGCTCTTCACGTGCAGATGGCAGCGAGGATGCGCATCTCCCGCCGGCCCCGGACAGCGGTTGCCAGGGTCGTTGACCTGCGCCTACTCCAAGATCACTCCTACACCACTCGGCGGGACGCCATCCCTGCGGCACTCATGGGACCAGCAGCGCGGGCACCAGGAGGACGAAGGCCGCCCACTGGACGAGTGGCTGTGGCCAGCACTTTCACCTGGGGTGCGGGAGGGTTGTCAGCGGTGACCCAGCACGTTGACCACCCGTCCGCTGGGGTCACGGACGAAGAACCGCCTCACGCCCCACTCCTCGTCCTGCAAGGGGTGAATGATCTCCGCACCGTTCGCCCGCATGACCGCATAAGCCGCATCCACGTCGTCCACCTCAACACTCATGTCGGGAGCGACGGGCGCAGTCTCGTCGCTGGTCATGACGCTGATCTGCGCTGCCGGGCTGGACGGGGACGCGAGCGTCATGATCCAACCGTGGTTCATGACCTCCTCGAAGCCCAGCAGGCCGTAGAACTCCCGGCTCTCCTGCGTAGCCTCCGACTGGATGTTGGGCACGACACGACGAACGGCCATCGACGACTCCACACAAGAAGGAAGGTGTTCCTGTCTCCCCAGGAGTACTACGACACGCTGGCCCGTCTCAACGAAGTTTGATCGCTCCCATCGAAGTTCGACTGGCTCTGGCGACGCCGGCCTGGTGAAGCGGACGATGCCTGCCGTGTGCCCCGGTGGACGGGACGGCGATCCCATACGCCAGGATCATGCTCTCTGTTCACCACGTTCGAGGAAGCCCTGTGATCGTCCGCTTGAAGCCGCTGCCCGCTGAACTGCTCAAGAGCATGGTCACCCTGGCTAATACCGAATGGGACCAAGCAGGAATAGGGGCGTTCCTCCAGGAGCGCGGGTGGGAGGAGTCGGCCTGGCAAGGCTTCAACACGGACTCCGGCCACCAACTCGTGGCGGCAGACCCTGACTGGACACACGGCGGTCAGTCCCGCTTCTTCCTGCCCTTCTGTATTGCCGACGGGAGCGAGGACGCGGACGCGGGACCGCTTGGTGACGAGTGCGAGCTGGAGGGTTGGGAGGTCGTGGAAGACGGCTTCGACGACGTCTGGCATCAGGCATGCGCGACGGTGGTCGATGAGCTCGGAGTCGCCGACGTCACCGTCATGACCGAAGGGCACTCCAGGCGAATGGCTGCCTGGCGGGTCGGAACCGTCGCACTGGTCGTGGGGCAGAGCGAGGAGTTCACCTCCTACGGCGAACTGGACATGATCGCGATCTGGCTCGTTGCCCACCCGACCAGCGCCGACTGGCCGGACCCGCCCGCCTTCTACAGCTGGCTACTGGGCGAGGGCTGAAGCCCCCGGCCTGTCTCAACGAAGTTTGACCGCCCCCCATGATCTTGGCTCACTTCGAGGCGATCTCGCGGGTGGTTGGACTCGCACGGGTGTACGGCGATGAGGCTCTGTCGGCTTTCGACCTGGCCCTCCCGGGCCAGCGAACGATGGCCAACTGCCGACTGCGGCGCCGTGATCGTCCGCGCCGCCCACCGACCACGCGCCACGTGCTCAATGCGGTGCGGCGACAGAACCATACGCACAGCGCCGACGTTCCCCTCCAACTGACTCGCCCAGCTCTTGCGACAGGAGCAGCAGCGGCCCCTGACCGGCAGCGCCCGAGCGCCTGGATGAGTCGTCCCCCGCACCGATTCGAGCCGGGCAGTGAGGCCGTCGGTGTGGGACTCCCGTTGGTGCGCCTCTACGTGCCGGCCGGCACCGCCTTGGCGGGGATCAAGGCTCTGCTCGTTCATGGCGAGGTGGAGGGGTGATGGCCCCAGCGACGCCGGTGCGCAGGGCGGGACACTGGGGGGCGCCCGCAGAGCCCCTACCATCGGAGCGCATGATTCCCTGCTCCCCCCGCGGTCGCGTGAGCAGCAGCCAGCGAGGAGAACCAATGGCACGTCCCAGCGAATTCGGTGACCAGCGACTGGCAGCCGAAGGCGAGATCGCCGTCGCCCGGCTCGCGATGGACGCAGGCGACCTCCCGCACGCGGCCTCGCACCTGGCCGACGCCATGGCAACAGATCCCGCACTGCCCGACGTCCACGAGGCCCTCGCCGAGTTCTGCGCCCACGCCGGCGGCCCAGCGGCAGCCGTGGAGTACTTCCCGACCGTCGGCGAGGCGTCCCTGGGAGCAGCGGCCTGTTTTGCGCATGTGAGTGCGGCGGCCGGTGACTGGGAGGGCGCGTTGGAGGCGCTGGCTGTGGTGATGGAGGCCGAGCCTGCTCGGCCGTGGGCCGGGGCGGCCTGGCTGTTGCGCGAGGACCTGCCGGAGCTGATCGCGCCGGAGGCTGTGGTTCGTGCGGTCGCCCGTGCGACGGGCGCGCTGCGGGAGCCGCCAGCCGGGGATGTGCGGACGGCTCTGGTGCCGTTGGACCGGTTCGTGACCGCGGTGCTGGACAGGCATCCCGATCATGCTGCTCTGCTGGCGCTCTCCTCCGCACTGCCCCGCCTGCTCGGGGCCGACGGCCTGACCGTCGACCGGGCCGAGCGGGCGTACCGGATCAGCCCCGGGCGTGTGGAGGCCGTCATGTACGGCTGGGTACTGCGCGCCGACGGTAGAGCGGACGAGGCGCTGGCCGTGTGGGAGGCGGCGCTCGAGGAGGGGCCGTTCGACGGTCATCTGGCGGGTGAGGTGGCCGGACTGTACGCGGCCACCGGCCACCCCGAGGCCGGACTCGCCTGGATAGAGCGCGCACTCGACCATGAGCCCGACCATCCGATGGCCGCACCACTGCTGCACGGCCTGCACCACCAGATCGGCAGCGGCACGGAGCACCTGCTCGCCCTCGCCGACCACGCCCGCGCCCACCCCGGCCACGACCTAGATGATTGATGCCAAGGGCTCGCTGGCACGCATGACATGAAGCGAGGGAGTCCAAAGGTCGGTTGTGACGCCTAACCTGGACTCCCTCGCGACCGCACTCTACGTGAAGACCGACGACCTGCTGAAGGAATCGCCGTACCTGGCGCCGTGGCGCCCCGCTGTCGGCATCGCACCCCGGCTCACGGACGCGGAACTGGTCACCCTCGCGGTGATGCAGGCACTCCTCGGCTTCACCTCCGAACGCCGCTGGATCCGCCACGCCTCGTCCCATCTGCGGCACCTGTTCCCCTACCTGCCCGGGCAGTCCGGCTACAACCGGCGGCTGCGCAAGGCCGCCGACCTGATCGCCCAGGTCAACCGCCTCCTCGCGACGGACACCTCCCTGTGGACCGACACCGTGTGGGTCGTCGACTCCACGCCGGTGGAGTGCGGGCGCTCCCGCGAGACCGCAAAGCGCTCGGACCTGGCCGGATGGGCCGAGTACGGCTACTGCGCCAGCCACTCCCGGTACTTCTGGGGCCTGCGCCTGCACCTGGTGTGCACCCTGCAGGGCCTGCCCGTCGCCTTCACTCTCACCGGAGCGAAGGCCGACGAGCGGCAGACCCTGCTCGGCATGCTCCACACCGAACCCGGCCTCGTCGCTGCCCGCCCGGGCCAGACCCTCATCGCCGACCGGCACTACTACGGCCGCGCCTTCGAACACGAACTGGCTGAGTGGGGCGTCCACCTGCTGCGGCCGGCCCGCAGGGGCGAACCCCCGCGAGCCGGATCCGCCCTGTTCAAACCGCTCCGACAGGTCATCGAGTCCGTCAACCAGACCTTCAAGGCCCAACTCGACCTCGAACGCCACCAAGGCCGCACCCCGGGCGGTGTCATGGCCCGCGTCCTACAACGCATCCTCGCCCTGACCTGCGCGATCTGGCACAACGACCGCACCGGCCAGCCCATCATGCGCTCGCTGACCGCCTATGACCACTAACCCTTCGCATCATTCATCTAGCGGACGAACTCCTCGCCCGCTACAGCCGCCAGGTGCCATGGCTGGGCATCGTGCACCCGGTCGTCGATCCGTCGATCGAGGTCCTCACCCTCACCGGCGACTCCTACCGCACCCGCCAGCGGCGCGAGCTTCTCGCGAGGGAGAACCGCGCCAGCCGCGACTGATCCAGCCCCGGCTACTGAAAACCGGTGGTCACAGGGACCACCGACAATACAGACGCAGGCCGGCAGAATCAGCTCGCTGAGCCAGACCCGCCAAGGCCTCCAGGATTCCGAGCGCCGCCTGAGCATCAACCTGACACTGCAGCAGTTCGGCTGTCATGGACCACGGCTCGGCAACGCGCAGCAGGTCAGCGGGCGCTGCCGCAGCGAGGGCCTCGCCCAGGGTCTCCGACAGGCTGAACACCAGCACGGCGTCGTTCTCCGGAGACGACAGCAGCTGCCCCGACCGCGGGCGCTGGCTGGCCTCCTCATAGGTGCAGTCCGTAAGGATGGCTTCGAGCTGGGCGATGGCGACGACCGGGTCGATGTTCTTGAGGAAGACCACGTCGAGCGCGGCCTCGGCCGACCCTCCGGGCCGCTCTGCCACGGCGACGGCGGCCTGGTCGTCAGCAGCAGAGAAGTAATCGCACAGCGTCATGGCGACGAGTCTCGCATCCATCGCCGACAGCCCGGCTTGTCCGGAGCAAGGTCAGCAGACCCGAGTCGCCAACTACGCAAAGGGGTCAACTTTCGGAGACCGTTGACAAGGTCGCCCGAGCGGATCGAAGCCGGCCGATGGAGGCACAGGCCCGGGAACGGGAGGCCGGCCACGTGGAGGACTCCGGGCTTCGCCCCGAGTGGGAGGCGACCAAATCGCCGCCCTCGTCAGCGCCAAGGGGATGGACGGCCTACGACATGGCTCTCGACGGGCCGGCCCAGCCGCGGATCGCGGAGCGCGAAGCTCGGCTTGCGGCCCGGCAGAACCTGGCGCAGCGGGTGCGCCGGGGCCGGCGGGCAGCTGTGGAGCCTCGGGTGCTGCCTGCCGTGGGTCTGTGTCGCCTCAGCTTGCGGGCCCGAGTCCTTCCGGGAGAGCGGCCACCAGGACGGCGACGGCTTCCTCCGGCGTCTCGGTGCGGACGAGTGGCACTCCCTTGTCCCAGACCCCGTACAGCCCCTCGTCGTACGGGTGGATGGCGTACCCGACCCGCGCCTTCCAGGAGTCCCTGATGCTCGTGGAGAACCAGAGGTTGAAGTGACTGTTGACCGGCATCAGCCGGCTGAGCACCGGCTGGGCGTACGCCGCCGCCAGCAGCGCGTGCGGGCGCAGGTGCCGGTCGTAAGGCGGCATGTGGATGCGGTCGAGCTTGGAGTGCCACGCCAACTCGACCGGGCCGAACGGCTCGCGCGGATTCCACCGCATGTCAGCGGGCATGCGGAGAAGGTGGACGAGCACGAGCACCAGGAGCACGAGGCCGACCCGGACCGGACCGAGGCGTCGTAGCCGGCGTCCATCACCACCAGCACCTCCACCAAGGACCAGCGGGCAGCAGGCCGCCAAGCAGACGGCGCAGGATCCGCGGCAGACCGGCTGGGACGCCACCCGGCAGGCCCGCGACCAGCTCGGCGACTGACACGGTGTCTCGCCTGTCAGCCCGGCCCCGGATGCGCGCGGCGTCCGGGGCCTTGCTGCACCGTCCGCCAGGTCGTCCCGCAAGCGAATCGTTCGACAACCGACGGGGTCAGTAGTAGTGGCGGCGTCCGCCGACGGCGTGGCCGAGGGCGCCGGCGACCCACAGGATCAGGCCGATGACGGCGAGGATGATGCCGATGGTCCACAGGATCGAGATCCCGGTGACGAAGCCGATGATGAGCAGAATGACGCCGAGGACGATCACGGTGGCCTCCACGAGATGTGCTGTGAACAGCAGCAGGAGGTGGACCGAGACCGGGCCGCCCATCTCCACTGAGGGCGAGACTGGCACTGCCCTTCGGTCCCCCTGCCTGCGGACCGATACGTCTACCGCAAGTCGGGCAAGGCAAACCGCCCCGGCAGCGTCGCGGTCTCCTTCGTCGGGGCATGCGAAAGGCTTGCCTCCGGCGAGGAAGCGGACGACAGCACCACGAAGAACACCAAGACGAGGACGAGGGCGAGGACGGGCGCCGAGCCCGACAGCGAGACCCGGGAGGTGGAAATCACCTGGCCGTGGCGGTCTCACTGTTCCAGTTCCGGATCGCCACCGCCGAACAGCTGCGCAGGCTCCGCGAGCAAGGCCTGGCCGAGGAGCCGGTGCTGCCGCAGTCGGGGCGGGCGAAGGGCTGGTTCCTGACCGAGCACGGCGCGCGGATCGCGGCCGCGTTCCCCGAGCCGGCGGACATCCCCGCCCCGTGGCTGCCCGGGGACGGGGAGGCCTTCAAGTTCACGCCGTACCACCAGTTCGCCGTCGTCCGCACACACCTGGTGTTCCTCGCCGACGCCCGCACCCGTGGCGACTCCTACGGGCCGTTCGACCTGGTCCCGGAGATCACCCACCGCTTCGCCGAGGGCCAGGAGGGCACGGTGCGCTCGGACGGCCTGCTCCACTACGGGCGCACCGCCCCTACGAGGGACGGGTCGCCGACCGGGCGTTCGTCGAGGTCGACCGCGGCACCATGGGCGGGCCCCGCCTGGCCGCGAAGCTGAACGCCTGCGCCCGCTACTGGGCCACCGCTCGGGGTGACGGTTGTCGTCCTGTTGCGCGCGTCATGAACAGGTTCGATGCCGGTTCAGTAGGTCCCTTGCCCGGGGTGGGTCAGTCGGTGTGTCGGGCGGGGTGGGGGGTGACTTTCAGACGGGCGTGGACAGGGGGGTCCTGCCAGCCGGTGGCGGTCTGCAGGTTGGCGAGTGGCCCGTCGTGGAGGGCGCTGAGGACGGCGGCGGGCTCTGCGCCGGGGGTGAGGGTCAGCCTCAGACGCAGTTCCGGGTGTTTGACGGTCCCGGTGATGCGGGCGCGGGCCTGGTCGATGCCGGGCAGCCGCGCGGTGTCGGCGGCGACGGCGTCGGCAAGGGTCTGGTTGCGGATCTGGATGGCTCGGTGGGGGCGGGAGGCGCCGGCGGTGAGCTTGCGGGGCTGGTGGCGGCGTCCCTGACTGAGGAGCCACACGAGGGCGAGGAGGGTGAGAAGAGTGAGGGCA
This sequence comes from Kitasatospora terrestris, assembly GCF_039542905.1. Classification (NCBI taxonomy): domain Bacteria; kingdom Bacillati; phylum Actinomycetota; class Actinomycetes; order Kitasatosporales; family Streptomycetaceae; genus Kitasatospora; species Kitasatospora terrestris. Next base: position 69,389 of record NZ_BAABIS010000001.1, read on the forward strand.
CCGATGACGGCGGGCCACCACCAGTCTTCGGCGGTGTAGCGGGTCCGGTCGGCGGCGGGCAGCAGAACGTCGCCGGGCGAGGTGAGGGGCCAGCCCTCGGGCGGGTCGAGGTTCCAGCGGCGGTAGAGGTCGAGGCCGCCCATGACGACGAGCAGGCCGCCGATCAGCACAACGACGCCCAGCAGGGCGAGAAGAGTCCGGTTGATCCGTGAGCGCCTCTTCATGCCTCGTCCTCGATTCGTTGTGCCGGCCGCGGATGGGTCACCGGGGGCGGCGCACCTTGACCCGCAGCCGGGGCGCGCGGGTCAGGGCAAGGGTGTCGCAGGCGGCGCCGAGCGCCCGGGTGAGGTCCTCGTGGACCTCCTGCTGGTCGCGGTAGCGCACGTCGGCGTAGACATCGATCCGTCGGCGGTTCACGCGGATGCGGGCGCGGGAGACGCCTGGGACGTGCCAGGCGGCGTCCCGTAGGACGACCTCCGCGCTGCTCCGCTCCAGGGTGGCACGCATCGTGGGGGTGCCCTCCGGCGCCCGCATCGGCAGCAGCGCGCGGTGGCCCGGTGTGAGGGCCAGCACCACCAGCAGCAGTCCCAGGACGGCGGCGACGGTCGCGCCGACGAGGACCCAGGTGTCGTCGATCGGCCGGGTGGCGAGCTCCTCTGCGAGGCGGGTGCGCCAGGTGAAGGCGCGTTGGCCGGCCCGGACGGCGCACACGTCGTAGAGCAGCAGCCCGGCTCCGACGGTGATCAGTGCCGCTGCGACGGCGGCCGGCCACCGCCGCGCCGACCACACCCGGTGGCCGCGCCGTCTCCCATCAGGAGCTCCACCTGCCGCACTCGGGGAGGACGCGCTGCCATCGGCGGCGACCGTCACCCCGGACCGGGGCACGGCAACCGGGCCGCCGGCCGGGTCGGCGGTGGGGTGCCGGTGATCGTTCTCCATCTGGCGTGCCTCCTCACAGGCCGGGTCAGGCCACCCGTCCCGGCGCGGCGGCCAGATACAGGTTGCGTACCGTCAGGACCACGTCACTGACGGAGAGGCCGGTCAGTTCTTCCATCTGGGCCACGATGCGTTGCTGTACCGCTTCGGCTGCGGAGGAGATGTCGATGGGGTACGGGAGATCGACGGTGACTTCCAAGCGGGCTGTTCCCGAGCGGACGGCGGCTTTCGTACGGGCGGCGTCCGCGTGGGGTCGCGGTGCTCCGGTGACGAGGCCGGTGAGGGCCTCGCGCGCGACCTGGGTGGCGAGCCGGGCCACCACCCGGTCGGGGATCACGGTGGCGCCGCGCTCGGCCGGAGCGGGCAGCGCCACGAGGCGGCCGCTGCGGGCGGCCGGCGTGCCGGTGCTCACCTGCGGCTCCGGGTTCGGAACATGTCGCCGATCGGCGTGTCGCTCTCCGCGAGCCAGCCGATGAACAACCCGACCGCACCCAGCACAGCCACCAGCAGGAACGCCCAGAAGCCCCCGAAGAAGCCGGCGAATCCCAGGGCGATGCCCGTCAAGAGGCCCGCGATTGCAGCACTCATCATTCACTCACCGTCCTTGCGCCCAGGCGTCCTACTGCACGCGGCTCTCGGTCTGCTCGTCTTCGTCGTCCTCGGGCAGGTGAACGTCGTCGACGGTCACGTTGACCTCGACCACCTCCAGCCCGGTCATCCGTTCCACCGCGTCGATGACGCTGGCGCGCACGTCGCCGGCCAGATCGGCGATGGAGGGCCCGTACTCCACCACGATGTCGAGGTCGATGGCGGCCTGCCGCTCCCCGACCTCCACCTTCACGCCGCGGCTGACGCTGGCGCGCCCGCCGGGAACACGGTCTCGTACTGCGCCGAGCGTGCGGGCCAAGCCGGCTCCGAGGTTGTGGACGCCGGGGACCTGCCGGGCTGCGATGCCCGCGATCTTCTCGACGACTCCATCGGCGATGGTGGTCTTGCCACGCGACTCAGCCGGCTGGCCCCTGTCACGGGAGCCTCCGAACGTGGGCATCGTTCCCTGGTCGCCGCTGCCACCGGAAGGGCTGCTGGGATCGGTCATGGTTCTGGTCCTTCGCCTGTCCTGAGAGTGCCCCCGTTCGGGGCAGTCACATGGTTGGACACACCGGGGAGCGCAATCCTCACGCCGCGAGGAGTGAAATTCGTGGACATGTAAAGGCGCGTTCCAGGTCGCACGCGAGAAGTGGGTACAGCCGCGTGCACCCCTCGCGAAGGGTTTCGGCCATGGCACCTCGAATGAGCCCGCACCTGTTGGCCAACGGTCTTCCGCCCCCGGCACCGGACCCTGTGCCGGGCCCGGACGTGATCGTCCCGGCCGCGGTGGGCTCCGACTGTCGTCAACTGCCTGACGACGTCCTGGCCGTCCGAGCCGCCGAGGGCGACCAAGAGGCGTTCTCCACACTGGTCCGCCGTCACACACCGCGCCTGCTGCGACTTGCCTACCACCTGCTCGGCAACCTGCCCGACGCGGAGGAAGCCGTTCAGGACGCGTTCATCAGCGCATGGCGCCGGCTGGCGGCCTTCCACCACCGGGCGTCCTTCCACACCTGGATGCACCGGATCACCGTCAACAGCTGCCTGAACCTCCAACGGCGTCACCGCACTCCGCTGCCCCTGCACGCGATACCCGAGCCGGCCGACCCCGCCCCCAACGGTGTGCCGAGCGCCAGCGCCGAAGCAGACGCGCTCGCCACCGCCCTGCTGGCAGCCCTCGACCGCCTCCCCCCGCAACAACGCACGTGCTGGGTGCTCTACGAACTGCACGGCCTGTCCTACAACGACATCAGCCGGATCACCGACACCAGCGAGCCGACCGTCCGCGGCCGGCTCTTCCGCGCCCGCCGAACCCTCCAGGACGTGATGGCGCCATGGCACTAGAACCCCGCCCACCGGACGGCCTCCTGCCGTGCGGGCACACCGCCGGCGCGGCATGGGCGCACGAACCGGACCAGCAGGCCCCCCACTGCCCCCGCTGCCGCCGGGCACGCACCGCCCCGGCCGAGGTACGCCGCGCCGCCCAAGCGCTCACCACCCGGCCGACCGCCCCGCGCCCGGACCTCACCCAGCACATCCTGACCGCCGTCCGCCCCTACGCCCGCCGCGGGCGACTCCTACCACGCCCCTCCCGCTCCCCCACCTACATCTGGGAAACGGCCGCCGCCGACGCACTGCGCCGCGCCGTCGACACCGCCACCGACGCAGTAGTAGCCAGCTGCCGCCTCACCCCCGATCCCCGAGGAGACGTCACCATCGCCATGACATTCCTGGTCGCCTACGGACTCCCGCTGCCCGACCAGGCCGACCACGTGCGCCGCGTCGCCTTCACCACCGCCACCGCCACCCTGGGCCTGCCCGTCCGCACCATCGACCTGACCATCACCGACGTCCTTCCCCCACCAGACCCCCGCCGGCCCTCGGGCACGGGTCGCGAACACGAACACCACCCCTCGGCCGTTCGCACGTCGCCCCACGGACACCACCCGTAGAACCGAGGCAGTCCGGTAGCACCTCGGTCCCTCGTCATGGCAGGTGGGATGGCGCCGACAGACGCATCCTGGGCAGAGAGGCCCCAGCTCATGGGTGGAATGTGTCCCGGGAGGCATCATGGCGCGAAACCCGAGACCGGCATGGCAGGCACCACCGGGCGCCCGGCCCAGTGGAGGCAGGAACCGGCGCCGAACAGTGAGCTCTTTCAGCTCGCCCACTGATCGGGTGACGGGACAAGGCACGACGGCTGGACTCGCCGCTGGGATCGCGCTGACTGGAGACTCGTCAACCGCCAGCCGCACGTCACCCTCTGGAGTCGCCGCTGAAAGGGCTCAGTGGCCGAGGTCGTGGGCGGTACAGCGATCCTGCTGCTCGGTATGGGGATCGGCACGGCCGGCAAGGACAGCGGAGCAGGCAATCCCACCGGTCCCACCACCGTGCAGACGACCGCCACGGTGACGGCGACGCCCTCCGCCGCACCCGCCACGGCCACCACCACAGTGACCATGACCCAGACCCCGACCGCCGCCGGGCAACCCCAGCCCTCCGACGGCCAGCAACAGGCAACCACCACCGAGGCGCCGGACACCACCGGCCCCGCGGTGTACTACAAGAACTGCGCCGAGGCCCGCGCCGCAGGCGTCGCTCCCCTCCACCGGGGCGACCCCGGCTACGCCCCTCACCTGGACCGCGACGGCGACGGCGTGGCCTGCGAAACCAGCTGACCGCCTGCTGCGCGCAATCAGGGGGCGCCCGGTCTGCGGGCAGTTGCCAACCGCCCGCAAAGGCCAGCCGTGCGCCTGTCGTCCGATTCGTCGAAGCAGTCAGCGCCACGGGGCGAAGTCCTTCGGCAGCTGCCGCCAGGCACACCCCGTTCGCACCACGTAGAAGATCGCGTCCACGATCCGCCGCCGTGGGTGCTTCTCCCGCCGCCCCTCCTTCGGACCGTGCAGGCGGTAGCAATGGCTCCATCAACGCCCACAGGCGGATAGGTCCGCGTGAGCCAGTCCTACTGGTTGGAGGGAACCACTGGCCCCCGGGCGATCAGGACGTCGGCTTCGTGGCGCCAGCCGAGGGAGGAGTAGAGGCGCTGACCTTCCTCACTGGCGATGAGAAGACCGGTACGGGCGCCCTGGGCCACGGCGGCCTCCGCCAGAGCGCTCATCATGGCGCGGCCCAGGCCGCGCCGCCGGTGCGCCGCGTCCGTCTCGATGCGATCGGCGATCGCATCGGCGCCGACCACGGCGATGGTGCCGCGCGCCGCCACCTCTCCGGAGGAGTCGTGGAGGGAGACGACCGTGACTGGTCCCTCCGTGCGGACCTCGCGCTCGTACGGCGCGGCGGGCGCGTGCTGCGGGTGCGCGGTCAGATCGGTCGTCATGAACCACTCGGAACGGTGGAGCAGCTCCAGTCCAGCGGCGCCGACGACGGCTTCGACGGTGCCCGGGCGCAGCGTAGGCACCGTGAGCCAGGTGGTCTGCCTCGCGGCGGCGACGGCCGCCGCCAGCCGATCCAAGGATTCGGGCTCCTCGTCCGCACGCAGCGCGAACACCTCGACCTCACGGCCGGGTTGGTTGCAAATGGACCGCAGGCCGTCCCCGGCGGACTCGACCGGCTCGGCCTCGGGCAGGGAGCGAGCCACGGTCCAACCGTTCAGCCAACGTCGTATCAGCTCTGATTCGATCTTCGTCATCCGGCGATTAGAGCATGACCGCAACCTGCGGACGGGCGAATGACCATCCCCGTCGGGGTTGCGTCCAGGGAAGTGGTGTACGGGTTCCACCCGTTCCGGGGGTTTCGTCCCGGTAGCGGGTGTCGCCCGGGAACGTGAGACGGCCACCGGCTGATTCTTCGAGAACGACCAAGCTCTTGAAGGAGTCACAGCACGATGACCGCACCTGACAGTGTGCCCTTTGCCGCCCTGCTGGAGGAGAACCTGGCCTCGGCGAGTCCCGACTTGTTGCGGGCGATGATGAAGACGTTCGCGGAGGCGATGATGTCCACCGACGTCGACCGGGCCTGCGGCGGCGAGTACGGCCGACCGGGCGAGGACCGGGTCAACTCCCGCAACGGATACCGCAATCGGGACTGGGACACGAGGGTCGGCACGATCGACCTGGCGATCCCCAGGGTCCGCTCCGGCTCCTACTTCCCGAGCTGGCTGCTGGAGCGGCGGCGGCGCGCCGAGCAGGCCCTGGTCTCGGTGGTCGCCACCTGCTACCTGCTCGGCGTCTCGACCAGGCGGGTGGAGAAACTCGCCGAGAGCCTCGGCGTCACGCAGCTGTCGAAGTCGCAGGTCAGCGAGATGGCCAAGCACCTCGACGAGCGGGTCGCCGAGTTCCGGCACCGCCCGCTCGACCAGGGCCCTTACACGTTCGTCTGGGTCGACGCGTTGACCCAGAAGGTCCGTGAGGGCGGCAGGGTGGTCAACGTCCACTGCCTGGTCGCGGTCGGTGTGAACAACGAGGGCCGGCGCGAGATCCTCGGGTTGGACGTCGCCACCAGCGAGGACGGCGCCGGCTGGCCGGCGTTCCTGCGGTCTCCGGTCGCCCGGGGCCTGGGCGGGGTCAAACTCGTCGTGAGCGACGCCCACGCGGGCCTGGTGGATGCGATCGACGCCACGCTGCCCGGGGCGGCCTGGCAGCGGTGTCGGACGCACTACGCGCGCAATCTGCTGTCGCAGGTCCCGAAGTCCGCCCAGCCCTGGGTCGCCACCCTGTTGCGGACCGTGTTCGAACAGCCCGACGCGGACGCCGTCCGCCGGCAGATGGCCACCGTGATCGCCGCCCTTGACGAGCGATTCCCCAAGGCCGCCGAGCACTTGGAGCGCGCCCGCGAGGGTCTGTTGGCCTTCGCCGTCTTCCCGCGGACGGTCTGGAAGTCGATCTGGTCGAACAACCCGCAGGAACGTCTGAACAAGGAGATCCGCCGTCGCACCGACGTCGTCGGGATCTTCCCGGACCGTTCCTCGGTCATCCGGCTGATCGGCGCGGTGCTGGCCGAGCAGAGCGACGAATGGGCCGAACAGCGCCGCTACATCGGCTCCGAGATCCTCGGCCGCTGCCGCCTCCACCCGATCGAGGGAGAAACCCCCGACGAGACCGTCCCGACCGCACTCACCGCCTAACCTGAAAACGGATCACCGAATGGCCGTCGATACACCACTCCAGCGGACGTGACCCCAGCAACCGAAGCTTCTTGCACACGGCAGCGGTGTCCTGGTGCTCACTTCACCAATTTGTTCCTCGCTCGCCAGGTGAAGTGCTCAGTCACAACGCGCCGAGGGGCACGGCCCGTCGAACGGGTCTGCAACTCCAGGTCCATCCAGTTGAGGCGTTCAGCGCGACCTTCGCCACGCTCTGGCCGCCGCCGACCGGAAGTAGTGCTCGCGCAGGCCGTCCGCAAGGATCTCTTCCTGTTCGGCCTGGGGGGCACCGCGGTCGCGGGCGGCGTAGAGTGCCTGGGCGACGCTGCCGGGCGTCCGGAGGTTTCCAGGAACCGTTCGCAGGGATCGTCGATGGAGTCGGGGCCGGCGTCGAAGCCGAACCTGCCGGAGATGTGGAGCGTGAAACCGTTCGTCCCGGCCGCCTTGCGCACCCGCTGCTTCACCCGCGGCTGTCCGCCGGCGCGGACCTTTACTCAATGGCCTTGGCGGCGGCCGTCACCTTCGCGGTCGCGACCGTGCTGCTCGTGGTCGTGGGCGTCTGCACTCAGATCGTCGGCCCCCCGACCGAGGAACACACGGCCCGCCCCTTCCCGCCGCCGGGCATCGACCGACCGGCCCGGTCTGCGTCCCACTCGTTCGCGATCGCTCGGCTCCTCCCGGCCTCCGGTGAGGGACGATGAAGCGGTGAACACCATCGAGCCGGCGCTGCTGGTCGGCCTCATCGGCCCGCCCGACCACCCGGAGCGGCTGCTGGTCCGGCTCGCCGACGGCTGGCAAGAGGTCACGGCCCGCCTCGACGACGCCGACGCCCGCACGGTCGCCGCCAGGATCCACCTACGGGCGGAACACTCCCCGGCCTCCGTCACCCACTGGATCCACGACGGCCCGCCGATCCGTGTCACCCGCGCCCGCCGCTCCGCCACCAACACCGGCCCGCTCACCTTCGCCGGCTTCGCCTGACCCCGAGCGCGGTGACGGCCGGCGGCCCTGACCAGCGTCCGGCCCGAAGAGCGACCGCGGCCAAGGAGGACCTGTCCCGGCCGGCCAAGGCGCAACTGCACGAGAAGACTGCCCGGTACGAGATCGCGCACCGTTCCACTGTGAGCCGCGGCGAGCTCCAGGAGGCCGTCGCCAAGGTCGGCCGCGTCCTGGACCAGCCGGCCGGGCCGCTCCCCGGGGCGGGGCGGCATTCGGGGTTCGGGATGCCCGCCGGGTGATGGCCGGGATGTACTTCTCGGTACCGGCGGGCATCACGACCGCGCTACGCGCAGCTGCCAGCGGTGCGCCGCAGCCGCGCAGTGGCGCCTTGCGCCGGCGCAGGCCTGTGACTGCTCCGCCCGGGCGGGCGGCGCCGACAATCACTCTTTGGCATGTTCAGGAACTGTGGGGGGTGGACAGGACCGGTTCAGGTATGAGCAGAGTGGAGGACCGGCTCCGTCATCGTGGCGGAGTCGGATGCCCGTCGGCTGTCGCCGCACTGTCTCCCGATCGATCCGGGGTCCGATGCCTCGGCCCACCCCTGGCGGTGGAGCCTTCGGTGGGCTTGGAGACACGTCATGACATCCCAGCCGCACGACGCCGTTCCCGTCTTCCAGGGACCGGACATCACCGCGGAGATCACCACCGCCACGGGCACCGTGGTGTGCGCCTTCGCCGGCGCCCTGCACGCCGACAACGAGGAGCACGTCCGCCGCGCCCTGGCCCAGGCCCTCAACCGCAGACCCGCGCTGCTGGTGGTCCACCTGGCCTCCGTCGACCTGTTCACCTCCAGCGCCCTCAACATGCTGCTGATCGCCCGCCGCCGCGCCACCGCGGACGGCGTGCCGCTGGTGCTGGCAGAGCCCAGCCGGATCGTGCAGCGGGTCCTGCGGATCACCGAAGCGGACCTGGTCCTGCCCGTGTACGCGAGCGTGGAACGGGCGGTGCGCCACCAACAGCGGTCACCGAGCGTGTAAGGCCGGTGCGTGCGGGCAGATGTGAGGACCGGACCCGACACGATTCACACGGACGTTCCCATGCGCAGACCGCTCGCCCCGGCCTTCCACCACCGCCTGCCCTCCCCGCCCCGCGGAGACGCGGCCCATGTGCGCCGCGGCCTCGCCTTCACCCGCACCGCCCTGGCCCTGCGTCGGCCCGACGCCGACCGCGCGGCGGTCGACGACCTGCTGCTGGTGGTCGCCGAGCTCCTCGCCAACGCAGACCGGCACGCCGGCGGCCCCCTCGCCCTGGACCTGTGCTTCGAGCCGGACGGGCACGGTGTGCGGATCGAGGTCGACGACCCGGCGCCGGACCCGCCGCGGCCTCGGTCCTCGCCGGCCCACGAGCCGCACGGCCACGGCCTGCGGGTCGTCGACCGGCTCGCCAGCGCCTGGGGCTCCACACCCACAGGCTCGGGCAAGACCGTCTGGGCCGAGCTCCCCCTCCCCCAAGCACCCCACCCCACCAACGCCCAGGCCCTGACAGACACGGACCGCACATGACCTGAGCCAGGGGCGCAACCGACCTCCGGGGCCCTGGTAGAGCGGACGTGGTGAAGCGTGAACCCGTTCAGCTCAGCCGTCTTGCGTTTCCGCTGCTTGACCCGCGGCTGTCCGTGAGCACGCGCTGGAAGGCCCCGGTGGAGCCGTGCAGGTTGGCAACTCCGGTCTCGAATCGGATGTCGCCGGCGGCCCGGATGCCGTCGAAGCCCGGGGCGCTGACGATCTCCAGGATCTGGCGGGCTCGGCCGCTCGCTCTTGTTGTCCGTACCCGCCCCGCGGCATGGGCGGCGTTCCCCGCGCGCCGCCCGGCGGCTGAGCGCACCGCCGAGGCCGCGGCCGGGCTGTCGCTCGAGGAGCAGCTGGTGCTCGCCCGACACCGGCGGCAGGCGCACAGCGCTGCGGCAGCCGCCGGGCGGCTGGTAGTCGAGGTCCTGGGCCGACAGGACGCCGCCGTGGACATCACCGACCCCGACCTCATGCAGGAACCTCGTGGAGCGGCTCGCCGCGTACGAGGCGTGCCTGCCGGCGTGCGCGGACGAGGCGCAGCTGCGCACCGTGTGGGCTCTGCCTACCGGGAGGCCGGCCTCCCGGTGTCGCCGATCCCGGAGGATCTGGTGGACCTGTGGCGGGTAGGCGGGTGCTACCGCTTCAGGTGGGCGATCTTGCCGGGTTTGCCGTTCCACTTGGCGGCGCCGGGAAGCGGGTCCTTGGACTCTGTGATGTTCGGCCAGATTTCACTGAGTTCGGCGTTGAGCTCGATGAATTCCGCCATGTCGCGGGGCACCTCATCGTCGACGTAGATGGCGTGGGACGGGCACTCCGGCTCACAGGCGCCGCAGTCGATGCACTCGAACGGGTGGATCACGAGCATGTTCGGGCCCTCGTAGAAGCAGTCGACCGGGCATACCGCGACGCAGTCCGTGTTCTTGCACTTGATGCAGTTGTCGGTCACTACGTACGTCAAGGTGGGCTCCCTCTGCGCGGGTGTCGCTGACCACCACGTCGTGGTAGCCGTATGCATTCTAACGATTACGCTACGTGCACTATCGGAGTGGGCGAGCGGGCGGACCTCCGGTCGGCTGTCGCCGGTCGCCCGTACGACTCCGCAGTGGCGAAGAACAAGACGTTCGAGTTCCCCGACGACCTGAAGGCGGCGCAGCCCGGACCGGAGAGGTCTCGGCGGGCCCGCGCATGCAGAATGGCATGGTCGCGGCCGGAGAACTGCAGGTCACAGGTCCATCCGGCGCAAGCTTCCAGGTCCAGCATTCGCGCCGCGGCGGCCTCACCACGCTGGCCCGACTCACCAGCTGCACCGTCATCACCACCGATGCCACCGACGCGGCCGGCCGCATCCACGACCGCATGCCCCTGACCATCACTGCGGCCAACCGAGAGGCCTGGCTGGACCCCGACCACACTGACCCCGCCAGCCTGCGGGCGCTCCTGCCCACATCCTCTGGCACCGAGCTGACCGTCACGGCGATCAGCACCGGCGTTGACAGCGTGCACAACGACCGCGCCGACCTTCTGACCGGGGTGGACGATCCCCTGCCCGCCTGACCAAGCCGGGCCTGGCCGGCGCTCGGGGGCGCGGCGTACGTATCGGGGTCACGCACTCGTCTCGTTCGTCTTCCGACCGACGTGCCCGGCCCAACGGTCCTCGGCTTCCTCGGGTGGGAGGAGCGCCGCCGGTCTGGTCCTCGCGCACGCCGAGTGGGAGCGCCCTCTCGCCGGGTGGTCGTGCTGGACGGCGAGCGGTCCGACCGGGCGGCCGAGGGGGCCGGGAAGATGGCCTGCATCCCATGTTCGGGCAGGCGGCGCAGAAGGCGCCCCGGCGTGGGTCGGCGCGGTCCACGCCCGGGGGGCGAAGCGCCATAAGCCAGCAGACCAACCGTAGGACTGGGCCACCGCCGACCGACGTATCCGGTTCCACGCGCCAGCAGCCGTCCGACCGCACCGGAGCAGCAGACCGCTCTCCGGAGTGTTCCGGATCAGGCCGAGCAGTCGATCACTTGAGGGCATGTCCCGGACGGCAGCAAGTGCCCCCGACAGCCCGGCCGCCGCGCGGGCCGATCGAGGATCCGCGCGGGGCAGCCGGTCGGGGCATTCGGCTGGGGCCGGGGGTCAGCGCCTGGATTTTCCGGTCAGGACGTACCACCAGCGGCGGCGCTGCCGGGGCAGGGCGCCGAGCCCGATGTCCGGCGTCGGCGGGGCAGCGGGCTCGGCCGAGGAGGCGGCGGTAGCGGTCGCCGGGGAGGCGGCGGTCGCGGTCGCGGCGGGGTCCGGGGTGGAGGCGATCGGGGTGCTCGGGGACGCTGCCGGGGAGGCCTTGACGGACTGTGGGGTGAAGCGGACGGGCAGGGCGACCAGGTGGCGGGCGATCCAGGAGGATCTCCAGGTCAACTCCTCGTCGGGCACGGCGAGGTGGAGGTCGGGGAGGCGGGTGAGCAGGATGTCGATGCCGGCTTCGGCGATGGCCCGGCCGATGTCCTGGCCGGGGCACTCGTGCGGGCCGCTGCCGAAGGCCAGGTGGGAGTGGTTGCCGAAGAGCGGCTTGGAGAGGTCGGGCCGGACCGCGGGGTCGGCGTTGCCGGCCGCCAGGCCGAGCAGGAGCATGTCGCCCTCGTTGATCTTGCGGCCACCGAGTTCGGTGTCGCCGGTGGCCCAGCGGCCGGCCATCAGCAGGAACGGCGGCGAGTCCCAGAGGACTTGGTCGAGGGCGTCGGGAAGAGTCATCTGGCCGCCGGAGAGGTGGGCGCGGAACCTCTTGTCGGTGAGGACCATCTTCAGGGTGTCGGAGATCAGATTGACGGTCGTCTCGTTTCCGGCGAGCAGGACCGCCCGCAGGTGCTCGAGGACTTCGTCGTCGGTGAGGCCCGCGGGGTGGTCCATCAGCCAGGTGACCAGGTCGTGGCCCGGTGCCCCCTTCTTGCGGTCCATCGTCCGGCGCAGGCAGGACACCACGTACTCGTTGCTGGCGATGGCCGTCTCGGTACCGCGGACCATGTCCCGGGCGGCGTCGACCAGTCGCGGGCCGTACTCCTCGGGCATGCCGAGGAGTTGGGTCATCACAAGCATCGGCAGGTGCTCGGCGAACTGGGTCACCAGGTCGGCCCGGCCGGTGGTGCTGAAGCGTTCGATCAGCTGGTCGGCGAAGCGGGTGACGTGGCGGCGGATGCCGCGCCGGTCGAAGCGGTTCAGCCCTTCGGTGACCGGAGCACGCAGTCGCCGGTGTTCCTGGCCGTCCGCGAACACGCAGATGGGCTGCCAGTGAACGACCGGGAGCACCGGGTTGTCGGGGGCGACCTGGCCGGTGCGGAACGCCGACCAGCGGCGGGAGTCCCGGGAGAAGCGGGAGGGTGTGCGCATCACGGTGAGGTTCGCGGAGTAGCCGAGGACCAGCCAGGCCGGCACGTCGCCGTACAGCAGCACGGGCGCCACCTCGCCGTGTTCGGCGCGGAGCTTCTCGTACAGGCCGGCGGGATCGGCCTCGGCCTCCGGCCCGTACAGCCGCCGCACACCTCCGATTCCGGCGTGGGCGGGGCAACCGGGCGGCGGGGTGGGGAGGGAGTTCTCGGGGGGCTGGGTGGTCACGGACTTCTCCGGGGCGACGGCGAGACGGGCGTCTCGGGGGTGGGAAAGCCGGGTCGGGTCGGAACAGCGGTGCAGCCGGTCGGGGGCGGGGTCAGCGGGCCGACCGGGCCGAGAGGTCGTACAGGTAGCGCATCAGGGCTATCAGGACGTCCCTGCCGGACTCCCTGGCCCGTGCGTCGCAGGCCACGATCGGGACCTCGGGGGGCAGGTCCAGGGCTGCCCGCAGGTCCTCGGTGCCGTGGGTCGGGGACTCGGGGAAGGTGTTGGTGGCGACGACGAACGGCACTCCGCGGTCCTCCAGGCGCCCGATCACGTCGAAGCTGACTTCGAGTCGCCTGGTGTCCACGAGTACGACCGCGCCGAGGGCTCCCTCGAAGAGGCCGCTCCACAGGAACCAGAACCGCTCCTGGCCGGGGGTGCCGAAGACGTACAGCACGAGCTCGTCGCTGAGGCTGATCCTGCCGAAGTCCATCGCCACGGTCGTGGACCTCTTGCGCTCGACACCGGCGATGTCGTCGACGCCCGCGCCGGCCTGCGTCATCGTCTCCTCGGTGGTGAGCGGGCGGATCTCGCTGACGGCGCCGACCATCGTCGTCTTGCCGACTCCGAAGCCGCCCACGATCACCACCTTGACCGCCGTGGCGGTCGAGGCCGGGAGCCGGTCCGCCTCCCTCGGCCCCCGGGCCGGTTCAGAGCCTCTGAAGTCCATTGATCACCGCCTCCAACAGGGCCAGATCGGGTAGGGCTGCGGGTGGGACCGGGGCGCGTACCTCGATCCGTTTCGCCGCGAGCAGGTCCGCCAGGAGCACGGTGATCAGGCTCGCCGGCAGTCGCAGGTGGGCGGAGATCTCGGCCACGGACAGCGGCGAGTCGCAGATCCGCAGGATCGCCGCGTGTTCGGGTTGCATCGCGGGTGTGGGACCGGACCGGGCGATGACCAGGGTGACCAGGTCGAACGTGGCGTTGGCTGCCAGCGGGTTGCGCCGACCGCGCGTGATCACGTAGAGGCGTTCGGGATTGCCCTCGTCCCAGCCATGGCCGGCTGTCGTCATGCCCGCACCTTGCTGTGCCCGGCAGACTCCGCATGACGTACCGGCGCCGGGCAGTGCCTGGCGCTCGCCGCATGTCGTACCCGCGTCCTGCTGATCGGATCGTTCCGTTCGCTCACGCCGTCGGCCCGTCGGTGCGTGCGGGCGTGGTGAGGTGGTCGCCGATCCGGGCAACCAGGTCCCGCATCCGCTGGCCCACCAGGCCGGCGTCCACGCCCTCGTCGGCCAGGACCGCGAGGTAGGCCCGGGAGCCGGCCGCCATCAGGTAGAAGAAGCCCCCGCTCACCTCGATCACCACCAGCCGCATCCGCCCGTCGCCGCCCGGGAATTCGTGTCCCACCGCGGCGGCCAGGCTCTGCAGGCCCGCGCAGGCGGCGGCGAGGCGGTCGGCGGTGTCGAGGTCGGTGCCGTGCTGGGCCATCCGCAGACCGTCGGCCGACAGGACGATGACGTGGCGCACCTGCGGTACGCCGTCCACCAGCTCCGTGAGCATCCAGTCCATGTTGGTCCGTTGCTGAATCACTGCTCGCCTTTCGCTGCGGACTCTTCGCCTGTGTGGCCCGTCGCGGTGGACGGCGTGTTGCCGTTCACCCCCTCGTGGAAGGCCGCCATCCACAGTCCTGGCTGGACCGCCTCCCGGTTCGGCTCCGGGATCCGGGACCGCTCGGGGGTGCCTCCGCGGAGGGGCGGCGCCGCGTGCCGACGGCGTTGCGGCAGACCGTTGGCGGCCCGCTCGATTACCGCCGGAGCCTCGTCGTCTGCCGGTCCGTGGAACCCCGTCCGGTGGGACCCCGTCCCGTGGAACGCCGTGTCGTGGCCCGTCGCGGGCGACGGGGAGGGTCGGACTGCCGCGGGCGGCGGTGAGGGACGGAACTCCGTCTCCCCGGGACGGGCCGTCGACTCCGTCCGGGCGGAGGGGACCATCGGCGCACCGGACGCGATGCCGCCAATGCCGTGTGCCAGGCTGGTGGTGGGTGCGGTGGTGATCAGGTTCTGAGGGACGATCAGCACCGCGCGCACCCCGCCGTACGCGGACGGCCGCAGCGACACCTGGAAGCCGTAGGCCCGCGCGAGTCTGCCCACCACTGCCAGGCCCAGCCGCGGCGTCTCGCCGAGGTCGTTGAGGTCGAGGCCGGACTGGGCTTCCCTCAGCATCCGCTCGGCGCGGGCCCGGCCCTCCTCGCCCAGGCTCAGGCCGCCGTCCTCGATCTCGATCGCGATACCGGTCTGCACCTCCACGGCGGTCAGGTACACCGTGGTCTGCGGCGGCGAGTAGCGCGTGGCGTTGTCCAACAGTTCGGCCAGCGCGTGGATCAGCGGCTCGACCGCCGGGCCGGCGACCGCGACCTCGGACACCGGGTGCAGCTCGACCCGCTGGTAGTCCAGGATCCGCGAGATGCCTCCGCGCAGCACGCTGTACAGCGGCACCGGCGCGTTCCACTGCCGGCCCGGGCGGGCGCCGCCGAGCACGGCGATGCTGTCCGCGAGGCGGCCGATCAGCGCGTTTCCGTGATCCAGCCGCAGCAGGTCGTCGAAGACCGCCGGGTCGTTGCCGTGCCGGTCCTCCATGTCGCGCAGGTCCTGCGCCTGGCGGTGGATGATCGCCTGCACGCGGCGGGCGATGTTCACGAAGGCCCGCTGGGCCGCCTCGCGCATGCCCTCCTCGTTGTCGACGGCGCTGAGGACCGCGCGCAGCACCTCCAGCCGGGCGCTCTGGAACTCCGGCCCGACTACGGGGTCCGGCGCCGGGGACGCCTTCATGACGTCCTCGCTGAACTCGCCGCGCTGGAGCCGGGCCACCGCTTCGGGAAGGACGACATTCGCGAGTTCGAGCATCCCGGCCTCCTGCGCGGCCATCCGGCGGCGCAGGCCCTGCTCCCGCTGGGCGCACTGCGCCCGGACGGCCGCCACGGCGCGCTGCCGCCGCACCGCCTCGACCGTCACGGCTGCGGCACCGGCCAACCCGCACCAGAGCACTCCCGCGCGCCCTCCGTGCGGGGTCGCCGACACCGCGAGGACGACCGTGACAGCGACCACCGTGGCCGGCGCGAGGCCGAGCAGAACGGCAGCGAAGAGTCGGCTCCCGGGTGACGATCCGGCGTGAGGCATCAGCATTCGCCCAGCATAACCGGTGCAAAATCCTGACTGTCCGTCAATTGTTGTTCTTTGTGCTGCAGTTGATCCGGTCCATCGTGCGCCTCAGCGGCTCCCTGACGGGGCCGGAGGCCCAGCCGGACGGCGTGTCCGGTCCACTACAAAGCGTTGCTGCCCGGAGCGGCGCCAACGGGCTTCCTCGCCGAATCCACTCATGGGAGCGAATTCCGACAATTCCGCTGCGCATCCACCAGGTCACCTGATAGGGGCCACCGCTGTGCAGAGTGCGTATCGACCCATGGGCGGTCAATGACCGCTCAGCTGGGGCTGTGGCAGATTGAGTGATCGTCTCGGCAGATTGCCTGCCCGCCGACATGAGACCGAGATGCCGCGTGGCCGTCTACATCGGCAGACCGCCGCCCACCCGCCCGGGCTGGTCATTCCGCGTCAGCGGATCGCGCAGAACGTGGAGCGGCGCCCCGCCGACCGTCCCCGTCTCGACTCGGTGCGCCGGGTGGTCGCGCAGATGCCGGCACAGCGGCACTTCGCGCAACCGGCGGACACCGTGCTGGCCGAACGGGACGCGACCGAGCAGAACGCCACCGCCCGCTTCGAGGACGAGGCCGGGCAGTCCATGACTCCGCCGCGCGCCAGGACCTGGGGCCGGATCGGCCAGACCCCGGTTGCGAGGGTGCGGGGCCAGGGTTCCGGGCGGGTGTCGATGGCGGGCATGACCTGCTACAAGCCCGGCGAGCGGTCCCGGCTGATCTACGCGATCCGCGAGTATCGCGGCCGCAAGGACGAGCCGAAGGGCTTCGGCTGGCGAGACTTTCGCGACTTGATCGTCCGCACCCGCATCCCGCTCGGAGGCCCGATCGTCCTGGTCTGGGACAACCTCCGTCTACACCTGACCGTCGGCATGCGTGCGTTCATCGAGACGAACACCGAGTGGCTGACGGTATTCCACCTGCTGGTTTTGTTCATGAGAACGGGTTCTGGTCCAACTTCTGCGGTCGGCGACGCTGCGTCAGCTTTCGAGGTCGAAGAGCGGGATGTCCATGGAAGGCGGCGGCGGGTCAAGCACCGCGCGAAGCGCGGCAACCATGGCGAGCCAGCGGTGCGCGTCGCCAGGTTCCACCCAGTTCGATACCAATCCGTCGTCGTCGGAGGCGATTCGAGTGAGGGCTTCAGCGGCAAGTACCCGAAGATCGGTGGAGAACTCCGGCATGAGCGTCTCTGGGCCGCAGACTGGATCGACTGGTTGGCCGCCCGGGCACTGCGAGGCCAGTACGGCCGCTGCCCCGACCGCCTCCTCCGCTTCGCTGAGCTCGTCAGTCGCGTTGACAGTGCGGACGAGGACGCCACGGATCAGGGCTTCGCGTTCCTCGGCCCCGGCGTCGTCCAGGGCGTTGGCGAAATCCGCGGCCGTGTCGTTGTCGAATGGACCGGTGCCCCAAGTACCCATGGCGTTCTCCTCGCATCGCAGTGCGGTGATCATGGCACCGGTGACCGACAACGGCGTTATGAAGCGAGCAAGACACGTTTCCGCAGCAGGTCGAAGCCAGCGCGGCCGTACATCTGGCGCTTGATCATTTTGATTCGGTTGACGTGGCCCTCGACGACGCCGGAGCTCCACGGCAGCGTCAGGCCGGCGGTGACGGCGGCGAGATCGCGTTCGAGGCCGTTGACGAAAGCGTGAAGGCTGGGTAGGTCGTCGGCGCGAACCGCCTTGATCCACTCTGGAAGCTGGTCGCCCTGGAGCTGGGTGAGCATCTGCCCGAAGGTGCGGACGTGCCCGGTGAGGGCATCCAGCTCAGGGCAGCCGGCGACGACGGACTTGAGCTTCAGGCCATCGCCCTCCGGCAGGGTGTCGGGGTGAGTCAGGATCCAGCCGGTGACCGTGCGCGGGGATGGCGGACGGGCGGCCGGTGCTGTCGGGGATGTGCGGAACGGCTGGAGGTAGGCGCGGACGGCTCCGTAGCCGCCGGTGTAGCCGTGTGTCCTGATCTCTTCCCAGAGGGTCCAGGCGTTCGTGCAGCCTTCGGCCCATCGCACGTGCAGGTGGGCCTTGAAGTCGTCGAGTTTGGTCCTGCGGTTCTGCCACTGCCCGTGGAACAGGTCTTCCGGCCTCGCGGCGTCGGCCAATTGCTGGACGGTGCGGTAGGTCATGCCGAGCTGGCGCTGGATCGAGCGTCGGCTGTGGCCGGCGGCCAGCAGCGCGTGGACGGTGGCGTGCTTGGCACGGGTGCGGTCGGCGAACCGGTGCCCGGTGGGCCATGGCGACTCGCTCTCGGCCGGTGCCGGAGCTTTCTCCGGCACCGGCTCGGCGAAGGTCGCACGGAGGCACGAGCGGTGGCGGGAGACGCACCGTTCGGCTGCTTCGCCGAGGTTGCGCCAAAGGTGGAATCGGTCGGCGACCTGAACCGCGGTGGGTGCCCCGGCCCTGGCGCCCTCGGCGAAGAACGAGGCACGGTCACGGCAGACGACCTCGATCCCCGGGCGTTCGGCCAGCCAAGCCGCAACAGTGCCTGCTTCGCGATCCGGCAGCAGGTCCACCGGCCTGCCGGTCTCGACGTCGACCAGCACTGTCCCGTAGACACGGCCCTTGCGCATCGCGTACTCGTCGACGCCGACCACACGCGGGACCGCTGGCTGGGGTTCAGGGAGGGCGTCGACCAGCCGCAGGACCGTGTTCCGGCTGACCCTGGCGCCGACGACGTCGGCCAACCGGGCACCGGCGCGGCCGGCCAGGGCGAGGCCGACCTCGGCCAGCACCGACCGCATTCGCTCGGTGCGCTGGCTGTGCCGCCGGGTCAGCCCCGCGACCTGCTCGACGAACGTACGCCGCCCGCAGGAGACGACTTCGCACGTGAAGCGCCGGACGCGAAGTCGGAGCATCACCCGCCGTCCCGCCACGGGGAGGTCAGCGGGAAACCGCAGGTAAGAGCCATGCACGCGCTCCGACCAGGTCCCGCAGCCTGGGCATCCAGCTCCAGTCGTCCGGCATCTGACACCAACTCGGATCACCTCGCCATCGTCTTGCACCGATTCCACCCTGATCCTCGGATCCGCCAGGAAGAGCAGCCCTTCCAACTGGAGCAATAGCTCGCGCACAGCCCAGAACCATCAGCCCGAACGAGGTCAGCACCGTCAGTTTCCGGACGATCTCGCGAGACCTCTCAGCAAGACCGACAGTGACAGGGAGTAGCCACACCACAGAAGGTGAACCAGAACCCGTTCTCATGAACAAGGCAAACCTGCCCACCTACGCACCCGACCTCAACCCGCAGGAGGGCATCTGGTCGCTGGTCAAGCGCGAGATCGGTAACCTCGCCGCCGCGGACCTCACTCAGATCACCCGAGCCGTAAAACGTCGGCTCAAGAGGATCCAGTACCGCCCGGATCTCGTCGACGGCTGCCTCGCGGCCACCGGCCTGGCTCAGGAGGACTGACGTGACTCATTCCTCCTCCCAGTTCGCGTAGTCGCCCATCGCCACGTCGTCGCACAAGGTCTCCCACAACCCGTTGTCTGCGAGTGCGGTGTCATCGAGCGCGGTGAGGAGCCGGCGAAGCTCGTCCGCCGCCTCCTGGAACCTGTCCTCCTCGTCTTCCTCGTAGAACGGGAATCGGGCGATGGTGGCCGCGACGCACTGGTGGAAGGCTCCGAGGTCCCTGTTCACATGCCAGGCGGTCGCGGAATCGGTCTTGGGGATCTGGACGACGCGACCCGAGGCCACGTCGATGCCGAGCCGACCGAACAGGCCGCTGGTCCCGAAGACGACCAACCCCGACTCACCGATCCGGCCCAGCAGCGTCGCCTCGGTCAGGGGCTGGTACTCATAACCGATCAGCCCTGCTGGCACACCGATCTTTCGCAGATCGGCGGCGATCGAGGCGGGCACCTCCGGCGAGCAGCCGATACGGGCCACGCCGTACTGGGGCAACGGCAGCAACGGGAAG
Organism: Kitasatospora terrestris; assembly: GCF_039542905.1. Taxonomy (NCBI): domain Bacteria; kingdom Bacillati; phylum Actinomycetota; class Actinomycetes; order Kitasatosporales; family Streptomycetaceae; genus Kitasatospora; species Kitasatospora terrestris. Next base: position 89,209 of record NZ_BAABIS010000001.1, read on the forward strand.
TCTCGGATCATGTGAGCATCATCCTCGTGCTCCGGACAGACCGGGAAGGCGCGAGCCGGGAAGGCGCGAGCCGGGAAGGCGCGAGCCGGGAAGGCGCGAGCCGGGAAGGCGCGAGCCGGGAAGGCGCGAGCCGGGAAGGCGCGAGCCGGGAAGGCGCGAGCCGGGAAGGCGCGAGCCGGGAAGGCGCGAGCCGGGAAGGCGCGAGCCGGGAAGGCGCGAGCCGGGAAGGCGCGAGCCGGGAAGGCGCGAGCCGGGAAGGCGCGAGCCGGGAAGGCGCGAGCCGGGAAGGCGCGAGCCGGGAAGGCGCGAGCCGGGCCTCCGCCACCGCCGAGGGAGCCCCACCGACATCACCCGTTCAAGTTCAGTAGCAGCCTTACCTCCTGCTCCTGGTCTTCCGACAGCCAAAGCATCGCCATCGGGTCTGATGGGAGGTGTACTACTTCCACTTCCACCCGGCACACGGAATACAACATGACCCGGATACGACGCTGTACCAGTTGTTCAGACTGGCCCCCTCAAACCTTCGGGCTGAACCGTTCCGGGCTTTTATCCCTGGTCGGCGAGGTCGAGGCGCCAGTTGTTGCTGCGCATCAGGGTTCCGCTGCCTGCTGGGTATTCGAAGTCGCAGGCGTCGATGAGGGTGAACCCGAGGCGGTTGCAGAGGGCGTTCGAGGGGGCGTTCTCGACCGAGGGGAAGGCGTGCAGGCCTTGGGGCGCGTCGGGTCGGCGTGCGGCCTCACGCACGATGCCGATCAAGGCGGCGCCGGCTGCGGCGGCGATGCCGCGGCCCTGGTAGGGCGGTAGGACATTCCAGCCGGTTTCGTAGATCTGCTCGCCTTGCCAGTCGCGCTGGTGGTAGGCGATGCTGCCGACCATTTCATCGGCGAGCAGGATCACGAACATGCAGCCGCGGCTGGTTTCGGGCATGGCCAGGTAGCGGCGGTGCCGGGCGAGCAGCTGCTCCTCAGGCTCGGGTCCGCCGACGTGGTGGCGCATCTGCGGGGTATTGATCCGCCGCAGCAGGCCGAGCGCGGATTCCGACCACGGCTTGAGATGAACGTCCATGCAGCGCAGCCTCGCAGGCCTCGGCTCATCGGGCATCCCATTTCCGCTCGATGCGGGATGCGGAACGGTTTCACTGTGGCCGCGAAATCATTCGGCGGTGATCCCCGGCGGCGCCACCATCATGATCCAGCCCCTCACCGTGGCCCACACCGCGGAGGACGGCACGTTGCCGAGCCTCGACGTCACCGAGTTCACCACCCGGCACAACGGCGCCCGCCAGCTCACCGTCCCGATCGTCCCGGACCCGGTCGACCGACGGTGGCGCGCCCGCCTGCGGCTGACCGCCGACGGCACGAACGACATACTGGTCGGCGTCGACCGGTACACGTTCTACGACCGCGCACCGCCGATTCACGGAGTGGACCGCGGCCCGGGTGTGGGCCAAGCTCTACCGCCTGGGCCTGGACGAACTCGGCGCTCGCGGCGAGCTGGACTGGTCCAGGTGCGCGGTCGACTCGGTGAACATGCGCGCCACGAAAAGGGGGAGCTGACGGGTCCGAATCCTGTCGATCGGGGCAAGTTCGAGTCGAAGATCCACTTGCTCACCGAACGCACCGGTCTGCCCATCTCGCTCGCGATCTCCGGCGCCAACCTGCACGACAGCCAGGCCCTGATCCCACTCGTCGAGGCGATCCCGCCGATCCGCTCCCGCCGCGGCCCGAGACGGCGCCGGCCCGGCAAGCTCCACGGCGACAAAGCCTACGACCACCGCTTCATCCGCTCCTACCTGCGACGATGGCAGATCACCCACCGCATCGCCCGCCGCGGCATCGAGCCCTCGACCCGCCTCGGCCGGCACCGCTGGGTCATCGAGCGGACCGTCGCGTGGCTCGGCGGCTTCCGCAGGCTCCACCGCCGCTACGAACGCAAAGCCGACCACTTCGCGGCCTTCACCACCATCGCCGCCGCCCTCATCTGCCACCGCAGGCTTCTCGCCCAAATGAGATGACTTCTAATGAGGTCCCATCCAGCGTGGTCGCAAAGATGGGCATCGCGTCGTCGCACTCGCGCCAGCCGTCGCCGTCGTTGTCGTCCAGCCGAAGGGTCCACCATGAGCCGCGCCGGCACTCGGCCGACAGGTCCGCCACGTCCTCCTGGCGGTTGGCCAGGGCGACGGGTCCGGCGCCGGTGACGACCAGGGCGGCGGGTGGGCATCCGGCCGGGTGCAGCCGGGCCGGGTCCGCCGCCGCCGCACCGTGCGGTCGGCCGGCGCGGGTCGCTGCTCTTCGCCTTCGTGCGGAACAGCCCGCGGTAGGCGGTGAACTTCGCGGCGACCCACCCGGCGACATGGGGCAGCCGGAACTCCACTTCGGTCGCCCAGTCGGTCGCGTGCCGACCCCGTCTGCGGCTTCGGGCGCGGTGCCGCCCAGGACGAACGCGGCGATCATCTCGTCGACGCCATCGCGGGCTGGGCACTGAGGGCACACAGGGCAGGGTCTGCCGAAGTGGGCGGCATGTTGTTCTGGGCGGCACCGCTCCCGATGCCGTGGCCGATCGAGTCGTCGATCATGGGGCAGGGCGCGTGGTCGGGCAGGCGGATCAGGCCGCGCCAGTGGCCGTCGATTCTCGGGGCCGGGGGTGGTCGGCTGGTAGCCGGCGCGCAGTTCCACGTGCACCAGGATCCCCCCCGCCACGAGAGCCTCCAGGAATGGCCCGGATTGGCCCGCAACGAGAAAGTCGTCATCCGCGCGGCTGGCAGGACGCTCACTGATCATCCGGGTTTGTATGGGATCTGGCGGGTAGGCGTTCGCAGGAAACGGGAGGACGGTCTATGCCTCGTTACAACGAGGACGACGGTGAGCGGCCGAGGAAGCCCCCGCGAAGGGCTGCGGGAGATACACCGAGGCGGACACCGCGAAAAGACACTGCCCGATTGTCCGCGGCGACGGCCATGCGAGCCGCGATGGCACAACTGGAAGAGCTTCTGAGTCGGGCGCCCGAGTCGGTGTCCGGGCTGAAGCGTACGGACGAGGGCTGGCAGGCCGATGTGGAGGTGGTGGAAGTCGAGCGGATCCCGGACACGGCGAGCATCATCGCCAGCTACCGGGTGACGCTCGACACCAGGGGGGAGCTGCTGGGCTACGAAAGGACGCGTCGCTACACGCGTGATCAACTCGACCGCCGCACGTGAGCGGCCGGATCGAGTGGGCATCGGGCGGTGCAGGCGCGACCGTGGAAGGAGACGCTGTGACGGTCGTACCACAGGGCGGCGGTGGCAGTGCAGTGGCAGGAGGCAAGGGCTCGGGCACGTTGTACGACGTCGTCGAGCTGATCCTCGACCGGGGACTGGTCATCGACGTGTTCGTGCGGGTGTCCCTCGTGGGCATCGAGATCCTCAAGATCGACGCGCGCATCGTCGTGGCGAGCGTGGACACGTATCTGCGTTTCGCGGAGGCGTGCAACCGACTGGATCTGGAATCAGGCCGCAAGGCGCCCACCCAGTTGCCGGAATTGGTCGGCGAAATGACCGAAGGGGGCGCCCGGGGAAAGAGCAAGGGAGCCCTCACCGGCGCGGTGGAAGCGGTGACGGACACCATCCGCCAACACACACAGGACACGGAGGAAGAGCCGGAGCCGGCCGAAAGGCGCGAGAGGTCGCGGCCGACGCGCCGCACGCGCCCCCGGGAGGAGTGAGTCATGGCCGTCTACGTCTACGCGATCATCGCCGCCCATCACCCGGCGCGCACGGACGACCTCACCGGGGTCGGCGATCCTCCCGAGGAGCTCTCCACCATCGGCGATTCCGACCTGACGGCGATCGTCAGCCCGGCACCCGAAGGACTGCGGGCCCGCCGGCGCGATGTCATGGCCCACCAGAACGTGCTCGAACGGCTGATGGCCGACGGTCCTGTGCTCCCGCTCAGGTTCGGCACGGTGGCTTCCGAACCCCAGGAGGTCCAGGAAATCCTCGAAGAGCGCGGCGACTTCTACCGGGAGCGGCTGCAGGCCCTGACGGGATGCGCGGAGTACTTGCTCAAAGCGTCGTTCGACGAAGACTTCATGATCCGACAGGTGCTCCGCGAATCCGCCGAGGCGCAGCGGCTGAACGAGGAGAGCCGGCGCACCGGTGATCCCAACGTGAAGGTGCGGCTCGGTGAAATCATCGTGAAGGAGCTCCAGGCGCGCGGCGAGTCCGCGGCTGCCGAGGTTCGCGAGGCGATGCGGCCGCTGGCGCGCGAGATCCACGAGAACGATCTTCACGGGGATGACTTCGTCAGCGTTTCCTTCCTGGTGGAGGAGACTCGCCGCAAGGATTTCCTCGCCGCGGAAGCGGAACTGGCCGAACAGTGGGGCGAGGGGTACGACTTCCGGTTGCACGGTCCCCTGCCTCCCTACAGTTTCGTCTAGGAGGACGCCATGGGGCTGATCACGGGCCTGCTGACGCTGCCGCTGGCTCCTGTGCGCGGAGTCGCCTGGGTGGTCGGACAGGTCGCGGACGCCGCCGAACGCCAGTACTACGACCCGGCTCCGGTCGAGGAGGCGCTCAAGTCCCTCGAACAGGAGCTGATCGCCGGACGCATCAGCCAGGAAGAGTTCGATCGCCGCGAGGACGACCTGCTGGACGAACTCGACGAGATCCACCGGTTCTGGGCTCAGAAGCAAGCCTGAATTCAACCCGGTGGATGAGACCGGCCGCCCCCGGGCCGATCGGTGTGGACACGGGCGGTGGCGATCGCCGCGGTGGCCACGCCGGCCACCGCGTCCCGGGGCAGCGAGCGGCCGGCGGTGGCCGCGAATGCGATGGCCTCTGCGGTGTGCCCCGAACCGACGCGCGTGTATGTCCCGGGTGCGGCTGCCAGGGCGGCCGTCGCCCACCACGCGCGCCGTGCTCGGCGGCCTTGCCCTGCCGGGCCCGGCGAACCCAGCCCTACGGGCGAGACGGATGCGGCTCGGTCCGGCCGGCTCCTGCGCGGCCTTCCTCACCGGGGCAGGGCTTGCGCTTCCCGCTCTGCGCTTCCCCCTCGCAGCGGCGCGGCTCACGGTCCGTTCCCGTTGTCGGTGTCGTCCGGCCATTTGCGGGTGTCGCGGGGTGGGACGTAGGGCTCTTCGGCGGGCGGCATCCCGCCTTCGATGGCGCGTTCGCGGGACAGCTCGGCGTCGAACTCCAGGCCCAGCAGGATCGCCAGGTTGGACAACCACAGCCAGACCAAAAAGATGATCACGCCGGCCAGGGTGCCGTACGTCTTGTTGTAGGAGCCGAAGTTCGCCACGTACAGGGCGAAGCCGCCGGAGAGCAGCAGCCACAGGACGACGGCGAGCAGGCTGCCCGGCGAGACCCAGCGAAAGCCCCGTCCGCGCACGTTCGGCGCGGCCCAGTACAGCAGCGCGATCATGAGTACCACCAAGAGCACCAGGACCGGCCACTTGGCGATGGACCACACCTTCAGGGCGGTGTCGCCCAGCCCCAGCAGGTCCCCCATCCGCTTGGCGAGAGGCCCGGTGAACACCACGATCAGGGCGCTCGCCGCGAGCATGACCATCATCAGGACGGTCAGCCCCAGCCGCAGCGGCGTGACCTTCCACGCCGGCCTGCCCTCACGGATGTCGTACACGGCGTTGGACGCGCGGATGAACGCCGCGATGTACCCGGACGCCGACCACAGGGCGCCCAGCAGGCCCACCACCGCCAGCAGACCGCCGGTGCCACGGCTGCCCTGGAGCTGGGTGACTGCGGTCCGCAGGATGTCCTGGGCGGCACCGGGGGCGAGCTTCTGCAGGTTGTCCAGGACCTGGCTGGTGGCGGAGGCGCCGACCAGGCCGAGCACCGAGACCAGCAGCAGCAGGGCGGGGAAGATCGCCAGCACTCCGTAGTAGGTGAGCGCGGCCGCCCGGTCGGGCAGTTCGTCGTCCAGGAACTCCTTGCCGGTGCGCTTGAGCACTGCGAACCAACCCCGGCCGGACACGTCGGTGGGGCTGTCGGGCGCCCGGGCCTCCACCTCCTCGCCCGACGCCGCCTGCTCGGGCTCCCTCCTGCGGGAGTCGTCCTCGTGCCTGTGGGTGAATTCCATGCCCGCACGCCTTTCCGATCCCCTGGCCCCCAACCGCTGCGGTATCCCCCGTCGGGTCCGCCATGCCCGGCATCCAGCGCGGACGCGGCGGCAGTTCACTGCCCTGGGAGCGCTACTGTCTCGTCATTTCCCTGCGGGGGCACCCGGCTCCCGCCCGCCGTACCGTCTGGCACGGGCCGTAGGGCGGCTTACGTGCCGCACCAGCGCGCCGCGGTCCGGCGCGTAAGCCGCCCTACGGCTCATGCCCTGCCCTGTGGCTCAAGGTCTTCGGGCTGCAGAGAGAGCCGAGGCGCTGTGCCACCCCGGCGGGCTACCGAGTGCTGGCGCGAGTTCTCCGGTGCGGTAGCGAGTCCTCGGCCTGGGCGGGTGTTGAAGGGCGCGGTCCATGGCGCCGTGCAGGTTCGCGGCCAGGAGACGCCACAGCAGGTGGCACAGGCGGACGCGCCCGCCGTGCAGGGTGCTGGGCCGGTTCACTGCTCGTTCCCACTTCCCTCCCGGCATTCCGCTCGTCCCGGAGGACGAGGGGAGGGGGCCTGCGTGCGGTTCTCGGCGGCCGCACAGGCCCCCACCACGGGTCCGTCTGCTCCCCCGGGCCCTTGGCATTCGTGTGCCGACAGGGATCCACCCGATCGGCGCAATATCCCCCGCCAGGCCCAGCACCACAGGCGCAGCGCAACCTGCACGGCCGGGCCCGTGAGGGTGCGGTTCGACCTGCGGATGCGGCAACGCCGTGCCGCCTCGATCGAGGCGCTCACCCGCCCGGCGGGGTCTGCCGCGCAGCGCGGCGCGGGCAGCACGCAGACGCGCTGCTGACGGAGAACCGGTTGCCGAACCCACCGAAGAGGTCCCCGGCCGCCGGAGAGGGATGTCTCGGCGGCCGGGTCTGAACCTGGCGGAATCGCCCAGGCCGGCACAGGGGCCATGGGCTCCCGGACCGCGTCTCCCGCCCACACCCCGCCTCACCCGTGCCGGACCGGACAAACCCCTACGGCCGGGACCAGATCCCGGACCGGTGTTGCTGCGGTCCGCCGGACCGGCGGCGTCCGCCACGGTGGTGCACGACGAGTCGCCGTACCGGCCTTCGACGGCCCGCCCGGCTGAGCAGCGGTGCGCGGGCCGCCGCCGCCCATCAGTCGGGCCGACGCGCGGCCGGCTCCGGCGCCAGGGTCCGGCCGGGCGGAGCCCTCCGGATCCAGTGGTGCGTGGTGCGCCTTTGACCAGCGGGAATGGAGAAGCGCTGCCGGAGTACTAGGGTTCTCGGCGTGCCTGAGAACGTAGCCTTGTCCGTTTCCTTGTCCGTGCGCGCCTCGTGAGCCTCACCCGCGCGTTGATCGATCTGCGGCCGCTGCGGACCTCCCGCCTGTTCCGGTGGTTGCTGTTCGGCCGGACGGTCTCCACCCTGGGCAGCTTCATGACCGTGGTGACCGTGATGTTCCAGGTCTGGGACAGCACCCGCAGCCCGGTGTGGAGCGGGGCGGTCGGGCTGGCGCAGGCGCTGCCGATGATCGGGGTCGGCCTGTTCGCGGGGGCCTGGGTGGACCGGGCCGACCGGCGCCGGATCTACCTGCTGGGGAACGCGGGGCAGGCGGCCTGCTCGCTGCTGCTGGCGGTCCAGGGCTTCGTCGGGCACGTGCCGGTGGTCGTGGTCCTGGCGCTGGTCGCGCTACAGGCGTCCTTCGGCGCGCTGGGCGCTCCGGCGGCGGGGGTGTTCGTGCCGCGCCTGCTGCCGAAGGACCAGGTCGCTGCGGGCGTGGCGCTGAACCAGGCGTCGGGGCAGGCGATGATGCTGGTCGGCCCGGCGGTGGCGGGCGTGGTCCTCGGCTGGTGGGGCGTCGGGGTGTGCTACCTGCTGGACGCGGCGAGTTTCGGCGTCTCCTTCGCGTGCGCCTTCGGACTGCCGGCGCTGCCGCCGGTCGGCGGTGCGTCGCGGGCGGGTCTTGGCGGGGTGGTGGACGGGCTCCGGTTCCTCACCCGCCACCGGGCGGTGCGCGGCGCGCTGCTGACCGACCTGGCGGCGACGGTGCTGTCCATGCCGCTGTCGCTCTTCCCCTTGGTGAACGCCGAACGCATCGGCGGAAACCCGCGCACCCTGGGGTTGTTCCTGTCCGCGCTGGCGGTGGGAGGGATCGTGGCGACGGCGTTCTCGGGGCCGGTGACACGGTTCGGCCGCCCGGGTCCGGTGATGCTGGCCGCTTCGGCAGTCTGGGGCGGCGCGCTGGCGGCCTTCGGCCTGACCCACGGGGTGTGGTCGAGTCTGCTCCTGCTGGCCGTGGCCGGCGGTGCGGACGCGCTGGCGGTGCTCGCCCGGACCACGATCGTGCAGACCTGCACCCCGGACGCGTTGCTCGGCCGGGTCACGGCGGCGGAGACCGTCGTCGGTCAGGCCGGGCCGCAGCTCGGCAACCTGCGCGCGGGCGCCGTCGCGGCATGGGGCGGGGCCGCCGCCGCGCTGGTGAGCGGCGGTCTGCTGTGTCTGGCGGCGGTGGGCGCGGTCGCCGCCTCGACCCCGGAGTTCCGCCGCGGCGCGGCGGACGCGAATGGCGTGGGTGCCGTGGACGCCGCGGGTGCCAGGGAGGGTGGGCGAGCGGCAAGCGCGGCGGGGTAGGTCACGGCGCCGGCCGATTCGGTCGGCCGACCGGGACACCGCGCAAATGTCCTGCGACTCGGGCATGTGCTGGTGCCGACGCGGCCACAAGCGCCCGGCCGGTCATGGGCGGCGGCGGAGTGACCCTCGCGTACCTCGAAGACGCCGCTGTCCCAGTACACGGACGGCTCCTCGGCCTCGCTCGGCCAGTCGCTCTGCCGATGGCGGCGGCCGTCCCCCAGGGCCCCGACCTCCGACCCGGTGCGGGCTCAACCACCCCGCCACCAGATCGTCGCCTCGGCGTCCGTGATCGGCAGCACGGTCCCGTACTGCGCGTCCTGCGAGGCGAGCCAGTCGACGTCCTCGGTGAAGACACGCGACGGCCTGCGAACAGAGGACGCAGCGCTGCGCGGAGACGATGAAGTGCGAGTCGTCCCGGATCATCCTCTCGAGCCGCGGTTGTGCTCAGGGCACGACCGGCTCGGCCCCTGTCAGGCCGCGCCACCGCGCCTCCTCGGCCGCGTGCGATCCGCTCAGCGTCTCGGCCACCACGGTCTTCGCTTCGACTGGCTGTCCTCCGCGTGTCAAGCGGCTCAGCGGCCACGTCGGCATTCCGGTCCGTCCGCTGAGGGAGTACCAGCTCCAGGGATGTTCGAAGCGCCACGCGTCGCCCCCGGCGTCGACGACCTCATCGCCGATCTCCAGGAACGCGTACGGTCTGAACAGCAGCCGCAACTCCATGGGCTCGCGGCCGCCCGGGTAGATGACGCAGCCCTGGTCCTGTAGATCCGGATCCGGATCGAACGACTGGCCGTGGCGCATCACGTAGAGGCTCCCCCGCGCACCCGCCCGGGGCCCGGCGGTCGACCGCCTCTGTGCCCTCTCCTCCGGCCGTCACCGAAAGCCGGTGCCGCCTCGCATGAAAACACCACCCCCGGGCACACGACCAGTGCGGCGGGCCCGACCGACTCCCCTCTCGGTCGGGCCCCCGACACACCGCATCCGGCCGAACCCTGCATCAGCCACGAGCCCGAAAGGTGAACCGGCAGGGCAGCCTGGACCGCCGGAGTGAGGCCGCCACCGAGCCGGACGGTGACGTCGGTGAGCAGCACAAGGGAGTGGCGCGGCGGGCCTGCTGGATCGCCCGGTTCCGGTCGTCCCTTCCGCCGGCGTGACCGGCCGCCGCCCGCATCGGACAGGCAGCCTATCGCTCCTGCTCTGCCATGACTCGGCCACCGCGCTCCGGGTAGACGCTCCGACGTGCCGCAGGGCAACGCGGACACCCCCGGGCGAACGAACCAAGCAGAGCGCGCAGGCCCGTCGCACGGTCGGCGCCTTCGGAAAGGCATCGGGATGAGCAAGAGGCAGCGACGCGACAAGAACCTCAGCAAAGGCGATGACGTGTCCTGGCGGAGCCACGGACAGACAGTGCAGGGAAAGGTCGAAGGGAAGATCACCTCCCGTACGTCGGCCGCCGGACGGACGGTCGACGCCTCGCCGGACGACCCGCAGTACCGGGTCCGCAGTGACAAGACCGGACGCACCGCCGTCCACCGGCCCGAATCCCTCGACCACCGGGGCAGTCGATCATGACCAGCGTCGCCAAGGACACGTCACGCACGCTGGCGGACTTCCGTCGACTGGTCAATCTGACCCCCTCACAGCTCGACTCCTGGCTGCAGGGCGACACGTCCAGGAAGGCCGGCCAGCACAAGCACGGTGGCGAGAGCACCGGCCATGCGTCCGGGCGGCGCATCGTCCGCATCCTCAACACCGCGAAAGCCGACCTCACCGACGACGATCTCGCCCACATGCGGAAAGTCACCGGCTACATCAAACGCCACCTCGCGCAGCGCCCGGACGGCGACATCCGGGAGAGCACCTGGCGGTACTCGCTGATGAACTGGGGACACGACCCTCTCAAGGACTGAACCCCACCCGTCACAGGACGGATCCCGCGGGCAACACGGACACCGATCTGACCGCCGCACAGTCACTATTCGCAGGTGAGGGTGTCGAGGCCATGCCTTCAGCAACCGGGCGTGCGCGGTCCATCTCGCCCGCATCTGTGCCTCGAAGTCCGTACGCCCGATGGTCCCTGACCGAGCCAGAACTGGCGGCCTGGAGGAAAGCCCGACTCCACCGCCGACCGACCGGCTGACCGGCCGGCCGAGCGCACGGGCGTGCCGCAGCGCCGTGCGTGCCGCTGGCGGTCACCTGCCGTCCACCTCGGTGCCCGTTACTGCCTCGGGGGGGGCGGGTGAGGGCCGGCGTGGGGGCCGCCGCCCTCGTCGGGGAAGGTGTGCGTCGTTCCGGCCGCGCTCGTCCGCGGTGCGAGTGACGCCGCTTCGGTGGGCGACGTCCTGGCGAGCTACCCGCAGGGGGATCCCCGCAGCGCTGGCAGACCACGAGGGCGAGCGGTCCGCTCGCCCTGTTCCGGCCGACCCGCTGACGCCCTGTCGGCCGGGCGTCTCTTCCGGACGGCATGAGATCGCCGAGCCGGGGCAGAAGGGTCGGCGCCCTGGCCGGATGAGCCCCGAGGAGACCCCTGATGTCCGCAGCCACTCCTGTCACCGCGCTCGCGCTGAGCGTTTCCTGTGTCGCCCGGGACGAGCTGGCCGTGCTCACGGTCACCGGCGAGCTGGACGTCGCGACCGGCCCGCTGCTGTACGTGCACCTCTCCAACCAGTTGGCGCACGGCCGCCGCCACCTCGTCCTGGACCTGGGCGGCGTGCCGTTCATGGACTCCTCCGGTCTGAACGTCATCATCCGGGCGGTACGCGCCACCAGGGCCGAGGAGGGCAGCCTGACCCTCGTGGGGCTGACGCCGCAGGTCGACCAGCTGTTCCGCCTCACGGGGATCGGTCTGACCCAGCAGGTCCACCCGGACGTCGAGTCCGCGGTGGCTTCCCTCGGGCTCGAGATGCCCCACCCCGTCACCGAAGACTGAAGCGGCACATCTCACCGGGACTGCGCATGCTCCCTCCCGATCGGGTTACTCGCGGGTAGTGGAGATACGTGGTGTAGAGGTGACGGCCCGGGGTGCCGGCCTTCGCGGCCCCCGGGGACCGGTGTTCGAGGGCGTCGACCTGGACGTCCCGGCAGGCGGGCTGCTCGTGGCCCACGGCCCGGCCGGATCGGGTCGGACCGCCCTGCTGCTGACCCTGGCCGGCCGGATGCGGCCCAGCTCGGGAGTCGTCCGGGTCGACGCCGGCCGGGCGGCCGGACGCATCCGGGCCCGGCAAGCCGTGGCGGTGGCTCGCGCGGAACCGGCGGTGGGCCTGGAGGTCCGGCTGCGCGTGCGCGAACTGGTCGCCGAGCGGCGCTGGCTCGAACAGGGGGCCACGCCGCGCAGGATCGTCGAGGCGGCCCGACTGGTCGGCCTGCGCCACCTGCGCGGCAGGGCCCTGGCGGAGGATCTCGCCCCGCTGGAGGCGCTGCAGCTCGCCGTGGCGCTCGCCTTCGCGGCCCGGCCGGCGGGACTGGTGGTGGACGGGGTGGACGACGGCCTGCCGGACGCCGATCGCCACCGGGCGTGGCAGGGGCTCGAAGCCGTCCGCGCATGCGGCTGCACCGTACTGGCGTCGGCCCTCCAGCCGCCCGCGGACGCCGGACCGGACACGGTCCTGCTCTCCCTGCCCGCCCGCAGTGCGGACCGGCTCCCGGCCGCCCCGCCCGCGCGCAGCGCAGATCACCGCCCGACCACCTGCCCGACCGCCCGGCCGTCCGGCAAGGGGGCCGCCGCGTGACCGCCCTGCGACTGGCCCTCCTCGAACTGCTCCGCTTCCGTGGGCCGCTGCGACGGTTCGTCCCGCTGCTGCTCTGCCTGGTCCCGCTGCTCTACGGCGCCATGTACCTGTGGGCCAACTGGGATCCGTACGGCAAGACCGGCCGGATCCCGGTCGCCGTGGTCGACCTGGACCGCCCCGCCGTCACCTCGCAGGGCCAGTCCCTCCGGGCGGGCGAGCAGGTGGTCCAGCAGCTCAAGGCGTCCGGCACCTTCGGCTGGCGGTTCGTGGACCAGGCCACGGCCGCCGCCGGGCTGCGCAGCGGCCGCTACGCCTTCACCATCGAGATCCCCGCCGACTTCAGCAGCCGCCTGGCCACCGGAGCCGACCCCCGGCCCGAACGGGCCGGGATCCGGATGGAGCTCAACGACGCCAACAACTACATCGCCGGCGTGATGACGGAGGTCGTCCAGTCCAAGCTGGAGGCGCAGATCGACTCCGCGACCCACGCGGCCTACGTACGCGGCCTCTATGGCGAACTCTCCACCGTCCGTGACCAGTTGCGGGTGGCCTCGGACGGTGCACACCGGCTGGCCGATGCCACCACCACCGCCCGGCAGGCCGGCACCACCTTCGCCTCCGCCGCCGCCGACGCCCACACCGGCTCGTCCCAACTGGCCACCGGGGCCGACCAGATCAGTCAGGCGGTGCACCGGATCGACTCGGCCGCCGACCGGCTGAACAACACCGTGAGCAGTCAGCTCCCGTCGCTGGCAGACGTCCTGTCCGACGCCGCGGGCCTGGCTGCAGCGGGCACGGACGCGGTGCACGACGGCACCTCCCAGGTCCGCCACGGCACGGCCGCAGCCGTCACCGACCTCCAGCGGTTCGCCGACCGCCACCCGGAGCTGGCCCGGGACGCGGCCTTCCAACTGGCGCTGCGCGACGCGCAGTCGGCGGACGCCGCAGCCGGACGGATCGACGACCGGGCCACCACCGCGGCCGCCGACGCGCACCGCGCCCGGCAGAGTGCGCAGAACCTCCGACAGGAGTCCGGGGCACTGCAGCAGCAGACGGCCGCCCTGCAAGCTCCGTTGCGGCTGGTCGACGCGGGGGCGCAGTCGATCGCCACCGGCACCGGAACGCTCACCCGGGGGCTCGCCACTCTTCAACAGGGAGCGGACGTCTTGAACAGCGCTGCCGACCAGGCCCGGGGCGGCGCCGCGGACCTCTCCCGCACGGTGGACGACCAGCTGAACCGGATCCCGGTGCTGGACGCCCAGCAGGTGGACCACGCCGCCGAGGTGCTCGGCTCGCCCGTGCACATCGACCGGCACAACCTCCACCCCGCCGGGGTGTACGGCCGCGGCCTCGCACCGTTCTTCATCGGCATCGCCCTGTGGGTTTTCGGCCTCTTCGCCTACCTCCTGCTACGACCGGTCAACCGCCGGGCCCTGGCCGGGCGCACGGGCACGGTCGGCCTCGCGGTGGCCGGCTGGCTGCCGGCCGCAGCCCTGGGCACGGTGGCGGCCCTGGTCCTCTACGGCGTGGTCGACCTGACCCTCGGCCTCGACCCGGTCCACCCGGTGGCCACCGCGGCCCTGGTGGTGCTGGCCGCCGGGTCGTTCGTGGCGGTCGACCACCTCCTGCGGACCGCCCTGGGAGTGGCCGGCGACGCGCTGTCGGTGGTGCTGCTGATCCTCCAGCTCACCGCCTCGGGAGGCCTGTACCCGATGGCCACCGCTCCCGCGTTCTTCCAGGCGCTGCACCCGCTGCTGCCCATGACCTACCTGGTCGACGGCTTGCGGGTGACCGTCTCCGGCGGCCTCGTGAGCCACCTGGTCCGTGATGCCGCGGTGCTGGGCGGTTTCGGCCTGGTGTGCCTCGCGCTGTCAGCACTGGTCATCCGCCGGCAGCGGCTGTGGACCGTGGCCCGGCTGCACCCGGACATCCAGCTTTGACTGCTCCCCGTCCGAAGGCGGGGGATTCCGCCTTCGGACGGTGGATTTCTGACTCGGGCTGCATGGCGGCCCCGCGGACCGCCGTGTCCTACGCCCTCGACGTCAGCCGGGTACGAGTCCAGCCCGGATGAGCATCACGCGGGCGGAATTCTTGTCCCTCGGGGAGACAGCTCCGCACGCGGTGCACGTGCAGGTGCGCTCGGACAGCGGCAGGCGGTGCTTGCGCCGGGCCGTCATCCGGTCGTACCGGGTCAGCTTCGCCCGGGCCTTCCTGCCGTGCTCGGCGTGCGGCAGGTCGTGCGCATCGCTGGTCGTGGTCGCGGTCTCCCCCACACCCCAGTCGATGCCGATGCACCGACCGGCTGAGATCCTGCACGTGCTCGAGGCCGCTCCCACTGCCGTCGGCCACCCCTGACCCGCTACGCGGGAACCCGGATTCCTCCCCGGCGTAAACGCTACGCAGGAATCCGGTTATGTGGTGAACCGACCGCCGATGCGCCGGCGGACTGCCGGGCACGGCCCCTCGGCCCGGAGCGGAGGGGCGGCGCAGGGCTGCGATGCTTCCCGGTCGCACTGCGGGGCAGACGGCCCAGGGCTGCGGACTCGGCAGCCGGCCGGTCCTGGCATCGAGGAGGAGCTGTGGAAGCTGAGGTGTCCGCCGGGAACACACCCACGATCTGACGCCGACCCGGCGCGCGGCCGAACCGCGGACCCGGATCCCAGCGCCGGGACGCCGACCCGGGCAGGTGAAGTCCTGGTTCCGGGCCGGTTTCGCGCTGAGCGTGGGGGCCCTCCTGGCCTGGCACCTGGTGGACGCGGTGCTCCAGCTGACCTCGCTGCTCACACTCCTGCTGCTCGCGGTGTTCATCGCGGTGGGCCTGGAACCCGTGGTGGCCGGGCCGGAGCGTCGCGGCCTGCGCCGGGGGTGGTCCGTGGCGGTCGTGGCAGGTTCCCTGGCCGTGCTGCCCGCCGATCTCCAGCCCGACCGGATCGGCCGCACCGCGCTCCCGGCACGGCGCCCCTACGCCCCTGTGATCTCGTGTGATCTCGCTGGGTTCGGCGTGGTAAAGGTCCTCGACCTCCTCGATCTGCCGCGCACTCGTGTCCGGAAGCCCTCGCGGCCGCCAGGCTCTCGTGCGTCGCAAAGCGCCTGCCGGCGAGGTGGTGGGACGGTGGGATCGTGATCCACGAAGCCTTGCGCTGCTGACCGCGCGCCAGGTGATGTCCCGGCAGGTCGGGAGCCTACGGGCCGTTCCCGAACCGGACGGTGGCGGCATATCGCCTGACCATCCCGGACACGGCCGCACCGACTGTCCGCCGACGCGCGGGCCGGCGGCGCGGGGCGCGGTGTTCGACGTTGTGGCCGTCCAACCAGTCGACCGGGTGGCGGGGGCGGTGAGGGGACCGGACCGTTCGCCCGGTGCCCTCAGGTGTGCAGGACGGCCGCGGTGGTGGGCGCGGGGGGATTCTCGCGGTCGGCCGGGCGGGCCCGCCTGCGGTGTCGGACCTTGTGCGCGGCCAGTGCGACGGTGGCGGTCACTGCTGCTGCGGCGGCGAGGGCCGGGCCGCCGTAGGTGATGACGTGCTGGAACGAGGTGGCCGCGGCGTATCCGGCGGTGGCTTCCGTGCCGGCCCACAAGAGGGCTGCAAGCAGGCTGTAGGGGGCGATGCGCCGGTAGGGCAGGCGGATCGCCCCCGCCAGGTGCGGGGTGAGGGTTCGTACGACGGGGACGAAACGGGAGAGGAGGACGGCCTGGCCGCCGCGCCGGGCCATGAGCGTCTGGGCCCGTTGCCAGGCGGGGGCGGGGATGCGGCGGCCGAGGCGGCCGGTGCGCAGGCGGCTGCCCAGGAGGTGCCCGGTACGGTGGCCGAGTGCGTCACCGGCCACGACCGCGCCTGCGGCGGTGGCGATGACCAGGACGAGGTTCAGGTCACCGGTGCGGGCCAAGGCGCCGGAGGCCAGCAGGAGGGCCAGGGTCGGGATGAACGCGCCGAGCAGCAGCACGGACTCGGCCAGCACCGCGACGGCCAGGATCGTGTAGGCGGCCGGAGCGGGGACGTGGCCGATCAGTCCGGTCAGCGTGTTCACCGGGCCGCTCCCGCCGTGATGCCCCGCACTGCGGGCGCGGACGGGTGAAGCGGGCGGCGCAGTTGCCAGACGTCGGCCGGGGGCAGGTTGCCCCACACGGTCCAGCAGCCGGTGGCGTACCGGCGCTGGTAGCCGGCGAGGACTTCTTCGACGGCCCGGTGACGGCGGACCTCGGCGCGGGAGGAGGTCAGGACGCGGGCGTAGCGGGTGCCGCGGTAGGCGAAGTAGGTGAGGGTGCCGCCGGGGTGGAGCAGTTGCATGTACCGGTTCATGACCGTCTCGACCTGGGCGGGGGTGAAGTTGGTGAACGGCAGGCCGGAGACGATGACGTCGTAGGGGCGCCCGGTGTCGAGCTGTTCGACGCGGGCGTGGTGGACGCGGACCCGTTCGTTCTCGCCGGCCAGTTGCGGATGGGTGCGGACGAGGTGGCGCAGCCGGGAGGCGAAGCGGGCATTGGCCTCGACGATGTCCAGTCGACTGCCCGGGGAGAGGCGGGGAACCAGGGTGCGGGTGACCGAGCCGGTGCCCGCGCCCGCCTCCAGGACGTTCAGGGGGTGCGGCCCGTGCTGCTGGACCGGGTCGGTGAGCAGGCGGGCGAGCGCCTTGCTGCTGGGAGCGACGGCTCCGGTGGTGCGCAGGTCGCGGACGGCTTCGATGAGGAACGTCCAGCCCTCGGAGTTGCGCTGTGCGAGGACGCGGTCGTGCGAGGTGGTCCAGTTGTCCATGGCTTCGACGCTAGAGACGCCTGCAGCCCTGCGGATCACTCCTTGTGCGACCGTCTCCCCCTACGAAAGTAGGGGGTTGTCATGGCGGAACGTCGGCGGTGGAACAGGTGGTCACCTGTTTACGCTGCACAGGTGGAACGGGAACGAAGCCGCAGATGGGCCAGGTACGGGCGCTACGCGCTGGTGGTGGTGCTGACCTTGGGTGCTGTTCAGAACGGGGCGGCGTCCGGTGGTGGCCCGTACGTCACCGTCCGCAGCGGGGCGCTGGTGGCGTGCGGGCTGGCCCTGCTGTGGGGCCGGGGGGTGTGGTGGCTCGCTCCGGCCCTGACCACGGTGACCACGGGCGTGTGGGGGTGGCCCGGGCTGCCGTTGTTCCTGGTCGCCCTGTTCGATCTCGCCGACCGGCGGCGCCTGCGCGCGGCCCTGGTCTGCTCGGTCCTGGCGCTTGCCGGCAATGCCGTCCTGCACCCGGCCACGTCCCTGTGGGTCCCGCAGCAGTACGGCTCGACGCTCTTCCTGCTGCTGGCCGTGATCGGCGGGCTGTGGATGGGGAACCGGCGCCGCCTGGTCCAGGCGCTGCACGCCCAGGTGGAGCATTTGCGGACCGAGCGGGAACTGCGGGAACAGGCCGTACGGCTGGCGGAGCGTTCCGCTATCGCGGCGGAGATGCACGATGTCCTCGCCCACCGGCTCAGCCTGATCGCCCTGCACACCGGGATCCTGGCCACCAGGAGGGACACGCTGCCCGGACCCGTCGTCGAACGCCTCGGCCTGCTGCGCACCGCCTCGACCGACGCCCTGACCGACCTGCGGGACGTGCTCGGCGCCCTGCGCACCACCGAGCCGGTCCCTGCCGCGGAGCCGCCCGCACCTGTCCTGCGCGACGTCGAAGAGATGATCGAGCAGGCTCGGTCGGCCGGGCAGGTGATCCGCGTGACCGTGGAGGGCAGCCCTGCGCAGGCGCCCGCTGCGCACCGGCTGGCCGTCTACCGGCTCGTCCAGGAGGCACTGACCAATGCCCGCAAGCACGCCCCCGGCGCACCGGTCGGCGTCCGCATCACTTACGCGCCGCCCGCCACCGTGGTCGAGGTCACCAACCCGCCCGGTACCGACCTGACCGGGGCCGGGCCCGTCGCCTCCGGCTTCGGCCTGATCGGCTTGCGCGAGCGGGTCGAAGCACTCGGCGGGCACCTGGACGCCGGGCCCGGCGGCGCCGGCACCTGGCGTCTGGCCGCCCGGATCCCCCACCCCGTCACCGAAGAGAACGGTCCCCGTACGTGATCCGCGCCATGATCGTCGACGACGACGCCCTCGTCCGCCTCGGACTGACCGACCTCCTCGACGGCGACGACACCATCAGTGTCGTCGCCCAGGCCACCGACGGCCTCCACGCCATCGAGCAGGCAACCGCCCACCGGATCGACGTCGCCCTGGTCGACGTCCGCATGCCCCGCATGGACGGCATCACCGCCATCAAGGGCCTGCGCGCACTGCCGCACCCACCGAAGGTCATCACCCTGACCACCTTCGACCTCGACGAGTACGTCTACGACGCGCTGGCCGCCGGAGCCGACGGGTTCCTCCTCAAGGACACCGACCCGGCCGAAATCCTGCGCGCCGTCCACCTCGTCGCCGCCGGCTCCGCCATGCTCCACCCCGCCGCCGCCCGCCGCCTCATCGACCGCTACCACCACACGAGCCGTCCCCGGGCTGTCCAGGCGCGGGCCCGCATCGACGACCTGACTCCACGCGAGAGGGACGTCCTGGCCCTGCTCGCCCAGGGGGACACCAACGCCGAGGTCGCCAGAGCCCTCGGGATGCAGGAGAGCACGGTGAAATCCCACGTCAGCCGCATCCTGACCGCCCTGGGCGTCACCAACCGCGTCCAGGCCGCGCTCCTGGCCCGCGACGCGGGCCTCGCACGCTGAAATCCGCCCCAGCACAGCACCGTCGAATGGCTGCCGGTCCTCACTCGACCGTGTTCCGTCGCTTGTGGGCCGCACGGTCGAAACCGGGCGGTCGGCCGCTCGGCCGGGTTGCTCAGCTGGGCGATGCTTCCGGTCGTTGTCCCGGCCGGTCTGCTCAGCGGCGGCTACGCACTGGACACCGCCGGGTACGCGACGGCCCGTTCCCGCTCTTCCTGGTGCAGGGCTGCACCGCCGGGTCGGTGTCTTCGATCGGCGCGGTGCGATCTCTAGGACCTGGTGGCGGGCTCGGGCGCGGTGACGACGGACGGCCCGGCTGCGGCGCGGTGCAGTTCCGCCGTGAACTGCGCGCCGGCGAGGAGCGCCAGGTTGGAGAGCCAGAGCCAGATCAGGAACACCACCGTTCCCGCCAGCGAGCCGTACAGGCGGCTGTAGGTCCCGAGAACGCTTGTGTACAGCGCGAAGCCGGCCGAGAAGAGCAGCCACAGACCGGCTGCCAGAGCGCCGCCCGGCACACCGGCCCGGGACCGCCACGCCGGTGCCGGTCCGGTCCGAAAGACGATCAGCACCAGCGCCGCCACCACCAGCAGCAGCACCGGCCAGCGCACCACCGACCACACCAGCGGCCCCGTCCTGCCCAGGCCCAGCATCCGGCCCGCTGCCTCGGCCACGGGACCGCTCACGATCAACACCACGGCGCTCACCGCCAGCAGCACCAGCAGGACAGCGGCCGTCGCCACGATCCGCGGCGCCGTCCGCAGCGGCGAGCGCCGATCGGTGGTGCGGTGCATCCGGTGCAGCGCCCGGCGGAACACCGCGAGATAGCTGCAGCACGACCAGAGCGCGCTCACGGTGCCCGCCCCGAGCAGTGTCCAGCCGGTCGAACCGTGCCCCAGTGCCTGGGTCAGTACCCCGCCCAGGTCGTCGCCGGCCTGGCCGGGCACCAGGCCGGCCAGATGCGCTGCCGCGTCCCGGGCCGCTCGCGGGCTGACCAGAGCGAAGCCGACCACCGTGGCCAGCAGAGCGGGGAGGACCGCCAGGATCGCGTAGTACGTCAGTGCCGCCGCGTAGTCGGTGATGTCGTCGTTCCACATCGTCACCGGCGTGCGCCGCAGCGCACGCCACCCCCGCCCGCTGCCGACCGACGACCGAACCACCGAAAACTCCCGTCCACCCGCAGGACCGCGCCCGAGTGGCCGCACGAGCCCGATTCCCGCCCCGCGCAGCGGGAAACCGTCCGGCGCCCCGCCGCGCCGAAGGCCACACCCCGACCGCCGGCCGACCTCCCGGCGAAACAAGCCGCAGACCTCCCCAGTCGGCCACGCCAGGCGCGGCCACCGGCATGCCGTGCACGGCGGACGGGAGGGCCCGCAGTCGCACGGCGGCGGGCGGCAGCAATCGGGCCGAGGCCCGGAGGAAGGTTGTCCGGCAACTCCCCCGCGTGGTGGACCGCCAGGCCGGTGGACACCCGCGGCCACGGCGCGGGTGTCCACAGCCGCACCCGGATCCGGATCCGGATCCGGATCCGGATCCGGACCACGGTCGCCGCCGACCCCCTGCGCGTGCTTGGGACGTGGTCGTCGTTCCACTGCCGGGAGCGTCCGAGCGGCCCCACGGACCTTGCGGGCCGGTCGCTGCCGTCACCGACGCCCGGTGAGAGGGGCGAAGTAGCTGCGCATGTGGGCCCGGTCCTGGGGGTGCTCGCAGGGCCAGGGGTGGTCGATGTCGAACCAGCGTGCGGGCTGGCCCGGTTCGCAGCGCAGTCTGGTCGCCAGGTCGGCCAGGGCCGCGTAGGTGAGACAGAGGGTGGTTTCCCCGGAGTCCTCGCGGAAGCGCCGGACGGAGGCCATGGCGGGCTTGTGGAGCAGCACGGCCGACAGGCCCGTCTCCTCGAGGAGTTCGCGGGCGGCCGCGCGCCGGGGCGTCTCGCCGGGTTCCACCTTCCCTCCCGGGGGAACCAGGCCGCGCCAGCGGTGGTCGACGAGCAGGACCTTGCCCTCGGCGGGGTCGAAGACCCAGACCTCGGCGACCATCGGACCGCTGTGCGGCCCGGCGTCGTCGAGCCACGCCGTTGCGCCGGGGAGGCGGAACGCCGCCGTCCGGACGTCCTGCTCGGCAGCCCGGACGACCGCGGGTGTCAGGGTTCGACGGCCGTGCGGGGACTTCGCGTTCCGCGTGCGGGAGAGGTCTCGCCTCTCCTTCTCGTCCATGCCTCCCCAGACGCCGTGGGACTCGCCGGCTGCCATCGCGGCGTCGGCGCATTCGGCGATGACCGGGCAGCGCGCGCAGACGGCCTTGGCCCGCTGGACCTGGAGAAGGCCCGGGCCGTCGATGCCGATCGGGAAGAACAGCTCCGGGTCCTCGGACCGGCAGGCGGCGCGTTCCCGCCAGGCCGTCTGCCGGACCTGCGGCGGGCAGGGGAGGTCCCGCAGCGGATCGGTCCCGTTCCTCTCCTCACGCATCGCCCGTTCCTCTCAGCTTCTGTCCGCGACCTCGGAGGTCTGCGGGGGGACAGCGGTCCAGGAGGAGTTCATGATCGTGAGCGTGGGAGGCGCGGTTCGACTTGCATCATTTGCGCAGCGTCTGCGTCGGCCGGGATCCGCTGCTGCCGAGGAGGCGGGTCGAGCGGGTCACCAGTTGGCGGGGTGTCCGGGGACGGGTGCGGGGAGCGGGTGGTCGGGTGGGTGGAGGAGGTAGACGACGCCGCCGCCGGTCAGCCAGACGCGTTCGAAGTCGGTTCGCGGGTAGGTGCGGCGGACCGTTTCGTCGGTGGGTGACAGGGGGTCGTTGACGACGACGTCGCCGTGGGGGGTAAAGCCGCACACGACCATGATGTTGCCGGCGCTGGTGTAGCCGCCGAGCTCGCTGCTGCGTGCGGCCTGGGCGGTGGCGACGGGGATCCCGGCGAGGATGAACCGTTCCAGCTCGGCGAGCGAGCGCAGGCGGGTGACCAGGCCGAGCAGGCCCCAGCGGGCGGGGTAGGCGGCGTTGAACGCCCAGTTCCCGCAGCCGCGGTAGGCGTAGTCGTACACCGCTCGGGCGGTGAAGTCGACGTCCGGGGCGGGGTCGTGCGGGTCCAGCCAGGTGAGGTCGTCGGCGGCGGGTCCGCGGCCGAAGTAGGCGGTGAGCATCGCGGTGCACGCCGGGCCGGCCCAGGCCTCGCCGCCGCCGTCGTACTGGGGGCAGTGGCCGGTGTGGACCTCCTGCGAACGCCGCGGCACGTCCAGCACCGTGCCCCACCCTCCGCCCGGCCCGCTCACTGCTCCCAGGGGCGGCGCCGGAGCACGGGAGGCGAGAACGGCCAGCGAGTGCAGCGCCGGCAGCACGTCCGCCACCGCGTCCCCTGCCGGGCCGGCCGTGGAAGCGTCCGGACCGCCGTCGGTGTCGCTGCCCGGGCCGGGCTTGGGGTGCGCGCCGGTGCCGGCGGGCGGGTCGGCCGGTGCCTCCTCGGCCAGGCGGTGGACCACCGCCCGGACCCGGAACGCCGCGACCGGCCGCCCGGGGGCAGCGGTGAACGTGTCCACGTCCACCGCCCCGAACGCGTCCGCCTGCCCGGGGACGGTCGTCCGGTGCACCACCTCGTCGCCCGCGGCCCAGCGCGCCATCGTGAACCAACCCGAGACGGCCCCGGCGGCGTCCCGGACCTGCAGACGCACCGTCACCCGGCAACCGGCAGGGCCGGTCGCCGACCAGGACGGCACCAACTCCTGCGCGTGCCACTCCCCCGCACCGCGCCCGCCGAGGCCGTCACGGCCGTCGTCCCGGGGGCGGTCGGGGCGGTCGGGGCCGTCGGGGTCCTGGTGGTCGTGGGGGTGGGGGGTGGCGAGGCAGGCTTCCGTCCACGGCGATGTCCACCGGGCCCACTCCCAGGTCCGCGGCCGGTGCCCGAACGGATCCGCGTACACCGCGGAGCCGGCCGGCGCCTCCCACACCAGGGCGGTGCGTCCGGGGAACACCGGGGCACCGTCCGCCACGGCCAGGCCCTCCAGGGTGCCGGAGGCGAACGCGGCGGCACCGTCCCAGCGGTGCAGCGCGACCTGTCCCCCGGTCCCGGCCGCCGGGTGCCGCACGCGGCCGGGCAGGTCGGTCCGCACCCCGGCCCGGGTCCGGCCCTGCTGCTCGGCCCGGCCCTGGGGCTGCGTGTGTGCCGCGGGCCCGCGTGCGGTGTGGCCTGTCATCTCAGTCGTCCTGGCTTCCTGCCCGCCCCGGGCCGGTCAAGGGTGTCGGCGGCCCGGCCGCCGGCACCCACGCTACCCGCGCCTCAACCGGTCGCCGGAACCGGCGTCCAGCTCGGCACCAGCTGCACGTCGTCGGCGTTGACGAACATGAACCGCTGACCGAACTGCACCTGGTAGTACACGGTGTTCCCGCGGACCACGGTGTGGCTCGCCGGGTCGAAGGTGGTGGAGAAGTAGTACTCCCCGTGCACCGCCCCACCGAAGGAGTACCGCTGCCCCGGCAGGAGCACGTACGGCAGCGGGACGACCGCCTGCGGCTTGATGCCCGCCGGGTAGGCGGCGGCCTCCGGATACGCCCGCCCGTACACCGGCACCGCGGCGCGCCCCGGCTTCGCCACCACCGTCAGTCCGGACGCCGCGACCGCCGCCGGGTGCCCCCCGGGGTTGCGGAACCAGCCCTTCTGCCCCAGGTACCAGATCGCCGTCCAGTCGCCACTGCGCCCGGCCACCGCGTACTGCTGCCCCGAACTGACCCTGGCCGCGTGGTTGTACACCGACCAGTCCCCCGGCCCCGACCGGATCCCGATGTCCGTGACCAGGGGCGCGTCGTCCCGCGGCTCGGTGCGCAGGGTGATCGAGGCGGAGCCGTGCACCGGGCACAGGTCCGCCGGCGTCGCCCCGCAGTAGTACGGCTCCGTGTTGGCCTCGTAGTCGGGGGCGATGGTCACCAGCCCGGCCCGCTTCGGGTCGCCGGTGGGGGTGAAGGGGCGGCCCAGGAGCTGGAAGTAGTGCGACCAGTCCCAGTACGGACCCGGGTCCTGGTGCATGCCGGAGATGTTGCCCGGGGTGGTGCCCGGCACGTTGTCGTGCCCCACGATGTGCGCCCGGTCCAGCGGCACCCCGTACCGCAGGGCGAGGTGGCGCACCAGCCGGGCCGAGTTGCGGTACATCGCCTCCGTGTACCACTGGCCGCCCTCGGCCAGGAATCCCTCGTGCTCGATCCCCACCGACTTCGCGTTCACGTACCAGTTCCCCGCGTGCCACGCGGTGTCCTTCGGATCCACGTGGTTCGCGATGTGCCCGTCCGCGGAACGGATCGTGTAGTGCCAGGACACGTACGTCGGGTCCTGCACCAGCCGCAGGGTCGGCTCGTACGGCGTCTCCGTGTCGTGGATCACGATGTAGTCGATCCGCTGGTTGAACGGCCGGTTCGACAGGTCGTGGTTCCCGTAGTCACCCGGATCCTGCGACAACTGCTGGTACGGGGCCGGGATCCACTCGCAGCCCAGGCCCGCCGGGCACGTCGCGCCGTCCGCGGTCGGCCGCAGGTGCAGGCGGGCGAGTTGCTCGATGCGCGGCGTGACGCGCGCGGCGGCCAGCGACACCACGCCCCCGCCGGCGTCCGTCGAACGCGAGGGGCCCTCCGCGATCACGTCGAAGACGTCGTCGGCGAACCGCCGTGCCGTCGCCTCGTCGTCCGCCCCCGAGTACGCCGCGACCGCCCCGTACCACGCCGCCGGATCGGCGGATGCCGCCTCACCCAGGGCCTTCTGGTGCGCGGCCAGCAGGGCGGCCCCGCCGCGGATGTTCGCCACCGGATCGGTCTTCAGCCGCTCCGGCGCGATGCCGGTCAACCGGGCCGCCTCGCGCAGCGTCTCCAGTCGGGGTGCCGCCGCGTCCGATGCGGTGCCCGCCACCGCCGGGCGGTCCCGCGGCACGAGCGGCACGTCGTCCTTGCCCCGCGCGTCGCCGGCACCGTCGCCGCCCCCGGGCAGGGTGGCGAGGGCGCCCGTGGCGTCGGTGAGGTGCATCGGGCCGTACCCGGCATCGGTGCTGGGGGCGCCGCCGTGGCCGTCCCAGCGGCTCTCCAGGTAGGACACGCCGAGCAGCACCTGCAGCGGCACCCCGTATTCGGCGGCCGCTGCCGAGAACGCCGCCGCTCGCGCGGTGCCGGGCTCCGCCGCACCTGCCGGGGGGACCACGGCAAGGGCGGGCAGCAGCGCCAGCGCGGCCGCCAGGGCGGTGCGCGCCCGCACCGGCTTGCGCTGCGGGGACAGGGGCGAGGGTTCGAGCGGTTCTGACATGGGTGCAGTGCTCCTTCGCACGAGGGGACGGAACAGGTCGAGGTCGTGCATCGGTCCGCGCCCGGCGCGGGACCGACGGGCAGGGGGCGAGCGGGCGGCGGGCCCGTCGTCAGCGGGCCTCTCCGGCCGTGGTCTCAGGGGCCGACCGGCGCCGCCTCCAGGGGGTAGTGACAGGCCGTCGGGTGGTCCGTGCCGGGCCGGACCTCCAGCGCGGGCTCCTCACGCGCGCACAGCTCCCGGGCCTGCGGGCAGCGCGTGCGGAACCGGCAGCCGGAGGGCGGATTCGCGGGCGACGGCAGGTCACCCTCCAGCAGGCCCTCCGGCTCCGGGCGCCGCGCCGGGTCCGGGACCGGCACCGCTGCCAGCAGTGCGCGGGTGTAGGGGTGGCGGGGCGAGTCGTAGACCTGCGCCCGGGTCCCGGTCTCCACGATCCGCCCGAGGTACATGACCGCGATCCGGTCGCACAGGTACTGCACCACCGCCAGGTCGTGCGCGATGAACACGCACGCCAGGCCCAGCCGCTCCCGCAGGTCCGCGAGGAGGTTCAGCACCTGGGCCTGGACCGACACGTCCAGCGCGGACACCGGCTCGTCGCACAGCAGCAACTCCGGGCCCAGGGCGAGTGCCCGGGCGATGCCCACCCGCTGGCGCTGCCCGCCCGACAACTGGTGCGGATACCGGTCGGCGAACGCCTCGTCCAGCCCCACCAGCCGCAGCAGTTCCACGACCCTGGCGCCGCGCTCGCCCCGGGCCACCACCTCCGGGTGGATGACCAGCGGCTCGGCGACGATCCCACCGATCGTCATCCGCGGGTCCAGCGAGGAGTACGGGTCCTGCAGGACCATCTGCATCCGCCGGCGCACCGCCCGCAAGTCCCGTCGGCCGAGGGCGAACAGGTCGCGCCCGTCGACCTCGACGCTGCCGGCGGTCGGGCGCTCCATCCCCATCAGGACCGACGCCAGCGTCGACTTGCCGCAGCCCGACTCTCCGACCAGGCCCAGTGTCTGCCCCCGGAACAGCTCCAGATCGACCCCGTCCACCGCCCGTACCCGGCCGGCCGACCGGCGCCCGAACAGGCCCCCACCGACGGGGTAGTGCTTGACCAGGCCGCGGACCCGCAACACCGGCCCTGCGCCTTCCGGACCGGCGTCCGTGTCCGTGGCCGTGTCCACGATCGGAAGCCGGTGGCCCGGGGCCGTTCCCCCGTGGTCCTCCTCGCGGACGCTCACGCTCCCCACCCCCCTTGCAACAGCTCGTCGGTGAAGTGGCAGGCACTGCGGCGCGACCCGTCCGCCTCGCGACCGCCGACCGGCCCGAGCACAGGACGCTCCTGCGCACACCGGGCCCGCGCGGCCCCGCACCGGGGGTGGAAGGCACAACCGGCCGGCAGCCGGGCGAGGTCCGGCGGTGATCCCGGCACCGGAACCAGCCGCCGGCCGGGCCGGTCCACCCGCGGCACCGACGCCAGGAGTCCCCGCGTGTAGGGGTGGGCGGGCACGGCGTACAGGCGGTCCGCGTCGGACTCCTCGACCGCCCGGCCCGCGTACATCACCGTGATCCGGTCCGCGACCGAGGCGACCACTCCGAGGTCGTGGGTGATCAGTACCAGTCCCGTGCCGGTCTCCTGCTGGAGGTCGTGGAGCAGTCGCATGATCTGGGCCTGGACGGTGACGTCGAGTGCCGTGGTGGGCTCGTCCGCGATGACGACCTCGGGGTCCAGGGCCAGCGCCATGGCGATCATCACGCGTTGGCGCATGCCGCCCGAGAACTGGTGGGGGTAGTCGTTCACCCGCCGGGCCGCGGCCGGGATGCGGACCCGGTCCATCAACTCGACGGCTCGGGCCCGCGCCTCCTTCCTGCCGGCGCCCCGGTGGACCCGGAACATCTCGGCGAGCTGGGCACCGACCGTCAGCACCGGGTTGAGAGCGGACAGGGCGTCCTGGAACACCATCGCGATCCGGGTCCCGCGGACCCTGCGGTGCTCGGCGTCGGTGAGTTTGAGCAGGTCCTGGCCGTGGAGGCGGACCGCGCCCCGGGTGATCCGGGCCGGTGGAAAGGGCAGCAGACCCATCACGGCCTGCGCCGCGACCGACTTCCCGGAGCCGGACTCGCCGAGCAGGGCCAGGGTCTGGCCGGAGTGGAGGGTGTAGCTGAGGCCGTTCACGGCCCGCACCACACCGCGTGCCGTGCGGAACTCCACGTGCAGGTCGTCCACTTCGAGCAGCGGCGGCACGGCCGGCGCACGGACGGGTCGGGAAGCGGTCACCTTTGTTCTCCCAGGGTGCCCGGGCCGTCAGGCCGGGGAGGATGTCAACTCAACTTCGGGTCGAAGGCGTCACGGACCGCGTCTCCGAGGAGGATGAAACTCAGCACGGTCGCCGACAGGAACAGGGCGGGGAACGCCAGCAGGTGCGGGTGGTCCAGGAAGAAGCTCTGGGCGGTGTTCAACTGGAGCCCCCAGCTGACCGCCGGGTACTGCAGGCCCACGCCGAGGAAGTCGAGGGTCGCCTCGCCGGAGATCACGTTGCCGACGTTGAGCATCGCCACGACGACGACCGGCGTGATCGCGTTCGGCAGGACGTGCCGGAACATCAGCCTGGCCGGCCGGGCTCCGGACATCCGGGCGGCCCGGACGTAGTCGGCGTCCTTGACCGCGATGACCTGGGAGCGCATCACCCGGGTCATCGTGCTCCAGCCGAGCGCCACCAGGACCAGGGTCATCGCGCCCAGACCGTGGCGGGGGAAGGCGACCAGGATGACGGTGGCGCCCAGGACGAACGGCAGACCGAAGAAGACCTCGGTGACCCGTGACAGCAGGTCGTCCACCCATCCGCCGTAGAACCCGGCGAGGAGGCCGAGGACGACGGACACCACGAGCGCACCGGCGGTGACGGCGACTCCGGCCAGCAGGGAGGGCCGGCTGCCCCGCACGACCTGGGCGAGGTAGTCGCAGCCCTGGAGGTCGAATCCGAAGGGGTGGCCGTCGGCGGGTCCCAGTTTCGAGTGCGCGAGCTCGCAGCGGCCGTCGTCGTCGGTGAACGCCGCGGTGAAGACGCCGGGGAAGGCCGCCATCAGGCCGATCAGGGCGATCACCGCCAGGCACACCCACACCAGCGGACGCGAGCGCAACTGCGACCAGGCGTCACGGCTCAGCGAAGCGCGCGCGGTCTGCGGCACGCCGTCGACGGGCAGGGCGCCCGGTGCCGGATCCGGGGGCGGGTCCTGGGTGGGGCCGGGCAGGCGGAGGCTAGTCAAGGCGGATCCTCGGGTCGAGCAGGCCGTAGAGGACATCGACGGCCAGGTTGGCCAGGACGAAGACGAGCACGAGCGCCGTGGTGATGCCCACGACCGTGGGCCCCTCGCGCAGTTGGATCGACTGGAAGACCTGCTGGCCGATGCCGGGGAGGTTGAAGATGTACTCGGTGACGATCGCCCCGGCCATCAAGGACCCCAGCTCCACGCCGAGGAACGTGACCACCGGGATCAGGGAGTTGCGCAGCGTGTGGCGGACCACCACCCTGCGCCGGCTCAGGCCCTTCGCGTCGGCGGTGCGCACGAAGTCGGCCCGCAGGTTCTCCACCAGGGAGGCGCGGGTCAGCCGTGCGACGTAGGCGAGGCCGAAGGAGGAGAGGACCAGGCCGGGCAAAAGGTAGGCCGTGGGCCAGCCGGCGTCGCCGCCGGACACCGGGAACCAGCCCAACCTCACGCCCAGGACCAACTGCGCCAGGTAGCCCACGATGTAAACGGGCACGGCGATGACGAGGGTGGTGGCGCCGAGCACGACGTTGTCGGCCCAGCGCCCCTTGTTGAGGCCGGCCCACACACCGAGGGCGATGCCGAGGACCACTTCGAAGAACCAGGCGGTGAGTCCGAGCCGGACGGTCACCTGCCAGCGCTCGGCGATCACGTCGGCGACCGGCTGGCCGCGGAAGGTGGTGCCGAAGTCACCGGTGATCAGGCCGCCCAGGTACTTGGCGTACTGCACCACCAGCGGGTCGTCCAGGTGGTAGCGGCGGTGGAGCTCGGCGAGGACCGAGGGCGGGACGGGCCGGTCACCGGCCAGGCCCTGGATCGGATCGCCCGGCAGGACGAACACCAGGGCGTAGATGAGGAAGGTGGTCGCGAGCAGCACCGGTACGGCGTGCAGCAGGCGGCGGGCGACGAATCTGCCCATGGAAGGCTGCCCCCGGAGGTAGGGTCCGCCGCCCTGGCGGGGGCGAGGCCGGCGGACGGGCGTTCGTGCGGGTGACGACTGCGGCACGTGGGCCGCGGGCGGTCAGTGCTTGACGGTGACCTCGTCGAGGTGCAGGCCGGTGACGTAGGGGTCGATCAGCACGTGGCCGACGTTGGTGCTCCACGCCGACTGGTCCTGCCAGTTCCACAGCGGGATCAGCGGCATCTCCCGGAGCGCGAGGTCTTCGGCCTTCTGGTAGGCGGCCAGGCCGTCCTTGCCGTCCTTGGCGGCGTTGCCCTCGGCGAGGAGCGCGTCGAACTGCTTGCTGCTCCAGCCCATCCGGTTGTCGGGGTTGTAGAGCCCGTCCAGGTAGTTCTGCATGCTCGGGTAGTCGATCACCCAGTTCTGGCGGTAGGGGCCGGTGCCCTGGCGCTTGTTGAGGATCGGGCCGAGGTCGGCGGACGCCATCTTCTTGAAGGTGATGTCCTGGATTCCGAGGTTCTGCTTGAGCTGGTTGGCCACCGAGGTCATCCACTGTTCGTACGTGGGGTCGGAGTTGGAGAAGTAGAGCTCCATCGGGCCGGTGAAACCGCCGGCCTTGTCGAACAGCGCTTTCGCCTTGGCGGGGTCATAGGTGCAGGCCTCCCCGCAGGCGCCGTCGCGGTGGCCCGGGATCATCGGGGCGACGACCGAGTCGGCGGGCTTGAAGACGCCGTTGTAGATGGCCTGGGTGACGCCCGGCCGGTCGATGGCCATGGACAGGGCGCGGCGCAGCTCGGGGTTCTGGAAGCGCGGGTCCCACAGGGGCAGCCCGAGGTAGTCCATGGTGCCGCTGGGACGGACGGAGTAGTGGTCGCCGAATGCCCGTTTGGCTTCGGGTGCGCGGGCCGCGGGCACGGTGGTCATGATGTCGACGTTGCCGGCCTGGAGCTCGGTGAAGGCGGTGTCCTTGCTGGTGAAGATCTTGAAGGTGACGCCGTCCGCCATGGCCTTGCGGCTGCCCGTGTAGGAGGCGGACTTCTTCAGGGCGATCTTCTGGTCGTGCACCCAGTCGCCGTCCATCTGGAACGGCCCGTTGCCGATCGGGTGGGCGTCGAAGCCCTTGGGGTCGCTGAACGCGGCCTTCGGCAGCGGCGCGAAGGCCGTGAAGGCCAGCATCATCGGGAACTGGCTGAACGGTGCCGACAGGGTGACCTGCAGGGTGGTGTCGTCGACGACCTTCAATCCGGACAGCTTCTCGGCCTTGGGCTGCTGCCCCTGGTCGGGGTTGAGGTCCGCGTAGCCCTCGATCTGGGCGAAGTAGTAGTTCGACTCCCAGCCGTTGGGCCCGTACGCGGCGGCGTTCCACGCATCCGCGAAGCTCTGCGCGGTGACCTTCTCGCCGTTGTGGAAGGTGCCGTCCGGGCGCAGCTTGACCGTCCAGACCTTCTGGTCGCCGGAGTCGACCGACGCGGCCGCCAGGGGCAGGACGTGGCCGTCCTTCGGGTCGAGGGTGACCGGGGTGTCGAACAGGCCCTGGATCACCTGGATGGCGTAGCTGTCAGTGGTCTGACCCGGCGTCAGGTGGTTGGGTTCGGTCAGCGCGACGCTGTAGGTGCCGCCGGGGGTCCCGGGGCCCTGGTCGGCGGAGTTCTTGCCGCCGCTCGCCGTACCGCCGCAGGCGGAGACCGCCAGGACCAGGGCGGTGGCTGCGGTGAGGGCCGGCAGCGAGCGGGCGGGGTGGGAAGGTCTGTGCCGGGGAGTGTGCATGGCCGCTGTGTTCCTCTCGGTTCCTGCCGGTGGGGCAGGAAGGGGGTACCGGAGACGGGGGTGCGGTGCGAGTGCGCGGGAGCGGGCTTCTGCTCTCCGGGCCCGCGGAGGCCGTCGGCCGCTCTGCCGTCCGGTCGGGCGCACCGACGGAACGGTACGGTCGCTGTCCTCTGCGGGCCCCCACCGTAGGGGCCCTCCGCCGTCGGCCGCGATGGACAGGCTGTCGATCCCTGTCGGGGCGGGGCCGACATCCTGTCGATCCGTCAATTGAGGCTTCCTGCCGGGCGGAAGGTCGCCGCGACGGGTGGACGCGGCACCGCCCTCGTCGAGGGAGGTCCGGCGGGGCCGGGTGTCACCGCGCCGAGCACCCGCGGGCCCCGGGCGCCCGTGCAGGACGGCACCGAGGACGGCAGCCCGTGCACCGCGTACCAGCCGAGCACCGCGAACGCCACCGCCTCCTTGGCGTCCCAGGGCAGCCCCACCGCCTCGCTGGGGACCAGCGCCACGCCCGGCAGTTCGGAGGCGAGCATCGCCGACAGCACCGGATTGCGGCAGCCGCCGCCCGACACCACGACCTCCCCCAGGCCGTGGAGCCGCACCTGGTCCGCCACCGTGCGGGCGGTGAGTGCCGCCAGGGTCGCCAACAGGTCCGGGGCTGTCGGCTCGCGGCCGCCGGCGGCCCGGTGCTCGGTCAGCATCCGGTCCAGGTAGCCGTGGTGGAAGAGTTCCTTTCCGGTGCTCTTGGGTGCCGGCCGCCGGTAGTAGGGCTCGTCGAGGAGCCGCGCCAGCAGGAGCGGCTCGACCGAGCCCCGCGCGGCCAGTGCGCCGTCGCGGTCGTAGTGCCGTCCGGTGGCGCGCAGCACGGCCGCGTCCAGCAGTGCGTTCGCCGGTCCCGTGTCGTACGCCGCGCAGCCCCCGCGTCCGGTGCGCGGGACGGTGAGGTTGGCGATGCCGCCGAGGTTCAGCGCGCCCCGGAGCAGGCCCGGCCGGCGGGGCAGCCCCGCCAGCAGCAGCAGGTCCACAAGAGCCACCAGCGGGGCGCCCTGCCCGCCCGCCGCCACGTCCCGCGCCCGGAGGTCGGCCACCACCGGGGCGCCCACGGCCTCCGCGATCCAGGCGGGCTGACCGAGTTGCAGCGTGCCGCGCACCGTGCCGTCCTCCACCCAGTGGTAGACGGTCTGCCCGTGCGAGGCGACCAGGTCGACCCCGCCGACGGCTGCGGCCGCGCCGGCCGCGGCCTCGGCGAACGCCTGCCCGATACGGGTGTCCAGCCGGCACACGGCGGCCAGGTCCACCCGGTGCGGCGGAAGCGCGGCCGCCAGGTCCTGCCTCAGCTCGTCCGGGTAGGGCACCGCGACGTGGTGCAGCAGCCGGCCCCGCAGCACGGGCCCCTGCCCGCGGAGGCTCTCGTCGAGGGCGAGGTCCACCACAGCCGCGTCGATCGCGTCGTGGGAGGTGCCCGACATCAGACCAAGGACTTTCACCGTGTCGCTCCTGAGTCGTCGTTCTCGTGCCGGTCGTGGTGACCGGCACCCCTGGCAAGGCCTCGAAGTTGCCTGACAGTGGAATCCGGCCGCGGGGATCGCGAACTCCTTGACGGACGGTGCGCCGCACCCGGCACAGTGGGCGCGCCCCGCCGGGACCTCGCCCGCAGCACCAGCGGTCGGTCCCGCGCCCTCTGCGCACTCTCCGGGAGCCGCCATGTCGCCGTCCCCCTCGTCCGTCCCCGCTCATCGCCCGTCGACCCCGTCACGGCGGTCGGTGCTCTCCGCCCTCGCCGTCGTCGCCACCGGCAGTTGCGGCGGGCTGCTGGCCACCGGCCGCGGATTCGCGGCGGACGGCCGACCGCCCGCCGGGAAGGCGCAGTTGCGCGGCGTGTGGATCGCCTCCGTCGTCAACATCGACTGGCCGTCCGCGCCCGGGCTGACGCCGGAGCGCCTGCGGACCGACTTCCTCGGCCAGCTGGACCGGGCCGTCGCGCGGGGCCTGAACGCCGTCTTCGTGCAGATCCGCCCCACGGCGGACGCCTTCTGGCCGTCCCCCTACGAGCCGTGGTCGCAGTGGATCACCGGAGTCCAGGGCCGGGATCCGGGCTGGGATCCGCTCGACTTCATGGTGCGCTCGGCCCACGAGCGCGGACTGGCCTTCCACGCCTGGTTCAACCCCTACCGCGTCTCCATGCAGCCGGACGTCACCGCCCTGGTCCCCGACCACCCCGCCCGCACCCACCCGGAGTGGACCGTCTCCTACGGCGGCAAGCTCTACTACAACCCCGGCGTGCCGGCCGCCCGCCGCTTCGCCCAGCAGGCCATGCTGGACGCGGTGCGCCGCTACGACGTCGACGGGGTCCACTTCGACGACTACTTCTACCCCTACCCGGTCAGCGGCCGGGACTTCCCCGACGACGACGCGTTCGCCGCCTACGGCCAGGGGTGGACCGACCGCAACGCCTGGCGCCGCCACAACGTCGACCTGATGGTCAGCGAGATGCAGCAGCTGGTCCGCGAAGCGCGACCGGACGCCTGCTTCGGCATCAGCCCGTTCGGCGTGTGGCGCAACGACACCAGCGATCCGGCCGGATCCGCCACCAAGGCCTTCCAGTCCTACGACGGCCTGCACGCCGACACCCGCGGCTGGATCGCCAAGGGCTGGCTCGACTACATCGCCCCGCAGCTGTACTGGCACATCGGACTGGCCGTCGCCGACTACGCCGAACTGGCCCCCTGGTGGGCCGCGCAGACCGCCGGGACCGACACCCTCCTGTGGATCGGCCAAGCCGCCTACAAGGTCGCCGACCCGGCCCAGCCCGCCCCCTGGCAGGACCCGGCCGAACTCTCCCGCCACCTCGATCTCAACGCCACCCTCCCCCAGGTGAGCGGCGACATCCTCTTCAGCGCCAAGGACACCTGGGCCGACCGGATCGGCGCCGTCAGCCGCCTGCAGGCCGACCACTGGCAGCGGCCCGCGCTCGTCCCGGTCCTGCCGCGCCTCGCCGACGGCACGCCGCCCCGCAGGCCCGCCGTGCACGCCCGGCGCCACGGCACGGACGGCCTGGACATCGACAGTCCCGGCAGTCCCGCCGGCCGGCCCGCGCCGTTCCGCTACGCGGTCTACCGCTACGACACCGCACCGGGGCACGACCCCGTGCTCGACGCCGCCCACCTGGTGGCCGTCGTCCCGGCCGCCACCGGGCGGTTCGACGACCCGGACGGTCCGCGCGACGCCTGGTACGTGGTCACCGCCGTCGACCGGGTCGGACGGGAGAGCAGGCCGAGCACCGCCGTCCGCACCCGCGCCCCGCGCAGCGGCGGGTAGCCCCCTGCGCCGCCCGGTCAGGCGACGTCCAGTCCCGCCACCGTGCGGTGCAGACGACGCGCACCGCCGGGCGGCGCGGCACCACCCGCGGTGAGCGCGGCCAGCGCCGCGGCACCGGCTGCGGCGTCCCGCACCGGCACCACGCCGACACCGCGGGCCCGCAGCACGGTGGTGACCCGGGCAGCGAGCAGGGTCGGAGCCGTGAGCAGGCCCCCCGCCAGGACCGCCGGCAGCGACGCGAAGTCCGGACCGGCCTCGACCGTCAGCGAATCGAACGTGCGCAGCAGACGGTGCGCGCCCTCGGCGACGATCCGCTCGGCGACCGCGTCGCCGGTCCGAGCCGCGGCGTCCACCAGCGGTGCGAGACGGGCGAGATCGGCCGGCGGGGCGGCGTGCACCGCGGTGACCATCCGCCGTGCCAGGGCGGTGCCCGTGCCCCCGGTGCCCCCGGACTCCAGGCCGAGCGCCTGCGGCACGAGGTCCACCAGGGCGGTCGTCGGACCTCGGCCGTCCAGAGCGGCGAGCGCCAGGACGACGGCCTGCCGCCCGAGCCACACCCCGGAGCCCTCGTCGCCCAGGAGCCAGCCGTAGCCGTCCCGCCGGGCGACCTGCACACCGTCGCGGAAGAGAGCCGCCACCGCACCCGTCCCGGACAGCAGCAGCACCGCGTCCCGGCTGTCCGTGGCCCCGGCGACGGCAGCGGCCAGGTCGTCGCCGACGCCGGGCACACCGCTCAGGTCCGCTTCCCGCCAAGCCCGCTGGGCGAGCTCTTGATACGCGGCACCGTCGTCGCCTCCGGCTCCGGCGAATGCCAGGTGTCCGGCCGCGACCCGGCGCCGGTCGACGCTCCCCAGCGCTTCCTCCAACACCTGGCGCAGCGCCGCCCGGGGGTCGGCGCTGGAGCGCAGGTTGCCGCCGGGGCCGCGGGCACGGCCGTGGACCCGCCCGTCCAGGCCGACGACCACGCAGCGGGTTGCGGTCCCTCCTGCGTCCACGCCGATCACCAGCGGGACGCGGGGCTCCGGAGCGGTACTCATCGGCGCGTTTCCTCTCCTTCGCGACGGCGGCTGTCTGCTGTGCTGTCAGTCCCAGGTCCGACCGCGCACCCCCTTCGACGGCACCGGCTCGTCCACCTGCCCCTCCGTACCGGGTGCGACCCGGGACCGCAGCTGGGCGGCCGGCGCCGGACCGGAGGCCAGCCGGACCGCGATCCGGTCGGCGACCGGGCGGGGGCTGGATCCGGCGAAGTCGTTCAACAGGACGGCGAACGCGAGCTTGCGGCCCTCGGGCGAGGTCACGTATCCGGCGAGGGTGGTGACGCCGCTCATCGACCCGGTCTTCGCATGGACGTTGCCTGCCGCAGCGGTGCCCTGCATGCGGTTGGCCAGGGTCCCGCCCACCATCCGGTCCGGGTTGCCCGCGATCGGCAGGGCCTCGTACCAGGTGGCGAACCAGGGCTGTTTGCGGGCGTAGGAGAGCAGCGCAGTGTAGCGGTCGGCGGTGACCAGGTCGTAGCGCGACAGGCCGGAGCCGTCGGCCTGCCGGGCCGGGGTGACGTCGAGGCCGTTGCGGTGGAGGAAGTCGGAGATCCGGGCGAGACCGGCCCGCCAGCTGCCGTCACCGGCCCCGGTCCTTCCCATCTCCTTGACCAGGTGCTCCGCGATGCCGTTGTTGCTGAGCTTGAGGAACGGCACGAGCAGGTCCCCGAGCGGAGCCGACTCGTGGTGGGCGACCTGCCGGGCGCCGGCAGGGGCCGTGACCGCTCGCGGGTCGCGGCCGAGCACCCGTACACCGTGCCGGGCCAGGGCTGCCGCGAAGACGTGCGCGGTGACCTCGGCGGGGTCCTCGACGGTCACCCATTCGTCGTCGGGGCCGCTGCCGGCGGGCAGGCTGCCGGAGAGGACGATCTCGCCGGTGCCGTGGCGGCGGGTGACATCGACGGTGAAGGGGCTGTCGCTCTGCCCGGTGGTGACGCTCCCGGAGACCGTCACGCCCGTGTCCGCCGGCGTGATCCGCACGGCGGCCGGCGTGCCGGGCTCGCCCGGCGTCAGGGTGACCTGCAGGGTGCCCATGTCGTAGTCCGTGTCGCTGGCCAGCGTGAGCGCCGAGATCTGCGGGCTGTAGTAGTACGGCTCGTCGTCCCAGGCCCAACCGCTGCCCAGCGGTACGTCGTCGTAGCGGGAGGCGTCGTAGGCCACGGCGCCGGTCACCAGGCGCACGCCGCTGTCGGCGACCTGTTGCGCGAGCGCGTCGAGGTCCGCGGCCAGCAGGCTGGGATCGCCGCCGCCGCGCAGGACGAGATCGCCGCGCAGGACACCCGCGTCACTGCGGCCGGTGGCCAGGACGTCGGTGGCGAACCGGTGGCCGGTGCCGAGTGCGTCCAGGGCCGCGGCGGACGTCACCAGCTTCATGGTGGACGCGGGCAGGACCAGGCGCTGCGCATCGTGCGCGTACAGGACCTCGCCCGTTTCGGTGTCCACCACCTTCACGGCGGCCGTCGCGCCGGCCAGCCGGGGGTCGGCGAGCAGCAGGTCCAGGTCGTCGGTGAGCGTGGACGCGGAGGCGGTGGAGGCCCGGGCCGGCGCATCTGCGCCGGGGGCGAAACCGGCCAGCAGAGCGGCGGTGAGTGCGACGGCCACCGGCAGGGCGGCGCGTCGGCGGGGAAGGGGACGCATGCGTGGTTCCTGTTCGTCGGGTTCGGCGCAGAAGGTGGGCTGCGGTGCTGCCGTTCGGCGCGGAGGGCCGCCGACCGGGCCGGGGCCCTCGTTCCCCGGTCCGGTCGGCGGTGCCGCGCCGGGACACCGGCGCGGGTCCTGGGCGACCGGTCAGTAGAAGCAGCCGGTGGTCGGCAGCGACTGCGGGGACGGCGGGGTGGTGCCGTCCCACAGCGCGGCCAGCATCTGCTGGGGGCAGACCGAGACTCCGCCGCGGAAGATGCCGAAGTGCAGGTGGGGGCCGGTCGTGTTGCCGGTGTTCCCGGTGTGGGCGACCAGTTGACCGGCCGTCACGCGGGCGCCGGTGGCGACCAGCCGGCTGTTGAGGTGGCAGTACTGGTAGGTGATGCCGTCGTCGCCGTCGATGGCCAGGCCGTATCCGCAGGCGTCGCTGACGCCGCCGTTCTGCCGCGCGGTGCCGGAGGTGACGGCGAAGGCGTCCGTCCACTCGACGACCGGGATGTCGGCCGCCGGATAGTCGTGGTGCGGCTGGAGGAGGCTGTCGCGGCCGCCGGAGACGGAGCCCCTGGGCACCACGAAGGCGTAGCCGCCGAAGACGCCGCCGCTGCCGGCGGCCGCGCCCAGCAGGTACTGCCAGGTGGTCACGCCGACGGTGCTGCCGCCGGTCAGCTGCTGCTTGGCCTTGAAGTCGTTGACGGCCGTGGTGGTGTCCCCGGCGAACACGCCGTCCGTGGGCACGTTGTAGCCGATCTTCTGGAGCTGGAACTGCATCGCCCGCACGGCGTTGTCCTGGGTGTCGCCGGGAGAGACGGTGACGACGAGCTTGGCCCAGGTGTTGGGGCCGACGATTCCGTCGGCCGTGAGGCTGTTGGCGCTCTGGAAGGAGACGACGGCGCTCTTGGTCTGCGCGTCGAAGTATCCACCGGCCACGAGCGTCTGACCGCGCTGGCGCAGCAGGAACTGCATGCTGGCGACGTCGTTGCCGCCCGCTCCTTGCGAGAGCACGGGCCAGGCGGGCGCCGCGGCGTGGGCGGGCTGGGCGCTTCCCAGCGTCATCAGCAGGGATCCGAGCAGGACGGAGCAGATCGCCGTCAGGGCGACGGCCAGGCGCAGCGGCGTGCGGCGCAGCCATCGGGCCGGTCCTCGCGGCGCCGAGAGGCGTGGTGAGCGGGTGGTGTTCACGGTGTTCTCCTGTCTCGCACGGGTCGCGGTTCCGGGGGTCGTCGCGCCGGTGCGGGGTCGGGGTTCGCTCGCTGGTGGGGGGCGGGGGCGGTTGCCGTCAGGAGGCGACCAGGGCGAGCCAGGTCGGCTTGAGCACGGCGCCGTCGGCGGGCAGTCCCTGGGCGACCTGGTAGGACTGCGCGGCGCTGCGGGTGCCGGAGCCGAACTGCCCGTCCACGGAGAGGGAGGCGCCGTGCGCGTTGAGGCCGACCTGGGCGGCCTTCACGGCGCTGCCGGAGGAGCCCTGCTTGACCGTGTTGGTGAGCGACTGCCAGGTCGCGGGTCCGACGACTCCGTCGGCGCCCAGTCCGGCCGAGTTCTGGTAGGAGATCACCGCGCTGCGGGTGCCGGGTCCGAACTGGCCGTCGGCGGTGAGGGAGGCGCCGTGCGCGTTGAGCAGGTGCTGCAGCACAGTGACGCGGGTGCCGCTGTCGCCCTGCTGGGTGAGGGGCCAGCTGAGGGCGGTGGGCGCCGGGGGCGCGGCGGGGCCGGTCCCGAGGGCGAAGGCCTGGAGGTCGGCCGCGGTGCCGTTGAAGACGTCCTGGTCACCGGGGAAGACACCGGCGTCGGCGTACTGCCAGATGCTCTGGCCGGTCCAGCCGTTGGGTGCGGGGGCGGCGGTGCCGGTGTAGTTCGCGAGGAACAGCGGGTACGAGCTGACGGCGGCGGAGTTGCCGGTGCACGTCCGCCACCAGTCGGTGGTGGTGTAGAGGCTCGGGTAGCGGCCGGTGCGGGTCTTGACCTCGGTGCCGAAGTCCTGGATCCAGGCGACCATCGCCGAGGCGCTGAGCCCGAAGCAGGTGGCCCCGTAGGGGTTGTACTCGATGTCCAGCAGCGGGGGCAGGGTCTTGCCGTCGGCGGTCCAGGTGCCGCCGTGGTCGACGAAGAAGTCGGCCTGGGACTTGCCGCTGGAGCGGTCCGGCAACGCGAAGTGGTAGGCGCCGCGGATGAAGCCGGCCGCCGCGGACCCGTTGTACTGGGACGAGAACGTGGGACTGGTGTAGGTGGTGCCCTCGGTGGCCTTGATGTAGGCGAACGACGCGCCGGCCGCCGCTGTGGCGGCCCAGTCGACGTTGGGTTCGTAGGCCGCGACGTCGATGCCGAGCGGCTTCGCACCGGCGGGCAGCGCGGCGGCGGGCGCCCCGGTGCTCTCTCGGCCGGCGCCGGGCGCGAGCGGTTCGGCGACCAGGGGGCGCGCGGCCGCACCGGCGGCGGAACGGCCACCGAGCGTGGAGCCCAGGTGGTCGGAGTCGGGGTGCGTGATCGGCCCGGGCGTGCCCTTGCCGGCGGCGGTGGACGAAGCGCCGGCGGGGGCCGCGGTCGCGGGCGGGGCCGCCGTGGCGGGGGCTGCGGTGCCGAGGGCGACGGCCAGCGGCAGGAGGACGGCGACGGCGAGGTGTGCCGTCCGGTGGTTCAGGAACGATGGCGCGCTGCGCGGCATGGCTGCTCCTGCAGGGGTGTGGGGGTGGACCGGGTGGGGGTGAGCACCGGCCCGGGTGACCAGTAGT
Source organism: Kitasatospora terrestris (assembly GCF_039542905.1). NCBI lineage: Bacteria > Bacillati > Actinomycetota > Actinomycetes > Kitasatosporales > Streptomycetaceae > Kitasatospora > Kitasatospora terrestris. Next base: position 129,199 of record NZ_BAABIS010000001.1, read on the forward strand.
GCGGAAATTGACCTCGCGGACAAGTGCTTGGGCAGAAATTTTCCAACCCCGCAACACGCCCGGATTCCCGCAAGACGTCACGGCAATACCACTTCTGATGGATAGTCAGTTGTTGTTGTCACAGGTGGGGGCAGCATTGAGGCGGTGCACCCGCCGCCGGGTGCACCGCCTCGAGCCGCACTGGTCTGCTCGCCGAGGGCGAGTGCCGATTTACACGACAAGCGCCCCGTCCGAAGGATTGCGACGACCTCTCATCCTGTCAGGTGCGCGGCCACCACCTCCGCCGCGGCCTCCGCGCACACCCGCGCCGCGCCGTGCGGGACCACGTGCAGCCCACCGCGGGGAGGCGACTGCGCAATCCCGAACTCCACCACGACCGCATCCGGCCGCCGAGCGGTCACGGCCACCACCGTCGCGTCCATCCACCCGTGCCGGTGCGCGTTGCGCACCACCAGCACCAGCGGCCTCCCGCGCGCCGCCGCGCAGATCCGCTCCACGACTCCGGCCGGGTCCGCCTCCGCCTCGGCGTGGCCGACCTGCCGCACCTCGGTGCCCGGCAGGAGCGCCCCGAGCGGTCCGGCGAGCCCCCAGGCGGTGACGGCACCCACCGCGACCGTCGTCCCGGGCCGCAACTCGGCGACGTAGGGAACCCCCCGGGTGGGTGGCTCCGCCCCGGGGGGCCGGACCGAAATCAGCGCGCGCCGTGCCGCCGCCAGGCCCGGCGCACGCCCGGCCGGCCCGCCCTCGGCCGCCTGCGACCCGGCACGCAACGCGCGCGCCCAGCGGGCGAACGCCGCGACGCGGCCGGCGGCCTCCGCGAGCCGTTCCTCGGCCAGCTCCCCCGTGCGGACCGCCCGGACCACGGCGGATCGCAGCGCGTCGTACTCGGCCGCCGATCCGCGATCCCCCACGCAGACCAGGTCGGCGCCGGCCGCCAGCGCCCGCACCGCAGCCCCCGCGCAGCCGTAGCGGTCGGCGACCGCCCTCATCTCGACCGCGTCCGTCACCACCAGGCCGTCGAATCCCAGCCGGCGGCGCAGCACGTCGTGCAGCACGCGCGGGCTCACCGTCGCGGGATGCTCGGGGTCCAGGGCGGGCAGCAGGATGTGGGCGGTCATCAGGGCGCGGGCTCCGGCCGCCACGGCGGCGCGGAACGGCGGCAGGGCGACGCGCGACAGCTCCGCGAGGTCCGCGTCGACGGTCGGCAGGCCGAGGTGCGAGTCGACCACCGTGGCGCCGTGGCCGGGGAAGTGCTTCGCGCAGGCAGCGGTGCCCCCCTCCTGGAGACCTCGCACCCATGCCGCCGCGTGTCGCGCCACCACGGCCTGGTCGGCGCCGAAGGAACGGACACCGATCACCGGGTTGCGCGGGTTGGAGTTCACGTCGGCGTCCGGCGCGTAGTCCACGTCGATGCCCAGGGCCGCCAGCTCGCGGCCGATCGAGCGGGCCACCGCCCGGGTCAGGTCCACGTCGTCGACGACCCCCAGCGCGAGGTTCCCCGGGGAGGACGATCCGGTCTCCCACTCGAGCCGCGTGACGTCGCCGCCTTCCTCGTCGACGGCGACCAGCACGTCCGGGTTCTCCGCGCGCAGCTGCGCGACCAGGGCCGACGCCTGCTCGCGCCCGCCGGGAGCGGGCGCGAAGTTCCGGCCGAACAACAGGACCGAACCGAGGCCGTCCGCGAGTCGGCGCCGGATCCAGTCCGGGGCGCTCCAGCCCTCGAAGCCGGGCTGCAGCACGCCACCCGCGAGGCTCAGCAGACCGCGGTCGTCCGGTGTGCCCACTACTGTCCTCCGCCCGTCCCTGAGGCCGGCGCCGGGACCTGGCGCGGCTCCGACGCGGGGGCCTCCCCGAGCGTGCGGGCCACCACGTCCGCCACCGTCTCCTGCCGGTGGAGCAGCGTGAACCGGACGCGCCCCTCGTGGTCCACGTCGAAGGCGTGCACGGCGGGCTGCGGCAGGCTGTTGTAGTGGAACGGCGTGGAGAAGTAGTACGCGCCGGTGTCGGGCAGCACCACCAGGTCGCCGGGCTCCAGCAGCGGCAGCTCCCGGGCGCGCGCCACGAGGTCGCCGGCGAAGCAGCACGGCCCGGCGACGTCCTGCGCGACCGTCCCCCGCGCTCCCCCGTCGAGCGGCCGCGGCACGCCGTCGGCATCGTACGGCAGCACCCGCAGGGGCCAGGACTCCGGCAGGAAGACCGTCCGGGCGGCGACCTGCACACCCGCGTGGGTGAGCGCGACGGCCCGCCCTCCCGACACCTTGGTGTACTCCACCCGGGAGGCCAGGAACCCGTTCTTCGCCAGCAGCGCGCGGCCGAGTTCGGTCACCAGCCGGTAGCGGCCGCTCAACAGGGCCGGGGAGCCCGCCTGCAGAGCGGCGACCTGGTCGGAGAACGTCGGGTCGTCACGGTCGTCGGCGAAGTTCACCGGCAGGCCGCCGCCCACGTCGATGCCCTCGATCCGTGCCGCACCGGCCCGTTCGTCGATCTCCTCCGCCAGGTCCACGACCGCCGCGACACCGGCCGCGGACAGCTCCAGGGGGCAGCCCTGCGAACCGACGTGCACGTGCAGCCAGCGAAGCCAGGGCCGTGCCAGGTACGCCTGCACGATCCGCTCGCGGTTGCCAGGGTCGCCCAGCGCGATGCCGAACTTGGACTCGCTGCCGGCCGTCGACATCGCGGCGATCGCCCCCAGCCCCACCTGGGGGTTGATGCGCAGTCCGATCCTCGACCCCGTGCCGTGCCCGGCGACCAGGGTGTCGACGCGCCCCAGCTCCTGGAAGTTGTCGATGTTGACCGTGACCCCCGAAGCGAGCGCGGCCCTCAGCTCCGGGAGGGTCTTGGCGGGCGAGTCCAGGACGAGCCGGCCCGGTGCGAAGCCCGCGGCCAGCGCCTGGGCCAGTTCTCCGGGGCTGGCCACCTCGCAGCCCAGCCCGTGTCCGCGCATCAGGCGCAGCACCGGCACCAGGCTGTTGGCCTTCGCCGCGAAGGTGTGCTCGACCTGCACTCCGTCCGGCCAGGCGGCACGAAGGGCGGCTGCGGTCTCCGCGATGCCCGTCAGGTCCAGGAAGGCGGCGAGCGGGGTCTCCTCCGGGTCCAGGAGCCCGGCCCGGACGGCGGCGCGCACCGCGAGGTCGCGCCGTCCGGCCCGGTCGGCAGCGGGCACGGGTTCGGGTTCGGGTTCGGCGACGGGGCGGGTGGCACGGGCGAGAGTCACGACTGCTCCTCCAGGAAGGCAACGGGGTTCGCAGCGGCATCCGGATCCTTCTCGTAGACCCGGAAGACCCGGTGCAGTCGGGAGCCGACCGCACGGGAGTAGAAGCGGTAGGGCGCGATCCAGGCGATCTCGGCCTCCGGGAGGCCCGCGTCCAGCTGGTCGCGCAGACACCGGCGCAGCAGGACCGCCCCCACGCCCCGGCCCCGCTGCGACTCGGCGGTGCCCATGGGGCCGAACCAGGAGTCGCGGTTGACGCCGTGACAGGCGAATCCGACGAACTCCTCCTCGGTGCCGTCCCCCTGGACCGCGACGTGACAGCGTGGCGGCTCGTGGGCGAGAGCGGCGGCCGCTTCCTGGGCCCAGGTGCCGCCCCAGGTGCGCATCCAGGCGAGGAAGCGCGGGGCGTCCGCGGGGTGGGCGCGGCGCACGCGCACGCCGAGGGCAGCCAGGCGCCGCTCGTCGTCGGCCGTGGCGAGGTCGGCCGCGGTCAGGTCGGTCAGCATGTTGAACGCGTCGGGGCCCCTCTCGTAGCCGGCGGACTCCACCAGGCACACGGCGGGGGTGTAGCGGATGTCGAGTCCGGGCCAGGCGTAGGCGGGCGGGGTGCCGCGGACGAGCAGGCGGGTGGCGCCCGCCGCCGACAGGCGGTCCTCGACGGCGGCCAGCAGGGCTCGTCCCTGGCCCTGCCCGCGGTGCCCCGGTGCCACCGCGAGCAGGGTGACGTGTCCGGGTCGCCGGTGCGGCTCGTCCTGCGGGGCGAGCCAGCCGAAGGCGAGACCCGTGACGGTGCCGCCGGCGTCCGCGACGACCCGCAGGTCCGGCGTCTGCGCCGCCAGGTCCCACAGCAGGGCGAGGACCCGGTCCGCGTCCGCGTCGTGGGCGAGTGAGGCCGCGGCGATCGCGTGCAGGGCGGCGAGGTCTTCGCGGCGTGCCGTGCGCAGCTCGGGTTTGGATCCGTCCTCCATGCTGTCCGTCCCATCCGTTAATTGATAACATAGTTGAGCTTTCGAGCGGTGGAAAACTACCAACGATCGCGCGGGGCCACCAGACCCACCGGGCCGCGACCGCGACGCAACAGCCCTGGAGGATCCCGTGCGCGCCGCCCGGCCCACCCGCGCCGCCACCGCACGCCTGGCCGACGCCACCGCCGCAGCCGCCGCCCTCGTCGCCGCCGCCGTACAGGCCGGCAGCATCCCCGGAGCAGTGCTCGCCACCGGCTGGGGCCACGAAACCGAACCGCACGTCCGCGCCTTCGGCCGCACGGCGGTGACCGGCCCGTCCGCACCGGTCACCACCGAGACCGTCTACGACCTCGCCTCGCTCACCAAGGTCACGGCCACCCTGCCCGCCGTCCTGGGACTGGCCGACACCGGAGCACTCGACCTGGACGACCCGGTCCAGCGGTACCTGCCCGCGTTCACCGGCCCGGGCAAGGACGGAGTCACCGTGCGCCACCTGCTCACCCACACCTCGGGCCTCCCCCCGCACCGCCCCCTCCACGAGCTGCCCGGGACACCCGACGACCGGCTCGCCGGCGCCCTCGCCGAACCCCTCGCAGCCGCCCCCGGCACCACCGTCGCCTACTCCGACCTCGGATTCATCGCCCTCGGCGAAATCATCCGCAGCACGACCGGCGCATCACTCGAACGAGCCGTCACCGAGCTCGTCCTCGACCCCCTGGGCATGACCAGCACCCGGTACCGGCCGCCCGCCCACTGGCGTTCCCGCACCGCGCCCACCGAGCCTCGGCCCGACGGCACCGTCCCCTGCGCAACCGTCCACGACGAGAACGCCGAGGCGCTCGGCGGCGTCTGCGGCCACGCCGGCCTCTTCGGCACCGCCGGCGACCTGGCCCGCTACCTGCGGTACGGCTGGCTCCACCCCGACTCACCCGTCCTGTCCCCGAACGTCCGCGCCACGGCACTGCGCTGCCACACGGAATCCCTCGACGGCCGCCGCGGCCTGGGCTGGACCCTTCGCGGCGACCGCTGGGACCACCTGGGCCGCCACTGGCCCGCCGACGGCGCCGGACACACCGGCTTCACCGGCACGAGCATCGCCCTCGACCCGCCCGGTGGCCCCTGGGTCGTCCTGCTGACGAACGCCGTGCACCTCGGCCGCGACGCATCCGCAATCGCTACCCTGCGACGGGCGACCTGCGACGCCCTGTACGACCCGCCATGAGGCCCCCGGCCGGCACAGGGCACAGTAGACCGGAGCACACCTCAACCCTCCCACCGCGCAACCCCACCCGAAGGAAGCCCCCATGACCGCAGCCGACGGAACCCGCCCGAAGCGCAGGCCGGCCTCCCGCCCGGCCGCACCCGCCGCACCCAGCGGGCCACCCCAGACCGTCCTCGTACAGATCCGGGCGCTCCTGCCGTCGCTGGCTCCCGCCGAACGCCGGGTCGCGGAGGCAGCCCTTGCCGACCCCGCGAACGTCGCCGCGCAGACCATCAGCGAACTGGCCGCCGAATGCCGCACCTCCGAGACCACCGTCGTGCGCTTCTGCCGCACCCTCGGCCTCAAGGGGTACCCGGACCTGCGGATCGGCCTCGCCTCCGCCGCCAGCGTCGAGGAGAGCAGCGCCGGCTGGAGTGCCGTCGGCGCGGACATCGGCCCCCGGGACTCACTCGCCGACATCGTCGCCAAGCTCGGATTCGCCGACGCCCGGGCGGTCGAGGACACCGTCGGCCAACTCGACCTCCACGCCCTCAAACGAGCCGTGGACGCCGTCTCGTCCGCCGACGGCACGGACGTCTACGGCGTCGGGGCGAGCGGCCTGGTCGCGCTGGACCTCCAGCAGAAACTCCACCGCATCGGCCGCCGCGTCAACGCCTGGGTCGACCCCCACATCGCGCTGACCTCCGCCGCACTGCTGCGCAGCGGCGACGTGGCCATCGGCGTGTCCCACACCGGCGACACCGCCGCCACCGTGGACGTCCTCGCGGAAGCGAAGCGCAACGGCGCGACCACGATCGCGATCACCAACTTCCCGCGGTCGGCCATCACCGACCAGGCGGACCACGTGCTGACCACCGCAGTGCGCGAGACGACGTTCCGCTCCGGCGCGATGGCCAGCCGGATCGCCGCCCTCACCGTCGTCGACTGCCTCTTCGTCGGAGTCGCCCAGCGCCACCGCACACGCACCCTGAAGGCGCTGGAGCGCACCTACGCGGCGGTGCAGAACCACCGCCTCCAGGGGTAACCGGGGCCGCCGGCGGGCCGCCCACCAACGGAGCGGGCAGCCGGTCAGCTCATCGACGCGGCCACCGCAGCGGAGACCCTCCCGTCGACGGCGGCCAGGCGCTGCCGGGCGTCCTCCGGGGCGCAGCCGGAGAGGAGGCACACGAGTGCCGTCTTCAGTTGGCCGTCGGCCTCGGCGAGGGCCCGGGAGCAGGGTTCCTCGCCGAGCCCCGTGGCCTCCATGAGGATGGTGACCAGCCGGCCCCGGAGCTTGGCGTTGCTGGCGGAGAGGTCGACCATCAGGTTGGAGTACGTGCGCCCCAGGGCGATCATCACGGCGGTGGACAACCCGTTGAGCACGAGCTTGTGCGCCGTGGCGGCCTTGAGGCGGGTGGATCCGGCGATCGCTTCGGGTCCGGTGTCGACGCCGATGTGCAGGTCGGCGAGGTCGGCGAGTGGCGCCTCCGGATTGGAGCTGACCAGTGCGGTGAAGGCTCCTGCCTGCCGCGCCGCGGCGAGCGCACCTGCCACGTAGGGGGTGCGGCCGCTGGCGGCGATGCCGACGGCCACGTCGCCCGGTTCGACGGCGGCGGCGTCCGCGGCCCCGAGTTCTTCGCTGTCTTCACTGCCTTCGACGGCGGTGGTCAGGGCCGCGGCGCCGCCGGCGTGGTGGGCGACGACGATTCCGGCCGGCAGGGAGAAGGTGGGGCCGAGTTCGGCGGCGTCCACGACGGCGGTGCGGCCCGAGGTGCCCGCGCCGAAGTAGTGGAGGCGGCCGCCCGCGCGCAGGCGGTCGGCGGTCACCTCTGCCAGCACCGCGAGGAGGGGGAGGACCTTGGCCACCTCCCCGGCGACGCGCGAGTCCTCGGCGTTGAGCATCCTGAGCACCGCGAGCGGGTCGGCTCGGTCGATGGCCAGGGTGCGGGGGTTGCGCTGCTCGGTGGGCGACATGACGCGGACGGAACGGCTCGGGGTCACGGGTGTCCTCTCGGTTTCTGCCATCGTCCGCCCCGCCACGTAGTTTTGCAACATTGCATGCCACCGATGCGTTGCTTTTCGCCTGGCTGCCCGTCAACAACGCCCAGCTGAGAGCAGGTCGACGAGTTACGGGCAGTCATGTTCGTGCGTAACTCATTGACTTGAGCGTGCCGCGACTCCTACCGTCGGCCTACTGCAGCTCCGCCCTCATGCACACGTTGATCGGAGTCCATCCCCCATGCGCAACGCCAGACGTGCCGCTCTCCCCCTCGCGGCCGCCCTGCTCCTCAGCGGCACCGCGGCCTGCTCCTCCTCGGCAAGCTCTTCGGACTCCGCAGGCGGCGGGGTGTTCACCACCATCGACGGGAACCACCCCATCTCGGCCGGCGCCCCCATGAACCCGTTCAACGCCGCCGGCAACACCTTCCTCGGCTACGACACGATGCAGCTGGGGTTCACCAAGAAGAACCCGCAGGACCCGAACGACTTCTTCCCCGGCCTGGCCAGGAGCTGGAAGACCACGGACACCTCGATCACCGTGGAGCTGGAACCCGGGGCCAAGTGGTCCGACGGCAAGCCCGTCACCGTCGACGACGTCAAGGCCTCCATGGCCATCGCCCTCACCCAGGGCGCGGCGACCGTCGGGGCGGGCGTGCTCACCCAGGGGCTCGACGTCGCCGAGATCAAGGAGACCGCGCCGCACACCATCGAGATCAGCCAGGTGCCGGGCGCCAAGAACATCCAGTTCCCCCGCCTGGTGCTCACCCAGAAGATCGTTCCGGCGTCCGTCTACGGCTCGATGCTGCCCGCCGACGTCTGGGACGTGGTCCACGCCAGCCAGAGCGCCGACCCCGGGCAGGCAGACGCCGCGAAGGCCGCGGTCGACAAACTCAACGAGATCGGCAAGAAGATCTCCGCGTTCGCCCCCGCCACCGACGTCTCGGCCGGCCCGTTCGTCATCACCCGGATCAACCCCGGCTCCGCGGTGCTCGACCGCAATCCGCACTTCTTCGCCGCCGACAGGATCGGCCCGAAGCAGGTCGTGGTGCGCAACTACACCGGCAACGAGCAGATCTGGAACTACATGACCAACGGTGAGCTGGACGCCGCGCCGTTCACCGCCATCCCCGACAACGTCCTCCAGCGCATCCTCAAGGCCGGGAACCAGCGCGTCGACGCCATCAACTACGTCGACGCCGCCATCGCTTTCAACCAGAGCGTCGCCCCGTTCGACAAGGTCGAGGTCCGCCGGGCCCTCGCGCACGTCATCGACCGCGCGGCCGTCACCAAGGTCGGCCAGCCCGTCGGCGGCGCGGCCTCAAAGGCCACCACCGGCCTGATCGACAAGGTCGCCGAGAAGTGGCTCACCCCCGAGCAGCAGGCCGCGCTCGACCCCTACCCGCACGACGAGACCAAGGCCGCCGCGCTCCTCCAGCAGGCCGGCCTCACCAAGAAGGACGGGGCCTGGTACCTGCCGGACGGCACTCCGTGGACCATCACGTTGCAGACCGTCAACGGCTTCAGCGACTGGATCGCCGGCGGCACCGTCCTCGCCAACCAGCTGACCGCCTTCGGCATCCCCACCAAGACCGCGCTGACCGCCGACTTCAGCACCTACAAGAAGGAGATGGCCGACGGGAAGTACCCGGTCGGGTTCTGGCTGACCGCGCTCGGCCCCGGCACCGACGCCGCCTTCCAGCGCCTCTACGGCGCGGACAACGGCTTCACCGCGATCGGCGCCGCCGTCACGCACAAGACCGGGAAGGGCTCGGGCAACTGGCTCAACACCCCGACCTCGTTCACCCTCGACGGCGCCACCGTCGACCCCGGCGAGCTGACGGCCAGGCTCACCCTCCTCAAGCCCGACCAGCAGAAGGACATCGTCCAGCAGCTGGCCCGGCTCACCAACCAGCAGGTGCCGGTCGTCCAGATCTGGGACTACACCAACGTGCAGTTCGTCAACGACAAGCGGTTCACGAACTTCCCGAAGGCGGGCCAGGACGGCCTCCTGAGCAACTCCCCCGGCGTGTGGATGATGCAGGGCTACGTCCAGCCCAAGTCCAAGAAGTAGCCGCGCCGGCGGCGGCGCGGGGCCAGCGGCCCCCTGCCGCCGGCCGCACCGCCCCGAACCCGAAACCGTCTCCAGGAGCACGCATGGCCCGCCGACCCAACCGGCCACAGGGGGAGCCCAGGTGAGAGCAGTCCTCCTCAGGCTCGCCGCGAAGCTGGCCGCAGGCCTGGCGATGGTCCTCACCGTCGCCACCTTCACCTTCTTCCTCGTCCACGCCCTGCCCGGCAACCCCGGCGACGCCGCCTACGAGGCGTACGTCCTCGGCGGCATGCCGCCCGAGACGGCCCGGGCCAAGGTCGCCGTCATCTACGGCTTCACCTCCCACGAACCGCTGACCGACCAGTACCTGGGCTACCTGGGCCAACTCGCCCGCGGCAACCTGGGAGTCTCGATCTCCTACAGCGGGGTCCCCGTCTCGGACGTCATCCGCGCAGCCGTCCCCTGGACCGTCCTGCCCGTCCTGTCCGGACTCGTCGTCAGCTTCCTCGTCGGATGCACCGCCGGCGTGATCGCCGCCGTCCGGCGCAACTCCCGCACCGGCGGCCTGCTCTCGCTCTCCGGCTCCCTCATGGCCGGCGTGCCGTCCTTCGTCCTCGCGCTGCTGCTCGCCTTCCTGTTCCACACCCTCTGGAACGTGCTGCCCTACGGAGACACCAGCGACGTGACCATCGCCCCCGGCTTCACCCCCGACTACGTCGGCTCCGTCGCCACCCACGCCGTCCTCCCCGTGGCGACCTACGCACTGCTGAGCTACGGCGGTTGGCTGCTGACCATGAAGTCCAGCGTGGCCTCGGTCCTCGGCGACGACTTCATCCTCGCCGCCGAACTGCGCGGCATCGCCCCGGCGACCCGCATGCGCTACATCGGCCGCAACGCCGTACTGCCGCTGTTCACCACGCTCGCCCTGTCCATCGGCCACATGTTCGCCGGATCCGTCCTGATCGAGGACGTCTTCGACTACCCGGGTCTGGGCAACCTGCTCCTCAAGAGCATCGGCAGCCGCGACTACCCCCTGATGGGCGGCGCCTTCCTGTTGATCACCGTCACGATCGTCCTCGCGAACATCGTCGCCGAGATGCTGTACTCGGTGATCGACCCCCGGGTGAGGCGATGACCGAGACCCTCGACCGGACGGCCCGCGCCACGCGCCCGCCCACCCGCCGCGCCCGCACCCTCCGCGTGCTGACCCGACGGCCCGGCCGCATCATCGGCCTCCTCATCATCGTCTTCTTCACCCTCATGGCACTCCTCGGACCGCTCCTGTACCCGGGGCCCCTCGCCGTCGACCCCGAGGCCGTCTACGCCCCGCCCAGCGCCGAACACTGGCTCGGCACCGACTTCGCCGGCTCCGACGTCCTCCAGGAGGTCGTGGTCGGCGCCCGCTACGTCCTGCTCACCGCCACCGTCGCCGCCCTGGTCACCGCCGCCACCGGCACCCTGGTGGGACTGGTCGCCGGTTTCCGCCGCGGCCTCGCGGACTCCGGACTCATGCGGATCACCGACTTCGTCCTCACCCTGCCCGGCCTGCCCCTGCTGATCGTCCTGTCCACCCTGTGGAGTTTCAGCAGCGCCTTCCAGATGGGACTCGTCCTCGGCGTCACCGGCTGGGGCGGCGTCGCCCGCGCCGTACGCTCCCAGACCCTCTCGCTCCGCGAGCGCGGCTTCCTGGAGGCCGCCCGCGGCCTGGGGCTCTCCCACCGGCACATCCTCCTCCGCGAACTGCTCCCCAACATCGCACCGTACGTCGCCATGAACCTCCTGCTGTCCGTCATCGGATTCATCGGAGCGGAGGTGGCGCTGTTCTTCCTCGGGGTCGTGCCGTTCTCCAGCGAGAACTGGGGCGTGATGCTCAACCAGGCGGTCTTCTCCGGCGGCGTCATGAGCAGCCCGGAGGCCCTCACCTACCTGCTGGCCCCGCTGACCTGCATCCTGCTCATCACCCTGGGCATCGTGCTGTTCATGGACGCGGTCGACGAGCTGTTCAACCCGAGACTGCGGGAGCGCACGTGACCACGCACACCCCGTCCCACCACGGAGCCGCGACCACCACGGCCCCGTCGGCCGAAGTCAGCATCCGCGACCTGACCGTCGTCTACCGCACCGACCACGGCGACCTGCCGGCGGTCTCCCACGCCAATCTCGACCTGCACGCCGGACAGATCACCGGCCTGGTCGGAGAGTCCGGCTCGGGCAAGTCCACCCTCGCGCTCTCCCTCCTCAACGCCGTGCCCGAACCGGGCCGCATCAGCACCGGCAGCATCCACGTCGCAGGCGTCGGCGACGTCACCCGGCTCAGCGGCCGCCGGCTGCGCCGTACCCGGGGCAGCGCGCTCGGCTACGTCTTCCAGGCCTCCCAGAACTCGCTCAACCCCCTCAAGACGATCGGACGGCAACTCCTCGACCTCGGCCGCTCCCACGACGTCGAGGACCTGCGCGGCCTGGTGAACCGCGCGAAGGACCTGTGCGAACGCATGGGCCTCGACGGCACTCGCGTCCTGGACTCCTACCAGCACGAGCTCTCCGGGGGCATGCGCCAACGCGCCGGCATCGTGCTCGCCCTCGTCCTCAACGCCAAGGTGCTGATCCTCGACGAGCCGACCACCGCCCTCGACATGATCTCCCAGGCCGCCGTCCTCGACATCGTGCGCGGCGTGCACCGCGAACACGACCTGGCCACCCTCGTCGTCACCCACGACATGGGAGTGGTCTCCGAGATCGCCGAGCGCCTCGCCGTCATGTACGGCGGGCGGATCGTCGAACACGGCCCCACCACCGAGCTCCTCCGACGGCCCTCGCACCCCTACACGCGGGCCCTGATCGGCGCCACCGCCCGCATCGTCGGCGACACCGGCCTCGCCCGGGCGCTGCCCGGCCGGCCGCCGGACCTCACCACCCTCGCGCGGCGCGGATGCGTCTTCCGGGACCGCTGCCCGATCGCGATGCCGGTGTGCGAGGAAACCGACCCCGCCCTCACCGAGTGGGCGCCCGACCGGTACCGGGCCTGCCACGCCGACCCGACGCACAGCACGCCAGGGACCGCCGCGGCCCCCGTTCCGGCCGCGCGGACCCACGACACCCCCGAGCGAGCAGAACCGTGATCGAGGCGAGGAACATCACCCGCACCTACACCGGCCGCGGCGCCTTCACCGGCACCCGCACGGTGCACGCCCTGCGCGGCGTCGACTTCACCCTCCCCAAGGGCGGCGCCGTCTCCTTCATCGGCGAGTCGGGCTGCGGCAAGACCACCCTGGGCAAGATCCTCACCGGCCTCGACACCTTCGACGGCGGCTCGCTCGTCATCGACGGAACCGATGTGTCGACGCTGCCCGCGGCCCGGCGCGCCCCGTACTTCCGGCGCATCCAGATGATCCACCAGGACCCCTACTCGGCCCTCAACCCGACCCGCGACATCGGCCAGATCCTCGGCGACCCGCTGCGCATGCGTGCGAGGGAGACCGGAGCCGGCCGCTCCCAGCAGCGGGAACGCGCCGCCGAACTGCTGGAACTGGTCGGCCTGCGGCCCGGCGGCGTGCTGGGCAAGTACCCGCACCAGCTCTCCGGCGGGCAGCGCCAGCGCGTCGTCATCGCCAGGGCACTGACCGTCGACCCCGAAGCGCTGGTCGCCGACGAGTCCGTGTCGATGATCGACGTGTCGATGCGGCTCGGCATCCTCGCCCTGCTGCGCGACCTGCGCGAGCGGCTCGGCATCTCGCTGCTCTTCATCACCCACGACGTCGCCACCGCACGCTACCTCGGCGACGGCGGCGAACTGCACGTCATCTACCGCGGCCAGGTCATCGAACGGGGCCCCACCGACCAGGTCGTCCAGCAGCCCGTGCACCCGTACACGCAGTGCCTGCTGTCCGCCGTCCCCGTCCTGCGCGGACTGGAGGAGCCGGGCCCGGAGCGCCTCGTCCCGCTCGCCGCACTCGACGAGCGCGTTCCGACCCCCGGCTGCCTGTTCGCCCCGCGATGCCCGTTCGCGACGCCCGAGTGCACCGCCGCCCAACCCGGGCTCACCGTGCTCACCCCCGGGGAGGAGCATCGCCACGCGTGCCTGCACCCGCAGGCGCGCAGGGTGGTCGCGACCGAGGCCCCGGCAGCGCACTGACGCGCTGCGGCACACGCGAGCCCGGGACCGGATGTCGCCGGTGCCGGCCGGAGGATCGACAATTCGTCGATCGCCCGGCCGGCACCGGGACTCGTACCGTGGCGGATGTGGAGCTCTCAGCACAGCGCGGACGGCCGGCGCTGCGGGACGACAGGCGCCGGCCGTCCGCCGGACCCAGCCGCCTCTCAGGACCGCCGCGGCCCACCCGCCACGGCGCCCGGCCCCGCCACGACGAGCAGGTACCGGCTGTCCGGTCCCAGCGCGACCAGCCTGTGCGCGGAGGCCGCCTCGTAGTGGAGGGCATCGCCGGCCTCCAGCTCGAACCGTTCGCCGTCCACCTCGGCGGCGACCCGCCCGGAGAGCACGACGCACAGTTCCTCGCCCGGGTGCGAGGTGGCGAAGGCGTGGTGGGCCGGGGTTCCCTCGGCGAGCACCGCCTCGAAGCGGCGCGCGCCGACCGGAGTGAGCGCGAAGGTCCGGCCCTCGCCCGGGGGCCACGCCCGCGGCTCGCGACGCGGCCGGTGCACCGCCCCGGGCTGCGGCGGCCCCACCGGCCGAGCAGTCGCGGGGGCTCCGCCCAGCAGCACCGACAGCGGTGTCTCCACCGCCTCCGCGACCTGCTCCAGGGTCCGCAGCGTGGGGTTCGCGCCCCCGGCCTCCAGCCGGCTGAGGAAACTGCGGGAGAGACCACTGCGCTGAGCCACGCCGTCCAGCGTCAGACCCAGCCGGGACCGCGCGGCGTGCAAGCGCTCGCCGAGGCGGGCCGCCGCACCGTCCGCGCGCGCACCGGCAGCACCCGCGGCCTCACCCGTCCTCCCCGTCCCGTCACGCCCCGACGTCACCGTCGCCCCCGTCCCGTCCGTCTGCGTCCCGTGCCTGCCGCCCGAGCGCCGGCCGCTCGGCCCGATCGGATCACCGCACGTTACCGGTCCCGACCCGCCCCCGCACCAGGGAGTACGCCCGTGTCCGGCCCCCTCCGCCCGGTGCTGTCCACCGGACCGCGCCGATGACGACCACCACCTACGCCTCCGCATGGTCGGAGCCCGCCGAGACGCTCGCCGACGCGGCGGACGAACTGGGGGCGGCCGAACGGAAGCTGGCCCTCGCCATGCTCGCCGACTGGCCGGACTCCGCGCTGCGGCCGCCGAACGCCCTGCTCGCCGAAACCGGCGCCGCCCGCGGCGACCTGCAACGGCTGGTCCGCGCGGCCGGATTCCGTGACCTGGGCGAGCTGCAGGCACGGGTCGCCGAACGACTCGACGAGCAGCTGGCGAGCCCGCACGAGCGGTTCCGCGCCAGGCTTCGCCCGGCCCACCTGCCGGGCCTGACGCGGCGCATGGCGGAGCGCGAGGCCGCGAACGTCGTCGCCACCCTGCACGCGGCCGAGGACGACGGCGCCCTGGACGGCACCGCACGGGCGCTGGTGACGGCCAGACGGCGTTTCGTCCTGGGCACGGGGCGCAGCCGCGGCCTGGCCCAGCTCATGGCGGCCGACATGGAGAGCGTGTTCGGCCGAGTGGTCCTGCTGGACGGCAGCGCCGACCGCACCGTGGAGGCCCTCACCGACGCCGGACCCAAGGATGTCGCCCTCGTCTACTCCGTGCGCCGCTACGACCGCGCGACGCTCCGCACCGCCGAGGCACTGCGTCGCTTCGGGGTGCCAGTGGTGGCCATCGTGGACGGCCACGGCTCACCCGTGGCGCCGCTCGCCGGGTTCACGTTGACCGCGGCGACGGGCGGCCCGTCCTTCGCGGACTCCCCGACCGCCCTGGTCGCCCTCGGCCACGCCCTCCTCACGGCGGCGGCCGCCCGCTCCAAGGGAGCCCTGCGCCGCCTGGACCGGCGGGAGGAGGCGAACCGCGTGCTGAACAGATTCGCCGACGACTGACCTCCCACCGCCCTCTCCACCCCGCCCGTGAGCGCCTCGCTCCGAGTCGCTCCCCCGAAACGCCATTGGGTGAACCATGACTTCAGCAGATCCCGGACGGCCCGCCCCGGCCGCCTGGCCCTCCCCCGTCGAAGCCGAGGACGTGGCCCGCGAGGACGGCATCCCCGGCTGGGTGGAACTCGTTCCCGAACCCGGCGGAACCACCGTGTGGTGGGACGAGCCGCGCCCGTTGGAGGGCGGCCGACGGTGCGTCGTACGACGCTCACCGGACGGCACCGTGCAGGACCTGCTGCCGGCGGGCTTCAACGCCCGCAGCAGACTCCACGAGTACGGCGGACGCGCTTGGCGGCCCGTCGTCCTCCCGCCGCCGGAAGGCACTGCCGCCGACGGCCCGTCAGGGCCCGCTCGGGCGCTGGTGTTCGTCGACTGGCACGACCAGCGCCTGCTGGTGACCGTGCCCGGGGGCGAGCCACGCCCGCTGACAGCGGCCTCGGACCTGCGGGGAACCCCGTCGGTGCGGTACGGCGACCTGTACGCCCCACCCGGTGGCGACGCGGTGTGGTGCGTGCGTGAGACTTTGGGAGCGCATCCGCGTGACGTGCGACGCGCCGTCGTCGCGGTGCCGCTGGACGGCTCGGCCGCCACCGATCCCGACCGGGTCAGGGTCCTGGCGGACGGCTACGACTTCCTGGCCTGCCCACGGCAGTCCCCGGACGGCCGGCACCTGTCCTGGATCGGCTGGAACCATCCCCGGATGCCGTGGGACGGCACCGACCTGTGCGTCACCGACCTCCACAGCCCCGGTCCACCCCGCGTGCTGGCGGGCGGCGCGGAGTGCTCCGTCGTCCAGGCGGAGTGGCGCGACGCGGACACCATCTGGGCCGTCGCCGACCCGGACGGCTGGTGGAACCTGCAGCTCGTCCCCCTGGACGGCAGCCCGGCGCGAACCGTCGCACCCCGCGCGGAGGAGTTCGGCGGGGCGCTGTGGCGACCGGGAGCCGCCTGGTTCACCCCGCTTCCCGACGGCAGGGTGCTGGCCGTGCACGGTACCGGCAGCGACCGGCATCTCGGCATCGTGGACCCGATCGACGACACCGTGCACGACCTGGACCTGCCCTACAACGACTTCGCCGCAACCGTCCACGCCGCCGACGGGCAGGCGGTGTGCGTGGCCGGCTCGCCGAGCATCCACCACCGCGTGGTGCTCACCGACCTGGCGACGACCGGCACCGCCGCCACCGGAGGCGACAACCACAGGGCCCTGACGGGCGACAGCCCTGCGCCGCACATCGCGGACCACTTGCCCACGCCCCGCGCCGAGGTCTTCCACCACGACGACGGGCACCCCGTGCACGCCGTGCTCTACCCCCCGCACAACCCCCACCACCGGCTCGCCCCCGGCGAACTGCCCCCGTGGGTCGTCTTCGTCCACGGCGGCCCCACCGGATCCTCCCCGATGGCCCTGGACCTGGAGATCGCCTACTTCACCAGCCGAGGCATCGGCGTCGCGGACGTCGACTACGGCGGCTCCACCGGCTACGGCCGCGCCTACCGCCAGCAGCTGCAAGGCGCGTGGGGGGTCGTGGACGTCGCAGACTGCGCGGTGGTCGCCCGCGGACTCGTCACCCGGGGTCTGGCCCGCAAGGACCGCCTGGCCGTCCGCGGTGGCAGCGCCGGCGGCTGGACGGCACTCGCCTCCCTCACCTCCACCGACCTCTACGCGGGCGCCGTCTCCCACTACGGCATCACCGACCCACTCGCCTGGGCCGCCGACACCCATGACTTCGAGTCCCGCTACCTCGACGGTCTCATCGGCCCCCTGCCCGAAGCCGCCGCACGCTACGAAGAACGCTCCCCCGTCCTCAATGCCCACCGTGCCAGCGGGCCGGCCCTGCTCCTGCACGGCCTCGAGGACGTCGTCGTGGGGCCGGAGCAGTCACGCGCCTTCGCCAAGGCCATGGACGACGCGGGCCTCACCTGCACCCTTCTGGAACTCCCCGGTGAGCAGCACGGCTGGCGGCACGCCAGCACCATCACCACCGTCCTGCGGGCCGAAATCGCCTTCTACCGGCGGATCTTCACCACCGCGGGGGCACCGGCGCCCCGACCCACCGGGCGACCCGGCACCCCACCGACCGCGGGCAGCACCTCGTGAGCACCCTCCTTCCGTCCGCGTCCCTGCGCCGACCAGCAGCGCTGCTCCCCGGCGACACGGTCGCCGTCGTCGCCCCCGCCGGACCCGTGAGGCCCGACCTCCTCGAGCGCGGTGTCGCCGTACTGAGGTCGTGGGGCCTGCGGGTGACGGTCATGCCGCACGTCACGGAGACCCGTCTCGGTCACCTCGCCGGGCGGGACTCCGACCGGGCAGCCGACCTGCAGGCGGCCTGGACCGATCCCCGGGTCGCCGCCGTGCTCTGCGCCCGCGGCGGCTACGGCTGCCAGCGGATGGCCGACCTGCTCGACTGGGACACCCTCGCGGCCGCCGAGCCGAAGCCACTCGTCGGGTGCAGCGACGTCACCGAGCTCCACCGCCTGTTCGCCACCCGCCTCGGCGTCGCCACGCTGCACGGACCGATGGTCGCCACCGAAGCCTTCGACGAACCCACCACGCTGGCCCACCTTCACCGGATGCTCTTCACGCCGGAAGGGATCCGCGAACTTCCCCTGCTCGCACCGCCGCTGGCAACCGGACAGGCACGGGGCATCCTGGCCGGCGGAAACGCGAGCCTGCTCGCGTCCTCCGTCGGCGGGCCGGGACCCACGGCCCCGGACGGCTCCCTGCTACTGCTCGAGGAGATCGGCGAGGACCCGTACCGACTGGACCGCATCCTCACCCAGCTGCGCCGGGCCGGCGTACTCGCAGCGGCCGCCGGCATCGTCCTGGGCGACTTCACCGACTGCGGCGCCCCCGCGGCCGTGGCCGAGGTGCTGCACGACCGTCTGGCCGATCTCGGCGTCCCCGTGGCGGCGGGGCTCCGCGCCGGGCACGGGGAGGTCCAGCTGACCGTGCCACTGGGCCTGCGCGCCGACCTGACGGCCGTGACCGGGCCGGGGGAAAGCATCCTGCTGCTCAGCCAGGCACCACTGCGGGCCCGTGCCGGCGCGGCCCCCCGACCGCGGGACACCCCTCGCACCGACAGGAAGGACGGACAGCCATGCGCGTCATGATCTCCGCGGACATGGAGGGCGCCACCGGCGTCACCTGGCCCGATGACGTCGAACCGGGGACAGCGGCCTGGGAACGGATGCGGCGGTTGCTCACCGGGGACGTCAACGCCTGCGTGGCGGGCCTCTTCGCCGGGGGCGCCACCGAGGTGCTGGTCAACGAAGCGCACTACACGCAACGCAACGTCCTGATCGAGGATCTCGACGACCGGGCCACCCTGCTGACGGGCCGCCACAAGCCGCTCGGCATGATGCACGGCGTCCAGGAGACCGACGGTGTGGTGATGCTCGGCTACCACACCGGAGCCGGCGAGGAAGGAGTGCTCGCCCACACCTACCTCGGCACGGGACTCGTCGACTTCCGCATCGACGGCGAGGCGGCCGACGAAGGGCGCATGAACGCCCTGGTCGCTGCCGAGCACGGCGTCCCGGTCCTGCTGGTCACCGGCGACGACCTGACGTGCGAGGCCGCCCGCCGCTGGGCGCCGCTCGCCCGGACCGCCGCGGTGAAGCGGGCGGTCAGCCGGTACGCGGCCGTCTGCCTGCCCCCGGCCCGCAGCTCGGCCCTCATCGCGTCACAGGCACGGGCCGCGGTGGAAGCCGCCCTCGTCTCCGAACGCCCCACCGCGACGACCACGGAGC
Organism: Kitasatospora terrestris; assembly: GCF_039542905.1. Taxonomy (NCBI): domain Bacteria; kingdom Bacillati; phylum Actinomycetota; class Actinomycetes; order Kitasatosporales; family Streptomycetaceae; genus Kitasatospora; species Kitasatospora terrestris. The sequence goes on from NZ_BAABIS010000001.1 coordinate 148,454, forward strand.
ACCGCTTCGAAGTGACCTTCCACGCAACCCACCAAGCGGCAGCGGTGGAGGCCGTACCCACCGTGGAACGGACCGGCCCGCGCACAGTCGCCTACACCGCTCCGAGTGCGACCGAAGGCGCCCGCGCCTTCAAGGTGTGCACCACGGTCGCGGCCTCCGCCACCGAGGAACAGTACGGCTGACCCCCACCGACCCGCTCCTGAACGGAATGTGACGCCCCCGATGCCTTCCTCCCCTGCCCCCGACGCCGACAACGCCACCGCCGGCGACGACGCCGTCCAGCTCTGCCACGACCTCCTGCGGATCGACACCACCAACTTCGGGGACGGCACCGGCCCGGGAGAACGGGCCGCCGCCGAGTACGTGAGCGCCGCCCTCGACGCGGCCGGCGTCGCCCCGACGCTCGTGGAAGCGGCCCCGCGCCGCTCCACGGTGCTGGCCCGGATCGCCGGCCGGGACCCCGCGCTGCCACCGCTGCTGATCCACGGCCACCTCGACGCGGTCCCCTTCGACGCCACCGGCTGGACGCGTCACCCCCTGTCGGGAGAACTGGCCGACGGCTGCCTCTGGGGACGCGGCGCCGTCGACATGAAGGGCACCGTCGCGATGGTCGTCGCCCTGGCGCGGCACTGGGCGCGCAGCGGAACCCGGCCCCGGCGCGACATCGTGCTGGCCTTCCTCGCGGATGAGGAGTCCACCGGCGAATTCGGGTCCAGGTTCGTCGTGGCCCGGCATCGGGACTGGCTGGAGGGATGCGCCGAGGCGATCAGCGAGTCGGGCGGCTTCTCGATCACCGCGCGACGGGAGAGCGGCCCGGACACGGGGAGGGAGGTGCGGGTGTACCCGGTGGCGGTGGGCGAGCGCGGCACGGCCTGGATGCGGCTCACCGCCCGGGGCACCGCCGGACACGGGTCCAAGCAGAACCCCGACAACGCGGTGGCGACGCTGGTCCACGGCCTGTCGCGGCTGGCCTCCCACCCCTGGCCGACCTCGCTGACCCCACCGGTCGCGTCCCTGATCGCCTCGCTCGAGGAGGAGCTGGGCCTGACCATCGACCGCACACGGCTCGAGCAGGAGGCCGCCCGGCTCGGACAGCTCGGCGAACTGTTCGACTGCACCGTACGCGACTCCGCCAACCCCACCGTTCTCGCCGCGGGCAACAAGGTCAACGTCGTCCCGGGCCAAGCACACGCCGAGGTCGACGGCAGATTCCTGCCCGGACACCGGGAGCAGTTCCTGGCAACCGTGGACCGGTTGCTGGGCCCCGGGATCACGAGGGAGTTCATCAACTGCGAGGACGCCGTGGCGGCGGACCACCGGGGCCCTGCGTTCGCCGCCATGGCCGACGCCCTGCGCGCCGAGGACCCCGACGCCCGTCCGGTGCCGTTCGTCATGTCCGGCGGCACCGACGCGAAGTCCTTCGCCCGGCTCGGCATCCGGTCGTACGGCTTCGCCCCGCTGCTCCTGGATCCTTCCCTGCACTACTACGGGATGTTCCACGGCGTGGACGAGCGGGTGCCGGCCGCCGGCCTGAGCTTCGGCGTCAGGGTGCTCGACCGTTTCCTCCGGACCTACTGAGGCGGAAACGACCCCGTACCTTCCGGGCAGCGCCCCGCTGTCACGGCCGATCGTCGAGGTACCCGCACACCCAGGCCAGCGCCGAGTACGCACCGAGCGTGAGCTCCGGCTCGCCGCTGCCACGCAGTCGCACCGTCGCGGCCTGGCACTCCGCGAGCAACTGGGCCCTGCAGGGACCGACCGGCCCTGTCGCCCTGTCGCCCGTGACGGGCCCCACGGCCCGGGAGCCCACCGCCCACCGATAGGCCTGCAGCAGGCCCTGCTCGAAGTCCGTCCAGGGCCTGCGGCACATGCTGAGCTCTTCCAGCGCGGCGAAGACCTCGTCGGCCGTGCGCACCCCCACCGCTGTTCTCTCGCTCCTCATGCCGGCAACGCTACGGCCCGGACGCGGGCGATGTCCGGTTTCGATCCGCCGGCCGGAGGAACCCCGCCCGCGGCAACCGGTGCACCGGCCCGTCAGTGCCCGGCCGCTTCCCGGGCGCGGAGGGCCAGCCACAGGTCCACTCGGTCCTCGGCGCGGTCCATGTGGCGGCCGGTGAGGCGACCGATCTTGGCGATCCGGTTCTGCACCGTGTGCCGGTGCAGGCCGAGCATCGCCGAGGTGTCGGCCCAACTGCCGTTGGTCTCGAGCCAGACCCTCAGGGTCTCCATCAGCTCGTGGTCGGGATCGGCGCTGTCGACGACCGCGAGCGCCGTGTCGGCGAACGCGGCGAGCAGTTCCGGGCTTCCGAGGCTCAGGAGCAGCCGGACCGAGCCGGCCTCCGTGGCGGTGACCGGCCGGCCTGCCTCGGCGCTCGCGGCGAGCAGCGCGCGGGCCTGGCGCAGGGAGAGCGCGGCGTGCTGGGGAGCCACCGCCGGTCCGATTCCGGCGGGCCTGCCCGGGACGAAGCGGCCGAGCAGGGCGAGCGCGTCGGTGCCGTCCGGCACGACGGCTTCCACTGTCGTGCCGACAGCGCGGGCGAGTCCTCCCGGGACCGCGAGGGCCAGGTCGGCGGCGACCTCCGCGGCCTCACTGGGTCGGCCCGGTCCGGGCTGCTGCTCCGAACGGGTGGTGGGTGCGGTACCGGGGCCGGGGCCGATCTGGACCGCGACGGCGCGCAGGGGGCCGACCGAGAGGTTCACCGACGACAGCAGTGCCGTGGCTCGCGCGGCGGTGAGGTCCGCGGCGAACAGTCGGGTGAGCACGGTGGTGAGGTGGCGGCGGCGCGGTTCCTCGGCGAGGTGGCGGCGTTCGAGTTCGAGGGAGAGCAGCGACACCAGGACGTTGCTCAGCATCCGGGTTTCGGCACTGGATTCGCCGATCAGGATGACGAAGCCGCGCAGCCGGGCCGCGCCGAGGGGCTGTGCGTGGGCGGGTCCGGCGGGCAGGTCACCGCCTCCGCTTCCACGGAGACCCCGCAGCGCGATGGCGTCGAGGATCGGGGCCGCGTCGGCCAGGATCTCGGCGGCGTCGGCGCCCGAAGCGCCCAGCGGTCTGGCCAGCACGTCGCAGACGACGACCGCGACACCGGTGGCGCGGTACCAGGCGGTGAGCAGCTCGGAGAGTCCGTCGGGAGAGGCCGCGGCAGCGGTGAGCCGCCGCTGGGCGCGGAGGGTGCGTTCGAGCAGCCGGCGTTCCTCTGCGGACCTGGCGTCGAACACGGCCTTGGTGACGGCGGCCAGCGAGGTGTTCTCGGGGACGGTGATCAGGGGGAGGCCGTGCTGCTCGGCGGACTGCGCGAGGGCCGGTGGCAGCTGTGGGTAGGGAAGGGAGCTGCCGACCGACACCACGAGTGCGGCGGCCCCGGCCCGGTCGAGGGCTTCGACGAAGGCGACCAGGGCTGCGGGGCTGCTCCCCAGGAGCAGCCCAGTGGTCATGACCACTTCCCCGGGTTCCAGCCATGCCGAGGGGTCCGTGGCCTCGGAGGCGTGCGCGGCGCCGACCGTTCGGCCGAGGCCGGCGGCGCCTGCGGCAAGTCCGAGCCGCAGAGCGGGAATGGCCAGGAGGTCCCGGACAGTCAGGGGCATCAGCCGGTCGTCCGTTCGACGGTGGAGGTCATCCCGGATTTGATAGCACAGGAACACCGCCGTGCGCAGCGGCCTTCACTGTTGACCCTCCATTTCGAACCATCGGCGACAACTGGTTAGGACGACCTGCCGCTGCCTGTGCCCTCTCTCCGGACGATGAGCATGCGGCTCCCGAACGGGCCCGCCGGAAGTGCGCGGGGGATGCCGTGCGCCATGAGGGCCGCACCGGTGAACGCGGCCGGCCGGGCCTGTGCCGGCAGCGCGTCGTCGGTGATCCGGTAGCGGGCCCGCGGGTCGAGCCCTCGCAGCCGCAGTGGCGGTGCGGTGCGGGCGCCGCCGGGATCGACGCGCCATTCGAGGACCACGGATCCGCTGCGGTCCGGATCCACGTACTGCACCGCGTAGTACCCCTGGTCGCCGGGTTCTCCGAGCCTGTGCAGATCGCCGTGCTGCACGGTGCGACGTACGGTCTTGTAGGCGGCGATGTGTTCGGCCGTCTCGGTGAGTTCGGCGTCGGTCCACTTGGTCAGGTCGCCGCCCAGGCCGAGGACCCCGGCCATCGCCGTGTGCAGGCGGAAGCGCAGCGGCACCCGGCGGCCGGTGATCGCATTGGGGCTGTCCGTGACCCAGGAAGACATCACCTGCGCCGGGTAGAACTGGGTGAAGCCGTGTTGCACCGTCAGCCGGTCGATGGGGTCGGTGTTGTCGGAGGGCCAGACCTGGTCGGTGCGGGCGAGGACTGCGAGGTCGGTCCGGCCACCGCCGCCGGCGCAGGACTCGATGCGCAGGTCGGGGCGGGCGGCTCGGAGACGGTCCAGGAGCCTGTGGACGGCCAGGGCGTGGTCGAGGTGGACGCGGTGGCCCGCGGAGCGTGGGCCGGCCTCGGTGAAGGAGCGGTTGAAGTCCCATTTGAGGAAGTCGGCGTCCGCGGCTTCGACCAGCGCGAGCAACCAGGAGAAGGCCCACTCGGTGACCTCTTCGCGGCTGAAGTCGAGGACGAGTTGGTTGCGCAGGGTGCTGGCGGTGCGATCCGGGAGGTGGAGCAGCCATTCGGGGTGGCGCCGGAGGACTTCGCTGCCCGGGTTGATCATCTCGGGTTCGACCCAGATCCCGAATTGCATGTCGAGGGCATGGACGTGGTCGGCGAGTGGCCGCAGCCCTTCGGGGAACCGGACGGGGTGTGGTGTCCAGTCGCCGAGGCCGGCCCGGTCGTCGTCGCGGAGTCCGAACCATCCGTCGTCGACGACGAAGAGCTCTGCGCCCAGGCTGGCGGCGATGTCCGCGAGTCGGCGCTGGTTGGCGGGCGTCACGTCGAAGCCCGTGGCCTCCCAGGAGTTGTAGAGGACGGGCCGGATTTCTTCGGGATGGGGCAGCACATGGGAGCGGACGTAGGTGTGCGAGTCCCGGCTGGCCTGCCCGAACCCCTCGTGCGTGTAGTGGCCGGTCGTGGTGGGGGTGGTCCAGGAGTCGCCGGGGGCGAGGGTGACCTCGACGCCTTCGTGGCCGGCGCCGGTGAGGACACTGCAGTGGCCTTGCGCGGTCCGCAGCACGGTGGTGCGCCAACTGCCGGAGGCGGCCAGGGCGATGACCCACACCTCACCGTGGGTCTCGCCGGCCGTGCCGTCGTCGATCGCGGCCCAGGGGTTGGCCTGGTGACTGGTGTGGCCCCGCCGGCTGGTGAGCGTGGTCTCGCCGACCGCGAGCGTGGTGCGCTGGAGCTGGAACTCGCTCGCCCAGCCGCCGTGAACGCTGGAGAGGCGGTGTGCGTCACGGATCGGCAGGTTCCACTGCGCGCTGGCGTGACGTGCCAGCACGAAGGGTTCTCCGGTCGTTCCGGAGTGCCGGTAGACGGTGTGCCGCTCGATGACCGGGCTGCCGGTGCGGACCCGGTAGTGCAGTTCCCAGGCGAGCGGGCGGTCCCTGTCGCGGAGCTGCACAATGAAGGACACGCCTTCGGCGTCCTCGTGGCCGACGGAGCCCTCGACGACGGGTTCCAGGGAGTCGCTGCCGTCGGCGTAGCGGACGTCGAGAGCCGGCAGCGCGAATCGGACCTGGCCGTTGACGGCGAGTTCTTCGGTACCGTCGAGCGGGCTGTGGAAGCTGTTGGCGGGCTCGTGGGGCAGACGGAGCGCGCGGGCGTCCTCGATGGTGATGGAGGCACCCCAGTGCAGCAGCCGAACGGTGCCGGCGGCCCGGTCGACGCGCAGCGCGTAGCTCGTGTCGCCGGCCTGCATCAGCACGGTCCCGTCGGTGTCGTCCATGGCGAGCAGTGCTGTCACCGGCCGTCTCCCTTCGCGGAGTGCTCCCGGATGACGGCGACAGCGCCCGGATCGAGCGTGAGGTACCCGTCGAGCACGGGGGTGTCGAGCAGGGCGGTCCCGTCGACGGGCACGGTGACGGCCCGCCTGGTGTGGTTGATCAGGAAGAGCAGGCTGCGGCCCTCGCCCGTGCGGCGCACGGCTTCGACGCCCGGGGGGACTTCTGCGGTGGGACGGATTCCCGCCGTGTGGCAGACCGCGTCGAGGAACTCGACGAGGGTCGGCTCGGGCAGCCTGGCTCCGGCGTACCAGACCGTGCCGCCGGTGTCGTTCCGTACGGTGATGGCCGGCCCTCCGCGGGCGGGACCACCGTACGGGGTGTCGGCGAACCGCATCCACGGGCTACTGGTGTCGCAGCGCACTCGCTCGGCCCAAAGGCGTGCGTGTGTGCCGGAGTCCAACTGCGCGCCGGCGCGCTCGGGCAGGGGAAGGTACTCGTCGACGGTCAACCCGAGGAGTTCCGCCAAGGCGGCGGGGTGCGGTCCGTCCCACAGGCGGTCGTGTTCGTCGACGACTCCGCTGAACGGGCCCACGGCGAGGTGTCCGCCCCGGTGGACGTGGGCGGTGAGACGGTCGACGGTGGCCGCGGTGGCCAGGTAGAGGTTGGGGGCGAAGACGGCGCGGTACCGGCCGAGGTCGGCGTCGGGGGAGATCAGATCGCAGGTGATGCCGAGGTTCCACAGGGTCCCGTACCAGTCGTGGATGAGGTCCAGGTAGCGCAGGTGCTCGGAGGGCCGCGCCTCGAGTTCGAGCGCCCACCAGGTGGGCCAGTCGAAGAGGAGGCCGACCTCGGTACTGACCTGTGTGCCGGAGACTTCGCGCAGCCGGGCGAGGTCGGTGCCGAGAGAGGTGACCTCGTGCCAGATCCGGCTGCCGGTGCCGCCGTGCGGAAGCATCGCCGAGTGCCACTTCTCCGCCCCGGCCCGGGACTGGCGCCATTGGAAGAACATGATGCCGTCGGCGCCCCGCGCCAGGTGGGCGAGGCTGTTGCGGCGCATCTGTCCCGGCGCCTTCGCCAGGTTGACGGGCTGCCAGTTGACCGCGGAGGTGGAGTGCTCCATGAGCAGCCACGGCTGTCCTTCGGCCATTCCGCGGGCGAGGTCGGCGTTGAGGGACAGGTCGATGTGACTGTGCGGGTCGGCCGCGGTGAGGTAGTGGTCGACCGCGATGAAGTCGCACCGGCGGGAGAAGGCGTGCCCGTCGATCTTCCTTTCCAACGTGCCCATGAGGTTGGTGGTGACGGGGATGCCCGGTGCGTGCCGGTGCAGCAGCGTGCTCTCCGCCTCGTGCCGGATCAGGAGGGCGTCGGAGCAGAACCGGCGGTAGTCAAGGTCCTGGCCGGGGTTGCGGAAGGCCGTGGTCGCGCGGGGCGGTTGGATCTCCTCCCAGCCCCCGTAGCGTTGGCTCCAGAAGTCGGTGCCCCAGGCCGCGTTGAGGTTGTCCAGGGTGGTGTGGCGTTCCTGGAGCCAGCGGCGGAAGTGCGCGGCGCTGATGTCGCAGTAGCACAGGGCGTTGTGGTTGCCCCACTCGTTGTGGACGTGCCAGGCGACCAGCGCGGGATGGGTCGCGTACCGGGTGGCGAGCCGGGTGACGACGGCGTCGGCAGCGCGGGCGTAGGCGGGGCTGCTGGGGCAGAAGGCCTGCCGGCTGCCGTGGGCGAGGCGGGTTCCGTCGGCGGTGACGGGCAGTGCGTCGGGGTTGTGGTGGGTGAACCACGGGGGCGGGGCGGCTGTGGGGGTGGCGAGGTCCACTGCGATGCCGTGCTCGTGGAGCAGGTCCATCACCGTGTCGAGGATGGAGAAGTCCCAGGTATCGGGGCCGGGTTGGATCCGCGACCAGGAGAAGACGCCGAGGGTGACGAGGTTGACTCCGGCCTCCCGCATGAGCCGCATGTCCTCGTGCCAGACGTGTTCGGGCCACTGCTCCGGGTTGTAGTCACCGCCGTAGGCGATTCCGCCCAGTCGCTCGGTGAGCGCCGCCAGAGGATTTCCCATTCGGTTCACGACTTCACCGCCCCGGCGGTCAGGCCAGCGCGCCAGTAACGCTGCAGCAGCAGGAAGGTCACAATGATCGGGAGTACCGAGACGAGGGCTCCGACGAGGGTGAGGGTCTGCAGTTCGGGCAGTCGACTTGTCTGCGACTGCCACGTGAACAGGCCGAGTGTGACCGGGTAGAGGTGCTCGTCCTGCAGCATCACCAGGGGCAGCAGGAAGTTGTTCCAGATCACCACGAACTGGAAGAGGAAGACCGTGACGAGGGCCGGCGCCATCATCCGCACCGCGATGGAGCGGAAGATCCGCAGTTCGCCTGCGCCGTCCATACGGGCCGCTTCGACGACCTCGTCGGGGACGGAGGCCTCGGCGAAGATCCGTGCGAGGTACACCCCGAACGGGCTGACGACATTGGGCAGGAACATCGACCAGAACGTGTTGGTGGTGTTGATCTTCGCAAAGAGCAGGAACAGGGGCAGGGCGAGCGCGGTGGCGGGAACGAGCACTCCGCCGAGGACGACGGAGAACACGGTTTCGCGGCCGGGGAACCGGTACTTCGCGAGCCCGTAGCCGGCCATGGCGGCGAGCAGCGTTGCGGTGCAGGCTCCGGCGCCGGCGTAGGCGAGGCTGTTGAGGAGCCAGCGCCCGTAGACGCCGTCCTGTGCAGTGAACAGTGCGGAGAGGTTGTCCCCCAGGTGCCAGGCGGCGGGCAGCAGGCCGGGAGTGGTGACCAGGTCGTGCTGGCTCTTGGTCGCGGAGACCAACAGCCAGTAGACGGGGACGAGCATGTAGAGGGCGAGCAAGGTGAGGACGAGAACGACGCCGGTCGTGGACAGGGACGTCGATGCACGTTGCGGGCGTGGTACGGGGTGGGCGCCCTCCACGCGGGTGAGTGGTGTCACGGTCGGCCCTGTCGACGGGTGGTCAGGCGGAGGAAGGCGAAGGACAGTACGAAGGTCGCCGATGCCAGCAGGACGGACATCGCTGCCGCCTCCCCGTAGCGGTCGCCCGCAGTGAGCGAGTAGGCCGCGAGGTTGGGCGTGAACGTGCTGCTGACGCTGGTGGAGATCTGCCGGAAGACCTGGGGCTCGGTGAAGAGCTGGAAGGTGCCGATCAGCGAGAAGACGGTGGTCAGCACGAGAGCGGGGAGGATCATCGGCAGTTTGATCCGCAGGGCGATGGCCCATTGGCCGGCTCCGTCGACCTTGGCCGCCTCGCAGACGTCCCTCGGGACGGCTTGGAGCGCGGAGTAGAGAACCAGCATGTTGTAGCCGGTGTAGGTCCAGGTGACGACGTTGCCGATCGACCAGAGAACGCCGGCCGGAGTGAGGAAGGCGGCGTCGATCCCGATCGAGTGCAGCAGGTGCACGATCGGGGACAGCCGCGGGTCGTACAGGAAGGCCCACATGAGCGCCGCGACCACCCCCGGGATCCCGTAGGGCACGAAGTAGACCAACCGGAAGAAGCTCCGCAGGCGTGCGGCGGCCGAGTCCAGGAGCAGGGCGAGTCCTGTCGCGAGGGCGAGCATGACGGGGATCTGGACGACGGCGAAGGCCGCGACCCGCAGCATGCTGTCGGCGAAGTACGGGGCCGACAGTACGCGGGCGTACTGGTCGAGGCCCGCGAAGACGGACTCGGTCCGGCCGAACGTACCGCCCGATCGTCGGGTCGCGTGCAGGCTCTGCCAGAACGCGAAGCCCACCGGCACCAGCGTGAACAGCGTGAACGGGACGAGGAACGGGAGCAGGAAGCCGGCCGGTGCGGCGTGTGCGCGAAGGCGCGGCCGTCGGGCGGCCGCGGGTGGGGCGAGCGTGGCGGTCACGGTGGCCCTTCGGGGTGGGGGCCCCGCCGCTTGTCGACGGCGGCGGGGCTGCGGGCGGGAAGGGGTCAGCCGACGACGTCGAGGGACTGCTCGTGCAGCGACTGGACGCTCTGGCTCTGGGCCTGCTCGAGGACGTCGGAGAGGTTCCCGGTGCCGCCTGCCACCTTGGCCGCTCCGTCGCTCAGGAACCGGTAGGTGTCGGTCATGGTCGGCCCCCAGGTGAAGCCTGTATCGACGCCCTTCGACGCCTGGGCGAAGACATCGAAGATCTTCTGGCCGCCGTAGAAGCTCACCGGCTGCTGGAGGGCGGGCAGTTGCAGACCCGAACTGGCCGCCGGGTAGAGGCCGCCCTCGCGGTTGAGTATCTCGAGCGCCTTCGGGTCGGTGTTCAGCCACAGCGCGAACTTGGCAGCCTCGGCCGGGTGCTTGCTGCCCTTGAGGACCGCGGTGGTGGATCCGCCCCAGTTGCCCGCAGCTTGGGCGCCCTTCGTCCACTGGGGCATCGGGGCGACCGCCCACTTGCCCGCCGTGGAGGGTGCGTTGTCCCGGATGGTGCTGTAGCCCCAGGCCGCGCTGATCCAGGTGACGACCTCGCCACTGTCCCAGGCCTTGTACAGCGCGGGCGAAAAGCCCTGCAGGTCGGTGGCGACGAGCTTGTCGTCGATGAGGTGCTGCCAGTAGTCGGCGACCTGGCGGCTCTCCGGCCGGTCGATGGTGACCTTCCACTGGTCACCGTTGCGTTGGAACATGCCTGCCTTGTTCTGCCACAGCAGGCCCGTGAACCAGTTCGGGTCGGTCTGGGAGAAGTGGGTGATGGACTGCCCCTTGCCCGCTGCCTTGATCGTGCGCGCTGCGGCCTCGTACTCCGCCCACGTCGTGGGGGCACTCAACCCGAGCTGGTCGAAGACGTCCTTTCGGTAGAACAGCGCCATCGGGCCGGTGTCCTGGGGAACGGCCCACACGCCGTCCGCACCCGCCCCGCCGAAGTCGACCTGCGACCAGGTCCAGTCGATGAACGTGCCCTTGGCCTCGGCGACCCCGGGACAGCCGGAGATGTCGCGCAGCCCGTTCTTGATCCGGAAGCTCGCCAGCGAGTCGTACTCGATCTGGCTCAGGTCGGGAGCCTTGTCGGCCTTGAGCGCGTTGCTCAGGTTCTGGTACGTGCCGGCGTTGCCCGACGGCGTCGTCTTGACGTTGACCTGGATGTCAGGGTTCTGGCTGTTCCAGAGAGCGACGGCCTTGTCCATCCCCGGCACCCAGGACCAGTACTCCAGGGTGACCTTTCCAGACGAGGGCCGGCAGGCCGCTCCGGCGTCGCTGCTGTCGGATCCCCCTCCCCCGCCGCATCCGGTGAGCAGTGCGAGAAGCAGCGCCGTACTCACCGCGCTGACGCGTCCGGGGAGGGGTCGACCGGTAGACACCATCAGGTGCTCCTTGGGTTCGAGGGTGGGGAACCACAAGGCGGCAACCTATCCAGGCCGATGCAGCACACGTCAAGCACTTCGACGGAAAAAGTTACCGGCTGCAAAGCCCAGTTCTACCGAGAAGGACAGCCAAAACAGGCTTTGAAGTGGACTTATGACCGACCGCCAGGCGGAGGAGTTCATGCGCGTAATCGATTACGCAACGGGTCCACGACCGCCCCCGGACCGTACGGAAGGGGACGCTCAGACCGACTCCCGCTCCACGAATTCCGCGCCGACCCTCAGGGTCTTCGGAACCGACCGGCCGTCCATCCGCTCCCGCAACAGCCTCGCCGCGGCGGCTCCCACCGCACCGGCCGGATAGCGGATCGTGGTCAGACGTGGCCGGACGAGCGAGGCGAAGTCGGCGTCGTCGTAGCCGATCAGAGAGACGTCCCCGGGGATCCGGAGCCCCAGCTCCTCCGCCCGGCCCATGGCCCCGACAGCGATCACGTCGTTCGCGCAGAAGACCGCGTCCGGCGGGTGCCTCAGGCCCATGAGCTGCCCGAAGCCCGCCGCGCCGGCCTCCCGGGTGTGCTCTCCGCGCACGACCATGCCGTGCGGCAACACCGTGCCGAACTGGCCGGTCAGAGCCCGCAGGAGCTCCAGGCGCGGGTCGCCACCTGTCGCGTCTCGCGGTCCGGCGATCATGGCGATGCGCCGACGGCCGGACGCCGTGACCGCCGTGAGCGCGGCGCGCATGGCGGCGCGGGCCTCGGGCTCGACGCGGTCCACCCCGTCGAGCCGGATGTCGGCGCTCACCACCACCGGCACCCCGGCATCCTCGAGCGGCTTGAGGTCCTTGGCCACCAGCCGGAACGGTGTGATGACCACCCCCGCGAACTGCTGCTGCACGGCCTCGCGGACGAAGGCCAGCTCCTCCCTGCGGTCCGCCCGCGTGTTGCAGACAACCACGTGCAGGCCCAGGTCCCTGACGTGCTCCTGCAGGGCAGAGGCCAATTGCGCGAAGAACGGGTTTGCCAGATCCGGCACCACCAGCCCCACCAGGGCGGAACGCCCCGTCCTCAGGCTTCGCGCAGCGCTGTTCAGGGTGAATCCGAGCTGCCGGATCGCAGCCTCCACCGCCACCCGCGTCTCAGGTCTGACCGGTCGCTTGCCCGAGAGCACGTACGACACGGTCGCCACCGATACCCCGGCGGCCTTGGCGACGTCGGCCATGGTGACCCGATCCACTCGAGCCCCCTTCCTGACTGCGGTCCACGGATTCCCGCGGGCAGGCTACCCGCCCCCCGCACGGGGCCACTGGCAGTGCGACAAGCGGTGGGGGTCACTGCATACCGCGCCCGCGAGTACAGCCCACGCGTCTCGCTCGACAACTCCCTCGCAGTGAGGGGCTGGTGAACCCGATTCACGAAACCGCCCCTGTGACGAATCTTTCAGAACGCGGAGGACGCCGCTAAAAAGTTACCGCCGCGTCAATGTGGCGCGCGTAGACCGTGGGAGGTCCCGTGAAATCGCGCTCCGTCCTGCCCCTGTTCGGCACCGGACTGCTGCTCGCCGGCAGTCTGCTCCTCACCGCGACCCCCGCCTCCGCCGCCGGCGGGAACTACGTCGCACTCGGCGACTCGTACTCCTCGGGCGAGGGAACCGGTGACTACATCGGCTCCGCCGGATCCTGCAACCGCAGCAACCACGCCTACCCCGCGCTGTGGGCCGCCGCCCACGCGCCCACCTCGTTCGCGTTCGTCGCCTGCTCCGGCGCCACCACCACGGACGTCATCAACAACCAGCTCTCCTCCCTGAACAGCTCCACCACGCTCGTCAGCATCAGCATCGGCGGGAACGACGCCGGTTTCGCCGGCGCCATGCAGACCTGTGTGCTCAGCGGAACCGACGCGTGCCTGACCGCCGTCAACAACGCCAAGGCGTTCGCCAACTCCAAGCTCCCGGGCCTGCTCGACCAGGTCTACGCGGGCATCCGCAACCGGGCCCCGTCCGCCAGAGTGGTCGTCCTCGGATACCCCCACCTGTACAAGATCGGCGGTAGCTGCTCCTTCGGCATCAGCGACACCAGCCGCAACGCCATCAACGGTGCCGCCGACACGATCGACTCCGTCGTCTCGGGCCGCGCCTCCGCCGCCGGGTTCAGCTTCGGCGACGTCCGTCAGGTCTTCACCAACCACGAGATCTGCTCGTCCGACTGGTGGCTCAACAGCACCCGGATCCCGGTCCACGAGAGCTACCACCCGAACGTCGCAGGACACGCCAACGGCTACCTGCCGGTCTTCTCCGCCCGAACCTGACACCCGGCGGCTGCCACCGAACGCCGACGAGCCGCTCCACCCAGCCGCGGGGGCGGGCGGAGCGGCTCGTCGGTCCCTGCCCCGACGGCGGGGCCTGCGGCGGTCAGGCACGGGTGAGGCGAAGGCTCCACAGTTCGTAGGGCCGGAAGGTGTGGTGGATCGTGCCGGTCGGACAAGGGGCCGCGACCGGGGACTCGTCGAGCCGCACCGGCGTCGCCCGCCAACCCCCGGGCAGTTCGACGTCCCCTCGGATCTGCTCCCCGGTCGGGTTGGACAGGCGCAGGACGAGGCCGTTTCCGTCGTCAGCCGGCTTGAGGGCGGTCATCCGCGCGCCGTCCACCCGCAACCCGGGAGCGACCGGCGCAGCGGGGCTGCTGCCGGGGCGGAGCTGGACGCCACGCAGCGGCACGGTGGTGGTGTCGGCGAGCCGGGCAAGGGCCATGTCGGTCGCGACGCGCTCGCCGACCTCGATCGCCAGGTCGAAGGAGTGCGGCCGGCGGCACTGTGCTTGGGGGGTGGGCAGCATCGGGCCGGCGCCGGTGGTGCGGGCCTTGAGGTCGAAACGCGACAGCCAGCCGACCGAGCGGAGCAGGGTGATGACCATCTCGTCGCAGCCGGAGCCGCTGTGCTGCGCGGCGAGGCCGGTGCGTTCCGGCAGACCGGCCGCCGCGACCGCGATGCGAACGTCGCCGTCGCCGATCGCGGACACGCTCTGCACCGGGACGCACCCGTACTCGGCCTCGTGGGCCCGCTCGGTGGGGAGCGGGCCGAGGTCCGCGCCGACGGGGTGGTCGAGGAGGCTGTAGTGGGTGTCGGCGCTCCAGCGGGCGGACGGCGCCGGGGTGGGGAAATGGACCCGCAGACGGTGATCGTCGGCCGGGTTGTCGAGGCGTGCGTTCCATCGCAGCGCGCTCACGCCGTGCCACTGCTCGACGGTGACCGCCACCGGCATCGCCACCGTGTCCGCGCTGCGGGCCGTGCGGTCCGCCGTCAGCGCCGCGGGCACGTCGATCACCGCGTCGATCTCCAGCACCGCACGCACCCGGGAGACCCGGCGGCGAACGGCGAGCAGCCGCGGCACCCTGGGGACGTCGTGCGGGACGGGGTCGAAGTTGTAGGTGTCGCCGCGGTCGCCGTCGTCGACCAGCAGGCCCAGGCCCGGCAGTGCGGTGCCGTCCGCCAGGACCATGGTCAGCGACGCGTCCTGCTCGACGAGGAGCTTCGCACCCCCTTCGAGGTCCAGGGTCCGTTCACCGTCCTCCCCCGGCGCGGCCGCGTCCGTGGGCGGCGTGTCGCCGAGGGCCACCGCGTACACGCCGTGGCCCAGGGCCGGGATGCCGGCGGCCAGCAGGCGGAGCCGGTGGCGCAGCGCCGGCCGCGAGTCCGGCAGCAGGTCCAGGTCCGCTTCGAACGCGGTCTCCTCACCGACCTCTTCCCACTCGAACGCGACAGCCGCTCCGTCCGGTCCCGTGACGGACTGCGGGAAACGGCCCGGCGCGGTGAGCAGCTCCACCACGACCGGCCCGCCGAGCGGGCTCGGGTGCGGGTTCAGGACCGCGAACGACGCCCGGTCGCCCTCCGGGGCGCCGTAGAGGCGGGTGTCGAGGCCGGCCGCCCCCAGGGCGCGCGCGACGACGTGCTCGGCGACCTGCCGGACGCGGTCGAACCGCACCTCGTTCTCACGGTGCACCTCGTCCACACTGCATCCGCAGATCGAGTCGTGCGGCGAATTGCGCAGCAGCAGCTCCCACGCGTGACGCAGTTCCTCCGTGAGGGTCGCGTCCCCCGCGGCGTGCAGGGCCAGCAGGGGCTCCGCCCAGCGCTCCAGCACGGTCTGCGCGGCGGCGTTCGCCTGCTTGAGGTACGTCCGGGCCGACAGCGTGCCCGGCAGCAGGAACGTCAGCCGGCCGGGCCGGTGCCGCAGCGCGCCCTCCACCACCGGCACGCCACCCGTCCGGGCGGCCTCACGTGCCGCCGCGAAGAACGCCGCCAGCGTGCTCTCCCGCAGCTCGGCGCCCTCGTTCGCGGCCGCACCGGCGACCGCCTTCAGCGCGCCCGCGGGATCGGTCGGGGCCAGGTGGTCGCCGCCGTTCATCAACAGCCACGGCCCACCGGGCAGCCGCTCTCCTTCAGCGGCAAGGAACTCCGCGACGCGCTCGGCGCGGCCGGCGTCACCGCCGGGCTCGGCCCACAGCACCTCGGCGGCGTGGTAGCCCTGATTGGCCGCCAGGACCTGGGACCCGTCGGGCGACCGCCAGTGGAAGCGGGCCACGCCGTCGGGGGCACCCCGCCACACCAGGGCCGTGTCCATTCCGAAGCCGTTGAGGATGCGCGGCAGGTCCGCCGGGTGTCCGAAGGTGTCCGGGCAGTAGCCGACCTCGGCGAGCGCGCCCACCCGGCCGCCCCAGCGGCGGGCGGTCAGCAGGTTGCGCACCAGGTTCTCGCCCGACACCAGCTGGTTGTCGGCGAGGACGTGCCACGGACCGAGCGTGAGCCGACCGGCCCGGGCGTGGCCGGCGAGCCGGTCGGCGAGGTCGGGGCGCAGCGCCTGGACGTCCGCGAGAACGATGGTCTGGCCGTCGAGGTGGAAGGTCGTCGTGCGGCCGTCGTCCAGCTCGTCGCACACCCGCTCGGCCAGTTCGACCAGACGCGCCCGGTAGGACTCGAACGGGCGGTACCACTCGCGGTCCCAGTGCACGTGGGTGACGACGTGGCAGTCCACGGGCGGACGGGGGGTGATGGTCACGGCTGGCTCTCCGGGGCAGGGCGGGTGGATGCGAGGGCCGCGGCGAAGCGGGCGGTCAGGTCGGCGGGCCGGGTGATGGCCCCGCCGACCACGACGGTGTGGGCGCCGGCGGCAAGAGCGGCGGCCGCCTCGACGGGGGTCGCGATGCGGCCCTCGGCCACGACGGGGACGTCGAGCCGGTCGGCCAGGGCACGCACCAGTTGCAGGTCGGGCCCCGGCTGGTGGGGACTGTCGGGGGTGTACCCGGACAGGGTGGTGCTCACCAGGTCCGCGCCGGCGGCGGCGGCGGCCAGGCCGTCCTCCAGCGTGGCCACGTCCGCCATGACCGGGATCCCGCGCGCGTGCAACGCCTCGATCGTGTCGGCGAGCGAGCGCCCGTCAGGTCGCGGCCGGCTGGTGCCGTCCAGGGCGACGATGTCGGCGCCCGCGTCCGCCACGGCCATGGCGTGTTCGAGGGTGGGTGTGATGTACGGGCCGTCTTCGCCGTCCTTCCACAGACCGATCACCGGAAGCGGAACGGCCATCCGCACGGCGGCGATGTCCGCCGGCCCGTTGATCCGTACCGCTGCGGCGCCGCCGCTGTGCGCGGCAACCGCCATCTGGGCCATGAACTGCGGCCCGTGCAGCGGTTCCCCCGGCAGGGCCTGGCACGAGACCACCAGCTTGCCGGCCAGACCGGAAGGCAGCACCACGCGGCTGCGGGAGGGCCGCCCGCCGGATGGCACGGCCGGCCGTCGGCCACCGGTGTCGACGGTCAGCTCCTCGACAGCGGCTCCCAGCGCGGCGACGACCTCTCCCCAGGAGGCGTCGGTCGGCAGGTGGTCGGCGGCACGTCCGGCCCCGGGAGCCAGTTGGTCGGCGGCCGTGACCAGCGCCGCCCGGTCCTGCTCGTCGCAGGGTGCCTCCGGCTCGGCGGTGAGTCGTTCGCGGCGGGCACCGCCGAGGCCGCCGGCGGCGGCGAGGCGGTGGGCGGGGGCGAACAGGGGGTCGGCCGGGTCGAGATCGAGCAGCCAGGCGAGCGGAACGCCGCGGTGCACGAGCGCACGCTGCAGGAGCGCCACCTCGGCGGGTTCGTCGAGCAGTTCGGCCGGTTCCAGCGCCCGGGCGACCGCCTGGGCCGCGAGGGTGCCGGCGGCCTCGCCGACCGCCCATTCACCGTGGTGGACCCGGTAGGCGGCGGCAGCCGCCTGGGTGGCCGCGAGGTTCTTCGCTGCGGCCAGCAGGTTGCTCGGGGCGTCGGCGACAAGTGCCGACAGGGGGACCTGGAACGGCGCGGTCGGCGAGTACGCCGACCGCGGGTGACCGATCCTGGCGTGGAGGTCCATGTGGTAGAACGCCAGGCCGCCGCTGTCGGCCATGTTGGCCGCACGTGCCTGGCCCAGGACGGGCTCCAGGTCCTGCTGCCGCACCGGGATGCGCGCCGCCAGTCGCCGGGACTCGCGCACGTACGGTTCGGCGGCCAGGCCGTCCGGCGCGCAGGTCGCGTCCGGTACCGGACGCAGTCCCGGGTAGCCGGCGCCGGTGCCGTCGTCGCGCGGGCATTCGGTCTGCAGCCAGTGCAGGAACGCGAGCGACAGCCGGCGGGACTCGGCGCGCGCACGGTCGGGCTCGTGCACGAGGGAGGCGTCGGCGTAGTCGTTGCCGGCCCAGTTGATCAGCGCGAGGTCGGTGGTGCCGAACAGGGCGCCTTCGCGCAGGCGACGGTAGGTCCAGAACGGCGGATGACCGTCCGGTCCGTCGACGAACATGCGGTAGCGGTGCGACCGGTCGTCCCAACCGGCGATCTCCAGGGTGAACGGCTGGGAGTCACGCCAGCGCTCGTACCCCTCGGGGCGCGGCACCGTGTGGTCCTCTCCCGGCCGGTGCTCGACGAGCAGCCCGGTGGTGCAGGACTGCACGGCGTGCGGATGGCCTCCGCCGGGCAGGGCCAGGCTCTCCCCGAAGGCCTCGCGGCCCTCCGAGCCGATCACCCACGGCGCGCCCGCCAGCGGGAGGAGCTCACCGGTCTCGGTCGCGTCGCAGAACACCTCTGCGGCAACGGTGACGTCGTGGCCCTGGCCGTCGCGCAGCCGCACCGAGACGATCCGGCCGTCCTCCCGCACCGCCCTGACCGGGCGCACGCCGGTGACGATCCGGAGCCGGCCGGCGGTGACGTGCGGGGCCAGGAGGGAGTCGATGGCCCGGACGGCTGCCTGCGGTTCGAAGCACAGCCGGCTGACCCAGCCGCCACCGGGGTTGTCCTCGCCGTACTCGGCCCGCAGTGCCCGGCGCAGCCGCTGGTAGGAGGCCGAGGAACCGCCGGGCGCTTCGATGTGCGGGTGCTCGTCGAGGGCGGGCACGAGCTGGGTGGTGATCTGGCCTCCGAGCACCTGCTGGTCGCTGGTCAGGACGACGGTGCGGCCGGCTTCTGCGGCAGCCAGGGCAGCGGCCACCCCGCCGAGTCCACCGCCGATGACGGCGATCTCGGCGGCCGGCTGCCGTGCGGGTGCGGGCTCGTGGGTTGTCATCGGGCGGCCTCCGGGGCGCCGTTGCGCGTGTCGGTTGCTGGGTCGGTCGTGGTGTCGCCGGGATCGTCGAGCGCGAAGTCGACCTCGAAGGTCCGCGACCAGGGCAGCCTGACGGACGACGGGTCCACGCTCAGGGCGGCGAAGCCCGGCAGTTCGGCGCGCCGCCTCGCCAGGCCGGCCGCGATGTCGGCCATCACGGGATGGTCGGCCGGAACGCGGTCGTGACGGGTCGGGTCGCTTCCCAGGGCGGCGCGCACGCGTGCGCGTTCGTTGCTCATCCAGCCCCAGTCCTCGACCAGGCGGTGGAGCAGCAGACGGCGGTGTGCCCGCTCGTCGAAGCGGCCCGCCCGCCGGGCGGCGACGGCCGCAACGGCATGGGCTGCCACCGTTCCCAGGGTGTTCCCCGCGGTGTTCCATCCCGCGTACGCGGTCAGGTGCTCCAGGACGCCCGCCTCGGCCAGGGCTTCGACCAGCTGCGGATCGGCGCCGTTGGGCTGGGCGCAGTCGGCGACGGCGACGGCCTGCCCGGCGGCCAGCAGGGTCGCCGCGCGCTCGGCGAGGGCCCGGGCGGGCGCGGGGTCGGTGGCAACGGGCGGGGCGACCGCCCAGTCCCCCGCGCCGTCGGGGGTGTGCACGAGGAGGACGACGTCCGGGTCGTCGTCACGGACGACCGCGCCGCAGGCCTGGAGCTGCCGGGTCGCCGTGGTGGCCACGGGCACGTTCTCGTAGGCGGCGACGCGGCGCAGCCCCGCGGGGTCGACGGCCTCGATCCGGACGGTGGGGGCCTGTGCTCCCAGGACGTCGAGCAGGGTGCGTGCGAGGAGCACGGTGCATGCTTCGTCGGCTCCGGGGCGGACGCTGACGCGCTCGCCCAGGCCGAGCCAGGCGGTCCAGGTGTCCAGCCATCGCAGTTCGGCGGTCGCCAGTCCGTGCTCGGCCGTGTCGTCGGCGCCGACGACCAACGAGCGCAGGGTGCCGTCGGCGACCAGTTCGAGCGCGGCCGTGTTCACGGCGTGGTTGCGCACCCGCCGGCTGAGGAAGTCCGCGCGGATCTCCGCCGGCACGCCGTCGACGCGCTCGGACGCCTCCAGCACTGCCGCGACGGCCGCGTGGTCGCCCGCTGCCCGGTGCAGGGAGGCCGAGAGGCGGTGCAGCGCAGGTCCGTGCGGGTCCCAGTAGTCGGGCTCCTCCATCGCGTCGGACGAGTCCGGAGTGCGGGTGATCAGGGTGACGGCGTGGACCGCGACGCCCCGGGACGCCAGGTCGCGCAGCGGCGCCCACGCCGCCGTCACGGAGGCGACGGAGGCGGGCCGGGTGCGCGAGGCGATCAGGCCGCCGTGGCCCAGTGTCTCGAGCGAGACGACGACGGCGTCCGCCTCCAGACCGGTGAGCCAGGCCGCCAGGGCATCAGGGCTTCCGGCCCGGCGCAGCGCCGGCATGGCCTCGGCCGGCGGTGTCACCAGCGCCACACCGGCCACGGCAGCCACCAGACGCGGGAGTTCGGCACAGGCCGGACGCTCGTCCAGCGGAACGAGAGCGATTCGAGGGGGTGTCACAGCGTTCCTGTGCTTTCGGAGGAGGCGTCGGCGGGCAGGCGGCGGGCTTCTGTCGCGGCGCCGATCAGGACCGCGTCGGCATCGAGGGCGGAGCGGGTCAACCGGACGCCCGCCAGCAGGGGCAGGGTGTGGGACGCGAGGGCCGCCCGCAGACCGGCTTCGAACCACGGACCCGAGGCGGCCGCGCCGCCCCCGAGCACGACCACGTCCGGGTCGAGCGCCGCCACCACACCCGCCAGGGCGGTGCCGAGCGCGTGACCGCCCGACTCGAGAACGGACCGGGCCACCGAGTCGCCGGCCTCTGCCAGGGCCGCCACGGCCCGCAGGTCGGGAAGGTGGCGGTCGGGCAGTCGGCGACGCGCCTCGTCGGTCATGGCGGGACCGGCAGCACGCGCCTCCACGTGCCCCGTCGCCCCGCAGGGGCACAGCAGGGACTCGGCGCCGGGGACGGGGAGGTGACCGAGGTGCCCGGCAGCGCCGTGGGCGCCTCGGACGAGCCTGCCGCCCACCGCCACGGCTCCCCCGATGCCCGTACCCGCCATGACGGCCACGGCGACGTCGCAGTGCCGGGCGGCCCCGGCCGCGCACTCGCCGGCCAGGAAGGCCTGCACGTCGTTCATGACGGTGGCGGGCATGCCCAGTTCCCGCTCAGCGGCACTCGCGAGCTCCGTTCCGGCCCAGCCGGGAAGCGCCGAGGTCGCGGCGACGACGGATCGCCCCAGCCGGTCGACCACGCCGGCGGTGCCGAATCCGACGGCCACGGCTGCCGTGCCGAGGACGGCACGTCCTTCCTCGGCGCAGGCGAGCGCGAGCCCGAGCGCCGAGGCGAGGACGGCGGCGCCACCGTCCGCCGCCGGGGTGGGGGCGGTGCGGCGGACAGCGGGAACCGGCGTGCCGTCGCGGTCGACCACGACCGCTGCCGTGGTCTTGGTGCCGCCGATGTCGACGGCCAGGACCGGCTGGTGGCAGCCCGCAGCCGGGCTCCCGGGGGTGGATCTCATCGTCGGCGTTCCCTGGTGATGGTGAAGGTGAAGTCGTAGCGGTCGGCGCGGTAGAGGCTCACCGCCCGCTCGACGGCCCGCCCCCTTGCGTCGCGGGTCACCCGCTCGACGCAGAGTGCGGGGAACTGCGGCGGCACGTTGAGCAGGGTTGCCTGCGTGGCGTCCACGAGGGTGGCCCGGACGGTCTGCTGCGCACTGTCGGGGGCGGCACCGGCGCGCTCGAGCTCGTCGTAGAGCGAAGCCGGTTCGCCCCGGTCGAGGAGCCCCGGCAGCAGGGTTTCCGGCAGCCAGACGTTCTCCAGGCACATGGGCTCGCCGTCCGCGGTCCGCAGCCTCTCCAGGTGGATCAGCGGCGTGCCGGGCTCGACGAACAGGTCGCGGGCGTTCACGACGTCGGCGGGGACCCGCTCCATCAGGAGCATTCGACCGGCCGGAGTCATGCGCCGGGCACGAATGTCCTCGGAGAACGACGTCAGGTGGAGGGACTTGCTGATCGTCTCGCGGTCCGCGACGAACGTTCCCGACCCCTGGACGCGGTAGATGCGGCCTTCCTGGCCGAGCCGTTCCACCGCCCGGCGCACCGTGACCCGGCTGACGTCGTAACGGGTCATCAGCTCACGCTCGCTGGGCAGCGGGTCGTGCGGCGCGGACGCCTCGACGAGGTCGAGCAGGGCGCGTCGCAGCGTCTCGTGCTTGGGCTCCTGCTTGGCGCCGGCCGTACGGCCGGTTCCGCCGAGCGTCCTGTTCGTCGTCCTGCTCATCCCTTGACCGCTCCCTCACCGACGCCACGGAAGAAGAACCGCTGAAGGGCGAAGAACAAGGCCAGCAGCGGTACGACCGCCATCATCGTGCCTGCGGCGATCACCCGCTGGTCATTGGTGAACGTCCCCGACAGGTACTGGATGCCGATGGTCAGCGTGTACTTGCCCTGGTCCGACAGCGACACCAGCGGCCACAGGAAGTCGTCCCAGCTGAAGACGAAGCTGAAGATCGCTACGGCGGCGAGGGTTCCCCGCACGGACGGCAGCGCGATCCGCCGGAACCTGGTCCACTCGCCGGCGCCGTCCAGGATCGCCGCCTCCTCGATCTCGGCGGGCAGCCGGCGGAAGGCGTTGCGCATCAGCATGACCGACAGGCCGGACGCCGCACCGGGGAGCATCACGCCGAGCAGCGTGTCGGTCAGGTGCAGCGAACGGGCCACGAGGAACTCGGAGACCATGATGCTCTCGAACGGGATGATCATCGTGGCGAGGAAGACGCCGGCGGCGAGGGCCCGGCCGCGGAACCTCATCCGTGCCAGCGCGTAGCCCGCCATGGAGCCGAGGAGGCAGTTGGTGAGCACCGAGCCGAGCGCGACGAGCAGCGAGTTGCCGGCGAACTTCAGCACCGGCACGGTGTCCAGCACCTCGGCGTAGTGGTGCAGGGTCGGGCGGGAGGGAACGAGCTGCGGCGGGTAGCCGAACACCCGCTCCCCGTTGCCCTTGAGGGAGGTGGACAGCTGCCACAGGAACGGGCCGACGGTGAGGGCGAAGACCAGCGCGAGCAGCAGGTAGCGGCCTGCCAGTCCCGCGGTGGTACGCACTCGGCGGGAGGCCGGCACCGGGGTGGCCGCCTGCGGCACGGTGTCCGCGCGGCGTGTCTCGGCGCCTGCGGGGGCGTGGGGGGCCTGCAGCGGGGTCATGCCCTCTCCTCGCGGCTGTTGAGGCGGGTGACGGCGACGGACAGGCCGAGGGTGCCGAGGAACAGCACGATGCTCATCGCGGAGGCGTATCCGGCCTCCCCGCCCAGTCCGAGACCGACCTCGCGAATGGTGTAGACCAAGGTGCGGGCCTCTCCGCCCGGACCCGCACTTCCGTCACTCAGGGTGTAGACCTCGGCGAACACCTTCGCGGAGCCGATCGCCGCGAGCGTCGCGACGAGCACCATGGTGGGGCGCACGAGCGGGAGGGTGACGTGGAAGAAGCGGCGCGGGGCGCCGGCGCCGTCCACCTCGGCCGCCTCCAGCAGCGACCGGGGCACGTTGGCCAGGGCCGCCAGGTAGACCACCATGTAGTAGCCCAGGCCCTTCCACACCGTCATGGCCATCGCACTGAACAGCAGAAGTCGCGCGTCGGTGAGGAAGGGCACCGGCGCGGCGACGAGGTGGAGACCGCGCAGCACGGAGTTGACCAGGCCGTCGCTGGAGAGCAGCCACGACCAGATCAGGCCCGCGACCACCATCGACGCCACCACGGGCGAGTAGAACACCGCACGGAAGAAACCGATGCCGGCGATCCGCTTCTGCACCAGCACCGCCAGCAGCAGCGGCAGCACCACCAGGCAGGGCACCACGATCGCCGTGTAGAGCAGCGTGTTGCGGACCGACTGCCAGAACTGGTCGTCGTGCAGCAGCCGGGCGTAGTTGTGCCCGCCGGTGAAGGTCCCGCCGCCCAGCGTGCTGGCGTTGGTGAACGACAGCACCGCGGTGTTGGCGAACGGGACGATGAAGAAGCAGACGGCTACGGCCAGGGCCGGGAGGAGGAAGAGCCAGGGGACGTACCAGCGTCGGCCGGTCACGGGGGTCTCCTGTCGTACGGTGCGGGCGCGGGATCTGGGTGGGCAGTCGTCGCGGGCGGCGGATGGAGCCGCCCGCGACGACGCGTCCTGACCGGGCCGGGGGCCTGGCCGGGAGTACGGGGCCGGACGCGTGCGGGGGGGCGTGTCCGGCCCCGGGCATCAGCCGGCGGCGCCGGTGATCTTGTCGGCTTCCTCGACCGCCTGGTCGAGCGCCGCCTGGGGGCTGAGCTTGCCCTGCAGCGCGAGCTGGACCTTGCCGATCACGGCTGCGGTGACCCGGGAGTCGTACTGCACGGGCACCAGGTTCTTGGCCTTGGCGATCTGCTCGGCGGAGATCCGGCGGGCGGTGCCCTCGGGAGTGGTGTCGCCCTCGGCCTTGAAGTACGGGTCCTTCAGGGATTCGAGGGTGCTCGGCAGGATCGTGACGATCTTGCTGAAGGCCAGCTGGTTCTGCGCGTTCGACAGGTACTTGGCGAAGTCGAGCGCGGTGCCCTGGTTCTTCCCGGCCTTCGGGACGAGCAGGCCCATGACCGACATGTTGGTGGCGCCGGCCGGGCCGGTGATCTGCGGGCCGACACCGGTGTCGGCCGCGATGTCGGCGGCGTTCTTCTTGATCGTCGCGAGGAAGTTCGGGCCCGACGGCAGGAGGCCGATGCGCCCGGACTGGTAGGCCTCGTTCTCCTTGCTGTGGTTCTGGGTCAGCGAGTCCTGCGGGTAGACGCCGCCCTTGTAGGCGTCGACCAGCTTCTGCAGGTAGGCCACGGCCTCGGGGGTGTTGAACGTCCACTTCTTGCCGGAGGCGTCCAGCAGCGGGACACCCTGCTTGGCGAGGTCGGTGACGAAGCGGTTCTCCAGGGCCGGGTGGATGCCGAAGAAGGCGCCCTTGCCGGCAGCGGAGAGCTTCGCCCCGTCGGCGAGCAGTTCGTCGAAGGTGGCCGGCGGCTTCTGCGGGTCCAGCCCGGCCTTCGCGAACAGGTCCTTGTTGTACATGGTGACCTCGGAGGTGAGGTACCACGGAAGGGCGAAGGAGCCCTGCTGACCCGGCACCTGGAAGGCGGACCAGGCCCCCGGCACGTAGGTGGGCTTGACGTCGGCGGCGGCCCTGTCCATGTCGACGAACAGGCCCTTGGCCTCCAGGGCCTGGCCGAACTGCGGGTTCAGGTTGACGACGTCCGGCAGGTTGCCGGCGGCCGCGTCGGCGGTCAGCTTCTCCTGGGCACCCTGGAACGGGATGTCCACCCAGTTGACCTCGGTGCCGGGGTGCTCCTTCTCGTAGGCGGCGATGACGCCGGTCATGTAGTCGGTGAAGGTCGGCTTGAGCTGCAGCGTCTCCAGCGTGATGGTGCCGCCGACCTTCGCGGGCGCCGGGGCTCCCGCGTCGGTGGACGAGCCGCTCGATCCGAGGCCGCAGGCACTGGTGGCGAGGGCGACGGTGACGACGGCGGCGGCCAGGCGGATGCCTCTGCTGCTGGGCATGACTCTCCTACTACGGCGGGGAGGGTGAAGGAGGTCCGGAGCTCTCCGGAAGTGGTACGGACCACTTGGGAAGAAAGCTGGCAGCTCGCCCCCTCCCCCGTCAACCCCGGTGGCATGCCGACCTGAAAAGCCCGCTTCGGAATACCGGGCAAACCACGCTCTATGACCATCAACCACCCGCGAGCAGTCGCGTCGACCCGAACGAGCACGCCCGGATTCGGTCCCAGCCACTTATGCCGGGACCACGCATCTGGTATCTACCTCTCTGGGCTTCGAAGCGTTGAGCACAGCACGCACCGGAGCCCCTCACGTGCCCGAGCCACCGCGCCGGCCCACCGCCGCCGCCAGCCGCCCCCAGACCCTTATGAGGAGAAACACGTGAACCACCGCCCCACGACCTCCCGGCGAAGCCTCCTCGGCCTCGCACCCGCCCTCCTCGCGGGTGCGGCAGTGCCACTCACCGCCACCCAGGCCCACGCGGAAAGTGGTCCTAACCACTCCAAGGCGAGCCGTCAGAGCTGCGAGTGCACCCAGCAGCCCACCGCCACGATCGACACCGCCTCGTGGACCACCGGCACCCCCACCGCGCCCGGCCCCACCGTGCCCCGCGAGCAGCTCCTCCAACTCCCGGGCGGCGCCACCGGCACCGAGATGTTCGTCTCCAACAACCCCGAAACCTTCACCGGCCCCGGCTGGCTCGCCCAGTGCGCCCGCACCACCGCCAACCGGGGCGGCTCCGCACACCCCCTCACCGGCACGTTCCCCGTGTACCTGTACCACCAGAACAGCACCGGCGGGACGGCCTACCTGCACGTCCTCGCATCCAACCCGAACAGCGGCGCGGTCACCGTCAGCGCCTCCGGCGCCATCTGGACCAACGCGCAGAAGCCCCTCGTCCAGGACCCGGCACAGCGCGCCGGCACCGGCCCCTGCTACGCCACCTCGTACGACTGGGTCGCCGGCACCACGAAGACCTACCTGCCCACCACCACCGTCCAACCCCGCACGATGGTGGAGATCGCCAAGATCCCCATGACCTCCTCGATCATCGACGGACTCCTCGACGTCACAGCCTCCGGCGGCGTCTACGTCTACACCGCGGTCACGACGACCGGCAGCACCAGCACCGCCATCAACTACACCCAGAACGACTCCCAGGCGGCCCCCGGCAACATCGCCTCCCAGACCGCCACCACCTACGGCCGCGAAGCCGGCGTCTACGCCGCCTCCCGCTGGGAGACCGGCACCTTCGACGTCGCCGTTCCCGCAGCGGGCGCCCACCTCGGCCTCGCCCTCAACACCACGCAGCGCCAGGTGGCCGCCCTCGACCAGACCGTTCCCGCCACCGCGGCACTGTCCGACTCCTCACAGCGCAGCTGGGGCAACTACGGCATGCGCTACGCCGTCCGCGCGCGCCTCACCAACCCCTCGGCCCAGGACCGCACCGCCGTGCTCACCTTCGGGTCGAACATCACCGGCACCACCGACGTACCCGGCGACACCTGGAACGGCGCGGCCTCCGTCCGCGTCGACGGAGGAACCCCCGGCATCACCACGCTCTACGTACGCCCCACCGTCCCCCGGTGCGAGATCGGCCGCTACCGCCTCGCCCCCGGCGCCAGCACCCTCGTGGAGCTCGAATTCGAGGTTCCCGGACTGATCACAGCCGGATCGCAACTGCTCTTCGAGAGCGTCTGACCCCCGCCGGCACCCGCACACCGCGGCGGCGCCACCGCACGGGGCGCCGCCGCGGCCCAGCACCACCGGCCCTCACGACCGAGGCAACGCGAAATGCTCACCGATCTGCCACCCGAACAACTCCGCACCTACCGCTTCGACGGCTCCGAACCCCACGACTTCGACGAATTCTGGACGAGAACCCTCGACACCGCCCGCACCGCGGCACGCCCGCCGAGACTGCGGACAACCCGAACGGGACTCATCGGCATCACCACCTACGACGTCACCTTCTCCGGATACGACGGACAGCCCGTCCGTGCCTGGCTACGCCTGCCCCGACACTCCCCCCGCCCCCTACCGACCGTCGTCGAATACCTCGGCTACGGCTGCGCCCGGGGCCCGGCATGGCTCCCGACCCTCTGGTCCTCCCTCGGCTACGCCCACCTGGTGATGGACAACCGGGGGCAGTCCAGTCCCTACGGCGCGGCGGACACCTACGACGGAGACACCGCCCCCCAGACCGGCGGAGTACTGACCCGCGGCCTCACCTCCCCCGAACACCACTACTACCGACGACTGTTCACCGATGCCGTCCGCGCGGTCGACACCGTCGCGGAACTCGACGAAACGGACGCCCGACGAATCGTCGTCACGGGAAGCAGCCAGGGCGGCGGCATCGCCATCGCCGTAGCAGGCCTGCGCCCCGGCCTCGCCGGCGCCTGCGTCGACGTCCCGTTCCTCTGCCACTTCCGACGCGCCTCCCACATCGTCGACACCTACCCCTACAAGGAACTCACCGACTACCTCCGCGGCCGCCCGACCGAAATCGAGCAGGTCTTCACCACGCTCTCCTACGTGGACGCCGCCAACCACGCGGCCCGGGCCACAGCCCCCGTGCGCTTCTCCGCCGCCCTGATGGACCCCGTGTGCCCGCCGTCCACCGTCTTCGCGGCCTACCACCGCTGGGGAGAGAACACCGGAGGAGTCGCGGACAAGGCCATCCGCCTGTGGGAATACGCGGGCCACGAAGGCGGCGGCACCGCACAACTCGCCTCGCACAAGGAGTTCGTCGCAGCGATCACCGGTGCTCCCACCCGCGCCACCCGTCGATCAGGCTGAACTCGTGCCACGGCCTGGCGGGCCCCCTTCTCCCCGGAGCGGCCGCGGGAACACTCCGAACGCGCCGCCCGGGGTCACATCCCGCGGTCGGGTCCGTACCAGGGAAGCGGGCGGTCCTCCGGGCTCGTGGGCAGGTGTTGGAGCTCGACCGGACCGGGGTAGAAGCACGTCCCGTTGGGATGGATGACCTCCTCGCCGACGAGGTGCCGGTAGAGCCACTCGGCGAATCCCATGGGATGCTCCCAGTACCCGCCTTCGTCCCGGTCGTGCACCACCACGCTCCAGCCGGGCACCCGCGGGCTGCGGCTGAGAAAGTGTGGGGTAATTGGCTGGCTACTGATCGTTGAGGTCGTCGGCGAGGCGGCGGGCTGCTTCGGTCTCGACGGGGCCGCGTGGTTCGATCTCCTCGCCGGCGAGGCGGGCGGCCATGAGGCGGATCATCGCGACCTTGATCATCGCTTCGGCGTGCGCGGTCTTGCGCTCGTAGTCCCGTGCCAACCGTCTGCACCGTCCCAGCCAGGAGAATGTCCGCTCGACCACCCACCTGCGGGGCAGCACCTGGAACCCTTTCACATCGGCGTTGCGCGGCACCGCAACGATCTCCAGCCCTTCGTGCTCGGCCGCCCAGCCGACCAGTCCCGCGTCGACCACGTTCACGTATCCGCCGTCCACCCAGACCAGCCCGACCTGCGGAAACGAGCTCCGGATCCCGGCGAGGACCAGCTTCGCGCCTGCCCGGTCCTGGACCGAGGCCGAGTGCACCACCGCCCGCAGGACGAGACCGCAGGTGTCCACCAGCAGGTGCCGCTTGCGGCCCCGCACCCGTTTGCCGGCGTCGTAGCCGACCGCCTGCCCGCCCTGGTGGCTGCGGGCGGACTGCGAGTCCAGCACCGCCGCGGAGGGCTGCGGATCCCGGCCGTCGGCAGCTCGCAGCTTCTCGCGCAGCGCGTCGTGGACCCGGCTCCAGGTTCCGTCGGCGCTCCAGGCGCGAAACCACCGGTAGGCCGCGTCCCACGGGGCCAGGTCGTGCGGAACCAGCCTCCACGCACAGCCGCTGACCAGCACGTACAGCACGGTGTCCACGATCAGCCGGCGCGGGAACTTCAGCGGCCGACCCGCCCGGCGCGGATCCCGCACCGGCAGCAACGGCTCGATCACCGCCCACTGAGCATCCGTCAGAGATGAGCCGTAGGACGGCTTGCACACACAGACGCACATGGCGGTGATCATCGCGGACACCTCGACCACGACAATCCCCGCCAGTGCTCACGCCACGCAGTTGATCAATTACCCGACACTTTCTGAGGAAGACGTGGAAGCCGAAGTCGGTCGACAGCGCCGGGACCAGGACTCCGTCAGCACCGGCGTCCGGGTGCGGGAGGCCGTCCCAGCCGGCATCGCGGAAGGCCTGCTCGGTCTCCCGGATGCCTTTCAGAAGGTTCCACTGCGTGGTCGCCGGGTGCACGAAGCAGAGGTGACTGTTGACCTTGACCGGCGCGCACTCGTCGATGAAATCCTTGTACTCGCTGGGGAGTTCCGTGCCGATCTCCGGCTCGAGAAGTCGGTCACGGGTTGCACCTTTCGTTCGGGGCGGGAGATCGCGAGAAGATCAACGCCGCTCTTCGCGCCGATGGTGCCTGACACGGGGGCTGCCCCACCGGCGGGCCACCGCATTCATCGACGCGCTGTCCATACACCGGGTACGGCTTGGCGCGCAGCAGCCCGCACCTCCCACCACGGATCGTCCGGCGCGGAAGCCAGGGCGGCCACCTGCTCGCGCGCGGTCGGAGCGGACAGCACCAGCGGTCCCCGGTTCTTCTCGACGCGTTCCCGTACGCACTGCGGGCACTCCAACCGGCCGGGGCAGCCTTCTCGGTCAGCTCCGGCATCGAGCCACGGCGCGTCCGTCACAGGCGCAGCGCGGCGTTCGCGGCGCGGGCCGCCGCCAGGCGCTGAAGGCCTCGGTCTCCCGCTGCTCGAAGTCCCAGGCGTCGGATCTCGTCCGCCTGGGCTCGCGCCGCCGCTGCCTCCGCTCGCGCCCCGACCTGGTCCTCCTCGAAGAGAAGCACTCTCGCCAAGCCGTCGAGGGAATCAGCGATCCTCTCCCGCCAGTCGGCAAACTCGTTGGCATTCATGCCGGTTGGTCGCTGTGACTTCACCGTGCGAAGGCGGGTCAGGGCGGCCTTGAGCGCTGGGTCGACCACGAGAACTTCTTCCGATCGGCACGCGGGGCACCCCACCCCGCACCGGTTCCGAGACACAGCCTAACTTGATCTTCAACCTGTGCGGCGGGGCGAGGAGCCGCGCCACACCCTGGACGCCCGTCTTCTCCGTGGCGCCGGTCCCCACCACCGGCCGATGCGCGGGAGCGGAGCCGTCATGCCGACGGGGGCGAACAATGCTCCGAGCGGCGCAGCCACCCCTCCGTGTCGGGCGGTGCGGTCGCACGCTGGTGGCAGGGCGGTCCGGCCGTGAACCCCCGAGCACGGCCGGACCCCTGACGGCCCACTCGACCCGACCCTCGAAGGATGCCACTGTGGCGATCTTGGTGAAGTCCGACCTTCCCATCACGACCGACCAGTACGACGCCCTGAACAGCAGGCTCCAGGCCCTGCCCGGCGACACCTTCGCCGGCTGCATCTCCCACGCCTGCGTGCCCACCGCCTCCGGCCTCGCCATCTACGACCTGTGGGAGTCGGAAGAGGCCATGCGGAAGTTCATGGGCATCGTGATGCCCATCGCCCAGGAAATGGGCCTCCCCCAGGGCGCCCGGCCGGAGATCCACCCCACCCACGCCCACTGGACCCCGTAGCGGCGCCGACCGGCACGCGCAGGCACATCCGAAGCCCAGGCGACACTCCGGTGCGCGCCGCGAACCCGTCGCCCGCGGCGCGCACCGGCCCCTGCATCGCTGGTACACCGCCCAGTGTCCTGGCCCGCCGTCCTGCGTCGCCGCCGAGGGTGATCGATAATTTCTGCAGTGGCCGGTGACCGCCCGTGTCCTCGCGTCGAATGGGCGTGCCGGGCCGCTCCGTCCACGAGGAGGTCGACCATGTGCCGATGGCTCGCCTACTGGGGCTCTCCCGTCCGGCTGACGGACGTGCTCTACACACCGGTCCACTCGATCATCGATCAGAGTCTGCATTCCAAGCTGGGAGCCGAGACGACCAACGGTGACGGCTTCGGGATCGGCTGGTACGACGGGACCGACGCGCCGGGGGTGTTCCACAGCACCGAGCCGGCATGGAACGACACCAACCTGCGCGAGGTCTCGGCGCACACCACTTCACCGCTGTTCTTCGCGCACATCCGCGCCGCCATCGGCTCCGCCGTGCAGCGGACCAACTGCCACCCCTTCCGGTACCGGCGGTGGCTGTGGATGCACAACGGCTTCATCGACGGGCTCGGTGACATCAAGCGGGAGCTCTCCTTCGAGATCGACCCCGCGCTCTGGCTGGACGTCAAGGGCACGACCGACACCGAACTGATGTTCTACCTGGCGCTCACCTACGGACTCGAGGACGACCCTCCGGGCGCTGTCGCGCGCATGATCGGGTTCGTCGAGGCGCGCGGCCGCGAGCACGGACACCGGTTCCCCTTCCAGGGCACGATCGCGACCAGTGACGGCGATTCGCTGTGGGCGTTCCGGTATTCCAGCGTGGGCCGGAGCCGATCGCTGTATTTCAACCGGAGCGTCCGGCAACTCAGGGAGATGTATCCCGATCGGGCCGTCCTGCGCGAGGCGGCCGAGGGCACGCGCCTGGTGGTGTCCGAACCGATCGGGGACCTTCCCGGTGCCTGGGTCGAGGTCCCGGAGGCCACCTACGGCGTGGTGAGCCAGGACCGGGAGGAACTGATCCCCTTCACCCCGCGGACTCCCGCCTGACGGGGAAGCCCGAAGACCCGGTCCGGCACGCCACAGCCGCAGTCGGTCCTCGATCCCGGCCGGGTGATCGAGCCGGGCTTCCGTCCTGACCAATCCCGCCTCGCACCCGAGGCTCGTCACGTGGAGCTGTCGCACCCGAACCGCCCCGGGGACGGAGCGGGGGTCCGCCGACCACCGTCGACGTGCTCCGGAGCCCGCCGCCCGGGTAGGTTCCCGACCAGGAGCGGACGCCTGGGGCTTCCACCCGGTCGGCGTCGTGCGCCGGTCGCCGTGCCACCGGATTCTCCGTCGCCCGGCACGAACCGGAGCAGTAGCATCCGGCCCATGTCTCCTGTGTTCCGCACGGCCCGGCTCACGGTCCGCCCCTTCGCCACGACGGACGCGGACGCCGTGTTCGCGATGTGGTCCGACCCCGACGTGTGCCGGTACACGGGTGATGATCCGCCCGGCGACCTCTCGGTGATCCACGCGGACATCGCCCGTTGGCAGACGGTCGCCGACCGCGGCCCCGGCTGCGGCTTCTGGGCGGTCGACGCCGACGGTGTCGGTTTCGTCGGCGACGTCTACGTCCGCCCGATGTCCAGCCACCCCGGCGAGTACGAGATCGGCTGGCATTTCGCCGCCCCGCACTGGGGCCGCGGCTACGCCACCGAGGCGGCCACCGCAGCCCTCGAACACGCTCACGCTCTCGGCATCCCGCGGCTGGTGGCCACCGTCGACCCACGCAACCACGCCTCGCTGCGGGTCGCGCGGAAGGCCGGCATGCTCGACGAAGGCGTCTCCGACCGCTACAACCCCACCGATCCCCCGGAGGCCGTCTTCGCCAGCACTCGCGCCCGGTGACGTGCACCGCGAACCGCCGCCGCACGGGCGACGGCGCCTGACCCCCACGGGGGACGGACAGCACCCCCTTGCCGCCGTTGGCGACCGGCCTGACCTGCGTTTTGTCGGCTTCCTCCGGGGAGAGCGATGAGTTCGGCCGTCCCGATCCGTCACAGCTCTCGACAGGACCACCCACCGCATCGGGAGCTGACCATGGGACTCGTCCACATCGAGTTGTTCACCACCCTCGACCTCGTCGCACAGGCGCCCGGCGGCCCGGACGAGGACCCCGAGGGCTTCCCGTTCGGCGGCTGGCAGGTTCCACTGATGGACGAGGTCGCCGGGGCGCAGGTCGACGCCGCGTACGAGGACGCCGACGCCCTGCTGCTCGGCCGGCGCACCTACGACATCTTCGCCGCCTACTGGCCCAAGGCCGAGGGCAATCCGTTCGCCGCGCTGTTCAACGGCATCCCGAAGTACGTCGCCTCCCGCGGCACCCCCGACCTCCCCTGGGCCCACTCCACCCGGCTCGGACCGGACCTGCCCGCCGCCGTGCGCGAGCTGCGCGAGCGCCACGAGCACGTGAAGGTCGTCGGCAGTCTGGACCTGGTGCAGACCCTCCTGCGCGAGAGGCTGTTCGACCGCCTCGACCTGTGGGTCCACCCCCTCACCCTGGGCACCGGGAAGAGGGTCTTCGACACCGGCACCGTCCCCGCCAACCTCACGCTCCTCGATGCGCCCGTCGCGGGCCCGCGCGGCGCCGTCTTCCTCCGGTACGCGCTCGCCGACGGCACTCCCGCCACCGGCGACATGGGCGCACCCGGACGCGACGCGCACGACGCCGGCTGACCGACGCCGCTCCCGCTCCCCCACCGCTCCCACCGCTCCCGGCGCACCCGGCGCACCCGGCGCTGCCCGGCCGCCGTGGGCCCGTCCGCGCAGGTCGGACCCTCCGGGGCCGGGCACGGGGTGTCGGAGGTGGTCGCTAGGGTTTCGCCCGTTGATCACCGGGGGTGCGGAGGAGGAGCGGTGCGGCGCTGGGAGCTGGTCGGGGACGGTTCGGCGAAGTTCTGGGAGGCGGCGGTCGAGGGCGCGTCGGTGCGGGTCCGGTACGGCCGGATCGGCACCGGCGGCCGCGAGCAGGTCAAGGAGCTGGCTTCGGACGAAGCGGCCGGGGCGCACTTCGCCAGGCTGGTCGCGGAGAAGGAGCGCAAGGGCTACGCCGAGAGCGGTCCGCGGCCTGCACGGACCCCGGACGAGGCAGGCCCGCAGCCTGCGCAGGCCGCCGACGAGACAGGTCCGCAGTGCGCACCGGCCGCCGACGAGGCCGGTCCGCAGCGCGCACCGGCCCCCGCCCCCACCGAGGCCGGGCCGTCCGAGCCGGCGGCGCCCGCAACCGCGCCGGTCGAGGAGCCTGCCGGGCTGCCCGACGAGGACACGTTCGTGCTGCCTGCGGAGTGGCGCGCGAAGGCGCTGCCCCGCCGCTCCCGCGCGACACCCGCCTCCGCCCCGGCCGCGCGCGACGGCCGGGGCCTGGAGTCCGCCGATCTCGCGGAGCACCAGGCCTGGATCGACCAGGTGCTCGCCGCTCCGGCCTCCGACCCCGAGCTGGTCCGCGCCGCGCATGCGTACCTGGCCGGTGAACCGGACGCGCTCGGTGCGGCGGCGGTGGCGAGCATGCTGTTCTCGGTGATGGGTGACACCCTGCTGAAGCGGCTGCCGATCGTGGACCGGTGGGCCGCCCAGCACGGGCCGGCCTTCGCCGCCCTGGCGGCGGTCGAGGTCTTCGAGGTGCACACCGCCTACCAGCAGGCCGGCCGTCACCGCTCCGACATGATGCTGTGCCGGCCCCGCCTCCAGGGGCCGCACTACACCAGCGGCACCTGGCACTCGGGGCACCGCGTGGCGACCCTGGTGCGGGCCCTGCTCGCCGTCACCGACGAGGCGTCCTACCGCGAGGCGGTGGACGCCCTGGCGGTGTGCCGGACCACGCCCCAGCGCCGGGTCGTCACGGTCTTCCTCGCCCCGGGGACGCCGGGCTGGGCGGACGAGTGCCTGGCGGACGGGCCGTACGTCGACGACGGCCCGTGGCTGCGGACGATGCTGATGCAGTCGCTGGACGACCCTGCGCAGCTGCGGGGCCTCGGCCTCAGGCCTCAGCTCCTCTGGAACGCCTGGACGGTGGACTTCTTCGCGACGCTCGCCGACTCGGTGGGGACGGCCTGCGTGCCGCTGCTCCCGGAGGCGGTCGAGCAGGGCTACGGCACGGACCACATCCGGGCCGTCACCGACGCGGCGACGGTCTTCCCGACCGACGACGCCTTCCGGTTCCTGCTCTCCCGGTTGGACGACAAGCACTCCCGGGCCGCGCTGCAGAAGGCCATGACCCGGTATCCGGTCCGGGCCGTGCGGCTGCTCGCGGAGACGGCCACGGGGACGGCCACGGGGTCGGGCAAGAACGCGCCCGCCGCCCGGCAGTTGCTCGACAGCCATGTCCGGCTGCACCGCGCCCAGTTGCCCGCCATCCTGCCACGACTCGATTCCGCGGCGGCCGAGTTGGTCCGCTCGATGGACGCTGCCGCCGCGCGGGTGGCCGAGGCCGCGCCGGAGGCGCTGCCGCCCGTGCTGGTCTCGCCGCCGTGGACCCGCAAGCGCCCCCCGAGCAAGCCGCGCGTGCTGGCCGGCCTGCAGCCGGACGCCGCCTCGGTGCTGCTGTGGCGCGACGGTGAGCGGGAGCGCTGGGCCCGCACGGAGCACACCGGCCACGAGTACCCGGCGAACACCGACTGGGCGGTGACCGCCGAGCGGGTGCTCAACGAGCACGCCGGTCTCTGGTACGCGACCCGTCTGCTCCTCCAGGGGCCGGTGGAGGAGCTGTCCCCGTACGTCGCGGACTGGCGGCCGGGCGACCTGTGGAACGGGCTGGAGTGCTTGCGCCCGGTCCTCGCCACGTACGGTCCGGCGGCGGTGCCGACGGTGCTCCACGCCGCCCGGACGCAGCCCGCCACCCTGGCGCCGCTGCTGTTCCCGGTCCTGGACGTGACCGCGGCCCGGGTGATGGCGGACGCCCTGGTCCGACTCAAGTCGGTTCAGGAGACCGCGCGTTCGTGGTTCGCCCGGCACGGTGTCCCGGCCGCCGTGCTGCTGGTGCCCGACGCGGTGGGTCCGGTCGGTGCGGCCCGTCGGGCGGCCGAGCAGGCGCTGCGGTTGGTCGCCGCGGCCGAGGGTGCCGATGCCCTGCTGGCCGCCGCGGCGGACCGCTACGGCGAGGAGGCGGCCGGGATCCTCGCCGAGGCGCTGGGTTCGGACCCGTGGGAGAACGCGCTGCCCGCCCGGATGCCGGTGCTGCCGGCCTGGCTGCAGCCCGCCGTCCTGCCGCAGCTGCTGCTCGCCTCCGGCGAGGCGCTGCCGGACGCCGCGACCGGGCACGTGCTGACGATGCTGGCCCTGTCCAAGCCGGGCGACCCGTACCCGGCTCTCGCCGTGGCCGTCGACGCCTGCCGGCCGGACTCGCTGGCGGCGCTCGGCTGGGCGATGTTCGAGGAGTGGCGGCAGGCGGCGATGCCCGCCAAAGAGAGCTGGGTGCTGCACGCGCTCGGGGTGCTCGGGGACGACGACACGGTCCGCCGGCTCACCCCGATCGTCCGCGAGTGGCCCGGCGAGGGCGCCCACCACCGCGCGGTGGAGGGCCTGAACGTGCTGGCGGAGATCGGCACCGACGTGGCGCTGCTGCACCTGCACACGATCGCCCAGCGGGTGAAGTTCAAGGCGCTCAAGCAGCGCGCCCAGGAGAAGATCGCCGAGGTCGCGGAGGAACTCGGGCTGACCGGGGAGCAGCTGTCGGACCGGCTGGTGCCGGATCTCGGCCTGGACGCGGACGGCACGACGGTCGTCGACTACGGTCCGCGCCGGTTCACCGTGGGCTTCGACGAGCAGCTGCGCCCGTACGTGCTGGACGCCGACGGCAAGCGGCACAAGGAGCTGCCGGTGCCGGGCGCCCGGGACGACCGGGAGCTGGCCCCGGCGGAGCGCAAGCGGTTCGCCGCGTTGAAGAAGGACGTCCGCGCGGTGGCCGCCGACCAGATCCGCCGGCTGGAGGCGGCGATGGTCGCCGGCCGCTCCTGGTCGGCGACGGAGTTCGACGAGCTGTTCCTGCGCCACCCGCTGGTCCGGCACCTGGCGCGCCGTCTGGTCTGGCTGGCGGACGTGGCCGACGCACCGACCGTGGCCTTCCGGGTCGCCGAGGACCGGACCTTGGCCGACGCGTCCGACGAGGCGTTCGCCCTGCCCGAGGGCGCGAGCGTGCGCCTGGCCCACCCGCTGCACCTCGGTGAGCAGCTGCCGGTGTGGGCGGAGCTGTTCGCGGACCACGAGATCCTGCAGCCGTTCCCGCAACTGGGCCGTCCGGTGCGCCGGCTGACCGCGCAGGAGGCCGGTTCCGGTCGGCTGCTGCGCTTCGAGGGCGTCACCGTGCCGGTGGGCCGGCTGCTCGGCATGACCAAGAAGGGCTGGGAGCGCGGCGTCCCGCAGGACGCCGGCGTCGAGCGCTGGTTCTCCAAGCGGATATCCGACGGCTGCCACCTGGTGATCCAGCTCGACCAGGGCATCTGGGTGGGCGTGGTCAACGAGTCCCCCGACCAGACCTTCGAGACGGTCTGGCTGGACACCGTCCCCCGCGACCACTGGTCGGGCCGCGACTACCCGCTGCGCTTCGGCGACCTCGACGCCGTCGCCGCCTCCGAACTGCTCGCCGACCTCGAGGAGATGACGGCCTCGTGACCACCGCCCCCGGGCACCCGCCGCAGCGACCGCCCGCCGAGGTCCGCTACGCCGTCGTCCAGGGCGGCGCGGCCACCACCGAGGACCAGATCAAGTACTCGTGGAACTACGCGCTGCCGACCTCCTCGACGCCCCCCGCACCCCCGGCACCCCCGGCACCTGGGCCGACGACATGACCGACCGCCCGAAACTCACCCACCTCAAGGCCGGACCGCCCGTCTGGAGCGCCCGCGACATCCCCGGCTGGGGCGAGGACGGCCGACTCCGGGCCTTCTACCGCTACTTCCTCCACCCGAACATCGGCATCGACCTCGTCGAGGATAAGCGCGCGCTCGCCCGCGACCGCGCCTACGCCGCACGCCTGCGCACCAGCCTGGAACACCTGTTGGAGCAACAGCCCGCCGGCCTGGACACCTGGCACGCCATCACCCACCACGACATGCACTTCTACTCCGAGGGCGAGCTCTACGGCTTCCTCCTCGACCTCCACGGCTATTTCTTCGGCACCCGTCCCACACCCCCCGACGACCCCGACCCCGACCGCCCCGCGCCCCCGGAGCACTGGTCCTACTGGCGCCGCTTCACGCGGTAGCCCCGCTCGGTCCGGTGTCGGTGGCGAGCCCCGGGATCCGCGCGACCACCGGCCGCAGATAAGCTGCCGGGATGACTCGGACCGGCCGTTATCGATGGCGCACCCGCCTGCGCAGGCACCTGCCGTGGTTCCTGATCGAGTGGGGGCCGGCCCGCAAGGGCAGCCAGGACTGCGGGGCCCACGAGTGGTACAACCACGACGGTCTCGTCGCCCACTGCTACCACTGCACACCGGGTCAGCGGGCCTGGGCCGACGTCTGGACCCTCTCCGGCCCCGGAGGGAACGGTGCGACCGTGAACGAGTCCGGCTGACCCGGACGGCGAGGGAGGTGACCGTGCGGCGCCTGGTCCCCTCCGGCGGGTACGCCGACCGAGTCGGCCCGCCGGGGCCCTGATCTCCTCGACCCGCCCGTCCCGGGATCGACCTGTGAGCGTGCGCGGCGGTGCTCGCCGCCGGGCGGGCGGCCGGGGAGACTGGGCGCTGTGACTGACTTCCGCGAGACGCTGGACTACCAGACCTTCGGCCGGGCGATGCGCGAGCTCGCGCAGACGATCGCCGACGACGGGTACGAGCCCGATCTGATTCTGAGCATCGCCCGCGGCGGTGTGTTCGTGGCCGGCGGTCTGGCGTACGCGCTGGACTGCAAGAACCTGCACCTGGTGAACGTCGAGTTCTACACCGGTGTGGGCACCACGCTCGAGTTCCCGGTGATGCTGGCGCCCGTCCCCCAGGAGGTCGACTTCACCGACAAGAAGGTCCTGATCGCCGACGACGTGGCCGACACCGGCAAGACCCTGCAACTGGTCCACGACTTCTGTCTCAGCCACGTCGCCGAGGTGCGGTCGGCCGTCCTGTACGAGAAGACGCAGTCGCTGGTGAAGTGCGAGTACGTGTGGAAGCGGACCGACGGCTGGATCAACTTCCCCTGGTCGACGGAACCGCCGGTGGTCAGGCGCGGCGACCAGGTGCTGGACGCCTGACGGCGGCCGCTCCAGAGACCGGCCCGGGTCCTCGTCAATCAGGCCCGTCGGCGGGTACCACCGCTCACAGCTCGTCGGTGGCGCTGCGGGCCGGCCCGCGGAGGCCTGCGCGGACCCGGCGGATCCGCTGCTGGGCCCCTTCGGGCTCGTCGATCCCGAGCCGTGCCCGGCGGCCGAGGGCCCGGACGACGGCCGCGCCCAGGGGCGCATCGGGGGACTTCCGCCAGGTCTTGGGGCGTCGGCGGAGCAGGTCCTGTTCGACGGCGTCGGCCGGGGCGTCGTCCGGCCCGAGAGGTCCGGTGGCCGTGACCAGCACGGTGCGGGCGAGCCGCCGGTTGGCGCTGTTGACGGCCTGCTTGTTGCGGCGGATGTTCCGCCGGGAGCTCTTGTCGTTCTCGCCGTAGTGGTTGCGCCGGTCCTTCGCGTAGCTCAGCTGCTTCTTCTCCTGGGGCGACCTGCCGCGTCCCATGGGCCCACCTCCCCGTCCCCGGGGAGCGTAGCGCCGTCGGCGGGTGGTGTCGTCGGGATATCCCGTGCGGCGGAGCGCCCCTGGCGATCCGTCAGGACAGCCCGGGGGCGCGGGCCGGGGGGTGACGGGGCGCTCCCCGGAGGTGTCACACGTGCGGGATGGTGGGCTTGCCCACCGGGTGGGCGGCGGCTCCGAGCGGGGCGAGCACGGCCGCGGCCGACGCCACCGACTCCGCGAGCAGCGCGGCGGTCCGGCCCGCCTCGTAGAGCTGCTCGCGGGCGTCGCGGGCCGCCCGGAGCGCGTCGTGGGCGGCGTCCTCGGTGGCGCCGCGGGCCGGGCCGATGCGTCCGGCGGCCTGTTCGCTGCTGAGGAACGAGGCGAGCTGGTCGAGGAGTTCGGGCAGCCGGGCGGTCAGGCCGGCGAGTGCTGCCACGGTCTCGGCGGCGTCCGCCGAGTGCACCAGGCCGGGCCGGCCGTCGGGGCCGGTGGCGAGGGCGGCGGATCGGACCAGCTCGGCGGCCTCGGCGGCGAGCTCCGCGGTGGACAGGTTCACCGGTGCGTTCATGGTGGTCTCCTTCGACGGCCGGGGCCACTGCGGCCCCGGCCGTCGTCTGCCCCGGCCCGCCGCGTCCAGCCGTCACCGAACGGAGATTGGCCGGGACTCGACCCCTGTGCCCGGCCGGTGGTTTGACGGTGCGGAAGTCGTGGAAGCGCGCCGCCGCGGAGCCGGAGTGTTGCGGACATGCTCAGACCGCGCCTAGCGTGAGGGGCCGTTGATCGAGTCGCGCGGAGAGGCCAGCATTGATGATCCGTCAAGTCCGGAGCGTGGCGAATGCGGTGCTCGCAGCGGGTCTGGCCGTCAGCGGTGCGCTCCTCGGCGCGTCGCCGGCAGCGGCCGCCGCAGCCCCGACCGCCCTGCCCGCGTCCCAGTTCACCCTGACCGCGGACTACCACCAGTTCGACACCCTCAACTCGGCCCTCGTCACGACGCTGGGGACCTCCGCCGTCCACACGGTGATGGAGAACGCCAACCACGACCGGCAGCCGCTCCCCTCGTCCTTCTCGGTCGCCGGCCTGTCCACCGGCTTCCGGTTCGACGACGGCGACAATTCCGACTGCCAGAGCTTCCCGCAGGGCATCACGACCAGCCGGGACGCCGTGGGGACCGCCGACAGCGGCAACTACGACGGCCACCAGCTGGTGCTGGTGAGCTGGTACACCAAGGACGGTTGCGGCGGCGCGCAGCAGCGCAGCCGGATCACGCTGGCCGACTGGGACGCCACCTTCCCGAACAAGTACCGCAAGATCCTCCTGGTGGAGCCGACCGGGACGGCGGCGGCGCCGAGCTTCAAGGACATCCCGATCCACGCGGGCGGCGTGTCCTGGTACGGCAACTACCTCTACGTCGCTGACACCGGGCGCGGCATGCGCGTCTTCGACATGCGCAAGATCCTCAACACCGACACCGGCGGTACCGCCGACCAGATCGGCCGCCAGTCGGGCTCCGTGTACTACGCGCAC
This sequence comes from Kitasatospora terrestris, assembly GCF_039542905.1. NCBI lineage: Bacteria > Bacillati > Actinomycetota > Actinomycetes > Kitasatosporales > Streptomycetaceae > Kitasatospora > Kitasatospora terrestris. The sequence goes on from NZ_BAABIS010000001.1 coordinate 189,587, forward strand.
AACTACGCCTACGTGCTGCCGCAGATCGGCACCGTCACCGCGCAGACCACCTCCGCCGACAAGCTGGCGTGGTCGTCGATCTCCCTCGACCGGGTGAGCAAGTCGATCGTGATGACCGAGTACACCTGCCAGTCGTCCTGCACGGACTACCCCAACCGGCCGCCGCGGGCCGTGCGCTTCCCGTTCGCGTCCGGGGCGACGACCTTCGCCGCGACGACGACCGCGAGCCAGGCGCTCCAGCTGCCCTGGTACAACCTCAACGGCGTCGCCTCGCACAACGGCCGGTGGTGGTTCAACTCCTCGGGCCAGAAGAAGCTCTACTACTGGACGCCGACGGCGGGCCCCTCGACCTTCGCCTGGGTGGGTGGCGGCGAGAGCATCTCGTACTGGGAGGACACCACCGACCCCGACCTGCTGTGGTCCCTGCAGGAGACCACCGGCGGGCGCAACGTCTTCGCCGTCACCCAGGCCACCTACGGCGGGGGCTGACCCACCTGGGGCTCGGCGGGTACGCGGTGGCCCGGACGCCGCGCACCCGCCGTCCCGTTCGGGTGAACGCTCGCGCGCCTGCCGCCCACGGCGCGCAGCGCTCCGCCCACCCCTTTCGTTCCCGTCCGCCGCGGGCGCCGGCGCTCCGCGCGGCGTCGGACCGTCAGGCGGCCCTCCGGCCGGGCGGCAGGCTGACCGCATGTCCTTCGACCTCGCCGCTCCCCGCGGCCCGCACGCCCCGTCCCCGCCGGTACCGCTCGCGGGTACGGAGGCGTTCCGGGGTGCGGACGGCGCAACGGTGCTCGACTTCTGGCGCTACGCCCTGCCCGACCTGCGGACCAACACCACCCGGGGGCTGCTCGCCGAGTTCCTGGTGCACCGCGCCGTCGGGGCGCCGGACCGGAACGCAGAGTGGGAGAGCTTCGACGTCCTCGCACCGTGCGGGCTTCGGATCGAGGTCAAGACCAGCGCCTACCTCCAGGCCTGGGGGCAGTCCCGGCTGTCGACGATCCGCTTCTCCCGTCTGCGGGGACGCACCTGGTCGCCCGGCTCCGGGACCTCCCCCGACCCGTCGTACAACGCCGACGTCTACGTCTTCGCGCTCCACACCGCGCGCAACCACGCCGACTACGATCCCCTCGACGTCGGGCAGTGGCACTTCTACGTTGCCGCGCGCGCCTCGGTGGAGGGGCTCGGGCAGGCGAGCGCCGGGCTGGCCGCCGTCGAGAAGATCTGCGGCGACCCGGTCACCTACTTCGGCCTCGGCCACCGCATCACCGTCTGCGGCGCCGCCTCCGGGCCCGATTGACCGTACGGCGCCCCCGCCCCCGTCGCCTGCCCGCCCGCCTCGGACGCGTGGGTTCCGGAAACGGGGGAAGCCCCTGGGAGAGAGTCAACCCTTGCAACCGGGGAGGTCGAGACCATGGGCGCCGACGAGCGGCCACCGAACGAGCACCGGACGAAGGCGCGGCAGCGCTTCGCCCGGCACGAGCGCCGTGGCGAGGCCCGGCTGCCCGCCGTACTGGCGACCCTCGTGGCGATCCTGCTGTACCTCGTCCTGCCGCAGCAGCTGCTGATCGCCCCGCGGTTCGTCCTGCCGGGGTTGGAGGTGCTGCTGCTGGTGCCGCTGATCGCGGTCAATCCGCGGCGGATGACCCGGCAGAACAGGCTGTCCAGGACGCTGTCGCTGACACTGGTCGCGATGATCGGCGTCAGCAACCTCGTCGCGCTCGGCCTGCTGATCGACGCCATGGTCACCGAGCGGGCCCAGAACGGCGGCCCGCTGCTGCTCGCGGCGCTCCAGGTCTGGGCCACCAGCGTCATCGTCTTCGGCCTGGCCTTCTGGGAGCTCGACCGCGGCGGCCCGGTGGTCCGCACCCAGGCGAAACGGTCCGAACTGCCGCTCGCGGACTTCCGCTTCTCCCAGGACGAGAACGACGACGCCGTCGAGGAGGTCGCCGACGGATCCAGTCGCACCTCCGACTGGGTGCCGACCCTGATGGACTACCTGTACGTGTCGGTGACCAACTCCACCGCCTTCAGCCCGACCGACACCATGCCGCTCTCCACCCGGGCCAAGGCACTGATGGCCGTCGAGAGCGTCGCGGCGCTCATCACCTCGCTGCTCGTGATCGCGCACGCCGTCGGCGTCCTGGACTGAGGCCTGGACCGGGGCACAGACGGCGCGTGCACCGACCCCCACCGGGTGGTCGGTGCACGCATGCGTTCCGGCTGACGGACGGGGCGTCAGGGCTGGTCGTAGTACCGGCGCTCCTCGACGACCTCGTCGGCCCCGGCACGGCTCCCGTACCGCCGGCGCTTGTAGATGCTCGCGTACGTGAACAGCCCGAGCAGGCCCGCGAGCATCACGATCCAGCCCACGACGTGGACGTTCACGCCCGACAGGTGCCAGTCGACCCCGAACGCCAGTACCGCGCCGAGGGCGAACAGCAGGACACAGCCACCGATACCCATTCTCACCACTCCTCCTGGCAGACAACGGCGTTCGGCTACCCCCGAAACCGCGACGCACGCACCGCGACCCCGCCTGTCGGGTCAGGGCCGGCGGCCGACCAGGGCCGCGGTCTCGGCGCGCCGGTGCCACGCGACGACGGCGAGCGGCACCATGAAGAGGAACGGCGTCCCGGCGTTCTCGCCGTGCATCGCGGTGAGCTGGGTGACGAACGCGAACACCAGGAAGACGATCAGCGCCGTCGCGGCCGGCCCGGCCAGCCGGGGCAGCAGCAGGCCGACCGCTCCGGCCAGCTCCACCAGCCCGGTGACGTACATGAACCAGTGGCCCGCCCCGATCGCGTCGAAGACGGTCGTGGCGGCGGGGAGCGCGAGGAGCTTGGGCAGCGCGCTCGCCAGCGCGAAGAACAGCGCGAGGACGATCCGCAGCGTCCAGACCGTCCGGACGGCGGCCTTGCCCTGCTTCGGGTCGGTGGCGGCGGCGGTGACGGTGGTGGCGGCGGTACGGGTGCTGGACATCTCGGGACTCCCCGGTCGGCTGTGGGTGCTTTCGCAGGTCTGACTGCCGCGGGCCCCCGGACTCATCGGTCCCCGGGAAGAATTCTTCGGCCGTACGACGGAACGGTGGATGCGCGAGCCGGGAGTCACCGAACGGCTACGCAACGTAGGGTGGCCGCACCGCGTGAAACCGACGAAGGAGGAACCGATGGCCAGCAAGGCCAGCATCGTCTTCGCCCACGGACTCTGGGCCGACGGGTCGTGCTTCAACAAGCTCATCCCCGCGCTCCAGGCCGAGGGCCGCGAGGTGTACGCCTCGCAGCACGGCCTCGACTCGCTCGAGGGCGACGTCGCGTGCGTCACCCGGGCCATCAACCACGTGCCCGGCCCGGTCGTCCTCGTCGGCCACTCCTACGGCGGCACGCTCATCACCAAGGCCGGCACCCACGACCGGGTCGGCGCCCTGGTCTACCTCGCCGCCCTCGCTCCCGACGAGGGCGAGACGACGCAGGACCAGCAGGACAAGTTCCCCACCATGCCGGTCTTCGGGCACCTCGACGTCACCGACGGCCGGATCTGGCTCCTCGAGTCCGGCATCGGCGACTTCTGCGGCGACCTGCCCGCCGCCGAGCAGAAGCTCGTCCTCGCGACGGGCGCCGTGCCGGTCCCGGACCTGTTCGCCCAGCAGGTGCCCGGCACCGCCTGGCGCACGACCCCGAGCTGGTACGTCGTCGCCAACGACGACCGCACCGTCAACCCGGACCTGCAGCGGGCGACCGCCGAACGCATCGGCGCCAAGACCCGCGCCGTCGACAGCAGCCACGTGCCGATGCTCTCCCACCCCGACGTCGTCCTGGACGTCATCCGCGAGGCCGCCGCGACCCTCGACGGCTGAGAAAGTGTTGGGTAATCGGATGATCACTCGTTCTTGAGGTCGTCGGCGAGGCGGCGGGCCGCTTCGGTCTCGATGGGACCGTGCGGTTCGATCTCCTCGCCGGCGAGGCGGGCGGCCATGAGCCGGATCATCGCGACCTTGATCATCGCTTCGGCGTGCGCGGTCTTGCGCTCGTAGTCCCGTGCCAACCGTCTGCACCGTCCCAGCCAGGAGAATGTCCGCTCGACCACCCACCTGCGGGGCAGTACCTGGAACCCTTTCACATCGGCGTTGCGCGGCACCGCAACGATCTCCAGCCCTTCGTGCTCGGCCGCCCAGCCGACCAGTCCCGCGTCGACCACGTTCACGTATCCGCCGTCCACCCAGACCGGCCCGACCTGCGGAAACGAGCTCCGGATCCCGGCGAGGACCAGCTTCGCGCCTGCCCGGTCCTGCACCGAGGCCGAGTGCACCACCGCCCGCAGCACCAGTCCGCAGGTGTCCACGAGCAGGTGCCGCTTGCGGCCCCGCACGCGCTTGCCCGCGTCGTAGCCGATCGCCTGCCCGCCCTGGTGGCTGCGGGCGGACTGCGAGTCCAGCACCGCCGCCGAGGGCTGCGGATCCCGCCCGTCCGCCACCCGCACCCGCTCGCGCAGCGTGTCGTGGACCCGGTTCCAGGTGCCGTCCGCAGTCCAGGCCCGGAACCACCGGTAGGCCGCGTCCCACGGGGCCAGATCGTGCGGCACCAACCGCCAGGCGCAACCGCTGACCAGCACATACAGCACCGTGTCCACGACCAGCCGGCGCGGGAACTTCAGCGGCCGACCCGCCCTGCGCGGATCCCGCACCGGCAGCAGCGGCTCGATCGCCGCCCACTGGGCATCCGTCAACGACGAGGAATAGGAAGGCTTGCACGCACAGACACACATGGCGGTGATCTTCACGGACACCGTGGCCGCAAAGATCACCGCCAGGGCATCACGCCAAGCAGTTGATCAATTACCCAACACTTTCTGAGACCCGACCCCGCGGGGCGGGGCCGTTCCGCCCCGGAGCCGCCCCGCGCCCGCGCCGCCCGCGCCGTCCGCCCCGCGCTGCCGGATCCGCCGGAGAATGCGCCTGATGGAGGTGGGCACACGCCCCGGCATGCCACTCCACCGCAGGCCCCGACAGGGGCACGAACCGACCGCCCCCGGCCCGGGCAGCGACGGCGGCCCAGCCCGTCCCACCAAGATCCCCGGCCCGGGCGGCGACGGCGGCCCCACCGGCCCCACCGACATCCCGGGGCGGGGGTGGGTGGCGGTCCTCGGACGCACCGGCCGCGAGTTCCTCGACGACGAGCTACCGGACCGCGCCGCGGCCCTCACCTACTACGGGGTGCTGGCGATCTTCCCCGCGCTGCTGGTCCTGGTGTCCCTGCTCGGCCTGATCGGCGCCGGCACCACGGAGACGCTGCTGGACAACGTCCAGGCCCTCGCCCCCGGCGCGGTGCGCGACGTCCTGCACGACGCGATCACCCAGCTCCGGTCGAGCCCGGGCACCGGCGGGGTCGTCGCCGTCGTCGGCCTCGCCGGTGCGCTCTGGTCGGCGTCCGGGTACATCGGCGCGTTCATGCGCGCGGGCAACGCCGTCTACGACATCCGCGAGGGCCGACCGGTGTGGAAGACCACCCCGCTGCGGATCGGCCTCACGCTGCTGACCATGCTGCTGCTCGTCGTGTGCGCCGGCATCGTCGTCCTCACCGGGCAGGTCGCCCGTTGGGCCGGCGACCTGCTCGGCATCGGCCGCACCGCCCTCGCCGTCTGGGGGGTCGTGAAGTGGCCGGTCCTGGTCGTGCTGGTCACCTTCCTGATCGCCCTGCTGTACTGGGCCGCCCCGAACGTCCGCGGCCGCAGCCTGCGCTGGATCACCCCGGGCAGCACGCTCGCGGTGCTGCTCTGGCTCGCCCTCTCGGGCGGCTTCGCCGCGTACGTGGCGAACTTCGCCTCCTACAACCGGACGTACGGCACGGTCGCGGCCGTCATCGTCTTCCTGGTCTGGCTGTGGCTGACCAACCTCGCCGTCCTGCTGGGCCTGGAACTGGACGCCGAACTCGCCCGCGAGCAGGCCGTCCTGTCCGGGATGCCGCCCGGTGAGGAGCCCTACGTCGAGCCCCGCTCCACCCGCACCTGGCCGGACGATGCCGACGGCTCCGACGGCCCCCACCGCCTCCACGGCTCCGACGTGTAGGACGCCGCTGTCCGGGCAGCCGTCTCCGACGCGGCTGTTGTCCCCGGCCCACGGCGAGCACGGACCCGGCTGCCCCGGTCTCCGCCGCCGGGCGGGCCGCCACCCGCCCAGCGGCGGGCGGCCCGCCCGGCCGGAGGACGGACGCGACCGGGTCGCCGTCTACACCGGCTCTCCCGGGGTAGGAGCGACCGCCTGAGCGAGGACATGTCGACCGCGAAGGAGGACGCCATGACGGTCCATCGAACCGAGGCCCCGACCCGGGCGGCCCCGCTGCGCAGCACCGTGCCGCAGCGGATGGACCGCCTGCCCTGGAGCACCTTCCACTGGAAGGTGGTCATCGCGCTCGGGATCACCTGGGTGCTGGACGGGATCGAGATCACCATCGCCGGTTCCATCGCGGACCGGCTCCGGGACCAGCAGACCCTGGGGTTCTCGTCCGGCCAGGTCGGCCTGACGGCCAGCATCTACCTGCTCGGCGAGGTCTTCGGCGCGCTGTTCTTCGGCCGCCTGGCCGACCGGCTGGGCAGGCGCAAGCTGTTCATCGCCACGCTCGGCGTCTACCTGGTGGGCAACGGCCTCACCGCGCTGTCGATGAACTTCGCGTTCTTCGCGGTCACCCGTTTCATCGCCGGTGCCGGTATCGGCGGGGAGTACGCCGCCCTGAACTCCGCCATCGACGAGCTGATCCCGAGCCGCCACCGCGGCCACGCGGACCTGGCCGTCAACGGAACCTACTGGCTGGGCGCGATGATCGGGGCCGCGGCCAACCTGGCGTTCCTCAACCCGGCACTGTTCGGACTGGACGTCGGCTGGCGGCTGGGCCTGCTGGTCGGGCCGGTGATCGGCGCCCTGATCTGGGGCCTGCGCCGTACGCTGCCGGAGAGTCCGCGCTGGCTGCTCACGCACGGCAGGCCGGCCGAGGCGGAGCGGGTCGTCGACGACATCGAACGTCAGGTCGAGCGCGGTGGGGCGCGCCTGGAACCGGTGCCGGAGAGCGAAGGGATCGAGCTCAGGCCCCGACCGCCGGTCAGCTACCGGGAACTCGCGCGGATCCTGTTCCGCGACTACCGCAAGCGCTCCGTCCTCGGGTTCATGCTGATGGTGACCCAGTCGTTCCTCTACAACGCGATCTTCTTCACCTACGCCCTGATCCTCGCCGAGTTCTACGACATCCACGGCGGCGCGGTGGCCTACTTCATCTTCCCGTTCGCCGTGGGCAACCTCATGGGGCCGTTCGTCCTCGGGCGCCTCTTCGACACGGTCGGCCGGCGGCGCATGATCGGTGCCACGTACTGCGCGTCCGGTCTCCTGCTGTTCGCCACCGGATGGCTCTTCGCGGCGGGGATGCTCAGTGCCGTCACCCAGACCGTCCTGTGGTGCGTCATCTTCTTCATCGCCTCCGCCGCCGCCTCGTCCGCCTACCTCACCGTCAGCGAGATCTTCCCGGTGGAGATGCGGGCCCAGGCCATCTCGTTCTTCTTCGCCGTCTCCATGCTCTTCGGCGGCGTCGTGGCCCCGTGGCTGTTCGCCACCCTGATCGGCGACGGCGCCGATCCGTGGCGGGTGTTCGCCGGGTACGCGGTCGGAGCCGTCCTCATGGTCGCGGGCGGCCTGACCGCCTACCGGTGGGGCGTCGACGCGGAGCGCCGCTCGCTGGAGAGCGTCGCGATCCCCCTGTCCGCCGTCACCGTCCGGGCCGGCGACACCAGCGCGTCGGGGCTGACCGGCGGCCTGACCAGCCACGTCCGCCGCACGCCGGGGAACCTCACCAAGGACGAGTACTACCGGTCCTGAGACCGGCGGCCGGCCGGAGGTGCGGCGGACATGCGCTGGACGGATCTCGGATGGGCGTTCACCGCGTACGTCGCCGGCCTGCTCACCGTCGGCCTGGTGACCGGCGGGAACGAGGGCCGCGACGTCGCCCTGGGCAGCGCGGCCGGCGCCCTCGCCGCCCTGGCCCTGCTCGCCGTCCGGATCTGGTCACGGCACCACCGGCGGCCGTGACCGGAGCCGCGCTTCGCCGGGCCGGGCCGGCCCGGCGAAGCGGTTCGCCTCCGGCCCGTCTCGGAACCCGCCGACGGGGTACACGCCCACCCCAGGACGGAGTCGAAGCCGGAGAGGAACCGCGCAGATGGACGCGATCGTGCTGCTGAGGAACGACCACAAGACCGTGGAGAAGCTGTTCAAGGCCTTCGAGAAGGCCGGCGAGGACGCCCACGACGAGAAGCGCCGCATCGTCGACCAGGTGATCGAAGAACTCACCGTGCACGCCGTGATCGAGGAGCAGGTCTTCTACCCGGCCGCCCGCGAGGCCGCCCCCGACACCCGGGACCACGTCCTGGAGAGCGTCGAGGAGCACCACGTGGTCGTCTGGATGCTCTCCGAGCTGGCCGACCTCGACCCCTCCGACGAGCGCTTCGACGCGAAGGTGACCGTGCTGATCGAGAACGTGCGCCACCACGTCGAGGAGGAGGAGCAGGACTGGTTCCCCGAGGTCCGCAAGGCGATGGGCCGCAACCGGCTCCTGGAACTCGGCGAGCGCATGGAGGAGGCGAAGCGGACGGCCACCCGCGACCCGCTGAAGGTGCCGAGCGCGCGCGAGTAGCGTCCGCCGCGTCAGGGGCTGCGCCCGCCGTCCGGCGGGCTGGAGGCCGCGAGGAGCCGGCCGGCGAGCGCACCCCCGTACACGGTGTACCCCACGCCGATCAGCCAGGACTGCACCACCAGGATGGTGCCCACCGCGCCGTACGAGACCGCGTTGGACACCATCAGCGGGGCGAAGACCACCTCGGAGAAGTACCGCAGACCGGCGAACGCCGCCACGGTGGCGAACGCACCGGGCAGCAGGCGCAGCCACGCGATGCGCGCACCGAGCAGCAGGTGCTGCAGCCACCAGAAGTACAGCACCCCGCCGCAGGCCCCCACCGCGATCCGGGGGGCCGGCGAGACGGCGTCGCCGCGCCAGGGCAGGCCGCGCCAGGTGCTGAGGAGGATGAGGGCGATCAGCCCCGCCAGGCCGAGGACCTGCCGCCACAGGGTGTGCCAGGGCGCCGGCGCCAGCTGCCAGATCCGCTCGTAGGCGTTCTGGACGGCGGCCATCAGCGACACCCCGAACACGGCGAGGCCCGCCAGGCCCAGCGCCGTGGTGGTGCTCAGCACCTCGCTGCGGGAGGCGAACAGCTCGTTCACGGCGTCGGCGGAGCTGCCGGACACGCCGAGGCCCTCGGTGATCCAGTCCGCGACGCCGCTGCCGCGGGCCGGCAGGGCCGCCGCGATCACCACCAGCAGCGGCACCAGGGTGACGAAGAACAGCGTGGCGAACGCCATCGAACGGTGCAGCAGCTCCAGCTCCCGCCCCTGACGCCAGACCCGCCCCGCGCCCCGCCGGACCCGACGTCCCAGCCCGGCCAGACGGGCACGGGCCCGCTCCTCCGCCACGGAACCCCACCGACCTCCGCCCACCGGCCGTCAACGGCTGGCGGGCGCCGCCGGGTGCGCCCGCTCCTCCCATCCTCCGCGCCCGACGGACAACCGCGCACCCGACGCGCCGCCGGCCGGTCGACGGCGCGTCGGGGGGCCACCGCACCGCGCGGGGCCCGTCCCGCGGATCCGGGTGTCGGCCGTTCGGCGCATCCTGCCGCGCCGCCCGCCGTGTCGGCGCGCTCCGGAGCCCTGTCCGGGATCCGCTGGAGGAATGCCGGACGAGACCCTGCCCCTGAACCTCGGTGAGGAAATGCTGGAGCAGTTCCTCACCTCCGGACGAACCCTCGACCCGAAGGACGCCCCCCGCATCGCCGAGCAGTACACCCGCGCGCTCGGTCTCGGATCGAGCGCCGTCTACCTCACCGACATCCAGCAGAACCGCCTGGTCGCCCTGGCCGACGGCCGCGACCTGCCGATCGAGGGCACCCTGGCCGGCCGGGCGTTCCGCACCGGCACGATGCAGGTCGAGGAGGACGACGCGACGGGCCTGGCGGTGTGGTTCCCGCTGGTCGACGGTGCCGAGCGCCTCGGCGTCCTGAGCCTGCGGACACCGGCGCTGGACCGCGAGGCCGTCCGCCGCTGCCGCCTGGTCGCGGCCCTGCTCGCCATGGTCATCACCTCCAAGCGCGACACCAGCGACAGCTACGCCCACGGCACCCGCGCCGACACCATGAGCCTGCCCTCGGAGATGCTCCGCGCCTTCCTGCCACCGCGCACCGTCTGCACGGACCGGGTCATCTCCACCGCCGTGCTCGAACCGGCCTACCGGCTGGGCGGCGACGCGTTCGAGCACTCCCTGGCCGACGGCGTCCTGCACGCCGCCGTCCTCGACGCCATGGGCCACGACCTCGCGTCCGGGCTCACCGCCGCACTCGCCCTCGCTGCCTGCCGCAACGCCCGGCGCAACGGCGGCGACGTGCCCGACCTGATCACCACCATCGACGACACACTGCACGAGTGGTTCCCCGACCGCTTCGCCACCGGGGTCTTCCTCCGGCTCGACATCGCCACCGGCACCCTCCACTGGGCCAACTGCGGCCACCCCCAGCCCCTGCTGATCCGGGCCAACGAGGTCGTCCCCGACGCGCTGGCCGGCCCGGACGAACTCCCCCTCGGCCTCGGCCACCTCGGCGACACCCCGCGGAGCGTGCAGACCTTCTCCCTCCAGCCCGGCGACCGGCTGCTCCTCTACACCGACGGGGTCGTCGACGCCAAGGGCGCCCAGCACGAGTTCTTCGGCCTGGAACGGTTCACCGACTTCGTGATCCGCACCACCGCCGCCGGCGAGGCCGCACCCGAAGCGCTGCGCCGCCTCATCCACGCCATCCTGGAACACCAGGACGAAGGCCTCACCGACGACGCCACCATCATGATCATCGAATGGCAGCCGGTGGCCCCTCCCCGGTGAACGGCCTCCGCGGCCCGCGCCACGGCCCGGTGACGCGCGACCGAACGGCCGCAGCGGCGGGAGAGCCCGACCGGAACGCCTGGCACCCGTGATCCCCGTGCTGGACAATGGTCACTTCCGCAGGGGAAGTTGACGAGGGGGCGGCGTGCGGGCGGGGGACGTTCTCGGGGGCAGGTACCGGATCGACGCGCGGATCGGCCAGGGCGGCATGGGCGAGGTCTGGCAGGCGTTCGACGTCGAGCTGGGCCGACCGGTCGCGCTGAAGGTCCTGCTGGAGTTCGAGACCGGCGAAGAGTGGCTGCGCCGGTTCCGACGCGAAGCGTCCATCGGCGCCCGCCTCCAGCACCCCGGCATCACGGTGGTCCACGACATCGGCCGGCACGGCACCCGGCTGTTCATCGTGATGGAACTGCTGCGCGGGACGGACCTCGGGCAGCTCATCTCCCGCAACCCGGACGGCCTTCCGGTGTCCCGGGCCGTCGACCTCGCGGCACAGGCCGCCGGTGCGCTCGCCGCGGCCCACGCGCAGCAGGTGGTGCACCGCGACCTGAAACCCGGCAACCTCTTCCTGCTGTCCGACGGCCGTCTGAAACTCTGCGACTTCGGGATCGCCCGGACCGCGCAGGCCACCCAGGGCCTGACGCAGACCGGCCGGCCGTTCGGGACCCCGGCCTACATGGCACCGGAGCAGTGGCGCGGCGAGCACGTCGACGCGCGCTGCGACCTGTACGCCCTGGGCTGCGTGCTGCACGCCCTGCTGACCGGCCGTCCGCCGTTCCCCGAGCGGGAGCAGGCCTGGTCGCTGATGCGCCGCCACCTCGACGAAGTACCGCCGCCACCGAGCACGATCCGCGCGGACGTCCCCGCCGAGCTCGACCGACTGGTCGCCTCCCTCCTCGCCAAGGACCCGGCCCGACGACCGGACGCCACGGCCGTCGCCGCCGCCCTCACCTCCGCCGCCCGGACAGCCGGCGACCACGCCCCGACCCCACCGCCCCCACCTCCCCCACCGCCACCGCCCGCCGACCGCTTGCCGCCGGCCCCCGTCGGCGACCAGCCGCCCGTACCACCGCAGCCGGGGCAGGCGCCGTCGCCGCGCGGCCGCCGCGAGCGGAGCGTCGCCGTGGTCTGCGCGTCCGTCCTCGCCGTCGGCGCGGTCGCCTGGGCCGTCTCCGCCACCCGCGACACCGGACGCGGCAGCGCGTCCGGCGGACGGAGCGCGGCCACGACCGGGTCGAGCACGCATCTCGTGCCGTCACCGACCCGCAGCGCCACCGCGTCACCCAGCCCCACGAAGACCACCCCGTCCCCGTACGTATCCCCGTCCACGTTCACGTCGCCGACCGCCGTCACGAGCCGGACCGCCTTCGACCCCGGATCGCTCGACTCCGCAGACACCGACCGCACACCGCTCACCACCCACGCGCTGCTCCCCGAGAACTTCACCGACGCGAAGGGAGTGCTGTACACGATGAGAAGCGGCGGGGTGGAACCCTGCGTCGACGGCCGCGAATCCAGCCGGGTCCGGACCGCCCTCACCCGCAACGGCTGCCGCGGCACCGTGGCCGCGACCTACACCGACACCGCCGAGCACATCCTGGTCGTCGTCACCGTGGCCGCCATGCCCGACGCCACCGCCGCCGGCGCCGCCCGCGCGGACCTCCTGGAGGCGGCCAGCGGCGAATGGGCCATCTGGTGCCCGCCGACCGGCCCGGCCGCAGCGGTCTGCACCAACTCCACGGCGACGATCAACCGCGCCACCCAGGCCGGCTACCTCAACAGCACCCACCGGTACGTCACCGAGGCCAGGGCCCTCTACATCTCCTTGACCCAGGACCAGTCCATCAAGCCGTGGCTCGACTCGGCCTCACTGGCCGCCTCGTACTCCACCGGGCCGCAGAACTACCTCGGCAACCGCCCGTAGGCCCCCCGCCCAACTGCCCTCGCCCCCCACGGGCACGCCCGGACGGCGACGGACGGATGGTGGGCGAGGACGGATTCGAACCGTCACAGCCGAAGCGGGGGTTTTACAGACCCCGGGGCTCTCCTGTGCCCAGCTCGCCCTTGGCGGAGGAGGTGGGAGTCGAACCCACACGGGTGCTCACGCACCCCGACGGCTTTCCGAGCCGCGGCCGGCGCCCATCGGCTGGCCCCTCCACACGTGGTACTGCAGTGGTACTGCGCTGCCGGACGAGGATTCGAACCCCGATCGCCTGATCCAGAGTCAGGTGTGCTGCCAGTTGCACCCTCCGGCACAGCGGGGCGGCACGAAAAAGGCCGCCCGAGCGGGGAGACGATCCCCGAGGGCGACCCGACACGAAGCCGGTCAGCGCGCTACGAGGACGTCCCGCGATACTGGGACCGCGAGGAGCGCTGATACGACTGGACACGGATCACGGTGTTCACGTCTCGCGCTCCTTCCTCTTGTCCCTGGGCCTGTTCGGCGCGACGGGTCCACAGTGCCGTGTGGCGGCCGGGCGCCACAACACATTTACCGCCGCCGAGTGGCGGGCGCGCACCACGTCGGCACCATGAGTAGTAGATCGCTCACAAACAGTAAGGATCTTCCTCATGCGTATGCGTCTCACCGTCGCCACCACCCTACTGATCGCCGCCGCCTGGAGCCTGCCGCTCGCGGGCAGCGCCCAGGCCGCCGACCTGGACTGCCCGAACTTCTCCACGCAGCAGGAGGCCCAGGCGGTGCTGAACGCCGACCCCTCCGATCCGAACAACCTCGATGCCGACAACGACAACATCGCCTGCGAGGACCTGCCCAGCGGTACCGGAAGCAGCGCTGCCCCCGCCGCGCCGGGTGCCGCGGCCAGTGCCGCGCCGAGCGCCGCGCCGAGCGCCTCGGCGAGCAGCGGGGCCGCGGCCGTCGTCGCTCCGACCGGTCCGGTCGCAGCGGGTGTGGGTCGGGACTCGGGAGGCGGGCAGTCGGCCGTCGCCATCTCCCTCGCGGGTGGTTCGGTGCTCGCGGCCGGCGGCGCGTTCGTCGCGCGGCGCCGCGTCCGGCGCAGCGGGCGTTGATCCACTGACGTCGCATCTTCTGCGGGCCCTCGGCGGGGCGTGTGTGCGGTTCCCGCCGAGGGCCCGGCGTGGTGCGTGCTCGTCGGCCGTCAGTCAGGCCTGAGAGGAAGGGTGGGAGCGTGGAACGTGCGGGCGACCGGGCAGCCGGTGCGACGTCGGCCGACAGGGCTCGGGAAGGTGCCTGGACGTCGGGGGTCCTGCTGGTGGTGTCCGCGTTGCTGGCGGGCGGAGCCTGGTCGACCTCCACTGCCGGCCCGTCGTTGCCGCACCGTGCCCGCCCCGCCTCGGCGCCGCACGGAGCTCCGGCAGACGTGCCGGTCGCCGCCGCCGAGACGGTACCGGCGCTCGGTCGCGGTGTGCCGCAGCGGATCCGCATCGCGTCGCTGGCTGTGGACGCGCCGCTGATCGGGCTGCACCTGGCCGCCGACGGGTCCCTCCAGCCGCCACCCGCGTCGGAGAGCAACCTCGCGGGCTGGTACGCCGAGGGCACCAGTCCCGGCGAGACGGGGACGGCCGTCGTCACCGGGCACGTCGACACAGCCCGGGGCCCGGCCGCCTTCTTCCGTCTGGTCGAGCTCGCGCCCGGCGCGGAGATCGCCGTCGAACGGGCCGACCGCACCGTCGTCCGCTTCGCCGTCGACTCCGTCGTCGCCTACCCCAAGAACGCCTTCCCCAGCGGCCTCGTCTACTCCCCCGCGCCCCGCCCCGAACTCCGCGTCATCACCTGCGGCGGCCCGTACGACCGCGCGCACGGCGGGTACCGGGACAACGTCGTCGTGTCCGCGCATCTGGACTCCGTCGTCCCGGGTCCGGCCGGTGGATCCTGAGCGGCCGCCCGGCAGAGGCCGGGCCCCATGTCCGGCGGGGTGCGGGCGAGGGCGCAATACGCTGGGGCGGTGCTGCTGCCCGGTGTTCCGCGTGTCCGTGTGCCGTCCGCCGTCCGGCCGGCGGTCGAGACGCCGTTCGGCGCGTTGACCTTTGCCACGGGCGTGGGAGGTCTCGACCTTCCGCCGGTGCCCGACGAGCTGTTCGAACTGCCGGGTGGTCGGACGGTCGCGCGCTGGGCCGGTCCCGCGGCGCGGGTCGAGTTGCTGCTGACGGCGTACGATCCCGAGCTCGACCCGGAGCACTGGGGCCCGTTGACCGGCTGCCGGGCGGTCTGGCGGCTGGACGCGTTCGCGCCGCTCGGTCGGGTGCGGTTCTCGGCGGGGCTGCCGTCGGAGCTCCCGGTGGGCGTGGAGGCGGGGTGGGACGGCGGGCAGGGGCTGTGCGCGATCACGGCGGAGGACGAGGGCACGCTGCTCACCTTCGGCGGGAACGACGAGGAGGCGATCTGCTGGGCCGCCGAGTGCGGCGAGGCTCCCCGGCGGTGGGCGGCGTTGACCGAAGAGGTGAACGGCTACTCCTTCGACGGCTGGGGCGTGGACTGCACCGGTTCGCGCGCCATCACCTGGCGGCTGCCTCCGCTGGAGGCCGGTGACCACTGCGAGCTTCCCGTGGTCGCCGCGTGGGCTCCGGCCGCGGTCGCGGAGGCGTGTGCGAACACCTGGTACGCCGTGATGCCGTCGCCCACGGTGCTGCTGCGTCAGGTCGCCGCCGATGTCGCGGAGCGGGCCGAAGCTGCCGAAGGGGGCTGACCACCCCGGGGGTGGTCAGCCGTGGCCTTCGTTCAGCGGAGGCCCGGGCCTTGCGGCGCGGGCCGGACGGCGCCGGGCGCGCGGGCGGTCAGTCGCCGACCGGTGGCTTCGGCACCGTCAGGACGAACACGCCGCCCCCGTCCCGCGGCTCCGGTCCGAGGTCGAGGTTCGCGCCGTGCAGGCGGGCGTTCTCGCGGGCGATGGCCAGGCCCAGCCCGTGTCCTTCGCCGCCGGTGCGGGCCGCGTCGCCGCGGGCGAAGCGGTCGAAGATCCGCTCGCGGAGCTCTGCCGGGACGCCCGGTCCGGCGTCGGCCACCCGGACGGTCACCGTGCGCGCCGTGCCCTCCACCGTCACCCGGACCGGCGGGGCGCCGTGCCGGAGGGCGTTGCCGACCAGGTTCGAGACCACGCCGTGCAGTCGGCGGGCGTCCACCGCGGCCACGGTGTCGCCGTGGCGTTCCACGGTCACCCCGGACGGGTCGGCGCTGTGCGCGGCGACGTCGGCGGCCAGGTCGGCGAGGTCCACCGGGCGGCGGTCGAGGACGACCTCGCCCGCGTCCATCCGGGAGATCTCCAGGAGCTCCTCGGTGAGCCGGGCCAGGCGGCGCAGTTGCGGCGCCACCAGTTCGACGGCCGCGTCGCGGGTGTCCGGGTGTTCCAGGGCCGTGGCGGCGGCCAGCAGGGAGGCGGTCGGGGTGCGCAGTTCGTGGCTGACGTCGGCGACGAAGCGGCGGTGGCGCGCCTCGTGGGCGGTGAGCTGTCCGACAGCCTCGGCGAGCTGGTCGGCCATGTTGTTGAACTCGCGGCTGAGGTCGGCGAGTTCGTCCTGTCCGGTGACCGGCAGGCGGACGGAGAAGTCCCCGCCGCCGAAGGCCCGCGCCGCCGCGCCGGCGGCGCGTACCGGCCGCTGGATCCGCCCGGCCACCAGCCAGGCGAAGGCCGCACCCACCAGCACGGTGATGCCGGTGACCTGGAGCAGGCTGCGCAGGTACGCGCCGGCCTGCTCGTCCACCACGCTCGGGAGGTGGTACTCGACCGCGACGACCGGCTCTCCGGGGAAGCGGTCGTTCGGACCTTGCACGCCGACCACCGCGCCGACGGTCAGCCACGCGGCTCCGGGTGTGCGCAGGACGACCAGGTCCTGCTCGCCCAGGGCGTGGCGCCGGAAGTCGGCGGCCAGGAACGCGGCCACGGGTGTGGTGGTGATCTGCGCGTCGCTGGCGTCGGAGACCAGGGACGGTTTCGGGCCCGGCCAGTCCTCGGGGGGTCCGGGCGGGCCCTCCGGTGCGGCCGCGGTCCGCTGGGGGGTCAGCGCGTAGACCGTGTAGGTGTTGAACTTCCGTACGGACAGTGCCTCGTGGGCCGCGGCCACGGCGTTGGGGCCGTTGCCGGTGCGGACGGCGTTGGCCGCGGAGGTGAGGTCGGAGAGCGCGGTGGAGAGCATCCGGGCCCGGAAGTCGTGCTGGAGGCGTTCGCGTTCGGCGCGGTAGGAGAGCGCCGAGAGCAGGACCGAGGGCAGCAGGAGGGCGAGCAGCACGCTCGCCGCGATCCGTCCGCGCAGGCCGAGGCGGCCCGCGAACGTCCGCGGCCGGAGCCGGAGCAGCGGCCGGAGCAGCGGCCGGAGCCGGGGCAGCGGCCTGGTCAGGGGCGTCGTCCGCCGGGCGCTCACGGGAGGTCCAGCCGGTAGCCGACGCCGCGCACGGTGGCGATCAGGGTGGGCCGGGCCGGGTCGTCCTCGGTCTTCGCGCGCAGCCGCCAGACGCACGCGTCGACGATCCGCGAGTCCCCGAGGTACCCGTAGTCCCAGACCCGGTCGAGCAGGACCTGCCTGGTCAGCACCTGGCCCGGGTGGGTGACGAATTCCAGCAGCAGGCGCAGCTCGGTGGGTGTGAGTTCGACCGGTGCCCCGTCCTTGGTGACGGTCATGGCCCGGGTGTCGACCCGGACCGATCCCAGGTGGACCGTTCCGGACGTGTCGTTCTCCCGCTCGATCGGGGTCGCGCGGCGCAGCACGGCCTTGATCCTGGCGTCCAGGACCCGCGGTTCGACCGGCTTGGCCACGTAGTCGTCCGCGCCGCACTCCAGCCCGGCGACGATGTCGATGGGTTCCGAGCGGGCGGTGAGCATGATGACGGGGGTGCGGCCGACCCTGCGGATCTCGCGGCACACCTCGAAGCCGTCCATGCCCGGCATCATCACGTCGAGCACCACGCACTCCGCCGGCGGTCCGGCCGGTGCGGTCAACGCGGCCAGCCCCATCGGCCCGTCCGGCGCCACCTGGACGTCGTGGCCGAGGCCCATCAGCGCCAACCGCAGTGCCTCCCGCAGCCCGTGGTCGTCCTCGACGACCAGTACGCGTGCCATGTCCGCCTCCTCTCCTCGTTCGATCAGCATGCCTGCAGCGTTCCGCCGTCGTGTGTGCGCCCCATGTGGACCGTGTCTCCGCCGTGCCACAGCGGTGTGTTCGCGGGCGTCAGCGGTGGGCGTCAGCGGCGGGCGTCAGCCGCGGGTGCGGTCGATCGGGAACAGCCCGCTCAGCTTCGGGAGCCGACGGGCGGCGGCGGCTTCGTCGCAGACGTCCCAGCAGGTGCCGGCGGGGTCCGCGCCCGGGTGGATGCTGGGGCGTTCCTCCGCGTGGACGAGGTCGTAGAAGGTGGCTGCCTCGTCGTGCGTCCCGGTCAGTGCCTCGTGGACCTCGGCCGCGACGTAGTCGAGCGATTCCCAGTCGGGCCAGTCGTCGTCCCAGGCGCGCCGGGGACGGCCGACCAGTCGGCGCACCTCCGGGGCCCCGGCCAGACTGTCGGGCTCGGCCAGGGCCCGTTCGAAGGCGGCCCGGCCGAGGCCGACCAGCCAGAGCCGGAAGTAGAAGAACCCGTCGTCCGAGCACCAGCCGCCGAAGATCCGCTCCGCGGCGGCCCACAGCTCCCAGCTGTAGGCGTCGTCGGTCACCTCCTCGAGGCGGGCCTGGAAGCCCACGACGTCGGTCACCGGGCGCCGCGACAGCTCGGCGCGCAGGTGGGCGAGCCGTTCGCCCGGCCCGCCGGCCTGCCGCCGGCAGCTCTCGATCAGGTTCCAGAAGGCGTCCGTGTCCATGGGCATGATCTTGCCGGTGACCTCCGACAACGCACCGGCGGTCTGCCGTCAGTTCCAGGGCGGTGCGCCGGTGCCCTCCGCCCACAGGGCGAGGGCCTTGCGGTCGACGGTGCGGATGCCGACCTGGGCGCAGAACGCGGAGGCGGCCTTGGTGAACGCGTTGGTGGTCACGACTGCGGCCAGGTCGCAGCCGTGGACGTCGCGGTAGGTCCCGTTGACCTGCTGCACGTCCTGGGATCCGACGAAGGTGCGGGGTCCGTAGCGCTTGGCCTGGATGAGGATCCGCTTCCCGGCCGGGGTGGTGGCGAGGACGTCGGCCGCGAGGTCGCCGGCGCCGCCGACGACGCTGACGTTCGTGCAGCCGTCGCGTCGGCAGAGCACTGCCAGGGCGTGCTCGAAGTCCTTCGGCGACATCGACAGGAACGGCCCGATGTGCCGCAGTTGTGCGACCCGGGACTCGTACGCGCGGCGGCCGGCCACCACCCGGCGGCGGACCGTGACGGCGGTGACGGCCAGGGCGGCGGTCAGCAGCGCCAGCAGGAGGAGCAGGTGGTGGGCGAGCCAGACCAGGCCGGACGCCACGAGGGCGATCAACCCGAGCGCGAGGCCGAGGGCCAGGACGGAGTTGTCGCGGGCCTGCCTGGCGCGGCGTGCGGAACTCTGGCGTCGTCGTGCGGGTCTGCGCGCCACGGTGCCCCCTCGAACCACGGTCGTACCCCGGTGTCCGCCGATCGTAGGAGCGTCCACCGGTCGGCTGCCGGTGATCCCGGTCAACTCGTCGGTGTGCGTCCCCGGGTTGACCGGATCCTGATGGTCAGCGGCCGAACCACCGTCCGTCAGCAGGTCGGACTCCTCGATCCGCCGGGCTGTCGACGACCGTGGGGATTTCCATGTCCGCGGATCGCGGGCAGTGCCAGGATGACGGTGTGACGATCATCCTCAAGGGGGCCAACACCCCGCTGCCCGCAGGCCCGTTCCGTGTCACCGTGGCCCACGGGGCCCGGCCGGAGGCCCCTGCGGTGGCCGCCGTGGCGGTGCTGGTGGACGCGGTGGGCCGGGTGCGGGGCGAGACCGACGTGGTCCACGGCGGTCGGCGGGCGCATCCGTCGGGCGCGGTCCGGCACCTGGGTGGAGGGGCGGAGGGCGGGCTCCTCGTCGAGTGGGTGGAGGTGGACGAGGCGGCGGTGGAGGCCGACGTCCAGCGGGTGCTGATCGCCGTGGTGGCCGCCAGCGGGACGTCCGCCGCGGTCGCCGGGCTGTCGGTGGAGGTGGCCGGTGGCGAAGGTGCGGCCGTGGCGCGGTACGAGGTCACGGACGGCGGCGGGGAGGGCGCGCTGGTGCTCGGGGAGTGCTACCGGCGCAACGGGGCGTGGCGTTTCCGTGCCGTGGGCCAGGGCTACGCCGCCGGACCGGCCGCGCTCGCCGCGGACTTCGGTTTCTCCGCCGAGGCACTTCCGGTGCCGGGCCCTGCGGTCGGGGCCGACACGCCGCACCCGCTTCCCGGGCCGGCGTCCGACGCGACCGCCGACCGGGCGTCGTCCCTGGTGAAGGTGCCGGGCCCGGCGGGGGCGGCGGCGGGGGCGACTCCCCCACGCGCGGACGGGACGTTCCGGAAGACCCCCGGCGAAGCGGACCCGGTGCACGCCACCACCGTCCGGGAGGGGAAGGGCAAGCAGGAGCTGACCGTCGCGAACCCCGCACCGGGCCGGCCGGCGATCCTGGAGTACGAGCGGCTCGACGGACCGGGGCCGCACAGCTGGTTCTACGTCTGGCGACTGGACGAGCAGGGCGGCGTGACCGACCTGATCGCCTTCGCCAGCACCAGGGACGCGCGGGGGCAGCTGCTGGTGTTCGCCAAGGGCGAGCCGGAGGTCCGGCTGCGGGTGGAGGGCTCCGGCGACTGGCGGCTGCGGGTCCGTCCGATCGACACGGCGGAGGTCCTGGACGGGTGTGCCGGAGGGAGGGGGCAGGCCGTGCTGCGCTACGCGGGCCCGCCCGCCCTGCTCCGGGCCACCTGTGACGGGCCGGAGGGCACCACGGGCTACGCCCACACCGTCCAGTCCGACGGCACCAGCCAGCGGGTCGGGCGGTTCGGCACCGGAATGCCGACGAGCGGCCCGCTCGCCGTGGGCCCGGAGGGCCGGTGCCACGTGGTGGTCAAGCTGGACCCCGTGGCCTCGTGGCGGCTGGAGGTCCTCCCCCTGGACCGGGTCCGCGAGCTGCGGGGGGAGCTGTCCGGCCACGGCTGGGAGCTGGTGGAGATGACCGGCACCGGCACGAAGGTGCGCGTCCGGCTCGACCGCGGGGCCGAGTCGGACTCCGTCGTGCTGGCGACGCTGGACGCGTACCTGCGCCCCGAGCGGCAGATCTGCGCGAAGCCCGGGGTCCACCCGGTGCCGCCCGGGCTCCTCGCGGTCCGCACCGCCGAGAAGTGGACACTGAAGGTCCGCCGCTGACCGGCCTGCCCCCGCCGACCGGCGAGCAGCCGCCCGGGCGGTCCGCAGCACCCACTCCGAGGGGACGCGTCCGGTCAGGCCTGGGCCGTGACGGGCGGGGCGGCGGTCTCCCAGGCGAACCCGTCGGGGTCGGTGAAGGCGTCGGCGCCGCTGCCGAGGGCGATCCGGTGCGAGCCGGTGCCGTCGGCGGGGACGCCGAGGTCCTTGGCGAGGGCGCGCCGCTTGTAGAGGGCGAGCTTGACGGGGCCGCCGCCGGTGGCGAACTCGGTGTACTTGCCGCCGAAGCTCTTGGCCACGGCGAGGCCGCGCCCGACGTAGAACTGCCGGGTGGCCTTCACGTCCTCGACGCCGAGCAGCAGGACCACCTCGTCGATCTCGCGGGTGGCGGGGCCGGTGTCCTTCTTCGCCGAGGTCGCGATCTTCCAGATCGTCCCGTCCGGGGCCTGGACGACGCCGCCGTAGCCCCACAGCGACTTCGCGGCGGGCTTCAGGACCGTGGCGCCGCCGGCGACCGCGGCGGCGACGAAGCCGTCGACCGTGGCCGGCCCGGACACCGTGAGCGCCAGGGTGAAGCCGCGGAATCCGGTGGAAGGCGCCTCGGACGCCCGCAGGCGGACGTACGCGTCCACGCCGAACTCGCGGTAGAAGCGGCGGGCGGTCTCCAGGTCGTCCACGTCGAGGGTGACGGAGGCGAGGGACGCGTCGGATGCAGTGGGAGCAGCAGTGGTAGCCATGACCACCACGCTAGGAGGCTGCCCGCCTGCGGGGCTTCTCCGAATCTGATCGCTTCCGACCCGCTACGGGCGCCGCGGGCGGGACGGGGCGGCACCAGCGGCGCGGGCGGGACGGGCGGCCCAAGCGGGACGGGCCGTACCAGCGCCGCGGGCGGGACGGGCTCGCGGCGGTGTCAGGCGGCGGTCACCGTGATCGCGTACGCCGTCACCGCGATCAGTCCGGCCAGGATCACCCCGGCCAGTACCCGGCCGAGCAGCATCCGCCCCGGCCGCCGGTCGATCCAGAAGGTGCGCGCCACGGGCGGTCGCCGGAGCCGGGCCGGCGGCTCCGCCGGGGCCGGTTCGTCGGCGAGGCGGCGCAGCCGGGCGGCGTAGGCCGCGGTCAGCTGCGGGTCGTGCTCGGCCGGCGCGTTGCGCAGCTCCGAGATCAGCGTGCCGAGCTCCCCCGGCGAGCCGGGTGGCGCCGGGCGGCGGAGCAGCTCGTCCAGGGTGGCGCCGAGGGCGGCGAGGTCGGGGCTGTGCGGCGGGGGGACGGTGCCGAGGCCGAGGATCTTCAGGGCGCCGGCCCGGGTGAGCTGCAGCTGGGCGGGTTCGATCCGGCCGTGGCTCGCTCCGGCCCGGTGTGCGACGGCGAGGGCGTCCGCGACCTGGGCTCCGTAGTGGGCGACCTGGGCGGTGTCGTACCCGCCGTCGAGCAGGTGGTCGTCCAGGGTGTACCCGTCGAGCAGTTCCATGGCGAGGAACGGCGTTCCGTCGTGCTCACCCACGGCGAGGACGGTGGCGATGCCGGGGTGCCGCAGCCGGACGGCCGGTCCCGGCGGCCCGGACAGCCTCTTCACCGCCACCCGCCGGCCCGACCGGGTGTCCTCGGCGGCCCACACCTCCCCCGCGAGGTGTGCCTGGATCAGGTACCGGCCGCCGAGCGTGCTGCCGATCTCCATGCCGCCCCCGGCTCCCGCGACCGCTGTCGTCCCGGGCGTTCGCACCGGGCCGTGGTGATCAGTGTGCCGCAGCGGTCGGCGCTCGTGCTCGTGCGGCTCGTCCCGCCGCGGTGGTCACGCAGCGCTCGGCCGTCGCCGCGTCCGGGCCCTCCAGGACGGCGTCGACACCGCCGGCCACTACTGTCCGTTACCGCACAGGACGCATATCGGTCTGGACGTTCGACATTGGTCCAGTCCATCATGGATGGCGTGTCGATGGACGACGCTCGAAGAAGTGGCATCGTCCGGCTCGACGAGGAGCGACGATGACCACCACCCCGGACGGCGGCGAAGCCTCCACAGGGACAGCCCTCTACCTGCGCTGTTATCCCTACGACAGCTGGCAGATGGATGCCCACCGCAGGGCGCTGGAGGACCACGCCCTGCTGCTCGGCGCCGGCCCGACGCAGACCTACCTCGACAACGGCGCCCCGTCCGCCGGCCTGCGGCCGCAACTGCGGCTCCTGCTGGCCCGCGCGTCGATGGGACAGATCTCCACCGTGCTCATCCCCGGGCGCTGGGTGTTCTCCCTCGACTCGCGCACCGCCGACGCGGTCGCCGATTTCCTGGAATCCACCGGGGCGCGCGTCGTCGAGCTGCCCCACCAGGCCGGCCGCGCCGGTGACCACGGGCGGGTGCGCCCGCAGCGTCGCACCGGCCACGGCGGCCACTCCCCCCTCGCCGAGGTCACCGGCTGACGGGCTCCTGCGGGCGGTCGGGCGGCGCCCCGGCGGCCGCCGGGGCGGCTACAGCGGCTTGACCTCGACCGCCTGCGGTCCGCGCTGGCCCTGCTGGATCTCGAACTCGACCCGCTGGTTCTCCTCCAGGTTCCGGTACCCGGAGCCGACGACCGCGGAGAAGTGGACGAACACGTCGGCGCCGCCCTCGTCCGGCGCGATGAAGCCGAAGCCCTTTTCGCCGTTGAACCACTTCACAGTTCCTTGCGCCATCAGGGTCGGTCCTCGATCCCGTGTCACGGCACGCGATGCGCGCCGGCCGCGGGCCACCGGCCCCGGCTGCTGATCTCTTCCCCGCGATCCTGCCCCAACCCCGCGGCCACCCGGAACCGCCACGCCACGGCTTCACCCTTCGGGGCGACACACCCACCCGTACGCGACCGCGTCGACGCCGAGGGCGGTGCCGCCCGTGCGCCACGGGCCGCAGGATGATGGACTGCTCTCATGATCGTCGACCGGACCCAGCCCGTGGAACCGCCGCTGCCCGGCACCGCCACCCCGCGTCGGCCCGCGCCCGAGGTGCGGTGCCGGCGCTGCCACCGGCCGCTGCGCCGCCCGGAGTCCCGCTGGGAGAAGCTCGGCGCGCACTGCGCGACGGCGGCGGAGCGGCGGGCGGTGGTGTACTCCATCGACCAAGAGCAGTTGCCCGGGGTGTGACGCGTGCGCGGCGCGGGTGGGAGCGGGGGGCCGCGGGTACGCTGGTGGCATGACCCTCCGTCAAATCGAACCCGTGCTGCTGGACGGCGACCTGGCCGACTGGGTGGAGGCGACCGCGGCCAAGGCCGGGCTGACGGTCCCCGAGTACCTGGCCGGCCTGGTCGAGGCCGACCGCGACAGCGAAGCCGTCGACCGTGCGAGCAGGCTCGCCGCCCCGGTCTACCAGCGGTGGGTGGACGCCGGGCGGCCCGTCGACGACGGCCTCGGCCTCGGCGAGGTCTTCGGCGCGTGACCCGCCCGCGGGGGCGCGCCGGCGGGTTCGGGCCCGCCGGCGGTGGCGGACGGGCATCGGCGGGCCCACCAGCGCCGGCATCGCGGGTTCGGTCCACAGCGGCCGCCGGTCGGCGCGGTCGTCCTCCCGGGTGAGCCGGGCGGCCCGCCGAGCTGTTCGGGCGGGCCGGCCCGGCCGGCCGGCCGTCAGCCCGGGTTGGTGCAGGTGGTGACCTTCTCCGCCGGGGCGAACACCGGGGACGTGGTGACGCACACGATGCCCAGGTCATCGGTGGCCACCTTCGGCGTGGCGAGGACGGACGTGCCCCCACCCGTCCGGATCGACGTCACCGAGGCCACCGTCACCCACGGGCTGCCCCACGCCCGCTGGGTGCGCAGCTCGACCTTCGCGAGCACCGGCCGCGCGTCGGTCGGGGTCAGCCGGGCGAGACCGGTGATGCCGTCGTCGTCGCGCTCGTGCCAGACGCACGGGCGGCCGACCGCCGATCCGGTGGAACAGACGGCCGTACTCGTACTCGTGGCCGCTCCCGCCTCGGCGCCGGTGGCGGCGAACGAGGGGGTGGGTACGGCGAGAGTCGCGGTGACGGCGAGGGCAGAAGCTGCGATACGGGCGCTCATGGCGGTTTTCTCCCTGGAAGTCGAAGGCTTGTGGCCTGACGGGAGCCAGTATTGCACAGCGTGTACATGTCATCACTGTGTGCGCCGTCACACTGGGGGTGATCGCGCGGACACGGTGAGCGATCAAGGCGCGCGTGCAGGTTCCCGCTCGTGGAGGTGTGCGACGCTGCCGTCATGCCACCCGAACCCGCACCCGTCGAGCCGATCACCGCCGACCCGGTGCGCGCCGTCAGCCGTACGCTGCTCACCCAGTCGTGGCTCGACCTGTCGTTCCTCCACTGGGCCCTCGACCCCGCCGTCGTCGCACCGCTGCTTCCCGCCGGGACCGTGCCGGACACCCACGAGGGCCTCACCTACGTCGGCCTGGTGCCCTTCCGGATGCACCGGATCGGCTGGTTCGGCGCGCCCGGCCTGCCCTACCTGGGCACCTTCCCGGAGACCAACGTGCGGCTGTACGCGGTGGACGGGCAGGGCCGCCGCGGAGTGGTCTTCCGCTCCCTGGAAGCGTCCCGTCTGCTGCCCGTGCTCGTCGCCCGCAGCGCCTTCCGACTGCCCTACACCTGGGCCGGGATGACGATCCGGCGTGAAGGCGACACCATCACGTACACCTCGCGCCGCCGCTGGCCCGCCCCACGCGGCGCCCGCTCGGCCGTCACCGTGCGCATCGGCGAGCGCATCGAGCGGCCCAGCGACCTGGAGAACTTCCTCACCGCTCGCTGGGGCCTGCACAACACCTTCCTCGGCCGCCCCGTCCACCTGCCGAACAGTCACCCCCGCTGGCCCTTGCACCGGGCCGAACTCCTCCACTGCGAGGAGGACCTCCTGGCTGCCGCGGGCCTGCCCGGGCCGACCGGCGCCCCGGTCAGTGTCCTGTACTCGCCCGGGGTGGCGGTCCGGTTCGGGCCTCCCGCCCCGCCCGGGGTGCCGGCGGCGGGTCGCGGCGGGGCCGGGCGGCCCTGAGGCGCGGCCGGGGAGCGGGACGCCCCGGTGGGGGTGGTCACCGGGGCGGGAAGGTGGGTCAGGCGTGGGTCAACGGTTCGGGGTGCGCTCGTAGGGGGTCTTCTCGCCGGCCTCGATGGGGATCGGGAGGCGGTTCTCGGCGGGCGGGAGGGGGCAGGTGGCGAGGTCGGTGTAGGCGCAGGGGAGGTTGGTGGCGCGGTTGAAGTCGACCAGGACCCGGCCTTCGGCGTCGGGGGCGGGGATGGAGAGGGCGCGGTTGGCCGCGTACGTGGTGACGCCCGAGGTGGCGTCGGTGAACAGGGCCTGGAGGGTGCCGGGGCCGCTGCCGTTGAAGACGGTCAGCCGGTGGGTGCGGCCGTCCAGGTCGAACTCGACCTCGCCCGGGGCGTCGTAGACGTGCTGCAGTCCTTCGACCGCCGCGCCGACGGTGGTGGCGCGGGGCGCGTCGAAGGGCAGGTAGCGGCCGGTCAGGGACCAGCGCGGGTCGGGCGCGTACGCCGGGGTGTGGGTGAAGCGGACGCGCAGTTCGTTGTCGGGGTGGCGCGGGCGCAGGATGTCGTGGCCGCCGCGCTTGGCGATCTCGACGAGGGAGCCGTCGCCGACCGCGGCGTAGAGGCTGGCCCGTTCGTCGAGGACGCCGAACAGGTGGTGCCCGTGCACGGCGGTTCCGTCGACGACCAGCTCCTCGCCCTCGTCGAGGTGGACGGCGATGCCCTGCTCGGTGCTGGACCAGGCGCCGGGCGCGTCGGGGTAGCGGGTGGGTTCGCCCGTCAGCCAGTGCAGCCCGGTGACGGCGAGGAAGCCGTGCGGGTCGGCGAGGGCCCGCTCGTGGGCGGCGTGCCACTGCTCCCACTGCCGGGTGAACTCCTCGGTGGAGGTGTCCTGGACGGTCACGAGTACTCCTCAGGGGTCGGTGCGGGTCGGCCGGGCGGGGTCATCGGCGGTTCCACTCCTCGGCGAGCAGCTCGTAGGAGCGGACCCGGTCGCGGTGCCGGTGGGTGATGGTGGTGATGATCAGTTCGTCCGCGCCGGTGGCCTCGCGCAGGGTCTCCAGCCGGTCGGCGACCTGCTGGGGCGAGCCGACGAACTGGGTCTCGGTGCGGTCGGCCACCAGCGCCCGGTCGGCCTCGGTCCAGGAGTGGACGCGGGCTTCGTCGGGGGTGGGGAACGGGATCGCGCCGTCGCCGCTGCGGATGCTGCGCACCCACAGGCCGTAGCCGGTGGCGAGTTCGCGGGCGGTGGCCTCGTCCTCGGCGACCACGACGTCGGCGGAGACGCTGACGTGGGGCCGTTCCAGTTCGGCGGAGGGTTTGAAGGCCGCGCGGTAGGCCTCGGCGGCTTCCAGCACGGTGGCGGGGCTGACGTGGTAGTTCGCGGCGAAGCGCAGGCCGTGGGCGCCGGCGACCTCGGCGCTGATGCCGGCGCTGCTGCCGAGGATCCAGACCTGGAGGTCGGCGCCTTCGCCGGGGACGACGTGCGCCTGCACGCCGTCCGCGGTGGTGTAGGTGCCGGCCAGCAGGTGGAGGATGTCGGCGATCTGCTCGTCGTACGGCTGCGACTTCGCCTCCGGCAGCAGGAGCAGTTGCTGGTGGAGGGCGAAGCGCGGGTGGCGCAGCAGGTGTTCGTAGGAGAAGCGGGCCGGTATCCGCAGGCCGCCCGGGGCGGGGTCGGTCCCGGGCGGCTCCTCGGTGGCCTCGGTGGCCGGCGGGGCGTCGGCCCGGGTGGAGCGGCCGCCGGAGCGGCCGAGGCCCAGGTCGAAGCGGCCGGGGTGGAGCGCGTCGAGCAGGCCGAACTCCTCGACGGTGGCGAGGGCGGTGCGGTGGCCGAGTTGGACGGCGCCGGCGCCGAGCCGGATGGTCGAGGTGGCGGCCGCGGTGAGGGCGAGGACGACGGCGGGCGAGGTGCCGGCGACGCCGGGGTTGAGGTGGTGCTCGGCGAACCAGTAGCGCGCGTAGCCGAGTTCCTCGGCGCGCCGGGCGAGGTCGATGCTGTTGCGCAGGGCCTCGGCGGCGGTCGATCCGGAGGAGACGGGTACCAGGTCGAGTACGGTCAGCGGGGTGTTGCTCATGGCGGTGAATCCTTCGTCGGTGCGCCGGGCCGGTGCTTCGGCTAGCTGGGGGACGGGACCGGGCGGGGCGCGGCGAGGCCGAGGTGGTCGCGCAGGGTGGTGCCCTCGTACTCGGTGCGGTGGACGCCGCGTTCCTGGAGCAGCGGGACGACGGTGTCGGCGAACTCGTCCAGTCCGCCCGGGGTCAGGTGCGGGACGAGGATGAAGCCGTCGGCGGCGTCGGTCTGGACGGACTCGTTGAGCTGTTCGGCGACCCGTGCCGGGGTGCCGATGAAGGACTGGCGGCCCGTCACTTCGATGATCAGTTCGCGGATCGAGAGCTTCTTGGCCTCGGCGAGGGCGCGCCATTCGGCGGCGGTGGCGAGCGGGTCCCGGTGGTGGCGGACGGAGGCGCGGCCGCGGGCGACGGTGTGTTCGCCGAGGAGCGGGTCCACCTCGGGCAGCGGACCGTCGGGGTCGTACGCGCTGAGGTCGCGGTTCCACAGCTGTTCGAGGAGCCGGATCGCGGTCTGTCCGCTGACCTGCTGGCGGCGGATCAGGTGGGCTTTCTCGTGCGCGTCGGCCTCGGTGTCGCCGAGCACGAAGGTGACGCCGGGCAGGATCTTCAGCTCGTCGCGGGTGCGGCCGTAGCGGGCCAGGCGGTCCTTGACGTCGGTGTAGAAGGCCCGGCCGGCCTCCGGGGTGCCGTGCCGGCTGAAGATGGCGTCGGCGGCGGAGGCGGCGAACTCGCGTCCCGCGTCGGAGTCGCCGGCCTGGAAGATCACCGGCCGGCCCTGCGGGCTGCGCGGGACGTTGAAGTGCCCGGAGATGTCGAACTGGCCGTCGTGGTGGTCGAACCGGCCGGGACCGGGCTCGCGCAGGAAGGCCCCGCTCTCCCGGTCGGCGAGGATCTCGTCGCCGCGCCAGGAGTCGAAGAGCCCCCGCGCGGCGCTGAGGAACTGCCGGGCGCGCTCGTAGCGGTCCTCCTGCGCGAGGAAGCCGCCGCGGCGGAAGTTCTCACCGGTGAACTCGTCCCAGGAGGTGACCACGTTCCAGGCCGCGCGGCCGTCGGAGAGGTGGTCGAGCGAGGCGAACTGCCGTGCCACCTCGTAGGGTTCGTTGAAGGTGGAGTTGACGGTCCCGGCGAGGCCGAGCCGCTCGGTGACGGCGGCGAGCGCGGCGAGGACGGTGAAGGTGTCGGGTCGCCCCACCACGTCCAGGTCGTAGATCTCGCCGTTCTGCTCGCGCAGCCGCAGGCCCTCGGCGAGGAAGAGGAAGTCGAACTTGGCGCGCTCGGCGGTCCGGGCGAGGTGGACGAAGGAGCTGAAGTCGATCTGGCTGCCGGCCTGCGGGTCGCTCCAGACCGTGGTGTTGTTCACGCCGGGGAAGTGGGCGGCGAGGTGGATCTGCTTGACGGGCTTGCTCATCGCTCGTGCGGTCCTTCCGGCTCAGGCGTGGACGGTGCGGGTGGCGTCGGTCGCGCGGGTGGCGTCGGTCGCGTCGGCGGCGTCGGTCGCGTGGGTGGCGTAGCGGTTGGCGGGGCGCGGCAGGCCGAGGTGTCCGCGCAGGGTGGTCGCCCCGTAGGCGGTGCGGAAGGCGCCGCGGCGCTGGAGTTCGGGCACCAGGTGGCGGGTGATCTGCTCCAGGTCGTGGGGCAGGACGGCGGGGCGCAGCCGGAAGCCGGTGAGTCCGGCGTGCTGCCACTCCTGGAGCAGGTCGGCGAGTTCGGCGGCCGTGCCGGTGAAGATGCGGGCGTCGCTGGTGAGGGCGGCGCCGGCCTGCCGGTCGAGGCGGGCAAGGCGGTCGGCGGCGGCGCCGGGGGTCTCGTCGAGGAGGACCACCAGGTCGCCGAAGACGTGGACGGTCTGCTCCGCGCGGCCGGCGTCGGCCTGGGCCCGGCGGATCTCGGCGACGACGGTGCGGGCGTCGGCGGCGTCGTACGGGGTGACGAAGCCGAGGTCGGCCGAGCGGCCGACCAGCCGGTAGGGCTCGCCGCGGTGCGCGAGGGCGGTGACGAGGGGTTGGCCCTGCGGCGGGCGCGGGGTGATGGACGGCCCGCGCACGCTGAAACGGCGGCCCTCGAAGTCGATGTAGTGCAGCTTCTCCCGGTCGACGAAGCGGCCGGTGGCGGTGTCGCGGATCTCCGCGTCGTCCTCCCAGCTGTCCCACAGCCGGCGGACGACCTCGACGTAGTCCTCCGCCTCGCCGAAGAGGTCGCGCAGGATCTCCAGTCCGGCGGGCGTGTCGAGGTCCTCGAAGCTCAGCTCGGGCGCAGCCCGGCGGCCGATGTGCGCGGCCTCGTCGACCCGGCCGGACACCTTCACCCGCAGGCCGGCCCGGCCGGAGCTGACGAAGTCGAGGGTGGCGACCGCCTTGGAGAGGTGGAACGGCTCGGTGTGGGTGACGATCGCCGTCGGGACCAGTCCGATGTGCCGGGTCAGCGGCGCGATCCGGGCGGCGACGAGGACGGCGTCGAGGCGGCCGCGCACCTGGTCGGTCCGCTCGTCCGGGGCGAAGGGGTGGGTGGACTGGAGGCTGAGCGAGTCCTCCAGGGTGACCAGGTCCAGCAGGCCGCGCTCGGCCTCGGCGACGAGGTCGGCCCAGTAGCGGGCGGTGAACAGCTCGCCTGGTCGGGCGTCGGGCTCGCGCCAGGCGGCGGGATGCCAGCCGGCACCGTCCAGGGCGACGGCGAGGTGCAGCGGGGCGGGGTTTTCGGGCATGGGAGACCGCTTCCTGTTGGGCGGAGGTGTGGTCGCTGACGGTGCGGACGCGTGGGCGTGCAGCGCGCGGGGTCCGGCGCCGGGTGCGCGGCGGCATGCCGCGCGGCGCGGCGCGGAGGTGACGGTGTGACGGGAGTGCGGGGTGCGGCGGCGCGGGTCAGGCGCCGGCGCGCGCCTCGGCGGCGTGCGGGGACGCCGGACACAGCGCGGTGGTCACCCGCTGCAGGTCGATGTGGAGCCGGGCACACGTCGTGGTGACGCGGCAGCTGGCCTTCACGGTGGCGACCGCAGGACGCCGCTGGATCCGCCGCACTGCCGTCACCTCCGTTCCGCCCGGCACCCACCGGATCGAGCTCGCGCTTGCGGGTGCCGTCGTCGGCCCCGCCGGGTCATCACCTGGAGCACCCCGCCGCGGAGGAGGGTTGCCGTGCAGCCAGCCAGGGCTTGTCGCTGCGACTCGTGACCTTGCTGCACCGTAACCCGGCGGCGGCGTCCCGCACAATCCCGTTCAAGGGCCAACGACCACGCGCGACTTGGGGCGCAACACGGCCGTCACGTTCGCCGTCCCACGCTGTGGCGGGTCGTTGACATCCGACAGTGAACCCTTCTAGTTTTGCCGACCATCGGCAGGCGCGACGCCCTTCGGGGCGCGACTGAGCAGAGGTGACGGCGATGCACGCAGCTCCCGGGACGGCCGTCGGCCGCCACCGCGGTCGCGCTGCGGCGTTCCTGGACCGGGCCGTCGACCTGCTGCGCGTCAGCAGCGCCCTCTGTCGGGGCTGACCCCCTCCTCGGCCCCCGGCCGACAGGTGTGCGGCACGTCGTGCGACGACGTGCACCCCCGACTCCCGCCCGTGGCGCGGCGTGCTCCGGCACGCCCCCGGGCGACTTCCTCCCGCCGGTGCGGCGGCCCGTCGGCACGGGCCCCGCCGCCGGCCTTCGCTGGAGCTCAGCCATGACCGACTCTCTCGCCCCTGCCGTGCCCTCGGGCACGGCCTCTCCCCCGGACCTGACGGCACGACAGGCGGACGCGGGCCCCGCGCAGCGGGTCGTCCCGCTGCGGCATCCGGGCCGCTGGATCGTCAGCGCGGTGGCGCTGGTGGTCGTCGCCCAGATCGTCCACGGCCTGGCGACCAACCCCTTCTACCAGTGGGACCGCTTCCGGTACTGGTTCGCCCGGCCGGTCATCACCGACGGGCTCGCCGTCACCCTGGAGGTCACCGCGTACAGCGCGGTCCTCGGCCTGGTCGGCGGCGTCGTGCTGGCGTTGGCCCGGCTCTCCCGCAGCCCGGTGCTGCGGGCGGTCAGCTGGGTCTACGTCTGGCTGTTCCGCTCGGTGCCGCTGATCGTGGTGCTGCTCTTCCTCTACAACTTCAGCGCGTTGTACCGGACGCTCAGCCTCGGGGTGCCGTTCGGGCCGGCCTTCTTCCGCTTCGACGAGTCGCGGCTGGCCACCGACCTGGTGATCGCGGTCGTCGGGCTGAGCCTCAACGAGGCCGCGTACGCCGCGGAGGTGGTGCGGGCCGGCATCCTCTCCGTCGACCAGGGGCAGCACGAGGCGGCCGCCGCGCTCGGTCTGCCGAGGCGGTACCAGTTCGCCCGGATCGTCTTCCCGCAGGCGCTGCGCGCCATCGTCCCCTCGTACGTCAACCAGCTGATCGGCCTGGTCAAGGCCACCTCGCTGGTCTTCTACGTCTCACTGCTGGACCTGTTCGGCTCGGTGCAGAGCATGGGCGCCACCTACCCGGGCGACATCGTGCCGCTGCTGCTGGTCGCCACCGCCTGGTACGTGGTCCTCACCAGCGTCGTCTCGGTGGTCCAGTTCTACGTCGAGCGCCACTACTCGCGCGGCGCGCTGCGCGCGCTGCCGCCGACCCCCTGGCAGCGTCTGCGCGCCGCCCTGCCCGCCCTGATCGCCCGCGCCCGCAGGGAGACCGCGTCATGACCGTGCTGAACACCGAGGTGCCACCCGCCGCGGAGGACCCGGCGCCCGTCGGGGTCGAGGTGCACGGGGTGCACAAGTGGTACGGCGCGCAGCACGTCCTCGACGGCGTCGACCTGACGCTCGCTCCGGGCGAGGTGACGGTCGTCATCGGGCCGTCCGGCTCGGGCAAGTCGACGCTGCTGCGGGTGATCAACCACTTGGAGCAGCCGCAGCGCGGCCACGTCAGCCTGGGCGGCGAGCCGATCGGCGTGCGCCGGCACCGGGGGCGGCTGAAGGAGCTGAGCGAGCGTCGGATCCTGGCGCAGCGCAGCCGGATCGGCTTCGTCTTCCAGAACTTCAACCTCTTCCCGCACCTGACGGTGCTGGACAACGTGGCCGCCGCGCCCGTCGCCACCGGCCGGCTGCGCAGGCCCGAGGCGCAGCGGCTGGCGCTGGACCTGCTGGAGCGGGTGGGGCTGGCGGAGAAGGCGTCCGCCTATCCGCGGCAGCTGTCCGGCGGGCAGCAGCAGCGGGTGGCGATCGCCCGGGCGCTGGCGCTGCGTCCGGGCGTGATCCTCTTCGACGAGCCGACCTCGGCGCTCGACCCGGAGCTGGTGGGCGAGGTCCTCGCCGTCATCAAGGACCTGGCCGCGGGCGGTACGACGCTGGTCGTCGTCACCCACGAGATCGGCTTCGCCCGCGAGGTCGCGGACCGCGTCGTCTTCATGGACGGCGGCCGGATCCTCGAACAGGGGCCTCCGGGCGAGGTGTTGGACCGTCCGCGGCATCCGCGCACCCGCGAGTTCCTGAGCAGGGTGCTGTGAGCCCCACCCCCGTCGACCTGTCCCGAACGACCCGACCATCGAACACGCAAGGAACCACCATGACCGATCTCCGCAGCAGCAGACTCCTCCGCATCCTGATCGCGAGCACCGCCGCGGCCGCGCTCACGGCGGGCCTCGCCGCGTGCGGGAGCGACGCCCCGTCCTCCGCGTCCGCGGACAAGGCGGCGGCGGGCACCGTGACCGTCGCGGACCTGTCCAACGGCGCGGGGACCCGGACCGAGATCAAGGTGGCCGAGGTCGCCGCCCTGCACGCCGAGCTGCCCGCCTCGGTCGCCAAGAGCGGGCAGCTGGTGATCGGCGTGGGTGCGCTGCCCGCCGGGTCCGCGCCGCTGGCGTTCGTCGGCAGCGACCAGAAGACCCTCACCGGGGCCGAGCCCGATCTCGGCCGACTGGTCGCGGCCGTCCTCGGACTGAAGCCGGTGGTGCAGAACTCCACCTGGGAGAACCTCTTCGTCGGCATCGACAGCGGCCGGACCGACGTCGGCTTCTCCAACATCACCGACACCGAGGAGCGCAAGAAGAAGTACGAGTTCGCCTCCTACCGCGAGGACAACCTGGCCTTCGAGGTGCTGAAGAGCAGCACCTGGAACTTCAACGACGACTACACCACCCTGGCCGACAAGACCGTGGCGGTCGGCGCCGGCACCAATCAGGAGAAGATCCTGCTGGAGTGGCAGGCGCAGCTGAAGGCGGCGGGCAAGCAGCTCACCGTCAAGTACTTCCCCGACAACAACGCCACCCACCTGGCGCTGCTCGGCGGCAAGATCGACGCCTACTTCGGCCCCAACCCGTCCATCGCCTACCAGATCACGCAGGACGCCAAGACCCCGAACCCGACCCGCAGCGCGGGCACCTACTCGGGGGCCGGCGCCTCGCTGCAGGGGCTGATCGCGGCGACCGCGAAGAAGGACAGCGGTCTGGCGAAGCCGGTCGCCGACGCCATCAACCACCTGATCCAGAACGGGCAGTACGCGCAGTGGCTGGCGGCCTGGAACCTGTCCGACGAGGCGGTCACCGCCGCGCAGGTCAACCCGCCGGGCCTGCCGCTGACCAACTCCTGACCGGCGGCACGCCACCGCCTCCACCGGGCGGACCTCGGAGCCTCTCCGGGGTCCGCCCTCCCTACGTCCGTGAGGAGATCCCCGCCGTGGTGACCATCAGCCCCCATCCGCCGCATCCGCTGGACAACCCGGCCTGGGCGGCGCTGACCGGCCCGCACGCCCGGTTCGCCGAGCGGGTCGGCCGGGCGGCCCGCTACCCGCTCGACGTGTCGCCGTTCACCGCGTTCAGCGACCAGGCCGATCCGCGGGCCTGGGACGACCTGGCGGCCCTGGTCGGCCCCGGGAGCCTGACGCCCGTCGCCGGGGCGGACGTCGCGCCGCCCGTGGGGTGGGAGGTGGTGGAGGCCGGGCGGGGCGCGCAGTTCGTCGACACGGCGCTGCGGGCGGAGCCGGCGCCGGAGGCGGTCCGCCTCGGGCCGGACGACGTGCCGGAGATGCTGGACCTGGTCGCCCGCACCCGGCCCGGCCCGTTCCTGCCGCGCACCGTCGAGCTCGGCACCTACCTGGGCATCCGGCACGGCGGGCGGCTGGTCGCGATGGCGGGCGAGCGGCTGCACCCGCCCGGCTGGACCGAGATCAGCGCGGTCTGCACCGACCCGGAGCACCGCGGCCGGGGCCTGGCGACCCGGCTGGTGCGGGCCGTCGCGGCCGGGATCCGGGAGCGCGGGGAGACGCCGTTCCTGCACACGGCCGCGGACAACGCGAACGCCATCCGCCTCTACGAGTCGATCGGTTTCACCCTGCGGCGGCGCACCGCTTTCCTGCTGGTGCGGGCGCCCGGCCCGGCGTGACCGGCCCGGCACCGGAAGCTCGCGAAAGCGCCATGCCGCCGTAACGGTGGTCCATTGATTTGTCCCGCCCGGCTTGCGAGCATTCGGCGCATGACGTCGTCGAACTGTCCCGGCAGCGGGTAGCCCCTGATCGTCCGGGCTGCCCCGCCGCCACGTGGCCGACTCCGGACAGAGGATCACCCATGCTGCCAGCGCTCGTCGCCAGGCCCGGCACCCAGCCCGTCGCCGACCGCCCCGACCACGCCGCCGCCGTGCTGCGGGCCGTGCTGGACCGGGGGCCGCTCGCCCGTACCGCCATCGCCGGGGAGACGGGGCTGAGCGCGGCCGCCGTGTCCCGGCACACGGCCGACCTGCTCTCCATGGGGCTGGTCTGGCAGCCGCCGGAGTCCGCGCAGCCGCCGCGTCCGGGCCGCCCCCGCATCCCGCTGGACATCGACACCTCGCACCACCTCGCGGCGGGCGTGCACATCGCGGTGCCGCGGCTGACCTTCTCGCTCACCGACCTGCGCGGGCGGGTCGTCGCGTCCGAGCACCTGCCGAGGCCGGAGCGCCCGGGCGCGGTGCTCGCGGAGGTCTCCGCCCGGCTCCCGGGTTTCCTGCGCCGGCACGTCTCGGGGCGCTCGGTGCTCGGGCTGGGCGTGGTCACCGGCGGGTGGGTGGACCCGGACGCCGGGGTGGTGGTGGAGAACGCCGCGCTCGGCTGGCGCGACGTACCGGTGCGGGACGCGCTGCGGCGGGCGGTCCGGCTGCCGGTGCACGTCGAGGGGCACGCCCGGGCGCTCGCCCGGGCGGAGATGCTGTTCGGGCGGATCGGCGAGGGCGTGCTGGTGCACCTGTTCGTGGGCAACGCCGTGGACGCGGCGATCGCCACCGGCGGGGTCCTGCTGCAGGGCCGCCGGCACGGCGCCGGGGGCATCGCGCACCTGCCCGTTCCCGGGTCGGGGCACCCGTGCCCGTGCGGCCGGACGGGCTGCCTGCAGGTGACCGTCGCGGACCGCGGCCTGGCGGAGACCGCCGCGGCGGAGGGCGTCGTGCCGCGGGCGGACGTGCAGCTGCTCGTCCGGGCCGCGCGCGAGGGCGACGCGCGGGCCGTGGAGCTCTTCCGCGCCCGGCTGCGGACGGTCGCCCGGGCGGTGCGGCCGATGCTCGACGTGATCAGCCCGGACGCCGTGGTGCTGACCGAGGCCGCCACCCTTCGGCTCCCGCAGCTGCTGCCGGAGCTGAGCCGCGGGCTCGGCGCGGCCGACGGCCTGGTGCGGGCCGGTTCCTTCGGCGCGGACACCCTCGCGGTGGCCGCCGCCGTGCCCGTCCTCGCGGCCGTCTACCAGGACCCGCTCGGGCTGCGCACGGTCGGGAGCTCCCGGTGAGCGGGCGCCGGGCGGAGTTTCTTCCACGCCGCCGGAAACCATTGTCCGCGGGGACGCGCGGACGGCAGACTGGGGCCATGGACGCGCAGCACGAGGCCACGATCCGGGAAGCCGCACAGCGGCTCCCCGTGAACGCCTTCCGCGCGCACCACTTCGCCGGCCTGCGCTGTCGGCTCGGCTGACGCGCTGACGCCCTGTCACGCGCGCGCCGCACGGCGCTGAGCCGCGTGCGGCCCCTTCCGCCCTCCCCGCGGTGACACCGCCGCGCGGGCGGCTCCCCTCCGCCCCGGGCACCTGCCCGGCGGAGTGACGTCCCCGTACCCCGGCACCGCCGTGTCATGGCTGCGCCATGCCTGCACGCCGCCGGGTTCCCGGGCGCGCCGCACCTCGACCTCACCGGGCCCTCCTCCCGTCCCCCGAAAGGACTCCGCTGCCATGACCGCACCCACCGTCCGCCCCGTCGCCGGCCACATCGGCGCCGACATCGACGGCCTCGACCTCTCCCGGCCGCTGTCCGCCGAGGCCGTCGAGACCGTCCGGCAGGCGCTCCACCGCCACAAGGTGGTCTTCTTCCGCGGCCAGACCCTCGACCACGCCGCCCAGATCGCCTTCGCCCGCCAGTTCGGCGAGCTCACCTACGCCCACCCGCACGACGACGCCCCGCCGGCGGACCACCCGGAGATCTTCACCGTCGACCCGCGCCGCTTCGAGGAGCGGTACGGCAAGGGCTTCCAGGAGGAGTACCGCAAGCGCCAGTACAGCTACGTCGACGGCTGGCACACCGACGTCACCGCCGCCGTGAACCCGCCCGCCGGATCGATCCTGCGGGCCGAGACCGTCCCGGACGTCGGCGGCGACACCCAGTGGACCAACCTCGTCGCCGCGTACGAGGGCCTGTCGGCGCCGGTCCGGGCCTTCGTGGACACCCTGCGCGCCGAGCACCGCTACGGCGGCAGCCGGCCGGTGGACGGCGACAGCGAGTACGCCCGCCGGATCAACGACAACCTGCTGGTGGCCGTCCACCCCGTGGTGCGGGTGCACCCGGAGACCGGCGAGCGCGCGCTGTTCGTCAACCCCGTCTTCACCAGCCGCATCGTCGACGTCACCGCGGTCGAGAGCCGCCGCATCCTCGACCTGCTCTACGCCGAGATCACCCGCCCCGAGTACACGGTGCGCCTGCGCTGGGAGGCCGGGCACGTCGCCTTCTGGGACAACCGGGCCACCGCCCACCTGGCCCCCCGCGACCTGGAGCACCTGGACGTCGAACGGCGCCTGCACCGGGTCACGCTGATCGGCGAGGTCCCGGTCGGCCCGGACGGGAAGGAGTCCGAGCTGCTCGCCGGACGCCCCTTCACCGCCGACCACCGCGTCGCGGTCTCCTCCTGACCCCGCTCCGCCCCACCGAAAGGAAGCGCACGTCCGTGTCCCCGTACCAGGGCCTCCCCACCCCGAACCGAAGAATGTTCCTCCGGACCCTGCTCGGCACCGGCGCCGCACTCGGCCTCAGCGCCTGCGCCAGTGCCGCCGCCGGCGGCCCCGCGCTGTCGACCGGCGCCGCGCTGCCGACCGAGGTGCCGAGCGGCACCGGCCTGCGCATCGCCTCCTCCCTCGGTGCCCAGCAGCTCCAGCTCCAGCTCTCCGGCCTGATCGGGAAGATCCCCTTCGCGGTCTCCTCCTGGCCGAACATCGGAGCCGGCCCGGACGTCATCAACGCCTTCCGCGCCAACTCCCTGGACCTGGCCAACAACGCCGGCATCCCGCCCATCCAGGCCCACTTCCAGGGGTACGACGCGCGCATCGTCGCCATCAACCTCACCCGCAAGCCGTCCTACCTGTTCGCGACCAGGCCGCACAGCGACATCCAGTCGGTGGCGCAGTTCGCGGGCAAGAAGCTGGCGTTCTCCCAGGGCCAGGCGCAGGGCGTGGTGCTGCTGCGGGCGCTGCACCAGGCCGGCCTGAAGGACAAGGACGTCCAGCTCGTCCCGCTGACCAGCAACCAGTTCCTGACGGCGCTGGCGGCCGGCCAGGTGGACGTCGCCCCGCTCGGCATCTCGCAGGCCCCTGCCTACCTCAACCAGTACGGCGCCGACGGCGCGCACACCGTCACCACCGACGTCGTGGACCTGCTCAACCTGCTGTGGGCCCCGGCCGGCGTGCTGGCCGACCCCGCCCGGGCCGCGGCGATCGCCGCCTTCGTCCCGATCTGGGCCCAGGGGCTGGTGTGGGTCTACGAGAACCCGGCCGTCTGGGAGCAGGAGTACTACGTCAAGAGCCAGAAGATCAGCGCCGAGCAGGCCCACCAGGTCACCCAGCTGAGCAACAAGCCGCTGCTGCCGCCGAGCTGGGACGAGGCGATCGCCTGGGAGCAGCAGACGGTCGACCTGCTGGCCGAGGGCGGCTTCGTGAAGTCCTTCCGGGCCGAGACCCTGTTCGACCGCCGTTTCGAGCACCTCGCGGCGGCTGCCGTCCCCGCCGAGTACCGGAGTTGACCATGGCCGACCACACATCGACCGCCGTGGTGACCGCCCCCGGGCGGCCCGTCACCCCGGCCGTGCCTCCACCGGTACCCGCACCCGCGTCCGCCGCGCGGGCGGCCGGCGCCGGCCGCCCCCGCACGCGGCGGCTAGGCCCCGGTCCGCGACGGCCCTGGGCCCGGCTGCTGGGCCCGCTGGTCCTGCTCGCCGTCTGGGCCGGGGCGAGCGCTGCCGGGCTGCTGGACCCGCGGATCCTGCCCGCCCCCTGGTCGGTGCTGGACACCGGGGCGCAGCTGTGGGCCGAGGGCACGCTCCGCGCCGATCTGGGCACCTCCCTGTGGCGCGCCGCGCGGGGCTTCGCGATCGGCCTGACGGCCGGCGTGGTGCTGGCGCTGACCGCCGGGCTGAGCCGGATCGGCGAGGCGCTGATCGACGGCACGGTGCAGGTCAACCGCGCGGTGCCGACGCTGGGTCTGATCCCGCTGTTCATCCTGTGGCTGGGCATCGGGGAGACGTTCAAGGTCGTCATCATCGCGATCGTCGTCTACATCCCGGTCTACCTGAACCTGCACGCCGCGCTGGCCGGGATCGACTCGCGCTACGTCGAGCTCGCCGAGGTGCTGCGGCTCAGCCGCCGGCGGTTCGTCCGCCAGGTGGTCGTCCCGGGGGCGCTGCCCGGCTTCTTCGTCGGGCTGCGCCTGGCCGTCACCGGCTCCTGGCTCTCACTGGTGGTCCTGGAGCAGATCAACGCCACCAACGGCCTCGGCTACATGATGTTCCAGGCGCAGAACTACGGCCAGACCCAGGTCATCGTCCTCGGACTGCTCATCTACGGGGTCTTCGGGTTCACCTCCGACTCCGCCGTCCGTCTCCTGGAGAGGAGGGTCCTGGCATGGCGCCGATCGCTGGGGAACTGACCCGTCCCGCCGTCCGACTCGCCGGCCTGACCCGTTCGTTCGGGCCGCGCACCGTGCTCGACAACATCGACCTGGAGATCCCGCCCGGGCAGTTCGTCGCCCTGCTGGGCCACTCCGGCTCCGGCAAGAGCACCCTGCTGCGGGCCGTCGCCGGCCTCGACCGCGACACCGCGGGCAGCGGGGAACTCACCACCCCCGAGCGGGTGTCGGTGGTCTTCCAGGACTCCCGGCTGCTGCCCTGGCGCCGGGTGCTGGACAACGTCCTGCTCGGCCTCGGCAAGGGGGACGGCGACGGCCGCGCCGCAGTGGAGCGCGGCCGGGCGGCGCTCGCCGAGGTCGGCCTGGCCGGCCGGGAGCGGGCCTGGCCCGGCCAGCTCTCCGGCGGCGAGCAGCAGCGGGCCGCGCTGGCCCGCTCGCTGGTCCGCGACCCGGAGCTGCTGCTCGCCGACGAGCCGTTCGGCGCCCTGGACGCGCTCACCCGGATCCGCATGCACACCCTGCTGCGCAAGCTGTGGCAGCGCCACCACCCGTCCGTGCTGCTGGTCACCCACGACGTGGACGAGGCGGCGGCGCTGGCCGACCGGGTGCTGGTCCTCGACCGGGGCCGGATCTCCGTCGACCTGGCCATCGACCTGCCCCACCCGCGCACCTACCGGGATCCGCTGCTGGGCGAGTACCGCGAGCGGCTGCTGGCCGCGCTGGGAGTCGGGCCCGACGGCGAGCCGGACGGCGCCGCGGGCGCCCCGGTGGCGACCGGGGCGGGGGGCTGAGATGGGCGAACACCTCTGGTACA
This sequence comes from Kitasatospora terrestris, assembly GCF_039542905.1. Classification (NCBI taxonomy): domain Bacteria; kingdom Bacillati; phylum Actinomycetota; class Actinomycetes; order Kitasatosporales; family Streptomycetaceae; genus Kitasatospora; species Kitasatospora terrestris. The sequence goes on from NZ_BAABIS010000001.1 coordinate 230,671, forward strand.
TCCCCAACACGGTCGAGCCGGGCCACCGCGGCGACGACGCGTCCGACGGCTGGGGCAGCCTCGACCACGCGACCGACCTCGCCCTCGCGGTCGAGCGGCACGGCTGGGCCGGGGCGCTGCTCGGCACCGGCTGGGGCCGGCCGGACACCTTCACCGTCGCGGCCTCGCTCGCCGCCCGCACCACCACGTTCAAACCGCTGATCGCGGTGCGGCCCGGCTACTGGCACCCCGCCAACTTCGCCTCGGCCGCGGCCACCCTGGACCGGCTGAGCCGGGGCCGGGTCCTGGTCAACGTGGTCAGCGGCCTGGACGACCCCGCGGCCTACGGTGACGGCGAGTCGGACCCCTCCCGCCGCTACGGGCGCACGCTGGAGTTCCTCCGGCTGGTCCGCCGGCTGTGGGGCGAGGAGACGGTCACCTTCCACGGCGAGCACTACCGGGTGGAGAACTCCTCGCTGCGGCCCCGGCCCTGGGGCGCCGAGGACGGCCGCCACCCGCGGCTGTACTTCGGCGGCGCGAGCGGGGCCGCCGAGGAGGTCGCCGCCCGGGAGGCCGACGTCCAGCTGTTCTGGGGCGAGCCGCTGGACGGCGTCGCCGAACGCGTCGACCGGCTCCGGGCGCTCTCCGCGCGACTCGAACGCCGGCACCGGCCGCTGGAGTTCGGGCTGCGGGTGACCACCGTCGTCCGGGACACCACCGAGGAGGCGTGGCGGGCCGCGGAGGACAAGGTCGCCCGGATGGCCGCGCGGGGAGCCCACGACCCGGAGGCGTTCCAGCGCCGGGCCGCCGTGGGCCAGCGCCGTCTGCTCGACCTCCAGCAGCGCGGCGAGGTGCTGGACGGCTGCCTGTACACCACGCCCGGCCGCTACGGCGGCGGGGGCGCCGGGACGACCTGGCTGGTCGGCTCCGCGCAGGACGTGGCCGAGGCGCTGCGGAGGTACCGGGCTCTCGGGGTGACGCACTTCGTGCTCTCCGACACCCCCTACAAGGAGGAGATCGCCCGGATCGGCGACCGGCTCCTGCCCCTGCTGCGGTCGGAGGTCCCCGCATGACCGCCGTCGCCACCGACAGCAGGGCCCTGCGCGCCGTGTTCGGTGCCTTCCCCACCGGCGTCACGGCGGTCGCCGCCCTGGTCGGCGGACGGCCGCTCGGCCTGGCGGCCAGCTCGTTCACCTCGGTGTCGCTCGCCCCCGCGCTGGTCTCCCTGTGCATGGCGACGACTTCCGGGACGTGGTCCGAGCTGCGCCGCGCCGAGCGCCTGGGCATCAGCGTGCTCGGCGCCGGGCACGGATCGCTGTGCCGGCAGCTCGCCGGCCCTGCCGACGGGCGGTTCACGGGCGTCGACTGGCGGGCGACGGCGGACGGCGCCGTGCTGCTGGACGGCGCGAGCGCCTGGTTCGAGTGCGCCGTCGACCGCGAGATCCGCGCCGGCGACCACGACATCGTCCTGCTCCGCGTGCTCGACCTGCACGCCGAGCCCGCCGTGGACCCGCTGGTCTTCCACGCGAGCACCTTCCGCTCGCTCGCCCCCGGCGCCCCGCGCCCCACCCCCTGAACCTTCCGAAGGACCACCATGGGCAAGCAGCTCCACCTCAACCTGTTCATCCACGACACCGGCCACCACGAGGCGTCCTGGCGGCTGCCGGAGTCCGACCCCGCCGCCGACCTCGACCTGGCCTTCCACCAGCGGCTCACCCGGATCGCCGAGGACGCCAAGTTCGACTCGGTGTTCCTCGCCGACAGCCCGGCCCTGTGGGGCGACCCCAGCCGCCGGCCGTCCGGCAAGCTGGAGCCGACCGTCCTGCTGGCCGCCCTCGCCGCCGGCACCACCCGGATCGGGCTCATCGCCACCGCCTCCACCAGCTACAACGAGCCCTACAACCTGGCCCGCCGGTTCGCCTCGCTCGACCACCTGTCCAACGGCCGCGCCGGCTGGAACATCGTCACCACCGCCGGTGACGCCGCCGCCCGCAACTTCGGCCTGGAGGGCCAGCCGCTGCACCGCACCCGCTACGAGCGGGCCGCGGAGTTCCTGGAGGTGTCCACCAAGCTGTGGGACAGCTGGGCCGACGAGGCGCTGGTCGCGGACAAGGACGCCGGCGTCCACGCCGACCCCGACCGGGTGCGCCCGGCCGGCCACCGCGGCCGCTTCTTCCAGGTCGAGGGCGCGCTGAACGTACGCCGCTCGCCGCAGGGCCACCCGCTGCTCGTGCAGGCCGGCTCCTCGGAGGACGGCAAGGAGTTCGCCGCCCGCTGGGCCGAGGCGGTGTTCACCGCGCAGCCGACCCTCGCGGAGGGCCAGGCGTTCTACGCCGACGTCAAGCGCCGCGCGGCCGCCGCCGGCCGCGACCCCGACCACGTCAAGATCCTCCCCGGCATCGTCCCCGTGATCGGCGCCACCGAGGCCGAGGCCCGCGAGCTGGAGGCCGAACTCGACCGGCTGATCAAGCCCGAGTACGCGCGCGAGCAGCTGGCGACCGTCCTCAAGGTGGACCCCGAGCGGCTGCGCTTCGACGAGCAGCTGCCCGACGACCTGCCCACCGAGGACGAGGTGGAGGGCGCCAAGAGCCGCTACACGCTGATCGTGGAGCTCGCCCGCCGCGAGCGCCTGACGGTGCGCGAGCTGATCGGCCGGCTCGGCGGCGGCCGCGGCCACCGCACCTTCGCCGGCACGCCCGTCCAGGTCGCCGACACCATCCAGCACTGGTTCGAGAACAGCGCCGCCGACGGCTTCAACGTGATGCCCGCCGTCCTGCCGTCCGGGCTGGAGGTCTTCGTGGCCGAGGTCCTGCCGATCCTGCGCGAGCGCGGCCTGTTCCGCACCGAGTACACGGGCACGACACTGCGCGACCACTACGGCCTGCCCCGGCCCGCCGACCGGTTCGCCCTCGCCGCAGCCGTCGGCGGCGCCGCGTGAGCGAGGCCCCCTGTCCGTCCGCCGGGCGTCCGTCCGCTCCCGGCGCGCCGGGCTCCGCCGGCTGGGCCCGGCGGCTGGCCGGGTACTGCCTGCGGCACCGCGCCGACCTGGCCCGGGCGTACGGGGCCGCCCTGGTCGCGGCGGTGGCGACGGCCGTGCTGCCGCTGGTCCTGCGGCACGTGGTGGACCGCGTCGGCCTGGCGGGGGCCGCGCTGTGGGCCTGGGTGGCGCTGCTGCTCGGCCTCGGCGCGGTCCGGTTCGCCGGCGGCTACCTGCGCCGGTACAGCTCCGGCCGGGTCTCCCTCGGGGTCCAGTACGACCTGCGCAACGACGTCCTCGCCGCGCTGCTGCGCCTCGGCGGCCGGGCCCAGGACGAGCTGCAGACCGGGCAGGTGGTCAGCCGCGCCGTCTCGGACGTGACGCTCGTCCAGATGCTGCTGCAGTTCCTGCCGAACATGGTCGGCAACGCGCTGATGTTCACCGTGTCGGTGGCGCTGATGGCCACCCTCTCGCTGCCGTTGACGCTGGTGGCCCTGGTCGTCGGCCCGGTGCTGTGGCTCATCGCGTACCGCAGCCGCCGCGACCTGTTCCCGGCCAACTGGCACGCCCAGCAGGAGGCCGCCGAGGTCGCCGCGGTGGTGGAGGCGGCCGTCTCGGGCGTCCGCGTCGTCAAGGGCTTCGGGCAGGAGCAGCGCGAACTCGCCGCCCTGGAGGAGCGGGCCCGCGGCCTGTTCTCCTCCCGGGTCCGGGTCGCCCGGCTGACCAGCCGCTACCACCCCGCCCTCCAGGCCGTCCCGGCGCTCGGGCAGGTCGCCGTCCTGGCGCTCGGCGGCCGGCTGGCCCTGCACGGCGAGATCTCGCTCGGCACCTTCGTCGCGTTCACCAGCTACCTCGGCTCGTTCGTGACGCCGGTGCGCCAGGTGGCCGTGCTGCTCACCGTCTGGCAGCAGGCGCGGGCCGGGGTGGAGCGGGTGCTCGACGTCATCGACGCGCCCGCAGGCATCGGCGAGCCGCCGGACCCCGTCCCGCTGCCGGCCGGACCGCCCGCCCTGGAGTGGGACGGCGTGGTCCTCGGCCGCGACCGGACGGCCGACCCGGTGCTCGACGGCTTCACCCTCCGCGTGGAGCCCGGCGAGACCGTGGCCCTGGTCGGCGCCGCCGGGTCCGGCAAGTCCACGGCGGCCGCCCTGCTGCCCCGGTTCTACGACCCCGACGCCGGCACCGTCCGGATCGGCGGCGTCGACGTGCGCGACCTGGGCCTCGCGGACCTGCGCTCCAGGATCGGCTTCGTCTTCGAGGAGCCGCACCTGCTGTCCGGCACCGTCGCGGCGAACATCGCCTACGGCCGGCCCGACGCCGCACCCGCCGAGATCCGGCGCGCGGCGCGCCTCGCCCAGGCGGACGGGTTCGTCACCGCGCTCGCGGACGGCTACGACACCCTCGTCGGCGAACAGGGCCTCACCCTCTCCGGCGGCCAGCGCCAGCGGATCGCCCTCGCCCGCGCGATCCTCCGCGACCCCGACGTGCTCGTCCTCGACGACGCCACCTCCGCGATCGACGCCCGCGTCGAGGCCGCCGTCCACACCGGCCTGCGCGAGGTCGCCCGGCGGCGCACCACGCTGATCATCGCCCACCGGGCCTCCACGCTGGAGCTCGCCGACCGCGTCGCGGTCCTCGACGGCGGCCGGATCGTCGACATCGGCACGACGGCGCAACTCCACCGGCGCAGCCCGCTCTTCCGGTCCCTGCTCTCCCCGGACGAGCACCGGGACGACCCTCCGACCGACCGGGGCCGCACCGCCGAGGGCGGACGGCCGCGCGGCAGGACAGCGGGCAGCGCGGCGCCGTCGGCCGAGCGGCCGGACGGCGAAACGCCGAGGCCTGCTGCGTCACAGGTTCCCTCGGGCGGGACCGTACGGGCATCCGCTGCCCGCGGTGCCCGTCCGCCGGGCAGCGACACCGCCGCTCGCACCGCCGCGCGCGCCGCCGCGACGTACGCGCAGGTCGCCGCGGCGGCCGCCCCCGGCGCGATGGCCCACGGCGCGGGCATGCTCGGCGGCGCCCCGGCGAGCCCGGAGCTGCTGGCCCGGATCGCCGCGCTGCCCGCGGTCGACGACGACCCGGACATCGCGCCGGAGCAGGCCCGCGCCGCCGACCCCGGATTCGGCCTGCGGTCGCTGCTCCGCCCGTTCCGCCTGCCGCTGCTCGCAGGTCTCGCGCTGGTCGGCGCGGACGCGCTCGCCCAGATCGCCGTGCCCGTCCTGGTCCGGCACGGGGTCGACGACGGCGTCACCCGGAACGCCCCGGGCGCACTGCTGCTGATCGCCGCCGCGGCGGCCGTCGTGGTGCTCTCCGGCTGGCTGGTCAACATCGCCCAGGTGCGGGTGACCGGGCGCACCGGCGAGCGGCTGCTCTACACCCTGCGGGTGCGCACCTGGGCCCAGTTGCAGCGGCTCGGCCTCGACTACTACGAGGGCGAGCTCGGCGGCCGGATCATGACCCGGATGACCACGGACGTGGACGCCCTGTCGGCCTTCCTGCAGACCGGCCTGGTGACCTTCGTGGTGTCGCTGCTGACCGTCCTCGGCGTCCTGCTCGCCCTGCTCGGGATCGCGCCCGCCCTCGCCACCGTCCTGCTCGTGGCGCTCCCGGTGCTGGTCGGCTCGGCGGCGCTGTTCCGGGCGCGGTCGGTGCCCGCCTACCTGGAGGCACGGGAGCGGATCAGCGCGGTCAACGCCTACCTCCAGGAGAACGTGGCGCTGCTCCGGCTCACCCAGGCGTTCGGCCGGCAGGACCACAACCGGCAGGACTTCGCCCGCCTGGCCCGGTCCTTCCTCGACGCCCGGCTGCGGGCGCAGCGGTTGATGGCGACGTTCTTCCCGTTCGTGGAGTTCCTCGCCACGGCCGCGACCGCCGCGGTGCTGGTGGTCGGCGCGGGACAGGTCCGCGACGGACGGCTGAGCGCGGGCACGCTGATCGCGTTCCTGCTCTGCGTCGACCTGTTCTTCTCGCCGATCCAGCAGCTGGCCCAGGTGTTCGACGGCTACCAGCAGGCCGTCGTCGGGCTCGCCCGGCTGCGCACCCTGATGCGCGAGCCGATCGGCCCGCCCGTGGCCGAACGCCCGCTGCCCGTCGGCGGGTTGCGCGGCGAGATCGAGCTCGACCGGGTGTCCTTCGGCTACCGCGGCACCGGACGCGATGTCCTCGACCGGGTGACCCTGCGCATCCCGGCCGGGCAGACCGTGGCCCTGGTCGGCAGCACCGGCGCCGGCAAGTCGACGGTCGTCAAACTGGTCGCCCGGTTCTACGACCCGACCGCGGGGACGGTCCGCGTCGACGGCACCGACCTGCGCGACCTCGACCCCGTCGCGTACCGGTGCCGGCTCGGCGTCGTCCCGCAGGAGCCGCACCTGCTCGGCGCGACCGTGCGCGACGCGATCGCGTACGGCCGACCCGATGCCACCGACGCCGAGGTGGAGGCCGCGGCCCGGGCCGTCGGTGCGCACGAGACGGTCGTCGGCCTGCCGTCCGGCTACCTCACCGAGGTCGGCGAGCGCGGCCGCGGCCTGTCCGCGGGCCAGCGCCAGCTCCTCGCCCTCGCCCGGGCCGAACTCGTCGACCCCGACATCCTGCTGCTCGACGAGGCCACCGCCTCGCTCGACCTGGCCGCCGAACGCCGGGTCGCGGCCGCGACCGCCGCACTCACCCGGCGGCGCACCACCCTGGTCGTCGCCCACCGCCTCACCACGGCCGCCCGCGCGGACCGGGTCGTCGTCCTGGACGGCGGCGCGGTCGTCGAGACCGGCACCCACCAGGAGCTGCTGGCCGCGCACGGCCCCTACCGCCGCCTGTGGGACGCGTACCGCGCAGCCGAACCCACCGCCGAACCCACCGCCGAACCCGCCGCCGGCGACACCACGGCGGACGCCGGCCCCCGTTCGGTCCCCGCTCCACTGCCGGCGCCCCTCGCTCCCCCGCTCCCCCTGTCCCTCCCCCTCCTGTGAAAGGTCCCGCATGACCATCCCCTACCGGCCGTTCGGCCGCACCGGCGTCCAGGTGAGCGCGCTCGCGCTCGGCGCGATGAACTTCGGCGGCCTCGGCAACCCCAGCCACGAGGACGGCGTGCGCATCGTCCACCGCGCCCTGGACGCCGGAATCAACATCGTCGACACCGCCGACGTCTACTCCCGGGGCGAGTCCGAGGTGATCGTCGGCAAGGCCCTCGCCGGCCGGCGCGACGACGTCTTCCTGGCCACCAAGTTCCACGGCCGGATGGGCGAGGACGTCAACCGGTCCGGCAACTCGCGCCGCTGGATCCACCGCGCCGTCGAGGCCAGCCTGGAACGCCTCGGCACTGACCACATCGACCTCTACCAGGTGCACCGCCCCGAGGAGGACACCGACTTCGACGAGACCCTCGGCGCCCTGACCGACCTCGTCCGCCAGGGCAAGATCCGGTACATCGGCACCTCCACCTTCCCGGCGTCCCGGATCGTCGAGGGGCAGTGGACCGCCGAGCGGCGCGGCCGCGAACGCGTCGTGGCCGAGCAGCCCCCGTACTCGGTCCTCGCCCGCGGCGTGGAAGCCGAAGTCCTCCCGGTGGCGCAGCGGTACGGGCTCGCCGTCATCCCGTGGAGCCCGCTCGCCGGCGGCTGGCTGACCGGCCGCTACCGCGCGGGCGGGGCCCAGCCGCACTCCAGCCGGGCCGACCGCCAACCCGGGCGCTTCGACCTGGGCAGCGCCGAGAACGCCGACAAGCTGGCCGCCGTCGAAGCCCTCGCCGTCCTCGCCGACGAGGCCGGCCTCACCCTCGTCGAGCTCGCCCTCGGCTTCGTCCTCGCCCACCCCGCCGTCACCGCGCCGATCATCGGCCCGCGCACCCTCGCCCAACTGGAGGACCAACTCGGCGCCGCCGCCACCCCCCCTGCCCCCGGACGTCCTCGACGCCATCGACAAGATCGTCCCCCCGGGCACCACCCTCTCCTCCCGCGACACCGGCTACCTCCCACCCGCCCTCCGCCGCCGCCCCGCCCCCTGACCCGCCACCACCCGGCCCGGCCTGCCCACCCTCTGCGGTGGGCAGGCCGGGCGTGCTCCCACGGAGGTGCGGAAGCCGGACGACGCCGCGGGCCACCTCACCACCGGAGCGGACTCACTCGAGGTCTCGCTGCCGATCGGCAGACACGGGATCTGTCACAGTGATGGCTGCCCCGCGGATCAGAGCGAAGGGCGCGTTGGGGTACTCCTCCCTGCGGTGCCCTGCGCTGACATCGAGGAGACGCAACAGAGCACGCACCGCGCGCTCGGCGGCGATTGCGTCCGGAAGCGGATCGGAGATCCACGCGTCGACCAGGCCGTGCCCGTTCACGTGGTACTCGTTCTGATGCGTGGCGATCCGGACTCGTGCGTCCGTCGCCTGCCCGATCTTCACGCGGCGGTGCGACCCAGCCACTGACAGGACGTAGAGTCGGTGCCCGCCGTACGGGTTTGCAGCATGGGACCATGCCCGGTCGAGTACGGCCCGCTCAACATCCCGTGCCACTCTTGGAAGGGAGTACACGGGAAGCAAGCCCGCACTCAGCAGTTCGGTGTACTCAGCCAGGCGGGTCTCCATCGGCGCCGACAGGCTCGGTATCGCTTCCATCGGCCGATTCTCCCGCTGTCGGCCGTACGCCGTCTGCCGCTCCGGCAAATCCGCGATGGCCGCGGATGCCGGCTGCGCGCGCCTTCGTCCTCGTGCACGAGGAGCCGCCACAGGCCCGTCCGGGCGCTATCCGGCCGGGTGGTGGCGGAGGGCGGCGAGTTTGGTGCGGAGGCGGTCGGCGTCGGGGTGGTCGAGTTCGGCGTGGATGACGAGGGCGGCGCGCCAGTGGTCGGTGGCTGACCGGTGGTCGCCGGTGGCGTGGTGGATGTCGCCCAGCTCGGCGAGGGCGAGGGCTTCCTGCGGGCGGGCGCCGAGTTCGCGGTGGAGGGCGAGGGCCTCGCGGTAGTGGGTCAGGGCGGGCTGGGCGTCACCGGTCTGCCAGTGGGCGTGGCCGAGGCTGGCGAGGGTGCAGGCTTCGCTGTAGCGGTCGCCGCTCTCGCGCAGGAGGGCGAGGGCCTCGCGGCAGTCGGCGATGGCCTGCCGGTGGTTGCCGAGCAGGGTCTGGTACCAGCCGACGGCGTTCAGCAGGCGTGCCTGGCCGGGCAGGTGGCCGGCGGTGCGGTGGAGGTCGAGGGCGTGCTGGGCGTGGTGGAGGGCCTCGGCGTGTTCGGCGCGCTGTTCGTGCCAGAGCGCCAGGCTGTGCAGGACAGCCGCCTGGCCGCTCGGGTTGTGGAGTTCCCGTTCCAGCGCGAGGGCCCGGTGGAGGTGGGTGTGGGCGGCGTCGAGGTCGCCGAGTCCGCGGCAGGCCTGGCCGAGGTGGCGGTGGACGAGTGCTTCGGCGCGCGGGTCGCCGAGTCGGCGGGTTGCTTCGAGGGCGCCGAGCTGGCCGGCCCGCAGGTCGTGTCGCAGGCCCCGCCGGGAGAGGTAGGTGAGGACGGCCCAGGGCAGTTGCCAGGCGTGGGTGTCGAAGCCGGCGGCGGCAGCGGCCGGGCCGAGGGCGAGCAGGACGCGGCGTTCGGCGTCGTACCAGGCCATGGCCCGGTCGACGGTGTCGATCCGGTCGGGTGCCGCGCCGGGGCGGGGTGCGGTGAGGGTGATGGGGTCGCGGGCGGGGCTGAGCAGGCGTTCGGCCGCGTACGCGGTGTGCAGGTAGTGGTCGAGCATCCGCTCGGTGGCGGCGCGGCGCCGGTCCTCGTCGTCGAGTTCGCGGGCGAGGTCGCCGGCGTAGGCGCGCAGCAGGTCGTGGAAGTGGTGGCGGCGGGGTGCGTGTTCGGCGAGCAGGTGGGCGGTGGCGAGTTCCTCGAGGGCGGTGCGGGCCCGGCCGGTGGAGAGGTCGGCGATGCGGGCGGCGGCGGTCTCCGAGACGTCGGGACCGGGGTGGACGCTGAGCAGCCGGAACAGGCGCGCGGCGGGTTCGCCGAGTTGCTCGTACGACCAGGAGAAGACCGTCCGGACGTCGCTGCTGGTGTCGCCGGCGTTCAGTGCGGGCAGCCGGTGCTGGACGTCGCCGAGCCGGTCGACCATGTCGGCGATGCGCAGCGCGGGGTTCATGGCGAGGCGGGCGGCGGCGACGCCGAGGGCGAGGGGCAGCCGGGCGCAGGTCCCGATCAGTTCGGCGACCGCGTCCGGTTCGGCGGCGACGGTCTCGGCGCCGAGCCGGCGGGTGAGCAGTTCGGTCGCCTCGGGGACGGTGAGCACGTCCAGGGTGAGGGGTTGGGCGCCTTCGACGGCGACCAGGCTGGTGAGCGCGGAGCGGCTGGTGACCAGGACCAGGCAGCCGGTGCTGCCGGGCAGCAGGGGGCGTACCTGTTCGGCGTCGCGGGCGTTGTCCAGGACGACGAGCAGTCGGCGGCCGGCCACCAGGCTGCGGTAGAGCGCGGTCTGGGCCTCCAGGGTCGCGGGGACGCGTCCGGGCGCGGTGCCGAGGGCGTCGAGGAAGCCGCGGACGGCCTGTTCGGCGGGCATCGGCTGCCCGGTGGGGTCGAAGCCGCGGAGGTTCACGTACAGCTGGCCGTCGGGGAAGCGGTCGGCGACCTGGTGGGCCCAGTGCAGGGCGAGGGTGGTCTTGCCGACGCCCGCGGTGCCGGAGATGGTGGTGATCCCGGCCGCGCCGGGATCACCCGCTTCGGCGACGCATCCGGCGAGCTGCTTGAGTTCGGGGGCGCGGCCGGCGAAGAAACGGGTGACCATCGGCAGTTGGCGCGGCACCGGCGCGTCCGGTCGGACCGGCGCGGGCGGTGGGGCCGGTGGGGCCGGGACCGGGGCCGGGGGCGCCGCGGGAAGCCGGTCGGCGGCCGCGGCGAGGGCCTCGACGGTGGAGTCCAGGATCCGCTGGTGCAGTTGCTGGAGGGCGGGCGAGGGTTCGATGCCGAGTTCGGTGGCGAGTTCGCGGCGCAGGTCGCGGTAGACCTCCAGCGCGTCGGCCTGGCGCCCGGCGCCGTACAGCGCCCGCATCAGCTGGCCGTGCAGCACCTCGACCCAGGGGTGCTCGCGGACGACCGGACCGAGTTCGGCGATCGCCGTGCTGTATTCGCCGAGCCGCAGCCGCGCCTCGGCCAGCCCTTCCACGGCCTGCAGCCGGGCCTCGCGCAGCCGGCCGACGCCGGCGGTCTCCGCGCCGGAGCCGGGCAGGTCGCCGAGCGGTTCGCCGCGCCAGAGCGCGAGCGCGTCGGAGAGGCTCTCGGCGGCGTCGGCCCAGCGGCCTTCGGCCCGCGCCTGCCGGCCCAGCCGGCAGTGCTCGGTGAACTCGTCGAGGTCGAGCCGGCCCGGTGGCACGGCGATGAGGTAGCCGTCGTGGACCCGCTGGACGAGCTCGGGGTCGGCCCCGGCCGCGCCGAGGGTGCGGCGCAGCCGCATCACGTGGTTGTGCAGTGACGCCGTGGCGGTGGCGGGCGGGCTGCCGCCCCACAGCGCGGCGACCAGGTGGTGCGCGGGCACCGGGCGGTTGGCGTTCAGCAGCAGGGTGGCCAGCAGGCCCCGGGCCATGGGCGCGCGGAGCGGGACCGGCACTCCGTCGCGGGAGACCGCGACCGTTCCGAGTATCGCGAACCTCATCCCCGCTCCCCCACCGTAGTTCCCCTGGTCAGCGGCATCGTATCGGCACGGTGGCGCGCACATGACCGGGCGGCGGCTCCCGGCCGGGGACGGTCGACGCGGGGTGGCGACGGCCCGGGGCGCGGGCCACCGCCGCGAGCGGGGCTCGGCGGCCGACGCGTCCGGTCGGTCGGTCGGTCGATTGGTCGGTTGGTCGGTCGGGGTGTCGATGGCGCCCCCGCGTCCTACGCGTCGCCGTTGCGGCCGGCGAGGGTCCAGATGGTGTCGGCCCGACCGCCCCGGCCCCAGGTGTCACGCCGGTCCCCGCTGTCGCTCCGCACGCCCTACCCCCACCGCACTTGATGACCACCACATGCCAAAGGCCCTGTCGGTGTCCAGAATCCCCGAGCGGTGATCACGGGACTATCCGCTTCGCGAACGGGTCACCGCACATTTGTGGATAGCCGGCGACGCCCGACGGGTGGTAGGCCCCGGCGGGAACCCGTCACCTCTCCGCCGGTGGCTGCTGCTTCCGGTGGCGCAGCACCAGACCGGCGATGCCTCCGGCGGCCATCACCAGGGCGAACGCGATCTTCAGCCAGGCCCGGGGCCCGGACCCGAAGACGCCGTCGAAGAAGTACCAGACGGGTGCCACGACCAGGAAGACCCGGGACGCGACGGAGAAGGCCCGGGAGTCGGGTTGGCGATTGGTCATACCGATCCGTTCAGGTGTGCGGCCACCGCCGTCCGGGCCCGGGGGCCGCGGAAGCCGCCGCGGAGCGGGGCGAGGGCGGTGACCACCGCGCGGACCCAGGCGGGGTCGCCCAGGCGTTCGGGGCGGGCGGAAGCGACGGTCTGGGCCAGCAGCTCCGAGGCGAGGCCGACGGAGTAGCGGCTGTAGCGGCGGGCGTGATGGGAGAAGTCGGCGCCCCAGTACTCGTACGGGTGCCGGAGGGTGGCGCCCACCCCGGCCGGTCCGCCACCGAACCGGCTGAAGCCGTTGAGGTTGAGGGCGAGGTCGGCGAGGACCGCCAGGGTACGGGAGTTGTCGAGGCGGGTCGGCTCGGCGGGCAGGTGCAGCTCCATGAAGCGGCGCCAGGGAACGACCTCCGTCCGGCCGCCGCCCTTCCAGGCCGCGAGGCCTTCCGGGTCCAGCGTCAGGTACTGCGCGCGGCGGGCGGTCGGGTCGCCGATCGTCCAACGGTCGCCGCTCCACTCGAGCGGCCCGAGCACGGGAGCCCCGGTCATCCGCACCCGCTCTCCGTCCCGATCCGCCTGCTGCCTCAGGACACGCTCTCACGGAGATCGCCTGCTCAGAGGCGTGACGGATATCGATCCGGCAACGAACCAACCGGGGAGCCGGCCCGCTGCCGGGGCTTGCCGCGCGACCGCGTACGGGCGAAGACCAAGCGCCGGCCGGGCGTTGACGCAGGCGCCGGCGGAGTCGGATGGCTCCGGGCCGTCACGGCACCCGGCCTGCACGGCAGGCGCCCTGGCGGACGCCGGACGCGGCCTGCTCGCCGCGGTGGTCCGTTCACCACGCCGGATCCGACCGACCGTGGGGGGCTGGGCCACCAGGCACACCGGGCCGTCCGTACGGCGAGCGTCGTGTGGGACGATCACCGGCATGTCGCTCGAACCCCAGCCGCCGACCCACGCCCATGTACGGCTTCTGGCCGGCCACAGCGAGGGGAGGCCGGTGTTCGAGGTGTTGCCGGCGCTCCTCCTGGCGTCCGGCGTGTTCGAGCTCGCCGGGAGCCCCGGTCTGGTGCTCGGGTGTGCGGCCGGCGACGTGCTTCGCGTCGGCGACGACGGACGGTTCGAGCTTGTCGAACCGGGGCCGAACCTGTGCGTCCAGGCAGCTCGGAGCGGCGACCTCACTGCCGAGGAGTTCACCGAACTGCGGCGCGCGATCGGTGGGCTCGGCGGTGTTGCCGAGGCGCCCGGGGACCTGCGCTTCGCGGTCGTCACGGTCGGCCGCGCGGTCGGCGTGCCGGCGATCGCGCGGGTCATGGACCGGTGGGCTGCGGGTGTCGACGGCGTCGACTGGTGGTTCGGCAACGGGGACCAGGCCGACGCCGCCCGCTGATCTCGCTGCTCCGTTCCTCCGTCGCAGGTCCCCGCGCCGTTGGATCGCTGCTGGATCGTCCGCCGGGCCGGGCGGAGGGGGAGCTCACGCAGGACGGGAGCCGTGACGGCGAAGAGGGCGGCGGCATCGGGGCCGTAGCCGTAGAGCACGGCCTCGCCCCCGCCGAACTCGCATCCGTCGAACTCATGTCCGCCGAACTCGCCGACTCCGGCCTGTTCGACCGGTTCCGTCAGCAGCGTCAGGGCGGCACGGACGGTCGTCCTGTCGTCCATCCGTGAAAAGTCTCGTCCGGGGCCGGCATCGCGTCGCCAGGACCACTGCGCGCCGAGCGCCCCCGCGCCAACCCCGTTGGGCGGCAGGGCAGATGACCGGAGTCTCTGCCGCGCAATCCGGCCGGGGAGAGGGCGGAACTCGACCTGGTGGGCGGTTCTGGGGTGGGTCTGGACACCAACTCGCCGTCCGGCGCGACCGCGTGCGGAGGCGAAATTGCGAACTCCGAATTACCGTGAAAGCGAAAACGGCTCAAATCGTTATCAAAACCCACCAAGGAGACGTCACCATGAACAAGGGCCAGCTCGTCGAAGCAGTCGCAGGCCAACTCGGCAGCCGGGCAGCGGCAGAGGACGCCGTCGACGCGGTCCTCGACGTGATGGTGCGTGCCGTGGTCGCCGGCGAGCGCGTGTCGGTCACCGGCTTCGGCACCCTGGAGTCCGTCCAGCGGTCCGCCCGCTACGCCCGCAACCCGCAGACCGGCGAGCGCGTTCGGGTGAAGAAGACCACCACCCCCCGCTTCCGCCCCGGCCAGGGGTTCAAGGACCTGGTCTCCGGCGCGAAGAAGCTCCCCAAGCAGGGGCCGTCCATCATGAAGGCCCCCAAGGGCTCGCTGACCCCCGGCGGTACGACCGCCACGACCACCAAGCGCGCAGCGGCCAAGCGCACGACCGCGGCGACCGCCGCGGCCCCGGCGAAGAAGGCCGCCGCCAAGAAGGCGGCACCGACCAAGGCGGCCGCGGCCAAGAAGACGACGGCGGCCGGGACCACCGTCAAGAAGACCACCGCCAAGCGCACCACCACGGCGGTCGCACCGGCGACGGCCAAGAAGGCGACGCCGGCCAAGAAGACCACCACCGCCAAGGCCGCCGTGAAGAAGACGGCCACCACCAGGAAGTCGAGCGCCGCCAAGCCTGCCACCGCCGCGAAGAAGACCACCGCGCCGGCGCGGAAGACCGCGGCCACCGCCAAGAAGACGACCACCGCCAAGCGGGCCACCCGCGCGGCCCGCTGACCGCCCGCACCGCCGACCGGGCGCAGCCCCTCCGCGCGGGGGGCGGCGTCCGGTCAGCCGGTCCCGGTCGCAGTGCCCACGGGTTCGCGCCCGGTCCTGGGGGCGCCCACGGGCGCGGCTTCGTGGAGCGCGTCCAGCAGGGCGAGCCGCTGCTCGGTCAAGCTGCCGTCGGATCGCAGTCCGTCCTGGTTGCGCAGCCAGGCGCCGGTGCCCCGGCCTCGTCCGCAGCACCGTGAGCACGCGGGCCCTGTACGGCAACGAGAGGCTCCGACCGGCGTTTCCCGCGCTCCGGCCCGGCCGCGCGGGGGTCGCGGGCGCCGACCTCGGGGCGTGGGGTGCGGCGGCCGTCCGCCGGTGCAGCGTGCGCGACCGGTCGCTGCACGACCGACCTCCTCCCCTCACGGGAACGGCCGGGATGGTCAGCGCAGCCGGCTGGACGCGTGCAGCATGTCGAACACCATCCGGTCCACCGGCGACACCCGCGCGCGGTCGGCGTGACCGAACCAGTCCAGCTCCGCGATCTCGTTCGCGGGGACCAGCGGACCGGTGTGCTCGGCCGTGTAGCAGATCATCCGGAACTCGGCGCGGCCGTCGGACTCCCGCCGCGTCTCGAAGGTGCCGACGTGCACCATCGTGGCCGTGTCGATCCGGGCCCGCAGCTCCTCGTCGATCTCACGCGCCAGGGTCTCGGCGTCGGACTCCCCCGCCTCCCGCTTCCCGCCGGGGAAGTAGAAGACGTCCAGACCGTGGCAGCGCGTCACGAGGACCCGGCCGCCGCGCATCAGGACCCACGCCACCTTCTCGGGCACGACCTCGCGCTTCTCCATGCCCGGCCCCTTACCCATCCCCACCGGCACCGGAACGACCCCCGCCCGCAGGTCAGGCACCCGTGGCGCCGTCCCCTCGCCACCGGGCGGCGAGGCGCTGCCAGACGGACGGACGGGGGCGGAGCACGTCCGCGCGTACGGGTCCGTTGCGATCACCGATGAAGGGCCCGCCACGGTCTTCGCCGGCGACCGCGGCGGCCGTCTGTTCACCGTGACCGGCTCAGGGCGCGGGTGGATGTCGACCGCGGCTTCCTGGTCCGACCGGTTCGACCTGGCCACCGACCCGCAGGAGTTCTTCGAGGGGATCTCCCGGCAGGCCACCGACCAGCTGTGAGCCGGGTGTGAGTGGGGGTCAGAGCTGCTCGAAGTGGAAGGAGCGGATGAAGCAGTCGCGTGGTTGGCCGAGCGCGAAGAGGACGCAGTCGAGGACGGACTGGGCGGTCAGCGGGTCCTTCGCGGTGCGGGAGGCCTCGTCCCAGGCGGGGTGGAGCGGGTCGCCGTCGGTGAAGTCGGGCGGGTAGAGGGAGATGACGCGGATGCCTTCGGGGCGGAGCCGGTGGGAGAGGATGTCGGCGAATCCGGCCTGGGCGGCTTTGGCCGCGTAGAAGGCGGGGTGCGCCTGGGACCGGTGGTCCCGGGGCTCCGCGGCCGAGGAGACCAGGTTGACCACGTCGGCGCCCCCGGACGTGCGCAGCAGCGGCAGGAAGTGCTTGACCGCCAGCAGGGTGCCGGTGGCGCCGGAGGCGACGGTGTCGGTGATCGCTTCGTCGTCGGCGTCCCACAGGTCGGGGCCCGCGAGGTAGCGGGCGCCGTTGTTGACGAGCACGTCGACCCGGTCGGTGCGGGCGGCGACGCCCTCGGCGAAGGCCCGTACGGTGGCGGGGTCGGCCAGGTCGCAGGCGAACGCGTCCGCCCGTGCGCCACTGTCGGCCGCCACCTCCTCGGCGGTCTTCAGGGCAGCGGCCACGGTGCGGGCGGAGAGGAACAGGCGCGCTCCCTTCCGTCCCGCGTGCAGCGCGAGCGCCCTGCCGAATCCGCGCCCGGCCCCGGTCACCACCACGGTCTTCCCGGCGAGGTCCATGCGCGCAGCTCCTTCGACGTTCCCGTGCCGATCATGTGTTGATCATTGAGAGCGTACGGTGGGCGGCATGACCCTGGGAGTGCATTTCGCCATCGATGCGACGACCGCCGGCCGCCTGCTCGCGGCCGCCGACGACGGGCAGGTCGTCGCGCTGGTCGAGGAGATCGAGGAGGAGGCGGTCGGTGTCGGACACTGCGACACCGACAAGGCGTGGGACGCGATCCACCGCAGTCTGACCGACGGCTGCCTCGGCTTCGAGAACGGCAGCTACCCGCTGAACGCCGCGGTCCTGGGCGGGGTCCCGCTCCACGAGGGGGACGACTGGATCGTCTGCCTGCTCACCCCGGATCAGGTGCGCGACGTCGCCGACGCCGTGGCCGGGGTCGGCCGCGAGGCGCTGAGGGCGGGCTACGACCAGATCGACGTCGAGGACTACGGTCCGGAGTTCGGCGACGAGGACTTCGCCTACACCTGGGCGAACTTCACCGACCTGGTGGTCTTCTTCCGGGAGGCGGCGGACGCGGGCAGCCACGTGGTCTTCACGGTCGCCCAGTAGCGGCTCCCTCGGCCGTCACGTGGACGGCCTCCATCACGACGGCTCCGGTGCCGGCCATCACGTGGTGGAGGGCCCCGCCCGCCAGGACGAGGGCGCCGAAGAGGATCCAGCCTCCCGTGCCGCTGACCGCCCGGACCACCGAGGTACCCGTCACCGGGTCCCGGTCGTCTCCGCCCGGCGAGCGCACGAGTTCCCTGGCGATGCGCCCGACCCCGACCACGGCGTGGGCCGCTCCGGCCAGTGCCATGCCGGCGACTCCGATCCCGAACCAGCCCGCTCGACCGATCTCGTCCACGGTTCTCACCATCCTTCGGCCGGCGATGCGCGGCGGGAGCGCGCCTCGCGCGCCTCGATGGTCCCGCCGCCGCCGGCCGACCCACCAGAGCCGACCGGTCCCCCTCGCCTGGGCCGACCGGCCCCCTGCGGATCCGATCGGGTGTCAGCCCTGCCAGGAGCCGCCGATCTCGCGGCGGGCCCGGTGCGGGCGGTGTAAGGGCACCCCCTGCGTGCAGGGGTGTCGGGCGCCCCGGCCGGCGAGGTCCGTGACTGCGGAACGAGGCGCAGGGGTCGTGCGTTCGTCCATGGAATCCCCCAGAGTGACGGGCACTTGACGCCTCGGAGACTGCGCTCCGGGGCGTCCGGCGCTCACTTCCAACGAATACGAGTCGCGACGTCTCGTCTCGCATCAGCCATGTTTCACGGAGGGCACCGGCCATGTCAAGACGATACGTGGCGTCTCGTGAGAGAATCCAGGCATGCCTCCCGCACCGAACCCGGAACTGCGCAACCAGCGGTCCCACCGCGCCATCCTCGACGCAGCGCTGGAACTGACCACCCGCGACGGCTACACCAAGGTCACCGTGGAGGCCATCGCCCAGGCCGCCGGGGTCGGCAAACAGACCATCTACCGCTGGTGGCCCAGCAAGGCCGCCGTCGTCCTCGAAGCGCTCAACGACCTGACGGGGCCGGCCGGTCGGGTGCCGGACACCGGCGACGTCGCCGCCGACATCACCGTCGCGGCCCAGGCCGTCACGCACATGCTCGGCACGGACCTCGGCACCGTGTGGCGCGGCCTGGTGGCGGACGCCCAGGGCGACCCCCGCCTCGCCGAGGACCTGCGCGAGAGCTTCTTCGAGCCCCGGATCGCCCGCTGGCAGGAACGCCTCGACACGGCCGTCCGGGCGGGCCAGCTCCGCACCGACGTCCCCACCCGGACCATCGTCGAGCTGCTCTTCGGCCCCATCTACTACCGCCTGCTCCTGGGCACCGACCGGCTCGACCCGGAGAACACCGCCGCCCGCGTCGACTACCTGCTCAACGGCGTCGGGCAGCGCTGAACCCGGGGCTCCCTCTTCGCCGGCGTCGGCGAAGAGGGAGCCCCGGTGAAGTGGCCCCGGCGTCCGGCACGATGCCCGTCGGCAGCCCGGGGCCGGACGGACCGGCCCCGGGCGCCGGGGGTCACTGCGAGACGCGGACGTAGTCGACGATCATCTTCTGCGGCAGGACGGTGGTGGCGTCGGGGTTGCCGGGCCAGTCACCGCCGACGGCGTTGTTCAAGATGATGTAGAACGGGTGGTCGTACACCCACGGGCCGCGGGTCCGCTCCAGCGTCGCGCGGTCGACGGTGAAGAAGCTGTGGCCGTCCACCGCGAACGTCATGTGGGTGGCGTCCCAGTCCACGGCGTAGGTGTGGAAGTCGGAGGCGAAGTCCGAGCCGGCCAGGGTGTACGGGGAGCCGTAGCCGCCTCCGCCGAAGTAGGCCGGGGCGTGCAGGGTGGAGTACACCGAGTCCGCGACCTTGCCGACGTGCTCCATGATGTCGATCTCGCCGCAGTTCGGCCACGGGGTGCCGGACTTGAAGTTCGAGCCGAGCATCCAGAAGGCGGGCCACAGGCCCTGGGTGCCGCTGACCTTGATCCGGGCCTCGACGTGGCCGTAGGTGAAGTCCAGGTGCCCGTGGGTGTTGATCCGGCCGGAGGTGTACTGGCCGTTGGCCTCCCGGCGGGCCTCGATGACGAGGTTGCCGTTGCCGTCCAGGTTGGTGTTGTCGCCGTTGGTGTAGAGCTCCAGCTCGCCGTTCTGGCCGTTGCCGGGGTCCTGGGTCCACTTGGCCGCGTCCGGCTTGCCGCCCGCGGGGCCGTTGAACTCGTCGCTCCACACCAGGCGCGGGGGGTTGGCCGGGGCCGGCGGCAGGGCGGGCGGCGGGGTGGGGTTGCCGCCGGTGCCGTACACGTCGAAGGTCCACAGCGAGTAGCCGTAGCCGTTGCTGCGCGCGGTGCCGTACATCCGCACGTACCGCCCGGTGCCGTCGACGTCGAGGGTCTCCTTGAAGCCCTTGCCGGTGGTGGTGGAGTAGATGCTGGTCCAGTTGGCGCCGTCCGGGGAGACCTGGATCTGGTACGCGGTCGCGTACGCCGGGTCCCACTGCAGCACCACCTGGGTGACGTGGGCGGTCGCGCCCAGGTCGACCGCGATCCAGCCCGGGTCGACCCAGCCGTTGACGTCGCTGGTCGCCCAGCGGGTGGCCGGGTCCTCGTCGAAGGCCTTGGCGGGTGTGCAGCCCGCGCAGTTGCCGCTGTCCTGGTAGGTCGAGGCGGTGCCGGGCTTGCCGTACGACAGCAGGGTCCTGCCGCCGCCCGGGTTGCCGCCCCCGCCGCCGGTGAAGACCTGGAACTCCCAGAGCGAGTAACCGTACTGGGTGGCGCGCTGGGTGCCGTACACCCGGATGTACCGGCCGGTGCCGGCGAGGGTGATCAGCTCGGTCGCGCCGCGGCCGTCCGCCGTCGAGTAGACGGTGCTCCAGGTGGCGCCGTCCGCCGAGACCTGGATCTGGTAGGCCTTGGCGTACGCGGTCTCCCAGGACAGTTGGACGCCGCAGACGTTCTGCGAGGAGCCGAGGTCGACCTGGAGCCACTGCGGGTCGGCGGCGGCGGACGACCAGCGGGTGCCGGCGTTGCCGTCGACCGCGGCGGAGGCCGGCGTGCCGGCGTTCTCCGCGGAGGAGGCGGTGGCGGACTTGTTCAGCGCGGCGTTGGTGGTCGAGCAGGTTCCGGTCCCGGTGCCCGCCGTGCCGTACACCTGGAACTCCCAGAGCGAGACGCCCCATTGGGTGGCCCGCTGGGTGGTGTAGAGCCGGACGTAGCGGCCGGTGCCGTTGACGGCGAGCGTCTGCGTGCCGCCGGTGCCGGTGGCGGTCGAGTAGACGTCGGTCCAGGTGGTGCCGTCACCGGAGGTCTGGATCCGGAAGGCCTTGGCGTACGCCGTCTCCCAGGTGATGACGACGGAGCTGACGGTGGCGGTGGCGCCGAGGTCGACCTGGAGCCACTGGGGGTCGGCGGCCGCGCTGGACCAGCGGGTGCCGGTATTGCCGTCGACCGCGGCCGAGGCGGGCGTGCCCGCGTTCTCGGTGGAGGACGCGGTGACGGGCCGGCCCTGCGACAGCAGGGTGCCCTCGGCCCGGGCGGGGGCCTGGCCGACGGCGAGGGCGAACGTCGCGATCAGGACGGCGACGAACGCGAAGATCAGGGAGCGGGGTGGTGCGGCGAGGGTGCTACGCGGGGGCCTGGCAGTCACAGCGTCTCCTGGGTGGGGGCCTCTGGGGGATGTGGGGGCGTGAGAGCGCTCTCTCCACGCAGCGATGATTACGACGCGGTTGCGCTCACGTCAATGAAGTGAACGAGTTCCGGAACTCCGGAACCGACAAGGCCAGGATTCCTGTTCAAGACCCGAAGGCATGTCGGGCTCAATTTCCACAGCCGGGCAACCTCTTGACGCCTCGGCGGTGCCTTGCGAGCATCACGCCGGAGAGCGCTCTCTCCCGAAGCTTGCTGAGTCTCCGTCACGAGTCCCCACCCGCTTGAGGAGAACACCATGCCAGGCAGCACTCCCCCACCGGCGCGCCGACGGCCCGGGCCGCACGGCAGCGGCCGGCCGTACCTGATCCTCGGTCTGCTGATCGCCCTGCTCGCGGGGCTGGCGTCCGTCGTCACCGCGCAGCACCCCGCCAGCGCGGCCGGCGCCCTGCTCTCCCAGGGCCGGCCCGTCACCGCGTCCTCCACCGAGAACGCGGGCACGCCCGCCTCGGCCGCGGTCGACGGCGACACCGGCACCCGCTGGTCCAGCGCAGCCGCCGACCCCCAGTGGCTCCAGGTCGACCTCGGCTCGACCCGGACGGTCTCCCAGGTCACGCTCACCTGGGAGACGGCGTACGCCAAGGCCTTCCGGATCCAGACCTCCGGTGACGGCACCACCTGGACCGACGTCTACTCGACCGCCACCGGCACCGGCGGCACGCAGACGCTCGCCGTCAACGGCACCGGCCGCTACGTCCGGCTCTACACCACCCAGCGGGCCACCCAATGGGGCGTCTCGCTCTGGGAGTTCCAGGTCTACGGCGGTCCCGTCGACCCGCCCGCCTGCGGGACCGCCGACGCTGCCCTGAACCGTCCGGCCACCGCCTCCACCACCGAGAACGCGGGCACCCCGGCCTCCGCCGCGGTCGACGGCAGCACCGGCACCCGCTGGTCCAGCGCCTTCGGCGACCCGCAGTGGCTCCAGGTCGACCTCGGCGCCCCGCTGCCGGTCTGCGGCATCGGCCTCACCTGGGAGGCGGCCTACGCCACGGCGTACCGCATCCAGGTGTCCGCCGACGGCACGGCGTGGACCGACGTCTACGCCACCACGACCTCCACCGGCGGCACGCAGAACCTCACCGTCAACGGCACCGGCCGCTACGTCCGCGTGTACGGCACCCAGCGCGCCACCCCGTACGGCTACTCGCTCTACGAGTTCGCCGTCCGACTGCCCAACGGCACCACCACCCCGCCCACCACGCCGCCGCCGGACGACCCCTTCTGGGGGACGACCAGTGACATCCCGGCCGCGAAGAACGTCATGGAACTGAAGATCCTCAACCGGACCAACGGCGCCTACCCGGACAGCCAGGTCTTCTGGAGCTTCAACGGCCAGACCCACTCCGTCGCCGAGCAGCCGTACTTCGACATGCCGGCGAACTCCTCGGGCCGGATGTACTTCTACGTCGGCTCGCCGACCGGCCAGTACTACGACTTCATCGAGTTCACCATCGGCGCCGCCTCCTTCGACGGCAACACCACCCGGGTGGACGCCTGGGGCCTGCCGCTCGCGATCCGGGTGCACTCCCACGACGGCACGGACATCAAGCTCGGCGACAGCCAGGACCTGTTCACGATGAGCCGGGCCCAGGTGTTCCAGTCCTTCCAGGACGCGGTGCCGGCGAAGTTCAAGGTGCTGGCGCAGACCCAGGCCCCGTACCGGATCATCGCGCCCGGCAGCGACCCGAGCTTCCGCACCGGCGGCGCCAACGCCGACTACTTCAGGGCGTACGCCGCCGCGGTGGGCGTCAGCGATTCCACGTCCGACATCTTCGGCTGCGCGGGCACCATGGCGGGCAACCCGACGATGTGCGCGGCGCTCAACCGCCACACCGCCGACCTGCCGGCCGCCCAGCAGCAGGACCCGAGCAGGTTCTACACCGGCGGCGAGCCGGCCAACTGGTACGCCAAGTACTGGCACGACCACGGCATCGACCGCCTGGCGTACGGCTTCCCGTACGACGACGTGGCCGGCCAGGCCGCGTACACCTCGATGCGCAACCCGCAGTGGATGGAGGTCGCCGTCGGCTTCTGACCGTCCGGACCGTCGCCGTCCCGCGGCCGCCCCGCCGCGGGACGGCTCGGACGTGCCGTCAGGCCGGGTGGACGAGGCGGCTCTCGTAGGCGAAGACGACGGCGTGGATCCGGTCGCGGAGTTCGAGCTTGTGGAGGATCCGCCCCAGGTGGGACTTGACGGTCGCCTCGGCGAGGTGCAGGACGGCCGCGATCTCGGTGTTGGACAGGCCGCGGCCCACCTGGACGAGCACCTCGCGTTCGCGGGTGCTGAGCCGGCGCAGCCGCGCGTCGCGGGCGGCGGTGCCGGTGTCCCCGCCGCCGGGGATGTGCGGGCGGAGGTTGTCCAGCAGGAGCCGGGTGATCCGTGGGGAGACCACCGCGTCACCCGCCGCGACGCTGCGGATCGCGCCGAGGAACTCCTCCGGCCTGGTGTTCTTCAGCAGGAAGCCGGAGGCTCCGGCGCGGAGTCCGGCGAACGCGTACTCGTCCAGGTCGAAGGTGGTGAGGATCAGCACTCTGCTCTGCGGGGAGACCTCGACGACCTGTCGGGTCGCCTCGATCCCGTCCGTCCCGGGCATCCGGACGTCCATCAGGACGACGTCGGGGCGCAGCTCCCGTGCGAGGCGTACGGCCTGGTCGCCGTCGGCGGCCTCGCCGACGGGTGCCATGTCGGGCTGGGCCTCCAGGACGGTGCCGAAGGCCATGCGCAGGAGTGCTTCGTCGTCGGCGATCAGGATGCGGACGGTCATGCGGCCGTCGCTCCGCCGCTGCCGAGGAGGAGGCGGGTGCGGACTCCCCAGCCGCCGCCGGGGAGCGGTCCGGCCTGCAGCGTCCCGCCGTAGGCGGTGGCTCGCTCCCGCATGCCGGTGATGCCGTGCCCGGCCGGGTTGCCGGTGCCGGCGGTGGCGGTGGCGGTGCCGGCGGTGGTGGTGCGCGGCGGGCGGGGGCCGGTGTCGGTGACATCCACGGTGACGGTGCCGGCGGTGCAACGGATCAGGACGGTCGCCCGGGTGCCGGCGGGCGTGTGCTTGAGGGCGTTGGTCAAGGCTTCCTGTACCAGGCGGTAGACGGTGAGTTGGGCGGTGGCGGGCAGGTGGGTGTGGTCGCCGTGGACGTCGAGGCTGGTCGGGAGCCCGGCGGCGCCCATCTGCTCGGCGAGGGTGCCCAGTTGGGCGATGCCGGGCAGCGGGTGGCGCTCGGCGTCGGGCTCGTCGGCCCGCAGGACGCCCAGCGTGCGCCGCATGTCGGTGAGGGCCTGCCGGCCGGTCTCGGCGACCTGGACCATCGCGGCGGTGGTCCGGTCGGGCGCGCGGTGCTGGGTGGCGAGGGCGGCGTCGGTGAGCGCGACCATGACGGACAGGTTGTGGGTGACGATGTCGTGCATCTCCCGGGTGATCCGGGTCCGCTCCTCTGCGACGGCCAGTCGGGCCAGGTGTTCCTGTTCCAGTTCCAGGCGTCGGGCCCGTTCCTGTTCGGCGGCGAGGTAGGCGCGGGTGGTGCGGACGTTCACGCCGAGGACGGCGGCGGCGACGACCGTCGCGGTGACGGCGACGAACGGGGTCAGGAAGGCGCCGTCCGTCGCCCAGCGCAGACAGGCCAGCAGGACCCCCGCCTCCACGACGGCACCGGCGGCGAGGGTGACGCGCCGGCTCGAGTGCGCGGCCACCGTGTGGAGGGCCACCAGCAGGGCGGCGTCCGCCGGGAGTTGGATACCGGCGAGCCACTGGACGAGCGCCGCGGCCGCCACCGCGCCGAACACCGCGAGCGGGGCCCGGCGCCGCCACAGCAGGGGCAGCGCGAGGGCGGCGGTGAGGGCGAGGGGCGCCGGCAGTTCGTGCGGCGGGTACGCGGCCACGACGTCGAGCAGGAGCAGCACCGGCAGCACCGACTCGGCCACCAGCGGCGGCAGCCGCCGGGCCCGCCGCCGGGCGGCCGTCACCGCCGGCAGCGCGCGCACCGCTCGGGCGGAGCGCACCGCGCGTGCCGTGCGGGCCGCTGGCCCGGAGGCCGCCTCGGTCATCGTCCGCCCCCTGTCGGTTCGGTGACCCGCCGGCCCCGGTCGGGGTCGGCGGCGCGTTGCACCCGGTCCGCACCGGGCCCGGGGCGTGGACGCCTCGCGAGGCCCGGCGCGCACCGCCGCCCTGTCACGGTAGGTGGCGGGCCGCGCGGCTCGCATGAGTCCTCCGGGTGATCACACCGCGCCGAGGTACGACCGCAGGAGGAGTCCCACCACCTCCCGCAGTCGCAATGCTGCGGCCTGCGCGGTGCCCGCGACTGCTGCCCCGGTGGCACGGGAGCCGTCCGCGGGTTGCGTCCCCGGGTGCACACGACCGCGACCCGGGGGCGATGTGGCGACGCGTCCCCGGCGCCGACGATGGCCGAGTGACCGAGATGCATCTGGGACTGCCGATGTCCCCCCTGGAAATCCTCGCCCTGCTGGCTGCCGCCTCCCTGGTGGTGGCGCGCTGGCTTCCCCCCGCCGCCCGCCCGCACGCCGTGCTCGCGGCGGGGACGGTCCTGCTGCTGTCCGTGCTCACCCTGGGCCTGACGGCCGGGATCCGCTGGCAGCTGCTGCCCGTGCTGGCGGGCGCGGCCCTCGCGTTGCCGTTCGCGCTCGCTCCGCTGCTGCGGCGGCGTACCGGTCGGGCACCGTGGCGGGCCCGCTGGTGGCTGGCCCTGCCCGGATCGCTGGCCTGTGTCGGCCTGATCGCCACGGGCCCGGTGGCCGCCTGGGCGTTCCCGGTGCCGGTGTTCCCCGAGCCGTCGGGGGAGTTCGCGGTCGGCACCCGCGTGGTGCAGTGGACCGATCCCGGCCGCCCCGAGAGCTTCACCGCCGACCCGGACGACCGGCGCACCGTCGTGGTCCAGCTCTGGTACCCCGCGCAGCCGAGCCCGGCGGGCGTCGAGCGGGCGCAGTACCTCGGACGCACCGAGCAGGAGGC
Organism: Kitasatospora terrestris; assembly: GCF_039542905.1. Lineage (NCBI taxonomy): Bacteria > Bacillati > Actinomycetota > Actinomycetes > Kitasatosporales > Streptomycetaceae > Kitasatospora > Kitasatospora terrestris. The sequence continues at coordinate 256,633 of NZ_BAABIS010000001.1, forward strand.
GCGCACCGTCTCCGCCGCGCTCGCCCACGGGGTCGGCCTGCCCGGCTTCCTGGTCGACGGTGTGCCGCGGGCCCGCTCCCGTGCCGTCTTCGACGCCCCGGTGGACGGCCGGGGCGGGCGGTTCCCCGTCGTCCTGTTCTCCCCCGGGTCGGGCGGTGTGCGCACCCAGAACACCGCCTGGGCCGAGGAACTGGCCAGCCACGGCTACCTGGTCGCCGCCCTCGACCACCCGTACGACTCCGCCGCCGTGGTCCTCGCCGACGGCCGGACGGTCACCACCGCGACCGCCTCCAGCGGCGACCGGGACGGGGACGAGGAGCTCGCGGCCGGCTGGACGGCGATCCGCGCCGCCGACCTCTCCTTCGTCCTCACCCGGCTCGACGGCCTGGACCGCGGCAAGGGCGCCGACCCGCTGACCGGGCGCCTGGACACCGGCCGGGCGGCGGTGACCGGCCACTCCATGGGCGGCGCCGCGGCCCTGCAGGCGGCCCGGCAGGACCACCGCTTCCGCGCCGTCGTCGACCTGGACGGCTACCCCCACGGCCCCGTCTCGCCCGCCCTGGACCGCCCGGCCCTCGCGCTCACCCAGGACATCACCTCGGCCACCGACCCGCGCTACCTGCCCCGCCTCACCGAGGCGCTCGGCGCCGACACCGCGACGAGCTACCGGCTCACCGTCCCCGGCGCCGCGCACCTCACGTTCATGGACGGCCCGCTGTACCTGCCGCCCGTGCCGCCGGTCGTCGGCACCCTGGGCCGCACCGGGAGCCCGCGCACCGTCGCCGGGGCGACCCTCGCTTTCCTGGACGCCGTCCTGCGCGACGCCCCCGGCGACCCGGCCGGCGCCCTGTCGGCCTACGGCGAGCTCAGCACCCACCGCCCCGACGGGACGTGGGTGGCGGCGGCCACCAGGTGACCCCGCCACCCCCGTCGGCTACTCCCGCTCGTCGGCCGCCTTGCGCCGGCGGATCAGCAGCACGGCGCCGACGCCGATCAGGGACGCGCCGGTCACCACGATGCCCGCGACGTCGGCGCCGGTGAACGCCAGGCCGCCGGCGCTCGGGCCGACCGCGGGCGTGGGGCTCGGCACCGTGCCGGCCGGGCCGGAGGCGCTCGGCGACGGGCTGCCGGAGCTTCCGACGGAGCCGCTCGGCGACGGACCGCCGCTCGGCGAGGGGGACGTCGTCGCGGAGCCGGACGGGCTCGGCGAGGGCGAGGCGGACGCCGAGCCGCTCGGCGAGGGCGAGGCCGAGGGCGAGGGCGACGGGCTGGGTGAGCCGGACGGCGACGGGGAGGGCGACGGCGAGCTGCCGGAGCCGGTCGCGGCGCAGGTGTGCGAGAGGTTGAACAGGTCCAGGTGGCCCCCGCTCACCTCGGCGAGCGCGGCGGTGAGCCTGGCGCCCGGCGCCGACGCGACGTACGCGTGCTTGTCGCTCGGCGGGCCGAACGTGGTCAGCACCTGTTGGCCGCCCGGCTCGAACGAGACGGTGAGCTTGACGAAGTGCGCGTCGTTGGTGGGCAGGACGAAGTGCCAGCCGTCCGTGTCGGACGGGATCCCGGGGCAGTTCTCGCCGTCGGCGGCGGTCGCGGTCAGCGGCAGGGTCTGCCGCAGGTGCACGGTGTACGTGCCGCCCGTGGCGGACGCCGGGCCCGCAGCCGGGGCGGACACCAGGCCCACCGCGGCGGCCGTGGCGGCGGCGCGCAGGAAGAGGGAACGCTGCTTGACATCCTCCCCGGCCTGAAGGCCGGGGATTCCCCTCAGCCTCGCGGCTGAGCCGCTGCGCGTGAGCGCGGCGGTGGGACTACTTCCTGCTTCATCGACGACTGCCCGCCCGGAGTGCTCCGTTGAGGTCTGACACCGTCTCCACAGGCTGCTGCCGCCAGCCCGGCGGCCAGTATGTTCTTCGCCGCGTTCACGTCCCGGTCGTGGGTCGTCCCGCAGGCGCACGTCCACGTCCGGACGTTGAGCGGCATCTTGCCCTGCAAGGTGCCGCAGGCCGAGCACAGCTTGGAGCTGGGGAACCACCGGTCAACGGTGATCACCTCGCGTCCGTACCACTGGGCCTTGTACTCCAGCATGGACCGCAGCTCAGTCCAGCTCGCGTCCGAGATGGCTCGGGACAGCGTGCGGTTCTTGAGCATGTTGCGGACCGTCAGATCCTCGATCACGACCGTTTGGTTCTCACGGATGAGTCGGGTGGTGAGCTTGTGCAGGAAGTCCCTGCGCCGGTCGGCGATGCGGGCGTGGACGCGGGCGACCTTGAGCCGGGCCTTGTCCCGGTTCGCGCTGCCCTTGGCCTTGCGGGCAAGTTCCCGCTGGGCCTTGGCCAACTGCTCGCGGTCGGCTCGCTCGTGCTTGGGGTTGTTGATCTTCTCCCCGGTGGAGAGCGTCACCAGGCCGGTGATCCCGGCGTCGATGCCGACGGCCGGGTTCACCGGGGCCGGCATCGCGGGCCGGTCCTCGCACAGCAGGGAGACGAACCAGCGGCCCGCGCTGTCCTGCGACACGGTCACCGTGGACGGGACCGCGCCATCCGGCAGAGGCCGCGACCACACGATGTCCAGCGGCTCGGCCATCTTCGCCAGCGTGAGGCTGCCGTCCCGGTAGCGGAACGCGGAGCTGGTGTACTCGGCGGACTTCCGGGACTTCTTCCGGGACTTGAACGTCGGGTACTTCGCCCGCTTGACCCAGAAGTTGGTGAACGCCCCCTGCAAGTGCCGAAGCGTCTGCTGCAACGGAACCGAGGAGACCTCGGACAGGTAGGCCAGATCCTCGGTCTTCTTCCACGCCGTCAGCATCGCCGACGTCGCGTTGTAGTTCACCCGCTCCTGACGCAGCGTCCACGCTTCGGTGCGGGCCTGCAACGCCATGTTGTAGACCTTGCGCACACACCCGAACGTGCGCGACAGCTCGGCTGCCTGCGCATCGGTCGGATAGAAGCGGTACTTGAACGCCCGCTTCACGTGGTTCGTGGCCACGCTCACAAACTAGTGTCCTGCGCCGCAAATCACGCGGGTAAGTTGCTACTCTTTTCGGGTGTCGCATCCTGGGCCTTCTGCCGTGTCGATCACGTTGTCCGAGGACGAGCGTGCCGAGTTGGTACGTCGAGTGGCGTCGTGGGACCGGAGGGCTGCCGAGCGGGCCCGGATCATCCTGGCGTGCGCTGATGGCATGTCGAATGCCGCCGCTGCGAACCATGTTGGCGTTCAGGCCAAGACGGTGGGCAAGTGGCGTCGCAAGTTCGCGGCCGAGGGGCTGGCCGGTCTGCAGGACGCGGGCCGCATTGGCCGGCCGAAGGCCGACCTGGTGTTGAGCGATGCCGAGCGGGACCAGTTGACGCGGTGGGCGAGGCGGGCGAAGACCGCGCAGTATCTGGCCTTGCGGGCCAGGATTGTGCTGCGGTGTGCGGAGGGCGGGACGAACAGGCAGGCCGCGATGGACCTGGGTGTCGACGAGTCGACGGTGGAGCGTTGGCGGGCCCGCTTCATCGCCAAGCGCCTCGATGGGCTGCAGGATGAGCCCCGTCCGGGCCGCCCGCCGTCGATCCTGCTCGACCAGGTCGAGGACGTCGTCGTGGCAACGCTGGAGTCCGCGCCGGGCAACGACACGCACTGGTCCAGGGCCTCGATGGCCGCCCGTACGGGGCTGTCGAAGTCGACCGTCGGGCGGATCTGGAAGAGGTTCGACCTCAAGCCCCACCTGCAGGATTCTTTCAAGCTGTCCACCGATCCGCAGTTCGTGGACAAGGTCGTCGATGTGGTCGGGCTCTACCACAACCCGCCCGAGCGGGCGGTCGTGCTCTGCGTGGACGAGAAGTCCCAGATCCAGGCGCTGGACCGCTCCCAGCCGGTGCTGCCGATGATGCCCGGCATGCCCGAGCGCCGCACCCACGACTACCTGCGGCACGGCATCACCAGCCTGTTCGCCGCCTTCAACATCGCCGACGGCACCGTCATCAGTGAACTCCACCGCCGCCACCGCGCCATCGAGTTCAAGAAGTTCCTGGTCACGATAGACAAGGCCGTGCCGCGAGAACTCGACGTCCACGTGGTGTGCGACAACTACGCCACCCACAACACCGCCGAGATCCGCACCTGGCTCGCGAAGCACCCCCGGTTCCACGTCCACTTCACCCCGACCGGCTCATCCTGGCTCAACCAGGTCGAGCGCTGGTTCGGCCTGCTCACCGACAAGCTCCTCCGCCGCGGCGTCCACACCTCCGTCACGGCCCTCGAGAACGACATCAGGGCCTGGATCAACACCTGGAACGACAACCCCCGGCCCTTCACCTGGACCAAGACCGCCGACGAGATCCTCAAATCCCTCGCCGACTACCTCACCAAGATCAACCCGCCAGGCCCGACATCAGAGCAAAACTCACCCTCATGATTTGAGGCGCAGGACACTAGCGCGACTGCTTGTAATGATCAAACCCGCGGGTCAGAGCACCGCGGTCCGCCTGGCGGCGAAACACAGCCCCTTACCCCGCTCCGCAGGAAATCCAATACTCCCCGGCCTGAAGGCCGGGGTTTCCTTGGAGGTATCCGATGAACGGTCAACTCGCTGTCACGAACAGGGAGGATGGGACCTCCGGCGGTTCCCCGGGCGGCTCAGCGTGATACGCCGCGCGGCAGCCGGTCAAGCCCCTCGACGCCCATCGTTACCAGGTCCAGACCGCCACGAAGCAGCTGGTCCCGTCCACGGTCGCGGTGTGGAGCAGCCGGTGGGTCGTCAGGTCCTCGTCGGCGCCGTCCAGCAGTTGCCAGGGCGAGCGGCCCGACACCCCGAGCTCGCGGGCCAGGTCCGCGTCCAGGTCGGGAAACCAGCCGTCCGCGTCGCCGCAGGCCAGTGCGGCGGCGATGCCGGCGTCGAGCCCGGCGACCCGCGGGTCGGGGCCGGTGGTCCGGTCGGTGTCGCGCCGGGTCGGACCGTTCCCCAGGGCCAGGAGCACGACCCGGTCCGCCCATCCGGCCAGGTGGACCCCGTCCTCGCCGTTGGCGGGCCAGGACCGGTCGTCGTCCACCTCGTAGGCGCGGACCGGACCGTTCCAGCCCGCCCGGCGCAGCAGCGCCGCACCGACGCCGACGCCCGACGAGGTCGGCAGGCCGCCCGCCCGGCCGTCCGGATGCAGCAGGGTCCGCGGCCCCGGTGCGACGACGGCCACCAGGTCGGGTGCCGCGGCGAGGACGGCGGTCACCGCCTCCGCACAGGCCGCGCGCAGCCGCTCCGGCGCCGCCGTCGCGTCCCCGTCCGGCGCACCGGCGAGTGACGGCAGGTCGGGACAGACGGCGGCGGCAACGAGCATGCCGCACAGCGTAGTCGGCGCGGTCGGACCTCGGCGGTCGGCGCCGGGCTGCGTGACGGCCGCGGTCAGGCGAGGCGGCCGCCGCCGTCGACGTGCAGGACGGTGCCGGTGACGTACTGGTTGTCGATCGCGTACAGCACGGCCTTCACCAGGTCCTCGGTGGCGCCGACGCGCCGGGCCGGGTTGCGTTCGGCGACGCCGCGCAGGAACGCGGCCTTGTCGGCGCCGAGGCCGTCCCAGGAGCCGGTGTCGACGATGCCCGGGGAGACGGCGTTCACCCGGATCGGGGCGAGCTCCACGGCGAGCGCCTGGACGAGGAACGCGAGCGCGCCGTTGGTGGTGGCCATCACGGTGCGGGCGGGGGCCGGCCGCCACGCCGCCACGCCGGAGAAGAAGGTGAACGTGCCGGCTCCGTCGACCCGTCCCGCCAGGTGCTTGGCGAGCAGCAGCGGGCCGATCACCTTCGCGTCGAAGGCGCGGCGCACCGCGTCCGCGTCGAGCTCGGCCACCGGGCCGTTCGCGGGCATCGCGGCGGTCGAGACCAGGTGGTCGAAGCCGCCGACCTTCGCGGCGAGTTCGGCGATCGACCGCTCGTCCGTCAGGTCGAGCGGCAGGACCTCGGCCTCGCCGGCGAGTTCGCCGGCGGTCCACTCGAGCTTGCGCGGGTCGGGCCCGGCCAGGACGAGCCGGGCGCCGGCGGCGGACGCGGCGAGCGCGACCGCCCGGCCCGTGCGCGAGCCCGCGCCGACGACGACCAGCCGGCGGCCCGCCAGCGGGGAGGATGCAGACATGGGTGACTCCTTGGTGTGGGAGGGGGTCCGGTCGGCGGAACCTGCTCCGCGCCGACCGCTCCTCCACCCTCGCCCGGCATCCGCCCATGAGTCCAAGGCATGGCTTCTATCGGAACGATAAACTGTGGTCATGACGACCCTGCGGCAGTTCGAGTACCTGGTCACCGTCGTCGACACCGGGTCGTTCACCCGCGCCGCCGAGCGGCTGTACGTCACCCAGCCCGCGCTCTCCCACCAGATCCGGGCGCTGGAGGCCGCACTCGGCGGCCCGCTGCTGGAGCGGCTGCCGCGCACCGTCCGCCCCACCCCGCTCGGACGCGCCGTCCTCCCCCACGCCCGCGCCGCCCTCGCCGAGACCGAGCGCCTGCACGCCGCGGCCCGCCGGGCGAGCGGGTTGGAGGACGGCGAGCTGGAGATCGGCACCGTGTACTCGATCAGCCTCGGCATCCTGCCGCCCGTCCTGCGCGCATGGCGCCGCGAGCACCCCGGGGTCCGGATCCGGCTGCGCGAGTACCCGCACGGCGACCGGCTGCGCGGGGCCATGGCCGCGGGCGCCGCCGACCTCGCCGTCGGACCGGTGCCGGACGGCTGGGACGGGCCGATCCGCGAGCTCGGCGTCGAGGAGTTCGTCCTCGTCCTGCCGGCCGACGACCCGCTCGCCGCCTCCCCCTACCGCACCGTCCCGCTCGCCGAACTGGCCGACCGCGCCTGGGTCCACTACGCGCCGGACAACGGCCTCGCCGAGGTCCTCGACCAGGCCTGCGCGGCCGCCGGCTTCCACCCCGTCGCCGCGATCCGGGCCGAACAGACCTCCGCCGCACCCCTGTTGGCCGCCGCCGGGCTCGGCCCCGCGCTCGTCCCCGCCACCATCGTGCCGCCCCACTCCGACGGCGTCCTGCTCCGCCCCGACCCCCCGGTCCGGCGCACCCTCGCCGCCTACACCCGCACCCGCCCCGACCGCCTCACCACCGCCTTCACCGACCTCCTCGCCACCCACGCGCGCACCGATCAGCGCGCCTGACCCCGTCGGCGACGTCGCATCAGGACCCGGCCGGACCGCTGAGGACGGTCAGGACCAGGCTTGCGGGGATGGTGTTCCCTTCGGCGGGCGTGGAGGGGCCGGGGTCAGGTGAGGGCGAAGTAGCGCAGCCAGAGGTAGAGGGCGGAGATGGCGATGGTGGCGGCGGTGACGGGGATGCCGTAGCGGGTGAAGGTCCAGAAGCTGATGGGTTGGCGGTTGCGTTCGGCGATGCCGAGGACGACGACGTTGGCGGAGGCTCCGATGGCGGTGGCGTTGCCACCGAGGTCGGCGCCGAGGGCGAGGGCCCACCACAGGACGTGGCCGTGGGTGTCGCCGACGGTGTGGGCGAGGTCGGCGGTGATGGGGGCCATGGTGGCGACGTAGGGGATGTTGTCGACGATGGCGGAGAGCACGGCGGAGCCGCCGAGCATGGTCATGGTGGCGGCGAGCGGGTTGCCGCCGGTGGCGTCGGCGAGGGCCTCGGAGACCGTTTCGATGATGCCGGTCTCGATGAGGGCGCCGACCATGACGAACAGTCCGGCGAAGAAGGCGAGGGTGGGCCATTCGACGTCGGCGAGGGCGTCCTTGGCCTCGACCTTGGATACGGCGACGAGCAGGCCGGCGCCGAGCAGGGCGACCACGGACGGGGCGTAGTGCACGACGGGGTGGAGGACGAACCCGGCGACGACCAGGGCCAGGACGGCGAGGCCCTGGACGAGCAGGCGCGGGTCGCGGATCGTCTCGCGCTCGTCGAGCGCCATGACCTCCGCCGCCCGGTCCTCGTCGTAGCGGAAGGCGTCGCGGAACAGGAAGCGGCACATCCCCAGCAGGACGACGGTCAGCAGCGCGGCGAGCGGGGCGAGGTGGACGAGGAAGTCGTTGAAGGTGAGGCCGGCGCGGCTGGCGATGATGATGTTCGGCGGGTCGCCGACCAGGGTCGCGGTGCCGCCGATGTTGGAGGCGAACACCTCGGCGATCAGGAACGGCGCGGCCTTCAGCGCGAGCCGGTCGCACACCAGCAGGGTGACCGGGGCGACCAGCAGCACGGTGGTGACGTTGTCGAGCAGCGCGGAGGCGGCCGCGGTGATGACCACCAGCATCGCCATCACCCGGAACGGTCTGGCCCTGGCCCGCTTCACGGACCAGATGGCCAGGTACTCGAAGACGCCGGTACGCCGCAGCACGCCGACGATCATCATCATGCCGAGCAGCAGGAAGACGACGTTCCAGTCGATGCCGGTGTCGGTGGAGAAGAACGCCGCACGGTCGTCGGTGGCGCCGATGGCCAGCATCAGGGCGGCGCCGCCGAGGGCGGCGGCGACCCGGTGGACCCATTCGGTGACGATCAGGACGTAGACGGCGGCGAACACCGCGAGGGCCGCCCAGGCCTGCCAGTTGCTCATCGGGCGGCCTCCAGCAGGTGCTTGAGCAGGTTCGCTGCGGTGACGGCGCCGCACAGCCGGGGGGTGCCGGCAGGCCGGCGTTCGAGGACGGCGACCAGCGGAGTGCGGCTGCCGGCCATCAGCGCGGCGACCTCCACCGCAGTGTCGTCCGCGTCGGCCGTCACCGGCGGCGGGACGTCCCTGGGGAGGCAGTCGCGCACCCGCAGGCCCTCCAGTGCCGCGCACATCCGGTCGGCGTGCGCCTCGTCGATCACCGCCGCCAGCGACGGGTCCTCCAGGACGTAGCCGGGGACGAGCAGGCGCACCAGTTGCGAGGCGGGCAGCACCGCCTTCGGCAGTCCGGCGTCGTCGACGACCAGCACCCCGGGCAGGCGCCGCTCGGCGAGCAGCCGGGCGGCATCCAGGGCCTGGTCGTCCAGGCCGATGATCGGGTAGGGCTCGGCGAGGTCGCGGGCACGCAACTTAGGGTCTCCTCGGTCGTCGGGGCGGGCCGGCCGCCGGGCTGTCCCCGGCGGCCGACAGGCAGGGCGGTGGTTTCAGTTGTCGGCGGTGGCTGCGGGAGTGCCGGCCGTCGGGACGGCAGCGCGGTCGGCGCCCGGTGCCCCGTGTGCAGGCCCGGGAACGATTCCGGGGGTGTCGGCATCGGGGGCGTCGATGTCGAAGAGGCGGGCGACGGGCACGTCCGAGCTGGAGTGCAGCACGATCGAGGCGGCGATGCAGACCGCGATCAGGGTGTAGGCCTGCTCGCCCTGCGGGATGCCGGCCTGCAGCACCAGCAGCCCGTAGACCACGGACGCGAAGCCCTTGGGGCCGAACCACGCGGCGACCAGCCGCTCGCGCCGGTCGATCCGCGAGCGCACCAGCGACAGCAGCAGCGAGGCGGGTCGGATCAGGACGATCGCCAGCACCACGGCCGCGTACCCGCCGACCGACAGGCCGGCGAACAGCCGCGGGGTGAGCAGCGCGCCGAAGACCAGCAGGGCGGCGAACTTGGCGAGTTCGGCGAGGGCCTCGCCCAACGGTTCGAACGCCCGCTTGGGTTGCGGTGCGACCGCGGCGAGGACGGCGCCGGCGCCGAACGCCGCCAGGTAGGGGTTGGCGTGGGTGAGGTGGCAGGCGGCGTACAGGACGGTCCCGGCGGCGAGCGGCAGCAGCGGCTGCAACTTCGCCTCCGCGCCCAGGCCCGGCAGGCGCAGCAGCAGGGTCAGGAGCAGCGGGACGGCCACTCCCAGCAGCAGGCCGCCGACCAGTTCCGCGCCGATCACCGTCAGGGAGGACTCGGTGCCCGCGGCGGTGGGGCCGGCGGCGGCGATCAGGACGAGGACGACGGGCAGGGCGAGGCCGTCGTTGAGTCCGGACTCGACGTTCAACAGCTGCCGCAGCCGGGCCGGGACCTCCTTGCGGCCCACGATCGCGGAGGCGAAGACCGGGTCGGTGGGGGCCAGCACCGCGCCGACCAGGAACGATGTCGTCCAGTCGAGGCCGACCAGGTAGTGGGTGACCACGGCCATGCCGGCGAACGCCAGCGGCATGCCCAGGCCCAGGGCGCGCGCCGGATGCCGCCACGCGGCGCGCAGCGCGGGGAACGCCAGGTGCATGCCGTCGGTGAACAGCACCGTGAACAGGGCGAGGTCGGCCGTGGCGGTCACGATCGGGTCGTGCGCGTCGATGTGCACCAGGCCCAGGAAGCCGTCACCGGCCAGCGCCCCCGCCGCCAGGAACAGCAGCGACGTGGACAGCACCGTACGGGCCGCCAGCCCCGACAGCAGGACCGCGACCAGCAGCGCGACCCCGAAAACAGCAACGAGCACCATGAAAACCCCTGGCGAAGAAGAGATCTGTCCCTTGTTCGCCGACCAGGCTTCCCGGCACTCCGCCACCGACTTTATACGACGTTTACGATTCCCTGACAGACCCCCGCACGACGCGTCCCCACACTGTTCCGCCCGGGCGCGTGCAGCCGCACCACCGTGGTGACGGTGCGCCGGTGAACCCCAGTGGATCCTCCTGGCCCCGGCCACCGTCCTGAGCGCGCCGCTCAACGCGGTCCCCCGCGCGACCGGCGCCGCCCCGACCGTCGTGCTGCTGGGCACCGTGGCGGGCGGCCTCTGTGTGCCGGCGGGACCACTCGTCCTGTCCATCCCGACAGCCGCCGCAGCAACAGGGTCCGGCAGGCCGGGGCCGACGCGAACGCCGCCGCGCGACACCGCCCACGCGCGGCCCGGGCGGGCGGGCCGCGGTCACTTCGCCGGCGGCGGGAACGGTGTCAGGTGCTGCGCCCCGGCGAGGCAGCCGCCCAGGAACTCGTCCTCGTAGGGGCCCTGGTAGAAGGCCTGGCTGCAACTCTTGTGGGCAGCCACGACGGTGACGATGTCGCCCGACCCCGCGTTCTTCAGCCCCACCAGGTAGCCCTCCCGGTACACATCGGCCCGGCTCGCAGGCTGCTTCCCGCCGCTGCCGTCGCCGGTCCCCGTGCCGCTGCCGACGGCGAGGCCCGCCGCGAAGACGGCGAGCAACGTGGCGGCGGAGCCGATCGCGAGCCACACCGTACGGCTGCGGCCCCTGCGCCCCGGCCCCGGCGCGTCGGCGTTCGTGGTCACCTGGTCCCCCTCGTCCGGATCATCGAATCGATCACCAGTGTGGCCGCCGGCCGGGCTCGCGTCAGCCGATCGTCCGTTCCCGTGGTTCCCGTGGCCGCGTGGGCGTCACTCCTGCAGCGGGACGAGGACGTCCTGGTGCGCGCCGTCGAGGACGAAGCCGTTGTCCCAGCGGACCCGGACGGTGACACGCTGGCCGCGCTCCTGGTGGGCCGCCCATTCGGGTTCCAGCGTGGCGATCTCGGCCTCCAGGCGTTCCCGGCTCGCCACCGGCATGGTGTGGCCGTAGTCCTCCAGCAGCGCGCTGAGCCGCTGGTACTCGCGGACCTCCTCGCTCTCCGGGAGCTCGCCGTCGACCTGCTGCACGGTGCCCTCGATCCCGGCGCCCAGCGACAGGAACCCCACCGATTCGCCGAACTCCCCCACCACCGCGGCGCCGATCCCCAGGTCCAGCGCCAGCCTGACGCGTCGTCCCGCCTCCAGGGCCATCCGTCCTCCACCTCTCCGCCGATCCCTGCCCCGCACGCCGCCCACCTGCGGCACCACCCATTATCCGCCGCTCCGTCACCACCCCCGGCTTCCCCGCCCCGGGGAGTCGGACCCCGTCACGCCGGTGCCCGGACATTCGGGCCGCCCCTACTGCCCCTCCGCGGTCAACCACGCGCCCAGGGTCTCGTGGAGCTCCTCCACCTGCGCCCGGTCGAGGACCACCGTCGCCCACCCCGGCCCACAGCCCGAGGAGGGATCCGCGACCTGACCGACCGACAGCCGCAGGTACTCGACCGGCAGGCCCTCCGGCGGCGCGACCTGCCATCGCACCGCCGGATGGCAGTGGTCGGGTATGGCCGCGACCTCGACCCAGCCGCCACGGGGGTCATCGTCCGCCGGGTTGGCGTGCGAGCCCCGGTAGACCAGCGGCGCGGCTGCGTCCCCGTCCTCGGCTAGCAGCAGCCAGGTGACGAAGATCGACATCAGCGCTCCCCCGGCAGCTCGACCGCATGTACGGGCCCCGGCCGCCACCGGAACCAGCAGTCCGTCCCGTCCGGCCGGTAGCGCGCGCCGTCGTCGAACCGCAACTCCCCCAGCAGGCAACGGGCACCGGACGGCGTCTGACGGTGCGGCGCGAGGAGGCGCTCCAGCTCGTCGTACCGCCCGTCGACCCCGCCGCTCCCGGGATGGCTGCCCCCGTCGGCCGCGCCCACCTCGTAACGGGCGTTCCACCGGACGAAGATCGCCCACTGCTCGCGTTCCAGCGCCATGGCAGCCCCGCTCGCCGGCCAGACCCAGTACGCATCGACCTCGTCGCCCTCGCCGAAGTCGTCGCTCCGGAAGTAGTGCGGCTCACCGTCGACACCGGCGGCACCCGCCCGCGGCCCGCTGTACCACTCGTGCTCGACGTGCACTCGCTCGAACCCGTCCGCAATCAGCCGGGCCTCGTCCCAGGTTCCCGTCATCCAGTCCTCCTACCGGTCCGGCCCGGCGACGGTGTGGACGGCGACGGTCGGCTCGGCGACCGGCCGGCGGGTGAGCGCGGCCAGGTCCTCCGGCGGCTCCCGGCCGTCGCGGACGGCCGCGACGTAGGCCTTCGCCTGCTGCAGCCGCAGTGCGGGCGCTTGGCGGCGCAGGTGGCGCATCGCCGCAACCGTGCCGTCGGACCGCACGAGCGCCGCGACGCCATCGGCCACCAGGTCTCGTGGTTGCTCGGCCGGAACCCCCCTGACGTGTTCGAGGTAGGGCCGCTCCCAGGAGCCGTCGACGCGGCCCGTCCAGGTGAGGTAGTGGATGCTCCCGTCCAACCGGTCGACGAGGTACGGCCCGTGGCCCACCAGCAGGTCGCTGAAGTTGCCGCTGCGGAGGTAGTCCAGGGATTGCCAGCTGACGACCCAGCAGAGCTCGTGCTCTCCCACACCCGAGACGGCGAGCCCGGACAGCCGTGCCAGCCACGGGTTCTGCTGCCGCTGTTGTGCCAGGAGCGCCTCGACCAGCGCCACGGCCCGCTCTTCAGTGATCACGTCCCTCATCATCCGGTCCGGTGCAACCGGGTTTCGGTCGCGTGGGTGGGCGCCGTTGTCGGCGGCTCGGTCTACGGTTCGGGACATACACGCCGGACGGAGGTCGTGAGGGACTCGCGGCCATGGGGGGTGGGCCGGCCAGGCCCCGGTGAGTGGTGCGGGCCCTGGCGGTTCGATGCCGTGACCCACCCCCCACTTTCACCGGCCGACCTGGTGGCGCGCTTCGCGCGGGTCCGGCGGATGGCGACCGGGTCTTCTTTCAGGGCCAAGCCTCCCCCGGGATGTGACGGCTGATCGGGACCAGGACGGACTGCGTCAACACGATCCCCGCCCACGTGCGGAAGCCCTGGCCTCTGCCGGCGCGCAGGTGTGCGGTGTCGTCCGGAACAGCGCCACGTTCGGCGCGGGGCCCGCCTACGTGACCGCACCGACGCTGACCTGCGGCGATTCGGGGATGCGAAGGGCATTGCGGCGGAGCGCAGTTACCGCTGGGTAGAGATGACGGGCCCCGATCCTCCCGCTTAGCCTCGTGCGAGAACGCAAAGGAGCTCCCGACGCTGCTTGGCCGCTCTGCCGGGAGCTCCTGTTCGGAACCGCTCACCGAGAGAACAGGAGGGCTCCGCGATGGAGTCTACGACTGCCGGTCCCGCACCGGACCGGCCCCGCGACCGCCGGGGTCGGCGCCTGCTGCGGGCCTTGTGCCTGAGGGCGGCGATGGGTGCGGCGTACGCGGCGGGCGGCGTGCTGGTCGCCTGGGCGCTCCACCGCTGACGCGGCGGCGTGTCGCCCCGTGCCCGGTCCGGGCTCCGGTCCGGTTCCGGTCCGGTTCCGGGGCGGTGCGACGTCGGTACGGGGTCGACCGGCAGCGCGGCGGGCGGAAATTGGCTGGAGGAGGTCGGAGCGGCCTCCTAGAGTGGCCGGGTCCCCGTCACCCCTGGTCAGGAGCGAACCATGCGCGTGTCCTACCCGCGGACGCCGCACCTGCCCTGGTCCCCGGGTGCGTCGGCGGACGATGTCCGCTCGGGCGGGCTGGAGGGGTTGCGCGGCCGGGAGGTCGTGGTCACCGAGAAGTTCGACGGCGAGAACACCACGCTCTACCGGGACGGTCTGCACGCCCGTTCGCTGGATTCGGGCCACCATCCGTCCCGGGCCTGGGTGAAGGGCCTGCAGGGCCGGATCGGTCCGGCGGTGCCGGCCGGGTGGCGGGTGTGCGGGGAGAACCTGTTCGCCCGTCACTCGCTCGCCTACCACTGCCTGGACGGCTGGTTCTACGGGTTCTCGGTCTGGGACGACGCGGACCGCTGCCTGGGCTGGGACGAGACGGTGCGCTTCCTGCGCCGGCTCGGCGTCCCCGCGCCGCGGGTGCTGTGGCGCGGGGTCTTCGACGAGAAGGCCCTGCGCGCGCTGCGGCTGGACACCGCGCGGGTCGAGGGGTACGTGGTCCGGACGGCCGAGGGTTTCCCCCGCGAGGACTTCGGGCTGCGGGTCGCGAAGTGGGTGCGGCCGCAGCACGTGCAGACCGACACCCACTGGATGCACGCCGCCGTCGTGCCGAACGGGCTCGGCCCGGCGGCCGCCCTGTGGGCGGTGCGTTCGGGCGGTCCCGTCGAGCTGCCGGCCGTGCTGGCGGCCGCCGGGCTGGACCCGGAGCGGGCGCCGGCCGCCGAGGCGGCGGTGGAGGACCTGACGGCCCGTCTCGACGGGCTCGGCCGGCGCGGTGACGCCCGGTTGGCCGGGGTGCTGGCGGCGGCGCTGCCGGGCAGCAATCGGGCCGGGCTGGCCGCGCGGCTCGCCGCTCCGCTCGGGATGCCGCTCGCCCGCCGGGTCGCGGACCTGGTCGGCCTGCACCCGGTGCTGCGGCGGCCGTACCCCGACGAGGACCGCCGGGCGGGCCTGGTGCGGCTGGCCGCGGCGGCGGATCTCGGCGTGCTGCACGCGGTGGCCGCCGCCGTGACGGCCAGCCTGACCGACGGGGAGGCGGCGGACGCCCGCGAGCAGGTCGAGTGGTCGGCGGCGCACGCCGAGGACGCCGGTCTGCTCGGTGAGGCCCCGCTCGCCGAGCTGCGGACCGGCCTGCGTTCGGCGCTTGCCGGCCTCGCCCCGGACGCCGCCGACCGCTGCTGGGCCGAGGCCCGGGAGGCGTTCGCACTCGGCCGGGTGAGCGGCGTGGACGACGCGGTGGCGGCGACCTGGCGGTGGCGCTCGGGCGGCTTCCCGCAGCTGGTGCAGTTGGTCGGCCCGTCCGGCAGCGGCAAGAGCGTCTTCTGCGCCGACCTGCCAGGGGTGGCGGAGCGGGTCTCGCTGGACGGGCTGCGCGAGGAGCGCGGTGACCGCGGCGACCAGCGGGCCAACGCGGACGTGCTGCGCGAGGGCCTGGACCGGCTGGACGCCGCGCTCGCCCGCGGCGGGACCGTGGTGTGGGACGCCACCTCGCTCAACCGGCAGCAGCGCTCGCTCGCCCTGGGCGTCGCGCAGCGCCGCGACGCGCTGGTGACCCAGGTGGTGTTCCTGGTCGACGAGGAGGAGCTGGCGCGGCGCAACGGGGTGCGGCCGCACCCGGTGCCGGCCGGGGTGCTCGCCACGCAGCTGCGCCGCTTCGGGCCGCCGTACGCCGGTGAGGCGCACCGCACCCGGTACGTGGGCGGGTCGGGCACGGTCGAGGACACGGCGGGCACGATCGGCGGGGAGGACTCCTGATGCGCACCAGCGAGCAGATCTACCACCGGGTGCGGTGGGACGCCCGGTTCGACCCGTCCCGGTTCGTCCTCGTCGTCCAGCAGCGCGGGGCCGGGCCCAAGCGCGTCCCGCTGGACGGTTTCGCGCCGGGCGGGGACGTTCCGTGGCACCGGGTGATGTCGGTGGAGGCGGACGGCGAGACCGTGTGGGACCGGGCCGCCGGGGTGGACCGGCTGGACACCTCCGGGGCCGGCCGGGCCGGCGACGGGCGGCGGCTGCACGCCCCGTTCTTCACCGCCCGCACCCCGCACGCCTGGGACGGCACCGCCTGGACGCCGAGCACCCCGGCCGGACACCCGAGCACCCCGGCCGGGCACCCGACCGGGTCGCCGGGCCGGGACGCCGTCCGCGTGGTCACCTGGAACACCCTGTGGGACCGCTACGACGGCGAGCGGATCGACACCGCGCGCCGCCGTCCGCTGCTGCTCGCCGCGCTGCGGCGAACGGACGCGGACGTGGTCGCCCTGCAGGAGGTCGAGCCGGCCCTGGTCGAGCTGCTGCTGCGCGAGCCGTGGCTGCGGGAGGGCTGGACGGTCGGCACCGATCCGCGCGGGCGGGACGTGCCCGAGTGCGGGCTGCTGCTGCTCAGCCGGCTGCCCGTGCTGGAGGCGGGCCGGCACCGGCTGGGCCCGCACAAGGCGCTCGCCGCGGTCGTCGTCGACACCGGCAGCGGTCCGCTCACCGTCGCCGCCACCCACCTGACCAGTGACCACACGGAGGACGGACCGGCCCGTCGGCGGGCCGAACTGGCCCGGATCGCCGAGGGCCTGGCCGGTGTCGAGGGGGACCTGGTGCTGGCCGGCGACTTCAACGACGGCCGCGGCGGTCCGGACGGCCCGGCCGCGCTGCTCGGGCTGCAGGACGCCTGGAGCGCCGTGCACGGCGCCGGCGACGACACCCCCACCTTCGACCCGGCAGCCAATCCGTTGGCCGCCGTCTCCTCGCTCTCCGGCCGGGCCTCCCGGCTGGACCGCGTCCTGCTGCGGCCCGGCGGCCCGCAGGCCCGCACCGCCGTGCTGCTCGGCGACCGCCCGGACGCGGACGGCCTCCACCCGTCGGACCATTACGGTGTGCAGGTCGATCTGGGCCCCGGCGGCGCCGTACCGGGCGGCGTCTTCGACGTCGCGCCGTCGGTGCGCACCGCGCTCGCCTGGCTGCCGCCGGACGCGCTGTGGCCCGCGGTCCAGGCGGTCCGCGCCGAGCACGACCCGCAGATCCACCGCTGGCCGCCGCACGTCAACGTGCTGTACGGCTTCGTGCCGGAGTCCGAGTTCGAGGCGGCCGCGCCGCTGCTCGCGGAGGCTGCCGCCGGGGTGGCCCCGTTCACCGCCCGGCTCGCCGGGGTGCGCAGCTTCCGGCACCGCGGCGACTCCACCGTGTGGCTCGACCCGGCCGCGGACGGCGCCGGCCCGTGGCAGGCCCTGCACCGGGCGCTGCTGGACCGCTTCCCGCGCTGCCGGGGGCGCTCCGAGGGCTTCACCCCGCACCTGAGCCTGGGCCGCACCGGGGACCCGCACCGGTTCGCCGCCGAGTGCGCGGCGCGGCTTCCCGCCGCCGAGGTGCCGGTCGGCGAGCTGGTGCTGCTCTCGCGGCGCGGCGAGGAGCCGATGCGGCCGCGCGCCGTCCTCGCCCTCGGCACCGGCGAACTCCGCTGGCTGCCCGAACCCGCCACGTCCCTGCCCGGACCCGTGCCCGGCGCACCGGACGCCGCACGCACACCGGATACCGCACGCGCACCCGGTGCGTCGGACGCGCTCGCCGGCCGTGTCACGCGGCGGCTGGCCGAGGCATTCGCCGAGGGCGTGCTGCACCTCGTCGGCTCGCGGCGGACGGGCTGCGCGCTGCCCGGCGCCGACCTCGACCTGGTGGCCGCGCTGCCGGGCGAACCCGATCCGGCGGCGCTCGCGGCGCGGGTGGCGGCGGCACTGCCGCGGGCCGTCCGGCTGCGGCAGGTGGTCGGCGCCCGGGTGCCGGGGCTGCGCTTCGACGTCGACGGTCTCGCCGTCGACCTGGCGGTCGTGGCCACCGGGACGCTCGACCCCGCCGAGGCGGTCGCCCGCCGGGCCGAGCTCGGCGGGGCGGCGGCGGTGGCGCTGAGCGCCGTGTCCGACGCGGACGCGCTGCTGGCCGCGGTCGGCCCGCGCCACGCGGCGTTCGCCGCACTGGCGCGCGAGGTCAAGGCGTGGGCGAAGGCCCGCGGACTGGACTCGGCGCCGTTCGGCGGCCTGCCCGGCCTCGCCTGGTCGGTCCTGGCGGCCCGGACGGTCGTCGACGCGCCGGACCTCGACGGCGCCGACCTGCTGCACCACTTCTTCGGCAGCTGGGCGGCGTGGGACTGGCGCGAGCCGGTCGGCCCGCCCGCCACCGCCCCGGCGGGGCCGGTGACCGTCGCCACCCCGACCGCCCCCGTCCGCTCCTGCACCGAGCAGGTCACCGACGGCGGGCGCGACCTGCTCGGCCACGAGCTCTACCGCGCCTGGGAGATCCTCGAAACCGGCGACGACGCCACCGACGCGCTGCTCACTCCGCCGCCCCTGCACCGGCGGCACGCGGCCTGGGCGGTGCTCACGCTCCGCGGCGACGGCCCCGACGCGCTCGACGCCCTGCTCGGCCAGGTCCGCGGCCGGATCCGGGCCCTGGTCGCCGCCCTCGACGACGCGGGCGTCACCGACGCCCACGCCTGGCCGCACCCGTACGCCACCGGCCCCACCACCCACCTGGCCGTCGGCCTCGGCCGCACCCCGCCCGACCCGGACGCCCTCGCCGCCCTCACCACCCCCTGGATCCGCGGCCTCCCCGCCGGCGTCACCATCACCCTGCGCCCCGGCGGCGACGTCCCGACCCTCTGCTGACCCCGTCTCACCTGCCGGGACGGCCCGCGCCTGTCGTTCCTGCGGGCAGCAGCCCGGATTCAGCCGGAGTACACGCGGTTTCCACGTTGCGTCGCCAGAGTTCCCCCTCGTGCCTATCTCACATTCGCGTGCCGGCGTCGCTTCCGTGTGCGCCGCAGCTCTGACGTTCTCCGGTCTGGTCGTCACCGGGATCATCGCCGCGCAGCCTGCTGCCGCCGCGGACCCGGCGGGGTTCCAGAACGTTCGGATCAACGAGCTCACCTCGAACGGCTCGGACACGGTGGAGCTGTTCAACGCCGGGTCGACGGCGGTGAGCATCAGCGGCTGGAAGATGTCCGACGACGGCTTCGCGCCGCAGTCGTTCAGCCCGTCGTCCACCACGATCGCGGCGGGCGGCTTCGTCACCTTCAACTCGCCCAAGGGGCTGGGTGACTCGGACAAGCTGGTGATCTACACGGCGGACGGGACGGTGGTCGACCGGGTCGACTGGGCCACCAACAACGCGAAGCCGGCGATGGCGCGCTGCGGAGGCGACGGTACGGGGGCGTGGGTGACCACGGTCTCGACGACGACGTTCGGCTCCGCGAACGCCTCGGGCTGCCCGGCGTCGGTCCCGGCGGCGAGCAGGGTGCGGATCAACGAGGTCACCTCCAACGGCTCGGACACGGTGGAGCTGTACAACGGCGGGACGAGCGCGGTGAGCATCGGCTCGTGGAAGTACGTGGACGGCGACACCACGCACGCCGCGGTGACGGTCTCCTCCTCCTCGCCGAGCACGACCAGCATCCCGGCGGGCGGCTACGCGACGTTCAACTCCACGCTGGGGCTGGGCGACAACGACTCGGTGTTCCTGCTGGACGGCAGCGGCAACACGGTCGACTCGGTGAGCTGGGCGACGGACGGCGCCAAGCCGTCGGACGAGCGGTGCGCCAACGGCACCGGCTGGTTCCGCACGGCGGTGACGGCGACGCCCGGCGGTGCCAACGACTGCACGGGCAGCGGTGGTGGCGGCGGCGGTCAGACCGGCCGGCTGCTGGGCGGCGGCGGGTCGCTGACCAGCGGCTGCGCCCCGGAGGCGCCGTCGGGTACGGGTTCGGCGCCGGCGGGCACGTCGGCGTGGCCGGGCGGGCTGGACGTGACGATCGCCGACAACGTCTGCGCGTTCACCACCTCGACCGGTCCGGAGGGCCGGGACCTGAGCGGTCTGGCGTTCGACCCGTCGAACCCGTCGGTGCTGTGGGCGGCGAAGAACAAGAACTGGCTGTACAAGCTGGTGAAGAGCGGCGGCACGTGGGTTCCGGACGCGTCGTGGAGCGCGACGGGCAAGCAGATCCGCTTCGCGGGCGGCTCCGGCCAGCCGGACGCCGAGGGTCTGACCGTCGGCGCCAACGGCCACGTCTACGTGACGTCCGAGCGGGACAACACCAACAACACCGTCCCGAAGGACACGGTGATGGAGTTCGACCCGGCCGCCACGGGCACGACCCTGACGCCGGTCCACCAGTGGGACATGACCTCGCAGTTCCCGCAGCTGAACACCGGCAGCAAGGACGACGCCAACCTTGGCTTCGAAGGCGTCGGCTTCGTGCCGGACGGCTGGCTGACCGCGAACGGCTGGGTCGACCCGCTGACCGGCGCCGCGTACGACCCGGCGAACTACCCGCTGCACGGTTCGGGCCTGTTCTTCGCGGGCCTGGAGTGGGACGGCTCGCTGCACGTCTACGGCCTGAACTCCGACGGCACGTTCACCACCTTCGGCACCGTCGCGACGGGCAAGGCCTCGGTGATGGACGTGACGTACGACGCCGGGACCCAGCGCATCATCGCGACCTGCGACAACACCTGCGGTGAGACGCACACCCTGCTGAAGGTCAACGCGAGCGGCGCGATCGTGCCGGACGTGACCTACACCAACCCGGCCGTCATGCCGGTCGACAACCTGGAGGGCTTCGCCCTCGCGCCGACCTCGACCTGCGTCAACGGCTTCCGCGAGGCGGTCTGGAGCGACGACGGCAGCTACGGCTTCGGCCCGGGCAGCTCCTCCTACGGCCACTCGGTGTACAGCGGCACCTTCCCCTGCTGATCGGGGCACCTGCCCGCGCGTGTTCGGCGGCCCGTCCGGTGGATTTCATCCCCCGGGCGGGCCGTTCGCCCTATGCTCCTTCGAAAGTGTCCACGACAAGTGGTGCAGACCGAGGAGCGCAGATGACGAACTCCGGCCCGCGGCAGCGCACTTCCGCCGAGCCACCGCCCCGCACCACCCGTCGCCGGATCGGTACGGTGCTCGGCGCCGCCGTCCTGCTGCTGACCCTGCCCGGGGCGACGGCCGAGGCCGAGTCGCTGCCCAACCTGCCCCAGAACGCCGGTGGTTACGAGGCCTCGTTCTCGCCGGTGTACGACTACGACACGGACGGCTGCTACGCGGTGTCGGCGATCGCGCCGGACGGCACGCTCAACCCGGGGCTGAAGACCAGCGGTGCGATCAACGGGAGTTGCCACGACCAGTCGGACCTGGACCGGTCGCAGACCTACGCCCGCTCGAAGTGCAACAACGGATGGTGCGCGATCGTGTACGCCAGCTACTTCGAGAAGGACCAGACGGTCGCCGGGTGCTGCGGCCACCGGCACGACTGGGAGCACGTCGTCTCCTGGGTCGACCAGGCGTCGAACCGGGTCGAGTACCTGACGGTGACCCAGCACGGCGGCCAGTCGACGTACCCGCGCTCCTCGGTGCGCTTCGACGGCACCCACCCGAAGGTGGTCTACCACAAGGACGGGCTGCCGGCCCTGACCCACCTCTTCCGGCTGGCCAACGCCAACGACGAGCCGCCGGAGAACCACTACCACACCTGGCGCCGGCCGCCGATCGTGGACTGGAACGGCTGGCCGAGCACCTGGCTGCGCGACCGGCTGAACGACGCCGACTTCGGCTCGGCCACCATCAAGACCACCGACAAGGACGACCGCTTCCGCAACCTGCTGAACGCCTCGAAGCCCGCCGGCATCCCGTTCGACCCCTGGGCCTGAACCGTCGGGGCGACAGGCCGTCGGACCGTCAGGCCCGGGACGCCACCTCATCGAGCAGCTTCGCGAGTTCGGCCGGCCTGCTGAACATCGGCCAGTGGCCGGAGTCGATGTCGGCGAACTCGACCCGCTCGGCGAGGGCCAGCGCCGGGACGTCGCCGGCGGCGACCCAGGTGCGGGCCTGCTCGGCGGTGAACTCCGGGCAGAGCACCGTCACCGGCACCCGGTAGCGGCGCGGGTCGTTCAACCGCACGGTGCCCCGGGCGACCTTCTCGGGGACGGGGACGGCGTCGGCCGCGAGGCGCTCGCGCAGCTCCTCGCCGAGGTCGGCGCTGTCCGCGCCCGCGAACGGCTCCCAGCCGGGGAAGGCCATCGCGCCGTCGCGCACCTCGAAGAGGTCGGCGTACGGGTGGCCGTCGTCGTGCGGGAAGCCGCCGATCATGACGAGGTCGGCGATCCGCTCGGGGCGGGCGTCGGCGACCATCCAGCCGAGGCTGCAGGCCGCCGAGTGGACGACGAGCAGGGGCTTGCCGGCCGAGGCGTCCACCGCGGCGACCACGGCCGCCACCTGGTCCTCCAGGGTGGCGGACGCGTTCCCGTCGCCCTGCCCGGGGAGGGTGAGCGGGCGCGGTCGGTGCCCGAGCTCCCGCAGGGCCGGTACCACCGCGTCCCAGGCGGTCGAGCCGTCCAGCCACAGTCCGCCGATCAGCAGGATGTCCACAGTGATGCTCCGTTCCAGGTGACTTGGTGTGCTTCCATGCTAGGAGCGGTTCAGGACGATCGGCTTCCTGATTGCACGGGCGTCCGCCTACGCTTTCCGCTGTGGAGACCGGAACCAGCCCCACCGCCCGCGCGCTGCGCACCTTGGAGATCCTGCGGACCCGCCCGGGCACGACCGCGGAGCAGCTGGCCGAGCGGCTCGGGGTGACCGACCGGGCGGCCCGGCGGTACGTCGCGATCCTGCGCGAGGCGGGGATCCCGGTGGAGTCGGAGCGCGGCCCGCACGGCGGGTACCGGCTGCGGCGCGGGACGCGGCTGGCCCCGGTGAGCTTCACCCAGAGCGAGGCGCTCGGCCTGGTGATGGCGGTGCTGGACGCGCGGCCCGGTGCCACCGGTCCGGACGATCCGGTCGGCGCGGCGCTGGGCAAGGTGGTCCAGGTGCTGCCGGAGGAGGTCGGGCGGCAGGCGGCGGCGCTGCGCGAGCACGCCGCGGCGGCGCCCGATCCGTACCCGGCGCACGCCGATCCGGCGGTCACCAGTGCGCTGGTGGACGCGATCGCCGCGCGCCGCCGGGTGGTGGTGGCCTACCGCAGCGGGGCGGGCGAGGAGTGGCGGGCGGAGGTGGATCCGTGGGCGGTGGTGGTCCGGCGGGCCCGCTGGTACCTGCTCTGCCACTCGCACCGCTCGGCCGCGGTGCGCACCTACCGGATCGACCGGGTGCTGGCCGTCGAGGAGACCGCGGTCGGGTTCCGGATGCCGGAGGACCTCGATCCGGTGGCGGTGCTGGAGGAGAACCTGGGCTCGGGCTGGGCCTTCCCGACCCGGGTGGTCTTCGACGCCCCGCTGGAGCGGGTCGCGCCGTGGGTGGGGCCGTCGATGGGCCGGTTGACGGCGGCGGAGGGCGGGCGCTGCCTGCTCGTCGGCAGCACCCGCAATCCGGCGATGTACGCGCAGGAGTGGCTGGCGCAGGTCCCGTTCGGGTACCGGGTGGAGGGCGGCCCGGAGCTGCGCGAGGCGGTCGCCGCGCTGGCGGCCCGCCTCCGCGCGGCCCTGGCCGTGCCCCCGGCCGATGGGAGCCCGTAGCGGCGCGGTGCGGGCCTTCGCGGCGGCGGTCAGGCGTTGCAGACGCCCGTCGCCCAGTCGACCGTCGCGGTGGGCTGCGACCAGCGCCACTCGGGTGCGAGCAGCTCGCCGTCCAGCCGCGCCGCGGCCGCGCGGTCCTCGACGACGTACCCGAAGTCCTGCAGCCACGCCGGGTACAGGTTCTTGGAGCCGATGTAGAACGCGGAGCCGTCGACCGCGACGAGCTTGTGGTGCAGCGCGTACGGGTGCCCGTCGGCCCAGGTGGCGGTCGGCGCGGCGCGGAAGGTGGCGAGCTGGAGGTTGCCGCACAGCGCGGCGCGCGCCTTGGCGGGGTCGCCGGTGGCGGCGAGCAGTTCGGCCTTGAGCAGGTCGCTGATCTCGGCGAGCGACGTGATCTGCGAGTAGCCGCCGCTGCCGACGGTGCCGCGGTTGGCGGGGTCGCTGACCACGATCCGCACCTTGACGCCGGCGGCGAGCTTGGCGGCGAGCAGCCCGTACAGCCGGGTGTCGTGGCGGGGCAGCGGCGGGCAGGTGCCGTTCATGTCCTGCTGGGAGATCTCGATGTGGCCGGTGGCGGAGGCGACCAGGGCGCGGAGGGCGTTCTCCTCGGGGTTGACCGTCTCGTAGTCGCGGTCGGCGTTGGTGTTGTCGTGCAGGGCGACCGGTCCGCACTTGGCGGTGGTGGCGCCGGTGGCGGGCGCCGGGCGGTACGGGGAGCGCGGGTCCTTGGCCTTGATGCCGACGCCGAGTCCGCCGACGGCGATCACCGGGACGCCGCCGACGGGGGGTGCGGCGGGGTTGAGGTCGCGTTCGAGGGCGGGCCGGCAGGCGGCGCCGTCGCTCGCGGCGAACCAGGCGTTGTCGAGGACGCCGGTGTGGCCGCAGGTCCACTCCCAGAGGGTGTCCAGGTAGCGGGCGGCGGAGGTGGTGGCGGGTCCGTCGAGGGCGAGGTCGACGTCGGTGACGGGGTGGGTGGTGTCGAGGTAGTCGTCCTTCCACCCGTTGATGCCGCCGGCGATCACGTGCTGTCCGTCGACGACGAGCAGCTTGGAGTGGTTCCAGGAGAAGGCGGTGCGGGAGGTGGTCATCGAGGCGACGGTGAGGCCGACCGAGCCGGCGGCGGTGCCGAGCCGGGAGAGCAGGTCGTCGCGGTAGCGGGAGGGCAGGACATTGGCGTTGTAGAGCGGCGCGGCACCGACCAGGATCCGGACCTGCGGGCGGTGCCCGGCGGCGACGGCGGCCTTGAGGCCGTCGACCAGGGCGTCCTCGAACCCGCCGTTGGGGAAGGGCGCGAGGGTGGAGACGTCCACGGTGCGGGTGGCGGCCGCGACGGTGCTGCGCATCCGGTCGAGCAGGGCGCGGGTCCCGGGGCGGTCGGCGCAGGCGGCGTCGCCCCAGCAGCCGGGCGTCTGCAGCAGCCAGCCGGCCGGGTCGAGCGCGTTTCCGTCGGTGCGTTCCCAGACGGTGCCTTCCAGTCCCGGCGACACCTCGCGCAGGGCGCGCTCGACGGCGTCGAGGTGGGCCGCGCCGTCGTCCGCCGCGTGGGCGGGCAGCGGGGCGGCGAGGGTGAGCAGGGAGGCGACGGCGGCGGCGAGGACGGACCTCGACGCACGGCGGGGCCGGGAGAAGCGCACGGGTGGTTCCTTCGGGACATGACGGGTGATCGCCCCTCGCGGGGCCGATCAGAGCATTACCCGAAAGTAACTTGATGTCCATTCAGAGCATGACAACCAGTCACCCGGCCGGATCTCCCCCTGCCGACCGGCCCCCGCCGGTCGGCAGGGGCCGGAGCCGTACCGCTACCAGACCGGTGGGACGTCGCTGCCGTAGCCGCCGCCCGCCGGCCGCTTCTCGAAGTGGAGGTGCGGACCGGTGGCGTTCCCGGTGTGTCCGACCCGGGCGAGGGTCTGGCCCGCGCCGACGCCCTCACCGCTGGTGACGCCGCGGGAGGACAGGTGGCAGTACCAGAAGTCCGAGCCGTCGGAGCGCAGCACCAGGTAGTTGCCGTACCCGTCCGCGTCGAAGCCCGTCTCGCTGACCACGCCGTCCAGCACCGCGACACAGGTGGCGCCCTCGTCGGCGGCGTAGTCGGCGCCGGTGTGGTGGCCCGCCTGCCAGGAGCCCGGGATGCCGTAACCGGTGGTGACGCCGTGCCCGGGGACCGGGGATCCGACCCCGCCCGAGCTCACCGTGCCCGCCGGAACCCCCAACCGGTCCCAGGAGGCCTGCCCCGGGATGCCGTCCGCGTCCGGGCCGGTGAAGCCGAGCTTCTGCTGCCAGGCGGCGTACGAGGCGCGGTCCGCGTCGCTCCACTGCGGTCCGGGTCCGACCCGGTAGCGGCTGCACCCCTCCTCGACCAGCCGCCGGCCCATCGCGGTGATGACCGGACTCCGCTGTCCGTCGTGGAAGAACCCCGCTCCGGGGAATGGCTGCAGTGCCATGACCGTCTCCCTCTCTCGTGGCCCGGGGCCGCCCCGACACTCCCACCGTGGTCCCGCGGCCCCGCCGCGTCAACGCGGGGCGGCCGGTGCGTCCGGGTGGGGCGGCAGGTACGTCTCGGTGTGCCCCGGGTGACGCAAAGTTGCCCGCCGGAAGGGGTGTTGCCCGCCGCCGCGGGCGCGGAGACTGGTGACTGTGGGGCATCCCGGCAGCAGGAGGCGATCCCCATGAACACAACATCCGCCCGGTCCTCGCCCACGCTCCGTCACGTCTGGCGGGCGACCGTGGTCGCCACGGCCGCCCTCGCGACGGCCACCGCGATCGGCACCGCCGCCCCCGTCAGCGCGCAGGCCGCGACCACGAGCAGTGTCGTGTCGGCCTGGACCAGCGACGGCTGGGGCGGCGGCACCGTGGTCAGCAGCCCGGCGGGCATCAACTGCCACCAGACCGCGTGGGACCCGTACGACGGCTCCGACACCTGGCAGTCGGCCCCGAGCGGCCCCTGCGAGGCGTCCTTCCCGGTCGGCACGGTGGTCACCTTCACGGCGACGCCGGACCCCGGGTCGTACGTCAACTACGGGCCCGACCCGGCCAGCCTGACCGTCCGGGTCGGGTACAACGCGACCTACGTGATGTTCTGTCCGACGGACAACCTCTGCTCCGCCTGGTACTGAGCACTCACCGGTCGGCCGTCAGTTCTCCCACACCTGGAGCTCCGCGACCTGCCCGGCCGGCCAGCCGGTGTTCGCGGTGAACACCAGGCGCAGGTACCGGACGCCCGGCGCCGCGGGCAGAGCGATCGTCGCGCTGTTGCCGCTCGCCGGGTCGAAGCGGTACCCGGCGGGCGCGAGCAGCCGGGTGAAGGCGGTGCCGTCGGTGCTGCCCTGGACCTCCACGGTCTGGGTGCGGGCGCCCCAGGCGGCCGGCAGCGGCACCGAGAGCACGATCCTGCGCACCGCGTACACCGACCCGAGGTCGGTCTGCAGCCACTGCGGGAAGGCGTTGTTGACGCTCTCCCAGTAGCTGTTGGGGTCGCCGTCGACCGCGTTGCCGGACCCGTAGGCCTGGGTGTGGCCGCTCTCCGAGGTCGGCCGGCGCAGCGCGAGGTCGACCGGGACGGGCGGCGGGGTGGTGCCGCCGGGCATCGGCACGGTGGGGCGGACGGGGGTGACCGGGGCCTGGCCCTTGAGCATCCGGCCGCCGTCGCCGGTCAGGCGCAGGTAGTAGTCGGACGAGCACGCGGTGCCGTCCTCGTCGAGGCCGAGCAGGCCGGACCCGGCGGGGATCCAGGCCTGGGACTCGGCGGTCTTGGCGATCTGGTTGCCCTCGTTGTACTCGTCGAACATCGAGACGTAGACGCTGGGCACGCCGGCCCGCGCCATGTTCCAGAACTGCCGCCACATGAAGTCGCCGTGCGCGCGCTGCCGGTCGCCGACGCCGCCGGGCAGCACGCACGGCTGGTAGTCGATGCCGCGCGCGGTGCACTCGGCGAGGTCGGGCACGGTGGCGACGTTGTAGAAGTTGTCGGCGTCCCCGGCGTTGCCGATCCGGCCGACCATCCAGGGCGAGAGCATGTCGAAGGCGTGGTAGACGTCGGCGAAGCCGGGCCGGGAGTCCCGGTCGCCGGTGCGCCACCAGGTGGGCACCCCGCCGATCACGTAACAGCCCTGCGCCTTGAACCAGTTGACCACGTCCAGGCAGGCCGCCGGGGTGAACGGGCGCTGGTTGTCGTTGAAGCCGAAGCCCCAGATGCACACCACCGGCCTGCCGTTCTGCCGGGCGTAGGCGGGCGAGGCGGTGTGCGCCCGCATCTTCGTGGTCCAGTCGGTCTTGATGTCCGACTGCATGGTGAGCCAGTCGGAGACGTCGTACATGACGTAGAACTTGACGCCCTGCGACTCGGCGGCGCTGCGCACCTTGCCGGCCATCGCGTCGCGGGTCGGGCCCTCGCCGCCGGTCGGGTTGAAGCGCTGCAGCGCGGCGGTGTCGATGCCGTACTGCTTCATCCAGCGGAAGTGCAGGTCGACGGTGGCCTGGTCGTAGGAGGAGAACAGCGCGGCCGGCTGCCCGTTGCCGAGCGCGGGGAAGGCGGTGCGGTACGTCGCCGGGTACTCGCGCACGTCCGGCCAGGCGACGATCGAGCTGTTGGACGGCGACGGGGCCTGGCCCCAGTTGCGCGCCCAGTGCCACCAGCCGTTGATCGGCGCGCCGTCGCCGGGGCAGGCGAACCAGCCCTGGTACCCGACCGTCACCTTGCCCACCACGTCGCCCGGCGCGCTCGCCGCCGCCGCGGACGCGGCCGCGGCCGCCTCGCCGAGGCCCACCACCCCGGCCACTCCCGCCGCCGTGGCCGCCTGCAGGAACACCCGCCGTGTCACACCCATACCGAAATCCCTCCGTACGATCGACCGTTCAGGGGAGAACAGCGGACCTGAGGGCACGCCAGCGACGCGGTCCGACCAGCGGGAGCGTAACGACCCTGACCCACCGCAGCAATACACGCGACACACTCTGCAAATATCTGACGCGATAGCAGCAAAAAACATCCCGGCCGACTCTGGTCCACAATCTGACGGCATGGACGTCCCCGCGCTGCTCGAAGCCGCCTGCCTGCTGGTCCCCGCCGCGACCGCCACCGAGAACGACCTCACGGTGGACGACGTCTGGGAGCACCTCGCCCACGACGACTGGGAGACCGCGCTCGGCCTGCTGGAGTCGCTCGGCGACGCCCGCCCGCTCCCGCTCGACTTCTGGGCGGATCTCGCAGGCGCCGCCGAGCAGTTGCGACTCGAGCGCAGCGCCGCCTGGTGCCGCTGGCGGTGGAACGAGACCCGCCGCGGGGTCATCCGCGCCGGCCTCACCCTCGAGCCCGCCGCCGAGAACCGCCGACGGACGCCCTTCGCGGGCGCCGGCGCGCTGCGGCCGTTGTGGGACATCGGCCACCGCGCGCCCGACGGCGGACCCGCCTTCGACGTCGCCGCCCTCTGGGTCGAGCACACCCCGTTCCTCGCACCCGGCGAACACGCCACCGTCCGCCTCGCGCCGCTCGATCCCGCGCGGTGGCGGCACCTGCGCCCGGGGCACCGGATCACCATGCACGAGGGCCGGCCGGTGGGCGGCACCGCGACCGTCCTGGAGGTCCTCCACCCGGCCGGTGACGGTTCGAGCACGGAGGCAATTCGGTAGCAGCCACCGGTGCGCTCGTGTTGAATCGCCGGGTGAGCCACGTCGCCAACCTGATGCTGTCCGTCGACACCGCCGACCGTCCCACCGCCGAAGCGCTCAGCAGGTGGCTGCAGACCGACGCCCCCAGGCGCGGCCTCGGGCCGGGCGCCACCGGGTACGTCGGCGCGCTCGGCGGGACCACCGACCGCGACACCCGCTGGGGCGGCAGCAAGTACCCCGAGTGCGACGTGTACGCCGGTGCCCTCGACCACGCCGACCTGCCCGGTGTCCTCGCGCACGTCGAGCGGCTGCCCTGGCGGCGCCCCGAGTTCGTGCAGCTCTTCCTGAAGGACCAGGAGGAGGAGTACTTCCGGGTGTGGATGTTCCACGGCCCGGCGCTGCGCCAACTCGCCCCCGAGCGGCTGGAGGACGAGACCTGGCCGGACGGCGGCCCCTCCGACGTCGACACCCGCTTCGCGCTCGCCGCCGACGCCGAGGTCCTCGGCGACATGGTCGTCGAGGCGGTCAACTGGGCACCCGGCCGAGGCGCCTCCCGCGCGGACGTGCTCGCCGACCCGCGCAACGCCCGCTACGTCACCGGCTGGCCGCGCCGCGGCGACCTCGGCCTGGTCGCCGAGACCACCTGGGGACGCGCGGACACCGAGCCGTTCCCGGTCGGCGCCGCCTGGCTGCGCCGCTTCACCGCGGACGAGCCCGGCTACGGCTTCGTCGCCCCGGACGTCCCGGAGCTGAGCATCGCCGTCGTCGCGCCGGAACGCGGCAGGGGCCTCGGCGGCGTCCTGCTCGGCCGGCTCCTGCGCCTGGCCGCGGAGTCCGGCGTCGAACGGGTCTCGCTGAGCGTCGAACGCGACAACCCGGCCCGGCGGCTCTACGAGCGCCACGGCTTCCGGCTGCACGCGGACCCCGGGGGCGAGGCGTCCGTCACCATGGTCGCCGACCTCCGTACCCGCCCCGCGGCGGCGCTCCCGGACCACCCGGCCCACACCCGCCCCGTCGACGCCCGCCCGGTCCACGGCTCGCCGCACCACGTCGAGCTCTGGGTCCCCGACCTCGACCGGGCCGCGGCCGGCTTCGGCTGGCTCCTGGAGACCCTCGGCTGGACCCCGTTCCAGCGCTGGGACGCGGGCCGCAGCTGGCGCCTCGGCACCACCTACCTGGTCGTCGAGCAGTCCCCCGCCCTCACCGCGACCCGCCACGACCGCTGCCGCCCAGGGCTCAACCACCTCGCCCTGCACGTCCGGGACCGCCCCGCCCTCGACGCCCTGGTCGCCGAGGCGCCCCGGCACGGCTGGACCCTGCTCTTCCCCGACCGCCACCCGCACGCCGGCGGCCCGGACACCTACGCCGCCTACCTGGAGGACCCGGACGGCTTCGAGGTGGAGCTCGTCGCGGACGACCCCGAATGACCGGCGCCCTCAGGGCCGTTCGAAGTGCTGGAGCATGCCCCCGACCGAGAAGCACAGGGCGCCGGTGAGGGTGCCCCAGTTGGCGACGTCGGCGCTGACCAGGCTGGCGGTCGCGGGCCGGGTGTAGGCGGCGACGGCCGAGACCATGAAGAGGACCGAGCCGAGCTGGTTGACCGCGACGATCCACCAGCCGAGGCTGCGCGGCAGGACGCGGAACCGGCCGTGGCAGACCTCGACGAAGCCCAGGTGCCCGGAGATCAGGAACAGCACGCAGCCGATCACGTCGGGGGTCCAGATCAGCCGGTTGACCTGCTGGACGCTCAGCCCCTGCAGGAAGGAGTCCAGCAGGTTGATGCCGAACACCAGCGTGCCGGTGAACAGGACGAACGCGCTCAGCCAGTCGATCCGGGTCGGCTCGTAGCTCCACCAGCGCCACCGCCGGGTGTGCAGCCGCCCCTCGCCGCCGGGCTCGTGGCGGGGCGCGTTGACGACCTGGAGCAGCGAGACGTAGCCGCCGGTGTTGAAGAACAGCCCGCCGGCGAAGTAGATCGTGGCGGCCGTGGTGGCGTCGCCCGAGCCGAACTGGGCGACAGCGGCGCCGGCCGCGAACAGGGCGCCGCCGATGACGAAGGCGGTGGCCGCGATGGCGTTCAGCCTGCGCAGCCGCGCGATCGCCTCCTCGTCCGCGCTCGTGTGCCGCCCGGCGGGCGCGCCGGGTCGGTGGACGGCCATGACGCCCCGCCGCCGGGCGAGCCGCGACTCCCAGACGGCGGTGCCGCCGTCGGGCGGGTGCCAGGTGAGCCGGGTGGTGAACGGTCCCGCGCCTTCTGCGTGCTGCTCTGGCTCTCCCACGCGGCGACCCTAGACCGCCGGCCCGGCCACCGGCCGGACGAAACGCCGCAAACCGTTCGAATCGCACCGCGCCACCACTCCGCCGGCAACCCCACGACGCCCGACCTGTCGATCTCCCGACCGGCCCGACGGGACAGCGGGATGGCGGGACGGCGGGACGGCGGGACGGCGGGACGGCGGGACGGCGTCAGGCCACCGGCTCGACCTCGAGTTCCAGCACCTGCGCCGGGCCCGCGCGGAACGCCGGGCCGGCCGCGTCCGCCGCCACCATGTGCGGCGTGACGTCGTGCGCGGCCAGCGCCTCCCGCGACGCCCAGAGCTCCACGAGCACGAACCGGTCCGGGTCGCCCACCACCCGGTGCAGGTCGTACTGCAGGCACCCGTCCTCGGCCCGCACGACCGGCGCGAGCCGCTCGAACGCGTCCACCTGCTTTTGGCCGCGGCCCGGCAGAGTAGTAATAAGAATCTGAAGTCGTATCGGCTGAGACATGCCCGCGAGCGTAGATCACCTCGCCCGCGCGGGCACCGCGGTCTCACCACGCAAACACCCCGGGCGCACGACAGCGCCACTGCCCGGGTTCGGTACGCTCGGGCCGTGATCGATCATGGTGTCTCCCTGCCGCGCTACCGCCTGCACGTGGTGCCCGCCGTGGTGGCGCTGGCCAGCCCGGCGTGGCAGCGGGAGGTGTGGCTCGATCCGGCGGAGTTCGACGGCCTCGACCACATCGTGCACGTGCTCTTCGACGACTTCTGCGATGCGCGCGCGCCGCTGCCGTGGCTGGGGCAGTGCCTGCGCACCGAGCAGGAGGTCGAGCTGATGGCGCGGCTCGGCGCCGCGTTCACCGCCGCCCAAGAGGCGGTCGGCGCCGACGCCCCCGACGAGGCCTACCTGGACTCGCCGCTGTGGCCGACCGTGGTGGCCGCCGCGGCCCGGCTGGCCCAGGTGCTGGTGGCCAACGACCACGCGGCGCTGAGCGGCCTGCACGACGCGGGCCACAGCTGGCCCTCGGGGCGCACCGCGGCCTCCGGTGCCTGAGCCAGGCGCTCAGAGCACCAGGTCGTCGTTCTCGTCGAAGATCCAGCCGTCCTCGTGGAGCACCTCGAACAGGTGGCCGTCCGCATCCGTGAAGTACCCGCTGTGCCCCCAGGCGTTCGGGCCGGCCGGCCGGGTGACGGTGGCGCCGAGTTCGGCGGCCCTGGCCATGACCTCGTACACCTCCTCGGCGCTGCGGGCCACGTACGCGAGACCGAACCCGGCGAACCCGCCCGGCCCCCGGTCGGGCAGGCCCGCGTCGGCCGCGAAGGCCTCCCGCGACTGGAACGCGACCGCGACCCCGCCCAGTTCGAACAGCGCGAACTCGTCCGAGCCCGCCTTGGACCGCCGCCAGCCCAGCGCCTGGTAGAACGCCACGGAGGCGGCGACGTCCCGCACCCCGAGCAGGATCAGATTGAGACGCTGCCGCATGTAGTCCTCCTGGTGACCGGCTCTCGGCGGGTCATTCTGCCACCCCGCCACAACTGGTCTACACCACTCCCGGCCGGCCCGGGCCGCGTCGAACCCCGCCGGTTCCGCGAGGGGCGGCGAACCGGGCCCGGCCAGGACGTTCAGCGGGGCGTCGATGCCGACGGCACGGGCGGCAGCAGCTCCCGGTACGCCTCGGCGGGTGCAGGGGGTCCACCGCCGAAGAGTTCCCCGGCCCGGGCGGTGTGGGCCGGGTTGAGCAGTTCGGCGGCCGCCCGCAGCTGCGGGAGCACCGCCGTTCCGGCCCGGGGGAGATGACGGGCCGTCACCTGCAGGGCCCGGCCCTGCAGATCGGGGTCGGGGTGGCCGAAGGCGTGGGCCGTCGCGAGCACCACCTCGTCGGCCCGGGCCGGGTCGCGCCGCGCCGCGCCGTCCAGCCAGCCGAGCTGCGAGCGGACGAGCTTCTTCTCGGTGCGCACGAGCACCGCCGCCGAGGCCTCGGCGAGCAGGCCGGGGGGCAGCAGGCCCGCCTCGTCGAGCTCGGCCAGCACCCGCTGGGCCTGCGCGGCGACGAAGGGGAGCGCATCGAGCAGCGCGAGGTAGTTCCTGGCCCTGGCCGTCCGCTCCTCGGTGGTCGGGGCGAAGGTCTGCAGCAGCTTCAGGAAGACGCGCTGGTCGCTGGTCCGCCCGCCCCGGGCAAGCCGGGCCAGGCAGCGGTCGATCAGCTCTCCCCGGTCCAGCGTGCCCTGCTCGGCCAGCCGGACCAGGCAGGTCGGCCACCAGTCCTCGGGGCGCTGCTCGTCCGACGGGCCGTCCAGCGGGGAGCCGATCGCGTCGAGGTCGAACAGCCGTGGCGTCAGGAGCGGCACGAACGGGTCCTTCGACAGCCGTTCCCACAGGGTCGCACCGGTCACGACGACGATCGCGTTCCGGTGGGAGGAGTACGTCCAGGTCCGGCCGCGGCACCACTGCGTGACGAATCCGTCCGTGGTCGGCACCTCGCAGCCGGTCGTCAGCACCAGGTGTTCCAGCAGGTGGTACTGCCTCGTCGCCCAGGAGGCGGCCCGCCGCTCGGCCAGTGCGGCGACCAGCGCGCTCCGCCATTCCGCCGGCCGGCTCTCGATGACCGCCAGCAGAGCGGGCTGGTCCCAGCTGTCGTCCTGCCGGAACCCTGGGCCCCCCGTGCTCAGCCAGGCGGCCGCCGAAGTGGCGGTGTGGCAGCCGGCCCCCGCGACCATCAGCGCCCGGAGGACGTCGCGCTCGAGCCACCACTCCTCGCCGATCTCCCCGCGGACCTCCTTCAGCTCCGCGACGCAGTCGCGTCGCTGGGCCGGCGTCAGCCCGGCCAGTTCCCGGGCGACCCCGTCGGCGTCCCCCGCCCGCACCCGCTCGATCACCGTCACCGTGTCCCCTCCACTGCCGTGTTCCCCGCCCCGTCTGCGGCCGCCGCGCCCCTGGTCCGGGCACAGGCTCACCGCGAGCGCATGCTTGCACGGTCCGCGCCCGCCCCGGTACTTGGCTCACCACAGGCAGGTGCGGCTCGACTGCCCGTCCGGCCCCGTTCGCGCCCGCCGCACGTGGTCGTCCGCCGTCAGCACCACACCGCCGCCCTCCAGCCGCACGGCGCCCGCCCGTCAGCGGGGGCGGCGGCCTGTGAGGTGGTGCCAGCGGTCGCGGGCGGCGTCGAGTTCGCGGCGGGCCTCGGGGATCCGCGGGTCGGCCTCGTGGCGTGCCTCGACGTCCGCCAAGTGCCGTTTGGCGTGCTGCTGTCCGGCGGTGTCGGCGAGGGCCTCGGCGAGTTCGGCCTCGGCTTCCGGTACCAGGGTCTCGCGTTCGGCCTTGGCGCGTTTGGCGGCGGCGACCGCGTCGTGGACGTCGGCGACGAAGGCGCGTACGGCGGCCTCCGGGTAATCCTCCCGGGGGAAGGGCAGCACCTGCTGACGGCCTTTCGGCAGGATCAGGTGGACGTGGGTCTCGGCGCCGGCCGGGTCGGGCCGGATCGAGAGCTCGTCGAGCGGGTACTCGCCGGTGCGGCCGCCGGTGGTGACCTGGAGCGTGTACTGGTGGAGGCGGAGCGCGCCGAGCTCTCCGCGGGGGTTCCCGCGGCCGGGGTCCCGGAGGGCGGCGAGCCGGGCTTCGGCGTCGCGGACGCGGCGGCGGTAGGCGGAGGCGGCCGCGTCGACGCCGGAGGCCGCCGTCCGGTGCTCGCGCTTGGCGTCGCGTTGCAGCGAGGCCAGCCGGTCGCGCGCGCTGTCGAGGTCGCGCCGGTGCTCGTCGTACTCGCCGCCGAAGGCGTGCCGCCACTGCCCGGGGTAGCGGAGCAGCCGCCGGCCGATCGCGGCGGCGGCGACCAGGGCGATCAGGACTATGAGACCCGCGTAGCGCACGGTGTCCTCCCTGCGGTCGTGTGGGCGCCTGGTCGTCTTTCTGGGCAGTTCCCGGGGCGGTCAAACCCCCTGGCCGGATCCGGGGCGCGCGCCGGTGGATCTCACGCGGGCCGAACCGGTGAAAAATCACATTCGCCCGCGCGTCGCTGTCCGACACGCCGTCAGCCGGCACCAGGCTCGTCGCGTCCTTGTCCGCGTTCTCAGCCATCTCGGCTGTTCTGGAGCCCGTTGATGACCATCCGTACTTTCGCCGGCGCGGCCGCGCTCGCCGCCGCCCCGCTCCTCCTGCTGCCCACCGCGGCCCATGCCGCTCCGGGTGACAACGGCGACGTCAAGATCCATGCCTCGACCACGCCCGAGGACGACCAGCGCAACGACCCCCAGGTCTGCTCGTTCTACCTGGACGGGTTCAACTTCGACACCGTCCAGCAGGTCAGCTGGACCATCTCCCAGCAGCCGCCGACCGGCAACGCCCAGGTGCTGGCGGGCAACATCACGCTGGTCACGGGACACGGCCGGACCGCCGACTACTCGCTGCCGGACGGTCACTACAAGCTGCAGTGGACGTTCGCCGGCGAGAACGGCGCCGCGAAGCAGAAGGTCTTCACGGTCTCCTGTGCCAGCCCCAGCGCCAGCCCGTCCACCAGCAGCTCGCCGAGCGCGTCGGCGTCCGCGTCGACCTCGGCGTCCCCGTCCAAGTCCGCGTCCCCGTCGTCCACGGCTCCGGGGGGCGGTAACGGTCCGAGCGCCACGCCGCGCGGCGGTGTCGGTGCGGGCGGCGGCGGTTCGGTCCAGGAGCTGAGCGTGCCGGAGGTGGTCGGCGGTGCCGCGCTGATCGCCGGTGCGGCCGGGGCCGGCTTCTGGGCGCTCCGCCGCAACCGCCGCAGCGATGCGCACTGACGGACGGCATGCCCGTCGCCACCGCGCCGGCCGGCTGGTCGCCGGCGCGGTGGCGTCCGCCGTGCTGGGCGGGGCTTGGCTGGTCCACGACGGCATGACGACCTCTCATCCGCCGCAGCCGGGCGAGGGCGGGCCCGTCGCCCGGGGCTCCTCGGATCCGGGGCTGCCGGCACCGTCGCCGACCCTCTCCCCGAGGGTGGCCGCGTTGCCGGCCTCGCGGCCGACCCGGATACGCATTCCCTCGCTGAAGGTCGACGCGCCCGTCTCCGGCGTCGGTCTGGACGCGCGGGGAGAGCTCGACAGCCCTCCGTCCACCAACCGGAACCTGGTCGGCTGGTACCGGGGCGGCCCGGCGCCGGGCGCCGACGGGACGGCGGTCGCGGTCGGCCACGTGGACACCACCAAGGGCCCGGCGGTCTTCTACCGCCTGGGGCTGCTGCGGCCGGGTCTGACCGTCGAGGTCACCCGCGAGGACCGGCGCACGGCGGTGTTCACCGTGGACAGCGTCCGGCTGTACGCCAAGAGCGCCTTCCCGACCGACACGGTCTACCGCGCGACGGGGCAGGCCGAGTTGCGGCTGATCACCTGCGGCGGCGCGTTCGACGCGCGCACCGGCTACCAGGGCAACACGGTTGTCTTCGCGCACCTGACCGGCGTGCGGTGACCGGGTTCCGGCCCGCTTGACCGACGACATGGTTAGGCGCCATATTAGTTCCCGTGACCCAGTACCCCGAGGACGGGCTCGGCGCCCCCACCCTCGACCAGGCCCGCCGCCAGATCGCCCGCTACGGCATCGCGGCCGATCCGCAGGCGGTCCTGGTCGCGGCCCGGCTGATGGCGGCCGGCGCCCGGCTCGGACAGGCCGGCGAGGTGCACTTCGGCCGCTTCGGCCTCTCCACCGGCCGCTACCGGCTGCTGGCCGACCTGGAGGACCACGGCGGCGAGAAGTCGCCGTCCCAGCTCGCGGCCGGCCTCGGCGTCTCCCGGGCCACCGTGACGGGCCTGGTCGACGGCCTGGAGCGGGAGGGCCTGGTGGCCCGCCGGCCGTCCACCGAGGACGGGCGCGGCAACGTGGTGATCCTCACCGCGCGCGGTGCGGACAAGCTGCGCGACCTGGCGCCCGAGCACTACGCCCGGATGCAGGCGCTGGTCGGCGGGCTCACCCCCGAGGAGCGCGGCACCTTCCTCGACCTGCTGGGCCGCGTGGTCGCGGGCATCGACGCGCTCACCGCGGACTGAGACCTCCCCACCCAGGCGGGCCGCCCGGCGGCCCGCCTTCTTCAAGCCCCGATAGTTAGCTACCTAATCACTTATTCCACGAGAGGACAGCTCATGAACAGGAGGACCCCGGGCGCTCCGCCGCCCTTCGTCCTGTGGCGCGAAGTCCTGGTCGCGTACGCCATGCCCGCGCTGACGGCCGGGGCCGCCGGCGCGATCACCCACCAGCCCGAACTGGTGGCCGCGGCCCTCACCACCATCGGCGGCACCTCGGCGCTCGTCGCCGCCGCCCTCGGCGCCGCCCTGCGGCGCCGGCCGCTGCGCACCCGCCCCGCCCGCGCCCCGCGCGCGGTCGCGGCCGCCGCGGCGGGCCTGGCGGCCGCGGCGCTCGGCCTGGCCGTCGGACTCGCCGGCGCCCACGGGCTGCCGCACCTCCCGGCCCTCTCCGACAGCCCGTGGCCGGGCCGCCTGCCGGTCGACCTGCCGGTCTCCTCGGCGATCGCGGCCACCATCACCACCTGGCACTGGCGCGGCAGCCGCCGCCAACCCCGCCCGCAGGGCGCCCACGGAGCCCACGGCGCGCCCCGGCACCTCCCGTCCGCCGCACTCCGACCCGCCACCGCAGCCCGGCCGGGCACCGAACCCCCGCACGTCACCGAACCCCGACCCGAAAGGCAGTCGCCGTGATCGTCGTCATGGGCGCCGCCGGCGCCACCGGAGGCGCCACCCTGCGCAGCCTCACCGCTCTCGGCGTGCCCGTCCGCGCGCTGAGCCGCGAACCCGCCCGCCTCGCCGCCGCCCTGGACGCGCCCACGCTCGCCCGGACGGAGCTCCGCCCGGCCGACGCCGCCGACCCGCGCTCCCTGCGGGAGGCCCTCACCGGCGCACAGCAGCTCTTCCTCACCATGGCCAACGGCCCCCAGCAGGTCCGGTACGAGCTCGACGTGCTGGAGGCCGCGGTCGACTGCGGGGTGCGACACGTCGTCAAGGTCTCCGCACCCGCCGCCGAACCGGACTCCCCGGTCGCCGTCTCGCGCGGCCACCACCTGGTCGAGGAGCGGCTGCGCGGCCTCGGCCCGACCGCCACCGTCCTGCGGCCGTACGCGTTCCTGCAGAAGCTGCTGCTGCTCGCGCCCGGCGTCTCGGCCGCCGGGGTGGTGCACGGCGCGATGGGTGCGGCCCGCTGCAACTACGTCGACGCCCGCGACATCGGGGACTTCGCGGCCGCGGTGCTCACCCGCCCGGAGCTCGCCGGCGGCACGTACCCGCTGACCGGCCCCCGCGCCTACAGCTACCCCGAACTGACCTACCTGCTGGGCGGGTTGCTCGGTCGACCGGTCCGCTACCTCGACCTCGCCCCGGCCGAGCTGCGCGCCCACCTGGTCCACCGGGCCGGCCTGCCGGACTGGCTGGCCGCCCACGTGGTGGAGATCCAGCAGCTCGCGGTGGCCCGCGCGGAGACACCGGACGACACCTTCCAGCGTGTCACCGGCCGCACCCCCCGCACCCTGGAGGCCTTCCTCACCGAGAACCTCCCGCTCTTCCGCTGACCTGGGCCCGGCGCGACAGGCCCCGCGCCCCGCCCGGCGCGACAGGCCCCGCGCCCCACCCGGCGCGGGGCCTTGCCGCGTCAGGCGTCGCCGCCTCAGACGACGCCGGGCCAGGCGCTGCGGGCGGCGAGGGCGAAGTCGGCGACGGGGCGGCCCGGTTCGGCCTGGCGGAGGATCTCGTGGCCGAAGCTGAACAGCGGCGCCCCGGCCGGGTCGCGGCGGGCGTGGGCGGCGATCGCGGCGGGCAGTCCGCCGTCCGGCTCGAGGCGCGGGAACGCGGCGTGCACCCGGTCGGCGTAGCCGGCGGGCAGGGCGGCGGTGCCGCGGGCGACGACGTCGGCGCCGGCCCCGAGGTGGGTGAGCGCGATCTCCGGGCGCAGCCGGTGGGAGATGCCGACGGCGGTGTGCAGGGCGATGGCCTCCCAGACGGTTTGCACCCGCTCCTCGCCGACGCCGTGCTCGCGCAGGAACTCGGCCGCCAGGTCGGCGCCCTCGACCTCGAAGCGGTCGCCGCGCCCACCCGCGTCGGACAGGCTCGCGTCGTGCAGGACGCAGGCGAGGAAGAGCAGTTCGTCGTCGTAGTCGTGGCCCGGCCGCAGGCCCCGGGCCGCTCCGAGCTCCCGTCCGAAGAGGTAGCTGCGCACGCTGTGGTGGGCGATGGCGGGGGTCACCAGCCGTTCGGCCAGCGCGTGGGCCTGCCGGGTCAGCTCGGTGTCGGGAATCGTGAACTCGCGGTAGTGGTCGGTCATGCGTCGATCTTCCGGGCATGCCGACGGCCCCGACAGTGGCCGGAGTGACGCGGTGCGCTAGGTTCTGGCCATGCATGTGGTCGCGGTGCTGGCGCTGGACGGGGTGGTCGCTTTCGATCTGGCGGTGCCGGGGCAGGTGTTCGGCTCCAGCACGGGCGATCGCGGGGCGCCGCTGTACGAGGTGCGGGTCTGCACCGCGCCCGGCGGGGTGCGCGCGGCGCCGGCGTTCGGCGCGATGCGGCTGGAGACGCCGTGGGGGCCGGACGCGCTGCTCGACGCGGACACCGTCGTCGTCCCCGGGCACGAGGCGTTCCGCGAGCCGCCGCCCGAGGAGGTGCTGGAGCTGCTGCGCGCCGCGGCCGGTCGGGGTGCCCGGGTCGCCTCGATCTGCGTGGGCGCGTTCGTGCTGGCCGCGGCCGGCCTGCTGGACGGCATGCGGGCCACCACCCACTGGCGGCACGCGGACGAACTCGCCCTGCGCCACCCCGCGGTGGAGGTCGATCCGGCGGTCCTCTTCGTCGACAACGGCTCGGTGGCGACCTCCGCCGGGGTGGCGGCGGGCATCGACCTGTGCCTGCACCTGGTGCGCGGGGACCACGGCTCGACGGTGGCCGCCCGGACCGCCCGCCGGATCGTGATGCCGCCCCAACGCGACGGCGGGCAGGCCCAGTTCATCCGGCACGAGGCCCCCGGCGACAGCGGGACGGCGCTGCAGCCCACGCTCGCCTGGATGGAGGCGCAGCTGCACCGGCCGCTGACCCTGGACGAGATCGCCCGGCACGGCGCGACCAGCGTGCGCACCCTGACCCGGCGCTTCCGCGCGCAGCTCGGCACGACGCCGCTGCAGTGGCTGCTGCGGGCCCGGATCCACCGGGCCCAGCAGTTGCTGGAGAGCACCGACCTCCCGGTCGAACAGGTCGCCGCGGCAACCGGGTTCGGCTCGCCGGTCACCCTGCGCGCGCACTTCACCCGCGCGGTCGGGACGTCGCCCCGGGCGTACCGCAGCAGCTTCCGTGCCCGCCCGCCGGTGCCGCGCGGCGCCGGGCGGGCCTGAGCGGCGCAGCCGGTTCCCCCGACGGGACGGCGAGCGGCTCGGACCCGGCCTGGATCATCTGCTCCGGCACCCGCCCCGGCGGGCAGAACGGCGAGCCGCGCGGCTACGACCCGGTGCCGGTCGGCGGCACGCTGAAGCTGCGGCGCAGCTCCCCGCTCGGCACGGTGACCCGGTTCTCGATGCCCGCGACCGACGGCGGCAAGGTGTTCGTCGGCACCGAGGACGACACCTGGTCGCCTTCGGCCGGGCGGGCTCCTGCGCGGCCGCGGCCGTCACTCGTTCGAGCGCGATCGTGCCCGCAACGGCACGACCGGAGCGGCGCGCGCCCGCGGCGGCTCGTACGGTCCTGAGGCACGGAGCCCGCCGCCGCGGGCGCCCCGAACGGAGAGCACGAACCCCCGGAGAGAACGGAGAGCACGAACCCCGGGAGAGCACGAACCCCCGCCGTCCAGGAGGTCTCGATGAACACCGAACCCGTCCCCGGCCCGTCCCCCACCGCCCCGGCCGTGTCCGTGGCGAGCGCGCCGGCCGTCCGGCCCGCGTGGTCGGCGCCCGTGGTGGAGTGCCACCGCACCGGCGCCGAGGTCACCGCGTACGCGGCCCGGACCACCCGGTGACCGGACCGGTCGCCCGGCCGCAGGCCGCCCTCGACGCGCCGGCCTTCGAGTGCGACGTGCTGCGCGCCGCGCTGGACGCCGTCGAGCACGGCGCCACCGACCCGGCCTGCCGGCCCTCCCCCGACCACCACCCGATCACCGCGCCCGCCGCACCCGGCGGCCCGCTCGCACCCCGGAGTCCGCATTGAAGATCCGAATCCTCGGCACCGCCGCCGGCGGCGGCCTCCCGCAGTGGAACTGCGACTGCCCGGGCTGCGCCACCGCCCGCCGCACCGGCGCCCACCGCACCCAGGACTGCCTCGCCGTCAGCGCGGACGGCGAGGCCTGGTACCTGGTCAACGCCTCGCCCGACCTGCGCGGCCAGCTGCTGGCCGCCCCCGAGCTCGCCCCGGCACCCGGTACCCGTGACACCCCGCTGCGCGGCGTCCTGCTCACCAGCGCCGAACTCGACCACACCCTGGGCCTGCCGCTGCTGCGCGAGGCCGCCGAACTCACCGTCCACGCCGCCCTGCCGGTCCGCCACACCCTGCACACCGCCTTCCCGGCCGGACCGCTGCTCGCGTCCTACACCAAGGTGCACTGGCACACCGTCGCCGAGGGCCGGACCGTCGAGCTCGACGGCGGCCTGCGCGCCGAACCGATCGCCCTCGGCGGCAAGCGGCCCCGGTACGCCACCGACCTGCCCGGCGAGCAGTGGCAGGACCGCACCGACTGGGTCACCGGCTACCGCTTCACCGACGCCGCCGGGAGCGCCCGCATGGTGTACGCCCCCGGCGTGGCCGCGTGGACGCCCGCCCTCGACCGCGCCGTCGACGGCGCGGATCTGGTGATCCTGGACGGCACCTTCGCCACCGACGACGAGCTCACCGACCGCACCGGCGGAGCCCGCACCTCCCGGGACATGGGACACCTCGCCATCCACGACTCCCTCCCCCACCTCGCCCGGCACCGCGGCCCGCGCCACCTCTACACCCACCTCGACAACACCAACCCGCTGAACCACCCGCCCGGCCCCGCCACCGCCCGGGCCCTCGCCGAGGCCGGCGCCGCCGTCGCGACGGACGGCATGCTCATCGAGCTCTGACCGTCGGCCCGCCACCCCGCGCCGGGACGATCTATACTCCGTGTGCCCGACCGGGCGCGGTGTGTGCGGAACGGAGCGGGGGACGCATGGAGGTGGACACGGGGGCGACGATCATGCTTCCCGGACTCGTGGTCGTGCTCGGACTGGCGCTGGTGGTACGGCTGTTGTCCCTGCCACTGCTGACGGCCGCCCAGCGCGCGGCACGTCGGCGGACGGAGGCGGTCCGCGACGGCCGCCCCTCGGCCCTGGTCTCCCCGGCGGCCCTCGGCGAGCTGGTCCTGGGGCTGGCGGGGGGCGTCGGCCTCGTCGTGCTGATCCGCACCCAGGGCGTGTCCGGCTTCGGGGTGCTGACCGACTCGGTGGCGTTCGAGGAGACCGCCGAGTTCGCGATCGTCACCGACCTCGACTGGTCGACCGCACGGACGGTGTTCGTCGTCCTGACGCTCGTCCTGCTGGCCGCCGGGCTGCTGCTCTGGTTCCTGACCCAGCGGAACCTGCTGGGCACGGGCCCCGGCCGCCGCCTGGATCCCGCCACCCGCACCCGGCTGGCCCTCGTCCTCCTGCTCCGCGCGGCGGTCGGCGTGTTCGTCCCGTCCGGACTCGTGCTGGCCGCCCTGCTGGTGCAGGCCGTCGCGCTGCTCACCAGCCGGAGCGGGCTGCGGGCCTCCGTCACGCCCCCGGCCGGGCACCTGCCGCCCGTCCCGGCGGGCGCCCCCGCCCACCTGCCGCCCGTGCCGTCACGCCCGTCCGCGCAGCCGCCCGCCCACCCGGCCGGGTACGTGCCGACGCAGGCCGATGCGGGCCCGGTGGCGGCTCACCCGGTCCACCAGGCGCTCCGCCCCGGCGAGCCGCGCACCATCGGCGGCTACCGGCTGCTCGGCCGGATCGGCGCCGGCGGCATGGGGACGGTGTACCTCGCCCAGCGGCAGGGCGCCGCCACCCAGGTCGCCCTGAAGACCCTCAACCCCGAACTGCTGGACGACACCGAGCTGCTGCGCCGCTTCGAACGGGAGGCGCGGGTGCTGGCGATGGTCCCCGGCGACTACACCGCGCGGGTGCTGGACACCGGGGTGGACGCCGGACGCCCGTACCTGGCGATGGAGCTGCTGGACGGCCGGCCGCTCGACGTCCACCTGCGCGAGCACGGGCCGATCCGCGAGCCGCAGGCGCTGCGGGCGCTCGCGCTCGCGCTGGCCGTGGCGCTGTCGGAGGTGCACCGGCTGGGCCTGGTCCACCGCGACCTCAAGCCGGGCAACATCATGCTGACCACGGCCGGGCCGCGCCTGCTGGACTTCGGCATCGCCTCCATCGTCGACGGCACCCGGCTGACCCGGACCGGCGGT
This sequence comes from Kitasatospora terrestris, assembly GCF_039542905.1. Taxonomy (NCBI): domain Bacteria; kingdom Bacillati; phylum Actinomycetota; class Actinomycetes; order Kitasatosporales; family Streptomycetaceae; genus Kitasatospora; species Kitasatospora terrestris. The sequence continues at coordinate 300,425 of NZ_BAABIS010000001.1, forward strand.
GGCCCCGGCACCCTCACCTACATGGCGCCCGAGCAGTTGGACGACGGCGCGGTCGGGCCGTCGGCCGACATCTGGGCGTGGGCCTGCTGCGTGGTGTGCGCCGCCCACGGCGCCAGCCCGTTCGCCGCGACCAGCACCGGCGCGGTGATCCGCCGCATCGTGGACACCGGGCCGGAGCCGCTCGCCCTCGGCGCCGTGCAGGCCCTCGACCCGGCCCTCGCGGCGGTCGTGACCCGGGCCCTGACCTCCGACCCGGCGGCCCGCCCGGCGGACGGCGCGGCGCTGGCCGAGCTCCTGGCGGCCCGTCCGGGCCCGTCGGCGCCGCTCGCCGACGCGGTGCGCGACCAGATCACCCGGGGCTGGCGCACCCTCGCCCTCTGAGCCCGAGCGGGGTGGCGCTCCGCCGACCGCCTACGATGGCGGGGGCGCTCCGCCCGTGACGACTCCCGAGGGGACCAGCCCCATCGCCGCCGACCTCGCGACCCTCATCCGGGACGCGCTCCGCCTCCTCGACCTCCCGGAGCTGCTGCCGCGGGAGCTGGACAGCCACGCGACCAGCACCGTCGACGTCCTCGGCCGCCCCGGTGTCTGCCTGGTCGCCACGGCCGACGGGCCGGTCGTGGTCTGGTCCCCGTTCGGCCCGTACGAGGAACGGATGGCGGCCGCGCTCGCCGTACCGTACCTCGCGCTGCACCTGGACTCCTGGTCCGAGCACTTCCACCTGGGCCAGCCCGCCTTGGTCCTGGAGCGCGGCCACCTGCGGCTCGTCGCGGAGCTCCGTCCGGAGGCCCTGGACTCGGCGCAGCGCCTGGCCGAGGCGCTGCTGGCCTACCTGGACCACCAGCACCGGGTCCACGACCTCGTCACCGCTGCGCTCCAGGCCTGAGTCCCCGCCCTCCAACGGGAGACGGGGGGCGCACCGGACGCCGGGCCGCGGAGGCGTCAGGCGGCGCCCCCCTGCGCGCGGGTCAGCCGCCAGACCTGGTCCTCGCCGCTCTCCGCCGGGGCGCGGCGCTCGGAGGGGCGGCGCAGGTGCTCGGTGAAGCCGAGCCGGGCCGGGACGGCCCCGCTGGCGAGGTTGGCCGGGTCGTGGACGATCTCGACCCACTCGACGCCGGGCAGGCGGAAGGCCTGCCCGACCACGGCCCGGGCCGCCCGGGTGACCAGGCCCCGTCCGGTCGCGGCCGGGTGCAGCCAGTACCCGATCTCGCGGGCGCACTCCGGTTCGCCCTCGGCGCGGAACAGCTCGATGGCCCCGACGATCGCGCCGTCCAGCACGATCGCGTAGCTGTACGCCTGCCCGCTCTCCCAGCGCTCGGCACGACCCGCCAGGAACTGGGCGGTCCGCTCCGGCGTGTGCTCGGGGACCCAGCCCATCCAGGGCCGCAGGTGCTCCAGCGACTCGTCGACGACGCGGGTGAACTCGGGCAGGTCCGCCTCGTCGAAGCGGCGGAGCGTCAGGTCGTCCAGGTCGATCACCGGCTGCGGAAGGTCCATCCCGGAAGCTTCGCGGCCGCTCCCCGCTCCGGCAACGGGTTTTCCCCTGGACGCGTCAGGGCCGCTGCGCGGGGGCGAGCCGCAGGGCCGCCCACAGGTCGAGGCGGTACTGCGGGTCGGTGGAGACCACGCCGGTGATCTCCCGTCCGAGCAGGTGGGTGCTGCCCGGGGCCCGGGCAACCTCCGGGTGGAGGTCGCCCTCCCCACCCGTCGGGACCCACAGGCGTCCTTCGCGCGGGCGCCGGCGCCCCGGGAAAATCGGCGGCGCGGCGGGCGGGCGCGCGGAACACTTCGGCGGGTGATCGTGATGCGGCCCGTCCTGGAGATCCTCGCCCCCGACGGCTTCGGGCTGTGGCCGGTGGCCGAGGTGGAGCCGTTCGCCTTCCTCGCGCTGCACGGCGGGCTCTCGCCCGCCGAGGTGGGGACGGCGGTGATGCGGATCGCGGGCTGCAACGACATCGACCCGGACGGCGACCGTCCGCCGCGGCCCGCCGACCCGCTCGGCTCGTTCCTGCACGGGCTGCTGACGTTCGAGCACCCGTTCGCGGCGGGCGGCCTGCGGGTCGCCGACTCCGTGAGCGGCACCGAGTTCCTGCCGGGCTGCTGCGACGGGCTGGAGGACTGGCGCGACTGGCACCGGCTCACCGACGGCGACGGAGTGCTCGGCTTCGGCCACGAGCCGGTGTCGCCGCTGGCGGAGCGCACCGGCGACACCCTGCGGCTCACGGTCGACAGCGAGCGGAGCGACAGTTCGGTGATCGAACTGTCCGCCGCCGCGCTCCCCCCGCTCCTTGCCGGAGTGGAGCGCGACCTGACGGACTTCCTGGCCCTGGCCACCGGCTGGGCGGCCCGGCACGTGCCCGACCACCGGGCCGGCGTGAGCGCCGCGCTCGCCCGGGTCCTCGACCTGCCCGCGTAGCGCCGGGCGGGCGTCAGGCGAAGGCGGTCTCGGTGAAGGCGATCCCGCCGCGGGCGTCGGGGGCGAGGACGAGCCGCGGCGAGTGCTGCGGCACCTGCCGCAGGTACTGCCGGAATCCCGAGGCCCGGAACCTCAGGTCGAAGGACTGGCCCTCGATGTGCCAGTGCGGGGCGTCCTCGCCGTCCTGCGGGTCGGCGCGCCGCAGCTGGTCGATGTCCAGGCTCAGCGGCAGCCCCGTGAAGGAGAGGTCGCCCACGACGTCCCGGACGTCCTCGAACACCAGCGTGGCGGGCGAGATCCAGAAGGTGAAGTGCTTCTCCGGCTCGACGGGGTAGACCCAGCGGATGATGTAGTCGATGTCCAGCATCAGGCGCGGCAGCGCGCCGTCGGCCGCTCCGGGCTGTACGCAGAGTCCGTGGATGGTGACCTGGTGCCACTCCATCTCGTCGAAGTCGGCGTCGCTCCAGACGGTCTTGCTGAGACCGGATTCCGCGTGGGTGGTGCCTGCGATCATGGTGACATCCAATCAGAGACCGACGGGCCGACGCCCACCGCGGCACTCCCGCGACAGTGACTCGGCCTCAAATCGCCTTTCAAGCTGCCGAGTTGCCATATGAAAATCCGATCGTCCCCGTAGGATCGTCGGTCATGGCCGACTATCCTCCGACCCACCCCTACGACACCGGCTTCCTCGACACCGGCGACGGCAACCGCGTGTACTACGAGCAGTACGGCAACCCCGACGGCAAGCCCGCCCTGGGGGTGCACGGCGGCCCGGGCGCGGGCTCGCCGCGGCGGCCGCTGCGGGCGTGGGATCCCGAGCGCTACCGGGTGATCCGCTTCGACCAGCGCAACTGCGGGCGCAGCACCCCGCACGCCTCCGACCCGGCGGCGGACATGCGGCTGAACACCACCTGGCACCTGGTCGACGACATGGAGCGGCTGCGCGAGCACCTCGGCGTCGAGCGGTGGCTGCTGAACGGCGCGTCCTGGGGCGTCACGCTGGCCCTCGCCTACGCGCAGCGGCATCCCGAACGGGTGAGCGAGATCATCCTCCAGGCGGTGATGACGAGTCGCCGCTCCGAGATCGACTGGCTCTACCGGGGCGCGGGCCGGTTCCACCCCGAGGCGTGGGACCGCTTCCGCGCGGGCGTCCCCGAGCGGGAGCGGGACGGCGACCTGCTCGCGGCGTACGCGCGCCTGATGGAGAGCCCCGACCGGGAGGTCCGGCGCCGGGCCGCCGCCGACTGGCTGGCCTGGGAGGACGCGGTGGTGTCGGGCGAGCCCACGGCCGTCGCGGGGATGTACGGCGACCGTGAGGTCGACGAGCAGATCGCGTTCGTCCGGATCTGCGCCCACTTCTTCAGCAACGGCGCGTGGCTGGCGGAGGACCAGTTGCTGCGCGACGCGCACCGGCTGGCCGGGATCCCGGGGGTGGTGATCACCGGCCGGCACGACATGGGCTGTCCGCCGCGGAGCGCCTGGGAGCTGGCCAGGGCGTGGCAGGGCGCACGGCTGCACATCTCCGAGGACTCGGGCCACGTCGGCAGCGCGGGCATGGTGCAGGTGGCCCGGGACGCCATCGAGGAGTTCAAGCACCGCTGACGGCCCCGCACGCCCCGGGATGGTTCCGCAGCGGACTATCCGCTGGCTGCCGTACCCTGGGGGGATGAGCACATCCCTTCCGGAACGGACGGCACGCGACCTGACCGGCATGCTGGTCCAGGCGGCCCACGCGATGAACACCCGGCTCGCGGTGGCGCTGGCCGAGATCGACAGCACGCCGCGCGCGCACTGCATCCTGCTGCACGCCATGGAGGCGCAGCGCACGCAGTCGGAGCTCGCCCAGATCGCCGGCCTGGACAAGACCACCATGGTCGTCACCACGGACGAACTGGAGCGCGCGGGCCTGGCCGAGCGGCACCCGTCCCCCACCGACCGGCGCGCCCGGATCATCGTGGTCACGCCCGCGGGCGAGGAGCTGGTGCGCCGCGGCGAGGTGATCGTCGACCGGGTGCACGCCGAGGCGCTGGACGGGATGTCGCCGGGCGAGCGACAGGTGTTCGTCGACGCGCTGACCCGCCTGGAGCAGATGCCCGCGGCGGACACCGTCCCGGCGGCCGGCACCGAGAAGCCGACGCGACGCCCCCGCCGACCCCGCCAGTAGTCCCGAAAGAAATCGTCTACTACAAAACTATCTGCTAACGTCTCTCTTGTTGCGCCGTGCCCGCGCACCCGTGGAACAGGAGAGAACTCCCATGCCCCGCACCCCCCGCTCGCGATGGCTGGCCCTGGCCGTCATCTGCACCGGAATGCTGATGATCGTCCTGGACGGGTCGATCGTCACCGTCGCTCTCCCGGCCATCCAGCAGGACCTCGGCTTCTCGTCCTCCGGCCTGGCCTGGATCGTCGACGCCTACGTGATCGCCTTCGGCGGCCTGCTGCTCCTGGCGGGCCGGCTGGGCGACCTGATCGGACGCCGGCGGATCTTCGTCGCCGGGCTGGCGGTCTTCACCGCCGCCTCGGTGCTCTGCGGCTTCGCGACCGATCCCGCCGTCCTGGTCGCCGCCCGTTTCCTCCAGGGCGCCGGCGGCGCGATGACCTCCGCGGTCAGCCTCGGCATGATCGTGGCGCTCTTCCCGGAGCCGGCCGAACGGACCAGGGCCTTCGGCGCGTTCGGCTTCGTCGGCGCCGCCGGGGCCTCGCTCGGCCAGGTGCTGGGCGGCGTGCTCACCCAGGGCCTGAGCTGGCCGTGGATCTTCTTCGTCAACCTGCCCATCGGCGTGCTGGCCGTCCTGGCCGGCCGGCGGCTGCTGGACGACGACCGCGGCCCGGGCCTGCGGGCCGGTGCCGACGCCCTCGGCGCGGTCCTGGTCACCGCCGGGCTGATGATCGGCGTCTACGCGATCGTCGAGGCCGCGTCGTACGGCTGGGCGTCCCCGCACACCGCCGGGCTCGGCGGCCTGTCGATCGCCCTGCTGGCGGCCTTCCTGGTCCGTCAGGCCCGCGCCGCGAAGCCGCTCCTGCCGCTGCGGATGTTCGCCTCCCGCACGGTGGTGGCCGCCAACCTCGTCCAACTTCTGATGCTCGCCGCGCTGTTCAGCTTCCAGGTGCTGGTCGCCCTCTACCTGCAGAACGTCCTGCACTACAGCGCCTCCCGCACCGGCCTGGCCATGCTGCCGGCCGCACTGACCATCGGCACCGTCTCGCTGGCCGTCTCCGCCCGCGCCATCGGCCGCTTCGGCGAGCGCACCACGCTGCTGGCCGGCCTGGCCCTGCTCACCGTCGGCCTCGGCCTGCTCGTCCGGCTGCCCGCCCACGACGCCCACTACGCCACCGACCTGCTGCCCACGATGCTCGCCGCCGGCGGCTTCGGTCTGGCGATCACCGCGCTCACCGCTCTGGGCATGTCCGGCGCCCGGCCGGAGGACGCGGGCCTGGCGTCCGGCCTGTTCAACACCACCCAGCAGGTCGGCGCGGCGCTCGGCGTCGCGGTCCTGACGACGGTCGCCTCCTCCCGCGGCAGCAGCCTGATCGCGGCGGGCACGGCTCGGGCGGAGGCGCTGACCGCCGGCTTCCACCTGGCCTTCGCCATCGGCGCGGGCCTGCTGCTCACCGCCCTGGCCGTCACCGCCGTCGCCCTCCGGCGGCAGCGGCAGCCCGCACCCGGGGCCGCGACGGCTCCCGCCGACGCGCAGGTGTCCGTCCACGTCTGACGGCCCTCCGCCCCCGCCGGCTCAGCCCGCCGCGCCGCCCCTCCCTCCGGACGAGCGGGCGCGGCGGCGGCGCGTTGCCCGCCGTCCTGCGCCCGTGAGAGCATCGGGGTCCAACGGTCCGTCATGTCCACGGCTTTGCACGGTCCACCGAGCGAGGCGATGGGGTACCCGTCCGATGTCCACAGCCCGGCCCGCGGAGGCCCGCCTCCAGGATGCGGGCGCCGTCCTGGTCGCGCCCGCGGCGCTGCGGGACGACACCCCGGTCAGGGACTTCTTCGGCTCCGTCGTCACCCCGGACGAGCTCGCCGCCGGTTCCCCCGACCTCACGGGGAGGACCGTCTACCTGTGCGGCGACGCCTCGGCGGTCGACGTCCGCCGACTGCGCACGGCCGCCCGGGTGTTCGCCGTCCGGGAGCCGTCGCACGGCCACCGGGGCACCACCGGGCCCTGGACCGTCGTCGGCCCCGGCCGGGTCTCCGTCCGCGTCCACGGCGTCGGCGTGTACTACCCCCGCTTCTTCGAGCCCGGCGACGACCACTTCGGACGGATCCGCGCGGAGCACGAGTTCCAGTCGCTGACGGAGTCCACCAAGCCCGGCACGGCGCACCGCAGCGGGATCTACCTGACGCCCGTCACGCGGGACGGCGACGGGCTCCGCTTCCGCCTGCTCCGCTGCTCCACGAACCTCTCCGGGCCGACCGAGAACTTCCGTCCGACGGACACGGGCATCGTCGACGCCCTCAACGCCGAGGCCGACACCCTCTTCCGCGGCCACGCGCCGCTGAACCACGTCCTCGCCCAGACCTACCACAACACCCGTGCCACGGCCGGGCGCAAGCAGTCCAAGGCCAGGATCTCGAACCACGCGGACAAGACCAAGGACATGCCCGCCAACGGCATCATGGCCTTCTGCACCTTCTACGACGGGCTCGACGGGCTGCAGCCGCTGCCGGGCGACGCCTTCGACCGCGGCGTGAAGGGCGTCAGCGCTCTGACCGGCCTCCGCTTCCGCCTCAAGGACGCGGCCGGGGACGAAGCCCGCACGCTCCCCCGGCAGTTCACGCTGACCCTGCACCCCGGGTCGGTGTTCTTCATGCCGCTGTCCACCAACCGCCTGTACACCCACGAGATCCGGCCCTCGGCGCTGGACGCCGGGCTGCTCCCGACCCGCCTGGGCTACGTGGTGCGCTGCTCCGGCACCGAAGCCGTCCACCGGGACGGCCGGACGTTCCTGGGGACGGCCGGAGGTCCGGTGGAGCTGGAGCCGCCGACCGAGGCGGGCATGGACGAGCTGCGCAGGCTGTACGCGGAGGAGAACAGGTCCACCTCCCCCGTCGACTACGGCGGCCGGTTCCCGTTCAGCATGAACGCGGGGGACTACCGTGCCCCTCGGCTCTAGCGTTCCCGGCGTTCCGGACGGGATCCTCCGGCTCTCCGTCCCGTCCGGGGCGGACCTCTTCGCGGAGCTGTCCGCGGCGTCCGCCCTGGAGGACGTGGGCAAGGGCCGGCGGGGCGCCGTGCTCACCCGGGTCGACGAGTCGGGCCGCGTCCCGCTGGTGCGCACCACCACCCGGTACGGCAGTCCGGCCCAGCGGTTCCGGGAGGTCCACGAACGCCTCGCGCGGGAGGTCCAGGACCGCGCGGGCCTTGCGGTCGGCTTCAACAACGCCCTCGTCGAGGTCTACACGAACGCCTACGCCACCATGGGCGCCCACTCCGACCAGGCCCTCGATCTGGCCGACGACTCCTTCATCGCCGTGTTCTCCTGTTACCGGCACCCGGGGACGGAGCCGGCGAGGAAGCTGGTCTTCGAGCAGAAGGAGCCCGGTGGCGAGGGGTTCGAGATCCCCCTCGCCCATCACGGCGTCGTCGCGTTCTCGGTGGCCCTGAACCGTCGGCTCCGGCACCGGATCGTGCTGGACGCGCCCGGCCGGGCCGCGGAGAACGAGTGGCTGGGCGTCACCTTCCGGACGTCGAGCACCTTCCTCCGGTTCGAGGACGGACGGGCGCACCTCCCCCGGGGCGTGCGCCTCACCCGGGCGACCGACGAGCAGAGCCGCGACTTCTACCGGCTCCGCCGGCGCGAGAACCAGGAGACGGACTTCCGCTACCCACCGCTGACCTACACCGTCAGCGCGAGCGACCTGCTGCCGCCGGTCTGACCTCCGGCGGCCTCCCCGGGCCCCCGGGCCGTCCCGTGCGGGCCGCGGCCCGCCGGTTCAGCGGGTCAGGCCGTGCAGGAGCAGCTCGGCGAGGTGCGCGTACGCGGCGGCGTCGGCGAGTCCGGTGGCGGCGGCGACCTGGCGCTGCTGGATCCGGACCATCACCGAGCTGATCACCTCGGCCGCGAAGGCCACGTGCACCTCGCGGAACGCGCCGGCCGCCACGCCCTCCTCGATCAGCTGGCCGATCCGGGCGGCGGCGGCCCGGGTGTTGCGCTCGTAGACCTCGGCGGCGGGTTCGAAGGCCGCCACGTCGTCGAAGAAGCCGGGCGAGACGGGGGCCAGCTCGGCGGCGACGGCCCGCAGGTAGGCGGCCAGCCGGCCGGCCGGGTCGGTCTCGGCCGCGAGGGCGGCCTCCACCCGTTCGGTGGCCCGGCGGAAGAAGTGCACCACGGCCGCCCGGACGAGCTGCTCCTTGCTGCCGGCCAGCCCGTACAGCGTGCGCTTGGAGCAGTGCAGCCGGCCCGCCAGGTCGTCCAGCGTGAACTGCGCGAAGCCCTCGCCGATCAGCAGTGCGACCAGGTCCTCGAAGAGCTCCGCCCGCCGCGCGGCGCCGCGCCCGGTGGGCCTTGCGGCCGGTGTCGCTGGGGTCTCGATCACCGGCCCAGTATTCCAGCCTCGATCCCGCGCCATGATGGCGCTACGCTAAGCGGTACTGACGTACCCCTCTGAGTACCGCTTGGAGCCATCATGGCCGTGGACCGTCTGCTTCCCACCGAGGAAGCAGAAGACCTGATCGACCTGGTCCGGGACATCGCCGACCGCGAGCTCGGCTCCCGGGTCGAGCTGCACGAGAGCACCGAGACGTACCCGGAGGGCCTGTTCGGCACCCTCGGCAAGGCCGGGCTGCTGGGCCTGCCGTACCCGGAGGAGTTCGGCGGCGGCGGCCAGCCGTACGAGGTCTACCTGCAGGTCCTGGAGGAGCTGGCCGCTCGCTGGGCGGCGGTCGCCGTGGCCACCAGCGTCCACACCCTCGCCTGCCACCCGCTGAACGCCTACGGCACCGACGCGCAGAAGGAGCGCTGGCTCCCCGGCGCCCTGGCGGGCGACCTGGTCGGCGGCTACAGCCTCTCCGAGCCGCAGGCCGGCTCCGACGCGGCCTCGCTCGCCTGCAAGGCCGAGCGCACCGGGGCCGGGTACCGGATCACCGGCACCAAGGCCTGGATCACCCACGGCGGCAAGGCCGGCTTCTACGCGCTGTTCGCCCGCACCGCGCCCGGCGGCAACGGCGTCTCCTGCTTCCTGGCGCCCGGCGCCGCCGAGGGCCTGTCCTTCGGCGCCCCGGAGAAGAAGATGGGCCTGCAGGGCATCCCGACCTGCGCCGCCTACTGGGACGGCGCCGAGCTGGACGCCGACCGCCTGCTCGGCGCCGAGGGCCAGGGCCTGCAGATCGCCTTCAGCGCCCTGGACTCCGGCCGCCTCGGCATCGCCGCCTGCGCCACCGGCGTCGCCCAGGCCGCCCTCGACGCGGCGACGGCGTACGCCAACGAGCGCACCACCTTCGGCCGCAAGATCATCGACCACCAGGGGCTGGGCTTCCTGCTCGCCGACATGGCCGCCGCCGTCGACTCCGCCCGGGCCACCTACCTCGACGCCGCCCGCCGCCGCGACGCCGGCCGCCCGTTCGGGCGCCAGGCGAGCGTCGCCAAGCTGATCGCCACCGACGCCGCGATGAAGGTCACCACCGACGCCGTCCAGGTGCTCGGCGGGTACGGCTACACCCGCGACTTCCCGGTCGAGCGCTACATGCGCGAGGCGAAGATCATGCAGATCTTCGAGGGCACCAACCAGATCCAGCGCCTCGTCATCAGCCGCGGCCTCGGCCGCTGACCCCGGCCCCCCACCCGTACCACCGGACAGCCCCACGAGGAGCATTCGCATGGACATCACCGGATCCGCCGCCCTGGTCACCGGCGCCGCCTCGGGCCTGGGCGCGGCCACCGCCGCCGCCCTCGCCGAGCGCGGTGCAACCGTGTACGGACTCGACCTGCCGCAGGCCGTCGAGGCCGCCGGCCCCCGGCCGGACGGCGTCCACCTGCTCGCCGCCGACGTCACCGCCGAGGAGCCGGTGCGCGCCGCACTGGCCCGGATCGACGAGGACGGCGCCCGGCTGCGGATGGCCGTCAACTGCGCCGGCATCGCCCCCTCCGCCCGCATCCTGAGCCGCAAGGGCCCGCACGACCTGGCGCTCTTCCAGGCCGTGCTCAACGTCAACCTGCTGGGCACCTTCAACGTGATGCGCCTGGCCGCCGAGTCGATCGCCCGGCACGAGCCGGACGACCGCGGGCAGCGCGGAGTGATCGTCAACACCGCCTCGATCGCCGCCTTCGAGGGCCAGGTCGGCCAGATCGCCTACGCCGCGTCCAAGGCCGGCGTGGCGGGCATGACCATCACCGCCGCCCGCGACCTCGCCCAGTTCGGCATCCGGGTCGTCACCATCGCCCCCGGCATCGTCGACACCCCGATGATGGCCGGCTTCAGCGACGAGGTCCGGGCCGGCCTCGCCGCGGGCGTGACCTTCCCGCAGCGCCTCGCCGAGCCCGCCGAGTACGCCCGCCTGGTCACCATGGTCGCCGAGCACGACTACCTCAACGGCGAGACCATCCGGATGGACGGCGCCCTGCGGATGGCCGCCCGCTGACCCGCCGCTGACCGCCCGCCGACCACCGCGGAGGCCCGGCCGGAACGTCAGCAGACCGTTCCGGGCCGGGCCGCCGTGGCCCTGAGCAGGTCGCGGAGCAGCTCGAAGTCCATGCTCCCGGGACTGCGGAAACGCAGGCAGCTCCGGCCCACGTCGTGTCCGGCCAGCCGTTCGCCGAACGCCTCACGGACGTCGCCGCGCAGGAGGTAGAACGAGAGGTACTGCTTCTGCGCGGCGAACGCGATCTCGCACGTGCCGTCCCGCTCGTACGCGGGCATGCCGAACGCCATGATCTCGTCGAAGCCCACCAGTTCCCGCCGGCACAGCTGCCGCAGCCTGGTCAGCGCCGCCCTGCGCTCCTCGGGCAGCTCGGCGAGGTAGCCGTCCACGTCGCTCGCCCCGCTCCGCACCATGGGGCCACGCCAGGCCGGTCGGCGCGCGGGGGCGACCCGCGGCGCAGGCCGTCAGTGGGTCTGCTGCCAGTCGGCACGCAGTGCGTCCAGGAGGGCGGCCGGGGTGGTCTCCCCCGCGATCAGCTGCTGGGTCCGGGTGGTGAGCGTGTCGTTCATGGTGGCGGTGGTGTTGTTGAAGAAGTTGACCAGCCCGTTGTCCTTGTTGACCTCGGTCCAGGCCCTGGCGATGTCCGCCATGACGTTGCCGGGGTCGGTGGTGACCCGGTCGGCGTGGGCGACCGGCAGGAAGCCGGCGTTGAACTCGATCTGGGCGGCCTCCGGGCTGTTGAGGTAGTCCAGGAAGGCCGCGGCGGCATCCGGGTGCCGGGAGCGGACCGGGATCGCGTAGGCGACGGAGGTGCCGATGCCGGTGGCCTTCCCGTCGTCCCCGCGGAAGGGCAGGAATCCGACCTTCCCGTGCAGGCCCTTGTCGATCGGCTGGGCGTCCCAGGAGCCGCCGAAGAGGAAGAGGCCCTTGCCGGAGCCGAAGTCGGCCACCGCAGCCGGCAGGTCGCGGGAGTTCGCGTCGGCCGGGAGGTAGCCCTTCTTCGCCCAGTCGGAGAGGGCCGTCGCCGCTGCGATTCCGCCGGGCGTGTGGAGGGTCGCGCCCTTCTTGCCGTTGACCCAGTCGCTCGCGCGGGCGGGACCGTCGACGGCGTTGACGATCGACTGGACGATGAAGGACGAGTGTCCTTGGAGGTTGCCGAGCTGGACGGGCAGTTCGCCTGCCGACTTGGCCTTGGCCAGCGCGGCGTCGAACTCGGCCCGGGTCGTCGGGGGCCTGATGCCGAGGCGGGCCGCGATCTGCTTGTTGTAGTAGACGCCGGTCATGGAGAAGCCCGCCGGCGCGGCCCACAGCGGACCGACCCCCAACTGCTTGCCGCTGCTGTCGGTCCGCCACTGGTCGAGCTCGCTGGAGGGACAGACGGCGTCCCAGCCGTACTGCTTGGCGTAGTCGTCCAGCGGACGGAGCAGGCGGGGGCTGGTGCCGATCCTGTTGAGCAGGGCGAGGTCGGGCGCGTCGGCGGAGCCGAGTTTCCGGTCGAGGCCGGCGTCGTAGCTGTCCTGGGGCGTGTACTGGACGTCGATCTCGACATCGAGGTGCTTGGCGTGGAAGGCGGCGGCGAGGACGCGGGTGGTTCCGACGTTCTCGGAGGTGATGACGGTCAGTCGGGTGGGCTCGGGGCCGAGGGGCAGCTGATCGGGCCCGGCGCATGCGGCGACGACGGTGAGGGCGAGGACGTAGCGGGGGGCCGGGTTCAGGCCGGCGAGACTCATGCTGCGGCGCTCCGCGGGGTTTCGGGGTCGGGCAGGGTGACGGGTGTGGCTGCCGTGGGCGGCGGCGCGGGCCGGGGTGGGGGTGGGAGCGCACGGTGCTGTGGGCAGGGCCGGGGGCACGGTGTCGCGGTCAGCCGGTGGGCTCGGGCGGGGCGACGGCCTGCTCGAGGGGGTTCTTGTCGATGGCGGTGATGGTCCACCGGTCGCCGTTCTTGGTGAGGCTGACGGTGCGGTGCTGGGTGTAGCGCGTGTGGAGTTCGAAGTGGTTGGCCGCGAGGTAGGCGGGGTCGGCGGCGGTGAACTCGATGGTGGCGTCCATGGCGACCTTGGCGGTGGTCATGTCCTGGGGGAAGGTCGACTGGTACCAGGCGACGCCGAGCTGGCGGGTGGCCAGGTGGTTGGTGGTGAAGAGCCGGGTGAGCTTGTCCTCGTACTGCTGGGAGCGCAGGGCGGCGACGAAGTCCGGGTGGTAGTAGGTGAACTCCTGCTGGATGCTGTCGGCGAGGTTCTGCTGGTCGCGGTTGTCGACGGCGCCGGAGTGCAGGACGACGGTCTTGCGCACAGCGGTGACGACGGGGTCGTCGTCAGGCAGCCGGCGCAGGGTCTTGCCGTCCTGGTCGATGACGTGCCACAGGCTCTGGCCGGAGTGGTCGGGCATCTGCGGTGCGGCGCTCGCGGCGCCGGGGGTGGCGGTGGTGTGGGCTGCGGGGGTCGTGGTGCAGGCGGCCGCGGCGAGCAGGGCAGCGGCGGCGAGTGCGGCGCGGGGGTGGGCGGGGGTGGGCATGGGCGCTCCCGGGGGTGGGTGGCGGGCCGCCGTGCGGGACGGCCCGCCACCCGGTTCAGGGGGTCAGGACCTGCGGGCGGGCGGGGTCACTGGCCGGGTTCGAAGGTCCACTGGCTGGTCCACCAGGTGCTGGGGGCGGCCCCGTGCTGGAGGTTGCCGGTGAGGTTCTCGGTGTGGGCGTAGGTGCCGGTGGAGCGGTTCTTCAGCCGCTTGTAGCCGCCGACGGCTTCTTCGGTCCACTGGCTCCTGGTGTCGGTGGCGGGGAGGCTGCCGTAGTGGACCACGGCGTCGGCGGTGGTGGTGTTCATGTACTCGCCGGTCCAGCGGTTGCGGTAGCGGATGTAGCCGTCGCCGGTGGTCTCCTTCGTCCACTGGGAGCTCCAGGCGGTGGCCGCGATGGTGCTGTACTGGACGTTTCCGGTCTTGTTCTCGATGTTGAGGTACTGGCCGGTCTGGTGGTTCTTGATCCGCTGGTAGCCCTCGGAGTAGCCGGCGTTGTTCTTGAAGACCCGGATGTAGTCGACGTTCCAGGTCTTGGGCCAGGTGTCGTTGTGGACGCCGGATCCGGCGTCGGTGTAGAGGCCGAGGATCATGCCCATGGGCGAGTTCGGCGCGTCGTTGATGGTCTTGTAGAGCTGGTTGTCGTAGTAGAAGTTGAGCTGGGTGGGGGTCCAGTCCATGCCGTAGACGTGGTACTCGGTGGTGGGGCTGCCGCTGGGCACGGCCGCATCGGACAGGTACCAGCTGGACAGGAAGTTGGGGTCGCTCCAGCCGTAGGCGGCGATGCGCCAGTTGTTCGGCTTGGAGAAGAACGTCTCGATCATGTCGATCTCGGAGTTGGCGTTGGCGCTGGTGGTGTCGTCGGTGCCGACGAGCCACATGGCCTGGTGGCCGCCGCCGCCGACGTCGGAGTTCTTCGCCCGGATCTCGAAGTAGCCGTACTTGGTGGAGTAGCCGTTGAAGTCCGGCTCGTGGTGGTCGTTGGGCATCGAGGAGTTGAATCGGTGCCACCAGTCCTTCTCGTAGGACTGGATGCTGGAGATCTTCACCGTGCCGTCGTACTGGGCGTTCCAGGCCGGGGTGTCGGCGTCCAGGCGCTCGGTGAGGACACCGTTGGCGACGGTGTAGCGGGCCTTGGCGTTGGCCGGGGTGGAGGTCCAGTGCGGCAGGTAGGAGTCCAGCCACTTGGCGGAGTTGAGCGTGGTGCCGTCGAACTCCTCGTCGAAGTCCAGGGTGTAGCCGGACTTGGTGGTCGGGTTCGGCGGGGTGTCGGCGGCCTGCGCGGTGGTGGCCGGCAGGGCCAGGGCCGTGCTGAGCGCGGCGCACAGGGCGCCGATGCGCAGCAGGCTGCGGCCGGTGCGGGTGGGCGGGTTGGGGGCGGTGCGTGGTGCCATGGCTGGTCCCTTTCGGGCGGGGGTGGGGGTGGTGCATGGCGTCCTGCCGCGCCGGGCACGGGGGCCGCGGCGGGGCAGGAGGTTCGGGGGCTCTGTCAGGAGGTCAGGTCTTCGACGGTGTCCTGGCGCCGGGAGCGTTCTGCGGCCCAGGCGACGAGGTGGCTCTCCAGGCTGGTGGCGGGGTCGGAGAGGATCAGCGTCGCGTCGCCGGTGGTGAGGGCGTCGAGGAAGGCGTCGACGAGGCGCTCGTCGCCGCCGCCGTGGCCGCTGCCGGCGTCGGGGCCGTCGACGCCGAGGACGAGGGTCTCCTCATGGCCGGTGACGAAGTCGGTCACGGTGGCGCTGACGCCGTCGCCGTCCAGGGATCCGCGGGTGCCGAAGATCCGGGTCTTGCGGTGGGTGAACGGCGTGAAGGCGGTCATCGTGAACGAGGCCGTGGCGCCGCTGGCGTATTCGAGGTTGACGACCTGGTGGTCGACCACGTCGTTGTCGCACGCGTAGACGCAGCGCCCGTACGGGCCTTCGCGAAGGGCCTGGGTGACTCCTTCGGGGGTGCGGGCGCCGGTGACGGCGCCGAGCGGCCAGCGTTCCCGGTCCGGGTCTCCGAGGCAGCCGAGGTAGAGGCGGGGCGCGGAGTAGGGGCAGGTGGGCTCGATGGGGCAGTCCAGGCAGTTGTCGGTGGCGCCGGCGGGGCGGTTCTCGGGGCGGAAGTGGGTGAGCGCGCCGAAGGAGGAGACCTTGGTGACCGGGGAGCCGACGATGTAGGAGAGCCAGTCCAGGTCGTGGGAGGACTTGGCGAGCAGCATCGGGGTGGCCCGGTCCTCGCGCCGCCAGTTGCCGCGGACGTAGGAGTGGGCCTGGTGCCACCAGCCGACGGGTTCCAGGTGCTCGACGCTGATGACGTCGCCGAGCCGGCCGGAGTCGACGATGTCCTTCACGCCCCGGGTGTAGGGGGTGTAGCGGAGCACGTGGCAGACGGCGAGCATCACGCCGGCCTTGCGGACGGCGTCGGTGATCCGGCGGACGTCGTCCTCGCTGGTGGCCATCGGCTTCTCCAGCAGGATGTGGTAGCCGAGTTCGGCGAAGCGCAGGGCGGGTTCGACGTGGTCGGCGTCCTGGGTGGTGATGAGCACGGCGTCGGCCTCGGGCGGGTGCTCGGCGAGTGCCTGCCAGGTCGGGTGGTGGGTGGCGCCGGGGTGTCGGGAGAGAGCGGCGGCGGCCCGGCCGGTGTCGGGTTCGGCGACGGCCACGATCTCGGCGCGGCCGGTGCCGGCGGCGTAGGCGGCGTAGGTCGAGCCGCGTCCGCCGGCGCCGACCAGGATCAGCCGCAGCAGTCGGCCTGGTGTCCCGACGGGGGGCTGGGGGTGCATGAGGGCGTGCGTCATGGCGGGATGTCCTTCCGGACGTGGTCGGTGGGGTGGCGGCGGGTCAGCCCTTGACGGCGCCGGAGAGCATCCCGGCGATGAAGTGCCGCTGGAAGAAGAGGTAGACGGCGACGACCGGGGCGACGACGATCAGCGTCGCGGCGGACAGCAGCGGCACGTCGATGGTGTAGGCGCCGACGAAGAAGCCGAGGCCGGCCGGGGCGGTGCGCTCGCTCGGGGTCTGGATGAGGATCAGGGCCAGCAGGAACTGGTTCCACGCCCAGACGAAGTAGAGCAGGCCCAGGGTGGTCAGCGCGGGCCGCGAGCAGGGCAGCAGCACCCGCCAGAGGACCGTCCAGCTGCCGGCGCCGTCGACGGCGGCGGCCTCGACCATCTCCTTCGGCAGGGCGAGGAACTGCTCGCGCATCCAGAAGGCGCCGAAGGGCATGAACAGGCCCACAAGGGCGAGGATCAGGGCGATCGGGGTGTCGATCAGCCCGAGGGCCCGCAGGTCGTAGTAGAGCGGCACCACCGCGGCCTCGTACGGCAGGGCGAGGCCCAGCATCAGGAAGCCGAAGAGCAGGGTGCGGCCGCGGAAGGCCATGGTGGCGAAGGCGTAGCCGGCGAGCGAGGCGCAGACCAGGGCGAGCGGGACCACGCCGCCGACGATCACCGCGCTGTTGCGCAGCAGCTGCCCGAAGCCGGCGTCCGACCAGGCCCGCGCGAAGCTGGACAGGCTGGGGTGGTCGGGCCAGGAGAGGCCGTCGACGATCGAGCCGGGCGGGTGCAGGGCGGCCAGCGCGATGCCGAGGAAGGGGAGGATCACGGCGAGGGCGAAGGCGGTCATGATCGCCCGGCCGGCGAGGCCGCGGGGCGCGCGGGTGGGTGTGGTCACGACTTCTCCCGGGTGAGCCGGCCGACGGCGGCGACGGCCAGGGCGATCAGGGCGCTGAGCACCACGGCCAGCGCACAGGCGGCGCCGACCTCGCCGTTGGTGAAGGCGAGCCGGTAGATCAGCACGCCGGGGACGATGGTGGAGTCGCCCGGCCCTCCGCCGGTGGTGACGTAGACGACGTCGAAGCTGGCGAGCGCGGAGATCATGGTCAGGGTCGCGGCGACGCCGATCTCGGGGCGCAGCCCCGGCAGGGTGACGGCGAGGAATTCACGGACGGGCCCGGCGCCGTCGAGCCTGGCGGCCTCGTAGAGGCTGGGGTCGATCTTCTGGATGCCGGTCTGGAAGATGATCAGGCACAGGCCGAGCATCACCCAGGTGCCGATCAGGCCGACCGCGACGTACGCCCAGGTGAAGTCGCCGAGCCAGGCGCGGGTGATCGAGCCGAGACCGACCGCCCGCAGGACCTGGTTGACCATGCCGTCGGCGGAGTACATCCACTTCCAGGTGACGCCGACGGCGACCAGCGGGACGATCTGCGGAAGGAAGAGCACGGTGCGGCTGACCGGGTAGCGGCGTCCGCCGCGGCCGCCGATGACGGCGGCGAGCAGCAGGCCCAGCGCGATCGGCAGCACCGAGTAGAAGACGACGAAGCCGAGCGCGTGCAGGATCGAGGAGCGCAGCAGGGGGTCGGTCAGCACCTGGTGGTAGTTGCCGAGTCCGGCCCAGCTGCCGGCGGTGACGCCGTCCCAGGTGAACAGGGACAGCCACATGGTGTGCAGCCAGGGCAGCGCGACGAAGCAGGTGTAGAGCAGCAGGGCCGGTGCCAGGTAGAGGTAGGCGGTGCGCTGGCGGCCAGGACGGCGGGGGCCGACGCGCAGGGTGCGCGCCGTCCCGTCGGCTCCGGCCCGGCCGCTTCGCCCGTCGTGCGCCGCCGGGGGCGGGGTGGCCCGGTGTGCGGTGCCCGGCTGCGGCGGGAAGGAGGTACTGGTCACTGGTGGCCCTTGGTCCAGTCGTTCTGCAGGGCGTCGAGGTACTGCTCGGGTCCGATCTTCCCGCCGATCAGCTGCTGGCTCTGGGAGGTGAGCGTGTCGCCCATGGTGGCGTCGGTGTTGGCGAAGAAGTTCACCAGGCCGTTGTCCTTGTTGACGGCGGCCCAGCCCTTGGCGACCTCGTTCATCACTCCGCCCTCGGCGCCCTTGACCGTGTCGGCGTGGGCGACGGGGAGGAAGCCGGTGTCGAACTGGATCTGCGCGGCCTCGGGGGTGTTCATGAAGTCGAGGAACGCGGCTGCCAGGTCGGGGTTCTTGGCCTTGGCGGGGATGGCGTAGGCGACCGAGGTGCCGATCCCGGTGGCCTTGCCGTCGGCGCCGGGGAAGGTCAGGAAGCCGGTCTTCCCGGGCGCCGCCTTGTCGATCTTCTGGGCGTCCCAGCTGCCGTCGAACAGGAACAGGCCCTTGCCCTTGGTGAATTCGGCGACCGAGCCGGTCAGGTCGGTGCCGTTGGCGCTCTCCGGGAGGTAGCCCCGCTTGGCCCATCCGGCGAGCGTGGTCGCGCCGTCGGTGCCGCCGGGGGTCTTGATGGTGGCGCCGGGCTTGCCGTTCACCCAGTCGCTGGTCTTCGCCGCGCCGTCGGTGGCGTCCACGACCGACTGCACGATGAAGGAGGAGTGGCCCTGCAGGTTGCCCAGCTGGACGGGCAGCTCCCCCGCCGCCTTGGCCTTCGCGAGGGCGGCGTCGAACTCGGCCCGGGTGGTCGGCGGGGTGATGCCGAGCTTCGCCGCGGTGTCCTTGTTGTAGTAGACGCCGACCACCGAGAACCCGGCCGGCGCCGCCCACAGGTGCCCGGTGCCCAACTGCTTGCCGTCGTCGGTCGCCCGCCACTGGTCGAGTTCGGTGGAGGGGTACTTCGCGTCCCAGCCGTACGCCTCGGCGTAGTCGTCGAGGCTGCGCACCAGGTTCGCCTTGACCGTGGTGCCGAGCTTGTTGAGCAGGGCCAGGTCGGGGGCCTGGTCGGAGGAGAGCTTGAGGTTGAGGCTCTTGTTGTAGTCGTCCTCGCCCGTGTACTGGAAGTCGACCGTGATGTTCGGGTGCTTGGCGTGGAAGGCCTCGGCCAGCGCCTTGGTGGTGCCGGAGTTCTCGGAGCTCACGACGGTCAGCGTGGCGTTGCCGGTCGGCAGGGCGGTGGAGACCGGGCCGGTGGGGGCCGCACTCGTGCCGGTGCCGCCGGGGGTGAGGCCGCCGCAGGCGCTCAGGCCCGCGGTGGCGGCGACGAGCAGGGCGCACATCGCGGCGGTGCGGGCGGGTCGGCGGGAGGTTCTTGCGGACATCGGGAGCTCCTTGGGGCAGGGACTCGGCCCTTGGCGGTACGAATCGCTAGTTATGACGTGTTGTTTCGGAACTGACTGGAGCCTAGGAGTCCGGGTCCAGGTCGGTCAATATCCTTATGCCGTACTGTTACGTAAGTACCTGGCGTAAGATGGGGGCACGGCCGCAGGGGGCGGCCCGGGAAGGCGAGGTGCCGTGAACAGCCCAGCTCTGACCGGCGGCGATCCCGCCCTGCTGCGCCGCCTGAACACCGAGGCGGTCCTGCGGGTGCTCCGCAACGCCGAGCCGATGACCCTGACCCGGATCGGGCACGGGGCGTCGCTCTCGCGCCAGACCGTCGACGCGGTGATCGCCGAACTGGCCGAGGACGGGTGGATCGAGGAGGTCGCCCCGGAGCGCGGCATCGGGCGCCCCGCCCGGCGCTACCGCTTCCGCGCGGAGGCCGGACACGTGCTCGGCATCGACGTCGGGGTCACCGGCCTGCGCCTGGTCCTCACCGACCTCGACGGCACGGTCGTCGCCGCGGACCAACGCGCCGTCGCCGAGAACCTCGGCGGAGCCGCCCGGCTGGAGGCCGTACGGGCCGGCGCCCACGACTTCCTGACCCCCCATCGGGACATCCGCCTGCGCGCGCTGTGCCTGGGGATCCCCGGCATCGTCGACGCCCGCGGCACCGTCCGGCTGTCCACCCCCCTGCCGGAGTGGAGCGGCCTCGACCTGACGGGGGCGGCGAGCGGCTGGTTCGACTGCCCGGCGTACGCGGAGAACGACGCCAACCTCGCCACGCTCGCCGAGCACTGGCTCGGCGCCGCCCGCCACGTCGGCGACTTCATCCACGTCATCGCCGGACACCGCACCGGTGCGGGGATGATGCTCGGCGGCCGGCTGCACCGCGGACGCGGCGGCGCCGCCGGCGAGATCGGCGCGCTGGCCGTGCTCGGCTGGGAGAGCGACAGCATGAACGACGTCCGCGAGGCCGAGGACAGTGCCCGGCTGTTCGCCGACGCCCAGGCCGGCGACGCCGGGGCGGCGGGCGCCGTCGACCGGTTCGCCCGCACCCTGGCCCAGGGCATCGCCGCCATGGTGCTGACGGTCAACCCCGACCTGGTGGTGATCGGCGGCGGCCTCTCGCAGGCCGGCGAGGCCATGGTCGGCCCGATCCGCGCCCACCTCGACCAGCTCTGCCTCGACCCGCCGCAGGTCGACGCCTCCGCCCTCGGCACCGAGGCTGTCGCCCTCGGCGCCGCCCGGCTGGCCCTCGACCACCTCAACGACGACCTCTTCGGCGGCGCCGCCTCCGCACCGGGCGCCCCCGCCCGTACCGGCGGGGCCGGTCGCCCGCTCAACCGCGGCGCCTTCGAACCCCCGGCCCGGCGGCTGCCGTCGTCCTGAGCCTCCGGGCAGCCCGCCGTCCGCCGCCACGGGGGTTCACCCCACCAGGACGGACGGGCCCCGCCGCCACGGGTCGGCCCCGGCCGCCCGCGAGCGCCCCCCGCCGTCCAGCCGGGGGCTCGGCATCTCCCACACCCGCCCGCCCAGCCGCCGCAGCCGCTCCGCGACCGCCCCGGCCGCGGCGTCGTCCATCGAGAACACCCAGAGCCCCGGGACGAACACCGCCCCGCAGTGCCCGGATGCCACCAGCGACTCCATCCGGGCCAGCTGCGGCAGTTCGCCGCCCGACGGACGGCCGTTGTCCAGGAACACGTGCGGATCGCAGAAGCCGAGGCCCCGGGCGTAGGCCCGCAAGGCCTCCTCGTGACCCGCCATCCCCCAGCTGTCGAAGGGGAAGCACCGCAGGTACACCGCGGCGGCGCCACCGGGACGGTGCAGGGACGTCGCGATCACGGCCGCCTCCTCGAGGTCAGGACTACCCGCAGTGAGCGGACTCCGGAGTGCCTTTTCAGGCTAGGCACGGCACTATCCCCAGGTCAATAGCATTTCGGAACACCGTTACGTAAGTAGCCGATACAACCGAGACCGCAACTGTGCGTGACCGGAGGTGGGCGTACTACCATCGACGGGTGAACGATCTTCGGAGGTCCCCGGTGCGCCGGGAGGAGGCCGTCCGCCGGTGGCTGCCCCGGGCCCTGCGGATCGCGGGCTGCCTGCTCGTCCCCTGGATCGTCGCACTCGGCCTGTCGGTGCACCGCTTCGGCGCCCGCAACCTCGCCAACTCCTGGATCTGGCTGGACGTCATCGAGGTCTTCGCGCTGTTCCTGCTCGCCCACCTGGTCCGCCGCCGCCACCCGGCGACCAGCCCGGTGGCCTCGGCGACGGCGGTCCTGCTCGCGATGGACGCCTTCTTCGACCTCTGGTCCGCGCACCGCGGTTCCGACTACCGCCTGGCCCAAGTCCTGGCGTACGCAGCCGAGTTGCCGAGCGCCCTGCTGCTCGCCGCACTGTCCTGGTACGCCCTCCCGTGGGCGGCCGGACGGACCGCGCACCCCTGACGGGCCGCCCGTCCCGGGCGCGGACGATGTCGGCCGACGGTCCTCCGACGGTAACGACTTGCGCAGCCGTCTTCC
This sequence comes from Kitasatospora terrestris, assembly GCF_039542905.1. Classification (NCBI taxonomy): domain Bacteria; kingdom Bacillati; phylum Actinomycetota; class Actinomycetes; order Kitasatosporales; family Streptomycetaceae; genus Kitasatospora; species Kitasatospora terrestris. Next base: position 322,436 of record NZ_BAABIS010000001.1, read on the forward strand.
GGTGATCGCCACCGACCCGATAGAACACCCGGGTCAGCGCCGTCCACCGGACAGGGAACAGGTCACCATGAGCACCAGCGATCCCGCAGGATTCGACAAGGACCCCTACGCCCAGCAGCCGCCGTACGCCGGGCAGCCGCAGCCCGGCACGCCCTACGGGACGCCGCAGCCCGGCCCGGAGGCCGGCGCACCGATACCCGGAGCACCACAACTCGCCCCGCTGGCCGACCGGCTGGTGGCCCGGCTGATCGACGCAGCCGTGCTGCTGATCCCCACCCTGCTGCTCGCCGTGATCCTCGGGACGTCGTTCCTGTACTACGCGCTGGCGGCACTGGTCGCCTTCGGCTACGAGGCGGCCATGCTGCTGACCCAGGGCGGGCAGACCGTCGGCAAGAAGGTCATGAAGCTGCGCATCGTCGACGTCGCCCAGGGCGGACGGCCCGCCGACAACGCCTACCTGATCCGCGCCGCCGTGTACGGCCTCCCCAATGCCGTCTACTGCGTCGGCTCGCTCTTCACCCTCGTCAACGTCCTGTCGCCGCTGTGGGACAAGCCGCTCCAGCAGGCCCTGCACGACAAGGCCGCCTCCACCGTGGTCGTCAAGGAGTCCTGAGCCCACGACAGCTCAGGGCCGCCTGACGGCGGGGCCGCGCGGACGGGTGGCAGCTGTCAACCGTCCGCGCGAAGCCCGAGGTCGCTGCCCCGGACCGGACAAGGGGCGCGCCACGATCGGGCGATCCCCCCGCGTGCCGATTCACCCCGGGCGCCGTTAGGAGTCCCGGAATTCGATCACCGCCGCGGCCGGGGAGCAGCCGACGGGCCGGTGGTCGACGTGGAGGAGCGCGATGACTCAGTTGACGGTACCGGCGTCCGGCCGGCGGATCCTCGCCACCCGCTGCAGGGCGGTGTGCGAGGCCCCGGTGTTCGGGTTCGCCGTCCTGCTGGTGATCCTGGCGAACGCCGTGCTGCTGGGGGTGGACACCTACAGCGGTGTCGCCGCGGAGTACCACGAGGTGCTGAAGCGTTCCGAGGATCTCTGCGTGACCGCCTTCACGGTGGAGATGGCCCTGCGCCTGGGTGCGCACGCGGACCGGCCGAAAGCTTTCTTCCGGGACCCCTGGAACGTCTTCGACCTGGTGGTGGTCTCCTCCGCCTTCGTGCCGTTCCTGCGCGAGAACACCACGCTGCTCCGGCTGCTGCGGCTGGCCCGAGTGCTGCGGACCGCCCGGTTCATGCCGCAGCTGCGGATCCTGCTGGTCGCGGTCGGCCGCAGCCTGCCGGGAACGGTGAGCTTCCTGTTCGTGGGGGCGCTGATCCTCTACGTGTACGCCATGGTGGGCTGGATCTGCTTCGCCGCACGCGATCCCGAACACTACGGCTCGCTCGGCCGGGCCGGTCTGACGCTGTTTCTGCTGATGATGATGGACGGGCTCGGGGACGCCGTCCACGCGGGGCTGGCGATCTCGCCCCTGAGCATCCTCTTCTACGCCTCGTTCGTCCTGCTGGCCTCGTTCGTGCTGGTCAACGTCCTGATCGGGGTGGTGCTCAACGCACTGGAGGAGGCCCGGGAGCTGGAGCGGACGGAGGCGCGGGAGGCCCAGGCCGGCCCGCCCCCGCCGGTGGACGCCGACCAGGGGCTTCGGCGGCGGATCGTGGCGATGCGCGAGGCCCTGGACGAGTTGGAGGCCCGCCTCGACCACGAGGGGGCCGGGGCGCGGCCGCCCCTGACCGGAGCCCGCGGCTGAGCTTCCCGCGGAGGGACGCCGCTGCGCCGACCGGTCAGCCCGCCCGGGACCTCGTCTTCAGCGGTCCGGAAGGCCCCGTGCGCGGCCGGCGAGCCAGACGGCGATCCGCTCCTTGAACTCGCGGTTGACGTAGGGGTCGTCGTAACGCGTGATCCACTCCAGGTTCCGCAGGACGTTCTCCGAGCGGTCCGGGTGACGCACCACGAGCACGTCGATGCCGCTCTCACCCGTCGAGGCTTCGAGGTACGCGCTGCCGTCCAGAGCCATCATGCCGAAGCCCGGGTGGCCCGAGTGCACGCCCAGGAACGCCGAAGCGGCGCCGCGACCCATGATGTCCCAGCGGTCCAGCAGCCGGACCCGGTTCCAGAGTGCCGGTGCGGTGTTGCCGCTGTGCAGGTGCTGCAGAGCGGCCCGGTGCGAACGGGTGCCCTGCGGAAGCTGCACGAGGAACTCCCGCCGGTGGTCGAAGAGGCCCGCGGAGGCCGCCAGGTCGTACCAGTCCGCATTGAGCCGCTCGACCAGCCGCGGGGTGTCGTACCGGTGCGAGAAGCCTCCGGCCACGTCCTCCGCACCGTATCCGTGGACGAACGGCATCGTGCCCGCCGGCACAGCGTCGGGGATCACCTCGAGGCCGGCTCGCCGCAGAGGCCGGTACACCTTGCGGTCACGTTCCTGAATGCCCATCGCCCCATGTTCTACCAGGGCCGGCAGTCTCCGGACCCGCCGTTTTCCTCCGCCTCCCACGTGATCGGCCGGACGACCCTAGGCCCGCCGGGAGGGGCCGTGGCCGTGGCGCTCGACCGGGATCCAGAGTTGGAAGTCGGTCTCCGCGCCGGTCTCCACGGGATGTGTCCGCAGGAGTTCGGGGCCGGGCCGGCTCAGGTACGGGTTCGAGGGGAACCACTGGGTGAACACGTCCCGCCACAGCTGCTGGAGGGCGTGCGGGTAGGGCCCGCGGTCGTCGAAGACGGCCCAGGTCCCGGCCGGCACGTCGAGGGCGTCGAGTTCCTCGGCCGCCGTCCCGGGAGGGGTGACCGCGCCGATCCAGTAGTCCGCCTCGGCGCCCTCCTCCCGGCTGTCGGTGAGGTGCACCGCGGCCGACAGGATTCCCTCCGGCTCGCGGCCCGCGAGCGCTTTCATCCGCGCGATGGTCGGTCCGTCGAGAGCCTCCAGGTGCGCCGCCGCCGCCTCGTTGACCCCTTCGTGCACGAGCGGGACGCGGGCCTTCCTGCCGAGGAGGCGGAACGGCTCCCGCTCCACGATCCGGTAGCGCATCGCCGCGCTTCCCTCGATGACGACGCGGAAGGACATCCGCGGCTGCGCGGTGAGCACCGCCCCCGTGCGCCGGGCCTCGCCCGGTCCGATGCCGTGCACCGACCGGAAGGCCCGGGCGAACGCCTCGGTCGAGCCGTAGCCGTAGCGCACCGCGATGTCGAGCAGGGTCTGCTGCCCGGCCAGGACGTCGGCCCCGGCGACGGTCATCCGCCGGCGCCGCAGGTAGACCGGGAGCGGCATTCCGGCGAGGGTGGAGAACAGCCGCCGGAAGTGGTGTTCGGAGACCGCGGCGATGCGCGCCGCCCCGGCCACGTCGACCTCCCGGTCGAGGTGGCCCTCCAGGTGGTCCAGTGCCTGGTTCAGCCGTTCCAGCACGCGCGGCCGCCTCTCCTCCCGACAGAACCGGTACGGGAATTGTCGGGCAGGAATCCCGGCACCGTCCGAGGCTTTGATCCATGAACGATGTTAAGGGTTTCTGTGCGCCGCGGTTCGCCGCGGTCGGCGCGGCCTTTGCGGAATTGCTCGGCAAGGACGAGGTGGGTGCCTCGGCGGCCGTGTTCCTGGACGGCGAACCGGTGGTCGACCTGTGGGGCGGCTTCGCCGATGCGGAGCGGTCCGTCGCGTGGGAGCGCGACACCCTCGTCTGCGTGAACTCGACGACCAAGAACATGACGGCCCTGTGCGCCCTGCTCCTGGCCGACCGGGGCGAGCTCGACCTGTCCGCGCCGGTCGCCGCCTACTGGCCCGGGTTCGCCGCGGCCGGCAAGGAGGGCGTCCTGGTGCGGCACGTGCTGTCGCACACGGCGGGGCTGCCGGACCTGTCCGGGCCGACGACGGTCGAGGAGCTCTACGACTGGGACGCGGTGACGGCGGGCCTGGCCGCGCAGCCGCCCGCATGGACGCCGGGAACGGCCGCCGGGTACCACGCGCTGACCTTCGGCTTCCTCGTCGGCGAGGTCGTCCGGCGCGTCACCGGCCGCTCTCCGGGCGCGTTCTTCGCCGAGGCGGTCGCCGGGCCGCTGGGCGCGGACTTCCACCTCGGGCTCGCCGCGGAGCACGACCACCGCGTCTCGCCGCTCGTCCCGCCGCCGTCCCGGACCGGCGAGTACACCGCCGAGGCGCCGCTCCGACCGGACGGCACCCGCCGGGAGCACAGCGGCCCCGTGATCGGCGTGGGCGACGTCAACTCCGCGGCCTGGCGCCGTGCCCAGCTCCCCGCGGTGAACGGCTTCGGCAATGCCCGCTCGGTCGCCCTCGTCCACGCGGTCCTGGCGAACGGGGGCTCGGCCGGCGGCGTGCGGCTGCTGTCCCCCGGGGGCTGCGAGCCCGCGTGGCGCGAGGAGTTCCGCGGCGTGGACCGGGTGCTGGGGACGCCGATGTCCTGGACGACGGGCTTCGGCAGGTTCGGCGAGACCTTCGGCTGGGGCGGCTGGGGCGGCTCGCTGGTGGTGAGCGATCCCGCGTCCCGCCTGACGGCGGCCTACGTGATGAACCGGATGATCGACCGCGACGTGCAGGAGGACAACCGCGGCATGGAGATCGTGATGGCCGCCATGCAGTCCCTCTGAAAGGATCCGGCGGTGCCGAAGCCGAAGCCCACCCTCGTGGAACGACGCTCCCCCTGGGTCGTGTTCACCCGCGCCGACGACCCCTGGTGGGCGTCGGAGTCCGCAGCGCTCACCGCACGCGACGGCCTGGTGCTCCGACTGGACGGCCGCGAGCTCCGGGACGCGCCCTCCGTCTTCCGGACCTTCGCGCAGGAGTTGGAGTTCGTCGGCTGCTTCGGCCACAACTGGGACGCCCTGGTGGACTGCCTGCACGACTGGCACGGCCCCGGCCACGGCGACCAGGACCTCGCGATCGTGGTCGAGCACGCGGACGCGCTGCGCGACGCCCGGTTCCTAGGGCTCCTCGTCTCGGTGTGCGCCACGGCGGCCTGGCGGTCGAACCTGCGCCTCGACGCCGACGGCGACCTCGACGAGGAGCACCGCCGGCGGATCGCCCAGCACTTCGTCTTCCTGCTGGACCACACCTCCTCGGCCGCCTTCACCGAGGCGGTGGCCCGCGGCGCGGACGTCGCGGTGGCCCTGGCGGAGGGCCGGCTGCTGGCCACCCTGACCGACGCCGACTGGCCGGGCGGGGATCCGGCGGCCGCTCCTTGGACGGCCGGTCCGCTCGCCTTCGCGGACGAGGAGATCCTCGCCGGCCGTCCCGCGCGGGCGGTCGAGGAGTTCCGCTCGCGCCTGGACTGCTCCGCGGAGCAGGCCGCCGACGTCCTCCGGTCCCGCAGCGCGTACCTGCGCGGGCAGGGGCTCCCGTGCGGTTGACGCGCCGTCGGCCGCCCCGGTGCCGGGGGCGGTCGTAGGATCGGGCCATGTCGAGGATGTCGTGGTACTCCCGCGGTTCGGTGCTGTCGATCGGGTCGGTGGGCTCGTGCCTGTCGATCGGGTCGGTCGGGAGCGTGCTGTCCGTCGGGTCGGTGGGCAGTGCGCTGTCGGTCGGCTCGGCGGGGTCGTGGCTGAGTGCGGGTTCGCTGCTGTCCGCCCGCTCGTGCTGGTCGGTGATGTCCTGGCGTTCCGACCGCGCGGTGCTGGCGGCCGGGGCGGTGGCGGTGCTGGCCGGGGTGGCGCTGGCGCGGCGTCCCCGGTAGCGGCGGGCGGTCTCAGGCGTCGTCGGTAGCGGCGGGCGGTCTCAGGCGTCGTCGGCGGCCGCGGCACTGCTGTCCTGCTGGACGTGGGCGTTGTCGTTCCAGCGCAGCAGGGCGGGGATGCCGTGCTGCCATCCGAGGACGGTGAGGGACGCCGGGCCGAGCCGCAGGTGGGCGGCGAAGTCGACCTCCTGGCCGAGCCAGCGGGCGGCGACGGCGCTCAGGATGTGGCCGTGCGCGAAGACCAGCTTGTCGGCGGTGCCCGTGCGCGCCCAGGCCACGACCTCGTCGGCGCGGGCGCTGACGGCGTCGAGGGGTTCGCCGCCCGGAGTGCCGTCGTGCCAGAGCTGCCAGCCGGGCCGCTGCTGCTGGATCCGGGCGGTGGTGAGGCCTTCGTAGTCGCCGTAGTCGACTTCGGCGAGGGCTTCCCAGGTGGTGGCGCGGCCGCCGAAGCCGGCCAGCTCGCAGGTGCGGACGGCCCTCGACAGCGGGCTGGTGCGCACCTCGGCCCCGGGGAGGCCGTTCCAGGGCGCGGCGTGCAGGCGCCGGCCGAGCAGGGTGGCGCGGAGCTCGCCCTGGGGCAGCAGGGGGACGTCGGTGCGGCCGGTGTGCCGGCCGGACTCGGCCCAGGCGGTGAGGCCGTGGCGGGTCATCAGCAGCCGGGGTGCGGCGGGTTCGGGCATGGGTGGTCTCCCGGCTCGGGCGCCGCGTCTCCCGACGCCGTGCTCTCGTTGACCCGCCCATCCAACGAGGTGTCGGCCCGTCCGTCGGGGAGGCGGTGGGAGGCGGGCCGGGGGGCGCACCCGTTCGGCCCACGGGTGGGAGGCGCGGGGGCGGTCAGCGCAGCATCGCGGTGAGCAGGTCGCTGCCGAGGCCGGTCAGCGCGGCGTGGTCGAGGGTGTAGCTGACGTAGCGTCCGTGCCGCCGGGTGGTGAGCAGGCCGGCGCGGCGGAGCAGGGCGAGGTGGCGGGAGACCTCGGGGGGCGTGAGGTCCCAGGCGGTGGCGAGTTCGCCGGTGGTGTGGGGGCCGCGGGCGAGGGTGCGCAGCAGGCGCAGCCGGACGGGGTGGGAGAGTGCTTCGAGGCGCAGTTCGACGGTCTGCAGGGGGACGGGGCGCGGGGGGCCGGGGTTCGGCGACGGGGTACTGGACGACGGGTTGCCAGCCGGGTGCGCTGACGACGACGAGGTGGGGGCTGCCGAAGACGCTGGGGATGAAGGTGACTCCGCTGCCGTGCGCGCTGGTGGCGTTGTCCTGGAGTTTGTCGACGAGGATCCGGGTGCCGTCCGGGGAGAGGGCGACGGCGCCGGAGACCGAGGTGAGGGCCGGGCCGATGCCCTGGTGCCTGAGCAGGTCGTTCTTGAGGCGTAGGTCGGTGGCGAGTTGGGTGGTGATGCCTCCCCAGGCGGTGTCGAAGAAGGCTTCGCCGCACAGTTCGAGGGTGTGGCGGACGCGGGCCCGGACGGCGGCGGGGTCGGCGAGGAGGCGTTCGGCGAAGGCCTCCTGGAGGGCGCCGCGGGCCTGGGCCCGGACGAGGGCGCGGTCGCGGGCGGCCGGGTCGGTGAGCGGTGATCCGGTGCCCAGTCCGGCGCCGAAGCGGACGCGGTTGCTGCCGCAGGTGGTGACGAGGGCGGCGGTGGCGTAGGCGTCGTCGTCGAGCAGGTCGAGGTCGTCGAGTTCCTGGGCGAGGGTCGGTCGGGGGCGGGCGGGGACCAGGAAGTCGGCGCGCGAGGAGCGCCAGAGGAACTCCGCTTCGCGCAGGCGTTCGGCGAGTTCGGGGCGGAGGGCGGCCCAGGTCTCGGCGGCCCAGCCGGCGAGCCGCGGGTGGTGTCCGGGTTCGGCGAGGACGTGCAGCATCGAGGTCAGCTCGGCGAGCGGGGAGGCGGTGAAGCGCAGCCGCTCGGCGGGCAGTCCGGTGATGTCGATCGTCAGTGTCACGGGCCCATCCTCGCCGGTCGGGCGGCCGGTGCCCGCGTCGGTTGACGGTTTCCGTCAACCGACGGGACCGGCCGGGCGGTCGTGCGCACCGTTGACGGCATGTCATCCACGATCCGGCTCCGGGCCGCCGCTCTCGTCCGCTCCTCCGGGGGTCCCCGCTACGCCGTCGCCCTCGCGGTCGACGCGCTCGGCACCGGCCTGTTGCGGCCGTTCCTGCTGCTGTACGGCCTGGCGGTGCTGCGCCTGTCGGCGCCGGTGACCGGGACGGCGATGACGGTCGGGGTGGTGGCGGGGCTGGCGTGCATGCCGGCGCTGGGTGCCTGGCTGGACCGGGGGGCGCGCAGTTCGGCGGTCGCGGCGTCGATGCTGGTGCGGGTGGCGGGTGTGGTGCTGCTGCTGGTCGCGCCGCCGGGCGGCGCGGCGCTGTTCGCCGTGGCGGCGCTGTTCCTCGGGGTCGGCAATCAGGCGTGGCCGGCCGCGCACGCGGCGCTGGTGGCGACGGTGAGCGAGGGGCGGGAGCGCGATGCCGCGCTGGCGGCGGGCCGGGCGCTGCGCAACGCGGGCCTGGGCGTGGGGGCGCTGCTGGCGACGGCCTGTCTGGCGGGGGGCGCGAGCGCGCTGCGGCTGCTGGCGGCGGCGACGGGGGTGGCGTACCTGGTCGCGGCCGCCCTGGCCCGGTCGGTGCGCGTGGAGGCGCCGCCGGCTGCCGGGCGGGCCGCCGCGGGCGGTCCGGCGCCCCGGCTGGGGACGCTGCTGGCGGCCAACGCGGTGTACGTGTTCTGCCTCAACGTCCCGGAGATCGCGCTGCCGCTGGTCCTGGTGACGCAGCTGCACGCCTCACCGGTGTGGTCGGCGGCGGTCTTCGTGGCCAACACGGTCCTGGTGGTGACCCTCCAGGTGCCGGTCACCGTCGCGCTGGCCCGTCTCCCGCGGCGGACGGCCCTGGCCCTCGGCGGACTCGTCCTCGCGGTCTCCTACCTGGGCTTCCTCGCGGCCGGCGGACTCGGCCACGGCTGGGCGGCGCCGGCCGTCGCCGCGGTGTCCGTGGTCTGCACGGTCGGCGAGATCGTGTACGCGGGGACGGCGACCGCGCTGGTCACCGAGCTCGCCCCGGCGCACGCGCCGGGCCGGGCGCTGGCCAGCTTCCAGCTCTCCACCGGTGCCGGCCTCGCCGTCTCCCCGGCCGTGATCACCGCCCTGGCCCCGCACGGCCCGGCCGCCCTGTGGGGCACCCTCGCCGCCGGGACGCTGCTCGCGGCGGGCGCCGTCGCCCGCCCGGGGGCGGACCGGCCCCGTGGCCCTCGCGTCCCCGGCGCGACGGCGGGCCCCGGGGCGAGCGGCGTCAGCCCGGCGCGGTCTCGGGCAGTGGCTGCTCGCACCAGATGATCTTGCCGGTGTCGGTGTACCGGGTGCCCCACCGGCGGGTCAGCTGGGCCAGGATGAACAGGCCCCGCCCGCCCTCGTCGGTGGTCCGGGCGTGGCGCAGCCGCGGGGAGCTGCTGGCCCCGTCGGAGACCTCGCAGATGAGCGACGCCTGCCGGATCAGCCGCAGCGAGATCGGCGGCCGGCCGTAGCGGAGGGCGTTGGTGACCAGTTCGCTGACGGCCAGTTCGGTGGTGAAGGCGAGCTCCTGGAGCTGCCACGCGTCGAGCTGGCGCGCCGCGAGGAGCCTGGCCCGGGACACCTCGGTGGGGTCGCTCTCCAGGTCCCAGGTGGCGATGCGGTCGGGTGCGATCCGGCCGGTGCGGGCCACCAGCAGGGCGACGTCCTCCTGCGGCACGGGCGGCAGGGCGCGCACCAGGCGGTCGCAGACCAGCTCCGGGGGGTCGGCCGCGGACACCGCGTCGGGCAGCGGCCTGCCGCCCTGGTCCGGCCGGGCGGCGCGGGTGGTGAGGGCGAGCACGGTGCCCTCGGGGAGGTCCAGGGCCGCGGTCTCGAACGGCAGGCTGCCCTCGCCGAGCGGCGGGCCGGGCGGCAGGCCGAGCCGGACGGCCTGGTCGCCGGGGCGGGCCAGGATCGGCCCCGGGTGGCCGGCGCTGGCCGCGGTGCACCGCCCGGTCGCCGGGTCGTGGACCAGGTAGAGGCAGGTGGCGCCCTGGGCCGCCGCCGCGGCGCCGCCGTGCGGCTGGTGGGCCCGTTCCTCGCCGAGGCGCAGCACCAGGTCGTCCAGGTGGGCGAGCAGTTCGTCGGGCGCCAGGTCCTGGTCGGCCAGGGTGTGGACGGCGGTGCGCAGCCGTCCCATCGCGGCGGCGGCGTCGATGCCGCGGCCGGCCACCTCGCCGACCACCAGCGCGGTGCGGGCGCCGGGCAGCGGGATGACGTCGAACCACTTGCCGCCGACCTCGCCTGCGGTGGCGGCCGGCAGGTAGCGGTGGGCGATCTCCAGGGTGGGGCCGCTGGGCAGGACCGGCGGCAGCAGGCTGCGCTGGAGGGCCAGGGCGGTGCGGTGCTCGCGGGCGAAGCGCCGGGCGTTGTCCAGGCAGACCGCGGCCCGGGACACCAGCTCCTCCGCGAGGGCCACGTCGTCCGGCTCGAAGGGTTCGCCGCGCAGCAGGACGACGACGCCGAGGACCGCGCCGCGGGCGCCGATCGGGAGGGCCAGGACGGCCGAGGCGGCGCCGCTGGTCACCGCGGGCTGCCGGCTCAGGTCGGCGGCGAGCCACGGCGGCCAGGGCAGCAGGTGGTTCTCCAGCACCGCGGACCCGGTGGCAAGGGCGGCGGCCATCGGCGAGTCCGGGTGGTAGCGGGGCTCGCCGCCGACGGCCGCGACCGGCCGGATGCCGTCGGGGCCCGCCGCGCCGTGCGCGACCCGGCGGAGCCTGCCCACGGCTGCTCCCGGGTCGGGTTCACCGCCGGCGAGGACGGTCTCCAGCAGGTCCACGGCGGCGAAGTCGGCCAGCCGCGACACCACGACGTCCGCCAGCTCCCGTGCGGTGGTGGTGAAGTCGAGGGTGCTGCCGATCCTGGCGCCCGACTCGGTGAGGAGCACCAGGCGTTCGCGGGTGCGGACCCGGTCGGTCACGTCGATGCCCATGTAGCACAGGCCGAGGGTGCGGCCGCGGTCGTCGTCCAGGCGCAGGTAGCCGGCCGAGAAGACGCGGTCCCGGCCCGGGTCGGCGGGCACCCGGCCGCGGTACTCGAAGTCGAGCACCGGCTGCCCGGTCCGCAGGACGTGCCGCATCACCTCGTCCACGGCCTCCGACCCGAGCTCGGGCAGGATCTCGGCCATCCGGCGGCCGACCCGGGCCGCGTTCGGCACGCCCGCGATCCGCTCCAGGGTGCGGTTGCCCCAGACGTAGCGCAGCTCGGTGTCGAGCACGGCGATGCCGTACGGGGAGTCGCTCAGGAAGCGTTCGAGGGCCGAGTGGCTGGAGCGCCACCAGGGCGCGGTGGCGAGGTCGATCGCGGCCAGGGACCACATCCGCCGGCCGCCGGGTCCGTCCAGCGCGGTGGCGTGGACACCGAGGGTGAGGACGCGTCCGTCGCCGTGCACGGCCCTGAGCACCACCCCGTCCTCCACGGCGGAGAGCTCGGGCACCGGGTGGCCGTCGGCGAGGAGCGCGGTGAGCGGCTGCCCGAGGACGTCGGCGGCCGGGCGGCCGAAGAGCTCGGCGGCGGCCCGGGACCATCCGGTGACGGTGAGTCCGTCGTCGGCGAGCGCCCGCGCCATCGGCATGGTGTCGAAGGGCACGGCGGTGGTCGGGCCGTGGAACGGGTCCGCTGGGGGCATGGGCGCACCTTTCTCGCACGCGCTGCCGACCGGTCTCCCACACTACGCCTGGTGACCGCCGCCGGGCGCGCGGGGACACGGCGGTGTCCCGCCCCGTGCGCGGGCACGGGGCGGGACACCGCCGGGCTGCGGGTGCGGGGGGCGGTCGGTCACGGAGCCCGGACGTCGGCGGCCGGCGGCTCGGGCCGGTCCTTCCCGTCCGCCCGGTCGTCGGCCTTCTCGCGGACGTCCCGCGGGGTGGGCGACGTGATGTTCCGTTCCTCTGCCGAGCGCTCGATCGCCTCCTCGTCCTCGAGCGGGGCGTCCTTGTCACCGGGGGTGGTCATGGGGCGGTCCTCTCGCCGGGATCCTCTTCCGGGTGCGCGGCTACCCCCGAACCCGCGGTCCACGCCCGATCCGCGGGAGGGAGATCCCTGCCCGTCCGCCGCCCGGCCGACCGGCGGCGGGGCCGGGCTCACCGCTCCCCGGCGTGCTCCTTGGCGAGTTCGAGCAGCGCGGGTCCGTACGCGGGGTCGGCGAGGACGTGGGCGAACTGCGCGGTGAGGTAGGCGAGCGGGTTGCCGGTGTCGTACCAGCGGCCCTCGATCACCTGCCCGTAGACGGCGCGCCGGGCCGCGTACGCGTTGAGCGCGTCGGTGAGGTAGAGCTCGCCGACCGGGTTCTCCTCGAAGTGGCGGTACTGCTCGCGCAGTTCGTCGACGACACCGGGGGTGAGGACGTAGCCGCCGATCGCGGCGTAGCCGGACGGGGCGTCCTCGGGCCTGGGCTTCTCGACGAGTCCGGTGATCCGCAGCGAGCCGTCGCCGAGGTCCTCCTTGACCACCGGGACGCCGTAGCGCTGCGAGTCGGCGGGGTCCATCGGCATCAGCGCGAGGACCGGGGCGTTGGTCTTCTCGAAGGCGGCGACGAGCTGCCGGGCGCGGGGCACCTCGGCGACGAAGACGTCGTCCGGCCAGAGCACCAGGAAGGGCTCGTCGCCGAAGTTGCGCGCCGCGTTCAGCACGGGCGTGCCGTTGCCGTACGGGCCGTGCTGGTAGAGGTAGGTGATGTGGCCGCGGCGGGAGAGCTCGCCGACCTCCTCCACCGCGTCGGCGTACGCGGTCTTGCCGTCGGCGCGCAGCTGGGCGACCAGCGCCGGGGTGGGCCGGAAGTGCTCCTGGATCGCCGACTTGTCGCCGGAGACGACGATGGTGATGTCGGTGATGCCGCTGTCGATCAGCTCGCGGACGGTGTGCTCGATGACCGGCCGGTCGCCGACCGGCAGCATCTCCTTCGGCGTGGCCTTGGTGAGCGGCAGCAGGCGGGAGCCGAGGCCGGCGGCGGGGATGACGGCGCGGCGGATGGTGGTGGGCATCGCTCTCTCTTCCACGTCCTCTACGGTGCGCGCCCATTCGACCACGCCGTGGGGTCGGATCGGGTGCCACCGGATGAACGCGGACGGTGCGCTTCCTGAACGTGGCCGCTCTCACGCCTCCGTCTCGAACGCCTCGCTGCCGGCCTCGACCAGGCGGACGGCCCCGTGCAGGACCGGCCCGCGCTCCTGCGCGTCCTCCAGGACGGTTTCGAGCATCCCGTCCAGCGCCTCCGGCACCAGCCCGGCCAGGCCCTGCGGCCAGGTGCCGGGCGGGACGACGGTCAGCACGATGCCGCCGTCGGCCTCGGCGGCGGACAGCCACTGCTCGCTGAGCTCGAGCGGGGAGTCGGGTTCCCAGACCTGGCGGCCGCCGACGAGGTCGATCCTGGTCAGCAGGTGGCCGTCGACGTGCACGGCCGCCGTGGTCGGCGGCGGCTCGCCGACGGCGAGGGCGAGTCCGCTGTCGAGGGCGTCCGTCACGACGACCGGGTAGCGCGCGGTGTCGAACTCGATGATCGCCTCTGCGTAGAGCGGCTCGTCCTCGTCGGCGGAGGCGTGCACCACCAGGGCCCACACCATCGCCTCCGGCTCCGCGCCGGCACTGCCGGGCGTGTCCGACCGGCCGGTCACGGCCGGTCACCGCCCGGGCGTTCCACTGCCGCCATCGCCGCCTCCCTCTGCCGGATCGCTGACGCTCGACGCAGCGATCGTCCCTGACGTCTGCCCGGTCCCGGCGCTTTTCACCACCGGATCGGCGGCGGCCCGTGATCGAGGACGCGACCCTCCCCTCCCCCGCCACCGCGGGCCGGCGGCCCCACCCCGACCGGGCCCGGGACGGGACCGACAGGCCGGACCCGGGCCGGAACGGCGCGTCCGGCGTGCGGTCGTGACAGGGTGGGGGCATGTGCGGACGCTTCGTCTCCACCGTCGGCCCGGCGGACCTGGTGGACCTCGTGAACGAATTGCGCTGGGACACCGCCGAGGTCCTCGCGCCGAGCTGGAACATCGCGCCCACCAACCCCGTCCCGGCCCTGATGCAGCGGGTCGACCGGTCCACCGGCGAGCTGGAGCACCGGTTCCGGCCGCTGCGCTGGGGCCTGGTGCCGTCCTGGGCGAAGGACGCGTCCGGCGCGGCCCGGCTGATCAACGCCCGCTCGGAGACCGTCGACCAGAAGCCGTCCTTCCGCAAGGCGTTCGCCGCCCGGCGGTGCGTGATCCCCGCGGACGGCTACTACGAGTGGCGCCCGGTCCCCGCCGGGGACGGCCGGAAGGCGTTCAAGCAGCCGTACTACCTGAGCACCGGCACCACGATGCTGATGGCCGGCCTGTACGAGTTCTGGAAGGACCCGGCGGTGCCGGAGGACGATCCGGCGGCGTGGCTGGCCACGGCGTGCATCCTCACCCGTGACGCCACCGACAGCGCCGGCCGCGTCCACGACCGCATGCCGGTCGTCATCGCCCCCGACGACCTCGCCCTGTGGCTCGACCCGACCGTCTCCGACCGCTCGGACCTCCACCACCTGCTGCACCTCCCCGCCGACGGCGACATGGCGGTCCGGGCGGTCTCCACCACCGTCAACAGGGTCGGCAACAACGGCCCGGAACTCCTCGCCCGGGTCGAGGACCCCCTCGGCATCGCCGACCACTGACCACCCCGCCCGGCCCCCTGCGACACCCTGCGCGCGGCCGCCGACCGCCGACCGCCACCGGCGCCGGCCGGTGCGGCTATGCGCGGTCGGCGCCGGCGGGCAGGGTCGGCAGGGGCCAGTGCGGGTCGGGTTCCCAGCGGGACCAGCCTCCGGCGAACGGGCCGGTCCGCTCCGCGATCATCGCGGTCGCCCGCTCGCGGCCCCGCTCGACCTCGCGGTGCGTCGGGTCGTCGACCAGCCCCAGCCGGCGCACCTGGACGTACTCGTCCTCGTCCTTCCACCGGTGGGCCGACAGGTCCGGGGCGACGACCAGGTCCAGGCACAGGTCGAGGGTGTCGATGCCGAGGCCGGGGCGGCGCCGGTAGGGCTTCTCGAAGTTGACGTACCAGTGCAGCGGCTCCTTGGTGACGGCGTCCTGGAAGCAGTGCACGGAGAACCACTCGCCGGTCAGGCAGTGGGAGCGCAGCGCGGTGCGCTCCCACCGGTAGCGGCCGAGGGTCCAGGTGCCGGCGGCGAGTTCGTCGAGGCCGCTCTTGCGGGTGGCGTCGTCGCCGGTCCGCGTCGAGGTGATCCAGGACGTCGGCGCGAGGTTCTCGATGCCCGGCCAGCCGGCGAGGGTCAGCACGGTGCCGGTGTCGGCGACCACCCGCTGGGGCATGGCGGTCCACACCCGGCCGGCGTGGATGTCGCGGCGCACCACGGTGGTGCCGGCCGGGAAGAGCTCGGTGTCGGTCACGGGGGCAGTGTTCCCGCCCGGGGGCCGCCGACTCCGCCCGATCGTGTGACGCCGCGCCGTGCCGGGATCCCGCCCGCCGCGCGCTACGCCTCCGCGCCGCCCGCCGTTCCCGCTGCCCCCGGGGTCCCCGCCGTCCCGGTGCCCGGCGTGGTGGGGACGGTGTGCGAGCCGGCCCCGGCGTAGTGGGCGACGGACGGAAGGCCCGCGGGGCGGATCCGCCCGACCAGCAGCGCCAGCGCGATGCCGAAGGCGCAGAACAGCGCCAGGCCGATCGCCGACCGGGAGAACCCGCTCGCGAGGGCGTCCGCGTTCGCCGCGCCGGTGGCCTGCTGGCGGACGGCGACCGAGTTGAAGAGCGCCGCGGTGACGGCGGTGAGGACGGCGGCGCCCACGTAGCGGCCCATGTTGGAGATGCCGGAGGCGGCGCCGACCTGGTCCTCGGTGACGCAGGCGGTGGCGACCGAGGAGGAGGGGCCGTTCGCCAGCCCGAGCCCGACCGCGAGGACGACCATCGGCACCACGAACGCCCCGTACGCCCAGGACGAGTGGACGAAGCCGAGCACGGCGAACGCGACGGTCGCGACCCCGAACCCGCCGGCGATCACCTTGCGCGCACCGACCTTGTCGACCAGCGGTGTGATCAGCGGCGCGGTCGCGATGATGCCGGCCGCCGCGGGCAGGGTGGCGAACCCCGCCTGCAGCGGGGTCATGCCGAGACCGTCGGGGTTCTGGAAGTACAGGCTGCAGATGTACATCACCGCGTTGATGCAGCCGGCCACCACGAGGATCGCGACGCTGGAGCCGACCAGGATCTTGTTGCGCAGCAGCGCCAGGTCGATCAGCGGGGCGCGGACCCGCTTCTCGACCACGACGAAGCCGATCACCGCCGCGGCCGAGGCGACGAAGCACACCAGCGTCTTGGCGCTCAGCCAGCCCCAGTCGGCGCCCTCGGTCACCGCGAAGACGAACGGGACGAGGATGCCGGCCACCAGCAGCGTGCCCGCGATGTCGACGGAGCGCGGGCGCGAGGGGTCCAGGGATTCGCGGACCGCGCGCAGGGTCAGCGGCACGCAGGCCGCGGCGATGCCCGCGTCGATCCAGAACAGGCCCTGCCAGCCGGTGATGTCGACGAGCAGGCCGCCGAGCAGCGGGCCGGCCGCGGCGCCGGCGGCCGAGGCCGCGCCCCACAGCGACACCGAGCGCATCTGCGTCTCGCCGGAGATCCCCGCGGAGAGCAGGCTGAGCCCGCACGCCAGGATCGTCGAGCCGGCCGCGCCCTGGATGGCACGGCCGGCGATCACCAGTCCGGCGCCGTTGGCCAGCGCGATCAGGACGCAGGACGCGACGAAGAGCAGCAGGCCGCCGATGAAGATCCGGCGCCGGCCGAAGATGTCGCCGAGCGCGCCGGAGGTGACGATGACGGCCGCGCCGACCAGCGAGTAGCCGGTCACCGCCCACTGCAGGGTGGCCAGCGAGGCGCCGGTGTCGTCGCTGATCGCCGGCAGCAGGATGCTGACGGCGGAGGTGTTGGCGTTGACGACGAACGCGGACACGCACGTCGCCGCGAGCACACCGGTGGCCGCGCGCGGGGGCGCGGCCGATGGGTCGGCGCCGGTTGCCATGGTCGATCACCCTCCCGAGCCCGGGCGCTGCGCCCGAGTTGATCACTGCCTGCGGTCAGTGTCACGGGGTCCGGGCCGCAACGCCCAGCCGGGTTGGTCCATCGGGGTGACGGAACCGGGTTGAGTCTCCACCGACTGGAGACTGCACAGTGGGGGCATGGACGCGACGCCCCTCTTCCCGATCGGTGAGCTCTCCCGCCGGACCGGACTGTCCGTCAGGACGATCCGGTTCTACTCCGACGAGGGGGTGGTCGCACCGACCACTCGAACCGCCGCCGGCTACCGGCTCTACGACCTCGACGCACTGCTCCGCCTGGAGCTCCTGCGCACCCTGCGCGAGCTCGGCATCGACCTTCCCGCGATCCGGCGGGTGCTGGACCGCGAGCTCACGGTCGCGGAGGTCGCCGCCGCGCACGCCGACGCCCTGGACCTGCGGATCCGGGAGCTGCGGCTGCGCCGGAACGTGCTGCGCTCGGTGGCCCGGCGCGGTTCCGACCCCGAGGAGACCACCCACGTGCACCGGCTAACCCACCTCACCCGGCTCACCCGGCTCACCGCCGAGCAGCGTCGGCGCCTGATCGACGACTTCCTGACCGACACCTTCCCCGACCCGGACGCCGGCTCCGGACCGGACGCGGACGCTGGCCCCGACCCGAACGCGGGCGCGGGCGCGATGCTGCGCGCCGCCGTCCCCGACCTGCCCGACGACCCGTCCGACGAGCAGGTCGCCGCCTGGGTGGAGCTCGCCGAGCTGGTCGGGGACGAGGACTTCCGGGCACGGATGCGGCGGAGCTCCCCCGGCCCGGCGGCCGGGCGCCCGGCTTCCGGCCGGCCGGCCGCCGTCGAGGTCGAGGCCGGCGAGGAGCTGACGGCCTGGACCCACCGGCGGGTGACCGAGGCCGCGGAGTGCGGGATCGCCCCGGGGGGCGAGCGGGCCGCGGCCGTGGTCGACGACCTGGTCCGGCGCTTCGCCGAGGCGTTCGGGCGCAGCCCCGGCCCGGAGTTCCGGGACTGGTTGGCCCGCCGTTTCGAGGAGGCGCACGACCCCGCGGTGGACCGGTACTGGCGGCTGGTCTGGATCGTCAACGGCTGGCAGGAGGTGCCCGGCCTCGTCCCGGTGCACTCCTGGCTCGTCCGCGCCCTGCGCGGCGACCGGGAGGAGGCGGCCGGCCGGGGGGACGCGGCCGCCCGCCCGGTCAGCCGGTGCGGCGGGTGAAGTCCATCTCCCAGTTGGTGATCCAGCTCCGTCCCCCGTCGACGGAGAACGCCTGCTCCCAGTGGGCGGTGGTCGCGGTGATCCCCGACCAGAGGAAGCGGGCCCGCACGGCGCGGCCCCGGTACTCGTCGTCGCCGAGGAAGAGGCCCGTGCCGTCCGGCCGGAAGCCTCCGGTGACGGGCGGGAAGAGGGTGCCGGTGCGTCCGCTGGCCCAGTACAGGGACCACGCGTCGGCCGCGGGGTCGTACAGGCGCAGGGTCAGGCCCGCGAAGCCCTTGGTCGGGAACTCGATCTCGTCGAAGCTGGCGCGGCCGTCGAAGTGCGCGGAGGCCCGGGTCACGCCGGGGAACTCCTCCCAGCGCCCGTCGCCCTCGGCCGGGTCGAGGAAGTCCTTGCGCCAACGGTTGACCACGTCGTAGGTGCCGGTGAAGAAGCCGAAGCCGGTGCTGTTGTCCATGGCCGGGACGCTAGGGCCGGTCCACTGACACCGACTGTCAGTGGATGCGGCTAGATTTCCGCGCCATGCGCGCCGACCGACTCCTCTCCCTCCTCCTGCTGCTGCAGAACCGCGGCCGGATGACCGCCGCCGAGCTCGCGGCGGAGCTGGAGGTCTCCGTCCGGACGGTCTACCGGGACGTCGAGGCGCTCGCCGCGTCCGGCGTCCCGGTGTACGGCGAGCCCGGCCACGACGGCGGATACGCGCTCCTCGACGGCTACCGCACCCGCCTGACCGGGCTGACCGCGGGCGAGGCGGAGGCGCTGTTCCTCGCCGGGCTGCCCGGGCCGGCGGCCGAGCTGGGGCTCGGCCCGGTGCTGACCGCCGCCGAGCTCAAGCTGGAGGCCGCCCTGCCGGAGGGCCTGCGCCGCCGGGCCCGGCGCGTCCGCGAACGCTTCCACCTCGACGCGCCCGGCTGGTACCGGAACGCCGACGACGTCCCGCACCTGCCCGCGGTCGCGGCGGCGGTGTGGCAGCGGCGGGCGGTCCGGGTCCGCTACCGGCGCTGGTACGCCCCCGAGCTCGTGGAGCGGCGGCTCGAACCGTACGGCATCGTGCTCAAGGCGGGCCAGTGGTACGTGGTGGCCCACGCGGGCGGCGACGCGCCGCGGGTCTACCGGATCAGCCAGATCCTCGAACTCCGGCCACTCGACGAGGAGTTCGAGGTTCCGCCGGGCTTCGACCTGGCCGCGCACTGGCAGGAGCGCGCCGAGCGCCTCCAGGAGCGGCTCTGGCAGGGGCGCGCCGAGATCCGCATCTCCCCCGCCGGCGTCGAACGGCTGCGGGAGACCGCGGCGCCCGCCGTCGTCGAGGCCGTCGACGCGGGGACGCCCGAGCACCCGGGCGGCTGGCGCCGCGCCTCGATCCCGATCGAGAGCGCGACGCACGCGGAAGGCCAACTCCTGATGCTGGGCCCGCAGGTCGAGGTCCTCGCCCCGCCCGACCTGCGCGAGCGCCTCGCGGCCGCGTCCCGGGCGATGGCCGCACTGTACGGCTGACGCCGGGCCGCCCGTGCTCGGCGCCCCGGGCGCCGCGGGTCGGGCCGCCGCCCTGCTCCGCCGTCGCGGCCGTTGGCCGGCACCACGCCCATGGCGAGGGCGAGGCAGGCGGCCGCGCGGATGCGTCTGTCCATGCGCTGTCTTCCGGGGGGGTGCGCCGCACGAAGTCCGTGCGGGCAGCAGCGTGTACGGCTCCGGGAACGGCCGGGTGAACACCGGCTCAAGGGCTGACCTGGAAATTGACGACCCGCCACCGACTGCGCTCGCGGACCCCCGCCGTACGGCAAGCTGGTCCGGTACCGGAACCGCCGTGAAGCGAGGAAGTCCGCCGTGAGTGCCATCAGCGTGATGCAGGCCGCCGTGCTCGGAGTGGTCGAGGGGGTGACCGAGTTCCTCCCGATCTCCTCGACCGGCCACCTGAAGATCACCGAGGGGCTGATGGGGATCCCGGTCGACGACAAGGCCGTCGTCGGCTTCACGGCGGTGATCCAGGTCGGAGCGATCGCCGCCGTCCTGGTCTACTTCTTCAAGGACATCGTCCGGATCGTCTCCGCGTGGGGCCGGGGCCTGGTCGACCGCGAGGAGCGGTACCACCACGACTACAAGTTCGCCTGGTGGGTCATCTACGCGACCGCCCCGATCGTCGTCGTGGGCCTCGCCGCCAAGCCGCTGATCGACGGGCCGCTCGCCTCCCTGTGGGTGGTGGCCGGTTCGCTGATCGCCGGCAGCGGACTCATGTGGGTCGCCGACCACGTCGGCCGCCACAAGCGCGGCGAGGACGACACCGACCTGCGCGACACCATGATCGTCGGGGCGGCCCAGATCCTCGCCCTGCTCTTCCCCGGCTTCTCCCGCTCCGGCGCCACCATGTCCACCGCCCTGATCCTCGACCTCGACCGGGTCGCCGCCACCCGCCTCTCCTTCTTCCTCGGCATCCCCGCCCTCACCGGCGCCGGCCTCTACGAACTCAAGGACGCCCTCGGCAGCGGCGTCGACCCCCTCCCCGTCGTCGTCGGCACCGCCGTCTCCTTCGGCGTCGCCTACGCCTCGATCGCCTGGCTGCTCAAGTACGTCGCCAAGCACTCCTTCAACGCCTTCGTCGTCTACCGCATCGTCATCGGCCTCCTCCTGATGGGCCTCCTCGCCACCGGCGCGGTCAACGCCTGAGCTTGATCTCCAACTTCTGGGCGGGCGAGATCAGGTGAGGGCGTCGAGCCCGGTCAGGAGATACGCGACGTCGAGACCGGCGGTGAGGTACTGCTCGAAGGTCTGGTTGTTGAGGGCCCAGGGGGATCGTCTCTGCCGGATGAGGTCGATCGCCGTGGCAGTGTCCTGGCCCAGCTCGATCAGGGCTTGCGCCACGACGAGGCCGGAGCGGTTGTAGCCGGAGTGGCAGCGGACCAGGACGGTGTGGCCGCTTCGCACGGCGTACGCGGCAGTGAGGGCAAGCTGCTGGACCGAGTGGATCTGCTCCGCCGTGAGGGGGCCGTCGGGGATCTCGGTGATCAGATGTTCCACACCGGGGTGCGGACCGTGGCCGGCGCGGGTGAACAGGCTGATGACCAAGTCGAACTCTCTGCCCGCGACGGCAGGCTGCAACTCACCGGCCTGATCGGTCCAGAAGTGTCCGCCCATCCACAGCAGTGGCTTGATCTCGTTCCAGGGTGCCTGCGGTCCGGGGACGTCGCGGTCCTTCTGTCGCGTTTTCACTGTGCTCCTCTCCGCGGGGATCAACGACGTTTTCAGGGGCCCGCGTTCCCCGAACCGGTGTTCTGTTGACGTTCCTTGAGCCTCCGATCGCACAGGTCGGTCCGGGCCGTGTCCGGCAGATCTTGCTCTGCAAGGCCTGCCGCAGGCTTCATGGTCCCGCGGACGGCGTGGCGTTGGTCGGCCGAGTACCTTCCGACCTGGAGAAGTGAGCATTTTCAGCGTTGCCTCTCCAGGGTGAGGACCGCCCTGGCGGCTGACGTGAGCCAGTTGGGGCTGCAGCGGGCGTGTCGGAAGATGCGCCAATGCTTGAGGGTGGCGACGCCGCGCTCGACCGGACAGCGGAGCCTGGCATGGGCCTTGTTCAGGGACCTCTCCTTCGCGGTCAGCTCGCGTTTGGGCCGGCGGCGAACCGGAACGGCGACGCCTGGGCCGGCTCCGGTATAGGCCAGATCCGCGAGCGCCGGGATCCGCAGCCGGGCGCAGGTCTCGACGATCCGGTGGTGCCGGGCCGCGGTCAGGTCGTGGATTCGGCCCGGCAGCGGTCGTGAGATCCACGCGAGCTTGCCAACGGGATTGGTGATGACCTGCAGGTTCACGCCGTGGCGGCGGTGCTTGCCGCTGTAATCGGCACGGCCGTCGCCGACCCGGTCGCACTCGGCCAGGGTGCCGTCGACCAGTACGTATGCCCCGTCCGTCTCGCGAAGGGCCCGGGTCAGCCCCGGCGCCTTGCGGGCGAGATGCCCGGTCACCGCACGAACGTAGGCGTGGGCCGTACCCACGCTGATCCCGAACCCGGCCGCGATCTGCGCGAGCGTGTCGTGCTTGCGCAGGTACACCAGCGCGACGATCGCGCGTTGCGACGGCCGGAGCTTGCAGCGCCGGTCACCCTCACGGGTGACAATCAGCATGGTGACCCACTCCACCAGCGCGTGCGGCAGGTCAAGTGATGCAGGATAGACAACCAACGAGGCTCTCCGGCCACCGAGTTGAGACGTCAGACATCTCACTCAACCGCCGGAGAGCCTCGCTCGTTTCGCTGCCCGCTGACGTCACCCAGCCGTCACCCGATCGGTGCCCGCGCTGAAAACGCTCAGTGGATGGTCGACCGGCCGAGATCCTCGGGCCCGATGCAGAGCTCACCTACATGGCAGGTGACCACCTGCTCACGCGGCCTGTATTCGCTCCTTCCGAAGCGATGGACGACCTTCCCCACTTCCTTCCAGGGGACACGTGGTGCCGCGAAAGACGTAGGCGCTTGCCGTAGCGCGTCGAGTAATTGTCACTACCTGGGGATCGAGTGAGCGTGGTCATGAGGGCGGGTTGGTGCCCTGGATGGCGTGCCGGCCGTTGGTGTTGTCGCCTGGGGCGAGCAGGGCGGTTCCTGCGCCGCGGAGGGTGACGAGAGCCGTGCAGACGGGGTCGAGTTCGTCGACCGGGTGCCCGTAGAAGAGGATCCGGGTCAGCTCCAGGTCGATCGACGCCGTGGTGTCACGGATGTGGTGGAAGCGTGCGCCGAGGCGGACCGGCCCGCGCGTGCAGCGCACGGCTGCGGTCGCCCGGGTCTCGTCCACGGCCCGTAGGTGATCGATCAGAAGTTCCGCGTCGACCGCCGGCCGGTCGGAGTCGGGGCTCGCCATCATGCCGCCATGATCTCAGGGCGTTCGACGAGTCGGCCGCGCTCGGATCGGGCTCCGCACGGACGAGCGGGACGAGGTGGGCACCGTTGGCGGCCCGCCGGCGGGCCTGGGCGGACTCGACGGGCTTGAAGCCGTCGCGAGCTCGGCGGCACAGGAGCCGGCGGCTCGGGTGACCTTGGCGCGAAGGCGGACGGTGGAGACAGTCGACCCCAGCAGCGTCCTCGTCGCCGACGTCGGCCAGGTCGGAGGAGAGACACCTTGTGGGATCTATCGTTTTTCGATAGCTTTCCATCGTAAGTCGATGGAAGGATGAGCTGTGGGAAGACTGACAGTGGGTGCGCTGCGCGCCGTGCTCGCGGTGGTGTTCACCGGCACCGTGCTGGTGCAGGTGTTGATGGCGTGGATGCTGATCAGCGGAAGCGATCCGGAGGACGGGTCGGTGCCGCTGACCGCGTTCCGGGTGATCACGATCGTGGGCCTGCTGTCGGCCGAGGTCGCCCTGGTCTGCGTCTGGCGGCTGGTGGGGATGGTGCGGCGGGGGACGGTGTTCTCCCATGCCGCGTTCCGGTACGTGGACGGCGTGATCGGCTCGATCGTGGCGGCCGCCCTGACGTGGTTCGCGGTGACGGCCGTCAACGCGCCGGGCCAGCGCGAGGACCCGGGCGTGACCGTCATCATGGCCGGGATCGGTGTGGCGGTCCTCGGGGTCGCGCTGATCGTGCTGGTGCTGCGGATGCTGCTCGCCCAGGCCGTCGCCCGCGACGTCGAGGCGACGCGGATGCAGGCCGAGCTGGACGAGGTGATCTGATGCCGATCGCCGTCGACATCGACGTGATGCTGGCCCGGCGGAAGATGTCCGTCGGCGAGCTCGCGGAGCGCGTGGGGATCACGCCCGCCAACCTGGCCGTCCTCAAGAACGGCCGCGCCAAGGCGGTGCGCTTCGCGACCCTCGCCGCGCTCTGCGAGGTCCTCGAGTGCCAGCCCGGCGACCTGCTCCGCTGGGAGGCCGACGTGGACGTGGCCGTCGGCGACTGACCGGCGCGGCCCCGGGTCCACGACCGGCGTGACGCCGCGGATCCGGGGCAGTCGCAGGAGTACGGGCGGCACGGAAGGGCCGCCCGGCACGGCGACGGAGGGCGAGGTGAGGGCGATGGGCGTCGACACGGTCACCGCGCGACTGCTGGCCGAGCACGGCCGCACGTACGCCGAGGAGGCCGGCATCACGCTGCGCGACAAGCCGGCGCCGCTGTACCGACTGCTGGTGCTCACGGTCCTGTGCTCGGTCCGGATCAGGGCCGGTGTCGCCACCGACGCGGCCCGCGAACTGTTCGCGGCGGGGCTGCGCACGCCCCGGGCGATGGCGGACTCGTCCTGGCAGGAGCGGGTGGACGCCCTGGGCCGGGCGCACTACGTCCGCTACGACGAGAGCACCGCGACGGCCCTCGGCGACGGCGCGGGGCTGGTGCTCGGCCGCTGGCGCGGCGATCTGCGCGGGATGCGCGAGGAGGCCGGCGGCGACGTCGACGCGCTGCGCGGGCTGCTCCGGGAGGTCCCGCGGATCGGCGCGGTCGGGGCGGACATCTTCTGCCGGGAGGTCCAGGCGGTCTGGCCCCAGCTGCGCCCGTTCTTCGACGACCGGGCCTGCCGGGCGGCGAGGGGCCTGGGCCTGCCGCACACGCCGCGCGGGCTGGGCGCTCTGGTGCCGCCCGGGGACGAGGCCCGGCTGGCCGCCGCCCTGGTCCGGTCCGGCCTGTCCGGGGGTGCGGCGAAGGACGCGGCGGAGGACTCGTCGAAGCACCGGACGAAGGAGCGCCGCGCCGCGTGACCCCGCCGGCCGGCGCTCAGCCGGGGATGCCGGTGAGGCCGGTCAGGGCGAGGAACTCGGCGCGCGAACGGGCGTCCTCGCGCAGGGTGCCGAGCAGGGTCGAGGTGACGGTGCTGGAACCGGTGGCCTGCACGCCGCGCAGGGTCATGCAGGTGTGCTCGGCTTCGACGACGACGCCGACTCCCTTGGGGTCGAGCTGCTGCTGCAGCCAGTCGGCGATCTGCTTGGTCAGGCGTTCCTGCACCTGCGGGCGGCACGCGAAGTACTCGACGACCCGGGCGAGTTTGGACAGGCCGAGGATCCTGCCGCCGGGCAGGTAGCCGACGTGGGCGGTGCCGACGAAGGGCAGCAGGTGGTGCTCGCAGACGGACCGCAGCGGGATCGACCGGGCGAGGACCAGCTCGTCGTAGCCCTCCTCGTTGGGGAAGGTCGTCAGGTCGAACGGGCGGGGGCTGAACAGTTCGGCGTAGGCGCGCGCCATCCGTCCGGGAGTGCCGCGCATGCCCTCCCGGGCGGTGGAGATGCCCAGGGCCTTCAGGAACCCGGCGGCGGCGCTCTCGGCCGCCGCGAGGTCGATGCCGTCGGCGTCCGGGACGACCCGCAACGCCGCCCCGGCCGGCCCTGACATCGGCCCCGGCATCGGCATGGGCGCCGGCACCGGTTCGGCCGCCGCCACCTGGAAGTCGTACATGTCCACCACCGCGCTCACTCGCTGCTGCCCCCGCACCTGCCGCTCACTGCGCATGACCCGACCCCTTCCCGGCTATTTCACCAACAAGTGTTGTCTTTATTCCCCGCGGCCGTCAAGAGCACAGGCCAGAGCGCCGCACGGACAGGTCGGCCCGCGCCGGTAGGAGTTATCGTGGGCGCGTGGCCAGCGATGAGAGTGCGACGACCGTGACGCCGACGGACGGGATCGACTCCGTCAGCGCCCTCGGCGAGGAGTCCCGGCGGCGGATGTTCGCGTTCGTCCGGCGGGCGGGTCGGCCGGTGACCCGCGACGAGGCGGCGGCCAGCGTCGGCATCTCGCGCAAGCTCGCGGCCTTCCACCTCGACAAGCTCGTCGGCGTCGGCCTGCTGCGCACCCACTTCGGCACGCCCGACGCCCCCGACGCGCCCCGCAAGGTCGGCCGCCGGCCCCGGCTCTACGAGCCCACCGACGCGCAGATCACCGTGAGCATCCCCGACCGCCGGCACGAGCTGCTGGCCGAGCTGCTGCTCGACGCGGTGCTGGCCCAGTCCGGCGAACAGCCCGCCACCGACACCGCCGTCCAGGTCGCGGGCCGGCGCGGTCGCGCGCTCGGCGGGGCGGACCGCGACGCCGCCCGTCCCGGCCGTCTCGGCGCCGAACGCGGCCTGACGATGTGTGAACGGATGCTGGAGGCGTACGGCTTCGAGCCGACCCGGGAGGCTCCGGCGGAGGTGCGGCTGCGCAACTGCCCCTTCCACCCGCTGGCCGCCAAGGCGCCCGCCCTGGTGTGCGGCATGAACCACGCCTTCCTGACCGGCTACCTCGACGGACTGGAGGTCACCGGCGTCGAGGCCGTCCTCGACCCCGCCCCCGGCGAGTGCTGCGTGCGGCTCCGCTCCGCGGCCGGCTGACGGAGCGTCGCACCCGTCCGGCCGACCCGGAACGGCGGGGTCGGCTGCCGATCGGCGGGGTCGGCCGCCGGGCGGCGGGGGCGATTGCCGATCGGCGGGGGCGGCCGCCGGGCGGCTCAGCCCCCGTACACCGTCCGCGCGATGCGGACGAACTCGCGCACCGGAACGCTCTCCTCGCCCTCCCGCCAGGCGACCACCACCCGGCTCGGCGGCATGTCCGCCACCGGCACCAGGGCCAGCCCGGCGGCCGGGTCGTGGCCGAGCGGGGCGATCCCGACCGTGCCGCTCCACAGCACGGCCTGCAGGCACTCCTGGACGGCCCGGACCACCGGGCCCTCACGCGGCTCGCCGCCGTTCCAGTACGCCTGCCACGCGGGGTCCGTCCCGGGCGGGAACTGGAACCACGGCCGCCCGGCCAGGTCGGCCAGGGTCAGGCCCGCCCGTCCCGCCAGCGGATCGTCGGCCCGCAGCACCGCCCCCACCGGGTCCGCCCGCAGCTCGCGGACCGTCAACCCGTCGGCGCCGAACGGGCCGCGGGTCAGCGCGACGTCCACCCGCCCGGCGCGCAGCCCGCAGGTCGGATCGGTCAGGTCGGTCTCCCGGATCCGCACCTCCACGCCGGGGTGGCGCCCGCGGTACTCGGCGGCGAGCCGCGTCACCGCCGGGTCCGAACTGTCCCCCAGCAGCCCGACGGTCAGCACGGCGGGGCCGGCCGCCGACGCCACCCGCCCGCGGATCCGCGCGGCCCGCTCCAGCAGGTCCCGCGCCTCCGCCAGCAGCACCCCGCCGGCCGGCGTGAGCGCCACGCCCGCCGCCGACCGCAGCAGCAACTGCGCCCCGAGGTCGTCCTCCAGGCGCCGGATCGCCCGGCTCAGCGGCGGCTGGCTCATGTGCAGCCGGACGGCGGCCCGGCCGAAGTGGAGTTCCTCGGCCACCGCCACGAAGTACCGCAGCGTGCGCAGCTCCATGCGGCCACGATACCCGTACGGTATCGGCTGCCCGGGACGGGTCTTGGACACCCGGCCCGCCCGCGCGGTCGGATCGGGCCATGACCTTCGCAACCTGGACCCTGGCCGGGCTCCTCGCCGTCTTCTACCTCTACGCGGGCGGCGTCAAGCTGCTCCACAGCCGCGAGCAGCTGCTCCCGATGATGGAGTGGGTGGACCGCACCCCGATGCCCGCCGTGCGGGCCGTCGGCCTGGTCGAGGTGCTCGGGGCGCTCGGCCTGGTCCTCCCCCCGCTGGCCGGCACCGCCCCCTGCCTCGCGGCCGCGGCGGCGGCCGGATTCGTCCTCCTCCAGCTCGCCGCCACCGGCGTCCACCTGGCGCGCGGCGACCGCCGGATCGCCCTCAACGCGGTCCTCCTGCTCGCCGCAGTCGCCACCCTCGTCCTGGCCGCCCGCACCTGGTGCTGAGCGGCGCGCCCCCGGGTCAGCCGCCCGTCGCCCACTGGTGGGCGCTGCCCCGGTGGACCGCGGCGTAGACGCGGTCGCGCAGCAGGTTGGCGTCGTGGTCGGTGAGGGTCCGGCCCAGGTGCCGCAGGACGACCTTCAGCAGGACGTTGTCCTGGTCCCGGCGGGCTCCGAGCCGTTCCAGCGCCTGCGGGGGGAGCTCGGCGCACGGTGTCCGGGCGAGGATCTCGACCGACTCCACGCAGCCGGCGTCCGCCCCCAGCGCGTCGCGGACCCGGTCGCCGAGGTCCTCGGCCAGGTCGTCGCGGTCGACGGCGACCGACAGGTCCCGGCGGACCGCCGGCATCGCGGAGACGGGCCGGTACGGGGAGAGGTCGGCCATCTGGGCGGCCACCGCCGGCTCGGCCGAGCGCAGGACCCGGATGTCCGGGATGTTCTTGAGCAGCATCAGCATGCGGTCCAGCCCCATGCCGAGCGCGAGCCCGCTCCACGAGGCGTCCAGGCCGGCCCGCGCCAGCACCCGGGGGTGCGCCAGACCGCACTCCGCCACTTCGATCCACTCGCCGTCGCGCTCCACGTCCACCTGGCGGCCGGAGCGGGTGTACGGGTGGACGCGGTCCTCGTGGCGGTGTTCGGCGCCTGGGAGGACCGCGTCGACCAGGGTGGTGACCATGTCGTCCAGGTCGGCCGTGGTCATGGGGGCCGGGCGGCGGGTGAGCCGCCACAGGTCGAGCTGGTGGGGGGTGCCGGTGTGCAGCCGGTCGATGCTGTCACGCCGGTAGACCAGGCCGGGGCAGACCAGGAGCACGTCCTCGGCCGGGTCCGGGTCGGCGGCCAGCGCGCGGAGGGCGGCGGGGACCAGGGCGCTGGAGTGGCTGCGCAGCATGGTCCGGTCGTCGACGTAGCGGGTGTAGCGGGCGTCCCGGGTGATGTCGTCGGCGCGGTAGCCGAGGTTGTCGTAGTTGTCCTCGACGCTGACGGTCCGCTCGCCGCGGTAGGAGCGGACCTCGCAGCCCCAGCGCTGTGCCAGGGCCTCGACCGCGCGGTCGAGGACGAGTTGGAGGGCGTGCGGTCCGGCGGCGGGGTCGGTGAGGTCCCGGACGGACAGGTCGAGCGCGAGCTTGTCGGCGGAGAGATGGGCGGGCATGTCGGCCTCCAGGCCAAGGGCGGTGACGGGGGTGGTGGAACCCCCCGGCCCCTGGGCCCGGCCGCTCGGCGGTCGGCCCGCTCAGCTCCGGAGACGTGGCGAGGTCCGACCCCTGCGGCGCCCATCGGGGGCCGGGGGGCCGGTAAATCGGCGAGAGATCGCTACGACGGCCACATCGGCAGCTTAGCCGCACGCCGCCGTCCCGCACCGGGATTTTCCGCGGCCCCGCGGCCCCGCGGCCGCCCCGCCGCCGGAGCGGCAGGGCGGCGGGGCGGGGCGACCCGTCAGTTGCGGTAGCGGTACATGATGCGTCCCCGGGTCAGGTCGTACGGGCTGAGTTCGACCAGGACGCGGTCGAACGGGAGGATCTTGATGTAGTTCTTGCGGATCTTCCCGCTGATGTGGGCGAGCACTTTGTGGCCGTTCTGCAGTTCCACCGTGAAGGTGGCGTTGCGCAGGCACTCGAGGACGGTGCCCTCGATCTCCAGGCCCTTGGACACTCGTGGCAAGGCTTCTCGATTCTCTGGTGTGGGGTGGAGGGGTGTCGGGCGGTGGGCGGGCCGACCGGAGTCAGCGGCGCACCAGTTGCAGGGTGTGGCCGGCGCGTTCGGCGCCGAGGCTCTCGAACAGGGCGGTGGCGGCGGTGTTCGACCGGTCCACCTCGGCCCACGCGGTGGGGACCCCGGCATCGTGCAGGGTGTGCAGGGCGTGGGTGAGCAGGGACCGGCCGACGCCGTGCCGCTGGTGGGCGGCGCGGACGGCGAGCAGTCCGATCCGGGCCCGCTCGCGGACCCGGACCACGCGGACCAGGCCGGCGTACCGGCCCCGGTGGACGGCGACCGCGTACAGCGACGGGTCGACCAGGGTGTCCCCGGGCGGGCCGGAGCGGAGTTCGGCGGGCATGGTGTGCCAGCCGGGGCCGGCCTCGACCTCGGCGCGCACGGCCCGGTCGAGGGCCCGCAGTCCGGCCTCGTCGGCCGTGCCGGCGGGCAGGACCGTCACGTCCTCGGCCGCCTGCCGTCGCGGTGCGCGGGCGGTGGGCAGGAGGTACTCCCACTCCCGCCGCTCGGGGGCGAACCCGGCCCGCTCCCAGCGGGACGTCAGGTCGCCGTCGTCGCCCGCGACGACGGTGCGCAGCGGGCCGGGCAGGGCGGTGAGCATGGCCTCGGCGAGCGGCGCGAATGCCGCGTCGTCCCAGACGTCGATGCTGACGAACCGCCGGCCGTCGGTGCGCGGGGAGAGGTCGCCGTGGCCGACGACCAGGTCGCCGGCCAGGGCCTGCCACCGGGTCTCGTCGACCCGGGTGACGGTGAAGGTGGTGTTCATGGCTTTCGCCTTTCGGGAGTGCCTGCGTTGTGGCCGGGCGCTCCCGATCGACACCTGGGTCAGTCGGTCACCGTGAGGGAAAGGGGGAGCACCCACCTCGATCCAGCTCTCATGGGTCACACCTCCTCGCGTCCTGTCACGGTGCCTCGAACCTTAGCAAGCCCGCACCGCCTGTCCAATCCGTTTGACGAGCCGGCGCGTGATCGGGGCGAGTTGGACATGGCTGCCCCGGACGGCATGATCCTCATCGTGTCGATCACGGTGAACCGTGCACGCGGTCCGATCACTCTCACCTGGAGCCCGGATGTCCGAAACCCCTACGATCACCATCCGTGACCTCGTCGCGGCCGACGAGCAGGACTGGCGCCGACTGTGGGCCGGGTACCTCGACTTCTACGAGTCCGCCGTGCCCGCAGCGGTCACCGACTCCACCTGGCGGCGGCTCCTCGATCCGCACCAGCCGCTGCTGGGCCGCGTCGCCGAGCACGACGGCGCGGTGATCGGCATCACCAACAGCGTGCTCCACCACAGCACATGGCTCACCGGTCAGGTCTGCTACCTGGAGGACCTCTTCGTGGACCCCGTCCACCGCGGGCTCGGGGCGGGCCGCCTGCTCGTCCAGGACCTCTTCGACCTCGCCGCCGCCCGCGGTTGGGCGCGCGTGCACTGGCTCACCGCGCAGGACAACCCCGCCCGCCGCCTCTACGACACCTTCGTCCCGGCCGACCACTTCGTCCACTACGAGCGGGACCTGCCCTCCGCCGACGGCACCGGACCGACCCCGGCCGGCCTGCCGCCACGCTGACCGCCGGCCTGGCACTGCCGTGGAGCTCCGGCGTTGTCGAAGGCCACGTCGACCGGACCGTCCTGCGGGATCCGATGTGTCAACACCACGCCTGACCGAGCAGTCCCATGGTCCACTCCCGCTGCTCGGCGGTGTCCGGGACGGCGAGTCCGCGGGCTCGTTCGACGTGGTTCCAGGCGGTGTCGGGATCGACGCCGCCGAGGATGAGGAGGGAGGCCGCGAGGAGGGACGAGCGTCCGATGCCGGCTCGGCAGTGGGTGACGACGTGTGCGCCGCCGCACAGCCGCTCGGTGAGTCCGTGCAGGGTCGGCAGGATCGCGGTGCGGTCGGGGACGGCGCGGTCGGGGATGGGCAGCGCGACGAACTGCAGCCCGGCCGCTGCGGCTGCCGCGGGTTCGTCGGTGAGGCCGAGTTCGTCGAGTTCGGGGCCGGTCAGGGCGCAGACCAGGACGTCGACGCCGTGGTTCTTCAGCGCGGCCATCTCGTCCTCGAGCCAGTCATTGCCGCGGGGTCTGGCCATGGTGCTCAGTCGTCCGGGGCCGGGGAGGTCGAGGGTGAAGAGGGTGGGTCGCATGTCAGCAGCACTTTCCGTCGGTGGAGTCAGGTGGTGTCGGGCAGCCGGGGGGACGAGTTGGGCTTCCGCCGGTTCCTCGGGGGTGCAGAAGTCGCAGCGGGCGCAAGCCATCCGGTGCCGGCGCTGTTCGACGAACGAGGAGGAGCACAGCCCGTGACCGAGATCCTGGACGAGTCACTCCGAAGTGATCCGTGGTTGTCGAGGCGGGAGCTGACGAACCGCGGCCACCTGGACTCCGAGGTGAAGCCCAGCACCGCCTGGGCGGCGGCGAGGCGGACGAGCTCGGAATCGGTCAGCCGGGGGGTGGCCCGGCCACCGGGCGCCCGTCATCTCGTCGTCGATCTTCGCACGCAGTGCGGCGGGGAAGGCATCCAGGTCATTCGCCACAGAACGATCTTGGCCGCCCGTGCCGGGTCTCCCGGCCCGGGCCCAGGCCCAAGCCCAGGCCCTGGATTGCCCGAACCCCGTGCCGTGTTACCGCCATCGATGTCATAGTCGGACGTTGTGTGGACAACGCTTGCGCCGCTCATCGGCGTCCTGCTCGGCGGGCTCATGTCGATGCTGGCCCAGCGCTCGGCAGGACGCGCCTTGGAACGCGGCGAGGCGCGCCGCAGTGCTCGTGAACGTGCCGAGGCGCGCCGCAACGAGCGGCTTACTCACCTCATCGAGTTCCTGTCCGCGGTGCAGGAAGCGGAACGGGTCGCGGTGGACCGGTATCACCACAACCTGGCTGACGAACAGTGGCAGGCCCGGGCACGGCAGGTCCTTGACAGGGTGTGGGTGACGCAGAAGACGATCCACATACTGTGCGCGTCCGAGGTCAGTGAAGCGGCACGCAGGCTCGCGTGGGCAGTGCAGGAGGTGATCAGGAAGGGCCCCGAAGATCCGGAAGGTCCGCAGGACGAGAAGGTCTGGGCGCACATCCGTCCGAGCCGACAGGCATTCCTCGATCTCGTGCGCGACCAGCTGAGTTGAACCCCGGAGCGATCCGGTAGCTGGCGTGAGCGACCCGGGACACGCAGCACCGGCTCCGGCCTCCACTGCGCGGCGAGCGTCATCTGCTTCGCCGGCTTCTCAATGGACGCCCCCGGCCACCGCCCGCCGGAACGGCGGGACCGTCACGCGGCCCCGGAGCTGCTCCCCGCCGACTCCCGGTACAGCGTCAGCTTCGGACGCACCGCCTGAACGTCCGGGACCGCGGGGATCACCGCGGGGACCAGACCGAGCGCGGCCAGTTGTTCCACCGTGATCACCGACCGCACGTCACCGCCCGTCACCACGTAGCCCTTGAGGACCGCGTACTCGATCAGCACGTTCGCGAGCTGCGCGGACCAGTGCGCGCCGGCCCCGCCGAGGGCGATGTGGGCACCGTCCGCCATCGCCCGGACGCCGTACTGCGGGGAGAGACCCGGTGGTGGACAGAGACCCGCGAGCCGGAAGGCCGTCTCCAGGCGCTCGGCGGTCTCCTCGCCGAGTGCGCGGAACCGCCTCAACCGCTGCTCCTCGTCCTCCTCCAGCCCGTATTCCACCTACCGCTCCGTTCACCTGTCGTCACGTTCTGCATTCAAGGATCGGCTTGCGAGGCTAGCATCGGAAGTCCCCCGCACTTGACACTTGCGGGTGTGGGACTCGGAGCTCTCAGGGGGATCGGCCGTGCGACGTACCGAGCTTGACCCGTCGTCATCTCCGGTTGCGGCGTTCGGCGTCCAACTGCGCAGGTCACGCGAGGCGAAGGGGCTCTCGCAGGTCCGCTTCGGGCGGCTGATCGGCTACAGCGACAGCTACCTGTCATGTATCGAAAGAGCGGAACGCAATCCCACTCTCGTACTGGCCCAGCGGGCGGACGCGGCCCTCGACACCGGCGGCACCCTCGAGTTGATGTACTGGAACATCAGCCACACCGCCCTGTTCGAGGGCTTCCCGGAGTACGCCCAGCAGGAGGCCGGGGCCTCGGTGATCCGCATCTTCGAGTTGGGCGTGGTCCCGGGGCTCCTGCAGACCCACGAGTACGCCCAGGCGCTGGAGGCCGGGGCCGTCGCCCGGGGAAGCGCCACCCGCCAGCAGGCGGACGAGCGCGTCGCCTTCCTGCTCACCCGCCAGGGCAGCGTGGAGCGCAGGCCCCCGCCGCTGGTGCACGCCGTGCTGGACGAGAGCTGCGTCCGCAGCGCGGTGGGCGGGCCGGCCGTCCTCGCACGCCAGTTGGAGCACCTGGAGCGCCTCGCCGAGCAGCCGACGTTCATCATCCAGATCGCCCCCTTCGACCTCGGCGAGGGCCGGCCGTTTTTGCGCCCGGTGATCCTACTGACCCTGCGGGACGGCACCACGCTCGGCTACACGGAAACCCACCAAAGGGGTTACCTGGAGCGGGATATCGCCACAGTGACGGAGTGGGACAGGGACTACGATCGGCTGCAGGTCGAGGCACTGTCCCAGGCGGCATCCCTTGCAGTGATCCGCCAGGCCCGGAAGGAACTGTCAGCATGATGTACGACGGCATCAACCTGAACGAACTGAGCTACGAGAAGAGCCGCTACAGCGGCAACGGCGGCTCGTGCGTCATCTGGTCCAAGGCCCTGGTCGAGTCCCACGGCCTCATGGTGGTCGGCGACAGCAAGGACCCGGGCGGGCCGAAGCTGGTCGTGCCGGTGGCCGCCTGGACGGGCCTCTGGGACGCCGCTGCCGCCGACGAGTTCAGCGGCGCCTGAACCCACGCGCACCGCGTGCGCCGCGCACGAGCCGGTGCACGCCCGCGCTGCCGCGCACGCCTTGGCGCAATCGGCTTGCACCACAAGGAAGACGGAGCGTCCGAACCCGCTGCACCGGCGGGGGAGGCCGTACGCGACGGTGCGCTACGAGGCCCCGGTTGGTCACAGCAGCATCAGCCCGGCGGCCACCAGCGCCCGCCCGCGCTCCCGATCGACGTCCACTGCGACGGTCCGGCCGGCGGCCCGGCCGACTCCGCCTTCACCCTCGCCTACGCGCGCAAGCCGTAGGGTCCGTCAGGAGCCCTTCCGTGCACGGCTAAGCTCTCGTTCGTCGCGGACATGCAAAACGGCTGGTCCGCGCGGACGGGGGAAGTCCTCCCGATCGAAGTGGAGGGGCGATGGGATTCCGGAACGGATTCGCACGCGGACGGCGGCGCGGGCTGAGCCTATTGCTCGGCCTGCTGCTGTGCGCGGGATTCACCATGGGTGCGGCGGCGTCACCGGCCCGGGCGGCCGACGTTCCGTGCCAGCTGTACGCGCCGGCGCCGAACCGGCTGGCGGACCTGGCGGTCAGGGCGGCCTGCGCGGAGGTCGCCGCCGGCACGATGTACACCTGGGGCGGCGGCCACGGCACCCGGCCGGGCAAGACCTACGGGTACTTCGACGGCCAGGACGAGGCGTCCCGGCACGACGACACCGTGCTGGGCTTCGACTGCTCCGGTTTCGTGCGGTACGTCTGGTCGCAGGCCGTGGGCTACGACATCGTCGGGAGCGGAGCCACCGGCAACGAGGTCAAGGTGCTGACCAACCCGGCGGCGCACAACACCGTGATCTACGGCCCCGGCGGGTTGGAGCCCGGGGACATCGTGTTCTTCGGCGACAAGCACTGGTACGGCAACTCGATCGAGCACGTCGCCCTCTCGCTGGGCGGCGACCGGATCGCCGAGGCCGCCCAGTCGGGCACGCCGCTGCACGCCCGGGTGCTGAACCCGGACAAGTTCGTGATGGCGGTCCGGATCAACCCGGACACCGTCGGGCAGCCGGGGCCGGACCCGGGCGCCTCGGGGCCGGTGCACAGCACGTGGGGCACCTGGATCCGGCTCGGCGAGCAGCCGGTGCACGGCGCCCGGGTGGTCGCCGTGCTGCCCGGTCCGACGCAGGTGAACGTGAACTGCCAGCGGCGCGGCGACAGCATCACCGCCGAGGGCACCACCAACGACTGGTGGTCGTACCTGCCGGAGTACGGCGGATGGATCACCAACATCTACCTCCAGGGCCCGGCCGTGCTCCCCGACGTCCCCGAGTGCGGGACCGGGCGCGACCTGAGCCACGAGTCGGGCACGCCCGGCGGGGGCGGGTTCAGCACCTGGGGCTCCGACGTCAACGTCCGCGGCGGCGCCTCCACCTCGGCGAACCTGGTGTCGACCGTCCCGACGCCCCGCGCGGTGCGGATCACCTGCCAGGCTCACGGCGGGCTGGTCCAGGCCGAGGGCTACGTCAACGACGTCTGGTCCTACCTGCCGGACTACCAGGGCTGGGTGAGCAACATCTACATCCAGGGGCCGGCCGTGCTGCCGGTGCCCGAGTGCGCGACCGGGGGCACCGTCCCGGCGCCCGCCGCGACCTGCACCGACGGCACCGAGCCCACCGGGTCGGACGCGCGCACGCCGGCGGGCCGCTCGGTGGAGATCGACGGGCGGCTGATCGAGCTGCGCTACAGCGACTCGACCGAGTGCGCCTGGGGCCGGATCAGCCGCGGCGGCCTCGGCGACCACGTCTGGGTGGACCGGAGCTCGGACGGCGGCGCCCACTGGGAGCCGCAGTTGGGCCACACCACCATCACCGACGGGCAGGACGTCCACACCGTCCAGTGGCGCGACTCCGGCGTGGTGATGCGCGCCTGCGGCAGCGTCGCCGGGCGTCCCGACGTGGTCTGCACGAGCTGGTTCTGAGCCACCGCCGCCCCCTCCGGCCGAGCCGGTCGGAGGGGGCGGTGCTCAGTGCGCGGGGGCGGCCTGGCTGGCGACCAGGTCGCGGTAGGGGGTGCAGCGGGCCAGCAGGGTGGAGTGGTCGCCGGCGTCGAGGACGGCGCCGCGGCCCATCACCACCACGTGCTGGGCGTCCTGCACGGTGGAGAGCCGGTGGGCGACCACGATCACGGCGCGGGTCGCGGCGAGGCGGCCGACGATGGCGCGGAAGCGCTGTTCGTTGAGGCCGTCGAGCTGGCTGGTCGGCTCGTCGAGGAGGATGATCTCGGCGTCCGAGAGCAGCGCCCGGGCGAGGGCCATCCGCTGCCGCTGCCCGCCGGAGAGGTCGGCCTCGCGGCCGATCGGGGTGTCCAGGCCCTGCGGCAGGCGGGCGATGTCCTCGGTGAGTCCGACGGCGTCGAGCGCGGCGTCGAGCTCGTGCGGGTCGGCGGGGGTGCGGCGGCCGAGCTGGAGGTTCTCCCGGACGGTGGCCTCCAGCAGGGTGAACGCCTGGTCGACGTAGGCGATCCGGGCCCGCAGGGCGTCCAGCGGCCAGTGGCGGGTGTCGTGGCCGAGGACGGTGATCGAGCCGGCGGACGGCTGGATGAACCGGTCGATCAGGGCGAGCGTGGTGCTCTTGCCCGCCCCGGAGGAGCCGACCACGGCGGTCAGGCCGGTGCGCGCGGTGGTGAAGGAGATGCCGCGCAGTGCGGCGTCGGCGGCGCCCGCGTGGGTGTAGCTGACGCCGTGGAAGACCACCGAGGGCGCGTCCGGGACGGGCGCGGGGACGGGCAGCGCGGCGTCCTGCGGGTCGGCCTCGGGCGGCAGGTCGAGCAGTTCGTTGCAGCGGTCGCGGGCGGCGAGGCCGGCCTGCAGGCGGCCGAAGCCGGTGGCGAGGGTGCTCACCGACGGGACGGTCTGCAGCAGGTACAGCAGGAAGGCGGCGAACGCCCCGACCTCCAGGTCGCCGGCGGCCAGCCGGGCGCCGCCGGTGAGGATCACCGCGATCATCGCGAACTGGTTGCCGAGCGTCAGCACCGCCGGGACGAGCGCGCCGAGCCGCGCCCCCTCCAGCGACACCACCCGCAGCTCCTCCGCGTCGGCGGCAAGCGCCCGGGCGGCGACCGGTTCGGCGCGGTACGCCTTGACGGTGGTGAGGGCGTCCAGGGTGGCGGTGTAGCGCTGGGCGATCCGGCCGACGGCGTCCTGCTGGCCGGTGACGTTGCCCTTCATCCGGCGCAGGATCAGCAGGACCAGCACGGTGAGCACGGCGAGCGCGCCGACCGTGACCAGGGTGAGCACCCAGTCGATCCACACCATGACGAGCAGGGTCGCCCCGACGGTGAGTGCGGCGAGCGGCAGTTGGGTGGCCACCTCGACGACCTGGCGCAGCAGCAGCGCGTCGGAGGTGATCCGGGCGGCGAGGTCGCCGACGCCCTGGGCGCGGACCACGGCCAGCGGCAGCCGCAGGCTGTGCTCCATCAGGCGGATCCG
Source organism: Kitasatospora terrestris (assembly GCF_039542905.1). NCBI lineage: Bacteria > Bacillati > Actinomycetota > Actinomycetes > Kitasatosporales > Streptomycetaceae > Kitasatospora > Kitasatospora terrestris. The sequence continues at coordinate 360,043 of NZ_BAABIS010000001.1, forward strand.
CAGCCGGTAGGTCATCCGCTCGCCGATCCGGGCGAGCAGGAAGCCGGAGGCGGCCTGGCTGAGCGCGCCGGCGAGGGCCGCCCCGCACATCGCCAGGACGGCGGGGCCGAGCGGGTGGTGTTCGGAGAATTCGGCGATGATCTCCCGGACCAGCAGCGGCAGGAGGAGGCCCGCGGCGGTGGCGACGAGGGCGAGCAGCAGGGCGCCGGCGAGCCGCAGCGGGTGGGCGGTGAGTTCGCGGCGCAGGCGCAGCCGCGGAGGGCCGGGGACGCGGGGGGTGGTCCGGGGAGTCGGGGCGGCGGCCACGGGCAACCTCTCTGCTGGACGTGGATCGGGCCGCAGCGGTCGGCTGCGGCCCGGGTACCGGCCGGGCCCGTGGTGCGGCGGGCCCGGCCGGCGATGGGTGCCTGGCTGCGCTCGGCGGCGCAGGGTCAGGTCACAGGCAGAGCAGGGTGCTCACCGTGCTGGTCCCGCAGTTGACGACGCTGAGGGAGCTGGTGCTGGCGAGGGTGTCGTCGATCGGGGCCGCCTCGGTCTCGGGCAGCTCCATGGTCTGGAGGTCGAGGATCGCCATGACTGTTCTCCTTCTCACTACTGTGACCCACCCGGCCGGACGGCCGGGAGTTCGGTGGGGGCGCCGCGCGGGCGCCCGGGGGGGTGGCGTGCGGTCAGTTCGCCGCGGCGGTACCGGTCCAGGGCAGGAACGGGGTTCCGGCCAGGGCGGTGCCGAGGGCGAGCAGGACGCCGGCGGATCCGGTGGCCAGGTCCGCGGAGAGCCGCAGCAGCTGGTCGCCGGGGAAGGCGGGGTGGCCCTGGTAGGTGACCTGGTGCAGGGTCAGCAGGGCGCGTTGGCGGTCGAGCAGCGCGGACCCGTCCGGGTCGGCGGCGCGGTGGCGGGTGAGCGCGAGGTAGCCGATCAGTCCGGCGCGGCCGTTGAACAGGCCGGGCTGGATGATGAATTCGGGTTCCGCGGCTCGGCGGATCGCCGCCTCGTGCCGTCCGGTGGGGCTGTCGGGGCGGTGCGCGAGCAGCGCGTCGACGGCGAGTCCGATGCCGGCGCTCCCGGTCTCCAGGTAGGGCAGGACGCGGCGCCCGTCGAGCACTTGGAAGGTGCCGTCGGCGACGGGGGTGCACCGGTCGAGGTCGAGTTCGAGCAGGGCCTCGGCCTGGTCGAGCAGGGCGCGCTCCCCGGTGCGTTCGGCGAGCCGGACGAGGGCGAGGGCGGTGCCGGAGGCGCCGGCCAGCAGTCCGGCGCGCCGCCTGGGGTCGTCGCGGCCGGCTTTCTCCAGGTCGGCGGCCGAGGTGCGGGCCAGGGCCAGCGCCTCGTCGAGGTGGCGCTCGCTGCCGGTGGCGTCGGCGAAGTGCAGCAGGGCCAGGGCGATGCCGGGTGCGCCCGACGCCAGTGAGGTGCCCGGGTCGGCCGTCCGGTCGCGGTCCGGCGCGGCGAGGCGTTCCAGCAGCCCCAGGGCCGTCTCGCGTTCGCCGAGCAGGTCGAGGACGTACGCGACGCCGTGGCCGCCGTGGTAGAGGCCGGGGGTGGTGCCGCGGGTGCGGGCGGCGTCGGCGAGCCAGCGGACGTGGTCGGGGTCGACGGGTGCGCCGGTGGCGTGCAGGGCGTACAGGACGCCGGCGGCGCCGTGGGCGATGCCGAGCCCGCCGAGGGTGAACTGGGCGACGTCGCCGGGGAAGAGCCGGTCGGTGCGTTCGGGGCTCGCCGTGGCGGCGATCCCGGCGGCCAGCGCGTCCCTGATCCGGGGCCAGTCCGCCTCGGGTGCGGCCAGCAGGGCCTTGGCCTCGGCGCGGCGCAGGCCGAGCGCGGGGCGCCGGGTGCGGCCGTCGTCCGGTGCGGCGCCGAGGTAGCGGCGGATCGCGTCGGTGTAGCCGGGCGGGACCGGGAAGCGGGCCTCGATGGCGTCGGCGAGTTCGGCGGCCTTGCCGGGGTCGAGCGCGGGCAGTTGGGCGAGCGGGTAGAACAGCCACAGCCGGACGGCGGCGAGCGCGTACCGGTCGATCTCCGTCCCGGTGTAGCCCCGGGGTGCGGTGAAGCCGGCGGCGCCGAGCGCCGGGCGGAGGAAGTCCTCCTCGGTGCTGGCCAGTTCGAAGTCGATGAAGCAGAGCTCGCCGTCCGGGCGCAGGATCAGGTTGCGCGGGTGGAGGTCCCCGAAGACCACCCCGCGGGCGTGGATGCCGGCCAGCGCCCGCTCCAGGCGGTCGACGATGTCGAGCGCGTCGCGGGTGTAGGCGGCGACGGCGTCCGGGTCGGCGTCCGGGTGGATCAGCGGGTACTCGGCGGTCAGCCACTCGCTGAGGGAACGGCCCTCCACGTACTCCTGGACCAGGAACTCGTGCTCCCAGGCCGTCAGCAGCCCGTGCTGGGCCGGTACTCCGGGCACGCCGGCGAGCCGTTCCAGGACGGCGTGCTCGTTGCGCAGCCGGGTGACCGCGTCCACGCCGCGCTGGTCGAGGCCGGCCAGTGGCCGGGCCTCCTTCAGCACCACCTGCGGCCCGTCCGCGCCGGTGGCGCGGGCCAGGTAGACGCCGCCCGCGTTGGAGAAGTGCAGGACCCGCTCCACGGTGTACGGCAGCCCGCTGTCGCGCTGGGCGGCCCGCGCGGCGACGGCGGGGGCGACGGCCGGCGGCACCGGCGCCCAGTCGGGCACGGCGAAGCCCGGTCCGCGCACGTCGGGGACCAGTCGGCCGTCCGGGTGGGTCAGGGCGAGCACCCGCTCCCCCGCCTCGTTGCGGCAGTACTGCTCGGCGAAGCCCCCGTACCGCAGGTAGAGCGGCCCTTCGCCCCAGCGCAGGTCGCTGAGGACGTACGGTCCGCGCCGCCCGGCGAGCAGGGTGCCCAGGCCGTCGAGACATCGTTCCAGCGCCTCGTCGTCGACCGGGTAGATCGTGCAGAACTTGCCGCTGGCGCCGCGCGGGGCGTACTTGGAGTTCTGGACCTGGAGGATCGGCAGTCCGCGCAGGAACTTGAAGGCCGTCCGCTCCCGCAGGCAGTACGCGAAGACCGTCTCCAGGACCTCCTCCGCGTCCTCGGCGCACGAGGAGACGTGGATCTTCCAGCCCTGCTCCGGCAGCCGCACCCCGGTGGGCCGCACGACGGCCCAGATCTCCAGGTCGCCCCGCTCCCAACCTGCCGGCAGCGGGCGGGTCACGGCGGCGAACTCCTCGGTGGCGCCCCAGCGGCGGGGCGAGTCGTAGAAGTGCGGGTCTGCGTAGGCGTACGCCTCGTAGCGGTTGTCCAACGGAACCTCCTCGGCACGGGGGTGCGGACGGGGCCGTGCAGCAGGCCGGCAGTAGGGGGAATCCCCCGCCGCCGGTGCGACAACCAGAAGTATTCAATCCCGATGAGTTCGTGGGCAACGGCGCTCCGGATGCTGTGTCAGCGGAATATTCACCACGGCGCGGGCTGCGATCCGCGAACGAGCCTTGGCGCGGACACGTACGCCCCCGCCACCCGGTCGACCCCCTCCGGCGTCCGCCGCGCGCCCCGCCGGCCATCGCCGCACACCGCCTCGACCTGCGCGGTCGTCAGCCACGGCGGCCCCCGATCGGCCGCCCGCCCCCGGGGGCGCCACCGGCGCACGCGCTCTCGGCATTAACGGTTCCGCATGGTCCAATTCATCTGGAACCATTGTCCTTTTTATGGAATGCGAACGAACAGACGCACACGAATCGCATTGGTGTTCGCATGAAAAAGCCATTGTCGATCGCCTCGGTGAGGCGCCTCGCCTCCCGCCCGCCTCCGGCCGATCCTGGAGCGAGCAGCCGGCTGCCGTGCCGGCGGATCGAGGAGGCCGGACCGTGAAGTTCGTTCAGATCATCGAGTACAGGACGAGCCGCATCGACGAGTTCGACGCCCTGCTGGACGCCTGGGTGGAGAAGAACGAGGGCAGGCGCCTGGCGTCCCGGGCGATGCAGACCCGCGACCGCGACAAGGAGAACGTGTACCTGAACATCGTGGAGTTCCCGTCGTACGAGCAGGCGATGGAGAACTCCGACCGCCCGGAGACCACCGAGTTCGCGGCGCAGATGGCGGCGCTGTGCGACGGGCCGCCGGTCTTCCGCAACCTCGACCTGCTGGACGAGCGGACCTTCGAGGGCTGAGACGGGACGGACGCGGGCCCGGCCGGCGGCGCGCAGCCGCCGGCCGGGCCCGCACCCGGCGCCTCAGTACTCGTTCTTGATGACGAAGAAGGAGCCGCGGATGGTGCCGGCGAGCTTCGACTTCTGCCGCGCGAACTTGAACCGCGACACCAGCTCGTCCGGGACCTCCATCCCGTCGGAGAGCTTGAACCCGACCGCCCGCTTCCCGCCCTCCCCCAGGGTGTACATCACGTTGACCGACAGGCCGCTCTCGTAGAAGACGTAGGCCATCCGGATGTCCTCGACCTGGAACCCGGTGGCCTCCAGCGGCCGCGACGCGATGACCAGGTCGCGCTCCTCCGCGAGGATCCGGTGCACCCAGTCGACGGTCTCCCGGGCCTCGTCCGCCGGCTCCACGGTGAAGACGTGGTCGTACTTGTTCTTGAAGTAGCGGGCCTCGTTCGCCCGCAGGCCGGCCAGCGCCTCCGCGACGGGCGACGACTCCAGCCCGACGGTCGACACGGTCTCGAAATCCACGGCGTAGGTCATGGCAGATCCCTCGTCCTCGGGACGGCACGGGTGAGTACGGTGATCCTAAGCGGCACGCCCCCTCCCGGAGCGCAACCGGGTCGGTGCGGGCGGACGTCCTCCTCCCGTGCGGGCGGGGCCGCCGGGCTCCCGTCCGCCCCGTCCTGTCGCCGTCCCCGCAGTGGAGCCATGAACCACACCGCCCCACCACCCGCCCCGTGGCGCCGCACCCGCCGCTTCGCGCTCGCCGGCCCGGCGTTCCTGGCCGCGGCGGCCGTGGTCCTCCTCGCGCAGCGCCCGCTGCGCCACCACCGCGACGGGTGGCACGCCTGGGCGGGGACGTTCAACGGCGTCGTCCTCGTCACCGCGGCCGCGCTGCCGCTCGCCGCGCTGGCGGTGTGGGCGCTGGCCCGCCGCCGGCGGGCCGCCGGGGCCACGCCGGGGTGGGCCCGGCGCAGGTCGCTGGCCGAGGTCGGGATCGTCTACGGGACGGTGCCGTGGATCTGGATGATCATGCTGCCGGGCGCGGGAGCCGGTGTCGCACCGCGCCGGGTCAGCCTACTGCCGCTGCGCGACCTGTTCGCGGTCCTCACCGAGGGCTCCGCGGGGACGGCGACCGTCCAGATCGTCGGCAACCTGCTGGTCTTCGCGGCGCTGGGCTTCTTCGCGCCCGTCCGCTTCGCCGCACTGGCCTCGGTGCCGCGCGTCCTGGCCCTGGCCGCCGGCTGCTCCGCCCTGGTCGAGACCGCGCAGTACGTCCTGTGGCTGGACCGGGTGTCCTCGGTCGACGACGTCCTGCTCAACGCCGCCGGCGCCGGACTGGCCGCCCTCGCCTCGCGTCGCCGCCGGCGTGGGCCCGCCGCCACCCGGTGAGCCCCGGCGGTCAGGCGCCCACTCCGCGGGACGCTTCGACGATCACCGCGGCCACCCGGGCGGGCTGGTCGACCAGGACGAGGTGTCCGGCGTGCGGTACCGCCACCATGGTGACCTGCGGGCTCGCCTCCAGGTCACGGCGCTCCCCGTCCTTGAGGCCGATCTCGTCGTGGTCGCCGCGGACCACCCAGGCGCGGGCGCCCGACTCCCGCAGGCGGGTCACCAGTGACGGGTACCGGTCGAGGTACGCGTAGTAGTGGTGGACGACCCGGCGGCAGAACTCGGGGTCGTTGTCGGCCATGTCCGCCGCCAGGACCTCCGCGCGGTCCTCGGGGACGTGGTCCTTGAGCATGTCCTTCTTCATCGCCCGGGGCATCGCCTTCAGCATGGCCGACCACGCCAGCGGGCCGAGTCCCGGCACGCGCCCGGCCCGGTCCAGGATGCCGAGGAACCTCGCCTCGTCCGCCCGCGAGAAGGTCGGGGAGAGCAGGACCAGCGGGCCGCGGAACAGCCCGAGCGCCGCTGCCTCGATCGCGACGTTCGCCCCCATGCTGTGGCCCACCAGCACGTCGCAGCGCTCGGCGGCCGCGACCTCGCCGACGAGGCGCGCGTAGCCCTCCATCGACAGGTCCTCCGGCGGCGCGGTCCGGCCGAAGCCCGGGAGCGTCATCGCGACCAGGCCGAGCCCGGCCTCGGAGAGCGCCGGCTCCGCCATCACGTCGGCGTAGAACTCGGTGGTGCAGATGCCGCCCGGCAGGAGCAGCGCCCGGCACCGGGCGTCCTCCGGGCCGGACCTGCGGATGTCCAGCCGATCGAGTCTCGCGTCCATACCCCCACCCTCCGCTCGCCGGCACCGCCGCGCGACCGGTCGCGCCCCCGGTGGGACGCGGCCGGCCGGCCCCGTCCCACCGGGATGCGCGCGGCCCGGGGTCAGCCGGAGACGGGCAGGGTGCTGGTGACCTGGACGAGGCTCGCCGGGCCGGTGGCGGACGGGGCGCCGAACAGGTTGGCGGTGACCTGACCGCCCGCGCCGACCGTCCACAGGTCCGGGTCGCCGTCGGAGTCGATGTCGGCCGCCTGGAGGTCGACGTCGGCGCCGGTGTTCCAGCCGGTGGCCACCGGGAAGGCCCGGTAGGTCAGGGCGCCGGTGCCCGGGTCGGCGGCCAGGTCCTTCCAGAGGTCCAGCTCGCCGGTGGACTTCTTCCACAGGAACAGCGCGGTGGCCGTCCCGCCGCCCGGCACGGCGACCTCGGTGGAGGCGATCGTCCAGTCGTTCCAGTCGGTGCCGCCGTCGGGGGTGCGGACGTCCAGCGCCGTCGGCATGTCGAAGAAGTCGGCCATCGGGCCCGCGGGGTAGAGGGTCAGCGCGGTGCCGCCGCTGTCGGTGGGCGCGATGCCCAGCAGGTCGGGGAAGCCGGTATCGCGGCCGGCGACCGTCCCCGCCTCGGCGATCTGGGAGGGACGGTTGCCGGACCAGTCGTCGAGGGCGTAGCCGTTGGGGCCGTTCAGGGCCAGCGGGCCGCCGCTGCCGTCGCCGGCGCGCACGCTGGTGAGGCCGGCCCGGATGCCGCCCGGCTGGTAGATCAGGACGTCCTGGAAGGAGCGTGCGGTGAACCGGCCGGTCAGCACGACGGCGCCGTCGAAGTCGGCCGGGGCCGGTTCGCTGCCGTAGCCCGGGCCGTCCTTGCCGATGTTGACGGCGGGTCCGACGCGGCCGTCACCGGTGCCCGGTGCCAGCCAGAGCCCCGAGGGCAGCCCGTGGCGCCCGCCGACCGTCACCAGGTCGGGTATGCCGTCGCCGGTCAGGTCGGCGGTGGTCAGGTTCGGCGGTGGGGCGGCGGCGTAGAGGACGGACTGCGTCGTGCCGCCGAAGTTTCCTCCCGGCGAGACGCTGGTGACCGCGAGGGTGTTGACGGCCCGGTCGGGCGTCAGCGTGATCACCGCGCGGCCGGCATCCGCCGGGACGGTCACGGGGCCGCCGACGTTCAGCTGGTACTGGTAGGCGGCCGGCACCGTGCCGTCGGCGGGCGGGGCGACGGTCACCGTGACCGGCTTGCCGATCACCGCACCGCTCGCTGCTGCGACGACCGGGGCGCCCTGTCGGGTCGGGTCGAAGGAGAACCGGCAGGTCGGCGTCCACTGGCTCTTGCGGCCGTCGGCGTGGGCCCGGAACTGCCACACGAAGTCGGTGATCTTCCCGCCGGCGGCCGCCTCCAGGTCGGCGGCCGGCACCGGCACCACCGCGTCCTGGCCCGAGGTCACGGTCAGCTGCCCCGGCCGCACCTCCCGGACCGGCGTCTCCGGCGCGTCGGCCCGCGCGAGCCGGAACTCGGCGCTCGGCGCCGTCCCCGAGGCGCTCTCCAGCTTGGCGCGGAAGGAGATCTCGGTGTCGCCGATCACCGTGCCGCCGGCGCAGGCGCTGGCGGGGGCGGTGGCGGGCGAACTCGCGGTGGGACGGTCCTGTCCGGCGGGGGCCGCCGAGGCCGGCTGCGCGGTGCCGACGGCGACCAGCACCACGCCGACGGCCACCGAGGCCGCCGTCGAACGGCCGGCATGACGTGAGGAAGAAGAATGCACGGACGGCATCGCTCTCGTACGGGGGCCGGTTCGGCCCCGATCGGCCCATACCGTAGCGCTGGTGATTCGACCTCGCACGGAATTTCGAAATGCGACCGGGCGGGGGGCCGTCCGCGCCGCATTCATCCGGTCACATTCGGTCGCGATGCATCCAATACGAAAAACCGAGTCTGACGCGTACCTTCCATCCGCCTAACCTGATCGACGGCCCGACCTGACTGACCGTCAGGCCGTTTCGCTGATCCGAGGTGGAGAGAACCTGTGCTGAAAAGCCCGCGTCCGCCCCTGTCGATCCGTCCGCTGCGCGCCGTCACGGCCGCCGCCCTCACCACCGCCGTCGTCCTCTTCGGCCTGGCCGGCACCGCTCCGGTGGCCGCCGGCGCCGCCAGGAGCGGCCCGTCCACCGCCGCGGCCTCCGCGCTGGTCAAGAGCGCCCAGAACGTCACCCACCCCGGGGCGGCCGCGGCCGACCACGGGGACACCGTCAACTGGACCGTCCGCTACGAGAACGCCGCCGCCGGAGCCGCCGCCCCGGCCACGATCACCGACCCGATCACGGGGGCCGGCAGCGCCCAGACGTACGTCCCCGGCTCGCTCCGCGTCCCGCCCGGCTGGACGCCGTCCTGGTCCACCGACGGCAGCACCTTCGCCCCCACCGACCCGGGCACGGCCACCACCGCCGTCCGCGCCGAGAACCCGCCCGTCCGCGGCACCGGCACCAGCCTCGCCGCGCCGCTGCTGGCGCCCGTCCGGCCCACCGCGCAGTCCACGGGCGGCGACGGGTTCACCCCGATCCTGCACCGGACGGCCTCCGGGGAGGTCCAGGCGTGGAACATCTACCACCACGCCGGCCGGACCGCCCCGCAGGTGGTCTGCAGCAACCTGTCCACCGGTCAGCCGTGCACCGGCGGACCGTGGCCCCGCCCGCTGAACACCACCGCCGGCCCGCTGGGCACCGGCGCCACCGGTGACATCGGCAGCCCGCTGACACCCCAGTACGTGCTCGACCCCCAGCACCCCGGCCAGGTCCTCTACCCGGCCGTCACCGCCGGCTCCGTCGGCGTCGGCTGCCTGGACCTCGACGCGCACGCCAACTGCGGCTACACCGCCCTCGCCCCCACCGGCACCACCCCGAGCAGCGCCAACAGCCTGGCCGGCCTGGTCCTCGCGGGCGACAACGTCTACGGCGTCGCCACCACCGGGCAGGTCCTGTGCCTGGCGGCGGCCACCCGCACCCCGTGCGCCGGCCAGCCGTACGCGCCCGTCGTCACCCCCAACCACGACCTGCCGAGCACCCCGAACTCCCTGTACCTCGGCGCGACGACGGTGGTGGGCGGCAAGGTCTTCGCCTCCTCCTCGCCCCAGGGCTCCGGCTCCACCGCCCCCGGCGCGCCCGCCATCGGCTGCTTCGACACCTCCACCCTGACCGCCTGCGCCGGCTGGACGACCCCGCACCTCGCCGGGCCGAACGCCGGCTACTACACGTACGACGTCTACACCGCGTACGACACGGCCGGCCACCCGGACGGCGTCTGCACCAGCACCGTCGGCGGCGCCAACGTCCTGACCACCTGCTACGGCCTGGACGGCTCCGCGCGCAGCGCGCCGGGCACGCTGTCGACGCTGGCCGGAGGGGTGCTGACGTTCAACCCCGAGACGGTCACCACCGAGAGCGGGACGCGCAGCTACTTCCCCGTCTGGGGCGGCAGCGTGGCCGGCGCGACGGTCTGCCACGACTGGACCACCGCCGCACCGTGCGCGGGCTTCCCGCTGCCCGCGACCCACCCGGGCGTCAACGGCGGCGCCACCCGCGACTACGGCTACACGTACGACACCACCACCCGCTGCCTGATCGCCCTCGGCGACGCCGGCGTGCTGTTCTCCCTCGACCCGGCGACCGGCGCGACCCCGTGCGTGCACAGCGGCGCCGCCGTCACCCTCAAGCCCGCCGACTTCTACTGCGACGGCGCCACCGGCCACGTCCAGGCCTACACCCGGGCGCGGCTCACCGACATCGACCTCGCGCACGTCGACCTGGCAGCCTCCCGCGCCGTCGTCACCGACCCGGACGGCACCGTCGTCCTGACCACCGCCCTCGCCCCGGACGGCACCGTCGACCTGTCCGGCATCCAGCCCGCCACACACCCCTCGATCACCGTCACCACCCAGCTGGTCCTCACCGGCACCGGGGACTTCACCGCCGACAACCACCCCGCCCTCGTCGTCGAGTACCAGGGCGACGCGCCGCAGGTCTGCTTCCGCACCACCGTCACGCCCGACTGCGCGACCACGGCCCTCACCAACACCGCGACCGGCACCGACGCCACCGGGGCCCTGACCTCCAACACCGTCACCACCGCCGTCGCGCCGGGCGCCGGCTGCCAGCCGCGCGTCAGCGTCGAGAAGGAGATCTGCGGCTCCGGCAACCCCCACGACTGCGCACCCGGCGGCCCCGGCCCCTGGGCCAAGACCAGCCCCGTCGGCCTGCTGGGCCTGCTCGGCACCGCGCACTGGCGGATCACCGTCACCAACGCCGGCCCCGTCGCCGCCACCAACGTGACCGTCAACGACGCCGTCACCCCCGGCTGCCGGACGGCCGCCGGCACCTTCACCCTGCCCGCCGGAAGCAGCCGCGCGGTCTACTGCGACTCCTTCCTGCTCGCCCTCCCCCTCAAGAACACCGCCTCCGCCAGCTTCGTCCCCGCCAACTCCCCGCCCGGCACCGCCCCCACCACCACCGCCCCCTCCTCGGCGCTGGCCTGCTCCCTGCTCTGCATCCTCCACGACTGACCGCCCACGGACGAGCCCTCCGCACGGCCCACCCCGGGCCGTACGGAGGGCTCGACCCGTAGGCCTACGCTTGGAGGCCGCCGTCCGAGCTGAGCTGCGGCACCCGCGGCAGGTGCCGTTCGCCGAAGCGTGCCTGATGCCCACCCCCTCCGGAGGCTAGTGGTTGGGCGAGTAGGGGTACCAGATCTGGTTGTTCCCGTTCCAGCAGTCCCACTGCTGGGCGCGAACGCCGTTGATGGTGTACCGGCCGTCGACCTCCAGGCACTTGCCGCTGTGGACGTTGCGCAGGACGTAGCCGGTGCCGGGGACGTGGGCCCAGGTCCACTGCTGGCTGGCGCCGCCGGTGCAGGCCCACTGGCGGACCGGCGCGCCGTTGTCGGTGCGCCAGTCGGCGACCTCCAGGCACTTGCCGCTGTGGCCGTTGACCAGCGAGCCCGCGGGACCGGCCGTCAGGCTCCACTGCTGGCTGCCGCCGTAGTGGCAGTCCCACTGCCGGGCGGGGGCGCCGTTGTCGGTGCGCCAGTCCGCGATCTCCAGGCAGTGGGCGCTGTTGGCGATGCCCAGCACGACGACGTTCGGTACGCCGCTGGGGTGGTAGGGGCTCGCGGCGTTCGCGGTGGGTGCGCCCGCGAAGAGCGCGAGGCCGGTGCCCAGGAGGGCGGCGGCGGTCCGGGTCTTGAAGGCCATGGCGGCGGTTCCCGTCGGAGAGAGGTGCGGATGGGCGGTGGTGCGGCGGCCCGTCGCATGATCATCGGGCAGTCCGACCGGCACCCTAGCGGTTGGCACCGGAACGGTCGACGCGGTTTCCGGGGGTCACACGCAGGGGCCCCGCCCACCGGTTCGGCGGGCGGGGCCTGGAGGGAGAGTGCGGGTCAGAACTGCTGGACGAAGTACGGCTCGACGGTCATGAAGCCGTTGCCGCGGGCGCCGTCGAGGCGGCCGGTGCTGGTGCGGGCGAGGGTGTACCAGGACTCGACGTAGTCGGGGTCGTCGGTCCACCAGGAGGTGGGGAGTGCGCCCAGCACCGCGTTGACCAGCGCGATGTACGCGCCCTGGTCGGCGATGGTGAGCAGCACGGCGGCGACCGCCTGGGCGAGGGCCAGGTAGTTGGTGTCGCCGTCGTCCTCCATCAGGACGACGTCGGCGAGGTTGTACTTGTAGTTCGACCAGTTCACCAGGATCTGGTTGGGGCGGTAGAGCGTGCCGTCGTACTGCAGGTACGGCATCGCGACCGAGTCGACCCGGACCTTGCCGTCCAGGCCGAAGCCGGTGACCAGGGCGAACATCTCGGCGGCGCCCTTGAACCAGGGCTCCTCGTCGTCGGCGACCTGGATCGACGTGATCTTGGTGGCCCACCAGCCGGCGGCCGCCGTGGCCGACGCCGGGGCCGCGGTCTGGGCTCCCGTCGGCGCCTGGCTGCCGAACTCCCGCTGGAGCAGCGCGATTCCGGCCGCCAGGGTCCTGGCCGTGTCGAGGTCGACCAGATAGACGGGCCGCTCGGGCACCCGGGCGGTCTCCAGGACGTGGACCCGGCCGGCCGTGTCGTAGGCGCGCAGCGTACGGGCGTGCTCGTCGGTGGCGGCCGTCGCGACCAGCGGCACGGCGCCGCCGTCCAGGGCGCCGCGCATGGTGCGGTCGGCCAGCTGGACCCGCAGCAGCGGGCCGAGGTCGCCGCCGAGCCCCTTGGCCGCGGCGACCTCCCGGTCGGCTCGCGCGGTGGTGTCGGCGAGCTTCCGCGCGGAGGCGCCGGGAGCGGCGGCGGCGAGCGGGGTCAGTGCGGCGGGCCCGGCGCTGCCGGCTGTCGCGGTCCGTACGCGCTCGCGCAGGGCGGAGTCGGCGAGGGCGGTGGCGAGGGTGCGGGCGACCTGGTCCTCGATCGCGGTGACGCGGCCGGCGGCGACGGCGGGGTGCGCTGCGCCGGGGGGCTGCGGTGCGGGGGCGGCCACGGCCTGGCCCGCGCCGAGCGCGAGCAGCGGCAGGGCGGCGAGCGTCGCGACGGCGCGCCGCAGGCGGAACTGGGGCATGCGGGATCTCCAGACTCGTCGGGTGAGGTGTCGGAGCAGCAGTGCGCGTGGAGCGGCGCCGCCGCCTGGTGGGTCAGCGGCGCCATGACAAGTGAAGTGCTTCCCCGACCCGGGATCAACCCCCGTTCAACGAACTGTCAGTCCGTCGCGCGTGAACGCCCGCGGACGATCCGTCCGAGCGATCCGGCACCGATCTGACTGTTCATCAACTACGCTCCTCATTGGGCTGATCGGCCACGAGGTGGGGGTGGATCGGATGGCGGGGTTCCGGCGGGGTGGTGCGGCGGCGGCGCTGCTGGTCTGCGCACTGCTGCTGACCGCGTGCGGCGGCGGCTCCGAGACGTCGGCCGACCGCGAGACGGGTCCGGGCCGCTTCCTGAAACCGCCGACCAACCTCTGCGAGTCCGTCGATCCGGCGCCGTTCGTGGCCGAGTACGGGACGCCCCGGCCGGGTGAGGACCACCTGGAGGCGACCGTCCGGGACTGCTCGTTCGAGTTCGAGGGCCGGATGGGCAGTGCGCCGTACTTCCTTGACCTGTTCGCCGACTTCCGGCCGAGCGTGGAGGACGCCCGCTCGTCTTTCGCCCGGATGCGCGACAAGCCGAGCGACGACCGGTTCAGCGCGCTGGCGACGGTCAAGAAGCTCGGCGATGCCGCGTTCGCCTTCGACGAGGAGCCCAACGACCACGAGGTCCGCAGCATCCTGGTCGTCCGGCAGAGCAATCTCGTGGTCACCGTCTGGTGGGACGACACCGTCTACGGCTCCGGCCCCGACCGGTCCGAGGAGCACCGCAACCAGATCCGGTCGAAGCTCGCGAACTACGCCGCTTCCGCCCTCACCAGGCTGGCCACCACCCCTTGACCCCGCGAGCCGGACGACTGCGCGTCAGATCCCGTCACCAGCAACGGACTTCGCCGTCTCACCCGCACGCCGCGTGATCGCGGGCGACTAGCATGCGGGCCGTCGACGGGCAGGGCGACGGGGGACGACCGCCTCGACCAGAGCCGGCTGTGCGTCCTGGTACTGGTGTGCACGTTCCCCGTGACGGTCGGCGCCTTCGTCGCGGCCCGACCCTCCGCACCGCCCTGGGCCGCCGACGCCCCGCCGGCGGCCGGGTGCCGGGGGCCGGCTACTTGTCGGCGGTCAGCTTGCCTGCCGCGGCCCAGCTGTCGGCGGGGACCTCGTGGATCCACACCTGGACGGTCTCGGCGGGCAGCTGCAGGGTGTCCACGAACGCGTCGGTGATCTTCTGCACCAGCTCGCGCTTCAGCTCGATGCTGCGGGGGCCCTGCTGGACGGTGACGATCGGCATGTCTGCTCCTCAACTGGGTTGCGCTGTCCGGCCCGTACTGTCCGGTCTGCGCTCTGGGAACAGTTCACCGGAGCGGGCGGCGGCGAACCAGACGGGTTTCGCTCCGGCAGCGATCACGAATCGTGATCGCCGTCGGCGGCGGACGTGCCGCGGCAGGCGGCGACCAGCAGCCCGGGCAGTGGGGCGGTCCGGCGGACCGCGATGGCGACCGGCAGGGCGAGCGCCCCGCCGCGCAGCGGGCGGAAGGCGATCCGGGGGTGGCTGGTCAGGCGGGCGTTGGCGGCGTAGACGACGGTCCACATCGGGGTGCCGGTGCCGATCGCGGCGAGGGTGTCCTGGAGGGTACTGGTGACCGGGCCCGGGACCGGCTGGAAGCCCGCGTCGTGGCAGGCGGCGAGGACGAGGTCCACCAGCGCCGGGTGGTTGCGGCGCTCGGTCAGCCGAAGCGGCAGTGCGGCCAGGTCGGCGAGGTCCAGTACGGGGCGGGCGGCCAGCGGGTGGCGGGCGGGGAGCGCCACCACCAGCTCGTCCGGGCGCAGCGGCAGGCAGCGCACGTCGGCGGTGCTCTCGGGGATCCCGCCGCGGACGAAGGCGGCGTCGAGCCGGCCGTCCGCGAGCAGGGCGAGGCGTTCCCGCACCGGCAGCGCGTGGAGTTCGACGCGGACGTCTGGCGCGTGCCGCTGGTAGGCGTCGAGGATCCGGTCGAGGCGGCCGCCGAGGCCGGTGATCGTGCCGAGCCGGAGCACCCGGGCGGCGGGGGACGCCAGTTCGGCGGCCAGCACCGCGGCGGCGGCCTCGGCCGCGAGGACGTCCCGGGCCGCGGGCAGGAACCGCTCCCCCGCCGCGGTCAGCCGCACGTGCCGGGGCGAGCGGTCGAACAGCTCGACCTTCAGCTCCCTCTCCAGGCGCCGGACCTGCTGGCTCACGGCCGGCTGGCCGAGCAGCAGCCGGTCGGCGGCGCGGCCGAAGTGCAGTTCCTCCGCGACGGCGACGAAGCAGCGCAGCTGGCGTAGCTCGATGGGATCCCCCCGGGTCCGTACCTGCGATGGGCTGTCGGCAGCGTACGGGTCGTGGGCGGTCCGGCCGCCACGGGGTGGGAGCGGAGCCGGGGCGGTGGTGTCGGTGACGCACTGTTCAATGGGCGCCATGACCGTTCGCGACCTGCTGCCCCTGTTGCCCGACCCCGCTGAGCTGCGCCTTCGCTGCCGGGCGATCGCCCTGCTCGACGCCGTCCTCGACGAGCGGTCGGCCGCGCACACCTATCTGCCCGACTGGCGTGACGGCGTGGACCTGGCGTGCATGGACAACGGTTCGGGCGACCTGTACGCGATCGTCTTCGACCCGGCCGGGGTGTTCCTCTACGGGTTCGACCACGAGAGCGACGCCACTCCCTGGCGGGAGGAGGAGCGTGCGCACTGGCCCGGGCTGCTCGACGGCCTGCCCGACGCCCTGGCGGCCTACCCCGCGGCGCCGGAGTTCGAGTTCGACGGGTTCTTCGACGCCACGGTGTGCGCGTGGCGCGAGCACGGCGACACCGTGTGGCGGTGCGGGTCGGTGGAGTTCGAGCCCGACGACAGGGACGGCGCGGACTGGCTGTTCGAGCTGCTGCTCGACGGCAGCGCCGACGGGTACGCGGACTTCGCCGAGGAGCACCTCGAGCGTCCGGTCGACCGGGCCGCGGTGGCGGCGGTCCTGGCCGGCGCGCCGCTGACCCCCGGTACGGTCGCGGCGCTCTCGCCCTCCGCCGACTACGGGACCGTCGCCGCGAGGGCCCGCGCGCTGGGCTACTCCACCCCGGGCGACACGGACAGCACGGACGGCACAGGCGGCACAGGCGGCACGGACGGCGACGACCCGATGTCCTGGGACCGGTTCTGGCAGCTCATCGAGGTGCTCGGCGGCGAGGCCGGCATCGCGACGTGCGCGGGCTTCGAGGACGCCTGCGAGCGCCTCACCGAGCTGCTCTCCGACGGGCCTGCCGACCGGATCGTCGCCTTCGGCGAGCGCCTCGCCGAAGCCCTCTACCGCCTGGACCGGGCGGAGTTCGGCACCCTGCCCGTCCTCGGGACGGAGGAGGACGGCGGCTCCCCGTTCCCGCAGTCGGACGACGGCTTCCTGTACTCGCGCACGGCGGTCGTGGCCGCCGGTCGCGCCACGTACGAGAGCGTCCTCGGCCGACCGGACCGGTTCGCGCCCTTCACGGCCATGGATTGCCAGCAGCTGCTCCACATCCACGAGGACGCCTACGAGGCGGCCACCGGCGAGGAGTGGGACCACCTCACCCGGTACGACTACGAGTCCTGCTCCAACAAGGAGGGCTGGCCCGGCCTGCCGTCCTGACCGACCGCCGCGAGGAGTCGGGCCGGGCAACGCATGAGATCGGACATTTCGGGCATACGGGTGCATGTCTGCTCGACCTACAGGAGGTTTCCCATGATCGTCCTTGGGGTGATTCTGCTCGTCATCGGATTCGTCACCGGCATCGGCTTCCTGTGGACGATCGGAATCGTGCTGCTGGTCATCGGCCTGATCCTCTGGGTGGCCGGCGCGCTCGGCCACGCCGTCGGCGGCCGCCGCCACTACTGGTGAGCAGGCGGGGTCCGGAGGCGAGCCGCTCCGCCGCCGGACACCCCGCGGGCCGGCCCACGCGTTCCCGGTGGGCCGGCCCGCGGGCCGTTCTCAGGCCGAGGCGGCCGACTGGAGCAGGGCGTAGTGCCCGCCGTTGCGCAGCAGTTCCTCGTGGGTGCCGATCTCGGCGATCCGGCCGTCCTGGAGGGTCGCGATCCGGTCGGCACCGCGGATGGTGGAGAGCCGGTGGGCCACCACGAAGACGGTGCGACCCCGCACCAGGCGGCCGAGGGCCTGCTGGACCAGCCGCTCGGAGTGCGGGTCGAGCGCCGAGGTGGCCTCGTCCAGCACGAGCACCCGGGGGTCTCGGATCAGCGCCCGGGCGATGGCGAGCCGCTGCTTCTGGCCGCCGGACAGCCGGGCACCGCGCTCGCCGACCACGGTGTCGAGGCCGCGCGGCAGCCGGTCGATGAACTCCAGCGCGTTGGCGTCGCGCAGCGCGGCGCGCACGGTCTCCTCGGTGACGTCGGTGAGGCCGTAGGTGACGTTGTCCCGGACGGTGCCCTCGAAGAGGATCGACTCCTGCGGGACGACCGACAGGAACCGCCGGTAGCTGCGGAGGTCCAGTTCCTCCATGTCGGTGCCGTCCAGCAGGATGCGGCCCCCGGTCGGCCGCAGGAAGCCGATGACGAGGTTGAGCACGGTGGACTTGCCCGCGCCCGAGGCACCGACCAGGGCGATGGTCTCGCCGGGCCGCACGGAGAGGGTGAAGTCGCACACCGACGGCCGGTCGGAGTCCCGGTACCCGAACTCGACCTGCTCGAAGTCGATCCGGCCCTGGACGGCGGTGACCTCGGTCTTGCCGGCGTTGTGCTCCAGGTCGGGCTCCTCCAGCACCTCGCCCGCCGAGCGGACCGACTCCAGCCCCTTGCTGATCACCGGGGTGAGGCTCATCAGGGTGGTGACGGCGGCGGTCAGCGAGGAGAAGTAGGCGCTGAGCATCACCACGTCGCCGGGGGTGACGGCGAGCCAGCCGTAGTACGCCGCCAGCCCGGCGCCGGCCAGGCAGCCCACGCCGAGCACGTTCAGCAGGATCCAGGCCAGCGCGCCGAACTGGCCGTTGAGCCGGTCGAGCCGCATGGCGGCGGTCAGCACCTGGCGCAGGGTGCCGTCGACGCGGCGCAGTGCGGTGTGCTCCAGGCCGTGGGCGCGGGTGATGGGGATGAGGGTGGTCATCTCGCTGACCCGGGACGAGAGCTGCTCGACCTCCTGGCGGAACGACTCGTTGTAGGCGCGCAGGCGGCCGCGCAGCCACATCACCAGGGCCGAGGCGGCCGGGACGACCAGCAGGAAGACGGGCAGGAAGGCGGGGGTGCGGAGCCCGATGACCACCAGGGCGCCGACCAGGGTGGCCAGCGCGGACAGGCCCATGTCGCCGGTCTGGGCGAAGGCCTGCTCCAGCGCCTCGACGTCCCTGATGACCTTGCTCTGCAGCACGCCGGCACTGACTCGGGTGTGGTAGCCGATGGAGAGTTCCTGCATCCGGTGGCAGAGGGCCGAGCGCAGACGGGTGCCCATCCGGCGTCCGCTGCCGTACCAGCAGCGGACGTAGAGGAGGTGGAAGGGGTAGTTGGCGACGAGCAGGACGAGCAGGAGCCCCGTCCCGGCCCACAGCCCGGAGATCGGCCTGTGGTCGACCACCACGTCGATGACGTAGGCGGTGATCACCGGGGTGAGCCAGGTGGGGCTGTGCTTGATCGCGAAGGCGAGGGCGGCGAGCGCGATGCGGCCGCGGTCCTGCTGGAGGAGGTAGGCGACGGAGCGGAGCGGGTGCTCGCCGCGGTAGCGGTGGTCGAGGGGGTGCTGGGGCAGCGCCATGTCGGGGGTCGCTCTCCTGGGGCTCGGGCGACGGGGTGGTGCGACGGGGTTGGTGCGCCGGGCGGGCGGGGGCCGGCCTCCGGCACGGGCCGAAGCGTACCCACGGCGCTGCAAATTCTCGACCGAGTTACGAAAGCTGACATCGGGGGCATTTCTGCCGATCGGCCTGCGGAAGCTCCGGCTGCGCCCAGCAGCGCCGCGATGCGGTGAATATTTTGCAGATTTTCCCATGATTCCTGCAAAGCCTTGGCCGCGGTGAGGACCGGAAGGCCACAACCGGCCGAGGAACGGAGCACCGATGACGCTCGCGGCGGAGTCCAGGTCTTCGCCGTACCGGCCGCCACCGTCCAGGAGGCGCTCACCCTGGCCGGCGACCGCGCGACTGCGCCGGGCGAGGTCGGCCGCTCCGCCCACGGCTTCCGGGTCTGAGCGGAGCCGGGCCGGACACGGGGAAGACCGGCACGGTGTTGCCGACCAGCCGTAGTTCCCGTGCCGGATGGAGAACTTGACGGCGGATCCGCGCACGTCGCGGACGGTGCCAACCGAACCCCGCATCCCCTGCGCGGTGGAGAAGCGCACGAACACCGGGGTGCGGCGCCCGGTCTCCCGGGGAAGTCCGCACGGGGGGGTGAACTCGGCGAGCGGCGACTCGTACGCCTCGAAGTGGCCGCGGGTTCCGGCGCCGCGGGCGTGCACGACGTGCTCGCGGTGCGCTCGAACCCTCGCCCGGCGCCCGACACCGTGAGCTGATCAGGGGGCGCGGCATCGACGGTCCGTCAGTCCGCGCTGGCACCGTGTCACCTCCGGCAGCAATCGGTCCGAGGTCGGAGGGGTAGGGAGGGTCCGGGGTGGGCAGACGTCCTGCAGAGATCTTCGACGATCGTGGAGGTGAGTGAGATGGCAGGGATCAGGGTGGTCAAGCGCCCCGCTCCGCAGCGCCCGCGGCCTCCGCTGGATCTGCGCACCCCCTCGGGCCGCCCGCTGCCGTACTGACCCGCGGCTGCACCGAGC
This sequence comes from Kitasatospora terrestris, assembly GCF_039542905.1. Classification (NCBI taxonomy): domain Bacteria; kingdom Bacillati; phylum Actinomycetota; class Actinomycetes; order Kitasatosporales; family Streptomycetaceae; genus Kitasatospora; species Kitasatospora terrestris. Next base: position 379,697 of record NZ_BAABIS010000001.1, read on the forward strand.
GCGGCCGTAGTGACCCGTGGCCGCTCCCGACCGAGCGGCCGAGCGGCCGAGCGGCCGTCGGCCGGTCGCCGACCCGCGAAACCGCCGGCTCAGACGGGCGTGTCGCCGGTGCGCGGGCCGGGAGCCGGCAGCCGGAAGAGCCCCCTCAGCCTGCGTAGCGCCTCGGCGTCTCCGGACACCGAGGCGGCCCCGTCCTCGCTCGCCTGGGCCGGCGTCAGGTCCTGCGCGGTGAGCCCGAGGAAGATCTGCTCCGACATCGTGACGGTCGCGTCCGGGTACTGCGCCGGTCCGTGCAGTGTCTCGATGCTGGCGTCGTCGATCCGGCTGTGGAACACCTCGTCGTCGATGTGGAACTCGTAGACCGCCCGGAGTCCGCAGGCGGCCTCGGGGTCGAAGCAGGCCCGCAGGCCGAGCACCGCCCAGCCTGGGTGGAAGGTCTTGCTCCTGCCGGACGGTGCCGGCTTCCGGCTGGGCGTCGACCTACGGATCGACCCGCCCTCGGTCACGACCGAGCAGGCGGTCGAACTGGCCCGCACCGCCCACCGGATCTGCCCGTACTCCAACGCCACGCGTGACAACGTCGAGGTGGCACTGGTGGTCAACAGCACCCGGCTGTGACGGGCGAGGGCCCCGCTCCACGTGCTGCGTGGAGCGGGGCCCTCGCCCGTCGCCGTCGCCGTCAGGCCGCGGCCCGATCGCCGCCGAAGACGGCCCTGATCAGCCGGTCCAGCGCCAGGGGGAAGACCTCCGCCGGGTTCTTGTCCGAGTCCCCGGTGGTCAGCCCGGCCGTCAGGGTCCTGCTCCCGTCGGGCGCTGCGATCATCAGGGCGCCGTAGCCGCCCGGTGCGCCGCCGTTGTGGTGGACGATCGTGGCGTTGCCCGCCTCCGGGCCGAGGTCCTGGACGAACAGGCCGAGGCCGTAGCCGAGCACGCCGCGCGGTGTGAGCATCTCGGCCAGCAGGGGGGCCGGCAGGAGCCTGCCGCCCAGCAGGGCGGCGATGAAGGCGTGCAGGTCACGGGTGCTGGAAATGAGGTCTCCGGCACCGAACAGGAGCGAGGAGTTCTGTCGGGTGACGTCCTCGACCTTCCAGTCGTCACCGTCCTGGTAGCGGTAGTAGCCGTGGGCGTGCGGCTCGGGGAGCTCGGGCGAGCCGCCCGGCACGAGGGTGTCCCGCAGCCCGAGCGGTTCGAGGATCCGCGTCCGCATCACCTCGGCGTACGAGTCTCCGGTGACCTTCTCGATCAGCAGGGCGGCCAGCGTGTAGTTGGTGTTGGAGTAGCTCTGGTCGGTGCCCGGCTCGAACCGGGCCGGCCCGGCGAGGGCGTACCGTACGAGCTCCTCCGGCCGGTAGGTGCGGAAGCGGTTCTCCACCCACGGCTTGCCCGCGGCGGGCAGCCCCGGCACGAAGGTGCCGTCGGGGGCGAGGTCGCCGGTGTAGCTGGGCAGGCCGCTGGTGTGCTGCAGCAGCATCCGCACCGTGATCCGTGCATCCAGCCCGAGCTCGGGCAGGTGTTCGGCCACCGGGGTCTCCAGGCCCGTGGCACCGTCCGCCACCAGCTGGAGCACCAGGGTGGCGACGAAGGTCTTGGTGCTGCTGCCGACCCAGAACCGCCCGTCCGTCGGCGGTTCGCCGCTCTCGCCGAGCCGGCGCACCCCGGCGCTGCCGACCCATTCGCCGCGTTCGTCGTGCACCCGCATCTGCACGCCGGCGAAGCCGGCGTCGACGAACTCCTGGACGGCCTTCTGCAGGGCGGGGCGCTCGTGGAACTCGGTCATGACTGTCTCCGTGTCTCGCGTCTTCCGTAGTTTCTGACATTGGAAAAGCTACGTTGCTTTCGAAACTGATGCAACATCACCGTTGCAGAGACAGGCAATATCCGCAGTTCAAAGCCATCAAATAGTTGCAATGGGCCTATATCTAACGCAACGACAGTCGGCGACCGTTGCAATTCATTGAAGCCGAACGCTACGCCGCCGGTTATCCGTTTCCGTTCCTCGCCCGGGATGCCGTAAGGTCGTGTTCACCGACGCGGGGTGGAGCAGCTCGGTAGCTCGCTGGGCTCATAACCCAGAGGTCGCAGGTTCAAATCCTGTCCCCGCTACTGCAAGGCTCGGGGCCGGAACGCACTGGCGTTCCGGCCCCGAGCCTTTTCCGGCGGCGAGTCGAGGAGGGGGCCCGGTGGGGGATCTCGATGTGGTCAGGTTCGGGGACCGGACGAAGAGCGTCACGGTGGTCCTGGACAACCCCGCTGGCGGCGGACGCCACCGGGGCTGGCACGACGCCGAGATCGTGGTCCGGAGCGGGTTCGTCGACGCGAGCCTGCCGGTGCACCTCACCGACGCCGACCTCGCGGCCCTCGCCCGCTACCTCGACGCCCGGGCCGCCGCCGAGGAGGAGAACGCCCGGCCGGACGGCTCGTCCTTCGACTGGCCCGAGGCGGGCCGCACCGCCTATCTCCGCCTGATCGCCGACGACGCGTACGTGGTGGAGGTCCGCGACCCGGTCCAGAGCGGCGTGACGGTGGTCGTGCCGCTGCTGCCGCGCGACGGGTGGGCCGCGCGTGCCGCCACCCGGCTCGACCGGCTGCGCGCGAAGATCGCCGAGGGCTCCTGAGCGCACCGGCCGGGTGAGGCTCGCCGCGGCCGCCCGGGCCCGGCGACAGGTCGGCGCCGCAGCTACGGCGGCGAGCTCTCCCAGCGCGAGCAGCAGGTCGGCGCGCCGCTCGCGGACGGCGCCTCCACCCAGGACATCGCCCGCGCGCTCTCGCTGTCCCTGCGGACCGCCGAGCACCACGTCGCCGACACGCCCAGGAAGCTCGGCGTGACCCGCGACCGTGTCCGCGGCGCCCACCGTCCTCCCGCCTGAGCGGCGGGCCGCCCGCTCAGGGGACGCGCAGGGCGAGGAGCGCGACGTCGTCGTCGTTGTCCGCCGGGCGGACCCGGTCCAGGAGCAAGTCGCAGAAGGCGTCCAGCGGCCGTTGGGCGAGCGCCGCGGCGTGGCGGCGCAGCCGGGCCAGACCGGGGTCGACGCCCTCGGTGGGCGACTCGACCAGGCCGTCGGTGTAGAACAGCAGGGTCGAGCCGGCGGGCAGGTCCATCGTGACGTGGCGGCGGGTGAAGGGCATCCCGGTGCCGAGCAGCAGGACCCGGCCGTCCTCCAGGTAGGCGGCCTGCCCGTCCCGGGTCACCAGCAGGGGCGGGGGATGGCCCGCGTTGGCCCAGCGCAGGGCCCAGCCGCCGTCGTCCCCGCGGTGCAGCCGGGCGAGGACGAGGGTGGCCATGGTGACGTCCGACAGGTGGGTCATCGCCTGGTCCAGGCGGTCCACGATGGCGCCGGGCGGCTCCTGGTGCGACCAGGCGAGGGCGCGGAGCATGTTGCGGACCTGTGCCATGCCGGCGGCCGCGTCCAGGTCGTGGCCGACGACGTCGCCGACCACCAGGGCGGTGCTTCCGTCGGGCAGGTCGAAGGCGTCGTACCAGTCGCCGCCGACCTGGGACGCGTCCGGGGCGGGCAGGTACCGGGCCGCCATCCGCACGCCCGGGACGTCGGGCAGGCGGGGCAGCAGGTGCCGCTGCATGGTCTCCGCGACGTAGCGCTGCCGCTGGTAGAGGCGCGAGTTGGACAGGGCCAGCCCCGCACGCCGGGCAATGTCCTCCAGCAGGGACAGGTCCTCGGTGTCGAACTCGGCGTCGGCGGCCGCCCGGCCGATGGTCAGCGCGCCCAGCACCTCACGGGGGCCGCGCATCGGCGCGATCGCGGCCGAACCCATCCCGGTCTCGGCGAACAGCTCGCGCTGCACCACGGCGATCCCCGAGTCGGGCTCCGCCCGGTAGACCTCGGGGCCGACCAGCGAGGCCGCACTGCCGCGCAGGGCCCGCGACAGCGGCATGCCGGAGCGCGGGGAGACCGGCGGCAGCGGGCCCTCCAGGTCTTCGCGCCGCACCAGCCGCCCCGCCTCGTGGTGCACCACGGCGGTCCGCCACACCTCACCCTGCTCGTCCGCCAGGTCGACCACCGCCCAGTCGGCCAACCGCGGGACCATCAGTTCGACCAGCCGTGCGACGCACTCCCGCTCGTGCAGCGTGGAGGTCAGCCGGGAGGTGGTCTCGGCCAGCAGCGCCAGCCGCTCCAGTTGCGAGAGCGAACCGCCGCGGCGGCCGGTCTCCCGGGGCCGGGCCTCGTGGAAGAGCACCGTCATGCCCGCCCCCGCACCGTCCCAGCGGCAGGGGGCGGCCGTCCACTCGACCGGGAGCAGCGACCCGTCGGCGCACGCGAACCAGGCCCGGGACTCCCCCTGGACCGGTCGGCGGGAGAGCAAGGCGTGCAGGAAGGGGCACTGCGCCGCCGGCGCCGTCCCGCCGTCCTCCGTCCGGTGCAGCAGCTCGTGCTGGTCCCGACCGAGGACGTCCTCCTCCGCGTACCCCAGCAGCTCCAGACCGCGGACGTCGACGGCGACGATCCGGCCACCGTCGTCCACGACGTACCCGCCGAGGTCGGTCCGGTCGGGCCAGAGGCCCGCCCCCGCCGCGACACTGCTGAGTGCACCAGTTCCGGTCATCAGGACATTCTCCTCCATCTCCGGCCGAGGTGTCACGGACATGCTCAGGGGGTGACGCTCAGCCCCTGAGCGACGAGGACGACGGTCCGCTGCGCGTCGACCCGGACGGTGAAGACGTTGCCGCGCCAGCCGTACGCGCCCGAAGCGGCCTTGCCGGCGCGGTGCGCGTCGAACAGCGCGGCCAGGTCCTCGGTGGTGGCGGCGGGCCCCTGCTTCCCGTCCGGGGACTGGAGCAGAACCTTGGCGGTGGGCGCGACGGAGTAGGTCTCGGTCACCGCGCCGGACTGCTGCTCCACGGTCGGCGCGGCGGCCGCGCCGTGGCAGGTGACCTTGGGGGCACTGGCGTTGAGCACCAGCGTGCCGCCCTCGCGCTGGACGCTCTCGACGAACACCCACCGCGCCCCGGTCGCCGGTCCGCACGGCTCCTTGCCCCCGGCGGACGGCGAGGCGGAGGCTGCGGCGGAGGGCGAACCGGAGGCTCCGGCAGAGGGTGCCGCGGGCCCGGGGCCGGAAGCGGGCGGCGCCGCCGCCGCGGGGTGCCCGTCGCCGCCCGAGCCGCAGGCGGTCAGCAGGACGGCGGCTGCGGCGAGGGCGCAGGTGCGAGCGAGACGTGCGGATGCGGACATGGTGATGGCACTCCCCCGGGACGGTGAACGTACCCGCCCCCGGCGACGGCCCGTGTCGGCCACCGTGCCGCCGTGAACGGATCATGACACCGTATCAGTTCATGATCGGCGACCGGCGGTCCCTCGCCGGAGCGCCGGCCACCGCCACGCACGCCACCGGCGCCGGGAATCGCGACATCGCGGCCGCCCTCTCCCTCTCGCCGCGGACCGTCGAGCACCACGTCGCCAACACCCTCAGGAAGCTCGGCACCACCCGCGCGCGCCTGCGCGGCCCCGGGCACCCGCAGCGGCGGGGCACCTCGCAGGCGACGGGCGGTGCGCTGGACCTCGGCCGGAACACCCGGGGCACGGAACCCCGGCCGGAAAACCCGGTGCGCGGCGCCCGGCGCCCGGATAGCGTCGGGGCTTTGCCGAATTGCGGACGGTAGGGGCGGATTCTGATGGCGGGCAGGGACGGCCGCGGCCTCGGGCGCGGTTTCACCACGCTGTGGTCGGCGGCGGCGGTGTCGGCACTCGGGGACGGGATCGTCGCGGCGGCTGCTCCGCTGCTGGTGACCTCGCTGACCAGGGACCCGGTCCTGGTCGGGCTGTCGGTGTTCGTGCAGCAGCTGCCGTGGCTGCTGCTGGCGCCGGTCAGCGGCGTGCTGGTCGACCGGGTGGACCGGCGGCGCCTGGCGCTGGTGATGAACGCGGCGCGGGCCGCGCTGACCGCGGTGCTGGCGGGTGCGGTGTTCGCCGGCGTGGTGTCGCTCCCGCTGGTCTACGGGATCGGCCTGCTGCTGGGCTGCTGTGCGGCGCTCGGCGACAACGCGTCCGGGGCGATGCTGCCGGCGGTGGTCGCCGACGCCGATCTGCCGCGCGCCAACTCCCGGATGTTCGGCGCGTACTCGGTGCTCAACAAGCTCTGCGGACCGCCGCTGGGCGCGGCGCTGTTCGGGGTGGCCGCGGGTCTGCCGCTAGCCGTGGACGCGGTGAGCTTCGTCGGGGCCGCCGCGCTGCTGTCGGCGCTGCGGCTGGTGTCCGACACCCCCGGGCGGCCGGCGGAACGCGCGCCGGTGCGGCGGCAGTTCACGGAGGGCGTCCGCTGGCTGTGGGGGCAGCCCGCGGTGCGGGCGCTGACGCTGGCCCTGTGCCTGATGAACGTGACGCTGATCGCCGGGTTCTCGGTGCTGGTGCTCTACGCCCGCGAGCACCTGGGCCTGTCCGAGTTCGGCTACGGCGTCCTGCTCACCGCCTCGGCACTCGGCGGCCTGGTCGGAGCGGCGGTCGCGCCGCGCCTGCAGGCCCGGTTCCCGTCCTCGGTGCTGCTGCGCACCGGGCTGGTGCTGGAGACGCTCACCCACGTCGGCCTGGCGCTGGCCGGGTCGCCGTGGGTGGCGGGCGCGGTGCTGGGCATGTTCGGTGTGCACGGCGCGGTGTGGATGGGTGTGGACCGGACGCTGGTGCAGCGTGCGGTGCCGGACGAGCTGCGCGGACGGGTGACCAGCGTCTTCATGGCGCTGGCGGTGGGCGGCTCGGCGCTGGGCGCGGTGATCGGCGGTCCGCTGGCCCGGGCGTTCGGCCTCACCGGCCCGTTCTGGTTCTCCGCGGTGGTGATGGCCGGACTGACCGTCTTCGCCTGGCGCCCGTTCGGCCGGGCCATCGACGATCCGGCGCCGCTCCCCTCCCCCGGGCCCGCCGCGGTCGCCACGAACTGACCGCGTCGAGGCCCGTGACCACGTCGCTCCCCCCTCCACGCAGCCGAAGGAACCACGGCTGTCCCCCGAGCGCGTGACACCGCCCGGGCGGCCGCCCGGTGGGGACGGCATCGACGGATAGCGTCGACCGGCATGGACGCCCCCGACCGCGACCCCGACCCCGACCCCGACCGCGACCGCGACCGCGACCGCGACGAGGGCATGGTCTGGTACGCGGCGTACGGCTCCAACATGGACGCGCGCCGGCTCGCCGCCTACATCGCCGGCGGGCGTCCCCCCGGTGGCAGTCGCAGCTACCCCGGCTGCCGCGACCGCCGACTGCCCGACCGGGCCGTACCGCTGCTGCTCCCCGGGCTGTTGTACTTCGCGCTGGAGTCGCGCGTCTGGACCGGCGGCCTCGGCTTCTACGACCCCGCCCAGCCCGGTGAGATGCCCGCCCGGGCCTACCTCGTCACGCCCCAGCAGCTCGCTGACATCGCCGCCCAGGAGATGCACCGGGCACCCGGCGCCGACCTCCCGCTGAACCCGGCCCTCACCCGCGGAACCGACCGGCTCGGCCCGGGACGGTACGAGACGCTGGTCTGCCCCGGCATGCTCGACGGCCTGCCCGTGTACACCCTCACCGCGCCGTGGGGCCTCGCCGACGCCGACCTCAACCCGCCGTCCGCCGGGTACCTCGCGAACTTTGCCGCCGGTCTCGCCGACGCCCACGGTTGGCGGCTCGACCGCTCCGCCGTGTACCTCGCCACCCGTCCCGGGGCGGCCGGTCACTGGACGGCCGGGAGCGTCATGGAGGCTCTCCGCGCCGCGGCGGAGGACAGCACCTCGGCGCTCGACGAGCCGCCCTGACCACCCGCCACCGCAAGGGGCCGCCGGCACCTCGCACGCCGACGGACCGGGCCTCCCGGCGTCAGGTCCGGCGGCCCGCCAGCAGGCCGTCGATGGCCGGGCCGAGGTAGCCGCGCGTCAGCTCCGCCCGGCGCTCGGCCCACTGCGGGGACGCCGGAGCAGGACTGCCGTACCGCCGCTGCCGGACGTCCTCCACCACCTGTGCCGGGGCGCCGAGCTCCACCAGGACCTCCAACGCCTCGCCCTTGGTGATCAGCCGTCCGCTCTCCAGCGTCTTCGCCGCCCTCGCCAGGGTGAGCAGGCCGAGATCCACCCAGATGTCCCGGCGCCACCGTTCGGGGTGGTCGAGCGCGGGCCGCCAGTACTCCCGCAGGTCGTCCGCGACGAACCCGGCGAGCTCGCGCCCGGTCACCGGCGGCACCAGGCCGGCCGGCGGCGGTCCGTGCAGCACCGCCCCGAAGCGGTGCAGCTCCGCGCGGGTCACCGGGGTGACCGGACGGCGCATCAGCTCCTGGTGGGCCCAGGTGAGGTGCCGCGCGGAGACGTCGTCCCAGTCACCCGCGGCGACGTAGCTGCAGTGCAGCGCCGAGGCCTGCGGGAGCTCCGCCGCCAGCGACTCGTGGAGCCGGACCAGCCGCGCCTCCTGCTCCGGGGAGGGCCGCCGCGCCACGACGGCGATCAGGTCGAGGTCACTGCGGCCCGGCCGGTAGTCGCCCCCGGCCAGCGAGCCGTGCGCCCAGACCGCGACGACCGACGGCATCGGCCGCAGCAGACCCACGAACCGGTCCAGGAGCTGACGGGTCGCATCGTCTGCCATGCGGGCATGCTCCCACACCGCCACCCCGACGAAGCCATGTTGAACGCGTTCAAAATATCTGCCACCATGATCGGCGAGGCACCGGCCGCAGGCTCGGGCCTCCCCGCCGACGCCACAGCCGTCGGACGGATCGGAGTACCGCGCCGGGCCCAACGCCGCCCGGGCGGACGTCGGAGGGGACGACATGATCCTGGCGATTCCGCTACTGCTCATCGGACTGGCCCTCACCGCCGCGGCACCGTTCGCCGCCGCCTGGGCCACCAACGAGCTGGCCCGCCGCCTCCGCCTGCCGGCGCGCATCGCCCTCGCCGCGCTCGCGGTCGCCGCCTCGCTGTGGTGGCTGCTCGCCGACGACCCCGCCCTCTACCTGCTCGGCGCCCTCTCCTCGTGGGCCGCCGTCGCGGTCGCCACCACCGCCGCGACCGTGCGGGTCGTCCGGCGCCGGGCCATGGACCCGGGCCGGCTGCAGCGACGGATCGACGCCTGGCACGCCACCCACGCCGCCATGCAGCCCGCCCACCCCGCCATGCCGCCCGGCTGGTACGGCGGCCCGACCCAGTGGCCCCACCAGCCCTGACCCCTGCGATCTGCGACCTCCCCGTGCGCCCTGCCCTCGCCCTGCCCCCCTGCCCCCCCTGCCCCTGCCCCCTGCGCCGAGCGGCGCAGCCCCGCGTGCAGCACGCCGCCGGAGGTGAGCGAATCGCCGTAGCGGCGACGGCGGGCAGTGGAGGCGAACGGTGCACGACTTCGAGACGGTCGCCGACGAGCTGTACGCGCTGCCACCGGGCGGGTTCACCGCCGCGCGCGACGCCGCGGCCGCCGAGGCGCGGAGGGCCGGGGACCGGGAGCTCGCCGGCCGGCTCAAGGCCCTGCGCCGGCCGACCCTCGCGGCGTTCGCGGTCAACCTGCTGGTCCGCCGCCACCGGGAGGAGGTCGGGCCGCTGCTGGAGCTGGGCCGCGCCCTGCGGGAGGCCCAGGAGCAGCTCGCCGGCCCCACCCTGCGCGACCTGTCCGCGCAGCGCCACCGGCTGGTCGCCGCGCTGACCGGCCAGGCCCGTCTGGCGGCCGCCGACGCGGGCGAGCGGCTGGGCGAGGCCCACCTGCGGGAGGTCGAGCAGACGCTCCGGGCCGCCCTCGCGGACGAACGGGCGGCGGAGGCGGTGGCGGCGGGCCGCCTCACCGGCGCACTGGACGAGTCGGCCCCCCTTCCTCCGGCGCCGACGGACCGCCCCGCTCGCGGGCGTTCCGCCGGTGGCGGGCGTTCCGCCGGTGGCGGTCCGACGACGCGGCGGGAGGAGGCACCCGCGACGTCCCGGCAGTCGGGCACTCCGGCAGCGGCTCCCGACGAGGCGGCCCGCCGGGAGGCCCTCGCGCGAGTCGCCGAGACCCGGGCGGCGCTGGCCGCCGCCGAACAGGCGCAGCTCGCCGCCGACCGGGCCGCCACCCTGCTGGAGGAGCAGGTCGAGCAGTTGGCCGCCGAGGCCACCGCGGCGGCCGGACTCGCCGAACGGGCACGGGAGGCCCTGGCCCAGGCCGAACAGCGGCTGTCGCGCGCCCGCCGGGCCGAGCAGGCCGGCCTCGGCGAGCACCGGACCGCCCTGCGTCACGCCTCCGAGGCGGCACGCACCACCGAACGGGCCCGGCAGGAGCTCGACCGGGCGCGGACCCGCCTGGAGCGGCTGTCACCGGAACGGCCCTCCTGAACGCCCACCGCCGGCGCTCCACCGAGCGTCGTCGGGCGCACCCGCTGCCGGGCCGACCTGCACCCTCCGGTCGCCTTCCCTCCCCCACCTTCGCGATCTTGGTTGCCTGGCGGCACGACACACCCCCAGAGTGGGTTCCGTCGCCGCACCGGCGGCGGTGCCGGGCCTGCGGGGCCCGGTTCGGGTCGGGGAGAGCGCTTGGGGGGTCAGGGTGCCGGATCAGGTCGAGCACGCGGCGGGTCCGGTCTCGCTGTACGAAGGCGGTGACATCGAGGAGTTGCGCCAGGTCGTCAGCGGACGCCTGTCGCCGCACCGGATCACCGTCCTCGGCGCGCAGGTGCTCCCCGGCCGGTTCCGGGCCTTCCACGAGGGCCGACTGGGCCTGTACGAGCTGGCGTACGGCGCCCCCGTGCGCCTGGAGACGGGCGAGCTGCTCGACTTCTACAACGTCATCCTGCCGCGCGCGGGCGGCGGGGACGTGGTCGTGAACGGCACCGCGATGCCGTCCCCGCTCTCCGTCGCCGGACCGGGGGACGAGGTCACGATGGACTGGGACGTCCGGGCCGTCAACTCGGCGCTCGCCATGTCCCGCCAGACCGTCGAGCAGGCCCTCGCCGTACGGCTGGGGGACCTCCCGCAGCATCCGCTGCGCTTCCGCCACCACGCGCTCGACGCGGCGGACCCCGCCGCCCGCTCCTGGCTGGAGCTCGCGGATTCCTTCCGGCAATTCGTCGTCTCCCCGCTCGCCCGCAGCTCAGCCCTCGGGGTCCAGCACTTCGAGCGGCTGCTGGTCGACGCCCTGCTCGACGCCCAACCGCACTCCTACACCGACGCCCTGGCGGACCGCGGCCGCGCCGCCCTCCTGCCGAGCGCCCTGCGCAGGGCCACCGCCTACTGCGCGGAGCACGCCCACGAGCCCGTCTCGGTCTCCGACATCGCGCAGGCCGCCCGGGTCAGCCCGCGCACCCTGCGCGAGGGGTTCCGCACCCACCTGGACACCACCCCGCTCGCCTACCTCCGCCGCGTCCGGCTCGACCGCGCCCACCACGACCTCACCGCCGTCGCCGCCGGACACGCCACCGGCACCGTCACCGACATCGCCTGCCGCTGGGGCTTCACCCACCTCGGCCGCTTCAGCGCCGACTACCGCCAGGCCTACGGCCACCCGCCCTCCGCCACCCTCCGCGGCCACCGGTGAGCACGTCGCCCGTTCGACGCCGACCGGTGCCGGCCGAGGACCCGGGGAAATTCGCTTGCCGCGGGCGGCCGCGTCGATCATGATCGCCCGCATGGACTTTTGATCACTGCCACGTAGTACGTACCTGTCGCGCGATCGACCTCGGGGCCTGACGAGCCGGCTCCGGGGCGATGGGTCGCGCCCTTCTCGTGAGCATCCGTCAGATAGCGGAGCCGCCGAGTGAGTTCGGCATGCGCTCCTGCTGAGTCCTGAAAGCACCCACAACACATGAATACCGACCGCAAGGCCCTGTGGGCCGTGCGTCAGTCCGCCCTGCCCGCTGTCGTCCGGTCCTGCCCGGACTGCCCGAGCACGCGGCACCGCGCCTCGGGGAAGATCCGCGTCAACGCCAACGGCAAGCTGCTCGACGTCTGGCTGCTGCTGAGCTGTGCGGCGTGCGACCGGACCTCGAAGGTGCCCGTCCACGAGCGCGTCCACGTCTCGGCGCTGGAGCCGGCCCGGCTGGTGGCGTACGAGATCAACGACCCGTCAGCAGTACGGGAGTTGGTGATGAGCGCGTCGCTCGCGGCGAAGAACCGGTACCGGCTCGACTGGACCGGCACCTGGGAGTTGGAGACCCGCATGCCGCTGTACGCGCTCGACGACCCGAGCCCGCTCTCGGTGCGGGTGGGGTTCGAGCTGCCCGTGCCGGTCCGGGTGGAGCGGCTGCTGCAGCTGGGTCTCGGCCTGAGCCGGGCCGAGGTGCGGCGTCTGGTCGCGGACGGGCGGATCCGTCTGCCGTTCGCGCCGGACGCCAAGGCGCACCGGGACTTCGAACTCACCATCCACGGACCGGGTTCCGTCGATGCGGCCAAGCACGCGAAGGCCCTCGACGGGTCGGCCGCCGAACGCTCCGACCTGGCCCGGATCGGCCTGCCGCCCGCGCCCGGCCGGGAGCTCCCGCGCCGGGCGACGGCGCGCGGTTAGTCATGGAGGGCAGGGCCTGCTCCCCGGTGCCACCGGGAAGCAGGCCCTGCCCCGGCACTGCCCGGCACACCGCCTACGGTGGTCGGGACGGAACGCAGCGAGGGGGATGGATGACGGTCGTGGAGCACGAGTTGACGTCGCCGTGGGAGGCGGTGCTGATGGAGCCCGCCGCGGGCGGCAGCACGGGTGTCGTGGTGCTGTCGGGGTCCAGCGGCCGGGTGGACCGGCAGCGCGCCCGGCTGTTCGCCGAGCGGGGGTTCCGCGCCCTGGCGGTGCGGTGGTTCGGCGGCGCCGGGCAGCCGCCGGGGATCTGCGAGGTGCCGCTGGAGACGTTCGTCGCCGCCGTGGACCTGCTGCGCTCCCGCGGGGCGCGCCGGATCGCCCTGTTGGGCCTGTCCAAGGGTGCCGAGGCGGCGCTGCTGACCGCGGTGCACGACCCCCGGGTCGACCTGGTGGTCGCGCTCGCGCCGACGTCCGTGGTGTGGTCCAACGTCGGACCGGGCCTGGACGGGCAGCAGCTCCCGCTCCGCTCCTCGTGGACGTGGCGCGGGCAGCCGCTGCCGTTCGTCCCGATGGACCGGTCCTGGCAACCCGAGGGTCGCGGAAAGGACGGCGGACAGGACGGCGGGGAGGACGGCGGGGAGGGCAACGGCCCGGTGGCGATCCGGGGTTGGTACGAGCAGAGCGAGCGGACCTTCGCCTCGCGGCTGGACGCCGCCGCCATCCCGGTGGAGCGGGCGCGCGCCGATCTCCTGCTGGTGGCCGGCGGCGGCGACGCGATGTGGCCCTCCCTCCCGTACGCGCACCGGCTGGCCGCGCGGCGGGAGGCGGCCGGCGCCCCGGTCGAGGTGGTCACCCGGGAGGACGCCGGGCACCGGCCGGTCCTCCCCGGCGAGAGTCCCGCCACGCCTTCGCCGACCTTCGACCACGGCGGTACGCCGGAGGGCGACGCGCTGCTCGGCGAGGCCGCCTGGGCGGCCGTCCTCGACCGCCTCCAGCGTCTCGACCGTCTCGACGCCATCGCGCCGCCACCCCACCGTTGATCCATCAATCGAAGGTGAAGCACTGGCAACGGCCTGGAAAATGAAAGTGTATCGACGCAACTTGGTGTAGAATCGTTAGCACGAGGGCGGCCTTCGGGTCCGGAGCCACAGTGGCACCGGCAGACCGTCCGACAGCTGGGGGAAACCACCATGACGTACCACCTCGACACCGCCCGGGCCACCATCGACGAACGCCTGCGCGAGGCCTCGGAGTACCGCCTCGCCCGCGCCATCCGTCTGCGGGACCGCGCCGAGGCCACCGCCCGCCGCGCCCGGCAGGTCCTCTCCACCCTGGGCGCATGAGCACCCGCACCACGACGGGCCGTCACCGAGCACAACGGTGACGGCCCGTCCGCCTTTCCGCCACCGGCCGGACCCCCCAAGTCCGTTGGCGTGAAGGGCCGGTAGGCTCGCGCGGGGCGCCGGGCAGCGCTCCGGGACCCGACACACCGAGGGGTTGGCACCGTGTCCGTTCAGGGAACCGACAGCTACCGCAGCGGGATTCCGCTGCCCTACCTGGTCGCCCGCGCCGTCGAGGCCGCCCAGGAGTCCGGCTTCGCGCAGTCGTGTCGCCTCGAACAGGGCCGACTGCTGCACGCGTTGGCGTCCGGGGCACGCGGGAGCATCGGCGAGACCGGCACCGGCTGCGGGGTCGGCCTGGCGTGGCTGGTGTCCGGCCGGCAGCCGGGCGTGCGGGTGGTGAGCGTCGAACGCGAGCTGCGCCTGGTCGAGATCGCCACCGAGCTGTTCCGGGACGTACCGGACGTGGAGATCGTCCACGGCGACTGGACGCGGATCCACGAGCACGGCCCGTTCGACCTGCTGGTGGTCGACGGCGGCGGCAACGGCAAGCAGACCGCCGCGGCCGATCCGGAGGTGCTGCTCACCCCGGGCGGCTCGATCGTCGTCGACGACTTCACCCCGCTCACGAGCTGGCCGCCGACCTTCCAGGGGCGGCCCGACACCGCACGCTCCGCATGGCTGGAGCACCCGGCACTGCTCGCGACCGAAGTACGCCTCGCGCCCGACCTGTCCACCGTGATCGGCACCCGGCGCCCCTGACCCGTCCCCTGCCGGGAAGGCCCGCCCGGTCCACGGACCGGCGGCCTGACGGGTGATCTTTGCGCGGGTTGCCCACGACAGGACCGGGGCCCGGGCGGGACCGGCCGATACTCCGGCTATGCGACCCACCTCCAGGACGTCCCTGCTGCGCCTCGCCGCCGTCACCGCACTGGTCGGCCTCGGCCTTCCGGTCACCGCCACCGGCAGCGCGGCCGACGGCGACGGCGACGGCGCCCGGCACCGACCCTGCGTCAGCTCGCCCACGCCCCGAGGCGGCCGGGCACTCGACATCCTGAAGGTCGCCGAGCAGGCGAAGACCGAGATGGGCCTGAAGTCGGTGATCCTGCGGGTCACCGCGGACGGCCACGAGGTGCTGACCGCGGCGCTCGGCGAATCGATGACCGGGGTCCCGGCGCAGCCGGACATGCACTTCCGCAACGGCAACATCGCGATCAGCTACCTGGGGACGGTGCTGCTCCAGCTGGTCGACGAGGGCGTGGTCGGTCTCGACGACCCGGTGTCGCGCTGGCTCCCGGACCTGCGGGACGGCGACCGGATCACGCTGCGGATGCTCGGCGACTCCACCTCCGGCCTGGTCGACTACGTCACCAGTCCCGGCTTCGGCGAGACCCTCTACGCCGACCCGTTCAAGCACTGGACGCCCGAGGAGCTGGTCGGCGTCTCGCTCGAGCAGGACCCCTGGTACGAGCCGGGCAGGAGCTGGAGCTACTCGCACGCCAACTTCGTGCTGCTGGGCGCCGCCCTGGAGAAGATCACCCACACCCGCCTGAACGAGCTGCTCCAGCAGAAGCTCCTCGGACCGCTCGGGCTGACCGAGACCACCAACAGCTTCACCCCGGACATCCCGACGCCGGTGCTGCACGCCTTCACCTCCGACCGCGGCACCTACGAGGACTCCACCTTCTGGAACCCCTCCTGGACCACCGCCCCCGGCGCCGTGCAGACCACCGACATCTGCGACCTCGCCCGCTCGGCGGCGGCCATCGGCTCCGGCGAACTGCTCTCCCCCGCCTCGTACCAGGAGCTGCTCGACCCGGGGACGGTCGGACTCGGCGGGGCGACCGGCAAGTGCTCCGACAAGGTCTGCATCCCGCAGACCGAGTCCACCCACTACGGCATGGGCGTCCTGGTGATCGGCGGCTGGATCTCCCAGCACCCGCTGTTCTTCGGCTACTCCGCCTCGCAGGACTACCTGCCGTGCGAGCGCCTGTCCATCGCGGTCTCCACCACCGACGGCCCCAGCGCCCCGGGCGGCCACAGCGCCCACACCATCGCCCAGCGCATCGCGGCCACGATCACCCCCGACCACCCCATCCCCGACTTCGGCTGACCGGTGCCCGGGGCTCCGGCCTGTCGTCGGCGTATCGGAAAACGCATACGCCGGTGCAACGGGCCGGCGGCTGCAATGGGGGCGTGAACCTCTACGCAATGCGCAGGACGGTGGTCCCGGGCCTGGTGGCCCTCGGGGTGGCGGGCGGGCTGTTCGTACTGCGGCGGCCGCTGATGATGTCGGCTCCCCGCTGCCTGGCCGGGCGGTGGCACGGCTGCTTCGACACGTTCAACGGCGTGGTGCTGATGACGCTGGTCGCGGTGCCGTTGGCGCTGCTGGTGGCGGGGGCGCTGGCGTACCGTCGGCGGGCCGCCGGGGTGGGGCGCGGGGCGGCGTGGCGGCTGTCGCTGGCCGAGGTGGGCATGGTGTACGGGACGGTCCCCTTCCTGGGGCTGACGCTGATGCCGGGCGGGGGTGCCGGCGTGGTGCCGGAGCGGGTCAGCCTGGTGCCGCTGCGGGACCTGGTCACCATGGGAACGCTGGGGATCGTCGGCAACCTGCTGGTCTTCGCGGCGCTGGGGTTCTTCGCCCCGATGCGGTTCGCGGCGCTGGCGTCGGTGCCGAGGGTGCTGGCGCTGGGAGCGGGCTGCTCGGTCCTGGTGGAGACCGCGCAGTACGTCCTGCGCCTGGACCGGGTGTCCTCGGTGGACGACGTCCTGGTGAACGCGGTCGGCGCGGTGCTGGCCGGGCTGGCGTCGCGCCGCTGGTGGCGCACGAATCCGTTTGGCGGCCGGCGCTGACCACTGCTACGTTTCCCGAGGCCGTGCGTCAGAACGAGGAGGTGGTACCCGTGAACGCAGTTTCGACATGGGTGCTCCCCTCCGGGGTCACGGTCGGGCGGTAGGTCGTCCCGGGAGCGCCGTTCATCCGCACTCCCGAAAGGCACGACCGTGCACTTCACTTCCGAACAGCGCTTCGACGACGGTGTCCTCGAACGCGAATTCACCCTCGGCGAGATCCCCGGCATCCTCTGGACGCCCGCGTCCCGGCCCGAGCCCGGTGCGGCCCCCGCGCCGACGCCGCTGATCCTGATCGGCCACCCCCCGCTCGGGCTGCGCCGGATGTACCCCCGGCTGGCGGGGCGGGCCCGGTACTACGCGGCGGAGTTCGGCTTCGCCGCCGCCACCGTCGAGCTCCCCGGAAGCGGTGACCGGCCCCGCCGGCCCGAACTCGAGGAGGCCCGCGCCGAGCTGCGCCGGGTGCTGGCGGCGGGTGAGCCGGTCACCGGCGGGATCGTCGACGCGCTGATCCTGCCGCTGGTCGAGCAGGCCGTCCCGGAGTTGCGGGCCGCCCTGGACGCCCTCCTCGCCCTGCCCGGGATCGACGGCCCGGTCGGGTACGAGGGCGGTGTGATCTCCGTCGGCGTCCGGCTGGCGCTGGTCGAGCCCCGGATCCGCGCCGCCGGCCTCTTCGCCGGCAGCTTCGTCCCCGCCGTGATGTTCGAGGAGGCCCGCCGGGTCACCGTTCCGCTGCACGTCCTGCTGCAGTGGGACGACGAGGGCAACGACCGGCAGGCGGCCCTGGACCTGTTCGACGCCTTCGGCAGCACGGAGAAGACGCTGCACGCCAACATGGGCGGGCACACCGGTGTCCCGGCGTTCGAGCTGGAGCCGGGGGCCCGCTTCTTCGCCCGCCACCTGAGGTAGCCGCACCACCGGCCCGGCGCCCGCCACCCACGGCAGGGGCCGGGCCGGTTCCCGTCCGCATACGCGGGCGATACGCCGGACTGCCTAGGCTTCGGCCATGCGTGTACTGATCGTGGAGGACGAGCCCTTCCTCGCCGAGGCCGTCCGGGACGGGCTGCGGCTGGAGGCGATCGCGGCCGACATCGCCGGGGACGGCGACACGGCGCTGGAGCTGCTGGCCGTCAACTCCTACGATCTGGCGGTGCTCGACCGCGACATCCCCGGTCCGTCCGGCGACGAGGTGGCCCGGCGGATCGTCGCGTCCGGCAGCGGGCTCCCGATCCTGATGCTGACCGCCGCCGACCGGATCGACGACAAGGCGTCGGGGTTCGGGCTCGGCGCCGACGACTACCTGACCAAGCCGTTCGACCTGCGGGAGCTGGTGCTGAGGCTGCGGGCGCTCGACCGCCGGCGGGCGCACGTCCGGCCGCCGGTCCGGGAGATCGCGGGCCTCCGGCTGGACCCGTTCCGCCGCGAGGTCTTCCGGGACGGACGCTACGTGGCGCTCACCCGCAAGCAGTTCGCCGTGCTGGAGGTCCTGGTGGCCGCCGAGGGCGGGCTGGTCAGCGCCGAGCAGCTGCTGGAACGGGCGTGGGACGAGTACGCCGACCCGCTCACCAACGCCGTCCGCATCACCGTCTCCGCGCTGCGCAAGCGGCTCGGCGAACCGTCGATCATCGCGACCGTGCCCGGTGTCGGCTACCGGATCGAACCCGCGCCGGCCCACGCCCCCGGTGGCGCGCATGCGTAGCCACGGCGGTCACGGCGGCCGCGGTGCTCGCGGTGGTCTCAGCGCCCGGCTGAAGCTCGCGCTCAGCTACGCCGGGTTCCTCGCCGTGGCGGGCGGCCTGCTGCTGGCGGTGGTGTGGGCGTTCATCTTCCGGTACGTGCCCGACAACTCCCAGGGTCTGCTCGGGATCTCGCCCAACCGCTACCTCCTGGTCCACATGTTCGCGCCCGCCGCGGCCGCGGCGATGGCCTTCCTGCTGGTGTTCGGTCTGCTGGGCGGCTGGCTCCTGGCGGGCCGGATGCTCGCGCCGCTCGCCCGGATCACGGACGCCGCCCGGCGCGCCGGGAGCGGGTCGCTGTCCCACCGGGTCGGGATGACGGGCCGGCGGGACGAGTTCCGCGAGCTCTCCGACGCGTTCGACTCGATGCTGGAGCAGCTGGAGTCCCACGTCGCCGAGCACCGGCGGTTCGCCGCGAACGCCTCGCACGAGCTGCGCACCCCGCTGGCGATCTCGCGGACCCTCCTCGACGTCGCCCGCCGCGACCCCGCCCGGGACCGGGGCGAGGTCATCGAGCGCCTGCACGCCGTCAACGCGCGGGCGATCGAGCTGACCGAGGCCCTCCTGCTCCTCGGCCGCGGCGACCGCGCGGACTTCCCCCGCGAGGACGTCGACCTCTCCCTGCTCGCCGAGGAGGCCGCCGAGACGCTGCTGCCGCTCGCCGAACGGCGCGGGATCGCCCTCGACGTCACCGGCGGGGCGGCCCGGACCCGGGGCTCCGCGGAGCTGCTGCTGCGGCTGGCGACCAACCTGGTCCAGAACGCGGTGGTCCACAACCTGCCGGCCGGCGGCACGGTGACGGTCCACACGGAGGAGGAGGACGGCGGGACGAGCGTCCTGCGGGTCGAGAACACCGGGCGCCCGCTCCCGCCCGAGCTGGTGCCGACCCTCACCGAGCCGTTCCAGCGCGGATCGGCCCGGGTCCGCACCGACGAGCACGCCGGTGCGGGGCTCGGCCTGGCCATCGTGCGGAGCGTCGTCCGGGCGCACGGCGGGGCGCTCGACCTCGCGCCGCGCCCTGCGGGCGGACTCCTCGTCACCGTCCGGCTCCCCCGCACGCCGTAGCCACCGCCGCCCCTGACGGCTGCCCCGATTCGCCCGGAATGGGCCAGTGTTGCGGAACGTTCCGCACCCTTGTCCGCACATAAAGTGACGGTCGACCCATTGCCCGGCGTCGGGCCACCTCCGGGAGCCGCCCATGTCCAAGTCGTCACCGACCACCACCACGGCGTCCCGAGCGGCCGGCCGCCGTCCCGGCCTGCTGTGGCGGATCGGCAACTGGTGCGCCCGGCACTGGGCGGTGGTGATCGCCGCCTGGCTGGTCCTGCTGGTCGGCGTCCAGGTCGCCAACCGGACGGTCGGCGGCGAGTACTCGGACGACTTCTCGCTGCCCGGCACCCAGGCCCAGCAGGGCAGGACCGTCCTGCAGGCGCACGAGCCCGCGGTCGGCGGGACGAGCGCGCAGGTCGTGCTGCACGACGGGCAGCCCCTGGAGCAGTTCCAGAGCCAGGTCGACCAGGCCGTCACCTCGCTCCAGCACCTGCCGCACGTCCTGTCCGCGCAGAGCCCCCTGCCGCCGCCCGGCCAGCCCGCCCCGCCCGGCGGACCGCTCTCCGCGGACGGCCGGACCGGCTACGTCACCGTACGGTTCGACACCAACCCGACCACGCTCGGCGACGCCTACCTCGACCAGGTCGACACCGCCGTCCAGCCGCTGCGCGAAGCCGGCGTCCAGGTCGAGTACGGCGGCCCGCTCGGCGAACTCGCCCGGCCCGCCGCCGACGACCGGACCAGCGAACTCATCGGCTTCGCCGTCGCCGTCGCCGTCCTGCTCGTCGCCTTCGGCAGCGTCATCGCGGCCGGACTCCCCCTGGTCACCGCCCTCATCGCCGCCGTCGTCGGCCTCGGACTGCTCGGCCTGCTCGCCGCCCTCGCCACCTTCGCCACCGTCGCACCGACCCTCGCCACGATGATCGGCCTCGGCGTCGGCATCGACTACGCGCTCTTCCTGCTGACCCGCCATCGACAGAACCTGATGGACGGCGTCGACGTACCCGGAGCCGCCGCCCACGCCGTCGCCACCAGCGGCCGCGCCGTCCTCATCTCCGGCTGCACCGTCTGCATCGCCCTCGGCGGCCTCTCCGTCTCCGGCGTCACCTTCATCTCCCGCCTCGGCATCGCCGCCGCCGTCACCGTCGTCTCCGCCGTCTGCGGCGCCCTCACCCTGATGCCCGCCATGATGGGCCTGATCGGCCGCAACATGGACCGCTGGAAGGTCCGCACCCCGGTCGCCGAGAAGGGAGGGGGCGACGGCGAGGAGGTCACCGGCATGTGGCACCGCTACGCGCTGCGCGTCGAACGGCGCCCCTGGACCTACCTCACCTCCGGCCTGGTCATCGTCGCGATCCTGGCCGTCCCGCTGTTCTCCATCCAGCTCGGCCACATCGGCGACGGCGCCGACCCCACCACCTTCACCGACCGGCGCGCCTTCGACCTGATGTCCGACGCCTTCGGCCCCGGCTCCAACGGCCCGCTCACCGTCGTCGTCGACCAGAGCGACGTCCCCGGGGCCGACCGCGCCGCCCTCGCGAGCAGCGTCCAGCAGTCGCTCACCGGACTGCCCGACACCGCCAGTGTCAGCCCCCTCCAGACCAGCAGCGACGGCCAGGTCCTCTTCAACACCGTCGTCCCCGCCCAGGCCCCCCAGGAGCAGGAGACCACCGACCTGGTCAACCACCTCGGCGACACCGTCCTCCCCCAGGCCACCGCCGGCACCGGCGCCCGGACCTACGTCACCGGCACCACCGCCGCCCAGGTCGACTTCCTCGACATCGTCGCCGGCCGCCTGATCCCGATCATCGCCGTCGTCGTCGGACTCGCCTTCCTGATCATCCTCGCCGTGTTCCGCTCGCCGCTGATCGCGCTCAAGGCCGCGGTCCTCAACCTGATCTCCATCGCCGCCTCGTACGGCGTGCTCGTCGCCGTCTTCCAGTGGGGCTGGGGCGGTCCGGCGCTCGGCGTCGCCGGCAAGGTCCCGATCGAGAGCTACGTGCCGATGATGATGTTCGCCATCGTCTTCGGCCTCAGCATGGACTACGAGATCTTCCTGCTCTCCCGCGTCCACGAGGCCTGGCTCGCCACCGGCGACAGCAAGGGCGCCGTCGCCCACTCCCTGGAGGTCACCGCCCGCGTCATCAGCTCCGCCGCCCTCATCATGGTGAGCGTCTTCGCCGCCTTCATCGTCAGCGACAACATCGTCATCAAGATGATGGGCCTCGGCCTCGCCGTCAGCGTCCTGATCGACGCCACCATCGTCCGCCTCCTGATGGTCCCCGCCGTCATGACCCTCCTCGGCCCCGCCGCCTGGTGGACCCCCCGCTGGCTCGACAGGATCCTCCCCCACATCGACACCGAGGGCGACTCCGTCGCCCCACCGACCGCCTGACCCCCGACGCCCGACACGGCCCGCTGACGCCTGTCGTCGGTGCTACTCGTCTCCCCGGAGCGGGTCGCAACCCTCGCTCCGTTCACAGGAGTCGAACCAGTGGGTCTCGAAGCGGTCGGCGATGGAGTACCGGTGACCGCTGTCGGTGAGCGTGCGGCACACGAACTCGCTCACCGAGCAGTCGAAGCGCTTCCACGAGTCGGCTGAGTCCATGCGGGCGAGGATGGGCCACCCGTCCGGGTCGGGGCTTTCGGTGAGCCAGTGGAACTCGTGCTCCGCGGACGTCGCCCCCCACTGGAGCAGTCCCTTGGGCGCGGGATGAACAGGAAAGGGATGGTAGACCTCGCGGCACTCCGGAAGGGAATCGAGAAGGGCGGCGAGCTTCACAGCCTCCGAGATCAGGTCGAGGTGCCCGGTCGGCGAGTCCGGGGCACGGAGTACGACCGAGCCGTCGAATGCGCCGGCACCGAAGTGCTCCACCAGCAGCTTGTAGTCCGCGGGCAGGGGAAGGCCGAGGCGCTTCTCCACCGACTCCCAGTCGACTGTCCGCCGCGTCTCGCCGCGGCCCGCAACGGAGATGAGCTTCTCGGCCCACTCGGTCGGTGAGAGCTTCGCCTGTGCCGGTTCAGCGCCCGTCGACGTGCTCGCGACGGCGACCAGCCGGAGCGGCTCGGCCTCGGGGCCCTTGACCAGGCCGACCCCCAGCCACCTCTCTCCGACCTGCCAGCCGTACATCTCCACGGCGACCCCGGCGAGTGCCTCGCTGAGTGCCGGTCCGGCGTGCAGTTCCAGGCGGGGGTCGAGGAACCCGTCCATGGCCACGGTCCGGGGCCGGCCGAACTTCGGCCACAGGTCCGCCACCATGGCGGCCAGTTCGGCAGCGGCAGCGGCAGCGGCAGCCGGACCGTCACCGGCGGCCGAGGTCGGGTCGAAGGCCCCGAGGCAGGTCAGGCGGAATCCAGTGTCGTCTGCCGTCGACGGCTCGACCAGCAGGTTCTCGATCGCAGCGAATCGTGCGGCGGTGGTCTCCATCCCCAGGAGTCAACCGCATCGCACGGACAGCGCCTTCGCGACCACCACCGATCAGCGGGCCGTACCGGCCGGGGTGTCGGCGGGCGTGGTTACGATGCGGCGCATGGGCTACACCACGACCTTCACCGGGCGGATCGCCGTCGAACCGCCGCTCGGCAAGCGGGAGATCGCCTACCTGCGGAAGTTCGCCGGCAGCCGGCGGATGGACCGGGACGCGGGGCCGTACTTCGTGGACGGCACCGGTCCTTTCGGGCAGGGCCGGGACGCGGACATCCGGGAGTACGACAAGCCGCCGGCGGGGCAGCCCGGGCTGTGGTGCATGTGGGTGCCGACGGCGGACGGCGCGGCGCTGGAGTGGAACGGGCACGAGAAGTTCTACGACGCACCGGAGTGGATGGCGTACCTGATCGACCACTTCCTGAAGCCGGGCGCCCACGCCCGGGGCCGGCCGGGGTTCGAGGGGTTCACGTTCGACCACGTGCTCGACGGCGTGGTCGACGCACGGGGCGAGGAGGGTTGGGACAGGTGGCAGCTGACGGTGCGTGACAACGAGGTGTCCGCGTCGGAGCCGGTGGAGACCGAGTCGGTGTGGGTCTGCGAGAACTGCCGCACGGTGCTCCCCGAGGAGGATTCCGTCTGCTGCCCGGGGTACGAGCCGGTGCCGGCGTACGTCGAGTAGGTTGTCACGGATGAGCGATGAGCTGGTCTTCGACCCGTCGGGTTTCACCGTGGAGCGGTCGTTCCGGGTCTGGCACTACACCGTCAGCCACATGACGCTGATGCTGCGCAGTGCGGCCTGGCAGGAGGGCGAGGAGACGATCGACGTCTGGTTCGACGGGGTCGCGGCGATGAGCCTGCACCAGCGGTTCGAGCCGCTGACCGTCCGGGCGGCGGATCCGGCCGAGCGCGAGCGTCTGCTCGCGCACGCCGCGCGCAACATCTACGACCCGGTCCGCAGGCCGCCGCTGCTCCTGGTCCTGGCCTCCGCCGACCAGCCGGACGGCTTCGTCGTCTGCGCGCACGCGAGCGTCAGGGCGACGACCCGCGGGCCCGGCATTCTGGGGGCTCCCCCGGTCGAGCTCTTCGGCGGGCGCCTGCTGTGGAGTGCGGGGCCGACCGGCCTGCCCGAGCCGCGGCACCGCTTCACCCTGCACGAGGAGGGTGAGGCCCACCTCCGCGCGCAGGCGGCCTCCCGGGCTCCGCGGCGGGCGGACTGATCCGGTCGCGGCGAACGGCCCGGACGGTGGCTCGCCGTCCGGGCCGTTCGCGTACCGGGGAGCCGCGCGGCTCAGCTGGGGAAGAGCTCGCCGATGATCAGCTTGGCGAGTTCGTTCGCGGGAGCGGTGCCGTCGGGCGACTGGTTGAGGTTGGCGAGGACGACGACGGTGGCGCAGCGCTTCGGGTCGTAGCCCATGAAGCTGGTGTAGCCGGGGATCTGGCCGTCGTGGCCGATGAAGCCGAAGAACTCGGCGACGGCGAGGCCGTAGCCGGGTGCGTCGGGGGCGTCGGAGGTGGGGACGAAGGTCAGCCGTTCCTTCTGGAGTTCGGGACTGAGCAGGGTGCCGGTGGCGAGGGCGGGGGCCCAGCGGCGCAGGTCGTCGACGGTGGACTCGGCGGCGCCGGCGGCCCAGGCCCAGGAGGCGTTGACGTGGGTGACGTCGTACGGGTTGCCCGCCGACCAGTCGGCCCAGGCGGCTTCCTTGCCGGTGAGGGTGGGGGCGGTGAGGCTCTCGACGTTGGTGATGAACTGGTGGCCGCGGGCGTGGGGGCTGGGGATGGAGTCGCCGTTGGCGAGGCTGGTGCCGTGCATGCCCACGCGGTTGAAGATCCGCTGCTCGAAGAGCTTGCCGAGCGGTTGGTGGGTGAGGTGTTCGGCGATCAGGCCGAGCAGCACCGTGTTGGTGTTGGAGTAGTGGAAGCCGGTGCCGGGCGGGAAGTAGGACGGGTGGGAGAACGCCAGGTCGAGGAGTTCCTGCGGGGTCCACTCCCGTTCGGGGTGCTCGTCGAGGCTGAGGTTGAAGCCGTAGTCCTCGGAGTAGTTGTACAGGCCGCTGGTCATGTTGAGCAGCTGGCGGATGGTGATGCGGTCGCCGTCGGGCACGCCGGGGTGGTGGGCGCTGACCGGGTCGTCGAGCTTCAGCAGGCCTTCCTGGACGAGCTGCAGGACGACGGTCCCGGTGAAGGTCTTGGTGATGCTGCCGACCCGCAGGTGGTCGCCGCGGTCGATCGGCTTGCCGGTGGTGAGGTCGCCGGTGCCGAGTTCGGTCGTCCAGGCCCCGGAGTCGGGCGTGGTGATCGAGACGAGCGCGCCGGGGATCCGCAGGCGCTGCATCAGCGCGATCATGTCCTGCGTGAGCCGGCCCGCGTACGCGGGCCGGTCGGCGGCCTTGGCCGCGGCGGCGGGCGCGGCGACCGGTGCGGGCGCGGCGGCCGCGGGCACGGCGACGGCGCAGGCCAGCGAGGCGGCCAGCAGCACCGCCCGCCACTGCCGCGCGTGCCGCTTGCCGGTCCGGGTTCCTGTCGTTCCGTTGTGCATGGGTACATCTAGCGCCGGGTTCCGGCCACGCCCCGGCGGTTGGGCCGTCGGAGGGCGTGGCGGAGCGGTGCCGCCCGGGGGGCGCCGGGCTACTGCTGGTTGCGGACCAGCAGCGACACGGTGAGGCCGGCGACCCGTCGGACCTCGGTGGGGGTGAAGTCGGCGCGCAGCGCGGCGGTCTGCTCGGCGGTGAGCTTCTGGTAGGGGTCGCCGCTGGTTCCGTTGGTGACGACCCAGATCCGGTGGGCCGTGCGCAGGCCGCCCTCCGGGACGCGGGACTCGACGGGGTAGAGGTCGTCCGCCTCCTCGGCGGAGCGCACCACGTAGGGCTGGGCGGGTTCGACGCCTTCCGGCAGGTAGTAGTCGAGTGCCGGGCCGATCATGAGCCAGGCTTCGAGCCCGCCGGCGGCGATCAGTTCGTCGCCGCTGCGGTAGCCGCGGGCGATGAGTTCGGCGGCGCCGCTGTAGTCGTTGGGCGAGTGGGCGGTCGTGCCGCGCACGCCGCGTTCGCGGGGTACCGCGAGGTGGGCGGGGTAGGCCACCAGGCCGACGGCGAGGACGGTGGCGGCGGCCCCGGACAGTGCGGTGTGCCGGGTGTCGGCCGCGCGGACCGCGCCGTACGCCGCCGCGACTCCGCCGCCGGCCGCGATCGCCCAGACCGGGACCGTGAACAGCAGGTAGCGGTCGGCGAAGTAGGAGGTGGTGCCCTGGGAGACGAGCCACACCAGCAGCACGGGGAGCGCGGCCAGCAGGACCAGTCGCGCGGTCACCGCGCGGGTGCCGGCGGCCGCACCGGGGAGGAGGAGTCCGAGCGCGACCAGGCCGAGGAGTGCGTACATCACCTGGTGGGCGCCGATCAGGCCCTGCCAGAAGAACTGCAGGTCCTCGGAGTCCGGCCGCTCGATCCAGGAGAGCTGCCGGCCGGCCTGCACCGTGCCGAGCACCACCAGCGGGACCACCGGCAGCACGGCCACCGCGACCGATGCCGCGTACGGCTTCAGGGCCCGCCGCCCGGCGGCGAGGACCAGGGGCAGTTGGCCGACCACGGCGACCAGCGACACCAGGTGCAGGACGCCGCCCACGGCCGTGCACACCGTGAAGCCGACCCACCAGCGCCACGAGGGCCGGTCGAGCGTGCGGTCCGCCGGCCGGTCCAGCGCCCGGACCAGGCACCACAGCGCGGCCGTCACCGCGCAGGCCACCAGCGCGTACGAGCGGGCCTCCTGCGCGTAGCGCGAGACGCTGGGAGCGACGGCCAGCAGCAGCCCGGCCGCCAGGCCGGCCGCCGGGCTGCGGAAGAGCCACTGCGCCATCATCGCGGTGAACCACGCCGTGCCGGCCATGGCGATCGCCGAGGGCAGTCGCAGCGCGGTCGGCGAGTCGCCGGCGAGTGCCGTCCAGCCGTGCAGCAGCAGGTAGTACGCGCCGTTGCTGGCGTCCACGTTCCCCAGCATCGCGAACAGGTCGCCGAGGCTGCGGCTGGCGGCGCTCCAGCTGGACACCTCGTCCCGCCACAGCTGCGGGGAGCCGATCCGCCACATCCCGACCAGCAGCACGGTGACCGCCGAGGCGCCGGCCGGCCAGTGCCTCACCGCCGCCGCCCTGACCCGTTCCGATGCCGCCCATGGCATGTCAAAAGCCGACAAGCCGCTGCTACTTCCCATTACTGCATGATAAGGGACCCGTGTGAGCAAATCGGACCGTCCGGGCCGTCGCGCGAGGCCGGGCCCCGCCGCGTGCGGCGGGGCCCGGCCTTCGTCCACGGTCGGTGCCGGGCGGTCAGCCGGGGGTGATCCGGCCGCGCCAGCCGCCGGTCTCGACGCCCCGCTCCTCCACGAAGGACTTGAAGCGCCGCAGGTCGCCCTTGATCCGCCGGTCGACCATGCCGGTCATGCTCGCGGCCTTCTCGGCGAAGCCCTCGGGCTCGAAGTCCATCGCCAGGCGGACGGTGGTGTGCCGGTCGTCGACGCGCTCGAAGGTCACCACGCCCATCTGCTGGACGTCGCCGCCGACGGTGCGCCAGGCGATCCTCTCGTCCGGCAGCTGGTCGACGATCTCGGTGTCGAACTCGCGGGTGACCCCGGCGACGGTGGTGCGCCAGTGGTTGTGGCGCTCGTCGAGCTGGGTGACCTCCTCGACGCCTTCCATGAAGCGGGGGAAGTCCTCGAACTGCGTCCACTGGTTGTAGGCGGTGTGCAGCGGGACGTCCACGTCAACGGATTCCTGGACCATGGTCATGCGGTTCCTCCGATCTCTCAGGCGACCTGCCGACGCCTCGTCTGCCCGGGCCCTCGGAACGCAAACCTCCGTTTCTCCGCCGGGTGCGGCGGACCGTGCACCACCGCACCTGCCCGGCCGCCCGGCCGCCCCACCGGGAAACGGCGCACCGCCCGGCCACGGCACCACCTGCTGGGCCCGCCGACGTACTCCGCCGTCGGCTGCGATCAACCCGTGGACGGCTCCGTCCCGGCCGGTGGACGCGGAGGCGGCCCGGTCCGGCGCGGCGTGGCGCGGCGTGGCGCGGCGGAGGCGGTTCGCTGCGCGCCCCGGTGCTGCGTTAGCCTCGATGCACCGTCACCCGGACGTCCTGGAGGTCGAGATGCGCCGCGCCGTCATCACCTTCCACGAGGTCGCGGAGCGGCAGCTCGCGGAGATGGACGAGGCGGCGCTGACCCGGCTCGATCCGCACCTCGGCGTGATCGCGGAGGACCCGGCGGGCGCCGGTGTCCAGCTGCGGCCGGACAGCCCGGTGCGGGAGTACGCGAAGGACGGCGTGCGCGTCGCGTACGTGGCGACGGTGCTCGGCACGATCGTCCTGGTCGCGTACGTCGAGGTCGGCTGAGGCACCCCTGCCCGCACGGCGGGCCGGTCACTCGAAGCGGGTGGTGTCCCCGGCTCCGCGCCGCACGATCTCCGGCTCGCCGCTGGAGAAGTCGACGACCGTGGTCGGTACGGTCCCGCAGTCGCCGGAGTCCACCACGGCGTCGAGCACGTGGTCGAGGCGCTCCTTGATCTCCCAGCCCTGGGTCATCGGCTCGGCCTCGTCGGGGAGCAGCAGGGTGCTGGAGACCAGGGGCTCGCCGAGCTCGGCGAGCAGCGCGCGGGTGACGGGGTGGTCGGGGATCCGTACGCCGACGGTCTTCTTCTTGGGGTGCAGCAGGCGGCGCGGCACCTCCTTGGTGGCGGGGAGGATGAAGGTGTAGCTGCCCGGCGTCGCGGCCTTCACGGCCCGGAAGACGTTGTTGTCGAGCTGGACGAACTGGCCGAGCTGCGCGAAGTCCTCGCACATCAGGGTGAAGTGGTGCCGCTCGTCCAGTCGCCGGATCGACCGGATCCGGTCCAGTCCGTCGCGGTTGTCCAGGCGGCAGCCCAGGGCGAAACAGGAGTCGGTCGGGTACGCGATCAGGGCGCCGGAGCGGAGGCTGGCGGCCACGGTGCCGATGGTGCGCGCTTGCGGGGTCTGCGGGTGCACGTCGAAGTACTTCGCCATTGGCCGACCATACGGGATCGCCGTGGTCCGTGGGCGCTCCGGCGGCTCCCGGCGTGCTGCCGGGCGCCCCGCGGCCGCCAGCTCGCCAGGTCAGCCGGCCGGCCCGCAGCGTTCGGTGTCGATCCCGGCGAGGGTGGCCTCGTCGTAGCGCGGGCCGTGGACGGTCGTGGCGTTCAGCACCGCGCCGGCCGCCTCCAGGGCCTCGGCGGGGACGGCGAGGTCGAGCACGGCCAGGTTCTCCTTCAGGTGGGCGACGGAGCGTGTGCCGGGGACGGCGAGCACGTGCGGGGCCCGGGAGAGGACCCAGGCCAGGGCCAGCTGCGCGAGGGTGCAGCCGGCGTCCCGGGCGGTGCCCGCCAGCCGGTGCCGCAGGGCCAGGTTGGCGGGGTAGTGGTCGGCGCCGAAGCGGGGCATGGCCCGGCGGATGTCCCCGGCGGGCAGGCGGTCCGGGGCGGGCGGCGCCGAGGTGAGGAAGCCGCGGGCGAGCGGGCTGAACGCGACCAGCGCGACGCCCAGTTCCCGGGTGGCCGCCAGGGTGCCTTCCTCGGGGTTGCGCGTCCAGAGGCTGTACTCGTTCTGCAGGGCGGCGATCGGGTGCACGGCGTGGGCGCGGCGCAGCGTGGCGGCGGACACCTCGGACAGTCCGAGGGCCCGCACCTTGCCGGCGGCGACCAGGTCGGCCATCGCCCCGACGCTCTCCTCGACCGGCACCCGCGGGTCGAGGCGGTGCAGGTAGTACAGGTCGATGGTGTCGGTGCGCAGCCGGGCGAGCGCCCGGTCCGCGGTGCGCCGCAGGGTCTCGGGCCGCCCGTCGACGACGCGCCGGCCGTCGACGCCGGTCATGCCGCACTTGCTGGCCAGCAGGACGCGGTCGCGGTGGCCGGCGAGCACCCGGCCGAGGAGTTCCTCGTTGGCGCCGAAGCCGTAGAGGGCGGCGGTGTCGAGGTGGGTGACGCCTTCGTCGAGCGCGGTGCGCAGCAGGTGCTCGGCGGCCTGCGGGGTGGGCGGGACGCCGTAGGCGTGGCTGAGGTTCATGCAGCCGAGGCCGAGCGCCGGGACCTCGAACGGCCCGATCCGGCGCGCGGCCGCGGCGGGCACGGCGTTCACGCGGTGCGGGCGGCGTCGAGCTGCCGCTCCAGGTCGGCCAGCGTCCGGTAGCAGTCGAGGACCTGGGCGACGGAGGAGTTCGGTTCGCGGCCCTCGCGGATGGCGGCGACGAACTCGCGGTCCTGCAGTTCGATGCCGTCGGTGGAGACGTCGACCGTGCTGACGTCGATCGGCTCGTCCTTGCCGGTGAGCAGGTCGTCGTAGCGGGCGAGGTAGGTGCCGGTGTCGCCGATGTAGCGGAAGAAGGTGCCGAGCGGCCCGTCGTTGTTGAAGGACAGCGAGAGGGTGCAGATGGCGCCGTTCTCGGCGCGCAGCTGGATCGACATGTCCATCGCGATGCCGAGCTCGGGGTGGATCGGGCCCTGGACCGCGTTGGCCTGCACGATCGGCGAGCCGGTCTGGTAGGCGAACAGGTCGACGGTGTGCGCGGCGTGGTGCCACAGCAGGTGGTCGGTCCAGGAGCGGGCCCGGCCGAGGGCGTTGAGGTTGCTGCGGCGGAAGAAGTGGGTCTGCACGTCCATCTGCTGGATCCGGTACTCCACTGCCTCGATCCGCCGGCGGACCCACTGGTGGCTGGGGTTGAAGCGCCGGGTGTGGCCGACCATCGCGACCAGGCCGGTGCGCCGCTGCGCGGCGTGGCAGGCCTCGGCGTCGGGCAGGGCGTCGGCGAGCGGGATCTCGACCTGGACGTGCTTGCCGGCCTCCAGGCAGGCGAGGGTCTGGGCGGCGTGCAGCGGGGTGGGCGTGGCCAGGACGACGGCGTCGACGTCGTCCATCGCGAGCACCTCGTCGAGGGAGGCGGCGGCGCGGTCGATGCCCTGCTCGGCGGCGAACTTCCGGGCGCTGTCGGGCGAGCTGCTGACGACGGCGGCAAGCTCGACGCCGTCGATCCGGCGCAGGGCGGCGGCGTGCTTGGCGCCGAAGGCGCCGCCTCCGGCAAGGGCGATGCGGACGGGCTGCTGGTCGGTCATGTCATTCCTCCGTACCGGGCGTCTCGGCCCGCGGGTGGTTCTCCAGGATCAGGTGGCCGACGGCGGTGTTGGACGCCGGCACGTGGTAGAAGCGGTGCTTGGTCTCGACCGTTCCGCCGCCGTCGACGTCGCTCATCGCGCCGCGGGCGATCAGCCACATGACGAGTTCGATGCCTTCGCTGCCGGCCTGTTCGACGTAGTCCAGGTGCGGCAGCCGGGCGAGGCCGGCGGGGTCGTCGATCAGCCGGTCGAGGAAGGCGTTGTCCCACTCCCGGTTGATCAACCCGGCTCGGGGGCCCTGCAGTTGGTGGCTCATCCCGCCGGTGCCCCAGACCTGGACGTTCAGCGGGCGGTCGTAGGACTCGACGGCCCGGCGCAGCGCCCGGCCGAGTTCGAAGCACCGGGCGCCGGAGGGCACCGGGTACTGCACCACGTTGACGTGGAACGGGATGACCTTGCACGGCCAGCGCTCGACGTCGCCGAACATCAGCGACAGCGGGACGGTCAGCCCGTGGTCGACGGTCATCTCGTTGACCAGGGTGAGGTCGAAGTCGTCGCGGATGAGGGAGTGGGCGATGTGCGCGGCCAGGTCGGGGTCGCCCTCGATGCCGGGCACGGGCCGCGGGCCGTAGCCCTCGTCGGCGGTGGCGTAGGCCGCGCCGGTGCCGAGCACGAAGGTCGGGATCAGCGACAGGTCGAAGGTGGAGGCGTGGTCGTTGTAGACCAGGAAGATGACGTCGGGGAGGTTCTCCCGCTGCCACTGCCGGCTGTACGCGTAGCCGTCGAACACCGGCTTCCAGTACGGCTCTTCGGTCTTGTGGTGGTCCATCGCGGCGCCGATCGCGGGCACGTGCGAGGTGAAGACCGCGCCGGTGATCACGGCGTGCTCGGCGGGCTGCGCCGGGTCGGCGTGGGCGGCCTCCAGGACGGCGTGGTCGATCCGGTTGCCCTCGACGGAGCGGCCGCCGGCGACCATCATGGCGCGGTACTCCTGCTCGGTCATGCCGGTCATCGAGCCCGCCATCTGCTGGAAGGAGAGCCCGAGCGTGGCACCCCACTTGGCGAGGAAGTAGATGTTGCCGCCCTCGCGCATCGCGGCGTTGAGGTCGCGGTCGAGCAGGGCCTGCTTCTGCTCCTCGCGCAGCGGCCAGGCGTCGAGGTAGGCGCGTTCGTCGGCGAGGTAGGCGGCGCGGTTCTCGGCGGTCATCAGCGACATGCAGAACTGGTTGAGGTGGTAGCCCTTGGCGGACTGCTCGGCGTCGAAGACGGTCGTCCCCGGCACCAGCCTGTAGGTCTTGTCCAGCGCCATGCCGGTCTCCAATCGTGAAGCTGGGAAGGTCAGTCGGCGTCCGGCCAGTAGAGGCGCGCCGGGTTGGCGACCAGCAGCTTGTGCTGCAGCTCGGCGGTGGGGGCGATGTGCGGGACGAAGTCGACCAGCAGACCGTCGTCGGGCATGTGGTCGGTGAGGTTGGGGTGCGGCCAGTCGGTGCCCCACAGCACCCGGTCGGGGAACTCCTCGACCACCCGGCGGGCGAACGGGACGACGTCGCGGTAGGCGTGCCGCTCGCCGTCGAGGGCGGGCGGGCCGTCGACCGAGAGCCGTTCCGGGCAGGTGACCTTGCACCAGATGTCGTCCCGGGCCCGCATCAGGTCGAGGAAGGCCCGGAACCCGGGGCCGTCGGGGTCGCGGGTGACGTCGGGGCGGCCCATGTGGTCGACGACCACCGGCACCGGGATCGAGAGCAGGAAGTCGCGCAGTTCGGCGAGGTCGGCGGCCTCGAAGTAGACGACGGCGTGCCAGCCCAACGGTGCGATCCGCTCGGCGACGTCCAGCAGGTCCTGCGGTGGGGCGGCGTCGACCAGCCGCTTGACGAAGTTGAACCGCACGCCGCGCACCCCGGCCTCGTGCAGCTCGCGCAGCTCCGCGTCCGTGACCTCGGGCCGGACGGTGGCCACGCCCCGGGCGCGCCCGCCGGAGGCCCGCAGCGCGTCGACCATGGCGCGGTTGTCGGCGCCGTGGCAGGTGGCCTGCACCACGACGTTGCGCGTGAAGCCCAGGTGGTCGCGCAGCGCGAAGAGCTGCTCCTTGGACGCGTCGCAGGGGGTGTACTTGCGCTCGGGGGCGTACGGGAACGCGGCGCCGGGGCCGAAGACGTGGCAGTGCGCGTCGACGGCGCCCGCGGGCAGCTCGAAGGCGGGGCGGCTCGGGCCGGCGTACCAGTCCAGCCAGCCGGGGGTCTTCTCGAAGCTCATGGTCACCGGTCCTCGTAGCGCAGTCCGAGCTCGGCCAGCGGGCCGCGCATGCCGTAGACGTCCAGGCCGAGTTCGCCGGCCCGGAAGCGGGCGCGCTTGCCCTCCTCGGCGGCCTCGCGCTTCGCGGAGGCGGCGGCGACCTCGGCGGCCCGCTCGCGCGGCACCACCACGACGCCGTCGGCGTCGGCCACCACCGCGTCGCCGGGCCGGACCAGCGCGTTGGCGCAGACCACCGGCACGTTGACCGAGCCGAGGGTGGCCTTGACCGTGCCCTTGGCGTTGACGGCCCGGGCGAAGACGGGGAAGTCCATCCGTTCCAGGTCGGCCACGTCGCGAACGCCGCCGTCGATGACCAGGCCGCGGGCTCCGCGGGCGCGGAAGGAGGTGGCGAGCAGCTCGCCGAAGAAGCCGTCCTCGCTCTCGGTGGTGCAGGCGGCGACCACCACGTCGCCCGCGCGGATCTGCTCGGCGGCGACGTGCAGCATCCAGTTGTCGCCGGGCTGCAGCAGCACGGTGACCGCCGTCCCGCACAGCCGGGCGCCGGGGTAGGCGGGGCGCAGGTACGGGCGGGCCAGGCCGACCCGGCCCATCGCCTCGTGGATCGTGGCGACGCCGAACTCCGACAGGGCGGCGACGGCCTCCGGGTCGGCGCGGGTGATCGCCGTGCGGACGACCCCGATCTCGGTGTGTTCCATGGCTGTTCTCCCGGGGTCAGTCACTGGTGGCCGCGGCGAGGCGGGCGGCGAGGCGGGGGTGGACGCGCAGGGCGTTGCCGGAGTGGACGGCGGCCCGCTGCTCGGCGTTCAGGTGCGGGGTGGCGTCGACGTACCGGCGGGTGTCGTCGAAGTGGTGGCCGGTGTCCGGGTCGGTGCCGCGGACGGCGCCGATCATCTCGCTGGCGAACAGCACGGACCGGCTGGGGATCACCCGGGTGAGCAGGTCGATGCCGGGCTGGTGGTAGACGCAGGTGTCGAAGAGGACGTTCTCCAGCAGCTCCACCGGGTCGGGGCGGCCGAGGGCCGTGGCCAGGCCGCGGAAGCGGCCCCAGTGGTAGGGCACCGCGCCGCCGCCGTGCGGGATCACGAACCGCAGGGTCGGGAAGTCGGCGAACAGGTCGCCCTGGAGCAGCTGCATGAACGCCGTGGTGTCGGCGTTGAGGTAGTGCGCGCCGGTGGTGTGGAAGGCCGGGTTGCACGAGGTGCTGACGTGGATCATGGCGGGGACGTCGTACTCGACCAGTGCCTCGTACAGCGGGTACCAGCTGCGGTCGGTGAGCGGCGGGGCCGTCCAGTGCCCGCCCGACGGGTCGGGGTTGAGGTTGACGCTGACCGCCCCCAAGTCCTCCACGGCGCGGCGCAGTTCGGGCAGGCAGGTGGCGGGGTCGACGCCCGGCGACTGCGGGAGCATCGCGCCCATGGCGAAGCGGCCGGGATAGAGCCCGCTGACCCGGTGGACCAGGTCGTTGCAGATCCGCGCCCACACCGAGGAGACCTCGAAGTCGCCGATGTGGTGGGCCATGAAGCTGGCCCTCGGGGAGAAGACGGTCAGGTCGATGCCGCGCTCGTCCATCAGCCGCAGCTGGTTGCCCTCGATCGCGGTGCGCAGGTCGTCGTCGGTGATGACCAGCTCGGCGGGGTCGGGCGCCTGGCCGGCGCCGTCGGCGGCGGCCACCTGCCGCTCGCGCCAGGCGGCCAACTGCGGTGGGGCGGTGGTGAAGTGGCCGTGGCAGTCGATGATCACGGGTGCTCTCCCGGGGGTGGTGCGGAGGTCGGGGCGGGGTCAGGCGCCGGTGGGCCAGCCGGTGTACTGCTCGGCGAGGTGGGTCCGGCCGGCCCGGGTGCCCGCCACGCTGTCAAGCTCGCCGAGCTGGCGGCGCAGGTCGAAGGGGGTGCCGCCGGGCTCGGTGTGCAGCAGCCGGGTCATCCAGGAGGAGAAGTTCTGGGCCCGCCAGATCCGCTGCAGGGCGCGCGGCTGGTAGTCGTCGAGCGCCCGGTCGCCCTCGCCGCCGAGGGCGCGCACCAGGACCTCGGCGAGCACCTTCACGTCGTGCAGCGCGAGGTTGAGCCCGCGGGCGCCGGTGGGCGGCACGGTGTGCGCGGCGTCTCCGGCGAGGAGGAGCGAGCCCCAGCGCATCGGCTCCTGGACGAAGGAGCGGAAGCGCAGCACGGTCTTCTCCAGCACCGGCCCCTCCTTGAGCCGGAAGCCGTCCTCGCCCGCCACCCGGGCCTGCAGCGTCTCCCAGATCCGCTCGTCGCTCCAGGCGTCCACCTGCTCGTCGGCGGCGCACTGGAAGTACATCCGCTGGACGCTCTCGGTGCGCCGACTGATCAGCGCGAAGCCGTGCTCGGAGTGGGCGTAGACCAGTTCGGGCGCGCTGGCCGGGGCCTCGGCCATGATGCCGAACCAGGCGAACGGGTACTCCTTGCCGTACCGCACCCGCCGGTCCTCCGGCACCAGGTCGCGGCACATGCTGCGGGAGCCGTCGGCGCCGACCGCGTAGCGGGCCCGGATCTCGTGCCTGGTCCCGTCGGGCAGGGTGCAGCGGACCCGGGGCGCGTCGGTGGTGATGTCGAGGACCTCGGTGTCGCGGACGCCGAACAGGACCGTGCCGCCGTCGCGCGTCCGGGCGTCGGCCAGGTCGACGAACACGTCGGTCTGCGGGTAGAGCCACGCCGAGGCGCCCACCAGCTCCTTGAAGTGGATGCGGTGCGGGCGGCCGCCGAAGCGCAGCTCGATGCCCTCGTGCTCGTGGCCCTCGCGCAGCACGCGGTCGGACACGCCGGTCTCCACCAGGTCCCGGGCGGCGTCGGCCTCCAGGATGCCGGCCCGCTGGGTGGTGGCGATCTCGTGGCGGGTGCGGGTGTCGATGACGACCGTGTCGATGCCGGCGCGGCCGAGCCGGTGGGCCAGCATGAGCCCGGCGGGACCGGCGCCGACGACGGCCACGGGGACCGAGGTGACGGTGTCGACGATGGCCTCGGCCATGGGGGATCTCCTGTGCGACGGCGGGGGGTTCGGAACACCCCGAACGCTGGCATCCGCCACCTCGGCCCGTCAGCGCGACTTCCGCCAGGCGGAAGTCGCCGCCGGAATCACCCGCGGCGGGCGCCGGGTCAGACCGCCGCGCGGGCCCGCCGCCCGAGCTCCTCGGAGATGCCGTGGACGGCCCGCAGCAGCGGTTCGCGCAAGCCCCGCGCCCGGCCGGCGCTGCTCGCCGCGATGACGATCCCGAGCGCGGCGCCGACCGGGCCGGTGCGGCCGATCCGGACGGGCGCGGCCACCGCGACCGTGGTGTCCGAGAGCTGGCGGTCGCTCACGAAGACCTGCTCGCGGCGGATCCCGTCCAGTTGGGCGCGCAGCCTCCTCGGGTCGGTGACGGTGTGGGTGGTCCAGGCGCGCAGCGGCGCGTCCAGGACCGCCTCCTGGATGTCGGCCGGCGCGTGCGCCAGCAGCACCCGGCCCATCCCGGTGGAGCCGATCGGGAAGCGCGAGCCGACCATGGTCACCAGCTCCACCGAGCGGTGCCCGGCGATCCGTTCGACGAAGACGAGTTCGGTGCCCTCGCGGACGGCGAGCTGGATGTTCTCGTGGGTCGCCTCGTACAGGTCCTGCATGAACGGCAGCGCCACGTCGCGCAGGATCTGGCTGCGCGGGCAGCCCGAGGCGATCTCCCACAGCCGCAGCCCGACGTGCCAGGAGCCGTCCTCGCCGCGCTCCAGGGCGCCCCACGCCGCCAGTTCCGCGACCACCCGGTGTGCGGTGCTCAGGGCGAGGCCCGTACGCTGTGCGATCTCCGACAGGGTCTGCGACGGGCGGTCGCGGCCGAAGGTCGAGAGGACTTCGAGAACTTTTCCAGCCGCCGTGCTCCGGGTTGTGCTCACGCGGTCAGTGTCGCAGACGGGCACTGGGCCGCTCGTGCGCCCGTCGCAGCATCGGCCTCCCACCAGGAGATGTGATGAACCGAGAGCTCACCGGCCTGTCCTCGATGGCGACCAGGCAGCTCCTGGCCGAGCTGTCCGGGTACGTCGGGCGCGTGCACGGCGCCGCGGTGCGCTTCGAGTCGGCGGGCGGGGTCGAGGTCGCGCGGCGGGTGCGCGCGGGGGCCGGGGGCGACCTGCTGGTGCTCGCCGCCGACGCGATGGCGGGGCTGGAGGCGGCCGGGCTCCTGGTCGCCGGGACGCTGCGCCCGCTGTGGGTCTCGCAGGTGGTCGCGGCCGTGCCGGACGGCTCGCCGCTGCCCGCGCTGGCGTCCGCGGCGGACCTGCGGGCCGCCCTGCTGGCGGCCCGGCGGATCGCGTACTCCACCGGGCCGAGCGGCACCGCCCTGGTCGCGCTGACCGCCCGGCTGGGGCTCGCGGACGAGCTGGCGCCGCGGCTGGTCCAGGCGCCGCCGGGGGTGCCGGCCGGGAGCCTGCTGGCCTCCGGCGACGCCGACCTCGCCTTCCAGCAGCAGAGCGAGCTGATGGACCTGCCCGGCGTGGCGGTCGTCGGTCCGCTGCCCGGCGACGCGGCGATCAGCACCGTCTTCGGCGGGGCCGTGCTCGCCGCGTCGGC
Organism: Kitasatospora terrestris; assembly: GCF_039542905.1. Taxonomy (NCBI): domain Bacteria; kingdom Bacillati; phylum Actinomycetota; class Actinomycetes; order Kitasatosporales; family Streptomycetaceae; genus Kitasatospora; species Kitasatospora terrestris. Next base: position 417,430 of record NZ_BAABIS010000001.1, read on the forward strand.
GGAGCCGGCCCGCGCGGTCGCCGTCCTGGACCTGTTCGGGGCCGAGGAGACCTGGGCGACCGCCCGCGCCGGGGGCCTGCGGGCCGCCCGCGACCTGGACTGATTCCCTCGTCCGGCCGCCCGGCGGGTGTGCGGGCCGGGCGGCCGGTCCGTAGCGTGGGCGGCGGGGCGGCCTTGACAGCTCCGGCACCGGGAGTCACGATGACTGAATCAAACGTCGTCCTATAACGATGTTTTACAACCCGGAGCGGCCCCGCGCCGCCTTCCGCTCCCTCCGCGCGCTCCGCCGCGGGCGCGCCCTCGCAGAGGCGATCATGGAACACGACTCCCCCGCCACCGAACCGTGGCAGCTGTCGGCCGTCGAGCTCGCGGCCGCGATCCGTCACCGCACGCTGTCCTCGGTGGACGTCGTGCGGTCCTGCCTGGACCGCATCGACGCCGTCAACCCCCGCATCAACGCCCTCGCCGACCTCCGCCCCGAGGAGGCCCTCGACCAGGCCCGCGCCGCCGACCGGCTCACCGCCTCCGGCGCCGAACTCGGCCCGCTGCACGGCATCCCGGTCTCCACGAAGATCAACACGGACCAGCGCGGGTACGCCTCCAGCCACGGCGTCGTCGCCCTCGCCGCCACCCCCGCCACCGAGGACGCCGCCTGCGTCACCGCGCTGCGCGAGGCGGGCGCGGTCCTGGTCGGCCGCAGCAACGCCCCCGCCTTCTCCTACCGCTGGTTCTCCACCAACGACCTGCACGGGCGCACCCTCAACCCCTGGGACGCCGAACGCACCCCCGGCGGCTCCAGCGGCGGCGCCTCGGCGAGCCTGGCCGCCGGCATGACCCCGATCGCGCAGGGCAACGACATCGGCGGCTCGATCCGCTACCCGGCCGCCTGCTGCGGCGTGGTCGGCATCCGCCCGACCGTGGGCCGGATCTCCAACTGGGCGGAGCCGGTGTTCGTCGACACCCCGGGCGGCCGCGAGCAGCTCGTCATGCCGCCGACCGTGCTCAACTGCGCCGTCGAGGGCCCGCTCGCCCGCACCGTCGCCGACGCGCGCCTGGCCCTGCGGGTGATGACCACCCCGGACCTGCGCGACCCGGTCGGCGTCCCGGCCCTGCCGACCCGCCCGGCGCCGGAGGCCCTGCCCCGCGTCCTGGTGGTGCGCTCGATCGGCACCGCGGCCAACCACCCCGCCGTCGAGAAGGCCCTCGACGAGGCCGTCGCCAAGCTGGCCGACGCCGGGTACCCGGTCGAGGAGCTGGACGGACTGCCGCTGCTCGCCGAGGCGGCGCGGCTGTGGTCGCTGCTCGTCTACGAGGACTTCCGCCCCACCATGCCGACCGTGGAGCTGCTCGGCGACGCGGACATCCGCACCTCGCTGGCGTACTCCTTCGCGGCGGCCGCCGGCCAGTGGGGCGAGGCGCCGACCCTGGCGCAGTACATCCACGGCTGGTCCCGCCGCGGCGCGCTGGTCACCGAGCTCCAGCAGCTGCTGGGCCGCGACGCCCTGCTGCTCACCCCGGTCTCCGCGGAGCCCCCGTTCGAGCAGGACGCCGACCTGGCGGGCCCCGCGCGGGCGGCCGAGCTGGTCGCCGCGATGTGGCCGATGGCCGCCGTCCCGATCCTCGGGTTCCCCGCCGCGACCGTGCCCAGCGCCCTGGTCGACGGCCTGCCGATGAGCGTCCAGCTGGTCGGCGGCCGCTTCGAGGAGGAGGCCGTCCTGGACGCCGCCCAGGCCGTCGAGGACCGCACCCCGCGCCTGGTCCCCGCGCTCTGACCCGCCGCCGGGGGCAGGCACGCCGCTCCCCGGGTGCCTGCCCCCGGCCGATCGGGTCAGCCGGCGGGCCGCAGTTCGCGCTCCAGGGCGGCCAGGGCGAAGGCGTGCGCGGACGCGCGCTCCCAGCGCGTCCGGCCGAACATCACGTCGCCGGAGAGCCCGTTGAGCATGGCCACGGCCCGGATGACGAACTCGGGCAGCTCCACGTCGGCGAACTCCCCCAGCGCCCGGCCCTCGACCACGATGGCCTCCAGGCGCTCCTCCCAGGCGTCGGACAGGGCCGTGAGGATCCGCCGGCCGTCCTCGTCGTGGTGCTGGGCCAGCACCTGCGTCCACAGTGCGTAGCGCTCGTCGCCCGGGTGGCGCGGCAGGTAGCAGCGGACGAACAGGGCGAGCTTCTCGGCGGGGGACGCGGCCTCGTCCGCCGCCTGCTGGAACCGGGCCCCGAGGTCCGCCTCGCTCCAGGCGAGGACTTCGAGCAGCAGCCGGTCCTTCCGGCCGAAGTGGTACAGGATGTGCCCGGTGCTCATGCCGGCCCGCGCGGCGATGTCCGACATCCGCACGGCTCCGGTGCCCTTCTCGGCGATGGCGCCGATGGCGGCCCGCATCGCCCGCTCCCGCGCCTCGTCCCCGCTGGGCTGGCGTTTCCTGTCCATGGCTGCACCCTCGTCTCCGGGGATCTAGATCTGTAGTCTAGACTGAAAATCTAGTCAGCGTGACCCTCAGGAGAAACCCGCATGACGCCCGCATTCGACGTTGTGGAGACCTGTATCGCCGACCTGCGCGCGGCTCTCGAGAAGGGCGAGACCACCTCGGTCGGGCTGCTCGAGGCCTACCTCGCGCGGATCGACGCCTACGACCGGCCCGGCACCGCCACCGCGCTCAACGCGATGGTCGTGATGAACCCCGAGGCCCGCGCCGAGGCGGAGGCCTCCGACGCGCGCCGCGCCCGCGGCGAGACGCTCGGCCCGCTCGACGGCATCCCGTACACCGCGAAGGACAGCTACCTGGCGAAGGGGCTGACGGCCGCGTCCGGCTCGCCCGCGTTCGAGCACCTGGTCGCGCAGCGCGACGCCTTCGCGATCGAGCGGCTGCGCGCGGGCGGGGCCGTCCTCATCGGCCTGACCAACATGCCGCCGATGGCCAACGGCGGCATGCAGCGCGGCGTCTACGGGCGGGCGGAGAGCCCGTACAGCGCCGAGTGGCTGACCAGCGCCTACGGCTCCGGCTCCTCCAACGGCTCCGGCACCGCGACCGCGGCCTCGTTCGGCGCGTTCGGCCTCGGCGAGGAGACCTGGTCCTCGGGTCGGGCGCCCGCGTCGAACAACGCGCTGTGCGCCTACACGCCCAGCCGCGGCGTGATCTCGGTGCGCGGCAACTGGCCGCTGGTGCCGACCATGGACGTCGTGGTGCCGCACACCCGCACCATGGCCGACCTGCTCGAACTGCTCGACGTGGTCGTGGCGGAGGACCCGCAGACCCGCGGCGACCTGTGGCGCGCGCAGCCCTGGATAGCGCTCCCGGCGGTGTCGCAGGTGCGCCCCGCCTCCTACCCGGCGCTCGCCCCCGCGGACCCGCGTGCCGCGCGGGCCGCGCTCGCCGGCAAGCGGGTGGGCGTCCCCCGGATGTACATCAACGCCGACCCCGAGGCCGGCACCAACCCCGAGGGCGGCATCGGCGGCCAGACCGGGCAGCGGATCGACACCCGGCCCTCGGTGATCGCCCTGTGGGAGGCGGCCCGCCGCGACCTGGAGGCGGCCGGCGCCGAGGTGGTCGAGGTCGGCTTCCCCGTCGTGTCGAACTACGAGGCCGACCGCCCCGGAGCCCCGTCGCTGTTCACCCGCGGCCTGGTCGGCCGGGACTTCCTCACCGTCGAGATCGAGGACCTCTCGGCCTGGGCCTGGGACGACTTCCTGCGCGCCAACGGCGACCCGGCGCTCGCCACCCTCGCCGAGGTCGACGGCGAGCGCATCTTCCCCAAGCACGAGGGCGAACTCCCGGACCGCTACGCCGGCTTCGACGACACGATCGGCGAGTACCCGCGCTTCGTGCGGGAGCGCCCGTACGCCTCCTTCACCGACATGCCGCACCTCGAGGCGGGGCTGCGCGGGCTGGAGGAGACCCGCCGGGTCGACCTGGAGCAGTGGATGGACGAACTGAGCCTGGACGCGGTGGTCTTCCCCGCCGTCGCCGACGTGGGGCCCGCGGACATGGACGTCTCCGAGGCGTCCGCCGACCTCGGCTGGCGCAACGGCGTCTGGGTCGCCAACGGCAACCTGGTGCCCCGCCACCTCGGCATCCCGACGGTGACCGTGCCCATGGGCACCATGGCCGACACCGGCATGCCGGTCGGCCTGACCTTCGCGGGCCGCGCCTACGAGGACAACCTCCTGCTGACCCTCGCCGCGGCCTTCGAGGCGACGGGCAGCCGCCGGACGGAGCCGCCGCGCACGCCGCGGCTGTAGGTGGCGCAGAGGGCTCCCGGACGGTCGCGGTCCCGGGAGCCCGCCGGCTCAGCTGTAGTGGCGGTAGACGGCCTCGGCGACGCAGGCCGGCTTCGCGCTGCCCTCGACCTCGACGGTGAAGGTCAGCGGCATCTGCACGCCGTTGCCCTTGACCTCCGCCACCTCGCCGACGGCGCCGTGCAGCCGGATCCTCGCGCCGACCGGCACGGGGCTCGGGAAACGGACCTTCTCCAGGCCGTAGTTGACGCTCATCGCGATGCCGTCGATCTCCAGCAGCTCGCCGAAGAGCGGGATGATCAGCGACAGGGTGAGGTAGCCGTGCGCGATCGGGCCGCCGAACGGGCCCTCCTTGGCCTTCTCCGGGTCGGTGTGGATCCACTGGTGGTCGTCGGTGGCGTCGGCGAAGGTGTTCACCCGGTCCTGGGTGATCTCGCGCCACTCGGTGCGGCCGAGGTCGGTGCCGGTCAGGGCCTTGAGTCCGTCGATGCCGCGGGCGGTGGTGGTCATGGGTGGTTCCTGTTCACTGGTAGGGGATCTGACGGTCAATCAGGACGCGTGCAGGTCGCGGACGGCGGGCTTGACGATCTTCCCGGAGGCCGTCCGCGGCAGGGTGTCCGCGAGCACCACGGACTTGGGGATCTTGTACTTGGCGAGCCGCCCCCGCAGGTGGTCGAGGATGTCCTGCTCGCCGGCGTCGGCGCCGGGCCGCAGGACGACGACGGCCCGGCCGACCTCGCCCCACCGCGGGTCGGGCACCCCGATGACGGCGCACTCCGCGACGGCGGGGTGGGCGAGGATCGCGTCCTCGACCTCGGCCGGGTAGACGTTCTCGCCGCCGGAGACGTACATGTCCTTCACCCGGTCGACGATGTACGCGTAGCCGTCCGCGTCGGTGCGGGCGATGTCGCCGGTGCGCAGCCAGTCGCCGTCGGCGAAGGCGGCGGCGGTGTCCTCGGGCCGTCCCCAGTACCCGGTCATCACGTGGGGGCCCTGGACCAGGACCTCGCCGCGCTCGCCCGGTGCGGCGTCGCGACCGTCGGCCCGCACGACGCGGGTGTCGGTGAAGAAGTGCGGCACCCCGGTGGAGCCGGCCTTGGCGGCGGCCTGCTCCTTGTCGAGGTAGAGCACGCCGGGGGACGCCTCGGTCATGCCGTAGCCCTGGCTGAAGGCCAGGCCGCGTTCGAGGTAGGCGGCGATGGTGCGGGCGGGCACCGGGGCGCCGCCGCAGTTGAGGGAGCGCAGGCTGGAGAGGTCGGTGGTGGCCCACCGCGGCAGGGCGGCCATCGCGTCGTACATGGTCGGGACGCCGAACATGTAGGTGACGCCGAGCCGTTCGACGGTCTCCAGCACCCGCTGGGCGTCGAAGGCGCCGTGCAGCACCACCCGGCCGCCCTTGAGCAGGGTGGGCAGGCAGGTCATGTTGAGGCCGCCGGTGTGGAACAGCGGGGCGACGACCAGGGTCACCTCGTCGCCGGCCAGGTCGGTGTCGACGAGGACGTTGACGCTGTTCCAGGTGATGTTGGCGTGGGAGAGCACCGCGCCCTTGGGGCGGCCGGTGGTCCCCGAGGTGTACATGATCATGCACGGGTCGTCCGGGGCGACGGCGACGTCCAACGGCTCCTCGCAGGCGCCGGCGAGCAGCTCCTCGTACCCGAGGACGCCCTCGGCGGGGCCCGCGAGCGCGATCCGCAGCCGCACGCCCGCCCGGTCGGCCGCGGCCCGGGCGGCCCCGGCCTGCTCCGGCGCGTGCACCAGCACGGTGCTGCCCGAGTCGGCGAGGTTGTACGCCAGTTCCGGTGCGGCGAGCCGGGTGTTGAGCGGCACGAAGACCGCCCCGAGCGCCACGGCGGCGAACAGCGCCTCCAGGAAGGCCGGGTGGTTGGGGCCCAGGTAGGCGACCCGGTCGCCCTGCGCCACGCCCAGCGCGCGCAGGCCGTGGGCCAGGCGCAGCACGCGGCGGTGCAGTTCGCGGTAGGTCCGGGAGCCCTCCTCGTGGACGACGGCGACCCGGTCGGGGGTCTTGCGGGCCCGGCGGGCCGGCCACGAGCCGATGCCTTGGTTCAGCACGGGGACTCCTTCAGTCCGTGAGCAGCCCGAGCAGCCGGGCGGCGTTCTCCTTGAGGATCTTCGGCCGCACCTCGGGCTTGATGTCGAGCTGCGCGAAGTCGGCCAGCCACCGGTCGGGGGTGATGACGGGGTAGTCGGAGCCGAAGAGCACCTTGTCCTTGAGCAGGGTGTTGGCGTAGCGCACCAGCTGCGGCGGGAAGTACTTCGGCGACCAGCCGGAGAGGTCGATGTACACCTGCGGCTTGTGGGTGGCGACCGCGAGCGCCTCGTCCTGCCAGGGGAAGGACGGGTGGGCCAGGATGATCCGCAGCTCCGGGAAGTCCACGGCGACGTCGTCGACCAGCATCGGGTTCGAGTACTTCAGCCGGATGCCGCCGCCGCCCGGCACGCCGGCGCCGATGCCGGTCTGCCCGGTGTGGAACAGGGCGGGCACGCCGAGTTCCTCGATGGCCTCGTACAGCGGGTAGGCCAGCGGGTCGTTCGGGGCGAAGGCCTGGATGCTGGGGTGGAACTTGAAGCCGCGGACGCCGTGCTCCTCGACCAGGCGCCGGGCCTCGCGGACGCCGGCGCGGCCCTTGTGCGGGTCGATGCCGGCGAAGGGGATCAGCACGTCGGGGTGGGCGGCGCAGCTCTCGGCGATCTCCTCGTTGGCGATCCGCGGGTGGCCGGTGGCGTGTTCGGCGTCGACGGTGAAGACGACGGCGGCCATCCGCCGCTCGCGGTAGTGCTCGGCCATCTCGTCGATGGTGGGCTGCCGGTGGCCGTGGGCCTTGAAGTAGGCCTCGGAGGCGCCGAACAGCTCGGGGCTGAGCGCGCCGTGGCCGTCCTTGGAGACCTCGGCGTGGGTGTGCATGTCGATGGCGGTGAGCCGGTCGACGTCCAGGGCGGGGGCCGGTGCGGGCGCGGGGGTGGGGTCGGGCACGTCAGGCCTCCGGGGCCTTGGGGGCGGGGATGCCGTAGCTCTCGGGCTCGGCGCCGACGCCGTCCTGCCACTGGGCGGCGATGGTCTCGGCGCTCCAGCCGCCGTCGGCGAGGGCGACGGCCTTCTCCTGGGGGTGGGCCCACAGCGCGAGGCGGTCGCCGCCGATGCCGATGGCCTGGCCGGTGACGTCCTTGGCGGCGTCGGAGGCGAGGAAGGTGATCAGGGCGGCGACGTCCTCGACGGTGCCGAGGCCCTCCTGCTTGCGCAGCCAGTCGGGCAGCGGGCTGCCGGTGCGCTCGGCCTCCTCGATGACCGGGGCGAAGGCCGGGATGGTGCGGGTCATCTCGGTGGCGGCGACCGGGACGACGGCGTTGACGGTGATGCCGGCGCGGGAGAGCTCCATGGCCCAGGTGCGGGCCATCGCGACGACGCCGGCCTTGGCGGCGGCGTAGTTGGTCTGGCCGAAGTTGCCGCGCTGGCCGGCCGGGGAGGAGATCAGGACGAGGCGTCCGCCGGTGCCCTGCTCGCGCATCCGGACGGCGGCGGCGCGGGCGCAGGTGAAGGTGCCGCGCAGGTGGACGCGGACGACGTCGTCGAAGTCCTCGTCGGTCATCTTCCACAGCACCCGGTCGCGCAGGATGCCGGCGTTGGTGACCAGGACGTCGAGGCTGCCGAACTCGGTCACGGCGGTGTCGACCAGCAGCTGGGCGGCGGCGCTGTCGCCGACCGCGGCGACGGCGCCGGTGGCGCGGCCGCCGGCGGCGGTGATGGTGGCGACGGCGGCGTCGACGGCGGCGCGGTCGACGTCGTTGACGACGACGGCGGCGCCGGCCGCGGCGAGGGCCCGGGCGTACGCGAGTCCGAGTCCGCGGCCGCTGCCGGTGACGACGGCGACCTTGCCCTGGAGATCCATGAGGGTGCACCTCTCGTAGGGGTGGTGGGGAGGGGGAAGGTCAGGATCGACAGGAATCCTGATGAACGGCAGTGTGGTCAATCATCAGGATTCCTGTCAATGCCCTAGGCTTGGCCCCGCCGCCGCACCGGCGGCGGACGGCGAAGGGAACGAGATGGACCGACCCGCAGTGACCGGCACCTCGCTGCTGTACCTGGTCAAGAGGACCGAGCTGGCGGTGCGCGCCCGGCTCGACGAGCTGCTCAAGCCCGCCGGCATCACGGCGCTGCAGTACACCGCGCTCACCGTGCTGGAGCGCCACGACGGCATTTCGGCCGCCCAGCTGGCCCGCGACTCCTTCGTCACGGCCCAGTCGATGGCCGACATGGTCCGCGCCCTGGAGAGCCGCGGGCTGATCCGCCGCGAGCCCAACCCCGGCAACCGCCGCGAGCGCCTGGTCCTGCTCGCCGAGCCCGGCCGGCGGCTGCTCGCCGAGTACGCCGGACCGGCCCGGGAGCTGGAGGCGCGGATGGTCGCCGGCCTCACCGCCGAGCAGGTCGACGGCTTCCGCGAGGCGCTGAACGCGGCCTGGCGCGCCCTGTCCTGAACCATCGCGCCCGAACCGCCGCGCACCGCCGGTGGCCCCTCCCCGCCCGGGGGCCACCGGCGGTCGCGGGTCAGTCCAGCGCGTACATCCGGATGACGACCGCGCGGTCGCCGTCCGGGCGGGCGAGGCCGACGAAGACGGTCTCGGCGAGCCAGCGGTGGGCCGGGGCGTCCGTCCGGAAGACCGGGGACGTCCGGTAGTAGTGCCCGGCCTCGCTGACCTGCAGCTCCCCGTCGAACTGGTCCGGGCTGGCGGCCTTGGGCGCGTAGAAGCCGCGGTTGACGATGTCGATCACCGCGCCGTCCTCGGCGCGCAGCAGGTAGCGCGCGTCGAGCTCGCAGACCTCGCCGCGGGTGCTGCTCCAGTCGCCCCCGCCGGGCAGCACCTCCCCGCGCAGCAGGGGCCCGTCGACGCTGCCGCCGGTGATCGGGGTGAATTCGGTGACCTCGCCGTCGCCGTGGCCGATGTGGAGCGTCTCGGCCACCTCCGCCCGGATCTCGAAGGCGAAACGCAGGGCCGGGGTGAAGGACATGAGGGTTCTCCAATGCCTCGGAACTAGCTCTTGACTCGCCAGCTCACCAGATGCGAGCGTGACATGCAACAACGTTATATGACGTTAGTTTACGACGTCTCGTCGTCCGCGCTCCCCCCCTCCTCCCGAGCGCCCCTCCCCCTCACTCCTCCTCGACAGGAGCACAGCCATGGCTGCGAAGAAGTCGGTGCTGACGCTGCTCACGGGCCTCGGCCTGCTGGCCGCCACCGCCTGCACCTCCTCCCCGACCGGCGGCGACGCCGCCCCCGGGGCCGCGCACCTCACCACCACCACGACCGCGGGCGACGCCGACCTCTCCAAGGTCACCTGGGCACTCCCCTACGGCGAACCCACCACCCTGGACCCGGCGAAGATCGGCGACTACTCCCCGCAGACCGTCGAGGCCAACCTCTGCGACACCCTGACCCGGATGAACGCGGACTTCTCGCTGGGCCCCGGCCTCGCGCAGAAGGTCACCTGGGCCGACGAGCACACCCTGGTCCTCGACCTGCGCTCCGACGTGACCTTCTGGGACGGCTCCCCGATGACCCCGCAGGACGTCGTGTACAGCCTGGAACGCCAGCGCGACCCGAAGACCCAGGCGCTGTACGGCAACTACCTCGCCGCCGTCACCGCGATCACCGCCACCGGCCCGCACCAGGTGACGCTCGCCACCAGGAGCTACGACCGGACGCTCCCCAAGGCGCTCTCCACCTCCTTCGGCGCGGTGAACCAGCGCGCGTACACCGAGAAGGCCGGCGCCGCCTACGGCACCGCCAAGGGCGGCCTGATGTGCACCGGGCCGTTCAAGCTGGGCTCCTGGGAGTCCGGCAGCGGCATCACCCTGGAACGCAACACCGCCTACTGGGACGCCGCGCTGAAGCCCAAGGCGCACCAGGTCCTCTTCCGGTTCATCACCAACAGCAACACGCTGACCGGCGCCCTGCTCTCCGGCGAGGTCGACGGCACCTACGAGCTGCCGCCGAGCAGCGCCACCGCCCTCGCCCGGACCGGCAACGGCGCGATCCACCTCGGGCCGTCCACCCAGAACGTGCTGCTCATCCCGGCCAACGCCGACTCCCCCGCCACCGACCACCGGCGCCTGGACGCGCTCTCCCGGGTGATCGACCGCGAGGCACTGATCAGGAACGTCTTCGGCGGCGACGCCACCCCGCTGAAGTCGCTCGTCCCCCCCGGCCACCTGGGGCGGCGACCAGGCCGCCGCCACCTTCGACGCCGCCTACCAGGCCCTGCCCGCCGTCCCCGCCCCGGACACCGCCAAGGCCAAGGAGCTCGCCCAGCAGGCCGGCCCGCTCACCCGCCCGCTGACCGCCGCCATCCCGGCGGGCGACCAGCGCTCGCTCCAGGCGATGACCTTCATCCAGGCCGCGGCCAAGAAGATCGGCATCGACATCGAGATCAAGCAGCTGCAGCCCACCGAGATGTCCTCGCTGTTCTACGACCCGTCCGTCCGCAGGAGCCTCGACCTGGTGCTCACCTTCGGCTACGTCACCATGCCCGACCCGGCCTCGTACGTCGCCGAGATGGTCACCCCGCGCGGCATCTTCAACTGGACCGGCTACGACGACGCCGAGGTGACCCGCCTGCTCGACCAGGCCCGCACCGCCACCGACCCGACCGCCTCCGCCACCGCGTACGCCGGTGCCCAGGCGCTGTTCACCCCCCACCGCGCCGGCGGTCTACCTGGCCACCACGCACGAGCGGATGTTCATGAACAAGCGCCTCTCCGGCGCGCCGACCTCCTTCGCCTACCTGGGCATGCCGTGGGCCGCAGCCCTCGGCGGCACCGGCAAGTAGCCCGGCCACACCGACTCCCCGCGCCCCCGGCGGTCCTGCCGACCGCCGGGGGCGCGGCACGTCCGCCCCCCTCCAGCACCGAGCACCCGGAGTCCTCCCGATGCCCCCGTTCGACCAGGCGCTGCACGAACCACCGGGGTTCGACCCCGCCGCCCACCCCTCCTTCGCCCGGCTGCGCCGCACCACCCGCCGGCTGCGGCGCCGGCTGCTGGCCGCCAACGCCGCCGCCGGGCTCCTGACCGCCCTCGCCCCGCTGACCGGCGGCGGCCTCGCCACCCCGCTGCTGGGCGGCTACACCGTCGGCATGCTGCTGCTCAGCCTCCAGGCCGCCACCCTGCTGGGCTCCGCCGCCTGGTACGAGCGCGCCTGCCGCACCCACGGCGACCCGCACGCCGACGCCCTCGCGGCGGCCGCGCACGACCGCGGGAGGGCCCGGCCGTGACCGCCTCCGCCGTCCTCCTCGCCGCCGACCAGGGCTCGCTGCTCTCGCCGCTGACCGCCTTCCTGGTGGTGATCTGCCTCTGCTTCCTGCTCTGCCTGGTCGCCGGCGTCGCCAACGACACCGCCGCCGACTTCTGGACGGCCGAGCGCTCGATGCCCGCGCTGCGCAACGCCCTCGCCCTGTGCGGCGACTACCTCCCCGCGACCGCCCTGCTCAGCCCGGTCGGCACCGTCGCCCTCGCCGGGTACGACGGCATGGCGACCGCCGCGAGCGCCGCCGCGAGCACGGCCGTGCTGCTGGTCCTCGCCGAGCCGCTGCGCAACACCGGCCGGTTCACCCTGGGGTCGGTGCTCGCCTCCCGCGCGCCCGGGCCCGCCGGGCGGGCCGCCCGGATCGCGGGCGCGGTGACCACGCTGGCGGTCTGCGTCCCGCTGGCCGTCGTGCAGCTCAGGGTCGCGGGCGAGGCCACCGCGTACGTCCTCGGGTCGCGCACCCCCGGGGCGGCGCTGGTCTGCACGGTGCTCAGCGGACTGCTGATCACCACCTTCGCGGCCTTCGGCGGCATGCGCGGCACCGGCATGATCCAGACCGGCAAGACCCTCCTGGTGCTCGGCGTGGTCGTCGCCCTCGCGGTGGCCGCCGGCGGCGCGCTCCACTGGGACTTCGACGCGCTCATGGACCGCTCGGCGATCGGCGGGGGCGGCGCGGCCGTCTTCCACGCCCCCGGCCTGCTCTTCGGGCCCGGCGCGCCCGGCCCGCTCGAACAGTTCTCGCTCTGCCTGACCGTGGCGCTCGGGTCCGCCGTCGTCCCGCCCCTGCTGATGCGCGTCGGTGCCTCCCTCGACGGCCGCGCCGCCCGGCGCGCCACCGGGTGCGCCGCCGCCGTGATCAGCGTCTTCTACGGCCTGGTGGTCCTGCTCGGCCTGGCCGCCGCCGCGGTCGTCGGCGTCCGCGGGATCGCCACCGACGACCCGCAGGGCAACTCCGCGCTGCTCCTGCTCACCGACGCCCTCGCCCACGGCGCCGGCGGCCGGGTGCTGTTCACCGCGGTCGCCTGCGCCGTCTTCGTCACCGCGCTCGCCTCCGTCGCCGGGCTCACCCTCGCCGGCGCCGCAGCCCTCTCCCACGACCTGCACACCGGGGTGCTGCGCCGCGGCCGCTCCACCGACCGGCGGGAGCTCGCCGCCGCCCAGTGGTCGATCGTGGCGGTGGGCGTGGTCGCGGTCGGGCTGGCCGTCCTGCTGCGCGGCTGGAGCATCCTCTTCCTGGCCTCCTTCGCGGCCGCCGCCGCGGCCTCGGTGATCCTGCCCGCCCTGCTCTACACCCTCTTCTGGCCCGGCTTCTCCCGGCTCGGGATGCTGTGGACGCTGCACGGCTCACTCGCCTGCTGCGTCCTGCTGCAGCTCTTCGGCCCGACCGTGTCGGGGCAGCCGTACTCGCTGCTCCCCGGCGTCGACTTCCACTGGTTCCCGCTGCAGAACATCGCCGTGGCCACCGTCCCCGTCGGCTTCCTGCTCGGCTGGGCCGGCAGCCGCCTGCGGCCCCCGACGCCCGCCGAACGGGCGGCCTGCACCGCGGCGGAGACCGCGGTCCTGGTCGGCCGGACCTGAGCGCGCCCCGGCCCGCTGGCCCGGCGCGGGCGCCGACCTCACGATGAGGAGGACAGGTGCGGAGAGGACAGCCGATGGACCCGACCGACGTCGCGTGGGACCTGGCCGTCGCCGGGCCGGCCGGTGCCCGCCAGGCGGTGCTGCTGCTCCCCGGCGGGCTGAACTCCGCCCGGTCGTACGCCGAGGTGATGGCCGAGCCCGCACTCGCCGGGGTGCGGCTGCTCGCCGCGACCCTGCCGGGACACTGCGGGACGGCGCCGCCGGAGGACTTCACGGTCGGCACCCTGGCCCGGCACACCGCCCGGCTGGCCGAGGAGCGGTCCGTCGACGTCGTGGTGGGATTCAGCATGGGCGCCACGGTCGCGGCCGAGATGGTCGCGACCGGCGCGTTCACCGGCCCGACCGTACTGCTGGGCATCAGCATGTCCCCCGCGGACGAACCCGCGTTCTTCCGGGCCCTCTGCCGCCTGGGCGACGTCCTCGGCCCGCTGCCGTCCGCCGCCCTGCTGAAGCTGATGGGCCCGGCCTCGAAAGGCATGCGCGTGCCGCCCGAGCGCCGGGCCGAACTCCTCCGCGACCTGCGGCGGAACGAGCCGCGCGCGGTGCGCCGGATCCTCCGCGGCTACCTGGACCACCTCGGCACCCACGAGCGGCCCGCCGTACGCCTGTGTGCGGCGGGCGTGCCGGTCTGGGTCGTGCACGCGGAGAAGGGCGACGGCGGGCTCACCGCCGACGAGCGGCGCACGTTGGACGCCTGCCCGCACGCGACGGTGGTCACGGTTCCCGGCTCCAGCTTCTTCCTGCCCAACGAGGAGCCGGGACGGATCGCCGACGTCCTGGTGGAGGCGCTGGCGGTGGCGGGAGCCGGTCCGCGCTGAGACCGCCGTCCGTCCGGCGGCGGAAGCACCGGGAGCGCCCGCCCCGTCGACTTCGCTGTGCGGGGCGGGCGCTCTCGTGGTGACGGGGGGTCAGGCGGCGGACCTGCGCTGCGGCTTCCAGCCGGGCTTGGGGACGGAGGCGAGCAGGCGCCGCGTGTACGGGTCCTGCGGGGTGCCGAGGACGTCGGCGACCGGGCCGCGTTCGACGACCCGGCCGGCCCGCATCACCAGGACGTCGTCGCTGATGTGCCGGACGGCGCCGAGGTCGTGGGTGATGAACAGCAGCGCCGTGCCGGTGTCGGCGCGGATGCGGGCCAGCAGGCCGAGGACCTGCGCCTGGATGGAGACGTCCAGGGCCGCGATCGCCTCGTCCAGGATCAGCACCTGCGGCTCGGCGGCGAGCGCGCGGGCGATCGCCGCGCGCTGGCGCTGCCCGCCGGAGAGCGCCCGGGGCAGGGAGCGGGCCTGGCGTTCGTCCAGGCCCACCATGTCGAGCAGGTCGGCGACCCGGGCGCGCAGCGCGTCGGCGGGCAGCGGGCGGTGCAGGCGGACGGCCTCGGCCACGGCGTCGCCGATGCGCTGGCGGCGGTCGAGCGAGGAGTACGGGTCCTGGAAGACCATCTGGATCTGCCGTCCCCGGGCCCGGCGCTCGCGCGAGCCGATCCGGCCGGGCCGGCGCTCCTCGCCGGCGACGGTGATCCGGCCGGCGGTGGGCGTCTCCAGTCCCGCGATCATGCGGGCGGTGGTGGTCTTGCCGGAGCCGGACTCGCCGACGATCGCCAGCGAGCCCTGGGCGGGGAGCGCGAAGGCGACCTCGTCGACGGCGACGAAATCGCCGTACTCCTTGCGCAGGTCGTGGACCTCAAGCATGGCTGCCGGCCTCCTCGGACGAGTGCGGGTGCGGGTGCGGGTGCGGGTGCGGGTGCGGGTGCGGGACGTGGCAGGACGCCGTGGACGCGCCGACGGCGGACGGCCGCGGCCGCTCCTCGCGGCAGCGCTCCACCACGCGCTGGCAGCGGTCGGCGAAGGCGCATCCGTCGGGGGCCTCGAAGCCGGAGAGCGGCCGGCCGTCGATGGCGCGCAGCGCGGCGCCGGCGTCGTCGACCGAGGGGCGGGAGGCGAGCAGCGCCCGCGTGTAGGGGTGGGCGGCGCCGCCGCGCAGCCGGTCGGCGGGGAGCTCCTCGACGGTCGAGCCGGCGTACATCACGGCGACCCGGTCGCAGACGGCGGCGGCGAGTTCCAGGTCGTGGGTGATGAACAGCATCGCCAGTCCGCGGGCCGCGCGGGTCTCGGCGACGATGGCCATCACCTCCTCCTGGGTGGTGACGTCGAGGGCGGTGGTCGGCTCGTCGGCGAGCAGCAGGCGCGGCTCGGCGGCGAGCGCGGCGGCGATCATGACGCGTTGCAGCAGGCCGCCGGAGAGCTCGTGGGGGCGTTGGCGCATCCGCCGTTCGGCGTCCGCGATGCCGACCTCGCGCAGGATCCGGGTGACCCTGGCGACCGCGTCGGCGGCCGGGAGGCGGCGGGCGGCGGTGAGCCCTTCGGTCAGGAAGTCGCCGATGCTGCGGGCCGGGTTGATGTGGGCCCGCGGGTCCTGGAAGACCATGGCGACGTCGCCGGCGCGGAAGGCCCGCAGGCGTTCGGGGGTCATCGCCGGGACGGACTCGCCCGCGAACAGCAGCTCGCCGTGGATCCGGGCGGCCGCGGGCAGCAGGCGCAGCACCGAGCGGGCGGTGAGCGACTTGCCGGAGCCGGACTCGCCGACCAGGGCGAGGGCTGCGCCCTCGGGGACGGTCAGGTCGGCGCGGTGGACGACGGTGCGCAGCGCGCCGTCGAGCGGCAGGTCGATCCGCAGTCCGCGGATCTCCAGCAGGGGTCGGGGGCTCATGCGTTCGCTCCGGGCAGGCGTCGGGACAGGCCGGTGCCCAGCAGGTTGAACGCGACGACGACGACCAGGACGGCGAGGCCGGCGTAGAGCGACTGCTGCGGCTGGCCGGCGAGGATGGAGGGTGCCCCGTTGGACACCATCAGGCCCCACTCGGGGGCGGGCGGCCGGCTGCCGAGGCCGAGGAAGGAGATCGCGGCGACGTCGAGCAGCGCGTAGCCGAAGCCGATGGTGGCCTGGACGAGGACGAGCGGCAGCAGGTTGGGCAGCAGGTGCCGCAGCCAGATCCGGGCGGTCGGGGCGCCGAGCAGCTGGAGCGCCGACACGTACGGCAGGTGGCGTTCGCGGATCGCGGCGGAGCGCACCACGCGGGTGACCAGGGGCAGGTAGGCGACGGACAGGGCGGCGATCGGCGCGGCGAGGCCGGCGCCGAAGACGGCGGCGGCGATCACGGCCATGATCAGGCCGGGGAAGCCGAAGACGATGTCCAGGGCGCCGGAGACGATCCGGTCGAGCAGGCCGCCGGACCAGGCGGCGGCCAGGGCGAGCAGGGTGCCGAGCGTGGTGGACACCAGGATCACCACGGCGGGGGCGGCGAGGCTGGCCCGGGCCCCGGTGATCAGCCGGGAGAGCAGGTCGCGCCCGGTGTCGTCGGTGCCGAGCGGGTGGGCCGGGGACGGTCCGGCGTTGACACCGAGCGGGTCGACGGCGTTGGGGTCGTGCGGGGCGATCAGCGGCCCGAGGACGGCCAGCAGGACGAACAGCGCGACCACGCAGCCGGCGACGGGGGTGAGGCGGTCGCGCGGGGCGCGGGGCTTCGGCGCGGCGGCGGTGCGGGTCTCCGGCACGGCGGCGGTGCGGGTGGACCGGGCGGTGGCGCGGGTGGACCGGGCGGTGGTCATCTCGCCCCCTTCTGGGCGGCTCGGGGGTCGAGGGCGGCGCTGACCAGGTCGACGGCGGTGTTCAGGACGACGAACACCACCACGAAGATCAGCGAGACGGCCTGGACCACGGCCATGTCCTGCTTGGACGCGGCCTCGATCATGAGGGCTCCCAGCCCTCCGGTGCCGAACGCCTGCTCGGCGACGGCGGCGGTGGCGATCAGTCCGGCGACGGCGACGCCGGAGACGGCGAACACCGGGCCGGAGGCGTTGTGCAGGACGTGCCTGCGGATCACCGTCCGCTCGGGGACGCCGCGGCTGCGCGCGGTCTCCACGTGCTCGCCGCGCAGCTCGGCGCGGACGGCGGTGCGGGTGACCTGGGCGACGTAGCCGATCCAGGTCATCGCCAGCGCGACGGCGGGCAGCGTCAGGTGCGAGAGGGTGCCGGCGAGGCCCTCGCCGGACCCGTACACCGGGAACCACGGGAGGCGGACGGCGAACAGCCAGATCAGCAGGACCGCGAGGACGAAGGTCGGCACCGCCATCGCGCCGGCGGTGAGGCCGGTGGCCAGCGTCTCCGTCCGGCCGCCGCGCAGCGCCGAGACGGTGCCGACGGCGATGCCCGCGGCCAGCACCAGCACGGCGGCGTAGCCGACCAGGGCAAGGGTGTCGCCCGCGCGGGCGCCGATCAGGTCGGCGACGGAGTCGCGGTAGACCAGGGAGCGGCCGAAGTCACCGTGCAGGCAGTCGCCGAGCCAGTGCCAGTAGCCCTGGAGGAACGGGTCGTCGAGGCGGTACTCCCGGTGGATCTGCGCCAGCACGGCCGGGTCGGGGTTGCGGCTGCCACCGACCAGCAGGGTGGCCGGGTCACCGGGGGTGAGGAACATGGCGCCGTGGATGGCCAGGCTGGAGGCGAACACGGTCACCAGCAGCATGCCGAGCCGGGAGGCGACGTACCGCGGGGTCATCGGGGCTCCCCGCTTCCGGGCAGGACGGTCAGGCGCAGCCGGGAGGGGTGGGCGGGCCCGGTGCGCAGCGTCTGGACGCTCGCCTTCGGTGTCGTCGTGGTCCACGGGCTCTCCGCCGTACCGGAGTTGGGGAGGTGGTTCGGGAAGTCGCTGGAGGCGACCAGCAGCGCGAGGCGGTGGCCGGGGCGGAGCCGGTAGCCGGTGTGGCCGAGCGCGATCTCCAGCTCGCCGGGCCGGTCGGCCTGGGCGCAGCCGCGCAGCACCAGGCGGGCGGTGCCGTCGGGGGCGAGGTCGAGCAGCCGGACGAACACGTCGTAGCCGGGGGCGGTGCTCTCGACGTGCAGCACCGCGTGCGCGGGGCCGGCGAGGTCGAGCGGGGTCTCGGCGGCGGGGGTGGTGAAGACCAGGACGTCGTCGCGGTCGAGGGTGGCCCGCTCGTCGGCGTGGTCGCGCAGCTGCAGGAAGGTGTCGGCGGCGGCGGAGGGGACCAGGTCGTCCGGGTCGTAGCGCCAGTCGACCGCCTCTGCGGCGGGCGCCGGGTCAGTGCCGAGGCGGCCGCCGGGGACGGGTCCGGTCGCGGCGGCCGGGTCGGCGAGGTGCAGTTCGGTCTCCACCGCCTCCGGGAGCGGCCAGCTCTCGGCGGTGCGCCAGCCGACGTGCCCGAGCCGCCAGCGGACCCGGGGCAGGGACTCGGGCCGGGCGGTGCCCTTGAGGAAGACGTCGAAGAAGTCGGCGGCCGGCCCGGTGTAGCGGTCGATCATGCGGTCGAGGGCGGCGTCGTCGGCCAGGTGGTCGTCCTCGGGCCGGACGGGGGCGCTCTCCAGGAAGTAGTTCTCGTGGTCGATGGTGTCGGCGAGCAGGTACTGCACGGCCGACCAGCCGGGGCGCCGGGCCAGCTCGGTCCAGTCCCGCATGTGGGCGGTGCCGAGGTTGTCGAACCAGCCGACGCAGTGCAGCACCGGCACCGGCCGCGCGTCGTACGGGTGCGGCCCGTTGTAGGGGGCGAGCGGGATGCCCGCGACGATCAGGTCGAAGCCCGCCGAGCGCTTGCCGATGGCGGCGAACGCCTCCTCGTACGCGGCGGCGACCGGACGCCGGGTCAGGTCGAGGTCGAACTCGTGGATGTCGTTGTCCACCCACACCTGCGCCTGGTAGGTGGCGCCCTCCAGCCAGAGCGGCTGCGGGCCGGCCCCGGTGTCGTAGCCGGCGATGCCCGGGCCGTTGCCGGTGCAGGTCACCCGGGGGACGATCGCGCGCAGCGCCGGGTGCTCGCTGGAGACGGCCGACCACTGGGTGAAGCCGTAGTAGGAGTCGCCGAACATGCCGACGATCCCGTCGGACCAGGGCTGGTGGGTGATCCACTCGATGGTGTCGTAGCCGTCGTCCACCTCGCCGGTCCAGCCGAGGGTCCGGCCCTGCGAGCGGAACTTGCCGCGGACGTCCTGGACGACGACGGCGTAGCCGCGGGCGGTGAACCGCTCGGCGATCCGGTCGAAGAAGACGTACCGGCTGTTCTTGTCGTACGGCAGTCGGGCGAGGACGGTCGGCACCGGCCCGTCCCCGCCCGGGGTGTAGACGTCGGTGGCCAGCAGCACTCCGTCACGCATGCGCACCATGTGCTGCCGGGCGTGCGGGGGGACGGGCTGCGGGGTGACGCGCTGGACGGCAAGGCTCATAGGGGCCCTCCAGGGAAGCGAATCTTTGGAAAACAACGTGATACAACAGCGTTGCATCACGCGCCGACCAGCGTCAACCCCCGGTCCGGCGAAGGAATCCGGCGCGCGGCCCCGGTCCGGACGAGGGCGAGCGCCCGGGTGGAGCCGTCCGACCCGCGACGCAGGACGAAGCGCTCGGACAGGACGGACACCATCGGCAGCCCGCGGCCCCGGAGCCCCTCGACGTCACCCCACGCCTCGACGCCACCCCGCGCGGCGGGTCCGGGGGCGGCGGGCAGCGGGCGACCGGACGAGCCGGTGTCGACCACCTCGACCTCCAGGCGGTCCGCGCGGTGGCACAGGCGGACGGCCATCTCCTCGCCGCCGTGCTCGGCCGCGTTGGCCAGCAGCTCGGCGAGGACGACCAGCGCGTCACCCGCCGGCACGCCCCACGCCGCCAGCAGCCCGGTGCAGCAGGCGCGCACGCGGTGCGCGTTCTCAAGGGTGGCCGGGAGGCAGAGGGCGGCGACTCGGCGGCTTTCGGTGCGCGGCAGGGCGTCCATCGGGATTCTCCTCAAGGAGCGAAATCCCCCCTCGACGAGACAACGTCGTGATATAACAATGTTTCATCACGCGGTGTTCTGCGTCAACCCCCCTCTGAGCTAGGTTTCCTCCATGCCGATCGACGTCGACGAAGTCCAGCGCCGCAAGGCAATCGCCCAGGCCACCCTCGCGGTCGCCGCCCGGGAGGGAGCGCGCGCGATCACCATCCGCGCGGTCGCCAAGGAACTCGGCGGCTCCACCGCCATGGTCACCAACTACGTGCCCACCCGGGCCGCCCTCATCCTCAACGCCGTCCGCGCGGCGGAGTCCCAGTGGCGCGAGGACCTGGAGGCCCACGTCGGCGACCGCACCGGCGCCGACCGGCTCCGCGCCACCGTGGAATGGCACCTCAGCACCGACCCCGAAGACCTGCTCCTGCGCTCTCTCTGGGTCGAGATGCTCTCCGCCGCCCACACCGACCCGGCCGGCGTCGACCGGCAGGAACCCCGCGAGTCCCGCCAGCAGTTCCTCGAAGCCTCGCTCACCGCCGGCGTCCCCGACGCCGCCCTCGCCGCCGACCTCCTCTCCCTGCTCACCCGCGGCTACTACATCTCCTCGATGGAGGAACCCGGCTACTGGACCCCCGAACGCGTCGCCCGCGTCGCCGAAACCGTCGTCGACGCCCTCACCACCTCCTGATGCTGCTGTCGAGCCACTGATGCGACCGGGGCTTCACCCCGGTGGCCCCGTCCGTCACGGATTGTCGTTCCGGTCTTGAGGAGTGCCGGTCGAACAGGAGTCTCGTTCGGGTGAGTGCGGCAGCCGCCGCGGGTGACTGCCCGGCAACCGGTTCGGGAACGCCGCCGGCCACGGGGCCGTGCGCGCCGCTACCCCGCGGACATGTCCGAGGGAGGCGGTCTAGCGCAGCCAGGGGTGCGCTTCTGCGCGCTCCTGGTAGACCCGCTCCAGGGTCTCGATCTGCTCCCAGAGCATCGTCAGCGCATCGGCGTGCTCCCACTCCCGGGTGCGGGGGGCGATGGTGCGGTCGCCGGCGAGCAGTTGCCGTACGACGGCGACGATGTCCTCGGGGTGGGCGAACAGCGGCAGCGGCAGCGGCTCGTGATACTCCCAGCCCGCCCCGGACCAGATGTCCAGTGGGCCGTGGACCCATCCCTTCCGGTCGTTCCAGTCCAGTTCCACGCCGTGCTCGCACTGCCACCACGTGGCGGGAGCGGCGCCGACCGGCGGACGGCCGTCGGCGGGCGGGTCCGGGTCGCGGGCCGCGAAGGGGAAGTACAGGCCCTGCTGCGCCTCCTCGATCGGGTCGACCTGTGCCTCGGTCAGCGCCGCGTGGACGGCGCGGCCGTACTGCACCAGCACGTACCGTCCGGCCTCGCGCAGCTCGGTGGCCAGAGAGTCGCCGAGCGGAACGGGCAGCAACGCCGGCCAGCGGGGAGCGCCGCCTGTGGCGGGCGGCGCGTGGGGGTCCGGTTCGAGGCCGTACCCCAGGGCCAGCAGCCCTCGGCGGAGTGCCAGCCGTGCCTGCCGGTCGTCTTCTGCCGCGGCGTCCGCCAATGGCCGCAGGTCGTCCTGCGGATGCTCGGGGTCGAGGGTGTCCAGGTAGAGATCGAGTACGACCTCGTCCGGCAGCCGCGCCCCCGACCGCCAGCCCCGTACCTCCGACTCCAACCGGCCGAGCTGGGGCTCCAGCACCTCCACCAGACCGTCGGGAATCCCGGCGATCAACATCCGCAACGACCCGGTCCGCTTCCCGTAGTACGCCTCGACCGCAGCCCGCACGGCTTCGACCTCGGCCGACCGCTGCTTCGTCATGGCCTCGGACCTCTCAACGGGAAGAAACGGCAACGCCCGCCATGGTGCTCTGCAGCCGTCTGGCACTGCACCCCGTTTCCCACCCGGCCGGGCTCGCGCTCCGGCAGCCAGTCCGTGGCCGTCCGGCCGGCCGGCCGGCGCCAGGTGGAACCAGTCGATGAAGCCCAGGTCGGTGTCGTACCGGTCCGCCCAACCACGGCGGAACGCCGAGACCGTCCAGGACCCGTCCTCCCGGGGGACGAGGAAGAGTTGATCGCCTTCCATCGTGTTCCCCCAGACCAGGCCCCCGCCCGAAGACGGCAGCACGACGTGGGGAACCATCTCGGACGCCTCCGGCTTCCGGCCGTGCGCCGGTCGGCGCCCTGCACCGGTCGCTCCGTGCGCCGGTCGGCGCGTGATCGGCGCCGGAGCCGCGACGGACGGCGGATGACCTCCCCGGGCGTGCTCGGGAGGATGGTCGCCATGGACCCCGAGCTCGAAGCGTTCGTCCCGTTCTTCCCCCGCACCGACCTCTCCGACCCGGCCGCCGCGCGCGCCGGCCTGGCCGCCCTGGCCGCCGCCGTCCCCGCACCCGACACCGCGGACCTGGACGTCGAGGACCGCACGGTCCCCGCCGACCCGGACGTCCCGGTGCGGATCTACCGCCCGCGGCACGCCGACGGCGGGGCGGTCGTCTGGTTGCACGGCGGCGGCTTCGTCATGGGCGACCTGGACACCGAACACCCCTGGGCGGCCAGGATCGCCGCCGCGTCCAACGCGGTGGTGATCTCCGTCGGCTACCGCCTCGCCCCCGAGCACCCCTTCCCCGCCGCGTTCGACGACGCCTGGGCGGTCCTCACCTGGGCCGCCGGGCACGCCGACCGGCTCGGCCTCGACCCGGAGCGGATCGCGGTCGGCGGCCACAGCGCCGGCGGCGGGATCGCCGCCGCGCTCGCGCTGCGCGCCCGTGACCGGGGCGGGCCGGCGATCCGCTTCCAGCTGCTCAACCAACCCGGCCTGGATGACCGTCAGGAGAGCTGGTCGCAGCGGCGGTTCACCGACACCCCGTGGTTCGACCGTGGCAAGGCCGCCACGGCGTGGCGCCACTACCTCGGCGGGCGGCCCGCCGGCCCGTACGCCGCACCGGCCCGCGCCGCCGACCTCACCGGTCTGCCGCCCGCGTACATCGCCACCGCCGAGCTCGACCCGAACCGCGACGAGGACATCGACTACGCGCTGCGCCTGTTGCGGGCCGGCGTCCCGGTCGAACTGCACCACTGGCCCGGCACCTTCCACGGCTCGCAGGCCATCCTCTCCGCCGCCGTCTCGCAGCGGCAGAACGCCGAGCTCGCCGCGGCCCTCCGCCGCGCGCTGGCCCACCCGTACTGACCGAGCACCTCGTACTGACCGAGCACCTCGTACTGATCACCTCGACCCGAGAGGACACCCGACATGAGGATCCGACTGGCGGTGTGCGCCGGCGCCGCCGCGCTGAGCATCGGCGCGGGCACGGCGGCCGCCGTCCCGGCACCGAACGGCCTGCGCCCGGAGCACACAGGCGAGGCGGGTGCCGCCGCCACCCCGGGGCTCGACCCGGCGCGGCTCCAGTCCGCCCTGGACGAGTTGCACCGCGCCGGCATGCCCGGCGTCTTCGCCGAGGTGCGCGACGCCGGGCGGACCTGGCGCGGCGCGTCCGGGGTCGCCGACCTCGCGACCGGCCGGCCGATCCGCCCCGACATGCGCCAGCGCGTCGGCAGCGTCACCAAGACCTTCACCGCCGTCGCCGTGATGCACCTCGTCGAGCAGGGACGGCTGCGGCTCGACGAGCCGATCGGCGACCACCTGCCGCAGCTGGTGCCCGGCGAGCGCGGACGCGCGGTCACCGTCCGGATGCTGCTCGACCACACCAGCGGCCTCGCCGACTACCTGTACGCCGCCTTCCCGTCGCTGGCCGACGGGTCCGCCGCCAGTCTGGAGGACAACCGCTACCGGCAGTTCGACCCCGACGAGCTGATCGCCATGGGCGTAGCCGCGCCGCCGGTCGGCGAGCCCGGCGGGGCGACCGGCGTCTACTCCAACACCAACTACCTGCTGCTCGGCCGGCTGATCGAGCAGGTCACCGGCACACCCGCCGAGGAGTACATCACCCGCACGGTCGTCGAACCCGCCGGCCTGCGGCACACCGGGTTCCCGACCGGCCCGCGCATCGACGGCCCGCACCCGCGGATGTACGAGGCGCTGTACGGCCTCCTCGACCCGCCGCGCGACTTCAGCGTCTACGACATGTCCTGGGTGGGCCCGGCCGCCGCCCTGGTCTCCACGCCCGAGGACCTCAACCGCTTCTTCGCCGCGCTCCTCGCCGGACGGATCGTCGGCCCGGAGTCGCTCGCGCAGATGCAGGTGACCCACCCGGTCCGCGCCTTCGACGGCTCGACCGTCGAGTACGGCCTCGGCCTGCACAAGGTCACCGTGCCCGGCTGCGGCACCTTCTGGGGCCACGACGGCAGCGCCTGGGGCGCCGGGACCGTCTCCCTCACCCGCGCCGACGGCGCGCGGCAGATGACCGTCGCGATCAACCTGATGCGCTGGGGCCGGGCGGACACCACCGGCACCCCCGGGACCCACCCGATCGACACCGCCCTGGAGGCCGTCCACCACCTCGCCCTCTGCGGCCGTCCGTAGAGCCCGCACGGGCCGGTCGGCGCCACGTGTGGGGCGACCGGACCGGGGCATCCGCCCGGGAGGTGTCCGGCGTGCCGAACGGTGGAGGAGGACGGCGGCAGTGGACGGGTTCGAGCGTTTCCTCGGTCTCCTGGACTATCCGGTGTACGTGGTCACGGCCGCGTCCGACGGTGAGCGGGCGGGCTGCCTGGTCGGCTTCGCCGGGCAGACCTCGATCGACCCGGCCCGGTTCATGGTGTGGATATCCAAAGCGAACCACACCCACCGGGTCGCCCTGCGCTCCCCCGTCCTGGCGGTCCACCTGCTGCCCACGGACCGGCGGCTCGCCGAGCTGTTCGGCGCTCTGACCGGCGACGAGGTCGACAAATTCGCGGCCGTCCGCTGGGAGCCGGGCCCGCACGGCGTCCCGCTGCTCGACGACGTCCCGGCCCGCTTCACCGGACGGGTCCTCGACCGGGTCGACGGGGGCGACCACACCGGCTTCCTCCTCTCCCCCCTGTCCGCCCACGTCCCCGACCCCGCCGCCGCGTCGCTGACGCTGAAGGGGGCCTCCGACATCGAGGCGGGGCATCCGGCCTGACGCCGCCCCGCCGACCCGCCCGCCCCGCCGGCCGCCCGACGGGCGGCCGGGGGCTCGACCGGGCGGGTGCCGTCCGTCCCCGGGGCGCCTTCCGGGGGTCGGACGGCGTCCGCCGCCTCATCCACACCATGGCCACCGGTCCCACCCCGTAGGACGGGCAGGACGTCGGCCCGGCCCACCGATCGCCGCCGGCACGGTCCGGGAGCCGACGTCCGTGCTCCCGCGCACCCGCGCACCCACCGGGACGTCCGTGCTCCCGCGCATCCGTGCTCCCGCGCACCCGCCGGGCCGGTGGGAGACGGCCGCACCGTCACCGGCGGCGACTACCTGCTCGCCGTCACCACCCTGCAGTCCTTCGCCCGCACCGTGGCCCGATTCCTCACCGGTACGACACCTGGCTCACCCCCACCCTCGCCCAACCGCCCCTGCCGCTCGGCGAGATGACCTCCACCGAGGACGACCCGTGGCGCACCGCCCGCGCCGGCGCCCCCTTCGTCGCCTTCCCCGCCGTCGTCGCCAACCTCACCGGCGCCCCCGCCATGTCCGTCCCGCTCCACTGGTCACCGGCCGGCCTGCCCGTCGGCGTCCACGTCCTCGGCCGGCCCGGCGGCGAGGCCGCCCTCTTCCGACTCGCCGCCCAACTCGAAGCCGCCCGACCGTGGTTCGGGCGGACACCCACCCTCTCGTAGCGTTCCCCTCCCCCGTTAAACCGGATGCGGCCGACCCCGCGGCTGGCTAATGTCCCGGCGTGGCCCACACCTATCCCCCGCTGAACGTCGAGATCCGCACGCCGCGCCTCACCCTCGCCGGCGCCACCGACGACCTGCTGGAACGCCTCGTCCCGCACGTCCGCGCCGGGATCGCCGACACCCCGCCGTGGCCCCTCGACGACCCGAGCTCCTTCTACGCCGACAGCCCCGAACGCGAATGGCGCTGGCAGCGCTCCGTCTGGGCCGGCCGGTCCCGCGTCAGCCCCGAGGCGTGGCGCCTCTACTTCGCCGTCCTCGTCGACGGCGAACCCGTCGGCATGCAGGACCTCATCGGCCGGGACTTCCACCGCTTCGGCACCGTCTCCAGCTTCTCCTGGCTCGCCACCGGCCACCGCGGCCGCGGCCTCGGCAAGGAGATGCGGGCAGCCGTCCTCCACCTCGCCTTCGCCGGCCTCGGCGCCCGCGAAGCCGGCAGCGACGCCTTCGTCGACAACGCCGCCTCCAACCACATCTCCCGCAGCCTCGGCTACGAACCCAACGGCACCGACTGGGACACCCGCCGCGGCGAGCCCGCCCGCATCCAGCAGTGGCGCCTCACCCGCGACACCTGGGAGCGGACCCGCCGCGACGACATCCACCTCACCGGCGTCGAAGCGTGCCTCCCCGTCCTCGGCCTCGGACCGGAGCCCGCCACATCATGACCCACCACCCAGGCCCCAGCCCCGAGGCCTTCCGTCCGGGATGGCCGCGCCGCGGCCCCTGCCGGTAGTGTGACCCCCTTCGGGCGCTGTCGGTGCCCGGAGTCCCGAAGGTGGATGCTGATGGCACTCGGTGAGCTGCCCGTCGCGTGGAGCTTGCCCGCCGCGGATGCCCGTGCCGGTTGGCGGGCGTTGTGGTGGAGCGTCGGACCGGGCAACGAACTCGCGGTGATGCTGGTCCAGAAGAGGAACCTGAGCCGCTCCCGGCACACCAGGGGTTGGGTCGGATGGAGCGTGGCCGCTCCGTGCGACGGTGTCCTGGTCGTGGTGTCGGGCGGAGTCGAGCACCGGACCGCGGTGACCGGCATCTTCCCGCACACCACCCACCTGGTCCTGCTCCCGCAGTCACGGTTCCTGCTGGTTCAAGGCCGCACGCATCGGGACGACACCGGAGGGTGGGAGCGGAACGCGCTTCTGTACACGGCCGGGGGACACCCCGTGAGCAGCTTGTGCGTCGGTGACGACATCGACTACGCCCTGTCCGACCGCGACGGGGGCATCTGGACCTCGTACGGCGACGAGGGCATTTACGGCGACCACCCGGAGAGTGCTCCCGGCCTGGCCCGTTGGGACACCGACGGCACCCACACCTGGAGCCCTCGCGGCCGGCTGCCCGTGTGGCCCCTCGGCGGAAACGCGGGCGCCACCGAGGAGTCCACGGCCTGGCTCGCCTGGTACAGCCACAAGGGCCCCTTCGTGTCACGGGTCGACACCGCCGGCGACGTCACCACCTACCGCAACCCCTTGTGGGGCACCGACGGCATCGCCGTCCGCGGCACCGGGATGCTCCTCACCCGCCGCGAGCACGGCCGCTCCCGTGTCGAGTTGAGCCGCGCGGAGTTCCTCGACGACGCCTGGGTGATCACCGGCCAGGAGAAGCTGACCGTCCCCGGACCCGTGGTGCTGTACTGCGCGCAGGGCCGCGACGGTGTCCTCTGGCTGCGCGCCGGGGACACCTGGATCCGGTTCGAAGTCTGAGTGCCGGACACCGCGTCGTGGGCTACTCCCGGGCCTGCCCGCGGCGGCCGCGTACCGCCCAGGCGCGTGCGGTGAAGGCGATCGAGCCGTCCGGGCGGCGGGGGACGGCGGCGGCGAGGGCGTCGCGGACGCGGTCGCGGTCGGCCGGGGCGAGCGAGGCGACGTAGGCGGGGGCCGGGCCCTGGCCGGCCAGGAACGGGGTCCAGAGGTCGTCGAAGTCCGCGAAGACGGTGGGGACGTCGACGGCCGTCGTCGACACCTCGACGAGCCCCGCGTCCTCCCACCGAGCGCGCAGCGCCTCCGGCCGGCACAGCGGGAAGCGGCGCCCCTCGTCGAGGTCCGCCGCGGCCGGGAGGACGCTCGCCGCGGCGCCCCAGAAGGAGCGCAGCAGGCCCATCCCCTCGGCGTAGTCCCACACGTACGACGCCACCGTGCCGCCCGGCCGGACGGCGTCGGCCATCGCGGCGACGGCCACCCCCGGTTCGGGGAGGAAGTTCAGCATCAGCGCGCTGACCGCCACGTCGCAGGTGCCGCGACCGACCGGCAGTGCCATCGCGTCCGCCACGACGAACCCTGACGCCGTCCGCTCGGCCGCCGCCCGGACGAACGCCTCCGAGCGGTCGGCCCCCACCACCCACCGGGGCTCGCACCGCTCCGCCACCACCGCCGACAGCACGCCCGTACCGCAGCCCACGTCCAGCCACCGCAGTCCGGCACCGCACCCGAGCCACCCGACGAACCGCCCCGCGACCTCCCTGCTCCACCGCCCCATGTACCGGTCGTACGCGGCGCCGGCCGCCCACACGTCGTACTTCTCGCGCTCCACACGGCCACTGTTCACCACCGACCGCTCCGGGCCGACCCGCGACACACCCGGGAGCCGGCGTGGTGGATGATCAGGACGTGCTGGTGCGTACCGAACTGATGCCGCAGAGCCCGTCGGAGCCGATGACCGTAAGGGTCCACACCCCCGTCGGCAGCGCCGTCGCCGTGTGGCGCGGCGAGCCGCACGAGGCGGTCGGCCGGCACCACATCGAGTGGACCGTCGACGAGGACGTCCACTGGGGCGTCAACACCCGGCGGGCGGCCGTCGCCGAACCGGGGCTGCGCGAGGAGTCCGGCCGGGTCGTCCTGCGAGGGCGTCTCCGGCTCGCCGGGGACGGCATGCCGGCGGTCCTCGAGATGGGGGAGTCGCAGCTGCCCTTCGACATCGGCTCGCCCCCACCGGACGACGGCATCTGGGTGGAGATCACCGTCGACGCGCACAAGGTCGAGCTGTACCCCTACCTGCTCTGACCGGGACGACGCACTCAGTGCAGCGCGAGGACGCAGAACTCGTGGCCCTCCGGGTCGGTCAGGCACGTCCACGGGACCTCGCCCTGGCCGAGGTCGAGGTCGGTGGCGCCGAGGGCGCGGAGCCGGGCGACCTCGGTCTCCTTGTCGTCGCCCGGGTGGGGCAGCAGGTCGAGGTGGACGCGGTCGGGCACGGTCTTCACGTCCGGGGTGCGGATGAACTCGAGGTACGGGCCGACGGCCTTCACGGAGCGCAGCGTGGCGTGGTCGTCGGCGACCTCGTGGACGGTCCAGTCGATCGCCTCGCCCCAGAAGCGGGCCATGGCGCGCGGGTCGGCGCAGTCGACGACGATCGCGGCGACCGGGCCGGTGTCGCGGTAGACCTCCCGGGGTTCCAGGACGCAGAACTCGTTGCCCTCGGGGTCGGCGAGGACCGTCCACGGCACGTCGCCCTGGCCGATGTCGACGGGTGCGGCGCCGTGGGCGCGCAGGCGTTCGACGAGTTCCTCCTGGTGGGCGGCGGAGGTGGTGGCGAGGTCGAGGTGCAGCCGGTTCTTCGTCGCGGTCTTGGGTTGCGGGACGGGGACGACGTCGATGCCGACGTGCACCGGGTCGGGCCAGAGCAGGCCGCCGGCCGGGCCGACGTAGCTGGTCACGCCGGGGAAGTAGGCGGTCCAGCCGAGTGCCTCCGCCCAGAACCTGCCCACGGCGGGGGCGTCGAGGGCCTTGATGTTCACCTGGACGGGTCGCAGCGCCATGCCGGCGATCCTACGCACCCGTCCGGCCGCGAGCGGGTGGGCTCAGCTGTCGCCGCCGCCGCTGTCGCCCGCCTTGGTGATGCCCCGCCGCCGGTTGCCCTTCTCTAGCTGGCGCAGTGCCTCTCCCAGCGCGACGGTGACGGCGGCGACGGTCCGTACCCAGCGTGGCCCGCCGCGGTCGGCCCAGATCACGCACACGCATCCGCCGGCCACCAGCGCCAGCACACCGACCAGCACCGCACCCAGCATGTTCCCTCCTCGGGGACCACGGCCTCCTCGAACACCGTCAATGTCCCACACGCCGGGCGTCCCCCCGCCTCGGGGCGGTTCGGCCACGCCGGGTCAGTGGTGCGCGGGCGACGGGATCCGGCGGGCGAGGCGCCAGGTCAGGGACGGGCCGGAGCCGGTGTCGGCGGTGGTCATGAGCAGGCCGCCGAGCATGGAGAGGTTCTTCAGGAAGTGGATGCGCTGCTGGGCCCGTTCGTCCGCGTCCTCCGTCTCCCAGAAGCGGTGTCCGGCCCAGGTGACCGGTAGGAGGGTGCAGGCGAGGGCCGCGGCGCTGAGCCGCTGGAAGCGTCCGAGCGCGAGCAGCGATCCGGCGACGACCTGGACGGCGCCGTTCAGGCGGATCGCGGTCGGTACGTCGCGCGGCACGGCGGGCACGTCGGCGAGCTCTTCGACCACCGGTTCGGCGGCCGGCGCGAGGCGCTCGGGGTTCATGATGGCGTGCGCTCCCCCGGAGAGGAACATCGACGCGAGCAGGGGGCGGGCAACGGTTCTGATGAGCGACATGCCCCGCGTCTTTCCTTCCGGGGACGAACCAACCGTCGGGCGGGCAGGTTGCGCGGGCGGGCGGCGCCGGGTCTGATGACACCGTGGAATTCGACGGAACCGAGCACGAGCCGAACCCGTGGACCCTGCCCGCGGTCGCGATCGGCGGCGGGCTGCTGATCGCGGGTCTGGTCTGGAGCCGGCTGGTCCTCGCGCCGGCACTGCCGTGCGCGTTCCTGGGCATCGCCTTCGCCGTGGCGGGTCTGCGGCGCGCCCGCCGCACCGGGGGCGGCCGGCTGGGCGCGTGGGCCGGCCTGGTGCTGTGCTCGGCCGCCGCGGTGGCGGGGACGATGGCGCTGGCCGCGCTGGCCGAGGGCTACGACGGCCTGTGACGCCGGACCGCATCTGCCTCGGGGCACGGCTGCCGGGAGTGGCCCGACGGTTCCTCAGTCTCCGTCGGGCCGGGCGGGGCTCACGCCCGTGTCCCCGCTCAGACCGTGGCCGGCGCGGCCTCGGTCGGCTTGATCAGCGCGACCACTGACGAGCCCGCGGCCGGGCCGGGCTCGGCGCAGGCGTCGGCGCAGGCGTCGGCGCAGGCGGTGATCGCGGCGGTCGGTTCGCCGCCGGTCACGGCGATCTCCACGGCGCCCATCGCCTCACCGGTGGCGGCGTCGGCTCAGAAGGCGTCGTCGGGCATTTCCAGGGCCGTCCGGTCCAGGCTCTCCAGGAGCTGGAACTGGGCCTCGGTCCGGGGCAGTTCGTGGCGGTAGAAGAACCGGCAGGCGTGCCGCTTGCCGTCGTGGAAGGCGCTGGTGGAGCCCTCGGCGGCGAGGAGCTGCTCCAGCCACAGCCAGGCGACGACGGTGTGGCCGACGGCCTCCAGGTAGGCGGTGGCGTTGGCCAGGGCCGTCTCCGGGTCGCCGGTCGCCCACAGCCGGCCGGTGACGGTGACGATCCGCTGGAGGTTCGCGTCCAGGCGCGCCGCGTACTCGGCGGCGTCCCCGCCGACGGCCTTCGCCCGGTCGACGGTCGCCGAGGCGGTCTCCACCAGCAGGCGCAGGCCCGCGCCGCCGTCCATCACGGCCTTCCGCCCGAGCAGGTCCAGCCCGTGGATCCCGTGCGTGCCCTCGTGGATGGGGTTGAGCCGGTTGTCGCGGTAGAACTGCTCGACGTTGTACTCCCGGGTGTAGCCGTAGCCGCCGTGCACCTGGATGGCGAGGCTGTTGGCCTCCAGGCACCACTGCGAGGGCCAGCTCTTGGCGATCGGGGTGAGGACGTCCAGCAGCAGGTGGGCGCGCGCCCGGTCCTCGGGCGTGGCGGCGGTGCGCTCCTCGTCGAGGAGCCGGCCGCAGTACAGCACCAGCGCCAACGCGCCTTCCGCGTAGACCTTCTGGGCCAGCAGCATCCGGCGCACGTCGGCGTGGGCGATGATCGGCACCTGCGGGCTCGCGGCGTCCTTGGCGCCGACCGGGCGGCCCTGCGGCCGGGTGCGGGCGTACTCCAGCGCGTGCAGGTAGCCGGTGTACCCGAGTGCGGTGGCGCCGAGCCCGACGCCGATCCGGGCCTCGTTCATCATGTGGAACATGTACGCCAGGCCGCGGTGCTCCTCGCCGACCAGGTGGCCGACCGCGCCCGGCTCCCCGCCCGGCCGGTGGACGCCCTCGCCGAAGTTGAGCAGCGTGTTGGTGGTCCCGCGGAAGCCCATCTTGTGGTTGAGCCCGGCCAGGACGACGTCGTTGCGTTCGCCGAGCGCGCCGTCCGCGCCGACCAGCACCTTGGGCACGACGAACAGCGACAGGCCCTTCACCCCGGGCGGCCCGCCGGGGATCCGGGCCAGCACCAGGTGGACGATGTTCTCGGACAGCTCGTGCTCGCCGCCGGAGATCCACATCTTGTTGCCGAACAGCCGGTACGTGCCGTCGGCCCGCGGCTCGGCCCGGGTGCGGATGTCGGCGAGCGAGGACCCGGCCTGCGGCTCCGACAGGCACATGGTGCCGAAGAACCGGCCGTCCACCATCGGCCGGACGTAGGTGTCGATCTGCTCGGGGCTGCCGTGCGCCAGCAGCAGGTTGGCGTTGCCCGCGGTGAGGAACGGGTAGGCGGCCGTGCCCGGGTTGGCCGCCTGGAACCAGGCGAAGCAGGCGTTCGCCACCACGGCCGGCAGCTGGGCGCCGCCGACCTCGTGGTCCATGGCGCTGCCGAGCAGGCCGGTGGAGGCGAAGACGGCCAGCGCCTGCTTCACCTCCGGGATCATGTGGACCCGCTCGCCGTCGAAGCTCGGCTCCTCGGCGTCGTTCCGCTTGTTGTGCGGGGCGAAGTGCCGCTCGGCGACCTGCTCGCTGAGCTCGAGCGCGGCGTCGAAGGTCTCCCGCGAGTGGTCGGCGTACCGCGGCCGCGCCGTGAGCGACTGGACGTCCAGCCATTCGTACAGCAGGAAGTCCAGGTCGCGGCGGGAGAGCAGCAGGGAGGTCATGGGGCGCACCCTTCCGATTGACTAAGCGCTTGCTTAGAGTACGCCGGTTACGCGGGTTCCAACAGGACGGCCGGCAGCACACCCCCGACGACGGCCTCCTTCGGCAGCGAGAGCCCGAAGAACGCCTCGACGACGCCCAGTGCCGCGCGGTGCACCTCCCGCTCCTCCCGCTCCGGGTCCGGCAGCCCGGCGTCGGCGAGCAGCGCCTCCAGCCGGGCGGCCGTGGCGGGGTCGCCCTCGACGCCCTCGTAGCCCCAGGACGAGTCCAGGTGGAGGTTGAAGGAGACCACCGGGCGCCCGTCGTGGAAGTACGCGAACTGCGGCGGGACGAGCTTGCCGTTCTCCTCCTCGTACTCCAGCAGGAAGACGTGCGCGCCGTCGTCCGACACCGGGCCGGGCGGGGCGAACTCGCCCTGCCAGCCGCCGTGGGCGACGGCGTACACCAACTCCCCACTGCGGCCGACGCGCAGGCCGATCCCGTCGAGGGAGTAGCCGTAGGCGTCGTCCATGTGCGCGAGCAGGGAGTCTCCGGTGTGCTCGCCGATCGCGACGACGTCGTGCGGCCCGGGGTAGGTGAGCGTCGCCGCGAGCCGGGCGGTGAGCTCGTCGGCGGTCAGGCCGCGGGCGAGCACCACGCGGTACCCGCCGAAGGCGATGGACTGGGGTTCGGCGAGCCAGGTCGTTCCATCCGTCATGGCAGCCCATCCTGGCCGGTCCCACTGACATCTCCGCAGGGGGTTCTCCGCGAAACGTCGAGTCAACATGTTCCGTTCAAGCTCCGATTACCCGACCATGGCACCGTGTGGCCGCGCCTACGCGCGTAGCGCGCTCCCTCTGTTACCCCTCTGGCACGAGGAGTGTTGACACGTGATCAGATCCACGACCGCCGCCCGTCCCCTGGCCCTCGCCGCCGCCGCGCTGGTGGTGCTCGCCGGCGCGAGCGCCGTCCCGCACCGCGCCGCCGCGGCGGAGAGCCCGACCGCCGTGGCCGCCGCGACCCCCAAGCGGATCCTGTTCGACAACAGCAAGGGCGAGACCGCGGGCAACGCCGACTGGATCATCTCCACCAGCCAGCCCGACCCGCTCGGCCAGAACGCCAGCCCCGGCACCGAGACCTCCTGGACCGGCGCGATCTCCGCCTGGGGCGTCGCCCTCCAGAAGACCGGCCAGTACAGCCTGAAGACCCTCCCCTCGGGGTCGACGATCACGTACGGCACCGGCGGCGCGCTCGACCTCGCCAACTTCGACGAGTTCGTGCTGCCCGAGCCGAACATCCGGCTCAGCGACGCCGAGAAGACCGCGGTCATGAAGTTCGTGCAGAACGGCGGCGGCCTGTTCCTGGTCTCCGACCACACCGTCAGCGACCGCAACAACGACGGCTGGGACTCCCCCGCCGTCATCAACGACCTGATGACCACCAACGGCGTCGACAACACCGACCCGTTCGGCTTCTCCGTCGACCTGCTGAACATCGCCAACGAGAACCCGCGCGCCATCGCCGACACCACCGACCCGGTGCTCAACGGCTCCTTCGGCAAGGTCACCGGCTCGATCATCCGCAACGGCACCACCTTCACCCTCAAGCCCGCCGACAACCCGGCGGTCAAGGGCCTGGTCTACCGCAGCGGGTACAGCGGCAACACCGGCGCGTTCTTCGCCACCTCCGCCTTCGGCAGCGGGCGCGTCGCCGTCTGGGGCGACAGCTCCCCGATCGACGACGGCACCGGCCAGTCCGGCAACACCCTCTACGACGGCTGGAACGACCCGGCGGGCACCGACGCCGCGCTCGCCCTCAACGCCACCGCCTGGCTCGCCCAGGGCACCGGCTCCCCCACCGGCACCGTCACCCTCGCCGACCCGGGCTCGCGCACCGCCACCGTCGGCACCGCCACCAGCCTCCAGCTCTCCGCCACCGACACCGCCGGCGGCACCCTCTCCTACAGCGCCACCGGCCTGCCCGCCGGGCTGAGCGTCAACGCCTCCACCGGCCTGATCAGCGGCACGCCCACCACCGCCGGCACCTCCACGGTCACCGCCAGGGCCACCGACTCCACCGGCCCGTCCGCCACCGCCGCCTTCAGCTGGACGGTCAACCCCACCGGCGGCGGCTGCGCCCCGGCCCAGCTGATCGCCAACCCGGGCTTCGAGACCGGCTCCACCTCGTCCTGGACCGAGACCAACAGCGGCGGCGCCTCCACCGTCAACAGCAGCTCCAGCGAGCCGCCGCACTCCGGCACCTACGACGCCTGGCTCGACGGCTACGGCACCACCAACACCGACACCCTCGCCCAGACGGTGACCCTGCCGACCGGCTGCAGCACCTACACCTTCAGCTTCTGGCTCCACATCGACAGCGCGTCGTCCACGACGACCGTCTTCGACAAGCTGACGGTCACCGCCAACGGCACCACCCTCGCCACCTACTCCAACGTCAACGCCGCCGCCGGCTACCAGCAGCGGACCTTCGACCTCTCCGGCTACGCCGGCCGGAGCGTCACCCTGAAGTTCACCGGCGCCGAGGACTACACCAAGCAGACCTCGTTCGTCCTCGACGACGTCAACGTCAACGTCTCCTGACACCGGTCCACCGCTCCACCGGTCTCCCGTCCCCGGGGCGGGAGACCGCCGCGTCTCAGGGGCGGGTGCGCAGCAGCAGGACGGCGATGTCGTCGCTGCGCGGGAAGTCGTCGGGCCAGGCCCGGAGGAGGATGTCCACGAGCGGGTCGAGCCGCCCGTCCTGCGACTCGCCGGGGTCGCTGAGCAGCGCGGCGCACTTGGCGAGCTGCTGGTCGAGGTCGATGCCGGGCGCCTCGACGAGTCCGTCCGTGTAGAGCCCGATCAGGGTGTCGGGCGGCAGGTCGAGCTCGGTCAGCGGGTACTCGGGGTCGGGCACGGTGCCCAGCAGCGGGCCGGGGGCGACCTCGGCGACGGTGCAGGGGCCGCCGGGCGGCCGGAGCAGCGGGGGCAGGTGGCCGGCGCTGGCGAGCAGCGCGCGGTGGCGGACCAGGTCGAGCCGCAGGTACAGGCAGCTGGCGAGCAGGTCGGTGCGGAGGTCGTCGAGGAGGCGGCTGGTGCGGGCGAGGACCTGGTCGGGCGGGGCTCCGGCGCTGGTGTGGGCGCGGATCGCGGTGCGGACCTGGCCCATCATGGCGGCCGCGGCGACGTTGTGGCCCTCCACGTCGCCGATGACGGCGATGACAGTGTCGTCGTCGATCCGGATCAGGTCGTAGAAGTCGCCGCCGATGTCCATGCCGCGGGTGGCGGGCAGGTAGCGGGCGGCCGCTTCGAGCCGGGGGTGCCGGTCGAGGGCCCTGGGCAGGAGCGCGTCCTGCAGTCCGTGGGCGAGCCGCTGCTGTTCGTCGTAGAGGCGGGCCCGGTCGAGTGCCTGGGCGATGAGTCCGGAGAGCGAGGTGAAGACGGCGCGTTCGCCGGCTTCGAAGGTCCGCGCGCGGTCGTAGGCGAAGACGCAGCACCCGGTCGGATCGTGGTGGGTGACCAGCGGGAGGACGGCCCAGGTGGGTTTGCCGGTGAGTTCGGCGAGCCGCGGGTGGTAGCGGTCGGCCTCGGCGGCCGAGCCGAGGAACACGGCCCGGCCGGTGGTGGCGGCCTTGGCGGCGGCGCCGAACACGGTGTCGAGAACGGTGTCGAGCACGGCGCCGTCCGGCGGCTCGGCGGCCGTGGCCGGGAACCCGGCGTGTCCGATCAGGAGCAGCCGGCCGTCGCGGATCTTGTACAGGGCCGCGGCCCGGGCGTCGAGGACGGGTGCGACCTGCTCGGTGACCACTTCGGCGACGTCGAGGACGGTCGCGGCCTCGGTCAGCGCCGCGGCGACGTGCACCACCTGGTAGAGGTGGGCCGCGCTCCGGGGCGTCCCGGCGGACCCGCGGTCGGCCCGCATCCGCACCGCGGCGGGCCCGGTGTCGGCGTCGCTCAGCAGCACGGTGATCCCGCTGCTGCCGGGGTAGAGGCGGAACAGCAGGGGCTGGTCCGGCGGCCGGACGACGGTGAACGACACCGGCTGGCGGCTGACCAGGGCGGCCCGGTAGCCGTCCTCGCAGACCGGGTTGTCCAGCCAGGGGACGGAGTGCCACGGGAGCGTCCCGAGCAGGTCGGCCTCGGTGCTGCCGAGCAGTTCGGCGGCCCGCGGGCTGAGGTAGCCGAAGCGGCCCTGCAGGTCGAGTCCGCAGGCGCCGACCGGCAGCCGCTCCAGGACGTCGGCGGCGGCGAGGGCGCGCTGCGACGGGTCCTGGACGGCGCTGCCGGCCGCCAGGACGCGGGGCTCGCGGGGCGGCAGCGGCAGGCGCTTGCGCGCCTCGCTGTCGATCAGGCGGGCCAGCCGGTGCGCGCCGGCCGAGATGTTCCGGCGTTCGCGGGCGTTGGTGACCGGTGGGTGCGTGGGGGGCCACATCAGCAGCAGGACGCCCCAGCGGTGGGCCCCGGTGATCGGGAGCGCTCCGAGGGCGAACGGGTACGGCAGGGCGGCCGCGACCCGCGGGTAGGCGTGCGCCATCTCCTCCTGGCTGCCGACCCACACGAAGCGCTGCTCGCGGTAGGCGTCCGTACCGGGCAGCGGGGCGGGGACGGCGCCGCTGAGCCACGGGCTCATCAGGTCGAGCGGGAGGCCGCTCAGCAGCGCCAGCCGCAGCATGCCCGGGTCGGCGTCGCGCAGGTAGACGGCCCCGGCGATCGCCCCGACCTGGCGCATGCACTCCTGGAACGGGGCGTCCAGGTACGCCACCGCGTCCGCGTCCCTGCCCGCGTCCGGCGCCGGTCCGTGCGCCCGCGTGGCGACACCGCCCATACCAGGGACACTAGGCTTCCGCCCGTCCGGCCGCACCCCGGGCCGGAGGGGCGCCGCGGCGGCCTCCTACCATGATCCGAATGACGGAACCCACGGAACCCACCGGCTCCATCGACCTGGTCGTCCTCGACTGCGACGGCGTCCTGCTGGACAGCGAGCGGCTCGCCGTCCGGGTGGACGCGGTCGTCCTGGCCGCGCTGGGCTGGGAGTTGAGCACCGAGGAGATCGTCGAGCGGTTCGTCGGCCGCTCGCACGCCTCGATGGTCGCCCAGATCGAGTCCCACCTCGGCCGGAGCCTGCCGGCGGGCTGGGAGGCCGAGTTCCAGCCGCTGTACGACGAGGCGTTCGCCACCGGGCTGGTGCCCGTGGACGGGGTGGAGGCCGCCCTCGACGCGATCGACCTGCCCACCTGCGTCGCCTCCAGCAGCAGCCACGAGCGGCTGCGCGCCACCCTCACCCGGACCGGCCTGCACCACCGCTTCGCCGGACGGATCTTCAGCGCGAGCGAGGTCGCGAACGGCAAGCCCGCCCCGGACCTCTTCCTGCACGCGGCGGCCGCGCTCGGCGTCGATCCGGCCCGGTGCGTCGTCGTCGAGGACAGCAAGTACGGCGTCGCCGCCGCCCGCGCCGCCGGGATGCGGGCCTTCGGCTACGCCGGTGGCCTGACCCCGGCGGACTGGCTGGCGGGGCCGGACACCGTGGTCTTCGAGTCCATGGCCGAGCTGCCCGGCCTGATCAGCGAAGCCGCCCGCCGACCGGCGGGCCGCTGACCTCCGCGTCGGCGTCCGCGCGGGGCCCCGGCAGGCCGAGGGCGCGGTCGGTGCCGGTGCCCGCGACGGCGAGGACGGTGGCGCGCAGCCGCTCGCCGAGGTCCGCCATGGTCGCGCGGGCCTGCGGGGTGTCCACGTAGATCGAGTCCATGTGCAGGCCGTCCAGGTCGCGGTGGAACCAGGCGCAGGTGCCGTTGGTGCGGGCCGACCAGACGTGCGTGGTGGGCCGCCAGCGGTCGTGCCGCTCGGCGCCCGGACACTTGCGCATGTCGATGTAGGAGAAGAAGTTGACCGCGTAGGGCCAGGAGTTCGCGGCGAACTCCTCCGGTGCGAGGAGCTCCCAGGCGCGGACGAACGGCACCTCCTGATGCCTGATCATCTCGGTGAAGGCGGCCCGCACCCCGGTCAGCACCTGGGCGAAGTCCCGGCCGGCGGAGGCGTCGAACTCGATCGGCAGGGTGTTGACGAACCAGCCCATCGAGTTCGCCCAGGGCCCGTGGCCGCGCTCGCTGACCGGCATCAGCCCCCGGTAGGTGCCCGGCCCGCCCGCCTCGCGCAGGCCGATCGCGGTGGCCGCGAGCACCCCCATGAACGGCCGGCCGCCCGCCGCCACGCACTGCTTCTCGAACAGCTCGGCCTCCTCCGCGTCCAGCAGGGTGCACGCCTCGCCGACGGTCGGGTACATCCGGCCCGGGAGCACCCCCAGGTCGAGCGGGAAGCGCGGGAAGAACCCGCCGTTGCGGGCCGTGAACGACTTCCAGTACCCGAGCCGGTCGTCGTCCGCGTCGATCGACAGGTAGCGGCGGCGCTGCTCGGCGGCGAAGTCGAAGTAGCTGGGCGCGGGCGGCAGGTCGGGCTCCTCGCCGCGCAGCGCCGCCTCGTACGAGGTCTGCAGCTCGTTGACCACGATCGGCATCGACATGCCGTCGCAGACGATGTGGTCGAAGGCGAGGAAGACCGTCGCGCAGTCCGCGCGCAGCACCGCGCCGCAGAGGAACAGCGGCCAGGAGAGGGTGTCGATGCGCGCGCGGAACCAGTCGGCGAGCATCGTACCCGGCGGGGTGCCGTCGCCGCCGCCGGCGAGCTCGTGCAGCTCCAGGGCGAGGTCCTCGACCGGGCCCGGGCGGCCGGAGAGCTCGCCGTCCAGGCGCTGGAAGGCGCTGCGCAGCACCTCGTGGCGGCCGATGAAGTCCAGCAGCACGCGGGCCATCACCGGCTCGTCCAGGGCGCCCTCCACCTCGAACGTGACCGCGATCCAGGAGGCGGGGCGGTCGGCGCCGGGGCGGGTGCACTCGGCCGCGGTGTAGTGCTTGTCCTGGTTGAAGGACGCCTTCCGCGACGGCGGCTCCTGCGCCGTCGCGTCCGGCCCGGGGACCGCGGTGGAGCGCAGCCTCCACTCCACGACCCGCCCGGGGGCCAGCCGGTACACGTCCAACGGGAACTGCCGCATGCTCGTCATCCCTTCCGCCCTGCAGGGGGCCGACCCCCGGGTGCCCTAACGAGGACCGGTACCGGGAGATGCCGTACCGGTGGCCGGCGGGTGGACGAGGTGGACCGTTGGAGTGATCACCGTGCCGTCGGACGACGACGGGCGTTCGACACCGGTCCGGATGTTCGGCCCTGGGGGCCGGCCGGTCGTCGGGGCCGGGTGTCAGCGCGTCAGGCCTTCGCGCCAGCGTCGGGCGGCCTCGGGCGCGTGCGGGGCCGTTTCGACGAGGTGCAGGAGGCGCCAGGCCACGCCGAAGCACTCGTCGTGGCCGAAGCAGGCCGCCAGGGCGTGGGCCTCCTCGTCGGTGACAGGGCGTTCGACGAGTTCCAGGAGGTCGGCCGCGCGGTCGACGCGGACCTCCAGGGCCTCGTCGGGCTCGTCGTCCTCGGAGGGGAGCGTGCCCAGGGCGATGAAGTCGGCGACCTCCGGACGGATCACGACGCGGCCTTCCTGCCGGCGGGGTGGGGCCCAGGTTTCGGCCTCGTCGCAGGCTAGCGCGCCCCTGTGACGATCGGTCGGCGCACCGGGAACCTGAGGGGCCGTCCGTTCGTCCAAGGACTGGTCACAAGATCCACGGAGAGGAGCCCGAACGGTGCGGCGAATAGCGACACGGCTGGTGCAGGCGGCCGGGGCGATGGTGGCCCTGGCCGCCGTGACGGCGCCGGCGGCGCCTCGCGCGGCGCTCGCGGCGGACGTCGCGGCCCCGGCCGCGTACGCGGCGAGCAGTGCCGCGCCGACCGCGCTGCCGGTCGACGGGACGCCGCTCGACGGCGGTGGCACGCGGCAGCTCCCGCAGCCGCCCGCGGCCCCGGCCCCGGCGGCCGGGCCCGGGGCGTCGGCACCCGCCGTTCCGGGGGCCGACGGGGCGCGGCTGCCGTCCACGGTCTTCGACGCGTACCGCCGGGCGGAGGCCTCGCTCGCCGCCTCCTCCCCCGGCTGCCACCTGCCGTGGCAGCTGCTCGCCGGGATCGGCCAGGTGGAGTCCGGGCACGCGGACGGCGGGCGGGTG
This sequence comes from Kitasatospora terrestris, assembly GCF_039542905.1. Taxonomy (NCBI): domain Bacteria; kingdom Bacillati; phylum Actinomycetota; class Actinomycetes; order Kitasatosporales; family Streptomycetaceae; genus Kitasatospora; species Kitasatospora terrestris. Next base: position 458,251 of record NZ_BAABIS010000001.1, read on the forward strand.
GACGGCAACGGCACCACCTGGACGCCGATCCTCGGGCCGGTGCTGGACGGGAACGGCTTCGCCGCGATCCGCGACACCGACGGCGGCCGGTACGACGGCAGCGCGGCGTGGGACCGGGCCGTCGGCCCGATGCAGTTCATCCCCTCCACGTGGGCGGTCTGGGGTGCGGACGGCAACGGCGACGGCGCGAGCGACCCGAACAACGTGTGGGACGCCTCGCTCGCCGCCGGCCGCTACCTCTGCGCGGGCGGGCGGGACCTGGCCGACCCGGCGCAGCTCGACCGCGCGGTCCTCGGCTACAACCACTCGACGGAGTACCTGCGGACGGTCCGGGCCTGGATGGTGCACTTCCAGGCGGGCGCGTCCGTCGTCGCGGACGCGCTGCCCCGCCCGGCTACCGCCTCGCCCACGCCGACGCCCTCGCCCACCGCTGCGGCGCCCACGCCGACGCCCTCACCCGGCCCGACCACCGGCACCGGCACCGGCTCGACGCCCCTGCCGTCGGCGACCCCGAGCCCCTCCGCGTCCACCGGCGCCTCGCCGTCACCGTCACCGACTCCGTCGCCCTCGCCGAGCGGCTCGCCCACCGCCTGCCCGTCGCCGTCGGCGTCGCCCTCGGCGTCCCCGTCCCCGTCGGCTGCACCGAGCGCCACGGCGTCGCCGTCCGCGTCCGCGACGACCACGCCGACGGCGACGCCCGGGCACCTGGCCGCGAACCCGTCCGCGCCACCCGCACCGGGCTGCCCCTCCCCCTCCCCGACCCCGAGCACCGCGGCCACGGCCACGGCCACGGCCACCGCGTCCCCGACGGCTTCGCCGACCCCGCAGCCGCGCTAGGGAGCGTATTTGGTCGTGATCAATGGGTGGTCTTGGTGAGGTCCTTGATCCAGATCATCGCGCCGCGAAGCTGGAGGCCGGCGAGGTAGCTCTCGGGTGTCTTGTCGAACCGGGTGGCGATCCCCCGCCAGGCCTTCAGCCTGTTGATCAGGCGCTCGACGGTGTTCCGCTCTCTGTAGAGCTCGGCGTCGTGGCTGACGGGACGACCGCCTTTGCTGCCCTTCTTCCTCCGGTTGGCGGCCTGGTCCTTCTTCTCCGGGATGACCGCTTTGATGTGGCGTTTGCGCAGGTAGGCGCGGTTTCTGCGGGACGAGTAGGCCTTGTCCCCGGCGACCGCGTCGGGCCGGGTGCGGGGGCGGCCGACCGGCCCGCGGACCCGGACCTTCTTCAGCACGGGGATGAACTGCGGGCTGTCGGCGGCCTGCCCCTCGGTCAGAACGAACACCAGCGGGCGGCACCTGCGCTCGCCGGCGATGTGGACCTTGCTGGTCTGACCGCCCCTGGAGCGCCCGAGCAGGGCAGCCTTCAGGCGGAGCTTGCGTCTGCGTCGGACACGCCGCCGCTCGTCCCGCTCCGGGTCGTCCGTGGCGCCCTGCCCGTCTTGTCCTTCCGGGCCGCCCCCTTTTGCCGGGCCTTCTCCGCCTCCTCGGCGGCCTTCTCCAGGTCGGCGAGCGTGTCGGGGTCGAGGTGCATCCCCGCGGCGTCGTGGTGGGCCCGGACGGTGGTGGAGTCCACGCTGACCAGCGACAGGTCCACCTCACCCCGCTTCACGGCCTCCGCGATCGCACCTTCCAGCAGGGCCTCGAACACCCCGGCGTCCCTCCACTGCCGGAAGCGGTTGTGGACCGTCGACCAGGCGCCGAACTCGCTCGGCACCTCCCGCCACTGGCCGCCCGTCCGAAACCGCCAGATCACGCCCTCGAACTGCCGACGCAGCCGCTCGGGGTACGGGCCGTACTCGCCGATCGGCAGGTACGGCTCGATGAACTCCCACTCGGCATCAGTCAGTTGCACTCGCGTCACACAACACGATCTACCGGACCAGGGCCCACCGCGAGGGCGAAACCCGCAAATTGATCACAACCAGATACGCGCCCTAGGGCTTTCCGGTCGGTGTGGTCCGACGGACGAGGCGTGGCCCGGCCGCGGCCGTTGCCGTCGGTGAGCAGCGGCCCGCGCGGACGCGGACGACGTCGGGTCCTCGCCGGCCCGGTCCGTGCTCGCAGGACCGGGCCGGGTGACGGACGGCACGAGCGGCGGCCACGTCGGTCATCCGGAGGGCGTCCGCACCGCACCGGTCGAGGCCGGGGTCGGGGCGGCCCCGGGCGCGCGCAGGCGGGCGAGGGCGAGGCAGGCCACGGTCGTGACCGCCGTCGCGGCGATGCCGACCATCGCTGCCGTCGTGTAGGCGCCGTCGTTCGGGAAGGCCCGGCCGGCGTCGGTGCCGGCGGCCAGGACCAGGCCGCCCGAGGCGCTGCCGAGGGAGTACCCGACGCTGCGGACGACGTAGTTGAAGCTCATGACGCTCGACGTCTCACTCGTGGGGGTGACGGCCAGGATGACGCCGGGCAGGGCAGCCGAGAAGCTGCCGACGCCGAGACCCAGGACGCCCATGGCCACGAACAGCTCGGCCGGGGTCGACCGGGCCGTCGCGAAGAGGACGAACCCGCCGCCGACGACGACGGCGCTCCCGGCCAGGAACAGGGGCGCGTCGATCCGCTTCCGGACCCGGGGCGTGAGCCTGCCGGCGACGAACCCCAGCGCGGAGAACGGGACCAGGACCAGCCCGGCGACGAAGGTGGTCAGCCCGGAGCCGTAGCCGGCGCTGTCCGGCGTCTGCGCGTACCGGGTGATGAGCGTGAGGAGGAGGTACATGCCGACCCCGCCGACGAACGTGGCGAAGTTCGCCCCGGCGACTGTCGGGTGCCGGACCGCCCGGACGTCGACCAGGGGCGTCTCGCTGCGCAGCTCCGAGACGGTCCAGAGGGAGAGCAGGAGCACGGCGACGACGGCGAGGACCACCGCCACGTCGAGGTGTTGGCTCCACAGGCGCGTCCGGCCCGCGAGGAAGAGGACGAGGAACAGGCCGGCCGCCAGGAGCAGCGCCCCCGCGGCGCCCACCCGGGCGGAGCGGCCTTCGGGGGCCTCCGGCACCGAGCGCAGGGCGGCGAGGAACGCGATCGCGGTGACGACCAGACCGAGGCCGTAGGCGGCGCGCACCCCGCCGACCTCGGTGAGCAGCGCGGCGAGCGGGTAGCCGACCCCGGCCCCGACGATCGAGACCACCGAGAGCAGGGCGATCGTGGCCGCGCCGCGCTCCCCGGGGAGGTGGTCCCGCGCGACGCCCATCATCAGCGCCGTCAGACCGAGTCCGACGCCCTGGGCCGTCCGCCCGACGAGCAGCCACGCGAACGGCAGGGGCAGCACGGTGAGGGCACTGCCGAGGACGACGACCGCCAGGGTGACGAGGATCGTGGCACGCCGGTGCGGGCCGGCTCCGAGCCGGCCGAGGACGGGCGTGGCGACGGCGCCGCTCAGCAGCGTGCTGGTCAGCGTCCACTGCGCGCTGTCGAGCGAGACGTGGAACGTGGTCGCCACGCTGGTGATCAGCGGCGTCCCGAGGCTGCCGACCGCGGCCACGACCAGGGCGATGAACACCAGGGAGGGGACCAGCCGCCGCGCTCGGGAATGCTCCGGGCTCGCGGCGGTCCCGTCGGGCCCGACGGCCGTCACGGCTTCGACCCTTCCCGGTCCTGGTCGTCGAGCACCGCCAGCCGCAGCAGCGCCGGAAGGGCGGCGGTCAAGGCCTCGACCTCGTCGTCGGTGAGCCGGTCGATCAGTCCGGCGAACGCGTCGACGCCCGCCTGGCGCCGCGCCCGGACGTAGGCCGCGCCGGCCTCGGTCGCAGACACCAGCGTGACCCGCCTGTCGGACGCGTCGCGCCTGCGCTCGACCAGCCCGGACTCCTCCATCACCCGGACCAGGACGGTCATCGCGGGCTGGGTGACGCCCTCGATCGCGGCCAGGTCGGTGATGCGTCGCGGGCCGGTCCTGTCCAGGGTCGCCAGGGTGGCGGCGGACGTGAGGCTCATGTCGCGGGGAAGGCGTCTCGCGGCCCTGGTGGCCAGTCCGTAGAGGGCTGACCCGATGTCGGTGGTGGCGCCGTGCGCGGCTTCTTGACGGACCATGACTGAAGCATAGCCGATTTATATGAAGTCTTTATGCATCAGGGTACGGCGAACGGGCGCACCTGAACGGCCCTGCGTCGCGGGCGACCGGTACGGATGCGTCGTTTGATGCACAGATGGTGAACCGACGGAGCTTCCTCGCCCTCACCGCGGTCTCGGGCCTCGCGGCGGCCTGCCGGACGGCGGGCAGCCGGCCGTCGCCCCCGCCGGCGGTCGACGCGTCCGTGCCGCTGCCGGTGCCGCCGCTGCTGCATCCGGAGCCGGACGGCGACGGGGTGCGGCAGTTCGAGCTGACCCTGCAGGCCGGGCGGACCGAGATCCTGCCGGGGCTGTCCACGCCCACCTGGGGGTTCAACGGCGCGTTCCTCGGCCCGACGCTCCGCGCGGGCCGGGGGGACGTCGTCCGGGTGACGGTGCGCAACACGCTGCCGGAGGCGACGTCCGTGCACTGGCACGGGATGCACCTGCCGGCCGCGATGGACGGCGGACCGCACCAGATGGTCGAGCCGGACGCAGCCTGGACGCCGAGCTGGACGGTCCGTCAGCCGGCCGCGACCCTCTGGTACCACCCGCACCCGCACGGCAGCACCGCCCTGCACGTCTACCGCGGCCTGGCGGGGATGTTCATCCTCGACGACGGCGAGGAGCACGGACTGCCCACCGCGTACGGCGTCGACGACGTCCCGCTGGTCCTGCAGGACAAGCGGTTCGCGGCCGACGGCTCGCTCGCGGGCGACCCGCTGGGCGGGTTCTACGGCATCCTCGGTGACCGCATGCTGGCCAACGGCGCCCTGAACGCGCGCTTCGACGTGACCACCGAGCGGGTCCGGCTGCGGATCCTCAACGGCGCCAACGCCCGGATGTTCAACCTGGCGTTCGCGGACGGCCGCCGGTTCCACGTGGTCGGCAACGACAGCGGCCTGCTGTCCGCGCCCGTGGAGGTGGACCGGCTGCCGCTGACCCCGGGCGAGCGGGCCGAGGTGGTGGTCGCGTTCGCTCCCGGCGAGCGCGTCGTGCTGCGCACGCTCGACAACGGCGTGGACCTCGCCAAGGGCAACTTCGACATCATGTCGTTCGCCGCGGCGTCCGAGCTCGCCCCCTCGCCCGCGCTGCCGGCGCACCCGGCCGACCTGCCTCCGATCACTCCTCCGTCCGGTGCGAGGGTCCGCACCTTCACCCTCAACGGGCGCGACACGATCAACAGCAAGCAGATGGACATGGACCGGATCGACGTGGTCGTGCCCGCGGGTGCCACCGAGGTCTGGGAGGTCGCGACCGGGGGTTCCTCGCACAACTTCCACATCCACGGCGCGGCGTTCCAGGTGCTGGAGGTCGACGGCGCCCCGCCGGCCGCCTGGGCGGGCGGCTACAAGGACACCGTGTTCGTCCGGTCCCGGTCGAGCGCGAGGCTCGCGGTGCGGTTCGGCACCGACACGGATCCGGCCCGGCCCTACATGTACCACTGCCACATCCTGCGGCACGAGGACGCGGGGATGATGGGCCAGTTCGTCGTCGTCGAACCGGGGACCGAGAGCGGAGTGCCGCGCACCCTGGCGCCCGGGGACGGTCACCACCGCTGAAGTCCCGGGCGGTGCGTCGGGCCGGGGGTTCGGGTCAGGGTGTCGGCATCGCTGCTCCTCTGGCCTGGATCGTTGCGTGGGCGGCCGGTCCGCCGCTTCCCTGACGGCGGATAGGCTGGCGCCCGGCTGCTGCGGCGCCGGTCACCGCTCCCCATCCTTCGGGTGGTCGGGAGCACCGGCAAGGTGTTGCCCGTTGACAGGGCGGAGTGTCAACACCTGGCAACCGCGCGCCGTGCGGCAGCGGCGGGGCAGCGCGGGGCTGCGTGCGGGAGTGGAGCGGGGGGCCTGGGGCAGGTGACGTTCGGGGAGCGGCTGCGACGGCTGCGGGAGGAGCGCGGGGTCTCGCTGGCGGAGCTGGCCCGCGCCACCAACTACAGCAAGAGCTACTTGAGCCGGGTGGAGACGGGCGCGCGGCACGGCACCGAGGCCCTGGCGGCGTGCTGCGCCGAGGCCCTGGGGGCGGACGTCGCGCTGCTGGGCCCGGTCGGAGGTCCGGTCGGCGGCCCGGCGGGCGACCCGGCGGGCGACCCGGCGGGCAGCCCCGTCGGCGACCGGGGCGGAGCCGGCCGGGCCGGGGACGGCCCCGTCCCGGTGCAGCTCCCGCCCGCGCCGGGCGTGTTCGCGGGCCGCGAGGCGGCGCTCGCGGAGCTGGGCTCGGCCCTGGCGGCGGTGCGGCCGCGGTGGGGCGAGGGCGGGCCGCGGATCTGGGTGGTGGACGGGATGGGCGGGGTCGGGAAGACCGCGCTGGCCGTGCACTGGGCGCACCGGGTGCGCTCCCGCTTCCCGGACGGCGTGCTGTTCGGCGACCTCGCGGGGCACGGCAGTTCGGGGGCGCCGCGGGAGCCGGGCGAGGTGCTGGACGGGTTCCTGCGGGCGCTGGGCGTGGCCGCCGAGCTGATCCCGCCGCGGCCGGCGGACCGCAGCGCGCTGCTGCGCACGCTGCTGGCGGAGCGCCGGGTGCTGCTGGTGCTGGACAACGCGGCGGCGCCGGCCCAGGTGCGTCCGCTGCTGCCGGGGTCGCCGGGCTGCCTGGTGCTGGTGACCAGCCGGACCAGGATGGCGGGGCTGGTGGCGCGGGACGGGGCGCGCCGGGTGACGCTCGGTCCGCTGCCGGAGGAGGCAGCGGTGGAGGTGCTGCGCCGCACGCTGGGCACCGGGCGGGTGGACGCCGATCCGCCGGCCGCCCGCGAACTGGTCCGGCTCTGCGGCCGGTTGCCGCTGGCGCTGCTGGTCGCGGCGGAGCGGGCGGTGTCGCGTCCGGGTGTGACGCTGGCGCGGGTGAACGAGGAGTTGCGCTCGGGCCGCGACCGGCTGCGGGTGCTGGCGGCGGCGGACGACGGGGACTCGGCGCTGCGGGTGGTGTTCTCCTGGTCGTACCGGGCGCTGGCGCCGGAGCCGGCCCGGGCGTTCCGGCTGTTCGCGCTGCATCCGGGTGCGGCGCTGACGGCCGACACGGCGGCCGCGCTGCTCGGCACCACCGCGGCCAACGCCTGGGAGCTGCTGAACCTGCTGGCGGACGTCCACCTGATGGAGGTCGACGCCGCCGAGCGGTTCCGGCTGCATTCGCTGCTGCAGGTGTACGGCCGGGAGTTGGCCGAGGCCGAGGACTCGGCGCGGGACCGGACGGCGGCGCTGGACCGGCTCTACGACTGGTACCGGCAGGCGGCGGACGCGGCCGGCCGGCTGCTGGAGCCGGGCGGCCGGGCGGTGGTGGCGCACCCGCTGCCGGGGGTTCGGCCGCCGGTGTTCGACTCGTACGAGGACGCGGTGGCCTGGTGCGAGACGCACCTGCCGGACCTGCTGTCGGTGATCCGGTACGCGGCGTCGGCGGGGCGGCCCCCGGCGGCGTGGCAGCTGCCGTTCGCGCTGTGGTCGTTCTTCCACCGGCGCCACCACCGGGCGGAGTGGCTGAACGCGGCGCGGATCGCCGTCGCGGCGGCGGCCGACAGCGCCGATCCGCAGGCGCTGACGGTGTCGCTGGTGCTGCTGGGGACGGCGCAGGTGCACGCGGGGCGGCCGGGCGAGGCGGAGGTCCACCTGCGCAGCGCCCTGGCGCGGTGCGCGGCGGGTGCGGCGGGCGGGGCGGACGCGGAGATCGAGTGCGCGGCGCGCAACAACCTGGCGGAGCTGATGCTGCGCCAGGGCCGGGCGACGGAGGCGCTGGAGCTGCTCGCTCCGGCGCTGGCGCTGTCCCGGGCGACGGGCTACCGGTGGGTGGAGCGGGTGACGCTGACCAACCTCGGGGACGCCTCGCTGCGCCTGGGACGGTTCGCGGACGCGGAGCGGCTGCTGCTGGAGGCGCTGCTGCTGCGGTCGGGCAGCGGCGACCACCACGCGGAGGGGCTGGCGCTGCTGCACCTGGGGACGGTGCACCGGGTGCGGGGCCGGCTGCCGCAGGCGCTGGGGTGCCTGCGGCGGGCGCTGGAGCTGCACCGGGTGGCGGGCGACCGCTGGGCGCAGGGCCGGACGCTGGAGCAGCTGGGTCACGCGTGCGCGGCCGCCGACGGCCAGGTGGAGGCGGTCCCGCTGTGGCGGGAGGCACTGGAGGTGATGACGGAGACCGGGGATCCGCGGGCCGAGGTCCTGGCCGAGCGGCTGCGCGGCCCGGGTACGGCGCTGCCCGCCCGGCTGCCGGCCGGGCGGGCGCAGGGGCGGTCGGTCACGCGCCGGGGGTGAGGAAGCGCTCGCGCACGCGGTTGACGGTGCGGAAGTCGTCGATGGTGACGTCCTGCAGGTCGATGCTGTCGCCGGTGAGGTCCTCCAGCAGGTCGACGAACTCCAGGAAGTCCATGGAGTTGATCAGTCGGCCGTCGATCAGGTCCTCGTCGGCACCGATCGGGCCGTCCAGGTCGGGGTTCTTCTCGTGCAGCCAGGCGGTGATGGGGTCCATGCGGGTGGTGCTCCTGTCGGGTGTGCGGTGGTGGCGGTGGTGACCCCGGTCGGGTCGGGTGCGGGGTCGGTCGGGTCGGGCGCGAGGTCGGACGCGGGCGTCCAGGCGCGGGCGGGATCAGGCGCGGGCGGCGTCCAGGCGCTCCAGGGCGGCCTCGGCGCTGCCGTGGGCGAGGATCATGGCGTGCACCCAGCGCTCCAGACCGAACGCGACGCAGGCGCTGTGGGCGGGGCCGTGCTCGCCGGCCCGGATGGCGAGGCGGTCGCCGAAGAAGTTGCGGTGCCGGTTGACCGAGGCGATGGCGGTGCCGTCGGGGGCGCTGAACTCGTGCTTGACGGGGTCGAGCTTCATCAGGCGCGCGCGGGAGCCGCCCTGGTCGTAGAACGGGTCGTCGGCGGCGGCGCGGGTGAGGTCCAGACCGAGGCGTTCGGCGGTGGCGGTGATGAACGCGGCGCCCAGCTCCAGGTGTTCGGCGGCGCCCTCCCGGCTCCCCAGGTACAGGACCTCGCGCATGTGGAAGCCCCACAGCCGGCGCAGCCCGTCGTAGTGGGTCTCGTTGCGGAAGCACCGGCCGCTCGCCGACAGCCGTACGCCGTCGCCGACGTCCTGGCCCTCCAGGGAGAGCAGCAGGCCGTAGCAGGTGGCGGAGGGCAGCAGGTGGCCGGTGGGCTCCAGCGGACGGCCGTCGGGGGCCGCGCCGGCGGCGAGGCCGGCGTGGGTGTCGGCGGCGAAGCGTCCGGCGCTGACGCCGAGGTGCGGGAAGTTGCGGAAGTAGTCGAGCTTGGCGAGTCCTTCGACGGCGAGCAGCGGCGGGCCGATCACCTCGGGCGCGGCGAGCGTGCCGGCCAGGCCGGTGAGGAGGTCGTCGAGCCCGCGCAGCAGGGCGGTGCGGACGGGATCGAGGGTGACCAGTCCTGGTCCGGGGTCGGCGAGTTCGACGCCGGGCACGGCGGTGGTGCGGGTGGTGCTCATGGCAGGGGTTCCCTCTCGGCGGGAGCGGTCGGGGACGGCGGGCGCGCACGGGCGGACGGCTGGTCCCGCCGTGCGGTGGGCCGTGGTGGGGTGTGGACGGCGCGGATGCGGGCCGTCGTCGGCGCACGGCGTACCGCAGCGAAGGTGCGGAGAGCGGGCCGACGCTCCGTCAGGGACCGGAGTCGAGGGGGACATTAGGCCAGCCCCGCGCCACATGTCTAGACCAACCTGGCGTCACGGCGAGCTCCACCCCGATCCACCTGCGGTTACCGGTCAGGAACTTGACAAGCACCATGGTCTGGACCAATGCTGACGACCGAAGCGGCCGCGGCGCACGTCCTGCGCCGCCCTTCCCCGCCGCTCCTCTTCTTCGGCCCCGCTGCGGGGGCCACCGCGCCCGTGCCGCCGCCCCGGGCCGTCAGACCGTCCGTTCCACCGACTTCCGCATGCTCCCTGGAGGGGCTCCCATGTCCGCGCCATCCCGCCGCGCCCACCTGTTCCGGGCCGCGAGCGAACGCCCGTACTTCAGCAACGACGGCGAGTCGTACCTCGCCCAGCACACCCTGCGCGAACTCACCAAGTCCCGCCCGCTGCGGGTGCTCTCCGAGGAGGACTTCGCGCACTGGCAGACCTACGGCTACGTCGTCGTCCGCGAGGCCGTGCCGGCCAAGCACGCCCGCCGGATCCTCGACTTCGCCTGGGAGTTCCAGGGGCTGGACCCGCAGGACCCGGACAGCTGGTTCGCCGACCGGCCGTTCCGCTCCGAGCTGGACCAGCAGTTGCACATCTACGGCTTCGTCGAGGCCTACCACCACCAGCTGCTCTGGGACAGCCGGCAGAACACCCGCGTCTACGACGCCTTCGTGGACGTCTGGGACTGCGAGGAGCTGTGGGTCACCCTCGACCGGCTCAACCTCAACCCGCCCAACCGCGGCAACCGCGACCGGGCCCTGATCGACCCCACCGACCGCGGCTTCGACATCGAACTGCACTGGGACATCGACACCACGCTCGGTGTGCCGCCGCAGCGGGTGCAGGGCATCATCGCGCTCAACGACACCACGCCCGAGACCGGCGGCTTCCAGTGCAACCCGGAGCTCTTCCGGCAGTTCGACTCCTGGAAGCTCGGGCAGCCGGCCGGCCGCGACCCGATCCGCCCCGACATCGACCGCGCCGAACTCCCGGTGGTCCGCCCCGACCTGCACCCGGGCGACCTGCTGATCTGGAACGGCCTGCTCGCCCACGGCGTCGCCCGCAACCTCTCCGAGCAGGGCGTGCGCGCCGTCCAGTACCTGTCCATGATGCCCGCCCTGGAGGAGCACGAGCGGCTGTGCCGGTCCCGCGTGGAGTCCTGGCGGCACCTGCGCACGCCGCGGTGGAACCGCACCCTGGTGGGCGACCCGGTCCTGCACGAGTCCAAGCGCTACCCGACCGCGCAGCTCACCGGGCTCGGCGCCAGGCTGCTCGGCCTGAGCTCCTGGCACGAGCCGCTCGCCGAGGCAGCGAGCGCGGCAGCGAGCGCGGCGGCGGGTGCGGCAGCGAGTGCGGCGGCGGCCGGTGCGAGCACGTCCGGAGTCGCCGCGTGCGCCGCATCTGCCTGACCCTGCCCACCGACCGGGCCTGCGTCCCGGCCCTCCTCGCGCTGGCCGAGGAAGCCGCCCACGGAGCCCGGGAGTTCGGCGTCGAGGTCGAGCTGCTGGTGCTGGACTCCTCCCCCGCGCCGGTGGCCGCCGGGCACGCCGCGGCCCTGGCGGCGCTGCCGCCGGTGCCGGGCGTGCGCGTCCACCACCTCGACGAGGACGCCCAGCGCTCCTTCCTCGCCCGGGCCGCCGCCCGGGCGGGGCTCGCCGAGCCGGAGCGGCTCCTCGGCCTGCTGCTGCCGGACGCCGTCTCCTACGGGGCCTGCACCGACCGGGCGTTCCTCTTCGCCGAGGCACTGGGCTGCTCCTCGGTGCACCGCCGCGACTCCGACAGCCGCTACCAACTCCTCTACGGCACACCGGTGTTCCCGCTGCACCAGGAGCTGTCCGCGCTCGGCCTGCCGGCCGCGGAGGTCGCCGGGCGGATCGGCGGCGGCCGGCGGCTGGAGCGGATCCGCCCGGGAGCCGGGCAGCTGCCCGTGGCCCTGGTCGGCGCGTCCTTCATCGGCGAACTCTCGGTGGACGTCGCGGAGATCCAGGAGCTCGACCCGGCGGTCCACGCCGAGCTGGTCGGGCTGTCGCTGCCGCCGTCCACCCCGGCGCTCTGGCGCGGGCAGGCGATCCGGGAGGCGTTCCGCGGCGCCGGCACCGAGCCGTTCACCGCGGACCGGGCGGCGCTCGGGCAGGTCGCGCCGAACCGCGTCGACATGTGCAACGTGGCCCTCGGCCGCGAGGTGTACGGGCGGATCCCGCTCCCGCCCGCCGTCGACACCATCGGCACCGACTACTTCCTGCTCCACGTGGTCCACCACGCGCGCCTGCCCGGGGTGCTGCACAACCGGCACATCGTCAACTTCCACACCGGCGAACGCCGCACCGCGTCCGGGCACACCGCCTACCACCTGCGGCTCGCCCGGTTCCTGCTGCTCTCCGGCCGGCTCGCGCACCTCTACGACGCGCTCGCCGCCCTCACCGACCCGCTGGACGCCGGCCCGGTCGCCTCCGCGGTCCGCGAAGCGGCCGACGGCCCGTCCGGCGACGGGGAACGGCTCGCCACGATCGAGGGCTGCTACCGCCGCCTGGGCGGCGCGTTCGACCGGGTCGCCGACGCACTCGCCGAGCGGCGGAAGGAGCTCCTGGACGGCGCGCGCGCCGACCTCCGGGACTTCGCCGACCTCATCGACGCCTGGGCGCCCCTGACCGCCGCCGTCCGCTCCGAAGGACGAACCCTCGTGCCCACCAAGGCCCCCCGCACCCGCACCGTCCCCGTCCGCTGGCAGGGCGGGGAACCCCGCCGCGGGCCGTTGACGCTCGGCCAGGCGAACATGATCCGCTGCATCCTCCGGGACGGCGCCGCCGACGTCGACATCCACGACGTCTGGCCCGTCCCGGCCGGCGCCTCCACGGATGCGGTGCTGGCGGCCCTGCGGACGCTGACCGTGCGCCACGAGGCGCTGCGGACCGTCTTCCCGCAGCCCGGCGGAACCGCCCCGACCGAGCAACTCGTGCTGACCGAAGGCGAGTTCGAGGTCACCGTCACCGACTTCGACACCCTCCCCGCCGACCCCGGCCGGTACGCGGACGAGCTGGCCCGCGCCGTCCGCCGCGCGCCGTTCGACCTCGGCCGCGACCATCCGCTGCGCGCCGCGCTGCTCACCGAACGCGGCACGCCCACCCACCTCGCCCTGGTCGCCGGCCACGCCGCCGCCGACGGCAGCGCCCTCGCCGTGCTCCGCGAGGAGTGGACGGACCTGCTCACCGGACGCGAACTCGCCCCGCTGGGCGACACCCTGACGCCGATCGCCCTCGCCGAGGAGGAGTCCGCCCCGGCCGGGCGGCGCAAGGCGGAGGCCTCGGTGCGGTACTGGGAGAAGGTCCTGCGCACCGGCCCGCAGGCGATGTTCGCCGAGCCGCGCGCCCGCACCGCCGGCGGCCCGGCCGCGGAGCTGACGCTGCGCTCGGCCCGCGGCGGCGCGGCCCTCGCCCGGGCGTCCGCCCGGCTCGGCGTCCCCGCGTCCACGGTCCTGCTCACCGCCTGGTGCGCCCTGGTCGCGCACCGCGCCGGGCAGCGCGCGTACGTCGGCGCCGCGCCCACCGCCAACCGCTGGAAGGCGCAGCTGGCCCGGGCCGTCACCCCGCTCTCCCAGGACGCGCTGATCCTGCTCGACACCACGGCGTCCGGCTTCGACGAACTGCTCGGCTCGGCCTGGTCGGCCGCGCTCAACGCCTACCGGCACAGCCGCTTCGACGCCCGCCTGCTCTGGGAGACGATCGACCGCACCACCGTCGAGCGCGGCTCCCGGTTCGCCCGCGACGTGGTGTTCAACGACGTCTCCGGCCTCCCCGGCGCGCTGCGCCCGGCGGCCGCGACGGCACAGGCGGCGCCCGGCCTGGAACTCGCCTGGGGCGACGAACAGGACCTGCCCACCGCCCTGCTGGCGTTCGTGTACCGCACCGACCCGCTGCTGCACCTCGCACTCCGGCCCGACCCGCAGCTCTTCGACCGCCGGGAGGCCGAGGGCTTCCTGACCGGGCTGGTCCGCCTCCTGGAGGCAGCCGCCGACGGCGACGTCCCCCTCGCGGAGCTGACCGCCGTCACCGGCGTCCGCACCGCCGAACGGGGCGCCGACTGGCAGCTCGTCGACGGCTGCTGGGTCTCCCCCGCCGCCACCGCCGCCGCCCTCTCCGACGCCCTCGACGGCCGCCCGGTGCACGTCACCGCCGACCTCACCGCGTACCTGGCCGGCGGCCCCACCCCCGCGCGGGCGCACGCCGCCCTGATGCGGATCCTCCCCGGGCGGCCGGGCGTGCTCGCCCCGCGCCGCTACCTGATCGTGCCGGAGACCCCGGCCGAACCCGGCCTCCCCCAGGCCTGGTTGCAGCAGCCGACACTCACGGAAGGAACCGGCCGCCCCCAGGCCGACCCGAGATGACCATTGACGACGACCTGACGGACGGCCTGACGGCGCGTCCGCAGCCCGAGGCGCTGCCCAGCCCCTGGCGCTCCCACCGCTTCCGCCTGCTCTTCCTGGCCCGCAGCTCCTCGCTGCTCGCCGACGGCATGCTGATGGTGTCGCTGACCGCCGCGGTGCTGGAGACCGGCTACGGCGAGAGCGGCGTCGGCTACGCGCTGGCCGCCTGGATGGCCCCGATCGCCCTGCTGGTGCTGTTCGGCGGCGTGCTGGCCGACCGGTTCACCCCGCAGGTGATGATGGTCGGCGCGGACGCCGTCCGGATGATCGCGATGCTGACCCTGGCCCTGCTGCTCGCCACCACCGACGTGCGGCTGTGGCAGATCATGGCGCTGATGGCGCTCTCCGGCGCGGCCACCGCGATGTTCCAGCCGGGCCTCGCGGGCATCGTCCCCCGGGTCGCCGAGGACATCCAGCGGGCCAACGCGCTGCTGCGCATCGCCGAGGCCGTGTGCACCCTGCTCGGCCCCGGCGTGGCCGGTCTGCTGGTCGGCTACTGGAACGTCGCCGGCTCGTTCACCGTCATCGCCGCGGCGTTCGCCGTCAGCGCGCTCGGCCTGCTGCCGCTGCGCGGCCTCGGCTCCGTCCAGGACACCGGCAGCGACCCGATCTGGCGCCGGCTCGCGGACGGCTGGCGGGAGTTCAGCTCGCGCCGGTGGCTGTGGGGCGTCATCGCGGTCTGGTCGGTGTACGGGCTGCTGGTCTTCGGCCCGGCGCTGCCGCTGGGCGCCGTCGCCCTCACCGACCAGCACGGCAGCTCCGGCTACGGCTGGATCGCCTCCGCGGACGGCGCCGGCACCATCGTCGGCGGCCTGCTCGGCATGCGGGTCCGGCCCGCCCGGCCGGTGGTCGCCGGGGCCTTCGCGATGCTCTTCTTCTCCCTCAACCCGCTGGCGCCCGCGCTGCACTGGCCGTTCGCCCTGACCGCCGCCACCGGCCTGATCGCCGGCTGCGGCTTCGCCTTCTGGGGCGTCATGTGGTCGACCAGCGTCCAGACCCACATCCCGCTCGGCGTGCTCAGCCGGGTCTCCGCGTACGACGTGGCCGGCTCCATCATGGTCATCCCGGTCGGCCGCGCCCTCTCCGGCCCGGCCGCCGCCGCGTTCGGCACCGAGCACGTCCTGCTCTTCTCCGCCGCGGCCGGCCTGCTGCTCCTCGGCCTGATGATCGCCCTCCCCGCCGTCCGCAGCCTGGGCCGCACCCCGGACACCCCGGCGGCCGAGCCGGCCGCCTGACGGGTGACCCGCAGGTGCCGTGGCGACCGTCCCCGCACCTGCGGGTCGGCCGAGCAAGCATCCCGGCCCCGCTCGACGTCCGTCAGGTGTCGGTGGGCTCCGCCTGGGCCAGGGCCCGACGGCGGCGGAACACCGCTGCCGCCGCCACTGCTCCCGCGGCGAGGGCGGTGGCGCCGAGCGCCACGGGGGCGACGGCGGATCCGCTGCGGCCGGCCGTCGCCGTCGGCTGCGGAGCACCCGTGGGGGTGACCGGGGCGGCGGGGACGGCCGAGTCGTCGGCGGACTGCGTGGGCGCCGGGGTCGTGGCCTGCACCGGCGTCCCCGACGGAGTGACCGCGCTCGGGGTGTCGGTGGCCGGGGCCTCGGCGGCCGGGGCGTCGGGGACCGTGGTGGAGCGCGGCGAAGCCGCCTTGGTCGGCGTGGTGGGCCGGGCGGTCGCGGTGGACTGCGGGGCAGCGCCGGAGCCGGAGCCGTAGGTGAAGGAGGCCTGCGCGGTCCCGATGCTGTCGAGGTGCCCGGAGATCGGGTCTCCGGAGGGTCCGAGGAGCTCGTAGCCGTTGATACCGGCCGAGCTGATGGTGTACGAGCCGGGAGCGGCCGAACCCATGAGCACCCGGGCGTGCGTCACGAGTGTGCCGTGCGGGGCGACCGTGGCCAGCCCCCGCCGCCCGCCCAAGCCCCAGCCGCCGGCGCCTGTCGGCTGGGCGTCCACCCACTGCCCGGTGCCCGGGTCCTGCCACTGGACGCTCAGCCCGGCGGTCGAGCCGCCGTTGCGCTGCCACAGCACCAGGCTCAGGTAGTCGACGAGGATGGAGTCGTCCGAGCTGGAGCGGCTGGTGACGGAGACCTCGAAGCTGCCGCCGGCGGACACCCTGGACGGTACCCCGCCGATCGTCGCCGTGATGGAGCCGTTCCCTGCCGCGTGCGCCGGATTCGCGGTCAGGACGAGCGGGAGGACGAAGCCCCCGAGCAGGGCGGACGAGGCCAGGCCAGGACGGTTCACGGATACTCCAGGGTCCGATTCCGGGCTGATGATCAGTCCGGGCGGTGCGGATGCTAACAGCACCGCATCGTCGACCGCACCCCTGTTCCATGACGCCTGTCGTGGTTCAGCGCTTGCGGATCCCGTTGAGGAGGTAGTCGACGCGGGCGGCGGTGTTCTCCGGGTCGAGCGTGTCGGGTCCCATGATCAGGAGACGGTGGTAGACCGGGCCGAAGAGGAGTTCGACGATGGTGCGGGTGGGGACGTCGGTGCGCAGTTCACCGGCCTCGACGGCCGCTTGGAGGCGTTCCCGCCACAGCGCCATCCGGGGCTCGAAGAAGGTGCGGCGCAGGTCCTCGGCGAGGCGGGGGTCGCCCTGGGCGTCGGCGACCAGGCCGCGCCAGACGGTCCCGAGGTCCGTGCCGAGCAGGCGGATGACGGCCTCCGCGGTGGCGGTGATGTCGGCCTCGACGTTGCCGGTGTCGGGCACCTGGGAGGCAGGCCCGGAGCGGTCGTTGAGCGCTTCGAGGACGACCGCAGCCCGGCTCGGCCACCAGCGGTAGATGGTCTGTTTGCCGACCCCGGCGGCCTGGGCGATGCCCTCGACGGTGACCTTGGCGTAGCCGTCGCGCAGGGCGAGTTCGAGGGCGGCGTCGAGGATCGCGCGGTGGGAGCGCTGGTTGCGCAGTTCCGGGTTCGGAGCAGGGGTCATGCCTCGAATGATGTCACGCGGCGTCATCACACCAGTTCACCCACGCTACGCAGCGAGACGCTTCGTATCGTCTTGACAAGATCCATTCACCCCGGAACCATGATGCCGCGAGACGAGACGTCGCGGATTGCCGCCGGGGGGCGGACTGTTTCGATGGGGGATGGCACCGTGCTGGAGACGTTGGGCCTGACCGCGACGGCGGAAGCCGTCTACCAGGCGATGCTCGACCACCCCGGCCAAGGCGTCGAAGGGCTGGCGTCCGCCTGCGCCCTGTCGCCGCATCAGATCCACGAGTGCCTCGACGAACTCACCGCACTCCTGCTCGTCCACCCGTCCAGCGAGCACCCCGGACAGATGCGCGCGGTGAGCCCCGAGATCGGCCTCGCCGACATGCTGGCCCGCCAGGAGGCCGAACTCGCTGCCCGCCAGGCCGCTTTGGCGGCCTCCCGGGCAGCGGTCACCCGGATGGTCGCCGACCGGGCCGACCGGCACGCCGGGCACGGCGAGCGCCTGCTCGGCATGGACGCCATCCAGCACCGGCTGGAACAGATGGGCCACGCCGCCCGGTGCGAGGTCCTCGGCGTCCACCCCGGCGCCGGCATGAAACCGGAGGACCTAGCGGCCGGGCGTCCCGCCAACGCCGCCGCGATCGCGCGGGGCGTCACCATCAAGTCCCTCTACCAAGACGCAGTCCGCAACGACACCCACACCACCGCGTACGCCCATTGGCTCCTCGGCCTCGGCAGCGAGGTCCGGACCGCGCCCGTCATCCCGCAGCGCCTCGTGGTCGTCGACCGCACCCAGGCGCTGGTGCCCATCGACCCGGCCGACACCCGCAAGGGCGCCCTGCACGTCACCGAGCCCGGCATCCTCGGCGCCCTGCTCGACCTCTTCGACCAGGCCTGGTCCACCGCCGTCCCGCTCGGCGCAGTCGGCGCCGGCGATCCCGCCACCGGCCTCACCGGCACCGAACGCGAACTGCTCCGCCTGCTCGGCACCGGCCTCACCGACGACGCCGCCAGCCAGCGTCTCGGCGTCTCCCCACGGACCGTCAGCCGCCTGATGTCCTCCATCATGGAACGGCTCGACGCGGCCAGCCGCTTCGAGGCCGGCATCAAGGCGGCCCAGCGGGGCTGGCTCTGATCGAACCCGGAACGGCGCCCCTACGGGTCCGTCCGGGCCGCGTCACACCGGGTCGACGGCGGCCGAGGACATGCAGAGCGTCCGCCGGACGGCATCGCGGAGCCAGCGGTGCGCGCCGTCGGCGGTGTGCCGCGGGTGCCACGCCATGCCGATGGTCAGCGGGGGCAGCGTCAGCGGGATGTCGAGGAGCCGCAGCCCGAGCGTGTCGGCGTCCCGGGTGTCTGCTCCCGGATGCCTCCTCACCCCCACGACGCGTACCTCGCCTTCACATCCGACCCGCCGTCACCGCGCTCGCCGCCCACGGGGCCGGCCACGCCGTCGGCGGGTCCGCGCTCGGCCGCACCACACCGCTCGCCGCCCGGGCCGACCTCGTCACCACCTCGCTCGCCGTGGACGACCTGATCGCCGGCAGCGGGGTCGCGTACCGGGCTCTCGCCAACCCGTCCTTCTTCGAGAACCTCCTGGAAGAGGTCGACTCCATCCGTGAGAAGGGCCTCTGGGCCGACACCCTCGACGCCCGCCGGAAGGTACCCCTCGTCACCGTCGCCGGCATCGCCGCCGTCGCCACCGACCTGCTGCTCGACCGCTCCTGGACCGGCACCACCGACGTCCCCGCCCCCGGCCCGCAGGACCTCTCCCCCGACGGCCTCGCCCGCATCATGACCGAACAGCTCGACCGATCCGTCCGCTACGCGCGCCAGCCGCTGGACGAGCTGCACACCGCCCTC
This sequence comes from Kitasatospora terrestris, assembly GCF_039542905.1. Classification (NCBI taxonomy): domain Bacteria; kingdom Bacillati; phylum Actinomycetota; class Actinomycetes; order Kitasatosporales; family Streptomycetaceae; genus Kitasatospora; species Kitasatospora terrestris. Next base: position 477,130 of record NZ_BAABIS010000001.1, read on the forward strand.
GTCGGCTTCGGTCTGAACGAGGAGCTCGTCCGGGGTGTCGTCGAGATGAAGCGGGCCAAGGACGAGGTCCTCGACTCCGGCGTCGCCCGCACCGCGCGCACCGCGCGCACCGCCTCGCCCACCACCTTCGAGCAGTGGTGCACACAAATCCTCCGGCCTGCGCTCCTCTCCTGACCCCGACACCACGATGCCCTCCGGTCGACCCGACCGGAGGGCATCGCCGCTGTTCCAGCGCATGACGGACCGTCACGCAACAGGATATTCCGTCCACGACGCGCGCCTGAGGATCTGTCGTGATGGCGCCAGGCGACTTGGCGCCACCGGGAAGGCCTTCCGACGCAGGCCGCAGGCGGCGAAGCTAGTGATCGCCGGAAGGGAACAGCCCCGAACGGCAGCCGGAAGACGCGTCAACCGCGGGACGCGACAACGGCGAGGACCACGCCGCCCGTCCCACCCCACCGAAGGAATGCCGCCATGATCCGCACCCGCATCGCCCAGGCCACCGCGGTCGCCGCTCTCGCCCTGGGCTCCGCCCTCCTGCCCGCCGCCGTCGCGGCCGCCGACCCGGCGCCCGTCGCCGCGACCGCGGAGTCCCCCGCTCCGGCCGCCACCGTCTCGTCCGACAACCTCACCTGGGGCTGACCCCGGCATGGACATCGTCTACGCCAGCCTGATGCGCCGCGGAACGTCCGCGCCGCGCGGGACCGGCGAGGCGGCCGAGATCATCGACGCCCTCTGGGCGCACGCGACCCCCGACGACGGCCTCGAACACGCCGGCGCCACCATCGAGCCCGACCGGGTCGACCTCCTGCTCTACCTGCTCAGCCGCACCCCGCCCGACCCCACCGCGCCCAGCGCCCTGCAGCGAGCCTCAGCCCTGCTGATCCGCTGCCACCAGGCCTCGCCGCGCCTCCACCAGCGCTACCTGCCACCCGCCCCACCAGCGGCGTCCACCCGCACCGTGCGCTGAACCCCCGCCGCCCTCCAGGGCGTTGCACCCTCCCGCACGTCACCCGCCTCGCCCCGCCGAGGCCTCCGCACGCCTACACCCAAGGAGCTCCGCCATGCCTTCTTCCAGGATCGCCAAGCTGACCCGCACCGCCCTCGCCACCGCCATCGCCGCCTCCGGCATCATCGCCGGGACGGCCTTCACCACCGGCAGCGCGCACGCCGCCTCGTCGGTGGGCGGCACGATCAGCCGTGACGAAGTGCTCACCCGGGCCAATGACTGGTACAACCGCCAGGTCCCGTACGACCAGCAGGCCTGGACCACCGACCTCGGCGGGAAGAACTACCGCCAGGACTGCTCCGGCTTCGTCTCGATGGCCTGGCACCTGAACAACAGCGAAACCACTGACACCTTGGATGTACGGTCTCTGACCACCCGGATCGCGCTGACCGACCTCCAGCCCGGAGATGCCCTCGACAACGACCCCCACGACGGCAACAGCCCGTACGGGTCGCACATCGTCCTCTTCGACCACTGGATCGACAAGTCCAGCGGACAGTTCGCCTTCATCTCCGAGGCCAACTCGAACGACGACATGACCAAGGGGACCGGCACCATCGGCGGCTACGGGAACGCCGGGTACTTCGGGCTGCGCTACAACAACATCATCGACGCTGCCTGGCTGGCCGGTGACTACCCGGTGGCGGGCAACTGGGACGGCGGCCCGGCGGACAACGTGGGCATCTGGCGCCCCTCCACCGGCCAGTTCCACCTGCGCAACGACGACGGCGGCATCACCAAGGTCGACTGGGGCCAGGCCGGCGACATCCCCGTCTCCGGGAACTGGGACGGCGGCCCCGCCAACGTCGGCATCTGGCGCCCCTCCACCGGCGAGTTCCACCTCCGCATGGACGACGGCTCCCTCACCAAGATCTCCTGGGGCCAGGCCGGCGACATCCCCGTCTCCGGGAACTGGGACGGCGGCCCCGCCGAGAACATCGGCATCTGGCGCCCCTCCACCGGCGAGTTCCACCTCCGCAACGACGACGGAAGCCTCACCAAGATCTCCTGGGGCCAGAACGGCGACATCCCCGTCTCCGCCAACTGGGACGGCGGCAACGGCACGAACAACGGCAACATCGGCATCTGGCGCCCCTCCACCGCCCAGTTCCAGCTCCGCAACGACGACGGCAGCAACACCCGCCTCGACTGGGGCCAGCCCCGCTGACGACCGGCAGACCCGACTCCCGAACGGCGCCGCAAGGAACCCGGTTCCCTGCGGCGCCGTTCGGGGCCTACCCACGACCGACCCGGCCGGATACCCGGTTGCGGGCACCGGGAGCGGCAGTTCAGGCTGGCGGCTCTGCGGAACGGAGAACGAGGAGGGGATCGCGGTGCTGGTCATGCCCGGACGGCGGACGTCGACGATGGAGCTGCTGGCCGTCGAGGCGGCGGCCCGCGGGATGGAGGTCCGCGCGGCGGAGGACGTCGGGGCGGCCGGGGGTCCGGCGTACTGGTACGGCGGGCCGGTGGCGGGTGCGCGGCTGGCGGACCGGCTCGGCTTCGCGCTGCTGGAGCCGACGGACGGCTGGCTGGCCGAGCTGCCGCGGGAGTTCACGGGTCGTGACATCGTGGAGGCCACGGCCGCGGACGTGTGGGCGCTCGACCGGCCGACCTTCGTCAAGCCGCCCCGCGACAAGTCCTTCCCGCCCGCGGTCTACGCCGACGGCTCCCGGTTCCCCTCGGACCTGCATCCGGCGACGCCGGTCCTGCTCTCCGAGGTGGTGACCTTCGCCGCCGAGTACCGGCTGTTCCTGCTGGACGGACGGATCGCCACGGCCGCCCGGTACGCGGTGTTCGGCCGGCTCGACCCGCGACCGCTCGACCCGCGCTCGGCGGACGCCGCGGAGATCACCGCGTTCGTCGACCGGCTGCTCGCCGCCGCCGGGGACTCCCTGCCGAGCGCCGTCGTCCTGGACGTCGGCCAACTGCTCGACCCGTACCGCCCGGGCCACCGCTGGGCGGTGGTGGAGGCCAACATGGCGTGGTTCTCGCACGCGTACGCCGCCGATCCGGCGCGGGTGCTGGACGTGGTGCTGCGCGCGGCGGGTCCGCGCGCACGCCTGCGGCCGGACGATCTGCTGTTCGTCCGGCCGTGAGCGGCTGACCTCACCCCTCCGGGGCGGTGGCCCTGCCGTCGTAGACGTTGTCCGGGGTGATGATCTCCGTGATCGCCCGGGCGATCAGGGTGGAGGGCTCCTGGCCGCCGCTGCTGGAGTCGGTGTTCATCATCAGGACCAGGGTGGCCTTCTGCGCGGGCAGGTGGACGGTGACCGTCTCGTACCCGGGGATGGAGCCGTTGTGGCCGATCCAGCCGCCGGTCTCCAGGATGCCGAGGCCGTAGCTGGTGCCGGGGACGCCGGTGGGCAGGAACTTCAGCCGCTGGGCCTGGGTCCCGGGGCTGAGCAGCCGGCCGGTGGCGACGACCTCGGCCCAGTGCCGCAGGTCCTGCAGGTCGGAGATCATCGAGCCGGCGGCCCAGGCCCAGCTGGGGTTCCAGTCGGTGGCGTCCTCGGTGGCGCCGCTGAGCGTCTGGTCGGTGTAGCCGCGCGGGTGCGGGTCGGGGAACTCGTTGCCGACCGGGAAGAGCGTGTGCCGCAGGTGGGCCGGGCGCAGCACCCGGTCGTGGATGAACTCGGCGAGCGGCCGGCCGCTGACCTTCTCGACCACCAGGCCGAGCAGGATCAGGTTGGAGTTGGAGTACTGGAACTGCGCGCCCGGGTCGAAGGTGTTGTCGTGCTTGTAGCCGTACGCGAGCACCTCCTGCGGGGTGAAGGTGCGCTGCGGGTCGCTCAGCAGGTCGTGCTGGAAGTCGGCGTCGAAGCTGTACGGGTAGAGACCGCTGCGCATCTCGGCGAGCTGGCGCAGGGTGATGCAATCGCCGCCCGGGACGCCGTCGATGTACTCGGCGATCGGGTCGTCGAGGCCGATGAGGTGGTCGTCGACGAGTTCGAGGAGCGCGGTGACGGTGAAGGTCTTGGTCTCGCTGCCGATGCGGACGTAGCCGTCGGTGGCCATCGGGGCGCCGGTGGTCTTGTCGGCGACGCCGGTTGCGCGGACGTAGCAGCCCTTGCCGGGCATCCAGATGCCGACGACCAGGCCGGGGACGCCCGCCCGGGTGCGGACCTGCTCGATGGTGCCGTCCAGCGCGGCGTCGAACTCGGGGCCGAGCCCGCCGGGCCCGCCGGGCCGGCAGTCGGCCTGGACGGGCCGCAGGGCACCGGCGGCGTGGACCGTCGCGGCGGGGCCGACGGCGGCCGGGGCCAGGACGGAGGCGACCAGCATCGCCGTGGCGAACAGCCTGCGGTGGGTACGGCGCACGTCGGGTTTCCGTCTCTTCCGGATCACGGGTTCGGACGGTCAGCATCGCCACCGGACGCCGTGTCAGAGCCCGTGCCGCGCCTCGCTTCCTGGCGAGTCCACTCGTTCGGCGATCGGTCCGCCGGGGACGGCGGTCGGTCCGCCGGGGAGGGCCGTGTGCCGCCGGGTGGCGGCGACCAGGGCGACGGCGACGAGCGCGCACAGGGCGCCGACCAGCCAGACCGCCCGGTAGCCGGCTTCGCCGGGCTGTCCGGTGGCGGGCCGGACGAAGGAGCCGAGGAGCGCGGCGAAGGCACCGCCGGCGACGGCGCCGCCGAGGGTCTTGACGTTGTTGTAGAGCGCGGCGGCGACGCCGGTGCGGGTCGGGTCGGAGGCCTCGACGATCACGGTGGGCATGGCGCCCAGCGAGAGGCCCACGCCGAGGCCGAGCAGGACGGATCCGGCGGCGAACTGCCAGACGGCGTCGTGCACCAGGGCGAACTGGAGGAAGCCGGCGGCCACCACGGCGAACGCGGCGAGCAGGGTGGTCCGGTAGCCGATCCGGGCGGCGACCGCGGCGGTGGCGAAGGAGCCGAGGACGGCGGCCAGGTGGCCGGGCAGCGAGACCAGGGCGATGGCGAGCGCGGACAGCGCGAAGCCGTAGCCGGTGGCGGCCGGGTCGGCGGCCAGGAAGGTGGCGTTGGGGGCCTGGCTGCCGAAGTAGAAGACGCCGAACGGCAGGGCGGCCAGGTAGACCGGCGCGACGTCCCGGCCGGCCATCGCCCGCAGGTCCACCAGCGGTTCGGCGGTGCGCAGTTCGACCACCGTCCAGCCCGCCAGCAGCAGCCCGCCGGCCAGCAGTGGGCCGATCACCGCGGCGCTCCCCCAGGCGCCGTCCTTCGCTCCGCCGACGCCGGCGAGCAGCGCGGTGACGGCCGCGCCGAGCAGGGCGACGCCCGGCCAGTCGACCCGTCCGCCCGCCCGCCGCGAGGACTCGGGGACGGCCAGGAACGCCACGGCGACGCACGCGGCGGCGAGCAGCGCGGGGACCAGCAGGGTGAGCCGCAGCGAGCCGGTGGCGGAGTGGATCAGCCCGGTGGAGACGCCGCCGAGCAGCGTGCCGAGCGCGAGCGAGCCGACCAGCAGCGCGATCGCGCGGCGGGCGCCGGCGACCGGCAGCCGGTCGCGGACCAGGGCCATCTCCAGCGGCAGCAGGGCGGCGACCGGTCCTTGCAGCAGCCGTCCGGCGAGCAGCACGGGCAGGCTGTCGGCGAGGGCGACCACCAGGCTGCCGACGGCGATCAGGGCGAGAGCGGCGCGCAGCATGCGCCGGTGCCCGTAGAGGTCGCCGAGCCGGCCGAGCAGCGGGACGCAGACGGCGGCGGCGAGGAGCTGGACGGAGACGATCCAGCTGGCATCGGCCGCGTCGATGCCGAGGTGGGCGGTGAGTTCGGGCAGCAGCGGGGTGATGCCGATCTGCAGGACGCCGCTGGTGAGTTCGAAGAGGACCAGGGCGCCGACGGCGGCTCCCGCGGGGGCCTCGGGGGTGCGGGTCACGGTCACTCCTGTCCGGTGGCGGCGGGGGTCAGGCGGCGCAGGGCGAGTCCGGCGAGCAGGGCGGCCGCGTACGGGAGCGCGGCGTCGTCGTAGAGGGCCTGGGCGGAGTGGTTCATCGGCGCGGTGGCGGGGTCGGTGCCGGGCGGGCAGGCGCCGAGTCCGAGGTAGGCGCCGGGCACCTCGCGCAGGACGAAGGAGAAGTCCTCGGAGCCGGCCATCGGCGTGGGCAGCGGGAGGACCCGGTCGGCGCCGAGCACCTCGCGGCCGGTGTCGAGGGCGAACGCGGCCTCGCCGGGGTGGTTGACGGTCGGCGGGTACTGGTGGACGTACTCGATCCCGGCGGTGACGCCGTGCGCGGCGGCGGTGCCGTGCACGGTCCGCTCGAAGGAGGTCCGGACGGCGGCGCGCGAGGCGTCGGAGAAGGTCCGCACGGTGGCGGACAGGCGCGCGGTGTCGGGGATGACGTTGGGTGCGGTGCCGGCCTCGATCCGGCCGACGGTGACCACGGCCGGGTCGAAGATGTCGACCTCGCGGGTGACCAGGGTCTGCAGCGCGGTGACGGTGGCGCACAGCGCGGGTACCGGGTCGGTGGCGGAGTGCGGGGAGGAGCCGTGGCCGCCGGCGCCGCGCAGGGTGACGTGGACGGTGTCGGAGGCGGCGAGCATCGGCCCGGGCCGGGTCGCGGCGAAGCCGGTCGGCGCGTCCCGGGCGACGACGTGCAGGGCGTACGCGGCGACCACCCGCTCGCCGGCCGCGTCCAGCACCCCCTCTTCGATCATGATCCGGGCGCCGCCCTGGCCCTCCTCGCCGGGCTGGAACATCAGCACCACGTCGCCGGCGAGCTCCGCCCGGCGGGCCGCCAGCAGGTGCGCGGCGCCGACCAGGCCGGCGGTGTGCAGGTCGTGGCCGCAGGCGTGCATCCGTCCGTCCAGCGCCGAGGCGTACGGGAGACCGGTGTCCTCCTGGACGGGCAGCGCGTCCATGTCGCCGCGCAGCAGGACGGCCGGGCCGGGCCGTCCGCCGCGCAGCACGGCGGTGACCGAGCTGAGCGCCCGGCCGGTGGTGATCTCCAGGCCGAGCCCGTCGAGGGCGGCGAGCACCTTGGCCTGGGTGAGCGGGAGGTCGAGGCCGAGTTCGGGTTCGCGGTGCAGGGCGTGCCGCAGCTCGGTGAGGACGGGGGCGAGGGCGTGGGCGTCGGTCAGCAGGGACATGCGCGCTATCGTGGGGATCCGCACCACCGTTCCCGCCGATCCGCAGGAAAGCGTCAGTCATGGCCTACCGGGTGCCGGAAACCGCCGGCGAGGCTCTCGACGAGCTGGACCACCAGCTGGTCACCGCGCTGCAGACCGCGCCGCGCGCCCGCTGGGAGCGGATCGGCGCGGCGATCGGCGTGGACGCCACCACGGCCGCCCGGCGCTGGCGCCGCCTGACCGACGCCGGGCACGCCTGGCTGAGCTGCCACCCGGCCGGCATCGGGCCGACGCCGCCGCTGGTCGCGGTCGTCGAGGTGGACTGCGTGGCGGGCGCACTGCACGAGGTGGCCGCCGCGATCGTGGACGATCCGCACCTGATCACCGTCGACCACGTCACCGGCTCCCGGGACCTGGTGCTCACCGCGGTCTTCCCCGACCAGGCGGCGCTCGCCCGGTACCTCGGTCTGCGGCTGGGGGCGCTGCCCGGCGTGGCCGCGACCCGCTCCCAGGTCGCCTCCGCCGTGCACGCGGTCGGCAGCCGCTGGCGCCTGGACCGGCTCGCCCCCGGCGGCCGGGACGTCCTCGACGAGACCGCGCCGGGCGGCGGTTCGGGGATCGGCCGGGGCCTGTCCTCCGCCGACCCGCTCGACCTGCGGCTGTTCTCGCTGCTCGCCGAGGACTGCCGGATGCCCGCCGCGGACCTCGCCGAGCGGGCCGGTGCCAGCCCCAGCACGGTGCGCCGCCGGCTGGAGCGCTACCAGCGCGAGGAGGCGCTGGTGTACCGGTGCGAGGTGGCCCGCTCGCTGTCCGGCTGGCCGGTCTCGGTGACCCTGTGGGGCGTCGCGCCGCCGGACGCGGCCGCCCGGATCACCGCGCAGCTGCCGACCCAGCGCGAGACCCGGCTGTGCGCCACCCTCTCCGGGCCGCACAACCTGCTGCTGACCGTCTGGCTGCGCTCGGTGCAGGACATCCCCGCCTTCGAGGCCCGCCTGTACGCCCGCTTCCCCGAACTCACCGTCACCGACCGGGCGGTGACCCTGTGGCCGCTCAAGCTGGCCGGGCAGGTCCTCGACCCGCGCGGCCGCCGGATCCGCGGCGTGCCGGTCGACTTCTGGCACGACCCGGCGGCCGAACGCGCCGAGGCCGACCTGGTCCGCCGCCTCTCCGTCCCCCGCCGGCCTGTGCCCTAGCCGGTTCTGCGCGCGGCATTGAAAAGCCATGTGACGTGTGCCATTTTACTTCGCAAGCCCGTCACCGACGGGACGACCCTCCGCTCCCTCCCCCAGGAGTGACTCTTGCGTGCCCTCGCCACGACCCTGCTGATAGCCGCCGTCGCGACCCCCCTGCTCCCCGTCGCCCAGGCCGCCGCCCAGCCCTCGCCCGCCACCGAGCAGTCCGCCCTCGCCGACCCCGGCCAGCGCCCCGCCCACGGCACCGCCAAGGGCGCCCCCGGCGCCGCCCCCACCGGCGGCAGCCGGCTCGAATCGCGCATCCTGCCGATCACCTACACCTGCAGCCCGTCGCTGCGGATCCGGGCGCAGGAAATGACCTCCGCGCAGCTCACCGCCACCTGCACCAGCCTGGCCAACCAGGACGCCTACTTCCACGGCATCGTCCACGACCCCGGCCCGGTCGCCGGCGACCTCAACACCACCCTCGAGGTCGACGTCTTCAACTCCAGCGCCGACTACAAGGCGTACGCCGGGAAGATCTACGGCATCGACACCAACAACGGCGGCATGTACCTGGAGGGCGACCCCTCGCAGGCCGGCAACCAGCCGCGGTTCATCTGCTACGAGCGCACCGACGTCAGCCCCGGCTGGCAGATCTGGAACCTCAACCACGAGTACACCCACTACCTCGACGGCCGCTTCGACCTGTACGGCGACTTCAACGCGAGCCAGAGCACGCCGACCGTCTGGTGGGGCGAGGGCTTCGCCGAGTACGTCTCCTACTCCTACCGCGGCGTCACCTACGCCAACGCGGTCGCCGAGGCCGGCAAGCACACGTACGCGCTGCGCACCCTGTTCGACACCACGTACGCCAACACCGACACCAACCGCACCTACAACTGGGGCTACCTGGCCACCCGTTACATGATCGAGAAGCACCCGTCCGACGTCACCGCCGTGCTCGGCCACTACCGCAGCGGGAACTGGGCCGCCGCGCGCACCCTGCTCACCTCGCTCGACTACGAGGCCGACTGGAACGCCTGGCTGACCTCCGTGGCCGCCGGCGCCTGACCCGGACCGCCCGCCGCGGCCGCACCGGGACCGCCCGGTGCGGCCGCGGCGTGAGCAGGGGTCAGCGGGCCTGGACGGTCAGCGCGGCCACGTCGGACAGGCCGGACGGCGCGGCCTTGCCGGTCACCTCCCAGTGCCCGGGCGAGGCCTCCGCGAACCCGCGCAGCACCAGCGTCGCGGTGCTGCCGGCGCAGCGCTGCGAGCCCAGGACACCGCTCCGGCCCGTCCCCACGTCGCGCCAGCGGAACTCCACCGTGTCGGCGGACCCGCAGCCGGAGAAGCTGACCGTCAGGTCCCGGCCCGTGGTGAAGGTCGTCGGCGAGACCGTCACGTCGACGCTTCTGCCGCTGGCGGTGCTGCTGGGCGTACTGGTGCTCGTGCTGCTCGAGCCTCGGTTCCGCTTCTTCTTCTTGCCCCCGCCGGTCCCGCACGCCGCCAGCGTCATCACCAGCAGTACCGCCACCGCGGCAGCCAAAGGTCGCCTGACCATCCCGTCCCCCCGAAGTCGTGTCAGTGGCACGAGGATGTCAGGTGGTCAACCCGTACGCCAATCGGAGGTGGCCGCCGCCCGCGCCGCCCCGACCCGGGCGGCGGCCAGGGGTCGGTCAGTTGCCCACCCGGAAGCCGTACTTGTCGGCGAGCTTCTGCAGCGAGGTCCGGCCGGGGTGGCCGTCGGCGTCCGCGCCCTGGTAGCCGAGGGCGTGCTGCCAGTCCGCGTAGGCCTTGAGCGTCAGGGTGCCCCAGGAGCCGTCGACGTACGCGTTGTCGAGCAGGCCCTCGCCCGCCAGCCCCTTCTCCACCAGCAGGACCTGCGTCCAGTACGGCGAGCGGTGGCCGGTCGGCGCGGGGATGTCGGCGGCGATGGCGTGCTCCAACTGCCCGAGGCAGACCCACGGCCGCGGGTCGACGCCGCTCTGCGGCACGTCGGGAGCGAGCGGATCTGGAACAGGCCGATGCTCGGGCCCCAGGTGTTGTTCACCAGGGCGCTGTCCCCGACGGCGTCCGGTCGGCCGCCGGACTCCGCCATCGCGACCGCCCCGGCGACGCGGATGTCGTCACCGCCGAAGCCGGCGTCCTTCGCCAGGCCACAGAGTTTGGGAAAATGTCAGCGCCATCGTCATTGCACCCCTTCCGCTGACGAACCGTTTCCCATGGTCCGCCCGGCTCCGACGACCCGCACCCCACCGCGGCGCGGGCCCCCGGTGCACGCTCAGCCGGTCGGCCAGGTGCGGCCGAGGGCGGCGGCGAGGGCCGCGCCCTGGCGGTGGCCGGCGCGGGCGGCGGCGGGGCGGCGGGCGTCGGCGGTGAGGTCGCGGCCCATCGCGCGGCGGGCCCCGCCGTCGGGGACGACCAGGGTGACGAACGCGCCGCCGGCGCGCAGCTCGGCGGCCTGCTGCTGGGCGCCGGGGTGCGGTCCGACGGCGGTGGGGACGGGGGCGACGGCCAGCACCTGGCGGTGGCCGGCGGCGAGTTGGAGGTTGGCGGTGGCGCGGGTGCCGCCGTCGATCCAGCGCCGGCCGAGGGCGGTGGCGGGCGGCCAGACCAGGGGGACGGCGCAGCTGGCGGCGACCGCGTCGGCGAGCGGGAGGCCGGAGTGCGCGTCGAAGGCCTCGACCTGTCCGCTCTCCGCGTCGACGGCGGCGATCCGCAGGGGGCGGTCCGGCCAGGCGCCGGCGTCGCGCAGCAGGGTGCGGACGGTGGCGTGGAGGTCGTGGGCGGGGTCGGTGCGCGCGTCGAGGGCGGCGCGGCCGAGGCGGGTGGCGGAGCGTTCGGGGTCGCGGGTGGCGAGCGCGGCCCACAGGTAGCGCACGGTCTGGGCCGCGGTGACGGCGAGGTCGACCCGGTCGAGGCCGGCGAGTTGACGGTCGTACAGCTCGCGCGGTGTCTCGCCGGCCAGCAGGCGGGAGCCGAAGACCGCGCCGGCGGAGGTGCCGATGACGGTGTCGGCGGCGGCCGGGTCGACCCCGCCGTCGGCGAGGCCGGCGAGGACGCCGGTGAGCCACGCCCCGCCGACCGGTCCGCCGCCGCCCAGGACCAGTGCCGTGCCGTCCATGTCCCCACTCCCCCTTCCAAAACGGGGAGCACTCCCCGTTTCATCTCCGTGCGAGGATAGCAGCCGAACCGGGGAACACTCCCCGCTCGACCGAGGGAGCGGCATGGCCGGCGTCACCCGATCCGGTACCGACGGGACGGCCACGCCGCTGCGGCGCGACGCCCGGCGCAGCCGGGAGCTGCTGCTCGACGCGGCCCGGCAGGTCTTCGCCGACCGGGGCCTGGACGCGCCGCTCGACGTCATCGCCCGCCGCGCGGGCGTCGGCAACGCCACCCTGTACCGGCACTTCCCCACCCGGGCCGCCCTCGTCGACGCCGTCTTCGGCGACCTGCTCGCCGCCACCGAGGCCGCCGGCGAGCAGGCCCGGGCCGCCGAGGACGCCTGGCAGGGGCTCACCCACTACCTGCACCACGTGTTCGCGACGCTGGCCGCCGACCGCGGCACCAACGACCTGATGACCACGCACCTCCCGGACAGCGCCGCCCTTCAGGCCGTCCACGAGCACAACCGGCAGACCGTCGGCCTGCTCCTCGGCCGCAGCCGCGACCAGGGCAGCGTCCGCGCCGACCTCACCACCGAGGACCTGCTGCTCGCCCTCGCCGCCCTCGGCCGCACCGTCCCGGCCCTCGCCGGCGCCGTCGGGCCCGACGCCTGGCGCCGCCCGCTCGCCCTGTTCCTCGACGGCCTGCGCCCCTCCCCCGCACACCCACCGCTGCCCGCCCCGGCCCTCACCCCCGAGCAGCTCGCCGGCGTCCTCCACCACCTGGGCCCGCACCGCGCCCGCTGACAGCCGGACGCCCGGCCGTCCCGGGGGTCGGGGGCGGCCGGGCACCGGCTCACGGGGTGCGGCTCAGAGCGGGACGACCTGCTCCGCCTGCGGGCCCTTGGGTCCGGCGACCACGTCGAACTCGACGCGCTGGTTCTCCTCCAGGCCGCGGTAGCCCGAGGTCTGGATGGCGCTGAAGTGGACGAACACGTCCGGGCCTCCGGCGTCGGGGGCGATGAAGCCGAATCCCTTCTCCGCGTTGAACCACTTCACAGTTCCCTGCTGCGGCATGCTGACGTCCTCATCTCCGGTCAGGCCGACGGTCGGCGTACGCGGTCGGCCCGTCCGCTCCCGGACGTCCGACCGCGCACACATCCTGGCAGCGAGGCGGCCGAAGACCCGCTCGCCACTGCTCCGTTCGCATGAGACCACCCGGACGGCCGTGCGGCGCCGCGGGGGCCGGCGGGGATCCGCTGCTGTGATGGGGCGGTCGTACCGGTGGACGGAGAGGGGCGCGCAGTGAGTGCCGCAGACGAGCGGGTGTCGCCGAAGGCGAGCGCGGTGCAGGAGCGGGTGTCGCCGACCGCGTACGTGGACCTGGTGACCGCCACGGTCGGGTTCACCCTCACCTTCTGGGCGTGGAACCTGATCGCGCCGCTCGCCGGCGAGTTCGACAAGACGCTGCACATGTCCTCGTTCGCGCAGTCCCTGCTGGTGGCGGTGCCGGTGCTGGTCGGTTCGCTCGGCCGGGTGCCGGTCGGCGCGCTGACCGACCGGTACGGGGCCCGGCTGATGTTCCCGCTGGTCTCGGGGCTGACCATCGTCCCGGTGCTGCTGCTGATCCCGGCCCGCGACTCGTACGGGGCGCTGCTCGCCGTCGGCTTCCTGCTGGGCCTGGGCGGCACGACCTTCGCGATCGGCGTGCCGCTGGTGAACTCGTGGTTCCCGCCGCACAAGCGCGGCCTGGGCGTCGGCGTGTTCGGCATGGGCATGGGCGGCGTGGCCCTGTCGGGGTACTTCACCCCGCGGATGTGGAAGCAGGACCCCGACCTGCCGTTCCTGGTCCTCGCCGGGGCGCTGGCGGTGTACGTGGTGATCGCCCTGCTGTTCATCCGCGACCGCCCGGACCGGGTGGTGCCGACCTCCCCGCTCACCGAGCGCCTCGCCCGGGCCGGGCGGCTGCGGGTGACGTGGGAGCTCTCGGCGCTGTACGCGATCGGCTTCGGCGGGATCGTGGCGTTCGGCGTCTACCTCCCGACGTACCTCAAGACCTGGTACCACCTGTCGGCGACCGACGCCGGCACCAAGGCGGCCGGCTTCGCGCTGGTGACCGTTCTCTTCCGGCCGATCGGCGGCTGGCTGTCCGACCGGATCCACCCGGCGGTGGTCACCGCCTGGGCCCTGGCGCTGACCGCGCTGTTCGCCGTCGTCCAGGCCTTCGACCCGGACCTCAGCCCGGTCGGCACCACCGCCTTCCTGCTGATGGCGGTCGGCCTCGGCACCACCAGCGGAGCGGTGTTCGCCCTGGTCGCCCAGGTCACCCCGGTCACCCAGGTGGGCAGCGTGACCGGCATCGTGGGCGCGATCGGCGGGCTCGGCGGCTTCGTGCCCCCGCTGGTGATGGGCGCGATCTACAGCGCGCAGGGCAGCTATTCGATCGGCTTCATGCTCCTCTCCGACCTGGCGCTGGCGGGCTGCGTCTACGCGGCGGTCCGGATGCGCACCGTCCGCCCCGGGGAAGCCGTCTGACGCCGTTCTGCCACCACCCTGACGCCGCCCCTGATGCCGCCCTGGCGCCGTCCTGAGGGCTCCGGGACGGGTGACGGAGTGTCGGGAACGGCGCCACAGGCCTGACACCCTGGGCGTTGCCGCAGGTGGGAGCCGCGTCATAGCGTGCCCGCACCGAGCAACGCCCACCGACGGAAGCAGCTCCGACGTGACCACGCCCACCACCGTCAACGGCGGTGTCTCCCACTGGCACACCGCCCTCGGCGCCACCGCGCCGCGCCCCGCGCTGGACGGCCCCACCGAGGTGGACGTCGCCGTCGTCGGCGGCGGCTACACCGGTCTGTGGACGGCGTACTACCTCAAGCGGGCCGAGCCCTCGCTGCGGATCGCCGTGCTGGAGCAGCGTTTCTGCGGCTACGGCGCCTCCGGCCGCAACGGCGGCTGGCTGTACAACGGCTTCGCCGGCCGCTCCGCCTTCGCCCGGCGGTACGGCAAGGCACGGGCGGTCGCGCTGCAGCGGGCGATGACCGCCTCGGTGGACGAGGTGCTGCGGGTCTGCGCCGCCGAGGGCATCGACGCCGACCAGGTCAAGGGCGGCGTCCTGGAGGTCGCCCGCACCCCCGCCCAGCTGGAGCGCCTGGACGCCTTCGTCGCGGCCGAGCACGCCTACGGCGAGACCGGGGTGCGGCGGCTCACCGCCGCCGAGGCCGCCCGGCGGATCGCCGTCGACGGCGCGCTCGGCGCGAGCTGGACGCCGCACGGCGCCCGGCTGCAGCCGGTCAAGCTGGTCCGCGGCCTCGCCGCCGCCGCCGAACGGCTCGGCGTCGAGGTGTACGAGCGGACCGCGGTCACCGCCGTCCACCCGGCCGCGGGCACGACCCCGGCGCGGGCCGTCACCGAGCACGGCACCGTCTCGGCGCGGTACGTCCTGCGCTGCACCGAGGGGTTCACCGCCGGCCTGCCCGGCGAGAAGCGCTCCTGGCTGCCGATGAACTCCTCGATGATCGTCACCGCCCCGCTGCCCGCCTCGTTCTGGGAGTCGGCCGGCTGGGCCGGCCGCGAGACGCTCGGCGACTTCGCGCACGCCTACATGTACGCGCAGCGCACCGCGGACGACCGGATCGCGATCGGCGGGCGCGGCGTGCCGTACCGCTTCGGCTCGCGCACCGACAACGACGGCTCGACCGCGCCGAGGACGGTCGAGCAGCTGGCCGGGATCCTCACCCGGTTCTTCCCCGCGGCGCGCGGCGTCGCGGTGGAGCACGCCTGGTCCGGCGTGCTCGGGGTGCCCCGGGACTGGTGCAGCACGGTGGCCCTGGACCGCGCCTCGGGTCTCGGCTGGGCGGGCGGCTACGTCGGCAGCGGCGTGACCACCACCAACCTCGCCGCCCGCACCCTGCGCGACCTGGTCCTCGGCGAGCACACCGAACTGACCGCCCTCCCCTGGGTCGACCACCGCGTCCGCAAGTGGGAGCCCGAGCCGCTGCGCTGGCTCGGCGTCCACGGCCTCTACGCCGCCTACCACTTCGCCGACGCCCGGGAACGCGCCGGCCGGCCCCGCACCTCCCCCGTCGCCCGCCTCGCCGACCTGGTCTCCGGCCGCCACTGACCGCCCGGAGACCAGGTCGGCGGGGCGGGCCGGTGCGCGGACTACGGGCGCGCGTACGGCCGGGTCATCACCTCCAGGTTGTGGCCGTCGGGGTCGGCGAAGTACGCGCCGCGGCCACCGAACAGGGTGTTGACCCGGCCGGGTTCGGCATGGGCCGGGTCGGCGTAGTAGGTGACCCCGAGCGCCTCCAGGCGGGCGATCACGGCGTCGAACCGCTCCTCGGGAACGAGGAAGGCGTAGTGCTGCGACTGGATCGGCTCGTCCCGCTTCTCGTAGTAGTCGAGCGTCACGCCGTTGCCGAGGTCGACGGGCAGGAACGGCCCGAACGGCGCGCCGACCTCCAGGCCGAGGACCACGGCCAGGAACTCGGCGGACAGGTACCGGTCGCTCGCGTACACGGCGGTGTGGTTCAACTGCACGCCGGCCGCCGGCGGCTGAGCGGGGTGCTGGTGCTGCTGGGTGAAGGACATCGCTGGTGACTCTCCGGTCGTGGGATCCGCTGGAACGGGGGCGCCGGAATGCGGGCGCCGGGAGCGAGGACGCGGAGGGGACGGCGGGCCACGGGCCCGCCCCGGGTTCACGCCGAGGCCGGGAACCCCACTCGTGCGTGGCCCAAGGCCGACCCGGCAGTCACCCGGCCGACCCTAGACGACCACCCCCGCCCCCGACAACGCGGTTCACCGCCCGTCGCCCGGGGCCGGGCGTGGGGCGTTTCGCCTTGACTCGGTGCGGTCCGTCCGCCAAAGTAAGTAAACATTCACTTTGGAGGTGGACGTTGCCCAGGCCCAGCCAGAAGCCCGCCCTGCACGCCGCCGCGCTCGCCTGCTTCGCCGAGCGCGGGTACGACGCGACCCGCACCAAGCACATCGCCGAGCGCGCCGGAATGTCGGAGGCCGCGCTCTACCGGCACTACCCGTCCAAGGAGGCGATCGCCCGCGCCCTGTACGCCGAGACCGTCGAGGCGTACGTCCGCACGCTGCGCGAGGTGGCCGACGGCCCCGGCGGCCCGCTGGAGCGGCTGGCAGGGGCGGTCCGCGCGATGCTCGCCGCGTACCGGGCGCAGCCGCACGCCTTCCTCTTCGCGCTGCACCGCACAGGCTCGCTGATGCCGGGCCTGCCACCCGGCAGCGAGTACCCGCTGCACGTCATCGAGGAGCTGATCGCCGAGGGCCAGCACGCCGGCGAGGTGCGCGAGGGCGCCCGGAACCTGCTCGCGGCCGTCTTCGCGGGCTGCGTCCTGCAGCCGGTGCTGGTGTCCGACCTCGCCGCGCCCGGCGCCCTCGACCTGCTCGGCACCGACGTGCACGACCTGACCATCGAACAGGCGGCGCTGGCCGCCGTGAGGAGCGAGACCCGATGACCGCCACCCCGCGCACCGCGCTCCGCGCCCGTCCGGGCCGGGTCGCGCTCGCGGCGCTCGGCGCCTTCGCCGCCCTGATGGCCGCCATGACGGTCGCGGCGACGCGCTTCCACGACGCGTACGGCAGCGGCATCCTCAACCTGCTGGGTGCGCGCAACGCCGCCGAGCCCCGGACCGGCGGCTACTCCGCCGACACCGCGTACGCCTGGCTGACCGCGTTCGGCGCCGACGGCCGGCGGGACCACCTGCTGGTCCTGCTGCTGGACCTGCCGCTGATCGCCGCCTTCACGCTGTTCACCGCGGCCACCCTGCGCTGGGCCACGCCCCGCGCCCGGGCCGGGCTGCGGTGGGCGCTGCTCGCCGTCCCGCTCGCGGCGGCCGCGGCCAACCTGCTGGAGGACGCCGGCCTGACCGCGCTGCTGACGGCCTACCCGGCCCACCTCGACGGCCTGGCGGCCGCGGTCAGCGCGGTCAACGGGCTGAAGTCCGGGCTGTACTCCGCCTCCCTGCTGCTCGCCGTGACGGCGGCCGCGGTGCGGGGCGTCGTACTCGCCACCGGCCGCTGCCGCGTCCCCGGACCCGCAACGGGCTGAGGCGCCGGGCCGAAGCGGACGGGTCGACCGCCCGAGGCGGCAAGCCCAACCGACCGCCGGCCCCGTCGGCCGCGAGCCGCCCGGTGACGGCCGTCGCCCTACGGCCGGATCTGCTCGCCCGCCAGGTCGCTGAAGCGGGTGACCGCGTCGCGCGCGGTGGCGGCCCGGCGGTCGAGGTCACCCCCGTCGGCGGCCGAGCGGACGGCGGCGGCCTCCTGCACGGCCCGCTCGGCGAGCTCGGTGATCGCCGGGCTCCGGGCGAGCATCCGCAGCCGGTAGTACGACTCCCAGGCGGCGGCGCGCAGGTGCCGCGACTCGTCGGCGACGGCCGCCGACTCCGCCTCCGGCGTGCCGCGCAGGCGCTCGCGGGCCCGGCGGTGCTGCGCCCGCCGGAAGGACAGCACCGTCCCGGCGAAGGCGCTGTACGCCTCCAGCCGTTGCCGCCGCAGCCACTCCTCGCGCCCCGACCGCAGCGCCTGCCCGGCCGCCCGCCGCTGGAACAGGTGGGCGGCCGCCGCGCCGGTGAGCGTCCCGACCAGCGCGAAGACGCCAGAAATCGTCCCCTCCGTGCCGGGCATGGTCCCACGCGACCCTGACGCCCCCTCAGCCCGGGTCGGCGTCCGCTCCGATGGCACCCCTTGACAGCGCAATTGGTCTACTCCACTGTGTGGTGCGCGCGCTCCCCGCACTGACCTCCAACCACCAGCCCCCACCTGGAGACAGCATGCGCACCCCGAACCGCCGCCGCGACCGCCGAGCGCTGCCGGCCGGCCTGCTGGCCGCCGCCGTCGCGTCGGCCGCCCTCCTGTTCAGCTGGGGCGGCCCCGCCTCCGCGGCCACCGACGTCGAGGCGATCAGGAACGGCGGCTTCAACATCGGCAACCACCTGACCTTCTGGTCCTGCGGCCGCATGGTCCTGCCCGCGAGCGGCGCCTCCTCGGGCCTGCAGGGCTACCCCGGCGACGTCGACTACGCCGGGTGCAGCCAGGAGGTCCCGGTCGAGCCGTCGTCCACCTACACGCTGACGGCGAACGTGCAGGGCCCGTACGTCTTCGTCGGCGCCACCGGGACGGGCGGCCCGGACCCGTCCCTCTGGTCGAACCTCCCGCAGTCCAACGTCCTGCGGACCACCTTCACCACCGGGCCGTCCACCACCTCGGTCACCGTGTGGTTCCACGGCTGGTACCTCCAGGGCCCGTACGTGATCAACCACATCTCGCTGTTCGGCCCGGGCAAGCCGCAGCCCTGCTGGATCACCCTCCTCCCGGTCGCCCCGACGAGCCCCGCCGCCTTCTTCACCCCCACCCCCGGCGGCGGCTCGTTCTCGCCCACTCCCGACACCACCGTCTCCCCGTCGCCAGGCAGTTCGGTCTCCCCATCGCCCAGCGGCCCCTGCCTCCCCAGCTGACGCACCGCACCGGCGGTACGGCCCTCCGGTCCCCCGGCCCTTCGCCGGCGGGGCCGGTCGGCCCTCCGCCCGGGCCACTCGGTCCTGGGCCGAACAGCGCCGGGCGGTCCAAGCTGGAGTCAGCCGGGAGCACCGTCCGGGTGCCCGCGAGGAGGTGGGCCGCCATGCTCAACCGTGCGCGCCGACGCGGCAACCCGCTGCGGCGGGGCAGCGACCGCGTCCAGTGGTGGCTGGGCTCCGTCCTGCTCGCCACGGCCGTCCTCGCCCTGCCGGCCGCCGCGGCAGCCGGGTTCGCCACCTACCGGGCGCAGCTGCACGCCGGCCAGACCGCCTCGGCCACCCGGCAACCGGTGGAGGCCCGGCTCACCGCCGACGCGCCCCTCGCCGACTCCGGTACGCCCGCCAAGGTCCCGGCCACCGCCGCCTGGACCACGGCGGACGGGGCCACCCGGACAGCGTCCGTCCAGGTCTGGTCGGGCGAGCGGGCCGGCAGCACGGTGACGGTCTGGACCGACGCCCGGGGCGCCGTCGTCCCCGCCCCGGTCACCCGCGGCCAGGCCGCCCAGGACGGCTGGCTCACCGCCGCCACCCTCGCGACCACGGTCCCCCTGCTGTGCCTCTGCGCCTGGAAAGGCAGCCTCCTCCTGCTCGACCGCCGCCGCCTCGCCCAGTGGGACACCGAGTGGACCCTGGTCGAGCCCCACTGGACCCGGCGCCAGCCGAGCTGACCGGACGCGCAGGATCACACCCGGGGACGGCGCACGATGACCACGCCCGCGAAGCACTCCCCCGCTCGTCCGCCCGGGACGGGCCGCTCGGCCGGGCTCAGCTCCTCGGAGGCGGCGCTGCGCCTGGAGCGCCACGGACCGAACGTGATCGCGTCCGTGCCGAGCATCCCGCTCTGGTCCCGGGTCGCTGCCCAGCTCCGCGATCCCCTCGTGCTGGTGCTGCTCGCCGCCGTCCTGCTGACCCTCGCGACCGCCGACTACCCGGACGCCGTCGTGATCGGCCTGGTGGTGGTCGCCAACACCGCGGTCGGCGTGGCGCAGGAGGTCAGGGCCGACCGGGCCGTCGAGGCACTCGGGGCCCTCAGCGCCCCTGGCGCCTTGGTGGTCCGGGACGGCACGGAGCGGCAGGTCCCGGCTGCTGCCGTGGTGCCCGGCGACACCGTGGTCCTGGGCGCGGGGGACATCGTCGCCGCGGACGGCCGGTTGGTGCGGGCCGAAGCCCTGCTGGTGGACGAGTCGACCGCGACCGGGGAGTCCGTACCGGTCGACAAGACGGCCGCGCCGGGGGCAGTGCCCGGGGATGCGGATCCGGGGACCACCGGTCCGTCCACCGTTCTCGCCGGGACCGTGGTGGTGCGTGGCCGAGGGGTCGCCGAGGTGACGGCGACCGGCGCGGAGAGCACTCTCGGCCAGGTCGCCGCACAGCTGCGCCCCCGTTCCCGCGCCACGCCGCTGCAGCGACGTCTGGCGGGTCTGGGCCGCGTGCTCGCCGCGGTGGCGGTGGGGCTGTCGGTGGTGGTCTTCGGCTGGGGGCTGGCCCGAGGCCAGGGGTTCGAGCTGATGGCGGTGACCGCGATCAGCCTGGCGGTGGCGGCCGTCCCCGAGTCGCTCCCCGCCGTGGTGACGCTCAGCCTGGCGCTGGGCGCCCAGCGGATGGCCGCGCGGCACGCGATCGTCCGGCACCTGCCAGCGGTCGAGACGCTCGGCTCGGTAACGGTCCTGGCCACCGACAAGACGGGCACCCTCACGGAGGGGGTGATGTTCGCGGAGCGGGTCTGGACACCGGCGGCGAGTGCCGTCCTGTCCGGTCGTGGCTACCGACCGGCCGGCGCGGTCACGGTCGTCCCGGACGACGTGGCCGGCCGTCTGGCGATCCGCGAGGTGCTGCGCGCAGCGGCGCTGTGCGGCGACGCGTCGCTGGTGGCACCGCAGCCGCCCGACGACGGTGACTGGTCGGCGCTCGGCGATCCGACCGAGGCGGCGTTGCTGGCAGCGGCCGCGAAAGCGGGCGTGGACCCGGCGGAGGAGCTCACGGCCGGCCCCCGGGTGGCCGAGGTCCCGTTCGACAGTGCTCGCCGCCGGATGACCACCCTGCACCGCCGACCGGACGGGCGTGTCGAGGTCCTGCTCAAGGGCGCCCCCGAGGCCGTCCTCACCACGGACGTCCTCGCCGAACCGCCCGCCATCACCTCCGAGGCGATGGCGGAGGCCGCGCACCTGGCGGCGCGCGGTTACCGGGTCCTGGCGATCGCCGCCGGGGTCCGTCCGGATCTTCCGGAGCCTGCCGAAGCCGCCGAACGGGGCCTCCGCCTGCTGGGGCTGGTGGCGTTGGAGGACCCGCCGAAGGCCTCCGCAGGGGCGACCCTGGCCGGGTGCCGGGAGGCGGGCATCACCCCGGTGCTGATCACCGGCGACCACCCGGGGACGGCGCTGGCCGTCGCGCAGCGGGTGGGCATTCCGCTCGGCGCCGCGGGCCGGGCGGTCACCGGCGGCGAGCTCGCCCGCGGCCCGGTCGCCGACCCGACCGCCGTCCGGGTCTTCGCCCGAACGAGCGCGGCACAGAAACTCGACATCGTCCGGGCCTGGCAGGAGGCGGGCGCGGTCACGGCCATGACCGGCGACGGGGTCAACGACGGGCCCGCGCTCCGGCGGGCCGACATCGGCGTGGCGATGGGCCACCGGGGCAGCGAGGTGGCCCGGCAGGCCGCCGACCTGGTGCTGGCCGACGACGAACTGGCCACCGTGGTCGCCGCCGTCGAGGAGGGCCGCCGGGTGTACGACAACATCCGCCGCTTCCTGCTCTACGCGATGGCCGGCGGTGCCGCCGAGATCCTGGTGATGCTGACCGGGCCCGCCTTCGGCATGGCCCTTCCGCTGCTGGCGGGTCAGATCCTGTGGATCAACCTGTTGACCCACGGACTGACCGGGGTCGCCATGGGGGCCGAGCCGGCCTCGCCGGACGCCATGCACCGCCCTCCCCGCCCGCCCGAGCAGCAGGTGCTCGGTGACGGGCTGTGGCAGCGGGTGCTGCTGCTCGGTGCGGTGGTCACGGCGGGCAGCCTGGCGGCGGCCCTGTGGGTCGACCGGGACGGCGGCCCGGCGCAGAGCACCTTGTTCCTGGCGCTCCTGGCGGCCCAGCTCGGCGTGTGCGTCGGCCTGCGCGAGCGGTGGCCGGCCCGCGGACACCCGTTCCTGCCGCTGGCGGTGCTGGCTTCGGCCGGCCTGGGTCTGGCGGCCCTGTACCTGCCGGCGCTCGCCGGCCTCCTGCACACCGTGCCGCTCAGCGGGGCCGAGCTCCTGCCCGTCGGCGCGGTGGCGCTGGTGTCGGCTGCGGCGGCCCGAGCTGTCCGCCGCCGTTGAGCGTCTCGGCCCGCATGGGGCCGGTGGGCCCGGGCGGGGTGCCCCGGTCGGGCCGGAGGACGGGGACCGCCGCCTCTCGGGGCGGGCGCCACACCGGGCCAGGCTGGAGTCACGGTCTCCAGGAGGTGGCTGCCATGGACCGCGTTCGGATCGTCAAGCGTCCTGCCCGACCGTCGTCGCGCCCGCCACTGGACCTGCGGTCCCCGGCCGGCCGACCGCTCCCCTACTGACCGCGGAGGCGGCAGCATGCGACGTGTCATCCGCTTCACCGAACTCGGCCGCGCGGACGTCGGCCTGGTCGGCGGGAAGAACGCATCCCTGGGCGAACTGATCACCCGGCTGGGACCGTCCGGTGTGCGTGTCCCCGACGGCTTCGCCACGACCGCGGACGCCTTCCGCGAGTTCCTCGCCGGCGACCTCCGTGCCCGGGTCGCCGAGCAGCTCGAACGGCTGCGGCAGGGCGCCCCGCTCGCCGAGGTGGGCGCGGCGGTCCGGGCGGCGCTGTCGGCCGCCCCGCTGCCTCCGGCCCTGGAACAGGAGGTGGTGGACGGGTACCGCGCGCTGGCCCGGGCCACCGGGCGCGGCGATCCCGACGTGGCGGTGCGCTCCAGTGCCACCGCCGAGGACCTGCCGCAGGCGAGTTTCGCGGGTCAGCAGGAGACCTTCCTCAACGTGCGGGGCGAGGCCGCGCTGCTGGACGCCTGCCGCCGCTGCTTCGCCTCGCTGTTCACCGACCGGGCGATCGACTACCGCGAGCGGATGGGGTTCGACCACCTCGCGGTGGCGCTGTCGGTCGGCGTGCAGCTGATGGTCCGCTCGGACCTCGGCGGGGCCGGGGTGATGTTCACCCTGGACACCGAGAGCGGCTTCCCCGGGGTGGTCCTGGTGAGTGCGGCGTGGGGGCTCGGCGAGAGCGTGGTGGGCGGCCGGGTGGACCCTGACGAGTACCTGCTGTTCAAACCGTTCCTCGCGGACGAAACGCTGGACCCGGTGCTGCGCGTCTCCGTGGGGGCGAAGCGCCACAAGACGGTGTACGCAGAGGGGGGCCTGACCCGGACCGTCGAGACCGGCACCGAGGAGCGGGCGGCCCGGGTCCTGGACGACGCGGAGCTTCGCACGCTCGCCCGGTGGGCGGTCGAGGTGGAGCGCCACTACGGCTGCCCGATGGACCTCGAGTGGGCCAAGGACGGGCGCTCCGGAGACCTGTTCCTGGTCCAGGCCCGGCCTGAGACCGTGCAGTCCCGGCGGACCGCCGCCGTCCTGCGCCGCTACCGCCTGACCGGAACCGGCGAACGGCTGGTGGACGGCATCGCGGTCGGCGAGGCGATCGGGGTCGGCCCGGTCTGCGCCCTCGCGGGCGCCTCCGAGCTGGAGCGCTTCCCCGCCGGTGCGGTGCTGGTCGCTCCGATCACCGACCCGGACTGGGAGCCGCTGATGAAGCGGGCCGCCGCCATCGTCACCGACCACGGCGGTCGGACCTCCCACGCCGCGATCGTCAGCCGCGAACTGGGTGTGCCGGCCGTGGTGGGTACGGGGCGGGCCACCGAGCTGCTGGCCGACGGGCAGCAGGTGACCGTCTCCTGCGCGGAGGGCGCACAGGGCCGCGTGTACGCCGGAAGGGTCGCGTTCGAGGAGAGCGAGACCGACCTCGGCGCACTGCCGAGCACCCGGACCCGGGTGATGCTCAACCTCGCCGACCCGGCCGCCGCGTTCCGCTGGTGGCAGCTGCCGGCGGACGGGGTCGGGCTGGCGCGTACGGAGTTCGTGGTGGCCCACCAGGTGCGGGTCCACCCGATGGCGCTGATCCACCCGGAGCGCCTGCCGGCCGAGGAGCGGCGCCGGGTGGACGAGCTGAGCGCCGGGTACCCGGACCGCACCGAGTACTTCGTCGACCGGCTCGCGCACGGCATCGCCGAGATCGCCGCCGCCCGCTGGCCCGACCCCGTGACAGTGCGCACCAGCGACTTCAAGAGCAGTGAGTACGCCGGGCTGGTCGGCGGCCGGCCGTTCGAGCCGGTCGAGGCCAACCCGATGATCGGCTGGCGGGGCGCGAGCCGCTACTACGACGACCGCTACCGCGAGGGCTTCGCGCTGGAGTGCCGGGCCCTGCGCCGGGTCCGCGACGTGATGGGGCTGACCAACGTGATCGTGATGATCCCGTTCTGCCGGACACCCGCCGAGGGCGACCGGGTGCTGGCCGAGATGGCGGCCCACGGACTGGCGCGCGGGCGCAACGCTCTGCAGGTGTACGTGATGGCCGAGATCCCGTCCAACATCGTGCTCGCGGAGGAGTTCGCGGCGCGTTTCGACGGCTTCTCGATCGGGAGCAACGACCTCACCCAGCTCACCCTGGGCGTCGACCGCGACTCGGACCTGCTCGCGCACGTCTTCGACGAGAGCGACCCGGCCGTCACCCGCTCGATCGAGCGGCTCGTCGCGACCGCGCACGCGGCGGGCCGGCCCGTCGGCCTCTGCGGCCAGCGGCCCAGCAACGACCCGCAGTTCACCCGCTTCCTGGTCGAAGCCGGGATCGACTCCATCTCGGTCACCCCGGACAGCTTCGCCACCGTGAAACAGCACGTGGCCGAGGCCGAGAAGGCGTGAGACCCGACCCGACCGGCCTCCGGGAGGAACGAACCGGCCGCCCCGAGCCCGCACGCCGTCCGGGCCTGCCCGCCTTCAGGGCGGAACGGGGAACGCCGCGCGACCGGATCGACCGCGAACCGGACCGGACGGCCGTCGTCCCGCGGTCCGGCGAACGCGTCCTGGTCCGCCGGCCCCGCGTGTCCGAAGGGCGGGCCGCCCGGCGGCGCCGGGGGCCGACCGGCCCTCCCGTCCGCCCGCCGGCTCGCCGACGCTGGAGACAGAAGCACCCACGCGGCTCCGGAGGGAGCGGGCCATGTTCATGAGCGCCGTCACACACGGACCCCAGCGGTCACCACGCCCCGACCCCGGCGACCTCGGGCGACGCGTCGCCCGGCGCCGCGAGCAGCTCGGCCTGAGCCGCGCCGACACCGCAGCCCGGGCCGGGATCGCCGAGGGGTACCTGGAGTACCTGGAGACCGCACCGGCGGACCCGGGGACGGGCACGGTCCTCGCCCTGGCCGCGGCCCTGGGGACCACGGCGGCCGATCTGCTCGGCGGGGGCCTCGATCTTCCGCCCGGCGCCGGCGGCTCCGCGGCCCGTCCGCGGCTCGCGGATCTCGCTCCCTGGGAGTGCTGGGCCAAGCTCTCCCCGGGCGGCGTCGGCCGAGTGGCCCTGACCACCCCGGAGGGTCCGCTCATCCTTCCGGTCAACTACCGGGTGCTGGACGGCACGCTGGTCTTCCGGACCGGCGAGCGCGGGCCGCTGGCCGCAGCCCTCGGGCAGCGGATCGCGGTCGAGGTCGACCGGGTCGACGAGGCCCTCAGGACCGGCTGGAGCGTGCTGGTCCGCGGTACCGCGAACCGCTTCGACGGGCCGGCGGCGACAGCGGCGCTGAGGCGGCGCCACAACCCCGAGCCGTGGCCGGGCGGGGAGCGCGAGCTGTGGCTGCGGGTCAAGCCCGCCGTCGTCACCGGACGGACCATCACCGCCGCCGCAGCGGCCGCGCCGGCGGACCCGGAGAGGAGGACCCGATGAGAGCCTCCGTCGGGGACCGGATCATCGTCGAGGGCACCCGTCCCGGCGTACCGCGCCGCGACGGCCGGATCGTCGCGCTGCACCACGCGGACGGCAGCCCGCCGTACGACGTGTGCTGGGAGGACACCGGCCGGGTCTCCGAGTTCTTCCCGGGCCCGGACTCGCACCTGCACCACTACGGCCGGCGGCAGGAACCCGCCGAGGGCCTCGGGCCGGCGGAGGCCCGACACCTGTTCGTTGACTGACGGCGGTCAAGGAGTGCTGCCGGGAGTGCTGCCGGTCGCCGCCGGGGCCACATCGTCCACGTCCCACCGCAGGTGGTCGGTGAGACCGGCCAGGCCGTCGATCCGGGAGACCTCCAGGCACAGGGCCGCGGCGTCGGAGCGGGTGCGGGTGCGCCCCGTCAGCAGGACCGTCCCGCGCTCGCACCTGACGTGCAACGACCCGGGCACGACGCCCGAGCCGGGGGTGAGGGCCAGCGACAGGGCCTCGTCGTGGATCGCCTGGTCGGCGCGGCGCAGCGCGTCCAGCAGGTCGTAGGGCGACAGGACGCCGACCGGGCGGCCGTCGGCGTCGACCACGGGCAGGTGGTGGACCGCCGCCCGCAGCGCGGTGCGGAGCGCCTCGCGGGCCGGCCGGTCCTCGGTCACGGTGACGGCGGGCGCCGTCATCAGGTCCCGGGCCCGGACCAGGGCCGGGGGCCGGTCGCGGTCCGCGGCGGCCCCGTAGGCGGCGAGCAGGTCGGAGGCCGCGACCACGCCGACCACGATCCCGTCGCCGCCGACCACCGGGAGCACGCCGTACCGGGACGCGGTGACGGCGGCGACCAGGGTGGCGAAGTCGGTGTCGGGGGTGACGGCGACGGCGGGACGGCGCATGAACTGCCGGACCGGGGCGGCCGCCGGGTGGTCGGACCGCTCGGGGCCTTCGCGGGAAGTGCCGTCGAGGATGCTGTGCCGGTTCACGGCTCCTCCTCGGGGAGGCCCTGCGGTCGGCGCAGCCGGCGCAGGTACGGGTCGAACGGGGGCCTGGGTTCCACCCGGATCCGGGCGTCCACGCAGAGCACGCCGTCGGGCCGGGCGATCACGGGGTTGAGGTCCGCCTCGGCGATCTGGGGGAGGTCGTCGGCCATCCGGGAGAGGCCGGCGAGGATCCGGTGGATTGCCGGCAGGTCCACGGGCGGGCTGCCCGGCCGTCCGGACAGCAGGGCGGCGGCCCGGAGTCCGGCGACCATCTCGGGCAGGTCGAGGTCGGTGAGCGGGGCGAGGCGGGCCGCCCGGTCGTCCAGCACGTCGGTGGCGGTGCCGCCGAGGCCGAGGACGACCAGCGGCCCGAACACCTGGTCCTGGACCAGGCCGGCGAGCAGTTCCACGCCGGGTGCGGCCATCGGCTGCACGACGACCCCGGCCATCCGGTCCCCGAACGCGGCCGTGAACTCCCGGTAGGTGTCGCGGACGTCCCGATCCGTGCGCAGACCGGTACGGACGGCACCCGCGGCGCTCTTGTGCACCTGGTCGGGCCAGTAGGCCTTCAGGACGGTCCGGCCGTCGTGGCCGTCGTGGCGCAGCGCGCGGGCCGCGACGACGGCGGAGTGCGGGTCGCGGGCCCACACGGTGGTGGTGAGCGGCAGTCCGTAGCAGGCCAGCAGGGTGGCGGTGGCCAGCGGGTCGAGCCATCCGCCGGCGGGGTGTTCGGCGAGGTGGGCGTCGACGATCCGGCGGGCCGCGCCGGGGTCGCACCCGGGCACGTCGACGTCGGCGCCGATCGGCCGGCCGAGCCACCGGGACCGTTCGCGGGCGTGGGCGAGCGCGGCGGCGGCCGACCGCGGGTCCGCGTACTGCGGCAGCACTCCGTCCGCGGCGCGCAGCCGGGTGACGGGCACCTGCTGGCCGAGCCGGACGACGGTCACCGGTATCCGTCTGCGTGCTCCGCCGTCGAGCAGGGCCCGGAGCAGACCGCTCTCCGGCTCGTCGGACAGGGCGGTCGGGACCAGGCAGACCATCAGGGCGTCCACGGCGTCGCTGTGTTCGAGGGCGTCCAGACAGGCCCGGAACCGGTCGGGTCCGACGGCGGCGGTGGTGTCGACCGGATTGGCCGCCGAGGCTCCGGCGGGCAGCAGGTCGAGCAGTCGGGCGGCGAGGTCGGCCGGCAGGTCGGGCAGCACGAGGCCGGCGTCGGCGCAGGCGTCCGCGGCGAGGATGCCGACGCCGCCGGCGTTGGACACCACCGCGACGGCGCCGCGCGTGGCGGGCAGCGGCTGGGCGTGCAGCAGCGCGGCGGTCTCCACCAGCTCGGCGACGGACCGCGCGGCGGTGATGCCGGCCTGCCGGAAGAGCGCCTCGCGGGTGACCGTCGGCGTCGCGGCGGCGGCGGTGTGCGAGGCGGCGCCGCGCCTTCCGGCGGCGGAGCGTCCGGCGTCCACGGTGAGGACGGGCATCGAACGGGTGACCCGGCGGGCGGTGCGGGCGAACGCCCGCGGGTTGCCGAAGGACTCCAGGTGCAGCAGGGCGAGGTCGGTGTGCCCGTCGCTCTCCCACCACTGCAGCAGGTCGTTGCCGCTGACGTCGTACTTGTCGCCGAGCGAGACGAAGCTGGAGACGCCGATGCCGAGCCACGCCAGTCGCTGCAGCAGGGCGATGCCCACCCCGCCGGACTGTACGGCGACGCCGGCGGTGCCCGGCAGCGGGAAGGCGCCGCCGAACTCGGCGTCGAGCCGGACCCGGGGGTCGGTGGCCGCGATGCCCAGGCTGTTCGGCCCGACCAGCCGCATCGAGTGCCGGCGGCAGCTGCCGCTCAGCCGCCTGGCCTGCCCGGCGTCGAGGCCGGAGGTGAGCACCACCAGCGCCCGTACGCCCACCTGTCCGCACTCCTCGGCCACCGCCGGCACGGCGGCGGCGGGCACGGCGAGGACCGCGAGGTCCGGCACGTCCGGCAGGGCCGCGACGGAGGGGTACGCCGTCCTGCCCGCGACCTGGTCGGCGTGCGGGTTGACCGCCCACACCTCGCCGGTGAACCCGCCGTCGCGAATCTTGCGCAGCACGCTCCCCCCGACCGATGCGGGCCGTCGCGAGGCACCGACGACGGCGACCGAGGCGGGGCGCAGCAGCGCGCCCAGGCTGGCGACGTCCGCGGCGCGGCCGCGCTCGTCCACGGCCCGGCGGTAGCCCTCGTCGGCCTCGGCGAGCGGCACCCTGACCTTCACCTCGCCCTGCTCGTAGCGGCGGTGGACCGGCAGGCCGAGGTCGGTGAAGACGCGGTGGACGGCCCGGTTGCCGGCCAGGGTGTCCGCCTCGAAGGCCGCGAGGCCGTGCTCGCGGGCGGCGTGCACCAGGTGTTCCAGCAGCAGGGTTCCGACACCCCGGTGCTGCCAGGCGTCCGCGACCGCGAGGGCGAGCTCGGCGGTGCCGGCGGCCTCGTCGAGGACCTCGTAGTCGGCCTCGCCGACGAGGACGTCCGCGGCCCAGGCGCCGAGGGCGAACCCGTCCGTCCTGAGCGGCCCGCACAGCCGGTCGGCGGTCAGGTCGGCGGCACGCGCGCTCGATCCGAGGAAGCGCAGGCGCCGGCTCTCCTCCGACATCCGGTCGGCGTGCAGGGCGAGGACGGCCGCCCGGTCGGCGGGGTCGATCGGGCGGATGGTCACGGTGGTGCCGTCGGTGAGCAGCGCCGCACTGGCGGTCGGGGGTCGCTGGACGGTCGACATCGGCCGGTCTCCGTTCACCGGGCGCCGAGCGGGAGGCCGCCGAGGTCGAGCACCTCGTCCACCGCGCGGCGCGGCGTCGCGGCCCCGGGAGGGCCGTACCCGATGCGGACCACGGCCTGGACGTGGCCGGGGCCTTCGGCCGGGTCGCGCAGCCGCCACCGGGTGTCCGGCCACTCCACGGCCTGGTGCAGGACCGAGGCGCGCAGGCCCCGGGCGGTCGCCAGCAGCCACATCCGCTCCAGGGCCTGGCCGGCCCGCAGCCAGTCGGCCGGGCGGTCCCCGTGGGTGCTCAGCACGGCCAGCTGCGGGAGCGCCTCGAACCGCTCGGTGGGCTTCGCGGACTGCTGCGGGCGGCCGGCGAAGCCGCGCATCGGGACCCGGGCGTCGTGGTCGAGCGGGCCGATGGCGGCCAGCGGGATGCCGTCGGCGGACGGCTCGGCCCGCAGCCAGCCGCGGGTCTCCGCCTGCCGTTGCAGGTCGGCGGAGGTCCGCCGCTCGGCCTCGGTGGTCAGTTCCAGCACGCGCCGCGCGCCGGCCTCCTCCAGCACCGCCAGGTGCACGTCCTCCGCCGCCGCGGCGTCCATCAGTTGACCGACCACCGCCTCGGGCACGTCCCGGTTGGTGAACGGCAGACGGCTGGAGTGGCGGCGGCCGACGGCCTCGTAGTACTCCGGCGCGAGCCGCGGCCCGTCACCGGAGAAGTCGAGCGTGGCCAGCAGGTCCGGGTCGCCGGGGTCGGGGCACAGCCGCACCTCGGCGCCGCGTCCCAGGTGGGAGGCGGCGGCCCGCAGGTTGAACACCGCTGCGCCGACCGACAGGTGGAGGGCCCGCCCGTCCGGGTCGGTGGCCGGGACCGCCCGGGTCCGGTCCCCGTAGACCAGCAGGCCGTCCAGGTCGGCGGTCGGCCGGAACCTCCACGGCTGGCTGTTGTGCAGGGACGGTGCCGCCGATCCGGCCGCCACCACGAGCCAGAGGTCGGTGAGTGTCAGGGGCCGCTCGGTCATGGGAGTCGCTCCTTGCCTGGCAGGGCTGCCGGACTCGTGTCCTGTTCCCACCGTGCGCCTCGGCGGGCCCCGGCCCAAGGGTCCGGCAGCCTCCCCCGGGGACACCCACCGGCCCTTTCCCCTGGGCCACTCGGCCCTCCCGCCCTCCCGCCCCTCCGGGGCGGCCCGGACCGGCAGGCCGACGGGCTCCTGGCCGGCCCGCAGCCGGACGGCGCGGGCCGTCGTCACCTCGTACGGGCCGGTGACCTGCGCGCCGGACGTCCGGGCCCGTGTTCAGTCGTCGCCGCCGTTCAGCGTGCTGGTGATGCGCCGCCCGGTGATCTGCTGGGGCCGGACCCGGATCCACAGCAGGCGCGGGCCGCCCGCCCAGGGCTGCACGGCGAGGTCGCGCAGCAGCCGCTGCAGCGTCGGCGGGTCGGTGATCCGCTCGACGGTGCCGGTGAGCAGGACGCTCCAGCCGTGGCTGCGGTGGTCGTCGATCCGGTCGACCTGGAACGACACCGCCGTTCCGTCGGGTGCCGCCGCGGCGCCGTCCGGGTTGGTCCGGTAGACGATCGTGCGGCCGTCGACGGCGTAGTTGACCGGGAAGGCCAGCGGTGCGGGTTCGGCGGGCAGGACGATCCGTCCGACCCCGCGGTTGCCCAGCCGGTCCCAGCACTCCTCCTCGCCGAACCGCAGGAGCGCGGGCCGCAGACCGGGTGCGCCCTGCCCGGGCGGCAGGTCGGCGCGCCCCTCGATCAGTTCGCGGTAGGTCAGCCCGAGGGCGGCGGCGACGCGCAGGAACCCGTTCGGGTCGAAGCCGGGACCACTGGCCGTCAGAACCGCCAGGTACTGGGGCGACATGCCCGCCTCGCGGGCCAGCTCCTCCTCGTCCATGTCCAGCCGGGCCATCCGGTCGGCGATCCGGCGGGCGAGCACCTGGGGGTCGGGGTGCAGACGCGTGTCCATGGGGGTCTCACCTTCTCGTGCACATGCCGGATCAGGTCCGGAACAGGGCGACCTTCAGGGCGCCGTTGCTTCCGGCGTCGGCGAAGACGTCGTAGGCGTCCTGCATCTCGTCGAGGCCGAACCGGTGGGTGACCAGGTCGTCGGTGTCGAGCCGCCCGGCGGCGAGCATCTCCAGCAGCAGCGGGGTGGTGCTGGTGTCGACCAGGCCGGTGGTGATGGTGACGTTCTTGATCCAGAGGTCCTCGAGGTGGAGCGTGGCGGGTCGGCCGTGCACACCCACGTTGGCGATCCGTCCGCCGGGGCGCACCACCCGCGTGCACAGTTCGAAGGTCTCCGGTACGCCGACGGCCTCGATCGCGACGTCAGCGCCGAGTCCGTCCCGGCTGAGCGCGCGGATCGCCGCGTCGTCGCCCGTGGCGGCGTCCAGCACCTCGTCCGCGCCGGCCCGCTTCGCGGCCTCCAGGCGGCTGGGGGCGAGGTCGACGGCGACGATCCGGCCGGGGCTGTACAGCCGGGCGGTCGTCACGGCGGCCAGCCCGATCGGGCCCGCGCCGACGATCACCACGGTGTCGCCGGGTCCCACCCGGCCGTTGCGCACCCCGACCTCGAACGAGGTGGGCAGGATGTCGGCCAGCAGCAGCGCCCGCTCGTCGGTGACCCCGCCGGGCAGGTGGTGCAGGGAGGTGTCGGCGAACGGGGTGCGCACGTACTCGGCCTGGGTGCCGTCGACCAGGTGTCCGAGGATCCATCCTCCGCCGCCCGTGCACTGCCCGTAGGTGCCCTGGCGGCAGTACGCGCAGCGCCCGCAGGCGGAGATGCAGGAGATCAGCACCCGGTCGCCCGCGGCGAAGGTGCGCACGCCGGGTCCGACGTCCACGACGGTGCCCACGGCCTCGTGGCCGAGCACCCGGCCCTCGGTGACCTCGGGGACGTCGCCCTTGAGGATGTGCAGGTCGGTGCCGCAGATGGTGACGGCGTCCACCCGGACGACCGCGTCCTCCGGGTCCCGGACCACCGGGTCCGGCACCTCGCCCCAGGTACGGCGGCCGGGTCCGTGGTAGGTCAGGGCCTTCATCGTCCTCACTCCCGTCACGTTCGGGTTCCCCCGTCTCCAGGGTCACCCGGGGCGACGTCATGACCATGGGTCCGCCGGGTCCGCGGGGTGGGCCGACCGGCCCCGGTTCGCGGGCCGGGCCCGCCGCGCGGGCCTACGCTGGGAGTGCCGTCACCGAGGCTCCGGAGGAAGCGGTGGGCAGCGCACCCGACAGTCCGACCCCCCTGCCGCAGCTGAGGCTGGACGACCTGCTGGACGAGTTGCAGAGCCGGCTCGACGCGGCCCGCGGCACCCGCGACCGGGTGCACAGCCTGCTGGAGGCCGTGCTCGCGGTGGGCCGCGACCTGGAGCTGACCCAGGCCCTTCGGCACATCGTGGAGGCCGCGGTCACCTTGGTGGACGCCGAGTACGGCGCGCTCGGGGTGGTCGGCGAGGACCAGCGGCTGTCCCAGTTCATCCCGGTCGGCATCAGCGACGAGCAGGCCCGGCGGATCGGCCCGCTGCCCTCCGGCCACGGGATCCTCGGCGAGCTGATCCGTCACCCGGAGCCGCTGCGGCTCGACCGCATCTCCGACCACCCGACGTCCTACGGCTTTCCGGCCAACCACCCGCCGATGCACAGCTTCCTCGGGGTGCCGATCCGGATCCGCGGCAAGGTGTTCGGCAACCTGTACCTGACCGAGAAGCGGGGCGGCGGGGTGTTCGACGCCGAGGACGAGGCGGTGCTCTCCACCCTCGCGGTGGCGGCCGGGGTGGCGATCGAGAACGCCCGGCTGTACGCCCAGGCCCGGCTGCGCGAGCGCTGGCTGACCGCGAGCGCCGAGGTCACCAGCAGCCTGCTGTCCGGCAGCTCCGAGCAGCAGGTGCTCGACTTGCTGGTGGCGCGGGCCACCGAGATCGCCCGCGCCGATCTGGTGGTGGTCGCCCTGCCGCTGCCGGAGACGGAGGAGCTGGAGGTACGGATCGCCGTCGGCAAGGGCGCGAGCGAGCACAGCGGCCTGATCCTCCCGCTGAAGGGCTCCTTCATGGGCGCGGCCGCCCTCACCGGCGGTCCCGTGGTCAGTGCGGACGTGCAGCGGGACCCGCGGATCACCGTCGGCCCTCCCCGCTGGGCCGGTCTCGGCCCGGCCGTCGCGGTGCCGATCGGCACCGCCGAGCTGGGTGTGCGCGGTGTGCTGATGATGGCCCGGTCCACCGGTTCGCCGCTCTTCGAGGCGGACGAGTCGGCGCCGCTGCTCGGCTTCGCCGGCCAGGCCGCGGTCGCGATGGAGCTGGCCGAACGGCGCCGCGACTCCGAGCAGGTGGCCCTGCTCAAGGAGCGCGACCGGATCGCCCGGGACCTGCACGACCTGGCCATCCAGCGGCTCTTCGCCACCGGGATGACGCTGCAGGGCGCCATGCGCTTCATCGAGCACCCGGAGGCGACCGACCGGGTGCTGCGGGCCATCGACGACCTCGACGAGACCGCCAAGACGATCCGCTCCACCATCTTCGGGCTGCGCGCCCGCGAGAGCGGCCCGGCGGTGGCCGGGCTGCGGGCCGCCGTGGCCGCGGTGGTGGACCGCGCCGCCGAGGTGCTCGGATTCGCCCCGGCGCTGCGGACGGCGGGCCTGCTGGACGCGGCCGTGCCGAAGGAGGTCGCCGACGAGGCGGTGGCGGTGCTGCAGGAGGCCCTGTCCAACGCCGCCCGGCACGCCGGGGCGAGCGCGGTCGAGGTCGTGGTGGAGGCCGGTGACCACCTCACCGTGACGGTCCGCGACAACGGCGTCGGCCTGCCGTCGGGAGGAAGGCGCAGCGGCCTGGCCAATCTCGCCGAGCGGGCCGCCGGGCTGGGCGGCACTTTCGAGGCCACCGCACCGGAAGGGGGCGGCACCCGCCTGGTCTGGCGGGTGCCGCTCCCGGCGGACTGACGCTCAGCGGTCCAGTACGTCCTTCGCGCGCAGCCGGGGCGTGGGCGCCCCCTCCGGGCCGTAGCCGATCCGGATCAGCATCTGGACGTGTCCCGGGCCCTGGTGGGTCTCCCGGGCCGCCCAGCGCAGATTGCCCCACTCCATCGCCTGGTGCAGGAGCGAGGCCCGCACCTGGTGCACGGTGGCGACGAGCAGGACGTGCTGCAGCGCCATGCCGGCCTGCAGCCAGTCCGTGCGGGCGTCGCCGCGGGTGGTGAGGACGGCGATCCTGGGCTCCGGCTCGAACGCGGCGGGGGCCAGGTGCCGTTCCGGCTGCAGCGCGCCGAAGTCGCGCATCGGCAGGTGTCCGCCGCTGTCCTGCGGCCCGAGCGCGGAGACGGGGATCCCGAGCGGCTCCCCGGGCTGCTGGATCCAGCTGCGGCTCTCCTGCCGCAGGGCCGGGTCGGTGGTGCCCAGCCGCTCGGCCTCGGCGGTCAGGTGCAGCAGCCGCTCGGTCTCGGCGCGGTCGGGCAGGAACAGCGCGGCGTCCTCGGCCAGGGCGGCTTCGGCGAGTTCGGCGAGCACCGGGCCCGGCACCGGGGGGCCGGTGAACGGCGTCCGGATCGAGTGCCGGTGCCAGATCGCCTCGTACAGCGTGTCGGTGGCCCGCAGGTGGACGGCTGCGGGCTCGTCCAGGCCGA
The DNA here is from genome assembly GCF_039542905.1 of Kitasatospora terrestris. Lineage (NCBI taxonomy): Bacteria > Bacillati > Actinomycetota > Actinomycetes > Kitasatosporales > Streptomycetaceae > Kitasatospora > Kitasatospora terrestris. Next base: position 512,235 of record NZ_BAABIS010000001.1, read on the forward strand.
TCGCGGCGAGCAGGTCGGGCTCGGCCGGGTCCGGGAGCAGCCGGACGTCGGGGATCCAGCCGAGGTGGCGGGCGGCCGCGCGCAGGTTGAACACGGCCGCGCCGACCGAGATGTGCAGCGCCCGGCCCTCCGGGTCCATCACCGCCAGGGTGCGTTCGGGCACCGACCGCACCTCCAGCGAGGAGGTCTCCGGTACCAGTCGGAAGTGCCAGGGCTGCGTGTTGTGGACGGACGGCGCCGCGACCGCGGCGGAGACCAGCGTCTCCAGGGTCTGCGCGTCCAGGGTCCGGATGTTCATGAGAGCCTCCCCCCGGCTCAGCCGGTGCCCTGGCCGCGGCCGGCCCGCAGCGTTTCGAGGCGGTGGCGGTACTCGTCGGGGTCGATCTCGCCGCGCGCCAGCCGCTCGGCGAGCAGTTGCTCCGGATCGGTGCGCGCGGGTCCGGCCGGCGCCGGTGGGGCGGGCGGCGGGGCCGCGTGGTGCTGGGAGGCGTGCCCCAGGTAGCGGAACAGCGCGACGCCTCCGGCGATCAGCAGGCCCCAGAAGAGCAGCATGCCGAACATCATCAGGCCGAAGCCCCAACCGTTCATTCCGTGGTCGTAGTACATCATCACGGCCTCCTGGCCGGTGCGGGGTGGGGCCGCTGCCCCTCACCCTCCACGGTCGGGCCGGAGCCGCTCCTCCCGCATGGGCCGGACGGACCTGTCCGCCGGGCCGAGCGGGCTCAATGCGGCCGAGCGGGGTGCTGGTGCTCGCCCTCCGCGTGTGCGGCGAGCACCGCGGCCTGGAGCCGGCGTTCGACACCGAGTTTGGCGAGCATCCGGGAGATGTGGTTCTTGACCGTCTTCTCGGCCAGGTAGAGCTCCTGGCCGATCTCGCGGTTGGTCTTCCCCTCGCCGATCAGCACGAGGATCTCCCGCTCGCGCGGGGTGAGCTGGGCGAGCGCCGCCTGCGTGTCGCTCTCGTCGTGGTGGCGCAGGCTCTCCATCAGCTTGCGCGTGGTGGCCGGGTCCAGCATCGATTGCCCGGAGGCGACCGTGCGCACCGCGCTCACCAGGTCGGAGCCCTTGACCTGCTTGAGCACGTACCCGGCGGCGCCCGCCATGATCGCGTCCAGCAGGGCGTCGTCGTCGTCGAACGAGGTCAGCATCAGGCAGACCAGCCCGGGCATCCGGTCGCGCAGCTCCCGGCAGACGCCGACGCCGTCGCCGTCCGGCAGCCGGATGTCGAGCACGGCGACCTGCGGACGCAGCGCCGGCACCCGGGCGAGGGCCTGCGCGCAGGTGCCCGCCTCGCCGACCACCTCGATGTCGGGTTCGGCCTCCAGCAGGTCGCGCACCCCTCGCCGGACCACCTCGTGGTCGTCGAGCAGGAACACGGTCACACGCTGCTCGGCCTCGGCCGGGGGGTTCTCGTCCATTCCTGCTCCCGGGGGAAGGTGCGTCGGCTTCTCTCCGATTCTGCCCGCCGGGCGGCGGCGCAGCGCGGGATCACGCGTCCGGGACGATCGCGACCGGGCAGACGGCGTACTCGCAGACCTCTCCGGCGACCGGTCCGAGCCGGCGGCCGGAGCGGCCGAGGACGAGCAGCGCGGCGTCCGCCGACGCGGCGAGCAGCACCGTGGACGGCCGGCCCGGCAGGGCTCGGGCGGCGGTGCGCAGCGGCCCCGGAAGCACGCGCCCCAGCCGCTCCAGCTCGGCGTGGGCCACCGAGGCGCGCTCGTCCTCACCGATGTCGTCCCAGCAGCCCGGCTGGGGCCAGGCGGAAACGGCGCGGGCCGTCAGCTCCCGGACCCGGGCCTCCCGGGCCGCGAACGCGACCGCGGTGCCCGAGGGGCGGACCGGGTCGACTCCCACCACCACCGGGCCGGGCTGCTCCCGGGCCCGGGGCGGGACGAGGACGACGGGACAGCGGGTGGTCCGGGCGGCGACGGCGAGGCCGACCGAGCCGAGGAACAGCCCGGGCAGTCCGCGCGGCCGGTGGGTGCCGACCACGACGAGGGCGGCGTGCTCCGCCTCCGCGAGCAGGCCGCGCGGCGCCGGCACCTCCAGGAGCGCGGTCTCCACCGGGACCGCCGGATGCTCGCTCCGGACCCGGGCCGCCTCTCCCGCCAGCGCGGCGAGCGCCCGGCCGCGCACCTCGCTGACGCCCGGCAGGGCCGGCGCGAGGTGCTCGGGCCGGCCCCAGGCGTGGACGAGGCGCAGCGGGCGGCCCTGCCGTTCGGCCTCCTCGGCGGCCCACCGGACGGCCGGGCCGCTGTCGGGCGTGCCGTCGACGGCGGCCAGGACGGGCGTGGCCATGTCGGTCGCCCGGGGCGCTCAGGCCGGCGCGGCGGCGCGGACCGCGGCGTCGACCACACCGGGCACGGAGCGGATCAGACGGGCGAGTCCGGCGGGGGTCAAGGCGTCCGGCAGCGGCCCCGTCACGGTGACCCGTCCGTCCTCGGCCCGGACGTCGAGCTCCCCGGCGGGCCCGGGGTGCAGGGCGGCGAGCAGTTCGAAGCGGACCTGGGCGGCGAGGTCCTCGTCCTCCCGGAGGTGGATCTTGAGCAGGTCGCCGCGGCTGACGATGCCGAGGAGGTAGTCCTCCTCGTCGACGACCGGCAGCCGCCTCAGACCGCGGCGGGCCAGCGTCCGGGCGGCTTCCGCTGCGGGGCTGCCCGGGTGGACGGTGGCGGCGGGCGCGGACATCAGCTGCCCGGCCGTCATCGCCTCGGCGCCGTCCTCGCCCTCGCTCTCGCGGGCGACCAGCAGATCGGCTTCGGAGACCACGCCGATCACCCGCCCGTCACCGGTCAGGACCGGCACCGAGCCGACCTTCCAGCTGCGCAGGGTCTCGGCGATCTCCCGGTACGGCGCGTCCCGTCCGACGGCCACGACCGCGTGGGTCATGACCTCGCCTACGGTGTCCCAGCTGTGTTCCATGGTGTGCTCCCGTCGGGGTCGGTCCTCCGCCCGGTGGGTCCGGGGCCGGCGCTGCCTTCCCGCAGCGCGCTCCAGGACACCGGGCCGAGCAGGTCGGCGAGGTGTTGCAGGACGTCGAGGAAGAGGTCGTCGACGGTGACGACGCCCACCGGGCGGGTGCCGTCGACAACCGCCAGGCGCCGGACTCCGGTGCGCCGGAACGCCCGGTAGGCGGCGGCGAGGTCGTCGGTGGCGTCGACCGTGACCGCCGGGGCCGACATCACGGCGGACACGGGAGTGGACGGGTCGGCCCCGACGGCCGCCCAGCGCACCGCCAGGTCCCGGTCGGTCAGGACGCCGTGGAGCGTGCCCCGGTCGGCGACGAGGACGCAGCCGACCCTGGCGTCGGCCATCCGCTGGGCGGCCTGCCGCACCGGGGCGCTCGGCGGGACCGTCACCGGCGGCGCGGTCATCAGGTCGGAGACCCTCACGGCGCGGCCTCCCGTTCGGCGGCGCCGGCCTCTTCGGCCAGCAGCTCGGCCAGCCGTCGGGCCTCGGCGGGGGTCAGCACGATCCACAGCTCGTCCCGGTCGTACGGCAGGCACGCGGTGTCGAGCACGACCCGGGCGCCGTCGGGTGCGAGCACACCGGCGGCGTACCCGGTGACGGCGACGCCGCGACCGGACCCGGTGTGCAGGATCCGCTGGTGGACCAGGGGTGTCCGTGTCGCCATGGCCGTCCTCCAGACCTCGGCTCCGCCCCCTGCCTCCAGCACAGCGGACGCGGCCGCGACGGCCCAGGGCCGAGCGGCCCCGGCCGTCGGTCCGATGGGCACCGGGCGCGTGGGACCGACGGCCAGCACACTGGGGACAGGCCCGTCGAACACCGAGCGAGGAGGCCCCGTGAACGCCCAGACGCCGCCCGCCGGCCCGGCGCGCCGGGGCGGCCGGGCCGCCGGTGCGGACCCGTGGACCCTCCGCTACGAGGGCTTCGACCCGACCTCGGAGGGCCTGCGCGAGGCGCTGTGCGCCGTCGGGAACGGCTACCTGGTGACCCGGGGCGCCGCCCCCGAGGCGGTGGCCGACGGCACGCACTACCCGGGGACCTATCTGGCCGGCTGCTACGACCGCGCCGAGTCGACCGTCGCCGACCGCGTCTTCACCCACGAGGACCTGGTCAACTGCCCCAACTGGCTGGCGTTCGCCTTCCGGCGGCCGGGCGGCGCGTGGTTCGCCGGTCCGCCGGAGGACCAGCGGCTGGAGCTCGACCTCCGCCGCGGGGTGCTGACCCGGAGCGCGGTGGCGGCCGCCCCCGACGGCAGCCGCACCCGCCTGGTCCAGCGGCGGATCGCCAGCCAGGCCCGGCCGCACGTGGTGGCGCTGGAGACCACGCTGACCGCCGAGAACTGGTCCGGCCCGCTGGAGATCCGCTCGGCGCTCGACGGCACCGTGACCAACACCGGCGTGCCGCGGTACGCCGGTCTGACCGGTCGTCACCTCGTGCCCGTCGGCCAGGGCTCGGCACCGGACGGGGCGCTCTGGCTGGAGGTGGCGACGGGGGCCGGCCAGCGCATCGCGCTCGCCGCCCGCCACCGGGTCCACCGCGCCGGGGCGCCGGTCGCGGCGCGGCGCGCCGGGGAGGTGCGGGACGGCTGGGCGGCCCGGCTGCTGGGCGTCGACCTCACGCCCGGCACGCCGCTGACCGTCGAGAAAGTGGTGGCGGTCCACACCTCGCGCGACCCTGCCACCGGGGAGCCGCTGCGCGCCGCCCGCCGGCTGGCCGCGGCCGCCCCCGGCTTCGGTGCCCTCCTGGACGAGCACGCGCTGCGCTGGCGGGAGCTGTGGCGGCGCTGCCGGATCGACGCGGACTTCGCCGAGATCGGCGCGCTGCGCCTGGACCTCTTCCACCTGCTCCAGAGCTACTCCGAGCACTCGGCCGACCTGGACGTCGGCGTTCCCGCCCGCGGTCTGCACGGCGAGGCGTACCGGGGCCACGTGTTCTGGGACGAGCTGTTCGTCCTCCAGCTGCTCAACCTGCGCTTCCCCGAACTGGCCCGGTCGGTGCTCCGCTACCGCCACCGGCGTCTGGACGCGGCCCGGCAGGCGGCGCGGACGGAGGGGCGGCGCGGCGCCCAGTACCCGTGGCAGAGCGCCGCCGACGGCCGGGAGGAGTCGGCCCGGGTCCACCTCAACCCGCTGTCGGGCCGCTGGCTCCCCGACCACAGCCACCTGCAGCGGCACGTCGGCTCGGCGGTCGCCTACAACGTCTGGCAGTACTACCAGGCCACCGGTGACCTCGACTTCCTCGCCGAGGCCGGCGCCGAGATGCTGCTGGAGATCGCCCGGTACTGGTCCTCCGCCGCGCGGTTCGACCCCGGGCGGGGACGCTGGTCGATCCGGGGGGTGCTCGGCCCCGACGAGTACCACGACGCGTACCCGTGGGCCCCCGGGCCCGGCCTGGACGACAACGCGTACACCAACGTGCTCGCCTCCTGGGTGCTCGCCCGGGCGGCCGACGCGCTCGACGTCCTGCCCGGCTACCGGCGGGACGAACTCACCGAGCGCCTCGCCCTGGACGCCGCGGAGCTGGAGCGCTGGCAGGACGTCGGCCGGCACCTGCACGTGCCCTTCCACGAAGGCGTGATCAGCCAGTTCGACGGGTACGAGCGGCTGTCCGAACTCGACTGGGAGGGCTACCGGCGGCGGTACCCGGACCTGCGCAGGCTCGACCGGATCCTGGAGGCCGAGGGCGACACGGTCAACCGGTACCGGGCGTCCAAGCAGGCGGACGTGCTCATGCTCTGGTACCTGTTCTCCGCCCGCGAGGTCCGGGAGCTGCTGCGCCGCCTCGGCTACCCCGCCGGGCACGAGCTGCTGCGCCGCACCGTGTCGTACTACCTGCGCCGCACCGTGCACGGCTCCACGCTCAGCTCGGTGGTGCACGCCTGGGTGCTCACCCGCTCGGACCGCCGCGCGTCCTGGCGGCACTTCCGCGACGCGGTCACCGCCGACCTGCGGGACGTGCAGGGCGGCACCACCCGGGAGGGCGTCCACCTCGGGGCGATGGCCGGGGCGGTCGATCTGCTGCAGCGCTGCTTCACCGGCCTGGAGGTGCGCGAGGACGCGCTGTGGCTGGACCCCCGGCTGCCCTCCGCCATTCCCTCCCTGGAGGTCGAACTGCGCTACCGCGGGCACTGGGGCGTCCTGGTCGCGGTCGACCGGCGGAGCGTGACCGTCGGGCTGCGGGAGGGCCGCCAGGCGCCGGTCGAGGTCCGGTTCCGCGGTGCCCCGACGACCGTCCGGCCCGGCGAGAGCTACACCTTCAGGCTCTGAGGCGCGGTGCGCAGGGTCCGGTCGGTGACCGACACCACGCCGTCGACCGCGCCGCACAGCCGGACCAGGACCGCCGCCGCCTGCGCGGAGCCGACCGTGCCGCTGAGCACCACCCGGCCCTGGTCCGTCTCGACGGACACCTCGGCCGGGCTGACGCCCTCCAGCTCGCCCAGCACGTCCTCGATGATCTCGTGCCGGATCGCCACGTCGTCGCGCAGGAACACCCGGAGCAGGTCGCCGCGGCTGACCACACCGACCAGGCGGCCGTCCCCGCCGACCACCGGCAGGCGCTTGACCTGCCGACGGGCCATCAGCCGAGCCGCCGCGACGACGCTGGCGCCCTCGGTGGTGCACACGGCGGGGCTGGTCATCAGCTCGCCGGCGGTCGCACCGGCCGGCCCGCCCGCCGCGGGCGGCAGCAGCCCGCTCGGGTCCTCCTGCCGCGCCTGGGTGCGCAGCAGGTCCGCCTCGGAGACCACGCCGAGCGGGCGCCCGTCCCGGTCCACCACCGGCACGGCGGTGATGTCGTACTCGGTCAGCCGCTCCAGGACCTCACGGAACCCCGTCGTCGGCGTCACGGTCACGACCTCACGGGTCATCACTTCTCCGACACTGCGGTGTCGCATGGCGCTCCCACCTCCTCGGCCCGCTCCGCGGGCCCCTCTCCCCCAGCCTCCGCCGGCCCGCGTCGGCGGACGAGGGAGCAACGTCCCTGCCGGGTGCGCCGCTGCGCCCCGGGACGCTGGGCCGGTCGGCCCTCGCCGGGGCGGGCCGTGCCGCCTAGCGTGGGTGGTGTCCGGCCCGTCCGAGGATCCGGACCCGGACCCGATGGAGGAGCCATGACGTCCGCCGGTGATCGCCGTCCGATCGTCCTGGGTGTCGACGCCCTGCACGTCAGCCCCATGGTGGTCGCCTGGGCCGCGGACGCGGCCGGGCGGAGCGCCGTGCCGCTGCGGCTGGTGCACGCGGTCCGTGAGGAGCTGCGGGACCTGCGCGGGTACGACGGCGGCCGCTTCCACCAGGCGCTGCGCCACAGCGGTGAGGCGGCGCTGGAGAAGGCGGCCGGGCTGGTCCACGAGCGGTACCCGGGCCTGGTGGTGGAGTCCGTCCTGGTCGAGGGGAACCCGGCGCCCGTACTCTGCCGCGAGTCCGAGCGTGCCGAGCTGCTCGTCGTCGGCTCCCGCGGGCTGAACCGGCTGGAGGAGGCGCTGAGCGGCTACTCGGTGACCGTCCCGGTCAGCGCGCAGGCCCACTGCCCGGTCGCCGTGGTCAGGGCCCCGGAGCACAGCTCCCAGGAGCCGCCGTACGTGGTGGTCGGTGTGGACGGGTCCGCGGCGTCCGAGCGGGCCGTGGCGTTCGCCGCCGAGCTCGCCGAGCACCGCGGGGCCGCGCTGCGCGCGGTGTCGGCCTGGCAGGTGTCGCTGCACGTACCCGTGGACGAGGAGCGCGCGGTCGCGGAGGTCCGTCGGCAGCTCCACGAGGTCACCGCCGGCTGCCTGATCGACCACCCGGACCTGGACCTGACCCATGAGGTGCTGCAGGGTCACCCGGTCGACGAGCTGTCCCGGACGGCAGCCCACGCCCTCGCCGTCGTGGTCGGGCGCCGCGGGCACGGGGGCTTCACCGGCATGCGGCTCGGCTCCGTCCCGCACGGGCTGCTGCACCGCGCCCCCTGCCCCGTGATCACCGTTCCCGCCGGCACGGGCGCCCCGTCGAAGAACACGTGACCCCCGGGTGGCAGGGGCCGCCGAGGGGCGCGGCGTCGAGGACCGGACCCCTCCGTTCCGGTGCTCCTCCGTTCCGGTGCCCGTCCGTTCCGATGCCCGTCCGGGCGGTCAGCCGCAGGGCACGACCGCGACCGGGCCCTGCACGTGGTGGACCACGGCACGGGTGACCGCGCCCAGGTGCGGGCCGACCGGTGACCGGCGGGTGTGCCGTCCGACGACGACCAGCCCGGCACCGGCGGCGGCCTCGACCACCGCGACGGGGGCCGGACCGCGCGGCGTCCGCGTCTCGACCCGGACCTGCGGGTAGCGCTTGCGCCATGGTTCCAGGGCCTCGGCGAGCCCTCGGCGCGCGGCGGCCTCGAGTTCCGCGTCGAGGCTGCCGAGCGCGGCGAAGGCCATGTACTCGCTGCCGGCCGGCGGATCCCAGGCGTGGACGGCACGCAGCGGGGCCGACCGCAGGGCGGCCGACTCGAAGGCGAAGGCGGTCACCCGGTCGCCGGGGCGGTGCGGATCGAGGGCGAGCACCACCTCCCGCGCCGCCGACGTAGCTGCGCTGTCCGCGTCGTCCGTCCGGACCAGGACCACCGGGCAGGCCGCGCGGCCGAGCACCCGGTGGCTGACCGAGCCGACCAGGAAACCCCGGACCGCTCCGAGCCCGCGCGAGCCGAGCACCAGCATCACCGCCGTGCGACCAGCCGCCTCCAGGGCGTCGGCCGCGTCCTCGGGGAGCTGCGCCGCGTCCACCTCGACACCGGGGAACTCCGCCCGGAGCTCGACCAGCCGGCCTGCCAGCCGCTGCCGGGCCCACTGCACCGCGTCGTAACTGCCGAGGACGTGGGGCTCGTGCCAGGGCCACGCCTGGAGGATGTCGAGCGGCACGCCGCGCCGCCGGGCCTCCCCGGCGGCCCAGTGGGCGGCGGCGGCGCTCTGCGGCGTGTCGTCGAAGCCGACCACGATCGTTCCGTCCATGGTTCTCCTGCCCGTCGGGGCTCGGTCAGCGTCCGGAGCGGTAGGCGTGGGGCTGTTCGAGGCGGACATCGGTGTCGTCCTCGGTCCATTCGAGCGACTGGTGGACGGCGACGACGCCGTCCACGGCGCGGCACAGCTGCTCGGTGATCGGTACGAGACTGCGGCGCGGCAGCCGACCGCTCAGGGTGACGATGCCGTCGTCCACGGCGACCCGGACGTCCTCGGGGTTGAGCCACAGGGTCTGGCCGAGGACGTCGTGGACGATCTCCTCGCGGATCGCGGCGTCGTGTCGCAGGAAGACCTGGAGCAGGTCACGGCGGCTGACGATGCCGACCAGCCGACCGGCCTCGTCGACGACGGGCAGGCGCTTGACCCGGTGCTTGTCCATCTGACGGGCCGCCTCGCCGATCGTCCAGGTCGCACGTGCGGACACCACGGGGCTGGTCATCAGTCCGCCTGCGGTCTCGGCCTCGGCCCGGGCCCGTTCCCCGGGCTTGAGCCAGCGTCCGGGATGGCGGCCCTCCGGGTCCGGCAGCACGGCCTCCTTGCGGATCAGGTCGGCCTCGGAGACCATCCCGATCGGCCGGTCCTGCTCGTCGACCACCGGCACGGCGGTGATGTCGTTGCGGTGGAACAGGGCCGCGACCTCCTTGAACGGGGTGTCGGGCCGCGCGGTGACGACTTCCTGGGTCATCACGTCGTGAACGCTTCGGTGCTGCATGGTCCCTCACTCTCCGGGGACGGGTCCGTATTCCCACTCTCCGCCCGGGCCGTCGGCCCGGACAGGGCCGTTCGGTACCACCGCGCTGGGCCGCTCCGACCCGCACCGCCCGAGCCGGGCGGCCCGACCCGGGGCGGTGCGGCGCGGTCAGTCCGGCACCCGGACGGCCAGCGCGGGTCTGATCCGGGCCGCGTGGCGCGCCGGGCCGAGGGCGGCAAGCAGCGACGCGGCGAAGGTGACGGCGGCGAGCAGGCCGATGGCGCCCCATTCGATCGGGAAGCCGCCGTTCAGTCCGGCGAAGGCCGAGCTCTTCTGGTACATCAGCCAGGTCGTCAGCACCCCGAGCAGGCAGCCGAGGACGGTCCCCTCCAGGGCGACGAAGCAGCTCTCCCACAGGAACGCGCGCTCGACGGTCCGGGCCTGGCATCCCAGTGCCCGCAGCACGCCGATGGTCCGCCGCCGCTCCCGCACGGCCCGGACCATCACGACGCCGAGGCCGGTGATGCCGATCAGCAGACCGAGGGCCAGGAAGCCCTGCATCAACCGGAAGAAGGCGGTGTCGGCGGCGAACAGCCGGTGCACGTCGGTGGCGATCGGAGTGGCGACCAGACTCGCGTTCAGGTGGCTGCCCTGCAGTTCGGGCGCGAGCGCGTCCGGCGAGGTGCCGGGGGCGGTGCGCACCAGGGCGCCGGCGGTCAGTGCCTGCGGGCCGAACTGGGCGGCCGCGCCGCGGGCGCTCTCGATCAGCGGGTAGACGGCCGCGCTGGTGCCGTTGCCGGGGTAGAAGGCGAGGCCGCTGTTGAGCACGCCCGCGATGGTCTTCCGCTCGCCGGCGCCGGTGAGCGGGTCGGTGAGGGTCAGGGTGTCGCCGGGGGCGTAGAACTTGCCGGCCGGGCCGCCGGTGGCGCCGAAGAAGCCGTCCAGGACGACGTACTCGGGGTGGGCGGCGAGTGCGTCCCAGACCGCGCGGTCGTCGGCCAGACCGGGCAGCCGCTCCTGGAAGGCGATGCCGGTGGCGGCGCCGTCGGGGACTCCGACCACCGCGGTCTCCAGCGGCTGCGCCGTGCGGTGCCCGGGGTCGGTGGCCAGGCCGCGCGCGTTGAGCAGCGGGGTGACCGCGGTGATCTGGCCGGCGCGGGCGGGTCCGGTCAGGTCCGCGAGCGGGTCCTGCCCGGCCTGCGGGTTGTAGTCCACCCGCAGGGTGTAGCCGGCGGTGGCGTCGGCCACCGACCGGTCGATGCCGGTGTTCAGGATCCCGCTGATCTCGGTGAGCAGGACCAGGACCAGCACGACCAGGGTGTACATCACCAGCGTCGAGCCGGTCCGGAAGCGCTTGGCCAGCGGGTAGGCGGCCGCGAGGCGGGTGGCCAGGCCCTGCTGGGTGGGCCGGTTCATCAGCGGGCGCAGCGGCCGGAGCAGCAGCAGCTGGTTCTCACTGACCAGGACGACGCCGGAGAACGAGGCGAGGGTGCCGATGATCACGTACACCGCCATCGAGGGGGTGTCGAAGATCCCGGGCCGGACCACGCTCGCGGCCAGCGTCCAGACCAGTACCAGCGCGGCCGCCGTACTGGTGACCACCCGTCGGGGCCACACCAGGCGTGCGGCGGGCACGGCGAACGCGACCGCGAGGGCGGGCAGCAGGTAGGTCTGCTCGGCCTGGCTGCGGGCGACCGCCGGTACCGCCGCGACGGCGCACAGCACGGCGAGGGCGCCGAAGACGGCGGCCCGGCGGCGGCGCGGCCGACGCGCGGCCGCGGCCGGCAGGTCGCGGATCGCCGCGATCACGTTGAAGCGGCTGATCCTGACGCTGGTGGCGGCCACCGCGGCGACGGCGATCAGCAGCCCCAGCGCGGCACCGTTGAGCAGGCTGGTCGGGCTGACGGCGAAGGCGATGTCGAGGCCGCTCCCACCGGTCGACCAGCTGCGGAAGATCTGCGCCGAGACCAGGGCGACCACCCAGCCGACCCCGATGCCGAGCGCCACCCCGGGCAGCGCGGCCGCCAGCGCGTACAGCGTGCCCTCCAGGGTGAAGGCGCCGACCAGCCGCGAGCGCTTGAGGCCGACCGCGCGCAGCATGCCCAGTTGCGGCTTCCGCTCCTCGCCGAGCATCACGAAGATGTTCACCAGCAGGAGGGCGCCGGCGATGATGCTGAAGCTGCCGATCATCAGGAACAGCGCGCCGAGTGCGGCCCCGGTCTGCTCGGCGGCGCGCAGCACGGTGTGCTTGGGCGTGTCGACGGCGGCGCCGCCCGCGTCCTGGCCCAGGGCCGTCCGGATGCCGGCGGTGACGGCGTCGGTGAGCTTCTCGCCCGACTCGACGCCGCCGCGGTTGGACACCATGGTCACCGACTGGGGCTGGGCCCCGGCGGCACGGGCGGCGGCGTCCAGCGCACCGGCCGGCAGGAAGACGTTGCGGTTGACCCGTCCGCCGAGCCCGGTGCCGGCCAGACCCTGGTCGGGGACCACCCGGGCCACCGTGAAGTCCGCCGGCTGCCCGTACAGGTAGACCGTGACCAGCTGTCCGCTGCCGACCCGCAGGGCGTGGGCGAGCGGCTCGTTCAGCACCACCTGGCCGGGCGGCGGAGTCGGCCCGGCCAGGCCGGGGTCGCTGCCCGCCGCACCGAAACCTCCGGCCGCGTCCAGGTCCAACTGCCACGCCAGTACGCGCGGTTCGGCAGCCGGTCGGCCGCCCGCCGTGCTCGCGGCCGCCGCCTGGGCGACCTCGCCGCTGAGCACCCCGTCGACCTGCGGGTCGGCGGTCAGCGGCTGCAGCCGGGCGGCGATCGTCGGCCCGTCGGCGGCCGTGGCGACGATCCGCTCGTCCACCGGGCCGAGGGTGCGGTACGCCTCCTGGCGCACCGAGAAGTCGAGGGTGTCGCCGACCACCAGCGCGCCGACGATGATCGCGGTCCCCAGCATGGATCCGGTGATCACCAGGGCGGCCTCGGTGCGGCGCCGGGCGACCTGGCGGACCGCCAGGCGCCGGACGACCGGCTGGCGGAGGGCCACCGCCAGGAGGACCAGCAGGGCCGCGCCCACCAGGCCGAGCAGGGGCAGCAGCAGGTTCGGGTACACGGCTCAGCCCACCGCTGCGGCCCGGGCCGTGTCCGCCACCAGCCGGCCGTCGCGCATCCGCACCAGCCGGGGCAGCCGTCGCCCGATCGCCTCGTCGTGCGTGACCAGGACGATGGTCTGGCCCTCGTCCCGGTTGAGGGTGCGGAGCAGGTCCATCACCTGGTCGGCCATGGCGCTGTCCAGGTTGCCGGTCGGCTCGTCCGCCCAGACCACGGCCGGGCGGGCGACCAGCGCGCGGGCGATGGTCACCCGCTGCTGCTCGCCGCCGGACAACTCGCTCGGCCGGTGCCCGACCCGGTGCCCGAGCCCGACGCGCCCCAGCATCTCCACGGCGCGGGCCCTGGCCTCGCGGGGCGCCGTGCCGACCAGCAGGAGCGGGAGTTCGACGTTCTCGGCCGCGGAGAAGACCGGGATCAGGTTGAACGCCTGGAAGACGAATCCCATCGTCCGGGCCCGGTGCTCGGTCCGCTCAGCGTCCGACATCGCGAAGAGGTCCCGGCCGTCGACCTCCACCAGCCCGCCGTCGATGTCGTCCAGGCCGGACAGGCAGTTGAGCAGGGTGGTCTTGCCCGAGCCGGACGGACCCATCACACCGACCAGCTCCCCGCGCTCCACGGTCAGGTCGAGTCCACGCAGGGCCGTCACCTCGACGGATCCGGTGCGGTAGACCTTGCGCACCCCGGTGGCGGCCAGCAGCGGGTGCGGTGGTGCCGGAGTCGCTACGGAGTCGGTCATCGTGGTCACTCCTCACCCGGGACGGGCCGCGCGGGCGCTCCGGTCCGCCGGGCGCCGGAGCTGCCGGGGCGCTACCTCCACCCTTTCCACCGGTCCGCCCGCGTGCCGAGGGCCGTCGGCCCCTCCCCCGTGGGCTCACCGGGCCGCTCCCGGCAGGGTCCGACCGACCCCTCCGGAGGTGGGCCGCCCGGCCCTCGAACCCGCCGTTCGGATACCCCTGTGGGTATAGTGGGGGCACGGGCGAGAGCCGCCGGACGATGCGAGGAGAGACGGCGATGTGCCGACGGACCGTGTGCCGCACCTGCGGCAAGGCCGACTACGCGGGGTGCGGGATGCACGTCGAGCAGGTGCTCGCCGGCATCCCGAAGAACGCCCGCTGCAGCTGCGACCGCAACGCCCGCAAGGGCGGCGGCTTCCTGGCGAAGCTGCTCAGCCGCCGCTGAACTCCCGCAACCGCCACAGGCCTTCCGATCCCTGATCGGAAGGCCTGTGGCGGTTGCGACTCCCCCGCCGGCCCGCTGCCACCCCGCGCTCCGCGCTGCCGCCGGGCCCTCCGCGCAGGCCACAACCGCCGGTGGCGGGACCGCGAGTCAGCGGCCCCGCCACCGGCGGTCGGCCTCCGGGTCAGCCGTGGGAGAAGGAAATCTTCGGCAGCACCCGGTCGAGCCAGGCCGGGATGCGCCAGGCCGCGCGGCCGGTCAGCCGGAGGATCACCGGCAGCAGGACGAGACGGACCAGCGCCGCGTCGAGCAGGACGGCGACACCGAGGACGATGCCCATCTCCTTGGGCGGCAGCGGCCCGGACAGGGCGAAGGTGAAGAACACCGCGACCATCACCCCGGCCGCAGCGAAGATCACCCGCCCGGAGTGGGCCAGCGCGCCGACCATCGCCTCCTTCGGGTCACCGCTGCGCTCGTAGTGCTCCTTGGCGGAGGCGAGCAGGAAGACGGTGTAGTCCATCGCGATGGCGAAGATCATGGCGAAGAAGAACACCGGCGCCCAGCCGTCCAGGAACCCCTGCGACTTGAAGCCGAACAGCCCTGCGCCGTGCCCGTCCTGGAAGACCAGCCGGGCCACACCGAACGCCGCACCGGTGGACAGCAGACTGGCGACCGTACCGAGCAGCGAGATCAGCGGCGCGCGCAGGGCCACCAGCAGCAGCACGAAGCCCAGTGCCATCACCACGCCGATCACCAGCGGGGTCTTCTCGGTCAGCAGGTGCTGCAGGTCGAGGTTCTCCACGGCCGCGCCGCCCACCAGGGTCTCCTGGGGAAGCTCGGCGCGCAGCACGTGCACGGTGTGCGCCAGGTCCGGGCTGGACGGGTCGACCGTGGGGACGGCCTGGATCATCGACCAGCCGGAACCGTCGGGGGCGCTCTGGGCGGGCATCACACCGGCGATGCCGGGCGTGGCGGAGATCCTCGCCGCGACATCCGCGGCCTGGCCGGCGGGGGTGACGACCTGCAGGGTGCCGGGAGCGCCGGGCCCGAACGCCTGTTGGACGGCGGTGTAGCCGGCCCGGGCACTGGCATCGCCCGGGATCACGGTGATCGACGGCATCGCGGTGCGCAGCCCGATCACGGGTGCGGCCAGGGCGATCAGCGCAGCGAGCGCGAGGGCGCCGTAGCGCAGCGGGTGCTTCCACAGCCGCTCGCCCCAGGCGGCGAAGCGCGGGGAGCGGTGCTCTCCGGCCTTCACCCACGGCAGGGCCAGCGAGTCGACGCGGTGTCCGAGCCTGCCGAGGACGGCGGGCAGCAGCGTCAGGGTGGCGGCGAGGACGAACAGGACGGCGAGCATGATGCCGCCCGCCATCGAGCGGAACGCCGGGGACGGCACCAGCATCACGGCGGACAGGCTCACCAGCACGGTCGCCCCGGAGAGCAGCACGGCCTTGCCCGCGGTGTCCATGGTCTCGGCCACCGCCCCGGCGCTGCTGAGCGAGCGCCCCATGCGGGCGCTACGGAAGCGGACCACCAGGAAGAGCGCGTAGTCGATGCCCAGCGCGAGGGCGAACATCATGGCGAAGTTCATCGCCCAGATGGAGACCGGGAACAGGTGGCTGATCAGGACCAGCGACCCGGCCGAGGCGGCGAGTCCGGCCATCGTGAGCAGCAGCGGCAGCCCGGCGGCGACCAGCGAGCCGAAGGCGAGCACCAGGATCGCGAGGGTCACCGGCCAGGACATGATCTCGGACTTCATCATGGCGTCGTGGTTGGCCTTGTTGAAGTCGCTCCACAGCACGGAGGCGCCGGTGGCGTGGACACTGATCCCGTCGGTGGACAGCTCGTTCAGCGGCCCCTTGAGGTCGTCGGCGGCGCGCACCATGTCGTCCGGCGACGCCTTCGCCCCGGCCAGCAGGATCGCGGTCCGGCCGTCCTGGCTGATCGTCGCACCGGGCTGCGGCGCCACGACGGTGGACACCCGCGGGTCGGCGGCGGCGAGCTCGCCGGCCTTGGCGATCACCTGCTGGACGGCCGGCTCGGTGACCGGCCGGTCGGCGGCCACCACGATCTGCAGGGCGGTCGAGGCGTTGCCGCCGAAGTGCTGCTCGGCGACCTGGCGGACCTTCACCGACTCCGAGCCGTCGGCCTGCCAGCCGGCGCCGGAGAGCGCCGAGGTCACCTGCGGCGCGAAGGCGCCGAGCACCGCCACGACCACCAGCCAGCCGACCAGGACGGCCTTGAAGTGCCGGACCGACCAGGTGCCGAGCCGGCCGAGCAGGCCGGGCGGTTGCGGGGGCGTCTCGGCGGCGGACCGGGCGGGGAGGGTGTCGGGGTGGTTCACGCGGTTCTCCCAAAAATACGGGCGGGGGTATGGGGAAGGTCGAAGAGAAGGGCCCGCGCGGGCGGGCCCGATGTCGCGCCGGTCAGCCGGCGAGGGTGTCCAGCGCCGCCCGGAGCCGGGCGGCGGCCTCGTCCGCGACGGTCACGAGCTCGGACTGCTCGGCGATCCGGACCATCAGCTGCGGGTCCACCGCCTCGACCACGGTCCGCCCGGCGCTCGCCCGCACCACCACGTTGCACGGCAGCAGCAGGCCGATTCGCCGGTCCGCCTGCAGGGCGCGGTGGGCGAGCGGGGGGTTGCAGGCGCCGAGGACCAGGTAGTCCTCCATCTCCTCGCCGAGCTTCGCCCGCAGGGTGGCGGCGACGTCGATCTCGGTGAGGATGCCGAAGCCCTGCTCGGCGAGGGCGGCACGGGTGCGCTCGACGGCCTCGGGGAAGGGCAGGTCGAGGGTGACGGGAATGCCGTAGTCCATGGTCAGCTCCGTTCGCGGGTGGCGGGAAGGTCAGGCGGTGCCGGCGGCCAGGTCACGGCCGGAGAGCGACCACGCGGCCACTCCCCCGGACACGGAGACGGCATCGAAGCCGGCCCGGGTGAGCAGTTCGGCCCCGACCCGGCTCCGATTGCCGGAGGCGCAGATCACCAGCACGGGGCCGGTGCGCGGGAGGCCGTCCAGGCCTCCCGCGAGCTGCCCCAGCGGGATCCACCGGGAGCCCGGGACGTGGCCGGCCGTGAACTCGAACGCCTCACGCACATCGAGCACCAGGGCGCCCCGCTCACGCGCTGCGGCGAGCGCTTCGATGTCGACTTCTTGCACCATGACCAGCCTCTCATTAATACCCCAGGGGGTATTTACACCCTACGACAACAGCACCGCGGAGCTCGGCATTCCACCGTCTCCACCGGCAACACCTCCGTCCTCAACCTCCCCTGCAACCCGAAGCCGGTGATTGACCCGACCCCCACGGCCACCTCCACCACGACGGGCGGTACCGGCAGTGCGTCCTCGCCGACCCTGTGCGCCCAAGGCGACAACACCCTCACCGCAACCGGGCTGAACCTCACCTACAACGGCGGCACCAGCGCCTGGCACCGCGTCGAGACCTACCGCTACTACGCCACCGACCCGGTCGCCGGCCGGGAGCACTACACCCAGGCCGCCGGCCTCGCCTCCGCCACCGGCGCCCCTGCAACCTCACCGGCGGGACCGTGAAGGCCGAAATCTGGAACGCCTTCGACAACGCCGACTCCACCCCGGGCACCGGAAACCTGACCGTCCTCGGACTGCCCGACAACTGACCCGACACCAGCACCAGGGCAGCACCGGGCCCGGACCTCCACACACGGGGCCCGGGACCGGTCACCTGATCGGCTCCCGCGGAAGACCGTGACCGCCTGCGGGTCGCCGCCAGTATCCCCGGCGGCCGTCGCGCCGTTGGTGTCGAGGACCTCGGTCCAGGACCCAGCGGCAGGGTGACGTTGTAGGTGCTGCCGGTGGGGTCGGCGACCACGACGGTGTCGTAGGCGCTCGGCGCGGCCAGGCCGGAGCTGGTGCGGGCGATGATCGGCGACGAGCACACCACCACTCGCGCACCGATCGGCCTCGGGCAACAGTTGCTCCACGCCGGCCGGGCCGACGCGACCGTCAACGAGCTGTCGATGCACGGGTGACCACGTCCGAAGAGGGACCGCGGCGCACACCTGCGCCGTGGTCCGTCCGCGTCGGCTGGCACCGGGCCCTCGGCAGCCGGTCAACCAGTCAACCGGTGCCACCACCGCCGCCACCACCGGTCACGCCCGTCCTCGGGGCCCGGCGCCGTGTCCTCCCGCGGCTCCGCGGCCCCTCCGGCCGCCCGGGGCACCACCGGTCCGGGCTCCGGGGCCGTCCTCAGGTCCCGGAGCTGCCGGTAGAGCCGCAACTCCTCCTCCCCGGGCCGGTCGGGGACCCTGACGTCCACTCGGACCCGCAGGTCTCCACGGCCGTGGCCACTCCCGCTCCGGGGCAGGCCCCGGCCGGCGATCCCGAGCACAGTCCCGGGCTGCGTCCCGGGCGGTACGCTCAGCACCACGTCACCGTCGAGAGCGGCCACGGTCAGCCGCGTGCCGAGCACCGCATCCGGCACCGTGACCTCCTCGGTGTGCCACAGGTCGGCGCCGTGCCGCTCGAACCGGGGGTCCGCAACGGTG
Organism: Kitasatospora terrestris; assembly: GCF_039542905.1. NCBI lineage: Bacteria > Bacillati > Actinomycetota > Actinomycetes > Kitasatosporales > Streptomycetaceae > Kitasatospora > Kitasatospora terrestris. The sequence goes on from NZ_BAABIS010000001.1 coordinate 530,666, forward strand.
CGGACGACCACGAACGCGTCTCCGTGGCGACCGCCGCCCAACGGTGGCGGCATGCCCTTGCCGGGCAGGCGCAGCGCGGTGCCCTCGGCGATGCCCGGCGGGATCCGCAGGGTGACGGACTCGCTCTGTTCCGCCGATCCCGAGCCCGCGCACGCCGGGCACGGCCGCTCGACGACCGCGCCGGTGCCGCCGCACGCGGAGCAGGTGGCCACCTGCCGCATCACCAGAGCTCCCCGGCGCCGCTCGATCACCAGGCTGCCCGTGCCGCCGCACCGTCCGCACGACCGGGGACGCGTGCCTGGCGCCACGCCCGATCCGCCGCAGACACCGCACGGACCGGGTCTGCGAACGGTCACCGTCCCGGTGCCGCCGCCCAGGACGGTGGTGAGCGGCACGGTCAGAGCGATCTCGATGTCCGCCTCGCGGTCCGCAAGGCGCCCGCGCCGACCTGTGAAGAAGCCGCCCGGCCACGCGTCGTCCTCGCCGAAGCCGGGGGTGCCCCCGCCTCCGAAGAGGTCGCCGAGGTCGAGCCCGGCCAGCAGGTCCTCGACGGAGATCCCGTCGAGGCTCGCCGTCCCGTGGCGGTCGTACTCCGACCGCCTGCCCGGGTCCGACAGCACCGCGTAGGCCTCGGTGATCTCTTCGAAGCGCTCCTGCGCGTCGGGCTCCGAGCTGCGGTCCGGATGGTGCGTGCGCGCCAGGTCCCGGAATGCCCGCTTGACCGTCTTCTGGTCGGCGTCGTGCGGGACTCCGAGGACCGCGTAGTAGTCCTTGCGGCTGGTCGTCGCCATACCACCAGGTTCGCTCCTGGCCAGGGGCCCGGACAGGGCCGACCGGCCCCGATGGACGGGGCGACCGACAGCACCCCTCCGGTCCTGGTGGACGTGGACAGGCCCACAGGAGAGGCCGGGCCGCCACCCGGCCCGCGGGGCGGCGCAGGCCCACGCGGTCGAGACCGGCCGCAGAGCTGATCGACGTTCCGCCGACTGCTCACCGGTCGTACCCTGCCACCGGGGCCGCGGCGGCCCCCAGCACCTGGCATCTCCCGGCAGCGCCGGCCTGTCCGATCCAGTCAACACACCGCTCCGGTCACGGTCACTTCATCGCGGCAGCTCGGGGACCGTCGCAGGACGACGCCGACTGCTGCGAGATTCCCCTCGACGAGAACCACCGCAGCACCCTCGAACTCGGCTCCCTCGACTTCTTCACCTGGGGCGGTGGCCGTGCTCGGCCGCGACGCGACGGGCGTGCGCGACGATCTCGGTGGCCGCGTGCTCCCCGACGCCGAGGGCGTGAGTCAGCCGGTGGGCGCTCCAGCCGTGCCGAGCGAGCAGGACCGGAAGCGGGTGGTGACCGCTCTCCTCGACCGGGGCGGGCGGCACGGGCTCGACGGGGAGCCCACCGGTCGGCACGGCCGTCCGGCGGCGGACCAGGGCTCGGCGCAGCTCGTCCGCACCCCAGACGAGGAACGGGAACGGCAGGACGGTGAGCAGCTGGGTGGGTGTGAGGGCGGCGGTGCCGAACAGGCGGTGCAGGGCGGGCAGGTAGACGATCGCACCGGCGAAGGCGAGCGAGAAACCGATGCCACCGAGCAGGCGGGGGTTGCTGAACACGCCGACGGCGCGCAGCGGCGCGCGGTCGGTGCGGACCGCGAAGGCGGTACCGATCTGACAGGCGACGATGCCGAGCCAGGTGACGGTCGTCGCCTGCTGCCACGTCGGGTGCAGGGCGGTGCCGGGTCCGACGTCGTCGCCGGGGTGCCAGCCGCCGCGAGCCAGGGTGAGGAAGTACCCGCCCATCACCAGGAAGGCGGAGATCAGCCCGAGGAAGCCCCAGGCGCGGGCGAGCATGGCGGGACGGATGACCCGTTCGGAGCGTGGTCGGGGCGGGCGGTCCATCAGCCCGGGCTCGGCCCGTTCACGGCCGAGTGCGAGCGCCGGGAGTGTGTCGGTGCCGAGGTCGACGGCGAGGATCTGCATGACCGTCAGCGGCAAGGGGACCGCTCCGCCGGCCAGCGCGAAGACCAGGAAGGGAACCACCTCGGGCACCGCGTGGGTGAAGATGTAGACGATGAACTTCCGGATGTTGTCGTAGGTGCGGCGCCCGTACTCGACGGCGGCCACGATGGTGGCGAAGTTGTCGTCGGTGAGCACGACGGTCGCCGCCTCGCGGGCCACGTCCGTGCCTGAGCGGCCCATCGCGACGCCGATGTCGGCCCGGTGCAGCGCGGGGGCGTCGTTGACGCCGTCGCCGGTCATCGCCACGGTGTTCCCCTCGGCGCGCAGCGCGTCGGCGATCCGCAGTTTGGCCTCGGGCGAGCTCCGCGCGAAGATCACCTCCTCGCGGCGGGCGAGCAGGGCGTCGAGCCGGTCGTCGTCCATCGTGTCGAGTTCGGTGCCGGTGACGATGCGCATGCCGCGATGGCCGATGCCGGCCTGTTCGGCGACCGCGGCAGCGGTGAGGCCGTTGTCACCGGTGACCACGTGCACGGTGATCCCGGCCCGGTGCGCCAGCGCGATCGAGCCGGCCACCTCGGGCCGGAGCGGGTCCGCCATGGCGACCAGGCCCAGCAGGCACAGGTCCTGCTCCGCGTCCTCCCGGCGCCCGGGGGCGGGTGCCCGGGGCTCCAGCGGACGGACGGCCACCGCGAGCACCCGCAGGCCCCGGGCCGCGAGGCGTCCGACGGTGCGCACCACCTCGGTCCGGCCGGCGGGAGTGAGGGGGCGCACGGTGCCGCGGTCGTACACGCGGGTGGCGTGGGTGAGGACCTCCTCCGGGGCGCCCTTGGTGTGCAGGACAAGTGTGCCGTCGGCGGCGTCCGCGGTGGTCATCAGCTTCACGTGCGGGTCGAAGCGGAAGAGCGCGCGCCGCTCGGCGTCGCGCACGGCCGGCACGCAGGGGGAGCCGACCCGCTCGGCGAGCTCGAGGAGCGCGAGTTCGGTCGGATCCCCGTGGCCCGCAGCAGGGTCGGCGGTGGTGCACAGGGCGGCGGCCCGGGCCAGGCGTACCACCTCGGTGCCGGCCTGCGCGGGCCGCTTGGCCGGGCTCTCCCCCGCCGGCGTCCAGACGGTGGTGACCCGCATCCGGTTCTCGGTGAGTGTGCCGGTCTTGTCCGTGCAGACGGCCGTGGTGGAGCCGAGGGTCTCAACCGCGGAGAGCCGCTTGACGACGGCGCCGCGCCGGGCCAGGTCCCGCACGCCCGCGGCGAGCGCAAGAGTGATGGTGGGCAACAGCCCCTCGGGCACATTGGCGACGAGCAGGCCGACCGCGAAGGCGACCGCGGCGGAGAGCGGGAGTCCGGCAGCCAGACCCATGGGGAGGAAAGCCAGACCCACCCCGACGGCGATCACGGCGATCAATCGGGCCACTCGCCGGACCTGCTGCTCCAGCGGACTCTCCTCACGCCGGGTGCGCTGGCTGAGCGCGGCGATCCGGCCCAGTTCGGTGTGCATCCCGGTGGCGGTCACCACGGCCCGGGCCTGTCCGCCGGTGCACGCCGCCCCGGAGAAGACCAGATCGCGGGCGTCCAGCAGCGGTCCAGGGTTGTCGGTGTCCTCCGCGGAGCGGAAGACCGGCACGGACTCGCCGGTCAGGGCGGAGAGATCGACCTGCACACCGCCCGACAGCAGCCGGGCGTCGGCGGACACCCGGTCCCCCTCCTCGACCACCAGGACATCACCGGGCACCAGTTCGGTCGCGGCCACCTCCCGGGGCCGGCCGGCCCGGACCACAGTCGCCCGCTCGGGCAGGAAGTCCGCCAGTGCCTCGACCGCCCGCTCGGCCTGCCGTTCCTGGGCGAAGGCAAGCAGCGCGTTCAGCACGACCACCGCCGCGATCGCCACCGCCAGCGCCGGTGTGCCACTGACCACCGCCAGCACGGCGGCAAGCGACAGCAGGATCGCGAGCGGCTGGGTGAACTGCTGCGCTAGCTCGTGCGGCCACCGTCGCCCTCCCCGGCGGGTCAGGGCATTGGGCCCGTGGACGGTCTGCCGGCGCTGTACCTCACGTTCGGACAGGCCGTTCGGCGAGGTCCGCAGGTCACGGAAGAGCAGGCCGAGCGGCTCGCGCGGGTCCGGGGCGTCGGGCCGCTGCTCTTCTTCCGCCTCCCGGACCGCGCCCGGGCGCTCCTCGGACGCGGTCACCGCCGACCTCCAGATGTCCGGTCTGGTACCTCCGCTTCCATGGTCCGCCGCCGGGCCGATCGCCAGCAGGGCCTGTCGGCCCACCCGGTCGCGGCCACCCGGCGCCGAACTCCCGCGGCCGAGTGGCGCCTCCGGCGCAGCGGGCGCGCGGGTCAAGGGAGGGTCTGTTCGACCCAGAGGGTCCTCCCCCGGTCGGGAGGCCGGACGCCCCAGCGCTGGGTGAGCTGGGCGGTGATGAACAGGCCGCGGCCGTTCTCGACGACTGCGAACCGAGCGTTCAGCGGGCCGCGTCCGCCGCCGCAAAGGAAAGCGCTGGGCTGGCCTCCTCGTCCGTTCAGCGCGGTCCCTACCGGTGGCGCAGCGCAAGGATGTCGTCCGGCAGGTGCCCGTGCTGTTGGCCGGCGGCGCGGACGTCGAGCCGCGACGTGACGGGACTGCCGCGTCAGGGGCCGGTGAGGGCGTCCACCTCGGCGGCGTAGAGGCGGGCCGGGTCGAAGCCCATGCCGGCGAAGTGGCCGGCCAACTCCAGGGACAGCACGCCGTGCAGGCGGGTCCAGAAGGTCACGGCGCGGCGGAGCACCGAGGACGGCGCGGGGTGGTCGCCCGCCCAGGCGCGGTGGTCGTCGAGGTGCTCGTCGAACTCGGTCGGGGTGAGCGGCAGCCCGGCGCAGGCGTCGAGGAGGACGGCCATGATCTCGCCGGCGATCCGGGTGGTGTCCTCCGGCGCCTGGTAGCCGGGCACCGGCGTGCCGTAGACCAGCAGGTAGCGCTGGGGGTCGTCGAGGGCCCAGGCGCGCAGGGCGCGGGCCAGTGCGGCGAGGTCGGCACCGGCGTCGCCGTGGGCCCGGAAGGTGTCGGCGAGGCTTCGGTAGGCGTCCCGGACCAGCTCGGTGATCAGTTCGTCGCGGTTGGCGTAGTACCGGTAGAGCGCGGGGCCGCTCAGGCCCATCCGCTTGGCGATGGCGTTGAGGGACAGCGCGGATGCTCCGGCGGTGGCGATCTGCTCCCACGCGTGCTGCTTGATCTCGTCCCGCACCTGGGCGCGGTAGCGCTCCCGGGGGGTCTTCGCGTCCGGCTCCGCCACTGCCGCCTCCGAACCTCGGCCGGCCTTGGCGCCGACGTTCAGTTAGAGGTTATCACTCTTCTTCTTGACTGTTACCGAAGCATGGAGTTATAACTTCTAACGAACGCAACAGGGTGTTCGAAGCGTGGAAGGGGACGGTCATGGAGACCGACCGCATGACCCAGGTCGTTCTGCCCGGCATCGTGGCGCCGGAGGGGCTGGAGATCCGTCACGGCCGGGTACCGCAGGCCGGCCCCGGCCAGGTCGTCGTCGCCATGGAGGCGAGCGGCGTCTCGTTCGCCGAGCAGCAGATGCGCCGCGGCCGGTACTACGACCAGCCGCCGTTCCCCTTCGTCCCGGGCTACGACCTGGTCGGACGGGTGATCGCCACCGGCGCCGGCGTCGACCCGGACCTGGCCGGACGGCGGGTCGCCGCGCTGCTGAAGATCGGCGGCTGGTCCAGCCACGTGGTGATCGACGCGGCGGACGCGGTCGACGTCCCGGAAGGGCTCACCGCCGCCGAGGCGGAGACGGTCGTGGTCAACGGCATCACCGCCTGGCAGATGCTGCACCGCCGGGCGCGAGTGCGGGCCGGGCAGACGGTCCTCGTGCACGGCGCGAGCGGCGGCGTGGGCTCCGTCCTGGTCCAGCTCGCCCACGCGGCCGGCGCGGCGGTCATCGGTACCGCGTCCGCCCGGCACCACGACGCCCTGCGGGAACTCGGTGTGATCCCCGTCGACTACCGCGGCGGGAACGTCGCCGACCGGGTACGCGAACTGGCGCCCGGCGGGGTGGACGCGGTCTTCGACCACGTCGGCGGCCGCAGCGTGATCGACTCCTGGCAGCTGCTCGCCCCCGGCGGCACCCTCGTCGCCTACGGCAGCGCCTCCACCCGCGACGACAGCGGCTCCAAGCAGTGGCCGGTCCTGAAGGTCCTCGCCCGCACCTGGCTCTGGAACGCCCTCCCCAACGGGCGGCACGCGTACTTCTACAACATCTGGGCCGGCCGCGCCCTCGGCCGGGACCGCTTCCGTGACCGCCTGCGCACCGACCTCACCGAGGTCTTCGGCGCCCTGCACCGCGGCGAGATCACCGCCCGCATCGCCGCCCGCCTCCCGCTCGCCCGGGCCGCCGAGGCGCTGAGCCTGGCGGAGTCCGGCACCGTCACCGGCAAGATCGTCCTGACACCCTGACACCCTGACGCCCTGACACCCCTGCCGCGGCTCGCCGCCGCGGCGATGAACGGCCCCCGCCATCGGGGTCGGCCGGTCCTCGCCGGTGCCCGCACGGGGTCGCGGCCCACCCGTGCGGCGTCGCGACGGGGCCGTCCGGGCCACCGGGTTGCGGGTGGGGCGGGTGGGCACGGTGACGGCGGGCGGCCGCAGGAGTGCGGCCGAGGGGAGGACGACACGGACAGGGCATTGATCACCGCGATCGCGGCTGCGGTGGTGGGTGCGGGGACGGCCGGTTTCGCCGGGTGGAGGGCATCGGCAACCCGTACTGCAGCCCAGGCGGCCGTGCGGCAGGCATCGGCAGCGGAGGCCCAAGCGGCTGCGACACATGCCCAGGCGGCGGCAGCAGAGGCCCAGGCCGCCACCGTGGCACGCCGGCTCAGCAGCATCGAGCACGATCAGCGCGCCGCGCGGAGCCCGCTCTTCGCGATCGACGACTTCCACAGGTCCGAGTGACAGGTGCTCGGGCTTGTGGTCCGCCAGATGACCGGCTCGGCAATGGAGTCGGTGCAGGTCGGCTCCGAAGGCGACGGCGTGGGCGCTGTACACCGGTCACGAGGGGAACCGGCTCAGGAGAACCTCGTAAGCCGGTCACGGGAAGAACCGACCCAGCAGAACCCTGCCTCACCGCACCTTCCGGCAGACCTGGGCCCCATGGCGCCCGGAGCCGTTCAGGAGGTCTTCCTTCCCGTCGGGAACGATTTCGAGGGCGACATCTTCCTGCACTTCGACTGCCGGGACCGCACGGGCGGGACCTGGACGGCCTCAGTCGACCGCGAGGCAGCCGCCCCCGCTGTTGGTCGCTCCGTTGACGGGGTCGCGGGTCAGGTGCCGTGCCGGCCGGGAGGACGGATAGCGCGGGCACCAGCCGCGGAAACCGCTCGGACAGGTCGGTGCCGCGCCGGGGGCACCAGCCGCACGACATGGCCCGGCAACACGTGGGCGGCCGCCCGGATTCCGTCCTTCTCCCGACTGCGGCACGTCTCAGCAACCGTAGGAGGTGGAGTTTCCGGTTGGGGCGGTTGGGGCGGTTGGTTCGCCGGTGCCCCCCGGGCTTGAGCGGAGCAGCGTGCTCGACTCCCATTCACGACGGGGAGCGTGGTCCCGGTGACCCGTCGGTCGGCGGGTGAGGACAACCCCCGGGCCGGTCGGAGGGTGTACCGGATGGCCCGCGGTACCGGCGTGCGGCCAGAGTTGAGCCATGATCACCACGCGCAAGTTCCTGCTGGCCGCGCTGCTCGTCCCTCTCGGGGCCACGCTGGTCGCCACCTCCACCGCTTCCGCCGCCGCCCCGTCCGCCCCGTCCGCTCCGTCCGCTCCGTCGGTCCCCTCCGACGCCGCAGCGTTCCGCTCGCCCGCGGCTGCCCTCGACCGGGTGGCTCACCCGCTGCGCACCACCGAGCCCCGGGGCAGCCTGGCCGATCTGCGCCCGTTCGGTGCGATGGTGGGCGACGCCGAGGTGGTGGGCGTGGGCGAGGCCACCCACAGCTCGCACGAATTCGTCACCGTCAAGCACCGTCTCTTCCGCTACCTGGTGGAGGAGAAGGGCTTTCGCACCTTCGCCTTCGAAGCCGCCTGGAGCAGCGGACTGCGGATCGACGCCTACCTCACGCGCGGTGAGGGTGACCTGAAGCAGATCATGGACGAGGAGTTCCAGGGCACCTACCACTGGTGGAACAACGCCGAGAACCGCGATCTGCTCCAGTGGATGCGCGCCTACAACGTCAAGCACGCGGACGACCCGGTGCACTTCGTCGGCGACGACAACGGCTTCGCCGGCCCCGGGCTGTACGACAAGGTGAACGCGTTCGCGGCCGCGTCCAGCCCCGAGCTCGCCGCGCAGATCGCCGATCTGTACCGAGGCCTGCGGCCCACCACCAGCGCCGAGACCTACGTCAACGACTACTTCTCGAAGCCGCTCGCCGAACGCGAGGAGCTCGCCGAACGGACCGGGCGGGCGGTGGAACTGCTCAAACAGCACCCCGGCGCCGGCGCCGACGCCCACGTCTGGGCCCTCCAGCACGCCACCGCGATCCACCAGATGACCACCCTGTACGCCTTCGACTGGGACGACCCCCAGAACATCCCCGCCGCCATGCTCCACCGCGACCGCGTCATGGCGGACAACGTCGCCTGGTGGCAGCGGCGCACCGGCAGCAAGATCATGCTCTCCGCCCACAACACCCACGTCGCCCTCAGGACCTACTCCCCCGCCAGCCACCCCCGTGTCCAGGGCGAGTTCCTGCGCGAGCAACTGGGCGCCGGTTACCTGAGCGTCGGCCTCGCCTTCAACCAGGGCGCGTTCAACGCCTTCAACCACGACGGCGTCCCGGAGCGGTTCACCGCCGCCCCCGCCGTCCCAGGCACCGCCGAGTACACCCTCGACCAGGTCCGCTACCGCGACTACGTCGTCGACCTGCGCAACACCCCCACCGCAGCCCGCACGTGGCTCGCCGAACCCCACACGATCAAGAACATCGGCGCCACCTACCCCGGCATCGCCGACGCCCCCCGGATCCGCCTCGCCCAGACCCATGACGTCCTCATCCACCTCCAGCAGGTCCAGGCCGCCCACATGCTCAACTAGCACCGGACAACCACCCGGCCCTGCCCGAGCGTTCAGGGGGGCGTGGGGCGATGCTCGCCGCTGCTCGGGCAGGCTAGAACCTGTCGGCGAAGCCGGCGGCCGCGCGGCCCGTCCAAGCACCACGCCGCTGCGCGGCACGGCCGAGGCGAACCGCTTCGGGCGGCCTGCCGCACGCCGTGGCGTTCTCACCCGGCCGGCGTGTCGGGGTCGGGCTCGCCCAGCAGGGGGACGTCCCCGGTGCCGAGGTCGGACAGGCGCGCTCGTGGACGCGATGGCTGCCGAAGTCGCGAGCGCACACGCCCAGGGCGACCTCGCCTGGCCACCTGCCGCGGTCTACCCGGAGGACGTCATCACCCGCCACCGGGCCTTCACCGCCCGCCACCGCTCACTGCGGCCGCGCGAGGAGCACCACGAGCCCACCGCCCAGGAGTGGCGCGGCTTCCTGGACCACTTCGAGCTACGCGAATGGGTGCGCTGTGATCGCTTCCGGCGTTGGAACGGCTCCTGATCCTCTCGGCCGTGCAGTCCGGCCGCTGACGTCGCAACGCATCGAGGCGCACACGGGCAGATACCGGTTGCGGGCGGCCGCCCGTGGTGTCAGCCGAGGTCGCGTGGCCCGCGAGCGACGACGGGTGGGCGACCGTCCTCCGGCAGGACGACCAGGAAGCGCCAGCGATCGTGCTCCACGTTCGCCACCCCGGGACGCGCCGCTGCCGCCAGAGCCTCGGCGGCGGGGCCGGCGCCGTCGGTCAGCCCGTCGAGCCTGGCGTAGTGCTGCGCCACTGTGGAGGGGCAGTTGAGCCACACGGGAACGTTCGCGCCCTCGCGAAGGGCGGCGAGCAACTCGTCACGGATCTCGCTCCGAACCGATTCCAGGACACGGTCGTGCAGGCGCTCCTGGACGCACGGCTGCGTCGGGGCCGATTCCGCCTCCTCGCGGCACCGCGGGCACGACCGCGGGTCGTCGGGGACGAACAGGCTCCGGACGCGGGCGATGCGCCGTTCCGGGATGCCGCACAGCGTCCCGTCCGCGCCGCCCGCATGCTGGACGCCGCGGAGGTGGGGGAGGCCGGGGACGCGGTTCGCCAGGCAGGCGCCGAATCGGGCCGACTCTCGGGCCGTGGCGAAGGACCAGCCGCCGTTCGGGGGATCAATCACGTGCACGAGGATGGCACAGCCCCCTCTCGTCCGACCCCGGCCGTCGCCATCGAAGTTTCGAGCCGATCGGAACCCGCCGACGGCGTGTCCGCCGGGTCGACCGGTCGACCGGAGGCTCCGGCCTGGGAACCTGGCGCAGCAGCTCGGCCCCCTGGCCGCGGCCTTGCGCCGGTCGGGGTGGACAGCGCGGCGTCGTAGCGGGCGACGGCTCGCTCCAGGGCGGCCTGGGGCGTGGGCAGGTCGGTTGGGCTTGACCCGCTTTGACGGATACTCCTGATCAGGGGGTTCGGCCTCGGAAGGACGATGTCCGTCCTGGAGAGCACGGGAAGAAGAAGCCGCGTCCTCGCCGCTCGTTCACGCCGGAGTTCAAGGCCGAGATCGTCGAGCTGTGCCGGCGTGGTGACCGCTCCGCCGGACGTGACCACGATCCAGAACATCGTTCCGACCGTTGCCGGCAGGTGCCGCCAATCCGCTATCCGCGAGCCGTCCACCCCACTTCGTCTTCCTGTCCGGGGCGATCCGAACACCCGCCCCCCGATGGCAGGAAACGTCCGGAGCGGCGCGGCCGACAGTTCCGAGGCAGTTGCTCGGCGTCTTCCGGACACGCGCGAATGCTTGTCCAGGGGCCTGACGCACCCTGCCCATCGAGCGGGGAAGCTCCACGAACGGCCGAACCCCATCGGCCGCGATAGCCAGGCCGACCAGTCGGAAATTATGATCGATACCGCCGAGCGAGTGTCACCACCGGCGGACGTCAGCGGGGCACGGAAAGGCTGTCATGACTGGACCAGTGTGGACCGGCGTTCTGACCATCGGGCTCATTACGCTGCCAGTGGCGCTCCACAAGGCGGTGGAATCCCACGACATCGCCTTCAACCAAATCGAACGCGGAACTTCCGATCGGGTCCGCATCCGGTGGGTGAATGAGCGGACCGGCACCGAGGTCGATTTCCGTGACCTCGTGAAAGCATTTGACGCCGGCGGCGGGGAATATCTGGCCATCGAACCCGAAGAGCTCGAAGAAGCCATCCCGGAAAAAAGCCGGAAAATCAAGGTCACTGAGTTCGTCAATTTCTCCGACGTATCCCCCTTGTACTTCCGGGCCTCCTACTACCTCGACCCGCGGGGGAAAGGTCACGCCAAGATCTACCAGCTGCTGGCCTACGCAATGGAGCGCTCGAACCGGGCGGGAATTGCCACGTTCTCCATGCGGGACAGGATGTACCTGGCCGCAGTACACGCCGAGAGAGGACTGCTGACACTGCACACCCTCTACTTCCCGGACGAGGTGCGCGACCCGCGCCGCGGACTCGACCACATGCCCGCGGAGGAGCGAAAATTTACCGATGACGAGTTCCGCATGGCCGAGCGACTGATCGACCTGCTCACCGTCGCCTGGGACCCGTGGAATTACACTGACGCGCGCCATGAGCAGATCCGCCGCACCGTCGAGGACAAACTGGCCAACCGCGAGATCAACTCGCTACGTCAAAGCCTGGCGTCCCTCGGCGGGACCGTCAGAGGACCCGGACGCGGGGAGAGCCGTTCGAGGCCCATCGCAAATGATGCCACCACAAAGGGGAGCGGCGGGCGGGGCCGCACAGGAAAACCCGGCCGGCGAAAAGGAACGGTGCATGAGGACATCTCCGGCCTGACCAGGAAAGAGCTGTACAGGCGCGCCCAGGAACTGCAGATCCCCCATCGGTCGACCATGAATCGCCAACAACTCCACGACGCCCTCCTACGGGCAACCCGGTGAGCCCCTCCATCCCGAGTTCTCGCAGGTGACGAAGGGTGTGGACGGCGCGCTGGTCTCGGCCTCCGTGGGGCGGCCGTGAGGTGGCCGAGACGGTCCGCAGGCGCGCCAGGCGGACGGAGGCCGCATCGCCACCCTGTCGGTCCTGGGTCCCCGGGACCGGTCCACAGGTCCTGAGCAGTGCCCGAGCCTCGGCGAGCGTCGTCATTCCGCTTCGCGCGCCACGGGAGTCGTCTGCCGTGGCAGGGCAGGCCTCGCGATCGGCTCCTCGAAGGGCGAGCTCTCCACTGGGCGGCCGCTCGACGTGCTCGCCCATCGGCTGGTCGGCGGAGAGCTCGGAAAAGGGCTGCTCGGGCGCAGGCCTGGCGCCGTGATCACAGCCGCCCAACTTGTTCCATGGGGCAGGGGCGTTCCTTTCGAAAAGGTTCACCCTGTCGGCTCAGCCACTTCGGGCAGTGCGGCGCGTTGAACCTGTCGATCCGATACACACCCCCTGCCTTGAAAGGGAACTCCCCCGTGCTCAAGAAGACGCTCGCCACCGTCGGCATCGCGGTCTCCGCGGTCACCATGTCCGCCTTCCCGGCGATGGCGATCGGCGACTCCGACGGCTCCGCCACCTCCCTGCAGGGCAACGGCGGCACCAACGCCACCGGCACCCAGGGCAACCACAGCCCCAACACCCACACCCTGGACAACCCGAACCTCTGCCTCCCCGAGATCCACAACATCGGCGTCGGCGCTCTCATCGGCCTCGCCGTCCCGATCGAGGCCAAGGTCCTGAACAACAACCCGCAGCAGACCTGCGTCGTCGGCCAGAACACCGTGGGCAGCGGCGACGGTGGCGTCAGCCACCTCATCGGCTGACCCCCCCGGATCCCGGCACGCAGGACCGCGGCACCCCCGGCCAGGAAAAGGGACACCGCGGCACCCGGCCGGAATCCCGCAGGAACTGATGGAGACGGGTCTGGGGTGCGGCCCGGCGCAAGCCGGGGCCGCACCCCAGACCCGTCGCTGCTCGTTCGTCAGTATGGAATGTCGCGTCCACAGCGACAGGCGGGGCCCACTGCGGTCCGCATGTCTCTGAGACATGCCTCAGCCCGGAGAAGGACGGCTGGCGCGGTCTGCGGTGGATCGTGCAGGTCAAAGGCCTTGCCACCGCCCATCCGGTCCATACCGTCACATGCCAGCCGCCCCATGGCGGACTCGGCCCCAAGCCCGTGCCCAAGCCCCCGCTACCGCACCCGTCCGGTTCCGCTGGCCGAGCACGTCCGGGCCGCAGGTCGGAAAGCGGCCCGGACGGTGACCTGGCGGCGCGGCTCCCGCGACCAGCTGACCTCGACCTTCGTCGTCCTGCGTGTCCGCCTGGCAGGCCGCCGACCACGGCTGGCACAAGCGCCTCTCTGGACGGAAACCTCGAGTTCCTGGGAGGCCTCCGATCGTGAGGCGGATCCACGACGGAGTTCTCGCAGCTCAGTGGCCATGAGTCGGCACCATAGTAATCGCGACATGTGAGGCCAAGGCATATCGGCCGGCTTCGCTCGTCCGTGGTCGCCAGCAACTTCAGTGGGACGGCTCCTAGCGGCGGCAGCAGGTCAGGAATTCGCGTGTCCTCTGGGTGAGGCCGTGCGAGCATCGGCGGGTGATCGACGATGAGGAGCTGTTTGCCGCCGACCTGATCGGGAGGCGACTGCTGAAGGCGACCACGGCTTGGCATCACTACGCTGACGACGATCCGTCGCTGGTGTACCTGTGGCTTCACCTGGAGGGGCTGGGCCCGGTTCTGTTCCGTACGCCCTCGACCGGCGTGTCTCTGCGGGCCGACCAGCCGCACGGTCCGTACTCGATGGAGGAGTACGGAAGCGTCTCCGTGATCGACGATTCGCCGGATGTTCCGGTGACCCAGTTTGTCGGGCAGACGATCCGGTCAGTTCGGCAGATCGACTACAACGACGGCCGTGTCAGCTTCACGGCCGGTCTCACCCTCCAGTTCCCCGGCGGAAGCGTCCGCCTGATCGGTCTCGTGGACGACCTCCTCATCGCCCACGACCAACATCTGGGCGCTGTCGAGGCCCACCTGCACGAGGATGTGACCCTCGCGCGGGTGGTGCAGACCTCCGGGGGCTGCCCGTCGCAGTGGGACGTCTGGACCAGCTGGGACGTCGGAACCAACGGCGGCTGGCTCGAACTCACCGACTTCCTCGCCATGGCCGGCTTGGAGCTGGCTCCGGAAGCCGAGCTCCACACCACACCGCCGATCGACCCGAAGGCATGAGAACGACGGCCACGCCCCCCAGCCGCGACTACGCGATCACCGCGACGTACCGCGGTGAAGGCGGCGGCCGTCCGCGCCGCCGGCCCGGCCGTCCTGAGCGAACTCGCCGTCGCCGAGGAACTCGCCTCCCGCCGGCTGGTCGCAGTCCCGGTGGCGGGCGTCCTGCTCCGCCGGGACCTGCGAGCGGTAAGGCCCACGGGCCACCGCCCAGCGGGCCCGGCCCGCGCCCCCTGTCCCCGGCGCCGGGTGGCGAGCGGTGTCCCGGCCGTGGTCACAGAGGTTCGTCCATGCGGAGGTTCTCGGAGATGTAGCGGAAGTAGGGGTCCTGTTCGGATTTCCCCGGTCGTGTAGCGCCCGGCGGGAACTGTCCGGACGACCTGTCCGTCGTCCCCGCCCACCATTCGTCGACGATGGACGCCTGCTCCTCCAGCCCGTAGTGCCGCCACGGCTCTCCGGCGGGCCCGTAGCGGTAGGCGGTGTAGAGGTCGCCGCCAACGGCGGCACTCGTGAAGGCGCGGAACAGGTCGACCGCGCCCTTCCAGAAGTACTCGAGCTTGAACGACTTGTGTGCGATCTGCCAGGCGTGCGTGAGTTCGTGGATGAGAGTCTGTCCGGGCTTCGAGGTGAAGGGCCACACCGTCGGCGGAAGAGTCCAGTTCAGCGGACTGTCGAACCCGTCGCCCAGGTTGACGAGGATGGTGCCGTCGTAGGAAGGGAGCGTCACCGGACTCCCTCCGGGCCCCGACATATTGGTGAGCCGGATGCGGTCCCACGGCAAGGTGTCCCCGAAGACCCGCTCGGCTTCCGCCCTCTCCGGCGGTTCGAGTGGCCGGTGTCCCACGAGAGCCTCGCCGATGAGCGCTCCGCCGATGAAGGCCGGGATGACCAGGGCGGGACTGACGAGGAAGGCGACGCCACCGGCCACCAGGACACCGGCCAGGCCTCCCGGTCCGATGATCGGGGCGTCGGCGATGTCGCCGATCTCGCTGCCGACGAAGGACAGGCCGGCCAGGCACTGCCCGGCGGGCCCGAAGGGGAGGAGCAGCGCGTTCGCGACGGCGAATTCCAGTACGTCGCCGACCAGCTCCGCGCCGCCGCCGACCAGGCCGATCATGTCCGAGCTGCGGCTCGCCGCGATCGAGCCCCCACGGAAGTCGGGCCACATGTCGGCGATCACCTGAGCGTCCGCGGGCTCGTCCCAGTCGAGCTGACGCGGGCCGGGCGTGTCGGTTCCGTACACCCGTCCCGACTTCTGGTGGATGACCGCCACGGCGCGGCTGCGCGACTGCAGGACGGCTCGGACGGTGAACTTGTACGAGAAGAGTCCCGTGGCCCGCATGAATCCTTTGAACCGCGCCGATCCGTCACTGTTGATCACGAATTCGGCGCGCCCGGCCAGCGGGACACCCGCGGGAGTGATGATCGGTTGCGAGAACGTCCTCGACTCGGGCCGTTGAAGGACGGTCAGCCGGAACACCGCGGTCCCGCTCTGGCCGTGGCCGGCCTTCCAGCGGATCTCCACGGGCTGGCCGGACACGAGACGGGCGTTGTCCGGATCGACGTCGATGCGGAGTACACGCTGCACCTCGGTGTCGGTGGGGCCCAGAGACAGTGTCGCCGATTCCATCCGCACGCCCGGCGGCAGCGGACCGGGGGTCAGCTCGACCTCCTTGGAGCCCCCGCCGGAGAGCACGGCGACCGTCAGCAGGCCGGATGATCCTGTGGGCACGCCGATGACGGTCGGGCTCACCCGCACTTCTGTCGCGCTCGGGACGACCGTGACGTGGAAGTCCAAGGTGGTCGTGAGAGCGTCCTCCGCGCCTGCGGCGCTGAACAGCGCCACCAGCCGGAGGTCGGCCGGGCCCAGGGGCGCGGTGGGCGAGACGGACATCGGGATCCACGTGCGGACCTTCGCCTGGGGCCCGTAGACCAGAGGCGCCGGCGGCGGCAGGCTCACGACGTCGCCGCCTCCCCAGAGCTCGAACATCACGTATCCCGCGGTGCCGAGTCCCGAGGACACGGTGACGTCGAGCCCCGCACGCGCGGCCCGGGCGAGGGTGAACCTGTCCTTGTCCAGGGAGACCGACACACTCTGGACCACCGCGGTGACGGGGACGGTGACGGGTTTCCACTGCGGGGCGACCAGCGCCACGTGTGCCCGCTCGACGCCGCCGCCGTTCTCCGGGGCCCGGCACGCGACGTTTACCCTGACCTGGTTCCCGGACGACACCCGAACCGGGTCCGAGCCCGTGGCGTGCGCGATCTGCACCGTGCGGCTGAAGCCGTTCTCCCGCACCACGTCCAGCTCGTCCTCGGTCATGCCGTCGAGCAGCCCGAGATGCAGGGCCTGTTGATAGGTGAGCTGTTGCTCCTTCTCGACGAGGATCTCCGAGGAGCGGATGGTCCGCTCACCGCCGATGAGACAGGCGCGTACGTCGGCGCCGGACGGAGCGCTGTCGATCGAGAAGGAGGGGTTCCTCTCCTGGCCCGGGTCGAGCCAGACACTCAGCTGCTCCTCCGAGACGTGCGGTTCCACGCCGTCGCCGCCGATCGCGAAGTACAGCGGCAGCTCACTGGTCGCAGGGCCGGACAAGTGGGCGACCAGGCGCCCCACGTGCCATTCCTCCGCGCCGTCACCGGACGTGTGCTCACACACGAGTTCGATGTCGACGTCCTGATCGGGCTCCACGGGCACGGACTGCGCACCATGGCCTCTGACGACGACCCGGGTGTCCTGGACGACGTGCTGGGCCGGGTCGTCCTGCTGGTCCTCGGGCAGTTCGTGGATCTCGTCGGCCGTCAGGTGCCGCCAATAGGTCTCGGAGACGACTATCTCCCCTACCGAGACGAGTGGATCGATGTCCTGGACGTCGAGGGACATGTGTCCGGAGGGAGGATCGGTCAGCCGGACCCATCGGGTGGTGGATGAATGAGGCATCATCCGTGTGCAGATCAGACTGGGATCGAACGCAGACATCGCCGCTCCTCGACCGATCGCCTACCTACCACTCCAGTCTGCTCTCCGCGCGGGGCCCTGTCCTCCGCGGGCGTTCACACCTCCGTGCCCGCGGTACGTGACGCCGTCCACCGTCGTCAGGCCGAGGGCGGGCATCGTCCGGTGCGGTGCCACCGGTCCTTCCGGACCGGCCCGGGTGGCGAGGGCCTGGATCTCGATGAGGTCGCCGATCGCGTCCGGGGTGACCGGTGATCCCAGCGGTGCGCGGAACAGGTTCAGCGGTCATCGACAACTGTCCGGTACCGCACGCCGGGCGGCCTCGAATCGGAAACGCCCGCACTTCCCACCTCGGGCTCTGTGACTCAGCAACGACCAGCCACAGAGCAACACCCCCCGAGTACCGGCTCCCGACTCCCAACGAGGCGTTCTGACCCAACGTCACGCCACAGGGCCGGCAGCCCCCCGTGCGCAGCGGGGACGCCGCGCCGTCGGCGCGCAGGCAGGGACGGCCGGCACTGAGGTGCCGCTGGCTGCCGTGGAGCAGTCAGCCGCATGCATCTGGTGAGCCCGGCGCCGAGGCCGCCGCATGGTGGCGCATGGTGGCGGGCTGACCCCGAGGAGGCGGTCGTCGCTCTGGTTCGCGAGCTGGTGGACGGCGGCGAACCGGCCGTGGACGGGTCCTCGACGAAGCTGTTGACACTGCCGTGCCGGCCGGGACGGTACGCGTGGAGGGCGGGGCGCGGTGTGGCAGGAGGACGGTTCAGTCGGGGTAGGCGTAGTGGTTGAGGGCATCGATGAGGTCCTCGACCAGGTCGCCGAACGGTGTGATCTCCCAGTCGGCGCCGAAGCCGCTCTCGGCCAGGAGAACGTCGGCGAGCTCGTCGGTCAGCTCCTGGGCGTCGTGCTCTCCCGGCGGTGTGACCGGGTCGAGGACCACGCCGCGCGCCTGGGCGGCGCGGCGCAACACGGCGAACTTCTCGTCGGAGCCGGTGAACCACGCAGGACGGCCCAGGTCCGGGGTGCTCATCGGCCCACCTCGGGAATCCAACCGCAGGCTTCGAGGTAGGTGATGTCAGTGACCTCGACGGCGCGGGCGATCGGATCGGTGGTGGGAGCCATGGCAGGACTCTAGCCTCGATCTTGCATGACGGCTCGTCAGCTTGGCTGGCGGGCCGTTTCTGCTTGTCCGGGCTGGGTTGTCTGTCTGTAGGCAGACCGAGGGCCCGGCTGTCGCGTCGGGTGGGCGCCGGGGTTCCACGGCTCCGGAAGCGGTCCGCTGCTCGTTGGGACGGGGATGTCGCTGGTCAGCCGGGGTTTGGCAGCGTGTGCAGGCAGGCGAACGCGCTGGTGATCACGTCGGTCCAGGGCCAGTGGCGGGCGAGGCGGTGAGCTGCTCTGGCTTTCCTGGAGTCCTTGATGTCTGGGTTTGTTACGATCCAGACGTAAGGAGAACCACGAGCAGTGCCAGCACCCCGTAAGTACCCCGATGAACTTCGTGAGCGCGCCGTGCGCGAGGTCCGCTCGACGGGTCGGCCCGTCGCTCACGTGGCCCGTGACCTGGGTATCCACAAGGAGGCCCTGCGGTCCTGGGTGCGCCAGGCCGAGGCCGACGCCGGAGAGCGCGACGATCGGCTCACGACCGCAGAGCAGGACGAGCTGAAGGAACTCCGCAAGGAAGTCGCCGAGTTGAGGCGGGCCAACGAGATCCTCAAGGCTGCCAGCGTGTTTTTTGCCCAGGAGATCGACCGTCCCCGGACGAGGCCGAGCAGGTGATCGACCACCTGCGCGACGGCTTTGGGGTCGATCCCGTATGCCGGGTGCTGGAGCTGTCGCCGTCGACGTACTTCGCGCGCAAGCAGCGGCCGAAATCGGCCCGCCGGCTCCGCGACGAGGAACTGATTCCGCTGGTCACAGCGGTGTGGGAGGACTCGGGCCGCACCTACGGGGTCCGCCGCATCACGCGGGCCCTGGTCCGCGCCGGCCACCAGGTCGCGCGGTGCACCGTCGAGCGGCTGATGCGCGAGCTCGGCATCGAGGGCGTGATCCGCGGGCAGCGGCGCCGCACCACCGTCCCGGAGCCGGCGGCACCTCGTCCGCCGGACCTGGTCAACCGCCACTTCGCCGCCCAGCGCCCGAACCAGCTGTGGCTGGCCGACCTGACCTACGTCCGTACCTGGTCGGGCTGGGTCTACGTGGCGTTCGTCCTGGACGCGTACTCCCGCCGGATCGTGGGCTGGCAGGCCGCCACCCACATGCGGACCGACCTGCCGCTGGACGCGTTGGAGATGGCGCTGTGGCGACAGAAGATCAAGAAGGGCGCCGGCTTGATTCATCACAGCGACCGCGGGTCGCAATACGTGTCCATTCGCTACACAGAGCGATTGTCCGAGGCCGGCGCCTCGGCGTCCGTGGGCTCCGTCGCAGACTCGTACGACAACGCGATGGCCGAGGCCCTGAACGGTACGTTCAAAGCCGAACTGATCGAGCATCAGGGACCATGGCGGGACTTCGACGAGGTTGAGCGGGCCGTCTTCCAGTGGGTCGCGTGGTACAACGGTGAACGACTCCACTCCGCCCTCGACTACATGCCACCCGACGAGTACGAACAGGCATACTGGGCGAGCCTGGACCAACACCCGCAAGTCGCTTGATCACACGATCGCGGACTCCACGAAAGCCGGGGCAGCTCACGGAGGTAGCTGCGGCGGCCGGTGGTGACGAGTTGGGCGGCGGCGGAGAACAGTCGCAGTCGCAGCCGCTTGGGCTCCCACCGGCGGGCGCGCCCGGTCAGGGCGAGCATGGGCATCCAGGCGAGCAAGTCCAGCGCCAGCTGGACGATCTCCAGCCAGACCTGGTTCTGGGCGGCGTCGTGGAGCGGCATGTTGCGCAGGCCTGTGTCGCGGGCGGCCCGGACGCGGTCCTCGGCGCGGGCCCGCTGGCGATGCCGTAGCTCCAGGCGCGTGATCGGCGTGTGTTTGGTGTTGGTGGCGAAGCAGGTCAGCCGCATGCCGTCGGCGTCGGTGAAGCGCAACTGGGCGCCTGGGTGCGGTCGTTCCTTGCGGACGATCAGCCGCATGCCGGTCGGCCAGCCGGTAAGGACGTCGCCGGCGAGTTCGGCGACCCAGGCGCCCTCGCGGATCTCGCCGCCAGGTTCGACGGCCGCGGTCCAGGCAGAGGTCGGGATCTTCAGCACGGCGGCGTGGATGGCGTCGGTGATGGTCATCCCCACCGAGTAGGACAGCCATCGCCCCCGTGCGGTCAGCCAGTTGAGGAAGTCGTACGTGCCGCCAGCGGAGTCGGTGCGGATCAGCGTCCGGCGGCCCCGCCGGTGCCTCTTCTGCAGCTGGGCCAGGGCCAGACGGGCGACCTCGATGTGGTCGGCGGCGGTGTTGCTGCCCGCATTCCCCGGCCGCAGCAGCCCGGCGACCGGCTCGCCGGATCCGCCCGGGCCGTGGTCGACGAACGCGAACAGCGGGTGATGGCCGAACGTCTTCTTCCAGGTCTTGGCGGCGTGCTCCTTCTCGGAGTGCGCGAGAACCAGCACGCCGTCGATGTCCACGATCACCTCGTCACCCACGTTCGGAGCCGCCTCGCCGGCCAGCCGCCAGGCCCGCTCTCGGACTTCGGCTCGTGCCCGCCGGATCACCGCCAGTGCACGGGGCCCGGCCGAAGCCAGGGTGTCGATCAGGCGCGAGACCGTCGGGTCGGAGGCCACCGGCCCGAACACGGCAGGCTCGGCCCGCAGCATCGCGACATCGGACAGGCAGTCCGCACCCAGGGCGACCGCGAGCGCGACGTCCAGGAGGATCTTGCCCGGGTCGTGGACCGTGCGAGCCTTGCGCCACGGCGCCAGCGCCGTCGATATCGCCGCGTCCAGCCCCGTCTTGCGGCCGTCTCGACCAGCAGCAGGGCGCCGGACTGCGAGACCACCCCTCGACCGGTGCCCTCGACCCGGACACGCGGGTACGACCCGATACGCTTACTCACCTGGGAAGTGCCTCCGACGGGCGCGGGAACAAGGGCCTAGACAATCCTCATTCTCGCTGGTCAGAGGCACTTTCTGCTTTCCTGACCACCCGTCGGACAACCTGTTCGGACGACTCGGCGCGGTTAGCAGCTCGGCGTCGACCACGTGAAGGTGACGAGGCAAACGACCCTGTCCGCACCCCGGGTCCCGTTCTTTACCGTGCGGGCGACCTCGTCGCTGCGAGCATAGGCGACCACGGGAGTCCCGTCGCGGGGCCCGGGTGGATGGCGACGTGCCGCTTCACCTGAGAAGTGCTTCCTTCCTCGCACCCGACAGGACCCTCGACAAGTCCCAATCTCGCTGGTCAGGGGCATGCCCGCAGCCGTGATCAAGACATGGAAAGCCCGGCTGGTGAAAGCCCGAGGCTAGAAGCCGACGCGGCACGGACGGGCGCCGGGGCTGTCCCGGCCGTGGGGGACCGCGAACCTTCGTACGGAACAGCTCGCGGAATCCGGGGAACATCGCAGCGACGTCGGCCGGCCCGTGGTCGAGCGATCGACCTCGACCATGGCCCCGCCACCCCGGTCTCCGGGCGCCTGCCGCACGCCGTCCAAGCGGCTGGCCACGGGCTCGGAGCTGTCGGCAGCGGGCGATCGCCGGCGCGCCGGGCGGCGGCAGCTCGGCGGCTGCGGGCAGGCCCGCCGCACGGTCGAGCAGGTCCGGCTCCAGGCCGATGACCTGCATGCTGATGCTGTGCGAGACCACCGGGTAGGCGGCGGCACCCGGGTTGCCATGCCACCTGTGCCGCGCGGGGCCGCCCAGCCGTGCGCCCCCGGGAGGGAGCGACGGCCCGGCGGCCCCGCGCGGCCCGGTCGGCGGCTACTTCCAGGTGTCGTTGATCGCCAGGAGGCCGCCCGACGGGGTGACCATGCCGCGGTTGGGGCCGCCCTCCCAGACGAGCGTGCCGTCCGGGTTCTTCTTCAGGTACTTGTACTGGACCGCCGTGTTGGGCGGCAGCGGGATGCTGCCCGTCCAGGTCGGGTAGCTGCCGGTGTCGGTGCCCAGCGCGACGGCCTTGGCCGGGTTCCAGCCGCCGAGTTCGGCGATGTCGCCCACCACGTAGACGTTCTGGCCGTAGGTGGTGGCCGCGTTGACGTGGAAGACCGTCCCGACGGTGGCGCCGTTCACCGTGTTCCAGCGGTCGCTGGTGGTCGCCGTGCCGACGGTCGGCACGTTCACCGTGCGGTTGGGGATGCTCTCCCACGTCACCGCGCCGTTCGCCGACCGGATCAGGTACTTGTACTGCGCCGTGGCACCGAGCGGGAGTTGGACGGTTGCGGTCCACCGCGGGTACGTCGCCGACGCGGTGGTCAGCGGCACGGCGGCGGCCGGGTTCCACGACCCCAGCTGCGCCACGCTGCCCGAGACCAGGACGGTGTCGCCGTACGCGGTGTTCGCGTCCACGTCGAAGGTCACCGCGGCGAAGGCGCTGGCCTGCGTGGTTGCGCCGGCCGGGACGGAAGTGGAGAACAGGCCTGCCGCCAGGGCTATGGCGAGCAGCAGTGGGCGCCACAGCCGGTGCAGGCGGGAAGAGGAGTACGACACGTTCGAGCCTCCTGTCGGGGACTGACACTGGTCGATCGGCGCGGGCTCCGGCGATCGGCTCCCGCGCCGCTCATCAGATCACGAAGTGAAGCCAACTTCCGGCGCGTGCCGTGCTCTTGCCTGCGATTCGGCCATGTCATGCAGGTGCCGATCGGAACATCCGTTCACCATGTGAAGTCGGGCTGCGACGATCACGCTGCGCTGACCAGCGGCTACGAACGGCTCTCACCAGCCCTCTCCCCTGCGTACATGTCGCCGCCACCCGGGTGGAACCGGCGACCGCCCGAGAGCCTTGCGCAAGATGGCGAAAAATCTTTCATTCAAGTCTTCATGGCTCTCCACTCCGGCGGCCGACAGCTGTTCGCGCCATCGGTCGCCACCGGGCCCTCGACGGAGGCAGCGGGGAAGGGCTTTGCCGGTGGTGTCCTCTTCGAAGGGCGCGAGTTCGAAGGGCGCGAGCCGCCACTGCGGCGTCCTCCCGGTTCGGCCACTGCCCCGCACCCCGCAGTGGCCGCCCACCTCGGGGTGGACCGTGGAAGAGATGAGGGGAACGGCGGGGTGCGGCCCGTGGCGGCAAGGGGGGACGCGCCGCCACGGGCCGGCTCCCACATGCCGCCCGGGAGGTCTTCTCACCCCGATCCGCGAGGCCAAACCACCCGGCCACAGGAGCCCGGCGAGAGCCGCGGCAACGAGCACCTCGACAGGCCGCGGCCCCCGACGGGCGGGACATGCCTGGCACGCATGGCGCCGTCGACCGTGAAGGAGGCCCTCCCCTGCCCTGATCCTGTCCGGTGCCGATTTCGCCGTCAGGGCCCCCGTGGTGGGTCGCCGTCCTCCTCCTGGCCGGCCGGCTGATCGGCTTCCTCGCCCGCTGCCGCCTCCACCCGCAGTCGCGGCCACTGGTACCGCTGGTGACACCCGACGCGCCACCACCCGCGAACACAGCCGGACCGGCACGCGGCAGGCATGGAATCGCACCCGGCGGTAAGGCGCAGTGCCGTGCGCGCCCGCCGG
This sequence comes from Kitasatospora terrestris, assembly GCF_039542905.1. Taxonomy (NCBI): domain Bacteria; kingdom Bacillati; phylum Actinomycetota; class Actinomycetes; order Kitasatosporales; family Streptomycetaceae; genus Kitasatospora; species Kitasatospora terrestris. The sequence continues at coordinate 554,418 of NZ_BAABIS010000001.1, forward strand.
GCCCGATCCGGCGCGGTCGATGATCGTCGAGAGAGGGGTTGTTCATGGCGGTGACATCGCGTCTGCCGGAGCCGATCCACCAGGAGTGGGACTGGCAACTGCGCGCGGCATGCCGGGGCGTGGACGAGCGCCTGTTCTTCCACCCGTCCGGAGAACGCGGCCGCGCCCATGACGAACGCGAGGCGGCGGCCAAACGGATCTGCGCCCGGTGCCCGGTCCGCAAGCGCTGCCTGGACCACTCGCTCGCGGTGCGCGAACCCTACGGCGTGTGGGGCGGCGTCGGCGAGGACGAGCGCCTCGCCCTCCTCGGTCCCGTCACCCGCCGCGGCCGATAGGCCCGCCGAGCACCGTCCGGAACCGCCGTCCCCGCCGCACACCTGTGGCGGGGACGGGGCCGACGCTCACCGGAGACGCCGGCCGGGAGGCGCCGGCACTCACATGACCGGGGCGGGCAGCGAAGCCGCGCCTTGGGCGAGAGGCCACCCGGACGAGTTACCGCCCAGCCGGCTCTCCCTTACGGACCATCAGCGGATCGCCCTCACCTTTCGCTTCGCATATTCGCATGACCGTGCGCGTAACGGGCATCAGGCGATCAAGAATGACGAGAGGACAGGCAGCGAAGTGTCGGCACCGGACAACGACTGGAACCACCGTGCGGCATGCCGCTTCTCCAACCCGGACGATCTCTTCGTGGACGGAGCCGCCCAGAACCGGGCCAAGGCGGTCTGCGGCGGCTGTCCCGTGCGGACCGAGTGCCTCGCCCACGCCCTCGATCACCGCATCGAACACGGAATCTGGGGCGGGATGACCGAACGCGAGCGCCGCGCCCTGCTGCGCCGCCGCCCGACCGTGACCTCCTGGCGCACCCTGCTGGAAGCCGCACGAAACGAACACGAGGGCCACGCCCGCGCCATGGCCTGCACCGGCTGACCGCGACACCTCCTCGGCTTTCGTCCCTGCCACCCCGGGCAGGCGGTGTCCGGCCGGCGCGGTCCACGGCCCACCGGCTCAGCGCGGCGAACCGAGCACCCGCAGCACGCGCCCGGCGGTGACATCGGCAGGCTCGCCTTGCGAAGGAGGACGGCGCTGCGTCCGGGCACCGAGCACGATGTCTTCGTGCTCGGTGCCCGTGTGGCCGGCGGGCCGAGTACGACTCGGCCCGCTCCGGACCAGCGTCGGGTCCAGTCCCCCTTTGGCTCTGGGGCGTGATCGCCATCTGGATGGTCTTCGCCGTCCTGTCCTGGGGGCCGCAACTCTCCGTCGCCGCCGGAGTGGTGGTTCCAGAACACGGCGCCACCGCCTTCGGCCTGCTCAACTGCGCCCTCGGCGCCGGCATCGTGGTCGGCGGCCTGCTCGCCATCCGCTGGAAACCCGCCCACCCGCTCGCCGCCGGCGCGGCCGCCATGCTCGCCTACCCGCTCTACCCCCTGGGCATCGTCCTCGGCCTCCCCCTCTGGGCGCTCGCCGCCGCCCAACTCGCCGTCGGCGCCGGGATCGGCCTCTGGGGCGTCATGTGGGCCACCACCGTCCAGACCCACGTCCCCGGCGAAGTCCTCAACCGCGTCCACGCCTACGAGGTCGCCGGCTCCGTCGGCCTGTACCCCCTTGGCAGCGCCCTCGCCGGCCCCGCCACCCATGCCTTCGGCACCGACGCGGTCCTCCTCACCGGCGCCGCCGTCGCACTCCTCACCGCCACCACCCTCCTCGCCACCCGCCCAGTCCGCACCCTCCCCCGGGCGGAACCGGACAGCCGGCCGGCTGTCTCCCCGGCACGGTGAATGCGGCGACCTTCCACCCCGACCTCGGCGACAAGCCTTGCCCGGACCGCCAGGCACGCGCACCACTGACGTGCCGTACGTCCCGACGAACCCACGGACATCTGTGAAGCACGAACCGGTCAGGCCCACTTGCCTCACGTGTCTTACGGCTTCTGAGCGCCCCGGACAAACGCCGCCGAGGCGGCCGAACGCGACGCCCCCGCCGCGGTACGGCGGCGGGGGCGCGGGGGACGCGGTGTCAGAGGGTGCCGCGGTAGCCGCCGGTGGAGGTGCCGCGCTCCTCGATGAAGTGCTTGAACCGCTTGAGGTCGCCCTTCACCTGCCGGTCGAGCATGCCCATCATGTCGGCGGCCTTCTCGGCCATGCCGTCGGGCTGGAAGTCCATCTCCATCATGACCCGGGTGTGGGTGGCGTCGATCGGCTCGAAGCTCACCATCCCGGTCTGCTTGACGTCGCCGCCGACGGTGCGCCAGGCGACGTGGTCGTCCGGAACCTGGTCGACGATCTCGGTGTCGAACTCCCGGCTGACACCGGCGATCTTCGTCTTCCAGTGGTTGTGCCGGTCGTCGGTCTGGGTGATCTCCTCCACGCCGTCCATGAACTTCGGGAAGTCCTCGAACTGCGTCCACTGGTTGTACGCGGTGCTGATCGGCACGTTGACGTCGATCGATTCCTGCACCTTGCTCATGACTGCACTCACCTTCGAGTCGATGGATCGGACGGGCATCGCATGCCCCGGCTCGCAGCCGGTATGCCCGGCTCCTACCGATTCGGCCCCATGCCCGGCCGGACGGCAACCAGCCGAGCCCATTCGAGCCCGTCCGCAGCGCGTCCGACTCCCGGGCAGGAGGGCAGGTCCGCGATGGCAGTGCACGCAGGTCTTCGCTCCGCTGCATGCCCGGGCGGCCGCCGCGACGTCACGACCCGTCGGCGGCGCAGGCGCAGCGCTGGAGCGGGTGCCGGGTGCGGGCCCGTGCCGCGGCGTCTGCCCGAAGGGACCCGTCCCACGGGTGAGTGACTGCCGACGGTGGCGCGCCGCCGCTGGTCGGCGACGGCGCCCGTACGCATCGCGGTGGGATGGAGGCCCGCGGCGGTGCGTGGCGACAGCGGCTCGGGGTAGGCGGATCGGCGGAACTGGAAGGAGTGTTGACATCATGACCGTCGTTTCCACGGCACCAGGACCGCTGCCGCCCGCCCCGCCTCTGTCGGGCCGGCCACCGTCGCGGCCGGCGCGGATCCTGACCGACCTGCCCCCCTGGCCGGGGATGCGAGGCGCCGCCGATCAGGATCAGCGGCCGGAGGTCGGGAACGTGATTGGCAAGCGTCGTGACGCGCATCGTTGAGTCCTGCTCGATCCACACCTGTCGGTCACGCTGCGGCGGTCCACCCGGGAGATGATGATGGTCAAGATCCTCTACAAGCCGCTCGGACTGCTGTTCGGCGTGCTCGGCGGCGCCGTCGCGGGGGCGGTGTTCAAGCGGTTGTGGGCCCTGCTGGGCCATCAGGACGAAGCGCCCAAGGCCACCGACCAGGACCGCACCTGGGGAGAAGTGCTGCTCGCCGCCGCCCTGCAAGGAGCGGTCTTCGCCCTCGTGAAGGCGGCGATCGACCGCGGTGGCGCGGCCGGGACCCGTCGGCTGACCGGCACCTGGCCCGACTGACGTGGGCTCACTCGTTCGGCCGCACGCCGGGAACGACTCCCCCGCATGGGCCCGCGCGGCCGGGCTGCGCCGCACCGTGTACTCGCGCTCGCTGGGCCTGGTGATGGCCGCGTTCTTCCTCGGCTCCTGGTTCGCCCAGTCCGTCGCCGGCGTGTCGGCGTTCAACGCCGAGCGGCTGCGCGACCTGCAGGCACCGTTCACGTGGGGGGACTACGTGTCCTCCGCGGACTTCTGGAACCGCACCCTGCAGAACTGGCAGTCCGAACTCCTCGCCGTCGCCTCCATGGCGATCCTCTCCGTCTACCTGCGCCAGCGCGGCTCCCCCGAGTCCAAACCCGTCGGCGCGGCCCACACCTCCACCGGCGTCGAAGGCTGACGCCACCGGGGACCTGGGGGCACGGGAGGACGGAGGGGGTGAACATCACCGAGCCGGCTCTGTTGGTCGGCATCCTCGCACCTCCCGGGCGTCCGGAGCGGCTGCTGGTCCGGCTCGCCGACGGCCGTCAGGAGGTCACGGCCCGCCTCGACGAGGCCGACGCCCGCGCGGTCGCCGCGAAGGTGAACCTGCGAGCGGAACACTCCCCGGCCTCCGTCACCCATGACATCCATGGCATCCAGGACGGTCTGCCCATCCGGGTCACCCGCACCCGCCACTTGGCCACCGACACCGGACACCTCACCTTCACCGGCCTCGCCACCTGACCCCGTGTGGGCAGCCGGCGCCGGCCCCACGGCGCTGCGGCACGTGGCAGAACAGGAGGGCGCGGCGGGCTCGGACGGGCGGCCGCCGTCAGCCTGACCGTGATGCCCGCCGGGTAACGCAGAGCACCCCCCGTCGAGGCCGGAGTCCGCCCCGCGTCTTCCCGCCCGAGAACGGGCCACTCCCCGTGCCCGTACCGTGCCGGCTCGTCTTCGCGCAGCCCGTGCCCCAGGGCGGGGACGGAGGCAGGACAGCGTCGACCTGGGTGACGGTCAGGATGTGGCGCGCGGGCGGCCGTGCCGGATTTGCGGCGGAGCGCCCGTCCGTCCCTGCTCGGAGCCGGGCTCTCGGTAACCCCTCCGCCCGTGGCGGAGCGCGAATTCGGCCTGTCCCGGGATCCGCGGACATGACCTCGCGCAAGCGGGGCAGTCGAGGCTGCGTCGGAAGAACGCAAGCCGAATTCACGCGAGGAGGCAGTTGTGAGCAGCGGGCTGTGGGGTTACGGAGGCGCCGAGGGCTATGCGGCGGGTACGGACCTGACGGGGTTCCGGGTCGAGGCCACGGACGGGCACATCGGCAAGGTCGACAAGCACACCGAGGACGTCGACACCGCTCATATCGTGGTGGACACCGGCCCGTGGATCTTCGGCCGCGAGGTGCTGCTCCCGGCCGGCACCATCACTCGCGTCGATGTCGCGGAGAAGACGGTGTGGGTCGACCGCACCCAGGACGAGGTGAAGAACTCTCCGGAGTTCGACAGGAACGAGCACACCGGCGACCGCGAGTACTACGAGCGCCTGGACGGCTACTACAGCGGCAGCGTTCTCTGACCCGGGCGGCCACCGGGCGGGCCCCGCACCACGGGCGTGGTGCGGGGCCCGCTGGCGTGAGCACCGACCGGTCCGGGCGGTGGCGGGCTCGGGCCGGTGTGGGCCGGATGGGGGGCATCGTTCGCGGGCCACGGGAGTAGGTGGCAGCGTCGTAGGCGGTACCCGCTGCCAGGACCTTCCCCGCTCGGCGGAGGGGCTCCCGGCGAAGACGCGGTGCCGCCCGGCACGGTGCCCCGCCCTCTGGAAGTCGACACGGCTCGGTTCCCCGCTCGTCGTTTTGGTGAGTTCCTTCTGGACTGCCGCGTCTTCCGGAGCGCAACTCACCTGACCGCCGGTCGGGGCGCCTTGCTGGGGCCCGTTTGCTCGGCACTCGGTGGTTGTCCCATTTCGGCGAGTCCAGTGCGCGCCCTTGCCCCGGGGAGGCCTGCACCGAACCTCCACACCATCGGGAGGAGCACGAACTACATGCGGGGTAGCCGGGTACGGACCGCACTGCGGAGGGAAAGGATCGACATGGCCGTGACCAGTGACGAACTCCTCGTGGACGACCGCGCGCACAACGATGTGGAGGTGACGACGCCGCACAGGTCCTTCGAGGCGGTTGCGGAGCTGGACGGGGCGGGACAGCTGCGGAAGGTCGCCCCCGCCGACGCACGGGAGCTGAGCCGGGTGTTGCTGGTCCGGCTCGCTTCGCTGGAGGAGGGCACCCACGAGTACTCCTACGTTCGCGGCACGCTGGTGGAGCTGAACCTGTCACTGGTCCGCTTCGTGCTGCGCCGGTTCAGCGCGCACCGCGAGAGCATGGAGGACCTGGTGCAGGTCGGCGCGATCGGCCTGATCAAGGCGATCGACCGGTTCGACCCCGGGCGGGGGGTGGAGTTCACTACTTTCGCCATCCCCACCATCGTGGGTGAGATCCGCCGCCACTTCCGCGACACCACCTGGGCCGTCCACGTCCCGCGCCGCCTGCAGGAGCTCCGGCTGACCCTGGCCAGGGCTCGGGACACGCTCTCCCACGAACTGGACCGGGCGCCGACGGTGGCCGAACTCGCCGAGCACGTGGGAATGGAGCAGGAAGAGGTCGTCGAGGGCCTGGCCGCGGCGAACGCGCGCAGCGCCGACTCCCTGGACCTGCCGGCCGGTGATGACGACGAAGGGCCGGGTGATCTCGCCGGCCGGGCCGGGGGGACGGACGAGCGGTTCGCCCTGGTCGAAGACCTGGTCTCGCTCCAGCCGCTGGTCGCCGCCCTCGCGGAGCGCGACCGGTTGATCCTGTCGATGCGCTTCACCCAGGAGATGACGCAGTCGCAGATCGGCGAGCGCCTGGGGGTGTCTCAGATGCAGGTCTCCCGCCTGCTGTCCCGCATCCTCACGCAGCTTCGGCAGGGCCTGGAAGCAGCCTGACCTTCGCCCGGGTGGGGCGGCCACCGCCCGATGCCCGCCCCACCCGGGGTCTGTCCCACGACTCCGTCGGGTCCAGTCGACGACGGCCGGCGCGGGTCGGCCTGCGGCGGGAGCCCCGTGCGGTGGGGGATCCCGCCGCTGCTGGGTGTCGTCGCCCCGGCCATAGCCGCCTCTCTGGCGCTGCTCCGGAACCGCTCATCCGGATAGGCCGGTTGAACGATGCCGTCGGTGTCGAACGCGAAGTCGTCGGCGGAGAATCCACCGTAGGGGCCGCCGTTGAAGCAGTCCGCGAGGGCCTGGCCGACAACCTGCCGTACCTTGTCCTCGTCCTCGGCAACGGCGACGGCCAGGGCGGCGGCCTGCTCGCCCGTCAGGTTCAGGTGGATACCGCGGGCCCGCACCCGCGACCGACCCCGGATCCCGAAGCTCACGGCGCGGCCGACCCGGGCCGCCTCGCGCTGCAGCCACCGGGCGTCGTCCCCGCCGCCCCGCCCCGACCACCGACCCAACCCGGAATGCCGAGATGCCGCTATGAGCTGACAGGCCGAGCAACACCTCAGTGGTGGCCCACAGACCACTCGTCTGTGGGCCACCTCCAGCAATCCCGGCGTCCGTGCCAGTCGGCTGCGGGTGCGGCTGTCCGTATCGGGCGCATCAGTCCAGGTCGGCCAGCTTGCGCAGCAGCACGGCCCTCTCGGGAGCGTTGTTGCACAGGCGGGCGGCCAGTTCCAGCTCGGTGCGGGCCTCGGCACCGCGGCCGAGGCGGAGCAGCAGTTCGCCGCGCACGCTCGGGAGCAGGTGCGAGCCCGACAGGCGGCCCGAGGCGAGCAGGTCGTCGACCAGGGTCAGTGCCTCGTGCGGTCCGCTCGCCATCGCGACGGCCACGGCCCGGTTGAGCTCGACGACGGGTGAGGGGGCCACCCGGCCGAGTGCCTCGTAGAGGAGCACGATGCGCTCCCAGTCGGTCTCGGCCACGGAGGGCGCCGCCGCGTGGCACGCGGCGATCGCGGCTTGCAGACCGTACGGGCCCAGGCCCCGCCCGAGGGCCGCGGCCCGGCCGAGCGCGGCCAGGCCGCGGCGGATCGCCGAGCGGTCCCACAGCCGGCGGTCCTGGTCCTCCAGCAGCACCGCCTCGCCGTCCGGCCCGGTGCGCGCCGGGAAGCGTGCGGCGGTGAGCTCGAACAGGGCGAGCAGGCCGTGGGGCTCCGGTTCGGCGGGCAGCAGCGCGACCACGGTCCGGGCGAGTCGTACGGCCTCGTAGGCGACGTCGGGGCGCAGCAGGTCGTCGCCGGTGGTCGCGGTCGAACCCTCGGTGAAGATGACGTACAGGACGCTCAGGACAGCGCCGAGCCGTGCCGGCCGCTCCTCGGCCGGCGGCAGTTCGAAGGGGACGCGGGCGGCGGTGATGGTCTTCTTGGCCCGGGTGATCCGCGCCTGCACGGTCGGTGTGGGCACGAGGAAGGCCCGGGCGATCTCCTCGCTGGACAGGCCGGCCACCACGCGCAGGGTGAGGGCGACCCTGGCCTCGGGCGAGAGGACCGGGTGGCAGGCGGTGAACATCAGGGCGAGGACGTCGTCGTCGACCCGGTCGGGGTCCCACGGCAGCTCCTGCGGAGCCGTCGGCACGGCCGACGCCCCGGCGGTGAAACCGCCGTCGGACAGCTCCGCCCCGAGCACCGCGTAGCGCTCCCCGAGTGCCGAGGCACGGCGGAAGGCGTCGATGGCCCGCCGCCGCCCGGTCGCCAGGAGCCAGCCCACCGGGTCGTTCGGTGTGCCGTCCCGCGTCCAGGCGACGAGTGCCTCCGCGACCGCTTCCTGGGCGACGTCCTCGGCGAGTGCGAAGTCCCCGGTGTAGCGGGTCAGGGCGGCGACGATCCGCGCGGACTCGATCCGCCAGACGGCCTCGACGGCCCGCCGCGCCGCCTCGGCGACCGGCGGGCCGTCGACTGCTTCCGGCATCAGAGCTGGCCGGTCCGCTCGCGCCACGCCCGCTCCTTGACGATCCACTCGTTGTCCTGCGGGAACTCCTCGATGCCGGGCACCCGGCGGACCTCGCACTTCGAGCCGGGGAACGCCGGCAGGCGCTTCGCCCACTCGACGGCCTCCTCCTTGGAGGCGACGTCGATCAGGTAGAAGCCACCGAACAGCTCCTTCGTCTCACCGTAGGGCCCGTCGGTGACCACCGGCGTCTCGCCGGCGAAGTCGACCACCACGCCCTGCGACGGGTCGTCCAGGCCCTCCGCGGCCACGAGCACCCCCGCCCGGATCAGCTCCTCGTTGAAGCGGCCCACCGTCTCCAGCATCTCCTCGAACGGCGTGGACATCATCTTCGCCATCGACTCGTCCGTGCCACGCATGATCAGCATGTACTTCGCCATGGTCTGCCTCCTTCATCAGGGATCGTCTCTCGACCCTCTCAGCCCAAGGTCGAACGGCGCAGCCATGGATCGACACGGCGGAAGAAAAACTTTTCGGGCCCTCGCGCCGTTCGGTGTCGGCAGGAGGCCGGGACACGGCACCGGCCCTTGGCGAGGGACGGCTCCGGCAGCGTGATCGATCCCCGGCGAACGGCGTGACCGGGCGGGCTGAAGCAGTCGGCCCCGGTCGGCAGGCCAAGGCCGACCCGCCCGGCCGGGGCGTCCATCCGTTCGGGTACGGTTCGGCGGATGAAGATGCTGAGATGGGTGTCGTTGGCGACGGTGTCGATGATCGCGACCCTCGTCGTGCTGCGATTCGGGTTCGACCTCGACCCGCACATGACGGCGTACATCTCGACCGGTGTCGGAATGGCCCTGATCTTCGGCCGTCAGGCGGTTGTGACGAGGCGGCAGCTCCGGGAGCAGGCCGGGCAGCTCGCGCGGCTCGAGCCGGTGGAGTGGACGGCTGACGGGCACCAGGCAGTCACCGAGCCGGTGCCCGGTCCCACCGCCGCACCCGGTGACACCCGGTGAGGACTGCACGCCCGAGTACGCGAGAGAGGGTGGCAGCAGGGGGCGAGGACTGCGCGTAGGCGGCCGGACATCGCTCCGCCGCCGTCCCCGAGCCCGCACTGACGGCCTTCGACGCCCCTGCCCACGGGAACCGCCGCACCTCGCAGCGCATCCTTCTCCGCAAGGTCGTACGTCAACCAGTCAGGGGTGGATGTGTCAGGAACACTACGGCGGGCTGACGAAGGAGCTGGTGGCCGAACTGCACGGCCTGGCCGCCCGGCTGCTGGCCGGTCCGCTGGCCTGACGGCTCCCTCGCCCGGCCGGCGACGCGGAAGCTCCGGGGCGCGACAGAGCCCGGTCGTCCGGACAGCGGACCCGCTCCCATGAGCATCCAGTAGGTCCTGTCCGCTTGACCGAACCGGGCCTCGGCGGCCGCCCCGCCGGGCCGCGCGCCAGCACTTCCTCGGGCCTCTGGCCTGCACGAACGTCCACCCCGGCACCCGGCCGTCGGCACCGGCCTGCCATCATCTCCGCATGCTTCCCGCACCACCGCTCCCTGCCGCCCCGCCGTTCACCCCCGCCGCCGCGGAGCAGTGGCGGGCGACGCGCGTGTGGCGCCGCTGGGAGACCCGCTGGCTCGCCCTGCTCCCGGTGGCCGTCGCGCTGCTGGCGATGGTGTCGGACACCTCCTGTCCCGCCCCGACCGCCTGCGCCGACGTCCCCCGGTGGCCGGGCGTCCTCGCAGCCTCCCTGCTGGTCGCCGAGTTCTTCGTCCTGCTCGCCAGGCCGCGGAACCTCTGGGCCGTACCCGCCGTCACCGGCGCCCTGGTCTGGCTGGTCCCGGACGGCCTGCCCAACCAGCTCACCTCCGCGGTCTCTCTGCTGGCCCACGGCCTGCTGGCGGCAGTCCTCGGACGGGTGGAGCTCGGCCGCCGCCGAGCCCGGGCCCGGGCGGAGGCCCTGATGGGACCGCCGCTCCCGTACCCGTGGACGGCCGCAGGTGCCGCCGCGTCGCCGATCACCGTGCGGACGCCATGGATCCGACGGGCGCTGGGCGCCCTGCTGCTGACCGCCACCGCCGTCCTCGCGGTGCTCGGCGCCGTCGACCGGAACGACACCGAGGCCCGCATCGCCGCCGCGACCCGGGTCCAGGCCACGGTGGTCGCCGCGGGCCCGGACGACCTGACGGTCCGCTTCCCGTTGCCCGGGAGCAGGCGACCGACCTCCGTCCAGCTCGACAACCAGTGGGACGACACCCCGAAGCCCGGCGACCCGCTGGTCGTCCTGGCCGACGAGCACGGCTTCGTCCGGATCGCCGGCGACACCTTCGATCCGAGCGGCTGGGCCGCCGGCGCCACCGCCTCGGGCACGCTCGGCATCCTGCTGCTCGCCTCCGCCGCGCGCTCGGTCCGCCGCCGACGGGCCCTCACCGAGGCCGGGGCACCCGCACTCGCCGTCCAGGTCACGCTGGACGGCCACGGCTCCCCCTCGGTCCACCCGGTCGGCGAGCACTCCGGCGCGCCCGCCCTGTGGCGGCTGCAGGTCCGCGAGAGCTGCAGCTGGACAGCGACCGACGACAACGGCCCGGCCTGGCTGCACGAGGACACCCGGAGCGAGAAGTCCGGCTACGCGGACGAGTTCGAGCCGTACGGCGTCGACGAGGCCGCCCGCATCCTGGAGCAGGCCGCCCAGCCCGTCCCGGGGCTGCTCTACCAGGGCCCGGACGGCACCTCGGCCCAGGTCCTGGTCTACCGCCCGCCGACCCCCGGCGCCGACTGGGTCGCGGACATCGCCGACGAACGCCCCCTGCCCCACCGGCGCCTGCGCCGCAAGCCCGGACGCCTGGAGCAGGAACTGGCCGTCCCCGCCCTCGCGGCCAAGACCCTCGCCGCCGTCCCGGACCTCCCCGACGCGCCACGCGATCCGGCCCGCGTGTTCGGAATGCCCGCCGCCTTCCGCATGGCCGCCGGCCCGCTCACCGCGGCGCTTCTGGCCGGGCTCGTCGTCCTGTCGAGCCCCGACACCTTCACCGGTGGCGTGCTCCGCCCGCTCTTCTTCGGCACCGCAGCGTTCATCTGGACCGTCTCCGCCCTCGGCTGGCAGATCGCCGTCGACCACGACGGCGTGTCCACCACCGGGGCGCTGCGACACCAGCGGATCCCCTGGGCCCGGGTCAAGGCCGCCGCCGTGCACCGCGGCAGCCTGGTCATCAAGCTCGCCGACAGCCAGGAGATCAGGTGCGGCAGCCTGCCCGGCCGTCTGCTCCACCGCCACCTCGGCGGCCCCTCCTCCCCCACCGAAGCCGCCGAGACCATCACCCTCCTCGCCCACCGCCCTGCCCGCCGCCCACTCGCAACCCCCGCCCTCCCCCCGATCGACCGCACCCACCTGCTCGTCAACCGGCTCTCACTCGCGGCGTTCCTGACCTTCAGCCTCGCCCACTACCTCCTCTGAGCACCCAGCCGTGCCCGGGGTGTCTTCGGACGGGCAGACCCTTGGATCACGGCCGGCCGGCCAGCCCCGGCCTCCCACCCAGAGCGGGGAGAAGATCATGGGGCGTCCCAGCTGCGATGGCGCCGGATCAGCGCGGCGTTGGGCGCCCGGCACGATCGACCGGACAGGGCCCGGCTCGCACCGGGCTGAAACGCCTGGTCCAGCCGCGAACCGGTGCTCTGGCCTGACGCGGTAGCCCCAGGTAACGGCCGCTCACCCCGCCAGGACCGTATCCGTTCGTCATGAAGCCTGGCGACAACCACCACGATGACGATCCGGCCCAGGGCAGGTGCTGGCCGACCCGTCGGAAAGGCCGTCAACGAGCGGCCAGCAGCGAGAAAACGGGTGGTGAGCCTCACCTCGGAACTCCGTCGGCCTGACTCCCCCTTTCGAAGTTCCTCGCGCAGGAGCTGCCGGAGGTCACCGAACTCGCAGCCCGGTAGGGCCGCTGGGCCGAGCAGCTGTGCAAGCCGGTCCGGCCCTGCACCTGCGGTGAGGTCGACTGGCCCATGCGGGGCCACACCATCGACCACCGGATCGGCGTCAGCCTGGGCAACCCCTACGGTCCGCCGATCAACCCCGGCGTCGACCTCGCCGGCCTCGCCGTCCTCCCCGACGGTTCGGGCCTGCCGCCTGCTACAGGCGGGAGAACGGTTCACCGCTCCGGGGTGAACAGGTGAGCCCGTTGGAGTCCGGCTTTGCGCAGCTCGTCCGCGACGACGAGCAGCGCGGTGCGGGCCATGTACGGGTAGACCATGCCTTTGCAGTCCATCCAGATTCTCGGCACTTCGTGGTCGACGCCTACGTAGTTGGGGCTGTAGAGGTCGGTGTCGTCGATGATCTCCTCGGCCTCTTCGGGTGGGAGTTCGCGTCCGTCTTCGAGGATCGCCCACAGGCGGGTTCCGGCGGCCGTGGTGAGCGCGGCGACGGCCAGGTCGTGGTTGTCCGATCGGACGGCGATCGAGAAGTCCTGGGTGAGGGTGTCGCCGTTCCGGCCTCCGACGATGCGCAGGAGGTTCTGGTCCGTCGTGATGCCGCCGGGCCGGCTTTCGGCCAGGACCGCTCGGCTCATCCAGTAGGCGGCTTGGGTCGGCACCCACCGGCACGCGTGGGCGATGCGCCAGAGCATGAGGGGGTCCGGGTGTCGGGCGGCTTCCTCGAACAGGGCGCGGGCCTTGTCCCAGGCGTCCGTTCCGCCTTCGCCGTCCAGGATCTGGCAGCCGCGCTGGAAGATCCTCTCGGCGTCGCTGGGGGTCGCCGGCGGTGGCGTGGTCTCATCGTCCATGGTGACCATCGGTAGCACGGGGCGCAGACGTCCGGGGCTCTCGCTGCTCGTTCTGCCTCAAAAGGCCGGGAGCTGGCCGATCGGGCTCGGGCCTGCCTGCTCCCAGTCGACCGGCTACGTACTACTACTGGGCTCTGCCCGTAGGGCCCTTACACGAAGTCAGCGGACGGCCGGAAGTCGTGGGAGGCGGCGGGGAAGGAGTCGGAGAGGATCTCGGAGCGGACGTCACCGGTGAGGGCTGCGGCGAGGAACCGGGTGAAGCCCATGTCCAGGTGCTCCCACCAGGGACCGCGCGCCTCGTTGATCATGACGGTCCATTCGTCGGGATCCTGGCCGGGTCGGACGAGCCAGAAGAGGAACTCGCCGTTGTCGGTGGACGCCCACGGGATGAGCCGGGCACCGGTCCCGTCGAGCTCGGCGGGCTTCTCCTCGCCCCCGGCCCACAGCTCCTCGTAGGCCCCCGCCCGCTCCCGTCCGCGTCGATCAGGTCGTAGAACTCATTCGCGCACCCGGGTTCAAGGATCCACAAGTAGGTGTCGACGCAGCCACCACCGTAGGAGTCGATGAACGCCTTGTAATCGGTGGGCAGGTCAGTGCCGAGCCGGCGTCGGATCGGCTCCCAGTCCTTGGGCGCGACGCCGACCGGGTGTGGAAGGAGGCGGCTGACGTGCTCCAGGGCGTCCGCACCGGGCCGCTCGACCGCCATGTGCTACTCCCCCGGGGCTGTACGGCATGCGCGCATCCGACCGTAGCCCACGGCGACGAGTAGGAGAACAGGCTCCCGGAACCCTGTCTGGAACCGCGGTACCAGCCCGTCACACCAGCCCCACTCGGGCAGACGAAGGTCACCACACGCCACGCCCGACCGGCCGCCGAACTCGTTCCCAATCACTGTCGCGAAAGGGCCCGGCAGCCCGGGCGACCAGCCGGGGGGCGAGTCCGGCAAGTCCTGCTGGCTGTTGGACGGAAGGTTGCCCACCCTTTGTAGCGGCTCAGGATCTTCCCTCCGCGCCGGCGACAGGGTTGATCATGAGGCTGACACGGCCGCCGGTCCGAGTCGCGGGCAGGAGGTCGACTCAAGCCGCGCACTTGGAACCGCGATTGCCGCCGCCTGCCCGCTCACTCGGACGTGCGGGTCCGTCGTGGAGACCTGGACCTGGAGCAGGCTGAACCCTCCGAGATCCTCGCCGTGGTGGATGGTGAAGGCGTCGGAGGGCGGAGGGCACGCAGATAGCCGCCGAGGGCCCCGCGGCACCGATGGCCGGATGCTCGACGACACCGCCGGGCCGGGAGCCAGCACGTGGCAATCGACCGCAGGCAGGGATGCCCGGCGGTGGCACGCGGGGTCCCAATCGCGCGATCAGAGACCAGGCGCCGCGGGTCCGGGCGGGTCGGCGGAGCGACTCCTGCGCGCCACTCTGGGTCCGGGAGACCCACGGGCCGACCAGTGCGGTTGGCCCGCCTGTCGCGCAGCCAGCCGATTCGGTCAGCCAGTCAGTGGCTGTCGTCACGTGGCGACCGACGCTACCGCAGGACCCGACTGCTCCCGGCCGAGGTCAGTACCCCTGCTCACCGATAGCCCGCCGAGGGGGTGCATCGGCAACTGCTGTTCCGACGCCTCCTCGGCCATCGCCGAGCGACGTCAGGCCGCTCAAGACACCGAGGTCGAACGCCTCCTCCGCCTCCGCGATGTCCCCGTCGATGGGGCTGCTCCGACCACCGCCGCGTCCTGCACGCCGACCCACCTGCGCAACGCCCTCGGCCGCCTGCTACAGATGGCTCATGACCAGTCAGACCGACACCGAGCTGAGGCTCGCCGCCGCGGCAGCGCTCCGAGCGCTGGGCCGGAGCGCTTCCTACCAGGACCGGGCGGACGCCGGTCGCGGCCTCGCGGCACTCGCCGAACTGCCCGAAGCTCAACAGCCGTTGCTGGACCTCGTGCTCGACCCGGACGACACCTACGTCACCCGGGTGACCGTGCGGGCGCTGCTGCGGCGGAACGACCGGGCCGGCCTGACGATCGTCGCGTCCGCGCTCGCCGTTGCCGACGACAACCACGCCGACTGGATCCACACCGCGGTCCACGACGTGCTCAGCATCTTCGCCACCGACCGGGACGACGCCCTCCGCCTGTGCGAGCGGATCGCGCAGGGCGACGACGACCGCGTCGCCCGCGGCGCCGGGGCGCTGCGGGCGATCCTGGCGGACATCGACCCCGTACTCCGGCCCGCCTGAGATCCGCGAGGGTCAGCCGCCGTACGGGCTGCGGCGTTCGACGGGGACGACGTCGCGCCAGCGGCCGCCACCCCGGCGGGCATCGCTTCTAGCGTCTCTGCCCCCCTCCCACCGTGTCCCGCCTCCTGCTGGCCCGCACTGTGTCCGCCCTGGCTGAGAGCCGGTTCGAGGAGACCAAGCTGCACGCCTACGTGCGCGAGCTCGGGGGCCGGGACGGCCTGTGGTTCTTCTCCCTCCACGCGACCGACCCCTTCGTAGTCCTCGCCGCGGACGCCCTCGGCTCCGGGTCGACGAACCGCCGGCCCACGTCGAGTACACCGGCGGCGCGGCCGCCTACCGGCTGTGCCTGGAGAAGGGTGAGCGCCCGGTGCCGTCCGACCTGACGTCTGGCTCACCCTCCCGGTGGCGCGCCTTCACCCACCACGCCGGTCGCCTGTGGGAGATCGCGGTCGAACACCCGCCGTGGTCCCCGCACGTGACCCGCCGGGCGGACACCGAGCAGGACCTGGCCGACCCGGCAGGCCTTCCCCGGCCCCTCCGGGCGGCGAGGAGGGCAGCGTGCCGCCGAGTGGAGTCCGCACGGCGATGCACCGGGTGCGGACGGTGAGCGCGGCGACGCCGCCGATGCGGTCGATGCGGTGGATGCGGTGGATGCGGTCGGGGTGAGGACGATGTCGGCAGCCTCGGTGCAGGCGCCGGAGCCGCGGGCTCCCGTGGCCGCGCCCGCAGCGGCGGCCGCCCGGGCGGGCGCATCGCCACCGCCGTCGCCGCCCCTGACCGTGACGGCGCGGTCGCGTTCGTGTTCGCGTTCGGCGCGAACGGCGGCCACGGTCGGGGGCGCAGCCGGCGGTGGCGAGGGCGTCAGCTCCCGTCGGGCAGGTCCTGCTCGGTCCAGATGGTCTTGCCGGTGGTGGTGTAGCGGGTTCCCCAGCCGCGGGTCATCTGGGCGATGATGAACAGCCCGCGCCCGCCCTCTTCGTCGGTGGCGGCGTGGCGCAGGTGGGGCGAGGTGTGCCCGGTGTCCGACACCTCGCAGATCAGGCCGCGGTCCCGGATGAGGCGGATGCGGACTTGCCCGCGGGCGTACCGGACGGCGTTGGTGACCAGCTCGCTGACGATGAGCTCGGTGGTGAACGACAGTTCGTCCAGGCCCCAGTCGCGCAGCTGTCCCGAGGTCAGCCGGCGCGCGGTGGAGACGGCGGTGGGCTCGGCGGACAGTTCCCATTCGGCGACCCGTTCGCGGTCCAGGAGTCGGGTGCGGACCAGGAGCAGCACCGCGTCGTCGTCCACCGGGCCGGGCAGCAGGGTCTCCAGGGCCCGGTCGCACAGCTCTTCCAGCGAGTGCCGGTGGGACGCGAGGACGCCCGCCAGCAGCTCGCGGCCCTCGTCGGCGGCGTGGTCGGGGGTGTGGATCAGGCCGTCGGTGAGCAGTGCGAGCAGACTGCCCGGCGGGAGGGCGAGCTCGGTGCTCCGGTACGGCGGCCCGTCGACTCCGAGCGCGGGCCCGACCGGGAGCTCCGGGTGGATGGCGAGACCACTTGCCGGGTCGACGATCGTGGGTGGCGGGTGCCCGGCGAGGGCGAGGCAGCACCGGCCGGTGACCGGGTCGTACACCGCGTACAGGCAGGTCACTCCCACGGCCCCGGTGGCGCGGTCCGCGGTCCGGTCCCCCGTGGGGTCCTCGGTGTCCTGCCGGACGGCGTCGTCGAGACGGGAGAGCAGGTCGTCCGGGTCGAGGTCGAGGCGGGAGAGCACGCGCACGCTGGTCCGCAGGCGTCCCATGGTGGCCGCGGCGGCCAGCCCGGACCCGAGGACGTCGCCGACGACCAGGCCGACCCGGCTGCTGGAGAGCGGGATGACGTCGAACCAGTCCCCGCCCACGCCGGAGCGGCCGTCGGCGGGGACGTAACGGTTGGCGTGCTCGACGGCCGTGTGCGGCGGCAGCAGGCGCGGCAGCAGCCGCCGCTGCAGGCGGAGGGTCGCCGTGTGCTCGCGGGTGACGAACGGCATGAGCAGGGCGCCGATCAGCAGCGCTCCGAGCCCCAGCACGGTGACCCCGCCGGTCCGGCCGATGACCGGCAGGTCCACCGCGGTCGCGCCGTAACCGGGGTCGGCGTACACGTCGAAGGCCGCGTAGCAGAAGAGGCCGAGCATGATGATCCCGCCGACGCCCGGCAGTACGCCCTTGAACAGGAGGTCCCGTCGGCTGCGGGTGAGCACCCGGCGGTAGAACCAGACGCATGCGAAGCCGGTGAGGCCGTAGTAGAAGGCGATGGCCAGGCCGACCGAGGCGATGGAGTCCGCCAGGACGTTGTGGCTCACCGCGGTGAGCAGCACCAGCAGGCCGACCGACGCCAGGCCCATGCCGACCGTGGACCAGGTCGGGGTGAGGTACCGGCGGTGCAGGCGGGCGAAGCGCGAGGGCACCGCCTTGTGCGCGGCCATCGAGAAGACCGTGCGGGCCACCGGCAGGATCGTGGTCTGTGTGGAGGCGGCCGCCGAGGTCAGGACCATGAAGATCAGCAGCTTGGTGAGGAACTCGCCCGCACCCTCCCCGCCGAAGACCGCCCGGCCGAGGCCGGAGAGCACGTCGTCGGAGTTGGCGGCGTTGCCGAGTCCGATGCCCTCGCTGCCGACTCCGGCGAACGCCTGCGCGGAGGTGGACACCAGGGTGTAGACGATCAGGAGGAGCACCGTCGACATCACGGCGGCGCGGCCCGGGATGTGCTTGCTGTCGGCGGTCTCCTCGTTGACCGTGACCGCGGTGTCCCAGCCCCAGTAGATGAAGACGGCGGCCAGGAAACCGGTGGTGAACGCCTGCGGCGAGGCGATCCGGGTCGGATCGAACCAGGACGCGGAGACGTGGACGGCCGTCGCCGGGCCGTCGGCGCTGTAAACCTTCACCAGCGCCACGACGGCGAACAGGAGCAGCACGGCCACCTCGATGCACAGCAGCCAGCGCTGCACGGCGGCCGAGATCTCGATGCCGATGTAGCAGATCGCGGTCATCACGGTGATCCAGACGGCCCCGGCCACCGTCGTCCACAGCCGGTCGTCGGCGAGGGAGTCCGCGCCCACCAGGCGGAAGCCGTAGATTCCGGCGATCTCCGCGAGGTTCGCCATCACGAGGACGTCGGCGACGATGATGCCCCAGCCGCCCATCCACCCGGTGCGGGGCCCGAACGCGCGGGTCGCCCAGGTGAACGTCGTACCGCAGTCGGCGTCGGTGGCGTTGAGCTCCCGGTAGGCGTGCGCGATCAGCAGCATCGGCACGAAGGCCAGCATGATGACCACCGGGGTCTGCAGGCCCACGCCGGCGACGATCAGGCCGAGCGTCGCGGCGAGGCTGTACGCCGGGGCGGTCGACGAGATCCCCATGACCACGGACGAGAAGAGGCCCAGGGCACCGGCCCTCAGCCCCTTCTCGCCGGCGCCCGCACCGGGCGCCAGTGCCCCGGGGGACGCGGCGAGACCACCGAAGAGCTTCACATCCGCAATCCAGACGCCGGCTGCTCGTGATCACCATTCTCCGCGCCCCTGCCAGGGCCCGCCACGGCACGGTCGCCCGCCACGGCCGTACGTCCCGGCCGACCCCCGGCACGTCGAGCAGCGCGGACGGCGCGGGCTCGGCGCGGCCCGGCCGGGGAACCCGGCCCCTCGGGCCCGGGCTGGAAGGGCGGGCCACCCGGACCGAACGAGCCCGGGCCGGAAGGACGGGCCGCCCGGACCGAACGAGCCCGGGCCGGGCGGTGCCGGCGGGGCCGGCGAGCCTGGCGGGGCGGTGCTGGCGGGGCCGGCGAGCCTGGCGGGGCGGTGCTGGCGGGGCCGGCGAGCCTGGCGGGGCGGTGCCGGCGGTGCTCGCACGTCGAGCTACGGGTCGATCACCTGCGGGTGGCCACGGCCCTCCCCGAGGGGCGCCTCCGCTGTCAGCGAATCCGGCCGGTGCCCGGGGGTCGTCGTGATGGGGTGGCGGCATGGAGATACTGATCCTGGGCGGAACGGCATGGGTGGGCCGGGAGGTCTCCCGGCAGGCGGTCGAGCGGGGGCACCGGGTGACCTGCCTCGCGCGCGGCGAGAGCGGCGGCGTCGCGGCCGGTGCGACCCTGGTGCCCGCCGACCGCCGCGACCCCTCGGCGTACGGTCCGCTGCTCGGCCGCGACTGGGACGCCGTCGTCGAGGTGTCGTGGCAGCCGGGCTTCGTCCGCGACGCCCTCGCCCGGCTCGCCGACCGGGCCGGCCACTGGACGTACGTCTCCTCCGTCAGCGCCTACGCCTCCCACGGCGCTCCCGGCGCGGACGAGTCCACGCCGCTCCTCCCGCCGACCGCCCGGACGGAGGTCGACCGCGAGCTGTACGGCGAGGCGAAGGTCGCCTGCGAACGGGCGTCGACGGCCGCCGCGGGAGACCGCCTGCTCATCGCCCGGGCCGGACTCATCGGCGGCCCCGGCGACCACAGCGGACGCTCCGGGTACTGGGTGGCCCGCGCCGCCCGCGATCCGCAGGGGCCGATGCTGGTGCCCGATGCCGCCGCAGCCCCGACCCAGACGGTCGACGTCCGCGATCTCGCCGCCTGGCTGCTCGACTCCGCGGAGCGGGGGACGGTCGGTACCTTCGACGCCGTCGGCCCGGTGGTGCCGCTCGGCGAGTGGATCGAGCTGTGCCGGGCGGTCGGCGGGCACACCGGGCCGACGGTCGCCGCCGACTCCGCGTGGCTGCTGGAGAACGGCGTCGCCCAGTACATGGGACCGCAGTCGCTGCCGATGTGGCTGGTCGAGCCGGGCTGGGAAGGCTGGTCCGCCCGCACCGGTGCCGCGGCCCGCGCCGCAGGTCTGCGGCACCGGTCCCGGTCGGAACTGCTTGCCGACATCCTGCGCTGGGAGCGTGAGCAGGGCCTGCACCGCGACCGCCGCGCCGGCCTGGACGCCGAGCGTGAGCGGGAACTGCTCGCCGCCCTGCCGCGGTAGCAGGGAGCCTTCAGGGGCGGATCCGCAGGGCAGCGACTACGCCGGGTTCTCCGGTGGGCGGGGTGCCTGAGGCGATCAGGCAGGGTCGCTGTCGCGGCCGGTCCGCAGACGGGAGCCGGCCTTGGTGAGGGCGCGCAGGGCTACCAGCAGGAAGCCGATGTCGTCGAGCAGGACGGGGTCGGGCAGCAGGTCCACCGGGCTGACCAGGTAGACCAGGGACGCCCAGAACAGCACCTTGTTCGACATCGGGATCCCCGATGCCCCGAGCAGCTTCCTGGCCCGGACGAGTCTCACCACCAGGACGCCCGCGATCACCACGGTGACCACGACCGCCGCGCCGGCCAACCACCAGAGCGCACCGTCGCTGTTCATCAGCGTCCCTTCGTGGATGGAGGCGGATTCGTCGGAGCGGGGCCTGCACGTCCGCCTGCCGCTTTCGCTGCACGGTTCGTGCGCTGCAGGCGGGGGCGTCAGCCGACGTCGATGCCGGTGACGGCCGGGGTGCCCACGCCGATCGCGTCGTCCGGGTACCCGGCCGCGGCGAAGGCGCGCCGGGTCAGGTCCAGTGCCTCCTCGCCCGCGGTGTCGTGGTCGGGCGCCTCGACCTCCAGGCGCAGGACGAATGTTCCTTCCGGCTCGTCCAGCGTGAGGACGTCGAGGTCGGGGACGCGGGTGCCGACCTCGTCGGGGTCCGCCGGGCGGACCACGGCCAGCAGTGTGCGGCGCTGCGACTCTTCGAGCGGGTGTCGGAGGGTGCCCGGAACAGTGATCACGTAATTTCCCATGGAGTGGGTCTCACCCGTCGGCGCGGTCGAAAACCCCGCTGCGGGGGTGATCACCCCCGCGGGGGGCATGGCCCGGTGGTTCATGCTCCTTCGACGGCGGGTGCCGGGACGGTCCGGAGCGCGGGCCCCGGCAGGTGCCGGCCTTGCGGGCTCTCGACGACGAGGGGAGGACAGCTGGGGCAGGAGGTGCGGTTGCCGACCCAGCGCCAGCCCTTCGCCCACATCGAGCGCCGCCAGGCACGGGTCTCCTCGTACCGGTCCCCCTCATCGTCGTGGACCACGAGGTCGGGTGTTGAGACCTCGGTGGCGAGGCAGTCGCCGATCGAGCAGGACACGGTGTCGTGGCGGTACGCGGTGAGCATGCCCCGCATCCTGTCAGGCCGCGGCACGGCGAGCCGTCAACCGAACCGCGGACCGACGGCGTTTCCTGACCGGGGATCAGGACGGGATCCCGCGCCAGCGGGCGCGGGCGGCGCGGAGTCGGCGGGACCCGGCGGTGGGGCCGGGCAACCGCCGGCCTCCCGATCACCGACAGCCGGCCCGGGTGCAGCAGTCGTCGCCGCTCCCACGCCAGGGTGGCCACCCCCGCCTCGTCAGCCCGCTGGGGCAACAGCGCGAGCGCCGGGTTCACCCGGTCCCGGGCCGCCGCCACGTCGAACCCGCCGAGCGCCGCGCGCAGCAGCTCGCCGGTGCCGAGCAGGACCCGGCGTGCGACGGGGTGCAGCTGGCGCAGCACGGCCAGCCCCGCCCGGCCGCCGCGGCGACGGCGATGGCGGTGGCGTACTCGATCTGGTGGGCAAGTGCTTCGGCGCGCGGGCGGGTGTCCTCGGCGGAGGGCCCTTGGCGCTGAGCGTGAGGCGCACGTACCGGCCCTCGCCGGGAGCCAGTAGCGCTTGCGCTGGATGTTGGGGTCGAAGCGGCGGCGGGTGCTCCGGTGCGAGCGGGAGATGGCGTTGCCGAACGACGGCTTCCGGTCGGCCAGTCGGCAGTGGGCGGACATGCGGACGACTCCGTCGCCCAGCGGCACGTCGACTTCCGCGAAGAGCGCTGACCACCCGGATCACCACCCTCCCCAGCCCCCGGCCGGGGGCGCCCCCAGCACCCTCACCAGCACCGCCACCATCGAGCGGGAGGACGGCCGGCGCACCGGCCCGCCGACGTGCCGCACCCCGCCGATGGCCTCGCAGCCGGCCCTCATGGCGCACTTGCCCTGCCAGGCACGGTCTTCCGCCCGCCCGCGGGTCTCGGCGTCGACGGCGCGGAAATCCCGGATGCGCGGGTGCGTCCCGGCCGGACGGGCTAGCCTCTACTCCCGTACCGACAACGCTTCGGTGTGGAGTGGAAACACGTGACCAGCGATCTGACGGACCTTCGGCTGATGGCGCGTCACCTGGAGGGCGACCCCGAACAGGCCGACTTCCTACTGGACTTGTCGAACATCGTGCGGGAGCGGTCGCTCGGCGGCGCCGACCGCAGCTCGCTGCACCGCCTGCGGCTGGTCCTGGACGCCCTGCGCGACCTCACCGGCGACCGCGAGGTGACCGTCCACGCGATCGCCGACGACAACCTGCTCAACCCGGCCCACGACGCCGACTTCCCCGACCCCGCGGAGCCCGCGCTGCTGCGCGAGTGGCACGACCGCTCCCTGATCACCGCCCACGCCACCGCCGACCCGGACCTGCTCGACCATGCCAAGGCCCTCGGCACCCCCGTGATCAGCAGCGACAACTTCAAGGGCCACCGCGGCCGCCACGAGTGGATCCAGGGCAACCAGGACCGGTTCCTCAAGCCGGAGCGGGTCGGCCCCTCGGTGCGGCTGGTCCCCCGGGACATGCGGTTCTTCGCCGATCGCGAGGTGTCCAGCGCCGACGAGCACGACCGGCTGCGCGCCGCCCGCCTGCTCGACCAGCGCGGCAGGCCCCGCTCCGACGTGCTGGAGCACGCCTGGCAGTGCCCGGTCGTCGGCTGCACGCCGAAGCCCGCGCTGGCACGCGGCAAGGTGGTCTGCCAGGTCCACCGGACGCTGTTGCACGACTGCGGCCCGCGCCGGCCCCGGGTGCAACTCAAGATCACGGTCGACGGGGTCTGCCGGGCCTGGGACAACCTGACCCATGACGACACCCGGGAGTTCGTCCTCGGCCGCGGCCACCTGGACCGGATCGAGGATCGCCACCTCGACGAGGACCGCCGCCGGCGGATCAGCCGACGGCACCTGGTCCTGGTCTCCCGGCACGGCACGCTGCGCGTGCTCGACCTGAGCACGGCGCTCAGCTCCGTCCGCACGCGCAGGCCCGGTGGCGAACCGACCCCGTGGGAGCCCCTGCCGCACCTGAACCAGCTGTCGGCGGGGCAGTCACGCGAGGAACTGCTGCGCGCCTTCGGCCCGGACGACGAGATCGAGATCGTGCCGGGCGTGCTGCTCTCCCGCAGCGGGCAGCGCTGGCCCGGCGAACGGCACGAGGGGGTGCGGGCCAAGCCGCCCAGGCGCCCGCGCGACGGGGACGACCTGACCCGCGTCGGCTGACGCCTCGACGGACGGGCCGAACGGCGACACCAGGGCGGGTCCCCGAGCCGGCCGAACGGAGAAGAGGGCGAGTTGGAGCACCTGCGGCCGGACGATCCGGAGACGATCGGCCCGTACCGGCTGTTCGCCCGGCTGGGCCAGGGCGGGTGGGGAACGGTCTACTTCGCGCGCAGCCCGTACGGCGCCGGGGTGGCGCTCAAGACCATCCACCCGCATCTCCTGGCCGGGAACCCCGAGCTGCTTCGCCGCCGGTTCGCCCGGGAGGTGCGGGCGGCCCGGACGGTGGTCAGCGAGTACACCGCCACCCTGGTGGAGGCCGACCCGCACGCCACCGAGCCCTGGTTCGCCACCACGTTCATCCGCGGTGTCGATCTGCCGACCGCGCTGGAGCAGTGCGAGGGGCCCCTGCCGGAGCGGACCTGGCGGGTGGCGGCCACCGGGCTGGTCGACGCCCTCGGGGCCGTCCACGCCGCCGGGCTGGTCCACCGCGACCTCAAGCCGGGCAACATCCTGCTGGCCGGCACCCGGCCGTACGTGGTCGACTTCGGCATCGCCCGGCACCTCACCCTCGAGGACGGCACCACCCTCACGGGGAACGCCGACCTCGGCACGCTCAACTTCGCCGCCCCCGAACTGCTCCGCAAAGAACCGGTCGACAGCTCCTGCGACGTCTTCTCGCTGGGCCTGGTGCTGGCTTACGCGGCGCTCGGCCGCCATCCGTTCGGTCCCGGATCCGAGCTGGAGATCAGCTGGAACATCGTCCGCGGGCGGCCGGACCTGCGCGGGCTGGCGCCGACCGTGGAGCGGGTCGTCCGCCCCTGCCTGGAGCCGGACCCGGCCGACCGACCCGGCCTGGCCGAGCTGGCCGGGCTGCTGCCGGCCGCCGTTTCCCCCGACGAGCAGGAGTGGCTGCCGCGCCCGCTCTGGCGGGTTCTGGAGGACCGCTCGGCCCTCGCCATCAACCTGCGGGCTCCGCTGCGGCTGCCGGGACGGGAACGAGGGCCCGACGAGCCGTGGGGCGCTGACAGCTCGCCGGAAGCCGGGGCCTGGACACCGGTGCCGGCCCCGCCCAGGTCCGACCCGGGAGCCGGCGGGCCGGACCCGGAGGGCCCGACCGTGCCACCCGGCGACCGCAGACCCGGCCGGCACGAGCCGAGCGCCGCACCGCCCGGTCGACCGGACGGGGACGACATCACACTGCCCCCGCACGCGCCCGGCCCGGCCGCCGCACGCGGCGCGACTGCGGCGGCGGCGACCATGGTCAAGGCAGCCGTCACGGCACCTGCCGCAGCGCCGGCCGCCGCAGCGACCGCACCGACTGCCACCGCACCGACCGAAACGACCGCCGCACGGCCGGCAGCGGCGAAGGCACCCTCGACCTCGGCAGGCGCGAGGAACGATGCCGCGGCCGTGCCGCCTGCCCCCGCGAACCCGCCTGCCACCGCGAACCCGCCCGGCACCAAGCACCTGGCCGCTGCCAGGGCCGGCGACAGCGAGGCCATGCGGCTGGTCGCCCGAGCCCAGCAGGCGACCGGGGACCAGGAGTCCGCCCTGCAGTGGCTCCTGCGGTCGGCTGCGGCCGGCAACCCCACCGGGGCGTACCAGGCCGCGGAATTGATCCAGCAGAGCTTCCCGAAGCAACGGCACCGGCTGGTCGACCTCTACCGGAGCGCGGCCGAGGGCGGAGTCCGCGAAGCTCCCGCACGGCTCGGCGAGTTGCTGGAGCAGGACCGGAAGCAGTCGGCCGAAGCACCCCACTGGTACGCCAAGGCCGCCGCGCTCGGCGATGACACGGCCGCGAAGGCGGTGGCCCGGTTGCGCGGCGGCGCACCGCACGTTCCACCGTCCGTCGCTGAGCTCGCACTGCTGGGTGAGCACCAACTGCCCGCCGTGCAGGGCAGCCTGCACTCCATGCTGATCCTCGGCAGCTGGTACCAGAACGCCGCTCTGAACGAACCCGCGCTGCACTGGTACGCGCGGGCCGCCGACACCGGCAACGCCCACGCGATGCTGCTGGCAGCGCAGTTGCTGGCCCAGGACCCGGCACAGGAGGCGACGGCGCTGGAGTGGTACCGCCGCGCCGCCCGTGCGGGCAACACCGCGGCCATGCACGTACTCGGCCGTCGGTGGCGCGAGAAGGGCGACATCAAGGCGGCCCTCAACCGCTTCCAAGCGGCGGCCGAGAAGGGCCACCGCCCCTCCATGGTCGAGGCCGCGGAGCTGCTGGAGCAGGAGCAGCAGCCGGACCGGGCGCTGGAGTGGTACCGCCGCGCCGCCGCGAAGGGGGACCAGAAGGCCGTCCGGGAGGCGGAGCGCCTCGGCTCGGCGCAGGCCCGGACCGCCGCACCGGCGGCCGGGAAGACCGCACCGGCACCCGCCGCGAAGAGAGCCGCCTCCGCGCCCGCACCCGTACCCACACCCGCGCCCGCGCCCGCGCCCGCGCCCGCCGCCAAGAAAGCCGCGCCGAAGAAGAGCAGCACGCAGCAGGCTGGGGCGGCCACCGTCCTCAGCGCCGCCAAGCGGCGCCAGATCGCCCACCTGTGCGAGAGCGCACTCGCCCGCGAGGAGCAAGGGCGGTTGGAAGGCGCTCTGCAGCAGTACCTCAGGGCCGAGGCGATGGGTGACCGGACAGCCAAGCGGGAGGCGGCCAGACTGTCCGTCAAGCTCGCGGGCAAGGGGAAGAGCGCCGGACGCCAGAAGCTGCGCCAGCGGGGACTCAGCCGCTACCGCGAGCTCGCCGCGGACGGTGACCGGCAGTCCCTCCGCGCTCTGGAAGAGCTCGCCCGGGCCGGGGATGTGGGCGTGGCCCTCGATCTGGCCCGGCTGGATCCGCAGAACGCCCGGCGCTGGCTCCTCGTCGCGGTGGATGCGGGCAATGCCCCGGCCATGCGAGCGCTGGGCCAGAACTTCATCGCAACGGGCACCGAGGAGGACTTCCTCACCGGCCTGGACTGGCTGCGACGCGCCGGGGAGAGGCAGATCACCTCGGCCATCCTGGACGGCGCCCGCGCCCTCGAACAGCGCGGCGACTTCCGGGCTGCCCTGGACTGGTACCGCCGGGCGGCGGACCGCGGCAACGCCACGGCTGCCAAGCGGCTGTCCCGTCTGGAAGCGAAGCACCCCGGAACCGCCTTCTGGATCCGGCTCTCGGACCGCTGGCGGCGCCCGCGGGGGTGACGCACCGCGCGACGGGCCGGGCCGGGTACCAGCATGCGGAGAGCAAGCAGCGCCTTCCCTGCCCCGGTCGCGGCGGCGGGTCGGTGATCCGCCGCCGGGCGTCCTGCGCCGGCGGCGGCAAGTACGGCACGCATCAGGGGGATTGAGCGCGCCGTCCTGCACCGCGGCGAGCTGGGCTTCGAGGCATGGCGGCGAGCACCCCGGCCCGTACTGCCTGCTCTTCAGGTCCTGGGTGGACACGCAACCGGCTTGAAGGACGCGCGGGATCCTGGCGTACGCGGCGGGGCGAGACTTCGTGCGGGTCGGCGACGGGATCGGCGGCGCCGATCGGGCGTGGGCGGCGGCGCACCACCCGGGGGACGCGATGCTCCGCCAGGTGGACGCCCGGGTCGGGCCAGCGGCGGACGACTGCCTGGCGGTGGCGGCGTGGTTGTGGGACCGGACGGGTGGGTAGCGGGGGAAGGGGGTGCGAGGTGGCGCAGAAGGTGGGCGGGTACGTCGCGGTCGGCGGGTCGGTGGCCGCGGTCGTCGGCGCGGGCGTGCTGCTGTGGAACTGGGCGGACGGGACGCCGTGGACGGCCTGGCCGCTCGTGCTGCTCGTGGCCGGCCTGGTGACGGCGCTGGTCGGGCTCAGGCTCCGGCCGGGCCTGGACCGGTGGGCCGACGCGCTGGCCGCCGGCGGGCTGACGGCATTGGTGCTGGCCGGGTTCGTGACCACGGGCGGCACGGTGGAGCAGGTCCGGCTGCGGGGGCGGACGACGGAACCGGTCACGGTCGAGCTCAGCGGTTGCCGGGTGACCGGCCAGCGCTGGGACGAGGGCGCGGGGCCGCAGGACGAGGTCGAGTGCCGGTACGTCTGGTCGGTCGGCGGACGCACCTTCGACGAGGTGCGCCCGGCGGACGAGGTGCACCCGGACGGGCACCGGATCCGGCTGTGGGCGTCGCCGGAGGGCCGGGAGCTGGACGACCACTCGTGGCAGGCGGTCGCGGCGATGGGGCTGTCCACGGCGGTGGTGGACGGGCTGGCGCTCCTGGCCGGCGCGGGGGCGTGGCGCCGGGTGTCGAGGCGGCGGGCCGAGCGAACGGACGCGGTAGCCGAGCCGGTGCTCACCGCAGGCCGGGCGGGCCCTGGCCGCGATCGCTGAGGCGCGCGGCCGGTTCGGGCCGCGAGCACGGCGGTCAGGGTGCAACGGCCCATCGCCGCCGAGCGGTGCACCCCCGCCACCGCTCGTGCCCGCGCACGACCACCGCCGAGGCGACCCGGAGAAGTCAGGGGCAGCCGCACGGCGGTGCAGCGGCCACCGGTCGGCAGGCTCAGCGGACGAAGTCGCAGACTTTGCTGGGTGGGCACGGTTCGGGAGTGCTGTCGCCGAACTGCCCCACCAGTAGGAACACTGCCGTCAGCAGTAGCAGGAATCCCCCTATGACGACCGTTCCGGGACTGCGGTAGTACCAAGCAGTGAACCACGCCGCGACCTTCTGGCGCCGGGTGCGGCGAGCCGTGCCGGCTGCATCGTGACGGTCACCCGTCATGGCTCCCCCAAGATTCCCCACTCTGCGGACATGAGTACCTGCGCTATTCCCGTCCCAGCTCTTCTCCTACCCCTGCGCAGATGAGGAGTTGGCCTTCGGGGAGGATCGGTCCGGGTTTCGGCGGTAGCGGTCAGGTGCCGGTGATCTGCTTCGGGAGCCGCCCGGAGGCGCGGGGTTCCTGCAGGTCGGGGATGTGGTCGTAGAGGGTGCCGGGGCTGACGCCGATGACCTTGGCGATCGAGGTGATCGAGGTCTCGGGGTTGGGGGGCATGTCGCGGGCGGCCCGGATGATCTCGGGTCCGGCGACGGTGGGGCGTCCGCCGGCCCGGCCGCGGTGAGGGAGGGCCGGCGGTCTCGAAGGGGTTGCTCACGGCCGGGGGTTCTGTCAGAAAACGGTGTTCCGAAGTTCTTCAACAGCCGTGGTTTTTAGGGTGTTGCTGAAGACTCCGAGGGGCCGCCGGCAGGTCGGCGTCAGCTTCCGCACCCGCAGCCGGCGGCGGCCTTCGCCTCGGCCGGCGTCTGCGCGGGGTCGAGCGCCTGCTCGTCGGGGGTGCAGCAGGCGGTGGTGCCGCAGCAGGCGTCCGGGGCGGTGGCGGCCTTGTCGAGGGTGTCGGCGTCGGCCTTCACGACGTAGACCTCCCAGGGCTCCTTGCCGGGGCCGTGGACCCAGACCTTGTCCTGGAGGGCGTAGCAGCAGGAGGTGTCGCTCTCCTCGAAGGTGGCCAGGCCGGCGTCCTTGAGCCGGGTGGTGGCGGCGGTGACCTGCTCGGTGCTCTCGACCTCGACGCCGAGGTGGTCGAGGCGGGTGTCCTCGCCCGGCTCGCCCTCGATGAGGACGAGCTTGAGCGGGGGCTCCGCGACGGCGAAGTTCGCGTAGCCGGGGCGGCGCTTGGCGGGCTCGGTGCCGAAGAGCTTGGAGTAGAAGGCGATCGAGCCTTCGAGGTCGGCAACGCGCAGGGCGAGCTGAACGCGGGACATGGCGGTCTCCCCGATCCGAGGTCTTGTATCGACAGCTGTCGATGCCGCGAGCTTGCCTCTTCGAATAGATGACTGTCAACATAGACACATGTCGAATCTGGAACTTGAGGTGCTCGACCAGGACGAAGCGGCCGCGTGCTGCTCGCCGATGGTCCGCGAGCCGCTCGGCGAAGAGGCCGCCGTCGACCTGGCGAAGATGTTCAAGGCCCTCGGGGACCCGGTCCGCCTGCGGCTGCTGTCACTGATCGCCTCGTACGACGGCGGCGAAGCCTGTGTCTGCGACCTGACCGGCCCGTTCGACGTCTCGCAGCCGACGATCTCCCACCACCTCAAGGTGCTGCGCGAGGCCGGCCTGGTCGCCTCCGAGCGTCGCGGGACGTGGGTCTACTACTGGGTCCTGCCGACCGCGCTCGCGAAGCTGTCCGCACTGCTCCAGGCCCCGGCCGCCACCGGGGGCGCGAGATGATCGCGACAGCGCCGCTCGGCCGCCGGGCGGCCGTGGAGTTCGTCGGGACGGGCGCCCTGGTCGCCGTCGTGGTCGGCTCCGGCATCCAGGCCACGAAGCTCTCCCAGGACGTCGGCCTGCAGCTGCTGGCCAACTCGCTGGCGACCGTGTTCGGCCTCGGCGTGCTGATCCTGCTGCTCGGCCCGGTCTCCGGCGCCCACTTCAACCCGGTCGTGACCCTGGCCGCCTGGTGGACCGGCCGCGACGGCGGCGGGCCCGGCCCGCGGGAGGTCGCGGCCTACGTCCCGGCGCAGATCGGCGGCGCGGTCGGCGGCGCGGTGCTCGCGGACGCGATGTTCGCCGAGCCGCTGGTCGCCTGGTCCACCCACGACCGCTCGGCCCCGCACCTGTGGCTGGGCGAGGTCGTGGCGACCGCCGGCCTGGTCCTGCTGATCTTCGGTCTGGCCCGCGCCGGCCGCGCGCACTTCGCCCCCATCGCGGTCGCCTCCTACATCGGCGCCGCCTACTGGTTCACCTCCAGCACGTCCTTCGCCAACCCCGCGGTGACCGTCGGCCGGGCGTTCACCGACACCTTCGCCGGTATCGCCCCCGCCTCCGTGCTGCCGTTCATCGCCGCCCAGCTCGTCGGCCTGGCCGTCGGCATCGCCCTGGTCGTGGTCCTGTTCGGCCGCCCGGCCCTGGCCGCCGAGGACGCCGTGGTCCCCCACGGCGAGCGCCACCCGGCCGCCGCCGGCCGCTGAACCCCTCCCTGCCGTTCCTGTCCGAAGGATGAACCGCTCGTGAGTACTCCCGCCGTCCCGTCCGTGCTGTTCGTCTGCGTGCACAACGCCGGCCGCTCCCAGATGGCCGCCGCCTTCCTGACCCGCCTCGGTGGTGACCGCGTCGAGGTCCGATCCGCCGGCTCCGCGCCGGCCGACGCGGTGAACCCGGCGGTGGCCGAGGCCATGGTCGAGGTCGGCATCGACATCTCCGCCGAGGTCCCGAAGGTGCTGACCGTCGAGGCGGTGCAGGCGTCCGACGTGGTGATCACCATGGGCTGCGGCGACGCCTGCCCGTACTTCCCCGGCAAGCGCTACCTGGACTGGAAACTGGAGGACCCGGCCGGTCAGGGCGTCGACGCCGTCCGGCCGATCCGCGACCAGATCGAGGCCCGGATCCGCCACCTGCTCGTCGAACTCGGCGTCGAGGCCGCCGCATGACCGCCACCGCGGTGACCGCCACCGGGATGCTCCTGGGGCACGCCGAGCAGGTCCTGACGATCTACCAGGCCGGTATCGACGGCGGCGACGCCACCTTCGAGACCACCGCCCCCACCTGGGAGGTGTTCAACGCCACCCGACTCCCGGAGCACCGCCTGGTCGCCCTCGACGGCGGCGGCCGGGTGCTGGGCTGGGCCGCGGTGGTGCCGGTCTCGGACCGGTGCGCGTACGCCGGCGTGGTCGAGCACTCCGTCTACGTCCACCCCGACGCCCAGGGCCAAGGTGTCGGCCTGGCCCTGCTCCGGGCGCTGCTCGCCTCCACCGACGCCGCCGGGATCTGGACCGTGCAGTCCGGCATCTTCCCGGAGAACACCGCCAGCCTCGCCCTCCACGCGAAGGCCGGATTCCGGGTCGTCGGCACCCGCGAGCGCCTGGGCCGCCACCTCGGCCGGTGGCGCGACGTCGTCCTGGTCGAGCGCCGCAGCCCGGTCATCACCTGACGCCGCCCTCCAGCAGCACAGGCGGGCCGGGCGGGGTGGGCGACGACGCCGATGACGGCGGACAGGGGCGGGCAGACCAGGGCGGTGCCGGCGAGAACAGGGCACGCACCCGCGCCGGGGTCGGCGGGGGAAGGCCCGGTGCGGCGGTGCGGCGGTGCAGGGGGCACGTGGCTGTACGCCCCGAGGAGTAGGGCGTGGTGGACCTCGGACGCACACGTGGCGGGCGGCGCTCATCCCCGGAACTGATGATCTTCGCAGTCGGTGGGTGGTGTCATCGAAAGGCCCGGCGCACCCGGGACCTCATGTCCACACGACCGCAGGAGAGATCCTTCGTGGAACCCCGGCCCCGCCGCTGGAGGTCACTGACCTCCGCCGCCGTCACCGCCGCCATGGGCGTCACCGCCCTTGCCGCGGCCCCTTCCTCCGTTGCGGCTCCCCGCCCCGACGCCGTCCAGCGACAGCTTGACGCGCTGGTGCGCCAGGACGGCGCCCCCGGAGCGCTGGCCGCCGTGAAGGGACGGAACGGGCGGACCCGCACCTACACCGCCGGCGTCGGGGACGTGGCCACGGGCGCCGCCGTGCCCAGGGACGGGCAGGTGCGGATCGGCAGCAACACCAAGACGTTCACCGCCGTCGTCGTGCTCCAGCTCGTCGGCGAAGGGCGCGTGAAGCTCGACGAACCGGTGGAGACGTACCTGCCGGGCGTCGTGCGCGGAACGGGGATCGACGGCAACGCCATCACCGTGCGCCAGCTCCTCCAGCACACCAGCGGACTGCCCAACTACACCGACTACCTCGACGACGACATCCGCCACTACCAGCCCCGCGAACTGGTCGACATCGCACTCCGGCACCCGGCCGCCTTCCAGCCCGGCAAGGGGTGGACGTACAGCAACACCAACTACGTGCTGGCCGGCCTGATCACCGAGGAGGTCACCCACCACCCGCTCGCCGCCGAGATCGACCGGCGCATCGTCCGCCGCCTCGGGCTGCGGCACACCTACTTCCCCGCACCGGGCGACGCGACCATCCGCGGGGCCCACCCGCACGGCTACTACCGGGAATCGGCCACCGGCCCGCTGATCGACATCACCGACATGGACCCGTCCTGGGCCTGGGCAGCGGGCCAGATGGTGTCCACCCCCTCGGACCTCGACCGGTTCTTCGGCGCCCTCGCCGGCGGGGACCTGCTGCGCCCCGCCGAACTCACCGAGATGCAGCGCACCGTGGACGCCGGAAAGCCCTTCGCCCCGGGCTCCCAGTACGGGCTCGGGCTGGTGAGCACGCCGTTGTCCTGCGGCGGGGTGTACTGGGGCCACGGCGGCAGCATCCCCGGCTACGAGACCCGCGGCGGCGCGACGGCGGACGGCCTCACCGCCACTGTCGCGATCACCGTCCAGCCCGGCGACGACGCCACCGCAAGGCACCTGGAAGCCGCGGTCGACACAGCCCTGTGTGCCGCCGAGCGTGTCCACTGACCGGCGTGCCGCCGCGCCGAAGCCCTCCTGCCCTGTCTTCCGGCTCTGGTCCGGGTGCCGTTGTCCACCCAGCCGCCCTCGCTGGTGAGGCACTTGCCGCCGTGCACGGTGAAGATGTGGTCGCGCGGCTGGCCCTCGCCGTGGTCCATCCGCTGCGAGCTGTAGAGCTCGTTGAACTCGCAGGTCCACAGCGTGAGAACGGTTCCGTTGGTGCCCGAGGCGCCGCCCTTGGGCACCATGCACTTGCCGCTGAGGTCATTGACGAGGAACAGGTCGTCCCAGTGCCACTTCTGCGCAGCACTGACGTTCCAGGTCCACAGGGTGATCACAGCACCGAAGACGATCACCTCGTCGGAACAAGGGAACCGCTCCCCCGCCCGGAGGGGGACACGACCCCGCGGTGCGTCAGATGCCGGGCGCTAGACGGTTTTGCGGACTCGCCCGTCAGCCAGTCGCATTGCGGGGCGGGACGGCCTGCGCGGGTCGGATCAGAGGGTGGCGAGGAAGTTCCGGACGGTGGTGGCGAAGGCGTCCGGGGCGGTGGTGTACAGGAGGTGGTCGGCGTCCAGTTCGGCGAACGCGGTGCCGGGGCGGCGCTCGACCATGGCGGCGGCCTGGTCGGCCGGCAGGGTGCCCTTGGTCGCGCGGATCAGCAGGGCGGGGCAGTTCGTGGCCGTCCACTGGGCCCAGTGGTCGCCGTGGACCTGGTCCTCGGAGCTGTACATGTCCTGCGGGTGGAAGGGCAGCCGCCAGGTGCCGTCGGCGTTCTCCCGCAGGCGGTCGGAGAAGTACGGCGCGGCCGGGCCGAGCCCTTCGACCAATGCCTCGCGGGTGGGCGCGTCGTAGGGCAGGTTCAGCAGGAAGCCGAACGGGTTGGTGCCGTCGAGGCCGAGCGCGACCGGGCCCTCGGCGTTGACGAGCGCGGCGACGCGCTCGGGGTGGCGGGCCGCGAACTGGTAGGCGTTGATGGCGCCGAGGGAGTGGCCGAGCAGGACGACCTCGCCCAGGTCCAGGTGATCCAGGAGGGTCTCCAGGTCCGCGAGGTAGCCGTCGCGCGAGTAGTCGGCGGCGCGGTCGGACTCGCCCTGGCCGCGCTGGTCCGGGGCGATCAGCCGCCACTGGGGGCCGAGCGCCGCGGCCAGGTCGGCGAAGGTGGCGCCCTCGGACAGGTGCCCGTGCAGGGCGACCAGCGGCCGGCCCGTGCCGCCGAAGTCCAGGTACGAGAGCCGGCGACCGTCGATGGACAGTTCGGCCCGGGAAGCGGTGGCGGGCGTGGTCGCGGTCGGGTTGGTCATGTCTGGTCCCCCCGGAGAGTCGGATGCGGTCGACGGCTTGATCGACGGGAAGAGCTTAGAAGTCATCTCATTTGGGCTTGTAGGCTGCTCGCGTGACGATCGTGGAGCGTCTGGTGCCGGACGAGTTGTGGGAGCTGTTCCAGCGGGTGGTGCCGGCGGCGCCGACCCGGCCGCAGGGTGGTGGCCGCCGGCGCCACGGGGACCGGGAGGTGCTGGCCGCGATCGTGTTCGTGGCCACGTCCGGGTGCACATGGGCCCAGCTGCCGCCGTGTTTCGGACCGTCCGGGCCGACCGCGCACCGCCGGTTCACGGAGTGGACCGCGGCCCGGGTGTGGGCCAAGCTCTACCGCCTGGTCCTGGACGAACTCGGCGCTCGCGGCGAGCTGGACTGGTCCAGGTGCGCGGTCGACTCGGTGAACATGCGCGCCACGAAAAGGGGGAGCTGACGGGTCCGAATCCTGTCGATCGGGGCAAGTTCGGGTCGAAGATCCACTTGCTCACCGAACGCACCGGTCTGCCCATCTCGCTCGCGATCTCCGGCGCCAACCTGCACGACAGCCAGGCCCTGATCCCGCTCGTCGAGGCGATCCCGCCGATCCGCTCCCGCCGCGGCCCGAGACGGCGCCGGCCCGGCAAGCTCCACGGCGACAAAGCCTACGACCACCGCTTCATCCGCTCCTACCTGCGTCGACGGCAGATCACCCACCGCATTGCCCGCCGCGGCATCGAGTCCTCGACCCGCCTCGGCCGGCACCGCTGGGTCATCGAGCGGACGGTGGCATGGCTCGGCGGTTTCCGCCGGCTCCACCGCCGCTACGAACGCAAAGGCACCCACTTCGCCGCTTTCGCCACCATTGCCGCCGCCCTCATCTGCCACCGCAGACTGGCCAAATGAGATGACTTCTTAACCCAGAATGGGACGGTTGTGTAAGACAATTGTTCAACCGATGCCGCAGGATGATCTTGGCTGTGGGGTGCCGCTGCCCGGTGATGACGGGGATGGGCGTGATTCCTGCGGGTGCGCCCGCGGCGGTGCCAGCAGTCGAGACCGGCGACGACGGCATTGCCACCGACCTGCTGCGCAACTGCCCGCACAGCCGGCCCGGCACCCGCCGACCCGCATCCGAGGCCGCAGCACTGCGGCGGAACACGGCCGGGCCCGGTGCGCAGCAGCGCACCGGGCCCGGACCATCGAGTAGCGGGGACAGGATTTGAACCTGCGACCTCTGGGTTATGAGCCCAGCGAGCTACCGAGCTGCTCCACCCCGCGTCGGTGGACACGACCTTACGGCACGTCAGCTGCCCAGTGCGAACCGGTTTCACCCGGCGCGTCGCGATCACGGGATCGGCGAGTGTCGGCGAGCGGGCAGGATCCCGCCCGGACGGGGAATGTCGGTGGTTGAGAGGGGCGGGTGGCGATCACGGCGGTGCACACCGAGCGGGGCCGGCTGGAGACCAGCCGGGACGGCCTCGGGTGCGACTGGACCTGGACGGCCGTCCACCGGGCACGTCCTCGTGGCGTCGGCCTGCCCGGAGTGCGGGTGCACGCCAAGCCCTCCCCCACCCGCCTGCGGTTCTTCACCCCCGACGGCCACCCCGTCTACGCCGACCCCGCCACCGGCCTGCGCGTGGAGATCCACGGCGGCGCCGCCAAGGTCCTCGGCACCCCCGAGCCGCGCGGTCGGGGTGCAGGCCCGGCATGGTGCTCGGTGACGTCCACGTAGGCGTGGCGGTAGTGGGCGGCGAAGTGCCTGGTGGGGGCTGCCCCCGGCGTCGACCGGCCCCGCGGACGGGGCTTCACCGGACAACAGGGGCCGGGGGCGGGTCCGAAGGCCCCCGGCCGATGGACCGGTCAGCGCCCGAAGGCGTCCTTGACCTTCTCGCCCGCCTGCTTGAGGTCGCCCTTCGCCCGGTCGGTACGGCCCTCGGCCTCCAGGCGCTCGTTGCCGACGGCCTTGCCCGCGGCCTCCTTCGCCTTCCCCTTGATCTTCTCGCCGGTGTTCTCGACCTTGTCGCCCGTGCTCACGGCGGCCTCCCAGTTCGTCGGTTGCTCGATCGGCCAAGCGGTCGGCTGCCCCGGACTGTGCGGAACATTCGGCGAATGTTCCGCACAGTCCGGGGCAGCAGGCGCCACGACAATCGACTCTCGGAGGTTCACCGTGGTGCCGCTTCTGCTCGTCCTGCTCCTCGCCCTGCTGCTGTTCGGGGCCGGCTTCGCCCTGAAGGTCCTCTGGTGGGCCGCGATCATCGTCTTCATCGTCTGGCTGGTCGGGTTCGTCGCCCGCGGCGCCCATCCGTCCGGCGGCCGCCACCGCTGGTACCGCTGGTAGGCACCGTCCCCACGAATCTCCCGCCCCGACCGGCGAGGCCTCCTCCCGGCCGGGGCGGGAGAGCACTTTCTCGACCCGGTGGGCGGCCCCCGGGCCGTACGCAGGGGCGCCCCGGTTCGGCGGGTTCGCCGGTGGGCGCGGCCTTGATGTCGAGGACTGCCGAGCGGCACGTCGCGGCACCGGCCCTGCCGGGTGGGCGTCCTGACAGGTGGCCCCGGGGACGGCGCTCGACGAAACTGCTGGCCCTCCTGCCCGTGCACGGCCTGGCGCTCAGCCTGGTGGCGGACGGCACCTACGCCGCCGCCCTGTCCGCCACCGACCCTGTGGCGCGCCAGGTGGCCGAGACCCAGTTCACCCTGGGCGACGGCCCCGGTCTGCTGGCCGCGAAGGTCGCCGCCCCCGTCCTCGCCTCGGACCTCGCCTCCATGACCGACGCCCGCCGCTGGCCGCTCTTCGCCCCGCAGGCCGTCGAGGCCGGGGCCCGCGCGGTCTACTCCCTGCCGCTGGGCACCTCCACCGTCGTGATCGGCACCCTCGACCTCTACCGCGCCGCCGCCGGCCTGCCCAGGCCCGACGAACTCGCGGACGCCGTCCTCGCCTCGGACGTCGCCACCAGCGTGCTCACCGCCCTGGACCACCGGCCCTCGCCGGACGACGGCGTCGCGGCCTGGCTCCACGAAACCGGCACCGGCGAGGACGAGGTCTACCACGCCACCGGGATGATCATGGCCGCCACCGGAACCGGCGCCGCCGAGGCCCTGGCGCTGCTGCGGGCCCGAGCGTTCCGCGAGGGCCGCACCGCCGCCGACGTGGCCCGCGACATGATCCACCGCAGGATCGAGCCGGGGTCAGAATGAGAGGGCGTTAAGTCCGTTTCTGGATGATCTGGTGTCGCCCGTTCGTGTGTACGGAGCCGTCCAGGCTGAGTCGCCTGTCGTGAGCATGGTGGGGTCGGGGTATGGAACGGATGTCGTACTCAACGGACTTGTCCGACGGGCAGTGGGCCTTGATCGAGCCACTGGTCACCGCCTGGAAGCAGGAGCGGGTGTCGCGGTCGGCGACCGGGGACCCGGGCTCCTGCGACCTGCGCGAGGTCGTGAACGCACTGCTTTACCAGAACCGGACGGGCTGCCAGTGGCGGCTCCTGCCACACGACTTACCGACCTGGTCGGCGGTGTTCTACTACTTCACCCTGTGGCGCCAGGACGGCCTTGACCAGCGGATCCAGGAGATCCTGCGCTGCCAGGTCCGGGAGCGGGCCCGTCGATTAGAGGACCCGTCCCTGGTGATCATCGACACCCAGTCCGTCCGCGCGGCGGCCGGGGTACCGAAGGCGACCACGGGACTGGACGCGAACAAGAAGACGTCCGGCAGGAAGCGGGGACTGGCCGTCGACGTACTGGGCCTGGTCATCGGTGTAGTGGTCCTCGCCGCGAGCGCGCACGACAACGAGGCCGGCATCGCCCTGCTGGACCAGGCAGCCGAACGGTGCGGGATGCGACTGGAGAAGGCCTTGGTCGACCAGGGCTTCAAGGACGCCGTGATCATCCACGGGGCGGTGAAGGACATCACCGTCGAGGTGGTCCGGCGCAACCCCGACGACGTGGGCAAGGGGTTCGTTCCGCAACCGAAGCGGTGGGTGGTCGAGCAGGTCAACGGCACCCTCATGCTCCACCGACGCCTCGCCCGCGACTACGACCACCGGCCCGACAACGCCGCCTCCCGCGTCTACTGGGCCTCCACCGCGGGCATGCTCCGCCGCCTCACCACCCCCAGCCCCACCTGGCGCGACGACGTCGAGCTGGCCGCGTGAGCATCACCGAACTCCTGCGGCTGCTGCAGGCCGAACACGACGAGACCGCCGCACGAGCCCACAGCCTGCGCGAACAGATCGAGCGACTGACCGCCGAGCTCGCAGACGCCGAAGCCCGCCTGGCCGAGCTCACCGTGACCCGCAAGGTCATCGACGGCCTCACCTCGCCCGACCATAAACCGGCCCCCTCGGACACGGACACCGTCTACCAGCGCATCGTGACCGCCTTCAACGAGCACCCCGAGCGGGTCTTCCGCGTTCGCGAGCTACACGAACTCCTCGGGCTGTCCACCGACGAGCCCTCGATCAACGTCACCCGCTCCCGCCTGGGACGACTCGTTCGTCAGGGACTCCTCGAACAACCCGGACGAGGCCACTACCAGAAACGGACTTAGAAGTCATCTCATTTGGGCTTGTAGGCTGCTCGCGTGACGATCGTGGAGCGTCTGGTGCCGGACGAGTTGTGGGAGCTGTTCCAGCGGGTGGTGCCGGCGGCGCCGACCCGGCCGCAGGGTGGTGGCCGCCGGCGCCACGGGGACCGGGAGGTGCTGGCCGCGATCGTGTTCGTGGCCACGTCCGGGTGCACATGGGCCCAGCTGCCGCCGTGTTTCGGACCGTCCGGGCCGACCGCGCACCGCCGGTTCACGGAGTGGACCGCGGCCCGGGTGTGGGCCAAGCTCTACCGCCTGGTCCTGGACGAACTCGGCGCTCGCGGCGAGCTGGACTGGTCCAGGTGCGCGGTCGACTCGGTGAACATGCGCGCCACGAAAAGGGGGAGCTGACGGGTCCGAATCCTGTCGATCGGGGCAAGTTCGGGTCGAAGATCCACTTGCTCACCGAACGCACCGGTCTGCCCATCTCGCTCGCGATCTCCGGCGCCAACCTGCACGACAGCCAGGCCCTGATCCCGCTCGTCGAGGCGATCCCGCCGATCCGCTCCCGCCGCGGCCCGAGACGGCGCCGGCCCGGCAAGCTCCACGGCGACAAAGCCTACGACCACCGCTTCATCCGCTCCTACCTGCGTCGACGGCAGATCACCCACCGCATTGCCCGCCGCGGCATCGAGTCCTCGACCCGCCTCGGCCGGCACCGCTGGGTCATCGAGCGGACGGTGGCATGGCTCGGCGGTTTCCGCCGGCTCCACCGCCGCTACGAACGCAAAGGCACCCACTTCGCCGCTTTCGCCACCATTGCCGCCGCCCTCATCTGCCACCGCAGACTGGCCAAATGAGATGACTTCTAACGTCCTCTGATGAGTACAGCACCGACCACACCGAGCCGGGACGGGAAGCAGGCGAAGGACATGATCCGCGAGCAGCAGCTGGCCCGGGCCTTCGTCGGCATGGCCGACACCCTCGCACCGGCTTCGACCCCCTCACCCTCTTCGACGCCCACGTCGCCCACTGCGTGGACCTCCTCGACGCCGACGCGGGCGGCGCCCTGATGGCCGACGCCCGGCACATGAACTCGTACGCGACCTCGGAATCTGCGGTGTCGAACGCGGATCGCGTCACCGGAACGTGCTGGAGCACTGTCGGTCGCCACCTTCGTGCTCGCACCCGGCCTCGCTCAGGTGTTCTGGGACGGTGCCGATTCCGACGCTACGCCCCTGTTGTCCTCCTGGCGAAAGCCGCGCACCACCGCCCTCGCGCCGGGGGCAGCCGCGCCGGCCGGAGCACGGGTCCGACCCGCACGCCAGGAGCGCAGGTGCGCGGGCGCGGGCGCGGGTTCGGCGTCGAGGTCCTCGGCGAGGGCGGCGTGAAGGCGTCGGACGGCGTTCTCGGCGTCGGTGAGCTCGTCGGCCCCGGGGACGCGGGTGCCGAAGGTCAGCGCGTCCTCCGCGGTCAGCGCCCTCCAGCGCAGGACCGGGGTCAGGGCGTCCGCGGCCCGGGCGAGGAACCAGGCCAGGCGCCCGTGGGTGCGGGCCACCGCGATCGCGATCGCGGCGACGGCTTCGCGCAGGTGCTCCAGGCGTTCGATACCCGCCAGCGCCTCCTGCGCCGGGGCGGGGCCGACCGCGTCCGCCAGGCGCGCAGCGGTCGCGCGGGCCAGGTCCGCGTCGTGCGCGGGCAGCTCCCACAGCCCCTGCCCCACCTGCCGCGCCATCTCGTGGGCCAGCGCCTCGACCTGCGCGCACATCCCTGCGTCGCCCGTGACCGGATCCATGGGAGCCTCCCCCGTCATACGCCCCCGTCCACGCCCACACCGAGCGCCGACACCGCGGAAGCGGCGGGCAGGACCTCGAGAACCGTACCTGTTCCAGTGATCTCCAGCAGGCGGGCCAACTGTTCGCCCGGGGCGGCGAGCCGGAACGCGACCCCCAGCTCGGCGGCCTCGCGGCGGGCCCGCAGCAGTTCGTTCAGACCGTCGCAGGCGCAGAACGTCACTCCCGAGCAGTCGACCACGAGCACCCCGGGCAGCGGACGTCCGGCCAGCGCCCGGCGCAGCACACGGGCCGGCACCGGCGCGGTGTCCATGTAGGCCTCCCCCTCCAGCGCGACCACCAGCGTTCCCGGCGGCGCCGGACGCCGCCTCGCTCCCAGTTCCGCGTGCACAGCCATGGGATCGGCCTCCCTCCCGACGGGCTGCTGTCCTTCCTCCACGGTTTCCCGGCGAGCCGACCGCGTACTGCCACGTAAGCGAACACCTGCGCCACCGACCGTTCCGAAAACGAAGCCCGGCCGGTCGGCCCGCGCTGCGCCCCGGCCACCGCGCTTACGGGCGCGGGTAGCGGCAAGACGCCCAGGTGGCCCGGCTACCGGGTCTCCACGAGGAAGGTGAGGACCATGCGGACCGCGGGCCACTGGCACATCGGCCTGGCCGCCGACAGCGCCTCGTCGGCGGCACCCGGTATGGCATACGTCCGGCGGACGCTCGACGCCATGCCGCACGAGGGCGCCGACGCCGCCCGGCAGAAGGGCGACGTCCTGCTGGTGGCGTGCGAGCTCCTGGCGAATGCCTGCCGGCACACGCCCGGGCCCACCGACCTCGACATCGACCTCGACGGCGACCGGCTGACCGTCGCCGTCACCGACTCGAGCGCCACCTTGCCCGAGCCCCGACCCTGGTGCCCGGCCGCCCCGAACGGCCACGGCCTGCACATCGTCGAGCGCCTCACGACCGGCTGGGGCACCGTTCCGGCCGGGTCGGGCAAGACGGTCTGGGCGTGCCTGCCCTGGACCTGAACGACCGGTGGGCGGCCGTCCGCACCGTCGGTGGGCCTGGGCCCCTGCCGTGCAGGCGAAAGCGGTCCGGCCCGGAGCCACCATCCGTGGTTCCCGGCCGGACCGCTGTCCGGGTGCAACGCGCAGGAGGGCCGCCGGACGAGGGCCAGGCCGTCGTCCGACCCGGTGCCCCGTCCGGGGCTCCGCCGTGCTGGTCGGCAGCCCTGTGTGTCAGCGGGACAGGCGGCCGTAGATCAGGCTGCCCGGGGCCTCCAGGTCCTGGGAGTAGAAGAACTCCCTGACCGCGCGGATGAACTCCTGCCGGCTGATGACCCCGTCACCGTCGGTGTCCAGCTTGGCGAAGGTGTCCATGGCACCGGGGTCGGTGATGTTCCAGACATCCAGGTACTGCTTGAACTCGGCCTTGCTGATGGTGTTGTCGCCGTCGGTGTCCATGATGTCGAAGATGGCGTGCGGAACGCCCTCGACCATGTTGAAGCGGCTGGTGTCCACGCTCGCCGCGCGGCTGGCGAAGTGGTACTGCTCCTTGGAGAGGCGGTTGGCGCCGTCCGCGTGGCGCAGCAGCTCGGCCCACTGCATCTGGTACGAGATCAGCAGTGCCTGCGCCCGACGGTCGCTCTTGTCGATCTTGTAGCCGGTCAGGTAGCGGTCGACGAGGCGCTGGTAGTCGCTC
Organism: Kitasatospora terrestris; assembly: GCF_039542905.1. Lineage (NCBI taxonomy): Bacteria > Bacillati > Actinomycetota > Actinomycetes > Kitasatosporales > Streptomycetaceae > Kitasatospora > Kitasatospora terrestris. Next base: position 596,634 of record NZ_BAABIS010000001.1, read on the forward strand.
CAGTCGACGTAGCCGTCGCCGTCGGTGTCGGTGGCGGCGAACAGCTGGTCCAGCTTGATGGTGATCGGGTCAGTGGTGGCGGTAGCCATGATCGGCCTCTCTCGCAGGTGATGGTGCGGGTACGCATCAGCGCGCCCGCACCGAAGCTAGGGCCGGGACCGTCACCGAAGGCCGTCGAAATCCCATGTCGCAGGCAAGTTCGCACAATGATGTGAACCCTCTTCATCACCGGTGTAGCTCCGGATGGATCGGGTATCGAATCGTGTTCTCACGGTGACTGCGCCTGGCGGCGCCAGACCACGTGCGCCGGAACCCCCGCCACGCGGCAAGACGACGAAACGGCAGCGCAACAGCCCCACACCGCAGAGGAGTTCTTCCCGACCCGGCTACGGGACCGGGCCGCAGGGCGACCGTCCCGCACAGTCTCCGGGCAACCGGAGGGTCCCGTTACGGCAATCGGCGAACATGGCGCGTTCACGACCGGCGCATCCGGCGCACGGATCCCGCACACGGGCGAGGCGCCCACGGTTCCATCCCGCACGCGTCCCGGCCGCCTGCTGTTTTCCGAACCACCGTCCTGCTGTTGTTTCCGATCGCCGGACCGGGGCGGTGTTCGATCATGGCGCGGAGTGGATCAAGGGTTGCCTGTGCCCCCTCCGCGCGCAAGGCGCGGCTCCCGCACCACGAACCAGACCCGCGTCGGGCGTCGGTCACCGCACCGCCACAGCTCGCCGGCGCGCCCGACCGCCGGGGCCTCTCCGGGGCCGGTTCCACGGAATGGCGCGGACCGGTGGTTCACCCGTTCGGCCGGTCGCAGTTGCCGGTGGCGTCCGGCCCCGGAAGCGTCCTGAAGGGGCGGCGATGCCCCGGTGCCGGACCGAGGAGAAGCGCGCATGATGTCGGACGACCTCACGACGCTCGCCCACGAGGCGTACGTATACCTGTACCCGCTGGTCACGATGGACGTCACCCGCCGGCAGGCGGTGTCCGCCCCCACGGGGACCAAACCGCTCTTCGGACCGCCGAACGAGTTCCACCACCTGCGCGAGTTCCCATCGGCGGAGTTCCGCTCGGTGGTGCGACCGAACTTCGACACCCTCTACTCGTCCGCGTGGCTCGACCTGACGGCCGGCCCGGTCGAGTTGCACGTCTCGGACACCGCGGGCCGCTACTTCATGGTCCCGCTGCTGGACATGTGGACCGACGTGTTCGCCACCCTCGGCCCCCGCACCACCGGCTCCGGCGACCAGGACTACCTGGTGGTCGGCCCCGACCACCAGGGCGAACTGCCCGCCGGGGCGGCCGTGCTGCGCTCGCCGACGCCGTACGCATGGGTCATCGGACGGATCCAGACCAACGGGACGTCCGACTACGAGAAGGTCCGGCGGATCCAGGACGGCCTGACACTGACCGCCCGCGAGCCGGTCGAGCACCGGGTCGACCCGACCGTGGACGCCGTCAGCGACCCACTGGCCACCGTCAACGGCTTCACCGCGGTCGAGTTCTTCACCCACGCGTGCCGGGCCCTGGCCGCCAACCCGCCGCACGCCACCGACTTCGCCGTACTGGCGCGCATCGCGCACCTGGGCATCGTCCCCGGCCGCGACTTCGACCCGGCGGGGTTCTCCGACACGGACCTGGCCGCGCTGGAGGCCGGGGCCCGCAACGCCAGAGAGGCGATCCTGGCCTCCCCCGCCACCATCGGCACGGGCGTCAACGGCTGGCGCGTCACCGCCGAAACCATGGGCGTGTACGGCAACGCCTACTTCAAGCGGGCCGCCGTCACCGCGATCGGGCTCGGCGCCAACCCTCCGGAGGACGCCATCTACCCCGTCCTCACCACCGACGCGGACGGCAACCCCGTCACCGGCGAGCACGACTACCTGCTGCACTTCCCGGCCGACGACCTGCCGCCGGTCGCCGCGTTCTGGTCGGTCACGATGTACGACGCCGAGGGCTTCCAGGTCGCCAACCCCATCAACCGCTTCGCGCTGGGCGACCGGGACGCGTTGGCCTACAACCCCGACGGCTCCCTCGACATCCACATCTCCCACAGCGACCCGGGACCCGAGCGGCGCGCGAACTGGCTACCGGCACCGACCGGCCCGCTCGGCCTCACCCTGCGCCTGTACGCACCCCGCCCCGAAGCCCTCGACGGACGCTGGACCCCGCCCCCCGTCCGCCGACTCACCTGAGCCGCACCGGTCTGCGGATTCGTGCGCGGTCGGCGGAACGGCGCCCGCGGGTGCGTGCTGCTCCAGCAGGGACAGGCGGCTGGCGGTCCGGTTGATGTCGGCGGGCAGGCCGTCGCCGCGGAGCACTTCGGCCAGGGGCGCCCGGCTCACCAGGGTGAGCGGTGTTCCCCGGTCGCACAGGACGTCGATCAGGTTGGCGAAGCGCTGGGCCGCGTCCCGGTTGGTCTCGGCCAGCCGGGGCAGGCCCGTGAGCACCCAGTCCTGCGCGGTGTCGGCGAGTTCCAGGTAGTCGCCGGTCGAGACGGGACGGTCGCACAGCTCGTGGAAGTCGAACCAGACCTGCCCGTCGCGCACGGCCAGGGCCTCCACCTTCCCGGTCCCGGCGCGCAGCGGGCGCCGTTCGTCCGCTGTCGGCACGGTCAACCCCGCGTCGGTGAGCTGATGTTCGGTGCCGGGCCACAGGTGGCGTCCGGCGGCGAACCCGGAGCGGGGCCGGCCCGCGCCGCGGGAGGTCCGGTAGTCCTGGCCGTCCGGCAGCTCGACGACGTCCAGCGAGGCTTCCAGCAGGGCGATGACCGGTTCGAAGAGCTGGTGGAAGACGGGGTTGGGCAGCAGGCCGGCGGGCGGGTAGTTGGAGGTGGCGAGCAGGGTGGTCCCGCGGGCGAGGAGCGAGCGCACGACCCGTCCGATCAGCATCGCGTCGCCCGCGTCGTGGACGTGGAACTCGTCGAAGTACAGGAACCGGCAGTCGCCGAGCAATTCCTCGACCGCCCGGTCGCTTGCGGCCCGTTCGTCCCGGTACCGGCCGTAGGCGGTGTGGAAGCGGCGGAAGAACTCGTGGAAGTGCAGGCGCCGCTTCTCCGTCTCCTCGGTCAGCGGGACGGCGTCGAACAGCGTGTCCGCCAGCCAGCTCTTGCCCCGGCCGACCGATCCCCACAGGTAGACCCCGCGAACCGGCGCCGTCGCCCGGCCGAACAGCCGCCGTCTGCCGCCCAACGCCGATCCGAGTCCGGCGAGCCGGGCCGCCACCGCCCACTGCCCCTCGTCCAGCACCAGGCCGTCCCGCTCCGCGGCCCGCGTGAACTCCGCCGTCCCGACCACCATGCCCCCTCCCCTGATCGATGATCTTCAAGGCTCCCGACCATACGTCACGGGGCGTTCTCGTTCGCGCCGCTCAGCCCATCAGTCCGGCGGATCCCGGTGATGACGCCGACCCGGCCTCGCGCTCGAAGGAGCACTCGAAGAGCAGGCACTCGCCCTCCTTCCACCGCCCCTGACGCCGGAGGACTGCGGGCCACGCGGCTGAGCGCCGACACCGCCCGGGTGGAGAGCATCCCAGGCCCCGGCTTGACGGACCTTGCCGCGCAGGACGGCCCACGGGGCATCGACCAACGTCACACCAGGTCCTGCCGAACGTTCCGACGGAGGACCAACTCCCGCTCGGCACAGGAGAAGAGCCGGAACGGAGATAGCGCAGGTACTCGTGTCCGCAGAGTGGGGAAACCTGGGGGGAGCCATGACGGGTGACCGTCACGATGCAGCCGGCACGCCTCGCCGCACCCGGCGCCAGAAGCTTTCCAACTGACCCAGCGCCGACGGCTCGGACCGCGTTCGAGATCTGACATGGGACGACCGGTCGGTGACGCGGCTCGTGAACCGTGACCGCTCTCTTGAGGAGCTTGTGCGCGACTGCTGGTCGGCCCCGTCAGGCGGCGAAGCCCGGCTGAAGGCGACCGTGCGCGAGCTGCGGCGCAGGCCGCTCGGTGGCCTGACGGTCGAGGACATGCGGCTGCTGACCAGGCAGGACGTGGGCCTCGCCTAGCCCATGTCCTGCCCCTGGCGGTGGAGGTCCTCCGGGACCGCCTGATCGTTTCGGAGTTGGCCGAGGTGCCGCACGGGCGGTCGTGGGCCGGGGCGCATCGCAGCACGGCCCTGGGCGGGTAGACTCCGCCCAGGTGCTCGCGAACCGCCCTCTCGGAGAAACCACCGGTGGGTTGTCGGTCAGGAGGCGGCGCGCAGGTGGCTGCGGGCCGCTTTGGCGACGGCTTTTTGGAGTTCGTCGCGGGTCATGGTGGAGCGGTGGGCGATCTCGTACTGGGTGGCCTTCTCGTAGAGCTGCGCCTTGGTCAGCTGGGACAGGTCTTCCTTCGCGGTGACGCGCTTCTTCGCGGCCGGCTTCTTCGCGTCGGCGGACCGGGCACTGCTGGTGCTCTTCTTCCCGTCGGTGGCCTTCGGCGTTGTGCGCGACGAGCGGGCGGCGGGCTCTGCTGTGCCGCCCTTGACGCCTTCGAGGCTGCGTTTGAGGACGTCCATGAGGTCGACGATGTTGGTGGCCTCGGCGGGCGGCCCTTCGGAGACGGCGATCTCGCGGCCGGCGAGCTTGTCCTCGATCAGCTTTCTGACCTGCTCCTCGAAGGTGTCGTGGTACTCGCTGGGGTCCCAGTCCACGCTGAGCACGTCGATGAGCTGCTGGGCGGTCGCCAGCTCCTGCCGGCTGTACTTCGCCGGGCCGTCCGGCAGGTCGCCGATCTCCTGGTGCGGGTCGCGGACCTCGTCGGCCCAGTGCATGGTGTGCAGCTCCAGCAGGCCGCCCTCGGCACGCACCGCGGTCAGGTACTCCTTGCCGCGCATGGAGAACAGGGCGATACCGGCCCGGTTGGAGCGGGTCAGCGCCTCGGTGAGGAGCTGGAAGATCTTCGCGTACTCCTTGCCCTTCGGCCCGAGGTAGTACGTCTTGTCGAAGAAGATCGGGTCGACCTGGTCCAGGTCGACGAAGCCGGAGATGTCGATGGTGCGCGAGCGCCCGGGGGAGATCTGTTCCAGCTCGTCCGGCTCGACGACCACGTACTCGCCGTCGGTGACCTCGAAGCCCTTGACGATCTCCGAGTACGGGACCTCGTCGCCGGTGCGCTCGTTCACGCGCTTGTTGCGCACCCGGTCGCCGGTGCCGCGCTGCAGCTGGTGGAAGGCCACGCTGTGGCTGTCGGTCGCGGTGTACAGCGACACGGGCACGGTCACCAGGCCGAAGGTGAGCACGCCGGTCCATACGGGTCTGGCCATCACGACCCCTTTCCTCCTCGCCGGCGCGGCGGCCCGGGTGGTGCCGCTCGGCGGACTGCCCAGGCCACCGGGCCGGCCCTCGCCCCGGGCCGGGTGGCCTGGGGCTCCTGCCGGGCGGCTGCCCGGCCGGCTTCCTTCTTAGACCCCGACCCGCGCCGCCACCAGCGGCGGGCGGGCCGGGTTGGGCCAGTCGGGCGATCCCCGCGGGGCGCTGACGCGTGCCGCTGTGGTTTCCGGGACGGGGGCTACCCGGTCACAGGAGCAGGAGAGGCATCGGAGTCGGCCACCCGTTCAAGGACAAGGCGAGGGACCCGGCGGACCAGGTCAGGAGCGCACTCGGCGACCACGGCGCGACGGCCGAGCAGTGGGAGTGACCGCAGCTCCCGCCGCGGCGCCCCCGGTGGTCCTCGGACCGCTGGGGGCGCCGCGGTTCCCGGTCGCCTCTGCGGCCCCGGGCGGGGCCGACGGGCGGCCTTGCGCAGGGCGGTCGGTCACCGGGGCTCCGGGGCCGGCCGTGCCCGCAGCCAGGCGAAGATCCAGCCGGCTTCCAGGGCGGCGTCGAGGAGGTAGGTGGGACGGATCCGCCCGGTGGGGACGTTGGCGAGGTCGACGGCCAGCAGGGTCAGTGCGGTACCGAGGCCGATGAGCCGGGCGTGCGCCGGCCCGTCGGGGTCGCGGGCGGCGGCGAGCTGGGTGGCGCCGACGGAGACCAGCAGGCCCCCCGTCGTGGTCTGCAGCCACGCGTCGGTCTTCCGTCCGAAGACCCACTCGAAGCTGCGGCGGTGCAGCAGCGGCCACAGCCCGCCGACCGCGTTGAAGGCGCCCTGCGCCACGGCCACCGAAACGGCCGGGGCAGGCCCGGCGTCGTTCCGCGTATCCATCGCGTTCCTCCCTCCTGCGCGCGGCCGGCCCGCAGACCCGTCCGGCACGCGGGCCGACGGTGCGCGGGCCGACGGTGCGCGGCCGGTGTCAGAGTCCGTCGTGCGGGTTGGCGCGGGTGCCCTGCCGGGCCGCTGTGGCGTTCTGGACGCGCTGGGGCCTGCCGCGGGCGCCTGCGGCGGCCGCGCAGGCGAGCAGGAGGGCGACGGCGCCGGTGATGAGGTTGCTGGTGATGGAGCGGGTGTGGGCGACGTCGCCGGCGACGACCCAGGGGGCGATCATGGTCCACACGCCGATGGCGGCGGCGGCCCAGGCCATGGAGTGGGTGCGCTCGTAGGAGGTGCCGAGGCCGCCGAGCAGCAGCATGAAGGCGATGCCGGAGAGCAGGTTGTTCACCGCCAGGGTGGTGAATCCGTTGAAGCCGCAGATCCAGGGTGAGGCGGCGAGGTAGAGGCCGGTGAGCAGCGCGAGGGCTTCGATCATCTGGCCGCGCGAGCTGACGGCGACGCGGTCGTGGCGGTCGCGGAGTTCGGCGAGGTCGGGGTGTTCTTCGATGGGTGGACGTTGGACGGATGTCATGGCGTTCTCCGGCGGGTGTGCGAAGAGAGGATGCGGCTGGACGGTGGGTCGGTCGCGGTCGGCCGTCAGGCGTTGGCGGCGATGCGGGGGTCTTCGACGTAGACGGGGTTGCTGTCCTCGCGCTCGTACTGGGAGAGCGCGAGCCCCATGCAGAAAAAGGTGGGTGCCCACTCGCCGACGAAGATGCCCCAGCGGTCGGCGCGGTCCAGGCCCGCGGGCTCGGCGGTGAGGGAGACCATCCAGGAGGCGAAGGACAGCCCGATGGAGGCGATGCCGGCCATGTAGGCGTGCTCGGACTTCACTCCGGCCTTGTGCAGCAGCTTGATCATGAGGGTTCTCCGCCCTGATGTGATGTGTGTGAGGTGTACGAATCCACGCGGCTGCCCGAACCGGGGCGTCCTACACGGGCGCCGGACCACCAGGATCCGAGTCATCGGCCGCACGCTGTTCCAGCAGATCTGCGAGCGCGGATTCCGCGGCGGCTACTGGACATTCACCTCCTGCCTCCGAACCCTGAAAGCCGGCACGGCCAGTACCCAGGAGATCGAGCACCTCGACCAGGCCGCCTCGCATGCCGGACATCGCGCAGGTGGCGGCATGCTCGAGGGAGCCGTGTACGGCCGGGGCTCGTTCCGGCTGCTGAGGATCCGGTCCTCACCCGTCCCCGAGCCGAGCCGACTGCAGTCGCGAGGCCGCGTCCGCCCAGCGGAGCCGGGGGAAGCCCCCGTTGACGGCGTCTTCTTCGTACCGGCCTCGGCCGTCCAGCCACGTCCCGAGCCACTCGGCGAGGCTGCCTCCGTCGACGAACCACGCCCTGGACACGTCCTGGCCGCTGATCGCGTTGGGATCGAAGAGCAGGACGGTTCCCTCGTCGCTGCGGCAGTCCACGCACGCGAACATCGCGCAGCCCCAGTCCAGCACCGGCACAACCCCTTCGGGCCATGACCACCAAGTGTCCGATCCTCGCGGAGGGATCCTGTCCGAGTACCCCTGCACCACCGAGGTCTCCCAGTCCGCGCTCGGCCCGCCGGAGAGCGGCAGAACGGAGTCCGAGGGACCGAAACCGCCGTTGCCGACCCTTCGGTAGAGCGCGGCGCGCAGGGGGTGCAGGCGAAAGCCGAGCTTCCGCTCGGCCTCGGCCGGCCCTGCGGCGGAAACCGGGGACCGGAGCAGGTCACTCGCGGCCGACGCAGCCACGACTCGGCTGATCAACTCCTCGAAGTCGTTCACGGCCGCATCGTCTCCGATGCGGCCGACAGGTCAAGCCATTCCGGGGGGCCGGTCCGGCTCCCCGCGCCCGGCGCGAGTCGGCTCCCGATAGCGTCAGCGGACACTCGTACCGAGGAAGAAGGACACCAACTCGTGGACCTGGGCATCATCGGGCAGGCCGTCGCCCTGTTCGCCGTCACCAACATCGACGACATCCTGATCCTGTCCCTGTTCTTCGCCCAGGGGGCCGGGCGCCCCGGCTCCGCGCGTCGGATCGTCATCGGCCAGTACCTCGGCTTCGCCGCCATCCTCGCCGTCGCCGTCGCCGCCGCGTTCGGCGCCACCTTCCTGCCCGAGTCGGCGATCCCCTACCTCGGCCTGCTGCCCCTCGGCCTCGGCCTCAAGGCGGCCTGGCAGGCGTGGAAGCACCGCGGCGACGAGGGCGACGAGCAGGAGACGGCCGAGGTCGGACCGAGGGCCCTGGAGGTGGCCGCCGTCACCTTCGCCAACGGCGGCGACAACATCGGCGTCTACGTCCCTGTCTTCGCCACCGCCGGCGTCGGCGGCATGAGCGTGTACGTGATCGTCTTCCTCGCCCTGGTCGCCGTCTGGTGCCTCGCGGGCCGCTTCTTCGCCACCCGCCCCCTGATCGCCAAGGCCCTCAGCCGCTGGGGCCACCTCCTGCTCCCCGTCGTCCTGATCACCATCGGCCTGCTCATCCTCGTCGAAGCCGGGGCCTGAGACACTCCGGTCCGTGCTGATCAAGGGATACGGCTACGGGCCGCTGGTCGCGGGTGAGCGGCCGCCCGAGCGCGCCGGATCGGCGAGCTGACCGGTCGGCAGGCCGAGCACGACCGTGAGCACCGACAGGTCCGCGCCCGGGTCGAGCACGTCTTCGCCCGGATGAAGACCTGGAAGATCCTCCGCGGCTGTCGCCGCAAGGGCGACGGACGGGTGCAACGGACGGGGGGCGCGTCAACACGGCGGCGGGTGTTCAACCCCGGCGGTCACCCACGCACCCGAGTGTCACCGTGCGTATCGCCCAGGTGACTGTTAGGTATGGCGTGTCTTCAGGAACGGAGCCTGCCCATGACCATCCTCACCGAGTCCGGCACCCCGCCCACTCCCCCCGGCCCCACTCGAACATCGCAGTGGGCCCGCCGGGGCAGGGCCATCGTCGTCTGGCTGACGACCACCGACCACAAAAAGATCGGCAGCCTCTACCTGGTCACTTCGTTCGTCTTCTTCCTGCTGGCCGGGATCATGGCGCTGATCATGCGTGCCGAGCTCGCCCGCCCCGGCATCCAGCTGGTCTCGAACGAGCAGTACAACCAGCTGTTCACCATGCACGGCACCGCCATGCTGCTGATGTTCGCGACCCCGCTGTTCGCCGGTTTCACCAACTGGATCATGCCGCTGCAGATCGGCGCCCCCGACGTCGCCTTCCCGCGGCTGAACATGTTCGCCTACTGGCTGTACCTGTTCGGCTCGACCATCGCCATCTCCGGCTTCCTCACCCCCAACGGGGCGGCGGACTTCGGCTGGTTCGCCTACACGCCGCTGTCCGACGGCACCCACAGCCCGTGGGTGAGCGGCGACATGTGGATCATGGGCCTGGCCTTCTCCGGCTTCGGCACGATCCTCGGCGCGGTCAACTTCATCACCACGATCATCTGCATGCGCGCCCCCGGCATGACGATGTTCCGGATGTCGATCTTCGTCTGGAACGTCCTGCTGACCTCCGTCCTGGTCCTGCTGGCCTTCCCCATCCTCGCCGCCGCGCTCTTCGCGCTGGAGGCCGACCGCAAGTTCGGCGCGCACGTCTTCGACCCGGCCAACGGCGGCCCGCTCCTCTGGCAGCACCTCTTCTGGTTCTTCGGTCACCCTGAGGTCTACATCATCGCGCTGCCGTTCTTCGGCATCGTCTCCGAAGTCATCCCGGTCTTCAGCCGCAAGCCGATGTTCGGCTACTCCGGCCTGATCGCCGCGACCATCGCCATCGCCGGACTCTCGGTCACCGTCTGGGCGCACCACATGTTCGTCACCGGCCAGGTGCTGCTGCCGTTCTTCTCCTTCATGACCTTCCTGATCGCCGTCCCGACCGGCGTGAAGTTCTTCAACTGGATCGGCACCATGTGGAAGGGCTCGCTCAGCTTCGAGACCCCGATGCTCTGGTCGATCGGCTTCCTGATCACCTTCCTCTTCGGCGGCCTGACCGGCGTGCTGCTGGCCTCCCCGCCGATCGACTTCCACGTCTCGGACTCGTACTTCGTCGTCGCGCACTTCCACTACGTGGTCTTCGGCACCGTCGTCTTCGCGATGTTCGCCGGCTTCCACTTCTGGTGGCCGAAGATGACCGGCAAGCTGCTCGACGAGCGCCTCGGCAAGATCTGCTTCTGGACGCTGTTCATCGGCTTCCACACCACCTTCCTGGTCCAGCACTGGCTCGGAGCCGAGGGCATGCCGCGTCGCTACGCGGACTACCTCGCCTCCGACGGCTTCACCACGCTGAACACCCTCTCCACCATCGGCTCCTTCCTGCTCGGCCTGTCCTTCCTGCCGTTCCTCTACAACGTCTGGAAGACCGCCAAGTACGGGGAGAAGATCGAGGTCGACGACCCGTGGGGCTACGGCCGCTCCCTGGAATGGGCGACCTCCTGCCCGCCGCCGCGGCACAACTTCCTCACCCTGCCCCGGATCCGCTCCGAATCCCCGGCGTTCAACCTCCACCACCCCGAGATCCCCGACGAGCTCCAGGACGCCGTCCACCAGGGCGGCGTCGCCCGCACCGCGGACGAGCGCGGCCGGGACGGCACGTGACCCTCCCCCACCCGGGCAAGCCTCGGCGCCGACCGCAGTCGCACCCTGCGGCGGCCGGCTCCGAGGCCGACCGGGGGCTGCGCAAGCTCGAGGGCTACCTGCACTGGCAGGCCGAGAACCAGCGGGCCCGGCAGGCCGCCCGCGACCTCGCCGACCTGCTGCCCTGGCTCACCACCGCCCAACGCCGCGACCTCGAGCACCACTACATCCGCACCCACCTGCACACCGCCCGCGAAAACCTGGTCCGGCTGCGCACTCGCCACGAGCAATTGCGCACCGAGTACGAGGCCCGGTACCGCGAGCTGAGGGCCCGCTGGACCGCATCGGTACTGGTGATCGCCGTTGCCGTGCTGTTCGTCATCGCCTGCGTCATCGCCGGTCTTCGCTGACCTGTCCTGCCGGAGGCCGTCCGCGGCGGGCGGCCCCGCGCATGGAACGACCCCGTCCGGACAAGAAGCATCCCGAAACCTCCTGCACGCCTGCAGGAGCCGCCGTTCGAAAGGCCGATCACCATGGACGGGCTCACCCTGGGCGTGGAGGAGGAGTACTTCCTCCTCCACCCGCTGACCGGCCGTCCGCTCCCCTGGACGGACCGCGTCCGGAAGGCCGCCGGACTTCAGCCCGCCATCAGCCCCGGCGAAGTCCAGCAGGAGATGCTCCGCTGCCAGGTGGAGATCGCCACCCCCGTCTGCCACGAACTGGCGGAGGTGGGCGGCCACCTCCTGCGGCTTCGGCACTCGCTCGCCCACGCGGCCGAGAGCGTCGGCTGCCGCCTCGCGGCCTGCGGCACCGCCCCCTTCGCCCCGGTCGCACCGGTCCCCGTGAGCGCCGACGCACGCTACCGGGCCCTCCACGCCGACGCCCCGCAACTCGTCGGTGAGCAGTTGATCTGCGGCATGCACGTCCATGTCGGCGTGCCCGGCCGCGAGGCACAGGTGGCGGTGCTGAACGAGCTCCGGCCGTGGCTTCCGGTGCTGACCGCTCTGAGCGCCGACTCACCGCTGTGGCACGGCGGCGACACCGGATTCGCCAGCTGGCGCACGATCGTCTTCAGCCGCTGGCCCGTGGCCGGCATCCCGCCCGAATTCGCGGACGCCGCCGACTACGACCGGCGCATCCACGCGCTGGTGGAACACGGCATGATCCGCGACCTGGGGCAGCTGTACTGGCAGGCCCGCCTGTCCGACCGCTATCCGACGATCGAGGTCCGGGCGATGGACGTCCAGTTGCGGGCCGACGAAGCCGTCCTGATGGCCGGCCTGGTCCGCGCCCTGGTCGCCACCGCCCTCAACGGCCGGACCGGCCGAACCCCGACGGTCCCCCGACCGCCCGAGAGCCTGGCAGCAGCCGCCTGGCACGCCGCCCGCCACGGCACGGACGACCAGCTGCACCACCCCCGCACCGCCCGACTGCACAAGGTCGGCGACATCGTCGCCGACCTCGTCCGGCACATCCGGCCGGCCCTGCAGGACAGCGGGGACGAGCGACAGGTCACCTCCCTGCTGCACCGGCTGCTCCAGGAGGGCAACGGCGCCCACCGCCAACGCCGAGCACTGGCCACCGGCGGCCCGCGCGAACTCCTGCGCATGATCACCGAAGCCGGCACAGCAGCCTAGGAACCCGACGCCGCACGCACGAAGCAGCCATGTCGGTGCCGGAGGAAACCGGGGGCGCCGACGCCGCGGTCTGGGCCGCCGCGATCGACGTGATCCGCCGGCCGGCGCCGAACTGCAACGGGCGGTTCCTGCACCGGGACTTCCAGCCCGGCAACGTGCTGTTCGCCCTGCCGACCGAGGACCCGGCCGGTGCCGCCGGTGCCCGGATCACCGGCGTCGTCGACTGGGCGGTGGCCTCCTGGGGCCCGGCGGACCTCGACGTGGCGCACTGCTCCACCAGTCTCGCGCTGCTGCACGGCCCGGCGTGGGGCTTGCGCTTCACCGAGGCGTACCAGGAGGCCGGCGGGGTGCTGGCCGCGACCGCGGACGAGCGGCTGTACTGGCAGGTGCGGGAGCCACTGGCGTTCTCGGAGGAAGTGCAGTGGGGCACGGCCGTGGTGGGACGCAGGACGGACCGAGCTGACGACACGAACCGTCGAAGAGCGGCTGGATGCCTGCGTCACCTCCCTGATCGACGCCTCGGGCTGAGCCAGGACGCTCCGGGACGGGGCCCCCGACCTCACGAGACGGCCCTCCTGCGGCACCTCGAAGAAATGATCGGTTAATCGAGTGCGAGGGGCCCGGTCCGGGTGGTAGAAGGTCCGCGTGACTGATCATCTCCACTTCCCCACCCTGCTGCGGATGATTGACGAGCGTTCCGCCGCGTTCCGCGCCGCCGTCGCCGCGGCCCCCAGCCTCGACGCCGACGTCCCGTCCTGTCCGGGCTGGACGCTGTACGACCTGGCGAACCACCTCAGTGAGGGGGACCGCTTCTGGGCCTACATCGTGCTGAACACCGCGCCGGGCGACGAGCGGCCGAGCAAGGACGGGCTGGCGGCGCCCAGGGAGCGCGAGGCCCTCATGACCTGGCTGGCCGACTCGACGGAGCAGCTGCTCACCGCTCTGCGCGAGGCCGGACCGGACCGGGGCTGCTGGGCCTGGTGGGAACCGCTGGCCTCGCCGCACACGGTGGCCGCCGTGGCCCGCCGCCGCGTCCCGGAGTCGCTGATCCACACCTATGACGCCCAGCTGGCCTCCGGTGCTCCGCAGGAGCTGCCGACGACCGAGGCGCTCGACGCCATCGAGGAGTTCCTCGCCACCGTCTGCACCGGCACGGTGCCGTGGCCGGGCGAGCCCGCCACCATCGACTACCACGCGGCCGAGGGCGGCTCCTGGCGCCAGACGGTGGACGCCGCCGGTTCCCGCTTCACCCGCCTCACCGCGGCGGAGGCCGCCGGGAGCAAGCCCACCACCGCCGTCCACGGCACGGCGAGCGAGACGGCCCTGCTGATGTACATGCGCATTCCGGCCGGCTCGCTGCGGATCGAGGGCGACGCCGACCTGATCCAGCAGTTGCAGGACTGGGGCTGAGGCCGACCGGCAGCCGGATCGCTCGAGGCGTCGGGGGGGTGCGGCGGCCGTCCCGGCGGTAGCGGCTCGTCGAGCGCCGGATGAGCACGCGGCGCCCGAGGAGGGTCTCACCTCGAAGAACGCCCGCTGCGGCTGCGACCGCGACGCTCGCGGGGGGCGGCTTCCAGGCGCGGCTGCTCGGCCGCGGCCGAGCGGCCTGCCCGCTCACGCCCGCAGCGCGGCGGTGAAGCGGCCGAGGCGCTCGATGCCCTCGGCCAGTTCCGCGCTCGAAGCCGCGTAGGACAGCCGGACGTGGGTGCCGGCCGACACCCGGCCGAAGTCCAGCCCCGGCGTCAGCGCCACGTGCGCCTCCCGCAGGGCCCGCTCGCAGAACTCCCAGGAGGACAGCCCCGTCCCGCTGACGTCGAAGTAGACGTAGAACGCGCCGTCCGGCGGCACCGGCACCGGCAGGCCGATCCCGGCCAGCCCGTCCAGCACCAGCGCCCGCCTCCGGGCGAACTCCGCCCGGCGCTCCTCGCACTCCGCCAGCGCCGCGGGCGTGAAGCAGGCCAGCGCGGCCAGCTGCGCCGGGGCGGAGGCGCACAGGAAGTAGTTCTGCGCCAGCCGGTCCACCGCCGGCACCAGCTCCTCGGGCAGCACGCACCAGCCGAGCCGCCAGCCGGTCATGCCGAAGTACTTCGAGAAGCTGTTCACCACCACCGCTCCCGGGTCCAGCGCCAGCGCGCTGCGCGGCGGGCGCCCGTCCGCGTCCCGGTCCGCCAGGTCGAGGTAGATCTCGTCCACCAGGCGCCAGCCGCCCCGCTCGGCGGCCAGCGCGCACAGCGCCGCCAGCTCCTCCGTCGGCACCGAGGTGCCGGTCGGGTTGGCGGGGGTCGCGACCATCACCCCGCGGGTGTCCGCCGACCAGTGCGCGCGCACGGTCGCCGCGTCCAGCTGGAAGCGGGTCTCCGGCGAGGTCGGCACCAGCCGCACCCGCGCCCCGAAACTCTCCATGATCTGCCGGTTGCAGGGGTACGAGGGGTCCGCGATCAGCACCTCGTCGCCCGGATCCACCAGGGCCGCGGCCGCCAGCACCAGCGCCGCCGACGCCCCGGCCGTCACCGCCACCCGGGCCGGGTCCACCTCCACCCCGTGCCGCTCGGCGTAGAACCCGGCGATCGCCTCCCGCAGCTCCGGCAGTCCGAGTGCCGCCGTGTACGGCAGCGGCCGGCCGTCCATCGCCTCGCGCATCGCCTCCCGCACCGCGGCCGGCGCACCGAAGTCCGGCTCCCCGATGCTCAGCTTGACCACCTTGTGGCCCTGCGCCTCCAGCGCGGCGGCCTGCCGGCCGAACTCCAGCGCGTAGAACGGCGCGGTGCCGCGGGCCCGCGCGGAGAGCCGCGGGCCGGCCGTGCTGCTGGTCATCCGGTTCTCCCTCGTCCTGCGTCCGCGCCGCCCGGCCCGCCGCACCCGCGGGCGGCGGGCCGGGCGGGCGCGGTGATCGCGGTGATCGTCCCACAACCACGGGCCGGTCCGCGGAGCTGCCACAACGGGACGGGTGTACGGCTGAAGGACGATCACGACTCCGACCCGGGCCCACCGGCACTGGCCCGGCGCAGGCGGGTGGGGGATGCTGGCAGTCACCCGGGGGATCTCCGGGACCGCAGCCACCGGTCCCGGCCGCCCCGAAAGGAGGCCGACGTGAGCACCACCACCGCGTCCGGCGAGCAGTCCACCTCCTCCGCTCCCACCTCACCGCTCCTGGAGCGCATCCGGGCCGGCATCATCGGTGAGGGCGCGGTCCTCGACGGCCCCTACGGCCCGCGCAGGGTCACCTACGCCGACTACACGGCGTCCGGCCGATCGCTCGACTTCATCGAGGACTTCATCCGCGAGGCCGTACTCCCCCGGTACGCCAACACCCACACCGAGAGCTCCGGCACCGGTCTGCAGACGACCCGGCTCCGGGAGGACGCCCGCCGGACGATCCGGGAGAGCGTCGGCGGCACCGACGACCATCTGGTGATCTTCTGCGGCTCCGGTTCCACGGCCGCCGTCAACAAGCTCGTCGGCATCCTCGGACTGCGCACGCCCGCCGGCCCCGTCGCCCGGCCCGGGCCCGACCTGCCGCCCGGGGAGCGGCCGGTGGTCTTCGTCGGGCCGTACGAGCACCACTCCAACGAACTGCCCTGGCGCGAGACGGTCGCCGACGTGGTGGCCATCGGCGAGGACGCCGACGGCCACCTCGACCTCGCCGACCTCGGGGCCCGACTCCTGCGCTTCGCCGACCGGCCGCTGAAGATCGGCAGCTTCTCCGCCGCCTCGAACGTGACCGGCATCCTCACCGACGCCGACCGCACCGCCCGACTCCTGCACGCCCACGGCGCGCTCTCGTTCTGGGACTACGCCGCCGCCGCACCGTACGTCCCCGTGCGCGCGGCCGAGAGCTCCCCGGGCCGCGGCGACGGCAAGGACGCGCTCTTCCTGTCACCGCACAAGTTCCCCGGCGGCCCGCAGACACCCGGCGTGCTGGTCGTCCGCCGGGACCTGGTCCGCAACCCGGTCCCGACCGCACCGGGGGGCGGCACGGTCGTGTTCGTGGACCCCAGCAGCCACCGGTACCTGGACGACCCGGTCGCACGGGAGGAGGGGGGCACGCCGGCCATCGTCGAGTCCATCCGCGCCGGGCTGGTCTTCGGGCTCAAGGACGCCGTCGGCACCGACCTGATCCAGGCCCGCGAGGAACGGATGTGGCAGGCCGCCCTGGACCGGTGGGAACGCAACCCGCGGATCGACGTCCTCGGCAGCCACCGGGCCCGTCGGCTGTCCATCGTCTCCTTCCGGATCCGGCACGAAGAGCGCTTCCTGCACCACAACTTCGTTGTCGCCGTCCTGAACGACCTCTTCGGCATCCAGTCCCGCGGCGGCTGCTCCTGCGCCGGCCCCTACGGCCACCGGCTGCTCGCCATCGACACGCCGCACTCCCATGCCTTCCGGGACGAGATCGTCGGACACCACTGCGAGGGCATCAAACCGGGCTGGACCCGGATCAACTTCCACTACTTCGTCTCCGACACCGTCCGGGACTACCTCATCGACGCCGTCGACCTGCTCGCCGACCACGGCCACCGGCTGCTGCCCGACTACCGCTTCGACCCGCACACCGGCCTCTGGCGCCACCGGAACGCCGCGGCCGAACCGCCGCTGCGGCTCACCGACGCCCGCTACGACAGGCACGGAAACCTGCGGTGGCCGCACTCCCGGACCCGGATGGGAGAGGAGGCCCTGCCCGGGCAACTCGCCCAGGCCGCTGCCCTGCTCGACAGCCGGCCCGACCTGATCGACTCCGGCCCCTGCACCCTCCCCGCAGAGTTCGAGGCCCTGCGCTGGTTCCCGCTGCCGCCGCAGTGCCTGGTCCCCTGACAGCGGCCGCGCCGCCGTCGTCGCCATGAGCGCCCCTGCCTCGTTCGGGTGGAGGGAGCCGGCCGCAGCCGTGCCGCAGCCCCGCGTGGCGGGCCGGCGCGGGGCCGGAACCGGGACTCCTCGAAGCTGTGGGGCCGACGGACTGTCAGTGCCGGGCGAGAGAATATCTCTGCAGGCCACGCCAGGTGCGGCGCCTGATCCCACTGCTTCCCACACCCCACTTCCGCGTCACTCCCGCGTCACTTCTGCTCGCCTTGGAGGCTTGCTGTGAGGTCCAACATCGGCACGGCCCGCTTCTTCCACCCCGCCGGAACCGACGGGGAGATCTGCCGCGCGCACTCGCGGGCGGCGCTGGCGACCGGCGCCGCCGCGATCGCCCTGCGCCGCGGCCTGGACGCGGACATGACCGACACCCAGCTACTGGAGTGCATAGCCGAGGCCAGGGACGACGCCTCGGCGCCGGCCCCGTCCCCCGAGACCCGGCTGGCGGTACGGAACGCCCTGCGGGAGCCGCTGACCCGCGCCACGGACCCGCAGGAGGTGGCCGACGCCGTCTTCGAGGCCCTGCCCGACACGCCGCTGCGCCTCGAGGGGCCCGACGGCCAGGTGTTCTTCCTGGTCCCCATCGCGGCCTCGTGAGACCTGCACGGTGAATGGGCCGGTGCCGCCGACGGCGTGACGATCCGTCGCCACAAGGCCCCTGGCAGGCCGTTTCACGGCGGCTTGCCAGGGGCCTTCGCTCCCCTGGTCTACAGGCCCGCGGGAGCGTCCGCCGGCCGGGGCGCCTGCCCCCGCGCGCCGGCCAGCCGGAAGAACACCGGCGGAAGCACGAGTTCGACCACGGCCAGGACGACCTGGAACCAGTGCGGCCACCCGTCCACGGCCAGGGACACCAGCCGCCCGAACCCGCCCAGCAGCAGGACTCCCGCCAGCCAGCGCACCGCGGCTGCCGGGATCGGAGACTGCCGAGCGGCCCAGAGCCAACCGAGGCCGTAGCCGGCGAAGACCGCCCCGAAGAACCGCCCGAGGCTGTCGACGGTCGCACCGGCCGAACCCGCGCCCGGGATCGCGGCGTTCCCGAGCAGGACGTGGAAGAGCCCGATCGCCACGCACGCGTACCCCATGACTGTCATGAGAATCCGCAGCGCCCTGGCCTCGGCCATGGCATCCCCCTTTAGTAGACACATGTCAACCAGCGGCACCAGGCTACGGCCGACTAGTAGACACGTGTCAAGTAGCATGGCGGTGTGCCTCCCCGCCAGAGACTCAGCCCCGCCGACCGCCGCGCCCAACTCCTCGCGGTCGCCGCGCAGCTCTTCGCCGCGCAGCCGTACGACGACGTGCTCATGGAGGACGTCGCCGAGCGCGCCGGGGTCTCCCGGGCTCTGCTCTACCGTCACTTCCCGAGCAAGCGGGACCTGTTCGCCGCCCTCTATCAGCAGGTCGCCGACCAGCTGCTCGCCCGGACCCGCCTCGACCCCGCGGACACCCTGGTCGAACAGCTCACCGAGGGCCTGGACGCCCACATCGAGTACTTCGCGGCCAACCGCAACACCGTCCTGGCGGCGAACCGGGTCCTGGCCGGCGACCGCCTGGTCCAGACGATCATCACCAACGAACTCGACGCCCTGCGCGAGCGGCTCCTCGGCGTGCTCCCGCTCACCGACGCCGGCACCCGGGAAGCCGTGTCCGGCGTCCTGAAGAGCTGGCTGGTGTTCGTCCAGGTGCTGTGCGTGGACTGGCTCACCCACGAGACCTGCACCCGAACCGAACTGCGCGACGTCTGCATCGGCGCCGTCCTCGGCGCCATCAGACCCCTCCTCGACGAAGACCCCGCCCCCGACTGGCCATGAGCAGGCGCTGCACGAGCAACCGACCGGGCCGGCGTGGGGCTGTCCGGCTCAGCGACCCTCGCGCACTTCGAAGACGCCGCTGTCCCAGTACACGGACGGCTCGTCGGCCTCGCTCGGCCAGTCGCTCTGCAGATGGCGGCGGCCGTGCCCCAGGGCCCCGACCCGGTGCGGGCTCAACCGCCCCGCCGCCAGGTCGTCCGCCTCGGCGTCCGTGATCGGCAGCACGGTCCGGTACTGCGCGTCCTGCGAGGCGACCCAGTCGACGTACTCGGTGAAGACACTCACGAAGGCCTGCGAACAGAGGACGCAGCGCTGCACGGAGACGATGAAGTGCGAGTCGTCCCGGATCATCGTCTCGAGCCGGACCCCGTCGCGGCTCCGATGGTGCGCCCGCGCCACCGCGGCGTCCTCGGCGCAGCACGCCGCGCACCCGAAACCCGCGCGGTCACTTCCCGCCTGCGAACCCACCGGTCGATCCCCCACGCCCGAGCCCTCCCTGACCAGCCGTCATCCTAGCAACCACGGCCGGGTCCGGTCCGTCGCACGAGTCCTGCGGAGAGGCCGGACCGGACCGTTCCGGCCTCTCCGGCCGGAATCTGCGAAGTGCGGTGGGACGGCTGCGCGGCACCGGAAGTGGGGGCCGCGGTGCCGCACTGCCCGGAGATCAACGGTCTGCACGGCGGATCGCGGCCGCCCGCCCCACCGACCGGCCGCCCGTGGGAAATCGGGCCCGGCCGCCGACATCGTGCCCCGTCCGGCGGGCTCAGCGCACTCGCCGGTTCCTGCGACCCGTCCGGGTGGGGCGCGACGTCCGTCCCCGCACGGCCGCGCGCCGTGGTTCCTACGGGGTCAGCGTGGCCGCTGCGGGCCGGTGGTCGCTGGTGGTGGCGGGCAGGGTCCATGCGGCGGTGGCGACCACGTCCCGGGTCATGATGTGGTCGGCCCGCACCAGCGGGAAGGTCGTCGGCCAGGTGAATCCGAGGCCGCTGCCCGCGGCGTCCTGCGCGGAGCTCAGGCGGTGGGTGAGCGGGTCGAGCGCGCGGTCCCCGGCCGCGGTGTTGAGGTCGCCCAGCAGCACGACCCTGCGCAGGGGTTCCTCGTCCAGCGCCCGCCCGAGCGCTGCGATGTTCCGGTCGCGGTGGCCGGTGGTGAAGCCGGACGCGCCCACCCGGACGGAGGCCAGGTGCACGACGTACACGGCCCAGGTCCCGCCGGGTGTCCGGACCTCGGCCCGCAGGCTGCGGCTCCACCCGGGGTCGATCACCAGTCGCCGCTCGCCGGTCAGCGGGTGGCGGCTCCAGAGTGCGACGGTCCCGATCCGGACGTGGTGCGGCAGCTCGGGGCCCAGCGCCCTCTGGTAGTCGGGGAGGGAGGCGTCGGTGACCTCCTGCAGGGCGATCAGGTCGGGGTGCGCGGCGAGGAGCGTACGGGCGGTCGCGCCGGGGTCCGGGTTGGCGGCGCCGACGTTGTGGGTGACCACGGTGAGTCCGGTGCCGGTGCCGGCTGCCCCGGCGCCGCGGGTGAGCGGCGCCGCGAACAGGGCCGCCCACACCGCGGCGAGCACGAGCGCGGCGCAGGCCGGCGCCGGTGCCCGGCGCACCGCGGCGGCGAGCAGCACGGCGGGCACGAGGAGGGCGGTCCAGGGCAGGACGCTCTCCCACAGGCTGCCCAGGTGCACCCCCAGGTCCGGTACCCGGCGGTGGCCTGCGAGGGCGAGGGCGGCGAGCAGGACGGTCGGGGTGAGCACGCGGCCGCGCCTCCAGGCGCCGGCCGTCGGACGTCGGCGGGGCAGGAGCGCGGGCCCGGCCCCCGTGACGAGCCGGCTCCTACCGGCCGGGCGCGTCCTCGTCGCCGTGCTGCCCACCGCTGCCTCCCGGCGTCCGTGTCGTGCCGCCGGGCCGGATGCCCGGGCGGTACGACCAGGAGACGAGGTGCGGTGTTGCGGGAGCGTCTGCGCCGGCCGATACGTTTTCCATAGGCCCGGTCGCGCCCCATGGGGGCAGGAGCGGACACCGGAGCAGGGGAACGGCACCCGCGGGCCAGGAACGCCGCAGAAGGCACCGCGGCGAGCCAGGTACGCGAACGCTTGCCGGCGTACCCCTTCTTGACCCGTACGTACCCGGCCCCCTCCAGGGCGGCGGCGCGAACCGCGCGCCGCCGGGCAGGTCGGGCCCGGTGCCCGGGTTCCCGACCTGCCCGGCGGGCTTGTCCGCCGTTCTCACCGACGCCTTCTGCGCACGACCCGGACCACGGAGGCGGCGAGAACCGCCGCGCCGAGGAGCGCGAGCAGCTGGGTACGGTTGGCGCGTGCCGTGGTCGCCGCACGGCCGGCCTGCTCGCGCAGCTGCGGCGGGGTGTGGTCCGTGGCGAGGTGCCCGAGGTGGGCCACCGCCTCGTGGGCCTGCGCCATCACCTGTCCGGCCCGGTCGCGCACCTCCGCCGGGGTGTGCTCCCGTGCGGCGCGAACGGCGCGTGCGGCCGTGTCGCGTACCGCCTCGGCGGCCTGCACGGCCTGTTCCTGGACTTCGTCCTTCACGGCTGCCGCCTTTCGCACGGCGCTCTCGGGGAGCGCGATTCCACCGGTCGGGGCGTCCTCGGTGTGGTCGAGCCGTCTGCGGGTCCGGTCGGCCTGGTCGCTCAGCTCGTCGAGTGACGGTGCGGATGCGTCGTTGCCCGGTATGCCCGTCGTCACCTTGGCTCCTTCCCTTCAACTCGCCTCCGCGGGAATCGAGTTCGTCCGCCTCGGAGGTACCTGGTCGTGCGTGGCGGTTACCCCCGCTCGTGCGGTGCATGCGTGACGGCGAGTCCGACCAGAAGTTCACCCGCACCGCCCGCTCGGCCGGGACGCGGGTGACGGCCCGTCCGCGCCGTCCCGCCGCGCCCGGCCGGCACGGCAAGTGGCGCGTCTACTCGGCAGCGGCCTCCAACGTGGTGCGCCACAGCGGGCTGTCGACGTAGTGGTTGTCGTACAGCTCGGAGGAGTCCTTGATCTCCTGCACGTCCGCTTCCCCGCGCATCACCCGACCCAGCAGGCGGAGGTAGTCGAAGCGCGGCATGCCGGGCGTGAAGGTGAACAGCACGTCGGCCTCGCTGCCCGGTGCCGCGGCGAAGGCGTGCGGGGTGTGCGGGGGGACGAGGAGGAAGTCGCCCTCGTTCAGGGTCTTCACCTCGTCGCCCACCAGCACCTGGAGCGCGCCGGAGATGACGAAGAACTGTTCCGAGGCCCGGGTGTGGAAGTGGGCCGGGGCGCCGACCGCGCCCTTGGCGAAGGTGGATCGATAGGTGGTGATCGGGCTGCCGTCGGTGCCGCAGTCGGCGAGCAGCGTCATGGTGCTGCTCGGGTCGCTGGTCGTCTCGGCCTCGGTGGCGCGGGTGAGGACGGGCTTCGACGCGGTGCTGCTCATGATGGTCTCCCCTGGTCATGGGCCGTTCCGTCGTTCGTTCGCGGCCCTGCGATCACAACTCTAGGTCGCGAAAAGACCCATGGCGTGGTTCATTTGGCTGGGACATTCGCAGGTCAATTCCGACCCGCGGCACCGTCGCGGAGCGGACAGCCCGCAGCCGGCGCTGCGCCGCGACGATCCTCATCGCGCGGCGGGATTCTGCTCGGTGGGGCCAGTCAGTCGCGGCCCCGCCAGGTGGTGACGCAGGCCTCGTTGCCCTCCGCGTCGGCGAGCACCCAGAAGGCGGGGGCGCGGGTCGCCGACACGAGGCGGCCCCCGGCCGCCAGCGCGGCCTCGATCCGCCGGGGCGCCTCGTCGTGCGGGACGCAGATGTCGACGTGGATGCGGTTGCGCTGCGGGCGCGCCCGGTCCAGTTGCTGGAACCAGATCGCCGGGCCCTGCCCGACCGGGTCGACGAGCGGGTCCTCCGGTCCTCCGGCACCCGCCTCGTCGGCGTAGCCCAGCACCGCCTTCCAGAACGGCCGGATCTCGGCGATGCGCAGCGCGTCGATGGCGATCTCCAGGCTCTGGACCGAACGCGGTGCGCCTGTTCCGGTCTCGGGGCCGGTCGTCGACGGGCCGGTCTGCCGTACGGCGGCGGAGACCAGGCGGGCGAGTTCGACGTCCCGGGTGGTGACGGCGGCGCGGTCCACCGACTGCGGGGTGAGGACGACCCGGTGGGGGCGGGCGTCGACCGTCAGGCGCCGGTCGGCGTCGCTGCCGCACACGGTGGAGGCCGTGGCCGCGACGTCGATCGCCTCGGCCGGCGAACCGACCGGAACGGACGTCCGCAGGCTGCCCAGCAGGAAGCGCCAGCCGTGGTCGTGGACGGCCTCCGACGCTTCCGGGCCCGTCAATCCCCTTTCCACGCAAGCATCTTCGCTGCCCCGCCGGGCGGTCCGTCCGAGTGCCGCCCCGGTGGGTGGTGGCGGCTACTCGTCCGCCACCCGGACCTCCTGGAGCAGGCCCCAGGTGAAGTCGGCCGTGCAGGAGTGCAGTCGCCCGTCCGTGTCCGGCGCCTGAAGGTCCAGCTGGAAGCGGGTGGGCGCGGTCCCTTCCCGCGGTACGGCGGACGGGAACGCGGCACCAACGTCGTCCGGCACGCAGGTCCAGGGCGCCAGGTCGACGAGCGTGCGCAGCGCAGGCACCGGGGAGCCGGGCGGGCGGACCAGCCATTCGTTGAGCAGGGGTGCGCCGAGCTCCGCCGGTCCGAGCAGCACTTCGAAGCGGAGCTCGGGCCAGAGCGAAAGGGCCCACTGGTGGGCGGTGCAGTCGAGGTCGCCGATGCGCCGCGCCGCGGTGGCGCCCGGCGGTCCGAGCACTGCGGTGTACCGAGCACCACCGCGCGGGAAGCGGGGCGCGCGGATCATCGCCTGCCAGCGCTTGTTCGCCTCCCGCAGCTCGGCCCGGGTGGCGCCCAGCCGGAGCACCGCGTCCTCCACCAGGGCCGGTTGGAAGTCGGCCATCCGGCGGAGCAGGACGAGTTGGAGCTCGGTGGCCCCGAAGCCGTTGATCGCCATGACCACAGGTTACGGGCGCGTCAGCAACGGATGCCGAGCGTGCGGTGGATGCGGCTGAGTACGGCCTCCATGACCCGGAGCGGTCCCGACTCGCGGCGGTCCGAGTACCGAATGCCGGACGCTCCGTCAGCGCGGCGGCCCGAAGACGTACGCTGACCGTTCGCGTCCGTCCGGACGCGTAGCCGACAGCCGTCGCACCCAGGGAGCCTGCCATGGCCGCACTCGTCCCCCCTGCCCAGCAACTGCGCGCGGACGCGCTGCGCGAGGCGCTCGCCACCCGTGTCGTCGTCGCCGACGGCGCGATGGGCACGATGCTCCAGGCGCAGGACCCGACGCTGGAGGACTTCCAGCAGCTCGAGGGCTGCAACGAGATCCTGAACGTCACCCGCCCGGACATCGTGCGCTCGGTGCACGAGGCGTACTTCGCGGTCGGCGTGGACTGCGTGGAGACCAACACCTTCGGTGCGAATCGCACGGCGCTGGGGGAGTACGACATCCCCGAGCGGATCTTCGAGCTGTCCGAGGCGGGCGCGCGGATCGCCCGCGAGACGGCGGACGCCTTCGGCGCCGAGGACGGCCGGCAGCGCTGGGTGCTGGGCTCGATGGGCCCGGGCACCAAGCTCCCCACCCTCGGCCACACCACCTTCGAGGTGCTGCGCGAGGGCTTCAGGCTGAACGCGGCGGGCCTGATCGCCGGCGGCGCGGACGCGCTGCTGGTGGAGACCAGCCAGGACCTGCTGCAGGTCAAGGCCGCGGTGTCCGGGGCGCAGCAGGCGATGCGCGAGTACGGACTGCGGTTGCCGCTCACCGTCCAGGTGATGATGGAGACGACCGGGACCATGCTGCTGGGCTCGGAGATCGGTGCGGCGCTGACCGCGCTGGAGCCGCTGGGCATCGACTTCATCGGTCTGAACTGCGCCACCGGCCCGGCCGAGATGAGCGAGCACCTGCGCTACCTGGCGAAGAACGCCCGGATCGGCCTGTCCTGCATGCCGAACGCGGGCCTGCCGGTGCTGACCAAGAACGGCGCGCACTACCCGCTGAGCCCCGAGGAGCTGGCGGACGCGCACGACGCCTTCACCCGGGAGTACGGCCTGTCGCTGGTCGGCGGCTGTTGCGGCACCACCCCCGAGCACCTGCGCCGGGTGGTCGAGCGGGTCCAGGGCCGGCCGATCGCCGTCCGCGACCCGCAGCCCGAGCCGGCCGCCGCCTCGCTGTACCAGCCGGTGCCGTTCCGCCAGGACACCTCGTACCTGGCGATCGGCGAGCGGACCAACGCCAACGGCTCGAAGAAGTTCCGCGAGTCGATGCTGGCGGGTGACTGGCAGGCCTGCGTGGAGATCGCCCGCGAGCAGATCCGCGAGGGCGCCCACCTGCTGGACCTGTGCGTGGACTACGTCGGCCGCGACGGCGTCGCGGACATGAAGGAGATCGCCGCCCGGCTGGCGACCGCCTCCACCCTGCCGATCGTGCTGGACTCCACCGAGCCCGAGGTGCTGCGGGCCGGCCTGGAGCACCTCGGCGGCCGCGCGGTGCTCAACTCGGTCAACTACGAGGACGGCGACGGGCCCGAGACCCGGTTCGGCCGGATCGCCGCGCTGGCCCGGGAGCACGGCGCCGGCCTGATCGCGCTGACCATCGACGAGGAGGGCCAGGCCCGCACCGCGGAGAAGAAGGTCGCGATCGCCGAGCGGCTGATCGAGCAGCTGACCGGCGAGTACGGCGTCGACGAGGGCTCGATCCTGGTCGACTGCCTGGCCTTCACCCTGGGCACCGGCCAGGAGGAGTCCCGCCGGGACGGCATCGAGACCATCGAGGCGATCCGCGAACTGAAGCGCCGTCACCCGGCGGTGCAGACCACGCTGGGCCTGTCCAACATCTCCTTCGGCCTCTCCCCGGCCGCCCGCGTGGTGATCAACTCGGTCTTCCTCAACGAGTGCGTGGAGGCCGGCCTCGACTCGGCGATCGTGCACGCGGCGAAGATCCTCCCCGTGGCCCGGATCCCCGAGGAGCAGCGCCAAGTCGCCCTGGACCTGGTCTACGACCGGCGCACCGAGGACTACGACCCGCTGCAGAAGCTGCTCCAGCTCTTCGAGGGCGTCAGCTCGGCGTCGGTGAAGGCGTCCAAGGCCGAGGAGCTGGCGGCGCTGCCGCTGGAGGAGCGCCTGCAGCAGCGGATCATCGACGGTGAGCGGGGCGGCCTGGAGGCCGACCTGGACGAGGCGCTGACCACCCGTCCGGCGCTGGAGATCATCAACCAGACCCTGCTGAGCGGCATGAAGGTGGTCGGCGAGCTGTTCGGCTCCGGCCAGATGCAGCTGCCGTTCGTGCTCCAGTCCGCCGAGGTGATGAAGGCCGCGGTGGCGCACCTGGAGCCGCACATGGAGAAGTCCGACGCGGACGGCAAGGGCACCATCGTGCTGGCCACCGTGAAGGGCGACGTCCACGACATCGGCAAGAACCTGGTCGACATCATCCTGTCCAACAACGGCTACAACGTGGTCAACCTGGGCATCAAGCAGCCGGTCTCGGCGATCCTGGAGGCCGCGCAGGAGCACAGGGCGGACGTGATCGGCATGTCCGGCCTGCTGGTGAAGTCCACGGTGATCATGAAGGAGAACCTGGAGGAGCTGAACCAGCGCGGCCTGGCCGCCGACTTCCCGGTGATCCTCGGCGGCGCGGCGCTGACCCGCGCGTACGTGGAGCAGGACCTGCACGCGATCTACCAGGGCGAGGTCCGCTACGCCCGGGACGCCTTCGAGGGCCTGAAGCTGATGGACGCCCTGGTCGCGGTCAAGCGCGGGGTGCCCGGCGCGGCCCTGCCGGAGCTGCGGCAGCGGCGGCACGCCAGGGTCGAGGTGGAGGAGCCGGAGGAGGTCAACCTCGGGCAGATCCGCTCGGACGTGGCGGTGGACAACCGGCTGCCCGCCCCGCCGTTCTGGGGCGACCGGATCGTCAAGGGCGTCCCGTTCCAGGACTACGCCACCTGGCTGGACGAGGACGCGCTGTTCAAGGGCCAGTGGGGTCTGAAGGCGGCCCGCTCCGGCGGCCCCTCGTACGAGGAGCTGGTGGAGACCGAGGGCCGGCCGCGGCTGCGGATGTGGCTGGACCGGCTGCAGACCGAGGGCTGGCTGGAGCCGGCCGTGATCTACGGCTACTTCCCGGCCAACTCCAAGGGCGACGACCTGATCGTCTACAGCGAGGACGGCTCGGAGCGCACCCGCTTCACCTTCCCGCGCCAGCGGCGCGGACGGCGGCTGTGCCTGGCGGACTTCTTCCGCCCGGAGGAGTCGGGCGAGCGGGACGTGGTGGCCCTGCAGGTGGTCACCATGGGCAACCGGATCTCCGAGGCCGCCAACGAGCTGTTCGCCGCCAACTCCTACCGCGACTATTTGGAGCTGCACGGACTGTCGGTGCAGCTGGCCGAGGCGCTGGCCGAGTTCTGGCACGCCCGGGTCCGCTTCGAGCTGGGCTTCGGCGACGAGGACCCGCAGGACGTGCGCGACATGTTCGCCCTGAAGTACCGGGGCGCGCGCTTCTCGCTCGGCTACGGCGCCTGCCCGGAGCTGGAGGACCGCGCCAAGATCGCCGAGCTGCTGAGGCCGGAACGGATCGGCGTGGTGCTCTCCGAGGAGTTCCAGCTGCACCCCGAGCAGTCCACCGACGCGATCGTCATCCACCACCCCGAGGCGAAGTACTTCAACGCCCGGTGAAACCCGGCGGCCGGCCGGGCGGAAGCTGCCGCTCGGTCGCCGCCGGTGCTGCCGATCGACGGACGTCCCGTCTTCTACCTTCGTGACATCGTGCGCGGTCATCAGAGTACCGCCGCAAGCAAGGTGGGATTCGTGAGCGCTCTTTTCGATGATGTGAACGGCGAATTCCTCGTCCTGGTGAACGACGAGAACCAGCACTCGCTGTGGCCCGCGCCCGTCGGCGTCCCGGCCGGGTGGAAGACCGTGCACGGCCCTGACCGTCGGCAGAACTGCCTGGACTACGTGGACCGGCACTGGACGGACATGCGTCCGGCGTCGCTGGCCGACGCGGTCGACGGGGCCGGGGTCTCCGGTGCGCCCGGCGATCCCGCCGGCCGGGTGGCGGCCCACTTCGCCGAGATGCTGGGGCTCGACACGGTCGGCGTCGACGACGACTTCTTCGAGCTCGGCGGCCACTCGCTGCTGGCCACCCGGGTGCTCAACCGGCTCAAGGACGAGTTCGGGGTCGAGCTGGCCCTGCAGACGATGTTCGAGAACCCCACGCCGGCCGAGCTCGCCGCGCAGCTCAAGGGCGCCCGCCGGGCCCGCCCCGCGCTGCGGCCGAGCACGGCGGGCGCGGCCTCGTGACCGCTCCGCGGACCGTTCTGGCGCTGGAGTTCCGCGGTGTGGGCGACACGGCGGACTTCGGTTTCCTCGCGGCGCCGGGTGGACCGGTCGACCTGGTGCGGGTCGACCCGCTGGTCCACCACATCGAGCACCCCCTCCTGCTGACCGAGCACGCCCGGCTGATCCTCGACGCCCTGCCCGCCGCCCCCGATCTGGTCCTCGCCTACTGCGGCACGGCGGCACTCGGCCTGCACATCTGCTCCGTCGCCGGGACGCCGGCGGTCCTGGTGGACCCCTACCCGGTGACCGCGGCCGATCTGCGCAAGGACTTCGCGCGGCTGTGCGCCTCCAGCGGTATCGATCCGGCCGGTCTCCTCGACCCGGAGCGGGAGCCGGACGTGGCGCGCTGGGAGTCGGCACTGCTCGGCTCCCGGGACAGCATGGCCGAGCAGTACGGCGGGGACGACGAGGCGTACGAGCTGGTCGACGACCTGCTGGACCGCTACTGCGGCTGGCTGAGGTTCCTGCGCGCGAGCATGACCGCCGGGCCCGCGGCCACCGGCGGGGGGATCAGCGTGATCACCGCCCGGCCCCACCCGGTGCTGACGCCCCTGCTCACCGCCCCGGCGGCGGCCCGGATCCACCGGGTCGAGGCCGAGGGCGGCCTCCTCGACTCTCCTCAGGTCCGCAAGCTGCTCTCGGCCGCCGTCCACGGGCAGGAGGGGACATGAGTTCCACGCAGACCCGCCGGGAGGACGGCGGCACGGCGACCGATCTGCGCGCCCTGCTGACCTCGCGGGCCCGGGCCACCCCGGACGCGCCGGCCGTCACGGCGGGCCGGACCTCGTTCACCTACCGGCAGCTGTTCGCACGGGCCGAGCGGCTCGCGGACGCCCTGGTACGGGCCGGCGCCCGGCCGGACGGCATGATCGGTGTGGCCGTCGACCGGTCGGCGGAGTCCGTGGTCGCGGTCCTCGGGACGGTGCTCTCCGGGGCCGCCTACGTTCCGATCGCCGCCGACCTGCCGGCCGACCGCGTCCGCATGATCGCCTCCGACGCCCGGCCCGTGGCCGTCACCGGTGTGGACCGCCGGGTCGCCGAGGCGGCGGGGACGGAGTTCGTGCCGGTCGACGGCGGCTCGGCGGAAGACCGCCCCGCACGGGAGCCGGCCGCCCTCCATCCGGACCACGCCGCGTACGCGATCTTCACTTCGGGCTCGACGGGGCGGCCCAAGGGCGTGGTGATCTCCCACCGCTCGGTGGTGTCCTCGACGCTGACCCGGTTCGGGGTCTACCCCGCGCCGACGACCTACGCCATGCTCGCTCCGCTCACCATCGACGCGGCCGTTGCCGGGCTGTACTTCACCCTCGCGGCGGGCGGCCGACTGCTCGTCCCCGACGAGGAGGAGATCCGCGACCCTCAACTCCTGGCCGACCTGCTGGTCGAGGAACGGGTGAGTCACCTGGACGGCCTGCCGTCCCAGTACGCCGCCCTGCTCCGCTACCACCCGGAAGCGCTGGCCGGTCTGCGGTGCGTCGTCCTCGGCGGCGAAGCCCTGCCGCACACCGTGGCCCGCCTGCACCTGGCCGAGGTCCCGGGTGCCGGGCTGCACAACGAGTACGGCCCGACGGAGAGCACCGTCTGGGCCACTACCCACCGGTGCAGCGAGGCGGACCCGGGGCCGCACGTCCCCATCGGCCGGGCGATTCCCGGGCTGCGCGCCGAGGTGCTGACCGGCGACCTGCGGCCTGCCGCGCCGGGCGAGGTGGGCGAGATCTACCTGTCCGGTCAGGCGCTGGCCCGGGGCTACCTGGGCCGGCCCGGGCTCACCGCGGAGCGCTTCGTGGCGCTGCCCGGACCGGACCGGCCCGGGCAGCGGATGTACCGGACCGGCGACCTCGGCCATGTCGACGAGGCCGGCGAGCTGGTCTACCACGGACGGTCGGACCACCTGGTGAAGGTCCGCGGGTTCCGCGTCGAGCTCGGCGAGGTGGAGACCTGCCTGCTCGAACACCCCGCGGTCCTCGACGTCGCCGTCGTCCCGCACGCGGCGCGGACCGGCGTCCGCCTGGTCGCCGTCGCCGTGCTGGCCGCCGGGAGCGAACTCGGCTCCCGCGAGCTCTCCGGGTTCGCCGCGGCCCGCCTGCCCGGCTACATGGTGCCGAGCCTGTGGCGCCGGGTCGACGGCCTCCCCACCGCGGTCAGCGGCAAGGTCGACCGGCTGCTGCTGTCGTCCGAGCCCACCACCGTCGGTTCCGCGCTGCCGGCCTGACCGCGCCGCGCCGCCCGGCCAGAACCAGGAACACACCCATGCCCTGTGACAACCCTTCGGAGGTCCCGCGCCCATGAACGGCCCCGCCGACGACGCCACCCGCCCCGCCGAGGACGCCGCACCGGCGGGCGGCGAGCGGGAAGTGCCCGCGCTCGTCCTGTCCCTCGCCCGCGAGCTCGTGGAACGGGCCGACATCGGCCTCGACGACGACTTCTTCTCGGTGGGCGGGGACAGCGTCCTGGCCATGCACCTGGTCAGCCGGCTCGCCCGGCAGACCGCCCTGCGGCTGCGGGTGTCGGTGCTCTTCGCGAACCCGCGACTCGCGGACTTCGCCGCGCAGGTCGAGCAGCTGAGGGCGGCCGCGGGCGACGCCCTGGACCGGACCTCCGCCGGCTCGCTCGCCGCAGCGCTCGCCGCCCGGTCCGTCGACGGGAGCACCGTCCGTGCGTCGTGAACTCAGCCCCGATCAGGCGGCCCTGGTGGCCGAGGTGGACGCGGTGCTCGACGCCCTGCCCGCCGGTGCCGGGCCGCAGGAGGCGTTCCGGCGGCTCGGCGCGGCCCGGCTGCTGGCCGTGCACTTCCCCGTCGAGTACGGGGGACGGGGCCTCGACCTGGCCCACCACGCCGCGGCCTCCGAGCGCATCGGGCTCCGCGGGCTTCCCGACGTCGCCCAGCTGATCACCGTCCAGGGAGTCGGTTGCGCGATCCTGGCGTTCGGGACCGAGGCCCAGCGCCGCCGGTGGCTCCCGGAGATCGCGTCCGGCCGCCTGCTGGCCAGCCTGCTGCTCTCCGAGGCCGGGGCCGGCAGCGACCTGACCCGGGTGGAGACCACCGGCACGGCGGACGGCGACGGCTGGCTGGTCAGCGGCCGCAAGACCTGGAGCCTGCTGACCGACCTGTCCGCGATCGCGCTGTGCTCGGCCCGCACCCGGCGGTCGGAGAGCCGCTACGACGGCATCTCCCTGTTCCTGGTCGACCTCTCGGCCCCCGGTGTCCGGGTGGAGCCGGTGGCCCGCGCTTCGGGCGAGCCGTACTACACGGTGACCCTCGACCGCGTCCGGGTCGGACCGGAGGCGGTGCTCGGCGAGCCGCACCGGGGCTGGGCGCTGCTGCCCACCGTCATCGGCTTCGAGCGCGGCGGCTTCGACTACCTGACCCGGGCCCGGGCCTGGCGGGACGCGGCGGCCGCGGAGCTCGCCGCCCTGCCGGACTCCGAGCGCGAGGTGCTGGCCGCCGACTTCGTGCGCCGGGAGTTCGCGGTCGAGAACGCACGCGCGGTGGCGTACCACGCGGTGGCCACCGCGGACGGGCTGGAACTGGACGAGACCGTCACGGCCTACGCGAAGCTCGGCACCGGGCTCGCCGCTCAGTCGCTGGTGCGCTGGGCGGCCGAGGAACTGCTCGCGGTGCCGGGCGCCGACGGGCCGGGAGGCAGCCGGTCCGTGCTGCGCGCCGCCGTCGCCGAGGCCCCGGAGCTGACCGTCTCCGGAGGCGCCCAGGAACTTCAACTCGACCTGATCGCAGGCGAGTTCGCGATCGGAAGGACGATCCGGTGAACCTTCTACTGGATCCGGCGCAGCACGGGCTGCTGGCCGCCGTGGAGCAGAGCGGCACAGCCGCCGGGCCGGGGGCGTCCGGCTGGGAGGTGGTCGACGGCCTCGGCCTCTCCGAGCTGCTGCTGCCGGAGCCGGGCCGTGCGCCGCTGCTCGGCCTGCTCGAATGGTGCCTCGTCCTGGAGGAGTTGGGCGCCGGCTGCCGCGACCACGCACTGGTCCGACAGGTCCGCGCCCTCCTCGACACGCTCACGGCCGGCCCGGCGGACCCGCGGGCCGGCGAGGAATTCCTGCGGTGGGCCCGGGCGCGCCGGGCCGACGCGGACCCGCGGGAGGAACTGCCCGCCGCGCTGGCCCGGACGACCGCAGCCGCCGACCCGCGGACCGCGCGGGACGTGGCCGACCGCGACCTGATCGCGCTCGGCGCGTACGCCGTGGGGGTCGGTCGGCGCTGTCTGGAGCTGGCCCAGCAGCGGGCCTCGCGGCGGGTGGTGGCGGGACGACGGCTGCTCGAACACCAGGGCACCTCGCACCGCATCGCCCGCTGCGCCGTCGACCTGGTACTGGCCCGGGCCGGGCTGTGGCGAGCGGCGCAGGGCGAGGACCAGGGCGAGCGTGCCGCCCACCGGGCCCCGGCCGCCGCCGCCGCGAGCCTGTCCGCCGCCCTGGACTGCGCCCACACCGCCGTCCAGGTCTTCGGCGCCGCCGGCACCAGCGACCCCGATGTGGTCCGCCTCTTCCGTACGGCCTACTCCCTGGGGTCCGTGGCGGGCTCGGCCCGCGTCCTGTGGCAGTCGGCCGGCACTCGGCGGCTGCAGTCCCCGTTCTGATCCCGCTTCGATTGGGCAACCGATACATGACCACCAACACCTCGGGACCGACCGTCCCCGCCGTCCCCGCCCTGACCGGAACCGTCCAGCGGCCGAGCGGCATGCGGGCCCACCGCTACCGGCCGTTCGAGGGGCCCGACCTGCCCAACCGGACCTGGCCCTCGCGCAGGCTGCGCCACGCGCCGCTGTGGTGCTCGGTCGACCTCCGCGACGGCAACCAGGCCCTCGTCGAGCCCATGGACCTGCCCCGGAAGCACCTGCTGTTCCAGCAGCTCCTGCGGATGGGTTTCAAGGAGATCGAGGTGGGCTTCCCCTCGGCGAGCCAGACCGACTTCGACTTCGTCCGCGAGCTGATCGACCGGGACCTGATCCCCCACGACGTAACGATCCAGGTGATCACCCAGGCCAGGGCCGAGCTGATCGAGCGGACCTTCGAGGCGGTGAGCGGCGCCCCGCGCGCCATCGTGCACCTGTACAACTCGGTCTCCCCGCTGCAGCGGCAGGTCGTCTTCGACGCCGGGCGGGAGCGGATCCGCGAGCTGACCGTGGATGCCGTCCGGCTGATCACCAAGCTCGCCGCGGAGCACGTCGGCGGCGTGCTGATGTTCGAGTACTCGCCGGAGTCGTTCACCGCCACCGAGCCCGACTACGCGCTGGAGATCTGCGAGGCGGTGATGGACGTCTGGCAGCCAGCCGAGGGGCGGCCCATCATCATCAACCTCCCGGCCACCGTGGAGTGCACCCCCGCGAACGAGTTCGCCGACCAGGTCGAGTGGATGCACCGCCACCTCTCCCGCCGGGAGCACATCGTGCTCTCCGTCCACCCGCACAACGACCGCGGCACCGGTGTGGCGGCGGCCGAACTCGCGCTGCTCGCCGGCGCCGACCGGGTGGAGGGCTGCCTGTTCGGCAACGGGGAGCGCACCGGCAACGTCGACCTGGTGACGCTGGGCATGAACCTGTTCTCGCAGGGCGTCGACCCGATGATCGACTTCTCCGACATCGACGAGGTGCGCCGCGTCGCCGAGGAGTGCACCCAGCTCCCGGTCCACCCCCGGCACCCGTACGCGGGCGAACTCGTCTACACGGCGTTCTCCGGATCCCACCAGGACGCCATCAAGAAGGGCCTGGACGCCATGGAGCGGGCCGCGGGCCTGGCCGGGACGGATCTGGCCGACACCCCGTGGGGAGTGCCCTACCTGCCGATCGACCCCAAGGACGTGGGTCGGTCGTACGAGGCGATCATCCGGGTCAACAGCCAGTCCGGCAAGAGCGGGGTCGCCTACCTGCTCAAGACCGAGCACGGGATCGACCTGCCGCGCCGCCTCCAGTTCGAGTTCTCCAAGGTCGTCCAGCGACACAGCGAGAGCAGCGCCACCGAGGTCGGGTCCGCCACGGTGTGGGAGCTCTTCCGCGCGGAGTACCTGTCGCCGGGCGACCGGCTGCGGCTGGGCGATGCGCAGGACGGCCGGGTGGCGGTCCGGCTCGACGGACAGGAGCACCGGCTGGCGGCCGGGGACGGCGACGCCTTCGCCGCCGGGTTGCGCGAGCTCGGTGTCGACGTGCAGGTGCTGGCCCTGTCGGTGCAGCCGGTCGACGGGGAGCCCTCCTCGGTCGCGGTCTGCGCCGAGTGCACGGTCGACGGCGTGCCCACCTGGGGCGTCGCCATCCACCCGGACGGCGCGTACGCCGCCGTCTCCGCCGTCGCGGGCGCGGTCGACCGCGCCGCGCGGTAGGGCCGGTCGTGTTCAGGGAACTGCGCAAGCGCCCGGCCCCGCCGCCGGGCGCGCCCGGGCCGGAGGAGTTCACCTGCTTCTTCCTGCACCATGCGGGCGGCTCGTCGGCCAGCTTCCTCCTGATGCAGCGCCACCTTCCGTCCGACTGGCGGCTGCGTGCCGTGGAGCTTCCGGGCCGGGGCCTGGCCTCCGACGATCCACCGTGGCGCGGCACGGCCGACGCGGTGCGGGCGCTGGCCCCGGAGCTGCTGCGGGAGGTCACCGGGCCCTTCGCGGTCTTCGGGCACAGCATGGGTGCGCTGATCGGCTACGAGCTGGTGCGGGAGCTGGTCCGGGGCGGGAGGCCGCCGGTCTGGCTCGGGGTGTCGGCCATGCCGGCCCCGGACCTGGTGAGCACGCGTTTCCCCGACCGCCGGGACCTGTGGCCCAAGGAGCGCCTGGTCGCCTTCCTGCGCGAACTCGGCGGGACCCCGGAGGAGATGCTGGCCGACCCCGACATGGTCGACTACATGGTGGACCTGCTCCGGGCCGACCTGCGGATCGTCGACACCTACACCCATGCCGACGGCCCGCCGCTCGACGTCCCGATCAGCGTCTTCACCGGTACCGGCGATCCGTTGACCACGACACCGATGATCGACGGATGGCGGTCCCGCAGCACCCTGCCGGTGGCGTTCCACGCGCTTCCGGGCGGTCACTTCTACCTGTTCGAGGAGCCGGAGCTGTTGGCCCGGCACCTGGCCGAGGACATCGAGGCCCGACGATTGGCGGTCCAGGCATGATCACCGTTCACCTGACCTACGAGATCGACCCGGACCGGCTCGACGACTTCGCCGAGTACGGCCGGCGCTGGATCACGCTGGTCAACCGCCTCGGCGGCACCCACCACGGCTACTTCCTGCCGAGCGAGGGCGACAGCGATGTCGCGTACGCGCTGTTCTCCTTCGAGAGCCTGGCCGCGTACGAGCGGTACCGCACCGCCAGCTTCGCCGACGAGGAATGCCTGGCGGCCTTCGAGCTGGCTCGCACCACCAAGTGCATCAAGCGGTACGAGCGCCGGTTCCTGGCCCCGCTCGACGCCTGACGGCGGGGCCGCGCACGCGAATCCCGGGCTTCCCGGCGCATCGGCGCCGGGAAGCCCGGGATTCGCTCGTTCCGTTCGTCAGGCCGTGGGCGACCGGACGGACGCGGTCAGGACGTGCAGGTGGCCGCGGGCCGGATTGCTACGCGGCGTCCCGCCGCGCTCCAGGGTCCGGGCGGCCTCCTCCAGCAGCCGGTCGCCGGGGATCTCCCGAAGCGGCCAGCTGAGCGTCACCCGGTTCAGGCCCGGCCGCCAGTGCTGCGCGGGAACGGTCGTCCGCGTGCTGCGCCACTCCGGGCCGAGGCCGACACTCGCCACCTCCACGCCGTTGACCAGCACGCCGACGAGGGCTTCGCCGGGGTCGCCGGCCGGCAGCCGGGCGGTCAGCCCGAGCTCGACCTCCGCGGGCCCTGCCAGGACCAGCCAGGTGTAGGTGTGCGGGCCCGGCGCGACCACGAAGGGGTGCGGCTGCCCGGTGCTGCCGAACTGCTCGCGCCAAGTGGGTGCCCGGCTGATGTCCGTGAGCAGGTCGACCTCCGGCCGGGCGTGCTCGGCGATCAGCAGCCGCCGGTACGCGTCGGGGTCGGCCGCACCGCGCTCGGCCAGCAGGTCGAGCATGGTCTGCCGCAGGTCGTGGTCGGCGAGCTTGGCGGCCGACTGCGGATCGCCGACCTCCAGGTAGCGGGCCAGCTCCGGCACGCGGGCCGAGCGTTCGAAACTGGCGCAGATCCAGTTCGGGGCCAGCCTGGACTGGTAGTCGAGATATTCGGCCAGGTGTGCCGCGACGCCTTCGTCGAGCGTCAGGGCCCGCTCCAGCAGGTACCGGACGATCTCCGCGGGCTGTCCGATGTGCGCGTTGTGGATCGCCGCCAGGAAGTGCGCGGCGGCCTGGCCGGCCGCGGCGGGCGGGGTCAGCGCGGCCGCGATCGCGGCGGGATCCGTCCGGTCGTCGCGGCCGCCCAGCCGGGTGCCGAGGGCAGCCGCGGTCCACGCGGCGGCCAGGGCGAGTCCCTCGTGGTTCAGGTGGCAGTAGTCGAGGAAGTGCTCCCGGCCCGGAGTGCGGCCGTCGGCCGCCCGGCGCAGGATCTCGGGCAGGTCGACCAGGGCGAAGCCGTGTTCTGCGGCCTTGGCCCGCATGGTCTCCTGGACGGCAGTAAGCATCCGGGGCGCGTGCGGCGCGAACCGTCCGACGGCGGCGTCCTTGGCGTTGCGCAGGGCCCGCTCGGCACCGGCCGGGTCGTCGCCCGCCAGTGCGCTCGCCAGGAGCCGATGGGCGGCGACGCTGCCGCCACCGTCGAGGGCGATCATCTCGACCGCGGTCCCGGCCGCCTCGGCGGTCTCACCGGCCGCGAGCTGCCGCTCGGCGCGCTCTCGCAGCCGCTGCCAGGCGAGGTTGCCGGCACCCGGCAGCACCGGGCAGGCCAGGAAGGGTTCCTCGTGCCAGTCCGCCAGGTTGAACTCGGGCACCACGAGGACGACTTCGGCGCCGTAGTCGGCCGCGGTGGCGGCCAGGCCGTCCAGGAACTCGCGGGCCCGGGCGACCATGGCGGCGTGGAAGAGCCGCTGTGCGGCGGGGTAGCCCCCGGCCCGCAGCGCGTCGGCCATCAGCCGGCGTTCGGCGTCGGTCAGGGTGGGCTGGTACCAGTTGTTGCCCGCGAACACCACGATCGCATCGGGAGCGACGGAAGCCAGCTCGGCCAGGATCCGGCGGATGTCCTCGGCGTTCGCGTTGGTCCGCGCCAGGTCGAGGACGTCGACGTCGGTCAGGCCGGGCAGGCTGCGCAGGCAGTCACCGACCAGACCGGCGTAGGTGGTGGCGGGGTCGAAGAAGTACCCGCGGGCCACCGACTCGCCGAGCACGGCCACCCGGCGGTGGCCGGTGGCCGGCGGCAGGCGTTCCAGGTCCGCCCAGAACTGCCAGTCTGCCTTGAGGTCGGGGCGGCGCAGGTGGGTCCCGTCGTCGTCGAGCCGCCAGATGCCGAGGTCGCGGGGGTCCACCGGGGCGGATCGGGGCGCCGCGGGTGCGGCCCCCGCTGCCGACAGCCGTTGGAGGAGCCCAAGGGCCAGCGCGCCGTCCTCCGCGGCGAGCGTCCGGGCGAGGCGGCGGGTGTAGGAGCGGATCGGGTCGGTGTCGCTGGGCATGGGCGCGCCTAAAGGAGTGAGTAGACGGAGTCGCTGACCACCGGACCGCCTGCGGGACGGGTCCCCGAGAACCAGGTGAGCCAGGCCGGGGGAATGTCCTCGCGGTCGATGACGAAGTCCTCGAGCACCAGGCAGTCGATGGCGGACCGGACGAAGCACAGGAGAGCGTCCTCCGGGGTCTGCACGATCGGCTCGCCGCGCAGGTTGAACGAGGTGTTCAGGAGGATCGGGCAGCCGGTGCGCTCGTCGAAGGCGCGCACCAGCCGGTAGAACCGGCCGTTCACCTGCTCGGTCAAGGTCTGTACCCGGGCCGAGCGGTCGACGTGGGTAACGGCCGGCAGGTCGAGCGGCGAGGTCACCTCGCAGGTTTCGAGCATGAAGGGCGACTCGTGGTCGAGCCGGAAGTGGTCGGCGGCCTTCTCGGCGAGCACGGCCGGAGCGAACGGGCGGAAACCCTCGCGCATCTTCACCAGGGCGTTGATCCGGTCGCGCATCTCCGGGCGGCGGGGATCGGCGAGGATGGACCGGCCGCCGAGCGCCCGCGGCCCGAACTCCGAACGGCCGTGGTACCAGCCGATCGCCTTGCCGGCGGCCAGTCGGTCCA
Organism: Kitasatospora terrestris; assembly: GCF_039542905.1. Lineage (NCBI taxonomy): Bacteria > Bacillati > Actinomycetota > Actinomycetes > Kitasatosporales > Streptomycetaceae > Kitasatospora > Kitasatospora terrestris. The sequence goes on from NZ_BAABIS010000001.1 coordinate 635,157, forward strand.
CGACCGCCTCCAACAGCCGGTCCTCACGGCCGCGGAAGTCGTGGAAGCCCCGGTCGCCGGCCGCGGCCAGGGTCTGGGCGACCTCCTGCACGGAGTGGCCCGGACCGATCAGCGCGGTGCGCATCCGCCCGCGGGCCGGACGCCGGCCGGTCAGGCGCCGGTGGGCGACGGCCGCGGCGCCGAGGCTGCCGCCGGCGTCACCCGCGGCGGGTTGGACGAAGACCTCGCGGAACGGACCCTCCTCGACGATCCGGCGCACCGCCACGACGTTCAGGGCGACCCCGCCGGCCATGCACAGCCGGTCGCTGGAGGTCAGCCGGCGGGCCCGCGAGGCGAGCGTCAGCAGGGTCTCCTCGGTGACCAGCTGGATGCTACGGGCGAGGTCGCAGTGGTCCTGGCCGATCTCGGACTCCGGTTCCCGGGCCTCGAGGCCGAGCAGGTCGGCGAGCTTGCCTGCGGCCATCGTGCGGGAGTTGGTGAAGTCGAAGAAGTCGAGGTCGAGGCGGAACGAGCCGTCGTCGGCCACCTCGACCAGCCGGCGCACGCGGTCCGCGTAACGCGGTTGCCCGTACGGTGCCAGACCCATCACCTTGTACTCGCCCTCGTTCACCTCGAAGCCGAGGTGGCCGGTGATCGTGCTGTACAGCAGGCCGAGGGAGTGCGGGAACTCCACCTCGGCGAGCAGGTCCAGGTCGTCGCCCGCGCCCCGGCCCCAGGTCGTGGTGGCCCACTCCCCCACCGCGTCGACGGTCAGTACTGCCGACTCCTCGAAGCCCGAGTAGTAGTAGGCGCTGGCGGCGTGGGACAGGTGGTGGTCGACGATCTCCAGGGGGCCGTCGTAACCCAGGAGGTCGCGGATCTCCCGGCGGGGCCGGTCCGCGTCCAGCCGGTCCAGGGCCTCCGGGCGCGCGTCGGGAAGAGCGGGGAGCGCCGTCCACAGCTGGCGGTCGAGCTTCTTCACCGGGTCCTCGTAGTACGCCACGCAGTCGACGTCGGCCAGCGTCAGCCCGGCCTGGCGCAGGCATTCCAGGACCGCCCGGCGAGGGAGGGCCGGGTCCTGCTTGATCCGGGTGAACCGTTCCTCGTGGGCTGCGGCGACGAGTTCACCGCCGACCAGCACCGCGCAGGCGGCGTCGTGGAAGTGCGCCGAGATCCCCAGCACGACGGGTCCGGGGGAGGTGCCGTTCATCCCTGCTCCTGTCCTCGGCCCGCAGCCGCGACCGGGGTGTCCGGCCGGCGGGCCGCCGGACGCATGTCGACCCAAAGCTCCTCGATCCGCTCCAGGCACTGCTCGCGGCCGGCCGGCGGACCGACCGACCTCCAGCCGGCGGGGAGCGGCCGGTCGTCCCACCAGACCGAGTACTGCTGCTCGTCGTTGACGACGACGTACCAGCCGCCGGCCCCGGCCGGCGGCGCATCAGGATCGCGCACGGTTCCTCCTAAGGCGTGTCTGATAATTGATCTTGTGGCAGGTCGAGGCGAGCTGACGGACGCGGCATGGGAGCGAATAGAGCCCTTGTTGCCGCAGGTGGACGGGCGTGGCCGTCCATGGCGCGATCACCGGCAGGTGGTCAACGGCGTGCTGTGGCGGCTCCGGACCGGAGCACCCTGGCGCGACCTCCCGGATCGGTACGGCCCATGGCAAACCGTCTACGAGAGGTTCGCCCGCTGGGAGGCGGACGGCACCTGGGCGAAACTCCTGGAACACGTCCAGGTCCACGACGACGCGGTGGGCCGGGTCGAATGGACCGTCGCCGTCGACTCCACGGTCAACCGCGCCCACCAGCACGCCGCCGGCGCCCGCAAAAAGGGGATGCAGACGGGGACGAACTGGAAGATCCGGGCCGCTCGCAGACGCGCCAGGCCCTCGGCCGGTCCCGAGGCGGGCTGACCACCAAGGTCCACCTCGCCGTCGACGGCCGGGGCCTGCCGCTGTCGATCGTGCTCACCCCGGGCAACGTCAACGACGCCACCGCGTTCGCCGACGTCCTCGACGGGATCCGCATCCCGCGGGCAGCCACGGGCCGTCCGCGCACGACACCGCAGCGCGTGCTGGGAGACAAGGCCTACTCCAGCAGGGCCATTCGCCACCTGCTGCGACGCCGGGGCATCGCCGCCACGATCCCCGAGCGCCGCGACCAGGCGGCCAACCGCCGACGCCGAGGGCGCCTCGGCGGCCGACCACCCGCCTTCGACAAGGAGATCTACCGCGACCGCAACGTGGTCGAACGATGCTTCGCCCGCCTCAAGCAGTTCCGCGCGATCGCGACCAGGTACGACAAACTCGCCGACCGCTACCGAGCCGGAGTCGTCCTGGCCTCCCTGATCCTCTGGCTCCGCGAACCAGCCAGATGATCATTTGTCAGACACGCCTTAGATCAGTACGGGGCCGCGGCCGGTGCGGGAACCGGCGCTCCGCCGGCTGTCCAGGTGCACGTAGATGCGGTGCAGCCAGCGGTCGCGGCCGTCGTAGCGCGGGGTGAAGTCGGTCCGCCCGTGGACGACCAGGCGGTTGTCGATGAAGACCATCTCGCCGGGGCGCAGGACCAGCGAGGACGCCGACGCGAGCAGCGCCGCGCCCAGCCCGGCCATCGCGCCGCCGGCCTCGTCGTCCAGGCCGGCGGTCGCGTTGAAGTCCACCCGGATGTCCGGGTCCGTCGGGCTCCCGCCGAGGAGCGGGTGCGGCTCGGTGGCGCCGCCGGCGCCGAAGGAGGGCGGAGCCTCGGTCACGAACCGCGGCGCGCGCAGCAGGGCGAGCTCGTCCTCGGTGAGCAGCGCCAGTGCGTCGCGGATCGAGGCGACCAGCGTTCCGGCCCGGCCCTCGTGGTCGGTGCGCAGGCACAACAGGCCGATGAGATCCGGGCGGTGGGGGTGGAAGGCGTTCTCGTTGTGGAGTTCGAGCTGGACCGACCCGGCGTTGCTCTGGGTGTGGGCGAGGGAGCTGACCGGCACCACGTTCTGGACCAGGGCGCCCTGCTTCTCGTCCCGGTAGGCGACGACCTCGCCGAGCTGCTGGCCGAGCAGCATCGCGACCGCGGCGGGCAGCCGCGGCAGCCGCTCCACCGAGCCGGCCACCGTCGGGGTGTTCGGCAGTGTCCCGACGTCGATGGGGAGGCCGGCCAGGACGAACAGGCCGCGGCCGGAGTCCTGGCGCAGCTCGCGGAGGCCCTCCAGGAGCCGCAGCGGCAGCCGGCAGCTCAGCCGCCGGGCCTCGGCCAGCCAGTCGTGGTCGTCGAGCAGGGCCGGCGCGGTCCCGGCGAGTTCCCCGGCGAGTTGCCGGATCGCCGCGCGCTCGGGCCCGGTGAGCTCCAGTCGGAGCGTGCGGGCGGGCACGGCGTCGGGTGCGGCGTCGGGTGCGGCGAGTACGGACACGCTGATACCTCTCGGAGCTGGTGGTTGCGTCAGAGCGGGAGCAGGCCCTGCAGCGTCCGGTTGTCGACCTTGCCGTTGGCGGTCAAGGGGATTCGGTCGACGGCCAGGACGTGGGTGGGGACCATGTGGTCGGGCAGGTCTGCCGCGACGTGGGCGCGCAGCCGGTCGGCGTCGGCCGTGGTGCCGGGGGCCGGGACCACGAACGCCGCCAGACGCCGGCCCCGCCCGTGGGGCCCGCAGGCGAGGACGACGACCTCGGCCACGTCGGGGTGGCGGCGCAGGACCGCCTGGATCTCGCCCGGTTCGACCCGGTAGCCGCGGATCTTCACCTGGTGGTCCAGCCGGCCGAGGAACTCCAGGGAGCCGTCGGGGCGCCGCCGGCCCCGGTCGCCGGTGCGGTAGAGCCGGCTGCCCGGTGCGCCGTACGGGTCCGGGAGGAAGCGGTCCGCGGTCGGCCCGGGGCGGCCGAGGTAGCCGCGGGCGACGCCGGCGCCGCCGATGTACACCTCGCCCGGGACGCCGAGCGGCAGCGGCTCCAGCCTCTCGGTCAGCACGTACATGGTGGTGTTGGGGATCGGCGCGCCGAGGGCGATGAGTTCACCGGAGGGCGGTTCGAGGACGGGTTCGCCGGAGTTGCCCACGGTGATCTCGGTGGGGCCGTACTCGGTGCCGACGACCGTGCCGCCGGTGCCCGCGGAGTCGATCCAGCGGGCGGCGAGCTCGCTGGTGAACGCGTCGCCGGCGGCGACCACGATCCCGGCCAGGCGGTGGGTCTGCGCGGGGGTGAGGTCGAGGCTGAGGAGGTCCAGGTGGCCCGGCGTCATCTTGAGGAAGCTGTACGGTGCGCCTTCGGCGAGCCGGTCGCCCAGGTCGGCGAGGTCCAGCGGCTCGGGCAGGAGATGGACCGGCTGCCCGGTCAGCAGCGGGGTGAAGAGGTTGGGGATCCCGAGGTCGAAGGAGATCGAGGAGAAGACCGCCGATCCTCCCGTGCCCCGGGCGGCGTAGGCGTCGACCGTCCAGAGCAGGTAGTTCGCCAGGCCGCGGTGCTCGATCATCACGCCCTTGGGGGCGCCGGTGGAGCCGGAGGTGTAGATGACGTAGGCGAGCCGCCGGTGGTCCCGGACGGGTGCCTCGGGCGCGGTCGGCGGGTGGGCGTCGACGGCGGCCCGGTGTTCGTCCATCAGCACCCGGTGGTGCCCGGGGCCGGCCGGGCCGAGGGCTTCGAGGTGCCGGCGCTCGGTGACGACGATCTCGCAGCCCGCCGCGGCGGCCATCAGCCGCAGCCGCTCGGCCGGCAGTTCGGGGTCGAGCGGGAGGTAGCCGGCTCCGGACTTCCACACGCCGATCAGGACCGGCAGGAGGTCGAGGGTGCGTCCCAGGCAGACACCGATCAGCGTGTCCGGACGGGAGCCGAGGGAGCGCAGGTGCCGCGCGATCCGGTTCGAGCGTTCCTCCAGGTCGCGGTAGCTGAGCGTGCCCGCGGCGGTCCGGACGGCCGTCGCGTCCGGGGTGCGGGCGGCCTGTGCCGTGATCAGTTCGTCGACACCGACCGGTTCGCGGTGCGCGGTGCCGCCGGATCCCCAGGTCTCCAGCTCGGCGTGCCGGTCGTGCGCGGGGAGGTACGCCCCGGACACCGGGCCCCCGGGGTCGGCGGCGAAGGCCTCCAGGACCAACCGGTAGATCCGGCCGAGGGCGGTCAGGCGGTCGGGGGTGAGCGCGTCGGCCCGGGCGCGCAGTCGCAGGGTCGACCCCTGTACGAAGACCTCCAGCCCGTACCCGCCCGTCCCGGGGGCGTCCACGGCGGTGAACAGCACCTGCCGGTGCCGGGCCGGCGGATCGGCGTCGAGCGGGTCGGCGGGCGCGTCGAGCGGGTCGGCGAGCCGGCGGACGGACTCCTGCCAGGTCGGGCCGGGCGGTCCGACCTGGAGGCGGCGGATCCCGTCACGCCCGGGCAGCGCGACCTCGGTGTGGAGTCCCTCGTCCTCGGAGATCAGGTCGAGGACCTTGAGGTGGACCACGAGCAGGGCGGTCACCGGGTCGGCTTCCGGCCCGCCGAGACGCTCGGCGAGGTCGGCGAATCCGACGCTCTCCTCGGTCGGTCGGCCCGGGGTCGGCACCGGGTCCGGTTCCCAGGCGCCGGGCAACGTCAGCAGGACGGTCACTGGTTCTCCTCGGTCGAGAGTTCGGCAAGCATCCGGGCCACCAGGTCGGCCGCTTCGTCGACCACGAAGTGGCCGGCGTCGACGAGCCGCAGGGAGAACGGCCGGGAGGTCTCGGCGCGCCAGTGCGTCATCGCGCCGTACTCGACGACCGGGTCGTGCAGGCCGCCGATCACGGTGAGCGGCACGTCGAGCGGCGGCTCCGGGTGGTAGGCCAGCCGCTCGATCAGCCGGTAGTCGGCCCGGATCACCGGTTCGAACAGCGCCATCAGGTCGGGGTCGGCGAGCACGCTCGGCGCGATCCCGCCGTAGTCCGCGAACCTGCGGAACAGCTCCTCGCGGGGCAGCACGTGCATCGGGTCGGTGATCTCGCGGACCGCCGGTGCCTCGATGGACGAGACGACCAGGAGGGACGGCATGCGCCGGCCCGCCGCCCGCAGGCGGCGGGCGAGCTGGAAGGCCAGCATCGAGCCGGAGCAGTGTCCGAACAACACGTAGGGGCGGTCCAGCAGCGGAGCCAGTGCCCCCTCGATGCCGTCCAGCAGGACCGGCAGTTCGTCGACGAGCGGCTCCTCGACCCGGTTCTCCCGGCCCGGCAGCCGGACCGCGCAGAGCTCGGTGTCGGCGGGGAGCCGGCCGGTCCAGCCGTTGTAGAGCGCGGCTCCGCCCCCGATGTGCGGGAAGCAGACGACCCGCAGCCGCGGGTCGGCGACCCGGCGCGGCCGGGCGATCCACTTCCGGTCGGTGAGCCGGTTGCGCCCGGCCAGGCGGAGGTAGCCGGCGGAACGGGCGGTGCCCGCGCTCGGCTGCGGCGTGTTCACGGTCCTCCTGGGTGGTTCAGGCCGTTCGCGTGGCGAACAGGGTGTAGACCTCGGTGCCCCGGTACTCGGCGGGCTGGTCGACCGCGGTGCGCATCCCGTGGCGGGTGAACAGCTCGTCGATCCGGGCGAGTTCGGCGGGTCCGCCCTCGACCTCGACGGCGGCGTTGCGGATCCCGGGCCACAACCGGTCGCCGATGCCCTGGAGTACCGCGAGTTCGAATCCCTCGACGTCGACCTTGAGGAAGTCGATCCGGTCGATGCCGAGCCGTGCCGCCACGGCGTCGAGCCGGTCGACCTGGCAGGCCACCAGTTCGACGTCCTCGAAGCGGCCCTCCAGGAGCTCGTCCGCCTCCTCGACGAAGACCTCCCGGCGGAGTGGGTCGTCCAGTCCTGCCGCGACGTTCTCGATGTAGGAGCGGACCAGCGCCTTGTCCTCGGCGGGGTCGGCGTCGAAGCCGGACATCATCGTGTACTGCGGGTAGTGGGTCAGCTGCCGGATCTCGGGGGCGCTGCCGAGGGCGAGGTTGAACGCGGTGACGCCGGGCAGTGCGGCGATGTTGCGGCTCAGCGCCTCGAAGGTCCTGGGCACCGGCTCGAAGGAGAACACCCGAGCGCCGGGCCAGCGTTGCGCGGCGAACAGGCTGAACATCCCGATGTTGGCGCCGACGTCCACGATCACCGGCCGGTCGGGCAGGCCGAGGCCCTCCGCCGGGAGGTAGCCCTCGTCCTCGAAGATCTCCTTGTAGAGGTAGTCGGTCTCGTTGCGGTTGAGGGTGTGCACCGCCATGCCGTTCGGCAGGGTCCGCAGGTGGGTCATCGGGCCAGCTCCTCGCGGGTGATGCGGGCGATCTCGGGGTCGGCGAGCAGCGGGCCCGGCGACTCCACTCCGTAGTCGGTCCAGTGGACGGCGTCGTCCTCCAGCACCGGCCCCCAGACCTCCTCGGTCGGCCCGGCGTCCCGTTCGTCCTGGACGATCAGCACCGGGCCGTCGTAGGCCCGCGGCCGGTATCCGGCCAGGGCGACCGCGAGCGCCGCGGACGCCCGCTGCAGCCTGGGGAGCTCCGCCGCCGGGGTCTCCCCGTCGTACCAGCCCTCCGCCCGCAGCCGGGCCAGCACCTGCTCGCCGCTCTCCTCGCCACCGAGCCCGCACAGCCGTGCCACACGGGCGAGTTGGGCCTCCAGCGCCTCCTGCGGGTGGGCCGGTCCGGCCTGCCCCGGGAGGTCCGGGCGGATCATCACCAGCGCGGACACCTGCGCCGAGCGGGCCCGCAGCACCCGGGCCGTCTCGAAGGCGAGCACCGCGCCGGCGGCGACGCCGACCAGCGCGAACCCGCCCTCGGGCCGGGCCTCCAGGAGCTCGGCGGCGTAGGCCTCGGCCAGCCCGGTCAGGCTGCCCTCCCACGGGTCGGTCCCGTCCGTGCCCGGCAGGACCAGGCCGTGGACCGGGCGTCCGCCGCACCAGCCGAGCGCGGCCGCCCGCTCGGCGCCGGCGTACCGGTCGGAGTGCACCAGGAAGACCGGCGAGCCCTCGCCGGTGGTGATCCGCGTCAGCCTGCGGCGTTCGGTCGGATCGGCCGCCGCCGGGGAGTCCGCGGTCAGCGCCGCGGGCGGACGGACGCCCTCGCCTGCGGCGCCGAGGGTGAGGCTCTCGGCGAGCCGGGCGGGGGTCGGGTTGCGGAACACCGCGGAGCTGCGCAGGGCGATCCCGCGCTGCCGTGCGGCGATGACCGCGTCGACCACCCGGAGCGAGTTGCCCCCGATCTCGAAGAAGTCGTCGTACGGGGAGACCTCGGCGCCGAACAGGTCGGCCCATGTCTCGCGCAGGGTTCGTTCGATCGTCTGGCACGATCCGCTGGCACTGGTCACCTGACGGACAGTAGGTGAGCGGCGCAGGCACGGTCGGCAGTCCCGGCGGCAGCTCGCAGGCGAAATGCCGCCGCCGGGCGGCGGGTCAGACGACGCCGAGCGCGGTGATACGGGACGGCAGGCCGGCCCAGACCTCGGGGGTGTAGAAGTGCCCGCCCGGCAGCACGTCGTGGCGGTAGTCGCCGGTCGCGAGCGCCCGCCACTGCCCCACCGTGTCGGGGTCGATGACCGGGTCGTCCGCGCCCCTGAGCACCTGGAGCGGCATCCCCACGGACGCCGCCCCGCGGTGGCGGAAGGTGTCCCTGACCACCAGGTCGGCCCGCATCAGCTCGACGGCCATCGCCCGCAGGTCCGGGTCGCCGAGTACGTGCGCGGGGATCAGCCCGAAGGTCCGCATCCACTCCAGCAGGCCGGCGTCCGAGTCCCGTTGGGAGGGGAACATGTCCTGGGGCGTGAGGCCTCGGCTGGGCGCGTTCGCGGAGGACACCACCAGCGCCTGCGGGGCGGGCCCGCCCCGGTCCTGGATCCGGGAGGCGACGTCGAAGGCCATCCAGCCGCCCATGCTGTGCCCGAAGAGGACGTACGGGCGTTCGGCGGCCACCGAGCCGACGGCACGGACGGCGTCCTCGGCCAGCTCGTCCCAGTCCTGCAGGAACTCCTCGGCGAACCGCCCCTCCCGCCCCGGGTAGCACACCACCGCGAGTTCGGTGTCCGGCGCCAGGGTGTCGGCCCACGGGAGGTAGGCGCCGGCACCGCCGCCGCAGAAGCCCAGGCACACCAGAGTGCGTCGGGCCCCGGGCAGGATCCTGGGGCGGACCACCGCCGGGTCCTGCTGTCCGATGGAGGACATCGGCCCCCTCACCTTCCGGGCTCGCGCCCCGTCGGGCCGCCCGGGGCGGCGTTCGCCAGGCCCGTCACGTGGGCGGCGAGGTCCCGCAGGCGCGGGTACCGGTACACGTCCTTGGTGGCGATCAGCACGCCGCGCTCCCGCTTCAGGCGCCCGACCACCCGGAGGGCGAGCAGGGAGTGCCCGCCCAACGCGAAGAAGTCGCTGTCCGCGGTGACGCCCTCGCGGCCCAGCACCTCGGTCCACACCTCCGCGATCAGCTCCTCGACCGGGCCCAGCGGCCTGCTGCCCGCGGGGCCGCCGGACGGGACCCGCTCCGGCCGCGGCAGGGCGCCCGGGTCGAGCTTCCCGTTCGGATTGAGCGGCAGCGCGTCCAGGCCCACCACATCGGCGGGCAGCATGTGCTCGGGCAGCAGCTGGGCCAGCCGCTCGCGCAGCCGGTCGCCGGCCGCACGGGCCGGGACGACGTAGCCGATCAGCCGGTCGCCCGCCGGGCCGCGGTCGTGCAGCACCACGGCGCTGGACACCTCCGGGCAGGCGGCCAGGGCGGCCTCCACCTCCGCGAGTTCCACCCGGAACCCCCGGAGCTTGACCTGCCGGTCGGCGCGGCCGAGGAACTCCAGCAGGCCGGCCCCGGTCCGCCGCACCCGGTCGCCGGTGCGGTAGATCCGCGCCCCGGGCGGTCCGAAGGGATCGGCGACGAACCGCTCGGCGGTCAGCCCGGGGCGGTTGACGTAGCCGACGGCGAGTCTTCCGCCGCCGACGTACAGCTCGCCCTCCTCGCCGGGGGCGGTCTCCCGCAGCGTTCCGTCGAGGACGTGCAGCCGGCTGCCCGGCAGTGCCTCGCCCAGGTGGGGGTCCCGGCCCGCGAACCGGGCCCGGGCGACCTCCACGGTGCACTCGGTCGGGCCGTACAGGTTCAGCGCCTGCGGCCCGCCCTGCCCGCCGGCGTCGGCCAGTTCGCGCCAGACCGGCGCCGGTACGGGCTCACCGCCCATCAGGAGCCGCAGCCGGCGACCGTCGGGCCGGGGGCCGAGCAGCCGGTCGCGCAGCAACTCCCAGTGGGAGGGCGTCAGATCGAGATCGGTGACGGCGTGTTCGTCGAGCAGTGCGGCGAGCCGGTCCGGGTCCTTGCGGTCGTCCTCGCCGATGACCACCACCGTGTCGCCGCGACACACCCGTGCCCACTGCGGCACCGAGGCGTCGAAGGACACGCTGGCGTTCCAGCCGACCACCGCCGGTGGGCCCTCGAAGACCTCGGCCTCCTCCAGCGCCGCGTAGAGCGAGGCCACCGCGGAGCGGGTCACCTCGACTCCCTTGGGACGGCCGCTGGAACCGGAGGTGAAGATCACGTAGGCCGGGTCGCCCGGCCCCGGAGCGGCGTCGGCGCCGGGCGCGGTCGGCCCCTCGTCGGCCGCGGGGTCCAGGACCCATGCCCCGCCGGGCGCCGCCCGGCCGTCGGCCGGCCCGCCGATCACCGCGGTGATCCCGGCCTCCCCGGCCATGAACTCCAGCCGCTCGGCGGGGTAGCCGCCGTCCAGCGGGACGTAGGCGGCGCCTGCCCGCCACACCCCGAGCAGGGCGCTCACCAGCGCGCAGCCGCGGGGCACGCTCACCGCGACCCGGTCGCCGGGTCCGACCCCGCGGGCCGCCAGGGCGGCGGCCAGGCGAGCCGACTCCCGGTCGAGTGCGGCGAAGTCGAGCGTTCCGTCCGGGCCGCACACGGCGGTCCGGCCGGGGTGTCGACGGACCGCGGCGCGGAACCGGTCGACCAGGTCGGGGTGGCGCGGTTCGCTGTCGGGCGCGGTGGTCATCGGTCGTACTGCTGGCACCTTCGGGACCTCCTTCGGTTCGGGCTCAGACGGCGGCGGCCGAGGGCTGGACGGTGGGACGGCAGTCGGCGAGGGCCACCGGCCGGCCCATCGCCACGACGATCCGCCGATCGCCCCGGAACGGGTCCCGTCCGTGCGCGCACCGGAGGTTGTCGACCAGGAGCAGGTCTCCCGGCTGCCACGGGGCGCGGACGGTGGCGCGCCGGTAGGCGGCGCGGATGGTCTCCAGGTCCTCACGGGTGAGCGCGGTGCCGTCGCCGTAGGAGGTGTTGAACGGCAGGCCGTCGCGTCCGAACTCCTCGACCAGGGTCTCGCGGAGTTCCTCGTCCAGCGCCCACTCGTTCCAGAACGCCAGGTGGTTGAACCAGAGTTCGTCGCCGGTCGCCGGGTGACGGATGATCCCGGGCCGGATCTGGCCGGTGCGCAGCAGCCCGTCCTCGCGCCACGACCAGCCGATCCGGTTGTCGGCGCAGTACGCCTCGGCCCTGGCGGGGTCGTCGGTGGCGAATGCGGTCTGCCAGTCGGTGGACATGTGCTCGAGGTAGCTGCGGGTCAGCCTCCAGCCGACCGCGCGCACCCGGTCCCGGATGGCGTCGGGGAGGTCGGCGAGGACCTGCCGGACGTCGGCCACCGGGGTAGCGCCGCCCTCGTCCGGGGCGACGAGGCAGGCGAACAGCAGCAGGCCGGGGAAGGTCAGCGTGTAGCTGTTCTCGTTGTGCATCTCGATCGCCTGCGCGGGCGGCAGTTCGGTGGAGGAGAAGACGTCCGCGCCGAAGTCGCTGCGCGGGGTGGCCTTCTCCCGGTACGGGGTCCGCTCGGGGATCAGGACGTCGCGCAGACGGGCGAAGGACTCGACGCCGTCGACCGGCAGACCTCGCAGCAGCAGTGCGCCGTGCTCCAGCAGGGCCCCGGCGATCTCCGGGCGGCGCTCCTCCAGCCATGCGGCGGCCCGCTCCGGGCCCACCCCGTCGACCACCGCGGTGGCCGGCGCGCCGGGCGTGAGCCGCCATTCGAGTGTGGTTGTCCGCTGCACTGTCACTCCTCCGTGTTCGGGCGGGTCAGCCGGGCGTCGAGCAGGCTCCCGATCACCCGGATCGGTTCGCGCTGGTTCATCCCCATGTGTTCGGCGTCGACGCCGTGCGACACCAGGGCGCCCCGCACGTAGGGGGCCCAGGCCTCGGCCGGGTCGAGTTCCGCCTCGGTCCCGAGGGCTCGGAAGTACAGGACGTCGCCGGCGAACGTCCCGGCGGTCTCGTAGGCCACGAACGCCCGCAGGTTGTCGAAGGTCGTGCGGACCACGGTGGCGACCTGGTCGTGCTCCAGCATCCCGAACACGGTGTCCTGGCGGCGCAGCAGTTCGACCAGTTCCTCGTCCGACTCCGGCTCCGGCAGCTCCCGGCCCTCGTCCTCCAGCAGCGCGGACATCACCCACCGGCGGTCCACCACGGCGCCGGTGCGGAAGCTCCGCGGCAGGGGGAAGGAGTCCATCATCGCGAGGGTGCCCACCTGCTCCCCCAGCGCCTGCAGGCGGACCGCGATCGCATGCGCCACGACGCCGCCGAAGGACCAGCCGAGCAGGTGGTAGGGCCCCTGCGGCTGGACCTCGCGGATCCGCGCCACATGGCTGTCGGCGATCTCCTCCACCGTCGGCTGCCGCAGTCCGGGGTCGGTGTACTGCGGTGACTGCAGCCCGATGACGGGGCGGTCCTCGTGGATGTGCCGCAGCAGCCCCGAGTAGACCCAGCTCAGTCCGGACGGCGTGTGCACGCAGAACAGCGGGGCGCCCTCGCCCGAGCGCATGGTCAGCACCGGTTCCATCGGGTTGCCCCGGGTGCGGGTGGCGAACTGCTCGGCCAGTCTGGCGACGGTCGGCCACCGGTACAGGTCGCGGATGGACAGCGTGGCGGTGCCGGTTCCGGCGATTCCCTTGATCCGGTCCAGGAGGCGGACGGCGAGCAGGGAGTGCCCGCCGAGGTTGAAGAAGTTGTCGTCGATGCCGACCTCGGGGACGCCGAGGGCCTCGGCGAAGTACCGGAGCAGCTCTTCCTCGACCCGGGTCCGGGGCGTCCGGGGGTCGTCGCCGGCCCCCGCCCGGGCGGGCAGGGCGCGCCGGTCGAGCTTCCCGTTGCGGGTCAGCGGGAGGGCGTCCAGCAGGATGACCTCTGGGACCATGTACTGCGGCAACCGGTCCTGGAGGGAGCCGCGGAGCCGGTCCGCGGTCACGTCGGGCCGGGACGGCACCGCGTAGGCCACCAGGCGCCGGTCCCCGGGGGTGTCCTCGCGCACCACCACGGCGCTCTGGGCGGCGTCGGGGTCCGCGGTGAGCACAGCCTGGATCTCTCCCGGCTCGATCCGGAAGCCGCGGATCTTCACCTGGTCGTCGGCCCGGCCCAGGTACTCCAGCCGGCCGGACGCCGTCCACCGGGCCAGGTCGCCGCTGCGGTACATCCGCTCGCCGTCCGGTCCGAACGGGCAGGCCACGAACCGCTCGGACGTGAGGCCCGGCCGGCCGAGGTAGCCGCGCGCCACCTGCGGGCCGGCCAGGTACAGCTCGCCCGTCACGCCGATCGGGGCCGGACGCAGGCGCTCGTCCAGGACGAACATCCGCAGGCCCGGCAGCGGGCGGCCGACCGGGCTGCGGCCCGCCGCGGCGGCGGCCGTGGCGCGGTCCAGGGCCAGACGGGTGGAGTGGACCGTGGTCTCGGTGATCCCGTACATGTTGACCAGCGTCACCGCGTCGTCCGGGTGCCGGTCGTACCAGTCGCCCAGGCGACCGAGGTCCAGTGCCTCGCCGGCCAGCACCACGGTTCGCAGAGCGAGCTCGCGCCCCCGGCGCGCGTCCTCCCGGATCAGCGGGTAGAACGCGGAGGGGGTCTGGCTCAGCACGGTGACGCCCTCGTCCGCGAGCAGGTCGAGGAAGGCCCGGGGCGAGCGCGAGACGTCGAACGGGACGGTGACCAGACGTCCGCCGTGGGCCAGCGCGCCCCACATCTCGAAGACCGACACGTCGAACGCGTACGAGTGGAACCACGACCACACGTCCCGGTCGTCGAAGGCGAAGGCGTCCTCGGTCGCCCGCAGCAGCGCGACGACGTTGCGGTGCGGGATGACCACGCCCTTGGGACGGCCGGTGGAACCGGACGTGTAGATGACGTACGCCGGGTGCTCGGGCCGCAGCCGGGCACGCCGCTCGGCGTCGGTGAGCGGCGCGGGGTCCCGGGCGTCGAGCGCGGAACGGGTCTCGGGGTGGTCGAGGGTGATGCGCCGCAGACCCTGCGGGCCCGGCAGGTGCCGGGCGGCGACGGTGTTGGTGACCGCGAGGAGGGGCCGGCCCTCCTCGATCAGTCGGGCGATCCGCTCGGCGGGGTAGTCGGGGTCGATCGGCAGGTAGGCGCCGCCGGCCTTGAGGACCGCGAGGATCGCGACGGCGAGGTCGACGGAGCGCTCCAGCACGACCGCGACCAGCTGCTCCGGGCCGACGCCGTGCGCGACGAGGTGCCTGGCCAGGCGGTTGGCGCGGGCGTCGAGCTCGGCGTAGCCGAGCCGCTCCTCTCCGGCCGTCACCGCGATCGCCCCGGCCCGCCGGGCGGCCTGCGCCTCGAAGAGGTCGACCAGGGTGGCGGCGGACGGCTCCAGGGCGACGGCGTTCCAGGTGGTGAGGAGCTGCTCGCGCTCGTCCGGGGCGAGCGCCTCGACGTCCAGGATCCGTGCGTCCGGGTCTGCGGTCAGAGCGGCGAGCAGCCGGGCGAGGCGTGCGGCCGCGGCCGCGGCGGTCGTCTCCTCGAACAGGTCGGCGGCGTACTCGACGGTGATGTCGAGGCCGGCCGGGCTCCCGTCGGTGTTCCGGTGCCGGGTGAAGACGAAGGTGAGGTCGAACTTGGCGGTGCCGGTGGAGACGGGCAGGAACTCGGCGCGCAGGCCCGGAAGGTCGAGTGCGACCGGGTTCCCCTCCTCCATCGCGAGGCTGACCTGGAACAACGGGTGCCGACCGGCCGACCGCGTGGGGTTGAGGGCGGTGACGATCCGGTCGAACGGCAGGTCCTCGTGCGACCAGGCGTCGAGGTCGGCCTCCCGGACCCGGCCCAGCAGGGTCCGGAAGGAGGGGTTGCCGCTGGTGTCGGTGCGCAGCACCACGGTGTTGGTGAAGTAGCCGACCAGCTGTTCCAGGGCCTCCTCCGGTCTGCCGACCACGGTCGAGCCGAGCGGGATGTCCTCGCCGGCGCCCGTCCGGGTGAGCAGGACCGCTGTCGCGGCCTGGACCACCATGAAGGGAGTCGTCCCGGTCTCGCGGGACGCCTCGATCAGGGCCCGGTGCAGTTCGGGCGGGCAGTGCACGGTGGTGTGGGCGCCGCGGTAGGAGGCGGCCTCCGGCCGCGGCCGGTCGACCGGCAGGCCGACTTCCTCCGGAAGTTCCGCCAGCTGGTCCTTCCAGAATGCGAGTTGACGGTGAGCCTCGGAGTCGGGGTCGTCCGGGTGGCCCAGCAGGTCGCGTTCCCACACCGCGAAGTCGGCGTACTGCAGCGGCAGCGGTTCCCATCCCGGCGGTCGGCCGCCGGCGCGGGCCCGGTAGGCCGCGGCGAGGTCCTGGAGCAGCGGGACCTCCGAGGCGCCGTCGGTGACGATGTGGTGGATCACCAGCAGCAGCACGTGGCGGTCGTCGTCGATCCGGAGCAGGTGGGCGCGGATCGGCAGGTCGGCGGCGAGGTCGAAGGGCTCGGCCGCCAGCCGGGCCAGGGCCGCGGGTACGTCCGGTTCGGGAGTCGGCACCACCGCGAGGCGGACGGTGCCCGCTCCCCCGCCGAGCACTTCCTGGTAGACCTGTCCGTCCTGGGCACGGAACACCGTGCGCAGCGCCTCGTGGCGTTCGACCAGGTCGTTCAGTGCGAGGTCGAGGGCTTCCCGGTCCAACGGTCCGTCGAGCCGTACGGCGCTCGGCGCATTGTAGGTCGCGGACGGACCTTCCAACTGGTCCAGGAACCAGAGCCCCTGCTGCCGGAAGGAGGACGGGTGCATCGTCAGGACTCCATTTCTTCGCGCCGGAGCATCGCAGCGGCGCTGCGCAGCCGGAGGTCGGCGTCGTCCGCGAACAGGGCGAGCAGCGCCCCGAACCTGGCGGCGACGGCCTCCACGGTGGCGCGGTCGTAGCGGGCGGTGGGGTACTCGAGCGTTCCGGCGAGGCCCGCGGGCCGCTCGCCGTCGTACTGCTCGGCAAGGGTGAGGTCGAGGTCGAGCTTGGCGCTCGCGCCGTGCAGCGCCAGGGCCGCGGCGTGGACGCCCGGGAGGCGCGGTGTCGGAACGGTGCCCTGCTCCAGGGCCAGCCCGACCTGGAACAGCGGGTTGCGGCCGGCCTCCCGCGGCGGGTTGAGCGCCTGCACCAGCCGGTCGAACGGCACGTCGGGCCGGGCGTACGCCTCCAGGTTCGTCGCCCGGACCCGGGCCAGCAGGTCCCGGTAGGTGGGGTCGCCGGAGACGTCGGTGCGCAGGACCAGGGTGTTGACGAGGTAGCCGATCGCGTCGTCCGGGTCGCCGCCGGCCCGACCGTCGACGGGGGTTCCGATCGCGATGTCGTCGCCCGCGCCGCTGAGGGCGAGGGCCGCCGCCCATCCGGCGTGCAGGGCCATGAAGAGTGTCGTGCCGTTCTGCCGTGCCGTCCGGAGCAGACCGCGGTGCAGTTCGAGGTCGAGCACGACCGGGACGATCCCGCTCGGGTCGCCCGCCGCGCGGGCGCGCGGCCGGTCGCCCGGCACGGTGGACTCGGCGGGCAGTCCGGCCAGGGCGTCGCGCCAGTACCGGAGCTGGGTCGCCAGCAGGCTGTCCGGGTGGTCGGCGTCGCCGAGCCGGGCCAGTTGGCGGAGCGCGCAGTCGGCGTACTGCGCCGGTGGAGGGGGCAGGTCCGGTGCCCGGCCGGACAGCCGTGCCGCGTAGGCCTCACCGAGGTCGTCGAGCAGCGGGGGCAGGGAGCGGCCGTCGAAGACGATGTGGTGGACCAGCAGCATCAGCGCGTGGTCGGTCGGGCCCAGTTCGATCAGATGGGCCCGGAAGAGTGGGCCGTCGGCCAGGTCGAGGACCTGCGCGCCGAGGGCGGCCAGCAGGTCGGCGAGTCCGTTCTCGGTGCCGTGTTCGCGGTGCAGGTCCAGGCGGACCCGTTGCGGCGGCAGGATCCGCTGGAACGGGTCGCCGAGTCCGTCCTGCGGGAAGACGGTGCGCAGGGCCTCGTGCCGTCGCACGACGTCGTTCAGCGCGGCCTCGAGGCAGTCGGGCCGCAGCGGCCCGGTGAGGCGGAACGCGACCGGGATGTTGTAGGAGGCGCTGGGCCCCTCGATCTGGTCGACCATCCACAGCCCGAACTGGGCCGGGGAGAGCGGCATCGGCTCCGGGCGCGGCGCGGTGGGCGCGGCTTCCGCCGGCCGGCCGGCGCCCTGTCCGATCAGGGCGTCCAGTCGGGCCACCGTGGGTGCGCGGAAGACCGCGCCGAGGTCGAGGGCGAGGCCGAGGTCGGTGCGCAGCCGGCCGACGACCCGGGCCGCGAGCAGGGAGTGGCCGCCGAGTTCGAAGAAGTCGTCGTGGATTCCGACGGTGTCCAGCCGGAGCGCGTCTGCGAACAGGCCGCAGAGGATCTCCTGGCGCGGTGTCCGCGGGCGGGCGGACGGTCCGCGGGTCGTGCCGCGGGGGCGACCGGTCAGCAGCTCGGGGACAAACGGGCCCCCGTCGGCGGTCAGTTCGAGTCCGCCGCCGGGTCGCAGCCGGCCTTGGAGCCCGGTGTCCAGCAGCTCCTCCGGGGCGGTCCCGTACGGGTCGGGCACGGTCGCCGCGTCGCCGGCGAACGGGCCCCCGGACAGGTGGATCCGGCCGGACACTCCCGTCGGCACCGGCGCGAGACGTCCGTCCAGCACCCGGACCCGGTACCGGCCGCCCGGGCGGGACTGGCGGGCGAGCACCCGGGCCACCGCTTCGGGCAGGGTGTCCTCGGCGCCGAGGCCGGCGGCCAGGCGGGCCTGCTCGTCGGCGGGGACCAGGACGGCCTCGGACAGGCGCAGGCCGGGATCGGCGGCCATCGCCCGCAGGATCCGCAGCAGGCGCTCGGCCAGCAGCCGGACCGTGGGCTCGTCGAACAGGGCGGACGCGTACTTGAGCTCGCCGTGCAGGCCCGCCGGCACGCCGTCGGCGTCCCGGGTCTCGGAGAGGTCGAGGTAGAGGTCGAACTTGGCGGCCTGCCGCTCGATCGCGCCCTCCTTCTCGGCCGTCACGTCCAGTCCGGCGAAGTCCAGTCTCGACCGGTAGTCGCCCTGGATCGCCAGCATGGTCTGGAACAGCGGGTGGCGGCCGGGCTCCCGGCGGGGCGCGAGCGCTTCCACCACCCGGTCGAAGGGCACGTCCTGGTGGTCGAAGGCGGCCAGGTCGGCGTCCCGGGTGCGGCCGAGGAGCTCGCGGAAGGTCGGGTCGCCGGAGAGGTCCGCGCGCAGCACCACGGTGGAGACGAAGAACCCGACCACGTCGTTGAGCGCCTCGTCCACGCGGCCCGCAAGACCGGTGCCGATCGGGATGTCCTCACCGCCGCCCAGGCGGCACAGCAGCGCCGCGACGGCCGCGTGCACCACCATGAACAGGGTCGCCCGGGAGTCCCGGGCCAGTGCCGCCAGCGTCCGGTGGAGGTCGGCGTCGACGACGACGGGTACGGCCCCGCCGCGCAGGCTCGGCGTCGCGGGCCGGGGCCGGTCGGTGGGGAGGGCGATCTCCTGGGGCATGCCCCGCAGGGCGGCCGACCAGTAGTCCAGTTGTTCGGAGAGCAGGGAGGTCGGATCGTCCGGCGAGCCCAGGACGTCCCGCTCCCACAGGGCGAAGTCCGCGAACCGCACCGGCAGCGGGTCCCAGCCGGGGGCCCGGCCGGCCGCCCGCGCCGAGTACGCCGCCGCCAGGTCCCGGAGCAGGGGTTCCATCGACCATCCGTCGACCGCGATGTGGTGCATCACCATGCACAGCACGTGCTCGGCGGGGCCCCGGGCGATGAGGACCGCCCGGAAGGGGGCCTCGGTCGCCAGGTCGAACTCCTGCCGCACGACCCGGTCGACCAGCGTCTGCAGCCCGGCGCTCCGCCCGTCCAGGACGGCGAGGGGGACCCGGGCGGCCGGCAGGAGTTCCTGGCGGGGCACCCCCCGGTCGTCCGGGAAGGCGGTGCGCAGGGTCTCGTGGCGCTCCACCAGATCGGCCAGCGCCTGTTCCAGGGCCGGCACGTCCAGGTCGCCGCGCATCTCCAGCCGCATGGCGATGTGGTACGTCCAGCCGGTCCCTTCGAACCGGTCCAGCAGCCACAGGCGCTGCTGGCCGTAGGACAGAGGGGTCAACGGCCTTGCCTTCCTTCCGATCCGCCCGGTCGCCGGCGGATCGGGACCGCCGACCGCACCTCGGCCAAAGGCTAGGTCGCCGCCGGGCTGCTCGACGGCACCTCAGGAGGCAGATCACCGGCATCTCGGGTGCCGGTCCGGGTCAGTCGGCGGCCCCGCCGGCCGGCGGGCGGGCCCGCAGGGGCGGGGCCGCCTTCGGGGCGTCGGCCACCCGGCCGGCGAGCGAGCCGACGGTGGGTGCCGCGAAGACGTCGCCGACCGTCAGCCGGACGCCCAGCCGGTTGCGCACCCGGACCGCGAGCCTGATGGCCAGTTGGGAATGGCCGCCCAGGCGGAAGAAGTCGTCGTCGTCGCCGATCAGCCCGGCATCGAGTTCGAGGACCTCGGCGAACAGCTCGCGCAGTGCGGCGCGTTCGGTCCGGTCCGGCGTTTGAGGGGTCATCGCTTCGTCCGTCCAGGTTGTCGGGGTGGTCAGGCCGGGGAGCGGGCGGGCTCCGTCGCCCGGGGAGAGAGGGCGGCGGGCACCATGACCCGCCAGGCGGCGGCCGTCATCACGGTCATCGCCGCGAATGCGGCCCAGAACGGCGCGACGATGCCGAAGGCATGGCCGACCAGGCCGCCGAGGAGCGAGCCGATCGCGAACCCGCCCATGCTGAACAGCAGGTAGACGCTGTTGATCCGGCCCAGCATGCCTTCCGGCGTGACCCGCTGCCGGAGCGTCACCGAGACCACGCCCCAGATGGTGGCGTGCGCGCCGAACAGCACCAGGGTCAGACCCGCCACCCAGGGCGAGCGGGTCACCGCGAGGACCAGGTGGGTCAGCGTCTCCACGACCATACCGGCCCTGAGGAGCGTCGCGGCGCCGAACCTGGCATCCAGCCGGGCCACCGACACGGTGCCCACCACGCCGCCCACGGCGGTCGCCGCGAGCAGGAACCCGTAGCCGACCTCGGAGAAGCCCAATCGCTCGCGCGCGTAGAGCACGTACGCCGCGAAGGCTCCGCCGTAGCTGATGTTCATCAGGCCCATGGCGACCGCGAGCATGCGCAGCGCACTGCGGTTCCACAGCCAGCGCAGCCCGTCGCCGATCTCCTGCCGGACCGAGGCGCGAGCCGTCGACCCGTCGGGGCTGCGGGGGCCGGCCGCGGGGGCGGCCTTGCGTCCGGCCAGCGAGAGCACGAGCGCCGAGGAGGCCACGAAGCAGACCGCGTCCACGCCGAACGGCACCGCCGCGGCGACGGCGAACAGCCAGCCGCCCATCGGCGGGCCGCCGAACTGGTTGCAGACCATGCGGACGCCCGAGATCCAGGCGTTCGCCCGGGCGAGGTCGCCGGTGGCCACCACGCTCGGCACCAGTGCCTGGCCGGCGTTGTCCGACAGGGTCGCCCCCGTGCCGAGCAGGAAGACCGCCGCATAGATCACCGGGATGCTCGCCAGGTCCCGCCAGACCAGGACCGCCAGGACCGCCATGACCAGCGCGCGGGCGGCGCCCACCGCGCCGACGACTGCCCGCCGGTCGACCCGGTCCACGAACACACCGCTGAAGAGCGAGAAGAGCAGCCAGGGAAGTTGCTGCGCGAACACTGCTCCGGCTACCACTGCGGGATCACTGCTGACGGTGGCCATCAGCAATGGCCCTGCGGCAATTGTGACACCGTCCCCCAATGACGACGTTCCGGATGCCAACCACAGTCGGGCGTAGTCGCCCGTGAGACGGACTGCCATGGGCATGGGACCCTAGCAGACATGACAAGTTCGGAGAACGCGCAGATCAAACAGCCAAGTTGACAGCACATCACGCCCACATGGGGCGATCGGGGCGAGTCGGACAGGGCCCCTGTCTCATTATTCGGATGGCCTTGACAAGTCAAGCCGACCCGGGAGAGAACCTAGAAGCAGATCGGGTACGGGCCAAGATCCCGAACACCCCGGTCGGAATTGCCAATCACGGGGATATAACGTCCGGCGCCGCGACTAATGAATCTCGGGCGAATTCGTGCCGATTCCGCGGACACCGGGAGGATCCGTTCCGGCGATGCCGGAACGCACGAGGGCGGGGGAATCTTGAGCAAGGCACAGCACTCGGCGACGTCGGCGAAGGGGACGGCAGGCGCGGCCGGCCCCAGCCTCGGGGACCTGCTGAAGGCCGCGCGCAGACGGACCGGCATGACCCAGGGCCAGCTCGCCGACCTCTCCTCGGTGAGCATCCGCACCATCCGCGACCTGGAGCTCGACCTCACCCTCAATCCGCGCCGCGAGACGCTGCGGCTGCTCCTCGACGGGCTCAGGCTCACCGGCACCCGCCGGGCGGAGCTCGAACAGGCCGCGACCGGAGCCCGGACGCAGGTCGAACTGGCCGACCAGCTCACGCCGCCACCCGCCGCCCTCGGGCCGATCATCGGTCGCGAACGCGAGGTCGAGGCCCTCGCCCGGCAGATCGCCTCCGGCGGCCGGCGGCTCATCCGGGTCGTCGGCATCGCGGGAGTCGGAAAGTCAAGGCTCATCCAGGAGGTCGCCCACCGGACGTACGCCGCGGGGCTCATGCCCGTGGTGTGGGCGGGGACCTGGGGCTCCGTCACCGGGCGCCACCGGGGCCAGGTGTCCGAGCGCCTCGACGCGCTGCTGCGCGGCGAGCCCGAACTCGACAACCTGGCTGCCGCGTTCGGTACCGGTGACACCCTGCTCGCGCTGCCCGGCGGCGGCCTGGACACCAGGGCCGAGGCCGCCCTGCGGCGGCTGGTGGAGCTCTGCCCGGGCTTGCGGGTGCTGCACGAGAGCCGCGAGCACGGCCGCTGCGGGGCGGACACCGACTACCCCGTCTTCCCGCTCGACGTCACCGCGGCGGACGGCACCGGCCACGAACCGCCAGCCGCCCCCTCGCTGCGGCTGCTGCTCGCCCGCGCGGACCACCTGGGGCCCGCGGCCCGCCGGGACCCGGCGATGCTCCGTTCGCTGGCCGAGGTCTGTCGGCGGCTGGACGGCATCCCGGCCGCCGTCGAGGCCGCCGCGGACTGGCTGCTGCTCTACGAGCCCGCCGAACTCCTGGGGATCGCCGTGCACCAGCCCTTCAGACTGGTCACCCCGCCGTCCCGGCCCGCGACCGACCTGCGGGCCGCGCTGGAGGCAGGCCTCGACGCGCTCCGCCCGGCCGAGGCCGACGTGCTGTGCCGGCTCGCCGCCATGAGGCCGCCCTGGACCCTGGCGGACGCCACCGCTCGCACCGGCCTCACCGAGGACTCGACGGCGACCGCCGTCCACCTGCTGGTCAGCCGGGGCATGGTGCGCCCGGTCCGCCCGGCGGCCGGGGGGACACCCCGGTTCGCCGTCCTCGACCTGGTCCGCCGGATCCAGGACGAGCGGTGCCGCCGCGGCACCCACAGGTGCCTCCCTTCTGCCGCACCAGGTGCCGCTGGAGACCCTCTGCACCGCCTAGCCTCACTCTGAGGTCGCCGTACCGGCCCGGCTCGGCACTGTTGCCGCCCTGCCCCGCCGCCGGACGGAGCGGTCCGTCGCGATGCCCCGAACGACCGCACGCGACCCGTCGCCGGCCGTGCCGGCCTCCGGGCCGGCACGGCCGGCCATGGCGCCGCACGGTCGGCCATGGCGCCGCACGGTCGGCCCGACTCCACCCCACACATCCGACCGGAGCAGTGATGAGCGAGACATCCGTGGACACGGCGGAGCACGCCGACTGGCTGACCGTCAGCAACACCGAGGGACGCCACAGCATCTGGCCCGCCACCCGTCCCGTGCCCGAGGGCTGGCAGCCGACCGGGCAGCGCGGCGAGCGGTCCGCCTGCCTCGCCTGGATAGCCGAGAACTGGACCGACCCCCGTCCCGCCGGTGTCGGCCGGGTCGCGCGATGAGCGCCCGCGAAGGCACCCGGCGCTGGCTCATCCGCGACCTCGATCCGGACTCCCGGGCCCGCCTGTTCTGCCTGCCGGTGTCCGGCATCGGCGCCTCGGTCTTCCGGGCCTGGCCCACCCGGATCGGCGACATCGAGGTCTGCCCGATCCAGCTGCCCGGACGCGAGAACCGCATGCGGGACCCCGCGTACACCTCGATGGAGGAGTTCGCCCGCGACGCGGCCGACGCCCTCGGCCCCTGCCTGGACCGGCCGTTCGCGTTCTTCGGGCACTGCTTCGGTGCCCGGCTCGGCTACGGACTCGCGGCCGAACTGGCCCGCCGCTCGGCACCCCTGCCGCAACAGCTCTTCGCCTCCTCCTGCCTGGCGCCCCACCGCGGCGGCTACTTCGGCGGCGGCCGCAACGGGCCCTTCACGCCGGAGACCACCGACGAGGAGTACCTGGCCGAACTCCGGTACGGCGCAGCGTCACGAGACGAACCGGAACCCCCGGCCGAACTGCTCGCCCTCTCCATCCGGGTCCTGCGCGCGGACACCAGCCTCACCTGCGGCTACACGCCGGCCGGCCCCGGGCCCACGCCCCTCGACATCACCACGATCTCCTGGACCGCCGACACCCACACGCGCCCCGAGGAGATGGACGAATGGTCCGCCTACGGGCGGGTCCGCCAGATCCTGCTGCCCGGCGACGACCACACCCACCGCTCTGCGCCCGACGACCTGCTGCGGGTCATCGCGGACGGCCTGCCCGAATGACAAGGAGTGCTCCCACCGTGAACCCGCACGGCCCGACCGCGCCCCCGACCCTCACCCGGATGTTCGCCGACTCGGTCGCCGCCCACGGCGACTCGCCCGCCGTCTCCGACGACTCGGGCCGCCGGCTCACCTACGCCGAACTCGACCGCGCCTCCGCCGCCGTGGCGCGGCAGCTGATCGAGGCCGGGGTGCGCCGGGAGGACCGGGTGGGCATCCACCGCGAGCGCGACGTGGACCTGGTCATCGGCATCCTCGGCGCGCTGCGGGCGGGCGCCGCCTACGTCGCCGTGGACCAGCGCTACCCCAAGGCCCGGCGCGAGCTCATGCTGCGCGCGGCCGGCGTCCGGGTCACCCTGGTGGACGCCGCCGGAGCCGAACAGCTGGACCCCGGGTTCAACCCGCTGGTCCAGCGGTACGACCCGTCCGTCGGCGCTCCCCGGACCGCCGGCCCGGACCTGCCCGAACCCGACGGCCAGGACGCGGCCTGCGTGCTGTTCACCTCCGGCTCCACCGGCACGCCCAAGGGCGTCGTGGTCGAGCACCGCAACCTGGTGCACTTCGTCACCAATCCCGAACTGCCCCGGCTCACCCAGGCCGACCGGGTCGCCCAGATCGCCAACGTCTCCTTCGACACCTTCCACTGGGAGCTCTGGAGCTCTTTCTGGTTCGGTGCCGAGATCGTCATGATGCCCTCGGTGCCCGACCTGGTGAAGGGCGACCCGGGCCGGGAGCTGCGCCGCCGCCGGATCACCGCGCTGCTCTCCCCCACCATGGCCTTCAACCACATCGCCGCGGAGGACCCCGACGTCTTCTCCTCGCTGCGGATCCTGCAGACCGGTGGCGACGTGGTCCGCCCCGCCGCCTGCCGCGACATCCTCGCCGGCAAGTTCGACGGCGAGCTGGTCAACCTCTACGGCCCGACCGAAGGCACCACCGCCGCCACCGCCCACCGGATCACCGAGGTGCTGCACGACGCCACCAGCGTCCCGATCGGCCGCGCGCTGTCCGGCGTCCTGCTCCACGTCCTCGACCCCGAGCTGCGCCCCGTTCCGGTGGGCACGCCCGGCGAGCTGTACATCGGCGGCGCCGGGGTCACCCGCGGCTACCTCGGCGACCCCGCCCGCACCGCCGAGCGGTTCCTCCCGGACCCGCTCGGCCCACCCGGATCGACCATGTACGCCACCGGCGACCTGGTCCTGGAGCGGGACGGCGTCCTCGACTACCTGGGCCGCAACGACGACCAGGTGAAGATCCGCGGCTACCGGGTCGAGCCGCGCGAAGTGGAGCGTTCGCTGATCGCCCACCCCGGTGTCCTGGACGCGGCGGTCCTGCCGCAGGGCAGCGACCAGGACAAGCGGCTCGTCGCCTTCGTCGTCCTCCAGGGACGCACCACCGTTCCCCAGGTCCGGGCCCACGCCCAGGCGACGATGCCCGACTACCAGGTGCCCTCGGAGTTCCTGAACGTCCCCGAGATCCAGGCGACCCCGCACGGCAAGCGCGACACCGCGGCCCTGCTCGACCTGCTGGCCGACCGGGGCCGACGCCGCAGCGGGTACACCGCACCCGCGACGGACACCGAGCGCTACCTCGCCGGCGTCTGGGAGGAACTGCTCGGCACCGAACGGATCGGCACCGACGACGACTTCTTCGAGCTCGGCGGCAACTCGATGCTGGCCTTCCGGCTCAGCCGCCGGATCGCCCGCGACAACGGCGCGTTCGTCACCCTCGAGAGCATCCTGTCCAACACCGTCCTGACCGACATGGCCGCCGCCACCGACGCGGCACCGCGCAAGGGAGACGACACGTGACCCAGGTTCCCGGACCGGTGGCCCGGATCGACCTCAACGACACCGAGGCCTTCGTCAGCGGCGACCCCCACCTCCTGTGGGAACAGCTGCGCACCCAGTCCCCGGTCCACTGGAACCCCACCCCGTCCGGCGGCTTCTGGGCGCTGACCACGTACGACGACGTGCTCGCGGCGCTCCGCGACACCGAGACGTTCAGCTCGGAGCACGGCACGGTCATCGGAGGGTCCTTCCGCGACGAGATCGACACCGCCTCCGGGCGGATGCTCGTCACCTCCGACCCGCCGCGCCACCGACAGCTGCGCCGCCGCATGCACCGGGTCTTCTCACCCGCGCTGATCGAGCGGGTCACCACGACGGTCCGACACCGGGTCGAGCTCGCCCTCGACCGGCTCTGGGCCGACGGCGGCGGCGACCTCGCCCTCGACGTGGCCCGGGAGCTCCCGGCCGGCGGACTCATGGCGCAGCTGGGCATCGACCACGACGAGGCGCTCCACTTGCTGGCCCTGACCCAGACCATGATCGGCTACCGGGACGACGACCACTCCCTCGGCATCAGCCACGAGGGCCTGCGTCTGGCCACCGCCCAGGCGGACATCTTCGACTTCTTCCTCGACCTGATCGCCAAGCGCCGCGCCGTCCCCGGCGACGACGCGGTCAGCATCCTGCTCACCCCCGAGGAGGGCGAGCGGGAACTCGACGAGGACACCCTGCTGTTCAACTTGATGAACCTGGCCATCGGCGGGAACGAGACCACCCAGCACAGCGCCAGTGGCGGCGTGCTCGCCATGATGGACGACCCGGCGGAGTGGGATCGGCTGCGCGCCGATCCGAAACTGGTCGACACCGGCATCGAGGAATTCGTCCGCTGGACCTCCACCGCCTCCTACGTCCAGCGGACGGCCACCAGGCCGGTCACGGTCCGCGGTGTCGAGATCGCCGAGGGGGACTCCGTCACCCTGTGGATCGCCTCCGCCAACCGCGACGCGAACCAGTTCCCCGAGCCGAACCGCTTCGACCTCGGCCGCACCCCCAACCGCCACGTCGGCTTCGCGAGCGGCCCGCACCACTGCATCGGTGCGGCGATGGGCCGCACCGCGCTCAACGCGCTGCTCCGCAGCCTGCCCACGCGGCCGGGCCGACTGGCTCCGGCGGGCGACGTGGTCCGCCTGCGGTCCAACTTCATGCTCGAGTACAAGAGCATCCCGGTCGAAGTGACCGCCCGATGACCGCAGCGGCCAAGGACCGCGCGCAGCGGCCCACCCCAGCACTGAACGTCGCGGACCCGGCGCTCTACGCCCACGGCGACCCCCTGCCGGTCTGGCGTGAACTGCGGGCCACCGCACCCGTCCACTGGAACGACACCGGTGTCCCCGGCGAGGCGTTCTGGGCGGTGATGACGTACGAACCCGCCGTCCAGGTCTACAAGGGCACCAACACCTTCACCTCCGAACGCGGCATGCGCCTCGGCTCCGGTCGGCACGGCGTGGACGCGGCGGCCGGCCGGATGATGATCGTCACCGACCCGCCGCGCCACACCAAGCTGCGCAACCTGATGAACTCGGCCTTCACCCCGCGCAGGACCGCCCAGATGGAACAGACCATGCGCGACGTGCTCACCCCCCTGATCGACGAGGCCGTCGAGACCGGGGTGGTCGACTTCGTCACCGACATCGCGGCGGTCCTGCCCGCAGCGATCGTGTGCCACATCATGGACGTGGCCCGCGAGGAGCACCAGGCCTTCACCGACATGACCAGCAGGGCGTTCGGCGCCAACCTCGGCGCCGAGGGCGGCCCGGTCAGCGTCGCGGCGAGCACCGTGGCCAACGCGAAGATCTTCGCCTACTACGCCCGACTCCTCGAGCAGCGACGCGCCGCGCCCGGCGACGACGTCGTCAGCACGCTCGCCACCAGCGAGGTCGACGGGGTCCCCCTGACCGACGCAGAGATCGTCATGAACTGCAACGGCATCCTCCTCGGCGCCAACGAGACCACCCGGCTGGCCTCCGCCGGCGGTCTGCTCGCCCTCATCGAGAACCCCGCCCAATGGCAGCGCCTGCGCGACGGCGACGTCAGTCCGGACAGCGCGGTCGAGGAGGTCCTCCGCTACACCAGTCCGGCGATGCACATGAAGCGCGTCGCCCGCACCGACACCGAGATCGGCGGTCAGACGATCAAGGCCGGCGAAACCGTCGCCATCTGGAACCCCTCCGCCAACCGTGACGAGGCCGTCTTCGACCGGCCGGACCGGCTGGATCTCGGCCGAACCCCCAACCGTCACCTGGCGTTCGGCATGGGGAGTCACTTCTGCATCGGCGCCGCGCTCGCCCGGATCGAGCTCCGCGTCATGCTCCAGTTGCTCGTCGACCGCCTCTCCGGCGCCGAACTCGCCGGCCCCGTCCGGACGATGCACTCCAACTTCATGTGGGGTGTCGAGCACATGCCGGTCACCCTCCTCCCCAAGTGACCGAACGACCGAGCCGGCCGGAGCCGGCAGAAACCGGAGGCCCCTCCATGAGCAGCGACCCCCCGGTCGACCGCACCGTCATCGACGCCTGGTGCGAGGCGCTCGGTGTCCCCACCGCCGACCTCGGCGACGACTTCTTCGCATCCGGTGGCCACTCCTTCGCGGCCGTTCAACTGATGACCGCCGTCGAGTCCGCCCTCCCCATCACCTTCCCGCTGGAGACCCTGTTCTCCGACAACCTCGAAGCCGTGATCAAGGAATGCGAGGCCCGCATGCCGACCGACTGACGCACGACGGTGTCCGGGGGGCGGGGCGTCGTCGCGGCGACGCCCCGCCCCCCGGACGGCTCAGCCGACCTTGAGGGTGAGGGCAGCGGTGTGCAGCTGCCCGGCGGTCTGGAACTGCAGGAACAGGCGCCAGTTGCCGGCCTGGGGGAACTCGGCGTGGAAGGCGAGCTCGGGGCCGCCCCGGCCGCCGGCGGCCGCGCTCGCGGGGTGGAGGTGGGCGAAGGCCATGTCGCCCTCGTGGAAGGCGGTGAGGTGGGCGTAGGTGTCGAGGTAGGGCTGGAGGTCGGTGACCGGCTTGCCGTCCTTGGTGACGGTGACCGTCACGGGGTGGGCCATGGTGGCCATCGGGGCGCCCTGGAGGGTGACGGTGTAGCCGTCGACCTGGGTGGTGGTGGCCGCGGCCGGCAGCGGCGCGGCGTCCGCCCTGCCGTCGACGTCCACGGTGCGGGAGAGGACCAGCGCCGTGCCCTTGCCGTCGCCGGTGTCGGGGGTGAAGGACGCGTAGGTGCGCCAGGAGCCGGAGGTCAGGGCCGCGAGCGGGGCGGTCCAGGTGCCGTCGGGGGCCATGGTGGGGTGCAGGTGCTGGAAGCCCGTGAGGTCGGAGCGGATCGCGTAGAAGTGCATCTGCTTGGTCTGCTCGACCGCGAAGGCGGTCACCGGCTTGCCGTCGGGGCCGGTGATGCTGAAGCGGTAGTCGGTCGGCTGCCCGGCGGGCAGGGTGGCGGCGGCCGCGTCGAAGCGGTACCCGGAGCGGTTGTCGGCCGGCGCTCCGGCGCCGTCGGCAACGGGCGCGCCGTGGTCCATGCCGGGCATGGCGTGGCCGGCGGAGGCGGAGGCGCTCGGCGAGGCGCCGTCGTGGTTCATGCCCGGCATGTCGTGGTCCGTGCCGGAACCGCAGGCGGTCAGGACCGTGGTGAGGAGGGCGGCGCCCGCCAGGGCGAGGGTGCGGCGGGACAGACGGGTGGTACGCATCGGATGTCCTTGGAGAAGGCCGCGCCGAGGGCGCGGAGGTGAGCAGGGTCGGTGCCCGGTTCCCCGTGCGGGGATCGGGTGGGCCCTCTCACGTCCGCGCGACGCACACCTGGAGCAGGAGTCGGCGCCCGCCGCCCGGGGGGCCGCGCAGCCTGGCCGTTCCCGCGGTCGTGGCGAGCATGCCCGTGCCGACGATCAGGGCCACGGACAGGACGGCCAGGAGCGGGGGCGGGTCCAGCACGACGCGCCCGTGGGCCGGCGTGGACAGGCAGGCCGATCCGCCGCGGGTGTCGGCGGCGGCAGGCACGGCGCGCGGGTCGCGGCCGGCGGCGTCGCCCGCCGTCGCGGGGTGCGCGAGGTGCGGGAATGCCATGGCCGGGGCCGCGACGGCGCGCGCCATGTCGTCGTGGCAGCCTCCGGCCGCGAGCGGGGCGCCGTGCATGAGGAACAGTCCGAGCAGCAGGGTGCACACCACGAGGAGCCGGGCCGTGGCCGGGCGGCTGCTGGTCTGCATCGGTTCCTCCGGGTTCCTGTCCGGGGCGGCTTGGCGCGCTCCGACAATACCCCTCCCCCGTACCCCCGTGCGCCCACCTCGACCGGGCGTCTCGTCCCCGTACCGCAGCCCCGGCCACCACCGCCGACCCGCCGACCCGTTCGCGGACGTCGAGGTAGGCGTCAGCCGGTCCGAAGCCCCACGGCCAGCGTCAGTTCGAGGACCCGCTGCGGCGAGGCGAGGTCCGGGAACAGCTCCCGCAGCTGCGCCATCCGGTACCGGACCGTCTGGGGATGGACGAACAGGGCCGCCGCCACCTCGTCCCGCCTGCCCTGGTGCAGCAGCCACGCCCGCAAGGTCTCCTCCATCCGCCGCGCGGTCGCGCCGGGCAGAGAACGCAGCGGCGCGAGGGCCCGGGCCCGCAGGTCGGCGAACGCGTCCTTGTCGGCGCTCAGCACCAGCTCGGGCAGGTGGTCCTCGGTGTCGCGGATGTCGGCGGAGAGCGAGCGGGCGCGTACGGCCCGTGCGTACGAGGCGGCCGCCCGGGTCCACGGCCGGGCCGGGCCGACCACGGCGGTGCGGTCGGTCAGCTGCCGCAGGAGGTGCGGCCGGTCGGCGTCGGGGACGAGCAGCACACCGGTGGCGTCCGGCAGGTCGTCGAGGACGAGGGTGCCCGGGTCGAGCTCGCGGTAGGCGGGCCGGGCCTGGGCGGCCGGCAGCAGGACCGCGGTCAGCGTGGCCGGGGGCTGCCACCCGGACCGTTGGACGGAGGCGGCCAGCACGTCCGGGTTCGCGCCCGCGAGGAGGTCGCGGGCCAGGTGTTCCAGGTGGCGCTCCTGTGCCCTGCCCCGGGCGGCCAGTTCGTCGGCGTGGCCCGCGGCGCTCGCGGCGGAGAGCTCGTCGATGTAGGCGAAGGTCAGTTCGGCGAACTTGGCGACCTCGGCGGCGGGCAGGCCGGCGGGTACGGCACCGGCGGCCAGGCACCGCCAGGCCACGCGGGCGCCGACGCGGTAGGCGCTGAGCAGGGCGTCCATCGAGCGGCCGTCGCGCACCTCGCCGCGGCCCAGCTCGTACGCCGCGTCACCGGCGTCGCCGCCGGTGGCGTTCCCGCTCGCCAGGTCCAGGTAGTGCCCCAGGGCGGTGCGGACGGCCCGGCGGATGGTGCCTCCCATGCTGCCCGAGAGGGCGTTGGCATAGGGAGGGACCTCGTCGATGATCGCCTGGACGACCTCGTCGGCGGTGGTCTTCAGCGCGGCCCGCAGTGCGGTGACCGTCGTCTCGTCCAGGGCCAGTTCGCTGGCCCTCCGGATGGCATGGCTCACGTTCTTGTTTCCTGCGAACAATTCGGTCGAGCAGTTTCACGTCCTACGGTCAGGACTTTACGCCCCGAAGCGCAGCAAGCTGGACACATGACGAGTGCAACCCTCCGCGGCAGGGCGTGGAAACTGCTGGAGATGGTCACGACGCCACTGCTGCCGTCGGACTACCTCGACCTGGTCAGCCCGCTGCGCGCGGGCGCCGACCTGCGTGGGCGCATCGAGGCCGTGCACCCCGAGACGGGTGACGCCTCGACCGTCGTGATCAGGCCGGGACGGGGCTGGCGCGGCCACACGGCCGGCCAGTACCTGCGGATCGGGGTCGACGTCGACGGGCGGCGCCTGTGGCGGGCGTACTCGATCACCTCGCCGACGGACCGCCGGGACGGCCGCCTCACGATCACCGTGAAGGCGGTCCCGGACGGCAAGGTCAGCAACCACCTGGTCCGCAGGGCCGCCCCGGGCACGCTGGTCCAGCTGGAGCAGGCGACCGGTGACTTCGTGCTGCCGCAGGCCAAGCCCGCCAAGGTGCTCTACCTGACGGCCGGCAGCGGCATCACGCCCGTGATGGGCATGCTGCGCGACACCGACTTCGCCGATGTCGTCCTGGTCCACTGCGCGCCGCGGCCGCGCGACGTGATCTTCCGCGACGAGCTGCACGGGCTGGCCGCCAACGGGCGGCTGCGCCTCACCGAGGTGCACACCGGCACGGACGGCAGGCTCGACGTCGCCCGTCTCGACGAGCTCGTGCCCGACTGGGCCGAGCGCGAGACCTGGGCGTGCGGGCCCGCGGGGCTGCTCGACGCCGCCGAGGAGCACTGGGCCGCGCACGGCGTCCGGGAGCTCCTGCACACCGAACGCTTCCGCCCCGCCACCGTCGTCACCGGCGAGGGCGGCGAGGTCACGTTCAGCGCCACCGGCCGGACGGTCGACGCGGACGGCGCCACGCCGTTGCTGGACGTCGGCGAGGAGGCCGGGGTGCTGATGCCCTCGGGGTGCCGCATGGGCATCTGCTTCGGCTGCGTCACGCCGCTCAAGGCGGGCGCCGTCCGCGACCTGCGCACCGGCGAGATCACCGAGGCCGAGCCGGGCGTCCTCATCCAGACCTGCGTGTCCGCCGCGGCGGGCCCCTGCGACATCGAACGGTAGGCGCACCTTGACCGCCATCGACCCCACCGCCCACCTGACCGCGGAGCAGATCGAGGAGCTCGGCCGCGAGCTGGACGCGATCCGCGACGAGGTGATCGCCGACCGCGGAGAGCAGGACGCCGCGTACATCCGCAAGGTCATCTCCGCGCAGCGCAAGCTCGAGCTGGCCAGCAGGGGCGTGCTGCTGTTCTCTCTCTTCCCGCCCGCGTGGCTGATCGGCACCGCCGGCCTGTCCGTGGCGAAGATCATGGACAACATGGAGATCGGCCACAACGTCCTGCACGGCCAGTGGGACTGGATGCGGGACCCGAAGATCCACTCCACCACCTGGGAGTGGGACCACGTCTCGCCGTCCGACCAGTGGAAGCACTCGCACAACGAGCTGCACCACACGTACACCAACGTGATCGGCAAGGACAACGACCTCGGCTACGGCATCATGCGCGTCGACGAGGACCAGAAGTGGCAGCCGTTCCACCTCGGCCAGCCGCTGTGGAACCTCGTCAACGCCTGCTTCTTCGAGTACGGCATCGCGGCGTACGACCTGGAGCTCGGCAAGAACCTGGGCAAGCGCCGCCGCAAGGACCCGGAGTTCCGGGCGCGGGCCCGGGCCGTGGGCCGCAAGATCCGCAAGCAGGTGCTCAAGGACTACGTGATCCACCCGCTGCTGTCGGGCCCGTCGTTCCTCCCCACGCTCGCCGCCACGTTCACCGCGAACCTGGTCCGCAACGTCTGGTCCCACTCGGTGATCATGTGCGGGCACTTCCCCGAGGGCGTCCAGGTCTTCGAGCGCCGGTCGATCGACGGCGAGACGCGCGGCCAGTGGTACCTGCGCCAGATGATGGGGTCGGCGAACATCAGCGGCAGCCGGGCCATGCACTTCATGACCGGCAACCTGTCGCACCAGATCGAGCACCACCTGTTCCCGGACCTGCCGAGCAACCGGTACGCCGAGGTCGCGGTGAAGGTGCGCGCGCTGTTCGAGAAGTACGAGCTGGAGTACGTCACCGGGCCCCTGCCCAAGCAGGTGTTCTCCGCGTGGCGCAAGGTCGTCCGGCTCTCGCTGCCGAACCGGAAGCCCAAGGTCAGGGCCTCGAAGCGCGGGCAGGAGGTCCTCGCGGCCTGATTCCGGGCCCGCCACGCCTCCCCGCCACGCCTCCCTGCCGCTCCCCCGCAGCTCCCGTGACGTCGCGTCAGCCGTTCGGCCTAGACTCGCCCGGATGAACACCATGATCCCCGCCGAGGCCGATCTGGCCCGCCTGGTCGACGTCCTGCTGGCCACCTCCGAGTCCGCCGGGCTCGACCGGGCCGGGTGGGAGCGGCTCGCCCGCGACCGCTTCGCCGCCGAACGCCCGGAGGAGCAGCCCGACCACTGGTGGCTGGCGGTGCCGGGCGCGACGTACGAGGCCGCCTTCGAGGCGCTGGGCCTGCACGACCGGATCCCGGTGACGGTCCGGTACGGGCAGGAGGCGCAGCAGGAGGACACCAAGTACGCGCCGGACGCGGTGCACCGGGTGTTCGTCACGCCCGAGTACGCGGGCTGGCGGCTGATCTACGCCAACGAACCGCTGGGGGCGACGCGGTGGGGGCCGCACGAGGTGATCGAGCGGCTCAGCAGGGCGTGCGGCCGGGCCCAGGTCTACTACCAGGACCCGTTCGCCGACGCGGTGATCTGGGCGGCGGCGGTGGACGGCGAGGTGGTCCGCGGGTACTGGCGCCACGAGGACTCGGAGTGGACGGGTACGCCGCTGCCCTGGGAGACCGTCCTGACCGAGGCGGACTTCGAGGACGACCCGGAGGAGTACGAGTGGTACGCCGAGGACCCGGGCCGGGCCGAGACCACCGGCGTCAACACCGCCGCCGCGCACCTCTCGGTGGACCCGGCCGCGATCGGCGCGGACACCCCCGTCCGGGGCCACGGCTGGCTCGCCCTGACGGCGGCCGGCGCCGGCCACGACGGCTTCGGCGACCACCCGGAGCTCTGACCCGGCCCGTCCCTCCCGAAGCCCCGCCCGGGCCGCCCCGCAAGGCTGTCGGCGACGGCCGGTAGCCTGCGGGCATGTCCGTCAACATCGATCTCCACTTCACCGTCTCCAAGCTCACCGACGCCGCGCAGGCCGAGGCGGTCGCCGCGTCCGTCGGCACCCTGCTGCGCGACGAGGGCTTCGAGGGCCAGATCAGCTACGGCCCGGTCGTCGACAACGGGGTGCACTACGTCACCGGCGAGTCCAGGTTCCCGGTCAGCATCAGCGGATTCGGCCGCTGGCAGCCGTACTTCGAGACCTCCTTCGCCTCCGCCGTGGCCGAGGCCGCGCCGGACGCCGAGACCTCCATCGACTGGGGCTACCCCGACGAGGAGTACTGACCGCACCGCCCGTCGACCCGACGCCGGCGCACCCGTCCCGCCGGCGCGCCGGGCGTAGTACCGCGCGCTGTATCGGCGGCGCCCCGATCGCGCAGGCAGGCCGCGGGCTCGGGGCGGCCGCTGACGCCGGGACCCACGGGATGCCGATATCGAGGATCCGCGTTCGCGGCGTTCGGCAGTCAGGACGTGCTGCCGGCCGGCCGCGCCGGGGGCGCTTCGCAGAACACTCGGACGAAAGCCGGCCTGCGGCAGGCACGGCGCCCTCGTGCTGTCAGAGAGGGGCGGACGGGGGCGGGATGCGGGCCAGGAGTTCGCGGGCGGCCCGGGTCAGGTGTGCGGGAACGTCGTCCGGGTACGCGGCGCCGACAGGGTCCATGAGCGCCACCATCGCATCGACCATCGGCGCCAACTCCTCGCACTTCCCGTAGGCTTCGGCCACATCCTCGACGATGAGTGCGGCGCCCTCGACGGGGTCGAGCCACCCGCCGGCGATCTCCGCGGCCCACCAGCGGGCGAGCGCCAGCCGGCCCTCCCAGTAGTCCTTGGGCGGGTGGAAGCCGAAGCCGAGTTCGTCCATCACCTGGCCGAACAGCTCCGGGGCCTGGTCCTCCTCACCGCGGAAGAGCGCGGCGAGGAGAACCACCGACGGGGTGTCCACGCCGGCGACCAGGGCGCGGAGCGCGGCCCGGATCAGAAGATCCGGGTCAGCGCGTCGGCCGTCGACCCACCCGTGGGCGATCTCCCGAAGTTCCTGCACCGCCTCGGCCGCCGTTGCGGGAGCTTCGCGCGTCGTCATGGCGGCATGATGCCACGGGCCCCTGACGGCCGGTCAGCGGATAGCACGCAGTCGGGTCCGGCGCCGCCCGTCAGCGAAGCCTTCGGGCGGGTGGTTCACGAGCGCCCGGGGGCTGCCGAGTTGGGCCTCCGGCGGCCGTCGCCCGGGGAACAGAGCGGGGGGAGGGCCGTCGACCCGTCGCGCTCGAACCACGTGGAGGCGGGTGCGCCGGCGCGGTGTCAGCCGTTCGGCGGTCGCCCACGCAGAGTGCCCGGGAGAATACTCTTGGTATGTCAACGAACAGACTTGTTCCGCTCCCCGGATCTGCGCGTACGGCCGCTTCCGACGCCCGCCCCGTGGGAGCCGTGGACGATTCCCAGCCCATCGACCTCACCCTCGTCCTGCGGCGCCGGGCCGAGATCCCCGACTCCCTGGTCCAGGGCCCGCAGACGATCAGCCGGGAGGAGCTGGCCGAGCGGTACGGGGCGGATCCGGCCGACGTCGAGATGATCCGCCGCACGGCGCAGGAACACGGACTGCAGGTCACCGAGGTCGACCAGGGCTCCCGCCGGATCAAGATCAGCGGCCCGCTGAGCCGGATCCGCACCGTGGTCGACCCGGGATCGCTCGAAATGGTCGAGAGCCAGCACCCGGACGACGGCGCGCTGGTCGCGCACCGGCAGCGCGAAGGCGAACTGCAGATCCTCGCCGACTGGCAGGACGCCGTGGTCGCGGTCCTCGGCATGGACGACCGGCCCCAGGCCAAGCCCCACCTCCACCGGCTCAAGCCGGCCGCGGCCCGCAGGAGCTACACGCCGGTGGAGCTCGGCCGGATCTACAAGTTCCCGCCGAACACCGACGGCTCCGGGCACCACCTCGCCATCATCGAGCTCGACGGCGGCTTCACGCAGGCGGACCTCGACGCGTACTTCTCCGGACTCGGCATCGCGACGCCCAGCGTGACGGCAGTCGGTGTCAACGGCGCCGCCAACCGGCCGAACGGGGACCCGAACAGCGCCGACGGCGAGGTGCTGCTCGACATCGAGGTCGCGGGCGGGCTCGCCCCCGGCGCCAAGCAGGTGGTCTACTTCGCGCACAACACCCTGCGGGGCTTCGCGGACGCGCTCAGCGCGGCGGTGCACGCCACGCCCACGCCCACCGCGGTCAGCATCAGCTGGGGCGCGAACGAGGAGCGGTGGACCAAGCAGGGCCGCAAGGCCTTCGACGCCGCCCTGGCAGACGCTGCCGCCCTCGGGGTGACCGTCTGCGCCGCCGCCGGCGACAACGGCAGCGGCGACGGCGAGCCGGACGGCCAGCCGCACGCCGACTACCCCGCCTCCAGCCCCGGGACCCTCGCCTGCGGCGGGACACACCTGGACGCCGACCCGAAGTCCGGCACGATCAAGCTGGAACGGGTCTGGAACAACGGGCCCGAGTCCGCCTCCGGCGGGGGCGTCAGCAAGTTCTACGCCCAGCCCGTCTGGCAGCACGGCGTCGGCGTGCCGAACGGCACCCCGGGCAAGCAGCACCTCGGCCTGCCCGACGTCGCCGCCGTCGCCGACCCCACCACCGGGTACGAGGTGCTCGTCGACGGCGAGCGCCTGGTCTTCGGCGGGACGAGCGCCGTCGCGCCGCTGTGGGCGGCCCTGGCCTGCCGGCTCTCCCAGTCGCTCGGCCGGCCGCTCGGCCTGATGCAGCCCCAGCTCTACGACGGCGCCACGGCCGGCACGTCCCCGGTCGGGTTCCGGGACATCACCCAGGGCGACATCGGAGCCTTCACTGCCGGTCCCGGCTGGGACGCCTGCACCGGACTCGGCGTACCGGACGGCACCGCGCTGCTCGAGCGGCTGAAGACCGTCAGCCCCGCCTGAGCGGGCCGGGCCCGGGGAACCCGCGGCCGGGGCGCACCTCGACAGCCGCGCGCCCCGGTTCTCGCGGCACGGGAGACCCCCGTCCCGGCGGTCGTTGCGGTGGGACACGGCCGGGAGGACCGGTTCGGTGCACGCGTCGTGGCGAAGTCCCGAGGTCACGTGCCGTCGCGGGCCGATGGTCGTGCTCGACGGAGGCCGTGGGACCGGGACGGTTGTTCTTGAATGCCCATTCAGATATGTTGTCCGCATGCCACGACCACGGGAGTTCGAGCCGGAGCAGGTCCTGGAGGCCGCGATGCGGCGCTTCTGGGAGCGCGGCTACCGGGCCACGTCCATCGAGGACCTGGTGAAGGCGACCGGGGTCAAGCCGGGGAGCATCTACAGCGCCTTCCCCGGCGGCAAGCGGGCGCTCTTCCTGAAGTCGCTGGAACGCTACTCCAAGCTCGTCGTGCCCCAGAAGCTGGGCGAACTCGACTCCCCCGACGCCTCGGTGGCCGAGGTCCGCGGCTACTTCGACGGGCTGGTCCGGGACCTGCTGAGCCCGGAGGGCCGGCAGGGCTGCCTGCTCGTCAACACCGCGATCGAGAACGCCGCCGAGGACGACGAGGCCGCCGCCGTGGTCCGCGGCCACCTCGCCCGACTCGAACACTGCATGACCCGGGCGCTGACCACCGCCGTACGCCGCGGCGAGGCGCGGGCCGGCCTCGACCCGGCCGGGACCGCCAGGCTGCTGGTCGCCACCGCCCAGGGGCTGATGGTGGTGGGCAAGGCCAACCCCGACGAGGCGGTCCTGCGCGCCATCGTCGACAACGCCTTCGCCGCCACGGCCTGACCCTCCCTCCGCACCTCGACGCCGCCACCCCCCGTGGCGGCCGTTTTTCGGCCCTTTATTTGAACGACCGCTCAAGAATGGAGATCGATCATGCGCGCCATCGTCATCACCACCCCCGGCGGACCCGAGGTCCTGACCGTCACCGACCTGCCCGACCCGCGCCCCGCCCACGGCGAAGTCCTCGTCCGGGTCAGGGCGTTCGGGCTCAACCACGCCGAGACCTACATGCGCAGCGGCGCCTGGGGCGACGTCGCCGCGGTCACCGGCATCGAATGCGCCGGCACCGTCGAGCACGACCCGAGCGGGCGACTCCCCACGGGCGCCACTGTCGTCGCACTCCTCGGCGGCATGGGGCGCACCCGCAACGGCAGCTACGCGGAGCTGGTCACCGCCCCCGCCACCAACGTCGTACCGGTCCGCACCTCGCTCGACTGGGCCGATCTGGCCGCCGTCCCCGAGGTGTACGCCACCGCGTGGAGCGCGCTGCACGGCAACCTGGCGCTGCGCCCCGGGGAGACGCTGCTCGTCCGCGGGGCGACGTCCTCGCTCGGCCAGGCCGCGGTGAACCTGGCGCGCGACCACGGCGCCACGGTGGTCGCCACCACCCGCAGCGCCGACCGGGCCGGCCTGCTCCGGGAGATCGGCGCCTCGCGGGTGCTGGTCGACGACGGCCGGTTGGCGACACAGGTCCGGGCCGGGGGGATCGAGGTGGACGCGCTCCTCGACGTCGTGGGCAACAGCGTCCTGCGGGACTCCCTCGCCACGGTGCGCCCGCGCGGACGGGTGTGCCAGCTCGGCTTCCTCGGCGGCCTCGCTCCGGTCCACGAGTTCGCGCCGCTGACCGATCTGCCCTCCGGCGTCCAACTGAGCTTCTTCGGCAGCGCGTTCGCCCTCGGAACGCCGGACTTCCCGCTCTCCTCGATCCCGTTCGACTCCATCCTCGCGAAGGTCGAGAGCGGGACCCTGCGGGCCCGCCCGGTGCGGGTCTTCGGGTTCGAGGAGATCGTCGAGGCGCACCGGGCCATGGAGTCCGGCGCGGCGACGGGGAAGATGGTCGTCACGGTGGACTGAGCCGCGCGCACCCGGCCCACCGATCAACCAGTCCTCGCCCGGCTCGCCCGAGGGTCCGCGTATCCGGCGCGCGCCCGGGCCGGCCCCGGACCCATCGCCCCTCGGAAGAGATGAATGGCCAGGTCAGAGGCGCAATCCACCCCGGACCGGTGGAGTGCTCACATCCTTGACGACCAGGCCCAGGGCGAGCCGTTCCCGGACTCGGAGATCCGCGCGATGGCCCATACACCGGAGCCGCAGTAGGGGTTGGGGACCGAGTTGCCGGCGACGATCCAGTTGTCGCCCGGGAAGATGTGGTTGGAGTTCGAGTCCCCGTTGACCCCGTAGGTGACGCCGTTGCAGGAGTCGTAGATGCCCTGGTAGATGCGCACGTCGGTGCTGCCGCCCCAGATGTGGACGGTGGGGTAGTACTTGTTGTTGTAGCTGTCGTAGTTGACGCAGGGAACCAGGTGCCAGCTGTACCAGGGTGCACCACTGGTACCCCCCTGATCGCTGCCGCAGCTCGGGGTGGCGGCGCCGGCCGAGCCGGCGCTGGTGAGAGT
This sequence comes from Kitasatospora terrestris, assembly GCF_039542905.1. Lineage (NCBI taxonomy): Bacteria > Bacillati > Actinomycetota > Actinomycetes > Kitasatosporales > Streptomycetaceae > Kitasatospora > Kitasatospora terrestris. The sequence goes on from NZ_BAABIS010000001.1 coordinate 674,962, forward strand.
GGCACCGCCGGCGATCACGAGGGCGGCGGTGGCCATGGCGACGGTGCGGCGGAGCTCAGGTGCCTTCGGCAGTGCGCGCAAGACGTCCTCCGTACTTCATCCGGGGCCGGGGGTTCGGCCCGGATCCAGGGAATCGGATGACGTGTCCGTCGTCGAATGATTCGATTGTTTTCGAAGACACTTGCCAGAGGGGGCTTCTCGTGATCCGGATCGACTTGGGTACGGAAGGCCTGGGCAGGATTCGGTTCGCCTTCTCCCCCTTGGACCCGGCGAAGGACCTGCTCTTCGCACTCGCTCAGATGCCGCAGGCGCTGTCCGGTGCCTGGCGCGCCAGGGCCGCCAAGGCGCTGTCCGAGCAGCACTTGGGCCTGCTGGCAGTCGTCGCGGGTGGCGGACCCCACGGCTACGCGCCGGACTTCCTGCGACCACAGCCAGCAGCCGGCCCGGTCACCGACCTGGACGGCGCCCTGCACGCGGTCGCGACGACGCCATCGGAGCGCATCCGTTACGAGCTCGAAGGGGCCGTGAACGGCCACTCGTGGGATCAGGCCGCTGCTTCCAGAGCACCCCGGATACTCCTGGCAGCCTTGGAGCGTGGCGAGGCCCACCTGGCTCACCGCGTCGCCGGTGAACTGGCCCAGTTCTGGCACGCCGCCCTCGCACCCGAGTGGCCACGCATCCGGGCCCGGCTGGAAGGGGACATCAACGTGCGGGCCACCAGCATCGCCCGGAACGGAATCGCCGACACGATCGACCAGCTGGCGCCGAACCTGGAATGGCGCCACGGCTCCCTCCAGGTCCACCTCCGCCCGTCCAGCCGCCACCGTCTCCACTTGTCCGCCGACGCCGCGATCCTCGTGCCAAGCGTCTTCGCGGACAGGGCCATCTTCTGCGCCGGCGAACCGACAAGCGTTGCAGCCCCCCGCAAACCGATGATCCTTTACCCAGCGGGTCGGGAAGACCGCCTCCCGTCGTCCGACGAGCAGTTGCTCGGTAGCACCCGCGCCAGAATGCTGGCCGAACTGGCCCAACCCCGCAGCACCAGTGAGCTTGCCCAGCGCCTGTACCTCAGCCCGTCAACCGTCTCGTACCACCTGCAGATCCTGCACCGCGCCGGACGCGTGCAACGCACACGCTCATCCCGTGTGGTCCTCTACCAGCGCACTCCCCAGTAGCCCGCACGACTTCGCTCAGCAGGCGGTTTGAGGCCCGCCCCGGGACGCACTGCTCACATCCCACGGAGCCTGGCCGCTGCGCAGCGGACAACCACCACGCCCACGGCGCGCAGCGCGACGACCACGGTGCCCCTCAGCCGACGGCTTCCCCGGTGCCGGGGAGGGGCAAGCGCCTGATCGGCCTGGGCACCCCCGCCAGCTCGGTCCGATGGCCGTGCAACGTGCAACAGCACTGCTGGCCGGCCCGGTACGCGTACGGGTACCGAGCCGGCCAGGACAGCATTTGGTCAGCAGTTGCCCTTGTAGAGCTTGGTGCCGACGTAGATGGCGCCGCCGATGTTGACGTTGACCGTCGAGCCAGGCACGCCCACGGTGTTCGAGGCCCAGTACGCCGTGTTGTAGATGTCGTTGCCGTACAGCACGAAGTTGCCGTCCTGCTGGTACGTCGCGTGGTGCACCGGCTTGCCGTAGGTACCCGACGCCCAGCAGGTCTTCGTCCGATATCCGTGGTCGAGACGGTACTCGACGAGGTTGCCGTCCGACTGCAGGACCAGTTCGTACTGGCGCAGGGTGGAGTCCATCGGCGACAGGAGCCTGTCGCCGATGTTGAGGCTGTACCCCTTGGGCAGCACGCTCCGGTCGAGCGCCGAAGCGCTCCCCGTCCCAGCGGCCATGCAGGCCACCGCCACAGCTCCGACAGCGAGCGCCTTGGCCGCCGTACGCATGTTCTTCTTCACAGGCCCCCCTTTTTTTCATACTTTCAGGCGTTCAATGACGAACAGCGAAGCGTCTCGGCCGGGAGGACCCCTGCCACCCTCCGTACCGGACAGAATCCAAAACGAACCATGAGTCAATACCGGCCCAGAGATACCGGCCCCGCTGTCGGGTTCAACAATCCCCGAACGACGATCACAGGACTATCCATCGCGAGTTCACGTTCGTGGATAGTCAGCGACGGCCGCACGTGCTACCCGAGGGGGAACACCCGTGGGCCGGTCACCGTGCCACTCGCGCCGCCGTACAGACCCCACCACAACCGAAATGCCGACCAGTCACAAATGGAGAGGCGACTCACCCTCACGCCCGCTGCTCCCTGTGCCCCGTTCCCGCGTGTCGGCGGACGCCTCCGGCGAGGCCCGGGCGGAGTCGAGGTGAACCCGAGCCGGCAAGCCGGTGCCTGTACCGGCTCCGGGGTGCACGGAGCAGCCGGTACCGGCGAGTGGCGGGAGGTCCCGGTGCGGTGAGGGTCAGCCTGGTTGCGGCCTGCCCTCATGGGTGTTCGCGTCGTGGGGCTGGCGTCTGTCAGGTCACCCGGCGGCGGATCCACCAGACGCAGAACCCGGTCAGGGCCAGGGCGAGGCCGAGGTAGAGCCCGGCCTCGGCCCATTGAAGGGCCCAGAAGTTGCCGGCGGGCTGGTAGGTCACCTGCTGTTTGTATCCCAGGGCGCCGAGATCGGCGACGCAGCGGTCGACCTGTTGCAGGGTGGGCGGGCCCGACTCGATGTGCAGGCAGTCGGCGAATGACGACGGCACGGGGGCCGGCTGCCCGGCGGCGTTCAGTGTCTGCTGGGAGGTGACCCAGGCCCCGGGTGCCTGTTCGAGGTGCGCGACGATCTGCTTGGCGCCGTCCTGGATGCCGAGAGGGGCGCCGTCGGGCTCGATCGGCAGGACGGTCCGGTCCGCGGCGGCCAGGTGGGACCGGATCCACATCGGCACGGCGATCTGGGCGGCGGTGTAGAGGGCGAACGTGGTGGCCATCGCAGGCAGGGTACGGCGGATGACCAGGCCGAGGGCGACGCCCAGGGCGAAGGCGAAGGCGGCGTGGGCCATGGGGACGATGCCCCGTGCGGCGAAGGCCACGGGGTCGAGCCGTGGGAAGTACGTGTCCGTTGCGCCGCCGGCGTCGACGGCACGGTCGATGGGGCTGCTCCACCAGGTCACCGCGAGGCTGGTCAGCCCCGCAGCGGCCATGGAGACTGCCGCGCCGAGGCCCAGTTTGGTCACCAGCCAGCGGGTGCGGGTGACGCCCTGGTTCCACGCGAGGTAGTGAGCATTTTCAGCGTTGCCTCTCCAGGGTGAGGACCGCCCTGGCGGCTGACGTGAGCCAGTTGGGGCTGCAGCGGGCGTGTCGGAAGATGCGCCAATGCTTGAGGGTGGCGACGCCGCGCTCGACCGGACAGCGGAGCCTGGCATGGGCCTTGTTCAGGGACCTCTCCTTCGCGGTCAGCTCGCGTTTGGGCCGGCGGCGAACCGGAACGGCGACGCCTGGGCCGGCTCCGGTATAGGCCAGATCCGCGAGCGCCGGGATCCGCAGCCGGGCGCAGGTCTCGACGATCCGGTGGTGCCGGGCCGCGGTCAGGTCGTGGATTCGGCCCGGCAGCGGTCGTGAGATCCACGCGAGCTTGCCAACGGGATTGGTGATGACCTGCAGGTTCACGCCGTGGCGGCGGTGCTTGCCGCTGTAATCGGCACGGCCGTCGCCGACCCGGTCGCACTCGGCCAGGGTGCCGTCGACCAGTACGTATGCCCCGTCCGTCTCGCGAAGGGCCCGGGTCAGCCCCGGCGCCTTGCGGGCGAGATGCCCGGTCACCGCACGAACGTAGGCGTGGGCCGTACCCACGCTGATCCCGAACCCGGCCGCGATCTGCGCGAGCGTGTCGTGCTTGCGCAGGTACACCAGCGCGACGATCGCGCGTTGCGACGGCCGGAGCTTGCAGCGCCGGTCACCCTCACGGGTGACAATCAGCATGGTGACCCACTCCACCAGCGCGTGCGGCAGGTCAAGTGATGCAGGATAGACAACCAACGAGGCTCTCCGGCCACCGAGTTGAGACGTCAGACATCTCACTCAACCGCCGGAGAGCCTCGCTCGTTTCGCTGCCCGCTGACGTCACCCAGCCGTCACCCGATCGGTGCCCGCGCTGAAAACGCTCAGTGGGTGCCGGTCTCCAGTTCACGGGAGACCAGCGGGGCGCCCCAGAACATCCCGATGACCGCGGGGACGGCGAGCACGGCCAGCAGTCCGGTGTAGTAGAGGGTCCGGTCCGAACTGGCGATCTGGTCCACCAGGCTGCTGCCGGCGGTCCGGTAGAGGTCGGCCAGCTGTGGGCCGGTGACCGCGAGGGCGGCGGCGAGGGCGGCCACCGCGGCGAACACCACGGCTGCCTGGGTGCGGAACTGGCGCCAGGTCAGCCAGATCATCGGAGTACCTCCAGCGCGGGTCGGGTGTCACGTACCGCATCGGCGGGCCGGGTCATGTAGGCCAGGACGATGTCTTCCAGGCCGAGCGGGCTGACGGTCCAGGACGGATCGTGGAGCGGGGTGTCGGTGCGCACCAGGAGGGTGGTCTGCCGGTCGGTGTGGCTGGCGGTGATGACGTGCCGGCCGGCCGGGAGGGTGTCCGGGTCCCGGCGGGGGCCGGTGAGCCGGTGGTGACGGGCGACCAGGTCGTCGATGTCGCCGGCCATCTGCACCTGGGAATCGACCAGGACGATGACGTAGTCGCAGGTCCGTTCCACGTCGGAGACCAGGTGGGAGGAGAGCACGACGCTCAGCTCGTGTTCGGCGACGGCCTCCATCAGGTCCTGCATGAACTCCCGTCGGGCGAGCGGGTCCAGAGCCGCGACCGGCTCGTCCAGGACCAGCAGCTCCGGCCGCTTGGCGATGCCCAGGGTGAGAGCGAGCTGCGCGCGCTGGCCGCCGGACAGTCGGCCGGCCCGCTGCTTGAGGTCCAGACCGAGGCGGCGGATCCGGTCGTGCGCCACGGCGTCGTCCCAGCCCGGGTTGAGGCGTCTGCCGAAGTCGAGGTGGTCGGCGACGCTCAGCGCGGCGTAGACCGGGGTGTCCTGGGCGACGAAGCCGACCTTGGCCAGCTGTTCCACACCCGCGGCAGGACGGCCACCGCAGACCTCGATGCTGCCGGCCGTCGGGGTCAGCATGCCGCAGGCCAGCTTCAACAGGGTCGACTTTCCGGCGCCGTTGGGGCCGACCAGGCCAACCACCCGGCCGGCGGGGACGTCCAGGTCGCAGTTCTGCAGCGCCCAGCGCTGCCTGTACCTCTTGCCCAGGCCCTGGGCTCGCAAGACGGCGCTCACGCTACGTCCTCTCCGGCGGCGTTGCGGAACGTGTCCATGAACAGCGCCTCGATGCTCTCGTCGTCGAGCCCGGCCAGGCGGGCCTTGGTCAGCCAGCGCTGCAGGTCCTTGCGCAGCGGTCCCTGCGCGGCGAGCGTGCCGCCGGCCAGCGTCCGGGTCACGAACGTCCCGACGCCGGGACGGGCGGCCACCAGACCGTCGTGTTCCAGCTCCCGGTACGCCTTGAGCACCGTGTTCGGGTTGACCGCCGTCTGCCTCGCCACGTCCTTGACCGTCGGCAGCCGGTCGCCCTCCTCGAGCAGGCCCAGGCGCAGTGCGTGCCTCACCTGCTGGACCAGCTGCTGGTACGGGGACAGGCCGGACCGGCTGTCCAGGTGGAACTCAATCACCGGTTCCTCCATTTATCTAGTTGCCTAGCACTATAGCCCTCTACGCCGCCCATGGGGCAAGGCATGCGCTGCGCGGGCTCAGGCGCCGGCTGCGATCGATCCGGACTGGAACCCGGTGTGGCCGATCGGCGCCACCTCGCCGGCGCGGCCCTGCGCCTGGAGGGTGGGGCGCGGCTGGAGAACCCGCTACCCGGTGTCACCGGGCACGGCGACGACACCGGCCACCGGCCGGATCTCCCGCGCCGACCGTGATGGTGACCCTCAGGACGCGATGTCCGATTGTCGCCGGCGTCCTTCCCGTCGAATCGTCACCATGGGCTGATGACCGCAGAGAACACGATGGATTCGAGCCCGACCGCGGTATCGGTGACCGAACCGCGCAGAGATGTGCGCGCACGGGGCGACGCCTTGGCTGTGCTGCAGAAGTTCTACGCCGCCGAAGCGGCCTACATCGCCGCCGGAGGCATGGGCAAGGCCGGCTTCGACGAACTCGCCGGGTGTCTCCATCCTGAGGTGGTGATGTACCAGGCACCCGGGTTGCCCTACGGGGGCACTTGGCACGGGCCGCGCGGCATCGAGGAGTTCATGGCCGCGATGAGCGAGGCGTGGCAGTCGTTGGAGTTCTTGGAGCAGAGATTCGTGGTTGACGGAGACAGTGTCGTGGTACTGAACCGGGGCCGCCTGCAGGCCCGCGCCACCGGTCGGACCCTGGAAACTTCGGTCATGCAACTGATCACCGTCAAAGACGGACTCATTACCGAGATGCACCCGTTCTACTGGGACACCATCGCGGTCGCCGAAGCCTTGCACCGACAGTAGGAGCTCCCAGTAACAGGCAACCCGCCTGCATTTCGTGGTCATTCGTGCGGGAAGATCCTGGTATGCGCGGTGGGGATGGGCCGCCGGGTGATGGTCCGTGCTCGATCTTCTCGCTTGTCCCGTGGCTCTTCGCGGTGGACCACTGGCTTCGTCAGGCTGTCTGGGAGCGGAAGCTGTGGCCCAGTTCGGGGCCGAGTCCGTAGTAGTGGCGAAAGTTGTAGATCAGCGGGCTCCACGCGGCCGGGTCGATGTGCTGGGAACCGGAGACGACGATCCGGGGATCAGCGTGCACCTTGAGCACACGGGCTTCGACGATGAGGAACTCTCCGGAGACATCGGGCTGGGCCCGGGCGACACGGGCTTCCAACTGCATCGGGCATTCGGCGACGCGAGGCGGCCGCACCAGCTCGGAGGGCTGAGGCCGCAGGCCGGCGGCGGCGAACTTGTCGGGCTCGAAACGGAAGGAACCACGTTTGCCCACGGGTACCGGGGTGCGCCCGGTCAGCGGCGCCAATCGTTCCACCGCCGGCCACTGTGCGGGCGCGGGGAGGTTGACCACCAGATCACGGCGGCTGCGGAGATTGTGGGCGGTCTGTCCATCAGCGCCAAGACCGAGGACGATCACCTGGCCCAGGGCCCAGGCCGAGGACATCGGCGCAAGGTTGAAGGAGCCGTTCTCGTTCTCCGTGGAGAGCAGCACGACCGGCGTTCCGAAGTACAGGATGCTCGGCGTGACGGTCACGTGTTCGGACGACAGGTCGGTGGGCGCGCTGCTGGGCGTAGCGGTGTTCATGGGGCCGACCGTAGACCTGCGATTCTTCGGCGGCCGCCGAAGAATCGCAGGTGGACAATGGACAGCGATGAACAACCCATGACGCTCACGTCGAGGGCCCTGACCTGGCCGCACTGGCCGCACTGCTGGCCGACGGCACCCGGGCCGGCTTCTGCCTGGCCCTTCTGGACGGCCGTGCATGGACCGCGAGCGAGTTGGCGCGCCATGCCGGAGTGGCCGCCTCGACGGCGACCGGGCACTTGAACCTCCTGGTCAGCGGGGGGCTCCTCACGCAGGAGCGCCAAGGCCGCCATCGCTACGTCCGCCTGGCCGACCCCGACACGGCCGAACTGATCGAGAAGCTTGCTTCGATGGCGCCTCGGCGCGCCGATCCGCCCCGCTCGCTGCCCGCTGCCAACCGCAGCCGGGCGCTGGCCCGTGCCCGCACGTGCTACGACCATCTCGCCGGCGCTCTCGGGGTGGCGATCACCGAGGCGATGACCGATCGGGGGCTGCTGGACTGGGGGCAGGGGCTGACTCTCACCAGCGACGGGGCCGCCTGGCTCGCTGAACTCGGCATCGCACAACCGCCCGCCACCCGGCGCCCGCCGGTTCGCTCGTGCCTGGACTGGACCGAACGCCGCCCCCACCTGGCCGGCGCCGTCGGCGCCGCCCTGTGCCGTCACGCCTTCGACGCCGGCTGGATCACTCGGATCGGCACAAGCCGCGCCGTCGCTCTCACCGACACCGGCAAGCGCGCGCTCAAGGACCACCTCGGTCTGGCCGGCGAGACGCAGACTCCGGTCAGGTGAACACCAGCCCTCTGGGTCTGGCCCTACGGCTGTCCACGTCTCGGGCGACACGGTTGGTCTTCGTTGCTGACTTCAGCCCGTCGGGGTGAATCCGGGCGAAGTCCCTGATGGTCCTGAAGCGGCTGCGCCGGGAGTCGGTACGGGTGCGGGTGCGGGTGCGGGCGCGGGCAGCCGAGTTGTCCGAGCAGGAGGTCAAGCCGGCGGAGGTGGCCCGGCGCCTGCGGGTGAGTTCGAAGTCGGCTTGCCAGTGGCACCGGTCGTGGCGCGACGGCGGGACCGGGGCGCCTGTTTGTGGCGGGACTGATCGCCGTGCGGCCCGGCTCGCGCGCCCGGTGATCACGGCGGCGACGTGGATGTCCTTGTGGGCGTCGCCCCCAGGAACGCGCCGGCGGCCGGACGGGGTTCCGCGGATGAGGGGCGGCGTCAGCACACCCGGGAGCGTGTACCCGGGGATCGCGGGTAGGCGGCGGGACACACGCGTTCCAGCAGGGCGTGCGGCAACTGGCGACCTTCGACTTCCGGAGACTGGTATGACCGTGACCGCCGAGAGCAGCACGGCGACGATACTGTTCGCGCAGCGGTACCGAGTGTGTTCGGTGCTCGGCCGGGGCGGCGGGGCCGACGTCCTGCACGCCGTGGACGAGCGCTTGAAGCGTGAGGTGGCTCTCAAGGTCTTCCGACCCGGTGCGAGCGCGGACGCGGCCCGGCGCTTCGGCACGGAGGCGCGGCTGCTGGCCCGGCTCCGCCATCCGGGGCTGATCGAGGTCTACGACTACGGGGTCGTCGGCGAGCAGCCCTACCTCGCCCTGGAACTGGTGCCAGGTCCCACGCTGGCGGAGCTGCTGCGGTCCCACCCGATGCCGACCGATCAGGTCCGGCGGCTCGGACGTGATGTGGCCGAGGTGCTGGCGTTCGTACACTCCCACGGGGTCGTCCACCGGGACGTCAAACCGTCCAATGTCCTGATGGACGCTGACGGCCGGGTCAGGCTGGCCGACTTCGGTGCCGCCCGGCTCCTCGCCGAGGCCGCTGCCCCCGGTGACGAAGCACTCACCGGCACCGGCCTGATCATCGGCACCCCGGCCTACCTCGCTCCGGAACAGATCCGCGGCCAGGGCGCCCTGGCCGCCGCCGATGTGTACGCCCTGGGTCTGCTGCTGCTCGAGTGCCTGACCGGCATCCGCGAGTACACGGGGGCCCCGATAGAAGCAGCGGCGGCGCGCCTGCACCGCCCGCCCGCCATCCCCCGGTCCCTGCCCGCCGGCCTCGCGAGGACCCTGCGGCGGATGACCGACATGGATCCGGAACGCCGCCCGTCGGCGGCCGCCTGCGCCCGGCTCCTCACCGAGGAGGAACCGGGCGGACCTGCCGGGGTCGCCGCCGTCGTCCACCGGTCCCTGCGCAGGACGCGAACCGGTGCCATGCGGCCGGCGTACGCGAAACCGCTCCTGGCCGCGGCCTCGCTCGTCGTCCTCACTGGCCTGGGTGGCAGCGCCACCCTCGACGACAGCCCCACGGCGGTTCACCGCCCGGCGACCTCACCCGCCACGGCACCGACGGCGGCGGTGCCCTCCCCCGAGAGCCCTTCGGCGCCGAGCCCGCAGCAGACGGCCCCGCCGGCACCCCTCTCCCCCGCATCCGCTGACGAGCCCCGGACCGCGGCCCCTGCCCCGGCCCCCACGCCCCTCGGCCCGAATCACCCGGCCGGCAACGGCCGACACGGACCGAAGGGCCACCCGAACGGTCGGCACGGGAAGAGTCCGGAGTAGCACGCCACCCGGCCCACCGCCCCGTGCCGGGGCCGGCCCGCCCGGCCCGGACAACGAGCCTCCCGACCAGCAGATCGACACTGCGAACGAAGGGGCAACCCTGGGTGGCGCGCCGGGTTTCACGCACGTCGGACGGCCTGACACCACCTGACACCACCGTGTAGCCCCGGTCGCGAACCCTCACGGCCGCTCCGGTGTCGGGATGACCACTGCAGTGCAGACCCTCCGGTGCGCGCCCCGACCGGCGGTCACCTTCGCCGACGGCGGGGACGATACCGGCGTCCACGTGCCCGTCTTCGCCACCGCCGGCATCGGCGGCATCGGCGGGATGGGCGTGTACGCCGCGGTGTTTCTCGTACGCGTGGCCGTGTGGTGCTTCACGGGCAAGTCCTTCGCCACCCGCCCCGTCATCGCCGAGGCCCTCGCCCGCTGGGGTCACGTCCCGCTCCCCCGTGATCCTGATCGCCATCGGTCTGCTCATCCTCATCGAGGGCGGCGCCCGCAGCCTGTGATACGGCTGACGCGTCACCAGGCCAGTTCGGGTTCCGCCACGACACCGAGCAGTCACACCAACGCCTCACCCGACTCGGCATGCGATGGGGACGGGCAGGCGCTGGCTGCGCGTCGCCGACAGACCGGCGGGGCGCAGCCGGTCCGTCGCACGGCGACGCCACCGCGCTCGCAGCCGCGCCAGGGGGCGATGTCGCACCGCGAACCCGCTGGCCGGCAGCGGAGCCGGTACCTCGATGGCCCGATACCAGCTCGGGGCGGGGCGGCACCGGGCCGGCGAAGCTGACACCCCACGTTCACTCGTTGGGATGGCGGTCGCGCAGGAAGGCCGGGACCTGTAGCAGGCTCCTTACGCAATTGTCTTTCCACCAGCGAGGAGACCTCCATGCAATTCCCGTCGAACCTCAAGTACAGCAAGGACCACGAGTGGGTGCTGGTCACGGGGAACACCGCTCGCGTGGGCATCACTGAGTTCGCACAGAGAGAGCTCGGCGACATGGTCTTCGTCGACATCCCCACGATGGGAAAGCAGCTCGCCGCCGAAGAGGTCTTCGGAACCGTGGAGGCGGTCAAGACGGTGAGTGATCTCTTCATGCCGGTATCTGGAAAGATCACCGCCTTGAACACCGAGCTCGATGGCGAACCCGAACTGGTCAACCAGGACCCGTACGGCGACGGCTGGATGATTGAGCTCACCCTGACCGACACCGGCGAACTGGACAACCTGCTCACGGCCGAGCAGTACAAGGACCTCGTCGGGCAGTAGCCGCCTCCCCGGCCCTCCTGCGCAACACCCGCCCGAGGAGGGGCGGCCTTTCCCAGTCACGCCGACTGCCCAATGACGACCCCGCGCTGGTGGGTGCCGGCCACCGGGAAGCCGGTCCTGGCGTCCAGCTGTGGGGCTCCACGGGGAGCCGGACGTGCCGAGACCCTACCGGTATCCGCCTGCCTCGGGGCCGTCGTGCCGGCGCGCTCTCCACCCCGCTGCTGGGAGGGTGTGGCGACAGCACCCGGCGCCGGCGCGGCCCATGTCGCGCCGGCCGTCACCACCCCGCCGAAGGAGGCGTTCGACCGCCGCCTTCGGCCTGCCGAGTCAGGGTTGATCCTGTTCACCGAGCCGATCGGCGGCTGCACCGAGGACGTCGGCACCTCTGGCCGCCACCATGGCGGCGCCGCGCGGGGGTGTCGGCCACGGTCACCGTCCCGATCGTGGCCGCGTCGTGGACCACCTGGTCCCCGAACCTGTTCACCCTGACCGACGCCGGGCCCGGTGGGCGCATCCGCTGGGTGCACCGCACGGGTGAAGAGCCTCCGCCACGCGCCCTGCACACCAGCTCCCGCGGCGGAAGAACGATGGGAGGGGCAACGCTCCAGCCAATCCGGCAGGAGCAGCACTTCACCACGGGAGACCAACGTGATCGCGCGCATCATGGGCGAGGGCCATCCGGGGCGGAGACCAACGCAGCCACCAACTCCCGCCGGATCAGGGCGGGAAGCACCAGCGGGCCCAGCTCCTGCATCTTCCGGTCGCTGACACACTGCAGGCACTCCAGCCGGTCGGGGCCGGCCTTCTCCCACAGCTCCAGCACCGGGCCCTCCTTCCCGCCGCTCGAGCCCCGGCACGTCCAGCACGGGCCCAGTGCGGAGTTCGCCGCGCGGGCCGCCTCCAGCCGCGCCTGGGCCTCGGTCTCCCGTTTCGCCTAGCGCCGTTGCTGCTCCTTCTCGCGGCAGGACCAGCAGCGACCGCCGGACCCGCAGGCATCAGTTCCGCCAGCTACGCTCCTGGACAGCTTTCAGGGGCCCCCGACCATGGCAGCGGGCATGGTTGCCGCGGGCATGGCCCCGCATACGACCTCCAGCTGTCCGAACTAGCCCATACGATCACCCCGTGACCGGCCAATCGCCCCTCGCCCCGTTTCACCTTGACGAAACCGGCGAATCGGACCCTTCCCATTGCGTCTGTCTCTTCGACGGCGACGCCGACCTGCTGCACTCCGCGTTCCACGACCGCGAGCTCCTCAGCCGGTACATCGCGTCGGACGACCCGCACTTCCTGAGCCGGTAGGGCCCGTGAGCAGGGAAACTGACTACACCCTGAGCCGGATCGAGCCCGAACCCGCAGCGTGAGGGCGTCTCAGTGGTTACGCTGCCGGACGGCGAACGCGGTCGGCGGGATCCCCAGCGCATCCAGTCGGGACAGGAGCTCCACCTCCTGCTCCCGTGTCACGGCAATCCACAGAGAGGTGCCGGAGTCACCGGCGCCGAACACCAACCGATCCCCTCGCCGGCCTTCGGCATTGATCGCGTGGGGAGCCAAGTCCAACAACAGCTCGAACTGCGCGTCGTCGCGGACATCGATGTCGATGCCCATACCGGGATCGGCGCGCCGGGGGCGGGTGCCATGTGCCGCCGCCTCCCGGGCCAGGGACAGCACGCGTTCGTACGAGTGCACCACTGCGGGCGGCCAGGGATCGTCGCTGTAGGCGTCGACGTGGGCTGTGTCGATGCCGGAGCGCAGTACCCGAAGCGCCTCGCGATGAACAAGCACGACGTCCGCAGGACTCATGCCGTCCGCGAGTACGAGCTCGTGATCCGAGCCGCCATCTTGGTTGATCACACGCATGACCTTCCCACACGCAGTCCCCGCGTCCCCAGGTGAGGCCTGCCACCGCGACGTGATCTCTGTCCGATCAGTCCTGTTCTTGGTGCTTGTTCGAGCTGTCGCAGCAGCAGTTGCGTCGCGGTCCCGGGAAGGTCCGCAGTCAGAGGGCTGTGTCAGAGTCTGCGCATGCTCGAGATCGTGGTGAAGACGGAGAACCGGGAGCGGCACGTCCGCGTGTCCGCCGAGGAACTGGCTGGGCTGGTCCGGCGGATCGGTGGTGACGGTGACCGTTTCCTGGTGGTCCAGCGGATACCCGACCTGCCTGACGTCTTCGCCCAGGTCTGGCACCAGACCGGTGGCGGTTACACGCTGGAGTACCGCGACGGTGCCGCCGACCGGCACTTCCAGGCGATGGCCGACGGGCCCGAGGTGGTGATTGCGGCGATGACCGGCTGGGCCCGACAGGAGGCAGGGTGGGACGGCGGTCTGGTTTGGTCGCTGCTGGACATGGGCCCCGCCCGTGAGGTGCCGCCGCTCGACCTCGACGAAGGCGAGCGCGTGGAGTTGGAGGAGCGCGTCCGCGAGGTGCTGGCCGGCGGTTACGTCTCCCGCGCCGGGCTGGCCGAGCTTGCGGAGGAGTACCTGGTCACCCAGGACCGCCGGCCCGTCTCGCGCGAGCAGGCGCAGGCACTGGCCGACCGGTTGTGGCTGGAGCGGGTCGCGGAGCAGGCCGAATGGCAGGGCGAGACCGACCCCGAGCGGCTCACCCGAGCGTTCACCGCCTTGCGGGAGGCCGGTATCACCGCCCGCGAGAACTTCACCTGTTGCCGCAGCTGCGGCCAGGCCGAGATCGGCGCTGAAGGCGGGCCCGACGCCCGTGGTTTCGTCTACTTCCACACCCAGTGCACGGACTCCGCCGCGGCCGGCCACGGACTGATGCTGCTTTACGGCGGCTTCGACGGCTCGTCCGAAACCACGACCGCCATCGGCCACGAGGTCGTGGCTGCCCTCGAAGCAGTCGGCCTCCCTGCCGAGTGGGATCACGACCCCGGCCGGGCCATCACCGTCACCCCCTTGGACTGGCGCCGCCGCCTGGTCGGCTAGGGACCCGCATCGACAAGCAGCCGTGCCTCCGCGGCGTTGCGGACGAAGAGTCGCTTGCCCCATAGAGCCCGGCGCCTTACTGCGAGCGACGGGCAGGGCCGAATAACCCGAACCCATGGGGACGCCGGCCTGGGAGGCGGGCCTCCTTCCCGTAGGCGTCCTGAGGGGAGAGATCGCCGGTCTCGGTCTCGGCGTGGGTGGTCGGTTGTCTGCAGGCCGCTGCGATCACTGCTCCGTCGAGGTCGCTGAGCTGCCGGGGGGACAGCGTGCTCGACCAGACCGCGGTCATCGCCCGGAAGGGACAGGGTGGCCGCGGTGGTGGCGGGGCGCATCGCAGATCCGGCACTGCGCGTCCTGCGCCCGCCGACGGTCCGTCGCCCAGCTGTCAGGCAGGTGGCTCTGTTCACGAGATCGGGTACTGGCTCGATCTCGTGAACAGAGCCACCGGGGCGAGGCCATCACGCGGTGCACCACCCGGACCGGTCGCGTTGCGGACGCGGACGCACCGCATCACCCCAGTTCAAACCCATGCGGACGTTCCAGCGCTCGGAGTCAGGAGCTCCTCACGGCCCGGGCCGCTGCTCCAGAGCGTGCAGGACCTTGTCCAGCGTGATCGGTAGGTTCCGCACGCGCACCCCGCAGGCGTGCCACACCGCGTTCGACACCGCGGCGGCCGTGCCGACGATGCCGATCTCCCCGATGCCCTTGGACCCCATGGCGTTGACGTGGGGGTCGTGCTCGGGCAGCCAGTGCGCCTCGATCCCGTCGACGTCCGCGTTGGCCGCGATGTGGTAGTCGGCGAAGTCGTGGTTGACGACGTGACCGGTGCGGGGGTCGAGGACGCTCTGCTCGTGCAGGGCCATCGACAGTCCCATCGTCATCCCGCCGACGAACTGGGAGCGCGCCGTGCGCGGGTTGATGATCCGGCCCGCGGCGAACACGCCCAGCAGGCGCGCCACCCGCACCTCGCCCGTGTCGATGTGGACGCGCGCCTCGGCGAACTGCGCCCCGAAGGCGTGCATCGCGTAGCGGTCGTCGGCCGGACCGACGGCGCCGGAGGCCTCGGCCCCGTCCGGCGGCTCGGCCCCGTGCTCCGCCCGGAAGGCGCGGGCGGCCTCGACGACGGCCGAGCCCCAGGTCGTCATGCCCGAGGAGCCCCCGGCCACCGACGC
This sequence comes from Kitasatospora terrestris, assembly GCF_039542905.1. NCBI lineage: Bacteria > Bacillati > Actinomycetota > Actinomycetes > Kitasatosporales > Streptomycetaceae > Kitasatospora > Kitasatospora terrestris. The sequence goes on from NZ_BAABIS010000001.1 coordinate 690,180, forward strand.
CACCGGGTGGTCGGTGTCGCCGATCCGCACCTCCACGCGGTCCACCGGCACGCCCAGCGCGTCCGCCGCGATCTGCGCCAGGGTGGTCCACGTGCCGGTGCCAAGGTCGGCCGCCCCGATCTCGGCGACGTAGCGTCCGCCCTCCCGCCGGATCGTCGCCGTCGACTTCGTCATGCGGTTGACCGGGTAGGTGGAGGCCGCGACGCCCGTACCGACCAGCCAGTCGCCGCGGCGGCGCACCCCGGGCCGCGGATCGCGCCGCGCCCAGTCGAAGCGCGCCGCGCCCTCGCGCAGGCAGCCGACGAGGTCGCGGCTGGAGAAGGGCTTGCCGGAGCCGGGTTCGACGGCGGGCTCGTTGCGGATCCGCAGCTCGACCGGGTCCAGTCCCAGGCGCTCGGCCAGCTCGTCCATCGCCACCTCCGGGCCGAACATGCCGGGGCACTCGCCCGGTGCGCGCATCCAGGAGGGCACCGGGACGTCGAGCGCGGCGAGCCGGTGCGTGGTCCGCCGGTTCGCCGCGGCGTACATCATCCGCGCGGGCACCCCGGTCTGCTCGGCGAACTCCTTGATGCGCGAGGTCTGTTCGACGACGTCGACCGCGAGCGCGGTGAGCCTGCCGTCCCGGTCGGCACCGAGGCGGCACCGCTGGACGGTCGGCGTGCGGTAGCCGGCGAGGGCGAACATCTGCTGCCGGGTCAGCGCGATCCGCACCGGCCGGCCGGGCACCGCGCGCGCCGCCATCGCGGCGAGCACCACGTTGACGTGCGGCTGCCCCTTGGAGCCGAACCCGCCGCCCACGTACGGGCAGACCACCCGCACCCGCGCCTCGTCCAGACCAAACAGTGGCGCCAGGACGGCACGCGTCGGGTGGACGCCCTGGGTGGAGTCCCACAGGGTGAGGAATCCGTCACCCGCCGGGTCCCACAGGGCCGCCGTGGTGTGCGGCTCCATCGGGTTGTTGTGGTACATCGCGGTGGTGTACGTCTCGTCGACGGTCACCGCTGCGGCCGCCAGCGCGGCGTCGACGTCGCCCTCGGAGGTGTCGGCGGGAAAGTCCGGGTTCACCTTCTCGGGCGCGTACAGGTCGTCGCGGTCGGCCCGCAGCTCGACGTCGTGCGCCTGCGGTGCGTAGCCGACCCGGACGAGAGCGGCCGCGTGCCGCGCCACCTCGGAGCTGTCGGCGACGACCAGGGCCACGACCTGGCCCCGGAAGGCGATCTCCTCGTCCTGCAGGACCGCCAGCTCGCGGTCCTCGGTGGAGGCCAGGCGTTCGGCGGTCGCGGGGGTGAGCACCGCGACCACACCGTCGAGTGCCTCGGCGGCGGTGGTGTCGAGCGCGGTGACGCGACCTCGCGCGATCGTGGCCTGGACGGCGTGCAGGTACGCGGCGTCCGCCAACGGGGCGTCACCGGCGTAGCCGGCGGTACCCAGCACCTTGACCGGCCCGTCCCGGCGGGGCAGATCGCGGCCGACGGCGTCCGGCTCGCTCGGGAACGTCATCGGGACCCCTCTCCTGCCAGGCCGCGCAGGGTGGCGGCGAGGGTTCGGCGCAGCAACGGGATCTTGAACGCGTTGCCGCCGTCCAGCCCCTCGGCCGGCCGGGCACCGGCCAGTTCCGCGTCCGCGGCGTCCCGGTAGCTCCGCTCCGAGGCCGGGGCGCCCCGCAGCGCCTCCTCGGCCCGGTACGCGCGCCACGGTGCGTGCGCGACGCCGCCGAACGCGACCCGCGCGTCCACGATCACGCCGTCCTCGACGTCGAGCGCCGCGGCGACACTGACCAGCGCGAAGGCGTAGGACGCGCGGTCGCGCACCTTGCGGTAGGCCGAGCGGCGGGCGATCGGCGCGGCCGGCAGGTCGATCGCGGTGATCAGCTCACCGTGCTCCAGGACGGTGTCGCGCTCGGGTGCGCCGCCGGGCAGCCGGTGCAGCCCCACGAAGGGGACGGTGCGCTCCCCGGCCGGACCGAGCACCCGCACCCGCGCGTCGAGCGCCGCCATGGCCACCGCCATGTCGGACGGGTGGACCGCGATGCAGTGCTCGGAGGCGCCGAGGACCGCGTGGTGCCGGGTCCACCCGCCGATCGCGGAACAGCCGGAGCCGGGTTCCCGCTTGTTGCAAGGGGTGGTGACGTCCTGGAAGTAGGCGCAGCGCGTCCGCTGCAGCGGGTTGCCGCCGACGGTGGCCATGTTGCGCAGCTGCCCCGACGCCCCCGACAGCAGTGCCTGCGACAGCACCGGGAAGCGCTCGCGCACCCGCCGGTCCGCGGCGAGCTCGCTGTTGCTTACCCCCGCGCCGATCCGCAGACCGCCGCCGTCGAGCTCGTCGAGCTCCTCGACCTCGGCGGGCAGGACACCGGCGAGGCCGACCACCAGCTCGGGCGCCACGACGCCCAGCTTGAGGTGGTCCACCAGGTTCGTCCCGCCGCCGAGGAACACCGCGCCCGGATTCCCGGCCACGCTGCGCACGGCGGCCGCGGCGTCGACGGGGCTGAGGTAGTCGAACGGCTTCACCCCGCCACCTCCGTATCGGTCTCCCGGGGGCCGCCCGGCCGGGAGGTGACCGCCCGCGCGGCCGGGGAGGCCCCGGCCGCCTGCCGGACGGCGGTCACGATGTTGGCGTAGGCCCCGCAACGGCACAGGTTGCCGCTCATCCGCTCGGCCACCTCGGCCCGGTCCAGCCGTGGCGTCCCCGGACCCTCGGTCACCGCGCTCGGCCAGCCCCTGGCGAACTCGTCGAGCGCCCCGACCGCCGAGACGACCTGCCCCGGGGTGCAGAAGCCGCACTGGAGTGCGTCGCAGTCGACGAAGGCCCGCTGCACCGGGTGCAGGCCGCCGTCGGCGCCCGGTGGTCCATCGCCGGCGGCGCCCGGTGGTCCATCGCCGGCGGCCGCCCCGGCGGCGAGCCCTGCGGCGGTGACGACCTCGGCGCCGTCCTGGGAGACCGCGAGCGTCAGGCAGCTGAGCACGCGCCGGGCCCCGGACAACACCGTGCACGCGCCGCACTGCCCGTGGTCGCACCCCTTCTTGGGGCTGGTCACCCCGAGCCGCTCGCGTAGGGCGTCCAGCAGCGTCGTGCGCGTGTCGACGGTCAGCCGACGCGCGACCCCGTCGACCCGTACGGTGATGTCCCTCTGCATCGCACGAGCGTCCCCGCCCTGGACGACGCCCACACGCCGCACGGCCCGGCGTCACACCCGTGGCGGTGGGCCGCGCCCCGGAGACGCGCGCCCGGCACGGCCCGGTGTCAGGGGGACGCCCTACGGTGGCGCCGTGGACGAGTACGGGAAACGCGTCGAGTATGCGGTACCGGTCCTGCCGAGCCGGGACCTGGACGAGACCTCGGATTTCTACTCCCGCCTGGGCTTCGAGCCGCGCGGGCGCTGGGACGGGGAGGACAGCTACCTGATCGTCGTCCGGGGCACGGTCGAACTGCACTTCCGGTACGACCCCGCGGTGGACCCGTTGACCACGGCCGGCAGCTGCTACCTGCAGGTCCGGGACGCGGACGCGCTGCACGGGGACTGGGCGCGGCTCGGCGTGCCCATCGACCCGGCCACCGGCAGTCGGCTGATGCCACCCGCCGACACCGGTCACCGGATGCGGGAGTTCGCGCTGGTCGACCGCAGCGGCAACCTGTTGCGGATCGGCAGCCCGTCCGGGCGGCGCTGAGCACCGACGCCCTCCGGAGGCGGGGCGGCCCAGCCGCCTGCCCGTCCGGTCCGCGCGACCGGACGGCGTGTGAGCCACCGCGGCCGGTCACGGCTCGCGGACGCACTCGATCAGGTAGTCGCCGGTGGCCGGGCCGATCGTGACACCGTGGGTCGCGCCGTGGAACCCGTGGAACCGCCGGTCGAACCCCTCGATGCCACCAGGCAGCACAGCAGCGGACCGCCGGGCGCGTCGGCGTCCGGCCCGTCCTCGCCCGGCATCGGCACCGGGATCCCGGGCGGCGTCACTGCGACCATCGCGGCGGCCACCCGGCCGGCGGCCCGTGCCAGACGTAGAGGATTGCGTCGAGGAGGTCGCGCAGGTCGTGTTCGGGCGGTCGGCCGAATGCGAGGGCCCGTTCGGTTCGGGCCTGGCGCCAGGCGGTGGGGGCGGGCTCGACGAGGGCCCAGCGGGCATCGGACAGGTCGCTCGGATAGCGAAACACCCAGGTTCGACTGTCCCCACCCGAGTTCCAGGGTCCTTTGGGCCCCGCCCGTACCCGTGGTTCCGACATGACGTCAGATGGCGCAGTGGCGCCTTTGGTCCAGTTGGCGGCGCAGACCGGCGTGCGGCTGGACGGGTGTAGTTCGACGCCTCGTCCTGGTGGCCTCCGTCCGAAGCGGTGCGCCTGCGGGTTGCATGGGCCTGCGTCTCGGCGCGGGGCGTGCCGGTGTCCTTCACGGCCCCGGACCCGACGGATGAAAGAGCACCATGGCAGAGCACGACCCTCGTAACCGCACCGGTCGCGTCCCTCTACTTCGCGGGCTCGCCGCAGCCGCGCTCGCGGTCGGCACGCTGGTGGCCTCAGCGGGACCCGGATACGGGACCGGCGCGGCCGCTCTGGCGCCCGGCACGCAGTTCACGCCCCTGACGGCGGCGGTGATGACCGAACCGGCACCGTTCGACGCCACGGACGGCAAGACGCACCTCTCGTACGAACTGCTCACCACGAGCGCACTGTCCAGCAGCGCGCCGGTGCGGCTCGACCGTGTCGACGTCGAGGACGCCGGCACCCACCAGGTGATCGGCTCGCTGAGCGGGCAGGCGTTGGCCGAGGCCGCCAATCCGGTGGGCAACCCCCTGCCCGGTGCGGACGCGTACACCCCACCGCCCCCGGCGCCGACGCCGACCGTCATCCAGGGCTCCCAGCAGTGGATCATCTGGCTCGACCTGACCCTCGACCAGGGCCGAACGGTGCCCGAGGTCCTCGAACACCATTTCTCGGGTGCCATCCTGACCGCCTCCGGCCCCTCCGCGTTCGAGGAGACGGTGCAGGCCACCCCGACCGCCCGCACCGCGCCGTTGAACCTGAGCCCGCCGGTCCTCCCCGGCGCCTGGTACGCCAGCGAGTCGTGCTGCGGCAACACCCACCACCGGCGCGGTCTCGCCCCGGTCAACGGCCGCTTCGGCGTGCCGCAGCGCTTCGCGATCGACTGGTACCGGGTCGGCGAGCAAGGGCAGGCCTGGGAAGGCGACCCCACCCAGCTCACCAGCTACCTGAGCTACCGCCAGCCGGTCGCGGCCGCGGCCCGCGGCCGGGTGGTGGAGGTCCAGGACGGGGTCCCGGACAACCCGCCGCCCCACACGCCGCCCATCCCGCCGATCGAGGACACCGTCGGCAACCACATCACCCTGGAAGTCGCACCGGGCCGCTACCTGCTCTACGCCCACCTGCAGCCAGGCTCGCTCAACGTCCGGGAGGGCGACTGCGTCGAACCCGGCCAGATCCTCGCGCTGATCGGCAACAGCGGCAACTCCACCACCCCGCACCTGCACTTCCAGGTGATGACCACGGCCGAGTTCTTCCCGACCGACAGCCCGCCGTTCACCTTCCAGCAGTTCCGCGTCCTCGGACAGGTCGAACCCCGGATCTGGGACGACAACTTGGGCCTGCAACCGACCGGCGTCCTGCCGATCACGCCCTCACCGTACGAGGGCCCTCACCGTGCGCAGTATCCGCTCGACCGCGAGGTGCTGGAGTTCTGACCCGACGCCGGCACGTCCCCCGGGCGGGCGCCGACACCACGGCGCCCGCCCGGACGCGTCCCGTCGGGACGCACCGGCGCGGACACTGCGCACCACACGCCATCGGCCACCGCACCCGTTCGTCACACCCACCACTCCGTGGCGAGGAAGATCGCAGATCCTTCGGCGCCGGCTGCGGCGAAGGCGGCTTCTGCGGCGGCGAGGCGGATGCGCGAGTGCGCCCCGCCCGGACGGGCTGGCTGTTCTGGCCCGTCAGGTTGGGGACGCGGCTTGCGGGGGGTGCCTGCGAGTGCGGTGTGTCCGCGGTGGTGACTGCAGGAGTGGAGCCGGCCGGGGAACGCTTCACGGCGTTCGATGTCTGACCGGTAGGAGCCGGCGCAGGCCCATTCGTCGAGCAGGGTGCGGTTGAAGCGTTCGACCTTGCCGTTGGTCCGGGGCCGGTGGGGCCGGGTTCGTTCGTGGGTGATCCCGGCCGCCGCCAGGCTGTGGTGCCAGTCGCGTGAGCGGTAGCAGGAGCCGTTGTCGGCCAGAACCCGTTCGACGGTGGTCCCAGCGTCCGTGAAGAAGGCGCGGGCCCGTTGCCGGAAGGCGACGGCGGTCTCCTTCTTCTCGTCCGCGTGGATCTCGCTGCAGGCGGGGCGGGAGCGGTCGTCGACGGCGGTGTGCGGGTAGCTGTAGCCGACGTTCCTGCGGGTCTTGCGGCCCGCTTGCCGGCCAGGGACCTTGTGTCCGCCGCCGTCGGGGATGCTGCCGGGCTTCTTGATGTCGACGTGCCCGAGCTCGCCGGGTCTCTCGCGTTCGTAGCGACGTATGACGTGCCCGGTCGCGCGGTCGAGGTGGGTCGGGCGGGCCGGTCTGCTGGTCGGGAATCGGATCGCCATCAACGGGGTTGGAGGGGGCTGAGCCGTTGTCGGAGGGGTCATGCGAGCGATTCAGGTGTACGGAGTGGGCGGTCCCGAGGTGCTGCAGGAGGCCGAGGTGGACCAGCCGCGGCCGGGTCCGGGCGAGGCGGTCGTGGAGGTCGCCGCGTCCGGGGTCAACTTCCTCGACGTGTACCACCGCGAAGGCCGCTACGGCCTCCCGCTGCCCTTCACCCCGGGTGCTGAGGGCGCCGGCACGGTCGTCGAAGTCGGCCCCGGCGTCACCGACGTCGCGGTGGGGGACCGGGTCGGTTGGGTGGAGATTCCCGGCACGTATGCCGAGCGGGCCGTCGTGGACTCCTCCCGGCTGGTGCCGCTGCCCGACGACATCGGCTTCGAGACGGCAGCCGCCGTGCTCCTCCAAGGCATGACCGCGCACTATCTCGTCAAGGACGCCTACCCGGTCCAGGGAGGTGACACGGTACTCGTGCATGCGGCTGCCGGTGGCATGGGGCTGCTTCTGACCCAGCTCATCACCCGTCTCGGCGGCAGGGTGATCGGCACGACGTCGACCACGGCGAAGGCCGAGCTGGCGAAGCGCGCCGGGGCCGCCGAGGTGATCCTCTCCTCCGCGGTCGACGATCTCGCAGCCGAGGTGAGGCGGCTCAACGGCGGTCAGGGGCTGCCGGTCGTCTTCGACGGCGTCGGCGCGCACACCTTCGATGCGAGCCTCGCCAGCCTGCGAGCCCGCGGCCATCTCGTGCTCTTCGGTGCGGCAAGTGGTGCCGTGCCGCCGTTCGATCCGATCCGGCTCGCCCACGGCGGTTCGCTGACCCTGATCCGGCCCAGCCTCGGGGACTTCATCGCCGATCGGTCCGAACTGCTCCGACGGGCCGCCGATGTGTTCGAGTGGGTGCGCTCCAAGGCCCTTGAGGTCACCGTAACGGGCCGCTACGCCTTGTCCGAGGCCGCCCAGGCCCACCGCGATTTGGAGGCTCGGCGTACCACCGGCAAGCTGCTCGTCGTACCCGGTGCGGCCGCTCTTGGACGCCGCGAGGAGACGCGGAGCTGATCGCGGGTGGCCAGTGGGGCTGGGGCTGGGGCTGGGGCTGGGGCTGGGGCGGCCGTCAGGCCCCCGTGCGGTACGCCTCCAGCCGGTCGGCGAGCTCCGCGGGGTGTCCGAGCATGAGGCAGTGGTCGCCCGGCAGTTCGTCGGGCGTGATCCCCAGGCGGTCCCGGACGATGCGGCGCATGTACGCGGCGGGGAAGAAGCGGTCGTCCCGGGCCAGCAGGAACTTCGTGGGCACGTCCGGCCACGCGGCCAGCGGCCACGGTTCCGCGAACGGGGTGGCCGACTGCCCACGCGTGTGCCGCTGCGCCTCCGCGACCAGGTCCGGCGGGGTGTCGTTGAAGAACAGGTCGGTGTCGTCGTCGCCCGGGGCCCGGCCGTCGCGCTCGTCCTGCTCGCGCCGGGCCTGCTCGTAGCCGGTGTCGGCCGTCCACTGGGCCGGGCTCTCGCCCGGTGCCGGGATCTGCGCCTGCACCAGCACCAGCAGGTCCACCGGAACCCGGTCGCACACCAGCGGCGCGGTGAACCCGCCGAAGGAGTGCGCCACCAGGACCACGCCGGTGCGGCCGCCGATCGCGTCGACCACGGTGTCGGCGTACTCGGCCAGCCCGGCCGAGTCGTCCTCGCACGGCAGGTCCACCGCCACCACGTCGTGGCCGCGCCGTCGCAGCTCGGCCCCCACCAGGTGCCAGTACCACGGGCCCGCCGCGGCACCGGGAATCAGCACGTACGTGGCCATGGTCACCAACACCTCTCACCGGGCGGACGGAAGCGTCCACCTGCCGTGCCACCCTGGCACACCGCCGGCCGGGTCAGCCGCTGTTCGGGGCCTGCCGGGGTGCGCGCAGGAGGCAGCCGAGGGCGGCGGCGAGCACGATGACGGTGACGACGGCCAGGGAGGCGGACAGGCCGCTGAGGAAGGCGTCCTCGCCGGCCTGGGTGAGAGCCTGGCCCTGGGGCCCGCCTGGTGGGCGGCCTACAGGCCGGCGGCCTGCGGCCTGGTGCGCCGGGCGAGGACGGGCACGGCCGCCAGGAGCGCCGTCGCCACAGCGAGCAGAGTGATCCCCTGCCTGAGGTCCTCGCGGTCCATGTCCGGCACACCCGGAGGCACCCACCCGGCCGGATCCACCAGGACGTCGAGTGTCCGGCCGACATCCGACCGGCCGTGGCAGCCCGAGCTTCCGTCGAGGAAGGCGTGCGGCAGGGGCAGCCCGTCCGTCCGGCGCAGATCGCACGTCCAGCTGACCCGGTCGTTCTTGCCCTTCGAGCTGTGGGCGGCGGTCACCACGACAGGGGTGTGCACTCCGCTCAGGACCAGCACCTCGGACTGGATCGCCGGACCGACCCCGATCAGGAGTGCCATCCCCGGCAGGGCCATCAGAAGGACCGGCCATGTGCTTGTCCGAGGCAGGAGCGCCAGTGCACCGCCGAGGCAGAACACCAGGACCCCCGCGATCAGGCTCACCACGGTGTAGTCCGGATTGCTCCCGAGTGCCCCCAGGCCGATCAGCGCGAGCGGGGTGACGACGGCACTGGTGACGCCGAGGCGTCTGACCCGCGGGGGCGGCGTGCGGGTGGCGGCTCGCTTTTCGCCGTCCCCCGCCCCTGCGGCTTCCCGGCCGTCCGACTGCACGGGAGCCGGTCCACCAGCAGATGTGTTGCCCATTCCCACTCCCTGTCGACGATCGGGACAGTCTGGCGGACACCCGCGCCCCGACCTCGGGCGGGGTATCAGGTGGCCGCGCGCAGGACCCGGGACAGGCCGAGGGCCGCCGTCCTTCCGGCCGGAGCGCAGTCGGGCACCGGCGACACCGTCCTCCTCACCACCCGCAGCGCGTCGGGGGCCGCCTCCACCCCCGCGCCGCCGCCCCCGCCCCGTCGGGCGGCGCAGGCTCCAGCGCCGGCAGCAGCCCGGGCACCTCGGTGTCGCCCCGCCCCCGCCGGACCAGTGCCGCCCACGCGCCCGCCGCTCCCCCGGCCGACGACAACCGGGCCATCCGTACGGGTGAGAGACCGTGTCACAGACCGGCGTTGCACGCGTCGGGCGGGGAGACTGGCCGCACCAATCGGACGCACACCGAAGGATCGTGATGGCGGAGGAACTGTACGCGACGCTGAAGACCAATCGGGGTGACATCGCGGTCCGGCTGCTGCCGAACCACGCCCCGAAGACCGTCAAGAACTTCGTGGAACTCGCCACGGGCGAGCGGCAGTGGATCGACCCGAACACCGGACAGCCCAGCAACGAGCCGCTGTACGACGGCACGGTCTTCCACCGGGTCATCTCGGGCTTCATGATCCAGGGCGGCGACCCCCTGGGCAACGGCACCGGCGGGCCCGGCTACAAGTTCGCCGACGAGTTCCACCCGGACCTGGCGTTCACCAAGCCCTACCTGCTGGCCATGGCGAACTCCGGGCCGGGCACCAACGGCTCCCAGTTCTTCATCACGGTCGGGCCGACCACCTGGCTCACCGGCAAGCACACCATCTTCGGCGAAGTCGTCGACGAGGCCAGCCAGCGGGTCGTCGACACCATCGTCGATGTGGAGACCGGCCGCAACGACCGGCCGCTGGAGGACGTGGTGATCGAGAAGGTCGTCATCGAGACCCGCTGATCGCCGGACCCGGCACGGCGCCCGGCCTCTGGTCCTGCGCCGTGCCGGGGGGCGCTACTGCCGGCGGACAGGCAGTCCGTCCGCGCCGCGGACCTCGATGCGCAGGCCGAACTCGTCGCGCAGCGCCGCCGCCTGGCCGGGGGTGGCCAGCAGGTAGTAGTCGTCGGCACAGGCGCCGTCGCCGGGGACGCAGTGGAAGACCCGCGGGTCGCCGCCGCCCGGGAGGAGGTCCGAGATGCCCTCGTGGACGGCCCCCAGGTCGAGGTAGTCGTCGGACTCCTGCTCGATCTGCCAGGACTTGGCCTCGCCGTTGACCTTGAAGTCGAGGTCCCGCAGCGAGCCGATCTCGCCGACCAGTGCCACGTCCGTGACGGCGACCGCGCCGCCGATGATCCGCTCCGCGTCCTCGAGGATGCCGGCGTAGGCGCCCTCGGCGAAGTCGACGTCCTCGCCGTGGACCTGCAGGGCCACGCCGCAGTCCTCGAACACCGCGGCCAGTTCGTCGGTGCGCCGCTCCGGGCGGGGCTCGCTCCAGTCGGCGGTGTACGCGCACACCTCCTCCGCCTTCCGGCGGGTGATCATGCCGAGCTCGTGCAGCCGGGCAGCCAGGCGCTGGTAGGTGTTCATCCCCGTGTTCTCGATCATGCAGCGGATTCTGACATGCCGTCACGACAGCGGGGCAGCGGGGCAGTGGTCGAGCCGAACACCCGAACCAGTCAGTCCGTTGATCTACGCTCCGTCAGGAAGCCTGTTTTGCCCCTGTGCTCGACCCGAGGGGAGACAAGGATGAGTGCGGAGATCGTCCGGTTGGTGGAGCAGGCCGGTCCGTACCCGACCGCTGCGGTACGGGCCTACGGCGGGGCCGTCCTGGCCCGGGCGGGGAATTCCGCCGCGGACGCCACGTCCGACCTCGGCCGCCGCGTCCTCCAAGCCGTCGCGCGCCGGCGCTCCGACCCCAAGCAGGCCTCGCTGGCGGCAGCGGTCCAGGACGTCGCGGAGGACCCCGACACCCTGGCCGCCCGCAACAACCTCGCGCTCGCCCACCAGACGGCGGGCGAACCGGACCGCGCCGTCCCCCTGTTCGAGGCCGCCCTCCGCCAGTGCCTGCGGATCCTCGGCGACACCCACCCGACCACGCTGGCCGTCCGGTCCGACCTGGCCGTCGCCCGCGACGCGGCGGGCGGCCCGGACCGGTGAAGCCCGGCGCCCCGACGCTGGACCGGGTGGTCGGCCCGGCTGCCGGGTCGGCCACCGGGCAGACGCACCGCGGACCCGGGCCCTACCAGGCCACCGGCAGCTCGTGCACCCCGTACACGACCATGTCGGTCCGGTAGCGGATCGACTCGTACGGCACGGCGAGCCGCAGCTCGGGCAGCCGCCGGAAGAGGGTCTGCAGGGCGATCTGCAACTCGGCGCGGGCGAGCGGCTGGCCGAGGCACTGGTGGACACCGAAGCCGAAGGCGAAGTGGCGGCGGGCGTCGCGGCCGATGTCGAGCCGGTCGCCGCCGGGGAACACCTCGGGGTCGCGGTTGGCCGTCGAGACCATGCAGAGCACCCCTTCGCCGGCCCGGACCGGGGTGCCGTCCAGGTCGACGTCCTCGACGGCGACGCGCGGCACGCCGAGGTGGACGATGCTCAGCCAGCGCAGCAGTTCCTCGACGGCGCCCTTGGCGATGCCGGGTTCGGCGCGCAGCCGGGCGGCCTGCTCGGGGTTGCGGAGCAGGGCGAGGGTGCCGAGGGCGGTCATGTTGGCGGTGGTCTCGTGGCCCGCGACCAGCAGCAGCAGGCCCATGGCGGCGGCCTCTTCGAGGGTGGTGTCGGGGCGGGCGGCGAGGCGCCCGAGCACGCTCTCGTCGGGGTGGCTGCGCTTGCGGCCGGTCAGCTCGCGCAGGTAGTCGGTCAGTTCGCGCTGGGCGACGCCGACGGCCTCGGCGGGGGCGGCGAGGTCGAGCAGCGAGGTGCTGCGGCTCTGGAAGAACGCGTGGTCCTCGTACGGGACGCCGAGCAGGTGGCAGATGACCAGCGACGGCACCGGCAGGGCGAAGGCGCTGACCAGGTCGGCGGGCGAGCCGTCGGCGGTCATCCGGTCGAGGGTGTCGTCGACGATCCGCTGGATCTCGGGGCGCATGGCCTCGATCCGTTTGACGATGAAGTCTCCGGTGAGCATCCGGCGTTGGCGGGCGTGTTCGGCGCCGTCGAGGCGCAGGAAGGTGGGGGTGGTCCGGGTGACCAGTTCGCGGCGGCCGGGCGAGAGGAACGGGAAGCCCGGGTGGCGGGCGTCGGCCGAGAAGCGCTCGTCGGCGAGGACGGCCCGGACCTGGGCGTGGCCGGTGACCAGCCACAGCGAGCTGCCGTCCCACAGTCCGGCGCGGGTGACGGGCGCGGTGTGCAGGGCCTGGTCGTAGGCGGGCGGGGGGTCGAAGGGGCAGCCGCCGTCACGCGCGGCGGGGACGGCCAGGTCGGCGGGGTCGCTCGGGACGGCACGGTGTGCGGCGGTGGTCATTCCGGTCCTTCCGGTCCTGTCGCAGGGGGCTGCTTGGTCACACGTCGTGCACGGTGATGGCGTTGCCGGGGCACAGGGCTGCGGCGAGCCGGACGGAGGCGTGCTGCTCCGGCGTCGGGCTGGGCAGGAGCAGGCGGACCAGGCCGTCGTCGTCGGACTGGTCGAAGACCTCGGGCGCGGTCAGGACGCACTGTCCCGAGCCGCAGCAGCGGTCCTGGTCGACGGTCACCTTCATCGAGCACCTCCGGCGGGGGCGGACACGGTCGGCTGGGGTCGGGAGCACCCGCCGCTGGGGCGCGGGCACTCGGCCGACGTCGAAACGGTTGCCTGAGTCAACCGATAGCACGCCAACCAACGCCCTGCGTACCCACGCGGCCGACTCACCCACCACCTGGCGTCAGGTGTCCGGATCCGCGCACCCACTTTCGGCCGTCCCCGGACCGACCGCCCCGCCGGCTCCCGCTGCCGGGACCGCTCCGGGCAGCGGTGCGGCATTCCCGCGCGGGAGAGTCCCCTGGTCAGAGGCAAGGACGACGATCCGAACACGCTCACGCCCGGTCAGCCGGCCCGCCCACCGGGGCACCGCGCCCCTGCGGCCGGGCGGTCCTGCCGGCTTCCGCAGGGATGGATCCGGCCACCGGGCGCCGGTTCCACCGCACCGGGCGGATCACCCGCGCCCACCCGAGGCGGCCGCCGCGGCAGTCGTCCGCGACCCGGCGGTCAGAGGCGCGTCCAGGTGAGGTGGGGATGCGCGGGATCGTCCGAGCAGACGAAGATCTGGACCGCCGACCCCTCGCAGACGCCGAACCCGGTCGGCGCGTTCAGCCGCACCCGGCCCGGCCGGTCCTCGACGGGCTGCCAGGTCGGGTTCTCCGGATCCCACTCGCCGTACGTCGCGGCCAGCAGCAGGGTCAGGGCCGCCCCGCACGCGCACCGGGTCGGCGGCGGGCCCGCCTCGTGGTCGTGCGGGAAGCCACCCGCCTTCCAGCCGGGGGCCACCCCGAGCGCGGCCCGGTACCGTTCCGCCTCCCCTCCGGTCAGGCGTCCGGAGACCGCCTTCGGCAGCGCCGGGAGATCGGGGTACTCGATGACCTGCTCGGGGTGCAGGACGCACGGCCCGGCGAACGCCGATCCCGGCCCGGCGACCTCCGGCCGGGGTGCCGGCGCGAGGACGTCACCGACCTCCCCGCTGCGCCGCCAGTACAGCCGGGGCTCCAGCTCCAGTCGGTTCGGCCCGTGGAGGTAGAACGGGCACCAGAGCACCTGGAGCAGGTCGCAGCCGTCGGGCCCGGGCGCCAGGTCGGGCACGTCCCGGCGGTACAACTGGGCGACCGCCAGCAGCGGGAGGGGGTCGGTGTCGGCGAGGTCGGGGCGGTGCAGCGCCCGCGGCACCGGGTGGAACGGGATCAGCCGGCCCTCGGGCGAGATGCGCACCCGGCGCGGACCGTACAGCTCGGCGTGCCGCTGCTCGACGTCGCGCAGGAGGTAGCCCTCACCCCGCGGGTGCGGTTCGGTGCACGTGGGCCACGGCTCGTCCTGCGGCCACAGCAGCGGCCCGCCGATCGAACTGTCCCCGACGCCGGGCGCACCGTGACGCGGGTGCAGCCGGGTGGTGGTACGGCCGTGGCCGACCAGCTCCGGCAGGACCGTGACCGGGTCCTGCGGACGCGGTGGCGTCGTACGGCTCATCCCGGTCTCCCCCTCCGGCCGGCAGCGCTCCACTGCAACGGGGCGGCGTCGACGGATCCGGCCCGGCCCCGGCCGGCCGCCGGGCGGTGCCGCGACCGCCGTCGCGCCGTTGGCGCCGAGCAGGCCGGGACGCCCGCACGGCGCGTGGGGGCTGCGGCGGGCGTCCCGGAGTTCGGATGGATGGACTCCGATGCGCCCGGCCCCGTCTTCCCCGGCCTGGGGCTGCGGGCCGGTCGCGCCAGTGACGATGCCGCCTCGCGCGACGGTCGTCAAGGAGAACGGCAGAACAGCCTGAAACTTTCAGCAATTTTACACATCATGCTCCCGACAAGTCCTCAACTGCCGGACCGGGACCGGAGATAGCCGGGCAGATGGCCGTCGCAGCAGGCCCACTGCGCACCGCGCGCGTCCACGACGGCGTACTTGGGCTTCTCCCCGCACGGGTTGAGCCTGTCACCGCCCCAGGTGCACCGCAGCCTGCTCTCCTTGCCGGAGATGCCCGCGCGGTGGTGGTCGTCGAGGTCGGCCGCGGCGGGCCACCGCCCGGTCAGCCGACCGACCCTGCGGACCTCGCCGGCCCCGAAGGCATCGCCCACCCCGGCGGGCGTGAGGCCGGCGGCCTCGCCGAGGGCCTGCGGGGTGCGCGGGCGCGGGGTGGCGAAGATCCGGCCGTACGCCAGCAGCAGCCGGACCCGCTCGTCGGCGGCCCCGTGGACCGCGGCGAGGTCCCCGAGCGCGGCGAGGAGCGGGTCCCGGCCCGCCGTCCCGGCCCCCTCGGGCGGCAGCGGCGAGCAGATGGCGCGGAGGTCGTCCAGCAGTTCCTGCGAAGTCATGGCTGGAAGCCTGCAGATGATTCCGCGTCAGGACAAGGGCTCAGCCGCGACTCGGCGCCCCCGCGGTCTCCGACACGGTGGCGGCCTCGATCCCGGCGAGGATCTCCGCGCGGCGCTGCGGCCCGGAGGCGCGGCGGACGATCCGGCCGTCGCGGTCGAGCACCAGGACGGTCGGCGAGCGCAGGAGCCCCAGGCGGGCGACCAGGTCGGGCCGCGCCTCGGCGTCGACCTCCACGTGGGTGACGCCCGCCGTCGTCGCCGCGAGGCCGCCGAGGAGCCGGCGCGCCGCGTCGCAGGAGGAGCAGTAGGTGGTGGAGAACTGCACCAGCGTCGCCCGTTCGCCGACCCGCTGCCCCAGCTCGGCCGAGGTCAGGCGCAGCCCCGCGTCGGCGCTCCGCACCCGCAGCCGGCCGTCGCGCGCCGTGCGGACCGCGCCGAAGACGGCCGCCGCGACGAGGACGGCCGCGCAGATCACCAGCCCGGTCGGGTCAACCACGGGCCGGCTCCGCCCCGCGCAGCCGGGTCGCGAGCAGGTAGACCTCGCAGCCCAGGCAGTAGCCGAACGCCGCGTTGAGGAAGGCCGCGGCGAGCGCGGCGCCGGTGGCGGCGAGGCCGAGCCAGGCCGGTCCGACCAGGTAGCCGACCGTGCCGAGCAGGCCGAACGCGAGGCCGACGGCCTGCGCGAAGCGCGGCGGGCGCTCGTCCTCCAGCTCGGCGGGCGGGCCGAGGCGCGGCCGGACGAGGGTGCGGAAGAGCACGCCGTACGGGGAGCGGCGCAGGCCGAGGAGGGCGCCGGTCGCGAAGACGGCGGTCTGGGCGGCGAGCAGCCAGCCGCTGCCGGTGACCAGGGTCGCGGCCAGGACGACGGTGGTGAGGGTGGCGGCGAAGCGCGGTCCGCGGGGGTCGATCAGGGCAGCGGAAGGGGCGCCGACGGGGGCGTGGGACATGGGGGCTCCGGGGAGAAGGGCAGGACGGGGTCGCGGCGTGGTCAGGGACGACGACACGCCGCGGACCACACCCGACCGAAGTCGATGTGGGCCCTCGTCACCAGCAGCAGCCCGGAGCGCATCCGGCCATTGCAGCAGGGCCGCCGCCCGCCGTCAACGACGTCCCGCCTGCCGGCACGCCGGTCTCCGCCTCGCCGGCGACCGCCCCCGCCGTGGCTCAGCCATCCAGCGCGGCCAACGCGTCCAGCGCGGCGCGCAGGCGGGCGGCGGCCTCGTCGGCGACGGCCGCCAGCTCGGGGTTCCCGGCGACCCGGACGATCAGCTGCGGGTCCATCGCCTCGACCACCGTGCGGCCGTCGGCGGCCCGGACCACCACGTTGCAGGGCAGCAGCAGCCCGATGCTGCGGTCGGCCCCGAGCGCGCGGTGGGCGAGCGGCGGGTTGCAGGCGCCGAGGATCAGGTACTCCTCGATCTCCTCGCCGAGCTTGGCCCGCAGGGTGGCCTGCATGTCGATCTCGGTGAGGATCCCGAACCCCTGGTCGGCGAGCGCGGCCCTGGTCCGCTCGACGGCGTCGGCGAAGGGCAGGTCGAGGGTGACGGGGATGCCGTACTCCATGCCGGGCTCCGTTCGGGGGCGTTCCGTTGCACATACCCGTGGGGGTGTTTCCCACGGTACGGCAGCGCGTGGCGGCACCGGCGCATCCGGGCGGCGCGGCGCGCCCGGCGAGCCTGTGCGGCCGTCCTCCGCGAGGATGGGAGCACTGCCGGCGCCGCCGCGCGACGCGCGGCGGGCCCGCTGCGGCTGTCGGAGGTGCGTGATGATCGAGGACACCGACCGACCGGGCGTGGTGACCGGGCCCGCGGTCGACTACCGGGCGGTCTTCCAGGCCCTGCCGTGCATGGTCGCGCTGCTCACCCCCGACCTGGTGTACGCCGACGCCAACGACGACTTCCTGCTGCAGTCCGGCCGCACCCGCGAGCAGGTGGTCGGCCGGTACCTCTTCGACGTCTTCCCCGACAACCCCAACGACCCGAACGCCACGGGCGTCCGCAACCTCGCGGCCTCGCTGAACCGGGTCCTGGCCACCGGCGAGCGCGACACCATGGCGCTGCAGCGCTACGACGTCCAGTCCGCGGAGCGGCCCGGGGAGTGGGAGGAGCGGTACTGGAGCCCGGTCAACGTACCGATCCTCGACGGCGAGGGCCGCACCGTCCTGCTCGTCCACCGGGTCGAGGAGATCACCCAGCTGATCCGCGCGCACGGGCTGCCCGAGGGCAACCGGGCCCGCGTCCTGGAGGCCGAGCTGTACACCCGGGCCCGCGAGCTGCAGGAGGTGAACGAGCGGCTGCGCGAGGCCCACGCCCAGGAACGGAAGGTCGCGCTCGCCCTCCAGGAGGCCATGCTGCCCGCCCCGCGGCCGCTGGAGCGCCACCGCGCCGCCGTCCGCTACTGCCCCGCGCTCGGCGCGCTCAACGTCTGCGGCGACTGGTACGACCTGGTCGAGCTGCCCGGCGAGCGGGTCGCGGTCGCGGTCGGCGACGTGGTCGGTCACGGCCTGGCCGCCGCCGGGGTGATGGGCCAACTGCGCAGCGCCCTGAGCGCCGCCTCCCGGGTCGCCCGCGGCCCGGCCCAGGCGCTGGAGGTGCTCGGCCTGTACGCGCGCTTCGTCGAGGGCGCCGAGTCCGCGACCGCCGCGACCGCGTTCATCGACGCGGCCGACCGCACCATCAGGTACAGCAGCGCCGGCCACCTGCCGCCCGCGCTGGTGCACCGCGACGGCACGGTGGAGTTCCTGGACGGGGCCACGGATCCGCCGCTCGGCGCCCGGCCCGACCACCGCCCGCGCCCCGAGGCGGCCGTCCGGTTCTCCGAGGGCGACACGCTCGCCCTCTACACCGACGGCCTGGTCGAGCGCCGGACCGAGGACATCGACGTCGGCCTGGAGCGGCTCGCCCGGTCGCTCGCCGCCCACCGTTCGGCGGACCCGGAGGTGCTGGCCGACACCGTCCTCACCGAGCTCCTGCCGCCCGACGGCGCCACCGACGACACCGCCCTGGTCGTGGTCCGCCTCTGAGCGAGTTGGTGTACGGACGCGGTCAAGAGCCTTGACGCCCCGTCGGCGCCGCCCGTACGGTCTGCGCTACCGAAAATGTTTCCGGCAAGTTTCAGGCTTCTTGCAGCAAGGACCTGCAGGAGGTGCCGTGCGCTTTTCGGGCAATCCCGGCTCCCACCCCACCTGGAGAACCCGTGGACCACCGCTCGCCCGTCCCCCACCGTCGGCGCAGCGCCTCCCTCGTCACCGCGACCCTGATCGCGGCGACGGCGGCGGCCGGACTCGCGACCGCTCCCCCCGAAGCCCGTGCCTCCACTCCGGGCAGCAAGACCGTCACCGCCACCCTCTTCGAGTGGAACTACGCCTCGGTCGCCAAGGAGTGCACCAACGTGCTCGGCCCCAAGGGCTACGGCTGGGTCGAGGTCTCGCCGCCCCAGGAGCACATCCAGGGCAGCCAGTGGTGGACCTCCTACCAGCCGGTCAGCTACAAGATCGCCGGACGGCTCGGCGACGCGTCCGCGTTCACCTCCATGGTCAACACCTGCCACGCCGCGGGCGTGAAGGTCGTCGTGGACGCCGTGGTCAACCACATGAGCGCGGGGTCCGGCACCGGCACCGGCGGCACCGTCTACACCAAGTACAACTACCCCGGCTACTACCAGGACTGGGACTTCCACTCCTGCCGGACGAACATCTCCAACTACGCCGACCGGGCCAACGTCCAGAACTGCCAGCTCTCCGGCCTGGCCGACCTCGACACCGGCAGCGACTACGTCCGCTCCACCATCGCCGCCTACCTCAACGGCCTGATCGCCAAGGGCGCGGACGGCTTCCGGATCGACGCCGCCAAGCACATCGCCTCCGGCGACCTGGCCGCGATCAAGGCCAAGCTGACCAACCCGGGCATCTACTGGGCCCAGGAGGTCATCTACGGCTCCGGCGAGGCCGTGCAGCCCGGCGAGTACACCGGCACCGGCGACGTCGACGCCTTCATGGGCGCCTACGACCTCAAGCGGATCTTCACCAGCGAGAAGCTCGCCTACCTGAGCAACTGGAACGACTCCTGGGGCGCCGGCTACCTCCCCAGCACCAACTCCCGCACCTTCACCGACAACTGGGACACCGAGCGGAACGGATCCACCCTCAACTACAAGAACGGCAACACCTACACGCTCGCCAACGTCTACCTGCTGGCCTGGCCCTACGGCTCGCCGAACGTGTACTCCGGCTACGAGTTCACCGACATCGACGCCGGACCGCCGAACGGCGGCAGCGTCACCGCCTGCTACCAGAACGGCTGGAAGTGCCAGCACGCCTGGCGGCAGATCGCCAACATGGTCGGCTTCCGCAACGCCACCAACGGCACCGCGGTGACCAACTGGTGGTCCAACGGCAAC
Source organism: Kitasatospora terrestris (assembly GCF_039542905.1). Classification (NCBI taxonomy): domain Bacteria; kingdom Bacillati; phylum Actinomycetota; class Actinomycetes; order Kitasatosporales; family Streptomycetaceae; genus Kitasatospora; species Kitasatospora terrestris. Next base: position 709,840 of record NZ_BAABIS010000001.1, read on the forward strand.
AACGCCATCGCCTTCGGCCGCGGCTCCAAGGGCTACGTGGCGATCAACCACGAGACCACCGCGCTGACCCGCACCTTCCAGACCTCGCTCCCGGCGGGCAGCTACTGCGACGTCCAGCACGGCGACCCGAGCGCGGGCGGCGGCTGCAGCGGCCCCAAGTACACCGTCGCCGGCAACGGCACCTTCTCCGCCACCGTCGGCGCGGGCGACGCCATCGCCCTCTATGCGGGCGCCGGCGGCTGACCGGTCGCAACCGGGGGACGGCCCGCTCCGTCAGGCCGCTCCGTCAGCCCGCTCCGCCCGGCCCGCGCAGGACGGAGCAGCCGGACGGAGCGGGGGCGGGGGTCGTGCGGAGTGCGGGCCTAGCCTCCCCACCCGCAGACCCGCGCGACGGCGAAGCCCACGAAGCTCACCACCAGCAGGCCGATGGCGAGCAGGGGGATCCAGCTCGGCCAGGCCGTGCGCAGTTCGACCGGTTCGGGGATCGAGATCCCGTGGCTGGTCGACCCCTCGCACTCGGGCGTCTCTTCGGGCGTCCGCAGTCCGGGACGGTCCGGTTCGGGAGGGGTCGACGGGGTGGAGTCGGCGAGAGTCATGGTGGTCCTCCTCTGCACCCATCGTGGCGACCCGGCCCGGGAGGATCCCCTCGCAGCGGTCGTGCACTGTTTTCGGGCGCGGCGTGGCGGGAGGGCCACCCGTGACCACGTCACGGACCGGAAACCTGCGGGGGGCCGAGTCCGCATAGGCTACGGCCATGATCGATCGACTGACTGTCCAGAACGCCGTTGACGCACTCCTGGCGGGCAACCGGCGCTTCACCGCCGGCGAGCCCGAGCACCCCAACCAGGACGCCGCCCGTCGGGCCGCCACCGCCCCGTCGCAGAGCCCGTTCGCCGTGCTGTTCGGCTGCGCGGACTCCCGCCTCGCCGCGGAGATCATCTTCGACCAGGGCCTGGGCGACCTCTTCGTCGTCCGCACCGCCGGTCACGTGATGGGCCCGGAGGTGCTCGGCAGCATCGAGTACGGCGTCAGCGTCCTGGGCAGCCCGCTGGTCGTCGTCCTCGGACACGACTCCTGCGGCGCCGTCGCCGCGACCCGCGCCGCCATCAAGGACGGCACGACCGCGCCGGGGTACGTGCGCGACGTGATCGAGCGCGTCACGCCCAGCGTGCTGGCCACCCTCGCCGCCGGTTTCACCCACGACGACGACTTCATCAACGAGCACATACGGCACACCGTCGACCTCCTGCTGGACCGCTCCCGCGTGGTGGCCGACGCCGTCGCCGCCGGCGACGCGGCCGTGGTCGGCATCTCCTACCGCCTGGCGGACGGCACCGCGCAGATCGTCACCGCCCGCGGCCTGACCGGCACGGTCGTCTAGCCACACCGGACGCGACGGGGCCGACCGGACCGCGAACAGGGCCGGTCGGCACCCTCCCCCGCCGTGCGCGACGCGGAAGACTGGCAGCGGACCAGCCACTTCGAGCGCGCCGGAGGTCATCATGGACGGGCCGGTCACCGTGGGCTTCGACGGATCGCCCCAGGCGCTGGCCGCCGCGGAGTGGGCGGTCGACGAGGCCGCGCTGCGGGGAGTCCCGCTGGAGCTGCTGCAGGCCTGGCCGTGGGCCGCGCCCCACCTGCTCGGCACGCCCGACGCCGTGGCGGAGGGCAGGAGCCGGCTCACCTCGGCGGAACGCGGGCTCCGGGCCCTGCTGCCGGGCGTCGAGGTGCGACCGGTGCAGATGCCCGTCAGCGCCGAGGACGCGCTCGTCGCAGCGAGCCGGACCTCCTCCCTCCTGGTCCTCGGCTCCCGCGCCCTCACCACGCTGCGCGGCTTCCTCGTCGGATCGGTCGCCCAGCACGTCCTCGCCCGGACCGCCTGTCCCACCGTCCTCGTCCGCGCACCCGTCGCCGACGCGCCGCCGCCCGCGCCCGGGATCGTCCTCGGACTGGACCCGCGCAGCCCCTGCGACGACCTGCTGGCCTTCGCCTTCGACACCGCCCGACGCAGGGAGCTGCCGTTGCGCGTGGTCCACGCCTGGCAGCCGGCCCGCGCCGCCCAGTACCTCGCGCCCACCGCGGTCGCGGGCATCGAGGACGAGATCGCGGGCGTCGAGCAGCAGCAGTTCGACGACCTGGTGGGCGCCTGGAGCGAGAAGTACCCCGACGTCGGGTGCACCGCCACGCTGCTGCGCGGCAGCGCCGCTTCGACGCTCCTGGAGGCGGCCGACCGGCCGAGCCTCCTGGTCGTCGGCCGTCGGAGCCGGCGTGGCGCTCCCGGGCCCCACATCGGTCACGTCACCCATGCGGCCGTCCACCACGCCCGGTGCCCGGTCGCGGTGGTCCCTCACGAATGACGAGCACCGCCGCCGCGGCGCGGCGGCGGTGGGAAGAAGGTGGGAGCGATGCGAGCCGTCATCGTCTACGAGAGCATGTACGGCAACACCAGGGAGGTCGCCGAGGCGATCGCCGAAGGTGTCCACGACGCCAGTCCGGACGCCACGGTCAGCTGCCTGCCGGTCGCCGAGGCGGGCGTCGACGTCACCCGCACGGCCGACCTGCTGGTGGTCGGCGGGCCGACCCACATGCACGGCATGTCCAACCGGCTCAGCCGGAAGATGGCCGCCTCCGCCGAGGCCAAGAAGGCCGGGCACCAGGAGCAGGCCGACGAGGCCCGCGCCACCACCGAGGGACCCGGGCTGCGTACCTGGTTCCACAGCCTCCCCGACACCGAACCGGGCACCCACGCCGCCGCGTTCGACACCCGGGCCGCCATCAAGCACCCCGGCGGAGCGGCCGACGGCATCGCCCACCGGCTCACCCACCACCACTACGACGTCGTGGCCGAGCCGGAGGGCTTCCTGATCGACGAGGCCGACGGACCGCTGCGCGCCGGCGAGCTCGACCGGGCGAGGTCCTGGGGCGCCGCGCTGGTCTGACGCTCCGCCGGTGCCCGACGGGCCGTGCGGCACCGACGACCGCTCACCGGGCGGCGGCGGGCAGGGTCCAGTCGGCGGGTCCCACGGGCGGCAGGTAGCGGGACAGGCCGCCCGTCCGCAGCCGGGAGCCGTCCGGGAGGACGGCGAGGGCTTCCACCCCGGGCTGTCGCTCGACCCAGGCCGGTCCGCGCTCGGGGCCCATCGCGAACACGGCGGTGGCCCAGGCGTCGGTGCGGGCCAGTCCGACCTCCGGGGCACCGACCAGGGTCACCGAACTGAAGGCGGTGGCCGGGCGGCCGGTGAACGGGTCCATCACGTGGGCGCCCCGTTCGGCCGTGCCGGAGGTCGCCACGGCCAGGCCGGTGCCGGTCACCACGCCCGCGAGGGCGCCCGGCACCAAGGGGTGCGCCACGCCCACCCGCCACGGCCCGCCTTCGGTCAGGACGTCCCCACCGCCGCTCACGCAGTGCTCGCGGGAGCCCCCGGCCCGAAGGATCCGGCCGACCTCCTCCACCGCCCAGCCCTTGACCCAGCCGCTCGGATCGAGCCGCCCGGCTGGGCGTTCGGTGAACCAGCCGTCGGTCTGGGCTGCGGTCTCCCGGCACCGGGCCAGAACCTCCGCCACGTCGGGGTGGCAGTCCTCGACGGTGGTGTCCCCGCGGTCGAGGCGGCTGATGTCGCTGTCCTCGCGGTACGTCGAGAAGACCGCGTCGATCTCGTGCAGCCGTGCCATCGCCCGTTCCAACGCCGGCCCGGTGCCGGGGCCCGGGTCGCGCACGGTGACGGAGAAGACCGTTCCCATGACGTGCTCGGCGTGGCGGACCGGTTCCGCCGGTGCGGCGCTCACAGTCCGGCCCGGTCGAGGGCGCTCTGCAGGGAACGGATGTACCCGTTGCTGGTGTAGGTCGCCCCGGAGACCACGTCGATCCGGGCACTCTGCGCGGCGATCGCCTCCCTGTTGAGCACGGGCAGCGCGAAGCTGTTGATCTCGCGGTCGCGCCGGTCCTCGGCGGGGTACTGGACGACGTCGACGGCGGTGATCCGCGAACCGGCGAGGGTCACCTTGACCTGCACCGGTCCGTACCGGGTGTCCACGGCGCCGCCGGTGACCGCCCGGGACGCGGCCGAGGCGGACGGGCTCCCCGACGCGGAGGGTGACGGGGCCGCGGACGGTGCTCCGGTGGTGGCGGGACCCGGGGTCGGCTCGCTGCGACCCGCGGCCGGCTCGGTGTCGGCCTGCGTGCCGATCGCGGCGGCGGGGGCGCTCTCGTGCGGCTTCAGCGACAGCAGCAGGACGACCCCGGCCGCGGTGGCGGCACCGGTGACGACGGCTCGGCGCATGGCGGTGCTCCTCAGAAGGCGAACGACTCGTGGTGGATGCGGCCGGGGCGCACACCGGCGGCCCGCAGGGCCCGGACGGCCTCCTCGGCCATCGGCTCCGGACCGCACAGGTAGACCTCGTGGGCGGCCAGGTCCGGGACCGCTCTGCGCAGCGCTTCGCCGAGGTCCCCGACCTGGGCGCGGGAGCCGGTCAGCGCCAGGACCCGCCCGCCCCGTCGCTCGGCCACCGCGGCCAGCTCGGCCGTGAAGAGCAGGTCCTCGGGGCGGCGCGCCCGCTGGACCAGCGTGACCTCGCCCGGCAGCGTCTCGAACAATGCCCGCAGCGGGGTGATCCCGACGCCCGCGCCGAGCAGCAGCACCTTGGACCGCCGGTGCAGCCGCTCGGTGAAGGCGCCGTACGGGCCCTCGGCCCGCACCCGGGTGCCCGGCCGCAACCGTGCGACGGCGGCGCTGTGCGTCCCGAGGTCCTTCACCGTGAAGCGCAGGAACCTCTCGTGCGGCGGTGCGGACAGCGAGTACGGGTTGGCCGCCCAGCGGAGCCCGGGGGCCTGGAACTGCAACCTGAAGAACTGGCCGGGTTCGGCCCGCAGCTCGCTCAGGCGCTCCCCGGTCAGGAACACCGAGACCACCCCCGGACCCTCGGGCCGGACCTCCGCCACCCGCAGTCGGTGCCGCCGGTCCCGCAGCCACGGCACGGCCAGCCGGAACCAGCCGAGCGCCGCGGCGGTGCCCACGTACAGCGCCGACCAGGCGAGGCGGGCCGGTCCGTCACCGAGGTCGGCGCCGGTGGCCAACTGGTGCCCGAAGGCGAGCGCCACGGCGAGATAGGTCGCGAGGTGCAGGTAGTACCAGACCTCGTAGGACATCCGGCGACGGGCGACGCGGGCGGAGACCGCACCGGTGGCGAACATCAGCAGCGTGCCCAGCGACGCCTTGATCATTTCGGGGTAGTGGAGGACGATGTCCACCCCCTCGCCCAGCAGACCGTGCCCACCGGTCAACGCGTAGCCCCAGACGATCGTCAGGACGTGCACGGCCGTCAGCGACACCAGGTAGCGGCCGCCGAAGGCGTGCCAGCGGGCCAGCCGGTCCGCGCCGACCTCCCGCTCCAGGACCGGGATCCTGGCCATCAGCAGCAGCAGGACGGGTGCGGCGTACCCGGCCAGCAGGCCGGTGATCCGGCCCGCGCCGGTCAGCCAGCCCGCCGCCCCGGTCACCGAGCCGGTGCCGCGCCACCAGAGCGCGAGGACCCCGAGGCCGCCCAGCGCGATCGCGGCCAGGACGGCCGCCGGCACGGCCGCGACCGGGAAGCGGCGGGGATCACGGCGCGCGTGCCGACTGGCGGGCGGCGTGCGCCGCGGTGCGACGGCGACCATCCCCGGCCTCCTTCCGACCTCGGGCGGCACGGTGCCGCCGAGGGGACCAACCCTGCCACCGCAACCTCTCAGTTCCCTCTGAGTCCGGGCCCCCGACGAGCGGACCGGGACGGTTCCTCCGCAGGTCAGCGCGGTCGGGATCGAGAACCGGGGGGCACTGGATCTCACCGCTTTCTCATCGCGGCGGCCACAATGGGGACGGCAGCCAGACCAGCACCCGGGAGCACAGTGGAGCCCAGCACTCAGCCGACCTGGCGGATCCTCGTGGTCGACGACGAACCCGACCTCGTCGACGTCCTCTGCGGCGCGCTCGGCTACGAAGGGTGGGAGACCCGCGGCGCCACCCGCGGCCGGGAAGCGGTCGAGATCGCCGCGGCCTGGCACCCGCACGCCGTGGTCCTCGACATGATGCTGCCCGACCTCGACGGGATGGAGGTGCTCCGCCTGCTCCACCGGGAGCAGCCCGAGGTCCGGGTGCTCTTCCTGACCGCCCGGGACGGCGTCGAGGACCGGATCGCCGGCATCGCCGCGGGCGGGGACGACTACGTCACCAAGCCGTTCAGCCTGGCCGAGGTCGCCGTCCGGCTCCGCGGCCTGCTGCGCCGCACCGAGCCGCGGCCCGCGGGCGGGCCGCCGGAGCACGCCCTGGTCCTCGGCGACCTGGTCCTCGACGACCGGGCCCGGGAGGTCACCCGCGGCGGCGAGCCGGTCGAGCTCAGCCCCACCGAGTACGCGCTGCTCCGCCACCTGATGCAGCACCCGCGTCAGGTGCTGAGCAAGGCGCAGCTCCTCGACGCCGTCTGGTCGTACGACTTCGGCGGGCAGGCCCATGTCGTCGAGCTGTACATCAGCTACCTGCGCAAGAAGGTGGACGCCGGACGGCCACCGATGATCCACACCGTCCGCGGGGCCGGCTACCTGATCAAGGCCGCCCCGTGAGCCGCCGGGCCGCACGCCGGCCCCGGCTCGTCCCCCGGACCTTGCGGGCCCGGCTGGTCGCCGGACTGCTCGCGCTGCTCGTCCTGGCCTTCGTCGGCGTGGGGCTGGCGACCACGGCCGCGCTGCGGCACTTCCTCGTGGACCGGCTCGACCAGCAGCTGGCCGTGGCCGGCGGCCGGTACGCGGCGAGCCTGGAGCACGGGGCGCCGACCGACGGCGCCGACACCAGGGCGCAGGCGCCCGGCACCTTCGGGGCCCGCCTGGTGTCCGGCCGGGTCACCGCGGCGGGCGTGGTCGACGGCGACGCGGACGACGGCGTGGAGCCCAACGACGACGACGGGGTGACCCTCACCTCCGCCGAGCAGCGGGCGGTGGCCGCGCTGCCGGTGGACGGCGCGGCGCGCACCGTGGGAATCGCCGCGCTCGGCGACTACCGGCTGCGCGCCGTCTCCGGCCGCGACGGCGACGTCCTGGTCACCGGGCTGCCGCTGCACCCGGTCGAGGAGACCACCGAGCGCCTGATCAGCCTGGAGCTGACGGTGTTCGCGGTGGCCCTGGTCGCCGTGGGCGTCGCCGGAACCCTGTGGGTGCGCTGGTCGCTCCGCCCCCTGGAGCGGGTGGCCGGCACCGCCGAGGAGGTGAGCGAACTGCCTTTGGACAGCGGCGCGGTCGCCCTCTCCCACCGCGTTCCCGACGACGACCCGCGCACCGAGGTCGGCCGGGTCGGCGCCTCGCTCAACCGGATGCTCGACCACATCGGCTCGTCGCTGAACCGCCGCCACGAGATCGAGGAGCGGCTGCGCGCCTTCGCGGCGGACGCCAGCCACGAACTGCGCACACCCGTCGCGACCGTACGGGGCCATGCCGAACTGGCGCTGCGCCACCCCGGGCCGGTGCCGGACCCCGTGCACCACTCCCTGGAGCGGATCGATGCCGAGGCCCGGCGGATGGGCGCGATCGTCGAGGACCTGCTGCTGCTCGCCCGCCTCGACGCCGGCCGGCCGCTGGCCGACGAGGAGGTGGACCTGACCAGGATCGCGCTGGACGCCGTCGCGGACGCCCAGGCCACCGGGCCCGACCACCGCTGGCTCCTCGAGCTGCCGGCGGAGCCCGTACTCGTCCGGGGCGACGCCGACCGGCTGCGCCAGGTCGTCACCAACCTGCTCGCCAACGCCCGCTCCCACACTCCGCCGGGGACGCGGGTGACCCTGGGAGTCGAGGCGGCGGAGCGGTCGGTCCGCCTGGTGGTCGCGGACACCGGGCCCGGCATCCCGCCCGAGCTGATCGACCGCGTGTTCGAGCGCTTCGTCCGGGGAGACCGGGCGCGGTCCCGCTCCACCGGCTCCACAGGCCTCGGGCTGGCGATCGTGCGGGCCGTGGTGACCGCGCACGGCGGTGTCGCCGAGGTCCGCAGCACCGCGGACGGGACCGTTTTCACCGTCCTCCTGCCCCGGACCTAGGGGGCACGTCGTCAGTCCGCCCTTCTGCTGGTTCCGACGCACAGGGCCCAGATGACGAAGGCGTCGACGGCGATCAGGACGACCGACCAGACGGGGTAGTGGGGCAGCCACAGGAAGTTGGCGATCATGCTCAGGACGGCCAGGGCGATGCCGACCACCCGGGCCCAGACCGCGCCGCTGAAGAGCGCCAGTCCCGCCAGGACGATCACGATGCCGAGGATCAGGTGGATCCAGCCCCAGGCCGAGGTGCTGAACGAGAACGTGTAGTCGCGGGTGACGACCACCAGGTCGTCCTTGGCGATGGCCGAGATCCCCTGGAGGAGGTTCAGGATGCCGCCGAGGACCAGCATGACCGCGGCGAAGACGGTCCACCCGGCGGCGAAGGGCCGGTGTTTCGTGGCCGGGGCACCGCGGTCGGGTCCGGTGACGCTGCTGCTCATGTCGTGCGCTCCTTCTGCGATGACCGCGTCGCGGACGGCGCGGACCGGAAGGAGGGGGCCGGCGTGGACGGGCTCCGCCCGACCGCGTCGGCGGCCTCCACCCTCATCGTAGGAGCGGCGCCGCAGAACGGCCTGGGCCGTCCGGCCCCGGACCGGTGCTTCCCACCGGACGTTACCGGCCGGTAGCATCGCCGCTGTCCGTCGAAGCCCCGCACGCCCCCGCCGAGAACGCCGAGGAGCACCATGCCGACCGACCGCTCTGCCCGCCTGCTCAGCGGCCTCCTGCTGGGCGCCGGTGTCGCCCACTTCGTGGTGCCGCGCCAGTTCGACGCGATCGTGCCGCGCAGCCTGCCCGGCTCGCCGCGCACCTGGACGCACCTCAGCGGGGTCGCGGAGCTGGCGGTCGGCGCCGCCGTCGCCCTCCCGGCGACCCGCCGGGCCGGCGCGCTCACCGCCGCCGGGCTGTTCGCCGCGGTGTTCCCAGCGAACGTCAAGATGGCGTACGACTGGCGCCACAAGCCCGCCCCACTGCGGGCCGCCGCCGTCGCCCGGCTCCCCCTGCAGGCCCCGCTGATCGTCTGGGCCCTGCGCGTCGCCCGCGGCTGACCGGCGGCGGGCGAGCGCTCAGCCCGGCTGCCCGCCGGCCGCGGCCGCCGCCTGCCGCCGGTGGGGAACCACCGCCCGTCCCATCGCCGCGTCGAGGCGGTCCAGCATCGGGGGGTCGGCCACCGCCTCCAGCGCGGCCAGCAGGAGTTCCAGGGCGACCGGGTCGTTGTCGGCGACGGCGCGGGCGATCCGGTCCACCAGGTCGCGGGGCCGGCCGCCGGTGGGCGCGGGCACGGCCGTCACCTCCGTTCCGGGGCCGCCAGGACGCGCGGCATGCGCTCCGCGACCTGGTCGGCGAGCTGCTCGAACGCGGACCGCAGGAAGGGCGCGGCGAGCCGGGCGACGCCCTTGAACCGCAGCTGGGCGCGGTAGACCAGGAGGGTGCGGCCGTCGACCGACCGCAGCGTCATGTCGTCGGTCGCGGTGACCGTGCGGTTGCGGCCGACGAAGAGCAGCCGGTCCGCCTGGTAGCTCTCCAGGGTGTACGTGAGCTGGGTCCGGCGGCCGCGGAAGCGGGACACGTTGAGCCAGCTCGCGCCCGGCGCGACCGGCCCGCTGTCGAGCCGGGTGCAGCTCTCGGTGCCCGGGTCCCACTCCGGCGTGTTGCCGAAGTCGGCCAGGTAGGCGAGCACGTCGTCGGTGGGGCGGTCGAGGACGATGCTCCGCTCGACGGTGACCATGGCGGTGTTCCTTCCGGGGTACGGGTGCGCTCCCTGTCAGCCCTTGTTCGGAGCGCGGGCCCGATCGGATGGCACCGCCTACCGGCGCGGCCGGTCAGCGGTCGGCGGCGAGGGCCTGCCAGCCGGTTTCCAGCAGGTCGAAGGCGCGGGCCACCGCCCGGCGGGGGTCCGGCCGGCCGTCGGCGGCGCGGGGGGCTTCGAGGGCGAAGTGCGCGAGGGCCGCGCAGGCCGGGTCGTCCTCGGGCAGGCCGCTCTCCTCGGCGATGACCCGGGCCAGGGCCGCGGCGTGGCGCATCCACATGCCCTGGAGGTAGTCCCGCAGGGCGGGCGTGCCGTTCACCAGCGCGAAGAAGGCGGTGAAGCGCTCGTCCCGGTCGGCGGCGGCCATCCGGTGGCGCAGCGCGTGCTCGCGGAGGGCCGCCGGGATCGAACAGCCCGCGGGGCGTTCGCGCACGGCGGCGAGCAGCCGGGCCTCCTGGTCGGCGTCCTGGTCGAAGACGAGCGCCTCCTTGACCGGGAAGTGCTTGAAGAGCGTGGTGGTGGACACGTCGGCCGCGTCGGCGATCTCGCGGATGCCGACGTCGTCGTAGCCGCGCTCCAGGAAGAGGCGCAGGGCGGCGTCGGCGATCGCCTGGCGGGTGGCGGCCTTCTTGCGTTCGCGGCGCCCGATCGGCGCGGGCCCGGTGTCGCTCTCGCTCATGCCGAGGATCGTACCGCCTTGGGTGGTGCGGATTCAAAAGTGCAACCGTTGCACTTGTGAAGTCGTTCTGGTTTTCTGGAGGCATGAACACCACCCCCGCACCCCGCATCGCCGTCGTCGGCGCCGGCCCCGGCGGCCTGACCTTCGCCCGGATCCTCCAGCGCCACGGCATCCCGGTCACCGTCCACGACCGCGACGGCGGCCCCGACGCCCGGGACCAGGGCGGCACCCTCGACCTGCACCGGGACAACGGCCAGATCGCGCTGCGCGAGGCCGGACTGCTGGAGGAGTTCCACCGGCTCTCCCGCCCCGAGGGGCAGGAGATGCGCCAGCTGAACCCGTCCGGAGACCTGGTCTTCCACCACGTCCCCGAGGAGGGGGAGCGCACGAAGCCGGAGATCGACCGCGGCGTCCTGCGCGACCTCCTGCTCGGCTCGCTGCGGCCCGGCACCGTGCGCTGGGGCAGCGCGGTCGAGGCGGTGGAGGGCCCCGCCGGCGGCCCCCGGCGGCTGCGCTTCGCCGACGGCTCCGCGGTCGAGGCCGACCTCGTCGTCGGCGCCGACGGCGCTTGGTCCCGGGTCCGCCGCGCCGTTTCGCCCGCCACCCCGCGGTACACCGGTGTCAGTTTCCTGGAGGCCTGGTTCCACGACGTCGACAACCGGCACCCCGAGATCGCCGAGCTGGTCGGCCGGGGCAGCGCGGCGGCGGCCGACGGCGACCGCGCCCTGTTCGCCCAGCGCAACGGCGGCGACCACATCCGCGTCTACGTCATCCAGCGCACCCCCGTCGACCGGCCCACCGCCGCCGGCCCCGCCCCCGGGCACACCGACGCCGTCCGCGCCCGGCTCCTGGAGTCCTTCCGGGACTGGTCACCGGAGCTCCGCCGGCTGATCACCGACAACGACGGCCGGTACGTCGACCGGCCGATCCACGCCCTGCCCGTCCCCCACACCTGGGAGCACGACCCCGGCGTGACCCTGCTCGGCGACGCCGCCCACCTGATGCCGCCGCTGGGCGTCGGCGTCAACCTCGCCATGCTCGACGCCTGCGAGCTCGCCCTCGCCGTCGCCGGGAGCGACAGCCTCGGCGCGGCCGTCCGCGCGTACGAGAGCACGATGCTCCCCCGCTCCACCGCGATGCAGGAGCTCCTCGACGGCGGGGCCGAGGAACTCCTCTCCCCCGAGCTCCCCGACTTCGCCACCGGGGACGCCCGCTGACCGGAGCCGCGCGCCCTCACCAGCCTCCGGTCCCGGGCGCGCCCTTGAACGGGCCGCGGATGCGGGAGGTGATCCAGCCGCCGTAGAAGTCGCCGGGCTGCGCCGACACCGGCTCCTCGCCGACCCGGCACTCGTCGACCCGTTCCGGGTAGAAGGCGAACGCGTCCCGGATCGCCTCGAAGCCCGGCAGCGGCTGCGGGTAGCTCCAGGCCGCACGGGCGCTCACCCGGGCGCCCACCCTCAGGTCCCAGTAGCGGGCGACGCCCTTCCACTCGCACTGCGTCCGCCCGGCGGCGGGCACCAGCAGATCCGTGCGCACGTCCTCGGCCGGCAGGTAGTGGACCGGCGGATGGCTGGTCTCCAGCACCCGCACCGACCGGACGGAGTCGGCCACGACCAGCCCGCCGAAGGTCACGACGACCCGCTCGCCGCACGGCACCACGACCGGCGGACGCGGATAGTCCCAGACCGATTCGGTACCGGAGTCGTCGAACGTCATCGCCCTCTCCTTCCACGTCCGCCCGGCCTCAGCCTCGTCGCCCCGGCCGGGCCGGCACCCCTCGCATCGAATGCGCAGCGGTCGGCGCGGGTCTCAGGAGGCCGTCCGGGGTCCGGGCGCTGCGGGCAGGGCCCAGCGGATCGACCGGACCACGGCCGTGCCCAGCGGTTGGAAGGCGCATTCGACGAGCGGCACGCCGGGCAGGCCGAGCAGGCCCCGGTGCTCCGGTTCCAGCAGGTGCACCGCGGCCGCCGCCAGCGCGCCGTACGCCGGGCGGACGGGCCACGGCAGGGGCGGGTGGAGCAGCAGGAAGCGGGCGGCCTCGCGCGCCTCGTCCGTCCGGGCGAGCTCGGGCCGGTAGGAGTGGAGCACGGCGTCCAGCCCGGCGCGGTCGCGGGGCGGGTCCTCGACGCCGAGGGCGGCCGCGACAACGGCCATGTCCGCCACGTAGGCGTCGTACCCGGCCGGATCGAGGGGCGCGGCGCCGTACACCTCGTGCGCGCGCAGGAAGCTGTGCGCCTCCGCGGCGTGCACCCAGGCGAGCAGGTGCGGGTCGTCGGCGCGGTAGGGCCGGCCGGCCGCGGTCGTGCCCCGGATCCGGTGGTGCACCGCGCGCACCCGGTCGACCGCGGCCTGCGCGTCCGCAGCGGTGCCGAAGGTGGTGACCGCGAGGAAGGTGCTGGTGCGCTGGAGCCGGCCCCAGGGGTCGCTGCGGTAGCCGGAGTGCGCGGCGACCGCCGCCATCGCCGACGGGTGCAGCGACTGGACGAGCAGGGCGGCGAGGCCACCGACGAACATCGAGGCGTCCCCGTGCACGGCCCTGATCGCCGCGTCGGGCGGGAACCAGCGCGGCCCGGGCGTGCCGTGGATGCGCCGCCGCTTGGCCGGCCCGTCGGGGCCGGCCACCCGCTCGAACAGCGCGGACCCCAGCCGCTCGCGCAGGCTGCGGGGAGTCGCCCGGTCGTCGGCGTCCATGCCCTCAACGGTAGGAACCCGCCGCGGCGTCATCAAGCGCCGCCGGCGGCGCGGCGGCCCCGCGGCCGGACCACGGCCGGCGCCGTGCCGTCCGCCGTGCCGTCCGGCGGGACGAGGTCGGCGAGGAGCGTGTCCGCACGGGTGTCGGCGTCGTGGCGGCGGGCCGGCGGACGGGCGGGGCGGCGCAGCCGGTGCCCGGGCGCGCGGGGCGTCAAGGGCCGCACCGCGGTTCGCCGGACGGCCCGGGCCGCAGGAGTGCCGTCCCGTCCGCGAGTCCGTCCACGACGGCCTCCGCCCAGGGGCGCGGGTCCGCCCCGGCGGGCAGCCGCGGGGCGCGGCCGGCCACGGCCCGGGCGGCGAACCCCGTGTCGAGGTGGGGCGGCCGGACGTCCAGGACTCCGACGTGTCGGGGGCGCAGCTCCAGGCGGACGGTGTCGAGCCACCCGGCCAGCGCCGTCTTGGAGGCGCGGTAGGCCGCCGTCGTGGCCAGCGGGCGCTCGACCACGATGCCGGTGACGGCACCGATCGCACCACCCGGGCCGACCACCCGCAGGGCGCCGCGCAGCACCGCGACCGGAGCGAGCCCGTTGACCGCCATCAGGTGCTCCTCCACCTCGGGCGACGTCTCGTCCGCGCGGCCGAAGGCCACCACCCCGAACGCGGTCAGCACGGCGTCCAGTCCGCCGAGGAGGTCGGCCGCGCGGGGCGCGAGCGACGCGCAGCCGTCCAGGTCATAGGCGTCGAAGCGCAGGGTGCCCGGGGCACCCGCACGGCGGGCGGCGGCCGCGAGGCGGTCGGGATCGCGGCCGGCGGGCACCACCCGGGCACCGCGGTCCGCGGCTGCGGCGGCGACCGCGCCGCCCAGCTCGCCGGTGGCACCGGCGACGAGCAGTCTCAGCCCGTCCACCTGCCGGATTCCCGGCGGGCCCGACCGGTCCGCCGCCTGCGGCTCTCCCCCGCTCACCGGCCGGCCACCCGGAGGAGCCGGCGGAACGCGGCCACCAGCGCGACGGCCCCGGCGACGGCTGCAGCCGAGGCCTCCGGGGCGGCGGCGCCCGCGCAGACGGCCGCCGCGCCGGTCGCGACGGCCAGCACCGCGATGAGGACGACCAGCGGCACGGGACGCCAGAGCAGGCGCCCGATGCGTCCGGGCCACCGGCTCAGCAGCCGGTCGAGCGCGGGGTCGCTTGCCCGGAGCCGACGCTCCACGGCCTCGATCGCGTCGAGCTCCGCTCGGGTGAGCCGTACGGTCATGAGTCCCACACCTCCATCGCCCGGGGAGGGTTCCAGCCTGCCGAGGGCCCGCCGCGCGCAGCAGCTCGCAGCGCTCGTGCAGCGCATCACCGGCTGTGCTGCCGTGCGGTGCGGTGCGCAAGGATCGTTCGGGTCCGACGGCGTGTCAGGCCGCGCTCGCTCCGAGTCGATCTACCGTGGCTATCGGCTCCCGGGTGCCGGGACGACGGGCACGGAACGAGGTCGGGATGGACGCGGGGCTGTGCGTGGGCCGTCGGGTGGCGCTGCTGCGGGAGGCGTCCGGGCTCACCCGGGCCGAGGTCGCCGAGGCGGTCGGGCGCAGCACCGAATGGCTGCGGGCCGCCGAGGCCGGCCGGCAGCGGCTCGACCGGTACGCGATGGTCGACGCCCTCGCCGACGCGCTCGGCGTCGCGCCCGGCGAGCTGCTGGGCCTGCCGTGCGGCCGGGAGGACCCGGTCACCGGGCCGCTCCACCGGGCCGTCCCGGCGCTGCGTCGGGCCCTGCTGCGGTCCGGGATCCCCGCCCGGGCTGCGGCCGACCTGCCGGGGGCCGACCTGCCCTCCACCGGCTCGCTCTCCGCCGGCGCGCGACCGGCCGGCACCGCCGCCACCGGCGCACGATCCGCCGGCCCGTCCCCCGCCCACGTGTTCACCGCGGGCCCGGACCCCGCCGACCGGCCGTCCGTCGACGCGCTGCGGCACCGCCTGTCGGCGGCGGTCCGCCACCGGCAGGAAGCCCGCTGGACCAACCTCGCCCTCGCCCTGCCCCCGCTCATGGACGACCTGCGAGCCCGCACCGCCGACGCCCCGGCCGACACCGAGCCGTCCCGGCTCCTCGCGCGGGCCCTGCACGAGGCCGCCCTCCTGGCCAAGCGCCTGGGCGCGCTCGACCTGGCGGCGCTCGCGGCCGCGGAGGTGCGCCACCTCGCCGAGCCCGCCGCGGACCCGGTGCTGTCGGCGTCGGCGCTGTGGCTGCAGGCCGAGGTCGGCCTGGCTGCGGGCGCGGTGTCCGAGGCCGCTGAGTGCCTGGACGCCGGGCTGGCCGCGGCCGGGGCGGTGCTCGGCCGGGCGGCCCCGCAGGCGTGGGCGGTGTGGGGCACCCTGCACCTGGTGTCGGCCGTGCTGGAGGGGCAGCGCGGCCGACAGGCGGAGTCCTCGGCGCACCTGGCCGAGGCGGCCTCGGCCCTCGCGCACACGGATGCGTCGTCGTCCGGACCGACCGGGTTCGGCGAGGGCGAGTGGGCCGTCCACACCGTCCACGCGGCCCTCGAACTCGGCGAGGACCTGGGCGCCCTGGCGCGGATCGAGGGGATGGATCTCCGTGCCCTCCCGGCCGAGCGCCGGGCCCGGCACGGCATCGACCGGGCGCGTGCCGCGGCCCGCGCGGGGGACGCGGTGGGCGCGGCGGGTGAACTGCTGGCCGCCGACCGGGTGGCCGCCCAGGTGGTGCGGACCCATCCCTTGGCGGGCGAGCTGCTGCGCACCGCGCCGTCGAGCCGTCCGGTGGCGGATGCGGCGGCCCGGCTCGGGGTGCGGCTGTGACGGCTGCGGCGGCTTCGGGCCGCACGGCGGCGGTGGCCGCGTCGGCGGCCCTGCGGCGCGGGCCCGGAATCCGGTCGGACCCGCGGCTCCGAACCAGCCGGGCAGGCGGGCCGGACACCGCGCGCGGCACGGACCGGCGTGGCGGGCCCGGCGGCAGCGGCCGGGAGGACAGGGCGAACGAGGAGGCATGATGCGTGCGGTCGGTTCGGCGGATGTCGTGGTGGTCGGGGCCGGCCTGGCGGGGCTGGCGTGCGCGCTGGACCTCGCGGCGGCCGGGCGGCAGGTCCGGCTGCTGGAGGCGTCGGACGGGGTGGGCGGGCGGATGCGCACCGACCTCGTCGACGGGTTCCGGCTGGACCGCGGGTTCCAGGTGTTCAACACCGCGTACCCGCAGGTCCGGCGCCGGCTGGACGTGCGGGCGCTGCGGCTGCACCGGTTCACCCCGGGCTTCGTCCTGACCGGGTCGCACGGCCGGTTCCGGTTCGTCGATCCGCTGCGGCGGCCCGATCTGGCGGCCGACCTGCTGCCCGGCCGGATGCTGCCGCCGCGGGACGTCGTGGCGCTCGGTGTCCTCGGTGCGCGTGACCGGCTGCTGCCGGCCTCCCTGCTGCGCGGCGGGCGCGACGTGTCGACGGTGGCGGCGCTGCGCGGTGCGGGGGTCTCGCTGCAGACGGTCGACGGGGTGCTGCGGCCCTTCCTCGCCGGGATCTTCCTGGAGGACACGCTGACCACCTCCAGCCGGGTGTTCCACTTCTACTGGCGCAGCATGATGCGCGGGTCGCTCACCCTGCCCGAGGCCGGAATCGGAGCCGTGCCGGCCCAGCTTGCCGCGCAACTCCCGCCGGGGACGCTGGAGTTGGAGGCCCGGGTCGCGGGCGTGGGCGAGGACGGCGTGCAGCTGGAGGGCGGCCGGGAGATCGGCGCGCGCTGCGTGGTGGTGGCCACCGACCCGCGCACCGCGGGCGCTCTGCTGCCGGGCCTGCCGGTGCCGGCGCTCCGGGCGGTGACGACCTTCTACCATGCGGCCGAGCGCAGCCCCCGGGCCGAGCCGATGCTCCTGGTCGACTCCGACCGCCGGCTGCTCAACTCGGTGGTCCTCTCCGAGGTGGTGCCGGGCTGCGCCCCGCCGGGGCTCTCGCTGGTGTCGACCTCGGTGCTGGGCACCGGCGCCGACGAGGGCGCGGTCCGGGCCCGGCTCGGGGAGCTGTACGGGTGCGACACCTCGGGGTGGCGGTCGCTCGCCGCGTACCGGATCCCCGGGGCGCTGCCGGCCATGCCGGCCCCGCACCCGCTGAGCCGCAGCAGCCGGTGGGCGCCGGGGCGGTACGTGTGCGGCGACCACCGGGCCACCGGGTCGGTGCAGGGCGCGCTGGCGTCGGGGGCGCGAGCGGCCCGCGAGGTGCTGGCCGACCTCGCGTCCGCGTCAGGGGGCTGACGCCCCGCGGGCGGCCTCGGCGGCGAGCACCTCGGGCAGGCCGGTGAGCCGGTCCAGCCCGGCGACCGAGCGGGCGGTGCGGTGGTTGGCGGCGAGGACGTCCCGGTGGCGGTCGACGAAGGCCCAGTACCCGGTGGTGAACGGGCAGGCCCGCTCGCCGAGCCGCTCGGTGGGCCGGTACGGGCACGGGCCGCAGAAGTCGCTCATCCGGTGCAGGTACGCGCCGCCGGCCGCGTACGGCTTGGTGGTGATCCTGCCGCCGTCGGCGTACTGGGACATGCCGACCACGTTAGGGACCATCACCCAGTCGTAGCCGTCGACGAAGCACCGGTGGAACCAGTCGGTGACCGCGGCCGGGTCGTAGCCGTGCTGGAGCGCCCAGTTGCCGAGCACCATCAGCCGCGGGATGTGGTGCACCCACCCGCTGTCGCGGACCTCGGCGAGCACCCGGGACAGGCACCGGGCCTGCACCGCGTCGGCGTCCAGGTCGGCGAACCAGTCGGGCAGCGCGCTGCGGTGGCCGAGCGCGTTGGCGGAGCGGTGCCCCTCCCCCAGGTGCCAGTACAGCTGCCACACGTACTCCCGCCAGCCCGCCACCTGCCGGACGAAGCCCTCCACGCTGTTGAGCGGCGCGGCCCCGCCGCGGTACGCCGCCTCGGCTCGGCGCACGCACGCGCCGGGATGCAGCAGGCCCAGGTTGAGCGGGACGGAGAGCAGGCTGTGCGCCATCCACGGGTCCTCGTGCAGCATCGCGTCCTCCCACCGCCCGAAGTGGGCGAGCCGGGCGGTCGCGAAGTGCTCCAGGGCCTCCTCGGCCTCGGCGCGGGTGGCGGCGAAGCGGCGCGGGCCGTCGCGGCCGACGAAGGACACCTCGCCCGAGCGCTCCCAACGGTCCAGGTCGGCCCGGACCTGCCGGTCGATGTCGTCCTCGACCGGCCAGCGGGGCGGGGGGACGGGCAGCGTCGGCGCGCCGCGCGGCGGCGGTTCCCGGTTGTCCCGGTCGAGGTTCCACCGGCCGCCGGCGGGCTCGCCGTCGGGGTCGAGCAGCAGGTGCTCGGCCCGGCGGACCCGGCGGTAGAAGTCCTCCAGCAGCAGGCGCCGCCCGCCCAGCCCGTCCGCCCAGCGGCGGAAGTCCGCGAACGGCACCAGGAAGCCGCGCGGGGGCAGCACCTCCACCTGCGGCAGGGAGGTCACCAGCCCGAGGGCGGCCCGGGAGGTCGGGTGGCACACCGTCACCGGCGCCGAACCCACCGCCCGGCGCAACCCCTCCCGGTACGTCTCCGCCCGGACGTACCGGGCCCGGTCGCCCAGTTCGGCGGCCCGGTGCCGCATCGCCGACAGGACCAGGTGCGCCTTCGCCCGGTGGAACCGCCGCCGGCGGAACACCGACCGGGCCTCGATCAGCAGCACGGGCGCGTCGGCGTCCGGCCCGTCCTCGCCCGGCTCGGTGAAGTGCGGGCCCAGCTGGTCGCCGAACAGCCAGTGCGTGCGCGCCGTGCTCATCGGGTGGCCGCCGCGGGGTGGAAGTCCATGGTCACTCTCCTGCACGCACCCGGAGCGGGCGCCTCCGACCACCACCCTCGGCGCTCGGGATCCGGCCGAACACTCGCATCGTTCGCGCATCGGTACCCGCACAGAAGCGTGCGCGGGGGTCACGCCGCCTCGCGAGCCGTCGGCGTGCGTGGCGGGGTCGGGGTCCGGCGGCGTCAGCGGGTGAAGGTGTCGATGGCGGCGATCCGCCAACGGCCTCCCTCGCGGACGGCGTCCACGGCGAACATGGCGGCGGCGTAGCTCGCGTCGTCCTTGCCGGTGGTGCCGGCCGCCGTACTGACGTTGCGCTGGTCCGCGAAGACCAGCAGCCTGGCCCGGTCCCCGTCGAGTCGGACCACACCGGCGTCCGTGACGGTGGTGGTGAGCACCAGCTTCTGCTGCGGGGCCTGTTGGCGGACCTGGGCCAGCATGCCGGCGTACTGCTGGACGGCCGCGCCGGTGAGCAGGGTCTTGGCGGCGTCGTCGGTGCGGGCGGTGTCGGCGTAGTTGTACGAGAACAGGGCGTTCACCGCCTGGATCACGGCGCCCTTGACCTCGCTCGTCCGGGCCGGGTCGGCGAGCGCGGCGTTGTGCGCGGCGCCCCCCGAGCGGAGGTCGGCCGCCCGGCTCGCCGCGAGCGCGCTGAAGCCGCCGAGCAGCACGCTGAGCAGGGCGAGCGCCGCGAGCACCGGCGTCCGGCGGGATCGGCGGGGTGGGGCGTCCCCGGCCGCGGCTTCGGGGGCGGCTTCTGGGGCGGCCCCGGGGGCGGTCCCGGGGGCGGGCAGGCGGGCGGGCGCGGTGGTCTCCGCGGCGGACGGGCGTGCGGCGAGGCGGCGTTGACGGTTGATCACGTGGCGGGTGGTGGTCGACATGGCGTCCTTTCACGGGTGACAGGCGGCGGGCTGGGCAGCGGCGGGGGCTACCCGCCGGTGGCGGACCCCATGGGCGCCTGGCCGAGGGCGCTGAGCTTCCAGCCCGTGGACGTGCGGGTCAGTTCGCCGAGCAGCCGGCTGTCCTTGACGGCGGGCTGCTGCTCGGGCGCCCGGACGGTGATCCGCAGGGCCACCAGCACCGCCGCCCGGCCCGAGCGTTCGTCCAGTTCCGTCACCGCCCCGGCCAGCACCTTGGCGGTGCTCACCGTCTGCGCCTGGGTCACCTGCTTGCCGAACTCCGTCCGTCCCTGGACGAGTTGCTCGTGCAGGTCGCCGGTGGTGGAGGCCTCCCAGAGGTCCAGCCCCCGGGCGAGGTCGGCGTGGTCGAGGGTGTTCATGTTCTGGATCGCCTGCTCGCCCGCCGCCAGCGCCTGGTCCCGGGAACGGGCGTAGGCCGCGGTGTCGTCGTGCGCAGCGGAGTACCAGGACCATCCCGTCCAGGCGGCCGCTACCGCCGCGGCGACCAGGAGCGCCACGGCCGCCGTCAGGACCGGGTCGAGCCGTCGTGTCGCCATGTTCCGTTCTCCTAACGGGCTTTGAGTTCGGTGATCCGCCAGTGGCCACCCGTCCGGCGGGCCGTGACCGAGAGCTGGGCGGCGGTCGTGTTCGCGGACTTCCCCTCGCGCTGGGCAGTCTGGTCGAGGAAGACCAGCAACTTTGCCTGCTCGCCGACCAGTTCGGTGACCCCTGCGCGCACGACGCGGGTGGTCAGGGTCAGCTTCTGGTCCTTCACCTGCTGCTGCACCTGCCCGAACAGGGCCTGGTACTGCGTGGCGGCCGTGCCGTCCAGCAGCTCGCCGGCCGCCTTCGCCGTCGCGGCGGTGTCGGCGGGCGTGTAGGAGAAGATCCGGCCGAGCGCGTTGCCGACGTCTCCCACCACCTCGGCGGTGGTCTGGGCGTCGGTGAGCGCCCGGTCGGCGTTCGCCCGGGCCTCGGCCCGGTTGGCGAGGAGGAAGAAGGTGCTTCCCACGAGGACGAGCACCGCGAGGGCGAGCGGCAGCGGCCGGAGCCTCTGCCGGGGCGGCGGTGCGGGGAGGTCGTCGGCCGTCACGGGTGGTCCTCTCAGCTGGCGCCGACGGGCACGGCGGTCAGCGAGGTGACCTTCCAGCCGTCGGCTGTCCGGGCGAGCCCGGCCTCGAAGCGTTTGCGGTCGGTGCTGGGGCTGCCGGCCTTGGGTGACAGCTCGACCGTGACGGTCGCGATCAACCGGGCGGTGCCCGCGCGGGTGTCCAGTTCGGTGAGGGCGGCGTCGGTGACCGAGCCGTGCGCGGAGGTACCGGCCTGGCGCAGGGTGGTGGCGTCGGCGTCGCCGGTGCGCTGCAGTTGGTCGTGCAACGGACCGGTGGTCACCTCCAGCCACCCGCGCAGGCTCGCCTCGGCCTGCCCGGCGTCCACGGTGTTGAGCCGGTCGAGCGCCGAGCGCCCCTGCGCGAGCGCGGCGTCCCGCGCCTGCCCGAAGGCGAGCGTGTCGGACGTCCGCACCTGCCAGTACCGGCCGCCGGCCAGCACGCAGAACGCCGCGGCGAGCAGCACGGCGGCCCAGGCGGCCGCCCGACGCCACCCGGTGCGGGCACCCGGGCCCACCGCCGGAGGGGCTGCCGCGCCCCGCACCTCGCACGCGGGCTCGGCGGGGGTGTCCGAGGGCTCGCCGGCCTTCGGCAGGTCGACCTCCGGCAAGGGCTCGTCGGGGTACTGCGGCTCGACCGCCTGCGGCAGCTCGACCGCTCGCGGGGGCTCCGCCGTGGCAGTCATGGTCGCCTGCGGGGGCTCACCCGGAGTGCTCTCGGCCGCGAGCGGGGGCTCCGCCCGGGTCGGCTCGACCCCCTGCCAGGGCTCCGCCGGGGCGGGCTCGGTCGTCAGGGCCTGCGGCAGCTCGACCGCTCGCGGAGGCTCCGCCCGGGTCGGCTCGACCCCCTGCCAGGGCTCCGCCAGGGCGGGCTCGACTGCCAGGGCCTGCGGCAGCTCGACCGCTCGCGGGGGCTCCGCCGTGGCGGTCATGGCCGCCTGCGAGGGCTCACCCGGAGTGGTCTCGGCCGCGAGCGGGGGCTCCGCCCGGGTCGGCTCGACCACCTGCCGGGGCTCCGCCGGGGCGGGCTCGGCTGCCAGGGCCGGCGGCAGGGCCTGCTCCGGGTCCGCGAGCTGCTTGCGGGCGGTCACTGCGCCGCCTCCAGGCCGAGCAGGGCCGCGAGGCCGCTCGGGCCGCCGGCCGGGAGTGCGGGGAGGCCGAGGGCGCCGGGGAGTGCGGTCCGGCCCGGGTCCGTGCGGGCCGTCGTCGTGGCGGAGGACGTGGAGCCGGGCTTGGCCGGGGTGGGGACGCCGCCGCGCGGGGCGTTCGCCGAGCCGCGGACGGCGGTGCCGGTGCCGGGGCCCGCGGTGCAGCGCGCGGCGGTGTTGAAGGCGGGGGCCGGACCGGTGTCGAGGCCGTTGCGGTAGGTGGTGCCGCCGTACCCGGACGTGCAGGGCAGCGGGGAGAAGAAGGTGACGGCCATGCCCAGGTGCGCGCCCTTGTCGTCGATCGCGGTGGCTCCGGCCGCGGCCACGGCGGGGAGGCGGACCAGCAGTTCCTCCAGGCCGCGCTGGCGGGTGACCGCGAGGTCGGAGGTGGTGAGCAGGTTGGCGATCACCACGCTCAGGCCGGGGTCGAGGTCGCGGAGCAGCGCGCTCACCTGTCCGGTCGCCTCCGGCGCTGCGGCGATCAGCCGCCGCAGGTCGGTGTCGGAGTCGTTGAGCTGTCCGGCGAGGTCTGCCGCGCTGCCGGCGAAGGAGCGCAGGGCGTCGCTCTCCTCGGCCTGGGTGGTGAGGACGGCGCGGCCGTCCTCCATCAGCGTGATGTTGTTCGGCAGGGACTTGCTCGCCGCGTCGAGCAGGTGGCTGCTGTTGTCCAGCAGGGCCTGGAGGTTGGCGCTCTGGCCGTTGAAGGCGGCGCCGAACTCCTCGACCACGGTCCGCAGCGACTCCACCGGCACCGAGCCGGCCAGCGCGTCGACGCTGGTGAGCAGATTGGTGACCGGGGGCGGTACGGACGAGTCGGCGCGGGCGACCACCGCGTTGTCGGTGAGGTACGGCGGCGCGTCCTCGGTCGGCCGCAGGTCGATGTACTGCTCGCCGACGGCGGAGAGGTTCGCCACCACGGCCTTGAGGCGGGCGGGGATGCGCGGGGTGGAGTTGTTGATCCGCAGTTCGGCCTCGACGCCGTCGGGGGTGAGCCGGATCGGGCCGACCCGGCCGACCGAGACGCCCCGGTAGGTGACGTTGGCGTGCTCGAACAGGCCCCCGGTCTCGGCGAGTTGGACCCGGACGGTGTAGTAGCCGCGCAGCCCGACGTACCGTCCGAGGTCGGCGTACCGGACGCCCAGGTAGCTCAGCACCAGGACGGAGAGGAGCAGGAAGGCGAGGTTCTTCAGCCTGGTGGCGCGGGTGAGCATCAGCGGCCTCGCTTCTGGGGGGCGGTGACGGGCGGCAGCGGGAGCGGCAGCCCGCCGCCCTGGAGGTGCCGCAGCAGCGCCGCCTGGTCGGTCGGCACGTCCGTGGGGGTGCCGGTCGGCTCGTCGGTCGGTTCGTCCGTCGGCTGGTCGGTCGGTTCGTCGGTCGGTGTGGGCTCCGGCGTCGGGTCGGGGGTGGGCGGCGGGGCGTTGTCCGCCGGGTCGAGGGCCGGGATGATCTGGGTGCCGGGTGCCGCGGTGAGGTCGAGGTAGACGTTGAGGTAGTCGCCCTTGACGCCCCTGAGCACCTCGTCGGTGAACGGGTAGGTGAGCAGCACCTGCAGCGAGTCCGGCAGGGCCTTGCCCGCGTCGGCGAGCCGTTGCAGCGTGGGGGCGAGCGCCTTCAGGTCGGCGACCATGTCGTCCCGGCTGCGGTTGACGGTGTCGACGGCGACGGCGGAGAGGCCGTCGAGCGCGCGGAGCATGGTGACCAGGGCGCCGCGCTGCTGGTCGAGCACCTTCAGGCCGGGGCTGAAGTCGGTGAGGACGGTGCCGATCTGCTGGTCGCGGGCGGCCAGGGTGGCGGAGAGCCGGTTGACGCCGTCGAGGGCGTCGGTGATGTCCTGCCGGTGGGCGTCCAGGTCGGCGGTCAGGGTGGCGAGCCGGGTCAGCATGGAGCGCAGCTGCGGCTCGTTGCCCGCCATGGCCTTGTTCAACTCTGCTGTGATGGTCTGGAGTTGGGCCACTCCTCCGCCGTTGAGCAGCATCGAGAGCGCTCCGAAGACCTCCTCCACCTCCACGCTGCGGTCGGTGTGCGCGGCGGGGATGACGGCGCCGGTGGCGAGGCTGCCCTGCTGGGCCTCGCCGCTGGGCGGAGCCGACAGCTGCACGTACTTCTCGCCGAGCAGGCTGGACTGTTCGACGTGGGCGTAGGCGTTGGCGGGCAGCCGCACCGCGCCGTTGATCCTCATGGTCACGACGGCCGACCAGTCGCCGGGGGCGAGTTCGATCCTGGTGACCCGGCCGACCGCCACGTCGTTGACCCGGACGGCGGCCTGCGGCACCAGGCTGAGGACGTCGGCGAAGTGCGCGGTGATCTCGATCGGGTGGGCTCCGAGGTCGGCGCCGCCGGGCAGCGGGACGTCCTGGATGCCGTGGAAGGAGCCGGAGCAGCCCGCGAGTGCGAGGGCCAGGGCCGCGGTGGCCGCGGTGGCGGCGGTGGCGCGTCTCATCGGCCCGCTCCCGTGGTCTCGGCGCCCACGCGGGGCAGCGGGAGCGGCGGGCCGCTCAGTTCGTTGAGGTTCACCCGGCCGTCGAGGGTGCCGTGGGCGGCGTCGAAGGCGTTGAGGGCGTTGTCGGCGGCGAGCGGCGCGACGTCCATCAGTTCGGCGAGCGAGGCGCGCTGGTCGACCAGGGACTGGGTGATCGGCACGAGCCGGTCGACCGCGGTCTTCAGCCGGGCCCGGTTGTCCTGGATGAAGCCCTTCACCTGCCCGAGCGCGGTGGCGAGCTGCTGCAGGGCCGCGCCGAGGTTCTGCTTGTCCTCGGCGAGGAAGCCGGTGACGTACGCGAGCTGGTCGGTGGCCGAGCGGACCTTGCCGTCGTTCTCCTTGAGCATGGCGGTGAAGGACTGCAGGTGGTCGAGGGTCGCGAACAGGTCGTCGCTGTGCCCGGAGAGGGTGCGGGCGGCCTGACCGAGGCCGGCGATCGAGTCGCCGATGGCGCGGCCGTTGCCGGAGAGGTTCTGCGCGCCGGTGTCCAGGAGCTGCGAGAGGGCGCCGGTGGCGTTGGCGCCGTTCGGGCCGAGGGCGTCGGCGAGTTGGGTGACCGACTGGTAGAGCTGGTCGAGTTCCAGCGGGTTGGAGGTGCGCTCGACCGGGATCTCGGTGCGGTCGGTGATCTCGGGGCCGCCGGTCCAGGCCGGGGTCAGTTGGACGTACCGGTCGGCGACCACGCTGGGCGCGACCACGACCGCCTTGGCGTCGGCCGGCACCCGTACGCCCGGGTCCAGGGTGAGGTCGACGCGCACCCGGGTGCCCTGCGGCCGCACCGCGTCGACGGTGCCGACCTTCACGCCGAGGATCCGCAGGTCGGAGCCCGGGTAGACGCCGGTGGTGTGGTCGAACCAGGCGGTCAGGTGCTTGCCGTCCGGCTGGTGGGCGGCCAGCACCCCGAAGGTCACGGTGCCGCCGACCACGGCCAGCGCGGCGGCGCCCGCCAGTGCCCGCCGGCGCAGTGCGGGCAGCTCACGCGGGGAACGCGCGGTCATCACTGGCCTCCCTGGGGCTTGGGCGGCCGGCAGCCGCTCTCCGGGGCGCTGCCCGCGGGCAGGTAGTTGCGGGGGACGACCCCGCACAGGTAGCCGTCGAACCACCGGCCGCTGCCCAGGGTGTTGCCGAGCAGGCGGTAGTACGGCCCGGCGAGGGCGAGGGTCTGGTCGAGGCTGCTCTGGTTGGCGGTGAGGACGGCGGTGACGCGGCCGAGCGCGTCCAGGGTCGGGGCGAGCTGCCGCTCGTTGTCGGCCACCAGGCCGCTCAGTTCGGTGCTCAACTTCTGCGTTCCGAGCAGTAGTTGGTGGATCGCGTCGCGGCGCTGCCGGATCTCGTCGAGCAGCAGGCCGCCGTCCGAGAGGAGTTGCTCGAAGCGTCCGTCCTGGTCGGCGAGGGTCTTGGTGAGCTGCCGGCTCCCGGCGAGCAGTTCGGCCAGTTGGCTGTCGCGGCTCGCGACGGTCTTCGAGAGCGCGGAGAGTCCGTCGGCGGCGCTGCGCACCGAGGCCGGGGTGTCCTTGAAGGTGTCGGCGATGGTCCGGAAGCTCTCGGCGAGCTGCTCGCCGTCGATCGCCCCGGTGGTGCGGCCGAGCTCGTCGAAGGCCCGGGTGACGTCGTACGGGGAGGTGGTGCGGGTGAGCGGGATGCGCTCGCCCGGGGTCTGGCTCCGGGCGCCGAGCGGGTCGACGGCCAGGTACTTCTCGCCCAGCAGGGTCTTGATGCCGATGGCGGCGGTGCTGGCGTCGCCGATCCAGGCGTCCTGGACGGCGAAGGCGACCTTCACCTTCGCGCCGTCCAGGGACACCCCGGTGACCTTGCCGACCTTGACTCCGGCGATCCGGACCTCGTTGCCGGGGCGCAGGCCGGCCGCGTCGGTGAAGTCGGCGCTGTAGCCGGTGCCGGAGTCGACGAAGGGCAGCGCGTCGGCCCGGTAGGCGAGCGCGGCGACCATGAGCAGCAGGAGCAGGCCGACGGCTCCCACGGCGGCGGGGTTGCGGTCCCGCAGGGGGCGGAAGGCCGTCATCCGCGGCACCTCGATTCGGTGACGGGCAGGCCGGTCGGCGGCGCGCTGCCGTCGTAGGTGGTGACGCCGGTGACCTTGGCCTCGCAGAGGTAGAGGTTGAGCCAGGAGCCGTAGGAGGTGAGCCGGCCGACGGTGCGCATCTTCTCCGGGGTGGTGCGCAGGAAGGTCTCCAGCTGCCCGCTGTTGTCGGCGAGGTTGGTGGAGAGCCGGCCGAGTTGGGCGACGGACTCCTTGAGCGGGGCACGGCCCTGGTCGAGCAGTCCGGCGGTGCTGGTGGTCAGCCCGGCGATGGCGTCGAGGGACTGCCCGATCGGCTCGCGGTCGGCGGCGAAGCCGCTGACCAGCTGCTGCAGGGTGCCGACCAGGTCGGTGAAGCCCGCCTCGCGGCTGTTCACCGTGGCGAGCACCGTGTTGAGGTTGTCGATCACCTGGCCGATCACCTGGTCCTTGCCGGCGAGCGTGCTGGTGAGCGAGCCGACGGTCCGCAGCAGGCTGTCGACCGTGCCGCCCTCGCCCTGGAGCACCTGGACGATCTCGTTGGCCAGCTGGTTCACCTGGTCCGGGGCGAGGCCCTGGAAGAGCGGCTGGAAGCCGTGGAACAGCTGGGCGAGGTCGAGGGCGGGGGTGGTGTGCTCCAGCGGGATCAGGCCGCCGGGCGGCAGGGTGCGGTCGACGGCGCCGGGGCCGCGTTCCAGGTCGACGTAGCGCCGTCCGACCAGGTCGAGGTACTTGACCGAGGCGGTCACCGACTCGGGCAGCGGCTTGCCGCGGTCGACCGAGAAGTGCACCTGGGCGATCCGGTGGTCGACCACGCTGACGCTGTCGACCTGGCCGACGCGGACGCCGGCGATCCGGATGCTGTCCCCGGGGGCCAGGCCGGTGACGTCGGTGAAGCGGGCCGTGTAGCCGACGGTGCGCCCGACGCCGGTGTCGGCGATGCTCAGCGCCAGCGCGCCGGTGGCCAGGCCGGTCACCACCACGAACACCAGGGACTTGGTGAGCGGCCCGGCGAGGCCGCGCCGGCCGGTGCGGTCGTCGCTCCTCATTCGACCGTCACCTCCGCCCCGCGGAAGAGCGGGCCGGCCAGCAGGCTGGCCCAGTCGGGGGCGCCGGCCGGCAGTGGCGCGCCGGGCCTCCGGGCCCTGAGGAGCTCGCCGACGAGTTGGTTCTCCTGCGGGGAGTTGGGCAGGCCCAGGCCGCTGGGGTCCGGTCCGGCGAAGGAGGGCACGTCGCTGAGCGGGGTGGTCCGGCCGGTGTAGGGGACGGCGTAGCACTGGGGGCCGCCGCTCGCCCGGTACACCGGGGTGTCCTGCCCGGGGAGGTACCGGCCGCGCGAGGGCAGGGTGGTGACGCTCACGTGCAGGCCGGGTCGGTCGGTGCCCTTGCCGAGGGCGCGGTCCATCGCGGGCACGAAGTTGGCCATCGTCCGCAGCGTGCACGGGAATTCGGGTGCGTAGCGGGCGAGCAGGTCGAGGGTGCCCCGGCTGTCGGCGGTGAGGTGGATCAGGTTGTCCCGGTTCTGCCGCAGGAAGGCGGTGAGGTCCTGGGCGGTGGCGGTGCCGGTGCCGTAGAGCGTGGCCAGCGCGGCCTGCCGGTCGACGAGGGTGGCGCCGGTGCGGGTGAGGTCGTCGAGGGCCTGGAGGAGGTCGGGCGCCGCCTGGTCGTACGAGCGGCTGACGGCGACCAGCTGGTGGATGTCCTCGTTGAGGGTGGGCAGTTCGGGGTTGAGCTGCTCCAGGTAGCCGTCCAGTTTCGTCAGGGTCGCGCCCAGCTCGGTGCCGCGGCCGTCCAGCGCGGTGGCGACCGCGCTGAGGGTGGCGGAGAGCTTGGCGGGCTCGACGGCGGTGAGCACCGGCATCAGGTGGTCGAGGACCTGCTGCAGCTCGATCGCGTCGGCGGAGCGGTCCTGCCGGATCACCGCGCCGGCCCGCAGGTGGCCGGCCGCCGGCTGCGCGGCGTCGGGCACCAGGGCGACGTACCGCTCGCCGAACAGCGTGGTGGGCAGCAGCTGGACGGAGACCCCGGCCGGGATCTGCGGCAGCCGGTCCGGGTCGAGCGCCAGGGTGAGCCGGGCGCCGCCGCCGTCGCTGCTGATCCGCCGGACCTGGCCGACGACCACGCCGCGCAGCTTCACGTCGGCGTTCGGGTGCAGCTCGTGGCCCGCGCTGCCGGTCTCCACGACGACCTCGGCGGAGTCGGTGAACGCCTTCTCGTAGACGGCCACCGAGAGCCCGGCGAGCAGGGCGGGCACCAGCAGGAAGACCAGCCCGGCGCCGCGCCGGCGGTACGTGCGGGCGGCGTTCATCCGGCCACCCGCACCGTCGTGGTCGCGCCCCAGATCGCCAGGCTGAGCAGGAAGTCGGCGAGGCTGATCACCACGATCGCGTTGCGCACCGAGCGCCCGACCGCGATGCCGACCCCGGCCGGGCCGCCCTTGGCGGTGTAGCCGTAGTAGCAGTGCGCCAGGATCACCACCACGCTGAACAGCAGCACCTTGAGGGTGGAGAGCAGCACGTCGGCCGGGGAGAGGAACAGGTCGAAGTAGTGGTCGTAGGTGCCCGCCGACTGGCCGTTGACGTACACGGTGACCGCCCGCGAGGCCAGGTAGCTGCTGAGCAGGCCGATGCCGTACAGCGGGGCGATCGCCACGATGCCGGCGATCACCCGGGTGGTGACCAGGTACGGCATGCTGCGCACGCCCATCCCTTCCAGGGCGTCCACCTCCTCGTTGATCCGCATCGCGCCGAGCTGTGCGGTGAATCCGGCGCCGACGGTGGCGGAGAGGGCGAGCCCGGCCACCAGCGGGGCGATCTCGCGGGTGTTGAAGTAGGCGGAGACGAAGCCGGTGAAGGCCGTGGTGCCGAGCTGGTCCATCGCGGCGTAGCCCTGCAGGCCGACCACGGTGCCGGTGAACAGCGTCATCCCGACCATCACCCCGACGGTGCCGCCGATCACGCCCAACCCGCCGCTGCCGAACGCGACTTCGGCCAGCAGGCGACGCACCTCGCGGGAGTAGCGGCGGAGCGTGCGCGGCACCTGGAGCAGGGCCTGGAGGTGGAAGAGCAGGTGGTCGCCGCTCTCGTCCAGCTTGTCGAGCAGGGCCATGGCTCAGGCTCCCTTCTGCGGGACGAGCTGCAGGTAGATGCCGGTGACGGCGACGTTCACCAGGAACAGCAGCAGGAAGGTGATGACCACGGACTGGTTGACCGCGTCGCCCACCCCCTTCGGTCCGCCGCGCGGGTTGAGCCCGCGGTAGGCGGCGACGATCCCGGCGATGAAGCCGAAGACCAGCGCCTTGAACTCGCCCACGTACAGGTCGGGCAGCTGGGCCAGCGCGGAGAAGCTGGACAGGTAGGCGCCCGGAGTGCCGTGCTGCAGGCCGACGTTGAAGAAGTAGCCGCCGAGCACGCCGACCACCGAGACCAGGCCGTTGAGCAGCACCGCGACCAGCATGGTCGCCAGCACCCGGGGGACGACCAGGCGTTGGACCGGCGAGACGCCCATCACCTCCATCGCGTCCAGCTCCTCGCGGATCTTGCGCGAGCCGAGGTCGGCGCAGATCGCCGAGCCGCCGGCGCCGGCGATCAGCAGGGCGACGATCAGTGGGCTGGCCTGCTGGACGACGGCCAGCACGCTGGCCCCGCCGGTGAACGACTGGGCGCCCAACTGCTGCGCCAGCGAGCCGACCTGGAGGGCGATGACGGCGCCGAACGGGATCGAGACCAGGGCGGCGGGCAGGATGGTGACACTGGCCACGAACCAGAACTGCTCGATCAGCTCCCGCCACTGGAACGGCCGCCGGAAGGCGTCGCGCACGGTGGTGGCGGCGAGCTGGAACAGCCCGCCGGACTGCCGCAGCGCGCCGAGGCCGGGAGTGCGCGTCCACGGAACGCTCATGCCGGGCCCCCCTGGCGGGGGATCGGCCCGGCGCCGACGGCCGCCCGGGCCGCCGGGGGCAGCCGGTCGCCCATCGCGAGCACCCGGGCCCGGCGGCGCTGCACGGCCGCCCGCGGGCCGAGGCCCGGCGAGGGCTCCAGCTGCGGCGGCAGCGGGCCGGGCGGCTCGGGGACGTGGCCTTCCAGCGCCAGCTGCGCCTCGTCCTTCTCCTCGGACATCCCGATCGGGCCGGCCCGGCGGCCGGTGAGGAACTGCCGCACCACCGGCTCCTGGCTGGTGAGCAGCAGCTCGCGCGGGCCGAAGGCGACAAGTTCGCGCCGGAACAGCATGCCCATGTTGTCGGGCACGGTCGCGGCGATGTCGAGGTTGTGGGTGACGATCAGCATCGTCGCGTCGATCTGCGTGTTGAGGTCGATGAGCAGCTGGGAGAGGTAGGAGGTGCGCACCGGGTCGAGTCCGGAGTCGGGTTCGTCGCACAGGATGATCTGCGGGTCGAGCACCAGGGCCCGGGCCAGTCCGGCGCGTTTGCGCATGCCGCCGGAGATCTCGCCGGGCAGCTTGCCCTCGGCGCCGACCAGGCCGACCATCTCGATCCGCTCCATGACGATGCGGCGGATCTCGCTCTCCTTCTTCCTCGTGTGCTCGCGCAGCGGGAAGGCGATGTTGTCGAAGAGCGTCATCGAGCCGAACAGCGCGCCGTCCTGGAACATCAGGCCGAACAGCTTGCGGGCCTCGTAGACGTCCCGTTCGGGGCTGTTGACCATGTCGACGCCGTCGACCACGACCCGGCCCCGCTCGGGCTTGAGCAGCCCGATCACGGACTTGAGGAAGACGGTCTTGCCGGTGCCGGAGGGGCCCAGCATCACGCTGACCTCACCGGCCGGCAGGGTGAGGGAGACGTCCCTCCAGACGGTCTGCTCGCCGAAGGACTTGGTCAGACCTTCGACGGTGACTTCGATGCCCATGACACCTCCCGGGGTCGCGGTCGTTGGCGGTCAGCGGCGGCGGGTGGGCGGGTCGGGGATGACGATCTCGGGTTCGCAGCCGTTGGGTTGGTCACTGGTGGGGGTGCAGATCGGGCCCTGCATCAGGTTGAGCGAGTTGCCGGGGCCCGAGACGGCGGCGGTGAACAGGGCGTCGAGGTCCTCGCCGTGGCTGCCGCAGCCGGTGAACGGCGGGACGTACAGGTCGGTCTGGGCGAGCGGACCGCCGCCCTGCAGGGTGTAGTCGGGCTTGCCGTCGCCGCCGTCCGGCAGGTAGCCGTCCTGGCGGCCCTTGAGCACCAGGTCGACCGGCTCGGCGGTGCGGCAGTCGGGGCCGACGTCCAGCGGGGTGCCGTTGACCTTGACGTCGTAGATCCGCATCGACTGGTGGCCGCCGATGGTGAACAGGCTCGGCTGGTTCCAGTTGGCGTTGCCGGTGGCGACAATGGTCAGCAGGCCGAGCGGGGTGAACTCGATCTTCGCGGTGGTCGGCACGAACCCGTAGGTCAGGAAGGTGGACTCGGCGACCGGGAGCTTCAGTTCGCCCAGCGAGTCGGCCTCGAAGTACCCGTCGGTGTCGCCCCAGAGCATCACCAGCCGCCGGGTCAGGTTCAGCCCGACCAGGGCGGGCGACTTCGCCGGGTCGTTGACCAGCGTGGCCTGGCCGAGCTTGGCGACGTTGGCGAAGCCGTCGGCGTAGGCGCAGGCGGGCACCGACGGGAAGGGGTACTCCGGGTCGGGCAGCACCATCGCGCCCTCCGGCACCGGGGGCAGCCGCCCGGCGTCCAGCGCGCCCTCCGGCGGTTCCGGGCACTGGTTGGTGCCGGAGTGGTAGCCGGCCTGCACCCGGATGGCGGCCGCCCCGCGGGCCGCCGCGCCGGGCACGGTCAGGCCGGCGGAGGCGGACGGGCCGGACGGGGTCGGCGAGCCGCTCGCGGAGGCCGATCCGCCCGGTGCGGCGGTTCCGGTCGGGGTTCCGCCCCCGGCGGCCCCGCCCGGCGGCCGAGCGGGACCGCTCCCACCGGGCGCGGGGGCCGACGGAACGGCGCTGCCCGCCGGCCCCTCGGCCACCACGACCCGGCCCAGCTCCGCGGCCTGACCGGCGACGGGGACACAGGCGACGGCGATGCGCGCGGCGCCCGCCGAAGCGGCTTTCGCCGCAGGGGCGCTCGCGGCAGCGACGTTCGCGGCAGGGGCGCTCGCGGTCGGGGAGCTCGGGGTCGGGGTGGGGGCCGCCGCGTTGGCGACCCGCTGGACCGTGAGGTCGAGGGCGAGGGCACCGGCCGTGAACGTCACCTCGCCGGGCGCGGCGACGGTGACGGCCGGCACGGTGCCGGTGAAGGCGAGCAGGCCGTCCCCGTCCCCGGGCAGCGGGGTCGTCGAGGCCGCCAGCGCGGTCCAGTCCGCGCGCACCGACGTCGCGCCCTGGCCGATCGCCGTGGTCAGGGCCGCCGTCCCGCTCGCGGCCACCACCTCGCCCGCGCCGGCCGCGGCACCAGCCAGGTCGGCGGGCAGCGGCACCCGGACCGTCAACTGCCCCGGTCGGAAGGCCGTTCCGGCCGACGCGCCGCCCGGGTAGGCCTGCTGGAGCTCGACCGTGACGCTCCGGTTCCCGCCCGGGAAGCCGCAGGTGTAGTCCAGCGACAGCCGCCCGTCCTGGCCGCCGGAGGCCGAGTCCGTCCCCGGCAGCAGCCCCGCCAGCAGCCCCGCTGCGGCAACGGCCGCGAGGCGCACCGAGCGGCGCGTGCCCACTGCATTCCTCATGGCTGCGTCTCCTCGGCCCCGGATCGGGGCGTGCGGGTGGAAGCCCCGGGCGCGGGGCGGATCGCCGGCCGGCCCGGGGCTGGATTTTCGTTCGGGAGGCAGGACACTACGGTCCGGTAACAAGCAGCGACAAGTGATCGCACACGGGAAAAGTCGGCGATCTCGCCGGGGCGGAGAATTTTGTCATCCGCTGATAAGGCCCGCGCGGAGCCCTTGTCATTCGATGAGCACGCCTCAG
This sequence comes from Kitasatospora terrestris, assembly GCF_039542905.1. NCBI lineage: Bacteria > Bacillati > Actinomycetota > Actinomycetes > Kitasatosporales > Streptomycetaceae > Kitasatospora > Kitasatospora terrestris. Next base: position 743,299 of record NZ_BAABIS010000001.1, read on the forward strand.
CCGCCTCCCGGCCCGGGGTCTGAGCCGGGAGGCGGCTGAGGACGGGTCCACCGCACCCGGAAGGAGGCGGGAGCGGTGGACCCTCGGCGGTCAGTCCCGTCAGTCCGGTCAGTACGGCCAGTCCGGTCGGTACGGGCCCGGGATCACGGGGAGGTGATCGTCTGCGACCCGTTGAGGACGTAGTTCGCGGTGTAGGTCGCCGCGTCCCCGTTGTTGAGCAGACCCAGGCAGGTGCCGGACACGTTGTACGCGTGCAGATCACCGCCGCTGAGGCTCAGCGTGTGGGTCGAGTTGCTGTAGGTCCCGGTGAGGGTCGCCGGGGTGGCGCTGGTCGGACCGGCGAAGTCGGCGGTGCAGCCGGCGCCGCTGATGTGGGCCTTGACCCCGGTGAGGGTGCCGGTGGTCACGCCGGTGGCGGAGTTGTAGCTCACGGCGTTGAGGCTCCAGGGGAGCCCGTTCGGGGTCACCGTGAAGGTGATGCCCAGCGGACCGGTGCAGCTCGTCCAGCTCACCGAGGTGATGGAGGAGATGCCGGTGCCCGAGAGGCCGGAGCCGCTCTGCAGGGTGCCCGCCGCGCTGGAGGAGGAACAGGTCAGCTGCGTCCCGGTCCTGGTGTCGAGCAGCTTGGGCGAGGTCGCCTTCGCGGTCCACGCCCCACCGGGGGTGGCCGTCCAGGTGCCGGCGGCCGAGGCCGAGCCGGCGGTCATGCCGAGGGCCGCGGTGAGTGCGGCGGCGGCCACTGTGGTGGACTTGGTCAACTTGCGCACGTGCTGATCCTTTCTGGGAGTTCGCGGGCCGGTTCTTCCGGAATTCTGAAACGGCTCGAAGCGGAATTCCGACAGCGGCCCACCATCTGGGACGTTGCACCGATGCGAATCGGCCGTCGTCGTGGAAGTGGACGTTACGCACGGGTAACAGGGCCGCGCAACACTCCCGCCGGAGATTTCCCGGCAGAACTTACCGGCGGGTATTTTCTTGTCTCCGCACAACAGAAAGGGAGTTCACGCTTATAAGGAAATGAGCACCCCCACCCGGGCCGGCGCACCGCCCCGCCCCGGCGCCCCGGAACGGCCGTCCGCGGCGGCTGGACCGGCTCCGTGCACGGAGGGTGCGCGGACGGCCACCGGTGGTCTATCTTTCAACTGTCGCCGAGAGTTTGTACGCTGCGCGCCTCGCCGGGGCCCACCACGCCCCGCCCGTACCCGAAGGCGACCCGCACCGCTCACAGCAGCCGACCAACTGGGAGCACCGACATGACCGCAGGGCGACAGCCCCCGGAGCGCACCGAGCCGTTGGGACCGCTCCCACGTGAGCTGGCCGCCGTGATGAGGCCCGAACTCCCCAGCCTCCTCAAGGAGATGGCGTCCGAGATCGTGGCCGCCATCCCCGAGTACGCCGAACTGCTCGACGGCCCCAACGCCCGGGTGATCCGGGTCGGCATCGAGCAGAACATCGCCACCTTCGTCGACCAGATCGCCGCCCCCACCGCCACCACCTCCTTACGCGACGAGATCTGCCGCCGTTTCGGCCGCTTCGAGGCGCACGAGGGACGCAGCCTGGACATGCTCCAGACCGCGTACCGGATCGGCTGCCAGGTCGGGCTGCGCCGGGCCCGCGCCGTCGGCAAGCGCTACAACTTCTCCGTCACGGTGATGCTCGCCTTCGCCGACGCGCTCTTCGCCTACATGGGCGACCTCGCCGAACTCTCCCGCGAGGGCTACCAGCAGGCCATGGCCGAACTCGGCGAGGAGCCCGACCACCGGCGCCGGCGGCTGCTGCGACGCATCCTCGGCGGCACCGCCGTCGCCCGCAGCGCCCTCAACGAGCTCGCCGACCACGCCGGTTGGCCGCTGCCGACCGAAGTCACCCTGGTCGCGCTGCGCGCCACCGCACTCCCCTCGCGCACCGTCCTCGACCGGGACGTCCTGATCGACTTCGCCGATCCCGAGCCCCACCTGCTGGTCCCCGGACGGATCGAGGGCGAGCGCCGGGCCTCCCTGGAGAAGGCGCTCAGCGACTGCCGCGCCGCCATCGGTCCCACCACCCCGCTGGACGAGGCGGCCGACTCGCTCCGCTGGGCCCGGCAGACCCTGGTGCTCGTCGAGAGCGACGTCATCACCGACCAGCCGCTCGCCCGCACCGAGAACAACCTTCTGCCGCTCTGGCTGCTGAGCGACCCGGGCCTGGTCCGGCAGCTCGCCGCCCGCCACCTGGCGCCCCTGGCCGACCTGACGCCGGCCCAGCGCGCCCGGCTGATCGACACCCTGCGGACCTGGCTCACCACCCGCGGCACCGCCGCCCAGATGGCCGAGGCCCTCGGCGTCCACCCGCAGACCGTGCGCTACCGGATGCGGCTGCTCACCCGCGCCTTCGGCAGCCGACTCACCGACTCCGAGGAACGGTTCGCCATCGAGGTCGCGCTGCGGGCCCTGCAGTTGCAGGGCCCGCAGCGCGGCGGCTGAGACGCGGCCCCTCACGCTCCGGCGCCCCCGAAGCGGCGCCAGCGCGCCGAAACGAACGAGAACGCCCCGTACGCGACGAGCCCCGCGGCCACCCCGACCAGCAGCCACGGGCCGGTGGAGCTGTCCGCGAACGACCGGAGCGTGCCGTCCATCCCCTTGGCGCGCCCCGGGTCGAACCGGACGGCGGCCAGCACCACGAAGATCCCGGCGGCGCCGTAGACGGCCCCGCGCGCCAGGTTCCCGGACACCCCCATCGCCGTCACCGCGGCGCGGGTCCGGGGCCGCATGGCCGCCGTGTCGAGCTTGCGCAGGAAGCGGCGTTGGGCGGCCCGGACGGCGATCGCGACGCCGATGCCCAGCAGGGCCAGGCCCGCCCCGCCCACCAGCCAGCGGCCGACGGGCCAGCCGAGGGCGGTGGCCGTCCAGTCCCGCGAGGCGGCGTCGCCGTCGGACCCGCCGCCGGCACCCGCCGCACTCGCGGCTGTCGCCCAGCACACGAACGCGTAGAACACGGCCCGGCCCGCCGACAGCACCCTGCTGCCGGTCTCCTTGCGGCCCGCCTCGCCGAAGACCGCGGTCGAGGCCCGCCACACGGCCATTCCGGCGAACCCGGCGGCCAGCGCCCACAGCATCGCCGAACCGAACGGCTGCCCGGCGATCCGATGCAGCGCACCCTGCCGGTCGGCTTGCTCACCACCGTCGCCGAACGCGATCCGCAGGGCGAGCACGCCCACCAGCGTGTAGAGCACGCCGCGCGCCACGAAGCCCGAGCGGCCCGCCGTCCTGACCAGCCGGCCCCGCGAGAGGCGGCGGCCGGCGAACCCGGTGTCCATACGGTCCCTCCCTTCCCCTGCCGGTCGGACGGCGCTCAGTCGACGACCCGGCCGCGGGTGGCGAGGTTGCCGATGACGACGTAGACGACGGCGGGGACGCCGTAGTCCAGCAGGACCTGCGCGGTGTGGTTGGACACGGTGAACAGCCCGCGGGACCACGCGGCCAGCCAGTCGGCTGCGTTGTGGAACCAACGGACCACCGTGTTGGCCTGGTTGGCGTCGAACAGGTCCAGCAGGATCCAGATGACCAGGATGCTCGCGACGATGTGGGCCACCGCCGAAATGACCGAAGTTGTCCGTCTCATGGACGCCCTTCTAGCCGCAGCCGCCGTCCGCAAACCCCGTCACAGCGGGAGTCCGGTCAGGACGGAGGCGACCGCGTCCACCGCCAGGCGGTGCCAGGCGGACGCTCCGCGGAGCATCGCGTGGCCCCCGCGCGGCATCGGCACGGTCTGCACCCGCGCCCCGGCCGCGGCCGCCCGGCGGGCGAACGCGAACGACTGCGCGGCCGAGGTCCGCCGGTCGTGCGGGTCGTGGAGGACGACCAGGCTCCGCCGGGCCAGGTGGTCGACCGGTTCGCCGGGCGGGCACCAGGGCGCCAGCGCCACCACCCCGCGCACCCGCGGGTGGTCCGCCACCGCGAGGGCCGCGCGGCCGCCCATCGAGTGGCCGACCAGGACGACCGCCAGGTGCGGCGCGAAGGCCGCCAACTCGTCGAGGGCCCGGCGGGCGTCCCGCACGGGGTCGGCGCGCGGCCCGTTCCACCCGCGGCAGCGGTAGCGCACCCGGGCGGTCAGGACGACGTCCCCGGGCAGTCGGCGGCGCACCGCGCGGGCGAACGGCGTCATCCGGCGTGCCGGCAGGTCGAGCCGGCCCGGCGGGTCGAGGCCCTCGCTGCGCCCGCCCGGCAGCAGCAGGACGGCCGCCCGCGCTCTCCCGGGGGTGTGGAGCACCTTCAGCGCGGACGGCTCCTCGATCTGACGGTTCGTCAATTCCTCGTTCTCCTGGACGGTCGGTGCAGCGGCCCGCACAGGGCCGGTGCGGTGGCCTCCTGCGGGAAGGCGGGGTCGAGTTCGCCGACGCCGAGGACGTCGTCGTAGCGGCCGTCGCCTTTGCCGTGTGCTTCCTACCGGTCCTTCGGAGACACCGCGCGCCCGGCTTGGTCGGGGACCGAGCCGGGCGTCCGGACCTGCGGGTCAGGAGGTCGGCATCAGGACCGTGTCGACGATGTAGACGGTGGCGTTCGCGGTCTGGACGTTGCCGCACACGACCTTGGCGCTGCCGTTGGCGGTGAAGTCCTCGACCGACCCGTTCACGGTCACCTCGCTTCCCTCCAGGGTCTTGTGGCTGCCCGGGAGGGCGGCCGGCGCCATCCGGTTCGGCGTGACGTGGTAGGTGAGGATCTTGGTCAGCTTCTCCTTGTCGGCGAGGACCGCGTCCAGGGTCGCCTTCGGGATCTTGGCGAAGGCGTCGTTGGTCGGCGCGAACACCGTGATGTTCTGCGCCGAGTTGAGCGCGTCCACCAGGCCCGCCTGCTTGACCGCGGCCACCAGCGTCGACAGCGCCGGGTTGTGGGACGCCGCCGTCGCCACCGGATCCTTCGCCATGCCGGCGAACGAGCCGGCGCCGTCCTTCGGCACCGCCGCGCACGCGGCGCCGAACGGCTGGTCCGCGACCTGCTCGACGGGGGCGGCCGAGGATGCGGCCTGCGAGACCGCGGCGGACGCGGAGGCGTTGTCCATGGCCTTGCCGCCACCGCTGCTGCTGCACGCGCTCAGGCCGAGGGCGAGCGCGCTGATCGCCACGACGGTGGCGAGGGACGAGCGGCGGATGCTGGTCAGCGACATGGGGGTTCTCCTGGGAAAAGGGGATGGGTGAACGGTTGTTGTTCGTCCGGGCAGCGTCGACCGCCGCCCGGAGCCTTCAGGGGCGGACCCGCCAGCGGGCGGGCGAGCCGGTCAGGTGACGGTGACGACGGTGCTGTGCCAGCCGGTCGCGCCCGCCGGGAACGGGGCGGTGCGCTGCTCGGTCTGCACGGCGCCCGAAGCGTCGGTGGCGCGGACCTCGATGCGGTGGGGGCCCGGCGTGGCGCCGGTCCAGGTGTGGGTCCACTGGCGCCACAGGTCGGGGCCGCCGTCGGCCGCGAGCTGCGCCGGCTGCCAGGGGCCGGCGTCGATGCGTACCTCGACGGCGGCGATCCCCCGGTGCGTGGCCCAGGCGGTTCCGGCGAGCGTGACGTCCCCGGCGGGGACGCGGGCGAACGGGGCGGGGACCTCGATGCGGGAGGCGGTGCGCACCTCGCCGCGGCGGTCCCAGCCGCGGCGCACCCAGTACGGGTCGTACGCGGCGAAGGTGGTGACGTCCAGGTCGACCAGCCACTTGGTGGCGGAGGTGTAGCCGTAGAAGCCCGGCACGACGCTGCGGCACGGGAAGCCGTGGGCCACCGGCAGGGCCTCGCCGTCCATCGCGACGGCGAGCAGCGCCGGGCGCCCGTCGAGGACCGATTCCAGCGGGGTGCCGATGGTCATGCCGTCCTGGGAGCGGCCGACCAGCTGGTCGGCGCCCGGCCGCACCCCCGCCCGGCGCAGCAGGGCGGGCAGTGAGGCGCCCAGCCAGCGGGTGGTGCCGACGTACGGGCCGCCGACCTCGTTGGAGACGCAGGACAGGGTGTGGTCCAGTTCCTCGAGCGGGAGGCGCAGCAGGTCGTCGAAGGTCAGCAGGAGCGGGTGGTCGACCATGCCGCGGATGCGCAGCGACCAGTGCCCAGGGTCGATCCGCGGCAGGGTGAGGGCGGTGTCGACCCGGTAGAAGTCGGCGTTCGGGGTGGTGAACGCGGACAGGCCGGGGACGGCCGGGTGCAGCGCGGCGGGCAGCGGCGGGAGCGGGTCGGCGGCCGGCGGGATCCGCACGGACGCCCTCGCGGCACCGATGTCGTACCGGCGGTCGGAGAGGGCGCGGCCACCGAATCCGGCGACGGCACCGAAGGCCAGGGCGCCACCCGTGGCGAGCAGGACCGTACGGCGGCTGGTGCCCCCGGCAGGACGGTCGCGGCCGGTGCCGGCGGCTTCCGCTCCGGCTTGCGGTGCCACCTCGCCCCCGGCCCGGCCGGCCGCAGGCACCTCGCCCCCGGCCCGGTCGACCGCAGGCACCTCGCCCCCGGCCCGGCCGGCCGGCGGCCCGACGCGATCGCCTCCGGCGGCCCCGGGCGTACCGGCCGGGAGCGTTGTGGCCGCCGGCCCTGCGGTCGGGACCTCGGTGGCCGCGGTTCCGACGGCCCGGGGCGTGGTCGCCCGGCGCAGGAGGCGGGCGAGCACGAGCATCGCGGCGGCTCCGACGAGGCCGGCGGCGAGGGCCGGCGCCGCGTCGGCGGGCGTGGCGCCGGGCCGGGAGAGGGCCGCCCAGACCCCGATGCCGCCGAAAAGCACGAACACGGCGGCGCCGAGCGTGGGCCGGCGGTGGGCGAGCAGCCCGGCGAGGACGGCGAGCAGGGCCATCGTCAGGTGGATCCCGGCGAGGAGGGCCGGCTTGTCGTTCGTGCCGAAAGTCCGGACCGCGTACTCCTTCAGCGGCGTGGGCGTCAGGTCGATCGTCGCCGAACCCACCGCGTACACCGGGGCGGTCTCGGGACCGGTGAAGGCCGCGACGAGTTCACCGGCGCCGACCGCCGCGGCCGCGGCGGCGAGTCCGGTGGCGGCGGCGGCCGCGAGCCGGACCGTCCGGCGGCGCACCGGGCTCCGGGGGGTGGGTGTCTGGGTGCTCACGTCCGCCATTCGGCGCGTGGTGGCCGTCGGACGGGTCGCACCTCGCCGATCACCCGATCGGGTGAAGACGGCCGCCCTGCCCGGCGAGCGCGGGCCGGCGGCGCAAGGATGTCCGACCGCGGCCGGCGGGAGTCGGCGCACCCGGGGGCCAATCCGCGGCGCTCCCGGCTCCGAACAGCGGGTGTCACATCTCTTCGTCCGCGCCGGCGGTCGCTGTCCCGCCGGCCATGGGAGGACCCCTGATGCTGTTCGTCCCGCCACCGGTCCGGCTCGCCGGCCTCCGGGCCGAGGGGGTGCCGCGGTGAGCGCCGTGGTGCACCTGTCGGGTCCGGGGCGTCCCGGGCCCGATCTGAAGGAGCTCGTCGGGAAGGTCGCCCTGGGCGATCAGAACGCCTTCGGCGGGCTGTACGACGCCGTGGCCGGCCCGGTGCTCGGGCTGGTGCGGCGGGTGCTGCGCGATCCCGCCCAGTCGGAGGAGGTCGCGCAGGAGGTGCTGCTGGAGGTGTGGCGCAAGGCCGCCCAGTACCGCCCGGACCGGGGCGAGGTGATGGCGTGGGTCCTCACCATCGCGCACCGCCGCGCGGTGGACCGGGTCCGGGCCGCACAGGCGGCGGCCGACCGCGAGCAGCGGATCGCCGCCGCCTCCGGCACTCCGGCCTTCGACGAGGTCGCCGAGCAGGTCGAGGGGCGGTTGGAGCGCGAGCAGGTCCGGCGCTGTCTCAAGGGACTGACCGAGCTGCAGCGCGAGTCGCTGACCCTGGCCTACTTCCGGGGCTGCACCTACCCGCAGGTCGCCGAGTTGCTGGGCGTCCCGCTGGGAACCATCAAGACGCGGATCCGGGACGGCCTGATCCGGCTGCGCGACTGCCTGGGGGTGACCGCATGAGCACCGCCGACCTGCATACCCTCACCGGTGCGTACGCCGCGCACGCGCTGGAGCGCGACGAGCGGGAGGAGTTCGAGCGGCACCTGGCCCACTGCCCCGCCTGCACCCAGGAGGTCGCCGAGTTCACCGCGACGCTGGCCCGGCTCGGGTCCGCCGAGGCGGTGCCCGTCCCGGACGGCCTCAAGCTCCGGGTGATGGCCTCGCTCGACACCGTCCGCCAGGAGCCGCCGCTCGGACCGCGGCCCGCATCGGGCCCGGCCCGCGCCGGGCTGCGCCGGACGTGGCCGCGCTTCGCGCTGGCCGCCTGCCTGGCCCTGGCCGCCACGTCCGGCGGACTCGCCGTGCAGCAGCACCGGGAGGCGGAGCAGGCGCGGGCCCGGGCGGCGGCGATCCAGCAGGACCAGGAGCGGATCACCGATCTGCTCACCGCCCCCGACGCGCGCTCCACGTCCACCAAGGTGGCCGGCGGCAGCGGCGTCGCCACCGTGGTGTGGTCGCACGAGCGGAACGCGGCGGGCTTCCTCGCCTCGGAGATGCCGCCGCTGGCCCAGGGCACCACGTACCAGCTGTGGTTCGCCGACGGTGCGACGATGCGGTCCGCCGGACTGATGGCCTCCCCCACCGGTGCGCTGCTGCTGAGCGGCCCGCTGGACGGGGCGAGCGGGGTGGGCGTGACGGTGGAGCCGGCCGGCGGGTCGCTCCACCCGACCGGGGCTCCGGTGCTCCTGCTGCCCGTCACCTGAACCCGGGGCTCCGGGTTCAGGTGACGGGCGCCCCGCCGGTCACCGCGACGGCGACCGGCGGGGCGGCAGCGGCAGGAAGCCGCTGGTCCTGGCCGTGTACTCGGCCCATCCGGGGCGCTGCTGGGAGGTCATCTGCCGCTCCAGCATCGGCTTTCCGCTGCCGAAGGCGAGCAGCCAGGTCATCAGCAGCGTGCTGGGCAGGAACAACAGCGCCGCCGCGTGGTGGGCGCCGATCAGGTACAGGCCCCACCAGACGCACGCGTCGCCGAAGTAGTTGGGGTGCCGGGTGTAGCGCCACAGTCCGCGGTCCATCACCCGGCCCCGGTTGGCGGGGTCCGCCTTGAACCGGGCCAGCTGCCAGTCGCCGACGCCCTCGAAGAACAGGCCGACGCACCAGAGGGCGGCGCCCGCGGCGTCGATCGGGCCGAGGCGGTCGGGCAGGTACTGGGCGGCCTGCACGGGCAGCGAGACGAACCAGACGATGCCCGCCTGCAACAGGTAGACGATCCGCAGCGCGAACCGGGTGCGGGCCGGGCCCTCGGGGGCGCGGGAGAGCATGCGGGCGTACCGCGGGTCCTCGCCGGTGCCGCGGCCGCGCCACCAGATGTGCGCGGACAGCCGCAGCCCCCAGACCGCGACCAGCACGGTGACCAGCACCCTGCGGCCCGGGTCGCCATCGCCGGCCGACAGGGCGTAGCCGGTCACCGCGACGGCGGTGAACGCCAGGCCCCACGCGACGTCCACCCCCCGGTGGCGCCCGGTGCGGACGCCGACCGCGAACGCCAGCAGCATGACCGCGAGCGCGACGCCCGCGGTCACCGCGAAGTTGACCAGCAGCGCGGGGACGTTCACCGGCGTGCCCCCGCCCGCCGGTCGGTGCCGGTGGTCGCCCGGTCGCGGGTGAGCAGGACCTGCTGGACGTCCAGGTACCCGGTGCGGAACCCGGCCTCGGAGTAGGCCAGGTACAGCTCCCACATCCGGCGGAACACCTCGTCGAATCCGAGCGCGGCGACCTGCTCGGCGTGCTCGGTGAAGCGTTCGCGCCACAGCCGCAGGGTCTCGGCGTAGTGCGGCCCGTACGCCTCGGCGCTCGTCACCCGCAGGCCGCCGTGCCGTTCGGCGTTCTCCTCGATCGCCCGCAGGGACGGGATCTGCCCGCCGGGGAAGATGTACTTGAGGATCCAGGTGTGCGTGCCGCTGCTGGCGAGCATCCGCTCGTGCGGCATGGTGATGGCCTGCAGCGCGACCCGCCCGCCGGGGGCGAGCACCCGGTCCAGGGTGGCGAAGTAGGCGGGCCAGAACGGGCGGCCCACCGCCTCGATCATCTCCACGCTGACCACCGCGTCGTAACTCCCCTGCACCGCGCGGTAGTCGCACAGCCGCACCTCGACCCGGTCGGCGAGGCCGGCGGCGGCGATCCGGCGGCGGGCGAGCGTCAACTGCTCCTCGGAGAGGGTCAGGCTGACCACCCGGGCACCGCGCGCGGCGGCGCGCAGGGCGAGTTCGCCCCAGCCGGTGCCGATCTCCAGCAGCCGGGTGCCGGGGCCGACCTCCGCCAGGTCGAGCAGGCGGTCGATCTTGCGGTGCTGCGCCGCCGGGAATCCCTCCCAGGTGGCGACCGGCAGGCCGTCCGGGCCGGTCGGGAAGACCGCCGAGGAGTACGACATGGTCGGGTCGAGGAACAGGGCGAAGAGCTCGTTCGAGAGGTCGTAGTGCCGCTGGATGTTGCGCCGGGCGTTGCCCGTGGTCGGCAGTTCGCTGGGGGGCGTGCGGCGGACTGCGAGCCGGCGCAGCCACGCCGTGCCGGCCGGGACCAGGCGCTGCGGCGCGGCGGCGAGCGCGGTGAGCAGCCCGACCAGGTCGGGGCTGTCCCAGTCGCCCGCCTGGTACGCCTCGCCGAAGCCGATCAGGCCGCTCGCGCCGACCCGCCGGTGGAAGTCCTCGGGGCGGTGCAGGGTGAGCACGGGGGCACCGGCGGGCACCGGCCCGCTGTCGGGCGTGCGGACGTGGATGCCGCACTGCTGGGCCGCTCGGCCCAGCAGGTGCCGCGCGACGGCGGACCGCAGCGGGCCGCCGGCCGGCACCCGGGCGACGTCCGGCCAGCGGGTCGGGTCGACGTCCGGCGCCGGCGCGGCCGGACGGAGCGCGGTCGGGAACGGCGGCGGGGTGGTCGGGTCGGCCTGGACGGTCATGCGGTGCGCTCCTCGTGCGGGAGTTCGGACGGAGATGGTGGTGCGGGCGGTACGAGTGGTGCGGGTGGTGCGGGCGGTACGGGTCCGGCGTTGTTCCGGGGGTGGACGGGCAGGCCGCGCAGCCACAGCCGGATCCCCTGGTAGCGGATGTGCGCACTGACCGCGAGCGTCGACAGCGGGTGGCCGAACGCGGTCCGCAGCAGCGCCGCCGGACCGGCGGGGCGGGCCGCACCCCGCACGGTGGCGGTGAACGGCCGTCCGCCGTCCAGCTCCAGGTGGATCGTCAGATCCAGCCGGGCGCCCGGCTCGGGCAGGCGCATCCGGTAGCGGCCGGCCACCGGGAAGAACGGGGAGACGTAGAACTCCTTCCGCGTCCCGGCCGTGCCCGCCGCGTCGGGCCGCAGCAGGTAGCGGTGGCGTCCGCCGTAGGTGTTGTGCACCTCGGCGACGGTGCACAGCGGACGGCCCGCGGCATCGCGGCACCAGTAGACGGTGAGCGGGTTGAACACGTGCCCGAGCACCCGCGCCTGGGTGAGCATCAGCACGCGGCCGCCGGCCAGGTCGATGCCGTGCCCGGCCAGGAACCGTGCCAGGCCCTGCCGGACCGACTCCCCCGCGTGGTCCCGCACGTGGTCGGCGGCGCGGAACCCGGCCAGCGGCCGCAGCCACCGGGGTACGGGCGGCATCCGGTCCAGGTCGACCAGCCACAGGTAGCCGCGGTGGCGGAAGGCGTGCCGGACGGGCGCGGTGCGCACGTGGGTCGTCACGCAGGGGTAGAGCACCGCCCCCCACCGGCCGGGGAGGGTGCGCGGGGCGGCCGGCGCGGTCACGGCGCCCCCACCCCGAGCAGCGCGCGGGCCGCCAGCACACCGGACCGGCAGCCGTCCTCGTGGAACCCCCAGCCGTGGTACGCCCCGGCGAACGCGGTCCGACCGGTGGTGAGTTGGGGCAGCCGCCGCTGGGCCGCGACCGTCTCGCCGGTGTACACCGGGTGCTCGTAGACCGTGCGGGAGACCACCACGTCCGACGGGAAGGGGGCGTCCCGGTCCTCGTTCAGGGTGACCAGGTAGTCGGCCGGGGTGCCCAGCCGCAGCAGCCGGTTGAGGTGGTACGTCACCCGGACCCGGTCGGCCGGCCCGTCGCAGGTCGGCATCCGGTAGTTCCAGGACGCCCGCGCCCACGCCGCCCGCGGCAGGACCGAGGCGTCGCGGTGCAGGACGGTCGGGTTGCGCGAGTACCGGAAGGCACCGAGCACCTCCCGTTCGGTCGAGGTCGGGTCGGCCAGCATCCGCAGCGCCTGGTCGGCGTGGGTGGCGATCACCACGGCGTCCACGTCCGCGCGCCGGCCGTCCGCCGTCGCCAGCGTCACGCCGTCGGACCGGCGCCACACCCGCCGCACCGGCGCGAGGCGGTGGACTGAGCCGAGCCGCTCCGCGATCCGCTCCACGTACGTGCGGGAGCCGCCCACCACCGTCTTCCACGTCGGCGAACCGGTGACCGACAGCATCCCGTGGTTCTCCAGGAACGTGAACAGGTACCGGGCCGGGTAGTCGCCCGCCAGGTCCGGCGCGCACGACCACACGGCGGACACCACCGGCGTCATGTAGTGGCCCACGAAGTACCGGCTGAACCCCTCCGCGGCGAGGAACTCCCGCAGGCTCGGATCACCCGCGCCGGGATTCGCCAGCAGCGCCTTCGCCCGACGGTGGAAGCGCGGCACCTCCGCCAGCATCGCGATGTAGCGCCCGCGCAGCAGCGCCGACGGCTGCGCCAGCAGCCCGGCCGGGCCGCGCGCCCCGGCGTACTCCAGGCCGCACCCGTCGCAGTGCACGGACATGCTCATCTCGCTGTCCTGCGTCTGCACCCCCAACTCGCGGAACAGCGCGATCAGATGGGGGTACGTGCGCTCGTTGTGCACCAGGAAGCCGGTGTCCAGGGCGAGCTCCCGGCCGTCCGCGCCGGTCACCGACTGCGTGTGCGCATGCCCGCCCAACCGGTCCTCCGCCTCGAACAGCACCACCTCCGCCCCGGCCCGGTGCAGCTCGTACGCGGCCGTCAGGCCCGCGACGCCGGCGCCGACCACGGCCACGGTGCGGTGCGGACGTCCGCCGCCGCCGTCCTGGCGGTGCGGCACGGGCGAGCCGATCTGCTCGGAGATGGGCATGCTCACTGAGGGGCCTCTCTGACCGGGACCGCTGCGCGGCCGACCACGGTTTGCACCACCCATTCGGAGCCGTCCCGCCCGCGGATTGGCCCCGCCCGCGGATCTCCCCCGCCCGCGGGCAGGCCCCCGCCGGCGGGTTGGCCCCGCCCGCGGATCGGCCCCCGCCGGCCCCTCGCCCGCCGACCCCCCGCCCGTCGGCCCGGCCCGACGCGTCACCCGGAGGGCCCGTGGCAGGATGCTCGGCATGGCTGCTGCACGGGCACTGAGCTTCGGAGCGATCGCCGAGGCCTACGAGCGGTACCGGCCGGGGTACCCCGACGAACTCTTCGACGCGGTGGCGGCGTACGCGGGCCGGCCGCTCCGGACCGCCCTGGAGATCGGGGCGGGGACGGGCAAGGCGACCCGCCTGTTCGCCGGACACGGGATCGCGGTCACGGCGACCGAACCCGACACCGCCATGCTCGCCGAACTGACCAGGACCGCTCCCCCGAACGTGACGGCCGTCCGGGCCGCGTTCGAGGACCTGCGGCCCGGTACGACGTACGACCTGGTCTACGCGGCGGCCGCCCTGCACTGGACGCGCCCGGAGAACCGGTGGCCGAACGTCGCCGCCCTCCTCGGACCCGACGGCGTGTTCGCCTCGTTCGGCGGCCCGGTCCGGCTCGCGGACCCGGCCGTCGAGGAGTCCATGCGCGCCGCCCGGGCGCCGTTCCTCGCCGGCGACGAGATCCCGTCCCCCGACGGGACCGCACCCGACGCGGAGATGCAGTGGCCCGGCACGGAACTGCAACGCTCACCGCTGTTCCACGACGTCCGGCAGACCGCCCTCCGGCGGCGCCTGACAGTGAGCGCCGAGGACTACGTCGGCTACCTGTCGACCGTCTCCGCCTACCTGCAGCTCCCACCGCCGACCCGGCAGCAGGCCTGCACCGCGATCGCGTCGGCCCTGCCCGAAACGGTCGAGATCACCGCCGACATCACCCTCCACCTCGCCCGCCGGCGCCCCGCTTAGACGCGCCCCGCCGAGGGCCGCCGTACCCGTCGCCGGCCGCCCGGAACGCGGCCGACTTCGGCCCCGGAGCACCCCGGCCCGAGAGCGCGGCAACCCCGCCCAGGTGGGCGACCGCCCCGGTCATCCACTCCCGGTCGCCGAGCAGTTCCCTTGCCCGTTCCTACGAAGCGTCAGGTCGACGGGTGCCCAACTGCCCCACCACCGCTGGGGCCGTGGCCGTGGCCGAGGTCGGCGATCCTCATCGCCCAGGTGCGGAAGGCGGCCCGGTCCGCGGGGGCGACCCGCAGGCCTTCGGGGATCCAGTCGGCCGTGGCGGCGTCGAGGAGGTCGGCCAGGCCGAGGTGGCACCAGTCCTGGTGGACGGCGTTGTACGCCCGCACGAGCGGGCCGACCCGGGCCCGGATCGCGGCCACGTCGTCCGCGTCGAGCCCGGCCGCCCGTCGCAGCCGAGTCAGGGTGGCGCCCTGGTGATCTGCGGTGAACCCGGTGTCGGAGAAGGGTTCGAGAAGATCGCCCCAGACGTCGGGGCGGGGCCGACGGGGTATCCGGTTGACGGCGCAGAAGCGTTCGAGCTCGCCTCGCCGGTCGGCCGGGACGAAGAGGGTCTCCCCCTCGGCAGTGCGGATCTCCGGCGGGAACGCATCCGGATCGGTGTCCCGTACCGACGTCGCGGGAACGGCACGCTCCCGGGCAGCGCCTGCGGCTGTGGGCGCCGTCTCGCGTATCCGGAGCCGGTCACCGTCGAGAAGAACGTCTGGATTCACCGGGCCATCCTGACGGAACACCGGCACCGACAGAACCGGCCGACTGCACCCGGTGGAAATCCATTGGGCTTCCACCCGTTTCGGAACTCCGGGAGATGAGCACGCGCGGCCCTGCGACCGGCCTGCACGGCTGGCTCACCGCCCGGCGAACAACGGTGGTACGGGCAAGCGGCCGGACCAGTAGCGTGGGCGCGCTGACCGCGGCCCGGCGGGTCGAGGGGGCAGGGCGAGCACGCGGTGGAGGCTGGGGCATGGCTGGGTTGGGCGGATTTCCGCCGCACTACCGGGTGAGCGTGGTGGTGGCGTGGGTGCTGTGCGGGCTCAGCGTGCTCTGCCTGGTCTCGACGTGGCTGCCCGAACCGTACGTCGCGCCCAGGTGGCTCGTCTTCGCCCTGTTCCTCGCGGTGGCTCCGGTCTTCGCGATGGCGTTCCTGCTGCCGTCCGTGGAGGGGCTGACCGAGGTGGGGCACCGGGACGCCTCCGCGCTGCTGCCCTGGATCGGGCTGGTGCCGGGACGGGTGCGGGCCGTCCACGACGCCCTGGTCCTGCTGGCCTTCGTCGGTTTCGTCAGCGGCGCGGCGTCGGCGGACGACGTCTTCGCCGACGCGCACGGCTACCACCGCCGTTACAAGGACCGTACCGCCCACCCGCACCTGGTGGTGGACATCACCGAGGCGGAGTACGAAGCCGCGACCGTCGGCGAGTTGCGGCTCTTCAGCGCCGGCCCGATCGCCTTCGCATCAGGCGACGTTCGCCCTGGTGAAGACTCGCGTAGGCGCTGGTCGGCGGCGTTCTTGTTCCGCCGGACGATGGAGCGGCGGAACATGCCGCCCTGGGCCTCGTGGGTGGGGTGGTCGGTGCCGTCGTGGGCGAAGCAGCGCAGGGCGGAGCCGCGGGGCGGGATGCAGGCGATCTCGACGTTGTTCGCCGCGGCCCGGGTTCCTACCCGCTGGCACCGCTTGGTGATCAGGTGCGGGGAGTGGTTGTCACATCGGACGGGTGAGAGCGTGGCGAGGCGAACCTCCTCGTGGAAAGACCGTCGGGATCGCCCGGCTGCGGCGCGGCCCGTTGGAGCGTGACGGATCGTAAAGGTATGAATACGGATCGTTAGATCCTGTTTCTCGTTCCGGGTCCCACGAAAGGGCACAGCCATGCGCACCACGACGACCGCCACTCCACGGGCACGGCTGGCCGCCGCAGCCGTCGCCCTGGGCAGTTGCCTGGCGCTCGCCCTCCCGGCGACTGCAGCCGTCGCGGCGGACGCCGATCCGGTGCCGACCGTGTTCTTCGGCGACTCCTACACCTCCAACTTCGGCATCGCCCCCTACGGCAATCGCCACGCCCTGTGCTTCCAGGCGAACGAGAACTACCCCACCGTCGCCGTCCGGACCCTGGCGGCCAAGGGCGTCGCGCTCAACGTCCAGGCGGACGTCTCCTGTTCGGGCGCGGTGATCGGCAACTTCTGGCAGAAGCAGAGCCTGGGGTTCTTCCAGTCGGTCCCGGCGCAGGAGGACGCCCTGAACGCGGACACCCGCCTGGCCGTGGGCAGCCTGGGCGGCAACACCCTGGGCTTCATCCGCATCCTCAAGCAGTGCTCCGCCCGGCTCCGGGGCGCGCCCGCGGTGCCCGGGGAGCCGGTGGACGCCACCTCCCCGGCCGGCCAGTGCGGGTCCTTCTTCTCGTCGGGAGGGGGCAAGACATGGCTGGAGGGCCAGTTCAAGCAGGTCGGCAGCGACCTGGCCACGATGTTCCAGCACATGGCCCCCCGCTCCCCCGAGGCCAAGCGCGTCCTGGTCGGCTACCCCCGCCTCGTGCCCCAGGACACCGCCAAGTGCCTGACCGCCGCCCCCGGCCAGAGGGACCTGCCGTTCGCCGACGTCCCCCAGGACGCCCTGCCCGTCCTCGACCAGGCCCAGAAGCGCCTCGACGACACCATGGAGAAGGCCGCCGCCGACGCCGGCGCCGACTTCGTCGACCTCTACGACACGACCGGCGCCAACACGGCGTGCGACGGCGCCGATCGCGGCATCGGCGGCCTCTTCGAACCCTCCCGGGTCACACTCCTCGGCCAGCCGGTCCCCTTCTACGCCCACCCCAACGAGAAGGGCCGCGACCTGCAAGCCGCTCAGGTCGCCGCCCGGATCCAGCAGATCCTCAAGCCCTGACCCAGCCACATCCCCTCCCACCGGCAAGGCCCCAGAACCCGCCCCGTCGCCCTGGGGCCTCACCACGCACCCACGGTGAGCGCGCGGGTGGAGCGGGGCTCGCGCCGCCCGTGCCCGCGTTCGCGCTCGTAGCGCCGGGCCCGCACCTGGTTCCGGGGCAGGAACCGAAGGGCGGCGTGAAGGCGGGGCTGGTT
The DNA here is from genome assembly GCF_039542905.1 of Kitasatospora terrestris. Taxonomy (NCBI): domain Bacteria; kingdom Bacillati; phylum Actinomycetota; class Actinomycetes; order Kitasatosporales; family Streptomycetaceae; genus Kitasatospora; species Kitasatospora terrestris. The sequence goes on from NZ_BAABIS010000001.1 coordinate 760,475, forward strand.
GCCCTTGACCAGTGACCAGTTCCTCGACGAGGTGGTGGACGTGGTCGCGCTGGGTGTGCAGGGCATCCAAGGTGACGGTGACGCCGGCCGGATCGAAGGGCGCGGGCCGCGCGCGGTCTTGCCGTCCACGGCTACTGTGTCGGTCCCGGCAGGGTTGGCGCCGAGCAGGTGTCGTCGTCCGCGACGGTCGCGCGGAGCCGTCAACCGATCCGTCAACAAGGACAGTTCGCGTGTGGCGGGGCCGGGCGACTTGATCAGGCGGACGGTGGTGGACCGGGGGCACATCGAAGTTCCGGTGAGGCAGGGCGGCTGTGGCCGGTCACCCCGTCGACCGGGGCCGAACAGCCCCTCCGGGTATGGCCCTCTGGGCCGGCGCCCACAAGGCCGGTACGCTGCCGTGGCTGGCCTGTGCCGTCGTCGATGCAGGGGGATCGCACGTGTCGAACACCGTTTTCCTGCTCCTCTCCCTCGGCCCGCTCGCCATGGTCCTGGCGATGATCGCCGGGCACGGGTGGAGCGAGAGCAAGGACACCTACACCGGTGAGGTCACCGGCCGGGTGGTGCGAAGTTCGGCCGGTACCTACGGCCCGATGAGCCACCACGTGATAGACATCCGCACCGACGATGGGCGGGAGCTCAGCATCGAGGTGAGCGACCGGACGTACCGGTCTCTCGCCGTCGGCGACCGGGTGGTCAAGGAGTGGGGCAAGCGCTGGCCGGAGCGGTCGGAGTGACGGAGCGGACGCGGGTCGCACCAGGACACCGCAGACCGCGCGGCTCGCGCACCGGCACCCTCCGCCGGGCCTGGAACCGCGGCATCGCGGGCGGCCTGCGCGAGCTCTCCGTGCGGGTCCGGACCGCGCCGGTGCAACTCGGCTACGACCCGGCCAAGATGACCACCGAGCAGAAGCAGCAGATCGGCGCCTTGTACGACGGAGGCCCGGCGCTCTGCGGCATGGACGCTGGGGCGATCAAGTACGGACGACGAGGACTGGCGCATGGAACGAGGCTCCTTCGAGACGGATGACCCGCACGAGGAGTCGGACGCCGCGCTGCTGCGGGGCTGCCTGGCGTTCCTCCTGGTGGCTGCCTCGGTCCTCGGGCTGCTGCTGGGCTACGCGGCCACCGTGGAGGAGGAGGACCCGGCCGGGATGCCGGACGCCGGCCACCTCGGCTTCGGCCTCCTGATGAACGGGGTGACCGTGCTGCTCGCCGCCGGCGGCTTCTGGGCGTCCCGGAAGTGGTTCGCCCGGGCGCTGTCGGTGCTGGTCCTGGCCGCGGCGCTGTACCGGACGGTCCACGTCTGGAACCTCGCGTCCTGAACGGGTGAGCCTTCGGGCCCACCGTCGGCAAGGCGCCATGACCGACAGCGTTCACCGGCTCGCCGGGTTCCTGCAGAGGGCGGCTCAGCGGTCCGCAACGGGCAGTGGTCCGGCCTCGGTGACGGCTCCGGTCCACCAGTCCGCCCCGGCGCAAGCCCGTCGCCCTGCGGATACGGGCTCGTTCGCGGCGCTGGGCAGCGAGGACGGAGCAGGCTCCCGCTCGGCTCGGCCTCGCACGGGGCGGCGGTTGTGGCTCCGGTGTCCCGGACGGGGCGTCACAGGCGGCGGGGGCCGGCGCCGTCCTCGGCAAGGGTGTCGCCGGGGTTGAGGAGGGCGCAGGCCTTCATGGAGAGGCAGCCGCAGCCGATGCAGCCGGTGAGTTCGGCCTCGAGGCGTTCGATGGTCTGGCGGCGTTCTTCGAGGCGGCGTTTCCAGCCGCGGGAGGCGCGCTGCCATTCCTGGTGGCTGGGCGGTCGGTCGAGGGGGACGTCGGCGAAGGCGTCGCGGAGGTCCTGGAGGGGGATGCCGATGCGTTTGGCGACGGAGACGAGGGCGACGCGGCGCAGCATGTGGCGCGGGTAGCGGCGCTGGTTGCGCCGGTCGCGTTCGGAGGCGATGAGGCCGAGTTCCTCGTAGAACCGCAGGGCCGAGACGGCGGCACCGGTGCGGGCGCTGACCTCGCCGATGGTCAGCCAGTCGTCGGGGGTGGGTCGGGGGTTGCCGGTGGGGTTGCTGGTCATGCGGGGCGGCCTCCTGTTTGACCTCAACATTACTTGAGGTCATAGCGTCGGCTGCGTCGGAACGGCAGGCAGGAACCAACCCCGAGAGGAGGGCTGTCCGATGACCTTCGTGATCGCGTTGCCCTGTGTGGACGTCAAGGACAGGGCGTGCATCGACGAGTGCCCGCTCGACTGCATCTACGAGGGTGAGCGGATGCTGTACATCCAGCCGGACGAGTGCACCGACTGCGGTGCGTGCGAGCCGGTGTGCCCGGTGGAGGCGATCTTCTACGAGGACGACACGCCCGAGGAGTGGCGGGTGTTCAACTCGGTGAACGCGGAGTTCTTCGCCGACATCGGCTCCCCTGGCAGCGCTGCGAAGGTGGGCCCGTTCCCGAAGGACCATCCGGTGGTGGCGGCGCTGCCGGCCCCCGCGCCGGAGGCCGGCTGAGGTCAGCGGTCCGCCCGGGCGAGGCCGATGACGGAGAGCAGGCCCCAGCCGACGGAGACGGTCAGGGCCATGGCGCGGTGTCGGCGGCCGGGGAGGGTGCCGGTGAGCAGGGCGGCGTCGCCGAGGTCGGAGGCGATGCGCAGCAGGGTGGCGGTGCGCAGGCTGCGGTCGTCGGGGGCGCAGGCCATGGCGAGTCCGCAGGCGGCGTCGCGGAGGGCGAGCGGGCGCAGGCAGGTCGCGACGTCGGCGGGCACGGTGCCGTCGGGGGCGGTGAGGCCGGACGGGCGGGCGAGCAGGGCGGGCCGGGCGGCGACGGCGATGCCGTACGCGGCGGTTGCGGCGCCGACGGTCCGGAGCAGGGTGCGGTCCATCGTGGTGGTTCCTCCGTCGGGGGGTCAGTGGGCGGCGCGGGCGCGGTCGGTGATGTTGCGGGCCATGTCGCCGAAGACGAACGTGTGGAAGGGGGCGACGGACCACCAGTAGGCGTGTCCGGCGAGGCCGTGCGGGTGGAACAGGGCGCGTTGGCGGTAGCGGGTGCCGCCGTTGCCGTCCGGGGTGACGGAGATTTCGAGCCAGGCGAGGCCGGGGAGGCGCATCTCGGCGCGCAGCCGCAGCAGTTGCCCGGGCTGGATCTCCTCGACCCGCCAGAAGTCGAGGGAGTCGCCGACCCGCAGCCGGGCGGGGTCGCGGCGGCCGCGCCGCAGGCCGATGCCGCCGACGAGGCGGTCGAGCCGGCCGCGGACCTCCCAGGCGAGCGGGAAGGAGTACCAGCCGTTGCCGCCGCCGATGCCTTCGACGACGCGCCAGACGTCCTCGGGCGGGGTGGCGACGGTGAGTTCCTTCAGGTCCTGGTAGAGGCTGCCGCCGGCCCAGTCGGGGTCGGTGGGCAGCGGGTCGCTGGGGGCGCCGGGGAGGGTGGCGGAGGACCAGTGGGTGGAGACGTCGGCGTCGCGGATCCTGCGCAGGGCGAGGGCGACGGCCCGGCCGAAGCCGATCGGGCCGTCGGGCGGGTCGGGTGACCATTTGGCGATGTCGTGTTCGGAGCAGACCACTTCGTGGCGCAGCGATTCGACGAGCGGCCGGGCGATGGAGTTCGGTACGGGGGTGACCAGGCCGACCCAGTGGCTGGAGAGCCAAGGGGTGAGGGCGGGGGTGGGCAGGATGAGGCGGGGTGGCAGGCCGGCGACCCGGGCGTAGCCCTGCATCATCTGCCGGTAGGTGAGGACGTCGGGGCCGCCGATGTCGAAGGTGCGGTTGACGTCGGGCGGGAGGTCGGCGGCGGCGACGAGGTGGCGCAGTACGTCGCGGACGGCGATCGGCTGGATGCGGGTGTTGACCCAGCGCGGGGTGACCATCACCGGGAGCCGTTCGGTGAGGTAGCGGAGCATTTCGAAGGAGGCGGAGCCGGAGCCGATGATGACGGCGGCGCGGAGTTCGGCGGTGGGGACGCCGCTGTCGCGCAGTTCCCGGCCGACTTCGGCGCGCGAGCGCAGGTGGGGCGAGAGCCGGGCGGTGGGGACGCCGCGCGGGACGAGTCCGCCGAGGTAGACGATGCGGCGCACCCCGGCGGCGTGGGCGGCGGCGCCGAAGTCGCGGGCGGCCTGCCGGTCGGTGGCCTCGAAGTCCCGGCCGGTGCCGAGCGAGTGGACGAGGTAGTAGGCGACGTCGATGCCGCGCAGCGCGTCGGGGAGGGTGTCGGGGCGGGTGACGTCGCCGGTGGCGGTCTCGACCCGGGCGCGCCAGGGCTGGTCGCGCAGGCGTCCGGGGTCGCGGGCGAGGCAGCGCACCCGGTGGCCGGCGGCGAGGAGTTCGGGGACCAGGCGGCCGCCGATGTAGCCGGTGGCGCCGGTGACCAGGCAGGTGAGCGGTGCGGTCATGGCGGTCTCCGGGTCAGTCGAGGGAGCGGGCGGCCCGGAGCCTGGTGTTCAGGTCCTCGGGGGCGACGAGCGGGGCGGGGTAGTCGGGGGCGAGCAGCCAGGGGCGGTGGACGGACGGGCCGGGCAGGTGGGCGAGTTCGGGGATCCAGCGGCGGACGTACGCGCCGTCGGGGTCGTACCGGTCGGCCTGGCGCAGCGGGTTGAGCACCCGGTTGGGGCGGGTGTCGGTGCCGGTGCCGGCGACCCACTGCCAGTTGAGCTGGTTGTTGGCGAGGTCGCCGTCGACGAGCAGGGCGAGGAAGTGCGCGGCGCCGGTCCGCCAGTCGTGGTGGAGGGTCTTGGTGAGGAAGCTGGCGGTGAGCAGCCGGGCCCGGTTGTGCATCCAGCCCTCGTGGGCGAGTTGGCGCATGCCGGCGTCGACAATGGGGTAGCCGGTGCGGCCTTCGCGCCAGGCGCGGGCCTCGCGCTCGTCGTGGTGCCAGTGGTCCTCGCGGCTGCGGTAGTCGTGGTGGGCGGCCCGGGGCCGGGCGGCGAGCAGCTGGTGGTGGAAGTCGCGCCAGGCGAGTTGCCGGACGAAGGCCTCCGCGCCCTCGCCGCCGCGCTCCAGGGCGCGGGCGGCGAGTTCGCCGGCGGACAGGCAGCCGAAGTGCAGGTACGGGGAGAGCCGGGAGGTGCCGTCGGCGGCGAGCGCGTCGTGCAGGTCGGCGTAGGCGTCGACGTCCCAGCGCCGCCACTGCTCGCGGGCGGCGCTCTCGCCGCCGGGCGGCAGGGCGGGTGAGGCCGCGGTGGCGGTGGGCAGGGCTTCGCCGCCGACGCCGTCGGGGGTACTGAGCTTGCGCGGCGCGCCGTGCACGGAGCGGCGCGGGGCCTGCTGCCAGGCCCGGTGGTAGGGGGTGAAGACGGCGTAGTGGTCGCGCCCGGCGGGGGTGACCTGGCCGGGCGGGAGCACGGTCAGGACGGCGTCGTGGACGTGCAGCCGCCCGCCGAGCCGCTCCCGCAGCCGGTTCTCCCGCCGCCGGGCGAAGGCGCTGACGCCGGCGGCGACGTGCACGCTGTCGGCGTCGGTCTCGGCGGCGACCTTGGCGGCCTGCTCGGCCGGGTCGCCGTGCCGGACGACCAGGCGGGCGCCGGTGCGGCGCAGCGATTCGTCGAGGTCGGCGAGGCAGTCGGCGAGGAAGGCCTGCCGGTTGGGGGCGCCGAACCCGGCCGCCTCGACGGCGGGGTCGAGGACGAACAGCGGAACGACCTGGTCGGCCGCGCGGGCGGCGGCGTGCAGGACCGGGTTGTCGTGCAGTCGCAGGTCCTGGGTGAACAGGGCGACGGAGACGGTCATCGGTGTTCCTCGGGGTCGGTGCGGTAGCCGCCGGCCGGCGTCTTCCCGGATGTTCGGAGTCCGTCCGGCGACCGGATTGCCCTGGTTCCGACGCTACGCCGCGCCGGACGGAAACGCTGCACAATGGATGCGAGTCGTCCGGCGCTGCACAATCGCTGCACCGTGGCGTCGTGACCCCGAGCACCTGTGCACCACCCGTCCCGCCGCCGGCCGTCCCGGCCCGCGCGGCCGACCCCGCCGACCTGATGGCGGCGGTGGCCCGCGGCGACCGGGACGCGTTCGCCGCGCTGTACGGGACGCTCGCACCGCCCGTGTACGGCATCGCGCTGCGGACGCTGCGCAGCCCGGCGCACGCGGAGGAGGTGGCGCAGGAAGTGCTGCTGGAGGTGTGGCGCACGGCCGCCGCCTACCGGCCCGAGCGGGGCACCGTCCTGGCCTGGGCGCTGACCATCGCCCACCGGCGCGCGGTGGACCGGGTGCGCTCCACGCAGGCGGCCGACGCGCGGGAGGTGCGGGTCGCGCTGCGCGAGCGGCCCGCCGCGGAGTCCGTCGCCGACCAGACCGAGCGGCTGCTCGACGGGGAGCGGGTGCGGCACGCGTTGGCGGCGCTGACCCACGCTCAGCGGGAGTCCCTGGTGCTGGCGTACTACGGCGGCTACTCGCAGCGCGAGATCGCGCACCACCTGGGCCTTCCGCTCGGTACGGTGAAGACGCGCATGCGGGACGGGCTGCTCCGGCTGCGCGCCGCCCTCGACGACCGCGAGCCGGCAGGAACGACGGCTACGGCGGCGGCGGAACGGAGGCGGCGGTGAGCGGGCAGGACACCGCGGCCCGGGCCGGCGCGGAGGACACCGCGGCCCGGGCCGGCGCGGAGGACACCGCCGCCCAGGCCGGTGCGAAGGACACCGCCGCCCAGGCCGGCCCGGAGGGCACCGCGGCGCGGTCGAACACCCAGGACCCCCCGGGAGGGGCCGCGGCGCCCGGAGCCCCGGACGAGGCCGGCATGCCGACCGGCGCGGTGGCCCGTCACCTCGGGGTGTCGCCGACCACGGTCCGTTCCTGGGAGCGGCGCTACGGCATCGGTCCGGCCGGCCGCAGGCCCGGCCACCACCGGCGCTGGAGCCCCGCGGACATCGCCGTCCTGGAGGCCATGTGCCGCCTGACGGCCCGCGGGGTGCCGCCCGCCGAGGCGGCCCGGGTGGTGCTCGCCGGTGAGGGCGCCGAGCGCCGGACCGACCCGTCGGCACAGCCCGACGCCCCGGCAGGCACCGGGGCCGCGGCCACCGCGCCCGCGGCGACCGGCCCGGGCGGCAGCCGCGCCCTGCACGTGGGCACCGTGCGCCCGGAGTGCCGGGGCCTGGCCCGCGCCGCCGTCCGGCTGGACGCGCCGGAGGTCGCCCGGATCCTCCAGGAGGTCCTGGCCGCGCTCGGCCCGGTCGACGCCTGGACCGAGGTGATGATGCCGGCCCTGCGCGCGGTCGGCCGCAAGTGGGCGACCGACGGCGAGCAGTACGTCGAGGTCGAGCACCTGCTGTCCTGGCACGTGGCGACCGCGCTGCGGGCGGCCGCCGTCCGCCCCGAGCCGCTGCGCGCGCTGCCGCCGGTGCTGCTGGCCGCGATGCCGGCCGAGCAGCACACCCTCCCGCTGGACGCGGTCGCCGCCGGTCTGACCGAGCGCGCCCTCCCGTTCCGGATGCTCGGCGCGGCCGTCCCGCCCCGGGCGCTGCTGGACGCCGTCCACCGGATCGGGCCGGGCGCGGTGGTGCTGTGGGCGCAGAGCCCGCAGACCGCCGACGCCGGGCTGGTCCGGCACGTGGTCCACGCGGTGTGGGGCCCGCGCGGCTCCCGCAACCGGGCACTGGTGCTGGCCACCGGCCCCGGCTGGGGCCGCTCCGACCACCCGGAGGGCACCGCGGCGCCGCGCAGCCTGCTGAGCGCGCTCGACCTGATCGAGCGGACCGTGACCGCCTGAACCCGGCCGCTGCCGGGACACGCCGGACGCGGACCGCGATAAAACAGGTATAGCGGGATCCGGAACCCGTATATTCACCCCACCGCTTCGCGCCCTAGGTTCGTCTCCACGTCAGCGCAGCAAGGGAGATGGGATCATGGATCAGCTCTGGTTCCAGGTCGACGTGCCGATCAGGAGCACCGACGCGCCCACCGGGCAGGGCTTCCACGTTCTCGTCGGGCAGGCCGCCAGCGGGTCGCAGGCGCTGTCCCTCGCGCGAGCGACCTGCGAGGCGGCGCTGGCCGCGCGGTCCGCGGGCCTGGCCGTGCCGATCCGGCGCCCGGACGGGTGGGGTGCGCGCGGCGTGCGTCCGGGCTGGACCCACGACTGGTCGGCCGCGACCGTCGCCCACTGGCACTGCGACAGCCTGCTCTTCACGAAGTGAACCGCCCGCCGCTCACCCAGTGACCCGACTCCCGCTCGCCGGGTGACCCGCCCGCCGCTCACGAGGTGAACCGCGCGAGGTCGTGCCGCGAGAGGGTGCCGGTCTTGCGCATGGCGCTGGCGATGTGCTGCTCGACCGTGCGCGGGGACAGGTGCAGGGTGGTGGCGATCTCCCGGTTGGTCAGCCCGCCCACCGCGAGTTCCACCACCTCGCTCTCCCTCGGCGAGAGCCCGTCCGCGTGCGAGGGGCGGCCGGGCGGGCGGCCCTTCCTGGCCGGCTGCTCGGTGCGCAGCAGCGCGCGGGCCCGGGCGGCGTCCCAGGTCGCCCCGAGGTCGGTGAACTGCTGCTCGCAGGACTGGAGTTCGGCGATGGCCCGGGCCGTGCCGGGGTCGTTCGCCGGGTGCTCCGGGTCGGCCGCCCCGGGCCGCGCGGCCAGCAGGCAGCGGGCCGCGCCCTCCGCGGTGAGCGTCCGGGCGTAGGGCCGGGGCAGCGCGGCGTAGGCCGCCGCGGCCTCCCGGTACAGGCCGACGCCCTCCTGCGGCTGCCGGCGCGCCTCGGCGAGCGCGGCCCGGCTCCACAGCAGCGCGGCGCGGGCCACGGGTGCCTCCCGGCCCTCGATGCCCCGGTCGAGGTCCCGCACCATGGCCTCGGCCGCCGGCAGGTCGCCCGCGCGGGCGACTGCCTCCACCGCCCAGGGGGCCAGCTCGGCGGCCCACGGCCAGACGCCCTTGGCGGAGACCTCCGCCCACGCCCGGCGGGCCGGCTCGGCGGCGGCCGGGTCCTGGCGGGCCAGGGCGAGCCGGACCAGCGCGCCGGACACGGTCGCGGCCAGCGGCGCCGGCAGGTCGCCGGGCCCGGCCGCGCCCCGGTCGGACAGCCAGCCGAGCGCCGAACCCCAGTCGCCCTGCGCGAAGGCGAGCAGGCCGCGCACCACCCGGGCGTCGGAGGCGATGAACGGCATGTCGGCGGTGGCCGAGACGAACCGCTCGCACCGCTGGGCCAGCCCCTCCCAGCGACCCGTCCACCACTCCAGCAGCAGCCTGGTCCCGAGGGCGGTGTGCTCGCTGTACGGGGCGCCGCTGGTGGTGGAGAGGTCGAGGCCGTCGGCGAGCAGGTGCTCGGCACGCTCGTAGAAGCCGAGCCAGACCGCGGCGTCGGCGGCGTTGCACAGGCCGCGGGCGGCGTGCTGGCGGCAGACCGGGTCGGGGCTGTCGGTGGGCAGGGCCTCCACCAGCTCCCAGGCCTCCCGGTCGCCGCAGCTCATCGCGAAGGTGGTCCGGTTGGCGAGGACCGCCGCGCTCAGCGCCTCGTCGCCGCCGGCCTCCGCGGCGGCGACGGCCTGGTGCAGCCACCACCGGTTGAGGTCGATCGGGCTGCCGGACAGGTACGGGAAGGCCAGCCCCGCCATCGCCCGCCCCGCCAGGTCGGGCCGGATCTCGCGCAGCTCGGCCACCGCGGTCTCCAGCTCCGCGCAGCCGGCGCCGTACCGGCCGATCTGGTTGCACAGCATCAGGCCGAGGTCGAGCCGCAGCTCGCCGCGGACGGCGGCGGGCAGGGTGGCGTCCCGGACGATCTGGCTCAGCACCTCCACGGTCTGGTCCGAGCGCAGCGCGACCACCGCGCTGCGGGCCAGCAGCGGCGCCAGCCGGGCCCGGACCTGCGGCGGGACGGCGGACGAGGCGAGGGTGCGCTCCAGCAGCCCGATCGCCCGCTGGTGCCGGCCCGCGTCCGCGTCGGCCAGGGCCGCCCGTTCCACCGCCCGCAGCCAGCCGCCGACCTGGCCGGCCGCCCGGCGGTGGCGGGCCACCGCCTCCCACGGGACCGGCTGGCGGCGCACCAGGGCGGCCGCCGCCCGGCCGTGCAGCTCCTGGCGCAGCGGTCCGGGCACGGCCTCGCCGAGCGCGGCGGCGGCGAGCGGGACGGGCAGCCCGTACGCGGCCTCCGAGCACTCCCTCAGGGACGCACCGGCCAGGGCGGCGAGCAGGGCGTCCCGGCCGGTCGCCGCGTCGAGGCCGGCCACGGCGACCAGCTCGTCGCGGGCGGCCGGGCCGTCCAGCACGGCGGCCGCCCAGACGATCGGCCGGTGGGCTGGGGGCAGCGCGTCGGTGCGGCCGAGTGCCAGCTCCGCCAGCCGGACGGGCACCCCGGCCGCGTCCACGTCCTCGGCCGTGCACGCCTCCCCCGTGGTGCCGTTCCCCGACCGGTCGCCGCCCTGGTGCTCGGCGCCGGGCCGTCCGCCGTCCGTCCGGTCGCGCAGCGCGGCGAGCAGGTCGACCACCACCCGGGGCACCCCGGCGGAGCGCTCGTGCAGCCGCTCGGCGGCCTCGTCCGTGCACCGCTCCCCCAGCGCCTCCCGGGCGGCCTCCCGGACGCGGTCCGGGCCCCACGGCGTGATCCGGTGCCGCAGCACCACCAGCTCGGGCGGGTACTGCACCGGCGGGGCGCCCAGCGGCAGACCGGGCACGGCCAGCTCCTCGGGCCGGTAGGCGACCACCGCCGCCAGGCCGCGCCCGGGGTGTTCCAGGAGGCCGCGCAGCCACTCCCGCTCGTCCTCGTCCGCCCGGTGCGCGTCGTCCACCAGCAGCAGGACCGGCCCTTCCCACCGGTCCTCCCGCGGCCGCGTCCCGCCGGACCCGCAGCGCCGGCGCACCCGGTTCGCCTCGGCGGCCTGCGGCAGGGTGCTCAGCGCGTCGAGCAGGTGGCTCTTGCCGAGGCCCGCGGCCCCCTCCACCAGCACCAGCACCGGCTCGGCGCCGCCGGCGGCCAGGGCGCGCCCCAGCACGGACGGCCAGGCGAAACCGTGTGTCGCGGCCACCGCGTCACCTCTCTCGTACGCCACGCCGGGCCGCCCCGGGCAGGCGCCGGTGTCGAACCACCGATCGTCCCACAGGGCCGCGCCGGGGGCAGCCTCCCCGGACTCCGGCGACCGCGGGCGGGCCGCGGTCGCGAAGGTGCCCCGGTCCGCGTACGGGCTTCCGTCGCACAGGGGCGTGGGGGTGCGTACGGCGGTTGCCGGGATGCGGTCGCACAGCGCGATCCGCGGACCGGGGCGGTGTCGGCGACCGAGGCGGACGGTCAGGGATTTCCTGCTGGCTCTCGCCCGTCCGGTGGGCCGACAACCGGGAACCTACGGGCCCGGGCCGCCCGGCGAACATACGGGTGGGCCGGGATCCGGATACCTAATCAATGGCCCCGCCGCGCTCCCCGCCCCTGCGGAGGCCCGCCGGCCGGCCGCCGCGATTTCTGCGTATCCGTGAATTCGTCCTCCGGATGGAGCCGTCACCGCGGCCGCCCCTAGCGTCCTCCCGCCGAACCGGTTTCCCCCAACAACCCCGGCTCGGCGGGAGGAATCTGATGACCCGCAAGACCGCCCTCGCGGCCGCCGTCGCGGCCGCCCTCACCCTGGGCACCGCGACCGTCGCCGTCACCCAGTCCACCGCGCTCGCCAGCTCGGCCCGCCCCACCCCCGGCTTCCAGGCGCTCTCGGCGGACGCCCGGGCGCAGGCCCTCGGCGCGGCCGACCGGGAGGCGTCGGCGACCGCCCGCGCGCTCGGCCTCGGCGGCGACGAGCAGCTGGTGGTGAAGGACGTCCTGGTGGACGCCGACGGCTCCCGCCACGTCCGCTACGACCGCACCTACCGGGGCCTGCCCGTCATCGGCGGCGACCTGGTGGTGCACCGCGCCGCGGACGGCCGGATCACCGGCACCGACCTCGCCCACCGGGGTGCGGTCACGCTCTCCACCGTGACCCCGCGGCTCACCGCCGCGGACGCGTCCGCGCACGCCGTCCGCAGCGCCAAGCACGTGAAGGACGCCAAGGCGGACGCCGCCGAGGGCCGGCTGGTGGTGTACGCGGTCGGCAAGGTGCCGGTCCTCGCGTACCGCTCCACGGTCTCCGGCGCGGGCGAGGACGGCGCCGCCTCCCGCGAGGCGGTGATCCTGGACGCCACCGGCGGCGCGGTGCTCGACCAGTACGAGCTCCACCAGGACGTCTCCGGCACCGGCAACGGCGTCCACGACGGCCAGGTGTCGCTGGAGACCACCCAGTCCGGCAGCAACTACCAGCTGGTGGACGGCCTGCACGGCAACACCGCGATCTACGACTCCAACAACAGCCCCCAGTCCAACCCCGGCCAGAACGCCCGGCTGTTCAGCAAGTCGAGCAGCAACAGCTGGGGCAACGGCTCCACCGGCAACCGGGAGAGCGCCGCCGTCGACGCGGCGTTCGGCCTCGCCAAGACCTGGGACTACTACAAGAGCACCTTCAACCGCAGCGGCATCCGCAACGACGGCCGCGGCGCACCCGCGTACGTGCACGTCGACAACAACCTGCTGAACGCCTTCTACGACGACAACTGCTTCTGCATGTCGTTCGGCGACGGCAGCTCGCAGAACAACTACACCCCCGTCACCTCGCTCGACGTCGCCGGCCACGAGATGACCCACGGCGTCACCGCCGCCACCGCCGGCCTCAACTACTCCGGCGAGTCCGGCGGCCTCAACGAGGCCACCTCGGACATCCTCGGCACCATGGTCGAGTTCTACTCCGCCAACGCCAACGACCCCGGCGACTACTACATCGGCGAGAAGCTCAACATGTCCAGCGGCTACTTCCGCCGGATGGACAACCCCGCCGTCGACGGGAAGAGCCTCGGCTGCTGGAACTCCAACGCCGGCTCGGTGGACGTGCACTACTCCTCCGGCATCGGCAACCACTTCTTCTACCTGCTCTCCGAAGGCACCGGCACCAAGACCATCGGCGGCCGCTCGCACAACGGCACCACCTGCAACAACGACACCTTCGCCGGCATCGGCAAGGACAAGGCCGCCGCCGTCTGGTACCGCGCGCTGAGCGCCTACATGACCTCCACCACCAACTACTCCGGCGCCCGCACCGCCGTCCTCAAGGCCGCCGCCGACCTGTACGGCACCAACTCCCAGGAGCGGTACCTCGCCTCCAAGGCGTGGGCCGCCGTCAGCGTCGGCACCGCCCTGCCCGACCCGGGCAACGGCACCCCCACCCCCACCCCGAGCCCCACCTCCAGCCCGACCCCGGGCGGCAACTCCCTGGTCAACGGCGGCTTCGAGCAGGGCACCACCGGCTGGACCCAGAGCGCCGAGGACATCACCAACTCCACCCAGCAGCCCGCCCACGGCGGCTCCTGGTACGCCTGGATGATGGGCTACGGCAGCGCCGCCACCGAGTCGCTCTCCCAGAGCGGCATCGCCGTCCCCACCGCCGGCACCCCCAAGCTCACCTTCTGGCTGAAGGTCACCACCCAGGAGACCGGCACCACCGTCTACGACACCCTCAAGGTCAACGTCAACGGCACCACCCTCGCCACGTACTCCAACGCCAACGCCGGCACCTCGTACGTGCAGAGGACCGTCGACCTGAGCGCCTACAAGGGCCAGACAGTGAAGCTCGAGTTCGCCGGCCAGGAGGACGCCTACGCCTCCACGATCTTCCTGGTCGACGACGTCGCCATCGGCTGACCCCCGGCAGACCGGCGCGGTCGCGGGGCCTCGGGGCGGCCCCGCGCCCACGCCGTTCCGGGTGGGACGCCGCGGCCGACGATGGGTGCGCACTCCAAAGTCGTTAAGTCACTTACTGATGCACGCCATGTCAGAATTGTCGCCATGGCGCAACAACACCGCTCCGGAGCCGCCGCCCCACCGGATTCCGCGGACCGGCGGAACCAGCCCGACCGCCCGGACCGGACGCCCTCCGGCGACCCGCTCTCGGGTGCCCTGCGCGACGTCCTCACCCTCACCCACCTGGCCCGCGCCGCACTCGCCGAGCGCCTCGGCATGCCGCTCACCAACGTCGAGGCCGTCGAGCACGTCATCATCGCCAGGAGCGCCGGCGACCCCATCGGCCCCGTCGAACTCTCCCGACGCCTCGGCGTCACCAGCGCCGCCGCCACCCAGTCCGTCAACCGCCTCGTCGGCGAGGGCCACCTCTCCCGCGAGGCCCACCCCAGCGACCGCCGCCGCCAGGTCCTCGACGTCACCGACGGCGGGTTCCAGCACGTGATGGGCGAACTCGCCCCGCTCCTCGACCTGATCCACCACGCCGCGGACGGCCTCACCCCGGCCGAACGCGCCGCCGCCCAGCGCTACCTCGAACAGGTCTCCCGCGCCTGCCGCGACTACCTCGCCGACTGACGGCAGCGGCCTCCGCCCAAGGCACTCAGGGCACGCTCACGCGAGCTCGCCCGCCGTGAACCCGGACGGGTCGCCGGTCTCGAACCACGTGTGGTCGCCCATGGGTCGCGAGCCTAGAGTTCGACTTCAGGGGCCGGGTCCGGAGCACCCCCGGGGCGCCGCGCCCAGAAGAGGGCGTGGCCGCCGGTGTCGCCCTCGGGGACGAACTCCTCGTGGACCACGTCGAAGCCCGCCCGCACCAGCCAGGAGCGGCTCGTCGCGCCGTCGGCGTGGCTCCACCACATCGCGGCCCCGCCGCCCAGCCAGTTCTCGTCCGTGCCGGTCCAGGCCCGGTGCCCGGTGGTGCTCAGGAACCAGCCGCCGGGCCGGAGCCAGCGGGCGATCCGCTCCAGCAGGGCCGGCTGCTCCTCCACCGGGACGTGGATCAGGGCGTACAGCGAGACCACGGCGTCGAAGCCGGCCCGGGGCAGCTCCAGGGCCGTGACGTCGGCCCGGATGAACTCGGCACCCGGCACGAGCTCCCGGGCCCGGCGGATCTGGACCTCGCTGATGTCGACGCCCGTCACGCGGTGGCCCGCCGCGACCAGGTCCCGGGCGACGGGGATCCCGGTGCCGCAGCCGATGTCCAGGACGGCGGCCGACTCGGGGAGCCGGCCCAGCAGCTCCTCGATCCACGGGCCGTACTTCGTCCCGCTGCCGAACGCCCGCTCGTACCGCTCCGACAGCGCGTCATATCCGCGCCGCACGACTTCCTTCGGATTCTCGACGTCCACGCGCGCACGCTACGGCGCGGCGGTGGGGAGCGCGACCGCATTTCCCCCGCGCCCGACGGTCGGCACGCCGAGGTCCGCCCGCGCCGACACGCCCCCGGCGGCTGCCGCGGATTCCGCTACGGTCGGGGGCATGGTCCACGACCGGTGGCAGCCCCGGACGCTGTGGCAGTTCGCGCTGCTGGCCGACCTGACCCGCGCGGAGCTGGAGCGGCTCTTCCCCGAGCCTCCGGGGGACGGTGATCCCGAGCTCGCCGAGTTCTTCCGGGTCGTCCCGGTCCGCAGCCCGTGGCCGACCGGACCGGACCTCCGCTTCGACCTGTACCACCGCGCGGAGGGCGGGCCGTCCGGCTGGGAGACCGGCGAGTGGCTGGTCACCGAGGGCGGCCGCCTCCGCTGACGGCCGCCGGTCAGGCGGCCGGGTACCGGACGCCGAGCCACTGCTCGGCGCCGAAGTCCACGAAGCGCTCGACCTCGGTGAACCCCAGCTTCTCGGCGACGCGCAGCGAGGCCGCGTGCGCGACCTGCGTGGAGAGCACCACCGGCTCGCCCGGACGCACGCCGGCGAGCCAGTCCAGTGCCGCCGCGCCCGCCTCGACGGCGTAGCCCCGTCCCCAGACCCGGGGCAGGAACAGGTAGCCGAGTTCGGTCTCCCCGCCCTCCGGCCGGATGTGCCCGACCCGCTCCACACCGCGCCGGTCGAGCGTGATCACGCCGACCATCTCCCCGTCGAGCTCGACCACGAATACGCCGAAGCGCCGCCCGGGCAGCGTCGGCATGGCGATCTCCACGTCCGCGCGCGACCGGGAGCCGCCGGTGTACGTGCCCACCTCCGGCGAGGAGAACAGCTCGACGAACGCCGCGCGGTCACGGGCCTCGGACTCGCGGAGCACGAGCCGTTCGGTCCGGATCGGAGCGGTCGGCCAGGCGTCAGATCCGTTGTCAGTCATGACAGGCAACCTATCCCACGCCCTCCGTGCCGGACCGGCCGAAGGCGAACTCGAGGACGGTGGGGAGGTCGGCCTCCCCCACGGCGGCCCGGAGGCCCGGCAGGATCCGTTCCAACTCCTCGTCGTCGATCGCGCCCAGGTACTCCTGGCGCAGCTCGTGGACGGCCCGGACCAGGTCGGGGCGCAACCGCATCCAGGCCCTCGAGGTGCGGATCTCCTCCTCCACGTGCTCGGTGAACCAGCGCATGACGTCCCAGGGGATGTCGACGTGCGGCCCGGCCGAGTCGAAGCAGAGGGTCGGCTCCCGCGCCGGGTCCTCGTCGGGGACGATCGCGATCGCCAGCGTGCGCTGCCGGCCGACGAGGTCGAGTTCCAGGCACCAGGCGTCGTCGGGCAGCGCGTAGAGCACGGTGATCGCGTACTCGCCACCAGGGTGGGGGATGACGGGCATGGCCGCATGCTGTCACGGCCGCCCCGCGCGGCTCAGCCGGTTTTCTGCCTGGTCGGCGGTTCGCCCAGGGCGTGCGCGAGCTGGTCGCGGGAGGCGACGCCGAGCTTGGGGAAGGCCCGGTAGAGGTGGTGGCCGACGGTGCGGGGGCTGAGGAAGAGCTGGGCGGCGATCTCCCGGTTGCTGTGGCCCGCGGCGGCGAGGCGGACGACCTCGCGTTCCTGCGGGGTGAGCCGGCCGAGCGGGGTGGCGGTGGCGCTGGTGGCGTCGATCACCTCGCCGGTGCCGCGCAGTTCGGCGCGGGCGCGTTCGGCCCACGGCCGGGCGCCGGCCTTCTCGAAGGCCTCCATCGCCTCGCGCAGCACGCGCCGCGCGTCGGAGCGGCGCTTGCGGCGGCGCAGCCATTCGCCGTGGAGCAGGCGGGTGCGGGCGAGTTCCAGGCTGCCGCCGGCCTGCTCGCCGAGTGCCACGGCCGAGTCGAACGCCGCCTCGGCGTGTGCGTCGGTGCTGGTCAGGGCGCGGCAGCGGGCGGCGAGCGCGTGTGCGGCGGGGGTGGCGGACCGGGCGGCCCAGGCCTGGGCGCGGGCGGTGGCCGCGACGGCGGTCCGGTCGGCGCCGCTCCGCGCGGCGGCCTCGACGAGGTCGGGCAGCAGGAAGGCGTTGAGGACGGGTGGCCCGGTGAGGGGGTGGTCGAGGTGGGCGAGGGCCTGCGCGGGGTCGCCGCCGCCGAGGTGGTTGAGGGCCAGGGCGTGGTGCGCGTGCAGGACGGCCGCGCCGAGGTCGTGGGCGGTGGCGTGGGCGAGGGCGGTCTCGGCGAGCTCGCGGCTGCGCGGTTCGTCGCCTTCGATGGCGGCGCAGGCGGCGAGCGTGGTGCGCAGGTAGCAGGCGCGGTGGTCGAGTCCGGCGTACTGGGCGATCCGCAGGCCCTCGGCGGCTCCGGTGGCCGCGGATTCCAGCTCGCCGAGGGCGAGTCGGGCCTCGGCGAGCAGGTGCAGGCTGGTGGCCTGCCAGCCGAGCAGGCCCTGGGCCCGGCAGTGGGCGAGCAGCAGGGTGGCGAGGTCGCGGGCGAGGCCGTGGTCGGCGAGCGCGTGGGTGGCGTGGGCGGCCAGGAAGCGTTCGCTGAACAGCAGGTCGCCGTCGCGCGCCGCTCCTCCGAAGGGCCACTCCCGCACCGTTCCGCGGCCGCCGCCGTCCCCGTCGCCGTCCCCGTGGCCGTCCCCGTCCTCGTCGCCGTAGAGGGCGGCCGCGGCGGCGAGGGTGTCGTGCGGGCCGGTCGGCAGCGTGCGGGCCCGGGCCGCGACGCGTGCGACCAGCTCGGGCACCCCGGCCGACCGGGCGGCGTGGAAGGCTTCGACGAGGATCGGCCGGGCGGCGTCCGCGACGGCGAGCAGCACCTCGACGGCCCGTACCGCCGATCCCTCGTTGAGTTGCAGCGCGGCCTGGACGCGGGCGAGTTCGGCGCTCTGCGCGGCGTCCTCGGTGCGCTCCAGCAGGGCGGCGACCCGCTGGAACTGTCCGGCGTCGGCGGCGGCCTGGGCCGCGGCGACCAGACGGCGCCGGCGGTCGGCGGGGTCGGGGCTGAGCTGGGAGGCGCGTTCGTGGGCGGCGGAGGCGCTGGCGGTGCCCTGGCGGCCGGTGGCGCGTTCGGCGGCCAGGTCGAGCTCCCGGGCGACCGTCTCGTCGGGTGCGGTGGCGGCGGCCGCCCGGTGCCAGGCCCGGCGGTCGGCGTGTTCCGCGCCGTCGAGGGTGTCGGCGAGGGCCCGGTGGGCGGCGATCCGCCGGGCGAGGGTGGCGCTGCGGTAGGCGGCGGCGCGGACCAGCGGGTGGCGGAAGACCAGGGTGGTGCCGTCGAGGCGTATCAGGTCGGCGGTCTCGGCCGCTTCGAGGGCCTCCGGCGTGGCCCCGGCGGCGCGCAGCACGGTCGCCAGGTCGCCGGTGTCGTCGGCGGCGGCGACCAGCAGCGCGGCGCGGGTCGGGGCCGGGAGCCGGTCGATCCGGGCGCCGAACGCGGCGCGGACCCGGTTGGACGGGCTGGGGTCGCCGGGTGCGGCGGGCAGCGGTCCGAGCAGGCCGGTCCGCTGCTCGGCGCTGAGCGAGCGCGGCAGCTCGATCAGGGCGAGCGGGTTGCCGGCGGCCTCGGCGGCGATCCGCTCGCGGACGTGCGGCGGGAGCCCGGCGGCGTCCCGGCCGTCGAGCAGCGCGGTGACGGCGGCCGGGTCGAGGGCGTCCAGGCGCAGCTCGGGCAGGCCGAGCGGCTGCGGTTCGCGCATCGCGAAGACCATCACCACGCCCTCGGCGTCCAGCCGCCGGGCCGCGAAGGCGAGGGCGTCGAGCGACGGTCGGTCGAGCCACTGCGCGTCGTCGACCAGGCAGAGCACCGGGTCCTCGCCCGCGTGCTCGGACAGCAGGGTGAGGACGGCGAGGCCGGTCAGGAAGCGGTCCTGCCCGCCGGCCGCCGCCAGGCCGAAGGCCGAACGCAGCGCGTCCGCCTGCGGCCCGGGCAGGACGCCGAGCCGGTCGAGCGCGGGGCGCAGCAGCTGGTGCAGGGCGGCGAAGGGAAGTTCGGTCTCCGCCTCGATGCCGACGGTGCGCAGCACCCGGGCCCGCCCGGCGCCGGCGGCCAGCTCGTCGAGGAGCGCGGTCTTGCCGATGCCGGCCTCCCCGTACAGCACCAGTGCCGCGCTGGTGCCGCCCGCCGCCTCCGCCAACAGGCCTCTGAGCAGGCCCGATTCCCCGTCCCGACCGTAGAGCATCCGGGGAGTCTACCGGGCACGACCTACCTGCCCCGCCGGCCTGCCGCCGGTCGCATTGGGTCATGGTGACTGATTCGCGGCCGGTCTGTCGGTCCGTAAGGTCTGACGTGTTGCGAGAACGCACCCGGCACCGGCCGGGGCAGACCACTGGAGACAGAGTGACCTTCACCATCGAGACCGCCCGGCTGCGCCTGCGCCCGTACACCCGGGAGGAGGCCGAGCTGATCGTGGCCGGCGGGCGGCCCGAGAGCGCCTGGTGCGCGGGCTTCCCCCGGGAGGACGACCGGGACGTGGCCCGGATGTTCCTCGGGCTGCCGGAGGGCGAGCCGCTCTTCGGCCCCCTGATGATCGAACTGCAGAGCACCGACCAGGTGATCGGCGGGATCGGCCTGTTCGGCCCGCCGGACGAGTCCGGCACCGTCGGGCTCGGGTACGGCGTGGCGCCCGAGGTCGAGGGCCGCGGCTACGCCACCGAGGCGCTGCTGGGCCTGCTGCACACGGCGTTCGCGGACGAGCGGGTCCGGCGCGCGGTCGCCGACACCACCCACGACAACCTCGGCTCCCAGCGGGTGCTGGAGAAGGCCGGCCTGCGGCGGACCTCCTCCGACGAGACCCTCCACCACTACTCCCTCACCAACTGAGAGGCCACCGCATGCGCACCCTGACCTACTACGTCGCCACCACCCTGGACGGCTTCATCGCGGGCGCCGACGGCGGCGACCCCAGCGGGCCCGACGGGTTCTTCCCCGTCACCCCGGACTACCTGGAGCACATCGTCACCCACTACCCGGAGACCCTTCCCGGCCCGGCCCGCGCGGCGCTCGGCGTCACCGCGCCCGGGACGCGCTTCGACACCGTCGTGGAGGGCCGCCGCTCGTACCAGATCGGGCTGGACGCCGGCGTCGCCGACGCCTACCCGCACCTGCGCCACCTGGTGTTCTCCCGGACCCTCACCGAGAGCCCCGACCCGGCCGTCGAACTGGTCGCCGACGACCCGGTGGCGAAGGTCCGGGAGCTCAAGTCCGAGGACGGCGGCGGCATCTGGCTGGTCGGCGGCGCCGAGCTGGCCGGCGCGCTGTACGGCGAGATCGACGAACTGGTGCTCAAGGTCAGCCCGGTCACCGTCGGCGCGGGCATCCCGCTGTTCGCAGGCAAGCACGGCACCGACCCGCGCACCTTCGCACTCGCCGACCAGGTGGTGCTGCCGGGCGGCGCCATGTTCCTCACGTACACCCGCCGCTGAGCGGCGAAGCCCCGGCCTCACCTGCGAAGAAACGATTCGCCTCCTGGCCACCCGTCAGGGCAGACTTCCGCCTCGGACGTCCGTCCGTCGACCGCACCGCCCGGAGGATCCGCCGCATGACCGACCCCGCCCAGCCCGGTGGCCCGCAGGCCGCCGGGGAGCCGGCCGCCTTCAACCCCTGGGCGCCGCCGGACGCCGGGGCGGCGTCCGGAACGGCGACCGCCCCGGCCCCGGCTCCGGGTCTGCCGCCGGGTCCGGGTGCGACTGGGGCTCCGCCGTCGTCCCCGGCTCCGGACCTGAACGCCGGTGGCGGCCCGGTCGTGCCGTACTGGACACCGTTCCCGCAGCCCGTGCCGCCGCCCCGCAACGGTCTCGGCACCGCGGCGATGACGCTCGGGATCGTCGGCACCGTCCTCGGCCTGACGTTCTTCTTCTGGGTCGCCTGGCTCCCGGCCCTGCTCGCCGTCGTCCTCGGCTCCGTCGCCCTCGGCCACGTCCGCAAGGGCCTGGCGAACAACCGGGCCATGGCCCTGGCGGGAGTGGTCCTCGGCGTGAGCGGCCTGCTCTTCTCGGTCGGCGGCGGCGTGGTCCTCGCGGTACGGGTCCACTCCGCCCACCAGGCGCAGCGCGCGGCGACAGCCGCCGCCGACGCCGAGGCCCAGCGGCGACGGGAGGAGGCGGACCGGCTGCGCGAGAAGCTCGATGCCGAGGAGGCGGTCCGGCGCGAGCAGAAGGCGGCCGAGGACCGGAAGAAGGCGCTGGACGAGGCGGCCCGGAAGCTGTCGTTCGGCGGGTCCTACACCTTCGAGGAGACCGGCCTGAAGGTCACCCTGGCCGCTCCGAAGCCGTTCGTCCCGGACGAGTCCGTCTTCGAGGCACCCAAGAACGCCAAGGTCGTCGTCCTGTCCGTCACCCTGGTCAACACCGGTTCGGCGACCCTCTCGATGAGCGGCTCCCAGGTGCTCTTCGTCAAGGACGCCAACGGCAAGCTGCTCTTCCAACTCATCGACATCACCGGGCGGGTCCACCCGATCCCGGACTCCCTCGCCCCGGGTCAGTCGGTCTCCGCCCAGGAGGTGTACGCCCTGCCCAACGGCACGACCGACACCATCTCCGTCCAGTTCTCCCACGGCGAGGGCCTCAAGCGGCGCGAGGTCGTCTGGGCCGGATCCCCCGGCTGACCCGGCTGACCCGGCCCACCCGGTTCGTCACCCGGGTCACCCCTCACCGGCCGACAGGCGCCGATCAGCGCCGGCCGGCGAGGCGGTGCGGCCCGAGGTAGTAGGACAGCGCGGCGTGCGACGGGCCGTCGGAGATCCCCCCGTCGGTGAGCAGCGCGACCACGTCCTCCTCCGGCAGCCACTCCACCCGGGCCGCCTCCGACACGTCCTGCGGCTCGCCCACCCGCGTGCAGCCGGTCACGTGGAAGGAGCGGAAGTGCGCGTCGGAGATGCCCGCCATCGCGAAGTACTCCGTCAGCGGCTCCACCCGGCCGGGCCGCCAGCCCGTCTCCTCCTCCACCTCCCGGGTGATCGCCTCGACCGGCGCCTCCCCCGGGTCCGCCCAGCCGGCCGGCACCTCCCAGCCCCACCGCCCGGTGATGAACCGGTGCCGGTGGATCAGCAGGAACTCGCCCGCCTCGTTGGTCACCACGGCCGTGGTCGACGCGCGCGGGCAGTGGACGACGTGGTGCTCGATCCGGCCCGTGCCGGGCACCTCCACGTCCTGCAGCCACACCTCCACCCACGGGCTCCCGTACACCTGCCGCCGCCCGAAGGTCCGCCACTCCACCACGCCCGGCCTCCTCGACCCGCCATCCGCCGCCCGAGCCTCTCACGCGCCCGGCCCCGACCGACGGAGTGTCAGCCGGACGGCCTAGTCTCTCCGCATGCAGAACGTGACGGCGCAGCAGACGACCGAGCAGGCCGAGGCGATGGAGGCGGGCGGTGTCGAGGTGCTGGCGGCCGGGCTCGCCGATCCTTCGGCGGCGGTCCGCGATGCCGCGCTGACCGCGCTGCGCCGTCTCGGGACGGCCGCCCGGCCCGCGCTCGCCGCCGTCCTGCCGCTGCTCGGCAACCGGCGGGAGGAGACCTCGGCCCGCTGGGTCCTGGAGGCGATGGGCCCCTCGGTCGTCCCCGAGCTGCTGGCCGTCCGGGCCGGCGGCCCGGGCCGGCTGCGCCGGCACGCCCTGCATGCCCTCGCCCACCTCGGGGGCTGCGCCGGGCTGACGGACCGCGACCGGGCCGCGCTGGAGCGCCTGGTGCGCATCAAGCTGCTGGACGACCCGGTCCCCGACGAGCTCTGGGACCACCAGTGGATCGCCGTCCCGGGCGACACCTACGAGGCGGCGTTCGAGGCACTGGGGCTCTGCGACCGGATCCCCGCCACCCTGGCGATGGGCCTGTCCGGCCGGATGCACGACGAAGCCTCCGTCACCCTCCCCGACGGCACCCTGCGGGTGGCGGAGCGGGTGTTCGTCACACCCGAGATCGGCGGCTGGCGGCTGTTCTTCGGGCGCGCCCTGCTGAACAGCCCCGACAACGGCTCGCTCGAACGGGTCGCCGACGCCTGCGGCCAGGCGCACTACCACTACCGCGACGAGTACGAGGACTGCCACCACTGGGCCGTCGCCGAGCGGGGCCGCGGCGTCGTCCGCTCCTACCAGACCTACCGCGAACCGGCGTTCACGGGCGAGCCGCTGGCGTGGGAGGAGCCGCAGACCGACGACCCGCTCTGGGAGCCGGGCAGGTACGAGCCCAACGCCTCGCTCGAGTGCGACGCCCACGCCGTCGCCGGCCGGCTCTCCGTCGACCCGGAGGAGATCGACGAGGACACCCCGATGACCGGCCACGGCTGGTTCGCCCTGACCGCCCCCGGCGTCGGCCACGGCGCGTTCGCCGGTGTCCTGACGATCTGACGGTCTGACGGTCTGACCGCTGGACGCGGCTGCTCCACCGAGCTCGTTCCCCTTGGATCTGCAGGTCGTGGCGCTGCTACGGGTTGTCGCCGGAGATCCGAGTCCGTCGGCCGGCAGCGGCAGATCGGCCCTCGTTCAGAGGTCTCGACGGCTACTCGACGGTGTCCCTGCGCCGTACGTGCAGATGGCCGTCGCGGGGGAAGGCGGGCGGTGCCGCGGCGAGGACCCTGTCGAAGGCGTACCGGCTCTTCTCCGCCACTCGGCACGAGGCCGGGTTGTCCACCTGGTGCAGGAGTTCGAGCCGCGTCAGCCCGTCGGGCCCCAGGGTGCCGAAGGCCCAGCCGGTGAGGGCCTCCAGAGCCCGCGGCGCCACACCCTTGCCCCGGGCGTGCGCCGCGGTCCAATAGCCCACCTCCGCGGACGGCTTGCCGGGGGCTGCCTCCTTGAGGACAACATTGCCCACCAACTGCCCGTGCGGTGTGCCGGGTTGCGTTTCGAGGACCGCGAAGCCGAATCGGCCTCCCGTCGCCCAGCCCCGCTGCTCGGTCTGCACCCACCGCATCGCGTCGTCGTCGTCCTCAACGACGGAGTTCGTCCAGCGGCGCAACACCGGGTCCTGGAACACTTCCACCAGCGCGGGAACATCCTCCGTGCCCCAGGGACGAAGCAGGAGGGCGGGAGCGGCCGGCAACGCGGCCGCGTGCAGGACGACGGTGTTGTGCATCAGTCGATCGTAGGCGAGAGGGCTCCCCCCGGCACCGACGGATCCGGCCCGGGCCGCAGTCGCCCGGTCCACACCTCATGGCCCTCGGGCGGAGCGGGCTCACCGGCGGTTCGGGCAGAATGAGGACATGACGATGTGAAGAGCACCGGCCGGGCGGAAGGCCTGGCGCGCGCGGGGAAACGACTGGTTCGTCCGCGATGGTGACCGCTGGCTCTGCGTGGTGTGCCACGAGCCCGTCCGGTCGTACGAGTACCGCTGCCACCCTCCCGGGTCCTCCGGTTTCGAGCGGTGCATCGGGTTCGTGTGGTGTTCCGGGTGCCGGATCTACTGGGCCACGATGGTCCACGTCCCGCGCAGGCGGGTCCTGGTCGACGCCCTGGCGTCGCTGCGTGCCGACGACCGCGCGCAGTTGCTGCGCAGGGAGTCCGCGCTGATCGACTACCTGGACGGTCACATGCCGTAGTCCGGACGGAATTTCGAAGGTTTTTACTTTCTCATTACCATGGTGGCGGTCATTCCCGCCGAGGAGAGGACTGCCACCATGGCGATTCCCCGTGTCCGGACCACCGCGCTTCCCGGGGTCGGGACCCAGTACGGCCTGACGACGCGAGAACACCGCCAACTGTCGGTGATCGCGCACCGGGACGGCTCACGGACCCTCAACGTGTACCACTCGGACGACCCCGACTCCTGCTCGCAGTCGTTCCGGCTGACGCGGGACGAGTCCGCGGCGCTGGTGGACGCGCTGCTGCCGGACCACCACAGCCCGGCCCTGCTCCACAACAACGACCTCGGCCTGGTCGCGGAGCGGCTCCCGGTGACGGGCACGTCCCGCTGGAACGGCCGGCTGCTCGGCGAGACCCGGATGCGCACCGAGACCGGCGCCTCGATCGTCGCCGTGCTGCGCCGCACCGGCGCCGTCCCGTCGCCCGCACCGGACTTCCGGCTGGCCGGCGGGGACACCCTGATCGTCATCGGCACCCGCGAAGGCGTCGACGCCGCCGCGGCGATCCTGGGCAGGGAGTGATCGGATGCACACCGCGAGCGTCTTCGTCGAGCTCGGCTCGATCATCCTGGTCCTCGGCCTGCTCGGCCGGCTGGCCGCCCGGTACGGCTTCTCCCCGATCCCGCTCTACCTGCTCGGCGGTCTGGCCTTCGGCCACGGTGGGCTGCTGCCGCTCAGCGCCAGCGGCGAGTTCGTCGCCACGGGTGCGGAGATCGGCGTCGTCCTGCTGCTGCTGATGCTCGGTCTGGAGTACACCGCGGCGGACCTGGTGACCAATCTGAAGGCCCAGTACCCGGCCGGTGCCGTGGACTTCCTGTTCAACGCGGTACCGGGCGCGGCCGCCGCCCTGCTGCTCGGCTGGGGGCCGGTCGCGGCGGTGGTCCTCGCCGGGGTCACCTGGATCTCCTCCTCCGGGGTGATCGCCAAGGTGCTCGGCGACCTGGGCCGGCTCGGCAACCGGGAGACCCCGGTGATCCTCAGCATCCTGGTGCTGGAGGACCTGGCGATGGCGGTCTACCTGCCGATCCTCACCGCGCTGCTGGCCGGGGCCGGGCTCCTCGCCGGTTCGATCACCCTGGCCATCGCGCTGGCGACGGCCGGCGGCGTGCTGTTCGTCGCCCTGCGCTACGGGCGGCTGATCTCCCGGTTCGTCTCCCACAAGGATCCGGAGAAGCTGCTCCTGGTGGTGCTGGGCCTGACCCTGCTGGTCGCGGGCATCGCGCAGCAGCTCCAGGTGTCGGCCGCGGTCGGCGCGTTCCTGGTCGGCATCGCGCTCTCCGGTGAGGCCGCGGAGGGCGCGCACACCCTGCTCAGCCCGCTCCGCGACCTCTTCGCGGCGGTGTTCTTCGTCTTCTTCGGGCTCAGCACCAACCCCGCCAGCATCCCGCCCGTGCTGCTCCCGGCGCTGGCGCTGGCCGTCGTCACCGCTCTCACCAAGGTCGCCACCGGGTACTGGGCCGCGCGTCGGGCCGGCATCGCCGTCCACGGCCGGTGGCGGGCCGGCGGGGCCCTGGTGGCCCGCGGCGAGTTCTCGATCGTCATCGCGGGCCTGGCCGTCACCGCGGGCATCGAACCGGGCCTCGGGCCGCTGGCCACCGCGTACGTCCTGATCCTGGTCGTCACCGGGCCGCTCGCCGCCCGGTACACCCAGCCGGCGGTGGAGCGGCTCGGCGAGCTGGGGGCCTCGCTCCGGCGGGTGCCGCGGCGGAAGCCGGCTGCCGGCCCTCCGGCGGTGCCGACCGCCGGTGCCGGTGCCGGTGCCGGCGGCCTGTTGGAGCCGGACCTCGGACCCGTTCTGGAACCCGCCCTGGCACTGGACTTCGAAGCGTCCGCCTCCCGGGACGACCCGGTCGGCGGGCCCTACCGGAGCTGACTCCCCCGGCACCGGGCACCGTCGGCCGTCCCCGCCGGTGCCCGGCCCGCCGGGCCGCTCGCGCACCGGGTCGCTCGCGCACCGGGTCGCTCGCGCACCGGGGCACCGGACCGGGCGGGGCGCCGGGTCAGGGATTCCGCGTGGAGGACGCGGCGAGCCGGGCGGTCCACTCGCGTTCCGCGACGGCGAGGCCGCGTTCCAGGGTGCCGACCAGCGCCGCCCGGCTCACCGTCACCGCCGTCGGCTCGTCCCAAGCCTCGGTGCCCCAGGCCGGGCCGCCTCCGTCGCGCACCCGGCAGGCCAGGTGCACCGCGTCGCCGTCGGGGAACGCGAAGGCCAGGACCTCGTCGGTGCACTCGCCCCACGCGAGGAAGACGCACCGCGCGAAGGCCTCGTCGTTCCCGGCGCCGACCTCCCCGTACATCGCGTGTTCGGCCCGGCGGAAGGCCGCGAGCGGCGCGGTGAACCCCGGTGGCGGCGCGGTGGGCGCACGGAACCGGCCGAGCTCGTCCGTGAGCTTCTTGACCAGCAGCGGCGGGTAGAACGCGTTGTCCCAGGTGTTCACCCGGAGCCCGCCGACGTGGACGTCGACGCACAGCAGCCCGGGGTCGCGGTCGACGTGGAACTCCAGACCGAATCCGGTCCGCGACCCGACCAGCAACGTCGACCTCCCCCGTCCCGGCGCGACACCCACCCGTGATGGCCCGACCCTACCGAACCGGCCCGGGAAGCGGTCGGGGAGACTGGGGCGCGTCGCACGTGACACGCAGTGGACGACGGGAAGCACGGGGGAACCACTCATCGCACTCCACCACGTACGCCGGGCACCGGTGGCCGCCCTGCTGGGCGTCGCCGTCCTCACCGCCTGCTCGGTCACGATCGGCGCTCCCGGCGGATCCGGCCCGTCCGCGAGCACGGCCGCGACCGCCACCGCCTCCCCGCGCCCACTGCCCGCGGACGGCATCGTCCCCGCCGTCGGCGTGGA
Source organism: Kitasatospora terrestris (assembly GCF_039542905.1). Classification (NCBI taxonomy): domain Bacteria; kingdom Bacillati; phylum Actinomycetota; class Actinomycetes; order Kitasatosporales; family Streptomycetaceae; genus Kitasatospora; species Kitasatospora terrestris. Next base: position 787,909 of record NZ_BAABIS010000001.1, read on the forward strand.
CCTCTGCACGCTGCTGGGCCCCGGCTTCCTCTCCCGGTACGCGCCCGGCTACACCCCGGAGAACGCGAAGCCGGACCCGCTCAACCCTCCCGAGGACCGCGTCCTGCGCACCGAGCGGGGCGGCACCGGACCGCAACTGAGCTCCGGCGGGTGCAGGGTGAGGGCCGGCGACGGGCCGGGCGGGGTCGGGGTCACCTTCACCCGTGCGCTGCCGGGGCCGAACACCAGCATGTCACCGGAGCAGCGCTGCGCCCTGGTCGCCACCGACCTGCACCGGCAGGAGGCCGCCCAGAGTGCGTCCTTGGCCCCCGCGTTCACCTTCGAGGACATGCCCGCCCTCGGCGCGGGCGGGTTCCGCGAGGTCGAGCGGGAGAACGGGAGGGTCGCGATGGCCAGGGCCCAGGCCTGCCGCGGCGCCGACTGGGTCATGCTCTCGATCGTCCCCGGCTCCCAGGGCGACGACGGCAGGGCGCCGGACGACGCCGTCGAGGCGCTGCAGGACGTCTTCCGCCGCCTGGGCGACGCCTGACGGGGCCGCTGTCCGTGCCGCCTGGCAGACTGCGGGCGGAATCGGGGCGGTGGAACGGGGTGGGCGGCGTGGGTTTCGTGGACGAGGTCTGGCGGCTGGTGCGGCAGGAGGAGCTGCTCGGCGAGATCGTGATCGACGAGGCGGATTTCCCCTGGCTCGCCGGACGCTTCGTTCCGACGGAGGCGTTCGGCGAGGTGGAACCGTGGTTCGACGAGTCGCGGGCCCTGCTGGACGCCGGGGAGTACGAGCGGTTCGACGAGGCGTACGACCGGATCGCGGGCGCGCTGTCGCTGGTGGCGCCGGAGGGCCCGGTCGCGGAGTTCCTCCTGCACGTCAAGGACGGGCGCGCGTGGTTCCGGTGGAGCGACGAGCCGTTCGACGACGGCTGACCTGACGGGGGCGGCCGTCAGCGCACGGCCGCGACCATCCGGGCCAGGACCGGCAGCACGTCGCGGAGGTCGCCGCTGTCCACCGTGGCGGTGGCCGCCGCCCGCGCCCCTGCGCCCAGCCGGCCGCGTCCAGCTCGGAGACCTGGCGGTTGTCCGGGTCGCCGGCGGCACAGGCGTCCTCGGCCCGCGTCACCTCCGCGCCGTGCCCGAGGAACCTGGCCAGGAACGCCGACGAGCTCGTCCCCGGTACGAGGGTGCCGTCGATGTCGAAGAAGACGGCGCCGGCCCGATCCCCTGTGAGCACCGGTCAAGGATGCCACGCGCGACGGCCTCGGACGGCGGGCCCGGGGTGGCTCCCGAATACGGTTGCGCGGACGCCGCCCGGGCCTGTCTGATGGGCTGCCATGACCGAGCGACCTCCCCGGCCGACCCTCAGGCAGCGGTTCAGCCCCCATCCCCCGAGTTCTCCGCGCAACGCGTTCCAGCGCTTCAACCGCGCCAAGACCGACTCGGGTTGGCCCCTGCTGCTCGCCAACTTCGCGATCTTCGCCGGCCTGGCCGGCTACGGACTCCGGGCGGCCGCCTCGGGATCGACGCTCTTCACCGTCCTGAGCGTGACGTTCGTCCTCGGCGTCCTGCGGACCGGCCATGTGATGGTGTGCGTCGCTCGGGGGATGACGGGCCTGACTGCCGACGGAGCGCCCGTCCCGGCGGTCCGCCGCGACGATCCCGACCAGCGGCCCAGGCTCTTCTAGCGCGGGGACGGGCGGCGTGGAGGATCGGGAGGAGTTCGTCGGCGGGGTGAACCGGGTCGTCCGGGAGGGCGGGGTGGTCCGGCGGCCGGCGGGGGCGTGGAGCGGGACCGTCCAGCGGCTGCTGGCACACCTGCGCGCGGCGGGGTTCGGCGGGGCGCCGCGGCCGTACGGGCTGGGCGCGGACGGCCGCGAGGAGCTGGTCGAGTACCTGGCCGGGGAGGTGGGGCACGACTTCGCGGCGCCGCAGGTGCGCAGCGACGCCTCGCTGGTGGCGGCCGGGCGGCTGCTGCGCGGCCTGCACGACGCCTCGACGGGGTTCCGCCGGACGCCGGAGGACGTGTGGCAACTCCCGCCGCGCGAGCCGGCGGAGGTGGTCTGCCACGGCGACGCGGCCACGTACAACACGGTGTTCCGCGACGGACTGCCGGTCGCGTTCATCGACTTCGACACGGCGCACCCCGGGCCGCGGCTGTGGGACGCCGCGTACACCGCGTACCGCTTCGTCCCGCTGTACGCGCCGGACGAGGTGGAGCACACCTTGCCCCTGCCGGAGGCGGGGCGCCGGCTGGCGCTGTTCGCGGACGCGTACGGCCTGTCGCGGGAGGAGCGCGAGCGGCTGCCCGCCGTCGCGGCGGAGCGGCTGCGCGCGCTGGTGGCGTCGATGCGGCAGCAGGCGCAGGCCGGCCACCCGGCGTTCGCGCAGCACCTCGCGGAGGGGCACGACCGGCGGTACCTGACGGACGCCCGGTGGATCGAGGAGCACTTCTGATCGGCGAAGCCCCCGGGGACGGGGTGTCCTCGGAGGGCTTCGGGGCGTCAAATCGGCCTAGCGTTCCGGGTCCCACTCGAAGAGCTGGTCGAAGAGGATGCGCTGCCCCTCCAGCTCGAGGGTGTCGAACGGGATCCGGCAGTAGAGGGCGAGGAGCAGCTCGTTGGCGGTTCCGGCGGCGGTGGCGTCGGCCGGCTCCGTGCCGTCGGCGGGGACGGCGCCGAGCCGGGAGCCCTCCTCGGACAGCCGGTTGCGCCAGGAGCGGCCCTCGGTGGTGCGGTAGTCGACGGCGGCGGCCCCGTGCGGCCAGGCCTCCGTCGTGGTGCAGATGGTGGAGAGGAATTCCTCGACGCCGTCGACGGCCACCTCGGCCGGGACCGGCTGCGGGTCGCCTGCGGCGAGCTGGGCGTCGTAGGTGTGGACGGTGATCTCGTGGAGCTGGCGGCGGGCCGCGCCGTACGCGGTCAGGGGTGTCTGCGACTTCCCCCACCAGCCCCAGCAGGGGCTGTCCTGGCCGGCCTCGGTGAGGGCGTCGAGCAGCAGCCGGGTCGACTCGGCGAGCCAGGCGACCAGGGCCTCGCGCCCGGTGGGGGCGACCGGGTCGCCGAGCGGTGCGGCCTTGGCGGTGGCGGCGGCACCGGCGGCGACGGTGGCGGCCCAGGCGCGGCGTCCTTCGCCCAGGTGCTGCGCCAGGTCGTAGAGCGTCCACTCGGGGCAGGTGGGGACCTGGACGTCGAGGTCGGGCGCTGCGGCGATCGCCGCCCGGAAGGCGGTGGACCGCTCGTCGATCAGGCGAAGCAGCTCGGAGAAGTGGATGTTGTTCTGCACGCCGGAGTTGTACCACCGCGCTCCGGCACCCGAACAGCCGTTTTCGACCGCCGTCCCGGACGGGAGGGGTACGGGCCGTGCGCGGCGGGGGCGGATGGCCTTGCCGGGGGGCGGGGCGCGGTCGATGATGCGGGGATGGTGGACGGTCAGGATCCCGTGTACGCGACCCGGTTGCTGGGCGTCGGCACGGCGAAGCGGGCGCACGTGGAGCGCGGGACGTGCCACCAGGTGCTGGTGTTCGCGGACGGCGAGTGCGTCGGCCCGGCGGAGCTTCAGGCCGCGGTGGCGGGGCGATCCACGACGTTGAACCGACTGGGAAAACAGCCGACTTCAAGGCGTCCCGTCCACCAGGGCCGGGAGGCGGAGCCGGGAAGCGGAGCCGGGAAGCAGAACGTCCGGGTCTGGTGGAGCGCCGGTCAGGGGGCGAGCCGCGCCAGCTCGACCTCGATCGCCTCGCTCATCAGCGTCCGGGCGTGGCCCAGCGGCAGGCTACCGCTCAGCCAGCGCATGCTCAGCCCCTCCAGCAGCGCGGTCAACCGCTCGGCCGCCGCCGGCGCGGTCGCCGAGTTGATCGGGTGCACCCGGCCGATCAACTCGGCGATCTCCTGGACCCAGCTCAGGGAGGCCCTCGCCAGGTCCTCGCGCAGCGAGTCGTCGAAGACCGCGCTGGCCCGCAGCTCGCCCCAGGCGGTGCTGTTCTCCCGCACCTCGGGCGCGTCCTGCAGCTCCAGCAGCAGGGTCTGCTCCAGCTCCTCGCGCGGGGTGAGCGGCGGCGCGTCCGGGTCGCGCTCGGCGGTGTAGCGCTCCGCGCGGCCGTTGATGAACTCCAGCGTCTGCCGCAGGATGCCCGTGCGGTCCTTGAAGTGGTAGTAGATCAGTGCCGTGGAGACGCCGGCCTCGGCGGCGAGCTCCTCGACCCGCAGGCCGCGGACACCGCGGCGGGCGATCACGCGCGCGGCCGCTTCAAGGATGGATGTTTTACGACTGGCCACGGTCCACCACCCTACTGGGCGACCGCCCCGGTGATCGAGACTGCGGCGCCCGCCCCTCCGACCGCCTCGGTCAATCCTGACGGAATCCATAAACAGCGTGGCCCTGTTGGCCGGCGGACCGGCCGGACGGGCTCACCCCCGGTGGGTGAGGTTCACGTACGCCGACTTCGCCAGGACGGCGGGGTTCAGGAAGCGCGCCGGCCCGATCAGCCGCGAGGCGAAGCGGTGCATGTGGCGGGCCAGGTCGGCGTCCCGCGCGGCCGCCGCGAACACCAGCCGCTCGGCGGGGTTGAACGGACGGGACCTGGCGAAGTCCGCGGCCATCAACTGGTGGGCCGTCAGACGGCGGTGGCGGCGCGCGTACACCGCGAGCGCCCGGTCGACGCCGCCGCGGCCGGCCACCGCGGGGGCGACCGCCTCGGCCAGCCACTGCGCGGACTGCAGGGCCCAGCCGCACCCCACGCCCCACAGCGGGTCACCGGTGAGCGCGGCGTCGCCGATCAGCGCGAGGCCCGGCGCGGTGGGCCTGCGGCTGTGCAGCGGGTGGTCCACGGTGCCGATGATCTTCGAGACGCGCTCGGCGGAGTCGATCGGCGGCGCCTCGGGCAGGCCGCGGACGAACTCCAGGAAACTGCCCTCCCGGTCCTCCCGGAAGGCGGGCAGCTTCTTCTTGTCGGGGAGCACCGCCAGCACCGTCACCCCGTCGTCGTTGGGGAACGCGTACGCCATGTCCGGTTCCAGGAACCAGGTCTGGCCGATCCCGCCGTGCAGCGGCAGGTTGCGGAAGTGCGCGAGGTAGCCGAACCGGCTGTTCTCGAACCGCCGCGTCGCCACCTCCGCGCACTTCGCCACGGCCGAGTCCTTGCCGTCGGCGCCGACCACCAGCCGGGCCCGGAACTCCCGTTCCCCGCCGTTCGGCGAGGACGCCGTCACCCCGACGATCCGCCCGCCCGCCCGCACCACCCCGGCCACCTGGTGGCCGAGCAGCAGGTCGACGCCGGGAGTCTCGGCCGCCTTGGACCTGATCAGCGGGTCGAGGGTGCTGCGCCGGACGTTGTACGCGTACGGCAGCGGGGGCCCGCCGGGCGCCGGCTTCGGCTCGATCCATCCCCATCGCGTCCACCAGCGGGCGTCGTTGCGGACCGCCCCGGCCTCCTCCAGCGCGGGTACCAGCCCCAGCTCGTCCAGCACCGGATAGGCGTTGGCGGTGATCGAGTGGGTGCACAGCACCTTGTACGCCGAGGGGTCCGAGCGGCGTTCCAGCAGGGCGACGCGGACACCGCGCCGGGCGAGCAGGATCGCCGCGGCGCAGCCGGCGAGGCTCGCTCCGCCGATCACCACGTCGTACTCGGGTGCCGCGTCCTGGGGCATGGTCATGTGCTGGTGCTCCCTTCGAAGGGTGGAGCCTTGAGGGGCAACTGCTCCCAGGAACATGAGGCGTTGTCAAGCACGCCTGCCGACCGGTAGGCCCCGGTCGGCAGCCCCCGGCCGGGGCGCTGACTGGTCCTGGCAGTCCCAGGAACAGGTGAGCCCTGGCTGCCCCTCGGCACACGGCGGAGAGTTGTCCCCGCCAGCCAGTACCGACCGCTCCCTGGAGAAGACCGTGAGCAACACCGCCCGCACCGCAGCCCGTACCGCCGTCGTCACCGGCGCCGCCAGCGGCATCGGCACCGCGACCGCCCGCGCCCTGGCCGCCGACGGTGCGCGCGTCGCCCTGCTCGCCCGCCGCACCGACCGGCTCGACACCCTCGCGGCGGAGATCACCGCCGCCGGCGGCCGGGCGATCGCGGTCACCGCCGACGTCACCGACCAGGCCTCCGTCGACGCCGCCGCGAAGGCCGTCCACGACGCCTTCGGCCGGGTCGACCTGGTCGTCAACAACGCCGGCGTGATGCTCCCCAATCCCGTCGCCGCCGGCCGGGTCGACGAGTGGACCCGCATGATCGACACCAACCTGACCGGCGTCCTGCGCGTCATCGACGCGTTCACCGCCGACCTCGCCGCGGCCGCCGCCGACGGCCGGCCCGCCGACCTGGTCAACGTCTCCTCGATCGCCTCCCACATCGCCTTCCCCGACTACGCCGTGTACGGCGCCACCAAGGCCGCGGTCACCCAGCTCTCCGCCGCCCTGCGCACCGAACTCGGCCCGCGCGACGTCCGGGTGAGCAACATCGAGCCGGGCCTGACCGACACCGAGCTCCCCCACGCCATCGACAACCCCGAGCTGCGCGGCCAGTTGGACGGCATGTTCCAGCAGATCCCCTCCCTCACCGCCGAGGACATCGCCGAACTGATCGCCTTCACCGTCAGCCGGCCCAAGCACGTCAACCTGCGCCACACCGTGATCCTCCCGACCCGCCAGGCCTGACACCCGCGCGCGGCCGCGGCGAGCCTGGTCCTGACAGGACCAGGCTCGCCGCCGACGGATCGGGCACAATCGGCCCATGAGCCCAACGATCGACCTCGGCGCCTTCCTCCGCTCCCGCCGCTCCCGGCTGCAGCCGGCGGACGTCGCCCTGCCCGACTTCGGCGGCCACCGCCGCGTCGCCGGGCTGCGCCGCGAAGAGATCGCCCAACTCGCGGGCGTCAGCGTCGACTACTACACCCGGATGGAACAGGGGCGGGTCGCCAACCCCTCCGAGCTCGTCCTGGACTCGCTCGCCCGCGCCCTGCGGCTCAGCGAGGACGAGACCCGCCACCTCCGCCGGCTCGCCCAGCCCCGCCCGGCCACCCGGCGCACCCCGCGCACCGCCCGCACCGAGCAGCAGCACGTCCGCCCCATGCTCCGCCGCCTGCTCGACGAACTCCGCGACGTACCGGCCATGGTGATGGGCCGCCGGATGGACGTCCTCGCCTGGAACGCCGCCGCCAGCGCCCTCCTCGGCGACTTCGCCACCCGGCGCGCCGCCGAGCGCAACATCCCGCGGATCACCTTCCTCGACCCCGCCGCCCGCGAGCTCTACGCCGACTGGACGGCCTGCGCCCGCGAGAACGTCGCCTACCTCCAACTGGAGGCCGGCCGCTACCCCGACGACCCGCAGCTGGCCGGCCTGATCGGCGAACTCTCCATGAAGAGCCAGGACTTCCGCCGCTGGTGGGCCGAACAGCCGGTCCAGGACAAGACCTCCGGCGTCAAGCGCTTCCACCACCCCGTCGTCGGCGACCTCGACCTCACCTACGAGACCCTGCGCTCCACCGAGGACCCCGAGCAGGCACTCATCACCTACACCGCCGAACCCCGCACCCCCTCCCACGACGCCCTGCACATGCTCCTCGCCTGGGCCGCCCCCACCGGCCCCGTCCCCTCCCGCCCCGCCCCCTGACCCGAGCCGGGTCTGCGCGGGGGCGGGGAAACCGTCCGTACCCGATGCGCATCCCCGGCTGTATGCAGTCAGCGAGATCGACTCCGCTCCGTCGAGCCGCCGCCCACGGGCTCGGCCAGTTCGGCCGCTTCGGCCTCCGCCAGGCCGGGAGCGCCCCCGGGACCTGCTGATGATCGGCGGCTGCCACCTGCTCGGCCTGGTCTTCGAGTGCGTCAAGGTGGCCCAGGGCTCCTGATCCTATCCCGAGCCCGCCGTACTGAAGTTCGGCGGCGTACCGTTCTACGGCGGGTTCATGTACGCGGCGGTCGGCAGCTACATCTGCGCCGTGTGGCGGCTGCTCGGACTGGAGCTGACCGGGTACCGGCCGCGGGCGACCGCGGCGGTGGCGGGCGCACTGTACCGTCAACTTCCTCAGCCGCCACTGGCTGCCGGACGTCCGCTGGCCGCTGGCGGCCCTGCTGGTCGCGGTCACCGCCGGGGCGAGGGTCAACTACATCGTCAGCGAGCGCCGTTACTGGATGCCGATGCCGCTGAGCTTCGTGCTGGTCGGCTTCTTCCTCTGGAACTGACGCCGTTCTCCGGTCACCTGCGGCCTTTTCCAGCAAACCGCCTTTGACCTGCTGCGGAGTCGTTGGCGTTTGTCACCGCTGGTCGCCCTCGGTTCGCCTCGCACGGCCTCCAGACGGCCCAAGGCCGGAGCCCTGCTTCAGGAGAACGGGCGTCAGGCGTTTGGCCTGACCTGCGATATAGCCACGCTTGGCAGCCCGGACCTTCTGCCCGTCGCAAGCCGCGACTCCCCGCAGTTCCCCGGCCCAACATGGCAGGACTGTGGCACGGCGTCCCCGATGTACTCTGCTCCATCCCTGCATCGGCTGGCGGCTGCACCCCACAGCTCCGCCCCCGTTGTGGAGGGGACCAGCCCGTTTGAGCAGGGCCACGGGGCCAATCGTCAGCAACCCGACGACACAGCCCATGGAGAAATGGCCTCTTTGTCTCGAATGGGATCCGAGGAGTTGCGCCACTTGGGCAACCAGCGAAAATCGCAAGTCACACAGTTGGAGTACGTCGGCCTGACCAAGGCTGCTCCCGAGAGCTTGGTTCTCAAGGCCTTCTCGGCCTCGATCAGCGCCACGGGCGGGGCCTTCGGTCCATGACGGCTCACATCAGACCAACGACGAATCTCCGACTCAGGACACTAGGGCTTGAACGCCTTTACCTAGGACAAACAGGAGAGCAACTAGGAAAGCCACCGCCACCAGGGCTCCCGCCAGGGCCATGCCAGCCAGGATTGCGAACGCTGTCTGCGCTGCCTGCGTGAGCTTCATGTTCTGCTGGGTGCCGTATAGTTGCAGGGTGAGGCCGCAGAAGAAGCGGGCACTAAATCTCGTCCACCATCCGCTGAAGCCCACTAGCTCCAGGATGGAGTCGCTGAGTTTCGCAACGACCTTGCGTCCGCCCTCCGAGGAGGTGGCCTTGTGCAAGAGGGCGTTATCGGTCGGCGTCCGGAGCTCGGTGAGGTGGTCCAGCATCCACTGCTGGGGTACGGTCCCGCCGGGCGCCTCGGCGCGCAGGATGGCTTCGTGCAGCTCCCGTTCCAGTTGGTGGAACTCCCGGTCCTCGGTCCGGTGGAAGAGGTGCAGCAGGTGGTGGGCCGCGTCCAGGCGGCCCCAGGCGAAATCGTTGTGGCGCCACTCGCTCCTGAAGAAGGCCGCGAAGTGCTGGAAGCGGATGCCGTAGAGCTTGCGGTCACCGAGCCCAGCGTACTGCTGCTCGTTGAAGAGTCGGCTCATCTTGTCCGGCCCGAGCCGAAGGAAGTCGAACTCGGGCATCAGCGGGTCGAGGAGCCTCCATGGGGGAGCGTAGGCCCGGGTGACCACCTCAATCGCCAGGCACGCGGCGACGGTCTCCTCGGGCGAGTGGGGGCTCGGCTGCCCGGCCAGTGACAGGGCCTCGGTGTAGTCGTTAGCCGCTTGGCGGATCAGCTTGAGCAGCTGCTTCGGGATGTTCAGCTCCTCGAAGACCTGGTGAATCAGCGCGGCGGTGTCCTCGTCAGAGAGCTGAAGGTCCGAGCTGCGTCGGCGCAGTTCGGTGAAGTATGTCTCCTGAACGGCCAGCATCTCGCGGAGTCGATCCGTCACCTGTCTGGCGCCCATGGCCAGGCTCAGTAGGGCCTCGGTATGCTGCTGGTCGGGGTTCTTGAGCAGGTTAGGATCTTTAAGCTGGTTGTGCAGCCGAGTACTCAGGGACTGCAGGACACGCTCGGCCGTGACCAGCCCCCAGCGCCATTCGTCGTTGAACGGGCGGCTGATCGATTCCGGGTCCTTCCCGGGCACCCAGTTCGGGGCCAGCTCCTTTTTAGGCTCCTCATCCGAAGTCGGGGGCAGCCTGGGCGCCCGATGCGGTGCCGATGAGCGGTTAATGATCCGATCGATCCGATCGGCGTCAGCCTCCGGGGTGGCGACCAGTGAAACCTCCGCCTGCTCGTCGGCTAGCTGCCTGCGGACCTCGAAGAGGACAGCCCGGGCGCGGGTGCGCCGGTACTCGCCGAGCAGGCTCTCTGCGATCGCTCCGAGGCCCTGGGCGAGCTCGGGATTCTTGTCGAGGCGGTCGAAAAGATCAAGCTGGATGTCTCTGGTGCTGTTAGCCAGGCGATTGCATAGCTCCTCGGTGCTGGTCCGGAAGTCGACCTCCTGCGGGTACCGGGCAGCGCTGAGCGCCGTCCGCACCCAGGAGGCGTCCCGAGGTGGTTTGTCCTGGTCGTTCCGCTCGCGGAGGCCAGAGGAGGGCACCACGTAGACCACCACCCGCCGCACTGGATTGTCGAAGGTCCGCTGGGAAATCGTCTCCAGGACGGGGCTGAAGGGGGCGTTGTTAAGCACCCCGGCGTCCATCACATCGCTCGCCGGGTCGTCCAGGGTCTCCCTCGGCTGCACCCGGAAGTCCAGCAGCGGATACTCGCTCACGGGCGGGAAAGCCACGGGGAAACTGCCGGTGGCCCGCGCGGCCTGCACCAAAGCCGTGTTGTTGTCGACCCGGAAGTCTCCCCGCTCGGCGGGAACGAACTTCCAGGCACCATCCTGCCGCACGTAGGCGACGGCCTTGGCGTCGTGCCGGAAGCAGTACAGCCGTCGGTGGTCATGGACCTCGAACTGATTGCCAAAACCATCCAGGTACGTGCGGGAGCGGCCGTCCACGGAGGTGGCGGGGAGGTAGAGGGTGACGGGATTCTGGGTACAATCCGCGCCGAGGCCGATCTTGTTCACGGCCTCGGTCACCTTGGTCGCGAAGGCTTCGCCGCTGAGCACACTGTTGTCGGAGCGGGGCTCGAGCAGCTTGCTGAGCGCGGCCGACTCATCCCAGACCTCGCGCAGGTACGGCAGCCGGGCGCCCCGGGCGAGCGCGGTGGCCAGAAGCATCCCGTTGATCCCCCCCGCGGAAGAGCCAGCCACGACGTCGATAACTACGCGCGTCTGGGAGGCCTCCGCCAGTCGCTTCCAGATCTTGAACACCGCCTGGTCCTCCGGTCGGACAGTGCCCTCGCCGGCGCCGCTAGAAGCGTGCCGAAGTAGATCGAGTTCGTGGGTGACCCCGCTCATCCAGACGGCGAGGCTTACGCCCCCGTTGAGGACTAGGGCAAGACGGGTCTCGTGCCTGACGGGTTGATCCTCTGCCATGTTGTCACGGTAGAGTCGGAGTTGGGAGTGCAGTTGGCTAGTAGAGCGTGTCCTTCGCATCGGAACGAGTTGTTCATCCGATCGGGTGCCTGTAGAGGTTGCCCGGGCAGCTCGGGCCGGGTTGCGGCAGTTGGCGAGCGTCACGCCCGGAACATCTCCATCCCTGTCCGAGAGCCAGGCCAGCCGTCATCCCTCCGATGTGACGCTCCTGATTCGAACCGTCCCACCCTGGGCAACAGACCCAGAATCAACGAGCACCATCAAGCGTTCTGACCTGCAGTTAGGGAAGTCGACGGGGTCCCCAGCCAGCCATCTCTGACTTGGCCTCCGACCTGAATCGGAGGCGCGGTATTTGAATTACTTTCCTTTTCTTCCCGAAGCAACTTGGGTGGTTGTTCGACGAGCGGTAAAGGTGTCGCTGACCAGCGCTGCCATGCCCCGAACGTCTGCGGGCGTCTGCCAAAGTTCGCCGTCGTTGTAGCGCATTTAGACACTCGGGTCCGGGCTCCGGTTAGGAGCCATCCCGTCGATTAAGTGGGTTCGACTGCCGCCTGCGTGCTTGCTCTTGGTTCCACTTCAGGGAGCGACCTTGATCGTCTTTCCACTCGTCCAGACCGTTCTTGCTTCCACCGGCCAGCACGCTGGCAGCACTCTGCCCAGAAAGTGCGATCCACAACACGGAGACCCTGCGGGGTGCCGTCAACCAAGGGATCTGTACTGACCTAGCGACCCGCCGACCTATGGGGGAGCGAGGCGCCTCGCCCCCGTTTCCTGGCCGAACGGGCACAGAAGCGGCCTCAGCCCAAACCTGATCGCCCGGTATCAGAAAGAGTGGCACTCAACGCCATCGCTAGCAGTACCTCAGCGACTGTTGAGATGCGCCGGAGTGGTTGGAACCAAGTAGACTTCTCAATGCGACTATGCGTCAACAGATATCCCTTGATATTACTCTCCGTGAGGAGCTGGACAGATTCATAATGCAGGCCCAGGCCAGCAGTCGAACGAACCCTGAATCGACAACATATACAGTCAATCCATGCCGGTGGCTAACGCCCCGCAGCCTGAGGCCGTGGACGATTCAACAGCTTAGGCGCGTCGCGCCTGTCCACGCATGCAAGCGTATGATGGAAGATCCAGGTCAGGAAAGTCGAGATTGGCGGGGGCGCTATGACCATCTGGACTGATTTCGGATTTGTTAGCTGCCCATATACTACCGACCCCATCTCCGCCACCGCGCAAGGGGATAGCCTCCTAGTCGGGCGAGAACAGGAGATAAATAAGCTAATTTCCCGCCTTCAGTCATCCCCGCGCCATACGACGGTTGAAGGCAAATTTGGCGTCGGGAAAACTAGCTTAATTTCTGTTGCCGGTTTTCGCTTGCAGCAATCCTTCCAAAAGGGTGAGTCAAATTTTGGTCCACTAATTCCATTGGGTGAGCCTTTTCAGGTCTCCCCGGAAGCAACCTTGGAATCATTTCAGAGGGATCTTTTCTATAGGGTTGCCGAAGCATTTAGAGTGCACGGTGCCAGGCTTGATGCAACCGGACGAAGAGTTCCTAAACAGAAGGATGTGGACCGGTGGCTCCATGAGCCCATATTCCACATGCGGAGTGCAGGATTTTCGACGCCACTGGGCGGCCTTTCTGCCGGAAGATCTAGGTCGCCGAACGCCACTGCGGCATACTACGACTTCGGATTTCCGAGGGCTATGAAAGCGTCACTGGAGAGCTGCTTCCCGTCCCCTGCCTATGGCGGATTTATTGCAGTGGTCGACAATCTGGAACTCATGCGGACGTCTCAGAGTGTCCGAGACTTGCTCGAACTAATGCGGGATACAGTGTTTTCTCAGAAGGGAATCCGCTGGATTTTGTGTGGCGGGCCGGGAGTCTTCCGGACCGCCGCGGCAACTCCAAGGTTGGCCGACCATCTGGCGGACCCGATTCAGGTTGACCCGATCCCCGACGAGCTAATGCCAGAGGTCGTGAGTCGGAGAATTGAGCACTACAGGATCAAAAATAGGCCAGCCCCCGTAATTCCAGTAGGGGCGGGCGGATTTTGGTATTTGTATGATTTGGTGAATAGGAATTTGCGAACCGCCCTGAGCCTGGCGGACGATTTCTCTGAGTGGCTGCATTGGCAATTTGGTGCAGATTCGAGCAAGAGTGAAGACCTTGAACTGCTCGAGGTGTGGCTGGCGGAGACCGCGGATAAATGTCATGCGGCCGCCCAGGAGTGGATAGATGCGCGAGAATGGATAATATTCGACACCCTGGCCGTGCATGGTGGCATCTGCCGCCCTAGTAGCGACTATGATGATTTTGGATTCCATTCGCCCGATGCAATGCGATCGTCTATTAGGATGCTGAAGGATGCGAACCTTGTAACTCACGAGAAAGATGAGATGAACAAGCGCCGAAAGATTGTCGCAATGACTCCTTCAGGATGGCTCGTAGCGTATGCGCGGACGGGGTATTCATTGCCAGGTGAGTACGCTTCCCTGAAGTGAAAGTTCCTGCTTCCTCGCGGGCGGTCGAGCGCTTTTGGCCGGTGTCCACCCGACCAGGGCGCCCAGCCTGCGACGCACCGGATCGATGTCCGTCTCATCGTGCTGCACGGTCCCGGACCCCCTGGTCGTCCGCTCGGATGGTCCCCGCGACGGCGCAGGCGGCGCGGACGAAGGCGGCGACGGCCGGTGAGCGGGCGTCCTGGGGCCACGCCACGGCGAGGGTGGCGTCCGGGAGGTCGCCGACCGGGCGGTAGGCGACGCCGGGCCGCGGGTAGCGGCGGGCGACCGAGGCCGGTGCGAAGAACACGACGCCGCCCGTCTCGACGAGGCTGAAGATCTCCGACAGGTTCGACGCGGGCCGCGCCGCCCCGGGGCGACGGGCGTGCTCGCCGGAGCGGCCCCGGTCGGCCGGGGCGCCGTCGGGGAGCGTGCGGCCGGCCAGGTCGTCCAGGCGCAGCTCGGTCCGAGCGGCGAGCGGATCGGCGGCGGCCAGGGCGACCAGGACCGGCTCGGTCAGCAGCGGCTCGCTGTCCAGGCCGCGGCCGTCGAAGGGGCACAGGACGAGTGCCACGTCGGCGAGTCCGTCGCGCAGGGTCCGGGCCTGCTCGCCGAACCCGCCGAGGACCAGCTCGGGCGGCAGGGACGCCTCGTCGGCTCCGTAGGCGTCCAGGATCCGCGGCAGCAGCCCGCCGTCGACATCGGCCTTGAGCGCGACCCGCAGCCGCGGCGACGCCCTGCCCGCCTCCCGGGCCCGGTGGGCGGCGGCGGCCACCGCCTCCAGTGCCGTCCGGGCGTCGCGCAGCAGGACCTCCCCGGCCGCGGTGAGCCGCACCTGCCGGGTGGTCCGCTCGAACAGGGCCACCCCGAGCTGCCGCTCGACGTCCCGGATCGTGCGGGAGAGCGGGGGCTGCGCCATGCCCAGCCGCGCGGCGGCGCGTCCGAAGTGCAGTTCCTCCGCGACCGCGACGAAGTACCGCAGCTGCCGCACCTCCAGGTCATTCATATCCCCAGGGTATCAATGGCGACCGGGACCGTCCTTCACCTGCGCCGTTGTGCCCGGTTGACTCGAAGGCGAGCGGCGGCGCCCCACCGGGCCTGCGCAATCGACACCACGCGTCCGCGGAGGACTTCATGATCGTCATCACCACGCCCACCGGCGACATCGGCGCCCGACTCGTCGACCGCCTCCTGGACAGCGGCGAGTCCCTCCGGGTGGTCGTCCGCGACCCCGCCCGGCTGCCCGCGCACGTACGCGCCCGCGCCGAGGTCGTGCCGGGCTCCCACGGCGCCCCCGACACGATCGCGAAGGCGCTCGCAGGCGCCGACCGGATGTTCTGGCTCGTCCCCCCGGCCGGATTCCACGACGCCGCCGACGCCCGGCGCCACTACCTGGACTTCACCCGGCCCGCCTGCCGCGAAGCCGCGAGCCGGGGCGTGCGGATCGTGGGCGTGACCTCGCTGGGCCACGGCTACCCGGGCCGGGCCGGGCTGCTCTCCGCCGCGCTGGCCATGGACGAACTGATCGGGGCGAGCGGTGCTCCCTACCGGGCGCTGGCCCTCCCGTTCTTCATGGAGAACCTGCTCCACCAGGCCGCCGCGATCACCGAACAGGGCACCCTCTCCCTGGCCAACGCCGCGGACCGGCCGCTGCCGACCGTCGCCACCCGCGACGTCGCCGCCGCCGCGGCCGCGCTCCTCCTCGACACCACCTGGAGCGGCCGGGCCCGCGTCCCGTTCACCGGCCCCGACGAGCTCACCCCCGACGCCATGGCCGAGGTCATCTCCGACACCCTGGGCCGCACCGTCCGCTACCGGCAGCTCCCGCTCGCCGACCTCCGCGCCACGATGCTGCGACGCGGCGCGAGCCCGGCCCTGGTCCAGGACATGGCCGACATGGTCGAGGCGCAGAACAACGGCATCTACGACGCCGAACCCCGTGACCCGGGCACCGCCGGCGCCACCGGCTTCCGCCGGTGGTGCGAGCAGAACCTCACGCCGACCGCCCGGTCCTGACGCCGCCTGCGGTCACCACGGGACGACGCCGTCGTCCTCGAAGAAGCAGCCGGTCGGGCCGCCGTCGGGGAGGGTGGCGAGCCGGATCGGGGTGGCCGCGCCCTGGGCGGCGGTGCGGGATCCGAAGAAGCCGGTGAAGTCGGTCGCGACCAGGCCCGGACAGGCCGCGTTGATGAGGACGCCGGTGCCGGCGAACTGCCGGGCGTACTGCAGGGTCAGGGCGTTGAGGAAGGACTTCGACGGCGCGTAGGCCGCCATGACGGGGCCGACCTCGACGTCCGGGTCCGCCTGCCGGGCCAGGGAGCCGACACTGCTGGAGACATTGACGATGCGCGGCGAGGCCGAGCGCCGCAGCAGCGGCAGCATCGCGTTGGTCACCCGGACGACGCCCAGGACGTTGGTGTCCACGACGGTGCGGACCACGTCCAGGTCGAGCGCCGTCGGCTCCTGCAGCCATCCCGGGCCCATCCCGCCCGGGATGCCGGCGTTGTTGACCAGGGCGTCCAGGCGCCCGGCCAGCCGATCGACCAGGTCCGCGGCGGCGGTGACGCTGCGGTCGTCGGTGACGTCCAGGGGGACGCCGAACGCGTCCACGCCGTCGGCGCGCAGCTTCTCGACGGCGGCCTCGCGTCGGGTCGCATCGCGGGCTCCCACTCCGACGCGGTAGCCGAGGCGGCCCAGTCCGGCCGCGATCTCGTAGCCGATGCCCTTGTTCGCGCCGGTCACCAGCGCGGTCTTCGTTTCGCTCATGACGATGATGCTGGCCGGTGGGCGGGTGGTGCGGCCAACACCGGTTCGGTGCCCTGTCATACCCGGCGGGTATCACGGCGTATGCTGCGGACCGTGGACACCCTGGAGACCCGCGAGTTGAGGTACTTCGTCGCCGTGGCCGAGGAGTTGCACTTCGGACGCGCCGCCGAGCGCCTCGGCATGGCCCAGCCGCCGCTCTCGCGGGCGATCCAGCAGCTCGAACGGCGCCTCGGGGTCTGCCTGTTGGAACGCAACCGCCGCGGTGTCCGGCTGACCGGCGCCGGGGAGGTGCTGCTGCAGGAGGGACGGGCGGCCCTCGACGCGGCCGCTGCCGCCGTCCGCCGCACCCGGCGCGCCGGGGGTGCCGACCACCCCGGCGGCCCCCGCGAGCGGCTGGTGCTCGCGGTGAAGGCCGCCGCGTCGCACGAACTGCTGCGCAAGCTGCTCGACGCCTACGCGGCCGAACCCGACAGCGCCGAGGTCGAGGTGCTGCTGTGCGGCATGTGCGAGCAGGAGGAGCTGCTGCGCGACGGACGCGCCGACGTCGCGCTGATGCACACGCCGTGGAACTCCCTCGCCGGATTCGACAGCGAGGCGCTCACGACCGAGGGGCAGGTCGCCCTCCTGCCGGCCGGGCACCCGCTGGCCGCCCGCGCGGCCCTGTCCCTGGCCGACGTCAGGGACGTCCCCGATCTGCCGCTCGCCCGCTGGCCCAACCGCGGCACCTACGCGCCCGGCCCGGGCCCCGAGATCCACAACCAGACGCAACTGGCCCAGCTGATCGCCCTCGGCCGCACGGTGGCGGTCGTCCCCGACTCCGCCCGTTCCTGGCTGTGGGCCGAGCACGCGGCCGTCCCCCTGACCGATGCGCCCCCCGTCGTGACCCACATCGCCTGGCCCGCGCACAGCCGCTCCCTTGCCCTGGCCGCCCTGGTCCGCACGGCCACCCGACTGTGACCGCCCCCCTGCCCCACCGGCCACCGCCCCGGAACAGCTCGAACACCGGCGGAAGAGGAGCGACAGGCGCAGCATGATGGCTCCATGACCGCACCCAGCTCAGTCGAACGGCTCGCCACTCACGTCCGGACGGTCCTCGGTGACGGACCGTTCGCTCCGGCCGGGCGCTGGAGCCACATGGGTGCGGTGATCTGCGACGCGAGCTTCCACGCGCGGCGCACGTACGCGTCACAGATCCGGCCGCGGCTCCTGGAGCTCCGGTCCGCATGGCCCGACGCCGCCACCGTCCGCGGCTTCCAAGCCCGGATCGCCACGGAGGACCTGGCCGCCGCGATGACGTTCCACAGCCCCCGCCGGGTCGCCACGGCCCACGGCACCACCGAACTGCTCGCCGCCAACGGCGTCGACACCCGCGAGGACCTGCACGCGTGGCTCGGCGAGCCGGCCAACCGGGCCGCGCTGCGGAGGGTCAAGGGCGTGGGGCCGAAGACCGTCGACTACATCGGCAACCTCGTCGGCCGCTCGCACGTCGCCGTCGACGTCCACCTCCGGACGTTCGCCGCCGGGGCCGGTGTCCCGGAGCTCGGGTACGAGGAGCTGCGAGCCGTCTGCGAGGAGGCCGCCGCCGTTCTTGGTCACGACCGCGGCGGACTGGAGCACGCCGTCTGGCGTTTCACGTCGCGGGCTGCCTGAGCCCGCTGTTCGAGGCCAGCCGCGGCCTCCTCGATCGCGCGCAGGATTGCGCCGGGCGCGCGCAGCGGCGGGAGGTGGTCGCCCCCGGGAGGGCCGCTCGGCGGGGCGACCGGGCGTGCGAGGCTGGGGCGGTGAATGACGATCTCTCGGCCCTGATGCGGCGCGCCGCCGGTCACCAGCGCCGGTTCGACGAGCGCTTCGCGGCGTACTTCGACTCGTTGGCCGGCCGCCGGGGCGGCCTGGACCTCCCGCCGTACGGCGCGTTCCCCGCGCGGGCGCTCGACCTGGTGCGGGAGCTGGCGCTGCGCGGTGGGAAGCGGCTGCGGGTGGTGGTGCTGCACGAGGCGGCGGCGCTGGTGACCGGCGAGGAGGTGGCCGGGCTGGACGAGGCGGCGATCGCCATCGAGTTGCTGCACGCGCACGGCCTGATCCACGACGACATCATCGACGACTCGCCGGTGCGCCGGGGCGGCCCTTCGACGTACTACGCCTACCGCCACGAGTTCCCGGACCGTCCGGACACCGCACTGGCGCTCGCCGTCCTGGCGGGCGACCTGGCCGCGTTCCTGTCGATGCGCGTCCTGCTGACCGGTGGCCTGCCGCCGGCGCTCGCGGTGGCCCTGGCGGCGGTGCACGCGGACGTGGGGGCGAGCACGGTCGCCGGGCAGGTGCTGGACCTGGAACGGGACTTCCGTCCGGCCCCCGACCTCCCGCTGCTGCACGCGGTCACCGAGTACAAGTCCAGCCGGTACTCGGTGCTGGCGCCGCTGCGGATGGGCCTGCTCGCCGCCGGCGCCGATCCCGCCCCGCACGACGGCGGGTTGAGCGCGTACGCCACGGCGCTGGGCATCGCCAACCAGATCCACGACGACTGGCTCGACCTGTTCGGCGATCCGGGGTCCATCGGCAAGTCGGCCGGGTCCGACATCCGTTCCGGGCGGCACAGTTACGTGGTCCGCGCGCTGCTGGCCGCCGTCGACGCGGGCGAGCGCAGGGTGCTGGACTCCGCCCTCGGGGACCCGGACTGCGACGACGACACCCTCGACCGCGTCCGCGAGATCGCGCGGGCGCACGGCGTCGACGCGGCGCTGCGCGCCGAGGCCGGCCGCCACGCACGCGAGGCGGCGGCCGTCGCCGGCGGCTGGCGGGGGCACTGGCGCGCGGAGGCCGTGGCGTTCTTCGAGCACCTCCCGACCTGGACCGTCGCACGCGACCGGTAGTACCGGCCTCCGGAACACCGAGCTCCAGAGCACCGACGTCCGGCCGTGGACCCGGGCTGCTGCCCCCGGTCCACGGCCGTTCCTGTGCCGCCGCGCCGTTTTCACAACGTTGGAAACCGTGGACACGCAGGCATCTCAGCAGGACACCCCGACCTTGTCCAGACCTCTCGCAGGAATCCGTCCCCGCGCTGCGACGCATGCGCAGATTGCCGCTGTTCAAAGCCAGTTGACGGCTCTTCAATTCGCCCGGCCGGGATGCGCGAGTTCTTGACAGCCTCTCGGCGGATGCCCCACAGTCCCTCTGCAACGTTGGAAACCGACGGGTAGCGCCGGCGCTCCCCTTCGTCCTCCCCCGCAGACAATCCCCCGCAGTCAAGGATGTGATCGGGCGTATGAACCCCACCCAGCGCGCCAAGTCCGCTGTCGCCGCGCTGCTCGTCGCCGGGCTGTGCGTGTCGGCGTCCGCGTGCACCAACCAGGGCAACGGCACGGCGTCCGGGCGCAGCCCGGGGGCCGGCGACAACAGTGCGGCGGCCCAGCAGGTCGTGTCTCCGTCGGCCGGTGCGAGCGGCCCCGGTTGCACCGCGGACGCCTACGGTGCGCCGAAGCTGAACCTGACCGACGGCAAGACCGTGGTGGGGTTCTCGCAGTCGGAGTCGACCAGCAATCCGTTCCGCGCGGCGGAGACCGCGAGCATCGAGGCGGAGGCGAAGAGGCTCGGCGTGAAGCTGATCGAGCGCAACGCGAACGCCGACGTCAACGCGCAGAACGCGCAGATCCAGGACATGATCGCGCAGGGCGCGCAGGTGCTGATCGTGGCGCCGGAGAACTCGGACGGCCTGGGCCCGGCGCTGGCGGCGGCGAAGGCGAAGAAGATTCCGGTGCTGACCATCGACCGGACGGTGACGGGCGCGGCGTGCAGCGATTTCGTCGCGTTCATCGGCTCGAACTTCTACGGGCAGGCGCAGATCGCCGCCGACGACCTGGCGGCCGCCACCGGCGGTCAGGCGCACGTGGCGATCCTGCAGGGCACGCCGGGCAACAACGTGTCGGCGGACCGCACGAAGGGCTTCACCGACCAGGTCGCCGCGAAGTACCCGAACCTGCAGGTGGTGGCCTCGCAGACGGCGAACTTCGACCAGACCGAGGGTCAGAAGGTGATGGAGCAGCTGCTCCAGGCGCACCCGGACATCACCGCGGTGTACGCCGAGAACGACGGCATGGCGCTGGGGGCGATCCAGGCGATGCGTTCGGCGGGCAGGACGCCCGGCAAGGACATCAGGATCGTCTCCATCGACGGCATCCGGCAGGCGGTGCAGGGCGTGGTGGACGGGCAGCTGGTGGCGGACATCGAGACCAATCCGCGGTTCGGCCCGCTGGCGTTCCAGTCGTTGCAGGACTTCTACGGCTCCGCCGGCGTCCAGCCGAAGGTGATCATCAAGGACGGCCACTTCACCGCGGAGAACGCCCGGCAGGCGCTCGCCCAGGGCCTCGTGTACTGATCCCGCCCCCACCGGCCCCGTCGTCGGGGACGGCGCGTGGCAGCGCGCAGCCCCGGCGGCGGACCACCCCGGACCCCTCACCACCGGTAGGAGGAGCAGACCCATGGCCCAGGCCGAACCGGCCGTCCCGGCCGGGCAGCAGAGCGCGGCCGCCGGCCCCGTTCTGGCGGCGACCGGGATCGACAAGAGCTTCGCGGGCGTCCACGCCCTGCACGGCGTCGGGCTGACGCTGCGGCCCGGCCGGGTGCACGCCCTGGTCGGCGAGAACGGCGCCGGCAAGTCCACCCTGATCAAGGTCCTCACCGGCGTCCACCAGCCGGACGGCGGGCGGATCGAACTGGCCGGTCGGGAAAGGAACTTCCGCACCCCGCTGGAGGCGCAGCGGGCCGGGATCTCGACCGTCCACCAGGAGGTGAACTTGGTCCCGATGATGTCGGTGGCCCGCAACCTCTTCCTCGGTCGCGAGCCGCGCCGCCGCGGCCTGCTGGACGTCCGCCGCATGGAGCGGGAGGCGGCGCAGCTGCTGGTCCGGTACGGCGTGGACACCGACGTCACCCGGCCGCTGCGCGAACTGGGCCTCGGCGCCCAGCAGATGGTGGCCCTGGCCCGCGCGGTGCGGGTGGACGCCCGGGTCGTCATCATGGACGAGCCGACGTCCTCGCTGGAGCCGCGCGAGGTGGACACCCTGTTCGCGGTGGTCCGCGACCTCACCGCGCAGGGCATCGCGGTGGTGTACGTCAGCCACCGGATGGACGAGCTGTACGCGATCTGCGACGACGTCACCGTGCTGCGCGACGGCCGGGTGGTGCACAGCGGCGCGCTCGCCGGGCTGGCCCGGCTCGACCTGGTGGCGATGATGCTCGGCCGGGAGCTCGGCGCGGCCCGCGACCGCACCGCCCGTGCCCGTGACGGACGCCGCGGCCACCCGAACGACGGCCACCCGGACGACGGCCCGCCGGCCCTGCGCGCCCGCGACCTGGCGGTCCGGCACAAGGTGCACGGTGTCGGCTTCGACGTGCACCGGGGCGAGGTGCTGGGCCTGGGCGGCCTGCTCGGCTCGGGGCGCAGCGAGACCGCGAAGGCGGTGGTCGGCGCGCTCGGCGCGGACGCCGGCCGGGTGGAGGTGGACGGTCGGGTGCTGGCCCGACGCAGCCCGGCGGCCGCGATCCGGGCGGGTGTGGTGCTGCTGCCGGAGGACCGCAAGGCGGAGGGGATCGTCCCGGGCCTGTCGGTGCGGGAGAACATCGTGCTGGCCGCGCTGCCCCGGCTGTCCCGGGCGGGCATCGTCTCGCGGGCCCGGCAGGACGAGATCGTCGACCGGTTCGTCGCGCGGCTGCGGATCAAGGCGGCGAGCCCGGACCAGAAGGTCGCCGACCTGTCCGGCGGCAACCAGCAGAAGGTGCTGCTGGCCCGTTGGCTCTGCCTCGGCCCGAAGGTGCTGCTGCTGGACGAGCCGACCCGTGGCATCGACGTCGGTGCCCGCGCGGAGGTGCAGGCCCTGATCGACGAGCTCGCGGCGGACGGCCTCGGCGTGCTGCTGGTCTCCTCCGACGCGGAGGAGCTGATCGCCGGCGCGGACCGCGTGCTGGTGCTCAAGGACGGCGTGGTGGTCGACGAGCTGACCGGCGACAACGTCAGCGCCGACGGCCTGCTCGACGCCCTCGCCCACGAACCGCCGGCCGTCCGGGAGGACCCGGACGGCACCGACGACCCGAACCCGAACCCCACCCCGAACGGAGCGATCCGATGAGCGCCCCGGTCCTCGCGGGCACCCTGCGCCGCCGCGGTCCCGCCCCGCACCTGCTGCGGCGCTACGGCGTGTACGCGGCGCTGGCCGTGCTGTTCCTGGCCGCCGTGGTGCTGGACACCGGCTTCCTGTCCGCCGGGAACGTCCGGATCCAGCTGTTCCAGGTCGCGCCGACGCTGCTGGTCGCGCTCGGCATGGCGCTGGTGATCGGCACCGAGGGCGTCGACCTGTCGGTGGGCGCGGTGATCGCGCTGGCCGCCGCGGTCGTCCCGCTGTACATCGGCTGGGGCCTGCCGGTCGCGCTGCTGGTCGCCGTCGCGCTCGGCGCGGTCAGCGGGCTGGCGGGCGGCGCGATGGTGGCGTTCACCCGGGTGCAGCCGATCGTGGCGACGCTCGCCCTGATGATCGGTGTGCGCGGCGTCGCCTCGCTGATCAACGGCGCCTCCGCCAAGCCGGTCACCGACCCGGCGCTGCTCTCGCTCGGCTCGGACGCGTTCGCAGGCGTGCCGCTGACCGCGTGGCTGGCCGCCGGGTGCGTGGCGCTGACCGCCGTGCTGGTGCACCGCACCACCTTCGGCCGGCAGCTGGTGGCGATCGGCGACAACCGGCGGGCCGCCCGGCTGGCCGGGCTGCCGGTGCGCCGCGTGCTGCTGACGGTCTACCTGCTCTCCGGGGTGCTCGCCGCGCTGGCCGGCGCGGTGATCGTCGGGCACGGCGCGGAGGCGGACCCCGCCAACCAGGGCCGCAACGTCGAACTCGACGCGATCACCGCCGTGGTGGTCGGCGGCACCCCGCTGGCGGGCGGCAGCGTCCGGGTGCTGGGGACCGTCGCCGGGGCGCTGTTCATGCAGCTGATCACCGCCGTGCTCACCCAGCACGACGTGCACGGCTCCATCACCAAGATCGTCGAAGCGGCCGTCATCTGCTTCGCCGTGTACGCCTCCCAGGAGCGTGGTACCCGATGAGCACGTCCTCCCCCGCCGCCGCCCGGGCCTCGCGCCGCGGTGCGCGGCCAAGCGGCGAGACCGCCTCCGAGCGGCTCGCCGGCCGGATCCAGCGGCACGGCGCGCTCAGCGTCCTCGCCCTGGTGGTGCTGCCGGCCGCGGTCTTCTCGCCCGGTTTCGCCGGGGCGGACAACCTCGGCGCCGTCCTCGGCAACAACGCCTTCGTCTGGCTGCTCGCCCTCGGGCTGACCTTCGTCATCCTCACCGGCGGCATCGACCTGTCGGTCGGCTCGATGTACGCGCTCGGCGGGGTCCTGGCCGCGTGGGCCGCGCAGCACCACGGGACCTGGGCCGCCCTGCTGGTGCCGCTGGTGGTCGGCGCCGCGTGGGGCTGCGTGCACGGGCTGCTGGTCGCCCGGGCCGGCATGGCGCCGTTCATCGTGACGCTCGCCGGTCTGCTCGGTGCCCGCGGCCTGCTGCAGGTGATCACCGACGAGGGCACCACCACGTACCTGGTCCCGCGCGACTCGGCGTTCCGCTCGCTCGGCGAGGGCACCTGGACGCCGGTGCTGATCGCCGCCGTCCTGTTCGGGCTCGGGGCGCTGCTGCTCGCCCGCACCCGGTTCGGCGCCACCACCACCGCCGTCGGCGGCAACGAGCACGCCGCCCGGCTGATGGGCCTGCCCGTCGCCCGGACCAAGACCCTGGTGTACGTGCTGTCCGCGACGCTGGCCAGTGCGGCCGGCGCGCTCGGC
This sequence comes from Kitasatospora terrestris, assembly GCF_039542905.1. Taxonomy (NCBI): domain Bacteria; kingdom Bacillati; phylum Actinomycetota; class Actinomycetes; order Kitasatosporales; family Streptomycetaceae; genus Kitasatospora; species Kitasatospora terrestris. The sequence continues at coordinate 812,254 of NZ_BAABIS010000001.1, forward strand.
AGCGCCCGGCTCGGCTCGGGCGTCACCACCGTCGGCGTCGGCTACGAACTCACCGCCATCGCCTCGGTGGTGATCGGCGGCACCCTGCTGACCGGCGGCAGCGGCTCGGTCGGCGGCACCGTCGCGGGCGTCCTGCTGCTGTCGGTGATCCACAACCTGATCGACCGGTCCGCCTCGCAGTTCGGCTCCGCCGTCACCGACACCGTCAACGGCGGCTTCCTCGCCGCCGTCGTCCTCGCCCAGGCGCTGCTCCACCGAGGGCGCCAGGACGAGTGAGCACCACCGCACCGGGCGGGCCGCGACCCGCCGCCGACCAGGACGGAACCGAGCCGAGGGAGACCAGGGCCGTGGGCGTGAGCCTCAAGGACGTCGCGATGCGGGCCGGGGTGTCCGTCAAGACCGTCTCCAACGTGGTCAACGACTACCCGCACGTCAGACCCGACACCCGCGACCGCGTCCAGCGCGCCATCGACGAACTCGGCTACCGTCCCAACGCCACCGCCCGCCACCTGCGGACCGGTCGCAGCGGCATCATCGCGCTCGCCGTCCCGGAGCTCGGCAACCCGTACTTCGCGGACCTGGCCGCCGCCGTCATCGACGCGGCCGCGCACCACGCCCACACCGTCCTGCTCGACCACACCGCCGGGCTGCGCACCAAGGAGACCCTGGTCTCCCTCGGCTTCCGCTCCCACCTGATCGACGGGCTGATCCTCAGCCCCATCCACCTGGAGAACGACGACCTGCTGCGCCGCCGGGCCGGGCCGCCGCTGGTCCTGCTCGGCGAGCGCGAGTACGACGCCCCGTTCGACCACATCGCGATCGACAACGTGGCCGCCGCCCGGCTCGCCGTCCGCCACCTGATCGGCCTCGGCCGGCGCCGGATCGCCTTCGTCGGCGCCCGCCGCGACAGCCGCCGGCAACCCGCCCACCTGCGGCTGCGCGGCTGGCGGGAGGAGCTCCTCGCCACCGGCCGGACCCCGAGGGAGGACCTGGTGGTCGCCACCGACGGCTACGACCGCCTGGACGGCGCCGTGGCCATGACCCGCCTGCTCGACCTGCCCGAACCGCCCGACGCGGTGTTCGCCTACAACGACCTGGTCGCCCTCGGCGCGCTGCGCGTCCTCGCCGAGCGCGGCGTGCGGGTGCCCGAGGAGATCGCCGTGGTCGGGTTCGACGACATCGAGGACGGCCGCTACGGCGCCGTCACCCTCACCACCATCGCCCCCGACAAGGCCGCCATCGCCCGGCTCGCCGTCGACTGCCTGATCACCAGGATCGAGGCCGCCACCGACCCCGTCCCGCCCCGGCCGCGCCGCATCCTGCCCAGCCACACCCTGGTCGTCCGCGAGTCCACCGCCGGCCGCGCCTGAAACCCGGCCCTGCCCGGGACCCGGCCGCCCCTGGCAGCCGGCCGCCCCTGGCACCCGTCCACCCGTCTCCCTGGCGGGCCGTCACCGTCGAAGGACCCCCGTTGCCGCTCCCGTCCGTCACCCGCAGCCCGTTCGGCACCCTGCCCGACGGCACCCCCGTCGCCCGCTGGACGCTCGACGCCGGCACCGGCGTCCGCGCCGAGGTGCTGGAGCTGGGCGGCGTCCTGCACCGCCTCGACGTGCCCGACCCCGAGGGCCGGACCGCGACCGTCGTCCTCGGCCACGACAGCCTGGACGGCTACACCGCCGACACCGCCTACCTCGGCGCGCTGATCGGCCGCTACGCCAACCGCATCGCCCACGGCCGCTTCGAGCTCGACGGCACGGCCCACCGCGTCCCCGCCAACGACCGCGGCCACGCCCTGCACGGCGGACCCGACGGCTTCCACCGCCGCACCTGGCGGGCCACCGCCGCGTCCGGCCGCACCGGCGCCGCGCTCCGCCTCGACCTGCACAGCCCCGACGGCGACATGGGCTTCCCCGGCGCCCTGCACGTCACCGCCGTCTACACCCTGGAACGCTCCGGCACCCTGCGGCTGGACTGGACCGCCCGCACCGACCGGCCCACCCCGGTCAACCTCACCCACCACGCCTACTTCAACCTCGCCGGCCCCGACCGCACCGACGTGCTCGACCACCGCCTCGCCGTCGACGCCGACGCGTACCTGCCCGTGGACGCCGCCGCGATCCCGCTCGGGGCGCCCGTGCCCACCGTCGGCACCCCCTTCGACCTGCGCGTCCCCCAGCGGCTCGGCGAACGCCTCGCCCACCCCGACCCCCAGCTGCGCCGGGCCGGCGGCTACGACCACTGCTTCGTCCTCGCCCCGCCGCCCGCACCCGGCGCGCTGCGCCGCGCCGCCCGCCTGCGCGACCCCGCCAGCCGGCGCCGGATGGAGGTGTGGACCACCGAGCCCGGCCTGCAGGTCTACACCGGCAACGGCCTCGACGGCGCCCCGCACCCGCGGCACGCCGGGGTGTGCCTGGAGGCCCAGCACTTCCCCGACGCGCCCAACCGGCCCGGCTACCCCGACACCGTGCTGCGCCCCGGCCCCCCGCGGCGCAGCACCACCGAGTTCCGCTTCCCGCACCTGACCGCGCCGCGCGGGGAGCGGTCGTGACCGGCCGGGAAACGGTCGTGACCGCCCGGGGAGCGGTCACGGGCAGGCCGTGGTCAGCGGGCGAGCGTGCTGCTCTCCCGCACCACGACCCGGAAACCCGGCGTGATCCGCCGACCCGGCCCGGTGTAGCGCTGCTCGATCCGCTCCTCCAGGCAGCGCACCGCGAGCTCCGCGATCAGCCGCTTGTCGGGGGCGACCGTGGTGAGCGAAGGGATCGCGTACGCCGCCTCCTCCACGTCGTCGAACCCGACGATCGCCAGGTCCTGGGGCACCCGCAGCCCGGCCTCGTGCGCGGCCCGCAGCGCGCCGAGCGCCAGCAGGTCGTTGAAGCAGAACACCGCGTCGGGCCGCTGCGGCAGGCGCAGCAGCCGCCGCATCGCGGAGGCGCCGTCGGGACGGAAGTACGCGCGCACCGGCGGCAGCAGCTGCGGGTCCACCGTCAGCCCGGCGTCCTCCAGGGCCTCCCGGTACCCGGCGAGCCGCTGCTCGGCGGTGGCCCGCGGGGCCGGGTCCTGCCAGCCGATGGCGGCGATCCGGCGGTAGCCCTCGTCCAGCAGGTGGCGGGTCACCTCGCGGGCGCCGGCCACGTTGTCGATGTGCACCCGGTCGGCGACCGGCCCGAGGTCGGCCTCGCCGAGCAGCACCAGCGGGATCTCCCGGTCGCGGGCCAGCAGCGCCGCCCGGTCCAGGCCCAGCGGGCTGAGGATCACCCCGTCGATCATCGGGGCGCCCAGGCCCGAGGCGATCCGCAGCTCCGCCGCCGGGTCGCCGCCGGTGTCGTCCATCAGCACCGTGATGCCCACCCGGCGGGCCGCCGCGATGACCTCCACCGCGAGCTCCGCGAAGTACGGTGACGGCAGCTCGGGGAAGGCCAGCGCGATGACGCCGCTGCGGCCGGTCCGCAGCCGGCGGGCCATCACGTTGGGCTGGTAGCCGAGGGTGTCGATCGCCCGCTGCACCCGCTCCCGGGTCGCCTCCGCCACCGGCGTCGTCCCGTTCACCACGTTGGAGACGGTCTTCACGGAGACCCGGGCCAGCTCGGCCACGTCCTTCAACCGCGGCGCCGCTGCGCCGCCACCGCCACTGCCGTTGCCACTGCCGCTCGGTACGGACAAGACCGCACCCCTCCTCCCGCCGGCCGTGCGCGAGGGAGCGGGGCCGGCAACGCCTCGACGCCGCTACTACAACGTGAGAATACAAGGTCGCCGATGAACCGCCAGCACGTGCGCGCCCGCGGCCGGGCACCCCCGCAGCGCGCCGCCGACCGGTACCGCCCCTCGCACCCCCACCCAGAAGGAGCGCACCTTGTCCAGCCAAGCCTTACTCCCCGCAAGGAAGTTGTGGCGCGACGCGCGCGCGGCCCTGGCCGCCCTCGCGCTGGTGGTCGCCGCGCTGATCGGCCTGCCCGGGGTCGGCCACGCGGCCGCCTCGCTGCCCTGCGACATCTACGCCGCGGGCGGCACCCCCTGCGTCGCCGCGCACAGCACCACCCGCGCCCTGTTCGGCACCTACAACGGCCCGCTGTACCGGGTCACCCGGGCGAGCGACGGCGCCGCCGCCGACATCGGCCTGCTGGCCGCCGGCGGTTACGCCAACGCCCAGGCGCAGGACCAGTTCTGCAACGGCAGCAGCTGCCGGATCACCCGGATCTACGACCAGACCTCCCGGCACAACGACCTCACCCCGGGCCCGGCCGGCACCTCCGGCATGGGCAACGACCGGGGCGCGGACGCCAGCGAGATCGCCGTCACCGCCGGCGGCCACAAGGTCTACGGCGTGTGGATCTCCCCGGGCGTCGGCTACCGCTACACCGGCGTCGCCTCCGGCGTGGCCGTCAACGGCCAGCCCGAGGGCGTCTACATGGTGGCCAGCGGCACCCATGTCGGCGCGGACTGCTGCTTCGACTACGGCAACGCCGAAGCCACCCCCGCCGACACCGGCAACGGGCACATGGACGCTGTCTCCATCGCCACCACCTGCTACTTCCCGCCGTGCACCGGCAGCGGGCCGTGGATCGAGGCCGACCTGGAGAACGGCATGTTCCAGGGCGACAACGGCTCCAACACCGCCAACCTCGGCAACAGCAGCCCCTTCGTGACGGCCGTGCTGAAGAACAACGGCCAGACCACGTACGCCCTCAAGGGCGGCAACTCCCAGTCCGGCCAGCTCACCACCTGGTGGAACGGCGCGCTGCCCAGCCGCGCCGGCTACCGCCCGATGAAGCAGGAGGGCGGCATCATCCTGGGCATCGGCGGCGACAACTCCAACTGGAACCGCGGCACCTTCTTCGAGGGTGTCATGGTCTACGGCTACCCGAGCGACGCCACCGAGAACGCCGTCCAGGCCAACGTCGTCTCGGTCGGCTACAACGGCCGCACCGACCTGCCGAACGGCCCGCAGGGCACCGTCACCGGGCCGGGCGGCCAGTGCGTCGACGTCGCCGCCGACGACACCGGGATCAACGGCGCCGGCGTCCAGCTGTGGAACTGCCAGTCGTACGCCGAGGACCAGCACTGGGTCCACAACGTCGACGGCTCCCTCGGCACCCTGGGCCGCTGCCTCGACGCCACCGGCAACGGCACCGCCAACGGCACGCCCCTCCAGCTCTGGGACTGCAACGGCGGCGGCGCCCAGAAGTGGATCCAGCAGGCCGACGGCTCGCTGCTCAACCCGCAGTCCGGCCGCTGCCTCGACGACCCCAACGGCAACACCGCCAACGGCACCCGGCTGCAGCTGTGGGACTGCAACGGCGCCGGCGCGCAGAAGTTCACCGTCAACGGCGGCGGCCCCGTCGCCGCCCCCGGCGGGCAGTGCGTGGACGTCGCCGCCGACGACAGCGGCACCAACGGCACCGCGGTGCAGCTGTGGAACTGCCAGTCCTACGCGGTCGACCAGCACTGGGCGCACGCCGCGGACACCTCGCTGCGCACCCTCGGCCGCTGCCTGGACGTGAACGGCAACGGCACCGCCAACGGCTCGCAGGTCGAGCTGTGGGACTGCAACGGCGTCGGCGGCCAGAAGTGGGTCCAGCAGGCCGACGGCTCGCTGCTCAACCCGCAGTCCGGCCGCTGCCTGGACGCCCCGGGCGGTGCCACCGCGAACGGCACCCGCCTGCAGCTGTGGGACTGCAACGGCAGCGCGGCCCAGAAGTTCGCGCTGCGCTGACCCGGCGTCACCCCGAGGGGTGCGGGGCCCGTGGCCCCGCACCCGTCCGTGCGCCGTCAGAGCTGCTCGGCCAGCCCGATGACGATGCCCTCGGGGCCGCGGACGTAGCAGAGCCGGTAGATCTCCTCGTACTGCACGATCTCGCCGACCAGTTCACCGCCGATCGCCAGCAGCCTGGCGGTGACGTCCTCGATGTCGTCGACGGCGAACATGATCCGCCGCAGGCCCAGGGTGTTCGCCGGTGCCTCCCGCGGCTCGGGGGCGATCGCCGCCGGCCGGTGGAACCGCGCCAGCTCGACCCGGCCGTGCCCGTTCGGCACCCGCAGCATCGCGATGTCCTGGCGGACGTCCTCCAGCCCGATCACCCGCTCCGCACCCGGCCAGTCGAGCGGCCCCCTGCCCTCCAGCTCCATCCCGAGCTCGACGAGGAACGCGATGACCGCGTCCAGGTCCTCGACCACGATGAGGACGTTGTCCATCCGCTGGATCGCCATGCTGGGGGGCCTCCTCGGGCACGTCGGCTGCGTCCCCGCCATCCTGCACTCCTGGCCGGCCGTCCGCACCGACCGACGTCGCGGAGTCGACGGCCGCGAGACTGCCGGGCTGCGCGTGGCTCAGTCCTCCGGGACGTCGTCACCGTACTCGTCGACGTACTCGAAGACCTGGGCCCACAGGTTCGGGTGGGCCTCCAGCAGACCCAGGCCGTCCAGCCGGACGTCGAACTCCTCGATCGCCTCGTCCCGGCCGATCCCGTCCACCCGCGCGACGGTCTGCGCCGCCAGGCCGAGCACGCGGACGAACAGCGGCAGCGAGGGCGCGTACCGGCCGCCGTAGCCGCGGCCCCAGTCCCACCCGTCGGGGCTGAACAGGTCGACCGCGCCGCTGTCGGCGTCCAGCACGAACACCGTGTCGCTGTGCTCCATCAGCTTGAAGCAGCTGTCGGAGACCGTGCCGTCACCGGTCGGCCGCGACGCCCCGTACAGGCCGTCCGCGTCCTGCGCCCACAGCCCCTCCTCCCGTAGGAAGAGCGAGTCCAGCCCGATCCGCCCGACCTTCGCGCACGGCAGCCCGACCTCGGTGAGGAACGCCCTCGTCGGCCCGTGGGTCAGCGCCGGCGGCAGCTGCTCCGCCGTCGGCCGCCACACGCCGTCCGCACCGAACACCCGCTCCACTCACCCGGCGTCGGGAACCCCGCCCGGCGCGTCCACCACGTCCATGCCACTCCCCCACTGCCGCGACCTGCGTACCCGTGCAAGGCGCAACCGTGCCACACCGGGCCGCGTCCACGGTGCGACGGGTCTCCCCGTCGTCCCGTCACCTCGAGGGGGGACGCGTGCGCGCGATTCCGGGCCGCGGGCTCCGAGACGCCGGGCGGCGTCAGCCGGACGACTCCGCCTCGCGGGCCTGCTGCCAGGTCGGGGCCTCCAGGAAGTGGTTGTCGAAGCGCTCCTGGCCGGCCAGCAGCTCCTCCGCGGTCGCCTCGCCGCGGCGCAGCCGCTCCAGGGTGCGGAAGTACTCGAAGCGCTCGACGCCCGGGGCGATCACGACCAGCAGGTCCGCCCCGGAGGACCGCGGCGCCGCGAAGGCGTGCGGGAGGTGCGGCGGCACCACCAGCAGGTCGCCGGCGTGCGCGGTGACCACCTCCTCGCCGACCAGCACCTGCAGTTCGCCCTCCGTGACGTAGAACAGCTCGGACGAGCCGGTGTGGAAGTGCGGCGTCGCCCCGTCCGCGCCGCGCGCCAGGGTGACCCGGACGGTGCTCAGCGCCCCGCCGGTCGCGCTCGCGTCGGCGAGCAGCCGCATCGTGCTCCCGCCCAGGCCGAAGGTCTCGGCCTCCTCGCTGCGCACCAGCACGGCCTTGTGCCCCATCAACGACATGGCGGATCCCTGTCCCCTCGTACCGTCGATTCCACGAGCGACGGTACTGCGTCCAACTATCTCCGCGGGGAGTTCGACGTCCTTGCCGTGCTGTGCCGGTCGGGTCCGCCGCACCCTCGCCCCCCCCGACCGTCGCAGCTTCCCGGTCGTCCTCACCGGGCACTGCCACGGTGGACGCTGGCGGTCGGACCCGAGCGCCCCTGAAAAGCCCGGGCCTTGAGCTACTCGCGGCCTCGGGCGGCCTCGTGGGCCGCCAGCTCCTCGGCGCTGCCGAGGAAGGCGGGACCGCAGGGCTGCGGCAGACGCTCGACGACCATCGCGACGGCGAGCCGCGCGCTGCCCGTCTCGGCGATCCGCGGACTGCTCCGGCTCGGCCCCTCCACGTAGTACCGGCCGTCGCGGAGGGTGCCGATGTAGGGAATGTCCCAGGTGTGGCGGAGCTCCGTGCACCTGCTGAAGTGCAGCTCCCACATGCCGGTCCAGGGGTGGAGCTGCCGCAGCAGCGGCTCGGCGTGCGCCACCCGCACCAGCTCGGCGAACGGCGCCAGCAGCGGCGAGCGCCCCGGCGGGGCGGGTTCACCGGCCGCGGCGAGGATCCCGCGCCAGGCCGCTTCCACAGGTCCGCTCATCACGCCGCGACCGGCCGGTAGACGAATCCGGTCAGCGGCGCGAGCACCTTCCAACCCAGCGTCGCGTAGAGCGCCCGGCCCTCGACGGTCGCGCCCAGGATGCCCGTGGTCACCCCGCGCTCGACGGCGGCGTCCGTCAGCGCGCCCATCACCACCGTCCCGAGGCCGCGCCGCCGGTAGGCCGGCTCGGTGACGATCTGGTCGAAGACGCACGCGGCGTCGGTCAGCCCGGCCTGGCCGCTCGCCGCGAGGTCGCCGCCGGGGCCCAGGACGCGCACGGACGCGACGCCGTCCGCGGTCTGCACGGAGGCCGTGTACCCGTCCGGCGCGCGCACGCGCGAGGGCCGCAGGTCGACGGCCATCAAGAAGCACGGGTCGAGGGGGTGCCACCCGGACGGGAACCACGGCTCCATCTCCGCCTCCGGGACGAACGCCTTGACGCACGTGGTCGGCTCGGTGACCGACCCGACCAGCCCGCGGGCCACGTCCTCCCCGGTGTCGAGCACGATGTGCCGGACCACCTGCGTCGGCTGCCCGACCTCGATCCGCAGCCCCCACGGCACCTCCACCGGCGCGGGCACCCGCCGGGACACCGCCCAGCCCGCCGCCCACGACCGCCCGGTCTCCGACATCCCCGGCCACCCCCCGCGTCACGCCGTCGATCCACGCCCGTGGATCCCCGCCGAGGCTACGGCACCGGCGGGCCCGGGTTCACGGGATGCGGGTGTTCCGGCGGAGCGGGCGGGAGGAGCCGGGCGCCGTGCGTGGTGTCGACCCGGTCGGCGGACATCAACTCGACGTCGACGACCAGCGGCGTCGCGAACCCGTCGGCGCGGACGACCCAGCCCAGCACGTCCGCCACGACGTCCGGCCCGCCGCCGTCCCGGGGGATGACGGCCCGCCAGCCCAGGCCGGGAAGGGCCGCCACGACCGGGCTGTCCACCTCCAGCAGCTTCAGGAAGTCCGAGCGGTGCCGCGCGGGCTCCAGGACCCCGATGTGCTCGTTCACCACCAGCGCGTCACCGGAGTCGTCCCACCGCACCACCGGCTGCCTCCGGCCCGGCTGGTTCGCCTCCTTCTCCTGCTCGTTCCGGAACACGGCCCCCCACCCGGACGGACTGGTCAGCACAGCGGCCTCCTCTCACCGCAAGACCCAACCGCCCGCACCCCCACCCGGTCACGCACCCGTCGCCCGGACGGGCGCACACCGGCGGGCGCGGGAGCCGGGCGGACGCTGAGATGGTGCACATGATCGCTACGGCACCGTCCGGTGACACCCACGCGCCCCCGGGCTGGTGGGCCCGCCTGCCACCCGCCGCCGGATCGGCCGTGATGGCCACCGGCATCGTGTCCGTCGGCCTGCACCTGGTCGGACGGCCGGTCCTCTCCGGGATCCTGCTCGTGGTCGCCGCCGCCGGGTGGGCCCTGCTCGCCACCGCGTTCGCGCTCACCTTCCTCCGCGACCGCAAGCGGTGGGCCGCCAACGCCGACACCCCGCCCGCACTCACCGCCGTCGCCGCCACCGCCGTCCTCGGCACCCGGCTGTCGCTGCTCGGCTGGCAGGGCGTCGCGGCCGCCCTGCTGGCGGTCGCCGCCGCGGCGTGGCCCGGGCTGCTGGCCGCGGTCCTGCGGCACTGGCACCACCACATGCCCGGCGCCGCCTTCCTGGTCTGCGTCGCCACCGAGGGCCTCGCCGTCCTCTCCGGCACCCTCGCCCTCGCCCACCACGGCACCTGGCTGATCTGGCCGTCCCTGGTCGCGTTCGTCCTCGGGATCGGCCTGTACGTCGCCGCGCTGACCCGCTTCGACCTCCGCCAGGTCACCACCGGACCGGGCGACCACTGGATCGCCGGCGGCGCCCTCGCCATCTGCGCCCTCGCCGCCACCAAGCTCACCGGCTGGCCGTCCTGGACCGGAGCCGCCCACACCGCCCTGCGCACGACCACCCTCGTCCTGCTGGCCCTCGACCTGGCCTGGTACCTGGTGCTGTTCACCGCGGAGATCCGCCACCCCCGGCTGCACTACAACATCCGCCGCTGGGCCACCGTCTTCCCGCTCGGCATGACCGCGGTCGCCACCCTCTCCACCTCCACCGCCGCGCACATCGCCTGGCTGCGCCCGCTCGGCCAGGCCCTGCTCTGGATCGCCGTCGCCGCGTGGCTGCTCACCGCGGCCCTGCTCGTCGCCGACACCGCCCGCCGGCGCGAAGCCTCCCCCGGGAACGCGTCCGTCGGCTAGCGGCGCGGGCACGGGTGGGGCGTAGGTTGGGCGGGTGACGACCACCGCGCCGAACGAGGCGTTCCTGCAGGCGTTCCACGCCGAGCACCCGGCAGCGACCACCGAGGCGTTCGGCCGCGGCCGGGCTCCGGACGGCCGGTCCAGCTACGAGCTCCTCTGCGACCGGGTCGCCGGGAGGACCCGCGTGCTGGACCTTGGCTGCGGCGACGGCCACCTGCTCGAACTGCTGTCCCGGACGGCCGGAAAGCGCCTCGCGGGGGTGGACCTGTCCCCGCACTCCCTGGCGCTGGCGCGACGTCGACCGGCGCTCGCCGGAGCGCGGTTGGCGGAGGGCCGGGCCCAGGAGCTTCCGTTCGCCGACGACGGCTTCGACGCCTGCGTCTCCCACCTGGCCCTGATGCTGATGGGCGAGATCGAGCAGGTCGCGGCCGAGGTGGCCCGGGTGCTGGCTCCCGGCGGGCTCCTGGCCTGCGTGGTGGGGGGCGGGGCCGTCGGCGGCGAGGCGTTCGAGCGGTTCCTCACCCTGGTGCGGCGCACGGTCGAGCAGGCGCCGGCCTCGCAGCGCATCCCGGCGTTGGGGGACCGCAGGACCCGCAGCCGCGAGGGGCTCGACGAGGTCCTCGGGCCGGCCGGTTTCGCGGCGGTGACCTGGGAGACCGTTCCCATCGACCTCGGCGGACCGGTGGCGCAGGTCTGGGCCGCGGTCGCCGGCCTCTACGACCTCGGCCCGCTCGATCCCGCGACCGTGGAGCGGCTGCGCGAGGCGTTCTTCGCCGAGGTGCGGGACCTGACGACGCCGGACGGACGCGTCCCCTGCGCCTTCAGGATCCACCTCGCGACGGCGCGGCTGCGGTGAGCGGCTCCCCCGCCGCGACGGCCCTCTGCGGGCAGGGGCGGTGGGCGGGGATGGTCTGACGGCCGGACGGCCCGGTTCATCCGTGCGAACTGCCGGTGGCCGCTCACCGGCGCGGTGCGGAGGGCACCGCCGTCGCGGGACGCCGGGAGGCGCTCCGGACACCGAGCCGCCCCGCCGTACATGGCGCGGGGCGCCTACGCGGTCGGCCACGACGCCGCTGCCTTCGTCCTGCACCCCGACGACCTGCCGGGAACGGCCCCGCATCCGGATCGCGGGCGCCGAGGCGGCGAGGCGACGGAGCCCCCGGCCCCGCCCCGATGACCCCGGGCCCCGCGCCCGGCACCGCCCGCGGTCTCAGTCCGAGAAGTCCTGGGTCATCCAGACCGTGCCGGAGGCGTCGCGCAGCAGCTCGATGCCGACGTGGTGGAACGCCGGGTTGAGGATGTTGCGGCGGTGGCCGTCGTTGGGCGGCTGCTCGGCGAGCATGCTGTTGGTGAGGCCGAGGGCCATCTTGGCTATCGCGTCGGTGGTGTTGGCGACCGGGCCGCCGTCGCCGATGTTCTCGCCCGCGGTGCCCCACTTGACGCCGGCGGCGCGTTCGCGGTCGCCGAAGGCGGGCTCGCCGGGGCACTGGTGGGACAGGCCGCAGCCGGCCGCCATGGTGCGGTTGTGCGCGTCCGCGCTGGTCTGCAGGCCGGCGAGCATCTGCAGCGGGGCGACGCCCTGGGCGGCGCGGGCCTGGTTGATCAGGGCGAGCACCTGGTTGGCCGCGGCGTCGAGGTCGGCGCCGGTGCCGGTGCCGGGCTTGCCGGTGGGTGCCGGGGTGGCCCGCGGGGTGGACGGAGCGGTGGTGCGCGGGGTGCTCGGGGCGGCGGTGGGGGTGCTGGACTGCTGGACGGCGACGGTGCTGGCCGATCCGCTCGGCAGGCTGGTCGGGCTCGCCGAGTTCTGCGGGGAGGGGGCCACCGGCGGCAGGGCGGTCTGGCTGGAGGCGAGCGGTACGTCGCCGTCCGGGAGGGAGGGGTCGGGGGCGGCGGCCGTCCGGCCGTCCTGCGGGCCGGAGGTGAACAGCACCTTGCTCCCGACCACCGCGCTCGCCGCCGTCGCCGCGACCGCGACCACGGTGAGCAGCGGCTTCGCGGCGGACCGGGCTCTCGCCCGGTGCCGGCCGCTGCCGGTCCGCCGGTGCGATCCGCCGCCCGTCCCGCGTCCGGGCGCGGCGCTCCGGCCGGCCTGGTCCTCGGTCGCGTACTCCGCCATTCCGCACTCCTCAGGTCAACTGCTCTACGCAACAGGAGACCCCCGCCGGGGCGGAGGATAACGAAAATCGCGCGGATGTTCACAGAAGCTGACTGGGGCACCGCCGGGCGGGCAGGCTGTCCGCCAATCGGCTGGTCGGCCCGGCGGACTCGCGTTATTGGCATACGTACGGCTCGCGGCCCGGTTATCACTGGTCCATGGGACGGATCCGTGGTGAGTTCCTCGCGTCGCCGCTCGCCCTCGCAGCGCTGTTCACTGCGGCGGTGTGGCCTCTGGTCGGTTCGGGGCCCGCGCGGGCGGCGCCCGCCTGCCCGCGGATGACCGTGGTCGGGCACCGCGGTTCGCCCGCGACCGCACCGGAGAACACGATGGCCTCGTTCGCGGCGGCCGTCCGGGACGGAGCGGACTGGCTGGAGACGGACGTCCTGGTCAGCAAGGACGGCGTCCCGGTGATCCTCCACGATTCGACGCTCGAACGGCTCACCGGCACCGCCGGGCGGGTCGCCGACCTCACCGTCGCCGAACTGGACCGCCTCCGGATCACGGTCGGGCCCGGCGACCCCCAGCCGATCCCGCACCTGACCGACCTGCTGGACTGGGTGCGCGCGGCCGGCGTCCACCTGCTGCTGGAGATCAAGGAGATCGGCCGCCCGGAGGACGCCACGACCATCGGCCGGCTCGCCGCCGCCAGCGGCGCGGACATCGAGATCACGTCCTTCTACCCCGAGCACCTCAAGGCCGCGCACGCGGCGGCGCCCGACCTCCCGCTGACGCTGATCCAGGGCTCCTGGTACGCCCGCGACCCGGAGGGACTGCCGCTGGCCGCCGTCGCCGTCGAGCACGTCCTCGCGACCCCCGAGCGCACCAGGGCCGAGCACGCCGCCGGCCGGGCCGTCTACGGCTGGATCGCCAACGACAGCGGCACCTGGCAGACCCTGCGGGCCAACGGCGTGGACGCGCTCATCACCGACGCCCCCGGGGCCGCCCGCGCCTGGCTCGACCAGCAGCCGACCTCCTGCGGGGGGAGCGCGTAGCCGCGATCAGCGGCCGCTCTCGAACGTCGCGGCGCACATCACGTTCACGCCCTGGCAGGGGGACGACGGGGTCGGCGACGGCCGGACGGCCGGCGGCACCGCCGCCGACGGCTCCTCCCCCTGCCCGAGGAGCAGCGTCACCGCCGACCCGCCGGCCATCAGCACCGCCCAGACGATCACCGCACCGCGCTGCCACCGCTTCAAGATCTTCCCCCGTGTGTCCGGCAGCCCCGAACACTACGGCCGCGGCCGGAGCCCGTCCAGAACGGGCGCCGGCCTGCGCGGCGGAGATCCCCGCGCCGAGCCGCGGCCGAGATCTCGATCCAGGGGACACGAGACCGGGGCGGCCCGCATCTCTGGGCACGGCGAGGACAGTCACGGTCACGGTGACGAGAGCTTCGCGGCCCCGGGCACCTCCTCGCGCAGCTTCTGCCGAGCGTCCGCGGCGAGCGCCCGCAGGTCGAGGCTCCGTCCGGCGAAGAACGTCGCCACGGCGATGGCCCACCGGCCCTTCTTCAGCCGCCCCAGGACGTATCCGATGAGGACCCCGATCCCGAGAGCGATCTTTGTGGTGATCTTCATCAGTTGCTCCCTCGGCGATGTGTCGCGATGCCGGACGCCCCGCCGGAAGGGGCGCACCACACCCCGGCCCCTCCAGGTGCTTCTGGCCGGACGGGCGGACACGTAACCACGACCGGTCCACCGACCCGGGCTCGACGGCCACCCCGGCGACGTGGCGGCCGAACGGGCGGCGGACGTGCGCGTCGGCTCGCGTGGAACTGGTCCGGCCACACTGGTCGGCTTCGACTCCGCGGCCGACCTCGCCGAAGAGGCGAAGGACTCGCACCGCAGCGTCCCGCGCGCGATCGCGGAGCCGGTCGTGGCCGCGAGCGTCCTCGGCCTGCTCTTCCTGACCACCCTCACCGTCGCGATCGAGGACGTCCCGCGGATCAGCGGCGACGGTTCCCCGGTCGCCGCGATCATCCACGACCACCTCGACGGGGCAGCGGAGCGGGTGCTGTTGGTACTGATCACCTTCGCCGGCCTGCTGACCTTCTACCGCGAGTCGCTGACGACCGAGCCGGGCGGCCGGGACGCCTTCGGGGACTGACCGGCGGTACCGGGTCGGAAACCTCTGCGGCACGAGCGCCGTCCGGGTCGGCCTTGTTCGCCCGGCAGGTTCCGCCCGACGGTCCGTCACGTTCCCGTCTCCCGGCGCGTCATACCGGTAGACCGGCGAACACGCGCCGGTGCGACAGTCCCAACCCAAGGAGCACCGCACATGAAGGCGCACGTCAGCTCGATCCTGCTCGGCGTCCGGGACCTGGACCGGGCCAAGCGGTTCTACACCGAGGGCCTCGGCTGGAAGATCCGGAACGACTTCGGCATCTCGGTGTTCTTCGAGTCGGACGGCGCCTCGCCGGTCGGCTTCTACGACCGCGAGGGCCTGGCCGCCCAGGTGGGCACGGACGCGGAGGGCAGCGGCTTCAGCGGACTGGTCCTGACGTACGTCGTGCGCAGCGAGGCGCGGGTCGACGAGATCATGGCGGAGGCCTCGGCGGCCGGCGCCACGATCGTCAAGCCGGCCGGCGCGCTGCCGTGGGGCGGGTACGGCGGCACCTTCGCCGACCCGGACGGCTACATCTGGAGCCTCGGCCACAGCGACGCGGGCGTCGACCAGCCCTATGCCGAGTAGTAGCGGTCCGGCGCCCGGCCCGGCAACACGTCCAGCCACAGGAGGAGAGATCATGAAGTTTCTGGCCCTCGTCGAGCCGCCCGAGCCCATGCGGGGCCTGGAGGTTCCGCCCGAGGTGGTCGAGGCCCTCGGCGGGGGCGCGCGGCCGCCGGTGACGATCACGGTCAACGGGCACGTGTGGAAGAGCCGGGTCGCGATCCTGCGCGGACGCCACCTGCTCGGCCTCAGCAACGCCAACCGCCACGCCGCGGGTGTCGAGATCGGCGAGGAGGTCGAGGTGGAGGTGGAGCTGGACACCGAGCCGCGCGCGGTCGTCGAGCCGGACGACTTCGCCCGGGCCCTGGACGCCGACCCGGCCGCCCGGGCCGCGTACGACGGGCTCTCGTCCAGCCGCCGGCGCGAGCACGTGCGCGCCGTCGAGAGTGCGAAGAAGCCGGAGACGCGGCAGCGGCGGATCGAGAAGGCCATCGCCGCCCTGCGGGGCTGACCGCGACCCGGGTGCACCCGGTGGCGTGCGGGCCGGCCACCGCGCGCCGCCGGCCGGATGCGGAGGCAAACCCTCCCCAGGCGGATCGGCGTCGGCTGACAAAGACTCAGGGGCCGGAGGTAAAGGGCCGGTTCGGATGTGCTCCACCTCCTTGTTCGGCATGAGCATGCCCCTCTAGCGTCGGACCCCGACCCCCGGATTCCCGGGGGCGCACCGGGTTCGACGGCGGCCCCACGCCCGCCGTCGGCCCCCGCCCCGCCGCGCGCCCGGACACCCTCCGTCCGCGCGGCCCGGCGCGCACCGCTTCCGGTCACCCCAGCCACAGGAGGCACCTCCGCATGCGCACTCCCGCCGCAGCCCGCCGCACGGCCCTCGCCGTCACGGGCGCCGCCGCCCTCGCCCTCTCCGCCTTCGCGACCGCCGCCCCGGCGGGCGCGGCCGCCGACCCGCAGGTGTACTCCAAGGACGGCACGTCCTGGGTCAGGGCGTGCGACACCCTCGCCCACGGCGACACCATGGCCTGCCACGCGCTGCGCGTGACCAGCACCGTGGAGCACGTCAACGCCCTGGGCGTGACCCCGAACGCCGTCCCGTCCGGCTACGGCCCGGGCGACCTGCTGAGCGCGTACAAGCTGCCCGCGAACGGCGGGGCCGGGATGACCGTCGCGATCGTGGACGCCTACAACGACCCCAGCGCCGAGTCGGACATGGCGGTCTACCGCTCCCAGTACGGCCTGCCGGCCTGCACCAAGGCCAGCGGCTGCTTCCGGCAGGTCAACCAGACCGGCGGCAGCAGCCTCCCGGCGAACAACACCGGCTGGGCGGGCGAGATCTCGCTCGACCTCGACATGGTCTCGGCGATCGCCCCCAACGCGAAGATCGTCCTGGTCGAGGCGAGCAGTGCCACCATGGCCAACCTCGGCACCTCGGTGAACACCGCGGTCAGCCTCGGCGCGAGGTTCGTCTCCAACAGCTACGGCGGCGGCGAGTCCTCCGCCGACACCTCGTACGACAGCTCCTACTTCAACCACCCGGGCGTCGCCATCACCGTCTCCTCCGGCGACTCCGCGTACGGCGCGGAGTACCCGGCCGCCTCCCGGTACGTGACCGCGGTCGGCGGCACCGCCCTCAAGCGGTCCTCCACCGCCCGCGGCTGGACGGAGAGCGTCTGGCTCACCAACTCCACCGAGGGCACCGGCTCGGGCTGCTCCAAGTACGACGCCAAGCCCACCTGGCAGAAGGACACCGGCTGCGCCAAGCGCACCGTCGCCGACGTCTCCGCCGTCGCCGACCCGGCCACCGGTGTCGCGGTGTACCAGACCTACGGCGGCAGCGGCTGGGCGGTGTACGGCGGCACCAGCGCCTCCGCGCCGATCATCGCGGGCGTGTACGCGCTGGGCGGCGCCCCGTCCGGCGGTTCCGCCCCGGCGTCCTTCCCGTACGCCCGCACCACCGCGCTGTTCGACGTGACCACCGGCTCCAACGGCAGCTGCTCGCCGGCCTACCTCTGCAAGGCCGGCGCCGGCTACGACGGCCCGACCGGCCTCGGCACGCCGAACGGCACCGCGGCCTTCAAGGGCTGACGCCCCCGCCGAGCACACCCGCCGACCGCGCCCGGAGCGGCCGCCACCCCTGGCCGGTGGCGGCCGCTCCGGCCCTCCGCCCGACGGGAGTCCCCCGCACCACGGGCGTCAACCCGCCGGGCCCGCGCCACCATTTCCGGTGAACACCGCGCGGGGCGTCCGTACACCAACGGATCCGGCCGAGAGGATGGCCGCACACGAACCACCATCCCTGGTTCCCGCGAAAGGCGGCATCCCATGAGCGACCCCATGGCCGACGGCGCACCCACCCCGATCACCCCGAACCAGCTGGCGAAGGTGCGGAGTTCGGGGCTCTGGTCCTCGGCCACCACCGTCTCGCCCGAGGCCGCCGGGGTGGGCGAGGCGCTGGTCGCCACGCTGAAGGGCTCCGCCGAGCAGCCGCTGCTGACGCCCGAGCTGCAGCAGCTGGTGAGCGACGTGCAGCAGATCGCCACCCTCGACTGGCCGTACATCACCGCGCACGACGGCATCCGGCTCTCCGCGCACACCATCCGGATCAACGACGGCAAGCCGCACCCGGTGGTCGTCGTCCCGTCCGGGTGGACGCCGTTCGGCTGGGTGCTGTTCGAGTACCTCTACCTGCGGCTGGCCCTGCGCGGCTACCACGTGATCGCGTACTCCCCGCGCGGCATCGGCCTGACCTTCCCGCTCTCCGACGGCCGCTACCTCGACGCCCCGTTCACCTCCCAGGGCTTCGTGGACGTCGCCGGGCCGAACGACTGGCACGACGGCTCCACGGTGATCGACTACGCGCAGCAGTACTTCGAGCCGAGCAAGGTCGCGTTCTTCGGCGAGTCCTACGGTTCGGGCATCAGCCAGCTGGTGGCGGCGAACGACCCGGCGGCCCGGGTCGACGCCGTGGTGGCGCTGAGCACCTGGGGCGACCTGGAGGAGGCCCTGCTCGGCAACGACACCCGGCACCTGGCCGCCGTCGAGGCGCTCGCCGCGTTCACCGGCGGGCCGGAGGAGCGCAAGTTCGACCCGCCGACCCGGCAGCTGCTCAAGGACTTCCGCGAGGGGACGAACCTCGAAGGCGTCCGCGACTGGACCCGGGAGCGCTCGCCGCGCACCCACCTCGCCGGGACCAACGCCCGCTCCGTCCCGACCTTCTTCTCCAACACCTGGCACGAGACGCTGTTCCCGGTCAACGGCGCGCTGGCCGTGTTCGAGGCGCTGACCGGCCCGAAGCACCTCAACCTCTGGATCGGCGACCACGCCGCGCCCGAGGGCAGCGGGCTGATCATGCCGGGCGAGAACGTGCCGGTGGACGAGGCGCTCGCCTGGCTCGACCACCACGTCCTGGGCAAGGCCGGCGAGGTGCCCGGCTGGAAGCCGGTCCGCAGCCAGCTGATGTTCGCCCCCACCGTCCGCGAGGACAGCGCGAGTTGGGCCGAGGTCACCCGGCGCACCGAGCAGCTGTACCTGGGTGCGGCGACCGGCGGCCAGGACGGCGTGCTCGGCACGGCGCCCGCCGCCGGGTGGCAGGTGTCGTTCACCACCGGCCAGCTCACCGAGGCCAAGGCCGTGGACGAGCTGCTGACCACCGGCCAGGAGGAGTGGAAGGGCAACCCGAAGTCGTACGCGACCGGGAAGTTCGACCGCCGCTACCTCGCCACCTGGGTCTCCCCCGCCGGGGCGCGCAAGGTGCGCGGCACCCCGCACGTCCGGCTGACCGTCACCCCCGCCGCCGCGTCGGCGACGCTGGTGGCCTACCTGTTCGACCTCGCGCCGGACGGCACCGCCCGCATCATCACCCACGAGCCGTACACGCTCACCGGGGCCGAGGCGGGCCGGCCCGCCACCGTCGAGTGGGACCTCCAGGCCGCGGCCTACGACGTCGCCGCCGACCACCGGGTGATGCTGGTGGTCGGCGCCAAGGACAAGCTCTACTCCGACGCCAACCCGCCGCTCGCCGCCCTCGACCTCGGCTCCCCCGCCGGCCGCGAGTCCCGCCTCGACCTGCCGCTCGGCTGACCCGCCCGCCCCTGTCCCGGTCGGTCGGGAGCGCGCGGTCAGGACCGGTCGTCGGGGACGAGCACCAGGTCGAAGGCGATGCTCGTCCACGGCGTCGGGCGGTGCGTCCCGTCGGGGGCGGGGCCGGCGGGGTGGTGTTCGGCGTCGACGACGAGGCTGTCCCTGACGCCGAACACCACGTCGTCCGCGAGGTAAGGGTCGCCAGCCACGAAGACGTGGGTGACCAGGGTCCGGTGGCCCGGTGCGGCGGCCCGGAAGTGCAGGTGGGCCGGGCGCATCGGGCGTCGGCCGGCGGCGGCGAGGAGGTCGCCGACCGGGCCGTCGCACGGGATCGGGTACGCCGCCGGCAGGACGGTCCAGAAGCGGTAGCGGCCGTCGGGGTCCGTCGCCGGCCGGCCGCGGCCCGCCGAGCGGTCGCCGGCGTACTGGACGTCGTAGAAGCCGTCGGCGTCGGCGCCCCAGACGTCCAGGCGCGCGCCGCCGACGGGCGTGCCGTCCAGGGAGCGCACCTGGCCCGAGACGAAGCACGGCGGCCCGGCGGCCCCGCGCCCGAGGTCCCCGCCGAGCGGGACCTCGGGCGCGTCCTCGGCGAAGAACGGCCCGAGCACGGTCGCCTCGGTCGCCCCCGGCGCGCCGTGCTCGTTGACGGCGACGGTGAGCATCGACAGCCCGAGCACGTCGGACAGCATGACGAACTCCTGCCGCCGCTCGTCGGTGATCCGGCCGGCCCGGGCGAGGAAGCCCATCGCGCCCTCCCACTCCGCCTCGCTGAGCCGCACCTCCCGGGCGAAGGCGTGCAGGTGCCTCACCAGGCTCCGCATCACCTCGCGCAGCCTCGGGTCGGCGGCGCCGTCGAAGCTCGCGAGCACGCGGTCGGTCACCGCCTGCTCCCGGTCCGCGGCGACGGGGTGTTCGGTCGTCATGTGTTCTCCCTGCGCGCGGCGGAACCACTCCTCTGCCGGTCAAACGGTCGACCGCGCCGTCCGTCACGCGAGGACGCGAGCGCCCCGCCGTCTCTTCGGCCCACGGCGGCCGAGGCCGTCAGCCGAAGAGGCGGGCCAGCGCGAGACCGGCGGCGCCCCGGGGGACGGCGAGGCCGGTGGCGCGGGAGAGGGTGACGTGCTGCCAGTGCGGGTCGGGCAGGCGGTCGCCGAGCTCGGCCCGGATCGCGGCCTCGTACGGCGCGGGATCCGCGAGGAGCGCGGCGCCGCCGAGGACGACCTCCTCGACGTCGAGCAGCCGGACCAGGTTGGCGACGCCGATGGCGAGCGCGGTCGCGGCGTCCGCGGTGCGACCGGCCCGCAGGGCGTCGAGGCAGACGGCCTCCAGGCACCCCCGGGCGCCGCAGGCGCACGGCGGGCCGGCCGGGTCGATGCACTGGTGGCCGAACTCGCCGGCGTTGGTGCGGGCGCCGCGCTGGACGTGCCCGCCGAGGACCAGACCGGCCCCGAGGCCGTCGCCGAGGTAGACGAAGGCCCGGTTGTCGGGTCCCAGGCCGCCGAGGACGCCGGCGGTGGTGTTCTTCTCCACCAGGACCGGCAGCCCGGTGCGGGACGCCAGGGCCTCGCGCAGGTGCAGGCCGTGCCAGCTGGGCATGCCGGTGACCTGGTGCAGGACGCCGTCGCGGGTGTCGAGCGGCCCCGGACAGGCCACGCCCAGGCCCAGCACGTGGCCCGGCGCGGAGTCCGCCGTCAGGTCGCGGACCGCGGCGGCGATCAGGTCGAGGGTCGGGCCGGGTTCGCCGCCTGGGTCCGTCGGAGCCTCGGCCAGCGCGGTGACGGTGCCGGTGAGGTCGACCCGGAGCAGGCGCAGGTCGCGGCGGCCGATCTCGACGCCGAGGGCGCAGCGGGAGCCGGGTACCAGGCGCAGCAGGGTGCGGGGCTTGCCGCTCCGGCCGGCGACGCGTTCCCGGCCGGCCTCGGTGAGCAGGCCCTCGTCGAGCAGGCGTGCGGTGATCTTGCTGATGGCCTGGGCGGTGAGGCCGGTGCGGGCGGCCAGTTCGACCCGGCTGGTGCCGCTGTCGGCCGCGGCGCGCACGGCCCGCAGGACCGCGGTGTCGTTCCGGTCGCGCAGCAGGGCGAGGTTGAGGGCGCCGTGGGGGGCGGGGTCGGTGCTCACCTGTCGATTATGGGAGCTTGCCGGTTAGTCCACACTGTTGTTTAACTTGGGGGCATGGACCTCAGCACGGACCTTGCGCCCCTCAATGTGGGACTCATCGGCTACGGCATCGCCGGTGCGGTCTTCCACGCGCCCCTGATCAGCACCACGCCGGGCCTGCGCCTCGCGGCCGTGGTGACCTCCGACCCGGCCCGCCGCGAGCAGGCCGCCCGCAACCACCCGCAGGCCGCGCTGCTCCCGGACGCCGACGCGCTGTGGGCTGCCGCCCCCGAGCTGGGCCTGGACCTGGTCGTGGTCGCCTCCCCCAACCGCACCCACATCCCGCTGGCCACCGCCGCCCTGGAGGCCGGGCTGCCGGTCGTGGTCGACAAGCCGCTCGCCGCCACCTCCGCCGAGGCCGAGAAGCTGGCCGCCCTCGCCGCCGAGCGGGGCCTGCTGCTCAGCGTCTTCCAGAACCGCCGCTGGGACGGCGACTTCCGCACCGTCCGGCAGCTGGTCGCCTCCGGCCGGCTCGGCCGGGTCAACCGGTTCGAGTCGCGCTTCGAGCGCTGGCGCCCCGCGCTCAGCGGCGCCTGGCGGGAGCTCGGCGACCCGGCCGAGGCCGGCGGCCTGCTCTTCGACCTCGGCTCCCACCTCGTCGACCAGGCGCTGCAGCTCTTCGGCCCCGCGACCCGGGTCTACGCCGAACTGGACGCCCGCCGCACCGGTGCCGCCACCGACGACGACAGCTTCGTCGCTCTCACCCACGCCGACGGCACCCGCTCCCACCTGTGGATGAGCGCCACCGCCGGCGACCTCGGCCCCCGCTTCCGGGTCCTCGGCTCGCGGGGCGCATACGTCACCCACGGCCTCGACGGCCAGGAGGACGCGCTGCGCCGGGGCCGCACCCCCGCCGACCCCGACTGGGGCGTCCTCCCCCGCGAGCGCTGGGGCTCCCTGCGCGCCGGGGACACCGTCGAACCGGTGGCCACCCTGCCCGGCGCCTACCAGGACTACTACGCGGGCCTGGTCCGGGCACTGCACGGGCACGGGCCCGTCCCGGTCGGGGCGGACGACGCCATCGAGGCGCTGCGCGTCCTGGAGGCCGCGCAGCGCTCCGCCCGCGACGGCGCGGCGGTGACCCTTTGACCCCGGACGTCGCCGAGCTGGAACGCCAGCACCGCGAACTGCAGCTCCCCGCCTTCGACCTGGACGACGCCTGGCGGCTCGGCTCCCTGATCGTCGCCGAGGCCCGGCAGCGGGGCCTCGCGGTCACGGTCGACATCCAGCACGGCGAGCAGCAGGTCTTCCACGCCGCGCTGCCGGGCACCAGCGCCGACAACGACGACTGGATCCGCCGCAAGGCCGCGGTGGTCCGCCGGTTCGGCGAGGCCTCGTACCTGGTGGGCGAGCGCCACCGGGCCAAGGGGCGGTCCTTCGACCTCGACCCGGTGCGCTACGCCGCGCACGGCGGCTCCTTCCCCCTGCTGGTGCGCGGCACCGGCATGGTGGGAACGGTCACCGTCTCCGGCCTGCCGCAGGTCGAGGACCACCTCCTGGTCACCGCGTGCCTGGCCCGCCACCTGACGGAGCGCTAGGACTCTCCACCGGTGCGCCCGGTCAGGACTCCGGCAGGGACTGCTCCGCCCAGATCACCTTGCCGTCGCGGGTGTGCCGCGTGCCCCAGTTCTTGGACAGCTGGGCGACCAGGAACAGGCCGCGGCCGCCCTCGTCGTAGACCCGGGCGCGCCGCAGGTGGGGCGAGGTGTTGGCGGCGTCCGCCACCTCGCAGATCAGCGTCGACTGGAGGATCAGCCGCAGCGTCGCGGGCTGGCGCCCGTAGCGGATGACGTTGGTGACGAGCTCGCTGACGATGAGTTCGGTGCTGAAGGCCAGGTCGTCCAGGCCCCAGGCGGCGAGCCGGTCGGTGGCGAACGTCCGCGCGAGCGAGACCGACGACGGGTCCGCCGACAGGTCCAGGGTGGTGACGTGGTCGGCGTCCAGGGCGCGTGTGCGGGCCAGCAGGAGGACGGCGTCGTCGGCGGGCCGCCCCGGCAGCAGGCCGGCCACGATCCGGTCGCAGACCGCCTCCAGCGACGGGCCGGGCCGGCCCAGCAGCCTGCGCAGGTCGGCCAGTCCGCCGACCGGGTTGCGGGCGGCGCCCTGCACGAGGCCGTCGGTGAACAGCGCGAGCAGGCTCCCCGCGGGCAGTTCGCACTGGGTGGTCTCGAAGGGGAGCCCTCCGAGCCCCAGCGGCGGCCCGACCCGCGCCTCCACGAAGCGCGCCTGCCCGGCCCCGCCGCCCTCGACCACCGCCGGCAGGACGTGCCCCGCGCTGGCCAGCGAGCAGACCCGGGCGACCGGGTCGTACACCGCGTACAGGCAGGTGGCGCTGGTCTCGTCCGGGAGGCGGCCCTCCTCGTGCTGCATCCGGATGACCACGTCGTCGAGGTGGGTGAGCAGCTCGTCCGGCATCAGGTCGACGTCGGCCAGCGTGCGGACCGCGGTGCGCAGCCGGCCCATCGTGGCGGAGGCGTACAGGCCGCGGCCGACGACGTCGCCGACGACCAGGGCGATCCGGGCGCCCGACAGCGGGATCACGTCGTACCAGTCGCCCGCCACGCCGGACCGCGCGCCGGAGGGCAGGTAGCGGACGGCCGTGTCGACGGCGCCGTGCCGGGTGACCAGGCTGGGGAGCAGGTTCTGCTGGAGGGCGAGCGCGGTGGTGCGCTGGTGGGTGTACCGGCGGGCGTTGTCGATGTGGACGGCGGCCCTGGACGCGATCTCCTGGGCCAGCAGCAGGTCGTCGTCGTCGAACGGCGTGGCGTCCCGGTGGCGGAAGAACTGCGCGATGCCGAGCGGGACGCCCCGGGCCCAGAGCGGGGTCATCAGCGCCTCGTGGATGCCGAACGCCTCGACGGAGTGCCGGTGCGGCTCGGAGTGCGCGGCCCACAGCGGGATGCCGTCGGCCGCGATCCGGTAGCGGGAGGGGTGTCCGGTGCGCACGGCCTCGGCGGGGCCGGAGCCGGGCGGGTAGGTGTGGGTGTGCCCGGTCGGCACCACGGCCTCCGGGTAGCCGTCCAGGACGGAGTACTGGGCGATCCGGCGCAGCGTCAGGGCGTCGTGGTCGAGCGGCGGGTCCTCCGCGCCGAGCACCGCGTCGAGGAGGTCGACGACCACGAAGTCGGCCAGGTTCTCCACGCCCACCTCGGCGAGCTCCTGCGCGGTGCGGGTGATGTCCAGGCTGGTGCCGATCCGGCGGCCCGCCTCGTTGACCACCATCAGCCGCCGCTGGAGCCGGCGGTCGCGGGCGTCCTGGTACGCGGCCACCGCCTGCCCGGAGGTGCGGTCGACGTACGCGAAGGAGAGTTCGATCAGCGCGCCGGCCACCGCGCCGGGGAGCTGCGGGTCGGCGCTGGAGCGCGCCACCTCGTCGCGGAACAGGCCGAGCGCGGCGACGTGGCCCAGCCGGTAGCTGCGCAGCAGCTCGCTGATGTCGCCGCCGTACTCGGCCAGGCGGGTCGCGAAATCGATCGCGGCCGGTGGCGCCTCGGCGGCGGCGGCGTCCCGGCCGTGCTCGATGACGCCCAGCACGTTGTCGAGGTGCTGCTGGACGGAGAGCGTGGCGAGCTCGGCGAGGTCCTCGTGCGCCCACACCGTGGGCACCGCCTCGCGGACCCGTACCACCAGCCGCGCGGCCAGCCGGCGGGTGCGCGGCTGGAGCCGGAGCGCGACCTCACGCAGCACGGCGTCGACGTCGATCTCCATGCACCGAATGTAACGGATCACCGTTTATGTGCCTGATTCCGCCACGTCGGGCGCCCTCGGGGACGGGCTCGGCGCCCCCGAGGGCGTGGACGGAGCGGGTGCCGTCGATCGTGCCGGGGCCGGCGGCCAGGTCGCGGCCCTTGACGGCCCGGTCCCGGTCGGCCACGCGAAGGGGTGAAGCCCGCCCCGCCCCCCGGCACGACCCGGGGCTGGGGCGCGAGGCTAGGGCGCGAGCAGCTGCCGGTACGCGCCGCCCTCCTCGGCGTTGAGCAGCGCGTACGACGCCCCGAGGCCGGACGCGACCTCCCGCAGCCGGGCCAACGCCTCGGCCGCCGAAGGGACTTCGAGGCCGAGCGCGGCCGCGGCCGCGTCGCGGTCGGCGTACAGGCCGGGCTCCTCCTCCAGGTACTCCTCGGCCGCCGCCGCGCTCTCCTCCACTGTCAGCCCCGGGCAGTCCCGCCACCACGGGACGGCCAGCAGCAGCCGGACCAGCTCCGGCACCCCCACGGCGAGCAGGGCCGCGCCGCCCTCGGAGTCGGCGTACAGCACGGGCCGCTCCTCGCCGCCCGCGCCGCACAGGAAGTAGGTGCCGCCCGCGCCGTCCTTGGCCACCACCTCCAGCTCCGCGCCGGAGGCCAGCACCACCTCCTCCACGTGCCCGTAGCGGCGGGAGGGGTCGAACTCGCCCGGCCAGGCGAGGTATTCGGCGGCGGTGTCGTTGGCGCGGATCGCGTCGAGGAGGGACATGGCCGCCACCCTACGGCGCACCGTCGAGGGGGAGCGCCGGTCCGGGGGTCATCGGCTGTCGCCGGTCCAGTCCCAGCGGCGCGGGTCGGCGGGGCGCGGCTCGTAGTGGGCCCGGCCGCCCGCGCCGTAGCGGCCGATCTCGGTGGGCAGCGCGGCACCGTCGGCGAGGTCCTCGGCGCTCCAGCCGGTGACGTCCAGGAGGAGGCCGTCCAGCGGTCCGCCGCACAGCTCCCGGTAGGCGCGGCCGGGCCGCGGGCCGGGGTCGGGGTCGTCGTGGTCGGCTCCGTAGACCCGTCCCCGCATCAGCGCCTCGTCGTCCATGCCCGCCAGACTCGCATCCGGCACCGACACGGACGCGCTCCTGCCCCGGAGGCGGGCGGCCTCACGCCTCCGGTGCCTGCGCGGCGGCGTCCTCGCGCTGCCGCCGGCGGTGCTTGCGCATCGACACCTGGGAGCCGCAGCCGGTGCTGCAGTACAGCCCCCCGCCGTTGCGGGTGCGGTCGAGGAAGCCGAAGTGGCACGGGGGGTTCCGGCAGGCCTTGATCCGCCCCCAGTCGCCGCTCTGCGCGAACGTCGCCACCGCGGCCAGCACCGTCCCGAACACGCGCGGCACCCCCGCCTGCGGGGAGGCCAGCTGGACACCGCCGGCCGTGACCACCGTCGCGAGCGGGTAGAGCGAGCCCACCCGCCGCAGGTGCCGCTCGGCGCGCAGCAGCGGCTCGCCCAGGCTCTCCTCGTCGCCCGAGTGCGCGAGCAGCAGGGTGACGAGGGCGTCGCGCAGCTCGCGCGCGACCGCGGCGTCGGCGTCGGTCACCACGGTCTCGCCGCCGAACGCGTCGTGCTCCGCCAGCCACGCCCCGAACGATTCCCCGTCCGCGAAGAGCTCTCGGCGGCCCGATCCGTCGGCGCGCGTGTTCACGAACGCGAGCACGGTCTCCACCGTCGGCGTGACGGCGCGCGGGCTGGGTTCGGGGGATCCGGCTGACGCAGTGACCATGCCCCCACAGTACAGCAGCACGAGCTGCGCTAATCCGACTAGCGAGCAACCGACATCCGATCCGGCGTTGACTTGTTGCGAGCTAACCGCTTACGGTCGCAACATGAATGAGACACCCAAGCACCGGACCCACCCCCGCACCTGGCTGATCACCGGCGCGACCTCCGGCATCGGCCGCGAACTGACGCTCCAGGCACTGGAGAACGGCGACACCGTCGCGGCCCTCGCCCGCGACACCTCGCCCCTGGACGACCTGGCCCGGGCCCACGGCGAGCGCCTGCTCCCCGTCACGGCGGACGTCCGCGACGAACGAGCCGTCCGGGACGCGGTGGACGGCGCGCTCGCCCGCTTCGGCCGGATCGACGTCGTGGCCAACAACGCGGGCTACGGGCTGTTCGGAGCCGTCGAGGAGGCCTCCGACCCGCAGGCCCGGGCCGTGTTCGACACCAACGTCTTCGGCGTCCTCAACGTGCTCCGCGCAACGCTGCCGGTCCTCC
Source organism: Kitasatospora terrestris (assembly GCF_039542905.1). Lineage (NCBI taxonomy): Bacteria > Bacillati > Actinomycetota > Actinomycetes > Kitasatosporales > Streptomycetaceae > Kitasatospora > Kitasatospora terrestris. The sequence goes on from NZ_BAABIS010000001.1 coordinate 839,729, forward strand.
GTGCCCAGCGGTCCGGGCACGTCCTCCAGGGCTCCTCCGTCTACGGGCAGTCCGCCCACCCCGGCGTTGGGCTGCTGGCCGCCACCAAGTACGCGGTCGAAGGGCTGTCGGACGCGCTCGCGGCCGAGGTCGCACCGCTCGGCATCAAGGTCACGATCATCCAGCCCGGGATGACCGCGACCCCCTTCCTCGCCAACCTCGACGTCGCAGCCGCCCTGGACGACTACGACCCGACCGTCCGCGAGGTCCAGAAGGGCATCGGGGAGCTGCCGGCCTCCGCGTTCTCCGCCCCGGCGCGGATCGCCGAAGGCATCCGGGCCGCGGTCGACAGCCCCAACCCCCCGCTGCGCCTCGCCCTCGGCGTGGCCGGCGCGACGGCCATGCGCCCCGCCCTGGTGGCCCGGATCGCCGACCTGGACGACTGGCAGCAGGTGACGGACGCCGTCGACCGGCCGTGAGCCCCCGGCCCGGCCGGCAGCGCCGGGTCAGCGAGCCCGGTCGCTCGCCGGTCCGGCGCCCTTGATCCTGGCCGGAGTCCCGTCGGGCGCGAACGCCTCGTGGAAGGTGAAGGCGTGCGGCCCGGAGCCGCCCCCGTGGAGGCGCTCCAGCCTGGACACCCCGTCCCGCCAGGTGGGTGTCGCCCCGTCGGAGACCCACCAGGACACGTGGGTCGGGTGCCCCGTCCTCTCGAACCAGTCGTGACGCCGGTTCAGCGCCTCACGGTGCGAACCGGTGTAGACGGCCTCGAAGGCGGGGCGCAGGTCGGTCCAGAGCGAGAGCGTCGCCGCCAGGGCGGCGGTCTCCGCCGTGCGGCCCTTGCCGTACCAGGCCGGCACGGCGAACTCGCCCCACGCGCCCCAGTCCGCCTCGAAGAGGCCGCCCCGGGCCGCGTCCGCCGCCTCGGCATGCGCGAGGTACCCGGGCTGCCGGCCGATCCTCCGGTAGACCGCCTCACCCCTCGCGTAGAACTCGCGCGTGAGCGGCCCGGGGTCGGCCAGCGGTGACTTCAGGATGCCGAAGGTGTACAGCGCAAGACGGGGCAATGCGTCCCTCCCTGGTCGGGGCGCGACCGCGGCCGGTCGCCGACAACCCGTTGAAGGTAGCCGCCCACCGCGGATCCGTCGAAGTTGCAAATCCCTTGCCCGTGTGGCCTCTTGGGTCGTTCGTTCCGCTGCGGGGCGGGCTTCGGGCGGGGTCGGGGGCGTAGTGGCCCATCGCCTCCGGTCCGCCTCGAAGAGGCCGCCCCGGGCAGCGTCCGCCGCCTCGGCATGCGCGTGGTGCCCGGAACGATCGTCTCGCCGTCCCCGGGACGCACCACCGAGACGGCGGACTTCGGTTCTTCGGCCATGCCCACCCGTGCACCGCCGGGCGGCCGTTGGGGTCCAAGACCCGTCCCGCACCGGCGATGCCACCCGGGTATCGTTCGAGGGCGGCCGCACGTGGTCGGATCGTGCGACCGAGAAGATCAGGAGCCTTCCGTGCCGGACAGGACCGCAGCGCACTCCTTCGCCTGGCCACCCGCCCCGATCACGACCGAGCGGCTCGTGCTCCGCGAGCCCGAGGCGCGGGACCGCGCCGGGTTCGTCGAACTGCTCGCCTCGCCGGAGGTGCACACCTACCTCGGCGGCCCCCGGACGCGTGACGAGCTGGAGCGCACGCTGCCCGAGGTGCCCGAGCGGTGGCCGGGGAGCTTCGTCGTCGAGCTCGACAGGTCGATGATCGGCCAGATCCTGCTCCGGAGGGCACCGGCGCACCACCGCCCGGCCGCCGCGGGCAGGATCGACCTCGGCTACCTGTTCCTGCCGCGGGCGTGGGGGCAGGGGTACGCCGCCGAGGCGTGCGCGGCGGCACTCGGCTGGCTCACCGGCGTCCTTCCCGGCGAACCGGTGGTGCTCGCCACCCAGACCGCCAACCACCGCTCGATGCGCCTCGCGGCAAAGCTGGGGTTCACCGAGGCGGAACGTTTCCGGGCCTGGGACGCCGACCAGTGGCTCGGGCTGCGGCCCCCGGCCACGGGCGCGGTCTGACCACCGGCCGCCCGGGGCCCCGACGGGCGGGGCCCCGGGCGGCCGGTGGTCAGACCGCGAGGAGGTGCTGGACCAGGTCCCGGTACTCACGGAGCAGGAGGCGCAGGTCCTCCGTCCGAGAGGCGCCGCCCGCCGCGCCCCGGTCCTCGCCGGTGGTGTCGGCGTGCCAGGTGTCGTGCAGCGCCGTGCGGCGCTCGCGCAGGCCGTCGGTCAGCCGCCGCACCGTCTCGTCCAGCGCCTCGTCGGCCTCCTGCACGGCCTGGCGCGGGTCGTCCACGAAGGTGCCCACCGCGTGGTCCAGCCGGTGCGTCAACTGCTGGGTCAGGTCCGGCGGGAGGAGGGCGCCGACACCGTCCGCCGTACCCGCGGGTCCGGCACCGGGTCGCACGCCGGGCCGCGTACGGTCTTGGGCCTCGGCCTTCCCCGCGCCGGTGCGTTCGCCGGTGCGTTCGGCGGCGGACGGGGCGGCCGGAGCGGGCGGGGCGGAACGCGTCGGCGCGGCGGGCCCCGGGCCGACGGCCACCACGGGGCGGGGGGCGCCGTCGTCCGGCGCGGTACGCGGGGCGCCGTCGTCCGGCGCGGTGCGCGGCGCCTCGGCGGTCGTCACGAACCTGCCCGGTGTGCCGCTCCGCGGGACGCGGGGGGTGTCGGCCGTGTCGTGCCGCGGCTGCTCCGCCCACTCCGACCGGCGCGCGGTGGCGCCGGGATCCCCGCCGCCGGCGGGGGTGCCGGCCCGGTCCGGGCCGGTGTCGGCGTCGGCGACGGCGTCGAGGGAGTCGGTGCGCCGCCTGTGGTCACTGGTGGTCATGCTGTCCTCCTCGGAAGCGGTGTGCTGGTGGGGGGTTGGGGCCGCAGCGCGGCAGCTACCGCGCCTCGCGCGGCGCCGGCACCCGTGCCTTGGCCTTGGCCTGGGCGGGGACGCGCTGCGGCTCGCCGTCCGCGCCGACCAGCGCGACGAACAGCCCCCGGGCCCGGACCAGGGCCGCGCGCTGCTCCTCGGTGTCGGACGGGGTCCGACCGGCGGCGTCCGGCCGGGAGATCGCGTGCAGCGCCCGGTAGGACTCCACGTGCTCGCCGTGGTCGACCGAGACCATGTCGATCTGCGTGTCCACGTCGGAGTCGGGGTAGCCGCGGTCACGCGCCACCCGGGCCAGCAGCGCGTCGGCCTCGGCCAGGGCCTGCTGGGGGTCGTCGACGAAGCGCGCCTTCACCTGCGCCCACTGCTGCTCGGCCCGGGCGCGCTCGGCGCTGCTGAGCGGGGTCAGCGTCAGTTCCCGGTGACGTTCGACGCGCCCGGCCAGCTCGCGTTCGGCCGCGGCGGTATCGCCACCGTGACGGGCCAGGGTGCGCTCGTACTCCGGGCCGAAACGGCGGCTCAGGCTCGGGTGCTGCTGCTGGTGGCGGCGGCCGGCGAGAGCACCGAGCACCGCCACCACCACGGCGACCACGATGATCGCCACAATCAGACCGCTGGACATGCTCTGCCTCCTCACCCGGGGCATCCGCTCGGGGCCGCCCCGTTCGGTTCGCTCGCCGCTTCGGGTGACCCGTTTGCCGCGACTCAAACGCCGGCAGCTTTCCTGACGGAACGTCAGCCAGCCCCTCGCGGGTGTCCGAAAAGCGTTCGTCGCCCGCCGTCCGGCGGCGCTGGCCTCGCCGGTCGTGGGAGCACGAGCGCAGTACGTGGTGGTGGAGAACGGCAGTTGGCGGCGGCACTACTCGCACTGGGGCGCCCAGCGGGTGGTGGGCGATCTGCTGCCCGGTCCGGCCGCGGCGACGCGCTGCTTCCGCGCCAATCGCGAGGCCGACGAATGGCTCGACGACGGCCCCGGCCTGACCGACCTGCTCGCGGCCGCACCGGCCACCCCCGCGCCCACCGACATGCCGTTCGGCGGCGTCCACTACGACCCGCGGGCCCGCACCGCCTCCATCCAGGCGGTCCAGACCGTACCGGGCCTCCACAGCTGGCCGCTGCCGGGCCGGGACGGCTGGACCCTGGACTTCCACGGCGACGACCACGGCCGGCAGGCCGAACTGCTCCCCGCGGACTTCCCCTTCCCGCCTCCCCCGCTCGCGGACGCACTGCGGCAGCTCGCCGACCGCCTCGACGCCCCGCTGCCCGATCCGGGCGCACTGCTCGCCCTCGCCGCGCGTCCGCCCGGCCCGGAGAGCACCACCACCGTCGTCGACCCCGCCGCGCTGGTGCCGCACGACCCGGCCGCCCCCACCCCGGCCGAACGGGCCGGGCTCGGCAGGGCGTTGGACGCCCTGGCCGCGGAGGCCGACGCCGGCTGACCGCCCGCCCCGCGGGTTCCGGTCAGGCGACCTTCCCGCCCGCGTTGCGGATCAGCTGCTGGAGCACCTTCACCGCGACGACGTAGTCCGCGTCGTCGATGCCCGCGTGGAGCGCGGCGCGGATCGCGGGGGCGTTGCGCGCGAGGCGGACGCGGGCCCGCTCCCCCTCCTCGGTGAGCCACAACCGGTCGTCGCCGTCCGAGGTCAACCAGCCGCGCTCGACGAGCGCCCCGGCCTGCGCCGCCAGGTCGTCCTCCGGCCGGATGCAGGAGGCCATCGCCTCCCGCAGCTCGGACACGGTCATCCCCGCGCCGTCGGGCGAGACGTCGTTCTTCGACGGGTTCCGCAGCAGCCAGAACTGGGGCTGGGCGTAGCCGCGTTCGGCCTGCTGGGCCCGGGTGTACGCGATGAGCGCCTCGTAGGCGACACCGGTCCGGTAGGCGGCGGGCTGTCCGGCGAGTCGGGCGTCGGCGATCTGCGGGGCGGTCATGGCAAATCCCTTCCTGACACTACGCGTTCGGGCCTGCGTACCGCGCAGGCCCACGGCGACCGTAGGACGGGAAGCGCGGTTGAGGTCAAGCGCGTTCCCGATACCCGCCGGCACCCGATCGTGACTGCCTCCCCGTGCGCGGGCCTGGCCGGTGGCGGCAGCGGGCGCCCTGCCCGTCCCGTTCGCCGGTGTCGCCCGGTCGCCCCTGGGCCGGATCAGGACGGTCCGGGCAACCGCGGACGCCCACGGCCTGCCCGGGTGCGAGCGTGCGGCCGTGGCGGTGGCCGCCGCGAAGGGGATCGGCGAGGCGCGGGCCGTGGACCCGTGACCACTGACACGAGTTCGCCGAACGGCTCACCGAGAACTCGGCAGCTCGACAGGCACCCCCCGCGCCCCCGCGTCGCCCGGGGTGGCGGCGGTGCGCAGGATGCCGGCGGTCGCGGCGGTGGCGGCGCACATCAGGGTGAGCAGCAGGAAGGCGTGGTTGAGGGCGGTGACGTGGGTGAGCCAGCCGATGACGGCGGGACCGGCGAGCATGCCGAGGTAGCCGAGTCCGGCCACCCGCGAGACGTTGGCACCCGCGGCGGTGGGGTCGGCGTGGCCCGCGGCGCTGAGCAGCTGGGGGACGCAGCCGGACAGGCCGAGGCCGAACAGTGCCCAGCCGACGAACGCGGCCCACACCCAGGGCGTCGCCGCCGCGACGGTGATGCCGACGGCTGCGGTGGCCGCTCCCCAGCGCAGGACCGCCGTCGAGCCGTGGCGGGTGACGACGCGGTCGGCGAGCAGCCGGCCGGTGGTCATCGCAGCGGCGTAGGTGCCGTACGCGAAGGCGGCGGTGCCCGCCGGGGTGCCGAGGACGTCCTTGAGGTGCAGGGCGCTCCAGTCGTTGGCCGCGCCCTCGCACAGCATGACCATCAGTGCCAGGACGGCGAGGATCCGGATCTGCCGGCGGCCGGTGGTGCCGCCGACGGGCAGGAGGGCTCCGGAGGGCTCCTCGGCGGCTTCGGCCGCCGGAACGGTTCCGGGCAGCAGGCTGCGCGCGGCCAGCAGGGCGGTGGCGATGCCGACCGCACCGAGGACGGCGAGGGTGGCGGCCGGGCCCAGGCCGATGGCGGTCGCCGCGGCGGCGGCCAGCGCGGCGACCACGCCGCCGACCGAGAAGGTGGCGTGGAAGCCGGACATGACGGGACGCCCGTAGGCCTTCTCCACGTGCACGGCGTGGGCGTTCATGGCCACGTCCAGGCACCCGTTGGCGAACCCGAAGACCACCAGCGCGCCGGCCAGCGTCCACGGGTTCGGCGCGAGCCCGGGCAGGACCAGGGACGCGGCGCAGAGGGCGCCGGAGGCGGGGACGACGGTGCGCACGCCGAGGCGGTCGGTGATGCGACCGGCCGCCTGCATGCCGGCGAAGGCGCCGAGGCCGAGCAGCACGAGCAGGCCGCCGAGCGCGGCGTGGCTGATGCCGACCCGGGTCTCGACGGCGGGAATGTGCACCACCCAGGCGCCCATCAGGGTGCCGCACAGGACGAAGTAGACGTAGGTCGCCACGCGGGCGGCCCGGAGCGAGCGTTCCATGCCACCACCATAACGAACATATCTTGTGTTCGAAAGCCGTCGATCGAACAGGTTGATTGTTCGTTTCATGATGCGGTTCAATCTCCGTATGAGCACCCAGGAGCGCCACACCCTGATCGCCCAAGCCGTCCGGGACGCGGGCAGCGCCACCGTCCTCGAACTCGCGGAGCTGACCGGCGCCTCCGAGATGACCATCCGGCGCGACCTCGACACCCTCGCCGCCCAGGGCGTCCTCGAGCGCTTCCGCGGCGGTGCCCGCACCCTGCTGCTGCGCGGCGAGGAGCCGCCGTTCGCGCTGCGCGCCCGCGACGCCGTCGACGCCAAGCGTCGCATCGCCGCCGCCGTCTCCGCGCTGATCGCCGACGGCGAGACCGTGCTCCTCGACAGCGGCACCACCTGCCTGGAGGTCGCCCGCCTGCTGCGCGAGCGACCCGTCACCGTGATGCCGCTGTCCCTGCCGGCCGTCCACGTCTTCGGCGACGCCCCCGGCCCGGCCACCCTGCTCGTGCCCGGCGGACAGCCCCGCGCCACCGAAGGCGCCCTCACCGGCCCGCTCACCCTGGCCTCGATCTCCGCCCTGCGCTTCGACACCGCCATCCTCGGCTGCTGCGGCCTCAGCGCCGCCGACGGACTGACCGCCTATGACCTCGACGACGCGACCGTGAAGAAGGCCGCCATGGCCGCCGCCCGCCGCACGGTCGTCGCCACCGACAGCGGCAAGCTCGGCCGCACCGCCTTCGCCCACGTGGCCTCAGCCGACCGCCTGCACGGCCTGGTCACCGATACCGCCGCCCCCGCCGAGGAGATCACCGCGTTCGAGGCCGCCGGCACGGCCGTCGCCAGCGTCTGACGCGCCGGCGGGCACCGCCCCGGCCGCGGCCGGAGCCCCTGCGCAACCTCAGGAAGCGGCGACCACCCCCGGTACACCGAGCGCCCGGTCGGCGGTCGCCGTCACCCACATCGGAAGCTGCGCCACCGCGATGGCCGGCGAGGCCGCCGACCCGGGCCCCACCGCGCCCTCCGGCACGGAGCACACCCGACACCGCCGGCACAGCCACACCGCCTGCCAGACCCAGTGCCGCCGCTCCCACAGCGCGTGCTGCGCCTTCGCGCTCTCCCTGACGGCCTCGGCCCGCCGCTGCTTCGTCGCCATCTGCACGGCCAGCCCGGCCAGCGCCAGCGGCACGACAAGGATCAGCGGGCCGAACACGTGGCCGATGCGGTACGCGACGGCGGTCTCCTCCGGTTCCGGGAGGCCGTCGCCCAGGTGCGTCAGCATCAGGGCGCTGATCAGCCCGGCCACCACGTAGAGCGCGGAGAGCAATTGTCAAAACCTGTGGGCGGGCGGAGTCACGAGGAGGGTTTTGCGCACTGGATGATCTTCCAGCCGTGAGCCTTTTACGAGCTCTAAGCCCCTCAGCAGTCTCTACCGTTGAGGGGCTTAGTCGTTGGTCTACTCAGGTTGAACTCGCGATGTCGGTGATTAGCCTGGCTGCGAGCTGATCATCAACATCGCGAGTTCAACCTGAGTGAGAGACGGGGGTGCAGGTGCGGTCGCCGATGTCGCCGAGCGGAAGGGTGGCCCGGGCGGTGGCGCCGGCGTGGTTGAGCGTCGTCAGGGTGACGTCGCCCTTCGTGTAGTTCGGGAACCAGAGCGCGTACAGGGTCCGGGCGCCGTCTGCGACGGTGCCGATCCGGCGGACCGTCAGGGGGGTGTCGCCGCAGGCCGCCCCGGTCACCTCCTGGTGGTCGGCGCCGATCAGCCGGACCCAGCCGTCGGTGAAGAAGGTGTCGAGCATGGTGACCCCCGTGGGGGAGGCGAGCGGCGGGTCCACCGGATGGTCGGCGCAGCCCCGTACCTGGACCGTGACCTGGTGGATCTCAGCGAAGCACTGCCGCTGGTCCGGGGTCTCCCAGACGTAGGCGGCGCCGCCCGGCCACGCCTGGACCAGCATCAGCGTCTGCGGGTCGGGGGGCCTCGGCTTCTCCGGCCATCGTCGTCGTCAGCTCGGTGCGGGTGCGGTTGATCACTTCGTCCAGGTTCGCGGCGGAGGCGGACGGTGTCACGGCCATGGCGGAGGACGGAGCGGGGGCCGGGGGAGCGGGTGTCGCGCTGCCCGGTGAGCAGGCGGTCAGGACGGCCAGCAGCGCGGCCGCTCCGAGGGCGTCGCGAAGTCCCTGTCGCACGTGGTCCCCCCCACAGCGTGTACCCCGTAGTCGGGGCGGTGAGGGGGGATCTCTACCGCACGGGTTGCCATGAACGCCGAGAATGTCCGACGACCCGAAGCCGGTCGTAACTCACCTGGTCGAAAAGCCCGTTCAGGGTAAGATCGGTATTACTCAGGTTGAACTTGCCATGTTGGTGGTCACAACGAGATAAGGGGCGGATTGGGTGACCCGCCGAGGCATGGGCGGAGTGTCCGTGGGGGCCAGAGTGGTGGCGTCGATAGCGTGTGATGCGGGGCCCGGGTCGCCCCCTGACAAGTCGCCGGGGCCTCACCCTGGATGTGTCAAAAGGGCTGGCCTCGTGGGGCCCAGCCCTTCCTGAGTAGCGGCTACAGACCCGCCCGGTTCAGCAGCCGCTCCATCTGCTCGCGCGGTAGGAACGGTGAGGCGCCGGCGGCTTCTGCGACGCGCTCCGAGGGGTCAGCGAGGAGACGGAGCAAGGACCGGAGCGGGAGGTTCCGGTGGGGCGCGACCGCGCGGCGGACTCGGTCTTCGGGGTCGGCGGCCAGCTTCTCGGCGAGTTCCGAGGGCAGATCCGGATCGCGGGGTGCGAAGGAGCGGAGCCGGGGCTCAGGGTCGGTGGCGAAGCGGCGCAAGGCTGCCGGCGGGAACGTCAGGACCTCCTTCTTGTCCCACCAGAACGTGAACTTGTCCCGCCGGCGGTAGCGGCGCTCGATATTCTCGGCGGTCGCGGGATCGACCAGCTGCGGGGCGGTGTAGGCCATGGTGAGGCGGACCATCTCCTCCACGTCGTCGAGCAGTCGGGCCACCGCGTTGGCGGGAAGAGCCTTGCTGGCGGCCGCGGAGACTCGGAAGCTGACGTAGGGCGAGTCGATGTGCGGCAGCGGATCGGCCGTCACCCAGGGCAGCCGCAGGATCCGCAGTTCCGTGGGCGCGAACTCGTTCTGGAACCACTGCAGGACCGCTTCGTCGTCCGCGTCAGGGCCCGGATCAGCCGTCGAGCGCGACAGCTCGTGGACCGAGGCATGGATCTGCGCCCGCACGTGCTCGGGCGTGTCCGGCCGGGCGAAGACCTTCACACGGACGCTCAAGGCCGGATCGACCGCAAGGGCCTCGAGAGCCGACGGCGGCAGGTCAGGATGCCGGGCGAGCTCGGCGCGAACCTCGCTGTCCGGATCCGCGGCGAACCGCTGCAGGGTGTCCGCGTCGAGAACGGCGTGAATGACCGCACCCGCCCGAGTCACCGGGTCCGCCAACAGCGCCGGCAGCAGGTCCGACGGCGGTGTCGGATGCGGCCGATGCGCGTAGTAGGTCGAACAGGCCGCGGCGCGGACCCTGGCCTCGGGATCGGTCAGCAGAACCCGGCGGACCGCCTCCGGCGCTTGCGGCCAGTGCTTCGCCAGCGCGGCACGGATCGCGGGGTCCGAGTCGGCGGCGAGGCGGGCCCGGAGGTCGGGCGGCGTGTGGTGGCCCTGAGCCAGGTACTCACGGACCCGTGGATCGGGATCGTCGATGAGCTGTTCCAGCATCCTCCTCGGCGCGCTCGCGGCGTGGATCACCAGCGCGGCCCGCACCGCCCCGTCCCGATGGGCAGCCAGTCGGATACGGAACCGGTCCGGCAGCCGGTCGTTGAGCGCCAGGCTGTGCAGGAGCCAGTGGTCGTCGATCGCGAGGATCTCGGCGATCATGTCCTCGGTAAGGTCTGGACGCTTCGCCACCTTCCCCATGCCCCGCCGCCAGGCGAACAGTCGCCGAACCATGGAAGCTGGCAGGGCGGAATTCATCGCCAACCCGTCCATCACCTTGTCGAGGTGAACAGGAGACAGAGCGTCAGCATCCATGCGGCCAGCATGCCAGGCGGGCTTCTATGCGACGCCGCCGGGCGGACAACCTCGGCGGCCGCTTCGAGCGGTGCGCCGGCCACCGCCCCTGTGGTCAGCTAGAAACCCGAGTGGCCCCTGAGTGGCCCTCCAAGCCTTCGCGGAGGCCACCGGGACTTCGCCGTCCATCAGTTCGAGGCTGGGAAGAGGGATTCCTGGGTGGCCTGGTAGCGGTAGGACTCGGTGCCGGTCTGGATCAGGGTGCAGCGGAAGAGGAATTGTCAATTTCTGTGGACTGACGGTCCCTGTCAGGATTCGCCGACGCTCTGATCCTTGGTTGCGAGTAGCTGGCGGAGCCGGCGGATCTCGGCGATCAGACGTGGAATGTTCTGGCGGGCTTCGGCGATGAACTGGGCGTTCTCGTCCCATCGTTCATCTGCGACATCGACGTAGCGGGGTTGCTGGACGAGGGTGGCGGCGACGTTCTCGTGGTGGTCGAAGTCCGGCCAGCGTTCACCAAGCCCGGTGTCGGGGACGGTGCTGATGGCAACCAGGTTCATGGCGTAGTCGTCGTCGAGCAGACGGACATGCCAGGGCCCCGGGGTCGCGGCGTTCGCCACCTCCTCGATCTCGGCAAGCTCGTCGTCGGTCATCGGTTCGGGGGTGTCCATCAGGCGGCGAGCTCCTCGCGTTCGACCAGGCGGCCCTTGCTGAAGTGTGCGCCGGCGCGGACGAGCGGGACGAGGTGGGCGCCGTTGACGGCCCGCCAGCGGGCCTGTGCCGACTCGACGAGCTTAAACACCGTGGCGAGCCCTGCGGTGGGGGATCCGGCGCCCTTGGTGACCTTGGTGCGGAGTCGCACGGTGGCGAAGGGTGGACTCGATCGGGTTGGCGGTCCGCAGGTGGATCCAGTGCTCGGCCGGGAAGTCGAAGAACTCCAACAGCACGTCCTGGTCGTCGGTGATCTTCTTGACGGCCTTGGGGAACTTCGCGCTGTAGAGCTTGACGAAGGTTTTGACGGCCTGCTCGGCGTGGTGGCGGTCCTCGGCGTTATAGATGTCCTGGATCGCCTTCTTGGCCGCCGGCTGGGCCGACTTCGGCATGGAGTCGAGGACGTTGGCCGTTTTGTGAACCCAGCACCTCTGCTCGCGGGTGTCGGGGAAGACCTCGCGCAGGGCCTTCCAGAACCCGAGGGCGCCGTCGCCGACCGCGAGCACGGGCGCGCGCACAGTCCGCACTCGATGACCATCACGGGATCATCGGGAAGGTACGCCCTCCGCGTTCCTCCCGGAACTGATCCACAGAACTTGAGCATTGCTCGAGCGCGGAGGCGACCTTGCTGTGAGCCGCCGTCACCGGAGCGGGCGGCAACGGCGCCCGCACGGTCACCCTCGCCGCCCTGGACCCGGTCCCGCTCGACGATCTCGACACCGCCCCGGGCGCCACCGTCACCGCACTCCTGCACGACGGGCACGCCCTCCTGCCGTCCCGCCCCACCGGCCCCGAAACATGGACTGGCCTCGGCCGTCCGCTGCCTGCCCGCCGCCGCGCGGTCCGGTACACCGGTCGTCCGTCTCCGGATCGGCTCCTCGCCTGTGTCCGGCAGGGAGAACCCGCTCCCCCGCATGCCCCCGCCGTCTGGAAGCAGGCGGAACGCCGGGCCCGTCCGACTCGCCGCTCCAGCACGGCAAGAGAGGCCCCACCCCGGGACGCGAACCGCGGAGCGGGCCACGAAGGGTGCGCCACCACCGGACGGCACGGGCCTCACGGACCCGATCCACCCTCGCGAGCACCGGTGTCGGTGGGGTGTGCGAGAGTGCGCGCGTGAACGAGGACATGCACGGTGCGGCGCTGATCGACCGCGTGATCGAGCGGGTGCGGCAGAACGGCTGGCCGACGGCGGACGCACCGGACCTGGACGAGCCCAAGCCCTTGGCTCCCGAGGTGCTGGAGCGTCTGCGGCTCCCCGGCGACCGGCCGTTGCCGCCGAGCCTGCGACGCTGGCTGGAGTTCGACGGCTCGTGGCTGGCCGACCTGGAGTGGTACGAGGACGAGCGGGAGCCGGTGTTCGACGCCCGGGCGCTCGGCGAGACCGCCGAGCGGATGTACGGCCCGGGCGGGGTGACGGTCGGGATGTTCGCCGACTTCGAGCGGCTGCTGCCCTCCCCCTGCCTGCCGCTGGTGGGTGGCAGCGACTCCCGGCGCCTGCTGTACCTGGGCTCACCCGACTCGACGGGCGAGTACCCGGTGCTGGTGACCGACATCGACGACCTGCCGTACGTGGCCGTCATGTACCCGGGCCTGGACGTGTACCTCGCCGACCTCGCCGACGTGATCGACCTCGACTTCGACACCTACACCGGGCTGAGCGACCACCCGGTGTACGGCGACCGGATGCGCGAACACGCGGAGAACACCGAGCTCGGCGCGGACGGCCTGGAGATCCAGGACCTCGACTGGCTCGACTGAGCGGAAAACCCCTTGGCCCGAAGCCCGTTGCTGCTGGTAGAAGGGGGCATGGACGACGAGATCATGACCCCGGTCGAACGGCTGCTCGCGGAACGCGCCTGCGAGCGGCTCATCGTGGACTTCATCCACCGCCTCGACCTCGGCGACCCCAGCTCGGTGGCCGACCTGTTCACCCCGGACGGCTACTGGCACTGGCCCCACGGTGACCGGCGCATCGAGGGACGCGAAGCCCTGCGCCGCTACTTCGCCTCCCGCCCGGCCGACCGGCTGTCGCGCCGTCTGATGACCAACATCCTGGTCACGGTCGAATCCGGGACCACGGCCCGGGCCGTCTCGTACATGACGACGTACCGCGTCGACGGCTACACGGGCGGAATGATCGAGCCCAGACTCCCCGTCAACGTCGGCCACTACGAGGACACCTTCCGCAAGGTCAGCAGCGCCTGGCTCCTCACCGGCCGCACCGTCTTCCTCCCCTTCGGCGCCGACACCGAACGACTCCCCACCGCCCAGGCCCCCAGGTCGAGCAGGGACGGAGCACCCCGCCGGCCATCTCCTACAGAGTCAGGCGGGGGCGAACCCCGGGGAGTTGATGCCGGTGGCGTCGGCCACGACGGGAGGACGGTTCTCCCTTCCCGTTCCTGACGCGCCCTCGTCGCCCTGGCGCGTCGTGGTCCAGGAGTTCGACAGTCCCGCGTGGACGCTCCATGAGATGACGTTCAGTGAGTGGTTGTCGGCCTGCCCCAAGGGCGAGGACATGACGGGGTGTTCTCGCAACCCGGCGCTCGACCGCCCGTTCTACGAACCTCTGCCCTGAAGTCGGACGAACTGCAATCAACAGCCTCGGTATCATCCACCGCGCCGGGATGCCTGACCGATCGCCTGGCACCAGGAGGGGGAGAGATGGGACGAGGACGGTCCGTCCGATGTGCGGGGGGCTTCGCGCTGGTGTTGGTGGTGGCCGGCTGTACGACGCCGCATCACGACCGGGCCCTGCCCGCTCCGTCTGCCTCGGTGACGGCCTCGGCGGCTGCTTCCGTCGCCGGCTCGCCGGCGGCGACCGACTGCGCGGACCCGCGCTACGAGTTCACTCCGGCGGTGGAGACGGAGACGCTGACGCACGTCACCGCGGCGGTCACCGTCACGGCTGCGGGCGGCGGGCCGCTGAACCTTCCCGGTGCGCTGGCCGTACGGCCGATCACTGCGGCCGCGACGTCGAGCGTGGGCGATTCGGACGCCCGCCGCGTGTACGACGCCTTCGTCCACCAGTCGCCCACCCCCGGCCTGCCGGAGTTCGGAGGGGTACTGGGCCCGTACCCGGGGAGCTCGGCCGTGAGCACCAGCCGGCCGGGCCGGTTCGTCGGGTACGCGTTCAACTGGGTGATCACGAGTTCTTTCGTCCGCCACTGCAACGGTGCGGACGCCGTCGGCACCGTGACCACCTTCCGGCCCCGGTCCCCCGTGGCGGGGCTGGTGGACTGCGCCGATCCTCGGGGTGAGGTCCAGCAGCAGGCCGCACGGCTCATGTGCGGGACCGGCTCCTGACGGTTCGTCCGGGCGGGGTCGGGACAGCGCGGCAGTACTTGCGGCTCCTGTCGGCGAAGGAGTAGAGCTCGCACGGCCCCGTCCTGCCCTGCTCGGGGGCCGTGCGACCAGTGCGTTTCCCGGCGGTTCCGCTTCCCCGGTCCGCGCCGGGCGGCGGGCGGCGGCCCCGCCGACGGAGGCTCCACGGCGGTGCGTCGCTTCGGATACTGAGACGGGGCGACGCGGGTGCGGCCGACTGTGGGATGGTCGGTGCGGGACGGCCTCTCCCCGGGGCCAGGTCATGGTTGGGGAGAGGCCGACCGGGGGTCCGCTTCCCCTCTTCTCCCCCGGCATCCAAAGTCCGCGGCCGTGTCCGCCCCGGCCCGGGACCGGATCACAACCGCCCTGCGCGCGCCTCGACGCCGGGGCCACCGACCACCTCGTCGCGCTCCTCGGTCCCGTCCCCCGGCTCCGGGACCTCGCGGAGACGGACGGACTGCGCGCCGCCCTCACGCAGCTGCGCAACCCGGACGACTGCGCCTGGATCGCCGACCTGTCCTGATTCCGCTCCCCGCCCCCTCCCTCCAGCGGTGGTTCAGCCGTTCGGTGGCCACCCGTTCGGCCATCGGAGGGGTCCGGGCGGGCCGTCCGACGGCATGTCAGCGCGTCGTGGGTTCGCGGACGACCGGTCGTCAGGAGACTCTCGGGCGTCTCGTCGTTCCCACTCCCGAGAGGACCCAGGTGGAACCAGATCAGCGCGTGTCGCCCGCGGGGAGAAAACGGTGGCTCGGCCGGGTGCTGAGTGCCGGCCTCGCCGCGACGCTCCTGCCGCTCGGCTTGGCCGGTTTCGGCCCCGGAGCCTGGGCGGCCGGGCTTCCCGGCGGGCTCGGGCCGTGCCTGGGGGCCGAGTGTCCCGCGACGTTCCCCCCGGTGAACAACGGGGACTTCGCCGGGCGCGACGCCAACATCAACGTGTTCGTCGGCGGCAACTTCAACGTCTCCGGTTCGGCAGCGGAGGCCGAGGGCAAGGTGGTGACGCTCGGCAACTTCTCGCAGAACAAGGCGCAGGGCGTCAGCTCGATCTACAACATCGGTATCGCGGGCGTGGGTTCACGCGTCCCCCCGCCAGCCGGTTCGGACTTCCTCACCACCGGCGGCGGCATCACCGTCGCCCAGGGGCAGCGGCTGGTCGCGGAGGGCGGCGTCGTCCGCCACGCCGGCGCGGTCAGCGGCACCATCGACGGGACGGTCGTCCAGGACTCGCAGGCCGCCGCCCCGTACTCCGCGCTGCGCGGTCAGCTGCAGACGGCCAGCGAGTGCTACGCCGGCATCGGGACGCCCCGGCCCCCCACGGGGACGGCGGTCAACCAGAGCTACCAGACGCTGTTCACGGGTGACGGCACGTCGGCGCTGCAGGTCTTCAACGTGGACTTCGACCTCACCACGAGCGGCGGCGCGCAGCAGGGCATCGTCTTCGCGAACATCCCCGCCAACGCGACGGTGCTGGTCAACCTGGTCGGCGCGGCGCGCACCATCAGCACCTTCAGCGGCGGGGTCGACGACAGCGACCCCTTGAACAAGCTGCGCGAGCGCCTGCTGTGGAACGTCCCGACCGCCGGGACGGTGACCTTCACCGGCACCGGCCAGTTCCAGGGCAGCATCCTGGTGGGCAACCCGGCCAGCACCACCACCGTCAACATGCCGGGCCTCAACGGCCGGTTCTTCACCACGGGCACCCTGAACCACACCTCGGGCGGCTCGGGCGGCACCGGTACGGAGATCCACGCCTACCCCTTCAACGGCGACCTCCCCTCGTGCGGCACGCCCACCCCCACCGCCTCGACCTCGGTCACCAAGGTCGACTCCGAGAGCGCGCAGCCGCTGGCGGGCGCGGTGTTCCAGCTCTGGCGGGAGACCAACGACACCACGGGCCTGCAGACCACCGGCGCGACCCCGGACACCGCGGTCGGCAACCCCTGCACCACCCCGGCCAACGGCCAGTGCTCCGCCACCGGCCTGCCGCTCGGCACCTACTACTGGCAGGAGACCGCAGCCCCGCCCGGCTACGACCTGCCAGCCCAGCCGGTGACCACGGTCGTCCTGACCACCGACGGGCAGAACGTGCCGGTGACCGTCCGGGACAGCCGGACGCCCGCCGCGACGGGGTCGACCACCGTCACCAAGGTGGACGCGGCGACCAGCACCCCGCTCGCGGGCGCGGTCTTCCAACTGTGGCACGAGACCAACAACGTCCCGGGCCTGCAGACCACCGGGGCCACCCCGGACACCGCGGTCGGCAACCCCTGCACCACCCCGGCCAACGGCCAGTGCTCCGCCACCGGCCTGCCGCTCGGCACCTACTACTGGCAGGAGACCGCAGCCCCGCCCGGCTACGACCTCCCCACCCCGGCAGTGACCACGGTCGTCCTCGACACGGCCGGGCAGGACGCGCCGGTCACGGTCCAGGACACGCAGACCACCACGCCGACCGCCTCCACCACCGTCACCAAGGTGGACGCGGCGACCGACGCCCCGCTCGCCGGCGCCACCTTCCAGCTCTGGCACGAGACCAACGGCACCACGGGCCTGCAGACCACCGGGGCAATCCCGGACACCGCGGTCGGTTCCCCGTGCGTGACCGGTGCGACGGGGATCTGCTCGGCGAACAACCTGCCGCTGGGCACGTACTACTGGCAGGAGACCGCGGCCCCGCCCGGCTACGACCTGCCGGCCCAGCCGGTGACCACGGTGGTGCTCGCCACCGCCGGGGAGACCGTGCCGGTCACGGTCCGGGACAGCCGGACGCCGAACGGTTCGGGCTCGACCACCGTCACCAAGGTGGACGCGGCGACCGACGCCCCGCTCGCGGGCGCGGTGTTCCAGCTGTGGCAGGAGACCAACGGCACCCCGGGCCTGCAGACCCTCGGCGCCAACGCCGACACCGAGGTCGGCAGCCCGTGCACCACTCCGGTCAACGGCCAGTGCTCCGCCACCGGCCTGCCGCTGGGCACGTACTACTGGCAGGAGACCGCGGCCCCGCCCGGCTACGACCTGCCGCTCCAGCGCACGACGACGGTCGTCCTGGCCACCGACGGGCAGAACGTGCCGGTGACCGTGCGGGACCGCAAGACGCCCGACCTGACGGCGTCCACCCGCGTCACCAAGCTGGACGCGGCGACCGGCCGGCCGCTGGCGGGCGCGGTGTTCCAGCTGTGGCAGGAGACCAACGACGTCCCGGGTCTGCAGACCACCGGCATCGCCCCGGACACGGCGGTCGGCGAGCCCTGCACGACGCCCGCCAACGGGGTCTGCCGTGCGACGGACCTGCCGCTGGGCACCTACTACTGGCAGGAGGTCCAGGCCCCGCCCGGCTTCGACCTGCCGGCCCAGCCGGTGAGCACGGTGGTCCTGGCCGCCGACGGGCAGACCGTGCCGGTCATCGTCAAGGACGAGCGGACGCCGGAGAAGGGTCCGGGTTCGACCAAGGTGGTCAAGGTCGACGCGGAGACCGGTGAGCCGCTGGCCGGCGCGGTCTTCCAGCTGTGGCGCGAGACCAACGGCCGCCCGGGCCTGCAGACCTTCGGCAACAACGCCGACACCAAGGTCGGCGAACCCTGCACCACCGGCGAGGACGGCGTCTGCGAGGCGCACGACCTCCCGCTCGGCACGTACTACTGGCAGGAGGTGTCGGCTCCGGACGGCTACGCCCTCCCGGGCGATCCGGTGAGCAAGGTCGTGCTCACCAAGGACTGCCCGTGCGTGGAGGTCACGGTGCGGGACACCCGCCTGTGCCCGCCCAAGCCGTGCCCGCCGAAGCCGTGCCCGCCCAAGGGTGACCACGGCTCGGACGGGCCGTGGGCCCAGCTCCGCGAGTCCTGACGGATAGTCACGGCATGCTCCACCGAGGTGCCCCGGTCCACGCGGACCGGGGCACCTCGCCGCGTACGGGAGCACACCGCCCGAGACGGCAGGCGGCAGGCAGCAGGCCGCGCTACCTGGTACCGCGCCTGTCGGCCGTGCTGTGTAACCTTTCCCGGTCCGTCGCCGTGTGTACATGGCGACGGATTCCGGCGGAGGACCGGCGGGCCCGAACCGGGGCCGCCGGGGGGAATCCCCGCCGGACGGATCTGTGGGGGGAAGAGCACCGTGCACAAGAGTGCGAAGATCGGCATCGCCGGTGTCGCCACGGCCGTGCTGGCCGTGGGCGGCTACGGCGCGTACAACATCGCCTCGGCCTTGACCGACTCGTCCGACCGGGCGGCCGCGGCGGGGCCGCGGTCAGTGGTGGCCGAGCCGCCGACCGCCGAGCAGGCGGCGGCCGCCGCCAAGGAGTTCCTCGACGCCTGGGCCAAGGGCGACGTGATGGCGGCGGGCAAGCTGACCGACGCGCCGGACGCGGCGACAGCCGGGCTGACGGCGTTCCGGGACCAGGTGAAGCCGAGCGCGGTCCACCTGACCGTGGGCGGACCGATCGGCTCGCCCGCACCCTCGCCCTCGGCCGCGTCCTCGACGGCCGCCGCGCCGACCGGGGTCCCGCTGTCGTTCAAGGCCAGCATGGAGTTCGCCGAGACCGGCACCCCGTGGGCCTACGACGGCGTCCTCGGCCTGGTGAAGATGAGCGACGGCAAGGCCGCCGTGCACTGGGTCCCGTCGGTGATCCACCCGCACCTCGGCGCGGGCGAGACCATCGCGGTGAAGCCGGTCTACGGCACCCCCGGCACGGTCACCGACCGCAACGGCAAGCCGCTGGGCGGCTTCCCCTCGCTCACCGGCGTGCTGGACCGCTTCAAGACCCAGGCCCCGCAGGGCGGCTCCCCGGAGGACGCCGGTTCGGGCGTGCTGATCAGCCCCGACTCGGGCAGCGGGGCTCCGGAGAAGCTCTTCACCATCAAGGAGCCCAAGCCCGTCCCCGCGCTGAAGCTCACCCTGGACGCCACCCTCCAGCAGGCCGCCGAGGCCGCCGTGGCCGAGCAGTCCAAGGGCGGCACCCGGCCCGCCTCACTGGTCGCCATCGAGCCCAGCACCGGCTACATCCTGGCCTTCGCCAACGCCCCGGCCACCGGCCAGAACCGGGCGTTCTCCGGCGCCACCGCCCCCGGCTCCACCATGAAGGTCGTCACCACCGCCGCACTGCTGGAGGCCGGCGTCACCCCGTCCACCCCGGTGGCCTGCCCGGCCACCACCATGGTCACCGGCCGCCCGGTCGCCAACGACTTCCCCGACGCCCGGCCGAACAACACCTTCGCCGACGACTTCACCCAGTCCTGCAACACCGCCTTCATCGAGAAGGGCGCCGCCGTCCTCAAGCCGGACACCCTCCCGAAGATCGCCAAGGACGTCTTCGGCCTCGGCCTGGAGTGGAAGACCGGCCTGTCCAACTTCGACACCAAGATCCCCACCGAGTCGAACATGGCCGGCGCCGCCTCCGAGTTCATCGGCCAGGGCAAGGTGCAGACCAACCCGCTCGGCATGGCCTCGGTCGCCGCCACCGTCCAGAGCGGCGTCTTCAAGATGCCGGTCCTGGTCCCCGGCACGGAGCAGAAGCCCGCCGCCCGACAGCTCTCCGGCGACGTGCTGGGCAACCTCCGCACGCTGATGACCCAGACCGCGAAGAGCGGCACCGCCGCCGAGCCGATGGCCGGCATCCCCGGCGCCGCCGCCAAGACCGGCACCGCCGAGGTCGACGGCAAGGACACCAACAGCTGGTTCACCGCCTACCGCGGCAACCTCGCCGTCGCCGCCGAGGTCGAGGGCGGCCTGCACGGCGCCCAGTCCGCCGGCCCCGCCGTCGCCAAGCTGCTGCGCATCGGCAACGGCTGACCCGACGGCCGGGCGTCAGCCCCTGCCGTAGACGGCGGCCGACCGTCGACAACGTCGCCGCCGTCTACGGCAGGGGCTGACCACCGCGGGGGCGGCACCCGCACCGCACCGGGCATCATGAGGGGAAGGGCCGTACAGCCTCGCCCAGGCGGTGATCATCACATGGGTTCCTCCCCGTCCGGAGACGGTGTCCTCGCCGACGTCGCGACCGCGCTGATCGACGCCCGGGGGATCGTGGTCTCGTGGTCCACGACCGCCGCGGAACTGCTCGGCCGCTCCGCCGCCGAGGTCCTCGGCCGGTCGATCCTGCGGCTGGTCACCGACCGTGACGACCTGATGCCGGCCCTCCCGGCACCGGGCGGACAGCCCCTCCACGGCACGGCACGGCTGACCGACGGCTCGGGCGGCACCGTCACCGTGCGGTACCGCGTCCTGCCCACGGCCTCGCCCGGCCGTGCCCTCCTCCTGGCCGTCCCCGCCGACCGGGCCGCCGAGGCCGCGGACGGCACCGCCCTGCTGCGGGCCCTGCTCGGCCAGGACCGGATCGGGTTCGTCCTGCGCGACACCGGTCTGGCCGTGCTGCGGAGCAACCGCCCACCGGCGGCCTCCGGCCGGCTGCCGGTCGACGCCGGCAGCCGGCCCGCCGACGTGATGCACCCGCAGGACGCCGCGGAGAGCGAGGCCGTCCTGCGCGGCGTGCTGGAGACCGGCGTACCGGTGGCCGCCCGGGAGCAGCGGGTCCGCGCGCTCGGCGACCCGGCCGAGGAGTACTCCTTCTCCGTGTCCGCCCTCCGGCTGGAGGACGGCCGGGGCCGGCCCGGAGGCGTCGCTGTCCTGCTCACCGACGCCACGGCGCACTTCCGGGCGGCCCGCCGGCTCGAACTGCGCCACCGGGTCTCCAGCACGGTCGGCCGCTCCCTGGACGTCGCCCGCACCGCCCAGGACCTCGCGGACGCCCTCGCCCCCGCCTTCGGCGACCTGGCCTGGGTCGACCTGGCCGACGCCGTCCTGCGCGGCGACGAACCGCCCCGGACCTTCGGCGGAGGCGACATGCACCTGCGCCGGGCAGCCGTGCACGCGGCCTCCGGCCACTGGCCCGCCGAGCTCATCCGGAAGGGCGAGGCCATCCCGCCGTTCCCGGACCGCCGCATGATCCGCGTCCTCCAGGAGGGACGGGCCGTGGTCGTCGACCGGGCGACCCTCGAACGCGGCCTCGCGGATCCGGACTTCGTCCGCGCCACCGCCCCCGAGAAGGGGCACTCGCTCGCCGTCGCCCCGCTCTTCGCCCGCGGCCTCGTGCTCGGCGTGGCCGCCGTGTGGCGCGCCGAACGCCCGGAGCCCTTCGACCGCCAGGACGCGGACCTGCTGACCGAGATCGCCGCGCACGCCGCCCTCGCCGTCGACAACGCCCGCCGCTACACCCGCGAGCACCGGGCCGCCGTCGCCCTGCAGCGGCGCCTGCTGCCGCGCGCCACCACCCGCACCAGCACGCTGGAGACCGCGGGCCACTACCTGCCCGCCACCGGCGGCGCCGGGATCGGCGGCGACTGGTTCGACGCGATCGCCCTGCCCTCGCTGCGCACGGCCCTGGTGGTCGGGGACGTCACCGGCCACGGTCTCCACGCGACCGCCACCATGGGCAGGCTGCGCACCGCCGTCCAGACCCTCGCGGACCTCGAGCTCGCCCCCGACGAACTGCTCACCCACCTCGACGGCCTGGTGGCGCGCTCGGCGGCCGAGGCCGACCCCGGGCAGCTCGACACCGTCGGGGCGACCTGCCTGGTGGTGCTCCACGACCCGGTGGCCGGACGGTGCGTGCTGGCCTCCGCGGGCCACCCGCCGCCGCTCCTCGCCACCCCGGACGGCACCGTCCGGCCGGTGGCGGTGCGCCCGGGTCCACCGCTCGGGGTGGGCGGCCTGCCCTTCGAGACGGCCACCGTGGAGCTCCCTCCCGGCAGCCTCCTCGCGCTCTACACGGACGGCCTGGTCAACCGCTTCGGCGGCGACCTCGACCGCCTGGCCGCCCGGCTGTCCGACCTGCGGAGGTCGGGGCCGGGCCTGACCGCACTCGGCCGGGCCCTCGTCTCCGAAGGCACCGACCTGCCGTCGCGCGACGACACCGCCCTCCTGCTCGCCCGCGCCCGGCCGCTGCCCGCGGGCAGCGTCGTGTCCTGGGAGTTCCCGGCCGACCCCTCCGGCGTCGCCACCGCGCGGGCCGTCGTCACCGGGAAGCTCGCCGAGTGGGCACTCGACGAGCTCGCCTTCACCACCGAACTGATCGTCAGCGAGCTGGTCACCAACGCCATCCGCTACGCGGGCGGGCCCGTCGGCCTGCGCCTGATCCACGACACCACGCTCATCTGCGAAGTCAGCGACCCCAGCAACACCCAGCCGCGGCTGCGCCGCGCCCGCACCACCGACGAGGGCGGCCGCGGCCTGTTCCTGATCGCCCAACTCTCCCGACGGTGGGGCAGCCGCTACGGGCAGCACGGCAAGACCATCTGGTCCGAGCAGGCGCTCCCGCCCGGCGCGCCCGTGCCGAGCCCACCCGCCTGACGCGCAGCCACGGTCCATGCAGGAGTGACACCCCCCTCGCTCCCGACGGACGGGCCGGCCCAGCGACCGTTCGGGCGTCGGAGGCGGCGGCTAGCCTGATGGTCCGTCAGTGGCAGCGACCGACGCTGCCCGCCAGGAGGTCCCATGCCTGCTCGTGCCCGTGTCCTGGCGCCGGTGCTCGCCGTCGCCGCCGCACTCCTGCTCGCCGCCTGTTCCGGCTCCACCACCACGCCCTCGGCCGACGGCGCCGCCCCGGCGAGCACCCCGCCGGCAGGTGCCACGTCGAGCACCTCCGCCGTGCCCGCCTCCGCCACGCCCTCCACGGCTACGCCGTCGCCGAGCGCCACGCCGATGGACACCCTGGTGATCCTCTGGTACGGCAACGGAGGGGCCGACAAGCTCGACGATCTGATCACCTCCGTCGCGAGGGTCGAGGCGCGGCATGCCGAGGGCCGCGCGGTCATCGAGCTGGACAAGGCGTTCGCGGCCGTTCGCGCCGCCCGCCCGTACACCCCGATACCCGACCCGGAGACCCAGGCCGCCTGGGCGTCCGCCGTCGAGCACCTCGGTTCCGGGATGAGCACCGTCCTGAGCACCTCGGCCCTCAATCCGGGGCCGAGCATGGCTCCGGAGCAGGCCAAGGAGACGGAGGCCAGGGGCTGGGAGGAGTTCGCGACGGGCATGGCCGCCCTGAGGGACGTCGACAAGCGGCTGCAGGCCTTCGGCTGCCTGCCCCACGGGGACCCCTGGAAGGCGTAGCCGCCCCGGGGAGTCCGGCCCGGGGAGTCCGCCCCGGGGAGTCCGGCCCGGGGCGACCGGGCTCCCCGACGCGGTGGGTGCTCCGGTCGGCCGCCGGGCCCGGCCTGAGCGTCCGCTCCGCTGTCAGCCGGGCAGGGTCCACTTCTGCCAGGCGTTGGTGTTGCAGTCCCAGATCTGGAGCTGGGTGCCGTCCGCGGTGCTGCCGCCGGGGATGTCGAGGCAGCGGCCGGACTGGGGGTTCTTCAGCTGGCCGGACGCCTGTGCCTGCCACTGCTGCGCACCGGTGCCGTTGCAGTCCCAGATCTGGACCTTGGTGCCGTTGGCGGTGCCGCCGGAGACGATGTCCAGGCAGCGCCCGGAGTTGGGGTTGCGGAGGGTGCCGTCGCCGCCGACGGTCCAGGTCTGGGCGGTGCCGGGGGCGCAGGTGTAGAGCTGGACGGGGGTGCTGTTGGCGGTGCCGGCGGCCCGGACGTCGACGCACTTGCCGCCGTAGCCGCTGATCGCCCCGGTGCCGCCGCTGCCGCCACCGGGGGGCAGGGTGATCTCGCCCTGGTTGAGGACGCGCGGCAGGAAGTAGCCGGTCTGGATCTCGGCGTTGGTGTTGTTCCCCGTCAACTGCTCGGACCAGAGCATGAAGTAGGACCAGCGCGGCTGGCTGTCGAGCAGGGCGGCGGTGGGGATCTTGCCGAGCTCGGCCATGGCGATGGGCTTGCCGCCGGCGATGGAGAGGATCTGCTGGTAGTCCGCCGCGCTCGGGTAGGACTTGTACCAGGCGTCGAGGGAGACGACGTCGACGTAGGAGCTGCCGGGGTAGTAGTCGGCCCAGCCGCCCGCGGGGTTGTCCTGGACGTTCCAGACCCAGATGAGGTTGGAGAGGCCCTTGGTGCCGGCCAGGTAGTCGTGGGTGATCCGGTAGAGGCGCGCGCTGCCGTCGGCGCCGGGGCGGTGGCCCCACCAGTTCCAGCTCTCGTTCATCTCGTGGAGCGGGCGGAACAGGACCGGCACGCCGGCGTCCTTGAGCTGCTGGAGGTAGGGGACGACCTCGTCGAGGCGCTTCTTCCAGGCGGTGTTGAGGGCCGTGCCGTCGGTGACGATCTGGTTGAACTGGGCGTCGGTGACACCGGACTTGACGCCGCCTTCGAAGGCGCAGCCGCTGCCCTGGGTGGGCGGGCAGACGTGCCAGGTCAGGTTGACCAGGGAGCCGTTGGCCCACTCCGTTTTGGCCTGGTCGACGACGCTCTGCCGGTTGGCGACGTCGGCGGGGTTGAACATCAGGTCGCCGCCCCACAGGCCCGGGTACTGGCCGGTGATGTTCTTGACCTGCTGGGTGTACTGGGCGGGCGCGGAGGCGGGTTCCTTGTTGTGCTGGCCGGAGACGATGTGGTTGCCGGTGACGGACTGCAGGTAGGCCAGCACGTTCGCCTTGGGGGTGGCGGGGAAGGCCTGGGCGTCCGGGGCCGGGAGGGCGCCCAGGATCAGTGCGGCGAAGGCGGTGGCCAGTGCGGTGCCGCCGGCGGACAGCCTGGCGAGGGCTTGGCGCATGGTGGTCGGCTCTCTCGTGTGGGGTTTGCTGCCGGAGCGCTTACCTGAACTGAACCGAGTAAGCGGGGACGAACATACGGCCGCCCGACAACACCGTCAATGGTGCTGGCGCTTCGTCGAACGACCCTGACGCCCGGTCCGGTGCACCGGCAGTGGCGGTCTCCCCTGGTCGCGGCGGCCCTCGACGGCTAGGATCGGTTAACCGATAAAGTTGCTGCGCCGGGCCCGGCCGCCCGGTCCGCAGCGGGACGGGAGCGCCGGCGGTGAAACGTCCGACCATCAACGACGTCGCGCGGGCGGCGGGCGTGTCGAGGGGCGCCGTGTCGTACGCCCTCAACGGGCGGCCGGGGGTCTCGGAGGCGACGAGGCGGCGCATCCTGTCCGCCGCCGAGGCGCTGGGCTTCCACGCGGACAGTGCCGCCAGGGCACTGGCGGGGGCCCCCTCGCGGACGGTCGGCCTGTCGCTGTACCGGCCCGCGAGCACCCTGGGGGTCGAGCCGTTCTTCATGGAGCTGATCAGCGGTCTGGAGGCCGAGCTGTCGCTGCGCTCCTACGCCCTGCTGCTGCACATGGTCGCCGACCGCGGGCAGGAGGCGGCGGTGTACCGGCGGTGGAGCCGGGAGCGGGCCGTGGACGGCGTGCTGGTCTGCGACCTCCTGGAGGAGGATCCGCGACTGCCCCTCCTGCGGGAACTCGGTCTCCCCACCGTGGTGGTCGGCCCTCCCCCGGTCGGCGGCGCGGTCGCCGGCGTCTGGTCGGACGACGCCGTGTCCCTCCGGGAGGCCGTCGAGTACCTCGCGGCGCTGGGCCACCGCCGCATCGGCCACGTGGCGGGCATTCCGGGCCTCGCGCACACCCGGGTGCGGACCGACGCCTTCGCCGCGCTCGCCCGCCGGCTCGGGCTCGAGGTCGCCTCCTGCGCGTACACCGACTACACCGGCCCGGCCGGCGCGCGGGCCACCCGCGAGCTCCTGGACGTGGCCGACCGGCCGACCGCGCTGCTCTACGACAACGACATCATGGCGGTCGCCGGTCTGGCCGCCGCCCAGGAGCTGGGGCTCTCCGTGCCCGGCGACCTGTCCGTCGTCGCCTGGGACGACTCGCCCGTCTGCCGCATCGTGCACCCGGCCCTCACCGCGCTGACCAGGGACATCCCGGCGTACGGCCGGCAGGCCGCACGGCTGCTGCTGGCGGCGGTCGACGGCCGCCCGGCCGCCGACGTGGCGGCGGAGGTCGCCCACCTGACGCCGCGCGCCAGCACCGCCGCTCCCGCGGACGGGCGGCCCTGACGCGCCGGCGGGTTCCGGGCCCTCAGGCCCGGTGCGGCGGAGGCGGGGCGGTGCTGTCCCTGACCACCAGGGAGGCGGTGTGGTCCAGCACGGCCGTCGCCGGGCGCCCGTCGATCACCTCGAACAGCAGCCGCGCCGCGTGCGCGCCGTAGGCCACGATGTCGCGGCCGAGAACGGTCAGCGCCGGGCGGACGGCCCGGCAGAGCGGCGAGTCGTCGAACGCGAGGATCGAGAGGTCGTCCGGCACCCGTAGTCCCATTTCGCGGGCCACGGCCAGCCCGGCGACCGCCATCACGTCGTTGTCGTAGGCGATGGCCGTCGGCCGGGTCGGTGAGCTCAGCAGCCGCCGGGTCGCGGTCCCTCCGGTCCGCACGGTGTAGTCGGAGGCCGCGATCACCGCCGTGACACCTTCCCGCCGGCACGCCGCCTCGAACGCGGCGTCGCGGACGGCCGTGTGCAGCATTCCCGCGGGGCCGCCGATCCTGGCGACGCCGCGGTGGCCCAGCCCCGCCAGGTGCCGGACGGCGGCGTCCACGGCGGTCGCGTCGTCGTTCCAGACGCAGGCGAGGGCGTCCCCCGGGACGGGGCCGCCGACCACGACGGCGGGCAGCCCGAGGCCGGCGAGCGGTCCGAGGCGCGGGTCGTCGGACTCCAGGTCGCACACCAGGACGCCGCCGACCCGCCGCTCGGCGTGCCAGCGCCGGTAGACGGCGGTCTCCTCGCCCGCGTCGCCCACGTACTGCAGCGCCAGGCCCAGGTCCCGCGCGGCCAGTTCGGTCTGGATGCCGCTGATCAGTTCGCGGCGGAACACCTCGACGGAGTGCGCGTCGGAGGCGGGCCTGCGCAGGGTCATGCCCACCGGGCGGGCCGCGGCGCCGCGCAGGGCGCGTGCGGGGGTGTTCACGGTGAAGCCGATGTCACGGGCGATGTCGAGGATCCGCCGGCGCGTCTCCTCCGAGACACCGGGACGGCCGTTCAACGCGTAGGAGACGGTCACCCGGGTGACCCCGGCCTGCCGGGCGATGTCGGCCATGGTGGGCTGCCGCGGCATGGGCCTCCTCCCGACGGGCGCGCCGCCAGCATACTCGCGCGCCCCGCCGGGCCCGCGTCACCGTCTGCGGGCCACGGCCAGGACGGCCGCGGCGCCGAGCATCACACCGCCCAGGCCGGCAAGGACCGGGCCGCTGAAACGGGCGGTCTGGAGGACGAGTTCACGGGTGGAGGTCTCCGGGCGGCGTCCGACGACCGCTCGCACCATCCGGTCTCCGGTGCTGCCGATCCGCCGCCCGACCCGGTCGGCGGCCCGGCCCACGTTCGCCTTCGCCTGCTCGGACGCCGCGCGCACCCTGGCGCCGACGTCCATCGCGGCGGCGAGTTCGCCGACGGTGTCGGCGAGCTGTTCATGGGTGTCGACGATCTGCGAGGTCAGCTCGGCCACGTCGGGCGCGACCCGGTCGGTGCTGTGCCTGGGGCTCATCGGTGCGCACGCTCCTTGATCACCTCGATGTCGGTCCTGGTGGTCGCGACCGCCCGCTCCGGAACGGGCGGCCCCGCCTTCCTGAACTGGCCGCGGCCGGCCAGGGCGAGCAGCCCGGCGGCCACCACCAGGACGGCTCCCACCACCAGGGCGGCCGCCCACAGCGGCATCACCAGCGCCAGACCGGCGACGGCGGCCGCCACGAAGGCCTGCAGGCCGATGACGGCGAGGAGCCCGGCGCCGCCGAACAGCCCTCCGCCGAAGCCGGCCCGCCTGCCCTTCGCGCCGAGTTCCGCCCCGGCGAGTCGCAGTTCCTGCCGCACCAGCTGCGAGGCCAGTTCCGCGGCCTCGTGGACCAGCTCGTTGACCGGTCGCGGGTGGCCGTCGGCTTCCGGTCCGGCCGTATCGCCCCGGTGCGCCGTGGCGGGCCGGGTGCCGTTCACGCTCGACTTCACGTCGCCGTTTCCCTTCGCGCGGTACTACGGATCCCCTGGTGCGACTGACCCGAAGCGCGGCCCGCAAACCCTCCCCCGGGCGAAGCACCTCCCTCCCGGCCCGTCAGGTCGTCTCGCGGCGCTGTTTCATCTCGGCCTCGGCGATGTGGTCGCGGCCCCCGCCCAGGGCGTCGCGCACCTGCCGCTCGACCTCGGTGAACCGCTGGTGGTAGCCGTCGTCGTAGGCCTCCACGATCTGGAAGGTCCACAGGCCGGGCAGGACGTCGGCGCCCTGCACCTCGTGCTCGACCAGGTCGGCCTGCTCGACGTGGCCGGCGGCCCGCAGCCTGCGGACCGCCTCCCCGACCGTCCGGTCCGCACCGCCGGTCAGCTGGTGGAACTCGTACAGGCACCCGCGGGCCCGCTGGGTCGTCTCCAGTGCTTCGGACAGCAAGCCGAGTGCCTCGACCGTCGCGTCGTCCATGCCCCGCGGCCGCGCGTGCCGCCTCCGGTGTCCGTCCCTGCCCGCGCCGCCCTTGCCCGCGCCGCCCTTGCCCGCGCCGCCCTTGCCCGTGTCGCCGCCCATCTCCGCCGCCTCCCGTCCACCACGACCCGGCCGCCCCGGTGCCGACCCGGACGCGTCTTTCCCGACACCGGGGCCGGAACACGTGCCGGGACGCTCGTGTACGGCCTGCGCTGCCGGGTAGCCGCCCCGGTCCGCGAGCAGTCGACTCCTGAACGGGAATCCCTCATGATCATCAAGAAGCTGCACGACGCCGGAGTGACATCGGAACACGCCTACATGGCAGGCCTGGCCTCCATCGGCCTGTCCTTCGCCTCCTGGATGGTCTCCGTCAAGGCCGAGGCCGCCGGCCTCGACCGCGCCGACCGCTGGGGCATCTTCATCGGCGAATGGGCGCCCACGTTCTTCTGCGTGGGACTCGCCCTGTCCCAGTACGAACGCGACGAGAACCCCGTCTACACCGACGACCCCCGGATCAGCGCCCGCGCCTGAACCACGAGTGCGGGCCACCCCGATCGGGGTGGCCCGCGCAGTCGTCCGGCGGCACCGGCCGCCGTCTCCGAACCGCCTGCGCCTACTGGTCGAGGCGCGCCAGCAGCAGGTTCGGGTCCTGCGGGGTGGCGGAGAACGAGGCACTGGTGACGTAGACCCGGTGCTCGTCCACGGCCACGGACGTGGGGTTGGAGAGCCCGTCCGCCGCGGTCAGCACGGTGGACGCGACCCCGTCGGCGGTCACGTACGCGACCCTGCTGGAGGCGTTCAGGGCGGCGAGCAGCGCGTCGTCCTTGAAGCTGGTGAAGCCGAAGTCGTCGATGCCGTCCAGCCCCGTGATCCGCGTCTCGACGGGTCCCGAGGTTCCGTCCGGGCAGATCGGGATGCGCAGGACGGTGCCCTTGTCGGTGTTGGAGACCCAGATGGCGGCGTGGTGCTTCCTGATGCCGTTGGCGCCGATGAAGCCGGCCGGCTCCAGGTCCGTGCCGGAGGCCCAGACGGACGCCTCGCCGGTGGTGGTGGAGACCCTCCAGACGACGCCGCGTCCCGAGTCGGCGGCGTAGACGGTGCCCTTGTGCTCGTCCAGGGTGAGGCCGTTGATCAGGCTGTTCGGGATGCTGGCGAGCTGGGTGAGGTCGCCGCCGGGGGTCAGCCGCCAGACGCCGGCGAGGTCGTCGCCGGTGGCGTAGCCGATGTACAGGGTGCCGTCCTCGGCGCGGGCGAGACCGCTGGCGGCCGGGAAGTGGACGACGGGGGTGTCGGGGTTGGTCGGCGCCGGCAGGGTCGCCCGGACGGTCACGGAGCCGTCCAGGCCGACGCGGGCGACCTGGCGGGCGGCGAGGAAGGTGACGTCGGCGGAGCCGTCGGGTTCGAGGGCGATGTTCTCGGCGAGCTGCCCGAGGGCCGGGTCGAAGTGGACGAGCACGTGCGGGTCCGAGAGCGGCGGCGCGACCGCGGTGGCGGGCGAGGCGGCGAGCAGGGCCAGGGCCAGGGCGGCGCAGCCGGTGGCGACGCCGAGCGGGCGGAGACGGGACACGGGGAATCTTCCTCCGAGGTGTGTGAACGGAGTCTTCAGCTCAGCACGCGGGGAGCCGCTCCACCCGGCGACGGCCGCCGCCCGCAGGCCGGACCCGGTGCCGTGGCGGGCCCGCCCGGCCCGGGTTCGCCCGGCCGGGCGGCACTGGATGGGAGCAACGCGGTGCCGGCGGCGACCCCGACGCGGCCCGGGCCGGGCGGGGGTCAGTGGGCCGTGCGGGTCTGCCGGACCGCGCAGCCCCGCCACCGGGTGACGACGTTGCCGTTCTCCAGGACGTTGAGGTCGGCGCCGGTGCAGCCGGCGGTGCGGCGGCCCTTGTGTCACGGGTGCGTAGCAGGGCTGCCGGGGGACTGACTCCTGTCACCCCCGGCGCCTACCGTGGAGGGATGGCAGCTGAGGGTGGGGGCACCGCGCGGCGGATCGGTCTGTGGTACGTCGCGCTGAACGTGGTGGCGGTCGGGCTCTGGGTGCTCGTGCACTTCGGGTCGCAGACCCTGGCGGGCGCCGGGTTGGTGGGCGACCGCGGCATGCTGAAGGTGACGGAGTGTCAGGATCACTCGTCCTCCACCGAGCACGGTGGCACGGTCTGGACGCACCACTGCTACGGCGACTTCCGGCCCGACGGCGGCGGGCCGGTGGTCGAGGGCGTGGAGCTGAGGGGCGGTTCGGGTGATACGTACCTGACGCCGTCCTCGTGCAGGGGCGACCGGGCGAACCAGCCCTGGTGGTGCAAGGGCGAGCACCCCGACTCGGTGCGTGCCCGGTACGTCGACGACGACGCCTGGATCTGGGGCAGCGGGGTGCTCGCCCCGACCGGGGCCGCCGTGATGGGGCTCGCCGTGGTCGGCGGGGGTCTGCTGATCGGCTCCCGCACCCTCAAGGAGCCCCGGCCGCGCTGGCTGACGAAGGCCCCCGTGGTGCTCTGCGTGGCGGGGTCCGTCGGGTTCGTGGTGGTCATGCTGGGCCTGGTGACGGAGAGTTAGGAGCCGTCGGCGGGACGGGCCGCAGCTCCTGGGCGGCCCCGGGCGGCGCTCCGCCCCGGCCGGCCCGAAGGCCGGCCGGGGCGGAGGGTGCTGCCGGAGGGTGCGGCGGCGCGTCAGACGTTGCGGCGGTACTGGCCGCCGACCTCGAAGAAGGCCTCGGTGACCTGCTGCAGGGAGCAGACCCGGGCGGCGTCCATGAGGACCTCGAAGACGTTCTCGCCGCCGATGGCGGCCGCCTTCAGGCGGGCGATCGCCTGCTCGGCCTCCGCACCGTGCCCGGCCTGGAAGGCGCGGACGCGCTCCAGCTGGGACTCCTTCTCGGCGGTGGTGGCGCGGGCGAGCTCCACCTGCTGGGGCTCGCCGTCGCCGGCACCGGGGGCCCGGAAGGTGTTGACGCCGATGATGGGCAGGGTGCCGTCGTGCTTGCGCTGCTCGTACAGCATCGACTCGTCCTGGATGCGGCCGCGCTGGTAGCCGGTCTCCATCGCGCCGAGGACGCCGCCGCGCTCGTTGATGCGGTCGAACTCGGCGAGCACGGCCTGCTCGACCAGGTCGGTGAGCTGGTCGATGACGAACGAGCCCTGCAGGGGGTTCTCGTTCATGGCGAGGCCCCACTCGCGGTTGATGATGAGCTGGATGGCCAGCGCCCGGCGCACCGACTCCTCGGACGGGGTGGTGACGGCCTCGTCGTAGGCGTTGGTGTGCAGCGAGTTCGCGTTGTCGTAGATCGCGATGAGTGCCTGCAGGGTGGTGCGGATGTCGTTGAAGTCCATCTCCTGGGCGTGCAGCGAGCGGCCCGAGGTCTGCACGTGGTACTTCAGCTTCTGGGAGCGCTCGTTGCCGCCGTACTTGTGCTTCATCGCGACGGCCCAGATCCGGCGGGCGACCCGGCCGAGCACCGAGTACTCGGGGTCCATGCCGTTGGAGAAGAAGAACGACAGGTTGGGCGCGAAGTCGTCGATGTGCATGCCGCGGGCCAGGTAGGCCTCGACGTAGGTGAAGCCGTTGGCGAGGGTGAAGGCGAGCTGGCTGATCGGGTTCGCGCCGGCTTCGGCGATGTGGTAGCCGGAGATGGAGACGGAGTAGAAGTTGCGGACCTTGTTGGCGATGAACCACTCCTGGATGTCGGCCATCATCCGCAGCGAGAACTCGGTGGAGAACAGGCAGGTGTTCTGGCCCTGGTCCTCCTTGAGGATGTCGGCCTGCACCGTGCCGCGGACGTTCGCCAGCGCGCGGGCGCGCAGTCCGGCGGCCTCCTCCGGCGACGGGTCGCGGCCCTCGGCGGCGCGGAAGGCCTCGGTCTGCTGGTCGATGACCGTGTTGAGGAAGAACGCCAGCACGGTGGGCGCCGGGCCGTTGATGGTCATGGACACCGAGGTGCTGGGCGCGACGAGGTC
Source organism: Kitasatospora terrestris (assembly GCF_039542905.1). Lineage (NCBI taxonomy): Bacteria > Bacillati > Actinomycetota > Actinomycetes > Kitasatosporales > Streptomycetaceae > Kitasatospora > Kitasatospora terrestris. The sequence goes on from NZ_BAABIS010000001.1 coordinate 872,424, forward strand.
GAAGCCGTCGTAGAGCGCCTTCATGTCCTCCAGCGTCGCGACCGAGACGCCGGAGGTGCCGACCTTGCCGTAGATGTCGGGGCGCTCGCCGGGGTCGCGGCCGTAGAGGGTGACCGAGTCGAAGGCGGTGGAGAGCCGGGTGGCGGGCTGGCCCTCGGAGAGCAGCTTGAACCGGCGGTTGGTGCGGAAGGGGTCGCCCTCGCCGGCGAACATGCGGGCCGGGTCCTCGCCGTCCCGCTTGAACGGGAACACGCCGGCGGTGAACGGGAAGAGGCCGGGGAGGTTCTCGCGGCGCCAGAAGCCCACCAGTTCGCCGTGGTCGGCGTAGCGGGGCAGCGCGACGCGCGGGATCAGGTTGCCGGAGAGCGACTCGCGGGTCAGCTTGGTGCGGATCTCCTTGTCCCGGACGACGACGACCTGCTCGTCACCGGAGTAGGAGGCGACCACGGCGGGCCAGTTCTCGATCTGCTCGGTGACCTCGTGCGGGAGCTGCTTGCGGGCGGTCGCCAGCAGCGACTCGACGTTCGCCGCGTCGCTGCCGGCGTCGGCGAGCTGGCCCCGGACGGCGTCCAGGCGCTGGACCGACCGGGCCGCCTCGACCAGGCGCTCGGTCTCGGCGTGGTAGCCGCGGACGGTCTCGGTGATCTCGGCGAGGTAGCGGACCCGCTCGGCGGGGACGACCTGGCGGATGCCGGAGGAGTGGCGGACGGACACCGCCGGCAGGGCGCCCTCGGTCACCGGCAGCCCGTGCCCGGCGAGGGCGGTCCGCAGGGTCTGGTAGAGCGCGGTGACGCCGTCGTCGTTGAAGGTGGCCGCGGAGGTGCCGAACACCGGCATGTCCTCCGGCCTGCTGCCGAACGCCTCGCGGTTGCGGACCAGTTGGCGTCCGACGTCGCGCAGCGCGTCCTTGGCGCCGCGGCGCTCGAACTTGTTGATCGCGACGACGTCGGCGAAGTCGAGCATGTCGATCTTCTCGAGCTGGGAGGCGGCGCCGAACTCGGGCGTCATCACGTACAGCGAGGTGTCGACGAAGGGCACGATGGCCGCGTCGCCCTGGCCGATGCCGGGCGTCTCGACGATCACCAGGTCGAAGCCGGCGGCCTTGACGACGTCGATCACGTCGGTGAGGTGCTCGGGCAGTTCGTGGCTGCCGCGGGTGGCGAGGCTGCGGAAGAAGATCTGCTGGCCGTCGAGGGAGTTCATCCGGATCCGGTCGCCGAGCAGCGCGCCGCCGCCGCGGCGGCGGGTCGGGTCGACCGCGATGACCGCGATCCGCAGCTTGTCCTGCTGGTCGACGCGGAAGCGGCGGACCAGCTCGTCGGTGAGCGAGGACTTGCCGGAGCCGCCGGTGCCGGTGATGCCGAGGACCGGGGTCACCCGCGCCGCGGCGGCGGCCCGCACCCGGGCCAGGAACTCCTCGGGGAGCTTGCCCAGTTCGGCGCCGGTGATGCTGCGGGCGATCGTGAACCGGTCGCCGGCGAGCAGCGCGTCCACCTCGGCGGCGCGGCCGTCCCACAGGTCGAAGTCGCAGTCCTTGACGACCGAGTTGACCATGCCGGCCAGACCCATCCGCTGGCCGTCCTCGGGCGAGAAGATGGTCACCCCGCTGTTGCGCAGCCGGACGATCTCCTCGGGCACGATCACGCCGCCCCCGCCGCCGACCACCCGGATGTGCCCGGCGCCCTGCTCGCGCAGCCGGTCGACCAGGTACTCGAAGTACTCGACGTGGCCGCCCTGGTACGACGAGACGGCGACGCCGTGCGCGTCCTCCTCCAGCGCCGCGTCGACGACCTCCTGGACCGACCGGTTGTGCCCGAGGTGGATCACCTCGGCCCCCTGCGACTGGAAGATCCGCCGCATGATGTTGATCGACGCGTCGTGCCCGTCGAACAGCGCCGACGCGGTGACCAGCCGGACGGGGTGCACAGGGCGGTGCAGGTCGCTCATGGAGGCCTTCATTCTCGATGCCGGGAGATGACTCCAGGATACTAGGACGTCCTAGTATTTTCACGCGCCAATGTGACGAGGTCCACACGCGCCGCGCCGATCCGACCCGAACGGCCCCGCCACCGCGCCGGCACCCGCGCAGACGGGACGGGTGCGGGCGGCGTAGGAACCGGCGGCCACGACGAGCCCGAGGCCCAGGCCGGCGAACGCCAGGCCGCCGAACCCGATCATCCAGGTGATCCCGGAGCGGGTGGTGAACGGCGGTGACGGCTCGACCCCGGGCAGCACACCGAGGGCGACGAGCGGGGCGGCGACCGTGAGGACGGTCCCGTACATCGCCAACGGGAAGCCGGTCAGCCAGGCCGGGAGCAGGGGCAGCAGACGCGGAACCCGTCGCCCGGACAGGAACGGCACCCACCGTGGGAACACCTGCCCCCACGCGTGCAGCAACCCCAGCAGCAGCAGGACCCCGACCGTCGCGGCGAGCACGGTCACGTCGATCCCCGCCGACGCGAGGGCCTTCGACGGCCCCGAGGCACGGACGTCCACCGTCGCCTCCCAGTCGTCGCCCGAGACGCCGAGCGCGCTGCCACCCAGTGTCCAGACGGTCTTGGCCGCCGCCCACGGCAGGAGTCCGCACACGAGCAGGTACGCGGCGGCACGGGTCCGCACCGGGGCCCGCGAGGCCGCCGGGTGGACGAGCGGGCCGTCGGCGGGGCCGGGGTGCGGCCGCCCGCACCGGGGGCAGGCACCGCGCAGCCGCCGGCGGTACGACAGACCGGCGAGCAGCAGGACGGTGGCGCCCGCGGTGTCCAGGAGCACCTGGGCGAGCCCGGTGGCGCTCTCGATCCCGGAGAACGTCGCCAGCGTCACGACGTGGATCGGCAGTCCGGCCGTCCCCGCGACGAACACCGGCAACGCCGTGGTCAGCCCCGTCGCCACCGCCACCCGGCCCGGCCGTCCGAGGGTCCGGGTGGTGGCCAGGCAGGCCCCACCGGCCAGCAGCGCGAGGGCCGCCAGGAGCAGGTGGACCGCCGGCGCGTACGAGACGTGCGCCGTCCACGGCACCGTCGCGCCGGCCGACGCCCACACGACCTCGACGGCGGCGTACAGCACACCCCACACGGCGGCGGCCGCCGGCACCCACAGCGGCCACCGCCGCCACCGGAGCCCCCGCCCCCGTTCCGCGTGCTCCCGGGCGGCAGCACCGTCCCTGTCCGGACCAGTGGGAACAGCCATCATGACCTCCGAGTCTCCGGGTTTTCGAGACTCCCAGGCTCTCCGCCGTCCCCGCCGACGACGTCCGTCCCGCGGACCGTCCCGCTCCCCTGCACGGGGGAGCGCGCGCACCGGGCCTCAGCCCGCGGGATGACCGCAGCCGCCCGCCCGCACCGCCGACGGCCGGCCGCCCGCCCGCACCGCCGACGGCCGGCCGACCGACCGACCGGTCTAGCGCGCGGCGGTGTCCCGGCCCTGGATCTCCGCGGCGGCGCGGCGCAGCTCGGCGAGGACGGTGCGGACGGCCCGGCGGGCGGTGCGTTCGGGCCGGTGGAGGACGTCGATGTGGCGCAGGGCGTGGACGTCGCCGAGCGGCCGCAGGACGAGGCCGGGGTGTGTACGGGCGGTCCAGCGCGGCATCAGCGCCAGACCTCCGCCGGCGGCCACCACCTCGGCGGCCACGGTGAACTCGTTGATGCGGTGGACGATGTCGAGGCGGCGGCCCGCGACGCTGGCGACGGCCTCGATGCTGGACAGCAGCGGGAAGCCGTCGTGGACGGTGATCCAGGGCTGGTCGGCCACGTCGCGGGGGAAGAGCACGGCGCGGGAGGCCAGCGGGTGGTCGGCCGGCAGGGCGACGTCGAGCGGCTCCCGCAGCAGCGTCTCGGCGGTGATGGTGCGGGGCCAGGGCGGCGCGTGGTCGAGGCGGTGGGCGAGCACGAGGTCGTGGTCGCGGGTGAGGGCGGGGAAGCGGTCCTGGGCGACGTCCTGGTCGGCGAACGACAGGCGCGGGTTGCCGGGCCCGGCGAGGCCGCGGAGCAGCAGGGGGAAGAAGGTGGAGCCCGCGCTGTGGAAGGCGGCCAGCGAGACGTCGCCGTCGGGCTGCTCGGCGAAGTCGGTGACGGCGTGCCGCGCCCGGGCCAGGGCCGTCTCCACCTCGATGGCCGCGCGGGCCAGGGCCTGCCCGCCCTCGGTCAGCACCACCCGGCGTCCGGCGCGCTCGGTGAGCGGGACGGGGATCGACCGCTGCAGCAGGCGCAGTTGCTGGGAGATCGCGGACGGCGTCACGTGCAGGGCCTCGGCGACCGCGCTGACGCTGCCCAGTTCTCCCAGCTCCCGCAGGATCCGGAGTTGCCGCTCGTCCATGCGGACATTGTAGGTCTGCTACAGCTTTGCTTTAGAGGTTGGTGATTGTCTTCAACCTGCAGGTGGTCCAGCGTGGGGGCATGCCCGTTGCACGCCGTACCGATGCCGTCCTGTTCCTGATCGCCCTGGTCTGGGGTTCCAGCTATCTGGCGGCCAAGACCGCCACCGTCGCGCTCCCCGTCGCCGCCGTGCTGTTCGCCCGGTACGCGGTCTCCGCGCTGGCGTGCGGCGGCCTGGTCGCCTTCCGCCGCAGGGCGTGGACCCGGGCGGAGGTCCGCGCCGGATCGGTGCTGGGCGTCACCCAGGCGGCCGTCCTGGCCCTGGAGACGTACGGAATCGCTCACACCAGCGCCGCGAACGCCGGGCTGATCATCAGTCTGACCATCGTGCTGACCCCGCTGGTGGACCGGACCGCGGGGAGCCGCCGACTGCCCTGGGCGTTCTTCGCGGCCGCCGGCCTGTGCGTGCTGGCGGTCGGCCTGCTCACCTCCAGCACCGGACTGCACGCGCTCCGCCTCGGCGACGCCCTGATGCTGGTCGCCGCGGTCGTCCGGGCCGGACACGTCGCCCTGGTCGGCCGGCTCACCGCCCGCCACCCCGTGGACGCGCTCCACCTGACGACCGTCCAGACCGTCGTCGGCTCGGCGCTCTTCCTCGCACCGGCCCTGTCCCACCTGCCCGACCTGGCCGGGAGCAGCGCCGCCACCTGGTCGCAGCTGCTCTACCTCGCCCTGTTCTGCAGCGTCTTCGCCTTCCTCGCCCAGACCTGGGCCGTCCAGCGCACCTCCGCCAGCCGGGCCAGCCTGCTGCTCGGCACCGAGCCGATCTGGGCCGTCGCGATCGGCATCGGCCTCGGCGGCGAACACCTCACCGTGTGGGCCTCCCTCGGCGCCGTCCTCATGGTCACCGGCACGTACTGGGGCCAGGCCGTCGAGCGCACCCACCGCACTGCCACCGATCCCGCGGCCGGGGGCGGGACGCGTCCCGCCCCGACACCCGTGGGCGCCTGACACGGACGACGGGACGCCCGGCCGCGGACCGGCCCCCAGAGAGCCCGCGGACCGGCCTTCGGAGCGGCCTCAGCGTCCGGGGGCGGGGACGACGGCGCCGGTGGCGGCGTCGACGACGACCAGCAGGAGCCGGGTCCTCCCCCCACTCTGCTGAGCCGTCAGCCTGACCACCCAGTGCGGCTGCCAGGCATTGTTGCGGTCGGGCTCGGCGACGAGATCGGCGCCGGTGACGACGGCCCCGGGGTGGGCCGCGACCGCGGTGTTCCGCGCGGTCGTCTCGGTGACGGTCACCTCGGGGAGGACGGGCGAGTCGATGTGCCGGGCGGAGAACGAGCTGACCTGGCCGCTCCCGGTGACGATCACGTCGAGGCTCATCGGCATGAGGACGCCGTCGACCCGGGACCGCCACAGGACCTTCCGGGCGCCCGCGGAGTCCGGCCGGACCTCCACGGAGGTCCGGCTGTCCGTGAGGGCCCACGGGAAGTGGGCCCGGGCGAACCGGGTGGCGGCGGCGACGGCCGCGGCGTCGGTGAGCTCGCCCGGGGCTTCCTCCGGGAGGGGCCCGACGAGCCCCGTGGCCGGTTCACCGCCGGGCCAGGCCAGGGTGAGACTCCCCTGGGCTCCCGTGGTGCTGATGGTGCCGGGCAGGCCGTCGAAGCCGCGGACGAACTGGACGGACACGGTCTCGGCGGCGGGCCCGAAGAAGTCCCGGTAGGCCTTGGCGGCGGCGGCCCGCTGGGCCGGCCCGGCCTGGGTGTTCTCCGTGGCGTCGGCGGGGACGACGGTGACGAACGGAACGAGCGCGGTCGCGACCACCCCGACTCCGCCGGCGAGCGCGAGGGCGCCGCGCACGGCCTCGCGCCGGCCGGCGACCAGCGGCCGGGGGCCCACCCGGCGGCTCCACAGGAACGCCAGGCCGCAGCCGAGCGCGGCCCCGAGGGAGTTGTCCCACAGGTCGCCGGTGTCGCAGCTGCGCCCGACGGCCGGGGTCACGGCCTGGACCGCTTCGACGGCCGCGGAGAGCAGGGCGAGGGCGACGCCCGTGCCGACCGGACGCCGGGTGAGCAGGGCGGTGGAGAAGGCGGCCGGGACGAACAGGGCGATGTTCATCAGGCCCTGCGTGCTCGACGTCGCGGCGATCAGGTCGCGCTGGACGGTGCACAGCAGCGGGGCCGGTGCGCCCGGGTGGAGCGGGTAGAGGGTGGCGGCGAGGACGAGCGCGGTGGAGGCCGCGGCGCAGGCCGGCAGGAGGATCGGCGCCGCGCGCCTCCTCGCGACGACCGCCGCGAGGGCGGCGGAGCCGATCAGCGCGGCCACGACGGCCCACAGCAGCCCGGCCTCGTCGGTGAAGATTGCCCGAATCATGTTCCCCCCACAGGACTTCGTCTGCCCTCTAGGGAGGCGGTGGGCGTACGGACGGTTCCACGCCGGGGAAAAGAGGTGCCGGCCCCGGTCCACTGACAGGAGGTGTCAGCGGACCGGACCTACCCTGCGGCGCATGGAAGACATGAGGATCGTCGAACTCCGGCAGTACACCCTGCGTCCCGGTGCCCGGGAGACGCTGGTCGAGCTGTTCGAGCGCGAGTTCGTGGCGGGTCAGCAGGACGCCGGCATCACTGTCGGCGGCCGGTTCCGCGACCTGGACGACCCGGACCGGTTCGTCTGGCTGCGGGCGTTCCCCGACATGGCGCACCGGCGGCGCGCGCTGGAGGCGTTCTACACCGGCCCGGTCTGGCAGGAGCACCGGGACGCGGCCAACGCCACCATGATCGACAGCGACGACGTCCTGCTGCTGCGCGGACCGGGCTTCACGCCCGCGCCGGGCGTGCGGGAGGTGCTCGCCACCGTCTGCCACCCCGCCGACGCCGCCGACTTCGCCGGGTACGCGGCCCGCCACCTGGGACCGGGCCACGCCCTGCACCGCACCGAGCACGCCGAGAACGACTTCCCCCGCCTGCCCGTCCGGACCAGCGAGGACGTCCGGGTCTGGTTCGGCCCGGCCGAGCCGACGCCCTGGCCGACCCGGCACCTGCGACTGGAACCCGTGCGTCCCTGAGAGCCCCTCAGGACGGCGCTACAGCCCCTTGACGATCAGGGCGAGCGTGGGCGCCAGGGTCAGCAGGACGCTCCCCGGCCAGTACGCCCGGGCGGCCAGTGCCGTCCGGCGCCACAGGTGGACGTTGACCAGCGACCACACCAGGGCGAACAGCGTGACCACCGGCCCCGCGAGGAGCAGCCACGGCAGCACGCCGTCGTTCTCCGTGGGCTCCCGCTCGGTCCAGCCCACCGCGGCCAGCGGCCAGTTCGAGGCGAAGTACCACAGCAGGAACAGCGGCACGACCGCGGGAACGCCGAGCAGCAGGTTCACGGCCGCGGCCGTCAGTGATCGTTTCCGCACGGGCCCATTGTTCACACCGCTCGGACGGGGTGCGTCGGCGGGGCGGTGTGGGCCCGGCGCAACGGCGGCGAGGTCCAGGCGTGGTGGCGGAGGACCATCCGGGTAGCGGCGCGCGACGGCGAACGGCGGGAACACGGGTTCGGGCAGTGGCGAATACCCCGCCGGGTCCGGGGCAGGCGGCCGAACGACCGTCCTTCCGCACGGAGGAACCGCACGCTGCCCGCCACGGGCACGACGCGGCGGCGACCCGTGCCGATCGGCCCGACGGAGGCCGATCCTGCCGAAAGGAGCTGTTCGTGACGGTGATATCGCGACTCCCGGGTGCCGTCCACCAGGAATGGGACTGGCAACTGCGGGCGGCATGCCGAAGCGAGGACGCCCAGCTGTTCTTCCACCCGTCCGGCGAGCGCGGGCAGGCGCACGACGACCGCGAGGCGGCGGCCAAGCGGATCTGCGCGACCTGCCCGGTGCGCACCCGCTGCCTGGAGCACGCGCTCACGGTGCACGAACCCTACGGCGTCTGGGGCGGCCTCACCGAGGACGAGCGCCGCGCCCTCCACGGCCGCCGGAACCGCCGGGTCGGATCCCGCCACCGTTAGACCGCCCACGCCCGCCCACGCCCGGCGGAGCGGGATCACCGCTCTCACGGGCACCGGCAGGCCGGAGCCGACCGGCGACCGCCGTTTCACGGCACGGGCGGGCTGCGTTCGACCGGAGCCCGCCGATTCACCGCTCCGGCAGGCCCAGTTCGACCCGGAGGCCGCCGTCCGGCAGCGGAGTCAGTCGCAGCCGGCCCTGGTGGGCCTCGGTGACGGCGGCCACGATGGCGAGTCCGAGGCCGTGGCCGCGGCGGCTCGGGTCGGTCTCGGCGGTGCGTCCGCGTCCGCGCAGGAACGGTTCGGTGAAGGTGGCGACCGCCTCGGGCGTCAGCCGCGGGCCCGTGTTGGCGATGGCGAGCAGGACCCGGCCGGGGCGGTCGGGGTCCGGGCCGGTGCGGACCGTCACGGTCCCGTCCGCCGGCAGGTTGTGGCGGATCGCGTTGTGGAGCAGGTTGACCGCCGCCTGGCGCAGCAGCACGGGGTTTCCGCTCGCGGGTGCCGGACCGTACTCGGCGGTGACCGTGACGCCGCGGGCGGTGGCCTCCTCGCTGACGGCAGCGACCGCGTCGCGCACGGCGTCGGCGAGGTCGAGGGGCTGGAGCGCGGGTGCGGTGTGGCCGAGCTCGGCGAGCTGGAGCAGGGCCTCGCAGATCTCGATGCCGCGCTGGTTGGTGTCCTGGAGCCGGCCGACCAGGCGCGGCAGGTCCTGCCCGCCGGGGTCGGCGGCCGCCACCTGCAGCATGGTGCGGGTGATGGCCAGTGGTGTGCGCAGCTCGTGGGACGCGTTGGCGGCGAAGCGCTGCTGGGCGTCGAAGGACCGCTGCAGGCGCTCCAGCATCTCGTCGAAGGCGTCCGAGAGGTCGGTGAACTCGTCGCGGGGGCCGGCCAGGGCGACGCGGTGCTCCAGCGCCCCGTTCGCGGCGTGGTGGGCGGCGCGGGTGATCTCCTGCAGCGGCCGCAGCACCCGCCCGGCGATGATCCAGCCGCCCCCCAGGCCGACCACGGTCAGGACGGCCAGCGCGTAGCCGCAGGTGACGAGCAGGGCGTCGAGGACCTCCCCCCGCGACGGGGCGTCGAGCCGGTCCCGGGGGTTGGAGGGCATCAGGGGGTAGTTGGGGATCCAGCGCAGGCCGAGGTAGACCACGACGACGAAGATCAGGCCGGCCGCGACGGCGAAGAGGGCGTAGCTGAGGGTCAGCCGCATCCTGGCCGTCAGGCGGCGCGGGCGGTGCCCGGCCGGCGCGGTGGTCGCGGTCATGCCCGGGGCCCTTCGTCGGAGAGCCGGTAGCCGACGCCCGGCACGGTCTGGATCACCTGGGGCTCGCCCAGGCGCTTGCGCAGGCCGGAGATGGTGATGCGGACCGCGTTGGTGAACGGGTCGGCGTTCTCGTCCCAGGCGCGCTCCAGGAGGTCCTCCGCGCTGACCACGCCGCCGGCGGCCCGCATCAGGACCTCCAGCACGGCGAACTGCTTGCGCGGCAGGCCGACGTAGCGGCCGTCGCGGTACACCTCGCGGCGGAACGGGTCCAGGCGAAGCCCGGCGCACTCCAGCACCGGCGGGGCTCCCCCGGCCGGTCGGCGGGCCAGCGACCGCAACCGGACGACCAGCTCGGGAAGGTCGAACGGCTTGGTGAGGTAGTCGTCGGCGCCGATCTCGAAACCCGCGACCTTCTCGTCCAGGCGGGCCGCCGCGGTCAGCATCAGCACCCGGCAGCCCAGGCCGCGGTCCACGATCTCCCGGCAGACGTCGTCGCCGTGCGTGCCCGGGATGTCCCGGTCCAGCACCACCACGTCGTAGCTGTGGACGGTCAGCCGCTCCAGCGCGGCATCACCGTCGGTGGCGATGTCGCAGGCGATCGCCTCCAGCCGCAGTCCGGCCTGGACCGCCTCGGCGAGGTAGACCTCGTCCTCCACCACCAGGACCCGCACGCGCCACTCCTCTGCTCCGGCATCCGCTCCCGCCCCCATTGGACGTGAACGGCCCTATCGAAAACGTATCGGCCGGCGCAGACGCTCTCGGAACACCGCGCCCCGTCCCATGGTCACACCGCCCGGGCACCCGCCCGGCGGCACCGCACGCGGACGCCGGGAGGCAGGCATGGGCAGCACAGCGACGAGGACGCGCCGGACCCGGCGGCGCCAACTGCTCGGCGGCGCCGCAGCGACCGCCGTCCTGGCGGCCCTCGCCGTCGGTGTCAGCGGAACCCCGTCCGCCGACACGGTGCTGCGGACCCTGGCCGCCGCAGCGACTTCGGACACCACCGCCGACGGCGAACTCGCCGCGGGCGAGGCGCTCAGCCCCTTCGACGACGAGGCGCCCGCCGTCCGCAAGCTCGACGGCCCCCTGCTCGACGCCGTCCGGCGGGCCGCCCGCGACGCGCAGGCCCAAGGCATCACCATGACCGTCACCTCCGGCTGGCGCAGCAAGGAGTACCAGCAGCGCCTGCTGGACCGGGCGGTGACCCGGTACGGGAGCCTGGACGCGGCCCGGCGCTACGTGAACACGCCGGAGAAGTCGACGCACGTGGCCGGCAGGGCACTGGACATCGGCCCCACCGCCGCCGACTACTGGCTGATCCAGCACGGCGCCCGGTACGGCCTGTGCCAGGTGTACGCCAACGAGATCTGGCACTTCGAACTCCGGACCGACCCCGGCGGCACCTGCCCGCCCCAACTCCCCGACGCCGCCGGGTAGCCGCCGTCGGGGCGCTCTGGCGAGGCGGACGGCTTCCAGGCGGAGGCCGAAGGGGCAACGGCCCGTCCCCCGATGCGTCGAGGGACGGACCGGACGGCAGGTCCGCACGGGCGGACGGCCCAGGACCAGGCGGAGATCATCCTGCGGACCGCATCGCTGGCCTCGGGAGGTTCGCCGGGGAGCGCCGTCCTCGGGGCCGTCGGGCCGGTCGCCGTTGGGCGTCCGGGCCGTCGGTTCCCGAGCGTTGCGGGTCGGCGACCCGGTGTTCGGCGTACCGCCCGAGTGGTCGTCCAGGACCTGGGCGGTCCCCGCCTCCTCGGTTCCGCCCCCCCCCCTCTCACGCTCCCTTCGGGTCGCCGGTGGACCGGCCTTCGCCGAAGCCGTCCACGTCCATCGGCTCCGGGGTGGGCTCCGGCCCGGGCCGGGTGAAGGTGGAGTAGGTGTCCATGAAGTCCGGGTCGTGCGGGCCCGAGATGTTGTTCTCGCGCGGGTCGGCGACCGACGCCCACAGCGTCCAGCCGGAGCGGAAGTTCTCCGGCATCCGTCCGGTCGCGGGGGTGACCTTGCGGTCGGTCAGGTCGGCCCACCGCAGCTGTCCGTCGCGGTCGTGGACCAGCGCGACCGCGTGGCCCGCGCCCTCCTTGCCGGCGCCGAGCACGGTGGCGAAGCTGCCGGGTCCGCCGGCGCGCACGGTGTCCATCAGCTTGGCGACGGCGGCGTCGCCCTCGCCGAACAGCGCCGGACCATCGTGGCGCTTCCACAGCGTGTTGCCGGGGATCGGCTCCACGGTGCCGTGCAGCGTCTGCCCGGAGACCCGGGGCCGGCCGAAGTGGGTGTCCCGGTAGGCCTCGACGTTCTCCAGGCAGGCGTTCAGGTCGTTGCCGACCCGGAAGCCCTCGGCCGGGTGGACGGGTGCGGCGTGCGGGTTCACCTTGCCGAGCAGCAAGGAGCTCATCGGCGGGTGCACCGTCGGCTCGCCGCCGAGGTAGCGCACCAGCTCCTGGGTGAGCGGGTGCTCCCGGTCGACCGCCTGGTAGCCGCGGTCGTGCATCACCGCGTCGGTGTTCTCGTACGACGGCGTCCGGCGCCGCTTCGCCTCCCGCTCGGCGACCGGCTGCTCGTCCGGGTCGTCGTCCTCGTCCCGTCCGCGCTTGCGGTCGTTCGGCTGGGCGGGCTCGTGCATCACGGCGTCGCCGTCCGCGTCCCGCTGGTGCGGGGCGGTCCGGTCGGCCTGGTCGACGTCCATCGGATCGGACTGCCGGTGCTCGGGCGTGCCGGTGCCGGTGCCGGTGCCGTGGGTGGTGGCGGGCGGCGTGGACGTGGGCAGCGAGCCGAAGCCCGCGGCGGGGTCGTGCTGCTGCGCGTCGGCGAGGCTCTGCAACTGGCCGGCACTGTCACGGGACATGACGGACAGCCAGGAGCGGTCGTTCTGCGGGGCGAACTCGGCGAAGAGCTGGCGCTGCAGCGACTCCAGTTCGTGGAAGCGCTCGCTGGAGTGGCCCATCGCGCTGATCCGGGCGGTGAACAGCATCGCCTGGTCCTGCGCGAACTGGTGGTCGGCGGCGGCCTGCTGGTGCAGCGCGACCGCGCCGTCGTGGACCTGCTGCATGGTGGTGTCGGGCTGCTTGAGCGCGCCGACGGCGTCGGCCTGCTGGGCGAGCCGGGCCCGCATGTCGCGGACCTGTGCGAGCAGCTCGTTGCGGACCGGGAGGAGTTTCTGGTCGGTGGCCGGCGGGAGCTTGCCCACCAGCTTGTTCGCCAGGTCGTCGAACCGCTCGACCTGCTCCTTCGCGTTGATGTGGTACGGGCCGACCGTCATCCGGACCCGGTCCGCCTCGGTGGGCGGGTCGAGCCGGAACGGGCGGGTGGTCTGCCGGCCGATGTGCGGGTTGCCGTGCTCCTGCACCGACTCCTGGCTGGTGATCTGCCAGCCGTCCGGACCGTGGTGCAGGACGTTGGTGACCTCGAAGGTGAACGGGTGCGGCGAGCGGTACTCGTCCGGGCCGAACCAGTCGGTGACGGTCTTGCCGGCCCGGAAGTCGGCGCCGCCGATCAGGTTGTTCTTCGCCGAGTACGACTGGAAGTGCCACAGCTGGAAGGTGTCCGTGTGCGGGTTCACGTCGGTGGCGACGAACGCGCAGCCGTTCATGCCGCCGGTGAACACCAGCGCGTCGCCCGGCCGCGCCGGGTCCGGGTGCAGCGGCACCTCGACGTGCCCGATGGTGTGGTCCTCGCCCGCCGTCCCGGACTTGTACGGGGCGTACAGCGCGGTGACGTAGTGGTGGTCGGGCATCGGGTCGGGCAGCCGGACACCGGCCGGGGGCCGGAAGTCCTCGCTGTGCTGGGCGTACTTCTCCCATGCCGGGGTCAGCACGAAGGCGTCCCGGTCGGGCGTGCTGCGGGCGGGGTCGCGGACCAGCGCGAACCAGTGCCGGTCGCTGTCCTCGAACCTGGCGAGGAAGGAGTTGACCTGGTGCTGCTGCAGCCCCTCGGTGCGGAGCTTCAGGCCGGAGCCGAAGTCCACCCCGACCGGGGTGTCCCGCAGGAAGCTCCCCGGGTCGTGCATGATCCCGTGCTCGGGGGTGCCGACCGGCGGGAGCAGCGGCTCGACGGGCGGCAGCTGCTGGTCGGCGTCCTCGTGCGGGTGCTGCGGGTCGGCCTCGTGGTGCTGGCCGTCGTGCTGCGGCCCCTGGTGCTCCGGCGTGCCTCCGTGCTCGGCCGCCGTCTGGTGCGAAGCACCGGACCCGGAGCCGGAGTTGTGGCCGGTGGTCGGCGGCGGGGGCGGTGAGGGCAGCGAGCCGAAGCCCCGGGTGCCGGTGCCCTGGTGGCCGTCCGCGGCGGGGTGCGTGACCGGCGGCGGGGGCGGCGGCGTCGGGACGGCGTCCGTCGCCCGGCGCTTGGACGGCGGCGCGTCGGTCATCAGCACGTCGTCGTCCGGATCGAGCCGCCGCTTCTCCGGCCGGACGGTCTGCTGCGAGGCCATCGAGTGGTCCTGGCTCTGGTTCTGGTTCTGGTTCTGCGACAGCATCGGCACGTCGTGGTCCTGCGAGGCCATCGGCACGTCGTGGACCTGCGACGCGGTGGGCGTGTCGTGGTCCTGGGTGGCCATCACCACGTCGGTGTCCTGGCTCGTGGCGGGCCGGGGCGTCGCGGGGGGCGGGGTGGCGCCGATCTCGTGGCCCTCGGCGCCCGGGCGGGCGTCGCGGGCGGGGTCGTGCAGCGCCTCGGAGCCGACCACCGGGTTGGCGGACTGCCCCGGCTGACGGGTGAAGTCGCCGGACGAGGAGACCGGGGTGTCGCCGCCCGCGTGGTTCAGCATGCCGTGCTCGTCGGCGATGTTGACCGCGCTGGCGCTCGGCTTCTGGCCCGGCTGGTGGAGGTCGACCATGTCGGCCTCGGTCTTGGGGGCCATCAGGTCGCGCAGCTCGCGCGGGGCGAGGCCGGTGTCCTCCAGGGTGCGCAGGCCGCGCAGCAGGTCCAGGGTGTGCGGCGAGTACAGCGCCTCGGGCGGCAGGTCGCCCTTGGCGACGGCGGTGAGCACGTCCTGGTCGCGGACCACGTGCGGGTCCAGGAAGTTCTGGATCCACTTGTTGGTGAGTTCGTCGCCGAAGCGCAGGTTGGAGGCGCTGTTGGACAGGCCGGCGGTGATCTCCTCGATCAGCTTCGGCACGTCCTCGACCTTGGCCTGCACGGCCCGGTCGAACAGGCCGGCGGGGTGGTTCTCCCCCGCGCCGGCCCGCGGGAAGCCGCCGCCGTACTGCTGGGCGACGGCGGCGATGTCCGCGTCGGCCTTGGGCAGCAGCTTCTCCGCGGCCTTCTGCTGGGCGGCCGGGGTGCCGCCGGGCTTGAGGGTCTGCGCCGCCTCCTCGCGGCGCCGGTCGACCTCGTCCTGCCGCAGCTGCTCGCGCTCGTTCGGCAGCTTGTCGGCGAACGCCTCCAGCTGCTCGGGCCGCACCGCGCCGGGGTCGTTGCGCAGCTGGTCCGCCAGGCTCTTCAGGTCCTGCCGGTCCTGGCCGAGGCGGTCGTACGAGCCCGCCAGGTCGTCGATCCGGTCGGCGAGGCGCTCGTGCGCCGGGGAGTTGCCGGGGCCGGCGGGCGGCTCGGCGGCGGCCTGCCGGGCGGCCGCGACGGCGTCGTCGAGGCGGTGCGGCCCGGTGATGCCGTGGACCAGGGCGAGGTCCTCGACGGCCTGCTCGCGGACCTTGGTGCGGACGTCCGCGAGGGCGTCCTTCATCTCCGCCAGGTGCTGCGGCGACGGGGCGTCGGAGAACCGCTGCACGGTGTCCGCGTACCGGTCGAACTCGGCCTTGGCCGGTCCGACCAGTCCGGAGCGGTCGAGCTGGTTGCGCACCTCGTCGCGGGCCGCTGCGGCGCTCGCCGGGTCGTCCAGCTTCGCGGGGGCGAAGGCGGACTCCAGCCCGTCGTTGCCGTAGGCCTTGCCCAGGTCCACGTCCTTGGCGGTGTAGCCGAGGTCGCGCCAGGCGAGCGCGGCGTGCTCCATGTCGTTGGCGCCGAGCCGCTTGGCGGCCTGCTTGCCGGCCTTGTCGAGCACGCGGTGCTGGTCGGGCGCCATGGTGTCGGCGAAGTCGGAGAAGGTCCGCGACGCCTCGACCCGGTGCTGCTCGTCGCCGAACGACCGGGCCTTGAACACGGCGGCCGTCACGTACTTGTGCACCATGTAGTCGGCCACCACGTGGTTGCGGTTGACCACCGCGGTGCCGAGCTTGACCTTGCCGTCCTCCATCCGGCGGGCGGTCTTCTCGGCGTGCGGCTCGCCCGCCATGACGCCGTGGTCCGAGTACCCGAACGCGGCCCGGTAGGCGCCGTCCGCGAACAGCTGGTCGGCGCCCTTCTTCGGCTTCGGCGGCGTGGCGCCGTAGTTGCCGGCCAGGGCGTCCTTGCGGGCCTGGAGGTCCTTGGCGAGCTCCTGCTCGCGGAGCTTGAGGTCCTCCACCCGGCTCTCGTACACGTTCCGGGTGGTCTTCGCGGCCTTCTCGGCCGCGCTCTCGTCCTTGCCGCCGCCGGAGATCCGCTTGGTCTTCTCGCCCTGGTAGGCGTTCTCGGCGTCCTGGAGGCGCTGGTCGGCCGAGGTGCGGAGGTCGGCGACGGACTTGCGCTGCTCCTCGATCCGCGCCATCGCGTCCTTGGCGATCCGCGGCTCGGCCTGCGCGCGGGCGTCCTGCAGGGCCTTGAACTCCGCGGTCCCGGCCTTGGGTTCGCCCTTGAGCCGGGCCAGCTCGTGCTCGTAGACGGCCAGCCGGTCCCGCTGGCCCTCCAGGTGGGCCTTCGCGGTCTCCAGGTTGTGCTTCTCACCGGCCAGTTCGGCCTGCCGGTCCGGCGTCTCGTGGGCGATCGCGTCCAGCCGGTGGTTGACCGCGTCCAGCTGCTCGGGGACGTTGCGGCGCAGCACGTCGACGTGCAACTGCTTCTGCTGCTCGTACGCGTGCATGATCGCGTCGGTGTCGCCGTCGATCAGGGCGGACCGCTCGTACTTCTTCAGGGTGTCCTTGACCTTGTCGAACTCCGCGGAGTCCGGCAGGAAGTCCTTGATGGCGTCGAAGGTCTTCTCGCCGTCGATCTTGTGCGAGTAGCCGTCGTCGGCCGCGGGCTTGCTGCCGAAGCCGGGTGCCTTCGGCGGCGGCGGGGGCAGGTGGGAGGAACTCCCGCCGTGCTGAGCCGGGTTGGCCGCCGGCGGGGTGGGCGGCGGCGTGGTCGGCTGCTGGTGGGCCGGGGGGTTGCTCCCGTTGCCGTCGACCTGGTCCATGAACTCCCGGAAGCCCTCGTACATCCGGTTCTCGGCCGCGGTGGCGTGCACCGGGTTGGCCGGACCGGCGTGCACCGCGCCCGGGTCCTTGCCGTACAGCCGCTCCAGCAGCGGCAGCACGGCCGGCTCGTGCTGCCGGACCCAGTCCGCGCCGTTGTTGCGCGGCTGGCCGGTGTACGGGTCGGTGCCGTGGTTGTTGCCCAGGTAGGCGTTGGTGACCTGCGCGAAGTACTCCTGCTCGTCGCGCGAGGAGTAGTTGTCGACCGGCTTCCCGCTGCCGTCGTGGCGCGGGCCGTCCGGCCAGGCGGCGTTCGGGTCGCCCTGCTTCTGGTTGAAGGTGTCGGTGATCAGCTTCTGGTCGTTCGCGTCCAGACCGTAGCGGTGCACGGTGTGGGTGAACTCGTGCGTGGTGGTGGAGTACCCGTCCTCGTAGTGCCCGCCGTGCCCGATCGGGGTGTGCTCGCCGAGCAGGTTCTCCTCGGTGACCGCCGAGTGGCGTCCGCCGGAGCCGCGCATGTCGTCGTAGCCGCGGCCGGCGCCCGCCGAGGAGTTGTTGTGCACGCCGCGCAGGTTGTTCAGCTCCGGGACGTCCGGCATCCGCACGTCCTTGGGGACCACCACGACGTCGGCGCCGTTCTTCAGCAGCCGCGCGGTGGTCTCCGGGTCCTGGAGCATCCGGGCGATCTGCTGCTGCGCCTCCTGCCGCGCCGAGGCCGCGCGCTCGGCGCGCGGGTCCACGTGGACCATCAGCTCCGCCGCGGTGCGGGCGAAGTCCTTCGGGGGCAGCCCGTTCTTCAGCGCGTCCACCGTCTGCGGGTCGCGCGCCAGCCACCGCCGGTTCTCCGGCGTCAGGCTCGCCAGCTCCCGGGCCCGCTCCTGCGGGGTCATGCCCGGCAGGTCCTGGCGCAGCCGGTCGGCGCCGACCGGCGGCGTCGCCACCGGTCGCTGCTCTCGGCCGAGTTGGTCCACCGCGTCGCGCACCGGGGTGCGGTTGGAGAGAGCCTGCAGCTCCGCGTCCCGCGCCTGCCTCTGCCGGTCGAGGAACTGGTCGTGGCTGCTGGTCGACGGCGTGTTGTGCTGACCGGTGGCGGGCGGGTTGGTGTGACCCGTCGTCGGCGGCTGGTTGTGCGCGGTGGACGGCGGCGCGTTGTGGCTGGCGGCCGGCGTCGTGGTCGCAGCCGGAGGCTGGTGGCCGGACGGCGAGGATCCGGCCGTGCCGTGCTGGGTCGGCGGGGCGGGCGGGGCCGGCGGGGTGCTGTCGCTGCCGAGGCTCCGGGTGGAGGGCGATCCGCTGCCCTCACCCTGGTGGGACACCGGCGGAGGCGGTGGGCTGTTGTCACTGCCGAGGTGCTGGTTCGACTGCGAGGAACTGCCCTCGCCCTGGTGCGGCACCGGCGCGGCCGGCGGCGCGGGCGGCGCACCGTTGCCGTGCTGCAGGGGCCTGTTCGCCGGGTCGTACCCGGTCGGCTCCGGGGCGAGGTAGCCGAGCCGCATGTTCCCCGGGTCGGTGGCGGCGGACGCGTCGTGCGGCGCACCGCCCGGGTTCGGCCGGCCGGAGTCGGTCAGCCGCACCGCCGGGACGCCCAGCATCTCGGCCACACCGGGAATCCGGTGCCCGTCGCTGTTCGGGTGCTCGTGGACGTGCGCCTTGCCAGTGACCAGCACGTACTTGCCGGTCCCGCCGCTCTCCGAAATGGCGTGGTTCATGTACGAGTTGAGCAGCCGCGCCCGCTCCTGCAGCGGAAGCGGACCGGCCCCTCCCGGCCGACGCGCCGGGTAGCCGTCCACCGCGTGGACCGTCACGCCCTCCTCCTTGGCCTTCACCACGGTCTCGTACAGACCGTGGCCCGCCGGGGAGTTCGTGTTGCTGTCGTACGTGCGGAGCATCTTCTCCAGGTTCGGCGACATGGTGCCGCCGGGGCGCTGGAACTCGTCCAGGTGCTGGCGGAAGGCGTCGTCGCGGAGCGACTCGACGTAGATCCGGTCGACGCCCGCGGCCTTCAGGTCGTGCATGTTCTCGTTGAGGAAGCGCCAGCTCGGCGACTGGTTGTGCGCCTCGCCCAGCACGATCCCGTCGTGGCCGGGGTGGCCGCCGTGCCCGTTCAGCAGCCGGTTCGCGCCGTCCATGGCGGAGTTCGAACCGTCCAGGTGCTCGTTCACCCGCTGCTCGCCGACCGGGTGCCAGGTCTGCTCCGAGTCGTGGCGGGCCAGTCGCTCCAGCACGTTGCGCCGGATCTCCTGCTGCTGGAAGTGCTCCTGCGTGCGGAAGTCCAGGCCGCCCGCCGCTTCCAGCACGCGGTTTCCGTTGAACTCCACGGCGCCGTCACCGAGCGCGGTGCGCAGCGGCCCGGTGATCGCGTTGGAGGCGTGCGGGTGCAGGGCCTTGAGGGTCAGCGGGTCGAGGTGCGTCTTGAACGACTGCGAGTACGGGCTGACCTTGACGTCCGGCCTGCCGCTCGGCGTCAGGACGCCCGAGTCGTGGCGTCCCCACGAGCTGTGCGGCAGCGTGTTCGCCGCGGCCTGCAGCTCGCCGGTCAGCTTGAAGTTGAACTTGTTGTTGCTCTTGTACTGGGCGAGCGCCGCCGCGTCCGCCTGTGGCGGGTGGATCAGCGACGGGCCGTTCGGGTGCTGGTGCAGCTGCGCCAGCTCGTGCGGGGTCGGTGCCTCGTCGATCGGACGGATCCGGTCGTTGCCCGACGGCGGCGGGGGCGGCGGCGGAAGGTGCTCGTCGCCGGTCCGGCCGGTGCGGGGCGTGGACGACGAGGGCCCGTTCGGGTCGCCGAGGGTCCGCGGCGCACCGCCAGCCTGGTGCTGCGGCGGCGGGGGCGGCGGCGGCACGTGGGTGTCGGACGTACGGCCCGCACCCGGCCGGAGGGTGCCGCCCGCGGGCTGCGGGGTCGGCTCCACCGGACGGTTCGACACCGGACCGGTCGGGCCGTGGGTCGACGGCGTACGGCTGCCACCGCCCGGGTTGTGGGCGGCGCCGCCGCCGGCCACCGGGCCGGGCACGAACCCGCCCGGCATCGGCGGCGTGCCCGCCGGCTGCTGCCCGGTGGATCCGGCACTGTCGGGCACGACGTGCCCCGGCACCGTCTCCGGCCCGGGGGCCGGCCTGGTCTGGGTCTGACCGCCCGCGATCCGGGTACCGCCGTCGAGGTGCGTGTCACTGCCGGACCCGGCCAGGTGCGCGGCGCCGCCGAGCATCCCGGACAGGTTGGGCACCGCCGCGCCACCGCGCTGCGGCGCCACGTCGGACGACTCCGGAACACTCCCCCGCACCGGCCCGCCGGCATGCCCGGCTGCCTGGTCAGCTGCCGGCGGCTGCTCGTGCACCGCCGGGCGCGGGCCGCCCGACGTGCCGGGCTGCTCCTGCCGAGGCGTGTTCTCCGGGCCGTCGTGCGCGGTCGCGGGCTCGTGCCGCGGCTGCTCGTGGCGCGGAGCGTTCCCGGCACCGTTCTGCTCCACCGCGGGCTCGTGCCGCGGCGTGCTCCCCTGGCCGGCGTGCTCCGGGGCCGGTGTGTGCTCCTGCGCCGGCTGCTCGTGCCGGGGCGCCGCCTGCTGCACCGGCTCGTGGTCGCCGCGCTGCGCCACCGGCTCGTGGGTGGGCTGCTCCTGACGGCCCACCGGGTCGTGCGACACCGGCGGAGCCGCCTGCTCGTGGCCCGGCCGGGAACCCTCCGGACGCGGCGCGGACTCGTGCGAGGCCGGCGGAGCCGTCTCCGGGCGCACCGACTGCTCGTGACGCGGCGCCTGCTCCTGACGCGGCGGCGCGGACTCGTGGGACGCCGGCGGAGCCGTCTCCGGACGGGCCGTGTTCTCCTGACGGCCCACCGGGTCGTGCGACACCGGCGGAGCCGCCTGCTCGTGGCCCGGCCTGGAACCCTCCGGACGCGGCGCGGACTCGTGCGAGGCCGGCGGGGCCGTCTCCGGGCGCACCGACTGCTCGTGACGCGGCGCCTGCTCCTGGCGCGGCGGCGCGGACTCGTGCGAACCCGTCTCCTGGCGCGGCACCGACTCGTGGGCGACCGGCGGAGCCGCCTGCCCGTGGTTCGATCCGGCACCCTCCGGACGCGGCGCCGGCTCGTGTGCGGTCGGCGTCTCGTGGCCGCCCTGGCGCGGGACGTTGCCGGCGCCTCCGGCCGTCGCCTCGTGGGTCGGCGGTGCGGTGTGGCTGCCACCGGCGGACGCCGGGGCCTCGCTCGACCGTCCCGAGCCGAACGGGCTCAGCCCGTTCACCTTCGACTCGCCCGCGCCCGTACCGGTGCCCGAGCCCGCGTGCGTGCCCGCACCGGAACCGAGGCCCGGACCCGAAGCCGATCCCGACCCGGCGCTCGCGTGCGAACCGGCGCCCGACCCTGCGGCCGTCCCGGTCCCGTCGTCGACCGACCGCGTGCCGGAGCCGGAGCCGGAGCCGGACGGGGAGCCGCTGCCGCCGGTCGGTCCGTGGTAGCCGGCCTCGCCCGTGGAGGTGCTGGGCTTGTTGAAGGTGGGCGGTCCGTCGTGGGTCCCGCCGGTGTTCGGCAGGTCCAGGTGCGGGACCTCGGCGGGCTTGGGGGCGTTGGCGTGGCCCTTGATCGCGGAGGCGCCGGCGTGCAGGCCCGCGCCCGCACCGCCGGAGAGTCCGGAGCCGAGCAGGGACTCGCTGTCGACCTTGCCGGTGGTGATGAGCTGGGTGGAGACGTCCGCGCCGACGCCGACGACCGCGCCGGTGCCCATCTTGCCGGCGGTGGAGTTCAGCGCGCCTTCCATACCGAGCTTCTTGCCGGCACCGCCGATGCCCTTGCCGATCAGGTGGCCGGAGGCGCCGCCGATCGCGCCGCCGAGCGCGTTCTGGCCGAGCTCCTTCGTGTCGATGCTCTTGCGGTGGCCCTCGGCGAGTTCGATGCCCTGGGCGAGCAGGTTGATCGCGGCCATCTGGGCGGCCTGCTTGGCCGCCATCTGGAGCATTTCCTTGAGCAGGGTCTTCAGGACGGTGGAGACCACGGTCCGGCTGGCCCCGATCATCACCGGCACCTGGAGCAGCGAGGCTCCCGCGGTGAACGGGGCCTCGGCCTCGGCGGTGGCGAGCTCGAAGGCGAGGATGCCGAGCTGCGCGATGATCTGGATCTTCGCGGTCTCGGCGGAGTTGGCCATCTGCTCCAGCATGTCGCCCATGCCGTTGAGCGCGTTGATCGCGCCGGGCAGGTAGCCGGGGTCCTCCTGGGTGCCCTTGCCGGTGGTGAACTTGGCCCAGTACGTGTTCAACGCCTCGGCGGCGACGCCCTGCTGGCCGTCGAGCGCCCGCTTGATCGCGGCGTCGGAGCTGTGCGTGGCGTCCTTCAGGCCCTCGGCGGCCTTGCGGCAGTGCTCGGCCATGTCGCGGAGCTGGTCCTCGTCCGCCTCGGGCCAACGGCAGCCCGCGAGCAGCAGGAGAACCCACTGGAGGGGCTCGGGGAGTTCGACAGCCATGGGTCAGTGCCTTCCGCTGGGACGGATCCGCGGGGTCACCGGGATGTGTACGGGGTTGTTCACGGGCGCGCTCGGAAGCGTCGGCGCCTGGGGAATCGGGCTCGCACCGGTGTCCATGCCGTTGAACGCGGAGGTGATCGACTCGTCCGCGTTCTGGTAGCCCTCGGCCATCGCCTTGATGCCGTCGGCGATGCCCTTCAGCGCGTCGGGCAGGCCCTTGACGACCTCCAGGGTGTCCTTGCTGTACTTCAGGTAGCCCTTCTCACCCTCGGCGAACTTCTTGCCGGACTCGTCGTTGCCCCACGGGTGCTGCGCCTCCAGCGAGGGCAGGAAGGCGCTCAGCGAGGTGTAGAGGGAGCGGACCTGCTCGGACGCGGCGAGCAGCGGCGAGACCGCCGCCCGGTACTGCTCCGGGGCAACCCGGAAGCCCTGCCCGGCACCGCCCCCGCCGTCACCGGACGCGGCCCTGCGCTTGCCCGTCTCCGGCGCGGTCAGACGCTGCTGCGCGGCCTGGGCCGGAACCGTGCCCGACATCCGGCGCAGCGGCTCCGCGGCGACGGCGTCCACGGCGGTGCGGGCCGTGAGCCCGTCCTGCAGCCGCTCGGTCCCGGACACCGCCTGCAACGGCTCCGCCGCCGTCCTCCCCGACACCGCCTGCAACGGCTCAGCCGCGACCCGTCCGCTCACCGCCTGCAACGGCTCGGCCTGCATCTCGGCGGCCCGGAGCGTCGTCGGCTCCGCGGGCATCGCGTCGGCCAGCCGGGCCCGCTGCATCGGTTCGGCCTGCACCTCCGCCATGCGCGCCTGGAGCATCGGCTCGGCGGGGACGCCCTCGGCGGCGACCGTGCCGATCCGCATGCCTTCCACCCGGGTCAGGTGGGCGGGTTCGACCCGGGCGGTGGCCTCGGCCTCGTACCAGGCCGGCTCGTCGTTGCTCATGGTGTCGGTGTTCCTTCGTCAGTGCGGGTGCGACGGGCGGGCGCGGTTCAGTCCGCGGCGGGCGCGGCGAGCCGGGTGAGTGCGGCGCGCAGGAAGGGGCTGGGGACCTGGTAGCCGCCCTCCTCGCGGAGCGGGGCGGGCCGGGCAGGGGCTTCCGCGGCCGGGGTGCCGGGGGCGGCGGCCGTCGGGGTGCCCGGGGTGGCGGCCACGGAGACGGCCGGGGTGGCGGCGGTCTCCGGCGCGTCGGGGTGTCCGCGGCGCGCCGCAGCGGCCCGGGAGCGCTCCAGGTAGCCCTCGTCCTCCTCGCCGGCCGGTTCCACTGCTGTGACGGCGCGCTCCTGACGGGCCGCCGGCTCGACCGGAGCCGTGGCCGTCGCCGCAGTCCCGGGCACGGTCGCCGTCTCGGCCGCGGTCGCCGGCTCGGTGCCGTCGCCGCCCGCCGGGGCGCCGAGCAGCACGCCGGCGAGCTGGTTGAGGACCGCCTGCTCGCTGGTGGGGCCGGGGGCGGCCGCGGGTGCCGGTGCGGGTGCCGCGAAGGTGCCGTCGGCGCGTGCGTCGTCCAGCCAGCCCTGGCGGGCGCGCTGCCAGCGGCGGTCCCGCTGGACGGCATCGCCGGCCTGGCCGAGGATGCCGGCGTCCGTGGTCGGCAGCTCCTCCTCCTCGCCGCCTTCGGTGCCGAAGCGGGTGGGGCTGAGGAAACGGTTGCCCTTGCGGCCTCCCCCGCCGCCGCCGCGCCCACCGGCACCGGCGCCGGGCATGTGGCCCATGCCGCCGCCCATGCCGCCCGCGGCGCCGGCCCGGGCCCCACTGCCTGCGGCTCCGGCTCCGGCACCACCGGCCGCGCCGGCGCGGCCCATCGCTCCGGCTGCGGCGGCGCCGCCCATGCCGCCGCCCATGCCGCCGGCCGACGCCGCGCCGAGGCCGCCCGCTCGCGCCGAGGCGACGCCGTCCGCCCCGCCGCCGAAGGCGCCGGCGCCACCGAGCGCACCGCCGAGCGCGCTGCCGAGGCCGCCCGCCCCACCGAACGGGGACAGGCCGCCGGCCCCGGAGCCGCCTGCTCCGCCGCCCAGGGCGCCACCGAGTCCGCCGCCGACTCCGAGGCCGGTGCCGAGCGCCGAACCGCCCGCGCCCCCGCCGAGGTTGAGGTCGGACATCCCGGCGAGGTTCAGCGAGCCGTGGCTCGGGCTGAGCGGCAGTGGCGTGAAGGTCGGGGTGCCGGCGCCGACGCCCGCGCCGCCGCCGAGGTCCAGCTGGGTGGGGGTCAGCGGGGTGAACGGCTTCAGCCTCGGCGTGTCCGACCCGCCGCCCCCGCCGTGGGCGCCGTCACCGCCGCCGTACGCGCCGCCGCCTCCACCGGCGCCACCGCCGTACGATCCGCCCCCGCCGCCCCCGCCGCCGTCACCGCCGGCCCCGTCGAATCCGATCGGGTTGGGGGCGGGCATGGCGAAGGGGGCGGTACCGGCGACGGCGTTCATCGGCAGGCCGGTGGCCGGGTCGATCGCCGCACCCGGCACCAGCGGCAGGCCCGTCGTGGGGTCGATCGCCGTGCCGGGCGGGATCGGCAGGCCCGTCGTGGGGTCGATGGCGGTACCGGCCGGGATCGGCAGGCCGGTCCGCGGGTCGATCGCGAGGGCGG
Source organism: Kitasatospora terrestris (assembly GCF_039542905.1). Classification (NCBI taxonomy): domain Bacteria; kingdom Bacillati; phylum Actinomycetota; class Actinomycetes; order Kitasatosporales; family Streptomycetaceae; genus Kitasatospora; species Kitasatospora terrestris. The sequence goes on from NZ_BAABIS010000001.1 coordinate 897,224, forward strand.
GGCGGCCGTCCACGGCGGTGCGGGCGCTCAGCGTCCCGTCGCCACCGGCGCCGCCCCCGGAACCGCCCGCGCCGTTGAGGGTGCAGGTCTTGCCCATGCCGGTCATGTCGGCGATGTGGCCGGCGCTGGTGCGCAGCATGCCGTCGACGCCATTGCCGACCTCGCCGATGTACTGGTGGTAGGTGGCGGCGGCCTGCTTGATGCCCTCGGACTGGGCGATGTCGTCGTTCTTGCCGGCCGGGTTCTGCTCGATGTACTCCTTGGCGTACTGGAGTTCGCGGATCATCTCGTTCTTGGTGCCGGTCAGCGCCCGGGTCGCGCCGTGCAGGCTCTGGGCGAGGCCGTGTCCGGCCTGCAGGGTGGTGGCGACGTGCGAGCCGTCGCCGGCGGCGAACTTCTCCAGGTACTGCTGGAAGCTGTCGGCGGCCGGTCCGGACATGCTGGCCATCGCGCGCTGCGCGGCCTGGGCGATCGCCTGGACGTGGGTGCCGGCGACCTCGTTCCACTTGTCCCAGGCTTCGGCGAGCCGGGCCAGCAGCTCCTCGTCGCCGTCCGGGAAGGCGATGTCCGCGCCGTTCTCGTTGCTCTGCACGGTCTTGAGTACTTCGGCGAGGTCGGCCGGCAGCTCGATCATGGCGGGAGGCTCTCCGGAAGGTGTCGGTGACGGTTCGGCGGGGCCGTCACCGGTGTGGTCCGGTGACGGCCCGTCGGGGCTGGGGGTGCCAAGGGCGTGGTGGCGGCCGGCCGGGCGGGCGGTCCTCGGCGTCGGGTGGTTCGACGCCGGGCCGTCGCCGCTCGGGCCGGCCGGCGGGAGGTCGTCGGGACCTCCTCGGGGATCAGATCAGCATGTGTCCGCCGCCGCCCCCGTGCGGCCGGTCCACGAACAGCGGGTTCGGGTGGTCGTTGTAGTCCAGGTCCGGCGCGTCGGGGTCGTGGTAGCCGACTCCGGCGTCGGGGACGCTGACCGGGGCGACCGGCGGGGGCGGGGCGACCGGGTCGAGGTCCGGGAGGGTCCTCCCGACGGGCATCGCCAGCGGTGCGGCGGCGACCCCGTCCGGCAGGCTCACGCCGACCTGGGTGGCGGCGGCGGGCACCGTCCCCGACGGCAGGCTCAGGGCAGCCGGCGAGGCGGGCACCGCCCCGGTGCCGCTGATCCCCGACAGCGCGGACGCCACCTGCTCGTCGTTGGAGGAGTGGCGCGCCGCCATGGTCAGCAGGTTCTCGCCCATCGCGGAGGCGTTGCGCATCAGCACCCTGATGCCCTCCAGCACCTGCTCCTGGTGCTGGGCGAGGCCGCCGACCGAGGAGCCGGACCCCTGCAGCGACTTGCCGAGCAGGTCGGTGCCGTAGACCGAGGCCTGGACCTGCTTGAAGACGGCCTCCAGCTGGTTGGCCGGGCCCTCCAGCTCCTTCAGCAACCCCATGATCGTCTTGGCTGACGCCTGGACCTCGTCGAGGTCGATCCACACCGATTCGCCGGCCATCCCCGGACACCCCTCCCGCTGACTCTGCCCCGTGGTTCGGGCGGCAAGGGACTTCCGGGCCCCCGGGGCGACCGGGTGAGCAGAAGCGGACGCGGTGCCACGGGCGCCACCGGGAAACCCACGGCGGCCGCACCCTCCCAGACTCCCCCGCGCCACTTGCGCCCCGCATGCGCGTCGCTAACGTCTCGTCAACCGATTTCCGCAGCTCGCCGCCGGAGTGCCGGCCCGCACCGGGCCGGCGCCGGTCCGTCCCGCTCATCCCGGGCTGATCTCGTCGGCGCGGCGCCGCCGGCCGGCGGCGGACCGCCCGAGTCCGGCGGCGTCCTCGGCGCCCGCGAGGGCGCGCAGGACCTCGGCGGTGGCCTGGTCGTGCCCGAGCTGCTCGGCCTCGGCGAGGGCGGCCAGCAGCCGGACGCGGGCCTCGGAGTGCCGGCCGAGGCCGGTGAGCGCCTCGCCGCAGACGGTGTGCAGCAGCACGCGTCGGACCTCGGGGCCGTCGTCCGCGGTCAGCTCCAGCCCGTGCTGGGCGTGTTCGACGGCCTGCCGGGGGCGGCCGGTGGCCAGCATGTGGCGGGCGAGGTGGTGCAGGGCGAGGGTGACGGTGTGCCGGTGGTCGACGGCCAGGGCGATCTCCAGGCCCTGGGCGAGTCCGGCGCCGGCCGCGGCGGGGTCGCCGAGTTCGGCCTGCACCAGCGCCAGGTTGATCAGGGCGACCGCCCTGCCGACCTGGTTGCCGGCCCGCTGGGCGAGGTCGGCGGCCGGGGCCAGGCAGGTCTGTGCCTCGGGCAGGCGGCGGTTGGAGACCAGCACCCAGCCGAGCAGCGCCCGGACCTGGCTCTCGCCGTCGGGGTCGCCGGCCTCGGCGGCGGCCTCCAGGGCGTGCTGCAGCAGCGGTACCCAGCCGTCCCGCACCCGGCGCAGGATCAGCGGCCACTGGGTGAGCACCAGCCGCCAGGCCCGGGCGGGGTCGGCGGTGGCGATCAGCGTGGCGAGCGGCTCGCGGTGCGCGCCGAGCCAGGCCAGCGCCTCCTCGGCGGTGGCGAACTCGGCCGTGGCGCGCGGCCGGTGGCTGCCGGGGGCGGGGACGAAACAGGGCTGGCTGCCGGGTTCGGCGGCCTCGGCGGCACCGAGTCCGGTGAACAGGTACTGGTCGGCGAGGCGTTCCCGGGCCAGCCGCCGCTCCACCGGGCCGGCCCGGTCGCCCAGCTCCCGGGCGTACAGCCACACCAGGTCGTGCAGGGTGTAGCGGCCGCCGTCGGTCTCGGTGACCAGGTGGGTGGCGGCGAGCTGTTCGAGGGCCCGTGCGGCGGCGTCCGGGTCGAGGTCGCCGAGGGCGGCGGCGGTGTACGCGTCGATCACCGGCCCGGGGAGGTGGCCGAGGGCGCGGAAGAGGCGGGCGGCGGGCGGCGGGAGCTGCTCGTAGGAGAGCCGCAGCGCGGCGGTGACGCCGACCTCCTCGGCGGCGAGGCCGGCGAGTCGGCGCTGCTCGTGGCGGAGTTGGCCGACCAGGGCGGCGATCTGGCGGCGCGGGTCGGCGGAGACCTTGGCTGCGGCGATCCGCAGGGCGAGCGGCAGCCCCGCGCAGAGCCGGGCGAGTTCGCGGACCGCCGCGGGTTCGGCGGCGATCCGGGCCGGGCCCAGGACGCGGGCGAGCAGCGCGGTGGACTCGTCCTGGCCGAGCACCGGCACCGGGACGGGACGGGCCAGTTCGGAGACCAGCAGGCCGAGCATCCGGTGCCGGCTGGTGACCACGGCGACGGCGTCCGTCCCGCCGGGCAGCAGCGAGCGGACCTGGTCGACGTCCCAGGCGTTGTCGATCACCACCAGGATCCGGCGGCCGGTGGTGAGCCGCCGGTAGAGGGCGCTGCGGGCGGCGGCGCCGTCGGGCAGGTCCTCCCGGGCGGCGCCGAGCGCGGTGAGGAGCTCGCCGAGCACTTCGTGGACGTCGCACTCGGGGCGGCCGCCGGGGCCGCCGAGGTCGGCGAAGAGCAGGCCGTCGGGGAAGCGGGCGGCGTGCCGGTGCGCCCAGTGCAGGGCGAGTGCGGTCTTGCCGACCCCGGCCGGTCCGGTGACCAGGGCGATGGCGCCGTCGGGGGCGCTGCGGGCGGCGTCACCGAGGGCCGCGAGTTCCGCCTCCCGGCCGTGGAACCCGCGCGGGGCGCGGGGCAGCAGGTCGACGGCGGGCAGCGGCTCGGGTTCGGGTGCGCGCTGCTCGGGCACCCGGACCAGCACCGGCTCCGGCAGTACGGCGACCGGGGCTCCGCCGGCGGTGGCGGCGCCCTCGCCGCGCAGGATCCGCTCGTAGGCGGCGTTCAGTGCCCGCCCCGGATCGACGCCGAGGCGGTCGGCGAGCGACTCGCGGGTGCGGTGGTACCAGTCGAGCGCGTCGGACTGCCGCCCGGCGCCGAACAGGGCCAGCATCAGGGCGGAGACCAGCGACTCGCGCAGCGGGTGCTCCACCGTCTCCGCGCGTAGAATTTCCGCGGCCCTGGCCGGCTCCCCCAGCAGCCGGTAGTGCTCGGCCAGCGTCTCGACCGCGGCGAGCCGGTTCTCCTCCAGCGTCTGCCGCCAGGCCTCCAGCGGCGGGCTGGCCACCGTCCCGGTCAGTGCCGGACCGTGCCACAGGCCGAGGGCCCGCTCCAGCGCGTCCACCACGTCGGCGGAGTGCCGCTCGGCGCGGGCGGCGGCCACCAGCGCGTCGAAGCGCTCGACGTCCACCAGCCCGTCCGGCAGGTGCAGGGTGTAGGCGTCCCCGGCGGTGGCCAGGTGCACCTCGTCCCGGTCGACCCGCGCCTCGACGAGCAGCGCCCGCAGCCGGGACACGTGGCCCTGCACCACGGTCCGGGCGTTGGCGGGCGGCTCGGCGACCCACAGCGCCTCGGTCAACTGGGCGACCGAGACGGCGCGGTTGCGGCGCAGCAGCAGGAGGGCGAGCAGGCTGCGCCGCTTCTCCGGACCGAGCCGCAGTTCCCCGTCCGCGCCGTCTGCCGAGACCGCTCCGAGCAGCCGGAAGTGCACCGCTTCCCCCACCGTGTTCTTGTCATGCATCTGAAAACGGAGGTTACCCCGGCAAGATGACCACCATATTACTAACCGGTTGTCAGGTTCTCAGAGGGAGACGGCGCCACCGGGGGTGACGATCCTCACCCCCGCCTCGTCGAGCTCGATCGCCAGCGGAGCCCCCTCCAGCGCCGCCTCGTTCAGCAGGCTGCCGCTCGCCAGGTGCCACAGCCGCAGCGTCCCCGCGGTGTCGCCCGCCGCCAGCAGGGCCTCGCCGTCCAGCTCCCGGGCCACCAGCGAGCGCACCGCCGCGCCGCCACCGGTCAGCTCCGCGATCCGGCTGCCGTCCTCCACCGACCAGGCCAGCACGGTGCCGTCCGCCGCCCCGGCGATCACCACCGGGCGTCCGCCCAGCCGCCCGAAGGTCAGCACCTCGGCGGGCAGCGCCAGTCCCGCGCACACCGGACCGGGCCGGCCGCTGCCGCCGTGCCACAGCCGCACCGTCAGATCGGCGCCGACGGTGGCCAGGATCTGCTGCCCGCCGGCCCGGGTGACCGCCAGCGCGGAGGTCCCGGGGTATCCGGTGGCGAAGCGCAGCCGGGGCTCACCGGTGGCCGCGTCACGGACCGCGACCACCCCGTCCCGCCCGGCGGAGACCAGCAGCGGCGGCTCCTCGGCGGTGAACGCCAGCCCGGCGACCGGCCCGGCGTGCGGGGTGGGCAGCGGGTACGGGGTGCCGTCGCGCAGCACGTGGGCGCGCACCGCCCCGGCGGCGGTGCCGCACACCAGCAGCGGGCCGTCGGGGCCGTCCGCGGTGACGTCCAGCGAGTTCACCGGGCCGCCGTCGGCCGGCACCTCCACCAGCCGGGTGGCGGTCAGCGCGTCCCAGCACAGCACCGTGCCGTCGCCGAACCCGGCCACCAGCACGGCACGGCCCAGCAGTTCGCCGCGGGACAGCGCGGTGACCGGGGTGCCCGTCCGGCCCAGCGGGGGCGTCTGCAGGGCCGCCCCGGTGGCGGCGTCCCACGCGGTGATCCCGCCGCGCTCGTCGCCGACCAGCAGCCGGGCGCCGTCGACGGCCAGCGCGGTCAGCCACTCGCCCGCCGGCCAGCCGCGCAGCGGACGGCCGTCGTACACGTCCCAGGTGCGGACGGTGCCGTCCAGCGCGCAGGAGGCCAGCACCGGGCGGCCGTCCACCTCCAGGAAGGCCAGGCCGGTCACGGTGCCGGTGTGGCCGTCCAGCTCGGCGACCGGCTGACCGGTGGCGAGGTCCCACAGCCGGATCCGGCGGTCCTGGCCGGCCGAGGCCAGCACCGCCTGGTCGGCGACGGAGAGCACCGCGAGGGCGCGGACCTCGCCCCGGTGGCCGACCAGCAGGTGCAGCTGCTCGCCGTCCGCGGTGTTCCACACCCGGACGGCGCCGTCCGCACCGGCCGCGGCCAGCAGGTCGAGCCCGGCGCAGTGCGCCGCCCGCAGGACGGTGGCGCCGTTCCCCCCGGTCGGCAGCGCGCCCAGCACCCGGCCGTTGTCCGCGCGCATCGCCCGCAGGTCGCCGGACTGGCCCGCCGAGAACGCCACCGGGACGTCCCCGATCACCGCCGCGGCCACCGCCTGGGCGCCCTCCCCGCCCGTGGTGCCGTGCGCGACCTGCCCGGTGACGGCGTCCCAGACCTGCACCGAGCCGTCCGCCCCGCCGACCGCGAACAGCGACCGGCCCGCCGCCGCGCCGAGCGCCACCGCCGTCGGCAGCAGCCCCGCGTCCGCGTCCGAGCCGCCCAGCGCCTCGTCGTCGTCCAGCGCGGTCAGGCCGAACGAACCGTCCTCGTTCACCAGCGCGTACGCGGCCCGGCCGCCCACCGCGCCGACGGCCGCGGCCGTACGGGCCCCGCGAGCCACCGGAGCGGCCAGCGCCAGCGCCGAGCCCAGCGCCACGGGGGCGCCGGGCTCGGCGAACACCTGGTCGAGCAGCGCGTCCAGCACGGCGGCCGCCGCCGGCACCGGCGCCGCCGTCCCGTCGGTCCACTGCCGGCCGGGGCGGCCGGGCTGCCCGACGACCGTCAACCGCCGCGCCGCAGTGGGGTCCTCGACGGGCGACGGGGCGTCCTCGAGACCGCCCAGCACCCGCCGCACCAGCGCGGCGTCGACCCGCCCGGTACGCTCCGCGCCGTCCGCGCCGACCGCCCGGAACGTGCCGTCGACGGCGATCAGCAGCTCACCGCGGCCGCCGGACTCCAGTCGGATGCCATCTGCCATGCGTCACTCCTCGTGCCCTGCCGGGCAGTTGCCTGCCCGCGCGCTTGCCCGTTTCCTTGTCCGCTTCCTCGTCCGGTGGCCCACCGGGTGCGCCTCACCGGGGTGGCCCACCGCGTGGTTCACCGGATCGGTCGGAGCCCGTACCGGCCCTGCTCCGAACGCGCCCCGGTCAGCACAGGTCGTCCGGGACGAGAGTGGCGTGCACCGCGTCGTGCAGCCGCTGCGTGCGGGAACTGCGGAACAGCGCCGGGCGGTAGCCGGCCCGCCGGAACCCGATCGCGGCACCCATCACCTGGCTCGCCATGTTGTCGGCGGCCGCGAAGGCGTCGATCCGGCGCAGGCCCAGCCACTCGAAGCCGAAGCGGCAGACCAGCCGCAGCGCACCGGTGGCGGTCCGCATCCGGCGGTGCTCCGGCAGCAGCCAGACCGCCACCTCCGCACTCTCGTCCGCCGCGTCCAGGTTGACCAACTCGGCCCAGCCGACCGGCTCCCCGTCCAGCACCACGGTGAAGTACGCCGCCCTGCCGCCGGTCCACAGCTGCGGCGGCACCTCGGCCAGCCAGCGCTCGGCGGCCGCCAGGTCCACGTGCGGGATCACCGCCTGCAGGAACTCCCGCACCAGCGGATCCCGCGTCCCGCGGTACACCAGCGGGGCATCCCCGGGCACCGGACGGCGCAGCACCAGCCCGTCCGCTTCCAGCCGCGCTTCCCCCACGGCCGCGAGCGCCCGCATCGCTCCCCCTGACGCCAACGATTCCCCGACCTCCCCCACCGCCCGGGGGCGCGCCCCCGGGCCGGAAGTCCCGGTCAGTCAACCACACTCCGCGCCCGTTTCCGCACGTCAGCGAGACGTTAACCAAACGTGAGCGCCTCCCGCGCGGACACCGACGCCACCGCCCGCACTTCCGGCCGGCGGAAGTCGGGTCGCCCGGCCGGTCCACCGCCTGGAAGTGTTCGGCGCAGCGGTCGGCGCGTCCTGGGGCGTCCCGACCGCGGCCGGGGGCCGGTTGGGGGTCCCCCGGCCCGGGTCGGGCCGCAGCGGAAGCGGCCCGACCCGCAGTCCTCCCGTCGGGTGGCGGCGCAAGGAAGTCAGCCTCCCTGCGGCGCGGCTGCGTGAAGGTTCGGGCACGGCACGGCCGGACCTCCCGGGTCGCGGACCGGCGCGGAGCTGCTCGACCGTCGTGCCGGGTCCGAGGCCGGCCTGTTGGGCGGTGACGGTGTCCAGGCGGTACCGGTCGACGCTGAGGACGAAGAGGGCGCTGCCCACGGCGACGGGGGGCGTCGTGGCGGATCGTCGTGATCTTGGTACCGTCGGCGACGGCGTCGTGGTGGCGCTTGTCGAAGCGGACGATGCGGCGTGCGTCCGCGTCCGGGCGGCGTAGGTGTCCAAGAGCAGCCGGCGGACGGGGCGCAGTTGCGGCCCGTGCTCTCCGGGGACGGCGACCATCACGCCGGGGTGCGGGTCGATCAGGACCTGGCGGCACCGTCCGCAGGGCGGGATCAGGTCGCGGCCGCGGTCTCCGGCCGCAGCGACGGTCAGCAGCGGGCCCGCGTGGGCGGCGGCGACTCCGAGGACGACGAGTTCGGCGCAGGGTCCTCCGGGTGAAGCGGTGGGCGTTCACGGCGGTGTGGATCCTTCCGGAGGTGTCCATCGCCGCCGCTGCGACCGTGTGGTTCGGGTCGGCGCCCAGGGATTCGGCCAGCTCCTGCGCGGCGGTGACCACGCGCAGTTCCGATGCGAAGAGATCCACCCGCCGCTTCTGGCACGGCAGGTTCAGCGGCCGGCCCCGTCGATCGCCGCGAGGGCATCGATCTCGATGCGGAAGGACGGGTGGACGAGTCCGGCGACCCGGCCTGAAGCGCGGGACATCCCAGGAGATCAAAGGTGAAGACCCGTCGGATCCGGGCGGCCGGGTCGGATTCGCCCACGATCCGGCCGTCCCCGTCCACCGGTACCTGCCCGGAGACCGCGACCACCGGCCCGGTGAAGGCCACCGCGTGGCTGTAGCCGTTCACGGGTGGACTGCCCTGGGGCCGGACGGAGTGCTGCACGTGGTCCCCTGCTCCCTTGCCCGTCGGGTGTCGTTCACTGCTGCGGAGCGGATGCCGACACGGGTGCGTCCGTCCCGCCCGGCCCGGTCCGGGCGGCGGCGCTGCGGTCGCGGCGGGCCGGGACGGCGGCGGTCAGCATCGCGGCGGCGGTCAGGGCGAACGCCCAGGGGTAGCCCGTCGCGGCGGCGAGCCAGCCGAACGCGACGGCGCCGGCGCCCATGCCGGCGTCGTAGGCGAAGTTCCACAGGGCGCTGACGGCGCCGTAGCCGGCGGTGGGGACGCGCGCGTACATCAGCGTCAGGGTGGCGTTCTGGGCGACGCCGAAGCCGATCCCGAAGATTCCGGCCCCGGCGACCACGGCGACGGGGCTGCCGGTCAGCACCATGACGAGCGTGCCCGCGGCCGACAGGAGCAGGCCGGGGAGCACCAGGCGGGCGGGGCCGTGCCGGTCGCCGAGCCGGCCGGCGAACCAGCGCGCCAGGGTGGCCGCCGCGGGCTGGACGAACAGCGCCAGGGCGACCACGCCGCCGGCCGCGGCGGGGACGGCGAGCGGGAGGAAGGTGACGACGATCCCGGCGGCGACGGCCGTGGCCGCGAACACCACGGCCGGGCGCCGAAGTTCGGCGGTTCGCAGCCCTTCGGTGACGCCGACCGCCGGCCCGGTGGAGCGGATCCGGTCGGGCAGGCCGGGCACCGAGGCGATCGCGGCGAGCGCGACCACCCCCGCGGCCGTGAAGACCACGCCGTAGCCGGCGTGTGCGGCCGTCCACGTGCCCAGCGGCAGGGCCACCAGCGACGGGACCCCGCTGACGACGCCGACCAGGGCCAGCCCCTCCCCGCGCCGTTCGGCCGGGATGAGCGACGCCGTCAGGGCGCCGCCCGCGACCACGGTGAACGCGAAGCCCAGTCCGCGCAGCAGGCAGACCGCGACGATCCACCCCAGGGCGCCGGAGAGCGGCAGTGCCAGGGCCGGCGCGCCCAGCAGGAACAGGCCGACGGCCAGCAGGACGCGGTACCCGTAGCGGTTGACCAGCGCAGGCGTGGCGAGCTCGCCGACCACCGTCGCCAGCATCAGCGCCCCGGTGGCCAGGCCCGCCCGGCCGCCTCCGCCTCCCCCGCCGCTCGCCCCGGCGCCGACCGCGGCGTAGCCGGGGACCACCGACAGCAGCAGGAAGAAGCTGGTCGAGGCGGCCAGGCCGGAGACGAAGCGCAGCAGCAGCGGCCGGGTCACCAGGGGCGGACGCGGGGCGGGGGCGGGCGGAGGCGAGGAGTGGGTTCCGGTCACGGCACGACGCTAAGCGCGCGACCGGACCCCGGTAAGCTCCAGTTCCATGCCGCCGGAGTGGTCCAGTTCCCCGCCCGAGCTCCTGCTGGTCGTCGACCGGACCGGCGGCCGGCCGCTGCGCGCGCAGGTGGAGCACGGGCTGCGGGACGCGATCCGCACCGGCCGCCTGCGGGTCGGCGAACGGCTGCCGTCCTCCCGGGAGCTCGCCCGTACGCTCGGGCTCTCCCGCGGTCTGGTGCAGGACTGCTACGCCCAACTCGTCGCGGAGGGCTACCTGGTGACCCGGCCCGGTTCCGCGACCCGGGTCGGTGCGGGCGCCGCGGCCCCGCCCGGGGCCGCCGAGCCGCCCGCGAAGGCACCGCGCCCGGTGGCCGACTTCCGTTGGGGCGTGCCGGACTTGGGTGCGTTCCCGGTCCAGGAGTGGCTCTGGGCCACCCGCGAGGCCGCCCGCGGCATGGCGACGGCTGAGCTCGACTACGGGGATCCGCGCGGCAGTTCGGTCCTGCGCGAGGTGCTGGCCGGCTACCTGCGCCGGGTCCGCGCCGCCGCGGCCGATCCGGAGCACATCGTGGTCTGCAACGGCTACGCGCAGGGCCTGGGCCTCGTCCTGCGGGTCCTCGCGGCCCGCGGGGTGCGGACCGTGGCGTTCGAGGACCCCGGTTCACCCGCCACCATCGGCGCCGCCGCGACCGCGGCGGGCCTGCGCGCGGTGCCCGTACCGGTCGACGAGCAGGGCGTCGACGTCCGCGCCCTCGCCGCGACCGGCGCCGGCGCCGTCGTGGTCACCCCGGCGCACCAGTGGCCGACCGGTGTCGGTCTCGCCCCGGAGCGCCGGCTGGCCCTGATCGCCTGGGCCGGGGAGAACGACGCGACGATCGTCGAGGACGACTACGACGCCGAATTCCGGTACGACCGCGAGCCGGTGGGCGCGCTGCAAGGGCTGGCACCCGACCGGGTCGTCTCCCTCGGCACCGTCAGCAAGTCCCTCGCCCCGGCGCTGCGGATCGGCTGGATCGCCTGCCCGCCCGACCTGGCCGGGCCGCTCACCGAGCAGAAGCACCTCAGCGACCGCGGCACGCCCACCCTCGACCAGCTCGCCCTGGCCCGGCTCGTCGAGTCCGGCCGCTTCGACCGCCATCTGCGCCGCATGCGCGGCACGTACGGGGCCCGCCGCGCCGCACTGCTCGGTGCACTCGCCGAGCACGCCCCCGGGCTGCGGGTCACCGGCCTGGCCGCCGGTTTCCACGCCGTCGTCCACCTGCCCGCGGGCGCCGACGAGCGCTCGGTCGTCGCCGCCGCCCGTGAACGCTCCGTCGGCCTCTACGGCATGAGCACCTGCCGCGCCTCGCGCGCCACCACGCCCGCCCGGCTGGTCCTCGGCTTCGGCAACGTCGGCGAACGCGCGATCCGCGAGGGCGTCGCGGCGGTCGGTGATCTGCTCACCGGCCGCTGAGCTCAGCCGCCCAGGGCGGCGGCCCACTGCTGGAGCGCGCCGACGAGCCGGTCCCACAGGCCGGTGACCAGCAGCAGGCCGACCGCGACCAGCAGGCCGCCGCCGATCCGCATCACCAGGGCGTAGTGCCGCTTGACCACGGTGAAGGCTCCGAGGGCGCGCCGGAAGGCCAGCGCGGCGAGGACGAACGGGAGCCCGAGGCCGAGGCAGTAGGCGGTCATCAGCAGGGCGCCGCGGCCGGCACTGGCCTGGCTCCAGGCGAGGGCCTGGACGGCGCCGAGGGTGGGGCCGATGCAGGGGGTCCAGCCGAGGCCGAAGACGAAGCCGAGCAGGGGCGCGCCGGCCAGGCCGACGGCGGGCCTGCGGTGGGTGCGCAGTTCCCGCTGGGTGAGGCCGGGCAGGACGCCGAGGAAGGCCAGGCCCATGGCGACGGTGAACAGGCCGAGCACGGCGGTGATGGTCTCGCGGTGGTCCTGGAGGGTGTTGCCGAAGTAGCCGAACAGGGCTCCGCCCGAGACGAAGACCGCGCTGAAGCCGAGGACGAACAGCAGCGATCCGGCGAGCATCCGGCCGCGCCGGCGGGCGGTGGCGTCGGCGAGGTCGACGGCGGAGAAGCCGGTGACGTAGCTGAGGTAGCCGGGCACCAGGGGCAGGACGCAGGGCGAGAAGAAGGAGATCAGGCCGCCGGCGACGGCCACCGGCACGGCGAGCAGCAGGGTGCCGTGGGCGAGGGTGGCGCCGGGGTCCACGGCGAGCTGGCGGTACGAAGGGGTCATGGGGTGGCGGCCTCCGCGGTGATCGGGTCGAGGACGGCGCGCAGCTGTTCGGGGGTCACCGGGGCGGCGACGGCGGCGGCGATCCGGCCGGCGCGGTCGACGACCAGGGTGGCGGGCAGGGCCTGCACGTTCACGGTCTGCGGCGGGAGGGTGCGGACCAGGGCGCCCTTGGGGTCGTACAGGCTGGGGTAGGTGAGGCCGTGGTCGCGGACGAAGGTACGGGCGGGGCCGGGCTGCGGGTCCTTGGTGTCGATGCCGAGGAAGCGCACGCCCCGGGGCTCGGTCTCGGCGTGGACGCGCTGGAGGCCGTCGGCCTCGGCGCGGCAGGGGCCGCACCAGGAACCCCAGATGTTGAGCACCACGACGTGGCCGCGCAGGGCCGCGAGGCTCTGCGGGGTGCCGTCCAGGTCCTCGCCGGCGAGGTCGGGGGCGGGGCGGCGGTCGGCGGCCGCGAAGGTGACGGCGGGTGCGCCGGCGGCGGGCGCCGCGGCCGAGCCCTGCGGGAGGGCGTCGGCGGCGGCGCACCCGCCGGCGGGCAGCAGCGCCGCGGCGAGCAGGGCGGCCGCGGCGAGGGCGGCCCGGGGGCGGCGGTCAGGCAACGGGGATCACCTCGGGGTGGCGGTCGGGGAGGAGCCGGACGGCGCCGCGGTGGGCCCGGCCGGTGTGACGGTCAGCGGGACGGGGTGGTCGGCGACGGGCATCAGGCAGCCGTTGGTCTCGCTGCAGGCGGCGTAGCCGACGTGGACGACGGCCGGGCCGGTGCCGGCGGCACGGACCGGGAGGGTGGCGGTGACGGGCCCGTCCGGGTAGACGGGCACCGGTTCGGCGATGCCCTCCAGGGCGAGTCGGCGCACGGGGGCCGCGACGGCGAGCGGGGCGGTGGCGCCGAGGGCGCCGTCGGTGCGGGCGGTGGTGGGCCGGCCGACGCCGTCCACGCCGTCCGGGGGGAGGTCGACGGCGTAGAGGTGGAAGCCGGCCTCCTCCGGGGCGAAGGAGAGTTCGAGGGTTCCGGCGCCGTCGTGCCAGTCGCGGAGGGCGACGGTGACGGTGACGCCGCTGTCCTCGAAGCGGCCGAGGAGGGTGGCGGCGGCCGTGGGCTGCTCGGTCCGTTCGGTGCTCCCGCCGGACGAGCAGCCGGCGGCGGGGAGGGCGAGGAGGACGGCGAGCAGGGCCGCGGCGGGGCGGCGGCGGGGGCTCACGCGGCCCACTTCTTGAGGAAGGCGGTGAAGCCGGTGGTGTTGAGGGAGGGCAGGCCGGCGGTGTTGGTGTCGGTCCGGACGGTGCCGTCGGGGGTGACCACGATCAGCACGGGCATCTTGTAACTGCCCTGGGAGTCGTACTTCTTGAGCAGGTTGAAGTTGGCGGTGCTGTGGCTGCCGATGTCGACCTGGACGAGGTGGTACGAGGCGTTGAGGACGCCCTGCACGCCGCTGTCGCCGAGGGTCTTGTCGAGGGCCTTGCAGTTGCCGCACCAGGTGGCGCCGAAGTCGAGCAGGACGTTCTTGCCGTCCGCCTTGGCCTGCTGGAGGGCGGCGGCCACGGCGGCGGGCGAGTCGGCGGCGGCGTTGTAGCCGATGGCGACCGGGCCGCCCCCGCCTGCGGCGGGCTTGGCCGGGGCGGCGCTGCCGGCCTTGGCGGTGGCCTTCGCGGAGGCCGGCGGCTTGGTGCTGGTGGCACTGGCCGAGGGGCTCGGCGTCGGGGTGGGGGTGGGGGTACCGGTCTCCGGCGGGGCGGTGACGATGTTGACCGGCTCGGGCAGGGCGGCGCTGTCGGAGGCCGTGACGGCGGCGCCCGCGGGGGCGGCGTCGCCGCCGGAAGCGGTCGGGCCGCAGGCGGCGAGGGCGGCCGCGGCGGTGGCGAGGGTGAGGGTGAGGGCGTTACGGCGCACGGGAGTTCCTCGGGTTCGGGTTCGGGTTCGGGAGAGGTCCGGGAGTGGTCCGCGAAGGGGTCGGGGCAGACGGTCCGGGGTGGCCGGATCAGTCGGAGAAGTCCTGGGTGAGCCAGACCGTGCCGGCGGAGTCGCGGTACACGGCGATGCCGACGTGGGTGAAGCTCCGGCTGAGCAGGTTGCGCCGGTGGCCGTCCGCGGGCGGCTTCTCGTCGAGCATGCTCTGCGTCAGGCGGACGGCCTGCGCGGCGATGTCGGCGGTGCCGGTGGAGACCGGTCCGCCGCGGCCGATGTTCTCGCCGGCGGCGCCCCAGTGGACGCCCTGGGCGCTCTCGCGCCCGCCGACGGCGGGTTCGCCGGGGCACTGGTGGGACAGTCCGCAGCCGCCGCTCATCACGGCGTTGTGTCCGGCGGCGGCCGCGGTGAGCCCGCCCGTCAGGGTGTACGGGGGGAGGCCCTGGCCTGCCCTGGCGCTGTTGATCAGGGCGAGGACCTGCTGGACCTCGTCCCCGCCGCCCGCCGTGCCCGCGGCCGCACCGGCGGGCTTGGCGGCGGGGGACGCGGCGGGTGTGCCGGTGCGGGTGGCACCGGGCTTGGCCGCGGTCGGAGCGGCGGGAGGGGAGCTCGCGGCAGCACTCCCGCCGGCGGGCCCGGCCGGAGCGCTCGGGTCGGCCGTCGCGGTGCCACCGGTCTGGTCGGGCACGGCGGGCGGGGCGGTGACGGCCTGCGCGGCGGCGACCGCGGCGGTCGCGGCGGGTGCGGTGCCGTCGGCCGGGCCGGGCAGTGCGGCGACGGCGGCCACGGCGCCGCCCGCGGCGAGCACCAGCGCACCGGCGACGGCCGCGCGGGGCAGCCGCGGCATCCGTCGGGCGGCGCGGTGGGCCGGGGTGCGGCCCTGGGGCCCGGGCGCACGGGGGTCGATGGACATGGGGGTACCTCGGGATCGGGTGAGGGTTGCCGTGTCCCGGAGAGGGGTCCGGCCGGGGGCCGGGTCGGGAGACGGTGGGTCGGCGCACCCGGTCCGCGAGTCCGGGGTGCGCGTGGAGCCCTGTCGCCTCACCGGTCCGGCGGGCCGTCAGGAGCTCCTGCGACAGCAACCATAGGGCGCCCGGACGGCCTGGCACGCCGTTGCGGCCGATCTTCAGGAACGCCTAAGGAAGCCCGCAGCCGCTGCTTCGGAAGCAGCCCCGGAACCCGCCCCGACCTGCACCCCGACCTGCACCCCGAGCTGCGCCAGGACCCGCCGGGCCGGGCTTCGGCCCGGCCCGGCCGAAAGGCCCGCGGCCCCGCTCAGAGGTCCGTCTCGCGCACCGAGGACTGGGCGCGCGGCTGCACCGTGGAGGTGATCTGGGAGCGGTGCTGCGAGCTGGCGAAGGTGACCTGCAGCGTCTGCGCGGAGCCCTGGGCGGTCTGGGTGGTGAACCCGGGCGCCGGCAGCGCGGAGACCAGGCAGACGGCGCTCGCGCCGTACCGGACGGTGACCTGCCCGCCCTCGGACTTCACGGTGTACACGCCGGGACCGCCGGGGCACGAGCCGGGCTGCTCGCCGCCCTGCGGCGTGGGCGTGGCCGTGCCGGAGGGGGTCGGCACCCGGGTCTTCGTCGGCGACGGGCCGCCCCCGGCGCTCGGCGGGCCGCCCGGGGTCGCGCTCGACGGCGCGGCGGACGGCGGGCCGGAGGGGACGGGCGCCGCGGACGGGCTCTGCGCCACCGCCACCGCCGACGCCGCCGCCGCGATCCCGTCCACCGCCGTCCCGATCCCGTCGGCCCCCGTCCGGACCGTCGGCGGGACCTCGGCCGTGGAGTCCACGACGAAGCCGACCGCGAAGAACACGGCCGTCACGGCGAAGGCCGTGCAGCAGATCCAAACCAGCAGGTAGCGAGCGAGACGGTGCACGCGGGCCATCATCCACGATCCGCTACGGTGTCCCCCATGCCGAGCGTCCTTGTCGTCGAAGACGAACCAGAGATACGCGCTTCGCTGATCGAGGTGCTCAGTGCGCACGGGCACCTGGTGCGCAGCGCGGGCGACGGGTTCGGCGCGCTGCGCGAGGTCACCCGGGCGCCGCTGGACGCCGTGGTGCTCGACCTCGGGCTGCCGGACCTGGACGGCGCGGACGCCCTGCGCATGATCCGCGGCATCTCCCAGGTGCCGGTCCTGGTCGCCACCGCCCGCGACGACGAGACGGAGATCATCAAGCTGCTGGACGCCGGCGCCGACGACTACCTGGTCAAGCCGTTCTCCGGCGGGCAGCTGGTGGCCCGGCTCAACGCGGTGCTGCGGCGCTCCGCGGCCGCCGCGCCGGCGGCCGCGGCGGCCGGCCCGGCGACCGACCCGGGCGGGCTGCTGACGGTGGGCGGGCTGGCGATCGACCCGCGCGGCCGCTCGGCCCACCTGGACGGGGTCGAACTGCGGCTCACGCGCCGCGAGTTCGACCTGCTCGCCTACCTGGCCCGGCACGTCGACCAGGTGGTGCCCAAGAGCCGGCTGCTCGCCGAGGTCTGGCGCGAACCGTACGTGGACGACCAGACCATCGACGTCCACCTCTCGGCGCTGCGGCGCAAGCTCGGCGAGCGCGGCTCGCTCCCCCGGTACCTGCGGACGGTGCGCGGGGTCGGGATCAAGATGGTGACCCCCCGGTGAGACGGTCGCTGGCCGGGGTGGCCCTGGCCGTCACCTCGATGGTGGCCCTGGCCTTCCTGATCCCCCTCGGCGTGCTGGTGGCCGACCAGGCCCGCAAGCAGAGCACCACCGCCGCCGAGCAGCGCGCCGCCGCCCTGGCGCCCGTGCTGGCGCTCACCACCCGCACCGCCGACCTCCAGCAGGCCGTCTCCGGCCTGGACCCCGGCGAGGGGCTGGGCGTCCACCTGCCCGACGGCCGGCACCTGGGGGCCGGACACGCCCCCGCCGAGCTGCTGCACCGGGCCACCGACGAGGGCGAGTCGATCGCCCAGGACGTGCCCGGCGGCTGGATCTACCTCCAGCCCGTGGTGCTCGGCCAGAACGGAACGGCCGTGGTCGAGGAGTTCGTCCCCGACGCGGACCTCACCCGCGGGGTGACCGCCTCCTGGGCGGTGATGTCCCTGCTGGCGGTCGGTCTGATCGCCGGCTCGGTGCTGGTCGCCGACCGGCTCGGCGCCCAGGTGGTGCGCTCCTCCAAGAGCCTGTCCCGGGCCTCGCACGCCCTCGGCGCCGGCGACCTGGAGATCCGGGTGGAGCCCGCGGGCCCCCGGGAACTGCAGGACGCCGGACAGGCCTTCAACGCCATGGCCGACCGCATGATCGACCTGCTCGCCACCGAGCGCGAACTGGTCGCCGACCTCTCGCACCGGCTGCGCACTCCGCTGACCGCCCTCCAGCTGGCGACCGACCGGATGGCCCCGGGCCCCGACGCCCGCCGGATCGGCTCGGCCGTGACGCAGCTGGAGGAGGAACTCAACTCGATCATCGCCGCCGCCCGCACCCCGCTCGCCACCGGGCCGATGGGCCGCGCCCTGACCGCCCCCGAGGAGGCCCGCACGGCACGCTCCGCCGCCGGGCGGTCCCCGGCGGCGGGCCGCGCCGCCGGGGACCGGGCGGAGGCGGCCGAGGTGATCCGCCACCGGGCGGGCTTCTGGGCCACCCTGGCCGGCCACCAGGACCGGGACTGCCGCCTGGAGATCACCACCGAGCCGACGCCCGTCCGGCTCCCCGCGGACGACCTCACGGCCGTGATCGACTCGCTGGTCGGCAACGTCTTCCGGCACACCCCGCCCGGCACCCCGTTCGCCGTCCGGGTGGAGCGCACCGCGCAGAGCGTCGAACTCACCGTCGAGGACGCCGGCCCCGGCATCGACGACCCGGACGGCGCCCTGGCCCGCGGCGCCAGCACCGGTTCCACCGGCCTCGGCCTGGACATCGCCCGCCGCGCCGCCACGGCCACCGCCGGCGCCCTGCGGATCGACCGCGGCCCGCTCGGCGGCGCCCGCATCACCCTCTCCCTCTGCCTCGCCGCCGACCCCGCCACCGGCCCCGGCCGCCGCACCCGCCGCCGCGCCCCGTCGCGCTGACCCCGCGCCCCCGGCTGGCACCGCCCGCCCCCGAGCGCTCTTCCCCGGAACCGGGCCGTCGACCTAACGTGGTGTCATGGAGACGGTATGGGTGGACCGTTCGGACCCTGACGCGATCGACCTCGTTCTCACCGGCGACGACCCCTCGCCCCGCTTCGCCGCCGGGGTCTCCCTCGACGTGGGGCGCAGCCTGCCCCTGCTGTTCGCGCTCGGGATGCTCCTCGCCGTACCGGTCTGCGTCGTCATGCGGTTCGCCGGCGCGGGGTGGGCCCCGGTGTGGGCGGCCGCCGGGATCGTCGGTGCGATCGGCGCCGTCGTCCCCGCAGCCGTGGTGGTCTACACGGCCTTCTTCCTGCGGGTGCACCGGCTCCGGTTCTCCCCCGCCGCCGCGCCGACCACCGTCGCCCTCGTCCGGGCCGCCCGCGCCGCCCGGCCGAGGCCGCTCACCGAGGTCCGGCAGATCCGGATCGACCGCTCCGTCGAGGAGCCGTACGAGGGCGACCCGCAGCCCGAGACCGTCACCGTCACGTTGACCGTACGGCTGGCCCACGGCTGGATCGCGCCCAAGCCGCTGCCCCCGGACACCGACGCCGCCGCCCTGTACCGGGAGCTCCACGACCTCCTCTCCCCCGCCGTCCCGGTGGCCCTGTTCGTCCGGCGCCATCCCCGGCCCCTGCCCTCGCCCCCTTCGGAGATCGACTACGGCGCGCTGGGCCACGGCGGCTCGACCGGCGGTGGCGGCAGCTGAGGTCCGGCCGGCCGAAGGACGTCAGCCCTTCTCGTCCGGGCCCTCCCGTGCCGGCCGGTCCGGTTCGGCCCCGATCGCCGGGCGCAGTCCCTCGTGCCGCGGACCGAGCCCGAACTGCTCGTCGCGCGGCCACACGTGCGCGTGCAGGAACCCGTCGGTGTTGCCGAGATCTCCAGGTCCACCCGCCGGAAGGCGCCGTCCAGCCCGACCGGCCGGTGACCCTGATGGCACGTCAGGGGAAGGTTTGGGTACGGTCAGGGTTGATCCCGGATGGCGGTGGAGCGCGGGTCGGACAGACTCGACCACGAACCGAACGAGTCGCCACGATCCTGGAGTGTCAGCGTGAACACCACTGTGCGGAACCGACGTTGGACCAACCTCGCGGTTGCCGGAGCGATGCTGGTCGCGGTGGTCGCCGGTGCGGGCGGGTCGGCCTCGGCCGCGCCCCTCCCGACGGCGTCCGGCGCATCCACCGCGTCCGCCGCCCTGCCGCCGCTGGACCGCGAGGCGGTCCGCAAGGCGGTGGCCGGGTTCCCGGACGCCGAGATCAACGGAGCGCTCGTCCGCATCGCGGGCGACGGGCGGCCGTTCGGGGCGTCGGGCGGTATCGGCGACCGGACCACCGGGGAGGCACCGGACCCGGAGGGAAGGTTCCGGATCGGCTCGATGTCCAAGGTGTTCACCGCCACCGTCGTGCTCCAACTGGCCGCGGAGCACCGGCTGGACCTGGACGGCACCGTCCAGCAGTACCTGCCGGGCCTGCTGCCCGCCGACTTCCCGCCGGTCAGGATCGGCCAACTCCTCAACCACACCTCGGGTCTGCCGCACGGCACCAGTGGCGCCTGGGGCGACGGCACGGCGGAGTGGTTCGTCGCCCACCGGTTCGACAGCTGGACGCCCCAGCAGGTGGTCGCCACCCTCGCCGGCCAGCGGATGGTCTTCGCGCCGGGCACCGGACAGCAGTACAACGGTTTCAACACCTTCGTCGCCGGCCTCCTGATCGAGAAGGTCACCGGCCACGCCTACGCGCACGAGGTGCGGCACCGGATCATCCAGCCGCTGCACCTGCACGACACGACCGTCCCGGACCGTGACGACAGCCGGCTGGCCCGCCCGGCGGCGCACGCGTACCTCACCGTGCACGACGCGGACGGCACCGGCCACCAGGTGGACGTCACCGAGCAGAGCCCGTGGCCGTGGGCGGAGGGCGGCCTGATCTCCAGCGCGCCCGACCTGGACCGCTTCCTCACCGCACTGTTCCAGGGCCGGCTGCTGCCCGCGGCCCAGCAGGAGCTGCTGTTCACCCTCCCCGACGTGCCCAACGTCGACAACCCGCAGTGCCTGCCCGGCCAGGTGTCGGCCTGCATGAGCATGGGCCTGGTCCGCACGGAGATCAACGGCGTGACCCTCTGGGGGAAGACCGGGTCGCGCCCCGGCTGGACCAGCGGCATGTTCGCCACCCGCGACCTGCAGCGACGGATGGTCTACTCGTTCAACCCGACGAGCCCCCGCGGCGCCGACATGCGGTACATCCTCCGGCTCGCCAACGCGGTGATCCCGCCCGCCAAGTAGGTCGCCGGTCCGGGCCGGCGTCGGCGTCGGCCCGGACTGACCTCGACTTCTCCCCCGCGCACGACGGCCCGACCCGGGACCAGTGGGACGCGCTCGTCCCGGCCTGAGCCCGTCGACCGCGTGACGCGGTGTCAGCCCATGCTCTTGGCGCCGTCCAGGGCCTCGCGGATGATGTCCGCGTGGCCGGCGTGCTGGGCGGTCTCGGCGATGATGTGGAGCAGGACCCGGCGGGCGGACCACTGCGCGTCGGCGTCGAACCAGGGCGCCTTCGGCAGGGGGTGGGCGGCGTCCAGGTCCGGCAGGGTGGCGACCAGTTCGTCCGTACGGCGGGCGGTCTCGGCGTAGTCGGCGAGGACACCGGCCAGGGTCTCGCCGGCCAGCAGCTCGAAGCCGTCCCGGCGGCGGGCGAAGTCCTCCTCCGTCATGGCGGTGAAGTCCGGCATCGCCGACGGGCCTTCGAGGATGAACCCGACCCAGGCCTGCTCGACCCCGGTGACGTGCTTGATCAGCCCGCCCACGCAGAGCTCGCTCACGGTCGAGCGCGTCGCGGCCTGCGCGTCGGTCAGCTCCTTCGCGGTGAAGCGCAGGAAGAACCGCGCCTTGCCGAGCTGCTCCAGCAGGTCGGCGCGCTCGCCGGTGAGGGCCGGGGTGCGGGTGGTGGTGGTCTCGGTCATGGTCTCTCCGCCTTCGTGAGGTGTCGTCCGTCGACATGGGAGACAGTAGGCGCCGTTCAGGTCAGATCCTGACCTGAATCGGCCCGGCCGCGTGGTTCTGAGTACCGCTGCTCATGTGCCGCCGGGCCCCGGCTGACATGCTCCCCGCTGTGAAGAGCAGCAGCAGAAGGATCCTGACGGCCGCTCACCTCGTCCTGGTCTGGGCGACCATGGCGGCCGCGGTACCGGCGCTCGGCTTCGGTCTGGTGCTCGCCGCCTGGGGCGGCGGGGCCGTTGCGGCCCTCCTGGTCCTCGCCCTGGGCGTGGCCGCCGCGGTGGGCCTGCTGGTCGCGGCATACCTGCCGCTGCGCGGCACGGCCCCTCGGTACGACACCACGACGGGGATCCTCGGCCGGGCGCTGCCGGTCTTCGCCCTCGGCACGTTCGGCGTCCTGGCCGGAGTGGCGGCCTACACCAGCCACGTGGACCTGGGCAGCGCCGACACCCGGATCGCGTTGACGGGCGCTCCGTACGCCTTCGCCGCGGCGTTCTTCGTGCCGAGCCGCCCGGTCCGCCTGGGAGCGGCGGCCGTGCTGGCGGCCGCCGTGGCGTACGGGGGTCTCGTCGTCCTGCCGCACGTCGACCAGCGGCGGTACGAGGCCGAGGTCGCGCGGTACCGGCAGCACCAGGAACTTCTGTACGCGGGCGACGCGCCGCCCGGCATGGAGATCCTGCGCGCTGCGGCCGGCGGCGACTTCCGGATCGAGTACCGGCCCGTCGGCGAGTACGACCTCCGGCGGCAGGTCAGCCTGACGGTCCGCCACCCACCCACCCCCACGCTCCGGTGCCCGCCGCCGGTGGACGGCGCGACCTGCGCGGAGGAGTCGAACGGCGACCTGCGCAAGGTCGCTCGCGACCCTTCCGGGAGCGTCCAGGTCACCCTCACCCGCCGCCACCGGGACGTGCAGGTGGACGTCACCGCCCGGACGCCCGACGACGAACCGCGGCTCCGCCGCCTCCTCGACACCCTGCACCCGCTGTCGGACGGGGAACTCGAGGAGCTGGTGCGCCAGGAGAAGATCGTCCCCGCGCTCTGACCGCCTGCCGGTCGGACGGAAAACCACTCGTCAGCCTCCGGGTCGGACCGTAGGATCCGCGCCCGTGACCTCAAACGACGAGATTCTTGACGCAGCCCTGACGAAGATCAACGACCGGTACGTCTTCCCCGAGCTGACCGCGGCCATCGAGGAGGCGCTGCGCGCACGCGCGGCCGGCGGCGAGTACGACGGGCTGACCGGGCCCGAGCTGTGCGCGGCGGTGACCGGGCACCTCCAGGAGGTCCGGCCGGACAAGCACCTGCGCCTGCTGTGGAGCGAGGAGGCGGTGCCGGTCGAGGAGGAGGACTCTCCCGAGGAGGAGGCCGCGCGCTGGGCGGAGGTCTACCGCCGGGGGAACTACGGCATTCGCCGGGTCGAGCAGTTGGACGGGAACATCGGCTACCTCGACCTGACGTTCATCCCGGACGCCGGCGCGGGGCGCCAGGCGATCGGTGCCGCCATGCAGCTGGTCGCGCACACCGACGCCCTCGTGATCGACCTGCGCACCTGCCGGGGCGGCTCGCCGAACGGCGTCGCCCTGTGGTGCAGCTTCTTCTTCCCCGACGACGAGCTGCACCTCAACGACATCTACGACCGGGAGACCGACTCGACCCGGCAGTTCTGGACGTACCCGCACCTGCCCGCACCCCGCTACCTGGACCGCCCGGTGACGGTACTGACCGCCGCCTTCACCTTCTCCGGCGGTGAGGAGCTGGCCTACAACCTGCAGGCCAACAAGCGCGCGACCCTGATCGGCGAGACCACCCGGGGCGGCGCCCACCCCACCGACCGCTTCGCGCTCACCCCGCACATCACCGTCACCGTCCCGACCGCCCGCTCGATCAACCCGATCACCGGGACCAACTGGGAGGGCGTCGGCGTCGTGCCGGACGTCGCGGCGCCGGCCGACCGGGCCCTGGAGACCGCGCTCTCCCGGCTGCGCGCCGACCGGGACTGAGTCCGCGTCACCGGCTCCCGGACGGCGCCCCGCTCCGGCACCCGCGCCTGCGGGTGCCGGGGCCGGAGGGGGTGGCGGACATGATGCGGTCGTTGTGGGGTAGACGTCTGCCGACTCTGGGGAGGAACGATGGGGAGATCGCCGCGGCAGGCCGCCACAGCAGCTACCAACCGGACCGTACGCGGCGCCCGGTGGCGCCTGGCGCCGGGCGGACGGAAGAAAGACAAAGACGCGGAGACGCCCGCGGCGGCGCCGGAGACCGCCACCGGGCGCGCCGCGCCCGACCGGCGGCCGATCACCCCTCGCGGCGTGCTCACCGTGGCCGCACGCTCGCTCGCGCGGGTCGTCGCGCTGCTGGCCTTCGCCCTCTGCGCGGCCGTCGTCATCAGGCTCACGCTCACACCGTCGGCGGCGTCGATGCGGATCGCGCACACCAACCTGTCGCCCGGCACCAGCATCCGCCTCTACCTGGACCGCCCGTCGGTGCGCGCGGCGCTGTTCCAGGTCGGCGGGAACGCCCTCGTCGGCGCACCCTTCGGCGTTCTCCTCCCCGTGGTCAGCCGCCGCCTGCGCGGGCCGGTGCGAACCACCCTCGCCGCCGCACTGGCCGTCACCGTGCTGGAGACGTTCCAGCACTTCTTCGTCCCGGGGCGCAGCTTCGACGTCGACGACATCATCCTCGCCTCCGCGGGCGCCCTCGTCGCCTATCTCCTCATCGGGCTCGCGGTGTCACGCCGGATCCATCCGCGGCGCCCCCGCAGGAGCGCCGCCGACACCGGACGTTGACGGCGCCGCGGCTCAACGCCCGACCGGGGCGAGGCCGGTGCAGCCGCGCAGGCCGTCGCGGCGCTTGACCGCGGCGGCCGCCTGCGCTCCGGTGTGCGGAACGGGCACGCCCTGCCCGTTGATCTGCGCCGGCGTGAACTCCTCGCCCGTCACCTTGCCGGCGGTGATGGTCAGCGTGGTCACCCCGGTCTCGGTGCCGCCGGCGCTGCTGGAGTTGTACCAGAGGAAGTTGCCGAAGCCGTACGCCACGTACGTGGAGTCCAGCATCCCCGATCCCAGCAGCGTGTGGGCGTGCGTGCCGACCACGGCGGTGACTCCGGCACTCGCCAGCTTCCTGGCGAGGGCGGTCTGGGCGGCGGTCGGACAGGGATTGGTCTCCTGCCCCCAGTGCAGGTAGACCAGGACCACCGGCGCCTGCGCCTTGGCCCGTGCCACCGCGTCCAGCAGCGCGGCCTCGTCCAGTGCCGAGGCGATGCCCGGCTTTCCGGCCCCGGCCCGCCAGTTCTTGTTGGTCTCCTCGTCCACCTGGCTGGCCGCCAGCACCGCGACCTTCACGCCCTTGACCTCCGCGACGTGCGGCGCGTACGCCTCCTCGGCGTCCTTGCCGAGTCCGACGACCGGGATCGGCGAGGAGGCCTTGGCCGCCAGCGAGTCGGTCAGCCCCACCTGGCCGAAGTCCACGGCGTGGTTGTTGGCGAGCGAGACCATGTCCACGCCCGAGTCCTGCAGCACCTTGAGCGAGCGGGCCGGGGCGCGGAAGGTGAAGGCCTTCGCCTGCGGCGCGCCCCGGTCGGTGATCGCGGTCTCCAGGTTGACCATCGACAGGTCCGCGTCGGCCAGCTGCTTCGAGATCGGGCCGAGCGCCTGCTGCGGCGGCGCCACGTTCAACCGCGCCTTCGTCCGCCCCTCGAAGTGCACGTCCCCCGCGAACGCCACCGTGATCGTGGCCGCCGGAGCCGCGGCCGGGGCGGAAGCCGGAGCCGAGCCCGAGGCCGACGCCCCCGGCGGCACCGCATCACCGTGAGCGCCCCCCGCTGGATGCGGGGTCCCGGAACAGCCGGACACCAGGAGCAGCCCGGACACCAGGGCGGCAGCGGACCCAACGCGACGCATATCGAAATCCCCCTCAGATTCGATGAACGAGCACCAGTACGAATCTCTCCGGCCTATTGGACACCGGAAGGGGGGATTGGGTTGCGGTCGTATGCAGAACGTGATGAACGGCCGCCGCACCCGCGGCCGCCTCCGGGCCCGGCTCCGCCTCCGGCGCCGGAGACGGAGCGGCGCCTCACGCGGGCGCGGTGAAGCGGTAGCCCTCGTCGATCAGGACCGGCAGGTACGTCTTGAGCGCGGCGATGGTCTGCGAGCGGTCGCCGCCGCCGTCGTGGTTGAGGACGATCGAGCCGGGCCGGATCGCGTCCAGCACCCTGGTGGTGATCCGGGACGTACCCGGGCGGGCCCAGTCGACCGGGTCCACCGACCATCCCATCGGGCGCATGCCGAGCTCGTTGGAGACCCGCAGCGCGACGTCCGACCAGTCCCCGCCGGGCGCGCGGAACCAGGTCGCGGGCTTGCCCGTGGCCGTGTGCAGCAGGTCCGAGGTGCGCTCGAGCTCGTCCCGGACCTGGGCCTCGGAGAGGTGGCGCAGGTCGGGGTGGCTCCAGGTGTGGTTGGCCAGGTGGTG
Organism: Kitasatospora terrestris; assembly: GCF_039542905.1. NCBI lineage: Bacteria > Bacillati > Actinomycetota > Actinomycetes > Kitasatosporales > Streptomycetaceae > Kitasatospora > Kitasatospora terrestris. Next base: position 922,962 of record NZ_BAABIS010000001.1, read on the forward strand.
GCCCTGCCGGGCGATCTCGCGGACCAGCGCCGAACGGTTGACGGCGTTCTCGCCGACCAGGAAGAAGGTCGCCCGGACGCCGTAGCGCTCCAGGATCGAGAGCACGGCGGGCGTGTACACCGGGTCCGGGCCGTCGTCGATGGTCAGGGCGACGAGCTTGTCGTCGGAGGCGAGCGAGAAGAGCGGCGCGGCGGCGTTGCGCCGGGCCGCCGCGGCGGACGGTGCGGCGCTGCCGACGGGTGGTGCGGCCGGCTGTGGAGCCCCGGACGACGGGGCGGCCGAGGGTGGGGAGGCCGACGGCGGGGAGGCCGACGGCAGCGGGGCCAGGGCGGGGCTCGGCACGTTGACGGCCTTCGCCGCGGGGCCGGCGCCGGCGGACGGGTCCTGGCCGGACGGGGACGAGCCGCAGGCGGTGGCGGCGGAGAGCAGGGTGACGCCCGCTACGCTCAGTAGCAGCCGGCGACCGATAATCCGATGGTCAGACACCATGCGCAGATGTGTCCCCGCCCGGCGCCCTCCCCTCACCGACACGCCCGGGAGAGCCCCCCGAACCACCCCAATGGCTGACGGGCCGCCAGTCCTCCGGAAGGACCTGGCCGGTGGCACACCCCGCCCCTCTGACCGAACGTGAGGGAGGTACGGCCACGAACCCTCCGCCGGCGACAGGTCGGCAGTCGTGCGCCACTCCGGAAGGACACATCCCACCATGCGTCTCGAACGCCCCCTCCTCGCCGCCGCGGCCGCGGCCGCCGTCCTCGCCCTGGCCACTCCCGCCGCCCACGCCGACCCCCAGCCCTCCAACCGCACCGTCGTCGACGACCAGCGGGTCTGGCAGGACGCCCCGGCGCTGCCGGCCGCCCCCGCACCGACCGCACCCGCACCGACCGCACCCGCACCGAGCGCACCGGTGCAGGAGCAGCCGAAGGAGGAGCCCAAGAAGGAGGACTCCAAGAGCGCCGAGGTCAAGAAGGACGACGGCAAGAAGGAGGAGGGCAAGGGCGGGGCCCCGAAGCATGAGCAGGCCAAGGAGGAGTCCGCCAAGGAGGTCCCCTGGCAGGACCAGAAGAAGCCGCACGGCGGTGTCCACACCGGCGGTGGCGGCCTCGCCGTCTCCGGCGGCGGCCTCGCCACCGGTGCCGCGCTCCTCGCCGGCGGCCTCGGCATCGGCGCCTACTCCCTCCGCCGCCGCTCCACCGGAGTCTGAGCCTCCCCGCTGACGGGTGCGGTGCCCGACCGACACCAGGCCCGGGCACCGCACCCGTCGGCATGCGCCGCCGCAGCCGCGGTGCCCGCTCAGGCCCGCTGCGGCCACGATTCCGGGTTCCGCCCTCCTCCCTGGGCCCGTGCTGGAATGCTGCCGGGCATGACCGAGGAGCATGCTGTCGCCGACACCCCGCCCGTTGACGCGGTACCGGCGCGTCGCCGTCCGGCCTGGAAGATCCCCCTGGCGATCGTGACCGGTCTGGTCGTGGCCGCTGCTGCCGTCGGACTGGCCCGGGGCCTGTCCGGAGAGGACGCCGGGCCCGCCACGCCGACGTCCGGGTCGCCGGCGGCGGGGCCCGACACGTTCGCCCTGAGCGGCCATCTGACCCTGAAGCAGTCGAGCGTCACCTCCGGCCCCTGCTCCGGGACGGGCGGCTACCAGGACATCCACGAGGGCGCCACCGTCACGGTGTACGACGGCGGGGGCAGGGCCGTCGCGACGGGGTCGCTGGCCGCCGGCATGCGCGTCGGCCTGTACTGCCGGTTCAGCGTGTGGGTCACCGGCGTACCGGTGGGACCGGGCTCCTACCAGGTGGAGGTGTCCCACCGGGGGAAGGCCACCCTGTCGGCCGAGGACGCCCAAGCCGGAAAGTACGAGGCCTCACTGGGCTGAGCCCCCACGACACTCGCGCGCCCGCCGCCTGCCCCGACCTCATCGACGTCGCCCCGTTCCTCGCACGACATCCACGCCGACGGGATCTTCGAGGCGATCGGCCGTCCCACGCCGGCAGGACGAGCAGCGGGTCGGAACGCACGGCAACCGTCGCCTGCGCCGGGGGCATCTTCCCGGTCTCCTCGCCGGACAGTTGCGTCTTGCCCGGTCCAGGCGCGCAGGACGCCACGCCCAGCTGAAACGCCAGCGTTCAGGACTTGCATTGGGGACTCCCTTGACCGTCCCTCCTCAATGGAATCCCGGAACCGGTTCCGGGCCGGTGCGGACCGAGTCAACAGCGCTTCCGACTCGACGTCAAGACTTCGAGACGGAACCGGCGAACAGTCAATGAACCAGCAGGTAGCGCGAATCGAGCTTTCAAGAGGCGAACGGGGCCCAGCACTTCGTCGCCCGGCACAGCGCCAAGTGCCTCGCCGTCGCCACGACCGCGGCGACCAACTCGGTCCAGCTCGTCCAGCGCACCTGCGACAACTCCGCCGCGCAGAGCTTCCGGCTGACCGCGCAGCCCTGAGCCGGTCGCATCCCGGGCAGGTGCCCGCGGGAGGGGGCCGCTCCTCCGATCCGCCCCTGCACGATCCGCCGCCACCGCACCGGACGCCTGCTGCACCTCCGACGACCGGGCCGACGACGCGTCCCCGCCCCCCGCCGGGGCGGCCGCCGCGGGCTGCTCCTGCGGCGGCTGACCCGGCGGCGGGGGCCATCGCCGGAAGCACGGGGGACGCCGCCGTACGCTCACCCGCCTGCCGGGAAGTCGGCGGCGGCGCTCGCGTCGGCCCAGGTCCGGGCCTCCTCGGCGCGCGCCTCGCCGGCGGCGAGGGCCGCGGTCACGGCCTGGGCGCCGAGCAGGAGTCGGCGCGGCGGGTCGTCGTGGCCGAGGACGTCGATGATCACCCGGGCGGCGCGGGCGGGGTCACCGGGCTGCGCGCCGTCGTTCTCCTGCCGGTAGCGGTTCATGGCGCCGACGGTCTCCTCGTAGTCGGGGCCCACCGCGTGCAGTTCCATGGACGAGCCCTGCCAGTCCGTCCGGAAGGCGCCGGGTTCGACGATGAGGACCTTCACCCCGAACGGGGCGACCTCGTTCGCCAGGACCTCCGAGAAGCCCTCGACGGCGAACTTGGCGCTCTGGTAGGCGCCCATGCCCGGGGTACCGCCGACCCGGCCGCCGACGGACGAGAACTGGACGAACACGCCCGACCGCTGCGCGCGCAGCACCGGCAGCGCGGCCCGGGTGACGTTCACCAGCCCGAAGAAGTTCGCCTCGAACTGCGCGCGGAAGTCCCGGTCGGTCATGTCCTCGATCGGCCCGCTGTTGGCGTACCCGGCGTTGTTCACCACCACGTCCAGTCGGCCGAACGCCTCGACCGCGGCGCCCACCGCGGCGCGGGCCGCGTCCGCGTCGGTGACGTCCAGGGTCGCGGTGCGGACACGCGCACCGTGGCGGGCGGCCAGGTCCGCCAGGTGCTCCGGCCGCCGGGCCGTGGCCAGGACCTGGTCGCCGTGCGCCAGGGCCGCTTCGGTCAGCCGGCGTCCGAAGCCCCGGGACGCTCCGGTGATCAACCACGTACGGGTCATGTCGAGATCCTTCCGCTCTGTTCCTGAGGTCCACCGGTCCCCACTCTGCTGCGCGGGGTGTCCACCGCGCCTCCGTCACATGACGTCCAGTCAGTGGGCGTCGGCCGGGGCGGACCGGAGAAACCCGCTGTTCGTAGGATGGGTGGAGCTCCTCCGGGAGGAACTGGTGCCGGAGGGGACATGTCGCAACAGCCGAACCGCCGACTGCTCGGGCGGGCCGTGGAGTTGGAGGCGCTGGACCGCCTGCTGCGCGAGGTGCGCGAGGGGCGCAGCCGGGTGCTGGTGCTGCGCGGCGAGGCCGGCGTCGGGAAGTCGGCGCTGCTCGATCACCTGGCCGAGCGGGCGGCGTCGGTGCGGACCGTGCGCGCGGCGGGTGTCGAGGCCGAGTCCGAGTTCGCCTATTCGGCCCTGCAGCGCCTGTGCGCGCCGTTGCTGTCGCACCTCGACGGACTCCCGCCGGTGCAGCAGGAGGCGCTGCGGGTCGCGTTCGGCCTGAGCGCGGGGAATCCGCCGGAGATGCTGCTGGTCGGGATCGCGGTGCTCGGTCTGTTCGCGGAGGCCGCGGCCGGGTCCCCGCTGGTGTGCCTGGTGGACGACGCGCAGTGGCTGGACCTGATGTCGCACCGGATCCTGTCGTTCGTCGGGCGACGGCTGGACGCCGAGTCGGTGGCGCTGGTGTTCGCCGAGCGGGTCACCGGCGAGGAGCACGAGGACGGCTTCTCGGGCCTGCCGGAGCTTGCGCTGGGCGGGCTGGCGGACGCCGATGCCCGGGCGCTGCTCGAGGGCGTGCTGCCGGGCCCGGTCGACGCCCGGGTGCGGGACCGGATCGTCGCGGAGACCGGTGGGAACCCGCTGGCCCTGCTGGAGCTGCCGCGGGGCCTGTCGCCGACGGAGTTGGCGTTCGGGTTCGGCGGGCCGGGCGCCGGTCCGCTGGCGACCCGGGTCGAGGACGGCTTCCGCCGGCGGGTGGAGGCGCTGCCGGCCGACACCCGGGCCCTGCTGCTGGTCGCGGCGGTCGAACCGGTCGGCGACGGGCCGCTGCTGTGGCACGCGCTGCGCCTGCTGGGCATCGGGCTGGAGGCAGCGGCGGCGGCCGAGGCCGCGGGCCTGATCACCCTGGGCGTCCCGGTGCGGTTCCGGCACCCGCTGGTGCGGTCGGCGGTCTGGCGGGGCGCGGACGCCGCCGCGCTGCGGGCCGCGCACGGCGCCCTCGCGGAGGCGACCGACGCCGGGCGCGACCCCGACCGGCGGGCCTGGCACCAGGCCCACGCCGCCGTCGGCCCGGACGAGCAGGTCGCCGCCGCGCTGGAGCGCTCCGCCGACCGGGCCCTGGCGCGCGGCGGCCGGGCGGCCGCCGCCTCGTTCCTGGAACGTGCCGCCGCGCTCGCCCCCGACCCGAAGGAGCGCGCGCGGCGCGCGCTGGCTGCCGCATCGGCGCACCTCGCCGCGGGCGCGCCGGCCCGGGTGCCCGACCTGGTCGCCGCCGCCGAACTGGGGCCGCTGGACCCGCTGCAGCAGGCCGACGCCAGTCGGCTGCGGGCCCGGGCCTCGTCCATGACCGACCCGGGGTTCGGCGCGGTGCAGCCCCTGCTCGACGCGGCGGGACGGCTCCGGGAGCTCGACCCGGCCGCCGCGCGGGAGACCTACCTCGCCGCGTTCGGCGCGGCCATCTGGGCGGGCCGGTACGACGCGGGCGGGCTGCGGCGGGTCGCCGAGGCGGCCCGCGACCTGCCGCCGGGCGAGGAGACGGCGGGGGTCTTCCTCCGGGCCCTGGTCGCCTGGGCGACGGACGGGCCGGTCGCCGCCTTCCCACTGCTGGAGCGGGCTCTGCACTCCCTCACCGCCGACGAGGACCTGGCGGTGCTGTGGCCGGCCGCGAACGCCGCCGTGGAACTGGGCGATCACCGGGCCTGGCTGGACATCACCGAGCGCGCGGCCCGCTTCGCCCGGACGACGGGCACCCTGTCGGTCCTCTCCACGGCGCTGCCGTACCGGGCGGCCTCGCTCGGGTACGCGGGACGGTTCGCCGAGGCCGGGGACCTGCTGGCCGAAGCGGTGGTCGCGGAGGAGGCCGCGGGCGTCGCGACGCGCCTGGCCACCACCGGCCTGATCAGCGCGTACCGGGGCCGGGAGCGGCCGGCGCTGGAGGTGATCGAGACGATGGAGCGCGACGGCGAACGGCGCGGCCTCGGCCGGCTCACCGCGATGGCGGCGTGCGCGCGGGCCGTGCTCCACAACGGGCTGGGCAACTACCCGCTCGCGATGGAGGCGGCGCTGCGCGGCATCGACCACCGGGACCTGGTCGTCCACCACTGGACGTGCAGCGAGCTGGTCGAGGCCGCGACCCGCACCGGTGACCTGGACGTCGCGGCCCGGGCGCGCGAGCGGCTGGCCGAGTGGAGCCGGGCCGGCACGCCCTGGGCGCTCGGGGCGAACGCCGTCGCCGACGCCCTGACCGGGGCGCCCGAGCGGGCCGAGGACCGCTACCGGGAGGCCGTGGACCACTACGGTCGGGGCGGGCTCGGCGCACTGGAGGCCCGGGCCCGGCTGCTGTTCGGCGAATGGCTGCGCCGCCGGAACCGGCGGGCCCAGGCCCGCGACGAGCTGTACGCGGCGCACGAGGCGGCCGCGGAGATGGGGATGGAGGCGTTCGCCGAGCGGGCCAGGCGGGAGCTGCTCGCCACCGGCGAGACCGTCCGCAGGCGGACGGTGGGCGCGCCGGTCCTGACGCCGCAGGAGGCGCAGATCGCCCGGCTCGCGGCCGGCGGGCACCCGAACGCGGAGATCGGAGCGCAGCTCTTCCTGAGCCCGCGCACGGTGGAGTGGCACCTGCGCAAGGTCTTCGTGAAGCTGGGGATCTCCTCCCGGCGCGAGATCGAAGGCGCCCTGTCCGGGCGGTGAGCGTACTCGGCCTCGTTCGCGGTGGACGGCCGGGAGGGCGGAGGGAGCCGGGAGGGCGGAGGGGAGACGTCCGCCCTCCCGGCGTTCAGGAGCCGCCGGCCACCCTGCGGGGCCCGCCGGTTCGGTCAGCGGGTGGCACGGGCGGCCTTCTCGATGACGCCGGCCACCAGGTCGGGGTGGGAGACCGCGACGGAGTGGGACGCGGCCACCTCGGTGGTGTGGGCGTGGGCCCGCCGGGCCATGAACCGCTGGGCGGCGGCCGGGATGTTGAGGTCCTCGGTCGTGACGACGTCCCAGCTGGGGACGGTCTCCCAGGCGGCGGCGGTGGCCTTCTCCGTCAGCGCGGCCTGCGCGATCGGCCGCTGGGCCGCCGCCGCCAGGGCGGCCCGGTCCGCCGGGACGTCGGCCGCGAACTGCGCCCGGAACTTGTCCTGCTGGATGTACAGGTCGGTGCCGGTGCTGCCGTCCGCGCCGGTGAACGGCACCGGGTCCAGCGTGCCCGGCAGGGTGGAGCCGGGGAAGCGGTCGGTCAGCTCCAGCGCGGACTCGCCCGGAGCGGGCAGGAACGCGGCGACGTACACGAGGGCCTTGACCCGGGGCTCGCCGACGGCGGCCTGGCTGATGACCGAGCCGCCGTACGAGTGGCCGACGAGGACGACGGGGCCCTTCAGGTGGTCGACGAGGCTGCGCAGCGCGGCGGCGTCGGAGGCGGGCCCCCGCAGCGGGTTGGCGGCGGCCACCACCGGGTAGCCGTCGCGGCGCAGCGCGGCGACGACGCCGTCCCAGCTGGAGCCGTCGGCGAACGCGCCGTGCTCCAGGACGACGGTCGGCTTGGGCCCGCGGTCGGCCGCCGGGGTGGGGGCGGCGGCGTCCGCGGTGCCGGCGACGGCGAACGCGCCGATGGCCGCGGCCGTACCGACCGCGACGGCGGCGGCGGTGAACCGGCGCTTGCGGACGTTCTCAGGGCTGTGCACGGGAGATCACGCTCCAGGGGCTCGAACAAGGGCGATGGGTTTGGCGGTCCCCACTGTCGCCCGCGGTCCGCCCCGGACACATCGGTCAGGTGACGCCACCGGCGGGCCCGGCAGGCCTCGCACCGACCGACCGTCAGGTGACTGATGTGCCGGCACCGGTGCGGCGGCGACAGTGGGGGCGCCATACCCGAACACCCTTGGAGCGAACATGAAACGACGGTTCCTGGCCGTCGCAGCCGCCGTCCCGCTGGCCGCCGCCCTCGGCGCGCCGGTCGGCGCATCGGCGGACACCCCACCGCACGGCCCGCTGTCCTTCACCTGCGCCCCGGTCGCGCCTCCCGCCCCGGCCGGCACCGCGGTGGAGTCGGTGACCGCCGTCGGCGTCCCGGCCGGCACCTTCCAGGTACCCGGGGTTCCGCCGCTCGGCGGCTTCCCCGTGCCCGACGTCCCGGCGCACTGCGAGGTGACGGTCACCCTCACCCACCCCGGCGCGGGAGACCACGCCGAAGTGAACGTCTGGCTGCCGCAGGCCGGTTGGAACGGCCGCTTCCAGGCGGTCGGCGGCAGCGCCTACGCCGCCGGGGACAACGGCGCCGGACTCGCCGCGGCCGTCAGACAGGGCTACGCCGCCGCCACGACCGACGCCGGCGTCGGCGGCCCCCTGGACACCAGCTGGGCGCTGGACGCCTCCGGCCACGTCAACACCGCGCTGCTGGACAACTTCGCCTCCCGCTCGGCGCACGAGATGGCCCTGGTCGGCAAGGACGTCGTGGCCGGCGTCTACGGCAGGGCCGCGTCCTGGTCCTACTGGAACGGCTGCTCCACCGGCGGCCGCCAGGGCTACCTGGAGGCCCAGCGTTACCCGGAGGACTTCGACGGCGTCAACGCCGCGGCGCCCGGCATCAACTGGAACCAGTTCGAGGTCGCCACCCTGTGGCCGCAGGTCGTGATGCACGAGACCCGCACCTACCCGACCGCCTGCGAGTTCGACGCCTTCAACCGGGCCGCCCTCACCGCCTGCGACCGGCTCGACGGCGCCGCCGACGGCCTGGTCGGCGACCCGGCGCGCTGCGACTACGACCCGCGCCGCCTGATCGGCACCCGGATCGTCTGCGACGGCAAGGAGATCACCGTCACCGCGGCCGACGCCGAGGTGGTCCGCAGGATCTGGGACGGCCCGCGCGACGCCGAGGGCAGACGGCTCTGGTACGGCCTGCCGATCGGCGCCGACTTCCGCTACCTCGCGGCCAGCAGGACCGACGAGAACGGCGTCACCACGGGCTCGCCGTTCGTCGTCCCCGCCGTCTGGGCCGCCACCTTCGTGCAGAAGCAGCCCTCGTTCGACACCGCGAACCTCACCTACGCCCGGTTCGAGGAGATCTTCCGCAAGGCCGGGGCCGAGTACGACCAGGTCATCGGCGCCCGCGACCCCGACCTCTCCGCCTTCCGCGCCGCCGGCGGCAAGCTGATCACCTGGCACGGCACCGCCGACCAACTGATCCCCACCGCCGGCACCGTCGACTACCGCAAGCGCGTGGAACGCCGGATGGGCGGCAGCGAGCGGGTCGACGACTTCTACCGGCTGTTCCTCGCACCCGGCGTCCCGCACTGCGGTCTCAACGGCGGCAAGGTCGACGACCTGGCCGCACTGACCGCCTGGGTCGAGCGGGGCAAGGCACCCGCCGTCCTGCACGCCGATCTCACCACCGCCGACGGCCGCACCGTCACCCGCGACCTCTGCCGCTACCCGACCGTCCCCCGCTACACCGGCCACGGCGACCCGGCCGCCGCGAGCGGCTTCCGCTGCGTCCGGCCCCCGCGCGACTGACCCGCCCCGGGGTCCGTCCCACCGGCTCGACGGGACGGACCCCGCGGCCCGACCCGCCTCCCTGCCGCGCGGTCACAGCACGGTGATCGCGAACAGCCACAGGTGCGGGGTGGTGGGGACGATCGCGTAGTGCGCGATCACCGCGCCGGTCGTGACGACACGGACGGTGTCGTCCAGGTCGTACCGGTCCGCCTGGGGCCAGCCGTACGGGTCCTCCTGCGCCCGCAGCAGCGCGGCACGCAACTCCTCGCGGGCCCGGGCCGGCAGCTCGCGGATGCCGTCGGCCACGGCCTTGGCGATGCGCAGCTCGTGCGGGTGGATCATGAGCCGAAGACCTCGTCCATCGTCGGGTTGTCCTGGCCGGGCAGGATGCCGTCGCCCCGACGACGTCGGGACGGCGAAGGGCCACGCCCCGAGCCTACCGACGCCGCCCGCGGTCGGAGCACGCCGCAGGCGCGACCTCCCGGCCCTACGGCGATGGTCAAACTTGTCGGAAAATCTTCAAAGTCTCGTGTGACGTGCATCACCTCGCATAGAGTGCGGTATCCGAGGTGATGAGCCGGAAGTGACGACCCGTCCGTCCGGTCCACCCCGAGCCGGGGGATCCATGAACGAGACGACCGCGCCGCGCGTGCCGAGGCCGCCCACGGCCGAGCTCCGGTACACCGCCGACCTCACCGAGGCCGACGTGCTGTCCGCGGAGGACTTCCTGCTGGAACGGCTCATCGACGAGCGGCACCGCATCGAGGACCCGCAGTCCCAGGAGGTGGCCCGGGCGCTGGCCAGGCTGGCCCACCGGGCGACCACGCGCACGCTGACGGAGATCCGCGCCCTGGCCGCCCGCCCCGGTGCCGCCGACATCCGGGCCCGGCTGCACGAGGGCTGGTCGGAGATGGTCGTCGCGATGGCGCCGTGGCTGGACCACCCGGACTACGACCACGCCCGCTGGTACGCGCCCGAACACATCACCCGGGAGGCCGAGTTCCTAGCCCGTCACCTCGGCGGCGCGCCGCCGAGGTGAGAGCGGGGGCGGCCGTCCCGCAGGGGTGGCCGGGCTCAGAGGCCGAGGTCCGCGGCCAGGCAGGAGAACCTGACCGCCAGGGCGTCGGGGTCGTGGGCCTCCGCGGTCCGCCGGGCCGTGGGCACCTGCTTCTCCTCGACCATGTCCTCGAAGGCGACGCGTGCCGGGAGCGTGCCGAACCGGGCCCTGCGGAGCTCCGCCGCCTGCTCGCGGGTCACAGCCGGTCCGCGTCGACGACGGCCTGGGCGAACGCGGTCGGCGCCTCCTGCGGCACGTTGTGGCCGACGCCGGGGAGCACGCGGTGCTCGTACGGGCCGGTGAAGTACTTCCGGTACGCCGTGCCGTCGGTCGTGGCGAGGAACGGGTCGAGGGCCGGGTCCAGGGTGATGGTCGGCACGGTGACGGCCGGCCGGGCCGCGAGCAGGTGCTCGTAGCGGTCGTAGCGGCGTTCGCCGTCGGCGAGGCCAAGGCGCCAGCGGTAGTTGTGGATCACGATGGCGGCGTAGTCGGGGTTCTCGAACGCCGCGGCGGTGCGCTCGAAGGTGGCGTCGTCGAAGTCCCAGGCCGGGGAGGTCTCCTCCCACACCAGTCGGCACAGGTCGTGCCGGTTCTGCCGGGTCTCCATGGCGACGCGGCCGCGCTCGGTGGCGAAGTAGTACTGGTACCACCAGGTGTGTTCGGCCTTCGGCGGCAGCGGGTTCCGCTGCGCGGGGACGTCGGTGACGAGGTAGCCGCTCACCGACACCAGGGCCTCGACCCGCTCCGGCCACAGCGCCGCGATGATGTCGGCGGTGCGCGAGCCCCAGTCGAAGCCGGCCAGCACCGCCCGGTGGATCTGCAGGGCGTCCATCAGCGCGACGATGTCGAGGGCGATCGCGGACTGCTGCGCGTTGCGGACCGTGGTCGGCGCCAGGAAGGTCGTGGTGCCGTGGCCCCGCAGGTAGGGCACGATCACCCGGTAGCCGGCGTCCGCGAGCAGCGGCGCCACGTCGACGAAGCTGTGGATGTCGTACGGCCAGCCGTGCAGGCAGACGACCACCGGCCCGTGCTTCGGCCCGGCCTCGGCGTAGCCGATGTCGAGCACGCCGGCCCGGACCTGCTTGAGGGTGGGGAACGCGGTGTGCGCGCCCGGGGCGACGGTAGGGGCGGCGGGTGCGTGGGACGCCGCGCCGAGCGACAGGGCCGTGGTGCCCACGCCGAGGCCGACCGCCCGGGTGAACGTGCGCCTGCTGATCATGTCTGGTCCTTCCTGGAGGCTCGCTGACGCCTCCACTCTTCTTCGGCCACCGGCCGGCCGCATCCGTCACATGACGTCGAGACACCCCCCGGAGCCCGCGGACCTGCCGGGCCGTCACCTGCAGTCATCCGACTGTTTCCGCCGCCGCACCGCTCGGCGATCCTCGGACGAGGGCCGCCGCGCCGGGGCGGATCGTCGTGTGCAGTCGGAAGGTCTGACAGTGAAGCAAACCCCCGTCGTCCTGATCCACGGTGCGTGGTTCCACCGGTCCTCGTGGGAGGGCTGGGCCGAGCAGTTCGCCTCGCACGGTTACGCGGTGTCGGTCCCGGGCTGGCCCGGGGAGGCCCCCACCGCCGCCGGGGCCCGCCGCGGTCCGGGCCTGTGGCACGGGCTCGGGCTGGCCGCGCTCACCGCCCACCACGAGCGGATCGTGCGCTCCTTCGACGACCCGCCGGTGCTGATCGGGCACTCGGCCGGCGGCCTGATCGCCCGGCTCCTCCTCGGCGCCGGCCTCGGCCGCGCGGCGGTGGCCCTCGCACCGCTGCCGCCGGGCGGCGCACGGCCCGTCGGGGGCAGCCGCCAGGACGGCTCCGGCCCGGGCACCGAGCCGCTCACCCGCAGGCGGTTCCGGCACCTGGTCGCCAACGCAGTCGGTGAGCGGGAGGCCGCGGAGCTCTTCGAGCGGTACGCCGTCCCGGCCCCGCGCCCGTTGCTCGCGGACCTCGGGTTCGACCGTCCTGCCGCCGAACCGGCCGCCGCCGACCTGGACGCCGCCGTGGACGCCGCCGGCCCGGCGCGCGGGCCGCTGCTGCTGGTCTCCGGCCAGGAGGACCGGATCGTCCCGGACGCCGTGACCCGCGCGGTCTACAAGCTCTACGGCGACTCCCCCGCGGTGACCGACCTGAAGCAGTTCGCCGACCGGGGGCACTCCCTGGTGTTCGACGGCGGCCGGCGCGCGGTCGCCGACCACGTGCTCGCCTGGCTGGCCGCGAACGGCATCGGCGCCGCCACGCAGGACCGGGCGCGGCCGTCAGGGCTGTGACGCCCCGTCGGCCCGGCTCAGCGCGTCGCGCAGCGCCGCCCGGGTGGTGATGCCCAGCTTCGGGAAGATCCGGTAGAGGTGCGAGCTGACGGTGCGCGGCGACAGGTGCATCCGGGTGCCGATCTCCTTGTTGGTCAGGCCGCCGGCGGCCAGGTCCGCGATCCGGCGTTCCTGCCAGGTCAGCGAGGCGAGGTTCGGCGTCGCGGTGCGCGGCGGGGCACCGGTGGCGCGCAGTTCGGCCCGGGCCCGCTCGGCCCAGCCGGCCGCGCCCAGCCGCTCGAACGCTCCGGCCGCCGGGAGGAGGTACTGCCGTGCCGCCGCCCCGCCCCGGACGTGGTGCACCCGGATGCCGTGCGCGAGCCGGATCCGGGCCAGCTCGAACGGGAAGCGGTCGGCCTCCGGCTGGGCCTCGGCCCGCCCGAACATCTCGGCGGCCTCCCCGTCGCTCTCGGCGGTCATCGCCAGCGCGCCGTACGTGATGAGGGCCAGCCGGGGCGAGACCAGCGGCAGACCTGCGTCGCGCGCGGCGAGGGCATGGGCCCGGGCCTGCTCGGCGCGGCCGGTGTGCCGGGCGGCCTCGACGAGGTCGAGCAGGGTGCGCGGGGCCTGGTACGCGTAGGGCCGGAAGGTGCCCGGCCGGGTGATGCCGATGGCGTAGAGGTACGCGGCCTCGTGGTCCCCGGAGCCCAGCGCGGCGGTGGCGCCCGCGGAGTCGGCGACCTGGGTCAGGAATCCCACCCCGCGCGGGCGGGCCCAGGCGTCCACCTCGGCCTGCAGGTCCCTGGCCCGTCCGAGCTGTCCGCGCAGCGCCGCGAGTTGGGCCAGGTACGCGCGGCTCTGGGCGGCGAAGAGGTGGTGGCCGTGCTCGGCGGCCAGGTCCAGGCCACGCTGTCCGGTGGACTCGGCCTCGGCCCACTCGCCGACCGCCATCTGGTCGAGCAGGATCTGGTGCAGCATCACCATGCCGGTGGCCACGGCCCCGGTCTCCAGCTCGCGGTCCACGACCCGCTGCAGGTGCGGGCGGTAGTGGTCCAGGAGGTCGAGGTGGTACGCGGCCGCGCCCAGCCGCGAGACGTCCCACGGTGCCAGGCCCGGCAGGTCGGCAGCGGCGGCGCGCACCGCCTCGGCCCGGCCGGCGCCGTACCGGGTGACGTCGCTCCAGGTGGCGCTGTAGAGCCGCGCGCGGTCGGTGACGAGGTCGCCGAGCGAGGCGAGGAGGCGGTGGGTGCTCTCCCAGACCGTGCGGTCGCCGCTGTACTGGCTGATCGCCAGGAGGAGGACCACCAGCCGGGTGAGGACCTCCCCGGGTTCGCCGCCGTCGACCGCACCGCCGTCGACCGCAGCGCCGGTGGGCGTGGCGGTGGGTGTGACCGCGGGCCGGTCGTCGCGCAGCTTCTCGATCGCGGCCGAGACCTGGCGGTGGGTGGAGCGGACGTCCCCGTCCTGGTAGAGCGCCTGGTAGGCGGCCGCAAGCACCGAGGCCGGCGACCCCGCCGAACCGGGGCCGGGATCCGCCCGGACCAGCCGGTGCGCCTGGCCGAGGCGGGCGGCGTGGCCGGCGACGAAGGCCGCGTCGGCCAGGCGGCGGGACCGGTCGGCGGGGTTCTCGCTGAGCTCGGCGGCCCGGGTCAGCCAGGTCACGGCCGCGAGCGCGCCGCCGCGCCGGGTCGCGGACCCGGCCGCCGCCTCCAGGACGCCTGCCACCTCCTCGTCGGGGTCCACCGTGGCCGCCGCCAGGTGCGTCGCCCGGCGTTCGAGGTTCGCCCGGTGGACCCGGGCCAGCTCCAGGTGCGCGGCGCGGCGCTGGTTGGGGGTGGCCGTCCGCACGACGGCGGAGCGCACCAGCGGGTGCCGGAAGACGAACTCGCCGGTGGCCACCGCGACGTCCAGCAGCCCGGCGGCCACGGCCTGGTCGGCGTCGCGCATGGGGTAGCGCGTGCCCGGGACGGTGTCGGTGCCGGCCGTGGTCCCGGCGCCGTCGAGCGCTCCCCGCAGCAGCTCGGCCCGCACGTGCTCGTCGAGGGCCGCGATCCGGGCGCCGTACAGCTGGTGCAGCCGCCGGGGCAGCGGGACGCCGTGCGGGCCGGAGAAGTCGTCGAGTGCGGGGTCGTCCGCCCGGCCGGCGAGGTGGGCGGGCAGCTCCACCAGGGCGAGCGGGTTGCCCTCGGCCTGCTCCAGGACGAGTCGGCGGATCCGCCGGCCCAGGTCCGGGTGGCGGCGGTCCAGCAGGCGCGCCGCGTCCTCGTCGGTGAGGGCGGCGATCGGCAGTTCGGGCAGGGCGGCGGTGTCGAACCTGGAGGCGAGGTCGGTGCGGACCGCGATCAGCAGCCTCACCCGACTGCTGCTCAGGCGCCGGCCCACGAAGCCGAGGACGTCGGCGCTGGCGTCGTCGAACCACTGGCCGTCGTCGAGGACCAGCAGCAGCGGCCGCTCGGCGGCGGAGCGCAGCAGCAGGCCGAGCACGGCGATGCCGAGCGTCATGACCGACGGCGGATCACCCTGCGCCGCACCGAACACGGCGCCGAACACCGCCCGCATCCCGGCGTCCGACCCGGCGTCCGGCCCGGCGGCCTCCGACTCCGCATCGCCGGGGAGCAGCGGGTGGATGAGCTGGTGCAGCCCCGCGTACGGCAGCGCGGACTCGGCTTCGACGCCGGCGGCCCGGACGACGCGGTGGCCCTCCCGGTCGGCGAGCGCGGCGGCGTGACCCAGCAGCGAGCTCTTGCCGACGCCGGTGTCCCCGCGCAGGACCAGGGCCCGGCCGGTCGCCGACCCCACGAACGCCGCGAGCTCCGCCTGCTCGTCCTCGCGGCCCACCATCGTCGTCGTGGTGATGGATTGCATGTGCCCGCCCGCCCCGTCTTCCTGCCGTCCGGCCCGTCCCTGCGACCACGCCCCGCCGGCGCGTTTCAGCTGCCCAGCCCGGCCGTACGGGCCATGTGCGCGGCGTACCAGGCCGGCCAGTCCTGGTCGTGGTGGCCGAGTTCCTCCTCGTACGTGCCGTGGGCGAGCGCCGCGTCGCGCAGTGCCGCCTCGACCTCGTCGGCCGAGCGGTAGACCACGTGCCCGATCCGGCCGGGGCGCCGCGTGGTGACCTCCTGCAGGACGAAGGTGTTGCCGTCCGGGTCGGTGAACGAGGCGAACGAGCCGTACGACTGCCGCGCCGGGTGCGGTCCGGGGACGCGCCCGGCGGTGCCGGCGTGGTGGAAGACTCCGCCGGCGTCGTGGAAGACCTCGCCGACCTCGACCCCGGCCGCGGCCAGCTCGGCGCGGGCCGCGACGACGTCGTCCACGACCAGGTGCACACCGTGCTCGGAGCCCGGCGCCGCGTCGGTCACGCCGCTGCCGATGACGATCGACGCGGCCGACCCGGGCGGGGTCAGGTGCACCACCCGGAAGCCGCCGGGGCCGGTGAAGTCGACGTCCTCGCGGAACCCGATCCGCGTCCAGAAGTCCTTGGCCCGGTCCACGTCCGACACCGGGACGACCACGACCTCGATCTTGTACTCCACCATCGTCAGCTCCTTCGCCGCCAGGGATGCCGTCCGCATCCACCGACGACGATCCCGCGGCCCGGACCCCGGTCGAGCCTGTGCCGGACCCTGGTCGTCACGGCCCGGGTACCGGCCGGGGCACTGGCCGGGCGGGGCCAGGGTCCGGCACCGGCTCGACCGGGGTCCGCCACCGGGGAGTCTGAGGGCACCCGTTCAGGCCGCCGGGCCCGTACGGACCACCGATCCGAGGAGCGCAGGGCGACCCCATGGCAACCATCCACTTCACCGAGCGGACGCAGGCCACCCCCGAGCAGTTCGTGGCGAGCCTCACCGACTTCGGGCCGGGACGCCGGGCCCTGTTCCCCAACAGCGCCGACGAGTACCTGCGGGTCCACGCGGAGGGAGTCGACCACGCGGACGTCACCGAGGGGTCGGGCGGTGTGTGGGAACGGCTGCGGTACGACTGGTCCGACCCGGACCGCGTGGTGATGACCACGACCGACTCCAACCTCTGGGGCGGCGCCTCCGGGCACACCTACGCCTTCACCCGGCTGCCCGACGGGTCGACGCAGCTGGACGTCGTGGTCGTCCGCGAAGGCAAGAACCTCAAGGGCCGCGTCACCGGCCTGCTGCTGGGCACCGTTGGCCGGGGCGTCCTGGCGAAGGCGCTGAGGACGACGATCAGCGCGGTCGAGGCCCGCAACCGGCTGCCCCGCCCCTGACCCGCGCTCCCCCGTACCCCAGCCCCCGATCCGTACCGGAAGGAAGAACCCACCATGGCCGTCACCTACACCGCCACCGTCGACGTCACCGGCGAGGGCCGCAACGGCGGAACCGCCCGCTCCAGCGACGGGCTGCTCGACCACCGCCTGTCCATTCCCAAGGAGCTCGGCGGGGCCGGCGACGCCACCAACCCGGAGCAGCTCCTGGCCGCCGGCTGGGCCGCCTGCTTCCTCGGCGCCCTCCGCCACGCCGCCGCCCAGCGCCGGATCAGGCTGACCAGCACCGCGATCAGCGCCGAGGTCACCCTCCACCACGGCGACGACGGCGAGTTCTCGCTGCTGGCCACGCTGGCCCCGCGGCTCGGCGGCGTCGACCAGCCCACCGCCGAGGAGCTCGCCGAGGCCGCCCACCGGATCTGCCCCTACTCCAGGGCCACCCGCGGCAACATCCCCGTCACCGTCCACGCCACCGCCGTCTGACCACCCGCGTCAGCCGCCCTCGACCCGCCGTCGCCGGCGCCAAGGAGCGTGCCCGCAACGGCGGGTCGAGGACGGAGCCCCACCGGCTTCAGTCGGCGCCGAGGCACTGCGCCAGCAGCGCGTCGATGTCCAGGTGCTCGGACTCCGAACCGGCCGGGACCAGCCGGAAGCTGTCGGCGAGGAAGGCGGTGACCGCCTCGGCCGGGGCGCTGACCACCGCCTGCCCGGTCTCGCCGACCAGGGTGATGCGGATCTCGCCCTCGGCGCCCGGACAGACCCTCACGTCGCCGTCCCCGGCGGGCGCGCACCGGCCCTCGTTCAGGAGGTCGCGGCCGAACCACCAGGACACCGGCTCGTCGCCGTCGACGCACTCGCACTCGTCCACCGGGAAGAACAGGCACGCGGCGAAGGGGTGATCGGCGTCGAAGCGCAGCTCCGCGGGGACCGGGAGGTGGGGCAGCGGGCTCTCCGGGAAGGTGACGGGCATCGGGCGGACCGCGGACATCGACATCATCGAGCACTCTCCTTGCGGCGTCGTACCGGCCCCGGGCCCGACTGTAGGCACACGGCCGTCCACGGCGCGGCCCGTCGGCCGAGGCCCCCCGAAACCTCCACCTGCTCCCCGCATCCGGGACACCCACCGGTCGGCGGGGTGACAGGCCGTCCGCGCGAGCCGGGCGGACAGGAAGGGGAGGGAATTGGGTTGTGCGCAGCCCGTTCGGGGCTGTTGGGTGGCGCAGCGGTAATCTGCCGTGCCGCTTCGTCGCCCGAGTGAAGGAACCCCTTTGAGCACTCCGCCGCTGCCCGACGCCGCCACCGGCCCCGCCGGGCCCCAGGCCGCGCCGGCGCCCGCGCACGCGCCCCAGTACGCGCCCGAGTTCGCGTTCGCGCCCCCGCCGATACCGTTCGAACCGGTCGAGGCGCCCAAGTCCCGCCGGATCCCCGGCATCCTGAAGATCGGCGCGATGGTCGTGGTGATCGCGGCGGCGCTCGCCGTGGCCGCGTACGTCTCCCGGGACAACCCGGCCGCGGCGAAGGCCGGTGACTGCGCGCACAACGCCGGCACCGACAGCAAGCCGGACATGAGCCTGGTGGACTGCGGCTCGGCGAACGCGGAGTTCACCGTGCTCAAGGTCGTCCACGGCGCCAACGAGAAGGAGTGCGAGACGGAGCAGGCGCTGGTGGCCACCTACGTCGAGACGCGTCGCAGCTCCACCCTGGTGCTGTGCCTGGGCGAGCGCCGCTGACCTGACGCCGTGCCGGACCGGCGCCCTGCCCGGGGCGCGTGGTCATCGGCCGGGGTGCCCGGCTGCGGACGTCTGCCGCTCGGGCAGCCAGGCGCGGTAGCGGCGCAGGGCCCGGCGCTCCGGAGATCACCTTCTGACCGACCGGCCCAGCACCGGCCCGCACCGGCCCCCGGGCCGTCAGGACAGGTCGGCCACCAGGCGGTTGGCGAGCCGCCTGGACGAGCCGGGGTTCTGACCGGTGTAGAGGGCTCGGTCGACCTCGATGTGCGGCACCAGTGGGAGGGCGCCCTTGGCGTAGTCCGCACCGCTCTCGCGCAGTCTGTCCTCCAGGTACCAGGGGGCCTTGCGGCCGAAGCCGGTCAACTTCTCCTCGACGTTGGACAGCGCGGTGACCCGGTGGCCGGCGAAGGGCCAGGACCCGTCGTCGTTCCTGGCCGCCAGCAGTGCCGCCGGGCCGTGGCAGAGCAGGGCCAGCGGCCGGCCGGAGGCGAGCCTCGCGGTGAGGAGCGCGCCTGACACCTCGTCGTGCGACAGGTCCTCCATCGGACCGTGGCCTCCGGGGTAGAAGACCAGGTCGAAGTCGTCGGGGTCCACGTCGCCGATGGAGGCCGGGCTGCGCAGCTCCCCCTGGATCGTGGCGAGGTGGTCGGCGACCTCGCGGAGGGTGCCGGGCAGGCCGGCGGTGCGGCCCATGCTGATCCTGTCCAGGGTGGGCCGTTTCCCTCCCGGGGTGGCGATCACGGCCTCCCACCCGGCCCCGGAGAAGATCCTGTGCGGCACCGCCAGCTCCTCGCCCCAGAAGCCCGTGGGGTGCTTGGAGCCGTCCTTGAGCGTCCAGGTGTCGGCCGCCGTCACCACGAAGAGGACTCGGTTCATGGTCTCGCCTTCCTGCGTGCACCACCGACCTGCCCAGCTTGCCCACAGATCGGCGGTGGCGGCGCGTTCGCGCGGTGAGCGGTGCACCCATAACGGCAGGGGACGTGGTCAGCGGAAGGTGCGGAGGCGGAGGCTGTTACCGACCACGAAGACCGAGGAGAAGGCCATTGCGGCGCCGGCGATCATCGGGTTGAGCAGGCCGGCGGCGGCGAGCGGCAGGGCGGCGATGTTGTAGGCGAAGGCCCAGAACAGGTTGCCCTTGATGGTGGCCAGGGTGCGGCGGGCGAGGCGGATCGCGTCGGCGGCGGCGCGCAGGTCGCCGCGGACCAGGGTGAGGTCGGCCGCCTCGATCGCGGCGTCGGTGCCGGTGCCCATCGCCAGGCCCAGGTCGGCCTGGGCGAGGGCGGCGGCGTCGTTGACCCCGTCGCCGACCATGGCCACGACCCGGCCCTGGTCCTGGAGGCGTTGCACGGCGGCGACCTTGTCCTGGGGCAGGACCTCGGCGATCACCTGCTCGGGGGCGATGCCGACCTCGGCGGCGACGGCCTCGGCGACGAGCCGGTTGTCGCCGGTGAGCAGGATGGGGGTCAGGCCGAGTGCGCGCAGCCGGGCGACGGCTTCGGCGCTGGTGTCCTTGACCGCGTCGGCGACCTCCAGGACGGCGCGGGCCCGGCCGTCCCAGCCGACCGCGACGGCGGTGCGGCCGGCGCGTTCGGCCGCGGTCTTGGCCGCGGCCAGCTCGGGCGGCAGGTGCTGGGCCCGGTCGGCGAGCAGCGCCTCGCGGCCGGCGAGGACGGTGTGTCCGTCCACGGTGCCCCGGACGCCGAGGCCGGGGACGTTCTGGAAGTCGTCGACGGCGGGCAGGGCGGCGAGCCTGTCGGTGGCGGCGGTGGCGACGGCGCGGGCGATCGGGTGTTCGGAGGCGTGTTCCAGGGCGCCGGCCAGGCGCAGTACCTGGGTCTCGTCGGTGCCTTCGGCAGTGTGGACGGCGAGCAGGGTCATCCGGCCGGTGGTGACGGTGCCGGTCTTGTCCAGGACGACGGTGTCGGCCCTGCGGGTGTTCTCCAGGACCTGCGGGCCCTTGATCAGGATGCCGAGCTGGGCGCCGCGGCCGGTGCCGACCATGAGGGCGGTCGGGGTGGCCAGGCCCAGGGCGCACGGGCAGGCGATGATCAGCACCGCCACGGCGGCGGTGAACGCGGCGGTCCAGCCCTCGCCGGTGCCCAGCCAGTAGCCGAGGGTGGCCACGGCGAGGGTGATGACGATCGGGACGAAGACGGCGGAGATCCGGTCGGCGAGGCGCTGGGCGGCGGCCTTGCCGTTCTGCGCGTCCTCGACGAGCCCGGCCATCCGGGCGAGCTGGGTGTCGGCGCCGACCCGGGTGGCCTCGACGACCAGGCGGCCGCCGGCGTTGACGGTGGCGCCGGTGACGGTGGCGCCGGGCCCGACCTCGACCGGGACGGACTCCCCGGTGAGCATCGAGGCGTCCACCGCGGAGGTGCCCTCGACCACCACCCCGTCGGTGGCGATCTTCTCGCCGGGCCGGACCACGAAGCTGTCGCCCACGGCGAGTTCGGCGACCGGGACGCGCACCTCGCGTCCGCCCCGCAGCACCGCGACGTCCTTGGCGCCCAGTTCGAGCAGCGCCTTGAGAGCAGCACCGGCGGTGCGCTTGGAGCGTGCCTCGAAGTAGCGGCCGGCCAGGATGAAGGCGGTGACGCCGGCCGCCGCCTCCAGGTAGATGTTGGACGCCCCGTCGCTGCGGCCGATGGTGAACTCGAAGCCGTGCCGCATGCCCGGCATCCCCGCGTCGCCGAGGAAGAGCGCCCACAGCGACCACAGGAACGCGGCGCCGGTGCCGAGCGAGACCAGGGTGTCCATCGTCGCGGCGCCGTGCCGGGCATTGGTGTACGCGGCCCGGTGGAACGGCCAGGCGGCGTACGTGACCACGGGGGCGGCCAGGGTCAGGGACAGCCACTGCCAGTTGTCGAACTGCAGGGCCGGCACCATCGCCATCGCGATGACGGGCACGGCGAGGGCCAGCGCGGTGAACAACCGGGTGCGCAGCGGGGCGAGTTCGTCCGCAGGCTCGGCCTGTTCGCCGACGGGGCGTTCGGCGGCCGGGGGCCGGGGCAGGGTGGCGGTGTAGCCGGTGGCCTCGACGGTGGCGATCAGGTCGGCGACGGCGACGCCTTCGGCGACGACCGCCTTGGCCTTCTCGGTGGCGTAGTTGACGGTGGCTTCGACGCCGTCCATCCGGTTGAGCTTCTTCTCGATCCGGGCGGCGCACGAGGCACAGGTCATGCCGCCGATCTGGAGTTCCACCTCGATGGAGGCGGGGGCCTTGATGGTCATCTGGGCTCCTCGTGGTCGTCGTCGGTGGGGCGGCGCCGGAGGGCGGTCCCGCTACCCCCCGGGGGTAGCGGGACCGTGAGCCTCCTGGCGGATGGGGCGGCGGGCGCGTCAGGCCCGGCCGGTGAGCTCGTAGCCGGCGTCGTCGATCGCGGCGCGCAGGGCCTCGTCGTCGATCGCGGTCGCGGCGGAGACGGTCACCAGGCCGCCCTTGACGTCGACCGAGACGGCGGTGACGCCCGGGAGCGCGGCGACGGCCTTGCCGACGGCCTGCTCGCAGTGGCCGCAGGTCATTCCGGCGACCGTGTAGACGGTGGTGGCGGGCGCGTTCTCGACCACGACGGTCGCGGTGGCGGCGGCGGTCGAGCAGGTGCCTTCGGTCGAACAGCAGGACATGGCTTCCTCCGGTGCAGTCAGTTCGATGGATACCCCCACGAGGTATCCCTTGCGGCGAGTTCTTTATACCCCCAGGGGGTATGTATCGCAACCCTCGGCGAACGGACAGCGGCCAGGCCGCGGACAGGCCGACGGTCGGATCGCCGGGGCGGATGCCATGGCGGCCACCGCCGACAGCGGACCCGGACTGCCACATGATCGACAGTGCGGCGGCCATCGACACCGCACCCGACCCCGTCCGCCCCATGACGATCGCCGCCCACGACGGCGCCCGGATGCTGGACCTGGCGGGGCCCGTACCGCGAGCACTTCCGCGCAACCCCCGATGGGCCACCACGGCGGACCGGCGGAGCCGCCCCCCCCCCTGGGGGGCAACCACGACACACCCCCGCAGATCCGCGGGCACAGGTTGACCAGATACCCCCAGGGGGTATCTAATGCGGGCGTCGGAGGTCCGACGCACCGACCACTCCACGTGTCCGAGGGAGCCCTCATGAACACCGCGCTGAAGATCACCGCCTTCGTCGCCGGCATCGCCACCGTCTTCGGCGCCTCGTACGGCGTCGGCAACGCCACCGGTACCGGCGCACCGCCGTCACGGACGTCCGACAGCGCCAGGCACGCGCCCGCCGCCACGCCGAGCGCGCAGTCCGGCGAACACCTGCCGGGCGGTCTCCAGGTCTCCGACCGCGGCTGGACGCTCGGCCTGGAGAACCCCTTCGTCACCGCCGGCGCCCCCACCGAGCTGCGGTTCCGCGTGCTCGGCCCGGACGGCCGACCGGTCACCGAGTACCGCACGCAGCACGAGAAGGAGCTGCACCTGATCGTCGCCCCGCGCGACCTCTCCACCTTCCAGCACCTGCACCCGGTCCGCGCCGCCGACGGCACCTGGAGCACGCCCGTCGCCCTCCCGGCCGCCGGGGAGTACCGGGTCATCGCCGACTTCGCGCCGGCCGGCACCGACGGGGGCCTCGCCCTCGGCGCCGACCTGCACGCCGCCGGCGACCTGCGCCCCTCCGCACTGCCGCAGACCGGACGGACCGTCACCGCCGACGGCTACACCGTCGTCCTGACCGGCGACCTCACCCCGGGCCGGGCCGGCCGGCTCACCCTCACCGTCAGCCGCGACGGCCGCCCGGTCACCGACCTCCAGCCGTACCTCGGCGCCGGCGGTCACCTGGTCGCCCTGCGCGCCGGTGACCTCGCCTACCTCCACGTCCACCCCGACGGCGGGGGCACCACCGGCGGCCCCGCCGTCTCCTTCACCACCACCGCACCCAGCAGCGGCGACTACCGGCTCTTCCTGGACTTCAAGCACCAGGACACCGTGCACACCGCCGCCTTCACCCTCCCCGCGACGACCACCGCTCCCCCGGCGCCCCCGACCACCGGGGCGACACCCACCACCCACGACGCCGACCACGGGCACTGAGACCCGCCGCCGGCTCCGCGGCCCGCGCGTTCGCGCGGTGGGCGTCAGCCGCCGGTGCGGGCGTGACGCGGACGGCCGGCCCTGTCGCCGCGGCCGGACTCGGCCCGCGGCCCGCGGTGGCGGGGACCGGGGCGGGAGGCGGTGGCGGTCAGCACCGCGGCGATCGCGAGAGGCGCCAGCAGCAGCACCGTGGCAGTGGACATACGCACCTCCGGTCAGTGGACGAACCTGCTAGTCGGCTGCCCCCACCCGCTCGGAACATGCGGGCAGTGCCTCCCGTTCACGCCGTCGGCCCCGTCCGGCTACGGCACCGGAGTGAGCGGATCACCCGGTGCCGTAGCCGGTGGAGCGCCCCGGCGCGAAGCTGTCAGCGGGCGACGACGGCCGCGGCGCGGGCGGCAAGCTCGGCGCCGATCCGGGCGTCGGACGTACCGAGGCCGCGGGCTTCGGGCAGAGCGAAGGCCGCGGCGCGGTGGGCCGGCCGGGAGCATGCCCGGCGGGAATTCAGCCGCGCCGGATGCGGCAGGTAGAAATCGGGCAGTACGAACGGCTCGGCCATCGGCGTCCCCCACCGGAAGGCGGCCGGTCCCGAGTACCCGGCCGCGAACGTCACCCAGTCTCGACGGCCGGGGCGGGCCCGGTAAGACGCGTACGGCAGCGCCGAGGCGGCGTACGCCCACGATCGCACCCCCCTCCTTCGGGTGAATCCCACCGATGCACCTGTGGCACCGCGTCGCCGACACTACGATCCCCACCCGACCCCTACGGGGTCGTCGGGTCCTGCGGCAGTTCCGCGTCCTCGGCCGGTGCGGGCCCGTCCACGCCGGTCCCTTCCCCGGGCACCGTGGCCGCGCCCTCGCCGGCGCCACCGCTCACGGTGGCCTCCCGGACGGTCCGTCCGGCCGTGTCCGCAGGCGTACCGGCACCGCCCGCCGCACCCGCCGCACCCAGCCGGCCGGCAAGCAGCCGTTTGCCGATCTCGGCGCCCTTGCGGCTGTCGGCCTGCGCCTTGCGGAACAACTCCGCGACCTCGCCGTCGCCCGCCCGCTCCGCGTCCCGGACGTACGTCTCCAGGCGCAGCGCGTTGCTCAGGCAGGCCTCGACGTACCAGATCAGGTCGTAGTCCTGGTCCTTGGTGCCGGTGGCACCGGCGGTCTCCTCGGTCATGCTCCTTCGCCTCCTTCCGCCCCACTCCGGGGCGCGTCCGCCGGGCGGTCGCCACCAGTGGCCTCGCCCGGGCCCAGGCGGCCGCTCCGGCCGCCTGGGTGCAATCGGCGCTGCGGGGAGCCGTACCGGTCGGGGCACAGCACGGTCGCGTCGTCCGCGAGCGAGCCGCTGCCGGCGTCCGCGACCGTGGCGGTCAGGGCCCGCACCACCTCGTCGTAGCTGCTCCCGTACCGGGCGCCGAACCGCTCGCCCACCCCGCACCACCTCCCGGGTCATCACCGCGTCTATCCGGATGAACGCGCCCCGAACACCAGCGGGCGCGGCCGCGGGGCGGCCTGGTGGTGCCAGCGGAAGCTCCGGACCTGGTTGGCGGGTCGTGACAGGACGCGAGCGCGTCAGTGGGCGACCGCCGCCTCGCTCCGGTACGGCGCGAAGTCGGCGTTGTTCTTGCAGCCGAGGTTCTCGAAGGTGCTGACCTTGGTGTCCGGATCGGTGCCGGTCAGGTGGTACTTGCAGGCACCCTTGATGTACCGGCCCTCCACCCCGCCGGGGAAGTCGATCTCCTTGTTCCAGAGATAGGGCGACTGGTAGCCGTTGAGGCGGGCGGTGGCGTTGACGTCGATGCCGCCCGGGGCGTAGATCTCGTAGACCCAGCCGGTCTTGGCGGCGCCGTAGGTGGCGAACTTCTGCGCCACCCACATCGCGCAACTGGTGCTGAGGTGGGCGCTGTTCTGGCCGCCGCCCTGGACGATGTACTCGGCGAGGGGGGTCACGGCCTCGCCGCGGGGCGTGAAGCCGGCCCGGAAGATGTCCTCCACGTTCTCGCGGGTGTCACCGCGCCAGAGGGTGTTGACGTCGTTGCGCCACTGCCAGCGCTCGTTCGCCGCGGAGGCCGCGACCGTCTGGGCGATCTGTGGCTGGGTGGTCGTGCGCCACCAGTCCCAGGCGCGGTAGTCGACGACCGGCCCGCAGGGCGTGGTCAGGTCGTCGTCGGCCGCCGCCCGCACGGCGGGCACGGCCGGAGCGGCCGGAGCGGCGGCGGCCGCCGGGACGGCCGTGGCGGAGGCGACGGCGGAGGCGAGGGAGGCGGCGGCGAGCACCCGCAGAGCGGCTTGCAGCATGGTGAGAGCCCATCGGTCGGTCAACGTGACGGGCTCTTTATAGGCACACGAACCAAGGCGCGCCGGTAGCGATACGCCGGGGCCACCCGCACGAGCGCATAAGTCACACCGGCACTCGGCGGCACCCGGGTACCTGCAACTGAATGCCCACCCGGGATCGTCCGCATCTATGAGGGGCGAACAGGTAGGGCCCGCAATGGAACACCCGGCGATTCACCGGGCGTGCCGGACCTGCCGCCGCACTCCGGTGCGGTCCCGAGAAGAGGCAGGTGGCACCGATGGACGCATTCGAGCGGACCGCCGACCCCGGAGGTCCGCCGCGGACCGCGGCCTACCTCCGCGCCTACCCCGCCGACCCGAGCGGGATGGAGTGCCGGCGCTGGGCGCTCGCCGACCTGGCCGCCGCGGCGGGGCTTCCCGAGCCGCAGCTGTTCGTGGACAACGGCCACCGCGTCACCGACGGCCTGCCGGCCCTCGACGCACTGCTGCGGGCCGTCGCGGAGGGCTGGATCTCCGCGGTCCTGGTGCCCGGCCTGTACGTGTTCGGCCTGCGCGAGGAGGAGGTGGCGGCGGCGCTCCGCCACCTCGACCGGCACGGCTGCCGGCTGCTCCAGCTCCCCCCGCGCCGAGCCCTGTCCCGGGCACCGCGGGTCGCGGAAGCCGCCTGACGGACGAGGCCCCGGCCTCCGCGACACGCCCGGCCCGGTCGGGCGCGGGTGAACCTCAGGCGCGGGTGAACGTCAGGTGGGTGACGCCGCTGGGGGTCGCCACCGTCTCGACGCGGAAGCGGCTCTCCATCCCTTCGAGGCCGTCCCAGAGCCGCTCACCGCGGCCGAGGAGGATCGGCACCACGACGACGTGCAGGTGGTCGACCAGGTCCTCGGCGAGGAAGGCGCGCAGGGTGCTCGGCCCGCCGCCGATCCGGACGTCGAGGCCGCCCGCGGCCTCCTTGGCCTGCGCCAGCACCTCCTGCGGCGAGCCGTCGACGAAGTGGAAGGTGGTGCCGCCCTTCATCTCCACCGAGGGACGGGGGTGGTGGGTCATCACGAAGACCGGCGTGTGGAACGGCGGCTCCTCCCCCCACCAGCCGTTCCAGTCGTGGTCCTCCCAGGGGCCGTGCTGCGGACCGAACTTGCCCCGGCCCATGATCTCCGCGCCGATCCCCTCGCCCCACGTCCCGGCCATGGCGTCGTCCACGCCGAAGGCGCCGCCCTCCGCGCCCTGCATCGACCGGAAGGCCCGGGTGTTGAAGAACCAGCCGTGCAGCCGGTGCCCGGCGTGGCCGAACGGCTCGTCGAAGGTCTGCCCCTCGCCGGTGCCGAAGCCGTCCAGCGAGACCGAGAAGTTGTGGACCCGTACCAGCGACACGTGAGGACCTCCGGCAGTCGACACTCCGGCGCGGCAAGGCCGCCGCGCCCCGTGCGACCGAATGTATCCCCGGGGTCCGACAGATCCCCGGACCGCCGGGCGCCGGGCCTGGCAGGTGTCCCCGGCGCGGAGTGAATGCCCTGCCCGTCCTGGAACACCTCCCGGTCGACGGCGCCCCCGACAGCCGGTGGGTCCGGGCGCGTTCGCCACCTCCCACCACCTCCCACGGCCGAACGTGGTGGACGGGGACCCCGAAGGCCCCGCCCCGTCAGCACGGACGGGGCGGGGCGGGGCTGCCGCAGGGGTTCAGCAGCCGCTGTCGGAGATCACGTAGTAGCCGTCCGCGGTCTCCTTGAGGGTGTGGGTGACGTAGAGGTTGTACAGGCCCATGTTCTGGTTGGAGCCGTTGGCGTAGGTGTAGCCGCCGCTGGTGTGGGCGCGGCCGGCGACGACCTGGCTGTAGTTGTTCGCGGTGAAGCACTGCGGGGTGTAGCCGGTGGTGGTGGCGGTGACGGCGGCGGACTGCGCACCGACCGTCCCCGCCGAATCGACGGCCGCCACCGTGTACGCGTAGGCGGTGCTGCTGGTCAGGCCGGAGTCGGTGTAGCCCGTACCCGAGGCCGAGCCGACCGGCGTGCCGCCCCGGTACACCTTGTACGAGGCCGCCCCGCTCACCGCCGACCAGCTCAGCGACGCCGTCGTGTCGGTCGTCCCGGTGACCGCCAGACCCGTCGGCGCGGGCAGCGTGGTGCCGCCGGAACCGGTGGTGGTGGCGGTGACGGCGCCGGACTGCGCACCGACCGTCCCCGCCGAATCGACGGCCGCCACCGTGTACGCGTAGCTGGTGCCGCTGCTCAGACCGGAGTCGGTGTAGCTGGTGCCGGTGGCCGAGCCCACCAGGGCGCCGCCGCGGTACACCTTGTACGAGGCCGCCCCGCTCACCGCCGACCAGCTCAGCGACGCCGTCGTGTCGGTCGTCCCGGTGACCGCCAGACCCGCCGGCGCGGGCAGCGTGGCGGCACCGGAGCCGTCGAGGCCCCAGAACGCGGCGGTGTAGTAGCTGGAGCAGATCGCCTTGAGGTAGTACGCGCCGGTGGTGCCGCACTGGCCGGTGCCGGTGCCGGGGTTGACGGCCAGGCCGTGGGACATGCCGGAGACGGAGTACAGCTGGACGGCGGGCTTGCCGTCGGCGTCGTTGTACTGGGTCAGCGTGGTGCCGCCGGTGAGGGTCTGGGTGCTGGACGGGGTCTGCGGGATGCCCCAGACGTTGGTCCACTGGTCGCGCAGCTCGGTGCCGTTGACGGGCTTGACGGTGGTGTCGGAGCTGCCCTGCCAGATCGCCACCCGCGGGTAGGGGCCGGTCCATCCCGGGTAGGAGTTGCGGACCTTGGTGCCCCACTGCGCCGGGGTGAGTCCCATGTCGTTGTTCTGGCAGTTGGAGGCGCCCGCCTGCGCGGTCGCGCACTGTGCGGGGAGGCCGGAGTCGACGGCGCCGCCGGCGAAGACGTCCGGGTAGTCGGCGAGCAGGTTCGCGGCCTGGCCGCCGCCCGCGGACAGGCCGGTGATGTAGACCCGGCGGGTGTCGCTGCCGTACTGGGCGACCGCCTTGTCGACCATCTGCTTGATGGACAGCGCCTCGCCGTTGCCGCGGGTGCTCTGCGCGGAGTCGAACCAGCGGAAGCAGCTCAGCGAGTTGTTGGCGCTGGTGGTCTGCGGATAGACCACCGCGAACTTGTACTGGTCGGCGAACTGGGCCCAGCCGGAGTGGCCGTGGTAGTCGGAGGCGCTCTGCACGCAGCCGTGCAGGGCGACCACCAGCGGCCGGCCGGTGGGCAGGCCGTCGGGGGCGTACTCGAACATGCTGAGGTTGCCGGGGTTGGACCCGAACCCGGTGACCTGGGTGAGGGCGGCGGCGGAGGCGGTGGGGGCGCCGACGGTCAGCAGGCCGGCGGCGAGCGCGACCGCGCCGGTGGCGGCGGAGATCCAGCGGCGGATGCCCTGCCGCGCGCGGGACTTGCCGGGCAGACGTGTCATGGAGGGGCTCCTGGGTGGGGGTGGACACGGCCGTGGGCCTCGCCGAGCCGGATCCGGGCGGGTGGGACCGTCGGGGGCTCTGTGCGGCGGGGCTGTGACGTGAATCATGCGACCCGTCAGGAGGCGCGGTAATGGCGGGGAGATCCACCCTTGATCGGACGGCCATGTGCGCGTGACCCATGCCACCACCGCTTCAGCGCGGTGCCGGGAGACCGATGACGCGCGCGCCCCGGGGTGCCGTCGCGGCCAGCTTCGCCCGGTCCGGTTCGGTCGCGGCGAGGACGACGACCCCGTCCAGCCGCTCCCAGTCGAGGAGGGCCGGCTTGGGGCGCAGGAGCGCGACGACCGGCCCGTCCGCGTGGCCGGCGCACAGCGGGATGCCTCCCGCCCAGCGGGGGTCGAAGTCCTCGTGCCCGAAGTACGGCTGGGTGCCGTGGTGGACGCGCACCCACTCCGCCGCCGCCTCGCGCATCCGCCGGCGGTCGTCCGAGGGCACCGACAGCCGCCAGGACCGCACCACGACCCGGTGCGGATCGCGCAGCAGGCGCCGCGAGGGCTCCGCCGTACCGCGCCACCCCGTCCCCGGGCGCAGCTGGCGCTCCACGGCCTGGACCCGCCGGCCGTCGAGCTGCCGCTGGAGCCGCTCCCACTCGGCGGCGTCCTCGGTGTAGCGCGGGGCCGTCCAGGCCGCCGGCCAGAGGGTGCGGCCGTCGAGCCGCTGCGGACGGGCGAAGCGGTGGCCGACGACGCGCCCCGCCAGGACCCAGGCCACGAAGTCGCGCAGCGCGGCGTTGGCCGGTAACCAGTTCGGCACGTCGAAGCGGGCCAGCCCGCCCACCACCTTCCACGGCGCGCCCTCGCTGCCCGGAGCGGCCGCCAGCACGGAGGGCACGGTGCCCAACCACGGCCGGGAGTGGATCCCCACCCAGCACACCCGCACGCCGTCCGCGGCGAAGCGGGCGGTGCGTTCGCCGATCTCGTCCGGGGTGATCGGGGACAGCTGCGCCTCCCACGCCATGCGGCGGCGGCCGTCGGGGGACGAGGCCATCACGTCGGCCCGCCAGGCGCCGTCCGGGGCCCGGACCTCCAGCTCGGCGAACCATCCGCCGGCGCGCACCGCCTGGGCGAGCTCCAGCTTCAGCAGATGGTGCTCCATGCTCTCCTGCGCCAGCGCGCAGTTCGGCGCCCCGGCGTCGTGGGCGAAGAACCGCAGCCCGCCCGAGGAGACCTTCGGGTGCACGCCGTGCCCGCACTCCGGGCAGGCCAGCGGCACCCGGGGCCGCACACGGTGGATCGCCGGCCATGCCCAGCCGCACCCGAGGTCGTCCTGGCTGGCGTCCAGCCGGCCGCGGCCGGCGTGCATCGCGGTGATGGCCACGCCATGTCCCCCCTCCTGCGGCCCGGGCCGGGCCCGGGCCGCCGCACCGTCCCGGCCGTCAGAGCGCGTCGGCCGCCGCGGGTTCCCCCGTCAGGCCCGCGCGCACCAGCGCCCGGAGGACGGCCGGCGGGTCCGACGGATCACCGTCGCGGTCGGTCGCGCCCAGGCGTTCCAGCAGCGTCCGCGGCTCCAGCCGGTACGCCTCCGCGTCCGCCAGCAGGGTGGACGCGTCCTTCCCTGCGGCCGAGCCGTCCAGACGGCCCGTCAGCTCCTCCAGGACCTCGCCGCGTTCGATGAAGGAGCTCAGGCCGCAGTCCAGGCCGTCGTCGTCCAGGTCGTCCGGGTACGGCGCGCGGGCCCAGGTGCCGTTCTCGTACCAGTAGACGCAGCCGATCTCGTTCCCCTCGAGCCGGTGGCGCAGTTCCTCGTAGGGCAGCCAGTCCGGGCCGCCCGCCAGCACGTCGATCGCCGGCTCGTACCACTTGACGCCGCTCGACTCGTCCTCGCCGTAGAGCACGAAACGGCCCTCGCCCTGCCTCGACATGATCCACCAGGTGCAGCCGCAGTCGTCCCAGTGCAGGCCCTCGTCGTCGATCCACCGGCCGGTCCGGTGGACCGACGGCGTCTCCTCGCCCTCGGTGGTCGCCTCGAGCGCGGCGAGCAGCGCCCAGCGCGCCCACAGCTCCTCGGCCCGCGGAAGGTCCGACGGAAGTCCCGGCCGATGGACGGTCATGTGTGCTCCCCGTGTACTGCGTCGCGTTGGTGATCGCCGCAACGATACGTGCCGCGGCCGACACGGACGCAGCCGGCGGCAGGCCGCGGACGGGGCCGGTGACCCCGTGTCACGTGCCTGCCGCCGGCAGGGTGCGTCCGGCGGGTCTAGTAGACCGCCACCCCGTACGCGGCAGCCGCCTCCGTGACGGGCTGGAAGAACGTGGTTCCGCCGGTGCGGCAGTCGCCGCTCCCGCCGGAGGTGATCCCCAGCGCCTTGCTCCCGTCGTAGAGCGGCCCGCCGGAGTCGCCCGGCTCGGCGCAGACGTTCGTCTGGATCATCCCGCGCACGGTGCCGCCGCCGGAGTAGTGGACGGACACGTCCAGCGCGGTGACCGTTCCGCCGTGGGTGCCGCTGGTGGAGCCGGTGCGCTTGACCGACTCACCGACGTACGCGTTCGCGGCCGTGTAGCCGCCGGCGTGGCTGAGCGAGGTGTTGTCGTAGCGGACCAGGGCGTAGTCGTTGCCCGGGAAGCTGGAACCGACGGTGGCGCCGATCAGGGTGGTGTGGCCGGAGTTGGTGTACCAGGTGTTGGCGACGTTGCCGCAGTGCCCGGCGGTGAGGAAGTAGTAGGTGCCGCCCTTCACCACGTTGAAGCCCAGCGAACAGCGGTAGCTGCCACCGTAGACGGCGTCTCCGGCGGCCAGCAGCGGGGTGAAGACGCCGGCGGTCCGCTCGATCCTGATCGCGGCCGCGTCCGGTCCGGCGGACGCGCTGATCCTGGCGAGCCCGGCCGGGGTGACGGTGCTGTCCGCGACCACGACGACGCGTCCGGTCGCCCGGTCCACGTGCCAGGCCGTGCCGCCGACGTCGGCGCGGGCGACGGAATCGGCGACCCTGGCCAGGGCGGCCGCGTCCCGGGCCGGGGCGGTCGCCCCCGCGCTCGGCACGGCGGCGGCGGTCGCGGCCGCGAGGACGGCGGCGACGGCGAGGAGCCGGGTGCCGCGACGGGAGGTGGGTTCGGCGGGGGTGGTTCGCTCGTTCCTCACAGTTCTCCTCCTGGGAGTGGGAGTGGCCCATGGGTTGCGGGCGGGCGGCCGTCCCGGTCGGGTGTCTGGGCGGCCACCGGTGGGTGGGGGCTTGCGCCGGGGATCAGTTGACGTTGACGGCCGACCAGGCCGCGGCGACGGCCGCCGACTCGGCGGAGCCGGCGCCGTAGAGGTCGGCTGCCGCCTTGAGCGTGGCGGTGCGGGCGCCCGCGTAGTCGGTGCTGGAGGTCATGTACACCGACAGCGCGCGGTACCACACCTGGAGGGCCTTGTCGCGGCCGATGCCGGTGACGGTGGAGCCGTTGGAGGTGGGCGAGTTGTAGCTGACGCCGTTGATCGTCTTGGCGCCGCTGCCCTCCGAGAGGAGGTAGAAGAAGTGGTTGGCGACTCCGGAGGAGTAGTGGACGTCCAGCGAACCGACGCCGGAGGACCAGGAGTCGGCGGAACGGCCGTCCTTGGACGGCTTGTCCATGTAGCGCAGCGGGGTTCCGTTGCCGTTGATGTCGATCAGTTCGCCGATGAGGTAGTCGGGGGCGTCGGCCGCGAGGTTGGCGTACCACTCGACGCCGGTGCCGAAGATGTCGCTGGTGGCCTCGTTGAGGCCGCCGGACTCACCGGAGTAGTTCAGGCCCGCGGTGTTGGCGGTGACGCCGTGGCTCATCTCGTGGCCGGAGACGTCGAGGGCGGTGAGCGGGTGGGTGTTGGAGGCACCGTCGCCGTAGGTCATGCAGAAGCAGGAGTCCGACCAGAAGGCGTTGACGTAGTTGCGGCCGTAGTGGACGCGGCTGTAGGCGCCGACTCCGTCATTGCGGATGCCGTTGCGGCCGAAGGTGTTCTTGTAGAAGTCCCAGGTGGCGGCCGCGCCGTACTGGGCGTCCACGGCGGCGGACTGCCCGTTGGAGGCCAGGCCGTTGCCCCAGACGTTGTCGGTGTCGGTGTAGAGCGTGCCCTGACCGCCCTGCTTGTTGTTCAGCGAGACGGTGTACTGGCCGCCGCGGGTGTTGTCCCTGAGCTCGTAGGTGGAGCCGGTCCAGTTGGTGGTCAGCGTGACGCTGCCGACGAACACGCCCTTGCCGCTGCCGGTCGCGTTGGAGGTCTGCACCTGCTCGTGGGCGGACAGGACCTCGCCGGTGGCGGCGTCGGTGACGACCAGTTGGCTGCTCGGGGTGCCGTCGGCGCGCATGCCCTCGACTGTGGTCCGGTACGCCAGGCGCGGCGCACCGGAGGCGGCCCACACCACCAGCTGCGCGGTGCCCGTCCCGTCGACCGAGGTGAGGGCGGGCTCGTCGCCTTCGGTCACGCCGACCGTGGCCCGCACGGCGGCGGACGCCCGGGCGGCGGCCTGCGCGGCGGTGAGCTTCGGGCTGAGGGAGGCCGGCGCGACGGAACCCGCGTGGGCGCGGTCGGTCGACCTGATGGCGCCCCCGGCGTCCTGGTGAACGATCAGGTCGCCTCCCAGGACCGGGAGTCCGGCGAAGGTGCGCTCGTAGCGGAGGTGACGGGTGCCGTCGGCGTCGACGACGGTGTCCTTGACGATCAGGTGCTCCTGGCCGGACAGACCGAGGGCGTGGGCCATGGCGGTGGGTGCCGGCGCCGCGTGGGCGAGTCCGGCGCCGGCCTGGACGGCGCCGGCCAGCAGGGCCGAGGCGGACAGAACGGCTCCGAGAGCGAGCTTGCGCTTCACGTACGGTTCCTTCCGTGGTCAACCGCGGGTCCGCGGTCGCGCCGCGCTCCGAGACGCCGGGTTGGCGCCGACTGGGGGCGGAGCGGGCGCTGACGTACCGCCCCGTGCGATCGGCGGCGCCGCGCCTTGCTGGGGAGGCGGGTCGCCGGATTGCCGGGGTGGCCGGAAGCATGACGAAGGATCGCATCCGATGAAAAGACTTCTCCCAGCGAATGGCGAGACCTCGCCAGACGGCTCGAAATCGCCCCGCCAGGGCCTTGGCGGAGGTCCGCCAACGAATGCCGCTTGCCCCGCGGAAACGCCGACGGTAAAAGCCGTCCGGCCATTCGGCCGGCCCGGATCCGAACGGATTCGGGCATGGCTTCGAGGCGAATGCCGGCCTTCGACATTCGCCTTCCGAGGTGATGGATCACCTACTTCTTCGGCATGTCCGGAGCGCAAGCGGGGGTGCGGCCCGGCCGGGGTTCCCTCCGATCGTCGGAAGCAGTTCGAGGCCCGCATCCGTTCAGCGCGCGAGGGCCCGCCCCGTGTCACACCGTCTCTCCGGTCAAGTCCTCGGCTCCGTCACGAGCAGTGGTGATCCGACCGCGGGCTTCGAGGAGGCCGGTCCCGGCAGCAACCAGCCGCACTACGTGACCGGTGCCGGCGCGACGGCCAACCACGGCTGCGTCGACGGCACCGACAACGTCGTTGATTGACGAAGAACACGTGGAGGCAGCGCGGGAGAAGGGACATTTCGTCACCGTTCCGCAGCGAACGCCATTCTCGAAAACATGTTCCGCCCGGCGGCCGAATTCGACATTACCACCCGGGTCGGCCATGCCCACGGAATTCGCGCGGCGGTCGGCCACGGCCCGAAAGGTGCCTTTCGGCTCCGGGCGGCTCGACCGCGGTGCGCGCGGCCGGCACCGACGAGCGGCGGAGCGACGTCCGGCACCGCCGTGGTCCCCGGGCAGCGGCGGCAGCGCGCCACCGCGACCCGTCCTCGCTCCGGCGCGATGATGGGAGGACCGCCGGGGACCACCGGCGGACGACTGCGGAGGGCGGGCCCGTGCCGGTCGAGGACTCCGACCTCGGTGAGGTGCTGGCCGACGTGCTGGCCGCCTCCCACCGCCTCGCACCGCGCGAGATCCCCGCGCTGGTGCAGGACGCGGGCCGGCGCCTGGGACTGTCCGAGGCCCGGGTCTACGTCGCCGACGTGCAGCAGCACAACCTGGTCGCCCTGCCCACCCCCGGGCAGGCGCAGCTGATCGCCGAAGGCGCGGACGCGGAGCTGGAGACACTGCCCGTGGACGCCTCGCTCGCCGGGCGCGCGTACCGCACCGAGACGGCGCAGATCTCGCCCGGGGATCCGGCGGGCACGGATCCGGCCGGCGCGCTGGGCTGGCTGCCGGTGGTCGACGGCGTCGGGCGCCTCGGCGTGCTGCGCGTGACCGCACCCGCGCTCGACCCGCCCCTTCAGCGGCGCGGTGAAGCCCTCGCCTCCCTCATCGCCATGAT
This sequence comes from Kitasatospora terrestris, assembly GCF_039542905.1. Classification (NCBI taxonomy): domain Bacteria; kingdom Bacillati; phylum Actinomycetota; class Actinomycetes; order Kitasatosporales; family Streptomycetaceae; genus Kitasatospora; species Kitasatospora terrestris. The sequence goes on from NZ_BAABIS010000001.1 coordinate 958,485, forward strand.
CATCGCGACCAAGCGGACCCACAGCGACGTCCTCGCCCGGACCGTGCGCAGCCGGACGATGACGCTGCAGGCGGAGCTGCTGTGGGCGTTCGTGCCGCCCCTCACCATCGGCACCGCGTCGGTGACCTCCACCGCCCTGCTGGAGCCCGCGTACGAGGTCGGCGGTGACGCCTTCGACCACAGCCTGGCCGGCACCCGCCTGCACCTGACCCTGCTGGACGCCATGGGCCACGACCTCGCCTCCGGCGGCTGCAGCGCCGTCGCGCTGGCCGCCTGCCGCTCCACCCGCCGGGCCGGCGGAAGCCTCACCGACATCGCCGACCGGATCGACCGCACCCTCGCCCAGTGGATCCCCGACCGCCTGCTGACCTGCCTGGTCGCCGACCTCGACACCACCACCGGCCGACTCGACTGGATCAACTGCGGCCACCCGGCACCCCTGCTGATCCGCGGCCGCCGCATCGTGACCGACGCCCTGCTGCGCCCGCCGCACCTGCCACTCGGCCTGAACGCCCCCGACCTGCCCGCGCCGCAGGTCCACACCGCCCAGCTCCAGCCCGGCGACCGCGTGCTGATGTTCACCGACGGCGTCACAGAGGCCCGCGCCGCCGCCACCGGCGAGCTCTTCGGCGAGGGCCGCCTCGCCGACACCGTCGTGCGCGCCATGGCCGACGGCCTGCCCGCGCCGGAGGCCCTGCGCCGCCTCATCCAGCAGATCGTCCTCCACCAGGACCAGCAACTGCGCGACGACGCCACCGTCCTCCTCGCCGAGTGGCACCCCGGGCGCTGATGCCGGACGCGCCCGGCGCCGACCGCGCGGTCGTGACCGGTCGCTCCACGTGCGGGCGATGAGTTTCGCCGGCGGATCCCGTCAGACCCGGTGTGACACCACCCATGACCGGCCCACCGGCCTCGACCCGCCCGACCCGCACCGTTCCCGTGGAGGTCCGATGACCACCGTCCACGTCCGGGGGACCGCCCTCGGCATCGAGTCCTTCGGCGACGAGGACGCGCCGCTCGTCCTGCTCGCCGGCGGGACGACGATGCTCTCCTGGCCCGACGAGCTGTGCGAGCGCCTCGCCGCCGGGGGACGCCGCGCGGTGCGCTACGACCTGCGCGACAGCGGGGAGTCGACGACCGCCGATCCGGAGGCGCCCGCCTACACCCTGCGCGACCTCGCCGCCGACGCGGCGGCCCTCGCCGACGCACTCGGCGGGGGCCCGGCGCACCTCGCCGGTATCGGCGTCGGTGGCATGGTCGCCCAGGTGGCCGTACTGGACCGTCCGGGCGCGTTCTCGGCGCTCATCGTGGTCGGCACCCGTCCGGTCGCGCCCGGACCGCCCGACGACGACCTTCCCGGCCACGACCCGGCGACGATGGGCCGGCTGTCCGCCCGCCCGGTGCCCGACTGGTCCGACCGCGGGGCGGTCGCGGAGTTCGCCGCCGCCGGCGCGGAGATCCTCGGCGACGACCCCGACGCCGCCCGCGCACTCGCCGGGCGCGTCTGGGACCGCACGCCCGGCACCACCGCCGCGGTCCAGACCGCCAACCAGCTGCGCACGGTGTTCTCCCGGCTCGACTGCGCGCCCCGCTGGCGCGAGCGGCTGCCCGGGATCGCCGTCCCCGCGCTCGTCGTGCACGGCCGCCGTGACCGGTTCTTCCCGGTCGGCAACGGCGAGGCGATCGCGCGCGAGATCCCCGGGGCCCGGCTGCTGGTCCTGGAGGAGGCCGCCACCGCGCTCCCCCGGGCGGCGGCCCGCGAGGTCGCCGAGGCGATGCTCGCGCTGGGGTAGCGGCCGGCGGGCAGCAGTCGTGCTGCCTCCATCGGCCCTTCGGGCGGAGCTCGCTCCTCCGGCATCCAGCGCGCGAGCGGGTCGTCGAGGCCGACGCGCCCCTCGTCGACCAGTTGCAGCAGGACCGTGCCCATGAAGGCGATGCCCACGTTGCCCGCGCGGAAGCGCATGTCCGGGCGGGCCGGCACGTCGGTCATCGACGGCCCGACCGCGCCCGTCCACACCTCGCGGCCGTCCCGGGTCACCCGGGCGACGACCGCTCGCAGTTTCAGCTCCTGCCTGTCCTTCTCCACGACGTCGAGCAGCTCCCGGGCCGGACTCCCGTCCGGGGTGGGGGAGGAGACGCAGTCCTGTCCGGGGCGCACGGCGGCGGCACCGGCTGGCTCGGTCCCCGTGAGCAGCGGGGTGCAGGACAGCAGGACGGCGGCGGCGCAGAGCAGTGCGACCCTGTGGCGGGTCATGCCCCACCATGGGCACCGACGCCCACGGATCCCGCGCAGGACACCCGCGCTGACACTCCGACGGCGGACGGCGATCGCCGTCCTAGAGACGTTCCTCGATGTTCACGGCCGCCTTGAGGTCCTCGTGGGCCTGGCCGATCTCGCCCTCCTGCTGTTCGAGCAGGGCGCGCGCGATCGCGTCGAGCTTGCGCTGGATGGCGTGCTCGGCGCGCCGCTCGGCGTTCTTCAGCAGGGCGAGCAGCAGCAGCGTGACGGCGGCCATCGTGTCGCCCACGAGGACCTGCCACTCGGTCGACAGACCGGCCGCGTGGACGCCCACGAACAGGCCGACCAGGGCGAGGCAGAGCACCGCGAAGACCGGCGAGCTGGTGAAGTTCGACGCCAGTTCGGCGAGTTCCTCGAACCGGCCGCGCCTGCCGTCCCCGTGCCTGCGCGCCGGATGCTGGAACGTCATGCGGTCCTGCCCTTCTCCGTCCGGTCGGTGCGGTCACTCCTTCGTGCTGCTCCGCCCCTCCGCCCGGGCGCCCCGCCGCAGGACGTACCGGGGCAGCACCAGCCAGCCCACCGCGAACCAGGCGAGCGCCACCCCGGACAGCACCCACGCCGCCGGCGACAGGTCGGTGGCGGTGCGCAGCAGGAGCAGCAGCGCGGCGGTGATGGTCAGGGCCAGCAGGACCAGCCCGGTGGAGATCAGCCGGCCGGCGACGCGGATGAGCTCCGGTTTCATGCCGTGGCCGACCAGGAAGCGGTGGAACGCGACCGGGGCGATCAGGGTGCCGGTGGCGAGGGCGCCGAGGAAGACGGTGGCCACGTAGAGGTGCTGGTCGAACGCGGGCAGCGTGCGGTAGCGGGGGGTGAAGACCACGCTGAGCAGGAAGCCGAAGAGGATCTGGGCGCCGGTCTGGCACACGCGGACCTCCTGGAGCATCTCGCCCCACAGGCGGTCGGCGCGTTCCTCGGGGGTCTCGTCCCGGCCGTCGGACGGACGATCGGCGGGTGGTGACATGCGACGGCTCCTGCTCGGGTCGGTGCGTCAGTCTTCCTCGCCGGGCCGGCCCGTGCGCCAGGACATCTCGATCTCCAGCTCGATCTCGCCGTCCTTCAGCTCGACCTCGAGTTCGGTGCGGAGCTCGTCGGGGATCCGGAGCGTCAGCTTTCCGGGTCCGAGGTCCAGCTCGGCCTGACCGCCGCGACGGATCGCGGTCGCCAGCGCCTCCAACTGGTCGGCCGCCTCGGCGCGGGAGAGGGTGCGCTTCTGCTCGAACTCGAGATCGCTCACCGGTACCTCCGGAGTGGGCGGGCACAGCAGGTCGCTCCCATTCTTACGCCGGACGCGGCCCCCGGCACGGTGGCCGCGCCGGGGCGACCGTGAAGTCGGGCAGCGCTCCGGCGGGCGGGACGGGCCGCTCGGGGATGCCGGCGGTGGGCCTCGTTCGCGGTGCGCGGGGACCGGTCGGCCCTGCGGATGCGCGGTCAAGGTCGTCCGGGTCACGGGTGTGTCCCGGCGGTCGGTGACGGCGTCGGCGGTGCGCGAAGACCGCCCGAGGGGGCGTCGGGGCAGGTCGGAAGCCCGGCGCGACGGCAGGCTCCGAGCGTGGTGACGCGCCGTCATGTCACAGCACTGTCCTGGGACCGGCCCGGACGGAACGGTTCGTCCGGGCGGGCGGTCCTGCTCTTCGGAAACCCGCTCGCACCGAGCACCCGACACCACCGCCCCGCCCGGAGGAACACACCATGCGCGTCAGCAAGCTCGCCTTCGCCGCCCTGGCCGTCGCAGCCGCCCTCTCGCTGACCGCCTGCGAGGACGACGAGCCGGGTACCGCGCAGGGCGCCCCGATCGCCACCCCGACGGGGTCCGCCACGGCCTCCCCCACCGGCGGCGGTCAGGGTTCGGGCGCCCCGGGCAAGGGCGGCGCGTCGTCCACCGCCGCGCCGACCGGCTCCACCGGCAGCGGGAAGGCCGCCCGGTGCCGGACCACGGACCTGACCGTCACCGCCGCGGACCGCACCATCACCGGCGACGCCGAGAACACCGTCGTCGTCGAGCTGAAGAACCACAGCGGCAAGGACTGCACGCTCGCCGGGTACGCGGGCGTCGACCTGAAGACCACGGCGGGGACGATCTCCGCGAAGCGCTCCGGCGAGCCGGTCGTCGCGGGCGTGGTGGCGAACGGCAAGTCGACGTACTTCGGCATCAGCTACCCGGCCAACACCTCGGGCGGCACCGGCATCCGCATCACCGGCCTGGTGGTGACCCCGCCGGACGAGACCCAGCCGGTCACCCTGCCGTGGCCGGGCGCCGGCTCGCTCCCCGTCACCGAGGGCGGCGGCTCCCCGGTCAAGATCGGCCCGATGGGAAGCGCCGGCCAGGGCGGCCAGTGACAGCAGGTCTCCCGCGCCGGGGCCGGAGCGCCGGGCCGTCCCTTCCGGACCACGTCGGATCGGCGGGCGTCTCCCCCGGCCTCCGGCGGCCGACGAGAAGCCCGCGTGGGGGTATCCCGGGCCGGAGGCTGGGGGCGTGCGCGCTCCGGCAGCCGCCCGGCGTGATCCGGGGGAGGCGGCCTACCCGACGTCGGGGCGCGTCATGAGCGGTGACCGCAGGTGCAGGTCCAGGTCGGGGCCGGTCAGGGGCACCGTGCTCCACGTCGCCCGCGCGGTCCCCGTGTCGGCGTCGACGGTCAGGCGGACGCGGTGCGGGGTGGTGATCACGTAGAGGTCGGCGACGAACCGCCGGCCCTGCCACGCCCCGGCCGAGACGACCGGCCGGCCCAGCGGGGAGCTCTCCCGCCATGCACCGTGCCCGGCGTCGACGGCGAGGTGGGCGCCCAGCCGGATCAGCCATCCGCCGTCGCGGGGTTCGACGACGACCCTGGTTCCGCCGGGCAGCGCCGAGCCCTCGGCGGAGGCGTCCAGGCGCGCCTCCACCGGGCGCTGCGGGCCGGGTGCGCCCGCCACCGGCGACAGGGACAGCCGCCGCAGCCGCTCGGCGAGTGCCGCGTCGTCCTCGGGGCTTCCCGGGTGGCCGACGCCCGGCAGCAGGCAGTCCCACAGGGCGTCGAGCACCTCCTGGGCCTCCCCCTGTCCGGTCACCGCGACCACGAGGTCGTGCGAGGGGACCACCACGCACTGCTGCCCGAACGCGCCGTGGCCGTGGTAACCGTGACGCGACATCCAGAACTGGTAGCCGTAGCCGCAGGAGAAGTCGGCGTCGTGCGAGCCGTCGTCCTTGTACGGCGCGCAGTCGACCTGCCACCCGGTCGCGAGCTCCACCCACGCGCGGGGGACGAGCTGCCGGTCGCCCCGGCGTCCGCCCCGGAGCAGCAGTTCGCCGAACGCGGCGACGGCCTCGGTCCTGAGGTGCAGTCCGTGGAATCCGAAGGCGGCGCCGCTCCCCACCCGGTCCCATTCGGCGTGGTCGACGCCCATCGGCTCGAAGAGCCGCTGATCGAGGAATTCCGGGAGGCCGCGGCCGGTGACCCGTTCCACCATCCGGGCCAGGAGGAAGGTGGTCGCGTTGTCGTAGGTGTGCCGCGTTCCCTCGGCGGCGGCGAACGGCAGCCGCAGGAAGCCCTTCACCAGGTCGTCGGGTTCCAGGTGCCAGGCCGCGGCGAGGCTGTCCCCGGGATGCCCGGCGGTCATGGACAGCAGGTGGTGGACGGTGATGCGGCCGCCCTGCTCCGAGACGTCGGCCGGGACGTGCTCGGGCAGGACGTCCACCACCCGGTCGTCCAGTGCGAGCAGCCCGTCGGCGATCGCCAGGCCCACCGCGACCGAGGTGAACGACTTGGTCAACGAGTAGAGCAGGTGCGGACGTTGTGCGGAGTACGGAGCCCACCAGCCTTCGGCGACGACCTGCCCCCGGTGCACGACCATGATCGAGTGGCACTCGCCGGACCGCTCTTCGAGACGGTCCAGCAAGGCGGCGACCGCCCGGGAGGACATCCCGGTGTCCGCCGGCGCCGAACGCGGCAGCAGGGTGCGCTGAGAAGGCATGCCGAACGTTCTAACAGACCCTCGGACCACGGTCATCCGACTATTCGCCCCCAGCAGCCCGGGGCGGCCGCCTCCTACAGGTCCACCGACTCGCCGAGCGGGATGCGGGCGTAGGCGGTCCCCTTCTCCTCCTCCAGCCAGCCGTCGAAGTTGGCCGCGCCGATCTCGCTGAGGTTGGCGTCGTGGATCGGGAACGTCCGGGCCGGGCGCAGCGCGCGGACGAGGCCGATCGCCTCGGCGAGCTTCAGCCAGGGACCGGAGGCCGGTACCAGCAGGGTGTCGACCGGCTGCTCGGGGACGAACAGCGAGTCGCCGGGGTGGTAGAGGCCGTCGACGACGAAGCCGATGTTCGGGCAGCCCGGCAGGCCGTCGATGATCTCGGCGTGCCGGCCGCCGACCGCGGTGACGCCGAATCCGGCGGCGGTGAAGCTCTCGCCGGGCGCGACGCCCGTGGCGCCGTCGCCGAGGGCGGCGGCGAGGGCGGGGTGGGTGTGGACGGTGAGCGCGGGGTCGAGCTCCCGGGCGGCGGCGAGCAGGTCGAGGTCGACGTGGTCGGCGTGCTCGTGGGTGAGCAGGACGGCGGTGGCACCGGCCAGGGCCTCGGGGCCGGAGAAGACGCCGGGGTCGATGACGAGCACCCGGTCGCCGTCCTGGATGCGGACGCAGGCGTGGCCGTACTTGGTCAGACGCATGCGGCCAACCTATCCCCGCGCGCACCACCGGCGGGAGCGGGCGGCCGCGTCCGGTGCCGCCGACGGTGTCCCGCCGCGGCTCGCGGACGGTCGTGCGGCATGCTTGACCGCGTGTACGAGGACTTCCTGCCGGACGAGGCCCAGCTGCGTGCGGCGCACGCCGCGCTGGGGTTGGCCGTGCCCGCCGAGATCGAGCACCGCGACGAGGGCAGGCGGCTGGCCGCGCTCTCCGCGCACCTGCAGCGCGCGATGACCAGCTCGACCTACAACGTGGTTAACTGCATGGGGCCGGACGCCGTCGGCTCGGCCCGCCGGGCGGGGGCGGTGATGCCGCACGGCTGGCCGCTGCCGGAGGACAACTGGCGTGCTGCGCGGGTGGAGATGACGTTCACCAGGAGCCGCTTCACCCGCCTGATCCACACCGACGAGGACGCCGGACCCGCCGGCGACCGGGCTGCCGGCCGCGTCCCGTGGACGGACCCGCGCGAGGAGGATGTCGAGCTGGAGGCCCACGCGGTCGGCGCGGAGGCGGCACTCGACGTGGCCACCGACCTGGTCGACCTGCGCCTGGACCCCGGCAACCCCGAGCTGGTCGCGGCCGCCCTGCACACCCTCACCGAGCACCTGGGCACCCTGGCGAGCGTCCACCGGGCGCTGCTGGCCCACCACGGCCGCACCGTCACCAACCGCCCGGGCTGAACGCGGCGTCAGAGGGCGAGGCGGCCGGCGCCGACTCCGCGCGGCCGAGGCGCACCGGGTGGCCCGAACCAGCAGCCGGGGAACGGGAACCGCGGCCCCCGGCCCGGCGTCCAGCCAGGACGTACCCGGACCCGAGCCACCTGGAGGACCCCGCCGCCATGACCGTGAACACCGCCGCGAGCGCCACCCGACACCTGTACCTGGTCCGCCACGGCGAGGCGCTGCCGGACGAGAGCGGCCTGTCGGAGCGCGGCCGGCGCCAGGCCGAGCTGCTGGGCCGCCGACTGGCGGGCCGTCCGATCCGGGTGCTGCACCACGGGCCGCTCCCCCGCGCGACGCAGACCGCCGAACTGATCGCCGGGCAGCTCACCGGCGTCGAGGTGCGGGCCGAGGAGTGCGCCGGCGACTACGTGCCGCACGTCCCGGTGCGGGACGAGCTGCCGCCGGACTGCGCCGACCACCTGCTGCGCTTCCTCTCCTCGGCCACGGAGGAGGAGCGCGAGCGCGGGCCGGAGCTGGCCCGCGAGGCGGTCGCCCGCTTCACCGGCCCGGTGCCGGGCGGCACGGACCGTCACGAGCTGGTGGTGACGCACAACTTCCTGATCGGCTGGCTGGTGCGGCACGCCCTGGACGCGCCGCCGTGGCGCTGGCTCGGCCTCGACCACGCCAACGCCGCGCTGACCGTGCTGCGCTACGCGCCGGGCCGCCCGACGACGGTCGCGCTCCTCAACGACATGCGCCACCTGCCCGACGACCTGCGGTGGACCGGCTTCCCGCCGGAGCTGCACCTGTGAGTCGTCGGTGCACGTCCGGCCGGTAAAGTCGCGATCATGACATCGAACCTGACCCGCCGGAACCTGATACGCGGCGGCACCGGCCTCGCCGCCGGCACCGTCGCCGCCCTCGCGCTGCCCGGTGCCGGCACCGTCGCCGAGGCGGCCGGCACCGACCCGGCGAACGTCCCGACCGGAACGGCCCTGATCGACGTCTCGAACGGCTCGACCCGCTGGCTGGCCGGCGTCGGCAACCAGGACTCCTCCACCACCCTGCAGGGCATCGCCTTCGACTCGGTCAACAAGCACCTCTACACCCTGCAGATCGCGGGCATGAGCCAGGTCGCCTACCTTCGGTCGGGGAGCCAGGTCGCGGTCACCCAGGCGATCGGCGGCGACGACCACGCCGAGTCCGGCGACCTGTGCCTGACCCGGCACGACCTGGCCACCGGCGCGGTCACCGGCTTCATGTACCTGCTGGGCTTCGGCCACGGCGTCTCGCTCGGCATCGAGCCGGCGAACGGCAGCGCCCCGGCGCAGGTCTGGACCGAGGCCGGGGCGGGGAAGAGCGGCTACGGCCAGGAGGTCGTCCGCTTCCCGTTCACCGACCAGGGCGTGCTGTGGACCAGCCACCCGGCCGTCCGGCGCTTCGGCTCCCCGGACCCGGCGGCGACCTCGATGACGCCGTCCGTGGACGTGGACCACAACCTCCTGGTGATCCGCTACGCGCTGGGCTCGGCGCACTGGTTCGCGGCCTACGACCTGGCCGCCACCGTGGCGACCGCCGGCACCGAGACCCTCCCCGCGCCACTGGCCCGGATCCAGCAGCCCCCGCTGTACAAGTACAAGGCGGACGGCACCCCCGACCCGACCGCCCCGGCGACGTTCCAGGGGTTCACCTCGTACGGCCAGTACGTCTACATGCTCGACGGCGACCCGCGCGTCAGCACCCCCTCGGCGACGCTCACCGGCGTCGACAAGTACGCGATCCACACCACCTCGTTCGACCTCAACGGGACGGGCAACCTGCCCGCGACCGGATACGTCAAGTCCACCCACTCCGAGGCCGACGCCGCCGCCGACCCCCGCGAGCCGGAGGGCATGGCGATCTACACCGGCGCCGGCGCGCCCCGCCTGTGCTTCGGCATCACCAACAACGCGGGCAGCACCCGCCAGTTCGACCTGTACTACAAGGTCTGACCCGCTGACGGCCGCGCCCCTCGCGCGGAGGGGCGCGGCCGGTCCGGCTACTCCTCGGTCGGTCCGAGGTCGGGGCGGTCGCGGAGTTCGACGGTGCGGGCGGGGCCGGTGGCGTGGAGTTCCAGGACGGTGATCTCGTTCGACCCCGGGCGCAGGACGGGGCCGGGGAGGTGGAGCGAACGCTGCGGGCCGCGCGACCAGTGGCGGCCGAGGTGGAAGCCGTTGACCCAGACGTTGCCCTTGGTCCAGCCCGGCAGGTGGACGAAGGTGTCGGCGGGCTCGGCGACCTCGAAGGTGCCGCGGTGGAAGGCGGGGCCGACGACCGGCCCCTCGCCCGCGCCGAAGCCGAGCTCGTCGAGGGTGCGCAGGGTGAGCGGCAGGTTGGTCCACCCGGTCAGCTCGACGCCGTTGACCAGCACCCGGCCGAGCAGGCCCTTGCGGTCGTGCAGCCCCTGCCCGTAGTTGACCCGGCCCTGGTTCTCGACCAGGACGCGCAGCACGCTGCCGGCCCGCGGCACGGTGAACGCGAGGGCCCGCTCGTGCCGTTCGCGTTCGAGGACGCCGACCGGCTGCCCGTCGACGAAGACCTGGGCCCGGTCGCGGACGTCCTCCAGTTCGAGGACCGCCGGCCCGGCGCCGGGCAGGATCGCCTTGTACAGCACGTACCCGAAGTCCTGCTGCAACTGCTCCATGGCGAGCGGGCGTTCGGAGGGCACGGGGGTGCCGAGCACCGGCAGGTTGCCGAACAGCGGCGCGCTCTCGATCAGCGGCACCGTGATGCCGCCGAGCTTCGGTGAGGGCTGCGGCACCGGCTCCTCCGGCACCGGCGCGTACTTGGCGATCACCTCGCGGAAGGCGTGGTACTTGGCCGTCGGGTCGCCGGCCTCGTCGAGCGGGGCGTCGTAGTCGTAGGAGCCGACGGTGGGCCGGTAGGTGTGCTTGTCGTTGGCGCCGTTGGTGAAGCCGAAGCTGGTGCCGCCGTGGAACATGTACAGGTTGACCGAGGCGCCGGTGGCCAGCAGCTCGTCCAACTCCTGTGCGGCCGCTGCCGGTTCGCGGACGACGTGGTGGCCGCCCCAGCGGTCGAACCAGCCGATCCAGAACTCGGTGCACATCAGCGGCCCGTCCGGCTGGTGCGCGCGCAGGGCGGCGAGGCCCTGGCGGGCGCGGCTGCCGAAGTTGGCGGTGGCGAGGACGCCGGGCAGGCTGCCGCGGGCCAGGTCGGCGGGCTGGTCGCAGGTGAACAGCGGGACGTCGACGCCGTGGCGGCGCAGCAGCTCGGCGAGGTGGTGGAGGTGCGCCCACTCGTCGCTGTACGCGCCGAACTCGTTCTCCACCTGGACGGCGATCACCGGTCCGCCGCGGGTGGCGAGGCGGTCGAGCAGCGGCGGCAGGAGCTGCTCGAAGTAGCCCTCGACGGCGCTGAGGTAGGCGGGGTGCTGGCTGCGCAGGCGGATGTCGGGGTCGGTGAGCAGCCAGGACGGCAGGCCGCCGCCCTCCCATTCGGCGCAGATGTACGGGCCGGGGCGGAGCAGGACGTGCAGGCCCTCGGCGGCGGCGAGGTCGAGGAAGGCGGGCAGGTCGAGTCCGGCGTCGAGCCGGAAGACGTCGGGCCTGGGCTGGTGGAGGTTCCACGGCACGTACGTCTCGACGGTGTTGAGGCCCATCAGCCGGGCCTTGCGGAGCCGGTCGGCCCACTGGTCGGGGTGGACGCGGAAGTAGTGCAGGCCCCCGGAGATGATCCGGAAGGGTTCGCCGTCGAGGGTGAAGTCGTCGCCGTCGATCGCGAGTACGGGCATGGTGGTGCTGCTCCTGGGGGTGTGGGAGGCGGGGCCGGCGCCCGTCCGGTGGGAGCGGGCGCCGGCCTGCGGGTCACGGGGTGGTGACCTTGAAGCCCTGCTGGGTGCCGTAGTCGGTGATGCGCTTCTGCCAGGCGGTCAGGCCGGCGTTGACGTCGGTGCCGGCGCCGAGGGCCTGGCCGACGGTGTCCTTGAAGACCGAGTTGGCGTAGACCTGGTAGGGCAGGTACTGCCAGCCCTTGCCGACGGCGGCCGAGGAGGCGGCGAAGACCTGGTTGGCGGGCTGGCCGCCGAGCGAGGTGAGCGGCTTGTCGAGGAAGGCCGGGTCCTTGAGCAGCTCGGTGGTGGCGGGGAAGAGGCCGTTCTCGTTGAGCGAGCGGACGGCCTGCGGGTCGGAGTTGAGCCAGATCGCGAACGCGGCGGCGGCCGCCTTGTTCTTGCTGGTGGACGGCACGGCGACGGCCGAACCGCCGTTCTCCGCGGAGACGTTGTCGCCGGCGGTCCACTGCGGCATCGGGGCGGCGCGCCAGTCCTTGGCGGTGTCGGGGATGGTGGAGGCGATGTTGCCGGGCGCCCAGGCACCGGTCAGCCACATCGCGTACCGGCCGCTGCCCATGCCCTGCCACCACTCGTTGGTCCAGCCGGGGGCGGGGTCGACGAGCTTGCGGGAGAGCAGGGAGGTCCACAGGTCGGCGGTCTTCTTCGCGCCCGGGTCCTGCAGGTTCACGGCGACGGTGGTGGCGTCCTTCTGCTGGAAGGGGCGGCTGCCGGCCTGCCACATGAGGCTGTCCAGGCCGCCGGCGTCGCCGGGGTCGATGGAGGTGATGAAGCGCTTCGGGTCGGACTCCTTGATCTTGACCGCGACCTGCTCGAACTCGGCCCAGGTCTTCGGGGGTTCGAGCTTCAGCTCGTCGAAGAGCTTCTTGTTGTAGAACATCGCCATCGGGCCGGTGTCCTGCGGGACGGCCCAGACGCCGTCGGCGACGGCGACCTGCGACCAGGCGGAGGCGGTGAACTTCGGCTCCAGCGCGGCGGCGCCGAAGTCCTTCAGGTTGACCAGCCGCTTGGAGAGGGCGAACTCGGGCAGCGCGAAGTACTCGATCTGGGCGACGTCGGGGCCGCCGGTGCCGGCCTTGATGGCGGTCTGCAGCTTGGTGTACTCGGTCGCGGACTGGCCGGCGTTGACGATGTTGACCTTGATCTTGGGGTACTTCTGCTCGAACAGCGCGACGGTCTTGTCGAGGCCGGGTGCCCAGGTCCAGAAGGTCAGGGTGGTGGGGGTGTCCAGCGCGGCGGCCGGATCGGTGGAGGCGGCCGGGGAGGGGCCGGAGGAGCCGCACGCGGTGAGGCCGAGGGCCAGCGCGGCCGCCGGGACCAGCGCGAGGAGTCTGCGGCGGGGGCGGACAGGGATCATGGCGGTTTCCTTGCTGTGGTGGAGGGTTGGGCCGGACGGACGGCCGGCGGCCGGGGTCATTCCTTGACGCTGCCCGCGGCCAGGCCGGACTGCCAGAAGCGCTGGAGGAAGAGGAAGGCGACCACCAGCGGGACGATCGCCAGCAGGCTGCCAGTGACGACCAGGGGGTAGAAGTTGACGGTGGTGACGCCGCTGCCGGCCGCGCCGGTGGCCAGGGCGTTCCACTGGTTGAGGCCGACGGTGAGCGGGAACCACTGCGGGTCGCTCAGCACGATCAGCGGCAGGAAGTAGTTGTTCCAGGTGGCGACCAGGGCGAACAGCAGCACGGTGACGAACCCGGGTGCCAGCATCCGCAGGGAGATGGTGAAGAAGGTCCGCAGCTCTCCGGAGCCGTCGATCCTGGCGGCCTCCAGCACCGTGTCGGGCACCGCCTCGGCGGCGTAGACCCGCATCAGGTAGACGCCGAACGGGCTGACCAGCGAGGGCAGCAGGACGGCCCACGGGGTGTCGACGATCCCGGCCTTGCTGAACAGCAGGTAGGTGGGGACGGCCAGCGCGGTGCCGGGGATGGCGATCGCGCCGAGCACCAGGGCGGAGAGCGCGGTGCGGCCGCGGAAGCGGTACTTGGCGAGGCCGTACCCGGCGGCGGTGGAGACGAACGCCGCGCCGCCGGCGCCGACCACCGCGTACAGCAGGGTGTTGCCGAACCAGCGCAGGTAGATGCCGTCGTCGTAGGTCAGGACGTCCCGGATGTTGCCGAACAGGTGGAAGCCGTCGCCGAACCACAGGCCGAAACTGTTCATCAGCGAAGCGGTGTCCTTGGTGCTGGACATGAACAGCCAGACCAGCGGGAGCAGCGCGTACAGCAGCATCAGGCCCATGGCCAGGGTGAGCGCGGTGCTCGGGCGGCGGCGGGCGGGGGTGGTACGGCGGCTCATCGGCCCTGCTCCTTGCGCATCGACCGGACCTGCACCGCGTAGGCGACCACCGCGGTCACGCCGCCGAGGACCACCGCGACCGCGGCCGAGTAGTTGAACTGCTGTCCGTTGAACGCCAGGTTGTAGGCGTACATGTTGGGCGTGTAGCTGGTGGAGATCACGCCGGGGGCGAGCGTCTGCATGACGTTCGGCTCGTTGAAGAGCTGGAAGGTGCCGATGATCGAGAACACCGTGGCCAGCGCCAACGCCGGCCGCACGGCCGGGAGCTTGATCGACCAGGCCTTGCGGAACTCGCCGGCGCCGTCCATCTCGGCCGCCTCGTAGAGCTCCTCGGGGACGGTGCGCAGCGCGGCGTAGAGGATCAGCATGTTGTAGCCGACGTACTCCCAGGTGACCACGTTGCCGATGGAGGCGAGCATCCAGTTCGCGCTCAGCAGGTCGGGCACGTCGATGCCGAGCAGGTCACCGAGCTGCCCGGCCAGGCCGAAGCGGTCGCCGTAGAGGTAGCCCCACATCAGGGAGGCCACCACGGCGGGGACGGCGTACGGGACGAAGATGCCGATCCTGAACAGTCCGGCCCGGCGCAGCCGCCCGCTGTCCACGGCGAGGGCGGCGAGCAGGGCCAGGCCGAGCATCACCGGGACCTGGACCAGCAGGAAGAGCAGCACCCGCCACAGGCCGGCCCGGAAGAGCTCGTCGCCCAGGGCCCGGCGGTAGTTGTCGAGTCCGACGAACACCGTCCCGCCGATCAGCCGGTCCTGGAAGAAGCTCAGGTAGGCGGCGTAGCCGAGCGGTGCGACCACGCCGATCACGAAGACCGCCAGGAAGGGCGCGAAGAACGCGTAGCCGTACGCCCCGTGGCCGAGGCGGCTGGTCGGTCTGGCCGGGCCGGCCGGGCGGCGCCGGGCGGGCGGCGGTTTCGGACTGGGCGCGAGGGGGGTGCGCGACGTGCTCACGGGTGAGGCCCTTCGGCGGATGTTTGCGCCAACATGGCGTTGGCGTGAAGTGTTGACCTGGCGGAGCGGGGGCGTCAAGCGGTCGTAGCACCGCGATGCGACTTCGTGACCGGCGTCCACCGCAAGAACGGAGACATCACTGCTGGTCAGACGGGCAACTCGGACCTGCGGACGGATTTTCGACTCCGGCGGCAAAGGTTACGACCACGTATCGGCGGGGCGACCGGCTTGACTCCGACCTGCGCCATTGCGTCTCATTGTTGCATCACGTTGAGTGATGTTGAGTCTTGTTGGGCTTCCGGTTCCGGCCCAGCCCCCGGCCCAGGTGGCCTCTCCCCCTTGTCCCCTCCCTGCCGCGGTGGCACGTCCCGCCGTGCCGGTGTGAAGGAGTCCCCCATGCCCCGTACCTCCGCCAGCCGCGCTGTCACGGCCGCCGGTCTGCTGCTCGCCCTCGGTGCGACCGCCGCCTGCTCGACCGGGCAGCAGTCCACCGGCGGTGGCGACCAGGCCGCCCCGGTCACCGGCCGGATCTCGATCACCTACCTGCAGAAGCAGGGCGACCAGGAGTACTTCGTCGGTGAGGCGGCCGGCGCGAAGGCGAAGGCCGCCGAGCTGGGGGTGGAGCTGAAGGTGGTCAACCTCGGCAACGACGCCAACAAGACGGTCAGCGAGGTGCAGTCCGCGATCGCGCAGAAGTCCAACGGCCTGATCGTCGTGGTGCCGGACCCGGCGGTCGGCCCGCAGGTCGTGCAGGCCGCCAAGGACGCCAAGGTCGCACTGCTGACCTCCGACGACCAGATCTGCGCCAACGGCCCGGACCCGTCCGCCTGCGGCAAGGAGAACCTGGTGCCCCGGATCGGCTTCTCGGGTGAGCAGATGGGCGGCGAGGTCGGCAAGCGCGCCGCCGAGGAGTTCAGGAAGGCCGGCTGGAACCCGGCCGAGACCCGCACCATCTCGGCCTGGAAGCAGGACGTCACGGTCTGCGGCGACCGGGTGAAGGCCGCGAAGGGCGCCTTCGGCGCGGCGGCGAGCGGCGTGCCGAACATCGACGTCGCCACCGACAACACCCCGACCGGCGCCCAGGACAGGATCGCCGCCACCGTCACCGCCAACCCCGGGGTCAAGCACTGGGTGGTGTGGGGCTGCAACGACGAGAACGTGCAGGGCGGGGTGACCGCGCTGGCCAACGCCGGGTTCAAGGCCGAGGACGTGATCGGGGTGGGCCTGGGCGCGTACCTGGCCTGCAAGGACTGGAACGGCGGCAAGCCGTCCGGGATGAAGGCCGCGCTGTTCATCAACGGCAAGGACGTCGGCGCGCTCGCCGTCCAGACCATGGTCGACCGCCTGAAGAACGGCAAGGACTTCCCCGCCGAGGCCTTCGCCCCCACCCGGATGGTCGACGCCGCCACCTGGAAGGACGCCGGCGTCAGCTGCAGCTGAGCCCCCCGACCCGGTCGGCCCCACCGCCCCCGCACCCACCGACCGCCGGCCCCGCCGCCCCAGCCGGGGCCGGCCCAGCCGCCGTCCCGCCCGGACCACCGCCCCCGCGTCCGGGCGGGGCGGCACCACCCGTCCGACCAGACCCTCCGCCGCTCCGAGGTGATCCCCTTGACCAGTACGCAGACCCCCTCCCCACCGCCCGGGGTGCCCGCCGCCGCCCGGGTGGTGGCGGTGACCAAGACCTTCGGTGCCGTCCGGGCGCTCGGCGGGGTGACCCTGGACTTCCCCGGCGGGCAGGTCACCGCGCTGATGGGCGAGAACGGCGCCGGCAAGTCCACCCTGCTGAAGATCCTCACCGGCGACCACCGCCCCACCGACGGCCACCTCGAACTGGACGGCCGCCGCGTCGAGTTCACCTCGCCCGCCGACGCCCGGGCAGCCGGGGTGCGGATCATCCCGCAGGAGCCCGAGATCATCCCGCACGTCTCGGTCGCCGAGAACGTCTACGCCGGCGCCCTCCCCCGCCGGGCCGGACGCCGCCTGGACCGCGCCGAGCTGCGCCGCCGGATCACCGCCGACCTGGAGCGGCTCGGCTTCGCCGGAGTCCTCGACCCGGACCTGCTGGGCTCCCAGCTGACGCCCGCGCAGCGGCAGTTGGTGGAGATCCTGCGGGCGCTGACCGGCGAGGCCAAGGTGATCGCCTTCGACGAGCCGACCTCCTCGCTCTCCGAGCACGAGGTGGACGCGCTGTTCGCCCTGATCGGCCGACTGCGCGAGGCCGGGGTGGCGGTCATCTACGTCTCGCACCGGATGCAGGAGATCTTCCAGCTCGCCGACCGGATCGCCGTGCTGCGCGACGGCGAACTCGCCGGCGTCCAGGACGCCGCCACCACCGACGAGGGCCAGCTGGTCCGGCTGATGGTCGGCCGCGACCTGTCCGCCATGTTCTCGCGCAGCCGGGTGGCCACCGACCGCCCGGTGCTGGCCGTCCGCGGGCTCACCACCGACCACGTCCGCGACATCGACCTCACCGTGCACGCGGGCGAGGTGGTCGGGCTCGCCGGACTGATCGGCGCCGGACGCTCCGAACTCGCCCTCGCCCTGGCCGGCGACCTGCCCGTCCGCTCCGGCACCGCCACCCTGGACGGCCGCCCGCTGCCCTTCGGCCGTCCCGGTGCCGTCATCCGCGCCGGGCTCGGCCTCGCCCCGGAGGAGCGCAAGGCGCAGGCCCTGTTCCTGCAGCGCTCGATCCGCGACAACACCTCCATCGCCGTGCTGGAACGCCTGCGCCGCTTCCGGTTCGTGCGCCGCGGCGCGGAGAAGCAGCTCGCCCAGGAGTACGCGGACCGCCTCCGGGTGCGCACCCCCTCGATCGAGCACGAGGTCGGCAAGCTCTCCGGCGGCAACCAGCAGAAGGTGGTCCTCGCCCGCTGGCTGGCCCGCAGGCCCAAGGTCCTCATTTTGGACGAGCCGACCCGCGGCATCGACGTCGGCGCGAAGGCCGAGATCTACCGGATCATCGCCGACCTCGCCGAACAAGGCGTCGCCGTCCTGGTGATCTCCTCCGAACTCCCCGAGGTCCTCGGCCTCGCCGACCGCGTCGTGGTGATGCAGAACGGCCGCATCACCGGCGAACTCGACCGCCGCGACGCCACCGAAGAGGCCATCCTCGCCCTCGCCATGGCCGACGACCTCGCCGCCACCACCACAGGAGCCACCCGATGACCACCACTGCCACCCCGGCGACCGCACCGCGCCCCCGGCCCGCCCTCGCCTCCCGGATCAACGGGCAGAACCTCAGCCTGACCGGCGCCCTCGTCCTGGTGCTGACCGTCTTCGGGGTCCTCAACGAGAACTACCTCAGCCTGACCAACCTCCAGGTCATCGCCGAGGCCGCCACCATCACCGGCCTGCTCGCCGTCGTCCAGACCGTCGTCATCATCTGCGGCGGCCTCGACATCTCCGTCGGCTCCCAGGCGGGCGTCGCCTCCGTCGTCTCCGCCATGGCCTTCACCACCGCCGGCTCCAACGCCTTCGCCGGCACGGCCGCCGCCATCGCCGTGGGCCTGCTGATCGGCCTGCTCAACGGCGCCGTCATCGTCTACGGCCGGGTCAACCCCACCATCGCCACCCTCGCCGGCCTCGCCGCCTACAAGGGCCTCGCCCAACTCCTCTCCGACGGCCGCGCCCAGGGCTACGTCCTCAACGACCCCGTCTTCGTCTTCCTCGGCCGCGGCAAGATCGCCGGCCTGCCCGTCATGGTCTGGATCCTGATCGCGGCAGCCCTCGCCGTCCACGTCCTGCTCAAGCACACCGACCTCGGCCGCAACCTCTACGCCATCGGCGGCAACGACACCGCCGCCCGCCTCGCCGGCATCAACATCAACAAATACCTCATCGCCGTCTACGCCCTCATCGGCACCGTCGCCGCCGTCGCCGGCATCCTCCTCACCGCCCGCACCGGCTCCGGCCAACCCACCTCCGGCAGCGAAGGACTCGAACTCAAAGCCATCACCGCCGCCGCCCTCGGCGGCTGCGCCCTCAAGGGCGGCAAGGGCGGCATCGGCGGCACCCTGCTCGCCGTCGCCCTCCTCGGCGCCCTCGAGAACGGCCTCACCGTCCAAGGCATCAACTCCTTCTGGCAGAACGTCGCCCAAGGCACCCTGCTGGTCCTCGCCGTCGTCGTCCAGCAACGCCGCACCGGCGAACGCGCCATCGGTCTCCCCGCCTGACCCGGCCCCCGTGACCGGCGGAGGGCCGTGAGGGTCGGCCCCGCCCGCCGCTGCCGCCGTCCTTCCCGTCCCCACACGGGAAGGGCGGCGGCGTCCGGCTGCTTCCGGCCAGTACCATGTTCACGCAGACATCACGGGAAGGACCGGCATGGAGAAGACGGAAGGGCCCGCCGCCGCCAGGGGCCGGAACCGGCCGCCCTCGCAGGCGGACGTCGCCGCGCTCGCCGGGGTGTCCTCGCAGACCGTCTCCCGCGTCGCCAACAACCGCAGCAACGTCGAACCCGAGACCCGCGACCGGGTGCTCTCCGCCATGCGGATCCTCGGCTACCAGCGCAACAGCGCGGCCCGTGCGCTCACCCTGGGCCGGTTCCAGGTGCTCGGCGTGGTCACCTTCGACGTCACCGCGCAGGGCAACGCCCGCACCCTCGCCGCGATCTCCCGCGCCGCGCAGCGCGCCGGCTACTCGCTGAACGTCGTCTGCGTGGAGGACCAGACCGAGGAGGCCGTGCAGCAGGCCGTCCGGCAGCTCACCGAGCAGGCCGTGGACGGGCTGGTGGTCATCGAGGCGCAGATCCTCGACCGGCCCGGCTTCAACGTCTCCTCCGGCGTCCCGGTGGTCGTCGCCGACGGCGACCCGGAGCGCCGGTTCCCCTCCGTCGACACCGACCAGGCCGCGGGCGCGGCCGCCGCCACCCGCCACCTGCTCGACCTCGGCCACCGCACCGTCTGGCACCTGGGCGGTCCGCAGGACTCCTACGCGGCCCGCCGCCGCGCCGCCGCCTGGCACGCCGCGCTCAAGGCCGCGGGCGCGCCCGTGCCACCCCTGCGCTTCGGCGACTGGACGGCGGCCTCGGGCTACGGGATCGGCCGCGAGCTGGCCGCCCGGCCGGACGTGACCGCGGTGTTCGCCGCCAACGACCACCTGGCGCTGGGCCTGGTCCGGGCGCTGCACGAGGCGGGGCGGCGGGTGCCGGAGGACGTCAGCGTGGTGGGCTTCGACGACCTGCCGGAGTCCGCGTACTACCTGCCCCCGCTGACCACCGTCCGGCAGGACTTCGAGGAGGTGGGCCGCGAGTGCGTCGCCCAACTCCTCCGCCAGATCGAGTCCCCCGGCGAGTCCCCGACCGCCTCCGTCGCCGTCACCCCGGAACTGGTCCTCCGCGCCTCCACCGCCCCGGCCCCGACAGCACGCTGATCCGAACGGCCGCGGCGCCGGACGTCCGGGCCGTCACGGCTGCTGACGTTCCCGTCCGTCGAACCGGTCCGGCCGGCGTGGGCGCGTCGGTCCGGGGCGGTCGCGGCGCCGGGCGCATAGTGGGAGGCGTGCACGGTCCCGCGCCAATGGTGAGGCGGCGGGCGTTCCTGGTCGGCGGGCTCGGCCTGGCGCTCGGCGCCGCCTGCGGATGCTCCGGCGGCGGCTCTCCCGCCGCGAGCTCGCCCCCGGCCTCGCCCGCCCCCTCGTCGTCCCCGGCCTCCTCGGCCGCGTCGACCGCGAGCGCGTCCGCTCCGGCCTCGCAGGCCTCCGCCTCACTGCCGCAGGCCGTCGCGTGGCGTCCCGGGCCCGGCGAGGTCGAGCCGGAGGTGAAGCTGCGGGCGGTCGAGGTGGTGGAGGCGCTCGGTACGTGGGGGCCGGGTGGCCAGGGGTTGGAGGCGGCCCGGGGGCGGGTGGCCGCGCTCGGGTTGCCGCCGGGGCTCGCCGACCAGGCCGGGCCGCTGCTGCCCGCCGCGGCGGAGGCGGTGGTGGGGGTGGTCTACGCGCAGTACGGCGGCATCCTGTCGGATTCGGCGAGTGTGCTGGTGGTCTGTCGGCAGTGGTCGGCCACCGGCTCCACCGTGACGGCCGGCGGGACGACGGTGGATGTCCGGCTGAGCGCCGCGAGCCCGCGCTGGGACGTGACCGCTCTGCATCCTGCCGAACCGGGGCCGGCCGCGGCGCAGCTCCCGGACCCGGCCACCCGGGTCCTCGCCCAGCCCCGGATCGTGCTGCCCCCGGCGGCCGTCGCGGACGTGCGCAGCGGCGCGGTGCACGACAGCGTGCTGCAGGCGATGCTGGCGCTCGCCGGTCCGTACGCCTTCCAGGTGAGCGTGGTCCGCTCGGGGCATCCGCTGGACGTGTTCGGGACCGACCGGCCCAGCGACCATCCGGTGGGCCGGGCCTTCGACACCTGGCAGATCGACGGCCGGGCGGTGGTGGATCCGGCGACGCCGGTCGACCTGGTCGACGGTTTCATGCGGGCCGCCGCCGCGGCGGGCTCGTACAACGTGGGCGGGCCCCGACAGCTGTCCGGCGGCGCGGCGGCCAATCAGTTCTTCACGGACCGGACCCACCGCGACCACGTGCACGCGGGTTTCCGCACCTGAGGGCGCGGGCGGTCAGCGGTTCATCCTGAGGTTCCAGACGGTGAGGACGGTGTCGAGCTCACCGTAGGAACCGGCGTTGTAGTGCACACCGGTGATCTTCAGGACTCCGATGGGTGAGCCGCCCTCGACCACGCACACCTGGTCGTTCACGGCGACCTCGACCTCCTGGCGCTTCTGGGTGAGCAGCTGGACCCGGCAGCCCTCTGCGGTCGGTTCCCCGGGCCCGGACCAGGGAGCGACCGTGCCCTTCACCACCATGCCGTTGCTGCCACTGCGCTGGGCGTCCGGCCGCAGGAAGATGAAGCTGCCGCTGGCGCCGGCGGCGGGCGGGTTCGAGGTCAGGTCGACGCCCTCCATGCCCAGCCGGAAGGGCCCCGTCCACACGACCTTCGCGGCGGTGCCGGTGGCCGGCGCGGAGGCAGCCGCCCCTTGGGCCGAGGGGACCGGGGCGGGAGCTCCCCCCGTACCGGCCTGCGCGGCGACGGTGACGGTCACCTGGGGTGCGGGGGCGGGGTTCGGTGAGTCGCCCCCGCCCATCAAGGCGGCCGCGGCGCTCGCCACACCGGCCACGGCGCTGACCACGGCGGCGAAGGCGCCCCACGCCTTGGCCTTCGAGCGCCCCTCCGGCGGGTGGCCGTGCGGTCCGTACGGGGGTGGTCCGTACGAGGACGGGCCGAATCCCGGCTGCGCCGGCTGGGGCGGCTGCTGGGATGACGGGTCGTAGGACGGATGCTGCATCAGATCCCCCGCTGGGTACAGGAATCGCCGGGTCGGTGACCCGGAGACGGCGCTGGCACGCTGCGTAAATTACTACAGGGGGACCCGCCCGTCGGCGGCACGGTAAAGCCTTGGCCACTTGTCGGTCCGTGGTCTGCTTTCCCGTGCTCGGCTGCGTCCGGGACGAGAGGATCGTCACCGAGGGCTCCGGCCGCCGCTTCGAACCGGCCGACGGCGAGCTCGACATGCACCGGTTCGTGGCCGCCGCGGGGTCCGGCCGGAAGGCGGCGGCCACGGGTGCCCGGGACGAGGCGTAGGGGGCTACTCACCGGGGCGGTTGCCCTGCGACGCGGCACCCCGGTCGAGGACGTGGCCTCGGCGACGATCCGCGAGGAGTGGAGCGCGCTGCTAGCCGATCAGGAACTGCTGGCCCGGGGCGCCGGTGCACGGGTTCTGGACCAGCCGGGCGCCGTCGGCGGTGGAGCCGGCCGCGACGTCCAGGCACTTGCCGCTGTGGCGGGCGAGCAGGGTCGCGTAGCCGGAGCCGGTGTCGCGGACCGACCACTGCTCGTTGCTGTTGCCGTTGCACGGGTACTGGACCAGTTCGGCGCCGTCGGCGGTGGAGGCGCCGGAGACGTCCAGGCACTGGCCGGTGGCGCGGGCGATCACGTTGACCTGGCCGGGTCCGCTGTACCGCAGCGACCACTGCAGGCTCGCGGTCGCCGCGCAGGCGTACTGGGCGATCGGCGCGCCGGCGCCGGTGGAGGCGTTCTCCGGGCCCGCGCATTTGTCGCTCTGCCGGTCCTTGAGGGTCTTCCAGTTGTCGGCGGCCGCGCCGCGCACCGCCCACGACTGGTTGCTGCCGGTCGTGGGCTGCCACACCCCGACCGTCGCGCCGTCACCGGTGGAGTCGCCGGTGACGTCGAGCAGCAGGCCGCTGGCCTTGTTGACCAGGGTGGCGTGGCCGTCGCCGGTGGTGGAGAGCATCCACTGCTGGGAGGTGGAGGTACCGGAGGAGGCGAAGCCGAGGACGCCGCTCGAGACCGAGAGGGCCTTGCCGGAGCGGCCGTTGGTGATCCGGTAGAGGGCGGTGCCGTCCCAGGCGCCGGACAGCTTGGTGAAGGTCCACTGCTGGGCGGTGTCGCTCGCGTTGGGCGTGCGCTGGACGGGGGCCGCGGTGTTGGTGGCGCCGGCCGAGAGGGCCAGCCCGCTGTGGTCGCCGATCAGCTGGCGCACCGTGCCGGTGGGGGCGGTGGCGGCTGTGGTGGAGACACCGGTGGCGCCGGGGAGGACGAAGGTGGTGACCGAGCCGGGGCCGACGGTGGCGGTGACGGTCTTGGCGGCGGTCGCGGTCAGGTCGCCCTCCCGCTGCAGGTTCTTGCCGCCGTCGGTGGTCCACTGCTGCACGGGCACCGCGGTGTCGACCGTGCTGAAGCCCGCGAGGTCGAGGGTGACGGTACGCGCCTCGCCGCCGGTGTTGGTGTAGACGGCCACCGCGCCGGTGCCGCCGGGGCGCAGTGCGGCGACGGTGTCGGCGCTGTCGGTGGCGATCACCCGGGCGCCGGGGCGGATGAACCGGCTGTAGTTGGCCATCGCCCAGTACTTCTTGTTCTTGCGGATCGGCTCGGCAGCCGGGTCGGCGGGGGTCAGGTCGACCTGGATCAGGCCCCAGTTGGAGTTCTCGTGGGCGGGGGTCATGTTCTCGTAGTCCTCGACCGCCTGCCACATCACCCAGGCGCTGGGTTCGAGTTCGCGCAGGTCGCCGGTGATCCGGCGGGAGAAGTCGAGGGCCGGGGACATGTCGGTGAAGTCCTGCGGCCCGCTGCCACCGAGGTCGACCTCGGACATCCACAGCGACTTGCCGGCGCCGCGGGCGATGTCGCGGGCGCCGCCGCGGCCGCCGGGGCTGTAGGTGTGGGTGTTGAGCCTGCCGACCGCGGCACGCGCGGCGGTGGAGTAGCTGCTCCAGTCGCCGCGGAACTGGACCGGGTCGGTCTCGTCCATGCCCGCGACCGGGGTGGAGAGCCCGGCGGCGGTGAGCGCGGTGCGGGTGCTGGTCAGCATGTGGGCCTGGGAGTCGGGCGCCCAGTGCGAGCCCTCCTGCGGTCCGCCGGCGTGCCAGTACCAGGTGTTGGGCTCGTTGATCGGGGAGAGCGAGCCGAAGGTCACGCCGGTGGCGGCCTGGACGCGCTGCAGGGAGCCGGCCAGGTAGGCGGCGAAGCGGTCGTACTGGTCGGAGCGGAGGTTGTCCTGCGAGGCGTCGGTGGCGCCGGAGACCAGGCCGCTGTTGGTCATGAAGTAGGGGGCCGAGTTGGAGAACGCCTCGAAGGTGTCGGCGCCGCGGGCCTTGGCGGCGGTCAGCCACCACCGCTGGTTGGCGTCGGCCTGCGGGTTCCAGTGGGCGGGGTCGGCCGGGTCCCACCAGTTCGGCGGTTCGAGGTTCGGCGGGCTCACGGCGGCGGGGCGGTTCCACCAGCCGGGTATCGCGGCGCCCGCCCGCATGTACGGGGTGGTCTCGGGGCTGTCGCCGCCGCCGATGTTGTAGCGGGCGACCGTGAAGCCGAGACCGCCCGAGCCGTACAGGTCGTCGGCGAGCTGGTTGCGGACGCTGTCCGGCCAGCCGCCGGTGACGTTGGCGAACCAGGCCAGCGCGGTGCCGAAGCCCTGGAACGGCTGCTGCTGGTAGCCGGGGTCGAGGCGGACGGTGACGTGCGCCGCCGCCTCCGCGGCGGCGGCGGGCGGGACGGCGATTCCTCCGGCGGCGAGCGCGGCGGCCACGGCCAGGCCGAGGCCGGTGGTGCGGGTGCCTCTGGGCATCGGGGCTCCATCTTCGGGCGGGGTCGGGGCGGGGGTCTTCGGGTGCGGACGCACGACGGCACGCCCCTCGGTGGCGAGGAAGAGGGGCGTGCCGGTGGTGGGGTGTTGCGGTGGGGGCCTGCGGGCGGGTCAGCTCACGGTGGTGCGCTTCCACTGCTGGTTGGTGCCGGTGTTGCAGGTCCACTGCTCCAGGGCGGTGCCGTCGGCGGTGGACTGGTTGGTGACGTCCAGGCACTTGCCGCTGTTGCGGTCGACCAGCCGGACGTAGGTGCTGTCGACCTTCTGCACCTGCCACTGCTGGGAGGTGGCGGTGGAGCAGGTGTTCTGCACGACGAGCGCGCCGTCGGCCTTCGAGGCGCCGTTCACGTCCAGGCACTTGCCGCTGTGCCGGGCGACCAGTTGGACGTAGCCGTTGCTCACGGTCTTGAACCAGTAGTTCTGGTTGGCGCCGTTGCCGCAGGACCACTGGATGGCCTGCGCGCCGGCCGCGAAGCCGTAGTTCGAGACGTCGGCGCACTTGCCGCTCTGCCGCCCGGTCAGCGACTCCCACGGTCCGCCGACGCCCGCGACGGTGCCGGTGGCGGTGTCGACGGTGATCTGCGGCGAGTCGCCCATGGTCATGGTGGTGGCGGTGGGGAACTTCAGCGGCAGCCAGACGTACTGGGAGTCCTGGACGGTGCCGCCCATCGAGTTGCCCCAGCGGTCGCCCATGTACAGGTAGCTGGTGCCGGAGGTGCCCTGGACGGGCAGCACGTACGCGGTCTGGCTGCCGTAGGTGACGCCGTCGCCGACGTCGCTCAGGCCGCTCCAGGTGCCGGTGATGCTGGTCGCGGTGCCGTACTTCTGCTGGTTGGGGGACCAGCCGGTGGCGTGCGAGGTGAGCAGGAAGTACACGCCGTTCCGCTTGAACATCGCGGGCGCCTCGCGGGACTGGCCGTTCCACAGGCTCTGCACCTGGGCGTCGATGCCGGTGTAGTCGGCGGTCAGCCGGTAGACGTGCAGGTCGGCGTTCTCGTTGGCGGCGGAGACCATGTAGCCGGTGCCGTCGTCGTCGACGAAGGTGGTGATGTCCCGGGACATCTCGCCGAGCGGTCGGAAGCTGCCGTGCCAGGAGTAGTCGCCGTCGACCGTGGAGGAGACGGCGACGGCGGCGCGGGCCTCGCCGTAGTCGGTGGCGCCCTCCTTGTGCATCCACATCACGAACTGGCCGGTGGCCGCGTTGTACATCACCTTGGGCCGCTCGATGTTGGCGTAGGCCAGTTCCGGGTCGGTGGCCTGGGTGAGGACGTGGTTGCGGAACTCCCAGGTCTTCAGGTCGGTCGACCGGTACGCGGAGACGTACCGGAAGGTGTTGTCGGCGTTCCGGTCCTCGCCGAACCAGTAGTAGTACTGGCCGACCTTGATGACGCCGCCGCCGTGCGCGTGGACGACGGCGCCGGTGGTGTCGGTGAACTGGGTGCCGTTAGTGATGGTCACCTGCGCCGCCGCGGCGGGCTGGGCCATCAGGCCGGTCACGGGGAGGGACAGCGCCAGCAGGGTTCCGCACAGGGTGGTTCTGATTCGCCGCATGGTTCACGTACCTCGGGTGGGGTGGGTGGGGGTTCGCCAGGTGTCACGCGGTCGCACCGTGTTCGCGCAAACAGGCGATTGCCGGAGAGTCTCGGAGTGATGTTGGGTTGTGTCAAGGGGTCTCGCGCGAAGTCCCGGCCAAAACTGGGACATATGCCGCCGATCATGTTCGATCTTGTTGAATTCACCCGGCAGACAGGCCCGGCCTAGACTGTTGCTTCCTGATGATTTCCACGAGGAGAGGGTGAGACCGTGGCCGACCCCGGACTGTTGGGGCCGCAGCGCCGGGCGCTGATCCTCGACCTGGTGAAGCGCTCGGGCGCGGTTCGGGTGGCCGACCTGGTCGAGCAGCTCGGCGTCTCCGACATGACGATCCGCCGCGACCTGGACGCGCTCGCCCGGGCCGGCGAGGTGGAGAAGATCTACGGCGGCGCGGTGGCCAGCGGCGCCCGCGCGGAGGAGCCCGGCTTCGAGGCCAAGACCCACCTGGCGTCGGGCGCCAAGGCGGCGCTCGCCGACGCCGCGGCGGCCCTGGTGGAGCCGGGCAGCGTGGTCGCGGTCTCGGCCGGGACGACCGCGTACGCGGTGGCGAGCCGGCTGCTCCAGGTCCGCGGGCTGACCGTGGTCACCAACTCACTGCCGGTCGCCGACCTGCTGCGGGACAACGTCGCCGACGTCGCCGGCACCGGCCCGACCCTGCTGCTCACGGGCGGCACCCCCACGCCCTCGGCCGCCCTGGTCGGCCCGCTCGCCGACCAGGCGATCCGCTCCCTCTACGTGGACCTGCTGATCATCGGCGCGCACGGCGTCTCCGAACGGGCCGGGCTGACCACACCGAACCTCGCCGAGGCGCAGACCAACCGCGCGCTGATCGCCGCCGCCCGCCGGGTGGTGGCGGTGGCGGATCACAGCAAGTGGGGCGTGGTGGGGCTGAGCGCCTTCGCCGCGCTGACCGAGATCGACTGCTTCGTCACCGACGACGGGCTGGACGCACCGGCCCGCGCGGCGCTGGAGGAGTCCGTCGGCCGGCTGATCGTCGCCGGGAGCGCCGAGGACTCCGCAGGCTGAGCAGGCCGCTCCCGCGACCGGTCCGGCAGCTCGTACACCCGGCACCCCAGCTCCGCCAGCTGCCGGACCGTCCGCCGCGCCACCTCGTCGTCCAGCGAGAAGACGAACGGCCCGGGCACCACCACCGCCCGCAGGCTGCCCTGCTCGGCGGCGCGCAGCAGCTCCGACAGGGCGGGCAGCGCACCGCCCGAACGTCGGCCGTTGTCCAGGAAGACGGTGGCCTCGCCGAGCCCGGCCTCCAGCGCGTAGCACGCCAGCACGTCCCAGAAGTCGAGCAGGTAGGCCGCGTCGTACGGGTAGCACCGCAGGTAGATCGCGGTGGGCCGGGTCGCCACCGGCCGGATCCTGGTGTTCATGGCCTCTCGCCTCCTGCAACGTCCTTCGCTGCTTCCAGGGAAGGCCCGCGGGCGGCCCCTCGGCCACGGCCACCGGTGCCCATTCCCGAACCTCCCCGACGCGATCCTGGGTAGTCGCGACCCGCAACCTCCGTACTCCCGCACCGCGCATCGGCCCGAGCCCCGCAGTAGCGTGGGTCCACCGGCGGGGCGAGGCGCCGGTGGGCAGGGAGCGGACCATGGCGCAGGAGGCGACTGGGCGCGGGGGCCGGTCGGCCGGGCGCGCGGGCCGGGCGGCCGGTCCCCGCGGCTTCGCGTTCGTCGGCCGGGAGCGGGAGCTCGCCGCCGTGGTCGGGGCGCTGACCGCGCGGCCCGCGGTGGTCCTGGTGCAGGGCGAAGCGGGGGTCGGCAAGTCGCGGCTGGTCGCGGAGGCCTCGGCGGTGCTGCGCGGCCGGGGCGTCGGCTCGGTGCTGGGCGGCTGCCACCCGCTGCGCGAGCCGCTGCCCTTCGGCCCGGTGATCGACGCGCTGGAGACCGTCGGCCCGCTGCTGCGGCCGGACGCACGGATCGGCGCGGCGGCCGGCGCCCTGTCCCCGCTGCTGCCGGACCTCGCGGACCGGTTGCCCCCGCCGCCCGACGGGCCCGCCGACCCGGCCGGCCGGCTGCGCGCCGTCCTCGGCGCGACCCGGGCGCTGCTGACCGCCGCCGCGCCGGTGGTGCTCACCGTCGAGGACCTGCACTGGGCGGACGACGCCACCCGCGAACTGCTCCTGCTGCTGGCGGGAGGCCTGCCGGACGGCGTCGGCCTGGTGCTGACCTTCCGCGGCGAGGAGCAGGCCGGCCCGCTGCTCGGCAAGGCGTTCCGCCGCCCGGCCGGCACCACCCTGCTCGACCTGGCCCTCCAGCGGCTGGACCCGGCCGCGGTCTCCCGGCTGGCGGGCTCCGCGCTCGGCGTCCGCCCGACCGGGGAGCTGTCCCGGGTGCTGTACGAGCGCAGCGCCGGGCTGCCGCTGATCGCCGAGGAGGACCTGATCACCCTGGCCGCCGAGCCGGACGCCGCCGAACGGCCCGAACTGCTGGGCGTGCCGCGCAGCCTGCGCGAGGTGCTGGCCGCCCGGATCGAGCCGCTGTCCGGGCCGGCCCACGCGCTGGTCGAGGCCGCCGCGGTGGTCGCCGTCCCCGCGCGCGAGGAACTGCTGCTCCGGTCGGCCGACCTGACGGACGCTCAAGGATCGGACGCGCTGGTCGAGGCGCTGGCCCGCTCCGTCCTGGTCGAACACGCCCCGGACTCCTACGGGTTCTCGCACACCCTGGCCGGTCGCGCGGTGTACGACGGACTGCCCGGCCCGCGGCGCACCCGGCTGCACCGGCGGGTGCTGGCGTTGCTGGCCGCGCAGGACCCGCCGCCGCTGGTGCAACTCGCCCACCACACGCGGGCGCTGGGCGACACCGAGCGGTGGCTGGTGCACGCCCGGGCCGCGATCGACCAGGCCCTGGCGGTCGGCGACCAGGGCACCGCCGCGATGCTGCTGCGGCAGATCCTCGACCTGCCCGGCCTGTCCACCGGCGAACTCGGCGAGGCGGCCCGCTCGCTCGCCGAGGCGATCGGCTACACCGCCGAGGCGACCGACGCCACGATCGCCGCGCTGCGCCGGATCGTCGCCACCCCGGGCCTGGCGCCCGCCGTCCGGGGCGAGATCCGGGCCCGGATCGGCAACATCCTGCGCACCCGCGACGGCGGGTCCGCCGGCGTGGAGGACCTGGAGACCGCGGCGGGCGAGCTGGAGGCCGACAATCCGGCCCACGCCGCGAAGACCCTCGCCGTGATCGCCTCGATGGACACCGGCGACGCCACGGCGGCGGAGCGCAGCGCCTGGATGGACCGCGCCCTGGCGATCGTCGACCGGATCGACGACCCGGAGACCGCGGCGATCGTCCACACCAACCGGCTGGTCTCCCTGCCGGCCTGCGCCTCCCCCGGGGTCCCCGGGCTGATCGCCGCGCTGCCCCGGCGCAGCGACAACCCGAGGCTGCTGTTCACCACCGTGATCGGCCTGTCCAACGCCGCCGAGATCGCCCTCTGCGTGGGCCTGGACGGGCGGGTGGCCGCGTGGGCGGAGGAGGCCGTCGCGCTCGGCGAGCGGGCCGGGCTGCCCGGGTTGGTGGTGTACTCCAGCAGCTACCCCGTCCTGCTGGAGTGGACGTCGGGGAACTGGCAGCGGTGGGACACCGCACTCGCCGCCTACCGCACCCGCTTCCCCGACAGCCCGGTCACCGATACCGGCCTGCTCGGCGCCGCCCAGGGTGTGGTCGCCGCCGCCCGCGGCCACGCCGGGGAAGCAGCCGAACGCTTCCGCCGGGCCGTCGGCCAGGACGCCACCGGCGTCCTCACCCTTCCCTCCGCCGCGGGCCTTGCCCGGCTGAGCCTGGCCGCCGCCGACCCCGATGCGGCCTGGCAGGTCCTCGCCCCCGCCGTACGGCTGCTGCGCCGGCGGGAACTGTGGCCGTTCGCCTTCGACCTGCTGCCGACCGCCGTCGAGACCGCCCTGCTGCGCGGCGACCGGGCCGCCGCGAGCGCCCTGGTCACCGACCACGCGGCCGGGACGACCGGCCTGGAGTGCCCCGGCGCGGACGCGGAGCACCAGCTCGCCGAGGGGCTGCTGCTGGTCGAGGGCTCCCCCGTCGAGGCCGCCGCCGCCTTCGAGCGGGCCCGCGCCGGCTGGCTCGCGATCGGCCGCCCCTACCCGGCCGCGCTCGCCGCCGAGCGCGCCGCCGCCGCGGCCGGCACGGCCGATCCGGAGGCCGCGGCGGCCGCCCTCACGGAGGCGATCGCCGTCCTCGACGGGCTCGGCGCCGTCACCGACGCCTCCCGCTGCCGGCACCGGCTGCGCGGCCTCGACCGCTCCAAGCCCCGCGGCCCCCGCGACCCCGCGGGCCTGCTCTCCCCGCGCGAACGGCAGGTCGCCGACCTGCTCGCCCGGGGCGCCAGGAACAAGGACATCGCCGCTGCCCTGTTCCTCTCCGAGCGCACCGCCGAGCACCATGTCGCGGCCGTCCTGCGGAAGTTGGACACCACCCGCAAGGCCCTGCGCGACGCCGGCCGGTGACCGGCACGGTGCCGACGACCGCCACCCAGGCGGCCCCGACCGGCGAGCCGCGGGCGGCTCACCCGCACGGCGGCCGGTGCACGGCAGCCCGACTGCGTACCGGCGGACCCCGGACCGGATCGACTCCGCTGGGGCCGCTCGGCCAGGCGTGACATGCCGTCACCCCCCTCGCCCCGCCTCCTCACTCCAGCGGACCGCCCGGCGCGACAGCAATCGGTTTGTACTCGAACACTTGGCTGTGGTGCCGGCCCCGCTGCGTCCGCAGCGCTACCCCGCGGTAGGTCCCCCCTTGTGCCGGCCCGTCCCGAGGAGACCGATGTCCCGTCATCGCCCGTCCCGGCTGCTCGCCGCCTGCCTGCTGGCCCCGGCCGTCCTGGTGGCCGTCCCCGCCACCGCCCAGGCCCGCCCCGCGCACGACCATGCCTCCCCCAACGCCGCGCAGACCTTCACCGCCGAACAGGTCCAGGCCGAGGTCGACCCCGGCGAGGCCAAGGCGCTCGGCGCCGAGCACGCCGAGGCCCACGCCCGCGCCCGACTGGGCCTGCGCGCCGTCGGCGAGTACCCGCAGTCCACCCGGACCGCCCGCCTGAAGGAGCTGACCGACACCCAGGCGCGCATCAACGCGGGCTTCGACGCCTCGGCGTTCGGCGCGTTCAAGGAGTACTTCCCCTCCCCCGACTTCGCCGCGCACGTGGCGATGCTGCCCACCGGCAAGGTGCTGCTGTTCTCCTTCGAGCGGATCGAGACCAACCCGCAGAAGGAACCGGCGCCCACCGACACCATCGGCGCCGAGAACGCCGGCCGCGCCTTCGTCTGGGACCCGGCCAAGGGCACCGGGGCGGACGCCTTCAAGAAGGTCACCCCGCCCACCGTGGTGATGCCGGACGGCCTCAACATCGCCCGCCCGGCCCCGTTCTTCTGCGCCGGACACTCCTTCCTGCCCAACGGCATGCTCGGCGTCTTCGGCGGCAACCTCGGCGGCAACGGCGGTAGCGGCGCCAAGCTCTCCCTGGTCTTCGACCCGTGGACGGAGACCTGGGCGCAGAACCAGGACATGGCCACCGGCCGCTGGTACCCCTCCGTGGTGACCGGCGCCGACGGGCGGCAGCTCATCATGTCCGGCCAGTCCGAACTCGGCTGGGGCACCCCCACCCCGATCGTCGAACGCTTCCCCGCGCTCAGCCGCCCCGTCCCGTACGCCAAGACCGACGTGCCGCGCAACCAGCCGGTCGAACGCTTCAAGGCGGACGCGCCGTTCACCCGCGACTACCCCCACCTCTTCTCGCTGCGCGACGGCCAGGTGTACGCCTTCGGCCGGCAGGCCGCCGAGCAGTGGGTGTTCGACCCCGTCGCCGAGACCCGCTCCGACCTCCCCGCCCGCCCCGACGGCACCATGCGCAACTACGGCTCCGCCGTCCCGCTGCCCGGCGGCTGGGAGGGCCCGAACTCCGCGCTGATCCTCGGCGGCGACCACGACGACCCGGGCACCTACCGCTTCAGCGACGGCAAGTGGACCGCCGACCGGGCCCGCGCCTTCGGCCGCACCCAGGACGACACCCTGATCCTGCCTGACGGCACCCTGTTCACCGTCAACGGCGCGTACGACATCCGCGACTACGGCAACGGTGCCTACAACCCCAACGCCGATCTGAAGTACCGCCAGGTCGAACTGCGCGACGCCGAGGGCAAGTGGCAGCTCGGCCCCGTCCAGCGGCTGCCGCGCGGCTACCACTCCAACGCCGTCGTGATGCCGGACGGCCGGATCATGGTCACCGGCGACGAACTGCAGCAGCTCGCCAACAACCCCGACATCACCAGCGACCGGAACGGCACCATCGAGATCTACGAGCCCGCCTACCTGCACAAGGGCCCGCGCCCCGCGCTCGACCAGGTCCCGCAGCAGGCGCTCGGGTACGACTCCCGGTTCACCGTCACCACCTCCACCCCCGACCAGGTGCAGCGCGCCGTCCTGCTGTCGCCCACCACCGCCACCCACGCCGTCAACACCAGCCAGCGCCACCTGGAGCTGCGGATCAAGGCGCGCGCGGGCAACACCCTCACCCTCCAGGCGCCGCCCAGCGCGGCCGCCGCCGTCCCCGGCTGGTACATGCTCTTCCTGCTCGACGCCAACGGCGTACCGAGCACCGCGCAATGGGTCCAGCTCGCCCCCGACGCCCTCCGCAGCGCCACCGCCCTCAAGTAGGCCCGACTCCCCCTCCGCCGCCGCGCCCTCGCCGACGCGGCGGCGAACTCCCCGATTCCGGAAGCGAGTTGCCCGGCCCGTGGACCTCCCCGCCTGCCCGTACGCCCTCACCCGCCGCACCCTGCTCGCCGCGGCCGCCGCCACCGCGGGCCTCGCCCTCGCACCGGCCACCGCCGCCCTCGCCGCGCCCTCCGACTCCGCCCCCGCCCCGCTGCGTGAAAGCCGGGAGATCCAGGGCGACGTCCTCGCCGGCTTCCGCCGCAGCCGCGCCGAACTGCTGCTGCTCACCTTCGGACCGGCCGACACCGCCCGCCGGTGGCTGGCCGCACTCGTCCCCCGGCTCGCCACCACCGCCGACGTCACCGCCGTCAACGACCGCGTCGCCGCCCACGCCCGCCAGGGGCAACCCGACCCCGGCGCGATGAGCGTCCTGTGGACCGGCCTCGCCCTCACCCACGACGGCCTCGCCCACCTCGCCGGCCGCGACCCGTTGCCCGTCGCCACCGCCGACGCCTTCCGCCAGGGCCCGGCCGCCCGCGCCGCCCTCCTCGGCGACACCGGCGCCAGCGCGCCCGGCAGTTGGCTGTTCGGCGGCCCCGGGCAGCCGACCGTCCACGCCGTCCTCACCGTCGCCGCCGACCACCCCGGCAAGCTCGCCGCCGCCGTCACCGCCGCCCTGACCGACGCCGGACAGCACGGCCTGCGCCTCGTCCACCGGCAGCCCGCCGCCGCCCTGCCCGGCGAACGCGAACACTTCGGCTTCCGCGACTGCATCAGCCAGCCCGGCGTCCACGGCTACGACCCCGCCGACCCCGCCCGTCCCGACCAGGTCGCCGGCGACCCCGGCACCCGGCTCGTCCCGGCCGGCGAGTTCCTCGTAGGCCGCCCCCGCGCCCACGGCCTGCCCAGCGGGCTGCCCGCCTGGGCCCGGGACGGCAGCTTCCTGGTGATCCGCCGCCTCGCCCAGGACGTCCCCGGCTGGTGGGCCCAGATCCGCAGCCGGCTCACCACCCTCCAGGCCGCCGGCACCGCACCCGCCGACGCCCCACCCGAATGGCTCGGCGCCCGCCTCGTCGGCCGCTGGCCCTCCGGCGCCTCCCTCGCCGCCCACCCGCACGCCGACCCCGGCACCGGCCGCACCCCCGACAACGACATCGGCTACGCCGCCGACCCCGACGGCTGGACCACCCCGCTCTTCGCCCACATCCGCAAGAGCAACCCTCGCGACGGCCTCGTCCTCGCGCCCGGCTCCCGCCCGCTCCCCGAGGCACAACTGGACGGCC
The DNA here is from genome assembly GCF_039542905.1 of Kitasatospora terrestris. Taxonomy (NCBI): domain Bacteria; kingdom Bacillati; phylum Actinomycetota; class Actinomycetes; order Kitasatosporales; family Streptomycetaceae; genus Kitasatospora; species Kitasatospora terrestris. The sequence continues at coordinate 992,835 of NZ_BAABIS010000001.1, forward strand.
ACCGGATCATCCGCCGCGGCATGCCGTACGGCGCGCCCTTCCTCCCCGGCCACGACTCCGGCCCCAACGGCCCCACCGCCGCCCGCGGCATGGTCTTCCTCAGCCACCAGGCCGACCTGGTAGCCCAGTTCGAGTTCATCCAACGCGCCTGGATCGACGCCCCCGACTTCCCACCCGCCCGCACCCCCAGGCCCGGCACCGACCCCGTCCTCGGCCCCGACAGCCCCCTCGCCTTCGAAACCCCTGCCCCGAGCGGCACCGGCAGCCGGGTCACCCCCCTCCACTTCACCCGCTTCGTCCGCACCGAAGGCACCCTCTACGCCTTCACCCCCGCCCTCCCCGTCCTCACCGCCCTCGCCGCAGGCCACCTCGACACCACCTCGCTGCCCCGCTGACCGCCTGCAGGTTCCCCGCCGGGAACGGGCGCGGGGCCCCGACCCATTGGGTCGGGGCCCCGCGCCCGTCGGCCGTTGCCGCGTCAGCCGGTCAGAAGATCCCGCCGCCGTAGTACCCGCCGACCTGCGCGCGGTACTCCGGGTCGTCGAGGTGCCTGTCGCGGTAGAACTCCGGGGAGTTCTTGATCTCCTCCTTGGTCCGGTTCACCCAGACCGTCTTGCCCTCGACGTCCACCCGCTGGATCGTCCCCGCCGGAAGCAGAACCTCCCGGCCGAAGATCCACGGACCGGTGTCCACCACGATGTGCGAGGAGTCGACCTCGTCGGTGTGCTTGTCGACCTTGCCGATGTGGCCGTCCTCCGCCTCCACGCGGAACCCCGTCAGGTCGCTCCCCGCGCTGTAGCCCTCGGCGTTCCCGTATCCCCACAGACCGGTGCTCACAACTACCTCCTCTTTCCTGCGACTTCGGTGTGCATTCGACGCGTACCGGTGCCCGGCGGCCGCCGCCGCCCGCACATCAGCCGCGGAACGCGTCCTTGACCTTCTCGACGGCCTGCTTCAGATCGCCGGCCTTCCGGTCCGTCCTGCCCCGCGCGGTCATCCGCTCGTTGCCGAGCGCCTTGCCGAGGGTCTCCTCGACCCTGCCTCTGGCTCTCCGGATCGCATGGGATGCCTTGTCACCCGTGCTCACGGCGTCTCCTCTCGACGCGACGTCCTGTACGGCTGCCCACTCTGGTGCCCCCGTCTCCCGGGACCATGCACACCCGTTTCGGACTGATTGCCCGAAAGCTGCCGGAACGGACCCGCGACCGGACCGGGCCGCCGCCGCTCTCCCGGTCCCCGCCCGTTCTCCGGATCTCAGCCCGTTCCCGGGTGTCGAGACCGGTCCACCGGGACAGTCCTCGGTATACCTGGGCGTCAGAGGCCGCGCACACCCAGAGGGAGAACCGTCATGACGCTCCAGCGGATGGACAACGTCGGCATCATCGTCGAGGACCTGGACGCCGCCGTCGCCTTCTTCACCGAACTCGGCCTGATCGTCGAAGGCAGGGCCCAGATCGAGGGCCACTTCGCCGACCAGGCCGTCGGGCTCGACGGAGTCCGCAGCGACATCGCGATGATGCGCACCCCCGACGGCCACAGCAAGCTGGAGCTCGCCCAGTACCACCACCCCGCGCCGATCGGCGCCGGAGCCGACAGCCCGCCGCCGAACACGGTCGGCCTGCACCGCGTCATGTTCGCCGTCGACGACATCGACGACACCATCGCCCGCCTGCGCCCCCACGGCGCCGAACTCCTCGGCGAGGTGGCGCAGTACAAGGACACCTACCGCCTCTGCTACCTCCGCGGCCCCTCGGGCATCCTCCTCGCCCTCGCCGAACAGATCGGCTGACGGGCCTGCTCCTCCCGCCGTCTCCGCTCCGCCTGAACAGGCATCAACGCCTTCCCTTCAGACCACCCCCCGCGCGGGCCGGCGTCCGGAAGACGGCGACGGCGGCCCGATCGTCGAGGGCGGAGAAGTAGTCGCACGGTGGCATGCCGGTGATTCTGGCACTCGCGGCCGACGGCTCTGCTTCTCCAACCGTGGCGTCTGCCCGGGCCGGCGGAGAGCCCGGTACGGCGTGGCTTCAGCCAAAGGTCCTCGTGTCGGCCGACGGCACCGGGACGGGCCCGACATCGGAGACCGTCCAGACCTCACCGCAGCGGGGACCCGTCGTCACCAGCAGCCAGGACATCGGCCCGTCCTCGCCGCCGCGGAGGATCAATCCGCGGGTGAAGACGGCGTCGATGCGTGGCGCGAACGCTCGACTGCACCGCCGCCGTCAGGGAAGGATGGGCGCATGAGTTCCGACCTGGTCGCGTTCCTCCGCGCCCGACTCGACGAGGACGCGCGCATCGCGCGTGCGGCCACCGCCGCCCCGGCGACCGGTGGCGACCACGTCGCGCGCTGGGCGCCGGCGCGGGTGCTGGCGGAGACGGCGGTGAAGCGGCAGCTGGTAGCGGTCTCCAACGCCGATTGCTCGCCGGGCTGCGCCGTCGAGCATTCCTTCGGCAGGTCGTGCGGCCTTCACTGGATGGGCCCGCTGCACGAGGAGGCGGACGGACGGTGGCTGTACGACGACAGCGGCGCCCGCCACGCTCCGCCGCCGGTGACGACGGAGTGGACGCTGCGGCTGCTCGCCCTCCCGTACACCGGTCACCCGGAGTACCGGCCCGCGTGGGCGCCCGGCGCCTGACCCCGTGCCGTCCGGCGCACACCGGCAGCTCGGCGCCGTCGATCCGGACGATTCGGACGGGCCGGTGCGGGCAGACGCCCGGGGTGGCGACTGAACACCAGGAGACAGAGCGGTCGTACGACGGCGCCCTGCGCACGCCGCTGGCCGCGGACGGCCTGCCGGGAGCGGCGTCGGTACGCCGGGAGCCGGTGGTACGGCTCGACGCCGTGTACTTCGACACCCCCGATCTGCGTCTGCTGCGCCGCGGTGTCACGCTGCGCCGGCGCACCGGGGGGCATGACGCGGGCTGGCATCTGAAGACGCCCGCGCCGGACGGGAGCCGGACCGAGACCCGGCTGCCCGCGGACGCCGGGGAGCGGGACGGGCCGCCGGAGGAACTCCTCGCCCGTGCCGCGATCCACGCCCGCGGCGGCCGGCTCGACGCGGTGGCCCACCTGCGGACGCGGCGGGAGCCGACGCTGCTGCTGGACGAGGACGGGCGTACCCTCGCCGAAATCGTCCGGGACACGGTGTCCGCCGAACAGCTCGGCGGCACCGGCAGCACCGGCGACCCGGCGACCCGCCCTGTGGACTGGACCGAGACCGAGGTGGAGCTCGGGGAGGCGGGGCCGGAGCTGCTCGACGCCGTGGAGGAGCGGCTGCTCGCGGACGGGCTGCGGCCGTCCGACTCCCCGACCAAGCTCGGCAGGGCCCTGAAGGCGCGCCTCGACGCGATCCCGGGCGGCGCCGGGTCCGCACCCCCGCCCGGCCCGGACACCTGCGACTCGGTCGGCGACTACCTCACGGCCTACCTGCGTTCCCACATCGCCGCGCTGGAGTCGCTGGACGCGGCGGTCCGGCTCGACGAGCCCGACTCCGTGCACCGGATGCGGGTGCACATCCGCCGCCTGCGCAGCGTGCTGGCCGCGCACCGCCGTTTCCTCCGCCGGGACGCGGTGGAGGACGTCGACAAGGAGCTGCGCCGGCTGGGCCGCATCCTCGGGCGGGCCCGGGACGCCGAGGTCATGGGCGAGCAGCTCGCCACCGCCGCGTCCGACCTGCCGGGCGACCTCCGGCCGCGGGCGACCCGGCGACTGCTGGAGACCGTCTTCCGGGACCGGTACGCGAGCGCGTGGCGCGCGGCCGTCGAGGCGATGGAGCGGCCCCGCTACTTCGCGCTCGTCGACGCGCTGGAGGACCTCGCCGCCGATCCGCCGCTGCGCGGCCGGGCGCGCCGGGGCCGCAAGCAGGCCCGGAAGGTGATGGAGAAGCAGCGGAAGCGGGTCGTGAAGCGTCTGCGCCCCGCCCTGGCCCAGCCCGCCGGGCACGACCGCGACGTCGCCCTGCACCGCGCCCGCAAGGCGGCCAAGCGGGCCCGCTACGCCGCGGAGAGCAGCGAGCCACTGCTGAAGAAACGCGCCCGCCGGCAGGCGAAGCACGCCAAGCGCATCCACAAGGCACTCGGCGACCATCAGGACGCCGCGGTCGGCGAGACGACCCTGCACGAGGTCGCGGCCCAGGCCCCGCCCGACATCGCCTTCGCGCTGGGTGTCCTGCGGTCCCGCCAACGCGCGGGCGAGGAGAGCCAGTTGTCGGAGGCCGCCAAGGCCGGCCGCAAGCTCGGGCTGTGACGACGCCGCCGGTCTGACGTATCGTCAGCTCTCGGGGAGCTCCACGATCACCAGCGTGCCGCGGCTGCCCGGAGCGACCGCGTGCGCCGTCCCCGCCGCGACCAGGTACAGCTCTCCGGCCCGGACCGACACCGGAGTGCCGTCCACCACCAGCTCCATGCGGCCGTCGAGCACGAGGAGCGCCTCGTCGGCGCCGTGGCTCTCCTCCGCCACCGGCGTCCCGTCCATCCGCAGGACCTTCACCGCCGCCGTTCCCACCCGGCCCAGCAGGAGCGAGCTCCACGCCTGCGGAAGTCCGGCCGCCGTCCCGGTCAGGTCGATCACGCTCATGGGCACACGCCTCCTCCCGGACCCGCTCGGTCAAGCCGAACGGGCCCGCTCATCACGTTCCTCGGATGTCTTGGAAGCTACCCGACCGCGAGCGCCGATTGGTCGACCGTTTGGCAAAGACTGCCGGAGACTGGCCGGCCGCTCCCCGGGCAGACGCGGGCCATGGTGCAGATCGGATACACGATGATGACCGAGCAGCGCGGGCCCCGTGACCTGGTCGCGGACGTGGTCGGGGCCGAACGGGCGGGCTTCGACTTCTCGGTGGTCTCGGACCACTACTTCCCGTGGCTGGAGGAGCAGGGCCACGCGCCGTACGCCTGGGCGGTGCTCGGCGCGGCCGCGCAGGCCACCTCGAGGATCCCGCTGATGACGTACGTGACCTGCCCGACGTTCCGCTACCACCCGGTGGTGGTCGCGCAGAAGGCGGCCACGGTGCAGTTGCTGTCCGAGGGCCGGTTCCGGCTCGGCCTGGGCAGCGGGGAGAACCTCAACGAGCACGTGGTCGGGCAGGGTTGGCCGGCCGTCTCGGTGCGCCAGGAGATGCTCGCCGAGGCGGTACGGATCATCCGGGAGCTGTTCGAGGGCGGGTACGTCACCCGGCACGGCACGTACTTCGACGTCGAGGGCGCCCGGCTCTGGGACCTGCCGGACCGGCCGCCGCCGATCGGCGTGGCCGTGTCGGGCCCGGACTCCTGCGAACTGGCCGGGCAGCTGGCCGACCTGGTGATCGCGGTCGAGCCGGACCCGGAACTGGTCGCAGGTTTCGCGCGGCACGGCGGCGCGGGGAAGCCGGCCGTGGGCCAGCTGCCGGTGTGCTGGGACACCGACCGGGACGCCGCCGTCCGCCGGGCGCACGAGCAGTTCCGCTGGTTTGGCGGCGGCTGGAAGGTCAACGCCGACCTGCCCGGAACGGCCGGGTTCGCGGCCGCCAGCCGCTTCGTCCGGCCGGAGGACGTCGCCGACGCGATCCCCTGCGGCGACCGGGTCGAGGACTTCGTCGACGCCGTCCGGCCGTTCGTGGAGGCCGGGTTCGACGAGGTCGCGCTCATCCAGGTCGGCGGCGACAGCCAACCCGCGTTCATCGACTGGGCCGAGAGCACCCTGCTGCCGGCGCTGCGCACGGAGTTCTGGCCCTGATCCTCCCGCCCCGCCCGGTCCCGACCGGTCCCGCCCCGACCGGTCCCGCCCCGCCCGGTCCCGTCACCGGAGGAGCGGAGCCCGGGTGACCGGAGCCCGGGTGACCCCTGGAACGGGGGCCCGGGCGTCAGCGGTCGGTGCGCGGGGCCGGGGCTCAGTCGGTCCAGCGGACGACGAGGACGGCGGCCAGCGCCACCGCGACGGCGACGACGCGGAAGCCGGAGTCCATCGCGGCGCCGAGTGCCGCGGCGGACGCGCCGGTGCCTGCGGCGTTGGCGCCGAGTGCGGTGCCCATGGCCGCGACGCCGACGGCGCTGCCGACCTCGCGGGCGGCGCCGTTGAGGCCGGAGCCCATCCCGGCCCGGTCGGCGGGCACGGCGGTCATGATGCCGCCGGAGAGCGAGGGCAGGGCCAGGCCCATCCCGGCCAGGGCCAACGCCGGGCAGAGGACGTACAGGGCGTACGGGGTGCCCACGCCGACGAAGGAGAAGGCGCCGAGGCCGACGACCATCCCGGCGAAGCCGAGGGCCACCACCCGCTTGGTGCCCCAGCGCTTCACCAGCCCGGTGGAGGACCGCGAGGCGAGCGTCATCGCGACGGCGATCGGCGCGATGGCGAAGCCCGCCAGCGCGAGGGAGTAGCCGTGGGCGAGCGTCAGGTACTGGGCGTTGACGTAGAACATGGCGAACGCCCCGGCGAACGCCACCGTGACGCCGATGGTGCCGGCCCGCACGGGGCGCAGCGCGAACACCCGCGGGTCGAGCAGCGGCTGGCCGCGGCGCAGCGCGACGCGGACGTACACCAGGGCGATCAGGACGGCGGCGGCGAAGGAGCCGAGCACCCAGGCGGAGGTCCAGCCGCGCTCGCGGCCCTCGATCAGCCCGTGGATCAGCGCGACGATCGCGGCGGCGAGGAGCACCGAGCCGGGGACGTCCAGCGGCACGGCGCGCCGGGGTGTCCGGGGCGCCCGCAGGGTGCAGGCCCCGAGGAGCAGCGCGCCAGCGGTGCCGAACACCAGGAACAGCCCCTGCCAGGGCAGGAACTGGAGCACGGCACCGCCGACCACGTTGCCGAGGATGCCGCCGACGGCGAGCGAGGCGGTCCAGGTCGCCACGGCGGCCGGACGGCCGGCCTGCGGGACGACCAGCATCAGCAGCCCCAGGGTGACGGGCAGGGCGAGGGCCGCGCCGGCGCCGGCGACCAGCCGCCCGGCGATCAGCAGCGGTACGTTCCCGGCGGCGGCCGCGAGCAGGCCGCCGCCCGCGAACAGGCCGAGTCCTGCCAGCAGGACGCCCTTGCGGCCGAGCCGGTCGGCCAGCGCGCCGCCGGGGATCAGCAGGCAGGCGAAGGCGATCAGGTAGGCGTCCACGATCCACACCAGGGCGGTCGGGCTCGGGTGCAGGTCGCTCCGCGCGATCGACGGCACCGCGAGGTTCATCGCGGCGGCCATCGCCTGCAGGGTCCCCGCGCACAGGGACATCAGGATCACGGTCGCCCTGGCGTTCGGCCGGTCCGCCGCCACCTGCTCGGCGGCCGGTAGTTGCTTGGTCTCCACGTCGTCCCCTCCGGGTCTCGGACCTCAACGGGAGGGACGCTAGGAGCGGACTACCATGACTTCAAATGCACGTATCGCAAGAATAGATTGCAGCAGACACAATTCTGCAGGTGGGAGACCGAATCGTGGGTGCCGCGGCCCGGGACGTCGACCTGAATCTCCTCGTCGCGCTCGACGTCCTGCTCGACGAGTGCTCGGTCTCGGCCGCCGCCGACCGGCTCGGCCTGTCCGCACCCGCGATGAGCCGGACGCTCGCGCGGATCCGCACCGCGTTCGCCGATCCGATCCTGGTCCGCTCGGGGCGGTCCATGGTGCCGACGCCGCGGGCGGAGGCCGTGCACGCGGAGGTGAAGGCCCTCCTCGACCGCTCGCGCGCCCTGTTCGCCGAGGGCCGCCCGGTCGACCCGGCGCGGCTCGACCGGACGTTCACCGTCATCGCCAACGACCTGCTCGCCGGCACCCTCGCCACCCGCCTCCTCCCGCGCCTGCGGCAGACCGCGCCCGGCGTGACCGTCGTCCTGCTCTCCGAAGGGCCCCACCCCGACGACCTGGTCCTGCGCGAGGGAACGGCCGACCTGGAGGTCCGGGTGATCACCGCCCCGGCACCCGAGACCCGGATCGAGCCGCTGCTCGTCGACGAGATGGTCGCCGTCGTCCGCCCCGGCCACCCGCTCACCCCTGGCCCGCTCACCCCCGCCGCGCTCGCCGGCGCCCTGCACGTCACCCCGTCCCGGCGCGGTCGCCTGCGCGGACCGCTCGACGACGCGCTGGAGGCCGTCGGGCTGCGGCGGCGCGTGGTCGCGGCGATGCCGACCTTCGCCTCCGCGCTCCAACTCGTCGCCGCCTCCGACCTGGTGAGCCAGGTACCGGCCCGGACCGGGGCACCCCTGGTCGCCGCCCTCGGCCTCGTCCCGCTGCCGATTCCCCTGCCGCTGCCGCCCATCGACATCTCCATGGGCTGGCACCCGCGCAACGACAACGACCCGGCGCAGCGCTGGTTCCGCCGGCAGGTCCGATCCGCCCTCTCCGGCCTCGCCTGGGCGCCACCCGGCCGATGAGACCGGAGCGGCCCGCGGAGGACCGACCGAAACCCGCTTGCCCCGGTCTCCGCGCGCGCCCGAGGATCGGCACATGAACCACGTGATACGAGCCGTCACCGGCGAGGACTGGCAGCAGGTCAAGGAGCTGCGTCTGGAGGCCCTGCGGGATCCGGTCGCGGGAATCGCCTTCCTGGACACGTACGACAGCGCCGCCTCCAAGCCCGACGAGTTCTGGCGGGCGCGCGCGGCCGGTTCCCGCGGCGACATGATCGCGCAGCAGTTCGTCGCCGAGCGGACGGACGGCGGCTGGGACGGCTCGGTGACGGTCCTGATCGAGCGGGCCGGCCACCAGGACGTCCTGGGCGCGCCGACCGCCGTCGACCAGGCCCACCTGGTCGGCGTGTTCGTCCGCCCCGAGCAGCGCGGCACCGGCCTGGCCCGTGCCCTGTTCGACGCGGCGATCGCGTTCGCCCACGAGCTCGACGAGCCCGAGGTCTCCCGCGTCCGCCTGTACGTGCACCAGGACAACGAGCGGGCCGAGGCCTTCTACCGCAAGATCGGCTTCACCCGCAGCGGCCGCTCCGTCCCGGTCCCGGGCGACGAGTCGTCCGTCGAGCACGAACTCGTCCTCGATCAGTCCGTGACGGCACTCGCCTGAACCGTTCCCGCACCGCGTGTCAGCCGGTGGCGGCGGGGCCCGGGGGGAGTTGGACGGTCATGATCAGGTGGCAGGTCGCATCGCCCGCGCCGCGGTAGCCGTGGGGGGTGTCGCCGTCGAAGGTCGCGGTCTGGCCGGCGTGGACGGGGTGCTCGACGCCGTCGACGAGCAGGACCATCCGGCCGGCGGTGACGCTGACGGTCTCGACCACGCCGGCCTGGTGGGGGTGGCTCGGGTACTCCTCCCCCGGTTCCAGGCGCCAGCGCCAGATCTCCACCGGTACCGGGCCGGTGGTGGTGAGCAGCAGCCGGGCCTCGCTGCCCCGCGCCCCGGTCCAGAGCGGCGCGGTCGCGTCCTCCGCCACCACCCGGACGCGGCCCCCGGTGCGGCCCTGCATCAGGTCGGACACCGAGATGCCGAGGGTGTCGGCGAGCCGGACCAGGGTGGCCAGGTTGGGGTTGCCCTGGGCCCGTTCGAGTCCGACCAGCGCGCCCTTGCTGACCTGGGCCCGCCGGCTCAGTTCCTCCAGTGACAGCCCGGCCCGCAGCCGGGCGGACCGGACGTTGTACGCGACCGCGCGCAGCGCGGCGTCCGTCTCGCTCACCTGGCTGCCCCCTCCACGCCGCTCGACCAATTTAGTGCACCATCCAGGTCACTCCATTGGGCGAACCGGTCGATCCGTTGTACCGTTCAGTCGTTCCACTGTAACGCCGAAGGATCTGCCGTGATCGCTCTCCTGCTCGCCCTGGGCAGCTCCCTCGCCTACGGGTGCGCCGACTTCCTCGGCGGACTCGGCGCCCGCAAGGCGCACGTCCTGCGCACGGTGCTGATCGCCGCACCCGCCAGCCTCGCCGTCGAGCTGCTGATCTGGCCGTTCCTCGGGGCCGACTTCAGCGCCTCCGCGGTGGGCTGGGGAGCGGCCTCCGGCGCCGCCTCCGCCGCGGCGTTCGTCCTGCTGTACCGGACGCTCGCGCTCGGTCCGATGAACGTGCTCTCGCCGGTCACCGCGCTGGTCTCGGCAGCGCTGCCGGTCGCCGTCGGCCTGCTGCAGGGCGAACACCTCGGCACCGCCGGCGTCCTCGGCCTGGTCCTCGCGCTCTCGGCCGTCGTCCTGGTGAGCGCCGGCCCCGGGATCGGGGCGGCCCGCCCGTCGCGCACGGCGCTGCTGCTGGCCTTCGGCGCGGGCACGGCGATCGCACTGCAGTTGGTCTGCCTCGACCGGGCGCCCTCCGGCAGCGGCGTGGCCCCGCTGATCGTCGGCCGCGCGGTGTCCTCGGCCGTCACCCTGGCCGCCGCGCTCCTGCTGCGGCGCCGACTGGGCGAGGAGCGGCCCGCGTACGGCATCTCGGCGACAGCCGGCGTCCTGGACTCGGTCGCGAACCTGCTCTTCCTGCTCGCCGTCCGCGACGGCGACCTGACCGTCGTCGCCGTGATCACCGCGCTCTACCCCGCCGGCACCGTGCTGCTCGCCCGCAGCGTGCTCGGCGAACGCATCCACCGCAGCCAGCTCCTCGGCCTCGGCGTCGCCGCCGTCGCCGTCAGCCTGCTCGCCCTCGCCTGACGACCCCCTGGGAGCGGACCCCGCCATGCCGACGACCTTCCACCTGACGCCCGCCGTCGCCGCCGCCTTCCCCGACGCCCGGATCGCCCTGGTCACCGCCACCGGCCTGCGCGGCCACGAGCCCTGGCCGGCCACCGACGCCGCCCTCGCCGCGCTGGAGCGGCAGCTCGCGGACGGCTCCTGGCAGCCCGCCGGCGAGAGCGACCCGCGGATCGACGCCTGGCACACCGCCTACCGCTCCTTCGGCACCAACCCGCGCCGGATCCGGCCCAGCGTCGACGCGCTCGGACGCCGGCTCGCCAAGCAGGGCCTGCTGCCCCGGATCAACCCGGCCGTCGACTCCTACAACGCCGTCTCCGTCCGCCACGGCCTGCCCGCCGGGGCGTTCGACCTCGCGCACGTGACCGGCGGCGTCGTGATCCGCCCGGCCGACGGCACCGAGACCTTCACCCCGCTCGGCGAACCCGACACCGTCGAGCACCCCCGGCCCGGCGAGATCGTCTACGCCGACACCACCGGCGTGCTCACCCGCCACTGGAACCACCGCGACGCGCACCGCACCCGCGTCACCGCCGACTCCACGCACGTCACCTTCCTCCTGGAGACCCTCCACGCCGACCGCGACGGCCACCACCTCGCCGCCGCCGCCGACGAGCTGCGGGCGCTCCTGGCCCCGCACGGCGACGGCACCGCCGTCGCCCACCTCAGCGCGGACAGCCCCGACGTCACCGTGTGAACCGGGGCCGCCGAGCGGCCTGCGGGTTACGCCTCCGGCTCCCACTCCTTCAGCGGGTCGAAGAGCCGGGGATCGCCCTCCGGCTCCAGCCGGTCCAGCGGGATGCGCCCGCGCAGGGCGAGGACCAGGTCGACGGCCGGGCAGCTCGGCACCTGCGCGTCCAGGCCCGGCGCGGGGCCGACCGCGGCACGGAGGGCGGCCGATCGTCCGTCGGTCAGCCGCAGCAGCAAGGGGAGTCCGAGCGTTGTCGTCGCCACCTCGGCTGTCACCACCGACCGCTGGCAGGCCGCACAGGGCCATTCGCCCGCCCCGCCCGGCGTACGCCGCCCGTCCGGGTGGTCCTCGACCGGGACGACCGGGCGTCGCCGCAGGTTCGCCGCCCGCCCCGCTCATGGTGGACGGTGCCGGAGCCGCCCCCGGCGGCCCGCACCGGCCGACCGGGACTGCCGAGAGGACCCGCCGCCCATGCCTCCCGCCCCTCGCAAGAAGGCCACCACCCGTACCAGGAAGACCACCGCCGCCGCACCCGCCGCGGTCGCCGCACCCGTTGGACGGTTCCCCAGCGGCGAGCAGCTCCGCGTGCTGGAGGACGAGTGGGGGCTGCGCCCCGCCGTCGACCCGGAGTCGCTGGCGCTGCGCCTGGACCGCCACCTGGCGACCGTCCCCGCTCCGCCCGCCGCCGTCCGCGCGGCCGGGCCCGACGGCGCGCCGACCGTCCCGGTGGCGGAGGTGCGCCGCTGGCTGGTGCAGCTGACGGGCAGCCTCTCCCGCGTCCGGGTCGACCACCGGCGGCTCGACCAGGCCGCGAAGGACCGCTTCAACAAGGCGCTGAAGGATGCCCACGCCGACCACTCGTACCAGCCGTTCGCGGCGATCCACGCCGACATGGGCCACCTGATGCACTCGATGATGGGCCCGATCGGCACCCAGCGCTTCCTGCCCTGGCACCGCCTGTACACGCTGCGCTGCGAGGACCTGCTGCGGCGCAAGCAGCCCGGACTGACCATCCCGTACTGGGACTACGCCACCGACCACCACCGCCCGGACTGGGTGTGGCAGCCGCCGGGCGTGCAGCGCGGCGTCCCCGGCGCGGCGGGCGACCACCTGCCCACGCAGGCGGTGATCGACGGCCTGCAGCACCGCCGCACCTACACCGGGTTCACCTCGCACCTGGAGACGGACGCCCACAACAACGTCCACAACTGGTGCAACGGCACCATCAGCGACCCGATGACCGCCACCCAGGACCCGATCTTCTGGCTGCTGCACGCCAACGTCGACCGGGTCTGGGACCACTGGCAGCTCACCCACTCCGGGCGCCCGTCCCTCTCCGGAACGGACGCCGTCCTCGACCCGTGGCAGCCGACCACGGCCGCCCAGGTCGACGACATCACACCGCTCGGCTACTCGTACGGCTGACGCCGGAGGCCGACCTCAGTAGGTGATCAGGCCCGGGTCGGAGAGGCCCGGGGCGCCGGTCTCGACGTGTCCGGCGAGGCGGCGGACGAAGTCGGTGGTGACGTTGGAGGTGATGGTGACGTCGTACCAGTTGCGGCAACCGGCCAGTGAGAGCGTCAGGTTGACGGTGGTGCCCTTGCGGACGGTGACGGCCTGCGGGGTGCCGGCGTAGGCGTTGGTGACGGTGAGGACGGCGTCGGCGCCGGCCGGGTTGGTGAAGGTCAGGTCGAGGTTGCCGGTGGCGGCGTTGTGGCGGGCGACGACCTCGGGGCCGGCGGTCTTGCCGGGGTTGCGGAAGCGCCGCAGGAAGCCGTTCGGCCCGTGCACGGTCAGGTCGGTGACACCCTTGGAGTACGTGGTGTTCCAGCTGTCGCCGATGGTCTTGCCGGCTTCGGTGGTGTAGGTCCACGGGCCGTCGGTGCGGTTCGAGGAGGTCACCAGGAACTGGCCGCCCGCGGCCGCGCCCGCGCTGAAGGTCAGCGCGTACTTGCCGGTGCTGATGTTGGCCGCACCGTCCACGTACGGCGCGTACTTGAGCGGGCGGGTGGGCTTGCTGCCCGCCTCCTGCTTGGGCATGGTGCCGGTCGCCGGCGGGGTCGGCACGTAGTCGGGGTGCCGGTTCCTGTCCTTCGGCGCGTACGCGGCCACCGAGGGCAGCGCGGCCACGGCCGCGTCGGACGTGGTGAAGTCGAAGGCCGAGGTCAGGTCGCCGCAGATTGCGCGGCGCCAGGGCGAGATGTTCGGCTCGGCGACGCCGAAGCGCCGCTCCATGAACCGGATGATCGAGGTGTGGTCGAAGGTCTCCGAGCAGGTGAAGCCGCCCTTGCTCCACGGCGAGACCACGATCATCGGCACCCGCTGCCCGAGCCCGTACGCACCGGCCGCGTAACTCGCGTTACCCGCGAACCAGTCCGCGCCGGTGGCGACTGTCGACAGGCCCTGGTTCGCGGAGGACGGCGGGAACGGCGGCACGACGTGGTCGAAGAAGCCGTCGTTCTCGTCGTAGGTGATGAACAGCGCGGTCTTCGCCCACACGTCCGGGTTGGAGGTGAGGGCGTCCAGCACCTGCGACACGTACCAGGCGCCGTAGTTGGCGGGCCAGTTCGGGTGCTCGGTGAACGCCTCGGGCGCGGCGATCCAGGAGATCTTCGGCAGCGTGCCGGCCTGCACGTCGCGCCGCAGGACGTCGAACAGGCCCTCGCCCGCCTTCGCATTGGTGCCGGTGCGGGCCTTCTCGTACAGCGGGCTGCCGGGCTGGGCGTTGCGGTAGGTGTTGAAGTAGAGCAGCGAGTTGTCGCCGTAGTTGCCGCGGTAGGCGTCGTTGATCCAGCCCCAGGAGCCGGCCGCGTTCAGGCCGTCGCCGATGTCCTGGTAGATCTTCCACGACACCCCGGCCTGCTCCAGCCGCTCGGGGTAGGTCATCCAGCCGTAGCCGGCCTCCTGGTTGCCCAGGACCGGGCCGCCGCCCACCCCGTCGTTGCCGGTGTAGCCCGTCCACATGTAGTAGCGGTTCGGGTCGGTCGAGCCGATGAACGAGCAGTGGTAGGCGTCGCAGATGGTGAAGGCGTCCGCCAGCGCGTAGTGGAACGGGATGTCCTGGCGCGTCAGGTACGCCATGGTGGTGGCGGTCTTGGCGGGCACCCACTGGTCGTACTTGCCGTTGTTGAACGCCCTGTGGCCGCCCGCCCAGTCGTGGTTCAGGTCCTGGACGAACTGCAGGCCCAGGTCGTCGACCTGCGGCCGGAACGGCAGGATCTCCTTGCTGCCGCTGTCCTTCTGGTACCAGACCGGCTTGCCGCTGGGCTGCGTCACCGGGCGGGGGTCGCCGAAGCCGCGGACGCCCTTCATCGCGCCGAAGTAGTGGTCGAAGGACCGGTTCTCCTGCATCAGCACGACGATGTGCTCGACGTCCTGGATCGTGCCGGTGACCCCGGCCGGGGCGATCGCCTGGGCCCGCGCGATGCTCTGCGACAGCGCGGAGAACGCCACGGTGGCACCGGCGAGTTGGAAGAAGCGACGACGGTTCAGATCAGCCATGGATGCGATCGACCTTTGAACGTGGCTATGGAGAGGGTGAGTTGAACTGATCAAAGCTGCATCGTTCATCTACTGTTCAATCAGTTCTGCGCAAACGTGCCAGTCATGACAGCGGCGCGTCAAGAGTCGCGTCGGGCAGAACTCACCTCGGACGGATCTGCCCGTTCTCGAAGTACGCGGTGAGCTCCCGGTCCAGCGGCGGGATGTCGTACGGCCGGCCGCCGTCGCGCAGCGAGCAGGTGGCCATGTAGCCGGCGGCGACCGCCATCCGGGCGGCGAGCGGGGAGGTGTCGGTGCGGCCGCCGTGGCGGACGAAGCGGGCGAACTCCTCGACGATGGCGACGTCGCTGCCGCCGTGGGTGCCGTGCGCCTCCTTCACCCGGTAGGTGGCGTCGCCCTCGGCCCGGTAGCCGCTCGGGCCGCTGTTCCACACCCGCACCAGCGCGCCGGGGTCGTCACCGAAGTTCTCCAGCCGTCCCTCGGTGCCGATCACGGTGTAGTTGCGCACGTAGTCCGGGCTGAAGTGGCACTGCTGGTAGGCGGCGATCACGCCGTTGTCCAGGCGCATGTTCATCACCGAGACGTCCTCGACGTCGATCCGGTGGTTGAGGTCGCGCCGCTCGGTCGGCGGCCAGGCGAACTCCTTCAGCCAGCCCTCGGGGCGCGGGGTGCCGGGCTCGCGGCGCGGGAGGTCGCCGTAGAGCATCAGGTCGCCGAAGGCGTTGACCCGCTCGGTGTAGCCGCCCGCCAGCCAGTGCACCACGTCCAGGTCGTGCGCGGCCTTCTGCAGCAGTAGCCCGGTGGTGCGCTCCCGTTCGGCGTGCCAGTCCTTGAAGTAGTAGTCGCCGCCGTAGCCGACGAAGTGGCGCACCCAGACGGTCTTCGGCTCGCCGATGTCGCCGCGTTCGATGATCTCGCGCATCTGCCGGACCACGCCCATGTGCCGCATGTTGTGCCCGACGTACAGGCGGGTACCGCTCTCGTGGGCGGCGCGCAGGATGTTGTCGCAGCCCTCGATCGTGATGTGCATGGGCTTTTCGAGGTAGACAGGCTTTCCGGCCCGCAGGCAGTCGACGGCGATGCGCTCGTGGGTGTCGTCGGGGGTGACGACCAGGATCGCGTCGACGTCCTCGCGCTCCAGCAGGTCGCGGTAGTCGGCGCAGGTGTCGTCGACGCCGAGGCGTGCGGCCGCCCGCCCGAGCGCGGCCGGGTCGGTGTCGCACAGGGCGGCCACCGCGGTTCCGCGGCCGGGCCGGTGGGCGGCGAGGGGCAGCGAGAGCCGCAGGCCCAGGCCGATGACGCCGAGGCGCAGGTCGTCCACTCGGTGGTGTCCCTTCAGGTGAAAACGTTTGGTGGATGGTCACTTGGAGCCGGTGAAGGCGATGCCCTCGGTGATCCGGCGCTGGGCGGCGATGAACATCACGATCATCGGCAGGCTGGCCAGCAGGGAGCCGGCCATCAGGACGGGGTAGTCGGTGACGTGCTCGCCCTGGAGGGTGGCGAGGCCGACCGACAGCGGCATCCGGTCGGCGTCGCTGGTGACCACGAGGGGCCAGAGCAGGTCGTTCCACGACCAGAGGACGGTGAGCACGCCGAGCGAGATCAGTCCGGGCCGGGCGAGCGGCAGCACGATCGACCAGAACACCCGGAGCGGGCCGGCGCCGTCCAGCCGGGCGGCCTCCTCGATGTCGCGCGGCAGGGAGAGGAAGAACTGGCGGAGCATGAAGGTGCCGAAGGCGCTGAACATCCCGGGCAGCACGATGCCGGTGAGGGTGTTGAGCAGCCCGAGGTTCATCACCATCCGGTACTGCGGCAGCAGGTAGAGCTGGCCGGGCACCATCAGCACGGAGAGGA
This sequence comes from Kitasatospora terrestris, assembly GCF_039542905.1. Lineage (NCBI taxonomy): Bacteria > Bacillati > Actinomycetota > Actinomycetes > Kitasatosporales > Streptomycetaceae > Kitasatospora > Kitasatospora terrestris. The sequence continues at coordinate 1,009,444 of NZ_BAABIS010000001.1, forward strand.
TCACCAGGAACAGCGCGTCCCGGCCGGGGAAGCGCATCCGGGCGAAGGCGTACGCCGCCATCGAGCAGAAGAGCAGCTGGGTGAGGACCCGGACGACCGTGATCAGCACGGTGTTGCCGAACTGCGCGAGGAACGGGGTGGAGCGGAACACCTCCGCGTAGTTGGACCAGTGCCACCCGGGGACGAAGGTGGGCGGCACGCTGGTCGCCTCGCCGAAGGTCTGCAGCGAGGTGAGCAGTTGCCAGAAGAACGGCGCCACCATGGCCGCCGCGCCGACCGCGAGCACCACGTGGACCGGCCAGAGCCGCTGCTGCCTACTCATAGTGGACCCACTTCTTCTGCAGTCGGAACTGGACCGCGGTGAGCAGCAGCAGGACGGCCATCAGCACGACCGCGACGGCGGAGGCCATGCCCTGCCGGTTGTCCAGGAAGGCGTCCTCGTAGAAGAGGTAGGCGACGGTCTTGCTGCCCGCCAGCGCGGGGTTGGACTTGCCGAGCATCATCAGCACGGTGTCGAACATCTGCAGGCCGCCGATCACCGACAGCACCGAGACGAAGAAGATGCTCGGGCTGAGCAGCGGAAGGGTGACGGCGAAGAACTGCCGGACGCGGCCGGCGCCGTCGATCGCGGCGGCCTCGTAGTAGTGCCGGGGGATGGACTTGAGCCCGGCGGAGAAGATGATCATGTTGTAGCCGAGCGAGGCCCAGACCCCGACCACGGCCATCGCGTAGACGGTGAACCGCTCGTCCGACACCCAGTGCGGGCCGTCCACGCCGACCAGCGACAGCAGGTAGTTGATCAGTCCGTAGTCGCCGTTGTAGAGCCACCGCCAGACCATCGCCACCGCCGCCGGCATGGAGACCACGGGCAGGAAGTAGAGCGTGCGGTACAGCGCCACGTGCCGGTCGCGGACCTGGTTGAGCAGGGCCGCCAGCACCACCGAGAGCGGGACGGCCAGCAGCACCAGCAGCGAGTAGCGCAGGGTGTTCCAGGCGGCCTTCGGCAGCTCGGGGTCGGACAGGAAGTCCCGGTAGTTGGCGGTGCCCACCCACCGCTGGCCGCCGAAGGCGCCCCACTCGGTGAAGCTGAAGTACACCGACTGGGCGATCGGCCAGAGGTAGAACACCCCGAGACCGGCCAGCAGCGGGAGGACCATCAGGTAGCCCCAGACCCACTCCCGGGGGTGGCCGCCGGCCCGGCTGCGACGAGGGCGGGGCCCCGCCGCGGCCGGGGCGGCGGCGGGGGTCGCTTCGATCGTGGCCACCGGCTACTCCTTGGCCAGTGCGGCGTTCATGGTGGCGGCCATCTGCGCGGCCGCGCTGTCTAGGTCCTGCTGGCCGGCCCACACCTTGTCGAGCAGCGCCTGGGTGTCCTTGCTCCAGGCCGAGGTGTTCTTGGAGACCGGGTACGGCACGGCATTCTGCAACTCGTCGACGAAAATCTGCAGGTTGAACTGCGGGGTCGACTTCACCCAGGTGTCGGCCAGGCCCTCGTACGCCGGGATGACCGTGCCGGTGGAGGCCTGGATCTCGTTGGCCTCGCGGCCGCCGAGGAACTTCACGAACTCCCAGGCGGCGGCCGCGTGCTTGGTCTTCGCGTAGATCACGTTGCCGAGGCCGTTGACCACGGTGGCCCGGCCCTTCGGCCCGGCCGGCAGCGGCGCCACGTCGGCGACCAGGCCGGGGGCGTTCTTGTAGGTGAGGGTGTCCCAGTCGCCGTCGGTGAACATCGCCACCTTGCCGGAGGCGAACAGCTGCGAGGGGTCGGTGTCGGTCATCTGCTGCGCGGTCGGCGAGGTCTTGTACTTGGTGACGAAGTCGAGCGCGTACCGCAGGCCCTCGACGGACGCCGGGTCGGCGAGGCCGGACGTCTTCCTGTCCGCGGAGATCACGTGGCCGCCGGCCTGGTGGATGGTGTTGTACAGGTTCTCCTGCGTCCAGGAGGGGGAGGCGATGCCCCAGACGCCCTTGGCCGGGTCGGTCAGCTTCTGCGAGGCGTCGATGACGTCCTGCCAGGTCCAGCTCGCGTCCGGGTACTTCACCCCGGCGGCGTCGAAGAGCTTCTTGTTGTACCAGAGGCCGATGGTGTCGTAGTCCTTCGGCATGCCGTACTGCTTGCCGCCGAGGGTGTAGATGTCGTTGAGCGCCTTGGCGAACTTCCCGCTGTCGAAGCCGGGCCGGTCGGAGAGCGGCAGCAGCTGGCCCTGGTCGGCGTAGAGGCCGATCCGGGTGGAGCTCATCCAGAACACGTCCGGCGCGGAGCCGGAGGCGGCCGCGGTCTGCAGCTTGGTCCAGTAGTCGGCGCTCGGGGTGAGCTGGATGCTGACCCTGATGTCCGGGTGGGCGACCTGGAAGGCGTCCACGATCTTCTGCATCGCGGGCTGCTGGTTGGCGTCCCAGATGCCGTACGTGAGGGTCACCGGGCCGGCGGCCTTGCCGTCCTGGCCGGACGGGGTCGAGTCGGACGAGCAGCCGGCGACCCCGGCCACCAGCAGTCCGGCGCACAGCAGCGCCGACACCCTTCTGATCATCTTCGGTCCTCTCCGCGGGTGGTTGCGGTTGCGTGGAGGGGACACTAGCGCGCATTAATGCTTACTTCTAGCGTTAATCGAGCATCAATGAGCGCACGAGACCGGAACGTGACCCTGCACGGCGAGGTCCGCCCTTCGTTTTGATCAGAGACGGTGAAAAATCGGTGGCAGGACTCAGGCGAGGAGCAGGCGCTCGGCGTGGTCGAGGGCGAAGCGGACCGCACCGACGCAGACCGCGTCGCTGCCCAGCTCGGAGACCACGACCTCCGGCGGGTACAGGCACACACTTTCCAGGTACCGGCGGACCGGCCCGGCCAGCAGCTCGCCGGCCCGGGCCAGGCTGCCGCCGATCACCACCAGCTCCGGATCCAGCGGCGTCACCAGGGTGACCAGCCCCTCGGCCAGGCCGGTCGCGAAGGCCTCCACCGCGTCCGCCGCCCGCGCGTCGCCCGCCCGGGCCCGCTCCAGCGCGAACAGCGCCGCCTGCAAAGGCGCCCGCAGCTCGCCGGGGTCGGCGGAGAGGGCGAAGTCGAGCACGTGGTGGAAGGCGCTCCAGCGGCTGTTCGGCTGCCCGCCGAGCTCCCCGGCCGCAGCGTGGGAGCCCCGGTGCGGGACGCCGCCGAGCAGGAGCCCCAGGCCGATCCGGCTGCCCGTGTGCAGGTAGATGACGTCCCGTCGGCCGCGGGCGGCGCCCTGCCAGTGCTCGGCCAGGACGGCCAGCCGCATGTCGTTCTCGACCCGCAGCGGCACCGGGATCCGGGCGGCGAGCTCCTGCTGCAGGCGGACACCCGTCCAGTCCTCCAGCACCACGCTCTTCACCACCCGGCCCTCGCCGTCGATCACCCCGGTGGTGCCGACGCCGACCGCGGTCAGCGCCCCGGCGGTCAACCCCGCCTCGGCGCAGGCCCGTTCGACCAGGTCCACCACCGCCGCCAGGCGGCGCGCGGAGGGCAGGTCGGACGGCAGGCTCTCGGCGGCGCGCGCCACCACCCGGCCGTTGAGGTCCGCCACCATGGCCAGCACCCCGGTGGCTCCGACGCTCACGCCCGCCACGTGCCCGGCTTCGCCCCGGAAGGCGAACCGGCGTGCCGGGCGGCCCCGCAGGCCGTCCGAGGGCACGACCTCCTCGGCCCAGCCGTCGCGCAGCAGTGTCTCGACGATGCCGTCGGCGGTGGCGCGGGAGAGCTGTGCGGCCTTGGCCAGCTCGGCCAGCGTCGCGCTCTCCGTCCCGCGCAGCGCCCGCAGGACCGCGACCTGGTTGAGCCGCCGCAGGAAACTCCCGTCGCCGCTCGCCTGTCGCACCGGTCCTCCTCGCGCCCGTGCCGGCGTCCGGGACGGACCGCCGCGCCCGAACGATCCTATGCGCGTAGCGCGGGCCGCCCGCGGAGGGTGGGGCGGGCACCACCTTTTGCGCTCGCAATGCTCGATTGTGCGTGAAGAGTGGCAGTATTGCGCGAGATCGATCAAACGGCGTAGGGTTTCGAACCGTCCGGCCGGTGGGCGGCGGACCAGACGAGGAGTGCGCGTTGAGCAACGAGAGCCTGGCCAATCTGCTCAAGGAGGAGCGGCGTTTCGCCCCGCCCGCGGAGCTGGCCGCTTCGGCCAACGTCACCGCGGACGCCTACACCCGGGCCTTGGAGGACCGGCTCGCGTTCTGGGCCGAGCAGGCCCGGCGCCTGGACTGGGCGGTGGAGCCCACCGAGACCCTGGACTGGTCCAACCCGCCGTTCGCGAAGTGGTTCGCCGACGGCAGGCTCAACGTCGCCCACAACTGCGTCGACCGCCACGTCGAGGCCGGCCACGGCGACCGGGTCGCCATCCACTTCGAGGGCGAACCCGGCGACAGCCGCACCATCACCTACGCCCAGCTCAAGGACGAGGTCTCCAAGGCCGCCAACGCCCTGACCGCCCTCGGCGTCACCACCGGCGACCGCGTCGCCGTCTACCTCCCCATGATCCCCGAAGCCGTCATCTCGATGCTCGCCTGCGCCCGCATCGGCGCCGCCCACTCCGTGGTCTTCGGCGGCTTCTCCGCCGACGCGGTGGCCTCCCGGATCGCCGACGCCGACGCCAAACTGGTGATCACCGCGGACGGCGGCTACCGCCGCGGCAAGCCCTCCGCGCTCAAGCCCGCCATCGACGAGGCCCTGACCAAGGTCGACGGCGTCCAGAGGGTCCTGGTCGTGCGCCGCACCGGCCAGCAGGTGGCCTGGACCGAGGGCCGCGACGTGTGGTGGCACGAGCTGGTCGACACCCAGAGCCCCGAACACACCGCCCAGGCGCACGACGCCGAGCAGCCGCTGTTCATCCTCTACACCTCCGGCACCACCGGCAAGCCCAAGGGCATCCTGCACACCTCCGGCGGCTACCTCACCCAGACCGCCTACACCCACCACGCGGTGTTCGACCTGAAGCCGGAGTCGGACGTGTACTGGTGCACCGCCGACATCGGCTGGGTGACCGGCCACTCCTACATCACCTACGGCCCGCTGGCCAACGGCGCGACCCAGGTGATCTACGAGGGCACCCCCGACACCCCGCACCAGGGCCGGTTCTGGGAGATCGTCCAGAAGTACAAGGTCACCATCCTCTACACCGCCCCCACCGCGATCCGCACCTTCATGAAGTGGGGCGACGACATCCCGGCCCGCTTCGACCTGTCCAGCCTGCGGATCCTCGGCTCGGTCGGCGAGCCGATCAACCCCGAGGCCTGGATCTGGTACCGCGAGCACATCGGCGCCGGCAAGACCCCGATCGTCGACACCTGGTGGCAGACCGAGACCGGCGCCATGATGATCAGCCCCCTGCCCGGCGTCACCCACACCAAGCCCGGCTCCGCCCAGCGGCCGCTGCCCGGCATCGCCGCCACCGTCGTCGACGACAACGCCGCCGAGGTCCCCGACGGCTCCGGCGGCTACCTCGTCCTCACCGAGCCCTGGCCCTCCATGCTGCGCACCGTCTGGGGCGACGACCAGCGCTACATCGACACCTACTGGTCCCGCTTCGAGGGCAAGTACTTCGCCGGCGACGGCGCCAAGAAGGACCAGGACGGCGACATCTGGCTGCTCGGCCGGGTCGACGACGTCATGCTCGTCTCCGGCCACAACATCTCCACCACCGAGGTCGAGTCCGCGCTGGTCGGCCACCCCGCCGTCGCCGAGTCCGCCGTCGTCGGCGCCACCGATGCCACCACCGGCCAGGCCATCGTCGCGTTCGTCATCCTGCGCGGCACCGCCACCCCCGACGACGACCTCGTCACCGACCTGCGCAACCACGTCGGCAAGACCCTCGGCCCGATCGCCAAGCCCAAGCAGATCAAGATCGTCGCCGAACTCCCCAAGACCCGCTCCGGCAAGATCATGCGCCGCCTGCTCCGCGACATCGCCGAAGGCCGCGAGGTCGGCGACACCACCACCCTCGCCGACTCCACCGTCATGAACCTCATCCAGGCCCAACTCCCCACCACCGACAACAAGAGCTGACACACCACCAGACCGGACTGCCGCCGGCCGGCCCTGACATCGGGCCGGCGGCAGTCCACCAGCTCCCACCCGCGGCCGGGGGCCGCCACTCGGCATGCGACGGTCCGGTCCCCGGCCGCGGTGGGACGTCCGGACGGTGGCCGGTGAGGGTCGGCCGACCGTTCGCCCGGCGCTGCCGGTGTCCCCTCCAACTCCCGGGACACCGGCAGCGTGTCCCCGCCCCACACGACTTCCCGCCCGGCCCGTACCCGGCAGCAGCCGCCACGACGACGTGGCGGAACGCCGGAGCGTCCGGGCCGCGCGGGAGGCCGGAGCGTCCGCCGAAGAGGGTCGGCGGGGTCTCCGCACGCCGTCGGGCGCCGTTCTGCACCAACGGCGCCCGACGGCGCATCAGCCGGGACCGCCGCAGCACGCCGTCGGCGGCGAAATGGTCCGGACTCGCTTCCGTAACGCGCCCGCCGTACGGCGGGGCCAGGATGTCCCCCAGTCCACCGCGGGAGGCGAGTCGGGACGCCTCCGGCAGAGAGGTCAGGTCAGGGCCTGATGACGGTACAGGAACTGGGGCCGAACCCGGCCGACGTCCAGTCGCTCCGCGCGGAGCTGGACGAACTGCTGCGGGCCCGGCAGTTCGCGGCGCAGCGGGAGCGACGGCTCACCGAGGCCGTCCGCGCCGACTACGCCCAAGCGCCGGCGTCGGCCGACCAGGAGCTCCTGCGGCAACTCGCCCAGGCCCGGACCCTGCGCGAAGGGCTGGGCGTGCGGTGCCTCGAACTCAGCGACCGGCTGCTCGCGCTGGAGGACCGGCTGCAGTCCGAGCGGCACTCCTCCGCCCGCTCCACCGCCGAGGCCGGCCACCGGCACCCGTCGGCTGCCGGGCCCGCACCACACTCTCCCGCCGCGCCGACTGCCGGCGCGACAACCGGCCGGGCGGCCCGCCCCGCACAGCCCGCCCGCAAACGCCCCACCGGGGCCCGCTTCGGTGGCGTCCACCAGTACGAGCCCGAAGTCGAGCCCGTCCTCCCCCCGGTCGCGGCCCAGCCCCTGCGCGGCGCCCGGTTCGGCGGCGTCCAGGCCGCGCCCCCGGACGCGCAGCACGCCGACGCCGCGCCCCGTCCCCCCGGCGCACTCCCAGCGGACGCGGACCGCCCCGAACCGGCCGCGCCGGCGGCCCCGCTGCGTTCACCCGGTGAACTCACCGCGCTCGCCCAGCGGGTGGGCGAGCTCCACCGCCGGGGCGCGGCCCACGAATCGGCGGCCGTCGTCGCCCAGGCGGCCGTGACCCTGGCCCCCGCCGACGTGGCGAGGCTGGTCGCGCTGCTGCGCGCCGGCGGCCCGGCGGGCTCGGCCGGCTACCTGGCCCGGTCGGTCGCCCACAGCTCCGCCGGACAGGCGGCCGGAACGCTCGCCGAACTGCGCCGGACCGGGCAGACGGACGAGGCCGCCGCGCTGTTCCACGCGCTGTGGTCGACCCCGGCAGTCGCGCTGCCCGCCCTGCTGACCGCCCTGGAGAGCACCGGTCAATCGGCGGACGGGCAGACCCTGCTCTGGGAATGGGCATCCGCACCGGCGCCCGAACTGGCCGAACTCGCCCTGCGGCTCTGGGAATCGGGCCGCGCCGCAGACGTCCGCAGCCTGCTCCGGCAGGCGGCCGGGCGCCCCACCGCCGACGTCGCGGCAGTGGTCCTGGCGCTGGACCGCACGCTCGCCCTCGGCCTGGTCGGCGAGGTGGTGCGACTCCGTCAGGCCGCCGACATCGGCGCCCTCGCGGCGCAGGTGCACGCCGATGCCGAGCTGTACGGTGCCCTGCTCGCCGCCGTCGTGGCCCAGGACGAGAGCCGCGCCCGCAGCGCACTCGCCGCCCTCCGCGCGCACGGCCTGCCGACCGATCCCCTGCCCCGCACCCGCAGCCGCTCCCGCCGCTGACCTGGAGGGACGGGCCCCTGTACCGCCCCGTACCGCCCCCGGCCCGGCGGGGCCGTCGTCAGGAGGACCGGGCCCCGCTGTGTTCGGCGGCGTTGCGGAACTGGAGGGCCAGTGCCCCCGCCTCCTGGATGCCGGTGGCGTCGGCGGCCACCACGGTGCCCGCGGCGCCGGCGTCCTCCCAGCGGCAGATGACGAAGTTGCCGTTCTGTGAGTGGCCGCAGCGCATCAGCCCGCCGAGCGGGCCGGGGTCGACGTCTTCGGCGTCCTCGACCTTGGCGCCGGCGAAGAAGTCGGTGAAGAGCTGGTCCAGCGAGTGCTTGGCCTTTTCGGCGGCGCCTGCCGGATCCCAGGCGTTCGTCGACGCGGTGAAGATCAGGTTCGGTTCCGTCGCGCCCGGCGTCGTCGAGTAGTACCAGAGGTGCTCCCCGGTCCGGGCCGGCCGCTTGGCGATGAGCCGGGCCGCGGCCTCGCCGGTGATCAGGTGGTAGCCCGCGACGGTGTCGGGGGCGTCGACGGTCCGATCGGTCGGCCCGGTCGAGGCGGCCGCCCCGTACGGCGACTCGCGCCGCAGGTCCAGGATGAGCTCGGTCGCCGAGAGGGCGCAGGCCGCCGCCGTGATCAGCACCAGCAGGAGCCGGCGCCTCTTCCGCGCCACGGTGACCCGGGGCAGGTCGGCGGGCATCAGCGCGACCGGGTTGCGCCATTTACGGGTGAGCACCCAGGCGAGGGCGATGCCGGCGGCCAGGACGATGATCTGGCCGACGATCCGTCCGTTCAGGTAGGCCGTGGAATGGGTGTCGATCGTGAGGAGCATGCGCGGCACCCTAGTGGCAACACGTGCACGTACGACTCGGATCTTCCGCGGACGATCATCCTGAATCAGGACCAATCGCCCGCGAATGAACGTGAATTCGTTATGCGGTGGCGCAATGACCGGCAGGCCCGGGGCGGGCAGCGCCGTTGTGGCGGTGCCCGCACCGGGCCGGGGGGTCACCTGTCCGCCGTGCGGGGCGGGCAGGTGGTCACGGGGTGGGCGGGGTGGCGAAGGGGGCGCTCCAGGTCTGGTTGGCCTGGTGGGTGCCGCAGGTGTAGGTGGCGACGGCCTTGGTCTTGTCGTTGACGGCGCCGCCGGCGATGTCGGCGCAGACGCCGCCCGCCTTGAGCTGGCCGGCCAGGGTGTACGTCCAGATCTGCTTGGTGTCACCGCTGCTGCAGGTGCGCAGCTTCAGGCCGGTGGACTCGCCGGAGAGGCAGAGGCCGGGCGAGGCGAGCGAGGTGATCTGGCCGTTGGTCTGGCGCTGCCACTGCTGGTTGTTGCCGCTGTGGCAGTCCCAGAGACCGACGGTGGCGCCGTTGGTGGCGCCGTTGTAGGCGTCGAGGCAGTAGGCGTAGGCCTGGAAGCCGGGCTGGGCGGCCTGGATCTGGCCGGTGGGCAGTGCGGCGCCGCAGCTGCCGGGGGCGATGGTGTACATCGCGTTGTCGTGGGCGCCGATGGTGGTGGTGAGGGAGCCGGTGACCTGCGAGGTGGTGTGGTTCCACAGGTCCTTGGCGGTGCGCGAGCAGCCGGTGTTGGTGAAGCCGACGCGGGCGAGGTCGAGCGTGAAGCTGGTCGCGGTGGCGTTCTTGTTGACGACGACCACGGCGCGCGAGCCGTCGGCGAGGGGCTTGACGACGACCTCGGTGCCGGCGGTGGTGGTGGCGCCGTCGCGGGCGGCGAGGTAGCCGCCGGCGGTGGTGTCCTGGTCGACGGCGATGATGTCGGCGTTCTTGAGGATGTTCAGCTGCGGCGCGTAGGTGACCGGGTCGGCGGCCATCTTGCGGACGTCGCTGGTGATCATCAGCGGCGAGCCCATCGCCGACCAGAGCGCGAACTGGCTGCGCTGCTCGGCGAGGGTGAGCTGGTTGTTGTCGCCGATCAGCAGCATGTCGGCGTCGTTGTGGTTGCCGGGGCCGTTGTAGCGGGCGATGGAGACGGTGTCCTCGAAGTTCTGGAGGATTCCGCCCTCGTAGTAGTCGGCGCCGTGCTGCCAGTCCCAGCCGGTGTTCGGCTGGTTGGCGTGCCAGACCTGGATGTCGGGGCTGACCCGCCACATCTGGCCCAGGCCCCGGACCCATTCCAGGGAGTTGTACTTCTCGGCGCTGGTCGGGCCGTACCCGGCGGGCGCGGACTCGTTGAAGAGGATCTTGCGCGTCTTGTTGGCGGTGGCGGTGCCGAGCGCGTTGGCGAAGGTGGTGAACTCGGTCTGGCGGTTGCTCTGGTTGGTGCCGCAGTTGTCGAGCTTGATGGAGTCAATGCCCCAGTACGCCAGCGAGTTGGCGTCGGCCTGCTCGTGGCCCATGACGCCGCCGGGCACGCCCTGGCAGGTGTTGACGCCGGAGGTGCTGTAGAGGCCGGCCTCCATGCCCTGGCTGTGCACGTAGTTCGCGTAGTCCGTCAGCTCCCAGTCGAAGCCCGGCTGGGAGCTGCTCCCCCAGTTCGCGGCGCCGTGCAGGTAGCCGGCGCTGGTGCGCTGCATCCAGCAGTCGTCGACCGTCAGGTTGGTGTAGCCGGCGGCGACCAGGCCGGTGTCCTTCATGGCCTTGGCCTGGTCCTGCATGAACTGCTGGAAGGAGTACCCGTCACGGGTGCCGTCCAGGCGGGCCTGGGCGGCGCAGGTGAAGCGGGCCCAGTTGTTGAAGCCCATCATCGGCTTCGCCCCCACCGGGGTGCTGGTGTTGGCGGCGGTGCTGTCAGCCCTGGCCGGGGTGTCGAAGGACGAGACGAGGCCGGCGGTGAGGACCGCGACCGAACAGATTCCGGCCATGCGGTGGTGCCATCTCATGCTGCTCCCAAGCGTACATGTGTGCTTGATTTTGATTCGAACGAGCGTGAATCAATCAGTTTTGAGCAAGGGTTGGGCAGCGGGCGGGCCCGCGTCAAGAGGCGTGACACGACGGATTTCGTCGAGCCCCTGCGTAAAACGCGGAACGGGACCCGCGGACGTGGTCCGCGGGTCCCGTCGGCGGGAAGGCTGGGATCAGCCGATGGCCCAGCGCTGCAGGGCCGAGCCGGTGTCCGCCTGCTGGGTGACCAGGGCACCGTCCGCAGTCGAAGCGGTGGTCAGCAGCAGGCCGCTCTTCTGCGAGGTGATCGTGTAGCCGCCGGAGACGGCGTTCACGGTCCAGCGCTGGTTGGTGCCACCCGAGCAGGCCCACTGGATGATGGCCGTGCCGGGCGCGGTGGAGCCGCCGTTGACGTCCATGCAGAGGTTCGACTCACCGTTGACGATCTGGTAGGAGCCGTCGGTCTGCTGGGTGAAGACCCAGCGCTGGTTCGCACCGCCGCTGGGGGCCCAGGTGATGAACTGGGTGCCCTGCGCGGTCGAGTGGTTGGGGTCGTCGAGCGCCTTGCCGGAGGCGGTCAGGGTGTGCGAACCGCTGAGCACCGGGTTGACCGCCCAGCCGAAGGTGGTGGAGCCGTTGGCGGTGCCGGAGGACGCGGTGACGGTGACCGAGGAGTACCCGGCGGTGGTCGGCGTGCCGGAGATCAGACCGGTGGAGCTGATCGACAGTCCGGCGGGCAGGCCGGTCGCGCTGTAGGTCAGGCTCTTGCCGACCGTGTCGGTGCCGCCGATCTGCAGCGAGACGGCGGTGCTGACCTTGGTGGCCTGGCTGCCGGGGTTGTTCACCCAGACGGTCTCGGGGGCGGCCCCGACCGCGGTCAGGCTCAGGGTCTGCTCGGCCGCGGTGCGGGACGCGCCGACGGCGTTGCCGGAGTCGCTCCAGCTGCGGGTCGGGGTGGTCTCGGCCAGCCGGCCCGAGGTGGCGGAGAGACCGAGCACCAGGCCGCTGTAGCGGTTGACCAGCTTGTACGTGCCGTTGGGGGTGTTGTCCGTGCCGGTGCCGGCGATCACGAACCACTGCTGGCCGACGGTCGGGCCGCTGCCGCCGACGGTGGTGGCGGTGGGCTTGGTGCCCCAGGCGCGGCCGGCGTTGGCGGTGGAGTCGACGCCCAGCAGCTGGCCGGTGGAGGCGTTGGCGATCCGGTAGGAGCCGTCGCCGATGGAGCTGAAGACCCAGTTCTCCAGCGCGTTGCCGGTGGAGGTCTGGGAGGTGGTCGTCGTGTTGCCGGAGACCTGGGCCAGGACCCGGCCACCACCGTTCGCGATCCGGTAGGCCTTGGTCAGGTCGAACGGAGCCGCCGCGGGCGAGGAGGAGTTGAGCGTGACCGGCACGTACTCACCCGAGGAGCCGTTGGAGCAGCCGAAGGCGCAGTAGGTGCGGAAGTTCTTGCCGACGATCTGGGAGCCGGTCCTGTTGACCCCGTCGAGGAACCAGCGGTACCAGGAGGCGGTGTGGTAGCTGCCGGTGTCGCCGGCGAGGTACCACTTCTGGGTGGCGAGGTTGTCGGTCACGTAGTACTGCTGCGGGGCGTTGCCGCTCTGGTCGACGCCCTGCGGCTGGCCCACGTACAGGCCCAGGTACGCGTTCCAGGTGACGTCCATGACGAACAGCGGCGAGGTGGCGGGCATCTTGCCGGCCGCGACCTGCTGGGCGGTGGTGCCGGTGTTGGCCGGGTTGTACTCGCCGCTGGTCGGGGTGTAGCCGGTGGTGCTGGAGCCGTTCACCGGGACCATGTTGGACTCCCGGCCGCCCACGCCCGCCTCCGTCCAGGCGCCGTTGTACCACTTCTGCCAGGAACCGGGCGCCATCTTGCCGGAGATGGGGGCGCGGGCGACGTGCTCGTGGAAGGCCTTCCAGCCGCTGCCCTTGTCCACGACGCGGGAACCGTAGAAGACGTAGAAGTAGCCGGAGGCGGTGTCGACCAGCAGGCGCTGGTCGCCGTCGCCGTAGTAGTACGTCTGGTTGGGGAAGGCGGTGGTGTCACCGCGCACGGTGGAGTACGGCGAGGTGATCACGTGGTCCTTGATCTTCCAGGTCCTGCCCTGGTCGGTGGAGACCGCGTAGTCGATCGCGTCGTAGTGCAGGTCGTCGCCGGCGTCGAGGGGGTCCGGCGTGAACTCGTTGTGGACCAGGCCGTACCAGTCGCCGGTGTCCGGGTCGACCCACAGGCCCGCCAGGTCGCAGTAGTTCTTCTCGGAGTGCGTGGTGCTCCCCGGGTCGTAGCTGGCGATCAGGCCGGTCGGGCTGTTGTTGCACCGCCAGGTGGTGTTGTCGTTGCGGTCCTGGGAGTTGGCCGGGTTGACGTAGCCGCTCAGCGACGCCGACTTGGTCGCGGTGTCGAAGTCGGTGCCGGTGTAGAAGTCCCACTTCCGGTTGTCGGTCGCGCCGTACAGCGCCGCCGACTGCTGGTAGTAGAACGTGCCGTCCTTGTCGATGTACGGCGTGGCCTGGGTGTCGGTCGGGTAGGCGAACGGGACCGGCGAGCCGACGCTCACCGAGTACGTCGCCGAGGCGGGGGTCGCGGCGGCGGGGGTCGCCAGGACGGGGGTCAGGGCGAGGACGGCGGTGGCGACGGCGGCCGCCAGCGGCCTGCGGAGCTGGGGGATCATCGGGTACTCCTTGATGGTGCACCTGCGTGGGGGTGTGGGGGGCCGGTGGTGCGTTCGGCCGGGCGGGGCGCGGGCACCCGGGCCGGAGCGGGTCGGGTGACGGGTCATCGGGCCGAGACCTCGATGTTCTTGCCGCGCATCGCCGCCACGGTCCGGTCGCGGACGGTCTGCAGCGCCGACTTGAGCGGGGTGCGGGTGGTGACGGCCTTGCCGAGTTCGGTGCTGAGCGCCTTGGAGGTGTCGGTCATCACCGGCCCCCAGGTCCAGTTGGTGCGGCCCAGCCCGTCGCGGAAGACGCCGAAGATGGGCTGGTTGCCGAAGTACGGGTCGGGCCGGTTCAGCGCGGGCAGGGTGTCGGCGGTCACGGCGGCCGGGTAGATGCCGGCCCTGTCGACCAGGATCTGGAGCGAATCGCGGTCGCTGCTCAGCCAGTTGGCGAAGTCCAGGGCGGGCCTGGCGGCGGCGCAGCCCTTGAGCAGGGCGGTGGCGGAGCCGCCGTCGAAGCCGGAGGCGGTATCGCCCGCGGTCCACCGGGGCATCGGTGCGACCGCCCACTTGCCGCTCGCCGCAGGCGACTTCTGCGCCAGCAGGCTGGAGAACCAGACCGGGCCGGGGAAGGCGGCGAGCGTGCCGTTCTGGAGGTCCTCGAAGAGCCCGTCGCCGAACGCGGTCTCCGACTTGGCGAGGCCCTTGTCGAGCAGCGACTGCCAGTAGGCGGTGAACCTCGCGCTGTTCGGGTCGGCCGTGTCGACCTGCCAGGAGCGGCCCTTGACGTCGAACCAGCTGCCGCCGGCCTGGGCGGCGAGTCCGGCGAACCACCACGGGTCGTCGGGGGTGAACGCGGTCAGGAAGCGGGTGGGGGCCGCCTGGTGGAGGCGGGCCGCGTCGGTGGCGAAGTCCTGCCAGGTGCGCTGCGGTTCCAGTCCGTACTGGGCGTAGAGGTCGCTGCGGTAGTAGAGCGCCATCGGGCCGACGTCCACCGGGAATCCGTAGATCTCGCCGGCGACGGTGGCCTGCTGCCAGGCGGTCTCGGAGTAGTAGACGCGGGTTCCGAGCACCTCGTCGCTGATCGGCTGGACGAGGCCGTCGGAGGCGAAGCTCGGCAGCGACTCGTAGCCCATCTGCACCAGGCAGGGCGCCTTGCCGTCCTTCACCGAGGCCTGGACCGCCTCGTAGCCGCCCTGGCTGCCGGGGGCGACGGTCGTGTACTCGACGCGGATCCCGGGATGGGTGGCGTTGTACCGGGCGACGGCCTCCGGGTAGCCGGGCGCCCAGCCCCAGAAGGCCACCGTGACGCGGTGGTCGCCGCCCTGCGCCCCGCAGGCGGCGGCACCGGCGACGAGCGTCAGCGCCGCCAGGGCGGAGAGGAGGCCGTGGAGGCCGGGCTTGATGCTCACGGGCGGGACATCCTTCGGCTCGCTGCAGTTTCGTGCAGTATCCAGCCCGATTGCGCGCAGATGTCAACACGTTCGACCAAAATAATGCACGGCTGAGGCGCCTCCGATGTTTGAACGTGCGCGCTTCTCCCCACAGGTCGTGCACCACCGGTGGATGCGCAGAGATGCGCACTCATGGCAGAATCTGCGCAACTTCCAGCACCGCGAGGCCGGGCCGACCCCGTCCGGCCCGTCAGGTCGCGAAGGGACGCGGAACCACACGCCTGCACAGCCGGCCGTACAGCTCGGCGTCGAAGCTGCCGGCGAGCGGCACGGCGGCGGACGCCGCGGACAGGGCTACCGCCCGGCGCACCATCCGCGGCCAAGGGGTGCCGACGGCCAGACCGGCCGCCAGCGCGGCGACGGCCGCGTCACCGGCACCGGTCGCACGACCGGCCACCCGCGACGGCGGGCCCGCCTGCCACGCCTCGCCGGGTGCGACGGCGATCAGGCCGCCCTCCCCCATCGAAGCCACCACGCTCTGCGCGCCCGCCGCCCGCAGCGCCGAGATCGCCGCCCGGGGGTCCGTCTCCCCGGTCGCGGCGAGGAGTTCCCCGGCATCGGGTTTGACCAGCGTCGGCCGTTCCGACAGCGCGGCCAGCAGCGGCTCGCCGTCGGTGTCGAGCACGACCGGCCGGTCGTGGGCGCGGCCGATCCTGACCAGCGTCGCGTAGGCGTCCACGGGCAGGCCGGGCGGCAGGCTGCCGGACAGGACCACGGCCTTGGCCGACCTCACCAGGCCGGTGAAGCGGACCACCAGCTCGGCCCACTCGGTCGCCGAGACCTCCGGGCCCGGCTCCAGCAGGACCGACGTGGTGCCCGCGCCCTCGTCCACCACGGCGACCGTCCGCCGGGTCTCCGCCCTGATGCCCACCATCGCGTCGGGCAGGTCGGCGACGATCAGATCGGTCCGCACCGCCCGGCCGGTCGCGCCGCCCGCGAAGCCGCTGACCGCGGTGTCCACGCCCAGCCCCTGCAGCACCCGGGAGACGTTGACGCCCTCGCCGCCGGCCCGTTCGTCCACCGCGGTGACCCGGGTACTGCCGCCCTGTTCCAGCCGCGCCACCCGGTAGGTCACGTCCAGCGCCGCGTTCGGCGTGACGGTGAGGATCATCCGAGCCCGCCCACGACGGCAGCGGTGGCGGGCTCGAGTGCCAGGGCCTCCAGGGAGTGGCCCAGCAGCTCCAGGGCGAGCAGCCCGGCCCCCAGACTGCCCGCGCGGTCGCCGAGGCCGGCCTCCACGAGCCGGGGCGCGGACCGGAAGGCGAGCCGGTGGGCGAAGGCCCGGCGCAGCGGGGCGAACAGCGCGGCGCCGGCCCGGGACAGGCCGCCGCCGACGATCACGCAGTGCGGGTCGAGGACGGTCGCGGCCGCGGCCAGCCCGTCGGCGAGCGCGGCCACCGCGTCCCGCCAGACCGCCTCGGCGAGCGCGTCGCCCGCCCGGGCCCGCCACTGCACCTCCTGCGCCGACACCTGCCCGCCCGGGGCGGCTCCGCCCGCCGCCCGGTAGCGGCGGGCGACGGCCGAGGCGGAGGCGACGCCCTCCAGGCAGCCGCGGCCCCCGCAGGCACACTCCGGGCCGCCGGGGCGCACCACCAGGTGGCCGATCCCGCCCGCTCCCCCGCCGTCGCCCTGCTCCGCACGGCCGTCGAGCACGCTCGCCCCGGCGATCCCGGTGCCGACCGACACGAAGAGGAAGGAGGGGCAGCCCCGCCCCGCGCCGAGCCTGGCCTCCGCCAGGGCGCCGGCGCGCACCCCGTGCCCGATCGCCACCGGGACGTCCAGCTCGTCCTCGGCCCAGCGGCGGACGGGGACGTCCCGCCAGTCCAGGGCCGCCGACCGGACCGCGGTGCCCGCGGCCTCGTCGACGACACCGGGCAGCGCGATGCCCGCGGCCGCGCAGCCGAAGCCGTCCACCAGCCTCCGCGCCAGCGCCAGGACGTTCTCGGTGACGGCGTCCCGTCCGTCCCTGACGCCGGTGACCACGCTCTCGCGGTGCAGCACGGCCCCGTGCGCGTCGAGGATCGATGCCTTGATGGACGTGCCGCCGACGTCGAGGGCGGCCACCGTGACGGGACCGGTCATGGAATTCCCTCCACATGCTCGAATATGCAGAGGTTATAGCCCAAATGCGCAGCTTCGAGCAAAGAGTAGGTGACGGGTGCTCGGGGCCCGGCTCCACCACGACATTCGGCGCAGGGCCGGCACCGGCCGCGGCTACGCTTGATCACTCACGGACCTGAGGAGTGACGATGGGCACGAACGAGCGGTGGACGCGGCTGCTCGCCGTCCTGGGCGAACGCGGCAGCATCGACGTCACCGAGGCCGCCCAGCTGCTGGAGGTCTCCACCGCGACCGTCCGCCGCGACCTCGACGAACTCGCCCGCCAGCAGCTCCTCACCCGCACCCGCGGCGGCGCCGTCCTCGGCGGAGCCGCGTACGACCTGCCGCTGCGCTACAAGACCGCCCGCCAGGCCGGCGAGAAGCAGCGCATCGCCGAAGCCGCCGCCCGCCTCGTCCCGCCCGGCGCCGTGATCGGCATCAACGGCGGCACCACCACCTCCGAAGTGGCCCGCGAACTCACCGTCCGCACCGACCTCGCCGAGTACATCGACGAGATCGGCCTCACCGTCGTCACCAACGCCGTCAACATCGCCGGCGAACTGGCCGTCCGGCCCTACGTCAAGACCGTGATGACCGGCGGCGTCGCCCGCGCCACCTCCTTCGAACTCACCGGGCCGCTGGCCCCGCTCGTCCTGCGCGAGCTCTCCCTCGACTTCACCTTCCTCGGCGTCAACGCCGTCGACCCCGTCGGCGGCGCCTTCGCCCACGACCAGGGCGAGGCCGAGGTCAACCGCACCCTGGCCGAACGCGCCGAACGCGTGATCGTCGTCGCCGACTCCACCAAGCTCGGCCACCGCGCCCTCGCCCAGGTCTGCGCCGTCGAGCGGATCTCCACCCTGGTCACCGACAAGGACGCCCCGGACGAGCTGGTCGAACAGTTCGTCGCCAAGGGCGTCGAGGTCATCTGCGTCTGAGTCGTCCCGGTCCGCGGGGACCGTCGGGGGGAGTGTTTCGGGTGAGCGCCGTCGAGGAGCCGTTCCTGATGCCGGTCGAAGTCGTCTTCCGCCGAGGGCGGCAGACCATGCCGACCGGCCGGATCGAGCGCGGACGCGTCCGCACGGGCGACGAGGTGCAGCTCGTCGGCCCGGACCGCGCCCTGACCGCCCACGTCACCGGCATCGACCTGCACGGGCGGCACGTCGACGAGGCGTCCGCCGGCATGCACGTCGGACTCCTGCTGCACGGCACGGCCGGCACCGCGGTCGGACGCGGGCACGTCCTCGCGGCACCCGGCGCGATCGACGCCCACCACCGCTTCACCGCGGACCTCGCCCTGCTGTCCGAAGCCGACGGCGGCACCGAGGTGCGCACCGGTGACCGACTCCAGTTCCACGTCCGCACCGCCACGGTCCTCGGCGTTGTCACCCTGCCCCCGGGCGCCGACCCGCTGCAGCCGCTCCACCAGGGCACGGTGACCGTCGCCCTGGACCACCCCGTCGCCCTGGAGACGGGCCGGCGCCTCGCCTTCCGCCACCACGCCCGCGCCGCCGGCACGGCGACCGTCACCCGGCTCGGATGACCCGCCCGCGGGCCCGGCCGAGCGGCGCGGTGGGCCGTCACGCACTTGCCGCCGGGGCGGCGGTCCGGCGCGGATGCGGCATCGTGACCGAAAGCACGCAGGTCAAGGCCTTGGCGACCGCCGGGTTCCGGTCTAGCATTCCCGCAACGGCGGCCTCGCCCCACCGGCCACGGCCGCCCGGCTGAGCAGCCGCGCCCTGTCCCCTGCGCTGCTGCCCTGCGACCGACCGGGTCCCCTCGGGGGAGCGTGTCCCCCACGACCCGGCAGTCGATCCCTTCGGCCCTTGAGCCTCCGTGTCGGGCATGGCCCGGCGAGCGGAGTCGGGAGACTGGTGATCATGACCTCAGACCGGCGCCCGCTGTGGCAGCCCTTCTCCGAGTCCTCCTCCGACCAGCCCTTGACCGAGGAGCACCCCCTGCCCCCGGTCCAGCGCTCCCCCTTCCGGGAACCGGCGACACCGCCGCAGCCCGCCGTCCCCCAGCAGCGCACCGCCGCCCCCAGGCCCGCGGGCATCGCCTTCACCGCAGCGGGTCAGCCGCGCGAGCGCGGCCTGACGACCACGGGGCAGGAGTCCCACAGCTCCACCCCGGCCGTGAGCAGTTCGATGACCGCGCGCCGCTCGTCGGGCGTCCACGCTGCGCACTCGCTCCCGAACAGCTTCTCGTAGGCGCCGTCGTGCACCGCCCCCTGCCGGGGCAACCGGTGCTCCGCGTCGAGCCCCCGGGCCAGGTCCTCGAAGAAGTTCCAGGCACCCAGCACGGCACCCGGCGGGACCCGCCGGCGCACCGGGTCGTCCAGCCAGCGCTGGACGTGGACGAGCTCCAGCGTGTTGGCGTCGGGGGTGGCCAACGTCCGCCCCCGGCGGCTCGCGTACGCCCGCGCCTGCCGGACCGTCACGAACACCGGTACCTGCCTGCGCCCGGTGTCCGGCAGCGTCACCACCCGATCGGGTTCGTCGCCCTCGCCGCCGATCCACAGCACCACGGCGCTGCGGCCGGTCCCGCGCACCCGGTACGCGTAGAGGCTCCCGTCGTCACCCGGGCCTGCGGCCGTGAACGGATCTGTGGTCTCGATGGTCGTCACGGTCCAACCCTGCCACGACCCGCGGTCAGGGCAGGTGCCAGATGTCCCTGGTGATGAGGAAGAAGGCGGCGGCCCAAACGGCGGTGACGGAGGCGACGATGGCGAGGCCGATGCGGTTGGTGCGGGCCGCGGGTTCGCCGGGAGCGGGGCGGAGCCAGCGTCCGAGCAGGGGGTTCACGTAGTAGGGCATGGTCAGGAAGCTCATGATGAAGCTCGACAGCAGGTTGCCGATGAGCAGGCCGATCCAGAGCGGCATCTTCAGCGGGGCCAGGGCGAGGGTGAGCAGGACGACGGTCGGGTAGAGGCCGACCCAGACGGCGATGGCGGTCTTGCTCGCCGCGGGGGGCGGGGCCTCCCTCCCGTTCTCCTCGAAGGCGAACCAGCTGCCGAAGGAGTTGTCGATCGTGCGGAGCTTGAACTCGTTGAACTTCTCGCCCTCTTCGAGGATCCGGCGGCGGGTGCCGGAGGTCAGCCAGGCGTCGAGGTGTTCGGCGCTGTCGAAGCGGTAGAGCGTGGTCCATTCGTCCTGGAGGCCGTCGATCGGGCGGAAGAGTTCGGTGCCGCGGAAGCCGGCGAAGGTCCGCTCCTCCTCGCTCATCCGCTGTTGCCAGTCGAGGAAGTCGTCGACGTGGTCGGGGTCGACGCGGTGGGCGACGACGACGGTGACGAGCGGGTCGGGGGCCTGCCGGCCGCCCCGGACGACCTGCTGGGTGCCGGGGCCGTCGAAGTAGCGGCTGCCGATGTCGAGCAGGTTCTGCCGGGTCGCGCTGTTGATCCAGGCCTGGAGGTGGGCGATGGAGTCGAACCGGTAGATGACGAGCCAGTCGGGCTGCAGGGGGGTCGGCGGGGAGACTTCGGCGCCGAGGTAGCCGGCGTAGTCGGCGGCGGCGGCGTTGACGGCCTTCTGCCAGGCCCAATACTCCTCCTCCAGGCCGGGGCGGACCTTGAGCCCGAGGATGGCGGTGGCGGCGGCGTCCCCGTCCAGGGGCTGCACGGTGTTCATTGCGGTCCGGCCGCCCCGGACGGGACCGGTGCGGTGGCGTTCAGCGGGCCGTAGATCCGTTCCGGGGTGAGCGGCAGGGCGCGGTAGCGGACGCCGGTGGCGTCGTGGAGGGCGTTGGCGAGGGCCGCGGACACCGGGTTGATGCAGCATTCGGCCATGCCCTTGGAGCGCATCGGTCCGACCGAGTCGGAGGACGGCACCAGGAGCACCTCGGTGCGGGGGACGTCGGCGTAGGTGGGGATGCGGTAGTTGCGGAGGTTGGGGTTGACCACGGCGCCGTCCGCGTCGAGGTGGTGGTTCTCGGTGAGGGCGAAGCCGATGCCCTGGGCGACGCCGCCCTCGACCTGTCCGCGGACCTGGGCGGGGTTGATGACGTCGCCGGCGTCGGTGGCCTGCACGCTGTGCAGGATGCGGATCTCGCCGGTGACGCGGTGCACGGCGATCCGGAACCCCTGGGTGTTGGAGGTGACGCTGCGGGGTGAGCCGTAGGCCTTGCGGGCGGCGGTGAAGCGGATGCCGCGGTCGCGGGCGAGGGCGACGAGGTCGGCGAGCGGGACGCGCTCCTCGCCGCAGCGGACGCCGTCGTCGTCCATCGCGCACATCACCACGTGGACGCCGGTGTGGGCGGCGGCGAACTCCAGGATCCGGTCGCGTACGGCGTTGGCGGCGCGCAGGACGGCGTTGCCGGCGACGAAGAGTCCGGCGCTGGCGAAGGCGCCGGTGTCGAAGCCGGTGCGGTCGGTGTCGGACTGGACGAGGCGGATCCGCCCCGGGGTGGTGCCGAGTTGGGTGGCGGCGATCTGGACGTGCGCGGTCGACGTGCCCTCGCCGAACTCGACGGTGCCGACCGCCAGTTCGTAGACGAGGTCGTCGCCCAGGGTGACCCAGGCCTCCGCGATGTGCTCGGTGGGGGGCGCGGTCTCGTGCAGGGAGGAGGCCACTCCGGTTCCCACCAGCCAGTCGGGTCCGGGGGGCGGCCGGTGCGTGGCGCGGGCCATCGCGGCGTCCACCAGGTCGATGCACCGGCCGAGTCCGTCCTCGGTGAAGAGCACGTCGTCGGGTCCGTCGTGCAGGGCGACGAGCGGGTCGCCGGGCCGGACGATGTTGCGGCGGCGCAGTTCGAGCGGGTCGAGGTGGAGGGCGCGGGCCAGTTCGTCCATGGCGGACTCGACGGCGAAGGCGGGCTGGGTCATGCCGTAGCCGCGCAGCGCGCCGCTGGGCACGGTGTTGGTGTAGACGGCGAACGCGTCGTACTTCTTGTTGGGGCAGCGGTAGATCATGACGGCCGCGCCGCCCGCGTACAGGGTCTCGCCGCCGTGGTTGCCGTAGGCGCCGGTGTTGGAGACGTTGCGGACCTGGAGGGCGGTGAGTGTGCCGTCCGCCCTGGCGCCGAGCCGCACGGTGAGGGCCATCGGGTGCCGGGGCGAGGCGGTGGTGAACTCCTCCTCGCGGGTGTACTCGAGGCAGACCGGCGAGCCGGTGTCGAGCGCGGCGAGGGCGACCAGGTCCTCGGAGATCACTTCCTGCTTGCCGCCGAAGCCGCCGCCGACCCGTTTGCAGAACACCCGCAGCTGGTCCGGTCGCAGCGCGAACAGGTAGGCGAGCTTGACCTTGGCGATCGACGGCGACTGCGAGCTGGTGCGCACGTTCAGGCGGCCGTCCTGCATCCAGGCGATCGAGCCGTGCGTCTCCAGGTGGGCGTGCTGCACCCGCGGCGAGGTGTAGGTGGCTTCGTGGACGACGTCGGCCTCGGCGAAGCCGGCGTCGACGTCGCCGATGTGCGAGTGGATCTCCAGCAGGACGTTGTGGACCGGGTCCCGGACGAACGGGTCGTCGGATCCGTGCAGTTGCGGCGCACCGTCGGCCATCGCCTCCTCGGGGTCGAACACCGCCGGCAGCACCTCGTAGTCGACCACGACCCTCCGGCAGCCCTCCTCCGCCGCCGCGACCGTGTCGGCCAGGACGGCGACCACGCGCTGCCCGACGAAGCGGACCGTGCGGTCGAGGATGAAGGTGTCGTCCGGGTCGACCAGGTGGTCGGTGTGGATCGCGGTGGTGAAGCGCCGTTGCGGCACGTCCTCCCAGGTGTAGACGCGGCGCACGCCGGGCACGTCGAGTGCGGCGCTCCTGTCGATCGAGCGGATCCGGGCGTGGGCGTGCGGCGAGTGCAGCACCTTGAGGTGCAGCATGCCCTCCAGGTGGGTGTCCATGGTGAACTCGGCGCGGCCGGTCACCACGTCCTCGGCCGCCGGTGCGCCGACGCTCGTCCCCACGGCCTTCCCAGGAGCGGCCGATTCGATGCCGGTCCGGCCGCGGACGGCGTCCTCGATCGCCCGGTAGCCGGTGCAGCGGCACAGGTTGCCCTTCAACGCCCTCGGCAGGTCGTCCTTCTGCTCCTCGGTGAGCGCCGCGGACGTCATGATCATCCCGGCCGTGCAGAAGCCGCACTGGAACCCCGGGGCGTCCCGGAACCGCCGCTGCACCGGGTGCAGGTCGCCGGGCGATCCGAGCCCCTCGACCGTCGTCACCTCGCGACCGTCCGCGCGGAACGCCGGGGTGATGCAGCTGTGCACCGGCTGCCCGTCCAACCACACCGTGCAGGCGCCGCAGTCGCCCGCGTCGCAGCCCTTCTTGACGCCGAAGGTGCCGAGCGAGCGGAGGAAGGTGCGCAGGCACTGGCCGGGTCGCGGCTCCTCGTCGAAGCTCCGGCCGTTCACGACGTAGGTCATGCGGGGCTCCCGGTGACGAGTTCGTGACGGATCTCTTCGGTGAAGTGCTTGGTGAGGTGGCGCCGGTGCTCGGGCGTCCCGTTGGGGTCGGCGAACCAGACGTCGGCGGGGATCACGTCGATGCTGTGCTGGAGCGTCCGCGCGTCGGGCATGGCGTCGAAGGCGATCCGGACCGGCCGGGTGGTCCCGGCGGTGACGGTCAGCAACAGGTCGTCCCGGCCGGGCGTCTGGGTGCCGATCAGGAAGACCGTCGACCGGCCGAGCCGGGTCAGCTCGAAGCGGCGGTGCACCGCGCGTTTGCGCAGCGCGCCGGTCGGGATCCGGATCCGCCGCAGGAGTTCGCCCGGTCCGAGGACGTTGCGGTTGTTGCCGGTGACGAACTCGAGGGCGTCGACGACCCGGGTCGACCCGTCGGGCGCCCACAGCTCGTACCCGGCCTCCAGGGCGACCGTGAGGGTGATCATCGGTCCGGCGGGCAGCGAGAGGCAGATGTTGCCGCCGACGGTCGCCGCGTTCCATACCTTGAACGAGGACAGGAACGCCTCGCAGGCAGTGGCGATCAGCGGGCCCGCGGTCCACTCCCGCGGCGGCCCGAACGCGTACAGGTCCCGGATCGTGCAGGTCGCACCGATCTCCAGGCCGCTCCCGTCCGCGACGAGCGGGGCCCAGCCCAGGGACGTCAGGTCGATCAGGCGGCGCAGCTCCGGCTGCTCGGTCGAGAACAGGAAGGTGCCGCCCGCGAGCCAGGCATCGCCTTCGCGCCAGTCCGGATCGGGTCGGGCGGGCGGACGCCGGACGACCTCGGTGACGGTGTTGAGGTCCATGGGAACCGGTCTCCCTCACGACGACCGCCGCGGGACGGACTGCCCACCGAACCACCGTCGGGCCGCTGCGGTCGAACTGCTCGGGGGCGAGCGTCGGCGGGCGCTGGGATTCCCCTCCAGCGTATAGCCGGACGCGCGGGGCCCGCCAAGTCGGGAGCCCCGGCCGCTCCGCGCCGCGGCGTGCGCCGACCCGCCCACCTGCAGCGTTCCGGGGTCTCCGGGCCTCCTTCGGATCATGTCGGATCGCCGCGCGGCGCGGGATTGACGTGGGCATGCCTTCCAAGGCTCCCCGGAGGTCGGGGAATTCGGAGCGCGGCCCCGAGCCGGTCGCAGGCCTACCGGAAATTCCCGCCCGGGAGCCGCGCCGCGTTCTTCGCGCGGTTCGTCACCGGGCGAGGCCGTCCAGGTTGTCCCTCGCGGTGCTGATGACCTCGTCCAGCACCTCGCGGGAGCGGAACAGGTCGCCGATCATCCGGTCGATGCGGTCCCGTTCCGCGGTGAGCTCGTCGACCAGCTGTGCGGTGGCGATCTCGCTCGGGCTGCCGTCGGTGTCGCGCAGGCACGGCAACAGCTGCGCGATCTTCCTGCTGTTCAGCCCCGCGGCGTACAGCGCTTGGACGCGGATGACCCGGTCCACTGCCCATTCGCCGAATTCGCGCTGGCCGCCGGGGGTGCGCTCGGCCCGTAGCAGCCCTTGCGCCTCGTAGTAGCGCAGCGACCGTTCGCTCACCCCGCTGCGGCGGGCCAGCTCGCCGATCCGCATCGCTCACCTCCTGGACTTGAACCTCACACCGGTGTCAGGTTCTACCGTTCCGGCATGACGAACACAACGGTGGAATCCCGCCTCTTCGAGCCCGCGTCCCTCAGCTCCCTCCGCCTGCCGAACCGTCTGGTGATGGCGCCCATGACCCGCAATCGCGCCTCCGCGGACGGCGTCCCACAACCGATCATGGCCACCTACTACGCCCAACGGGCCACCGCCGGACTGATCGTCGCCGAGGCGTCCACCCCCAACGCCGTCGGGCAGACCTACCCCGACATCACGGCGATCCACAACCGTGCGCACGTGGCGGGATGGCGGCGCGTCACCGACGCCGTGCGCGCCGAAGGCGGCCGGATGTTCCTGCAGTTGCAGCACGGCGGCCGGGTCGGCCACCCCGACAACAGCGGCCTCACCCCGGTCGCCCCCTCGCCGATCCCGCTGCCGGAGACCGTCCACACCCCGACCGGACCCCAGGACGCCGTCGTACCGCGCGAGATGACGCTCGACGAGATCCGCTCCACCGTCGCCGACTTCGCGGCCGCCGCCCGCAACGCCGTCGACGCGGGCTTCGAGGGGGTAGAGGTGCACGCCGCCAACGGCTACCTGCTCCACCAGTTCCTGGCCCGGGGGACCAACCGGCGCACCGACGCCTACGGCGGCCCGGTGGCCAGGCGCATCCGGTTCACGGTCGAGGTCGTCCGGGCGGTCGCCGACGCGATCGGCCCCGAACGGGTCGGGGTGCGGATCTCGCCCGGACTGACCGTCAACGGCATCGACGAGGGCGACACCGAGGAGATCTATCCGGCGCTCGTCGCCGCGCTCGCCGACGTCGGCCCGGCCTACCTGCACGTGGTCTTCGCGGATCCGGACCAGCCGCACTTCCACGAGATCCGCGCGGCCTGGCCGGGCACGCTGATCGCCAACCCGGTCCTCGGGTGGGGGAAGCCGCTGCCCGCCGACGGCGGAAGGCGGCAGGCCGAGCGGCTCCTCAGCGCGGGAGCCGACTTGATCTCGCTCGGCCGCCCGTTCCTCGCCAACCCCGACCTGGTCGAACGCCTGCGCACCGGGGCGCCGATCAACCAGGTGCGGGACCACGGCCTGATGTACACGGGCGGGTCGGCCAGCTACACCGACTACCCCACGCTGGCGGCCACCGGCTCCGTCGACCACGGCCGGGCGTACGAGAGCGCCGTGCTCTGACGCTCCGTCCGGATCGGTGCTGCGGCCGCCGGGGCCCCGCGCGCGGGAGGGGCGCCTGCGGGTGGAAGGATCCGTGTCCGGCGGCGCACGGCGCGCCGTCCGGGAGGGGTTCGACAGCTGATGAACGTTTTCGGGTGGGTCTGCAGCGGAGTGCTCTGGGCCGTCGCGCTCGGCACTGCCGTTCCGGCCGTCGTGCGGGGTCGGACGCCCCGGTGGTGGCCCGGTGTGGCCTCCCCCCGGCTCTGGGGGGCCGGGCAGTTGCTCTTCGCCGCGGGCGGCACCTACGGCATGGCCGCCGCCGGCCACGAGACCACGTTGTGGCCCCTCGGCGGAGGCATCGCCCTCGCCGGACTTGGCCTGATGGAGTGGTCCCGCCGCGCCCGCCCCGACTCCACCTGAGCCACCCGCCCGTTCGGGAGCCGGAAGCAGGAGAAGCGGGCGGTCGGGAAATCCCTTGGCCCTCGCGGGCCCCGCACCGATAGCGTCCGGCTTCCGACGCGCCGCGCCGGCGGCTCCCCGAACGCAGAGAGTGATCACGATGACCAGCCAGCCGCAGACCACGACCCTCTGGCGACCGACCGGTCCCCAGGAGCTGGACCTGGTCCGGCAGTTGGACTGGTGTGCCTGGCCGCCGCGCCTGCCCGAGCAGCCGATCTTCTACCCGGTCCTCAACGAGGACTACGCGATCAGGATCGCCCGGGACTGGAACGTGAAGCACAGCGGCGTCGGGTACGTGACCCGCTTCGAGGTCGAGACCGAGTTCCTGGGCCGCTACCCCGTCCAGCAGGTCGGGGGCCGGACGATCCTCGAACTGTGGGTGCCCGCCGAGGAGCTGGACGAGTTCAACTCCCACATCGTCGGCGAGATCCAGGTCGTGCACGAGTTCCGGTAGTCGCCGGAACGCCGCGCGGACCGACCCGGGCCGGCCACGGTCAGTCCGTGTCGGTCGCGGCGAGTACGGCCAGGCGTCGTCCGTCCGGCCCGAGGACGGCGACGCCGAGGTCCCACGCGACCTGGTCGAACCAGTCCGTCCCGGCGGCGAATCCGTACCAGGTGCAGCGCCGTGCCAGCTCCTCGACCCGCTCCGCGCCGGTGTCGGGGGCGGCTCCCACCAGCGCGGCCGCCGACTGCCACGCCGCCAGCCGGCCGTAGGCGCCGCCGAGACCGGGCCCGTACGCCCCGCCGTTGTACGCGGCGGCGAAGAGCACCTGCCAGGCCTCCTCGGGGGTACGGAAGTTCCACACCAGGCCCGACGACTCCGCCGCGCCCGCGAGACAGGCCAGCCCCAGGGTGGGGAGCGCCGCCGGCACCAGCACCGGGTCCAGCGGATCCGCGAACGCGAAGACCCGGGCTTCCAGCTGCCCGTTGGACTCCTCGGGCCACGCGGCCACCGCCGAGCCGATCGCGGTGGCGACCTTCTCGCTCGTCACGTCCAGCACCGCCGGGCCGGCGAAGGCCTCGTTCGGCGGCCGGAGCTTCCACGCGCCGTACGCCGCGACCCCGCTTCCGTTCGCGAACCCGCGCGGCCGCACCGCCCGGCGCTCGATCTCCAGGCGCGTCAACGGCAGTACGGACAAGGGGTGTTCCGGGAGCGGCACGGAATCGGCCCACGCGGTGACCGCGGCGCCCCGGAGCAGCAGCTCGTGCAGCAGACAGGCCCGCAGCTCCTGCGGCACCGCGTCGGTGAACGCCTGCGCCAGGTCCTCCGGCCGCTGGTCGGCGGCGAGCATCGCCGCAACGTGCCGCGCCGGCGCCGGGCCTCCGGGCACCGCACGGGACACCACCCGCAGCACCTGGGCGACGCTCTCGGCCCCGGCGGTGGTCGCGAGCAGCCGCAGCACGTGGTCGAGGACGGTCCTGTCCTGCCAGGCCGCCGGATCCCGCCGCATCCCGGCCAGTTCGACCCCGAGGTCGCCGACGAACCCGAGGTCGCCCCGCTCGACCCGGCGGGAGAGCATCCCGCACAGCTCACGAACGTCCTTCAGCTCCGGCAGCCCTGCCGCGATCTCCGCGATCTCGTCGGTCACACCCCGGAGCCTAGGCCACCGCGGCCCGGACGCGGATCCACCGTCCTTGCGCACCGGGGCAGTTCGGGTGGGGAAATCCCTTGAAGCACGGCCGGTCCCCGGGCCTATCCTGCCCGGATGACAAACTTCGTACCGCTCACGGACCGAGACGACTGGTACCCGGCCTACCGCCGTCGGCGTCTCGATGCGCACCTGGCGCTCGGCGTACCCGCCGCTGCCGCCGAGGCGCTGGTCGACCAGTCGGTGGACCCGGAGTACGACTGGACGGCGGTGGCGATCGACGACGCCGACGGCCGGCGGGTCGGACGGCTGGTGCTGGGCATCGTCCGTCCGCAGGGCACGCCGGTCGGCCGGATCGTCGAGCTGTGGACCGACCCGGCCCTGGACGCGGACGGCGGTCACCGCCGCGCCGCCCGCGGCTGGGCGCGCGCCTGGTGCGCCGAACGCGCGGCGCAGCGCATGTCGGTGGTCCTCGCCGAGCCGGACGAGACCTTCGCCGACCTGCCGATCCGTGCGCAGAGCCGCTTCAAGGCGATCGCCTCGGCGCCCGAGGGACCGTCGGCGGTCCTCGTCCGTCCGATGGCCGAGGACGAGTTCCCGGCGTGGCTGGCCGAGGAGAAGGAGCAGTACGTCGCCGACATCGTCCGGTCCGGGGTGAAGACGCCGGAGGAGGCCCGGAAACAGGCCGAGCAGGACTACCTGGACGTCCTGCCGGACGGGCTGGCCACCCCGGAGACCACGGTGCTGACCGTGGAGTCCGCGGGGGTGCCGGTCGCCTCGGTCTGGCTGCGCCACAACTATCTGCCGGGCGTCAGCTTCCTGTACTCGGTGACGGTGGGGGCCGAGCACCGGGGCCGGGGGCTGGGGCGGTCCGCGATGGTGCTGGCCGACCGGGCCGTCGTGGCGGCGGGTGACCTGGCGCTGCTGTTCAACGTCTTCGGCGGCAACCACGTGGCCCTGTCGCTGTACGACAGTGCGGGCTACGCGGTCCTCGACGAGAGTCGCTCCCTGCCCCTCGACGGCTGACCTCGCCTCACACGTCGCGGTGGCGCACGGTGTGCACGGCGAGCGCCACCGCGACGAGCGGCCACAGCAGGTAGACGGCCCAGGAGCCGGGGACGCCGGCGGTGTAGGCGAGCGAGTCGGGGTCCGGTTCCCAGGTCTCGACCAGGCGCTTCCAGGCGGCGCCGACCAGGGCGTGCTTGACGTCGGCGCTCCAGCGGTTGCCGTCGGAGAGCATGGCGGGCAGCATCAGCAGCGCGAACACGCCCGCGCCGATGCCGGCCGCACCGTGCCGGGTCAGAACTCCCAGTCCCAGCCCGACCAGTGCGCACACCGGTGCCAGCAGCGCGGACGCCGCGAGTGCCCGCAGGACCCCGGGGTCGCCGAGCGGCACCCCGGCCTGGCGTCCGCCGAGCACCGCCCGCGCTGCCAGGCAGGAGCCCGCCGCGGCGGCCGTCCCGACCACCGTCCACACCGCCGCCGTGACGACGGCCTTCGCGAGCACCACCGAGCCGCGCGCCGGCACGGCCACCGTCGTGGTGCAGATCAGTCCGCTGCTGTACTCGCTCGCCGCGCCAAGCGCTCCCACCCCGGCGGCGACCAGCATCAGCGTCCAGTACCCGGCGGCCGGGAAGGCGTCCCACGGACGGAAGCCGCCGTCCCCGGCGGCCTCGTCGGAGAGGGCGGCGGCCGCGGCGCAGCCCGTCACGAACACCACCGCGAGCACAGCACTCCACCAACTCGACCTCAGCGAGCGGGCCTTGATCCATTCGGCGGCGACCAGGTCGCCGAAACGCGCGGTCACGGGGTGGCTCCTGCCTGGTAGTCGATGCTGTCGGCGGTGAGTTCCATGAATGCTTCCTCCAATCCGGCTGTCCTGCCGGTGAGTTCGCTCAGTCGGATCCGGTGCTCGTGGGCGAGCGCACCCACCCGCTCCGCGGTCAGGCCGGCCACCACCAACTGCTCGTCGCCCGCCGGGGTGGCCGTTCCGCCCGCGGCGGTGAGGAGTTCCGCGAGTCGGTCGGCCTGCGGGGAGCCCACCACCACCTCGCCGCGGGTGGCCCGGGCCGCGAAGTCCCGGAGCGGCTCGGCGGCGATCAGCCGGCCCCGCCCGATGACGACCAGGTCGTCGGCGGTGTGCTCCATCTCCGCCATCAGGTGACTGGAGAGGAACACGGTGCGTCCCTCCCCTGCCAGGCGGCGGAAGAGGCGGCGCGCCCAGCGCACGCCCTCCGGGTCCATGCCGTTGACCGGCTCGTCGAGGACCAGCACCGGCGGGTCGCCGAGCAGGGCCCCGGCGATGCCGAGGCGCTGGCGCATGCCGAGCGAGAAGCCGCCGACCCGCCGCCCGGCCGCCTCCGCCAGTCCGACCTCGGCCAGCACCTCGTCGACCCGCCGCAGCGGGAGTCCGTTGCTGCGGGCGAGGGCCGCCAGGTGGGCGCGGGCGCTGCGGCCGCGGTGGACGTGGCCGGCGTCGAGCAGGGCGCCGACGTGCCGCAGCCCGCGCGGGTGCCGGTGGAAGGGCACGCCGTCGACGGTGGCGGTGCCGGAGGTGGGCGCGTCCAGGCCGAGGAGCAGCCGCAGGGTGGTGGTCTTCCCGGCGCCGTTGGGGCCGAGGAATCCGGTGACCCGGCCGGGTCGCGCGGTGAAGGACAGCCGGTCGACGGCGGTCCGGTGGCCGTAGCTCTTGGTGAGTTCGCTGACTTCGATCACGGCACCGAGCCTGCCCGGACGGCCCGGTGCCGCACATGCGGCCCAGGTGGGCAATCGGCAGGCCGGCCTTCGACCGTGGGTGTACGTCCCCGGGCTGATGCCGCCGCCCGGCCCGCCCGATACCCTCGCGGCGTGAACGATCTTCCCGCCCCGCTCCGCTCCCCCGTCCTGGCCCGGGCCGGTGGCGCCGCGTACCTGCTCGCGGTGGCCCTGCTGTTCGGCGGCGCGCCACGAGCGTCGGGCACCGTGCACGGGATCGGGGCGCTGCTGGCCGCGAGCCTGCTGGCGGGCCTGCTGCGCCGGAACCCGCCGGCCGCGCTGGCGCTGGCCCTGCTCGGCTCCACCGCCATCGTCGCGGCCCGCCCGAACGCCGCACCCGCCGACCTCCCCGCCGCCGCGTACCAGGGGCAGTTCCTCGCCTACCTCGCGGCCGACGTCGTCCTCGGCTTCACCGTCGCCACCCGGGGCCGGCGGGCCGCGGCCGTCGCCACGGCCGTGTCCTGCTCCGTCCAGCTGCTGGTGATCGGGGTGTTCGCGCACGGCGACAACCTGACCGTCAACCTGCTGATCTCCCTCCTGGCGACCGTCGCCGCCGCGATCGCCGGGCTGCTGGGCCGCGAGCGCCGGGAGCACGCGGTGGCGCTGCGCGCGCAGGAGGTCGTCGAGGCCGTCTCCGCTGAACGGCTGCGCATCGCGCGGGAGTTGCACGATCTGGTCGCCCACAGCATCGGCGTGATCGCGATCCAGGCCGGCGTCGGCGCCCGCATCATCGCCACCCGGCCCGACGACGCCGCGGAGGCGCTGCGGACCATCGAGACCACCAGCCGGGAGACCCTCGCCGGGCTGCGCCGCACCCTGGTGTCACTCCGTCAGGCCGATGACGACGACCCCTCGCTCTCCCCCACCCCGGGCCTGGCCGACCTGGAACGGCTGGCCGCCGCCACCGGCGACGCGGGCGTCCGCGTCGAGCTCCGCCGCACCGGAGAGCGGCGCCCGCTGCCCGCCGAGGTCGACCTCTCCGCGTACCGGATCGTCCAGGAGGCGCTCACCAACGTGGTCCGCCACGCGGGCGTCGGGCGGTGCCGGGTCACCGTGGACCAGGGCGACACCGAACTGCTGGTGGAGATCGTGGACGACGGGCGCGGCCCCGTGCCCCGCGGCGGGGGAAGCACCGGATTCGGGCTGATCGGCATGCGCGAACGCGCCGCCCTGCTCGGCGGGCGGCTCAGCGGCGGACCCCGCCCCGAGGGCGGCTTCCGGGTCGCCGCCCACCTGCCGCTGCCCGTCCGTACCGCCGTGGAGGTTCGATGACCGTCCGGATCCTGCTCGTCGACGACCAGCCGCTGGTCCGCTCCGGCCTGCGCCTTCTGATGGGAGACCAGGACGGTCTGGAGGTGGTCGGCGAGGCGGGCGGCGGCGCCGAGGCCGTCCGGCTGGCTGCCGAACTCGCCCCCGACGTCGTGGTGATGGACATCCGGATGCCCGGCATGGACGGCATCGAGGCAACCCGGCTGATCACCGCCGACCCGGCCGGGACGGCCCGTGTCCTGATGCTCACCACTTTCGACGAGGACGACCACGTCTACGGCTCCCTGCGCGCCGGGGCCAGCGGCTTCGTGGTCAAGGACATGGCGCTGGACGACATCCTCGCCGCGATCCGCGTCGTGGCGGCGGGCGAGGCGCTGCTCGCCCCCACCGTGACCCGCCGTCTCATCGCCGACTTCGTCACCCGCGGCGCGCCCATCGCCGCCGGCACGGCGACCGTCCGCCCGGTCGAGGGCATCACCGACCGCGAACGCGAGGTCCTCACCCTGATCGGCCGGGGCCGCTCCAACACCGAGATCGCCGAGGACCTCCACATCACGGTGGCCACCGCCAAGTCCCACGTCTCCCGCCTGCTCACCAAGCTCGACGCCCGCGACCGCGTCCAACTCGTCATCACCGCGTACGAGACGGGCCTCGTCACGGCGTCCGAATAGCCCTCGGCCGGTGAGCTCCGGGCCGGGTTCACCGGCGCAGCACCGCGGGATCGATGTCGAGGAGGAACGGGTCGTCGAGCCGGGTGGTCTCGCCGGCTTCGACGATCCGGTCGACGTAGCCGCCCGGCCGCAGACGCCCCAGGCGCAGGCGCGGGACCGGGTCGAGTTCGACGCGCCAGTAGTGGGGGACGCCCGCGGCCGCGTACAGGCGCGCCTTCAGCGCCTCGTCGACGGCCCGGGTCGCAGGTGAGGAGACCTCGACGACGGCCACCACGCTGTCGGCGCCGAGGGGCGCTCCGGATCCCGCCGCCGTCCCCGCGCCCACGTCGGCGAGCACCAGGTAGGGGGCCAGCAGGCCGTCCGGGACGGCGACGTGGGCCGACTCCAGCACCTGGAACAGCTGCGGTTCGCCGTCCGCGTCGATGGCGGCGCCCAGGAGCATGGCGAAGCGCAGGCCGGCCCATCGGTGCGCGACGTCGGGCTCCGGGCTCAGCAGGAGGGATCCCCCGACGAGCTCGACGCGGTGGCGTGCGTCGTCGGGCAGGGCCAGGACGTCCTCGACGGTCCAGGGCCCCGTGCGGCCCGCGGCGGGAAGGTTCACGACGTCCGTCCTTTCGAGCAGTGTCCGGCCCCATCCTCCCCCGTCGGCGCGCCCGCCGGGGGCCGACCCGCGGGACGGTCAGGGAGCCGCGACCACCTGGCCGGCCCAGGACAGGCCGCCGCCGAAGCCGAGCAGGAGGACCGGTCCGCCGGTGGGCAGTTCGCCGCGTTCGACGAGTTTGGCGAGGGCGATCGGCACGGACGCGGCGGAGGTGTTGCCGGAGTCGACGACGTCCCGGGCGACGACGGTGTGCTCGGGGAGGCCGAGGGGGCGGAGGGCCGCCTCGATGATGCGCAGGTTGGCCTGGTGGGTGACCACGCCGGCGAGGTCGGCCGGGGTGAGGCCGGCGCGGGCGCAGGCCTCGCGGGCGAGGTCGGGCAGCGTGGTGGTGGCCCAGCGGAAGACGGTCTGACCCTCCTGTTCGAAGGTGGGCTGCCACGCGCCCTGCAGGCGGACCGCGTCGCCGCGGGTCGGGTCGGAGCCCCACACCACCGGGCCGATCCCGAACCCTCCGGTGGCTGCCCCATCGGCGCTGAGCACGGCCGCCCCGGCCCCGTCGCCCAGCAGGACGCAGGTGCGCCGGTCGGTCCAGTCGGTGACGTCGGACATCTTCTCCGCGCCGATCACCAGGGCGTGCCGGGCCGCGCCGGCCCGCAGCGAGTGGTCGGCGACGGCGAGGGCCGTACAGAACCCGGCGCAGCCGTTGTTGAGGTCGAACGCCACGGCGGACGGGATCGCGAGCCGTCCGGCGACCTGGGCGGCGATCGACGGGCAGCGGTCGACCGCGCTGCAGGTGGCGACGGTGACCAGGCCGATGTCGGCGGGGTCGAGTCCGGCGGCGGCGAGGGCCTTGGCGGCGGCGGCCGCGGCGAGGTCGGTGACCGATTCGTCGGGGGCGGCGATCCGGCGGGTGGCGATGCCGGTGCGCCGCCGGATCCACTCGTCGCTGGTGTCGACCATGGCCGCCAAGTCGTCATTGGTCAGGACGCGTTCGGGCTGGTGGTGTCCGAGGGCGCGGATCCGGGGTGCGGGCGTCGTGGTCACGGCGGGCTCCTTCTCGTCTGGTCCGCCGCGAATATAGCAACCGAACGGTCGGAAGCTAAAGAGCGGGCCGCGGACTAGGATGGTCCGCATGAGCCCCAGGAAGTCCGCCGCCGAAGCCCGCCGCACCCGCGAGCGGATCGTCGGCCGCTCGGTCGCGATCGCCTCCGTCGACGGCCTGGACGGACTCACCCTGGGCCGCCTCGCCGCCGACCTGGAGATGAGCAAGGCGGGCGTCCTCGGCCACTTCGGCACCAAGGAGGCCCTCCAGCTCGCGGCACTCGCCGAGGCCTCGGCGATCTACACGCGCCTGGTCTGGGAGCCCGCCGCCGACCTGCCGCCCGGCCTCACCCGCCTGCGGGCGGTCTGCGAGTACTGGGTGGACTACCTGGAGACGGCGCGCGACATCTTCCCCGGCGGCTGCCTCTTCACCACCGCCTCGGTCGAGTTCGACGCCAGGCCGGGCCCGCTGCACGACGCCGTCCGCCGCCTCCAACTCCGCTGGCGCCGCGTCCTGCTGACCGACCTGACCACCGCCGTCGCCAACGGCGAACTCCCCGCCGACACCGACCCCGAGCAGCTCTGCTTCGAACTCGTCGGCCTCTACCTCGGCCTCAACCAGTCCATCCAGCTCCTCGCCGACCCCCACGCCCCCGCCCGCACCCGCCGCGCCCTCGACCGCCTTCTCACCCCACCGCCCCGCTGACCGCCCCGGGCGCTGCGGGAGGCTCGCAGGTCCCGCCGGGGCCGCCGGCTCTCGCCCCCCGTCCGGTCGCTACCCGGCGCCTTGGGCGAGGCAGTCGAGGATGAGCTGCTTGACCTCGGTGGCGTGGATGCGCTCGCGGCCGTGCTCGGGCGCCGAGCAGAGCAGCACGGGGGCGTCGTCCGCGGTGTCGGGCAGGCGGCCGTGGCTGCCGCGTACGCACGCGGGGTCGGTGGGGACGACGTCCATGGCGTCGCGGATCCCGAGCTTGAGTTTGGCGAGGGACATCGCCGCGCGGGCCATGACGAGCGGGTCGCCCGGGTCGAAGAACAGCTCGGCGGGGTCGTAGCCGGGCTTGCGGTGGATCTCGACGCCGCGGGCGAAGTCCGGGGAGCGTTCGTCGTCCAGCCAGTAGTAGTAGGTGAACCAGCTGTCCGCGCGGGCGACGGCGACGAGTTCGCCGCCCCGCGGGTGGTCGAGGCCGTGCTCGGCCTGCTGGGTGCGGTCGAGGACGTCCTCGACGCCGTCGATCCGGAGCAGGGCCCCGCGCACCCGTTCCAGGTCGGCGGGATCGGCGACGTACACGTGGGCGAGCTGGTGGTCGGGGGTGGCGAAGGCCCGGGACGTCCAGGGGTCGAGGTACTCCATGCCCTGCTGGGTGAAGACGTGGAGGAGGCCTTCGCGGCGCAGCGCGCGGTTGATGTCGACGGGCCGTTCCACCCGGGTGATGCCGTACTCGCTGAGGACGACGGTGGTGGTGCCGCGTTCGTGGAGGGTGTCGAGGAGCGGCGCGAGGGCGGTGTCGAGGGTGCGGGCCGCGGCGTGGGCCTGCGGGGAGTCGGGGCCGTGGCGCTGCAGGTCGTAGTCGAGGTGCGGGATGTAGGCGAGGGTGAGGTCGGGCCGGTGGTCGTCGAGAACCCGCCGGGTGGCGTCGATGATCCACTGGGAGGAGGCGATGCCGGCCTTGGGCCCCCAGTAGTCGAAGAGCGGGAAGCGGCCGAGTTCCGCGGTGAGGGTGTCGCGGAGCTCGGGCGGCCGGGTGTAGCAGTCGGGAGACTTGCGGCCGTCGTAGTGGTAGACGGGGCGAGGGGTGACGGTGATGTCGACGTCGGCGCCCATGGCGTACCACCAGCAGATGTTGGCGACGGTCAGGGCGGGGTCGGTGCGGCGGGCGGTCTGCCAGACCTTCTCGCCGCCGACGAGGCGGTGGTGCTGGCGCCAGAAGGCGACCTCGCCCGTGTCGCGGTCGTACCAGCCGTTGCCGACGATGCCGTGCTCGGCGGGCATCAGGCCGGTGAGGAAGGTGGACTGGACGGAGCAGGTGACGGCGGGCAGGACGGTGTCGAGGCGGGCGGTGAACCCGCGCTCGGCGACGGACCGCAGGTGGGGCATGTGGGCGAGGGCGCGGGGGGTGAGTCCGACGACGTCGAGGACCGCGACGGGCATGGGGGTCTCCTACTGGGCGCGGACGGGTGCTTCGGTGAGGCCCAGCCGCAGCAGTTCGCGGCGGGTCCAGGCGAGTTCGGCGGCGATCCCGGCGGCGAGGGCGCCGGGCGTGGTCGGCGGGTCGGGCAGGACGGACCAGGTGTAGGTCTCCACCTCGACGTGGCGGGTGGCGGGCACGTCGGCGGCGAGCATGGCGGCGAGGGCGCGCCGCAGCTCGGGCCGGGTGGAGGTGAGCGGCGGCGCGGGGTCGGCGTGCACGGGGACGTGGAAGTGGGTGCGCCACGGGCCGTCCCCGCTCAGCGCGGTCGGTCCGGCGAGCGCGTCGGGAAGGTCGTCGGCGCGCGCCGGGCGCCCGGTCCGGTGGGCCTGGCGGGTCTGGTGGAGGAACCGCGGTTCGACGAAGCCGGCCAGGGCCGCCCGGGTGGTCGGGTCGGCCGGGGCCTCGGCGTGCAGGGCGCAGGAGACCTGCGTCTTGACGACCGGGATCCCGGCGCGGCCCAGCTCGGCCAGCGCCTCGACCGGGTCCTCGAAGGCGACGGCGAGGTGGCAGACGTCCAGGCAGACGCCGAAGTGGTGCGGGTCGAGGTCGGAGAGGTGGTGGACGGCCTCCCCGGCGGTCTCGACGAGGCATCCGGGCTCGGGTTCGAACGCGATCCGGATCGTCCGCCCGGTCTCCTCGCGCACCTCGACGAGGGCGCGTTCGAGGTCGTCGAGGTGGCGCCGGGCGCGGCTGAGCTGCCCGGCCGTCCATCCGTCGGCCCAGCCGAAGGGCAGGGTGGAGATGCTGCCGGCGGCGACGTCGTCGGGCAGCAGCAGCGCCAGGATCCGGGCGAGGTCGGCGGTGTGGTGCAGGCGCTCGGGGGTGGACCAGTCGGGCCGGTAGACGGCGTGCTTGACGGTGGGTCGGTGGAAGCCCTGGTAGGGGAAGCCGTTGAGGGTGACAACCTCCAGGCCCCGCGCGGCGAGTTCGCCGCGCAGCCGTCCGGTCGCGCGCGGGTCGGCGGCCAGCAGGGCGGCGACGGGCCGGGCGAGCCACAGGCCGACGCCGAGGACCGGCTCGTCGAGGAGTTCGCGGACGGGCACCGCGTACGTGTCGAGCTGGTGGAGGATGCCGGCGAGGTCCTCGGCCGGGTGCACGTTGGTGCAGTAGCCGAGGTGGACCACGTCGCCGCCGCGGTGGTGCAGGCGCATCAGCTGCCTCCCCTGCGCACGGAGTTGCCGGCGAACGACTCCTCCGCCCGGGCCGCGGCATCGGGCCCGAGGTCGAGGCGGCCGCTCTGCCCGTAGAACTCGACGGGGTTGCGCCACAGCACCTGGTCCACGTCGTCGTCGGTGAAGCCTGCGGCGAGCATGGCGAGCGCGGTGTCCCGGGTGAGCAGCGGGTCGCTGTGGCCCCAGTCGGCGGCGGAGTTGACGAGGATCCGGGCGGTGCCGTGCTCCTGGAGGATGCGGACCATCCGCTCGGGGGTCATCTTGGTGTCGGGGTAGATCGAGAAGCCCATCCAGCAGCCGGTGGCGGCGACCATCGGCGCGGTGACCTCATTGAGGTGGTCGACGGCGACCGTGCCGGGATCGATGCCGTCGGCGCGGACGATGTCCAGGGTGCGGGCGGTGCCCGCGGCCTTGTCCCGGTGCGGGGTGTGGACCAGGGCGGGCAGGCCGTGCTCGCGGGCGAGGGCGAGCTGGACGGTGAAGGCGTGCTCCTCGGCCGCCGTCATGGCGTCGAAACCGATCTCACCGACGGCGACGACGCCGTCCTTGGCGAGGTAGCGCGGCAGGTCGTCGAGGACCGGTGCGCAGCGGGGGTCGTTCGCCTCCTTCGGGTTGAGGGCGATCGCGCAGTGGTGCCGGATGCCGTACTGGGCGGCGCGGTACGGCTCCCAGCCGAGGAGGGCGTCGAAGTAGTCGTGGAAGCTGCCGGGCGAGGTGCGCGGCTGGCCGAGCCAGAACGCGGGCTCGACGACGGCGCGCACCCCCGCGTCGCGCATCGCCCGGTAGTCGTCGGTGGTGCGGGAGGTCATGTGGATGTGGGGGTCAAGGATGCGCATGGCCGTCTCCCGTGCGGTGGTCGAGGTGGAGCTGGAGGTCGTGCGGGACGGGGCGCTGGGCGGCTGTGCGCTCGGTGGCGAACGCGGCGTACATGCGCACCAGTTCGGCGTCGGTGCGGCGGGCGAGGCCGGCGACGGCGTCCAGCGGGATGCCCATGAAGACGCACTTGAGGACGGCCTGTCGCCACGCGTCCTGGTCGAGGTGCCGGGCGCCGTACGGGCCGACGGCGGCCGTGACCAGCCGGACGTCATTGGTGCGCAGCGCGTCGGCGACCAGCGGGAGGGCGGCGCCGCCGACCAGGCCGCCCTGGTCGAGCAGGGGCAGGGCGCGCAGCACCGCGAGGCGTTCGGCGGTGTCGCCGTGCCGGTAGAGCTCGCCGAGGACCGCCGGTACGTCGGTGGTGAGCGCCTGCAGGAGCTGGGCGCGCACGACGTCGCCGCCGGTACCGGTACGACGGGCCGCCTGCGGGAACAAGGTGGTGATGGTGCCGGGGTCGGCGCGGACCTGCCGGATCGCCTCGACGGTCCAGGGATGGGCGGACGCGGTCCGCAGCGCGTCGAGCGAGCGCCGGGCGCTGTCGGGTCCGCTGTGCGAGTGGCGGGGCAGTTCGACCGAGACCAGGCCCTGGTAGCCGTGGTCGGCGAGCGCGGCCAGGACGGGCGGGAAGTCGATGTCGCCGTCGCCGAATTCGAGGTGCTCGTGGACGCCGCGCCGCATGTCCTCGATCTGGACGTGGACCAGCCAGGGGGCGGCGCGTTTCACGCAGCCCGCCGGGTCGGCGTCCTCGACGCACTCGCAGTGCCCGATGTCGAGGGTCAGGCCGAAGGCGTACGGGGCGCCGAGGGCGTCGCGCAGGCGCTCCCAGCCGTCCAGGTCGGCGACCAGCATCCCCGGTTCGGGTTCGAAGCCGAGTCGTACGCCCACGCGTTGGGCGCTGTCCACCAGGTGCGCGCAGCCGTCGATGAGGAGTTGGTGGGCGTGGTCGGGGTCGGTGCCGGGCCGGGGGGTGCCGCTCCAGAAGGAGAGCGCTTCGGCTTCGAGGTCGGCGGCGATCCTGATGCCCCGCTGCAGGAGGTCGGTCCGGCGCGCACGGCTCGCCGGGTCGGTGTCGAGGAGGGTGGGGCCGTGCTTGCGCCAGGGGTCGAGCAGGTAGCGGGCGCCGGTCTCGACGACGACGGCGAGGCCCAGGGCGGTGAGCCTGCGGCGCAGCGCGGCGAGGCGCCGGGTCAGGCCGGGAGCGTACGGGTCGAGGTGCTGGTGGTCGAGGGTGAGGGCGACGCCGGTGTAGCCGAGGCCCGCGATCACCTCCAGGGCCTCGTCGAGGCGGTGGTCGGCGAGGCCGTTGGTGCCGTAGCCGAAGCGCAGTGCGGTCATGTCGGGGACACCTTCCGGGACAGGCGCCTGGCCAGCGGGTAGGCCGCCAGCAGCGGCAGCGCGGCGCGCAGGGGCCGGCTGCGGGCGATCAGTGCGGCCTGGAGCGGGATCATCGCGTGGATACCGGCGCCGACCGCCCGCTTCAGGTGCGCCGCGTCCGGGCGGACGACGGCCTGCAGCAGCGCGCCGCCGGCGGCCGCCGTGTATCCGCCGAGCAGGGCGGCGGAGGTGGCGCGGCGGGCCGGTGGTGCGACGGGATCGGGCAGCGAGGCAGCGGCCAGGCCGACGGCGCAGGTGGCGGCCAGGGCGCCGGCGGGCAGGGACGCGGTAGCGCCGCGGGTCTCCTGGCGGCTGACCACGGTGAGGGCGAAGGTGTGGCCGGCGACCACGGCGGCGGCGGGCAGGGCGCGGCCCAAGAACCCGGTTCCGGCTCCCATGAGGACGTCGAGTCCGCGGGCGGCGGCCATCGCGGCGGGCCCCCAGCGGGTGTCCTTCAGGGCCAGATCGTAGGCCCAGACGGTGGCCGCAAGCGGCACGGCCACCGTGAGGGCCCGCCGCCCTGCGGCCGCGGCGGACAGGCTGAGGCCCGCCGCGGTGAGGGCGGACGCCGCGGCGAGCGCGCCGCGGGGGCTGATCCGGCCCGAGGGGATGGGCCGGTCGGGTCGCTCCGACGCGTCCAGCTGCCGGTCGGCGTAGTCGTTGAGCGCCATCCCGGCCCAGTACAGGCAGACGGACGCGGCGGCCAGTGGCACCGCCCGCGGCCCGATCGGGCGGCCCGCCGCGGCGGCGCCGGTCAGGGTGTCGCCGAGGACGGTCAGGGCGGCCGGGGCCGGACGAGCTCCGCCAGGGTGCGCGCGCTGCTCACTGCGGCCCCCCGGCGTACCAGGAGCGGAGGACCTCGAACTGGGCGATCAGGCGGTGCTCGGTGGTGGACCCGCCGGCGCG
The DNA here is from genome assembly GCF_039542905.1 of Kitasatospora terrestris. Taxonomy (NCBI): domain Bacteria; kingdom Bacillati; phylum Actinomycetota; class Actinomycetes; order Kitasatosporales; family Streptomycetaceae; genus Kitasatospora; species Kitasatospora terrestris. The sequence goes on from NZ_BAABIS010000001.1 coordinate 1,050,433, forward strand.
CAGCGGGTCCTTGAAGAAGAATCCGAGCTGCTCCTGCGGACCGGCGGCGCCCAACTGCCGGGCGCGGGCCAGGAAGCGGGCCAGGTCGAGGACGAGGGGGGCGGCGAGGGCGGAGTCCCAGCCCTGCCAGGTGAACTGCATCGTCATCGCGGCGCCGAGGAAGCCCTCGAAGGCGATGTGGTCCCAGGCGGTCTTCATCTCGCCCATGCTCGGGACGTAGTCGATGTGGGTGAGTCCCTCGACCCCGGCGCCGAGCATCGCCTCCAGGCCGCTGCGCTTGGAAGCGTTCTTGCTGGCGGCGGCGTCCGGCGAGGCCAGGGTGGCGCCGTCCGCGCCGCCGAGGAGGTTGGTCCCGGACCAGGACCGCACCCGCAGCGCGCGGTGGGCGAACATCGGCGCCAGCGCGGTGCGCACCAGGGTCTCGCCGGTCTTGCCGTCGCTCCCGGCGTACGGCAGGCCCTGCACGTCGGCCAGTTCGCGCAGGGCCGGGATGCGGATGCCGGGCGAGGGCGTGAAGTCGAGGTGGGCGCAGTCGGCGCGCAGCGCGGCGTAGGCGTACAGGGAGCCGGCGGGGAGGATGCCGGCCTCGGTGGCCATGGCGGCCTCCAGGGCGGCCAGGTCGCGGTGGGCGGGGTGCGGGTGGACGGGCGGTTCGGTGGAGGCGACATTGATGACGACGACCTGGCTGAGCCGGTGGCGGTCGCGGAACGAGGCGAGGTCGGTGGCCAGCCGGGCTGCCGCGGCGGCCTGCGGCAGACCGGGGGCGGTGCGGTACCCGGGACGGATCTCGCCGTCGGCGGCGTCGAGGGCGGGGGTGACGGCGGCAAGGAGGGCGGGCGGCAGGATGCCGGTCCCGGCGAGCTGTTCGGCGCGTTTGGTCAGCGGGGTGTCGTCGGTGTCGTGGCCGCCGAAGACCAGCCGGTCGAGCGCGGGAAGCCCGCTGTCGGCGAAGTCGGTGAGTTCGGCGACCATGCCGGTCGGCGGGGCGAGGCGGGCGGCGACGGCGGCCGCGCCGGCGATCGCGGTGGTGGCGACCGAGCCGCGGGCGCCGATCAGCCAGACGCCGATCCGGTCGGCGGGCGGGGTGGGGGTGCTGGTCATGGCTTTCCTGTGATTCGGTCGGGGGTGCTGAACGCCGCGTCGAAGGCGGCGGCGGGCGGGTTGATGGCGGCGAGGCGGCGGATGAAGGTGAGGGCTTCGGCGGCTCCGGCCAGCCGGTCCATGCCGGCGTCCTCCCATTCGACGGAGACCGGGCCTCGGTAGCCGGTCGCGTTGAGGGCGCGGAAGCAGTCCTCCCACGGGACGTCGCCGTGGCCGGTGGAGACGAAGTCCCAGCCGCGGCGCGGATCGCCCCACGGCAGGTGGGAGGAGAGCCGGCCGCGGCGGCCGTCGCCGATCCGCAGGCGGGTGTCCTTGCAGTCGACGTGGTAGATCCGGTCGGCGAACTCCAGGATGAATCCGGCCGGGTCGAGGTCCTGCCAGAGCATGTGGGAGGGGTCCCAGTTGAGGCCGAACGACGGGCGGTGGCCGATGGCTTCGAGGGTGCGGCGGGTGGTCCAGTAGTCGTAGGCGATCTCGCTGGGGTGGACCTCCAGCGCGAACCTGACGCCGTGTTCCTCGAAGGTGTCGAGAATCGGGTTCCAGCGCTCCGCGAAGTCGCGGTAGCCGGCGTCGATCATCCCGGGGGTGGCGGGCGGGAACATCGCGACGGCGTGCCAGATCGACGAGCCGGTGAAGCCGACGACCGTGTCGACGCCGAGGAGGGCGGCGGCGCGGGCGGTGTCGGCCATCTCGCGGGCGGCGTTGCGCCGCACCTGCTCCGGGTCGTCCGCCCACAGCCGCTCGGGCAGGATCGCCCGGTGCCGCTCGTCGATCGGGTGGTCGCAGACGGCCTGGCCGACGAGGTGGTTGGAGACCGCCCACACGCCGAGGCCGTACGCGTCGAGCACGGCCCGCTTCTCCCGGACGTAGCCGGGCTCGGCGAGGGCCCGGTCGACCTCGAAGTGGTCCCCCCAGCAGGCGATTTCGAGGCCGTCGTAGCCCCAGCCGGCGGCCAGGCGGCAGACGTCCTCGAAGGGGAGGTCCGCCCACTGGCCGGTGAAGAGGGTGATCGGACGTGACATCAGGGATCGCGCTCCTGGTCTGGTGGGGCTGGGCTGGTGGGGTCCCCGGTACCCGCCCGCCCTCGCTCGGACGGGCACCGGGGATGCGGAGCCGGCGCCCGCCCCGGGCAGGGTCGAGGCGGGGCGCCGGCCGGGGCCCGGTGCCCATCCCTGTCAGGGTGGGTGGGCACCGGAGCCGGTGGCCCGGAACCCGCCCGGGGGGAGCGGACGGGTGCCGGGGACTCGGGGTCAGTCGAGCTGGGTGAGCTTCCACTGCTGAGCGGGGTTTCCGGAGCAACTCCACTGCTGCAGCTGGGTGCCGGAGGTGAGGGTGGCGCCGGGGACGTCGAGGCACTTGCCGCTCGCCGCGGAGGTGAGCAGGTAGGTGTCCTGGTCGAGTGGGCCGGCGGGGCGCAGGTCCCATTTCTGGTTGGCGCCGCCGGTGCAGGTGGTCTGGTCGAGCTTGGTCCCGTTGGTGGCGGTGCCGCCGGCGGGGATGTCGAGGCACTTGCCGCTGTGGGCGGCGGTCAGCGTGTACGTGCCGTCGCCGGTGTCCGTGAGCTTCCACTTCTGGTTGGCGCTGCCGGCTGCGGGCCACTGGACGACCTTGGCGTCGTCCGCGGTGGAGGCGCCCGCGACGTCGGCGACCTTGTTGCTCGCGACACTGGTGAGCGTGTAGGTGCGGCCGGCCTGCGGGCCGGTGGGTACGGCGTCCAGGGACTTGACGCGCACGTTGCGGAAGGAGACGTGGTTGCTGTCGGAGAGGTTCTGCAGGCCGATGTTGGTGCCGGTGAAGCGGGCCGGGTCGCCGGTGAAGTCGTTGATCTTCACACCGTTGAGGTAGACCTGGATCCGGGGGGCGTCCACGACGATCTCGTACGTGTTCCACATGCCGGGCGCATTCAGCGCGGCGTCGCGGGCGGCGGCATCGGGCGCCCGGAAGTTGTAGACGCTGCCGGTGGAGCGGGCCGGGGTGTCGGTGGCGTCGAGCTGGATCTCGTAACCCTTGCTGACGGCCACCGCGGGATCGCCGTGCGGGTCCGGAAAGCCCACGTAGACGCCGGAGTTGTCGTCGCCCTGCATCTTCCAGTCGAGCTTGAGGGAGTACCGGTTGGACGGGAGCTGCGTGGAGCGCCAGTACAGGCCCATGCCGCCCCGGGTGCTCAGGGTCGCGTCGGAGTTGTCGAAGCCGCCGGGGCCGGCCTGGGTCCAGCCGGTCGCATCACCGTTGTAGAGCGGGGTGTAGCCGGTCTCGGGGCGGCAGTCCGCGTGGACGGTGCCCGCCGCGTACTGGATCCCGCCGAGGAGCATGGCGCGGAACGCCGGGTCCGTGTACGAGGCGGTGGTGTGGCCCATGCCGGTGTACCAGGAGCGGCCGCCCGCGAAGTCCTGGCACCAGGTGATGGGGTGGTCGCCGCCCATCGTGCCGCCCTGGTAGGAGGTTTCGTCCAGGGAGGCGAGCACGTGGGTGTTGGCCCGCGGGTTGGTCTGGTAGTTGTACCACTCGTCCCACCTGGTCCACGGGGTGGAGGGCAGGTGGGAGGTGCTGGCGTTGCCGCGGTCCTCGAAGGTCACCCTGGCGTTCTGCTGGGAGGGGTGGCCGCGGAACCAGGCCCCGACGAGCTTCCCGTAGAACGGCCACTGGTATTCGCCGTCGGCGGCGGCATGGATGCCGGCGTAGCCTCCGCCCGCGCGGATGTACCGCTCGAACGCGGCCTGTTCATCCGGGTCGGGAAGGAAGTCGCCGGTGGTGCTGACGAAGACGACCGCCTTGTACTGGGCGAGGTCGGCATCGGTGAAGACGGTGTCGTCCGCGGTCGCATCGACGGTGAAACCGTTCGCGGCGCCGAGGTCCTTGACGGTCTGGACCGCGGTGGGGATCGAGTCGTGGACGTAGCCGGCGGCCTTGGAGAAGACCAGGACCTTGTACGGTGCCGGCGCCGCTTCGGCGGCGTGCGCGGGGGTCGTGAGGGCGAGGGCGCTGCACAGGGCGAGGGCGCCCATCAGGGAGCGTGAACGTGGCATGGGGGTTTCCTCGGGTGGGAGGTGGGGCCGGCGCTGGCTGCGCGGCTCCTCGTTCGCGACGGGTGGGGCCTGTTGCGGGGGCCCGGTGCCCGCCCCTCCGGGGGAAGGGGGGACGGGCACCGGGGGTCGGGGATCAGGCGAGCTTGCTGAGCGTCCACTGCTGCTTGGTGGCGGGGGTGCCCGAGCCGCAGGTCCACTGGACGAGCTGCCTGACGTCGGTGGTGCCGCTGGGGACGTCCACGCAGCGGTTGCTGCCGGCCGCGGAGACGAGCCGGTAGGTCTCCTTGCCGACGGGCTCGAAGGTCCACTTCTGGTTAGCGGCACCCGTGCAGGTCGACTGGACGAGGCCGGCGCCCGCCTGGTCGACCGCGCCGACCGGGACCTCCAGGCACTTGCCGCTGAGAACGGAGGTCAGGGTGAAGGTGCCGTTTCCGCCGTCGGCGAGCTTCCACTGCTGGTTCGGCTTGCCGGTCGGGTTGTACTGGAGCACCGGCACGCCGTCGTCCAGGAACGCGCCCTTCACGTCCATGACCTTGCCGCTGACTGCGGAGGTGAGCGTGTAGGTGTGGCTCGCCTGCGGGGAGTTGGGGACGGCGAGTCCTGCGCCGGCGAAGGCCACCGAGTCGATGTCGAACCGGGGGTTCTTGAAGACTACGTACACCGGGTGGGTGCCGCCCGGGTCGGTGATCCTCACCGGCGGCGCCCAGGTGTAGGTGTACCAGTCCTTGCCGGGCGCGACGGGGCTGGCGGCCATCAGCGGCCCGGTCGGGGAGTCGGCGTGCAGCTCGATCGTGCCATGGCCGTCGGCGGGTGCGGCGACCCGGAAGGACACGGTGTCCATCCCGGCCGTGTTCATCGGCTTGAACGAGAACCACTCGTTGCTGCCGACGTCGCCGAGGGCGAACCCGGCCTGGGCGGTGTCGCGGCTGATCTTCTTGAGGCCGCTCTGTGCCTCGTAGTACTCGGCCTGCCGCTCCTTCTCGGCCAGCCTGACGCCGGCGTGGACATCGAGTCCGCCCGTGTCGGTGTAGGTGGCGGACAGTTGCAGGAACGTGTCGACCTCGCTGCCGTGACCCTCCAGCGGCATCCGGATCGTCCCGGAGCAGCCATGGGTCGACCCGCCGTCGTGGGTGTGCGTGTCGTGGCCGAGTGCGGCGATGACCAGGACCTTCGAGCAGTCGAGGGCGCCGTCCTCGGGGTCGGAGCCGGTGAGGGTGTAGTTCACGTAGTCGCCGACGGCGGCAAAGCTTCCGAGGGCCGGCTCGGTGAAGGTGAGCGTGGGGCGGGTATTGCCGACGGTGACGGGCACGCTCAGCGCCGCGGTCTTGCCGCCGCTGTCGGTCACCGTCAGGGTGGCGTTGTAGTTCCCGTTGACGGTGTAGACGTGGGAGGGGTCGGCGGTGGTGGCGGTGGCACCGTCACCGAAGTCCCACCGGTAGGTGAGCGTGTCGTTGTCGGGATCCACGGTGCCCGCCGAGGAGAACGAGACGTTCAACGGCGCCTGGCCGGAGTCGGGGGAGGCGGCGGTCTTGACCTGCGGCGACCTGTTGCCCGGGACGTAGTCGATGCGGTAGATGCCCGCGTCGGGGTTGGTGCCGTAGCCGTGGCCCCACTCGATGAGGTACATCGCGCCGTCCGGGCCGAACTTCATGTCCATCGGGGAGTGGGCGTCGAGCTTCGCGGCGAACGGGTTGATCTTCAGCAGGCCGCCGGAGGCGTCGGTGCGCATCTCCTTGACGAAGCCGCGGTCCCACTCGTAGAAGAACGACGTCCCGTCGTAGTACTCGGGGAACTTGCGCTCGGAGGTGCTGGCCGCGTCGTAGTGGTAGAACGGGCCGGCCATCGGGGCGGCGCCGTTGCCGGACTTCCACTCCAGCTCGGGGAACGCGGTGGGCGGGTTGTAGTCGTACGACACCTGCGGGGCCTTGGCCGGGGGCAGGTCGGTCAGACCCGTGTTGTTGGGAGAGTTGTTGACCGGCGCGGAGCAGTCGAACTTCGGCCCGGAGGTCTTGGTGGCGAAGTCGTAGTCGTTGAACGGGATGTTGTTGCCGCTGCAGTACGGCCAGCCGTAGTTGCCCGGCCCCGTCATCAGGTTCCATTCGACCTGGCCCACCGGCCCGCGGTTGGGGTCGGCGATCTTGGCGTCCGGTCCGTAGTCGGCGACCGCGAGGTTGCCGGTCTTCTGGTCGACCGAGAAGCGGAAAGCGTTCCGCACGCCCATCGCGTAGATCTCGGGCTTGGTCTTGGCCGCGCCGGGTGCGAACAGGTTGCCCGCGGGGACGGTGTAGTTGCCGGCCGCCTCGGGGTGGATGCGCAGGATCTTGCCGCGCAGGTCGTTGGTGTTCGCCGAGGTCCGCTGGGCGTCCCAGCCGGCCCGGCCCGAGGTCTCGTCGATGGGGGCGTAGTTGCTGGAGAAGGGGTTGGTGTCGTCGCCGGTGCCGATGTACAGGTTGCCGCCGGGGCCGAAGGCGAGGTTGCCGCCGGCGTGGGCCGGGTCGTTGGTCCGGTCGTCCGGCCATTCGATGATCTTCTTCTCGCTGGACATGTCCAGCGTGTCGTCGGCCTTGACGGTGAAGCGCGAGACCTGGACGGTGCTGGTGGCCTTGGGCGCGTAAGTGATGTACATCCACCGGTTGGTGGCGTAGTTCGGGTCGAGCGCAAGGCCGAGCCCGCCGTCCTCGCCGCCGGAGTAGACGTTCAGCGCGGCGGCGTCGTGGGTTTCCGGCGCGCCCTCGTCGGTGTGGATGACGTGCACCTTGCCGGGGCGGGTGATGTAGAAGACCTTCCCGCCGGGCGCGACGTCCAACTGCATGGGCTGGTCGGGCTGAAGCTGCAGGGTGACCTTCTGGAACCGGCTGGCGACGGTCGCTCCGCAGTCGCCGGCGGCGGCGCCGGCTGCCCACTTGATGCCGCCGAGGAGGTGCTGCTTGAACAGGACGTCCGAGTAGGAGGCCGCGTCGTGCCCCATGGCGGTGGCCCAGACCTTGAGCCCGTCGGTACCGCGGCACCAGGAGATCGGGTGGTTCTGCTGGACCTGGTAGCCGTCGGCCCCGGTCTTGAGGACCTGCATCTTGGCGGCGCCCGCGTTGTACGTGGTCTCGTCCACCGTGGCCAGGACGTGGACGCTGCCGGTGGTGTCCTTGTCGAAGTTGTACCACTCGTCGGTGCGCGTCCAGCGGTCCGGCAGGCCCTTGGTGGAGGGGTGGACCTTGTCCAGGACCTTGACGGTGGCCTGCTGGGAGGCCGCGGCGGTCGTCATGTGGGCGCCGGCCATGACGGTCTCGTCCCACCAGGGGAACGTCGACTCGACCTTCATGTCGGTGGCGTTGTGGACCGCCACCACGCCGTGCCCGCTGCGCACGTACTCCTGGACGGCCTGGCGCTGCGCGTCGGTGTCCCAGACCATGCCGGACGTCTGGAGCATGACGACGGCGTTATAGCCGTTGAGCGTGGCGGTGTTGAAGACGGAGGAGTCCTCGCTCTGGACGACGTCGAAGCCGTTGTCGACGCCGAGCTGCTTGATCGCCTGGACGCCGGCGGCGATGGAGTCGTGTCGGGGGGCTCCGGAGGCGGTCTTGGTGAACACGAGGACCTTGAACGGCTGGCCGTCGGCGGCGGCCTGCGGTGCGGTGATCGCTGGCAGGCCGGCGAGGCCGAGCGCTGCGGCAAGGACCGCTCCCCGCCACCTGCCTCTCGCACGCTTCATGATCGTTTCCTTTCGGGTGGTCCGCCGAGGGGCGGACGCCGGGCTCCGGCGTCCGGGTGGGCCCTCGGCAGCGGGCACCGGCGGCCCGGGTGGGGGCCGGTGGAACAGGGTCCGTGCGCGGCTGGGGGTCCTGGCGGGACGCCGGCGGGAGCACGGAGTGTCAGAAACGGGTCCGGAGGGGCCGGTCCACGGCCGGGGGGACCGCGGACCGGCGTTCATGGGCGGTCGGCCGGTCAGAAGCCGAGCGGCAGGTAGTTCTCCACGTTGGACTTGTCGATCGTCTCGGAGGCCAGGCGGATCTCCTTGGGCACCGCCAGCTCGGCCAGGCCCGCCAGCCCTCGCTCGTTGGCGACCAGGCGGGCGAGCGCGACGGCGGAGGACGCCATGCTGGGGCTGTAGGTGACGGTCGCCTTCAGGACGCTGTCGTCGCGCTTGATGGCCTCCATGGCCTTCAGCGAACCGGCGCCGCCGACCATGAAGAACTCGCTGCGCCCGGCCTGCTTGATCGCCGCGAGGACGCCGATGCCCTGGTCGTCGTCGTGGTTCCACAGCGCGTCGAGCTTCGGGGCCGCCTGGAGCAGGTTGGCGGCGACCTTCTGGCCGGAGTCGATGGTGAATTCGGCGGCGGCCCGGTTGGAGACGGCGAAGCCGTAGGTGGCGAGGGCGTCCTTGAAGCCGCGGCTGCGGTCCTGGGTCAGCGGGAGGCTGTCGATGCCGGCGATCTCGGCGATCTTCGGGTCGGCGACCTGGGCCTTCTTGAGCCGCCCTCCGATGAAGTGGCCGGCCGCGACGCCCATGCCGTAGTTGTCGCCCTTGATCAGGAGGCGGAAGGCCAGCTCGTCGGTGAACGCCCGGTCCAGGTTGATCACCGGGATCCCGGCCGCCATGGCCTTGCGGGCGGTGGCGGTGAGCTGGGCGCCGTCGTGCGGAAGGATCACGATCGCGTCCGGCTTGGACTGGATCAGGGTCTCCAGCGCGGCCCGCTGCGCGGTGGCGTCCTTGCCCGCCTCGACGGCCTTGAGGGTCACCTCGCCGGGGTACAGCTTGGCGGTGGCCTGGGCGTTGGCGGTGATCGCGGCCATCCAACCGTGGTCCGCGGCGGGGGCGGAGAACCCGATGGTGATCGGCTTGCCGGGCTTGTCCGAGCCGCCGGCCGGGGCGATCGGGGTGGTGGCCTTGGTGTCGTGCTCGTTGGAGGTGCAGGCGGTCAGCAGGACTCCGGCACCGATGGCGGCGCCGCCGAACAGGATGCCTCTGCGGGACATGGCGGATCTCTCGGACATTTCGACCTCACGGAGGGAAGGGGTGGTCACCGCCGCGCACGGCGGCGCCGGGGAAGGGGTGGGGGGAGGTGGTTCGGCGTCAGCCGCGGCGCAGGAGGCGGCCGGGCTTGAACTGCTGGACGAGGACGGCGCCGAGGATGATGGCGCCCTTCACGATGTTCTGGACCTCGTTCGGCAGGTTGTTCAGGATGAAGAGGTTGGTGATGGTGGTGAAGGCCAGCACGCCCAGCAGCGAGCCGATGACGGTGCCGCGGCCTCCGGTCAGGAGGGTTCCGCCGATGATGGCGGCGGCGATGGCGTCGAGCTCGTAGAGCTCGCCCTGACCGGAGGAGCCGGCGTTGGCCTGGGCGACGATCATGATCGCGGCGATGCCGCAGCACAGGCCGGACAGCGCGTAGAGGTAGACGCTCTGGCGGCGGACGTTGACGCCGGCCAGCCGGGCCGCCTCGCTGTTGCCGCCGAGGGCGACGGTGCGCCGGCCGAAGGTGGTGCGGTTGAGCAGCACCCAGCCCGCGGCGGTGACCGCGGCCAGGATCAGGACCAGCATCGGGATGCCGAGGACCTTGGACTCGGCGAGGTTGTTGATGGCGTCGACCTCGACCGGCTGGGTCTGCTTGCCGGAGATCTTGGTGGCCAGCCCCCGGGCACTGACCATGACCGCGAGGGTCGCGATGAAGGGGACCAGGCGTCCGTAGGCGACCAGGAGTCCGTTGAGCGCTCCGGCCACCACGCCGACGGCGAGCGCGGTGAAGACGATCCCCGGTGCGCCGAGTTCCTGGGTGGCGACGGTGGTGGACCAGACGGCGGCCAGCGCCGCGAGGGCGCCGACCGACAGGTCGATGCCGCCGCCGATGATGACGAAGGTCATCCCGACGGTGATCACGCCGATGGCGGAGGCCTGGGTGAGGATGATCAGGATGTTGGCGCCGGTCAGGAACCGGCCGGGGGCGGTGAGGGTGCCGATCACGACCAGGACGGCCAGGACGGCGATCAGGCCGAGGTTGCGGCGCAGGGGTTCACTCGCATCGCTCTTGAACCACGCGGTGTCGGTCTTGGGTACCAGCGGCGGGGCCACGTCGGTCACGGTGTCGTTCCTTCCGGCTGGGGCCCGGCCATGACCAGGTCGAGCACCTTGTGTTCGTCGAGCTGTCTCGCGTCGGCCTCGCGGACGATCCGGCCTTCGCGCATGACCAGGACGCGGTCGGCGAGGCCGAGCACCTCCGGTACTTCGCTGGAGACCATCAGGACGCCGACGCCGGAGGCGGCGAGGTCCCTGACGACCTGGTAGAGCTCGGCCCGGGCGCCGACGTCGACGCCCCGGGTGGGTTCGTCCAGCAGGAGCAGGCGGGTGCCGCCGAGCAGCCAGCGGCCGACGACGGCCTTCTGCTGGTTGCCGCCGGACAGCGTGCCGACCCTGCGGGTGACGTCCCGGGGACGCAGTTCCAGCCGGTCGGCGACGGCCGTCGCGGCCGCCTGTTCGGCGGAGCGCCGCAGGAATCCGGCCCGCGCGTGGCGGGGCAGGCTCGCCAGGCCGATGTTGCTCTGCACGGACTCCCCCAGCAGCAGCGCCTGGCTCTTGCGCTCCTCCGGGGCGAGTCCGATCCCGGCGCGGACGGCCGCCGGTACGCTGCCGGGCCGCAGCGGACGGCCCGCGACCCTGATGCGCCCCGCCTCGGGGCGCCGGGCGCCGGCGATGGTCTCCAGCAGTTCCGAGCGGCCCGAGCCGACCAGGCCGGCGATGCCGACGATCTCGCCGGGCTTCACGGTCAGCGAGACGTCGGCGAACTCGCCGCGCCGGGTGAGGTGTTCGACGGTCAGGAGGTTGTCCAGGCCCGCGACGCGCGCGGGGCGCGGCGGGAAGACGTACTCGATGGAGCGGCCGGTCATCCGGCTGACGAGTTCGGCGGTCGGCGCGTCGGCGCGCAGGTCCGCGGCGGTGGTGCGGCCGTCCTTGAGGACGGTGACGCGGTCACAGATCTCCCGGATCTCCTCCAGGCGGTGGGAGATGTAGATGACGGCCACGCCGTCGGCGGTCAGCTCCCGGATGGTGCGGAAGAGGTTGGCGACCTCCTCGTGGGACAGGACCGCGCTGGGCTCGTCCATGATCAGCAGCTTGGCCCGGCGGGACAGCGCCCGGGCCATGCTGACGATCTGACGGGACGCCGCGGGCAGGCGGCCCACGGGCCGGGTGACCGGGATCTCCGGATGGCCGAGGCGGGCGAGGATCCGCTTGGCCTCGGCGCGCATCCGGCCGTGCCGGACGAAGCCCGCGGTGCGCGGTTCGTGGCCGAGGAAGATGTTCTCCGCCACCGACATGTCGGCGACCAGGTCGAGTTCCTGGTACATGGTGGCGATGCCGGCGTCCATGGCGTCCTGCGGGCCGTGGAAGTCGACCGGTCGGCCGTTCCAGTGGACGGTGCCGCCGTCCGGCCGGTGCACACCGGCCAGGACCTTGATCAGCGTGGACTTGCCGGCGCCGTTCTGGCCGAGCAGGCAGTGCACCTCTCCCCTGCGGACCGTCAGGTCCACGCCGTCCAGGGCGCGTACGCCCGGGAAGGACTTGGTCAGCCCCTCGATCCGCAGCAGCGGCGCGGCTTCGGGCAGGCGGCCGGTGGTCGCGGTCATCGGAACCTCCTCGGGGCCCGGGCTCCGGCGGCCCTCAGCACGGGACCCACCGGCCCTCGTGCGCGGACCTCAGGGCCGCGTCGGTGAGGTGGGCGGCGCGCGCGCCGTCCTGGAAGGTCGGCAGGCCCTCGCGGTGCTCGCCCCTGATCGCGGCGTAGGTGTCGTCGACGAAGGCGTTGAAGCAGTCGTGGAAGCCCTGCGGGTGGCCCGCGGGCAGCGGCGCGTAGCGCAGGGCCTCGGGCGAGAGGGTCTTCGGGTCGCGGACCAGGGCCTGGGAGCCGCTGCGGCCGCCGAGCCAGAGCTGCTCCGGGTTCTCCTGGTCGAAGGCCAGGCTGCCGGTCGCGGCCGAGACCTCCAGGAAGAGCCGGTTCTTGCGGCCGGCGGCGACCTGGCTGACGCAGACCGTGCCGAGGGCGCCGGAGGCGGTGGTGAACTGGACGGTGGCGAGGTCCTCGGTGAGGACGGGTCCGCTCGCCCGGTCGGCGACGGTGACCGCGGTCTGCGCGCACACCCGGGTGATCCGGTCGCCCGTCACGAACTCCACCAGGTCAAACCAGTGGGAGCCGATGTCACCGATGGTGCGGCCCGGGCCGCCCTTGGCGGGGTCGATCCGCCAGTTGTCGTCACTCGACTCGAGCAGCCAGTCCTGCAGGTAGCCGCCCTGGACGAGGCTGATCCGGCCGAGGCCGGCGAGACGGGCGCGGGCTTCGCGGACCATCGGGTGGAAGCGGTAGACGAAGGGGACGGCGGCGACCGCTCCCGTGTCATGGGCCCGCTCGGCCATGAGTGCGGCCGTCGCGGCGTCGGTGGCGAGCGGCTTCTCGCAGATCACCGCGAGGCCGGCGTCGAGCGCCTTGAGGGCGATGGGGGCGTGCAGGTGGTTCGGGGTGCAGACGTGCAGGACGTCGATGAGACCGGATCCGATCAGTTCCTCCGCCGAGTCGAAGGCCTTCTCTGCCCCGACCGCTTCGGCACCCCTGATCGCGTCGTCCCTGTCCGCCCCCGCGACCCCCACCAACCGGGCGCCGGCCTGTCGGACCGCCCGGGCGTGTATGCGGCCGATGAAGCCAGTTCCGACGATTCCCGTCCTGACTTCCGCCGACTGTCGTCGTATGTCGAGCATGGGGCAGATCGTATGAACGACTTATGACGAACGTCAAGCAAAAGTGCGATCCTCGGTATGATTAGTCCGTTGCCGAGAAGCGCACGTGACACGGAGGAGACACGGAGTTGACGACCGAACCGGCGGGCGCGGGGGCGATTCTGGCGATCCTGCGCGACGGCCCCGCCCGGACCCGGACCGAGCTCGTCCAGCTCACCGGCCTCGCCAGGTCGACCGTCTCCCAGCGCCTGGACGCCCTTCTCGACCAGCAGTGGATCGCCCCCGGCGGCGAGGCGATCTCCTCCGGCGGCCGGCCCGCCGTGGCCTTCTCCTTCAACGCCGGCGCCAGGATCGTCCTCGCCGCGGACCTCGGAGCCACCCACGCCCGCCTGGCCGTCACGGACCTGTCCACCCGGGTCCTCGCCGAGTACGGCCAGGACCTGCCGATCACCGACGGGCCCGAACGCGTCCTCGACTGGCTCGTCGAGACCTTCCAGCGCCTGCTGGACGAGTCCGGCCACAGCCTCGCGGACGTCTGCGGCGTCGGCATCGGCCTGCCCGGGCCGGTCGAGCACTCCACCGGACGCCCGGTCAACCCGCCGATCATGCCGGGCTGGGACGGCTTCGACGTCCCCGGCCGGCTCGGCCCCCGCCTGGGCGCCCCCGTCCTGGTCGACAACGACGTCAACATCATGGCCGTCGGCGAGCACTGGGCCGCCAGCCCCGACGTCGCCGACATGCTCTTCGTCAAGGTCGGCACCGGCATCGGCTGCGGCCTCATCACCGACCACCGCCTCCACCGCGGCGCCCAGGGCGCGGCCGGCGACATCGGACACATCCAGGTGCCCGCCGCCACCGACCTGCTCTGCCGCTGCGGCAACACCGGCTGCCTGGAGGCCCTCGCCGGCGGATCCGCCCTCGCCGCCCAGCTCCGCGCCCAGGGCCTGGACGCCCACGACAGCCGGGCCGTCGTCCACCTGGTACGCGGCGGCAACGCGGCGGCGGTCAAGACGGTCCGTCAGGCGGGCCGCAACATCGGCGAGGTGCTCGCCTCACTGGTGAACTTCTTCAACCCGTCCGTCATCGTCATCGGCGGGGACATCTCCGACGCCGGAGAACACCTCCTCGCCGGCGTCCGCGAGGCGATCTACACCCGGTCCCTCCCCCTGGCCACCCAGCACCTGGCCATCCGCACCCGCGAACTCGGCGACCGCGCCGGCGTCATCGGCGCCTCCGTCATGGTCATCGAACACGTGCTCAGCCCCGCCGCCGTCGACCTCGCCGTCGCGGGCACGGGCGCGTAGCCTCCCTCCGCCACCGTCCGGTAGGTAGTCGACGAGGGCACTACCTACCGTCTCCCCACGCATTGACCCGGGCGACACCATGCCGTGACCGTCCCCCGCTCTCGTGGAGCGCGGGGACACGGCTTAGCTGGACCGTGTCCGCACGCCCCCGCGTGCACGTGCACCCGGCGCCTGGAGGACGCCCGCACGCGCACCACGAGCGCTTCGGCACCAGCCCGCGACCGCGCCTCCCGCCCGGCACCGCGGGGGGCCGACCCGCCGAACTCGTCGTCCCGGAGAGAGGCACCACCCTCATGCCCCGTCAGCAACCGCTGCTGTCCGCAACAGGCCTTCGCAAGTCCTACGGCCGTACCGTCGTCCTCGACGGCGGGGAGATCGCCGTCGCGCCGGGCGAGATCGTCGCCGTCATGGGCGAATCCGCGTTCGGCACCTCCACACTGCTCCACTGCCTGTCGGGCATCGTCCGCCCGGACGAGGGCGAGATCCGGTTCGACGGCCGATCCGTGACGGCGATGGGCGACAGCGACCTCCGACACCTGCGCCGGACCTCCTTCGGCTTCGTCTCCGGGCTCGCGCACCTGGTGCCGACCCTGACCTGCCGCGAGAACACGGCCCTGCCGCTGCGGCTGCTCGGTCGGCCGACCGAGGAGGCCGAGCGCGAGGCGATGCCCTGGCTGGAACGCATGGGCGTGGCCGACCTCGCCGGCCTGCGGCCCGAGGAACTGTCCGACGGCGAGTGCCGGCGGGTGGCGATCGCCCGGACGCTGGCCCTCTCGCCCCGCGTGATCTTCGCCGACGAGCCGACGGGAGCACTCGACCGCCGCGGCAGCGACCTCGTGATGGAGCTCTTCACGGCGGCGACGGTGGATTGTGGCATCGCCGTGGTGCTGGCGACGCTACGGCCGCGGGTGGCGGACTTCGCCGACCGCGAGATCGAGGTCCGCGGCGAGCCGGCGGACCTGTCTGCTGCGGACGCGGCAGGTCGCGTCGGGTGACCACCGGTGGCCCCGGCGCCCGGACCCAGGCCGAGCACCGTGCCAGGGCGGAGGCCTGAGGCAGCGGTGCCGGGGCGGCCACGCCTGGGCCGGGGCCAAGGGCCGCCACGCCTGGGGCCCGGGCCCGGTGCGGCCCCGCCGGGGCCGACCGCAGGGCGGCCGTGCCGGGGCGACCGCAGGTCCGACAACCTGCGGCTGGACCTGCCGCCGGGCGGTCAGCCGGCCCCGGCCACGAGGAGGTCGCGCACCGCGCGGGCCACTCGTGAGCGGGTGCGCGCCGGCAGGGCGCCGTGCACCACGAGGACATCGACTTCGTCGAGCGTCGCGACGGCGTCGCTGCCCGCGGTGGCCCAGGCCGCGGTGTCCGCGAGGGCAACGGCGCGCCGGGCGGAGGCCAGGAACGCCCGCTCGGCCCGCGCTTCGGCCGGTCCGGCCGCCGTGATGCCGTCGGCCGAGATCCCGTGCGCACCCAGGATCACCACATCGGCGTGCAACGAGTGGATCGCCTGTTCGGCCAACGGACCCAGGACGGTGCCGGATCGCGTGGTGGTGCCGCCCGTCAGCAGCACGGCGGGCGCCGCCGTCTCCGGCCCACCGCCCTCGTACCGCAGGACCCCGGCCGCGGGCAGACTGTTCGTCACCACGGTCAGGCGCGGAATCCCGAGCAGGTGGCGCGCGACGCCGCAGGCCGACCGACCGGCCGGCAACGCCACCACGCTTCCGGGCAGCACCAGCCCGGCAGCGGCGACGGCGAGCTCGACGTCCGGACCACGGTCCTTGCCGGGCACAGTCTCCCCCCACCTCATGGTTCTCCCACTACCTTGACTCCGCCCCATCCCCCGCACAGTGGCGGCGCTGGGCGGGCGCTTCAGCGTCACACCCGGGCCGGCGTCGCGCCGACCAGGTGGGTGCGGTGCCGGGGGACGTCCGGTACGCGCCACGTTCCGGCCCGTACACGGACCGGTTCCGTGCTGCCGTCCCACCGGACGAACCAGCCACGCAGGCCCGGCGGGTACCACCAGCGCCGCAGCGCGAGGAGCGTCCCCGTACGGGTCACGTCGCGATAGTGCACGACCCGGGCTCCGACCTCGAACTCCGCGGACACCGAAGCAACCCTCCCTCCCCACACACGCGACGCCGCAATGCGACGACGCCCGACCCCGGGCCAGGCCCTGCCCAGAACATAGCAGCTTTCGCCGATAATAGTCATAAGTGGGCCGGATACCGACAGTGCACCTCGACACTTTCACTTTCCAAACGCCCAACTGCCCGGTTGGGTCACGCCTGGCTGCCGGAAGGGGTTCAGCGCATCCCGTGCGGGGTCTTTCAACCGGCGGGGCGCCGCACGGCCGGGCCGACCGCCTCGGTCGCGGCGAGGGATGCGAGCAGGCGCAGGCCTTCTTCCGAAGGGGAGCCGGGCTCGGCGGTGTAGACGGTCATGTGGAGCCCGGGTTCGGCGGCGAGATCGAGCGACTCGTAGGCGAGGGTGAGGTCGCCGACGGCGGGGTGGTGGAAGCGTTTGGTGCCGGTTCCGTGGCGACGGACGTCGTGGGCGCCCCAGCGGGTGCGGAACTCCGTGCTGCGGGTGGACAGCTCGCCGATCAGGTCGTGCAGGTTCTTGTCGTGGGGGTCGCGGCCGGCTTCGCGGCGCAGGACGGCGACCGCCATGTCGGCGAAGAGCTCCCAGTCGGGGTAGAAGGGGCGGGAGGCCGGGTCGAGGAAGTTGAAGCGGGCCAGGTTGCCCTGGTTGTCGGGGTTGGCGAACAGGTCGGCGTAGAACGCGCGGGCCAGCGGGTTGGCGGCCAGGACGTCCGAGCGGCCGTTCGCAACGACCGCGGGCCCGGCGGTGATCGCGTCGAGGGTCCACTGGAGACTGCGGTGCGGGATCCACTGCCGCGCGCCGGTGCGGCGCCGGGGGCGGGTGAGGGCGTCGGAGCCGTCGGCGGCCTGGGCCAGGTGCAACAGGTGGGCGCGTTCGGCGTCGTCCATCTGCAGGGCGCGGGCGACGGCTTCGAGGACGGCCGGGGAGGCGCCGGCCACGTTGCCGCGTTCGAGTTTCGCGTAGTACTCGACGCTCATGTCGGCCAGCGCGGCGACCTCGCTCCGGCGCAGGCCGGGCACGCGCCGCCTCGGCCCCGCGGGCAAGCCGGCCTGCTCCGGGTTGATCTTCGCCCGCCGCGAGGTCAGGAACTCGCGGACCTCCTCGCGGTTGTCCATGTCTCCGACCGTACGGCCTGACGGCTGCGGAAGGGATGTACTGGCGGTACACCCCTCGCTGGTGCCTCGCTCACCACCGGAAGGCGCGGTTCGCTGGAAGAGAGCCACCGGACGGCACCGCCCGGGCTCCCCTTCCGTTCGACGTAAGGACCTTCCCATGCGCGGAGCAGTGATCCACGCCCCCGGCGACGTGCGCTTCGAAACCCTGGACGACCCGAAGATCCTCAAGCCCACGGATGCAATCATCCGCACGGCCGTCACCTGCGTCTGCGGCTCCGACCTGTGGCCGTGGCGCGGCCTGGACGCGGTCGACGAGCCCCGTCCGATGGGGCACGAGTACGTCGGCTTCGTCGAGGAGGTCGGTCGTGATGTCACCGGCCTGCGGCCCGGCCAGTTCGTCGTCGGCTCGTTCGCGACCTCCGACAACAGCTGCCCGCACTGCGTGAACGGATTCCAGTCGAACTGCCTGCACCGCGAGTTCATGTCCACCTGCCAGGCCGAGTACGTCCGCATCCCGAACGCCGCCGGCACCCTGGTCACGTCCGACGGCGTGCCGGACGAACGCTTCTGGCCCGGGCTGCTGGCGAACTCGGACGTGATGGGCACCGGCTGGTACGCCGCCGACGCCGCCGAGGTCCGGCCCGGTTCCACCGCCGTGGTCGTCGGTGACGGCGCGGTCGGTCTGTGCGCGGTGATCGCCGCGAAGGAGATGGGCGCCGAGCGGATCATCGCCATGTCGCGCCACGCGAACCGGCAGAAGCTCGCCCTCGACTTCGGCGCCACCGACATCGTCACCGAACGCGGCGAGGAGGGAGTGGCCCGGATCAAGGAGCTGACCGGCGGCATCGGCGCCGACAGCGTGCTGGAGTGCGTCGGCACCGCCGAGTCCATGCGGCAGGCCCTGCACAGCACCCGGCCCGGCGGCAACGTGGGCTTCGTCGGCGTCCCCCACGACGTCGCGATCGACGGCCAGGAGCTGTTCTTCTCCCACGTCGGCCTGCGCGGCGGCCCCGCCCCTGTCCGCCGCTACCTGCCCGACCTCGTCGAACGCGTCCTGACCGGCCGCATCGACCCCGGCAAGGTCTTCGACCTCACCCTGCCCCTGGAGCAGGTCGCCGACGGCTACCGTGCCATGAACGAGCGCCGCGCCGTCAAGGCCCTCCTCAAGCCCTGACGGCATTCCCGAACCCAACCCGGTCTTCACCGAAAGGAACACCTGCGCATGCGCGTCAACGCCTACGCCGCCCCCGCCGCCGGCCAGCCGCTGGCCCCCACCACCGTCGAGCGCCGCGACGTCGGAGCGAACGACGTCCTGATCGCCATCGAGTACGCGGGCATCTGCCACTCCGACATCCACACCGTCCGCGGCGAGTGGGGCCCCCAGCCCTTCCCCGTCGTCCCCGGCCACGAGATCGTCGGCACCGTCACCGAAGTCGGCGCCGACGTCACCGGCCACCGGGTCGGCGACCGCGTCGGCGTCGGCTGCCTGGTCAACTCCTGCGGCCGCTGTGCCCCCTGCCTCGGCGGCGACCAGCAGTACTGCGCCGAAGGGCCGGTCTTCACCTACGCCTCCACCGACCACGACGGCACCACCACCCAGGGCGGCTACTCCACCCACGTCGTCGTCGACGCCGGCTTCGTGCTGTCCGTCCCCGACGGCCTCGACCCGGCCGCGGCGGCCCCACTGCTGTGCGCGGGCATCACCACCTACGCGCCGCTGCGCCACTGGGGCGCGGGGCCCGGCAAGAAGGTCGCCGTCGTCGGCCTCGGCGGCCTCGGCCACATGGCCGTCAAGATCGCCCATGCGCTGGGCGCCGAGGTCACCGTCCTCTCCCAGTCGTTGAAGAAGCAGGAGGACGGCCGCCGCCTCGGGGCCGACCACTACTGGGCGACCTCCGACCCCGCCACCTTCAGCGAGCTCGCCGGGCGGTTCGACCTGATCGTCAACACCGTCAGCGCCGATCTCGACATCAACGCCTACCTCGGCCTGCTCACCCTCGACGGCGTCCTCGCCAACGTCGGCGCCGCCCCCGGCCCGATGAGCGTCAACGGCTTCCTGCTCGGCAGCGCCCGGCGCGTGCTGACCGGCTCGATGATCGGCGGCATCGCCCTGACCCAGGAGATGCTCGACTTCTGCGCCGAAAACGGGATCGGCGCCGACATCGAGGTGATCCCCGCCGACCGGATCAACGACGCGTACGAGCGCGTGCTGGCCTCCGACGTCCGCTACCGCTTCGTCATCGACGTCGCCACCATCGTCTGATCCGACCGGAACGCCGGCAGCGGCCCGGACGCGCGTACCTGAGGAGGCGTCAGGGGCCGGTGCCGCCGGCCCGGAGCACCTCGGCGACCTGGGCGCGGGTGACGCCGAGCTTCTTGAGCGTGTTGGCGACGTGGTGCTCGACGGTCCGGGGCGAGAGTGCCAGGGTCCGGGCGATGTCCTGGTTGGCCGCGCCGGTGGCCAGCAGCTCGGCGACCTGCCGCTCGCGGGGCGAGAGGCCGGCGCCGTAGGTGCGGCGGCCGCGCGAGGACGGCCGCAGCCTGCCGCTGGCGCGCAGGGCCTGGCGGCAGCGGTCGGCGTCGGCGGTGGCGCCGAGCCGGGTGAAGGTGTCGAGGGCGGACTGCACGACACTGGCGCCCTGACCGGTGTTCAGGGTGAGTTGCTGGCGGCCCGCCTGTTCCGCCAGGAGGGCGGCGGTGTACACCCGGCCGATGGCCGCGTAGCGGATCTGGGCCTGTTCCAGCAGGGAGGCGGCGACCTCGGGATCGGTGTCGGCGGCGAGCAGGCCCTTGCACCAGACCACCTCGGCCTCGGCTCCGGGCGCGTCGATGCCCTTGATTCCGGCGGCAGCCTCGGCGGTCAGCCGCTCGGCGTCCGGGCGCAGGCCGACGGCCAGCGCGGCCTGCACGGCGGTCGGGACCAGTTCGGTCGCCCACATCCAGCCGCCCTTGTGGCGCCGAACCGCGAGGGCTCCCTGCAGCCGTTCCCAGGCGCGGTCGGGTGCGTCCTCCAGCAGGTCGATGCGGGCGAGGACGGGCAGCGCCTGCTGCCCGAGCTGCCAGTAGGTGTGGTCCTCGTCTCCGACGTCGAAGGTCGCGAGGTCCTCACGGGCCCGGGCCCACTGACCGCGCGCGAGGTTCAGCATGGCGCGCACCATCAGGATCTCGGTCTGGAAGCCGCTGCCTTCGGACGTCGCGGGGAGCATCTCCTCGATCCGGTAGTCCAGGCCGTCCCAGCGCCCGGCTCCGGCGTCCAGCCGTAGCCGGATGACCTCGCAGCCGTGGGCGAACAGCTTGTACCCGGAGTTGGCGCACAGCTCCTCGGCTTCGCGCAGCGGGGCGCCGATCCGGTCGTCCAAGCCGAACACGAAGGCGGCGTCGGCGAGGTTGTGCAGGGCCCGCGCCACCTGGCGCCGCACGTCGCGGTCGGGGCTCTCGCGGGGAAGTTGCGCCGTCAGGTCCCAGGCCTGCGGGTCGCCGGAGAGCGCGAGCAGGGTGATCCTCAGCGCCAGAACGGTCGCGCGAGCCACCGCGTCGTCGCTACGGGCGACGATGTCCGCGGCCCGGTCCATCAGCTCGCGGTCCTGGGCGAGGGTGACGCTGGCGCGGTGGCCCATGCTCAGGGCGGCCATGGCGCTGGCGGCCAGGCCGGGGCGGGTGTCCAGCTCGGTGATCGCGCGTTCCAGCTCCTCCATCTGCCGGACCCGGTCGGTGCTGGTGTTCATCAGGGTGCGGGCGAGGTTGAGGCGGATCTCGCCGCGGACGGGGGTCGGCAAGGCGGGGTCGGCGACGATCCGGCCGAGGATCGCGGTGCTCGCCACCGAGTCGAGGCTGACGAAGGCCAGATTGCTGAGGACGACGGCGGTCCGGGCGCGGTCCTCCGGGGGCAGGGCCGGCTCGGCGAGGAGCTGCTGGAGGAGTTCCGCGGCGACGCCCTCGTCCCCGACGTTGACCGCGTGGTCCGCGGCCTCCATGGCCCTGGGCAGCCAGGCCGTGACGTCGCCGAGCTGCCGGGTGTGGTGGGCGATCTGGACCAGCGCGAGGCTGTCCTGCCCGGACAGTGCCTCGATGGCGCGCAGGTGCAGCCGGCGCCGGCGCGGGCCGAGGATCCGCTCGTACACGGCCCGCCGGGCCAGCACGTGGCGGAACCCGTACCGGCCCGGGCCGCGTTCGACCAGCACGTCGGCCGACAGATCCTCCGTCAGGGCCTGTTCGCCCTGCTCGTCCGTCAGCCCGGCCATCCGCGTGAGCTGCTCCTCGCTCGCCGGCACGGCCAGCACCGCGGCCGCCTGGACCACCGAGACCGCCGCCGGGTCGAGCCCCGCCACCCGGCTGTTGACCGCCTCCTGCAGCACGCGCGGCACTGCCGTGTCCTCCAGCGTGAGGCCCTTGCCGTCTTTGGCCGCCCGCTTCGTGAGCACCAGGAGGTCTTCCTCTGCGGCGAGCGGAAGCCCGCCGCTGCGCTCGTAGAGCTCGTGGCCGAGCCGGGCGGCCGCGGCCGGGCCGATCGCCGAGGCGGCGAGTTCGCGCACGTGCTCCTCGGTCAGCGGGCTCAGGGCGATCTCGGCGCCTCCGACCCCCACCGGCCGCCGGTACGGCGAGCCGAGCACGCCGCGGTCGCCGGACAGGTCGCCCCGGCGGTAGGTCAGGGCCATCCGCAGCTTCGGCGGCGGGTTCCTGGCCAGCAGCAGGAGCAGGTCCCTGGTCGCCTCGTCCGCCCAGTGGAGGTCCTCCACCATCAGCACGACCGGACCCAGCGCGCGCAGCAGGTCGTGCACCGCCCGCATCAGCTGCTGCCGCCGTGCCTGGCCGTCGATCTCCGGGCCGGGCACCGGCAGTCGGGGGGCGAGTTCCGGGATGAACGGCGCGAGGACGGCCGTCGCGGGGCTGAAGTACGTCTCGGGGCCGAAGAGGGTGTGAGCGTCGCGCAGCGCGTCGACGACCGGCCCGAACGGCAACGGTTCGCGCAGCGGATGGCACCAGCCCCGCAGCAGGACCAGTCCCCCGCCCTCCAGGCGCGCGGCGGCCTCCCGCAGCAGCCGGGACTTGCCCACCCCGCCCTCGCCCTCGACCAGGACCACCGCCGGGGCGTCCCGCAGGCCCTCCACCAGTGAGCGCATCTCTCGCTCGCGCCCCACGAACGCGAAACCCGCGCGATGACCGGTACGCGGCCCCCCGCCCGACAGCTCTGTCATGACAACCCTGGATGGACGAGTCGATATCCGGCGAAAACGTCCTTCCATGCTAGCCCTCCGGCCGGGACCACCGGCCTCCGGGTCGAGGTCCTCGACCGGCGCCCCTCTTCCCGCCGCCCGAACGCAGGAGCGGCCCGATTCCGCCGCGTGGTCCATGCGCGCGCGGAATTCCCTTATCCTCGTCCGTGAGCACGCCACCGGCCGGTAGGCAGAACATTCCCGCAGGCAGGACGCTTGTGACCGGGCACCTCGGCCACTACCCATGTCGACGGCCCGCACTACCCAGCGACCACCCACTCGTGGTCCGAAAGTGCACCGGAATCGCCCTCCTGCGCACTGGAAACCGACGATCGCATTCATCTTTGATGGAGGTGTCCCGGAAAAACGCCCAGCAATCTTCCGGAGCCGGTAAGAATTCCAGCCGCTCGGAAAGACCGGCACAGGCACCCCCGGGACGGGCCCAGCACCCTTCCTGCCAGGAGGTCGCCATGACCACCACCATCGCCCCCGAGCCGCTCGCCGAGCCCTGGGCCCGTCCGGTCTCCGCGGTCTCGTGGTCGGCCTGCGCCATGGCCCCCAGCGCTGCGTGCGTGCCCTCGATGCGGCACTTCGTCCGGTCCTGCGTGCGCCGACTCCGGCTCGCGGAGGAGGTCTGCGACACCGCGTGCCTGGTCGTCAGCGAACTGGTGACCAACGCCGTCCTGCACAGCGGAAGCCACTCGGTGACGGTCATGGTCCACTTCGGGGGATCCGAACTGGTGGTCGCGGTGCGCGACGACGGGCACTGGCTCGAACGCACCCGCCCTCGGGCCAATCGCGCCGACCACAGTGCAACCTGCGGACGGGGGTTGGACCTGGTACGGGCCGTCAGCGACGACTGTGCGGTCGACGCCGGCCCCGACGGCACCCTGATCAGCGCTCTGGTGCGCATCGACGGCTCGACCACCGCCGAGGAGGCGGCCTGATGTCCCGGGGTTCCGGCGAGGCACCGCGGCCTCCGCTCGGCGCCCGGGCCCGCGAACGCACCGACAACCGCAGCGCGCTGCTGCGGGCCCTGCGTTCGAGCGGTCCGACGACCAGGCACGAACTGACCCGGCGCACCGGTCTGTCGACGAGTACCGTCGCCTCCCTGGTGACGGAGCTTGAGCTGGCCGGAACGGTCACCCAAGTGCCGGTGGCCCAGGGCGGCAGCGGTCGGCGACCGCTGCTCGTCGCCCTCAGCCGCAGCGCCGTCGCGGCACTCGCCCTCGACATCGGTCCCCGGCACATCGCCGCAGCCGTCGCCACGCCCGCCGCAGGCATCCGCGCCGAGCTCAGCGCGGAACGCCCCCCGCGAGACCACCCGCGGACCACCCGGCGCCTGGTGGACGCCATGACCCGGCGGGTCGTTGCCGAGTCCGGCGCGGATCCAGCGGTCCTGCTCGGCGCCACGGTTGCGCTGGACCGCGTGTCCACCACGCCCACCGCGTGCACCCTGTCCGAGCAGCCGGGCGGTGCCGGTCCCGCGGCGCACGGCGGCATCGACGCGGGGAACCTCGTACGGGTGCTGGGCGAGCAGTGGCACCTGCCGGTCGCCGTCGAGAGCCGGGCCCGCCTGGGCGCCCTCGCCGAGTCCTCCCGGAGCCCGGAGCCACAGGCCCGGACCCTGCTCAACGTCACCTGCGACGGCCGGGTCGACCTGGGGATCACGATCGGCGGCAGGATCCACCGCGGCCACTCGGGAACTGCGGGCATGATCGGCCACCATGTCGTCCGCGCCGGTGGGCGGCTCTGCCCGTGCGGACGGCGCGGCTGCCTCGACGCGTACGTCGACAGGTCGGCCCTGCAGCGTGCCGCCCGGCTCGGCCCGGTCCCGTCGCGGACGGATCCCACCGACGAAGTGCTGCTGCTGGCCCAGGCGGTGGCCGCCGCGTCGCTGGTGATCGACCCGTCCGTGGTGGTTCTCGGCGGTTCTCTCGCCGACCTGGGGGAGCCGTTCGCCGCCCAACTGCGCGCCGGGCTGGCCGCGTGGCAGAACGCCGACCCGGTCCCTCCGCTGGTCCGCTCGACGCTGCGCGGTCGGGCCCCACTGCTCGGCGCCCTGGACCTGTGGCTCTGCGCAGGTGAACGGGCATCAGATGTTCACCACTTCGGCAGACGGTGAGGCCGGAGCTTTCTCCCACCGCAGTCTCACCTCTCCATGTCCGCAACCGTACGGTCCGACGATGGAGGTGCGACGACGACGCGGCAGCCGGCGGCCTCCAGGCGCCCCACCACGGCCGCCGCGGCGGCTTCGTCCAGCGCGAACACGAACGGCCCGGGGACGAGAACGGTCGCGTACAGGCCCTGCTCGACCGCCTCGATCAGGCTGTCGAGTGCCGGTCTGGATCCGATGGAGCGGCAGCCGTTGTCCAGGTAGACGGCCGGAGTGCCGAGTCCGAGGCGCCGGGCGTGGTCGTTGAGCGCGGGACGGTGGTCGAGGAGGTGCCAACTGTCCTGCGGGTAGCAGCGGAGGTAGATCGCCGCAGCGCCCTTCCGGCCCTCCGGGATGGTCTCGATGTCCGTCATGTCCACTCACCAGCCTGCGACGGTCGGGGCGGCGCCGGTACGGCACTCCGCTTCGGGTGATCCATGAGAAATCGTGCGGGGCACCGCGGTCGAGGTCGTTCCGCTCGGATCTCGGCGACGTTCTGATAACCACTGCGGGCGGGTCGCGGTGGGGTGGGTACCGGGGTGCGGTGGGGTGGGTAGTGGTGGGGGCATGGGGATGCCGGTGGCGTCCGCAGAGGTGGACGCCACCGGCGTGGTTGGCGACGAGACCGACCCTCAACGGCCGCCGCCGTCCGCCGACGGGGCTCCTGCCCGACCGCCGCTCCTTTGCGGCGACCGTACGGGGGCAGGCACCGGCGGAGATCGAGGGGTGGGTGCGGGTCAGGCGGGGAGGCCGATGGCGCGTTCGCCGGTGCGGCGTTGCTGGACGACGACGGCGAGGACCAGGAGGGTGCCTTGGGCGACGTTCTGCCAGAAGGAGTTGATGCCCTGGACGGTGAGGCCGTTCTCCAGGGCGCCGAGGAGGGCGACGGCGAGCAGGGTGCCGCCGATGCCGCCCTTGCCGCCCTTGAGGGCGCAGCCGCCGAGGGCGGCGGCGGTGATGGCTTTGAGTTCGAGGCCTTCGCTGCCGGAGGTGGGCTGGCCGGATCCGGTGCGGGCGGTGAGGAGGATGCCGGCGACGGCGGCGACGGTGCCGATGAGGGCGTAGACGGCGATGAGGTATTTGTTGATGTTGATGCCGGCGAGGCGGGCGGCGGTGTCGTTGCCGCCGATCGCGTACAGGTTGCGGCCGAGGTCGGTGTACTTGAGCAGGACGTGGACGGCGAGGGCTGCCGCGATCAGGATCCAGACCATGACGGGCAGGCCGGCGATCTTGCCGCGGCCGAGGAAGACGAAGACGGGGTCGTTGAGGACGTAGCCCTGGGCGCGGCCGTCGGAGAGGAGTTGGGCGAGGCCCTTGTAGGCGGCGAGGCCGGCGAGGGTGGCGATGGTGGGGTTGACCCGGCCGTAGACGATGACGGCGCCGTTGAGCAGGCCGATCAGCAGGCCGACGGCGATGGCGGCGGCCGTGCCGGCGAAGGCGTTGGAGCCGGCGGTGGTGAAGGCCATCGCGGAGACGACGGAGGCGACGCCTGCCTGGGAGCCGACGGAGATGTCGAGGCCGCCGCAGATGATGACGACGGTCTGGACGACGGCGAGGAGGCCGGTGATGGTGGCGGCCTCGGCGATGACCTGGAGGTTGGTCAGGCTGAGGTAGTTCTCGTTGAGGACCCCGAACAAGGCCAGGACGACGACCAACGCGCCGATCAGGCTGAGGTTTTGCCCGTTGAGGGCGGCCAGGGCGGAGAGTCGGCGGACGGTGCGGTTCTCGGGTGCGCTCGCGCCGCCGGTGGTCCGGGGGGTGCCGGTGGTGGTGCTCATGCGGTGGCTCCAGGGGTGCGAGCGGGGGCGAGGTCGTCGGCCATGGCGAGGGCGAGGATGGCCTCTTCGGTGGCGTCGCGGCGGTCGACTTCGCCGGTGACGCGGCCGTTCTGCATCACCACGACGCGGTCGGCGAGGCCGAGGACCTCGGGGAGTTCGGAGGAGATCACCAGGACGGCGACGCCTTGTTCGGCGAGGTCGGCGATGATCCGGTAGATCTCGGCCTTCGCGCCGACGTCGATGCCGCGGGTCGGCTCGTCCAAAATGAGGACCTTGGGCCTGCGGGCCAGCCAGCGGGCGAGGACCACCTTCTGCTGGTTGCCGCCGGAGAGCTTGCCGACCTCGTGCTCGATCGAGGGGGTGCGCACCCGCAGCCGGTCCGCGTACTCCTGGGCGAGCTGCTTCTCCGCGCCGCGGCGCACGAACCGGAAGCGGCGCAGGCGTTCCAGCACGGCGATGGAGGTGTTGTCGCGGATCGAGCGCTGCAGGAACAGGGCCTGCGCCTTGCGCTCCTCCGGGGCGAGGCCGAGCCCGGCGCGGATGACGGCACCGGGACGGCCGAACGGCAGCGGGCGGCCGTCCAGGGTGGCGGTGCCGGAGCGGACGGGCAGGTCGCCGGCCAGGGCGAGGCCGAGTTCGGAGCGTCCGGCGCCGATCAGCCCGGCGAGCCCGACCACCTCGCCGGCGTGGATCCGCAAGGAGACGTCGCGGACGTCGTCGGTGGTCACGCCCCGCACGTCGAGGACCAGCCGGTCGGTGGCCACCCGGCTGCGCGAGAACATGGCGGACAGGTCGCGGCCGACCATCAGCCGGACCAGCTGGCCCTCGTCGGTGGTGGCGGCGTCCTGGAGGCCGGCGAGTTCGCCGTCGCGCAGCACGGCGATCCGGTCGGCGAGGCGGAAGATCTCCTGCATCCGGTGCGAGACGTAGACCACGGCGACGCCCTGGTCCCGCAGCCGACGGATGAGGGCGAACAGCGCCTCGACCTCGTGCTCGGAGAGCGAGGAGGTCGGCTCGTCGAACGCGATCACCTTCGCCTCGCCGGTCAGCGCCCGCAGGATCTCCACCAACTGCCGCTGCGCGGGCGTCAGCTGGGAGCCCAGCAGGTCCGGGTCGAGGACTCCGGCGAAGCCGAGCCGCTGCAGATCGGCGGTGATCCGGCGGCGCAGCTCGGCCCGATCCAGGCGGCGGCCGGCCCGGCGGGGAAGGGCGCCTGCGTAGACGTTCTCGGCGACCGAGACGTGCGGGATGATCTCGGGCTCCTGCGGGATGATCCGGATCCCGACGCGGCGGGCGTCGATCGGCGAGGCGAGGCGGACCGGCTGCCCGTCGACGACGACGGCGCCCTCGGTCGGCTGGTGGTCGCCGGTGAGGATCTTCAGCAGGGTGGACTTGCCCGCACCGTTCTCGCCCATCAGCGCGGTCACCTGCCCGGCGGGGAAGTCCAGGGTCACCCCGCCGAGCGCCCGGACGGCACCGAACCGCTTGGAGACGTCCCGGACGCCGAAGCTGTCGGCGGGTGCGGGGGTGGGCGGGCGGGGATTCGGGTTCATGTCGCGAGCTCTGCTCATGGTGTCGCCTTCGGATCGTGCGGGAGGGTCGGGTCTGGGTGGTCGGCCTCACGGGGGCGGTGGGGCCGACCGGGTCGGGGGGCTCAGCTGCAGCTGACGCCGGCGTCCTTCCAGGTGGCGGCGTCGACCATCCGGGTGGGGGCGAAGGCCTCGGCGGGGAAGTCCTTGCCGTTCTTCAGGCGGTCGACCATGGTCTGGACGGCGAGCGCGCCGACGTCCTTGCCGTTGATGAACAGCGCGGCCTTCATCCCGGACGGCTTGCCGCCGTTCCAGTCCTTGCAGGCCAGGTACGCGCCCAGGCCCACCCCGACCACGTCCTCGGCCTTGAACCCGGCGTTGGCCAGCGCGGTCACCCCGCCCTGCACGTTCTCGTCGTTGCAGCCCCACACCACCCAGTGCTTGACCCCGGGGTTGGCGGTGACGGTGGCGGCGATCCTGTCCTGGGCGCCGGTCGGGGTGTTGTCGGTGGCGACGTCGATGTTCGGCACGCCCTGCACCGCCGCGCCGAAGGCGCCCTTCGCGGCCTTCACCCGGTCGCCGCAGACCGTGACGTCCTGCTTCCAGGCCGAGATGGTGCGGGTCTCCGCCGGGTTCCAGCCGGCCTTCCTGAACTCCTCGGCGGCGCGCTTGCCGACCTCGCCGCCCATCTGCTCACCCGAGAAGCCGATCCGGGGCACCAGGTTCTCCTTGCCGCAGGCGGACGGGTCCGGGCCGTTGGCGCAGATCTGGTCGTCGGAGGTCAGCAGTGCGACCCTGGCGTCCTTGGCGGCCTGCACGACCTGCGGGCCGACCGCCGGGTCCGGCACCACGACGATCAGGCCGTTGGACTTCTGCGCGATCGCGGACTGCACCTCGCTGACCGTCTTGTTGGCGTCGTTGCCGAGGTTGACCACCTTCAGCTCCACCCCCAGCTCGGCGGCCTTCGCCTTCGCGCCGGCCGCCTCACCGACGAAGTACTCCTGGTCGCCCTGCTTCTGCAGGTAGGTGATCGAGATCCGGCCGGTGACCGGGGCGGCCTGGTCGGTGCCGCCGGTGGACTGCTGCCCCGTCGAGCAGGCGGCGGTCGCACCGAGGGCGAGCAGCAGGCCCGCCGCGACGACGGAACGGCTGGGGGTGGTGCGGAACATGGGGAGCTCCTTCGAGCATGAGCCGCTTGGCGGCGTGGGGGTGCAGGTGAGGGATCAGAGGGTGAACCGGCGCGGAGGAAGCGCCGAGAAATCCACCAGAAACCAACAGGTTCAAACTGCAAGCAACATATGACAGTCGCGGCGCGGTTTCCGTCAAGCGGCGGGAAAGGCCGAAATCACCTTGTGACCACAGCGGGTGGCGCAGGGCGCAGAAAGGCGCAACGCCGGTCGATCAGCGTTTCCAGCAATGTGGTTGACGTATCGTCGGGCGCGTTGAAAGGGTCACTCGGGGCGCAGGCGGACATTCCATCCCACCGAATCGGCGCACACGGTGTCAAGAATTCGGCAATCGCGTTTTATTGACCGCGTTTTGCCGGGCGGGGAATCCGGCCGGATATCCGGCCGGGAGCTCAGGAGAGCGACTCGTCCGGCTCGCCGTCGACGCCGACCACCACGAGCTGGCCGACCCGATCACGCAGCGCGACCTGGGCGTCCGTCGGCATGCCCGCGTCGGTGACGAAGAAGTTGATCTGACCGAGGCCGGCGAAGGTGCTCAGGCCCACGACGCCCCACTTGGTGTGGTCGGCCGCCACCACGACCTGGCGGGCGCGGGAGATGAAGACCCGATTGGTCTGCGCCTCGGCCAAATTGGGGCTGGACAGCCCGTCCCGCTCGGTCACTCCGTGGGTGCCCAGGATCAGGACGTCGACGTGGAGGGAGTCGATCGTGCGTTCCGCGATCGGCCCGACCAGCGCCTCGGAACGGGTCGCCGAGCCGCCGGTCAGCAGGACGACGGGCGGCTTCGGATTGATCGTCTTGGCGTTGCGGACCAGTTGGTCGATGGGAAGCGAGTTGGTGACGATGGTCAGGTCCTCGACGTGCACCAGCCGCTTGGCGACGGCGAAGGTGGTCGTGCCGGCGCTCAACCCGACCACACTGCCCGGCTTGACGAGGGCAGCCGCCGCGTCGGCGATGGACGCCTTGGCCGCGGACTCCAGCCCGGACTTGGCGTCGAACCCCGGTTCGTCGCCGCTTCCGGTGGACGCCACGGCGCCGCCGTGGACCTTCTCCACCAGCCCGCGGCGCTCCAGGGCGTCGAGGTCCCTCCGGACGGTCATGTCGGACACCCCGAGGCTGGCCACCAGGTCCGCGACGCGTACCGCGCCGTCACGGCGCACGGCCTCCATGATCAGGGCACGCCGCTGCTGCGCGAGCAGTCCTTGGTCGGCCACTGCCACCCCCGGCTCGTCATGGTGGGATCCGGTCCGAATATAGCGCAGCCGATCTTCGGCGCCGCCGCCCGCGCGGAGCAGCCGGACGGGAGCTCCGGCCGGCTCACCCCGGTCGGTATCCGTGGGTTCCGTCCGACGGCTGCGCCGCCCCGACGGTCCCCGGCGCCGCCGCGGGCAACACCGGGGACCGGTATCCGGTTCAGAGGCAGGTCAGTTGGGGCGCGGCCCAATCGGCGTGGTCGTACTGGGTGTTGTCGCCGCCGTCGGCGACACGGAGCATGAGCGCCCGGGCCCCCTCGAGGTGGGCGCTGAGGTGGACCGGTCCGTCGTTCCCGGTGAGGCTGCCGCTGGCGGCGACCTTCTGTCCGTCGGCGTAGATCTCGAACACGACGGTGCCCTTGCCGCCCACCTCGTCGTCGACGCCCACGTCCACGGTCAGGCCGGTGCAGGCGCCGCCGAGGTCGTAGAGGACGAGGGAGTTGGCGTTGGTGCCCAGGCCCTTGGTGTAGACGGTGCCACCGACGGTCAGGGCGTGCCCGTCACCGGCTGCCTTCTCCCCGTTGCTGCGGTCGATCTCGACGGGTCCCCAGCCGTTGCTGCTGTAGGCCTGGGCGCGGTCACCGAGCGGAGCGGCGACGGGGGTGTTCGGCCCGGCTGGGCCGCAGGTGAGACGGGGAGCGAGCCAGTCGGCGTGGGCGCTGCCGTCGCCCCCGGGACCGGTCGCGATGAGGCGCAGTTCCTCGCCGCCGGTCAGGTCGGCGGTCAGGCGCACCGGAGCCTGACCTGCTGTGCGCACTCCGCTGTCCGCGACGACGGTGCTGTCGCGGTAGATCCGGAAGATGGCCGAGCCGGCCGGGGACTCGTCGTCGATGCCGACGTCGACGGTCAGGCCCGTGCACGTGCTGCCCAGGTAGTAGTGGAGGTCGGACTCCGGGCGCACCCCCAGCCCTTTCGGGTAGGTGGCGCCGCCGATGGTGAGCGGTCCGCCGTCCCCGGCGGCGGGGCCGCCGGCGCTGTGGTCGCGCTCGACCGGTCCGCGGGTGGTGTGGGCGGCCGACCAGGCGAGGTCGCCGAGCTGGTAGGTCCCTGCCGGCATGTCGGTGCGGAGCGACGGGGTGACCCGGTACATCACGGTGCCGTGCGCGGGGACGGTCGCGCTGATGGTGCCGTTGCTGGTCGTGGTCTCCTTGGACCACAGGTCCTTGAGCGTGTAGCTCGGAGCACCCCCGATCCCGGCGGCTTCCGCGCTGGTCGTGATGGCCGCGGTGGTGGTGGTCTCGTTGGTGAGGGTGATGGCACGGGAGCCGTCGGCGAGGGGTTTGCTCATCACCACCAGGCCGCCGCTCTTGGCGATGACGCTGCCCTGGCGGCCGAGCGGGTCCTGGTCGACGGCGATCACGTCGGTGTTCTTGAGGATCGCGTAGGTCTCCGGGGTCGCCTTGCGCAGGTCGGTGCCGATGAGCAGCGGGGCGGCCATCTCGGCCCAGAGGCTGAAGTGGGTGCGGTACTCGGTGTCGGTCATGTGGCCGTTGCCGACCTCGAGCATGTCGGGGTCGTTCCAGGAGCCGGGGCCGGCGAAGGGCGCGAGCGGCTGGTTGGCGTGGGCGATGGTGAGCATGACTGACCAGGAGTCGGAGATGTCGCCGGTGGTGCGCCACGAGCTGCCGACGTCCTTCGCCCAGGCCCACGGCCGGGTGGTGCCCCATTCGCAGATGCCGTACAGGATGTTGCGGCCGGTCGCCCTGAGGGCCTCGCCCATGACCTTGTACCGCTCGATGCCGTTGCCGTTGCAGGAGTCGTACTTGAGGTAGTCGACGCCCCAGGACGCCCACAGGTTCGCGTCCTGCTGCTCGTGGCCGAGGCCGCCGGGGAAGCCGATGCGGTCGCAGGTCTTGGTGCCGGCGCTGGAGTAGATGCCGAACTTCAGGCCCTTGTCGTGGACGTAGTCGGCGACGGCCTTGATGCCGTTCGGGAAGCGGACCGGGTCCGGGACGAGGTTCCCGGCGGCGTCGCGCTGGGGCAGTGCCCAGCAGTCGTCGATGTTGACGTAGGTGTAGCCGGCGTCCTTCAGGCCCTGGGCGACGAACAGGTCCGCGGTGCCCTTCACCATCGCCTCGTTGAACTCCGGTCGGCAGCCGGTGGAGTTCCAGTTGTTGAAGCCCATCTGCGGGGTGAGGGCCAGGGAGTTCTGGAGCGCGGCGGCCGGGGTGGCGGTCGCGACCTGGAGGCCGACGACCGCGGCGGCACTGAGGGTGGCGCCGCTGCCGAGCAGGGCCAGGGCGGTGGTGAAGCCGACGGCGCGGTGTCGGCGAACACGGGGAACGGGAGCCAAGGTGGGGGTCCTCCGATACTCAATCGGCGCAGAAACACACCGAATCCAACGGAACCGAACGTTGGAAAGCGTCGGCCTGCCGCGCCCGCCTGTCAAGGCATCGCGCACACCGAAGTTGACGGTGCATCACCTGGGAGGCTCGTCGACCGCAGCTCCGCAGCAGGGCAGGGCAGGTCGCCGCTTTCCGGGGTCCGGCGGTGCGCGGCGCGTCCTCGGCACTTCGGTCCAGCGTTGATATCTGTTGATCCGTGATAGTTTCTGACCGGCCGTCACGACAGGGGCGCACGAGACGTCCCCGTTCGTCCCCCACCGCGGCCTGCGTCGGTGCACCCTGGCACGGCGCGCCCGGTCGTGGCCGTTGTGGGCGGCGCGACCGGGCATCCGGCCCCGGCGGCTACCCCTGGTCGGCCGGTCGGCCCGGTTGCCCGAAGGACGACAGCACCAGGTCCAGAGCGCCGAGCAGCACCGCCCGCTCCCCCAGGGCGGAGCACACGACGACCGGGCCGGGAGCCGGCCCGGGTGCGGCCGCCAGTTCGGCCCGCAGCCGCTGCGCGAGCCCTTCGCCGAGCGACGCGAGCGAGCCGCCGAGCACCACGGTCGAGGGATCGATCAGCACCGCCGCCGCCCCGACCGCCCGCGCGAGCAGGCCGACAGCATCGACGCCGCCGGGCACCGGCCCCGGGTGGAGCGACCGCCGCAGGGCGTCCTCGTCCACCGAGGCGTCGAGGCAGCCGCGTCGGCCGCACTCGCACGGCCGGCCGCCCGGATCCACCACGACGTGGCCGATCCGTCCCGCTCCGCCCGAGCCCCCGCTGTAGAGCGTGCCGCCGATCGCGATGCCGAGCTCCGTCCCTTCGTCCCGGACGAGGTTGAGGAGCGGCCCCGGAGCGCGAACCGCGCCGTGGACGACCTCGGCGAGCGCGCCCAGCCGCGCCCTGCTCTCCACGGTGACCGGCAGCTGCCACGTCCGCTCGATCCCCCGGGCGAGGGCGGCCGCCTCGGACGGCGCCGGCCGGCCCGGAAGCAGCCGGCCGCCGTCGTCGGATCCGCCCGGCACGCCTCTGCGGCCCGCGGCCACGGCAGCGCCGACCAGCGTCTCGGGAGCGGTTCCGGCCTCCGCCAGTACCTGCTCCGCCAGCAGGCCGACCAGGCGCTGGGGATCCTCGGGCGGGCGCGGGACGGTGCGCTCGGCGAGGACCGGCCGCGTCCGGTCCCCGACCGCCACCGCCAGGCGGGTGCGTCCGAGGTCGACGGCGAGCGCCGCTCCGGCGCCGGGGTTGAAGGCGACCACGAAGGGGCGGCGTCCGCTGCGCGGGTGGGCGACGGTGTGCTGCACGACCAGGCCGGTCGGCTCCAACTCGGTGACCAGGCCGGCCACGGTGGTCAGCGACAGGCCGCTCCGGCTGGCGAGCTCCTGCCGGGTGGTCGGGCCGCCGAGGCGCAGGGTGCGCAGGAGCACCGCACGGTTGGCCGCCCGCTGCCGGGCCGGGCCGACGGGGGCCGCCCGTCCCGGGCCCGCTGCGCTTGTCACTGGGCGTTCTCCTCACCGGAGGTGGGTTGCGGGTGTTCCATGAAGACGTGCGCGGCGCCGCGGTTCGACCGCGCGGTGGTCGACTTTCCGTGACGTTCGGGTCTCCGGCAGGGATCGGTACGGGGGCCCGGCCGCGGATCGGTAGGTGGTCGGGGCAGGTGCCGGTCATCCGCAGGACAGGCCGGCGGCCTTCCAACTGCCCGGGTCGACCATGGTGGTCGGTGCGAACGCCTCCTTCGGGAAGTCCTTGCCGTTCTTAAGCCGGTCGTACATCGTCTGCACGGCCAGCGCGCCGACGCCCCGGCCGTCGATGAACAGCGCGGCCTTCATCCCGGACGGCTCGCCGCCGTTCCAGTCCTTGCAGGCCAGGTACGCGCCCAGGCCCACCCCGATCACGTCCTCGGCCCCGAACCCGGCATTGGCCAGCGCGGTCACCCCGCCCTGCACGTTCTCGTCGTTGCAGCCCCACACCACCCAGTGCTTGACTTTCGGGTTCGCGCGGACGGCGACGGCGACGCGCTCCCGCGCACCGGCCACGGTGTTGTCGGTCTCCACGTGGATCCGCCGGATGCTGGCCCCCGCGGTGGAGAGGAAGGCCTCGTCTGCGGCGTTGACACGGTCTGTGCAGACCGTCACGTCGTGCTTCCAGGCCGCGAGGATGCGGGTGTCCGCCCGGTCCCAGCCGGCCTTCCCGAACTCCTCGGCGGCCCGCCGGCCGACCTCGGCTCCCATCTGCCGACCGGAGAAGCCGATCCGCGGCACCAGGTCGTCCTGACCGCAGGCGGCCGGGACGGCGTTGGTGGCGCAGATCTGGTCGTCGGAGGCGAGCAACGGGACCTTCGCCTGCGCCGCGAGGGCGACCAGATCCGGACCGACCGCCGGATCCGGGACGGCCACGATCAGGCCGCCGGTGCGCCGCTCCGCAGCGGCCCGCACCTCGGCGAGGGTCTGCCGGGCGTCGTCGCCGAGGTCCGCCACCACCAGCTCGACACCGAGGCGTTCGGCCCTGGCCCTGGCCCCGGCCGCCTCCTCCCGGAAGTACTGCTGGTCGCCCTGCTTCTGCAGGTAGGTGATCGAGATGTTCGCGGCGGTCCGGGCCGGACCGCCGGCCGGCGTGCAGCCGGCGGGTCCGAGGAGCGACAGGACGCCCAGCGCGACAGCGGCCGGGCGGAGGTGCGAGCGGTGCATGACGGCTCCCGGTGACGGCGTCGGCGCGGTCGCCGAACGCTACGACAAGGCGAGAAAAACCAACAGACCAGAACTATTTCCAACAGGATTCGCGCCAGCAAACTCGCTGCCTTCCCTCACGTCAAGCCCTCTGGAGACCCCTTCGCCCCCGCCCTTTCTCCTTCACCGACCGTGTTGCCTTCTGTTGGTTGCGGGCGATACGGTCTCGTGCTGGTCGGCCGGTCCGCCGGGTGGAACGATCGGTTCCCTCACTGGCCGATCGCCGTTTCGGGGACTCCATGCGGGATGCGTCGGCC
Source organism: Kitasatospora terrestris (assembly GCF_039542905.1). Taxonomy (NCBI): domain Bacteria; kingdom Bacillati; phylum Actinomycetota; class Actinomycetes; order Kitasatosporales; family Streptomycetaceae; genus Kitasatospora; species Kitasatospora terrestris. The sequence goes on from NZ_BAABIS010000001.1 coordinate 1,086,215, forward strand.
CCGGGTCCCGCCGCCGACCGCCGGACAGGACTGGCGTTCGTCGGACGGGCGGACGAGCTGCGCTCGCTCCTCGACGCGCTCCGGGCCGGGCCCGCCGTGGTGTTCGTGGAGGGCGAGGCCGGGATCGGCAAGTCCCGGCTGCTGCGGGAGGCCGCCGACCGCCTGGACCGACTGGGCCCGCCGGTCCTGCGGGGCTGGTGCCACCCGCTGCGCGAGCCGCTGCCGTTCGGGCCCGCGCTCGACGCCCTGCGCGGTGCCGGCGCCCACCTGCCGGCCGAGGTGCGGCTCTCGCCCGCGACCGGCGTGCTGGCCCCCTACCTGCCGGAGCTCGCCGACCGGCTGCCCCGGACCGCACCCGAGGGGGGCACCCGCAACCAGCAGTTGATGCGTGCCGTCCACGAGGTGCTGCGCGCACTCGGACCCGTCGTCCTCGTCGTCGAGGACCTGCACTGGGCCGACGACGCCACCCGCGACCTGCTGCTCCTGCTGGCCCGCAACCCGCCCGAGGGGCTCCGGCTGGTCGTAACCTACCGGGAGCGCGAACTGCCCGGCAGCGGCAACGTCCTGGGCTCCCCGTACCGCCGTCCGCTCGGGGTGGGCGGCACCGACCTCGCGCTGGACCCGCTCGGCGAGACGCACATCGGCGAGCTCGCCGCCTCCGTCCTCGGACCGGCGGCGACCCGCCCGCTCTGCCGCGAGCTGTACGAGCGCAGCGGCGGTCTCCCCCTCGCCGCGGAGGAGGACATCCTGGTCCTGGCCGACCGCGTGGCCCGGCCCGACGAGGCGGGCGCCCCGCTCGCGCTGGCCGGGGCCAAGGTGCCCCGCGCGCTGCAGGAGGCGGTGAACAGCCGGGTCGCACCACTCGGCCCCGGCTCCACGGCCGTCCTGCAGGCCGCCGCCGTCCTGGCCGTGCCGACCACCGAGGAACTCCTCACGGCGGTGGCCGCCCTGACGGAGGACCAGGCCGAGCAGGCCCTCGACGCCGTCCTGACCGCCGACCTCCTGGTCGAGCACTCCCCCGGCCGGTACGGGTTCCGCCACGTCCTGGCCCGGCGCGCGGTGTACGACCGGATCCCCGGCCCGCGCCGGCGCCGCCTGCACACCCGCGCCGCCGACGCGCTGTCCGCGCAGCGCGAACCCGCGCTGGTGCAGATCGCCCACCACGTCCGGCAGCTCGGCGACACCGCCGCCTGGTTCCCGCACGCACTGGCCGCCGCCGAACGCGCCACCGCCGTCGCCGACGACGGGGTCGCCGCCGAGCTGCTCGGCCAGCTGCTCGGCGAACCCTCGCTACCGTCCGAGGACCGCACCCGCGCCGCGCTCGCGCTCAGCGCGATCGCCGTCCGCAGGACCGATCCGGCGGCCTGCGAGGCGACTCTGCGCGGCATCATCGCCGACCCGGCCCTGGCCCCGTCCGTCCGCGGCGAGATCCGCTTCAACCTGGCCCGCGCCGTCGGCGCCTCGGGCCCCTACCGGGACACCCGGGCCGAGCTGGAGCGGGCGATCGCCGAGCTGGCGGACCGGCCGGGGCACGCGGCGGCCGCGACGGCCTCGCTCGCCGTCGGCGCCACCGTCAACGCCCGCGGCGGCACCGTCTCCGAGAACCTGGCACTGCTGGAACGGGCCGCCGAGCTGGCCGCGCGCAGTGACGACCCGGTGGCGCGGGCGGACGTGCTCGCCAACCGCGTCACCCTGCTGGCGTTCGTCGGCGACCCCCGCCGCCTGGACCTGCTGGCGCGGCTGCCCCTGGACAGCACCGACCGCGCGGTGCTGCGGCAGTGCGCCCGCGCCCTGTCCAACACCGCCTACCTGGCCGGACCGCGCGGCAGCACAGCGGAGGCCGCCGCCCGGCTCGCCGAGGCGCAGGAGCTGATCCGGCGCACCGACTACCCGCTGCTGGACGAGTTCTGCCGACTCAACCGGATCCGGCTCGACCTCGCCGCCGGGCACTGGGACGGCCTGGACCGGACGATCGACACGATGCTCCGGGAGACCACCGAGGGCACCCTCCGCTTCGGCCTGCTGACCGCCCGCGCGACCCTGGACACCGCCCGCGGCCGCTGGGCCGCCGCCCGCGAGGGCATGGCGCCGCTCGTCACCGACCTGGACGGCAACCCCGACCTCGACGTGGTGCCGGCGGCCGTCACCGTCCTCGCCCGCCTCGACCTGCTGGAGGGCGACCCGGCCACCGCCTGGCAGCGGACCGGGCCCGTGGTCGAGGTGCTCGGCCGCAAGGGACTGTGGGTGCGGCCGGTCGACCTGGTCCCGACCGCCGTCGAGGCCGCCCTGGCCTGCGGCCTCGACGACCGGGCCCACCGGCTCGTCGAGGACGCCGCCCGCGGCGTCGACGGCCTCGACGCGCCCGGGGTCGCCACCGGGGTGCACCTCGCCCGTGCCCTGCTCGCCGCCGACAGCGACCCCGAGGCCGCCCTCGCCCACCTGGACCGCGCCCACGCCGGGTACCAGGCCGCCGGCCACGTCCACAGCGCGGCCGGAGTCCTGGAGCGCTCCGGCCGCCTGCGGCTGCGCACCACGCCGGACACCGCCACCGCCGACCTCCACGCCGCGCTGGACGTCTTCACCCGGCTCGGCGCCACCGCCGACGCGGCCCGCTGCGAGCGGGCGCTGCGCGACAGCGGGCGGCTGCGCCCCCCGGCGCGCCGAAAGCGCGCCTACGGCGGTGAGCTCTCCCCGCGCGAGCGGCAGGTCGCCGCGCTGCTGGCGGACGGCGCGTCCAACCAGGACATCGCGCGGACCCTGGCGCTGTCCCCTCGTACCGCCGAGCACCACGTCGCCAACACGCTCCGTAAGCTCGGGGTGCCCCGCGGTCGGGTGCGGGAGGTCCTGGACCCGCCGCGGTGAACCGGTCCCGCCGGGCCGCGGACGGCCCGGGGCGGTGGCACCGACCGGCGGTATCGTGGTAGCGGGCCGCGCCCGCAGCCGTGCCCGGCGACGCCGGTTGGACACGGACGGTGACGGACAGCAGAGGCTGGCACGAGATGGCGAAGAACACCGAGGCACCGGGACGGGCGTGGTTCGAGTTCGTCGGCCGCCGGGAGGAACTGTCGGCGGTGGCCGCGGCGGTGCGGCAGGCGCCCAGCGTCGTCCTGCTGGAGGGCGAGGCGGGGGTGGGCAAGTCCCGGCTCCTGCGGGAGGTGGAGCCGCTGGTCCGCGACGCGGACCTCGCGGTCCTGGTCGGCTGGTGCCATCCACTGCGCGAGCCCCTGCCGTTCGGGCCCGTCGTCGAGGCCCTGCGCCGCGCGCGTCCGTACCTGGCCGGGGAGCGCCCGGGGCCCGGCGCGGCCGTGCTCGCGCCCCTGCTCCCCGAGCTCGCCGACCTCCTCCCCGACGCACCCGCCGGTTCCGCCACCGACGGTGAACTGCGGCAGCTCCAGATGCGGGCCGTCCACCATCTGCTGTCCCTGATGGGGCCGGTGGTCCTCGTCGTCGAGGACGTCCACTGGGCCGACCAGGCCACCCGCGACCTGCTCCTGCTGCTCGCCCGGAACCCTCCGCCGCAGCTGCGCCTGGTGCTCACCTACCGCGCCCAGGACCTGCCCGACCACGGGAACGTGCTCGGGGCTCCCTACCGCCGCCCGATCGGCGTCGGCGGGCTGGAGACCACGCTCCTGCCCTTCGGCCGCGGCGAGGTCCGCGAACTCGCGACCGCCGCCCTCGGCGCCGGCGCGGCGAGCAGGCTCACGACGCAGTTGCTCGACCGCAGCGGCGGCCTCCCACTCGTCCTGGAGGAGGACCTGCTCGTCCTGACGCGCCGCGGAACGCCGGCCGGACTGGCGGACCTGGCGGTGCCGCGGGCCCTGCGGGAGGCGGTGAACAGCCGGGTCTCGGCACTGCCCGAGGACGCGGTGACCGTCCTGCACGCGGCCTCGGTGCTGGGGGCGCCGGCGACCGAGGAACTGCTCGCCGGCACCGCGGGCCTCGACGAGCAACGGACGGAGACCGCGCTGATCGCGGCGCTCGACACCGGACTGCTGCGCGAGATGCCCGGCGGCCGCTACGGGTTCCGCCACGCACTCGCCGCGCAGGCGGTCGGCGAGCGCGTCGTCGGACCGCAGCGCCGCCGGATGCACCGACGGGCGTTCGAACTGCTCGGCCGCCAACGACCCGCCCCGCTGGTGCAGATCGCGCACCACGCCCGCCGGCTCGGCAGCGGCGAGGACTGGCTGCCGCACGCCTGGGCGGCCGCCGACCATGCCGTCGAGGTCGGGGACGACGGCGTCGCCGCCGACCTCCTGCAGCAGCTCCTGGACGAGCCGGTCCTGCCGGCCGGGCAGCGGACCCGGGCCGCCGTCGAGCTGAGCCGGCTCGCCGCCCGCCGCACCGACCCGACGGCCATCCTGGCCGCGCTGCGCCGGATCGTCGCCGACCCGGCGCTGACCGCCGCCACCCGCGGCGAGATCCGGCTCGGCCTGGCCCGCACCCTGTTCACGCTGGGCCGGGCCGAGGGGGCCGGTGAGATGGAACGGGCGGTGGCCGAGCTGGAAGCCGACCGGCCCGACCTCGCCGCGGTCTCGCTCTCCACCCTCTGCATGGGCATCGCGCTCGACCGGACCGCCGCCCAGGACCGGGCCGGGATGGAGCGCGCCACCCGGCTCGCCGCCGGCACCGACCCGGCGAGCCGGGCCACCGTGCTCGCCAACCGGGTCACGCTGCTCGCCGCCCTCGCCGACCCGGGGCTCGACGGCCTGGTGGCGATGCTGCCGCTGGACAGCCCGGAGCTGGACGTCCGGCGCCAGTGCGCCCGCGCCCTCGCCAACGCCGCCACCTGCACCGCCTGGGCCGGACGGACCCACTACGCCCGGGACCTGGTGGGCCGCGCCGAGGTGCTCGCCGACGCGACCGGGTACCGGCACACGCAGGAGCAGTGTTCGCTGGTCCGCCTCGGCCTGGACTTCCAGGAGGGCCGCTGGGAGAATCTCCAGGAGTGGGCCGAGACCATCGCCGCGGAGGCGGCGGCCGGATCCGGCCTGTACGTGGAACCGCTGCTGGTGACGGCCTGGTTGGACATCGCCCGCGGTCAGCTCGCCCGTGCGCGCGAGACGATCACCACCCATCTGCTGCCCTACGGGTACTTCGACGGCGTGGTGGCCGGCAGCGCCGCACTCGCCCGGATCGAGGTCCTGGAGGGCCGGCCGGAGCAGGCGTGGGAGGTCGCCCAGCAGGCACTCGCCGTCCAGCGCCGCAAGGGCATCTGGGGCTGGGCGACCAGCCTGGTGCCCACCGCCGTCCTGGCGGCCCTGCTCGCCGGACGGACGGCGGACGCCCGTGCCCTGACCGACGAGGCCGAGGCCGGTCTCGCCGACTCCAACGCCCCGGACGCCCGCGCCGAACTCCTGGTCTGCCGCGGCCTGCTGGCCGCAGACACCGACATCGACGAGGCCGAGGACCTGCTCGTCCGGGCCCGCGCCGTGTTCGTCGCCGACACCCGCGTCTACCGCGCCGCACGGACCGCCGAGCAGACCGGCCGGACGCTGCTCGCCGCCGGACAGCCCGCGAGGGCCGTCCGCCACCTCCAGGACGCCCTCGACGTGTTCACCCGGCTCGGCGCGACCTCGTGCGCCGCGCACTGCCAGCAGGCGTTGCGCGAGTGCGGCCGGGGCGCCGCCGGCCGGGGCCGGCGCGGCGACGGAACGGCGCTGTCCGCGCGCGAGTCCCAGGTCGCGGAGCTGCTGGCCTCGGGGGCGAGCAACCGCGACATCGCCGCGGCGCTGGCGCTGTCCCCGCGCACGGCGGAGCACCACGTCGCCAACACCCTGCGGAAGCTCGGCGTGACCCGTGACCAGGTGCCGCACACCGTCCCGGGCGATCGGCCCTGACGCCGAGCCGACGACCGGCGGCACCGACCGTCCCGGCCCCTGAGCGGGTCCGGCCGGTCTGCCTGCCGCGTCCACGGCCCCGCAGCCGCACACTCGTGGCCTCGGTGCCGCCTACTCGGTCCGCAGCCCCTCCTACCTGCCCCGGCAGGACAGTGCCAACGGCAGGACCGCCGGCCACCGGATCCTCACCTCCACGGACGGCACCACCAGGGGCACCCCGTCTCCACCGGCAGCCGGCCCGCAACGCGCTGCCGCAGACCGTCTGCTTCCCGCCAGTGAGCCCCGGGTTCCTCCACCTCAAGGCCGCCTCCGAGGCCGGCGGCAACCGGTGGTCCGCCGCCGCGGAACTCACCGTGTACGGCACCTGACCGGCCATCACGCGGTCCGCTGCCCCGTGACCCACGCCACAACCCGTCCGCGTCACACTCGGCCGCGCCGTTCCGTCGTACGGGTGCAAGCACAGGACAACGGCAAGGGAGCGCACCATGGAAGCACGCCTCAACCCCTTCACCAACCCGGTCCTCGGCAAGGTCTTCAAGCACATCGTCGCTGCGGGGAAGGCACTGGACGGCTCGACCCTGCCGGCCTCGACACAGGAGCTGGTGAAGCTGCGTGCCAGCCAGATCAACGGCTGCGGCTTCTGCACGGACATGCACTTCAAGGACGCCGTGCACGCCGGGGAGTCCCCCGAGCGCCTCAACCTGGTCGCGGTGTGGCGCGAGGCCACGGTGTTCACCGACGCCGAACGCGCGGCGCTGGAACTCGCGGAGGAGACCACCCGGACAGCCGACGCGGCCGGCGGCGTCCCCGAGCACGTCTGGGCGAACGCCGCCGAGCACTACGACGAGGACCAGCTCGGCGCCCTGGTGGGAGTGATCAGCGTCATCAACGCCTTCAACCGCGTGAACGTGATGCTCCAGACCCCTGCGGGCGACTACCGGCCCGGCCAGTTCAGCTAGACCCGGCCGGCGGGAAAGGCTCCGGGCCCGGTGCGTCGAAACGCACCGGGCCCGGAAGTGGTAGCGGGGACAGGATTTGAACCTGCGACCTCTGGGTTATGAGCCCAGCGAGCTACCGAGCTGCTCCACCCCGCGTCGGCGGTCCCGACTGTACGGCACGGCGCCCCCCGACGCGAACCGGTTCCCCGGCGACGCGCGTGCCCGAACCCCGCAGTGCCGCAGCCCGAGCCGTCCGTACACGTACAGTAGTGGCGCAGGCCCACACCGTGACAACGAAGGGTTCCCATGCGTCTTCGTACCTCCCTCGCCGCCCTCGGCGGCGCAGTGCTGCTCGTCATCTGCACGCCCACGTCGTCCTACGCCGCGACCGGCGACTTCCTCTACAAGGTCGGCCCCGGAGTCCTCGCGGGGATCGCCGACCCGGCGAGCGGCACCTGCATCGACCTGCCGTTCACGACCGAGGAGCATCCCGGCTTCGCTCCCGAGAACTTCACCGACGCCACTGCCACGGTCTTCCTCGACTCCGGCTGCGACGGCGACGTCTTCTACGTGATGAACCCGGGCAAGAAGCTCGGCGACCGGCTCGAGCTGCGCTCCGTGATCTTCTCCTGACACCCCGCCGGGTGGTCGCCCCACCGGGCGGCCACCCGGCGTGCTCGGCGGGAGGATGACCGCGTACCGCAGCCGAGACCCACCGGGACGTCGACATGCCCGAACAGGTGCCCGCAGCGCAGGGCGCGCGAGCGCGAGGTCGCGGAACTGCCGGCGCGAGGTGCCGCCGACCAGGACATCGCCCGGGCGCTCGCCCTGTCCCCGCGCACCGTCGAGCACCACGTCGCCGGCGTGCTCGCCGAGCTGGAGGTCACCCGTCCGCACGTGCGCGAGGCTCTGACCGGGCGTCACGACTCCGTCTGAGCCGCTTGCGGAGCGCCCGCTGGTGCGCCGGTCAGTCGATGGCGAACCAGCCGCGGACCTGGGCCTCGTGGTCGACGTACGGTTTTCCGGTCACGTCCACGACGACGCGGTCGATGGTGCCGCCGGTGAAGCGGAACGGCACCCGGTAGTCGGTGGTGACGGGCGAGGAGCCGTCGCGGCCGACGCAGATCCCGTCGCCGACCACGCAGAAGAAGCCCGGCTGGGTGACGATGTCCCCGCTGCCGACCTGCTGGTCGTCGATGTACAGGGTCAGGGTGCCAGCGGCGCCGGGCATCCGCGGATCGGTACTGCGGCCGGTCATGGCGAACTCGGCGGTGAGCACGTGGCTGCCCGGTTCGACGTCCCGGTCGGCCACGACGGTCCGCAGGTCGGTGCCGAGCCAGTTGAACGCGTAGTGCAGGCGGCGGTCCTTGACGTACAGGCTGTGGCCGCCGGCGACGCCTCCGTGGGCGTACAGGACGCCCTCGGCGTCGGGCGAGTCGATCCGGACGCCGGCGGCGATGGTGTACGAGCGGCCGCTGATCGTGACGCCGGACTGCTCGGGGACCGGAGCGCAGTCGGGGTAGTAGACGTAGCGCTCGCGCGCCGGGGTGCCGTGCGGGCGCTCGGCGAGCGTCTGTTCGAGCGCGGACCGGTCGTCCAGGGGGAGCCCGTTGTAGATGCCCGCGTTGTAGTACCAGAGGCCCTTGAGCTTCTCCAGCCGCTCCGGGTGGTCGGCCGCGACGTCGTGGGACTGGGCGCGGTCGGTACCGAGGTCGTAGAGCTCCCAGCGGTCGTGCTCGAACTTGCCCCAGCCGCTGAGCGGCGGGTGGGCGGTGCAGGCCAGCCAGCCCTCGTGGTAGATCGAGCGCTGCCCCAGCATCGCGTAGAACTGGGTCTGCTTGCCCGGCGCCGCGGCGTCGGTCAGGGAGGCCGCGAAGCTCTCTCCCTCGATCGGGTTCTGCCGGCGGCCCTTGACGGTCTCGGGCGGTTCGATGCCGATCAGGTCGTAGAGGGTGGGGACGACGTCGACGGCGTGGACGTACTGCTCGCGGATCTCGCCCCGGGCCCCGATGCCCGCGGGCCAGGCGATCAGGCACATGTCCGCGACGCCGCCCTCGTAGCCGGCCCAGCGCTTCCAGTACGGGAACGGCGTGTCGAACGCCCAGGCCCAGCCGGTGTTGTAGTGGTTGTAGGACACCGGGCTGCCGAGCTCGTCGATGTGCTGCAGGCTCAGCTCGGTCGGGGTGGGCACGCCGTTGAAGAAGCGCCACTCGTTGAAGGTGCCGTCCGGACCGCCCTCGCCGCTGGCGCCGTTGTCGGAGACGGCGACGATGATGGTGTTGTCGAGCTCGCCGGCGGACTCCAGGAAGTCGAGGACGCGGCCGAGCTGGTCGTCGCTGTAGGAGACGTACCCGGCGAAGACCTCCGCCATCCGGGCGAACAGGCGCTGCTCGTCGGCGCTCAGGCTGTCCCAGGGGCGCACCACGTCGAGCGCGGGCCACGGCTGACCGTCGGGGCCGGTCGCGTCCGGTTCCCCGTGCGGGTTGATCGGGGACAGCTCGGTGTTCTCCGGCAGGATGCCGAGCTCCTTCTGCCGGCGCAGGATCCCCGGCCGGATCGCCTCGTAGCCCTCGTCGAAGACGCCCTTGTAGCGGTCCGCCCACTCCTTGGCCACGTGGTGCGGCGAGTGGGCCGCGTCGAGGGAGAGGTACATGAAGAACGGCTTGTCCGGATCGACGGCCTTGGCGTCCCGGATGAAGGTGATCGCCTTGTCGGACAGGTCCTTGGCGATGTGGTAGCCCTCCTCCGGGGTGGCCGGGGGCTCCACGGAGTGGTTGTCGTGGATCAGGTCCGGGTACCAGCCGCTCGACTCCCCGCCGAGGAAGCCGTAGAAGCGCTCGAAGCCGCGCCCCAGCGGCCAGCGCCCCTTGTACGCGGCCATGCTGGTCTCCTCACCGGGGGTGAGGTGCCACTTGCCGAGGCAGTAGGTGTTGTAGCCGCGCTCGACCAGGACCTCCGAGATGAGGCCGTTCTCGAACGGGATGCGGGTGGAGATGCCGGGGAAGCCCGCGCTGAACTCGGCGATCGTCGCCATCCCGTTCGAGGTGGCGTTGCGGCCGGTCAGCAGCGAGGCCCGGCTCGGGGAGCACAGCGCGGTGGTGTGGAAGTTGGTGTACTTCACGCCCATGTCCGCGATCCGCGTCATCGTCGGCGTCCGCACCGGTCCGCCGAAGCAGTCCATGGTCGCGTAGCCGATGTCGTCCCAGGCGATCACCAGGACGTTCGGAGCGCCCCGGGGTGCCTTCGGCGCCAGGTACGGCTCCCAGTCCGGCTCCGAGTCGCGAATGTCGAGAGCGATCTTCCCCTTGAAGCGCTGCACGCCGATCCTTCCTGTAGGCCCACTGCCCCGGCCGCCCCGGGTCGGTGGTCGGCCGACGCGCCGTGAGACCCACCCCCGGGCGCGGCCGTGCGTGGGACGCCCTCGTCCGACCGTAGGCAGGCACCGCACCGGCCGCACCGGCAGTGGTCCACCCGGATGAACGGGCGGCGGTCAGCGCACCACGCAGCGGAAGCCCAGGTGGCAGGTGGCGGTGTCCTCGGTCTGCCCCTGCCGTGCGGCGGGGCGGTAGCGCAGGCAGTAGTTCGGCGCGCACAGGTGCGAGCCGCCCTTGACCGTCCGTCGGGGGAACGGCTCCGCCGGCGGTACGGCGGGGTCCGGCCGCGGGGCGCGGGGGTTTCGGGGTGCGCAGCAGGCGGCGGGCGCGGGATCCGGGTGGCGGGCGGCGTAGTGGTCCACTGTCCACTCCCAGACGTTGCCCGCCATGTCGTACAGGCCGTACCCGTTGGGCGGGTAGCTGCCGGCGGGGGTGGTGCCGGGTGCGGCGTTGAGCTTCCCGGCCGGCTCGAACTCCCACGGGAACCGGCCGTGCCAGGTGTTCGCCATCCGGCGGCCCTTCGGGCTGAAGTCGTCGCCCCACGGGAAGACGGCCCCCGCCAGGCCGCCGCGGGCGGCGAACTCCCACTCCGCCTCGGTCGGCAGGTCCTTGCCCGCCCAGGCCGCGTACGCGGCGGCGTCCTCGAAGGAGACCTGGGTGACCGGGTGCCGCTCCCGGCCGTCCAAGGTGCTGCCCTCGCCGTACGGGCGGCGCCAGGACGCGCCGGGCGCGTAGCTCCACCAGCGGCGCCAGTCGTCGAGGTCCACCGGACCGGACGTCCGGCGGAAGACCAGCGCCCCCGGCACCAGGTCGGCCGGGTCCGCGCCCGGATAGTCGCCGGGATCCGGCGGCCGCTCGGCCACCGTCACGTACCCGGTCGCCTTCACGAACCGGCGGAAGGCCGCCACGGTCACCGGATGCTCGTCCATCCAGAACCCGTCGACCGACACCCGGTGGACCGGACGCTCCTCCGGATAGAAGTCGTCCGACCCCATCAGGAAGGAACCCCCGGGGATCCGGACCATCCCCCGGGCCGGGGCCGAAGGCCCGGACTGCACAGATATCGTCACGCCCCCGACGGTGCACCATCGCGACCGGCCGCGTCCCGCGACACGCCCGTCCCCGGCACGCGGTCGTGGCATACCCCCGAGCGGCGCAGCCGCCCTGCGGATCGCGGGCCGACGGGCGCACGCTGGTGGCAGGCGGTCCGGCCGTGAACCCCCGAGCGCGGCCGGGCCCCTGACGACCCACCTGCCCCGCTCACGCGAACGAGGACTCAATGGCGATCTTGGTGAAGTCCGTACTGCCCGGCATTACCACCGACCAGTACGACGCCCTGAACAGCCGACTCCAGGCGCTGCCCGGCGACACGTTCGCCGGCTGCATCTCCCACGCCTGCGTGCCCACCGGCTCCGGCCTGGAGATCTACGACCTGTGGGAGTCGGAGGAGGCGATGCGGAAGTTCACGGGCATCGTCATGCCGATCGCCCGGGACATGGGCCTGCCGCCGGGTGCCCAGCCGGAGGTCCACCAGACCCACGCCCACTGGACCCCGTAGGCCCCGGCTCGGCCCGTCCCGCCCCCGCAGAGCCGGATCGTGCTCGCCTCGCCCACGCGGCGGGGGGGTCAGTCCCGTTCAGTCCCGTGGCACAGGTCTGGTTCCGGGATCCGGGGGATGGTGAAGAGCCTGGCGACGGCGGCGATCTCGGGCGGGGCAGTTCGACGCTGCGCAGGCCGTCGGGGCTCGTTCCCTCGGGATTTCGTATTCGGGGCTGTCGTCGTCAGCCGCGGCGTCGTCCGGGCCCGGGAACCTGCCGTGGGCGCGCCGGCGACTCGCGCTCGGCCGGGCCGCAGTGCCCGGTCAGCTCGGCGCGGAGGTGCATCCAGATCCCCTCGACGTAGACGTCGAGCAGCCGTGCGTCGGCTCGCATCGGAGCCACCCCGTCCGGCGTGGCGGAGAAGTCTCCCCGGGCCCGGCCGGACTCTTCCCGTTCATTGTTGTTCATGGACCGATCGTCGCGGGCGGACCCCCGGGCGCCCGTCAGGTGGTCCATCCGGGTGATGGCCGTGACAGGCGAGGAACACGGTGACGGCAAGCACTCGCACCGGCCGGAATACCACCTCGCGGTCGCCGGTTGCAGCCGGACGTGCAGCATCCCCAGGAACCGCCGAGCGGCATACACCCCCTGCTCGCCGGGCGCTTCAGCCCGTACCGATTCGATCCGTCCGCAACGGTCGACGACCACGCCCTCGGTCTGCTGCTCGAGGCCGCACGGTGGGCACCGTCTGCGGGGAACTCCCAGCCCTGGGGCTTCTTCGTCGGCAGGCCCGGCGAGCCGGACCACGACCGGCTCCTTCCCCACCTCGCGCCGAGCTCCGCGCGCTGGGCGACGGACGCGGGCCTGCTCGTCGTCACGCTGACGCGCCGGCACGTCGGCGAAGACCACCTGCTCTACTCCGAGTTCGCCGACTACGACCTCGGCCAGGCCGTCGCCCACCTGACGGTCCAGGCCCAGGCCATGGGACTGGCCGCACACCAGTTCCGGGCCTTCGACCTGGAAGGCCTCACCACGGAACTGAAGCCGAATCCGGGTTGGGCGATCGTCTCCATGATCGCGGTAGGCAGGGCGGCCGACGGACCTCCGGAGGACCGGAACCGGCACCCCGTCGCACACCTTCGCTCCGCCCCCTGGTCAGCCGCCGAGTAGCAGCCACGTCGTGGCCGGACGTCGCTGTCCGCCACGGCAGGCGTCAGCGGCTTCGCCGGCAAGCACCCCGGGCAGGCATGGCGACCTGCTGGAGCGACAGCTCGACTCGATCGGCACGGACGCGGGTCTCCGGCTGCCGCCGCACGTCGACCACGGCGGCCAACCGCACGTCGGCGACCGGACGTTCGTCGGCTTCGGACTCACCGCCTCGACGTGGCACCGATCCGTATCGGGCGGGACGTACTGACCGGCCGAAACGCGCAGCTGCTGCCCCGCCCCACCCCGTCACTCCGAGCCGCGCCGCGCGAAGGGCGGTCGGTCCCGCTCGGAGGTTTCCCGTCCCGGCCGTCCGGCCTGTCGACGTGGGCCTTCCGTAGTGCGGACAGCCGCGTCCCGCCGGTACGCGCCTCAGGGGGCGGCCGCGTCGGCGAGCTCGGCGACGTGGTTCCACAGCTCCTGTCGTGCGGCGTCGTCGTCCGGGCCGGCCGCGAGGGCGTAGGTGGTGGGTCGGGCGCGGCGGTCGTGCCACAGCAGGCCGGTGGACTCGACCGCTTCGGGTGCGGCGCCGAGCCAGACGATGGTGTCCGCGCCTTCCTCCGGAGTGCGGATGATCGGGCGGCTTGCCGCCCGGAACAGCGGCATCCACTGCCGGACGCCCTTGGTGTCCGCCCAGCCGGGGTGCATCGCGTGCACGTGGATGCCTCGGTCGAGCAGGCGTCGGGCCCACTCCTCGGTGATCGCCACCTCCTCGCGTTTGGTGCGCGCGTACACTTTCTTGGGGCTGTAGTCCTCGTGCAGGGATTGGAGGTCGCCCGGGGGTATGCGCTGCCCGTACTGGCCGCCCGACGTCACGTTGACGACGCGTGCCGGTGCGGAGCGGGACATCAGCTCCGACAGTCCGCGCGTGAGCATCCACGGGGCGAGAACGTGGGTGGCGAAGACGAGCTCCACACCGTCGGGGCTGAAGGTGCGTTCGTCGGGCATGACTCCGGCGTTGTTGACGAGCACGTCCAGCTGCGGCTCGCTGTCCGCGAACTCGTCGATGAACCGCCGCAGCTCCGGGCGGCTGGCGAGGTCGCAGACCACGGGAACCGGGGGCGTGGCACCGGGGCCCGCGCGTCGGACCGCCGACCGGACGGCTCCTTCGGCCCGCTCCCGGTCGCGAGCCAGCACCCGTACCGACGCGCCCAGGCGCGCGAATCCTGCCGCCGCCGCCGAGCCGATCCCGGACGCGGCGCCGGTGACCAGGACCACCTTGCCGTCCATGCGGGGAGGGTCGTCCGGCCATCCCGGCAGACGGCGCCGGGCCCACAGCCCGACGTTGCCGTAGCCGAGCACGATCGACCGGTCGAGCGCCTTGTCCACCCACGATTCCGCCGACATGTCGGGCGTCTGCCCAGGGTCCACTCCCCCACACGCCTGACGCCCGAGCCCGGTGCGAACGCGTCGCCTCCACCGGCTCGACGTGACGGTGAGCCCTTCCTCCCGGGGTGATCCGCCCCGGGAGGAAGGGGCACCGCACTCGACCTGCGGCAACCGGCACCGCACCCCCCAGGCCGATTCCGCGTGGTGACGGCTTCGAACACCGGCTGGAGGACGTGCGGGAGCGAACCGCGCCCCGGCCGGTCATACTGACGGCGGCGCCCACTGCCGACCACCGAACGCACGGCCGAGGCCGCCGCTCCGCCGGAACGGACATCCCCTCAGGGATCACGCGAAAGGCCGTGGGAGCCATGACCCATCTCGCAACCGAGTACCGACCGAAGCACCAGGACCGCCGCAGCCCGGACGTGCTCGACGTCGCCGTCCCGCCGGACGGCCGCCAGATCCCTCGACTACGAGTGATCACACGCGAGTTCATGCGACGCAGCAGCACTGCGAGTGATGCGCACGTCGAAGACGTCCTTCTCGTCGTCACCGAACTCGCGACCAACGTGCTGCGCCACACCGGCCGCCCCGGGCGCCTGGTCGTCCTCGGTCGCACCGACGGGACGGAGATCCGCGTGAGCGACTCCAGCCGGCACCTGCCGAGGCCTCAGCCCCGTTCCTTGCGGCTCACCTCGGGGCGGGGCCTGGTCCTCGTCCAGAACGTCAGCACCCTCGTCGCGGTCACCCTGGACCCCGGCGGCGGAAAGACGATCAGCGTGCAGGTGGCCGACCCCGGCCGCCGGGCCACCGCGGCCTGACGGCCGGGACCCGCAGATCCGCGCCCCGCACGACCCCACCCGCCCAACGGGTCGGCGTCGACCGGCCGGGGCCGGCACGTGCCGAAGCCGACGGCCGGGTGGCGGTCGGCTCCCGGCCGGGCGGCTCGTGCGGACTGCCCGTCAGCGGCGGTCGACGAGGCGCTTGAGCTTGCCGACCGAACGCTCCAGGGTCTCGGGGTCGACGATCTCGACGTCCGCGGTGACGCCGACGCCGTCCTTGATGCCCCGGGCGATCGCGGTCGCGGCGGCCTCGCGCTGGGACGCGGAGGCCACGTGGCGGGCTTCGACGCGGACGGTGAGGTGGTCCATCCGGCCGCGGCGGGTGAGCACGAGCTGGAAGTGGGGGGCGACGGCGGGCTCCCGCAGCACGATCTCTTCGATCTGGGTGGGGAAGAGGTTCACCCCGCGGAGGATGATCATGTCGTCGCTGCGACCGGTGATCTTCTCCATCCGCCGGAAGGCGGGGCGGGCGGTGCCGGGGAGCAGGCGGGTGAGGTCGCGGGTCCGGTAGCGGACGACCGGCATGGCCTCCTTGGTGAGCGAGGTGAAGACGAGTTCGCCGGACTCGCCGTCGGGCAGCACCTCGCCGGTGATCGGGTCGACGACCTCCGGGTAGAAGTGGTCCTCCCAGATGTGCAGGCCGTCCTTGGTCTCCACGCACTCCTGGGCGACGCCGGGGCCGATCACCTCGGAGAGCCCGTAGATGTCGACCGCGTCGATGCCCATCCGCTCCTCGATCTCGCGGCGCATCTCCTCGGTCCAGGGCTCGGCGCCGAAGATGCCGACGCGCAGCGAGGTGCTGCGCGGGTCGACGCCCTGCCGTTCGAACTCGTCGAGCAGGGTGAGCATGTAGGACGGGGTGACCATGATGATCTCCGGCTGGAAGTCCTGGATCAGCTGGACCTGGCGGGCCGTCATGCCGCCGGAGGCGGGGATGACGGTGCAGCCCGCCCGTTCGGCGCCGTAGTGGGCGCCGAGGCCGCCGGTGAACAGGCCGTAGCCGTACGAGATGTGGACCTTGTGGCCGGGGCGGCCGCCGGCCGCGCGGATGGAGCGGGCGACCACGTCGGCCCAGGTCTCCAGGTCGCCCTCGGTGTAGCCGACCACCGTGGGCTTGCCGGTGGTGCCGCTGGAGGCGTGCAGCCGGCGGACCCGGTCCATCGGTACGGCGAACATGCCGAAGGGGTAGTTGTCGCGCAGGTCGCGCTTGCCCGTGAACGGGAAGCGGGCGAGGTCGGCGAGGCTGCGGCAGTCGTCGGGGTGGACGCCGGCGGCGTCGAACGAGCGGCGGTAGAAGTCGACGTTGCGATAGGCGTGTTCGAGGGACCAGCGGAGTCGGGTGAGCTGGAGGTCGGCCAACTCGTCGCGGTTCAGCTGCTCGCTGTCGTCCATGGTCACTCCCTGCAACCTGACCGAAAACCGACCGATCGTTCGGTAGCTGGCCACTCTAGGGTACGGCGCACCGGCATGCCAGGGTCGTGTGCGGAGTGCCGCCTCCGCGACCACCGCCGGCGTGCCCCCACCGCGGCCTGCCCCACTGCCGGCTCACCGGCGGGCGGCCCGTCACGACGGCGACGGTGGACCGACCCTGCGGGGGTGGCGTTGCGTGTTCAGGCGGCGGTGAGGGTGGTCAGCTTGCGCAGCGGGGAGAGGGCGGTGGGGATCCAGACGCAGGCCAGCACGGCGGCGGCGAGGGCGAGCGCACAGCGGGTGCCGGTGGTGGCGGCAAGGACCCCCGCGGCGGCGGCGCCCAGGGCGACGGCGGCGGTGAACAGGACCCGCATGGTGCCGTTGACCCTGGCCATGAGGTGGGCGGGGGTGGCGTCCTGGCGGAACGTGGTCATCAGGACCGAGTCGAATCCCACCTTGAGGACGACCACGGCCCAGGCCGCGGCGGCGATCGGCGCCGGGACCGGGCGGCCGATCAGCGGCAGGACGAGGGCGAGGGGTGCCACTGCGAGGCCGACGAGCAGGGCTGCCCGGCCCGCTCCCAGCCTGGCGGCGAGCCGGACGGCGCCGAGCGCCCCGACCAGGCCGCCGACCCCGCCCGCTCCCAGGAACAGCCCCAGCTCGCTTTCGCTCCAGTGGAGTTCGTTCAGGGCGAGGACCGGGAGCAGGGTGGTGGTCCCGGCGATGCCGATGTTGGCCAGGCACCCGGAGACGAGGACGGCGCGCAGCACGGGCCGGCGTGCCACGAAACGGACGCCGTCGGCGATCTCCCGGGCGAGTGACGCGCCCGGGGACGGTGCGGCGGGGCGCTCACGGACGCCGAGGGTGGCCAGCCACGCGGCGGACCACAGGTAGCCGGCCGTCATCGCCAGGAGCACGGTGGGCGGGGTCAGCAGGCCGGCGGCCCAGCCGGCCAGGGGCGGCCCGGCGATCAGCGCGGCCTGCGCGACGGTGGCCGATCGGGCGTTGACCCCGGCGAGCAGCCGGCCGGGAGCGATGTCCTTGACGATGCTCTGGGCGGCCAGGTCGAAGAAGACGGTCGCGGTGCCCTGCAGGAGCACGACGGCCAGCAGGTGGGCCATGGTCAGGCGGTGCGCCCAGGCTGCCAGGGGAAGGGTGGCGAGTGCCACGGCGCGCACCAGGTCCGCGCCGATCATGACGGGACGGCGCGGGACCCGGTCCAGCCAGGCGCCCACCGGGAGGCCCAGCAGGACGAACGGCAGCGTGAGCGCCGTCTTCAGGAGCGCGGCGCCCTGCGCGCCGGCGTGGAGCACCGTCACGGCGGTCAGCGGGACGGCGGCCTGTCCGATCTGCGAGCCCCACAGCGCGACGCCGGTGGCGGTGAGGTAGCGGGTGCGGTTCCGGTCCGGCGCGGCGGTGTCCGCGCGGCTCTCGGCGGCTGGGCGCGTGTCCGCGCCTGCGGTCGTGCCGCCGGCTGCGGCCGTGGTGCCGCGGCCGCGTGGTGCGCTGCGGCCGGTCTCGATCGTGTCCGTCATGGCGGGAAGCGTCGCGGACACCGTCCGGCCCCTCAACGGATTCAGCCTAGGATGAATCCTCGTGCCGACCGTCACCCTGTCCTTGGACGCCTCGGACCTGGCCCACCTGCGCTGGGCCGTCTCGCCGGCATGGGAGCTGACGGCCTCGGTCCGGGCGCTCGCCAGGCCTGCGGACCGGGCCGTCCACATGCCCTGGCTGTCCGCTCACCGCGCCGACCCGCTGCTGACCGGGCGGTCCGCCGCGCGCGAGCTCACCGTGGCGTCCCCCGGCCACCTGCCGGGCTTCCTCGCCCCGACCCCGCACTCGCCGCTCACCGGGCTCGACGAGGAACTCGCCCGGGTCCGCGACACCCCCGCCGAAGTCGTCCGTCAGGACCTGGCCGCCGTCTTCGGCGAGCGCATCCCGGCGCGGCTGGTTCCGCTCGGACGCGCCCCGCGACGGGAACTGACCTCCGTGACGGACGAGTTGCGCCGCTACTGGGACCGCGCGCTGGCACCGACCTGGCCGCGGATCCGTGCCCTCCTGGAATCCGACATCCACCACCGGGCCCGCGTCCTGACCGACCGCGGCCCCGCGGCCATGTTCGCCGACATCCACCCGGGCCTCGCGTTCGATCCGGCCGGCAGCACCCTGCGCATCGCCCTGCGCCGCTCCGTCCCGACGGACACCCACCGCCGACTGGACGGGCGGGGCCTCGTCCTGGTGCCGTCCGCGTTCGCCTGGCCCGACCTGCACGTCAAGACCGCCCGGCCGTGGACGCCGGTGATCCGCTACCCCGTCCGCGGAGTCGGCACCCTGTGGGAGGCCGCGCCGGATGCCACCGACCTGGCGGCGGCCCTCGGCGCCACCCGCGCCAGGCTCCTCGACCTGCTGGACACCCCGGCCTCCACCCTCGAACTCGCCCACCGCACCGGCCTCGCAGCAGGCGGCGTGTCCGCCCACCTCCACCGCCTCGCCGCCGCCGGACTCGTCGCACCCCACCGCACCGGACGCACCGTCCTCTACGCCCGGACCACCCGCGGCGAAGCCCTCTACCGCTGACCCGGCCGGTGCGTCCGGCCCGCACCGCCCCCCGATGCGCGGGCCGCCGCACTCACGCCGTCAGGAGGCGGACGCCCCACCGGGAGCGGCCGCCCCGCCGGGCCCCGCCCCGGCAGTGGCAGGGGTCTCCCCCCGTGCCAGGCGCAGCGTCCCCACGTACGAGACCACCACCGCGACGATCACGACCGGCATCACGGTCAGCCCCTCGACGCCGAGGAGCAGGGTGGCCAGCAGGACGCAGGTCATCGGGAGCCGGAGCATGGCCACGCCCATCGCTCCCACGCCGATGGCGAAACCGGTGGTGACGTCCAGGCCGGGCAGGTGGGACATGGCCAGTCCGCCCGCGCCGCCCACGAACAGGGACGGGAAGACCGGGCCGCCGCGGAAGGCGCTGAGCGATGCGCTGTAGGCGAGTGACTTGAGGACGACGAGGAGCAGCAGCGTGCCGACCGAGAACGTGGCCTGGTCCGCCAGGAGCGGACCGATCGTGGTCTCGCCCGAGAAGAGCACGCCGGAGATCGGCTTGCCGGAGATCGTGGCGTAGAGCAGGGCGATCGCCCCGATGAGGGCGCCCGTCAGCGCCGTGAGGGGCAGTCGGTGCCGCTGGATGTGCGGGCGCAGGCGCAGGGCCGTACGGCGGATCGCCGTGCCGAGGACCGGGGCGGCCAGGCCGACGAGGACCGCCCAGCAGAACGCGGCGACGGTGGGCCGGTCGGCGGCGGGCACCTGGGTCAGGGACAGGGAGTAGGTGCCGAGGCCGGTCCAGGAGTCGAGGCCGGTGAAGATCAGTGACCCGATGCCGGCCGCGAGCAGGCCGGGCACGAGGACGACGCCGAGCATCGGACCGGCCAGCCCGGAGGCCTCCATCAGCAGGAAGGCCCCGAGCACGGGAGATCCGAGGAGTTCGCTGATCGCGGCGAAGCTGCCGGCCGCGCCGATCACGGCGAGGGCGTTGGGCTGCGCGTCGCGTTTGACCAGCCGGACCGCGCCGACGGCCAGGCCGCCGCCGAGGGCGATCAGCGGGGCCTCCGGTCCGAGGACGACGCCGAGGCTGAGTGAGGCGATCGCGGCCAGGGCGACGGAGGGCACCGCGGCGACGGACGGCGTGCCGCCGGTCTTGAGCCCGTCGGCCGGCTCGTGTCCGCCGCGTCCGGGAAGGTACTGGATGGTGAGGGCGACCAGGACACCCGCGACGGCGAGCACGGGCACGGCCCACCAGTCGGGCGTGTCCTTGAAGCCCAGCCCCTTGGGCAGGTCGTCGTAGACCAGCGACTGGAGTTCGGAGACGAGGGCGAGGAAGCCGTACGCGACGGCCGAGATCGGAACGCCCAGCGCCCCGGCCATCACCAGCAGGACGAGGTAGTTGCGGCTCCGGACGATCGCGAACGGGTCCTGCGGGGCCACAGCGGGTTCGGCGGGCATGCGCATCGTCTCCTTGGCATCCGGGCCCACCCGGGAACCGGTCGGCGGTCCTGGCCGCCGCGCGCCGCTGGCCAGGTGTCCCCCCGATCATCGCCACGCCGCCGAGCCCCGGGGGAAGCGCCACGCCGGTGGGCCGTCTCCCGGCGCGGGCGGTCCCGTGCCGGACCCGCCGCGGGTGACGCGCCGTGACCTGAGCAATGGCCAGTGGGTACTGGCCGACCGTCGCTGCGGCGATCCGGCGGCGGTGGTCCGCATGGACTCCGTGATGGGCGACCGGGAGCCGGCTGTGGCCGACCGGCGCCTGGCGCGACGCCGTTGCCGGGCGCGGCCCGCCCCGGCCGGAGCGGCGACCGTCCTCGGTCCACCGCCGTCCCGGTCGGCGTGAGGGTCCGCGGGTGGCCACCGCTCAGGTGGTGGAGCCGGGGCGGACGAGTCCGGTTTCGTAGGCGGCGATGACGAGTTGGGCCCGCTCGGAGGCGCCTGGCTTCACAGCAGGCGCCCGACCCGGGTCTTGGTGGTGGAGACGCTGCCGTGCAGGTGGTCGGCGATCTCGGTGTTGGAGAGGCCGAGGCCGATCAGGGTCAGGACGTCGCGATTCCGCTCGGCGGTCTCCGTGAAGACCGCGGCCGGCCGGCCGCGGGGTTCGGGCGGCGGGTGAACTCCTCGATGAGGCGGCGGATGACGCTCGGGGCCAGGAGCGCATCCCCGGCTGCCAGGACGCGGATCGCGGTCAGCAGGTCGGCGGTCCGGGTGTCCCCGAGAAGGAAGCCGCCGGCACCCGCGCGGAGCGCGGAGAACACGTACTCATCAAGGTCGAACGTGGTCAGGATCGGCACGCTGACCGCCGCGGACCCCGGATCCGAGATGATCATCGGGAAGTTCTGCGCCGACTCCGTCGCCCGGGACGCCGTCACCGTCAAGAACTCGGCCGGCAAGGCCGTCGACCCCTCGAACGGCTGCAGCGGATGGAACGTCCCCTGGAGCAAGTGGTGGACGCCTCTCGGCCCCGTTGCCCGCCCGAGGCCGTCGGCTACCGGCCGCGGCGGGCGACCGGCCCGAGGAGGGCGAGGCGCTCGTCCTCGCCGAGGCCGCCCCAGACCCCGTAGGGCTCGCGCACCGCGAGGGAGTGGTCGAGGCAGCGCTTGCGGACCGGGCAGGCCGCGCAGATCCGCTTGGCCGCTTCTTCGCGGTCGTCGTGTGCGCGCCCGCGCTCTCCGGAGGGGTGGAAGAACAACCGTTCGTCCTCGCCGCGGCACGCCGCCTGCAGCTGCCAGTCCCATTCCTGGTGCACCGGTCCCGGGAGACGCGAGATCACCGTCATCACCACTCCTTTCGGCTGTGCCGACCCCTCACGGGCCGACCGGATCGGATGTCACCGCCTGCGCAGTGCGGCTCCCCGTCTCGGGGCGGGCGGTCGGGCTGTCGCCTGCCCCGGGCAGGCGGGGATATTCGCCGCATTTCGCACCCCGGACGTGGCCGGGTCACGCAGCGCAGCGAAGGGCGGAGAAACTCACTCCCTGCGCACGTCTCCGGGGCCGATACGCCCCGATGGCAACGGACGGTCACCGCCGGCTCCGGCGGAACGGTCCGACCGTCAGATCGGCGGTGGCCACGGAGGCTTGCGCCGTTTGCGACCCCATTCCGCCACCCATAGGGTTGTACGCGGACGACCGCGCGGGAGCCCTACGTTGCTACGTCTACCCGTTCGCCTTTCGGAGGCGTGTCATGAAGGTGGGAGTCCTTCTTCTCAGCTGCAACGACGTAGATCGCGTGACCACGCTCGACAAGGAGTGGGTGGAGCGGCTCGCTGCGGCGAACGATCGCTATTTCAACGACCAGTCCGGCGGCCGGGACGGGCTGGAGATCACCGTCTACGACTGGTTCGAGTTGCCCTTCACGCTGCAGCAGTGGCTGGACTTCGGCACCAACGCGGGCCCGAACGTACGACCGGTGGTCGCGCAGGGCCTGGGCGTGGACCTGTCCGGATACCAGAACTTCGTCCTGGTCATCGACGTCCCCGGAGCCGCCCTCGGGGCCACCTTCACCGGAAGCGACGGGAGCCTCTACAGCCACATGGCGGCCTCCGACCTCAACCAGGCGATCGTCGGCCACGAGCTGGGCCACCACTACGGCGCGCGGCACGCCAACCTCTCCGGGCCGAGCGGCCCGATCGAGTACGGCAACCGGTTCTGCATCATGGGCCTGGAGGGCAGCAAGTTCTCCTTCCTCGACCCCGGGCTGAACATCACCAACGCGGACGGGACCGTCGACGAGTCGCACTCGGCGAGCGGGCCGGGGATGGTCTGCCCGAGCCTGCGGGCCTGCGGCTGGCTGGACCTCTCCCGCTGGGGCGAGAACCTGACGACGGCTCTGCACGACGCCCAGCAGGGCCGGGCCGTGCTGCAGCCGCTGCGGGGCGCGCCCCCGGCCTCGTCACCGGCCCGGAAGGTGGTCGCCTACGCGGACGGGGTGATCGGCGGCAAACGCATCGTCGTGGAGTACCGCGTCCCCGAGGGCTGGGACCGGTCACTCCCGGCGGAGGCGCCGGGGTGGGTCGTCGTCCACCAGACCGGCCCGGAGGACGGTTCCACCGAGTCCCTGCAGATCGGCGCCATGGCAGCCACCCCGGGTGCCGGCATGATGGTCCCGGGCCAGTTGAACATCTCGGTGGGCAGCGCCACCGCCGACCAGGTCGACCTCGCCTTCAGCATGCAGGTGTCGGCCGGCATCACCCGCAAGGTCCCCGCTGTCGCCTCCTGGGCGCCGGAGCGGCTCGACGTGCTCGCCGTCGGCCTGGACGCCGCGATGTGGCACAAGGCCTGGGCCCAGCAGTGGCAGCCCGGCCAGAGCGAATGGGAACCCCTCGGAGGCGGCTTCAGCCAGCCGCCCGCCGTGGCCTCCTGGGGCCCGCAACGCCTCGACATCTTCGGCGTCGGCCTCCACGGAGCCATGTACCACAAGGCCTTCGCCAACGGCGGCTGGCACCCCACCCCCGGCTGGGAACCCCTCGGCGGCGGCTTCACCAGCGCACCCGCCGTCGCCTCCTGGGGCCCCGACCGCCTCGACGTCTTCGCCCTCGGCCTGGACGCCGCGATGTGGCACAAGGCCTGGGCCCAGCAGTGGCAGCCCGGCCAGAGCGGATGGGAACCCCTCGGAGGCGGCTTCAGCCAGCCGCCCGCCGTGGCCTCCTGGGGCCCGCAACGCCTCGACATCTTCGGCGTCGGCCTCCACGGAGCCATGTACCACAAGGCCTTCGCCAACGGCGGCTGGCACCCCACCCCCGGCTGGGAACCCCTCGGCGGCGGCTTCACCAGCGCACCCGCCGTCGCCTCCTGGGGCCCCGACCGCCTCGACGTCTTCGCCGTCGGGCTCGACTCCGGCATGTGGCACAAGGCCTGGGCGAAGGAGTGGCAGCCCGGCCAGAGCGAGTGGGAACCCCTCGGAGGCACCTTCGAGAGCCCGCCGACCGTGGCGTCCTGGGGGCCGAACCGTCTGGACGTCTTCGCGGTCGGGCTCGACGGCGGCATGTACCACCGGGCGCTGGTCGGCGGCAGTTGGCAGCCGGAAACGTCCTGGGAGTTCCTCGGCGGCGTCTTCACCAGCCCGCCCAAGGTGGTCGCCTGGGCTCCCAACCGCCTCGACGTCTTCGCCGTCGGCCGCGACAGGGGGATGTGGCACAAGGCCTGGGCCCAGGAGTGGAAGCCCAGCCCGACCGGGTGGGAGGCACTGGGCGGCGGCTTCACCTGACCGCGCCGGCGGCGCGCCGACCCGCGTGCACACGGGCGCCGGGTCGGCCCGACGGCGTGCGCCGGCCCCCTCGCCACCGGGGGTGAGGAGGCCGGCGACGGCGCCGAGGGCGACCGCGGCCCGGGCGGCGACCGTCTCTGACGACTCGGCGAGAGCGCCACTCGGCGCCCGGCCACCCGCTCCGGCCCGAGGGAGGCCGGACCCCGCAGCCTCGGGCCCCGGCGCCAGGCGTCAGGTACCGGCAGTCTCGGCTTCCCTGACCTCGCTGAGGGGAGATGCCAACGACTCCAGGCTGCGGCGTTCGGCCTTCACGCCGATCACGGCCTCCACCAGGCCTGCCAGCGTCATCAGCGCGGCGCCGATGCAGAACGCCAGGGTGGTGTCGGACACCTTCCCGCTGCCCACCAGGCCGTTGAAGAGCAGCGGACCGGTGATGCCGCCGATGGCCGTGCCGACGGCGTAGAAGAACGCGATGCACAGGGCCCGGGTCTCCAGCGGGAAGATCTCGCTGACGGTCAGGTAGGCGGCGCTGGCACCCGCCGAGGCGAGGAACAGCACAGCCGTCCAACAGGCCGTCATCGTGGTGGCGTTCAGGAGGCCGCCGTTGAAGAGCGCGGCGGTGCCGAAGAGCAGGAGGCCGGATCCGATGTAGGTACCGGCGATCATCGGCTTGCGCCCGACGGAGTCGAAGAGGTGCCCGAGAAGCAGCGGGCCGAGGAAGTTGCCGACCGCGATCACCGCGAAGTAGTAGCCGGTGTTGCCCTCCGGCACGTCGAAGAACGTGGAGAGGATCACCGCGTAGCCGAAGGTCACCGAGTTGTAGAGGAACGCCTGCCCGATGAAGAGGGCGAGCCCGAGCACGGTGCGCTTGGGGTACTGCGAGGTGACCGTACGGGCGATGGTGAGGAAGCCGAGCGCGCCGCGCGGGCGGATCTTCATGGTGCCCTCCGCCGGTGGCAGGTCGCGGCCGGTCTCCTCCGCCACGATGCGTTCCGCCTCGGCCACCACCTGCTCCGCCTCGTCGGCGCGGCCGTGGGTGAACAGCCAGCGCGGACTCTCCGGGACGTGCCGACGCACCAGCAGGATGACCAGGCCGAGGACGACGCCGATGCCGAAGGCGAGCCGCCAGCCGATGTCGGTGGCGAACAGCGCGGTGTTCAGCAGGGCGATGGAGGCGAAGGCGCCGATCGCCGCGCCGATCCAGAAACTGCCGTTGATGATCAGGTCGATCCGGCCGCGGACCCGGGCCGGGATCAGCTCGTCGATCGCCGAGTTGATGGCCGCGTACTCGCCGCCGATGCCGAAGCCGGTGAAGAACCGGCAGAGGAAGAAGAACCAGGCCGACCAGGACAGGGCAGTCACCGCGGTGGCGGCCAGGTACACCGCCAGGGTGATCATGAACAGCCGTTTACGGCCCAACCGGTCGGTCAGCCAGCCGAAGAACAGGGAGCCGCTGCACGCTCCCGCCACGTACAGCGCGGCGGCGACCGTGGTGACCTGGGTGGTGCTGATCGCGATCCCGCTCCCGGACTCGGCGAGACGGCCGGCCATGTTGCCGATGATGGTGACTTCCAGCCCGTCCAGGATCCAGACGGTCCCGAGGCCGATCACGATCCGCCAGTGCCACCGCGACCAGGGCAACCGATCGAGCCTGGCGGGCACGTCGGTCTCGATGACGTCCTCCGCCCCTCCCTGACGCACCTGGGGCTGATGATGGACCTGGCGCTCGGCGCGGTCGGTGTCGTCCCCCATGGATGGCCTCCCTCTCGCTCACAGGTGGCAGCGGCCGTCCGGCGCTGCGGGCGGGCGTCTGCCCGGCCGAGCCGCCGCCATTCCTCCCCGCCTCACTGGCTACGCGCCGCCCGGCCGCCCACCCGTGAACCGACCGTCGAGCAGGCGACCCGGCCCGCATCAGCCGCATCAGCACCGTTGCCACTGCTCGGTACGGCAGTCGGTGTCCGGATGGGGTGCGCAGATCGAGCGTTCGAGCCACCCTTTCGCGAGCAGACGTCCGGGGCCCGTTCCCCACTCCGGCCGCCCGGCCCCTGCCCTCGCCGGCGCGGCCCGGCCGCACCGACCTGCCCGTCCACCGCCCGGGGGCCTCCCCCGTCGGGACACGGGCCGAAGCAGCGCTGGGGATACTGCGAGTGGGACAGGGCGATGGCCGTCCCGCCGGTGCCGACGGGACGGTCCTAGAAGCTGAGCAGACCGATGGCGTGGCCGTCGTGGTCCACCACCGGCCACACGGTCAGGCCTCGGGCGCGCATGGCGGCCGCCGCCGCGTCCGCGGTCATGTCAGCGGTGGCGAACGGGGCACGGTCGAGGACGACGTCGCGCACCGGGGTCCGCTCGGTGTACCAGGAGCGGGCCTGGAACGGCGCGAGGTGCAGGCGCGTCAGCAGCCCCGCACAGCGGCCGTCGTCGTCGCGGACCAGGAGGTGGTCGGCGCCGGAACTCTGCAGGATGTCCGTCGCCATGTCGACCATGACGTCGTCGCTGACCTGCAGCTCAGGGCATTTCATGAGGTCGCCGACCGTGGCGACGGTCTCGGTACGTTCGAGGGTGACGGTCATGAGCGGACTCCTTCGCGTATCCACCGCCGAGACCGGCGATGGGCATGAAACGCTGACGGTGGGACGGCCGGCGGGGCGCGCCGGAGCGGGCCGAGAACGCTGGTCGCCCAGTAAGTGACGGAGCTGCGGCGGCAGTCCCGGCCCCACCCACGTGCTAAGCGGCGAGGGCGACGCGGCGCGGTGCCCGGCGGCGGCCGGCGGAGCCCTTGGTGTCGCGGCCGGCGGCGGATGCGCGGGTGTCGGCTCCCGCGTGGGCGGGGCGACCGCGGCGGCCGCGGCTCGTGGACGCGCTGCGGCGGGGGCGCTCGACGACGGGAGCGGCGATCACGGTGGGGATGCCCGTGGGCACCCGGGCGCCGGTGATGCGGGCCAGGTCGTCGTCGCCGGCGCTGACGCGCGTGGTGACGGGGGTGATGGCGGCCGTGGCCATCATGCGGGCCGTCTCGCGGCGCTGGTTGGGCAGGACCAGGGTGACGACGGTGCCGGACTGACCGGCGCGGGCGGTGCGCCCGCCGCGGTGGAGGTAGTCCTTGTGGTCGGTCGGCGGGTCGAGGTTGACGACCAGATCGAGCCCGTCGACGTGGATGCCCCGGGCGGCGACGTTGGTCGCGATCAGCGCGGTGACCTGGCCGGCCCGGAACTGCTCCAGGGTGCGGGTGCGCTGCGGCTGGGACTTGCCGCCGTGCAGGGCGGCGGCCTTCACCCCGTTCGCGAGCAGGTCCTCCACCAGGCGGTCGGCGCCGTGCTTGGTGTCGATGAACATGATCACGCCACCCTCACGGGAGGCGATGTGCGCGATCGTGGCGGCCTTGTCGTAGTTCTGCACGTGCAGCACGTGGTGCTCCATCGTGCTGACCGCTCCCGCGGACGGGTCCACCGAGTGCGTGACCGGATCCTTCAGGAACCGCCGGACCAGGCGGTCGACGTTGCGGTCCAGGGTGGCGGAGAACAGCATCGTCTGGCCGCCCTCGGCGACCTGGTCGAGGAGTCCGGTGACCTGCGGCAGGAAACCCATGTCGGCCATCTGGTCGGCCTCGTCGAGGACCGTGATGCCGACCCCGTCCAGCCGGCAGTCACCGCGCTGGACCAGGTCCATGAGGCGACCGGGCGTGGCCACTACGATCTCGGCCCCCTGGTTCAGCGCGTGGGCCTGGCGTCCGATCGACATCCCGCCGACCACGGCCGCCATGCGCAGCCGCACCGCGTGGGCGAACGGGGTGAGGGCGTCGGTGACCTGCTGCGCGAGCTCACGGGTGGGAACCAGCACGAGGGCCAGCGGACGGCGCGGTTCGGCGCGCAGGCCGGCGGTGCGGGCCAGCACGGCGAGGCCGAACGCGATGGTCTTGCCGGAGCCGGTGCGGCCTCGCCCGAGGACGTCGCGGCCGGCCAGCGAGTTCGGCAGCGTGGCGGCCTGGATCGGGAACGGCGTGGTGACACCCTGCCGGGTCAGTACCGACAGCAGCGCCTTGGGCATGTCCAGCTCGTCGAACGCTTCGACGGCCGGCAGCGCCGGGGTGGTGCTCACCGGCATCGCGAACTCGCCCTGCAGGGGGGAGCCCTGACGGGAGTTCCGGCGGCCGGCAGGCCGGTCGCCGTAGAAGGAGCTGCCGCCGGAGCGGGATCCGTAGGAGCTGCCGGAGCGGGCGGAGCCCGAGGAGCGGGAGTTGGTGTTCCGGTACGGGGAACGACTGGAACGGTTCATGGGAAACCTTCCTGGGGCGGCACGTCGCGAGGCGGCTCCGCAGCGCGGGGCGCCGGCAGGAGGTCGCGAGGAACGGGCCGAAAGTATGGAGAGGGTGGGGCGTGGACGGTGAAACCGTGCGGCACGTCACCTCAGGTCCGCGCTCACCGCGGAGGGCGGGAGCGGAGGATCCTCGAACCGTGAGCTGTCACGGCAGGGCGGCGACCCGGACGCGGCGCGGGGCGTCTCGCGTGGGGATGGCCGCCGGTGGCGGAGCCAGGGGCCTGAACGGCCGGGGTGTGCGTCGTGGCGCAATGCCGAGGGGCCCGCACCGGGCATCATGTACGCGGTGCGGGCCCCTCGCTACCAGGCGGGTGCCGTGGCAGAAACTACAGCGGACGAATGTTCTCGGCCTGCGGGCCCTTCTGGCCCTGCGTGACGTCGAACTCGACCTTCTGGCCCTCGAGCAGCTCACGGAAGCCGTTGGCCTGGATGTTCGAGTAGTGGGCGAACACGTCGGGACCGCCGCCCTCCTGCTCGATGAAGCCGAAGCCCTTTTCCGCGTTGAACCACTTCACAGTGCCATTAGCCATAAAAAATCTCCTTCAAGGGCTGTCCGAAACCCGCACAGCGCGGACTTCGAGTCGCCGCGATGAGCACCCACCCGGACAAGAGCCGGGAAACAAAAAGCGCCTGCGAAACATCAGCAGGCGCACACAAAGTTCATGGGAACCACTACTGCAACTACGACGACTGTAGCAGGTCCGGGTCCGTAATGGGCGGACATTCCGCCCCCGGTTCTGCGGGGCCCCGCCCCGCAGAACCGGCCCACAGCGCCCACCGGCGCCGTCCGTGATCATCACGGACGGCGCGAAACTCCTGCTGCAGCTCAGAAGCGGAGTGGACCGGAAAGACTCGCTCCCCGCGTTTTCCGGCGCACACTGCAGGCGACGACCAGGTCTGCAGCAGTCCGCCGCGCCCTGCCCACCAGACCTTCGATCTCGACCGGTATGACATTCACCCCGACATGCGCCGGCCTATCGGTGACTGTCTCGCCGACACCTGACCTACCCCTGCCTCGGAGGGCGCAGAAGGTACTGCAGGCTGGGGACGTCGGGGCGTAGGGTGTGCCCGATCGGATTCGGGGGGATCGATGAAAAAACGTCAAGTCCTCGTCCTGCTCGCGTGCTCGGCGCTGCTGGCGACGGCCGGGTGCACGGGGCAGCCGGCGAGCGACGGTCCGACGGACACCGGCTCGTGGCAGGCCTACCGGCCCGAGCTCGACCGGGTTGCCCGCGAGCGAATGACGGCCGGCAACCAGAACGGCCGTCCCGAGACCCTGGCGCTTCTCGCGCAGCACGGACGGGCCGGCTGGTACCTCTGGCGGAACACCTCCGACGCGTTGTGCACCGCGGCCCTGACGACGGACGGCGGGGCGGTGATCAGGTGCAGACCGAGCGAGGGCCCGGGCCCGGTCACCGGAACGCGGCTGCAGACCGTCGCCGAGATGACACCGATCGGCTATGACCACTGGGCACTCCTGGTCGCGGCCGACCGCGGGTCGGTCACGGCCGCGAGCTGCGGCGGCCGTGACCTTCAGGTGACACCCGCGGGAACGGACGTCCTGCCGTCCGGGGTGCGGCGGTACTACCTGGTGCAGTCGCCGTGGGAGCTGGCGGGCAAGCCGGTCGCGCAGGTGCTGTCCGATTCGGGCACCGAGACGAGTGCTCCGCTCGACGTCCGGGCTGAGCCGATCGGCCACGGCATGCCGGGCCAGGTCTGTACGGCGGCCTCCTGACCGGTCCGCGCGCCGAATCCGAGGCCCGTACCCGATCAGCCGGAGCGCAGTGGTCGGGGTCCCGTGCGGTGGGCTCACGGGGCGCGGCCGGTAGGAGGTCAGCAGCTCCGGGAACGTGCTACGGCTGCCCGGTGATTTTCGTGGGCCCACAGTGGCGGGGAGCAGGCCGCGTGGGCGGTGCTGGGTAGACCTGCGACTGCGAGACGTCGGCCGCGCTCAAGCCGCGTGCGGGAGGGACCGGCACTACTGGCTCGTCAGACCCGCTCGCCGGCGTCGCGCGGCCTCGGGCTGGTCTTCACGCGCGTGCGGAGCCGTCTCGACGGTGTGCAGAAGAGTCCAGACCACACCGAAGCACAGGTCCTCGCCGATGCACTCCGCCAGAGCGTGCGCCTCCTCATCGGTCACCGGGCGAGGAATGCGGCCCAGCAGATCCGCGGCGCGGTCGATGGCAGCCTCGACAACCTCGTCCGGCCGGTCGTCGTCCTCGGACGGGAGTTTCCCCAGCGCAATGAATTCGGCGACTTCCGGACGCACCACGACGCACCTTCCCGCCATGGGGATGGAACCGGAGTGGCGGCCTCACTGCCCAGTGGTGGACGGGAACTGTTCTCCTGCGTGATCACGATACGGCTGGCGTACCGGAGAGTCCCTCAGGGGCGCCCTGCCGTCCGGGCACGGAGGAGGCCGTCGAGGAAGGGGTTGCCGAAGACGTGGTGGGGGTCGTGGCGGTCGAGGGCGGTGACGGCCTCGTCCCAGCCGGGGTGGCCGGCGGTGCGGAGGCTGTCGGGGATGGTGCGGGCGAGCATGTCGGGGTCGGACCAGGCGGCGGTGTCGGTGTAGGCCCATCCCTTGGACCATTCGACGCGCAGGCCGGCCCGGGTGCCGTCGAAGGTGCGGAGGAGGGCCTGTTCGAGGTCGCGGCAGAAGCGGTGCAGGGTCGGGGTTCCGGGCAGGCTGAGGACGTCCAGCCAGAGCGCGGTGTCCCACTCGGGGTGGTCGGGGTGGGGGCGGAGCGCGGACAGGAGGGGCGGCTGCGCGCCGGGGATGCCGGTGGCGGCGGGGTCGTCCAGGCCGGTGGCCCGGATCTCGACGGCGCCGTTCACGGGGTACTCGCCGCGCTGCTGGTATTCGGTCAGCAGGCGCTCGTACTCGGCGGCGAACTCGCTGACCGCCCACTGGAGGTCGGCCCGCCGGAGGTGGATCGCGTAGCCGTTGGCGGTGACCCGCAGGGTGGTCGGGCGGACGTACTGGAGCAGCGCCCGGGAGGGGCCCCAGAGGTCGGAGCGCAGGCCGTCGGCGAGCAGGTGGGTGAGGACGTCGCCGGTGAGCAGGCTGCGCAGCAGGCCGCTGGAGAGCAGGACGTCGGTGAGGTCGCCGGTGAGGCCGATCTTGGTGATCAGGAACTGGAGTTGGCCGAAGGTGGGGGCCAGCCCCCAGGCGCCGGAGACCAGTTGGCCGGCGAGGTCGGCCACGGGCTTGGGGATGTTGTCGGAGAACGGGTAGTTGTACGGCTCGGTGACGGTCCGGGCGGCGAACGGGCGGGTGGGGGTGACGCGCCAGGTCTTCAGCCAGGGGTGGGAGGTGAAGGCGTACCAGATCGCTTCGGCCCGGCCGTCCTGGTCGAGGAAGTCGGCGAAGGTGCGGTTGCCGGGCGCCCCGGGGGCGGCGAAGAGTTCGTCGGCGGGGATGTCGACGCGGCTGACGCAGCGCAGGTTGTGGTCGGCGCCGACCCGGAGCACCACGTCGGTGAGGAAGGCCCGGCCCAACTGGACCAGGAGGGCGCCGCTGTCCGCCTCGGTGCGGTCGAACTCCCGCAGGACGTAGCGGCTCCGGGTCTCGTCCCAGACCGCGGCGGTGAGCGAGACGACCTGGTTGGCGAGCGAGCCGTAGCCGTGACCGGCGGGCGGGATCTCGCCCGCGGCCGGGACGGCGGTGCCGTGGCCGCCGATGGCGAGGACGCCGCCGACGGTGAGGTCGCCGGGGGCGGGGCAGGCGGTGACGCCGAGGCCGTGGCCGGCCAGGTGGGCGAGCAGGTCCTCCATCGAAGCGCCGGTCTGCACCCGGACGGTCGGCGCCCCGGCCACCGAGTTTCCGGTCAGGGCGACGGCGGTGAGGTGCTGGGTGGTGTCGACCAGCAGCACGTTGGCGGAGGCGGGGGTGCCCGGGGCGACGGTGAGCGGCGACCAGCCGTGCCGGTGCCCCTGGGGGCGCAGCCGCCAGCCCGCGCCGCGGGCCCAGTCGGCCAGCGCCGGGACCTGCTCGGGGCCGGTCGGCGCGCAGACCCAGAGCGGGTCCGTCCGGATCTCGCCGGCCCAGTTCTCGTACACCCGCTGGTAGGGCGTCAGGCCGGCCGGGAGCCCTTCGGGGGCGGCGCCGATCGCCTGCGCGCTGTCCGGCCCCAGGGTGCCGCGCAGCACCCAGGCCGCGGCGCCCGCACCGAGGGCGGCGAGGGCCTGGCGTCGGGTCGGTCGGCTGGCCACGCTGCGCTGTTCGTCCGTCACATCACGACGCTACCAACGGAGATCGAATCTCGGCTCGGATTCCGCCGTGCCGACGTGCCGGGCGGGCAGGTGACGACCATGGTCCTGGCGGTGTTGCCAATACTGGGTCCGGGGCCTTGTCCATCGTCGGTGGAGGTGCGGTCCACCCCAGCCGCTTCCGTGCCACCAGCGGGTCGATCCTCACGTCCCGAACCGCAGCCCGCCGCCGCACGGCCCGTCGTGCAGCTGGTGCGCCCCCGTCGAGCGTACCGCCCGGGCCAACGGCCGGAGGTTCGCCGCGGAAGGGTTGCGCACCCGCCGACCGGGCCGGGCATCACACCGCCGATCGGGGGTACGCGCCATCAGACCGCGGCCCATCCACGCGATGTGGTCGGCCACCCGACAACAGGGAGCGGGACGGACATGGCAGCATCGGACATCGACGACACGGTCCTGTTCGCCGACCGGTACCGGGTCGAAGGCACCCTGGGGCAAGGGAGCGCCGCCGAGGTGCTGCGCGCCGTCGACCTGCGCCTGGGCCGGGAGGTCGCACTGAAGGTGCTGCGCCGCAGCGCTCCCGGGGACTTCGCCCGCCGGTTCACCGCCGAGGCACGGACGCTGGCCCGGCTCCGGCACCACGGCGTGGTCGAGGTCTACGACCACGGCAGCGTCGACGACCGCCCCTACCTCGTCCTGGAACTCGTGACCGGCAGGACCCTGGCCGACACGCTGCGCGCATCACCGCTGCCCGCCTCCGCCACGCTCCGACTCGGCCGGGAACTCGCCCGCACCCTCGCGTTCGTCCATGACCACGGCGTCGTCCATCGCGACATCAAACCGTCCAACGTCCTGATCGACACCTCAGGAGCCCCCCGGCTCACGGACTTCGGCATCGCTCGCCACCCCTGGGATGAGGACGCCGAGGACGCCGAGGCGACCCGGACGGGCTTCGTCGTCGGCACCCCCGCCTACCTGGCGCCGGAGCAGATCCACGGCCAGGGCGCCCGCCCGCCCGCCGACGTCTACGCCCTGGGCCTGCTGCTGATCGAGTGCCTCACCGGACGGCGCGTCTACCCCGGCGGCCCCATGGAAGCGGCGGTGGCCCGCCTGCTGCACTCCCCCACCGTCCCCGCGGACACGCCCGCACCGCTCGCACGGGTCCTGCGCGCCATGACCCGGACGGATCCCGGGGCGCGCCCGTCCGCCGCGGCCTGCGCGGACCTGCTCGACCCGCGGACGCTGCCGCTGCCGGCCCTCGGACACCGAGCGCCCGCGAACCGGCACACCACCCGGCGCCGGCGCATCGCCCTGTCCGCCGGAACGGTCGCCCTGCTGCTCGCCACCGGCGCCGGAAGCATGGCGTTCAGCACGGAAGGCCCCGCAGGACCACCCGCGCGACAGCCCGCGACCGCTCCGACCCCCTCCCCCGCACCGGCGCAGGGATCGACAGCGAGCACCGACAGCCGCAGCGCACCGACCGGGTCGACCTCACGCGGCGCGGCGCCCTCCGACCCCGCCCCGCAGAACGCGGCACAGCCCGGACCCGACCCGCAGGCCGACCAGACGGACACACCCCACGCCGACAGCGGGAAGAAAGGCGAGAAGGACGGGAAGCCGCCCCGCAAGGGGCCGAAGCGGTAACAGGACGCCCGATGACATCCGGCCCGCAGCCGGCGGAAACCGGACGGGCACCCAGAGCACCGACCCCCGGCTCTTCAGCCCCCTTGACGGTGCCTCAAGGACGGACGACCGCTCCCGTACGGTACCCGCGCCCGGGACGTGGCACTTCACTCTCGCCGGCGCGGGCGCGGACCGACGCACCCGCAGGGACCGTCCCGGCCACCCGAGCCCGGCGCCACCAAGTCGCCCGCCTGCGGCGAACAATCCGCTTCCGTCCCGGTGACACCTCGGACGCCTTCGGCGCTGATATCTGCAGCGCGTCGACGAGGACGGCGATCGGCACCCCATCGGCGCGTCCCACAACGACGGACCCGAGGACGGTGCAGAGTGTCGGACACACCCGGCAACGGCGAACCCATACGACCCTCCTGGCCCACACTGAGCGGCTTACCCCTCGGACCCGGCTGGGAACCGGACTTGTGGCCGGAGCCCGCAACCGACCGGCTCGAACTTCTCGCAGGCCCCCTCGACGGCCTGCACCTCGACGTGACCCCCTTCACCCCGACGGAACTGGCACGAGGCATCGCACTGGAAGCCGGCGACGGCTGCGCCTACCCGGGCGGATTCTCCGTCTACCGACGCCACCCAGAAGATCCCGACCGAATGCGCTGGGAACGCGACACTCCCCCCTGACCCGCCCGCGTCCGGGCCGTTGCGGCGCGGACGCGGGCGGGTCGGAGTCCGCCACCCGGCGCGGCCCGGAGCAGCGCTCTTCTACGCGACGGGTTCCAGGTGCATGAGCGCGGTCCGGGCGTCGACCACGTCACCGACCTCCACGGTCTTCCAGAAGTCGTGCGCCCACACCAGGTGCGCGGCCACGCGCTCGGCCTCCCGCAACCGGGCTTCCTCCGCCCGCTGCTCCTCGCTCCAACCGTCCTCGACCTGCTCGCTCGTGCGGTCCCACACCGGCAAGCCCTCACGGTAGGCCCGGTGCACGGCCCGGGCTTCCTCCAGCGCCAGCTGCGCCGCGCGAAGGTGCTCGGGGAACTCGAACGTCTTCGTCTTCTTCGCCACGGCCGGAAGCGTACGAGCGGGCGGGGACTGCAACCGGTGCGCCCCGCCGCCGCAGGCCGCAGGTCACCTGCGCGGCCGAGCGTGCGCCCCGAGACGGGCCGCTCGCACCTCGAAGACGAACCGGCCGCCGGCCTGCCCCTCGGTCCGGACAAGCACCGAGGGGCGGTCTGCGGTCACCGGCTGCGTGGGCCTTGCTGGTCCGACCACCCTGGAACGTCCGAGCAGGGCAGCCTTCAAGCGGAGCTTCGCCTGCGTCTGACGCTCCGGCGCTCGTCCCGTCCGGGAGGAGGGCATGCGGGCGGGGTTGTGCGCAGGCCCGGTCAAGGCAGTGAAAAGAACTTGTAACGTTCGACCCCTTCCCCTCCTGAGTGAACATCTGACACATTGCGCCCACCCTTACTTGTCATGGGCGCGACCGATCGGTCCGCGTCACCTGGTCCTCGGAGGACGACGACTTGTTCTCGCTCATATCCAGCCGGCTGACCCGCTCGGCCGTGGCCGTCGCCGCGCTCGGCACAGCCGCGGCGCTGATCGCCCCCACGGCCGCGGCCGCACAGCCCGCCGCCGCCCAAGCGGCCCCCATATCGGCCGCCGCCTGGGCGGCCGGCACCCGGGCCTACCTGGTCATCACAGCGCCGGGTGACACCTCCGCCGTCCGCGCGGCCGTCGCCGGCAACGGCGGTTCGGTCTTCGCCTCCTACGACGCGATCGGCGTGATCGTCGCCCACTCGACCTCCGCCACCTTCGCCGCGACCCTCCGTCAGGTCGCCGGCGTCCAGCAGGTGGGCGCGACCCGCACCTCCGACGTACCGGCCGACGCCTACAACCCGGCGCTGCCCGCCAACCCGGCCCAGACCTCCACCACCCTGACCGAGACCAACCGCTGGGACATGACCCGGATCAAGGCCGACCAGGCCTGGGCCGTCACCACCGGCTCGGCCACCGTCAAGGTCGGCGTCCTGGACACCGGCGTCGACGACCAGCACCAGGACCTGGCGCCCAACTTCGACGCCGCCGACTCCGCCTCCTGCGCGTACGGCAAGGCCGACACCCGGACCGGCGCGTGGCGGGACGTGGACACCCACGGCACCCACGTCGCGGGCACCATCGCGGCGGCGAAGAACGGCAAGGGCGTCGTCGGCGTCGCACCGGGCGTGAAGATCGCCTCGGTCCGGATCGCCGAACCGAGCACCACGCTGTTCTTCGCGGAGAACACCGTGTGCGGGTTCATGTGGGCCGGCGACCACGGCTTCAAGGTGACCAACAACAGCTACTACACCGACCCGTGGCAGTTCAACTGCCCCGACAACGTCGACCAGGCCGCGATCATCGAGGGCGTCCGGCGGGCCGAGGCGTACGCCGAGAGCAAGGGCTCGCTCCAGGTCGCCGCCGCGGGCAACTCCAACTACGACCTGGCCAACAAGACCACCGACTCGGCGAGCCCCAACGACTCGACCCCCGGCACCCGCACCATCACCAACGCCTGCATCGACATCCCGACCGAACTCCCCGGCGTGGTCACGGTCGCGGCGATGGGCAACGGCAACGTCAAGGCCTCCTACTCCAACTTCGGGCGCGACGTCATCGACGTCGCCGCCCCCGGCGGTGACGGCGCCGACGGCGTGTACTCCACCCTCCCGGGCGGCAAGTACGGCACCAAGAGCGGCACTTCGATGGCGTCCCCGCACGTCACCGGCGTCGCCGCGCTGATCGCCAGCACCAATCCCACGCTCACCCCGGCCGACATCCGGGCCAGGCTCGCCGCCGACGCCACCGACACGCCCTGCCCCTCCGACAGCCGCTGCACCGGCACCACGGCCAACAACGCCTTCTTCGGCGACGGCCAGGTCGACGCGCTGAAGGCGGTCGGCGGCACCACCCCGCCCGCCGGCCCGTACTTCGAGAACCTCACCGACGTCGCCGTCACCGACAACGCCACCGTCGAGAGCCCGATCACCGTCACCGGCGTGACCGGCAACGCCCCCACCGCCCTCAAGGTCGGCGTGGACATCAAGCACACCTACCGCGGTGACCTGGTGGTCTCGCTGGTCGCCCCCGACGGCACCGTCTACCTGCTCGAGGACTTCCCCGACAGCGACAGCACCGACAACGTCCTCAAGACCTACACGGTCAACGCCTCCTCCGAAGCCGCCAACGGCACCTGGAAGCTGAGGGTCCGCGACATCGCGACCCAGGACACCGGCAAGATCGACGCCTGGAACCTCACCTTCTGAACCTTCTGAGCCTTCTGAACCGCCCCCTCCTGCCCGCCGGCACCGCCGCCCGGCGCAGCACGAGGGGGCGGGGGTGCTGAGGACCGAAGCCATGGGTCACCGCCCAGGCGAAGGCATCCCGGAGCTGAGCCGATCCGAGCACCACGGACGGCGACCAGCAGCGGCCCCGCACCCTCAGGACGGCCGCCCCGCGGATCGCCCACTTCGCACGACACCCCGCAGACCATCGACTGCCCGCCCCCGGCGCCTCCCGGCCCTGTCTTGCACTCCGTAACCACGCCCGCCTCGGAAAGTCGACCGGGACACGGGGCGTCATCACCGGCATCCGCCTTGCGTCACCAGCCGTGACGACGCCGCGGAGCCACCGGCCGGGGCTGCTCACCCGTGCGGTTGACGCCCCCAACGCTGTGGCGCAGATTGAGAGATGGGGCACGCCGCCTCTCCACCGTGCCCCTCGGTACAGGTATCCACCGAGTGGCAGGAAGGGATGAGTTGGCCATGGAGGTCGTGCTCACCTGTCTCGGAAACGTCAAAGGGCCACGTCTGCTGGACGGGCGGACCGGCGACGGCACGGTCGGTCTCGCGCCGCACACCGGTGAACCGTTCAGCGGGACCCGCTGGAAGATGAACGGCGGCCCGGAAGGGGTCGTCACGCTGGTGTGCGAGGGCGACGTCCCCGGCAACCGCTTCCTCGACGGCCGCACCGCGGACGGTACGGTCGGCCTCGCCCCGAACACGAACCCGCCCTTCTCCGGGACCCGGTGGCGTGCCACCCGGTTGGGCGACGGCTCGACCACGTTCGAGTGCCTCGGCGACATCGAGGGCAACCGCTTCCTCGACGGCCGCACCGGGGACGGTACGGTCGGCCTCGCCCCCACCACCGACCCGCCGTTCACCGGCACCCGGTGGCAGGTCGGCGTACCGTTCGGCGACGACAACGTCACCATCCCGGCCGACGGGTGACCGCACCGCAGCACAGCCGCATGTCCCGTGAAGGGCCGAACGGTGGGTCCGGAACCGTTCCGGTGTCTGCGCCGGTCGGGCAGGTCCGGGCCCGGGTTGCCGCGCGTTCCCACCCGCGGACGCCCGGAGGGGGACGCGGGATGTGGGGTTCTCGTCCGCACGGACAAGTCCGGCTCTCCGTGGGCAGGCTGCCGGCCGCGCGCTCACGTCGTACTGCTGCCGATCTCCCGGGCCGAGCTCGACGGGGTGCCCCGGCACGGGCTGTACTGCCCGGGCGGCCGACGGGGCGAGTGGACGTCAACCGGCTCGGCCGGGGACGCCCCGCGGTCCCACCGGGGGCCGCGGAGACCGTATCGTTCGACCAGCCGGACCGGGAGAGCCCGGAGACCGGTCAGCTACTGGGCGGAGAACGCCCGAGGAGGAGACATCCATGTCCAGCGAGGCCGGGGACAAGTTCCTTGACCACGTCGAGGAGTACCTCGGCCCCCAGGCCGGCGAAATGCCCGCCGACGCCTTCGGCACCGACCGGGGATTCACCGTCAGCCTGCACAACTCCGCCGACGGCGAGCTGGTGTCGGCCGTGACCAACGGGCTGCGCTTCCGGTCGGAGGTCGCCTCGCCGCTGCCGCAGGAACTGGTGGTGACGCTCTACGCGGACCAGGAGGACGAGGCCCTGCACCTGGCCGGCAGCGCCGCCGAGCTGGCGATCTCGGTCGGCGAGGGCATGGAGTTCGACGAGGTGATCCCCTCCGAGGAGCCCCTCGTCCCGGACACCGAGATCTACGGCGTGATCGCGACCTCCCACCCGTACATCGAGGAGGACGACTTCGAGAACATGCCCGACGAGGACGGGAAGCCCACCCTGATGATCCTCACCCTCGTCCCGATCACCCGCGCGGAGATCGCTTTCATCGAGGCCGAGGGCGCCGACGCCCTGTACGAGCGCTGGGAGTCGGAGGAGACCGACCTGCTCGACATCCACCGCGAGGGCTGACGGCGGCGTTCCCGGCGGGGGCACCCATCCGGGCCGGGCTGGATGCGCCGAGGCAGGGGCGGAGACCGCGCAACGCGCCTCCGCCCACCTCCCCGCCCGCTGCCGCCGACGGGTCGGCGGCCGCGTCCGCGCCGGGCACTCCACCAGCGTTCCGCTGTCCGGCCCGGTGCCGGGCTCACCACACGGTGAACAGGAGTCCGGCCAGGACCGAGGCCGCGTTGGCGGTCACCGCGGTGGTGAGGGCCGGGGCCGGGGCCACCCGCGCGGGCCGGACGAGCGCCCGGACCAGCAGGGCCTCGACCACGCAGACCGCGGCCTCGGCAAGGGTGAAGGCCGTCCAGTAGGCTGCGGGCGCCCCGGCCGTGAAACGGCTGAGGAACCACCACAGCGGCGGGTGCGTCGCACAGTTGACCGCCGTCGCGGCCGCCACGGCGCGCCCGGTGGGCACCCGTCCGAGGGCGGTGAGCGCGGCGGTGTACAGCGGCAGTTCGACGAGCAGGGTGAGGGCGAAGGCCATCGGGTACGGCACGGTGGGAATCGTGCCATGGGGGACGGCGGAGGCGGGACGTGGCGACAGCTGCGGTGGGGGTCCGGCGGGCGGCGGACGGCGCCGTACCGCCGGCGGGGTTCGTCCTGGCGGCCGGGCTGGCGCTGGTCGCAGCGCTGCGGGCACCGGCGGGTCTGGCGGTGCTGGGCCTGGCCACGTTCGGCATCCTGCACAACGTGCTGGAACTGCGGTACGTCTCGGGCCGGTTCGAGCGGATCCTGACCGGCCGGTTCCTGGCCCTGCTGCTCGGGCTGATCAGTGGGATCGTCGTCTGCCGGCTGCTCCCGCCCGGAGCGGGGCCGCGAGCCGCCGAGATCCTGCTCTGCTACGGGGTGCTGGCCGCGGCCTGCCTGCACGCGCTGCGCCGGCGGCCGGTGCTGCTCGGTGCCGCGCTGGTCGTCGTGCTGGCCGCCTCGGCGGCCTCGCTGTCGTTTCCCGAGTACCACTTCGTGGTGCTGACCCATCTGCACAACCTGGTCCCGCTGCTCTTCCTCTGGGAGTGGTCGCGCACGCTGCCGCGTGGCCGGGCCGTATTCCTGGCGGTGCAGTGCGGCTGGGTGCTGGCGGTTCCGGCGCTGCTGCTCTGCGGCGTACTGGACGGCTGGATGGCCCCCGGCACGACGGCGACCGACCGGCTGGCCGGTGCCTACACGCCGCCCGCGTGGCTGCACACCTCGGCGGGGCTGCGCTTCGTCGCGGTGTTCGCCTTCCTGCAGACCATGCACTACGTGGTGTGGGTCTGGTTCCTGCCGCGCTACGCGCCGGAGGCGTCCGCCGCCTTCGAGCGGCGGGTGCCACTGCTGCGGGGTCCCCGGGCCTGGCTGCTCGGCGCGGCAGCCGGTGCCGCGCTCGCCGTGCTGTTCGCGAGCGACTACGCGCAGGGCAAGGCCCTGTACGCCGCCCTGGCGAGCTACCACGCCTACCTCGAATTCCCCGTCCTGCTGCTGCTCGTCCTGGGGATGGCCCCGGGCGGCGGACCTGCCGAAAGGAAATCCCGTGCTGCTCGCTGACATCGCTCCCGCGCCCGGCCCCGACTCCGCCGCCGGCATTGCCGTGGCCGCCGTGGTCGGCCTGCTGGTGCTGGCCGGCGTGGTGACGCTGATCCGGATGGCCCGGTCCCGCCGGAAGGACTGAGCCCGTCTCGGAGCGCTCCTCGCGGCGGATCCCCCGGCCCGCGGAGGCGCGGGGGGTGGCGGCGGCTGGCGGGGTGACGAGGGTGCAGGCCACCGTGCCGTGGCTGAGCTTCGCCGGGCGAAGACGGTCGGCAGCACCGGTAACGGCGGACAGGGTCAGGAGCGCTCTGCCCAGGGCCCGGAGTACCGGCAGCAGCGCGGTCCCCACTCCCAGGCCGTTGACCTGCGGGAATGGAGAAGCCGGCCGGAGTACTAACCGATCCGGTCGCGCCGGGCGACCAGGAAGGTGCGCTCCGACTCGTTCCTGGTGAGCCGAGCCGCGGCGTCGAGGGCCTGGGCCGCTTCCCGTGTTCGCCCGAGGCGGGCGAGGAGGTCCCCGC
Source organism: Kitasatospora terrestris (assembly GCF_039542905.1). NCBI lineage: Bacteria > Bacillati > Actinomycetota > Actinomycetes > Kitasatosporales > Streptomycetaceae > Kitasatospora > Kitasatospora terrestris. The sequence continues at coordinate 1,127,912 of NZ_BAABIS010000001.1, forward strand.
GGATCGCGTGGAACAGGTAGTAGTTCCCGAGGTCGAGGTCGTCGACCGCGCGAAGGGCCGCTGCCGGGCCGTGGACCTCGGCGAGGGCGACCGCGCGGTGCAGGGCGACCACCGGGCCGGCGTCGAAGTGCGCGAGCTGGTCGTACAGCGCGAGGATCTGCGTCCAGTCGGTGACGGGGTCGGTGTGCACGGCGTTGATCGCGGCCAGGATCTGGTAGCGGCCGGGCCGGTTGCGGCGCAGGCAGGAGCGGACGATCGCGCGGCCCTCGGCAACCAGGTCGGCGTTCCAGCGGGAGCGGTCCTGGTCGGCCAGGCGGACCAGGCCGCCGTCCCGGTCGGTGCGGGCGTCGCGGCGGGCCTCGGTCAGCAGCATCAGCGCGAGCAGCCCGGCCGCCTCCGGCTCGTCGGGCATGAGCTCGACCAGCAGCCGGGCCAGCCGGATCGCCTCGGCGCACAGGTCGGCGCGGGCGAGATCGGTGCCGGTGGTGGCGATGTAGCCCTCGTTGAAGATCAGGTAGAGCACCGCCAGCACCGCACCGAGCCGTTCCGGCAGATCGGCGTCCCTCGGCACCCGGTACGGGATCCCGGCGTCACGGATCTTCGCCTTCGCCCGGACGAGGCGCTGCGCCATGGTCGGCTCGGGCACGAGGAAGGCGCGGGCGATCTCGGGCGTGGTGAGCCCGCCGAGGAGTCGCAGGGTGAGCGCCACCTGCGCGGGGACGGCCAGGGCCGGGTGGCAGCAGGTGAACACCAGCCGGAGGCGGTCGTCGTGCACGGGGCCCTCCTCGACGTGTTCGTCCGGACTGCGGAGGAGCTGGGCCTCGGCGTGCTTGCGGGTCCGTACCGCTTCGCGGCGCAGCTCGTCGATGGCGCGGTTGCGGGCGGTGGTGATGATCCAGCCGGCCGGGCTGGGCGGCATGCCGTCGACCGGCCAGCGCTGCACGGCGATGGTGAACGCCTCGGCGACGGCGTCCTCGGCCGTGCCGATGTCGCCGAGCCCGCGCACGAGTACGGCGACGGCTCTGCCGTACTCGGCGCGGAAGACGGCCGCGATCTGCTGCGGTGTGGGAGTCAATACGGTTCGACGTCCTGGAACGGGCGGACCTCGATCGGGAGCGTGGTCGCGGCGGCCGCCTTGCGGCCCCACTCCAGGGCGGCATCCAGGTCGGGTGCGGTGATCACCCAGATCCCGCCGACGAACTCCTTGCCCTCGACGTAGGGACCGTCGGTGAGCATGCCGTCGGCGCGCACCACCGTGGCCGTGCCGGGTTCGTGCAGGCCTCCGGTGAACACCCACGAGCCGCTCTCACGGAGCTCCTCGTTCAGTCGGTGCAGGTCGGCCTCGATCTTCTCCATGGCCGCGGGCTCCGCCCGGCCTTCGGGCTGGTAGATCGAGAGCAGGTACTTCCCCATGGCTGCCTACTTGCGGGAGTAGCGGGCGATGATCACGCCCTTGGTGGTGGTGACGCTGTCGGTGAGCTCGAACTCGGTCAGCGGCGCGGGGCCCTCGAACAGGCGCATGCCGGCGCCCAGGGTGAGCGGGTGGATCAGCAGCTGGTAGTTGTCGACCAGGCCCGCGGCGTGCAGCTCGCGGACCAGTGCGGTGCTGCCGACGATCATCAGGTCCTTGCCGTCCTCCGCCTTGAGCTCGGCGACCGTCTCGGCGGCGTCGCCCTTCAGCAGGACCGAGTTCTGCCAGGCGTCCGCGTTCTCCAGCGTCCGCGAGCAGACGTACTTGGTCGCCGCGTTCATGTGCGTGGTGAACGGGTTGCCGTCCTCGCGAGTGCTCCAGGCCGTGATGAAGTCCGTCCAGGTCCGGTGTCCGAACAGCATGTCCCCGGGCTTGGACATGCTCTTGCCCATCTCCCTACCCAGGACCTGGTCGTTGTACCGGCCGCCCCAGCCCCCGTGGGTGAAGCCACCGCGGGTGTCCTCGTCCGGACGGCCGAGGCCCTGGACGACTCCGTCGAGAGTGACGGACAGCGTGGCGCTGACCTGGCGCATGACGTGCTCCTCGCTCCTGCGGACCGCTCTTCCGCGGCCCGCTTCACCCCCTGTACGAAGAGCCACCCGCGGAATCGACACCCGGCCCGAAAATTCTTCCCCGCGAGATCACCACGACCGGGAGCACCCCGCAACCGGAGCGGACGGCGCGCCTTGAGATCCACCAGCCGTGCCGCGCATCCGCGACACCGGGACGTCACGTCGTGCGCCGCCGACGAGGGTGGGGCGGCGGCGGAGGCGCCCCGTCGTACCGGGGTATGACGGCAGAGTCGGCTCCAGAGTGTGACGACCGGTCGCAGGGTTCCCGGGCAGGGTGAGGAGTGTCCGCCGTACACACCGATCCGGGAGATGTCGACCATGTCCGCGATCCTTCGCCACCTTCGTTCCGTCGCCGCCGACGGCGTCCGCACCGGCCTCGCCCTGCCGCTCGGGCTCGTCCGGGCCCTGCGGGGTGGGGCGGGACCGGGCGGCAGGGCGGACTGGACCGCCGGGCGGGCGGTGGCACGGAGCGTGGTCGGCCTCCCGGTGGACGTCCTGGCGTTCGCGCTGTTCGCGTACGCAGGGTTCAACACCGTCCGCAACGTCGGGTACCCGCTGTGGTACCTGCACACCGACTACCACGACGCCTGGGGCGGCCCCATAATGGCCGGAGTCTGGACGGTCCACGCACTCGGCTGGGCGGCCTGCCTGTACGTGCTGGCGCGCTGGCCCATGCGCTGGATCCTCCGCGGCCAGCGAGCCCTGGACGCCCGACTGGCCCGCCCCCGGCCGGTCCCCGAGCGCGCCGGTACCGTCTGACGGTGCTCCTCTCTGGCGGCCAAGTGGTCCGATCGCCGTCGACCTGGACGTCCGGGGCGTGCACATCCTGCGGCTGGCGGTCGAGGACGCCAACAACCGGACCTCCTGCGACCACACCTCCCGGGCCCAGGCCCGCATCGCGGTCGGCTGAAGGCCCCCTCCAGGACCCCACCCGACGCGGGCGCCGGCGCGCCGAGCGTGCGCGTCCGCCTTCACGGACTCCGCGGGGCGCGCCCAGCGAAAGTCCCTGCGCTGCCCGCCGCCGGGCCAGGCGGTCCAGCGGGGCTACGTCCTCCAGCGGCTGACTTCCCGTCACTGCACGCTTCACGCCTCCGCAGGCAGGCTGGCAGAGTACGGCCATTGGCATGTTCTCGCCGAATCCGGCTCCTGTTGACGATCCGTCACCTCCGCTACCGTTCTGCCGCTGGGCAGCCACCGCCGCCCCGCACCCCCACGACTGTGGCAACCCCCGGCCACTGCGCCCGTTCACCTCGATCCGGTGGCACCCGGGCACAGGCGGCCTGTCACGGTCCGCTCTGCACGTGCGCGTGTTTCCCGTTCCCGGGCCGGCACCGAATCCAGGGCGACTCATGAGGCCGTTCCTGCGTGCCGTCCCCCATCCCCCAGGGAGGGCCGCCAGTTGCACACCCAGGCCAGAAAAGCCCGACGCCACAGCACAATCCGCTCCGGCCCAGCGGTGCTCGCCGCCGCCGGACTCGTGATCGCCGGTCTGACCGCCGCCGGCACGGCTGCCGTGGCAGCGCCGCCGCCCGCACCGGAGTCCTCCCAGCAACTGGCCGTCCAGGGCGCCGACTCGCTGGTGGCCGCCCGTCCGGCCTTCCTGCTCGCCGGCCCCCAGGAGCAGTTCGTCCGGGGTCAGGTCGTCTCCTCGGGCGGGACGCAGTACGTGCCCTACGAGCGCACGTACTCGGGCGTGCCGGTGGTCGGCGGCGACTTCGTCGTGGTGACCGACGGCGCCGGGCACGTCACGTACAACTCGGTCGCCCAGCAGCACGCGATCGGCACGCTGTCGACCAGCCCCAGCCTGAGCCCCGCCCAGGCCGAGAAGGTGGCGTCGGCGCAGCTGAAGTCGGTGTCCGAGGTCGAGGGCACCCGGCTGGTGGTGTACGCGCTGGGTGACGCTCCGGCCGTCCTGGCCTGGGAGTCCACGGTGAAGGGCGTCGGCGACGACGGTTACAGCCGGCTGAGCGTGGACGTCGACGCCCGCACCGGCACCGTGCTGCACACCCAGGAGCACGTCCTGCACGGCACCGGCACCGGCGCCTGGAACGGCCCCGCGCCGCTCACCCTCAACACCACGTCCTCCGGCGGCAAGTTCACGATGAGCCCCACCAACATCACGAACATGCCGTGCCAGGACGCCGCGAACAACACGACGTTCAGCAAGACCACCGACACCTGGGGCAACGGCGACGCCACCAGCAAGGAGACCGGCTGCGTCGACGCCGAGTACGTGGCGCAGGGCGAGTTCCGGATGCTCTCGCAGTGGCTGGGCCGCAACGGCATGGACGGCAGCGGCGGCGCCTGGCCGATCCGGGTGGGCCTGGCCGACGTCAACGCCTACTACGACGGCACTCAGGTCCAGGTCGGGCACAACAATGCCAACCAGTGGATCAGCGCGGTCGACGTCCTCGCCCACGAGATGGGCCACGGCATCGACGACCACACCCCCGGCGGCATCTCCGGCGGCGGCACCCAGGAGTTCATCGCCGACGTGTACGGCGCGTCGACCGAGTTCTTCATGAACGAGCCCTCGCCGTACGCCGTGCCGGACTTCCTGGTCGGCAACCAGGTCAACCTGGTGGGCACCGGCCCGATCCGCAACATGTACAACCCGTCGCTGATCAAGAGCAACCCGAACTGCTACTCCAGCAGCATCCCGAGCACCGAGGTGCACGCCGCGGCCGGCCCCGGCAACCACTGGTTCTACCTGCTCGCGCAGGGCTCCAACCCGCCGGGCGGTCCGACCAGCCCCACCTGCAACGGTTCCACCGTCACCGGCGGCGTCGGGGTTCAGAACGCGCTCAAGATCGTGTACAACGCCCAGCTCATGAAGACCAGCTCCAGCTCGTACCTGAAGTACCGCACCTGGACGCTGCAGGCGGCCAAGACCCTCGACCCGTCCTGCGGCCAGTTCAACACCGTCAAGGCTGCCTGGGACGCCGTCAGCGTCCCCGCCCAGTCGGGCGACCCGACCTGCGCGGCCACCGGCAACGACTTCTCGATGGCGGTCTCGCCGAGCGCCGGTTCGGTCAACCCCGGCAGCTCGCTGACCGCCACCGTGTCCACCACGCTCACCAACGGCTCGGCGCAGACCGTGAACCTGTCCGCCTCGGGCCTGCCCGCGGGCGCCACCGCGTCGTTCAACCCGGCCTCCGTCTCGACCGGGGGCACCTCCCAGCTGACCGTCAACACGGCTGCCTCGACGCCGCCCGGCACCTACCCGGTCACCATCACCGGCACCGGGACGTCGACCAGCCACACGGCCACCTTCTCGCTGACCGTCAACGGCACCTCCACCTGCACCCCGGCCCAACTGCTCGGCAACGCGGGCTTCGAGACCGGCTCCGCCGCCCCGTGGACCACCACCAGCGGCGTGGTCGACAACAGCGCCTCGCAGGCCGCCCACAGCGGCTCCTGGAAGGCCTGGATGAACGGCTACGGCTCGGCCCACACCGACTCGGCCAGCCAGACCGTCTCGATCCCGGCCGGCTGCAAGGCGACCCTGAGCTACTGGCTGCACATCGACACCGCCGAGACCACCACCACGACCCAGTACGACAAGCTGACCGTGACCGTCAACGGCACCACGGTGGCCTCGTACTCCAACCTCAACAAGAACACCGGCTACGCCCAGAAGACGGTCGACCTGTCGGCCTACGCGGGCCAGACGATCACCCTGAAGTTCAACGGCGTGGAGGACTCCTCCCTCCAGACCAGCTTCGTGATCGACGACACCGCGATCCAGACCAGCTGAACCTGAACGGATAGGACTCGAGGGCCTGGCGGCCGTGGCCGCAAGGCCCTCGAGCAGTCGGGGAACCCCTGGCTCCGGCAGTCGACGCCCGCGCCCCGGCGCAGCGCAGCGCGCCCGGCGTGGTGCCGCGCCTGCGGCGCACGAGCGGCCCCGCGGATCACATGAGGTGGCCGCCATTCGGCTACGGTCCTACCTGACCGTACGCTCCGCAGACCTGACCCGGAGCCGGGCAGAAGCCCGCGACCATCATCGGGAGGTTGCCCGGTCACCGGTTGCGGACCCGGCCGACTGCCCGCGCCGGGCCTTCACGGCACGTCCCGAACGAGCGGCTGACTGCCCCCCGGGTCTTGTGGCCCCAGGTGATCAGCAGGGTTTCTCCGGCGAGGGCCGGAATCACGGTTGCCGCGGCCCGTCCGAGCCGCGATGATCTCCGCCCGTGACACACTTCCTCGCGCCCCTCGTCATCCTCCTGGTCATCGTCGCGTTCCGCAGCATGCGAAGCGGTTCCGGCGGCGGCCCCTCCGGCTCGAAGTCCGGAGCCGTCCGCCGGGCGCCGGTGTCGTTCGACGCGGCCGCATACGGGCTGGTGCCGCGCGAGGCGCTGGACCCGCGCCGGTCGGGGCCGCCGCAGAGCGAGGCCGTGCTCAAGGAGTCGCAGGCGCTGGCGAACACGGTCTGGGGCGGCAACTGGCGGGCCGCCGCCGAACACATCAAGGCGGCCGGGACCGACTGGGACGAGCACTGGGACCGTTTCGAGCTGCTGCGGGCGATCGCCCGTGAGGACGACGCGTGGCTGAACACGTGGCGCAAGGCCGACCCGGACGACTGCAACGCGGCTGCTCTGGAGGCGGACCTGATGGTCCACCGTGCGTGGGCGATCAGGGGCTCGGGGTACGCCGGCGAGGTGCCGGCGGAGCGGATGGCCGAGTTCCGGGCGCTGCTCCCTGCGGCGATCGAGGCGGGGCACCGGGCCGCGCTGCTGGCTCCTGACAACCCTGCACCGTGGGTGGTGATGGTGACCGCGGCGCGCGGCGCGCAGTTCAAGCCGGACCGCTTCCAGCCGCTGTGGGACGGCCTGACGGCCCGGGCGCCGCACCACTACGAGGGCCACTGGCAGGGGATGCAGTACTGGTGCGCCAAGTGGTACGGCTCCAACACGCAGATGATGGAGTTCGCCAAGCGGGCCATGGACACGGCCCCGACCGGGAGCCCTCTCGCGGGCATCTACCTCCACGCCCTGACGGAGTTGCAGGAGCGCCGCTCCGCACTCCCCGCCGGTGCCGAGGCGCGGCAGCGCCTGTGGGCGGTCGCGGACGCGCTGGCGCAGGTGCCTGCCGACAACGGCAAGGTGCCGGGCCTGCGGCAGCTGCTCGCTTACTTCCTCGGTGAGGCCGGCATGTACGAGGCGGCGGTGGAGCAGTTCCGGCTGATCGGCCGCTGGTGCGGGGCTTCGGTGTGGTCCGATCAGGGCGATCCGGTCGAGGCGTTCCACGCCGCTCGCGCGGTGGCCGTGGAGAAGGCGAAGCTCAAGCCGCTCCCGCCGGAGGAACGGCCCATCAAGAACCTGGATGCTGCTCAGCACTGATGCGGTCGGCGGTGGAGGCGGGGGCCGGCGTCCTGGCGACACGCCGGCCCCCGTGCTCCCTGCCCGGTCGTGAATCGCCGGGTCGCTGTACTGGCCCGGGCAGGGGCCCCGCCCCCGTCCGGGGCATGCGGGACTGCCGGCTGCACGGATCCATCGGGTTCGGACTGCCCGCTGGCTGCAGGAACGGGAAGCTTCGCCGTGCCGCTGTGCCCGTCGCGGCGGTCGGCGAGCGCCCTTGCGTTCCGTGAACGGGACGCGCGTTTCCGGTTCCCCGGCTGCCGTGGTCGACAGCCAGCTGCGGTGCTGTCGCTCGCTCGTGATATGACATGCGTTCGAATGACGGTGGACGTACGCGATCCACTCTTTCGTCCGACGTTACCTGCACACATACGAACACGTGCCGCGACCGGAACGCCCGCGGGCGGCACTGAGGGGGCTGCGCCATGTCGATTCTCGGACGCCTGCTCGGACGCCGGTCCGGACGCGAGGTGGCACCCGTGGTCGACCCGGCCTGCGGTGACGAGGGCCTGCGGCTGATGCTGGCCCAGGCCGAGGCCGGTGACTGGCCCGCGCTGCGCAGCGGCCTGGCCGCCGTCGAGGACCAGGCCGACCTCACCTGGCTGCTGGACCGGGTCGCCGGCACCTCCGGAAGCGAGGAGTGGCTGGCCGAGGCCGTCGCCGACGAGCCCGACTCCGCGCTGCCGCTGCTGCTCTCCGGTGCCCGCCACGTCTCCTGGGCCTGGGAGGCCCGCACCCGCGCCCGCGCCCAGTACGTCAGCCGCGAGCAGTGGCAGGTGTTCGGCGAGCGCCTGGAGATCGCCGAGCGGCAGCTCTTCGAGGTGGCCGAGCGTGAGCCGTCCTGGCTCGCCCCCTGGTACTTCCTGCAGATCAGCGGCCGGGGTGCCTCGCTGGGCCCGGACGTCGCGCGCTACCGGTTCGAGGCCGCGCTGCGCCGTGTTCCCGACCACCTCGGTTCGCACCAGCAGCGGCTCCAGCAGCTGTGCGCCAAGTGGGGCGGCTCGCACGAGGAGATGCACCGGTTCGCCAGGACTGCGATGCTCTCCGCGCCCGAGGGCAGCCCCCTGGGCGAGCTGGTGGCGCTCGCCTGCATCGAGCACTGGCTCGACCTCGACAGCGGCGACGACCGCGCCTACATCGCCGGCCCGGCCACCCGTGAGCGTCTCCACGAGGCGGCCGAGCGGTCGGTGCTGCACCCCGCCTACGGCCGTCCGCGCGGCTGGCAGCGCGCGTTCAACACCTTCGCCATGGCGTTCTCGATCGCCGGCCAGCCCGCCACGGCCTACCAGCTCTTCTGCCAACTCGGCGACACGGTGACCGAGTCCCCGTGGGACTACCTCAGCAACTCTCCCGCCGAAGCCTTTGCGACCTACCGGAACGCCGCCGCCCGCGCCGCATCCTGAGCTGCCCGGATCCTCCGCCCCGAGCCTCCTTTCCCCACCGAGCCGAAAGAGCCCCGACCAGGTGTCACCGACCGACCGCACCCAGAACACCACCTCCGGCACGGCGCCCTCCACGCACACCTTCCAAGTCGACCTGCGCGGCGTGGTGGACCTGCTCTCCCACCACCTGTACTCCAGCCCCCGCGTCTACCTGCGGGAGCTGCTCCAGAACGCGGTGGACGCCATCTCCGCCCGCCGGGCGCTCGACCCCGACGCCCCCGCCCGGATCACCATCCGGGCGGACGAGGACCTCACGGTCACCGACACCGGAGTCGGCCTCACCGAGGCCGACGTGCACACTTTCCTCGCCACCATCGGACGCAGTTCCAAGCGCACCGCCCAGGGCGGCTTCGACAACTCCGGTCTGTCGGCCGCCCGCGCCGACTTCATCGGCCAGTTCGGCATCGGTCTGCTCGCATGCTTCGTGGTGGCCGACGAGATCACGGTCGTCAGCCGCTCCGCCAAGTCTCCGGACGCCCCCGTCGTCGAGTGGCGCGGCCACTCGGACGGCCGTTACACGATCGCCACCCTGCCCTCCTCCGCGAAGCCCGAGCCGGGCACCACCGTTCGGCTCACCCCGCGCTCCGACGCCACCCAATGGACCAGGCACGGCCAGGTCGTCGAGCTCGCCCGCCACTACGGCAGCCTGCTGCGCCACGAGGTCACCGTCACCGACGCCCGGGGCGACGTCACGCACATCAACGCGCCCGCGCCGTGGGACGTCCGCCACGGCTCGCCGCTCGCCCGCCGTGAAGCACTGAACGCCTACTGCCGCGGCACCTTCGACTTCACCCCGCTCGACACCATCGAGCTCGACCTGCCGCTGGTCGGCCTGCGCGGCGCGGCATACGTGCTGCCCGACGCCGCCCCGCCCTCCCGACGGGCCGGCCACCGGGTCCACCTCAAGGGCATGCTGGTGTCCGACCAGGCCGACGACCTGCTGCCCGAATGGGCGTTCTTCGTGCGCTGCGTCGTCGACGCGGACGGGTTGCGTCCCACCGCCTCGCGGGAGGCCCTGTACGCGGACGACACCCTCGCCGCCGTCCGCGACGCGCTCGGCGCGCGCATCCGGGACTGGCTCACGGGCCTGTCCGCGAGCGACCCGGCCCTGCTGCACCGCTTCCTCGGCATCCACCACCTCGCCGTCAAGGCACTCGCCCGTTACGACGACGACCTGCTGCGGATGCTGCTGCCGTGGCTGCCGTTCGAGACCACCGACGGCAACGTCACCCTCGACGAGTTCGCCCGCGCCCACCCGGTGATCCTGGTGGCCCGCACCGTCGAGGAGTTCCGCCAGGTCGCGCCCGTCGCGGGCGCCGCCGGTCTCGGCGTCGTCAACGGCGGCTACACCTACGACAGCGATCTGGTGCACCGCCTGCCCGAGATCCGGCCCGGCACGTCCGTGGCCGACCTGGATCCCGGCACCGTGACGGCCCATCTCGACGCCGTCGACCCGTCCGCCGAGCTCGCCGCCGCCGCGTTCCTCGCCACCGCGCGCGAGGTCGTCGGCCGCTTCGACTGCGACGTCGCCCTGCGCAGCTTCCACCCCGCGAGCGCCCCCGCCCTGCTGCTCGACAACCGGGATGCGCGGCACGAGCGCACCCGCGCCCGTCTGGCCGACGAGGCCGACGGCCTGTGGGCGGACATCCTGGGCTCACTGCGCGCCCAGGTGCCACGCGCGCAACTCGTCCTCAACCACCTCAACCCACTGGTCCGGCGCGCCGCCTCGATCACCGGCAAGGAACTCGCGGTCATCGCCGCCGAGGCGCTCTACGGGCAGGCCGTCCTGCTGACCCGCCGCCCGCTGACCGCCGGTGAGAGCGCTCTGCTCAACCGGTCCTTCATCGGCCTGCTCGACCACGCCATGCTCGGCCGCGAGACGGCCGACCCGCACAAGGAGTCCTGATGACGGACACCCCCGAGGCGCTCGCCGACGCGCTGCGCGCCAACGACGCCCGCCCCTACGGGCGCCCGCGCACCGTCACCGCCGAGGACCTCGCCGAAGCGGCCGAGCAGTTCCCCGACCGCCGCGACCTCCAGGTCCTGGCGCTGATGGACCTCATGGAGGCCTACGAGTACGACGGGGAGCCCCGCAAGGCCCCGGTCGTGTTCGCCCGCATCCTGAAGCTGTGGGACACCCACCCCGACGACTTCAGCGAGTGGGCCCGCGCGCAGGTGTTCTGGCGCTTCAAGTGGGTCGCCTCCGCCCTCGTCTCCACCCCGGACGTGCCGCTCGCGGCGATCGAGCGCTGGCACGGAGAGATGCGTTCCCGGTACGAGGCCGCCGGACACGACCTGCAGCCGTACTACGCCCGGCGCTTCCGTCTCGCCTCGCACATCGGTGTGGGTGTCGAGGACGCCTTCGACCTGTGGGTGACCCGTCCGCGCTCGCAGATGAGCGACTGCACGGCTTGCGAGATCCGGGCCCGGGCCCGCCACCACGTGCGCCGCGGCGACGACGCCCGTGCGCTGGAGGAGTGGCAGCCCGTCCTGGCCGGCGAAAGCACCTGCTCCGAGGAGCCCTGGACCAGCCACGCCGCCGCCCTCCTGCCGCTGCTGCGCCAGGGCCGGCTGGACGAGGCCCGCTCCAGCCACCTCGTGGGCTACCGCGCAGCCCGGGGCAAGTCCAGCACCGCGACCCAGATCGGCGAGCACCTGGAGTTCTGCGCGCTGTCCGGCAACGAGCCACGCGGGCTCGAGATCCTCGCCGAGAACCGTGCCCTGTTCGACGGCCAGGGCGATCCACTGTCCCTCCTCGGTCTCCTGACCGGCACGGAGCTCCTGACCGCGCGACTCACCGCACAGGGCCACGGCGAGCTGCCGACCGCCGGCCCGGCCGGTCGTACCTGGACGGTCGCGTCCCTGCACGCCCGTGTCCGGGCCGAGGCCGAGGCGCTCGCCGCCCGCTTCGACGCCCGCAACGGCACCGCCGCCGTGGGCGAGCAGCGGCTCGCCCGGCTCGCCCGGCAACCGCTGGTCGACCAGCCGCTCGCGCTCGGGGTGCGCGCCGCCGCCCAGGTGCCTGCCGCCGTCCCGGCACCCCGCCCCCAGGCCGAGCCGGTACCCGAGGACTTCACCGCCCTCGTGCTCCGCGCCCGCGAACTCGACCGGCTGGACCACCCGGACGCCCATGCCCTGTGGGACCGCGTCGCCACCGTGATCGGCGCCGACGGCTACGTCCACGCCGACACACCGGAGGTCGGCCCGATCGAGCGGCTCCAGGCAGACCTGGCGGACGAGCGCGCCCAGCAGGCCTTCGAGCGCAACGACTGGCGGGCCGCCCACCCCGAACTCCTCGCCGCCGCCGACCTGTACGAGCGTGCCGGCCTGCCCGGCCGGGCACTGGTGATGCGCACCCGGGCGCTCGTCGCCCACCTCGGCACCAAGGACGGAACCCGCCCCGACTGGCCCGCCCTCGCCGAGGCGCTGCGCGACGCCGAAGGGCTGGACGCCGAGGACCGCCTGGCGGTCATGCACAGCTTCACCTACGCCGCCTACCAGGAACTCAGCGACGCGCTGCCCGAGCCGTCCGACGAGGTCGCCGCCCGGTTCGAGGAAGCCCTCGCGGCGTACCGCGACGAGAGCACCGCCTTGGGCGTCCCGCACCGGATCGCCACCGCCCGCCAATACACCGCCGACATGGCGGCCCGCCAGGGGCGCCTCGACGAGGCCCGGGCCGAACTCGTCGCCGCCCTGGAGCAGTTGGAACAGAACGCCCTGCCGTGGCGGATGCCCCGCCCGCTGGTCCTGCTCGGCCAGGTCGAGCTGGTCCGCGGCGAACCGGCCGAGGCGATCGGGGCCCTGAACCGGGCTCTCGCCACGGCCGCCCGCTGGCACGACTCCGTCTTCCCGTACGGCCCCACGTACCTGATGCTCGGTCACGCCCACCAGCACACCGGCGACCCGGCAGGCGCCGCCCGGGCCCTCTCCGAGGCCGCCGCCCGCTTCGACCGCGACGGTGCGGCCGAGGACGCGGCCGCCGCGCGCGTCCAACTCGCTTCCGTGCTGCACGAGAGCGGACGGATCGCCGACGCCGTCGCCGTACTGGAGTCGGTGCTGCTGGAAGCCGAAGCCGCGGGCTTGGACGAGCGGCAGCGGGCGCAGGTCCGACTCGATCTGGCACGCGGGCTGATGGCACTGGAGGAGTACCGGGAGGCCGCCGAGGAGTACCTGCGGCTCGCCGAGCAGGTGTCCTCCTGGGAGGACGGCCAGGACACCCACACCATGGTCGCCTGCGAGGCCACGCTCGCTCTCGCCGAAGCCGGCCGCTGGGACGCTGCGGACACCGCCTGCGAGCGCGCCCTCGCCGCCCACGCGCTGGCACCGCGCGCCGACCAGGTCTGCGGCATGCTCCAGCAGTTGGCTCGCCTGACCATGCAGGCTCGTGGCACCGACGGCCTGGAGGACGCCCTGGCCCGTCTTGAGCTGGCCGACGAGGTGAACCGGCGCGCCGAGGCCGCCGGCCACCCGATCACCGCCTGGTACCAGCGCGGGGTGGGCCACTACGAGCGCGCCCGCGTCCTCGCCTTCGCCGACCGCGCCGAGGAAGCGCTGGCCCAGGCCGAAGCCGCGATCGCCGCCCACGAAGCCGGCGGCAAGGAGGGCGAGGAGCCCCGCGCCGAGGCACTGCGAATGGCCGCCCTGATCGAGGGCCGCAGTCTCGGCCGCACGGACGCCGCCCGGACCCGACTGGCCGCCGGCATACGGCGCTGCGAGCAGGCCGGACTGCCGGAGGCAGCACGCGTCCTCGCCGTGCTGAACGACCGCCTGGCCGCGGAGACCACGGACGGCTGAGCCGGTCCGCGGTAGCGGCGCCGCGATGACGGCCGGGGCTCCATGGCGACCCCACCCGGGGACCCGGCCGGACAGCGCCGACCGTCACGCGACCAGGTCCCGGCCGCTACGACGACGACTCAGCGGAGAAGATCTCGCGCAGGCGAGGCAGTCTCCCGGACCGACCGGCTCCGGCGCGCCTCCCACCGGGGCGATGCCGCCTCCCCGCCACGCCGCCCGGCTTCAGGTCGGCCGCGCCCGGACGGGCGCGACCTTGCCGACCGGCGGCGGCCAGTGCGAGCGGGTTCTGCTCACCTTCGGCGTTCGGCGAGCAGCACGGCTCCTCTTCGGTGGTGGGCCTGAAACCGTTGCCCTGGTGGTAGTGGTCGTTCCAGCGGTCGGCGGCGGACACGGCCGCTTCTCTCGGTCGCGGGGAGCTCGGCGGGGGTCAGTCGGCGGGCGGGAGGCCGGGCGGGCAGGTGGAGCGGTCCGGGTGCCTCAGGCGCCGACGAAGGCGCGCAGGTCCTCGCCGTCCTCCCAGCCATAGGTGGAGAACCCCCGGCCGTCGCCGGAGAGGTAGGTGGTGAGGGCGGCGTGCGAGGTGGGAAACATCGGAGTGGGCAGTGCGTCGGCGTCGGCCCACAGAACCTCGAGGTGCTTGTCCGGTTCGGTGTTCGTCAGCTCGCCCTGCCAGGACGTCGTGGCGAACACCGAGAGCAGGAACGGGCCCTCGCCGTCCCAGCCGGCCTTGGCCTGGATGGTGTGGACCAGCCGCAGCTCCTCGGCGGGGACGACCAGACCCGCCTCCTCGCGCAGTTCACGGGCGGCCGCCTCGTCGAGGCGCTCGCCCTCCTCGACCTTGCCGCCGGGGACGGTCCAGGCGGGGACCGTGGACCAGGGATCGTTGGCGTAGTGGACGCAGGCGACCTTGCCCGCCGTCTCGTCGTGGACGATGACGCAGACGGCCTGGCGCAGGGACTGCATGGATGCTCCAACCGGTAGGGGAAGAACGGGTTTTCAGGTAACAGAGTTCGGGGCGCACAGCAGATCGAGGACGGTCAGAAGCTCCAGCTGTAGAGGTTGCCACCGGCGTGCAGCGCAGACACCGCGAGCCGGGCGACTCCCTGGAGGACCGCCAGGAGATCGTCGTCCGTCATCTCGTTCCCATCCTCGGACCAGAGCCGCGCGGTCCAGCGATCGGCGAGCTCTTTCAGTTCGGCGGGGCTCGCGTCGGCCAGCGCACGGGTCAATCGCTCCGGCAGAGCGATCACCTCGATCCCGTCGTTCAAGGGGGGAACGACCCACTCCGGCCACGGCCGCCACGCATGCAGCCGCTCAGACGACGGGGCCTTGGCCGAGGGCTCCTCGAAGTACATGTCCCACTCGACAATGGCCGTGTCTGGCTCGATGAAGCGGGAGCTCACGGACTCGAAGGCCGCACCGGGTCCCTGCAGGTGCGTAGTAGCGGCGGCCTCGTCGTCGGCGGCGAGGAAGAACAGGATTTCGCGGGCCATCCCAGCATGATCGCAGCTGTGACGCGGCAGGCCGGCTGTCGTCTCAGCACGGAATCTTCGTACCGCCTGGATATCGCCGAGGTCTTCGAGGCCCTCATCCAGCGCATCGCCCGAGAACCCGTCAACCACTACGGTGCTGCCAGAGCCTCGCCTTCCGGCACCTTCGGCACTCCGACTGGGACACCCGGGCTCCGGATTCTGCACCATATCCATCACACCACGGACCACACGCTACGGACGGTCCTCAACGACCGGGTCCGGGCCCTGATCGACGTCGCTGATCGCCAATCAATCGACTGATCTCCGCAACCTTGCTCGACTTGCTCAGGCCAATCATGGGTACCGAACTGGGCCCAACAACCGATTCCGGCCTCAAGAGCGTCCGACAGGGTGCCGGAGCCCAGGACACAGGCACCGAGAGCCCGTTCGGGTGCCGTACCCCGGGCGGATCGAGACGGACTCGGGCGCCCTCGTGGGCGAGGAGATCGCGCAGCGCGCAGCCCTCGCCGGATCCATTCGTTCGGCAACCCGGTGGTCACTGGGGCGGCACAGCGCGGTGAGCACCGCGATGACCGCGTCCTCCCATGGGTCGCCGGCTCGGCGTCCTGCGGCAGGGTGAGGGCGCCGGGCAAGTCGCCGCTCGTGGCACAGGCGAGGGCGGCGACCTGGCCGTCGTCAGGGATCCGCCGACCGAGGCCACGACGCGGCAGTCAGGCGGATCGGCCACGGGACATCGGTAAATCCTGGCTGGTGCGGGAGCGCTCCCATTCAGGGCACTCCGGACGGGCTGTCGAAGCCATCGAAATTGCCTCTGCACAAGGGATTACGCGAACAGGATTGGCTCGCTACGATCGGCCCCGGCTCTGCGGGAGCGCTCCCACACTGGTCCGCCCCTGGATCCTGCTCCCCGCGAACCACCCGATTCAGGCCCTCTCCCACCCGAGAGCAAGACGGAGGACCCCAGTGAGCACCTCCCCCGGCATCCGCCGTGCCGCCCCGGCACCCGGCGCGCACACCGCCCGCACCGCGCCCCGTCGGCGCGCCGTCGTCCTCGCCCTGGCAGCCGGCGCGACCGCCGCCGCCGTGGTACTGACCGGCCAGACCGGTGCGACCGCCGCCGTCCAGGGCAGCCTGCCCGCGAGCACGCAGTTCTACAGGGACCCGACCTCCCAGGTCGTCAAGTGGGTGGCCGCGAACCCCAACGACTCCCGTACCCCGGTGATCTCCAAGCGGATCGCCAGCCAGCCGCAGGGCATTTGGTTCGCCAACTACCGCCCGGACACCATCACCTCCGACGTCCGGGCGATCACCTCGGCCGCCGCCTCGGCCGGACAGGTGCCGGTGCTGGTCGCCTACATGATCCCCAACCGGGACTGCGGCGGTGCCTCCGCCGGCGGCGCCCCCGACCTCGCCGCGTACGACGCGTGGGTCACCAAGTTCGCCGCGGGCCTCGGCAGCGGCCGGTCCGTCGTCGTCCTGGAGCCCGACTCGATCGCGCTCACCACCTGCCTCTCCTCCTCAGACCTGGCCGGCCGCTACGCCTCGCTCTCCCGAGCGGGCGCCGCCATCCACGCCGCCGCGCCGAACGCGAAGGTCTACTACGACGCCGGCCACTCCGCCTGGAACAGCGCCTCCGAGCAGGCCAACCGCCTGCGCAGCGCGGGCGCCGTCACCAACGGCGACGGCTTCTTCAGCAACGTCTCCAACTTCAACACCACCGGCAACGAGGTCGCCTTCGCGAAGAACGTCCTCTCGGCGCTCGGCAACCCGCCGACCATGCACGCCGTCATCGACACCAGCCGTAACGGCAACGGCCCCGCGGGCAGCCAGTGGTGCGACCCCTCCGGCCGGAAGATCGGCAACTACCCGACGGCCGCGACCAACGACACCGCGATCGACGCCTTCCTGTGGGTGAAGCCCCCGGGCGAGGCGGACGGCTGCGCGGCGGCGGCCGGCCAGTTCGCGCCGGACATCGCGTACCAGCTCGCCGTCAACGCCGCCGACCCGGTCGGCCAGCCGTCCACCCCGCCGAGCTCGCAGCCGCCGACGTCCCAGCCGCCCACCTCGCAGCCCCCGGCGTCCCAGCCGCCGACCTCACAGCCGCCCACGGGCACCGCGAGCTGTGCGATCACCTACAAGGCCAACTCCTGGACGGGGGGCTTCACCGCCGACGTGACCGTCAAGAACACCGGCAGCGCCGCGCTCAGCGGCTGGACACTCAAGTGGACCTACCCCGGTGACCAGAGGATCACCAGCGCCTGGAACGCGACCGTCACCCAGTCCGGCACGGCCGTGACCGCAACGGACCTGGGTTACAACGGCGCCCTCGCCGCCGGTGGTTCCACCAGCTTCGGCTTCCAGGGCACCTTCGTCGCCAGCAACGCCGCGCCGACCGCCTACACCCTGAACGGCGCCACCTGCACGACGGCCTGACGCGCCGCCGTACCATCGCGGGCCGTCGGGCGAAGGAACCAACCCCTCCGCCCGGCGGGCCCGCCGCACTGTCCATGCGCCGAATCAGCGACTCAGGGCGCCAGCCACCAGAGCGCGAGTTGGCCTCAGGGGTTCTGCTGAGGGCCGTCGGGTCGCTGATCCGCAGTGCTCAGCCGACCGGGATCTTGGTACGGCGGCGCTCTCCGCGCCCGGCGGTCAACGAAGTTGCGGTGGCTCCCGGGCCATCGTCGACGCGCTCCGGGTGAGTGGCTGAGGCCGTTTCAGCGGGCGGGGCGCGCCGGCTCCTCAGCATGCGCGGGCTCTTCGGGGTGGTCGGGGCCGTCCGGGGCGAGTTCGGGTTCCAGTCCCTCGACGAGCGGTGGCGGGACAGCGCGGCCGGTGTCTCGCCGCCAGCCCTGGAAGGCCCAGGCGGTCGCGGCCACCAGCGCCAGACCCAGCAGCCACCCGCCCAGCACGTCACTGAGCCAGTGGACGCCGAGCGCGACCCGGGTGAAGCCCACACCCAGTACGCTCAGCACCGCCAGGATCCGGGCCGCCCGCAGCCACGGCGGGCGCAGCGCCGGGGAGAGCACCAGCAGCAGCACGGTGCAGCAGGTCGCCGCCGTCATGGCGTGCCCGGACGGGAACGAGAAGCCGGGTGCGTGTGCGACCGGATCGGGCAAGGACGGCCGGGCCCGGGCCACGGCAGCCTTCACCGCCCAGCCGATCAGCCCAGAGGCGGTCACGGTGGCGGCCGCCCACGCCGCGAGCCGCCAGGCGCGCCGCCACAGCAGCCAGGCCACGGCAGCGGCGACCAGCAGCCGCATGGTGAGCGGGTCCCATGCTCCGTTGCTGAGGGTGCGCAGCACGGCGAGGACCGCGGGGTGGTCACGCACCGCGGCGTGAAGGTGCCCCGCCGCCGCCGAGTCGAGTTCGTGGAGCGGTGCCCAGTGGGACTCGATCAGCACCAGGAGCAGTCCGGTCGGTACTGCGGCTACCGCGAACGCGGCGACGGAGGCGAGCAGGCGCTCGCCCAGGCGCAGGTCCGCGGTGTGCAGGGAGGGGCGGAGTCGGGTGGGGCGGCGGTGGCGGGCGGTCATCATCCGCTCCCCACGGTGTCGGCGGGCTCCCGACCGGCTGGTCCGCGGTCGTCCGGTGCCCGGCCGGCCGGTGCGCGGTCGGACGCCAGGCGGTCGGAGGCCAGTGGGTCGGGCAGGACGGGGCCGGGCTGTCCGGTGCGGTCGGCCTCCAGCTGGGCTGCGAAGGACAGGCCCAGGAACAGGGCGATGGACGTCAGGTACGCCCACACCAGCAGGGAGAACACGGCGCTGAGCGGCCCGTAGACGGCGTCGAACGAGCCGCTCAGGCGCAGGTAGAGGCTGAGCAGCCAGGTCGCGGTGAGACTGAGCAGCAGGTGGAGGCCGGCGCCGAACGCCAGCCAGCTGTAGCCGGGCTGGCGGCGACGGGGTGCCCGCCGGAAGATCACGGCGGTGGAGGTGAGGGTGAGCAGCACGCCGACCGGCCAGCGCAGCAGCGTCCAGGCCGCGGCGGTTCCCGTCCCCAGTCCGAACACCTGGTCGGCGGCTGCGGTGACCTGCGGCCCGGCGACCAGGACCAGGAAGCCGGTGCCGAGCGGCAGGCCGGCACCGGCTGCCATCAGGAGGCTCCGCCCGTACTTGCGGTCGAACGGCCGGTCCCGTTCGATGCCGTAGATCCGGTTGGCGCCGCGTTCGATCTGGGACATCGCGGTGACGAGGTTGGCGACCGCGAAGAGCGCGCCGAACCACAGCGCGAGGGTGCCGCCGGTGTGGCGCCGGCTGTGGTCGAGCACCTCGCGCACCATGTCCGCACTGGACGCCGGGGCGATCCGTTCGATGCTCGCGGCGGCCAGCTGCCCGACCGGACCGCCGTGCAGGGTGGAGGCGAGGCCGACCACGGCGATGGCGAACGGCACCAGGGCCAGCACCGCCTGGAACGCCAGGGCTCGGGCATGGCTGAAGCCGTCGGCGTAGCGGAAGCGCAGGAAGGCGTCGCGGGCCAGGGGCCACCACGCCTGTCGGCGCAGTGTCAGCACGGCTTCGTCGGCGGACAGGTGCTCCCGACCGGGTCCGACCCGGCTCGCTGTTCCCATCAGGCAGCCTCCCGCTTCGTGTCTGTCGGCACCGCCGGTGCCCGTCCGGCGGGCATGTCCTGTGGCCCGGCGGGCATGTCCTGCGGCGTGCCGGGGACTTGGACCAGCAGGGCGCCCGGACGGACCGTCAGGGTCATCACCTTGCCGTCGCCCACCGGGTCGCCGTCGCATTCGCGCGGGCGGGCGCGGGCGGCGGTCAGCTCGATCCGCCGGCCCCGGAAGTGCTCCAGCGGGGCGCCCGGCCCCTGGCGGCGCTCCCCGGTGAGCAGTGCCAGGATCGCGCCGGCCCAGCCCAGCGGGCCGCGCGGCTGGACCAGGACGAGGTCGAGCACACCGTCGTCGGGCGCGGCGTCGGGCAGCAGTCGCACGCCGCCCTGGAGGGTGCCGACGTTGCCGACGACCGCCATCCGTACCCGGCGGCGCACGGGCTCGGCGCCGTCCACGGCGACGGCCAGCTCGAAGCGCCGGTCGGTCAGGTGCCGGGCCGCGCCGACCACGTACGCGGGCCAGCCGAGGCGGCGTTTGAGGGTGCGGCCGGTGTCGGCCATCACCGCGGCGTCCAGTCCCATCCCCGCCATCGTGGCGGCGGCCCGGGCGGGAAGGCCGTCGCCCTCGGCCCGCATCAGGTCGATCCGCCGGGCCCGGCCGGCCAGGGCTGCCGCGAGCGCGGCCGCGGGGTCGGTGGGCAGGCCGAGGTTGCGGGCGAACAGGTTTCCGGTGCCGCAGGGGACGACGGCCAGCACCGCGTCGGTGCCGGCCAGGGCCTCGGCGCAGGCCGTCACCGTGCCGTCGCCGCCGCACGCCGCCACCAGTCGGGCCCCGTCGGCGAGCGCCCGCCGGGCCGCGGCCCGGCCGCAGTCGTCCGGGTCGCCGGGCAGGCAGCGCGGCGGCCCGTACCCGTGCGCGACGAGCACGGCGGACAGCCGCTCCAGCACGGCGCTGTCCACGGCAGTGGGGTTGTAGACCAGCGCGGCCGGGCCGCGACTGCCCGGTACCGGCCGGGCCGCCGGTGCCGGACGTTCCCGTTCGGGCAGCGCCCGCCACACCACCCACAGGGCGGCCGCACCGTTCAGCGCGCCGGCCACCACGTCCGTGGGGTGGTGCATGCCCCGGTACAGCCGGCTGGCCGCCACCAGTACCGGCACCGTCCACGCCAGCGCGCACAGCGGCAGCCGCCACCGTCCTCGCACCGAGCGCAGCGCGAGCAGGCCCAGGCCGCCGTACAGCGCGGTGGCCGCCCCGACGTGCCCGGACGGGAAGCTGGACGTCGGCAGTGCCCCGTCGAGGCGGACGACGTCCGGCCGGGCCCGGTCGACCAGGTGGGCGACCGTCACGAACAGCACCGCCTGCAGCGCCACCGCGCCCGCGAGCAGCACCGCCGGCCGCCACCGGTGCCGGAGCAGCAGCAGAGCGGCGGCGAGCGCCGTCACCGTCACGATCGCCGGGGTCCAGGCGAGTGCCGACAGCCAGTCGCTCGCCGTGGTGAGGGCGGCGGTGCGGTGGTCGGCCAGCCGGCCGGCCAGGCCGTCCTCGCGCGGGTCCCACCAGTTGCCCGGCGGGTGGGTGATGAGCAGTCCGAGTGCCGTCAGCGCCGCTGCCTGCCCGGCCACCGCGGCCATCAGTGTCACCGGTACGCCGAACGTCGGCGTCCTGCGCTGAGTCGTGGTCATGGCACCCGTTTCCCCCGGTCCGCGATTTTCATCCGTGCGCGCGTCGCAGGCGTCGATCTGCTCGCAGCGGGTACCAGAGCGCCCGCCACAGCCACCCGCCCCGATCGGAGGGACCATGACCACGCGGATCGTGCCACAGCCGGCCCCGACGCCCGACCTGCCCGATCGCAGCCCGGTGCCCGCCCGGTCCACCCTCACCGCGGCCTCCGCCTCCGACCTGCCCGATCGCGGACAGGCTCTGCGGCGCCGCCTGGAGGGGCTGCTCGGCATCGCTGCGACCGAAGGCAACCTCCTCACCCCGCTGCGCAACGGGGACGAGATCTTCCCGGCCATGCTGGAGGCCGTCGACGGGGCCACGCGGACCGTCGACCTGATGACCTTCGTCTACTGGCGCGGCGACATCGCCCGGATCTTCGCCCGGGCGCTGGCCCGCAAGGCCGCGCAGGGGCTGCGGGTGCGGCTGCTCCTCGACGGCTTCGGCAGTCGGCTGATCGAATCCGACCTGATCGACCTGATGGAGGCCTCGGGCGTCCGGATCTCCTGGTTCCGGCGTCCGGTGCGCCTGTCGCCCTTCAAGCAGAACCACCGCTGCCACCGGAAGGTCCTTGTGGTGGACGGACGCGTCGCGTTCACCGGTGGCGTGGGCATCGCCGAGGAGTGGTGCGGCGACGCCCGCCACCCCGGCGAGTGGCGCGACACCCACGTGCGGGTGGTCGGCCCCGCCGTCGACGGCATCGCCGCCGCCTTCGCGCAGAACTGGGCCGAGTGCGCCCCCGGCACGCTGTACGACGCGGCCGACCGGTTCGAGGAGCACGAACAGCCGGGGGACGCCGTGGTCCAGGTGGTGCGGGGTTCGGCCGGCATCGGCTGGCAGGACCTGCAGACTCTGATGCGCGTGGTGATCTCCTCCGCGGAGGAGCGGCTGCGCCTGGCGACCGCCTACTTCGCGCCCGACGACTACTTCGTCGACCTGCTGTGCGACGCCGCCCAGCGGGGTGTCGCCGTCGACCTGCTGGTGCCCGGACGGCACACCGACAAGCGGGTGTGCCAACTCGCGGGCGAACGGCACTTCGGACGGCTGACCGCCTGCGGGGCCACGGTCTGGCGGTACGGGCCGACCATGATGCACGCCAAGGTGCTCACCGTGGACGGCACGGCGGCCGTGATCGGCTCCGCGAACTTCAACCGCCGGTCGCTCGACCACGACGAGGAGGTGGTGCTCGCCGTGGTGGACGAGGAGTTCACCGCCCGCCTGGACCGGCACTTCGACGAGGACCTGGCGCGCAGCGAGGTCGTCACTCCCGACCGCTGGCACCGCCGCGGCGTCGCGCGGCGCGCCCTGGAGGCGGCCACGGCCCCGATCCGGCACTTCCTCTGAACCCCCGGCAACGGCGGTTGAACCCCTGCTGCGTCGGTGCTCCGGCGGCGAGCGATGGTGGCACGACGGGTGTGCGAATCGTGTCGGGGCCGGCCGGGGCGTCTATCAGCCCCGCTACACGGCGGGTGACCGGCGCTGGTGGCGCACAGCTCGTTCGTGGGTCGGGTAGACGGGCAGGACCAGGTCGGCGTCGGAGATCCGCAGGACCCGCTGAACCCTGCGGCTGGGCGCCACCATCACCAGCGGGACGCCGTTCCGGCCGGCCTGCCCGCGTGCGGTCAGGACCACGTTCAAAGCGCTGGCGGTGAACAGGTCGACGGCGGACGTGTCGACCGCGAGCAGCGCCGACGACCGGGCGAGCGACCGGGCCAGGACATGGCGGAGGTGGTCCTCGTTGTCCGCGTGGAGGGCACCTGCGAGCGAGCAGACAACGGCGCCGTGCGTGGCGGTGATCCGAGCGTCCATGTCCGGCCCCCGGTAGACGGTGGCCGTGTCGTGCGGCTGGGAAGTCATGAGTCTCCAAGCCCACCGAAGGCTCCACCTCAGGGGTGGGCCGAGGCATCGGATCCCGCGTCGAGCGGGAGACAGTGCGGCGACGGCCGACGGGCATCCGGCTCCGCCACGATGGCGGGGCCGTCCCTCCACCCTGCACACATCCGGACCGGTTCTGTCCAGCCATTTGGCGGCCTGGACATCCCCGCCGTGCGCTCCGGCCAGGAACCCCGACGGCCCGCACGGGCGGCCCTCTCCGCGGCCGCAGACGTGCCTCCGCCCCTGTCGGACCGACTCCGGGCAGCCGAGACGCCGATCTGCGACCTTCCCCGGACCGCTCCGGTACTTCCCGGCCCGTCGCCCCGTCGATGCGGACACGAAGTGCAGCGAACGAGGGTGCGGCTGCTCGATTCGGCCCGCGGCGGAGGATGAGCGCCCCGCCCCCGATTGCCGGCGGCGGGGCCGGCAACACTAGGCTGCGGGTTCCCGGTAATGATCACCGATCCCTCAGAGAAACGGCCCCCGATGCCCGCCGCTGCCGACCCTGCCACCACCGACGAGCGTCTGGACCCGCAGGAGATGGTCGTCCTGCACCGCGTCTTCCGCCGCGAGATACCCCTGCTGGCCGATCTGATCGAGGCCGCCGCCCCCGGCGACCGGCGGCGCACCGACGTGCTCGCCGACCACCTCGACCTGGTCCTCGGCGCCCTGGGCGAACACCACGAGGGCGAGGACCACCTGCTGTGGCCCAAGCTGCGCGAGCGCGCCGCCCCGGACGACGACGTCGTGGCACGGATGGCGGACCAGCACGAGGCCATCGCCGGCGCGCTCGCCACGGCAACCGAGCTGTCGCGCCGGTGGCGCACCCGGGCCGACCGTGACACGGCCCTGCGCCTCGCCGAAGCCCTGCGGGCCCTCGACCTGCACGCCGCCGCCCACATGGACGACGAGGAGGAACACCTCCTGCCCCTGATGGCCCAGCACATCACGCCCCGAGAGTGGAGCGAGGTCGGCGAACGCGGACGCCGCAGCGTCCCCAAGGCCAAGCTCCTGATCTTCCTCGGCGCGATCCTCGAGGACGCGACCGCACAGGAGCGCCGGATGTTCCTCTCCCAGATGCCCGCCCCCGCCCGCCTGCTGTGGCACACCCTCGGCACCCGCCTCTACGACCGCACCACCACCCGCGTCCGCCGGAGCGGGGCCGAAGCCCCGCACGCGTAGCGCCCGATGCCCCGTACGGGACGGCGGTGTTCCAGGTCCCCGCAACAGCACAGGTACGGAACCGAGGCGAGCGGGTCCGGCCGAACCCCTCGATCCGGAACGGCCGTTGATGCGTTTTTGGAGCTTCACGTCGGTGATCCGGCCCTCGTTGACTCCAGAGTTGTAAGGGGTGGTGATTCCCTGGGCGACCGCGGGCTGGTCTTCGCGCAGAGTAGCGGCGATGCAGGCGAGGGGTGCACGTCCACTGTCGGCGAGTCGTCCGAGCCAGTCCGGCAGCGATGTGGCGTCGCGGGTGTCGAGCATGGCGGCGAACTCGCGGGCCAGGTCGTGGGTGCGCCGGAGTTCCAGGCAGTGTTCGAGCAGCTTGCGCAGACGCCCGGCGGGCCGTACCGGTCGGGGGGCGGTGATGATCCAGCGCGCGGCTTCGCGTGGGGACGGTAGTCGTTCGCGCGGCTCGTCCAGAGGCAGGCCGCGCCGGGGGCAACGGTGATCGCGCGGTGCGTCGTCCGTAGCCGGAGCAGGACCTCCTTGGCCGCGTCGCGGTCGGCCGTGTCGGCCGGGGATCTCCCCAAACCCATCACGGAGGACCCCTGGTGCCCGAGGTGAAGGCTACGTAGGCTCCCGCTCTGCGCGACGATCCACAACGGAAAGACCTCATGGAATACTGCATCGCCTGTCGACGTCACCTCAACGGCGCGCTGTGCTGCCCCGGGTGCGGAACCTCCGCCGCGCCGGTCCACCCGACCGTGCCGGTCGACGCCGCCGTGTCCGGCCGTTTCGGCGAAGCGGGCTTCTTCCCCCAGAACGCGCCGATCGCGTACTCTCCCGCCTCCCCCGAGGAGGAGCCCCGGCCGGGCGATCCACTGCTGCCCGCGGGAGCGCCACAGCGCGGCCGCGGGAGCGTCCCGGCCCCCCGCCGCCGGAAGCCGAGGGGCCGGCAGCGCGTGGTCATGCTCTCGGTCGCGGGACTGGTGATCGGCGGTCTCGGCGCGATGGCGGTGACGGCCGCGGGCAGCTCGGAGGGCCCGTCGGCCCCGGTCGGCGCGACCGAAGCCGGACAGCCGCTCGTGGGCGCAGCGAGTGCCGGCAGTACCGCGACCGCGCCGGCGCGCGGCGCTTCCGGCTCGCCATCGGCCACCCAGCACAGCGGAAAGCCGCAGGCCTCCGCCTCCTCGGCAGCGGGGAGCCCGTCCGCGAGCGCCACCGCTCCGGCCACTGCCGCCGCTACCAGTCCCGGCGCCGGCTCGGGCGCGACGGCTACGGGTGGCGGTGCCTCGGCCACTTCGTCCGCGTCCGCACCACCGCCGTCTGCGACGCCGAACCCGGGCAGCCCCACGCCCACCCGCTCCAGCAGGCCCTCGCCGACCTGTACGCCGGTGCTCTTCTGGTGCTCCTGACGCCAGGCCCCTTACCAAAGGACACACGTGCGCCGTGCGATCTTTCCAGAAGTCTCACACGGGCCGCCTACTACCCCCACCGGTGTGCTCGTAGGCTTCGGGCGCACGCGCGTCTGCGGGTGAACCAGTCCGTCGCCGCGCAGCGCTTGCGGGGTGACACCAGCACGTACGGAAGATCGCATGGACCACGACGCGGCCACCCCGGCCGACGGCCCGACCGACGGCCCGACCGACAGCCCGACCGGTGTCCCCGTCGGCGCCTCGAACCCCGCCCCGGCCGTCGAGGACACTCAGGAGATGCCTCCGGTCGAGCTGGACGGGGAGTCCGCGCCTCCGATCGTGGCCGGCCCGCTCCCCGCACCTGACACCGCCCCGACCGCGACGGCCGGGCCGACGCCTCCCCTTCCCCGGCCCGGGAGCAACGCCCTCGGGAACGATGCCTCCGAGACGGCCGACGAGCAGCCGGGCGAGCCGGAGGCGGCGGTCGGCGGCCGGCGGGTGGCCTGGTGGCAGGCCGTGCTCGGGGCGGCGGCGGTCGTCCTGGCGGTAGGCGGGTTCACCGCGGTGGCGCTGCACTCCGGCGATTCCGGCGCCCCGGCGGCGCCGGCCACCTCCTCCCCGACCATCGCGTCTCCGACCGAAACTGTCCCGGACGCCCCGCCGGTGGCGTCGCCCACCGCCCGTCCGTCCGCGTCGCGCAGCACCGTCCCTTCGGCCGCCGCCACGAAGTCCGCCTCGGCCGGCCCCGCGGCCCGGCCGTCCAGCCACGCGCCCGCGGCCCCCCACCGGGGCCTCCGGCCATCCCGCCTCCCCGGTGGCACCCACGCCCGGCACCCCCACGCCCAGCGGCAGCGCGAGCCCCTCCTGCACCCCGTTCCTGTTCTGGTGCACGCCCTGACCCCCGACCCGCTGACACACGGTCGACGGGAGACTCTCCTCCTGGCGGCGGATCAGGTGCGGGCGGCGTCGGTCCTCGCCCGCGTCGTGCGGTGCCGACGGACCGCGTCGCGGTTGGCACACTTCTGCGAGCAGTAGCGCCGGCGTCCGGTGCGGGTGGTGTCGGCGAAGATCGTGGGGCACTCGGTGACGGCGCAGCGGCCGAGTCGGTGCATGCCGCGTCCCACCAGGTGGAACGCGGTGCCGACCGCGATCAGTGAGGACAGTACCGCGGCGAGGGGCAGGTGGTCGTCGCGGTAGTGGAGGTGCCAGCCGCCGTCCGCGTGGTCGGTCAGCCGGGGGTGGGAGGCCGTGACGGCCAGCAGGCGGTTGAGCCGTTCGGCCCGTTGGCGTTCGTCGGGCGCGTCGACCACCCCTTCCCAGGTGTCCAGCAGGGCAAGGGTGCGGTCCAAGTCGGCCTGGCACAGCGGTCCTTCGAGCACCAGTCCGGCGGCGTCGCACCGCTCCGCCAGTTCCTCGGGGGTGCCGGGGCGCCGGTTGGCCAGGTCCGCGGCGAGGTTCACGGCGCCATCGCCGTAAGGGTTGAGGTGCATAAGACCATTACATCAGGCTGGTCGGCATGCGTCACCCCACCGACACCCGGGCCTCCGCCCCGAGCGGCCGCCCCGTCCACTCCCCCGCCGTCCCCCGAACGGACCGTCAGCCCGTCGTGAGCCGGTACCGCTGGGTGGTCCTCGGCATCGCCACCTTCACCCAGATGGCCTCCTGCTTCTTCGTGCAGGGCATCGGAGCGATGGCCGTCATCCTGCAACGCTCACTGGACCTCAGCACCACCGAGCTCGGACTGCTCCTCTCGGCCTCCCAACTCGTCCCCCTGGTGGGCCTTCTGGCGGCCGGCGAACTGCTGGACCGGTACGACGAGCGCTGGGTGGTCGGCATCGGCGCCGCCGTCGTCGCAGCAGGCCTGCTGCTCGGCAGCCTGGCCCAGGGGTACGCGTCGCTGCTGGTCGTCCTGCTGGTGGTGGGCGCCGGGTACAGCACCGCGCAGCCCGGCGGCAGCAAGTCGGTGGCTGCCTGGTTCGACCCCGGCCGGCGGGGGCTTGCCATGGGAGTGCGCCAAGCGGGGCTGCCACTGGGCGGCGCGATCGCCGCCGCCACCCTGCCGGCCGTGGCCGCGACGTACGGGTGGCGGGCGGCGCTGGTGACGGGCGGTCTGGTGGCGCTCCTGGGTGCCGCGCTCTTCACCACCCTCTACCGGCGTCCACCCCTCACGTCGATCGCCCGCCCGCTCCCGGGCACCGTCCCCGACGAGACACCGTCCGACCTCGCGGCGGGCAGCCCGTCACCTTCGCTGCGGGCCAGGCTGCGGATCCTGCGCGAGCCGTCGATGGTGAGGATCCTGCTGTCCGGGACGAGCATGGTCGCGGTGCACAGCGGCATCGGCGTCCTGGGCGCGCTGTACCTGCACGACGTGACCCGGCTCGGACCCGCCCCCACCGCCGCGGTCCTGGTGGCGACCCAGGTGGCGGGGGCGGTCGGCCGGATCGGCCTGGCGGCGTGGAGCGACCGCAGCCGCGCCGGGCGCTACCGGCCCGTCCTGGTCAGCATGGCCGCGGCGGTGGCCGGCCTGGCGGCCCTGATGACGCCGGCGGGCCAGTACCCTCCGCTGGCGGCCTTCCTGTTCGTCTCGCTCGGCTTCTTCGGGATCGGCTGGTACGGCCCCTGGGTCGCCCACCTGGCGGAGTCGGCCCCGCCCGGCCGGACAGGCTTCGCGCTCGGCCTGGTCATGGCCGTCAACCAACTAGCCGTCATCCTGGTGCCGCCCGCCCTCGGGCTGCTCCGCGACACCACCCACAGCTTCACCCCCGCCTGGGCAGCCCTCTCCTGCGCCACCGCCGCCACCATCGCGCTCACCACCTGCGGCCGCCGGCGGACGAACGGAGCTCCACGAGCGGTCCGGGACGTCCGGTGAGACCGGTGTTCGCCGGGCATCGAAGCTGCAGGGGTCGGTCTGTCGACGTGGCCGATCCGCAGATCCGGCGGCACAAGTGCCGTGCCGTGAGCGGCTGCACACAGCCGTAGCCGTGGCCACGCACTGGCCGCGGATTCCGGCCTCGGCCCTCGGCCCCTGATGCACCCCGCCCATGGGCGGCCGGCCTTCCGCCGTCGGCGCGGCACCGGTGCCTCAGGCGGGCTGAACGGGCCCGGTCCGCCCCACGGGGGTCGACGACATTCGATCCTGGCCCGTGGACGGCGTTCTCGCGGTGGCAGGTCGACGGGTGGACCGGGCGGTCGACGTACGAGGGCCGCCCACCGTTTCTCGTACGGCCGGCCCGCCAGCTCGTCGCCGCCGGTGGGCGGCCCGTCGAAGGCGGACGTGAACGAGTTCGCAGGTTCTCGGACACTCGCGGGCGGGAACTCGCAGGTCGCTTCCGGCTCGGCCCCGTGGTCAGGAAGTCGGCTTCGGCAGGGCCGAGACGGCGAGCGCGACGGCTTCCTCGGGGGTAGCCGTGTGGATGGCGGTCCGGGTGCCCGGGTACCGGACCACGTACGCGTCGATGCGGGGCTCGATCGAGCACCCGACGCGCTCGTACGGGTAGGTCGAGGTGGTCGAGAACCAGACGACGAAGTGGCTGGTGCCAGGAGTGAGCCGGCGGAGCTCCGGGTGGGCGTGGGCCGCCTCGAGGAGCGCCAGCTGGCGGACCTGGAGCGGGTGACGGGCCCTCGGGGGCCGGGCGGAGTCGAGCTTGTGCCACCAGGCCAGCTCGACCGGCCCGAACGGCTCACGCTCGTGGGCCGGGGCCCAGGGCTCGTAGTGGACGAACGGGGCGGCCTCCTTGGTACGGGAGAGGCTCGCGCCGCTCACCCAGGCGACGACGGCCGTGACCACGGCGGCGGGCTCGGCCGTCATCCCACTGGCGAGACTGGCGCCTTGGCGTCGGAACTGCACCCGGTGGACCCCGCGGTCCCGGTCCAGGGTGTGCACGATGACGCGCCCGCCGTCCTCGTCCCCGAACACCGCGCGGCGCTGTGTCCGATCCGTCGGGGGAGGCAGCTGGAGGCCGCGCTCGGCTGCGGTGCGGGAGAGGGCGGCTGCGAGATCGGAGAGCGGGAGGTCGGTCATCTCACCTCGTTGGAGTCGAAGGGCGCGCGGGTGAAACCGGCTCGTCGCCCCGGGGTATTCCCGGGTAGCACCGGGTGATCGTTGCACCGGAGTTGCCGTATCCACGCCGAGCTGTCTGCCATTGCCCCCACACGCGTCGAGCGGTCGGACCGGGGCAGCATCTCCCACCCGACGCCCGGGAGGTCATGCCGGGGCATCGCGCCGAACGTGAGCCGGCGTCGCGTGGTCAGATGGCGACTTCTAGCGCAGGGCCACCCAGTACGAACTGGGCGAGCCGGTCCTCGACGCCATCGGGAGTTGGTCGGGCAGCACGGTCCGGCCGCTGCCGTACTGGCCGTAGCGCAGGGTTGCGTCGCTGGTCCCGGCGTCGATGGTGGAGACGCTGAGGAACGAGCCCCGGCCGAAGGCAGATCGACGCCACCGCTGGCGCACGACGGACGTGAAGGAGCAGGTGAGGGGAACGGCGGACGTGGACGGACTGCGGTTCGTGGTGCCGGAGCGAACGATCAGCGCGGGCCCGTCGCCGACCCGGGAGATCAACGCGGGCGGCGGTCCGGGCATCGCGTACACCAGCGGGGACGAACCGCGCGGCGGCATCGTGGTCCGCGGCACCTTCCTGCCGGCCGACCCGACGCCCGGCGGCCTGATCGCGTCCCGGCGACCGGCGCGTACTGCCGCTCGACGGCGAGCAACTACAACCACGCGCTGCGCCCCCCGCGCTGGCGGTGCGCGAGGGCGCGGCCCGGGAGATCGTCCGCCGGGAGACGAAGGAGGATCTCCCGCGGCTGGAGGTCGGCTGACGGGGACGTCACGGCTCCAGGGGGCCGCAGACCGGTGCGGGCGGATGGAAGCAGGCCGTGACGGTCTTGCCGTCGGGTGCCGGGTAGGTGTGCCAGTGGTCGGCCACCGCTTGGACCAGGGCCAGGCCCCGGCCGCCCGTCTCCTCGGGTCCCGAGGGGCGCGGCCGCGGCAGGAGCGGACTGTGGTCGTGCACGCTCAGCAGCAGGCACCGGCCGTCCCAGACGAGTACCAGCTCCGCATCGCTGCGCGCGTGGACGTGCGCATTGGTCAGGAGTTCGGACACGGCGAGGACCACCGCGTCCGCCACGTCCGGTGCGGTCCGGTCCCATCCCAGCGCCGCCAGGTGGTCCCGCGCCCACGCCCGTCCCGCGCGCACGCCGCCTCCGACGGGGAAGCTGCGCGCCCAGCCCACCGCGCCCATCGCCGGCATTCCCCGCTCCTTCCGCAGTACTTTCCCGGTCGGATGTCGTCTGCCCTCCGGATCCGGCCGCATGCGGTGGCTCGACGATCGTCGGCGACCCGCACCGCCGATCATCGGCGTCAGCGGGTCGGTTTCCGGCCGCTCCGCCGCATCCTGGCCGCGCTGAGGAGCAGGGCAGCCAGAAAGACGACGACTCCGATGACGAGCAGGTAGAACAGCCCGTGGGCGACTGCTCCTACCAGGCCCAGCACGATCGCCACGATGATCAGTAGCAGGATCCATGCCATCGCTGCCACTCCCTTCGGAACTGCGGCAGTTCTGCAGAGGTCAGGGGCGGGCGGGGCGGTGTTGCCGACCCGCGCCCTGTGCGTACGGCAGCCCGTAGCGGGCGACCACGGCGGGCTCCGATTCGGCCGGCAGCACGCCGTCGACGTCGATGGCCGGGCGTGGGCGAGCGCCCCCGCCCGTCCGGCGCCGTGTCACCACCGGATTCACCGATGCGCCCCGCTCCTGCCCGAAGCGCCCACGCTTACACGTACGGGTCACACCCCTCCCCGTAGGCGGTCGCCGGCCGGTGCGTCCGATCCGCGGTGGCCCGCTCACCGACCCGGGGATGACAATGCCCCGGCCCAGGACGAATCAGCATCATGCGGCGCGGCGGCCGCGCCGACACGAGAAGCGAGCAGACCGGGCACACCTCCACCGAACCGCCCGGCCCGGTCTGCTGCCGCGGCCGAGGACCCAGCAGTGCTGCAGACAGCAGTGCGGGCCCGCACCCGCTTCATCAGCGGCAGGAGGCCGCAGCCGTCCGCGGTACCCGCCGGTTTCGGCGCCGCGCTCCTCGATGAAGCTCTTGAAGCGCTTGAGGTCGCCCTGAGCTGGTGGTCGAGCGCGCCGATCTGCTTCCCGTCGCCGATCCGGATGATCTCCTCGACGCCGTCCATGACGTTCGGGAACTCCTCGAACTGCGTCCACTGGTTGTAGGCGGTGCCGACCGGCACGTCCACGTCGATCGGCTCCTGCACCTCGCTCGTCGCGACGTCCTTCGGTACCCGATCCGGCGTGGGCGTGCTCGACGTTCACTTCTGCGCGCTGGGAACCTTCAGCGGGTCACGGGTGGCGGTCTGCTTGGCCTGCTCCAGCCGTTCGCCGATTTCCAGGAGCCGGTTGCGGCCCATGGCCTTGCGGACCTCGGGGAACCAGTCCTTCTCCTCCTCCTCGACGTGGTGGCGCACGTTCTCCATCAGGACGGTCATCTTCGCGTCGAACCGCTCGTCCTCGGGGTCCATGCCGGCCAGTTCCGAGAGCATCCACACCACCACGTGGTGCTCCTCGACACTCTCCAGGACATGGTCCTCGGTGTCGGGCGCGGCCTCCCGGGCGGCGGGATAGAACACCTCCTCCTCGATGACGGCGTGGACGGTCAGCTCCTCGATCACCCGTTCCACGATCCGGCGCTTCTCGCCGTACGCCTCGTCACCGGCCTTCTCGAACTCCTTGAAGAGCTTCTCCACCGTCTTGTGGTCTTCCCTGAGCAGCACGATCGCGTCCACGCGCAGTTCCTCTCCTGGAGCGGGCTTTCGCTGACGCCTACCCACGCAACCAGGTCGCAGACAGGAACGCCCGGCCAACCACCCACCTGCCCCACCCCGCGTGCCGTTGCGCGGCCGAGGGACGAAACTCGGCCACGTACCTCGCCCCCCAGACCTGCGTGAAGGAGACCGCTCGCCGTGATGAGCGATCAGCACACCCCCCGCGACCCCACCGAGCAGCACCCGACGCCTCCGTTCCCCGAGCAGTCCCAGGCCCACCCGGGCAGCGGCGCCGCCATGGAGCCCGAACCGGACCACGGCGAAGCGACGTACCGGGGAACCGGCCGCCTGAACGGACGGGTCGCGCTGATCACCGGC
Source organism: Kitasatospora terrestris (assembly GCF_039542905.1). Lineage (NCBI taxonomy): Bacteria > Bacillati > Actinomycetota > Actinomycetes > Kitasatosporales > Streptomycetaceae > Kitasatospora > Kitasatospora terrestris. The sequence continues at coordinate 1,160,919 of NZ_BAABIS010000001.1, forward strand.
GGCGACTCCGGCATCGGCCGGGCCGTCGCCCTCGCCTTCGCCCGCGAGGGCGCCGACGTCGCCTTCTGCCACCTCCCGGAAGAAGCCGCCGACGCCGACGCCACGGCCGCGCTCGTCGAGGACGCCGGCCGGCGGGCACTGCCGATCGCCGGCGACCTCCGCGACGAGGAGTTCTGCGAGCGGCTGGTCGCGCGCTGCGTCGACGAACTCGGCGGCCTGCACGTGCTGGTCAACAACGCGGCCTACCAGATGTCCCAGCCCGACGGCCTCGCCGCGATCGGCACCGAGCAGTTCGACCGCGTCATGCGCACCAACCTCTACGGCATGTTCTGGACCACCCGCGCCGCCCTGCCCCACCTCCGGGCGGGCGCCTGCATCATCAACACCGCCTCCGTGCAGGCCTACAAGCCCAGCCCGCACCTGCTCGACTACGCCATGACCAAGGCCGCCATCGTCGCCTTCACCCAGGGCCTGGCGATGCAGCTCGCCCCCGACGGCATCCGCGTCAACGCCGTCGCCCCCGGCCCGGTCTGGACGCCGCTGATCCCGGCCACCATGGACGAGGAGAAGGTCGCCCACTTCGGCGAGCAGTCCCCGCTCGGCCGGGCCGCGCAGCCCGCCGAAATGGCCCCGGCCTACGTCTTCCTCGCCTCCCAGGAGTCCTCCTACATCACCGCCGAGATCGTCAACGCCACCGGCGGCACCCCCCTGCCCTGACCACCTTCGCCACGGCAGCCGAAAACCACCCTCCCGACGCCGAGTCAGGCTGCGTCGACAGAACGAGAAGGGATCCACAAACCCATGAGCACCCACAACGAGGACAAGCCCGACGTCGACGAGGAAACCCGTGAACGCTCCGCGGAGCAGCGGAACATCACCGCGCCCACTCCGGCAGACGTTCGCGCCCACGACGACGAAGAGGACGACGCACCCGAACCGCCGGCCGCCGACACCCAAGCCCCGTAACCCGCCCAGGCGGTCCGATGCAGGCCAGGGCGTCGGTCTCGCGGCCGGGCTGCTCCCCCGACCTCAGCTCCCACTGGTGCCTCGGCCCCCTGGTCCGGGCACGGCGCGATCTGCGCCGCCCCTCGCGGAGCCCGGCAACGCCGCTCGCTTCCCCCGCTTCGGAGGCTGAACAGCCGCAGTGCGGTGATCTCGTTCGTGCCACCGAGACATGGGCCGTGGGCTGTCTCGGTGCAGCCGGGGCGCGCTCGGCCCGGTGCCGGCGGTGGCGGCAAGCCGTGGCTGTCAGAGGCCTCGCGACGGGGCAGTGCGGCAGTGGGGGGGTGGGGCCCGGAGGTCGCGCTAGCTCGGGACGCGGAGCGCAGGACGCGCGCACCATCCGCACCTGCCTGTTCCGTGTGCCCGCGCCCGGGTCGGGGCGGACAAGGGTGGGCGGGCCCGCGCATCGGCGCGGGCCCGCCCGGGGCCGTACTCCGCGGCTCCCGGCTACCAGCGGTACCAGCGGCCACGGCCCCCGGTGGCGTTGGTGCCGCGGGCGGCGAAGCCCACCAGCCACACCACCAGCACGATGAGCGCCACCCACCACAGGGCCTTGATCGCGAACCCGGCGCCGAACAGGAGCAGAGCAAGCAGCAGGACGAGAAGAAGGGGAACCACGATGACCTCCTGAGTCGATGTTGCAGCGCCGCCTGCCCCCGGTCCGGGCGAATATTCCTTCGTATTCATCCGGTTCCGCGGGGCATGCGAGGTGCCGGAAGCACGACGGTCGCCGGCGGCGTGAACGGATCCGGGAGGGCGCGATGAGCACGGCCGACGACGTCGAGAACACCGGCGACAAGCTGAAAGGCACCGACAAGAAGAACGTCGGCCAGGCCGTCGGCAACCAGTGCTCGAAGGCAGAGGGCAGGGCCCGGCAGACCGAGAGCGACCTCACGCAGGCCAAGGAGAACGTCAGGACGCCTCCGGGAGCCGAGCCACGCACCCCCGGGCCCTGCACCCCTGGGCCCCGCACCCCTGGGCCCCGCTGCGCCGCAGACGACAGCGGACACCGGCGCCGCCCGGCGTGATCCCCCAGCTCCGCCCCGGCGGTTCGGCCGGTGACAGCGACACCCGACCGAGCAGGCCCCGGACACCCGAACACCCTCACCCGGGACGTGCCCGGGGCCGTGCCGCGTCCACGCACTGCCCCACCCGCGCCACGCCCCCGCATTCCACCACCACCCGCCGCCCCGGCGCGGCCGACCGCCCGCGCACGGAGCGTCCCGGGGACGCTTCGACTCGGTGCGACGGGGCAACCGGAGGGTGCCCACAGGCCCGCGAGCGGAACGGACCTACGACCATGAAGATGCCACCGGGACTGCGCGTCGTCACCACCGGCGCCGCTGACGGAATCCGCCGACGGCTGCTCGTGCCCCCTGACGCTGCCCCGACCGCGCCCGCGGCCGACCCCCCGCCGTCCGCGGCACCCGGCCGGCGCTCCTCCCCCACCCGGCTGCCCGGGTTCTCCACCGGCCTGCGGCTGGCGCTCGGCGCGCTCACCGGCTGGTTCCTCTTCCGCCAACTGCTGCGCCTGGAAGAGTTCCTGACCCTGCTGCTGCTCTCCGTCTTCCTCGCGGTGAGCCTGGAGCCGATCGTCGCCGCGCTGTGCCGGCGCCGGCTGCGGCGCGGCTGGGCGGTTGCCGTCGTGCTCGGCGTCTTCCTGCTCCTGATCGCGGGCTTCCTGCTGCTGGTCGTCCCCCCGGTGGGTCAGGAAGCCGGCGTGCTGGCCCGGCGCATCCCGCTCTGGCTGGACCAGGTCCACGACCACCACTCGGCGCTCGGCCGGATCGAGGACCGCTTCCACCTCGCCGAACAGGCCAAGAACGCCCTCGGCGGCAGCGCGGGCCCCGGCCTGATGGGCGGTGTGCTGGGCGCCGGTCGCCTGCTGCTCGACACCGTCACCTCGGTCACCGTGGTCGCCACCGTGACCCTGTACCTGATGGCCGGGATGCCCGACATCAAGGAGTTCTGCTACCGGTTCGTGAAGGGCAGCCGCCGCGGCCGGGCCCGCGAGATCACCGAGGAGATCCTCAGCCGCACCGGCCGCTACATGCTCGGCAACCTGGTCACCTCCGCGATCGCCGGCCTCGCCACCGCCGTGTGGTGCGCCGCGGTCGGCGTGCCGTACGCCGCCGCCCTCGGCGTGTTCGTGGCCCTGATGGACCTCGTGCCGATCGTCGGCTCCACCATCGGCGGCATCGTCGTCAGCCTGGTCGCCCTCGCAGTCTCCTGGCCGGTGGCCCTGGCCACGGCCGGCTTCTACATCGGCTTCCGGCTGCTGGAGGACTACCTGATCATGCCGCGGACGATGAAGTTCGCCGTCGACGTCCATCCCTTCGTCACCATCGTGGCCGTTCTGATCGGCGGCGCGCTGCTGGGCATCGTCGGCGCACTGGTCGCCGTCCCGGCCGCGGTCGCCCTCGGCCTGCTGCTGGACGAGTTCGTCTTCCCCCACCTCGACCGCCGCTGACCGGCCGGCGGCCCCCGGCGGCGCTGGCCGCGGCCGACTCGCGGCCGTCAGCAGCTCGATCAGCTCAGCCCCTTGTTCGGGGGTGATGAGCGGAGCCCAGCCGGACGGTCTGCGCGGCAGGTGCGCTCTCGTCCTCACCAGTGGTGTCGGGCGACGCCGGTGCACCCGCCGGCCGGGCCAGTAAGGAGAGTCCCCTTCTTCCAGCCGCCACCACGCCTGGAGCCACATCGTCGACCAGCATCACCACGCTTGGCCTCAGCCCGCCCCGCACCGCGCCCGGTCGGGTGCGGTGCGGGGCGGGAACCCCTGATCGGATGGTGGGCGCCTAATACTCCAGTGCGAATTCGTGATCTATCCGGTTGAGGGGGCGGCGAGTCGTCGTTGGTAGTGGCTGCGGCGGGCGGTGGCCTGGTGGTGTCTGCGCCAGTTCGACCAGTGCAGCAGCCTGCGCGGGGAGGTGTTCGCCGGGATCAGCAGGGCGCCGAGCAGGTGACGTATCTCCGGGACGGTCAGGTCGATCGGGTAGGTGCTGCGAGCGGGTCGGTTCGGATCGGCGGTCCTGGCCGGTGTCGCGTCGGCGGCGAGGACGGCCAGGAAGACCAGGAAGGCCAGGAAGGCCAGCGCGAGCAGGGCCAGGGTGATGTGCCGGTGCCAGGCCGTCCAGTGGCGGACCTGGTAGTGGTCCAGTCCCACCTGGCCTTTCGCGGCCTGGAAGCACCACCTGGTCCCGGCCACCTTGACCAGCTCGGACAGCGGCACTCGCCTCGGGGAACAGCACAGGTAGTAGGCGAGTTCGCCGCTGTGCGGGTTGCGGCGGATCAGCAGGTGTCGATGGCCGTCGGTGCCGGTCTCGATCCAGGCCCAGTCGTAGTAGCGCGGCCCCTTCGCTCCGGCTCCGGCGCTCTGCCGGTGCCAGGCCGAGGCGGGCAGGCGGTCGGCGACGGCGTCCGCGCGGGCAGTGGTTCGCCCGTGGTTGATCTGCACCCGTGTGCTGCAGGCGACGGCCAGCACGTAGCCGATGCCACGGGACTCCAACAGGGCGCGCAGGCCGGGGTCTTGGCCGTATGCCTCGTCGCCGGTCACCCAGGAGACGTCGATCCCGCCGTCCAGTGCTGCCGTGATCATCTGTCCGGCCAGCGTGGGCTTGGTCGCGAACTCCACCTGGTCGGGCACGCCGGCGCGGATTCGGCGCTCGGTGTCCTGGCACCACGAGGCGTCGGGCAGGTAGAGCCGACGGTCGATCAACGCCCGTCCTCTGCTGGAGGCGTAGGCGAGGAAGACGCCGACTTGAGTGTTCTCGACCCGGCCTGCGGTGCCGGTGTATTGACGCTGCACGCCGGCCGAGGTGGTTCCCTTCTTCAGGAAGCCGGTCTCGTCCACGATCAGGACGCCGTCCTCGGCACCGAGGTGCTCGAGCACGTAGGCGCGGATGTCGTCGCGGACCGCATCGGCGTCCCAGCGGGTGCTTCGCAGCAGCCGCTGCATTGGCCCGGGGCGGGCGTGACCGGCCTGCTCGGCCAGCCGCCAGCAGTTCTTCTGCTCGACGCCGGACAACAGGGCGAGCACGAAGGCGCGGGCCGTCGCTCGCGGCTCCACCCGCTTGAACCGGCCTGCGATCCGGGCCATGGCCTGGTCGAACATGGCACGCCAACGGGCGGCATCTATGCTGTGGTCCGCGGCCACAGCACGATCTTCAGGAGTCCACACAATCCTTGATGATCACGCGGTGGCCGCTACAGATCCACTGGATGCGGCAGGCTGCTTCAGCCGTTGGGATCCGCGTAGGACGAGGCTCGGGATCGACCGCTGATGCGACATGCCGTCAGCGGCCCGACACTCAGATATTCAGCCCATGGCTCCGGCCCGGGGACGGCGTCACGGACTCGACCGACGATGCCTCTCCCGGCCTGCGGCTGCGTGGCGATCGAGTGCAACAAGGGGTTGGGGATGGGCGAGGATCCACTCGTCACAGCAGTGCGGAACGGGGACGAGAACGCGGTCAGGATACTGCTCGAGGACGGGGCGGACCCCGACGTCTTCGACGAGCGGGGCACCCCCGCACTCTGCCTGGCCATCTCAGCGTTCAACTCGACGATCGCCAGCTATCTGGTGAAGGGCGGCGCGGATACAGACCGCCAGCTGCCCGACGGGACCACGCCCCTCTTGCAGGGCATCGACAGCGGTTCCATCGGTCTCGTCTTCTCCCTGCTCGGTGACGCGGCGCTGACCAGCGAGGCCACCCGCGCGGAACTGCTGGCACACGCCCGGCGGTGGCACGAGAAGGGCTCGGTCGCCATGCTCCGGGAGCGGACCGGCACCTCGGATGTGGTCGAGCGGGTTCGCATCCGGGACAGGGAATGGACCACCGAGTACCACGAGCTCCGGCTCGGCGGACTGACTGTCCGCGACGGCCACACAGGGATCCTCACTCTCCTCGAGAAGCACTTCGGACTACACCTGGGCATTGACGAATTGGCGGCCCGCGCGTGCGCACTCGACTACCCGGACTATGAACACGCCGTCTGGTCGGAGATCGTCCACACCGTTGCCCGCAGGCAGGACGACGAGACCTGGGAGGCCGCGGCGGCACTGCGGGACCATCCCGATCCCCTGCATCGCCGCTTCGGCGTGGAGGTCCTGGTCTGCCTCAACCTCGAGGCTGAGCTGACGGACGTCCCGAGTCCGTTCGAACAGTGCACGCTCGAGCTCCTCCTCTCCTGGGCACAGGAAGAGGGACACCCGGACGTCCTGGCCGAGACCCTGGCCGGCCTGAGCCACCATGAGGACCCGAGGATCGAGCCGCTGGGGCTCTCCTACCTTGCCCACCCTGCCTCGCGGGTACGTGCCCGAGTGCCCTCGACCCTGAGCGTCGTGAACTCGGAGAGGTCTGGGCGGAAGACGTTCACCTCCGAGGGGCTGAATGCCCTGCTTGCACTGGCCCGGGACACCGACTCCTCCGTACGCCACGTCGCCGGCTACGGGCTCGCTTACAGCCTGAATCCGGAACCCGTCATCGGAGACACTCTGGCCGGTCTGCTCGATGACGAGAACCAGCAGACCCGGATCTAGGCCGTCTACGGACTGGCCGAGCGGGACGATCCGCGCTGCATCGAGGGCGCCGAGCGGGTGGGACCCGTCGACGAGTACGAGTCGTGGTCCTGGATACTCCGCGCGCCCTCACGGTACGAGGAGCGCCAGAGGGAGCGGGAAGCGCCAGCCGCGACCGAGTAGCGAACGCTCGCCTCTGCATCCCATCGTGTGCCGACTGTGGTCATCCGGGCCGGCTCTGCTCCGCCCATCCGGTACACGATGCGGCTTGGCGCCCGGCCCCGACGCTCACGAACCTCGATCCCCGAACCCACCAACGAAGCCCTCGGCCACATGCGACCAACACAAGATCGCGAAGTCGCACTGGAGTACTAAGGGGGCCGATCGCCCGTGCTGCTACGGGAATGCTGCGTACGGTGGCCCACGACCGGTGATGCTCCCACGGCCGGAGCGGCGTCCGGTCGGCCGCGGACCTCGTCGAGGTGGTGAGCCCGCCCGTGCGGGCCCGGTCGACCAGCAGGTCGTCCAGCAGGTCCGCCGCCAGCTCGACGGGACGGGCCTCTCCAACCGCCTCGACCGAGGCGATCACGTCGCTCATCAGGTGCTCTTCCTTAGACCGGGAGATACGCCGGTCACCGTACAGACCCTGTTCCGGACGTCATGTGTCACTCCCCTGCGCCGCGTTCTGTCGGCTGCCGGTCCGGTTCATGCGGCAGACGTGCCCGCTCCGTCCCGGTCGCACATCGTCCCGCACCTTCGAATGCCGCAGGTTTGATGAAGTCCTGTGTTCGCTTCGATCGACGGTGATTATTGTCGGGCCGAAAGTCGTCGGTCGACTTGCAGCATTTCTGCAGCGTTTCTTCGGGGCAGGCGAAACATCCGGATTCCCGCGCCACTGCCGGTGAACCGGACAAGTGTGAGCCTGACTGAATCGCGGGCCCCGCGTGTCGGATGGCGTTTCCAGTTACGGATGCGCACGGGAGTCCCGGGCCCGCCGCGCGTCCCTGCGACGGTTGACCGCAGGTGGGGCGAACCGACTGAGGCGGCAGCGGGAATACGGTGCGGTTGAACTCCCGCCGAGGGAGCGGTCGGCCTGGGAATCAATCACCGGCGCCGACCGTGCAGGCGCCCACGGGAGAGGCCCGTCGGGTGATCGTGCATCAGCAGCACCTCGACCGAGGTGGCGATCCTGTTGATCAACACTGTGGAAGTCCATGACCAGCCGATGCCCTCCGGGCGTCGGACCAGGACAGCGCCAAAGGGCCGCGCGAGTGCGCGCCACGCGCCATGACCGCAGGTGCCGCCACCCGGAGCCGAGGCGACGGCGATCCGCATTCCCGCCCCATGGTGCGCCCGGGCCGCGCCGATACCCCGCGCCGAATCCGGCCGGATCGAGAGGTCGAGCCCCGGATGACGACTTCCTGCCAGGAGTACGAAGCCGAGGAAAATCGCACGGCCGAGCCTTCGTCATCACCGTTGTGGGGCGGGACGGGCCGGGTTCCCCGACAGGTGGGCGCCGGGTTGCGGAGGGGGCCGATCGCGTGGACGCGCCGTACGGCGTCAAGGGCGCCGATATTCGCAGACGGTGTCGGAGCGGGGTTCTGCACCACCGGTGAAAGCCTTCCTGCGTGCGGCCGTGCGACGCGCTGACGGCGATGCGCACGGATGAGTCGCGCTCGAGGATGAATGATAGACAGGTGGAATCGGGAAAGGGTTGACGCGCTGTCGCCCAACCATGGCTGTGACCCCGGTCGAGCGGCGATCCGAAACTTCGAAAGGGGAGCATGAACAGGACGTGCACGGGTTTCTCGGCGGTTCGGTCGATCGCGGAGGACGGTCCGAATCCACAGTCCTCTCGTCCGGCGCCTGCGGGTGACCATGACCGCTCGTTGGGGGACGGGCGACTCCCGGCGGTCGGCGCGGGCGAGTTACGCGACGTGGATGCCGACGTCTCCGGGGCTGTAGGACGTCTGTTGAGCGATCACCTCGACGGGTGGGGCAAGCGTGCGGCACTCGCGGACCGGACGTTCGCGGCGGATGTCGCCCGCCGGGTCGACGCGTTCACCCGCAACGGCGGCAAGCGGATGCGCTCCCAGTTCCTGTGGTGGGCCATGCGCGGATGCGCGCCCGAGTGGGTTCCGGCCCGTGCAGCGCTCACGACTGCCGGTGCGCTGGAACTTCTGCAGACGTGCGCGCTCGTCCACGACGACGTGATGGACAGGTGCGACATGCGCCGTGGCCGACGGGCCCTGCACGAGGCCGTCACGCATCAGTACGCGCCGTTGGCAGGCCGTGCCCGCGCGGCGGCGCTCGGGGTGTCTGCGGGCATCCTGGCGGGCGATCTCGCCCTGGCCTGGGCGGACGATCTCGCGGCGGCCGCCCGGTGCGAGCTGCCGCCCTTGCTTCGAGAACAGGTGGCCGGCATCTGGTCGGACCTGCGCCTGGAGATGGTGGCCGGGCAGTATCTCGACGTCCGCGCCGAGGTCACCGGGGAACACACCCCGGGACGGGCTCTGCGGATCGCCCTGCTCAAGAGCGCTCTGTACTCGGTGGAGCGGCCGCTCCACCTCGGCGCCGTGCTGGCCGGCGCGGGGCCGGAGCAGGTACGCGCCCTGCGCCGGGCCGGGCGCTGCGCGGGTGTCGCTTTTCAGCTCAAGGACGACGTGGAGGGCGTCTTCGGCGATCCCAAGGACACGGGGAAGCCCTGCGGTGACGACATCAGGGCGGGGAAGCTCACCTACCTCGCGGCCGTGGCCCGCGCTCGCGCGGCCGCCGGGGGCGACACCGCCGCCCTCGGCGTCCTTCGGGATTCCCTGGGCGACTCCGGCTTGGACGAAGCCGGCCTCGCGCGGGTCAGGACGGCGATGGAGACCACGGGTGCCAGGGCTGCGGTGCAGGAACGGGTCGAGGTCCTCGCCCGGCGAAGCATCGCTCATCTGCGTGATGCCCGGTTGGACGTCGAGGCCGGCCGGCGCCTGGGCGCCCTGCTGAGGGCGACGTCGGGACTGGCCGGTGACCATCGCACCACTGAGGAGTGCTCATGAGCGGTACCGGTTCTGCGGACCATGTCGTGGTTGTCGGAGCGGGCCTGGCCGGGCTGTCGGCGGCGTGCCACCTGCTCGGGGCCGGGCGCCGGGTCACCGTCGTGGAACGGGGCTCCGGGCCGGGCGGCAGAGCCGGACGCCTGGACCTCGGCGGCTACGTGTTCGACACCGGCCCGACGGTGCTGACCATGCCCGAGCTCGCCGACGAGGCCTTCGAGGCCGTCGGCACCTCCCTGCGGGAGCACGTCGACCTGCTGCCGCTGCACCCGGCGTACCGTGCCCGGTTCGCCGACGGCTCGACGTTGGACGTGCACACCGACGCGCGGGCGATGGAGGCCGAGGTCGAGCGGTTCGCGGGCGCCCGCGAAGCAGCCGGCTACCGGGAGCTCCGCCGGTGGCTGACGAGCCTCTACCGGGCCCAGATGAGCCGTTTCATCGACGTCAACTTCGACTCCCCCTGGCAGTTGGTGAGTCCGGACCTGGCGCGGCTGGCGGCGCTCGGCGGGTTCGGCCGACTGGATGCGCGGATCGGCCGCTACGTTCGCGACGAGCGGCTGCGCCGCGTCTTCTCCTTCCAGTCGTTGTACGCCGGCGTCGCGCCCGCCCGTGCCCTGGCCGCGTACGCCGTGATCGCCTACATGGACACCGTGGCCGGGGTGTGGTTCCCGCGCGGCGGCATGCACGCCCTTCCTCGGGCGATGGCGCGCGTCGCCGCGGAGGCGGGCGCCGACTTCAGGTTCGGCTGTGGCGTCACGGGCCTGGAGCGGTCGGGGAGCCGGATCATCGCGGTGGTGACCGATCACGAACGCATCGCGTGCGACGCGGTGGTGCTGACGCCCGATCTTCCTGCCACCTACCGCTTGCTCGGCGGCTCACCGCGGCGACCGGCACCGCTGAGGTTCTCTCCGTCGGCCGTCGTGCTCCACCTGGGAACCGACCGCACCTGGCCGGAGCTGGCCCACCACACGTTGTCCTTCGGCCGGGCGTGGGAGCGGACCTTCGACGAGCTCACCCGGACAGGGGACCTGATGACCGATCCGTCGCTGCTGGTGACCCGCCCGACGGGAACCGATCCGTCGCTCGCCCCCGAGGACGGGCACACGCACTACGTCCTCGCGCCGGTTCCCAACACCGCGATCGGGCCGGATGCCGCGGCGTGGGGGGACATCGCCCCCGGGTACCGCGACCATCTGCTCGACACCCTCGAACGGCGGGGGCTGACCGGTATCGCCGGCTCCGTCCGGGAGGAACGCCTGATCACCCCGGCGGACTGGACCGCCGCGGGGCATGCGGCCGGCACGCCGTTCTCCGCCGCCCACACCTTGGCCCAGACCGGCCCGTTCCGGCCCCGCAATCGGGTACGGGGGGTGGACAATGCGGTACTGGCCGGCTGCGGGACCACCCCCGGAGTCGGTGTTCCGACCGTCCTGATCAGCGGGAAACTCGCCGCGGCCCGGATCACCGGAGCAGCGGGCCGGACCGGTTCCAGGCGCGGCCGTGCGCGACAGGCCGTGCAGGGCGCGGCCGCGCCCCAGGCCCCGTCCGGGCCGGATCAGGTGGCCGTCGCACCTACCCCCGCCAGGGGGGCCTGACATGTCCGTGCGTGAACTGGACGCAGCCGGCATCACGGACCCCCGGCTGCGGTCCGCGTACGAGAGGTGCCGGGCCCTGAACGCCAGGCACGGACGCAGCTACTTCCTGGCCACCCGCCTGCTGCCGGTGGAACGCCGCTGCGCGGTGCACGCCCTGTACGGCTTCGCCCGCTGGGCGGACGACATCGTCGACGATCTCGCCCGTCGGGAGGCTCCGGCCCGGCGCGACCGGTTGCTGACCCTGCTGGAAGAGGACCTCGCGGCGGGGCTGCGCGGCCGCCACTGCTCGGAGCCGGTGGTGCGGGCGGTCGCCGACACAGCCGAGCGGTACGCCATCGAACCGGCGTTGTTCAGCGACTTCATGGCTTCCATGCGCGCCGACCTGACGGTCACCGGCTACCCGACGTACGCCGACCTCCTCGGCTACATGCACGGCTCGGCCGCCGTGATCGGCCTGCAGATGCTCCCGGTCCTGGGAACCGTCACCGACAGGGCCGAGGCCGCCCCTCGTGCGGCAGCCCTCGGACACGCCTTCCAGCTGACCAATTTCGTTCGCGATGTGGGCGAGGACCTCGACCGCGGACGGATCTACCTGCCGGGCGATCTCCTGGACGCGCACGGCGTGAGCACGCCCCTGCTCGAGTGGAGCCGGCGCACCGGCCGCGACGATCCGCGGATCAGGGCCGCGCTGCAGGACGCGGTGGAACTTGCGCAGAGGGAGTACCGGACGGCGGAGCCGGGAATCGCCATGCTCGAACCGCGCGTGCGGCCGTGCATCCGGGCCGCCTTCCGGCTCTACCACGCGATCCTCGACGCCGTGGCCCGAGACGGCTACGCGGTACTGCACCGGCGCTCGGTCGTCCCCCGGCACCGCAGGGCCGTCTTCGCGGCCACCGGCCTGGCGCAGGTCCTGGCAACCCGGATCCCCGGGAGTTCGGGGAGCGCCGGACAGGGGATCCGCACGCACCGATCGGCCGCGTGTCCGTCGGCGGAACAGGAGGCTCCGCGGTGAGCGCCCCGAGCGGCCGCCGGCGCTTCGGCTCCCCCCTGCGGCTGCGCCCGGCGCAGGGGTGGGCAGAGCAGAGGCCGTCCTGGCGGGAGGCCAAGCCCGCGCTGATCGCGTCCGCGCTCCAGCGGGCCGCTGCCCGCGCATCCGGAAACTGGTTCGTCGTCGGTGCGGCGAAGGACGTCGCGGTCGACGGCCGCCCGTGCGGGCGGCTGGTCGCCGGCATGGAGGTGGTGCTCTGGCGGGACGCCCGGGGTGCGCTGCGTGCCGGGCCGGGCGTGTGCCCTCACCTGGGCGCACCCCTGGGCGAGAGCCGAGTGGTGTGCGGGTCCCTGGTGTGCCACTGGCACGGGCTGGCACTCGACGGCCGGCCCAGGGCGGGCTGGGAGCCGTTTCCGGTCCACGACGACGGGACTCTCGTCTGGGTGCGGCTGGACGCGGCCGGCGGCGAGGAGGCCACCGAGCGACCTGCGGTACCGGTGCGACCGGCAGCGGCGCAGTCGGTGGCGGCGGTGTTCACCGCCGTGGGCCGATGCGAGCCGCAGGACATCATCGCGAATCGCCTCGATCCCTGGCACGGCGCGTGGTTCCACCCCTACTCGTTCACGGACCTGACGGTCCTCGAGACGCCCGACGGGGCCGGTGGGGAGGACCGGTTCGTCGTCGACGTGTCCTTCCGGGTGGCCGGCCGGTGCGTGGTGCCGGTGAGGGCGGTGTTCACCGCACCCGGGCCCCGGAGTGTGCTCATGCGCATCACCGAAGGCGAAGGGGCGGGCTCGGTCGTGGAGACCCATGCCACGCCGATCACCGCACCCGCCTCGTCCGCACCGCGGACGGCCGTCGTGGAGGCGGTCGTCGCCACCTCCCGCAGCCGCGGCTTCGCCCTCGCCCGGTCACTCGCGCCGGCTCTGCGGCCCCTGATGCGCCGTGCGGCCGGACGGCTGTGGCGGGACGACCTCGACTACGCCGAACGGCGCTGGGACCTGCGCAGCACCGGCCGGTTCCCCGGCTGACCGCTGCCCGATCCACGGGTGGCAGCAAGTCAGCGACACCTCATGCGGGCGAGGGTGCGCAGGAGGCGGGAGCGGCCGGCGCGCGGAACCGTCCAGAGCGTCTGGCCGCTGACGCCCCAGCGGGCCAACAGCGCGTTCGCGGCCTGGAAGCCGGTGGTCGCGGCACGCTCCATCAGGGCAACCGGCAGGTCGGTGCGGACGAGGTCACCCGCCAGGACCACCGTCGGGTGCGGGGTCAGCACTCCGGGTCTGCGGGAGTGCCCCCCGACGGGGAAGACCGGGCAGTCCTGGCGCCACTCGTGACGCACGTCGACGATGCGGGCGTCCCGCGTCTCCGGGTAGATGTGGTGCAGCTGCCCGGCGATCCGCTCCTGCACCTCCCGCCGGTCGGCGTGCTCGTCGACGGCGTAGGCGTGGAGCTCGATCACCGATCCGCCGGAACGGGACGCCCAACGCGCCGCCTCCCCCTCCCAGCGATCGAGGACGCTGATGTTGTCCAGTCCGTCGTACCCACTGGTCCCGAGGAACCCGGGACGGTCGGAGGCCACCGGCCGGTTCAGCCACAGGCGCGAGACCAGGAACGGCGGAGCGCTGCGCAGCGCGGCGATGCCGGCGCGCCAGGCTGGATCGCCCAGGTGGGACGACGCCTGCACGACTTGGCGCAGTCCGGCGGTGTCCAGGGCGAGGACGAGCGCGTGGTAGCGCCGGCTCTCCGCCGCCCGGGTCACCACCTCGACCTCGCCGCTCGGCATCGGCCTGACCGATTCGACCGGTGCGCCCGTGCGCAGGTGGACGCCCAGGCCGCACAGGTAGTGGGCCAGCGGCTGCCACAGGGCTTGCGGGAAGGGCTCGGTGGGGACGTCGAACAGGAGGCCTTCGGACGAGCCGAGGAAGTAGATGTGGAACATCAGCAGCAGTTCCGCGGCCGACAGGTCGCGCGGATGCGTGAAGAAGCTGCGGGTGAAGACTTCGAACGCGAGATGGCGGGCGGCCTCGGGGAAGCGGATGGTCTCGAGGAACGCATCCGCGCTGATGCCGTCGTAGCGCCGGTAGACCTCGGGGATCCGCACATCGAGCATGGGCAGGGCTGCGGTCGCGTCGATGGCGGCGAGGTCGCGCCAGGCGAACGTCGGGCTGAGGGCGACGAAGGCGGCCGCGCTCAGTGGTGGGGTGCGCGGCACACGGGCGAAGCTGTCGGTCAGCCCGCCGCGGCGGAGCAGGGGGTAGTCGGGCAGGCCTTCCAGACGGGCCAGGTCCGGGTCGGTCCGCCGAAGCAGCCCGCGCAGGTTGTAGTACTGGCGGAAGAACGCGTGGAAGCCCCGGCTCATGGTCACTTCGGAGCCGTCGGCCAGCCGTGTGGACCACCCGGCGAGACGCCCGCCGAGTTCCGCTTCGCGCTCGTAGAGGGTCACCTGCGCGCCACGCTCGGCGAGCGCGGTCGCGGCTGCGAGGCCGGCGATCCCGCCGCCGACCACGGCGACCCGAGGCCGGTTCCCGGCGACGAAGCGCGGACGCCCCGCAGGCGGCATGACGACCTCGGCCCGGCGGTCGCGGCCGTGGCGGGTCCGCCTCGATGCCGGGCTCACCTGTCAGCCGACCGCTCGGCCGACCCGCTGCGTGCGACTCGGCCTGCTGATCGGCGCCGCACGAAAGGGAGTTCGGCGGCGCAGCGCAACATCGGCCCGACGGGGCAGCGCAGACCGATACGCACGTCCTCGGCTACCGTGGTCCGGCCGTCGAGGAAGCGCAGCAGCAGGTCCCCCGGCGTGCGGCGGAACAACTCGGTGAAGAACCGCGGTCCGTCGATGCGGCCCGTGTCGAGTGCCCGCAGCAGCACGGCGTCCATGGCCAAGGCCCGCCGTCCGTATGCTGCCGCCACCAGGTCGTGGTCCTGCCCGCGCCCCAACGCCGAGGCGATGTCCCTGCTCTGCCGTTGGATCGCGGCGAAGGTGTAGCCCGTGGACGGCCGCGTGGCACCACCGGCAGCACCGATCCGGTAATGGTCGCGGCTGACACGGCGGACGAAGCGTCCGTCCGTCATGGGGATGACTCCCTGTTCGACGTCCTCGACGCGGAAGCCCCCGAGGCCGAGGACGCGTCGCGTGTAGTGGTCGAGCGCGTCCTCGTACCCCGATGCCGTCAAGGGCCTCCGGGAGAACTCCGTGAACTCGACAAGCGCCCGGTCGACGTCCAGGGGCAGCACGTAGCCGAAGGCAAGGCCGCGCCGGGGCTGGGGAACCCTGAAGTCCATCAGGTGCGCACACTGCGGGTCGAAGCGAGGGCGATCAGTACGGACGAACCACCCTCGAAAATGCTGGAGGAGGGTGGTCCGGGCCGGGGGAAGTCGAGTGGCGGGACGGGAGTCGAACACGTACCGGCCGCTGAGCGTCACGGTACGCCCGGCAGCATCCCGGGCCACCACGCGAGCGCCACGACTGCCGTCCGGCTCGGGGAAGACCTCCTCGACGGTGGCCCTCAGCAGACGCACACCGGACCGGGCGACCAACCGCTCGTGGAGCAATGCCTCCAGGGCCTCGGAGCGCACCATCCGGTAGCGCAGTGGATCCGTCGCGATGCCGACGACCTCGCCGTCCGGCCCCGTGACGCGCAGCCGGCTCCACTGGGCGGCCACCGCCTCTTCGTACTCCCCCGGCCAGTCGTCCCAGAAACACCAGGTCCGCGCGGCCGACCGGACCCGCTCGTCCGCGGCCTCGACCACGGTCACCTCGACGGGGGTGCCGGAGGCATTCCCACGGCCGGTCAACCAGTGCGCCAGGCTGAGACCGGCGGCCCCGGCACCGATGACGACGACAGAGGGCTTCGCGACGGGGAGTGCGGCCGTCACTGCATCACCTCCTGTCGGCGCGAGCGTCGGAACGCGGTGCACGGATCCGCTACGGCGCAGCGGCCAGGCTTCCACACGAAGAGCGCCGACACGCGCTACCGGGCCACGGCACACCGCGAAAACAGCCTTCCGGTCGAGTCGGGCGCACGTCGCCCTGATGCCCTGGCTCGGTGATGCGGGGTGATCGCGTCACGCCGCTACGAGATCGCGCTGGGGTCTGTCGGCGGTGAAGGTGCGCCGGTCGCGTACGAGGGCCCAGAGGACGTCGAGGCGGCGAGTGGTGGCGAGCTCGCCCTCAAGCGGTGACGCGGACGGCGAGCAGGGCGACGTCGTCGGGCAGCACCTGTTGCTCGCCGAGCAGCGCGTCGCACAGGTCGGGTAGCGGATCTGCGGTGCGGGCGGCTGCGGTGCGGGCGAGGTGGGCCATGGTGTGGTCGATCGGGTGGTCGCGGCGTTCGACCAGGCCGTCGGTGTGCAGGACCACGGTGGCACCGACCGGCAGGTGCTCCTCGTGGTCGGTGCGGTGCAGCTCGGGCTCCACGCCGAGCGGCGGACCCGCATCGGTCGGCAGGTAGAACGCCCTGCCACCGGGGACGGCCACGAGCGGCGGTAGGTGGCCGGCACTGGCCCAGCGCAGCAGCCGGCCGCCGCCCGGGTGGGGTTCGAGGCGGGCGACGGTGACGGTGGCCATCGGGGCGTCGTGCAGTTCGTGCAGCACCTCGTCCAGACGGCGCAGGATGCGGCTGGGCGGCTCCTGTTCGTCGTAGGCGATCACGCGGAGCATGTTGCTGATCTGGCTCATCAGTGCGGCCGCCTCGATGCCGTGGCCCATCACGTCGCCGATCACCAGGCACGGGACGCGATCGGCCAGGCGGACGAGGTCGTACCAGTCGCCGCCGATCCTGGGAGCCTGGGTGGCCGGCTGGTAGCGGACGTGCAGTTCCAGGCCTTCGACGGTGGGCATGGCGGGCAGCAGGCGGCGCTGGAAGTCCTCGGTCGCCCGGCGCAGTTGCTGGTACAGGCGGGCGTTTTCGATCGCCACGCCGGCCGCGCCCGCCAGGGCGGTGACGATGTCCTGGTCGACGTCGGTGAAGGAGGTGCCGTCCGTCTTGTCGGCGAGGTAGAGGTTGCCGTAGACGCGTTCGCGCACCAGGACCGGCACGCCCAGCAGGGTGGTCATGGGCGGGTGGCCTTCGGGGAAGCCCTGGGCGTGGGGGTGCGTGCCCAGGTCGTCGACGCGTAGCGGGGCCGGATGGCGTACCAGGTCGCCGAGGATGCCCTCGCCGTGCGGCATCCGGTCGCCGAGGGCGGCGAACGCCTGCGCGCCCTCTCCGGCGGTGACCAGCTGCGTGAACGCGCCGTCCTCGTCGAGGACGCCGAGAGCCGCGTAGCGGGCGCCGACCAGTTGGCGGGCGGTGTCGGTGATGATGTGCAGCACCGCGTCCAGGTCCAGCTCGCGGGAGACGGCCAGGACGGCGGCCAGCAGCTCCTGCATCCGGCCGTGCGTGCGCGCGATCTGACGCAGTCCGGCTTGGATACGGTCCAGATCGTCCTCGCCCAGTCCCGGCATCGAGACCCTGGCAACGTCGGTGCGCTGTTCCCCGCCCTGCTCCGGCTGCTCCACGGCCTCACCCCTTCTGTCCGGCCACACCCGTATCCGGGTCCCAGGCCCGTGCCTACTGCGGCTGCCTTCACCACCCTGCCCCGAACAACCGGCCCGGTTCGTGGCCGTCCGGGCCCAAACGCGGCGGACCACCCGTCCGGACCATCCACCGCACCAACCCGTCGGGCACGGTCGGCGCCTTGCTCCCCGTCCGGCACGACCAGCAGGTCGCACCCGCACCACCGGCCGGCCAGCGCGGGCGCTGCGGGGTGGCGGCGGGTCCCAGGGCCGACTCGGCGCGGTGAACGGCGCCGTCCGTCGTGCAGGGCGCTGCCGTCGGAGCGGGCGAGTGCACCGACAGCCGCAGCGCACCGACCGGGTGGACCTCACGCGGCACGGCGCCCTCCGACCCCGTCCCGCAGAACGCGGCACAGCCCGGACCCGACCCGCAGGTCGGCCAGGCGGACACATCCCACACCGACAGCGGGAAGAAAGGCGAGAAGGACGGGAAGCCGCCCCGCAAGGGGCCGAAGCGGTAACAGGACGCCCGCTGACATCCGGCCCGCAGCCGGCGGAAACCGGACGGGCAACCCGGAGCGCCGACCCATCGGTAGCACCGGTCCCCCGGCTCTCCAGCCCCCTTGACGGTGCCTCAAGGACAAACCACCGCTCCCGTGCGGTACCCGCGCCCGGGACGTAGCACTTCACTCTCGCCGGCGCGGGCGTGGACCGACGCACCCGCAGGGACCGTCCCGACCACCCGAGCCCGGCGCCACCAAGTCGCCCGCCTGCACTGAACAATCCGCTTCCGTCCCAGTGACACCTCGGACGCCTTCGGCGCTGATATCTGCAGCGCGTCGACGAGGACGGCGATCGGCACCCCATCGGCGCGTCCCACAACGACGGACCCGAGGACGGTGCAGAGTGTCGGACACACCCGGCAACGGCGAACCCATACGACCCTCCTGGCCCACACTGAGCGGCTTACCCCTCGGACCGGGCTGGGAACCGGACTTGTGGCCGGAGCCCGCGACCGACCGGCTCGAACTTCTCGCAGGCCCCCTCGACGGCCTGCACCTCGACGTGAGCCCCTTCACCCCGGCGGAACTGGCACGAGGCATCGCACTGGAAGCCGGCGACGGCTGCGCCTACCCGGGCGGATTCTCCGTCTACCGACGCCACCCGGAAGATCCCGAACGAATGCGCTGGGAACGCGACACTCCCCCCTGACCCGCCATCGCGTCCAGACCGTCGCAGCGCGGAAGCAGGCGGATCGAAGTCCGCCACCCGGCACAGCCCGGCCCGGCCGGGCCGGCGTTCCGGGCGCGCCGCGTGGCGTCACTGACCGTTCACGGCGGTGCAGCGAGTCGGCCGGGCCCGCCGCCGACGGCCGGTGTGCGCTCCTATCGCCACGACCGGGCGCAGGAGGCGGATGAGGGGACGCCTCGGGGCGGGCCCCGACACAGGGGTCGAGGGCCCGCCCCGGCGGATCCGCGGGTGCCGCGGGGTCAGAGGCGGTCGCGGTAGCCGCCGGTCTCGGTGCCGCGTTCCTCGATGAAGTGCTTGAACCGCTTGAGGTCGCCCTTCACCTGCCGGTCGAGCACGTTCGTCATGTCCGCGGCCTTCTCCGCCATCCCCTCCGGCTGGAAGTCCATGATCATGACGATCCGGGTGCGGCCGGTGTCCAGCGGCTGGAAGGACACCATGCCGGTCTGCTGCACCTCTCCGCCGGTGGTGCGCCAGCTGACGTGGTCGTCCGGGACCTGGTCGACGATCTCGGTGTCGAACTCCCGGGAGACCCCGGCGATCCTCGTCCTCCAGTGGTTGTGCCGGTCGTCGATCTGCGTGATCTCCTCCACCCCCTCCATGAACAACGGGAACTCCTCGAACTGCGTCCACTGGTTGTAGGCGGTGCTGACCGGCACGTCGACGTCGATCGTCTCCTGCACCCTGCTCATGCCGAACCCACTCCTCATCGCTTCGGAATTCATCGGACCCCGCGTCTCCTGCCCCATCGACAGGACCTGACACAGGTCCGTTCCCCATCCCGCGGGCCGCTTGAAGCGGCTGCACCACGCGGGTGAACACGCTTGCCACAAGGCTGCCGCGGCAGCCTCCGGACCAGGCGGCCCGCCCGGTGGGCCGCCTGCCAGGCACGAGGGCGTCGCAAGGCTGTACGGACCGTGCGGTCGAAAAGATTCGGGTCCCGGATCCGGCAATTGGGACATCCCGGTTCGCGCCCCCCGGAGGGAGGGTTTTCGACCGTGAAGTTCACCCGGTAGGAGGAGAGTTGACTGCCCGTTTGCGGGCAGACGAGCTCGGCACACACTGCCCGCTCTGCGACCGTCCGGGAGAACACCTCGATGCAGGAAGCCATCACCCAGTTGCCGCTCCGGCTGACCGCCGGACCCGGCCGGTACTGGTACGTGCCCACCACCTGCCGGTATCGCACCGACGACCCCTACGCGGTGACGATGGTCTTCGAGGACGCCGCCGGCGAAACCAGGTGGCTGCTCTCCCGCGATCTGCTGCTGGCCGGCCTGGAGCGACCGGTCGGCGACGGCGACGTCCACATCGCCCCCGCCCGCATCGGCGAAACCATGATCACCCTCAGCGGCCAGGAGGGCATCGCCCTGCTGCACACCGCGACCGAACCCCTCGCCCGGTTCCTCACCGACACCCTGCTCCTGGTCCCGCTCGGCGACGAAGAACACCACGTCGACTGGGATGCCGCCATCGCCGGATTCCTGACCACCTGAACCACCCCGAGCCGCTGGCCGACGACCCCTACCAGCCGGGCGCAGCCGGGCAGGGCGCTGCTCCTCGGTGGTGATGTCGGCGAAACCGACGCCCGCATTCATCCGGTTCCGCGGGGCGTGCGAGGTGCCGGAAGCGCGACGGGCGCCGAAGGAATGCCCGCCCGGACCGGGGGCCGCGGCCGCTGGTGGTCGGGAGTTGCGGAGCACGGCCCCGGGCGGGCCCGCGCCGATGCGCGGGCCCGCCCACCCGTGTCCACCCCGACCCGGACGCGGGCACACGGAACGGACAGACACTCGGCCCGCCCGTCTCGCCGACGCCTCGAATCCGCCCAGCGTCTCGGCCGACGCCGGTGGATGGTCGAGCGCACCGGGGCCGCTTCGGTGCCTTCCGGCGAGCGCACCGCCGGTACGGACGCAAGGCCGACCACTTCGCCGCCTTCGCAAGCCTCTCCGCACCCTCATCTGCACCGGCGGGTCTCGTGCTGTTACTGCCCGGAGCCTGCGCCGCCAGGCGCCCGGCCGGAGCGTCGGATCGTCCGTGCGGCCGGTGCGGTTCGCCGGACCGGTGAGGGCGCCTGGCTGCGGCGAGGTGGGCGAGCATGCGCCGGTACGAGCGGTTCCAGTCCGGGCCCGGGCGCCACAGCGGATCCAGCGCGCCCAGCTCGACGTCCAGGCCCTGAGGACCTCCTGGACCTTGCGCCAAGTGCGCAGCCAGCAGCCGGGGTTGTGGTCGCCGACTTTCTCGGTCGCGGGGACGGCTGCGGCGGCGGAAGTGGGCCTTCGCAGGGGCGACGCCGCGTTCGCGGGCGCTCGCGTGCTTGGACCGGATCATGCCGAGCGGCTACAGCTCGGCTCCCGAGGTGACCGGCCGGAAGCGGGACCGGGTGTGCCAGGAGTTCAGCGCTTGAGTCGGCTTAGGACGAGCAAAGGAGGGCAGGCGGGGTCGGGAGGTCGATCTGACCCAGGTGGAGCGAGGAGGAGCCTTGAGCGAGTACGGGAGCCCCACGGGTTCGAACCAGGAGAATGACCGAGGGACGGCGGGGTCCGTCGTCCACAGCGTGCAGGAGAAGGCTGCTGAAGGCGCGCAGACGGTGGCCGACCAGGCTGGTGACGTGGCGGACACGGTGAAGGAGCAGGCGGCGCAGGTGGCCGGTGAGGTCGGCGCGCAGGCCCGGGACCTGTTGGCCGAGGCCCGGGAGCAGGTTCAGCGGCAGGCGCACGAGCAGACGGGCCGGCTGGCGGAGAACGTGCGGCGGCTGGCCCACGAGCTGCGGGACATGGCCGACCACGGGAAGCCGGACTCCACGGCGACGGCGGCCGTGGCGCAGCTCGCGGACGGCGGCCGGCGGATGGCCGACCACTTGGAGCGGCGCGGTCCGGACGGCCTGTTGGAGGACGTGCAGGGTTTCGCTCGCCGCCGGCCCGGTCTCTTCCTCGCGGGCGCCGCGCTCGCCGGATTCGCGGTGGGCCGCACGGCCAAGGGTGCCGCGTCGGCGGAGAACGCGGACAGGACCGAGCAGCGGCCCCCGGGCGGGGAACGCGCGTACCCGCCGCCCGTCCCTGCGGCAGCTCCCGCACCGGTACCGCCTCCGGTGGCGTCCGGGCCGTCCGGCCCGGGTCATGGGGCGGCCTTGGACGACGGGGTCTACGCGGCCTCGCGGCCTCCGCACGCGCCCGCTGCCTCGGCGCAGGACGCGCTGTACGGCCGCCGGCAGCCTCCCGCGCAGGGGGTCTGAACGATGGCCCTCTCCTACTCGGAACAGGCCGCTTCGGGCGCGCCGGTCACACCGGACCCCGCGCCCCCGGCCGCCGACCGTTCGACGCCGCCCCCGGGGCGGCAGAGCGAGGGTGATTCGCTCGGCGACCTGATCGGCGAGATCACCAGTGACCTCAGCCAGCTGGTGCGGGACGAGATCGACCTGGCGAAGGCGGAGATCAAGCAGGAGGCGAACAAAGCCGCGAAGGCGTCCGGCATGCTCGCCGGTGCCGGCTACGCCGGACACCTCGTACTCGTCCTGGCCAGCCTGACCCTGGTCTTCGCGCTCGGCAACGCGATGAACCTCGCCTGGGCAGCCTTGATCGTCACAGCGCTGTGGGCCGTGGCGGGAGCCGTGCTCTACCGCGCAGGCCGCAGTCGGCTCAAGGACGTCCGCCTCAAGCCCGAACAGACCATCGAGACCTTGAAGGAGGACGCCGCATGGGTGCGACACCCGACGAGCTGAGGGGCGAGGTCGAAGCCCGACGCGCCCACCTGGCACACAACGTCGACCGCCTCGCTGACCGGATCACCCCCAGCCGAGTGGCCCACCGCCAGGCCGACGCCGCACGCCAGAAGATGACCGGAATCAAGGAGCGAGTCATGGGCACCGCACACGACACGAACGCCTCCGCCCAGCACGCGGCCGCCGCCGTCGGCGACACGGCCGGGCACCTCACCGACACCGCGAAGGACACGGCCGGCCAGATCGGCGGCGCCATCCAGCAGACCCCCGCGAAGCTGCGCCGGCAGACGCAGGGAAGCCCGCTGGGTGCCGGCATCATGGCGTTCGGCGCGGGCCTGCTCGCTGCCGCCCTGATCCCCACCAGCAGGCCCGAGCAGCGGGCCGGGGCGATGCTCCGGGAGCACCAGGAGGTGCTGGAGCCGGTGAAGGAAGCCGCCGTGGACGCCGTCCGGGAGGTCCGGAATGAGCTGCGGGAGCCCGCTGCGGACGCCCTGGAGGCGGTGAAGTCCACCGCCCAGGAGGCCGCCGACACGACCAAGGGCGCCGCGCAGGACGCCGGTCGGCGTACCGCGGAAGAGCTAAAGGAGACCGGCCAGGAAACCGCGGCGGAGATCCGCCAGGCCCACCCCTGACATCGGACGGCCCCCCGGGGGGCGGGGGTCGACGTCCCGGCCCCCCGGGGGGCCGGGGACGGGTGTGAACCGTCAAGGGGTCGGGCCCCGCCCTGGACAGACCGCCGGGTTGCGCCTGGGCTGGGGGCGAGCGCGGTCGCACGGAGCGGGACGCGCTCGATGGCACCCGGCGCGACCGGGGCCAGGGTCGGCCGGCATTTCCGCGTTGTAGGCGGACCATCACCACGCCGAGCAAACGCGAGTACAGAGGGAAGGGTCCCTCCGGCGCCGGCTCTGTCCAGCTCCTTCGCCTCCGGCGAACCGCGCTTGAGCAGCCAGACGGTGCCGAAGATGTGGAGGAGGAACTGCGGGCACTCCGACTGCCGGTTCCCGGTCACGTCGACGGCGAACTGGGAGCTCGTCAGATACCCATCGAGGCCGAGGGGCTGCAGGCCGGCGGCGACCCGCCGGTTGTTGAGGGTCGGCCGGGCCGCGGCCCGGCCGACGAGCGCCAGCAGGAACGCCGTGCCGAAGACGAGGGTGAGTGAGTCGTCCCGCAGGAAGCGGCCGGCGACGCTCATCGCTGCATCAGGCCGATCGTGGCGAAGTATGCGAGGCCGCCGACGACCACGACAATGCACAGGCCGAACAGGGCTCGCACGGTCAGTCCCCCTTCACGTCGCATTGGGGGGCGTCTTCCGGATCACCCTGCGGGGGAGGTGAGTGTGCTGGGTGGCTTCAACGATAGGCGGCCTGGTGCCCACCCGATGGCTGAGCGCAGGGACGGCAGCCGCGCGGTCACCGCGGCGCTTCTTCACGAACAGCGGCCGGCCTTTCGGTATCTCGCGCACGGCGACCACTGGTTTGACGAGAGCGGCGCCGAGGGTCACGACGAGCGCAACGGCCTTCTGCCTACCTGATCGGCCCAGCACGGGCTTTTGCAGACAGCGCTGTGGGCCCGCCACCGCGTGTGGCGGGCCCACAGCCGCGGCATCCGGAGCGGGGTGAGACCGCCGGTTCTTCCATCGTCGAGGCCGGAACTGCCGCGGCACGGGTCAGGCGTGGGAGAGGGCGAAGGACAGCAGGAATCCGCTGACCACGATCAGGCCGATCGCGAGGTGGGCGTCCTCGAACGCTTCGGGGATCATCGTGTCGGCGATCATCGCGAGGATCGCACCGGCCGCCACCGCCGTCACCCCCGCCACGACAGCTGCCGGAGCACCACCGAGCAGCTGGTAGCCGGCCACCGCCGCCAGCCCGCTGATCGCCGTGATCGCGCCCCACACCGTGAACACGTACCGCCTGCTGCGCCCGGCGGCGTGCATGCCGGCCGCGCTGGAGAGCCCTTCGGGGATGTTGCTGAGGAAGACGGCCGCCACCGTCACCGTGCTGACCGCCCCGCCTTCGAGCAGGCTGACGCCGATCACCGCGGATTCCGGCACGCCGTCCAGCAGCGCGCCGAGCGCGAGCGCGGTGCCCGATCCCTGCTGCTCGCTCTCCGAGGGCTGCGAGCGGCCGTGCCCGGACCGCTTGCGGTGCCTCGCCCCACGCCGAGCGAGCACGACGTTGCCCGCGGTGTACGCGAGCGCGCCGCACAGTGCCCCCACCGCAGCAGGGGCCAACCCGGCCTCGTCGTAGGCCTCGCCCAGCAACTCGAACGACACCGCCGACAGCAGCACGCCCGCTCCGAAGGCCATCACCGACGCGATCACCCACTGCGGCACCCGAACCCCGTACCCCACCGCCGCGCCGACCAGCAGCGCACCGCCCGCCACCAGTCCCCACAGCCCTGCTTCCACCACACCTGTCATGAACGACGACTACCCCCGGCGATCACCGGCACGCAGAGCAGAGGGCGCATCAGAGGCCGGTGAGCCGGGTCAGGAGGTTCTGGAGGAGGCGCACGGCGTCCTCGGCTTCGGCGTACTGCTCCGGACGGGGCTCGACGGTGCCGAAGGCGTAGCCGTTGTCAGCGGGGAGTGCACGCGGGTGCAGGACGGGCGACAGAGCGGTGCTTGCGGCTGCGAGCAGCCACGCGGGGCGGCCGTGGACGCGCGCCAGCGCGAGGGCGAGGACCGCGAGGGCTTCGCGCGGGCCCTCCAGGCGAGCGATCGGCTCCAGGGCGTACCGGGCTTCGGCCGGGCCGACGGCTGCGGCGAGATCGACTGCGGCTTGGCGGGCCGGCTCCCGGTCGGCGGGGATCAACTCCCTTTCCCGTCTCTGATCTGCTGTTCGGGCTCGGCGACAAGCACTCGATCGCCCTTCGCATCTCCACCGGGCCACCGGTTCTGGCCGCCGATCGCCACCGCCGCAGAACACGGTCCCGAGTTCGGGCAGGACTTCGTCGTCATCGCCCGCGTCAGCCCGGCCGACCTCGTCCTGGAGTGCAAGGGCCCCACCCGACTTCGACCGGGCACACGTCCTCCGCGCCGCCCTCGACCGGGCTCTCGACACTCGTCCGACCCCGCCGAGTGTGCTGGTGGACCTCCACGACGTGAACTCCACGGACTCCGCCGGCCTCAACGCCCTGCTCGTCGCCCGCCGCGAAGGCGCTCGCACCGGGACCGCGCTGCGCCTGGCCCGCCTCTCCCACTCCGTCGCCCGGACCCTGCAGATCACCGGCGCCGACCAGGCCCTCGCCGTCCAGCCGGACGTCCCCGCCGCGCTCCCCCACAGCTGACACCCCGACAAGGACCCGCATTGGGCACCCGGACGGGGGCGCAAGGCTTGACGGGACGGGCGGGGACTCTGACGGGCAGGACGTCGTAGGCAGTAGTCGGCTGCCGGGCCATTGTGCGACGGGCAGCCCGGGGAGAGCGCCCGTCGCTCAGGCGAAGGGGAGCAGCACCACCGGCGCTCCGGTGGGCTGGGCGGATCCGCCGTCCGGTTCGACGGTCACGCCGATGCCGATCGCGCCGTGCACGGGACCGGCCAGCAGCGTTGTTCCGCTGGTGGCCGGCATCAGGCCGGCGGGGCGCATCGTGCCTCCGTCGTTGAACCACAGATCGTAGGTGGTACCGGTCTTGAGCGCGGGCATTTCACGACCGGTCGCGAGCTCGAAAGCCCGGCCAGGAGGGGTGGCTTCCTGTCAGAAGCCGCCGAGTCCTACGCCGCCGCCGGAGCCGGAGTCGTTGCCGCCCTCGCCCCATTCGAAGGCGATGGCGAGGCAGACGAGCGGCGCGGGGATCACGCAGAGTATGAGCAGGGCGGCTGCCCACAGCCCAGTGGTGGTGGACCGCGAGGACGAACAGAACTGCGATGACGCCCACCACGGCCGCCGCCACCGCGACACCTACGACGCGTCTGGCTGTCACGTCCACCCCTCCCGCACTGGACGGCCGAGGCCTGCCGTTCCCTCGTCCCCGCCCTGGCGCGAGATCACCCCAGGGACCTGCGCCACGAGCCTGCCGATCGGAAACAGCGACCGTCATCGTCGGGGACGAGGCTCACACCCGATGCGGATCGCCCGGTCATGGATCCGACGGAGGCAGGCAGCATTTCCGGACGGACCAGCGGGTGAAGGGTCGCCGAGCTCGGCCGGGCGGGCGCTCCTCCGTTGCGGGCGGTGCCTCGTTGTGAACTTTCCTTCGTCGGGGACTCAACCTTCCGGTGGGCTCGCGCATTGAGAAGGGGTGACAGGGGCGGGCGGCGGGAGGGGCGGAAGCGCGGATGCGCGGACAGGACCAGTTGAGCTTCGAGGCGTACGCGGCGGGCTGCGAACGGCGGCTCTACCGGACGGCGTACCTGCTGTGCGGGGACCGGCACCGGGCCGAGGACCTCGCCCAGACGACGATGGCAAAGCTGTTCGCGCACTGGTGGCGGGCGTCACAGATGGAGAACCTCGACGCCTACGCCCGGACGGTGCTGACCCGGACGTTCCTCGGGGAGCAGCGCCGGCTGGCAGTGGCCCGGCGGCTCGGGATGCTGGCGTCGCCGCCCGAAATTTCCCCGGGGGAGGACAGCGACCTGCGGGTGACGCTGCTGAACGCGCTGGCGGAACTGCCGGTCCGGGCCCGGGCGATGGTCGTCCTGCGGTACTGGGAGGACCTGAGCGTGGAGACGGTCGCCGACCTGCTCGGCTGCAGCACCGGGACCGTCAAGAGCCAGTGCTCGCGCGCCCTGGCCAGGCTCCGCGAGCAGCTGGGCGAGTCGAGCCCGTACCTGCCCGCGTGAGCGCCCGGTGGACGGCCGGGCAGCCGTGCGGCGCCCGTCGAAGGGATGGAGAAACGTGAAGGAGGACGACGTGCAGGAGCAGGAGGACGCGCCCGGGGTGCTCTTCGTCAGGGAGGCGATGGGCCGGGTCGCGGGGGAACTGGTCCCCCCGCCCGGGATGACGCTCCGGGCGGTGCGGGAGGGGCGGCGACGGCGGTTGCGATCGCGGCTGGCAATCGGCGGGGCGGTACTGGGGACGGCGGTGCTGGCGTCCTTCGGGCTGACGGCCGTCCTGGGGACCGGTACCGGGCCCGGGAGCGGCGGGGCGGGGACGGTGCCGCTGGCGGCCGGGGACGGGACGCCGGCGCGGGTCTTCCCCACCGTGCGGCTCTCCCCGACGGCGTCGCCGCCGCCGACCGCGTCGCCGTCGGCTTCCGGCGGTACGAACGGCGAGCGGGTGCGGGTGGAGGCCTTCCGGCAGCGGACCGCCGCCGTGCTGCAGGACCTGCTGCCGCCGGGGGTCGGCGGCATCAACCTGATCGACGACCAGGTCTCCGGTTACCTGGGGAAGTCCCCGCAGGGCAGCTACTTCATCCGGTTCTCGGTGCGCCCCGCCCCGAACGGCCCGCGAGAGCGCACCTGCCCGGCCGGTGCGCCCGGCAAGCTGGGGACCTGCACGCTGGTCGAGCTGCCCGACGGCGCATCGGCTTCGGTCCAGGTGGTGCCAGAGGGCGACGGCACGGTGACACTCACCAGGGCGTCCTTCCACTTCGGTGGCAGCGACGTGTCGGTGAGCGTCAGTCCCGATGACAGTACGGGTGGTTCGGCGCCGGTCACGGCCGACCAGATGGCCGGGTTCGTCCTGGCGCCCCGTGTCCTGGACCTGGTCCAGGAAGCCGACCTGCACCCGGTGGAGAGTCCCGGGGTGTCCTACGACGAGGGAGCGAACCAGTGAAGCACCGCACCGCACTGACCACCCTGCTGCTGCCCGGCGTTCTGCTGGCGACGGCCACCCCGGCCGACGCGCAGGCCGTGCTGCCGGTGACGCAGGGCCGGACGTCCGACGCGCCGGACCGGGCGCCGGGCGCGCGGGTCTGGGCTCCGGACGCCTTCCCGGAGGGTACGAACGTCGGCCTCCAGGACGCGGCCCGCGGCGGGGGCCGCGCCACCTGGGCGGTCGGCGCCCGGCAGACCGGGCAAGGACGGGGCACGACCGTGACCCCGGTGGCCTTCATCCGGGACGGTGCGGACCGGTCCTGGCACGAACTCGCCCTTCCCCGGGGTCTGGAGGCCTCGGCCATCGCCCCCGACGGCGCCGACGGCACCTGGGTGACCGGCAGCGGGCAGGGCGGCAGCGTTCCGGTCGGCCGCTACCGCGCCGGCCGCTGGCAGGTGCAGGACGCGCCCCTGCCCGAGCACTCGATGGGAGGTGGGATCAGAGCGCTCGCGGCCGCCGGCGGTCCCGACGACGTATGGGCGGTCGGCCACTACCAGCCGGACGACTACCTGACCTTCTACGGCGTGATCGAGCACTGGAACGGCGAGTCCTGGGAGCGGGTGCCGACGCTCGACCTCGGCACCGACTACTGGACGCTCGCCGACGTGGTCGCCACCGGGCCGTCCGACGTCTGGGCCGCCGGCTCGCTCGGCACCCCGGACGGCTGGACCAGTCCGCTGCTGCTGCACTACGACGGCCACGCCTGGAGCAAGGTCGCCGCGCCCGACCTGGACTCCCGCTACGGCGAACTCACCCGGCTGGTCGCGGCGGGTCCCGGCGACGTGTGGGCGGTGGGCACCGAGAGCGGACCGACCCGGCAGGACCGGGTCCTCGCCGCCCACTTCGACGGCCGCGCCTGGACCCGCCAGGAGACCGGTCTCGGCGCGGGCCGACTCGACGGCGCCACCCGTACCCCGGGCGGGATCGCCGTCGTGGGCCACACCCGTACCGGCAGCGTCTACCAGCCCATCGGCGCGCAGCTGACCTCCCGCGGCTGGCAACCGCTGGACCTCCCGCAGAGCAGCACGGTCGGCGGCCGGATACCCCGCAGCGTCGTGACGGACGGGAACCGGCTGACCGTGGTCGGCCTCGACGCCACCGGCAAGGGGGCCGACGGCGAACCGCTTCCGCCCCAGCCCTTCTCCGTGAGCGGCTGACCCGCCGGACGGTCCATCGGCGACTCCGCTCGAGTGAGCCGGTGACCCGGTTCGGTGGTTGGCGCTCCGGCGCCGGACTCGTAGCGCTTGGGCCCGTGCGGGGCTTCATGGTCCTGTGCTCGACGGGCACGCGGCACGCCGGGCGGGTGACCGGTCGGTTGTCGGGGTCGGCGACACGGTCAGGCGCAGGTCAGGCGTGCAGGCGGGGGATGTCGCGGGCCGGGTCGATCAGGGTGAAGGCGCACAGCGCGCCCACCGTCAGCAGCACGCCCGAGAGCAGCGCGGCGCTCTGGTAGCCCGCCGTGCCCTGGCTGTCGACGAGGCGTCCGACGACGGCCGGGGCGATCAGGCCGGCGGTGGTGACCGCGGCGTTCATCCAGCCCAGGGCGCCGCCCCGGCGTACGGCCGGGGCGAGTTCGGCGACGGTGGTGACCGCGACGGTCGCGAAGGATCCGCCCAGACCGAAGCCGACGGCCACCAGGACGGTCTTCGCCGGGGTTCCGTCCACCAGCGGCAGGGCCAGGCAGGCGGCGGCGGCGACGAGCAGCAGGCTGCCGCCGACCCAGCCTCGGGCCTTGCGGCTGGGGACCCCGCGGCGCATCAGCCGGCCGGTGAGCCAAGCCTGGCCGAGCAGTGCGACAGCGCCGAGCAGCCAGGGCACGACGATCAGCCGGCCCGCGGCCTCGGAGGAGTGACCGAGGCCGTTGCGCAGGTAGGAGGGCAGCCACACCAGCGACAGCGCCACGCACCAGTAGGTGGTGAAGTAGGCGACGGTGGTGCCGATCCAGGTGCGGGTGCCGAGGATCCGCCGGTACGTGGCGCGGTCCGCGGCGGCGGACGCGGCGTGGGAGGGAGCCGCCCCGGCGGGTGCGGCGTCGTCGTCGGTGCGGTGTTCGCCGTCGGCGCCGAGGACGGCCCACACCGCCGCCCACACCGCGCCGATCGCAGCGACCACCCAGAGCGCCGCCCGCCAGCCGTGCCCGTGGATGACCCAGGTCAGCCCGGGGGCCGCGGTGATCACCCCCAGGGTCACGCCGAGGGTGATCAGCGCGCCGGGCAGGTTGCGCCTGTGGTTGGGGAACCAGGCCAGCGTGGCCTTCTGCGCGACGGGGAAGGCAGGCCCCTCCGCCGCGCCCAGCAGGACCCGCGAACCGATCAGGACGGTCAGGCCGCCCCCGACGGCGGCCGGCACCTGCGCGACCGACCAGAGCGCGGCCATGCCCAGCAGCAGCCACTTCGGCCGCACGCGGTCGGCGAGCAGCCCCACCACGACGGCGGCGACGGAGAAGAGCAGGAAGAAGGCGCTGTTGGCGAGCCCGAAGTCGGTCGCGGACAGGCCCATGTCCGCGCGGATCTCGTCGGCGGCGAGACCGAGGACGGACTTGTCGGCGAAGTTGACCATCATGAAGACCACGAGCAGGACGGTGACCGTCCAGGCACGGGCGCCGGAGGGGCGCCCTGCGGGAGGGGCTTCGTTGCTCGGTCTCGCTGGAGTGTCGGCGGCGGTCACGAGGAGGGTTCCTCCGGGAGAGGTACTGGCGGGGGCGCGGTGGATGGGCTGTCCGTACGCCGCAGCCGGGGCCGTGGGCCGGGGGCCGCCCCGCTACGGCACGGCGGACGGGGCGGGGCGGCAGGGTCGGCAGCGTCCGGTGGGGCTGCGGCGCGCGGGTCTCAGGAGAGCGGGACTCCGGCGATCGCGATGCGCTCCATGACGCGGCGCGCGGGGTAGTAGTCGTTGATCGCGTAGTGCTGGACCGCGATGTTGTCCCAGATCGCCACCGAGTCCGGCTGCCAGCGGAAGCGCACCTGGAACTCGGGGATGCGGGCCTGGAGGACGAGCTCGTTGAGGAGTTCCTGGCTTTCGGCCTGGGGCAGGCCGACGATCCGGGTGGTGAAGGGCTCGTTGACGTACAGCAGCTTCCGTCCGGTGCGCGGGTGACGGACGACGACCGGGTGCTCTACGGCGGGAAGCCGCTCGCGCAAGTGGGCGATCTGCTCCTCCGTCATCATCGAACCCCAGGTGGGGACCCAGTCGTGCACCGCGGTGAGGTTCTCGATCCGGGCCTTCACGGCCTCGGAGAGGTTGTCGTACGCGGCACCCATGTCCGCCCACATGGTGTCGCCGCCTGCGGCCGGCACCTCGACCGCCCGCAGGACGGAGCCGAGAGCGGGATTGACCATGAAGGAGTGGTCGCTGTGCCAGATGTTCTCGTTGCCGACGGCCATGGCGTCCTTGGCCAGGCGGGAGACGCCGATGGTGTCGCCCTTGGGAAAGAACGGGTTGGCCTCCGGCTCGCCCCAGACCGCGGCGAGGGCGAGGTGGTGCTCCGGGCCGAAGGCGTGCTGGTCGCGGAAGAAGACCACCTTCCACTCCAGCAGGGCCTGGCGCAGCTCCTCGGCGAGGTCGCCGCCGATCGGGCCGGAGAGGTCGATGCCAGAGATCTCCGCACCGATGTGCGGGGTGAGTGGCGTGATGTCCAGGAGTCGGTACGTGGCTTCCGGGGTTCCGGGAGCGGTGCGGTCCAGAACGCGGCGCCCGAAGTGGATCAGGGGCTTGGACAGGACGGACGCGGACGCGGCGGCAGACGTCGGCATGGGGAACCTCCGGGGACGACCAGCAATTCGTTACCGGAAGTATCGTTATCGGGGCATGCCTCGGCAAGGGTCCGGAGAGACCGGTTTCAGGAGCCCGGACCGGCCCGGCCCCGCATCGGCGCTACGCCCCCACCGCGCGGCCGACCAGCTCGACCACCGCGTCCACCAGGTGCCGGTCCGGCGGCTCCAGCTCCCCCACCAGGCGGAACACCATCGGCGCGGCCACCATCGTGGCCACCGCCCGGACGTCGGTGTCCGCCCGGACGTCGCCGCGCGCGATCCCGCGCTCCAGGATGCGCCGGGTCTCCCCCATGACCCGCGCGGAGTACGCGCCGTACGCACCCCGGTCGGCGCCCGCCTCCGCCGACGCGCCGATGACACCGGCCAGCAACCGGTCCACACCGGGCTGCCGGTAGGACTCCAAGCGCGCGGTGAGCAACTCGTGCAGCTCCGCACGGAAGTCGCCCCGGTCGGGGACGGACAGCTCGCCGATCCACGCCTCGGCGGCGGCGATGATCAGCTCCTGCTTGCCGGACCAACGCCGGTAGATGGCCGGCTTGCTCACCCCCGCCCGCTCGGCGACAGCGTCCATCGTCACCGCGCTCATGCCCTGTTCCGCGACCAACGCGACGACCGCGTCCAGCGCCGCGCGGGTGACCCGCTCCTCCCGGGGCCGCCCCGGACCCCGCACCACACCCTGACCCTGCTTGTCGACCATGCCCCGACCTTACGAGCCGCGCCCCGCGCGAACGACACGGGCGACACACCGGGCGGACGGGCCACGCCCCTACGACACGCCGTCACCCAGCAGGGTTCGGGGCGAATCCGGCTCCGAGGTGGCGGGTCGTTACTGCCTTCGGCCCGTCAGGGTGAATCCGCGCCAAGTGCCTGATGAGCCTGAAGTGACGGCTGCATCCGGTGGCGTGTGCGATGCGCGGATGGAGGCGGGCCGACCGCCGCGAAACGGCTGCGCGGGGAGTCGGCGCGGGTGCAGGCAGCCGAGTTGTTCGAGCAGGAGGTGAAGCCGACGATGGTGGCCCGGCGCCCGAGGGTGAGACCGTCCTCGAGTGCGGAGGGATGTACTTGGCTGTGCGACGGTCCTTCGCCGATCCTCCGTACGCAAGGAACCACTGTCCGAAAATTTCGCGCAGAACACGACGAAGGCCACCAACTCACTGCAACAAACGCCTGCCCAAGTCAGCGGTCAGCGCCGCGCCCGGCTTCGCCGCCGTCGGCGGAGGACACGAGCGCCGGCGAGCCAGTGCTCCGGCGGACGCGACGGCTCAGACCGGCCTGGTGGCGAGTAGACCGGCGACCCGGTCCGAGGTGAGCACGCCGAGGATGTGGCCGTCCTCGTCGACGACGGGCCAGACGGCCAGGTGCTTGATCCGCATCGCGAGCGCGGCCAGGGCCAGACCCATGGTCGGCCACGTGAACGGGCCTCGCTGGTGCGAGGTGGCGCTGATCGCAGTCCGCTCGGCGTCCCAGGAGCGGGCCAGGAACGGGTGGAGGCCGGCGCGGGTGACCAGTCCTTCGCACCGGCCGTTGTGGTCGCGCACGAGCAGGTACTCGACGTGGGCGCTGTGGAAGATGTCGTTGGCCTGGTCGACGGTGCTGTCGTCGGCTATCTGGTAGTCGCAGGGGTCCATGGCGTCGGCGACCGTGAGGCCGTGGCCCGGACGTGCCGACTGCGGGGAATGAGTGGTCACGGTGTACACCGTTCCCGTCTCCGGGCTCGCCCGAGGCTGTCCGGAACGTCCTTCACCCAGAACGAAGCCGGAACGAGTACCGGAATACGGGGTGCCCTGGATGATTTCGAGCGTACTCCTGCGGCCGGGCCGCCCCCCGGGGGAGCCCGTTGCGGAGTACCGTGGGAGACAACCGAGGACATTCCGAATATCGGCATTCGCGCTGGTGTCGCCCTGGGTCATGATTGGTCCCTCACGGACCGGACGGGCGGCCCCGCATGATGCCGATCCCCCTCCCCACTCCTTCCTCCCCTGGGCCGTGGTCAGTGCCCGGTGTTCCGCTGCTGCCGCGCCTGGTGCTGGAGCCGACGATGTCCCGGGAGGGGATCTTCGACGGCGCGTGGTGGCCCCGCTCGAACCAAGTCCTCGCCGAGCTCCCGGACCTGATCACCGCGCTCAGCGCCCACCTGGGGCGCATCGTCCGGGTCGGCCTCGACACCTCGGCCTGGGACGGGGTGCCCCGATCCCTCGTGGCGAACGGCCTGATGGTCAAAATCAACTGGTTCACCGGCAGTGACGCAACCATCAGTGTCACCCGGGGTTTCCAGGACCACTTCCTCCTCCTGGTCGTACCGCCGCTCACCGACCGGCAGGATGCTTCCTGGGCGATGGCGGGGGCCGCAGCAACCGGTAACCACACCCCGGCCGCCGAACTCCTGCTCGGGGGATCATCTGGGAGCCAAGCGTCGGCCGCCTTTCGGAACCGACCGCAGTAGTGCTGCTGTGCACGTTCGTCTCCTCAGCCGCTGACCTGGGATTTGACTGAGCTCCGGCCAGAGCCGTCTTCGCGGAATCCTCATCAGAGACGACGTCGCCTGCGGCGGGTGATTCGACGTGAGGAACAAGGTACGCGGCGCCCCGGTCAGCCGCCGAGGCGGCGTCGGACGGGGGCTCCGGTTTCGACGCGCGGCCAGGTGGGTTCCTCGGCCGGAGCCTTGGCGGAGGCGTCGAGCGCGGCACGTCGGGCGGACAGCATCTCGTAGCGCGGGAAGCGGGCCTGGCGCAGTATTCGCCGGGTCGCGCGGTCGAGCTGCGTCTCCAGCAAGGCCAGGGCCTCGATGCAGCGCGGGTCGCCGCCCTTGCCGCGCCGGGTCTGCTCCAGCCGCTCGGGGAACCGGGCGGCATCGCCCTGGACGGCGACGACGAGTTCCGGGAACTGCTCGCCGCGCTCCGAGCCGGCGCCGCTTGTTTCGACGCGCGAGGCAATGAGGGCGACGGCGTCCTGCCGACGGGTCTCGCGGCGGCGGTAGGCCTTGGAGGAGCAGGAGCGGCCATGATCAGGAAGCGTTGCCGTACCGGTGGACGGAGCTGCGTCGGGGTGCCAAGTCGGCCGTCAGCCGATCCTCTCGGTACCGCTGTGGCGCGGTGTCGTGGTGGTGAGGTCGGCCCAGACGTCCTTGCCCCGGTCGTGGGGCCGGTGGCCCCAGGCGGCGGCGAGTTGGTCGATGAGGTACATGCCGTGGCCGTGGGGTCGGTCCGGCCGGTGGGGCAGGACGTGGGGCGGGGCGGGGCTGGGGTCGGTCACGGTGATCCGCAGGGCGGAGCCGTCGAAGTCGAGGTCCATGCTCAGGACGCCGGGGGTGTGGCGGGCGGCGTTGGCGAGGAGTTCCGCGGCGACCAGGACGGCGTCCTCGCTCAGCGCGTTCAGGTGCCAGTCCACCAGGGCCTGGCGCAGGACGTCGATGCCCAGCGAGGTGGCGTCGCCGGGGTGGAAGTCGAGATGTCGGCGGCAGGTGGTGGACGAGGTGGTCATCTCAGGGTCCCAGGGGCCGGTCGTGCTCCGACTCACGCGCCTTCCCGCCACCGTGCGGTCCACACCCGGGCGGCAGCATCCGACTACCCGCCGCCACCGCCACCCGGTTCGCCGTGGTCGGCGCTGCGGGCGTGGGCCCGGGCGGCGACCTCGGCGGTGGGGTAGGTCGGGAACAGCTCGGTGGCCCCGGTCAGTGTCAGGACCTGGCGCACGATCCGGTTCGGGTTGACGAGGACCAGCGGCACGCCCTGGTCGGCCGCCGCGCGCCGCGCCTGCAGGAGGACGTTCAGCGCCGAGGAGGTGAACAGCTCCACCCCGGCGAGGTCCACGGCCAGCATCCCCGGTCGCTCAGCGAGCGCCCGCGTCAGGGCGCGGGCGCCGACCTCCTCGCACTCCATGATCATGTCGCCGGTGAACGCGCACACCACCACCGGACCGACCCTGCGCGTGCTCGTCTTCAGGACAGGTACCGTCACCTCGGCCGCACCTCCAAGGACCGCAGCGGGCGGGTCCGCGTCCACCCGGCGTCGGTGAAGCCCGGCAGGCATCACCGGTGCCACCACGTTACCCCCCGGCCCCCGCGCCGACCCGCCGGTGCGGGCCCACCGTCCGCGAGGGCGGCTGGAACGCCTCAGGGCGGGCCCGACACAGGGGTCGAAGGCCCGCCCCGGCAGAGCTGCGTGGGCCGCGGGGTCAGAGACGGTCGCGGTATCCGCCGGTGGCGGCGCCGCGCTCCTCGATGAAGTGCTTGAACCGCTTGAGGTCGCCCTTGACCTGCCGGTCGAGCATGCCCATCATGTCGGCGGCCTTCTCGGCCATGCCCCCGGGCTGGAAGTCCATCTCCATCATGACCCGGGTGTGGGTGGCGTCGATCGGCTCGAACCGCACCATCCCGGTCTGCTGCACGTCGCCGCTGATGGTCCGCCAGGCGACGTGGTCGTCCGGGACCTGGTCGACGATCTCGGTGTCGAACTCCCGGGAGACACCGGCGATCTTCGTCTTCCAGTGGTTGTGCCGGTCGTCGATCTGCGTGATCTCCTCCACGCCGTCCATGAAGTTCGGGAACTCCTCGAACTGCGTCCACTGGTTGTAGGCGGTGCTGACGGGCACGTCAACGTCGATCGATTCCTGCACCTTGCTCATGCCGAACCCACTCCTCATCGCTTCGGAATTCATCGGGCCCCGCGTCTCCTGCCCCATCGACGGGAGCTGACACGGGTCCGTTCCCCATCCCGCCCGCAACCCGTCACGGCCGCAACCGCAACAACCGGCCCCGCGCCCGTCCAAGCCCGGCCGGCCGTCGGCTCTCCCCGCGCCCAGGAGCTTTTGGCGGGGCGTTTGGGGCGGCTGCACCACGCGGGTGAACACGCTCCGCCGGCTCCGGCAGGAGGTCGCGCTCCGGCGACGCCGGCCTGTGGAACCTCCGCGGTGCACGTAGGGCCGGACGGGACACCGGAGGGGCCGGTCGGCCCCGGTGCGCGGGATCGGGGCGGTGGCAGGCTGGAACGAGGACCCGTGGAGGCGGTCATGGACGGTCAGGCGGACGCGCGCGAGGTGGTCGACCGGTTCTTCGCCGACCGGGAGGCCCTCGCGCGGACGGGAGGATTCGGCACCGGCGACGCCCGGGAGGTGCACGCCCGGCGGGAGCGGTTCGCCCGCTCCGGCAGACTCGAAGAAGGCGACGAGGAACTGCTGCGCCTGTGGGCGGCGAACCGGGCGATGTCCGCCTTCAACAACCTGCCGTCCCGCACCGGCGGGACGGCAGCCGGCGGGGCGATCGACCGGGCCCTGGACACCTACCGGCTCATCGAGCGCTGGCTCGACGCCCGGCCGCCTCCCGAGGACTGCGCGCCACGCGCCGAAGACAGCTGACCGACCCCGGCGGCCGTGCCGGCTGCGGCGTCTGCCAGGTGTCCTTCCGGTTTTCTGTCGCGTCGCACCCGTCGGACACCCCGGTGATGCCCCTTCGGCGCCGCCCGGGGCGGCTGCCCGGCGGTCTTCTCGTCAGGCCCGGCAGGTAGTGCCGTCTCGCGGCGCCGCCGCTGTTGATCGCACCTGTTGTGCCGATTCGCTCGCTCCTCCGCCTGCGCGCGTTGCCCTGCGGTCCAGTGGGACACCGCCGGATGTCCGTTCGTCGCCGTACGGCCATTGGTCGATCGGGCTGTACCTCGATCGGGGGGACGGCTGCCACCGAGGGATTCCGCGCTACGGCTCGGGGCAGCGGGGCGGTAAATCCACCGAACCGGAAGGCGGTACCTCCGTGTCCACGAACGACCAGGCCCGCAGCGACCTCACCCAGGAGCTCAAGGAGACCTACGACAATCTCCTTCGCAGTCTGAAGAAGATCCCCACGGGCTGGGCGGACAAGAACCTGCTGAAGGACGTCAAGGCGGACGTCTACGGCTCCCCGACGCCCCTGAGCTCGGCGGCGGACATCGAATTTCCCGATTCCGCCACCATTCTGCTCAAGCCCTACGACTCCGAGACGACCACCGCGATCGAGGAAGCCATCCGCAAGGCCGACCTGGGGGTGACCTCCAGCACCAAGAATGGCGTCATCACCATCGCGGTCCCGCCCCTGACCCGCGACCAGTGCGCCGAGGCCGTCAAGCTGATCCACGAGCGGCGCGACGAGGCGAAGGACTCGGTGCAGAAGGCGCTGCAGGCGGTGGTCAAGGCCGGCGGCGAGGGCCAGGCGCAGGAGCTGCGCGTGCTCGCCGAGCAGTACGAGCAGCAGATCGACGTGGCGGCGCAGGACAGGGAAGGGGAACTTCTCTCCGTCTGAGGACCGGTTCCTCCCGGCCGCCCGCCGCACCAGGTTCGCCCGGTGCGGCGGGCGACCGGCCGTGGGCGGTACCCCCGCGCCAGCGACGCGCGCTGAGCCGGGAGCAGCACGGCGACAGCACTTCGAAACCTCCGCCGCCCGCAGGTCAGGTCGTGCAGCACCTATCCACACGACCTGACCTGCGGGCGGCTTGGATCCGGTTGGGCGGCCCTTGCGGCCGGGGCGGCCCAGCATCGGCCAAGCCGGCGACGACGCCTCAGCCCGCGCTGGGATCCACGTTCACCTTCGGACCCATGCCTGTGACCGCGCCAACGACGCCGGCGCCGGCGCCGGGGAAATGGTCGACCTTCGGCGCTGCGGACGCGATGGTGCCCATGAGACCGCCGACAGCGCCGCCGGTGGCGCCTTCGAGCTTCCCGACGGTGGGGCCGAGACCGCCGATGCCTGGAGGCAGAAGACCGGCAGCAGTGGCGGTGGGGGCGATCGCCGCAGTGGTGGCGGGGGCAGCACCGAGGAGGGCGGCCGTCGCAGCGGCACGCTTCGCAAGGGCAGTCATGACCGGGTTGACGACTACCGTCCGCCATTGGTCACGGCGGCCACCTACCGGCGGCCGCGTCTGGACCCCGCAGTCCTCCGACACACAAGCCCCCACGAGTCCGACGGGCGGCTTGTTCGAACTGCAGCCGCCGGGGTGCGGTCGGAAGTACTGAACGACTGCGGCCCCTCATGAACAGCGTCAGGTGAGGGCGCACCGATCGCGGCTGCCCGAAGACGAGCGCCCTGCACCTGATCCGTGACAGCAGGACTGGACCTCGCACTCCGGGTCATTGGGCGGCGATGCGGGCGAGGGTCTGCTGGAGCAGGCGGACGGCGTCCTCGGCATCCGCGTACTGCTCGGGCGTGGGCAGGACGGCCCCGAAGGAGTAGCCGTCGTCGGCCGGCAGGGCCCGCCAGTGCAGGACGGGCGCGAGCGCGGTGCTCGCTGCGGCGAGGAACCAGGCGAGGTGCCCGTGGACCCGGGCGAGGGTGACCGCGAGGACCGCGAGCGCGGTGCGCAGGCGCTCGAGGCACTCGATCGCCGGCAGGGCCCGCTGGACCTCCGGCGGCCCGACGGCCTCCTCGAGCTCGGCCGCGGCCTGCGCGGCGAGCGTGCGATCAACGGGGGTGGGTTGCCACTGCTCGCCGTGGAGTTGGAGCTCGGCCTCCTCGGTCAGGCGCGTGACGGTCTTCTGCATGTCCACGGACACACCCTAGTGCTGCAACGACGCGTGCTGTGACGAGGCTTCAGTGCGCAGGCTGGCCCAGGCGTGCGCATCGGGCGGACCGCGATGGCGCGCCGCCCGCCCGAGCGCCTCGACCAGCCGTACCGTCGAACACGCACGCCGTCGGCCACGCGCGGTGGTGCTCCTTGGAAGCCCCCGTCCCGCCACGCCACCCCCGCGGGACGGGGCACCCAAGCAAGAGCCCGCCCCACGATGCGCGCCGCCCTTTCCGGCCACTCCGGTACTACGGCCGGTGGGCCGCGTATCGGGCTCGGGTGCGACGCCCCGCAGTTCGATCACCTCGCATCCCGCTGTTCGGCGAGGGCGCGCCCGCCGGGTGAGGCCCGCCGTGTTCAGCCGGTCCGGTGCGGCCGACCGGGAGGGGGCGCGGGGGTCAGGTCGCATTCGGCCCAGACGCTCTTGCCGTCGCCGGCGGGACGGCAGCCCCAGCTGGTGGCGAGGTGGTCGATGATCCGCAGTCCGTGGCCGCGGGGCGTGTGCGGGGCGAAGGGCTGCAGCTGCGGTGTGGCCGGGGCCGCGTCGGTGACCTCGATCCGGATCCGGTCGTGCGGGGTGCGGCGCAGGACCAGGGCGAGGGGGCCGCCGGCGTGCTCGGCGGCATTGGTGAGGAGTTCACCGGCCACCAGCATGACGTCGGCGGCGGTGGCGGGATCCGCGCCGGGGTACCAGGCGTCGAGGGTGCTGCGGGTGAAGGCGATGCCCGCGCTGACGTCGGGCGCCGGCCAGGCCGGGAAGGTCAGGCGGCGGTGGAAGGCCGGGTGGACCGGCAGCGGGCGCACAGCAAGCATCCCCGAGGGTTTGGAGTCCAAGTCCTGCGTCTGCCCCCGTCGGGGCTGGCCACTCCTGGTGCGGCGGTCGGTTCCGCACCGTTGTCAACGCAGGGCGTGTTCCAGGGTGGGCACGGTGAGCAGGACGGTGTCGACCTCGGTGATGCGCAGGGTGTGGCGCGCGGGTACGGAGGGGGCGACCAGCACCAGCCGCACACCGCGCTCGATCGCCTCCCGCCGAACCGTCAGGAGCGCGTTGAGGCCGCTGGAGGCGAGCAGGTCGACGCCGGACAGGTCGACGGCCAGCACGCCCGGCTGCCGGGCCAGGGCACGGGTCAGCACCGCGCGAAACTGCGCCTCGTTGTCGTGGTGCAGGGCTCCGGTGATCGCGCACACCACAGCGCCGTCACGAACCGTGACGGTGATCGCGGCATCGGGCATCTGGCGTGTCGCGTCAGGACTACTTCGCAGGGGTCGGTCGTAGGAGGTCACGGCACACGCGTCCCTTCCGGGCCCACTAACGGCTCCACGCTGCTCGCGTGGGCCGGGGCATCGCATCCACTCGGGATCGGGGAGACAGTGTGTCGACGGCCGACGGGCTTCCGGCGAACGCCAAGGTGACGCCAGGCCGGTACACCCACCCTACCCCGCCGCCCCGCCCCCGTACTGCCCGACCGAGCACTTCGAGCCACCCCGGCACGCCAGCAGCCGAACAGGTCACGCCGCGGGCCGTCGGCGGGCCGCACCACCCCTGGCACGGTGACGCCGATTACGGTCGGTGCATGCCCCCCCCCAGTGAGGAGCCGACGACCGACGGGCCAATCGGCGTGCGCGACACCGCCGAGGTCGAGGATGCGATCGCCCACCTGGCACACCAGGCGCGGCCGCTCCCGCCCGCGCTGGACGGCGCCCTCCCCGCCTACGAATGGGCCACTGGAAGACGGCACCGATCGACCACCGGGCCCGCGCCGAGGGACGGCCCACCGCGCTGCGCCTGGAACAGGAGGAGCGCGCCTCCCTCCTGAAGGTCCACGACCGCGCCGGCACCGGACCCGCGGAGCGGGACTACGCCCTCGGCGTCGTCCGAGCCCTGCCCTGGCTCCTCGGCCACACCGGCGACCACCCCTGACGGCTTCCGCCCCCATCGCCTCGGAGCCCGCCGGCGGCGCCGGAGGAGGGCCAGCCCAGCCAGTCGGCGGGATCGCCCTCAACCCGCGCCGCCTCCCGCTGCTGCTCTGCGTCCACGGCCGCTCGGCCTCGTTCCAGCAGCGTATCCAGCACCTCCGCAGCGCCGACCGCCACCGACGTGCCCCACAACCCCGGACAGGTCACCCTCTGCCTGCGCAACACGATGCTCGGCGACCCTGGCGCCCGGCCGGACCCGGCGAGCGCTGATGGCCGCCGCGCTGGCCGGGCGGATCTGCTTCGCACTGCCGGTCCGCCGGTGCCGCATCCACGGGCGAGGCGCCCGTGTCCGGCCCGCCTCGGTCGCGGTCGCGGTCGACCCATCATGACGACCCACCCGCCGGCGCGCACCGCCTCCCCCGAAACCGCTGCAACCGACCGCCCCCTGCCGGGCGACGGCCCGACCAGCGCCGAACGCGACGCCCTCGCCCGGTCCTTTGCCACCGGCCAACGCGCCGCCTGGATCCGCACCCTCGCCCTCCACCAGCACGCCCCAGGCAGTCATCAGGTCCTGGAACGGTACACCGACGCCGTCGAGCAAGTCCTGCGCCGCGAGATCATCCCCCCACAGCGACGGCGACCTCGCCCAGAAACCGCGCCACGCCCTGGACGCCTACGCCTTCCACGGCACCGACCCCGGCCGCCGGCCCGCACTGCGCACCGCCGAGCGCGTCTCGCTCCTTGCGATCGGCTTCACCGCACTCACCGCCCGCTCACCGCCCTCGACGCCCCCGCTGTGCGACGCCATCGACGAAGCCCTCACCCTCGCCGCCGTGCCGGCCCTCATGGCCGAGGCGTGACCCGACCGCAGACGGAGCTCCCCGCACTCGGCGCTCCCCGTCGGGGCCTGCCGGCGTCCTCCGAGCGGCGCAGCCGGGCTTTCCGTTTCGGGCAGTGCGGTCGCACGCTGGTGGAAGGCGGTCCGGCCGTGAACCCCCGAGCACGGCCGGGCCCCTGACGGCCCACCGAACCCACGCAGGAAGCCGCTGCGGCGATGTCGGTGACATCCGGCGCACACGGAGACACCCGCGCGGCGCCGACCCTGGCTCCCGACGCAACGGCGCCCCGCAGGTCGCCTGATCCCGATGTCCGCCGACACCGGAACGCACATCCCGGCCATCACCCGGCGGACATCGCGGCCGGTACCCACCGACGCCCGTCCGAAGGCCGCTACGAGGCCGTGCCGACCGAGGACCCTCCGACGAGCACCATCATCTCCGCCGCGGCCAACCGCGCATCCGCCCCGGC
The DNA here is from genome assembly GCF_039542905.1 of Kitasatospora terrestris. Lineage (NCBI taxonomy): Bacteria > Bacillati > Actinomycetota > Actinomycetes > Kitasatosporales > Streptomycetaceae > Kitasatospora > Kitasatospora terrestris. The sequence goes on from NZ_BAABIS010000001.1 coordinate 1,203,804, forward strand.
CGGGGTCCCCGCCAGCAGCCCGGCCTGGTCGACGACGGCCGCAAGCAGGACTCGCAGGCCGCCCTCGCCGTAACGGGCGCTCCAGGAGTCGACGAACTCGAGCTGGGCGCCGCTCGCGGCCGCCGCATCCCGGCTGGCCGCCCGAGTGCGCAGCAGGGCGAGGGCCGCCAGCCTGGCATCGGTGCGGAACCGGTCAGAGCCGTAGTCGGACTGGGGGGAGGTCATCGGCCCATCCTGACGTGTCCGGCGTGCCTGCGTCCGCTGAACCGCCCGGGCGCACTCCTTGAACAGCCCGGATGCAGTCGGGCGGGCGCCGGGCCGGTCTAGCTGTCGATCTGCGGGGAGACCTCGAACCATCCGCCGGAGCGCTCGTTGAGCTCCTGGTACGTCGTCGTCATGGCGTCGTGGGTGCCGCGCACGACGAGCTTGGCGCCGTCCGGATGGGTCCGCAGTCCGTTCTTCTCGAAGACCTCGGCCATCTCGGACAGGTAGGACGGGTTCGCCGAGAACTCCACCGTCCAGCACTGCTCCGCGAGCCACTCCAGGGACTTCACCGCGGACGCGGGCCCCACCGTGACCAGCGCCCGGTGACCCTGCTCCCACCGGCGAGAGGTGCGCGGGTCGATGTGCGGGAAGGCTCCCTCGACGGCGGCCCCGCCGCCTTCGCGGGTGTCGCGCGGTTGTTCACCGTCGCCGCCGAGCGGTGGGGGTGGATGTCCCTGTCACGGCGAGCACGGGCACGTCGAGGGGGGTCGGTGTAGGGGGCCTTGATTGAGGGCGCGGCGGCGTCGGCCATCAGGTTGTCGGACCGTAGGGGTTCAGAGTGCTCGCCCTCCGCCCCCAACGCCCCGACGAAAACATTGCCTTACCGGCAGGCTGGCCAGGGCAGGACGTGGGCGGGCGCGGGGAGGGGCGCGGTCGCCAGAGGGAACTGATGTCCGGGCTGGTGGGGGCCCGCGGGCCGCCGGGTATCCGGAGCGCGGGCCGCCTCGCCGGGTCCGGGGGTGGGGAGTTGGCCGGCTGCCTGCGCTGAGCGCAGGGATGGCGTGAGAGCCAACAGATGGGGGCAGACGAACGCCGTCCCGGGGCTCCGGCGCGGCCCTCGCATCGTGATCTGCGGCAGAGCCGTGACGCGCTGAGCGCGTACCAGGCACCGGGACACGACCGGACCAAATACTGGCGACGAAGGAGAAGGCCATCCGTGAAGGGTTTCCGAGGATTCGTGTTGCGCGGCAACGTCGTCGGCCTGGCCGTGGGCGTGGTGATCGGCGCGGCGTTCACCGGCGTGGTGAACGCGCTTGTCCGTGCCTTCCTCACACCGCTGGTCGGCGTCGCCACCGGCGCCACCGGCGACTTCAGCCGACGCGTCCTCGTCGTTCACCACGTCCAGTTCCCCTACGGGGCGTTCGTCGACGCCGTGATCAACTTCTCGCTCACCGCCATCGTGCTGTACTTCCTCGTCGTACTGCCGGTCAACAAGCTCCACAAACGGTTCGCCCCGCACCACGACGTACAGGCACCGAAACGGGACTGCCCCCAGTGCCTGTCCTCCATCCCCGCCCAGGCAACCCGCTGCGCGTTCTGCACCGCCGAACTCGTACGCACCCCGGAGCGGTCGTGACCGCAACCGACCCGCGGCCGGCACGATGGCGCGCCACCATCGAGACCCGGTCCAAGGCCACCGGGCAAGCCCTGCGTCATCCCGTCCGGAGCCTGCGCCCGCACCGGGAGACCATCGCACAGACCGTGAAGGTGGCAGTAGCCTGCGCACTCGCCTGGGAGGCCGCAGTCCTGATCCTCGGCGAGGACGAACAACCCGTACTCGCACCCCTTGCCGCCCTCCTCACCGTCCAGCTCACCGTGTTCCGCACAGTGGCCCAGGGCCTGCGGCAGATCGGCGGCGTCATCCTCGGCGCTCTGGCCGCCCTCGGCCTGCTGCGCCTGGCCGGCGCAAACTTCGCCACCATCGGTCTCGCGGTCGCGACCTGCCTGGCCCTGGGACGGCTCCTGCGACTCGGCTCCCAGGCGACCGAGGTACCCGTCACGGTCCTGCTCGTCCTGAGTACCGGCGCCCCCTACGCCCCCGTCCGCATCTGGGACACTCTCCTCGGCGTCATCTCCGGCATTCTCGTCAACCTCCTCGCCGCACCCCCCACCTACGTCGGCCACGCGGCCCACCACTGTGCCAAAGCCGCAGACCAGTTGGCTCACATCGCCCGGCACGCGGCCCACGGGCTGCGCGAGGGCTGGGACGAGAAGACCTCCGACGGTTGGCTGCGCCAGGTGGAAGCGGCGGCTCACGAACTCGAACACGCCCGCAGGACGACCGCGCAGGCGCAGGAAGGCATCCGGCTCAACCCCAGGCGCCTGCGGCGCGGCGCCGATCCGGCGGCCGCCCTCGGCCCGCTGCACGAAGGGCTCACCTGCCTGGGCCACGTCTGCGACCAACTCGGCTCGGTCCTGCGCGGACTGGACGACCTCGCCCGCGGTGAGCGCCGGCTGCCCCGGGAAGCTGACGCCCGTACCGAGGCGTGCGGGCGGATGGAGCCGCTCGGCGAGGTCCTCGCCGCCATCGCCGACGCACTGGATGCCTTCGCCCGCATCCAACGCGACCACGTCCGCGACCCCGGCTACACCGACGAGCTCATGACCGCCCTGGATCGGGGGCAGGAGCGCCACGCGACAGCTGCCAACGCACTGTGCTGCGCCGACCACGGTCCCGCCCTCTGGTCCCTGCACGGATCGATCACCGACGAGACACACCAGATTCTCCACGAGCTGGACCCCCGCGGCGGACCGCACCCGGCCGCCCTGCACCCGCAACCACCACACGTCATCGCGCCGCGCGGAGGAAACGCTGACGATGGCACGGCGGTGGCGCCAGGTTGCCCTTGACGGCGAGACCCCTGGCGATGCTGTCACCGGCGTGGTCCGCTGGACCGGGGGCGCCGCGGTCCGTGGTGCGAGATACCGGAGGATGGGATGGATCAGGTACCGAATAGCGCGCGGAAGGCCGACATCTTCGGGCTCGTGCTCTTCAGCGGGCTGGTAGCCGGGATGGACGCTCTGTTCGTCGTCAGGACGCGCCCGGACGTCGTGGGGGACTTTCTACTCCTGCTTGTCGGGCTCGTGGGAGCCGGGGTCGGGGCCGCTGCAGCCGGGAGACGAGGCTCTGTCCTTCGACGGTGGCGGCTCGCGGCAGTGGGTGCGGTCGTGGCGCAAGCGTTCGCCGTGGCAGTGCTGGCCCTCATGACCGTGGCTGTGGGCAGCCTGTTCTCCGGAATGCACCTCGTTTGGTGACGTGAGGCATTGCCCCCACGGCAGTCACTTGATTATCGGGGAGCGCGCCGCCCTCCTGAGGGTCCACGACCGCACCGGCACCGGACCCGCGGAGCGGGACTACGCCCTTGGCACCGTACGGGCCCTGGCCTGGCTCCTCGGCCACACCGGCGACCACCCCTGACGGCTTCCGCCCCCATCGCCTCGAAGCCCGCCGGCGGCGCCGGAGGAGGGCCAGCCCAGCCAGTCGGCGGGATCGCCCTCAACCCGCGCCGCCTCCCGCTGCTGCTCTGCGTCCACGGCCGCTCGGCCTCGTTCCAGCAGCGTATCCAGCACCTCCGCAGCGCCGGCCGCCACCGACGTGCCCCACAACCCCGGACCGGTCACCCTCCGCCTGCACAACACGATGCTCGGCGACCCTGGCGCCCGGCCGGACCCGGCGAGCGCTGATGGCCGCTCGCGGCCGCCGCATCCCGGCTGGCCGCCCGAGTGCGCAGCAGGGCGAGGGCCGCCAGCCGGGCGTCGGTGCGGAACCGGTCAGAGCCGCAGTCGGACTGGGGGAAAGTCATCGACCCATCCTGACGTGTCCGGCGGGCCGGCGTCCGCTGAACCACCTGGGCCCGCCGCCCCGGTGCGCCCCAGCACGATGCAGATCCGGCTGCTGAAACCGTGAGCGGTCCACCTGGGGCAACTCGAGCTCCTCGAGTCATGGACGGCAGGGCAGGACCGGTGCCGTGGATCACGGCGCGGGCGCGGGCGCGATGACCCTCTTCAGTGCTGGCGGTGAGGCGGTGGCCAGGTCGGCGCCGGTGGCCGCGTCACGCTGGGAGACGTTGGTGCCGTGCCAGTCCAGGACCATGACGGTGGCATCGTCCTGCAGGCGGCCGTCGTTGGCGGCAAGGGCCACGACCGCTCCGATCATGGTGCGGGCGGCTTCGCGGGGGTGCAGGCCACGGGTGGCGCGGATGAGGTCCGGCAGGTGCAGGCTCTGCGCGTTGCGCTCCAGCATGCCGTCCGTCAGCATCACCAGTCGGTCGCCAGGTCTCAGGTCCAGGGACTGCACCCGGTAGGTGTGCGGGACGTGGAAGCCGAACGGGAGGTCGACCTTCGGGGCCAGCTCCTCCACCACTGCGCCGCGCATGCGCAACGGCCAGGGGTGTCCGGCATTGACGAACTCGGTCGTGCCGTCGACCAGACTGATCCGCAGGAGCTGGCCGGTGACGTAGCCCGCCTGACCGTGCTCGCGCATGGCCTGATCGGCCTGGTGCGCCTGCTCCCGCAGGTCGGCACCGGCGCGCCGGGCCCGGCGCAGGGCACCGACCAGCAGCGTGGCCAGCAGGGCCGCGCCGACGTCGTGGCCCATGGCGTCGGTGACCGACAACTGCACGGTGTCGCGGTCGATGACGTAGTCGAACGTGTCGCCGCCGACATGGGCCGCAGGCTCCAGCGACCCCGCGACGGCGAACTGCGCGGCCTCGCACGCCAGCGACGGCGGCAGCAACCGGTGCTGGATCTCAGCGGCCAGGCTCAGCGGGACGGTGCGGCGCCCCCACTGGTACAGGTCGGTGAAGGAGCGGTTCGCGATGACGATGTACGCCAGCGCATGTGCCGTCTGGCTGATCTCCTGCATCACCGCCGCATCCGGGGGCTGGGGCAGGAACAGCTCCAGGAGCCCTATCGCGTCCCCACGGTTGGTCACCGGAGCCACCACCCGCACCAGTTCGTGACTGCCGGGCTCCTGAATGCTGGGACGCTGGCTGCGGATCACATCGTCGTACACGGTCCCCGCCAACGGGATGCGACTGGCGGGCCTGCCGGTCTCGATGCTCCCCGCCGCACCCAGCCGCACCACCGAACTGCCGGTGAAGTCAGTGATCAGAAACGACACCGACGCCGCCCCCACCTGCTGCCTGAGCATGCGCGCGACCACGTCGAGGGACTCCACCGGCGGGGCCGCCTCCGCTGCCTGCAAGGTCTTGGCCAGCGTCAAGTGGCCATCGTCGACGGCGCCCGTCAGGGCGGGGGTGGACTGCCCACCACCGTCCCTCAACACTCGTGTGGTCACGATGACTCCTCACTGCTCGACAACGCAGGGAGCCCGGCCTCCGACAGGCGGACGACCGGGCAGACCCGCGACGCGTGGGCCTTTTCTGGATCAGCTCCTACCCGCTCCACGCGAATCCTCACGGGCACTCCCACGTGCGTCAGCAGGCCCCGGTCGAGCGCACCAACTCACCCAGCGTCCGCTGACACTGAACCGGTGCGGTTCAGGGCCGTCCGCCCTTGTATTTCGGTAGAGCGAATCGAAGCCGTCCGTGTTGAAGTTGTGGATCGCGTCGCGGGCCCGGTCCTCACCTGCGCTGGTCGGACGTCCTGCTCATGGACCGCAAGCTCTTCGTCCGCTGGACGCCGGCCACCGTCAACAACGACGGCCTGATCTTCGGCCGGCCCGAGACCGACGCCAGCCGTGCCTGGATCAGCTTCTCCCCCAGAGAACGGGAATTTCGGGGCCACGCCGCCCGACAGCCTATTATCGCTTCCTGGGCCTGTGGACCTGATCCCCGGCTCACCAGGTACGGAGAGGCGTCACCCGGCCTGCTGCCGATGCGTACCGGAGGAAACACGTGAGCACCGTACAGTCAATCCCCGTCCCGCAGGTCCTTCATGAGGCCGGCCGCCGACGGACCTTCGCTGTGATCAGCCATCCGGACGCGGGCAAGTCCACGCTCACCGAGGCGCTGGCGCTGCACGCGCGGGCGATCACTTCTGCCGGTGCGGTGCACGCCAAGGGTGACCGACGCGGCGTGACCAGCGACTGGATGGAGTTGGAACGCGAGCGCGGTATCTCGGTGACCTCGGCCGCATTGCAGTTCGGCTATCGCGGCCACGTGATGAACCTGGTCGACACCCCCGGCCACGCCGACTTCTCCGAGGACACCTACCGGGTGCTGGCCGCCGTCGACTGCGCGATCATGCTGGTCGACGCGGCCAAGGGCCTGGAGGAGCAGACCCGCAAGCTTTTCGCGGTCTGCCGCCATCGCGGCGTCCCCGTGATCACCTTCATCAACAAGTGGGACCGGCGCGGCCGGGATGCACTCACCCTGCTCGAGGACATCGAGACGCACCTCGGGATCACCCCCGTCCCGGTCGTCTGGCCGGTGGGCAACGCTGGCAACCTGCGCGGCCTGGTCGAAGCGGGGAACACCGAGCAGATGCTGCGCTACACCAAGGTGCCAGCCGGCACGCACGCCGCCCTCGAGGAGCAGCTCAGCTCCGAGCAGGCCGCCGAGCAGGAGGGCGAAACCTGGACGACCGCACTGGAGGAGCTGGAGCTGATGCTCTCGTCCGGCCCCGGCTACGACCAGGAGGCCTTCGAAGCCGGCAAGATCAGCCCGGTCTTCTTCGGCTCCGCGCTGACCAACATCGGTGTGAAGCTCCTGCTGGACGCCGTGGTCGACCTCGCTCCGGCTCCCGGGCCCCGCCCGCTGGCCAAGGGCGGCAGCCGCGAGGTCGGCGAGGAGTTTTCCGGCCTGGTGTTCAAGATCCAGGCGAACATGGACCCGGCCCATCGCGACAGGATCGCCTTCGTCCGAGTCTGCTCCGGCGTGTTCGAGCGCGGCATGCACGTCACCCGGGCGGCCAGCGGCCGCTCGTTCGCAACCAAGTACGCGCACACCGTCTTCGGAGCCGAGCGCACCGTGGTCGACACTGCGTACCCCGGCGACGTGGTCGGCCTGATCAACGCGAGCGCGCTGCGGGTCGGCGACACCCTCTTCACCGGCAAGAAGACCGAGTTTCCCCCGCTGCCCGCCTTCGCCCCCGAGTACTTCGCGGTGGCGCGGCCCACGGACATCAGCCGGTCCAAGCAGTTCCGCAAGGGTGTCGCCCAACTCGATGAGGAAGGCGTGATCCAGGTGCTGGTCTCCGACCGGCGTGGCGACCAGGCGCCGGTCATGGCTGCGGTCGGCCCGATGCAGTTCGATGTGGTCCTGCACCGGATGGAGCACGAGTTTTCTTCCCCTATCGCCCTCGACCAGCTCTCCTACCGCGTGGCCCGGATCACTGACGCCGACGGCGCCGCTGCCCTGGCCAAAGCCCGCCTGATCAACGGCGAGGTGCTCACCCGCCGCTCGGACGACGTGCTGCTGGCCCTGTTCGCCGACAAGTGGCAGCTGAACGCCTTCCAGCGCGCCCAACCCGACATCCTGCTCCAGCCGCTGATCGCCACGGCGGACTGATCGCCGACCTCTCGGCCCGGCGGCGCCGCTCGGCACGGCGGACGACGGACGGTGCAGGTGCGGCGGGCGGGGCCCTCGTCCAGGCCGCCGCCGAGGTCGCGGCCCCGGCCACCCACGCGATCGACGCCGTCCTCGCCCGCACCGCACCCCGGCCGGTCACCGTCCTCACCTCCGGCCCCGAAGACCTGACACTTCTGGGCGAATGGTGACGATCCGCCCGGCCTTGGCGGTGCTGCACCGCTCGCGGAGCGGGCAGCCGGTGCACTGGTCGGTGAACAGGGCCTTGCGCTGCATGTGTCGCCCGGACGGCTCGAACAGTGGGACGGTATGGCCGGCCGGGCAGGTCGCCGTGCCGGCCGTGGTGTCTACGGCGAAGTCGTCGAGGCTGAAGCCGCCCGCCACCGCGGTCCTGAGCGGGGCGGGTTTGAGGAACAGCCGGTGCCCTAACTCCGCCAGTGCTTGGTGGGCGGGACCGGTGGAGTAGGCGGTGTCACCGAAGGCGTCCACGGGCTCGTCCTCGTCGGCGAGCAGGTCGAGCGCAATGCTCGCCTCGTGGTACCCGCTCCCGCTGCCGGGGGGTGAGGGCGACGGCGGTGAACAGGCCGGTTTCGGGCGCGACGGCCAGGTGGGCCTTGTAGCCGTCCTGGTAATGGCTGCGGGTCTTGTGGACATGTCGGGCATCGGGATCGGCGGTGGAGACGATCCGGTCGGGGACGGTGCCGCGGGTGATGCGCCATCGGGGCCTGACCCACGTTCCTGGACACGGGTTATGCGGCTGTTGCCAGCGTAGTTGATGTTCGGTTGAGTACTTGCTCGTAGGCGTTCGGGCTCCGGTGTCCGAGGCGGGTGTGGCGTCGGACGGTGTTGTAGCGGTGCAGCCAGCGGAAGAGTTCAAGGCGGGCTTCGCGCTCGCTTGACCAGCTCTTTCGGCCCTGGAGGGTCTCGCGTTTCATGGTCGCGTTCCAGCTCTCGGCAGCGGCGTTGTCCGCGCTCGAGCCGACGGCGCCCATCGACTGGATCACGCCGGCCCGGCGGCAGGCAGCGGCGAAGGACCGGCTGCAGTACTGGGCAGCCGCGGTCGGTGTGCATGATCGCTCCGGCCAGGCTGCCCGCGGGTCCGCTCGGCCGCGGCCAGGGCGTCTATGACCAGCTCGGAGCGCATGTGGTCGGCGATCGCCCACCCGGCCAGCCGGCGCGACGCGAGGTCGATCACGGTCGCGAGGTAGCAGAACTTCCCGCCGCCGACCGGGAGGTAGGTGATGTCCCTCCCCGACGTACTTCGTGTTCACCTCGGTCGCGGTGAAGTCGCGGCCGAGCAGGTCCGGGGCCTTTGTGGCGGCGGGGTCGGCGATGGTGGTGCGCCGGCGGCGCCGGATCCGGAACCCGGCGATGCCGGCGGTCTTCATCAGGCGGGCGATCCATTTGTGGTTGACCGGTCCGACGCCGTTCTCGCGCAGTTCGGCGGTGATGCGGGGGACGCCGTAGGTGCCGTCCGAGCGGGCATGGACGGCGGCGATCTTCGCGGTCAGCCTCTCGCCCATGGCCTGTCGGGCGGCTCTGGCGGGCGCGGTGGCCTGCCAGTAGTAGAAGCTCGAACGGGAGATCCCGAGGACCTGGCACAACCGCTTCACGCCGAAGTCGGCGCGCAGGTCGGCAACGCACTGGAAGCGGTTCACCAGCGCGTTGCCCCGGCGAAATACTTCGCCGCCTTTTGCAGGATCTCGCGCTCTTCCTCCAGCTCACGCACCCGCCGCCGCAGGGCGACGACCTCGGCCTCCAGGCCGTCGGCCACCACCGGGGCGACCGTCCGCGCAACCGTGTGGCCGCCCGTGTGCCGGCCGTCGGCTGCACGTATCCAGTTCCTCAGCGTCTCGGTGTTCACGCCCAGGTCCACGGCGACGGACTTGATCGTCGCCCCGGGCCGCGACCGGTACAACGCGACCGCGTCCGCCTTGAACTCGGCCGGGTAGTGCTTCATCGCCATCAGTACAGGACTCCAGTCCTCGGATCTTCAAGATCCAAGTGTCTCTGGTGTCCAAGATCTGGGGTCAGGCCCCGACGGCCGCTGCCGCACACCACCACTGGCACAGCCGCAGTGGCGAACTGCGGCTTCCGTCACCCCTCTGCGGATTGACCGGTGCTGGCCCGCAGCACAAGCTGCGGCTCGATGGGCGTCGTCCGGGGGGCGGTCCCGGACTCGGCGGTGAGCTGCCGCATCAGGCAGTCGACTGCCAGGGCGCCGATCTCGGCAAAGGGCTGGGCGACCGTGGTCAGCGGCGGGGTGCAGTACCGGGCGAGGGGGATGTCGTCCACGCTGACGACGGAGACGTCCTCCGGAACCCGCCTGCCGAGCTCGTGCAGGGCGCGGATCGTCCCGAACGCCATCTCGTCACTGTCGACCATGATTGCGGTGGCCTCGGGAATCCGCCCGAGGATCAGGCCGTTGCGGTACCCGGACTCGGGCGACCAGTCGCCTTCCAGCTCGGGAGGGACGTGGCACCCCGCGTCCTGCAGTGCGCTGCGCCAACCCTCGGCCCTGCGGACGCACTCCAGCCAGCCGCTCGGACCGGAGAGACGCCAGACCGTCCGGTGGCCGAGGCCCAGAAGGTGTTCCGTGGCCACCCGCCCGATCGCCGCCTGGTCGATCGCGAGCACCTCGGTGGACGAAGTCCGGGAGCCGTCGACGGCCACGCACGGGATGGCGCGCGTGAGCTGTTCGATGCCAGGGCTGACGTTGATGAGCGGGACGGCCAGGACGATCCCCTCCACGCTCTGATCGACCAGCCTGCGCAGCGCGGTCTCAACGGCTCCGGAGTCGACCGACGGTGTCGTGGCGACGTTGACGTTGTAACCGTGCCGGAGGGCAGCGCGCTCGATGCTCTGCGCGTACGCCGTCCGCGCGTAGGAGTCGAGCTGCATCATCACAGCGCCGACGGTCAGGGTGCGCCCCGAGGAGAGCATCCGCGCCGCGTTGTTGGGGCGGTAGTCGAGCCTGTCGACCGCGGCGAGCACCCTTTCGCGCGTCTGCGGCCGCACGTTGGGATGGCCCGCGAGGACGCGGGAGACCGTCTGCGGCGACACCCCCGCGGCACGGGCCACATCGACCATGGCGGGCATGCGGTTGACCTGCTGTATTGCCTGCGATCCGGCCACGCTGCCGCATCCCTTCCCCGTCACGTCTCGCCACGATGATATCGGTTGCGTTCCGTAACGACGTGCGCCGTCCCGCCGAGCGACCCGACCGGAGCTGCCATGCTCCGGATACAAGTATTGATATCGATAACATCCTGTGCCAAAGTGGCCCGCACCGCAGCCAATGCACTACCGACCGGGCAAGGCGCAGCAAGCCCCCACAGGGAAATCATCGCGGTCTCAGCCTCACCAAAGGTGGCACCGCAGGTGACGTGGACTTCGACGCAGCCGCATGGGAAGAGTCCTCGCGACAGCTCCACCCCCACCGGTCCGGGTCGGGTTTCGGGCTTCATGATATCGATAACATTCCACCCCTGCACCGAGCTCGATCTCGGGCAACGGGCGAAGCCCGCCACCCACCTGGCCAAGCCGCACATCCGAAGGAACTCCCCCACCAGGAAGGCACCACCGTGAGCAGTGTCTGCGAGGAGCCCGGCACCAGAACGCGCGGACCCCGCCCCCGGCGGTTCGTCGTCCGGAGATGGATCGCCTGCGCCGTGGCCGTCACCACCGTCCTGTCTGCAGCCGCAGCCACCGTCGGCGCGGCGGCGGCCGCAGCAGTCCCGACCGCCGCGGCCGCGTCATCGGCATTCGACACGAGCGGTGTGCAGCAGCTCGCCGCCCGACTGATCGGACCGGGCCCGGCGGCGCAGATCACGTTCGTCGGACAACCTCGGACCGGCAGCGAGACATTCACGATCAAGGGGACGGCCGGTGCCGTCGAGATCGACGGCACCACCCCGGCCGCCCTGAGCACGGGCTTCGGGTGGTACCTGAAGTACGTCACCCACAGCGACATCGCCTGGGACAGCAGCCGGCTCAGCCTGCCGGCGACGATGCCTGCCCCAGCCGGGGCGATCACCCAGTCCGCGAATGTCGGGAACCGCCTGTACGGCAACGATATCTGGACCGACTACACCGGTCCGCACTGGACGTTCGCGGACTGGTCCCGCGAGATCGACATCCTCGCGATCCAGGGCTACAACCAGATCTTCATGCCGGTAGGCGTCGAGGACATCGCGCACCGGACCATGCAGCAGTACGGGTACTCGCGCTCCGAGATGTTGGCCTGGACATCACCGCCGTCGCACATGGCGGCCGGCATGTGGCAGGGAGGCTGGACCCTGGCCGACGGAGGGATCAGCGAGACCGCCCAGACCGCCCGCGTCACCCTGGGCAAGCAGGTGGCAGCCCGCATGCGGTCGCTCGGGATCACACCCGTGATGCCCGGGTTCGTCGGGTTCGTCCCCGACGATTTCGGCACCCGCAACGCCGGTGCGAAGGTCGTCAGCCGCGGCACCTGGTTCAGCCAGTCGCTGCTGTCGTGGCTCGACCCGTCGACCACCGTGTACCAGCAGGTCGCCAAGACCTTCTACAGCCTCCAGGACGCGACCTTCGGCGCCACGTCGATGTACGCGATGAACCCGTTCACCGAGGGCGGCAACACCAGCGTCGATCTGGCCGCCGCGGGGCAGGGCATCCAGCGTGCACTCCAGACCGCCCACCCGGGCGCGATCTGGGAAATGCACGCCTGGTCGGGCAACCCTTCGGGCTCATTGATCAGTGCGCTCAACAAGGCCACCACCCTCGTGGTGGACTTCAACTCCGACCGTTCCAACGAGGCCGCCGGAACCCGCGAGAGCCAGTGGGGCGGCATGCCCTACTCCTTCGGCGGCGTGCTCGACTTCGGTGGCCACACCACGATGGGCGACAACCTCGGGGTGTGGAACAGCCGGTACTGGGCCTGGAAGAACCGCACCGGGAGCGCCCTGGCCGGGATCGGGGTCTCGCCGGAAGCCGGACACGGTGACGCCCTCGTACCGGAGTTCATCGGAGAGATGGCCTGGCGCACCGGGCCGGTGACCATCGACGACTGGTTCACGCAGTACGCGCTCCGCCGGTACGGTGCCGCCGACGGCAACGCGACCGCCGCGTGGCTGGCGCTGGCCCACACCGCGTACGCCACTCCGGCGGACGGCTGGGACGAGGAAGCCGACAGCCTCTTCAACGCCCGCCCGTCGCTGAACGTCAACACGGCGGCCTCCTGGTCGCCGACGACAGTCCGATACGACACCGCCACGTTCGAATCCGCCCTGACCAGCCTGCTCGCGGTCTCCCCCGCACTGCAGAACAGCTCCGCCTACAAGTACGACCTCGCAGTCGTGGCACGGCAGGTCCTGGACAACAACAGCCGAGTCCTGCTTCCACAGATCAAATCGGCCCACACGGCCAAGGACCTCACCCGCCTCCGGAGCCTGACCTCCGAATGGCTCAACGAGATGAAGCTCACCGACCAACTCGTCGGCACCGTCCAGGGTTTCCTGCTCGGCCCCTGGATCGCCCAGGCGAGTGCCGACGGGGCCGACGCCGCCGAAAGCGCCAAGTTCGTCGCCGACGCGAAGGAGGTCCTCACCACCTGGGGCAACCAGGCGCTGTCGGAGGCGGGACTGCACGACTACTGCAACCGCGACTGGAACGGCCTGGTGGGCGACCTCTACTACGACCGGTGGAACACCTACTTCAACACGCTCATCACCGCACTGCAGAACAACACCACCCCGACCCAGACCGACTGGTACAGCAAGGAGCGGGACTGGATCAACACCACCGGCACGTCCTACGCGACCACCGCGTCGACCGCCGACGTCCACGCCCTGGCTGTGCAGGCGCAGAGCGCGTACACGAAGGTGAACGGGAGCAACACCACCACCACGGTGGTCAGCGCCGCCTCCGGCAAGTGCCTGGACGACGCCGCGTTCAACACCGCCGACGGCGCCAAGGTGGACATCTGGACCTGTGACGGCGGCGCCAACCAGCAATGGACCTACGACCCGACCGCCAAGACCCTCACCACGATGGGCAAGTGCCTGGACGACTTCGCCTTCGGCCGGACGCCGGGATCCAAGGTGGACCTCTGGACCTGCGACGGCGGGGCCAACCAGCAATGGACGTTCAACAGCAACGGCACCGTCACCGGCCTGGCCGGGCTGTGCCTGGAGGTCGCCAAGGCTGCCACCGTGAACGGAACCCCCGTGCAACTGAACACCTGCAACGGCAACAGCAACCAGGCCTGGTCAAGGGTCTGACCCCGGCTCCGGACCGCTGGCCCCCTCCGGCGGACCAAGAGGGGCGGGCGCCACGGGGAGGCCTCTGTCTCCCCGCGGCGCCCCTCGTGCTCGCCGACGGGCGGGCGGCGGTGGCGGCCGGGCCTCTCAGGCGCCGACCATGGCGCGCAGGTCCTCGGCGCTGTCCCAGCCGTAGGTGGAGAAGCCCCGGCCGTCGCCGGCGAGGTAGGCGGTGAGGGCGGCGTGCGAGGTGGGGAACATCGGGGTGGGCAGCGCGTCGGCGTCGATCCACCGGACCGCGAGGTGCTTGTCCGGTTCGGAGTTCGTCAGCTCACTAGCGGCCGGGCTGCTCCCCCGACCTCAGCTCCCACTGGTGCCTCGGCCCCCTGGTTCGGGCACGGCGCGATCTGCGCCGCGCCTTGCGGAGCACGGCAACGCCGCTCGCTTCCCCCGCTTCGGAGGCTGAACAGCCGCAGTGCGGTGATCTTGTTCGTGCCACCGAGTCATGGGCCGTGGGCTGTCTCGGTGCAGCCGGGGCGCGCTCGGCCCCGGTGCCGGCATCGTCGTCAGCCTGGTCGCCCTCGCGGTCTCCTGGCCGGTCGCCCTGGCCACGGCAGGCTTCTACATCGGCTTCCGACTGCTGGAGGACTACCTGATCATGCCGCGGACGATGAAGTTCGCCGTCGACGTCCACCCCTTCGTCACCATCGTGGCCGTTCTGATCGGCGGCGCGCTGCTGGGCATCGTCGGCGCACTGGTCGCCGTCCCGGCCGCGGTCGCCCTCGGCCTGCTGCTGGACGAGTTCGTCTTCCCCCACCTCGACCACCTCTGACAGGGATGATGTGGCTGGTGGTTCTGCTCATGCAGCCCGGCTCGCTTCCTCATGTTGTTGCCAAGCCGTCTCGGTCACCGGTGGTGCGACCGGTAGCACCACCGGTCACGGATCAGGGCCCACATGACGTTGACGCGTCGGCGGGCCAGAGCCATCACGGCCTGGATGCGCCGCTTCCCCTCGGCCCGCTTGCGGTCGTAGAACTTTCGCGAGTTCGGGCCGCACCGGATGCCGACCAGCGGGGAAGTGCAGAAACCGCGCTGGTACTGGCTGGGGCGGTGCGGTTCACTCGCGCGGCCGCGAACGACTCAGGCGACCACGCGCAGGAGCGGGGCGGAGGCACCGGCCCCGGGGTAAGGCTGCAGCTCGGGCAGATCGGCGTCATGGAGAAGCGGGAAGACACGGCAGCCATAGGCCTCCAGCTGAGCCGCGGTCGCCCGTGCCGCGTCGTCGTCAATGGAGAAGACCCACAGCCCGGGCACGAACACTGCGTCACGGAGACCGGCGGCGGCCTGGGCCAGAAGCTCGTCCAGGGCGGGCTTGGGGCCGCGGGAAGCAGCGCCGTCGTCCAGGAAGAGGGTCGGCTCCCAGTGGCCACGGTCGAGGGCGAAGCGGCGCAACTGGTCGGTGAGGTGTTGCACGCCCCATGCGTCCGCCGGATAGCAGCGAACGTAGCAGGCGGGGGCGGAGCGGTTCGGGCGGGCGGGCGATCGCAGCGGGTCTGCGTCAGCTTGCCAGGCTTGGCTGGATGCCATCGGGAGGCCGCCTTTCGGAGTCGGCTCTGCGTGAGCCTGCACGATCACTGAGAGAGAGTTGTGTCGAGTTCCTTCGCAACTGCTACCACGCTAGTTCCGACATACCAGCAGCACAAGCATATACGTCGAGCTTTTACGAAAATACACGATGTAAGAGTCTTTCCTCACTTGGAGTGACACACCTCTTCGATGCGGCCGCCGTCCGGGGGTGTCAGCGGCGGCCGGCTTCCAGCCCGCGCCGCAGAGCGTCGAGAAACGCCTTCGAGTCGTTGGCGTCTTTGACGAAGCTCCGCGCCGGCTCGGCACAGGTTGCTCCCACCCCGCACCCCGGTAGCGAGGACCTCGGCCAAGCCGTTGCCGCAGGCAACACGCCCCCAGGTGTCGGCACGCTGTTCGTGGCTTCTCCGCAAGAGGTAGGGCGTGCCGGACGGGATGTCGGTGGCGAATTCGATCCGGGCGGCCCTCGGGGCCCGGGCTTCTGGGCACCCCGGACCCCGCGGAGAAGGAACAGCACCTGGACTGCAGCAGGTTGCCCGTCACGGTCGACTCGGCAGGGACTGCTCCGAGAAGGACCACATGGTGCTGCTCGGCCCCGCTGTGGAGAGTGGGCGCCAGGAACTGGCAGACCTCGTTGCTTCCGGACATTCGATGGTGTTCGACCACGGGCTCGGCGCACGTGCCGAGCTTTGGCCTGGATCGCCGAGCGCTCCTAGGAGCCCAGCGGCGAGGGCGAAGAACTGCCCGGCCCTCAGCTGCAGTTCATGCTCGCCATGGGGCTGATCAGCAGACGGCGACGACCACCGTTGATCATCGTGAGCCGTGTGGACAAACCGAAGATCGGCCCGTGGCCGTGGGCCACAGCGTTGACCGTGCGCACTGGCAGTCGGACCCGCCCAGGGAGAACTGCTGGAAGATCGCCGAACAGCAGGTGCCACGAGCCCGGCCGGGATGCAGCAGATGCCCAGTCGAGCGTCCCGGGATGCCGACCAGATCCGCGACGGCCTGCGGGACTCCGTCGTTGACCGCCTGCGCGACGAAGAAGCCGCATTGGTGTCGACGTGACCGGGGACCTGAGCGCCTGCAGTGCCGTCCATGTTACGTTGCAGGGTTACGCAAGTCCTGGCCGTAAGATGATGCGCAAGGCCGAGGGCATGATCAGACGGAGGCGAGCAAGCGTGAACAAGCCAGCACTCAGCGGCGGCGATCCCGCCCTGCTGCGCCGACTGAACATCGAGTCCGTCCTGCGTACGCTGCGCAACGCCGAACCGATGACGCTCACCCAGATCGGTGCCGCCACCTCGCTGTCCCGGCAGACGGTCGATGTGGTGATCACCGAGCTGACGGAAGGCGGGTGGATCGAGGAGGTTGCCCCCGAGAAGTCCATCGGCCGTCCGGCCCGGCGCTACCGCTTCCGGGCCGAGACCGGCCATGTCCTGGGTGTGGATGTCGGCTCCAGCGGGCTCCGGCTCGCCCTCGCCGATCTCGACGGCAAGCCTGTCGCGGCCGAGTGGTCGCCGATCGACCCGATCGAGGGGGGCGCGGCCCGACTGGAGGCGGTCAGGGTCGGCGTCGAGGAGTTCCTCGGCCGCCAGACCGGAATCAGGCTGCGGGCGCTGTGCCTGGGGGTACCGGCGATCGTCGACGGGTCGGGCCGGGTCAGGCTGTCCACGCCGATGCCGGAGTGGAACGGCTCGGAGCTGGCGCGTGTCGCCGGCACCTGGTTCGGTTGCCCGGCGTACGCGGAGAACGATGCCAATCTCGCCACCCTCGCCGAGCACTGGCTCGGCGCCGCGCAGCAGGTCGACGACTTCATCCAGGTGATCGCCGGGCACCGGACGGGCACCGGGATGATGCTCGGCGGTCGGCTGCACCGCGGCCGCGGCGGAGCCGCCGGAGAGATCGGCGCGCTCGCCGTGCTCGGCTGGGAGAGCGACGCGATGAACGTGGTCCGGGAGGCCGCGGACTCCGCGAAGATCTTCGCCGACGCCCAGGCCGGCGACAGTGTCGCCGTCGAACAGGTCGACCGCTTCGCCCACACCCTCGCCCAAGGCATCGCCGCGATGGTGCTGACCATCAACCCCGAGCTGGTCGTGGTCGGTGGCGGCCTCTCGCAGGCCGGGGAAGCGATGGCCGGTCCCATCCGGAACCACTTGGAACGGCTGTGCCTCGACGTGCCCCGGGTGGATGTCTCGGCGCTCGGCGCGGAGGCAGTCGCGCTCGGCGCGGTGCGCCTGGCTCTCGACCGCGTCAACGAGGAGCTCTTCGGCAGCCACGGCCTCGGTCGGCCTGCCGCGGCGAATGGCGCGCGTGGGGCCCACCGCCCACTGAACCCCGCCGCCCTCGATTCCCCGAGGCCCGACCCGCTCTCCGGCTGGGCCGAACTCCGGTAGCCGGACTGGCGCGCATGCCGAACGTGGCGGACAGGACACCCGCACCGCGCTGTCCCTCCAGCCAGGAGTCCGCCGCCCGCGTCGCAGATGAACGGCTCGGCTCTGCACTCGGAACATAGATCTCGGGACAGGGCATGGCAGGCACTCCCACGAGGGGCGTCGCGGTCATCACAGTGGCACCACCCGGGCAGCGCCGAGGCGGGCAGCCGGTAGGGACCTCCTCCGCCAGGAGACGTTCTTCTCGGACCGACGGTGCAGCCGATGACCGTGGACCGGTCAGCCGGTGCGGGCCTTCTGCCAGTCCTCCTGGATCGCGTGGAGGTACGCGGCCGGGGTGACGGCGCCACCGAGAAGCTGCCGGCTCTGGACGGTGAGAGTGTTGTTCATGGTGCTGGTGCTGTTGGCGAAGAAGTTGACGAGGCCGTTGTCCCGGTTGACCGCCGCCCAGCCCTTGGCGATGTCGTTCATCACGTTCCCGTCGGCGGCCTTCACCGTGTCGGCGTGCGCGACGGGCAGGAAGCCGGTGTCGAACTGGATCTGCGCAGCTTCCTGGCTTCCCATGAAGTCTAGGAAGGCCGCCGCCTCGTCGGGGTGCGCAGCCCGGGTCGGGACGGCGTACGCCACGGAAGTGCCGATGGCGGTGGTCGTGCCGCCGTTGCCGGGGAAGGGCAGGAAGCCGACCCGGCCGTGCATGGCACGGTCGACGACCTGAGCGTCCCAGGAGCCGTCGAACAGGAACAGGCCCTTCCCTGCGGTGAATTCGTTGACCGCCGTGGGCAGGTCGTTGTCGTTCGCGTCGGCGGGGAAGTAGCCCTTGCGGGCCCAGTCGCTCAGTGTCGCCGCCGCGGTGTTCCCTCCTGGCGTGTCGATCGTCGCGCCTTGCCTGCCGTTGACCCAGTCCGTGGTCTTGGCCGCACCATCGACCGAGTCGACGATCGACTGAACGAGGAACGACGAGTGCCCCGCGCGATTGCCGAGCTGGATCGGCAGTTCGCCGGCCGCCTTCGCCTTGGCCAGCGCGGTGTCGAACTCGGCGCGGGTGGCGGGCGGCTTGAGCCCGAGGCGGGTGAGCTTCTCCCGGTTGTAGTACACGCCGGTCATGGAGAACCCGGCGGGAGCGGCCCACAGGGTTCCGGTGCCGAGCTGTCGGCCGTCGGGAGTGGACCGCCACTGGGCGAGTTCGCCGGACGGGTAGGCGGTGTTCCAGCCGTACTTCGTGGCCCAGCCGTCGAGGCTGCGGACGAGTCCGGCCTTCGCGGTGCCGCCGAGCTTGTTCAGCAGCGCCAGATCGGGTGCGTCGGGCGAGGCCAGCAGGCGGTCCAGGCCC
The DNA here is from genome assembly GCF_039542905.1 of Kitasatospora terrestris. Classification (NCBI taxonomy): domain Bacteria; kingdom Bacillati; phylum Actinomycetota; class Actinomycetes; order Kitasatosporales; family Streptomycetaceae; genus Kitasatospora; species Kitasatospora terrestris. The sequence goes on from NZ_BAABIS010000001.1 coordinate 1,222,882, forward strand.
GTGTCGTAGGCGTCCTGGGGGGTGTAGTGGACCTCGACGTCAACGTCGAGGTGTCGGGCGTGGAAGGCGGCGGCCAGGACTCTCAGGGTTCCCGCGCTCTCGGATGTCGCGACCGTCAGCGTGATTCCTGTCGGCCCCGTCGGAGCTTGAGGAGGATTGCTGCCGCAGGCGGTGAGCAGTAGCGCGGCAGCCAAGGTGGCGGCCGGCCCGGTGGCGGTTCGGCGCCTGGCGGGCGGTGGTTGTCGCATGGAATCTCCGTCTTTCGGGGGTCGTGGCTCAGCGGCTTGCACGACCGACAGTCAGCGGCCCATCGCCCGCTGGGCGAGCAGAGCGGCGCCGATGCAGCCGGCCCTTTCACCGAGGGCGGCCTTGACGAGGCGGGGCGGGCGCTGGAAGGTCAGGCGCGCGGCCAGGCGGCGCTGGAGAGGGTCGAGCAGGAGTTCACCCGATTCGGCAAGGCCGCCGCCGATGACCACTGTCTCGGGTGCCAGCACCGTGGTCAGCGCGGCCAGCGCGATGGCGAGGGCTTCCACCGCGCGGTCCCAGACCGCGCGGGCGTGGCGGTCACCGACGAGGAGGCGGTCAGCGACCTCGGCGGCGCCGGCGACCGGCCTGCCGGTGCGGGCGGACAGTTCGGCGGCGATCGCGGATGCCGAGGCGAGGGCTTCGAGGCAGCCGGTCGCACCGCAGGCGCAAGGCGGTCCGGGCTGTTCAACGGACAGGTGGCCGATCTCGCCCGCCCAGCCGCTGCCCGTGAGCAGGTGGTCGTCGCTGATCAGGGCGGCGGCGATGCCGGTGCCGACGGCGAGGAAGGCGACGTCACGGGTGCCGGCGGCGGCTCCGAGGACAGCCTCGGCGAGGCCGCCGGCGCGGACGTCGTGGCCGACGGTGACCGGGAGGCGGCCCTTCAGTCTCCTGGCCAGCGGCAGGTCCTCAAAGCCGAGGTTCGCGCTGAAGCGCACTTCACCGAGTTCCTCGTCGACGATGCCGGGCACGACCACGCCGGCGCGCACGGGGTCGATTCCCCGGGTCAGGGCTCGGGTGTCAAGGTCGGCGAGGACCTCGCGGATCGCCTCGACGACGGCCTGCGGACCGTCCCGGACCGGGGTGGGGCGGTTGAGGGTGAGGACCGGTCGCAGGTCCGGTCCGACGACCGCGCCCTTCATGGCGGTTCCGCCGACGTCCAGGGCGATCACGTACGCCTCGGTGACGGGTGTGCCCGCGATGCTCACGGCTTCGCCTTCGGTCCAGCGGTGGGGACCGGGGGGTTCTGCGCCTCCAGCGGGTTCTTGTCGATGGCGACGATGGCCCAACGGTCGCCCTGCTTGGCGAGGCTGACGGAGCGGTGCTGGGTGTAGGGCTTGTTGAGCTCGAGATGGCTGGTAGCGAGGTAGCCGGGGTCCGCCGCGGTGAACTCGATGGTGGCGTCCATCTGGACCTTGGCGGTGGTCATGTCCTTGGGGAAGGTGGACTGGTACCAGGCAATGCTCACCTGGCGGGTGGCGAGGTGGTTGGTGGTGAACAGGGCGGCGAGCTTGGTGTCGTACTGCTGGGCGCGCAGGGAAGCGGTGAAGTCGGTTCCGTAGAAGGTGAATTCCTGGGTGGTGCTGTCCGCGATGCCGGCGGCGTCGCGGTTGTCGACGGCTCCGGAGTGCAGCACCACGGTCTTCCGGACGGCTGTGACCACCGGGTCGTCGTCAGGGAGCTGGCGGATGGTCTTGCCGTCGGCGTCGATGACGTGCCAGAGGCTTTGCCCCGAGTGGTCGGGAACGGTGGGGCCGGGGGGCGCGGGCTGCGCCGTGGTGCAGCCCGCGGCGGCAAGGACGGCCGCGAGGGCGAATGCGACGGGTCGGACGGACATGGTGTGTGCTCCTGGGGGTGCGGCGCGGGCCGCCGTGGGGTGCGGCCCGCGCCCGTGATGCCGGGTCAGGCTCTTGCGGGGTTGGGGGTCAGGAGGCGGGTTCGAAGGTCCACTGACCGGTCCACCAGGTGCTCGGCGCGGCGCCGTGCTGGAGGTTGCCGGTGAGGTTCTCGGTGTGGGCGTAGGTGCCGGTGGAGCGGTTCTTCAGGCGGGTGTAGCCGGAGACGGCTTCCTCGGTCCACTGGCTCCGGGCGTCGGTGGCGGGCAGGCTCCCGTAGTGGACGACTGCGTCGGCGGTGGTGGTGTTCATGTACTCGCCGGTCCAGCGGTTGCGGTAGCGGGTGTAGCCGTCACCGGTGGTCTCCTTGGACCACTGGGAGCTCCAGTAGGTGGCCGGCACGTTGCCGTACTGGACGTTGCCGGTCTTGTTCTCGATGTTGAGGTACTGACCGGTCTGGTGGTTCTTGATCCGCTGGTACGGCTCGGGGTAGCCGGCGTTGTTCTTGAAGACCCGGATGTAGTCGACGTTCCAGGTCTTGGGCCAGGTGTCGTTGTGGACGCCGGAGCCGGCGTCGGTGTAGAGGCCGAGGATCATGCCCATGGGCGAGTTCGGCGCGTCGTTGATGGTCTTGTAGAGCTGGTTGTCGTAGTAGAAGTTGAGCTGGGTGGGGGTCCAGTCCATGCCGTAGACGTGGTACTCGGTGGTGGGGCTGCCGCTGGGCACGGCCGCGTCGGACAGGTACCAGCTGGACAGGAAGTTGGGGTCGCTCCAGCCGTAGGCGGCGATGCGCCAGTTGTTCGGCTTGGAGAAGAACGTCTCGATCATGTCGATCTCGGAGTTGGCGTTGGCGCTGGTGGTGTCGTCGGTGCCGACGAGCCACATGGCCTGGTGGCCGCCGCCGCCGACGTTCGAGTTCTTGGCCCGGATCTCGAAGTAGCCGTACTTGGTGGAGTAGCCGTTGAAGTCCGGCTCGTGGTGGTCGTTGGGCATCGAGGAGTTGAAGCGGTGCCACCAGTCCTTCTCGTAGGACTGGATGCTGGAGATCTTCACCGTGCCGTCGTACTGGGCGTTCCAGGCCGGGGTGTCGGCGTCCAGGCGCTCGGTGAGGACGCCGTCGGCGACGGTGTAGCGGGCCTTGGCGTTGGCCGGGGTGGAGGTCCAGTGCGGCAGGTAGGAGTCCAGCCACTTGGCGGAGTTGAGCGTGGTGCCGTCGAACTCCTCGTCGAAGTCCAGGGTGTAGCCCGACTTCGTGGTGGGGTTGGGCGGGAAGTCGGCGGCCTGCGCGGCCGTCACCGGCGCCGCCAGCGCGGCGGCCGTGACCAGGCCGGCGACGGCGAGGGCTGCCCGGCGGAGCCGGGACGGGGTGGGCGCGGTGCCCGGGGGGTGTGCAGCCATGGTGGGGTCCCTTTCAGGGAGGTGGGGGTGCTGCATGGCTTCCGGCATCCGGCGTCGCGGAACCGGAGATCGGGGGGCGGTGTCCCGGGGCGTCAGGGTTCGGCGCTCCGTGCGGGGAGGTGTTCCGAGGACGCCCCGGGCGGTCCGGGTCCTGTCCAGGGGGGCGGACCCGGGGTGGGGGTGGGCCGGCTCAGTCGCCGGGTGCGCGACCAACCGCCGGTTTCCCTGGACGGCTGCGGCCGCTCGCGCGGTGACAGCCGTCCGGGGACGTCCGGGCCCGTGGTCCGGGGAAGGTCGGGCCCGGAGATCTCGAGTGATTCAGTCGAGGTGCTCGACCGTCCCGTTGTGGCGGGAGCGTTCGGCGGCCCAGGCCACCCGGTGGCTCTCCAGGCTGGTCGCCGGGTCGGAGAGGATGTGCCTGGGATCACCGGTGCAGAGGGCGTCGAGGAAGGCGTCGACCAGGCGCTCGTCGCCGCCGCCGTGGCCGCTGCCCGCGTCCGGGCCGTCCACGCCGAGCACCAGGGTCTCCTCGTGTCCGGTGACGAAGTCGGTGACGGTGGCGTTGACGCCGTCGCCGTCGAGGGAGCCGCGGGTGCCGAAGATCCGGGTCTTGCGGTGGGTGAACGGGGTGAACGCGGTCATCGTGAACGAGGCCGTGGCGCCGTTCGCGTACTCGAGGTTGACCACCTGGTGGTCGACCACGTCGTTGTCGCACGCGTACACGCAGCGCCCGTACGGTCCTTCGCGCAGCGCCTGCACGACGCCTTCGGGGGTGCGCGCGCCGGTCACCGCGGCGAGCGGCCACCGCTCCCGGTCCGGGTCGCCCAGACACCCCAGGTACAGGCGCGGCGCGGAGTAGGGGCAGGTCGGCTCCAGCGGGCAGTCCAGGCAGTTGTCCGCCGCGGTGGCCGGGCGGTTCTCCGGCCGGAAGTGGCTGAGCGAGCCGAACGAGGACACCTTGGTGACCGAGGAGCCGACGATGTAGGAGAGCCAGTCCAGGTCGTGCGAGGACTTGGCCAGCAGCATCGGGGTGGCCAGGTCCTCCCGCCGCCAGTTGCCCCGGACGTAGGAGTGCGTCTGGTGCCACCAGCCGACCGGTTCCAGGTGTTCGACGCTGACGATCTCGCCGAGCCTGCCGGAGTCGATGATCGCCTTCACGCCCTGGGTGTAGGGCGTGTAGCGCAGGACGTGGCAGACGGCGAGCATCACGCCGGCCTCGTTCACCGCGTCGGTGATCCGGCGGACATCCTGCTCGCTGGTGGCCATCGGCTTCTCCAGCAGGATGTGGTAGCCGAGCCGAGCGAAGTGGACGGCGGGTTCGACGTGGTCGGCGTCCTGGGTGGTGACGATCACCGCGTCGGCCTCGGGGGGCCGTGTGGCCAGCTGCTGCCAGTCGTCGAACACCTCGGCGTCGGGGTGGCGGGCCGCGGCGGCTGCGGCGCGGGCTGGGTCGGGTTCGGCGATCGCCACGACCTCGGCGCGGCCGGTGTACGCCGCGTAGGTGGCGTAGGTGGAGCCGCGGCCACCGGCGCCGACCAGGATCAGACGGGGCGGTCGGGCGGGGGTCGGGGAGGTCTTCGGGTGCAGGAGGGCATGCGTCATGGCGGTGGGTCCCCCAGGTGACGGTGGAGAGAGAACAGGTGTGAAGGGTCAGCCCTTGACGGCGCCGGAGAGCATCCCGGCGATGAAGTGCCGCTGGAAGAACAGGTAGACGGCGACGACAGGGGCGATGACGATCAGCGTCGCCGCAGAGAGCAGGGGCACGTCGATGTTGTGTGCGCCGACGAAGAAGCCGAGGCCGGCGGGGGCGGTGCGTCCGGCGGGGTCCTGGATGAGGATCAGCGCGAGCAGGAACTGGTTCCAGGCCCACAGGAAGTACAGCAGGCCGAGGGTGATCAGGGCCGGCTTGGCGCAGGGCAGCAGGACCTTCCACAGCACGGTCCAGCTTCCGGCGCCGTCGACGGCTGCGGCCTCGACCATCTCCTTGGGCAGGGCGAGGAACTGCTCGCGCATCCAGAAGGCGCCGAAGGGCATGAACAGGCCGACCAGGGCGAGGATCAGCGCGAGCGGGGTGTCGATCAGCCCGAGCGAGCGCAGGTCGTAGTAGAGCGGCACCACCGCGGCCTCGTACGGCAGGGCCAGGCCCAGCATCAGGAAGGCGAAGATCACCTTGCGGCCGCGGAACTCCATCAGGGCGAAGGCGTACCCGGCCAGGGAGGCGCAGACCAGCGCCAGCGGGACGACGCCGAGGGCGATCACCGTGCTGTTGCTCAGCAACTGCCCGAACCCTGCGGTGGACCAGGCCCGGGTGAACGACTCGAACGTGGGGTGCTCGGGCCACTGGAGGCCGCCGACCAGGGTGCCGGGCGGGTTGAGCGCGGCGAGCACGATCCCGGCGAACGGGACGAGCACGGCGAGGCAGAAGGCGGCCATCACGGCACGGCCGAGTAGACCTTCGAAACGACGGTTCATCAGTCCTTCTCCCCCGTGATCCGGTTGATCCCCAGCACGACCAGGGCGATCAGCGCGCTCAGCACGACGGCCAGGGCGCAGGCGGCGCCGACCTCGCCGTTGGTGAAGGCGAGCCGGTAGATCAGCACGCCGGGGACGGTGGTGGAGTCGCCGGGGCCGCCGCCGGTGGTGACGTAGACGACGTCGAAGCTGGCGAGCGCGGCGATCACGGTGATGGTCATGGCGACGCCGATCTCGGCGCGCAGCCCGGGCAGGGTGACGGCGAAGAACTCGCGGACGGGTCCGGCACCGTCGAGCCGGGCGGCCTCGTACAGGCTGGTGTCGATCTTCTGGATGCCGGCCTGGAAGACCACCAGGCACAGCCCCAGCATCACCCAGGTGCCGACCAGCCCGACCGCGACGTACGCCCAGGTGAAGTCGCCGAGCCAGGCCCGGGTCATCGAACCGAGGCCGATCGCGCGCAGGCCCTGGTTGACGATGCCGTCGGTGGAGTACATCCACTTCCAGGTGACACCGACCGCGACCAGGGGCACGACCTGCGGCAGGAAGAGCACGGTGCGGCTGACCGGGTAGCGGCGTCCGCCGCGGCCGCCGATGACCGCGGCGAGCAGCAGGCCCAGGGCGATCGGCAGCAGCGAGTAGAAACCGATGAAGCCGAGCGCGTGCAGGACCGAGGCGCGCAGCGCGGGGTCGGTCAGGACCTGCCGGTAGTTGTCGAGCCCGACCCAGGTGCCGGCGGTGACGCCGTCCCACGCGAAGAACGACAGCCACACGGTGTGCAGCCACGGCAGGCCGACGAACGCGGTGTACAGGGTGAGCGCGGGCGCCAGGTAGAGGTACGCGACCTTCCGGCCGGCCGGGCGGCGGGGGCCGACGCGCAGGGTGCGCGTCGGCTGGCCGGCTCGGGCCTGCGACCGGGCGCCGGGTTCACCGCCGGGGGGCGGGGTGGCCCGGTGTGCGGTGCCGCGCGGCTCGCGCAGGGGGGTGCTGGTCACTGGTGGCCCTTGGTCCAGTCGTTCTGCAGAGCGTCGAGGTACTGCTCGGGTCCGATCTTCCCGCCGATCAGCTGCTGGCCTTGGGAGGTGAGCGTGTCGCCCATGGTGGCGTCGGTGTTGGCGAAGAAGTTCACCAGGCCGTTGTCCTTGTTGACGGCGGCCCAGCCCTTGGCGACCTCGTTCATCACGTTGCCCTCGGCGCCCTTGACCGTGTCGGCGTGGGCGACCGGCAGGAAGCCGGTGTCGAACTGGATCTGCGCGGCCTCGGGGGTGTTCATGAAGTCCAGGAAGGCGGCGGCCAGGTCGGGGTTCTTGGCCTTGGCGGGGATGGCGTAGGCGACCGAGGTGCCGATGCCGGTGGCCTTGCCGCTCTCACCGGGGAAGGTGAGGAAGCCGGTCTTCCCGTGGGCGGCCTTGTCGATCACCTGGGCGTCCCAGGAGCCGTTGAACAGGAACAGGCCCTTGCCCTTGGTGAACTCGGCGACCGAGCCGGGCAGGTCGGTGCCGTTGGCGCCGTCCGGCAGGTACCCCTTCTTCGCCCAGTCGGCGAGGGTGGTCGCGGCGGCGGTGCCCCCGGGGGTCTTGATGGTGGCGCCGGCCTTGCCGTTGACCCAGTCGCTGGTCTTCGCCGCGCCGTCGGTGGCGTCCACGATCGACTGCACGATGAAGGACGAGTGGCCCTGCAGGTTGCCGAGCTGGACCGGCAGCTCCCCGGCCGCCTTGGCCTTCGCGAGGGCGGCGTCGAACTCGGCCCGGGTGGTCGGCGGGGTGATGCCGAGCTTCGCCGCGATGTCCTTGTTGTAGAAGACGCCGACCACCGAGAACCCGGCCGGCCCGGCCCACAGGTGCCCGGTGCCCAGCTGCTTGCCGTCGTCGCTCGCCCGCCACTGGTCCAGCTCGGTGGACGAGTACTTGGCGTCCCAACCGTAGGCCTTGGCGTAGTCGTCCAGGCTGCGCACCAGGTTGGCCTTGACGGTGGTGCCGAGCTTGTTCAGCAGCGCCAGGTCGGGCGCCTGGTCGGAGGAGAGCTTCAGGTTGAGGCTCTTGTCGTAGTCGTCCGGGCCCGTGTACTGGAAGTCCACCGTGATGTTCGGGTGCTTGGCATGGAAAGCCTGCGCGAGGGCCTTAGTGGTACCGGCGTTCTCGGAGCTCACGATCGTCAGCGTCGCACTCCCGGTGGGCAGTGCGGTGGAGACGGGGCCGGTGGGGGCCGGTCCGGCCGAGGAGCCTCCGGGAGTCAGGCCGCCACAGGCGGTCAGGCCGGTTGCGGCAGCCACCAGCATGGCGCACATCGCGGTGGTGCGGGCCGAACGGCGAAGGGGTCTTGCGGACATGGGTGCTCCTCAAAGGGGCAGGGTCGGACATGCGAAACCCTGCACGTTGTCGAGACTACGCAAGGAGTTATGGCGACTTCTTGCGTAAGTCAGAGCATGCTCCCCCGGACGCCAAGCCGTCAAGGCATTACGTAATTGCTTTCCGTAACGTTTCGGCATAACATGGCGGCAGGAACGCAGGGGGCGTTCCACATCCTGAAGCGAGGTCCTGTGAACGGCACTGCCCTCACCGGCGGCGACCCCACCCTGCTGCGGCGGCTCAACACCGAGGCCGTCCTGCGCGTCCTGCGCAGCGCCCAGCCCATGACCCAGTCCCAGATAGGCAAGGCCGCTTCACTTTCCCGGCAGACCGTCGACGCCGTCCTCGAGGAACTCGGCGAGAACGGCTGGACTGAGGAGATCGCCCCCGAGAAGGCCATCGGCCGACCCGCCCGCCGCTACCGCTTCCGGGCCGAAGCCGGACACGTCCTCGGCATCGACGTCGGCGTCACCAAAACCACCCTCCTGCTGGCCGACCTCGACGGCACCGTCGTCGCCACCCGGCGTGCCGACCTGCCCCAGCCCCTGGACGCCGCCGAACGCTCCGCCGCCCTGCGCACACTCGCCGCCGACCTCCTCGCCGAACACCCCGCCGCCCGCCTGCGCGGCCTCTGCCTCGGCGTCCCCGCCGTCATCGACGGCGCCGGCCGGATCCGTCTGTCCACCCCGCTGCCCGAGTGGACCGGTCTCGACCTCGCCCGCGAAGCCGCCACCTGGTTCGACTGCCCGGCGCACGTCGAGAACGACGCCAACCTCGCTGCCCTCGCCGAACACTGGTGCGGCGCCGCGCGGCACGCCGACGACTTCATCCAGCTCATCGCCGGCCGACGTTCCGGAGTCGGCATGATGCTCGGCGGGCGCCTGCACCGCGGCCGCGGCGGCGCGGCCGGCGAGATCGGTGCCCTCGCCGTCCTGGGCTGGGACGGAGACGCCGTGAACGACATCCGCAACGCCTCCGACCCGGCCCGGATCTTCGCAGAAGCCCAGTCCGGCGCCCCCGAGGCCGTCGAACTCGTGGACCGCTTCGCCCGCACCGTCAGCCAAGGTCTTGCCGCGATGGTCCTCACCGTCAACCCCGACCTGGTGGTCATCGGCGGCGGCCTCTCCCGGGCCGGCGACGCCGTCACCGATCCCGTCCGCGCCCACCTCGACCAGCTCTGCCTGGACCCGCCCCAGGTCGCTGCCTCCATCCTCGGGACCGAAGCGGTTGCCCTCGGCGCCGCCCGCCTCGCCCTCGACCACCTCAACGCCCGGCTCTTCGGCGCCAACAGCACCCCCGAACCGGCCGGCCCTCGGCCGGAACCCGCTCTCCTGCCCCTCAACGAGCAAGCCTTAGCCCCACCAACAGGCCCCGCTCGAGCAGCCAACCCGCCGATCACCTGACAGCGGCCCGCATCGACCTGCCGCTCGGCACCGGCGGCGACCGCATCGTCGTCGAGTGCCGCAAGCCCGACTCCGCCACCCCGGACGTCGACGTCAGCCGGAGCGTCGACGTCTACCGCGTGTCTGGCGGCCGGTACGGGCAGCGCCGTCATGATCAGCAACGTCAAGCACGACGACAAGGCCGCCACCGGCTCCTTCGCCACCAACGGCGCTCCGCTGACCGACACCACAGCACACCTGTCGATCAGTGCCACCGGTACCGGCGCCGACGTTCGCGTCCAGCTCGGCGCCGGCGGCACCGCCCCCACCGGCAAGCCCGCCGCCGACCTGTTCACCACACCCACTCCCTCGGGCCCCAGCACCGCACCGGCCTCACCGCCGCCCAGCCGCTCCGACGAGCACTCGGACGACCACGCCGCGATCGGCTCCACTTCCGCATCCCTCGCCCCGGCCACCACGGCAACCTGCGACGGCGACGAGGGCGACGCCGCAAGCACTGACACCGGCCGGCGGTGCCCGGGCGGGCACCGCCGGCCGACGGGTCTCTCCGTAGCCGCAGCGTTCTCGACCAACGGCGTGCCACAGGTCATCAGGGAGAGGTGGCCTGGCCGTTCCCCATGTGGCGGGTGGTGAAGACCGCGTAGGTGCGGGCGAGCCGGGGGCGTCGACCCGGTGGCGTGCGCCGCCTTGCCTGCGACGACGACACGACCGCGATCGTCTGCATCTGGGACGAAGGCGAGAACTACTGGCCCTCCACGCATGCCGATCACGCCGATCCGTTCTCGCACGCCTCCGGCATCGATCTGTTCCAGGCAGCCACCAGGACCCTGGATGTTCTCGGGATCCGCACACCCCGGATTCGTCTGGCCGACCCGAGCCGGAGCCGCTACCCCGCGGTCGTCGAGGACGTGCCCGGAGAAAACCTCGGAGCACTCCGGCGCGACCCGCACCACGCGGAACCAACCGTGGCGCTCCTGGCCGTGGCCCTCGACGTCGTGCAACGGCACACCGGCCCGTGCTTCGGCAAGGCCGCCCTGCGCGACACCCGGATCGGACGGGTCCGCGAGCATCTGGAGCAGGTGGTTCACGAACTGGCCGCCACCGTGCATGCGCGTTCGGAGTACGGACCCGTCCATATGGGAGCACGCATTCCTACGGATCCGATTCGGCGAGCACTACCGGTTGCCGGCCGACAGCGCCCTCGATGAACAGCGTCCGGCCTTCTACACGCCGGCGATGCGGCTGTCCCTCGTCGCCGGACCACTACGGCTCCCGGACGGAGACTTTCCCGACCGCGACACGATGTCGGGGATCGCCGAGTACAACCTCCAGCAGACACTTGCCCTTATAGCTGCAGGTGATCGCTGAACCCCTCGGAATCGATCATCCAGTGGGCTGAGACGTTCGCTGGGTCGCCGGCCCCATCGTCGAGCAGCGGTACCAGGCCGCCGGCCGAACAGCGGCCATCGGCACTCGCCGGCCGCACAGCTCGTCCGCTGCCGGCTCCGCGTCGCGCTCGCCAGCAACCGTGAGCTGCAAGAAGGTGGAGCGCCGTGGGTTGCGAAGAAATGACAGAGGATGCCGGCGTCGCGGTCCGGAGAAGTGTGCGACGCCGGCATCCGGCTGTGTCGAGGTGGCTGTCCTTCGGCGGCTGCTCGCGGTTCCCGCGGGACCGGGCGGGCGACCCGGTCTGCGGAGCATCACTGAGTGGACCGGTCGGCCCGGTCTGCAGTCGGACGACGTCCGAGCCGGTGGGCGAGCGAGGGTACTACCGGTCCGAGACCGCGTGGTCCGCCAGACGTGTCTCGACGAACATGCCGAACGAACCGACGGTGTCGAAGACTTCAGGTGTCAGCTCGTCGGCGTCGATCTGCAGTCCGACCCGGTCTTCCAGAATCATCAGGAGCTCGATGACGTTCGTCGAGTCCAGGGCGAGGTCGTTGAACAGGCGGGTCTCAGCGGTCAGCTCCGGCAGGTCTCGCATCAGCGTCTCCACGAGGACCTCGTGAACCAAGGTCATCGTCTTGTCGGTCAGGTCCTTCGTCATCGTTGTGTCTCCTTGTCAGTGCGGGTCGATGGGGCGGTTCGGCCGCCCGGGCCAGATCAGCGTGGGTGGACTGGCGGGAGAGGATGTCCTCGGTGGTGTCCGGCGCTCGGACCAGGTAGGTCCTGCCGCGCAGGACCACAACCTCGCCCGGGTAGCCGTGGCTGAGGAACAGGGTGGGTGAGGCGGTCGGGCCGTAGGCACCCGAACGCCGGACGCCGATGAGGTCCCCCGGTTCCAGGTCTTTCCGCAGTGCCACGCCCTTGGCGATGGTGTCGTTCGGGGTGCACAGCGGCCCGGCGATGTTCCAGGACTCCACAGGTGCCTCGCCCGCTCCCCCACGGGAGAGTTCGGCGATCGGGAAGTTGCGCTTCACGAAGGAGCCGATGCCCACGGCCGCCATGTGGTGGTGAGTCCCGCCGTCGACAACGGCGTAGCTCTGTCCCATCGATTTCTTCGTGTAGCGCACGCGCACGAGGTAGGTGCCGCACCCGGCGACCAGGAATCGGCCCGATTCCATGATCAGCCTGGTCTCCGGCTGGGCTGTGGCGAACTCCTCGATCAGCGGGTTCAGGCCCTCGGTGAGCTCCGCCAGGTCGAGGTCACGCTCGCCGTCGAAGTAGGCGACGCCGAGGCCCCCACCCACGTCCACGGCATCCAGCCTGATGCCTGTCGCCTCCTTGACGCGCCTGGCCAGGTCCAACACGTAGGCGGTGTTCCGGACGATGACCGACGGATCCAGGATCCGGGTGCCCAGGTAGACCTGAATGCCTGCGACATCGGTGTTCGTCAACCGTTCCAGGAACGGGGAACAGCTGAGGACCGCTTCCTCATCGATGCCGAACTGGGTCGGTTTCCCTCCCATTGTCAGCCGGGAGCCCGCCACCGAGAAGGGCGGATTGATCCGGAGGAGCACTCGAATCCGGCGACCGACGGCCTCGGCCGCGCGGTCGATCGCCGCCAACTCCGTGAACGACTCGCAGACGACCGCGTACACACCCGCGTCGATGCATCGAGCGATCTCCCGCGCACTCTTGCCGGGGCCCAGAAACATGATGTTCTCGGGATCCGTACCGGCCCGCAGGACGAGCTCCAGCTCCGCGAGCGAGGAGACCTCCGCCCTGGCGCCGGCTGAGCGCAGGACGTCGTAGACCCCGCGGTTAGGGTTCGACTTCAGCGAGAAGAAGACCTCCAGCGCAGGGTGCAGGGCACTGCGCAGGCGGCGGAAGTTGTCGACGAGCCAGTCGCCGTCGTACACGTACGTCGGCGTGCCGTACTCCTCGGCGATTCCGGTCCAGTCGATGTGGCCGGGGGTCAAGGGGTCACCAGCCCTTGCATGACGTCCTCCAATCGCGCCAGTCGGCGCAGGGTGTCGGCCTCGTCGTCACCGACGACCAGGGCGTACAGCCGGCCGTACTGCTGGTCGTCGGCCAGTAGGGCCGCATTGAGGGTGGCAAAGTTGTTGATCAGTACGCCGCGGGCGCCTCCTCGGACGTGCTCTTTCGAATCCAGGAGGAGGCCGTCAAGCGCCGACCGCACCTCCTCGAACCCGACCGTCCGGGTGGGCCGCAGTTCGAGCTGGGTGGCCAGGACGTGAGCCCCGGGCGGGATCAGCTCCTCGGCGATCCGGTTCTGGAAGGTAGCCATGTTGAATCTGGCGTTGATCTCCAGGCACGGGTAGAGGACTCCGTCGGCACCGAGCAGGGCGTCGACACCGACCAAGCCGTGGAAACCGGATGCGTGCAGCGCCTCGCCGATGCGCTCGGCCGCGTTCTCCAGCACCGCTGTGTCCTGCGGGCCGAGACCGGCCGGGAAGACGTGACCACGGTGGACCCCGTTCTGGGTCAGTGCCAGTTTGACGGTCTCGAACGCGGTGCCGCCGTCCCGTCCCACCAGGAACTGATAGTTGAGGTCCGCCCGCTTCTCCAACCAGTGCTCGACCACCACCGGAAGGCGATCGTCGGTCGAACTGCGGCGGGAAATCATCCGGATCAGCCGTTCGCCGCGCTGCGAGCCGTCCAGGACGACCATGCCTCGACCCGACACACCCAGTGATTCCTTCACGACGAGCCGGGCCGACGGGTCTGCGAAGGCCTCTTCCAGCGCCCGTGCCAGTTCCCGGACCGTTCGGCACACCGTCCCGGGTACAGGCGTCAGACCGAGCGCGTCGACCAGGTCCCGGCTGTAGATCTTGCCGTTCACCTGCCTGGCCACCGCGGAGCCGGCACCCGCGAGCGGGAGACCCGATGCCGCAGCGAGGCGTTCTTCGAGGACCGAAACGCCCATCGGGGCGAGGTAGGTGCGGCCGTCGTTGAGCGCCCGCAGGGTTTCGAGCAACCGCGGGGAGTCCAGCGCGTCCTGCGTCACCGTGCGCGATGGATTGTTCCCGTCGACCGTCAGCACGGTTGCCGCGAGGAGCCCGAGGTTCGACAGATAGGCCGCGTAGCCGGGGTCCGGCATCTCCTTGAGGACGACGAAATCACCCTGCGCGGCGAGGCACAGTCCCACTTCCTCGATCCGGTTGACGGTGGCCGGGGCGAACGACATCCCGGCGCCGGGGAGCCCGGGCTCACCCTCCGCCCAGAACCGCTCGACCTCGAAGTTGTTGAGGTGGACGAACCTGGCCTCCGGGTCGCCCACCAGCGCGTTCTTGAGCCGCGCGGTGAAGGTCCCCGGCACTGCCGGCGATGGCGCGGGGGTTGGCGGGTCGGGCATGGCGCTCACATCCCTCGTGTCGCTGCGGGTATGGCTCAAGCTAGCCGATCAGCGGGTAGATATTCAAACTATTTTTATAATTAACCGCAGGGAGAGCCCTGCGCCGACCACGCAGATGCAAGCCGGGCACTGGGCTACCGGCCCCGCCCGACGCCCGACTCCGCCCGTCGCAAAGTGCCATCTTCTGCGACCGCCGCCCCCGCGCCGCAGCAGACGACGGAGCGGGCGAGCCACCCGTGCGATCCCCTTGACAGGCAAACCTGCCGTCGATTATTAATGCAGCCATCTTTAATAATCTCGCTAAGCTGAAGGACCCTACACGTGCTTCCCTGCCTGATCGCCGAACCGCACGCGCACCCCGTCGAATTGCCCGCGACTCCCTGCGGAACAGCCCGGTGAGCGCCGGCCGAAGGCCCGTGGCACTGGCAGTCGCAGGGCTGGGCACACGGGGCCTCGGCTACGCCAGGCTCGCCGCAAGCCACGGCGCCCGCATCACCGCGATCGCCGAGCCGCGGGAAGCCGTACGGGCCGCGGCAGCGGCCGAGTTCGGCGTGCCGGCCGCAGCCGTGTTCCCTGACTGGCAATCGATGGCGGCCGCCGGCCGCCCTGCTGACGCCTTGGTGATCGCCACCCAGGACCAGGACCACCTCGGTCCTGCAGTCACGTTCGCCGAGATGGGCTGCCACCTGCTGCTCGAGAAGCCGATGGCACCGAGCGAGGTGGACAGTCGGGTGATCGTGGAGGCCGCCGAACGCGCAGGCGTAATCCTCGCCGTCTGCCACATGCTGCGTTACACCCCGTACACCCGTGCGCTGAAAGAAGCCCTCGACTCGGGCCGGATAGGCGACATCGTCTCGGTGGAGCACCTGGAATCGGTGGGCTGGTGGCACCAGGCGCACTCGTTCGTACGGGGCAACTGGAACAGCGAGGCCGGGTCCTCCCCGATGCTGCTGTCCAAGTCAAGCCACGACATCGACTGGCTGATCCACGTGATCGGCCAGGTGCCGACTCGGGTGTCCTCGTTCGGCTCGCTGATGCACTTCCACAGCGGCAACGCCCCGGCCGGGTCGACAGAGAACTGCCTGGACTGCCAGGTGGAGGAGTCGTGCCCGTACTCGGCCAAGCGGATCTACCTCCGCTGCCTCGGCGACGAACGCCGGGAGTACTGGCCACTGAGTCCGGTGACGCCGGAACGCACCGAGCAGGGTGTCCTGGCGGACCTGCGAAACAGCCCTTACGGACGTTGCGTGTACCGCTGCGACAACGACGTCGTGGACCACCAGGTGGTGACCATGGAGTTCGGGAGTGGTGCCACCGCCTCATTCACCATGAGCGCCTTCACCCGGCTGGAGCACCGCAAGACCCGGCTCTTCGGTACCAGGGGACAGATCGAGGGGAACGGCGTGCGGCTTCGGATCACCGACTTCGTGACCGACACGGACAGCGTCATCCTCACCCGCAGCAGTGCGGGATCCACACTCCCCGACGGGCACGGCGGCGGCGACGAGGCCATGATCGAGGGCTTCCTCGACGCGGTGGCCACGGGAGACCGCTCCCACATCAGATCGGACGCGTCCGCCTCGTTGGACTCGCACCGGGTGGTGTGGGCTGCGGAGGAGGCGCGAAAGACCGGCGCTGTCGTCGCCATCGGCCGGTAGTCTCGCCCACCGGTTCCTTCCCCATCCTGCCCCGACGTGCGGCAGGAGCCTGTTTCGCACGGATGGTGCCCGAGTCGCACCGCCGTGCCCCATACGACGAGGCGGTGATTCCTCATGCCCGCGATCGAAGCCCGAGGACTGGTCAAAACGTTCCGCTCGGTCGTACGAAAGCCCGGCGTCCGCGGCGGCCTCCGAGCGCTGCTGGCACCGGAGTACGAAGTCAGGAGGGCGGTCGAAGACGTGTCGTTCGCCGTGGAGCAGGGCGAGTTGCTGGCGCTTCTCGGACCGAACGGTGCCGGGAAGTCGACCACCATCAAGATGCTCACGGGCATTCTCACGCCGTCAGCCGGCTCGGCCGTCGTCGGCGGAGTCGTACCGTACCTGGCACGCGAGGCGAACGCCCGGAACATCGGTGCCGTCTTCGGGCAGCGCACGCAGCTGTGGTGGGACCTTCCGGCGCGGGAGTCCTTCCGGATCCTCCGGGACATCTACGGCGTCGGGGCCAGCGCGCACGCGGCTCGCTTGGCCGAACTCGACAGCCTGCTCGGCATCTCGGCGTTCTGGAACACGCGGGTCCGTCACCTTTCGCTCGGCCAGCGGGTGCTGTGCGACCTGTCGGCCGCCCTGCTCCACGACCCACCCGTACTCTTCCTCGACGAACCGACGATCGGCATGGACATCGTGGTGAAGGAGAAGGTCAGGGCACTGCTGCGACACGAGGTGGAGCAGCGCGGGCGCACCGTCCTGCTCACCACCCACGACGTTTCCGAAGTGGAGCGGTTGGCCGGGCGCGTAGTGATCGTCAACCACGGCCGGGTGGTGCTCGACGGCACGCTGGAGCACATGCGGCAGCGGTTCGGCAGCGGCTGGCAGGTCCATGCGACGGTCGTGGGCACGCACCGCCGCGACGGCGCCGCAGGCTGCCCCCGAGGGCTCGCCGTCGTCCGCAGCGAAGGCTCGCGGACGGTCTTCGAACCCCTTCAGGGAGCCGACGTCCTGTCGCCGCACGAGGCCCTCGGCCGGATCATCGAGCGCTACGAGGTGACCGACATCTCCATCGAACAGGAGGATCTGGAGCAGGTCCTGCGGGCCGCCTACCTCGATGCCCGCCCCGGCGTGAGGACGGCATGAGCACCTCCGTGGCAAGCGGCGTTCGGACCGTCCGCAACGCCCTCCCCCGCCTCGCCGGGGTCGCAGTGATCACCGCGCTCGGTGACGTCCATTCTCCTGGACGGATAGCCGCCCGGGCGGTGCGACTGACCGTCAGCGTTCTCCTCGTCCACTGGCTCTGGTCGGCTCTGTACCGGGGCACGGCACAGAGCGCCGGGCTGACACGCACGCAGGCGCTCGCCTTCGCGATCCTCTCCGTGCTGATCACGCAGATCAACGAGACGGACCGGTGGATCGCCCGGGACACCGTCTACCAGCATGTGGGGTCGGGGACCATCATCTACTGGTTCCTGCGGCCGATGGCCGCGCGGCGCTACTGCTTGGTCCGCGCCGTCGGGGACCGCTGCTACGGCCTCGCCCGCGCCGCCGTCGTCTACGTCGTCTGCCTGGCCGTCGGTCTGTTGACGGCACCGGCCTCGAGCAGCGCCGCCGCGGCCTTTGCGGTGACCGCGCTGCTGGGGCAGGTCGTGGTCTACCAACTGGGCCTGCTGGTCGACCAGATGTGCTTCTGGATGGTCAAGAACGGGGCCGTCGTCGCGATCCTGGAGTTCGTCCAGGCCTTGCTGTCCGGGGCTCTGGCACCGCTGTGGTTCTTCCCCCAGTGGTTCCAACTGTTCAGCTCTCTGATGCCCTTCCAGGCGACACTCAACGTCCCGCTCTCCTTCTACACCGGCCGGATGCCCGTGCAGGAGCTTCCTGAGCAGATCGCGCTGCAGCTCGCCTGGATCGCTGTCCTCACCACGTTGACCAGGCTGCTGTGGCGCAATGCGTCCGACAAGATCCAGTCCCAGGGGGGATGACCATGCACCCGGCGCTCGCCCGCCTCCGAGTCACCGCGAGAATTGTCGCGCTCACGTTCCGGGCCAGCCTCGACTACCGCGGCGAATTCCTGGTCAACGTGCTGTTCGGCGCCGTCTACCAGACGTCGGTCATCGTCTTCGCCTCGGTCGTCCTTGGACGCTTCCCGGGGATGGGCGGCTGGCCGGCGCATGCCGTGCTGATGATCGTGGCCCTGCGCATGCTCAGCCACGCCCTGTTCTGGCTGTTCTTCGGCCGGATCGCCACGCTGGCTGAATTCGTCCAGGAAGGCAATCTGGACGCGCTGCTGCTTCGGCCGCTGCCGGTCTACCGCCAGGTCCAGCTCGCCACGTTCCCCTCCAACGCGTTCGGCGACCTGATCGTCGGAGTGTCGCTGTTCGTCGCCGCGGTGCTGAGTTTCGACGTGCCCTGGACTCCGGCCCGGATCCTGTACACCGCGGCGGCCCTGGCAGGCGGCACGCTGCTGGAGGCCGCCGTCTACACGACGCTCTCCTGTCTGCACTTCAGATTCCCGGCGGCCGTGCAGTGGAGCTACTGGACGGCCGAGCTCATGAGCACATTCGGCAACTATCCGCTGAAAGTGCTGCCGAGAGCGGTCGGCTGGGCATTCACCTTCGTGCTGCCGCTGGCGTTCATCGCGTATCTACCGACCGGCGTGCTGACCGGCAACACCGCCGGCCTCGGGGTTCCCGCTGCCGTCGCGGCCGCATCACCGGCGGTCGGGGTGGTGGCGTACCTGGTCTCCCGCCTGCTGTGGAACCGCGCCCTGCGCGGATACACGGGCATTAACGGCTGAGCGGCCCCGCAACGCCGAGGACACTCGGCGCGCGTGGCCACGCAGACCGTGTCGGGCTCGCCGCCACCCTCGTTCACGCGGTGCCGCGCCCCTCCGGCCGGCCTTCTTGATCCGCCACCGCAGCACCGTCTCTCCGTTTCGTCCAGGTCGGGCCACTCGGCGGTGAGGTTGCGGTCGACGCGGACTGGCGGCCCGGTTCCGCAGGGACTCCTTGTCGATGTCCAGGTCCAGCGCGACGCGCGCGACCGGAAACCGATGGTGCTACTCGAATCTGGCTCAGGAGCGTGAAGCGGATTGCTGGACTGGTCCGGCGGTGAGGACATGCTTGACGTGGGCTCTGCGCACCCGCCGCGTCAGCGG
Source organism: Kitasatospora terrestris (assembly GCF_039542905.1). Classification (NCBI taxonomy): domain Bacteria; kingdom Bacillati; phylum Actinomycetota; class Actinomycetes; order Kitasatosporales; family Streptomycetaceae; genus Kitasatospora; species Kitasatospora terrestris. The sequence goes on from NZ_BAABIS010000001.1 coordinate 1,241,924, forward strand.
CGGGTGCGCAGAGCCCACATCGTTGGCCCGACGTAGCCGCCGGCGACCAGGTGTTCGGCCGGGACGGGAGAATACGCCGCGAGGCCGGCAAGGAACGGTACGGATCCGGGCCAGGAACCCATTGCCACCGCAGCCCATCCCTCTGGCCAGGCCGAACTCCCGACCGGGAAACAGGCGGGCCGGGCAGTGACCGCTGATCGGCGGCAACCCCGCCCTCACATGCGAAGATCACCGACGGCATCCGGAACGCCAGTCGATGCCGTTTTCGGCCATTTTCATCAGGGTATGCAGGCCAGCGCCATAGGCCTGGCTCCAAGGACTTCACAGGACTCGGAACACTCACACCGGCGGTCCACGTGGGGAGTGGACCGCCGGTTAGTCGGCGACGGAGCTACCCGGTGAGGTGAGTGGCGCGTAGGTGCACCGGCACCGGGCGACTGCCGTGTCGGGCATCCGCATGAAGGACCAGGTCGCGTTCTCCCCGCGCCAGCCGGGCCATGATTCCGCCCAGTGACGAGAAGACGGTCCACCGCGACGCGTTCAACAGGCCCCAGCCGATCATGGCGCCGTTCAGCAGCGGGTCAACCGGAACCCAGATGCCGTCGACCATGAACTCCGCCCAGTAGTGGGTCGAGGCGAATGGCGGAGTCAAGGACTTTCCGAAGCTGAAGCGAGCCGCCAGCCCTCGCTTTCGCCCCTCGTCCACGAGGATCCTGCTCATACCCGCGCAGTCGCCGATTCCGCTCGCGAGGATGAACTCGACGTCCCAGCAGAGTGGGTGCGGGAGCCGCAGGTAGCTCAACCGGCTGAAACCCTCGATCAGCTCCTGTACGGCCGGGGGCAGGTCCGGCCAGATCCGAGGAAGAGTGAACGACTCACGGTGCAGGGTGCTCGGGTCCGGAGCGCTTCGAGTTGCCGATAGCCGCGGTCGGTCAGGCCTCAGCACACGGTAGTCGCACGTTCCGGGGTGCCGCGGGTCGGGACATGACGCAATGTATTCCAGCTCGTAGGTGTGAAAATCGCCGTACGGGCGATCCAGTTCCCTGGCCCACCAGGAGAGCACCTTGCGCTGCGCGGACCCGATGTCCAGGTTCAGCGCGACGTTGAGGAGGTCGTACCGGTCGAAGAGCTCGTCACCGCCGACCCTCCGCGACGGTAGGCCGAATCTCCTGAGCTGCTCCAGCAGCGCCGGGACGATGCGGAACTCCGAGACTGCGGCTGTTGCGGAGACCTCGAACTGCCTCGCGCGATCCGGAACCCTCCGCACCTTCGCCACGATCTCCGGCACCGCCTCGATGACTTCCTCGCCGAGAGCGGTCATTGATCAGCGGCCTCGTTCCTGGGGCAGCAGTTCATGCCGTTGCCCCCGCATCGACCTTGAGCACCTGGGCAGTCACGACGTCGCCTCCGGGGCCGAGCAGGTAACGCACGGCATCCGCGACGTCGGCGCCCGCCGGTTTGCGGGACAACGGATTGCGCCGTCGGATCCGGTCCATGACCTCGGCCGGGAGATCGGCATTCATTTCGGTCTCGATGAACCCGGGCGCCACGGTGTTCACGGTGATCCCCCAGCCGCCCACTTCGAGGGCCAGGACGCGGGCGAAGCCTTCGAGGGCCGATTTGGTCGCAGTGTAGACACCGAGCCCCCGGTAGGACTTGTGCGCGCTGATGGAGGAGATATTGATGATCCGTCCGCTCCTCGATCGGTACATCGCCTTCACGGCGGCTTGACTCAGCTGCATCGGCGCCTCGACGTTCAACGCCCAGGCCCGCACCATCTCGTCGCGCGCTATCCCGACATGGAGTCCGGAGACGGCCAGGCCGGCGTTGTTGACCAGGCCGAACAGGGTGGGACAGGCTCGGAGAGCTCGTGCCGCGGCGTCCTGCCCTGCGCGGCTGCCCAGGTCCGCGGGGAGGAACTCCACGCGACCGGGATGCGCGGCCGTCAGGCCGTCGAACTCAGCCGTCCTCGTGCGGGCGATGACGACGACCTTGAAGCCGTCCTGCAGAAGGCCCTCGACAATGGCAAGACCGATACCTCGCGACCCGCCGGTAACGAAAACAGTACGCTCATTCACTGGTTCGCAGCTTTCCTGATCTCTCGATGGCCAAGGACTCGACGACGCGCACTCGCTGCGGTCGCTCGTGCGGGTCCAGATGCCGCCGGCTGAACTCCCTGACCTGATCGGCTACCTCGTCCGCCGGCTGCTCGCCGGAGACGACGACGTCGACTCCCACGACGTGGCCGAGAACCGGGCTTCGGACCGCGTACGCCCGGGCGGCAAGAACGCTCGGCAACCTCTGCACGGCACCGGCGACGGTCACCGGATCGACCTTCCGTCCGCCGACGTTGATCAGCGCGCCCGCCCTGCCGATCACCAGGACGCGGCCTGCCTCGAGGCGGACCCGGTCGCCGGTGTGGACGAACGGTGCGTCCGGCCCCTTCGACACGATGAGCATCCCGTCCCGGACGTCGAACGCGGCGCCGGTGGGGAGGCGTTGGCCCGCCAGCTGTGCCGGAAGACCTGGGCGCCCGTCATCGACCTCGATGACCGTTCCGGTCTCGGTGGTCCCGAAGATCTGCTTGACACGGCCTGGACGGATGACGGTGGCGATGGCCTCCAACAGCAGGTCGTCAACGGGTTCGCCGCCCGTCGAGACGGTATTCACCCGGCGGACGCCGCGACCGTCCCTGCGTGCGCAGATGGCGGCGATCCGCCAGAACGACGGTGTCGCGGCCACCACGTCGAATCCACCGCAGGTGTGGTCGCCGACGAGCAGGTCCGCGGGGTCGACGTACTCGATCCGGTCCGCGCGATCGAGCGCCTGGCGCGTGGCTGTGACGCCGGCGAACGTGAACGGCGCGTAGCCGATACCCCAGTACTCGCCCCGCCGCCAAGAGCGGCCGGACACGGCCGTGCCGGGTCCGGACCAGCAGTGGCGGGTCGGCACCGGATGCCCCGAGGTGCCGGACGAGAAGACCCAAATGCCCGCAGCCGATCCCGGGGGCCGGTGCTGTTCGCCCTCTGTCGGGAGGTCGACCACGGCTGACGGCCGTCCCACCCGATCCAGGTGAAGGAGGTGTCCGGCCCCGGTGACGCGCAGCGCCCCGGGATCCAGGACCGGCCCGGCAACGACAAGGTCCTTGTCAAGTCCCCGCTGGGCCAGCAGCATCACGAGGAGGTGCCGTCCGGAGCTCACCCTGACTGCGACGACCTCGGAGGCCAATGCGGCGATCTGTGCACGGGCGAGCTCCGCGCAGTCGTGGAGTTCGCTCCACGTCAGAAAACCCTCCTCGTCGCAGATCCCGGGCGGCGGTGTCCCGTCGGGGAAGAGGGCGGTCACTGCCACGTCCCAGCGCGGTGGAGAGCGGCGCACAGATCACCCAGCGTGTCCAGCCGCACGACCGGACGCAGCTCCAGGAAGCTCCCCGTGGCGTCCTCCAGCCGGACGATCAGTTCGGCCAGGGCAAGGCTGTCCATGCCCAGGTCGGCCATCCTGCTCGCGAAGCCGCAGTTCTCGATCCCCGCGCGAGCGCTGGACATCACTGCCGTCACCGCTTCGCGCAGCACCTCCTCCGAAATCAGGCCCTCGACGTCGACGTCGGATGTCTCGTCCACAGTGCATTCCTCCAGTTCTTGTCGTTCGCCATTGCCCTCAGGAAGCCGGTTCGCAGGCTCGCGCGGCGTTGAGGATTCGTAGCTCGGTGTCTGCCAGCCACCGGGCGACGCGCTGCGGCGAAGCCCAGGTGGTGTCCACGGCCGCACCGACACAGGTGGCGTCCTCCTCGTCCCAGACACTCAGGGTGAAGAGGACGGCGGCGGGGCGGCGCCTGGGTTCCTCCCAGGTGAGGTCCGCCGGCCCGACGCGATCCAGGACGCAGGGGGCGCGGCGCCGGGCAACACCGATGCGAGTGTCGTTGAAGTCGTACGAATACGTCGTGGCGTGACCGTCCCGGAGCCGCTCGCTCTCAAGGGCCTCAAGCTCCGCCGGGTCGTAGAGCCCGCCGCTGTGCACAGCCGCGAGCAGCGCTTGGTCGGTCTGCCTGGCCGTCTCGACGAAACCCGAACGGCCCGACTCGACCCCGACGAGCGAATATTGGTTGAGGATCCCTGCGTACTGCCGGTCCTTGGCCGAGAAGCGGTTGCAGACCGCGACCCTGAAGGCCGTTCGATCGCGCCGTTCGGCCTCGCAGACGAACTCCGCGGCAGCGGACAGCAGCAGCGATCCACCGGCGAAGAGCCCGATGCTCCGCGCCACAGTGTGCTCGGCGAAGGCCAGCGCACTGGATCTCAGGACCACGCTCACGACCGAGAGTTCCGGTCCAGTGGCGTCCGGGCGCCAGATGTCGGAGGACGATGGGTAGGCCGAGCTGATGGTACGCCAACGCTCAATGGCAGTGCGGCTCTTGATTCGGTAGCGTCTCGTACTCTCGAGTTCGGCGCGCTCGATCGAGGCGAGGTCCACGGGACCTGCCCGCCCTGCCGGCCAGGCGGCGACGCGTGTGTAGAACTCGTCTCGGAGCAGGTGGTGGAACGCCCACCAGTCCAGTACCAGGTGTGAACAGGCAATCACCACCGTCAATGCGATGGGCCCGTCGGTCACCACACCGAACCGGGCGAGGGGCCCGCTTTCAAGGTCGAAGGGCAGCGCCTTCAGCGCGACGCGCACCGCCTCGGCCGTCGGCTCGGGGTCAGCGGTGCCGTTCACGTCCGTCAGGAGGACATCCACATGACCACTGCCGATGATGTTCTGCGCCTGCAATTGGTCGCCGTCGATGGCGAAGCTGGTCCGCAGAGCAGGCTGAGAACCGACCAGGTCTCCCAACAGCTCGACCACGTCCGCAACGGCGACCGGTTCGGCCAGCGGCCACTGTGCGGACAGGTTCCACTGGTCAGGCGGGTCGGCGGCCCTGAGGTGGGACCAGAAGAGCTGCTGCCCCCAGGTCGGTGCGCCGGTTCCTGTCGCACCCTCGAACTTGGCTTTCATCATGCCGACCAGTCCCCCAACTCCCCGCGGGGCCGCACCAGACCAGCCCGGTGCCCCGCTCGACCGCCGCTAGGCACCCAGACGGCACCTGCATTTTGCAAGCAGATTTCGAAATTCAGGTCGAAACTGTAGACCGGCGATCCATCATGGTCAACTACCAACCCCAGGCCACAGCCGCCGCCTCGACTCGACACCTCGGCCAGACCTGCGCGGCACCCAAGCCCAATTATTCAAACCTATTGAATAACACTGCAGGCGGCAGCTAGCGTTCGCACCATGAAGCGCCACCAAAGCAGGACCTCAGGGTCGGCGGCTCAGGCGGTCAGCTGCGGCCACACAACCAGGGTCGGTGTCGACCTCCTGGAGGTCTCCAGGATTGCGCGGCTGACCGACCGCGACAGCGGTTGTCGGCTCGTCTTCTCCCCGGCGGAGCTCCGCCACGCCGACTCACTCGGTCCGCAACGGCGCCTCGAGCACCTGGCCGGGCGTTTCTGCGCGAAGGAAGCCGTCGCGAAGGCGCTCGGCCGCGGGCTCGGCCAGGGCCTCACCTGGCCGGAGATCGAGGTGCTGGCAGACCGTTCCGCCGAGCCCCTGGTGGTGCTGTCCGGAGGTGCCGCTCTGGTCGCCGAGAAAGCCGGCGTCGTGCGCGTTTCACTCTCGATCAGCCATCAGGCAGGGCTCGTCTTCTGTGTGGCCGTGGCCGAGATCCACCAATCCGCAGCCGGCCGTCCAAGGCGACGGGTCGTGCCCCGCGGACGCGCCGTCCGAGCGCTGCGCGCTCTCAGCCGACGGATATGACAAGGAGTAGTCGAATGCCTCCAGTAGTGCGCGGATACCGTGCCGCTTCCGCACGCAACTATCGCAGTTCGAATGCCGAGGAGTACCTGGCTCCCGTCTCCCTGCGGGACTTGGAGAAGACGCTGCCGTTAAGGGTGCTGTCGGAGGAAGACTTCGGCTTCTGGCAGACCTACGGGTACGTCGTCGTCAAGGAGGCCATCCCCGCCGCCTTGGCCGCGGAGCTCCTCGACTTCGCCTGGAACTTCCAAGGCATGGACCCTCGGCGTCCGGAGACCTGGTACCCCGCGCGGAAACATCGCACCAAGCTCCATCGGAACCTCTACGTCTACGGCTTCGTCGAGGCGTACCACCACCAGCTCATCTGGGAGAGCCGTCAAAGCCGGCGTGTGTACGACGCCTTCGTGGACGTGTGGGACTGCCAGGAGCTGTGGGTAACGCTGGACCGCCTCAATCTCAACCCCCCGAACCGCGGCAACCGCAGCCGCTCGCTCATCGAACAGCACGACACCGGCTTCGACATCGAACTGCACTGGGACGTCGACACGACTCTCGACGAGCTGCCGCAGCGGGTCCAGGGCATCATCGCGTTGAACAGCAGCCATCCCGACCTCGGCGGATTCCAGTGCTCACCGGAGCTCTTCCGCCACTTCGAACGGTGGCGGGACGAACAGCCGGCAGATCGCGATCCGATCAGGCCGAACACCGACCGCGCGCTGTTCCCTGTGGTCAACCCGGCCCTGGACCCCGGCGACCTCCTGATCTGGAACGGCCACCTCGCCCACGGTGTCGCACCGAACCTGTCCACGAACGGGGTGCGTGCGGTGCAGTACCTGTCGATGATGCCGGCCCTGGAGACCCACAAGGACCTGAGGCGAGCCCGGATCGAATCGTGGCGCACCCTCCGCACACCGAGGTCGAACAGGACGATGGTCGGCGACAGCGACCGGCCCGAGGCAACCCGCTACGGCACCGCGTCCTTGACGACGCTGGGAAGGAAGCTGCTGGGCCTGGACTCGTGGACCGAGGCGCCCTCCCCGACGCCCACCGAGGAGACGCGGTGAAGAGGATCTGCCTCGCGTTGCCCACCAACCGCCCCTGCGCGGCCACCATCGCCGCGGTTCACGGCGAGGCCGTCTGGGCCGCCGCCCGGTTCGCCGTCGAAGTCCACGTCGTGGTCCTCGATTCCTGCTCGACCGCGGACTTCTCGGAGCATGCCGCGGCGGTGAAGCTCCTGCGCGTCTCCCCGGGCGTGGTCGTCCACCACATCGACGAAGGCCGGCAGGGCGAATTCCTGCGCACGGTCATCGAGCGGTCCGCAGCCCCGGATCCCGAGCGGCTGTTCGACCTCATGCTCCCCGAAGGCGTCTCGTACGGTGCTTGCACCAATCGTGTGTTCCTCGTTGCGAGTGCACTCGGCTGTTCCTCCGTCCACCGCCGGGACTCCGACAGCCATTACCAGTCGGTCGGCGGTGAAACGATCTATCCCATCGGTCAGGAGCTGGCCTCGCTGGGCCTGCGAGCAGCCGACGCGGTGAGCGGCGTCACCGTGTCGACTCTCGATCCGGTCCAAGCGGATCAACCCGTGTCGCTGGTCGCGGGTTCTTTCATCGGCGAGCTGTCCGTCGACGTCTCGGAGATCCGCAGGCTGGATCCGGAGGTGTACCAGGATCTCATCGGCCTCCTGGCGAACAGCGTGGACACGGGCGAGCGGCCCGGCTGGGGCCGGATCGTGAACCGGTGGCTGGCAGACAAGTGTTTCGTGGGCGGCGGCTCGGCGCCCTTCACCTCGGACCGGTCGACACTCGGCACCGTCGACATCTACAGCGCGGAGATGTGCAACGTCGCCCTGAGTCGCGAGTTGTACGAGCGCGTGCCGCTGCCGCCGGCAGAAGAGACCATCGGCAGCGACTACTTCCTCATCCACCTGGCCCACGACACGAGGCTGCCAGGCGTGGTGCACAATCGCCACATCGTCAACTACTACACGCCCGAACGCCGCACCCGGAAGGGGTTCCTGGCGTACCAGACGCGCTTTGTCAAGCTCCTGCTCTCGACTCCGTACCTGAGCCACGCCCATGCGCGGTTCGCGCAGTCACGCTCCACCGTGCTGGACGAACGGTCTCGCATCCGGGCCGATGCGGTCGCCGCGATCGTCCGGGAAAGCCTGCGGCTCAGCCCACGGACGGACGAGAAGCGTCTGGCACAGATCATTGGCAGCTACCGCCGGCTCGGCGGACAGTACGCGGACCTGGCCGGACACATCACCGCACTCGCTCCGCAACTGATCGACGAAGTGCGTACGGACATCGTGAACTTCGCCCTGCTGGTGGAGGCGTGGAGTGAACTGGTGGAGGCGGCCACCGGCGTGGACCCCTGAGGGCACTTGGTGGGCGGCGTCTACCTGCGGACCGGCGGAACCGGCAAGGGCAGGTCGGCGTCGTACAGGACCTGCTCCAACCTTCCGAGGGCGATGCGCACCGCCCCGAGGGTTGCCGAGGTGTCGCCGAGCGAGGACACCACCAAGCGAGGCACCACCAGGCACAAGGGCTCCAGATGTGCCCGCAGAGGTTCCAGGAGCAGGTCCGCGGAGCTCCAGAAGCCGCCACAGAGAACCACCACCTCGGGGTCGACGGTAAGGACTATCGCCGCGATCCCCTCTGCCAAGTCGGCAGTGTAGGCGTCGATCGCGCTCAACGCTGCCTCGTCTCCGGCCCGGGCCATGGCGAAGACTCTCTCCGCGCGGTCCGCCTGCGGCACGTCCGCCGGAAGGCCAGGAAAAGCCAGGATGCGATCCTGGGCCCGGGCCCAGCCCAGCTGCGGCAGGGCACCGGTCTCGCCGGCGGCACCCGCATTACCGCGGTGCAGCCGCCCGCCGAGAATCAGGCCGGCACCGGTACGGAGGCCGGACAGCACGGCGAGTGCGTCGTCGCTGCCCTTGATGGATCCGCGCCAGTGTTCGGCGACCGCAGCGAGATTGCTGTCGTTTTCCACCAGCACCGGACAGGGGAAGTCGCCGCTGAGCTCCTCCGCCAGGTTCTGGCCTGCCCAGCCGGGCAGCACGCTGAACAGGACGGTACCGTCCCGCCCGACGACCCCCGGAGAAGCGACTCCCACCGCGCACAGAGCCGTGTCGGGAACACCTGCCTGCGCCAGACACCGGCGTGCCGCGTAGCGCAGTGCCGACAGGACCGTGGCCCGGTCGTCAGATGGGTCGACAGCAGCCTGGAACTCTCCGACGGTCACGCCGTCCAGGTCCGTCAGCCGAGCGAGGACCCGGTGCGGGGCGAGGTCGACACCGAGGGCGTAGCCGGCACGGGCGTTGAAAACGTACCGGCGCGCCGGGCGCCCGGGCGACGCGACCTCGGGGTCGGGGTCGATTTGAACAGCCCACCCCGCGTCCAGGAGTTCGCCCACCGCCGCCTCCACGGTTGGCCGTGACAAGCCCGTGTCCCGGTGCAGCTGAGTCAGCCTGGCCGGCGCAGCGGCCCGCAGCGCGCGTAGCGTGGCCACCTGGTTCGCGCGGCGCGGCACGGTCTCGACCCTGCGGGTCTGTCGCACTGAAGCTTCCTCTCCACAAGCAGCTCGGCTCAATTATTAAACAATGCACCATTAATAACATGGACTCGGTCGCGCCCCAGCCGAACGCTTCTCATTCGATCACTGTGCAGCACAGTAGTCATTCGGCCGAACCGCCGAGGGGCTGGGGTCGGGCGACCGGGAGGCGTTCGTACGATCACCGGCCCGAGGGACCGGGTCATGAAGTTCGCTCACGGTCTCGGGGGCGAGCAGTGGCGAGGCAGCCGTTGACGCTGAGATTGATCATGCATGGGGTCCGCTTTCACAGGAACAATTCTCCGCCCGGACGTTCGGTCGATGACGCGGGACGATACGCTCCCGGCAAGCGCCCGCCCCGTGCTGTCGAGTTCCTGAATGCCGATCAGGCTGCGTCGTACGGCTCCTTCGAGGAGGTCCCCACCCGGCCGTAGCTGGAGCGATTCTTCTTCCTCAACGACGCCGCCGGGACGTGATCGTGCTGCGGCATATCGACAGCCATCGGCGGGGCATCGTGCTGCAGATCTTCACGGTTTCTTCACGGTGCGGTACACCGGCCAGTTCCTGGCAGAGGTGCCGTGGGACGGCTGCACCACCTGGCCGAGCAACTGGGCACCACGGACGCCGCGTGCGTGAAACGGTACACCGAGCGCAAGCCGACGGCGTACGAGTACTCCTGGGAGGTCCGCGGCCGGTATGAGTATCGGGATCACGACGATCTGCTGGCCGGTCGTCGGCTGCGGACATTCCCGCACCGGCGGAAGTGACGCACGCCGAGGGGACGGTGGCACTGCACGACCACTCGGCGGCGCGGCTATGCCGCCACCCGGTGGCGCTGCCGGGCGTCTCGGCACTGGCCCGGCAGGCATCGGCGGCACGGGAGGGGGCGGAGAAGCGGCTGCACGAGACGGCGGGGTTGCTGCCGGCCCGAGGCCGACCTGCGCCAGTTGCGCGACCCGAGCGGGGTGAACGACGACCAGGACGGCGAGGAGCCCAGCGGTCCGAACGCGACGAGCGGGCAGGCCGAGGGATCGTTGAGAGCCGGTGTCCGGGCCCGCGCACCAGCGAGCGGCGTGGAAGGTTGCGGGCGCGACCGCCGCCGGCAGAAGGCGTCCCCAGCGTCACCTGGTCGGCCGGGTCAACGCCGGCGGAGTCCTCGAACGCGGCGACCTGGCGTTCGGGCGCGGGCCCGGCTGCGGCTGCGGCTGCGGCTGCGGCTGCGGCTGCGGGAGCCCACGACTGGAGGGGGCGTCAGTCCCAACTTGAGATATCCGCTGCGAAAACGACGCTGTGGAGGGACGGTACCGTTCCGATCACCGGACCGCAGACTCTCTCACCACTTCAGCAAGGCGGAGCACAGCGACGTCCCCACGGGTGAGCGCGATGCTGTCCGCCTGAAAGGAGCTACTGGATGAGGAGTTGGCGCTGGTACCCGAACGCCTTCAAATAGGGGTTGGTGCTGCCGAACGTCCACTGACCGGCCTGCCCGGGAGCCAGGTCAGCGCAGGCCGGCAATTCGGGAACACCATGAAGGCTTCACGGCGAATCGGGTCGACGACGTTGTAGGTGGTGCGCTCCAGAGACCTGGAACGCCCGACCTCTTCCAGCGCAGCAACACCTCGAGCGACGGGACGAAAACCTCGGTGTGCTGATCCACGCGTGGTACGACGGCCCAACGCGGAGAGCGAGGAGCAGACCATCGAGTCCAGGTCTCTGCCGGAGCCACCACGGGGATCGCCGGAGACGATCACCCAAGAAGCAGCGCTCTGGCGCAGAACGTGACGAAAGCCACTAACTCGCTGCTGCTGCAACAAGCGCCTACAGCAGGTCAGCGACCGGCGGCAGCCTCGGCATCCTGCGCGGCTTCGTCGGCGTTGACGGGCGCCGGGATCCTCGCCCTGTTCGATCCAGCTCGCCGAAGGCGGACCTTCGGCCGGCGCAGCGGCTGCTCCGCGCCGAGTGCAGCGAGTTCTTCCGTCCGCCAGCCTGCCGCCTCGGCGTCGGCGTAGGCCGCGCCGTACGGGCCGTCGGTCTCGGCAAGGAGCGTGCGCAGGCGCTCTCGTTCGACGAGGACTGCGGCGAGGGGCCGGATGGCTTTGTCGCGGGCTTCCTGGATCTCGCGGACCTTGCGGAGGAAGGCGTCGTCGCTCGAGTTCATGGCGCCTACGGTATGGCATTCCTGACACAAACCAGTTGCCGCAGAGCGCATATTCACTCGTGTCAGCGGTCTTCTCGATCAGAATTGGACACACCCCCTCTCCCCCTTGCAGGCTTTCGCCATGACGGTCCGTCGACGGGGCCGCGAGGGCGGCAAGGATCGAGGGAGGTTCGGGTGGCCGGCGGGCAATTCAGCCGCCGCGAGCGCAAGCCGCACGATGTCCGATCGAACCGGGTGAATCTGTCGTTCAACGAGTTCGAGTTGACGGTCGTCAGTATGGCGGCGCAGCGTGCGGGCATGGCGACTGGTGCGTGGGCGGCGCGGGCGGCGGTGGCGGTTGCGCGGGAGCAGTTGGTGCCTGTGTCGGCTGATGCGCAGGTTGTGTTGCGTGAGCTGATTGGTGCTCGGGTGGAGGTGTCGCGGCTTCGTGAGGAGCTGGTTTCGGGGGGCGCTTTGCAGCGGGTGGGGTCGTCGGCTGTGCTGGTGCCGGCTGCGGTGGAGAGTGTGGTGTTGCGGGTGGTGGGGAGGTTGGATGCGGCGACGGTTCAGGTGATGCGGGAGCGGGTCGAGCGGTCGTGATTCCGAAGAAGGCTCGGGATGGGAGTGATACGGGCGGGTTGTTGGCGTACTTGTACGGTCCGGGGAATCGGGATGAGCATGTGGATGCGCATCTGGTGGCGTCGTGGGAGCGGGGCGTAGCGGATCCGGGGCGTTGTTCGGAGACGAATCTGTGGGATCTCGCGTTGTTGCTTGATGCGCCGGTATCGGCGCTGCCTGGGGCGTTGCCGGCGTCGCCGGTGTATCACGTGGCTGTTCGGAATGCGCCGGAGGATCCGGTGCTGTCGGATGGGCAGTGGGCGGAGGTCGCGGCGGCGATGATGGATGCTGCTGGTATCGCACCGGCTGGTGACTGGCGGGGTTGCCGGTGGGTGGCGGTTCGACATGCGGTTGACCACATTCACATTGTGGCGACGAAGGCGCGGCAGGACGGTCACTGGCCGAATGTGCGTCAGGACATGGTGCGGATGCAGCGTCTGGCGCGTGATTTCGAGCGGCGTTGGGGGCTTCGTCGGCTGGTGTCGGGTGATCGGACTGCCCGTAAGTGGCCGACCACTGGGGAGAGTGCGAAGTCCGAGCGCAGGGGGCTCGCGGCGGCTGCCCGCGACTCGTTGAGTCTGGCGGTGCGGTCCGCTGCGGCGGGTGCTCGGGATGAGGAGGAGTTCTTCGGTCGGCTGCTGGACTCGGGGCTTCGGGTGCGGAAGCGGGTTGAGGAGGGCGGGGCTGTGACGGGGTATTCGGTGGCGCTGCCGGGCGACCGTGACGGTGTGTCCCGGCCGGTGTGGTTCCCGGGGTCCAAGCTTGCCTTCGACCTGTCGCTTCCGCGGGTGCGCGAGAGGTGGGCCCCGTCGGGGTGTGTGGCGCCTGTCGGCGACCTGGCGGCGGTGCCTGATTGGGGGGTGATCGAGCAGCAGGTGCGGCTCGGCGCGCAGCATCTGTCGTCGGCTGGGCCGTTGGAGGGGGCGGGCGATGTGGTGGCGCTGGGTGATCTGGTTGCGGCTTCGGCGACGGCTGTTCCGGTGGCGTTGACCGCGTATGTGCAGCGGTCGGTGGCGGAGTTCGAGCGGGCTTCCCGCGCGCCCGGTGAGCGTGGTTTCGACGGCGCAGCGCGGCCGCTGTTCAGGGAGGCAGCGTTGGCGTTGTCGGCTGTTCCTGCGGCTGGTCGTAGTGATGTGGCGGCGGTGCTGGGGTTGTTGGTGGCGTTGGTGGATGCGGTTGCGGCGGCGGAGCGCTGGCATGTTGGGCGGGGGTTTTCTGCGCAGGCGGAGTCGGCTGTGCGGGCGGGGCGTGTGTTGCGGGAGGCGGGGGAGGTCGGTGTGGGGCTGGTGGCCGGCCGCGCGGTGGGGGTCGGTCGCGGGGCCGGGCCCATGCCGGCGGTCGGGCAGGGCGCAGCGGGCGGCGCCGCTGGGCTGGCGGCGGTGGTGCGGGAGGCGGTCCCTGCCGTTGCGGAGTCGGTTCTGGGGGATGCGGCGTGGCCGGCGTTGTCGCGGCGGCTGGCTGCGGTCGCGTCGGCGGGGCACGATCCGGCCGGGGTTCTGGCTGCGGTGGCTTCCTGTCGTGAGCTGGGTTCGGCGGATTCGGTCGCGGAGGTGTTGTCGTGGCGGCTGGACGGCTGGCTCCGGCAGGTTGCCCCAGTGTCGACCGCCGGGTCCGCACCGGCCGGGATCAGCGGCACATCGGTTCCTCCCGCACCTCGGCCGTCCCGTACGTCGGCGGCCCGTCGCAATCCCGACCACGGTCCGGACGGACCGAAGCGTCGCCGGTGACAACAAGGTGAGAGGTGAGCGCTGTGACGACCACATCTGATCACACGGATCCGTTCGCGGAAGCGGTCGGTGACGCCGTCGAGACCGCCGCCATGGCGGTTCGTCTCCTCCTGTCCGTCGCGGACGCCGTACGTCTGGCGGCGGAGGCGCGGGCCCACCGCTCGACTCCGTCGAGTCCAGCGGCGCAGGCCGTGGCCGAGGCGGCAGGAGACCTCCGGGCGCATCTGCCTCCCGACATTGTGACGGCGCTGGTGCGGGGCGCGGAGTGGCCCAGGACGGCGCAGCAGCTGGTCGCCCTGCGCGGTGCCGGCGTGGATCTCGAGACCTTCCTCCCCGAGGTCGGTCAGGTTGCCGCAGGCGTACGCGACGAGGTCCTGGCCAAGGCTGCGCTTCGTCGCGGCACGTCCCCCGAGGGCCCGTGGGCCAGTCTCCTGCGGGACGCTTTCCCGGACGACGCCGTGCGGGACGCGATCCTCGCCTCGCAGACGTGGCCGGAGATCGCCTCGACCATGCAGCTGCTGCACGAACGCGGCGTGGACGTGCACAGGCTCCTTGCTGCAGCGCACAGGGCAGGCGCGGTGGTGGACCAAGCCGTCGCACGGGTACCGGCCTACGGCTCGGCTCTCCCCCGTACCGTCAGTCGCGACGCTCTGCGCTCCTACGGTCCGCTGACCGTGGGCCTCGACGTGCCGCTGGACCTGGACCTCGGCAACCGCGAGCGGGCACTCGCCCAACTCGGCGTGTCCAAGGCCCAGAACTCACGGTACGTCCGCTGGGCGCACGAAGCCGTCCCGGGAATGGAGCGGACGATCTCCCTACTGGTGACGACACGCCAGTGGCCGCTGATCGCCGCGAGAATGGCCCGCCTGGAAGACCACGGCGCGGACCCCCGCACTCACCTGGCCCACCTCAACCGCGACCGCAGCTGGGCCGACGGCCCGACCCCCGGCCTCGGAGAGCGGCTCCTGCGCGCCGCCTGCGCAGCGCTCCACCGGCCAGCCGGTGAGCATCCCGCCCCGCCGGCCGTCATCCCTGCCGCCGCCCGCGCCACCTCCCCCAGCGCTCACGAATCGACCTCGCCGAAGAAGCCCTCCGCTACAAGCAACCACACAGCTGCTTACCGCGAGCGGAAGGCTCAAGCCTCTCGAGCGACTCGCAACCGCTGACGCAGACCGACCAATCATCCCTGTGGATGGCTCGACGCGTCCGAGCCAGCGGCCGGACCAGGTCACTCCAGCGCGCAGGGCTCCCTCAGAGGTTCATCAAGCCTGTCACGCCACCCACGGAGACGTCCTCATGCTCGGTGCATGCAGCCGCCAGCTGACGCAGGGGATCGCGAGCGACCCCTCGGGTAGGGGCCGGCTCTCGGTCACTCGCCCCCCCCGAATAGACCGGGGAGAGATCCCCGCGCGTGCGGGGCCGACTTGCGGTGCTCGTTGGCTTCGCGGTCGCGGGTGGAGAGACCCCCGCGCGTGCGGGGCCGACACCGTCCAGGCGACCAGCACCGACCCGGAGGCGGAGAGATCCCCGCGCGTGCGGGGCCGACATGCCGACTTCGTCCTCAATGGCGGTCAGGGCGGAGAGATCCCCGCGCGTGCGGGGCCGACGTCTCCAGCATCGGCAGCAGCCTGTCGTCCGCGGAGAGATCCCCGCGCGTGCGGGGCCGACAAGCCCAGCGCGAGGTAGACCAGCTTGCCCGCGGAGAGATCCCCGCGCGTGCGGGGCCGACTGGCCGTGGTCGGCGGGATCGGCGTGGCGTACGGAGAGATCCCCGCGCGTGCGGGGCCGACCACAGGTCGCCGAGCAGGCCGCGGCCGGACCGGGAGAGATCCCCGCGCGTGCGGGGCCGACGGCGCCGCCGGTCTCCAGGCAGGCGACATCGTGGAGAGATCCCCGCGCGTGCGGGGCCGACAGCCGAGATGCGCGCGTTGATGACGTCGGCGCGGAGAGATCCCCGCGCGTGCGGGGCCGACGTCGTCGGCGTGGTCACCGCCGACTCGCTCAAGGAGAGATCCCCGCGCGTGCGGGGCCGACGCGGCCTTCTTCGTGGCAGTCGGGGTGGGGGTGGAGAGATCCCCGCGCGTGCGGGGCCGACCACGTCGTCTCCGTCACCTGCAGCCGCAGCGGGGAGAGATCCCCGCGCGTGCGGGGCCGACGAGGTGACGTAGATGTGCAGGTGGAAGAAGCCGGAGAGATCCCCGCGCGTGCGGGGCCGACGCGCCGGCCGCCGGCGTCGACACGGCCGGGCCGGAGAGATCCCCGCGCGTGCGGGGCCGACAATCCGGCCCGGAAGCTGAAGAACGGCCGTGCGGAGAGATCCCCGCGCGTGCGGGGCCGACGTTCCGCGGCTGGAGCCTCGACAGCAGTTCCTGGAGAGATCCCCGCGCGTGCGGGGCCGACGCCATGCCAGCGGCCTGGAGGGTGCCGTCAGTCGAGAGATCCCCGCGCGTGCGGGGCCGACGAGCGGAAGCGGACCTGCACTTCGGGCTGGCCGGAGAGATCCCCGCGCGTGCGGGGCCGACATGAGTTGGCGCAGGCGCTCAGCAGTGCGGGCGGAGAGATCCCCGCGCGTGCGGGGCCGACGCGCAAAGCGGACCAAAGCGGGCACGCTCGACGGAGAGATCCCCGCGCGTGCGGGGCCGACCGGGCGACCTGGCCGGGCCGGGTCTCGATCATCGAGAGATCCCCGCGCGTGCGGGGCCGACAGTACGCCAGTGCCTGAGACCCCGTCCGCGTCGGAGAGATCCCCGCGCGTGCGGGGCCGACACTTCGTGACCTGCATGTTTATCTACGGGAGCGCGCTGAGAGAATCAGTCCATCGAAGTCAACGGGCTTCCAGCGGTCCTTACCAGCGGTCCGGACTGTCCAGCCTTGTTCGTTGCCTGCCGGTTCCACGAGGACTGCCTGGCCGTCGCCGATGCGCGTGGCCAGGAGGTCCCATAGGCGGTCGCGGATACGCCGGCTGGGAGTGCCGACGAAGACTCCAGCGTTGACCTCGACCATCCAACGGGTGAGGTGTCCGCGAAGGCCTTCTGGGGCTGCGATGAGGATGATGACGGTCATGAGCTGCCCACGTCCTGGGAGAACTCCGGTCCGACGATGGCCAGGTGTTCGTCGCCCATGCCCGGGTCCGAGACTGGTGAGCTGCTCTGGCTTTCCTGGAGTCCTTGATGTCTGGGTTTGTTACGATCCAGACGTAAGGAGAACCACGAGCAGTGCCAGCACCCCGTAAGTACCCCGATGAACTTCGTGAGCGCGCCGTGCGCGAGGTCCGCTCGACGGGTCGGCCCGTCGCTCACGTGGCCCGTGACCTGGGTATCCACAAGGAGGCCCTGCGGTCCTGGGTGCGCCAGGCCGAGGCCGACGCCGGAGAGCGCGACGATCGGCTCACGACCGCAGAGCAGGACGAGCTGAAGGAACTCCGCAAGGAAGTCGCCGAGTTGAGGCGGGCCAACGAGATCCTCAAGGCTGCCAGCGTGTTTTTTGCCCAGGAGATCGACCGTCCCCGGACGAGGCCGAGCAGGTGATCGACCACCTGCGCGACGGCTTTGGGGTCGATCCCGTATGCCGGGTGCTGGAGCTGTCGCCGTCGACGTACTTCGCGCGCAAGCAGCGGCCGAAATCGGCCCGCCGGCTCCGCGACGAGGAACTGATTCCGCTGGTCACAGCGGTGTGGGAGGACTCGGGCCGCACCTACGGGGTCCGCCGCATCACGCGGGCCCTGGTCCGCGCCGGCCACCAGGTCGCGCGGTGCACCGTCGAGCGGCTGATGCGCGAGCTCGGCATCGAGGGCGTGATCCGCGGGCAGCGGCGCCGCACCACCGTCCCGGAGCCGGCGGCACCTCGTCCGCCGGACCTGGTCAACCGCCACTTCGCCGCCCAGCGCCCGAACCAGCTGTGGCTGGCCGACCTGACCTACGTCCGTACCTGGTCGGGCTGGGTCTACGTGGCGTTCGTCCTGGACGCGTACTCCCGCCGGATCGTGGGCTGGCAGGCCGCCACCCACATGCGGACCGACCTGCCGCTGGACGCGTTGGAGATGGCGCTGTGGCGACAGAAGATCAAGAAGGGCGCCGGCTTGATTCATCACAGCGACCGCGGGTCGCAATACGTGTCCATTCGCTACACAGAGCGATTGTCCGAGGCCGGCGCCTCGGCGTCCGTGGGCTCCGTCGCAGACTCGTACGACAACGCGATGGCCGAGGCCCTGAACGGTACGTTCAAAGCCGAACTGATCGAGCATCAGGGACCATGGCGGGACTTCGACGAGGTTGAGCGGGCCGTCTTCCAGTGGGTCGCGTGGTACAACGGTGAACGACTCCACTCCGCCCTCGACTACATGCCACCCGACGAGTACGAACAGGCATACTGGGCGAGCCTGGACCAACACCCGCAAGTCGCTTGATCACACGATCGCGGACTCCACGAAAGCCGGGGCAGCTCACTGGCACCATCGGCGGGTTCTCGGTTCCGGACCAGTTGACGCCGCCTTGAACTGTGCCGAGACGCTCGTCCCAGAGTTCGTTGATCTCGGCGTCAGGCAGGTCGGTGCCGTCCGGGCTGAGTAGGGTCTTGACGTCCTGGACGATGCGGCCCAGCAGCTTGTCCTCGGCGATGCGGTCGCGCAGCCCGAGGCGGGCGTCACGCTCCTCGGTGTGGCCTGTCTTGGCGAGATCGAAGGCAAGCGGGATGGTGTATTCGGCCTTGTAGAGGTCGGCGATGTCGAGCACGAATGATGTGGCGAGCCCTGTGTGGACGAAGCCGAGGCCAGGGCTTGCGCCCAAACCGGTGATGACGGCGTGACAGATTCCGTAGAGGGCCGCGTTGGCTGCCGACAGGAGGCGGTTGAGGTCGTCGCCTGCCGCATGGGCGTCACCCGCCCGGTAGACACGACCGTTCCAGGGGACGCCGGTTCGGCGTGAGTGAGCTTGGTAGAGCTTGCGTACTCGGGCGCCTTCTCTACCGCGCAGCTGTTGCATGGTGGCGGTGCTGACGTCCTCGCCGGGGAACCTCATCTGGTACATGTTCCGTGCGACGGCGAGTCGTTCCTTGGTGCGGCTCACCAACCAGGCCTGACGGTTGAGGAGGGCTGCGCCGCGGCTGGGGCCGAGTCCTGCGGCGTACATGCGTACGCCTTGCTCGCCGACCCAGCAGATAGTGGTCCCGGAGTCGGCGAGAAGGTTGACGGCGCCGTGGGTGATGCGGGTGCCTGGGCCGAGAAGCATGACGGCGACCATCGCCGCGGGCACGCGCACGGTCTCACGCTTGTTGATGACGACGACTGCGTTTTCGTCGCGGTCGATGTGGCTCCGCTCGACGTAGACGCTGGAGACACGGTCGGCGAGACGGTGCAGGTCGTGCGGGTGGGCTTTCCACCAGATGTCGGCCATGGGTCAGCGCGGTCCGGTTGACGGGAGCGGGGCGAGGGTGAGCAGGCCGCAGCCGTAAGCCTTCGAGGGTCCGATGCCTCCGAGGAGAGCAGCCTGGAGCAGGCCGGGGTCGGTGATGCGCAGGTGCCCTTCGAAGGTGGCGGTGGTGAGGGTGACGGGGGTGCGGGTGCCGGGTTTGGTGAAGGTCGCGCGATTGCGGTCGGTGATGCGGACCTCCTTGGCGGGCGGGGTGTCGTCGGTGGGATCCTCGAGGCCTGGTGCCGGGGTGTCCGTCCGTGCTGCGGGGATGGTGAAGCCCCAGCGGGTGGTGCGGTCGAGGAACCAGGCGAGTTGGTGGGCGGCGGTTCGGTGGGCCATGCGGTAGGAGCGGTGGTGCAGTTCGGCTGCGGTCTTGGTGCGGTGCGGGCTTGCCTTGTCGGGCCGGTCGGTGTTCTGAACGGGGCTGGCCTTGAGCCGGAAGGCGAACTCTCGACCGATGGCAAGCTGGGCGAGCAGCGGGGTGTAGTCGCGGATCGCGTAGTGCTCGCCTTCGGCGTCGGGCCATCCGGCTTGTTCGACGATGTGGGTCCAGTCGGGCTTGGAGGGGGTGAGGACGAGCAGCTGGGGTCGGCGAGGGTGGTCGGTGTCCAGGCGCCACAGGATCCGGTCGTCGGGGTTGGTGTCGGGGATGCCGGCGAGGACGGCGCCGTGGAGGGCGCGGGGGTTGGCGAGCAGCGTGCGGCTGGCGGCGCGCAGGGGGTTGATTCGGACGCGGGAGAGGTAGGTCATCGAGGTCACCAGCCCAGGAGGGCGAACGGGTCGTGGCCGCCGGTGTCGGAGGCGGGGTGCGTGGTGGCGGTCGGCGCGAGGCCGGTGGGGATGTTGAGCCATGTGTGGCGGATGCGCCGAGTGGTGAAGCCTCGCTCTCGGGGGGCGAAGGAGCGGGGGACGTCCTGGAGCGTGTCGTCGCCGGCGGGGTCGTCGAGTGTTGCGGCGAGGTCGATGCGGTGGGGCGAGAACGGCTGCGGGCCTTGCTGTGCCTGACGTCGGTAGGCGTCCTTGACGGCTTGGCCGGCTTGCCAGGGCTGGCTGGCGAGGATGTCTTCGAGAGTGCCGTCGGTCACGGTGGTGAGGGCGATCGGCTGGGTGGGGGTGCAGGAGCGGCGGCCGAGGGCGAGGGGGAAGGCTGGACGGCGGATGGCCTCGGCGAGGGCGATGACGAGGGCGGTCGGGCCTTGGACCGCGGCGATGAAGACGGCGTCCTGGAGGTAGTAGCGGTGGGTGACATGGGTGTCCTTGGCGGGGGAGGTCGGCTTCTGGATGCCCTTTGCGTTGACACCTGCCTGTGGCAGTGGCCTTCCTCGGTAGTCGCTGACGGTGTGGTAGTCGCGCAGCAGTGTTCCGGGCTGATCGATGCGGACACCCAGTCGCAGACCGATGAGGTCGGTGATGTCGGCTTCGCGGGGTCGGCCGGCGGCCGCGGCGAGAAGTCCGACGATGCCGGACTTGGTGGGGTGGGGTGTGGTGTCGCGGCGGTTGAAGGCGCTGCGGTCACCCCAGGACTGGAGCGGACCTGCGAGGCGGAGCACGAGGGTCGTTTGGCTGCCTCCCTGTCCGGGGGCCGCTTCTGGGGTGGTGTGCATCAGTTGCCGTTCACCTGCTCGGTGAGGGTGGTGCGCAGGCCGTCGCGCAGCTCGGCGAAGGTTCGGTTCGCTCCGAAGGTCTGCGTCAGCTTCTGCTCGGTGTCGTCGGTGTCCGGGCCGAGGGTGTGGCAGATGCCGACGTAGAGCGGGGTGTCTCCCCATTGGTCGGTGGCGGTGGCGAACTCGGTGGCAAGGCGTCGCGCGGACTCAGCGACGATGCCGTGGCTGGGCGGGACCGGGTTCTCGTAGGCGGAGACCAGGTTGACGGGCTGGTCGGCGCGGACGACGACGGCCACCAGGCTGGGTCGGGTGCGGTGGGCGAAGGAGTTGCCGTAGCCGGTGGGCATGGAGCGGGCGAAGGAGTCAACGAAGAGGTCGACGGCGTCGATGGCGGCTTTGTCGTCGCCGAGGTTCTCGTGCAGTTGGTGGAGGCCGACGGTGGCGTAGCGGTAGAGGGTGGCGGAGTTGAAGCCGATGGTGCCGATCATGCCGGCGCCGGTTTCGTCTGCGGTGTTCTCGTCATCGACTGCGGTGTAGTAGTCGAATTCGAGTTCGGTGGCGTGGGTGGAGATGGCGTGGGCGACCTGGGTGGCGGCGTCGACGTTGAGGCTGGGGATGTCGGCGACCATGCGGCCGAAGAGGGCGACGTCGGCGGGGTGGCCGGTCTGCAGTTGCTGCTGCACCTGCAGCGGCTTGACGGCTTCGTCGAGGGCCTTGGGGTCGAGTGCGGCGAGGTCGGTGGCAGTGTCGGCGACGAGGTCGGCGATGCCGTCGAGCTGTCGGCGTCCGTAGAAGAGCAGGTAAGCGGTGTCGCCTTCCTTCTTTCCGGCGGAGATCCCGGTCGACTTGATCAGGGCGCTGGCGATGCGCTGCGCGTCCTCGGCGTTGACTGCGCCGCGCGCGGCGATGCGCTTGGCAAGCTGGGCGGTGATGCGCTTGGTGCGGGTGGCGAGGTCCTGCGGGTCGCGGGTCTCGGTGAAGTGGATGCGGGTGGCGCGCTTCCAGGCCTGGGAGGAGACGCGCGATCGGCGCTTGCCGCCGAAGTAGGCCTCCTTGGGGTTGCCGTTGTCGTCCCTGTTGAGGTTGGCCGGCGGGACGGTCTGAAGGATGTGGATGTCGATGTAGAGGCGGTCGGTCATGCGCTTCTCCTGGGAGGGTGCGGGTGTGGGCGGGTGTGCCGGGGTGCGGGTTTCGGCCTGCCGCGGGCGTCCGGGGGAGCTACTCCTGCTCCGGGTCGCGGTCCTTCCACGCCTGGTAGCCGATCGCCCACTTGAGTCGGATCTGGGGACGACGGTCGGCGTGGTGCCATGCCTGGATGTCGGACATGAGGTGGTTGTAGTCCAGCGGCTGCCCGACGGTGCGCAGTTGGGTGATCAGTCCGCGCAGGTGGACGAGCAGCGCGGACACACTGGTGGCGCCCGCGAGTTGCGCGACGCGGGTGTCGAGGGCCTGCTCGCTGAACTTGCCGCTTCGGCGCAGGTCCCGTAGCGCCTCGCCGAGTTTGACGCCGCGGCGGTGCATCGGGTGCTGCTGGCCTTGCTGGTGGAGTCCGTAGAGGGCCAGGGCGGCGTGTTCGGCTTTCTGCTCGTCGGAGACCTCGTCGCGTCGTGCGAGGAAGTCGTCGACGTCGCAGCTGTAGAGCGGCCACATTCTGGGGCTGTCCATGGCAGGCCTGCCGAGGCCGGATCGCAGGGCGGCGAGGTCTTCGCCGGGCGGGCGGAGCGGTTGCTTGGTGCGAGCATCGATGCGCCAGGTGTGGTCGGGTGCGGTGGCCTGTTCCCAGTAGCGGCGCCGCTTCGCTGCTGGTGTCTGATCAGTGCTCAAGGTCCGCTCCGGGGAGGGTGTTGATGGTGGTGGCGGGTTTGTCGTGTGCCTCGGCGGCGGTGCGCACCGCGTCGGCGTGGCGGGGAAGGATCTGGTTGATCTGGCGGCGGAAGTTGGCGCCGGCCGTGCCGAGTGTGAAGGTCAGGGTTTTCCCTGTCTTTCCTGGCTGGTCGATCGTTCGGCCGCCGAAGGTGTCGGCGGGTGCGGACAGCAGGAGCGCGGTCGCCGCATCCCATGCGTGGCGGGCGGCTGTCTGCTCCCACGCCAGTCGGCCGCGGTGGAGGATGTCCTCGTCGGTGCCGGTGTCGCGTACGCCTGCCAGAAGGCGGCGTACCGGGGGGTCGAGGGTGTGCAGGAGGAGTTGGCCCGGGCGCTGGCCCTTGTCCCAGGGGATGGGGTCGGCTCCGGCGGCACGGCGCAGGTCTGCGCTCAGGTTGTTGACGGCGGTCGCGAGGCGTTCTGCCTGTTCGGCGACGTCCAGGAGGAGTTCGTGGGCTTCGCTGTCCTGCTGGAGGGCGAGCAGGGGCAGTGGGATGGCGTCGTGGATGACGTCCTCGATGACGGAGGACTGGGTGCCGTAGACGAGGCCGAAAGTCTCGACCTGGAGCGGGTAGTCGGCGGGTAGCTGGCCGGCTTCCCGCAGGGCGCTGACCTGGTCGAGGAGGATGCTGGTCTCGAAGACGCCGTCGGTGTCCTGCCGAGCGGGTGCGAGGAGGGCGTCCAGGCCGCGCCAGGCGGCTTTGCCCTGGGCGTGGCGACGGGGCCTGCGCTCGGGTCTGCCGGAGGGGGACTTCTTCGGGGCGGTGAAGGTCCAGGTCGTGTGCGGCTCCGTCTCGGGCGTGGGTGTGAGCCTGTCTCCCGCGCCGATCACCACCCGGGCCACCCGCAGCTGCCCGTCGCGGTCCTCGTGCGGGATGAGCCGGATCCGCCGGGCCTGCCAGGTCCACAGGTCCAGCAGACCCTCGGCCGCGCGGGCCTGCCAGCCGGCACCGTGGGGGGCACGCGTCCACTGCGGAACGCCGAGGGTACCGGGCGGGGTGAGGGGAAGGTTCAGCATGAGCGTCTCGTACAGGGTGCGCCCGGTGGGGATGATGACGCCCAGCTGGCCGAGCGGGCCGGTCGGGTTCCCCGTGGTCTTGCCGGCCTTCACCTGAGGGTCGCCGACCATTCCGGTCTTGATCGCCGCGGTGTCCCAGCAGTGTGTGTGCACCAGCCAATGGGCGGCCTGGGCAGGTGTCAGGTCGAGCGGGTCCGCGTCCGTCCGGCTGGCAAAGAGCGGGACGTTGTTGCCGCTGGCCGCCGTCGCCACCAGGGCGGCTGAGCCCTTCGTCTCGTCCTTCGCCGTCCGCAGACCCGCGACCTGCCCGAACGGGGCCGCGGGATCCAGCAGATCGAACTTCGCGCGATGCTCGGCGAAGTACTTCTCCAGTTCGTCCCGCTCCGTCGCGGTGAACCCCTCCGCACGGGCGAGGCGTTCGCCCTTGTCTCGAAGGGTCCCGGGGGCGCCGGTGGCGTCCGCGACGATGGGCAGCAGGACTTGGCGCAGAACCGCCGGAAGCTGGGTGGAGAGCTCCACGACGAGGCCCTCGAGTTTGTGGGCTCGAGCCAGCGCCTCGGCGATCCCCAGCTGGACGAGTGGACCGCCGCCGACGGGCCGTGCCGTCAGCCACGGTTCATCGAGAAGGTTGTACCCACGCACGCACTGGTCTCCCAACTGGTTATGTTTAAACCGCTGTTGGTCAATCCTGGCACCGGCAGAGCCCCGGGGTAGGGCGAATGCTTGAATTGCTGTCGCCCCGCATCGCGGGGATGGCCCCTGGTTGTGTTTTGGCACCCGGTTCGGTCGCAAGTAGGCCCCGTGGTCGCGGGGTTGGAGGAGCGTGTGGACGGCCGGAACCCCATCGGCCCGTCCACACGCCCTACCTCCTCGGACGGCCCCCGCTCACGACGAGTCCGAGACGGTCGTCATAGCGCAGCCGGGCCTCGCCCAGGACCGCGCAGCCGTGCTCGTCCAGCACAAGGGCCAGGCTGTGCCGCAACCACGGATGGTCGCGCCACCCAGCCAGCGGGCCGAGCTCCTTTTCGGCCGCCTCTGTCCAACCGGCGGGCAGGCGAACCGTGCCGGCCAGCACATCGTCCAGCGTCTCGACCGCCACCTCGCCGTTGGGCCCGAGCCTGCGGCCCGTCACAGCCTCCAAACCGCTCCCGACACGGCGCACCAGGACCACCTCGACGCTCCGGTCCCCGTCCCTGACAAGCTCCTCCAAAAGCCCGTCCTCGACTCGACTGTGGGCTCCGAAGTGCAGGCCCTCGAGGGTCTGGGCGCCGTGCTCCCCGGCGCGGGTCAGGACGAACCGGGCGGCGTCGGCGCGTCGCCCGGCCTGCTCCTCCTCCCAGTCGCTGCGCGCCTGGTCCTCGGCCTCGGCCCACCCTTCCGGCACCACCGGTCCGGTGCCGTAGATGCGGGCGACCAGCTCCGGCACTTGGCCGGGGATGCTCCACCCGCCACCGTCTGCGACCGCCGCCCGCTGCACCTCGGCGGCCGTGCGCAGCAGGAGGTAGCGGCCGTAGATGAGCTCGGAGGCGCGCAGGATGCGCGGTGCCCGGTCGTTGTCGAAGCGGACACCGGTGACGACAACGGTGGGCCTGGCCAGCCGGCGGGGACGCGTGACGCCGTCGTGGCGGTGGAGACGACCGATGCGCTGCAGGAGCAGATCGACGGGTGCGAGGTCGGTGATTAGCAGATCCGCGTCGACGTCGAAGGACTGCTCGGCCAGCTGAGTGGCGACGACGATCAGTCGGTCGGGACGCCGAGTTCCGTTCGTCGGCGGTCCGAGGAGGTCCAGGATCTCCCGGGTGCGGTCCGCCCGGTGGCCGGCGTGCAGGCGCCCGTGCAGAAGCCGCACATCGCATCCGAACTCCTCGCGGAGTGCCTCGAAGGTGGACTGGGCCCGGGCCACCGTGTTGCGGATGACCAGGACGCAGCCGCCGTCGACGAGCCGCTCCTTCAGATAGTCGACCACAGCGGTGTCCTGCGGCCCTGCGTCGGTGTGCGCTGCCGCGCCCGTGCCACTGGCTGGTGGCTCGTCGAGTACCTCCACACGTACTCGCAGGTCGTCACGCCACGATTTGGCGCTCTCGACCACCACCGTCGGGATCCCGTCTCGCCCGAGCCACACGGCTGTCACGCTCGGATAGCCCTGCGGCTCGGCAAGGTCCAGTCCTTCGTGGTCCTCCGCCGACTGCATACCGGCCACGTAGGCCGCAGCCAGCCGCCTGCGCTGCTCGGGCGGCAGCGTCGCGGAGAGCAGCACCACCGGCACGCGGGCCTGTCCGAGCCACCATAGGGCCTCCAGCAGGAACTGGGACATGTAGACGTCCGCGGCGTGGATCTCGTCGAGGACAACGACCTTGCCGCCCAGGCCTGCCATCCGCAGCATGACGTGCTTGGTGCGGGTCGCGGCATACAGCAGCTGGTCGATCGTGCCGACCGCGAACGGACTCAAGAGACCTCGACGGCGGCCTAGGAACCATTCGGCAGGAGCCCTGCGCTCCGCGTCCTGGCAGCTGTCGACGCAGTGGGAGGAAAGGCCGTACTCGTCCTCCCCCACCGACGAGAAAGGGTCGTCCGCGTCCTGTCCCCACTCCCCCGCTCCCTCCAGCAGGGCCCGCCACTCGGTGTTGAACATCCGTTTGCCGTGCAGCAGCGCGACCTGGCCGTCCACCCCGTCCTCGACCTTGCCCAGCCAGGACCGGACCTGGGAGAACATCGGGTCCGCAGTTGCCTGGGTCGGCATGCCCACAAACACCCCGTCCGCCCCGCAGCGGGCGGCCAGCAACTCCGCGGCCGCCAGCGCTGTCTTCGTCTTCCCCTCCCCCATCGGCGCCTCGACGATCACAAGTCCAGCACCATCCATGCGGCGCACCACATCGAGGACCATCTCCTGCGACGGCCGAGCTCCGTGACCGAAGCGATCCCCGAACGCCTCCGGGCCGGGCATGCGCAGCGCTCCCCATCCGCCCCGCAGCCCGAGCCGCCCCCAAGCCGCCTCAGCACGCGAACGGGCTCGCTCCATCGACACACCCGCCAGGTCCGACACCCCCGTGAAATGGCGCTCGTCGCTGGCGATCCAGTCCGCCATCACCACAAACCCCGACAGCTGCAGCTGCACCGCACGGCTCGGCACCACAATCGGCTCCACCCCGGCCAGCGGCGACTCCCCCCAGAACCCGACCTCTCGAGAGAACACCTCCACCAACGCCCGCTGCGCCAACTTCCAGGATTCACCCTTTCCTTGAAGGTCCTCCTTCCTCGGGCGCAGCTGTCCCAAAGTGGGGAAGACCCCGTGGTGGCCGGCGACCAGCGGCCAGACCCAGCTGACCTGCTCCTCGCACCAGCCCGCGCCATCCAGGAGCCCCCGCAGGATTCGCCCGCCAGCCCTGTCGTGCCGCCAACGCGTACCCTTCACCGCGTACTTGTCCCACGAAAGACCGGCCCGGCGCACCGCCGCCTCCCCGGCGGCGTCGAGGCACTGGAAGGCCGGCGTGGCCTTGCCGCAGTCATGGATCCCACACAACCAGGCGAACAGGCGCCGCCCCTTGCCCGGATCGCCCGCAACAGCATCCAGCCGCCACCGCATCGCCTGCGGCAGGTAGCGGTCCCACATGGCCTCCGCCACCGCGGCAGTGTCTAGCATGTGCGACAGCAACAGGTTGGCACTTCCGCCGGCCTTGCCTGCGGACTTCCCCCACAATGCGGCCAACCATCCCCTGACCTCAGGCGGATACCACTGCCAACGATCCTCGGCCATCGTCCCGACCTCCACATGCGAGTACGCTTCGAGATCGTAGAAGCACCCACTGACATCAACTCCCATGGCACGAAGGGCCATAGTCACAGCACATGACCTTCTCCTCGTCTCGCGACCCAAATCGAACTGAATCAATCAGCGCACGCTGAGACAACAAACCGCAGGTCAGTAAGTGTCGTCCCCGCGCTCGCGGGGGTTGCTCCCTCCTGGATGAGCTGTGGCAGGAGGACGCGAAGTCGTCCCCGCGCTCGCGGGGGTTGCTCCTGTCCAGCTCGGTGACTCGACCGCGGGCGGCCTGTCGTCCCCGCGCTCGCGGGGGTTGCTCCGGCACGCTGGTGCTGATCGCCTCGCCGACCAAGTCGTCCCCGCGCTCGCGGGGGTTGCTCCTCGGCGCGTTCCTCGTCGCTGGCGCCGTCCCAGTCGTCCCCGCGCTCGCGGGGGTTGCTCCGGCGGCGAGTGGATCGGCACCGTCGTCCGGCAGTCGTCCCCGCGCTCGCGGGGGTTGCTCCGGCTGCCGGCGGCTGCTGGCTGCGGTGATGTAGTCGTCCCCGCGCTCGCGGGGGTTGCTCTCGCGAGGTGGCACAGGCGCGCGCCGCCCTCGAGTCGTCCCCGCGCTCGCGGGGGTTGCTCCTCGAGGAGGAGGTCGGCCTGCGGACCGACCCCGTCGTCCCCGCGCTCGCGGGGGTTGCTCCGGGTAGAGGCGGGCGTGGCGGCCGGCGGTGCGGTCGTCCCCGCGCTCGCGGGGGTTGCTCCCTGCCGTCGGGATTCCGCCCGGTCTCCGGCACGTCGTCCCCGCGCTCGCGGGGGTTGCTCTCGGGTCCACCAGGTGGCGGACGCAGACGTACAGTCGTCCCCGCGCTCGCGGGGGTTGCTCCCTCGAAGTACCCGCCGGCCACCAGGCCCCGCAGTCGTCCCCGCGCTCGCGGGGGTTGCTCCTCCGCGTCGGACATGACGTTCTCCGCCCGGGGGTCGTCCCCGCGCTCGCGGGGGTTGCTCCACCGTTCCGTCGACCCAGTTCGCCCGGTAGGTGTCGTCCCCGCGCTCGCGGGGGTTGCTCCGCCGCGGTCTCCTCCGCCACCGACCCCATGCCGTCGTCCCCGCGCTCGCGGGGGTTGCTCCTCCTCGCGGTCGTGGTCGCTCATGTCGGGGCGGTCGTCCCCGCGCTCGCGGGGGTTGCTCCCTTCTCCCCGGTGCGGATGCATGCACCACGCTGTCGTCCCCGCGCTCGCGGGGGTTGCTCGGGCGCCCCCGACCGGAGCCGGGAGAGCGCCTCGTCGTCCCCGCGCTCGCGGGGGTTGCTCCAGCAGTGCGCCGCCGACCCACAGGCAGATGATGTCGTCCCCGCGCTCGCGGGGGTTGCTCCTTGATCGGGGCGCGCTTCGGGTCGTCGGTGTAGTCGTCCCCGCGCTCGCGGGGGTTGCTCCCACGGCGGCCTCACCCTGGCGAGGACGAAGAGGTCGTCCCCGCGCTCGCGGGGGTTGCTCCGGCATCCCCATGCTCGTCATCGGGCAGATGCCGTCGTCCCCGCGCTCGCGGGGGTTGCTCCAGGCCGGCGACCAGGGCGGGCAGCGTGCTGACGTCGTCCCCGCGCTCGCGGGGGTTGCTCCTCCCGCACGACCGTCTTCAGGATGCCGACCGCGTCGTCCCCGCGCTCGCGGGGGTTGCTCCGGATTGTCGCGGCGGCGTGCGCGGGCGATGAAGTCGTCCCCGCGCTCGCGGGGGTTGCTCGTGGTGCGCCGGGTTGAAGTGCGGGATGACCCAGTCGTCCCCGCGCTCGCGGGGGTTGCTCGGGGCCTCGCCCTTTTCCCGGAGCTTGCGCGGCGTCGTCCCCGCGCTCGCGGGGGTTGCTCCGCCTTCTGCAACTGCGGGAAGCGGCTCCTGGGGTC
Source organism: Kitasatospora terrestris (assembly GCF_039542905.1). Taxonomy (NCBI): domain Bacteria; kingdom Bacillati; phylum Actinomycetota; class Actinomycetes; order Kitasatosporales; family Streptomycetaceae; genus Kitasatospora; species Kitasatospora terrestris. The sequence continues at coordinate 1,271,278 of NZ_BAABIS010000001.1, forward strand.
GTCCCCGCGCTCGCGGGGGTTGCTCCTTCTCCCAGTGCGCCCAGGCCAGCTGCCCGTAGTCGTCCCCGCGCTCGCGGGGGTTGCTCCCCCGCTCACCATCACCGACGACGGCCGCGTCTGTCGTCCCCGCGCTCGCGGGGGTTGCTCTCCGGCCCCGCCGGGACGCCCCGTCAAGGTGCTGTCGTCCCCGCGCTCGCGGGGGTTGCTCGTCCTGGGCCGCCGGGCCGAACGCCTGGAGGCCGTCGTCCCCGCGCTCGCGGGGGTTGCTCTCCGCTCCTGCTCCTCGGCCGAGAGCTGGTCGAGTCGTCCCCGCGCTCGCGGGGGTTGCTCCGCGATGAGGCTGACCAGGACGGCGATGTAGACGTCGTCCCCGCGCTCGCGGGGGTTGCTCCCGCAGGCCGCCGGCCCGCTTCGCTACTTGCTCGTCGTCCCCGCGCTCGCGGGGGTTGCTCCTTCAAGCCGGAGCTGCCGGGGGGCGCGGTCGGGTCGTCCCCGCGCTCGCGGGGGTTGCTCCGCGTTGCGGGTGGTGAGCTTCGCCATCAGCCAGTCGTCCCCGCGCTCGCGGGGGTTGCTCCGCGGTAGGACGTCCCTGCGTTACGGCCGACGAGTCGTCCCCGCGCTCGCGGGGGTTGCTCCATCTCGGCGAGCTCGCGCCGGCCGTCGTCCCCGCGCTCGCGGGGGTTGCTCCGCCTTCGCGGAGTCCAGCGCGCTGTTGGCGAGGTCGTCCCCGCGCTCGCGGGGGTTGCTCGGGTCGCCGGACGATCGCCCTGTCTGCCGGTCAGTCGTCCCCGCGCTCGCGGGGGTTGCTCCCCCAGCCCGCTCCTCGCCCGCCTCCGGGAGATGTCGTCCCCGCGCTCGCGGGGGTTGCTCCGGCCAGGGCGCGACGTGCCGCAACGGCACCCCGTCGTCCCCGCGCTCGCGGGGGTTGCTCCAGCTGCTCCTGGTCGTCCAGCGGCTGCCTGCCGTCGTCCCCGCGCTCGCGGGGGTTGCTCCAGCGCTGACCTACAGCGGGCCCACGCCGCACAGTCGTCCCCGCGCTCGCGGGGGTTGCTCCCTGTGCATCCAGATCGAGATCGTATTCTTCCCGTCGTCCCCGCGCTCGCGGGGGTTGCTCTGGACCCTGCGCGGCGACGCCGTGCACTACCTGGTCGTCCCCGCGCTCGCGGGGGTTGCTCCGGTGACCGCGTCCAGTACGCCACCCGCCAGCAGTCGTCCCCGCGCTCGCGGGGGTTGCTCCGCGAGGAACGGCAGCAGGGCGAGCGCGGCATAGTCGTCCCCACGCTCGCGGGGGTTACTCCTCCCGGAAGGAGTCCCTTGCTCGGTATGGACGTCGTCCCCGCGCTCGCGGAGGTTGCTCCCCGTTCAGCGCAGGGGTGGACTCCTTGACGCTGTCGTCCCCGCGCTCGCGGGGGTTGCTCGGAGGACTACTTCGGCGACCTCGCCTGCGTCCTGTCGTCCCCGCGCTCGCGGGGGTTGCTCCGACCAGTTCTCGATCGGCGCGGAGGACGCGCGGAGTCGCCCCCGCGCTCGCGGGGGTTGCTCCGTGCGCGTCTACGGCGGCGGCGTCAGTGACGTGTCGTTCACGCGCTCGCGGGGGTTGCTCCAGGGTGTCGCTGGTGCGACGGGGGAGACGGCGTCGTCCCCGCGCTCGCGGGGGTTGCTCCAGGTCAGCAACATAGGTTGGCGGCACCACGAGCTCGTCCCCGCGCTCGCGGGGGTTGCTCCAGCTCGGCGGCGAGGGGCGGCACGACGGCGACGTCGTCCCCGCGCTCGCGGGGGTTGCTCTGATCAAGGCCCTGATCGACGCCGGGCTCTGGCGTCGTCCCCGCGCTCGCGGGGGTTGCTCTCCGGACGTGGAGGGTTACGATCCGGGCGGCTTGTCGTCCCCGCGCTCGCGGGGGTTGCTCCGGCGGCTACCGGACCGTCCGGTTCGATCAGATGTCGTCCCCGCGCTCGCGGGGGTTGCTCTCGAAGGTCCCCGGATGATCCTGACATCGGATCGTCGTCCCCGCGCTCGCGGGGGTTGCTCCCTCGGCGTCCCCTCCACCGCTCCTACCACCCAGTCGTCCCCGCGCTCGCGGGGGTTGCTCCGCGGCGCCAGGCACGTCGTCCGTCGTCGGCGTGTCGTCCCCGCGCTCGCGGGGGTTGCTCCCACTATGACCTCCACAGGAGCACTGACCATGTGTCGTCCCCGCGCTCGCGGGGGTTGCTCCGCCCGCGTGGTCGAGGAGGTGTGCGCGGGGCTGTCGTCCCCGCGCTCGCGGGGGTTGCTCCGACCGGCTCCGCGACGAGAGCACCGGCCGGATGTCGTCCCCGCGCTCGCGGGGGTTGCTCCTACTACGAGTCCCAGGGCGGATCCGCACGCGCGTCGTCCCCGCGCTCGCGGGGGTTGCTCCCTGGCCGCCGGGCAGGCCGCGAACGTCAAGGCGTCGTCCCCGCGCTCGCGGGGGTTGCTCCAGCTGCTCCTGGTCGTCCAGCGGCTGCCTGCCGTCGTCCCCGCGCTCGCGGGGGTTGCTCTCCCGGTTCCGGGAATTGGTGCGAATGGTCACGGTCGTCCCCGCGCTCGCGGGGGTTGCTCCCCGGGTTGTTCATCACGACCGCCGGGAAGTCCGTCGTCCCCGCGCTCGCGGGGGTTGCTCCGGACCGCCCTGCGACGAGCGGCTGCCCGGCGGGTCGTCCCCGCGCTCGCGGGGGTTGCTCCTGGTAGTCGTAGAGCTGCTGCCCGGTGAGCCCGTCGTCCCCGCGCTCGCGGGGGTTGCTCCGGCCGGGCCCGGCCCGTCACCGACCCGGTGGGGTCGTCCCCGCGCTCGCGGGGGTTGCTCCGCCTGGACGATGCCCAGGTGGACCCACTTCATGTCGTCCCCGCGCTCGCGGGGGTTGCTCCGCGCCGCTGCAGAACGACGACACCGGCGCCCTGTCGTCCCCGCGCTCGCGGGGGTTGCTCTTATGCAGGTCAGCGCTTTTCGGACAGGCACACGTCGTCCCCGCGCTCGCGGGGGTTGCTCCGTCAAGTCCTCGTGCTGGCGGCGGGCGTACGGGTCGTCCCCGCGCTCGCGGGGGTTGCTCCACGGCACCGGTGCCGCCGGTGGGGACCGCGGGGTCGTCCCCGCGCTCGCGGGGGTTGCTCTCCGCGCGCGGCTTCTTGTCGGTGGGCTCGCCTGTCGTCCCCGCGCTCGCGGGGGTTGCTCCCTCTGGTTCGCCACGTCTTCCGGCCGCCGGAAGTCGTCCCCGCGCTCGCGGGGGTTGCTCCGCCAGCGTCACCTTCCACGGCGGCCCCGCCACGTCGTCCCCGCGCTCGCGGGGGTTGCTCGCGCGAGGTGCTGCACGACCGTCTTGGGCGACGGTCGTCCCCGCGCTCGCGGGGGTTGCTCCGGCCACCGAGGTTCCGGGCCTGGGCGTCGGCGGGTCGTCCCCGCGCTCGCGGGGGTTGCTCCTGATCCTCGGTGGTGTGGGAGAAGGTCTGAGAGTCGTCCCCGCGCTCGCGGGGGTTGCTCCGACACCCGCCGCGTCCTGCCCATGCCCCACTGGTCGTCCCCGCGCTCGCGGGGGTTGCTCCGAGCTGCGCGACGGCTGGTTGGGCACGGTCCAGTCGTCCCCGCGCTCGCGGGGGTTGCTCCTCTTGTCATCCGGCGGCCGCGACGACAGCGAGGTCGTCCCCGCGCTCGCGGGGGTTGCTCGGCGGACCCCCGGGACCACAGCGTGATCATCTCGTCGTCCCCGCGCTCGCGGGGGTTGCTCCGCCGCGAGCACCTACAAGCTGCGGCTCACCCTGTCGTCCCCGCGCTCGCGGGGGTTGCTCCTCCACGCCCGGCCGAGGGCCCGTCAGGTAGATGTCGTCCCCGCGCTCGCGGGGGTTGCTCCTACTCCTGGCAGCCTCTCGGGGGCGGGCACCGGTCGTCCCCGCGCTCGCGGGGGTTGCTCCTTGAGCACGATTGAATGGGGGGACCGCCCCGCGTCGTCCCCGCGCTCGCGGGGTTGCTCCGTCCCGTCACCGTCGATGTGGTGCTGGGACAGGTCGTCCCCGCGCTCGCGGGGGTTGCTCCGAGTCCGGCACCCCCGACGCCCTGCGCAGTTGCTCCACGGGTACCTTCCGTGGGTCGCGGGGCCGACTGTCGTCCCCGCGCTCGCGGGGGTTGCTCCTGCCTGGCCGACATCATGGCTTCGGAGGGCGGGTCGTCCCCGCGCTCGCGGGGGTTGCTCCGTCTGGCTGACGGTGTGACTGTTGCTCGGAAGGTCGTCCCCGCGCTCGCGGGGGTTGCTCTGTCGAAGCGGCGGCCCTGACCATCAGCAATGCGTCGTCCCCGCGCTCGCGGGGGTTGCTCCGTCATCGTCGGCCTGATCATCTTCCTGATCTCGTCGTCCCCGCGCTCGCGGGGGTTGCTCCACGACGACGCCGACGATGACGTTCTGCATGCCGTCGTCCCCGCGCTCGCGGGGGTTGCTCCGGGGCGCTCGCACTCTTGTTCGGAAGCGTTTCGTCGTCCCCGCGCTCGCGGGGGTTGCTCCATCACCTGCTCGCTGGTCAGGCCGGTGATGGTGTCGTCCCCGCGCTCGCGGGGGTTGCTCCTGGGGCCCGGGGGCTCTCCTGTCTTAGCGTGCGTCGTCCCCGCGCTCGCGGGGGTTGCTCCGCCAGCGAGCCGTCCTCGCGGTACATCAGGATGTCGTCCCCGCGCTCGCGGGGGTTGCTCTTCGCAAGCTGGTTCGGCCGCGCGGCGCTGCAGGTCGTCCCCGCGCTCGCGGGGGTTGCTCCAGCGGGAGGGGTAAGCCCCTGCTGGCCGCGCCGTCGTCCCCGCGCTCGCGGGGGTTGCTCCACCGCGAAGCTGGCCGAACGGCTGGGTGTCTCGTCGTCCCCGCGCTCGCGGGGGTTGCTCGCTGCTCGTGGACCGCGCGCAGCGAGGCGGCCGGTCGTCCCCGCGCTCGCGGGGGTTGCTCCTCACCCCCGACCGCGGCCAGTACGGCTCCGTCGTCGTCCCCGCGCTCGCGGGGGTTGCTCCGGCAGCCTTCTGCCCGCCGACTGGACCACGTTGTCGTCCCCGCGCTCGCGGGGGTTGCTCCGCAGTACGGCCAGGTGCGAACCCTGGTCTGGCGTCGTCCCCGCGCTCGCGGGGGTTGCTCCTGCACCAACCTCACCGCGTCGCCGAACGTCCCGTCGTCCCCGCGCTCGCGGGGGTTGCTCCCTGACCGTGACCGGTACGAGCTCGGCCGGCGCGTCGTCCCCGCGCTCGCGGGGGTTGCTCCTAACCCTTGCGCTCCGTACAGGTCCGTCGCGTGTCGTCCCCGCGCTCGCGGGGGTTGCTCCCCGGATGTGGAGAACATCAACATCCAGGGTGGGTCGTCCCCGCGCCCGCGGGGGTTGCTCCGGGATCGTGGTCTCGGTGGCCGGCATCGGCCTGTCGTCCCCGCGCTCGCGGGGGTTGCTCCTTCGCCAACGAGGGCCCGTACAGCGTCGTCGTGTCGTCCCCGCGCTCGCGGGGGTTGCTCGCTGTTCTTGGAAGAGTTCGTAGGCGTGGGCTTGTCGTCCCCGCGCTCGCGGGGGTTGCTCCCTCCAGGACATCCAGCGGACCTGAGCAGTAGAGTCGTCCCCGCGCTCGCGGGGGTTGCTCCGCGGTGCAGCTGGCGCACGCCATCGGCGACTCGTCGTCCCCGCGCTCGCGGGGGTTGCTCCGCGATGCCGGGCTCGTACGGGTACTCGCCAGGGTCGTCCCCGCGCTCGCGGGGGTTGCTCCGCCTGGGCGGTGAGCTGCGGGTGCCGCTGGTAGTCGTCCCCACGCTCGCGGGGGTTGCTCCGCCACCGCGATCGGCATCGCGGCCGGCGTCATGTCGTCCCCGCGCTCGCGGGGGTTGCTCCTGCCCGAGCGAGCCGTCGAAGTCGAGGCCGAAGTCGTCCCCGCGCTCGCGGGGGTTGCTCCAGCAGCGCCGAGGTCTTCAACCGGATCGCCACGTTGTCCCCGCGCCCGCGGGGGTTGCTCCCACCCGGACGCCGAGCACTGGATCGCGGACCTGTCGTCCCCGCGCTCGCGGGGGTTGTTCCTGCGCTGCGGCTTCGTCCTGAAGCCTCCGGACGTCGTCCCCGCGCTCACGGGGTTGCTCCGCGAGCTGCCCCTCGGGGTCTCCCCGTCCCCCGTCGTCCCCGCGCTCGCGGGGGTTGCTCCTTCGTCGTCGACCATGCCGGCACCACCTACGAGTCCTCCCCGCACACGCAAGGGCTACTCCGTCATCACCACCGCTCAGGTCGGTGCCGCCTCGTCGTCCCTGCACTCGCGGGGGTTGCTCCGCCACCGCCCTGGTGGTCGACCGGCACAGCCAGTCGTCTGCGCGCCCGCGAGAGTTGCTCGTAGATGGCCTTCGGCGCGGTCGGTCAAGGCCTGGTCGCCCTCACTCGCAGGAGTTGTCCATGACTCAGGCATTCGGCGGCTCGGCACCAACTTCGTCTCCCAGCTCGCGGGGTTGATCCAGGGAGGGCGTGTCGGCTGAGATGATGGTTACGTCGTCCCCCCGCTCGCGGGGGTAGCTCGCACCAGATGGCGCGGCGCACCGGCTACGTCAAGTCGTCCCCGCGCTCGCGGGGGGTGCTCCACGACATACCGACGCCGGGGAGAGCGCGCAATGTCGTCCCCGCGCTCGCGGGGGTCGCTCGACCTCGCTGGCGTCGTAGGTGGTGCCCAGGGTGTAGTACCCGCGCTCGCGGGGGTTGCTCCGGCGTGGCCTCCACCACGGTGAGGGTTCGGCTGTCGTCCCCGCGCTCGCGGGGGTTGCTCCTCCGAGTGCTGTTGGAGATCTACCGCGCCATGGTCGTCCCCGCGCTCGCGGGGGTTGCTCCGGGTGAGGGGGTGTCGGGACCAGTTGGTCCCGGTCGTCCCCGCGCTCGCGGGGGTTGCTCCGACCTGGCCCAGGAGGTGCCGACCGTCGCGAAGTCGTCCCCGCGCTCGCGGGGGTTGCTCCGCCATGACCGCCGACCGGACCGTCGGTATCCTGTCGTCCCTGCGCTCGCGGGGGTTGCTCCACCATGCGGCTGGTCCCGACTCCGTGGGACGCGTCGTCCCGCACTCGCGGGGGATGCTCCTGGGTCTCCCACTCGGCGATCTCGTCGGGGTAGTCGTCCCCGCGCTCGCGGGGGTTGCTCCATCTCCGCGATCTCGGCGAGCTCACGCCGGCCGTCGTCCCCGCGCTCGCGGGGGTTGCTCCTGGATTAGCGGCGCCGTCGGCGACGCCATCACGTCGTCCCCGCGCTCGCGGGGGTTGCTCCGGCCCGTATTCGAGTACTTCGGACGTGGACACGTCGTCCCCGCGCTCGCGGGGGTTGCTCCTCGTCGAAGGTGCCGGGGGTGACGTAGTAGAAGTCGTCCCCGCGCTCGCGGGGGTTGCTCCATCGAGACCGACCCGGTGAACGTCTGACAGAGGTCGTCCCCGCACTCGCGGGGGTGCTCCCGCGGCTGCCTCCACACGACCGAGGGAGCCCAACATCGTCCCCGCGCTCGCAGGGGTCGCTCCTCCGTCGACGCGGTCATCACCGACCCGTCCTGGTCGTCCCCGCGCTCGCGGGGGTTACTCCATCTCGGCGGGCTCCTCGAGAACCTGCACCGTGTCGTCCCCGCGCTCGCGGGGGTTGCTCCGGTGAACGAGAGGAGCGAAGACTGTGCGTGCAGTCGTCCCCGCGCTCGCGGGAGTTGCTCCTGCTCATGGCGGTGTATCTCCCTGGTCAAGTCGTCATCCCCGCGCTCGCGGGGGTTGCTCCCGGCCGCCGACGGTCGTGACCCACCCGAGGTTGTCGTCCCCGCGCTCGCGGGGGTTGCTCCATCCAGGGCATCCAGACCCTGCGCGACTACGTGTCATCCCCACGCTCGCGGGGGTTGCTTCTCCTACTGCCCGGCCGGCCCCGAGCTGGAGAAGTCGTCCCCGCGCTCGCGGGGGTTGCTCCGTATGTGTCGATCGCCGTAGCAGCGTTCGCGTGTTGTCCCCGCGCTCGAGGGGGTTACTCCCGGTCGGCCACGTCGCGCTCGGCCGCGGCGCTGTCGTCCCCGCGCTCGCAGGGGTTGCTCCATCAACCTGTCCTCGCTGCCCAGCTCGATCGAGTCGTCCCCGCGCTCGCGGGGGTTGCTCCGCCGCCCAGGCCGGCCACATGCGCATGGCCTTGTCGTCCCCGCGCTCGCGGGGGTTGGTCCCCGCGGACTACCGGATCCGCCTGTGCCACGTCGTCGTCCCCGCGCTCGCGGGGGTTGCTCCCAAAACGGCAATGCATCGGGCACCGTGCAGCTGTCGTCCCCGCGCTCGCGGGGGTTGCTCCCCCCGCCACTGCCGGCGCACCCCCGAGCTGGAGTCGTCCCCGCGCTCGCGGGGGTTGCTCCCCCCGCCACTGCCGGCGCACCCCCGAGCTGGAGTCGTCCCCGCGCTCGCGGGGGTTGCTCCGCCGAGGGCCTCCTCCTGCACCCCCACCAGGTGTCGTCCCCGCGCTCGCGGGGGTTGCTCCCGCTCTGGCCGTCCGTCACACGCGACCTCTGGGCCGTCCCCGCGCTCGCGGGGGGTTGCTCTTCGTCCTCCGGTGCGGCGGGTCTTTTCCAGATGTCGTCCCCGCGCTCGCGGGGGTTGCTCCCAGGCCCGGACGGCGGCGGCCTCGGTGGCGTGGTCGTCCCCGCGCTCGCGGGGGTTGCTCCCCGCGCATTTCAGCGTTAAGGGGGATGAACCCGTCGTCCCCGCGCTCGCGGGGGTTGCTCCGGGAGCCTCCGATGAGCCGCGCCAGCTACCTCGTCGTCCCCGCGCTCGCGGGGGTTGCTCCTGGCGGGACAGCTGGACCTCGGCCGGGTCGGCGTCGTCCCCGCGCTCGCGGGGGTTGCTCCTCCTTCGGCGACCTCGTGTCTGGGGTACTGCGGTCGTCCCCGCGCTCGCGGGGGTTGCTCCCGGTGGGCGGCCAGCCAGGCGTTGCGGGCGGCGTCGTCCCCGCGCTCGCGGGGGTTGCTCCGGCACCTCCAACCACTGGCTCGGCGCCGGCGGGTCGTCCCCGCGCTCGCGGGGGTTGCTCCGGCGAAGCCGTGCGCTACGGCGTCCTCATGCTGTCGTCCCCGCGCTCGCGGGGGTTGCTCCTCGTTGGCGTGCTCCTGGGCCTCATGCCGGGCGTCGTCCCCGCGCTCGCGGGGGATGCTCCTGCACCACCACGCTGCTGGTCTGCGGACCGAAGTCGTCCCCGCGCTCGCGGGGGTTGCTCCCCGCGCAAGCACCCGCCGCAGCCCAAGGCTGCGTCGTCCCCGCGCTCGCGGGGGTTGCTCCGGCGCGAACCACGCGCCGTTGATGTCGAGGTTGTCGTCCCCGCGCTCGCGGGGGTTGCTCCACGGTACCGCCGGTGGCGCCGGCGGTGGCGCGGTCGTCCCCGCGCTCGCGGGGGTTACTCTGCCGCGAGCACCTGGAAGCTCCGCATCACCCTGTCGTCCCCGCGCTCGCGGGGGTTGCTCCGGGACGCCGTCCTACCTGGCGGACAGCTGGGAGTCGTCCCCGCGCTCGCGGGGGTTGCTCCGACCCGCGCGGCTACGGCCGACAGGTTCGCGTGTCGTCCCCGCGCTCGCGGGGGTTGCTCCCAGTCCAGGGCGAACTGCTGGATGCTCAGGTAGTCGTCCCCGCGCTCGCAGGGGTTGCTCCGCCGACGGCGGCCGCAAGGTCGGCCTCGGCAGGTCGTCCCCGCGCTCGCGGGGGTTGCTCCCACCGCCTGCTGCGGCCCAAGCGCCACGACGCGTCGTCCCCGCGCTCGCGGGGGTTGCTCCACCTTCCGCCTGATCCCGCGCGCCTGGGATGAGTCGTCCCCGCGCTCGCGGGGGTTGCTCCCGGCCGGAGGCGAAGGCAGCCCCGGGCTCCGCGTCGTCCCCGCGCTCGCGGGGGTTGCTCCGCCACCTACGTGCTCAGCGGCGAGCTGACTCTGTCGTCCCCGCGCTCGCGGGGGTTGCTCGGGGCCGGTCCAGCCGGTGGTGTCGGCGGGGGTGTCGTCCCCGCGCTCGCGGGGGTTGCTCCCGCAGCGTCATGCCGCCCGCCTCTCGGTGCCGGTCGTCCCCGCGCTCGCGGGGGTTGCTCCGGCACGCTGTGCCGGCTGTTCCTGGGCGGGCAGTCGTCCCCGCGGTCGCGGGGGTTGCTCCATGTATATCCGACCAACGCAAGGCCTTCGCCAACGACCTCACCCACCCGCAGCTGCTCGCCGTCTCCGCCTCTTCCAACCGCGCCAAGGGCGACCAGGGCCCCGAAGCGTGGAAGCCACCGAACCGGCAGATCTGGTGTGCCTACGCCCGCGCCTGGACCGACGTGAAAACCGCCTACCAGCTGACCGTCACCACCGACGAGAAGGCAGCCCTGAACCAGATGCTCGACACCTGCACCACGGAGGCACCCCGATGACCACCAGCAACAACCGCAACAGCAGCACGAGCAGCGGCGGCACGGACGAGGGGCCGCTGGTCACCAAGGGCATCACCGCCGGGCCCGGTGGCGTCATGACCGTCGAGGTCGGCGTCATCACCGGCGACCTCACCCTGCGCACCACCCAGCGAGGCAACCAAGCCGCGCTGGCTATCCAGTACGACGACGCCGACGAGTGGTACACCGTCCACAACAGCCCCGCCGACATCCCGGCCAGCAAGGACCTGCACGCCGTCCACCAGGCCATGATCGATGCCGTCAAGAAGGGCGGCGGCGCCACCGCACCGAACTGACACAGCGGCCACCGGCGGCTCCGGAGCGGCGAGCCAGTCCAAGTACTCGCCCCATAATGCCCGGTCGCGGGCGTAGCTGGCCTTCGTCTTCGCCGGGCGGATGTCGTCCGGGGGCCGGGTGGGGGGCCTGCTCCAGAGCGGCGGGTACGGCTGCGGTCGCGGGGTGGGTGATGGACACCGCGATGTGGACGGCAAGATCTGGCTCATGCCACACAAGCCGGCGTATGGCCCGATCCTGGGTGACAACGCCACCATCCTTGGCAAGGTCGTCGGCGTCCTGCGCAGGCTCTGAACGGCGCAGCCCTGGTGAACCGGCAGCGCCGGCTGTCACGGTGATCGCTGGACGAAGTCGGCGTCGGAGGCACGTGAAACAGTCAGGCCCTGAACCGCAGGGACGAGGCAGGGGAGATGTGCACGTGTTGCCGGAGATCATCGGACGCGGCGAGTTTGCTGCTCTGGTCATCAGAACCGACTACGAGGATGAGACGGCATGGCGGGCGGTGGTGGAGGAGCTGGCCCGGACGCGCGGAGGGGGCGGCGCATATGAGGCCGAGGTGTATCTGGTCGACGACCCGATGTGGGCCGGGGCGACAGCCGAGGCAGTCGTCGCCGCGGTGAAGCGGGACGAGTATCTCGACGTGGTCTTCGTCGCCGACGGCATCACGATGAAGTCCGCCCAGCACGCTCTACTCGCCCTCGACCCCCTCTATGAGGACGAGAACCTCGACCCCATGTACTACCAGGAGCTGATCGACTCTCCGCTGGCCCGCGAGTTCCGCACCACCCCGGCCGCTGTGCATGACGTCCACGGGAATCTGTCGATAGGGAACATGGACTTCCAGGAGTTTGCCGAGAGCGCACTCGCTGACCCCGAAGGCGTCCTTCTCCCCGTGAGATGAAAGCGGCTTGCCCGCTTCAGCAGGCCGGCCGGGGTTCGAGACCGGGCCGGCTCACCGAGGTTCGACGGCCTGAGGCTCGGTGGGCGGCTCGGTCCAGATGCCGAGGACCAGGTCCTCGTGCTCGGCGCCGGGGTGGCTAGTGCTGTGACCGAGAACGTTCGCCGTGTCGGGCATGGAGGCTTGATGAAGCCGGACCGTTGTCAGCCAGCCACATCGTCCCGTAGGCCCCCTAGCGTGCGCCGCCACTACCGGTTGCCGACTTTGGGCCGCAGCGTCCCCATGGAGCGCCTCGGCCCGCCCTTCTCGCTCCATACGCGTTCTCCCGAGCGCAGCAGCACCCAGCCGTCGGAGGTGTGCGGCATCAGCTCGCCGACGCCGAGCTGACCGAGCAGGTGCGCGGCGAACACGGCCTTCTCCCGGACGCGTTCCTTCTCGCGGTCGAGCGCGCTCTTGTACCCCTCGGCCCGCGCGCCCGCCTCGATGGCCGCCAGTCTCTCCCGGTCGCGCCGCTCCCACTCCCGGGCCTGCGCCTCGATCGCCTCGGCGGTACGGGACAGCCCGAGGAAGGCGTCAGTCTCGGCCAGCACCTTGCAGGTCTCCTCCAGCGTCCTGACCATGCTTCCGACCTTCCTGTCGGCCTGCGTCAGAAGGTCGGACACCGGCGAGGGACACAGAAAGATCGTCAGCCGGCCGTAGCCGTCGAAGGTGCAGTGCGCGTAGTCAGACGCCTGCGCGATCTGCGCGCCGAACTCACCCACGCTGTTGATCTTGTCCGGGAGCTTGAACTCGATCCCGAACACCGGCTCCACATCGAACCAGCCGGATGGATCACGGGGTCGCAGCACGGCGTCGATGCGCACGGTCCGCCCGTCCGGGTAGCGGCCTTCTACCTCCCGTTCGATGAGGAAGTGCGCAGCAAGTCGTCCCAGAACATGATCAGCCAGAGCGCGCTCGCTACCGAAGAATCCCTGCGGCGGCGGCACCAGATATCGGTACAGCATGAGCACAGGGTGCCCGCGGTCACTGACATCCGAGCGTGAGGCCCGCCCTGCGACGAGCAGCAGGTCCCGGTCCCCGGGTGTCCATGGAGGACGTCCAAGAGGCGTACTGGCGGGTGATCAACGCGCGGAGGGCCCCGGGCGCCACCGGCAGGACCGCGTTCCCGGCCGGGGCCTGTGGGGAATGAAGGGGACACCACATCACCACAGAGGACCGGAGGGGCCGCGATGGGGCCAGGATGGCAGGCACAACAGGCAGCGCAGCGAGCCGCGCAGCAGGCTGCTCAGCAAGCGGCGCAGAACGCTCGCCTTGCGCAGGAGAACGCTCGCCGGGCCTCGCAGCTGGCGGCGCAGCAGGCGGCGCAGCAGGCAACACAACGGGGAGCGCAGAACGCGCGGACCGTGAGACAGAGTGCCGAGGACCGGGCTCGGAGGGCGGCCACCCGTCGTCCGTCCTACCAGAGCGGCACGCCCGCGGCTTCGGGAGGTTGTCTGCTGGTCTCGCTGCTCATGCTGGTCACGGGCCTGATAGCCACTGCTCTCGCCGTCGGCGCTGTGACACTGGGTTCCTGAGCGATCAGCACGTGGAACGCGGCGATCCGCGGGTCGGGCTTTCCGCGCAGGTCACAGACCCGCCCGGGCGGGTATCAGTCGGGTGTGCTCCCGTTCGACCTTCCCGCCCCGGTGGAGCTGGCGAGGCCGGTAGCAGTCCGTGCGGCGGTCCGCCACCATCGCCTCGCTCTCCCGCACCACCCCTGACCGCTACTCCTGACCGCCGCCGGTGAGCGTGCCGTTGGGCGGGCAGCGAGCGGACCTCGGCTGGCTCATGAACCACCGCCGCCTCGCCCGCGACTACGAGGCCCTCCCGGCCCGCTCAGAAGCCATGGTCTACGTCGCAATGATCAACCTCATGACCCGCCGCCTCACTGGCGAGACCACCCCGACCTGGCGCGGAACCTGACCTCCAAAGTCAGGGGTGAAACGCCCAGTCATGGTGCTTTCGACATGCCGAAGTACACTTTGTAGTCCCCTCCATCTCCCGAGAGCAGGTCGCTGGCAATCTTGAACTGAACCTGTCGATCACTTGAATTCTGGGTCCGCGCGGCAAGTAAAACCATGTCCCGCGGCGAGAGAGCGAACGTGGCAGGGCCACCGATCAGATCGTCGCTCAGGCCAAATAGCTCTCCCAGTGCATCACCTATTTCATCAGAGAAGCCAGCCAGGATGACGCCGGAAACAGCCGCCAGCACAGGTCCTATATCCGGTACGTATGAAATCAGCCCTACGACACCCGCACCTGCCGCCTTCGCCACAGTATGCATTACATCACGATAGTCCTCGGGGTTTCCGCTATCATGCTCGATGCATTGTGCGACTATTACCATTCCGCGCGGCTGCCCCCTGTAGAGCTCCAGCTGATCCGGCCTGGTGTCGCCCCCATCAACATCTTGGTAAATTTGCGATCGCAATGCCTTCGGGTCCATTCCGGGGACGGTGATGGCCATCGTCACGTAAGGCTGGTCGGACCCGAATCCGCTGGTCGCACTGAAGCAGTTGAGACCTTGGTAGTGAACGAACATCTCGCCGATGTCAATCGCCCCTACATCTGGCCACCAATAGATGGCGCCATTCTCGAAAACGCTGACCCGTCCACCTTCGGAATAATCCATCTCATCCGTTACCGGGTTTCCGAGATATGAGTTCGAGCCGTTCAGCTCTAGCCATCTGTCGCGAATTGCGCCAATTACCTCGGGCATAACTTCCTCCTATGCCGTTGCCCCGCCGCCCCACCAGGGTCGATCCATAACGGAGCCTCGCGCGGGCGACGCGGGAAGGGCCGCTTAAAGTCCGGCTGCTGCCGATCCGAGAAGCCTAAGGGATCGCAAGCTCCTGCCGGACCGGACTGGTCATTCCAATTTCATATGGAGCCGTGTGCATGATCTCTACCGGCGAAAGGGCGGTATGTGTCGGGTACTTCCACCGTGGACCTGTGGAGAGCATCGCGCAAGACACCAGCTCTATCTGTCGCGCCTGCTCCTTGGCTTGGTGATGCTGTGGCTGCGGATACATTGGCCGATCCCGTTCCGGACTCCTGACGGATGCCGCCCCGCCCGTGCCCCGGGTGACATAGGAGCGTCACTGCTCGGCGTCCCAGCCGTCGGGGCCGCTGGAGACCGCGAGCTCGGCGGCAGGCACGTTGGGCCGGGAGCGGACATCGGAGACTGAGTGCGCGACGATCTCGGCGACGACCGGGCCCTCTTCCGCCCGATCCGGCTGGGGCGGGAGTGGGTGGCGAGGCATTGCTACGGCTGGGGCAGAAGTTCAGCCAGCCGTTTCCGCAACGGCCCCTCCAGGTCCAGATTGTCGCCGCGGGTGGTGGTCTGGAGCAGCTCCGTGATTACCGCCAGCTCCGCGAACCGGCCCTCGGGGGTGTCCAGGATGTGGCCGAGGCGCTCCCGAATCTCGTTGGCCGTGGCCGGGACGAGCAGGCTGTAGCTGTGGAGCAGGGCAGCGTCGTAGCCGGCTGGCGCGATGCCCCAGCCCTCCCAGTCGAGGATGGTGAGTGTTGGGCCGGTGAGGTTGGTCCAGTGGAGATCACCGTGGGCCGTCGTCCAGACCGGCACCATTGTCCGGACTGGGGCGCCGAGAAACTGGGGCATGGCGCGGTCGAGGTACTCCTGACGCACGGCCACCCGGCTGGTCGACACTTGCTGGATCCCATCCAGCGCGGTTACCAGGTCCGTCCACCAGGCTTCGTTCAGCGCGGGCTCAGTTCGCAGTACGGGGTCGTCGCCGGAGACGACCACGGCGGTCACCTCTTCGTACAGCTCAGCGAGATAGCCGTGGCCGTCTTCGGTCCAGGCGTGCTGCTGGTGCAGCCGTGGCCGCGGGACGGCCAGCGGCATCGCGCGCTCCGCCTCGATCGGTCCGTCCCAGAGCTTGCCGGCCGCCTTGTCGGCCGGTGCCGATACCAGGCGCAGCCAGCCCCGGCCGCCGGTGGCGGTCGCCACCGACCGGCTGAGCGTGCGCCCTCGCCAGCCCCATACTTCTCGGGTGTTGCTGGGCTGTACCTCAAGCGTCATCGCCGCCGCGGTGAGCATCTTGCGCATGCGGGCAGCGGTGTTCGGCTCAGGTTCCGAGTACATCCACGATCCTCTGCAACGACTCACAGGACAGGGCCGGTTGGGCAACTGCCGCAGCCGCCTGCCGCCAGTGTTCCGGATTCCCGGTCGTCGCAGCAGCATCTACGTACACCGTGACTTCGCCGCCCCCCAACGTCGCTCACGACCTTCACCCGTTCGGGGATGCGGTGACGGACTCGAGCTGACTGCTCGTTAGGATTTCGCTATGTCTGGTCTCCCCTCTGCCGATAGCTCTGAACGTGCTCGCGCCCACCGCCTGGGCCGCCAGCTACGGGCGCTGCGCGAGGCGCACGGCTTGACCCGACCCGAGTTGGCCTCCGCCGCCGGCGTCCCCCTGCGCACGCTGTCCCGTCTGGAGACCGAGGGCGTGGCGCAGCCCGGACTGTTCACCGTCGCGGCGTTGGCGCGGGCCTTGGAGGTGACGGTGGACGAGCTGGTGGCGGCTGCGGGTCCGGTGCCGGGCCTGTGGTCCACGGGTTACGAGGGCCGAACGATCGACTCGTTCGTGGCGGCGCTGGTCGAGGCGGGCGTGGACGCGGTGGCGGATGTCCGGCTGACACCGATCAGCCGCAAGCCCGGGTTCAGCAAGTCCCGGCTGAGCGCAGCCCTGGCCGAGGCGGACATCTCCTACCTTCACCTGCGTTCCCTGGGCAACCCGAAGGACAATCGGGCGCCGTTCTGGGACGGCCGCGTCGGCGAAGGCCTGGCGGCGTTCGCCGATGTCATGGCGGCAGAACCGGCCCGCCGGGAGCTGGAGGAACTGGCCGAGTTGGCCGTCGAGCGTTCGGTGGCGGTGTTGTGCTTCGAGCAGGATGAGCGCCGCTGCCACCGCCAGGCCGTCCTGGCTGAACTGCACCAGCGAACCGCGCTGTCCGTCGCCGCCCTGGCCTGATCCGTTCAACTCCCGTCCGAACAGGCACCCTTGCGCATTCGGCACCCTGCCCGCCCAATGGTGACAGGAGTCAGACCAGGGGGTTGGTATGTCGGCATCGGGCTGGGAACGAGCGCGCATCCTGATCACGGTCAAGACGTATCCCGACGTTTCGCACAAGTACCTGGAAACCTGCTGTGTCGCCGGCATCCGTCTGGACACCGACCCGGTGCGGCACGTGCGACTCTTTCCCGTCCCGCACCGGCTGCTTGACGAGGAGAAGCAGTTCGGGAAGTACTCCGTTGTCGAGGTCGACGTCCGGCGCCACCACGCCGACCGGAGACCTGAGAGCCTGCGACCCAACCTGGACACCCTCCGGGTCGTCGGCACGGTCAGCAGCCGGAACGGCTGGGCCGAGCGCCTCGACATCGCCAGACCGCTGATCCAACCGTCCCTGTGCGCGATCAAACGCCTCCAGGCCGCCAACGGAACCTCCCTCGGGCTGTTCCGTCCCGCGCGCATCGGCTCCTTCCGCCTCGCCGACGCCAGCCCCTGGACCGCTGAGCAGCACGGCATCGTCAACCAGACCGACATGCTGAGCCCCGACCACCGGCCTCTCGAATGGGTTCCCTACGAGTTTCGCTACCACTTTCACTGTGACGACGAGGCCTGCCGGGGCCACGACATGGGCCTGCACGACTGGGAAGCCGGCCAGTCGTGGCGTAAGTTCCGCCGAACCTACCCCGCCCACCGGCTCACCGACGTCCTGCGCGAGCGCTGGTGGACCAGAATGGTCACGCCCGATCGGGCAACGCACTTCTTCGTCGGTAACATCGCCGCCCGCCCGAGGACCTTCATGCTCCTTGGCGTGTTCAACCCCACGATCGCCGCTCTTACCGCCCCGCGCCAGGACGCGCTCTTCTGAGCGCGCACTCGTAGCCTTTACCGGTGTCGGACCCCCTATCACCAACGGATCCACGCCGGGAAAACGAAGTGGGCCGACCGTAACGCTGCGGTGCCTGGCTCAGTGCGGCCGCATGCGGTAGAGCAGGCCGGGGGCCCTTGGGAGGTCCAGTACGAAGCGGTAGATAGGGTCGTCAGCCGTGGGAACGGTGAGGGCGTAGCTGCCGCCGGTGTCACCGCGCAGACCACCCCGGCCTTCCGGCCTCGGTCGGCCGGCAGTCGGAGGGCAGCGGTGACCCGCGGATAGATCGGGCGCCCGTCGTAACCGACGCGCCAGGCGTTGCCTCGGCGTCGCCGTCGAGCGAGATCCCGATCCGCAGGGCCAGGCACAACTCGTCGAAGAGGTCAAGCCACTCGGCGTCGAGCAGCACGCCGTTCGTCTGGAGCGCGACTCGGACCACGTTCGGCTGCACGGCGAGCTCGCGCAGCACCTCAGCCACGTGCTCGCGGCCGGCCGTCAGCGGCTCGCCGCCGTGCAGCTCGATCGCCAGCGGCCGCCCCAGGAAGAGCCGGTGCAGATCCCGGACCTGCTCGGCGGTGATCACGGCCCCTCCGGGGGCTTCCTTGCGCTTCTCGAAGCAGTACAGGCAGTCGACGTCGCACGTCTCACCCCACAGCTTCAAGATCACGGATGCCGCTTCGGCGTGGTTCCCGGGGTTCAAGGTGCGGTAGAGCTCATCAATCTCGAACTGCGGGCCAGTGGTGCCGTCCATCGTTCGCCTCCCTGCTGCTTCGGGACGTGCCACTACTCGGGCAGCTGCCCCAACAGCGCGCCCTGGCCGGACTGAAGGATGTGCGCCGCTTCCAGCGGGATCCAGAAGCACTCGAACCGGGTCGGCTCCTGCTCGCCGTCGTGGTCCTCCTGACTCATCCACCGTTCCTCGGTGGGCTCGGTCAGCTCCAGGTGGAAGACGTGCCGGATCTGGATCTCACGGCGGTAGGGGGTCATGTCGTACTCGGCCTCGCCGAGCTTGGACACGATCTTGAAGTCGGTGAGCCCGGTCTCCTCCCGTGCCTCGCGCAGCACCGCGTCCGCCGGCGTCTCACCGGGGCGCACGCTGCCCGCGGGAACCTGAATCCCCACCTCCTCGTAGGTGTTGTCGGCGTGCCTGAACACCAACAGCCGGCTGTCCCGCACGACGTACGCGAGGACCTTCTCCCTGACGACCTTCTCCGACATGCGTCACTCCTTCGCTCTCTGCGGTGGGTTCGCCGACCCAGGCTGTGGTACTCGGTCGGTGCAGGCTGTGGGCAGGCAACGGCGCGCACCCTCGGGCGCGTTCGGTGGCTTGTGCGGCGAACGTGGCGTCGCCGTGGATCGTGGTTCGGCGGCGGGACCGCCTCGGGGTGGCGCTGGCCGTCCGCGGGGGACGTACGCGGCCGGCGCCGGGTGCGCCCGGCCGGTGTTCCCTGACCTGGCGGGCGCAGTCTCGGGGGCCGCTACGCGGCGGCCGGCTGCCGGTCGCGGTGCAGATCGGGTTTCGGCTCGGCCGCGGTGCGCAGCGCGATCCGAGCGCACACCTTCTTCGCGAAGTTGTCGGCGCACTCCCACCACAGGTGTTCGACGAGCTCGGCGACCAGCGCCAGGCCGCGCCCACCGTCGGCGTCGTCCGCAGCCCGGGTGACGACGGGCTCTACGGTGCCCTCGCCGTCCCACACCTCGACCGTGAGGAACCCGCCCGCTTCCAGGTACAGGAAGACCTCGAGCCGGCTGACGATCCCGCCGTACCGCATCCCGTTCGTGACGAGTTCGGTGACGGTGAGCTCGACGGCGAGCGCGGTGTCGTCGTCGAGCCCGATGCCGCGTTCACGGAGAGCGGCCATCGCCTGGCGTCGCGCCTCCCCGGGCGCCTTGGGTTGGCACTCCAGCCTGAGATGCGCGATCCGGATGTGGTCGAAAGGTCTTTCGGGCATGGGGCTGCTCCAACGCATTAGCGGCTGCCGCAAGACGGACGCGACCGGGTCGGTGGGCGGGGCGGTGCAACCACCCGTAAGCCAGCGGTGGGCGCACAGCCACGCCACCCGGACGGTCGGTCCGGGCCCTGCGGCCTGGCGGCGGCGTACGGGTGACATGGCGTCTCTCTCCTCCGGTCGGTGGCGAGGCCTGCCGGCGCGGTTCAGTGCGAGATCAAGTCGCGGAAGGTCGTTGGTACCTGAACAAGTAAAGCCAGAACGCTTGTCAGGGACTCAACGAGCGAGAGGAATGGTGATCGGCGGGCATCGCAGCTGGCGGTGAGGCGGTGTAGGGCGTCGAACTCGACCTCACGGCTTGACGTTGAGCACCGATGAACCCCTCGCTAGGGATCGCCGCCTGGGGCGGTCGGGTCGAGCAGGGTGGCTTCGAGCACCTTGGCTGCCTGGGCGAGCGAGTCATCGAGCCGGCGTCGGAGGACGTCCGGCATGCTGCTGGCATCGAGAGCGCATGCAGCGGAGGCGGCCTCGAGGGCGCTCGACTCGGCTGGGTTCAGGTGATCGCGGCAGAAGTCGTGCTGAAGGATATCCCGTACCGCGTAGCCGTCGGGTAACGCCCTTGTCCGGGCGATGAGGTACTTGGCGAGGTCGCGGGCGCCCTGAGGGTCTATGCGGAAGGTGGCGTCCACGGCGGTCAGCACGAGGCGGGTGGTGAACAGCGCGAGGCCTTCGCTGTCCTCCAGTCGCTGGCAGTGGTCGATGGCGGCCAGCGCTTCTGTACGGCTGCTGGGGCGGCACAGCGAGGTCAGGACCGCGGTGACGGCGTTCTCCCACGGCTCGCCGGGCTCGGTGGCTTCCAGGAGGGTGAGCGCGCCTGCGCTGTCGCCGGTGGTGGCGCGGGCGAGGATGGCGACTTGGCGGCCGTCGAGGATGCGGTTGCCGATGCCTTTGTGGCGCTCCAGGTGCTCCAGTGCCTCCTGCCAGCGCCCGGCGCCGGTCAGGGCGCGGGTGCCGTCGGCCAGCAGGACCCTCCACAGCCATCGTCGTACCTCGGCGCGCTGAGCCGGGTCGTCGGTGAGGTCGGAGGGCACGGTGATGCCGTCCACCATCATCTCGGCGCCGCTGGTGACGGCACTGTAGAGGGCTGTGAGCAAGTGGTGGCCCGTGTCGCCGTGGCCGGCCCGGATGTGAAGGCGTGCGAGGTTGACGATCGGTTCCAGGGCACGGATTGCGCTCATCGCGGGGAGCGGGCGGGCGCGCAGGTATAGGGCGGCGTGCTGGTGGCACAACTCGCGGGCCAGGTGCGGCAGGGCGAGGTCGGACGCGAGCAGCGCGGCCTGGTTGAAGACGGTGGATGCCAGGCCCGGGTCTGCCCGCCGGGTGCTGGCGTCGGCAAGCTCCTGGAGCTTGCCGACGCGGGCCTCGAGCGGCGGGCATGCGGGCCGGATCCGGGCGACCAGCGGGAAGCGCTGGGCTGTGGCTCCGGTCAGCTGCACGCGGCTACTCCCAGATGACGGTGATCGGGTGGTTGGGGCGGGGCAGGACGAAGATGCCGGCGGCCGGGTCGGCGGTGGCCGGGGCGTCGGGGAGTTCGAAGCGCACCGTGCGGTCGCGGTAGGCGGTGCCCCAGGTGCGGATCTCCTGGGACACGAGGTCGGCGAGTGCGGCGCCGTCGGGGCCGTGGCCGATGACACCCGTCTCGTACACCTTGCGGCCGTCCTCAGCGGGCTCGGCCGGGCGGATGGTGAGGTAGGCGAGCGAGGAGCCGTTGACGGTCGCCATGGAGCCCCAGCTGAACATCCGGGCGACACCGCGGTCCTGGGCGGTGTCGGCCACGCTCATGCGCATCAGAGCGTTCGGGAGCGTGCAGGACAGCCACAGGTCCATGAACTCGTAGGTGGTGCCGGCGGGGACGTTCACGCCGGTCCAGCGTTCGTGACGCTCGCCGTCGAAGACGCCGAGCAGGGTGTCAGTGTCCACAGCATCGGTCTGGTCCTTGTGGACCTGCAGCGTCACGTCGTCCTGGGCGGTGAGGGTGACGGTGCGGCGGGCGTCGTCCATGCTGCCGCGCAGCGGCATGAACACCGCGAGCTGGCTGTCAGTGCTGCGCCAGCTGGCATCTCCGCGCTCGAAGGCGATCGAGCGGGAGGCGGTGCCGCGCAGCCGCAGCGGCAGGACGATCCGTCCGGTGGGCTTGATCTGCTGGAGCCAGGCGGTGGGCATCTCGCTGGTGCTGACGGTGGCGATGATGCGGTCGTAGGGGGCAGCGGCGGGGTGGCCGAGGGCGCCGTCGCCGAGGACGACGTCCACGTTGGTGACGCCAGCGTCGGCGATGTGCTTGCGGGCGCCGTCCACCAGGTCGTCGTCCACGTCGACGGTCACCACCTGGCCGTCGGGGCCGACGATGACGCCGAGGTAGGCGGCGTTGACGCCGGTTCCGGCGCCGGACTCGAAGATCTTCTCGCCGGGCTGGGCGGCGAGCTGTTCGAGCATCATGGCGACGATCCACGGCTGGGAGGCGGCGCTGATCTGGACGCCCGAGCCGTCGGTCTTCGTGTAGGTGGGGTTGTCCGCGTAGGCCACGTCCAGCGGGAAGCCGGGCAGGAAGTGTTCGCGGGGCACGGTGCGGAACGCGTTCTCCACCGCCCAGGTGGTGATGGCCTTCTGGGTGAGGAGCCGGTTGGTGAGGCTGTCGCGCAGCTCCTCGGCGGATGGGATGGCGGTGTTGTCGCTGAGAGTAGTCACGTGGGCGACCCTAGTGGTTGTGCGGATGGTTGACTGCGAGGACGCGGAGTCCTCGCCGGAATGGAAGACAGCATCCAACGCGCGTGCGGCCAGGGCAGATTGATGCTCGACGCGCAGCCCGGCACGGTTGGCATGGAAGAGGAGCAGGTGGGCAAGGACAGCACGCAGCCCGCGGGTGAGGTGTCCTTCACGGGAGAGCCGCACAAGGTCTTGCCCGGCCTGCTCGAAGGCGTGGATCCAGGGGCCGTGGCTGTCGAGTGCCCAGCCGGGTTCGGCGATCTGGTGGGTGTCGGCCGTCATCAGGCGCCGCATGGCCACAGTGAGCTCGGCGGCTCGCTCGGGTGCGACCGCAGGCGCTTGCGGCCTCAGTTCCGCGAACTTCGCCCACACGTCGCCTTGTTCATACCAGTCCAGGCCCGCCGCGCGCAGCATGGCGCCGGTGAGCAGCACAGTGGTCTCGGCCTGGCCGAGGGCGGCCGTCTGCTGGTGATCGGCGGCGCGGGCGAGGAGGTGGTGGCTGTCGACGTTGAACAGGCGGTGGGCCGCCTCCATGGCCGGTGCGCCGCCGAATGCCGCGCTTTCGGGCTCGTAGATGCCCAGGCTCCAGCCGTCGAGGTGACCTTCTCGGGTGAGGTCGTCCAGGAGGGCCGTGATGGCCGGCGCCGGCGCGTTCGCCCGGTAGCGGAGCCGGAAGGGGTCCTTGCGCATGTACCACCAGCCTTCCAGCTCTCCGGAGTTTTGGGCTTCGGTGAGCGCGGGGGCGAGGCGGTGCACGGCGAGTTGCTCGGTGGTGGCGCGGTAGGTGACGGCGATGTCGTGCTGGATCCAGCCGGTGGTCATCGGATCGGTCCTCGGTCAGGCGGTCAGGAGGCAGGCGTCCCAGGGGGTTGCCGGGGTGGTGTCGGTGGCGGGGGCGAGCAGGGCCAGGGCGGTTCCGGCGGCGCCTTCCAGAAACGCTGGCCCTGCCGTGTCGAGCAGGTTGCGGGCCTGCTCGTCGGGGTCGGTGTGCGGGGGGTGGGTGGTGTCCAGAAGCAGGGCGACGGCGGACCGCAGCCGCGCGGCGTTGCGTGGGGAGGCGTCGGAGGCGGCGCGGTAGGCGATGTGGGCCAGGCCGGTGTAGCCGTGGCAGGCGGACACGTCGGTGGTCGCGGCGAGCGCCTTCGGATCCAGCAGTGCAGTGGCGAGGGCGGTCTCGGCGTCGTGGCGTGCGCGGTGGTCGCCGATCGCGGTGGCGGCGAGCTGTTGGGCGCGTGCGACGCCTGCGGTGCCGTAGCACCAGCTCGGACGCTGCGGGGCCAGCGGCCGGCGGTCGGGACCGGTCAGGTTCTCGCGGGTGATCCAGTACGGCCAGGCGTGCCCGTCGCGCCACCGCTCCAGCCAGGCCAGGATGGTCCGGATCGCCGCGCGCTGGCCCTCGATCTCGACGCCACGGCGCAGCGCCACGGCGAGCAGGGCGAGAGGGCCGGCGATGCCGTGCGCGAGGCCGTTGTTGCTGTGTCCGCCGGGGAAGCGCGGGTCTGGCTGGCCGGACGGGCCGTCTGCGGTCCACCAGCCGGGCAGAACCTCGCCGTCGTGCTTGATGTCCTCGGTCAGGCGGATCAGGTAGGTCAGGACCCGCCGGATCGCCTCGCCTTCGGGTGCCCGGCTCAGCAGGACGGCGCCGATCCCGGCCAGGCCGCGGATGGTGTCGAACTCGGCCAGCGCCGGGAGGTTGCCGCGTGCGATCCGTTCCTCGGCCCGCTCGCAGCGGCGCACCGCGTCGGCGGCGACGGCGTCGTCCAGGTGGGCGAGGGCGTTGTGGTAGGAGCCGGGCCGGCCTTGGGCTGCGCACGCGAGTGCGTGGGTGAGCGCCGGGGCACCGTAGTACAGGTAGCTGTCCGCTCCGCGGGTGACCGGGGTGCTGGCGGCGACCATGAGCCAGGCGCGAGCCGGCTCCCATTGGCCTCGGCCAGCGGCAGCGCGTTCGATGTGGAGCAGGGCGATGCCAGGCGCGCCGTGGGCGAGGGACTGGGGCCACTGCGGGCGGGACGTCCACGCCGTTGGTGCGTTGGCCGGGTCGGAGAGCAGCTCGGCGATCCGGTCGGACAGTCGCAGGGCGGGGTGCGCGGTCACTGGTCACCGTCCCGGGAGAGGCGGGCGAGGGCGGTGGCGCGGGCCAGGTAGAGGACTTGGGCTTCGTGGTCGAAGTCGATGCGGTGCGCGCGGACGAAACTGCAGTGCAGGAGGGAGCCGAGCACGTCGTCCGCGTCGACGCCTTCGGTGTGCGGGCCGAGGAAGTGGCGGCGGTAGTCCGCGAGGGCGTGGTGGCGTTCGGCCCAGGCATCCACGATCGCTGTGCCGCCCGGCTCGGCGCGTAATGCGGCCCAAGCTCCGGCGGGATCCGCCAGGCGCACGGCCTCGTGGAAGAGCGGCCGGGGCGTGGCGGTCGGCGCTTCGGCGGGCACGTTGGCGACGAGCCACCGCAGGCCGGCGGTGGTGGAGTCGGTGAAGCCTGAGGCGATGGCGACGGCATGGGCGGCGAGCAGCGCCTGTTGGGCGGGCCGTGCGGGTTGGGACAGCTGGGTGAGGACGGCGGCGGAGTCGGCGCGGAACACGTCCTCGGCGGCGGCCCAGGCCGGGCCTTCGCCCCACCGGCCGGTCTCCGTGTAGGAGGTCGGGTACACCACCTCGGCGAGCAGACCGGCCTGGTGGAGTTCGGTGGTCCAGGTGCTGATCACGGCGGCGGCGGGGCCGAAGCCGTTCGAGTTGGGCAGGGCGATGCGCAGCCGCAGGTGCGGGCGCGGGTCGCGGAACCGGACGAACCACCAGGCAGGGCGTCCGAGGCGGTCCAGGAGGTCGGGCAGGTGTCGGGTGAGGACGGTGTCCTGGCGCTCCTGGTCTCCGTAGAGCGAGGCGAGGAGCAGCCGGGAGGTGCCGGGGGCGTCGCCGTGGCCCTGATGCAGGAGCCGGGCGGTCGTCGGCTTGGGCAGGCGCGGCCAGGTCGGCGTCCGGGTGGCGGTGAGTGGGATGGCGATCTCGTGAGCCCGGCCGCCGGCCCAGCCGAGGCTGTCGGGGTCGGGTGCCTCGACCAGCACGGCGTGCGGGGCGGTGTCGAGGTGGTGGCGCAGCAGGGCCCGGTGGCCGGGGTGGTCGAGGTCGAGGGGCAGGCCCTGGCTGTCGGCCGCGAGCATCACGTGTCGTGGAGCCCGGCGGCTGGTCAGCCAGACGGACAGTGCCTCGTTCCACTGGTCGAACGGTGCAGTGCGGGTGGGAAGTTCAGGGGCTGCGAGTCGCCAGGTGGCCGGGGAGAGGATGATGCGGCCGTGCCGCAGCCGGGGCCGGAAGGGCAGCGCGTTGAGAGAGCCCCAGGAGAACTCGGTGACCTGGGCGGCCTGGGCGCGGGACAGCTCGGTGATGAGGCGGGCCAGCGGCGGCGTGTGGGTGCGCAGGTTCAGGGCGTGGGTGGCGGCGGCCTCGATCCTGACTCCGAGGGCCGGCGCCGCCAGGAACATCCGGCGGCCGTCGCAGCCGACTGCTAGGTCCTCCGGTCGCAGGACGCCGTCGGCTGCGGGGCGGTGCTCTGCGAGGCTGATCACCAGCTGGCCGGTGGCCAGGCTGCGGGCCACGTGCCCGGTCGCGGCGTCCAGCGGCGGGAACGACAGCTGAGCGGTCACGGTCCGCTCGTCCATAGTCGGTAGACCGGTCAGCACGTCGGTGAACGCCGCCCGGCGCTCCGGGGGGAGGAGGTGGAGGAACCGGCCGACCGAGACGCCGGCCGACCGAGACGCCGAGACCACCTCCAGGAGAAACTGACCGCGGTCGAGCGCCTGCGTGCTTCGGGCGTGGAGGCGGGCGACGACCTCCAGGTGCGGCGGGAACCGGCGCTGTTCCGGGCTCGGCGCGAGGGAGGCCAGCAGCCCGTCATCCACGATGACCTCGCGCTGGCCGTCGAGGGCCGCCCGCTGGGCGAAGGCGGCCAGCACCTCGTCCCGGGCGTCGAACCGTGGTGCCTCGGCGGGCCGGGCGCCGGGGTACCCGTCAGGCCAACCGATCCCGCTGTCCGCCACCATGTCCAGCAGCGGCACCAGCGCCCCTCGGCCGTACCGCTCGTAGAAGCGCTGGTGATAAGCCCGCCATGCGGCTGTGCCCTTGGGGAACGCGCTGACGCGGGTGAGCAGTTCGGCCGCCCGGGCGGCCTCGTGCGCGACGGCCTCGGGCAGGACGAGGTCGGCGTCCAGCAGGAGGTCGACGGCCAGCCCCGGACGCTCCGTCCCAGAGAGGCCGTCCAGAGCGGTCCGGGCGACGCGGCCGGGCTGCCGGTTGTGGTCGGCGAGCAGGGCGTGGGCGGACCGCAGGTCCTCCAGCAGGTCGGCGCTGGAGGCGACGTCGTCGGCGTCGGCCCGTTCCAGGGCGGCCAGCAGGTGCGCAAGCGGGTCCGGTTCGGTCGCCGGGGCATGGAGGCTTGTGATCAGCGCCCGGGACGCGACCAGCTCGCCCAGCGCACCACTGATCCGGCTGGCGGGTACGGTGGGGAACTCGGCGGCGAGCTTGTCGGCCAGGTCCTGGATGCGGATCGGGTGGCGGGCAGCGGCGAGGGCTAACGCGACCGGGCGGGTGTGGCGCAGGGTCGTCTCGGTGACGGTCGTGCTGCCGTCGGGACGCGTCAACGGCTGGTGAGGGACCACGAGGCGATCCCCGCGTACATGGGCGGTGGTGTTCGCGGTCACCTCCAGCCGGGCCAGCAGACCGGGGCACCGTTCCAGGCGCTCGACGGCCCCGGAGAGCCAGGCCGCCGACGCCCGGGCCACCGGGCGGTGGTCGTCTCCCCACCGGACCGAGGACAACGGGCGGAAGGTGGCCGCCTGCACACCGGCGAACAGCCCGAACGGGGTCGACCGGCCCTGGGCGCGCAACAGGTAGCAGGCCGTGGATAGAACGGCACGGCGTACTTCGCGTACTGCCGGCTGCGGGGACGAGGTCAGCTGCTCGACGCTGCGGGCCAGGACCGGACTCGCCAGCGACAGCGCCTCTGCCAGATGGTCATCGGCCCACACCGCGCGCAGCCACTCCACCCGCTGGAGCGTCAGGTCGGTGCCGTCGGTGGTGAGGTCCGGCCAGGCGGGCACTGGCAGGTCGGGGTGGGCTACGGCTCGCACCAACGCCACGCCGGCGGCGCGGTAGGGAGCCGTGGGAGCAGGTGGACGCATGGCGGGGGCCTCGGGTTGTGGAGTTGGTGGGGGTGCTGGCCGGGTGCCGGGACAGGTGTCCTGGCACCCGGCCGGGCGGGGTCAGTGCACGCCGGTGGTGCAGGCGCCGCAGGTGGAGCCGCAGCCGTCGTCTGTGAGCACCTGCAGGCTGGCGGCGTCCGCCACCTCAACGGCCGCGACGTCGAGGTCGAAGTCGTCGGCGAAGGTCACCGGGGCGGCCGGGGCCTGCGGCTGGATCTGCTGTGCCATCTGTTCCTCCTGTGCGATTCCTTGCGGACCTGGTGTCGGGGCGCGGGGTTGCGCCCCGCATCACCAGGAGACGGTGATACGGGTGCGGATCTTCTCGATCACACGACCCGCGGGGTCGGTTGTCCGGCGTGCTCGGGCCCACGCGGCGGGAGAGGTGCTCGTGATCGGACCGGCGTCGCGTCAATGAGCAGCCGGCCAACAGCCCTCAAGGCCGACGGATCACACGTTTCACCGGGCATTCCTTGGCGTGTTGTCGGCGGCGAGGAGAACCCTCGCCCACACCTTCTTGGAAGTCCGGGACGTCGCCACCGCCATGTCGTCGGAGAGCTTGCGTACAAGGATCAGGCCGCGGCCGTTCTCGCCTCGGGGCACGGAGGTTCGGGGCACTGCCAGGTCAGGGCGTCCGTCCAGGACCTCGATTCGACAGTCGTCTGCTATCTCCTGGACATGGAGCCCAACCTCGCTGCCCGGGTCGCTGCCGTGTTGGACGGCATTGGTCACCAGCTCCGAGCAGATGGAGACCACATCATCAACCCGGTCTCCCTCCCAACCCCACCCTTTGAGCAGTAAACGCACATCCCGGCGCGCCTCGGCAACCGCTTCTGGGACGGCGGCGAAGGTAGCCTGCCACTGGCGAAGACGGGCTCTCGGCTGCTCGACGGCCACCATGTGCATCGCTCCTCATCAGGAGCGTCTGGACGCCCCGGGGCTGGTTGCTTGCGGGGATCAACAGTGGACCTGCCGACGGGACATAGCCACAGTCACAGGAGCGACAGTTCGTTCTCATTCGGCTGAGGTGAAGGACAAATCACGGACAAGTAGCTGACGATTCATCAGAGACTCCTGCAGACCTGTTGCCGTAGTGGTAGGCAAGGGGTCAGGTAGTTCGCAGCTGGGGCCGCGGCCCCGAAAGGACCGCGATGAGCAGCAATCTGTTCGATGCCTTAGTCGCCCGCGAGGGAATGGACTTTCGCACCTTCCACGCCGAGTACCGACGTGTCGCATCGGAGCTCTACCGGGAGACCTGCGATCTCGCATTCAAGAACCCCACCCTGACGGACAAGAGCTTCCAGCGCTGGCGCAGCGGGGACGTCACCCGGCCACACCACCCCACACCCGCGATTCTCAAGAGCATGTTCGGCCGGCCCATGCACGAACTGCTCGCGCCCTGCACCGACGAGCAGGTCCAAGCGCTGCAAGCAGCGCAGGCACCTGTGCTCGATGAGAGAGAACTGGCCATGACCGCACGAGATGCCCGTGCCCACGCCGCCGAAGCAGCATCCCAGCTGCTGCCCGATCTCAGCCTCGACCAGCTCGAAGACGACCTGGTGCGCCTGGTCCGGTCCACGAGCTCCAGGCCGCCCCACGTGGTCTTCGGCCAGGGGAAGGAACTGCTAGACCTGGCGAAGGTGATGTTGGACCGCACCCAGGTGCTGTCGCAGCGAGGACGGCTGTTCCTCGTCGCCGGCCAAGCGTCGGCGCTGTTGGCCGCGTGCGCTTTCGACCTCGGCTCCATGCCCAACGCCTTCGAACTGACACGAGCAGCTGCGCTCTACGGACAGGTCGCGGAGAACGGACCGCTCCAGGCTTACTCTCACGGCTACCTGGCTGTGCTGTACTACTGGAGCGGCAACCCGGCTCAAGCCGTCCGCCAGATCGAGCAGGCACAGACCTTCCATGGCGTCGGTGCCACAGGAGAAGCGCGACTGGCGGCGATCGCGGCCCGCGCCTACGCGCACCTTGGCCGCGCCGACGAGTCCCACGCCGCAATGCAGCGGAGCGTGGCAGACCGCACCTCTGCCGCAGACGACCTCCACGACGGCGTGGCAGGCGAGTTCGGCTTCAACCTGGAGCGAGTCGCCATGAGCAACAGCGCCTCCCTGCTGCTCCTGCGGGACGGCGCCGGCGCCGAAGCCTCAGCCCGGCAGTCGCTGGAGCTGATCGCCACCAGATCGGAGGGCGCCCCGCCACCGGTCGTGGCGCCCCAGGCTGGCGCCGATCTCGCCGCCGCCCTGCTGATGCGCAACGACCTGGACGGCGCCGTTGACGTTCTCCGCCCAGTCCTCAGCCTGCCTCGGGAGTGGCGTGGAGCCGGGCTCGCCGGCCGGGTCAACGCGATCCGAGGCGAACTGGCTTCACCTGCGTTCCGCAACGCCCAGCTCGCACGGGACCTCGCAGAGCAGATCGACGACTTCACCCTGATTGCCGCGCCACAGGTGCTCCAGCAAGGCACAGTGCGGCACGCCCTCGACAGCCGCGATAGCTAGAACACGCTCTCGAGGATGTCTCGCTCCTTGTCCGGATCGATCCCGTGCCTGGCCCAACGCCTGTGCGGCACAGGCACGTTGCCACAGCTCAGCCAGGCCCACGTGTCAGCAACGGTCTCCGCGAGCGGCCGACTGCGGAAGCCGGCCGCGACCGCCGAGGACGCGTCGATGGCAGACACGCCCGGGTGGGTCCACCACAGAGGAAGCTCCGTCCACTGGCGCAGGCCCTGGCGGAGCAGAATCTCGTCTTCGACCCACACCAGCTCGCCGGAGCTGTCGGTCACGTCCAAGCACGCCTGAAGGAACCCACCCATCGACTCGCGTCCGATCGGCGCGGCGAGGTTGTGAACCTGGTGACCGACGCGATGAACCTGGTCGAGAACGAACGCGGCGACATCTCGGACATCCACCGACTGGATGCTTCTCGAGGGGTCACCGGGCGCGAGGATCCGTCCTCCCCGCTCGGCGCGACGCAGCCACCACGGCAGTCGGCCCACATACTCCCCAGGGCCGAGGATCACACCGGGCCGGAGCAGGCTCGTACGAGCGAGCCCGAACGTGTCGACCACGGCCCGTTCGGTGCCGGCCTTCCGTCGCCCGTAGTCGGGATTGACACCCGACACCCCATCCGGCATCTGAGCAGGCTCCGGGCCCGCGTCGGCCGGCGCCGCCCACACCGGAGAGTCCGTGTTCAAAGGCTCAATGGGCCAGCCCTCGTACACGGCCACAGTGGACACGTACACGTACCGGCCAGCAACTGATTCCAGAGCCCGGACACCAGCAAGCACATCACGCGGGCTGAGAGCGGAGGCGGACGTGTCGACCACGGCATCCCACGGACCTTGCCCAGCGAGCCGGGCCAGGTCCTCGGGCCGCTCACGGTCACCGTGCACGGCTTCTGCGCCGGCTATCAGCCTGCCGGACCGACCGCGGTTGAACGTCGTGACCTCCCAGCCGCGGGCGAGAGCGTCGGTCACGACCGCCGGGCCCAGGAACCAACCACCGCCCAGGACGAGAATCCTCATGCGGCCGATCCTGCCAGTCCGCCTCCCTCGTGCGCAGCCGCCCGGCGGATCGGAGTCACTTACCGGTCGCGGAGCAGGTCTCGGTACCCGTCGCCGAGCTGCTGCTCCAAGTCGCTCTCGATGAAGTGCACAACGGCAAGGGCGTGGAACTCTGCCGTCTCGGGGAAACGCCGTCGAAGCTGCTGCCGTCGCTCAGCTCGGTCCACAGCTGCTCTCCGGGACTGGGCGTAGCACCCTGCCGCTGAAGCGATCACCCGCCGCGTCCGGAGGCGCCGTGCTGCCGGACTCAAGGTCGGCCTCGTCGACGTGATCGAGGGCGTCACGGATGACGGGACCACCCCGGTGTGGGGTGGCGGCGGCGCCCAGACCTGGTCGGTGACCGTGTTCGCGGACCCACTGCCAGAGCACCTGGTCTCGGACTACGTGTCCCCGACCCCGGAGAACGACAGCCCGCCAGGGCAGCCGAAGGTCAGCACACCGCCGGAGGCACCGCGCGGCACCTCCGGCACGTGCTGCCCCTACCGCCGGGAGTCACAGCGCGGGACTACCGGGATTTGCCGCACCATCTTGGCATTCGATCCTCATGGCCGTGTCGCGCCGAAGTAGTCCGCCGCCGGCATGGTTGACGCGTCGGCGACCTTCACGACGTCCCCGGTCTTCGGGGCCTCGACGATCTTCCCCTCGCCGACGTAGATCGCCACGTGGTAGACGGATGCTTCGCCTCCGCGGCTCCAGAACAGGAGATCACCCGAACGGAGTTCGGCTTTGGCTACCGGTCTGTTGGCCGTGGCAGCGTACTGTTCGGCGGCGGTGCGCGGAAGACGCGTGGTCGGCCAGTAGGCGTACTGCACGAGGCTGGAGCAGTCCCAGCCAACTGTCGTGGTGGCGACGCACCGACCGTCGAGGTATCCGTTGCCATCGGCGCAGAAGCCGGTTCCGGGCCCGGACGGGGTGCCGCCGCCGTAGGCGTAGGGCACACCGAGCTGCGTGAGGGCGCGTCGAACCGCGGAGTTTCCGCTTCCGTGGCCCGCGACGGCTCCGCTCTGGAAGCGGGCCATGCTTTCGAGGATGCTCGACACGTAGTGCTGCGTCTCGGGGTACGGAGGGATGCCGGCAAAGCGCTCGACCGCGGCCCAGCCCGCGTTGTAGCCCGCGAGCGCCAGCGCCCGCGGATCTCCGGCGATTCCTGATGCATTCGCCTGCCCGAGCAGACTGCACATGAACCGGCCCTGGGCCATCACCGCGTCACCGATGTCGTGCGGGGAGGCGAGTCCGTTGCGGTCGTCGTCCCGGCCCCAGGTCGCCCACGTCCCGGGCATGAACTGCGCCGGCCCCACCGCCCCGACCGGACTGACCGCCTCGGTTCGGAACCCGCTCTCCTGCTGGAGCTGGGCCGCAAGCAACGCCGGGCTCAGCGCAGGAAACCGGCACTCCTGCGAAGCGCGCTGAAGCCACGGCCGGTAGGCGGCGGGCACGCCATCGAGCGTCTGGATGCCCGGAGTGGAGGCGCTCGCTGAGGCCAACGCTCCGAGACCGGCAACGAGCAGCAGCGCAATCGCGGCGGCGAGCCCCGCGCAGACCAGGCCTGCTCGCTTCACAACTCCCCCGTGGGACATGACCACCAACCCGATCGAGCGGTAATGGATTTCCTTCGCATCGCAACTGTTGTTACTCTACGTGGCCGAGTGATCACGCAACTCTCTGTAGTCGCGGGAGGGACGATGCTACGGACAACGGCGG
Organism: Kitasatospora terrestris; assembly: GCF_039542905.1. NCBI lineage: Bacteria > Bacillati > Actinomycetota > Actinomycetes > Kitasatosporales > Streptomycetaceae > Kitasatospora > Kitasatospora terrestris. The sequence goes on from NZ_BAABIS010000001.1 coordinate 1,303,960, forward strand.
TATCGCCACGAGGTTCTGGTGCGACATCAGATGGCACCGGTTCGCCGGAGGACCACCAGGGCACAGCACGACGCGGATACGGAGTCATCCCGGTCCACGGGTACGACATCGGCGCAGCCGCGGTGCTGTGCATGCTCGACTCGGTAGACGGTGACGGGTCTCGCGCTCGCGGACTTCACCCGGGAGAGCCAATCCCGTTCGGGCTCCAGCCGGTACTGGTCTCCCCCACCACCGTTTACGGCACGGTGCTGGTCGAGACGATCCTGCGCGGCTGGCCGCCTGCCGGTCTGCCCCGCCCGTGGCTCGTCCTGCTTGCGGACATCCCCGCCAAGCCTGCATCCGCAGCCCGCTACCGCTTGCGCGTTCTCAGCTCCCGTCTGGCCGGGACCGTCGCGCTGCCTTACCTCCCGGCGCTCCGAGCAGTCGAGCGCCCCGAGGACGCCCTCAACGACCCGACCGTGGCGCGCGCCGCAGCACAGCTGCGACGCCAACTGGAAGGACCTTGACCAGTGCTGATGTCACACCTCGCTGCTGTGAGCGGCAGCCTGATTCCCGAAGCCAAGCCCACCAAGATCCCGGGTCTCGAGAACACCATTTCGCAGCTCTTCGGCTACGGGCTGTGGCTCGTCGTCCTCACCGGGGTGGCGGCCGCCGGCTTCGGTCTCTACAAGCTCGCCGTCGTGGACAAGAGTCGCCACGGGGGCGGAAGCGAGCCCTTCAAGTGGATGGGCGGCGGCATCGCCGCGATCCTCGTCGCCGGCTCGCTGATCAGCATCCTGAACAGCATTGCGGGCTGACATGGGGAGGCGCAGGGGACGCTCGACGGTCCTGTGGACCGTCGGCGGACTCTTGGCCACCGTCGCGATATTGACCACCTACTCTGCGCTGACCAGCGAAGAGCAACCGACATCGGCGCGGCCTGGGGCCACCGCACCGCCGCCGACTCCGCGGAACACCGCTACACCGATTCCGCTGGAGACCTACAGTGCCCCGGCAACGTGGACCGAGCCAACCCGCTGGCAGGCGCTTCCCCGGGGATCGCGCGCCGCTGCCAACGGCCGGGAGACCGGCTTTCCGGACTCCGTTGACGGCGCTGTCGCCATGCTTGTGGCGGCATCCGCCATCAACGCCCAGGGCAGCAGGAGCCTTGCAGATGAGCAGTGGGCCATCTACGCCGCCTACACAGCGTCGTCCGAGCAGAGTGCCGCCCTGTCTCAGAAGGTCCGCGAAGGCACAGCACGGACCGATGCGAGCACCCGAGCGGCGATGGGACTCGAGACAACTGGGCCGATGCCGAGCGGAGCGCACATCCGCTCGCAGGCTGTTGGTTTCAAGATCATTAGATCAGCGCCAGGAATTGTCAGCACTCACCTGCTCGTCCGCTCGACCCAGAAGGCTGGCGAACTTCAACCTGAGAAGGTCTCATACATCGTGTGCGCACTGAGCGTGGCCTGGCGTGAGGGCGACTGGAAGTTCACGGCCCGACCGACGTCCGACCGAGCCGACGAAGCGCCTGCAATTGCGGCGCCAGGCGATGCTGCGTTCAACTCAGCTGGTTGGACCGCCATTAGGCAAGCATCGTGATGCGGCGTCTCGCGGGCCTGTTCCTCGCTGTCATCGCGACCTTCACAGTCATCGCCTGTCCTCAACCTGCAAGCGCAGATGACTCTGGAATCGTCGGAACCATCGTTGAAGGCATGTGTGTCGGCAGCATCGGCGGGCTCTACGGTCTGGTTACCGACGATCACAGCTGCGAGAAGGCTGGCGACGCGGCCGACAAAGCAGTGAAGGAGGAGTGGGCAAACGTCTGGAACTCGGTGGTCGGCGATTGGATCAAGTCCGCCGAGGACCTCGCTCGTTCGGCGATCCGCACCGCGCTGACGTTCGCATTGCAGGATCCCTCGCTGAAGTTGCAGGACACCGGGCTCTTCGGGGCGGATGCAACGCTGGCGGGGATGATGGTGTGGTTGGGCCTGGTGATCTCCACGTTCGGTGTGATGTGGCAGCTGGGCGCGATGGCCATCACGGGGAAGTCGCGGTATCTCGGTCGGGCGATGGCCGGTTGGGCTGAGAACTCGCTGCTCTGTGTGTTCGGGTTGTCGGCCGTCGCGCTGCTGCTGCAGGCGGGCGACGAGTTCACCGCCGGTGTGGTCAGTGTGTCCTTCGGCGACAACGCTGCCGCGTACGACCGCATCATCGCCGTCATGTTCCCGATCATGGTGGCAATGGGCAACCCTGCCATCGTCGCCGCGAACCTGCTGGTGCTGTTGCTCATCGGGGCGGTCCAGCTGCTGCTGATCTACCTGCGGAAGTCCGCGATCCCGATCCAGTGCCTACTCCTGCCAATCGCAGGTGCTGGCAGGACGGGCGGTGAGGCGACTCGTCGGTGGGCGCCGCGACTGATCACGTCGATCCTGGTGTGTATCGCCTACAAGCCGATCGTGGCGGTGATCCTGTGCGTCGGCTTCACCGAGTTCGGCAAGGCCGCCACCTTCACCGAGTGGCTGCGGGGCGCCGCGACGCTGGTGCTCGCGGTTCTCGCTCCGGCGCCGCTCACCCGGATCTTCGCTCCGCTCGGGGCCGATGTCGGTTCGGGCCTGGCGATCGGCGGCGCAGTCGGCGCCGTGGCGTCCGTGGTCGGGTTCGTCGAGCAGCGGCGCGGCGGGGCGGGCGACGGCCCCGCGGCTGGTGGTGGCGAGCCGGCGACGGCCGTCGAGCATGCCCGCCACGTCGAGCGTTCGATGGGTTCAGGGGATCGTGCGGGGGACGGTGGGGACGCTGTCGCTCAGGCGGCCCGCACCGGGGCTTCACAGTCGGCCGTGATCCCCGGTCAGTCATCCGGGGCCGACGGCTCGAGCCATCCGCAGCCTGGGACTGCCGCGGGTGGCGGGACGCCGTCGGCAGGCGGGGCCGGTCTGGCGATCAAGGTGCTGGACGGCGTGAACAACACGGTCCAGCGAGCCGCGGACGAGTTCGGGAAGGGCGGGGAGCGCTCGTGACGATGCACGAGGTTCCGGACGTGCTGCGGGTCGAGGGGTTTCGTGCCCGGCGCAGCTTCGGGCTGGGGTCGATGTCGCGTAATGCGACGTTCGCGGTGGCGGTCGCGTTGACGGCAGACGGACTGCTCGGTGTCGTTCATCCGGGCACGCTGCTCGTGACGGTTCCGTTGACGTTGGCGGTGGCTGCGTTGGCTGCGGCGCGGCGTCATGGGATGCCGGCGTTGTCGTATTTCTGGGCGCAGTTGGCGTGGCATCGGGCGTCGCGGACGGAGATGACGTCGTTCCGGCAGGTGCTTTTGCCTCATCCGTTTGCGTTGGATTTGCCGGGTGTGGGTGCGCCGTCGGCGTTGATTGCTGCGCATGATCCGACGACGGGTCGCTCGGTGGGGGTGGTGCACGATCGGGCGACGGATCGGATGACGCTGACGACGTTGCTCGCGCCGGGCGGGAGCCTGATGGCGCCGACGAACACGGTGCGCGGCAACATTCGGACGTGGAGTGCGGTGCTGGATGCGATGAGCACGGACGAGCAGATCAAGGGTGCGTCCGTGACGATCCAGATCACGCCGGGTGCGGGTGAGGCGCTGGGTGACGATGTGAGGCTGCGGCGTCGCCCGGAGGCGCCTCAGCTTGCCCAGGACACGATCGACGAGCTGGTGCGTACGACTCCGCGGGCGACGGCGTCGGTGACGCCGTGGATGAGTGTGACGGTGGACCCGATGGCGACCGCGATCCCGCCGACGGACCTGGCGGAGAAGGTGGCCGAGGCGCTGCGGGTGGTGGACACCCTGGATCTCAGCGGCACCGGCACGGACGTGTTCCGTCGGGCGACGGATGTGGATCTGCGGCGGATCGTGCGGTCGGCGTTCGATCCGGGTTGCTTCAATGCCCGGGAGGAGGAGTTCCAGGAGCTGCAGTGGGGTGAGTGCGGTCCGATCGCGGCTGATGACGGCTGGGAGGAGTACGCGCACGACGGTGCGGTCTCGGTGTCCTGGGTGCTGCGGGAGATGCCTCGCCGGCCGATCCCGTACAGCGTGCTGCTGCCGTTGCTGTCCCCTGGTCGGTTCCAGCGCCGGATCACGCTCGCGTACCGGGTGCTGGATCCGTACGAGGGCGAGGCGGTCCTGGAGCGGGAGATCTCCAACGCGGAGCAGCGGGCGACGGCGACGGCGCAGGTGCGGGGTAGGGCGCGGTGGAGTCAACGAGCCGATCATCAGCGTGCGGAGCAGGCGGCGGTGCAGGCGGCGAGTGGTGCGCAGGTGGTGGATTGGACGCTGATGGTGACCACGACGGCTTTCACTGCCGCGGATCTGCCGGCTGCGCGGCAGGACCTGCACCGTGCGGTGAAGGCGACCCGGGGCATCAGGATGCGGCCGGCCTACGGTGCGCAGGCATCGGTATTCGCGGCGGGTCTTCCGGTCGGCTACAACCCCTTGGTCAGGTGACGTCGGGTATGGGCATCAACGTGAAGGCGATCGCACCGCACCGGCCCAGTGCGTCACCGCACCCGGACGAGGTAGTACGCCCACCCGCTCGGCTCGCGTCACGGCGGAGGGTGTTCGCGGGCCGGCTGGGCTGGGGCGGCCGGTTCGGTGGCCGCGCGGTGGTCGAGGACGCGGGAACCGTCCACACAGGGCCGACCACGCAGGTGGGTGGGCTGTACCCGTTCCTGCTCGGCACAGGTCTGCCGCCGCACGGCGTGCCGGTGGGCCGGGATGTGCTGACGGGCGAGCTGGTGTGCATCGACCCGTCCGGCTGGACGGGCCGGCTGACGACCAACCCGGGTGTGTGGGTGATGTCGCAGCCGGGCGCCGGCAAGTCCGCTCTGGTGAAGCGGATCTGCCTGGTGTACGTCGCGTACGGCCATCTGATGTGCGTACCGGCGGACGTGAAGGGCGAGTACAGCACTCTGGTGCGCGAGCTCGGCGGCAGCGTCGTGCGGATCGGCGACGGCCTGGGCCGCATCAACCCGCTCGACTCCGGCCCCTTGAAAACCAGGCTCTCCTCCCTGCCGGGCACCGAGCGCAGTGCGCTGCTGGATGTGCTGACCGGCCGCCGCCTGGAGACTCTGGGGGCGCTGCTCTCCACCCGCAACGGGCTCGGCCGGGCGCCGAACGAGATCGAGCGGTCCGCGCTGAACACCGCGGTCCAGCTCGCCGCCGACGCCGTGCCGGGTGCCGACCCGATCATCCCGGACGTGATCGCCGTGCTGCGTCAGGCGCCGGAGCCGCTGCGCGCCAAGCTCGCCGCGGCCGGCAACGCCTACCTCGCTCTGACCCGGTCGGTCATCGCAGGCCTGGACAACCTGTGCGACGGTCCCCTCAAGGGCATGTTCGACGGCCCCACCAGTGTGCCCCTGGACCTCGACGCCCCCGCTGTGTCGGTGGACATCTCGGCGTTGCGTGCCCGCGGCAACGACGTGGTCAGCGCCGGGATGATCGCCACCTGGGCCTACACGTACTCCTCCATCGACAGCGCCCGCAGCATCGGACTGATGAACCGCAAGCTGGTCCTGCCCATGGACGAGATGTGGCGGGCCCTTCGCTCCGGCCCCGGCCTGGTCGACGCCATGGACTCCATCAGCCGCCTGAACCGCACGACCGACGACGTCGCCGTGTACGTCACGCACTCCCTGCTCGACCCGGAGTCCCTTCCCACGGAGGAGGACCGGGCCAAGGCCCGCGGCCTGATGGACCGTTGCGACACGTGGGTGATCGGCGCGTCCACCGAGGAGGAGCTCCAGCGGGTGACCGGCAAGCGGGCGCTCACCGAACAGGAACGCATGATGATCAGCTCATGGTCGTCCGCCACCAGCACCGGCCTCGACACCAGCGACCAGGTCCACCCGGGGCGCGGCAAGTACCTGATCAAACTGGGCAACCGGCCCGGAGTGGCGGCCGCGATGAGCCTCACCGCCACCGAGCGCAGGCTGTACCACACCGACCGGAACACGCTCGAGCACGAGGCCGCCGGCCGATGATGACGGAGAACGACCGGCAGTGGCTGGCCAGCGGCATCATCCTCGGCGGCGCCATCACCCTGGCCGCCGCCACCTGGGCCGGCGCGGCCCTCGGCACCCTGACCACCGGGCACAGCGCGCCCCCGCTCAGCCCCGTCACCATCGTCAACATGGTCCGCGACTGGCACGCGGTCTGGCCCCACTCCCCCACCGCCAGCGCCATCGGCGCGGCACTCGCCGACGCGGCCGCCGCCGTCGGCATCACGCTGGGGATCCGTGCCGCGCTCCGCTGGTTCCACACCGCCTCCCACCTCGCCACCCTCCACCAGGTCCGCGACCTCACCCCCCGGCCCGCCGCCCGCACAGCCACCCGGCTGCGCACCTCCCTGCGCGGCGTCCCGCCGAAAACCGTCCCGCCCGCCGACCGCGGCGTGCTGCTCGGCGACCATCTGCCGACCGGCGTCGAACTCCGCGGCTCCGACGAGGACACCTACCTGGCACTAATGGCGCCCCGCGCCGGCAAGTCCACCGCCCTCGCCATCCCGATTGCCCAGGAGGCGCCGGCTGCACTGCTCCTCACCAGCAACAAGCCCGACGTCTACGCCGCCACCGCCGCCACCAGGCGCCGCGTCGGACAGACCTGGGCTCTCGACACCCAGGGCGTGGCGCAGATCGAGCGCACCTGGTGGTGGGACATGGTCGCCGAAGCCGAGACCCTGGACCGCGCCGAACGCCTCGCCAGCCACTTCATCAACCAGGTACGCAGCGACGCCGCCGACCCGTTCTGGGCCCAGGGCGCCTCCGACGTCCTGGTCGGCTACTTCCGCGCGGCCTGGTGGAGCGGCGCCACCGTCCGCGACGTCCTCGGGTGGCTCGCCGACCCGAACGAGAAGGCGCCGCTGCGCGTCCTCTACGAGCACGAGCCGGTCCTCGCCGAGCAGGTCGAGTCGAGCGTGAACATCGCCGAGGAGACCCAGAGCGGCATCTACCAGAACGCCCGCACCGCCGTCTCCGCCCTGCGCGACGAGAAGGTCCTCGCCTGGGTCATGCCCGACCCCCACCGCGACCAGTTCAAGCCCGAGGTCTTCGCCCTCAGCAAGGACACCCTCTACCTGCTCAGCAAGAAGGGCGGCGCAGCCTCCGCCGTCGTCGCGGCGATCGCCGACGCCGTCTTCACCGCCGCGGCCGAAACCGGTGAACGCCACGGCGGCCGGCTCCCCGAACCAATGCGCGCGATCCTCGACGAAGCCGCCAACATCTGCAAGATCGCCGACCTGCCCGATCTCTACAGTCACCTCGGATCCCGCGGCATCACCCCTTACACGATCCTCCAGTCCTACCGCCAGGGCGTGCAGGCCTGGGGTGAGGTCGGCATGGATGCCCTGTGGGGCGCCGCTACCAAGAAGATCGTCGGCGTGGGCCTCGACGACCCGCGCTTCGTCTCCGACATCGCCACCCTCATCGGCAACCACGACATCACCCGCGGCTCTCACTCCAAGAGCCGCGACGGCGGCTCCTACTCCGTCAGCGAGCACCGCGAACAGATCCTCGAACCCGCCCAGATCCGCGCCATGCGACGCGGTACCGGCCTCCTCCTCGCCACCGGCATGCCCGTCGCCCAGATCGCGCTGCGCCCCTGGTACGAGGAGCCGGCCATGGCCCACATCGGCCCAGAGATGGCTGCCGAGGAAGCCGCCATCACCAAGCGCGCCATCACCGCCCATCAGCAACGGAAGGCAGCTCGCCGTGCCTGACGGCACCGACCGCCCCGCGCCCGACGGCCCCTTCGCCGTCCCGGCCGCCGTCGAGGAGGACATCGAGGACCTCAAGGCCCAGGTCCGGGCACTCACAACCCAACTGACAGCCCTGCAGGAATCCCTCGGCAACGCGGCGGACGACCTGCCGCAGCAGCGCGAGCCGGCGGCGGACGACCGGGCCTGGCGCTACCCGCCGTTCGTCCTCCTCCTCGAAAGCCCCGACCGCGACGCCGAACTCCGCGTGCTCGCCGAATGGGTCGAAGGCGTCCTCGTACCCGGCTACCTGGGCGAACCCTCCGCCGACGCCCGCTGGTGCCACCGCTGGCTCGAGCACGAGGACGCCGTGGCCCACCTCCACGCCCTCTGGCTCGCCTGGCAGGAACTCACCGACCCCGCATCCTGCGGCTACACCGGCCCCAGCACCTGGCACCGCGACCACTACCGCCCCTGCATGAACGAACTCCGCGGCCCCCGGGGCCCGTTCGCCGGCTGCACCAAAGGCGAACACCACATCGCCCACCGGCTCCCCGGCCGCGTCCCCAGCGACTGGCACCTCGAGCCCTGACGGCCCCACCCAGCGGCAGGGCCCGTCAGCCACCACACCCCAACTCAACGACCGGGCAGCCTTCGACACATCTGCTCGACGAACTCGGGAAACCTTCCGCTCTCGCGGCCGGCAGCGCATGCCGAAGCCAACTCCTTCGGCAACCGCGGCCCCACCGGATCCGGCGTGGGTGCCGGACCTGCCGTCTGCGTGCCACCGCTCGGACGTTGACTGTGAGGACGACCGGTCGCCGCCGAACCCCCCGATCCGTAAGGCTTCCGGGCCGGTGCCACCGGCTCGTTCGCCCCGCCGGCGTCCGCGGTCGGCTCATCACTCGGCACCGGCACCGGCGCTGGCGCTGGCGCTGGCGCTGGCGTCTGGTCCTCAACCCGGCCTGTTCCGCCAGGGCTCGCCCTGGGCACAGGCTCCGGAGCTTTATCCAGCACCTCCATCAGCACAGGAGCGACCGGTCCTGCCCCAGCAGTCACCCCCGCGGTCGGGCGACTCCGAAGGTCGACCTCCCGGTTGGCCCCGCCACCGAAGGCGAACCCCACGAGCATCCCGGCGCAGGCAAGCGCGAGTGCACCGGTACCTCTTCGAACACCCTGAACTGTCTCCTTCCGAACCGGTCCCCGGCGACCGCGCCTACCTCCCTCCGGTCTCACCGAATCAAGTCCCACCGCCGCGCCCGCCGCCAGAACCTTCCGTCGGCAGTAGTCAGCGTTTCGCGCCGCCGCCGTGTCTGCTCCGAACCCTCGGGCTGCCCAGGCCGTCGCGCTCGCCGAGTAGATCTCAGCCGCCGAGGCGAAGTCGCCGCGGCACACGCTCACATGTGCCCTCAGCTCCTGCGCACGCAGGGCATCCGGATGCAGCGCCCCGCGCTCAGCAGCGACGCGCTGCTGAAGTCCGTCAGCCAGCACTACGGCACCCTCGTAGTCTCGAGCCCGAACCGCTGACCGCACCCTCTCGGCGTCCCGCCGGTAAGCCTCCGGCAGCTCCCCCGCAGAGGCCGCCGGCACTCCGATCCGCCCGTTTCTCGGCGCAGCCGCAGCACCCTGCTCACGCACACCGGACGTCATTCGCACTCCCCTCCGCCGATCCACCACCTTGCCCAGCCGGATGGTTCGTTCACTGCAACGACACCAACGCTGCCAGGTAGCCATCCGATCGAGTGATCGCGGGCCCTACACCGGCTGCCTCGCCGGTGAGTTGCGTCGCGAGACGCTCATTGGGTGGGCCAGGGCGCGCGGCGCCAACGTCCTGCTTCCTCCGATCGAGCTGCACTTCCGCTGCATGCGCAGCAGTGGCCTGGCCCTCACGGAAGGACGTCGGCGACGCTGGGCAGCCCCTACCGAGCCGAACTGCCCATACACACCGTCGGGCGTTCAGTCCGAGGGCCGCTTGATCCACGGGTGGCGGTCGAACTGGCGGCCGATGTCGAACGGCCCTGCGGCCCCGAACAGCCGGACCAACCGCGGAGGGCGCAGGCCTCCGATGCGCGGTCGCGGAACCTGCGCGCGGATGCGTGCGTCGAGCTGAGCGCGCCGACAGTGCGGGCTCTCGTCGACTGCAGTAACCACCGCCGACGACTCCCACAGCGATGTCGGCACCGCCGTTTCGAGCGTTCGCTCGAACCACGTGGTCTTGCCGTCGGCCGTTGCGGCCACCCCCGTCCTGTCGGCGAGCGCCTCCACCAAGAAGAGGCCACGCCCGTCCTCGGCGTCGTCCGAGGCCGCCCTGGGCCGCGGCACCTGCGGATTGCGGTCCGCGACCCCTACGACGACGGTGTTCGCGGGCGTCACCGTCACGCTCAACCCCACCACTGTGGTGCGCCCGTAGCGGACGGCATTGGTCACCAGCTCGGACGTGAGCAGCTCCAGAACCTCGGCGTCGGAGTCACACAGCGGCCCACACCACAGCGCGAGCTGCCTGACCGTCCGCTTGCGCGCGAGGGAGACGGCCGACTCGGAAGACATCAGACGGATTCGGAACGTAGGCACGATGGATACCTCCAGATTGTGCACAGGAGCGAGGCCGCCGGAGGCAGGTCTCAGGCGACGTGACACATCAGAACGATGCGCAATGTCACCGGTCGACTGCACTCCGTTACTCGCAAGCATGCGACCTGACGGCGACTCAGCGCAAGGCATGTCACCCAAATATGAAAACTTTCATCTCTGAGGGCTATGTGACCCACCTTGCACGCCTCGCGGTGCTGGCGGCCCGCGCGGTCGCCCGTGCACACTGTCCTCGGGACAGGTCAGGAGGGGTTGATCAATGGCAGTCGCAGTTCCCGAGGTGCGGATGCGGCGAATCGCCGCCGAGCTCAAGAAGCTTCGCGAGTCCAGAAAGCTCTCGGCGGAGGACGTCGTCGCCTCGGTCCCCGGCCTCAACCTGGTCAAGCTGTCGCGGTACGAGAACGCCCGCGTACAGCTGAAACCTGAAGTGGTGAAGCTGCTGCTGGACTACTACCAGTGCGATCCGGACCTCGCAACGGTCCTGATCGACACCCTTCGGGACAAGCGCCGACCAGGCTGGGTGGCGAGCTATGAGCGACTCAACCCGCTCTACACCGACCTCATTCGCCTGGAGGAGACCGCGATCGGGCACAAGACTTACCAGTCGGCCTACATCCCCGGACTGCTCCAGACGCGCCAGTACGCGCACGCGATCATCTCAAGTGGCGTGGTCAAGCCGGCGATCGTGGAGGAGCAGGTCGAGGTCCGGATCAATCGGCAGGCCGTGCTGACTCGTTCCGAGGCACCGCTCAGCCTCTGGGCAGTCATCCACGAGTCCGCACTGACCGTCGGCGCAGCGGCCGAAGTGATGCGCGATCAACTCGACAAGCTCCTGCAGTTCAGCGCGCTGCCGAACGTCAACGTTCAGATCATGCCTGCCGCAGCACCGCCTCACGCCGGCATGACCGGGGCGTTCGCCCTGCTCGAGTTCCGTCACCGCGACCTCGACCTCGTCCTGCTCAGCGGCATGCTCAGCAGTCACTGGGTAGAAGACCCGGATCACGTCGACGTCTACCGCGCCGCCTTCAACGAGATCATGGCGACCGCCCTCGACCCCACAAAGTCGCTGGAACTCATCAACGAGAAAAAGGAGCAGCTCAAGTGACGCAGGCCCACCCCGTCGCCTCCGCCCTACCCGTGGTCTGGCGGAAGGCCACCGACAGCAATCCGAACGACGACTGCGTGGAGTGCGGAACCCTCGAGGACGGCGTAGTCGTCACCCGCGACAGCAAGAACCCGCACGGCCCGGCCCTTGCCTTCCCTGCCGCCAAGTTCTACGCCTTTACCGCTGCCGTGGCAGCCGGCACGCTCGTCCCGGTCACCGAGTGACGCCCGTCCCGGCCCGGCGGTGCCTCGCCACACCGGGCCGGCGGCGTTGACGCGATCGAAGGTCTCGCCTCAAGTGAGATCGTCGAACTCGCCCCTGCGAACACCGCTCTGGAAGGCCCGCCACTCGTCCTGGTCGAAAATGAGAACGGGCGACTCCCCGTCCGCGCCGTTGCGGAGGGCAATGAAGCCGTCCACGAATGCGACGCGGGGGCCGTCCTGAGCGCTCGGCGCCGCAAACCACTGCGCACCGTCAAGGTTCAATCCCTTGGCCTTCGGAGCCGGCGTTGACCCACTCACCGCGAAAACCTCCGTCTGCGTCACCGACCGTCTCGACAGCCATCTCTTCGAGTGGTGACCCGACTCTCACTCGCTCGATCGGGTGACAGTACACCGGATACGGACCTCGTTTTCCACAAGACTGTCTCTCATCGGACCACCAGGAGACGACATGTGCTCCTGTTGTGAACTCCCTGGACCGCCACCTGCAAGGACGTGAGACCGTGAGCAGCTCCGCCCCTCTGCCGGCCGACGCGAATCGCGTCGACCAGGCTGCAGCCACCCTCCTGGAGGAAGCGATGGCCGCCACCGACCGCCTCGCTGCCCAGGCCTTCCTCGACGACCGGTACGACGTCGGTCCGGCCCTCGGCGCTGCGGGATACATCAGCGAAGCACGCGGTCTGCTCGCACCAGCACAGGCCATCCCGAACGCTGGTCCGACCGCGCCGGATAACGACGCAACCATCCTGGAGTTGGCGGAACGGCTCGACTGCGGCGCTGACTCCCTGGTCGCAAGCGAACCCGTCAGGGAAGATCCTGGAAACACCCTCACTCGCCGTTCGGCAGCGGCTTGCATGCGAAATGCCTCAGCCGCACTGCGCGCGGCACTTCCACCGGTGGCGAACGGCTCATGAGCTCCGAGGCAACGTGGGGCGACTTCGCCGAGTTCGCAGCGCGCCAGCTCAGCGACAGCTACGCCGCTCTCGTCGAATCCAGCACCCGAGCCACCCTCGGCGAGCACTCTTCCCGAAGCGCCGCGCTGGCCGAAGTCTGCCGACTGCTTCATGGCTTCGTAGGCGAGTTCGGGCCCATCTCCGTCAGCGCCGTCACCCCAGCAGAGATCAGCGACCTCCAGCTGAACCTTCAGTATCTCGGATCGGTCCTCGATCGAGAAGCCGCCTCAGCACCACACGAGCCGAACCCCCTGGCCGGCTGGATCCGCGACGCTGGAGAGATGCTCAAGCTCAGCCAGGACCTGCTGGCCACGCACCATTTCCCCGGTCGGAGCCCACGAAGTCCGTACGCCGCTTATCTCGACAGCCCGGCGGGAGCAAGTCACCTTCTCGGCGCCACGGTCCGCCTCGCCGGCCTCGCCGGCGCCACCGCCGTACAACTGGGCCACACATGCCCTCCGACGCCCCGCAACACCCGTCGATGGGTATCGCTCAGCCAGCGCCTGACCCTCTCAGCCATCCAGGTGGAACGGGTCGCCACCAACGTGCTGCACCGCATCGACGGGCTCGACGATCCGCTCGTTGTCCCTCGGGCAGCCGGTGCGCTGCCGGCTGCGGCCCTCCTGCGCCCTGCTGCTGTCATGCCCGGAGAGTCGCAGGACACGGCGCTCCGCTCGGTGGTGAGCGGCTCCGAATGGCTGGCAGCCCACGCAGTACGCCTTGCTGCCGAGCGTCTGCCGAACGTTACTCCTGCCGAACTCATCACCGCCTCCAATCGAACCGCGCTGAGTCATCTGATCGCAGCAAGGCTGCTCGAACACACCCGGGACCTGCTCACTCCCGATACGGCCTCGACCAAGTCCCTCAACGAGGCCTGCCAGCGTCTGAGGACCGCAGCCCACGTTTGGCAGGCAGCGTCGCAATCGTGGGGATCCAGCTTTCACTCAACCCCGGCCGGCCAGCCGACCGCCATGGCCCGGGAAGCAGAGTTCGTCACGGTCAGACTTGGGCGAACGCTGTTCTCCTACGGCTGGACACCTCGCGACACCACCCGTCATCCCAGGCCTGCGGCAGACATCATCACCGGCCCCGAAGCACATCGTCCGCTGCTCAACGCAGTCCGCGCGGTTCCTGCGGCCGGAGAAGTCCTTGCCGAGCACCTTCCGATGATGGCCTTGATCATGGCCCAACGAGGCGTACTGCTCAGTTCGGACCCCACATTCAATCCTCGCGGAAGCGACCTGCCCGCACAGATGCAGAAGGGCTGGACACGCTGGTACCAGGCGACACCGGATCAGCTCGCGCCCGTGGCCGCAGCCTATCTGGCCGCCCGGTCAGCATCTGCAGCCGCCGAGACCGCAGCGGCCCGGGTAGCCCGGGACCTCGGTCATCCCATCCTTCGTTCCTACCTCGACGCCGACCGGCGGCAGACTCTCGGATTCAGCGGTGACCCGGAGAGCGACGCTCAACGGGTGCGCGCCTCAGCGGCCCGTGCCCGCAGCGTCCTCACTCCGTCCCCGAAGCCCGACGGACCGCGCGAATTCAAGGAGCGCACCCGCGCCCTGCGCCGCGAGATCGCGGAAGTGTACGGAACGGATCGCGCAAAGAGCCGCCACCGATAGCGCCGTACTTGTCGGCAACGGGTGAAATGAGGTTCTGGATCGCTTCCGGGCTCTGTCCCTGATTGAGGGGTCTTGACTGGTTGATCACGGCACGTGACCACCCCGGAAGGCCACTCACCGGTCCGGCACGATTTGAAAGAGAGGGCCCAGTCGTGCGGCAGACTGTGCTCTCCGCGCACCCGGCCGGTCCCGCAGCGCACAGCGGCGGCCCACAGGTCGAATGTCCTGACAAGCCGGCTGAGCTGCTGATTAGGCTTGCTCCGCAGGGTGACGACGGAAGGACGATCAGGTGGGTTCGGAGGTGACGACCTCATCGGTTCCGGACGACGAGAAGGCGGCGTTCTGGAGTCGGGCGATGTCGCGGGCGCTGGTACCCGTGGAGGTGGTCCCGCGTGCCGCGCGACCTTTCGTGGGACACCTGACGTCGCATCGGCTCGGGTACGTCCGAATATCGACGCTGGAGGCGGATGCGGTGCGGGTCTCCCGCACGCCCGAGCTGATCGCACGGGCCCCGCAGGCCGAGCCGCAGGTGGGGGTCGGCCTGCAGGTGTCGGGGCGGGCCGTGCTCGAGCAGGGCGGGCGCCGGGCGGAGGTGCCGACGGGAGGGCTCGTCCTGTACGACACGACGCGGCCGTACTCCATCGACTACCCGGAGCGTTTCCGCACCCACCTGTTCCACCTGCCGGGCCGGCTTCTGGGTGTGCCGGAGCGCGAGCTGCGGCAGGTGGCGGGGACGGTCGTCTCCCCGGACGAGGGGTGCGGGTCCGTGCTGCTGCCTTTCCTCAGCACCATGGCCGCATCCGCCCACTCGTACTCGGCCCCGGTCGGTGACCGGCTGGCCGGCAGTGTCGCCGACCTGGTGAACACGCTCGTCACGCAGCTGACGGCCGCGCGGACTGCCGACAGGCCGCGCACTGCGAACGACCACTTGGTGCGCCGGGTGCGGGAGCACATCGACCGTCACCTGTGCGATACGGAACTGTCGCCCGAGACGATCGCGCGAGCCCACCACATCTCCGTGCGGTACCTGCACCGGCTCTTCGAGAGCGAGGGGGCCACAGTGCACCGGCTCATCCAGCAGCGCCGGCTGGATGAGTGCGCCCGGGAGTTGGGCCGTCGCGGCCGTACCGCGCCGGCCGTGTCGGCGGTCGCCCAACGGTGGGGCTTCGTCAATCCGGCACACTTCAGTCGGGCCTTTCGGGCCGCGTACGGGGTCTCGCCCCGCGAGTGGCGCGCGCTGCGGACCACGGACGTCGGCTGACGATCCGCAGACCGACGCCCGGAGTCCGTACACGGCCGGTTCGGCCACCGTCGGGACGTACGGTCGAGCAGCGTGTACGCGCAGGGGACGGTGCGCCGATCGGAGCGTCGTCCCCTGCCCGATCACGCCAGGATCCGGGAGTTCACCCCGGGGAACCGGTGCCGTAGTTCCATCCGCACGGTCACGAGGTCGGATCGGCAGCCCGTCCTGCCTCCGTTCCCGACGGGTGGTTCGTGTCGGCCCCGCGCGGCCGCTCCCGGTGAGGCAGGGCGTGGTGGACCTCGGCGGGTTGGGTGGGTTTCTTCCTGCGGTTCTTCCTGGTCCGGGGCGTCGCGGCGGGATGGGATGGATCACGGCGGAGCGGGGGAACCTGCTGCCCGCCCGATACCCGTACCCCGATATGCCGAGGAGCGCTGATGTCCCTCGTTCTCGACACTGCCCCGGTGCCGCCGGCCGACCGGGCCGAGTACTGGCACGAGGCGGTCTCCCACACCTTCATCCCGTTGGACGTGCGCCTGGTGGAGAGCCGGCCCGCCGTCGGCACCATCACCAGTCACCGATTGGGCGCGCTGCAGGTGTCGCTGGTCCAGGCCGGTCCGCAGCGGGTCGTCCGCACGGCGGGTCTGATCGCCCGGGGCGGGGAGGACCACCTCACGCTGGCTCTCCAGCACCGCGGCACCGCCAGGTTGGAGCAGGACGGCCACCGGGTGCTGCTGCGTTCGGGCACCTTTGCGATCTCCGACGCCGGACAGCCGTTCGCGAAGGAACTGCCGGAGCCCTTCGCGTTCACGGCCTTCCACTGGCCGCGCTCCGCGGTGGGCGTGTCCGACGAGGACCTGCGGGTGCTCACCGCGACGGCCTTCGACGCCAACGCCGGCGGGGGCACGGCCGCACTGGTGGCCACCTATCTGGAGCGACTCGCCCGCTCGGCCGGCTCGCTCGACCCGGGTGCGGCCGGCCGACTCGCCACCACGGCCCTGGACCTGCTCGCGGTGCTCGCCCACGAGCGCGGTGGGCGGCCGGTCCCGGACGCGCCCGAGGCGGTGGGCGCCACGCTGGCGCGGGTCAAGGACCACATCCTGCGCCACCTGGGCGACCCGGACCTGTCGCCGGAGCGGATCGCGGTGGCCCACCACGTGTCGGTGCGCTACCTGCACAAGATCTTCCAGTTCGAGGGCACGACGGTGGCCCGCTGGATCCAGCAGCAGAGGCTGGCCCTGTGCCGACGGGACCTGGCCCGTCCTTCGGGCGCACTGACCGTGGCTTCGGTCGCGGCCCGATGGGGCTTCGTGAGTGCCAGCCACTTCAGCCGGGCGTTCCGGTCCGCCTACGGGGTCTCGCCCCGCGAGTGGCGAGCAGGTGCCGTGACGGGCCTCGCCGCGGACCCGGTCCGTCTGCGGCCTTCGGGTGGCACGAGCGGGCAGGCCGCCGCCTCGGCGGCGTACGGCATGGCCGTGTGATCGCCAGCCCCGGCGGCAGGACCTCCCGTCAGTCGAAAACGGTCGGCGGCGACAACCGTCCGGCCTCAAGGTCCTCGATACCGGCCCGGGCCTGTTCCACCAGGTCCCCGGGGATGCGGTCCTCGAGCGCGAGGACCGCCCGGTACTCGCAGGCGGCCTCCTGACTCTCCTGGAGATGGGCGAGCGCATGGGCGAGGTGGAGATGGACCTTGGCCCCCACCCGGTGGTAGCCGCGGGCGTCGAGTTGGCCGCGGAGCGGGCGGAGGGCGTCGACCGCCTCGTTCCAGTGCCCGAGGTTCAGGTGGACCAACGACACGTGGTACGTCGCGATCAGCGTGGTGAGGCCCCGCACGCTCTCCGGTATGCGTTCGGCGAAACGGGGATCGGCCAGCACGTCCATGACCTCCCGGTGGGTTGCGATGGCTTCGTCGATGCGGCCGGCCCTGTGCAGCAGCCGGATGCTCACGTTGCAGGCCGGGAGGTAGCGGTTGATCTCGTCCGCCGCGATGAAGAGGTCCATGGCCCGGCGGCAGTGGTCGGCAG
Source organism: Kitasatospora terrestris (assembly GCF_039542905.1). Taxonomy (NCBI): domain Bacteria; kingdom Bacillati; phylum Actinomycetota; class Actinomycetes; order Kitasatosporales; family Streptomycetaceae; genus Kitasatospora; species Kitasatospora terrestris. The sequence continues at coordinate 1,321,402 of NZ_BAABIS010000001.1, forward strand.
CCGACGAGGCGTCACCGACGGCGTCCCGCAGCACACTGATCCGCAGGTGGGCCCGGGCCTGTTGGACCTGGTCCCCGCAGGCCCGGGCGAGGTCGAGCGCGGCCGCGGCGACGGCGTCCGCGTCCGCGTGATCGCCCTCGCACACCCAGTGGGCCCAGGAGAGGTCGTTCAGATGCCCGGCCTCCATCGCGGGCTCGCCGAGGGCCGCTGCGGCCCGGGCGGCCGTCTCGAACACCTCGGTCCAGTGGCCGGCGGAGACCCAGTTGTCGGACACCAGCCCCATGGCCCGGCCGACCTCGTTGACCGCGCCGTGTTCGCCGAGTCGGGCGGCCTCGCGGAACGCGGCCAGCCAGTTGGCGTACTCCGCCTTGAGCCAGCCCATGGCCTGCCCGGGGTTCTCCAGCGCGACCAGCCGCTCAGGGTCCGGCGGCGGCGCACCGTACTCCGGTTCGTGCCACCGCCCGGCGGTGACGGCGGTGTCCAGCAGCCAGGCGCGCAGCCGGGAGCGGGAGACCTCCGGTTCCGTCCCCCCGTCCTCCTGACGCAGCTGCGCCCTGGCGTACAGGCGCAACAGATCGTGGAACCGGTAGCGGTCGTCCTGATGAGTCGTCAGGAGACCTGCTTCCAGGAGCTCCTCCAGCAGGTCCTCCGCGTCGTACAGGGGTACGCGGGCGAGGACGGCCGCCAACGGGAGGCTGAAGTCCGGCGCCGGGACGAGTGACAGCAGCCTGAACATCCGGGCGGCGCCCGGGGCGAGGCGCGAGTACGACAGCGAGAACGCGGAGTTGACGCGCAGGTCACCCGCGCTGAGCGAGTCCAGTCGGCGGTCCTCGTCGGTGAGGCGGGTGGCCAGCCGTTGCAGGCTCCAGTTCGTGCGGGTGGCGGCCCAGTTCGCGGCGACCCGCACGGCGAGCGGGAGGTGGCCGCACAGTTCGGCGATCGTCCGGGCCGCGTCGGGTTCTGCGTCCACCCGGCCCGCACCGACGACCGCGCGCAGCAGCGAACCGGACTCCAGCGGGTCAAGCGCGGGCAGATCCACGCGCTGCACCCCCTCCAGCCCGGCCATGGTGTGGCGACTCGTCACCACGACCAGGAGCCGGCCTTCGCGTGGCAGCAGGGGTCTGACCTGGGCCTCGCGGCCGGCATTGTCCAGGATCAGGACGCCGTGGAGCTTGCCCGCGGCCTCCTGGTAGCGCGCGAGGCGGTCTTCGGGGCTCAGTTGCACCAGGTCCAGGTCGCCCGCACCCCACGCGCCCAGCAGTCGCATCACCGCCTCCTGCGGCGACAGCGGCCGGTCGCCCAGGCCCTGCATGTCCAGCAGGAACGCCCCGTCCGTCAGCTCCGGCGCGAGCTGTTCGGCCAATTGGACGGCCAGCGAGGTCTTGCCGCTGCCCGGCGCGCCGAACACCACCGCAACCGGCGGGGACGCGGCTCCTCCGTCCGGCCCGCCGGGCGGAGGCCGGTGCGCGAGGCCCCGCAGCGCGGCGAGCTCCGCCCGCCGCCCGACGAAGTCCCGGACGCCTCTGGGCAGCGCGCAGGGCGGCGCCGCGGCGGCAGTCGGCGGCCTGCTGCCCGCACGGCCGGCCCGGGCGACCGCCAGCAGTTCGGCATGCGCGGCCTCATCCAGCGCGAGGCCCTGTGCGATCGCGGTGACGGTTCCGCGCTGTGGGCGCAGGCTCCGCCCCCGCTCCATGTCACCGATCGCACGTCCGGACACGCCCGAGGCCTCCGCCAGCTCCTCGATCGTCAGGCCACGAGCCTGTCGCAGCTCCCGCAGCATCCGACCGAACCGCGTCCCGCTCGCGTCGCCCATCCCGTTCCCGTCCGTCCGACCTGTCCTTTCGGCTCCTTCATATCGTCACAGAGAGTAAAAGTGCTAATTTCCGCCGATTCCTCGCCAACTGTGGGAAAGGTCGCGAGTTCGATCGGCCGCGGGGGTCGAGCATGTCCCAGGCCCTGTGCCGGCCAGGGCCTGTCAGGTTCGCCGGCCCGGAACCAGTCTCGACGAACCTTCATTTCGAAGCGGGGTCACTTGCCTCGATCGCTCAAGCCCTGCCTCAACAGCCGGTTCACCGTCGGATCCAGTCAGGTTCTCCGTTGGGCCGAGCCCGTCAAGGAATCGCGGCCGGAGCCAGGGTCAGGGAGCGCCGTCAGGGATCCGGCGGCTCAACCTCAGCCACTCCTCGGTCTCCCGCAGCGTGACCACACCCACCCACGAGACATCGGCCGGGTCATCCCACGTACCTGGATCGGCCAGGACCTCGCCAAGGTCTCCCCGAGCAATCGCAGCCCCCAATTGAAGGCCCCGGTCACCGTTCGGAGCCGTCCACGACTCGAACCGACACACCTCGGCCCAGCCACGATCCACCAGGCCCAGTACGACCTCGGACAGAACCTCGTCATCGCGCTCGCTGCAGGCATACGCCAGGACACCCCACGCCTCGAAGTGCCGAACAGCGTCCACAACGAAACCGGCGCCGGCTCCCACCGCCTCGCCACCCCCGGAGCCACACGAACCCACGCATTTTCAGAGCTCGCGAACGCACCGCGGAATTCGGCGACACCGGTCCGGTGGCGGGTGCGGTGAGGGGTGCGCGGAGCGGCGCGAGGCCGTGCGCCGTCGGGAAAGGCCTCCTGCCTGCGCGTTCCTAGCCTGATAACCACCGCGCAGAGCAACGAGACCCTGAGGTGATCACCATGTCCGCACAGAACGCCGCCGGCACCGGACCGACGCTGGAGCCCGAGGCCCGGGCCTTCGCCGAGGCCACCGCGAACCCGCCCTACCTGTTCGACCTCGGCCCGGCCAAGGGCCGCCAGGCGGTCGACGACGTGCAGTCCGGCGAAATCGCGAAGCCGGGGATCGACGAGGAGTGGATCGAGGTGCCGGACGGCCCGACCGGCGCGGTCCGCGCCCGCATCGTGCGCCCGGCCGGGGCCACCGGTCCGCTCCCCGTCGTCCTCTACATCCACGGCGCGGGCTGGGTGTTCGGCAACGCCCGCACCCATGACCGATTGGTCCGCGAGCTGGCCGTCGGCGCGCACGCCGCGGTCGTCTTCCCGGAGTACGACCTGTCGCCCGAGGCGCGCTACCCGATCGCCATCGAACAGAACTACGCCGTCGCCCGCTGGGTCGTGACCGACGGACACGCCAAGGGCCTGGACGCGTCCCGCTTCGCCGTCGCCGGCGACTCCGTGGGCGGCAACATGAGCGCGGCGCTCACGCTCATGGCCAAGGAGCGCGGCGACGTCGAGCTGGTCCAGCAGGTGCTGTTCTACCCGGTGACCGACGCCGCCTTCGACACCGACTCCTACCACCGGTACGCGACCGGCTACTTCTTGCGCCGCGACGCCATGCAGTGGTTCTGGGACCAGTACACCACCGACCCCGACCAGCGTGCCGAGATCACCGCCTCGCCGCTGCGCGCCACCGTCGAGCAGCTCCAGGGGCTGCCGCCGGCGCTGGTCATCACCGGTGAGGCCGACGTGCTGCGCGACGAGGGGGAGGCCTATGCGGTGAAGCTGCGCCAGGCAGGCGTCGCCGTCACCGCCGTTCGTTTCCTCGGCACGATCCACGACTTCGTGATGCTCGACGCGCTGCGCTCCTCGAAGTCCGCGCAGGGCGCCATCACCCTCGCGGTCCAGACGCTGCGTCAGGCTCTGCACCGGGACTGACCGCCCGTCACCGCCTCTGCACGCCCCGGGCGGGGTCGCCGGCCTGCTCCGCGCCGCCGCCGCTCCGCCACCGACTGAACAGGAGGACCATGAGCAGCCAACCGCGCCTGCATCAGCACAGCCCCGAGATCCACCCGTTCGGCACCGTCACCCAGCTGCCGATCGCCCTGTCCCACGACGCCCGGCAGTACTCCTGCCAGCGGCTCAACCGCGTCCTCGCGGACACTCAGTTCCTGTACAGCCTGTACAAGAAGCACCACTGGGGGGTGCACGGCCCGACCTCCTACCAACTGCACCTCCTGTTCGACAAGCACGCCCAGGAGCAGCTGAACCTGGTCGACGCCCTCGCCGAGCGGGTGCAGAGCCTGGGCGGCGTTGCCGTGGGCGACCCCCGCCACGCCGCCGAGATCACCGGCGTACCGCGTCCGCCGGACGGGGTCGAGGACGTGCCGGCGATGCTTTCGAGGCTGCTCGACGCCCACGAGAGCATCCTGGCCGAGGCCCGCGACGCGGCCGCCCGTACCGCGCAGTCGGGCGACGACGGCACTCAGGACCTGCTGGTCTCCCAGGTCGTCCGCACCGGCGAGGCACAGGTCTGGTTCCTCGCCGAGCACCTCGTGGCCACCCGCCCGACCGGGGCGTGACCGACGGGCGGGGCCGTCCGCCGACGGCCCCGCCCCGAGGCGCTCCCCCGCGCGGTCACCGAGGCCGCGAAGGCGACCCGCTCGACCGCCGCACCACCCGTCACCGTTTTGGAGGTACCGTGCCTGGACGCCACCGGATGCACGACCAGGGCCCCACCGAGGGCGCGGGCTCCACCGAGCTCCCGCTGGAAGCACACCTTGTCGTAGGGGAAGACCAGTTCATCAATCTGCCGGTGCGGTTCGCGTACCGTCGCGCGGCGCCCTTCGCGGTGGTGCTGGAATTCCCCGACTCGGGCGAGGCAGTCGGGGCCTGGGAGTTCTCCCGCGACCTGCTGTGGGAGGGCCTGCACGAGCCGGCTGGTCTGGGAGACGTGCGGATCTTTCCGCCGTGTCACTGCCAGGCCCGCCGACGGCTGCGGATCATGCTCGTGGGGCGCGAGGGCACGGCGCTGCTCGAGGTTTCCGCCGAGCCGCTGCGCAGTTGGCTTCGCGAGGAGAGTTTCGCCCTCGTGCCCCGCGGCGCCGAGTCCGGACTCATCGACTGGGATGCGGAGCTGGGCCGCTTGGTCGGTGACCGCTGAGACCGCATGTTCCCGGCGGAACCGCGCCCGGACACCGCCCCGGCCGATCGCGCCCCGGATGTCCTGCAATCCTCTCGCCCCGCGGTGGACCCGTCACACGTCAGAGCCCTGCAAGGACACCAGGGCGCGGCGGTGCGCCCTGGTGATCGGGGCAGGCAGGGCAGCAAGCATCGCTTGAGCACCGACGCGGACGGTGTCCCGCTCGCCTGCACGTTGACCGGCGGCAACCGAAACGACGGCCTGCGGGGTGCCGCGGCTGAACCAAGTGTGTTCGGCATCCCAGCGGCAGGTCGACGTGGTCGGCGAGTCCGCCGAGCCGGCCGCAGATGCGCGGGCAGTGTGCAAGGACGGCCGGCCGTCTGCCTGGCCGTCCTCGATGGCAGCGCAGGCCAGGATGCAGCTGAGTCCCGGGCAGCCGAGCACGGGGTCGGTCCCGCTGTGGATGGACGCGGTCTCGCTGTCGTCGTGGTGGTGATCGTGCGAAGCAGCGAGTGCGCCGTCCTCCGTGATCGCGAACCGCGACACGTGGTCGGGTGTCGGCCGCGACTGTCCCCGTCGTCGCCTTCGCGTGGCGGGCCGCCGGCGGCCCGCCACTGAACGCGGTTCACCGTTCGACGGGCGGGTGTCGAGCGGCCTGCCGGTTCCGGTCGTCCTGGCCGCCCTCGCGGTAGCCGAGCCCGACGGTTCCGACCAGGACAGCGCTGGCCAGCAGTGCCCAACCCAGGTGGCCGTGGACCACCAGTGCGGCGCCCGGTGCGGCACCGGCCAGCATCGCCAGGACCGCGCCGAGCCGACGCGCCGACCGGGGGTTGTCACCGCCGGCGAGCGAGGAGTCCGCCGCGATGCCGGTCAGGGTGAGCGTCAGGACCGTGGTCGTCAGATCCGGGACCCCGAGCTTGCGGACGGTGCCGTTGCGCAGGCCCATGGCCGGCGCCAGCAAGGCGATCAGCGTGGTCGCGGCGGCCGTCGCGTTCGCCCGCCCCGTTCGGCGCACGCGAACGCGACCGCCGCCGCCACCGCCTGCAACGCCGTTTCCGCCAGCAGTGCAGTGCGCAGCCACGGCCCCCGGCTGCCGGAGCCGTGCCTGGCCGCGAGCCGCCCGGCCGGCACGGAACCCGTCAGGAAGGCCGCCGGCGAGGTGAGCGAGCCGGTGATCGAGAAGCCGTCCGTGCCCACCAGGGCGAAGCCGATCACGACCACGTTCCCGGTCATGTTCGCGGTGAAGACGTGGCCGAGTCCGAGGTAGCTGATCGCATCGATCAGGCCGCTCGCGGCGGTCAGCGCGAACAGGGCCACTGCGAGCGGGTGGCGGTTGTGGACCTGCGCGGCGGGCACGGGCATGGGGGACGCCGGGGGGAGGTCACGGGGGTGTCCTTTCACGGCTCGCGCCGGGCCACACAGTGCGCCGCCGGGCCTGGCAAGAACCCTGCGGCGCACTGAGGTTGATGAGGTCGACGGAACAGCGGGCGGTTCAGAGGAAGCAGTGGTCGTCGAGTGCCGGACCGCTGTCCGTTCCGGGCGCCCACTGGCCGCGGGCCGCGCGCCAGACACGCTGCTCGTCGGAGTCGGCCACCGCGGCTGCCAGTTGCTCGGCCTGCCGGAGGCCGGACAGGCTCGGCGCGGGAGAGGCCTGGTAGCCGCCGAAGCGGGCCACCGGGCTCCACGACGGCACCACGGCGGGCAACTCGGCGGCAAGGCCCTCGTGTTCCTGGGCGCCGTACACGATGCGGCCGCCGACCACGGTGAGCACCGACTCGATGTGCGGGATGTCCGCCTCGGGAACGGTGAAGTAGTCGGCGCTGAGCACCGTGAGGTCGGCGTAGGAACCCACCGTCAGACGGCCCTTGACCTCGTCCTCACCGGTGAGCCGGGCCCCGCCCAGGGTGTACAGCTCGAGCGCCTCCTCGCGGCTCAACCGGTTGGCGGCCGGGCGGAGCGCACGGCCGCTGACGCTCCGTCCGGAGACCAGCCAGTGCAGGGCCACCCACGGGTTGTAGGACGAGACCCGGGTGGCGTCGGTGCCGGCGCCCACGGTCAGGCCGCGTTCCAGCATCGCCCGCAGCGGCGGCGCTCCGGCGGCCGCGGTCGCGCCGTGACGCCGGACGAACGCCTCGCCCTGGAAGGACATCCGGTTCTGCACCGAGACGGCGCCGCCGAGCGCCGCGATCCGGTCCAGGCTCGCGGCGGAGACCGTCTCGGCGTGGTCGAAGAGCCAGCGGTTCCCGCCGGGAAAGAGGCCCTCGGCGGCCAACCGCTCGAAGACCACGAGGTCGCGGCGGATCGTCTCGTCGTAGCTCGCGTGCAGGCGGAAGCCCCAGTCGTGCTCCATCAGCAGACGTACCGCCTGTTCGAAGCCGGCCTCGTAGGGGCCGAGTTCGGGGCGTGGTTCGGAGAAGTTCTCGAAGTCGGCGGCGGCCCAGGTGAGGTTCTCCCCGGCCCCGTTGAGCCGTAGCCACTCGTCCCCGTCGCCGGGGCGGACGGTCTCCACCCAGCGCCGCAGGTCGTCCAGCTCCTGCCCGGCGGTCTGCGGGAAGAGGTGGTAGGCGATCCGGAGCGTCAACTGGCCTTCTTTAGCAAGCTCCATGACGGTGCCGTAGTTCTCCGGGAAGCTCTGGAAGCCGCCCGCCGCGTCGATCGCGGAGGTGAGCCCGAAACGGTTGAGCTCGCGCAGGAAGTGCCGGGTGGAGGCGGCCTTGTCGGCGTCGTCCAGGGTCGGCGCCTTGGCCAGCGTGGAGTACAGCAGCAGGGCGCCCGGGGCGGCCAGCAGCAGGCCCGTCGGCTCGCCGTCGTGAGCGCGCACGATCTGCCCGCCGGCGGGGTCGGGGGTGTCGCGGGTGAAGCCCGCCGCCTTCAGTGCCGCCCGGTTGAGCAGCGCCGACTGGTACAGGTGCAGCACGAACACCGGGGTGTCGGGGGCGGCGGCGTTGAGCTCGGCGAGGGTGGGCAGTCGGCGCTCGGCGAACTGGTCGGCGGACCATCCCCCCACCACCCGGACCCACTGGCCCGGCGGGGTCCGCTCGGCCTGGGCGCGCAGCATGGCCAGCGCCCGGCGGAGCGTCGGTACGCCGTCCCAGCGCAGTTCCAGCACGTAGTTGAGGCCGCCCCGGATGACGTGCAGGTGCGAGTCGTTGAGGCCGGGGACGGCGCGTCGGCCGAGCGCGTCGACCACCCGGGTTCGCGGGCCGACCTGCGGCAGGACGTCGGCGTCGTCGCCGACGGCGGTGATCAGGCCGGCGCGGACGGCGACCGCGCTCGCCCGGGGGCGCAGCGGGTCGCCCGTGTACACCTTGGCGTTGCGCACGACCAGGTCGGCAGCGTGGTCGAGGGAGCGGTCGGAGGTCGTCGGGCCGGGGCGGATCCCGGCGACGGGCATGCTGGACATGCGTTCTCGCCTTTCGGAAGTGCGGGGGAAGCGGTAGGTCACTCGCCGATGAAGGCGAGCAGTTCGTCGTTGACCTCGGTGGCGTGGGTCCAGATGAGGCCGTGCGGGGCGCCTTCGAGGACCACCAGGCGAGCGCCGGCGATGGCCTCGGAGAGCGGAACGGCGGTCGAGCGCAGTGGCAGGGTGCGGTCGGCGTCGCCGTGGATGATCAGGACGGGGACGTCGATCTTCGGAAGGTCTGCGCGGACATCGGTGAGCCAGGCCGGGACGCGGTCCACCGTTGCCCTGCCGGACGCCGAAACACCGGCGTTCCAGCTGTACTGGGCGAGCTGGTCGCTGACCCGGTCGCCGCCGAGCACGTCCACGTCGTAGAAGTCGGCGAGGAAGTCGGCGATGGGGGCCGGGCGGTCGGCGTGGACGGCGTTCCGGACCTCCTGGAGGACGACGCCGCCAGAACCGTCCGGGTCGTGCTCGGTGCTCAGCGGGAACGGTGGTACCGCGCCGAGCATCACGGCCTTGGCGACGCGCGCCGAGCCGTAGGCGCTGAGGTAGCAGGTCACCTCGCCGCTGCCCGTCGAGAAGCCGACCAGCACGGCGTCGCGCAGGTCGAGGTGGGTGAGCACGGCATCGAGGTCGGCCGAGAAGGTGTCGTAGTCGTAGCCGGAGGACGGTTTGTCGGAGGCGCCGAAGCCGCGGCGGTCGTAGGTGATCACGCGGTGTCCGGCGGCCAGCAGTGCGGCTTCCTGTTTCTCCCAGGACGCGCCGTTGAGCGGCCAGCCGTGGATGAGTACGACGGGACGGCCGGTGCCGTGGTCCTCGTAGTACAGGTTGACGGTGCCGGAACTCTCCCCGTCGACGGGAAGGAAGGGCATGGTCGCACTCCGTGCAGGTGTGGTCGTGCCGGCGTCGGCGGCCGACGTGACTCGGGGGCGACGGTTCGGGGGCCGGTGCGACGGGTTTCCGCCGCACCGCGCCGGCCCCCTCCGGTCGGTCGTGGAAGGGAGCAGCCTCAGTCGAAGCGCAGGTCCGCGAGGTACTGTTCGAGGGCGGTGACGTCGTCCGCGGGATCGACCTGGGCCGGACGGTCCGCCATGAGCGCGGCCAGCTCGCCGCCCGCCCGACGGATCCGGGCGGTCAGTCCGTCGGTGTGCTCGTCTCCCCCGGCGCCCCAGTCGGCGGACGCCGCGTACACCGCGGTGGGAACGACGACGGCGCGCAGGTACGCGAAGAGCGGTCGCACGGCGTGTTCGAGGACGAGGGAGTGGCGCGCGGTGCCCCCGGTGGCCGCGGCCAGGACCGGCTTGCCCGCGAGGGCGTTCGGATCGATCACGTCGAAGAAGGACTTGAACAGCCCGCTGTAGGAGGCCGTGAACACCGGGGTGACGACGACCAGGCCGTCGGCTCCGGTCACCGCGCCGATCGCAGCGGCCAGGCGCGGTGCCGGGAAACCGGTCACGAGGTGGTTGGCGATGTCTCCGGCGAGAGCGCGCAACTCCACGACCTCGGCCGTCACGTCTGAGCCCCGGACGGCGAGTTCGTCGCGGACCGACTCGGCCAGGCGGTCCGCGAGCAGGCGGGTGGACGAAGGGGAGCTCAGCCCCGCGGAGACGGCGACCAGCCTCACGGGGCGGCCACCCCCTGCGGGGCCGCGGCGGCCGCGACCCGCGCCGCGTGCGTCGGGGCGTCCGGTACGTTCGCCGGGCGGCCGAGGGCGAACTCCCTGCGCAGCACGGGGACGACCTCCTCACCGAGGATGTCGAGCTGCTCCAGGACGGTCTTGAGGGGCAGCCCCGCGTGGTCCATCAGGAAGAGCTGGCGCTGGTAGTCGCCCACGGTCTCCCGGAAGGACAGGGTCCGTTCGATGACCTGCTGGGGAGAACCCACGGTCAACGGGGTCTGCTCGGTGAAGTCCTCCAGCGACGGGCCGTGGCCGTAGACCGGCGCGTTGTCGAAGTAGGGACGGAACTCCCGGACCGCGTCCTGCGAGTTCCTCCGCATGAAGACCTGGCCGCCGAGTCCCACGATGGCGTCTTCCGGGCGGCCGTGACCGTGGTGGGCGTACCGGCGCCGGTACAGCTGCACCATGCGCCTGGTGTGGTCGCTGGGCCAGAAGATGTTGTTGTGGAAGAAGCCGTCGCCGTAGTACGCGGCCTGTTCGGCGATCTCCGGCGACCTGATGGATCCGTGCCAGACGAAGGGCGCGACGCCGTCCAGCGGGCGCGGTGTCGAGGTGAAGGCCTGCAGCGGCGTGCGGAACCTGCCCTCCCAGTCCACGACGTCCTCGCGCCACAAACGGCGCAGCAGCGCGTAGTTCTCCCTGGCGAGGTCGATGCCCTGGCGGATGTCCTGCCCGAACCAGGGGTACACCGGCCCGGTGTTGCCCCGCCCCAGCATGAGGTCGACCCGGCCGTCGGCCAGGTGCTGGAGCATCGCGTAGTCCTCCGCGATCTTCACCGGGTCGTTGGTGGTGATCAGGGTCGTGGCGGTGGAGAGGACCAGTTTCTCGGTGCGGGCCGCGATGTAGCCGAGCATGGTGGTCGGGGAGGAGGGCACGAACGGCGGGTTGTGGTGCTCGCCGGTGGCGAAGACGTCCAGGCCCACCTCCTCGGCCTTGAGGGCGATGGCGACCATCGCCTTGATGCGCTCGTGCTCGGTCGGAACACGGTCGTCGGTGGGGTCGGGTGTCACGTCCCCGACGGTGAAGATGCCGAACTGCATGCTGCTTCTGCTCTCCTGTACCTGTGTGGGTGCTGTGATCGCGGGCCTCGGAGCCGGAGCGCGCCCGGTCGTCGGTGCGGCATCGGCGCCCGCGGCAGCCGGTGGTCCGGCTGCCGCGGGCGGGGCTCACTCCGGGTGGGCCGGCGGGAGGTGCCTCACTTCGCCAGGAACGCGAGGAGCGCGGTGTTGACCTCCTCCGCGTGGGTCCACAGCAGGCCGTGCGGGGCGCCGTCGAGCTCGACGTAGTCGGCGGACGGGAGGGCCCTGTGGAAGGGGTGCGCGGTGCCTTCGGCGGGGAGGATGCGGTCGGCCGTGCCGTGCAGGATCAGGGCGGGGACGTCGACGGCCGGGATGTCGGCCCGGAAGTCGGTGTACCACGTCGACGGTGCCGCGGAGGCCGCGAAGGAGCCACCGGCGGCCGCGGTGTGCCAGCTGTTGCGGACGGCCTCCTCGCTGATGCGCACGCCCAGGTTCTCGTCGAGGTTGTAGAAGTCGTTGAAGAAGGCGGTGTAGTAGGCGTAACGGTCGGCCTTCACGGCGGAGACGACGCCGTCGAAGAACTCCTTCGGGGCGACGCCGTCCGGATTGTCGTCGCTCTTGAGCAGGCAGGGCTCCAGCGATGCGAGGAAGGCGACCTTGGCAACGCGGGCGGAGCCGTACCGGGAGACGTAGCGGGCGACCTCGCCGGTGCCCATCGAGAACCCGACCAGGACGGCGTCGGTCAGGTCGAGGGTCTCGATCACGCTGTTCAGGTCGGCGGCGAAGGTGTCGTAGTCGTAGCCGACGGTGGGCTGCGACGACTGCCCGAAACCGCGTCGGTCGTAGGTGATCACACGGTAGCCGGCGTCGAGCAGCGCGGCGCTCTGCCGCTCCCAGGAGCGGCCGTCGAGCGGGAAGCCGTGGATGAGGACGACCGGCTGCCCGGTGCCGTGGTCCTCGTAGTAGAGGTCGATGGAGGTGCTGTTCTCCTGGCCCACGGTGATGTACGGCATGGCTGTGTTCCTCGCTCAGGGTCGGTTGGTCCGCGCGTCGTTCGCCGCGCGGAATGCCGTCACGCTATGGCGGGACGGACGCCGCATGTTGTCGCACGGCGCCCTGGGTCTTGCCTGCGGGCGCAGGGACCTCGGACAGCGGCGGCCGGCACGTCGACATCGCAATTCCAGGCCGCCGAGCAGGCAGAACGGACAGCTGCGATGCGCGCGGCGCACGGATGGGACCTGCCCGGGCGATCACTGAGCGGTGGCATGATCACCGTTGTGGAATCAGCGCTGTGGTCAGGTGATGCCGAAGGTCCTGCGGCTGGTGTCCTCCGCCTTGTGCCGGCTCAGGTGCCGCATGTGTGGTCGTCGAGCGCCCGGACGGCGCCACCGACAGCGGACGCTTCTTCGCGTTTCGGCTCGCGGGGAGCCTCGAAGCCGTCGAGTTCGAGTGCCGGCCGGCCGGTCGATCGCCGTACGTCGTCTCGGACGAGTACTCATGGATGCAAGTCGACAATCCGGTTGCGGCAGCCGAGGCCGTGCTGAGCCTGCTCCGTACGTAGTCGTCGGTGACGGAGATTCCGTCCGGCCGGGCAGTTGGAGCTCAGTCCCGCAGCGGGACCCCCAGCGCTGCCACCACTTGGAGATCGGGCAGAGCGCCAATGGAGTCAGGGCACTGAGCACCACGTCCGCCGACAGCTCGGTCGTGCGCTGCGCGTGGTCCTCGTCGTCAAGAACGCGCCGGTCTCGTGGCTCTCCTCACGAGGCTGAGCTGTGGCTCGGCTTCCGTGCTCTGCGCACGGTGACTGACGATCCGGCGGTCCAGTTGACGCCGAGGAGCTGCCCGGAATTCGCCGGCGTCCGGGCCGCGGTGGCCGCTGGCGCGGGGCCGTTGACGATCTGGTGCCCCGCTTGGAGGTGCGGGTCTTTCCGTCGATCACCGGTGTCTCGACGCTGTCGGTCGACCTGGGCGCCGAGTCGGTGAAGGTGAGGGTCAAGTCCGCCTCGAGGCAGAACAGTTGCCCGGGGCAAAAGGGGCTGGTCGGCCGGCCGGCCTACTGATCAACGACCCTCACGCGTGAGGATCGGGCGGCTCGTGGCGCATCGGCAGCTGCTCGTACAGCGTCCACCGCCGGTTCCTGTCTCACCCGGAGGCGCCCGCGGCGGCGCGATGCGCCGGCCTTCGGCCGTCCTGGCCAGTCCGACCCGCCCTGGACCTGACCGGCTGGCTGGCTGGCTGGCTACCGGGCGGTATCCCGCCTCGGACCGGTCCTCCCGTCCCGCGGGCGGCGCAATGCGCCGGGGGTTCGTCATCATCGACCAACGAGGCGAGGACGGCGGCTCGTTCGGGGGGACCGGTCCGGGGGGGTCAGAGCGTGCGGCGAACGCCTGCCTGGCGTTCCAGGTTACGGAGCTGGACCGCGAGGTCGCCCTCGACGGCGGCGTGGGCCGGGCCGCTGCGGCCGATGGGCAGGACCTCTTCGGTACGCATGTCCTCCAGCATCAGGGCGAAGGCCGTGTACATCGCGACGAGCGCCACCAGGAGGCCCAGCGCGCCGGAGGTGCGGGTGAGCCATTCGGCGCCGGTGAGACCCGACAGGCCGGTTGCCGCCCAGCGGGGCAGGGAGACCAGCAGGACGAACCACAGCGCGCGCTTGGGCCGCGTCACCGCGGCCATCAGCGCCCCCAGGCACAGGAACGCCAGGTTGAAGACACCCAGCACCCGCAGACCGTCGGGCGCGCCGCTGAGCATGACGAGCGCGTACGCGAGCCAGCTGCCGGCGAAGGCGCCCATCAGTGTTGCTGCAATCACGTCGCGGGCGCCGAACGCCAGGACGCTCACCAGGAGTTGCAGCGCGAAAGCAGGCAGCACGCACAGGGCGACAGCGCGGCGTGCCTCGGCGTCGAAGACCCCGAGTTGCAGGCACGCCGTCATCGCGGAGGCGATGGCCACGGTGAAGAAACCCAGCGGCATCGGTGAGGCGATGGGGCGAAGGTTGATCCGGGTCATCGACCGGAGGTCGGGTTCGAATCTGTGCCTCCGGGGAGTCTCCGGTCGGCTGTCCGGCGCTTCGTCAGCGCCGTCGGCGGCGGTGGCTGTGTTCATCGCGGTGATCTCTCGTTCGGGTTCCGGGGGGCGGGCTCGGGCGGAAGGCTCTGGGCGCGGCGATGGCGGTGTCCACCGACACGTCCGGGAGCCGACGGGTAGAAGGGTCCGGCCGCCCGGACGGGGGACGTCGGGGCGGCCGGACGGGGTTCATGCTGATCGTGCTCGGTGTCCGCTGCTGACCGAGGCCCGTGCCCCAGGGGAAGGCCGGTGCAGGACGATCCGGGTGAGCAGGCCGGAGCCGAGCCCAGCGGCGAGTGCAAGGGCCGCCCACCACAGCGGGTACGGCGTCAAGCCGAAGGCCGCGTCGAGGGACCAATCACCCGGGCCGGTCGCGGCCAGAGCCGTGGCGGCGCCGATGAGAACGAGCGGGTACTCGTACCCGTCGTTCTGCACCCAGAGGCCGTTGCGCCACTTCACGGACAGAGCGACCGTCATGACCCCGATGGCACCGATCGCGGCGAGCGGGGTCAGGAGGCCGACTGCCAGCAGCAGACCGGAGCCGATCTGGCCGCCGCCCGCCGCCAGGGCGGTGAGGATTCCGCCACGGAAGCCGTCCGCCCGGAACTCCTCGGTGCCGCCGTCGAGGCCCTTGCCCCCCAGATGGAAGCTGACCTTCTGCACACCATGGCCCGCGATGAGCAGTCCCACCAGCAGACGCAGGATCAGAATGCCGGTGTTCATGGACATCAGCCGGCCGCGTGCGCGCCGATGACGCTCTGCGCGTACACGACGCCCAGGCCGTACGCGCCCGCGTGGGCCTTGACGATGTCCATGACCGCGCCGTATGTCTCCTGGCGCGCCCAGTCGCGCTGCAGCTCGAGAAGGACCTGGACCCAGGTCACCGGGACCGCGCCGGCGGCCACCATCCGCTGCAGCGCGTGCTCGTGGGCGGCCGGGCTGACGCCGCCGGAGGCGTCGGAGACGACGTACACCTCGTACCCCTGCGCCAGCGCCGACAGTGCGGGCAGCACCAGGCAGACCTCGGTCCACAGACCCGACAGGATGATCTTCCTGCGCCCGGTCGCCTTGACCGCCGCCACCAGCGCCTCGTCCTCCCAGGCGTTCATGGTCGTGCGGTCGACGACCGCGTGGCCGGGGAACACCTCGGCAAGCTGCGGAAGCAGGGGACCGGAGAACGACTCGGCGGCGACCGTGGTCAGGACGGTCGGCACGTCGAAGGCCCGAGCCGCCTTGGCCAGTCCCACGGTGCTGTTCACGATCGCGGCGCGGTCACCGCTTCCGGTGCCGAAGAACATCTGCGGCTGGTGGTCCACGAAGAGCATGACCGCGTTGTCGGGCGTGAGGAGATCCGCACTCGGAGCTGCCTGCACCTTGGTGATGTCGAACATCGGGAACCCTTTCGGAGCTGTCGGTAGGACGCCGGCCGCCTGCGCGGCCGGGCACCTCCCGAAGCTACGAGCGCACCGCCCGGCCGGGTTTCCCACGCGTGCCCACGAACCAGCACGACAGCGCACGGACGGTCAGCACGGCCTTCGCACGCTGCCGCGAGCCGGACACCGCCCCGGCCGACCTGGCGCTCCGGCCGCCCGCCCCACCCCTGACCCACCACCACATGCCGACGGCCTCGAAACCGCGCACCCTGGCCCGAATCGGAACGGGGCAGCCGGCCGGCTGCAGGCGGCGCGACGCAGGCGCAGTCGCACCCGCCGGGACGAGAACACCGCGCTGCGCACCGAACTCGACACCGTCCACGCAACCGCGGAGCCACTACGCCTGCGGGCGGAGCAGTGCGGTGTTGAGCCTTCCCCCGGGACGTGGACAGCGGGGTTTCATGCGGCGAGGGTGATCCCACGGGACGCCGCTGTCCGCTGTTCGAACTGGACGGGGCTGACGTAACCGAGCGCGGAGTAGAGCGAGCCAGAGCAAGAGCGAGTTAGTGGCTTTCGTGACGTTTCTTGATCGGTCAATGAATCACCGCGGGCGGTGGAGAGAGTTGACACCGCGGGTACAGACTGCCTGCACAACGTGCCAGGGAAAGCTTCGGTCGCGGTCCTTCGTCCTCGTATCGGTCCTGATCGGTTCCGTCGGTGGCGTCGGGGCCCTATCGCTCATGGTGCGGCGAGGCCTGGTTCGGGACGGCTGCGGCCGAGCGTCGTCGGGGTCGAGGGCCGCGGGAGCGGGTCGGGGCGGCGGGGAGCAGGGCGCAGAGTTCGGTGGCGGCGCGGGTGATGCGCTCGGGGAGTTCGGGGCCCGCCCAGTCGGCCGGGGTGGCGTATACGCCGGTAGGGGTGAGGCGGGCGCCGAGGGTGGTGAAGAGTGGGCGCAGGGCGTGGTCGAGAACGAGGCAGTGGCGCAGGGAGCCGCCGGAGGCGGCGAGCAGCACGGGGCGGCCGGTGAACGCGCCGGGGGCGGTGGTGTCGAGGAAGGACTTGAACAGGCCGCCGAAGGAGGCGTGCAGGACCGGGGTGGCGGCGATCACCGCGTCGGAGTCCGCGAGGCGGTCCAGGGTGTCGGCCAGCGCCGGGGTGTGCAGTCCGGTGAGCTGGTGGTCGGCCAGGTCGTGGGCGAGGTCGCGCAGCTCGACGGTGTGCGTCACGGCGGTCGCACCGTCGGCGGCGAGCCGGTCCAGGACGGCGGCGGCCAGATGGTCGGCGAGGCGGCGGGTGGAGGAGGAGCCGCTCAGGCCGCCGCTGAGGACGGTCAGCTGCCGGGTGGGGCCGGGCGGAACGCTGAACGGCGGCATGGGCGGGGCCTCTCTGTCGGGGTCAGACGCGCAGGTCGAGGTACGGCTCCGCGTAGCGGGTGCGGCCGCAGACGGTGAGCAGCACCGGGTACTCCCCCGCGGGCAGGCCGAGCAGGCGGCCGACCAGGTGCTCGTCGAAGGAGCGGGCGGGCCGGGCGAACCGGCCTTGCGCGGCGGCTGCGAGGCCGAGCCCGTGGGCCACCCAGCCGGAGGCGAGTTGCAGCAGGCTCCAGGCGGCGGGCCCCTGCTGCTCGATCAGCTGCTGCACGTCCGCCGTGAGGAACCACAGGGAGGAGGCGTGCCGTACGCCGCTGTCGTTGCCGGGGGCGAGCGGGTAGCCGAATCCCGCCTCGAGTTCTGCGGGCAGGCCCTCGGCCCGGCGGACCAGGGCGAGCCCGCCGTCCGGTGCGGCCCGGTAGTGGCCGTCGGGCAGACCTGCGGTGTGCTGGAGCACGACGTGGACGGACAGCGCGTCGCGGACAGCCGTGAGCGGCCCGGACGGTACGGGTACGCCCGCCCACCCCGCCAGCGATTCCACCTCGGCGGCCGTGCTGCTGCTCGGGCGGACGGAGAAGCCGGTGAGCGGGAGCGGCACGCGGCCTGCGCTGCGGTTCCACAGCACGTCCGCCCAGGACACCGGCCCCTCGACGGGCTTGGGGAGGGCGACGGCGGGAACGGGGACGGCGGCGGGGGCGGTACGGCGCGTCGCGGTGATCGGCGCCGAGCCGGTCAGGCTGGGGTGCGCGGCGGAGTCGGTGAGCAGCGCGTCGAGTTCGGCGGGCACCGGGCGGCGGGTGTCGGTCGGGCCGAACGGGCCCGGGCCCGTTAGGCCGTGCAGGGTCACCACCACGGGTGTCGACCAGCAGCCCGGTCCGGTGTCGGCGACCAGCTGCTCGGCGGCGGCCGGTTCGGTGCCGGTGGTCTGTACCGTCGCCGGGCAGTCGAACAGCTCGGCGGTGGTGAGCAGGGCGCGCAGGTTGATGCCGAGTTCCAGCTCGCCAAGCGCCCGTCGCAGGATGCCGTACGGCGTGGGCAGGTCGGTCAGCCGGGCGGCCAGCACCACGCGTACCGCCGAGTCCGGCGGCCGCAGCTCCGGCGGCACTTCGGCGTCGAGGGCCACCAGGGCGTGCCGGTAGAGGTCGAGGTATCCGGCCGGGCCGTCGGTGGCGACCACCAGCGCGTGGACCGGGAACTTGCTGCGCACGGATGCCACCGTGCGGTGGTCGTTGGCCGGGTTCGACGGTTCGCGCCGCTGCATGCCGAGCGCGGCCACCAGCAGGTGCCCGAGCAGGTGCGCGTCGGCTGGTCGCTCCGCCTGTCGGCCGCCGCCGAACGGGAGGTCCTGCAGCAGCCGGAAGGTGCCGGCCGGTAGCGGGTGGAGCTCTTCGCCGCGGGCCGCCGCGGGCGGCAGCAGGGCGGTGGTGGCGATCCGCTCGTCCACCGCGATCGGGTCCAGCAGCAGCCCCCGGAGCGGGCCCTGGGCGAGCGCGAAGCGCAGTACCTCGGGTGCGGACGGGGACTCGGGGGCGGAGGACATCCGGGGCTCCTCGGAGGTCGGGTCGGGGCGGTCCGGGGCGGCGCGCTAGCGCAGCAGGAGGCGGGCGCAGGTCCACGGCAGCGGGCCGAGGACCGGGTCGGCGGCGAGCCTGTGCACCGTCACGCGGTGTTCGGCGAGCAGCCCGTTCAGGGTGCGGGTCAGCGCCGCCTCGGTGAGGTGTTCCACGCACCAGGTGCCGGTCGGCGGGCGAGTGCCGCCGGTGGTCTCGGCGGTGAACAGCGTCCCGAGGACGGCGTAGGCGGCCGACGCCGGGCTCGGGCCCCACTCGGCGGCGAGGAGGCCGCCGTACGGGGAGCGGGCGGTGGCAAGGTGCCATGCGCCGTTGTCGAGTTGGTGGAGCGCCAGGTCGAACTGCCGTCCGTGGTAGTCGGTGAGCGCGCTGTGCAGGGCGCGGGCGGTCGGATGTTCCAGGGCGGTCGGTGGGAGGGTCCGGCCGGGCGTGGCGAGGGTCTGCGGTGCCAGCGCGCGGAGCAGGCCGTCGAGGGTGGCGTGTGCGGGAGTGGTGCCGGCGCAGGCGTGTTCCGCGGGATCTGCGCCGGCTTCCTGCCCCGCGACGTCGGCGTGGGAGCGCAGCAGGGCGAGCAGGGCGTGGCGGCGGGCGGCGGCGGAGTCCTCGCCCCAGCCGGTCAGCGATGCGGGCGTGGACGTGAGGACCGGTCGCAGGGCGACGGCGGCGATCGGACGGCGGTGTTCCGGCCCGACCGGGTCGAGCCACCGGCCCAGGCCGCGCCACGGCTCGGTCAGGACGGCCGGGTCGGTGTCGCCGGGCGGCTCGTCCGGATCGGTCGGCTGCCAGGAGGCCGTGGCCGTTCCGTCCGGGAGGGGTACGGCGGTGACCTCGGCGGTCGGGCCGTGCACCACCAGCATCCCGTCGACGGGTGCCAGGCCGGTGACCCGGTCGACCACGCGCCGGGCGGCCAGCGAGCCGGCGAGGACCGCGCCCACCGGCATCGGCGCCGGCCCCTGCGGCAGTACCGCCAGCCAGCCCGCCACCCGCCGGACCGCCGCCCGGAACCCGGCGACCTGCGCGGGGTCGCCCAGCACCGGTCCGACGACAGCATGCCCGGTCCCGACGGAGACGGGCAGCAGTGCGCCGGGCGCGGCGGGCCCACCGGCCGTCAGCGGCCCGATGCTGGACTCCGGCGAACCCGCCGGCCCGTCGGGCGCCGAGGATCCGGTGGGACCTGCCGCGGACGGCGCCACCTGTTCGGGAGACGCCGGTGGGCCGCCGGCGTCGGATCGGCGGACCGTCAGCGGTTCGCCGGTGCCCGGCCCGTGCGCCGCCTGCCCATCGGCCGTGAGGGGCCCGTCAGCGGTCGGTGCCACCGGCAGCGCCTGTTCGGCGTCCGTCAGGATCTGCACCGTGACATCCGCCGACCGGTCCTCCCCCGCGGCGGTGCCGACGGCGAGGCGGGTGAGCGAGCGGGTGGCGGCGTCCGCGGCCGGGCCGGTGCCGGTGACCGCCACGGGCGTGCGGCGCAGGCGCCGGTACAGGTCGTACGGCTGATCGGCGTGTTCCTCCAGGTGCGCGACGATCTCCTCGTGTCGCGGGTCGGTCGGCGGCGGCCCACCCGCGGCGTCCAGGTCGAGGAGCAGTCCACGATCGGCGAGCACCCGGAGCAACGGGACGAGCAGCGACCCGCCCGGTCCGCCGGCGAGCTCGGACGCCTCGACGCCGTCGGTCAGCGGGCCCAGTCGGCGGTCCAGTGCCTCGAACAGCAGGGCGGGGCCATGCACGACGAACGCGGCACCGTGGAAGGAGCAGTGCAGGCCCTGCGGGACCGGGGCGAAGTGGCAGCCGGGCCGGAGCTTCAGGCGGGTCACCTGGGTCGGCCCCCGCAGTCGATCAGCCAGGGCTCGGCGGCCGGGGCGGCGGGGCCCAGCAGGATGCGCCCGAGCCGGGGCTGTTCGGGGCGCTGGGCGGGCAGGTCGATGCGCAGGCGGGTGGCGCCGGAGAGCCAGGCGGCGATCTGGATCGGCGCGGGCAGCTGCCACGCCGGGCGCGCGGGCGGGCAGGGCACGGTGAGCGGTCGGCCGTCCTGGTCGGTGACGGTGAGGGTGTCGGTGTCCGGCCGGTGGCTGAGCCGGGCCTCGTACCAGCGGTACGGGGCTGGGTCGGCGGCTTCGCCCGCGGTGCCCGCGCCAAGCAGGACGAGCGAGCCGTCCTGCGGGGCGGTCAGGAGCTGGTAGCCGCCGTCCGGTTGCCGGAAGCGGGCCGGCAGCTCGGGCACGGGGCCCGGGGCGGCGCCGGAGAGCCGGGCGGCGAGGTCGGCGGTGGCGGTGGCGCGGGCGGCGAGCAGCACGGCGAGGGAGCCGTCGGCGGGGCCGAACTCCTCGGCGCCGTCGGCGTCGAGCATGCCGGACCGGCGGTGCACGACGGTGAGCAGGTCGGCGGCGCAGTCGACCAGCGATGCCGTGCCCCCGCTGCCGTGGCGGTCGATGAACGCGACGGTGAGCAGCGCCCGGATGTCGTGGCCGCGGTCGAGCAGGCCGAGCAGCGGGAGCAGCGCGGCGAGGTCGGCGAACGCCTCGGCGTACCCCTCGGGCGGTGCGTCGAGCACGTGGCGCCGGGCGGGTGCAGGGTCGGCGACGGGGAGGGCGTCGGCGGGGTGGCCGAGCAGCAGTCCGCTGCCGAGGCCCGCGACGACGGCGGCCTCGGCGCGGTCGGGCCCGAGCCGGTGGGCCAGTGCGGCGGTCAGCCGGTCGCGGTCGGCCGGGCCGAGGGCGCTGAACGCGACCAGGGTGCGGACGGTGGCGGTGGCGGTGACGGCGAGGCTACGGGTCCGGTCCGGTGCGGCGACCCGGTAGCGGACCTGGCCGTCGCGGAGCACGGCGGTGGGGTTCAGCGCGACGGAGTCGGCGGCCATCGGGCCGGCGGCCGGCGCCGGGTTCACGGCGGTCGTGGTGTTCACCGGGCAGCCCCGGGGAACTGCGGGCGGACCTTCTCGACGAACAGTTCGGTGCTGCGCAGTGCGGCCGCGCCGCCGAAGTCGCCGAAGTCGGCCTGCCAGAGCAGTCCGTCGACGTTCATCCGCTCCTGGAAGCGGCCGATCTGCTCGGCCACGTGCTCGGGCGAGCCGACGATGGCGCTGCCGTTGGCGCGCAGGTCCTTGGCGGTGAGGGTGCGGATGGAGGCGGCCAGGCCGGTGTACTGGTGGTAGTCCTTGGAGACGGTCTCGTCCCACGGGTCGAGGGCCGAACTCCACACCTCCAGGTACCGGTTGAGGTGCGGGTCGGCGATGGCCCGGGCCTCCTGGTCGGTCTCGGCGACGACCAGCGGGAGGCTGGCCATCACGCGCGGCGCGGAGTCGGGGTGGTGCTCGGCGTAGGTCTTCCGGTACAGCTCGACCATGCTGTTGTCGAGCTCCCGGCCGGTGGGCGTGATCAGCAGGCCGTGGCCGAGTTCGGCGATCCGGCGGAAGCTCTCCGGGGACTGCACGGCAGCGATCCACAGCGGCGGGCCGTCCTGCTGGGTGGGGCGGGGCAGCACGGTGGCGTTGCGCAGGGTGAAGTAGGGGGTCTGCTCGTCAACGCCCTCCTCCTTGAGCATCCGCGCGACGGCGGCGATCACCGCCTCGAAGCGGGCGCGGCTGCCGTCCATCGGCACGTCGAAGGCGTGGAACTCGTGCGGCAGGTAGGCGCGGGCGAAGCCGATCTCCAGTCGGCCGTGGCTGATCGCGTCCACCATGGTGATGTACGACGCGAGTTGGACGGGGTGGTGGAAGACCGGGAGTACGCAGCCGGTGATCAGCCGGATGTCGGTGGTCTGCGCGGCGACGGCAGTGAGGAAGGTGAGCGGGCTGGGGCAGTAGCCGCCGTACGGGTGCAGGTAGTGCTCGGTCATCTTCACGTAGTCCAGGCCGGCCTGGTCGCCGTACCGGGACAGGGCCAGGACCTCGTCGTAGTACGCGGCGGGCGACTTGGTCTCCGGGGTGGAGTCGGGCAGGAAGGACAGGCCGAAACGCACGGGGGTACCTCCGGGGGCGTGGGGTGAGGGTTCAGGGCTGCAGGACGATGCCGGTGAACGCGCCGGGATCGAGGTGGACGCGGGCCGCCTCCGCGACCTGGTCGACCGTCACCTGCGCCAGGGACGCGGGGAAGGCGGTCAGCCACACCGGGTGCAGGCCGTGCACGGCGGCGTCGAGCAGGGCGTCGGCCAGGCCGATCTGGGTGGCCAGCGAGATCGACCGGATGCCCGCGCTGTACCCGGCGGCGGCCCGGACCTCGGCCGGGGTAGGCGGCCGGTCTCCGCTGAGCCGGGCGAGGACGGCGAAGGTACGCTCCAGCGACTCGTCCCGGTGCCGGGGGTCGACGCCGAACTGGACCAGGTTGACGGCGGTGGTGCCGATCTCGTGGGCCGCGCAGCGGGCGCTGTACGCGTAGCCGGCCTCCTCGCGCAGCGAGCGGACCAGCCGGGACGAGAAGTAGCCGGCGAAGACCAGTTCGGCCAGGTGCAGGGCGGCGAAACCGGGGTCGGTCCGGGGCAGCGAGGGCGCGGCGAGCCGCGCCTCGGCCTGCCGCAGGCCGGGCATCCGGACGTCGGCGACCGGGCCGCCGGTGACCTGTGGCGGGCTTGCCATCTCGCGGGCCGGGCCTTGCCCGGTCCAGCCGGCGAGGGCGAGCGCGGCGGCGTCCAGGGCCTGCTCGGGCACCAGGTCTCCGACCAGGACGAGGGTGGAGCCCTCGGGAAGCAGTCCCTCGGCGCGACGGCGCGTCAGGATGTCCACGGCCACCGCACGGACCAGCGCGGCGTCGGGGGTCTCCCGGGCGGCCGGGTGGTCGCCGAAGCAGTGCCGCAGCAGCGCGGAGCGGCCGGCGTACTGCGGCATCCGGCCGGCGAGCGCGACCCGCTGGAGCAGCCGGGCGCGTTCGGCCTCCACCTCGGCCGTCCGGAAGGCGGTGCCGGTGAGCAGGTCGGCGAGGAGGTCGAGCAGGGTCGGCAGGCCCTCGCTCAGCAGCCGGGCGGTGACCTTGAGTCGCTCCGGCCGGGCCTCGACCCGCAGGCTGCCGCCGTACTCGGCGAGCACCTCGTCCACGGCGGCGCGGTCGCGGCGGGCCGCGCCGCAGGTCAGCGCGGCGGCCAGGAGTTCGGCCTCGGCCGCGTGCTCGGCGCTCTCCCCGCCGAACGGCAGGGCAAGGCGGAGTTCGACCACCGGGACGGCGGCGCGCCGGGCGGCGAGCACCCGCAGGCCGTTGGGCAGGGTGCGCTCGCGGTACTCGATCGGCCGCGCGGCAGCCGGGGGCGGCACCACGGGGATGTCCGGGGCGGCGGACGCGGAGGCACGGGCGGGCACGGCGGCGGACACAGCACCGGCGGGCACGATGCCGGTTGCCACAGCGCCGGCGGGCGCAGCATCTGCGCGCACTGCGGCAATGGTCACCTTGTTGTCGGCGAGCTCAGCGTCACCGCGCGCGGTCGCGGGGGTCACGGAGTCAGCAGTCGCCGGGGCTCCGGTCACCGCGGCGTCGGTCGCGGGGGCAGCGGGCCCGGGCTCGACGGGGGTGGTGGTCACGGGCGGCCTCCGGCGGGTTCGACGGTGAGGACGGCCGGCGGGCAGGCGGCCAGGGCCGCGGCGGCGGCCCGGACCTGCCCGGCGTCGACGGCGGCGAGCAGCCGGGGCAGCTCGGTGACGAGTTCGGCCCGGCCGAGCAGCACTTCGAAGGCGGCGGCGCGCCGGGCCCGGGCGGCGACCGGGTCGGTCTCGCTGTACCAGGCGGCCCGCAGGCGCCGTACCGCGCGGGCGAGTTCGGCGTCGTCGAAGCCGTCCGGCGCGGCGAGCAGGTCGAGCTGGTGCCGGATCAGGTCGGCGACCTGCCGGGGGGTGCTGCCGGGCGCGCAGACGGCGGTGGCGACCAGTGCTTCCGGGTCGCGGGCGTCGAAGGCCTGCCCGGTGAGCGAGGGGAGCACGGCGGCCTGGGCGGCGTGCCCGTCGCGGACCAGGGTGCGGCGCAGCCGGCCGTGCTGCGGGTCGCCGAGCAGGGCGGCGACCAGGAGGGCGGCCAGGTGCTCGGGGGTGCCGGGAGCAGGGCAGCGCCAGCCGACGGCGACCGCGGCGGCGGGGGCGAGCGGGTCGGTGAGGGTGTGGGTGCGCTCGGCGTCGGGCAGCCGTTCGGGGCTGTCGCGGCGCGGCGTACAGGGGCGGGCGGGCAGCGCGCCGAAGTGCTTCTCGGCCAGGTCGAGGGCGTGCTGCGGCTCGAAGGCGCCACTGATCGCGAGGACCGCGCTGCCCGGCGTGTAGTGGTCGGCGAAGAACCGCTCGCACTCCTCGGGGGTGACGCCGCTCAGCGTGCCGGTGTCGCCGTAGCCGTTGTGGGCGTTGGCCTGCTCGTGGAACAGCACCGGCGGCAGGGTGAAGGCCGGGAAGCCTCCGTACGGGCGGCCGAGGAAGTTCTGGTTGATCTCCTCGGCGACCACCGCGACCTGGTTGGCGATGGTCTCCGGGGTGACCCGGGGGCCGCGCATCCGGTCGGCCTCCAGGAACAGCACCAGTTCCAGCGCCTCGGCGGGCACCACCTGGTAGTAGCAGGTGTGGTCGCGCTGGGTGACGGCGTTGAACGCGCCGCCGGCGGCCTGCACCCGCTCCGCGTGGGCGAGCTTCGGGAGCGTGGAGCTGCCCTGGAACATCAGGTGCTCGAAGAGGTGGGCGAAGCCGGGGCGGGCCTCGCTGCGGTAGCCGACGTCGTAGGCGACCGCGACGGCGACGGCCGGGACCTCGGGGTCGGGCAGCAGGACGACTGTGAGCCCGTTGCCGAGCCGGTGGCGCAGCAGCTGCCCGGGGGCGGACGGCGCGGTGGTGCCGAGTGGCACGGGAGTTCCCTTCTGAGTGGCGGTCGGCCGCGGGCGTCAGCGGTCGGCGGAGCGGACCGAGCGCAGCCCGAACCAGACGGTGAGCGCGGCCAGGCCGAGCGCGACCGCCGCGCCGGTCAGGGTGCCGCTGGAGGTGAGCCGCCCGTCGAACAGCTCGCGCACCCCGGTGACCACGTGGGTCAGCGGGTTGGCCCGGGAGAGCCCGGACAGCCAGCCGGGGGCGAGCGTCATCGGCAGCAGCACGCCGGAGAGCAGCAGCGTCGGCAGGGTGACCGCGTTGATCAGCTGCCCGAACACGTCCTCGGCGGGAATCCGCAGCGCCAGCCCGTACGACAGCGCCGACATCGCCAGGCCGAGTACGCAGAGCAGCACGAACGAGAGCACCACGCCGGCGAGTGAGGCGCGCAGGCCGAGGCCGACGGCGCCGAGCACCAGCAGGCCGCCCTGGACGGCGTACACGACGGCGTCGCGCATCACCCGGCCGAGCAGCAGGCCGAGTTCGCCGGCGGCGGTGACCCGCATCCGGTCGAGGACGCCGGAGCGGATCTCGGCGATCACGCCGAAGCCGACGAAGGCGGAGGCGAAGACGCTCTGCTGGACCAGCAGGCCGGGGACGAACACCCGCCACGGATTGCTGCCGAAGCCGGGCACGGCGGCGAGTTTGGCCAGCAGCGGGCCGAACAGCACCAGGTAGAGCAGCGGTTGGATGAGGCTCATGACCACCCAGGCGGGGTTGCGCAGGGTGAACCGCAGCGAGCGGCGGAAGATGATGAGGCTGGTGCGGAGGGTGTTCACCGGGCCACCGCCGGAGCGGAGACGGGGGCGGCGGCGGTGGCGGGGCGGTCCTCGCGCAGCGAGCGGCCGGTGAGCCGGAGGAAGGCGTCCTCCAGGCTGGGCCGCTTGACCTCCACCGAGCTGAGCGCGACTCCGGCCGCGTCCAGGGCCTTGAGCAGTTCGGGCAGTCGGCGCTGGGCGTCGGCACAGTGCAGGTGGACGCGTTCGGCGGTCACGTCCGGCCGGCAGTCGGGCAGGACCCGGGCCGCGGCGGCGGCGCAGTCGCCGACCTGCTGGGTCTCCAGGATGATCACGTCGCCGCCGATCTGGTCCTTCAGTGCCTTGGCGGTGTCGGCGGCGACGATCTTCCCGCCGTCGATGACCAGGATCCGGTCGCAGAGCCCGTCGGCCTCCTCCAGGTAGTGCGTGGTCAGGAAGACGGTGAGGTTCTGCTCGGCGCGCAGGGCCCGCAGGTGCTCCCACAGGTTGGCGCGGGACTGCGGGTCGAGTCCGGCGGTCGGCTCGTCGAGGAAGAGCACCTTCGGCCGGTGCACCAGGCCGAGGGCCAGGTCGAGGCGGCGGCGCTGGCCGCCGGAGAGCCGCCCGCACGGGCGGTCCAGCAGCTCGGTCAGTTCGAAGCGCTCGGCGCTCTCGGCGGCCCGCTCGGCGGCCTGCGCCGCCGTCATGCCCTGCAGCCTTGCCTGGGTGCGCAGTTCGTCGCCCGCGCGGTGGTCGCCGCCGGATCCGCTCTGCCCCACGTAGCCGATCTGCCGGCGCACCTCCGCCCGCTGGCGCACCACGTCCAGCCCGGCGACGGTGGCGGTGCCGGAGGTGGGGCGCAGCAGGGTGCACAGCATCCGCACGGTGGTGGTCTTGCCGGCCCCGTTGGGGCCGAGGAAGCCGACGGCCTCGCCCTCGGCGACCGACAGGTCGACGCCGGCGACGGCCTCCATGGGGCCCGAGCGGGTGCGGAAGCTTCGGGTCAGTCCCTGGGCTTGGATCACGATGGCTCCGATTCTGAGCGGGGTGCCCGGCCGGATCGGCGGAAGGAGGGCCGCGGCCGCAGGTGCGCCGCCAGGCCGATCACCGACTCTGCGAGCTCGGCACCGATGCCGTCCAGAGCGGACGGGGACCCGGAGAGGTCGTTGGCAGCAAACTGCAAGCGGGAAATGACCGGTTTGCTCCGTTCCGGTTGCCGACGGCGCCCCCACGAACCGTCAAATCCGGTTCCTGATCGCGTCAAAACCCGTCATAGGACGGCAACTTGATGCCGCGCCATCCGCTTGCCGGTTCGATCTCCCGGGCCGGAAGCTGATTGCCGTTGCGAGGACGATCGGCGTCCTCGAACGAACCGAGAGGAAATCGCCATGAGCATCGACTTCGGCGCCTTCGACGTCACCGAGCTCGAGGTCCTGGAGGCCGGCGACGGCGTCGCGCTGCCCGACATGGGCGCGTCCATCGTCATCATCTACCCGACCGTCACCCCCGACGGCGAGGAGGTCCTCGGCGAGGCCGACCTGAACGGCATCTCCGGCTCGCTGTCCACCTCCTGCTGCTGACCTGGCCCCAGCAGCTGAGGCGCTGACGATCCGCCAGGCGGAAAAGGTTCCGCACGTTCCGCACTGAGGACGGACGGGGACGGCGCCACCGAACAGCCCATCGGCCACCTGCGAACGACCGCGCGGTCTCAGCCGCACCGGTCGCCTCGCGTACCTCCGGGAGACACGCCATGGACACCATCGGCCCGGGCACGGCCGTACGTATCACCGACCATTCGGCGCAGCCGCGGGACCTGCTGCGCGCCCTGGACACGCCATTGAGGCAGCTCAGGGACGCGCAGCAGCTTCCCGTGGTGCACCTGCGCCGCGGCTGGCTGCACGGCTCGCACCTGCGGGTTTTGGTCCGCTCCTACCCGCACCGGCCGCCGGTGCTGGAGGAGTTCACCGAGCAGGCCGGCCGGGCCGCCGCCGCGCTCACCGCGCAGCCGCCCACCGAGAGCGACTACCTGCGCCGCGCCGAGCAGCTCGGCCGCTGGGAGAACCGCCGCGAGGACCCGCTGCCGCTGCACCCGCACGGCCACGTCGAGTCCGGACCCGACGAGGACGCGGCCCGCTTCTCCGCCCCGCTGCTGCTCACCCGCGACCTGATGGCCGACGCCTACCTGGACTCCGTCCTGGACACCGCCGCGCTGCCCGACGAGGACCTGCTGCCGCAGCTCGCCCGGATCCTCGCCCTGGTCGCCCGCTCCCACCCGCAGGGCTACCCCGTGGGCACCCTGGCCCTGCGCTCCCACGTCGAGGGCGTCTGCTCCGCCACCGGGAACCACACCGACCTGCGCGCGATCTACGCCCGGCGGTACCGGCAGGACGCGGAACGCTTCACCGAGGCGCTCACCCGGCCCGTCGACAGCGCGCTGCTGGCCGGCTGGGAGAAGGCGCTGACCCGGATCTGGGGCACCGCCGAGGCGGCGTGCGCGCACGGCACCCTCAACGAGGACGCCATCCACCAGGCCGTCGGCCCGATGGAGTACCCGCTGGGCAGGCCGGTGCGCAGCGAGTTCATCGCCGCGTACCTGGAGAACCGGCAGGCGGCCGAGCAGAACTACCGGCAGAACGCGTACCGGCTGCTGCTCAACACCCTCTACCCGACGCTGACCTGCTTCGGCATCACCCCCATGCAGCGCTACTACCTCTGCTACGGGATCGCCGAGGCGGCGGACGAGCTCACCGGAGCCACGTCGGTGGAACGGATGCGGGCCCGGCGCAGCCAGCTCGCCGCGTCCTGACCCTCGCCCCCTGCCGACGGCCGCCGGCCCCGCTTCGCCGCCGTGCCCGCCCGCGCTCCGGTGCGGCCCGTCCCGGGCCCCGGACCCGCGGTGGGCGCCGCGCGCCGTCGCCAAGTCGCGCCGTCCCAAGCCGCGTTCCCGCGCGCATCCGCGTTGCAGCGCGCCCCCGTGCTCCGTGGCGCCCCCGTGCTCCGTGGCGCACCCGCGTTCCGTAGCGCGCACCAGCGCTCCATAAGCGCACCCCGCTTTCCGTCGCGCAGCCGCGTTCCGCTCCCAGAGAGGCCGCTCCCCGGTGCCCACCTTCGCCGTTCCCTCCCCCGCCGAACCCGCCGCGCCGCCTCACCCGTCCGCGTCCGCCGGCGGCTGGGTGCTGGCCGACAGCGTGATGCTGCGGATCAACCCCACCCCCGGGCGGCGGCTCGCCGCGCCCGAGCTGCGCACCGCGCTGAGCGCGCTCGCCGAGTCCGAGCAGCGCTGCGCCCGGCTCGCCGATCCGGCCTGCGACAGCCTGTACAAGGCGATCGCGCACGCCGAGGGCGCCGACCGGCACCGGCTGCTGCACCTGCGCCGCGCCGTCCACAACGACCGCGATCCCGGCCCGGGGCCGTGGCCCGAGCCGCTGCCCGAACCGGTCACCGCCTGGCTGGACGCCGACGACCGCCGGCGGCTCGCCCGGACCGCCGTCCGGACCGGGCACGCCGCGTTCCTCGCCCACGAGCGCGTTGCCTTCGCGGACGTGCTCGGCAGCGAGCCGTTCCAGCTCTCGCTGGCGCTGAACTCCCC
The DNA here is from genome assembly GCF_039542905.1 of Kitasatospora terrestris. NCBI lineage: Bacteria > Bacillati > Actinomycetota > Actinomycetes > Kitasatosporales > Streptomycetaceae > Kitasatospora > Kitasatospora terrestris. Next base: position 1,350,898 of record NZ_BAABIS010000001.1, read on the forward strand.
GCAGGTCCTGGACGCGGTGCAGCGCTACCGCAAGGCCGCCGGGCGCGCCTCGGCCCGCGACCGCAAGTCCGAGCGCGGACTGGTCCAGCACTGGACGCGCGCGGTGGTCCGGGTCAGCCCGCTCGCCCGGCTGACCGCCGTCGCCTTCGCCGAATGGGCGGACGACGGCACCCCGCTCGACCAGGTGCGCTTCGCCCGGCGGGACGCCCGCAGCGTGCTCGGGCTCGACCAGCCGCAGCTGTCCGGCCTGGTCAACGGCATCCTCCAGGCCCCGGAGCACACCAGCCCGACCGTGCTCGCCCGCAACCCGATGCTGCGCGTCGAGGGCGACCGGATCCGCTTCCACCACCACAGCGACGGCCAGGGCCGGATGCTCGCCGCCGAGCTCAACCGCGAGCTGACGGTGCTGCTCCGGCTCACTGAGATGGGCCCGCTGACCCCGCCGGAGCTCGCCGCGGCCACCGCCGACCGCCTCGGTGTCCCCGTCGAGGCCGCCGGCACGCTGATCACCGCCGCCGTCCGGGCGCAGATCCTCATCCCCGCTCCGCTGCTGGACGAGCAGAGCACCACGCTGCTCGCCGACGCCACCGCCGCGCTCGCCACCGGCCACGGCCGGGCCGCCGAACTCCTCGACGGCATCGGCGCCGAGCTCACCCGCGCCGCCCGGGCCGCCGTGCCCGAACGGGTCGCCGCGCTCAGCCGGATCGAACGCGCCGGCCGCGAACTCAACACCCTCAGCGCCGTGCCGGTGCGGCTGCGGGTCAACGAGGATCACCTGCTGCCGCCCACCCCGGTCAGCCCCGGCGGCCACGCCACGGCGCTCGGCGAACTGCCCGCCGTCGGCCGGTTCCTGCACCTCTTCGACCGCCACCACGACGTACGCGCCCTGCTGGTCCGGGCCTTCACCGACCGCTTCGGCACCGGCGGTCAGGCCCCGCTGCTCGACCACGCCCCCGAGCTGGTCGCCGAGGTCCGGGCCCGGCAGCAGCGGGTGGAGACCGACCCGGCCGCCGCCGAGGGCGTCCTGGCACAGCTCCACCGCGCCCGTACCCGCGCCGAGGGCGCCCTCACCGAGCTGCTGGAGCGCTCCCGAGCCGACGGCCTGGCCGAGGCCCGGCTGACCGCCGCCGAACTGGCCGCCCTCGCCGACGGCCTGCCCGAGGAGTGCGCCGGGGACAGCCCCTCGTACGGCCTGCTGGTCCAGCCCGCCGGCGCGGACCGGTTGGTGGTCAACGCCTGCTACCCCGGGTCCGGGCAGCTCACCACCCGCTTCCTGGACACCGCCGACCAGGACGGCGTCTTCCGCGACCGGCTGCGCGAGCGGCTCCACCGGCTGCACTCCGGACGCGGCGAACAGCCCGTCGAGGACCACGGCCTGCACGGCAGCAACCTCAACCACCGCCTGCCGCTGCTGGAACGCCGCCTCACCCCGCAGGACTGGGTCCGCGCCCGGCTGGTCCACGACCCCGCCACCGACCGGCTCGTCCTGCTGGACGGCGACGGGCAGCCGATCCGGGTGCTCTCGCTCGGCATGAAGTGGATCGACGCCCAGCCCGCCCCGCTGCTGGTCGCCGCCTGGCTGCACGGGCCCAGCCTGGTCGCCTTCGACCCGGTCGAGCGCGCCCACCGCACCGCCGCCCGCCCGCTCGGCGACACCGCCCCGACCGTGCGGTACCCCCGGCTGGTGGCCGGCGACTGCATCCTGCAGCGCCGCCGCTGGTACCCCGGCGAGGACCTGCCCGCGCCCACCGCCCCGGTCGACGAGGTCGCCGACCTGCTCGCCCTCACCGCCTGGCGCGCCCGGCACGAGGTGCCCGAGCAGATCGTCGTCAAGACCCCGCTGTGGCGGCTGCCCGGAATGGCCCGTCCCGGCGAGGAGTCCGCCGCGCCGAGGATCGAGCAGATCATCGCCGCCCGCCGCCGCGAGAAGCCTCAGTACCTCGACCTCGCCAGCGCCCTGATGGTCCGGGTGCTGCCCCGGCTGATGGAGCGCCGCCACCGCGGCTACTTCGAGGAGGCGCTGCCCGAGGTCCGCAACGGCGCGAACGCCTTCGAGTGGGCGGTCGAGGTCGACCGGGAGGCCACCGACCGATGAGAGTCAAGCTGCGGCCCGACACCCACTACGCGCCCGTCCCGCAGGGCCTGTACGTCGCCCGGGGCGGCCGCGAGTTCGTCCTCGCCGGCCCGCCCGCCCTGTACGAGCTGGTCGACGGCCTGCTCGGCCCGCTCACCGAGGGCGCCGACCTCGACCAGCTGACCGCCGCCACCGGCGACCCGGCCGCCCGGCCCGTCCTCGCCCACGTGCTGGGCCGGCTGCTCCACCAGGACGTCCTGCTCGACCTCGACGCCCTCACCGTGCCCGCGCCCGACCCGCAGACCGCCGCCGAGTACGCCGACGTCCTCGCCCACCTGGAGACCCGCAGCGTCGACCCCTACCGGGACTTCGCCGTGCTGCGCGCCACCACCGTCATCGTCCTCGGCACCGGCCCGGCCGCGCGCACCGCCGTCCGCACCCTGTGCGCCGCCGGTGTCACCGACCTGCCCGCGCAGGACGCCGACGGACCAGCCCTCACCCTGCGCTCCGCCGCCGACTGGGCGGTCACCGTCCACACCGAGGACCGCTACGCCCTGCTCGGCGACGGCAGCGAACCCGCCGCCCTGACCGGGCGGATCGCCGCCTGGCTGGACGCCCGGCCGCACGAGGCCGCGCCCACCCCGCTCAGCGCGACCCTCGCCGGGTCGCTGGCCGCCCACACCGCCCTGGACCGCCTGCTCGGCGGCCCTGGCCGCCCCGGCCCGCTGCTGATCCACGGCCCGCACCTGACGACCAGCCAACTCCCGCCCCCGCCCGCGCGGACGGGCCCCGAGTGGACCGTCCTGGCCGAACCGCCCCGTAGCGCCGAGCCCTCCGACGTCGACGACACCGCCGACGCCCCCGAACGTCCCGGCACCGCCGAGCGTCCCGACACCGCCGTCCCGGACGCCGCCGCCATCCTCGGGACACTCGCTCCGCTCACCGCTCCCTGGACCGGGCTCGTCGTCCCCGGTGACGACGGCCCGCTGCCGCAGCTGCCCGTCTCCCTCGCCACCGTCCGCCCGCTCGGCGGCAACCTGCTCGCTGCCTGGGGCCGCACCCGCGCCGCCGCCGTCCTGGGCGCCGTCCTGCACGCCCTGCGCGCCCTCGCCGACCGCGACTGCCCGCCCGGGACTCAGCACCCCACGTACTCCGTCCCCGCCGCCGGCAGCAGCCCGACCCGCTTCCTGCTGGACGGCGCGCTGCGCCTCCTGCTGCCGGCCCTCGCCGCGCCCGCATCGGTCGCCTGGGAGGAGCTGGACAGCGCCCGGCAGCGCTCGATGTGGAGCGTGCTGGACGAGTGGTTCCACCGCGACACCACCCTGACGGTCCGCCGGCTCGACGGCACCGACTGGCAGCTCGCCGAGGTCACCGACACCACCGGGGAGCTGCGCGCCGCCGCCTGGGGGGACAACCGCTCCGCCGCACTGGAGGCCGCCCTGACCGCCGCCGTCGCCCAGGCCCAGGCCGACCCGGAGACCCGCGCCCGGCTCGCCGCCGCCGGACCGGCCACCCCTGCCGAGGAGCTCACCGGCGCCCAGGCCGAGGCCGCACTCATGCAGCTCACCGCCCGGCTCGCCGCGCACGGCCACACACTGCGCGCCGTGGTCCGCACCCACGACCCGGTGCTCGGCCCGCTGCCCACCACCGCCGGACGGGTGTGGTGCGCATGACCACCGCCCTGCGCCCGGCGCCCCTGCTCGGCCCCGGACTGCCGGCCTCCTGGCCCTGGCAGCGCTGGGCCGACGCCCTCGGCCCCGGCATCCTGCTCGCCGCCCGCTCCGGCCACGACGCCGACTGGGAGCGTGCCGCCCTCGACCGGGCCCGCGCCGAGGACCGCGCCCTGCTCTCCCTCCGGCTCACCGCCCAGGAGATCCTGATCGGCCCGCTGTGGACGCCCAGCACCGACCGCGGCTGCGCGGGCTGCGCCGAACGAGCCGACCGGGCCCGCCGGTTGGAGCCCGAGCAGCGGTTCGTCCGGCAGCGCGCCGACCGCGAGACATCCCCGCACCGCCCGGCCGCCGCCACCCGCGAAGCCCGCGCCCTACCGCCCTGGCTGGCCGCCACCGTCGAGACCCTGCTGGCCAACCTCGCCGCCCGCGACGCCGAACCCGGCACGGCCACCGCCGTCACCGCCGACGGCCGGACCAGCCGCCACCGGGTCGCCCGCGACCACGGCTGTACCGTCTGCGGCGACCCCCCACCCGCGTTGCTCGCCGACACCGCACCGCCGCCCGCCCGGCCCACAGCGCCCCGGCCGACCCCCGCCCGGCTGCCGCTGCGCGGTCCGGTCGCCCCGTTCGACCTCGACCCGGCCCGGATGCGCGCCTCGCTCGCCGACCCGCGCTTCGGCCCGATCACCCGCACCACCCGGCACGCCGCCGGTACGTACCCGATCACCGAGACCGAACTGCTCGCCGGCACCCCCGCCGGTATGGGCCGCGCCGGATCCTTCCGCGAGGCCGAGGCGATCTCCGTCCTGGAGGCGTACGAGCGCACCGCCGGGTACCCGCACCACACCCCGCTGCTGCCTGGCCGCACCTACCGCGAACTCGGCGGCCCGGCCCTCGACCCGGCGACCCTCGGCCACCACACCGAGGCCCAACTCGCCTCCCCGCACAGCCGGCTGCGCCGCTGGACCCCGGACACCCGGCTGGACTGGGTCTGGTCCCACCCGCTCGACGGCGGGGCGCCCCGGCTCGTCCCCGCCGAGATCGGCTTCTTCCGCTACCGGTACGACCTGCGCCCGTACGGCGAGGGATCGGACGCCGGCCGCAACTGCTTCCTGGAGTCCTCCAGCGGCAGCGCCCTCGGCTCCGGCTACGAGGAAGCCGCACTGCACGCCCTGCTCGAACTCGCCGAGCGCGACGCCTTCCTGCTCGCCTGGCACCGCGCCCGGCCACTGCCCGCACTCGACCCGGCGGCCATCCGCGACCCCGCCAGCCGGATGATGCTCCGGCTCGCCGACGAGCACGGCTACGACGTCCACCTGCTGGTCATCACCGACCAGTTGGCACTGCCCACGGTATGGGCGCTGGCCGTCAACCGCCGCCGCGCACTGCCCGCCAGCTTCAGCACCGCCGGCTGCCACCCCGACCCGGAGCAGGCCGTCCGCGCCGCGCTGTGGGAGCTCACCCAGATGGTCAGCGGCGGCCTGGCCTGGGATCCCGACGAGTACCAACACACCGTCGACGACCCGTGGTCCATCCAGACCATCGCCGAGCACTGGCGGCGCTACACCTTCCCCGAGCTGCTCCCCCGCGTGGAGCGCGTCCTCGGCGGGCCGACCACCACCCCCGCCGAGGCGTTCCCGGACTGGCCGCACGCCCTGGTACGGGCCGCCCGAGGCGACGTCCGCGGCGCCCTCGACCACGTCGCCGGGCTCTACGACGCCGCCGGGCTGCGGCAGATCCTGATCGTCGACCAGTCCACCCCCGAGCAAACCGCGCACGGCATGACCGCCGTCAAGGCCGTGGTCCCCGGCATCGTCCCCATGTGCTTCGGCCACGCCCAACAGCGCCTCGCCGGACTGCCTCGCCTGCTCGACACCCTGGACGCCGACGAACGCGACCTGCCCTTCGACCCCCACCCCTTCCCGTGACCGCCCACCCGGCCGCCGCCCCCACCAACGGCTCTGCGGCCAGCCCCGCAGCCGGCCCGACCGCCCACGCGGCATCCAGCCCGGTGCCCGGCCCGGCGGCCGGCCCAGCTCTCAGCCCGGGTCTCCGCCGCGCCGCCAGCCCGTCGGCAGTCCCTGCAGTCGGCCCGGCCGTCAGCCCGGCCGAGGCGCTCGCGTTCAGCTACCGGCAGGGGCCGGGCAAGCGGCTGCTCGGCGAGCAGCGTGCCATCGACGACGCCGCCCCGACCACCGCGTTCCAGCCGCCCCCGGACGCGCGCGGCAGCACCGGCACGCCACTGCCCGGCGACCTGTACGAGCTCCTCGCCGCCACCCCCTTCCCGGAGCCGCTGCACCACCCCGCCGACCCGCTGGGCACGGCGCTGGCCACCGCCTTCGGCCTGCAGCGGCGCGAGCCCGATCACCAGTTCCCCGACCATCGGGCCACCGCCTCCGGCCGGGCCCGCCACCCCGTGCACGTCCTGCTCGGCGGCCCGGGCGGCATCCGCCGCTACCTCGACCCGTACCGCCGGGCCCTGGTCGACCTCACCTCGCCGCCGCCCGGCCAGTCGGCCGACAACCGTATCCGGCTGGTGCTCGCCGCGCGCTACTCCGATCTGCCCGCCGGGTACGGCAGTCTGCGGTTCGCGGTCTGCGAGGCGGAGCTCGGCGTCAATCTGCGGGCGTGGGCGGTCACCGCCGAGGCCTTCGGCGTCCCCGGCCGCATCGAGGCCGACTCCAGGCCCGCCAAGCAGCTGCTCGCCGACGCTGGGCCGGGCCGCTGGAGTGCCCCGCTGTCCGTCGCACTGACCGCCCACCGGCTCGGACCCGCTCACCCACTGCCCGGGACGCCGCCCGCGCCCGCCGACCCCGCCCGGTTCACCACCGACGACCCGGACGCCGAGGACTGCCGGGCCCTCAGCCGCTGCCGGACCAGCTCGCCCACCGGTCCGCTGACCGGCATCCCGGCGCACGCCACCGCCCCCGGTCCCAGCTGGGCCGACGTCCTGTGGCGGCGCTCCGCGGGCCGGGTGCCTGGCCGCCGGTACGGTTTCGCCCTGCGCCCGGCGCCCGTCGCCGAACCCGCCCTGCGCGACCTGCTGGCCTGGGCGGCGGTCCCGCCGCCGGACACCCTGCTGGCGCGCATCGCCGAGCGGATCCGCCGTACCGTCGTCCTCCAGGGCGTCGCCGGCCTCCCCGACGGCGCCTACCGCCTGACCGACGGCCGGCTCACCGCCCACCGGCCCGGCCCCGGCCTGCCCGCCCGCCTCGAACCCGGCTTCGGCCGGCCCGACGGCCCGGACACCGGCATCGCCCTGCGGCACGCCTCGGTGCTGTACGTCCACAGCGCCGAACCCGCCGCCCTGGTCGAGGAGTTCGGCCCCGCCGCACCTGCTCTCACCGCGCAGTGGTGCGGCTGGGCCGCGCACGGCCTGTGCCTGGCCGCCGCCGCCCACGGCCTGGTCGCCCGGCCGGCCCGCTCCTACGACGAACACCACCTGCAGCCCCTGCTGGGGCTCGACCGCAAGGAGGTCCCGGTCTTCATGACTGTCTGCGGCACCCCCCGGTACACCGGGCCGCTCTGGGACCTGCGCGGATGAGCGCCGAACTGCGCTGGCACAGCTGGCACCTGCACGTCCCGACCGCCGACCCGGCGGTGCTGGACCGGGTCCTGCTGGCATGCGTCCCCGGCGCCCTCCGGATGGCCGGACCGTCCGCCGACGGCACGCCCCGCCCCTGGTTCTACCTCCGCTACTGGCAGCGCGGCCCCCACCTGCGCCTGCGCATAGCCGATCTGACTGAAAATCAGGCAGACGACGTGGAGGCAGAACTGGCGCGCAGCCTGGCCGAGGTCGAGAACGCCCTGCCCGTCGAAGGCCGCCTCACCGCGGCCGGCTACGCCGAGCTGGCCGCCCCGCTCGCCGCGCTCGGCGAGTACGGCTCCAGCCTCCCGGCCGGCGAGCTGCTCACCCCAGGTGTCCACCGCGCCGCGTACGAGCCGGAGGTGGAGCGCTACGGCGGGCCGGACGCGATGGCTGCCGCCGAGCAGCTGTTCCACGTCTCCAGTGTGGTCTGCCTGCGAGCCTGCGCCGCCCGAGCAGGGCAGGCCGGGCGCGGCCGGACCCTGCTGGACGGGCTCGAACTGCTCGCCGCGGCGCTGCCTGCCTGGCCCGACCAGGAGGAGTTCCTGCACGCCAACACTGCAGGCTGGCGCGCCCTGCTCAACACCACGCCGCCCGACCCGGCCGCCCTCCAGGCCAAGGCCGAGGCACTGCTGCCGTGCGCCCCGGCGCTGCGGCGGCTCGCCGCCGGGGAGTCGGGCCGCTGGTCGCCGTTCACCCGGCGGCTCGCCGTGGCTACCGCCGCCCTCGCCGCCGACCTCGGCCCGGGGCGGGCCCGCCAGATCCTCGCCTCGCACCTGCACATGGCCCACAACCGGCTCGGCCTGGGCCTCGCCACGGAGGCGCAGCTCGCCATGATTTTGCTTTCCCTTGGGGTAGTTGACTGTACGTCAGGCCTGCCCGGAGCCGTCGCCCGAACCTAGACTTTCCCCGCCGTACCCGGAGGCGTCCGGGGCCGGTCGCACCGCAGGGGCCGGCCTACCCGCCGGAGCAGCAGCACGTGAAACACGGGGATGCCCACAAGGCAGAAAGGTGTCACATGACCCTGTACTCCAGTGGAATCGTGCAGCCGACACCAATCACGGCTGCCCGAACCTCCACGACGGTCCGCGCGGCGGCGGACCGGTTCGCCCAGTACGAGAGCGCCACCGGTAGACGCGCGGTCAGCGCCACCCTCGCCGACCTGCTGCGCAGCGCCCGGACCGCGGTGATCTGGCAGCGCAGTCCGGGTGCGGCGGCTCTCGACCTGTGGGACTTCGCGCTCGCCTGGCACGACTTCGACCGCCGCGCCCTGTTCGACCCGGAGGCTCTGGACAGCTGCCGGGAGCTGCTCGGTGGCCATCCGCTCGCCGAACACGTCCGGGTCGCCGAGACCGGCGGCGAACTCGACCGGCAGCTCGACGCGGTCCTGGTGGTGGATCGACGGGTCGCCGCGATGCTGCCCCGCACCCCCGAGAACGACCCGCCCACCCTGGTGATCGGGGACGCCGTGGTGGCCGAGGCCGTCGCGGCCGCTTTCGACCTGGTCTGGCCGTCCGCCCGCTGTCTGCGGCCCGCCAACCCGATCGACGAGATGCTGGAGAGCAACCTGAAGCGCGAGATCATCCGCCGGCTGGCGGAGGGCGAGAAGGACGAGGCCATCGCCCGCAGCCTGAACGTGTCCCTGCGCACCTGTCGCCGCCACATCGCGGACATCATGAGCGCCACCGACGCGGTCAGCCGCTTCCAGGCGGGCTTCCGGATCGGCCAGGACACCCGGGTGGTGGCGTGGTGAGCAGCGCACCCGGCGGGGCCATGAGCGGTCTCCGCCTGGACGACGTCGCCAAGACCTTCGGCGAGGTCCGCGCCGTCGACGGGATCAGCCTCGACCTGAAGCCCGGCGAGGTCACCGCCCTGCTCGGCCCGAACGGCGCGGGCAAGACGACGGTGATGGACCTGATCCTCGGCCTGCAGACCCCCGACCGGGGCACCGTCACCGTCCTCGGCGGCACCCCGGCCGAGGCCGCCGCCCGCGGCGAGGTCGGCGCCGTCCTCCAGGACGGCGGCCTGCTGCACGACCTCACCGTCACCGAGACGCTGCGCTACTTCGCCTCGCTGCACCACGACCCGCTGCCGCTCGGCGAGGCCCTCGACCTGGCCGGCCTGCGGGCGGTCGCCCGCCGCCGGGTCGGCGCCTGCTCGGGCGGCGAACGGCGCCGGCTGCACTTCGCGCTGGCGCTGCTCGGCCGCCCCCGCCTGCTGGTCCTCGACGAGCCCACCGCCGGTCTGGACGTCACCGGCCGCCGCCAGTTCTGGGACGCCGTCGGCCGGATCCCGAGCCGGCCCACCGTCCTGTTCGCCACCCACCACCTCGACGAGGCCGAGCAGTATGCGGAGCGCGTGGTGGTGATGGCCGCCGGCCGGATCGCCGCCGACGGCACCCCGGCCGAGATCCGCGGCCACGCCGCCGGGCGGGTGGTTAGCGCCCACTGGCCGGACGCCGACCTGGCCGCCCTGCGCGCGCTGCCGTCCGTCGACCGGGTCGAGCAGCGCGGCCCCACCGTCACCGTCCACACCCAGGACTCCGACCTGGTGGTGCGCCACCTCGCCGGTACGGCGGCCCGCGAGATCGAGGTGAGCTCCTCCGGGCTGGAGGAGGCCTTCCTCGCCCTGGCAGCGGCCGTCCCGCCGTCGCCCGCTGCCGTCCCGCCGTCCACCCGCACCCAGGACTGAGAGGCCTCCGTGTCCCTGCCGCTCCCCGTCGGCTCGCCGCTGCGCGGCTGCAACCGGACCGTCCTCGCCCTGGAGATCCGCCGGGTCCTGCGCAACGTGCGCACGGTGGTGCTGGTGATCGCGATGCCGACGTCCTTCTTCCTGCTCTACGGGCTGCCCAGCCGGGCGTCCGGCGGGCGACCGCTGGCCCAGGTGATGGTCTCGATGGCCGCGTACGGCGCGATGGTCGGCGCGGCCGGCTGCGGCGCCGGCATCGCGGTCGAGCGGGCCCTCGGCTGGCAGCGACAGCTGCGGCTCACCCCGATGCGTCCGCTCGGCCAGGTCGCGGTCAAGGCGATCACCGCGATGGTGCTCGGACTCGTGTCGGTGGCAGCCCAGTTCGCGCTCGGCGCGGCCTTCGGCGTGCGGCTCGGCTGGGACGAGTGGCTGCTCGCCGCCGCCGCGGCCTGGCTGCCCTCACTGCTGTTCGCGGTCCTCGGCCTGCTGTGCGGGTTGCTGCTGCCCTCCGAGAACGTGATGCAGCTGGCCGGCCCCGGCCTCGCCCTGCTCGCGGTCTTCGGCGGCCTGTTCATCCCGCTGGAGGTGCTGCCCCAAGTCCTGCGCGATCTGGCGCCGTTCACCCCGGCGTACGGCTCGGGCGCGCTCGCCCGGGCCGCGGTCTCCGGCGGCGAAGTCCTGGTGCCGGTGGCGGGCCTGGCCACCTGGACGGTCCTGTTCGGGGCCCTCGCGGTGTGGCGGCTGCGCCGCGACATCCGCCGCGTCTGACGCCGCCTCCCCCGCCTCGGGCCGACCGCATCCCCGGCCGGCCCGACCACACCGAGCCCTCTGCCTCACCCATCCGACGGCGGCTCAGAACACCGGCTCGCCGCTCTCCCAGAGCATCGCCGCCAGGTGGTGCGCGACCTGCGCGGTCGGCCGCTCGGTCACCTGCAGCACGTCGCCCGGACCGCCGGGCGCCTCCCGGGCCGCGCCCAGCAGGACCACCGCGTCGGCCAGCAGCATCGACGGCACGAGGCCGGGCACCGTCCGGACGGTCACGCCCGCCCGGTGCAGGTCGTCCAGCGCCGCCCACTCCGCGGCCCGTTCCGGACGCCACGGCCGCTTGCCGCCGATCAGCAGCCGCACGTCCCTGCCCCGCCGGGCGCTCTCGGCGAGCGCCGCGATCAGCAGCCCGAGCCAGCAGCGGGGGCCGGGCGCGCTGTCCGCCGCCTCCACCAGCAGCACCCGCTGCCGGGCCTGCAGGACGGCCGCGTTCACCTGATGGGCCGCCAGCTCGTCGCCGTCGGGCCTGCGTTGCTCGACTCCACCGAACGCCGTCCCCAGCGACCGGGCCCAGCTGTAGGTGGCCTCGACAAGCTCTCCACTCTGATCGGGCGAGATCACGGAACCCCCTCTGCTTCCGGTGGAGGTCTCCACGAGTCCTCCACCGGAATTATGCAGAGCCGAAGCGCTCATATGAACGAATGTCGGGGATTGTGACTCGTCGAGCGGCAAGTGCCGAATAGTGACATGTACACACAACCAGCCGGGTATGCCCTTATTCCTCCGGATATACAGCTCTTGCGACTGCGCGCGCCCCGCCAGCCGCAGCCGAGAAGCCCCGGTCCGCCGGACGCTCCGACGCCCTGCCGATTCCCCCGCCGGGGCCGCCTCAAAAGCTCATCGCCCGGCCATGACCGCATGGTAAGAAACCTCAAATCGGGAGGGTTCAGGGAATTCGATGAGTTCAGGAACCGGGATCAACCGAGCGTATCTCGACCGTCCCGCCGGGCTTGAGCCGCTGCCACTGGTTCTGCAGGTGGTAGGTGGGCATGGGCCTGGCCACGTCGCGGGGATGCCGCAGGAGGTACCCGTCGACCGTGCCGAAGGTGTCGGCATACGCCTCGATCGATCGCCGGACCCGGGCGGGCAGCGGCACGTCCCGGTACTCCCCGGCCTTGCGGTGCTTCAACGGGGCGTAGCGGCCGGTGGTCTGGTTGACCTGTTCGGTGATGCGGTAGACGTCGTCGGCGACGATGTTGTTGACGTTCACCGCGAGGGCTTCGCCGTTGCGCAGGCCGGAGCCGCTCATCAGGTCGGCGACCAGCTGGAGCACCTCGTCGCCCGCGCCCCTGAGCGCGGCGAGCTGCTCCGGGGAGGGGATGACCGCGCGCTTGGGGTCGTACTGCGGCGGGACCACGCCCTCGACCGGGTTCTCGTCGTAGATTCCCAGGCGGTGTGCGTCCAGCAGGATGGCGCGGAGCTTGTCGAAGACGTTCGACTGGGTGGCCAGGCCGACGCCGTTGCGCTCCATGTCCATGATGAACGCGTCGACGGCCTTGTGGTCGAAGGTGCCCATCCGCCGGCTCGCGAACGCCGGCAGCAGGTGGTGCTCGAGCAGCGAGTCGAGGTGGCGCACCGAGGCCGGCCCCAGGCCGCGCTGCGAGGTCCGCCACTCCGCCGCGTACTCGCGGAACTGCATCGGGCTGTACTTCTGGATCCGGTCGATCCGGTGCTGCCCGTGCGGGTTGTGCTTGCGTTCCTGGTAGACCTCGGCGAGCCGGGCCTTCGCCTTGCCCTGGGTCGTGAAGCCGACTCCTCGGTCTGCCGCTCGGCCGCGTTGCGGTACCGGATCCTGTACTCGTGCGGGCACCGCGGCCACCGGCTCTCGGGGTGCTCGCACTCCTTGAAGAAGCTGCCCATGCCACGGATGAGGTTGATCGGCGCCACTGGTACTGACCTCCGGGTCGCTTGCTGACCGTTTGCTGACCCCGGATGATCGGCCATGCCCCTGAGCACCGACTGACAGCAGCACAGCGGCCGGCTCGGCCAGGTCCACGACGGCTACCCGGGCGAGCGTCTGCCCGCTCCGGAGCTGCCGAACGTCGCACTGAAGCCGCGCGGAAACCGTCACTGACCTGCTCGTTCAATAGCCCGGGAAGAGGCGACGACGGCCACCAGCCGTGGAACCGCCCCCGTTGCGGACACCGGCGTACGGTGTCAGGAGAGCCCTCGGCCGAGGTCGGGCTGCTCACCGAAGGCGCCTCGCCCGGTTCGCTTCCCCGCACGTGTCCTGCGGCGTACGAGCAGATCGAGGCCGGCCTCCCGGCACGCTGCCGCACGACGGCGCTCGGGGCGCGGGCACCGGCCGGGTCGCACAGAATGGGGCGCAGGGGGTCGTGGTGTTGGGAGGTGGGAGGCATGCAGCTGCCGCCCCCGCGTGGAGGGCCTTTCGGGTCCGTGTTCGACGAGATCGCGACGGCCGTGGTCGACCGTGGGGGTACGGTGCGGCACTGGTCGCGCACGGCCGAGGTCCTGGTGGGCCTGACAGCTGCGGAGGTCTGCGGGCAGCCGATCGGGGACCTGCTGGTCGACGTTTCCGCGTTCGCCGCGCCCGACGTCGAGGAACCGCCGCTGCCGCGTGCCGGGTGGGCGGCGCTGCGGCAGCGCTCCGGTGGCGCGATCGAAGTCGCCTTCCAGGCGGTTCCGCTGCCGGACTCCTCGCTCCTGGTCCTCGCCTGCCCCGTGCACAGTGTGGTCGACTGGGAGCAGGGCGCCGCGCTGTTGCGTGCACTGCTCGCCCAGGACCTGATCGGTATCGGCATCCACGGCACGGACCTGGCCGTCGTGCGGACCAACATCACACCCCAGGCGTTCGGCGGACCCGGCCTTCCGATCGGCAGCCGACTGGCGGAAGTGATGTCCGCGCGCGACGCGGCGGAGACCGAGGCGACGCTCCGGCAGGTCCTCGATTCGGGCGTGCCGCTCGTCGGGCACGAGCAGCGGATGCGCTCCCCTCAGGTTCCCGAACGGCACTGGAACTTCTCGCTGTCCGCACTCCGGCTGGAGGACGCCACAGGGCACCCGAGCGGCGTAGCCGTGCTCCTGACGGACGCCACCGCCGCGGAACGGGCGCGCCGGGAAATGGAGTTGCGGTACCAGGCATCGGTGCGGATCGGCGCCTCCCTCGACATCGAGCACACCGCCCAGGAGCTCGTGGACGTCCTCGTGCCGGCCTTCGCGGACCTGGCCTCGGTGGATCTCGCCGAGGCGGTCCTGGTGGGCGACGAGCCCCCGAAGATCGTGGGTGGCGGGGACCTCCACATGCGCCGGGTGGCGGTGGCCTCGGCGACCGGGCCGTGGCCGGCCCCGCTAGTGCAACCCGGCGAACCGAACCCGCCCTACCCGGACCACCCGGTCCTGCGGGACTACCAGCACGGCCAGGCCGTCATCGGCGGCCGGGCGGACTACATCGAGGCGTTCGGCACCCCGGAGATCCTCCGCCAGGTCATTCCCGAGCACGGTCACTCGGCCATCGCCGTCGCGCTGTTCGCGCGCGGCCTGCTGCTCGGCTCCGTCGACCTCTGGCGCACCGACCGGCGCGCGCCGTTCGACCGGCAGGACGCGGACCTGCTGACCGAGATCGCGTCCCGGGCGGCCCTGAGCGTGGACAACGCGCGCCGATACACCCGCGAGCACCGGGCCGCCGTCGCCCTCCAGCAGCGGCTGCTGCCCCCGGCCGACACCGACACGCCCGCGGCCGACACCGCGGGGATGTACCTGCCCGCCGGTGGCGGTGCCGAGGTCAGCGGCGACTGGTACGACGTGATCCCGCTGCCCTCGCTGAGGGCCGCCTTCGTCGTCGGCGACGTCATCGGCCACGGCCTGGCCGCCACGGCCACCATGGGGCGGCTGCGCGCCGCGATCCAGACCCTGGCCGACCTGGAACTCGACCCCGTCGAACTGCTCGCCCACCTGGACGACCTGGTCGCCCGGCTCGCCGCCGAGGCCGGCCCCGACGAGCAGGACGCGATCGGGGCCACCTGCCTGTACGCGCTGTACGACCCCGTCACCGGCCGCTGCGTCGTGGCCTCCGCCGGCCACCCGCCGCCGGTCGTCGTCCCGCCGGACGGCCCGCCGCGCGTTCTGGAGGAGCTCTCCCCGGGCCCTCCGCTGGGCGTCGGCGGCATGCCGTTCGAAGCCACTACGATCGATCTGGCCCCCGGAACCGTCCTCGCGCTGTACACCGACGGGCTGGTCGAGCGCGCCGACCACGATGCCGAAGCGGGCCTGCGGGACCTGAGCGACCGCCTGGCGGCGCACTGCCGCCCGGGCCGCCCGCTCGGGGAGATCGGCCACGCCGTGGTCGCCCGGGCCGGTGCACCCACCCCGCGCGATGACGTCGCCCTGCTCCTGGCCCGCACGCGCGTGCTGCCTCCGCACGCCACCGCCGCCTGGGAGTTCCCGGCAGACCCCGCCGTCATCGCCGAGGCACGCGAGGTGACACGCCGTCAACTCGACGCATGGGGATTGGGCGACCTGGCGTTCGCCACCGAACTGGTCGTCAGCGAGCTGGTCACCAACGCCGTCCGATACGCGGGCGGCCCGGTCGGGCTGCGCTTGATCCACGACCACGTCCTGGTCTGCGAGGTCACCGACCCCAGCAGCACCCAGCCCCGCCTGCGCCGGGCCCGCTGGGCCGACGAAGGCGGCCGCGGCCTGTTCATCATCGCCCAGCTCACCGCACGCTGGGGCAGCCGCTACGACCAGTCCGGGAAGACGATCTGGACCGAGCAGAGCCTGCCGGCCGCCGGCACTGCGTGAGCCGCCTCCTCGGCTGTCCGCACCGGGTGGCTCAGGCGAGTTCGCGCTTGAGGATCTTGCCGGTGGCCGTCATCGGCAGGCGCTCGACGACCTCCACGGACCGCGGGTACTTGTAGCCGGCCAACTGATCCCGGCCCCAGGCGATCAGCTCCTCGGAGGAGGTCGCGACGCCGGGGGCCAGGACGACGAAGGCCTTGACCTCCTCGCCGTGGCTCGGGTGGGGCACGCCGACGACCGCGGCCAGGCTGATCGCGGGATGCGTCATCAGCACCTCCTCGACCTCGCGCGGGTAGACGTTGAAGCCGCCGCGGATGATCAGGTCCTTGACCCGGTCGACGATGTAGTAGAAGCCGTCCTCGTCCTTGCGGGCCAGGTCACCGGTGCGGAGCCAGCCGTTCCTGATCACTTCGGCGGTGGCCTCGGGCCGCTTGTAGTAGCCCTTCATGACGCAGTGCCCCTTCACCGCGACCTCTCCCACCTCGCCGATGCCCGTGACCTCCGACCAGTCCGGTCGGACCAGCTTCACCTCGACGCCCCAGACCGGGACGCCGATGGACCCGGGGCGCGAGCCGACGGCGGGGTCGGAGAAGGTCACGACCGGAGACGTCTCGGACAGTCCGTAGCCCTCGAGGACCCGCACGCCGAACTTCTCCTCGATCCGCTCGAGGATCTCGACCGGCAGCGCGGCGCCGCCGGACGTGCCGACACGAAGGTTGCGGGCGATCCGGTGCACGTCGACGGCGTCCGTGACCGCGCCCAGCAGGCCCCACCACATGGTCGGCACGCCGGCGAAGAAGGTGATCTCCTCGGTCTCCATCAGCCGCACGACCCGGTCCGCGTCGAAGCGCGGCACGAGGTGGAGGGTCGCGGCCGTCGAGAACCCCGCGTGCATCTGGACGGTGGCGCCGAAGGTGTGGAACAGCGGCAGGCAGACAGCGTGACTGTCGGTGGCCGGCCTGCTGCCGAACATCCGGTTGCACGCCATCACGTTCATCATCGTGTTGGCGTGGGTGAGTTCCGCACCCTTGGGCCGGCCCGTGGTGCCCGAGGTGTACAGGATGACGGCGGTGTCGCCGGCCTCGGTGGCCACCGGGTCGAAGACCGGTGACATGCGGGCGAGCGCAGCGCGCATCGTCTGCGCTCCCCCGGATTGCTGTGCTCCGTCGATCGGCGAAGGCGCCTCCGGGTCGGCGGTCATCAGGAAGAAGTGCTCGCAGGTCCCTACCTCGTTGAAGGCCGCCCACCCCTCCTCGCCGATCGCCAGGTCAGGCGTGCCCTGGAAGCAGAAGTAGGCCTTCGCGTCGGCGTCCCGCAGGTGGTAGGCCACCTCGCGGGACTTGAGCAGGATGTTGAGCGGGACGACGACGGCTCCGGCCTTGAGGACGCCGTAGTAGACGATCGGGAACTCCGGCACGTTCGGGCAGCTGAGTGCCACCTTGTCGCCCGGTCTTACCCCGCGCTCCACGAGCAGGTTGGCGACCCGGTTCGCGGCGGCGTCGACCTGGGCGTAGGTGAGGCGCGTCGGGCCGAGGACGACGGCGTCCCGGTTGGGGTACGCGCGGGCGGAGTCCTCGAGCAGGACCGAGAGGTTCAGCATGGTGTCTTCCGGGGAGGTTGACCGGGCCGGGGCGCGGAGGGGACACACGGCCCGGCCCGGGGCGGGTGGGGGTCACACGTGGCTGGACGCGGCGGCGCGACGGGCGCGGCGCCGGCTGCCGTTGATCATGTCGGTGAAGCGGTCGAGGGCCCATACCGTGCGCAGGCCGAGCGGACCCAGCATCAGGAAGGGTGGGAACGTCGGTTCCTCCGCCCAGATGCCGTCCAGATCCTCGTGCCGCGATCCGTCCACAATCAGGTCGGCGATGAGCGACCCGACGTACGGTGCCTGGGACAGTCCGTGTCCGTTGCACGCGATCGAGTAGTAGACGTCGTCCTCGATCTGCCCCGCGATCGGCAGGAAGGAGGAGGTCATGGCGATCCAGCCGCCCCACGCGCGTTCCACGGCGACGTCCGCGAGGCCGGGGAAGCGGGTGGCGAACGCGCCGGCGAGCTCCTCGACCATGGCCCGGTCCGGCGCCTTGGCCGGGAGCGGGTAGCGCTCCCCCCGTTCGATGCGTCGGACGCCGAACACGATGGTGTTGCGCGGGGTGAGGCGGTAGTGCTCCATGATCTGGTGCTGGGTGATCACCCCCGATCGGCTGGTCCAGCCCAGCGCGGCAATGCGCTGCGGGGCGATCGGCTCCGTCTCCATCTCGATGAGCCACATCGGCACCGAGAGGCGCTCGGGGGTGATGGCCCACTCGCCGGAGTACGCGTTCGTCGCGAGCACGGCCTTGTTCGCCCGCACGCTGCCGCGGGGCGTGGAGACCAGCACCCTGCCGCGGTCCCGCCTGACATCGGTGACCTTGGTCCGTTCGAACACGAGCGCCGATGACGCAAGCAGGGCGCGACGCACTCCGCGGCTCAGCTTGCCGGGGTTCAGGGCTCCGCCCACGGCTTCCCGCATGCCGCCCACGAACGTGCGGGGGATGCCGAGTTCCTCGCTGGTGCCGACCGTTCCACCTCCTCCGGCGCGCCGGAGGATCGCGGCGATGGTCCGCGTCCGCAGCATCTGTCCTCGTCCCACCGCGGCGAAGGCCAGGCCGTTGGGCTCGTAGTCGCAGTCGATGTGGTGGGCCCTGATGAGGTCCTCGGTGAAACGTGCCGAGTTCTCGCCCAGCCGCACCATGCCGGGCACCTTCCTGGGGTAGAAGAGGCTCAGCAGTCGCAGGTCGCCGCCCGGGACGGAGGCGATCTGGCCTCCGTTGCGGGAGCTGGCGCCGTAGCCGCAGAACTCGGCCTCCAGCAGCACCACGTCCCGACCGCGGTCGGCGAGCCGCAGGGCCGTCGCCATGCCGCCCATGCCGCCGCCGATGACGGCGACGTCGCACGTGAGGTCGCCGTCGAGGCTCGGGAGGACGTCCGTGGGCGGGTCGATCCAGCCGGTGAAGGTGCTGTACTCGACGTTGTCGAGGTTCATGAGCGTACGTTCCATTTCTCAGTCGCCCGAGCGCCCGGCGTCGAGCGCTCGGGAAGGCCGGAGCCGGACCTCACAACGTCTTCAGGAGCCGGTCGAGGGCCTCGGCCGTCGCCTCGATGTCGCCGGTGGTGTGCGCCGTGCTGAGGAAGACCTTGCCGGACGGCATGAACAGGAAGCCCTGCCGCAGCATCCCTTCGAGGATCACGGCCCAGAGGCCGCCGGTCCCGTGGAGTCCGGTGGCCGCGCCGGCGGGGACGTACTGGAGGAGCGAGCCGACCCGGTTGAAGCTGCCGAAGTCGGGGGACGCGCCGAGGACGCCGCCGACGAGGGTTTCGAACTCGGACGAGGTCCGTTCGAGCTGCTCGTAGACCGTGGGGTCGGCCAGGGCGCTCATCGTCGCGGCGACGGCCGCCAGTGCGATCGGGTTGGCGTTGAAGGTTCCGGCGTGCACGACGCCGGCCGTGACTTGGTCGACGAGTTCGGCCCGGCCGACGACGGCGCTCTGGGTGAAGCCGCCGGCCATCGCCTTTCCGAAGACGGACAGGTCGGGAAGGACGCCGTACTTCTCGGCCGCCCCGCCCCGCGCGATCCGAAACCCCGCGATCACCTCGTCGAAGACGAGGACGACACCGTGCCGATCGCACAGCACTCGCAGCGTCGCCAGGAACTGGGGTGAGGGTACTTCGACGCCGGCGTTGCTCATCACCGGGTCGACGAGCACGGCCGCGATGTCGCGCTCGACGGCCTCGCTCAGCAGGCGCTCGGCCAGCTGTACGTCGTTGAAGCGCGCCACGACCAGGTCGTCGAGGACGCTTGCCGACTGTCCCGGTCCGCCGGGGGTGGCGGGGCGGTCGCAGTCGTCCTCGGACATTCCGGCGAACACGGTGTCGTGCCAGCCGTGGTAGCTCTTGGCGAACTTGAGGACGCGGCGCCGGCCGGTGGCGGCGCGCGCGAGGCGGAGCGCCACCTGTACCGCCTCGGTCCCCGTGTTGCTCCACAGCAGTCGTTCGCCGTGCGGTACCGCTTCGAGGACCGCTTCCGCCGCGAGGTACTCGAGGGGGTGGCCGGTGCCGACGACCTGCATCTTCGTCGCGACCTCCGTCACGGCGGACACCACCCGCGGGTCACCGTGACCGAGGACGAGTGGCCCCCAGGCCATCACGTAGTCGACGTATCGGTCGCCGTCCAGGTCCCAGACGTACGCACCTCGCGCCTCGCGGACGAAGAGCGGGTGGGGAGGCATCGCGGCGCGCAGGCCCGACCCCACACCTCCGCCGACACTGCGGCGGGCTCGCTCGAAGGCCGAGCGTGATGATTCCAGGGCCATGAGATCACCCCTGCCTTTCAGTACGTGATCACCGAGCGGATGCCGATGCCGCGCTTCATCTGGTCGAACGCCTCGTTGACGTCCTGCAGACCGATCACACTCGTCACCAGGGAGTCCAGATCGATGCGGTGGCTCATGTAGTGGTCGATCAGCAACGGGAAGTCGGAAGCCGGCTTGCTGGAGCCGTAGTTCGAGCCGATGAGCGAGAGTTCCTGATCGGACATGACGAAGGGATCGATGGACACCTTCAGGCCGTCCGCCACCTGCCCGGCAACCACCGCCGTGCCGCCCCGAGCCAGGACCTCGTAGGCCGACTCGATGGTGCGAGGCAGCCCGATGGCCTCGATGGCGATCTCCACACCGCGTCCGTCGGTGAGCTGTCGCACCCGGTCCGCGAAATCCTCGCGGCCGTTGTTGATCAGGTCGGTCGCGCCGAAGATGCGCGCCTGATCCAGCTTCTCGTCGGAGATGTCCGCGGCGATGATCTTCCGCGCGCCGGCGAGCCGAGCACCCTGGATCGCGTTCAGGCCGACGCCACCGCAGCCGAGGACCAGCACGGTGTCGCTCGGACGCACACCGGCGGTGTTGACGGCCGCGCCGACACCGGTCGTGACGGCGCATCCGACCAGAGCCGACTGCGGGAACGGGGCGTCGTCCCGGATGGTGATCGCGCCCGATTCCGGCACGAGGGTGTACTGGCCGAACGTTCCGAGGCCCGCGAAGCTGAGCACGTCGCCCCCGCCGGCGGACGTGATCCGGGACCGGCCGTCGAACGACACGTGGTTCGCCGAGTGCTGGCTGACCATGTCGCAGAGGACAGGCCTGCCACTGATGCAATAGCGGCACCGGCGACAGGAAGGCGTCCAGGACAGCACGACGTGGTCGCCCCTCTTCAGCGTCGTGACGCCTTCGCCGACACTCTCGACGATCCCGGCTCCCTCATGGCCGAGGATCATCGGCGACGGAACCTCCCAGTCGCCCACGAGCACGTGCAGGTCGCTGTGGCACACTCCGCTTGCCTTGAGCCGCACGAGTACCTCGCCGGGCGGAGGCGTCGAGGGGAGGGCGACCCGCTCGATGGTCAGCGGTTCGCCGGGGGCCCGGAAGACGGCGGCGTCGAACTCGATGGTCATGACGGGTTTCCTCCAGTGGGCTGCGCCGGACGGGTCGGAGCGGTGCGGATGAGCTTCCGGTTGGCGAACTCGTCGATTCCGGCCCGGCCCAGTTCCCGGCCGAACCCGGACCGCTTGACCCCGCCGAAGGGCAGTTCCGCGCCTTCGAGGCCGACGCCGTTGACGAAGACCATGCCCGCGTCGATCCGGTCGGCGACGCGCGCCGCCTGGTCGACGTCAATCGTGAACACGTAGGAGCCCAGCCCGTACGGTGTCGCGTTCGCCAGTTCTACCGCCTCGTCCTCGGACCGGGCCCGGTGGAGGATCGCGACGGGGCCGAAGAGCTCCTCGGCGGCCGTGGGCGAGGTCGGCGACACGTCCGTCAGGACGCCGGGCGGGAAGTGCGCCCCTTCGCGCTGCCGTGCGGCGATGAAAGTCGCTCCGTGGTCGACGGCTCGCTCGACCTGTTCCTCGAGGTACTCGGCGGCGGCGACCGAGGACAGGGGCGCCAGGCCGTCGGTCATGGCGAGCACCTTGCGGGTGAACGCGTCGAGGAAGGCGTCGTAGAGGTCGTCGGCGACGATGAACCGCTTCGCGCCGTTGCACGCCTGGCCGGTGTTCTCGAACCGGGCCTCGACCGCCGCCTGGACCGTGGTGTCGAGGTCGTCGGTGGACAGCACGATGAAGGGGTCCGAGCCGCCCAGTTCGAGCACCACCTTCTTGAGGCTGCGCCCGGCCTGCGCGGCGACCTCCGCACCGGCCCGCTCCGAACCGGTGAAGGAGACCCCCTGCACCCGGGGGTCCGCGATGGCGGCGGCGATCTGCTGGCGGGTGGCGTAGACGTTGACGTAGCAGCCCTCGGGAGCGCCCGCGTCGGTGAACAACTGCTGGAGGGCTGCGGCGGACTCCGGGCACTGCGAGGCGTGCTTGAGCACGATGGTGTTGCCCAGCGCGAGGTTCGGTGCGGCGAACCGGGCCACCTGGTAGTACGGGTAGTTCCAGGGCATGATGCCCAGGAGCACGCCGGTCGGCCGGCGGCGGATGAAAGCGGTGCCCTCTCCCCCCAGGAGCTCGATCGGCTCGTCGGCGAGGAACGCCTCCGCGTTCTCGGCGTAGTACCGGTAGATGGAGGCGCTGAACTCGACCTCCCCGAGGGCCTGGTCCAGCGGCTTGCCCATCTCCCGCCGGATGATCGCGGCGAGCTGCGCGCTGCGCTCCTCGTGCAGGTCGGCGACGGCGCCGAGCAGCCGGGCGCGCTGGCCGATGGAGGTCTGCCTCGACCAGTGCGCGTAGGCCTTCGCCGCCGCGTCGAGCGCTCCGTCGACGGCCTGGTCCGTCGCGGTGGGGTACTCCTTGACCACCGTGCCGTCGGCGGGGTCCACCACCGCGTACACGTGCCTGTTCGCCATCCTGACTCCTTCTTCGTGTCCGGGGTTCATGCGGGGGCTCCGACTGCGCGGGCCGGGTTCGCGTCCGAGGCGGCGGTGCGGTCGTGCAGCACGCGGTAGGCGCGGAAGTAGACGAAGATCTGGGTGCCCCACGTGGCCAGCGCGGCGGTGTAGAAGACCGTGCGGTCGGCATCGTCGAACGGCAGCGGGAAGAAGTCGTAGAGGAGCGCGATGGTGGTCCCGGCGGCCGTGGCCAGTGCCGTCCAGATCGCCGGCCGCCGCGCGCCCGCCTGCCACAGCCGCTTGACGAAGTACCCGAGGAAGACCGCCGTGAGGAGGTTGACGACGACGTAGAACACGGCGACCCAGAATGCGGCACGGTCGGTGTGCAGGTCCGCGCCGTGGAACGGCCGCAGGAACAGGCCGGCCACGGCCGCGGCTGCGAACACGGCGATGTCGACGCCCCGGCTCGGCCGGTAGCGGTGGGTGACCATCATCAGACCCATGATCAGGATGACCGTGATGCCGACGGACCTGGAGAAGGCGTCGAAGAAGTAGGCCACGTCGTACAGGACGCTGCCCGGGTCGGCGCCCAGCAGCGACCAGACCAGGAAGTTGCTGCCGGAGGTGGCGACCACCATCGTCTCGAGGCCGAGGAGGTAGTTGCCGTAGCGGCGGATGAAGGCCCAGCCGTAGAAGTAGCCGGCGAAGATCATCCACAGGTCGGCCAGCAGGAACAGCGCCACCTTCATCTCGACGCCCCCTCGCGCACGTCGCGGGACAGGAGGGCGGCGACGTTCTCGGCGGTGCGCTGGCCCGTCAGGACCGCGCCGTTCATGGTGCCGGCCCACTCGCCGGCGGTTTCGGTGCCGGCCCAGTGGATGCGCCCGTGGGGCTCGGTGAGCGCCTGGGCGTAGCTCACGGTCGCGTGGGGGCCGGCGACCGGGTGGGGGCCGCCCGGGGCGAACGGCTCCGCTCCCCAGCGGTGGTCCAGGTAGTCGATGGGGGTGCTGGCCTGCGGGCCGTAGAGGTCGACGAGTTGCTGGACGACCAGGTCGCGTCGGGTTTCGGGGCCGAAGCCGTCGAAGACGCGGGGGTCGCAGAAGGTCATCAGGACGCCCGGCCCGGCAGGGGTGGGGGACACGTCGAAGGTGATGAACACGGTCCCGGTGTCGGTGACCGCCTCACCGGAGCAGCCGTCGGCCCGCCAGAAGGGCTTGTCGTAGGCCACGAAGGCCTTGCTGAGGACGCCCATGCGCCAGGTCCGGGTGAGCCCCGCGGCCCGCTCGGGCAGGGCGGGTTCGAACGCGATGGTGGCGCGGTGCGCCGGGGCGGCCGTGACGATCGCGTACCCGGCGCGGATCTCGCCGGAGTCGGTGTGGACGGTGACGCCGTTGCCGTCCTGCGTGATGCGGCGCACCGGTGTCTCCAGGCGCACGCGGTCGCCGAGGTGCTCCGCGACCCGCTTGGCGATCTCCTGGGTGGTTTCGACGAACCGGTACTCGTTCGCTCCGTCCTCGACGTCCAGCATGTGGTCGAGCCCGCCCGCCGCGCGGATGTAGCGCAGGACGTGCAGGAGGGAGACGTCGCCCGGGGTGCAGCCCCACTGCACCTTGCTGACGATGGTCATCAGCGCCCGGGTGCTAGGCAGCGCGTTCTTCCGGTCGAGCCACTCGCCGAACGAGACGGCGTCGAGACGGCCCGCCCCGGGCGTCTCCCACGGGGCGCTCACGTCGACGGTCGCGACCAGCTTGTTCAGCGCCGCCTGCATGCGGGCCATGTCCACCAGGGTCGCGGGGGAGACCCTGGGAATGGTGCCGCTGTAGGTGCGGCGCCGGCCTGCCAACCACAGCACGTTGCGCCCCTG
Source organism: Kitasatospora terrestris (assembly GCF_039542905.1). Classification (NCBI taxonomy): domain Bacteria; kingdom Bacillati; phylum Actinomycetota; class Actinomycetes; order Kitasatosporales; family Streptomycetaceae; genus Kitasatospora; species Kitasatospora terrestris. The sequence continues at coordinate 1,375,218 of NZ_BAABIS010000001.1, forward strand.
GGCGAACTGTTCGGTCGTGGTGCACCCCATCCGGTGCGCGAGGTCCCGGATGGCGGTGTGCTGTCGTGACACCCACGTCGCTCCGAGGTCGACCTTCACGCCTGCCACCTCGCCGGAGAACGATCGGCCGCCGACCCGGTCGCGGGCTTCCACGACCAGGACCGAGCGGCCCTCGCTCGTCAGCCGTTCGGCGGCGCTCAGGCCGGCGAAACCGGCGCCGACGACCACGACGTCGACCGTGGCGTCCCGGGAGTCGCGCTCAAGAGATGCGGACATGGTTTCCTCCTTCGCCCACGCGGGCCGCGTGCTGCGAGATGTACTGGGTGATGGGGCCGACGAGGGCCTCGGGGACGTGGTGTCCCATGCCGGGGATGACCACGTGCTGGGCCGAGCGGATCGCCTTCACGGTTGCGGTGCCGCCGCTCGGGTCGACCAGCAGGTCCCGGTCACCGTTGATGACCAGCGTCGGTGCGGTGATCCTGCTCAACTGGGCCGTCCGGTCCCCGGAGCGCTGGATCGCCTGGACCTGGCGCGCCACGCCGGCCGCGGGGTCACCGGCGCTGCGGTCCCAGCCACGGGCCGCGACGGCCGCCTCGGCCGCGTCGTCGATGGGGTACCCCCGTCCCGCGATGTGCCGGGTGATCCGCAGGTGGGCCCGGACCGCGTCGGTCCTGTTCCGGGCCGGCGGGGCGGCGAGCAGCCGGATCGTCGAGAGCGCCGGCTGTCCGACCTTCTTCGCCCCGGTGGTCGAGTAGAGGGACGTCAGCGACAGCACGCGCTCGGGCGCCGTGGCCGCGACGGTCTGCGCGATCATCCCGCCCATCGACCGCCCGACCAGGTGGGCCCGGGCGATCCCGAGGTGGTCGAGGACGCCGACGGCGTCCTGGGCCATGTCGGCCAGCGTGTAGGCGTCGCCGCGCGGGCGGGCGACGATCTGCCGCCAGAGGGCGGGAGGCGGTGCGGTGACGAACGTCGACTGGCCGACGTCGCGGTTGTCGATCGCCACGACCCGGAAGCCGCGGGCGACGAGGGCGGCGAAGAACGGTTCGGTCCAGAAGGTGAGGTCCTCGCCCATGCCGGCGACGAGCAGGACGGCGGGGTCGGTCCGGTCGCCGTGGTCGCGGAAGCAGATCGTCAGCCCGGAGGGCAGGGCCGCGTACTGGTCGGCGGCCGCCGCGCCGCTGGAGTCAGGCACGGGTCGCTCGCCCCCCGCCGGACGGGTGCGCGACCCAGCGGGCGCTGCCGAACACGAGGTTGTCGTCGGCGACCGGTCCACGCAGCGCCTTGGCGTCCTCGGGGTAGGACAACGCCATCCGCCAGGGCTTCTCGAGGCCCTGCTTGGGGAGCGTGCTCTCGGCGCGCTTGGCGTAGCCGGCCTTCAGGTCCATCACCGGCCTGCGTTCCATCCCGGGTTGGGCGACCGGGACCACCCGGTCGTACCCGTGGGCGTCCATGTGCCGGACGAGGTCGATGAAGTAACGGCACATCAGGCTCACCTTGAGCGTCCACGACGACGTGGTGTAGCCGATCGCCATCGCCCAGTTGGGGATCCCGCTCAGCAGCATCCCGCGGTAGCAGACCGCGTCCGCGAGGTCGACCTCGCGGCCGTCGACCACGATCGGCATGCCGCCGAAGAGCTGCAGGTTCAGCCCCGTCGCGGTGACGACGACGTCGGCTTCCAGTTCCTCGCCCGAGCCGAGCACGACGCCGCGCCTGCTGAACCGCGTGATCGTGTCGGTGACGACGCTCGCGTGACCGTTCTTGATCGCGTCGAAGAAGTCGCCGTCCGGGGCCAGGCACAGCCGCTGGTCCCACGGGTCGTAGGGCGGGTTGAAGTGCTTGTCGACGTCGAACCCCTTGGGCAGCCGCTTGCGGTTCTCGTGCCGGATCAGCCGCCGCCCGGCCTTCGGGAACGTGCGCAGTCCCTTGACGACCGCGCGGTCGAGCCAGATGTTCTTGAACCGCGTCGCGGCGTACCCGCGTTCCTCTCCGAGCACCTTGGTGAGCGCCAGGGCGAGCTTGTCGACGCGCGGCAGGGCCAGCACGTACGTCGGGGTCCGCTGCAGCATCGTCACGTGCCGGGCGGCGCCCGGCCCGGTGGCCATCGACGGCACCAGGGTGATCGCGGTCGCGCCGCTGCCGATGACGACGACCTTCTTGCCGCTGTAGTCCAGGTCCTCGGGCCAGTGCTGGGGGTGGACGACCGCGCCCTCGAAGTCCTCCTGTCCGGGGAAACGGGGAGAGAAGCCCTCGTCGTACCGGTAGTAACCGGTGGCCGCGAACACCCATCCGGCGCGGACGGTCCTCGTCGTGCTCGGCCCGCCGGCGGGGTCGGCCACCTCCACCGTGAGGGTCCACCGGCGGTCGAGCGAGGACCATTCGGCCCGGACGACCCGGTGGCGCAACCTGATGAGGCGCTCCAGGCCGTTCTCCTCGGCCGTCTCCCGGAGGTAGTCGCGGATCAGCGGCGCGTCGGCGATCGCCGCTTCGTGGCGCCACGGCTTGAACGCGTAGCCGAAGGTGTGGAGATCGGAGTCCGAGCGGATGCCCGGATAGCGGAAGAGGTCCCAGGTGCCGCCGATGTTGTCGCGGCCCTCGAGTACGAGCAGGGACTTGCCGGGGAGTTCCCGGCTGAAGTAGCTGGCCGCACCGATTCCGGAGATGCCCGCTCCGATGATGACCACGTCGAACTCCTCGACGGTGTCGAGCACCTTGGTTGTCATGGCGTTTCCTCGCTGTTCCCGGGGTCGTGACCTCACTGTCGCCAACCGTGGCCACGAGCGGGAACGACAGCGCGCACCCGTTTCGCACCGGGCCCGGTGCACCGTGCACAAGTCGGCCGAGCAGTGCCGAAAGCCTTGTGGCACCCCCACCTGCGTGATAGACGTTTGCGTCGTTTACCGCTACTAAACACCCCTGGCGAGCCCGTACCGGGCCGTCGGTCGAAAGGTGGCCACATGGCCGATCTCTTCGCCGGAGGGCACGTCGACCCCCCTGGGGGCGCCGCAGGCCCGGCCGATCCACTGCACCGCGGACTCGGTGTCCCGCAGATCGTGTTCATGGTCGTTGCCGCGGCGGCGCCGCTCGGGATGGTGGCCGGTTCGGTGCCCGTCGCTTTCGCCGCGAGCGGCAGCCCCGCGATTCCACTGTTCTTCGTGCTGTCCACCGCGTTGCTGCTGGTCTTCGCCGTCGGCTTCACCTCGATGGCCCAGCGAGTGCGCAACGCCGGCGCCTTCTACGCCTACGTCCAGGCCGGGCTGGGCCGGATACCGGGCCTGTCGGCCGCGACCCTCGCGCTCTTCTCCTACACGCTGCTCCTCGTTGGGGTGAACGCCTACGTCGGCGTCGCGACGAGGAACGTCATCGAGCGGTGCACCGGCCTCGGCTCGCCGTGGTGGGTGTGGGCCCTGGTCTCGCTGGGGATCGTCGCCTTCCTCGGCTACCGCGACATCGAGCTGAGCGCCAGGGTCCTCGGCGTGGTGCTGGTGCTGGAATCGCTCCTGCTCCTGGTCATGGATTTCGGGATCGTGGGCCACGGCGGCGCCCACGGCCTGTCGGCGACGCCGCTGCTGCCCTCGACCCTGGGCACCGGCGCCCCGGGCCTCGGCATGATGTTCGCCTTCTTCGGGTTCATCGGCTTCGAGGCGACAGCCGTGTTCCGCGACGAAGCCAGGGCCCCTGACGTCACGGTCCCGCGCGCGACGTACCTCGCGATCGCGGTGATCGGCGTCTTCTACGCGGCCACCGTCTGGGCGGTCGTGGTCGGGATCGGCGTCGACTCGGTGGCCGACGCCGCGAAGGCCGACCCCGAGGGCCTGGTCCTCGGGCTGGCGCGGCGCTACGTCGGCCCCCTCTGGTTCGACGTGATGCAAGTGCTCCTGATCACCAGCCAGTTCGCCTGCGTGCTGGCCTTCCACAACGTGGTGACCCGCTACCAGTTGGCGCTGTCCAGAGCCGGCGCACTCCCGGCGCCGCTGGGCGTCGTTCACCCCCGGCACCGTGCCCCGTCGTCCTCCTCCGCGGTCGTTTCGGCGGCCGCGTTCGCCACCACCCTGGTCGTCATCGCTTCCCGCCTCGATCCGATCGGGAACGTCTACGCCTGGTTCTCCGGCGCTTCCACCCTCGGCATCGTCGTGCTGATGGCGGCCACCAGTCTCGCGGTCATCGGATACTTCCGGCGCGTGGCGGAGCGGCGGTCCGCGTGGCGCACGATCGTCGCCCCGGTGCTGTCCTTCCTCGGCCTGGCGGGCCTGGTCTGCCTGGTCGTCGCCAACCTCCCGCTCCTCGTCGGCACCACCGAGGGCGCCTGGGTGATGGGCGGCCTCGTCGCCCTGTCGGCCGTGGCCGGCCTGGTGCAGGCACTCGTCCTGCGCACGTGTCACCCCACCACCTACCAACGACTCGATGCGGGGGTCCCCCATGAGTGAGCACAGCACGACGGACGAACTGGCCGAGCGGGTGAGGGATTTCATCGCCGAGGAGGTCCTCCCCGTCGACGACGCGTTCGACGGCGACGTCCGGGCCGCCGGAGGAGAGGCGCTGCGGATCCGGCTGCAGGGCCTGGCACGGGAGCGCGGTCTGCTGGCCCCGCACGGCCCGGTGGAGCACGGCGGGCTCGGCCTCGGCATGGTCGACCGGATCGAGGTGTTCGAGGCGGCGGGCCGCTCGCTGTTCGGGCCGATGGCGATCAACGTCAACGCCCCGGACGAGGGCAACATCCACCTGCTCGACCGCATCGCCTCTCCCGCCCAGCGGGAGCGCTACCTGGCGCCCCTGGTGCAGGGCCGGTGCCGCTCGGCGTTCGCCATGACCGAGCCCTCACCCGGCGCCGGATCCGACCCCGGCATGCTGCGCACCACGGCGCGCCGCGTCGACGGCGGCTGGCTGATCGAGGGCCGGAAGCGGTTCATCACGGGGGCCGACGGAGCGGGCTTCCTGATCATCATGGCCCGCACCAGCGGTGAGCCCGGCTCGGCCGGCGGCGCGACGATGTTCCTCGCCCCCGCCGACTCACCCGGCATCGAGGTGGTACGGCACGTCGAGACGGTCGACCGGAGCATGCTCGGCGGGCACTGCGAACTCCGCTTCACCGACCTGTTCGTGCCCGACGACGACGTCCTGGGCGGCGTCGACGAGGGCATGCGCTACGCGCAGGTCCGGCTCGGCCCCGCCCGGATGACCCACGTGATGCGCTGGACGGGCGCGGCGCAGCGGGCCCACGAGACGGCCCTGCGCTACGTCAGCGACCGGGAGGCCTTCGGCTCGCGGCTCGCCGACCAGGGGATGATCCACCAGATGATCGGCGACAGCGAGATCGACCTCGCCGCCACCCGGGCGCTGCTGCTCGACGCGTGCCGGCGCCTCGACGCCGGCGAACGCGCCTCCCGGGAGACCTCGATCACCAAGACGTTCGCGGCCGAGGCGCTGCACCGGGTCGTCGACCGGGCGGTGCAGATGTGCGGCGGCCTCGGCGTCTCCCGCGACCTGCCAGTCGCCAAGATCGCCCGCGAGCTGCGGCCGTTCCGGATCTACGACGGCCCCTCCGAGGTGCACCGCTGGTCCCTCGCCCGCCGCGCACTGCGCACCGTCGCGGGGCGGTGACCGGATGAGCGACGACACGGCCGCCACCACCCCGCCCGGCACGCGGCTCACCGACGCCGAACTCACCCGACTGGCCACGGCGCTGCGCGGGAGGGGCACGACACCGGCCGGCCCCCTGCGGGCCGAACAGATCGCCGGAGGACGCTCCAACCTCACCTACCGGCTCACCGACGGTGCGTCGACCTGGGTGCTGCGCACCCCGCCGCGCGCCGGACACACGCCGTCCGCCCACGACGTGGCGCGGGAGTTCACGGTCACCTCGGCCCTACTCCCGACCGAGGTGCCGGTGGCGCGGCCCGTACTGCTGGTGGAGGACCCGTCCGTGCTCGGCGTGCCGTTCACCGTCGTCGAGCACGTCCCCGCCCGGTCGCTCCGTCTCGCCACCGAACTGGCGCCGCTCGGCGACGCGGAGGTCGACGACGTCGTCACCCGGCTGATCGAGGTGCTCGCCGCCCTGCACCGGGTCGACCACGTCGCGGTCGGACTGGAACGGTTCGGCCGCCCGGACGCCTACGCCGAGCGGCAGCTCAGACGGTGGGCCGGCCAGTGGACGCTGGTCGGGGCGCCCGGGCTGGCCGCGACCGGCGAGCGGGTCGCGGAGCTGCTGCGCGCACGCCTGCCGGCCCAGCACCACGTCTCGGTCGTGCACGGCGACTACCGCCTCGACAACACCCTGGTCCGCCTCGGCCGCGCGACCGGCAGGGCCGAGATCGCCGCGGTCGTCGACTGGGAGCTGTCCACCATCGGCGACCCGGTGGCCGACGTCGCCCTGATGTGCGCCTACCGCGACCAGGTCTTCGACCTCATCGTCGGCGCGCCCAGCTCCTGGACCAGCCCCCGGCTGCCCGAGGCGTCCGGCCTCGCGGAACGGTACGAGCGGGCCGGGGGCGTCCCGCTCCGCAACTGGGAGTTCCACCTCGCCCTGGCCTACTTCAAGATCGGCGTCATCGCCGCCGGCATCGCCCACCGCCACCGGGCGGGCGCCGGCGACGGCGACGCGGGCTACGCCGGTGCCGGCGAATCCGTCGCCCGCTACTTCGACCTCGCGCACGACGCACTGCAGGGGACGGCATGACGAACTCCTCCACCCGGACCGCACTGGTCACCGGCGCTTCCCGCGGCATCGGCCGGGGCATCGCCACCCGGCTCGCCCGGCACGGGTGGGGCCTGACGGTCACCGCCCGCAACGCCGACCACCTGACCGAACTCGCCGAGGAGCTGCGCACCGCCGGCGCGCCGCACGTCGCGCGGCTGGCCGTCGACCTCGCCGCCGACGACGCGGCCGACCGGCTCGCCGAGCTGCACCGGCACGCCTTCGGCGCGATGAGCGCCCTGGTCCTCAACGCCGGTGTCGGCACGGTCTCTCGCGCCGCCGACTTCCCGGCGCACCGGATGGCCAAGACCCTGCAGGTCAACCTGGTGACCTCGATGCGACTGACCCAGCGGGCACTGCCGCTGCTCCGCAAGGGCGCCGCCGCCGACCCGCGGCACGGCGCCAGCATCATCGGGCTGTCGTCGATCACCGGTGTCCACGCCGACGCCGGCTACTCGGTCTACGGCGCCAGCAAGGCGGCCCTGCTGCGGTACCTGGAGGCCGTCCACCAGGAGGAGTCCGCGGTCGGCGTCCGGGCAACCTCGATCGCGCCGGGCTACGTCGCCACCGACATGACCTCGTGGATCGCGGACCGGGTGCCCGCCGCGTCGATGATCGCCGTCGAGGACGTGGTCGAGGTGGTCGACATGGTGCTGCGGCTGTCCCGCACCGCCGGTGTGGCACCGATCGTGATGACCCGAGCCGGGACCTCGGGATTCCAGGCCTGAGCCGCCCCCCACCGGATGAGGAAGGTACGTCGACGATGACCCCGCCCAACCCCGAAGTCCTGCCCGACGAGCGGCCCTGGCTCACGAGCTATCCCGCCGGCACCGACCCCGACCCGGTACTCCGCTACGCCTGCCTCGCCGAGGCCTGGGACGCGCGCGTGGCGAGGGCGCCCCACCGCGTGCTCGTCCGGTACTTCGACGGCGCGCTGACCGCCGCCCAGGTCGACGCGGCCTCGGACGCCCTCGCGGCCGCGCTCCAGGACCGGGGCGTCGGCCGGGGCGACCGGGTCGCGATCCACCTGCAGAGCGTGCCGCACTACCTGGTCGTCCTCCTCGCCCTGTGGAAGACCGGCGCGATCGGCGTGCCGCTCAACCCGATGTACCGCGGCCGCGAACTGCGCCGACTGGTCGACGACTGCCGGCCGGTGGGCGTCTTCGCGGCCCACACCGACGCAGCCGAGATGACGGCCGCCCTCGCCGGCTCGTCCGTCACCTGGGTGATCGGCGTCAACGACCGCGACTGGCAGACCCGCAACGACGACCGCGTGGCCTGGGGCGCCGCGTCCAGCGAGCTGGCGGACCTGTCGGCGCTGGTGGCGCAGTACGCGGGACACCGTCCGCGGCGGCCGGCCGTCGGCGCCGACGACACGGCGCTGATCTGTTACACCTCCGGCACCACCGGGCCGCCCAAGGGCGCGCTGAACAGCCACGGCAACGTGCTGCACTCCGCCGCGAACTTCGGCGCCTGGGTGCGTCTCGGGCCCGACGACGTCGTACTGGGCATCGCCCCGCTGTTCCACATCTCCGGCGTGATCCTCAACGCCGCCACCGCCGTCCTCAACGACGCGGCACTCGTGCTCGTCGGCCGCTACCGGCCCGAGGTCGTGCTCGACGCGTTCGCCGAGCACGGCGTCACCTTCACCCTCGGATCGATCACCGCGTTCAACGCCCTGATGGCGCTCGAACACGCCGGTGCCGACCACCTGCGCCGCGTGCGGCTGCTCTACTCCGGCGGCGCTCCCGTACCGCCGGCCACCGTGGAGGCGTTCCAGGAGCGGTTCGGCCACTACCTCCACAACGTCTGGGGGATGACCGAGACCACCGCGGGCGGCATCGCCGTGCCCCCGGGACGCCGCGCGCGCCTCCACGCCGCCGACGGCACCCTCTCGGTCGGCGTGCCCACCCCCGGCGTCGTCGTGCGCGTCGTCGACGCCGAAGGCACCGGCCTGCCGTGCGGGACCGCCGGCGAGCTCGAGATCTCCGCACCCCAGGTGATCTCCGGCTACTGGCAGAAGCCCGACAGCTCCGCCGCCGCCCTCCCCCAGGGGCGCCTGCGCACCGGCGACGTCGCCGTCCTCGACCCGGACGGCTGGGTCTACCTGGTCGACCGGCTCAAGGACCAGATCAACACGTCCGGCTACAAGGTCTGGCCTCGCGAGGTCGAGGACGCCCTCTACGAGCACCCCGCGGTCTTCGAGGCCGCCGTCGTCGGGGAAGCGGACGCCTACCGCGGCGAGGCCGTCGTCGCCCACGTGTCCCTCAAACCGGGGGCCACCGCGACCGCGGACGAGCTCCACGCCTTCGTGCGCGGCCGCCTGGCCGCGTACAAGCGGCCGCGCCGCATCCACCTCGTCGACGAACTCCCCAAGACCGCCACCGGCAAGATCCGCCGTCAGGAGCTGCGCAAACGGGACTAGGCCGGCTCTGGAGCGGCACGCAGGAGCGGGGGCGACACCACCCACAGGACCTCGCTCGCCGTCGGCCCCGGGTTGTCGAACTGGTGCAGCACCCCGCCGGAGAACGAGGTGGACGCGCCGGGCGACAGCATCCGGGTCTCGCCGCCGACGACCAGACGGGTGGAGCCGCTCAGCCCCAGCGCGAAGACGGTTCCCGGGCCGAGCCGGTAGGGGCCACCGGTTCCCCCGCCCGGCTCGATCACCGAGCGGAAGACCTGGAACTCCGTGGTGCCGGCAGGCGTCAGCAGGTACTCGACGACGCCCTCACCGCCCATGTCGATCCGGCTCCCACCCTGCACGACCGGCTCGTCCGGGTAGTCGAACAGCTCTCCCACCCCGATCTGCAGCACCTCGCAGATCCGCAGCAGCGTCGGGACGGACACGCTGGTGAGGCCACGCTCCAACTGACTCAGGAAGCCCTTGGTGACGCCCGCCCGGTGCGCGGCCTCCGTCAACGACAACCCTCGACCGGCCCTGATCTCCCTCAGCCGCGGACCTGCGGAGCCTTCGGGGGCGGGCGAGCCCTCCGGCGCCCCGTCGGTCGTCCTGCTGCTGTCGATGTCCGTTCACCGCCTGTCCCAGAGCCGGGGCCGCCCGGCCGGCGGGTGGCCGGCCGACTCCGACGAGCCCCTCCGTAGGACGAGGCTAGATCATGTCGGGCGCTGTCCCTCCTCCCCCACCGCCGGTGCCGCGGCGCACGCCGGGTGCACCGGCTTCTCGAGATCAGGAGCAGACTTCAGACATGGACGAGCTGTGGCCCCCGCCTTCCCCCGAGGTCGCCGACGCGATCAGGTCCCTGTGCCAGCGCCTGATGAGCGAGACGGACGCCATGGTCGACGCCCTCACCCCGCCCACCCTCGTGGCCCAGAACGACCCCGCCCTGCTCGCCGACGCATCCCTGGCGGAGGAGGACCGCGAGCTCAACCGCTCCGATCTCGTGCAGTGGCTGACGGCGAACGTCCAGCAGCCGGGGCGGCGGGTGGAGCCGTACATCGGCCCGCGTGCCACGGCCTACATCAACGACCTCGTCTCCCGCGGCATCGCGCCGGACTTCGCCGGCGCCTGGCGCGTGGCCCTGGGCATGGGCTGGCGGCGGTGGCTGGAGGAGTGCGCGGCGAAGTTCACCGACCGCGACCTCCTGGTGGACGTCCTGGACGTGTCGGCGAAGTCATTGGTCCAGTACGCCCTCGACTCCGTCCTGGCGCTGCGGGAAGCCAGTCTCGCCGCGGCGATGGGCAACGCGGACGCCGAGGCGATCGCGTTGATCCAGCTGATCGCCGGCGGAGCACCGATGGCGCAGGACCTCGCAGAGGGGCGCCTGCACTACCGGCTGGGCCGCTGGCACACCGGTCTCGTGCTATGGATCGACGACCCCCGGCACGTCGACGCCCTGGACCTGGCCGTCGCGGCGGTGAGCACCCCGGCCTCGGAGCGCAGCACCCTGGTGGCACGTGGCAGCACCGCCTCGCGCTGGGTCTGGCTCTCCGGTGCGGACGTCCCGGACCTGTACCAGGTGGAGCAGGCCATGGCGACGGCACCCGGGGTCCGCGGCGCGGTGGGCAGGCCCGGCCGCGGACTCGAAGGGTTCCGGTCCAGCCACCAGGACGCCCTCGCGGCGCAGGCACTGGTCGTCCGGCTCGCATCCGACCGGCAGTTCACCGCCTACGCCGACGTCGAGCTGATCGACGCGCTCACCAAGGACCGGGCCGGCGCCCGACGGTTCGTCGTCAACACCCTCGGTCCGCTGGCCGGAGCCGACCCGGCGCTGCGGCAGGCGCTCCTCACCTACGTGCAGTGCGGCTTCAACACCACCCGGGCCGCCGCCGCTCTCTACGTGCACCGCAACACCGTCGAGCGGCGGGTCTCGCGCGCGAACGAGCTCTCGGCGGTCAAGGTCGAGGACAACCCGGCCCATCTTGCGGCAGCGCTCCTCGTGCTGGACATCGCGCCCGGCATCCTCGCGACCGCCTCGAACTGACCTCACCCCACGGGATCGACCGGGTGCTCGAGCCTGCGGAACCAGTGGAGGGCCGGAAGGGCGACCAGGGTGGCCCCCAGCAGTGCCGTGAAGGCGAGCGCGGGGCGGGTGACGAGCAGTCCGACCGCCGTCGCCAGGACGACCCCTCCCAGGTTGCCCGCCATCCAGATCAGCCCGGCCGCCGTGCTCTCGGCCCCCGGCGCGTGCCGCTCGCTCAAGGACAACCCGATGGGAAGGGCGGGAAGCAGCATGAACCCGGTCCCGAGGAGCGTGACGAACGCTGTCAGCGCGCTCGGGACCAGGGCCAGATGCAGGCAGGCCATCGCGGTGACGGCGATCGCGGCACCCATGACCTCGACCTCGCGGCCGCGCCGGTCCGCCCAGACGGGCACGACCGCACAGCCGACCACACCGGCGATCATCGTCAGCGCGAGGACGAGCCCGGCGGTGGGCTCGGAGACGCCCGCCGGGGCCAGCAGGGGCTGCACGAACGTCGCGAGGGCGATGAACGTCCCCATCGGGATGACAGCGACCGCGCACAGCCGTCGTACGTGCCGATTGCCGAACGCCACCCGGAAGGACCGGTTGACGCCCGTTCCACCCGTCACCGGGACCGACCCGTGGCCCGCGTACGGGCGCAGGCGCAGGGCCGCGACGAGACACAGCCCTGCGTCCAGAGCGACCAGGGCCGTCACGAAGGTGAGGGTACGGATGTTGCCCTCGCCGGGCAGGCACGCGCCGAGCAGGTAGCCCACGACCATGCCGGCGAACGTCGCGGAGGACGCGGCAGCGACACCAGTGGCGCGGTGCCTCTCCGCCAGGTAGCCCACGGCGAGACCCGGTATCGCGTTCAGGATGAACGGCTGCCCCACCGCGGCGACGACCTGCCCGGTGAACGCCCAGGTGAAGTCGTCGGCCACCAGCCTCAGGAACGCCCCGGCCGCGGTCAGCACCGCCCCCAGCACGAGCGCCGGACGCAGGAACCGGTCGAGCGCCAGTCCGGCCGGGATCGCCAGCAGGACGTAGACCAGCGGGAAGACCTGGGACAGCCAGCCGATCTCGCCCACCGAAACGCCGAAGTGCCGCGCGGCGTCCTGCGTCACCGGCGCGTAGTTCACGAACAGCGCCTGCGTCGCGACCGCCAGCAGCCCGTAGGCGAGGAAGACCACCCACCGGCTCTTCACCGCCTGCTCCGCCACCGGCGCGGCCGTCACCCCGGCCACGCCTGCGGCCTCGTGCCCGGCGCGCACGAGACGGCCGCCGGGCCGGCCGCGCCTGCGGGCACTGCGTCGGATCATGGCGGTGGCGACTGCCCCCACGCCCAGGGCGGCAACTCCGCGCGCTCTTCGCCGCGCGGTCGACAACTCCGGCATCTCACTGTCCTTCTCGGTCGATCGTGGTGCTCCACTGTCACGATCCGGACCACCCCTGGATACGCCACGGTGCACCGGCCTTCGCCCCGCCCGGTGCACTCGGCACCACACGGGCCGTCGCACCGCCGGCGTTCAGCTTCGTCATAGGGCCCCGCACCACTCCTCCTTGACGGACCGCCAGAAGGAGAACCCACGGGCTCGACCCTCCGAGACGATCACCATGCGCCGCTCACCCGAACCCGCCAGAGACCGTCGGGGGATCCACCTGCGGCGCCCCAGGGGTGGCCGAGGGGACGGGGCCCGGTCGCAGACGTTCCTCCGCAGTGCCGGTACGGGCCTGCCCTCAGGTGTGCCGATGCGTGACTGATTCGCCCAACACGCCCGCCGCCGCTGGTCGGAGGCATCGGACGGAACGCCCACGGCGCGTCGGCCCGAGTCCACTCGGTCGGGCCCGGCCCCGACCTCGCCGAGCACCCGGAGCGCATCGACGGTGGTCGGCGCATGACGGCAGCGCCGCCGTCATGGCCGGAGAACACATCACCCTCTCCCGCACCCCGGCCGCGGGCTCTCCCCACCCCTCAGAGTCGTTCCGCTCGACTCGGCCCTTGGCATGACATTGCGCATGTGACATTGTATTGGCGTTTCCGATCAAGCACGTGCGCCGGGGGGCGCTGCGCCGATGCGAAGGGTTGACGGTCATGGGGGGTCCTGGCGACCGGCTGGTGCTGTTCTGCGTTCCGCACGCGGGCGGGACGGCGGCGGCGTTCAACGCGTGGCAGGCGCTGCTCGGGGGCGCGGTCGAGGTGCGGGCGATGGAGCACGCCGGACGCGGCACCCGCGCCGCCGAACCCGGCTACCGGAGCATCGGGGAGGCCGCCAAGGACTTCGCCGCGTTCGTCACCGCCGGTGCCGGCGGGGCCGATTGGGCGGTGCTCGGCCACAGCATGGGCGGGCTGATCGCGTACGAGGGCGTGCGGCTGCTGCAGGAGCGGGGATTCCGTCCGGCCCGTCGGCTGGTGGTCTCGGCGTGCCCGCCGCCGCAGCACGGCTTCGGGCCGGTCTGGGGCGCCGGGACGTCGGACGCGCAGGTGGTCGACTTCCTGCTGCGCCTCGGCAGCATCCCGCCGGAGATCGCGGCGAGCAGCGACGCGATGGGCTACTACGTCGGTCTGGTCCGCGAGGACGCCCGCCTGACGGACGCCCACCGACACCGGCCGCCCGCCACACCGCTGAACTGCCCGGTCACCGTCCTGTGGGGCGGCGCCGACCCGGTCACCGAGGCGTTCGACCCGGCCGACTGGCGCGAGGCGGCGGGCCGGCCGGTGGACATCCGGACACTCCCGGACGCCGGCCACCTCTACATCACCGAACAGGCCGCGCGCGCCGCCGACCTGGTCCGGGCGGACCTGCTGCCCGCACCGACCAGCGGTCCGTCCGCGCGCGCCGCGACAGGAAGGCCCGCCGTGGACACCGGCGTCGAGCTCTACATCGACCTGCTCAAGCGCACGCTCACCAACACCGTCTACGAGGACCCGCCGCTGCCCAGCGACTGGGCCCCGGACACCGCGTACGACCCGATCAGCCGGCACGCCGGGCTGGACTGGCCGAGCACCGCGCACACCATGGTCGGCCTGCGCCGGCTGGACAACGTGCAGTACTGCGTCGAGCAGATCCTCGCGGACGGCGTCCCGGGCGACTTCATCGAGACCGGAGTGTGGCGCGGCGGCACGTCGATCTTCCTGCGCGGGCTGCTGCGCGCGCACGGGGTGACGGACCGCCGGGTGTGGGCCGCGGACTCCTTCCGCGGCATGCCGGTGGTCGGTCCCGAGGGCCACCCCGGGGACGCGGAGCTGGAGACCCACCTGCTCAACGACGTGATGGGCGTGCCGCTGGAGCAGGTCCGCCGCAACTTCGAGGCGTACGGGCTGCTGGATGACCAAGTGCGCTTTCTCCAGGGCTGGTTCAAGGACACCCTGCCGACCGCCCCGGTGCGCAGCCTGTCGCTGATGCGGCTCGACGGCGACCTCTACGAGTCGACCATGGACGCGCTCACCAACCTCTATCCGAAGCTCTCCGTCGGGGGCTTCGTGATCGTGGACGACTACCTGATCAAGGTCTGTGCCGAGGCCGTCCACGACTACCGCCGCGCCAACGGCATCGACGACGAGATCAAGGACATCGACGGGTACGGCGCCTTCTGGCGCCGCACCCGCTGAGCGGGGGGACGTGGACCGATGAGCGAGCGAACGGACGAGCGCGGGCAGGCGATCTGCCACGGTCCGGCGTTGCGGCGGGAGCAGGACGAACCGCCCACGCTGGCAGCGGTGTTGACGCGGGCCGCCGAGCGGCACCCGGACCGGGGCACGGTGGTGGTCGGCGCCGACGGCACGGCCACCACGCTGGCGTACCCCGACCTGCTGGCCCGGGCCCGAGCGGTGCTCGGCGCACTGCGGAGCGAGGGCTGCCGGCCCGGTGACACACTCGTCCTGTACGGGCTCGAACTCGCCGACTACTTCCCGGCGTTCTGGGCGTGCGTGCTCGGCGGGATCGTGCCGCTGCCGGTGGACGTGCGGCGCGAGGCCGAGGCCCGGGTGCGCTCGGTGGAGCGGGTCGCCGGTGCCTGCCGCCTGCTGGAGGACCCCCGGGTGCTCACCGACGCCGCCGGGGCCGCCGACCTGGCCGGGCACCCGGACACCGCCGGGCTGCGGACCCTGGACGCCACCGCTCTGCGGGAGTCGGACGTTTCCGACTCGGCCGACGCACCCGCTTTGGCCGGGAGCGAGCCGGCCCTGCTGATGCTCTCCTCCGGCAGCACCGGCACCCCCAAGATCATCCCGCTGACCCACGAGGCGCTGCTCGACTTCCTGCCCGGCAGCCGGCAGGCGCTGGGCTGGGGCGCGGAGGACTCGACGCTCAGCTGGCTGCCGGTGGACGCCAGCGCGGCCCTGCTGCTGTACCACGTCCTGCCGGTGTACCTGGGCAGCGAGAACGTCCAGGTGCCGACCGAGCTGGTGCTGGCCGACCCGGTGCGCTGGTTCGACCTGGTCACCGAGCACCGCTCGCGCCACACCTGGGCACCCGCCTTCGGCTTCCGGCTGATCCGCTCGGTGCTGGCCGAGGGCGCCACCCCCGCCTGGGACCTCTCCCACGTCCGCACCCTGGTCAGCGGCGGCGAACAGATCCCCGACCGGGTGGTGGACGGCTTCCTGGCAGCCACCGCGCCGTACGGCGTCGACCCGGACTGCTTCGTCCCGTGCTGGGGCATGACCGAGACCACCACCGCGATCAGCTGGAGCCGCTACCGCGCCCCCGGCAGCCTGCACCGGCTGCGCACCGACAGCCTCGGCGGCGCGACCGTCGCCGCGGGCGAGGACGTCCCGGACGACCTGTGCACCACCTTCGTCGCCGTCGGCGCGCCCGCCCCGGGCGCCAGCCTGCGCGTGGTCGACGCGGACGGCCGGATCGTCGACGAGGGGACGGTCGGCCTGCTCCAGGTCCGGTCGATCCGCAACACCCCCGGCTACCTCGCCAACCCCGAGGCCAACGCCCGGACCTTCGTCGCCGCCGAGGACGGCGGCCTACCCTGGCTGGACACCGGCGACCTGGCGTTCATCCGCGACGGCCAGGCGGTGATGATCGGCCGGCAGAAGGACATCGTCATCATCAACGGCGAGAACCACCCGTGCCACGCCATCGAGGCCGTGGTCGAGGCGGTGCCCGGCGTCGCCGCCGGTGGCGCGGCCGCGTGCGGCGTACCCGACGAGGAGCTCGGGACGGAGGCGCTCGCCCTGTTCTTCGCGCCGACCGGTGACCGCCCGGTCGAGGAGACCCGCGCGGAGATCGGCCGCGAGGTATTGCGCCGTCTCGGCCTCTTCCCGCGCCACATCGTCCCGCTGGCGGCGGCGGAGTTCCCGCGTACCTCCAGCGGCAAGGTCCAGCGGCGCGAGCTCGCCGCCCGGCTCACCGCGCCGTCGTCGACTGCCACCCCCGCCCCGGCCCCCACCGCGGCTTCGACCCCGCCTACCGCCTCTGCTCCGGCCCCGGCTCCCCTCTCGACCCCACCCCTGGATCCCGCCCCGGCTTCAGCCCCAGCTGCGGCTTCGGCTTCGCCGGAAGCACGGACGGTGGACCCCGCAGCTCTGCGGGCCCTGCTGCGCGTCGAAGTGGGCGCGCTCGCCCCCGTAACCCTGGACCCGGCGGGCGGCGACGACCGCCGCCCGTTCTACGAACTCGGCCTGGGCTCGGTCTCGGTGGTGCGGCTGCGGCGCCTGCTCGGCGAGCGGCTCGGCATCGACCTGCCCCTCGCCACCTTCTTCGAGCACCCCACCGTCGCCGGTCTCGCCGACCACCTCGCCGACCTCGGTATCGAGGCCGCGCCCGCGGCCCGCGGGGACTCCCCGGGGGAGCCGGTACCCGCCGGTGCGCCGATCGCGGTGATCGGCATGGGGCTGCGCCTCCCCGGCGCCGCCACCCCGGAGGAGTACTGGGCGAACCTGCGGGCCGGCACGGGCCATCTCACCGCGTTCACCCCCGAGCAGTTGCGCGCGGCCGGGCTCTCGGAAGCGGAGATCTCCTCTCCCGACCGGGTGCCGGTCGGCGGATTCCTGGCCGGGGCCGACGAGTTCGACCCCGAGTTCTTCGGCATGAGCCCACGCGAAGCCGAACTCACCCACCCCGCCCACCGCCTGTTCCTGGAGTGCAGCTACCACGCCCTGGAGAGCGCGGGCTACGCGGACGCCCCGGCCGGGACGCGGATCGGCGTCTACGCGGGCGAAGGGGCGAATCTGACGGGCTACCAGTCCGACACCGCCGCGCCCGACCCCGAACTCGCCGACGGCATGCAGGCCGCACTCGGCAGCCTGCCGGACTACCTGGCCTCCCGGGTATCGTACCGGCTCGGCCTCTCCGGCCCCGCGATCGGCGTGCGCACCGCGTGCTCCACCTCGCTGGTCGCCGTGCACCTCGCCGTCCAGGCCCTGCGCGAGGGCGACGCCGACCTCGTCCTGGCCGGAGCGGCCTCGCTCCAGCTCCCGCAGGGCGCTGGCTACCGGTACCACCCAGAGTCGGTCCTCTCCCCCACCGGGGCCTGTCGGCCGTTCGACGCGGACGCTGACGGGACCGTCGGGGGCAACGGCGTCGCCGTCGTCCTGCTCAAGCCGCTCGCCGCAGCCCTCGCCGACGGCGACCCGGTGCTCGCCGTGATCACCGGCACCGCCGTGAACAACGACGGCGCCCGGAAGATCGGCTTCACCGCACCCAGTGTGCAGGGCCAGGTCGAGGTGGTCCGAACGGCGCTGCAGCGGGCCGGAGTTCGCGGCAGCGACCTCAGCTACGTCGAGGCCCACGGCACCGGCACCCCGGTCGGCGACCCGGTCGAGTTCGCCGCACTCGCCAAGGCACTCGCCACCGACGCCCCGGACGGGCCCGTCGGGTTCTGCGCCGTCGGGTCGGTGAAGGCCTCCATCGGCCACCTGGACAGCTGCGCGGGCATGGCCGCGCTGATCAAGGTGATCCTGATGCTGCGCCACCGCGAGCTGGTCCCCACCCGTGCGCTCGACCGGCCCAACCCCGAACTCGCCCTCGAAGGAAGCCCGTTGTACCTCGCCACCGAGGCGGGACCGCTACCGTCCGCACCCGGCGGCTCGACCGTCCTGCGGGCCGGGGTCAACGCGCTGGGCGTCGGCGGCACCAACGCCTTCGCGGTGCTGGAGGAGGCGCCGGTCCGCACCCGGGACCGTGCCCCGGCGCCCGGTGCGCGCGTGGTGCCGCTCTCCGGCCGCGACGAGGACGCCGTCCGGCGGTCCGCCGCCGAGCTCTCCGCCCACCTGCGCGGCACTCCCGACACCGCCGCTGCGGACGTCGCGGCCACCCACGCGGGCCGGCCCCGCCTCGCCGTCCGGGCGGCGGTCGCCGGTGCCTCCGCCGCCGAACTCGCTCTCGCCCTGGACGGCTTGGCCAATGGCGCGAGCACGGGACCAGGACGACTCTTCCGGCTGGGCACCCCGGGGGCGGCCACGCCCGGTCCGATCGCCTTCGCGTTCAGCGGCCAGGGTTCCGCCCGCCGCGGCATGGCCCGCGAGCTGTACGCGGTCCTGCCCGTCGTCCGCGAGACGCTGGACCGCTGCGAGGACGCCCACCGCGACGCCACCGGTGAACCGGGCCTGCTGGCCGCACTGCTGGACGCCGACGGAATCGCGGACGAGGCGCTGCCGACCTCGCTCGGCCAGCCCGCCCTGGTCGCGCTCCAAATCGCGCTGACCGAGCAGTGGCGGGCCTGGGGCGTCCAGCCGGCGCTCGTCGTCGGGCACAGCCTCGGCGAGATCTCCGCCCTGTACGCCGCCGGAGCGCTGTCGCTCGCTGACACCGTCCGGCTGGCCGCCCGGCGCGGGCAGCTGATGCAGACCGCGGTGCCGGAGGGCGGCATGCTCGCCTTCCGCGCCGACACGGCCGTCGCCGAACGCGTGGCCCGCGAGAGCGGGGCGGAGCTCGCCGCCCGCAACGGCGGCGGGACGTTCGTCGTCTCGGGTACGCCGCTCGCGCTGCGCACCGCCGAGGACGTCCTCGACCGGCTGGGCGTGGAGGCACGCCGACTGCCGGTCGACCGGGCCTTCCACAGCGGCATGCTGGACGTGGTCCTGCAGCCACTCGCCGAGGCGGTCGCCGCCTGCACACTCGCCCCGCTGGCCGTACCGATGATCACCGCAGCGGACGGCCTGCGGCTGGAGGCCGGCGCCGTCCCGCCCGCCGAGTACCTGGTCCGGCAGGCGCGGGTGCCGGTCCGCTTCGACCTGGCACTGGCCGGGCTGCACGCGAGCGGCTGCGCGACGGTCCTCGAACTCGGCCCGCAGGACGACCTCACCCGCCTCGGCCGACGCGCACTGCCGGAACTCACCTGGGCCTCGTCCCAGCTGCGCGACGAGCAGCAGGACACGGCGCTGATGCTGGCCGCCGGTGAACTCCACTGCGCGGGCCACCCGCTCGACTGGGCGCGGCTCACGGACGGCGGGCACAACGTCGCGCTGCCGGGGTACCCCTTCCGGCGGACCAGGTTCACCCGGCGGGTGCCGTCCGGGTCCACCGTCACCGTCCCGGCGCCGCGCCCGGAGGCCGTCCTGCCCGTGCACGCGCCAGTGCCTGCCACGGGCGCCGCACCCGCGCCTGCAACCGCGCCCGCTACGGACGCGCTGCTCGACCAGGTGAACCGGCTGACGGCCGAGCGCTTCGGTCTCGACCCGGCCGCCCTGGACGCCGACCGGACGTTCGTCGCCCTCGGCGGCGACTCGCTCTCGCTCGTGGGCCTCGCCCGCCGGGTGGAGAAGGAGTGGGGAGTGCGCGTTCCGATGCGGTCCTTCTTCGACGAGACGGACACCCCGCGCCGCCTGGCCGAGGCCCTCGCCACTCGCGGCGCCCAGCCTCCCGCCCCGCCGACGCCGACGCCCACGCGCACAGCCGCACCCGCACCCGCACCCGCACCCGCACCCGCACCCGCACCCGCACCCGCGAGCGTTCCGACCCGCCCGGCCGCCTCCGCCCACCCGGCCGCACCGACCGGCCTGCCGGAGCCCGCCGCCCCCGTCCGTACCTCGGGAGTCGAACCAGCCGTGCCCACCTCCTCCTCCCCCACCGCACAGCCCGTCGGCGGTGAGCTCGCCCAGCTGTGCGAGACCCAGCTGCGCGTCGCTCAGGACATGTTCTCCCAGGTAACCGGCCTGATGGACCGGCAGCTCTCGCTCTGGGCGACCGCCGCGCCCGTCACACCGTCCACCACCGCATCTGCCGAAACGCCCACCGCCGCGTCCGCCCCGGCCGCGCAACCTGTCGCGCAACCCGTCGCGCCGAGCGCCGCCGTTCCCGCCGCCTGTCCGCCAACCGGTCCGTCCGCCTGCGACTACAGCCTGTACTTCTTCGGCGACTACCCGGACCAGCAGGCCGTCGGCAAGTACGAACACGTCCTCGCCGCCGCCGAGTTCGCGGACTTCAGCGGTTTCCACGCACTGTGGCTGCCGGAGCGGCACTTCGACTCCTTCGGCGGGATCTTCCCCAACCCGTCCGTCCTCGCGGCGGCGGTCGCCACCCGTACCTCCCGGATCCGGCTGAACGCCGGTTCGGTGGTCCTGCCGCTGCACGACCCGATCCGGGTCGCGGAGGAGTGGTCGGTGGTGGACAACCTCTCGCACGGCCGGGCCGGCATCGGCGTCGCGTCGGGCTGGCACGCGGACGACTTCGTACTCGCGCCCCAGAACTACGGCCGTCACCGGGAGTTGATGTACGAGGGGATCGACACGGTTCGCAGGCTCTGGGCCGGCGAGCAGGTGAAGGCCGTCTCGGGCACCGGCGCGACGATCGAGGTGGGGCTGTTCCCCCGTCCGGTGCAGGCGCAGCCGCCGATGTTCGTCGCGGTGGTGGGCAACCCGGACAGCTACCGCCGGGCCGCCGCCGGCGGGCTGGGGATCGTCACCAACCTGATGACCCAGAGCGTGGCCGACCTGACCGCCAACATCGCGCTCTACCGCCGCACCCGCGCCGAGCACGGGCTCGACCCGGCGGGCGGCCGGGTGGTCGTCCTGATGCACAGCTACCTCGCCGCGGACGCACTGCAGGCCCGCCGGGAGGCGGCCGCGCCGTTCCGCTCGTACCTGCGCTCCTCGCTGTCCCTGCTCGGCGGCTTCGCCCAGAGCCTCGGACTCGGCGCGGAGCTGGACCAGGCCGACCCCGAGGACGTCGATTTCCTGCTGGACCGCGCGTTCGACCGCTACTGCGAGGACCGGGCGCTGATCGGCAGCCCGGAGAGCTGCCTGCCGATCGCCGAGGCGGTGGTCGCGGCGGGCGCGGACGAGATCGCCTGCTTCGTCGACTTCGGCGTGCCGACCGACCGTCTGCTGACGGCCCTCCCCCTGCTGGCCCGGCTGCGCGACCTCCACCGGCCCGCGCCGGACCGGGTCGGTACCGTCCCCGCCCACGCCGCCGCTCCCGCGCCCGCATCCGCGAAGCCCCTGACGCCCGCCTCCGCGACGCCCTCGTACCCGCCCGCGTCGGCCGCCCCGACCTTCGTCCCCTCGCGGGTCACCAGTAGCCGGGAACTCCCGGGGCCGCGCACCGCCGCGCCCCTGCCCGTCCCGGTGGCCGCGGCCCCGGCCCCGACGGAGTCGGGCGCGGACGCGGGAGCACCAGCCACGCCCGCCCAGCGCAGACTGTGGCTGGTCGACCGCATGTACCCGGGCCGCACCGACTACCACGAGCCCAAGGCGCTCGTCCTGACCGGCCCGCTCGACATCGAGGCGCTGCGCGGCGCGCTCGACCGGGTGGCGGCCCGCCACCCGCAGCTGCGCACCGTGTTCCGCGAGATCGGCGGCGAGCTCCACCAACTGGAACTCCCGCCCGCGCCGCTGCCGTGCCCGCTGGTCGACCTGAGCGGCCTGCCGGACGAGGAGGCGTTCGCCCGGCTGCTGGCCGACGAACGGGAGACCGTCCTGGACCTGGCGACCGGGCCGCTGGTCCGGCTCAGGCTGGCCCGGCTGGCGCCGGAGCGGCACGTGCTGTTCCTGCTGGCCCACCACATCGTCTTCGACTCGGCGTCCACCGAGGTGTTCTGCCGCGATCTGGCCGCGCATTACCGCTCATGGCCCCAGCCGCCGACGGGTCTCGCTCCGCTCACCGCGGAGCTGCCCGCCGAGCCGGCGTCGGCCGCCCGCAGCCTGGAGTTCTGGCTGAAGGAGCTGTCGGGGGCGCCGGTCCTGGCACTGCCCACCGACCGCCCGACCGCGGCAAGCGTGTCCGGCGCCCGCGGCGGCAGCCTGCTGCACGAGTTCGGACCGGAACTCGCCGACAGCGTCTCGGCGTTCGCCCGCTCGGTCGGCGCAACGCCGTTCATGGTGCTGCTCGCCGGGCTCGGCACGGTGCTGGGACGGCTCGCCGGGCAGGACGACTTCATGCTCGGCACCGCCGTGGCCAACCGGCCCGAAGGCACCGAGGACCGGATCGGCATGTTCATCGAGACGGTCGTCCTGCGGATGGACCTCGCCGGCGACCCGGGCTTCGACGAGCTGGTCCGGCGGGTGCGCGAGCGGTCCCTGCACGCGTACGAGCACCAGGACGTGCCGTTCGACGAGCTGGTGGCGGCGCTCAACCCGGAGCGGGTCGCGGGCGCCAACCCGCTGTTCGGGGTGATGGTGGAGTACGAGAACCACACCCCGCTGGAGTTCGCCCCGCCCGCGCTGGCCGTCGAGTCCGTCGATCTGCCGAGTGACCGCGCCCCGTTCGAGCTCACCTTCTACCTGACCCGCCACCAGCAGGGCCTGCGCTGCGCGGTGGAGTACGACGCCGCGAAGTTCGAGGAGTCGACGGTCCGTCGGATCCTCGGCTACCTGGAGCAGGTGCTGCGCCAGGCCGGACCGGCTCCGCTGTCGGCGCTCACCGCGCCGACCGCCGCCGACCGGGCGGCACTCGCGGCCCTCCAGGGCGCGGACACCGGCGCGTCCACCGAGCTGCTGCACCAGCTGGTGGAGCGCAGCGTCGACACCGACCCGCAGGCACCCGCCCTGATCGGCGACGGATTCACCGTCACCTACGGGGAGTTGGAGGAATCCGCCAATCGGCTCGCGCACGCGCTCACCGATCACGGAGCCGGTCCCGGCACGCTGGTCGGTGTCAGCCTGCCGGCCGGTCCCGAGCTGGTCGTCGCGCTGCTGGCCGTCCTCAAGTCCGGTGCCGCGTACCTGCCGTTGGACCGCTCGCTGCCCGCCGAACGGCTCGCCCACTGCCTGTCCGCCTCCGACGCCGCCCTGCTCCTGACGGACAGCGCCGACTCGACCGCCCACGCACTGCCCACCGTCCTGGTGGACGAGGACCGCTCCTCGCAGCCCGTGACCCGGCCGCAGAGCGCCCTCGACCCGGAGTCCCCGGCGTACTGCATCTTCACCTCCGGCTCGACCGGTCGACCCAAGGGCGTGCTGGTGCCGCACCGGGGCCCGGTCAACCTGGTGCGCTGGCAACTGCGCAGCGGGCCCGCACTGCGCACCCTGCAGTGGACCTCGACCGGCTTCGACGTGAGCGTCCAGGAGATCTTCGGGACGCTCGCATCCGGCGCCGCCCTCGTCCTCGTCCCCGAGGAGCTGCGCGGCGACCCCGCGGAGCTGTCCGCCGCGATGCGCCGCCACGGCGTGGAGCGGCTGCACATGGCGGGCACCCCGTTCCGCTACCTGGTCGAGCACGGTCTGGACGTCCCATCGCTGCGCGAAGTCCGGCTGGCAGGGGAGCAGTTGGTCGCCACCCCGGCGCTGCGACGCTTCCTGGACGGGCACCCCTCGGTCGCGCTGTTCAACGAGTACGGCCCCACCGAGGCCTCGGTCATCGCCCTCTCGCACCGCGTCACCGACCTGGACGAGGCGCGCATCCCGATCGGCCGGCCGGTCGACAACGCGGCCGTGCACATCGTGGACGCCGCCGGACGGCCCGTGCCGGTCGGCGCGGTCGGCGAACTCGCCCTCGGCGGACCGGGACTGGCCCTCGGCTACCTCGGCGACGACTCCCTCACCGCACGACGCTTCGCCGACGACGCGGACACCGGGCGGCGCTACCTCACCGGCGACCTGGTCCGGCTGCGCGCCGACGGCACGGTGGAGTTCCTCGGCCGCACCGACGAACAGGTGAAGATCCGCGGCCACCGGGTCGAGCCCGGCGAGGTGCAGTGGGCACTCGCCCAGCTGCCGGGCGTCCAGGACGCGGCCGTCCTCGCCCGCCGGGACGGCGACGGCGACGGCGAGGCCCACTTGGTGGCGTACGTGGTCGCCCCGGCCCTCGACACCGACCCGGGCCCCGACACCGACCGCGACCGCGATCGCCGGTGGAGCGCGCCGCTGCGCACTGCACTCGCCGCCGCCCTGCCGCCCTACCTCGTCCCCGACCACTGGGTGCGGCTGGACCGGCTGCCGGTGAACGCCAGCGGCAAGCTGCGTGCGGACGCCCTGCCGGACCCGGTCGCGGCACAGCCTGGACCGGCGGCCGTCGACGCCCCCGCCGACCCGACCGAGCAGGCCCTGCACCTGATGTGGTGCACCGAGCTGCGGCTGGAGTCGGTCCCGCTCGACCGGTCCTTCTTCGAGCTCGGCGGCAACTCGCTGAAGGCCGTGCGGATCCTCAGCCGGATCCGCGACCGGTTCGGGTACCAGCACCCGCTCGGCGACTTCATGCGCGAACCGACCGTCCGCGCCGTCGCCCGCGCCGTCGCCCAACGGACCGCCTGAACCCCCGGAGCATCCGCCCGCCCGCCTTCCGAGGCGGGCGGGCACCTCCCCCACCACCTTGGAGGTCGTCGTCCCCATGGCACCCACCGCAGGAGCACCGGCCGGCACCGGGACACCACCCGCCCCAACGGCCGGGGCCGCGACCGGAAGCGGCATCGCCGTCCCCGTCCTGGCGCTGGGCGGCTTCACCGCCGCACTCGTCAACACCGTGCCCATCCCGCTGCTGCCCTCCCTCCCCAGGCTGCTCGACACCTCGGCGGCCAACGCCTCCTGGACGGTCACCGCCACCCTCCTGGTCGCGGCCGTGTGCACCCCGGTCAGCGGACGCCTCGGCGACATGCGCGGCAAGCGCCAGGTGCTGCTGTGGTGCCTGGCGCTGATGGTGGCCGGTTCGGTGCTCTGCGCGCTGGCCGGCTCGGCGGAGGTGCTGATCGCCGGGCGGGCGCTGCAGGGGTGCGGGGCGGGCGCGCTGCCGCTGGGCCTGAGCATCATGCGCGAGCAGGTGCCGCGCGAGCGGCTCGGCCGGGCGCTGGCGGTGATGAGTGCCACGGTCGGTGTCGGCTCCACCGTCGGCTTCCCGTTCTCGGCGTTCCTCTCCCAGCACGCCGACTGGCACGTGCTGTTCTGGGCGGTGGCCGGCCTCGGCCTGGCCAACCTGCTGCTGGCGGCCCGGTACGTGCCGGGCGGCCCCCGGTACGGCGGCCGGTTCGACCGGGCGGGGGCGCTGGGGCTCACGGTCGCGCTGGTCTGCCTGCTGCTCGCCCTCTCCAAGGGCCGCGGCTGGGGCTGGACCAGCGCCCCGACCCTGACCGCCGCCCTGCTCGGCGCCGCCACGGCCGCCTGGTGGGTGCGGTACGAGCTGCGCACCGCCCAGCCGCTGGTGGACCTGCGCACCTCGGCGAGCCGACCGGTGCTGGCCACCAACGCGGCGACCCTGCTGGTCGGTTTCGCGATGTTCGTGATCTCGCTGGTGCTGCCGCACATCCTCCAGGCACCGCCCGCCACCGGGTACGGGGCGGGCTTCTCGATGGTGCAGACCGGACTGCTGCAGTCCGTAGCCGGTGTCGTCATGATGGCCGTCGCGCTGATGTCGCCCGCGGTGTCGACGCGTTGGGGCGCCCGGGCGACGCTGGTGATCGGCGCGCTGGTGATCGCCGCCGGGTACGCGACGGGGATCCCGCTGCTGGGTGGCGGCTGGTGGCTGACCGTCCTCGCGGTGATCGTCGGGGCGGGCCTGGCGCTGGCGTTCGCCGCGATGCCGGCGCTGATCGTCGCCGCCACCCCCGAGTCCCAGACGGCTGCCGCCAACGGTCTGAACACGCTGGTCCGTTCGATCGGCGCCTCGGTGGCCAGCGCGGTGGTCAGCGCGGTCCTGGCGGCCATGACCACCACGACCGCGGACGGCACCGCGCACCCGTCCGCCGCCGGACTGCGGATCGCCCTGCTGGCCGCCGTCCTGGCCGGACTCGGCGCGGCGGCCGCCGCCCTGTTCGTCCCCCGCCCGGACCGGCCCGCCAAGCCGTAGACCGCCCCACCCACATCGGTCCCACCCGTCCACCGGCCCGGCCCCGCGGCCGGCTTCCCGCCTCCCGCCTCCCGCCCGAAGGAACGCCCAGTGAACGCACCCGAGATGTGGGCCCGGCGGGCCCGCAGCTACGGCCCGGCCGCGCCGCTGTACGACCTCGCCCGCCCGACCTACCCGGCGCCGGCCATCGAGGAGATCGTCGACCGGCTGCCCGGGACGACCGTGGTCGAGCCCGGCGCGGGCACCGGCAAGGCGACCCGCCTGCTGGCGGCCCGCGGAGTGCAGGTCACCGCCGTGGAGCCGGACCTCGGCATGGCGACGGTGATGCTGCGGGCCCACGCGGAGGCCGGGCTCCGCGGACTGGGCGTCCACGTCGAGCCGTTCGAGGAGTGGCGGCCACCGTTCCGCGGTTCGGGGCTGGTCTGCGCGCAGGCGTGGCACTGGTTCGACCAGGACCGGTGCTGGCGCAAGGCCGCGGAGGCGCTCGCGCCCAACGGACTGCTGGCCCTGCTGTGGAACGTCGAGCAGTGGGAGGCGATGCCCGGACACGAGGCCGTGGAGGCGGCGTTCGCCCGGCACGGCCAGGAGGCCCGGGACGACGGCGGGCTCGGCCCCGAGGTCTGGCCGACCGCCCGAACCGCCGCGCACTACGGCTTCCACGGCCTGGAACTGCTCACCTACGACTGGCACCAGGAGTGGGAGGCGGCCGAGTTCGCGTCCTACCGCGCGACCACCTCCCAGCTCCTGGTCCTGCCCGACGGCGTCCGCGACGACCTGGTGAAGGACCTGGAGGAGACCGTCACCACCGAGCTCGGCGGCCGGCTCACCCTCCCCTGGCGGACCTACCTCTTCCTCGCCCGCCGCAGCTGAGCCGAGCGGTGATCCACAGGCTCGGGCCGGTCCGGATCGGTCACCATGTGACCCCCGAAGAGCCACCTCCAATCAGATCCGATCATCTGACGAATCATCAAACAAGCCTTTCCTAGGATGAATTGAAACCGGATCGACGACATCCGGTCAGTTCCCTCCGAAAGGTGGAACCCATGCCACTGGCCCTCGACAACCCACCCGCACCCGGCGGGCGGCTGCGCCGCCTTCGGCGAGGTGTGGCGGGCGCGCTGGCGAGCGCGCTCCTGGGTGCGGCCGCCGCAGGGCTTCCGGCTGTGCCCGCGCACGCGGCCGGCCCGGGACAGCTGCTCTACGTCGCCAACCAGGCCGGCGCCTCCGTCTCCGCCGTGGACTCGGCGACCGGGGCGACCGTCGCGACCATCGCGGTCGGCTCCTCGCCGATGGGCGTGGCGCTCACCCCCGACGGCTCGCAGGCCTGGGTCGTCAACAACGGCAGCGACTCCGTGTCGGTGATCGACACCGCCACCAACTCGGTCGCGGCCACCGTCCCCGTGGGCGATGCGCCCTCGCCGGTGATCATCTCTCCGGACGGCGCTCGCGTCTACGTGGCCCACACCGGCGGTTCCGGCGGCGTGGAAGTGATCGACACCTCCTCCCTTGCGGTCACCGCCACCGTCCCGGTCGGCGGCTACCCGACCGCGCTCGGGGTGTCCCCGGACGGCGGGCTGCTCTACGTCGGCAGCTTCACCGCCCGCAGGGTGTCGCTGGTCGACACCGCCACCCTCGCCGTGGTCGCGACCGTCCCGCTCAACGACCCGTCAGGCCTCGCCGTCAGCCCGGACGGCGGCCACGTGTACGTCTCGAACTACAACAACAACACCCTCACGGTGATCGACACCGCCACCAACACGGTCACGGCCACCGTCCCGGTCGGCCAACAGCCGCAGGGCATCGCCGTCACCCCGGACGGCGCGTCCGTCTACGTCGGCAACCGGCTGGGCAACTCCGTCTCGGTCCTGAGCACCGCGACCAACACCGTGACGGCCACCGTCGCGGTCGGCGCCGGCACCAGCGGCGTCCTCGCGGACCCGGACGGCACCCGGGTGTACGCCGCCAACTCCTTCTCCGACACCATGTCGGTGATCGACACCGCGACGCACACCGTCACCACCACCGTCCCCACCGGCTCCCGCCCGTACGGCCTCGCGATCGGCAGGCCCGCCCTGCCCGCCGTCACCGGCCTGGCTCCCGACCACGGCCCGACCACGGGCGGCACCACCGTCACCCTCACCGGCACCAACCTCACCGGCACCACCGCCGTCACCTTCGACGGCACCCCCGCCAGTGGCGTCACCGTCGTCGACGGCACCACCGTCACCGCCGTCGCCCCGCCGCACGCCGCCGGAACCGCTGGGGTCTCCCTGACCGCCAAGGGCCGCAGTGTCCCGGCCGGCACCTTCACGTACCAGGTCCCGGCCCCCTCGGTCACCGGGGTGGCCCCGGACCGCGGCCCCGTCGCCGGCGGCACCGCCGTCACGGTGACCGGCACCCACCTCTCCGGCGCCACCGCGGTGGCTTTCGGCACCGTGCCCGCCACCGCGTTCTCCGTCGTCAACGACACCACCATCACCGCCACCGCCCCGTCCGCACCCTCCGCGGGGCCGGTCGACATCACGGTCACCACGGTTGGCGGCACCAGCACCACGGTGACCGCCGACCGGTACGCCTACGCCAAGGACACCAGCAAGCTGACGGCAGACCCGCTGCTGCTGTCCATCGCCCCCGGCCAGCTGAGCGTCAACCTCAACCTGTCGGCCACGCTCACCGACACCACCACCGGGCGGCCCGTCCCCGGTGCCACGATCTCCTTCGCCGTCGGCACCACCACGGTGTGCACCGCCGTCACCAACGCGGCCGGCACCGCCACCTGCACCGGCCCCTGCCCCGTCGTCGCCGTCCTGCTCAACCTCGGCTACACCGCCACGTGGAGCGGCAGCCCCACCCTCGAACCCGCCACCGCCAAGGCGGCGCTGATCCGCGTCGGCTGACCTCCGGCGGCCGCCACCGGTCTCCGGCGGCGGCCGCCCGGTCCGCTCAGCTCGGGTACGCGGCGCCCTTCCGGGCGTAGTACCACCAGGTCACCACCAGACAGCTCGCGTAGAACACCACGAAGCCCCACATGGCGCTGGTGACCGCGAAGTTGGCGAACATCGCGGGGATGAAGAAGAACCCGTAGGCCGCGACCCCCGCCGTGAACCCGGTGACCGCGCCGGACTCCGTCTCGGCCTGCTTCAGCGCCTGGTCGTGCGCCGCCGTCCCCTCCGCCAGGCCCCGCAGGTGGCGGCTGCGGAAGATCACCGGGATCTGCCGGAAGGTGGAGCCGTTGCCGATGCCGGAGAAGAAGAACGCGGCGAGGAAGCAGGCGAAGAAACCGTAGAAGGACCCGCCGTCGCCGCCGGACGGCAGGAAGGCGATCACCCCGACGATCGACAGCGCCATGCCCGCGAAGGAGATCAGGGTGACCCTCGCACCGCCGAGCCGGTCGGCGATCCAGCCGCCGCCCCAGCGGGCGAGCGCGCCGAGCGCGGGGCCCATCCAGGCATAGGCGGCCACCGAGTACGCGGGGAAGGCGGTCTTGATCAGCAGCGGCAGTGCGGCGGCGAAGCCGATGAACGAGCCGAAGGTGCCGACGTACAGCCAGGTCATCACCCAGGTCTGCTTGCGCTTGAAGATCACCTTCTGGCGGTGGAACGGCGTGGAGGCGACCTTGAGGTCGTTCTGCCCGAACCAGCTGACCGCGGCCAGCAGCACCAGCACCGGGATCCACACGAACGCCGCGTTCTGCAGGTACACCGGCGTTCCGTCGGCCTTGTGCTGGGCCGAGCCGATCGCCAGCACGGACGAGGTGATCAGCACCGGCGTGAGCAGCTGCACCACCGAGACGCCGAGGTTGCCCAGGCCGCCGTTGATGCCGGTGGCGCTGCCCTTCTCCCGCTTGGGGAAGAAGAAGCCGATGTTGGCCAGTGAGGACGAGAAGTTGGCGCCGCCGAAGCCGCACAGCGCGGCGATGACCGCGAGCACGGCGTACGGGGTCGAGGTGTCCTGGATCGCGATGCCGAGCCACAGCAGCGGAGCGACCAGCACGAGGGTGGAGAGCGCGGTGAACCGGCGCTGGCCGATCCGCGGGCCCAGGAAGGTGTAGAGGATCCGGGCGGTGCCGCCGGTCAGGCCGGGGATGGCGGTCAGCCAGAACAGCTGCGAGGTGGTCAGGCCGAACCCGACGTCCGTCAGACTCGTCGCGGTGACCGACCAGACCTGCCAGACCACGAAGGCCACCAGCAGCGCGGGCACCGCGATCCACAGGTTCCTGGTCGCCACCCGGCGGCCGACCGACCGCCAGAAGACCGGGTCCTCCGGGTCCCAGTCGGTGACGGTCCGGCCGGGCCGGTACTGAGCCGGATCGGGGCCGCCGTCGGCGGGGCGGCGTGCTGCGCGGTCGAGCGTGGAACTCATGGTGCGTCCCTGGAGTCGAGTGGTCCAGACCTCTCCACCCTGCTCCTCGATCTGCGGCCCACCGAGAGTCCTGCGTCGCCAATGCACCGGCCCAAAGTCCCGACACCCACGCCCCTCGCCGACCGGGGGACGCAGGGTGGGGCTGCGGGCGTGGCGGCAGATCGGCATCCGCACCGGGTTGTATAAGAAAACGGTGAAAAATCATATTCGCCGAGTAATTGCGCAAGCCGCCGCGACATTCGCGTGCGCGTGTCTGGCCATTGCCGTGGCGGTAACGCCGGCCGGAGCATCGGCCGTTTCGCAGAACGCCCGGTCGGCGCGTCCCTCCTCGGAGGCAAATCCGGCACCGGAAGCGGTGTCGGGGTCGCCGGTCGTGGTCGAGGAGCTCGACCGCGCCATTCAGGCGACCCTGCAGAGCGCAGGGGCCCCCGGCGTGATCGCGGGCGTGTGGATCCCCGGGCAGCTCAGCTACGTACGCGCGTTCGGCGTCGCGGACAAGAGCGACTGCGACCCGATGCGCTCCGACCTGAACATGCGCATCGGCAGCGAGACCAAGACCTTCACCGTCACGGCGCTGCTGCAGCTGGTGGACCGCGGCGAGGTCGGCCTGGACGATCCGATCTCCCGCTACATCCCCGGGGTTCCGGACGGCGACCACATCACGCTGCGCCAGCTCGCCAACATGCGCAGCGGCCTGTTCTCCTACACGCAGGACCCGGAGTGGCAGAAGCAGGCCTTCCTGGACGATCCGTACCGGCAGTGGAAGCCCGAAGAACTCCTTCAGGTCGCATTCTCGCACGAGAACAAATTCGCGCCGGGAACGCAGTTCGACTACTCCAACACCAATACGGTCCTGCTCGGCCTGGTGGTCGAGAAGCTCACCCACCACTCCCTGCAGCGCGCGTTCAAGGAGATGATCACCAAGCCGAGCCACCTGCCCCACACCTTCCTCCCGAAGGCCGCGGAGCTCCCCCGGCCGTACGCCCACGGGTACACCGACCTGACGGCGACCGGCGCCGAGACGGACGCGACGCACTGGAACCCGAGCTGGGGCTGGGCGGCGGGCGCCATGATCTCGAACCTCGACGACATGCACGCATGGGCCGAGAACGTGGCGACGGGCAGGCTCCTCAAGCCGGAGACCCAGGCGGAGCGCCTCGACGCCCTCCCCACCGGTGCCCCCGGCGACTTCTACGGCCTGGGCATCGACATCAACCACGGCTGGATCGGGCACGCGGGGTCCCTGCCGGGCTACCAGAGCCTGACCATCTACCTGCCGAGCCTGAAGGCAAGCGTGGTCATCCTGACCAACACCGACATCCAGTCGGGCGGAGAGAATCCCAGCACCCTGTTCGGCCGCGCGATCACCCAGCTGATCAGCCCGGACAACGTGTACGGCGCGGCATCCGACCAGGACGACGTCGAACCGGCCGCATGAGTCCGCAGTCACGGCGCCCCGGACCCCCGCGTCCGGGGCGCCGTCGCATTCTCGGCCGCTCCACCCTCTCTCGGTTCACATATGCGAACAGCAATCACATGACAGTCTATTGACGCACCCGAAAACGCCCCCTACTGTCCTTGAGCGCGCAACCTTTCGGCCCGTCAGAAGCCCACCCTCAGGCGGAGTTCACATCCATGAATCATGGATCCCGCCAGCCTCTGCCGGGCAGTTGCTCCTCCCGCTCGTTTCACCCCCACCCCACCTGGAGACGAACGTGCACCTGAGGTCCGTCATAGCATCCGCCGCCCTGCTGGCCGGCACCGTGACCGTGCTGTCGACCGGCCCGGCCCAGGCCGCGACCACGCGCTACGAGGCCGAGGCCTCCCCCGCCGTCTGCACCGGCACCGTCGACTCCGACTGGACAGGCTTCTCCGGCGCCGGCTTCTGCAACGGCACCAACGCCACCGGCGCCCACGCCCAGTTCACCGTCACCGCGGCCGCCGCCGGCACCGCGACCCTGCAGGTCCGGTTCGCCAACGGCACCACCACCGCCCGTCCCGCCGACCTGGTCGTCAACGGCACCACCACCGCCACGGTGAGCTTCGAGAGCACCGGCAGCTGGACCGGCTGGACCACCAAGACCCTGACCGTGCCGGTCCGTTCGGGCAGCAACACGATCCGGTTCACCCCCACCACCGCGGCCGGCCTGCCCAACCTCGACTACCTCGACGTCGAGACGTCCACCACCACCCCGCCCACCGCGAACGCCCTCTACGTCGCGCCGGGCGGCACCGACGGCGCCGCCGGCACCCAGTCCGCCCCCACCACGCTCACCTCGGCGATCGCCCGCATCACCCCCGGCGGCACCATCTACCTGCGCGGCGGCACCTACGCCTACACCCAGGGCATCACCATCCCGGCCGGCAACAACGGCACCGCCTCCGCCCGCACCACGCTCTCCGCCTACCCCGGCGAGACCCCGGTGCTCAACTTCTCCGCCATGACCGAGGACCCGGCCAACCGCGGCCTCACCGTCAACGGCAACTACTGGCACGTGTACGGCATCACCGTCGAACGCGCCGGCGACAACGGCATCTACGTCGGCGGCAGCAACAACGTCATCGAACGGACCGTCACCCGCTACAACCGCGACTCCGGCCTGCAGCTCGGCCGGATCTCCTCCACCACCCCCACCGCCCAGTGGCCGTCCAACAACCTCGTCCTCAGCGCCGAGTCCCACGACAACGCCGACTCCGACGGCGAGGACGCGGACGGCTTCGCCGCCAAGCTCACCGTCGGCCCCGGCAACGTCTTCCGCTACGCCGTCTCCCACAACAACATCGACGACGGCTGGGACCTCTACACCAAGACCGACACCGGCCCGATCGGCCCCGTCACCATCGAGGACTCCCTCTCCTACAACAACGGCACCCTCTCCAACGGCACCGTCAACGCCAACGGCGACCGCAACGGCTACAAGCTCGGCGGCGACGACATCGCCGTCAACCACACCGTCCGCCGCAGCATCGCGTTCCACAACGGCAAGCACGGCTTCACCTGGAACAGCAACCCCGGCACGATGGCGGTCTCCAACAACCTCAGCATCGACAACGCCCAGCGCAACTACTCGTGGGACGCGGGCACCTCGGTGTTCCGCTCCAACACCTCCTGCCGCTTCACCGTCAGCGGCTCCAACGACAAGACCATCGGCGACGCCGACTCCACCAACCAGTTCTGGGCCGGCTCCAACGGCTCCCGCTGCGCCCCCTACACGGGCGCCCTCGCCTGGTCCTTCGCCTCCGACGGCCACCTCGCCGTCACCATCGGCGGCAAGGCCGTCACCCTCTAGCCCGTCGCCCGGCGCCCGGCCCGCCCACGGGGGCGGGCCGGGCCTGTATCGGTCACGTATCCGCGGACGCTCCATCGGACGTCGAACCACCGCCGGACCGGCGCGACACGGCCGCTCAGGCGGACCCCTGCCGTATGGTTCACAGCAGGTCACCGGCCCTCCGGCGGTGCCCGAGCCGTCCCGAATCCGCCCGTGCCCGCCCGCCCGCCGCCAGGAGTTGCCGCCCGTGTCCTCGCCTCACCCCGTCCGCGTGCTGCTGGTGGAGGACGACGAACTGATGCGCCACTCCTTCGCCGTCGCGCTGGAGCGGTACGGCTACCGGGTGACGGCCGCCGCCGACGGGCTGACCGGTCTCGAACGCTTCCGCGACGGCACGTACGACCTGCTCGTCCTCGACGTGATGCTGCCCGGCCTGGACGGCATCGGCCTGTGCCGCCGGGTACGGGAGACCAGCCTGGTGCCCGTCCTGATGATGTCGGCGCGCGGCGACGGGCTGGACGTCGTCGCGGGACTCGAAGCCGGTGCGGACGACTACGTCGTCAAGCCCGTCGACACCTACGTCCTGGTCGCCCGGATCCGTTCCCTGCTGCGCCGGGCCACCTGGTCGCCCGCGCCCGAACCCGCTGCCGACGAGGGCCTCGCCTTCGGCGACCTGCGCATCGACCCGGTCGGCCTGGAGGTCACGCTCGCCGGAGCCCCGGTCGCCCTGACCCCGACCGAGCTGAAGCTGCTGCTGGAGTTCACCACCCACCCGGGCGTGGTCCTGGAGCGGCACACCCTGCTGCGCAACGTGTGGGAGTACGGGTGGGACGGCGACAGCCGGGTGGTCGACCTGTGCGTCCAGCGCCTGCGCCGCAAGATCGGCCGCGACCGGATCGAGACGGTCCGCGGCTTCGGCTACAAGTTCCGGCGCTGAGCCGCATGCGCCGCCCCGCCCGTGCCTCGCTCCGCTGGAAGATCGCCGCCCTGGCCGCCGCCACCGCCTGCCTGGTCGCGGCGGCGGTCGGCGTGCTCGTCCACCTGTGGACCGCGCACGACATCCGCAGCCGCGCCGAAGCGCGCGCCTTCAACACCGTCTACTCCGCCATGGACGTCTACCGCCGCACCGGCACCCTCGCCGACGGCGCCGAACTCGACCCGCCCGACCTGCCCGCCGCGCTCCGCGACCCCGCCGACGGCAACCGGCACACCGCGTACGACAGTCGGGTGGAGGGCAACGCCGGCCCCACCGTCTGGGCCGCCCAGCGCACCGGCGGACCGGGCAGCCCCGTCCTCGCCGTCCAGGTCAACCTCGGCCCGGAACTCTCCGACCTGCCCCGCCTCGACCTCGCCATGGCGGTGGCCTCCCTGCTCGCGCTCGCCGTTGCCGTCCCGCTCGCCGCGTACGGCGCCGGACTCCTCGCCCGCCGCCTGCGGCACGTCTCGGAGACCGCCCTCCTCATCTCGGCCGGCGACCTCGACGCCCGCACCGGCCAGGTCGGCGGCCGCGACGAGGTCACCGACATCGCCGCCACCGTCGACAAGATGGCCGACAGCCTCTCCCACCGCCTGCGCACCGAACGCCGGTTCACCGCCGACGTGGCCCACGAACTGCGCACCCCCGTCGGCGGCCTGCTCGTCGCCGCCGACCTGCTGCCACCCGGCGAGACCGAGGACCTGCTGCGCGCCCGCGTCCGCGACCTGCGCGCCCTGGTCGAGGACCTGCTGGAGATCTCCCGCCTCGACGCCGGCTCCGAGCAGCCGGTCCGCGCCCGCGTACCGCTCGGCGCCGTCGTCGCCGAGGCGCTCGCCCGCACCGGCCTGGACACCGAACTCGACACCGCCGCGACCTCCGACACCGTGGAGACCGACCCGCGCCGACTCGAACGGATCGTCACCAACCTCGTCCTCAACGCCCACCGGCACGGCGCCGCGCCCGTCCGCGTCACCGTCACGGACCGCACCGTCGAGGTC
Organism: Kitasatospora terrestris; assembly: GCF_039542905.1. Lineage (NCBI taxonomy): Bacteria > Bacillati > Actinomycetota > Actinomycetes > Kitasatosporales > Streptomycetaceae > Kitasatospora > Kitasatospora terrestris. The sequence continues at coordinate 1,411,099 of NZ_BAABIS010000001.1, forward strand.
CGCGACCACGGCCCCGGTTTCCCCGCCGACCTGCTGCGCGACGGCCCGCGCCGCTTCCACACCGGCACCCCCGCCCGCGGCACCGGCCACGGCCTCGGCCTCACCATCGCCCTCGCCCAGGCCGACCTCCTCGGCGCCGACCTCCGCCTCACCAACGCCCCGACCGGCGGCGCCCTCGCCACCCTCCACCTCCCCGAATAGCCTCGCCACCGTCGTGCAGGTGGACGCGACCACTACCGCGGCATCGCCCAGCCGGTCAGGAGGGACATCACCTCGGCGAACGGCGGGGCGGCGCCGGGGGTGAAGCGCATGATCTCGCCTCGGAAGGACCTCGTCTCCAGCCAGCTCTGCGGTGACGCCTGCGACAGCGCGTCGATGAGCCGCTCGAGGTCGACCGGGCCGAACACCTTGAACGTCGGTGTCCGCCGGTAGAACGACGGCTGGACGTCGAAGCGGAGGTCCACCACGGGGTGCGGCTCGCGAGCCCAGTCGCTGTAGGGCAGCGCACCGTGCCCGTGGATGCGGGCGTCGACCAGCACCTCCCGGTCCTGGTCCCCGATCTCGCAGTCGAAGATCGGAAAGGCCGTCGCCACCCGGGCAGCCACCGCCGGGTAGGCCGCGTAGGCCCGCCCCAGCGCCGGCGAGCAGAACAGCGCATGGCCGAACGGCCCGACCGGGTCGGGGAGGCGCACCTTGTGGTGGGAACTGCCGTCGAAGGCCAGGTCACGCCGGGAGTCCAGGAATGCGAGGAAGGGAACCACCGTCTCGGCCCGGTGGGTGCTCGCTCGCACGGCGAAGCGGACCGCGCTGCGCCCGTTCTCCCGCAGCAGGCAGTACTCGTGGAAGCCCAGCGGGTGGTCGGGCGCATGCGTACGGCGGTAGACCTGCTCGAAGCCGTCGACCGGCAGGTACTCGGGAGCGGGCGCGTGGGGGCCGGCAGCCCTGGTGAGGACATCCAGGACCGGCGTGTCGGCATCGGCCTCCGCCGGGTCGCGAGGAGGGGCGACTTCGAGGAAGCCCTTGCGGAGACGTTCGTCGATCTTGCGGGCTGCGTGCCGCCGCGCCTGCTCCTCGTCGTCGAGGATCGACGTGCTCCCCTTGACCGGTCTCCGGTCGGATCCCCACCGGAGGAAGCAGCGGATCCCCTCCTGACGGATCTCCCAGTATTCGAGCGCAGCCTCGTGCCGCTCGAACCGGCGCCATCCGATCATCGGGTCTCCCGTACGACCTGGCAGCCCGTTCGCCCGGACCGCCTCCGGCGCGACCCTACCGCGCGGTCCCGGCAGGCTCCGCCGGTCCACCGGTCCGGCCCGAACGGCTGCCCGGACGGTTGTCCCACCGGGTGCGGGACGGCCGCCGCGCGACTGATGTGCGGCTGAGCCCCGGCCGATACACAGCGGCGCGGGGTTCCGATACACGCCCCCGACACCCTTCGAGTGGTATCCGCACCTGTCGAAGAGGAGTCTCCGTGACCACCGCCGTCCCCCTCCCGCTGCCCGCCGCCTCGCCCTTCGCGGTCACCGTCACCGACCTGACCAAGGTCCACGGCAGCGGCGACGCCCAGGTGACCGCTCTCGACCGGGTGAGTGTCGGGTTCCGGGAGGGCGAGTTCACCGCGATCATGGGCCCGTCGGGGTGCGGGAAGTCCACGCTGCTGCACTGCGCCGCCGGGCTGGACACGCCGTCCTCCGGGTCGGTCCGGATCGGCACCACCGAACTCGGCTCGCTGTCCGACCGCCGGCTCACCCGGCTGCGCCGCGAACGGATCGGCTTCGTCTTCCAGGCGTTCAACCTCCTCCCGACGCTCAGCGCGCTGGAGAACATCACGCTTCCGCTGTCCCTGGCCGGCCGCCGTCCGGATCCGCAGTGGCTGGAGCGGGTGGTGGCCGTCGTCGGGCTCGGCGATCGCCTCGGCCACCGGCCGGCGCAGCTGTCCGGCGGCCAGCAGCAGCGCGTCGCGGTGGCCCGGGCGCTGGTTTCGCAGCCCGCGGTGGTCTTCGCCGACGAGCCGACCGGCAATCTCGACTCGCGCTCGGGCGCCGAGGTCCTCGGCTTCCTCCGGGGCTCGGTCCGCGAGTTGGGCCGCACGGTGGTGATGGTGACCCACGACCCGATCGCCGCCGGCTACGCGGATCGCGTGGTGCTGCTCTCCGACGGCCGCGTCGTCGACGAGCTCGCCGCTCCCACCCCGGACCGGGTACTGGACGCGATGCGCACCATCGGCTGACGTCCCGTCCGACCCGGCCCTTCACGACCGGCTCACTCCCCGTTCGCCACCCACCGCCTACGGCCGGTTCACGCCGACTGCCCACCCGACGGTCCCACGGCGCACGCGTCCGGCAACGCCGTCTGCCTGCGTCACCCGCCCGCGCGACCGCCCTCACCTCCCGAAAGCCGCCCATGCTCCGCACTGTCGCCCTGCGCAACGTCCTCGCTCACAGGTCCCGTCTGCTGATGACCGTCCTCGCCGTCTGCCTGGGCGTCGCGTTCGTCTCCGGCACGCTGGTGTTCGCCGAGTCCGCTGCCGCCGCCCACCGCGCCGCCGCCACCCGGGACTTCGCCGGCATCGCGGTCACTGTCAACGCGACCGGCCCGGACAGCGTCCTCGACGACGCGCTCGCGCACCGCCTCGCGACCGTCCCGGGTGTCGCCTCCGTCCGCCCCGCCGTCGACGGCACCGCCGTCCTCGCCAAGGCCGACGGCTCACCGCTCCGCGTCCGTGCCGGCGCGAACCTCGCCGCCGCCTACCCGCCCGACGCCGGACGCCCCGCCGAGGGCCGTGCCCCCGCCGGCGCCGACGAGATCGCCGTCGACCGGGGCACCGCCGACGCCGGCGGCTTCCGCCTCGGCGACACGGTCTCCCTCGCCACGGACGGCCCGGTCCTGCACAAGCACCTGGTCGGCATCGTCACCACCCGGGACAGCCGGGTCACCGCCGGCGGCACCCTCGTCCTGTTCGACCGGGCGACCGCCCAGCGGCTGTTCTCCGCGCCCGGCCGCTACACCTCGATCGACCTGTCGGCCACCCCCGGCACCTCCGAGACCGAACTCGCCCAGCGGATCGGCTCCCTCCTCCCGCCCGACCGCGCCGAGGTCACCACCGCCGCCGCCCGAGCCGCCCAGCAGGCGGTGTACGTCGACACCCTGACGCGCGGGTACCGGAAGATGCCGCTGGTGTTCGCCGGGGTCGCACTGTTCATCGGCTCGTTCCTGGTCGTCAACACCTTCAGCATGCTGGTCACCCGGCGCGCCCGGGAGACCGCCCTGCTCCGCGCGATCGGCGCGACCCGCGGCCAGGTGGTCCGCTCGGTCCTCGCCGAGGCATCGCTGACCGGGCTGCTCGCCTCGGCCGCCGGGTACCTGCTGGGTCTCGGCATCGCCGCCGTCCTGCCCGACCTGCTCGCCACCGGCGGCGCCCCGCTGCCGCACAGCCCGCTCGTCCTCGGACCGCGCCCGGTCGCGGCCGCCCTGGCCGTGGGTGTGGGCGTCACCGTCCTGGCCGCGTGGCTGCCCGCCCGCCGAGCCGCCCGCGTCGCACCGGTCGAGGCCCTGCGGACGGACCATCAGCCGCCCGCCACCGGCCACCGGCTGCGCGCCCTCGCGGGTGCCGTGCTGCTCGTCCTCTCCGCCTGCCTGCTCGTTCCGCTCGGCCACGCCGAGGACGCGTCCGAGGCGAACCTGCGCACCGCCCTGCTCGGCTGCGGGCTGCTCGTCACCGCGCTGATCGCCCTGGCTCCGCTGCTCGCCGTCCCGGTGATCCGCCTGATCGGACGGCTCACCGACCGCCTCGGCATCGCCGGTCGCCTCGCCGCGCAGAACGCGCTGCGCGACCCGCGGCGCACCGCCGCCACGGCCGCCACGTTGCTGATCAGCACGGCCCTGGTCAGCGGCCTCGCCGTCGTCGGCCACTCCACCGGCCGGGCCCTGGACCGGCAGGCCGCCGCGGGCCTCGGCGCGGACCACGTGGTCAGCACCGGCAGCCGCACCACCGGCATCGACTCCGACACCGTCCGCCGCGTCGCCGGCACCCCCGGCGTCCGGACGGCCGCCGCCGTCGCCGACTCCACCCTCGTCATCGGCGGCCACGTCCGCACCGTCTCCGGCGTCGAACCGAACGGCCTGTCGGACGTCATGACGCTCGATGTCACCAGCGGCTCCACCGCCGACCTCGGGCCGGGCCGGATCGCCGTCTCCACCACCGTCGCCCGGGAGAGCGGCCTCACCACCGGCAGCCGGGTCACCGCCGCCCTCGGGCAGAACCGGCAGCCCACCGCGTACACCGTCGTCGCCGTCTACCGGGACAACCCCACCGCCCAGGACGCCCTCGCCGCCCGCGCCGACGTCCAGCGCGACGCCTACCTGCCCGGCTCCGTCCAGCGGATCCTGCTCCGCACCGACGGCACCACCGACCGGCAGTTGCGCACCGCCGTCGGCGACAACCCGCTGCTGAAGGTCCAGGGCCGCGGCGAGCTGGTCCGCGAAGCGGCCGGCACCCTCGGCGACCTGCTCACCCTGATGTACGGGCTGCTCGTCCTCGGTGCGGTGATCTCCGCGCTCGGCCTCGCCAACACCCTCGCCGTCTCCGTCGCCGAACGCACCCGCGAGCTCGGCGTCCTGCGCGCCCTCGGCACGGACCGCGCCACCGTCCGCCGCACGGTACGTCTGGAGGCGGTCACCGTCGCCGTGTTCGGCACCCTGCTCGGCCTCGCCGCCGGGCTCGTCTCCGCCCGGTCGGTCGGCGCGCTCGCCAACGGCGCCGTCCCCGGCTACACCCTCGCCTTCCCCTGGGGCACCCTCCTGCTCGTCGCCCTCGCCGCCCCCGCGATCGGCGCCCTCGCCGCCACCCTCCCGGCCCACCGCGCCGCCACCCTCAGCCCCCTGGAGGCCACCACCGCTTCCTGATCCGCGGAACCCGTCCCACCCGGGGCCGGTGCTCGTTGACAACACGGCATCGGCCCCGACCGCGACCAGCACCGAGGAGACCCGCAGATGACCACGGCCCACCCCGGACCGAACTCGTCGAGGGCGTCGCCACCCCCGTCTCCCGGTCCTGGGCGCACGAGGCAGCCATCGCCTCCCTCCGACGGGGACTGGCCGCACGCCTGGCCGCCCTCGGCCTGGTCGCCGGCTCCGGCGACCTCGACCTCCCCGGCAGCGCCAACCGGTACGTCCCGGGCCTCGCGGTCGTCCCCGCCGGCCTCGCCGCGAGCACCGAGGGCGCGCTTCTCCCCCATCACACCTTGCTCGTCGTCGAGGTCACCTCCCCGTCGACCGCGGACAGCGACCGGGCCGTGAAGCGCCGCCGCTACGGCCAGTACGGCACCCCGCTCTACCTCCTGGTCGACCGGCAGAGCCGCACCTGAACGCTGTTCAGCGACCCCGGCCGCCTCGGCTACGCGACCGAGGACGGCCCCCGCCCCTTCGGTACGCCGGTCCGGTTGCCCGCTCCGTTCAACCTCGACCTCGACACCACCGGCCTCTGAGCAGCTCGAACGCAGCGGTCGACTGAGAGACCACCGATCGGCAACCCTGCCCGCACGCACCCCGAGCCGGCGGCTCGCGTCACGCCTCCAGGACCAGTTGGAGCAGTTCGCGCAGCGACTCGCGCTGCTGCACCGTGAGGGCCGCCAGCGGCTCTGCGGCGAAGGGCATGCGGGCGCGGAGGTCCGCGGCGACGGCGAGGCCGGCCGTGGTGGCGGCGACGCGCTTGACGCGGCGGTCGGCCGGGTCGCTGCCGCGTTCGACGAGGCCGCGGGCCTGCAGCCGGTCGACGATCGCGGTGACGTTGGACGGTTCGGCGTGCAGCCGGTCGGCGATGCGGCGGGTCGGGACGGGGTCTTCGGCGGCGAGCAGCGCCTTGGCCTGGAGCGGGGTGAGGTCGTGGGTCGCGGCGGCGGCCTCGGACTCCTGGGCGTAGCGCCGGTTGATGGCGGCGAAGAGGCCGACGATCTCGGTGGTGAGCGCATCCGTGGGGCTGGACATGGGGCTCATCCTACCCAGGTGCTTGACACGCTGAAATATCTCGCCCCATAGTTATGAAAGACATTGGTTATGAACCATAAGCATCTGCAGTCAGGAGTCACCGCCATGAGCACCAAGACCGTCCTGGTCACCGGCACCTCCTCCGGCATCGGCCTGGCCACCGCCGTGGCCGCCGCGCGGAGCGGCTGGCACGTGGTCGCCACCATGCGCGACACCGGCAAGGCGGGCGCGCTGCTGGCGGCCGCGGAGGAGGCCGGGGTCACCGTCGACGTCCGGCCGCTCGACGTCACCGACCCGGCGTCGGTCGAGGCTTGCCTCGGCGGCCTCGACCGGCTGGACGCGCTGGTCAACAACGCCGGCGCGGGGCACGTCGGCACGCTGGAGCAGGAGGGTGTGGACGACGTCCGGGCCGTCATGGAGGTCAACTTCTTCGGCGTGCTGCACGTCACCAAGGCGGCGCTGCCGCTGCTGCGGGCGAGCGGCGGCCGGGTGGTGACGGTGACCAGCGTCGGCGGGGTGATCGGCCAGCCGTTCAACGAGGCGTACTGCGCGGCCAAGTTCGCAGTCGAGGGCTTCATGGAGTCGCTCGCACCGGTCGCGGCGACCGTCGGCGTCTCAGTCAGCGTGGTGGAGCCGGGCGCGGTGGCCAGCGAGTTCGTCGAGAACGTGGGTCTCGCGGACAACGCGCTGGAACTCGCCGGGCCGTACGCCCCCGCTCTGTCGGCCTACCTGGAGCGGACCCGCGGCGCGTTCGCCAACGCGCAGGCCTCCCAGGAGGTGGCGGCCGAGCTGGTCGAGCTGCTGGCGGCCGAGCGGCCGGCCTTCCGGGTGCTCACCTCCGAGGCGGCGCGCGCCTTCGCCGGGGTGAAGCTGAAGGACCTGGACGGTTCGGCCGTGCAGGCGATGACCGGCGGCTGGGTCGCCTGAGAACGCGAAACCGCCCCGGGGTCCGTACGTGGTCCCCGGGGCGGCATGCGCACGAGGCCCGTCAGTCGGGGATGACCAGGGCCGGGGTGTCGCGGGTGAGGATCTCGCCGCGGAAGAAGGCCGGGCTGCGGCGGGTCATGACGGCCATCACGACGAGGCCGAGGGCGAGCAGTCCGCCGCCGACGACGAAGACGCTGCCGACGCCGAACACCGAGCTGCCGGAGCCGTACGAAGGGTCGTACATGTCGACCAGGCTCTTGCCGAAGATCGCCGCGAGGACGACACCGCCGGTGACCGGGAAGACGCCCTTGAGGACGGCATCCTTGACCGAGCGCCGCAGCTCGCGGCGGAAGTACCAGGCGCAGGCGAACGCGGTCAGCGAGTAGTAGAAGCAGATCATCAGGGTCAGCGCGGCGATGGTGTCGGCGAGGACGTGCTCGCTCACCATGGTCATCACCGTGTAGAACACGCCGGTGCCGACGCCCGCGGTGACGATCGCCCGGCCGGGGGTCCGGTAGCGCTCGTTGACCTCGGTGAAGGAGGCGGGCAGCGCCTCGTACACGCTCATCGCCAGGACGGTGCGGCTGACCGGGATGAAGGTGGTCTGCAGGCTGGCCGACGCGGAGGCCAGCACCGCGACGAACAGCAGGACGCCCAGCACCGGGCCCATCACCGGGCCGGCCAGGACGGCGAGCACGTTGGACGAGGTCTCGGGGTTGCCCAGGCCGGTGCCGGTCCCGCCGACACCGGCGTACATCTGGACGGCGACCGCGGTGAGCAGGTACGAGCCCACCAGCACGGCCATGGCCAGGGTCGCGGCGCGGCCGGGGGTCTTCTCGCTGCCGCCGGTCTCCTCGTTGGCGCTCAGGCAGGCGTCCCAGCCCCAGTACATGAAGAGCGACAGCGACAGGCCGGCGGTGAAGGCGGTGAAGGAGCTGACGGCGAACGGGTTCAGCCACTGCCAGGAGAAGTCGATCGACCCGGCCGAGCCGCCGCCGAGCGCCTTCGAGACCGCCAGCACCACGAACAGTCCGAGCACCGCGAGCTGGAGGCCGACCAGTGCGTACTGCACGCCCTTGGTGGCCGTCATCCCCCGGTAGCTGATCATCGTCGCGACGGCGATCAGCGCCAGGCAGGTGAGGACGTGCACCGGCTTGTTGTCGTTGAGCGCGGCGACCGCGTCGCTGCGGGTGATCTCCCCGAGCAGCAGGTAGAGGTACTCGGTGGCGACGCCCGCCAGGTTGGAGAGCACGATGACGGTGGCGATCACCAGGCCCCAGCCGCACATCCAGCCGACCTTCGGGCCGAACGCCTTCACCGTCCAGGTGAAGGAGGTGCCGCTGTCGGGGATGGCCTTGTTCAGCTCCCGGTAGGCGAACGCCACCAGCAGCATCGGCAGGAAGCCCGCGAGGAAGAGCGCGGGCATCTGCAGGCCCACCGCAGCCACCGTTGTGCCGAGCGTCGTGGTGAGGCAGTACACCGGCGCGACCGTGGACACGCCGATCACGGTGTTGCCGAGCAGGCCGACGGAGTTGCTGTTGAGGCCCTTGGACCGGACACCGGAGGCGACGTCCGAACCGGCGGCGACCTCGGCGCCGGCTCTTGGACGGGAATCGAGCTGAACCATGCGTGCACCGTAACCGCCACTGATTCCGCGCCCCGAGGCGATTGGACAGAAGACGAAACCTTCGCTTCACTGGGCAAAAATCCGAATCGGCCATCGATTCAAAGACTTACAACCCATCCACACCTTCGAATCAAACCACCACAGATCGTCTGATCTGTGTACGAAAGCCGTATCGCGTGACATTTCACCACCAATACGGCCATCCCGGTGGCAAACACCACACCGACTTCCCGCCCGACAGCCTTGCGCGCGACCGGACCGGGGAGGACGGGTGCGCGGATCCACCGGGCCCGAGGACAGCGGCCCGGTGCGCCGCCCGGCACGGCCGTCGCCGCACCGTCGACGGCCGGCAAGGTCGGGGGAGCCCGGGCACGCACCGGTTCACCGGCCGATCCATGGCGGATCACCCAGGCCTCAGCCCCCGCGTTGCTCACACCGGGCGCGACCGTGGCGGCAGGCACCGGCCTGGCGGCCCGGGCACTCGCCCTCCCGGCGAACCCGCTGGGCCGGGCCGCCGTCACCCGCTCGCCATCGCGTGGGCCACCCTCGGCTGCCTCGGCGCCCTGCTCCACCTCACCACCACGTCCGCCGGACACCCGGCCTGCGGCGCGCTTGCGCTCAGAGGTCGGAGCCGCGCCGGCGGGGCGCGCGGTGGTGGAGCTGTTCGCGGATGAGCTTGGCGAGGATCGCGGGCCGTCCGCCGTCCTCCAATGCGGCCAGCTCGTCCGCCAGGGCGTCGAGCCGGCCGTCGACCGCGGCCGACTGCAGGCCGGCCGACTGCCACAGGGCCCGCTCCGCCGTGTCGCAGGCCTGCTCGGTCAGGCCGCTGCGGAGCTGGGCGGTGGCGAGCAGGCCGTTCACCACCACGGTGCGGACCGCGTCCGCCGGTCCGAGCGAGGCCAGCACCTCCTGTGCGCACTGCTGCGCGGCGGCCTGGTCTCCGAGGGCGACCCGGCAGCGGAGTTCCGCCTCCGCGATGTCGCGGAGGATCCGGGCGCGGCCGGCCGGATTCCCGCGCCGCGCACCGGACCCGTTTCCCACCGGGCTCCTGGCGCCGTCACCGGCGGGAGCGTCCTCCGCCCCACCGCCGACGAACGCGCCCGTCCCGACGACGACACCCTTCTCCGTCCCGGCACCGGCGCCCGCTGCGCAGTCGTCCGCTCCGCCCTTACCGGCCACGCCCCCGTCGGCCTCGGCGGCCCGGCGGGCCTGGGCGAGCGCCCGGTCGGCGGCTGCGGCGTCGCGGAGGACCGCGTGGGCCCAGGCTTCGGCGGTGTGCACGGCGACGCGGACCGGGGCGGCCTCCGAACGGGTGCCGAGCGCGGCCGCGCGCAGCAGGTCGAGGACGGCCGGCTGGTCGGCGGGGGCGGGGCAGGAGCCGGCGAGTGCGACGAGCGCGCGCCCTCCCAGGGCCCGGGCGTCGGCCTGGTGGGCGAAGAAGAGGGCGAGCAGGTGGTAGCGGCGGCCGAGGCCGGACAGTCCGGATTCGTGGGCGCAGGTGCCGGCGAGCAGCAGGCCCTGTGTCGCGATGCCGAACAGCGAGCGGCCGACCTGCTCGGTGTAGCTGCCGGTCAGCAGTCGGCCGAGGTCACTGAGCAGGTACTGGACGACCGGGCGGTGGGCGACGGCCCCGCCGTGGCGCGCCATGATCGGTTCGAACGCGTGGAGGGTGGCCCGGAGCCGGCCGAGGTCGGCCTGGGTGACCTCCAGGCCGGGACCGGGAACGGAACTGGGAACGGGGCCGGGTGCCGGTACCGCGAGCGGTGGCGCCTCCTCCGCCAGCAGCCAGTGCAGTGCCGGCCCGGAGAGCAGGCCGATCGGCAGCTCGGCGTGGACCAGGTCGGACCGGTCGAGGTCGGCCTCCCACAACCGGCAGGCCGCGGCGGCGAGTTCCTCGGGGGCCTCGATGAAAGCGGTGTCCATGGGCGAGCGCGGACGGCCTTCGGCGGGCATGCCGATGTCGGCCGGGGTCACCGCGCGGCCGAGGGCCAGCGAGAGCGTCTCGGCGATCAGTGCCGGCGGCACGGCTCGGCTGCGCCGGCCGTCCCGCCAGCGCTGGACGCTGGTGTGGGTGCAGCGGGCGTTGGTGCCGTAGCGGGCTGCGGTCTCGCGGACGGCGCGTGCGAGCTGCTTGTTCGACAGCCCGGCCTGGTCGATGAGCGCACTGAGCCGCCGGTTGGGCGTGCGCGTACTGACCGTGCTGTCCTCGTCACTCACCATGTGCCGGGACTGTAAGCGAATTTGACCGTCCGTGAGGGCTTCCTTACTAAACCTTAAGGTCCAACTGAGCCTCCGGAGCGCCGAAGTGATCGAGTGTGCCCCCTGTGAGCCCTATTGCGAACGCTTGTGCCTCTGGTTGTGTTCTTCCCGCAGAGCGACCGAACACTGACTCCGCGTATCCATCCCGCCCGTGTACCTGCCAGACGCCAGACGGAGAACACCTCTCGTGATCACGACCACGCCCGAAGCACTGGATCCTCGTGCCTAGGTGGAGCTGGCGCGACGAGGCGCTGCTGGACAACCATCCCGCCCGGGACGACCAGGCCCTGCGCACGGTCTGCGAGGACGCCCTGATGGGGCGTTGGGACGGCCCGCGGGATCTGATCGCGGCCACCGGGCGTGACTGGGACCGCCGGGTGTTCCGCCTGCAGATCCTGGCCCGCAACGGGGTCCGGCTGCGCTGGGCCGACACCTGGGCGTCCGCCGAGCCGACCAATCCGGACGCGCTGGCGATGCTGGCCCACGTCAAGGCACTTCGGGCCATCGTGTCGGGCCAGTCCGACGACGCGGTGCTCGACGACGTCTGGCGCAGCTGCCTGGCCGCGGCCGACGCGGCGCCCGGCGACCCGTCCCCCTGGCTCGTGATGATGGCCGTGGTCCGCACGCTCACCCCGGACTGGAAGACCCTGCTGGAGCTGTGGGGCGAGGTCCGCCGCCGCGACCCGCTCAACCGCGAGGGCTACCACGAGGTGATGGCCTACCTGATGCCGCGCAAGCACGGGTCGACCACGGTGATGTTCGACTGGGCGCGCGACCAGGTGCACAGCGTGCCGGACGGCAGCCCGCTGATCGTCCTGCTGCTGGTGGCGCAGGCCGAGCACTACCGCTTCCGGCAGGCGCAGCGCTCCACCGGGTCGGCCATCCACCCGTGGATGCAGTGCCCCGACATCGACCGGGTGCTGGACCGCTGGTGGCTGCGCAGATCGCCGACGCCGCACGCCAACTTCATGGACGACGCCAACTACCTCGCCCACGCGCTCTCGTTCGCCGGTCGCCACCGCGAGGCCCACGAGGTGTTCGAGGAGATCGGCCCCTATGCCGCCCAGCTCCCCTGGGCGTACTGCGGTGAAGCCGAGCAGCTGTTCCGGACGCACAAGGAGCGCGCCAGGAACGCGACCCGGAGCCGCCGCCGCGGGTAGCCCGGCCGCGGGCCCGCCGCCCGCCAGGCCCGGTCCGCCCGTACCGCTTCCCCTTCCCCCTTCCCCGTCGCTCAGTGCTCAGCGCTGCCCTCCCCCCGAGAGGACCCCCGCTCATGCCTCTGGAACCCGACCACCTGTCGGACGAGGAACGCCTCGCCCAGCTCGGCTACACCCAGGTGCTGGCCCGCCGGATGTCCGGCTTCTCCAACTTCGCGGTGTCCTTCACCATCATCTCGATCCTGTCGGGCTGCCTGACGCTGTACGGGTTCGGTCTGAACACCGGCGGCCCGGCGATGCTCACCTGGGGCTGGGTGCTGGTCGGCGCGATGACGCTGTTCGTCGGTCTGGCGATGGCGGAGGTGTGTTCCTCCTACCCGACCTCGGCCGGCCTGTACTTCTGGGCCAAGGAGATGGCGCCGCCGAAGTCGGCCGCCGCGTGGGCGTGGTTCACCGGGTGGTTCAACGTCCTGGGCCAGGTCGCCGTGACGGCGGGCATCGACTTCGGCGCCGCGACCTTCCTCAACGCGTACCTGGACCTGCAGTTCGAGTTCGCGGTGACGCCCGAGCACACCATGTCGATCTTCGCCGGCGTCCTGCTGCTGCACGGCGTGCTGAACACCTTCGGCGTGCGCCTGGTGGCCGTGCTCAACAGCGTCAGCGTCTGGTGGCACGTCGTGGGCGTGCTGGTGATCGTCGGCCTGCTGGCGGTCGTCCCGGACCACCATCAGTCCGCCTCCTTCGTGTTCGGCCACTTCGTCAACAACACCGGCTTCAAGAGCGGCTTCTACGTGGGCCTGCTCAGCCTCCTGGTCGCGCAGTACACCTTCACCGGCTACGACGCCTCCGCGCACATGACCGAGGAGACCAACGACGCCGCGGTGGCCGGCCCGCGCGGCATCGTCCGCTCGATCTGGACCTCCTGGATCGCCGGCTTCGTGCTGATCGTCGGCCTCACCTTCGCCATCCAGGACTGGGACGGCACGCTCGGCACCGCGATCGGCGTCCCCCCGGCGCAGGTGTTCATCGACTCGCTGGGCGACGCCGGCGGCAAGGCCCTCCTGCTGGTCGTGATCGGCGCCCAGCTGTTCTGCGGCATGGCCTCGGTGACCGCCAACTCCCGCATGATCTACGCCTTCTCGCGGGACGGCGCGCTGCCCTTCAGCCGGACCTGGCACCGCATCAACCCGAACACCCGCACGCCCACCAACGCCGTGTGGCTCGCGGTGGTCGGCGCGCTCGCCCTCGGCCTGCCGTACCTGATCAACGCCACCGCGTACGCGGCCGTCACCTCGATCGCGACCATCGGCCTGTACATCGCCTACGTCATCCCGACCTTCCTGCGCCTGCGGCAGGGCGACCGGTTCGTGCGCGGCCCGTGGCACCTGGGCCGGGCGAGCCGTCCGATCGGCGTCGTCGCGGTGCTGTGGGTGACGGTGATCACCGTCCTGTTCATGCTGCCCCAGGTCAACCCGATCACCGCGAAGAACTTCAACTACGCGCCGGTCGCGGTGGCCGTGGTGCTCGGCTTCGCCGCCCTGTGGTGGGTGCTGTCCGCCCGCAAGTGGTTCCTGAACCCTTCGCACCCCCGCAACCTGGCCCGCGCCGGCGCCCAGCCGCTGCCCGAGCCGGTCGGCCGCTGACCCCACCGACGGCCCGCCGACCAGCCTCCGGGCCGGACGGCGGGCCGCCGCCGTTCTCCCTCCCCGCCGCTCCCCCTGCCACTCAGAACCGGAGTACCCAGTGCCTTCCGCCGAACTGACGCTCGACCGCCTGCGCGAGCTGATCGCCGAAGGAGCCGTCGACACCGTCGTGCTCGCCATCACCGACATGCAGGGCCGCCTGCAGGGCAAGCGCGTCGCCGCCTCCTACTTCCTCAGCGACGTCGTCCCGCACGCCGCCGAGGGCTGCGGCTACCTCCTCGCCGTCGACATCGACATGAACACCGTCGACGGCTACGAGGTCTCCTCCTGGGACAGCGGCTACGGCGACCTGGTCTTCGTCCCCGACCTGACCACCCTGCGCATGGTCCCCTGGCACCCGGCCACCGCGATGGTCCAGTGCGACCTCGCCCACCACGACGGGCGGCCCGTCGCCGTCTCCCCCCGCCAGATCCTCAAGCGCCAGCTCGAACGTCTCGCCGGCCACGGCTGGACGGCGCACGTGGGCACCGAACTCGAATTCATCGTCTTCCGCGACACCTACGAGCAGGCCTGGGAGAAGAACTACCAGGCGCTCACGCCGGTCAACCAGTACAACGTCGACTACTCCATCCTCGGCACCGCCCGCATCGAACCCCTGCTGCGCCGGCTGCGCAACGAGATGGCCGGCGCCGGGCTCGTCGTCGAGTCCGCCAAGGGCGAGTGCAACCTCGGCCAGCACGAGATCGCCTTCAAGTACGCCGACGCGCTCACCACCTGCGACAACCACTCCGTCTACAAGACCGGCGCCAAGGAGATCGCCGCCCAGGAGGGCCAGAGCCTCACCTTCATGGCCAAGTACAACGAGCGCGAGGGCAACTCCTGCCACATCCACCTCAGCCTGCGTGACGAAGCCGGCCTGCCCGTCATGCCCGGCGACGGCCCCCACGGCTTCTCCCGCACCATGGAGCACTTCCTCGCCGGACAGCTCGCCTGCCTCGCCGAGTTCTCCCTCCTCCTCGCGCCGAACATCAACTCCTACAAGCGCTACGTCGACGGCAGCTTCGCACCGACCGCCATCGCCTGGGGACGCGACAACCGGACCTGCGCCCTGCGCGTGGTCGGCCACGGCCCGTCCCTGCGCTTCGAGAACCGCGTCCCCGGCGGCGACGTCAACCCGTACCTCGCGGTCGCCGCCCTGATCGCCGCCGGACTCCACGGCATCGAGCAACAGCTCGCACTGGAGCCGGAGTTCACCGGCAACGCGTACGCCGGCGACGCGCCCCGCGTCCCGACGACCCTGCGCGACGCGGTCGCCCTGTTCGAGAACAGCGCCGCCGCCACCGAGGCGTTCGGCAAGGACGTCGTCCAGCACTACACCCACGCCGGACGGACCGAACTCGCCGCCCACGACGCCGCCGTCACCGACTGGGAACTCCGCCGGGGCTTCGAACGCCTCTGAGCTCGAGGCCCCCCGGAACAGCCGGTGCCCATGGAGGTTCCCGAGGCCGTCGGCGCCGACGAAGCAGCGACCACCGAGCAGAACCGTCAGCTGCGGAGTCGGCCGGACGGCCCCGGAACCCGGCGCACGAACGGAGGTTCCCTGCGCTCGCGGACGCCGGGGTGCCCGGCCGGCTCGGCACGAATGCGTCACCCCGCCCCCCGCCGCGGGGCCGAACCCTGGGACCTGCGCGCAGGCGCCCGCCGGGCCGTCCATCCGGATGACGGCCGCAGGAGCAGGAGACCGCACCGCCCTGCGCCCGTCCCGCGGGTACGGTGTGCACCGTGGCACCGGACGAACACGTGACCGTCATCCGCGACGGCAGGCTGACGGCCGCCGGGATCCGGCGCGGCAGCGTCGTCGCGTACACCTGGGGCTTCCACGCGGACGGCATCGACCACGTCCAACGCACTTTCGTCCTGCTGGACGAGCACCTGCAGATCGACCAGCCGGTGATCTTCCCTCCCGAACAGCGGGGTTGGTGGTACTGCGACCTCATCGGCGTCGAGTGGGGCGGCGTCGGCAGCGGCGTGGTGGAGACGCGGGACATGTGGATCGACGTCGTCGTCGGCCCGCCCGACCAGCCCTACCGCCTGCTCGACCTGGACGAGTACGCGCTGGCTCTCGCGGACGGTCGCCTCACTCCGGCAGAGGCCGCCCGCGGGCTCACCCGGGTGCAGCGCTTCCTCGACCGCCGTCTGAACCGTCGCCACGGAGTGTCGAGGACGTGGCCCGCGTTCCCGCCTCCCGAGGTCGAGGACCTCCTCACGGTCGACCTCCCCCAGGACTGGGAACTGAGGGCCTGACAGTTGCTCGGCGACCGGCGGTGCGGGGATCCCGGCTGTCGGCTCCGCGGTCAGCCGAGCTCGATCTCCGCGCTGGTGACCACCGACCCGAAGCGCGGCAGGTCGAGCGCGACGGCCGCCTCGTGCTCGGCGGCGGTCAGCCCGGCGAGGGCGTCCTCGGGGAAGACCAGTTCGTAGCCGTGGTCGGCGGCCGCCCGGGCCGTCGACTCCACGCCGAGGTTGGTGGCGATGCCCGTCAGCACCACCGTCTCCACGCCCCGGGCGCGCAGCAGTCCGTCGAGCTCCGTGCCGTAGAACGCGCCGATGGTCCGCTTGACCACGACCGCGTCGGCGAGTTCGGCGATCTCCGCCACCAGCCCGCTGCCGGGCGGCTGTTCGGCGACGCCGGGCCGTTCCACCCGGACCGCGATCACGGGCGCGCCCGCCGCCCGGAACCGTCGGGCCAGCTCCGCCGATGCCGCCACCACCGCGTCCCCGCTGCGCGGTTCGAGCGGGAGGGCGGCGATCCGCTCCATCAGGTCGATCAGGACGAGGGCGCAGCGGCTGCGGTCGAGGATGGTCACCACCGCAGCGTAGTCGACGGCCCCCGCCCGTACCGCCCCTTGCCCCGAATGGTTTGTGATGCAAAGCTGACTGCATGACAGACGCATCGATGCCTTCGGGCGCGCCTCGCGAAGTCCTGTCCGAGCTCGGCGACTTGACCCGCCGGGTCCGGGCCGCCCAGCGCGGCACCTGGTTCCCGCTCCTGCTGCTCGGCGTGCTCACGCTGGGCGGCGTCCTGGTCGGCCGCCTCACTTTCCACCTGGAGTCGGTGCCCTGCCCGGGAGGGGGCAGCTGCACCCTGGCCTCCCAGGGCTCCCCGGTCTACTGGCCGGTCGGATTCGCCGCGGTGTACGTCGCGACGGCGGTGTTCTACCTCCGCCGGGCCCGCCGTCGCGGCGTCGGCACCCGGGTCCGCCCGTACGTGGTCACCGGGATCGCCCTGGTCGGGCTGGTCGCCGCCACCTCGTTGTGGGTCACCCGTCACGGGATCCCCCAGCCCGGTACTCCGCTCGACTTCTGGGGTCTCCACCTCGACCCGGACGCCGGGTCGACGCTCTTCCTGGAACGGCTCACGGGGAACGCCCTGACGGTCGGGATCCCGCTCCTCGTCCTGGCCCGGGTGGAGCGCAGCCCCGCCCTCCTCCTGCTCGCCGCGCTCTGCCTGGCGGTCGAACTGGTGCCCCTCTCCTCCGGCTGGGCGGGCATCGGGGCCACCTCGCCGTGGTCGGCCCTGCCCCGCTACGGCGTACCCGGCGTCCTGCTCCTGCTGGGGGCCCTCGGCTTCGGCCTGGCCGAGCGGAACGGACGGCGCACCGCCCGATGAGCACCGCACCCGAGCACGAGCAGCACCCCGTCAACGGGCTGGACGACGTGGTCCACCAGCGCGTGCGGCTCGGCATCCTCACCGTCGCGCACCAGGCCCGCCGCGTGGAGTTCGGCTTCCTGCGCACCACGCTCGGCCTGACCGCCGGCAACCTCAGCCAGCACCTGTCCGTCCTGGAGAAGGCCGGTCTGGTGGAGATCGAGAAGGGCTACGAGGGCAGGCGCGCCCGCACCTGGCTCTCCCTCACCCCCGCGGGCGACCGTGCGCTGCGCGAGGAGGTCGCCCAGCTCAAGCGCCTGATCCAGCAGATCGAGCAGGCCGGCACGGACGGCGCACCCTGATCGCCCGCGTCCCGAGGCGTACGGTGGGGCCGGAACCGACAGGACGTGAGGTGGGGAGATGCGCGCGGCGGAACGGCTGCACCGGGTGGCCGTCCTGGTCCTGGACGGGGCGAAGCCGCTGGACGTCGGGATCCCCGCGCAGGTGTTCACCACCCGCGCGAGCATGCCGTACGAGGTGCGGGTGTGCGGCGCGGCGCCGGGCCTGGTGGCGGGCGGCGACGGCCTGTCGTACCACGTGGCGCACGGCCTGGAGGCGCTCGCCTGGGCGGACGTCGTCTTCGTCCCCGGCTACCGCTTCCCCGACCGCGACGACCCGCCGCCGGCCGTCGTCGAGGCGCTGATCACCGCCCATGAGCGCGGGGCCCGCATGGCCGCGATCTCCACCGGCGCGTTCGCGCTCGCCGCGACCGGCCTGCTGGACGGCCGCCGGGCGACCACGCACTGGCACTACACCCGGGCGCTGGCCGCCCGGTACCCGGCGATCAACGTGGACGAGAACGTGCTCTTCGTCGACGAGGGCACGGTGCTCACCTCGGCCGGCGCCGCCTCCGGCATCGACCTGTGCCTGCACATCCTGCGCCGCGACCTCGGGGTGGCGGCGTCCAACCACGCCGCCCGCCGCCTGGTCGCCGCCCCGTACCGCAGCGGCGGTCAGGCGCAGTACGTGCCGCGCAGCGTGCCGGAGGCGGTCGGCGAGCGCTTCGCCGCGACCCGCGAGTGGGCGCTGCACCGCCTCGGCGAGCCGCTCACCCTGGAGCACCTGGCCCGGCACGCCGCGGTCTCCCCGCGCACCTTCTCCCGCCGCTTCGTCGAGGACACCGGCTACACGCCGATGCAGTGGGTGATGCGCGCCCGGATCGACCTGGCCCGCGAGCTGTTGGAGCGCTCCGAGCGCAGCGTCGAACAGATCGCCGCGGACGTGGGCCTCGGCACGGGGACCAACCTGCGCCTGCACTTCCACCGCATCCTGGGCACCACACCCACCGAGTACCGACGCACCTTCACCCGGGGCGAGTGACGCAGGGAGACGCTCGATACGATCGCTCCGGCAATCGATTCGAGCGTCAAAGTCTCGCCATCCGCTCGAATGCGCGCTAGCGTTGCGCCATGGACGATGTCGACCGCGCGATCCTGCGCGAGCTGCAGACCGATGGACGGATCCCCTACGCCGACCTCGGCCCCAAGGTCGGTCTCTCCCCCTCGGCCGCCCGGCAGCGGCTGCAACGGCTGATCGACACCAAGGTGGTGCAGGTCGTCGGCGTCACCGATCCGATGGCGATGGGCGGCCAGGCGATGGGCCTGCTGGGCCTGCGCGTGGACGGCGACCCGCGCACGGTGGCGGACGAGCTCGCCCGCCACGAGGAGATCGTCTACTCCGTACTCACCTCCGGCAGCTTCGACCTCTTCGCCGAGGCGGTCTGCCGGCGCCCGCACGACCTGCTGGCCTTCATCAACGACGTGGTCCGCCCGATCGAGGGCGTCACGGCGGTGGAGAGCTTCCCGTACTTCGGGATCCACACCCACCGCTTCATGTGGGACGTCCAGTGACCCCGCAGGACGTGCAGTGACACCCGCCGACCGGCAGACCCTCCCCACCGAGCGATCCAGGATCCCGGCATGTACCACAGCCAGCCCACCACCCTCGACTTCTTCGCCCACGGCGCCCTCCCCGCACCCCGGATCAGCCCGGAGCGGGCGCGCGACCTGACCGCCGAGCACTTCGGGCTGCGGATCCACGCCGAGGAGCTGGGCAGCCAGCAGGACGCCAACTTCCTGCTGCGCGGGGCGGACGGCACACCCGTCGCCGTCCTCAAGGTCGCCAACCCCGCGTTCACCGCGACCGAGATCGACGCCCAGGACAGCGCGGCCGACCTGCTCGCCGCCGCCCACCCGGACCTCCGGGTGGCCACCGTCCTGCGCGGCCCCGACGGAACGCGCCGCAGCGTCGTCGTCGACACCGGGGACGGCCCGGTCACCGCCCGCCTGCTGCGCTTCCTGCCCGGCGGCGCGCTCTCCGGCCCCCGCCACCTCTCCCCCGGGACGGTCGCCGCGATGGGCCGGATCGCCGGCCGGGTCGGCGCTGCGCTGCGCGACTTCCGCCACCCCGGCCTGGACCGCGTCCTCCAGTGGGACCTGCGCTACACGGACCAGGTGGTCGCCCGGCTCCTGGAGCACGTCACGGAGCCCGAGCGCCGCGCGGCCGTCCTGACCGCCACCGGCACCGCCTGGGCCGAGGTCTCCGAGCTCGCCGACCGGCTCCCGGTGCAGGCCGTCCACCTGGACCTGACCGACGACAACCTGGTCCGCGACCCCGGCAGCCCGCTGCCGCTGCCCGACGGCGTCATCGACTTCGGCGATCTGACCACCAGCTGGGCGGTCTCCGAGCTGGCCGTCTGCCTCTCCTCGATGCTGCACCACAGCGGCATGGAGCCGCACCACGTCCTGCCCGCGGTGCGCGCCTTCCACCGGGTCCGCCCGCTCTCCGCCGCCGAGGCCGCCGCCGTGTGGCCGCTGACCGTGCTGCGCGCCGCCGGGCTGGTCGCCAGTGGCCGCCACCAGGCCGCCGTGGACGCCGACAACGCGTACGTCCGGGCCGCGCTGGAGCGCGAGTGGCGGATCTTCGAGCAGGCCACCGCCGTGCCCTCCGCCGTCATGACCGCACTGGTCCTCGACGCCCTCGGCCTGGACGCGCCCGCACCGGCCGCAGCGGCGGTCCCGAGCGCCCGCAGCAGCCACGACCCCTCCGCCGCCGACATCCCCGACGCCCTCGCGGTCCCCTGCGTCCCCGGTCCGGCCGACCCTCCCGCCACCGGCACCCGCGCCGTCGACACCCGTGCGCGGGCCCCGCACCTCGCCGCCCACCACCCGCTGCTGGCCGGTCTCGATCCCGCAGGCGTCGACCTGCTCGACCTGTCGGCCGAGTCCGAGGCCATGGACCGCGGCGCCTGGCTGGAGCCCGGTACCGAGGACCGGCTCGCCGCCGCCGCGCTCTCCGGCGGCGCCACCGCCGTGGCCACCCGGTACGCGGAGGCCCGGCTCACCGCCGCCCCGGCGCTCTCCCTCTCCTCCCCCGCCACCGTGGCCACCGGCATCGACCTGTGGACCGGGCCCGCCGTCGAGCTCCACGCCCCCTGCGCCGGTGAGCTGCTGGTCTCGGCGCCGGGCCGCGCGGAACTCCGCTGCGACGCCCTGGTGCTGGAGATCGCCCTCCCCGCCGCGGTCTCCCCGCACCCCGCCGCCGGCACCGCACTGCACCCGGGCGACCCGGTCGCCACCCTGCCCGCCGGGAGCCGGCTGCGCATCGCGCTGCGGGCCGCCGGAGCACCGGCCGTCCCCGCGCTGGTCCGCCCGGAGTACGCGGCCGGCTGGCTGGCCCTCACCGCCGACCCGTCCCCGCTGATCGGCCTGCCCGCCTCCGACGCCGCCCCCGACTCCGACGGCCGTCCGGACCTGCTGGCCCGGCGCCGCGCCTCCTTCGCCACCGTCCAGGGGCACTACTACGCCGAGCCGCCGCGGATCGAACGCGGTTGGCGCCACCACCTGGTGTCGACCGAGGGCCGCTCGTACCTCGACATCGTCAACAACGTCACGCCGCTCGGCCACGCCCACCCGGGCGTCGAGCGCGCGGTGACCCGGCAGTTGCGCCGGCTGAACACCAACTCCCGTTTCCACTACGGCTCGGTGGTGGAGTTCACCGAGCGGCTGGCCGCGCTGCTGCCGGACCCGCTGGACACCGTCTTCCTGGTCAACTCGGGCTCCGAGGCGGTGGACCTGGGCATCCGCCTGGCGATCGGCGCGACCGGGCAGCACGACGTGGTCGCCCTACGCGAGGCGTACCACGGCTGGACGTACGCCTCCGACGCCGTCTCCACCTCGCTCCAGGACAATCCCAACGCGCTCTCCACCCGCCCGAGTTGGGTGCACACCGTGGACTCGCCGAACTCCTACCGCGGTCGCCACCGGGGCGAGGAGGCGGCCCGCTACGCGCCGGAGGCGGTGCGGCTGGTCGAGGAGCTGGCAGCATCCGGCCGGCCGCCGGGCGCCTTCGTCAGCGAGAGCTACTACGGGAACGCGGGCGGCGTGCCGCTGCCCGCCGGGTACCTGGAGCAGCTGTACGCCGCCGTGCGCCGGCACGGCGGCCTGGCCGTCGCGGACGAGATCCAGGTCGGGTACGGGCGGCTCGGCGAGTGGTTCTGGGGCTTCGAGGAACAGGGCGTCGTCCCCGACATCGTCTGCGTGGCCAAGGCCATGGGCAACGGCCACCCGCTCGGCGCGGTGATCACCTCCCGGGCCGTCGCCGAGCGCTACCGCGACCAGGGGTACTTCTTCTCCTCCACCGGCGGCAGCCCGGTCTCCAGCGTCGCCGGCCTGACCGTCCTCGACGCCCTGCGCGACGAGGACCTGCAGGACAACGCGGTGCGCACGGGCGGGCAGCTCAAGGAACGCCTCACCGCCCTCGGCGACCGGCACGGGATCGTCGGCGCGGTGCACGGCTCGGGGCTCTACCTCGGCCTCGAACTGGTCCGCGACCGCACCACCCTGGAGCCCGCGACCGAGGAGACCGCCGAGCTCTGCGACCGGATGCTCGACCTCGGCGTGGTCGTCCAGCCGACCGGCGACCACCTGAACATCCTGAAGATCAAGCCGCCGCTGTGCATCGACGCCGCGGCCGCGGACTTCTTCGCGGACGCGCTCGACCTCGCCCTGACCCAGCTCTCCGCCCACCGGTAGCTCACCTGCGGTCGGGGGTCTCCGGAGTCGTCCGGTCGCCCCCGACCGATCTGGCGAGATCCTTTCGAACCGTGGCACTCCCGCCCATGCCACGGACGCCTCCGACGAGCGAGGCTGGTGGCAACGCAAAGGAACGGAAACGGGAGACACCACCCATGACTCGCATCGCCGTCAACGGATTCGGTCGCATCGGACGCAACGTCGTGCGGGCCCTCATCGAGCGCGACAGCAAGCTGGAGATCGTCGCGGTCAACGACCTCACCGAGCCCAAGGCGCTCGCCCGTCTGCTGAAGTACGACACCACCTCCGGCCGCCTGGGCCGCCCGGTGGAGGTCGAGGGCGACACCCTGGTGGTCGACGGCCGCCGGATCAAGGTGCTGGCCGAGCGCGACCCGGCCAACCTGCCGTGGGCCGAGCTCGGTGTGGACATCGTGCTGGAGGCGACCGGCCGGTTCACCGCCGCGTCCGCCGCCCGCGCCCACCTCGACGCCGGTGCGAAGAAGGTCCTGGTCAGCGCGCCGTCCGACGGCGCCGACGTGACGCTCGCCTACGGCGTGAACACCGACGCGTACGACCCGGAGGTGCACACCGTCGTCTCCAACGCCTCCTGCACCACCAACGCGCTCGCCCCGCTGGCCGCGGTCCTCGACCAGCTGGCCGGCATCGAGCACGGCTTCATGACCACCGTGCACGCCTACACCCAGGAGCAGAACCTCCAGGACGGCCCGCACCGCGACCCGCGCCGTGCCCGCGCCGCCGGCGTGAACATCGTGCCGACCACCACCGGCGCCGCGAAGGCGATCGGCCTGGTCCTGCCGAACCTGGACGGCAAGCTCTCCGGCGACTCGATCCGCGTGCCCGTGCCGGTCGGCTCGATCGTCGAGCTGAACACCACGGTCTCCCGCGAGGTCACCCGCGAGGAGATCCTGGCCGCCTACCGCGCCGCCGCCGAGGGCCCGCTGGCCGGCGTCCTGGAGTACTCCGACGACCCGCTGGTCTCCGCGGACATCACCGGCAACCCGCACTCCTCGATCTTCGACTCCGAGCTCACCCGGGTCGACGGCAAGCACGTCAAGGTCGTCGCCTGGTACGACAACGAGTGGGGCTTCTCCAACCGCGTGGTCGACACCCTCGACCTGCTCGCCGCGCACTGACGCGGCGGCCCGCCGCTCAGCGACGGGCCGCGAGTTCCTCCGCGGTCGGCGGGTTGGCGCCGGCCCTGGAGACGGTGACGGCGGCGGCCTCGGAGGCCGCCGCCATCGCCGTTCCCACGTCCGCGCCGTCCGCCAGCGCGTCCAGCACCGCCGCCATGAACGAGTCCCCGGCGCCGACCGTGTCCACCACCTCGGCCGGCACGGCCGCCGCCCGGACCTCGCCCTCCGCGGTCAGCGCGAACGCCCCCTCCGCGCCCCGGGTCACGATCACCGTGCGCGGACCCGACGCCAGCCACCGGGCCGCGCTCTCCCGCACCGGGACGCCCGGGTACAGCCACTCCAGGTCCTCGTCGCTGGCCTTCACCACGTCGCTCAGCGCCACGCACTCCTCCACCGCGGCCACCCCGGCCGCCCGCTCCCCGAACAGCGCGGGCCGCACGTTCGGGTCGTACGACACGCTCGCCCCCGCCGCCCGCAGCTCCCGCAGCAACCCGCGCGCCACCGCCCCGCCCGGCTCCACGACCGCGGCGATCGACCCCAGGTGCACCCGCGGCGCGCCCGGCAGCACAGCCGGCCGGCGCAGGCTCCAGCCGATCGCGAACGCGTACGACGCCTTGCCGTGCCCGTCGACCGTGACCACCGCCACCGGTGTGTCCACCGCCTGACCGTCCGTCAGCACCTCGACCCCGGCCCCGCGCAGGTGCGCCCCGATCAGCGCCCCCATCGCGTCCTCCCCCACCTGCGTCAGCAGCGCCACCCGCCGCCCGAGCCGTGCCAGCCCGAACGCCACGTTCGCCGGGCTCCCGCCCGCATGCGGCCGGTCCGCCTCCCTCGGCGCGCGCACCACGTCGGCGACGCACTCACCGATGACCAGGAACTCGACGCCGCCGGCGCTGCTCGACTCAACCACGGTGCGGACCCTTCGCCACTCGAAGGGAACACCTCGTCCCCTCCCCACGCACCGTACCCGGTTCGCGCCCACGCCCCGCCCGGGACGGTCTCGACGGGAACCGCATCGAGACCGGCACGGCGCACCTGGACTACGTCCGGCACGATCCGGGCCGTTGAGCGCAACGTCCGGGATCAACTCGCGGCGGGGAGGTGGCGCCTTGCCGCGAGGCAGGCCGCCGTGCGAAGCCTCGCGCAGTAGGAGGCGCAGTACTCCTCGTCGATCAGCGGCACGATCCTCTCCAGGTGCGCGATGCACGCCCAGAGGACGGCGACGCCGTCGCCGTCGAGCCCTCCGCCGAGCTCGCGCCGGACGAGTCCCGCGACGTCGGCGTCCAGCAGGATCAGGTCCACCCCGTCGATGTCCGTACCGCGGAAGCTCTCGGGGAACGGCGCCCGCAGGTGTTCCTCCCACAGCACCGCGAGCCGATCACCAGCTCGGGCTCCGCCCCCGTCGGCGGCCGCCGGCAGCGGCCGCAGGAGCAGCGCGACGGCGTCGAAGACGGCCCGCACCCTGACGACGGCGCCCTCCGGACGGAGAGCACCGCTGGTCGCGGCGCCCCGCGCGACCCTGTCCCGCAGGAGTCGGCCGCGGTCGAGCTCGGCAGCCAGGTCGCCCGGGAGGAGTCCCGCGGCGGCGGCCCGCCCGATGAGGTCCTGCAGCGGTGCGTCGACGGCCAGGCGCTCGGCGAGCACCTGCTCCAGCGCGACCAGGGAATGTGTGACGGCGACCGTCGCGAACTCGTACCGGTAGAAGGAGTACCTGAGGAGTTCTCGGGCGGTCTCCAGCCCGCTCATGACGTACATCGACGCGCCGCTCGGCATCACCAGGTCGGCCACCAGCGCTCGCATGTCCGCGAAGTCGAGCGCCACTCCCCACGCCCGGGGATCCTGGACCGGCACGGGGAGCGCTC
This sequence comes from Kitasatospora terrestris, assembly GCF_039542905.1. Taxonomy (NCBI): domain Bacteria; kingdom Bacillati; phylum Actinomycetota; class Actinomycetes; order Kitasatosporales; family Streptomycetaceae; genus Kitasatospora; species Kitasatospora terrestris. The sequence goes on from NZ_BAABIS010000001.1 coordinate 1,436,452, forward strand.
TGGGCGACGACGTCGGAGCGCTCACCGGTGCAGTGTCGCCGCCCGAACGCCCGTCATGCCAGCGGATTTTCCCTCGTCGGCCTCACGCGGAGGCGACCGACCGCGGGAAGGCGAAGACGCCGTCGGGGTCGTACTGCCGGGCGACGTGCTTGAGGCGCGGCAGGTTCAGGCCGTAGTACTCGCGTCCCCAGTCCGGCTGGTCGGCGTCCAGGTAGTTCACGTACGCGCCGGAGGTGCCGAGCCGCACCAGTCCCTCGCGGACCGCGTCGACCGTCTCCGTCGCGGTCTCCTCCCCGGCCGCCGTCGTGCCGATGTAGATCTGCACGCTCGCCGAGGCCGTCCGGTGCGGGAACGCGGTCGCGTCCGGTGCGAGCTCGGCGACCGCGCCGCCGAGCGAGTCGAACAGCAGGTCCACTCCGGGGCGCCCGGTCGCCAGCGCGTCCACGCCCGCGGCGTCCAGCGGCCGGCCGATCATCTGCGATCCGGCGACGAAGCCCGTCCGCTGCAGCACCCCGCCCTCCCAGACCGGGTGGCACTGCTCGACGGTGTCGGTGAAGCACCCGGCCATGTACTTCATGGCGTTCAGGTAGTCCAGCTCCCGTACGCTGCGGGTGGCCGGCTGCACTCCGGCCGCCGCGACCAGCCGGTCCAGCTGCGCGTCGGCGCCCGTCTTGTCGCCCACCCAGCAGGCGACCACCTTCGCGCCCGGCGGCGTGCCTCCCGACACCTGGCAGCTCGCCCACATCTCGAACGGCGCCATCGCCACCCACGGCTGCCACGCGCCGAGCACGTCCGCGACCGAGCCGCGCGGGAAGGTGAGCGACGCGACGGTGAGCACCGGCGCCGGCTCGGTCCGGAACTCGAACTCGGTGACCACGCCGAAGTTGCCGCCGCCCCCGCCGCGCAGCGCCCAGTACAGGTCCGGCTCGCTGCTCTCGCACGCGTCCCGCAGGCACGCGTCCGCCGTCACCACCCGCGCCCCGGCCACCCGGTCGCAGGTCAGCCCGTACTTCCGGGCGAGCACCCCGATCCCGCCGCCCAGTGTCAGCCCGCTCACGCCCACCGTCGGGCACGACCCCGCCGGCATCAGCCGCCCGGCCGCCGCCAGTGCCGCGTACACCTCGATCAGCCGTGCCCCGGCGCCCACCACCGCCGTGCCGTCCGGCCGCACCTCGATGTCGGCCATCAGCCGCAGGTCCATCACCAGACCGCCGTCCGGCACGCTGTACCCGAGGTAGTTGTGCCCGCCGCTGCGCGCCGCGATCGGGATCCCGTGCCCGCGGGCCACCTCCAGGCACGCCTGGACGTCCCCGGCCGAGGCGCACCGCGCCACCGCCGCCGGGTACTGGTCGTCGTGCAGCTCGTTGAACCCGAGCCGCTGCACCGGGTAGTCCGGGTCGCCCGGCATCACCAACCGCTCCCCCAGCCGCTGCCGCAGCGCCGCCCAGTCCGGCGGCACCGCCGCCCGGCGGCCCCGCCCGGGCCACGCCTCCACCCCGGGCCGCGGCACGCCCCCGTACGCCACCGCCTCCCGGCCCCCGGCCAGTGCCAGCGCCCCACCCGCACCCAGCGCCCCCAGGAACCCCCGCCGCCCGATCGCCATCCGCTACTCCTGCCACCCGCTCCGGCGCACCCGCCGCGCGCCCGCCGCACCTCGATCGTCCCCGACCCATCCCCTCCTCCCCCACACAACGCGCCCATCCCCGCCCACCTCGTGCCCACTGTCCTCCCCATGGCCCACAACCCCGGTGACATCCCGTCACCGATCCCGCCGCCCGCCGGCCCGTGCAGCACACCGACGACCGTTGAAGCGAGGGGACCACCATGTCGGAGCAGCCCCGCACCGACGGCAAGGACCCGGAGGACGGCAGACGCACCAGTCCGCCCGCTCCGCCCGCGTCACCCCCTCCGCGCCGCCCGAGACCGGACGGGCCGGAGGCCGAGCGGTCCGAGCCGAACGAGGGCGACTCAACCCCACTCGCACTTCGACCTACCCGCCGATCGGCCCACCGTCCGCCGCCGCGCCACCTCCTCCCACGCCGCCGGCACCCGCTGCGACGCCGAACCCCGCCGCCGCACGCGCGCCCGCCATGTCGCGGCTATGACGCTTCGTCAGCTTCCGCTCAAGAAAGGGAATTTGATCGATCCGGCGCGCTACACCGCACCCGTCGTCCCGCCCGCGCCGGGGTCGGCCTGCACCGGCGCCCGCCCGACCAGCCGGTTCACCGCCGACGCGATCGTCCCCACGTCGCCTGGCTCGCTCCGTCGCAGCACGAACATCTTTGTCAGCGCGATCAGCACCGGCCCGACCAGGATCGCCATCGGCCAGTAGTGGCCCGCCGCCCCGAACCAGATCGCCCCGCCGATGCACGACAGGCTCACCGCCGCACCCGCCGCGACCCCGACCAGGTGCTGCCGGTGGGCCTTCTCCGTCCGGTCGAGCCGCTCCCGCGACCTGGCGAGCTCCAGCTCGTACTGCCGGTCGGCATCCTTCAGCTCCAGCAGCCGCTGCTTGTGCTCGTGGTCGGCCTGGCGCATCCGGTACTCGTGGGTGCGCTGCAACTGCGGCTCCATCGCGGCGAACGCCGCCGCGAGGTGGCTCGCCGGGACGTCGGCCCACTCCCGCGCGATCTTGTGCGCCAGCTCCAGCTCCACCGAGCCGAGCATGACCTCGCCCTCCGGCTCAGCCACGGCCCGCCCCTCCCTGTCCGGCCCCGACCGGGCTGTCGTCACTACTGCCTCCGAGGCCTCCCGGCCCGTCCGGTGTCCGTCCCCATGACTGCGTCGGCGGCGGCCCGACCAGCAGGAACATCTCCGCCAACCCCATGCTGATCAGCCCGGCCGCCGCCGCGTAGTCCTCCGGCTCGTACGGCCCGCCGCCCCCCGAGCCCGCACCGCCACCCCCGGCGCCACCACCCCCGGCATCCGCGCCCCCCGCAGCCACCGCGCCCGCCACAGCCGACGGCCGCCCGGGCTCCGCGGGGGCCCCCCGGGCCCTGCCGCCCAGGTACTGGTCGATCGCCTGCTGCGCCAGCGCGGTCGCGGTCTCGGCGTAGCGCAGCCTCACCCGCGCCTCCTTCAGGGTGGCCGCCCGGTACTCGCCGCCGTTGGGTGGGCTCTCAAGCCGCACGACCTCCGCGGACAGCCGTTCCCGCTCGGCGAGGGAGTCGGCGAGTTCCTGCCGCAGGGCCATCTCCACGAGGTCGGCCCGGGCAGCGAGGGCGAGTTCCACCAACCCGGTCGCGCCGTCCAGGCGCCCGACCACGACCGGAACCCGGCTGCTCAGCACGGACGTTCGGGCCCCGGCCGACGCGGGCAGCCGGCCGTACAGCGGCCCGACCTGCACCAGCAGGTGACCGCGGTGCATGCCCACGACGCTCCCCGCCACCGACCGGTCGGGGGGCAGCGCATCCGCGAACGCTTGCCACGCGGCCCGGTCCGGCAGCGGCAGCAGCCGCCCGGTCCGGTCGCCCGTCAGCACGAACCGCACGACCTGCCGCGGGCACAGCGGAGCGCCGATCCCCGCCCGGTCGTAGTCGACCGCGTAGCTGTACCCGCCCGCCCCGACCGCCAGCACGTCCTCCGCGACGGCCTCGATCACCCCGACGAAGACGGACCCGGGCTTCGCCGCACCCCCCGCCACGCAGCCCCACCCCCACCCTCTGTCGATCCGCGGGACACGCTACGTTACAGCCGCCCCGGTGCCGGCCGTCACCGGTTCTGCGCACCTCGTGGAAATCCCCTCGCGCCGCCCGGCCGGCCCCGGCAAGACTGCTTGCCCATGGACAGCACCCTCGCCAGCCTCGTCGCCGAGCTCGACTCGGACAGCACCGAGACCGCCGAGGACGCCCAGCACGCCCTGATCGCCCGGGGACCGGCCGTGCTGGACGCGGTCATCGCGGCAACGCCCCACCTCGCGCCGTTCGGGCAGCTGTGCGCGATCGAGGTGTTCAACGCGTTCGACGACCCGCGCCCGGCCGATGTGCTGATCGCCCTGCTGGGGAGCGAGAGCGACGTGGTGCGCAGTTGGTCGGCCGAGGCGCTGGCCTCGCTCGGCGTCATCCGCGCGGCACCCGCCGTTCGAAGCGCCTTCGATCGGTTCCGGCAGAGCGGCGACGACCCCTCCTGCAGCGAGGGTGTGGCCCTGCGCCAGGCCCTCACCGACCTCGGTGCCCGGCAGGCGGTGCTCCCCGCACGGGCCGCTGAGCTCCTGCGGAGCCCGAGTGAACTCACCTGGCCGACCGCCGACCTCGCCGAGGTCGTTGCGGAGTTCGCCGCTCACCGGCAGGCGATCCTCTGCGTCCAGTTCTGGCGCGCGGACCCGAACGGCCACCGGTACTGGACCAAGGGCCCCGATCTGAGCTGGGAGGTCGACCGCCGGCTCCCGTGGGAGCAGACGGTGGCCGACTGCCGGGACTTCGCCCTGCTGGTCGCTGCCGAGGCCGACAAGTCCCCGAACCTGGTCGCCACCCTGGAGTGGATCGACGAGTCGGACCTCTGACCTGCGGTCCGCCGCAACGCCGGAAGGACCCGCAGCCGCACGACGCGACCACGGGCCCCGGAACCACGAACCACGGCCCCGGCTAGACCGCCGCCAGGGACGGCACGCCGAGCAACTCCACCTCGCTGCCCCGGTCGTGGCGCTCCTGCCAGGTCTGCAGCGCGCTGCGGCAGGCCCGGTCGAGGTAGCGCACGCCGGTCAGGTCGAGGCAGACGCACCGGTCGGCGGGCAGCTGTTCCAGCGTCTCCAGCAGCCTGGGCAGCCGCAGGAAGGTGGCGGTGCCGGTGAGCCGGACCAGCATGGAGCCGTCGGGGCGTTCGCCGACGGTGACCTGGAGCTGCGAGGTGTCCCAGGCGGACTTCAGGACGGCGAGCAGCAGTCCGAGCAGCACGCCTTCGAGCAGGTTGGTGACGACGATGCCGACGGCGGTGGCGGCCAGGATGACGGCCTCGCCGCGCTGGGCGCGCCAGAGCGGCACCAACTCCTTGACGGGCACCAGCTTGGCACCGGCGTGGATCAGCACGCCGGCCAGCGCGGCGAGCGGGATGGCGCCGAGCGCGTCGGGCAGCAGGACCACGAAGAGCAGCAGCCACAGGCCGTGCAGCACGCGGGAGGCCTTGGTCCTGGCCCCGGCCTGGACGTTGGCGGCGCTGCGGACGATGACGGCGGTCATCGGCAGGGCGCCGAGCACACCGCAGACGGTGTTGCCGACGCCCTGGGCGAGCAGTTCCCGGTCGTAGTCGGTGCGCGGGCCGTCGTGCAGGCGGTCGACGGCGGCAGCGCTGAACAGGCTCTCGGCGGAGGCGATCAGGGCGAACGCGAGCACGGTGCCGAGCATCGCGGTGCTGCCGAGCGCGCCGATCTCCGCCATGCCGGGCAGGTGGATCACACCGGCCAGGCCTTCCACCTCGACGCGGCCGATCGGCAGGTCGAGCAGGGCGGTGGCGAGGACGGCGATGCCGACGGCGCCGAGCGGGGCGGGGATCACCCGGACGCGGGCGGGGAGTCTGCGCCAGAGAACGAGCAGGGCGACGGTGCCGGTGCCGACGGCGGCCGCGGCGAGGGCGGATCCGCCGCCGGTCAGGGTGTCGAGGATCAGCCGGGGGGTGCCGAGCAGTTTGGCGACCCCCTCGGCGGGGGCCTTGGCTCCGGCGGCGGCGTAGAGCTGTCCGGCGATCAGGACCAGGCCGATGCCGGCCAGCATGCCCTGCACCACGGACAGCGATATGGCTCTGAACAGTCGGCCCAACTTCAAGGCCCCCATGGCCAGTTGAAGTAGCCCCGCAGCCGCGGTGATGACACCGAGGGCGGCCAGGCCGTGCTCCTGGACGGCGCCGAACACCAGGACGGTGAGTCCGGCGGCGGGGCCGGAGACCTGCAGGCTGCTGCCGGGCAGCAGGCCGGTGACCAGTCCGCCGACGATGCCGGTGACCAGGCCGAGTTCGGCGGGGGCGCCGGAGGCGACGGAGACGCCCACGCAGAGCGGGAGGGCGACCAGGAAGACGACCAGCGAGGAGGGGAGGTCGGTGCGGAGTACCGTTCGGTACGCGGAAAGCCGAAGGGCGGGACGACGAGTCATCGGGTCCTCGGTTTTTCAGAAGAAGGCGGACGGCGGCGGGTTACAGCGGCAGGAAGAGGCCGCTGTCGGCGCGGTGCGAGAGCACCAGGCCGGTGTGGATCTCGTAGAACCAGCCGTGGAGTCTGAGCCGACCGTCCGCCAGGCGTGCGGCGATGCCGGGGTAGCCGCGCAGCCGTTCGAGCTGGGCGAGCACGTGGCGCTGCACCGGACCGGCGACGGTCGGGTCGAAGACGTCGGTGGCGTCGGCGCGCAGGGCGCCGGGGTCGGCGGCGGTGCTGAGCCAGTCGCGGACGGCGGGCACCACGCTGAGGTCGTCTCCGCGGACGACGGCGCCGACGGCGCCGCAGTGCGAGTGGCCGCAGACGACCAGGTCGCGCACCTCGAGGACCTCTACGGCATACTCGATGGTGGCGGCCTCTCCTGACGGTGCGTCAGGACGGTACTCGGGGACGATGTTCCCGGCGGTGCGCAGCTCGAAGAGGTCGCCGGGGTCGGCGCCGGTGATCAGCGCCGGGACGACCCGCGAGTCGGAGCAGGTGATGAAGAGCGCCTGCGGGGACTGGCCCCCGGCGAGTGCGGTGAGGTGTCGGCCGCCCGCCTCCGCGCGCTGCGGGAAGGCTCGGGCACGGTCGATCAGTGGATCCATCGAGGGGGTCCCTCCGTTGACCTGACGGTTAGTCAAGTCAATGTAAAACAAGGGTCAAGCCAAGGCAAAGGCAACCTCGGAAAGTATGTTGTGCCGATTTGGTTAACAGTGTGTTACCTGGCGCGCCGGGGCCACAAGGCCGCACCGGACACTTCGTAAAATCGTCGGAGCGCGCACGTACCATTTCCCGCGCCCGGCGCCCGGATCACTCGGGGAGCGCCGCCCCTTCACCCTGCTCCGCCGGCTCGACCGGCTGCTCGGCCCAGATGGTCTTGCCCCGCCGGGAGAAGCGGGTGCCCCAGCGATCGGCCAGCTGACCGACGATGAACAGGCCGCGTCCGCCCTCGTCGGTGCTGCGGGCGCGCCGCAGATGGGGGGCGGAACTGCTGCTGTCGGAGACCTCGCAGATCAGCTCCCGGTCGCGGATCATCCGCAGCCGGATCGGCGCGGCACCGTACCGCACCGCGTTGGTGACCAACTCGCTGACGATCAGATCGGTCGCGAACTCCAGCTCGGCCAGCCCCCACTCGGCGAGCTTGTGCTCGACCAGCCGCCGCGCGGTGGCGACCACCGCCGGGTCGCCGGGGAAGCTCCAGGCGGCGACCCGGTCCTCGGCCAGCGCCCGGGTCCGGGCGACCAGCAGCAGGACGTCGTCGCGCTGCCGTCCGGACAGCAGGCCGTACGCGATGTCGTCGGCGAGGGCGCGCGGTTCGCGCTCCGGGCGGGCGAGCAGCCGGGCGAGCCGCCCGAGCGGGTCGCTGCCCCGGACGGCGGAGGTCAGGCCGTCGGTGTGCAGCGCCAGCACGCTGCCCTCGGCGAGTTCGAGGGTGGCGGTTTCGTAGCAGCCGTCGCCGAGGCCGAGCGGCTCCCCCGTCACGATCGGGTACGGGACCTGCTCCCCGTCCGGCCCGACGATCAGCGGGCCGGGGTGGCCGGCCGAGGCGCCGACGCAGGTGCGCTCGACCGGGTCGTAGACCAGGTACAGGCAGGAGGCGACGCCCCGGCCGCCGGCCCGTCGGCGGCGGTCCTGCTCCACGGCGAGCACCCGCGCGGTCTCGTCCAGCCGGACCAGCAGCTCCTCGGGCGTCAGGTCGAGGACGGCGAGGGTGCGCAGCGCGGTGCGCAGCTGGCCCATGGTGGCGGCCGCCTCGATGCCGTCGCCGGTGACCGCGCCGATGGCGAGGCCGACCCGGGTGCCGGAGAGCGGGATGACGTCGTACCAGTCGCCGCCGCTGCCGACCGCGCCGGGCAGGTAGAGGTGGGCGGCGTCGACGGCGGAGAGCCGCTGCGGCTCGCGGGGCAGCAGGTGGCGCTGCAGGGTGGTGGCGATGTTGCGCTCGCGGGCGTAGCTGCGGGCCTGGTCGATGGAGAGCGCGGCGCGGGCGGCGACCTCGGTGGCGAGCTGCAGGTCGTCCTTGTCGAACGGCTCGGGGTGCCGGTAGCGGTAGAGGCCGACCACGCCGAGCAGGGTGTCCTGGACGGTGAGCGGGACGACGATCACCGTGTGGATGCCGGTGGCGAGCAGCGGGCGCAGCCGTTCGGGGTCGGTGTCCAGCCACGGTTCGGACGGGTCGAGGTGGGTGATCAGCCGGGGCCGGGCGTCGTCGAGGCTGCGGGTGAACGGGGTGGACACGGGGAAGGTGCTGAGCTCGCCGGGGCCTATCGGTCCGGTGTCGCCGTCGAGGGAGCGGAACGCGGCGCGGCGCAGCGGTGCGTCGGCCTCGACCGGGCCGTGGCGGGCGGGCAGGCCGCGCATCGGCTCGTCGAGCAGGTCGACGGTGATGGCGTCGGCAAGTGCGGGGACGGCGACGGCGGCGAGCTCGGCGGCGATGCCGGGGGCGTCCAGCGAGGCGCCGATCCGCCGGTGGGCGGCGTGCAGGACGTCGAGCCGGCGGATGGCGGCCTGCCGCTCGGTGACGTCCTCGACGGAGGCGAGGCCGAAGACCTGTCCGTTGTCGAGCCGGATCCGGTACATCGACACCGCGACGGCCATCTCGTGCTCGGGCCGGCCGGGGACGTAGCCGCGGACCAGCAGCTCGCGCACCCGGACGCCGTCGCGCAGCACCTCGCGGGCGAGCTTGTCGAGCTCCCCGGTGGCGAAGCCGGGGGCGAAGTCGGCGACCGTGTGGCCGAGGATCCGGTCGGGCGGGACGCCCCGGACGCCGCGGCCGGTGCTGTTGTAGCGGACCACCCGCAGCTCTTCGTCGAAGAGGAACATCCCCTGCGGTGACTGCGCGAACAGCGCTTCGAGCACGGCGGCGGAGACCTCGTCCCGGTCAGCGTCCAGCAACCCCTCACCTCCACCCGTCCCTCCCACCTTCGCATCTGTCCGCCCCCCGGGCATCTCGGGACCGGATCACCGACGGGTCGCCGATCGGGCAGGCGGTTTCCGTTGTCGTGCGCCGTCCGGTGGATCTCCTAGGGTGGCGGCCACGTACGGATCGGCGGGGGGATCGGCCTTGGACATCGAACTTCGGTTGCTGCGGATGCTCCTGGTCATCGCGGACTCCGGCAGTCTGGGCCGGGCGGCGGTGGCGACGAACTTCTCGCAGCCGTCGGTCAGCGGGCAGCTGAAGCGGCTGGAGGCGCAGTTCGGCGGTCCGCTGTTCGAGCGCGGGAGCAGCGGGGTCCGCCCGACCGCGCTGGGGGCGCGGGTGATCGAACAGGTACGGGACGTGGTCGCCCGGGTCGACGCGCTGGGGCAGCTGTCGCCGGTGGCGGGCGACGGCGCGGGCCGGACCTTCCGGCTGGCCTCGACCAACACGCCGATCCTGCCGGGCATGCTGGCCCGGGCCCGGGCCGTGGTGCCCGGCCTGTCACCGCTGGTGAGCAGCGTGTACGCGTCGACGCGGATCGTCGAGCTGATCGAGCGGGGCGAGGCCGAGGTGGGCCTGGCGGCGGACTACCCGGGGGCGGAGCTGCGGCACTCGGCGGCGCTGGCGCACCGCGGGATCGTCACCGAGCCCGGTTTCGTGGCGCTGGCCGCCGACCATCCGGCGGCGCGGCAGGCGGAGGTGGACCTGGCGGACCTGGCGGACTGCGCTTGGTTCGTGACGCCGGACGACGGGGCGGGCTGGCCGGGGGTGTTCGAGGCGGCCTGCCGGGCGTCCGGGTTCTCCCCGGTGGCGGTGCACGAGTTCCTCGGCGACCAGCAGCACCTGCAGTCGATGATCGCCTGCGGGCTGGGGGTGTCGGTGGTGCAGGCGACCATCCGGCCGGCCCCGGGGGTGGTGGTGCGCCCGCTGGTCGGCACTCCCCTGTGGTGCCGGTACGTGCTGGTGTGGAGCCGTGAGCGGGTCGACGAGGAGCTGGCCGGGGCGCTGTTCGGCGCGGCCTCGTACGCGTACCGGGAGCTGATCGCGCAGTCGCCGCACTTCCGGTTGTGGGCGGCCGGCAAGTACCGGCTGCCGCGCAGCTGACAGATCGCCCCCTCAGCCCGGGTGATGACCTGTACCGTGCAATGTCATATGACCTGTGACATTGTTCTGCGCTGGATTCGGTGTCAGGATGCTCTGCGCAGCACACCCCCGTGCTCCGTCTGATGCTGCGTGAGCTCCCACTCACCCCCACTCCAGAAGGACTTGCCCGTGCGCCTGCGCATACCCCTCTCCTCGCTGGCGGCCGCGGTCGTCGCGTGTTGCGCCACCACCGCCGTGCTCCTGCCGGCTGCGGCGTCCGCCGCACCCAAAACCCCCGGAAGCTCCACGTCGGCCCCCGCCGCCGCCCCGAAGCCGGCCGGCTTGGGAGGCGTCCCGACCCTCTCCGAGGCCCTGGCCCCGCCCAGCGCCCCGATCCCGGCCGCGCTGCTCAGCCAGTCCCTGCTGGGCGAGCCCGCCGCCACCTCCGGCGCCCCCGCCGCCGTGCCCGCGCCGAAGCAGGCGCCGTCCGCCAAGCTCGGCGCGGCGGCCGAGGCCGCCGTCGCGGCCTCCTGCACCCCGGCGGACTTCTCCTCCCGGACCGGCGCCGCCCTGGTCTCCTTCGTCCAGGCCTCGACCCTCGACTGCGTCAACTCGCTGTTCAACGTCACCGGCGCGGACACCGCGGGCGTCTTCAAGCAGTCCCAGATGCTGGCCGTGGCGAACGCCTTCAAGGCGCAGGCCTCCTCCTACGCAGGCAACAACAGCGGCAACTTCCTGCAGCTGGTGCTGTTCCTCCGGGCCGGCTACTACATCCAGTCCAACAACGCCTCCACCGTGGGCGGTTACGACGCCACGCTGACCGACGCCGTCAAGGCCGGGCTGGACGCGTTCTTCGCCGGCGCCCGGTGGAAGGACGTCAACGACGCCAACGGCGACGTGCTCAAGGAGGTGCTGACCCTCACCGACAGCGCCAACATCCAGGGCCAGTACCTGAACGTCTACAAGCAGGTGCTGAACGGCTACGACAACACCTACAACGCGTTCCCGAAGATGGTGAGCGCGGTCAACTCGGTGCTGCGCTTCCCGCTCTGGCGGGCCAACTGGAACCCGTCCTTCGTCAGCGCCCTCGGCGCTGACACCAGCCTGATCCCCGCGCTCGCGGCCTTCATCACCAACCACAAGGACCTGCTGGGCGGCCCCAACGAGGTGCTGGTCACCAACGCCGGCAACGACCTGGCCCGGATCGCCGGCGACGGCGGCGCCGTGGAGACGGCCGCCAAGCCGCTGGTCAAGCAGGTGCTGGACGGCGCCCCGATCCTGGGCGCCACCGGCTCGCTGTACGTGCACACCGCCTACCAGGCGAACTACTACAACGGCGCCAACTGCTCGTACTACGGCACCTGCAACCTGCCGGCGAAGCTGACCGCCGCCGTCCTGCCCAACCAGCTGGTCTGCGACAACCGCACCCTGCAGACGCAGGACCTGACGGCCGCCGAGCTGGCCGCCGTCTGCGCCAGCCTGCGCGGCGAGGACGCCGCCTTCCACACCGTGGTCAAGGACAACGGCCCCGTCCCGAACCAGTACGCCAAGACGGTCACCTTCGGCATCTTCGCCAACAAGACCGACTACACCACGTACTCCTGGGCGATCTACGGCAACTCCACGGACAACGGCGGGCAGACCGTCATGGACGCCACCGACCCGAACAGCCAGGCCGTGACCGTGATGTACCGCAAGTCGTGGAACAACACCGACACCGCGCGGGTGTGGAACCTCAACCACGAGTACACCCACTACCTCGACGGCATCTACGACATGAAGGGCAACTTCGGCACCCAGACCTCCGTCCCCAACATCTGGTGGATCGAGGGCGTCGCCGAGTACCTGTCCTACACCTACCGCGGCGCGACCGACACCGACGCGATGGCGGAGGCGGGCAAGCACACCTACAAGCTCTCCACCATCTTCCAGAACACCTACGGCAACTCCGACTCCACCCGGGTCTACCCGTGGGGCTACCTCGCCGTCCGGTACATGCTGGAGAAGCACCCGAACGACGTCGCCACCATGCTCGCCCGCTTCCGCACCGGTGACTACGCCGGCGGGTACGCCGTCTACAACGGCGTCGGCACCTCCTACGACGCCGACTTCGACGCCTGGCTGACCGCCTGCAACGGCGGCGCCTGCTACGCCACCGGCCCCACCTCGCTGTTCAACGCCTCCATCAGCGCCAACACCGTGACCCTCACCGACCGCTCGGTGCAGACCGGCGGCGGCCAGATCACCGGCTGGCACTGGACGTTCGGCGACGGCAGCTCCTCCGACGAGCGCAACCCCAGCCACTCCTACGCGGCCGCCGGCACCTACACCGTCGCGCTGACCACCACCGACAGCAACGGCCGGATCGCCACCACGCCGCTCGGCGTCACCGTCACCGCGCCGCCGGCCACCCTGCCGACCTGCACCGACCAGCGCACCGACGCGATGGGCCAGAACTGCTCCCGCACCGGCCGCGCCCGCACCGCCGGCAACACCGACTACCTGTACGTCTACCTGCCGGCCGGCACCACCACCCTGAAGGTCACCACCTCCGGCGGCACCGGCACCGTGGGGCTGTACTACAACAACAGCACCTGGGCCTCGCCGAGCGCGTTCACCGCCTCCTCGACCAACGCCGGCAGCACCACCCAGTCGATCACCGTCACCAACCCGACGGCCGGCTACCGCTACGTCAGCCTCTACGCGGTCACCGACTTCAGCGGTGTGACCGTCACCACGCAGTTCTGACAGATTCGCGTGCAACCTGTTGATCGCTTGACGCGTGCATGTGTGTGACGGACCGTCGTCTCACACAGGAGTACTTCTTGACCGCGCACCTCGCCCGGCGCCCCGTGCGCCGGGCCCTGCCGCTCGTCGCCCTCTCGCTGGCCGCCACCCTGCTGGTCGGCTCGGCGCACGCCGACAGCCCCACCCCGGCCGACCCGACCCTGGCGGGCGACCTGGACGCGATCCTCTCCGACGCCCGCCTGGCCAACGCCCAGGCGGGCGTCGTGGTGCTCGACGCGGCCACCGGCAAGCCGGTGTACCAGCGCCAGCCCGACGCCCTGCTCACCCCGGCGTCCACCCTGAAGACGGTCACCACCGCCGCCGCGCTCGACCTGCTCGGCGCCGACCACCGCTTCACCACCGAGGTCCGCACCGTCGGCACCCAGCGCGGCAGCGCCCTCTTCGGCGACCTGGTGCTGCGCGGCGGCGGCGACCCGAGCCTGCGCCCGCAGGACCTGGACGCGCTCGCCGCCAAGGTCGCGGACGCCGGCATCACCGTGGTCACCGGCCGGCTGCTGACCGACGCCACCCGCTACGAGTCGACCCCGCTCGGCCCCGGCTGGGCCTGGGACGACGAGCCCTACAGCTACAGCCCGCAGATCTCCGCGCTGACCCTCGCGCCGGACGCCGAGTACACCATGGGCGCCGCCCAGGTGATCGTCACCCCCGGCGAGGCCGGCCAGCCCGCGAAGATCACCTTCAACCCGGCCGAGACCCCGCTGACCGTCAGCGGCCAGGTCACCACCGGCGCCGCGGGCAGCGGCACCACCGCCGGCGTGGAGCGCAAGCGCGGCGCCAACGTGCTCGCGGCCTCCGGCTCGATCGCCGCCGGCTCCGCCCCCGCCACCTACTGGACCACCGTCGAGAACCCGGCCGCCTACACCGGCGCGGTCTTCGCCGGCGCGCTCGCCAAGCACGGCGTGCGCGTCGTCCAGCCCACCGCCGCCGCCACCGGCAGCGAGCAGTCCCAGGTGCTGGCCAGTCACGACTCCGCCACCATCGGCGAGTTGATCACCCCGATGCTCAAGCTCAGCAACAACGGCATCGCCGAGCACCTGCTGAAGGAGACCGGCAAGGTCAAGGGCGGCACCGGCAGCTGGTCCGCCGGCATCACCCAGGTCCGCGCCTTCCTCAAGGCCAACGGCCTGGAACTGCCGGCCGGCCGCCAGGTCGACGGCTCGGGCCTGTCCCGCTACGACCTGGTCACCCCGGCGAAGATGGCCGGTCTGATGCAGCTGGCCTCCACCAAGCCCTGGTTCGACGCCTGGTACGCGGCGCTTCCGGTGGCCGGCAACTCGGCCCGGATGGTCGGCGGCACCCTCACCGCCCGGATGCGCGGCACCGCCGCGCAGGACAACGTGCACGCCAAGAGCGGCTCGATGGGCGGCGTGGACAACCTCACCGGCTACGCCACCGCGCCCGACGGCCGCAAGCTGGTCTTCACCGTGATGGTCAACAACTTCGCCGGCACCAGCCCGCGCCCGCTGATCGACGCGGTCGCCGTCCGCCTGGCCGCCGGCCACCCCGCCGCGCCGTCCACCGCGCCCGCCGCGCCGAAGCAGCTCCAGCAGGCCCCCGGCGCCCGCAGCGCCGCCCCGCAGCAGAGCGCCGACAGCCCGTCCACCCAGACCCGCTGGGAAGACTGCGAGCTGCTCGCCCGCTGCTGACCCCGAGCGCGTAGCGTACGGAGGGTCCGGCACCGACCAGTGAGGAAGACAGACGCATGGAGTTCCGCCACCTCGGCCGCAGCGGCCTGATCGTCAGTGAGATCGCGTACGGCAACTGGCTCACCCACGGCTCGCAGGTCGAGGAGGAGACCGCCGCCGCGTGCATCCGCGCCGCGCTGGACGCGGGCATCACCACCTTCGACACCGCCGACGTGTACGCCGAGACCCGCGCCGAGTCGGTGCTCGGCCGGGCCCTCAAGGGCGAGCGGCGCGAGGGGCTGGAGATCCTCACCAAGGTGTACTGGCCGACCGGCCCGGGCCGCAACGACCGGGGCCTGAGCCGCAAGCACATCATGGAGTCGATCAACGGCTCGCTGCGCCGCCTGCAGACCGACTACGTGGACGTCTACCAGGCGCACCGCTACGACACCCTCACTCCGCTGGAGGAGACCATGGAGGCCTTCGCCGACGTGGTCCACTCCGGCAAGGCGCACTACATCGGCGTCTCGGAGTGGACGGCCGAGCAGATCCGGGCCGGTCACGCGCTGGCCCGCGAGCTGCGCATCCCGTTCGTCTCCAGCCAGCCGCAGTACAGCGCGCTGTGGCGGGTGATCGAGGCCGAGGTGGTGCCGGCCTGCGAGGAGCTGGGCATCGGCCAGGTGGTCTGGTCGCCGATCGCGCAGGGCGTGCTGACCGGCAAGTACCTGCCCGGCGCCGAGCCGCCGGCCGGCTCCCGGGCCACCGACGAGCGCGGCTCGGCCTTCGTCTCGCGCTGGCTGCAGCCCGAGGTGCTGGAGCGGGTGCAGCAGCTGCGCCCGCTGGCGGACGAGGCCGGGCTGAGCCTGGCGCAGCTCGCCGTCGCCTGGGTGCTGCAGAACCCGAACGTCTCCTCGGCCATCATCGGGGCCTCCCGCCCCGAGCAGGTCGCGGAGAACGTGAAGGCCTCCGGCGTGAAGCTGGAGCCGGCCCTGCTGGCCCGGATGGACGAGATCCTCGCCCCGGTCGCCCTGACCGACCCGGGTCTCACTGCGGCCAACGCCCCGCAGTCCCGCCCGTAGCACCAGCGGCGGCACAAGCGAGCGGCCCCACCGGGAGACGAACCCGGTGGGGCCGCCGCACACGAGGCAGGTGGAGCCGACGTCCGGCCTGGCCGGCCGCTTCGGGGTCATCGAGACCAGGTTGCTGCCGGCCGCGCCGGTTCAGCGGTCCATCACCGTGCCTCACGCGGAGGCCGGCTCGCCGCTGCCGGCACGGCGTGGAGCGGCTCCGCCGAGGGCATCTGCGAAGGCCGCGCCGACGGTCTGACCGCGTGCCCGCGCCCCACGCCCGGGGGTGAGCCTCGGGCCGGCTGTTTCACCGACCGGGTCGGCGCCGCTACCGTAGGGGTGCGGGTTCACGGGGCCCGCGGCCCGCAGGCGGATGTGGACGGAGGCGGACGGTGAGCGCAGAGCCCATCGCATACGCGGATGTGAACCACGAAGCCGCGCTGAAGTACGCCGTGCAGCTCATCGACCACCGATGGGCCCAGGTCATCGAGGGGCGGATCGTCCTGGTGTCACCCATGTGGGACCACGAAAAGGTCGCCGCGAGGATCCGCCGCCAGATCGACGCCCGCGTCGACGAGCTCGGATGCATCACCGGCTCGGGCAACCTCGACCTGCCCGGTTCCCCGAACTGGTACATGCCCGACCTCGCCGTCATCCCCGAAGACCTCGCCGCCGGCGCCGGCGCCCTCACCCCCGACCAGACCCTGCTGATCGTCGAGGTCACCTCCGAGTCCAACGGCGACACCGACCGCGTCACCAAGCGCAAGCGCTACGCCCAGTACGGCGCCCCGCTCTACCTGATCGCCGACCGGCAGAACCGCACCTGCACCCTGTTCTCCGAGCCTCACGACCTCGGCTACGCCGTCGTGGACGGCCCCCACTCGTTCGGCACCCCGATCCACCTGCCCGAACCGTTCGGCCTTGCCCTGGACACCACGGCGTTCTGACTCGGTGCTCGACCTGGCCGCCCCCGAGGTGACGTGGGAGATCCCGGAGGACACCGACGCGCCCCGGCTGGCCGCCGCCCTCGCCGCCATCGCCCCGGAGCGCGCCGACCGGGCCTTCGAGCTCGCCCTCGACGCCCTGCTCGCCCACTTCCGCCGCCGGATCGCCTGAACCGGCCGCCCCGCAGCCCGGCCTGCCGCCTCAGCGCGGCCGGAAGGCGATCAGCGCGATGTCGTCGCGGATCTCGACGACCCGGGCCAGCAGCCGGTCGCAGAGCTCGCCGACCGGCAGGCGGCGGGCCTCGGCGGCCGCGCCGCTCATCCGGGCGATGCCCTCCGACAGGTGCTCGCCGGGCACCTCGACCAGGCCGTCGGTGTAGAGGATCAGGGTGTCACCCGCGCCGATCGGGTGACGGTGGGTCATCCGGGGCTCGCCGGGCGCCACGCACAGCGGCACGTCGGCCTCCTCCCCCGCCAGCAGCCGGGGTTCGCCCTCGGCGGGGACCAGCAGCGGCGGCGGGTGCCCGGCGTTCGACCAGGCCGCCGTCCAGCCGCCGTCCGCGCCGCGCACCAGGTGCACGTGGACGGCGGTGGCGAAGGAGGCCACTCCCAGCCCGTCGGCGGCCGCGTCCAGTTCGGCCAGGGTGTGCGCGGGCGTCTCCAGGTGGGTGCGGTTGTAGGCCACCGAGCGGAGCATCGAGCGCAGCTGGCCCATGGTGGTGGCGGCGGCCAGGTCGTGACCGGCGACGTCGCCGATGGTCAGCGCGAGCGATCCGTCGGGCAGCGGGAAGGCGTCGTACCAGTCGCCGCCGACCTCGGCGGTGCGGCTGCCGGGCTGGTAGCGGGTGGCGAGTTCGGCGCCCTCTACGGCGGGCGGCTCGGTGAGCAGTGCCCGCTGCAGGACGAGCGCGGCGTGCCGGGTCCGCTGGAGTTCCAGGGCCTGGTGCAGCGGGGTCTGGGCGCGCTGCAGGACCTCGTGCAGCAGCTCGATGTCGGCCTCGCAGGGCGGCTCGGAGTCCTCGCAGCGGGCGGCCGCGGCGAGCGCGACCACGGTGCCGTCGACCTCGATCGGCAGCAGGGTGAGGCTGGTGGCGCGGGCCTCGTTGAGCCATTCGGCGGAGATCGAGGGGACGGCGCCGTCGGGCACCTGTCCGGCCGGGAAGGTCAGCAGCTTGGGCCGTCGCTGGGCGACCGCGAGCCGGGACTTGGCGCCGAGCCGGTAGGACTGGCGGCGGATCGGCGGCAGCGGCGGCAGTCCGGGCCGGGCGACGGAGGCGACCCGGACGCCGGTGAGCTCTTCCCCGGAGGCGCCGGAGAGCAGGTAGACGGCGCAGGCGTCGGTGAGTTCGGGGACGACGGCGGCGGCGAGCGCGGCGAAGGCGTCCTCGGGCCCCTCGACGTCGGTGACCCCGCCGGCCCGGGCGAGCAGGCGCTCGCGCAGCCGGCGCCGCCACCGGTCCTCGACGTCCGTGGTGGTGCCGATCCATTCGACCAGCTCGCCGTCCCGGACGATCGGGACTGCTCGGGAGCGGACGTGCCGGTAGCCGCCGCCGTCGGTCCGCACCCGGAAGGTGTACTCGACCAGTGGCGGCTGTTCGCGGTGGGCACGGGACCACAGGGCGGTCAGCCGGTCCCGGTCGCGCGGGTGGACGGCCTCCAACCAGCCGCGCGAGGCGGACTGGTCGAGGGTCTGGCCGGTGAGCTCCTGCCAGCCGGGGACGAGTTCGGTGAGCGTGCCGTCCGGCTGGGCGAGCCAGACCATCTGCGAAACCGCCGAGACCAGCGCCTCGTACCGCTGGAGGGCGTGCAGCCGTTCCAGGGCGAGCAGCTCGGCCTGCCGCGCGGAGTGCACCTGGGCGGTGGTGTCGATCGCGGCGATCAGCACGCCGGGGCCGTAGCGGGAGGCGGCCGGCGAGCAGGAGTAGACGAAGTGCCGGTGGTCGTCGGGCCCGCTGGCGCCGGGCGAGGCGACCGTGCGGTGGGCGGTGACCTGGCGGGCGGTGGAGTCGGCGAGGACCTGGTCGAGCGTGTCGACCAGGCCCTCGGCCCCTTCGTCGGCGAACACCTCGGCGACCGGCCCGCCGAGGGGCCGGTCGCCGAAGAGGTCACGGAAGGCCTCGTTGACGTAGACCAACCGGTGGCCGGGTCCGGCCGTCAGCGCGATCACCACGATCGCCCGGTCGAACGCCTCCGGCGTCAGCTGCGGCTCGGCCACCCCCGTCGGTCCTCATTCCTTCCGTGTCCAGGCGTGCGTGCTCAGGCCAGCAGCTTGGCCTTGGCCTTCTGGAACTCCTCCTCGCTGATGGCACCACTGGTCCTGAGGTCGGCCAGCTTGGCCAGCTCGTCGGCGTGACTGACCCCGCCCGCGCCGCCACTGCTGCCCGCGGCGTCCTGGACGTACCTCTTGAAGGCGGCCTCGTTCTGCTGCATCTGGGCGAGGTCGCGCTCACCCATCGACTTGCCGCGGGCGATCAGGTACACGAACACACCGAGGAACGGCAGGATGATCACGAAGATGATCCAGCCGGCCTTGCCCCAGCCGCCCATGTCGTTGCTGCGGAAGATGTCCGTGATGATCTTGAAGAGCAGGAAGAACCACAGGATCCACAGGAAGAACCACAGCATGGTCCAGAACAGGTTGAGCAGCGGATAGTCGTCCACCGAGAGCTCCCTTCACAATGGGTCGAAAAGATTGTTATCACCACAAAACGGACACCGCATCCGGAGAATCCCGCCACTTCCCGCGCGGACGGATGATCACTAGGGTTCCGTCCGTGACCGAACATGAGTCCAGTGACGCGCTGTGGGATGAGTTCGTCAGGGAGTTTGAGAAGAACAACGCACAGCACGAGCCCAGCGCGGCGGAACGGGCGCAGCCGCCCCAGCAGCCCAAACAGTCCGAGCGGCGTCGGCGCTCCTGGCTGGTGCCGACGATGGTCGCCTTCGTGCTGGTGACCGGTGCGGCGGGGTACCTGATCGGGCCGGGAGCCGAGCACCGTCCCACCGCCGCACCGCCGGCGGCCTCCGCCTCGGCCAGTCCCAGCCCCGCGGCCACCGGATCCCCCGCGCCGGCCGCCTCGACGGCGTCGCCGGCCAGAGGGACTGCGTCGCCGACGGCCTCCGGCGCGTACGCCCAGGCGACGGCGGCCGTGCCGCTGTCGGTCTTCCCGCAGCAGGTCCAGGGATACACCCTGGTCGCCGGCAAGGCGGACCCGGTCTGCACCGGGGCGGACACCGTGGCAACGGTCCTGGCCGGGAAGATCGCCCAGAGCCACGGCTGCCTCGGGGTGGACGTCGCCCTGTACCGGGACGCCGACGGCAACCAGTACAACCTGGCGCTGTTCACCCTGAAGGATCCGCTGGACGCCCTCGACCTGATGACCTTTCTCGCCAGGGACCCGACGGACTACGAGGTCGCGGTGCAGCTCCCGCCGAAGGAGTCCGGGCTGCGGCAGCTGCCCGCCGACAGCGGCCTGGTGCAGGAATTCGCCCTCAACGGGAGCGCCCTGCTCGTCGGGATGGCCCAGTGGTCCGACGGGCGGACCGCCGACTTCGACAAGCTGGTCGAGCAGCTCAGCCCGCTCACCAGGGCGGTGGTCGCACGGGTCCAGGCCTGACCGGGCCGCCTCAGCGGTCGTGCGGGGAGGCCCGCCAGGCCAGCAGGACGACCAGGAAGGACGCCGCCGAGAAGCCGGTGCACCACCAGGCGGTGGTGGTGTTGCCCTGCATCCAGGCGTTGGTGGCCACCGTCAGCGCCCACAGCTGGCCGATCACCACGGTGATCGCCAGCACCACGCGGGCGGTGAGGATCGCCGAGCGCTCGGGTTGCTGCTCGGTCCCGGCGCCGGGGCCCGGACCGGTGCCGGTGACCCGCGGGTCGCCGTAGCCGCTGGTCGCCCGGATCTGCGGGTAGCGCTCCGGCACCGGCCGGTTGAGCCGGGGCTCGTCGCTGCCCGGGTGGTAGTTCTCGGGGTAGTGCCCCTCGGGGAGCGTCATCAGGAGCCGTCCTTCGGGCAGCCGGCCGCCTCGGCCAGCGCGGGGTCGCGGTCGCGCAGACCGCGGCAGAGCCCGGCCTCCACGCCCTCGCCGGAGCGGGCGGTGCCGATCGCCCAGACCGCGCCCGCGGCGTCCTCCACCATGATCACCTTGGGCAGCGGACGGGGCGGCGGCCCGGCCGTCACCTCGCCGGTCCGCGCACTGAACACGCCCTCGTGGCACGGGCAGTACAGCTCGCCCTCCTCCCCCCTGCCCTTGCGCCACAGCACGCCGCAGGCCAGGTGGGTGCAGACGGTCGAGTAGCCGACCACCGAGCCGTCCGCCAGCTTGATCGCCATCGCCCGGTCGTTCTCGCCCGGGTAGTTGAAGGTCACCGCCTCGCCGCTGCCCAGCTGGTCGGCGACCTTCAACGGCGGCGCGGAGCCGTCCCCGTGGCGGTGCAGCACCCCGGCGGAGACCACGGTCGAGCCGACCACCAGCCCGCCGGAGACGGTCGCCACGATCCGCAGGTAGTCGCGCCGGGTGGTCAGCGAGTCGGCGCTGATCCGGTCGCGCAGCACGGCCTGCTCCTCCTCGGTGGGGCCGGCGGGCGGCAGGGTGGTCACAGCGTGGCTCCGTTCCCGGGCGTGGGCTGCCCGTTGACCTCGATCAGGTTCAGCAGCCCGCCGGGGACCGGCTGCTGCCGCTCGGCGGGCACCACCATCGCGACGCCGGTGGAGACCGTGACGTCGCCGAAGGCGAACAGCGTGGAGACGTCCACGCCGGGCCGCTCGGCCTGCAGCTCCTCGAGCGTCCCGTAGAACAGCGCGCCGGTCGGGCAGACCGTCGCGCACATCGGAGCCAGCCCGTAGCTGGTCCGGTCGTAGCAGAGGTTGCACTTCATCTGGAGCTTGGCCTCCAGATCGATCTTCGGTACGCCGAACGGGCAGGCGTTGACGCAGTTCGCGCAGCCGATGCAGCGGGTCGGGTCGGCCTCCTGCACCACGCCGTCGGCGGTGATCAGGATCGCCTCCGCCGGGCAGACCTCGGCGCACGGCGCGACCGGGTCCTCGCAGTGCATGCAGACCGTCGGCAGCGAGGCCACCGAGCGGCCCTCGTCCGGGTAGTCCAGGTGGATCATGGACTTGCCGCGGTGCGAGTCGCACTCCCGGCAGGCCGAGACGCAGGCCTGGCAGCCGATGCAGCGGCCGGGGTCGATGAAGACGGTGCGTCCGAGCATCCGGTCAGCCCCTCTCGGCGGTGCCGCGGCCCTGCGGGGAGGTCGGCGGCAGCGGGTCGGTGCGGGAGACCTGGGCCTCCGGGTAGGCCTCGCGGCCGGGCGGGGTGGGCGGCGCTGGCACCTCGTCAACGGCCTCGGCGCGCTCGATCCGCACCGCGCAGACCTTGTACTCGGGGATCTTCGAGCGCGGGTCCAGCGCGTCGACGGTCAGCTCGTTGGCGGCGACCGGGTACGGCCAGTGGTAGGGCACGAACACGTGGTCCGCCCGGATCGCCTCGGTCACCAGCGCCGGCAGCACCGACGTCCCGCGCCGGGTGGTCACCCGCACCGGGTCGCCGGTGCGGAAGCCGTGCGAGGGGTGCACCTCGACCCACGGCCGGGGCGTCTGCTCGACCAGCGCGCCGAGGCGCCGGGTCTGGTTGCCGGACAGGAAGTGCGCCACCGTCCGTCCGGTGGTCAGCGTCATCGGGTACTCGTCGTCGTACGGGTCGGCCGGCGGGTGCCACTCCACCACCTGCATGTGCACCTTGCCGTCCGGGTGCGCCGTCGTCCCGTCCTCGAACAGCCGCGGCGTCCCCGGGTGGTCCGGGCTCGGGCAGGGCCAGGCGATGCCGCCGGTCTCCTCCAGCCGCTCGTAGGTGATGCCGTAGTAGTCGATCACCGTGCCGGCCGAGGCCCGGCGCAGCTCGTCGAAGACCTCCTTCGACCCCTCGAAGGCGAACTTCTCGCCCACCCCGAGGCGGCGCGCCAGCTCGCACAGCACCCAGGTGTCGGTGTGCACCCCGGCCGGCGGCTCCTGCGCCTTGTTGTGCTTGACCACCCGGGCCTCGGCGTTGGCCATCACGCCCTCGTCCTCGGCCCAGGTGGTGACCGGGAAGACCACGTGCGCGTTGGCGGCCGTCTCGGAGAGGAAGAAGTCGAACTGCGCGTGGAACTCCAGCTCGTCGTAACCCGACTTCACCACCGCGTAGTTGGGCAGCGAGACGAAGGGATTGTTGCAGACGCCGAGCAGGCCGCGGATCTCGCCGCGCTGCATCTGCCAGACCATCTCCATCATCGAGGTGCCGGCCTGCGGCAGCTCCTCCTCGGCGATGCCCCAGATCGCGGAGATCTGCCGCCGGTGCGCCGGATCGTTGATCGAGCGCCCGCCCGGCAGCAGGTCCGCCTTCTGGCCGTGCTCGCGGCCGCCCTGCCCGTTGCCCTGGCCGGTGATGGTGCCGTACCCGGCGCCCGGACGGCCC
This sequence comes from Kitasatospora terrestris, assembly GCF_039542905.1. Taxonomy (NCBI): domain Bacteria; kingdom Bacillati; phylum Actinomycetota; class Actinomycetes; order Kitasatosporales; family Streptomycetaceae; genus Kitasatospora; species Kitasatospora terrestris. The sequence goes on from NZ_BAABIS010000001.1 coordinate 1,459,476, forward strand.
AGGTTGCCGGTGGCGGTGCACAGGTTGATGACGGTCAGGCAGTTCTCCACGCCCTGCGTGTGGTGCTCGATCCCCCGCGCGTGCCAGGCCATCGCCCGCCGGGCCCGCCCGAACGTCCGGGCCACCTGCACGATCTGCTCCGCCGGGATGCCGCAGATCTCCGCGGCCCGCGCCGGGGTGTACTCCTTGACCGTCTGCTTCACCTCCGCCCAGCCGGTGGTGTGCGCCTCCAGGAACGCCTCGTCGGTCAGACCCTCTTCCACGATCACGTTCAGCACCGCGTTGAAGAACGCCGCGTCCGTCCCGGACTTCAGCGCCACGTGGATGTCGGCGGTCCGGGCGATCGCGGTCTCCCGCGGGTCGACCACGATCAGGCTCGCGCCCCGGTCCCGCGCGCCCCACACGTACTGGGTCATCACCGGGAAGCACTCGCCGACGTTGGAACCGGCGATCAGCAGGCACTCGGTCTGCAGGATGTCCGAGAACGGGTTCGCCGCCCGGTCGATGCCGAACGCCAGCTTGTTGGCGCCCGCCGCGCTCACCATGCACAGCCGGCCGTTGTAGTCCACGTGCCGGGTCTTCAGCGCGACCCGGGCGAACTTCCCCACCAGGTACGTCTTCTCCGAGAACAGGCTCGCCCCGCCGAGCATCCCGAACGCGTCCCGCCCGTGCTCGGACTGGATCCGCCGGATCTGCTCCACCGTGTACGACAGCGCCTCCTCCCAGGTCACCGACCGGAAGGGCTCGTCCCGGCTGCGCCGCATCAGCGGCGTGACCAGCCGGTCCGGGTGGTTGACCTGCTGGTAGGCGTTGATGCCCTTCGGGCACAGCCGCATCCGGTTGATGTCGTGGTTGCGCGGCTCGACGCCGAACACCTTGCCGTGGGTGTCCACCCGCAGGTACATCCCGCACTGCACGCCGCAGAAGCAGCAGTGCGTGGGCACCAGCGTCTGCTCGGTCTGGTCCGCCCGCCAGCCCGCCGCGGGCAGGCCGCCCGCGTCCCGGAACTTCCGGGTGCCGGACGGCGCGATCGACGGATCGAGCGGTACGCGCTCCGCGCTCACTTGAACCCCCGCTTCACACTGGACAGGTAGGCGCCGCCACGCAGGACCCGCTTGCAGCGCGGGCAGTACTCGGCCCACTCGTCGAAGCCGAGCTTCAGGTCCCGCATCGTGCCGCGCAGGTTCTCCACGTACGCCACCGTGTCCACCGGCTGGCCGCACCGCTTGCAGGCGAACACCTCGCCCGTCGGGTCGTCCTTCTTCCGCGAGGTGTACTTGAACAGCTGCATCCCGACCGCGGCCGGGCGCTGCACGATGTGGAAGAACTTGCCGAACGGCAGGTAGACCAGCGTCAGCACGACCGACGCCATGTGCAGGATCGACAGGAACTCGTAGCCCCCGCCGTGCAGGTAGATCTCCGAGAAGGTCAGCAGCAGGCCGGTCACCGAGATGGTCAGCAGCGCGAGCAGCGGGACGAAGTCGTAGCCGAAGCGCTGCCCGGTCATGGCCTCCCGGTCGCGCATCCGCCGCCACAGGAAGTAGCCGGCGCCGCCGATCACCATCACCGCGGCCAGGTCCAGCCCGTGGTACAGCACCCAGCCGAAGAACGACTCGGAGTCGAAGCCGAACAGCTTGACGCCCCACAGCCGCATCTCGTACCCGGGCCCGGTGGCGCTGTCGGCGGTGAAGGTGAACCAGCCCCAGGTCAGCGGGAAGGTGATCGCGGCGGCCAGCAGGCAGCCCCAGAAGATCAGCTGGTGAGCGGCCCAGCGGGCGTGCGAGCGGGCGCCCAGGAACTTCTGGAAGCCGAGGTACGTGGCGATCATCTTCGGCAGCGCGGTCGGCGAGTGCTTCAGGTTCTCCCAGGACAGCGCCGCCCGCCAGCCCTCCTTGAACAGCCGCCGGGCCGCCGGCGCCGACACCCAGACGGTGTAGCGGTAGACCACGCCGAAGGTCAGGAAGACGGTGGCGACCGCGTACGGGACGAGCGCGGAGTCGAAGTCGCGCAAGCCCCTGCTGCCCAGCACGATGGCCACCAGGAGCAGCACGCTCGCCCCGGTGGCCACCACGGACGCCCGAACAGCCGTCGAACGGCCGCCTCCACTTGACGGTGTGTCTGGCGGTGTGTCTGGCACCTGCCCTCTCCGATCAGTCGACTGATCCGCACGCTAGTGACGGTGCGTGTACGCTGCGCGCGGGGTGATCCGATCGGGTGGCCGCGGCTCTCCCACCTGCGAACCGACCGCCCGGCCCCGGCGTCCCTGTGAGCAGACGATCCGAGGTCACGGGGGGAATTCATGAGATCGACCGTTCCGATCGCGGTGGTGGGCGCCGCGCTGGTGTTCGCGACACTGACCGGCTGCTCGGGCGAGTCCAAGCGGTGCAGCCGGCAGAGCGACGGAGGGACGGGGCTGACCCTCGCCGCCGTCGGCAGCGGATACGCCGGCAAGACCACCGGCGGCAGCGGCGGCCGGAGCAGCACGAGCGGGGGCAGTACCGGCAGCAGGAGCACGACCACTGGAGGCAGCGGCACCAAGACCACCACCGGCGGCAGCACGGGCACCTCGGGTACGACCGGCACCAGCGGCACGACCGGCACGAGCAGCGGCGGCATCACCGGCGGGTCCTCGACCGGAGGAGTGTCCGGCGGTCTGCCGTCGAACCAGGCGTCCCAAGCTCCCGGCGGCTCCTCCAGCTACCGGCCGACGAGCGTGCCGTCCACACCGGGCGCCGCGCGGACCACCCGCAGCTGCCGCTGAGTCGCAGTCAGCCGGGCCCCGGAAGCAACGGGGGTGCTCCCGGGGCCCGGCCGGTGGGAGGCCAGCAGCGCCGGGGGCAAGGCGCGGCTGCTCTGCACGGCGGCCCGGAGCACCGTGGTGAGGCCGCCGTGCCGGGAATGCTAGACCCCACCCACCCACTGCGGATAGACCTGTGACCTGCGGTTTTTCGGCCGCGAACATGCCAGGTCCGCGAACCGGCCGCGCCTCACAGAGCGAAGGGCCGGTACCCGAGTGCCTCCGCGACGATCAGTTCCGCCGAGGCGCCCCGCAACCCGGCCGGCGGATGGAAGATCAGACCCCCGCCCCGGGGATGCACCACGTTGGCTCCGAGCAGCCGGAGGTAGTAGTCCGTCTCCGGGTCGCCGTCGAGGATCCTGCGAACGATCTCGACGAGCTCGTCCGTGCTGATGTCCGCGACCCTCGGCCACGCCGGCCGGGCAACCTCCAGGGCGAACGCGGCGAGGTCCCGGCTGCCCTCGTACTCGACGAAGTCGAGAGCCGAGCAGTCATGACCCGTCCGCGCGTTGAAGGCCCGGATCTCCTGATCGGCGCCGGCGTCCCGGAGGCGGACCAGGTCGGCGATCCTGAGGATGTCGCCGCAGACCTCGTCCAGCCTCGCCCGGCTCACCAGCGGGGGCATCAGCTCTGCTCTCAGATCCACGTCCGGATTATGGCTCGGGGCTGCGACAGCCGGCTCACGCGGTGAGGTGGCCGAAGACGGCGGCCAGGGGGACCGGCTGGTCGTGGCGGACGGTCATCATGCCGTGCCTGAGTCCGCGGTCGGCCCGGCGGGGCTTGGGCGTGGCACGGTGTTGGTCATCCACGGGTTCATGACGGCGACCATGCCGGCCCCGCCGCCGAACAGCGTGCCGGCCGCCGCGACGTACATCGCGGCCGTGGACGCCAGCGACCAGGCGCTCGGGCCGCCGCCCAGCGACTGGAGCGTGTACAGCGGCAGGACGGCGAAACCGGCGAGCGTCGCGATCACGACCAACGGGACCTGCGACGGGAGCCGGCCGAGCTCCTCGCGCTCGCGGGGCCACAGCTGCAGGATCGTGGGGAACACCAGGACTGCGAGGACGGCCGCCGGCACCCAGCCGGGCATGGACCACACCGCGTCGAGGCCGCAGAGCCGGGCGGTCAGGAACACCGCACCGAGGGCGGCCGCCTGGCGGAGCGCCAGCAGCAGGGCGAGCGGCAGACGCCTGCGCGCGGGCGCGGTGCGCACCATGCGGACGGACAGGCCGGCGAAGAGCACCGACCACATGACCGCGGCGGCGACCGGCAGGGCGCGTCCGGGTGTCCACTCCCACTGCTCCGGCGGGACCTCCGGCTGGCGCCGTTCGGTCCAGAGCCCGTCCGCCGCCATGACCGCCAGTCCGGACCAGTGGTAGTTCACGATCACGGCGTGGCCGCCGCCCGGCAGGCCCACGACCACCAGCTCTCCGGAAGCGTCCGCCGTGTCCGGCCCGTGGTCCCCGAGCCGCTCAGGGGTGAAGGCCGGCGTCCAGGTGTGCCCGCCGTCCTGGCTGGTCTCCACCGGGGAACGGGTGGAGGCCAGCCGGTAGCAGCGCAGCGGCTGGTCGGGCGCGCAGCGTCCTTGCGCCGCCGACGGTCCGCCGTCGCCGGGCAGGCGGTCGGCCACGGTCGGCTTCACGACGGTCCAGGTGTGTCCGCCGTCCGCGCTGGTCCACAGGGCCTGGGAGGTCTGCAGCATCGGCCGGCCGTCGTCGCTCCACAGCATCAGCCCGGGGTCGGTCGCCGAGGTCGCCACCATCGCCGCCACCGCACCGGGGACGGCGATCAGCGCGAGCGCCTGCCAGCCGCGCCACGGCCGCAGGCTTGCCCGCCACAGCCACCAGGCCGCGAGGAGCGCGGGCAGCACCACCAGGTCGGTCGGGTCTCCCTTGATCCGGCTCGGGACACCGCTCAACGACCAGATCCGCGAGGTGATTTCGCCGCCCGCCGGGCCGGACTTGGCCAGCGCGAAGGCGACCGCCGTCCCACCGATGCCGACCACCGCGGGCCAGTTGCCGCGCAGCCGCAGCACCGGCGTCAGCAGCAGCGCCAGCACCGGCGGCGCCACCAGCATCCACGCCACATCGCTCAGCTTGCCGGTCACCGCCCCCGGCCACGCCCGCTTCCCCACATGGTCGTTGAGCGCCAGCACCAGCACAGCCGCAACCGTGCCCGGATTCCCCACCCACCGCAGGGCAGCCCCCACCGCGACGGCCCGCTCCCCCTCGTTCCGCATGGGAACGAGTCTGGCGGACCACGGTCGCGACCGGAAGACGCCGGTGTCCCGGACGATCCGTCAGTGTCGGTCCAGGGCCGGTCGGCGCTGGTTCCAACCCACCAGCGCAGCAAGCACCGAGCCGACCACGGCCACGTACAGTGCGAGCCAGGAGATCCTCGACCACTCGGTGGAGGTGAAGATCGACCACCAGAGGTACGGGACCATCGCCGCGCAGCCGGTCAGCACGGCGAGACCGGGGACGAGCGCCCCCGGGCGTCCGGCGCTCTCCCGCAAGCCGGGCGGGAGCAGGGTCGCCAGCGGGAGCACGAGCAGCGACACGAACCCGGCGGCCAGCCAACCCGACACGACCCAGCCGGTCCCTGCGCCGCAGAGCCAGGCTGCGAAAAGAACCCAGTCCAGAACGACCACCTGACGGATCGCCAGGCCGAGCGCGAAGTTCCGCCGCCGCACGGCGGGGACGTACGGAAGGGTACGGGCCCCCAGGCCGGCGAAGGCCGTGGCCCAGCCGACCGCCAGCGCGACCGGCAGTCCCAGGAGGAACGGCCGTACGCCCGTGTCCACTGCGGGTCTCGCGGGAGGTGTCGGCATGGCCACCGTCGTCCACCGGCCGTCGGCCGTCCGGACCACCAGGTCGTGCTGCCCGAGGTGGACGATCACTCCGTGCCCACCGCCCGGCAGAGCCACCACCACCAGTTGACCGGGGAAGTAACCGGCCCCGGTTGCGGGCGCCGCGGAGCCGGGAGTCAGGGACGGCGAGGGCGACGGCACCGGGACCCAGGACGGGGTGAAGGCCGGCTGCCAGGTGCTGCGGCCGTCCTGGCTGACCTCCACCGGCGCGGCCAAGTCCCGCACGCGGTAACAGATCAGCGGCTCCGCGGGTACGCAGCGGCCGTCCTTCGTCGTGAAGCCGGGGTCGGAGACGTCCGGCGCCCCGGTGTGCCCGGTCTCCGGCGTCCAGGTCAGACCGCCGTCCGGGCTGGTCCACTCGTAGCTGTTGACGTGCAGCACCGGTCGGCCGTTCGCCGTCTGCAGCCCGGACATCTCCTGGGCGGGCGTGGTCGCCACCATCGCGACCACCGCTGCCGGGACGGCGATCAGCGCGAGCGCCTGCCAGCCGCGCCAGGGGCGTCGGCTCGCCCGCCAGAGCAGCCAGGCGAGGGCGAGCGCCGGCAGGGCCAGGAGGTCGGTCGGGTCGCCGGTGGTCCGGCTGGGTACGCCGGTCAGGGACCAGGCCTGTGACGCGAGGTCGGCCCCGGCGGTGCTCGTCTTCGCCAGCGCGAACGTCACGGCTGTGGCGCCGATGCCGACCGCGGCGGGCCAGTTGCCGCGCAGCCGCAGCAGCGGCGTCAGCAGCAGGGCCACCACCGGCGGCGCCACCAGCATCCACGCCACGTCGCTCAGCTTGCCGGTCACCGCCCCCGGCCACGCCCGCTTCCCGACGTGGTCGTTGAGCGCCAGCACCAGCACGGCCGCGACCGTGCCCGGATTCCCCACCCACCGCAGGGCAGCGCCTACGGCGACAGCCCGTCCCCCCTCGTTCTGCATGGGAACGATTCTGGTGGCCGACGATCACGGTCGGGCCACGCGGGAATCTCGGTGTCCTACCCGTCCCCTCGCCGCACCGTGCTCGTTGATGGGGGCATGAAGCTGCTTCCCGCCGCCCTCGCCGCGGCCGCCCTCGCCCTGGTCCTCTCCTCGCCCGCGGTAGCGGAGCCACAGGTCAACCAGGGTTACAGCATCCCGGTCGGCGCGATCACCGACCTCGGTGCACTGCCGGTGCTCGCAGGCCTCGGCTACGACCTCAGCGGCCTGCTCGGCAGCTGAACCGGGCGTGCGGGAACAGGCGCACCGGAACACCCGTACAGCCGCCTCGAACTGACGGCGTCCGGATGCGGTGGGATCCTGGGAGGCGGGTTTGTCCGGGCGGGCGCGGCCCGCCGGACCCGGCACACCGAGGGACGCACACCATGAGTCCGACCAGGCGGTTGGCGGCGCTGCCGTGCGGGCGGCGCAGCAAGTGGGTGGTGCTCGCGCTGTGGCTGCTGCTGATCCTGGTGGCGGGTCCACTCGCGGGAAAGCTGAACGACGCCGAGGACAACGAGGCGTCCAGCTGGCTGCCCGGCAACGCCGAGTCGACGCAGGTGCTGGTCGAACAGCGTTCCTTCCAGCCGGTGGACACCGCGCAGGCGGTGGTGGTGTACCAGCGGGACAGCGGCATCACGGTCGAGGACCACGCCAAGGCCGTGCAGGACGCCGCCGCGTTCGCCGGCGCCCCGCACGTGGTCGGCCCGGTGGTCGGCCCGGTGCAGTCCGAGGACGGCAAGGCGATGCAGACCGTCGTGCCCGTCGAGCTGGGGTCGACCGGCTGGAACAACCTCCGCCCGGCCGTGGACAGCATGCGCGCCACCGCCACCGCCGGCGACGTCCCCGGTCTGACCACGCACGTCACCGGCCCGGCGGGCGTCGGCGCCGACGAGTCGGAGGCCTTCGCGGGCATCGACTCGACGCTGCTGTTCGCGACCGTCGCGGTGGTGGTGGTCCTGCTGCTGCTGACCTACCGCAGCCCGGTGCTGTGGCTGCTGCCGCTCGGCGCGGCGGGCGTCGCGCTGATCGTCTCCGAGGCGCTGATCTACCTGTTCGCCGAGCACGCCGGGCTCACCGTCAACGCGCAGAGCGCCGGCATCCTGATCGTCCTGGTGCTCGGCGCGGGCACCGACTACGCCCTGCTGATCACCGCCCGTTACCGCGAGGAGCTGCGGCGTCACGAGGACCGGCACGAGGCGATGGCGCTGGCCCTGCACCGGGCCGGGCCGGCGATCCTCGCCAGTTCGGCGACCGTCGTCGCCTCGATGCTCTGCCTGACCGTCGCCGAGATGAACTCCACCAGCGGCCTCGGACCGGTCTGCGCGATCGGCGTGCTGGTCGCGCTCGTCGCCATGCTGACGCTGCTGCCGGCCCTGCTGGTGGCCGTCGGCCGGTGGGTGTTCTGGCCGGTCAAGCCCGACTACGGGACGGCGGAACCCACCCGGACGGGCCGCTGGGCGCACATCGGCGGCTGGATCGCCCGCCGCCCGCGCCGGGTCTGGACGGGCACAGCGCTCGCGCTGGCCGTCTGCACGCTCGGCCTGATCTCGCTCAACGCCACCGGACTGACCACCGCCGGCACCTTCACCGGCAAGCCGGACTCGGTGGCCGGCCAGCAGGTGCTCGCCGCGCACTTCCCCGGCGGCACCGGCGCGCCGCTGTCGGTGGTCAGCGCCGCCGGACAGGTCGCCGAGGTGCGGCAGGCGGTCGGCGCCACGGAAGGGATCTCCGCGACCAGTCCGCCGGTGGAGAAGTCCGGCCAGGCGTTCTTCCAGGCCACCATGACCGATCCGCCCGACAGCGACCAGGCCAAGGCCACCGTCGACCGGGTCCGCGATGCCGCGCACGCCGTCCCCGGGGCCGACGCCAAGGTGGGCGGCAGCACCGCCGTCGTCCTGGACGCCGGCCGGGCCGCCGCGCACGACAACCGCGTGATCATCCCGCTGGTCCTGGTCGTGGTCACGCTGATCCTCGCCGCGCTGCTGCGCGCGGTCGTGGCGCCGCTGGTGCTGATCGCCACCGTGGTGCTCTCGTACGCGGCGGCGCTCGGCATCAGCGCGTTCTTCTTCGAGCACGTCTTCCACTTCAGCGGGGAGGACCAGGCGTTCCCGCTGTTCGTCTTCGTGTTCCTGGTGGCGCTCGGCATCGACTACAACATCTTCCTGATGACCCGCATCCGCGAGGAGGCCGGACACCACGGCACCCGGCGCGGCGCGGTGATCGGCCTGGCGGCGACCGGCGGCGTGATCACCTCCGCCGGGCTGATCCTGGCCAGCACCTTCGCCGTGCTCGGCACGCTGCCGATCGTCGGGTTCGCCGAGATCGGCTTCGCCGTCGCGCTGGGCGTGCTGATCGACGCGCTGGTGGTGCGCTCGATCCTGGTCACCGCGCTGACCGTCGACATCGGGCGGTGGATGTGGTGGCCCAGCCCGCTCTCCCACCCGCCACCGTCCGCGCCGGAGCCCGCACCCGCGCCCGCCGAGCAGGAGTGACCGGCGGGGCGGCGGGGGTCAGCCGACCTTCGCGAGGTCGCCGCTGAAGCTGTCGACCGCCAGGTGCAGGCTGCCGTCGCCGTTGCGGGTGTACACCTGGTCGTACGGGTTGGCCACGCAACCGGTCAGGATGCTCATCGGGCGGGTCTTGAGCACCACCCGGTCGGCGGCGGACGACACCAGCTCGGCGGTCGCGTCGCAGTAGCCGGTGCCCGGCCCGGTGTTGTTGCGGATCGCCGCCACCGCCTCGCCCTTGCGGCCCTGCGTGATGGTGATCTTGAAGTCAGCCGTACCGCTGCCCAGCTGCGGGCTGCCGAGGCGGCCCTGCCAGGTGCCCAGGAACCCGGCCGGCACCGTGCTCGCGTCCGCCGCGGCGGACGGGGACGGGGATTCCGACGCGGGGGGCGAGGACGCGGGCGCCGAGGCCGCGGTGCCCGGCGTGGTCGGCTTGCCGTTGTCGGCCGAGCCGTCGGGGCGGGTGGCCAGGTAGACCGCCCCGCCCGTGACGGAGGCCGCGACGACGGCGGCGATCACCAGACCGGCGGTCCGCGAGCGCGCGGGGCGCAGGGCCGTGGTCGCCGTCGTGCCCTCCACCGGGGGGCCGAAGGCGACCGGCGGGCCGAAGCCCGGCAGGGGCTGCGGCACGTGCGCCGGGTACGCGGCGGGCACCGGGGGCGGCGTCGGCAGGCCACCGACCGTGGGCGCGCCGGCTGCGGCGGGGACCGCACCGACGACGGGTGTCGCGGCCACGGCCGGAATCGCAGCGGCAGCGGACGCGGATCCCGGGACACTGCTCGCGGTCGGTGCCGTGCCACCCGTCGCCGCCTGCGCCGGGACGTTGCTCGCCGTCGGCGTCGGGACGTGGGCCGGCGGCGTCGGGGCGCTGGTCACCGTCGGGGTCGGGGCGCTACCGGCGACCGGGACGGCACTGCCCGCCGTCGTGGTTCCGGCCGTCGCGACGGCTCCGGGTGCCGGCGCAGATCCGGTACCGGGTGTCGGCGGTGGGGCGTGCTGCGGCTGCGGTGACAGGAGGGCCGGGTCACCGGCGGGCTCGGTGTCCAGGTCGAGCAGGTCCACCGCCAGGCGGGCGAGCGCGCCGGAGACCGTCGGGGGCAGCCAGTCGCGGCTGTCCAGCCGTCCGGCGGCGCCCCGGTCGTCGGCGGCCAGGAGTCCGACCAGGTCATCGGGCGAGGGCCGCTGTGCCGGGTCCTTGGCGAGGCAGGCGGCGACGGCGTCCCGCAGCTGCGGGTCGACGGCCGCCAGCGCGTCCAGGTCAGGCTGCTCGTGCACCACGCGGTAGAGCAGCACGGGCGTGCTCTGCGCCGCGCCGAAGGGTGCCGTGCCGGTGGCGGCGAAGGCGAGCACCGCGCCGAGCGAGAAGACGTCCGACGCCGGGCCGGCCGCGAGGCCGCCGGCCTGCTCGGGCGAGAGGAAGCCGGGCGAGCCGACCACGTGTCCGGTCCGGGTGAGCACGGTGGCGTCCAGCGCCCGGGCGATGCCGAAGTCGATCAGCCGGGGCCCGTCCAGGGCGAGCAGCACGTTCGACGGCTTGACGTCCCGGTGGACCAGACCCTTGCCGTGCACCGCCGCCAGCGCCTCCGCCAGGCCGGCGCCGAGCGAGCGGACCGCGGCGGCGGGCAGCGGGCCGAAGTCCCGCACGGCCGAGGTCAGCGAGGGTCCGGCGACGTAGCCGGTGGCCACCCAGGGGCGTTCGCTCTCGGTGTCGGCGTCCAGCACCGGCGCCGTCCACCGGCCGCCGACCCGGCGGGCCGCCGCGACCTCCTGCCGGAAGCGCACCCGGAACTCCGGGTCGGCCGCGAAGTGCGCGTGCACCGTCTTCACCGCGACCGTGCGGCCACCGGCGGTCCGGCCCAGGTACACCTGGCCCATGCCGCCGGCGCCGAGCCTGCGCAGCAGCCGGTACTCGCCGATCTGCCGGGGATCCCCGGCCCCCAGTGCCTCCACGACACCCCCCTCTCGCTGCCGTCCGCCGCCCCCGCGCCGCCGGGACGGCCGACAACTCCCGTCAGCATAGGGGCTGCTCCGGACACGGGGTGCGGCGGCGTCAGCGCAGGCCGCGGGTGCGCTCCACCACCTCGTCGGGGGCCTTGGCGAGCGAGCCGGTGTCGAACGGCGGCTGCGGGTCGTACTCGGTGTACAGCTGGATCGCCTGCGCGGTGACGTCGTCGGAGAGCAGCGCCGCCAACTGCACGGCCATGTCGATGCCGGAGGACACCCCGGCCGAGGTGATCACCCGGTCGTTCCGGATCACCCGCTCGGCGGTGTACACCGCGCCGAAGGACTCGAGTTCGGGCGCCGCCGCGTAGTGGGTGGTGGCGTGCAGCCCGTCGAGCAGCCCCGCGGCGCCGAGCACCACCCCGCCCGTGCAGACCGAGGTGGTGAACCGGGTGGTGGCGTGGATCCGGCGCACCCAGGCGAGGAAATCGGGGTCCTCCACCATCGTCCGATGGCTGCCGCCGCCCGGCACCAGCAGCACGTCGCAGCGCTCGACCTCCGAATAGCGGGTCGGCACGTGCACCGGCATGTTGCCGAACACGTCCTTCACCAGGCCGGGTTGATCGGTGACGAAGCGCACGGTCGCTCCCGGGACGTACCCGAGGATCTCGTACGGCCCGATCGCGTCGAGCGGCTCGAAGTTGTCGAAGAGCGGGATCACGATGTCCATGCGCCGCAGCCTAACCACAGTTGGTCCAGACCTCTGCGCGGCGCGGCGCCGGCCTCGTCCCTCGGGCCGATCCCGCTCCTCCGGGAGGGTGACCCCGCCCGGGACTCGGGACGGATGCCCGCCCGCCCGGCCCGCTGCGACGTTGGTCGGGTCCGAACACGTCCCTCGACTGGAGCCGACGCCATGTCAACTTCCGCCCTGATCACCCGATTCCATGGCCGACCGGCCGCAGGCGTACCCCGCTGGGCACGGTGGGCGGCGTACGCGACGCCGCTCGTCGTGCTGCCCTCCGGCCTGTGGCGCGTCCTCTCCGTCGACCTGCGGCTGCCGCTGATGCACGCGCCCACCGACGGTCATCCGCCGCCGCCCTGGTTCGGTGCCGAGTGGTGGTACGTGATCGCGCTGAGCGTGGTCGCCGAGGGGCTGGCGTTCCTGGCGATCGGCCTGGTCAGCGAGTGGGGCGAGGTGTGGCCGCGGTGGATCCCCGGCCTCGGCGGCCGCCCGGTCCCGGTCCTCGCGGCGGCCCTCCCGGCCGGGCTCGGTGCCGCGTTCAACACGCTGCTGTGGCCGTACTCGATGGCGATGATCAGCACCGGCCACCGGATCACCGGCGAGTCGGACCCCGGCCCCTACCTGGACGGCTGGCAGTCCGCCGTCTTCTACGCCGCGTACTGGCCGCTCGCCGCCTGGGGTCCGCTGCTGGGACTGCTCACCGTGCACTATTTCCGCCGCCGGCGGGGGCGCCCGTAAAAACAACAGCGGCAAGGAGTGAATGAGTACTCCCTGCCACTATCAAGATATAGCGCATGGGGGGCCTTGCGGCAAGGCCCCACCCCTGCCGCAGAATTGCCAACCTCGGACCCGCGACCTGCGGAAACGTCCGAACGGAATGACTTACGGGGAATCGGGGAAATCCATGCATGACGTCATCGTGGTCGGCGGCGGACCCACCGGCCTGATGCTCGCCGCCGAGCTGCGCCTGCAGGGCGTGGAGGCGGTCGTCCTCGAGAAGGCGGCGGAACCGCCGATCCACTCGCGCGCGCTCGGCCTGCACGTGCGCAGCATCGAGCTGCTCGACCAGCGCGGCCTGCTGGAGGAGTTCCTGGCCCGCGGCACGCAGTACCGGGTCGGCGGGTTCTTCGCCGCCATCGCCAAGTCCTGGCCCGAGGACCTGGACACCGCGCACGGGTACGTCCTCGGCATCCCGCAGCGCGTCACCGAGCAGCTGCTCACCGAACACGCCCTCGCCCTCGGTGCCGACCTGCGACGCGGCGTCGAACTCGTCGGCCTCGACCAGGACGCGGACGGCGTCACCGCCGGACTCGCCGACGGCACAACGCTCCGCGCGCGGTACCTGGTCGGCTGCGACGGCGGGCGCAGCACCGTCCGCAAGCTCACCGGCATCGCCTTCCCCGGCTTGGACACCCGGGTCGAGACGCTGATCGGCGAGATGCAGGTCGGCGTCCCGCCGGAGACCGTCACCGAGGTCGTCACGGAGGTCCGGCGCACCCAACTGCTGTTCGGCCTCGGCCCGATGCCCGGCGGGGTGTACCGCGTCGTCGTCCCCGCCGGCGGCCTCGCCGCGGACCGCACCGTCCCGCCGACCCTCGACGAGGTCAAGGACCGGCTGCGGGCCGTCGCCGGCACCGACTTCGGCGTGCACTCGCCGCGCTGGCTCTCCCGCTTCGGCGACGCCACCCGGCAGGCCGAGCGCTACCGCGACGGCCGCGTCCTGCTCGCCGGAGACGCCGCCCACATCCACCCGCCGACCGGCGGCCAGGGCCTCAACCTCGGTCTCCAGGACGCCTTCAACCTCGGCTGGAAGCTCGCCGCCGAGATCAACGGCTGGGCCCCCGCCGGCCTGCTCGACAGCTACCACGACGAGCGGCACCCGGTCGGCGCCGACGTCCTCGACAACACCCGCGCCCAGATGCAGCTCCTCTCCACCGACCCCGGCGCCCAGGCGGTCCGGCGGCTGCTCGCCGAGCTCATGGAGTTCGAGGACGTCAACCGCCACCTGATCGAGAAGATCACCGCGATCGGCGTCCGCTACGACCTCGGCGACGACAACCCGCTCGTCGGCCGCCGCCTGCGCGACCTCCCGCTCAAGCAGGACCGCCTCTACGAGCACCTCCACACCGGCCGCGGCCTGCTCCTCGACACCACCGGCGCCCTCTCCCCCGCCGGCTGGGCCGACCGCGTCGACCACCTCCCCTGCCCCGCCGACCTCGCCGACCGGCTCGGCGCCCCCGCCGTCCTGCTGCGCCCCGACGGCCACGTCGCCTGGGCCGGCGACGACCAGCAGGACCTCCTCACCCACCTCCCCACCTGGTTCGGCGAGCCCACGGCCGACTGACCGCAACCGGCCGGTCGGGGCAGCCGCAGGGCCGGGCGGGGGGGGTGAGTTGTCGATGCCGAAGTACCGGCCGAGGTAGTCGATGATCTCGACGGCGTGCGGGGGAGTTCGGGCAGTTCGGCGGCGAGTGCCTGCCGGGTGGCGGCGGGACGGGCGGGAGCACCCGGCTGACGTAGGTGACCCGGTGCAGGTCCCGCCAGCACGGGGCTTGGCGGAGCTCTGCCGGGCCTGTCGCGGCGCAGCGGCGTCGAGGGCGCCGCTGCGCCGCAGCCAGATCGGATCAACGACCTTGCAATAGGATTCGACAAGGCCGACTACCGCGAGCGACATGCAGTCGAGTGGGGGGATCCACCGCCTCAAGCGTCACCGGGCGGCAGCCACGAGGCACGACGAGCAGGCTGTCCGCTACGAGGCCACAGTCCCCCGTCGCCGTCATCAACGAGTGGCTGTGATCGCTACAACGATCCGCGATTCTCCGGGCCGGCGTGCGACCCTCCGATCCAGAAGGTCAGCGCCTTCCGCCCACCTCCCAGCGACCGCCGCATCGCATTGACCAGTCGTACCTGTGCCTGAGCCACTTCGGCGCCGGCCTCCCGGAACTCCGCTTCACCGAGTGGCGTACGGACCGTATCGACTTCTCGCGCGACGCGATCCAAGAAGCGATCGACCGACTGGCCGAAGCTGCTGACCTCTCCCGCGACCTCCGCGGGAGCGATCAGGCTGACCTTGGTCAGAACGGCGCTCCACTCGGCCCAGTCGTAGTCCCAGCCGCGACGGTCGGCGTGCGCGCGCTTGATCACCATCGTGAACTTGGCGTAGTGGCGGAGGAGTTCTTGGTATGCAGCCAGCTGCTGATCGCGCGACCACTGGTGGTCCTGGCCCCGTCTGGTGACGATCCCGCCCACCAGTACTCCCACGGTTGCCGAGGCCGCTCCGGTAACGGTCGTGATCAGCGCTTCCAGCAAAGCCGCCCCAGCCCCCGTGCCCAACGCCTGCCGTTCGATCCGTGATCGGAACACAGCACTGGTGCCTGTCGGCGTGTCAGACCATGCATGGCCTCATGGCGGACGATGACATCGATGGCTGGCGACGCTTCTGAAGCACGCCCTGGCCGCCCTGCTTTCGCGATGGTATTCGGGCCCTGGGCGATCGGAACGAGCACGGGGTGGGGCACGCAGCAGTCCTCACGGCGACCGGGTCTACGCCCCGGCCTGCTACCACGAGTCACCTGTCAACCTGTGCAGCTTCTCACCGCCCGCGCCCTGGCCGGGGCCGGCCGACCCGCTGCCGGAGGTATTCCATCTGGCGGGAGGCGACCGGCTGGCAGAAGTGGCGTGGACGCCATCCCACTGACGCGATCGTCACCGGCATCACCACCACCGCCAGCCCGAACCAGCAGGCTGCGGCCCTCGCCCAGCCCGACCAGGGCGGCCGGCGGCGCGGTCGGCGTCAGCCTCCCCTCACCCCCGCGCTGCGCGCCGAACTCGACCCGCCGCTTCGCCCTGCCGGCCACGCCCCCGCCGAGCTCCCCAGCACCGTCGGGGCCTGCCCGGCAGTACACCCGTTGCGCGCCTGCCCGTCGAGCCGGACGTCGTTGTCGAGATCCTCCTCGACCAGACCCGCCCCGAATTCGGCCGGTACCGTCATCAACCCAAGATCGCTCGCAGAGGGGACCTCACCCCCAGCCAACTCAGGCCCGCCCCGACGTAGCGCTGAACCGAGGCCGTGAAGGGCCGTGCCGATCAATCCCGATTGCGGTACACCACTCGTACACCAGCGGTGTACGATGCCGGTATGGCTGATGCGACGATCAAGGTTTCCCCTGATACACGTGACCGGCTGGCCGCCCTCGCGGCGGCCCGCGGCACCACGATCGGCGCCCAGGTGGCCCTGCTGGTGGAGCAGCAGCCCACCCAGGAGCAGATCGCCGAGCGCGTCGCCGAGGGCCGACGGCTGCTCCGGGAGCACTTCGGGATGACGCTCACGGACTCGGAGCTCGACCGGGGCCCGGACCTGCTGCAGCGCATCTACGACGTCGCCGCGGCCGACACCCGCGCCAAGCTCGCCCCGCGGCGCAGCGCGTGATCATTCTGGATTCGAGCGCCCTGGCGGCGCTGGCGGCCGGCCATGAGCGCCTGCACCGGATCGTGGACGCCGCGCTGCACAGCCCGTTCCAGCACCTGCTGGTGCCGGTGCTGTGCATGGTCGAGGCGGAGATCAAGGACGAGGGGGCCGCGAACGCGGTCCTGGCGCTGCCCTCGCTGGAGTTCGAGGCGTTGGACGCGAGTACGGCGGTGCTGGTGGCGACCATGGTCCGCGACGGCTACGGCGGCCCGGACCTGGCGCACGCCATCGCCGCGAGCCTGCCGACCCCGGCGCGCCCGATGCAGCACCTGGTCCTGACGGCCCGCCAGGAGCTGTACCCGCCGGGGATCGTCACCGTCGACATCGACGACCCCCGTCTGGAGGCGTAGGTGCCACTGCCGGAAGGCTCGGGAAGGCGGCTTCCCGTCGGCGACGGTGCGCGCATCCTCGCCGAGGAGATCCTGCCCGCCGCGCTGGGCCGGGCGGTGCCGCAGGAGCGACCGGTGGTGGTGTTCATGGCCGGGTAGGCCGGCAGCGGCAAGACGGTCGTCGCGGACCTGGTGCACGCGGCGCTCCCCCACCGGGCGGCGCGGTGCGGGTGGACCGCGACGCGTACAAGGCCGTCCACCCCTCCTGTCCGCGGTTCCTCGCCGAGGACGTGCGCACCGCCGGGGCCCGGGTGCGCACCGAGACCTACGGTGGTAGGCCCGCTGGAGGAGCGGCTGCGGCGAGACCGGCTCACCCGAGTCACCGGTCAGCCCGTTGCGTTCCTCACCCGCCGTGCCCCGGCCCGGACTGTTGAACTCGCTGCCCGAGGCGGGAGACGGCCGACTCCGCACGGCGGCGCGGGCGCGGCCGAGGCGTACCGGGAATTCGCGGCGGAGTACTACGCGATGGAGCCGGACCCGGCGGCGATCCGGCCCGTGTACAGCTGGCAGCCGTTGACGCAGAAGGTGGTCGCCGCCCTCAATCCGGACGTCCGGCTCGCGGACCGGGCGGCCGACATCGCCGAGATCGGCTATCTGGTGCGATCCGGTCCCGGCCGGTCGAGGAGGGCGAGTTCCTCCTCGGTCAGGCGGAGCGCGCCGGCGGCGATGTTCTCGGCGAGGTGGGCCGGGCTGGTGGTGCCCGGGATGGCGAGGACGTGCGGCCCGCGGTGCAGGGTCCAGGCGAGCCGGACCTGAGCCGGGGACGCCCCGTGCGCGCGGGCGACTGCGAGGACGCGGGCGTCCTGCTCGCCGGCCACGGCGCCCTCGCGGCGCAGGCCCGAGACCGCGAAGAACGGGACGAACGCGATGCCCCACTCCCCGCACAGGTCCACCAGGCCGAGGTCGTCCGCGTTGCGCCAGTCCAGGCCGTACGAGTTCTGCACGCACACCACAGGCGCGATCGTCCGGGCCTCCTCGACGTGCTCCGGGCGAACGTTGGACAGGCCCAGGTGCCGGATCAGCCCGGCCTCGCGCAGGTCGGCGAGCGCGCCGAAGTGCTCGGCGACCGACTCCACGCCGGGGCCGTTGCGACGCAGGTTCACCACGTCCAGGTGGTCGCGGCCGAGCTGGCGCAGGTTCTCCTCGACCTGCCCGCGCAACTGGTCGGGGCGGCCCATGGCGTGCCACGCACCGGACGGGTCCCGCCACGGGCCGACCTTCGTCACGACGGCGACCTCGCCCGTCCAGGCGGTGAGCGCCCGGTTGATCAGCTCGTTCGCGGAGCGCAGCGGCGAGAAGTAGAACGACGCCGTGTCGACGTGGTCGACGCCCTGCTCGAACGCGCCGAGCAGCAGCCGCACCGCCGCGTCCCGGCCGATCGGCGTGCCGTCCGAGTTCCCCATCATCCCGTTGCCGGTCAGCCGCATCGCCCCGTACCCGACCCGGTTCACCTCCAGGTCGCCGAGCTTCCACGTCCCCGCACCGCCTGCTGTACGCACCGCACTCCTCTGATCTGCCGATCGCTCAGGTGATGGAGCATGAGGCAGTCGAGCAGCGCTCCACCAGCTCTTCGGGCGGAGCTAAAGATCACATCCGGATCGGGAACGAACCGTCACCGTTCACCCGTTGGACGAGGTGTCAGAGTGACTGGCTTACCGCGCTGTGCGCCGCGAGGACGGCGAGGTAGGCGCGGTGGATGTCCTCGCGGTCGGCGGGTTCGGGGACGGTGTCGCGGGCGAGGCGGTCGATCATGGCGGCCTGGTCGAGCAGGACGGCGCGCTGCTCCTCGGCCCGGGTGGCGGCCATGATCGCGGACAGCGCGTCGAGCTGCCGGATGAGGACGGCGGGCATCCCGGTGGCGGTCTGGCGGATCTTCTCGAAGGCGCGTTGGACGAGCCGTTCGTAGCTGACGGGGACGGTGAGG
Organism: Kitasatospora terrestris; assembly: GCF_039542905.1. Lineage (NCBI taxonomy): Bacteria > Bacillati > Actinomycetota > Actinomycetes > Kitasatosporales > Streptomycetaceae > Kitasatospora > Kitasatospora terrestris. The sequence goes on from NZ_BAABIS010000001.1 coordinate 1,478,070, forward strand.
ACGCGGATGTGGCCGCCGGCGTCGCGGTGGACGGGGTCGGGGTCCCAGTGCTCGGCGATCCGGCACAGGCCCTCGCCCAGCCAGTCGACGCAGGTCAGCGTGGTGAAGGTGTCGTTGACGGCGGTGGACAGGGCCCGGATGCCGATCTCGACGAGCTGGTCGACGGCGAAGGCGATGTCCTGGGCGAGGGACCGGGTCGGGCCGGTGACGTGGGCGCGGGCGAAGCTGCGGGCGACGGCGGGGGCGGCTTCGGCGGGCCAGACGGTGGCCATCCGGTGGCCCTGGACGAGGAAGTGGCCGGGGCGGTGTTCCAGGCGGATCACGGCGCCGAGGTCGGCGGCCATCCGGACCAGGGTGCGGTGCCGGACGAACTGGAGGTAGCCGCTCGCGGGGGCGGCGACGGCGGCGCCCGCGGCGTCGAGGCGGCCGTGCAGTTCGGCGGCGTCGGGGCCCTGGTCCGGTGCTGCGGTGCGCCGGGGTTCGGCGGCGCCCGCTTCGATGGCGGCGGAGAGTTCGGCGGCGATGCCGGCGATGACGCGGGGCAGTTGGATGGAGGTCGCGATGTGGTGGATGAAATAGATCAGGACCGCGAGGTCGACCAGGACCAGCACCATGCAGACGGTGATCGAGAGGTGGGGGACGAACTCGCCGTCGTCGACCGGGCCGATCGAGACCAGGGCGAGGACGGCGTACACGAAGGTGCCGACGAAGGTGCCGAGGGTGAGCTGGGTGGTGCGGTCGCGGATGAAGGTGCGCATCATCCGCGGGCCGAACTGGGTGGAGGCCAGCGTCAGCGTCACGATCATGATGGAGAAGACCACGCCGACCACGGTGATCAGGGCGGCGGCGATGGCGGCGAGGATCTGCCGGGCCGCGTCGGCGGTGCCGCTGATCACCCAGGGCGGCAGGGTGATGTCGCCCCGGTAGTCGGCCCGGTCGACCTGCCAGGTGGCCACGAAGAGCAGGACGGCGAGCAGCACCTCGACGCTGGGGACGACCCACAGGTTGGTGCGCAGCGCTTCCTTGCGCCACTGCGCTTCCAGGTGGACCCCGCCGATCACACGGCCGAGCGTAGCCAGCAGCGCCCCGTCCTCCGCTCCGGCGACGCGCCGTCGGACGGGTGACGGTCCGCCGGGGTGGGCCGAGCGGGTGAAAGTCCGGACGGATCGGGGCGGTCGTTCGAGCGTGGCGGCGGCGCGCGGGAAAGGGTGGACGTGGCCGTCGGTCGGGCGGGGTGGTGGAGCGGCGGGAGGCAGCGGGTGAGCGGGGAGGACGTGCGGCCGGAGCCGCAGAAGGTGATCAGCGGGACCACCCGGGCGGCGGTCTTCGTGGTGCTGACGGTGGAGCCGGGCGGGGAGGGGGCCGTCCGGGAGGCGCTGGGCGACCTGGCGGGGCTGGTGCGCTCGCTGGGGTTCCGCAAGCCCGGGGAGGACCTGAGCTGCGTGACCGGGATCGGTTCGACGGCGTGGGACCGGCTGTTCGCCGGGCCGCGCCCGGCGGAGCTGCACCCGTTCCGCGAGCTGCGCGGCGCCCGGCACACCGCGCCGGCGACGCTGGGCGACGTGCTGCTGCACATCCGCGCGCAGCGCCTGGACCTGTGCTTCGAGCTGGCGGCGATCGTGACGCGGCGCCTGGCGGGGGCGGCGCGGGTGGTGGACGAGACGCACGGGTTCACCTACTTCGACCAGCGGGACCTGCTGGGCTTCGTGGACGGCACGGAGAACCCGCTCGGGCGCGCGGCCGCCGAGGCGGCGCTGATCGGCGAGGAGGATCCGGAGTTCGCGGGCGGCAGCTACGTGGTGGTGCAGAAGTACCTGCACGACCTGGACGCCTGGGACGGGCTCACCGTCGAGGAGCAGCAGCACGTGGTGGGCCGCACCAAGCTGGAGGACATCGAGCTGCCCGACGGCGTGCAGCGCCCGGACTCGCACGTGGCGGTCAACCAGGTGCTCGACGCGGACGGCGAGGAGCGGCAGATCCTGCGCGCCAACATGCCGTTCGGCTCGGTCGCGGACGGCCGTTTCGGCACCTACTTCATCGGCTACTGCCGCACGCCCGAGGTGACCGAGCAGATGCTGCGCAACATGTTCCTGGGGACGGACGGGGCGCCGCACGACCGGATCCTGGACTTCTCCACGGCCGTGACGGGTTCGCTGTTCGCCGTCCCGCCGGCCGGGTTCCTGGACGAGCTGCCGCCCGCGCCGGGTACCGGGAACGCCGTCCGGCGGACGGCCGCCGACGTCCCCCTCGACTCCTCGCTGCGGATCGGCAGCCTCAAGCCCGTGCCCAAGCCCGTGCCCACCTCGACGAAGGCCGAGTGACCCATGGACAACCTGCACCGCAAGCTCGCCCCGATCAGCGCCGCCGCCTGGCAGGAGCTGGAGGACGAGGTGCGTTCCACCTTCACCCTGCACCTGGCCGGCCGCCGGGTGGTGGACCTGGACGGTCCGCACGGGCCGACGTTCGCCGCGGCGGGCACCGGCCACCTGCGCCCGGCGGGCCGGCCCGCGCCGGGGGTGAGCGCGCGGGTGCACCAGGTGCGGGCGGCGATGGAGCTGCGGCACCCGTTCACGCTGTCCCGGGAGGCGGTCGACTCCGTGGAGCGCGGTTCCGGGGACAGCGACTGGCAGCCGGCGAAGGACGCGGCCCGGGCGATGGCGCTGACCGAGGACCGGATCGTCTTCGAGGGCTGGGTGGAGGCCGGCATCGAGGGCCTGCGGGCCGGTTCCTCGGCGGAGCCGCTGGCGCTCCCGGCGGACGTCACCGAGTACCCGGACGCGGTCAGCCGGGCTCTCACCACCCTGCGGCTGGCCGACGTCGACGGGCCGTACGCGCTGCTGCTGGGCGCGGAGGCGTACACGGCGGTCAACGAGACCTCGGACCACGGCTACCCGGTGCGCCAGCACATCGCGCGGGTGCTGGACGGGCCGATCATCTGGGCGCCGGCGCTGGAGGGCGGCTGCGTGCTGTCCACCCGGGGTGGGGACTTCACGCTGCACCTGGGGCAGGACCTGTCGATCGGGTACCTGAGCCACGACGCCGAGACGGTGAGCCTGTACCTCCAGGAGAGCGTGACGTTCAGCCTGCTCAGCCCGGAGGCGTCGGTCCCGCTGGCGGGCTGAGCGCCGCTAGGCCCTCTCCCCCGGCGCGGCCGGATGGGGCAGGCTGGGTGCGACGGCTGGGGAGGCGGTTGTGGAGACGGGTGAGTACCGGCGGATGGACGCCGGTCGGCGCGAGCGGGTGCTGGCGGCGGCGGTCGCGGCCGGGCTGCTCGGCGCGGAGCAGGTGGCGGCCGGGTTCCTGGACGTGGACGGGGTGCGCGAGAGCGTCGGCGAGCTGCGGACGGCGTTCGGCGCGGCGCCGGTGCTGCACACCTTCGCGGTGAAGGCGGCGCCGCTGGTGCCGCTGCTGCGGCTGCTGGCGGACGCGGGGATGGGCTGCGAGGTGGCCAGCCCCGGGGAGTTGGCGATCGCGCTGGCGGCCGGGGTGCCGGTCGGGCGGATCGTGCTGGACTCCCCCGCCAAGAGCGCCGGGGAGCTGGCGCAGGCGCTCGACCTGGGGGTGGCCGTCAACGCGGACAATCTCCAGGAGCTGGCCCGGATCGCCGAGCTGGTGGAGGACGCGAGCACCCGCTCGGTGCTGGGGCTGCGGGTCAACCCGCAGGTCGGCGTGGGGTCGATCGGGGCGATGAGCACCGCCTCCGAGCACTCCAAGTTCGGGGTGCCGCTGCGCGATCCGGGCGCCCGCAAGCGGGTGGTGGCGGCGTTCGAGCGGCACCCGTGGCTGTCCCGGATCCACGTCCACGTCGGATCGCAGGGCTGCCCGCTGGACCTGATCGCGGCGGGCGTCCGGGAGGCCTGGGAGCTGGCCGAGGAGGTGAACGAGCGGGCCGGCCGGCAGCAGGTGTCCACGCTCGACCTGGGCGGCGGGCTGCCCGTCAACTTCCAGGACGAGCAGGTGCGGCCCACCTACGCCGAGTACGTGGCGGAGCTGGGCGCGGCGGTGCCGGGGCTGTTCGACGGGCGGTACGGGCTGGTGACGGAGTTCGGGCGCTCGCTGGTGGCGAAGAACGGCTTCACGGCGGCCCGGGTGGAGTACACCAAGGTGGTCGGCGGCCGCCGGATCGCGCTGACCCACGCGGGGGCGCACCTGGCGACCCGGACGGTGTTCATGCCGGACGCCTGGCCGCTGCGGGTGTCGGTGCACCGCCCGGACGGCGTCCGGCGGCTGAGCGGCGAGGAGCCGCAGGACGTGGCCGGGCCGTGCTGCTTCGCCGGCGACCTGGTGGCGCGGGGCCGCACCCTGCCCCGGATCGAGCCGGGCGACCTGGTGGTGCTGGAGGACACCGGCGGCTACTACACCTCGGCCCCGTGGGGCTACAACAGCATCGCCCGGCCGGCGGTGCACGGGTTCTCCACGGCGGGCGGCGGGGTGCGGTTCGCGACCGTCCGCCGGCGGCAGACCCCGGCCGAGGTGGTCGCGGAGGCCGGCGGCGACCGGCCGGACGCGCTGACCGGGCTGGACTCACCGGGCGACCCGGGCTGACCGGGCGGACCGAGCCGGACCCACCGGGCGACCTGGGCCGACCGCCGTGCCGTGCCGGACGCGGCCGCGGGACCGGGCGGGGTCAGTCGTCGCCGCGGGCGAAGCGGCGCAGCCGGCCGAGGCGGGTGAAGCGCTCGCGCTGGCTGACGGAGGCCTTGTCGAGCTCCTCCATCAGGCGGCGGGAGCGGTGGTCGAGGTCGAGCTCGTCGAGGATGCGGTCGACCTCGGCGAGCAGGGAGCCGTGCAGCTGCCAGGCCTCCGGGTGTTCCTGGACGCGGAGCAGCAGCAGGTGGGCGACCCGTTCGCGGCTGTGCCAGGCGGCGGTGAGTTCGGAGGCGAGGCGCCGTTCGGCCTCCTCGGCGTTGGTGGCCACCTGGGTGGTGACCAGGACGGCGAAGCTGACCAGGGCGCCGCCGAGGTGGTCGAGCAGGTCCTCCAGGGCGGCGCTGACGTCGGGGTCGAAGAGCCGGCCGCCGGAGCCGCGGCGTTTGGCCAGGTCGGTGAGGGAGCGGGCGATCACCCGGATCACCACGACGCAGATCTCCAGGGTGTCCAGGCCGGTGCGCAGCACGGTCCGGGAGAGCAGGCCCTCGCTGATGCGGGGGTTGAGCCGCAGGCTGTCCTCGGCCTGGCGGAGGGCGGCGTCGACCTCGGCGATGGCCTGGTCGAGCCGGCGGGCCTCGTGCAGGCGTTCGGCGGCGCGTTCGACCGGGACGGGTCCGGCGAGCTGGTCGGCGATGTCGAGCAGCAGGTGGCGGGCGCGGCGGGCCAGGCCCTCGATGGACTCGCCCGCGGTGTCGACCCAGACCGGCGGCGCGAAGACCAGGTTGAACAGCAGGCCGACGACGGCGCCGATCAGGGTCTCCACCACCCGGTCCCAGGCCTGGGTGGCGAGCCGGGTGACGCCGAGGACGAGCATCGCGCTGATCGCGACCTCGTTGACGAACTCGCCGACCCGGATGAACTGGCCGACCGTCAGCGAGGCCAGGATGATCAGCCCGAGGCTCCACCAGGACAGCCCCATCACCGAGCTGAAGCCGATCGCGATCAGCACGCCGACGACCACCGAGTTGACCCGGCGGATGCCGGTGGTGAGCGTGGAGTACAGGGTGACCTGGACGACCAGCAGCGCGGTCAGCGGTGCGGTCAGCGGCGCCGGTTCGGCGCTGAGCTGCAGGGCGACGGCGTACGACAGGGTGGCGGCCGCCGTCGCCCGGAGGGTGAGGACGGCGGCCGGGTCCTTGAGCAGCCGGCGGAGCGCGGCCGCCGCCTCGGCGGGGGTGATCATCGCGGGTGGCCGGGACTAGTGCACCACCGCGAGTTCGTGCGGGGTGGAGTTGAAGCGGCGGCCGCCGTCGCCGGTGACGGTGACGATGTCCTCGATCCGGACGCCGAACCGGCCGGGCAGGTAGATGCCCGGCTCGATCGAGAAGCACATGCCGGGCACCAGCGGCTGCTCCTCGCCCTCCACCATGTAGGGCGGTTCGTGGGTGGTCAGGCCGATGCCGTGGCCGACGCGGTGGATGAAGTACTCGCCGTACCCGGCCTCGGTGATCACCGCGCGGGCCACGCGGTCGACCTCCTGGCAGGCGATGCCGGGGCGGACGGCCTCGAAGGCGGCCTGCTGGGCCTGCCGGACGACGTCGTGCACCCGGCGGACCTCCTCGGGCACGTCGTCGCCGACGTGCACGGTGCGGGTGGTGTCGGAGCCGTAGCCGTCCTTGAGGCCGCCGAAGTCGAGGACGACGGTGTCGCCCTGACGGATCACCCGGTCGTCGGCCTCGTGGTGCGGGTCGGCGCCGTTCGGGCCGGAGCCGACCACGGTGAAGTCGACCTGGCTGTGCCCGTGTTCGAGCAGCAGCGCGGCCAGGTCGGCGGCCACCTCCCGTTCGGTGCGCCCGGCGAAGCGCACCGTGAGGATCTCCCCGTACGCGGCGTCGGCGGCCGCCCCGGCGGCGGCCAGCCGGGTCAGCTCGTCGGCGTCCTTGACCGCGCGCAGCATCGGCAGCGAGCGGGTGAGCGAGGTGTAGCCGGTGCCGGGCCGGGCGCCCTGCAGGCCGAGCAGGTGCATCGCCCAGGCGTTGTCGGAGATCCCGTACCGGCCGTCCTCCAGCAGCGGGGCGACGGTCGCGTACGGGTCCTCGCCGTCGCTCCAGTCGGAGAGTCGGACGGCGCCGGCGCCGGTGGCCCGTTCGGCGTCGGGGCGTTCCAGCTTGGGCACCACCAGGACCGGTTCGCGGCCGGGGGTGAGCAGCAGGGTGGTGAGCCGTTCGGTGATGGCGGTCGGCTGGTAGCCGGTGAAGTAGGCCAGGTCGGGGCCCGGGGCGACGAGCAGGCCGGCGAGGCCGGCCGCCGCGGCGGCGTCGGCGGCGCGGGTCATCCGGGCGGCGAAGTCCTGGGTGGTGAAGGGCTGCGGCATGCGTCGGTCCCCTCTCAGCGCCGGGCGGCGGCGTAGTGGCGCAGGAAGAGGGCCTCGACGTGCGCCATGTGCTCGATCTCGCGCGGGTCGACGCTCTCGTTGGGTGCGTGGATCAGGCAGGCGGGCTCCTCGACGCCCATCAGGATGATCTCCGTCCCCGGGTAGGTGGAGGCGAGCACGTTGCACAGCGGGATCGAGCCGCCCTGGCCGAGGTAGGCCAGCGGCTTGCCGTAGACCTCCTGGGCGGCCTTGTCGAGCGCGGCGTAGGCCCGGCCGTCGGTGGCGGCCCGGAACGGCGCGCCGGACTGCTCCGGCGCGATCTCCACCTTCGCGCCCCACGGCACGGCGGCCCGCAGGTGGGCCACCAGGGCGTCGCGGGCGGCGCCGGGGTCGGTGCCGGGCGGGATCCGCAGGCTGACCCGGGCCCGGGCGGTGGCCGGGACTGCGGCGGCCGAGCCGACCACCGGCGCGCAGTCGATGCCGAGCACGGTGACCGCGGGCCGGGCCCACAGCCGGTCGGCGACGCTGCCGCCGCCGGGCAGTTCGGCGCCGTCCAGCACGCCTGCGTCGGTGCGGAACTGCTGCTCGTCGTAGCCGACGCCGTCCCAGCTGCCGTCGCCGTCGAGGCCGTCGATCCGGGTGGAGCCGTCCGGGCCGCGCAGCGAGTCCAGGGCGCGGATCAGCGCGGCCAGCGCGTCGGGGGCCGGGCCGCCGAACATGCCGGAGTGCACGTCGCCCTTGAGCGTGGTGACGGTGACCACCACGTTCACCACGCCGCGCAGCGAGGTGGTGGCGGTGGGCACGCCGACCGCGGCGTTGCCGGTGTCGCAGATCAGCAGCGCGTCGGCGTGCAACTCGTCGGCGTGCGAGGAGACGTAGGCCTCCAGGCCGCCGGTGCCCTGCTCCTCGGAGCCCTCGACGACCAGCTTCAGGCCGACCGGCAGGTCGTCGCCGAGGGCGCGCAGCGCGGTGAGGTGCATGACGATGTTGCCCTTGCAGTCCGCGGCGCCGCGGCCGTACCAGCGGCCGTCGCGCTCGGTCAGCTGGAAGGGCGGGGTGGTCCACGCCTGGTCGTCGAGCGGCGGCTGCACGTCGTAGTGCGCGTACAGCAGCACGGTCGGCGCGCCGGGCGGCGGCGGGCGGTGGCCGAGCACGGCGTGGCTGCCGTCCGGCGTCTCGGCGAGGTGGACGTCGCGCAGCCCGACCGCGGTGAACGCGTCGGCCACCCACTGGGCGGCCTCGCGGCACTTCTCCGGCGGGTACTGGCGGGGGTCGGCGACGGAGGGGATGGAGACGAGTTCCGTCAGGTCCGCCTTGGCCAGGGGCATCAGGTCGGCGATCCTGCGGGCGAGTTCGTCGGTCATTGCGGAGTGCTCCCGGGGGTTCGGCTCAGGGGTTCTCGACGGTCTTGGCGGTCTTGTAGTCGTCGACCTTCTGGTTGAACTCGACCAGTTCCTCCGGGCAGTAGACGTTCAGCACGATCGCCTCCGCCTCGACGGTGCGGGCGTTGGCGATGATCGGCCGCTGGCCGGGGCCGGCCGCGCCGTTGGACATGTTGACCTTCTGCAGGCCGGTCTTCAGCGCGCCCGCCGGGTTCTCGCAGACCGCGCCGCCGTCGGTGCCCAGGGTGCGGGCGATCTGGCCCTCGTCCGGGTGCGGGTAGCCCTGCGCGGTGAGCTCGTCGGCCAGCTGCCCGGCCTTCCGCGCGGCCTCGTTGGTCTGCTTCTGCTGGGTGTACGTCAGCAGGCCGACCACCACCATCGCGACCAGCAGCACGATCGAGCCGATGTAGATCCAGCGGTGCTGCGAGGCCATCATCGTGCGACTCATGCGGCCGCCTCCTCGGTGTCGGCGGCACCGGGCTGCCGCCACTCGGGCTTGCTCAGCTTCAGGAAGGTGAAGGGGATGATCAGGCCGAGGATCAGCAGGCCGCCGCCGACGATCGCGACGTAGCCCCAGACGCTGCCGCCGCCGAACTGGGAGGACGGCACGAAGCCGATGATCATCGCGGCCGCCGAGGCCAGCAGGCCGACCACGCACAGCACCACCAGGCCCGGGGCGCGGTAGCCGCGCGGGTGGTCGGGCTGCAGTCGGCGCAGCCGGATCGCGGCGACGAACATCAGCAGGTAGACGATCAGGTACACCTGGGTGGTGATCACCGAGAGGATCCAGTAGGCGCTGGAGACGTTGGGGATCAGCGCGTACAGCAGGGCGATCAGGCTGGTCACGATGCCCTGGGTGACCAGCAGGTTCTGCTGGATGCCGTGGCCGTTGAGCTTCTGCAGGTAGGGCGGCAGGTAGCCCTCCTGGCGGGAGATCAGCAGCAGGCCCTTGGAGGGGCCGGCCAGCCAGGTCAGCATGCCGCCGAGCGAGGCGGCCACCAGGCCGACCGCGATCAGCGGGGTCAGCCAGCCGATGTGGAAGTACTGGAAGAAGGCGTCGAAGGCCTGCATCACGCCGGCGGTCAGGCTCAGCTGGTCGGCCGGGACGACCCAGCTGATCGCCAGCGCGGGCAGGATGAAGATCAGCAGGACCAGGCCCATCGCCAGGAACATCGACTTGGGGAACTCCTTGGCCGGGTTCCTCAGCGAGGAGACGTGGACGGCGTTCATCTCCATGCCGGAGTAGCTGAGGAAGTTGTTGACGATCAGCACCAGGCTGGCCAGGCCCGTCCAGGCCGGGAGGATGTGGTCGGCGTTCATCGGTGCGGCGGAGGGGTTGCCCTGGCCGAGGAAGACCATGCCGAGCACGACCAGCAGCGTGCCGGGGATCAGGGTGCCGATGACCAGGCCCCAGGAGGCGAGGCCGGCGACCGCGCTGGTGCCCCGCGAGGAGATCCAGACACCGGTCCAGTAGCACACCATGATCACGATGGCGGTGTAGACGCCGTTGTTGGCCAGCGCCGGGTTGATCACGTACGCGATCGTCGAGGCCACGTAGGCGAGCAGGCTCGGGTAGTAGAAGATCGTCATCGCGAACTGGCACCACACGGCGAGGAAGCCCAGCGGCTTCGACAGGCCCTGGGCCACCCAGTTGTAGACGCCGCCGCTCCAGCCGGAGGCGAGCTCGGCGGAGACCAGCGCGGTCGGCAGCAGGAAGACGATCGCGGGCACGACGTAGAGGAACACGCACGCCAGGCCGTACACGGCCATCGTGGGCGAGGCGCGAAGACTGGCCACCGAACTGGTCGTCATCAGAGCCAGCGTCAGCCAGGTCATCTTGGGAGTGGCGACGGCGCGGGCGGCACGGGCCTGCGACCCGGTGGACGTACTCCCGGGCCGATCGGCCGGCACGTCAGCGACACTCATGGACGCCTCCTTCACGGCGGCCCGGGGCGGGCCGCGTGCTCCCAGCCTCAGCGGCACCCCGGCGCCCCGCACGCCGGACGGCGGGCCTCCGGTGGGAAGGATCACCGGTTCGGCCCAGCGGGACGGCCGGCGCGGGGAGCCGGTTCACGGCCGGGAGGGCTTGCCCGCGATCGCGTCGTACGCCCTCACCCGCAACCGGCGGACCCAGCCGCCCCGCTCTTCGCGCCGCTGCGCCCGCCGGGCCTTCGTGCTTCCCTCCGGATAGCGCCGGTGCGCCCACGGCGACCCGGGACGGGCCAGTCGCAGGGCGCCGACCACCGCGAACACCGGCACCAGCAGGCCCAGGAGCCCGGTGAACACCTTTCCCTTGGACAGTGCCACCAGCGAGAAGCCCCCGTTGATCAGCACCACCACGACGTACTCCCAGTCCGACACCGGCTGTCCGTCCGAGGAGGCGTCGGTGACGCCGAACGGAGCCGCGCCGAGCACCAGCAGCCCCATCGCGGCAGCCCCGAGCACCACAGCGTCCACCGACAGGCGCCCGGCCTCCGACCAGTACACGTCCTCCAGTCGGAGGATCAGCGCGAACTCGTCCAGGACCAGCGCGATCCCCACGCCGAACAGCCCGGCGAAGATCTCCGCCCACGGTCGGTGCCCGCCCGTCTCCGAGGCCAGCCCGATCCCCGCGATGATCGCGAACACCGTGCCGAACACCACGTGGTGGATGTGCAGGCCCCCGGAGGACTCGACGTTCTTCGGCCACCAGGAGACCTCGGCCCGGATCATCCGCACGCTGAAGCGGATGAACAGGAACGTCACGATGAACGCCACCAGCATCACCAGCAGTGGCTGCTTCCCCGGGTCCAGGATCTCGCGTGCGTACCAGCCGGCCATGGTCCGATGCTGCCACCGCCGGGTCGCCCGCGCCCGCCCGACGGTCCGCCCGACTCAGTCGCGGAGTTCGAGGGTGCAGCACTTGACGCTGCCGCCGCCCTTGAGGAGTTCCGAGAGGTCGACCGGCTCCGGGCGGAAGCCGCGGGCGGCGAGCTGCCCGGCGAGGGTGTGGGCCGCCTCGGGGAGGAAGACGTGCAGGCCGTCGCTGACCGCGTTGAGGCCGAAGACCTCGGCCTCGGCCGGGGTGGCGAGCAGGGCGCCGGGGAAGTGGCGGCGCAGCAGGTCGAGGCTGTGCGGGGCGAAGGCCGCCGGGTTGTACATGATCTCGTCGCCGTCCAGGACGGCCAGCGCGGTGTCCAGGTGGTAGTAGCGGGGGTCGACCAGGTCGAGGGAGAGCACCGGGCGGCCGAGGAAGGCCTCCGCCTCGCGGTGGCTCGCGGCGCTGCTGCGAAAGCCCCGGCCGGCCAGGAGCCAGGAGGCGGTGGTGAGGAAGTCGCCCTCGCCCTCGTTGACGTGCTCGGGGTCGAGGGTCTCGGCGTACCCGTGCTCGCGGAACCAGCGCAGGTACGCGGGCCCTTCGGCGGCCCGCTCGGCGTTGCGGAAGCGGGCCCCGAGCACGCGGCCGCCGACCACGGTGGCGCCGTTGGCGGCGTACACCATGTCGGGCAGGCCCGGGATCGGGTCGATCAGCTCCACGGTGTGGCCGAGGGCGCGGTACCGGGCGGCGAGCCGCTCCCACTGGAGGACGGCCAGGTCGGTGTCGACCGGCTTGTCCGGGTCCATCCAGGGGTTGATCGCGTAGCTGACCTCGAAGTACTCGGGTCGGCACATCAGGTACCGGCGGGGGCGGAAGGTGCGCGGGGTCGCCGCGGTCGGGTTCACGGGGGCTCCTGTGGGATGGACGGGACGGGTGCGGTGCGGTCGGGCCGGGTTCAGACCAGGCCGCAGCGGACGGCGTGGGCCACGGCGTGGGCGCGGTTGCGCACCTGGAGCCGGGCCATCAGCTCGTAGATCACGTTCTTGACGGTGTGCTCGGAGCAGCTGAGGGCGCGGGCGATCACCGCGTTGCCGTGGCCCTCCGCCATCAGGTCCAGCACCTCGGTCTGGCGGGCCGTCAGCGCGGGCGGCCGCTCGTCGCCGCCGGCACCGGCCAGCAACTGGGAGAGGGTGGCGTACGGGATCCGGCCGTCGCCGTGCCGGGCCGCCCGCAGCGCGGCGGCGAGCCGCTCGGGGGTCAGCTCGGCGGAGCGCAGCACGGCGGCCACCCCCGCCTGCAGGGCGAGCCGGACACCGACGGGGGTGACGGTGTCGCAGATCACCAGCAGCGGGCGGCCGACGGCGGCGCCGACCCGGACGGCGTCCTCGATCCGGGCGGCGACGGCGACCTTCACCGTCTCCTGCTCGCCCTCCGCGGCGGGGACCAGACCGGTGCGGTGCAGCAGGTGGGCGATCCGGGCGCCGCCCGGGCCGACGACCAGGTGGATGCCGGGTGCGGCGGCGGTGGTGACGGGGGCTTCGGCGAGGACGGTCACAGCAGACCCGCCCGCAGCGCGTAGGCCACCGCGTGGGCGCGGTTGCGCAGGCGGAACCGCTGGGTGATGTCGTGGACGATCGTCGTCACGGTCCGCTGGGAGTAGGCGAGGCAGCGGGCGATCTCGCTGGTCTCGTGGCCGTCGGCGACCATCTGCAGCACGCTGCGCTCCCGGTCGGACAGGCCCGCGGCGGCCCACGGGCCGGGGAGGTCGCCGACCGCGCGGGCCGCGGCGGAGTGCTCCAGCAGCTGGTCGAGGAGGTCCGGGGGGACCGTGCAGTCACCGCGCGCCGCGGCGCACACCGCGCGGGCCAGCCGCTGGCCGTCCGCGTCGCGGCGGCGCAGCAGGCCGCGGGCGCCCGCTGCGAGGGCGTGCAGCGCCTCCGCCGGGTTCAGCTCGCCGGCGACCAGCACCACGGCGGGGCGGCTCGCGGTGTCCCGGGCGGCGTGCAGCATGTCCAGCTCGGCGCGGGCGAAGCGGTCGACCAGCATGACCACGACGGCCGGCTGCTCACCCGGCAGGGTCACGGCCACGTCCGGGCAGGCGGCGAGGGTGCTGGTGGTGCCGGCTTCCAGGACCGGGTCGGGTGCGACGACGCTCACGGGTACGGGTTGTCCCACGGTCTCTCCTCCGGTGGTGTACAGCCCGGCCGTTCGGTTCCGGCGGGGCTGGCGGGGGGTGGTGGCACCAGACTGCGACCGGGGCACGGGAGCGGGCATCGGGGGACGACCCCCACGTTTGTGCGAACGCCGGCCCCCCGTACGGAACGGGGGTCGGGCGGGGGCTGCGGGCCCCGGGTGGGGACCGGCCGCGCCGGGGCAGGGCGATAGGGGGGCCGGGTGGGGATCCGCCCGGCGGCGGGACGGTCGGCGGGCCGCTGTGCGGGGTGCTCCGGTGCAGGTGGGGGCCGGTTCCCCCATGTCCTACCCAGGGGGTGGGCGGGGTGGGGAGAATATGGGGGTCGAGCCCCCATGTGGGGGTGGGGGCGGTCCTGGGACCTTTCTTCTCGTGACCGAACGCGTACTCCTCGCAGACGAGCCCCAGGCGCTGCCGCGCTGGTGGTGGGCCCGCGGCCTGACGCTCCGTGAGCGCCTCGCCGCCCCGGGCCGCCCGGCCGCCGCGGCCGCCGTCCCGGCCCCCCGGACCGCACCGTGGTCCGCCGGGGACCTGGCGGGCTTCGCCGCCCGGCTGGCCAGCCTGGGCCTGGGCGAGGAGCTGGCGTCCGCGCTCGGCGACGAGCTCCCGGAGCGCCTGGCGGCCCGCACGGTGCGGCCGAGCTGGGCCGAGTACGTGGAGAAGGCGGTGGCCGGGGCCCCGACGCGGATCGAGCGCGCCGAGGTGACCGGCGAGGGCGCCGAGGTGTTCGTCGCGGCGCTGCGCCCGCTGGTGGACACCGCGGCCGCGGAGGTCGCCGCGAAGCTGACGCTGCCGCAGGCGGAGTGCGAGGTGGTCCTGGCGGCGTTCGAGCGCCGACTCGGCGGACAGCTGGCCCGCCAGGCGGCCCGGACGCTGGTCAAGGAGCTGCACCTGGCCCGCACCGCGGGCCGCCTGACCGGCGCCGACGGCCGGGAGCGGTTCGCCTCCTTCGTGGCGCGGACCGGCACCGCCGCGGGCCTCGCCCGGCTCTTCACCCGCTACCCGGTGCTCGGCCGGATGCTCGGGCAGAGCGCCACCGACGCCGCCGAGGCCTTGGTGGAGCTGGCCGAGCGGCTGCAGGCCGACCGCCAGGCGCTGGTCGAGGGCCTCTTCGAGGGCCGCGACCCGGGCCCGCTGACCGGCCTGGAACTGGCGCTCGGCGACACCCACCAGGGTGGCCGCGCGGTCGCGGTGCTGCACTTCGCGGCCGGCCGCGCCGTGTACAAGCCCCGCTCGGTGGAGCAGCACGAGGTGCTCGACCGGGCCGCGGCGTGGCTCGACGCCCAGGTGCCCGGACTCGGCCTGCGCACCCCGCGCTCGGTGCGCGGCACCGGCTACGGCTGGCTGGAGTTCATCGAGCACCGCTACTGCGAGAGCACCGACCAGGCGGACGCCTTCTACCGGCGCCAGGGCGCGCTGCTGGCCCTGCTGTACGCGGTCGACGGCGCCGACATGCACTACGAGAACCTGATCGCCTGCGCCGACCAGCCGGTCCTGGTGGACGCCGAGACGCTGTTCCACTCCGGCCTGCCGACCGCGACCACCGCGGGCGACGACCCGGCCGCCCGGGCGCTCGCCGCCTCCGTGCACCGCACCTGCCTGCTGCCGCACCTGCTGATCGGCGAGCACGGCGCGCTGGACATCTCGGCGCTCGGCCGGGCCACCGACGGCAGCTACCCGAGCGACGTGCTGCGCTGGCTGGACGCCGGCACCGACCGGATGCGCGCGGTCCGCGGCCCGGCGCCGAGCGAGGGCGCCCGCAACCAGCCGCTGCCGCAGGGCCGGGCGCCGTACGCCGACCACCGGGCCGCCCTGTACGAGGGCTTCCGGGCCGGCTACGACGCGATCTGCGCGCACCGCGGCGAACTGCTCGGCGAGGACGGGCTGCTGGCGCAGTGGGCGACCGCCCCGGCGCGGCTGATCGCCCGGCCCACCCGGCTGTACGCGGCGCTGCTGGAGGAGTCCACCCACCCCGACCTGCTGCGCGACGCGCTCGCCCGGGACTCGGTCTTCGCCGTCCTGTGGACCGAGTCGGTCGGCGACCCGGCCCGGCAGCGGCTGATCGAGCACGAGACCGCCGACCTGTGGCGCGGCGACGTCCCGGTCTTCTTCCACCGGCCCGACCGGGCCGACGTGCTGACCTCGCGGGAGGTCCGGCTGGCCGGCCTGCAGGCCGGGTCGAGCCTGGCGACGGTGCGGGCCAAGGTCGCCGCCATGGACGAGCTGGACCGCTTCGACCAGGAGTGGGTGATCTCCGCGACGCTGGCCGTCGCCGCCGCCAACGCGCCGCTCACCGCGCCCCGTTCGGCGCTCGCCGCGCGCCCGGTGCCGGCCGTGGTACCGGAGCCGTCCCGGCTGCTCAGCGCCGCCTGCGGGATCGGCGACGAGCTGGCCGCCCGGGCCGTGCCCGGCGACGGGCGGGTCAACTGGCTGGGCCTGGAGCGGGTCGCCGGCGAGCACTGGGCGGTCCTGCCGATGGGCGCGGGCCTCGCCGAGGGCTACTGCGGGGTCGCGCTCTTCCTCGCCCAGCTCGGCGCGGTCTCCGGCGCGGAGCGGTACACCGCGCTCGCCCGGCAGGCCGTCCGGCCGCTGCCCGCGCTGCTCTCCGCCCTGGTCGCCGACCCCGAACTGGCCGCGGCCGTCGGCCCCGGCGCCCTCGACGGGCTCGGCGGCATCGTCTACGCGCTGCTGCGCCTCACCGACCTGCTCGGCGACGAGGAGCTGCGCGGCTGCCTGCCGGACGCACTCACCGCCCTGGCGTACGCCGCCGAGACGGTCACCGAGGAGGGTGCGCACGCCTGTCTCGCCGACGGTCTGGCCGGCGCGCTGACCGCCGTCCGCCTCGCCCACCGGGCCACCGGCTGGGCCCCGGCCGGCGAACTCGCCGACCGGCTCGCCGAACGGCTCCTCGCCGTCGCCGAACGGCACTCCGCCGCACCCGGGTTCGCCCGCGGCGGCGCCGGCATCGGCTGGGCGCTGCTGCGCCACGGCACCGCCGACGGCTCGGCCGGCTCCGCGCACGCCCAGGTCGGCGCCTCGCTGCTGCGCCGGGCGCTGCGGGCGGCACCCGGCACCGGCTGGTACGCCGGCCGGCCCGGGGTGCAGCTCGCCGCGGTCGACGCGCTCGGCTCCGGCGCACTCGGCGACACCCTGCCCGGCGCGGCCGCCTGCGCGGACCTGAGCCTGCGTCAGGGAGCGCTCGGCGAGCTCGAGTCGCTCACCGTCCTCGCCGAACGGGGCCGCACCGGCGCCCGCGAGGCGCTGAACCACCGCGCCGGGGAGCTGCTCGCACTGGTCGAACAGCAGGGCCCCCGCTGCGGCACCCCGGAAAACGTCCCCTCCCCCGGGCTGCTCGGCGGCCTGGCCGGGATCGGCTACGGCCTGCTCCGCCTCGGCTTCCCCGAGCGGGTGCCGTCCGTCCTCACGCTCTCCCTCTGAACCACCCTCCGCACACCACACCGCGAACCGTCAGAAGGGAACCACCTGCCATGAAGAACACCACCGCCGCCGTCACCTCCGTCGCCGCCGCCGTCGAGGCCGAGGAGGCCGTCGAGGTCCGCGAGCAGGACCCGGCGGGCGGCATCACCCTCGGCGGCCGCAACCGGATGTGCGCCCGCGCCCGGGTGCTGGCCGGCCTGGTCCTCACCAGCGGCATCGTGATCACCCTCAGCCAGGTCGACACCTCGGTCTCCATGCCGCAGATGTGAGTCCCGACGTGGTGCCGGGCATCCAGGTGTGGCCGGATGTGAAGCCTACGAGCACCTGGCGTAAAGGCCTTGTGGCCTGTCGAAAGAATGTCAACTAGCATGCGCTCATGCGTTCCCATGCCCCGTACGTGGTCGGCCGTGACCTGCAGCTGAGCCACCTCCAAGGGGCATTGGCCGACGCCAGGAAGCGTCGCGGCGGCGTGGTGTTCCTGGTCGGCGAGGCGGGGATCGGCAAGTCCCGGCTGGCCGCCGAGGCGGTCGGCACCGCCTTCGACGCCGACATGCGGGTACTGCGCGGACGGAGCTCCACCACCGGCCCGACCGTCCCGTTCCGGCCACTCACCGAAGCGCTGATGTCGCTCTTCCGCGGCGGCGAACCCGTCGACGACTCCGCGCTCGGCCCGTACCGCACCGTGCTCGGCCGGCTCATACCCGACTGGAACACCGGCGAGCACGAGAACAGTTCGATGGTCATCCTCGGCGAGGCCGTGCTGCGCCTGCTCATCGGCGCCGCCAAGGACCGCGGCCTGCTCCTGCTGCTGGAGGACCTGCACGACGCCGACCCCGAGACCCTCGCGGTCGTCGAGTACCTCGTCGACAACCTCGAGTACACGCCCGTCCTGCTGCTGGCCACCATCCGCACCGAGTTCTGCGACGCCCTCGACCTCGCCTCCGCCGCCCGGCGGCGCGGCGTCGGCGCCGTGGTCGACCTGCCGCCGCTGACCCGGCCGCAGGTCCGCGACATGGTCGCCGCCCAGCTCGGCACCGAGCCGGCGCAGGTGCCCGAGGACGCGCTGGCCCGGCTCTGGGACGACAGCGCGGGCAGCCCCTTCCTGGTGGAGGAGCTGCTGCAGTCGATGATCAGCGGCGGGGCGCTGGTCCAGGGCACGGACGGCTGGCGGGTCGTCGGCGACCTGCGCGCCGACGTCTCCAGCACCCTCGCCCGCGGCATCCTGCGGCGGATCGACCGGCTCGGGCCGCAGGGCCTCACCCTGCTCTCCGCCGCCGCCGTGCTCGGCCGCCGCTTCCCACTCACCGTGCTGCAGAAGATGACCGGGATCGACGACCGCAGCCTGCTCAGCCACCTGCACGCCGGCGTCGCCGCCCAACTCGTCGTCCCCGACGAGCCCTCCCCCGACTGGTACGCCTTCCGACACTCCCTCACCGTGGAGGCGCTGTTCACCCAGCTCACCCCCGGTGCCCGGGCCGACCTCGCCGGGCGCGCCGCCGACGCCGTCCAGCAGCTCCACCCCGAACTCCCCGACGCCTGGTGCCCACTGGTCGCCGAACTCCGCTCCGAGGCCGGCGACCACGCCGAAGCCGGCCGGCTCTTCGCCGAGGCCGGGCGCCGGGCCCTCGCCGACGGCGCCATCGGCTCCGCCGTCACCCTGCTCGACCGCGCCGAATCCCTGCTCACCGGCTGCTCCGACCCCGCCCCGCGCGCCGAGGTGCTGGAATCCCTGCTGCCCGCCCTCGCCGAATCCGGCGACTTCGCGCGGGCGTTCGCCCTCGCCGAGCAGCTCCACGCCCTCGGCGGCGCCGGACTCGGCTCCGCCCGCCTCGCCGCCCTGCACACCCGCCTCGCCAAGGTCGCCCACACCGCCGGACGCTGGGCCGACGGCAACCGGCAGATCGACCGGGCCCGCGAAGTCCTCGCCCCCGACCCCGACGAGGCCGTCGCCGCCTCGGTCGACGTCGCCGCCGCCTACCTCGCCCTCGACACCCCCGGCGCCGACCGCACCCAGCAGGCCGAGAAGCTCGCCCGCTCCGCCGCCGAGGCCGCCGAACGCCACGACCTGCCCACCGTCGCCTGCCAGGCCTGGGAACTCCTCGCCACCGTCGCCCGCGAACGCGACCCCGGCGAGGCCCACGGCATGCTCGAACGCGCCATGACCACCGCCGAACGCCACCAGCTGCCGCTGCGCCGGATGTACGCCGCGACCAGGATCGGCGGCAACGCCTGGCTCCTCGACGGCGACCGCGACGGACTCCTCGGTGCGAGGGACGAGGCGCTCCGGCTGGGATCCGCGACCGTCGTCTACACCATCGACGGCATCATGATCCTCGACTCCGTCCTGCGCGGCGAGTTCACCACCGCCCGCGACAACGCCGAGGAGTGCCTCGCCACCGTCCGCCGCCTGCGCCTGGCCCCCGCCGTCCGGTACGTGCTGATGGCCCGCGCCACCTGCGCCGCCCACCTCGGCGACCGCACCGGCATGGAACAGGCCCTCGCCTCCTTCGCCGAATGGGACGGCCACGGCTCCCAGGAGGAACCCCTCGCCCTCGGCCTCGCCCGCACCTTCTGCGCCCTGATGGAGGAGGACCGCGCCCTCGCCGACCGCGAACTGCGCATCCTCGCCGACCTGGAACGCGACAATCCCTCCACCTACCACCTGGCCGGCTCGCACGGCCTGCGACTGCTCCTCGACGTCCTCTCCGGCGAGGCCGACCGCGCCCGGCACGCCCTCACCACCGACACCGCCTCCGGACGGATGCGCTGGAACCGGCAGTTCACCCTGCTCGCCGACGCCGTCCTGCTCGGCCGCGAAGGCAGACCCGACGCCGCTGCCACCGCCGTCGACGCCGCCCTCCGGCTCGCCGAGCCCTATCCCACCGCCCTCCACCTCGGCCTGCGCCTGGTCGCCGACGCCGCCCACACCGACGGCTGGGGCGACCCGGTCGCCTGGCTCCGCCGCGCCGAACACCACTTCCACCAGCAGGAAGTACCCGCCGTCACCGGCGCCTGCCGCGCCGCGCTGCGCCGCCTCGGCGCCCCCGTCCACCAGCACCGCACCGGCACCAGCCGGATCCCCGAGGAGCTGCGGGCCCAGGGCGTCACCGTCCGCGAGCACGAGGTGTTCGTCGTCCTCGCCGAGAGGCTCGGCAACCGGGACATCGCCGAACGGCTCTACATCTCGCCGCGCACCGTGGAGAAGCACATCGCCGCCCTGATCACCAAGACCGGCGTCGCCAACCGGGCCGCCCTCTGCGCCCTCAGCGCGTCGTTCGGAGGCTGAGCCGCGCGCGGAGTTCGGCGAGGACGGCCTCCTCGCGCTTGGTGGGGGCGCCGTCCACGGCCGCCACCTGCTCCGCCACCTCCAGGAGATGGTCCAGATCCCCCGTCTCGGCGTCCAGTCGGCGCCACACCTCGGCGGGGTCGAGCTCCACCACGTTCGCGAGCCCCTCGTCCACCACCCCGTGCCGCTCCCGGGCCAACCGCACCAGGTGCCGGACCAGCAGCGCCTCGTCGTCGGACTTCTCCTGGTCCGCCGCGATGACCAGCCACGCCACCCACAGCATCGCGTTCGGGTGCTCGGTCCGGGCGGTCAGCCGCTCCGCGAGTTCGACCACCCGCGCCTCGTTCCGGAAGACGGCCTGCGCGTGCCGCCCCGCGAGCAGGGTCGTCCAGCGGTTCAGCACCACCGAGAGCGGAACACCGACCAGCGGGATGCCCACCTTGATGACGCTGCGCTGCAGCAGGTACTTCCCGACGTACGGCAGCCCCTTCGCGGCGGACAGCACCGACTTCGCGTAGAAGCGCTTGATCAACTGCCTGGTCAGGCCGGGGACCACCTTGACCACGCCCGCGCGGGCCGCCTCACCGCTCTTGATCGTGAAAGCGACGCGCAGCATCTTCCACAGGTCCTCGGGATCGTCGAGGTCCGGCGGAACGCGGTAGAGGACCGCGATGTCGTGGGCCAGGCGGAGCTGGAGCTGACTGATGTACGCGACGTCGACCATCAGCGTCGCCACGGCGGCCGGGACCGTCGCCGGCGAGGCGCCACCGGCACTTCCGATCGTGGCGGCAACCGCCGCCGTGTACGCCCCGGCGGAGAGCCCGCCCTCGATCGCGGCGTACCGGGCCGCCATCTTGATCCGCTGATCGACGATCACATCCGCCGGGACACCCGCGTACCGCTCCTGGAAGTACTGCCAGTTCACCTTCCGGGTGTAGGCGCCCAGCGCCTGCGCCACCAGCTTGGTGAACCAGTTGCCGGACCTGATGTCGTCCGCGCTCAGCCGCTTGACGAACTCCCGTATCTCGGCCTGCTCGTGCTCGACGGCCTCCCGGTCGGTCTCGTCGCCGTCGGCGTCGACGCCGTCGATCGGGGCAGTGGTCATGGTGGAGTTCTCCCAGGCGGTTCGTCGGCGAATGCCCCCGTCGGGCTGACACCCTAGCGCCTCCTCCGGAGAGGTGAACTTCCCATCCGCGAAACGCCGGTGGGGCGGCGCATTGGTAAGGTCGGCCTCTTCTGGTGATCCCGGACCGTTCCTGGAGGGGCGATGCCGCTGCTACCCGCGTGGGTGCGCAACCTGCTGCTGCCGGTGTACGAGCGGCGGGTCATCCGCGGCCTCGACGGGCTGCCCCGCCCCAAGAACGTCGGCATCATGCTCGACGGCAACCGGCGCTGGGCCAGGGCCGCCGGCCACCGCGACGTGGTCGAGGGCTACCGGGTCGGCGGCGCCAAGGTCGAGGAGTTCCTCACCTGGTGCGCGGACGCCGGCGTCGAGCACGTCACCCTCTTCATGCTCTCCGACGACAACCTCGGCCGCCCCGCCGAACAGCTCGGCCCCCTCCTCGGCATCATCCAGGACACCGTCGCCGGCCTCGCCCTCCCCGGCCGCCCCTGGCGCGTCCACCTGATCGGCTCCCTCGACCTGCTCCCCGGCGACCTCGCCGCCGCCATGAAGCAGGACGCCGCGTGCACCACCGACCGCCACGGCCTGCGCGTCGACGTCGCCGTCGGCTACGGCGGGCGCCGCGAGATCGTCGACGCCGTCCGCGCCGCGCTCCGCCACCACATCGCCGCCGGGGGCGACCCCGCCGACCTCGCCGACACCCTCGACGTCGAGCACATCAGCGCCAACCTCTACTCCGACGCCTCCGACCAGGCCGACCTGATCATCCGCACCTCCGGCGAGCAGCGGCTGTCCGGCTTCCTGCTCTGGCAGTCCGCGTACGCCGAGATGTACTGGGTCGACGTCTACTGGCCCGCCTTCCGCCGCGTCGACCTCCTGCGCGCCCTCCGCTCCTTCGGACAGCGCGAACGCCGCTACGGCCGCTGACCGGGCCCCGCCGGGGAGTCCGGGTGGAGCGCAGGACCCCCGCCGTCCGGGGTGGTCGGCGGGGGTCGGGTGGTGCGGGGAACGGCCGGCCCGGCTCGGGGACGGGGCCGGCCTCATGGGTGGGCGGGGGTCAGCCGGCGATCGCGAGGCCGTTCGCCCAGAGGTTGTTGACCCGGTTCCGCTCGGTGGTGTTCGGGTAGGGGTTGGTGCAGGAGGTGCCGGGGCCGCCGCCGGACATCAGTTCGCTGCACGGGCCGGTGTAGTGGTCGGGCAGGCCGAGCACGTGGCCGGTCTCGTGGGCGGTGACGCGCAGCGAGCTGTACTGCCGGTTCTGCGCGTAGTCGAGGAAGATGTAGCCGCGGCCGTGGCCGTCGGTGGAGGCGTAGGAGCCGCGGGAGTCGTTGCCCTCGTAGTAGCGGAAGTCGGCGTTGGTGCCGGAGCGGAGCTGGACCTTGGTGACCGAGGAGTTCCAGATCTGCGCGCTCTGCGAGATGACGGTGCGGAAGGTCGGCGCCTGGCTGGCGTCGTAGGTGACGGTGACGGCCAGCAGGAAGGGGTTGGCGGCCTGCTTGGCCTTCGCCGACTTCATCACGGCCTCGTAGAACGCCTTGTTGTTGGCGTCCTCCGTGGAGTTGGCGGCGATGCCGGCGGAGGGGGTGTAGCCCTGGGTGGTGGCCGCGGCGGCGGGTACCGCGGCGGTGCCGGCCGCGAGGACCAGTCCGAGGGCGGCGGCGAGCACGGTCATGGAGCGGTTCATGTGGGGACTCCATTCGCGGGTCCCGGGGCCGTGGGGAGACCGTCCGGGACACGGTGACGAGTTGTTGCACCGAGCTTGGGGCAGGGCGGACGGGTCGCGGAGATGGCAACCGGGGATAGCTCGGTGCAATACCCTTCCTTTGGCCCGGGGTTGACGAACAGTTGGCATTCCTTGACATGCTCTTGGCAGGCGATGGGCGTCTGGCTATGCTCCCGTGATGGAGCTCGACGTCCGACACCTGCGGGTGCTGTGCGCGATCGCGGACACCGGCAGCGTCCGGAAGGCCGCCCGTCGGCTCGGCATGACCCAGCCCTCGCTCACCACCCAGCTGCACCGGATCGAACGGACCATCGGCGGACGGCTGTTCACCCGCGAACAGACCGGCAGCCGCCCCACCGTCCTCGGCCACTCGGTGCTCTCGCGGGCCAGACCCGTGATCACAGAAATGGACGCCCTCGTCGCCGCCGCCCGCGCCGAGGCCGCCGGACCCGGCCGCCGCCGACTGCGGATCGGCAGCGTCGGCAGCCGCGCCGTCGCCGCCTGGCTGCGCCGCATCCACGACCGGCTCCCGGAGACCGACACCACCATCCACATCGACATCTCGGCGATCGCGCTGCTCCACCTGGTCGCCGCCGAACAGCTCGACATCGCCTTCGTCCACGAGAGCGAGGGCTTCCCGCTGCACGTGCCGGCCGGCACCGAGCAGCGCGTCCTGGTCGCCCGCGAGC
Organism: Kitasatospora terrestris; assembly: GCF_039542905.1. NCBI lineage: Bacteria > Bacillati > Actinomycetota > Actinomycetes > Kitasatosporales > Streptomycetaceae > Kitasatospora > Kitasatospora terrestris. The sequence continues at coordinate 1,501,663 of NZ_BAABIS010000001.1, forward strand.
CGCAGTTCGTCGCCCTCGCCGAGACCCACCCCGCCGCCGGCCGCCCGGTCGTCAGCCTCGCCGACCTCGCCCACGACACCTGGATGGTCGACCCGACCGCCGACCACGAGTACGCCGCGCTGCGCCGGGTCTTCGCCGAGGCCGGACTCGACCCGCGGGTCGTCCAGGTCCGGGACAACGCCACCGCCGCCGAACTCGTCGCCTCCGGCGAGGCCGTCCGTCCCTGCCAGCCCACTTCACCGCCCGGCCCGGGCACCGTCCTGCGCCCCGTCCACGGCGACCCGCTCGCCGTCCGGCTGCTGCTCACCTGGCGCCCCGACACGGTCCGCGGCCCGGCACTCGACGGCCTCTGGGTCGACCTCTGCCACGCCTATCTGGACCTGGCCAGCGTCAACCCCGCGTACCGGGCCTGGCTGCGCCGCCACAACCGCTCCCTGCACACCCTCCTCGCCCCCGCCGGGCCGCCGGCCTGAGGCCCGTCCGGCCCGGGCGGGGTTCGCGCGGCCGGGCCGGGGAAGGAGGCCACCCATGGGAGAAGTACCGGGGGCGCGCGAGGAGTTGGAGCGGTACGGGTGCGTCCTGCGGGCGCAGCTCGTCGAGCTGATCGAGGAGGTGACCCCCGGCGCCGACCTGGGCCTGCTGTTCCTCGACGAGCCGGAGGTCGTCGACTGGCACGAGCCGCCGGCCCACGGCTACTCGACCGTGTTCCGCGGTGAACGTCCCGAAGGGGTCGGCGCCCACGACGCCGTCGCCCGGGGCGCCCGCCTGCTCGGCTCGGCCGGCTGGGAGGTCACCGGACCGGCGGAGGAGATCGCCCCGGCGGCGCGCAGGTGCGTCGTCACCGCTCTCCATCCCGGCGGTGTGCGGATCGAGGTGCGGTCGGGCGACGGCGGCCCGGGCGTGCTCTACAGCGGGCGGACGCCGGCCGTGGCGCTGCGCGAGGCGGAGGAGTTCCGGTGGCCGGAGCCGGTCCGGACGCCGGAGACCGTCACACCGGGGTTCGTGCTCTGCTACGAGTGCGATGGTCTCGGTGCCTGCGACTGCTGCGGTGGGCGCGGCTGGGTACCGGCCGAGCCGCACGGACGCGAGCGCTGCCGCGCCTGCTTCGCGCGGCGCGTCTGCCCGATCTGCCAGGGGGCGGGCCAGCTGGCCGTCTCCGACCTGTCGACGTACCAGCTGGGCTACTACCCCGGGTTGTGAGCTAGCTGAAGTCCAGGCCGCCGGTGCGGGTGCGCTTGAGTTCGAAGAAGTTCGGGTAGCCGGCCAGCAGGCGGACGCCGTCGAAGACGCGGACGGCCTCCTCGCCGCGGGGTATCGCGGTGAGGACGGGGCCGAAGAAGGCGGTGCCGTCGATGTGGATGGTGGGGGTGCCGACCTCTTCGCCGACCGGGTCCATGCCCTCGTGGTGGCTCTTGCGCAGGGCGTCGTCGTAGTCGGTGGTGCGGGCGGCCTCGGCGAGGTCGGCGGGCAGGCCGACGGCGGTGAGGGCCTCGCGGATCAGGGTGTCGTCGGCGGCCCGGTCCTGGTTGTGCAGGCGGGTGCCGAGGGCGGTGTACAGCTCGCGCAGGACGCCGTCGCCGTGGTGCTGGGCGGCGGCGATGCACACCCGCACCGGCCCCCAGCCGGTATCCAGCAGGCGGCGGTAGCGCTCGGGCAGGCCCTCGCGGCCCTCGTTGAGCACGGACAGGCTCATCACCCGGAAGTTCAGGTCGAGTTCGCGGTGCCGCTCGACCTCCAGGATCCACCGCGAGGTGATCCAGGCGAACGGGCAGATCGGGTCGAAGTAGAAGTCCACTGTGGTCACCCGACCGACGCTAGGCGATCGACCGGGTGTTCGACTGGTCCAATCGGGCGCGGGTTCCGTGGGCCATGACGGTGGCTCAGCCCGCTGCGCCGGCCGGACTGCGCCGACGCGCGGCCAGGCGGTCGGCGGCGGCGCAGACCAGCGTGGACGCCAGCAGGAGCGCGGCCATCGCGCGCAGCAGGCCGCTCTCGTAGTAGGTGTCGGTGAGCGCCTTCGCCGCCAGGTAGGCGGACACCAGGCCCACGGCCGCGGCGAGCAGGAGCGGCAGGCGGCCGTCGCGGACCTGCCGGTCGGCCAGCGCCACCGCTGCCACCAGCAGCGCGCCGAGCGCCGCCACCCACGGGATGCCGAACTCCAGGCCGTAGCGGATCGGCAGCGCCGGTGCCAGGAAGAGCACCAGGAAGCGGCGCAGCACCTCTTGGAGCGCGAGGGTGCCGGAACCGTCAGGCGCGTCGGTGGGCTGCCACCGGACGGTGGCCGCCAGGAGCAGCGCGGCGAGCAGCAGTTCGTCCCAACGGCCGGCCAGGTGGCGGAGGTTGTAGAGCAGGGCGGTGTCGTAGACCGCCATCACCAGCTGTCCGACGGCCCAGAGGGCGGCGGTGAAGCGCAGCAGTCCCAGGGTGCCGAGCGGCCGGTCGGGGCCCGGTTCGCGGCGCGCCAGGGCGGTCAGCACCGGTGCGGTGACCAGGGCCGAGACCGTCCGCAGGACCAGGTCCTGCGCCGTCCACGGGTTGTACAGGCCCCACTCGACGACGCCGAAGACCGCGGTGTACCCGAGCGCGGTCGACCACACCAGCGGGCGGGAGCCGAGGACGGTCCGATAGAGCGCGGGGCTGAGCCTGCGCAGTACGGTGGCGTACGCGAACAGGACGAACGGCAGCTCCAGGAACGCCTGGACGCGCAGCACGGTCGGCGCGAACAGGTCCGGCGCGGGCAGGTGGTCGGCGAGGGCGCGGACCAGGGGGTTGCCGGTCGGCTGGGCGAACCAGCCGGTCGGCAGGTAGCGGGTGACGAACGTGGTGTCGCCGCCGTGGACCCGGAGCAGGTAGGCCGCACAGAACAGTTGGTTGAGGTAGATCAGCGCGATCACCGCTGCGAGGACGAGTTCCGGCGCCACCGTCCGGCCCGCCCGGGGCGCGGCCGGGCGGCGCAGCAACCGCGGCCCGAGCAGCAGCCCGGCGGGCACGGTGGCGGCTGCTGTCGCAACGACCAGCGTCTCGGTGAGCGTCATCCGGCGACCCTAGCGGGCGCGCGGACCGGGGCCGCCGCGGGGTGTCGGCGCCCCCCGCTATCCTTCCCGGCACCGCACACCGACCGTGAGGATCATCCGTAGTGACCGGCTCGTCCGCCTTCCCGCTTCCCTTCCAGAGCACCCGTTCCCCGGCGTTCACGACGCCCCGGACGTTGCGGGAGCTGCAGATGATGCAGTGCAGTTCGCACCTGCGCGCCAAACCCGGGTGGTTCGACAAGATGGACGACGCCGACGTCGCGGCCCGGTGGACCCGGGAGGCGGTGGCGCAGGGCATGACCGAGGCTCAGGTGCGCTACGTCCTCGCCGAGCTGGGGCACTACGCCGCCCTGCGGGACACCCGCACCGGCATCGAGGTCTCCGCGGTCGACGGCGTCTGGCAGTCGGACACCCTCGTCGACGAGCAGCTCAGGACCCGGCTGCGCGAGGCGGTCCGGGTCCTGGAGGAGGTGCCCGAAGCGGCGCGGGACTGGCACCCCGGGTCCGACGGGCAGGTGCTGGACCTCGTCCATCCCTCCCTGTTCTGTCTGGTGAGGGAGGCGAGCGGCGGTCCCGAGCAGGCGTGGCAGAACCCGACGAACCACTACGCGAAGTACGAGTTCTCGGAGCGGTTCCAGTGGCTGCCCACGGACGTCGACGTCAGCGAGGACGGAGCCGTCTCCTTCCGCTCGTACGTCAACAACGTCCACCCCGAGGAGCACCGCGCGCTGGAGTCCGTACTCCCGGACGTGTTCGCGCGCCTGCGCCCGCTGTTCGAGAACGTCCTCACCGATCTGCGGCACCCGCGGCCCCTGCGGATCGAGGCCGACCCCTACAACTGGTACGACTCCGAGCCGGAGTACCCCCACCAGTCGTCCTACCCGGACAACGACGCCTACTGCGAGGCCCGCGCCGCCTGGGAGGAGGCGTACGAGGAGTGGTTCGACAACCGCCACCCGGTCGTCCCGGACGCCCCGGATTTCAGCCCGCCCGCCCTGCCCGACGCCTCCGCCCGCGTCGACCTGCGCGGCCGCCGCCTGCAGGTCGTCGTCAAGCTGGCCACCGTCCACCTCACGCCGGACCGGCCCGAGTACGCCGGCGGTTCCTGGCACGTCGAGGGCATGCTGAACGAGCGCATCGTCTCGACCGGCATCTACTACTGGGACAGCGAGAACATCACCGAGAGCCGGCTGGGCTTCCGCGCCGCCCTCGACGACCCGCACTACGAACAGAACGACGGCCCCGGGCTGCGCGAGGTGTACGGCATAGAGGACGAGGGCGCCCTGAACCAGGTGCTGGGTGCGGTACCCACCCCGGAAGGCCGCTGCCTGGCCTTCCCCAACGTCCTCCAGCACCGCGTGGACGGCTTCCGCCTCGCGGACCCGACCCGCCCGGGCCACCGCAAGATCCTCGCGTTCTTCCTGGTCGACCCGACGCAGCGGATCGTCTCGACCTCCGACGTACCGCCGCAGCAGCCCTGGGCCGACACCACGACCATGACGCTGGAGGAGGCCAGGACGTACCGCGAGGAGCTCATGCGGGAGAGGAAGTTCTTCGTGGACGAGCACAACGAGCAGCTCTACGAACGCGAGTTCTCCCTCTGCGAGCACTGAACCCGTCGCCGGCCTCCGGCTCCTCCCGGAGCCGGACCGACGCACGGAGGGTCAGCGCATCTCCCGCACCGGGCGGGAGGAGAGCACGACCAGCGCGGTGACGGCGAGGACGGCGGCGGTGAAGGTGAACATCGCGGCGGTGGAGACCTTGGCGAGCGCGCCGCAGGTGATCAGGGAGAGCGGGGCGGCGGCGTAGCCGAGGACCATGTCGACCGAGATGACGCGGCTGAGGATGTCCTTGGGGATGTTGCGCTGGATCCAGCTGAGGCCGAAGACGCCCTGGAAGCCGATGCCGAAGCCCATGGCGAGGACGGTGAGCACGGCGGCCGGGGTGTTGGCGAGCAGGCCGAGGGTGCCCATGCCGACGGCGAGCCAGCCGGCCAGCGCGGCGACCAGCAGGCCGACCCGGGGGCGTCCGCCGAGCAGGCCGCCGACCAGGGTGCCGAGCATGGCACCGCCGGCGAGCGCGCCGTTGAGCAGGCCGAGGGTGGTCGAGCCGCCGTGCAGGGCGGAGTTGGCGAGGGTGGCGAAGCCGACGGTGAACGGGCCCGCGTAACAGAAGTTGACGGCGGTGTCGAGGAGGACGACGGTGCGCAGCCGCGGGTCGTCCCAGGTGTAGCGGATGCCCTCGCGGATCCGGGCGCCGAGCGAGGGCCCGTCGGACGTACCGCCACCGGCGGGCGCGGGCTTGCGCACGGCGGCGGGGATGAGCGAGACGCACAGGCCGCAGAGCGCGAAGCAGACGCCGTCGACCAGGAAGGCGACGGGGGCGTCGGACAGCGCGACGACCAGGCCGCCGACCGCCGGGCCGAGGACGGCGGAGATCCGGGTGCCGGTGCCGAGCAGGGCGTTGGCCTGGGTGAGGATCTCCTTGTCGACGACCGAGGGCAGGACGGAGACCCGGGCGGGCTGGAAGAAGGCGTCGACGGTGCCGAAGGCGGCCGCGGCGGCGCACAGCAGCCAGACGGTGAGCGAGCCGGTGAGTCCGGCGACGCCGACGGCGGCCATCAGGCCGGCCCGGGCCCAGCTGGAGGCGACCATCAGCGCGCGGGGCGACCAGCGGTCGCCGAGCGAGCCGCCGACCAGGGTGAGCAGGGCGCGCGGGACGGCCTGGAAGGTGAGGACGTACCCGAGGTTGAGGGTGGAGTGGGTGAGCGAGAGGGTGATCCAGGAGAAGGCGATGACGCTGAAGCCGTCGCCGAGCAGGGAGAGCGACTGGCCGGCCCACAGCAGCCGGAAGTTGCGGTTGCGGGCGGGGGTCCACAGGCGGGGCGGCGCGGGTGCGGTGACGGTGGTGGTCGCCATCGTCGGTCCTTTCCGTACGGGAAGGGGGCGGGCCCCGGAGTGGGGCCCGCCCGTGGCGGTGCGGTCAGTAGCGGACCGGGAGGGCGGTGAGGCTGCGGTTGAGCAGGGAGTTCTGCCAGCCGAGGTGCGGGGTGTCGAGGGCGAGCCCGGGGTAGTCGCGGACCAGGACGCCGACCACCACGCCGGCCACCAGCCGGGCGAGGGCGGCGCCGATGCAGAAGTGCGCGCCGAAGCCGAAGCCGAGGTGGGTGGAGCCCTCGCGGTGCAGGTCGTACCGGTCGGGGTCGGGGAAGCGGCCGGGGTCGCGGTTGGCGGCGGCGGTGACCAGGAAGATCCGGTCGCCGGCCCGCACGGCCTGCCCGTCGAGCTCGAAGTCGCGGGCGGCGCTGCGGATGGACATCTTGGACGGGCCGTCGAGCCGCAGCGTCTCCTCGACCACGGTGTTCACCAACGCGGGGTCCTCGCGGACCTCGGCCATCAGCGCGGGGTCGCGGAGCAGGGCGAGGACGGTGTTGGCGATCAGGTTGCTGGTGGTCTCGCCGCCGGCGAAGGCCATCTGGGTGAGCATCCCGGTGAACTCCTCGACGCTCACCGTGTCGCCGATCCGGCCGCCGGCCAGCACGGAGCTGATCAGGTCGTCCTTGGGGTCGGCGGTGCGTTCGGCGACCAGGTTGCCGAGGTAGTCCTCCAGGCTGCACAGCGACTGGAGCGAGGTGCGGTACTCGGCCTCGTCCTGGGCGGTGCCGAGGACCAGGTCGGCGACCTTGGCGTTCCAGTACCAGAAGGACGGCCCGTGGGCGGCGTTGACGCCGAGCCAGCGGGAGAAGACCAGGGCGGGGAGCGGCTTGGCGATGTCGGTCCACAGGTCGCCGCCGCGGCCGGGGGCGGCCTTGCGGGCGAGCATGGCGCCGGTGGCCCGTTCGGTGAAGGTGCGGTAGCGGGCGATCGCGCGGGCGGCGAACTGCTCCTGGAAGACCTGGCGCAGCCGGCGGTGGTCGGGGGCGTCGTTGAAGACCATCCAGCGGGAGAGGATGCCGAAGGCCCGTTCGGCGTCGTCGCGGGCGCCCTGCGGGACGGCGTCCATCAGCGGGCGGACCCGGTCGGCGGAGACCGCGGGGTCGCGCAGGCACTGCATCACCTGGTCGTAGCCGGTGACCAGCCAGGCGCGGTGCATCGGGCTCCAGTGCACCGGGCTGTGCTCGCGCAGGGCGTTGAGGTACGGGTAGGGGTCGGCGTTGAGCTGCGGGTCGAGCAGGTAGCGCTCTTCGAAGCGGGCGGGAGCGGTGAGCGTGGTCATCGCCGGGCCTCCGTGGCGATCGTGTCGACCAGGCGGGCGAGGTGGCCCACCAGCGGGTCGGCGAGCATGGACAGGTGGTCGCCCTCGCTGATGTGCAGGGTCAGTCCGTCCCGGGCGAGTTCGCGCCAGCGGGCGACGTAGGTCTCGAAGTCGACGTCGAGTCCGGGCATCGGCTCGCCGGCCGGGAGTCCGGCGGCGAGGGTGCCGACGACCAGGTGGATGTGGCCGGGGTAGGGGCGGACCCGGTAGTCGGAGAGGGCGGTGAGCAGCGAGTGCCAGACCTCGATCGGGGCGTTGCCGACCAGCGCGGCCTCGCTCGGGCTCATCCCGGCGCCCAGCAGCTGGGCGGTCAACTCGGCTGCGGTGCGGTCGCGTTCGGGTCCTTCGGGGAGGGTGCGCAGCCGGTCGCGGAGCACCATGGCCTCGCGCATCTCGCGGCCGACGGCGGCCAGCCGGGCGGCGGCGGCCGGGTTGGGCAGGTAGGGCTCCACCAGGACCAGCGGGTCGACGGTGTGGCCGGCCTCGTGCAGCTGGGTGGCCATCTCCAGGGCGATGTTGGCGCCCATGGACCAGCCGAGCAGCTCGTGCGGGCCGGTCGAGCCGTGGTCGGCGAGTTCGGCGGTGTAGTTGGCGGCGATGCCGGTGATGGTGGAGGGGTCGACGCCGCCGAGCAGGCCGCGGGCCTGGAAGGCGTGCACCGGTCGGCCCGGCCGCAGCTCCCGGACCAGCGGGACGAACCAGGCGGCGCTGCCGCCGCTGGGGTGGACGCACCACAGCGGGGCGCCCTCGCCGGTGCGCAGCCGGACCTCGGAGGTGATCGCGGCCGGCTCCGATCCGTCGGAGAACTCCAGTGCGCGCTCGGCGAGTTGGGCGATGGTCGGGCACTCGATCAGGTCCCGGACGGTGACCGTGAGGCCGCGCTCGGCGGCCATCGCGGAGACCCGGACGGTGGAGAGCGAGCTGCCGCCGATCCGGAAGAAGTCGTCGTGCACGCCGACCAGGGACAGGCCCAGCACCTCTCGCCAGATCTCGGCGAGCACCTTCTCGGCGGCGCTGCCCGGCGCGGTGTACGCGGTGGCGTGGTCGCGGTCGGCCGAGGGCAGCGGCAGCGCCCGCTTGTCGATCTTTCCGCTGCGATTGACCGGCATCTCGTCCAGGAAGACGAACCGGGCCGGGACCATGTACGCGGGCATGGTGGCGCGCAGCGCCCGGGTGTAGTGCTCGACGGAGCGCTCCCCGGCGGCCGGCACCACGTACGCGACCAGGGCGGGCTCGCCGCCGGGCAGGTCGGTGCGGTGCAGCACGACGGCCTGGCCGGTCTCCGGGAGGGCGCGCAACTTGTGCTCGATCTCGCCGAGTTCGATCCGGAAGCCGCGCAGCTTGACCTGGGTGTCCTTGCGGCCGAGCCATTCGGCGTCGCCGTCGGGGCGGTGGGTGCCGAGGTCGCCGGTGCGGCAGATCCGGGAGCCGGGGGCGCCGTGCGGGTCGGGCACGTAGGTGGCGGCGGTGAGCGCCGGCCGGCCGAGGTAGCCGCGGCCGACGGCCTCGCCGCCGATGCACAGCTCGCCGGGGACGCCGACCGGGACGGGCTGCAGGTCGTCGTCGAGCACCAGCAGGGTGGTGTTGCGGATCGGCCTGCCGATCGGCGGGCGGCCCCCGCCGGGGACGAGTTCGGCGGCGACCGACCAGACGGAGGTCTCGGTGAGGCCGTACACGTTGTGGAAGCGGCGGCCGCGCGACCAGGTGTCGGCGAGTTCGGCCGGGCAGGCCTCGCCGGCGACCTGGAGCACCCGCAGGGCCGGGAAGCGGTCCTCGCCGAGCACCGCGAGGGCGCTGGGCGGCAGCATCGCGGCGGTCACGCCGTGGTCGATCAGGGTGGCGGCCAGGTCGGGGCCGGGACGCAGCGCGTCCTTGGGAGCGGTGACCAGGCGGCCGCCGTTGCCGAGCGACCAGGTCAGTTCGAGGATCGAGGCGTCGAAGCCGAAGGAGGCGAACTGCAGCACCCGGTCCTCGGCGGTGGGCCGCACCAGGTCGCGCTGGCCCTCCAGCATGTTGGTCAGGCCGCGCTGCGGGATGGCCACGCCCTTGGGGGTGCCGGTGGAGCCGGAGGTGTAGATGATGTACGCCAGGGTGTCCTGGTCCGGGCCGGGCCCGGGCACCGGCTCGTCGGTGCCGGTCCACAGCCGCGGGTCGTCGAGGTGCAGCGTCGGGCCGTCGAAGGGGACGGCGCCGGCCAGCGGGGTCTGGGTGAGCAGCACCCGCATGCCGCTGTCGGAGGCCATGAACGCCAGGCGCTCGGTGGGGTGCTGCGGGTCGAGCGGGACGAAGGCGCCGCCGGACTTGAGCACGCCGTACGCGGCGCGCACCCAGTCCGGGCCGCGGTCCACGCAGATGCCGACCACGGTCTCCGGGCCGACGCCCAGGGCGCGCAGGCGGGCGGCGAGCCGCTCGGCCTGGTCGTCCAGCTCGGCGTAGGTCAGGCGCCGGTCGCCGTGCTCGACGGCGACCGCGTCGGGGGTGGCGGCGGCGTGCGCGGCGATCCGCTGGTGGAACATGGTCGGGTCGGTGGCGAGCTCCGGTCCGCTGCCCCACTCCTTCAGGGCGGTGGTGCGGGCCTCGCCGGTGAGTGCGGGCCGGGTGACCGGGTGCTCGGGGTGCTCGACCATGGCGGCGATCACGCCGCAGAACACGTCGGCGAGCTGCTCGGCGGTGGCCGGGGAGACGTACTCGGGGTCCGCGTCCAGGGTGAAGCCGTTGACGCTGGCGTTGACCAGCAGCGGGAACATGGTGCGGGCGATCTCCAGCGACTCGTCCCAGGTGTCGTGGGAGAGGCGGTGGAAGTTGACGAAGTTGAAGATCGCCTCGACCAGGTTGGGCTCGCCCGGGCGCAGCGCGGCCATCTTCGCCATCGGCATCCGGCGGTGCGGCAGCATCTCCTGCTCGGCGGCGAAGACCTCCCGCAGGTAGTCCAGCCAGCTGCCCCTCGGCCGGGCCACGCCGAACGGCACGGTGTTCAGGAACAGTCCGCGCATCCGGTCGGCGCCCGGCACCTCGGGGCGGCCGTTGGTGACCAGGCCGATCGAGTGGCCGGCCGCGTCGGCGTCGCGCTCGGCGAACAGGCTCATGGTGTGGTGGAAGGCGGCGACCAGCACGGTGCGGCGCGGCACGCCGGCCAGCTGGGCGAGGCGTCCGATCGGCTCGGCCGGGTAGGCGCGGCGCGCCTCGTATACCGGGGTGCCCTCGATGGCGGCGCCGCGGCGGGGGAAGCGGACCGGGCGCAGCTCGGACAGCGCTCCGCGCCAGTAGTCCAGCGCCTCGGGGCTGTTGAGGGCGGCGCGCTCCAGGGCCACGTACTCGGCGAACGGCGGGGCCGGCGGCAGCTCGGGGGTGCGGCGCCGGGTGACGGCCTGGCGGTGCAGGTCGAGCAGGTCGGCGATCAGCGAGGTGAGGCTCCACCCGTCGAGCACCACGTGGCAGTCGGTGAGGACCAGGCGCAGGTCGGTGTCGGTGAGGTGGTGCAGGTGGATCCGGATCAGCGGGGCGGCCGCCAGGTCGAAGCGGTGGTCGAACTCGGAGTCGACGTAGCCGCGGAGCACCGCCCGCTGGGTCTCGCGGGGCAGGCCGCGCAGGTCGGTGTAGCCGAGCGGGCAGGACGCCTCGCGATGGACCAGTTGCAGCGGCTCGCGGTAGTTCACCAGGTCGATCGAGGAGCGCAGGATCGGGTGGGCACGCAGCACCGCGTCCACGGCGGCCTGGAAGGCCGTCAGGTCGAAGCCCTCGGGGACGGAGACCTTCAGGTCGGTGACGTTGTGGTAGGCGCCGCGCCGCGGGTCGGCGAGCATCTCGTGCAGCATGCCGGCCTGCAGCATGGTCAGCGGGTAGGCGTCCTCCAGGCCCTGCGGCAGGCGCGCGGCGTCGGCCGGGTCGAGCTGGGAGAACGGGGCGACCGGCGCGGGCGCGTCGGTGGCCTCGGTGGCGTACTGGGCGAGGTCGCCGAGGCTGCGGGAGCGGAACAGGTCGGCGACGGTGATCGCCAGGTTGGCGGTGCGGGCCAGGCCCACCACCCGCAGGGCGAGGATGGAGTCGCCGCCGAGGTCGAAGAAGTTGGCGGTGCGGCTGACCCGTTCGGTGCCCAGCACCTCCGCCCAGATCCGGGCGAGCGCGATCTCGGTGGCACCGGCCGGCGGCTCGTAGCCGGTGGCGGCGGTGTCGGTGCCGGCGACCCGGGTGAGCGCCTTGCGGTCGACCTTGCCGTTGGCGGTGATCGGCAGCTTCGGGTGGCGGACGAACAGCGCGGGCACCATGTACTCGGGCAGGGTGAGCCGCAGCCGGTCGCGCAGTTCGGCGGCGTCCAGCGGGCGGCCCTCGCTGAGCACCAGGTGGGCGACCAGGCGGGCGGTGCCGGCGCCCTCGGTGCGGGCGACCACGGCGGCGTCGCGGACGCCGGACAGGGCGCGCAGCGCGGTCTCGATCTCGCCGGGCTCGATCCGGTAGCCGCGGATCTTCACCTGGTGGTCGGCGCGGCCGACGTAGGACAGCTCGCCGTCCGGCTCGACCCGGACCAGGTCGCCGGTGCGGTACGTCCGGCCGCCCAGCGGCTTCACCGGGAAGCGCTCGGCGGTCAGGTCGGGGCGGTTGCGGTAGCCGCGTGCCACTCCCCCGCCGGCCACGTACAGTTCGCCGACGGTGCCGGGCGGGACGAGCCGGCCGTGCCGGTCGAGGACGTACCCGTGCTGGCCGGCCAGCGGGCGGCCGATCGGCGAGCGGACGCCGGCGGCCACGTCGGCGGCGGTGATCAGCCGGTAGGTGACGTGCACGGTGGTCTCGGTGATGCCGTACATGTTGACCAGCGCGGGCTTGCCCTCCGGCGCGGCGAACCAGTCGGCGTAGTCGCGGACGTCGAAGGCGTCGCCGCCGAAGACCACGGTGCGCAGCGCCAGGTCGGCGAAGTCGGTGCCCTGCTGGGCGAGGTGGGCGCGCAGGCCCTTGAACGCGGCCGGGGTCTGGTTGAGGACGGTCACCCGCTCCTCTCGCAGGACGCGCTCGATCGCGGCGGGGTCGCGGACCTCGTCGGAGGTGAGCACCACCACCCGGCCGCCGCTGGTCAGCGGGCCCCACAGCTCCCAGACCGAGAAGTCGAACGCCGGGGAGTGCACCAGGGTCCACACGTCGGCGGGGCCGAAGTCGAAGTGGTGGTCGGCGGCGGCCAGCAGCCAGGCCAGGTTGGCGTGGGTGAGCTCGACGCCCTTGGGGTTGCCGGTGGAGCCCGAGGTGTAGATGACGTACGCCAGGTCCCCGGCGGCGGGCGCCGCGTCCGGGCCGGGCTCGACCTGCTCCTCGTCGGTCAGCGCGAGGATCTCGACCGGCAGGCCCTCGACGGCGGCGGCGCCGGTGCCGTCGACCACCACCCAGCGGACGCCCGCGTCGGTGACGGTGTACTCGCGGCGGGCCCTGGGGTGGGCTGGGTCCAGCGGAAGGTACGCGGCGCCGGCGCGCCAGACGCCGAGCAGGGCGACCGCGAGGTCGACGCCGCGGTCGAGGCAGACGCCGACCAGGTCCTCGCGGCCGACCCCGCGGGCGCGCAGTCGGGCGGCCAACGCGGAGGCGGCGGTGTCGAGTTCGGCGTAGGTGAGGGTGCGGCCGCCGCCGCTGACGGCGACCGCGTGCGGGGTGCGGGCGATCTGCTCGGCGAGACGGGCGGCGGCGGTGCGCGGCACGGTGTCCGCCACGGCGAGCGCGTTCGCCGGGCCGTCGGGGCCCAGCAGCAGGGCGCGCTCGGCGGCGGTCAGCGGGTCGACGGTGGACAGCGGCGCGTCCGGGGCGGTGGTGAAGGCGGTGAGCAGGGCGGTGGTGTGCTCGGCGAGCCGGGCGATCGTCGGGGCGTCGAAGAGCTCCGGCCGGTAGACGTACAGCAGGGTGAGGCGGCCCTCGTCCTCGCGCAGTTCCAGTTGGAGGTCGAACTTGGCGGTGGTCAGCGCGATCGGGAAGGCGGTCGCCTCGGCGGCGCCGAGCGCGAAGCCGCCGCGCCCGACGACCGCGTGGGTGAACAGCACCTCGAAGAGCGGGTTGCGGGCCAGGTCGCGCTCGGGGCTGAGCTCGTCCACCACGCGCTCGAACGGCAGGCCCTGGTGGGCCAGGGCACCGAGGACGTGCTCCCGGGTGCGGGCCAGCAGGCCGCGCGGGGTCGGGTCGTCGGACAGGTCGGCGCGCATCACCAGGGTGTTGACGAAGAAGCCGGCCAGCTGCTCGGTCTCGGCCCGTTCGCGGTTGGCCACCACGGTGCCGATCGCGATGTCGTCCTGGCCGCTGTGGAAGGCCAGCGCGGCCTGGAAGGCGGCCATCACCGTCATGTACGGCGTGGTCTCCAACGCGGTGATGGCGGAGCAGAGTCCGGCGGGCAGGTCGGTGCGGTGCACGGCGCCGACGCCGCTCGGCACGGCCGGGCGGGCCCGGTCGGTGGGCAGCTCCAGCGGGGTGAGGCCGGTCAGCCGGCCCCGCCAGTACTCCAGGTCGGCGGACTCGTCGGCGGCGCGCTGCCAGACCGCGTAGTCGGTGTAGTCGATCGGCAGCTCGGGCAGCACGGCGGCGGTGGCCTCGCTGCGGGCCCGGTAGAGCTCGCGCAGGTCGCGGACCAGCAGGTCGAGCGACCAGCCGTCGGAGACGATGTGGTGCATGGCGAGCACCAGCACGTGGTCGTCCGCGCCGGCCCGGACCAGGGCAGCCCGGAAGGCGGTCTCGGCGGCCAGGTCGAACGGGCGGGTGGCCAGCTCGCGGACGGCCCCGGCGAGGTCGGCGCCGGCCGGCAGGTCGAGCACGGTGAGGGCCGCGCCGGCCGGGTGGACCAGCTGGGCGGGCACGCCGTCGACGGCCGGGAAGGTCACCCGCAGCTGCTCGTGCCGGGCCACCAGGTCGGTGACCGCGCCGGCCAGCGCGGCGGTGTCGAGCGGGCCGGTGAGCCGCCAGGCGGCGGGCATCAGGTAGGTGGCGGTGCCGGGGGCCAGCTGGTCGAGGAAGTACAGCCGCTGCTGGGCGGCGGACAGCGGGACGCGCTCGGGGCGCGGGTCGAGCCGCGGGATCCCGGCGGGCGCGGCGGCGGTCAGGCCGCGCAGGCGCTGCTCCAGGAGCTTGCGGGCGGCGGGCGACAGGGTGGCCCGGGCGCCCCGTTCGGGCGTGGTCTCGGAAGTGGTCATGTCGTCAACCGTCCAATCAGTCCTGGTAGTCGAGGGAGAGGTCGATCTCGTCGTCGCTCATCGCGGAGATCAGTTCCACCAGCTGGCGCTCGATCTCGGCGGCCAGTAGCTCGACGGTGGGGTGCTCGAAGAGGGTGCGTACCTCGATGGGGCAGTCGAAGGCGGCCCGCAGCCGGGAGGCGGCGGCGACCGCGCGCAGCGAGTGCCCGCCGAGGGCGAAGAAGTCGTCGTGGACGCCGACCCTGGCCACGCCCAGCACCTCGGCCCAGACCTGGGCGGTCACCGTCTCGGTGGGGGTGCGCGGGGCCAGGAACTCGGCCTTCGCCGGGGCCTCGGGGGCCGGCAGGGCGGCGGTGTCGAGCTTGCCCTGGACGGTGCGCGGCAGCGCGTCGAGCAGGACGAAGGCGCTCGGCACCAGGTAGCCGGGCAGGTGGGCCCGGCAGTGCGCGGCGAGGGCGTCGGTGTTCAGTCCGCCGCCGGCGACGTAGCCGACCAGGGCGCGTTCGCCCCGCAGGTCGCGGACCAGGACGGCGGCCGCGGTGACCCCGGGGTGCCGGCGCAGCACCGCCTCGGCCTCGCCGGGCTCGACCCGGAAGCCGCGGATCTTCACCTGGTCGTCGCCGCGGCCGACGAACTCCAGGACGCCGGAGGCGAGTCGGCGCACGATGTCGCCGGTGCGGTAGAGCCGGCCGCCGGTGCCGCCGAACGGGTCCGGCACGAAGCGCTCGGCGGTGAGCGCCGGGCGGCCCAGGTAGCCTCGGGCCAACTCGGGTTCGCTGACCATCAGTTCGCCGGGGATGCCGATCGGGGCGAGGTCGCCGTACCGGTCGACCACGTAGGCGCGGCGGGAGCCGAGCGGCCGGCCGATCGGCACCCGGCCGGTCTGCGGGCCGGTGACCCGGTGGGCGGTCGCGGAGATCACGGACTCGGTCGGGCCGTAGGTGTTGACCACCGGCACCCCGGGCAGCTGCGCGAACCAGCGCTCCAGCGGGCCGGGCGGCAGCACCTCGCCGCCGGTGACCAGCAGCCGCAGGCCGGCCAGCTGCGGGGCGAGCACGTCCAGCCGGGCGACCAGCTCCTCCCAGTACGAAGGGGTCAACTCCATCACGGTGACGCCCTCGGCCCGCACGACGGCGGCGAGTTGCTCGACCGACCAGATCTCGTCGGGCCGGATCACCACCCGGGCGCCGCAGGAGAGCGCGGGCAGGATCTGCTCCAGCGAGGCGTCGAAGGAGAGCGAGGCGAAGGTCAGCACCCGGTCCGCGGCGGTCAGCGCGAACTGGCCGCGGGCGGTGGCCACATGGGCGGCCAGGCCGTGGTGCTCGACGCCCACCGCCTTGGGCCGGCCGGTGGAGCCGGAGGTGAAGATGGTGTAGGCCAGGTCGTACGGGTCGCGGGTGTGGCGCGGGCCGTCGGCGTCGGGGGCGACCTGCTCGGCACGGACCTGCGGCAGGCCGAGCGGGGCGAGGTCGGCGGCGGTGGCGGCGTCCACGGCGAGGCAGGCGACGCCCGACTCCTCGACCATGAAGCGCAGCCGCTCCACCGGCAGCTGGGGGTCGAGCGGGACGTACATCGCGCCCGTCCGCCAGACCGCGAGCATCGCGGCGACCGAGCGGATGCCGCGGCCGAGGCAGACGCCGACCGCGCTGCCGGGCGCGGCGCCCGCGGCGGCCAGCGCCGCGGCCAGGCCGCCGGTCAGCGCGTCGAGTTCGGCGTAGGTGACCTGCTCGTCGCCGCAGACCAGGGCGGTCGCGTCGGGCTCGCCGGCGGGGGCGAAGAGCGGGGCGGGCGGGGCGTCGGCGCCGGCGGTGGCGAGCAGTTCGGCGCGTTCGGCGGCGTCCAGCAGGTCGATCCGGTCGACCGGGCGGTCCGGGTCGGCGAGGACGGCGGCCAGCACCCGGCCGACCTGCTCGGCGAAGCGGGTGACGGTGGCGGCCTCGAACAGGTCGGTGGCGTACTCGACGTTCAGCGCGAACCGGCCGGGCGACCGCAGGAAGGTCGCGGTCAGGTCGAACTTGGCAGAACCCCAGGGGAGTTCGAAGTTCGAGGCGTCCAGGCCGGGGATCGCCGAGGCGCCGCCGGCGCTCTCCTGGACGTCGACCATCACCTGGAACAGCGGGTTGCGGGCGAGGTCGCGCTCGGGCCGCAGCCGCTCGACCACCTTCTCGAACGGCACGTCCTGGTGGTCGAAGGCGGCCAGCACGTCGCCGCGCACCCGTTCCAGCAGGCCGGCGAAGCCGGGACCGCCGGTGAGGTCGGTGCGGATCACCACGGTGTTGACGAAGAAGCCGATCAGCCGCTCCAGTTCGGTGCGGCCGCGGCCGGCCACCGGGGTGCCGACGGCCAGGTCGCCCTGGCCGCTCCAGCGGGCCAGCACCAGCTGGGCGGCGGCCAGCAGCACCATGAACCGGGTGGCGCCCCGCTCCCGGGCGAACTCCTCGACCCGGTCGCCGAGCCCGGCGGGGAAGTCGACCTCGACCGCGGCGCCGCGGCCGGTCCAGGCGGCCGGGCGCGGGCGGTCGGTGGGCAGCTCCAGCACCGGGACGCCGGCCAGTGCCCGCTCCCAGTGGTCGAGCTGGGCCTCCAGCCCGCCGCTCTCCGCGCGCTCGCGCTGCCAGACGGCGAAGTCGCCGTACTGCAGGGCGGGTTCGGGCTGCGCCGGGCCGCCCAGGTAGGCGGCGGACAGCTCGGCCAGGAAGACGTCCTTGGACCAGCCGTCGGTGGCGACGTGGTGGAAGGAGACCACCGCGACGTGGTCGTCCCCGGCGAGCTCCCAGACGCCCGAGCGCAGCAGCGGCGGGCGGTCCAGGGCGAAGCGCCGGGTGGCCAGGGCCTGCGCGGCGGTCCGCACCGCGGCCAGCCGCTCGGCCTCGGTGCCGGCGGCCGGGGCGGACTGCCACTCCAGCGGGACGGCGGTGGTGTCGCAGACCTGCTGGGCGGGCCTGCCGTCCACCTCGACCAGCGCGGTGCGCAGCACCTCGTGCCGGGCGGTGACGGTGTCCAGGGCCCGCTGCCAGGCGGCGCGGTCGAGGCCGCCGCGGATCCGCCAGGCGTACCAGAGGACGTACTCGTCGCCGGCGTTGGAGGTGCGGTCCAGGAACCACAGGCGCTCCTGGGCGAAGGAGAGCGGCAGCGGTCCGCTGCGGTCGACCGGGACGACGGCCCCGCCGGCCGACTTGCGGGCGGCGGCCACGGCCGGGGCGAAGGCGCGGATCCGCGGGTTCTCGAAGATGGTGCGCAGCTCGACCTCGCGGCCGAGGCGTTCGGCGACCCGGGAGACCGCCATGGTGGCGAGCAGCGAGTGGCCGCCGAGCTCGAAGAAGCTGTCGTCGATGCCGATCCGCTCGGTGCCGAGCACCTCGGCCCAGATCTCCGCGACCACCCGCTCGGTCTCGTCGCGCGGCGGGGTGTACTCGGCGCCGCTGGCGGCCCGGTCGGGCCGGGCGTCGGGCAGGGCGTTCCGGTCGAGCTTGCCGGAGGTGGAGACCGGCAGCGCGTCCAGGCGGACGTAGTCGGAGGGCACCGCGTAGTGCGGCAGGCGCTCGGCGCACCAGGCGCGCAGCGCGACCGGGTCGAAGGCGTCGGCGACCACGTACCCGGCGAGGCTCTGCCCGGTGCGGCCGTCGACCTTCACGGCGGCGGCGGTGACGCCGGGGTGCTCGCGCAGCACGGCCTCGACCTCGCCGAGTTCGATCCGGAAGCCGCGCAGCTTGACCTGGTCGTCGCGGCGGCCCAGGTACTCCAGGTCGCCGCCGGGCAGCCAGCGGACCAGGTCGCCGGTGCGGTAGAGGCGGGTGCCGGTGCCGTCCGGGTCGGGGGTGAAGCGTTCGGCGGTCAGCGCGGGCCGGCCGAGGTAGCCGCGGGCGACCTCGTCGCCGCCGATCAGCAGCTCCCCGGGGACGCCGACCGGGGCCGGCTCGTCCTGCTCGTCGACCACCCGGACCCGGCGGGCGCCCAGCGGGCGGCCGATCGGCAGCCGGTCCTCCACCGGGCCGTCGACCTCGTGGGTGGTGGCGGTGACGGTGGTCTCGGTCGGCCCGTACGCGTTGACCACCCGCACGTGCGGGACGGCCGCCCGCCAGGCGTTCAGCGCGCCGACCGGCACGGCCTCGCCGCCCAGGATCAGCAGCCGCAGGCCCGCCAGGGCGGCGGCGGAGCGGCGGTCCAGGGCGAAGGCCAGCTCGGTCCAGTAGGTCGGCGGGACGTTGACCACGGTGATGCCGTGCCGGGCGACCACCTCGGGCACCTGGGTGGGCAGCCACGGCTCGTCGGGGCGGATCACCACCCGGGCGCCGCAGGTCAGCGCGGGCAGCAGCTGGTCGAGCGAGGCGTCGAAGGAGAAGGAGGCGAAGGCCAGCACCCGGTCCCGGGAGGTGACGCCGAAGCGGGCGCGGGCCGCGGCCACGTGCGAGGCGAGCGCCCGGTGCTCGACACCGACGGCCTTGGGCCGGCCGGTGGAGCCGGAGGTGAAGATGACGTGGGCCAGGTCGCCCGGGTCGGCGGTGTGCCGGGGGCCGTCCGGGTCGGGCCGCACGGTGTCGGCGCGGACCACCGCCGGGCCGAGCAGGGCGGCCAGCCCCTCGGTCGCGCCGTCGGCGACCAGGCAGGCCAGCTCGGCCTCCTCGGCCATGAACCGCAGGCGCTGCGTGGGCAGTTCGGGGTCGAGCGGGACGTACACGCCGCCCGCCCGCCAGATCGCGCCGAGCGCGGCGACCGACCAGGTGCCGCGCCGCACCAGCACGCCGACCGCGCGGCCCGGGCCGACCCCGGCGGCGGTCAGCGCGGCGGCCAGTCCGCCGGTCATGCCGTCCAGTTCGGCGTACGTGACCCGCTGCTCGCCGCAGACCAGGGCGGTGTCGGCGGGCGCGCCGGTGAAGGCCAGCGGTGCGACCGGGCCGGCCGGGCGGTCCGCGGCGGTCGCCCACTCCTCGGCGGGCCGGCTGCCGAGCTGCGGCACGACGCGGCGGGCGAGCTCGCGCACCGGCTGCTCGGGCTCGGCCAGGACGGCGCGCAGCAGCTCGACGTAGGAGGCGCCGAAGGTCTCCATGGTGGCGCGGTCGAACAGCGCGGTGGCGAACTGCAGCAGGGCGATGACGCTGCCGTCGGCGCACAGGCTGAGGTCAAGGAAGACGTCCAGCGCGGTGCCGGTCAGCGGCGGGTGGACCAGCCGGGCGTCCAGGCCGGGCAGGTCGATCGGCTTGATCGCCGAGTTGAGCAGGGTGAACGAGGCCTGGGCCAGCGGGTGGCGGGACAGGTCGCGCTCGCCGCCGACCGCCTGCACCACCTGGTCGAACGGCGCCTCGGCGTGCGAGAGGTCGGCCAGCACGTCGGCGCGGACCCGCTGCAGCAGGGCGTCGAAGGACGGCGCCCCGGAGTGGTCGCCGCGCAGCACGATGGTGTTGACGAACGGGCCGATCACATCCGCGGTGTCCGGGCGGCCCCGGTCCGCGAGGGTCGAGCAGACCGCGATGTCGCTCTGCCCGCTGTGCCGGGCCAGCAGCGCCTGGTAGACCGCCAGCAGCACCATGTAGCGGGTGGCGCGGCGCCCGCGGGCGAAGCCGTCGACCTCGGCGACCAGCTCGGCGGGCAGCCGGAAGCGGACCACGTCGCCGGCGCCGTCCCAGAACCGCGGCCGCGGCCGGTCGGTCGGCAGGGCCAGCGGGGCGACACCGGTCAGGCGCCTGCGCCAGTACGCCATCAGGCGCTCCAGGCGGTCGCCGCTCAGGCGCTCGTGCTGGGCGGCCGCCACCTCGGCGTACTGGACGGCGGGCGCCGCGACCTGCTCGCCGCGGTAGCCGGCGGCCAGTTCGCGCAGCAGCACGTCCCAGGACCAGCCGTCAATCGCGATGTGGTGGACCGTCACCAGCAGCAGGTGCTCGTCCTGCCCGAGGCGCGCCAGCACCATCCGGATCGGGTACTCGGCGGCCAGGTCCAGCGGCCGGGCCAGCTCCCGGGCGAACAGCTCCTCGGCGCTCGCCGCCGCGGTGCGCTCCAGGACGGCGCCGCCGGGCGCGTCCAGCACCGGGACGGGCTCGCCGCCGACGGCGGCGTACCGGGTGCGCAGCACCTCGTGCCGGTCGACGACGCCGACCAGCGCCCGCTCCAGGGCGTCCGCGTCCAGCGGGCCGCTGATCGCCAGGGCGAGCGGGAGGAGCGATCCGGCCGAGTCCTGGGCGAGCTGGTCCAGGAACCACAGCCGCCGCTGCGCGAACGAAACCTTCGGGGTGTCACCGTGCCTCGCCCCTCCGGGGGCTGCGCCTGCTGTCACTGTGGGCCTCCATGCGGTGTTTTCCAGCAGACTGCCGGTCGCGGGCGGGCGGCCCCAGAGAAGAAGACGCAGCCCTGCGCGCAGGGCCTCGTTGCGCATCCGTCCCCGCGCGGGCACACGCCGACGCGGCGGGCCGGCCCGGGGGTGTTCCGGGGCCGGCCCGCCGCGTGGGTCGGGCGGGGTGGGTCAGTGCTCGTCGACGGCGACGAAGCGCAGCTCGGAGGTGTAGGCGGCGCCCTCGTCGTCGGTCAGCCAGACCTGTTCGGGGCTGGGCAGCATCTCGGTGACGGTGATCCGCCCCTCGGGGTCCTTGCCGGCGAGCCGGCGCAGTGCCTTGGCGAGGATGTTGACGTACACCGGGCTGTCGAAGTCCACGTAGAACGGCCGGGGTTCGGTCGGCGAGACCACGAACACGTACCGGGGCAGGCCGTGCTCCTCCCGCCAGCGGCGGGCCCGGACGTAGCGGCGGGCCTCGTCCTTCTCCACAGCGAAGGCCGCCCCCGCGGCCGGCAGGCGCCACTGCTCGCGGGCGACCACCAGCCGGTCCACGGTCACCCGGGGGGTGTGGTCGGCCTCCGGGAGGACCTGGAACAGGTCCATCGCCAGCGTGGTCAGCACGTGCGAGAACACGTCCACCGCGGGGAACCCGGCGCCGTCGGGCAGCACCACCCGCAGTTCGCCGTCGCGCTCGACCACGGCCACGTCGGCGCTGCGCACGCTGCGCGGCCGGCCGGGGTCGGCGGTGAAGTCCACCAGGGCGACCTGGTAGTCCTCGGGGCGGGTGAGCGCGTACTTGACCCGGGCGGAGAGCCGGGATCGGTGCTCCTTGGGCAGCAGCGGCAGCAGCCGGGGCCCGGGGTGGTCGCGGCCGGTGAGCGCGTCCAGTTCGGCCCGGTCGGGGTGCTGGTGGACGAAGAGCGAGGCGCCGAGCGTGTTGGACGCGAGGTGCAGTTCGCCGAGGACCAGGTGGAAGGCGCCGCGGCCGATCGCCTCCGCGCCCTCGGCGGCGATCATCACGTCCGGTGACAGGTACCGGGCGGCCGTCCAGCCGCCGCCCGGCCCGGCGAACCTGGCGGCCGCCTCGCCCGCCACCTGATCGAGCGTCAGCTGTACCCGTCGAGCGCCGGGTCGCGGCCGCAGGATGGCCTGCCAGTGCTCCTGGAAGGCGCGCTGCAGCTGCCCGGCCGCCCGCCGGGCGTCGCCGTGCAGCACCGGCATGCAGGCGAACCAGAAGCTCGCCAGGTCGACCGGCCCCTGCGCGGCCAGCTGCTCGTAGACCCCGCGGGCGCCTGCCATGACCGCCTCGGCGAGCCGGCCGGTGAGCCAGCCGGCGCTGCTGAGCAGCGGCTCCAGCGGGGCGAGGGCGTCGCGGACGGCGGTGCCCAGGTGCGCGGTGGCGGAGCGGCGGGTGTCGGCGTACACCACGGCCCGGCAGGGCGCGGTGCCGGCGGACTTCTCCCGCACGGCGGCGGTCTCGGTGAGCGCGGTGAACTCGGCCTCCAGCGCGACCAGCGCCTCGACCACCTGCTCGGCGCCGCTCGCCGCGGCGACCGCCGCCCGGCCGCGCTCCAGGGCGTCCAGCGCGTCGGTGCCGCGCTCGCGCAGCGCCGGGTCGCCGACCTGGCCGAGCCAGGCCCGCAGGTCGCGCTCGGGGTGGGTGGAGGCCGGGATCTCCAGCCGCCACTGCGCCCAGCGCTTGGCCACCAGCTCGTCGAGGACGGCCGGGACGTCCACGCCCGGCAGCTCCTCGGCCAGCCGGTGCGCGGTGCGGACGCCGTCGCAGCGGGCCAGTACGGCGGCCGCCTCGGCGCCGACGGTCTGGGGCCTGCGCCCGGGGACGGTGACCAGCAGGCCGTCGAGCCGGACGAACGGCACCCGGCGGGGCGCCACCCAGGGCCGGGCGGCCGGGTCCTCGCCGAGCCGGGCGGCCAGCGCGTCGATCGCCCAACTCGCCCAGTAGACGGTGGAGTCGGCGGTCAGGCCGGTGCCCGGGTCGACGCTCACCCCGTGTGCGGAGCCGTCCCAGCGGCCCCAGCCGACCGGGCCGAAGAAGCCGATGGTGTCGTTCTTCACGCAGAACCGCTGCCAGTAGTGCGCGACCAGCTCCTCGCGCTGGCGCGGCATGCTGGTCCGGCCGGCGGCACTGGGCGTCCAGTTGAGGAACGGGGCGATGCCGGAGGCCAGCACCGGCCGGTTCTGCCAGGCGACCGCCTCGCGGAAGGCGGGGGTGCGGGCGATGTCCTGCAGGACGTGGGCGCTCTCCACGGCGGCGTCGGCGTACAGTTCGGCGAACGCGGTCCAGCGCTCGCCGGTGAGCTGTTCACCGGCCTCGAACTTGTCGGCGGCCTCGGCGAGTCCGGTGGGGGCCAGGCGCAGCACCCCGTCGGCGGGGAAGCCGGGTCCGCGCAGGGCGAACTGCTCCCACAGCCGCCAGCGCCCGCCGGGCAGGTAGGTGTCGGTCACGGCAGGTCTCCCTCGGGCCTCAGGCGTCGGCGAAGTCGGTGTCGACGACCTCGGCGAGGTCGGCGGGCGTCGGGTAGGCGAAGACCAGGGAGACCGGCAGCTCGACGCCGAGCTCCTCGTGCAGCCGGCCGATGATCTGGAAGGCGCTCAGCGAGTCGCCGCCGGCGGCGTAGAAGTCGGCGTCCCGGTCGAGGTCGTCGATGCCGAGGACGTCGCGGTAGATGGAGACCAGCAGGTCGGCGGTGGAGCGGGCGGTGGTGGTCATGAGGACTCCTCAGGAGGTCGGGACGGGGTGCTTGCGCGGGCCCGGCGACTGCCGGGCGGTGGCGGTGCGAAGGGCGGAGGCGGTGTTGCCGCCGGAGACCACGGCGACGGCGCGCCCGGTCGGTCCGGCCCGGAGCGCTCCGGCGAGGGCGACGGCGCCGCTGGGTTCGGCCTCGACGCCGTGCCGGGCGAGCAGGTCGACGGCGGCCAGGATCTCGGCGTCGGTGACGGCGATCAGCGCGTCGACCCGGTCGCGGACGATCGGGTAGGTCACGGTGCCGGGCTGCTGCCCGCGCAGCCCGTCGGCGACGGTGGCGCTCGGCGGCAGCCGCAGCGGGCGGCCGGCGGCCAGGGAGCGGGCGTAGCGCGGGGTGGTGGCGGGTTCCACGCCGACCACCCGGACGGGGCGGCCGGTGGCGGCCAGGCACACTCCGGCGAGCAGTCCGCCGCCGCCGGTGGGCACGTACACGGTGTCCGCGTCGGGCACGTCGGCGAGGATCTCGCGGCCCACCGTGCCCTGTCCGGCGACCACCAGCGGGTGGTCGGAGGAGGGCACCAGGACGGCGCCGGTCCGCTCCGCCAGCTCCCGGGCGTGGACCTCCCGTTCGGCGACGCCGCCGGTGACGGTGACGGTCCGGGCGCCGAGCGCCTCGATCAGCGCCGCCTTCTGCGGGCTGGCGCCCGCGGCGAGGACCACGGTGAGGTCCAGGCCGAGCCGGCCGGCCAGGCCGGCCAGCGCGATGCCGTGGTTGCCGGAGGAGCCGGTGACGATCCGCCGGGCGCCGAGTGCGAGCACCGCGTTGGTGGCGCCGCGCAGCTTGAACGAGCCGCTGTGCTGCAGGTGTTCGGCCTTCAGCAGGACACCGGGCAGCACGTCCAGCACGGGGGTGCGGCGGATGTGCCGGGCGATCCGGATCGCGGCGGCGGTGACGTCGTGCGGCCGCAGGCCGGTCTCCTCGGCGAGGTGGTCGAGCTGGGCGAGCCGGGCGGTCACCGGGCCCCTCCCGCCTCGGCGAGCGCCCGCCGGTCGGCCTTGCCGCTGCGGTTGGTGGGCAGTTCGGCGAGCCGGTCGAAGCGGCGCGGCATCAGGTACGGCGGCAGGGTGCGGCCCAGGTGGGTGCGCAGCGCCGCGTCCTTGACCTCCTCCAGGTCGCCGGTGACGTGCGCGACCAGGTACACCCGGCCCTGCGGGTCGGTGGCGGCGGTCACCACCGCGCCGGTGACGTCCTGGTGGGTGAGCAGCGCGGACTCCACCTCGGCCGGGTCGACCCGGTAGCCGCGGATCTTCACCTGGCGGTCGATCCGGCCCAGGTAGCGCAGGCCGTCCGGGCCGGCCGCGGCCAGGTCGCCGGTGCGGTAGAGCCGGGCGCCGGGCGGGCCGAGCGGGTCCGGGACGAAGCGTTCGGCGGTCCGGGCGGGCCGGCCCCGGTAGCCGCGGGCCACGCCCACGCCGCCGATGTACACCTCGCCCGCCTCGCCGTCGGCGACCGGCGCCAGGTCCGGGTCGAGCAGGCGGACCACCACGCCGTCGATCGGGCGGCCGACCACGTCCGCGCCGAGCTCCGGCACGGTCGGCACCGGGTGCCGGGTGGAGGTCATGGTGCACTCGGTCGGGCCGTACTGGTTGACCAGCGAGCCGTCGATCAGCGGGCGGCCGCCGGCGGTCAGGAAGGGGCGCAGCGACTCGCCGCTGGAGACGGCCAGCCGGATGCCGGCGAACAGTTCGCCGGCGTTCGGCTGGGCGGCCAGGTGGGTCAGGAACGACGGGGTGACGCTGAGCAGGGTGTTCACGCCGTGCTCGCGGACGGCGGCGGCGAAGCCCTCCGGGCGCAGCAGCCGCGAGCGCGGCACCAGCACCAGGCGTCCGCCCGCCAGCAGCGGGGCGAAGGTGTCCCGGATCGAGGCGTCGTAGCCGAGCGGGGCGACCTGCAGGGCGACGGTGTCGGCGCCGAGGCCGTAGTCGCGGGCGACGAAGCGCAGGTAGGAGTCGAGGCCGCGGTGCTCCACCAGGACGGCGCTGGGCTCCCCGGTGGTCCCGGAGGTGTGGCTGACGTACGCCAGCGCGTCGGGCGCGATCGCGGCACGCGGTGAGGCCGGGGCGGCGTCGAAGGGGCCCTCGCCGCCGACAGGCCGCGCGGCGCTCCGCGGGTGCTCGCCCGGCCCGTGGCCGATCAGCAGCGGTTCGCCGGGGACCGGGAGGTCGAGGCGGCCCGCCAGATCCTCTGTGGTGAGCAGGAGTTCGGCGCCGCCGCTGGCGACCAGGGCGGCCAGCCTGGCGGGGGGCTGCTCGACGTCCAGGGTGAGGAAGGCGGCCCCGGCGCGCAGCACGGCCGCCATCGCGACCACGGCGTCCGCGCCGCGGTCCACGGCGATCGCGCAGACCCGCTCGGCGCCGGCCCCGCGTTCGACCAGCCGGGCGGTCAACGCCTCGATCCGGTCGGCGAGTTCGCCGTACCCGACGTCTCCCTCGGGGGTGCTGAGGGCGACCCGTCCGGGGGTGCTGCGCCCGTGCGCGAGCAGCTCGTCGACGAAGGTGCGCATCACCGCTCCCCCACCGTGCGGTCGACCGCCACGAAGCGCAGTTCGGAGGTGTAGGTGGCGCCGTGCTCGTCGGTGAGCCAGGCCTGCTCGGGGGTGGGCAGCATCTCGCTGACCTTGACCTTGGCGTCCGGGTCCTTGCGGGCGAGGCGGCGCAGCGCCTTGGCGAGGATGGTGATGTAGACGGGGCTGTCGAAGTCGACGTAGAACGGCCGGGGTTCGGCCGGGGAGACGACGAAGACGAAGCGCGGCAGGTCGAGTTCGCGCTGCCACTGGCGGGCCCGGACGAAGCGGCCGGCCTCGGTCTTCTCCTCGGCGAAGGCGAAGGAGTCGACCGGCAGGGTCCAGGTCTCGCGGGCGACGACGGTGGTGTCGATGGTGATCCGGGGCGTGTGGTCGCCGCGCGGGCGGATGGTGAAGCGGTCCATCACCTTCTGGGTCAGGGTGTTGGCGTACACGTCGAGCAGCGGGAAGACCGCGCCGTCGGGCAGTACCGCGACCAGGTCGCCGTCCCGTTCCTCGACGGTGACGTCGGCGCTGAGCACGGTGCGCGGCCGATACGGGTCGCCGGTCTGGTCGACCAGGGCGACCACGTAGTCCTCGGGCCGGTCGAGCGAGGGCCGGCTGCGGGTGGACCACTTGAGCGGCAGCTCCTTGGGGAGCATCGGCAGCAGCCGCGGGCCGGGGAAGTCCTTGGCGGTCTCGGCGATCAGCTCGTCCCGGTCGGGGTGCTGGTGGACGAAGAGCGAGGCGCCCATGGTGTTCAGCGCGGAGTGCATCTCGCCGAGCACCAGCTCGAACTCGCCGCGCGCCACGGCCTCCGGGCCGTCGGCGAGGAGCAGCACGTCGGGGCTGAAGTAGCGGGCCAGCGACCAGCCGGCGCCGGGCTCCTCGAACTCATCGCGGACCCGCTCGGCGATGTCGGCGGAGGAGACCCGGACCCGGCGGGCGTCCTCGGGCAGCTCCAGGATCCGCGCCCACTTGGCGCGCAGCTCGTCCTGGATGGCGTCCAGGTCGGCCTTGGCCTGCGGGTACGGCGAGGGCAGGCACTCCAGCCAGAGCGTGCCGAGGTCGACCCGGCCCTGCTCGGCCAGGCGCCGGTACACGGCCCGCACCCGCTCGGTGACCTGCGCCGCGAAGCGGTTGGTGAGCCACCGGGCGGAGGTCAGGCACTGCTGCAGCGGGGTGAGTTCGGCGAGCAGGGCGCTGCCCGCGGTGGCGGTGGCGGCGCGGCGGCTGTCGCTGTAGACCAGGCCGCGGCAGGGGGCGGTACGGGCGCCCTTGGCGCGCTGCGCGTCGGCCTGGGTGGTCTCGGCGAAGTCCGCCTCCAGGGCGGCGATCGCGGTGGTGAGCGCCTCGGCGTCGGTGCCGGCGGCCTGCACGGCGTCGCGGCCGCGCTCCAGGACGGCCAGCTTGGCCAGCGCCCGCTCGCGCACCTCGGTGTCGCCGATCCGCTCCAGGATGGTGCGCAGCTCGCGCTCCGGGTAGGTGCTCGCGGGCACGTCCAGGCGCCAGTGCGCCCAGCGCCTGCCGACCAGCCGGCGGACGGCCTCCTCGGCCTCGGCCGGGCCGATGCCCAGTTCCTCGCCGATGGCGGTCACCGTGCGGGTGCCGTCGCACAGGTCGAGCACCGCGCGGTCGAACGGGTCGATCTCCTGCGGCTTGCGGCCGGGCAGCCGGACGGCGCCGTCGACCACGCCGACGAAGGAGACCCGCACCGGCGGGATCCAGGCCATCAGCTCCGGGTCCTCGGCGAGCACGGCGGCCAGTGCGTCGATCGCCCAACTGGCGAAGTACACGCGGGAGTCGGCGAGGAAGCCGGTGCCCGGGTCGACGGTCACGCCATGCCCGGAGGTGTCCCAGCGGCCCCAGCCGACCGGGCCGAAGAAGCCGATGGTGTCGTTCTTCACGCAGAACCGCTGCCAGTAGTGCGCGACCAGCTCCTCGCGCTGGCGCGGCATGCTGGTCCGGCCGGCGGCGGTCGGCTCCCAGGCGAGGAACGGCGCGATGCCGGTGCGCAGCACGGCCGGGTTCTGCCAGGCGATGGCGGCCCGGAAGCGGGGCGTCGCGGCGATCTCCTGCAGGCGGCGGGCGGTCTCCACGGCGGCGGTGTCGTAGGCCTCGGTGAAGGCCTGCCAGTCCGGGCCGGCGAGCCTGTCGTCGGGGCCGAACTTGTCGGCTTCCAGGGCGAGGTGGGCGGGTGCCATGCGCAGCACGCCCTCGGCGGGGAAGCCGGGGCCGCGCAGCGCGAAGTGCTCCCACAGCCGCCACCCCCCGGCTGGCAGCACGACGCTCTCCGGGACGTCCGACATGGGCGGAACTCCTTCCAGGGACAGGGGGTTCGGCGGGTCCGGCGGCGGGTTGCGCCCCGGTCCGACGCTTCAGCACACTGCCGGTCGCCCGCCCCGGCCCGGCAGAGAAGAACCGGCAGCGAGATGCGCGGGCCGCATCCGCCGCTCCGTCCCTGTGGCGGGGCCGTCCGCAGGCGGCACGCTGGCCCTCGACCGAGCGAGCACCCGGCGACCACGAGGAGGACGCCCCGATGAGCGACACCGACGAGACCCAGTACCAGGTCGTACTCAACGACGAGGAGCAGTACTCGATCTGGCGGGCGGACCGCGACCTGCCGGCCGGCTGGCACGCCGAGGGCACGGCCGGCACCCGCCAGGCGTGCCTGGACCACATCGAGGTGGTGTGGACCGACATGCGGCCGCTCAGCCTGCGCCGCCGCCTCGCGGCCGCGGGCGCCTGACCGGCCGGGACGCCGTACGCACCACGCCCCGCCCGATCGGAGGACACGAGTCCGTGATGACATCGCAGTCGCTGTACGTCCCCACCGCGGTGGACGTGCGGCGGATCCAGGCCGAGCTGCGCTCACCGCCCGAGCGCAGCCTCACCGGGCCGCTGGCGGTCTATCTGGCGACGGCACGCGGGCACGACGAACACGCCCTGCGCCACGCCACCGAGGTGCTCGACGCGGAGGAGCGGCAGCGCGCCCACGCGTTCCGCCGGGAGTCCGACCGCGAGGCGTACGTGCTGGCGCACGCCGTGCTGCGCGGGCTGCTGGGCTCCCACCTCGGCATGGACGCCGCCACCCTGCCCCTGACCCGCGAGCCCTGCACGGGCTGCGGCGGACCGCACGGACGTCCGGTCCTGCGCGGCAACGGCGTGCACTTCTCGCTCTCGCACAGCGGCGACCTGGTGATGGTCGCGCTGGCCACCTCCCCGGTGGGCGTGGACGTCGAGCAGGTGCCCAGCCGGCAGGCCACCCACGACGTCCAGGCCATGCTGCACCCGGCGGAGGCCGCCGAACTGATGGCCATGCTGGACGAGGACCGACCCGCCGCGGTGGCCCGCGCCTGGGTCCGGAAGGAGGCGTACCTCAAGGGCCTGGGCACCGGGCTGTCCCGCAGTCCCGGCCTGGACTACCTGGGCACCGGCCCCGAACCGGGACCGGCCCCGCCCGGCTGGCACATCCGTGACATCCTGGTACCCGCCGGCTACGCCGCCGCCCTGTCGGTCCGCCGGCTCGAATGACCCGCGGACGCCGCCGGGCACCCGCCCGGCGGCGTCGGGGTCACCCCCGTGCCCGCCACGCCCCCCGCTCCCCGCGCCCGCTCCGCCGGCCGCCGGCGACTATCGTGCGGCGGCCCCTCCGGGGCGTCATGCGTACCCGTACTCAGGCCCGCTCGCCGCCGGCCGGAGGTGCGGTCGGGCGCAGCACCGTCAGCCCGTCCTCTTGGGACGCCACCAGGGCGAACGGGAACCGGTCGAGCTCCAGGCAGAGCGCCACGTCGTCCGGGTGCGCCCCCTCGCGCACGCCCTGCGCCAGCTCGGCGGCGGCCCGTGAGTCGGCGGCGCGGCGCAGGAACCCGGCGGCGTCCGGTCCGTCCCCGGCGACGTCCGGTCCGTCCCCGGCGGCGGCGAGCGCGGCGATGTACTGGGCGCAGGCGAGGTCCTCCTCGGCCCGCCCGTCCTCGCCGGTCACCACGAAGGTGACGTCCCCGCACCCGCGTTCGCGCAGCAGCTCCGCCGTCGCCCCCGCCACCACGAAGCCCGCGCACAGCACCAGCCCCGCCTCCCTGACCGCGAGGGCGCCGACCGTCCCGGCCGTGGTCTTCTGCACGACGGTCCGTCCGCGGAGGTCGACCGTGCGCAGCAGGGCCGGCGAGTTGACGGCGTCGAAGCCGGGCGTGGGCGGCCCGTCCTTGAGCGCCACCCAGTCCGGGTGGCGCTCCTTGAGCGCCCGCGCGTCGTCCAGCGACTCCGCCAGGACGATCCTCTCCGCGCCCCGGGCGAACGCCCAGGCAGCCACGGTGTAGGCCCGCATGACGTCCACCACGACGGCCACGGACGGAACGTCGCTCACTTCGCCGATACCGATGAATCGCGTGTCCATTCGATCATGATTCCGTACGGCGGGCCGCCGTGTCCGGATGTGACAGGAAGCCGTCATTGCGGCCACCCCGCCCCGCGGCGAGGATGGACGCATGCCAACCACCCGCCGCGTCGTCATCGCGGTCTTCCCCGACGTCGACCTGCTCGATGTCACCGGCCCCGCCGAGGTCTTCGCGCTGGCCAACCGGGAGACCGGCGGCCGCGCGGGCTACGAGGTCCGGCTGGCCGGCCCGGACGCCGGCCCGGTCACCACCTCGGCGGGCGTCCGGCTGCTCCCCGACCTCACCTTCGACCAGGTCGACGGCGTGCTGGACACCCTGCTCGTCCCCGGCGCCGTCGACCCGCACCCCGACGGACCGGTCGCCCGGATCGACCCCGAGGTGGTCGCCTGGCTGCGGACCGCCGCCCCGCGGGCCCGCCGGGTCGCCTCGGTCTGCGTCGGCGCGCACCTGCTCGCCGCCGCCGGACTGCTGGACGGCCGCACCGCCACCACCCACTGGTCCACCGCCGCCCAACTCGCCGCCGACCACCCGGAGGTGACGGTCGACCCCGACCCGATCTTCGTCCGCTCCGGCAACGTCTGGACCGGTGCGGGCATCAGCGCCTGCATGGACCTCGCCCTCGCCCTGGTCGCCGACGACCACGGCGAGGAGGTCGCCCTCGGCGTCGCCCGGCAGCTGGTGATGTACCTCAAGCGGCAGGGCGGGCAGAGCCAGTTCTCCGTCCCGCTCAGCACCCCGCCCGCCACCCGGCGGGACATCGACGAGCTGCGCCGCCACATCGCCGACCACCCGGAGGACGACCTCTCCGCCACCGCCCTGGCCGGCCGGATGAGCCTGAGCGAAAGGCACTTCGCCCGGGTCTTCCGCCAGGAGACCGGCTGCACGCCCGCCGCGTACGTCGAGGCCTCCCGGGTCGAGGCCGCCCGCCGCCTGCTGGAGGGCACCGACCTGCCGCTCGACCGGGTCGCCGCCGCCTGCGGCCTCGGCTCGGTGGAGACCCTGCACCGCGCGCTGCGCAAGCAGCTCGCCACCACTCCCGCCGCGTACCGGCGGCGCTTCCGCACCAACCCCTGACACTCCCCCTCCCCGCGGCACGGGCCGCACCCGCGGCTCCGCCGTGCCCGAAAACCCACCGAGGAGCACCCGACCATGACCGTCTCCACCACCCTGCGCGACCTCAGCGGCCTCGACAACCGCCCGCCGCGCCTCGCCGACGCCACACTGGTCCTGATCGACTACCAGAACACCTACCGCGGGGGCGTGATGGCCCTCGACGGCGCCGAGGCCGCCCTCGCCGCCGGGGCCCGCCTGCTCGCCGCCGCCCGCACCGCCGGCATCCCCGTCGTGCACGTGGTCAACGACGGCGGCGAGGGCACCCCGTACGACGTCCGCGCCGAGATCGGGGCGATCAGCACCGAGGTCGCACCGCTGGACGGCGAGCCGGTGGTCGTCAAGCAGACCCCCGACGCCTTCCACGCCACCTCCCTGGAGGAGACCCTGAAGGACCTCGGCGCCGGCCCCGAACTGGTGCTGGCCGGGTTCATGACCCACATGTGCGTCCAGTTCACCGCGCAGGGCGCGTTCGTCCGCGGCTACCGACCCACCGTGGTCGCCGACGCCACCGCCACCCGCCCGCTCACCGCCCCCGACGGCAGCACGGTCTCCGCCGCCGCACTCCAGGCCGCGGCGCTGACCACCGTCGCCGACCTGTTCGGCGTGGTCGTCCCGGGCGTCGACACCCTCACCGACTGACCGGCGCCCTCCGCCGCCGCCCGAGCAGGCCTCCGCCGCCAAGCGGGCCTCCGGCGGCGGGGGCCTCCGCCGCCCGAGCGGGCCTCCGGTGGAGGGGCGGAAACCGTTGGCCGCGGCCCGCCGCGCGCTGGCATGCTGGCCCCGTGGAGAGACCGGAGATCTGGATCAGCTTCGCTCCCGAGCTGCACCTCTTCGTCGCCTCGGCGCGGCGGACGGGGCGGTCCGCGGTGCGCACCGACGGCGCCTCGACGCTCGGCCACGTCGTGGAGTCCCTCGGAGTCCCGCTCACCGAGGTCGGCACGCTGCTCGTCGACGGCCGGCCGGCCGACACCTCGCACGTCCCCCGCGGCAGCGAGGAGATCGAGGTGCGGAGCGTGGCCAGGCCCCAGCCCGTCGCCGGCCCGACCCGCTTCCTGCTCGACGTCCACCTCGGGACCCTCACCCGCAGGCTGCGGCTGCTCGGCATCGACGCGGCGTACGAGAACCCGGACATCGGGGACGCCGCCCTGGCCGCCCGCTCGGCAGCCGAGCAGCGCGTGCTGCTCTCCCGCGACCGCGGTCTGCTGCGCCGACGCGAGCTCTGGGCGGGCGCCTACGTCTACAGCCACCGCCCCGCCGACCAGCTCAGGGACGTCCTCTCCCGGTTCGCGCCACCGCTCGCCCCGTGGACCAGGTGCACGGCCTGCAACGGAACGCTCCGTCCGGCCGCCAAGGAGGCGGTGCACCGGCAGCTGCTGGACGGCACCCAGCACGCGTACGACGCCTTCGCCCAGTGCACCGCCTGCGCCCAGGTCTACTGGCGCGGCGCCCACCACGCCCGGCTCAACGAGATCGTCGACGAGGCCCTGCGCGACTTCGGCACGCCCGGGGCCGTCCCCGCCTGACGGCCCCCGAGCCCGGATCCGGCCCGCCCCCGCCGTCACCGGCCGCCCAGGGCCTCGGCGGTGGCGCGGGCGAAGGCCTCGGGGTTGTCGAACATGATGTTGTGGCCGCAGTCCGGCACCGCCCGGATCACCACTCCCGCGGCCGCCAGCTCCGCCGCGCCCGCCGGCGCGCCGTCCGCCTCGGGGTGCAGGAACGTCCGCGGCACGGACAGCCCCGACAGCTGCTCCCGCAGCCCGGGCACCGTCCCGCGGCCGCGGTGCACGGTGGTGCGGTGGAGCGCCACCCGGCCCGCCAGCCGCATCGTCGCCCACCAGGTCGGCCCGACCCGTTCCTCGGTCCGCGCCCAGCCGTGCGCCAGGAACTCCTCCTCGGTGTAGCTGGCGATCCCGGAGCTGCCCGGCGTGAGCACCGGCGGCGCCGGGTCCAGCACCGAGTCCACCAGCACCAGCCGCGACACCAGCCTCGGATGACGCGCCGCCAGCAGGATCGCCACCGCGCCGCCCAGGCTGTGCGCGACCACCTCCGCACCCTCCACCCCGGCCGACTCCAGGGCGAGGGCCACCGCGTCGGCGTGCTCCTCCAGCGTGTAGCCGAAGTCGGTGGGGCGGTCGCTGATGCCGAAGCCCAGCAGGTCCAGCAGCAGCGAACGGTGCCCGGCCAGCAGCGGATGGGCCGCCGCGGCCGCCCAGTACACCGGCGAGCTCGCGCCGAGCCCGTGCAGGTACAGGCGGGTGCACGGCCCGCTGCCGGGGATCTCGATCCAGCGGATCAGATCGCCGTTCGGGGTCACGGGGGCATGGCGCATGGCCGACTCTCCTTCGGTCGCGGTCTCGTCCTCTGCGCCGCAATCATACCTCGAATCCGAGGTATACCGGTTCCGATATATGGTCGGCGCGGATCTGACAGCATGACCGCATGCTCAAGCTCGCGATCCTCGGGTTCCTCCACGACCAGCCGCTGCACGGCTACGAGCTGCGCCGCCACCTCGCCGCCCTCACCGGACACGTCCGGCCCATCAGCGACGGCACCCTCTACCCCGCGATCAAGCGCCTCGAGTCCGACGGCCTGCTCGTCCGCGAAACCGAACCCGGCAGCGCCGCCGCCCCCCGCCACACCCTCCACCTCACCCCGGCCGGACGCGACGCGCTCCTCCACCACCTGCGCGAGCCCGAGCAGTTGGACATCAGCGACGAGAACCGCTGGTTCACCGTCCTCGCCTTCCTGCGCCACCTCGACCACCCCGCCGAACAGGCCGCCGTCCTCCGCCGCCGGCTCGCCTTCCTCCACGAACCCGCCAGCTTCTTCTACGAGGACGGCCGCCCCCTGCGTGCCGAGGACGTCGCAGACCCCTTCCGCAGCGGCATCCTCCGCATCGCCCGCGCCACCACCGAGGCCGAACTCGCCTGGCTCACCGACACCCTGGCGACCCTGGAAGGCTGATCGGCCGCCCTGCGGCTCAGCCCTCGCCGCAGGCCAGGTCGATCATCCGGTGCGCCACGGCCGCCGGGACGGCCGGGTTGGCCGCCGCGTCCCGGGCCGAGTGCGGATCGCGGAGGAGGCCGACGAGCGCGGCGACCGGCAGCCGGGGATTCCCGATGACCGCCTCACGGAGCGAGTGCGTCTCGGGCACCGCCCGCCCGGGGCGGTCGTGGAACGCCCGGTACTCCTGTTCCGTGCCGGCGAGCAGCCGCAGGGCGGTGGCGGGCGACAGCCGCGGATCGGCGGCCGCCCGCAGCCGGACCCGCCCGTCGGGGTCGTCGGCGAGGCGTTCCACCAGCTCGGCGGTGGCACCGGGGGCGTCCGGAGCGAGTCGGCGCCGCATCGGGTCCGGGTGGTCGGCGAATCCGATGAGGGCGTCGCGGGGGAAGTCGGGGCGGCGCAGCACCGGTCCGGGCCAGGTCCACTCCACGGCGGCTTCCAGCAGCACCTCGGCCGGCGCGTGCTCGTTGTGGGAGGCGAGGTTGGAGCGCACACCGCTGTCCGGGTCGCGGGCCAGCAGGTCCAGCACGTCCGGCGGGAGCAGGCGGGCGCGCGCCACCGAACGCCGGACGGCGACGCTCGCGGAGCGGGCCAGGCGCCGCATCGCCTCGGGGTCGTCATGGAGGTCCTCGACCCACTCCACCCGGTAGTAGGAGTGGTACTCGGGAACCCGGGAGGTGATCCGCGCGCGCAGTTCCTCCGTGGCGTCGGGGCGCACGGCGACCCGGTCGCGGACGCGGTAGTCGTCGTCCTCGGCGAGTTCGGCCACCAGCTCCGGGCTCAGCCAGGGGTTCCCGGCGAGGGTGGCGCGCGGCGCGTACTCGGGATCGTCGAGCAGGTGTCGGGCGAGGTCGTCGTCGAGGTGCCGGTGGCTCCGCGCCCGCCCTTGCTCGGCCGGATCGAGGGCGTCGTACTCCGACCGGGACATCGGGCGCTCCCGCCCGGCCTGCCTGTCGGCGGCGCCCCGGACGTCCGGTGACGGGTCGGTCGACAGTGCGGCCCGCCGCTCCGCGTCCAGGTGCGGCCAGGCCTGCTCGCAGACCGCCGCACGTACCTGCGGATCGGGGTCGCCGGCCAACGCCGCGACCACCGACGCGGGCGGGCGCCGGAACCACAGGGCCTGCAGGCGCACCTGCGGATCCCGGTCCGCGGCCCAGCGTTCGAGCTCTCCCCCGGACGGGCGGGGGCAGTGCCAGCCGGCCATGTGCTGAAGTCTGCGTCGGCGCACCCCGGTCGGTTCGGTGGCGATCAGCCGCAATCACTGCGCGAGGCTCATCCCGCGTTGGTGCTCCGCGAGGTCCGCCCGAAGTCGCCAGTCGGGGTGGGCGATGACCGCGTCCACGGCCTCCGCCGGGAGCGGGTACGCCGGCAGGTGGCGCACCCGACCGACCAGGCGCGTCACCACGTCGGGTGACGGGTGGGCGCCCAGGCCGCAGAGCCACTCCCGTTCCAGGCGGGGCAACTCGGCCACGGCGTCGATCCCCACGAACAGCTCGTCCCACTCGTCCCGCATGTCCGATCCGCCTCGGGTCGTGGCCGGTCAGGACCGGGCGGCGTAGCGGGCGAGGAAGAGGTCGACGCCGGACTCGATGGTGGCGGTGAGGGCGGTGGCGTCGGGTTCGGTGGCGGGGGCGAAGGTCTGGACGAGCTGGGGGATGCCGACGGTGGCGGCGACGAGCTGCTGGACGGCGAGTTCGGGGTCGGGGACGTGCAGCGCGCCGGCGGCGGTGAGTTCGGTGAGGGCCTCGATCAGCGGGCCGTTGTTCATGTCGTAGGTGACGCGGTACCAGAGTTGGCCGAGCTGCGGGAAGCGGTCGATCTCGCCGATGACGAGGCGGCGCAGCGACATGATCTCGGGCCGGAGCAGGATGCGGGCCAACTCGCTCGCGTGCCGGACCAGTCCGGTGCGGACGTCGGGTGCGGCGGCGATGGTGGCGCCGGCGGGTGCGAGGTCGGCGTACGTCCTGGGGAGGAGGCCGCCGACGACGGCGAGGAAGAGGCGCTCCTTGCTGCCGAAGTGCTTGTAGATGGTGGCCTTGGAGACGCCGGACTTGGCGGTGATGGCGTCCATGGAGGCCGCCGAGTAGCCCTCCGCCAGGAATTCGGCGAGGGCGGCGTCGATGATCGCCCGGCGCTTGCGGGAGGCGGCGTCGGCCGGGTCGGGGATGATCGGGATGCCGTACTCGTCGGTCGGGTCCTGGCCGGTGCCGGCTGGCATGGGGTGGTCCTCCGGGGTCGCTGCGTCTGGGCGCCAGTGTATGAACTGAACCGTTCGGTCGGCAACGGCGGCGGGCGCCGGACCTGCGGCGGCACCCGCCGTGCGCGCCGGGACGCTCACCCGTCCATCCGTCCCATCCGGCCGAGGGCGAAGTCCTTCTCCGCCTGGCGGAGTTCGGCGGCGGTGTTCATCACGAACGGGCCGCTGCGCGCGACGGGTTCGCCGATCGGTTCGCCGGCGAGGACCAGGACCTCGGCCGGTCCGCCGTCGGCGTGGACGTTGAACCGTTCGCCGTCCCGGTCGAGGGCGGCGAGGTGTCCGTCGGGCAGCGGGACGTCGCCGACGCGGGCGGCGCCGGTCATCGCGTACACGGCGGCGTTGTGTCCGGCGGGTGCGGTGAAGGCGGCGCGGCCGCCGGCGGCGAGGCGGGCGTGCACGACGAGCACGGGGGTGACGGACGCGAACGGGCCCCTCGCGCCGTGGGTGGTGCCCGCGATGACGGTGAGGTGGGCGCCGTCGGGGGTGGTGACGACGGGCAGGTCGGCGGCGTCGGCGTTCCGGCTGGCGGGTTCGGTCCACTTGTGCCGGGCGGGCAGGTTGACCCAGATCTGCAGCAGGTGCTGCCGGCCGCCCGCGGCGAGGAACTCCTCGGTGGGCAGGGCCTCGTGGACGATCCCGGAGCCCGCGGTGAGCCACTGGACGCCGCCGGCCCGGACGACGGCGCGGTGGCCGCGCGAGTCGGCGTTGGCGATGTCGCCGGCGATCACGTACTGGATGGTCGCGAACCCGCGGTGCGGGTGCGGGGGCGCGCCCTTGGCCTCGCCGGGGGCGAGGTCGACCGGGCCGACCTGGTCGACCATCAGGAACGGGTCGAGGAAGGGGAGTTCTCCGGTCGGGAAGGGCCGGCGGACGGGGAACCCGGCGCCCTCGTAGGTGTGGAACGGGCTGACGACGCGCTCGACCCGGCGGGCGGCTGCGGTCCCTGCTTCAGAAGTCATGGATCGAATGAACTACACCGAACAGTTCACTGTCAAGACTGAACCGTTCCGTTGACACAATGAACTGATCCGTTTAGTTTTTTCGTCATGACCACCGTCACCGCCACCCACGTCGGCACCGCCACCGTCCTGCTCCGGATCGGCGACCTCACGGTCCTCACGGACCCGGCGCTCGACCCCGGCCCTGCCGACTACCCGGCGGCCCGGCCGCTGCGCCGCCTCACCGGACCGGCGCTCACCGCCGACGACCTGCCGCCGATCCACCTGGTGCTGCTCTCGCACGACCAGCACCACGACAACCTGGACGCCTCCGGCCGCCGGGTGCTCGCCCAGGCCGCGACCGTCCTCACCACGCCCGAGGCCGCCGGACGCCTCGGCGGCTCAGCCGTCGGCCTGGCGCCCTGGGAGAGCCGGCGGATCACCGTCGGCACGACCACCGTCACCGTCACCGCGACCCCCGCCCGGCACGGACCCGCCGGCACCGAGCAGGCCACCGGGGCCGTCACCGGCTTCGTGATCGAGCACGACGGCGGCACCCTCTACCTCTCCGGCGACACCGTCCGGCACGAGGAGCTGGCCGAGATCGGCGAGCGCTTCACGATCGACACCGCCTTCCTGCACCTGGGCGACGCGCACTTCCCGTCCACCGGCGACCGGCGCTTCTCGCTCAGCGCCGCCGAGGGCGCCGAACTGGCCCGCACGCTCCGCGCCCGCACCGTCGTCCCGGTCCACTACGAGTCCTGGGAGCACCTGGCCGAGGACCCGGCCCGGATCGCCGAGGCGTTCGCCGCACCCGACCTGGCCGGCCGGCTGCGCCGCCTGACCCCGGGCGTCCCCACCCGGCTCTGACCGACCGGGCCCGGCCGGGCCCCACGCATCCCGGAACACCCACGGGACCACTCACCCGGCACCACTCACCCGGCACCCAACACCCGAGGAGTCACCGCCATGTCCGCCACCAGCGCGTCCACCGAGGTCCGGCACCGCACCGTCGAGGTCAACGGCCGGTCGGTCTTCTACCGGGAGGCCGGCGACCCGGCCGCCCCGACCCTGGTCCTGTTGCACGGCTTCCCCAGCAGCTCGTCGATGTTCCGCAACCTGCTGCGCGACCTCGCCGACGCGTACCACCTGATCGCCCCCGACCACCTGGGCTTCGGGCAGTCCGACACCCCGCCGGTCGAGGAGTTCCCCTACAGCTTCGACACCCTCACCGAGTACACCCTGGCGCTGCTCGACACCCTCGGCGTCGACCGCTTCGCCCTCTACCTCCAGGACTACGGCGCGCCGATCGGCCTGCGGATCGCGGCGAAGCACCCCGAGCGGGTCACCGCGCTGATCAGCCAGAGCGGCAACGCGTACCTGGAGGGCTTCACCTCCTTCTGGGACGTGCTGTTCGCCCACGCGAAGGACCGGGCGGCCAACGAGGGGGCCGTCCGGGAGCTGCTGACCGCCGACGCCACCCGCCGGCAGTACACCCACGGGGTGCCCGCCGACCGGCTCGACCGCCTCTCCCCCGACACCTGGACCCTCGACCAGGCGGGGCTGGACCGGCCCGGCAACCGGGAGATCCAGCTCCAGTTGTTCTGGGACTACCAGTTCAACCTGGTCGGCTACCCCGCCTTCCAGGAGTACTTCCGCACCCACCGGCCGCCGACACTGGTCGCCTGGGGGCGCAACGACGAGATCTTCGGCCCGGACGGCGCGACCGCCTTCGCCCGCGACCTCCCCGACGCCGAGATCCACCTCCTCGACGCCGGCCACTTCGCCCTGGAGACCCACGGCCCGGAGATCGCCGCCCTGATCCGCGACTTCCTGGCCCGCCACCTCTGAGCCCCCCGCCCCGTCCACCCCCGCCCGCCAAGGCGCCCGCTCAGCTGCGCCCGGGCGCCAGCCAGCCCTCCGCGCGGGACTGCTTGTCGGTGTCGCCGGACCGGCGGGCGTGGGCCAGGAGGCGTGCGCGCAGCCCGTCCGGAAGGGCTGCGACGTCCCGCTCCTGGTCCGGGCGGGACTTCCAGCCGACCAGGTGCCGAACGGCTCCCGCAACGTGGCGCTCGTCGGCGCGCGGGTCGGCGAGGGCTGACAGCAGGTCGGTGATCGGCATCGCTGCGAGCACCTTGCCCGGCATGCCCTCGTACGAGGGGTGGCCGGAGCAGCGCCCGCTGCCGGCGCCGAACCAGGCCAGCAGGGCCAGCGCCCGCTCCACCGGGTCGGGGAGCTCCTCGCGCAGCCGGGCCACGAGCTCGTCGCACAGCTCGGCCTCGCCGGCCAGGTCGAAAGGGGAAGCGCCGAGGATCCGGTCGGCGAACCCGTCGAGCCCCGCCGGCATCGCGGCCAGCCACTCTCGACGCTGCGCGCGGCGCTTCTCGCCCGCCCGCCGCTCGGCCTCGAACTGCTCGAGCGGCCCGGGCATGCCGTGCCCGGCCAGCCAGCCCAGCAGCAGCCGGCCGTCGGCGAGCACGGCGTCGCCCTCCCACCCCGACCAGCGCAGCGCCGACCCGTGGTGCAGGACGACCGAGTCCAGCTGTCCGCCGTCCCGGTCCAGGAGTTCGAAGCGCACGTCGCCCAGGCACATGCAGTACGAGTCGGGAATCGAGTCCACCGCCATGGCCGCCCTGAGCCGAGCCGCCTCTGCCGAATCCGCCAGCTCCACCCGCAGCTCGGCATCCCCGCTCACCGGGCCCACCCGCACCGCGGACGCCTGCCGCAACACGGAGTCCAACGCCGTCGTCCCACCCATGGCCCCTCCCACCTTCCACCCCTCCCACACGATCGCCCGATTGCACCGCAGCCCCGGCCACCCCGCAAGCGAGTTCCCGACTCCCCCGGAGGGTGTGCGGCCCGGGGTGCTACGCCTCGTCGCCGAGGGAGACCAGGAGGCGGCGCAGCAGGGTCGCGAGTTGCTGCTGTTCGTCGTCGGTGAGGCCGGCGAGCTGGGTGCGTTCGTTAGCGAGGTGGTGGTCGGCGGCCTCGTTGACGAGGCGCAGGCCCTGCTCGGTGAGGGAGATGAGCATCCGGCGCCGGTGGTCGGGGTCGAGGGCGCGGTCGACGAGGCCCTTCTCGACGAGCCGGTCGATCCGGTTGGTGAGGGCGGCGGAGCTGACCATGGCGGCGCTGCTGAGGGCGCCGGCGCTGAGGACGTGGGGCGGGCCGGATCGCAGGAGGGTGGCGAGGACGTCGAACTCCCAGGGTTCGACGCCCTGAGCACTGAGGGTGTCCTTCACGCTCCGTTCGAGGAGACGGGACGCCCGGGAGAGCCGGCCGACGACGGCCATGGGGGTGACGTCGAGGTCGGGTCTGACGGTGTTCCACTGCTGGATGATCGCGTCGACTCCGTCGCGCTGCAGGTCAAGGTCGCTCATGACCTGCAGTCTAACATTTCCACGTCGAAATATTTGACTCTCGCGACAGGGTCTGCCTATAGTTTCGACATCGAAATGTTCGATCCGCGATTCACGTGGGGGCTACTGTGAAGATCCTGCTCATCGGCGCGACCGGCTACATCGGATCCGCCATTGCCGAGAACCTCACCCGGACCGGCCACGAGGTCGTCGCGCTCGTCCGCGACGCGGCCGGCAAGGGCGAACTTCCGTACGAGAAGCGGGTTGCCGACCTGACCGACCCAGCAGCGCTCGGCGCGGCGGTCACCGCGGACATCGACGCGGTGATCCACGCGGGCGTGCCCAGCGGCGACCAGGCGGTGGACGCGGCGGCGATCGACGCGCTGACCGCCCCGCTGCGCGGCACCGACCGCGCCTTCGTGTACACCAGCGGCGTCTGGGTGCTCGGCGCCACCGGCGTGGAGCCGGTCGGCGAGGACGCGCCGGTCAACCCGCTGCCGATCGTCGGCTACCGGCCCGAGATCGAGCAGCAGGTGCTGGCCACCGCCACCGACGGGGTGCGCGCGGTGGTGATCCGGCCGGGCATCGTGTTCGGACGCGGCGGC
The DNA here is from genome assembly GCF_039542905.1 of Kitasatospora terrestris. Taxonomy (NCBI): domain Bacteria; kingdom Bacillati; phylum Actinomycetota; class Actinomycetes; order Kitasatosporales; family Streptomycetaceae; genus Kitasatospora; species Kitasatospora terrestris. The sequence goes on from NZ_BAABIS010000001.1 coordinate 1,543,308, forward strand.
GGCATCCCCGCGCTGCTGGGCAACCTGGCCCGCGAGCACGGCGAGCCGAAGTACACCGGCGCCGAGGGCGTGCGCTGGCCGATGGTCCAGGTGGACGACCTGGCGGAGCTGTTCACGCTGGCGGCGGAGCGGGCCGAGGCCGGTTCGCTCTGGCACGGCGTGACCCAGGCGGCCGTCCCGGTCCGCGAGCTGGCGGGCGCCGCAGGCCGCGCGGCGGGCGTGGTCACCGCGCCGGCCCTGTGGCCGCTGGAGGAGGCGGCGGCCGCGGTGGGCGCGCTGTTCGCCGACGCCCTCGCCCTCGACCAGGCGGTGAGCGGGCAGGCCGCCCGCGACCGCCTCGGCTGGAAGCCGCGCCACGAGGACGCGGTCTCCGAGCTGGCCAACGGTTCCTGACGCCCCCCCGGGGACCGTTGCCCTACCGGCCCGGTGCGCTCAAGGGACCAGCACTCCCAGGGCGCGCCGGGCCACCTCCACGTCCACCGGTAGCGGGGCGACGAACTCGCCGTCCGCGTACGCCGTGATGCCGGGGGACTCGATCCGCACGGTGGACGCCCGCCGGACGTCCACCTCCTGGTGCCGGACGTGGGTGCCCTTGAAAACCGTCGGGAAGAAGCGGACCAGCTTGGACCGCTTCATCGCACCGACCAGGGTCAGATCGAACCGGCCGTCACCGGGGTCGGCGCCCGGACAGATCGACATCCCGCCGCCGTAGCTCCGGGTGTTGCCGACCGCCGCCAGGGTCAGGTCGCGGACCAGCACCGTCTCGCCGTCCAGCACCAGCCTGAACGGCAGGGGCCGCAGGTTCGCCAACTCGACCAGGATCGCCAGGTTGTAGCGCATCCGGCCGCGCGGCCAGCTCAGCCGGTTGACCCGGTCGCTGACCAGCGAGTCGAAGCCGACCGCCAGCACGGTGGCGAAGTACCGCACCGCGCCGTCGGCGTCCTCGACCCGGCCCAGGTCGACCGTGCGGACCTTCCCCTCGGCGACCACGTCGGCGGCCGCCTCCGGGTCGCCGAGCGGCAGCCCGTACTCGCGGGCCAGGTCGTTGCCGGTGCCGGCCGGGATCAGGCCGAGCGGGATCCCGCTGCCCGCCAGCGCCTGCACGGCCAGGTGCACCATGCCGTCACCGCCGACCGCCACCAGCGCGTCCACCCCGCCCTGCTCGACACCGCGGGCCACCGTCTCCCGGGCCAGCCGCAGGGCGTCCTGCGGGTCGGCCCCGGAGATGTTGAGCACCTGGACGCCGCCCGCCCGCAACCGGGCGGCGGCCCGCGCCGCCGCCCGCTCGGCGTGCCCGCCTCCGGCCGCCGGGTTGGACAGCAGGACCACCCGTCCGATCGTCCGCTGGTTCATGTCCGTCGCCAACTTCCGCTCTCCCCTGCGTGGTTGCCGGGTCCGTGGGGTCTCAAGGGATGAGCTTGCCGGGGTTGAGGATCCCGGCCGGGTCCACGGTCTCCTTGACGGCGCGCAGGATGCGCACGCCGAGCTCGCCGATCTCCTGCTCCAGCCACGGCCGGTGGTCGGCGCCGACCGCGTGGTGGTGGGTGATGGTGCCGCCGTTCGCCATGATCGCGTCGCAGGCGGCCCGCTTGGCGCCGGCCCACTGGGCGAGCGCGTCGCCGCGCTGGGCGGCCACCACGGTGAAGTACAGCGAGGCGCCGGTCGGGTAGACGTGCGAGATGTGGCACATCACCAGCGACTCGGTGCCGCTCTCGCGCAGCGCGGACTGCAGCGCCTCGGTGACGGCCGCCTTCAGCACGGGCAGGTTGGCCCAGCCGGTGGCGGTCTCCAGGGTCTCGCAGAGGGCGCCCGCGTCCAGCAGCGCGTCGCGCAGGTACGGGGCGTTGAAGCGGCCGTGCTCCCAGGCGGTGGCCGGGTCGGGGCCGAGCGGGGTGCCGCCGGCGGCGGCCAGCACGGCGGCGGTCGCCTCGTCCCGGAAGACGGTGTGCTCGGCGGCGCCCTCGAAGAGGGTGACGGCCAGGCAGCCGCCGGTGACCGTGGTGCCGCCGATCTTGTCGGTCATCGCCAGGTTGATCGCGGTCTCCGCCTCGTCGGAGAGCCGGATCACGGTCGGGCCGGTGCCCTGCTGCTCGACGGCGCGCAGCGCGGCGGCGCCGGTCGCGAAGTCGGGGAAGCTCCAGGCGCCGTACACCGTGGACTCGGGCTTGCGGTGGACCCGCAGGCGGACGGCGGTGATGATGCCCAGCACGCCCTCGGAGCCGAGGAAGAGCTCGCGCAGGTCGGGACCGGCGGCGGAGGCCGGGGCGCGGCCGAGGTCCAGGGTGCCGGCGGGGGTGACCACGCGCAGGCCGGAGACCATGTCGTCGAAGCGGCCGTGGCCGGCCGAGTCCTGGCCGGAGGAGCGGGTGGCGGCGAAGCCGCCGATGGTCGCGTACCGGAAGCTCTGCGGGAAGTGGCCGAGCTCCCAGCCGCGTTCGCCGAGCAGTTCCTCGGCGCGCGGGCCGGTCACGCCGGCGCCGAGGACGGCCTCGCCGGAGACCTCGTCCAGCTCGTGCAGCCGGTCGAAGCGGCGCAGGTCGAGCGAGAGAACGGCGGTGAACGGGCCGCGCTCGGGGTCCACGCCGCCGACCACGCTGGTGCCGCCGCCGAACGGGACGACCGCGATCCGGCGCTCGGCGCACAGCGCGAGGACGGCGGCGATCTCCTCCTCGGTGCCGGGCAGCAGCACGGCGTCCGGCGCGTCCTGCGCGTCGCGGCTGCGGCGGCGCAGCAGGTCGGGGGTGGACTTGCCGCCGGCCCGGGGCAGCCGGTCGGCGTCCGCGGTGGACAGCCACTCGGCGCCGACGGCCGCGGCCAGCGCCTCGGCGTCCTCCTTCGCGAGCCGCGAGGGGGTGAGGACCACCTGGTCGGCCGTCAGCCGCTCGCCGTCGCCGCCGCTGACGCCGAGGGCGGCGGCCAGCAGGCCCTTGATGTCGTCGGACAGCGGCTTGGCGAGCTCGGGGTCGCCCCACGCGTCCCACTTCATCGGGGGGAGCGGAAGGGCGGCGCGGCCGGTTTGCGTGGTCTCAGGTGCCATGCGTTACAGTATTACGCATCATGTCAAGTCGTAACGATGAGCCGCGCAGCACCGACGACGCGATCCTGGACGCCGCCGCCGAACTGATCCTCCAGCTCGGCGTCCAGCGCACCCAGCTGTCCGAGATCGCCCGGCGGGCCGGCGTCAGCCGCCCCACGGTCTACCGCCGCTGGCCCGACGTCCGCGCCGTCATCGGCGCCCTCCTGACCCGCGAGATCGCCGCCTCCTACCAGGACGTGGTGCCCGCCGGCGACGACCGCGAGTCCTTCACCGCCACCGTCGTCGAGGTCGCCGTCCGGCTCCGCGACCACCCCCTGCTCGGCGCCCTGCTCCACTCCGACTCCGACACCCTCTTCGAGTACGTCGTCGACCGGCTCGGCACCAGCCAGCACCGCCTCCTCGACACCCTGCGCACCGGCATCGAGGCCGGCCAGCGGCACGGCTCCATCCGCCCGGGCGAACCCACCGAACTCGCCGCCATGGTCCTGCTCATCGCCCAGTCCACCGTCCAGTCCCACCGCATGGTCGCCACCCTGCTCCCCGAGCACGCCTGGCGCCGCGAACTGGCCACCGCACTGAACGGATACCTCGCGCCGTGACCCCCACCGCCAGCACCGCGCTCAACGCCCGCCGCCGGGCCGCCGACCTCGCCGCCCTCGGCGACGGCGCCCCCGTCGACGTCCTGGTCGTCGGCGGCGGGGTGACCGGCGCCGGCGCCGCGCTCGACGCCGCCTCCCGTGGCCTGCGCACCGTCCTCGTCGAAGCCCACGACCTCGCCTTCGGCACCAGCCGCTGGAGCTCCAAACTCGTCCACGGCGGCCTGCGCTACCTCGCCTCCGGCCGCATCGGCGTCGCCCACGAGAGCGCCGTCGAACGCGGCATCCTGATGACCCGCACCGCCCCCCACCTGATCCGCGCGCTGCCCCAACTCGTCCCGCTGCTCCCCTCGGTGGGCCGCGGCCAGGCCGCCCTCGTCCACCTCGGGTTCCTCGCCGGCGACGCCCTGCGGATCAGCGCCCGCACCCCCGCCCGGCTCCTCCCCCGCGTCCGCCGCATCGACGCCGCCGAGACCGCCCGCCTCGTCCCCGCCGTCCGCACCGAGGGCCTCGGCGGCGCACTCGTCGCCCACGACGGCCAACTCGTCGACGACGCACGGCTGGTGGTCGCCCTCGCCCGCACCGCCGCCCAGCACGGTGCCCGCGTCCTCACCCGGGTCCGCGCCACCGACGTCACCGGCACCGCCGCCACCCTCACCGACACCCTCACCGGCGAGAGCGTCACCGTCACCGCCCGCGCCGTCCTCAACGCCACCGGCGTCTGGGCCGGCGACGTCGACCCCGCCATCCGGCTGCGCCCCAGCCGCGGCACCCACCTGGTCTTCGACGCCGCCGCCCTCGGCCACCCCACCGCCGCGCTCACCGTCCCCGTGCCCGGCTCCACCAGCCGCTTCGTCTTCGCCCTCCCCCAGCAGCTCGGCCGCGTCGTCCTCGGCCTCACCGACGAGGCCGCCCCCGGGCCGGTCCCCGACGTCCCCGAACCCACCGACGGCGAGATCGAGTTCCTGCTCGCCACCGTCAACACCGCCCTGCGGACGGCCCTCACCCGGGCCGACGTCCGCGGCGCCTTCGCCGGGCTGCGCCCCCTCATCGACACCGGCGACGGCGCCACCGCCGACCTCTCCCGCCGCCACGCCGTACTCGAATCCCCCACCGGCGTCATCACCGTCGTCGGCGGCAAACTCACCACCTACCGGCGGATGGCCCAGGACGCCGTCGACACCGCGGTCCGCCTGCGCTCCCTCACCGCCGGGCCGTGCCGCACCGCCCGGCTCCCCCTCGTCGGCGCGCCCGCCCACCCCGCGAGCCTCCCCGCCGACCCGGCCCTCCCCGCCTCCCTGCTCGCCCGCCACGGCGGCGCCGCCGGCGACGTCCTCGCCACCGCCACCGTCGCCCGCCCGCTCGACCCCCTCGCCGACGGCCTCGACGTCACCCGCGCCGAGATCGAGTACGCCCTCACCCACGAAGGCGCCCTCGACGCCGCCGACGTCCTCGAACGCCGCACCCGCCTCGCCCTCGTCCCCGCCGACGCCGACCTGGCCCGCCCCGCCGTCGAGGAGATCCTCGGCCACGCGGAGCTGCGGAGCCCCTAGCACTCCGGCCGTGGACCCCGATCCCCAGCCGGCCGACTTCAGCGAACCGGTGCTCGACGGCAGTGCGAGGGCATCTCGAAGGACGTCCGGACGGGGTCCGGACGGGGTCCGGACGGGGTCCGGACGGGGTCCGCCCACAGGCCGCGATCAAGGTCTACAGGTGGTGCTGGGTTCACCATGAGGTCGGGTGCAGGGTTCATGGCGTCGTCCTCCTGCGGTGCCCTAGCGTCGTGCCATGACGATTCCAGCTGGACTGCGACGCACGGTCCTCCGGACGCAGCGGGACACCGGCTTCCTTGCCGCCGGTGTGCTTCCGCACCTGGCGCTGGTGCCCGTGTGGGCCTGGGCGGCGGCGACCACCGCCAGGACGGGGAACTGGCTCTTGACGGTTTCCGTGTCGGCCGCCCTGGTCCTGCTCGGCGCCCCGGTGCTGACGGCCGTTCAGCGGGTCCGCTACCGGGTGCTCATCGGTGTGGACGTCCCCCGGCCCGCCCCCGCCGCGCCGGAACGACGGACGTGGGCCTCGACCGTCCGGTGGCTCGCGGCGACGCGGCCTTGGCGCAGGATCGGCTACCACCTCCTGCTGGGCCCGCTGCTCGCGCTGCTGGAGCTGTCGGTACTCGCGGTGGCGGCGGCGGGTTCGGCGGGCGTCATCGCCTACGCCTGGTCGTGGGCGCTGCCGACCGGGATCCGCCAGGGCTGGTTCGGCTGCCTGACCCAGCTGCCGGCGTACACAGCGGTCGGGCTCCTCCTCCTGTGCGCCCTGCCCTGGGCCGCGCGGGCAGTGGCCCGGGCCGAGGCGCGGCTGGCGTCGGGCCTGCTCGGGCCCAGCCGGGCGCAGCGGCTCCAGGAGCGGGTCGATCAGCTGGCCGTGAGCCGGACCGACTTGATCGAGGCCGTCGACGCGGAGCGCCGCCGGATCGAGCGCGACCTGCACGACGGCACCCAGCAGCGGTTGGTGTCCCTCGCGGTCAACCTGGGTCTGGCCATGGCCACCCGCCCGGACCTGCCGAGTGATGCCCGCGAGGTGATCGCGAGAGCGCACCTGGAGGCGAAGGAGGCGATCGCCGAACTCAACGACCTGGTGCGGGGGCTGCACCCGGCGGTGCTCGAGGACCGAGGTCTGGACGCGGCGTTGTCCGGGCTGGCTGCCCGCACGCCCCTGCCGGTGCGGCTGCGGGTCGATCTGGAGGAGCGGGTGGCACCCGGCGTGGAGTCGGTCGCGTACTTCGTGATCTCGGAGGCGCTGACCAACGCGACGAAGCACGCCGACGCGATGCGTGCGGAGGTCACTGTCCATCAGGTCGGCGAGGTGCTGCGGGTGCGCGTCACCGACGACGGGCTGGGCGGTGCCGACGCCGCCGGCACGGGCCTGACCGGGCTGGCCAAGCGGGTCGGCTCCCTCGACGGGGTCTTCCACGTCAGCAGCCCCGTTGGGGGTCCCACCACCATCACCGCGGAGCTGCCGTGCGCGCGGTGATCGCCGAGGACTCGGTGCTGTTGCGGGTCGGCCTGATCAAGGTCCTGGAGATGGGCGGGTTCCAGGTCGTCGCCGAAGCCGGCGATGCGGAGGGGCTGTTGGCGGCGGTGGCGGAGCACCGGCCCGAACTCGCCCTGATCGACGTCCGGATGCCGCCCGGCTTCACCGACGAGGGGGTGCGAGCGGCGATGGAGATCCGCCGGCGCCGGCCGGGGACGGCGGTGGTGCTGCTGTCGCAGTACGTGGAGGAGCGGTACGCGGCTGACCTGCTCTCGGCGAACACCAGTGGTGTGGGCTACCTGCTCAAGCAGCGGGTAGCCGATGTCGCCGACTTCGTGGCGGCGGTCCGGCGGGTGGCGGACGGGGGCACGGCCCTGGACCCGCAGGTCGTCGCCCAGTTGCTGTTGCGGCGCGACAGCGACCCGCTCGCCCGGCTGACCCCCCGCGAACGGGAGGTGCTCGGCCTGATGGCCGAGGGGCGCTCCAATGCCGGCATCGCGCAGGCACTGGTGGTCAGTGAGAGCGCCGTGGCGAAGCACATCAACAACATCTTTCCCAAGCTCGACCTGCCCGTGGTCGACGTGGACCACCGCCGCGTCCTGGCCGTGCTGCGGTTCCTCGGCGCGTCCCGGGCCTGACCTTCCCGGCCGTGATCACGCTCCGCGGCTGGATCACCGGTCCGCGAGGAGCCGCACGGCCGTCAGATACCCGCCCGGGGAGCGCTCCGCGTGCCACCGGACGGCCGGGTGCGGGTCCGGGCCCAGCGCGTCCAGCACCTCGGCCGCCGGGTACCCGAACACGTCGATGCCGCGCAGCACCACCGGCACGGCGGCCGGCCCAACGGGCACCGCCGGGCAGCGGCGCAGCTCCACGCCCGCGAAGCCGCCCCGGTCACGCCCGGTGCGGCCCAGCCGGTCGGCGGTGTCGCCGTACGCGTGCAGCTCCACGCCCTCGTACCGTGCGCCGAACGCCCACCCCGCCCCGCAGACCCACCCCTCCCGCACGTCCGCCAGCGTCGCCACGGCCCACTGCGCCGCCCGCTCGGACGCGCCGAACCGCACCACCCCCGCGCCCCGCGGCAGGCCGAGCCCCGTCCCCGGCAGCAGCTCGAACATCCCCCGCCTCCCCCGTCAGCGGAGCGCGGCCCTCAGCCGCCGCACCTCGGCCAGCAGTCGCGGGACGTCCTCGCGGGCGCCGGCGACGAAGTCCAGGTCGGCGTCCAACTGCGCGTCGGGGCTGCGGACTTCCCGCTGGCCGATGAACCTCGTCCAGTAGATCTCGTCGTCCACCCCGGTCCCAACCGGATCCACCAGGAGGCAACTCCCCCCACCGGTGGCACCCCGGGTCTCCAGCACCGGCACCCACGGTCCGGGTGTGGCCCTCGCCGCACGCTCCTCGATCTCGTCGAGCTGCTCGTCGGTCATGATCTCGTCCGTCCCCATGGTCGGATGATCCAACCGATCGGGCGGCGAGTCCAGACGCCGCCGGGAAGGGAACGTGCCGTCGGCCCGGATGTCAGTGCGGGTCGGGATGATGGTGACCATGAAGGACATCGCCGCAGAGCTCTCCCCCGCCGATTACGCCGGCGCCGTCGCGACCGCCGTCCAGGCGGCCGCCGCGTACTACACCGACGGCAGCACGCCGCTCGGCGACGACGAGTACGACGCCCTGGTGCGCGCCATCGCGACGTACGAGGAGGCCAACCCCGACCAGGTGCTGCCCGACTCCCCGACGGGGAAGGTCGCCGGTGGCGCGGTCGGCGGCGACGTGCCGCACTCGGTGCCGATGCTCTCGCTGGACAACGTGTTCAGCGCCGAGGAGCTCACCGAGTGGGCGGCCGGCCTGGAGCGCCGGATCGGCCGCCCGGTCGACGGCTGGTGCGTGGAGCCCAAGCTCGACGGCCTCGCGGTCGCCGCCCGCTACAGCGGGGGCCGGCTGCGGCAGATCCTGACCCGCGGCGACGGCCTCGCCGGCGAGGACATCTCGCACTCCGCCGACGCCGTCCTCGGCCTGCCCGCCACCCTCACCGAGCCGCTCGACGTCGAGCTGCGCGGCGAAGTGCTGCTGACCACCGAGCAGTTCGACCGCGCCAACGAGGTCCGCACCGAGCACGGCCACACCCCGTTCGCGCACCCGCGCAGCGGGGCCGCCGGCACCCTGCGCGCCAAGGACCGGGCGTACCGCGTCGAGCTCACCTTCTTCGCGTACGACGCCATCGGCCTCGGCGACGACCTCGCCCACAGCGCCCTGCTGGAGCGGCTCGGCGCGCTCGGCGCCAACACCGCCGCCACCACCGCGGCCCACCCGCTGCGCTGCGGGACGCTGGAGCAGGCGCAGCAGCGCATCGACGAGATCGCCGCCCTGCGCGCCGCCCTCCCCTTCGGCATCGACGGCGTCGTGGTGAAGGCCGACTCCGCCACCGACCAGCACGACGCCGGTTCGGGCTCGCGCGCGCCGCGCTGGGCGGTGGCCCGCAAGCTGGCCGCCGAGCACAAGGTCACCCGCCTGCTCGACGTCGAGTGGAACGTCGGCCGCACCGGCATCATCGCGCCGCGCGCCGTCCTCGAGCCGGTCGTGATCGACGGCGTCACCGTCACCTACGCCACGCTCCACAACCCGGCCGACATCACCCGCCGCGGCCTGATGATCGGCGACCAGGTGTTCGTCTACCGCGCGGGCGACGTCATCCCGCGCGTCGAGGCGCCGCTCGTCGACCAGCGCACCGGCGCCGAGACCCCGATCGCCTTCCCCGAGGCCTGCCCGCGCTGCGGCGACGCGATCGACTCCAGCGAGCAGCGCTGGCGCTGCGTCCGCGGCCGCAACTGCCAGGTGCTGGCGGCCGTGGTGTACGCCGCGGGCCGCGACCAGCTCGACATCGAGGGCCTCGGCGGCACCCGCGCCGCCCAGCTGGTCGACGCGGGCCTGGTCCACGACATCGCCGACCTCTTCGCGCTCACCCGCGAGCAACTGCTCGCCCTGGAACGGATGGGCGACACCAGCACCGACAACCTGCTCGCCGCCCTCGAGACGGCCCGGCGCCAGCCGCTCAACCGGGTGTTCTGCGCCCTGGGCGTGCGCGGCACCGGCCGCACCATGTCCCGCCGGATCGCCGCCCACTTCGGGTCGATGGCCGCCATCCGCGCCGCCGACGCCGAGACCCTGGCGCAGGTCGACGGCATCGGCACCGAGAAGGCCCGCGTCATCGCCGCCGAGCTGGCCGAGCTCGCCCCGCTGCTGGACAAGCTGGCCGCCCAGGACGTCGGCACCGCCGTGACCGAGGTGGCGTCCCCCGCCGCCGACGTGGCCGAGGGTTCCGACGGCGGGGCCGGACAGCCCCCGGCCGGCGCCCTCACGGGCAAGGTCGTCGTCGTCACCGGCGCCATGACCGGCCCGCTCGCCGCGCTCTCCCGCAACGAGATGAACGAGCTCGTCGAGCGCGCCGGTGGCAAGGCCTCCTCGTCCGTCTCCAAGAAGACCAGCCTCCTGGTCGCCGGGGACACCACCAGCAGCAAGTACAAGAAGGCGACCGAGCTCGACATCCAGATCCTCACCCCCGACGAGTTCGCCGACCTCGTCGCCGCCCACCTCCCGACCGCCTGACCCGACCGCCTGACCCGGTCGGCAGCAGCGAACGGCAGTACCGAACGGCGGATGCCCGAGGATCGCCTCGGGCATCCGCCGTTCCGCGTACCCGGCCCGGCCACGCCGGAGGCGCAGCGGCTCCGCAACCCCATGGCACACAGGTGGCGCCACTCGACGCCACGTGGTGCCACGCGGCGCTGCCCAGGCCCCGGATCGGACCACGACACGCCCGCGCCACCACCATCCATCACGACGTTTCCGCAGCTCAGGCCGGTAGGCGCCACACTGGCACCCTGCATGACGCCACCCACTCTTGCACATGGCGCCATTGTGGTGCCATGATGGCGTCATGGACCTCACCCCGTATGTCGACAACCTCCGCCGCGAACTCGCGGTGGCCGCCGAGGCCGGCGGGGACGACGCCCGCCGGCTGGCCGAGCGGCTCACCGCCCCGCTGGAGTCGGCGACCCGGCTGACCATGCTGAACGTGCTCTCGGCCGCGATGGCGGAGATCACCCGCGAGCTGGCACCCGGTTCGGTCGACGTGCGGCTGCGCGGGCTGGACCCGGACTTCGTGGTGACGCTGCCGCCCGCGGGCACCGGCGCCGCCGAGGAGGCCGCCCCGCCCGTGGAGACGGCCAAGGCGTACGCCGACAGCGACGAGGGCGGCACCGCCCGGGTCAACCTGCGGCTGCCCGCCCAGCTGAAGGCGCGCGCCGAGGAGGCCGCGAGTCGCGAGGGCCTGTCGGTCAACGCGTGGCTGGTGCGCGCCGTGTCCGCCGCGGTCGACGGCACGCAGCCGCGGCCGGCGGAGCGGATCAACACCGTCGGCCAGAGCTTCACCGGCTGGGTGCGCTAGCCCACCGGGCCCCGCGCCCCCGCCTCTCTTCACTTCACGTCACGTCCCGCGCCGGGACGATTTCCAGGACCACACGGACCACGAGGACGGTACAGCCATGCCTTCTTTCGACACTCCCGAGCCGATCTCGGTCACCGCCGTGGTGGCGGCCGGTTCGATCCGCCTCACCGCCGCCGACCGGTTCGACACGGTGGTCGACGTACGGCCGCGCGACCCGAAGCAGGACCGGGACGTACGGACCGCCGAACAGACCGAGGTCACCTTCGCCGGCGGGGTGCTGACGGTGCGCACGCCCCGGCAGCGCAACCTGATCGGCCGCACCGGCACGGTCGACGTGACGGTCGAACTGCCGGCCGCCTCGCAGGTCGAGGTCACCGGCTCCTGGACGCAGGTGATCGGCGAGGGCCGGCTCGGCGAGGTCCGGGTGAAGACCTCGGCAGGCGACGCCCGGCTCGAGACGACCGGGCCGCTGCACCTCACCGCCTCGCACGGCTCGATCACGGTCGACCGGGTCGAGGGCCTGGCGGAGATCACCACCAGCTCCGGCAGCCTGCGGGTCGGCGCCGTCGACGGCCCGGCGGTGCTGAAGAACTCGCACGGCTCCACCTCGATCGGCGCCGTCACCGGCGAGCTGCGGGTGAGCGGCGCGAACGGCGACATCACCGTCGGCCGGGCGGGGGCATCGGTGGTCGCGACGACCGCGCACGGCGCACTGCGGGTCGACGAGGTCGCGCGCGGCGAGGTCCAGCTGGAGACCTCGTACGGCTCGATCGAGGTCGGCGTCCGGGCCGGGACCGCGGCCTGGCTGGACGTCAGCTCCGGGCAGGGGCAGGTCCGCAACTCGCTCACCGGGGCCGGCGCGCCGGAGCAGGGCGAGGACACCGTCAAGGTCCGCGCCCGGACGCGCTACGGCAACATCGACGTCCGCCGCGCCCGCGCCTGACCCCGCCCGCCCCGCACCTCCCCCACCGCCTCCGGCTCACCGCCGCCGGTTCACCGCCGCCGGTTCACCTCCGCCGGTTCACCTCCGTCAGCCCACCTCCGCCGCCTTCGAACGGGAGGGCCACATGCCTTCATCTGTCATGCCCACGCCACGCCAGCCCCACCAGGGCCCGCCCGGCACCGGCAACCCCGCCCCCGCCGCGGTCACCGCCGTCGGCCTGCGCAAGTCGTACGGGGACAAGGTCGTCCTCGACGGCATCGACCTGCGGATCCCGGCCGGGACCGTGTTCGCCCTGCTCGGCCCGAACGGCGCCGGCAAGACCACCACCGTCCAGATCCTCTCCACCTTGATCGCCGCCGACGGCGGCCAGGCCCAGATCGCCGGCCACGACCTGGCCACCGACCCGGACGGGGTCCGCTCCGCGATCGGCGTCACCGGACAGTTCGCCGCACTCGACAACCTCCTCAGCGCCGAGGAGAACCTGCTCCTGATGGCCGACCTGCTCCGCCTCGGCAAGCGCGAAGGACGGTCCCGCACCAGGGAGTTGCTCGAACGCTTCGAGATCGCCGACGTCGCCAGGAACCGGGCCGCCACCTTCTCCGGCGGCATGCGACGCCGCCTCGACCTCGCCATGACCCTGGTCGGCGACCCCCAGGTGATCTTCCTCGACGAACCGACCACCGGACTCGACCCCCGCAGCCGCCGCACCATGTGGGACACCGTCCGCACCCTGGTCGCCGGCGGCACCACCGTCTTCCTCACCACCCAGTACCTGGAGGAGGCCGACCAGCTCGCCGACCGGATCGCCGTCCTCGACGGCGGCCGGATCGTCGCCGAGGGCACCGCCGGCGAGCTGAAGGCCCAGATCCCCGGCAGCCACGTCCGGCTGCGCTTCACCCACTCCACCGAGTACGAGCGCGCCGCCGCGGCCTTCCCCGCCGCCACCCGCGACGAGGAGAACCTCGCCCTGCGGATCCCCGGCGACGGCGGACTCGACGCGCTGCGCACCCTCATCGACCGCCTCGACGCCGCCGGCATCCGGGCCGCCGACCTCTCCGTGCACACCCCCGACCTCGACGACGTCTTCCTCGCCCTCACCGGCCACGGCACCACCGCCCCGCAGCACGCCGCACAGCCCACCACCCCGCAGACCGCCCCCACCGAGGAGCCCCAGCGATGAGCACCCTCGCCCACGCCGTCCACGACTCCCGGACCATGCTGCGGCGCAACATCAAGCACGCCGTCCGCTACCCGGCCGTCGGCTTCGGCAGCGCCATGATGCCGATCCTGATGCTGCTGCTCTTCGCCTTCGCCTTCGGCGACGCGATCGGCGCAGGCATGGGCGGCGGCCGCGGCACCTACGTCACCTACCTCACGCCCGGCATCGTCATCATGGGCGTGGCCGCCGGATCCATGTCCACCTCGATCGCGGTCTGCCAGGACATGACCGAGGGCATCATCAACCGCTTCCGCACCATGAACATCACCCGCTCCTCGTTCATGACCGGCCACGTCCTCGGCAGCGTCATCCAGACCATGGTGTGCATGGTCCCGGTGATCGGCGTCGCCCTCGCGGTCGGCTTCCGCTCCGGCGCCACCCCGCTCGAATGGCTCGCCGCCACCGGCCTGCTCGCGGCCGTCGCCTTCGCGGTCACCTGGCTGTCCGTCGCCCTCGGCCTGATCTCCAAGACCGTCGAGTCCGCGAGCAACAAGCCCCTGCTCATCCAGTTCCTGCCCTTCCTCGGCTCGGCGTTCGTCCCGGCCGCGTCCATGGCCCCCGGCCTGCGCTGGTTCGCCGAGAACCAGCCGTTCACACCGATGACCGAGACCCTGCGCGGCCTCCTCTCCGGCACCCCGATCGGCAACAGCGGCTGGATCTCCCTCGCCTGGTGCGCCGGCATCGCCCTGGTCGGCTACCTCTGGTCCCGCTCGCTCTTCAACAGCACCAGCCGCCGCTGAAACCTCGCCCCCCGCTGTGGCACGATGCGCGGATGATCACCGACCCCGCCGCCCCACCACCCGTCGTCCCCGCCGGCACCATGGCCGGCGGGGACCAGCCCGTCCTCCCCCTGCCCGGCCGCGACCTGGTCCTGCGCCCCTGGGCCCCGCACGACGCCCCGGCCCTGCTCGCCGCCGGGAACGACTCCGCGATCCGCCACTGGAACCTGTTCTCGGTCCCCGACCTCGCCGACGCCGAACGCCGGATCGCCCGGATGCACCGCCGCTGGCACGAGGAGAGCGCCGCCCTGTGGGCGATCGCCGACGGCCACCACGCCATCGGACTGATCGGCTGGACCGACATCGACCTGGCCGCCGGCACCGCCGAGATCGTCTACTGGGCCCTCCCCGCCGCCCGCGGCGGCGGCATCGTCACCGACGCCGTCCGCCGCGCCACCGCCTGGGCCCTCGACGACCTCGGCCTCCACCGCCTCCGGCTCTGCCACTCCGTCGCCAACCCCGCCTCCTGCCGCGTCGCCACCAGGACCGGCTACCCCCTGGAGGGCACCATGCGCAGCGCCCTCCACCACGCCGACGGCTGGCACGACCAGCACCTCCACGCCCACCTCGCCGGCGACCCCCGCCCCTGACCGTTCAAGCGCACCTCACCCGCCTCGAGCCACAGCGCCGGTCCTGGCGTGCGCTGCAGGTGAGTACGGACCGGCTCCTCACAGGGGATGATCACAGCCATGGAGTCCTCCGACCTGACCGACGGCCGCAGGGCGCAACTCGCGGCGCGCCTGCCGGATGCCCTTGACGAGTTGTCCGGCCCCGTGAGCGGAACGGTCGAACTGCCGCTGCACCTCGCCTGGTCGGGACTTCGCGCGTTCAATCTGGAGAAGCCGCGGCTGCGCATGGGGCTGTATCGGATCGTCTTGGCCGAGGGAATGCGGGAGGACCTCGTCCGGTTCCTGGACGCAGGCACACTCGTCGCCCAGTGGCCGGTGCTCCGAACTCTGGTCGGGCCGGCAGTCAGGGACGTGTGGGAGTCCGCTTTCGGCGAGCTCGCAGCAGCCGCGCAATCGGCAGCCGCGTGAGGCCCACGGGCTGGCCGACCGGCTCAGCCAGGACCTCGACGTGGCAACCGACCATCCGGCCGCCATGGCCGATATCGTCTCCGCACTGATCACTGGGCTGGTCGAACGCGGCTGGCAGGTACGCCAGGTCGAGGTTGTTCCCCTGTCGGGGCGTCTGGTGGCCAGTGATCCGTCCAGCGGCGAGGCGTGCGAGGTCGACGTCCTCAAGGAAGTGCTCTGGCGACCGGTCGTCCACCTGGAACAGGTCCGGTACTCGCGGTCGAGGACGTCGTGGGAACCAAGATGCGCGCGCTCGCCGATCGCGGCTTCGCGCGTGATCTCATCGACGTTCGCGCCGCTGCTCACCGTTTCACCCGAGCTGACCTGGAGGAGTACGGACGCCGTGTCCGCGACGGCCTGGACCTCGGCGAGCTGCGAGCACGGCTGATGGGCGCCGAGTGGATCGATGACGAGGAGTTCACCGCCTACGGACTCACCGAAGCCGAAATCGAAGAACTGCGTGGGTGGACGCAGGCATGGGCTGATGACCTGACCCAGCGGGCGGCTGCCGACCGGGACTACGAGGACGGCTGACGAAGCCGGCTCCGTCAGGACTGCCGACCGCACCGCGTGGCCGGGGGGTGGGCGTGGGGGCATCATGGCTGGTGGGGGCAGGTGTGCGGGAAGGCGGTCGATGGAGGACTTCTTCAAGGCGGGCAAGGTGTACCGGCACCTGGCGGGCGGCGCCCCGACCGGGCTCGGCATCTTCGTGGTGGTCTACGTCGGGCGGGCACCGGGCGGGTTCTCCAGCCCGGCGGAACCGGGCGAGGTCGCCTTCGGATGGCGGCGGGGCCGGTGGTCGAACGGCACGGACGGGCCGATGGGCGCGTACACCTCGGCGGACTTCTCCGGCTGGGTGGAGCTCGACGACAGCGACCTCCTCGACGCCCTGCGGGCCGACACCGGCTGACCGCCGCGCGCGGGTCGCGGCGACCGTGCACGACAGGACCGGCGCATCGGGCTTTGCGACCCAGTTGACACACCTCCGTCCGAAGGCAGGAGCAACCCCGCGCTCGCGGGACTGCACCAGGTGCCGCTCGACTCGCGCTGATCGGCGCGAGTCGAGCGGCCAACGCCTGTGTGGTCGAGCCGAGGTATTTGGGCTGCTGCCGGCGGAGAGCCCGGGGCCGGTGGAGCGGCCTTCCGTTCTCGAGCGGTTCTCCGCACGTCCTGTCGGCCGGCCCCGGTGCCCCGCCCCGTCAGTCCGCCGCGATCGCCCGGAGGATGTCCAAGCGTGCCGCGCGTCCTGCCGGGCGCAGGCCCGCGAGGGCTCCGGCGAGGAGTCCGGCGGCCAGGACGAGCGCGAGTTGCAGCGGCGGGACGGCGAAGGTGCCGGTGCCGTCGGTGTCGGAGGCCCGGGTGAGGGCCCAGCCGAGGAAGGCGCCGAGGGCGAGGCCGCCGACCGTGCCGAAGGCGGCGACCAGGACCGATTCCCATCGCACCATGGCCCGGAGCTGCCCCCGGGTCTGGCCGACGGCCCGGAGCAGTCCGAGTTCCCTGGTCCGCTCGTGGACGGCGAGGGTCAGGGTGTTGGCGATGCCGAGCAGGGCGATGAGGACGGCGAGCGCGAGCAGCGCGTAGACGATGGAGAGCATCATGTCGACGCCTGCGGCGGCGCCGGCCGCGTACTCGTCGCGGGTCTGCACGGCCGGGTTGCCGTACGCGTCGGCGACGCGTTCGACGGCCGCCTTGCCGTCGGCGGGGGTGGTGCCGGGCCGCAGGGCGACGGCGACCATGGTGTCGCTGTCCTGGACGCGGTGCGGGGCCCAGGCCTGCCGGGTCATCAGGTAGTCCCCGGCGATGCCGCCGCCTTCGTACAGCGCCCGTACGGTGAACTGTGCGCCGCCGTCCGCGAAGGCGACCTGGACGGTCGACCCGACCGTCCAGCCGTTCGCCCCGGCCGCCGTGCGGGAGACCGCGAGGCCGTCCGTGCCGAGCCCGGCGAGGGAGCCGTCGACGCGGCCGAGGTCGACCACTCCGGCGAGCCGGGTCGGGTCGGCGATGTCCAACTGCCTTCCGTGCCCGTCGATCCGGGCGACGCCGCGGCCCAGGCCCACGCTCTGCCGGACCTCGGGCAGGGCGGCGATGGCGTCCGCGAGCTTCGGCGAGACCCCGCTGCCGCCGGCGCCCGCCGCCGGGGCGGTGACGGCCAGGTCGCCGGCGAAGGACTGGTCGACGGTCCGATCCATGCTCGCCTTGATGGAGGCGCCGAACACGGTGAACAGCGTGACCACGGCGACGCCGACCATCAGCGCGGTCGCGGTGGCGGCGGTCCGCCGGGGGTTGCGGGCGGCGTTCCTCCGCGCCAGCGCGCCGGTCACGCCGCGCAGCCGAGGCAGGGGCGCACCGGCCGTCCGGACGGCGAAGGAGGCCGCCACCGGGCCGAGCACGACGAATCCGGCGAGGACTGCCACCGCGCCGGCGACCGTCAGCGGCAGGGACGGGCCGTCCGTCGCGCCGAGCACGGTCACCGGCACTCCACCGGCGACCAGCAGCGCGCCGAGCACCCAGCGCACCCCGCCGGCCCGACCGCTCGCCGCGGTGTCGACCGCGGTCTCCCGCAGCGCGGCGAGCGGCGCGGTGCGCCCGGCCCGGACAGCGGGCAGCAGCGCGGAGCCGACCGCGACCACCGTGCCGACCGCGAGCGGCAGCAGGACGGAGGCGGTGTGCAGCACCGTGCCGCCGGTGGGCAGCGAGAAGCCGAGCGCCGAGAAGAGTGCCTTGAGTCCGGCGGCCACGCCGAGTCCGCCGAGCAGTCCGGCGGCGGAGGCGAGCAGGCCGACGCCGAGGGCCTCGCCGAGCGTGGAGCCGACGACCTGGCGCCGGCTCGCGCCGAGCGCGCGCAGCAGGGCGTTCTCGCGGGTCCGCTGGGCGACCACGATGGCGAAGGTGTTGTGGATGGTGAAGGTCGCCACGAGCAGGGCGATGCCGGCGAACACCAGCAGCAGGGTGGTGAACATCGACAGGAACCGGCCCGAGACGTCCGCCGTGGACTCGGCGGTGGCGGCCTGTCCGGTCAGTGCTTCGACCCCGTCCGGCAGCAACGGGCGTACCCGGTCGATGAGCTGTCGTTGCGACACACCGTCGTCGGCCCGTAGCCGAACGGTGCTGGCCTGCCCCTCGCCCTTGGGGGTGAGGTACTTCTGCGCGTCGCCCAGGGTGAGCGCGGTGAACGTGCTGGGGCCCATGCCGTCGGCGTCGGCGCCGAAGGTGGCGATGCCGACGACGGTGATCCGGACCGGGTCGGGCA
Organism: Kitasatospora terrestris; assembly: GCF_039542905.1. NCBI lineage: Bacteria > Bacillati > Actinomycetota > Actinomycetes > Kitasatosporales > Streptomycetaceae > Kitasatospora > Kitasatospora terrestris. The sequence goes on from NZ_BAABIS010000001.1 coordinate 1,561,682, forward strand.
CCCGCAGCACGGCGGTGTCGCCGACGTGCAGTCCGCCCGCCTCGGCCGCGCCGCGGTTGATCACGGCTTCGCCGGGCGCGGCGGGGGCGCGGCCCTCGGCGAGCCGGTAGGGGTTGAGCTTCCTGTCGGCGATCCAGTTGCCGGCGAACGTCGGCGGGCCCTTCCCGCCGACCGCCTCGCCGTTGGCGCCGACGAGCTGGCCGGCGCCCTGCACCGAGGGCTCGGCGGCGGCCACGCCCGGTACGGTGCGCAGCCGGTCGGCGAGCGCCGCGTCGACGGGTGCCCGGACGCCGCCGGGGACGTTGGGCGCCGCCAGCACGTCGGCGCTGCGGACGACCGCGTCGGTGCCGGCGTTGGCGTCGGCGAAGAGGGTGTCGAAGTTGGCCCGCAGGGTGTCGCCGAGGACCATGGTGCCGGTCAGGAAGCTGACGCCGAGCAGGATGGACAGGAACGTCCCGGCGAGCCGTCGGCGGTGGGCGAGCAGCGAGCGCAGGCTGATCCGCAGGGCGGCGTTCATCGTCGCTCGCCCCCGTCCGCGCCCTCGCTGGAGGTCCTGGCGGCGGTCCCGTCGGAGATCCCGTCGGCGGTCCTGGCGTCCAGGGCCTTCATCCGGTCGAGGACGCGGTCGGCGGTGGGTTCGGTCATCGAGCCGACGAGTCGCCCGTCGGCCAGGAACAGCACCTCGTCGGCGTAGCCGGCGGCGACCGGGTCGTGGGTGACCATGACGACGGCCTGGCCCATGGTGTCGACGGAGTCCCGCAGCAGGCCGAGGACTTCGGCGCCGCTGCGGGAGTCGAGGTTGCCGGTGGGTTCGTCGGCGAACACGACCTGGGGGCGGCCGGCCAGGGCGCGGGCGACGGCGACGCGCTGCTGCTGCCCGCCGGAGAGCTGGCTCGGCCGGTGGGCGAGCCGGTCGCCGAGTCCGACCACGTCGATCAGCGCGTCGATCCACTCCTGGTCGCCGTCGGCACCGGCCAGGTCGAGCGGCAGGGTGATGTTCTCCCGGACGGTCAGCGTCGGGACCAGGTTGAACGCCTGGAAGACGAAGCCGACCTTCTCCCTCCGCAGGACCGTCAGTCGCCGGTCGTTCAGCGTGCCGAGCTCGGTGTCGCCGATCCAGGCACTGCCGGCGGTGAGGGTGTCGAGTCCGGCGGCGCAGTGCATCAGGGTGGACTTGCCGGAGCCGGACGGCCCCATGATGGCGGTGAACCGCGCCACCGGGAACTCCACGGTGACGTGGTCCAGCGCGCGCACCCTGGTGTCGCCCAGGCCGTACGTCTTCACCGCGTCCTCGACCCGCGCGGCGGCCCGCAGTCCGACCACGGTCGTCACTTGGCACCGCCGCGGAGGTCGTGGCGCTCGGTCAGGACGGCCCGGCGGGCCCGGTACTCGTCGGCGTCGATCTCTCCGTCGGCGTACCGGCGGCCGAGCGCGGCGAGCGGCGAGTCCGCGCCGCGGCCGTACCCCCAGCCGTACCCGCAGCCGCCGCGCCGCCACAGGACGCGGCGCACCACCAGCACCACGAGGAGGACCGCCGAGAGCCAGAACAGCGGGACCAGCAGGATCCACGGGCCGGGCCAGGAGCCGTCGGCGGCGTGGGCGAGCAGGGTGTGCATGGGGTCCATCTCCTCGGTGGGAAGCGGGGCCGACCGGCTGTTCCGGTCACGCTCCGAGCCTCCCGCCGCCCACCCCCGCCGCGCGTCGTACCGGCAGCGGCACCTCGGCTACTCCGCGGGGAGTACGGTCCGCCGCGCGCCGGCTCTCGGGAGTACGGCCCGCCGCCCATCGGCTTCCGGGAGTACGGTCCGCCCCGCGTCGGCCCTCAGCCCAGCCAGCCCGGGCGGACCAGCCCCGCCTCGTAGGCGGCCACCACCAGCTGGGCACGGTCGCGCGCGCCGAGCTTCACCATCGCCCGGCTCACGTGCGTCTTCGCCGTCAGCGGGCTGACCACCAGGCGGCGGGCGATGTCCTCGTTCGACAGCCCCAGGCCCACCAGCGCCACCACCTCCCGCTCCCGGTCGGTCAGCACCTCCAGCCGGCCGGCCGTCTCCGGGGCCTTCGAACGCGCCGCGAACTCCCCGATCAGCCGCCGGGTCACCCCCGGGGGCAGCAGCGCGTCGCCCGAGGCCGCGACCCGCACGGCCCGCACCAGGTCACCCGGCTCGGTGTCCTTCACCAGGAACCCGGCCGCGCCCGACCGCAGCGCCTCGAACACGTACTCGTCCAGTTCGAAGGTGGTCAGCACCACCACCCGGACCTCCGCGAGTTCCGGGTCCGCCCCGATCAACCGGGTCGCCTCCAGGCCGTCCATCCGGGGCATCCGGATGTCCATCAGGACCACGTCCGGCCGCAGCTCCCGTGCCAGCGCGATCGCACGCTCCCCGTCGTCCGCCTCGCCGACCACTTCGACGTCCGGCTGCGCGTCGAGCAACGCCCGGAACCCGGCCCGCACCAGCAACTGATCGTCCGCCAGGACCACCCGCACGCTCATCCCCCCACCCTAGGCCGTCGCCTCGCCGCGGCCGGTCAGCGTGCGTTCCGCGGCAGCCGGGCCCGGACCCGGAAGCCCGCATCGCCGCTGGGGCCCGCCTCCACCGTGCCGCCCAGCGAGGTGACCCGCTCCCGCATGCCGACCAGGCCCGTGCCGGTGCCGCCCGCGTCGGTGCCGCCGGCCGGGCCGGGGTCCTCGACCTGGACGACCAGGCCGTCGGCCCGCCACTGGAGCAGGACCTCCGCGCGGCGGGCCGCCGAGTGCCGCAGCACGTTGGTCAGGGCCTCCTGCACCACCCGGAACGCCGCCAGCCCGCGGGCCGCCGGCAGCTCGTACGGGGTGCCCTCGGCCCGGATCGTCACCGCGAGCCCGGCGTGACCGGCCTGGGCGGCCAGTTCGTCCAGCCGGTCGAGCCCGGGCGCGGGCGAGCGCGGCGCGGCGGACCCGGGCGTGCGCAGCGTCCCGAGGACCTCGCGGACCTCGCCGAGCGCCTCCTTGCTGGCTGCCTTGATGGTGGTCAGGGCGGTGCGGGCCTGCTCGGGCCGGGTGTCCATCAGTTCCAGCGCGACGCCCGCCTGGACGTGGATCAGCGAGATCGAGTGGGCGAGGATGTCGTGCAGTTCGCGCGCCATCCGCAGCCGTTCCTCGTCGGCGCGCCGCCGCTCCGACTCCGCCTCGGCGGCCCGGACGGCGGCCATCTGCTCGCGTCGGAAGCGGATCAGCTCGGCGGCCGCGAAGACCAGCAGCAGCCACGCGGTGACGCCCAGCTCCTGCCAGCCGGAGAACGTCCGCCCGTCGGGCGGCCGCCGCCACGACGCGGGCAGCACGTAGCTGACCAGCAGGTGCACCAGGTAGAACACCCCGGCGCAGGCCCAGGCGGCCCGCCGGTGCCCGGCCTGCACGGCGACCACGAACGCCACCACCATGCTGAGGAACATCGGCCCGTACGGGTAACCGGCCACCAGGTACACCCCGGTGACGGCGGTGGTGCCGACCAGCACCGCCACCGGCCGCCGCCGGCGGAACACCAGCAGCGCCGGGCCCAGCAGCAGCAACGCGACGGCGAAGGCGTCCAGCGGCTCCCGCCCGGTCTGGTGCCGGGAGGCGACGGACGTCCCCACCACCTGCACCACGCCGACCACCACGGACGCGGCCACCGGCCACCCGGCCTTGGCCGCCCGGACCCACGGCGGCCGCCACGGCGGGGGAACATCGGTCATGCCGCGAAGGCTAGCCGCCGCCCCCGACCCCGGTCGTCACCCCACCGGACCGGGCGCGCCTACTCCCGGAGGAGTACGCGCCCCTCCCCGCCTCGCCCTGGTGGTCCTGGAAGCGGAGGGCACCGTCTGAGTACGCGTACTCAGGCACCCGTGCCGACCTGAGTACGCGGGCCGATGCCCGCCGGGCGCGGTGCCGGGAAGGCTGGACCCATGACGCGCCGACTGCTCCTGCTCGCCCCGCTGCTGGTGTTCGCCGTCGGCTGCGGGATCGCGCCGTCCGCCGAGGGCAAGGCGACGTACGCCGCCCGGGAGGCGGCCAGGAAGGTGGCGCAGCGGCTCTACGGCCAGCAGCCGCGCACGGCGGAGGAGGTCGGCCGCATCGCCGCCGGCATGGACGGGGTGGAGGTCCTGCGGCTGACGGGCACCTCGACGCACGACGGGGACGGCATCGGCGTGGTCGTCCGCACGTCCGGGTCGGCGACCAGCGGGGCGTTCGAACCCGAGGAGGCCACCGTGCGGCGCTGCTTCTCCTTCCGGGTGTCGCCGAGATCGGAGTGGGGCGAGGAGCCCGGTGACGTGGACTGCCCGGACGGCCCTCCGCTGTCCTTCGCCCCGCCACCCGCACCGCCCCGGCTGCCGGACGAGGAACTGCGCGCGAAGCTCCCCCGGGTACCGGAGGGCGGCCGGGTGGACGAGGCCGAGGTGCGCCGTGCGCTCGACGCCCTGGACCTGGACCCGGCGATCCGGACCGAGGTGAAGGCGGACGGCGGACGGGTCGGCGTCCTCCTGGCCGTCAAGGGCAACGGCTTCGACCCGCAGGACTGCCTCCTGGCTCGCGTGAGCCCCGGCGCCACCGACGTCTGGGCACCCTCCCGGATGCAGCGGATGCCCGGAGAGGGCGGCTGCAGTGTCGCCAACGCGCTGGACCCGCAACCGGCGCCGCACTGACATCCGCCCGCCGAGCCGTCCTGGACCGGCATGACGAGCGCGGGTCCGGTGGCTGGGAGCGTGGGTCAGTAACGAGCCGGCCGCTGCGCTTTTGTGACCGGGTCAGCCACCTACCGCTCCCACCAGCGTGACCATGACCTCGACCGCCTCGCGGTCCGTCAGGCCCTGCTCCCGGCAGAGCGAACACCAGGTCGAGAATGCCGCTGCATGGCCGATCACCGCCCGGCGGGTGGGCTCACCCGCCGCCGGCCACGCGTCGGCCAGCAGCTCGACGTAGCGCCTGTTCCTTGCCTCCCAGGCCTCGCGAATCGAGTCGGGCGCCGCGTGCAGGTCTCGGCTGACCAGCGTCAGCATCTGCTCGCCCGCGCGGTAGAAGCGGTAGAGGTCGGCGAGTCCGGCCGCCAGCCGTTCGACTGGATCCCCGATCATGCCCCACATCTCGGGTTGGGGCAACTGCTGCTGCGACAGCCAGTGCCCCGAGCACGCCTGGAACAGCGCGGTCTCGTCGGGGAAGTGCCGGTAGACGGTCAACCGGGTGACCCCGGCACGCTCGGCAATCGCCGCGATGCTCGTCGCCGCCGGGCCCGCGGTGCCGTGCAGATGCACGGCGGCCTCGACGATGCGCTGTCGCGTACGCCCCATGTCCTCGGCGCGTTTGCGCATCTCGTAGCCACGCGCTTTCGATGAACGCTGCTGTTCACTCACCTGTTGACGCCCTGCGATCCGAGGCGGAGACTTTTTAGGAGAACACCAGTGTATCTCCAAATTGTGCGGAGGAGTGATCGCCATGACAGAGCCGCCGGTCCCGCCACTCACCGTCGTCCGCCCCGGTGAGGGCCGTGAGGGCGACCTCGGCCCGATCGGGGTCGCCTTCAAACTCTGGGGCGCGGACACCAACGGCGCCGTCTCCGTCGTCGAACACCCCTTCCCGGTCGGAGCGCTGGTGCCGCCGCACCTGCACACCAGGGAGGACGAATACTCGATCGTCACCGAGGGCGAGATCGGCTTCCGGTCCGGCGACCGCGAAGTTGTCCTGGGTGCCGGCGGCTACATCACCAAGCCTCGCGGGGAACTGCACACGATGTGGAACGCCGGTCCCGTCCCGGCCCGGATGATCGAGGTCATCAGTCCGGCCGGCTTCGAGCACTGCTTCCGCGAAATGGCCGAGATGCTTGCCGACGGGCCTCCGCCGACCGAGGACGCGATACCCGCGCTCGCCGCCAAGTACGGGCTCCAGTTCGGGCAACCCGACTGGCTGCCCGACGTCATCGCGCGGTACGGCCTGACCCCGCCGTTCAGCGCCTGAGTGAGACGGGAACGTGTCTCAGCAGCGGGCCACCCGCGCGTTTCACCCGCGTCAGGTCCCGCTGCTGCCGCCGTCGCTGGACGACTGGCTGCCCGGGGGCCACCCCGCCCGGTTCGCCGCTGACCTGGTCGACGAGGTGCTCGACCTCTCCCAGGTCCTGGCCGACTGCACCGACCCCCACTCGCGGATCATGAAGAACAGCGACGGCGCCTACACCCAGGCCTACAGCGCCCAAGCCGTCGGCGACGAGGCCAACCAGGTCATCACCGCCGCCGACGTGACGACCAACGCCTCCGACGCGCTGAACTACACCACGATGCTCGACCAGTCCCACGCGAACACCAGAAGCCACCCGAAACAGGCCCTGGTCGACGCCGGCTACTGCTCCGAGACCAACCTCGAAGCCGCGCGGGACCGCCGACTCGCCTTCGGCGCAGACACGTTCATGGCCACCGGTCGACTCGCCCACGCCGAACAGGTCCCACCCGCACCACGCGGACGCATCCCAAAGACGCGACTTTGAAGGAGCGCATGGCCCACAAACTGCGAACCAGGCCCGGCCGGAAGGCCTACAGCCGCCGCAAGGCCATCGTCGAACCCGTCTTCGGACAGATCATGACCTGCCAGAACGGCCGCAAGCTCCTCCTGCGCGGCGAAGACGGCGCCCGCGGCGAGTGGCGCCTGCTCGCCGCCTGCCACAACCTCCGCAAGATCCTCCGCCAAGCCGGAACCACAGGGGGCGACGCCCCGGCCGGCCGACCCGGCCGAGCTCCCCGGCCACGTCACGATCCCCGCCCGCCGGACACCCGGTCGGCAGACCCCTGCCAGAGCCCCGCACAGGCCCGGCCGGGGCAGCCGCAGCCGATCCGCCGGTCACGGGAGCGGGGCCGCTTGCTCGTTACTGACCCACGCTCCTAAGGCGTGTCTGATAATTGATCTTGTGGCAGGTCGAGGCGAGCTGACGGACGCGGCATGGGAGCGAATAGAGCCCTTGTTGCCGCAGGTGGACGGGCGTGGCCGTCCATGGCGCGATCACCGGCAGGTGGTCAACGGCGTGCTGTGGCGGCTCCGGACCGGAGCACCCTGGCGCGACCTCCCGGATCGGTACGGCCCATGGCAAACCGTCTACGAGAGGTTCGCCCGCTGGGAGGCGGACGGCACCTGGGCGAAACTCCTGGAACACGTCCAGGTCCACGACGACGCGGTGGGCCGGGTCGAATGGACCGTCGCCGTCGACTCCACGGTCAACCGCGCCCACCAGCACGCCGCCGGCGCCCGCAAAAAGGGGATGCAGACGGGGACGAACTGGAAGATCCGGGCCGCTCGCAGACGCGCCAGGCCCTCGGCCGGTCCCGAGGCGGGCTGACCACCAAGGTCCACCTCGCCGTCGACGGCCGGGGCCTGCCGCTGTCGATCGTGCTCACCCCGGGCAACGTCAACGACGCCACCGCGTTCGCCGACGTCCTCGACGGGATCCGCATCCCGCGGGCAGCCACGGGCCGTCCGCGCACGACACCGCAGCGCGTGCTGGGAGACAAGGCCTACTCCAGCAGGGCCATTCGCCACCTGCTGCGACGCCGGGGCATCGCCGCCACGATCCCCGAGCGCCGCGACCAGGCGGCCAACCGCCGACGCCGAGGGCGCCTCGGCGGCCGACCACCCGCCTTCGACAAGGAGATCTACCGCGACCGCAACGTGGTCGAACGATGCTTCGCCCGCCTCAAGCAGTTCCGCGCGATCGCGACCAGGTACGACAAACTCGCCGACCGCTACCGAGCCGGAGTCGTCCTGGCCTCCCTGATCCTCTGGCTCCGCGAACCAGCCAGATGATCATTTGTCAGACACGCCTTAGTGGGCCGTCCAGCCGCCGTCGACCGGGAGGACGGCGCCGGTCAGGTAGGAGGCCGCCGGGCTCGCCAGCAGCAGGGCGGCGCCGACCAGTTCGCCCGGGTCGGCCCAGCGCCCCATCGGGACCTGGTGGTCGAGGAAGGCGCGGACGCGCGGGTCGTCGTCCATGCCGTCGTTCAGCGGGGTGCGGAACGGGCCGGGCGCGAGGGCGTTGACGCAGATCCCGGTGCCCGCGAGTTCGACGGCGAGACTGCGAGTGAGCTGGACCACCGCGCCCTTGCTCGCCGCGTAGCCGGCCCGGCCCGCCGCGCCGACCAGGCCGAGGGCGCTGGCCAGGGTGACGATCCGGCCGTACCCCGCCGCGCGCATCACCGGTACGGCGGCCTGGCAGGCGAGGAAGGTGCCGACGACGTTGACCTCCAGGCAGCGGCGCAGGGTGGCGGCGTCGAGGTCGGCGAGCTCGCCGCGGGCCTGGACGCCGGCGCTGGTCACCAGCACGTCGAGGCGGCCGTGGGTGTCCGTGATCTGCCGGACCAGGGCGTGCAGTCCGTCCTCGTCGGTGACGTCGCAGGCCCGGCCCTCGACGGTGGCGCCGGGCGTGCGGGCGGCGATCTCCGCTGCGGCCTGCCGGCAGGTGGTCGGGGACCGGCCGGCGACGGTGACGGTGCAGCCGGCGGCGGCCAGGCCCTGGGCGATGGCCCGCCCGAGGCCGGCGGAGCCGCCGGTGACCAGGGCGACCTGGCCGGCCAGGGCCGCCGCCTCCCGGCGGGCGGGGCCGGCGTTCACGGGCCGACCGGGAGCAGCGAGCCGCCGGTGAGGCGGAGGAGTTCGGCGGCGGTGGTCGGGAAGACGGTGTGCGGCGTGCCCGCGGCGGCCCAGACCTGCGGGTAGTCGGTCAGCGCCTCGTCGACCACGGTCGGGAGGGGCTTGGGGTGGCCGACCGGGGCTACGCCGCCGATCACCTGCCCGGTCGCCTCGCGGACCTGCTCCGGGGTGGCGCGCCGGAGTTCGCCGCGCTCCCAGCGGGCGGCGAGCGCCGCGGTGTCCACGCGGTGGCGGCCGCTGGTGAGGACGAGGACCGGTTCGCCGTCGGAGAGGAAGACCAGGCTGTTGGCGATCGCGCCGACCTCGCAGCCGAGCGCCTCCGCGGCCGCGGCGGCGGTGCGGACGGCGTCCGCCAGTTCGCGCACCCGGCCGGTGGCGCCTGCGTCGGCGAGGGCATCGGCGACGAGCCGGGCGCGGGTGGGGAGTTGCTCGGGTGCCACAGGGGTGCCTCCAGCCGTTCTGTCTATGGAACGCGTTCCGTATGTGGAACGATAGGGGCTGTGAGCCGACGGATCAACCGGATTCCGGCGGCCGCGCGAAGGAGGAGATGAGCGGTGGAACTGGCCGTTCGGGTCGGCGCCCGACTGCGGGAACTGCGCGCGGCGCGCGGGATGTCGCTCTCCGAACTGGCCCGCCGTGCCGAGGTCGGCAAGGGCACGCTCTCCGAGTTGGAGGCCGGCCGGCGCAACCCCACGCTGGAGACGCTCTACGCCCTCACGACGGCTCTGGGGGTGCCGCTCAGCACGGCACTGCACGGCCCGGCCCTGCAGGCCGCGGTCGCCGGACCCGCAGTCTCCGGCCGCACGGTGGACGCGGTGCTGCTGGAGCGCTTCGAGGACGCGGACGCGGTGACGGAGACCTACCGGGTACGGATCCGGGCCGGCGCGGCGCAGGAGTCCGCCGCGCACACGGCCGGGACGACCGAGCGGATCATCGTGCTGGCGGGCACCGCACGGGTCGGCCCGGTGGCCGCCCCCGAGCTGATCGGTCCCGGCGAGCACGGCAGTTGGGCGGCGGACGTGCCGCACCTCTACGAGGCACCGTCGGGTGACGTGGAGGCGCTGCTCGTGGTGCGCCACCCGGCGGCGTAGAACAGGCCACTCCGAGCACGGCGGAACCCCGGGCCGAGGGAGTGGCCCGGGGTTCGTAGGCGGCGTGCGCGAGGTTCGTACGCGGCGTGCGCAGGGTTCGCGTGCGCGGACTTCGTACGGGGGGTAGGCGCGGTCAAGCGCTGCGGGGCAGCAGGCGCAGGAGCGCGGCGAGGAGCAGTTCGAGCGCCGCGAGCGCCGCGAGGCTGTGGGTGAAGGCGGCGGCAGGGGTGTCGGCGGCGTAGTGGACGAGGCCGATCAGGGCGACGCCGAGCGCGCCGGCGACCTGCTGGACCGTCGCGAGCACGCCGGCCGCCGAGCCCGCGAGCCGGGGTGCGACGCCGGCCAGGACGACCGAGGTCAGCGGGGCGATCACCAGGCCCATGCCGAGGCCGTCCACGAACAGGCCCGGCGCGAGCCACCACACGGAGCCGGTCGGCCCCCCGGCCTCGACGGCGAGGACCAGGAGCCCGAGACCGGCGGCCATCAGCAGCGCGCCGAGGGTGACGGCCCGGTGGCCGAGACGGGCGAAGACACGGTCGGCGGTGGTGGAGGTCAGCAGGTAGCCAAGCCCGATCGCGGTGAACACCAGCCCGGCGCCGAGGGCGTCCAGGCCGCGCCCGAGCTGGAGGTGCAGGGCGAGGACCAGGAAGAAGGAGGCCTGCCCGAGCCAGAAGACGAGCTGCGCGGCCATGCCGACGGCGAAGGTCCGGCCGCGGAAGAGTCGGGTGTCGACCAGCGGGGAGCCGGTGGCTCCGGACCGGTGCTGGTGGACGACGAAGCCGGCCAGCAGGGCGGCGGAGGCGATCAGGAGCAGGAAGGTCCACAGCGGCCAGCCCTGCTCGCGACCCTGGATCAGCGGGAGGACCAGGCCGGTCAGACCGATGGTGGAGAGCAGCACGCCGACCGGGTCGAGGCCGGGCGGCTGCGGAGCGCGGGACTCCGGGAGGCAGCGGCGGACCGCCGCGAGGGCGGCGAGCCCGATCGGCAGGTTGATCAGGAAGCAGCTGCGCCAGTCCAGGCCGAACAGGTCGGCGCGGATCAGGACACCGCCGATGAGCTGCCCGAACACCGCACCGACTCCCATGGTCAGCCCGTACATAGCGAACGCCCGGGCCTGGGCCGCGCCGGAGTACGCGGTCCGCAGGATGGTCAGGACCTGCGGGCCCATCAGTGCCGCCGCCAGGCCCTGGAGCACCCGGGCGCCGACCAGCGCGGCCGCGGTCGGGGCGAGGCCGCAGCCCGCCGAGGCGAAGGTGAACAGGGCGAGGCCGAGCTCGAACGTCCGGCGCCGCCCGTAGCGGTCCCCGAGCCGGGCGGCGGTGACCAGCCCGACCGCCAGCGCGAGGGCGAACCCGGCGATCACCCACTGGACGGCGGCGGGCCCGGCTCCGAGGTCCGCCTGGAGCGACGGCAGCGCCACGTTGACGACGAAGACGTCGAGGGAGGTCATGAAGGTGGCGGCCAGGACCACGGGCAGCAGGCCCCTGGGCGCCTCGTGGGCCGGCCCGTCGGCGGCGGCCGAGGTGGGGCGGCTCTGCAGGTCGGTGCTCAACGTCTGTGTCTCCTCGGGCGGATCGGCCGCCGGCGGCGGCGACGGGGTTCGGCAAGGGAGGGGCGGGCCCTTCACGCGGGCCCGCCCCGGACGGCGGGCGGCTCAGGCGCCCGGAACGAGGTCGAGGAAGCCGTGGACCGAGGCGATCCGGCCGTCCTCGTCGGCGACCAGCACGTCGAACCCGATCACCAGCGGCTCGGCGCCGGCCGGGCCGAGGTTCCAGGTGAAGCGGGCGATGTCGTGGTGCGCGTCGACCGGCCCGAGGGTGAACTCCAGCCCGGGGAACTGGCCCTGGGCAGCGCCGAGCAGCGCGTCGATCGCCTCGCGGCCGACCACCGCGGCCAGCGGGTCGGTGTACCGGCCGTCCTCCGCCCACAGCTCGTCGACCAGCTTGCGGCGGGCGGTGGGGTCGGTCTCGTTCCAGGTGGCGATGTAGCGCTCGGCGAGCTGGCGGAGGTCGGTCGACTGGATCGCGTTCATGGTGTTCTCCCTTGTCCTGCTGGGCAGTTCCGCGGGTCGTTCCCGCTGCTCACCAAGGTAGGGACGGGCGCCGGCGACCGAATCGGTCACGCATAGGTAGGGGTGTACGTACGCACCCCGCGGCCCACGGCGGGCCCGGCGGGTAGGGTCGGAGGATGCTGTACGGGAGGGAACGGGAGCAGGCCGCCGTGGACGGGCTGCTCGACGGGGCGAGGGGCGGCCGCAGCGGGGTCCTGGTGCTGCGCGGGGAGCCGGGCATCGGCAAGTCGGCGCTGCTCGACGCCGCGGTCGCGGCGGCGGGAGAGTCGTTCCGGGTGATCCGGGCGGCCGGCATCGAGTACGAGGCGGAACTGCCCTTCGCCGGGCTCAGCCTGCTGTTCGGCGCGGAGCTGGACCGGCTGTCCGCCCTGCCCGGTCCCCAACGGCGTTCCCTGGAGCGGGCGTTCGGCCTGACCGAGGAGCCCGGCGAGACGGCGGCCACCGGGGCGGTCGGCGCGGCCGACCGGCTGCTCACCGGTCTTGCGACGCTCGGGCTGCTCGCCGAACTCGCCTCGGAGCAGCCCCTGTTGTGCGTCCTGGACGACGTGCAGTGGCTCGACCGGGCATCGCTGGACGCGGTCCTGCTGGCCGCCCGACGGCTCCAGGCGGAGGGCGTGGTGCTGCTGCTCGCCGTCCGGGACGCCGGACCGGCAGGTGGCGGGCCGCAGCCGCCAGTGGCGGCGGGGCTCCCCGAGCTGCGGCTCGAGGCCCTCGACAAGGAGGCGGCCGGGCGACTGCTCGACGCCCGCCTGCGCGGCGGGAACACCGCCCCGGGCCTCGTCCGGGCGGACGAAGGCCCGCGCGGCGAACGGCCGGCCGGAGACGGGCTCGGGGGCACGCGGTCGGCGGACGACGGGCTCGACGCCGAGCGGCAGACCGGGGGCGGACGCGCCGGCACGCGGTCGGCGGACGCCCGGCTCGACGCCGAGCGGCAGGCCAGGGGCGGACGCGCCGGCATGCAGTCGGCAGGCGAGGACCCGGGCGGTGCACCGCCCGCCGACGAAGGCGCCCTGCGCAAAAGACTGTTGGCCGAGGCCGCGGGCAATCCACTGGCGCTCTGCGAGCTGCCGCTCGCGGTGGCGGCCGAGAGCGAGTCGCAAGCCCCCGACGGGCTTCCGCTGACCAGCCGGCTGCTGCTGGCGTTCCACGGCCAGGTCACCGTCCTCCCGCCGGCCTGCCAGACCCTGCTGCTGGTCGCCGCCGCCGAGGAGCAGGGCGAGTTGGACGTGGTGCTGTCCGCCGCCGCCGCGCTCGGTGCGGACGCCGGGCAGCTGGCGCCGGCCGAGCAGGCGGGACTGGTCACGACCACGGTGGAGGGCCGGCTGGCCTTCCGGCATCCGCTGCTGCGCGCGGCGATCCTCCAACGTGCCCCGCTCCAGCAACGGTTGGCGGCCCACCGGGCGATCGGCGAGGCACTGGAGGACGGCGACCGCCGGACCTGGCACCTGGCCCTGGCCGCCACCGGCCCGGACGCCGACCTCGCCGACGCCCTGGAGCGCACCGCGGTCCGGTCGGCGGCCCGGGGCGGTCCGGGCAGCGCCGCCGCGTACGAGCGGGCCGCCCGCCTGACCCCCGACCGGGACGCCGCGACCCGCCGCCTGGTCCTGGCCGCCGAGGCCGCCACCGCGGAGGGCCGGTTGGCGCAGGCCGAGGCGCTCGCCGACCGGGCCGCGGCGCGCACCGACCGCACCGACGTGCACGCCCTGCTCGACCACGTCCGGGCGACCGCGCACTTCTGGCGCGGCTCCTACCCCGCGGCCCACCGGCTGCTGCTGGAGGCCGCCGCCACGGACATCGCGGCCCCGTACGCGGCCCGGATGCTGCTGCAGGCGTTCCACGCGGCCTGGTACGTGGGCGAGGAGCCGGTGGTCGCCGTCCTCGACCGACTGGCGGCGCTCCCGCTGGCGGCGGACGACCCGCTGACCCCGCTCGCCCGGTACCTGCCCGCGGCGGTCCTGCCCGCCTTCGGCCGCCCCGCGCCGCCGGCCCCGGCCGCCCGGGACGCGGCCGCGGCGGCCCGTCGGGCGGGCGCCGAGACGCCCGCCGACCTGGTCCAACTGTGCGGCGCGACACTGGTGCTGGGCCGCGACGACGAGACACTCGAACTCGCCGGCGAACTGATCGCCGAAGCCCGTACCGGTGGCGCCGTCGGGGTGCTGCCCACGCTGCAGTTCTTCCTCGCCGAGGCGGAGCTGTTCCACGGCCGCCACCGCGACGCGCAGGTGACCGCCGGCGAGGCACTGGCGTTCGCCCGGGACACCGGCCAGCACCAGTGGGTCAGCCAGCTCAGCGCACTGCTCGCCTGCCTGGCGGCGCTGGCCGGTGACGGCCCGGCCTGCGCCGACCTGGTCGCGACCGCACTCGGCAGCACCGCACCGGCGGGCTCCGCCCCGCGGTCGGCGGCGCCGGCGGCGGGCGAACCGTGGGCGCAGTGGGCGCTCGGCCTGCTCGACCTCGGACAGGGCCGCGCCGCCGAGGCCCTCGACCGCCTCCATGCCCTGGCCACCGGCCCGTACCGGCACCACGTCGGGGCGACCCGGGCCGTGCCGGACCTGGTCGAGGCGGCCGTCCGCCTGGGGGCGCCGGAGCGCGCGGGCGAGCCGTACGAGCGGTTCGCGCGGTGGGCCGCCGCCAGCGGCCAGCCCTGGGCACAGGCGCTGCGGCTGCGCTGCGAGGCGCTGCTCGGGCCGGACGAGTTCGCCGAGGCCGCGTACCTGGCGGCGCTCGGGCTGCACCAGGGCCGCCGCCCCTTCGAGCAGGCCCGGACGGCGCTGCTGTACGGCGAGTGGCTGCGCCGCGAGCGCCGACGCACCGACGCCCGGCCGCACTTGCGGGCGGCGCTGGAGGTCTTCGAACGGCTCGGTGTCCGGCCCTGGGCCGACCGGGCGCGGGGCGAGCTCACGGCGACCGGTTCCGCCGCACCGGCGCCGGTCGAGGAGCGGTCGGCGCTGTCCGTCCTGACGCCGCAGGAACAGCAGATCGTCCGGCTCGCCGCGCAGGGCCTGACCAACCGCGACATCGCGGCCCAGCTGTTCCTGAGCCCCCGGACGGTGGGGCACCACCTCTACAAGGCGTACCCCAAGCTCGGGATCGCCTCGCGGGGCGAACTGGCGGCGCTGCTCTGACCCGCCCACCCGGGCGGTTCACCGGATCGTGTGGCGAGCACCGCGACGAAGCGGTGCAACAGGGGCTCACGGCCTACGCCGGGGCACCCCTGTCAGGCTCGTCGTGGAGGACAAGCACCTTGCCCCAGAAGCTGGTTGCAGGCGTGGAACCGGGACGGCCCGCATGAGCGCCCCCGCGATCCCGCCGACCGGCACCCCCACGGGGAGCGCGGAGACCCGGCTGGTCATCGTCCGGGGAAACTCGGCGTCGGGGAAGTCGTCGGTGGCGGCAGGTGTCCGGGAACGGTTCGAGCGGGGCCTGGCCGTGGTCGCGCAGGACAACCTCCGCCGCGTCGTCCTGCGCGAGCGGGACCGCCCGGGCGGCGCGGACATCGGCCTGATCGACACCGTCGCGCGGTACGCGCTGGACGCCGGCTACCACGTCGTCGTCGAAGGCATCCTGTACGCCGACCACTACGGCGAGATGCTCACCCGCCTGGTCGGCGACCACCGCGGCGTCACCCGCTGCTACTACCTGGACATCCCCATCGCAGAGACGCTGTCCCGGCACGCCTCCAAGGCCGACGCCGCATACCGGGCGGCCGTCACCGAGCGGGAGCTGCGCGACTGGTACCGGGCGCACGACCTGCTGCCGGGCGGCATCGAGACCGTCATCGGCAGCGACAGCGCCCTGCACGACACGGTGGACCGCATCGTGCGGGACACCGCCCTCTCGGAGCTCCCCGCGCGGGACGCCTGAGCGTCCAGGGGCCACCGCTCAGCCCGGATCGGTCAGCGGCGCACCCGGCAGCGCAGGTGAAGCACCCGGTCGCCCTGGATCACCACGTCGGGATCGTCCAGCAGGTGCTGCGCGTGGACCGACCCGAAGAAGCGCCTGCCGGACCCGAACACGACGGGTACGACGTCCATGCGCACCTCGTCGACCAGGCCCGCGGCGAGCACCTGGCCACCGACGTCGCCGGCGGCGACCTCGACGATGCGGTCTCCCGCGAGCTCCTGCGCCGCGGCCACGGCCGCCTCGGCGCCGTCGACCGGCACCGAGGCATACAGGACCACCTTGCCCACGGGGCTCCCCTCTGCGCTGGACGGCCCCGACCCAACGCGTCGCTCGGGCAACCGACCGCTCCGCGGAGGTGTCACGGCGCGTCCGTGTCGGTGCGCGAACATCGACGAGGCGGTCCGGCCGGAGCCGCAGGAGGCGTTCCCAGCCACGGAGCCGTTCCGAATACGGCCTGACAACCCGGAAGGTCCGGTGAGCATCCGCAGGGGCCGGGCGCGCCTGGCGCCCGACCGCCTCCTCCCCGTGGTGTGGTAGGAGGATGAGCGAGAGTACGCGACAGAGCCGCCTCACGTGGCTGATGACTTCCCTCCTCCAGTCCGGCACCAAGCAGGACGTCGAGCCGTACGCACCGCCAGCCCGTGACGTCGTGGCCGAGGAGGACGCGCTGATGGCCGTCCTGATCATCGCCAGCCAGCTGCGGCAGACGGCGGACGTGATCGGCCCCTCGATGGTGGAGCACCTGACCGAGCTGCTCGTGCTGGTCCGCGACTACATCCGCCCCCTGCCGCCCGCCCCCGGAGGGCCGGACGGCGAGGACCTGGTGACCCCCGACCTGGAGAGCCTGGTGACGGAGCTGCGCAGCCAGACCGCCCAGGTGGGGCTGTACGTGGGCGAGCCCGGGCCCCGGCCCGAGGGCGTGTAGCGGCCCGCACGGAGGGCGTGCAGCGGCCCGCACCGGCAACGCCCGGGTGGAGCAGGACATCGCCGGTGCCCGCCGCCCTGCCGCCACTCGACGACGCGCAGGGGGCGGGCACCGGCCGGCTGTGGGGTCAGTGCCGGTAGGAGGCGAGGTAGTCGGCGGTCGGGGTGCCGACGCCGGTGACGTCGTCGTAGCCCTGGACCGCGTGCAGCGAGGAGTCCTTGCCGAGGGTGCGCAGCGAGGTCGCGGTGCCGTCGGCGGCGTCCACGCCGTTCACGAAGTCCACGCGGACCTCGGCGAGTTCGGTGCCGGGGCCGAAGGGGTGGTCGGTGACGTCGTGGTAGGCGCCGGTGCCGTAGCGGTCGTAGATGGCCGGGTTGGCGAAGCCGAGCGGTGCGCCCGCGGCCTGCTGGGCGAGCGCCTGGAGCGCGGCGACGACCGGGGCGGCGAGGCTGGTGCCGCCGATCCGGTACTCGCTGTACTGGGCGGTGCCGTCGGGGAAGGTCTGGGTCTGGCCGACCAGGAAGCCGGTGTTCGGGTCGGCGACCGCCGCGATGTCGGGGACGACCCGGTTGCGGCCGCCCTTGGCCCCGGACAGCGCCTTCGGTACGACGTGCCGCTGGTAGCGCGGCTGGGCGACCCGGGCGCTGGTCCCGCCGCCGGCGCCGCTGGTGAAGGCGCCGGGGAAGTCCACCCAGCTCTGCCCGTCCGCCGACAGGGCTGCCTTGAGGGTGCCCCAGCCGGTCTCGAAGGCGTACCCGGCGTTCTGGTCGAGGCCGAGCGAGGTGCCGCCGACGGCGGTGACGTAGTCGAGCGAGGCCGGCATGTCGGTCTGCTTCGTGCCGGTGCGGGCCTCGTTGTCGCCGGAGTCGCCGCTGGAGAAGTAGAAGCCGATGCCCTCGGCAGCGCCGCAGCGGAAGATCTGCCCGTAGACCGGGTCGAGGGCCGGGTCGCTGTCGCCCTCGACCTCGCCCCAGGAGTTGCTGACGATGTCGGCGAGCCGGACGTCGACGATCCGCTGCAGCGCGTCGATCATGTCCGGGTCGTAGCAGGAGGTCGCGCCGACGTACCGGATGTCCGCCTCCGGTGCGACGGCGTGCACCGCCTCCACGTCGAGCGTCTGCTCGCCGTACCAGCCCTGGGCGTCGCAGCCGCCGGGGTCGGTGTCGCTGGGGGCCTGGGTGTGGGTCCACAGCAGCGGGTCGTTGCGCAGCAGCTGGTCCTTGCCGTACGGGGCGTCGCCGTGGGCCGCCGCGTACGCGGTGACGTCGTCGCCGAGCGTCGGCGAGTCGTACGCGTCGACGACGGCGACGGTGACGCCGCGGCCGGTCAGGCCGGAGGCGGTCGCGCCGTACGCCGAGCGCAGGTGCGCGCCGTCGTACCCCCGGATGGCGTACGGCTGCACCGAGCCGTACGCGGCCGGGGTGCCGGTGGCCGGGTTGGAGCCGTAGTAGTCGGAGAACGGGCCGGAGTTGACGAAGGCGGGGGCCGGTCCGGGCAGGGTGTCCTGCGGTGCGACGGCGCCCTTCGCCGCCGGGCGGGAGGATCCGGCGCCGTGCCGGACCTTGTGCGGCGCGGTGTTGAGCCCGTACACGGCGAGGACGGAGCCGGCCACCGCCTCCGGGACGGTGGCCTCGCCGACCGGTGCCCGGTAGGTCTGGTTGCCCCGGCGGAAGGAGTGCAGCTGGACGGCGAACGCGGCCTGGGCCTGCTCGGCGGTGCCGTTGGCCACCAGGTAGTGCTCGGTGTCCGAGGTGACCGTCAGCCCGGTCGAGGCCAGCCAGGCACGGACCGACGCCACCTGCTCCGGGCTCGTCCCGAAGCGTTCCTTCAGCTGCTCGGGCGTCAGGAAGTGCCGGTACTGCGCGGAGTGCGGGTCGGAGACGTCCTGGGCGAAGGCGTCCAGCCCGGCCCGGTCCCGCCCGGCCAGGTAGATCCGGACGGTGACGGGCGCGGAGGCCTCCACCGCCCCCTCGTCGGCCGAGGGCGAGGCCCAGACGGGATGGGTGCCGGGCACGACGACCCGGTTGTGCGCGGCGGGCGCCGCGTGCGCGGGCGCGGCGAGGGTGGCGGCGAGCAGCGGCGCCGAGAGCGCGGCGGCGAGAAGGTGCCAACGTTGTGTCATATCGTCACGAATACGGCATGTACTACTCATTCCGACCCGTCGAACACGCCCGCCCGTCCGGGTTTCACACGAGTGCAGGGCAGCCGGCCCCGCCCGGACGGGGAGCCCGTCGGCTCTCCCGCCCGGGGCGGTCCGGCGAACGTCCGCGCGGACCGGAGGACGGTCACCAGTCGGAGTTCGTCGCGCCCGTACCCATCAGCACCTGGTCGAAGCCGTTGCCGTCGTTGTCGTCGGTGTACGAGATCGCGAGGCCGCCGAACGGGGAGGAGGCCACCGCGACCTGCTCCTGCCGCCCGGCCGTGACCTGGCTGACGGACTGGGACGGCAGCCGGCCGGTGAAGGTGCCGTCGGGGTTGAGGCCCCGGGCCCGGACCGCCGGGTCGGTGCCGGCGACGCTCCAGCCCACCACGGCGTGCCGCTGGTCGTCGATGCCGACGCCGGGGTTGCCGGCACCGGTGCCGCCGGAGATCTCGACCTCGGCGGATCCGGCGGTGCCGGTCGCGGTGAACGACCGGGCCCAGACGCCGCGGGTGCCGGTGTGGTCGGACTCCCAGGCCACCGCGAAGTCGCCGTTGAAGTCGGCGGCCACCGCCGGACGCTGCTGCTGGCCGCCGCCGAGGCTGTTGGCGCTGCGGCGGGTGAGCACCACCGCACCGTTCGCCTTGGCCAGGCTCGCCAGGCCGATCTGGTAGTAGCCGTTGTTGTCGGTGTCCTCGGCCCAGACGACGACGGCGTCGCCCGAGGCGGAGGTCGCGACGTCGGGATCGTGGTGGGCCCCGCCGGTCGCGTTGACGGTGACCTCGTAGGCCTTCGTCGTGGTCCCGGTGAACCCGGCGGCCTTGACGGTGGCCGCCGCGGCGCCCTGGATGTCCTCCCACACCACGGAGAACGCGACCGCGGTGGTGCTGCCCGGCGCACCGTCCGGGTCGACCGCGACGCGGGGGTGGATCTGCTGGCCGTCGGGGCTCGCGTTCGCCTGGCCGGAGCCGAGCACGGCGCCGGTGGGAGAGAGCACGCGGTAGGCGATGTTGTAGTAGCCGTTGCCGTCCGGGTCCTCCGCCCACACGACGACGGCGTTGCCCCGGTCGTCGAGCCCCACGTCGGGTTGGAGGTGCCGCCAGGACGTGCCGGCTGTCCCGCCGGCCGAGAGCTTCGTCTCGTAGGCGGGGACGCCGTTGTGGTACGTCCGCACCCGGACGTCGCTGTGCGCGTCGTCGCCCGGGTCGGTGGAGTCGCGGTCGTCCTCCCAGACCACGGCGACGTCGCCGAGCCGGTTGGCCGCGATCGAGGAGGTGTCCTGGTCACCGGTGGCGGTGCTGTTGACGGTCTCCCAGGACGTGGGGCCGGCCGCCGAGGCCGGGGCGACCCCGGCGAGGACCGCGGCGAGGGCGGCGACGGCCGCGCCGAACACAGTGAGCTTACGCATCGGCCAACCCCGGCTGTCCGTCGTGGATGACGAAGGTCCTGGCGGTGGTCGCCGCCGCGCCGTGCTCGGTCACCGTCGCCACCGAGCGGAAGTCGGCGGTGATCTGCGAGGGCGTGATGTGCGTGCGGACGTAGCCGCGCCGGTTGGAGTAGAAGCGCAGGTGCGGGTTGAGCGACCCGTTGGGGACCGTCGTGGTGGCGGTTCCGTTGCCGCCGCTGGTGATCGAGGTGCAGACCAGCTCGGAGCCGATCGTCGCCGAGTTCGGGTCGGCGTAGTCGGCCTTGAGGTCGTTGCCCCAGGACGCGTGCACGTCGCCGGTGAGGACGACCGGGTTGCGGACGCCCCGGTCGACGATGCCCTGCTGGATCCGCGCCCGGCTGGCCCGGTACCCGTCCCAGGCGTCCATGTTCATCGCGCCGGCGGAGTTCACGTTGCGGGCGAAGAACACCTGCTGGCCGATCAGGTCCCAGGTGCCCAGGCGCCGGCCCAGCCCGTCGAGCAGCCACGCCTCCTGGGCCGCGCCGGTGATCGAGCGGTTCGCCAGGTCGGCGTCGGCGCAGACCTTCGTGCCGTCACCGCACGCCTGGTCGTCACGGAACTGGCGGGTGTCGAGCATGTGGAAGGTGGCGAGGGTGCCCCAGCGGACCCGGCGGTAGAGCTGGATGCTGTTGCCGGACGGCGTCGCGGCGGCCCGCAGCGGCATGTTCTCGAAGTACGCCTGGTACGCGGCGGTGCGCCGCGCCGTCCACTGGGCCGCCGTCAGCACGGGGCTGCTGTCGGCGCGGACCGTGCCGGCGTAGTTGTTCTCCACCTCGTGGTCGTCCGGCACCACCAGCCACGGCGCGATCGCGTGCGCCGCCTGCAGATCCGGGTCGCTGCGGTAGAGCGCGTAGCGGCGGCGGTAGTCGGCCAGCGACACGATCTCGCCGCCCAGGTGCTGGCGCACGCCGCCGGTGCCGGCGCCGCCCTCGTAGATGTAGTCGCCCAGGTGCAGGACCAGGTCGGGGCGGTCGTCGGCCATCCGCCGGTAGGCGGTGTAGTAGCCGCTCTCGTAGTGGGCGCACGAGGCGAAGGCCATCGTGAAGTCACGCCCGACCGTGGTCGGCGCGGGCGCGGTGCGGGTCCGGCCCACCGGGGAGATGAACCCCTGGGCGCGGAACCGGTAGTAGTACTCCGCGTCCGGGGCGAGCCCGCCGGCCAGCACGTGCACCGAGTGGGCCTGGGCGTACCGCGCGGTGACCGTGCCGGAGGAGACCAGGGTGGCGAAGCCCTGGTCGGTCGACACCTGCCAGTCGACGGCCACGTCGGCGTTGGGCATGCCGCCCTGGCCGTCCGCGTTGGTCGGCGTGGGAGCCAGGCGCGTCCACAGCACCACGCTGCTCTCGTCCGGTTCCCCGGAGGCGACGCCCAGCGTGAAGGGGAAGGGAGTGACGGCGGCGGCCGACGACCGGCCCGGCAAGCCGAGTTGGAGCGCGGCGGCGCCCGCGGTGGTGAGCCCGCCAAGGATGAAGATGCGGCGACTGAGGTTGCTCATGACCGGCCATCCTCACGGACCCGGGTGAACTCCCGCCCCTCCCCCGGGTACCGCCAAGTGACGTGACAGCGGCGCCCGTTGGTGAGCCTCGCGCGGAGCACTCAGCCCGACTCGGCCAGCGAACCGACGAGCGATCCGAAGCACAGCCCGATCAGCAGCGGGAGCTGGACCACCAGCCCGAGCATCAACAGGACCCCGAACAGGAACACCGCCTCGTCGCCGAACTCCCCGACCGGCCCGACGAACGCACCGGAGGTCACCGGCACGGCGAGGACGCAGAGTCCCCCTGCCGCCATGGCGGGCACCCACGCACGGACGCGCCCGAGCGCCACTCCCACGACGAAGGCCGAGACCGCCACGCACGCCACGTACTCCATCACCGGCCCGCCGTCCGGGCCGGTCCACGCCCCGCGCAGGACCCACGGGCCCGCCCCGACCAGTCCGACCCACCCCAGCACGCACGGCCACACCCATCGCGGCACCACCATCACGCCCCCTCCACGGAGGCCAGGATGGCACACTATTTGAACGTGTTCAATTCGCTGCCCCCCGACGTACGCCCGACGTACGCCCGACGTACGCCCCGGCTGCCGGGAGCTGCGCCGACGTCAGTAGCGGACCGGGAGTGCCAGCAGGCCGCGGGCGCGCAGGGACGGACGGTGGCGCAGGGTGCCGGCCTCCTGGTCGAGTGCGAGGGCCGGGAAGCGGCGCAGCAGGGCGGACAGCGCGATCTCGGTCTCCATGCGGGCGAGCGGGGCGCCGAGGCAGTAGTGGATGCCGTGGCCGAGTGCGAGGTGCTGGTTGTCGGCGCGGCGCAGGTCGAGGCGGTCGGGTTCGGCGAACTGCCGGGGGTCGCGGTTGGCGGAGGCCAGGGCCGCCAGGACGGTCTCGCCGGCCGGCACGGTGACGCCGCCGACCGTGACGTCCTCGCGGGCGAAGCGGCGGATGGCGAGCGGCGCGGGCCCGTCGAAGCGGGCGAACTCCTCGACGGCGCCCGCGATCAGCGACGGATCCGCGCGCAGGGTGGCGAGCTGTTCCGGGTGGTCGAGCAGGGCGAGGACGGCGTTGCCGATCAGGTGGACGGTGTTCTCGTACCCGGCGAAGAGGATGAGGAAGGCGAGCGAGGTGAGTTCGTCCTCGCCGAGGCGGTCCTGCTCGTCGCGGACGGCGATCAGCGCCGACAGCAGGTCGTCACCGGGCTGCTCGCGCTTGCGGGTGATCAACTGGGTGAAGAAGGCGAGCATCGCGCCGACCGCCGCCCGGGCGTCCTGCGGGCGTTCCGGGTCGGGGGCGATCAGGGCGTCGGTCCAGGCGCGGAAGTCGTGCCGGGCGTCGGCGGGGACGCCCAGCAGGTCGCAGATGACGGTGATCGGCAGCGGGGCGGCGTACGCGGTGATCAGGTCGGCCCGGCCGAGCGGGGCGATCGCGTCGAGCAGGGAGTCGGCGAGCCGCTCGATCGGTCCGCGCAGGTCGGCGATCCGGCGCGGGGTGAACGCCCGGGCGACCAGGCGACGGATCCGGGTGTGGTCGGGCGGGTCCATGTTGAGGAGGTTGGCGTCGAGCGCGGGCGGCAGCGCGAAGCCCCGGTAGTTGCCCGGGGCTGCGTGCCGCTTGTCGAGGGCGAACGCCGGGTCGGCGAGCACCTGCCGGACGTCGGCGTAGCGGGTGACCAGCCAGACCGGCAGGCCGTCCGGGCCGGTCACCCGGTGCACCGGGCCGCTCTCCCGCAGGGCCGCGAAGCCGGCGTGGGGGTCGGCGGTCAGCGCCGCGACCGGATCGGCGGGCGCGTTCGGCGCGGCGGCGGGCGCGGACGGGGCGGAGGTCGCGTCGGTGGCAGTCACCGCCCCATCGTACGGACGGCGCCCGGGCGACCCCCGCTCCCCTCCGGGCCGACGCCGCGTCAGCCCGTCGCCCCCGTCACCCGTTCCGGAGGACGCCGGGTCAGGTCACGTACGGTCAGAAGCCGCCTTGTTACCCCTTTGCGCGATGATCATCCGGGATGAGAGTCTGCGCCGTGCACAAGAACCAGATAGGCCGACTCATCGGCGCCGTCTTCGGGCTCGTCTTCGTCCTCGCGAACGCCGGGGCATTCCCGACCGCGGTCGCCGTCCCGCTGCGCGTTCTCGCGATCCTCGTCTTCCTGAAGCTGTTCACCGGCATGAGACGAAAGGGCGCTGCTCCGACCGAGCCTGACGGTACGTCGGACCAGACGTTCGGACGCGGGTACCGGCTGGCGGTGGCCGCCGAGGTGCTCGTCGGGGCGGGCGGCCTCTTCGTCCTCGCCCGGGTGCTCCACGTCCCGGAGGCGGCGGTCGGCTGGATCGCCCTGGTCGTGGGACTGCACTTCTTCGGCCTCGCGGTGGCGTGGCGGATGCCGGCGGTGCACGTGCTGGCCGCCGCGCTGACCGTCTGCGGCGCGGCGGGCCTGGCGCTGGCCGGGGCGGACGCCCCGCACGCCGCGGTCGCGGCGGTGTCGGGGATCGCGCCGGGTGTCCTGCTGCTGTCGGCCGTCGCCTGGACGGTGCGCTCCCAGGAGCGCCCGGTCACGGCCGCCGGCCCGTCCTGACGGCCGTCCGCGGCGGCCGCTCCGCGCCACCTCACCCGGGTGTGCTGCCGGGTCCGGGCGGTTCGGGGTTCGCGACCTGGACGGGGTCTCCGACCTGCACGGTGTCGAAGAACCAGCGGGCGTCCTCGACGCTCAGCCCGACGACCCCGCGGGTGACGTTCTCGTGGCCGAAGGTGGTCGGGCCGAAGCTCAGGCCGCACACGTAGGTCGAGTGGCCGTCCTCGCCCACCAGCCGCACGCACCAGGGCAGGGTCAGGTCGAACTCACTCCCTTGGGAGGGCTGCAGCGTCGGTCCGGAACTGCTGGTGGTGCGCAGTGACGCGTACTTGTCCGCCACCCGCAGGGAGCCCGTCGGCGTCGGGGACTCGCGGCGGCCCGCGGTCGCCGGCAGGGTCCGCAGGGTGGTGGTCCCGGACTGGACGCGGACCGTGTGCGCGGCGAGGTCCACGTAGCCGGCCACCTCCCTCGGCGAGGCCGACGGGCCCCCGCCGGTGGTCGGACTCGGCGCGGGCGCCGGCCCGGTGACGGCGGGCGCGGCGACGCCGTGACGTCCGGGCAGGAAGGCTCCCGGGCCGAGCACGCCGACCCCGCACACCGCCGCGGCCACCGCCAGCACCGCCACCGCCCGCCGCCTGCGCCGCCGGCCCACCGCCCGACGGCGCACGGTCGCGTACGGCAGCGGCGACACCGCGGGCGTCTGCGCGTACAGCCCGCGCAGCGCCGAGGCGATCCGGTCGTCCTGCTCGGACCGCTGGCGGCCCTCCGGCTCAGACACAGTGGTTCGTCCTTTCCGCGGTGTTCCGCAGGGTGCCGTCCGTCTCCGGTTCGTCGCGCAGGTGCTCGGCGAGCGCGGCACGCCCGCGCGAGAGGCGGGCCTTGACGGTGCCGACCGCCGCCCCGGTCTCCTCGGCGATCTGCTGGAGGCTCAGGTCGCACAGGTGGAACAGCACGACGGCCTGTCGCTGCGCCGCCGGGAGCCTGCGCAGCGCCGCCACCAGGGCGGTGTGCTCGGGCCCCGGCCCGGCCGCCTCCTGCGGGAGGGCCTGCAGGCGCTCCCGCTCCAGGGTCCGGCCCCGACGCGCACGCCGCCACCGGCTGACGGCCAGCCGCCAGGCGACCGTACGGATCCAGGCCTCGGGCGGCCCGTCGTCCGGCGAGAACCGGGCGCGCCTGCCCCAGCCCCGGACGAACGCCTCCTGGACAGCGTCCTGCGCCTCGCTGAAATCCCCCGTCATGGCGAACAACTGCCGTACCAGTGGGGAGAACGAGGACAGGTAGAACGCGCTGTACTCCTCGTCGGTCATCCCGTGTGCCGCTCCGTCCGCTCGATCGGACGCCCCCTGCATCCACCCGTCCCACGCACGGGACGCAGGCGGGGTTGCACCGGATCCGGCAGCAAATGGAAAGGCCGCGCCCACCTCGCCCGCCGACTGCTGGGCGGGTGGGCGAGGTGGGCGCGGCGAGGGGCTGATCCGACTGCGTCCGTCGGTCAGCAGCTCAGGTTGGACCCGGTGGGGACGCCGAGGATGGAGGTGAAGGAGGTGTAGGAGTTGATCCGGCTCTGCACCTGGGCGGGGTTGCCGCCGTTGCACTCGATCGAGCCGTTGATGGAGCGGATGGTCTCGCCGAAGCCCGCGCCGTTGACCATCGCGTTGTGCGGGGTCATGGTGCCGGGTCCGTTCTGGGTCATCCAGTACCAGATGCCGGTCTTCCAGGCGACGGCGGCGTCGGTCTGCACCAGGTTCGGGTTGTTCAGCAGGTTGATGCCGAGCGCGTCGCCGGCAGCCTTGTAGTTGAAGTTCCAGCTGAGCTGGATCGGGCCGCGCCCGTAGTACGCGGCCTGGCCGGCCGGGCACCCGTACGGCTGCGAGGTGTCGCAGTAGTGCGGGTAGTTGGCGGTGTTCTGCTCGACGATGTAGACCAGCCCGCCGGTCTCGTGGTTGACGTTGGCGAGGAACGCCGCGGCCTCCTGCTTCTTCACCGTGTCCGAGCCGGTGTTGGCGAACGCCGGGTAGGCGCTCAGGGCCGCGACCAGGCCGGAGTACGTGTAGAAGGAGTTCCGGTTCGGGAACATCTGGTTGAACTGGGCCTCGGAGACCACGAACCCGCTCGGGTTGGGGGTGGTGGTGCTCGGGCTGGGGCTGGGCGTGCCCGTGCCGGTGCAGGTGTACGGGCTCCAGTACCAGGTGGAGATGGTCGGGTCGTAGCCCGGGTTGTCGTGGGTGGCGATGTAGTACTGGCCGTTGGGCGCGTACTTCACGATCGAGCCGGTGGTGTAGTTGGTGCCGGCCACCCACACCGGGTGGTTGCAGGCCTGCGTCGTGCCGCTCGGGCTCGGCGTGGTGCCGCCCCCGCCACAGGCACCCTGGTCGGCCCAGACACCGGAGCCGCCGGTACTCGGGGTCTCGCCCTGGGTCCACCACTTGGCGTTCCAGTTGTGGCCGTTGTACGAGGCGGACATGCCGCCGGTGTACACCTGCGACGCCGCGTACGGCGCCGCGCAGGCCGCGGCCGCGGTCGAGGTGCTGGGCACCATGACCGCCAGGCCGGCGGCGGCGAGCGCTCCGGACAGCAGCGCGGCGGTCTTCTGCTTGTTCATGTGCCACTCCTTGTGGGGGAAAGGGCGGGCAGGGCAGGGCAGGACGGGCAGGGAACCCGCGGTGTACTCAACTCCAGTGGTCCAGACCTGTCAATAGGTCTAGACCTTAAATGGAGCTTGTGAAATGACCGACTGTCAGGAACCTTTACTTACGGAATCCCGAGGTCGGAACCCCGTCCGGCAGTCGCATTCCACTCGAAACCATTGAGTGGTCTATACCTATTTATGCAATGGTCCAGACCTATTTTCCGCAACAGCGGACAATCGGGCGCGCTCGATCCTGCTCGAATACCGGCTTTCGCGAGCACCTATTGACACGCACCTCCAACTGAGCTGCACTGGTGCGCAGTTCTGCCGATTCAGTGACAGGTCCATACCAACGGGGGCGGCCACTCCCCCTCCCTCACACACCCAGGGGCATCCATGCGCCTGTTCAGACTGCTGCTCGCCACCCTCTGCACCGCGGCCGCCCTGCTGCTGCCCGCGCTCGCCGCGCCACCGGCGGGGGCCGCGACCGGTGCGCCGCAGACCGTTCCCGCCCTGCGCCAGTGGACGGCCGGCACCGGCTCGTACACCTTCACCACGAGCAGCCGGGTCGTCGTCGACCCCGCCTACGGCGCCCAACTCGCCGACGAGGCCGCCACCTTAGCCGACGACCTGGGCGCTCTGGAGGGCCGAACGGTGAGCGTGGTCACCGGAACCGCCACCGCCGGGGACATCGCCCTCACCCTCGGCGACGGCTCACTGCCCGCCGAGGGCTACCGGATGACCGTCGGTGCGAGCATCGCGATCAGTGCGGCCACCGACACCGGTGCCTTCTACGGCACCCGCACCGTCCTCCAACTGCTGCACCAGTCCGCCACCGTGCCGGCCGGTACGGCCGTGGACCAACCGACCAAGGCCGAGCGCGGCCTGATGATCGACCAGGGCCGGAAGTTCTTCACCGTCGACTGGGTGAAGCAGCACATCAAGGAGCTGGCCTACCTCAAGCTCAACTACTTCCACTTCCACCTCTCCGACACCTTCGGCTTCCGCCTGGAGAGCTCCACCCACCCCGAGGTCGTCTCCGCCGACCACTACTCCAAGCAGGACATCGCCGACCTGGTCGCGCTCGGGCAGAAGTACCACGTCACCATCGTCCCGGAGATCGACACCCCCGGGCACATGAACGCGGTCCTGGCCGCCCACCCCGAGCTCAAGCTGAAGAACAGCTCCGGCACCGCCAGCGCCGAGTTCATCGACCTCTCACTGCCCGGCACGTACGCGCTGATCAAGGACCTGGTCAACGAGTACCTGCCGCTCTTCCCCGCGCCGTACTGGCACATCGGCGCCGACGAGTACGTCACGGACTACAACCAGTACCCGCAGCTCCTCACCTACGCCCGGGCCACCTACGGGGCGAACGCCACCGCCAAGGACACCTACTACGGCTTCGTCAACTGGTCCGACGCACTGGTCCGGGCGGCCGGCAAGACCACCCGGATGTGGAACGACGGCATCAAGGCCGGCGACGGCACCGTCACGCCCAACGCCGACATCCTGGTCGAGTACTGGTACAACTACGGCCTTACGCCCCAGCAGTTGGTGAACGCCGGGCACACCGTCGCCAACGACTCCTGGACACCCACCTACTACGTGCTCGGCGGCGCCAAGCCCGACACCAAGTGGATGTACGAGACCTGGACCCCGGACCTCTTCCAGGGCGGCAACACCCTCACCGACGGGACGAAGAACACCGGCTCACTGATCCACGTCTGGTGCGACAACCCGACCGCCGAGACCGAGGACCAGATAGCCGCCGGCATCATGTACCCCCTGCGCGGCCTCGCCCAGCAGACCTGGGGCTCCCCCAAGCCCGCCACCACCTACGCCGCGTTCACCCCGATCGTCACCGCCGTCGGCCACAACCCGGCCTGGCCCGGGCTCTCCCAGCCCGGCAACCTCGCCCGCAACAAGCCCACCACTGCCTCCAGCACCGAGACACCGAACTTCCCCGCCACCTCCGCCACCGACGGCGACGGCGCCACCCGCTGGTCCAGCGCCTACAGCGACCCGCAGTGGATCCAGGTCGACCTCGGCTCCACCCAGACCGTCGGCCGGGTCGTGCTCCGCTGGGAAGCCGCCTACGCCAAGGCCTTCCAGATCCAGCTCTCCGACGACGCCACCACCTGGCGCACCATCTACTCCACCACCACCGGCACCGGCGGCACCCAGGACCTCACCGGTCTCACCGGCTCCGGCCGCTACATCCGGATGTACGGCACCAAGCGCGGCACCACCTACGGCTACTCCCTCTACGAGTTCGAGGTCTACGCGGGCGGCGGACTCAGCGGCACCCACACCCTCACCGCAAGCGGCAAGGCGCTCGACGACCCCGCCTCCACCACCACCTCCGGCACCCAGCTGATCACCTGGACCCCGCACGGCGGGCCCAACCAGCAGTGGCAGCTCGCCCTCAACACCGACGGCAGCTACACCCTCACCAACGGCGCCTCCCACCTCTGCGCCGACGTCGCCGCCGGCTCCACCACCGCCGGAGCCGCCGTCGTCCAGGCCACCTGCACCGGCAGCGACAGCCAGCACTGGCAGCTCGCCTCCACCGGCAACGGCTACACCGTCACCAACAAGAAGAGCACCCTGCTCCTCACCACCGCCTCCACCACCGACGGCGCCGCGGTCACCCAGCAGACCGCAACCGGCTCCGCCCTCCAGACCTGGCAGCTCGCCTGACCCCCACCCACCGGCCGCCCGCGGGACCCCCACCCCGCGGGCGGCCCGTTCCACCGCACCGCCGGGGGAAGGGAGTTCAGTGCCGCTCCGGGGTTCGCGGCCGGCCCGGCGGGGGAAGACTGCGTCGGAAGCGCCGGAGTGGAGGGGGCCACAGCCGATGGTGCGAGAGAACTCACCCGACGACGAGACGCGGATCCTGCCCGAGCAGTACTGGGCGGCCGACCAGGTCTCGTTGCAGGGACGGCAGTTGGCCGTCCGCTGGTACCGCTGGCAGCTCCTGCTGCTGGTCGCGGCCGCCGTGATCGGCTCCGTGCCCTGGCGCGGCACCCCGCTGCTCGCCGCCGCCGCCTTCCTCGGCGCCGGCTGGTTCTGGTTCCGGCTGCGCAGCGCCAATCCCCAGGCCCGCTGGCACGAGGCCCGGGCCGCCGCCGAGTCGTTCAAGACGCTGGCCTGGAAGTACGCGGTGCGCGCCCACCCGTTCGAAGGCCCAGCCGACTCGGCGGAGGCGGAGGAGCGCTACCTGCAGCACGTCGCACACATCGAGCACCTGCTCGATCAGAACCCGGACACCATCCCGCCCGGGACTCAGCCCGGGGTCAGCGACGGCATGCGCGAGCTGCGGGGCGCCCCGCTGGCCACCCGCCGCGCCCGCTACCTGAGCGCCAGGGTGGACGAGCAGCGGGTCTGGTACCGGGCCCGGGCCGAAGCGTGCGAGTCCCAGTCCGCCTACTGGAGCCTGGTGGTCGGCGCGCTGACGATCCTGGGCACCGCCGCCGCGATCGCCGACGCGGCCACCGCCCTGCCCGTCCCGGTCTTCGCCGCCTTCGCCGCCGCGGCGACCGCGGTGATCGCCTGGACCCAGCTCCAGCAGCTGCGTCCGCTGGCCACCGCCTACCTGCTGGCCGCCAGTGAACTGCTGATCATCTCCGGCCGGCTCTCCACCCTGGACCTCAACTCCTCGGACGCGGAGGAGAGCTGGGCCAAGCTGTCGGCCGACGCCGAGGAGAGCATTTCCCGCGAGCACACCACCTGGCGGGCCCGCCGCGCCTTCGTCCGCTGACCTCCCGGAGCCGCGGGAGGTGCCGCGCCGCCCTGCGCCACACCGCCAGTCCGTGACGTCAGTCCGTGACGGCGCGGCGCAGGGCGGCACAGAGCTCGGCGATCTGCCGCTGCGAGACCGCCGCCGACATGATCGCCTGCGAGCCGTGGAACGTCCCCGGCCACTGGTGCAGTTCGACCGGGACGCCCGCCCGGAGCAGGCGCAGCGCGTAGCCGATGATCTCGTCCCGCAGCGGGTCGAACTCGGCCGCCGCGAGGTAGGCGGGCGGCAGACCGGACAGGTCCTCCTCGCGGGCCGGAGCCGCGTACGGCGTGGCGGAGCGGCCCGCGAGGTAGTGGCGCCAGGCGAGGGTGACCTTCTCGCGGTTCTGCCACGGGGTGTCGGTGAAGTTCCGCTGCGACCAGGTGTCCTGCCGGTCGTCCAGGCCGGGCTCGTTGAGGAGCTGGAAGCGGATCGCCGGGCCCTGCTGGTCACGGGCGCGCAGCGCCGTCCCGGCGGCCAGGTTGGCGCCGGCGCTGTGGCCGCCGACCGCGATCCGGTCCGGGTCGATGCCCAGGTCGGCGGCGTGCCCGGCGAGCCAGCCGAGGACGGCGTACACGTCGTCCAGGGCGGCGGGGTACGGGTTCTCGGGCGCCCGGCGGTAGCCGACCGACACCACGACGGCGCCGGAGCCCTGGGCGAGCCGGGCGGCCCACGGATGTTCCGTCTCCACGTCGCCGAAGACGAAGCCGCCGCCGTGCATCCACACCACGGCGCCGCGGGCACCGTGCGGACGGTAGATCCGCACCGGCACGTCCGGGTCGGCGGGCACGGTGCGGTCCTCGATCTCCAGGTCGCTCAGGTCGGGTACGGGCCGGGCGGCGGCGCGTTCGGCGAACACCTCGCGCGCGGTGACCGGGTCGGAGAGGTCGGTGTGCGGCAGGAACGGGACGAATGCTTCGAGTTCGGGGTCCATGGCCACCATCCTGCGGGGCCGCCCCCGGCCCGTCGTCCGCCGGACGTCGCGCATCCGCCGCCGCGGCCGCGCCGTTCGGCGCACCCGCCGACCGCCCGCTCCTTCTACGCTGCTTGCATGGAGGCACTGGCCGTACGACTGTCCGGACTCGACCCGTACGTGGGCGGCGCGATCCGCGTCGTCGCGTTCTACGACACGCTGATGCGCCACCGGGTCGACCTCGCGGCGCTCGCCCGCGCCACCGCCGGACTCGCCGAGTGCACCGCCGGCATCCGCCTGCACGGCACCGGCCGGGACATCCGCTCCGCGCCCGACGGCACCCCCGCCGCCGGGCCGGCGCCCGCGCCGTCCAGCAGCGCGGCGATCACCCTCGACGAGGAGCAGCTGGGCACCGTCTGGCTCGAACGCCCGGGCCCGCCCGGCCAGCTCGACGACGTCGTCCTCGACCGGCTCGCCCTCGCCGTCGCGGCCACCGTCGAACGGTACGGCCCGGCCCGCACCACGATGGCCGACCCCGCACTCGTCGAACTCGCCGTCAGCGCCGACACCGAGGACACCGCCCGCGCCCGTGCGCTGCGCCTGCTCGGCTTCCCCGCCGACCGGCCGGTCCACGTCGCCGCCGTCCGGCTCCCGGCCCCGGCCGCCGACGCCGGCCCCCACCGGCCGTCGGGCGCGGCGCCGTCCGACCCGGACCCCGCCGCCGACCGGCCGCCGCTGTCCCTCGCCCGGATCGGCGCGCTGATCTGCCCGGGCCGGCCGGTGAAGGCCGCGTCGCTCGCCGACACCGGCGTCCTGCTCGCCACCGCCGTCGACCCGGCCGGTTTCCCGGCCGGTGTCCGCGCCGGCCTCGGAACGGCAGGCAGCCCCGACCTCGCCTGGCGCCGGGCGCGCACCGCGCTCCGCTTCACGACCGAACGCCGACCAGTCGTCGAGCACAGCGAGTTGGGCGCCCTCGCGCTGCTCGCCGAGATCCCGCCGGACACCGCCCGCGCCAACCCCGACGTCGCCGCCGTCACCCGCCTCGCGACCTGCCCCGACGACCTCGACACCCTGGACGCCTACTGCGCCACCGGCTCGCTCCGCCGTGCCGCCGAGCAGCTCCACCTCCACCACAGCAGCATCGCCCGCCGCATCGACCAGATCGGCCGCACGCTCGGCCTCGACCTCACCGACCCCACCGGGCTGACCCGCGCCCGCCTCGCCCTCACCACCTGGCGCCTGCTCGCCACCTGACCGCCGGGGTTGTCGGTGCCGTCCGCTACCGTGCACGGATGACCGACCCTCAGCAGACCGCCGCCGTCCAGCGCATCCGGCCGCTCGCCTTCCACCGGGCCGGCGGCACCGAGGACTGGCGCGTGCTCGGCGACGGCGCCTGCGCGCACTTCCGCACCGACGGCTTCGCGGCGGGCGCCCGCTTCGTCCACGCGCTCGCGGGCCTCGACCTCACCGGCCCCGCCGGCACCTCCCCCGATGTCGACCTGCGGTCCGACGGCGTCACCGTCCGGCTGATCACGCTCACCGACACCTTCTTCGGCCTGACTGAGGAGATCGTCGACCTCGCCCGCCGGATCTCCGCGCTCGCCGCCGCGCACGGGCTGACACCCGACCCGTCCGGCGTGCAGACGGTCCAGGTCACCCTGGACGCGCTCGACATGCCCGCGGTCGTGGCGTTCTGGAGCGCCCTGCTCGGCTACACGGACCGGGCCGGCAGCCCGGAGGACCTGGTCGACCCGCGGCGCCGCGGCGGCCCGTTCTTCTTCCAGCAGATGGATGAGCCCCGCCCGCAGCGCAACCGGGTCCACGTCGACCTCTGGCTGCCGTACGACCGGGCCGAGGCCCGGATCGCCGCCGCCCTCGCCGCCGGCGGACGCCTGCTGGACGACACCGACGCCCCGGGCCTGTGGATCCTCTCCGACCCCGAGGGCAACGAGGCCTGCGTCGGCGCGGCGGGCGCCCCCGCGGCCTGATCCTCAGGCTTCGCTCAAGTCCCTCCTGCCGGTGCGGGAGGGTCTGCCAGCATGGAGCGACCGAGTGGTGGAACACTTCCGGGGGGCTCCATGTCAGGGTTCGAAGACACCGTACCGCCCGTCCTGCAGCCGTGCCCCCAGTGCGGGTTGTCGGACCAGGTGACGGGCGTACCGGCCGTCTACCACGCCGGACGGGACAGCGTCCGCGTCACCACGCCGGCCCGCTCGGGGGAACCCGAACAGACGGTCACGCGCTCCGTCACCACCTCACTGTCGTGGGCGCTCTCGCCGGTGCCGAAGTCCTTGGTCGAGCCCACCCAGGGCACCCTCGCAGCCGGGGTCTTCCTGATGGTGG
Organism: Kitasatospora terrestris; assembly: GCF_039542905.1. Classification (NCBI taxonomy): domain Bacteria; kingdom Bacillati; phylum Actinomycetota; class Actinomycetes; order Kitasatosporales; family Streptomycetaceae; genus Kitasatospora; species Kitasatospora terrestris. The sequence goes on from NZ_BAABIS010000001.1 coordinate 1,595,624, forward strand.
TGTCCGTCGTGAGCTTCATCTGGGGCGCCGCCGCCGGCCACTGGTTCAGCCACGACCCGGTCGGCGCCCCGTCCCTGTACGGCTCCTGGCCGATCGTGGAGTCGACGCGCCCGGACTACGCCTTCCTCGGCTGGATCTCGGGTCTGGCGCTGGTGGCCGCGGTCGTCGTCCTGCTCCGCGCGAGCGTGCTCAGCTCGGACCGCCGGCGGCTCCTCGCGGGCCGTGAGAACGCCGAGCGGCTCTGGTCCCAGGGCTGGTACTGCCGGCGCTGCGGCTGCGTCCACTTCCGCGCCGAGCGGGGCCGGGAGTCCCGGGCGCTCACCCTGCCGGAGTTCCGCGCGATGGTCTGGGAGGCCGGCGGCTACGCCGACAGCTAGGCCCGCGCCTCTGGCCGAACTCCCTTACGGTGCCTGCGCGGTGCTGGCCCGGAGCACGACCTCGGCGGCGACCAGGACCTGCCGACCATCGCCGGATCCGGCGGCGGGGTCGAGGGCGAGGCGGACGGCCTCGGCGCCCATGTCGGCGAGCGGCAGGCGGACGGTGCTGAGCGCGGGCGCCAGGTCGGTGGCGAGCGGGATGTCGTCGAAGCCGGCCACCGAGATCTCCTCGGGCACCGCGATGCCGCGCTCGCGCAGCTCGGCGAGGACGCCCGCCGCGCAGATGTCGGACAGCGCGACGACCACGCTCGGACGGACACCCGCCCCGCCCGCCCGGTCCGCCCGGTCCGCCCGGTCGAGGATCCGCGCGACCGCCGCGCGACCGCCGTCGCGGGTGAACTCGGCCCTCTCGACCAGGACTTCCTCCCCGCCGAGCCCAGCCGCGGCGGCGGCTTCCAGCACCCCCTCCAGGCGCTCCTGCGCGACCCGCATCCGCTCCGGTCCGGTCACGACGGCGATCCGCCGGTGCCCGAGGCCGAGCAGGGCGGTCGTCAACTCGGCCGCGCCGCCCCGGTTGTCGGGGAGCACGGTGCCGTACCCGGGCCCGTGGTCGGTGATGGCGGTGACGATGCCGCCCTGGTCGCGGTAGGCGGCGAGGGCCTCGTCGATGCGGCGTCCGGCATCGGGGTCGGTGTAGCCGGAGCCGGCCAGGACGATGGCGCGGACGCGCTGGGCGTGCAGCATCCGGATGGCGTGGAGTTCGCGCTCGGGGTCGCCGTCGGTGCTGGTGACGAGGGAGAGCAGGCCGGCACGGGCGGCGGCGTCGCCGACGCCGCGGGCGATGGCGCCGAAGTAGGGGTCGGCGACGTCGTGGAGGAGGACGCCGATGGTGGCGCCGGTGGCGCGGGCGAGGGCCTGCGCGGGGGCGTTGGGGAGGTAGCCGAGGGCGTCGGCGCTGGCGCGGACCTTGGCGGAGAGCTCTTCGGTGACGGTCCGGGCGGAGCCGTTGAGGACGCGCGAGGCCGTGGCGAGCGAGACGCCCGCGTGCCGGGCGACGTCGCCGAGGGTGACCGCCACGGGTGGTGCTCCTTCCGTCCCGGAATGCGTACCGCCCGAGCGTACCGCCCTGCTCGGGGGCCTTGACCCGGCCCGGCGAGGGCCTTAGCCTCAGTTGTGGAAAGCGCTTTCCACCCTAGTTTTCCAAGGACCGACGGAAGGAACCAGCCCCATGACCCGCAGGGTGATCGGCATCGTGATGAACGGCGTCACCGGCCGGATGGGCTACCGCCAGCACCTGGTGCGCTCGATCCTCGCCATCCGCGAGCAGGGCGGCCTCCCGCTGGACGGCGGCGGGACGCTCTGGCCGGAGCCGATCCTGGTCGGCCGCAGCGCCGACAAGCTCAAGGAGCTGGCCGACCGCCACGGCCTGACCCACTGGACCACCTCGCTCGACGAGGCCCTCGCCCACCCGCTCGCCGAGATCTACTTCGACTCCCAGGTCACCCCGGCCCGTGAGCAGGCGATCAAGGCGGCGATCGCCGCCGGCAAGCACGTCTACACCGAGAAGCCCACCGCCGAGTCGCTGGAGGGCGCGCTGGAGCTGGCCCGGCTGGCCCGCGAGGCCGGGGTGCGCAGCGGCGCCGTCCAGGACAAGCTCTTCCTCCCGGGCCTGCTGAAGCTCAAGCGCCTGGTCGACGGCGGCTTCTTCGGCCGGATCCTGTCCGTGCGCGGCGAGTTCGGCTACTGGGTGTTCGAGGGCGACTGGCAGGACGCGCAGCGCCCCTCGTGGAACTACCGGGCCGAGGACGGCGGCGGCATGATCCTCGACATGTTCCCGCACTGGCGGTACGTGCTGGACGGGATCGTCGCGCCGGTCCGCTCGGTGTACGCGCACGCGGCGACGCACATCCCGCAGCGGGTCGACGAGCGGGGCGAGCCCTACGCGGCGACCGCCGACGACGCGGCGTACGGCGTGTTCGAGCTGGAGGGCGGGATCACCGCGCAGATCAACTCCTCCTGGGCGGTGCGGGTGGACCGCGACGAGTTGGTCGAGTTCCAGGTCGACGGGACCGAGGGCAGCGCGGTGGCGGGTCTGCGCAACTGCCGGATCCAGCACCGGGCCTCGACCCCGAAGCCGGTGTGGAACCCGGACCTGCCGGCCACCGAGCCGTTCCGCGCGCAGTGGCAGCAGGTGCCGGACAACGGCGAGTTCGACAACGGCTTCAAGGTGCAGTGGGAGCTGTTCCTGCGGCACGTGGTCAGCGACGCGCCGTACCGCTGGGACCTGCTGGAGGGCGCCAAGGGCGTGCAGCTCGCCGAGTTGGGCCTGCGCTCGGCCCGCGAGGGCCGCCGCCTGGACGTCCCCGAGCTGACCCTCTGAGCCCGGCCGACCACCCGCCCGACCCGACCGGCCACCCGGCTGCCCCGTAGCCGACCCGACCGACCACCTGCCGACCCGGCCGCCGCGCGGCCGACCCGACCGACCGACGGAAAGCACGATGATGCCCTCGATCACCCTCCCCGGCAGCGGCCGGCTCACCCTCCGGGAACCCGCCGCCCTCTCCCCCGCCCACCGCCCGCCGACCTCCCGGACCGCCTTCGCGGCGGCGCACGTGGTCGCCGATCCGCTCGGCGCCAACGCCCCGGGCGCGCCGGCGGTCGTCGACTGGGACGCCACCCTCGCCTTCCGGCACCACCTGTGGGCACTGGGCCTGGGCGTCGCGGACGCGATGGACACCGCGCAGCGCGGCATGGGCCTGGACTGGGCTGCGACCCGCGAGCTGATCACCCGTTCCGGCGCGGAGGCCCGCGCCGTCGGCGGTCGGCTGGCCTGCGGCGTCGGCACCGACCAGCTGACCGGCCCGGCGAGTGGCCTCGACCGGGTGCTGGGCGCGTACCGCGAACAGCTGGCCGTGGTGCAGGCGGCCGGGGCGCAGCCGATCCTGATGGCGAGCCGGGCGCTGGCCGCGACGGCCCGCGGCCCGGAGGACTACCTGCGGGTGTACGGCGAGCTGATCGCGGAGGCCGAGCGGCCGGTGGTGCTGCACTGGCTGGGCGAGATGTTCGACCCGGCGCTGGCGGGCTACTGGGGGTCGGCGGACCTGGACCTCGCGACCGACACGGTGCTGACCCTGATCAAGGACCACGCGGAGCGGATCGACGGCATCAAGGTCTCGCTGCTGGACGCGGACCGGGAGGTGGCGCTGCGCCGGGCACTGCCCGCGGGGGTGCGGCTGTACACCGGCGACGACTTCCACTACCCGGAGCTGATCCGGGGTGACGAACTGGGCTACAGCGACGCCCTGTTGGGCGTGTTCGACCCGATCGCGGGCGTCGCGGCGGCCGCGCTGCACGCCCTGGACGCGGGCGAACTCGAACGCTACGAAGAGCTGTTCGCGCCGACCCTGCCGCTGGCCCGGCACCTGTTCGCGGCGCCGACCTTCCACTACAAGACCGGCATCGTCTTCCTGGCCTGGCTGGCCGGGCACCAGGAGCACTTCACCATGGTGGCGGGCGCGCAGAGCGGCCGCTCGGTGCCGCACCTGGTGGAGCTGTTCCGGCTGGCGGACGCGGCCGGGGTGCTCCCCGATCCGGAGCTGGCGGTGGACCGGATGCGGAAGTACCTCGCGCTGGCGGGGGTGGCGGCGTGAACTCCCTTCCCACGTACGAGGACCGGCTGTCGCTGAACCAGATCAGCACCAAGGGCTGGTCGCTGCCGGAGGCCGTCCGGGGCTGTGCGGAAGCCGGCGTCCCGGCGATCGGGCTGTGGCGGGACAAGGTCGCCGAGACCGGCCTGGCCCGGTCGGCGAAGCTGTGCCGGGACGCGGGCCTTGCGGTCAGCAGCCTGTGCCGGGGCGGTTTCCTGACCGCCGCCGGCCCGGCGGCCCGGCGGGCCGCGCTCGCCGACAACCTGCAGGCGATCGAGGAGGCGGCCGAACTGGGCACCGACACCCTGGTGCTGGTCGTCGGCGGTCTGCCGGAGGGCAGCCGAGACCTGGTCGGGGCCCGCGCACAGGTGGCCGACCTGATCGGTGAACTCGCACCGCACGCGGGTGACTTCGGCGTCCGGCTGGCGATCGAGCCGCTGCACCCGATGTTCTGCGCGGACCGCGCGGTGGTCTCCACCCTCGGCCAGGCCCTGGACCTCGCCGAGCCGCATCCGGCGGACCGGGTCGGCGTTGTGGTGGACAGCTACCACGTCTGGTGGGATCCGGAGTTGGCCGCGCAGATCGCCCGCGCCGGCGCCGGCGGCCGGATCGCCGCGTACCAGGTCTGCGACTGGACGCTGCCGCTGCCCGCCGACCCGTTGCTCGGCCGCGGGCACGTGGGCGACGGCCACATCGACTTCGGCCGGCTCACCGACCTGGTCGCCGGGGCCGGGTACGACGGCTGGGTGGAGGTGGAGATCTTCAACCAGCGGGTGTGGGACGCCCCCGGACGCGAGACCCTGGAGACCATGAAGAGCCGACACCTCGCCCACGTGGTCCGCCGATGAGAGTGGTGCTCGCCCCGGACTCGTTCAAGGGCACCATCGACGCCCCGGACGCCGCGCGCGCCCTCGCCGACGGCTGGCGTTCCGTCCGGCCGGGCGACGAGCTGCTGGCGCGTCCGATGGCCGACGGCGGCGAGGGCACCCTCGCCGCCGTCGCGGCGGCCACGCCCGGCGCCGTCCTGCACGAGGTGCCGGGCTGCACCGGGCCGGACGGCCGACCGGTCACCGGCCGGTACGCGCTGCTGCCGGACGGCACCGCACTGGTCGAACTGGCCGTCGCCAGCGGGCTGCCGCTGATGGCCCGGCCCGCGCCGCTCACCGCCACCACCCGGGGCACCGGCGAGACGGTCGCCGCCGCGCTCGACGCCGGCGCCCGCCGGCTGATCGTCACCCTCGGCGGATCCGCGTCCACCGACGGCGGCGCCGGGTTGCTGAGCGCGCTCGGCCTGCGCCTCACCGACGCCGACGGCCGCGACCTGCCGGACGGCGGCTCCTCCCTCACCGCCGCGGCCCGCGTCGACCGGGGCGCCCTGCGGCCCGCTCCGGCGGGCGGCGTCCTGCTGCTCACCGACGTCACCAACCCGCTGCTCGGGCCGGACGGCGCAGCGGCCGTCTACGGTCCGCAGAAGGGCGCCGATCCGGCGCAGGTCGACCTGCTCGACCGCGGCCTGGCCCGGCTCGCCGACCTGCTCGGCGGCGATCCCGAGCAGCCGGGCGCGGGCGCGGCCGGCGGCACCGGGTACGGGCTGGCGGCGGCCTGGGGTGCGGCGATCGCGCCCGGGGCGGCCGCCGTGGCCGACCTGCTCGGCCTGGACGCCGCGCTCGCCGGGGCGGACCTGGTGGTGACCGGGGAGGGCCGGTTCGACGCGACCAGCCTGCGCGGCAAGGCGGTCGGCGAGGTCCTGACCCGGGCCGGCCGGCACGGAGTGCGGGCGGCCGTGGTCGCGGGCGAGTCCGCCGAACCCGGTGCGGCGCTCACCCTCACCGCGCTGGCCGGCTCCGCGCACGCCGCCCGCACCGACCCGGCCCGCTGGCTGCACGCGGCCGGCGCCGAACTGGCTGCGCGGGCGGCGCGGGCGGCCGACCGCTGAGGTCCGCCGCCGACCCGCGGCGGGGTGGTGCGTCGCGCCGGTCAGGGGCGGCCGGGCGGTGGCAGGATGGCCGTGGCGGATGGCGGGTACCGGGTGCGGAGGGGAGCGGTGACGGTGGACGGGGTGGAGCGGGTCCGGGCGGTCTGCCTCGGGCTGCCGGAGGTGGAGGAGCGGCCGAGCCACGGCGAACCCGGCTGGTTCGTCCGCGGCAAGAAGCTCTTCGCCATGGGCGCCGACCACCACCACGACGACCGGGTGGCGATCTGGGCGGCCGCCCCGGCGGGTGTGCAGGAGCACCTGGTCGCCACCGGGCCCGAGCGCTACTTCCGGCCGCCGTACGTCGGCCACCGCGGCTGGGTCGGCGTGTACCTGGACGTCCCGGCCGTGGACTGGCCGCAGGTCGAGGACCTGCTGGTCGACGCGTACTGCCTGGTCGCGCCGCGCGCCCTGCGCGACGCCGTCCGGCCGCCGGAGGGCTGAGCCCGGGCCGGGGCGGGGGCGGACGGGTCGAGTACGGTGTGGCCCATGAAGCTGCTGAGCGTGAACGTCGGCAAGGCCGTCCCGGTCGAGTACACCGACGCCCCGTCGGGCACCACGGGTGTCGACAAGCGGCCCGTCGACGGTCCGGTGCGGCTGTCCCGGCCCGGCCCGAAGGGGGTCGGGGCGAGCGGGGTCGCCGGGGACGACGTCTGCGACCTGCGCTTCCACGGCGGGCCCGACCGGGCCGCGTACGCCTACGCCCGCGAGGACCTGGACTTCTGGGAGGACGAGGCGGGCCGCGCCTTCGCCGCCGGCTCCTTCGGCGAGAACCTCACCACCGAGGGCGTGGACGTCACCAACGCGCTGATCGGCGAACGCTGGCAGGTCGGCGGCGTACTGGTCGAGGTGACCGGCGGCCGGATCCCGTGCCGGACGTTCCAGGGCTTCCTGGCCGAGCAGGGCTGGGTCAAGCGCTTCACCCGGGCCGGGCGGCCGGGCGCGCTGCTGCGGGTGCTCGAGGAGGGCGAGGTCCGCGCGGGCGACCCGATCGCGGTCGTGCACCGGCCCGCGCACGCGGTGACCGTCGGCACCCTGTTCCACGCGGCGACGCTCGACCGCACGCGGCTGGCCGAGACGCTGGTCGCCGCGGAGTGGATGGAGTCCGGACTGCTGGGGCTGGCCCGCGAGTACGCGGCGAAGTACGGCAGCGCCTCGTGAGCGGTCCCGGGCCGCGGCGGGGGCGGTGTGCGCGTACGCGCCGGCTCTCCCGGCACTGAGCCGGGCCCATTGCTGACACCTTGTCAGCAAGTCTCGCGGAACACCTTGACGGTGTACCGCCACTGACCTACAACCGAAAGCAGAGCCCTTCCCGAGCGCCCCAGCTCGCCGGGGAGCAGCGAAAGTTCACCTTCTCGTCCACCCTCACCGAGAAAGAGGCTTTCCCATGCGCCTGCGCCGTGCCCTCGCCCTGTCCGCCGCCGTCGCCCCGCTCGTCCTCGGCGCCGTCCCCGCCTCGGCCGCCGCCCCCACCGGCCCGACCGCCCCCACCGGCCTGGCCGCCACCAGCGTGCTCACCACCGGCGGCGCCGGCGGCACGGCCGTCGCCCCCGGCGACGTGCTCAGCGCCCCGCTCGCCGCCGGCGCCCGCGCCACCTTCTACTCCTCCGCCACCAGCACCACCGGCGTGACCTGCGCGGTCTCCCAGTTCACCGCCCGCGCGGTGACCAACCCGGCCGCCCCCGGCACCGCCACCGAGTCCCTCACCGGGCAGACCTTCTCCTCCTGCACCAGCAACGTCACCGGCGTGACCTCGGTGAAGAGCCTCACCGTCGACCACCTGCCGTACGCGATCAGCGTCGCCGACACCCCCGGCAACCCGGTCACCATCACGGCGGGCACGGCCGGCGCGGTGCAGGCGACCGCGGTGCTGAACAGCTGGTTCGGCACCCTCACCTGCAGCTACCAGCTCAGCGGCGCCTTCACCGGCGCCGCCGACAACGCCAACCACACGCTGTCCTTCAGCAACGCCCACTTCGCCAAGAGCGGCGGCTCGGGTCTCTGCCCGGCCGACGGCTACTTCTCCGCGACGTACGGTCCGGTCGCCGACACCACCCAGCCCGGCAGCCCCCTCGTCCACGTCAACTAGGCCCGCACACGCCCCCACCCGGATCCCCGGCTCCCACCCCCGTGAGGAGCCGGGGATCCGCGGTGCTAGCGGTTGCCGCGGGCGACCGAGTCGAAGAACTCCACGACCTGCGGGCCGGAGGCCCGGAAGGCACCGAAGTGGTCCGTCGCGCCCTGGTCGACCACCGGGACCTGGACCCCGTGGGCGGCGAACCGGGCCGCGCAGGAACGAGAGTTGGCGATCACCACGTCGGTGTCGCCGGAGGCGGTGTACAGCCGGACGGGCACCCGGGGCTTCCAGTCGCAGGTGCCGTCATTGCTGCGGATCGCGTCGAGCAGCGCGCCGTCCGGGTGGACGAGCCGCTCGTGGAACGCGGGCGTGAGCAGCGACCGCACGTCGGGAGCCAGGGCGGCGACGATCTCCTCCTCCTGGTGCCCGCCGTCGAAGAGTCCTTCCACCACTGCCGCGTAGGGCGGCTCGAACACCTCGGCCGGGTCCTTGTAGATGGGGTGCAGGCGGTTCTGCGCGGTGAGCCAGTAGGACAGGTAGAAGACGCCGCTGATCGGGTTGACGCTGCCGTCGAGCAGTCCGGCCATCTCGGCGTGCTCGACGTCGTACGGACCGGAGACCGGGGCCAGCGCCTTGAGGCGGAAGGCGCGGTCGGCGCCGCGGTCGAGCTCCTTCGCGAGGGCGGCGGCGACCTGGCCGCCCTGGGAGAAGCCGGTGGCGTAGACGTCGCCGGTCAGCGGGCGGCCGAGGCCGCGCGCGGCGGTGCGGGCGGCGCGCAGCAGGTCGAGCGAGGCGGATACGGAGGACGCGGTGTCCATGTAGGGGTGGCGGCCGGGCCCTTGGCCGAGGCCCAGGTAGTCGGGGGCGGCGACGGCCCGGCCGGCGGAGGCCTGGAGGTAGGGCGAGAGCCGGCCGAAGTCCTCGCCCACGGAGGGCGCGTAGGCCCGGTTGACCATGGTGCCGTGGGTGTCGGCGACCAGGTCGAGGCGGCCGTGCCGGCCGTCCTTGGGCAGGACCAGCAGGCCGGTGGCGGTGGTGGGCGTGCGGTCGGGGGCGATGGTGCGGTAGGTGATCCGGTAGCCCCGCACGCCGTACTCGACCCCGGCGGTGTCGACGCCCATCCCGCCGACGAACGCCGCGGTCTGGGCCGTGGTCAGGTCGGAGACCGGGACCACCGAGAGGACCTCGCCGCGGTCGGGCCGGTGGGCGGCGGCCGGGGAGACCCCGGCCAGCACGCCGACCGCGGCCGCTGCCACGAGAGTTGCCGTGACCGAGCGGAGGAGTCCGTGCGCATGCATCGTCATACCGACGACGCTAGGCTCCTGTCGCCGCCCGCCCCATCCGGCCGCCCCCCGGACTCCGGGGGTGGCTGTCCCCACCCCCGCCCGGGGGCCTGCCCACCCGGATCGGCCCCACGACGTCCAGCACCGACCGGAGCACGCACCGCGATGGATCCCTCGCCCAGCAACTGGAACGGCCCCGCCGTCCACGCCGCCCTCGCCGCCCGCGCGGCGGCGGGCGCCCCCGACGGCTTCCGCGGCCGCGAGGGCCACCTGGGGGACGTGCTCCGCCCCGCGCTGGGCGAGCCCGAGGTGCGCGCCTTCGAGCAACGCCACGGCGTGCGGCTCCCGCCGTCCTACCGGGCCTTCCTCATCGAGGTCGGCGACGGCGGCGCCGGGCCCGGTTTCGGCGTGCTCGGCCTCGAGCAGCTTCCGGAGGACGAGGAGGAGGCGCTGTACGGCGAGCGCGTGGACTGCCTGCGTCCCGGCTTCCTCGCCGCGCCCTTCCCGTACCGTGCCGCCGTGCCCCGTCCGCCCCGCGAGACGCTGTGCCCGCCGGGCGCCCTGGTGATCACCGACTACGGCGGTGGCGACTACGCCCGGCTGGTGGTGAACGGTCCGTGCGCCGGCCAGGTCTGGCACGACGACCAGGTGTGGGCCGGCCTCACCCCCGGCCCGGACTTCCACACCTGGTACACCCGCTGGCTCGACCTCCTCCCCTGACCGGCGCGGCCGGACTCACCGCTCGCTGTGGTCGGCGAGCAGCCGGGCCTCGCCCAGGATCGCGCGGGCGGCCGGGAGTTCGCCGCGCGCGGCGGCCTGCAGGGCGGTCTCGACCCGGCGGGCGACGGCCCAGGCGGCGAGCCGCTGCGGCTGCTCGCCGAGGGTGTCGGCGACCAGCGCGAGCCGGCGCCCGAGGACCCGGGAGGAGGAGCCGTGGTCGAAGGGGTCGTCGACCTGCTCGATCAGCGGCCACGGGTCGTACGCCGGGTCGCCGATCAGCGGTTTGGCGTCGATCGCGAGCCAGGGACGGCGCCGGGCGGCCACCACGTTGCCGGGATTGAAGTCGCCGTGCAGCACGACCTGTCGGGCGGCGCTCGCGGGCAGTTCGCGCATCAGCCGCACCCCGTACGCCACCAGACCGCCGTCGAGCCCGGCGTCCACCGGCTGGGCGCCGTGCGGCCCGCCGTCGGTGGCGGACCGCAGGCGGGCCATCCGCAGCTCGGCCAGGGCGGCCCGCTCGCCCGCGACGACGGCCAGCGGTTCGAGGGCGGTGTGCGGCGGCACGGGGGTGCGCCACAGGGTGTCCAGCAGTTCGGCCCCGGCCAGCAGGCGGCGTTCGGCGGGAATGCCGCGGGCGGCGTCGAGGGTGCCGCCGGGTTCGCAGAGTTCCAGCAGCATCGCGGAGTTGGCGGCGTCCTCGCGCAGCAGGCGGACGGCGCCGCGGCCGTCCCACAGGCGCAACGCCTCGGCCTCGCCGGCGGCCTCGCGGTGCGGCCAGGCGACCTTGAGCACCGCGTCGCGCCCGTCGGGCAGCCGGGCGGGTGCGACCCAGGAGCAACTTCCGCCGTGGTAGGGCTCCTTGAGCACGAGCTGCCAGCGGTCCCGTAATTCGGCGACCAGCGCGGGCAGTCGGGCCAGCCATTCGCGTCCGCTCTCCTTGCGGGCGAGCACGCTGGCCACCGGCAGGGAGGACGGGAAGAGTTCGACCGTCACCGGCCCCACCTCCCGGCCGTTGCGAAGATGCTGTGGTGCGTCATGCCCGACTCCCTCCCACTCCCCCGGCGGTCCCGCAGTCCCACGCCGCCTCCGCCGCTCGTACCCGCCTGGCGGGCGCGAAACGCCGTCGCGCGCCCGCGCGTTGTCCGGGGCTGTCGGCGGCCCGCCCGGCGGTCACGGGTTCCGGTTCCCCTTCAGCGCCGCGCCGGGACGCCGACGGGTTCGGGTACCGCCGCCGGCGCCGCGCCGCCTCCGGCGCCGGCCACCGCGTCCACCGCTTCCCCGGCGGACACGACCGCCGGCTCCCCGGTCCGGCCGCGGATCGGCATGCCGACCAGCAGCGCGAGTGCGATCAGCAGGTAGGCGTTGCCGCCGAGCAGGACACCGATCCCGTGCCCCGGGACGTTCCACCAGAGCCAGACCACACCGCTGCACAGCACCGCCTGGGCCGTCCAGAAGGCGGTCAACAGCCTTCGGCGCCTGGCCCGTTGCGGGCTTCGCAGGCCGGTGTCGGCGAGGACCACCAGGGCGGGCAGCAGCCAGACCAGGTGGTGCACCCAGGTGATCGGGCTGACCAGGCAGCAGGCGGTGCCGGTGAGCGCGTACCCGGCGAGCCGGTCGCCGGCCCGGTGGGCGAGCCGCACCCGGTACGCCCAGACCGCCAGTACCACCAGCGAGGACGCCAACCAGATGGCCCGGCCGGGCAGTTCGGGGCCGAGGCGGGCGATGCCGCCCTGCAGCGACTGGTTGGAGATGTAGCCGAAGGCGCCGACCCGGTCGGTGTCCCACAGCGCCCGGGTCCAGAACGCGCCGGACTCGCGCGGCGCCGCGAGGTGGCCCACGGCGGTCGCGGCCACGGCCACCAGCAGCGCCACCCCGGCGGCGCGCCGCCGGGTGAGCAGCAGGTACCCGATGAACAGCGCGGGGGTCAGCTTGAACGCGGCGGCCAGCCCGATCCCGATGCCGGCGCACCGGCTCCACCGTCCCTGCGCCAGCTTCCAGTCGGCGAGCACCAGGGCCACCAGCAGCAGGTTGACCTGGCCGAAGCTGACGGTGTCGCGGACCGGGTTGAGCAGGGCGCACAGGCAGGCGCTCAGACCGAAGGCGTACCAGCGGTTCCAGCCCTGGCGGCGGGCGATCGGGTCGACCGTCCAGTACAGCAGCAGGGCGGTGGCGACCGTGCTGAGCGCGACGCTGACCGCGACGGCCGGGTGCCAGCCGAGCAGCAGCATCGGCAGCATGCAGAACGCGGCGAACGGCGGGTAGGTGAAGCCGTAGACGGTGCCGGGCCGCAGGTAGTCGTAGATCGCGCCGGTCTGCTGCCAGTGGTGCACGGTGCCGTAGTAGACGCCGACGTCGAACCAGCCGCGGTGGCCCGGGATGACCGCGAGGACCACGGCGGTCGCGGTGACGGCGGCGGCCAGGGTGGTGATCCGGCCGGCGGTGGTGGTGGGTGCGATCCTCAACGGGCGGCCCGCCCGGCGGCCCGGACCAGCGGCATCCCGACGGCCTGCTCCACCTTGACGGGCTGCTCCACGTCGACGGGCTGCTTCACGTCGGCGACGGCGCGGTCCGGTCGCAGCACCGCGCCGGCGGCCACCAGCAGGGCGGTCACCACCCCGGCGGCGGCCAGCCCGAGTGCCCGGCCGCCGGGGGTCCAGCCGTCGGGGAAGACGCTGAACGCCAGCGCCGCGCAGGCGCCCGCGGTCCACCACCGGATCCGGACCGTGCCGCCGGCCGCCGCGGCGAGCAGCGGCACCGCCCACAGGGCGTACCAGGGCCGGACGGCCGGTCCGAGGACGACCACCGCGGCGAGCGCGAGGCCGGTGGCGTGCACGGCTCCGAGCCGGCCCGTCCCCACCCGGTGGGCGAGCACCGCGCAGACCGCCGCGGCCACCGCCGAGCCGGCCCAGCGGGCGACGGTGACCACCCGGTCCGGTTCGGCGAAGCCGCGGGCGACCAGCCGGCCGACGGCGGTCACCGGCGACCAGCTGCCCGCCGAGGCGGGGGTGCCGAGCGCGTCCAGCCAGCCGAAACCGGTGCCGCTGACCGCGGTCACCAGCACCGTGGTGGCGACCGCCGCCACCAGGACGGCGAACGCGGCGTCGGCGCCGGCCAGCAGCCCGCCGCGCCGGCCGGTGCGCCCGTGGCCCAGCCACCACACCGCCGGCAGCGCGAGCACCGCCGGGACCTTCACCAGGGCGGCCAGGGTGACCAGGACGGCGCCGAGCACCGGCGAGCGGCGGGCGGCGAGCAGCCCGCCGAGCAGCAGCGGCAGCAGCAGCGCCTCGTTGTGGGCGCCGGCGACCAGGTGGAGCAGCAGCAGCGGGTTGAGCGCGCCGAGCCACAGCGCGGTCTGCGGCGCCACCCGGCAGGCCCGGGCGAGCCGGGGCAGCAGCGCCACCAGGGCGAGCGTGCCGACGAGCGCGGTCGCCCGCAGCGCGATCGGCCCGACGACCGGATCGCTGCCCGCCCAGCCGTGCGCGGCCCGGGCCAGCAGCAGGAACAGCGGCCCGTACGGCGTGGGGGTGTGCCGCCACACCTCGGGGACCTGGTCGGCCTCGGGGCCGCCGAGGTCGGCCGGGCCGTGGGTGTAGACGTCGAGTCCGGCGTCCAGCAGCGCGCCCTGGGCGAGGTAGCTGTAGACGTCGCGGCTGAACAGCGGCGGGGCGAGCAGCAGCGGCGCGGCCCAGCAGGCCAGCGTGGCGCACAGCCAACCGACCGACGGGGTACGGCCGGAGGCGACCGGCGGGGTACGGCCGGAGGCGACCGAGCGGCCGAGCAGCAGCCAGGCAGCGGTGAGCAGGGCGACCCCGAACCAGGTGAGCGCCACCCCTCCGCCGAGGTACGGCGGCCCGTCCAGGGAGGCGCCCGGGCCTCGCGGGAGGGCGCCGGAGCGCTGGCCGCCGGCGGCCAGCGCGAGCGAACCCGCCAGCCCCGACCATCGGCACCAGCGCGGCTCGGCAGTCAGGGCCCAGTTCGGCATGCGGGGAACGGTGACAGGCCCCGATGTCCACCGGTGGAAGCGCCAACGACCGCCAGGTGACCGGAGGTTGACCGGATCACTCGGGCCTGCGCGGACGGCCCGGAGGGCACTTCCTGCCATTCAGCGGGTGCACATCCGAAATCCCTCGGGCGGCCATCTCGATTCCAGCCGGATCGGGGAGACATACGGGGGACGCGAACCGCCCGGCCCGCACACCGGCCCGATCCGGGCGGTCCCCGCGGCCGGTTCCCGCGTCAGGTTCGCGCCGTCCGCCCGCTTCCACCGGGGTCCATCGAGGTCCACCGAGCCCGCCGTCCGATCACGGAGAGTCCGCCATGACCACTGCGCCCGCCCGCCCCACCGTACGTCCCGTCGATCCGGCGGGGACCGCCGCCCCCACCACTGGCGCCGCCCCCGCCGCGCGGATCCCCGCGCAGCCCGGCGCCCGCCCGGCGCGCGCCGCCGACCGCCCGGCCGCCGACCGGCCGATCTCCGGGTACACCGTCTCGCTGGCCCGCGACGAGGACGACGTGCGCGCGGCCCAGCGGCTGCGCCACCAGGTGTTCGCCGAGGAGATGGGCGCGGTGCTGGACACCCCCGTCCCGGGCCTGGACGTCGACGCGTTCGACGCGTTCTGCGACCACCTGCTGGTCCGCGACCGGGAGACCGAGGAGGTCGTCGGCACCTACCGGCTGCTGCGTCCGGAGCAGGCCGTCCGCGCCGGCCGCCTCTACTCCGACACCGAGTTCGACCTGACCCGCCTCGCGGGCCTGCGCAGCGGACTGGTCGAGGTCGGCCGTTCCTGCATCCGGCTCGAGCACCGCGGCAACGGCGCGGTGATCAACCTGATGTGGGGCGGCATCGCCCGCTACCTGACCGACACCGGCAACACCTGGATCGCCGGCTGCTGCTCCGTCCCGCTCGCGGACGGCGGCGCCACCGCCGCCGGAGTGTGGGACGCGGTCTCCGCCAAGTACCTGGCGCCCGAGGAGTACCGGGTCACCCCGCACCGCCCGTGGGACCCGACCGGCATCGCCCGCGCCGGGCGCACCCCGGTGCCCGCCCTGCTCCGCGGCTACCTGCGGCTCGGCGCCTGGGTGTGCGGCGAGCCCGCCCACGACCCGGACTTCGACGTCGCCGACCTGTACGTGCTGCTCTCCCTGGAGCGCACCGACCCGCGCTACCTGCGGCACTTCCTGTCCGCCGCCGCGACCGTCGGCACCGTCGGCGACACCGCCGCAGGGACGCCGGCGCCGTGAGCGCCTGGCTGCCGACCGCCCCGTGCACACCCGGCGGGTGCGTCGCCGGGGCGGCCGCCGGGCCGACCGTCGCGGCACCCCGGCGGGTGCTGCGCCTCGTCGCGCTGCTGACCGTCCTGCTGCTGGGCATCGCGGCGGCGCCGGTGGTCCGCGTCTGGCGCCGCCCGCTGCCGCCGCTGCCGGTGGAACGGCTGGTGCGGAGCTGGGCGCGGCTGCTGCTGGGCGCACTCGGCATCCGGGTCCGGGCGGGCCGCGTGCCCCCGGCGTCCGGGGCCGCGCTGATGGTCGCCAACCACATCTCCTGGCTGGACATCCTGCTGGTCGCCGCGGTGCGGCCCGGCCGGATGCTGGCCAAGACCGAGGTCGGCCGCTGGCCGCTGCTCGGACCGGTCA
Source organism: Kitasatospora terrestris (assembly GCF_039542905.1). Lineage (NCBI taxonomy): Bacteria > Bacillati > Actinomycetota > Actinomycetes > Kitasatosporales > Streptomycetaceae > Kitasatospora > Kitasatospora terrestris. The sequence continues at coordinate 1,611,334 of NZ_BAABIS010000001.1, forward strand.
CCGCCTGGGGCGGCACCGTCTACATCGACCGCGACCGGCTGCGGGCCCTGCCCCGCACGGTCGCCGAGGTCGCGGCGGCGCTGACCGCGGGCGAACGGGTGGTGGTCTTCCCCGAGGGCTCCACCTGGTGCGGCCGGTACGGCGGACGGTTCCGGCCGGCACTGTTCGAGGCGGCCGTCCGGTCCGGCGCCGCGGTGCAGCCGATGGTCATCACCTACCGGCTCGCCGACGGCCGGGAGACCACCGCGCCCGCCTTCGTCGGCGAGGACGGGCTGCTCCCCTCGCTCTGGCGGGTCGCCGCGGTACGCGGACTGGAAGCCGAACTGGAGCTGTGCCCGCCGATCCCCGGCGGCACCCACCCGGACCGCCGCTCGCTCGCGACCGCCGCCCAGGCCGCCGTGGACGCCCAGCGCTTCCCGACCGGACCGGCCGGCCGGACCTGCGCCGAGTCGCACCCCCCGGTCCCCGCACCGCGCCGCCCCGGCCCGGACGGCGGGGCCCCGCGGCCGGTCGGGGCGAATACCCCCTCACGTATGATCTGAATCCGGAGCGTGACGCGAGGAGGGACAAGGCCATGCAGGTCGACGAGGAGGCGGTCGGCGCGGTGCTCAACCGGCTGCGCCGCGCCCAGGGCCAGCTGGCCGGCGTGATCGCGATGATCGAGGCCGGCCGGGACTGCAAGGACGTGGTCACCCAACTCGCCGCCGTCTCAAGGGCATTGGACCGCGCCGGATTCAAGATCCTGGCCAGCGGCATGCGCCAGTGCCTGGCCAACGCCGACGCCGGCACCCCGCCCATGACCGAGGCGGAACTCGAGAAGCTCTTCCTCACCCTGGCCTGAACGCCGCCGAATTCGCTGGGCACCCAGGGGCAGTCCCGCCATACTGACCGCCATGCGTTCCCCCCGCACGCGGCCCCGCCGATGAGCCGCCGCCGCTACGTCGCCCGCGGCGTGCCCGGTGGCTACCGCATCTGGGACAACAAGGTCCGCCGCTACTGGGGCGAGCACTACCAGCTCTGCCCCGACGACCTGGTCCACGAGCTCAACTCCACCGCCGACCCCGCCCGCCTCACCCGACTCGCCCGCCACTACCGCGCCCTGAAGCGCTGAAGGACTGATCGCCGTCAAGGCGACCACCTCGGTCGACGGGGACCTGCGCCGGGTGCTCCCCCACCTGGAGGGCGGCACCGACACTGCCGTCTTCGGCTGCGTGGTCCCGGCAGGTGCGTGGCGCAGGAGCCGAGCAGGAGGCCTCAGGCGAGAGCCAGGAAGAGCTTCTCGAGTTCGGCCTCGCTCATCGGGGCGCCGCCCTGCTCCGCCTCGGCGAGGCACTGCCGCATCCCGCTCGCGACGATCTTGAAGCCGGCCCGGTCCAGGGCGCGGGAGACCGCGGCGAGCTGGGTGACCACGTCCTTGCAGTCCCGGCCGGCCTCGATCATCGCGATCACACCGGCCAGCTGGCCCTGGGCCCGCCGCAGCCGGTTGAGCACCGGGCCGACCGCCTCCTCGTCCACCTGCATCGCTTCTCTCCTCACCTGATCCGGGACATACCCGTACGGGTATCAACCGAGGCCCGTCCCGGACGATTCCCTCAACGGCCGCCCGCCGCTTCCCACGCCCCGTAGCCGCCCAGCAGGTCGGCCACGTCGGCGCGTCCGTGGTGGCGCAGCAGGCTCGCCGCGATCGAGGAGCGGTGCCCGCCGGCGCAGTGCACCACCACCGGCCGGTCGGCCGGGATCTCGGCCAGCCGGCGCGGGAGTTCGGCCAGCGGCAGGTGCAGCGAGCCCTCGATCCGGCCCTGCGCCCGCTCCCCCTCGCCGCGGACGTCGACCACCACCGGCCGGTCCTCCGCGCGGTCGAGACCGCTGCGCAGCTCGGCGACGGTGACGCGCGGCGCGGGCCGCACCTCGCCGCCGGCCGCCCGCAGCACCGCCTCGGCGTCGGCGGCGTACCCGGCGACCCGGTCGAAGCCGATCCGGGCCAGCCGGGTGACGGTCTCCGGCTCGCGGCCCTCGGGGGCCAGCACCAGCAGGGTCGCGGCCGGGTCCAGCACGGTGCCCGCCTGCTCGGCGAACCGGCCGTCGGCGGGGACGTTCAGAGCGCCGCGCAGGTGGCCGGCGGCGAACGCCTGCGGATCGCGGGCGTCGACGAGTACCGCGCCGCCGTCCCGCGCGGCCAGGAACTCCTGCGCCGTCAGCGCCCCCGCCCGGGCGGCGCCGGCGTCGAACAGGGAGCGCTCGCGCCGGTTCAGGTCGGCGTCGTAGCCGAAGTAGCCGGGTGCGGCGGGTTGGCCGGCGGTGACGATGGCCACGAACGCGTCCTCGTCCATCGGCGCGCAGGCGTAATTGGTGCGCCGCTGCTCGCCGATGGTCGAGGACAGCTCGGCGGAGAGGTTCTTGCCGCAGGCGGAGCCGGCGCCGTGCGCGGGGAAGACCCGGACGGCGTCCGGCAGCGCCATCAGCCGCCGCTGCACGCTGTCGTACAGCATCCGGCCGAGTTCGTCCGCCGTGACGCCGACCGAGGCCAGCAGGTCGGGGCGGCCGACGTCGCCGACGAACAGCGCGTCGCCGGTGAGCACCCCGTACGGGACGGGGTCGGCGGCCCGCTCGCGGACCAGGATGCTGATCGACTCGGGGGTGTGGCCGGGTGTGTCGAGGATCTCCAGGGTCACCTCGCCGAGGCCGATCCGCTCGCCGTCGGCGAGCCGGCGGATCGGGTACTCGGTCTCGGCGCGCCGCCCGTAGCCGATCCAGGCGCCGGTGCGGGCGGCGAGTTCGAGGTGGCCGGCCAGGAAGTCGGCGTGGAAGTGCGTGTTGATCACGCCTTCGACGGTGAAGCCGCGCGCCTCGGCGTCGGCCAGGTACTCGTCCACGTCGCGGCGCGGGTCGACGACGACGGCCCGTCCGGTGGTCTCGTCGGCGATCAGGTAGGAGGCCTGGGAGAGGCAGTCCAGGTAGTGCTGGGCGAAGTACACGGCGTCCTCGTCTCGGTGTGATGCGTCCGGCCTCGTCGTCCGATACCGGTGGGGGTATATGCTCGGCCCAACGATATACCCCCACCGGTATCTTCCCGAGCCTCCCCCGGGACACCGGACCACGGGGGATCGACACCCGAACCACCCGGAACCACCCGAACCACCAGGAGCCCCCATGTCCCGGTCCGGTCCCCCGACCGGCCCCGGCGGGATCACCCCCGCCGAGGCCCACCGGCTCGCCCAGGGCGGCCACGCCCTCCTGCTCGACGTCCGCGAACCCGAGGAGTACGCCCGCGAGCACGCCCCCGGCGCCCTGCTGCTGCCCCTCGGACAGCTCACCCCCCGCACCCGGCTCCCGCGACGGCGAACCGTGCTGGCGATCTGCCGCTCCGGCAACCGGTCCCTGGTCGCCGCCGGGCTCCTCGCCGCGCACGGCATCGACGTGCTCGACGTCACCGGCGGCATGCGCGCCTGGCGGCAGGCCGGCCTGCCCACGCACTCCGGCACCGGCTGTCCCTGCGGGCCCGCGACATGACAGCCGTCCTGCTGGCGCTCGCCGCCGGCGCGGTGGTCGGCCTCGCGCTCGGCGGACTGGGCGGCGGCGGCAGCATGCTGGCCGTCCCGGCCCTGATCTACCTGCTCGGCGTCGGACCGGCCACCGCCGCCACCGCCGGCCTGCTGATCGTCGCCGCCACCGCGGCGTCCGGTCTCCTCGCCCACGCCCGTGCCGGCCGCGTCCGCTGGCGCACCGGCGCCCTCTTCACCGCCACCGGACTCCCCGCCGCCGCCCTCGGCGGCACCCTCTCCGGTCACGCCCCCGCCGCCCTGCTCACCGCCGCCTTCGCCGCCCTCGCGGCCCTCGCCGCCTGGCGCATGCTCGCCGCGACCCGCAAACCGGCGACCCGCACCTCGGCGACCCGCACCCCGGCGGCCCGCAACGCGACAGCCCCCGGCACACCGGCGCCCGCACCCCGGCAGCTCCAGCCTGTACCGGCCGGTGCCGCCACCCGCGCAGCGACGTCGGACACCGCGCGCAGCGACGCCCCGCACGCCGCCCCCGGCATCGCCCGGCCGGACCACGCGACGGCCCCCGCCGGGGCCGCCCCGGCGCCGGGCCTCGCCCCGCTCGCCGAGCCGGCCACCGGCACAGCCCCCGCAGCGACGTCGCAGACGGCGCGCACCGACGCCTCCGACACCCCTGCGAACCCCGCCCGACCGACCCGCACGGCGGCGTCCGACACAGCACGACTGGCAGCGGCAGCGGCAGCGGCCGACGTGTCCGAGCCGCGTCCCACCTCCGCCCGTTCCGGCACGCCAGGCCGGGGGCGGACGGCGCTGACCGGCGCCGGGCTCGGCCTGACCACCGGGCTGCTCGGTGTCGGCGGCGGCTTCCTGGCCGTGCCTGCACTGGTCTCCGGCCTGGCGCTCTCCATGGCGGAGGCCACCGGCACCAGCCTGCTGGTGATCGCCGCCAACTCCCTCGCCGCGCTCGTCCCGCGGCTCGGCGCGGCCGGCGACGTGCCGTGGGCGGTGGTCGGCCCGTTCGCGGCGGCCGCCGTACTCGGCGCGTGGGACGGCAAGCGGCTGGCCGCCAAGGTCTCCGGCCGCGCCCTGCAGCGGGTGTTCGCGTCCGCCCTGCTGGCCGTCGCCGCCCTGATGCTCGCCGACGCCGTCCTCTGACCCCTCTCCCAGCCACCGGTACCCCGGTAGCTCCCCGAAAGGCCCCCCGTGTCCTCCTTCCTGACCGTCACCCAGCTGACCGGCGCCACCGTGATCGACGTCCGCACCCCGGCCGAGTACGCGGCCGGTCACATCCCCGGTGCCCTGAACATCCCGCTGGACCGCCTGGAACGTGCGCTCCCGACGCTGCGCGGGGCCGCCGCGCGGCGGCCGATCGCCGTGGTCTGCGCCTCCGGCGCCCGCGCCGCCACCGCCTGCGCGCAACTCGCGGCGGCCGGCGTCGAGGCCCGCTCGGTGGAGGGCGGCACCTCCGCCTGGGCGTCGGCGGGCAAGGCCCTGGCCCGTACGCCGGGTGCCCGCGCCGTGTGGGCGATGGACCGGCAGGTACGCTTCGCGGCCGGTGCGCTGGTGGTGCTCGCGGTCCTCGGCGACCGGGCCGTGCCGGGTCTGCGCCGGCTGGGTGCGGCGGTCGGCGCGGGTCTGGTGTTCTCGGCGGTCAGCAACACGTGTGCGATGGGCGCGGCGCTCTCCCGGCTGCCGTTCAACCGTCCGCGCGGCGATGCCGAGGCGGCGCTGGAGGAGACCCTGGCCGCCCTCCGCACCGCCGCGTGACGTCCCGGTCCGGCGCCGACTCGGAGCTCCTCGGAGCCGAACGGCCGGCGCCGGACCGGGTGCGGCAGCGGCGGCAGGGGCGGCAGCCACCACGGCGTCGCACCGTGCCGGGCGACCAGCCGCGCCTCCGCGAGTTCGGCGTGCAGCCCGGCCGGTACGGCGTCCACCGGCGCCCCCTCCAGCCGGGTGCCGATCGCCGCGAGGCGGCCGGGCTCGGTCCCGCTGCGCCGCGCCGGCGTCCACACCGTGCGCGGCTGGTCGAGCAGCCGGAACAGCACCGGCCGGCTGCGCAACTGTCTTGCTAGCGAACCGCGTTGCAGGTCGCGGCCGGGACGCCGGTGTCCGGCGCCGCGTCGTGGTGGCCGGCCAGCCAGAAGCCGACCAGCAGCCCGCCGACGGCCAGCACCTTGTGCCGGTTCTGCTTCCACCAGGACGGCGAGCCGGCCGCCATGAACCGCAGCTGGGTGTAGTCGGGGTGCTCGCTGGGCGGTGTGTCCTTGAACAGTCCCATCGCAGGTGAACCTCCTGTCCCCATCGGGAAGTTCATGACCATACGCCCCACCGGACTTGATCGCCGCGAATTAGCGCCCCCGTGCGCCGGGTGGCGCGCGAAAGGACACCGCGCGCCCCCTTCACCCCCCGCGGGTCACCAGTGCGCGGGACGCGCCAAGTGGTCCGGGAGGCGGGTGGCGGCGTCACCGCGCGCGGCGTTGAGCTGCGCCTGGGTGAGGAAGAGCGCGCCGGTCAGGTCGGCCCCGCGCAGGTCGGCGTCGCGGAAGTCCGCGCCGACCACGTCGGCCAGCCGCAGGTCGGCGCCGGCGAGGTCGGCCGCGATCAGGTACGCCCCGCGCAGGTTCGCCCCGCGCAGGTCGGCCCCGCGCAGCCGGGCGCCGATCAGGTCGGCGCCGCGGTGGTTGCGCTTCTTGCCGGGCACGGCGGCCCGGGCCAGCTCACTGGCCTTCAGCAGCAGCTCGCTGACCCGCGCCCGGACCTCGCCGACGTCCGCCCGGGCGAGCTCCTCGGCGCTGCCCCCCGCCAGCCGGTCCACCTCGTCCTGGGCGCGGCGCAGCTCACCGTGGACCTTGCGCGCGGCGGCCAGCCCGAGCGCCTCGTCCAGGTACCAGAGCAGCTCGTGCAGCTGCCGGACCACCGGGAACACCTCGAACATCAGCGGGGCGCTCTGCGGCGCCTCCCGCCAGGAGGTGCCGCCGAAGGTCACCTGGGAGACCTTCTGGCCGGCGCCGAAGCAGTCGAAGACCGTGCAGCCGGTGAAGCCCTTCTCCCGCAGCTGCGGGTGGATGCCGCAGCGGAAGTCCTGGCCGAGGTTGCCGCAGGGCTTGCCGGCGTCCTTGTTCACCGCGAAGTCCGCCGAGCGGGCGAACGGCAGCGCCACGCAGCACAGCCCGAAGCAGCTTCCGCAGTCGGACAACAGATCGAGCCGCCTGGCCTCGCGGTTCTCGGACACGGTACGCGCACTCCCTCTCGTGGTCGACGGTCCATTGTCCCCGACCGCGCGCCGCCCCCACGCGGGCGCCCCGAACCGGCACAGTGGTTCCCGGAAACGACACCGAACCCGCACCGAACCCAGGAGGAGACCCGTGGGCATCGCCGGCGACTGGTACAGCGAGCAGGGCTCGCACATGCACCTGGAGACCGACCCGTCCGGAGGCGTCACCGGGACCTACACCTCGGCCCTCGGCCGGGCCGCCGGCACGTACCCGCTGGTCGGCCGGTTCGACCCGCTGCGCGAGGCCGGCCGGGGCACCGCGATCGGCTGGACTGTCGCCTGGCGCAACGAGGACGCCGACGCCGGCTCGGTCACCTCCTGGAGCGGCGAGTACCGGGCCGGCGACCAGGAGCGGATCACCGCCGGCTGGCTGCTCACCCGCTCCGCGGACGCCCCCGACAGCTGGGAGTCCACCATGGTCGGCCAGGACACCTTCACCCGCCGCTAATCGGCCTCGGCCGGGTGCTCGTCCGTGCTGCGGGAGTCGGTCAGGGTGAGCGCGCCGCCGGCCGTGACCAGTCCGACGACCACCGCGAGCACGGCGTAGGTGATCCGCTCCCCGTGGAAGAACGAGGTCACCAGGCCGCCGTCCCAGGTGCCGGCGGGCAGCCGGGTGGTGACCAGGACGGCGATCAGGGTGCCGACCACGGCCGTGCCGACGCTGCTGCCGACCTCCTGCGCGGTGTCGTTGAGGGCGGTGCCGATCGAGGTGCGGTTGCTCGGCACCGCCTCGACCAGGGCGATCGCGCAGATCGTCATGACGGTGCGCAGCCCGATGGTCATCACGACCATGCAGAGCGCGATCGCGAGGTACCCGTGCGAGACGCCCCAGGCGAGGCCGGCCAGCGCGCCGGACAGGCAGGCCGCGCCGACCAGGCAGGCGACCCGGTGGCCGAAGCGCTTCGCGAGCCCTTCGGAGAGCGGTGTCGCGGCGAGCATGGTGACGATGATCGGGAGGTTCGCCAGTCCGGCCCGGACCGGGCTCCAGCCGTAGGCGTACTGGAAGTGCAGGATCAGGCCGAACATCACGGCGGCCATCGCGATGGCCGTGCCGATCTGCGCGATCGCGGCGCCGCGGACCGTGCCGTCGGAGAAGAACCCCAGGTCCAGCATGGGCGAGGGGGTGCGCCGCTCGTGCCACACGAAGGCGGTGCCCGCGGCGAGGGCACCGAGCACCGAGGCCACCGTGGGGACGGAGAGCCAGCCGTGGTCGACCCCGCTGGTGAGCGAGTAGCAGGCGAGGCCGATGGCGGCGACGCTCAGCACGGCGCCCGGCAGGTCGAGCCGGTCGCGGGTGAGGTCCTCGGGCCGGTCGGGCGACACGCCGAGGCGCACGCCGATCGCCGCGATCAGCGCGACCGGGGCGTTGACCAGCAGCAGCCACTGCCAGCTCACGTGGGCCAGGGCGGTGCCGCCCAGCAGCGGGCCGAGGACGAAGCCGGACATGCCGACGACGATCATCACGGTCATCGCCCGCATCCGCAGCGCCTGGTCGTCGAAGAGGCGGAAGACCAGCGAGTTGGTGATGGGCGCCATCGCCGCGGCGGCGATGCCGAGTCCGGCCCGCAGGGCGATCAACTGCCCGGCGCCGGTGACCGCGACGACGCACAGGCTCAGCAGCCCGAACAGGGCGAGGCCGATCAGCAGCACGCGCCGGCGGCCGAACCGGTCGGCGATCGATCCGGCGGTCAGCAGCAGGCCGCCGAAGGTCAGCGAGTACGCGCCGGTGACCCACTGCAGCGCGGTGGTGCCGCCGCCGAGGTCCCGGCCGATGGTGGGGAGCGCGATCGACAGCAGCGTGTTGTCGACCATCTCGACGAAGAAGGCCAGGCAGAGCGCGGCCAGCGGGATCCATGCCGCGCGGAGCGACGGGTAGGTGCGCGGTGCCGCGGGTGCGGCGGCAGTGGCGGTGACGGTACCGGTGCCGGTCATGGCGGCCTCCTCTCGGGGCGGGAGCACAGCGGATTATCGAACTGTGTTCTACACTAGAACCAGGTTCGATAATTCTGCAAATGTGATTGGATGTTGGGCATGACACGTCCGCGTTCGCGCCCCGCCGACCGTCCGTCCCGGGAACGCCGGCGCGCCTCGCACTCCATGGAGACCGTCCTCACCGCCGCCGTGGCCCTGCTGGACGAGTCGGGCGAACCCGCCCTCACCCTCCGGGCCCTCGCGAGCCGGCTCGGCACCGGCGTCGGCAGCATCTACTGGTACGTGTCGAGCCGGGACGACCTGCTCGACCGCGCCGTCGACCACGTCCTCGGCGGCGTGCTGACCGAGATCGAACGCCGGACCGGCGACGGCGACGGCGACCCGGTCGACAACCTGCGGACGATGGCCGCCACCCTGTTCGACGCGGTCGTGGACCGCCCCTGGCTCGGCTCGCGCTTCATGCGCAACATCGACGCCCCGGGCAACTCCCTGCGGATCTACGAGGTCCTGGGGCAGCAGCTCCTCCGGCTCCCGCTCACCCCGCTGCAGCGCTTCCACGCCGTGACGGCCATCGCCGGCGTCCTCGTCAGCAGCGCCGTCGGCCTCGGCCAGGAGGAGCCCCCCGAGGCCGTGCTCGACGGCATGGTCGAGCGGGACGAGTACCTCGGCCGCTACGCCGACACCTGGCGCACCCTCGACGCCGCGGAGTACCCCTTCCTTCACGACATCGTCGACGAGTTCGACGGCCACGACGACAAGCAGCAGTTCCTCGCCGCCCTCGACCTCACCCTGACCGGCCTGCGCCACCTCACCGGAGCCCCGCCCGGCCCCGGCCGCGGCTCCGACTCGGCTTCCTGACGCCCCGGCCGGCGCCGCCCGGCCTCAGACCGCCCTGAGCGCGCGCCACTCCCTGGTGCCCAGGTCGGCGGGGGTGCCGTCGAGGACGTGGGCGGTGCGGGCGGCCGGGCCCTGCTGTCCGGCGATCCGCCGTCATTCCTCCGGCTACTCCTTCGGCGCCTCCTCCGGCTCCTTCGGCTCCCGCTTCGGGTCCTTCTTCGACTTCGGCTTCGACTTCGACCAGCGGTGGACGACCCGCCGCAGCTCCCACGCGATGCCGACGGCCGCCGCGATCACCAGTGCCGTGCCCCACCGGCTGCCGACCAGGTCGATCCCCGCCGTGATCACCGCCAGGAAGGCGATCGCCGGCAGGATCGCCGCGATCAGCGTCCGGGTCGCCAGCGCCACCGCGCCGGGCCGCCAGTACGCCTTCCCCCGTCCCTGCCCGCGCGTCTCGGGGTGCCCGTAATAGGCTTGCGCCCGGTGCCCCATCGACTGGGTGGCCTGCAGGGTGAAGTACCCCATCGCGGGGATCCACACCATCGGCAGCACGAACCCGATCAGCAGCAGGATGCCGATCCCCAGCCACCCGAAGGCCCGCCGCACCCGGCCCTTGCCGGGGTCGTCCACCCCGAGCAGCCCCAGCAGGTAGGCCATCCGCCGCAGCAGTCCCATCGACACCTTGGGCTGCTCGCCCTCCGCTTCCTCCGGGTCCTCCTCCGGCAGGGTGATGCCGACCAGGCCGGCCCGGGCCGCGTCCTCGTCGGGGTAGACGCCCTGCAGCACCAGCAGCTCCGCGGCCCGCGCCTCGTCCTCCGGGTCGGCCCCGGAGAGCGCGGCCAGCTCCAGCACCATCCGCAACTGCGCGAGCAGCGAGGCGCAGAACGCCACCGGGACCAGCAGGATGAACGGCCCGCCGATCATCGAGCCCTCGGCGACGGTGACCCGGATGCCCCGCTTCATCACCTCGGCGACGTCCCGGTCCTCGGCCTCGGCCTTCGCCAGCGGACCCTCCGCCCGGACGGCGAGCAGCGCGAGGTACTCCGGGAGGTGCTTGGGGTCGTGCGCCGCGGCCCGCAGGGCCAGGCCGGCGTTCCGCCAGCGCCCCTCCCGCTCCGCCACCTCAGCTGCTGCCATGTCCCCAACCTAGCCACCGCGGGCGCTCTCGCCACACGACGGCGCCGGGGTCCGGCCGCCCGTGACACGGGCGGCCGGACCCCGGCGGCACCATCTCGGTGCACCGGCTACGGCGTGGGCCGCCCGGTCGCGGTGATCTCCGCGACGCTGGTCCACGGCCCGCGGTTGCCGGCCTCGGTCAGCGCCCGCAGCCGCAGGTAACGCCCGCTCTTGGCGGTGAACGCGACCTTCTTCGCCGCGGCGGTATCCGCGAAGGTGCCGGTGGCGACCGGTGTCCCCCAGCTCGTGGTGGAGTCGGAGACGTACACCTCGTACTGGCCGATCCGACCGTTCACACCGCCGTCCTGCCGGGGCAGGTAGGTCATGCTGTCGACGTCGTAGCGCGCGCCGAGGTCGATCTGGATCTCGTGCGGCAGCGCGGCGGCGCCGTTGTACCACTTGGTGTGCCAGATGGTGCCGCTGTTGCCGTCGAAGGCGTTGGCGGCGGCGCCGTTCTCGCCCACGGTCTCCTGGCTGTCGGCGTAGACCAGCTTCCAGGCGCTCTGCGCGATCGGGCCGCTCGTCTGCGGGATCGCGGTGCCGGCCGGCACGGTGACCCCGTTCAGGGTGACCGTGAACGCGCCGGACTGGCTGCCGGCCTTCACCCACACCACGCCGCCGCGGTCGGCCGCGTCGAAGTACCAGCCGGTGCTCGCCGCGTCGTACGCCGCCTTGCCGCTCAGCGCGGGCAGCGTGCTGCCGCCGACCCGCACCGCGCTCGGCGCGGCGGCGCTGTGCACGCTGAACTCGTAGCCGCGCGCGGCCGGCTTGCCGGTGTAGCTGCCGGTGCTGGCGCCGACCGACACCACCACGTCGCCGCTGCCGGCGGCCGGCGCGGTGACGTCCACCTGCTGCCGGGCGGACGAGCCGGTCTGGTAGGCCCGGGTGAGGCCGTCGTCCTCGTACAGGCTGAACGAGGAGTTGCCGCGCGCGTACACGTCGTACGTCAGCGTGGAGACCGGCTTCTCACCGGTGTAGTTCATCTGCGGCCACATCGGCACGATCGCACCGGCCTTGACGAACAGCGGCAGGGTGTCGAGCGGCGCCGCGTACCCGTTCAGCCAGCCCGGACCGGCGTAGACCTTGCCGGTCCAGTAGTCGGTCCAGTTGCCGGCCGGCAGGTAGATGCCGTCCTTCACCGCCGTGTCGCTGACCACCGGCGCGACCAGGAAGGAGTCGCCGGCCATGAACTGACCGCTGGTCTGGTTGCCGCGCGCCACCGGGTCGTTCGGGTACTCCAGCACCATCGCCCGGGTGGCGGGCACGCCGGTGTCGGTGGCGGTCTTGCTCATGGTGTACATGTACGGCATCAGCCGCATCTTCAGCTGCAGGTACTTGCGGTTGATCGACAGGTACGGGTCCGCGAACCGCCACGGCTCCTTGTCGCTGTAACCCGTCGAGGGGTTGGTCGGACCCCACCCGGACATCGTCATGAACGCCGGGGTGAAGGCCTTCCACTGCAGGTCGCGGACGTAGGTCTGCGGACTGCCTCCGAAGATGCCGTCGATGTCGCCGGAGGCGTAGTTGAGGCCCGACAGGCCCGCACCCGCGATCGACGGCACGTGCCAGCGCATCGCGTCCCACGTCCCGCTGGTGTCACCGGTCCACACCACGGCGTTGCGCTGGGTGCCGGCCCAGCCGTCCACGGTCCAGACGAAGCGGCGCGCGTCCGAGTTGTTCTCGATGCCGTTCACGGCCTGCTGGACGCCGGTGAAGGCGGTCTTGTAGCCGCCACCGATCCACGCCACGTCGGTCTTCACCGCGCGCGAACCGGCGCTCCCCACCTCCCAGTTGATGCTCGACAGGCCGGTCGAGGTCCACAGGCCGGTGTTGAAGCCCTTCGTCTTCAGCCCGCTCACCGCGCTCGGCAGGTCGGTGTACCCGCAGCCGTAGCCGTCGTTGGGCAGGAACCAGCCGGACGGCATGTCCGCGTTGCGGGCGTCCGTCGCGTAGCCGACCACGTCCGGCGTGGTCTGGTGGCGCAGCCGGTTGTGGTCGCCCTGATAGGTCGGGTTGGAGGCGTTGAAGCAGTCCGCGTTGCCCAACTCCAGCCCCCAGATGGGGGCGAGGAACGGCTTTCCACTGACGTCGGTGTAGCCGTTCAGCACGTCCTTGAGCGAGTTCCCGGCGAAGTACCAGGCGTCGAAGCGGCTCTCGTTGTGCGTCAGCGCCGTGGGGGCACCGAAGTTGTACGAGCCGGCGGCCCAGGTGTTGCGCATCACGCCGTAGCCGTTGGTGGACATGTAGAAGGGCGCCGGGCTGGCGTTGGTGCCCTCGGTCCACTGGTTGGAGACGGCGACCGGCACGGTCTTGTCGCGCAGCGCCCACTCGCCGAGGTGCAGGCCGGTGCCGTAGAACTGCTCGTCCGCGCCGCGCGCCAGGTACTGGGTGGTCTGCTGGTTGGTCCAACTGGTGGGCTGGGACTCGGCCCAGACCAGGGTGGTGTCGTCGGCCCGGTAGAGCGCGAAGGTCAGCGGCGCCTTGTTGATCCGCAGGCTGATCGCGGAGGTGCCGATCCGCCAGTACGCGCCGGCGTCGGTCAGGGTGGCGCCGACGGTGCCGAACGAGGTCTTGACCGCCAGGTCGGAGCCGGCCGGGTCGTTGGTGAAGGTGCCGTCCGGCGAGAGCCAGATCCGGAAGATGTCGGCCCGGGCCATGGTGATCCGGGCGGTGGGCTTGCCGGTGGTGGTGACCGTGAAGGTGTCGCCGGAGCGGGTGACGCCAGAGACGTTTCCGGCCGTGGTGGCGCCGGCGGTCGGGACCGGGCCGAGGACGGCGAAGACGGCCGCCACCAGCAGGACGGCCAGACTCGTGGCGGTGTGGCGGAAACCGGGGCTGCCGGGTCGCGGCAGGACGGATCGCATGCGGGGGTTCCTCCTCGGAGGGCTGCGGATTCCGATGGGCAGTCAGCTTGAGCGGTACACATCGCACCAGCGCGCGATCCTGCCGTCAAGTGCTCGATCAAGCACACTTTCGAGCACTTTCGCGCAGAACGAGCAGCCCTCGTGCGCGAATCGCCGGGCCACCCCAGACCCGTGTGCGAAATGGCTGGCAGACGTTCGCCTGCGCGAAAGGTCCCCTTGGCTGGCCGCACGCCCGCTGCGGCAACAACGTTGGCATGCGAGTCGCCATCGTCACCGAATCCTTCCCGCCCGAGGTCAACGGCGTGGCCCACAGCGTGCTGCGGGCCGCCGAACACCTCGTCCGCCGGGGTCACCAGCCGCTGGTGATCACCCCGGCCCCGGCCCGTGGCGCCCACTGCCCGCCGCACTCCTTCGGGCCCCACGAGACCCCGCTGCCCGTGGTGCGGATCCCCTCCGTACCGATGCCCCGCTACCCGCAGGTGCGGATCGCCCTGCCCAGCCGCACGCTGGCCGCCGCGATCACCGAGCACCGGCCGGACATCGTCCACCTCGCCAGCCCGTTCGTCCTCGGCGCCCGGGCCGCACGGATCACCGAGCGCCTCGGCCTGCCCACCGTCGCCGTCTACCAGACCGACCTCGCGGGCTACGCCCAGGCGTACCGGTTCGGCAGCGGCGTCGGCTCCGCCCTCGCCTGGCAGCGGATCCGCTCGGTGCACCGCTCCGCCGCCCGCACCCTCGCCCCCTCCACCCCCGCCGCACAGGACCTCACCGCGCACGGCGTCCCCGACGTCCGGCTGTGGGCCCGCGGCGTCGACTCCGCCCGCTTCCACCCCTCCGGCCGCGACGAGGCCCTGCGCCGCAGCCTCGCCCCCGGCGGCGAGGTCCTGGTCGGCTACGTCGGCCGGCTCGCCCCCGAGAAGCGCGTCGACCTGCTCGCCGAGGCCTCCCGCCTCCCCGGCGTCCGGGTCGTCGTGATCGGCGACGGCCCGAGCGGCCCCGCGCTGCGCTCCGCGATGCCCGGCGCGCTCTTCCTCGGCCGCCGCACCGGCGAGGAACTCGCCCGGCTGTACGCCTCGCTGGACGTCTTCGTGCACACCGGCCCGCTGGAGACCTTCTGCCAGACCATCCAGGAGGCGATGGCCAGCGGCCTGCCCGTGGTCGCCCCCGCCGTCGGCGGCCCGCTCGACCTGGTCGGCCACCACCGCACCGGCCTGCTGGTCGCACCCCGCGACGGAGCCGCCGTCGCCCACGCCGTCGCCGCCCTCGCCGCCGACCCCGAGCTGCGCGCCGAGTACGGCGCCGCCGGCCGCGCCGACGTCACCGACCGCACCTGGGAGGCCGTCGGCGACCAGCTGATCCAGCACTACCACGACGTCCTCGCCGCAGCCGGCGCCCCCGTGGCCACCGCCTGCGTCCCCGCGATCCCCGCCCCGCGCACCGCCGGGTCCGCCGCCTCCCCCGCACCGCTCGCCGACACCGCCCCCGCTGCCGTCCCCGCCGCCGTTCCCTCGCCCGCCTCGCCGGCCATTCCTCCCTCTCGCACCGCCTCCTCCCTTCCCTCCGACCCCATCCCCGCCCCCGTCTCGGCCCTCCCCCCGCTCGCCGAGGAGCAGCCGGCGTGAGCAGACCGCTGCGCATCGTCCGGGTGGCGAACTTCGTCACCCCGGTCTCGGGCGGCCTCCGCACCGCCCTGCGCCACCTCGGCGCCGGCTACCTGGCCGCCGGCCACCAGCCGACCCTGATCGTCCCCGGCCCCGAGCACCGCGACGAGTGGACCGAACAGGGCCGGGTGATCACCCTGCCCGGCCGCCGCGTCCCGGCGAGCGGCGGCTACCGGGTGCTCACCGACCGCCGCCGGGTCGCCCGCGTCCTCGCCGACCTGCTGCCCGACCGGCTGGAGGTCTCCGACCGCACCACCCTGCGCTGGACCGGGCACTGGGCCCGGGAGCGGGGCGTCCGCGCGATGATGGTCTCCCACGAGTCCGCGACCGGCGTCCTGGGCGCCAACGGCCTGCCCCCGCTGCTCGCCCGCCGGATCGCCGACCGCCTCAACACCCGCACGGCCGCCGCGTACGACACCGTGCTGTGCACCACCGACTGGGCCGCCGAGGAGTTCCGCCGGATCGCCGCGACCAACCTGGTGCACGCCCCGCTCGGCGTCGACCTGGACGTGATGCACCCCGACCGGTACGACCCGGAGCTGCGCGCCCGCCTCGCCGAACCGGGCCAGGTGCTCCTGGTCATGTGCTCCCGCCTCTCCGGCGAGAAGAAGCCCGAACGCGCCCTGGAGGCGCTCGCCGAACTGCGCCGCCGCTACCGGATCCCGGCCGTCCTCGCCGTCGCCGGCACCGGCCCGCTGCGCCGCCGCCTGGAGCACCGGGCCCGGCAACTGCGGCTCCCGGTAAGGTTCCTGGGCCACCTCGCCGACCGGTCCGAGGTCGCCGCGCTGCTGGCCACCGCGGACGCGGTGATCGCGCCCGGGCCGGTGGAGACCTTCGGCCTGGCCGCGCTGGAGACCCTGGCCTGCGGCACCCCGGTGGCGGTCAGCCGCTCCTCCGCCCTGCCGCAGGTGATCGGCGACGGCGGCCTGGCCGCGTCCGACGACGGGCCCGGATTCGCCCGCGCGGTACGGGAGTTGCTGAAGCGGCCGGAGAGCGGTCGGCGCACCGCCGCCCGGGCCCGTGCCGAGACGTTCGGCTGGGCGGCGGCCACCGCCGCCTTCCTCGCCGCGCACGACGCCCCGCCTCGCCTCACCACCGTGCCCGCACCCGCACCCGGAGCCACCGCGCCCCGCCCCGCCATTCCCGCCCCCGCCGCCGGGGAGCAGCGATGACGGCGGTCCGCTTCGCGGCCCTCGGCGACTCGCTCACCGAGGGGATCGGCGACCCGGTCCCCTCGGGCTGGCGCGGCTGGGCGACCATGCTCGCCCCGGCGCTCTCCCCCGGGCCGGTGGAGTTCCGCAACCTCGCCACCAGCGGCGCGCTCAGCCGCGACCTGCTGGTCGGCCAGGTCCCCGCCGCGCTCGCCCTGCGCCCGGACGTCGCCGCCGTGCTGATCGGCGGCAACGACACCCTGCGCGCCTCCTTCGACCTCGACCTGACGGCCCGCCACCTCGACGCCGCGCTCTCCTCGCTCACCGCCGCCGGGGCCGTGGTGCTGACCGGGTGCCTGCCCGACCCGGGGCGGCTGCTCGGCCTGCCCGCGCTGCTCTCCCGGCCGCTGGCCCGCCGGATGCGCGCCGTCAACGCCGTGGTGCACGAGCTCTCCACCCGCCACGGGGCGATCCACCTGCACCTCGCCGACCTCCCCTGGCACCGCGAGCGCGCCCTGCTCAGCGTGGACCGCCTGCATCCCAGTGCCACCGGCCACCGGCTGATCGCCGCCGAGTTCCACGCCCTGCTCGCCGCCGCCGGCCACCCGGTCGGTCCGCCGGTCGGCCCGGTCACCACCACCGCGCCGGGCGCGGCCGCCGACCTGTGGTGGATGGCCACCCGGGGCACCCGCTGGGTCGCCGCCCGCTCCACCGACCTGCTGCCCGGCCTGCTCGCCCTCGCCGCCGGCGAGGCCCGTCACCTGCTGCGGGGCACCGCCGCCCGCCTCGACGCCGCCGCCGACCGGCGCACCGCGGCCGCCCTCGGCCGCCTGCCGCGCCCGGCGCGAGCCGCTTCCGACCGGCCCGACACCCCGGTCGCCTCGGCCTGAGGGCCGGGCGGGGCCGGGCCGGGGCCGGGGCCGGGGCCCCCGGACCGTCGTCGCCGACGGACCCGGAAGACCCCGCTCCTCGCACCGGCGACGCGGGCGCCGGCCCCGCGGACTACGGCCGGAGCTGCGGCTCTCGCCTCAGGTCGACCTGGTCGAGCACGGCGTCCGGCGCGGCGAGCGGCTGTGCCGTCGGCGTCGCGCCACCCGTGAGGGAGGGCACGGAGGCGGGGGCGACCCCGGCCCACTGCTGGATCCTCGCGGTGGCCAGCGCCCGCTCGCCGTCGACGAGTCCGGCGACCCTCGCCCCGTGGTTGGCGCCCGGCGCGATCATCACGTAGCTGTCGTGCGCCCCGCGGCCGAGGCGGAACGGCTCGGCGCCCCACGGGTCGTTCTGCCCGTAGACGAACAGCATCCGGTCCGCGTTGTTCCGCACCCAGGTGTCCACGTCCCGCATGGCCGCGGGCTGGAAGGTCATCGGGATGTCGCGGGGCACGAAGCTGCGCGGCGGCTGGTAGCCGTAGCGGCTCAGGCCGGCCAGGTGCGGCTGCTCGATGTCGGGCGAACCGAGCTGCGTGCCCGCCTGGTAGTAGTACGGCGTGAAGGCCTCCACGCCCTGGTCGGTGTAGGCGGAGAACCCGGAGATCGCGTCGACCGTGTCCCAGATCTCCTGGTCGCTCGCGGTGGCGGCGGCGGGGATCGTCGCGCAGTCGGCGAGCAGGCTGTACTGCCAGAAGGCCCACACGTAGTCGAGCACGACGGCTTCGTAGGCCTTGTCGAGGCTGCCGACGGTGCCGAAGGTCCAGCCGTTCTCGGCGGCGGCCGCCGCGTACTTCGCCTCCAGCGGCTCGCGGCGCACGAGCGCCTCGCGCTGCACGGCGTTCAGGCGGTCGCGGCACTCCTTGGTGCCGACGGTGGCGAAGAACCGGTCGTAGGCCGAGTCCTCCTTGTTCACGACGTCGTTGGGTGCCACGTAGGCGACGACGCCGTCCATGTCACGCGGGAAGAAGCGCTCGTAGTACGTCGCGGTCATGCCGCCCTTGCTGCCGCCGGTGGCGAGCCAGTTCTTGCCGTAGATCCGCTTCAGGGCCGTGAAGAGACGGTGCTGGTCGGCCGCGGCCTGCCAGATCGTCAGGTCGTCCCAGTGGGCCGGATCGGGCCGCGAGGGCGTGAAGAAGCGGTACTCCAGCGACACCTGGTTGCCGTCGACGATCGTCGTCGGCTCACTGCGCCGGGGGCTGGTGTTGACGTTGTAGCCGGAGGTGTAGAACACCGTCGGACGCGACACGTCCTTGTGTAGCAGGGTCAGGCGCTGCTGGAAGGTGCCCCTCCACGGCTGCCGGTGGTCGACCGGCTGCTCGAAATTCAGTACGAAGAAGCGGTAACCGGGGTACGGCTTCTCCTCGACCAGGCTCATCCCGGGAATGCCGAGGATCCGGTCCTTGATGTCCACCGCGGCGGCCGACTGCGCGGCGGTGGCCGCTTGTGCCGTGGAGCCGGCCGCGCCCACGGTGCCGATCAGCACCACGAGCGACAGCAGCCATCCGAGCGTCCTGCGCATGCACCCTCCTCTGGGTCCACTTCGGTCGCGGCGAACCTAACGGGGTCAACGTGCCGCTGAACAGCCCCGGTTGGACCGGGTCCGGGCCTCGGACCCGGCCGGGGTCACCCGATCCGGCACCACACCCGTTCTGACGTGCACACGACCTATAATTCCGCCGACGGCGAACATCCTGAGTTCCGACGGGCCGTCACCAGACGTCCCCGTCCCGCCAGTCGTACACCGTCAGCGCCCCGCCCGCAGTGTCCAGCGCCACCGCTCCCGGCCGGACCAGGATCCAGCCGTCCTCCTCCTCGGTCCGCACCACCCCGCCGGGGGTGAGCGCCGAGGTCGGCCCGGTCCACGGCAGCCAGCCGCGCTGCCGGTAGAACGGCATCCCGTCCTCGCTCGCCCCGAGCGCGCCCAGGTCGTACGCCGCGTCGATCACCCGCTCGGCCTCGGCCATCAGCACTCCCGCGTACCCGCGCCGCCGCCGGTCCGCCCGCACTCCCAGGCCCTCGACGTAACCGGCCCGCAGCACCCGGCCGTCGTACCCGAGGTGCCGCTGCACCAGCGCGGCGTGGCCGACCAGTTCCCCGCCCTCCCGGCCGAGCACGTGCAGCCCGCCGAGGCAGTGGTCCCAGTCCTCGGGCGTCAGCCCGCCCTCGAAGACGTCCTCCATCAGGCGCCGCGCCTCGGCCCGCTCGCCGGGCGTCAGGTCGGCGGTGTGCACGGTCCTCACCACAAGACTCATGCCGTCCATCCTCGCCCCTCGCGCCCGACGCCGTAGGCTGATCGGTGCCCGTACCATTTCCACCACCGGGAGCGTCACCGTGCACGTCGGATTCGTCGGCCTCGGCGCCATGGGCCGCGGCATGGCCCGTCAGTTGCTGTCCGCCGGCCACACCCTGACCGTCTGGAACCGCTCGCCCGAGCCCGTCGAGGCCCTGGTCGCGGACGGCGCCGGGCGGGCCGACTCCCCCGCGGACGCCTTCGCCTGCGACGCCGTGGTCTCGATGCTCGCCGACGACCGGGCCGTGGCGGACCTGCTGCTCCACGACGAGCTGCTCGCCGCCGCGACGGCCGCGGTCCACGTCAACATGGCGACCGTCTCCCCCGACCTGGCCCGCCGCGCCGCCGAGCTCCACGCCCGGCACGGGGTCGGCTACCTCGCCGCGCCCGTCCTCGGCCGCAGCGACGTCGCCGCCGCCGGCCGGCTCAACATCCTCGCGGCGGGCTCCACTTCGGACCTCGACCTGGCCGCCCCGCTGTTCGAGGCCATGGGGCAGCGCACCTGGCACCTCGGAGACCGCCCGGAGGCCGCGAACGTCGCCAAGATCTGCACCAACTTCATGCTGACCTCCGCCATCGAGGCCTTCTCCGAGGCCACCGCCCTCGCCGAGGCCAACGGCATCCCCGCCACCGACCTGCTCGACGTGGTCACCAACACCGTCTTCCCCGGCCCGGTCTACTCCGGCTACGGCGCCCTGATCGCCGAACGGCGGTACGAGCCGGCAGGTTTCCGGCTCGCCCTCGGCCTCAAGGACGTCACCCTCGCGCTCGACACGGCCACCGCCTCCGACGTCGCCCTCCCCTTCGCCGAGGTCCTCCGCGAGTCCCTCCGGCACGCGATCGCCGACGGCCGCGCCGACCACGACCTGGCCGCCCTCGCCGAGACGGCCCGCGCCCGCAAGGCCTGACCCGAACGGCCGGATCCAGCCCCCGCGCGACAGGGAGTCACTCCGGGCCGTCCGGCGGAGTCCACCTCCCCGGCCAGGGGTTCGGCAGGAGGCCCGCCCGGATGGCCCGGCGGGCCTCCGGGGTGTTGCGGTACTGCAACGGCACCACGGTGAGCGGGAGTTCCTCGCCCGTCGTCCGCGACCGGGCCCGACAGGGCGCCACGTACGGGCGAGCTCCCGGGCCCGTGGCGGTCCACCGCGCGAGCGGGCACTCGACATCGCCGAACGGGTGTCCGATCACGACCAGGATGTCCGCGTACTCGCCACCGTCGCCGGGAGGGTTCGACATGCCCCCACCCTGAGTGGCACCCCCCGGCCGCCGGAACATCCCGATCCGTCCCCACCGCCTCCGGGTCGACACCCGCACAGAAGGTCCCACCCCCGGAGCGCCGCAACCGGGCCCCTCCTCCCCCACCCGCACCGTCGGCCCCCACCCTCTCCGGAGTCGATCCCCACATCTTCCTTATCGTCCTCTTGACGAGAACCACTGCGGCCACTTATCGTCATAGCGACGAAAAGAGGAGTCCCGATGGCCGACATCACCCGCCGCTTCGGCTTCCGCCACCTGCGCGCCGCACCCACCGCCCACGTCCGCCACCTCCGGCGCGGCCAACTCGCCCACGAGGGCACCGGACTGACCTTCTGGTTCCGCCCGCTCACCTCCGCCATCTCGGAGATCCCGGCGGACGACCGCGAGTTGGCGATGCTGTTCCACGCGAGCACCGCCGACTTCCAGGACCTCACCGTCCAGGCGACCGTCACCTACCGGATCAGCGACCCCACGACGGCCGCCACCCGCCTGGACTTCGGCATCGACCCGGACACCGGCGTGTGGCGCGGCGAGCCGCTCGACCAGCTCGGCACGCTGCTCACCGAGACCGCCCAGCAGCACGCGCTGGAGCTGATCGCCCGCACCCCGCTGGCCACCGCCCTGGTGGACGGCGTCACCGCCGTCCGCGCCCGGGTCTCCGAGGGGCTGGCCGCCGAGCCCCGGCTCGCCGAGATCGGCGTCGCGGTGATCGCCGTCCGCGTCACCTCGGTCCGCCCGGAGGCCGAGATGGAGCGCGCGCTGCGCACCCCGGCCCGCGAGCTGGTCCAGCAGGAGGCCGACCGCGCGACCTACGAGCGCCGCGCCCTCGCGGTCGAGCGGGAGCGTGCCATCGCCGAGAACGAGCTCGCCAACCGCATCGAACTCGCCCGTCGTGAGGAGCAGTTGGTCGACCAGCAGGGTGCCAACGCACGCCACGAGGCGGAGCAGAACGCGGCCGCCGACGCGGTCCGCGCCGAGGCCGAGGCGGCCCGCCGCACCCGCCTCGCCACCGCCGAGGCGGACGCCGCCCGGCTGCTCGCCGCCGCCAAGGCCGAGGCCGACCGCGCGCTCGGCGAGGCGAAGGCCGCCACCGAGGCCGCCTGGCTGGAGGCGCACCGCACCGCGGGCCCGGAGGTCCTCCAGGCACTGGCCCTGATCCGGCTGGCCGAGCACCTGCCCCGGATCGACAGCATCACCCTCACCCCGGACGTCCTCACCGGCCTGCTCGGCCGGCTCGGCGCCGCGCCCGCCGCCGGGGAGCAGCGGTGAGCCTCGCGCCCCGGGTGGTGCTGGTCCACCGCCGCACCGAGTACGAGGAGCTGCTGGCCCACCACGGTTCGCGCGGCCAGGCCGAGTTCTTCCTGAACTCCCGCGGCCGCTCGCTCGCCGAGACGGAGCAGCGCCACCACCGGACGCACGCCGCGCTGGCCGAGGTGGCCGCGGCGATCCCGCTCGACTGGCGCCGCACCCGGGTGGAGCGCTCCGACCTCGACCGCTTCCTCTTCGGGCCGGAGGACGTCGTCGTGGTGGTCGGCCAGGACGGGCTGGTCGCCAACACCGCCAAGTACCTCACCGGGCAGCCGGTGATCGGGGTGGACGCCGATCCGGGCCGCAACGCCGGCGTGCTGGTCCGCCACCGGCCCGAGCGGGCCGCCGCGCTGCTGCGTGCGGCGGCCTCGCCCGGCGCGGACGCCCGGCTGGAGGAACGCACCATGGTCGAGGCGGTGGCGGACGACACCCAGCGGCTGCTGGCGCTCAACGAGATCTACTTCGGCCAGAGCGGCCACCAGACGGCCCGCTACCGGCTCTCCCCGCCGGGCGGCGCGGACGAGCCCCAGGCGTCCTCGGGGGTGCTGGTCGGCACCGGCACCGGCGCGACCGGCTGGTGCCGCTCCACCTGGCTGGAGCGGGGCAGCCGGCTGGCCCTGCCCGACCCGACGACCCCGGCTCTCAGCTGGTTCGTCCGCGAGGCGTGGCCCTCGCCGGTCACCGGCACCACCCACGTCCAGGGGCTGCTCACCGGTGGTGACCGGCTCGCGCTCACCGTGGAGTCCGACCACCTGGTGGCGTTCGGTGACGGCATCGAGTCCGACGCCCTGCACCTCACCTGGGGCCAGACCGTCCACCTGGCGATCGCCCCGCAGCACCTGCGCCTGCTGCCCTGACGGCCACGACCGGCACGACCGGAGGCCACCGGCTCCGCCCCCGTCCCGCCCCGCCGCGCGCCCGCTCCTCCCGGCCGGTCCGCCCCGGTACGCCTACGATGGGACCGAGGCCGACAAGGAGGCTCGTGATGGCCCGACGTTTCGCACTCACCTTCCCGGGCGAGCCCGGCGGCCACGCCAAGCAGGACGTGGTCGTGGTGGAGCCCACCGGCGCGACCGGACCTGGCGGTCACCCGGTCTACGCGGACGCCTCCGGCATCGTCCGGGCAGAGATCAGCGACCGCGGCGAGGTGCGGATGCTCGCCACCGGCGGCCACCAGACCCCGCGCACGCCGATGCACGCCGAGCCGCTCCCGCCGTCCGGCGACTGAACGACGACCGACCCGCCGGGGCGTCACCACCCACCGTGTCCTCACCGGACGACGGCGGGGGCGAGCGCGGCGGCGGCGAGCAGCGCCGGGCTCCCGGTACCGTCGGCGGGGACGCGCCACAGGTCGCTTCCCTCGTCACCGGGGAGCGCGTAGGCGAGCGTCCGGTCGTCCAGCCACAGCGCCTGGTCGTCCATGGTGCGTTCCTCGGCGGTCGGGGTCTCCGCCAGGGTCGCCAGATCGAGGACGTAGAGCCGCCAGGGGGCGTCGTCGGGCAGCCCGGGGACGCGCTTCTTGTAGGCGATCCGGGTTCCGTCGGGTGACAGGGACGGGCATTCGACGTTGCCGTGCAGGGTGGTGAGGGTGTGTCCGACGGCGTCCCCGGCGACCAGCCAGGTCCGACCGCCGCCGGCCAGGGTGGCGTAGAAGTGCCGGTCGTCGGCGAAGGTGACGCCCCAGACGTTGGTGTCGGCGGCCCGGTACGGGTGCCCTTCGAGCGTGACGGTGTAGGTCTCCAGGTTGTCCTGCACGGTCCAGGTGCGGGTGTCCAGGATCGTGGTGCGGGTGGAGAAGTCCGTCCCCGCGTACGAGTCGCCGCCGACGAACACCGTCCAGGCGACCAGGCGTCCCGAGGGCGACACCCGGGCCCGGGTGGGGATGCCGGCGAGGTCGTAGTGGCGCTGTTCGTTCAGGTCGGCGTCGAGGACCACCGCCCGGTAGTGGTCCTCCAGGACTCCGTGCACGGCCTGCAGGCAGATCCCGGTGCCGGCGGCCGCGTGGAAGCGCAGGCAGACCGGCGCGGCCACGGTCCGGGTGCTCCCGGGAGCGTCGAGCGGGACGGCGGCGAGCCGGTCCCGCTGGGGTCCCCACGTCATGCTGCGGAAGACCAGTCGCGCTCCGTCGGGGTGCGGTCCGAGGGTGACGGTCCCCGTCCTGGCCGGCGGCGCGGCGCCCGTCCGGTGGCCGCCCCGGGCCTCGGCGGCGGCGTGCAGGACGGTCCAGGTGCCGGCTGCGACGAGGACGGCGACGGCGGTGAGCAGGAGGGCCAGACGGCGGCGGGGCGTCATGCGGGACCCTCCTTCGCCGGGGCCGGCAGGTGGGCGGCGGCGGCGACCGCGGCGGCCAGGACCGCGGTCATCACGGCCAGCGCGACCGTGTCGCCCCAGCGCGTCCAGAGCGCGCCGACCGCGACCGAGCAGGCGAACCGGCCGGCGGCCTGGCCGGTGCCGACCAGGGCGAGTCCGGCGCCGCGCCGTCGTTCGGGCACCGCTTCCGCCGCGGCGGCGGCGAGGACGCCGTCGGTCGCGGCGTAGAAGAGCCCGTGCAGGACGAGGACCGCGGCGGCGAGCGGCGCACCGCTGCCCGGCCGGGCCAGCAGCAGGCCGTAGCCGGCGAGCAGCGCGACGTGTCCGAGTACGAACATCCGCCGGCGGCCGATCCGATCGGCGATCGCGCCGAACGGGACGGCGAGCAGCAGGTAGACGCCGGCGGTGCCCAGCGGCAGCAGCGGGAACCAGGCCGTGGGCAGCTCCAGCCGCCGCTGCAGCAGCAGGTAGACGAAGGAGTCGCTGACCGTGGCGAGCCCGAGCAGGGTGGCGCACCCGGTGATCCGGCGCAGGGCCGGCAGCCGGAGCAGCTCACCCGGGCGCGGTCGCCCGCCGGGGACGGGCGGCGCGGAGCGCAGGCTGCGCCCGGGGACGAGCAGGACCAGCACGAGCACGCCGAGCGCCGCGACGTACGAGCTGACGGTGAAGACGGCGTGGTAGCCGCCGGGTGCGCTGCGCAGGACGAGGAAGGCGAGCAGCGGGCCGGTCAGCGCTCCGGCGGTGTCCATGGCCCGGTGCACCCCGAACGCCCGGCCGCGCCGTTCGGGCGGCGCGGCGAGGGAGATCATGGCGTCGCGGGGTGCGGTCCGCAGTCCCTTGCCGACCCGGTCGACGGCGAGGACGAGGCCGATCAGTGGCGCGGTGCGGACCAGCAGGAGCGCCGGTCGGCAGAGTGCGGAGAGGCCGTAGCCGACGGTGGCCACGGCCTTGTGGCGGCCGCCGCCGCGGTCGCCGAGCAGGCCGCCGAGCATCCGCAGGGTGGCGGAGGCGCCGTTGAAGACGCCGTCCAGCAGGCCGAACCCGAGCGGGGAGACCCCGAGAACGGTGACCAGGTACAGCGGCAGGACGGCGGTGACCATCTCGGAGGAGACGTCGGTGATCAGGCTGACCGTGCCGAGGGCCAGCACGGTGGGGGCGATCCGCGCGGACCGCCCCGGCCCTGGGGCCGGGGCGGCGGCGGACGCCGCGGGGAGTCGGCTGTCCGCGATGTACACGGTCAGTTCCAGATGCCGGCGATGTCGGTGGCGTCGGCGGCCTTTCCGGCGTGCTTGCCGACCGCGGCGAGGTCCTCCAGGGTGCGGAGCATGTCGTAGTGGT
Source organism: Kitasatospora terrestris (assembly GCF_039542905.1). Classification (NCBI taxonomy): domain Bacteria; kingdom Bacillati; phylum Actinomycetota; class Actinomycetes; order Kitasatosporales; family Streptomycetaceae; genus Kitasatospora; species Kitasatospora terrestris. The sequence continues at coordinate 1,637,161 of NZ_BAABIS010000001.1, forward strand.
TGTACTTGGCGGTCGGCGCGGTTCCGGCCTTGACCGGCTGCCCGTACAGCACGGTGGGGATCTGGTTGCCGCTGTTGCGGTCGTCCTCGTCGTAGGTGACGACGAGGAGGCTGTTGTGCGTCCTGGCCCAGTCGGCGTACCCGGCGAGGTTGTTCTTGATCCAGCTGTCGCCGGTGCCCACGCTGCAGTCGTGCATGTCGTTGCAGAGGTTGGGGACGACGAAGGAGACCGTGGGCAGCTTGCCGTAGTCGCTCGGGAACTGCGCGAAGGTGTGCCCGGATCCGGTCGGCACGTTCTTGAACGCGAACCAGGGGTTGTGCTTCTGCGCGTACTTGCCGCTCTTGCAGGTGGTGGAGCCCTCGCTGGGCAGCGACTCGTTGTAGCTGCCCCAGGTCCGGCCCGCCGCGATCAGCTCGGAGGCCAGGTTGGGGGCGGACATCGAGCCGACGCTGTAGCAGCCGTCGCCGGTGATGCCCTGGGTGCTGCCGGAGAAGACGGCGAAGTAGTTCGGCTGGCTGGGGTGGGTGATGCCGTAGGAGGCCTTGAGGACGGCGCCGCCCTTGGCGAGCGAGTTCAGGTACGGCGCGCTGCTGCTGCCGATGATCTGCTTGTACGCGTGGTTCTCCATCATCACCACGACGATGTGGTCCGGCCTCGGCAGGGTCGCCGCGGCCGAGGCCGAGCCGGTGTCGAGGGCGGTCAGGGTGGCGCCGACGGTGGCCGCCAGGGCGGCGGCGAGCACGGTCTTCTTCGTCCGGGTGGTGCGGGGGCGTCCGGGGGTTCCGGTGGACATGTCTGTCTCCTGGGTGGGGATCGGCAGGGGCACTGGGGGTCGCGGCGGACCCGGCGGCGGCCTCGCCCGCCGGAGCTCGGCGGTCACGGGGTGGGGTTGTCGCCCAGGCCTCCGACGTAGAGCAGCCGGTTGGGGGTGTCGGTGCCGGCCTTGCCGATCTTCCCGGCGGTGGCGGACCTGACCAGGGCGTCCTGGACCTGGGCGGGGGTCGCCCGCGGGTGGGCGGAGAGGTAGAGCGCGGCGGCCCCGGCGACGTGCGGCGCGGCCATCGAGGTCCCGGTCAGGGTGTGGCTGTCGCTGTCGCCGGAGTTCCACGCCGAGACGATGCCGGTGCCGGGGGCGAACAGATCGGTGCAGGCACCCCAGTTGGAGTCCGAGCGGCGCTGGTCGTCGGAGGTGGAGTTGTTGACCACGACGGCCTCGGCGATGTCCCCCGGCGAGTTCCGGCACGCGTCGGCGTTGCTGTTGCCCGAGGACACCACCCAGGTGACCCCGGAGGCGATGGAGTTCCGGATCGCCTTGTCCTCGGCGGAACTGACGCCGCCGTTGATGCTCATGTTGACCACGGCCGGCTTGACGGCGTGCTTGGTGATCCAGTCGGCGGCGGAGATGATCGAGGAGGTGGGGATGGAGTCGTTGCACGGGGTGACCCGGACGGCGACCAGCTTCACTCCCCTGGCCACGCCGTAGTCCTTGCCGCCGACGGTGCCGGCGACGTGGGTGCCGTGGCCGAGGCAGTCGGCGCCGTTCCGGCCGTCGCCGACCAGGTCCACGCCGATGCTCGCCCGGCCGCCGAACTGGCTGTGCGTGGTGCGCAGTCCGCTGTCGACCAGGTAGACGGTGACGTTGGAGGCGGTGTTCGGCGCGGCGTAGTTCCGGTCCAGCGGCAGGCTGCGCTGGTCGATCCGGTCCAGGCCCCAGCTCGCCACCGCGGCCGAGTGCCGGATGCCGTCCCGCTCCACCCAGGCGACGGCCGGGTCGGCGGCCAGCCGCTGCGCCTGAGCGGGCGTCAACTCGGCCGCGTAGCCCTGCAGCGCGGTGTCGAACACGGTGCGGACGGTGCCGCCGTGGGTGTGCGCCAGCCGGTCGGCGACGGCGGTGACCGCGGTGGTGCTCCGGGACGGCACGGTGCCGTCCCGGAGCACCACCACGTAGGAACCGGTGGCCGGCCGGGCGGCGGCGGCCGGAACGGCGGTCGCCGCGACCGCCGCGACGGCGACGGCCAGGGCGGCGAGTGGCGTTCTGTGGGCACAGCGGAGCATGCGGTGGACGGACACGGTGACTCCCGGATGAGGTGCGTCGGGGCTTCGCCGGCGCCGGCCGGGTCCACCCGGCGCGGTCCGGCGGCGAGCCGGGGCACAAGAAGTACCGCCGGAGAAGCGCCTTGGGCGCCAACTCCCGCCACTGGCACGTCCTCGCCAGCCGGTCGCACACACCCGACCGGGTCAGATCCAGCCGTTGCGCGCGGCGTGCAGCGCCATCTGGAAGCGGGTGACCGACCCCGCACGGGAGTTGAGCTGCTCGAGGTGGCGCGAGAGGGTGCGGCGGCTGACCCCGAGCAGCTCGGCGATGGTGTCGTCGGTGACCCCGGTGGCCAGCAGCTCGACGATGCGCCGCTGGATCGGGCTGAGCGCCGGCGGCACCCGCTCCCCCAGGTGCATCGGCAGCGCCGCCCGCCACGAGGTCTCGAACAGCCCGGTCAACGCGGACAGCAGGCTCGACGGGTGGACCAGCAGCATCGAGTCGTTGACCTCGGCCTCCACGAAGGACATCGACACGATGGCCAGCCGCCGGTCGAAGACGGTGAGCTTCACCGGGACGGTGGGCAGGATCCTCGCCTGCTCCCCGGCGGCGATCGAGGGCTGGATGTTCACGGCGTAGTACGCGGCGTGCTGGACGGCGGATCTGGCGTAGACGACCCGGTACTCGACGCCCCTGCCGAGGTTGTCGATCTCGATCGGGTTGGCGCTGCCGTTGGTGTGGTACGGCGGCGAGTCGAAGCGCAGCACCTCGGTCTCGGCCGCCGCCTCGATGGTCTCGATGTGCTCGACGATGGAGTCGCCGGTGACCACCTCGACCAGGTTCTCGGTCGGGTGCGGGCTGACCGAACGGCGGTAGCCACGATAGGCGTTGACGGCGGCCTGCTGTGCCTCGCGGAGCTCGGCGACCCGGCTGTGCGCCAGGAACTCCAGTGCCACCGTGGGCTCCACCGGTACGTGCCGGCGGCACCCGTCGGTCTCCGACACCGTGACCAGGCCGAGTCTGCGCAGGTGAGCCAGGTGACGCTCCCGTGCGGGATCACCGTCCGGGCCGAGATCCGCGGGGGGCCGGCCGCCGGGCCCGGCGGCCAGCAGCCCCACGTACAGCTCCGCCTCCCGGCCGGTCAGCCCGAGGCGGCACAGGTGCGTCGGCAGGTCCTCGTCGGCCATGTGCGTTCCTTCCTGTGGCGAAGTACCGCGCATGGTGACACGTGGGTCCCACCGGCACCAGGCGCCGACCGGCGGGGTGCCCGTCCACGCCAGTGGCCGGTGATCGCCACCTCGTGGGGCCGGTCGGCGGTAGACCTGTGACCGCCACCCGGCCGTTCCCAGGAGTCCTCCTTGATCAGCGTGTTCGACCTCTTCCGCGTCGGCATCGGACCGTCCAGCTCCCACACGGTGGCTCCGATGCGCGCCGCCCGCCGCTTCGTGGACGGCCTCGACCGGGACGGTCTGCTGCCCGCCGTCACCGCCGTCGAGGTCGAGCTCTTCGGCTCACTGGCGGCGACCTGCGTCGGGCACGGCACCGACAAGGCCGTGGCGCTGGGGCTGGCGGGCGAGGAGCCGGAGACGGTCGACCCCGCCACCGCCGACGGGCGCTTCCGCCGGTTCGCCGCCGAGGGCGGGGTCCTGCTGCCGGGCGGGCGGACCGTCGGCCACACCCTGGTGCTGCACCCGGGGCGGACCCTGCCGGCCCATCCCAACGCCATGACCTTCACCGCACTCGACCGGGACGACGTCGTGCTGGCCCGCCGGACCTCCTACTCCGTCGGCGGCGGCTTCCTGCTCGGCGAGGACGCCAACGACGCCGCCTCCGACGTCCCGCACCCCTTCACCGACGCCGGGCAACTCCTGCACCTGGTCGGCGACGGCCGGATCAGCGACCTGATGCTGGCCAACGAGACCGCCCGGCGGCCCGAGAGCGCGGTCCGCGCCCGGCTGCTGCACCTGTGGACGGTCATGCGCGACTGTGCCGAACGCGGTTCCCGCACCGAGGGCACCCTGCCCGGCGGGCTGAACGTCCCCCGCCGTGCCCCCGCCCTCCACCGGCGCCTCCTCCGACGGGGCACTACGGCCGAGCCGCTGCACCCCATGGACTGGGTCGCGCTGGACGCGCTGGCGGTCAACGAGGAGAACGCCGCCGGCGGGCGCGTCGTGACCGCGCCGACCAACGGCGCCGCCGGCATCGTGCCGGCCGTGCTGCGCCACTACCACCGGTTCGTCCCCGGCGCCGACGACGAGGGAACGGTGCGCTTCCTGCTCACCGCCGCCGCCATCGGCACCCTGGTCAAACGCAACGCGTCCATCTCCGGTGCCCAGGTGGGCTGCCAGGGAGAGGTCGGCACCGCCGCCGCGATGGCCGCCGCGGGGCTGACCGAGGTCCTCGGCGGCACCCCCGGGCAGGTGGAGAACGCGGCGGAGATCGCGCTGGAGCACCATCTCGGCCTGACCTGCGACCCCGTCGCCGGGCTCGTCCAGATCCCCTGCATCGAGCGCAACGCCATCGGCGCCGTCAAGGCCATCACCGCGTCCCGCCTGGCCCTGAACGGCGACGGGCAGCACCTGGTCCCCCTGGACGCCGTCATCCGCACCCTGCGCGACACCGGGGCCGACATGAGCGACAAGTACAAGGAGACCTCACGAGGAGGCCTCGCCCTCAACGTCCCGCAGTGCTGAACGGGCGCCGGCGGCTCAGACGTTGACGCCGTAGTCCAGCGCGATCCCGCGCAGGCCGGAGGCGTAGCCCTGGCCGATCGCCCGGAACTTCCACTCGGTGCCGTAGCGGTACAGCTCGCCGAAGACCATCGCGGTCTCGGTGGACGCGTCCTCGGAGAGGTCGTAGCGGGCGACCTCGCTGCCGTCCGCCTCGTTGACGACCCGGATGAAGGCGTTGCGGACCTGGCCGAAGCTCTGCCGGCGCTGGTCGGCGTCGTAGATCGAGACCGGGAAGACCACCTTGGCCACGGTCGGCGGCACGGCGGCCAGGTCGACCCGGATCTGCTCGTCGTCGCCGTCGCCGCCACCGGTCAGGTTGTCGCCGCTGTGCTCGACCGAGCCCTCGGGGCTGCGCAGGTTGTTGTAGAAGACGAAGTGCTGGTCGCTGAGCACCCGCCCGGACCCGTCGCACAGCAGCGCGCTGGCGTCCAGGTCGAAGGCGGCACCGGAGGTGGCGCGGACGTCCCAGCCGAGACCGACGATGACCGAGGTGAGGCCCGGGGCCTCCTTGGTCAGCGAGACGTTGCCGCCCTTGGCGAGCGTGACTCCCATGGTTCCCTCCAGCTGCTCTCCCCGTCAGTCCTTCGAATCTACAACACTGTAGATCGCGGCGGAATCCACCACGCACCCCGCGCCTACGCCGCGTCAACCGCACGACCCGTCATCCGCACGACCCGTCATCCACGCGGACACCGGCGCCTCGTAGGATGGCGCGCAACCAGCCACCGAGGGAGAGCCGATGAGCGAGGACCTGGACCCGTCCGCCCGCCCCCGCCGTCGCGGCCAGGGCGAACTGGAGGCCCAGGTCCTGGACGCGCTGCGCGCCGCGCCCGGCCCGGCCACCGCGCACTGGGTGCAGGACCGGCTGCCCGGCGACCTCGCGTACACCACGGTGATGACGATCCTGTCCCGGCTGCACGCCAAGGGCGCCGTCTCGCGCGCCCGTTCGGGCCGCTCCTACCGCTGGCTCGCCTCCGCCGACGCGGCCGGGCTGGCCGCCCTGCGGATGCGCCGCGTGCTGGACACCCACGCGGACCGGGACGCGGTCCTCGCCAGTTTCGTCACCGCCCTGCTCCCGCAGGACGAGGAGCTGCTGCGCCAGCTCCTGGACGCCGCGACGGACGGCGGCAGCTGACCCGTGGGCACGGCCGTCTTCCTCCCCCTCGTCCTGCCGCTGACCGCGCTGCCGATCGCCCGGCTGGCCGGCCACCACCTGCACCCGCGCGCCGCCGCCCGCCTGCTCACCACGATCGCCGCGGCGATGGCGCTGTGCAGCGCGGTCAGCCTGGCCCTGCTGTTCGTGGTCGGCACCGCGCACATCCCCGGCAACCCGCTGCCGGACAGCTGGTCCGACCCGGAGGTGCGCGACGCCGTCCCGTTCCACCAGGCGGTGGGCAGCGGCGCGATCGTCGCGCTGACCGCGGTGGTCGCCGCCTGCGCCCGGACGCTGCACCGCCACCGCCGGGTCCGCCTCGACGCGCTGCGCGCCGTCGCCGGCCTGCCCGCCGGGCCCGGCCCGGCCGTGCTGCCCGACCCGCAGCCGTACGCCTACGCCCTCCCCGGCCCGGACGGCGGACGGATCGTCGTCTCCACCGGCATGCTGGGCGGCCTCGCCGAGGACGAGCGCACCGCGCTGCTCGCCCACGAGCGCGCCCACCTGACGCACCGCCACCACCGCCACCTGCTGGTCACCCGGCTCGCGGGCTGCGTCAACCCCTTCCTGCGGCCGCTGCACCGTGCGGTGGCCTACAACACCGAGCGGTGGGCCGACGAGGTGGCCGCGCACGCGGTCGGCGACCGCCGGCTGACCGCCCGCGCGGTCGCCCGGGCCGCGCTGATCTCCGCCCCGCACCCGGTCGGCCTGCCCGCCTTCGCCGCCCCCGGGCCGGTCCCCCGCCGGGTGGCCGCCCTGCTCGGCCCGGTCCCGCACGCCTGGCCCCCGGCGCACAGCCCGGCCGCCCTCGCCACCGTGTTCGCCGCCGCGGGCACCGCCGCCTCCGCCGTCTCGGCCCTCAACGCGGCCGGCGCCCTGCTCCTGATCCTCAAGGTCACCACCCCGCTCTGACCCCGGGCGCGCGAACGGCCGCGGCCGGCCGGAGGGCGCCCGTCGGCGCGCGCTCCGACCGGCCGCGGCCGGCGTCGATCGGCGGGGATCAGATGGACTGCCAGTCCGGCTTCGCCGCGTAGGTCGCCCGGAAGTAGTCGGCCAGCTTGAGGCCGGACGCGGCGGCCTCGTCCACGACCACCGTGGCGTGCGGGTGCAGCTGGAGGGCCGAGGCCGGCACCAGCGCGGAGAGCGGGCCCTCGACGGCGGCGGCGACGGCGTCCGCCTTGCCCTCGCCGGTGGCCAGCAGCACCAGGTGCCGGGCCTCCAGGATGGTGCCGATGCCCTGGGTGATCACGTGGTGCGGCACCTCCTCCAGGCTGTCGAAGAAGCGCGCGTTGTCGAGCCGGGTCTGCCGGGTCAGCGTCTTGATCCGGGTCCGCGAGGCCAGCGAGGAGCACGGCTCGTTGAAGCCGATGTGCCCGTCGGTGCCGATGCCGAGCAGCTGCAGGTCCACGCCGCCCGCGGCGGCCAGCGACCGGTCGTAGGCGATCGCCTCGGCGGCGACGTCCTCGGCGGCTCCGTCGGGGCCGAAGAAGGACTCCTCGGTCAGGCCGAGCGGCTCGACGACCTCGCGCAGCACGACCGAGCGGTACGACTCGGGGTGGCCGGCGGGCAGGCCGACGTACTCGTCGAGCTGGCAGATCCGGGCCCGCGAGACGTCGACGGACCCGCCGCGCACCTTCGCGGCCAGCGCCTGGTACACCGGCAGCGGCGTCGAGCCCGTGGCGACCCCGAGCAGGGCGTCGGGCTTGCGCTCCACCAGCTCGGCCATCGCCGAGGCGATGAGTTCACCGCAGGCCGCGGCATCGGGGAGGATGACGATCTCCATGACTGCACCGTTCTGAATCGCGGCCCGAATGGCCAGTGGTCTAGACCAGAATGCCACCTTATCCCGACCGCCGCGGCCCCGTCGAGATCGACCCGGGAATCCGCGCGGACCGGCGGACCGCCGACCGGCGCCTCCCGCGCGGTTCCGGCGCCCGGCACCGGGGTTCGCCGCCGTCTGACCGGGCATCACCGGTGGTGCCCGGAAAGCCTTCCGGGCACCACCGTCCGGGGGGACGCACCGTGTTCTACTTCTCCGTCCTGCTCCTGATCGCCGCCGTCACGCTGCTCGTGCTGAAGCGGCGCTCGATCGTCGACTTCCGCTTCGCCACCCTCACCGGCCTGCTCGTCGGCGGCGTGGGGCTGCTGTTCGCGCTGGGCTCCTTCAGCTACGTCGTCGAACCCTACGAAGTGGGGGTCCCCACCACGCTCGGCTCGGTGGGCGACACCTGGCAGCCCGGCCTGCACCTCAAGTCGCCGCTGACGGAGGTCACGACCTTCTCCACCCGGCCCTCGGACCTCAACCTCACCGGGGACGACACCGTGGAGGTACGGTCCTCCGAGGGCGGAGTGCTCTACGTCGACCTCACCGTGAAGTGGGCGATCGACCCCGACCGCACCCTCGCGCTGTACAAGCTCTCCGGCAGCGCGGCCAACGTCCAGCAGCGCCTCGTCCTCCCGGACACCCGGGAGATCGTCCGCAACGTCTTCGCCAAGCACACCAGCGTCGAGGGCTACGCCTCGCAGCGCGAGGCGATCAGCACGGAGATGGAGAAGCTGATCACCGACCGGCTGTCCCCCCGGGGGATCGTCGTCAACAGCGTCAACCTGCGCAACGTCAAGCCGAGCGAGGTCCTGCAGAAGGCGATCGACCAGAAGATCCAGCAGGACCAGGCGACCCAGCAGGCCGAGGCGGCGGTGCTGACCGCCAAGGCGGAGGCGGAGAAGCGCCGGATCGAGGCGGAGAGCACCGCGGCGGCCAACACCACGATCGCCAACTCGCTCACCGACCGGATCCTGCAGAGCCAGTGCTACGAGGCCTTCCGGGCCGCCGCCGAGAAGAACCCGGTCTACGCGAGCCCGTGCGGCTCGGGCCAGGGCGGCGCACCGGTGATCGTGGACGGCTCCAAGCGCTGACCGCACCGGCGCCGGTCCGCACGCCCCCGCGGCCGCCTCGCCCGACCCTCCGGCCCCGCCTAGCATGCGAACCGGAGGTGGTCCCATGTCCCAGGACACCGATGGCAGCGGCGGCGACGCCGTCCCCGGCATCGACCCGGACGTCCCGCCGAGCGGCGACGGCTGCGCCGAGTGCCTGTCCGGCGAGGGCGCGGGCTGGTGGTTCCACCTGCGCCGGTGTGCGGCGTGCGGCCACGTCGGCTGCTGCGACTCCTCGCCGTCCCGGCACGCGACCACGCACGCCCGGACCGCCGGCCACCCCTTCCTCGCCAGTTTCGAGCCGGGCGAGGACTGGCTGTGGAACGTCGAGACCGAGCAGTACTACCGGGGTCCGGCGCTGCACCCGCCGCTCGCCCACCCGGTCGACCAGCCCGCCCCGGGCCCGCGCGACCGCGTCCCCACCGACTGGCGGCAGCACCTGCACTGAGTGCCGCGCCGGCTCAGCCGACCCGCTGCGCCTCCGCCGCGGCGGGCACCGGCTCGGGCCCGGCCAGCCCCCGGGTGCGCCGCGACAGCCCGACGTACAGCAGGGCGGCCACCCCGCCCGCCAGCAGGAAGCTGACGTCGATCCCGCCGGTGGCGGCCAGCAGCGGCCCCCGGTACACGGGCGTGTCGATCCCCAGCAGTCCGACGGCGCTGCCGACGGCCCAGGCGGTGGTCGCGGGCACGTTCCAGCCGGACCGGTACCAGTACACGCCGCCGCGGGTGCCGCGGTTGTACACCTGCAGCGAGCTGCGGTCGTAGTCGCCGCGGCACCGCCGGTGGCCGATCAGGGTGATCACCGCCCACGGCGTGCCGATCGCGGTCAGCACCAGGACGAAGGAGGTCACCGCGTCCTGCGCGCTCCACACGAAGTGCCCCAGGAACACCAGGGCGACAACGACCGCGGCCACCACGTTGGTGGCCTGCCGCCGGCCGGCCCGCGGCAGGACGGCGTCCAGGTCCAGGCCCATGCTGTAGAGCATCAGGCCGGTGTTGCCGGCGCTGCCCAGCAGCCCGTTCAGCAGCAGCGGCAGCAGGAACCAGACCGGCGCCCCGGCGATCAGTCCGCCCACGTAGTCGTCGCCGGCGCCGGTCGCCACCGCGGTGAAGGTGCCGAACAGCTGGGGGATCAGCAGCCCCAGGAACAGCCCGCCCGCCGTCGACCACAGCACCCGCCGCCCGGAGTGGCGCACCGGCGAGACGTACCGGGTGTAGTCGCCCAGCAGCGTGATGAAGGCGATCGGCCCGCTCAGCCCGGCGGCGACCACGGACAGCAGCCAGGTCGGCCAGAAGCCGCCCAGCAGGTAGTCGCCGTGCGCGCCCGCGTCGAAGTGCGGCGCGAAGGCCGGCAGCCCGGCGAGCAGCAGCCCGCCCATGGCCCACATCAGGATCCGTTCCAGCTTCAGCAGCAGCCGGTAGCCGAACACCGCCGCCGTGGCGCTCAGCCCGGCCAGCGCCGCGTACGTGACCACGCACGCGGCGCCGCCGGTCGGCAGCCCCAGCATCCGGTTCAGCGCGCCGACCACCACGTCGCCGCCGACCCACAGGGCCAGCGCGGTGTAGCCGAGTGACAGCAGCAGGCCGACCACGGAGCCGATCAGGCGGCCCCGGACGCCGAAGAACGCGCCGGAGCTGGTCGACAGGTTGGTCGCGGTCCGCAGCGACACCAGGGCCAGCGGCGCGGTCAGCGCGATGCCCAGCACCGTCCCGATCAGCACCGAGCCGGCCGCCGCCCAGAACGACAGCCCGAAGGACACCGGCAGCCAGCCGAAGACGACCACGCCGAAGGCCAGGTTGGAGCCGACCAGGATCGACAGCACGTCCCTCGGCGAGCTGGTGCGCTCGGCCTCCGGAATGGTGTCGACGCCGTGCTGTTCGACCAGTGCGTGGCCTGCGGACGGGGCGTTCTGCTGCGACATGCTCTTCCCGGTGCTCGGCCGGCGGGTCGGGGGAGGGTGCCGCCGGTCCGTCCATGGTCACCAAGCGCCGCCGCCCCGGGCCAGACCCGATCCTCCACGAATCGGGACCAAAGGCCCGATCCGCCCTGTACGGTCGCACCAGATCCGTGACGACCCCGGGGAGAGCCGTGGACGAGGACGTCCGGCAGGCGGTGACCGGCGCGCTGGGGGCCGGCCCCCGCAAGGGGCGGTCGCCCACCTGGGACGACGTCTCGGCCGAGCTCTGCGACGTGATCGTCTCGGCGGTGGTGGCGCCGGCCCGGATCGACCCGGCCCAGGCCGTGCGCTTCCGCACCCACCTCGACGCGGTCACCCAGCGGTCCCGCGCCGAGCAGTCCGGCGCCGAGCGTTAATCCGGTTGCCGTGAGGCCGACTTGGGTCGAGACTGCGCGGCATGTCACTGCGCTTCCACGAGATCGCCGAGTCCTCGCACCGCATCCTCAACCCGTTCTCCGAGGCCAAGCTGGCCCTGCTCGGCGAGCTCTGCCGGCTGCGGCCCGGCGCCCGGATCCTCGACCTGGCCTGCGGCAAGGGCGAGCTGCTCGCCTCCTGGTCGGCCCGCTGGGGCACCCGCGGCACCGGCGTCGACCTGAGCGAGGTGTTCCTGGCGGCGGCCCGCGAGCGCGCCGCCGAGCTGCGGGTCGCCGACCGGATCGAGTTCGTGCGGGGGGACGCGGCGGCGTACGGGGCCGAGCCGGGCGGCTTCGACCTGGTCAGCTGCCTCGGCGCGACCTGGATCGGCGACGGCCTGGTCGGCACCCTGGAGCTGATGAAGCCCGCGCTCGCCCCGGACGGGCTGCTGCTGGTCGGCGAGCCGTTCCTGCACGCCGAGCCCCCGGCGGAGGCGTACGCCGACTTCGGTGCCACGCCCGAGACTTTCACCACGCTGCCGGGCCTGCTGCCGCGCTTCGAGGAGGCGGGCTGCGAGCTGCTGGAGATGGTGCTGGCGGACGCGGACAGCTGGGACCGCTACGAGGCCGCGCAGTGGCGCACCCTGAGCGACTGGCTGCGCGCCAACCCGGACGACCCGGACACCCCGGCGCTGCGCCGCTACGTCGCCGAACGCCGCCACGGCCACCTCGCCTACCGCCGCCCGTACTTGGGCTGGGGCGTCTTCGTCCTGCGCCCCACCGGCTGAGCTCCCCCGGGCCCGCGGACTACTTGCCGCGGCCGCCGAGCGCGAACAGCAGGATGACGAAGCCGGCGAAGAGGTGCGTCCCGGCGATGTAGATCGTCGCCCGGACCATCATCGCCCTGCGCCGGGTCTTCTCCTCGGTCACCGCATCCGTGGTCATGCCCCTCAGCGTACGGCCCGGCCCCGCGCGGCCGGGCCGTGGCGCAGATCACCCACCGCGACCGGCCACCTACGGTGGCGTAGGTCACTTCAGACAGTGAAGTATCTCCTGCATGGCTGACTACCAGGAGACCCTTGACTTCAGCTCGTACGCCGCCCTCGGGGACAGCTTCACCGAGGGGCTCAACGACCCGGGCCCGGACGGGGCGTTCGCCGGCTGGGCCGACCGGCTGGCGGGGATGCTGGCCGCGCGGCGCCCGGACGGCGACTTCCGCTACGCGAACCTGGCGGTCCGCGGCCGACTGCTGGACCAGATCGCGACCGAGCAGGTCCCGCAGATCCGCCGGATCCAGCCCGACCTGGTCACCCTCTGCGCGGGCGGCAACGACATCCTGCGTCCGGGCAGCGACCCGGACCTGACCGCCGAGCGCTTCGAGGCGGCCGTCGTCGAACTGCGCGAGCACACCGGCACCCTGCTGATCTGCACCGGCTTCGACACCAAGGACGTGCCGGTGCTGCGCCACCTGCGCGGCAAGATCGCCACCTACAACGCGCACCTGCGGGCGATCGCCGACCGCAACGGCTGCCAGGTGGCCGACCTGTGGTCGCTGCGCTCGGTGCACGACCGCCGCGCCTGGAGCGACGACCGGCTGCACCTGTCCCCCGAGGGCCACCAGCGGGTCGCCCTGCTGGCCGCCCGCTCGCTCGGCCTGCCGGTCGCGGCCGACCCGGAGGCCCCGTGGCCGGCCCGCCCGGAGCCGACCGCCGCGGAGCAGCGCCGCGAGAACCTGCAGTGGGCCCGCACCTACCTGCTGCCGTGGGTCGGCCGCCGGCTGCGCGGCGAGTCCTCCGGTGACCACGTCGAGGCCAAGCGCCCGGAGCTGCTCCCGCTCTGACCGCCGACGCACGGACGCGAGCGGGCCGACCACCCCCACGTGGTTCGGCCCGCTCGCGCGTTCTCCGGTCCCCGACTATTCGACGATCAGCTCGACCGGGATGTTCCCGCGGGTGGCCTTGGAGTACGGGCAGACCTCGTGCGCCTGCTTCACCAGCAGCCGGCCGGTCTCGCCGTCCAGCTCGTCCGGCAGCTCGACCCGCAGCACGACGGCCAGGCCGAAGCCGGTCGCGTCCTTGCCGATGGCCACCTCGGCGGTCACCGAGATGTCGCCGGTGTCCACCCGGGCCTGCCGGCCGACCAGGCCCAGCGCACTGGCGAAGCAGGCGGCGTAGCCGGCCGCGAACAGCTGCTCCGGGTTGGTGCCCTGGCCGTTGCCGCCGAGCGCGGGCGGCATCGCCAGCGCCAGGTCGAGCTGACGGTCGGAGCTGACGGTGCGGCCCTCGCGTCCGTTGGCGGTGGCCACGGCGGTGTACAGCGCGTCCATGCGAGCAATCCCTTCTTCGCCTCGGCGGCCACGGGGCCGCCCTACGCCCACAAGTAGAGCACGCAATTCAATTGCGCACAACTCAATGGTTCGCACGGCGGCCCGATACCCTGGGAGGCATGACCACGCTCCCCGAGGTGCCGGACGAGGACCTGCTGCGCCTGGACCTGCAGATCTGCTTCTCGCTGAACGCCGCCTCGCGGGCCTTCGGCGGCGTCTACCGCACGGTCCTCAAGGACCTCGGCCTGACCTACCCGCAGTACCTGGTGATGCTGGTGCTCTGGGAGCACGGCACGCTCCCGGTCAAGCAGATCGGCGAGTACCTGCGCCTGGACTCCGGCACCCTCTCCCCGCTGCTCAAGCGCCTGGAGGCGGCCGACCTGGTCCGCCGCGAGCGCAGCCCCGAGGACGAGCGCTCGGTCACCGTCACCCCCACCGAGGCCGGCACCGCACTGCGCGCCGAGGCGCTGCAGGTCCCGCGCCGCATCATGGCCGCCACCGGCCTGCCGCTCGAGGACGTCCGCGCCCTGCGCACCCTGCTCGACCGGGTCACCGCCGCGCTCGACGCGGCGGTCTGACGGGCCCGCTCAGGACTCGTACCGCTCCACTTCCGCCACGCTGCGCACCGACGCCCGGTCCGGGTCCTCGCCGGCCTCGACCCGCGCCCGCCGCTGTCGCAGCAGGTCCCAGCACTGGTCGAGCTGCTCCTCGATGCCCTTCAGCTCGCGCTGCTCGGTCTCCGGGTCGATCCGGCCCTCCGCCAGCGCGGCGCGCAGCCTGCGCTCCTCGTCGACCATCTCGCCGATCCGCTCCAGAATCCGGCGGTCGGCACCTGCTGCGGTCCTGCCCTGATCATCCACGGCGCACCTCCCCTTCCACTCTAGGAACCGCCCCGGCCCGGCGCGAGCGGCGGCACGCCCGCACCCCACCCGGACGGCCGACACCCGCTTGACATCCCGTCAGGCCGACGGGGAGCATCGCGGACACCACCACAAGTGGAAACGACTTTCATTATCATGAAGCCGACCAGGAAGGCCGCGCCCCATGTCCCTCGACGTCTCCCCCACGCTGCTCGCCAAGGCCGAACTCGACCACGTCGCCGACGCCGAGTTCGTCGACGCCGTCCGCACCTCACTGCCGTACGCCTACCGCCTGATCGGCGACCTCACCACCGAACTCGGCACCACCGGGGCAGAGTTCGCCGACAACACGCTCGCCCCGAGCGAACCCGAGCGGGCCCAGCTGCTGCGCGCCCTGGCCAGTGACGCGATCCGCGGCGCCCTGGAGCGGCACTTCTCCGTCAAGCTGGCCTTCCAGAACTGCCACCGGGTGGCCGTCTTCCGTCCGGGCGCCGAAACCACCGCCACCTACCGGAAGTTCACCTCCGTGCGCGCCCAGCTCCTCAACCAGAGCCCCGAACTCCGCGACTGCTGACCCGCGCCGCCCGCGGCCTCAGGCCCCGGCCCGGGCGAAGCGGCTGACGAAGGTGTCGCAGAACTGCGGCAGGTCGGCCGGCTTCCGGCTGGACACCAGCGTGTTCGGCCCGTCCGTGCAGACGTGCACCGGCTCGTCGACCCAGGTGGCGCCCGCGTTCTCCAGGTCGGTGCGGATCGAGGGCCACGAGGTCATGGTCCGGCCGCGCACCGCGCCCGCCTCGACCAGCGTCCATCCGCCGTGGCAGATCACCGCGACCGGCCGGCCGAGGCCGACGAACTCCCGGACGAAGTCGACCGCCTCGGGCGCCGTCCGCAGGCGGTCGGGGTTGGCCACCCCGCCGGGCAGCACCAGCCCGTCGTACCCGGCGGGTTCGGCCTCGGCGACCACGGTGTCCACGGCGAAGGTGTCCGCCCGGTCGAGGCCCCGGAAGGCCTGCACCCGCCCGGGCCGGGTGGACAGCAGCCGGGGCGTGCCGCCGGCCTCCAGCACCGCCTGCCAGCTCGCCGTCAGCTCGACCTGCTCGACCCCGGCCGGCGCCGTCAGGAACGCCACCGTCCGGCCCCGCAGCGTGATCACCGGTCCGAGCCGAACGGGTCCGTCGCGTCCCGGCCGACCAGCCCCAGCAGCCGGGTCTGCACGTCGGCCCCGACCGGCACGCTGACGGGCGGCGCGAACAGGCCCGACGCTACCAGCGCGTCGGCGTACGGCGTGACCTCGGCGAGCGCGAACTCCGCCGCGTCCGCGGCCATCCGCGCGTCCGCGCCGAGCCCGACGGCCAGGTCCCAGCCGTGCACCACCGCGTCGACCGTCATCTCCCGGCAGTACCCCTCGGCCGGCCGGTCCCCGTACGAGAGGTGGACCGTCCGGCCGAGCGCGCCGGGCTCCGCGAACGCGGCCAGCGCCGCCGCCGCGGCCGCCCGCCAGGCCGCCGCCGGGTCGTCGCCCAGTACGTCACCGTCGTACCGGTCGCCGACCTCGGCCACCGACGACCCGGCGAGCATCGCGGGCACCCACAGCTGCTCGACCGTCACGTGGTTCACCAGGTCCCGTACCGTCCAGTCGCTGCACGGCGTCGGGTCCTCCCACTGCCCCGCGCCGGCCTCCTCGACCAGCCGGCCGAACCGCTCCAGCGCTCCGGCGTGCAGCCGCAGCAGCTCCTGCTCGTCCTCACTGCTTCCTCGTGCCATGGCTCCACGCTTCCCCCCATCCCCGGCCGCGGCAACCGCCACCCCCCGGACGGCCCAAGGACCCGCACCGACCGGGTGCCTACCGGCGGGCCGGACCGGTGGCGTACGCCAGCGGCGGGGCGATCGCCTGCGCGTCAGCCCCCTCCCCCGCCCACAGCCCGATGAACAGCGCGGCGGTCGCCTCCAGCAGCCCCGCCCGGTCGAGGCCCCCGCCGGCCACCGGCTCGCACCCCGCGTCGCGCACCAGCCCGCGCACCCGGGCCAGGGCCGCCGCGTCGTCCCCGCACACCGGCACCGCCAGCGGCCGCCCGCCGAACACCGGCGGGCGCATCCGCCACACGTCCTCGTGGCAGAGGTTGAACGCCTTGACCACGTGCGCCTCCGGCGCCGCCGCGGCGAGCAGCCGGGCCGCCGACGGCCCACCCTCCGTCAGCAGCCGGAACCCCGGCCCGACCGGGTTGGAGCAGTCGACCAGCACCGTGCCCGCCGGCTCCGCGCGCAGCCCCCGCACCACGTCCGCCCCCGCCGCGAAGGGCAGCACCACCTCGGCGCCCCCGGCGCCCGGTCGAGCTGCGGGAGCGGATCGGCAAGATCAGCTCCAAGGTCCTCACCGAGACGCTGCGGCGGCTGCGGTCCAACGGCCTGGTGGAACGCTGGGAGGCCCCGGACGGGCCGTCACACGTCGAGTACCGCCTCACCGACCTGGGCCGCACCCTGCCGGCGCCGATCGGGGCCGTCGGCGCCGGGGGCTTCGAGCACGGCGACGAGGTGACGGCGGCCCAGGACGCGGCGGAGGCGGGGGACGCCGGACCCGCCGTCCCCCGCCTCCGCCCCGCAGCCGGCTCCTAGTCGATCGGCGCCTTCTCGCGCAGCACCTCGATGAACGCGCGCATCCAGCCCGGGTGGTCCGGCCAGGCCCGGGCCGAGACCAGCAGCCCGTCGACCACGGCGTCGCCGTCGGCGAAGACCGCGCCGCCCGCCTCGACGTCCGGCTCCAGCGCCGGGTACGCGGAGGTGGTGCGGCCGGACAGGGTGCCGCCGCGCAGGGTGATCAGCGGGCCGTGGCAGATCTGCGCGACCGGCTTGTCCGCCTCGAAGAAGTGCCGGACGATCCGCTGCACCTCGGGGTCGTTGCGCAGGTACTCGGGGGCGCGGCCGCCGGGCAGCACCAGCGCCGCGTACTGCGCGGGGTCCACCTCGGCGAAGGCCAGGTCGGCGGGCCAGGTGTAGCCGGGCTTCTCGGTGTAGGTGTCGAAGCCCTCGACGAAGTCGTGGACCACGAACTGCAGCCGCTTGCGGCTGGGCGCCGCGATCTCGACCCGGTAGCCCTCCTCGACGAGGCGCTGGTACGGGTAGAAGACCTCCAGCGACTCGGCCGCGTCGCCGGTGACGATCAGAATCCGTGCTGCCATACCGGTGGTTCCGTCCCTTCGTCCGCCCGATGCTCCCCGGCACCGCGAGGGGAGCCGCGTGCCACCCTGCCGCCTGACGACCCGTCGGGCAATAGGGCGCGCGGGGCCCCCGGGGAGAGCGCGCCCCGAGCGGACGCGCTCCACGGGCGCCGGGCCCGGGCCGCGCCTAGCGTTCCGGTAGGGTCCGTCGCCGCCGGAGGTCGTCATGCAGTACGCACACATCGTGGAGTCCGCCACCGTCGCCAACCTCCGGGACCTGGGCGGCATCGACCTCCCGGGCGGCGCCCGGGTCACGCCCGGGATCGCCTTCCGCTCCGGCCAGCTGGACCGCTTCGACGCGTCCGGCGACCCGCTGTTCACCGCGCTGGGCATCCGGACGGTGATCGACCTGCGCACCGAGGCGGAGCGCGCCGCCCGCCCGGACCGGGTGCCCGGCGGGGCGCACCTGCTGGTCGCGGACGTGCTGGCGGACGCCTCCGGCAGTGGCGCGACCGCCGCGCTCGCCTCGGCGATGGCCGACCCGGGCACGGCGAACCTGCTGCTCGGCAACGGGGGCGCCGAACGCGCCCTGGTCGAGGACTACCGGGCCTTCGTCACCAGCCCGTCCGCCCGCCAGGCGTACAAGCAGCTGATCACCGCGCTGGCGCACCGCGGCGGCGGACCGGTGCTGTTCCACTGCACCGCGGGCAAGGACCGCACCGGCTGGGGCGCGGCGCTGGTGCTGCTGCTGCTCGGCGCGGACGTGCAGACCGTCCAGGCCGAGTACCTGGCGGTGAACCCGGCGGTGCGGGCGGAGTTCGCACCGCTCATCGACGCGTTCGTGGCGGCGGGCGGCGACCCGGAGGTCGCCGAGGCGGTCTTCTCGGTCCGCCCGGCCTACCTGGCGGCGGCGATCGAGACGATGACCGAGTACTGGGGCGACGTCGAGAGCTACGCCCGCGCCGGGCTGGGCCTCAAGGACGAGACCCTCGACAGCCTCCGCGAGCGCCTCACGGCCTGACCGTCCCCGGGGAGCCCGGCCGGCGGTCCAGCAGGGTCTCCGCCTCCCAGGTGGTGATCACCCGGTCCGCGCCGATCCCGGCCCGCGCCGCCCGGACGCAGCCGTCGTCCTGCCAGCTCAGCTGTCCGGGCGCGTGGGCGTCGGTGTCGATCGAGAACAGGCAGCCCGCCTCCACCGCCAGGGCGAGCAGCGGTTCGGGCGGGTCCTGCCGGTCCGGCCGGCAGTTGATCTCCACCGCGGTCCCGGCCTCCGCGCAGGCCGCGAAGACCCGCTCCGCGTCGAACGCCGACTCCGGCCGCGGCCTGTCTCCCAGCCGCCGGCCGGTGCAGTGGCCCAGCACGTCCACCAGCGGGTTGCGGACCGCCGCGAGCATCCGCCGGGTCATCGCCGCGCGGTCCATCCGCAGCTTGGAGTGGACCGAGGCCACCACCACGTCCAGGCGGGCCAGCAGGTCCTCCTCCTGGTCCAGCGAGCCGTCGTCGAGGATGTCGCACTCGATCCCGGTCAGCAGCCGGAACGGCGCCAGGTCCGCGTTCAGCGCCTCGACCACCTCCAGTTGCTCGCGCAGGCGCTCCGCGCTCAGGCCGTTGGCCACCGTCAGCCGTGGCGAGTGGTCGGTCAGCACCGCCCACCCGTGTCCCAGCTCGCGGGCCGTGCGGGCCATCAGCGCGATCGGGCTCGCGCCGTCCGACCAGTCCGAGTGCAGGTGGCAGTCGCCGCGCAGCGCGGCGTGGAGCTCCCCCGCCGCGCCGGTCGGCGGCTCGACCACGGCCCGCGCCGCGACCTCCGTCAGGTACGCGGGCACCCGGCCGGCCGACGCCTCGGCGATCACCTGGGCGGTGACCTTGCCGATGCCGGGCAGGCGGGCGGCGCGGGCGGCGTCGACCGGCCCGTCGGGCAGGCGGGCGGCCGCGCCGGCGGCGGTGCGGAAGGCCTTCACCCGGTACGGGGAGGCCTGTTCGCGTTCCAGCAGGAAGGCGATCCGTTCGAGCGCGGTGACCGGGTCCATGCGGCCAGTCTCGCCGCGGTCGGCCGGGCGCGCGCTGCGGGCGAATCACGCCCGGAGCCTTGTTGACAAGCGGTCTAATTGCTTTACTCCTCCTGGAGCCCTCACCCCCGCGCCCTCCGGAGCAGCCGCATGCCGCAGCCCACCGCCCCCACCACGGCCGCCGCCGACCGCCTGGCCGACCGCCTGGCCGACCGCGAGCAGAACGCCACCCGCCTGCTGCGCGCCTCCGCCAAGCACTCCTACGACCCGCTGACCGAGATCGACTGGGACGCGCCCGTCGACCCCGACCAGTTCGCGATCGCCCCGCACCGGCTCTCCCTCTACGGCACGCCGCTCTGGGAGCGCCTGACGCCCCGGCAGCAGGCGCGGTTCAGCGTCCACCAGTTCGCCAGCACCACCTCGGCCGGCATCTGGTTCGAGCTGGTCCTGATGGAGGGCCTGATCCGGCACGTCTACGCTGGAGACCTGACCACCCGGCACGCCCAGTACGCGCTCACCGAGGTCGCCGACGAGTGCCGGCACTCCACCATGTTCGCCCGGTACATCAGCGCCACCGGCTACCCGTCCGCCCGGCCCACCCGCCGCGCCGACCGGCTCGGCAAACTGCACTTCCTGGTCAACGACACCACGATGACCTTCGCCGGGGCGATATTCGTCGAGGAGTTCACCGACGCGATGCAGCGCGAGATGATCCGCGACGAGAGCCTGCAGCCGCTCGCCCGCTCCGTCGCCCGGATCCACGTGATCGAGGAGGCCCGGCACATCGGCTACGCCAAGCCCGAGTTCGAACGCCGCTGGGCCGCGATGGGCGCCCCGCGCCGCGCGCTGTTCCGCCGCGCCCTCGCCGTCCTCGCCAACCAGGCCGTTCTGGAGATCGTCCACCCCCGGGTGTACGCCCTGGCCGGCCTCGACCCGCGCGAGGCACAGCGCGTCGCCGCCGCCAACCCGCACTGGCGCGAGGCCCGCGTCGACTGGGCCCGCAAGGCCGTCGAGTTCTTCACCGAACTCGGCGTCATCGACCACACCGTCGAGAGGATGTGGCGGCGCGCCTGTCTGCTGCGCTGACGCCGACCCGCCGCGGGGCCGCACGCCGTCACATCACCGCCGTGCCCGCCACCTCGCCGACCCCGTACGTCACCGCCGAGGCCATCGCCACGATCAGCAGCTGCCGCACCGCCGCCCACACCGCGCCCCGGCCCGAGCCGTACCCCAGGCTCGCGCCCACCGCCAGCGAGGCCGCCGCCGTCAGCCCGGCGGACCAGGCCACCGCCGTACCCCCCTCGGTGAAGAACCACGGCAGCAACGGCACCAGCGCTCCCACCGCGAACAGCAGCAGCGAACTGACCGCCGCCACCACCGGCGACCCCGCGTCGCTCGCACTCACCCCGTACAGGATCCGCAGACTCGTCTCACGCGCCGTCCGCCGGTGCTGGACGACGCCCCGGGTGGCCTTCGCCGCCGTCGCGGCGTCCAGCCCGCGCTCGCGCATCCGGCGCGCCAAGTGCGTCATCACCACCGGCGGCGAACGGTGCCACGCCCGGTGCAGCGCGTCCTCCATGCCGTGCGCCACCTCCCACTGGCTGCGCACCGACACCCACTCGCCGGCCGCCATCGACAGCGCCCCCGCCACCAGGCTCGCCACGCCCGACAGCCGCACCGTGCCCGCGTCCACCGAGGCGCCCGCCACGCCCAGGATCAGGCACAGGTTGGTCACCAGCCCGTCGTTCACCCCGAGCACCGCCGCGCGGATCCCGCCGCCCGCGACCCGGCCCGCCGTCCGGCCGATCGCCGTCAGCTCCTCCTCGGCGAGTGCGTCGTCCTCCGCGCTGCGCCCCGCCGGATCCCACTCGGGCGCCCACACCGCCCAGTCCGGCCCCGCCGCCGGATCACCCGTGTCCATGCCGACCCACGCTAGCGCCGCGCCGCCCCGCGCCCCGGCAGCACGCACCCGGCCGACCGGGTGACGGTCCGTCACCCCGCTCCGGGGCACCGACGGACGGGAGGGGCCCACACCACCTCGCCGCCCGTCGGCCCGTCTCCCCGTACCGTCCGACGGCCGCACCGCGCGTTCCCCGCCCCGCCCGCCCGGCGGAGAGCGCGGGCAGAGGCGGGGACGGCACGGCCACCGGACGGCGATCCCCCGTGGGGAAGCCCGTCAGCCGACCGCACCGGCCGACAGGCGGCTCAACCTCGCCAGGCGCACCAGCGCCACCGAACGCCCCGCGGCCCGCCGCCGGGCCGGCCGCACCCGCGCCACCTCCCCGGACGCCACGACCGGACGCCCCCCGCACCGCGGTGCGGGCACCAGGTGGCGCAAGGTCGCGCCCGCCTCCCCCGCGTCCACGAAGTGCTCCCGCGCGTACCGCCGGAACCGCTCCCGCCGTCCCGCCGCCCCCGGCAGCCCGTACGGCACGGTCTCCGCGGCCTCGGGCATCCCGGACAGCACTCGTAGTCTCATCGGCGAACCTCCGCTCGTCGCACGGGCTGGCGTGCCCACCAGCAAACCCGCCGACGCCCCCATGATCAATCCGTACCGCTACCCATCCCCGCCCCCGAACACTGGGTACCGGCGCTCCGGGTCCGGGGCCTGCCCTCAGCCGTCCGCGGGGTGGCGGGCGAGCGCGTCGCGGAGGTCGCGGCGGCCGACGCCGAGCTTGCGCAGGACGTTGGCGACGTGGTGCTCGACGGTGCGCGGCGAGAGGAAGAGCGCCTGGGCGACGTCCTGGTTGCTGGCGCCCTGGGCGACCAGTTCGGCGACCTGGCGTTCGCGGGGCGACAGCCCTTCGCCGTAGCCGCGCCGCCCGGGCGAGGCGGTCCGGCCGAGGCCGAGGTCGCGCCGGGCGTGCCGGCACCGCGCCGCGTCGGAGGCCGCGCCGAGCGCGGTGTACGCGTCCTCGACGTCCACCAGCCGGTCCGCCGCCGCGGCGGGGTCGGTGATCGCGAGCGCCCGTGCCACGCGCTCCTCGGCCCGGGTCGCCTCGTACGGCCGCCCGATCCCGCGCCACCGGTCCCGCGCCTCCCGGAACGCCTCCAGCGCCGCCGCCCCTCGCAGCCCTGCCGCCCGCCCGGCACGGCCGCCCGGCTCCCGGCCGACGTCCTCCGACCCCACCGCACGCCCGTCCCCGGACCCACCCGTCACCCCGTCAGGCAGCGCCGCCGCAGCCTCCCGCTCCGCCGCAGGCGCGCCCGTTGCCCCGTCACCGGACCGCCCGGCAGCGCCGACGTCCTCCGACCCCACCGCACGCCCGTCCCCGGACCCACCCGTCGCCCCGTCAGGCAGCGCCGCCGCAGGCCCACCCATCGCCCCGTCGGCGGCGGGCGCACCGGCCGGCCCCGTGCCCGCCCCGTCCCCGGGGGCGTCAGCCGCCTCGCCGCCCGCCTCCAGGAGCAGCCCGCGGGCGAGCGCCAGCGCGGCGAACGCCGCGGGCGCGTCGACGCCGGCCAGCCCGGTCGCGGCGTCCGCGACGAGCCGCTCGGCGCCGCTGAGGTCGCCGACGGCGAGCAGCGCCTCCACCGCGACCGGCAGCAGTTCCCCGGAGCGGGCCCAGGCGGCGGCGTCCCGCAGGGCCCGCACCGCCGGCGCGACGACCTCGGCGGCCCGCTCCGCGTCGCCCTCGGCGAGGCGCAGGGCGGCGAGCCCGGCGGCGGCGCGCAGTGCGGTGGTGACCTGCGACTCCCGCTCGCCGTACTCGGCGGCGGCCGCGTACTCCTCCTGGGCGAGGGCGAGCCGGCCGCGCGCCGCGGCGAGCCGCCCGAGCAGCAGGGCCCGCTCGGATCCGGCGAGCGCCAGGTCGGGGAACTCGGCGCCGAGCGCGGCGAACCGGTCCTCGATGCCGTCCCACCGGCCGGCCAGCCCGTCGAGCCGGAGCAGCACGATCCGGCTGTAGCACTCGAGGTAGGGGATGGCGGCGAGCCGGGCGAGCCGCCGGCTCTCGGCGAGCAGCAGGCCGGACCGCGCGTCGTGGCCGAGGTCGACGGCGATGTCGCCGACGTTGTACAGGGCCCGGGTGGTCTGCCGGACGATCTCG
Organism: Kitasatospora terrestris; assembly: GCF_039542905.1. NCBI lineage: Bacteria > Bacillati > Actinomycetota > Actinomycetes > Kitasatosporales > Streptomycetaceae > Kitasatospora > Kitasatospora terrestris. Next base: position 1,660,725 of record NZ_BAABIS010000001.1, read on the forward strand.
GGGTTGTCGGAGGTGCGGGGCAGCGGTTCGAGTTCCGCCCAGACCGCCGGGTCGCCCTCCCGGGCGAGGATGGTCAGCCGGGTGGCGAGGACGGCCGCGGCGACCTCGGGTTCGGGGCTGTCGGCGAGCAGGGCGTTCGCCCGGTCGAGCAGCCCGCGGGCGCGCGCGCCGCCGCCGTCGCGCTCGTTCATGGCGAGCGCGACGAGGGCCCGCGCGGCCCGGGCGGGCCGGTCCGCCAGCAGCTCCTCGGCGGCCCGTTCGATCTCGGCGAAGCCGGCCCGGTCGCCGCCGTGCACCGCGACCTGCATGCCGAGGCTGAACCGGATCTCGCCGCGGTCGGCGGTGGACAGCCGGGGGTCGGCGATGATGCTGCCCAGGATCCGCGCGCTCTCCCGCAGGTCGACGCCGTTGGCGGCGATCCGGGCGAGCGCGAGGGCGGCCCGTCCGCGCTGCTCGGCGTCGAGGTCGGGTTCGGCCAGCAGCCGGCGCAGCAGCGCGCCGGCGCTGCCGGTGTCGCCGAGCGCGACCGCCTGGTCGGCGGCGGCCTCGGCGACCACCTGCCAGGCCCGCCGGTCGCCGAGGGCCTGGGTGTGGTGGGCGATCTGGACGAGCGGTCGCGGCTCGCGCGTCTCCAGGGCGCGGACGGCCCGACGGTGCAGCGCGGCGCGCTGCGGGCCGGGGATCCTGCGGTACGCGACCTGCTGGGCGAGGGCGTGCCGGAAGGCGTACCGCGAGGGGGCGGCCTCGTGCAGGGCGGCGACCCGCAGCGCCTCGATCAGGCCTTCGGCCGCGGCGGCGCCGTCGAGTCCGGCGACGGCGGCGACCAGTTCCTCGTCGGCGGGGACGCCGAGCACCGCGACGGCCTCGACCACCGCGCCGGCGGTCGGGGAGAGCGCGGCGAGCCGTTCGGTGACGGCGTCGTGCAGGCCGCGGGGCACTTCGGAGTGCTCCAGGTCCGAGGCCAGGTCGGCGGCGTCGGTGAGTCCGGGGCGGCCCTCCTCGCAGAGGGTGATCAGGTCCTCCTCGGCGACCAGCGGCAGGCCTTCGCTGCGGTCGAAGAGCACCCGGGCGAGCGCGGCGGTGGCCCGGGGGCCGAGGGCTGCGCGGGCGAGTTCGTGCACCTCGGACTCGGCGAGCGGCGCGGGCCGGATCAGCGCGCCGCCGATGCCGGGCGGCCGCCGGTAGGCGGCGCCGAGCACGGGGGTGTCGGGCGGCAGGTCCTCGCCGCGGTAGGTGAGGACGAGGGCCAGGCCGGGCGGCAGGTCGCGGGCGAGCAGCAGGAGCAGTTCGCGGGTGGCGTCGTCGACCCAGTGGACGTCCTCGACGACCAGCACCGCTTCGCCGATGGCGCCGAGCACGGCGCGTACGGCCTGCACCAGCCGGTGGCGGTCGTTCGGGGCGGCGCCGGCGACGGGCGGCGGCGGGGGCAGCCGGTCGGCGAGGTCGGGCAGCAGCGGTGCCAGCGCCCCGGCGCTGGGCGGGATCCGGTCGGCGGGGGGCAGCAGCGGGCCGATGGCGCGCAGCGCGTCCACCACCGGGCCGAACGGCAGCGGTTCGCGCAGCGGGTGGCAGTAGCCGGTGAGCACCGGGCGGCCCCGGACGGCGGCGGCGGCCTCGGCGACCAGCCGGGACTTGCCGATCCCGGCCTCGCCCTCGACCAGCACCACGGCGGGCGGGCCGACCATCGCCTCGACCAGCCGGTCCAGCTCCCGCTGGCGCCCGACGAAGCCGAAACCGGCGCCCTGCGCGCCGTCCGGGCTCACCACCGGTCGGTCCGTCCGGCCGGGCGGCCGGTGACGTCACGGCTGCTGATGTCGGGGTGCGGTGCGGCCATGGATCAATTCTGCCGTCCCCGGCCGCCGCGGCTCGCCCGGGGTCCGGCACCGCCGCTGGCATTCGGCGCGCCGCGGGCGGACGATCGGGGGGTGGACGCGACGGTGGACGCGGGCAGGGCCGGCGGCATCCGGCTGGGGACGGCGCCCGGCCGGTGGGTGGTGCTGGCCACCGTGCTCGGCTCGGGCATGGCGATGCTGGACGGGACGGTGGTGAACGTCGCCCTGCCCCGGATCGGCGAGGACCTCGGCGCCTCGCTCGCCGACCTGCAGTGGACGGTCAACGCCTACCTGCTGACCCTGGCGGCGCTGATCCTGCTCGGCGGTTCGCTCGGCGACCGGTACGGGCGGCGCCGGGTGTTCCTGATCGGGGTGTGCTGGTTCGCCGTCGCGTCGGCGGCCTGCGCGGCCGCGCCCTCCGTCGGGGTACTGGTGGCGGCGCGGGCGCTGCAGGGCATCGGCGGGGCACTGCTGACGCCGGGTTCGCTGGCGATGCTGCAGGCCGTGTTCCACCCGGACGACCGGGCCGGCGCGGTGGGCGCCTGGTCGGGGCTGGGCGGGGTGGCGGCGGCGGTCGGGCCGTTCCTCGGCGGCTGGCTGGTCGACGGACCGGGGTGGCGGTGGATCTTCCTGCTGAACGTGCCGCTCGCCGCCGTGGTCGTCGCGGTCACCGCCCGGCACGTCCCGGAGACCCGCGACCCCGAGGCGTCGGGCCGCTTCGACGTCCCGGGCGCCGTGCTCGCCGCCCTCGCCCTCGCCGGGGTGACGTACACCCTCACCGAACCGGACAGTGCCCTCGCCCCGGTGACCGGCGCGGCGGGTGTGCTCTGCGCGGTGGCGTTCGTCCTGGTCGAGCGCCGCTCGGCCGACCCGATGCTGCCGCTGGAGCTGTTCCGCTCCCGCCTGTTCACCGCGATCAACCTGGTGACGCTGTGCGTGTACGCGGCGTTCAGCGGGATCTTCCTGCTGCTGACCGTGCAGCTGCAGATCGTCTCCGGCTTCAGCCCGCTCACCGCGGGCGTCGCGCTGGTGCCGATCACCGTGCTGATGCTGGCGTTCTCCAGCCGCGCCGGGAAACTCGGCCGGGCGGTCGGCCCGCGGCTGCCGCTCACCCTCGGTCCGATGATCTGCGCGGTGGGCGTGCTGCTGATGCTGCGGATCGGCCCGACCGCCTCGTACTGGACGGACGTGCTGCCCGCCGTGGTCGTGCTGGGCTGCGGCATGACGCTGCTGGTCGCCCCGCTCACCGCCACCGTGCTCGCCGCCGTCGAGGTCCGGCACGCCGGCATCGCCAGCGGCGTCAACAACGCCGCGGCCCGTGCCGCCGGCCTGCTCGCCGTGGCGGCCCTCCCGGCCCTGGCCGGCCTCACCGGCGACGCCTACCGCGTCCCGGCCGAGGTCGACGACGCCTTCCGCACCGCGATGCTCATCTGCGCCGCCCTGCTCGCCGGCGGCGGCCTGATCGCCGTCGCCACCGTCCACGGCAACGTCCTCGACCACACCGAGCCCCTCGCCGAACCCGACTGCGACTGGCACGCGGCCCCCACCACCCCGCCCCTGGACCCGGGCCACGAATGCCCCACCTGCCACCCCGCTCCCGAGGAGCAGCCCGGCCGACAGCACGGCACCCGGTAGTCCATCGCGCGTACCCGGACCAGTGACGGATGTTGGCGGTAGGGTCGGACCGCTGCCAGTCCGGGGCAGGGGAGAAGGGACCGTGGTGATGGCAGGAAACGCACAGGACTCAGTGGTCGACACCGCCGGGCGCGTCCACTTCGCCCAAGTGACGACCGTGGAGGAACTCCAGTCCGCGGTGGCCGCCGTCGCCCCGCAGAGACTCGCCGAGCTCGCCGCCGACGAGCACCGCGCCGTCAGCAAGTCGCTCAAGGAGTCGAGCATCGGCCCGCTCCAGGCCTTCATGCTGCACTGGCGCATGATCCTGGTCATCGAGCAGGATCCCGAGCTGTCCCGCCGCTACCGTGCGTACGAGCACACCATGCGCTTCAACGACGACGAGGCCACCCGCCGCACGGCCGTGCTCGGCATGGCCCAGATCGTTCGGACCGCCGGCGACCAGGTCCGCAATGGCTGACTGGGCCTGGGACTTCGGGCCCGAGTCCCTGCTGGACGGCCTCACGCAGGACCGCCGCGAACTCGCCCGCAAGGCAGCCGCGGAGATCGCACTCGTCTGCTCCCTCGAACACCCTGAAGGCCGCGACTGGCAGGGCGGAGCCATGCCGCTGCGCACCGACCACTTCGACGGCATGCTCATCACGTCGATCGCCGACGTGCGCGGCGAACAGATCCTGGTCGTTCAGATCATCGACACCACGGGCTAGCCCGGATACGGAAAGGGGCGCGCGAAGTCCCGCGCGCCCCTTTCGGTCCGGCTGTCGCTAGAGGATGTCGCCGGGGGCGTACTTGGCGGCCGCCGGGTAGGCGTCGGCGACGGCCTCGATCCGGCGGACGATCTCGGCGACCTGGGCGCCGGCCGCGCCGGTGAAGGAGAGCCGGTCGGCGAGCAGCGCGTCGAGCGCGGCCCGGTCGAGCGGGATCCGCTCGTCCTCGGCGAGGCGGCCGAGCAGCGCGTTCTCCCGGGCGCCCTGGCGCATCGCGAGCGCGGAGGCGACCGCGTGCTCCTTGATGACCTCGTGCGCGGTCTCGCGGCCCACGCCGGCCCGCACCGCGCCCATCAGCACCTTGGTGGTGGCGAGGAACGGCAGGTACCGGTCCAGCTCCGCCTCGATGACGGCGGGGAACGCGCCGAACTCGTCGAGCACGGTCAGGAAGGTCTCCAGCAGGCCGTCGAAGGCGAAGAACGCGTCCGGCAGCGCGACCCGGCGGACCACGGAGCAGGAGACGTCGCCCTCGTTCCACTGGTCGCCGCCGAGCTCGGCGGTCATCGACGCGTAGCCGCGCAGGATGACGGCGAGGCCGTTGACCCGCTCGCAGGAGCGGGTGTTCATCTTGTGCGGCATCGCGGAGGAGCCGACCTGGCCCTCCTTGAAGCCCTCGGTGACCAGCTCGTGGCCGGCCATCAGGCGGATGGTCTTGGCCAGGCTGGACGGGCCGGCGGCCAGCTGCACCAGGGCGCTGACCACCTCGAAGTCGAGCGAGCGCGGGTAGACCTGGCCGACGCTGACGAGGACGTTGTCGAAGCCGAGGTGGCCGGCGACCCGCTGCTCCAGCTCGGCGAGCTTCTCGGCGTCGCCGCCGAGCAGGTCGAGCATGTCCTGCGCGGTGCCGACCGGGCCCTTGATGCCGCGCAGCGGGTACCGGGCGATCAGCTCCTCGAGGCGGCGGAAGGCGACCAGCACCTCGTCCGCGACGGTGGCGAAGCGCTTGCCGAGGGTGGTGGCCTGGGCGGCCACGTTGTGCGAGCGGCCGGCCATGACCTGCTCGGAGTACTGCGCGGAGAGCCGGCCCAGGCGCACCAGCACGGCGACGGTGCGGTCGCGGACGTGCTCCAGCGACTGGCGCACCTGCAGCTGCTCGACGTTCTCGGTGAGGTCCCGGGACGTCATGCCCTTGTGGATCTGCTCGTGGCCGGCGAGGTCGCTGAACTCCTCGATGCGGGCCTTCACGTCGTGGCGGGTGATCCGCTCACGGGCGGCGATCGACTCCAGGTCGACCTGGTCGATCACGCGCTCGTAGTCGGCGACCGCGTCGGCCGGAACCTCGATGCCGAGGTCCTTCTGCGCCTTCAGGACGGCGAGCCACAGGTGGCGCTCCAGGACCACCTTGTGCTCGGGGGACCACAGCTGGGCCAGGGTCGCCGAGGCGTACCGGGAGGCCAGGACATTGGGGATCTTGGGCTTCGCGCTCACGCTTCGCAAGCCTAACAGTCGAGGTCAGGCAGAACTCCGCGAGGCCGCCCGGCGGAGATCCGGTGCGCGGGCCCGCCGCGGAAAACCGGTACGCCGCACCCCGGCCCGCGGGCTACCGTCGGGCGCATGACCCAGCGCACCTTCCGCATCATCGTCCGCGGCTCCTTCGACGCCCTCACCGACGGGCAGCGCGCCGAGCTGCTCGCCGAGGCCGCCGAGCACGACGTGCTCACCGCCGCGTTCACCGAGGAGGGCCACCTCAGCTACGACCTGGCCGCCCGGCCGTTCTTCACCTTCCGCGTGCTGGAGCACGGCGAGCGGGAGGAGGACATCGCGGCGGCGACCGTCCGCGCCGAGACCGCCGCGGAGCTGTGGCTGACCGACCGCGGCTACGGGTACAAGAACCTGCGCTCCACCGCCCAGGACCTCTCCCTGGCCCCGCTCGGCGCCCGGCAGAAGCGCGAGCGCGGCAACTAGGACCCGGCGGCTAGAACAGCGAGTCCTGCTCCGCCTCCGCCACCGGGCGGGCCCGCGGCACCGGTTCGATCCCCGCGCAGCGCTGCGCGGGGACGGCGCTCACCGCCCACCCGGTGAGCAGCCGGCTGTCCAGCAGGAGCGGCCCGCCGCCCTCCCCGTCGCCGCCGTCGAGCGGGTCGACGAACAGGTGCCCGCCGATCGCCGGGCGCAGCGCCCCGGCCAGCACCGCGCCGTCCGCCAGCGCCTTCACCTCGCCGTACGCCTCCGGCACCCCGCCGGTCAGGCCGTACATCGCCACCTGGTCGACGACCGGGTCGTCCGCCAGCAGCCGCAGGCCGTGGCCGTCGAGCAGCCGCAGCACCTCGGCGCGCAGCGCGACGATCTGTGCCCGCCGCTCCGCCTCCCCGCCCGGCGACCACCAGGCGGCGCTCTTGAGCGCGGACGGGATCCGCTCGCGCGCCAGCCCGGCCTGCGCGACGGTGAGCTCGGCCCGCCGGACGGCCGGCAGCCGGCCGCGGCCGACGAAGGCGTACGCCAGCGCCGCCTGCTCCTGCAGCCGGGCGGTGCCGCGCTCCTCGGCCGTCAGGCCGACCTTGCGCAGGCCGTCGCCGAACCACGCGAGGTAGAGCCGGTACGTCCGCCCGTCGTCGAAGATCTGGTCGCGGGCCAGCGCCAGCCCCCGGTCGGCGCTCTGGCAGGTCGGGCACTGCGCGTTCTTGGCCTCCGCGGCGACGCTCTCGCCGTACGGGCAGGGGCGCTGCCGGCCGGCGCTCCACACGCCGACGCACCGCCGCGGGCCGCCGATCCGCCAGCCGACCCGCAGCCCGGCGCTCAGCGCCCGGACGTGCTCGCGCCGCCCGTCACCGGCCGCGAGGAACGCCTGGCCGTCGGCCCAACGCAGCCCGGTGACCGTCCACACCCGCACACCACCTCCGTCCGCCGACCCTATCCGGGGGCACCGACAGCGGAGGCGGGGCTACGGGTTGGTGCGGTCCTGGACCGCGAGCAGCGGCAGGACCTGCCGGCAGAGCCCGTGGAGCATGATCCGCTGCGGTTCGTCGAGGCTGTCGAAGGCGGCCTGGGCGCGGGTCATGTCGAGGCGGATCCGCTCCAGCACGCTCCGGCCCTCCTCGGTGATGGTGACGATCTTGACCCGGCGGTCGGCGGCGGCCGCCTCGCGGTGGGCGAGGCCGAGCGCCTCCAGCCGGTCCACGATGCCGGTCACGTTCGACGCGTCACAGCCGAGCCGCCCGGCCAGCGCCCGCATCGGGACCGGCTCCAGCACCGACTTGAGCGCCTTGGCCTGCGAGGAGTTCAGCCCGTGCTTGGCCGCGGCGGCGGCGAAGTCCTGGAAGTACGCGGTACCGACGGCGGCGACCGTCTCCATCAGCTCGGCGGTCGTCGGCGCGGTGCCGATCCCTGTGGTGCCCATGGCGTCCAGGTTACGCCCAATGGTTCAGTGCCTCCAGTGTTGACCCCGGCAACTACCTCACCGGTACCGGACCCTCACAGCACCAGCTGGTCGAAGAGGTGCCGCAGCTCCCCCTCCGGGTCCGCGGTGAGCCCGGTGTGCACCGGGCCGGGCTGCACCACGGCGCTGCGCGGCGCGGTCAGCCAGCGGAAGCGCTGCCCGGCGCCGTCCTTCGCGGCCGGCCCGGCGGCCTCGCCGCCGGCGCAGACCGCCTCGATGCCGTGCAGCGCCCGCCGCACCCCGGCGACGTCGACCACCGGGTCGAGCGCCAGCAGCCGCGCCTGGTCGAGGTGGGTCCGGGCGCCCAGGTACCCGGTGTAGCGGCAGTACAGCAGCACCCCGATGTTGACGCACTCCCCGCGCTCGACCCGGGGCACCGCCCGGATCACCGCGTACTCGTAGTCGTGCGGCTCCCCGGACCCGCCGTCCGCCGCCGTGGTGTCCTTCGCCGTGGTGTCCATCAGCCGCCCACCTCCGGGAGCCAGTCGCGCGGGCCCGCCAGCCGGGCCGTCAGCTGCGCGGTGTACGCCTCGCGCACCGCGTCGGGCGCCTCGAAGCCCGGCTCATCCACCAGCCACACCTCGGGGATCGCCGCCACCGCCCTCGCCAGCGCCTCCGGCACCAGCGGCGCCAGCTCCTCGTCGGCCGCCTTCAGGTCGTCGACCGCCCGGGCCAGCGCGTGGTCCGAGGCGTCGTACGGCTTGCGGGTCCAGCCCGCCGCGCCCGCCCAGTGGTGATGGAAGATCAGGCTGGCGCCGTGGTCGATCAGCCGCAGCCCGCCCGCCGCGACCAGCAGGTTGGGGTTGCGCCACGACCGGTCCACGTTGCCGATCAGCGCGTCGAACCACAGCACCCGTGCGGCCAGTTCGCGGTCCACCTCGAAGCACAGCGGGTCGAAGTTGAGCGCCCCGCCGACGAACGCCATGCCGAGGTTGGCGCCTCCGCTGGCCCGCATCTGCTCCTGGATCTGCTGCTCGGGCTCGCTGCGCGCCAGCACCGGGTCCAGGTCGAGCAGCGCCAGCTCCGGCACCGGCAGCCCGAGACCGCGCCCGAGCTCACCGGCCAGCACCTCGGCGACCAGCGCCTTGCGGCCCTGCGCGGCGCCGCACCACTTGAGCACGTACAGCCGCCGGTCGCCGGCCTCGACCAGGCCCGGCATGGAGCCGCCTTCACGCAGTGGCGTCACGTACCGGACCGCCGTCACCTCGGGGAGCATCCGGAAAGCCTATCGGGCTCCTCCGGTGGCAACCGTGCTTGGGCCGTGCGAGTGTGGCGAGCAGTTGTCCTGACACGTGTCCTGACACGGCACGGACCATCCACGGTAGGGGATGAACGATGGAGCGACCTCGGATCCTGATCGTCGGCGGCGGCTTCGCCGGCCTGGAGTGCGCCCGCCGGCTCGAGCGCAAGCTCGCGCCCGCGGAGGCGGAGATCTCGCTGGTCACGCCATTCAGCTACCAGCTCTACCTGCCGCTGCTGCCGCACGTCGCGGCCGGTGTGCTCACCCCGCAGTCGGTGGCGATCTCGCTGCGCCGGTCGCTGCGCCGCACCCACATCGTGCCCGGCGGCGCGATCGGCATCGACCCGCGCTCCAAGGTCGCCGTGGTCCGGAAGATCACCGACGAGGTGACCGCCGAGCGGTACGACTACCTGGTGCTCGCCCCGGGCAGCGTGACCCGCACCTTCGACATCCCCGGCCTGCCGGACTACGCGCGCGGCATGAAGACGCTCGCCGAGGCGACCTACATCCGCGACCACGTGATCGCCCAACTCGACCTGGCGTCCACCTCGATGGACGAGCGCGAGCGCGAGTCGCGGCTGCAGTTCGTGGTGGTCGGCGGCGGCTACGCGGGCACCGAGACGGCCGCCTGCCTGCAGCGGCTGACCACCGCCGCCGCCCGCCGCTACCCGCGGCTGGACGCCCGGCAGATCAAGTGGCACCTGATCGACATCGCCCCGAAGCTGATGCCCGAGCTCGGCGACAAGCTCGGCGACACCGCGATGCAGATCCTCCGGGGCCGCGGCGTGGACGTCTCGCTCGGCGTCTCGGTGGCCGAAGTCGGCGCGGAGAGCGTCAAGTTCACCGACGGACGGACCCTCCCCTGCCGCACCCTGATCTGGACCGCCGGCGTCGCGGCCAGCCCGTTGATCGGCACCCTGGACGCGGAGACGGTGCGCGGCCGGATCGCGGTCACCGCGGAGATGCGGGTGCCGCAGTTCGAGGGCGTCTTCGCGCTCGGCGACGCGGCCGCCGTCCCGGACCTCGCCAAGGGCGACGGCGCGGTCTGCCCGCCCACCGCCCAGCACTCCGCCCGGCAGGGCAAGGCGGTCGCCGACAACCTGGTCGCCTCGCTGCGCGGCCAGCCGCTGCAGCCGTACTTCCACAAGGACCTCGGCCTGGTCGTCGACCTCGGCGGCAAGGACGCGGTCTCCAAGCCGGTCGGCATCGAACTGCACGGCGTGCCCGCCCAGCTGGTGGCCCGCGGCTACCACGTGATGGCGATGCGCACCAACGCCGCCAAGTACCGGACGGCCGCCAACTGGCTGCTCAACGCGACCGCCGGCGACGACTTCGTCCGCACCGGCTTCCTGGCCCGCCAGCCCGCCCGGCTGCGCGACTTCGAGTACACGGACGTGTACCTCACCAAGGACCAGGTCCGCGAACACGCCCAGGCGCTGCTCGCCAAGGGCTGACCGCCGCACCGCGGCACGCGCGGCGCTCCCGCCCGGGTCGGGGCGGGAGCGCCGTGCGCCGTGCGCTACTTGGCGGTCAGGTACATCCCGGTGGCGTCCTGCCCGGCGGTGTTGCGGCAGGCCCAGTTGCCCGAGGACTTGGCGTTCATCAGGGTCAGGCAGCGGCCGAGCGCCAGCTGGCCGTAGTAGTTCGGGTGGAACGACTCCTGCGTGGCTCCCTGGACGGTGGTGCCGAGGTCCAGGAAGCGGGCCCACTCGCTGGTGGTCGCCGACGGCGCGGTGGTCGGGGTCGCCAGGCGGGTGGCCTTGGAGCAGACCTCGCGGCCCTGCAGCATGTCGCGCAGGTCGAGGAACTGCACGCCCTTCGCGGCGGCGACACCGGCCAGCGCGTCGGAGATCTGCGGGACGAGCGAGTCGCGCGCCCAGTCGGCGTCCTGGTTCCAGAACGGGCAGCCGCCGGTGTTGGTGCGCGACCAGCCGCTCTCCGGGTAGCGGTTCTCCGCGGTGCGCGGGACGGGCGACGGGTAGGACTGCAGCACGATGCGGTAACTGCCCGACGCGTAACCGGCGTTCGCCATCACCGCGCGGATCTCGTCGATCGACTTGCCGACCCCGGCCATCGCCCCGGCCATCCTGCCGTCCACCGCGGCCTGCTGGTCGTCGTTGCAGTACGACCACCAGACCATGTAGTCCTGCACGCAGGTGGAGATCACGTCGGAGAAGCCCAGGTCGTTGCCGCCGATCGAGAGGGTGATCAGCTTGACGTCGTAGTTCGCGGCGACCGAGGCGAGCTGGTCCGCCTGCGGGGCCTCGCCCTTGAACGACTGGCCGCCGGCGGCGGCGCGGAAGACGTTCGCCGAGGTGGCGCCGGAGCAGGCCAGGTTGATCTGCGCCTGGTTGACGGTCGGCGCGCTGCGGACCTCGGACACGTCCGAGCGGTCGCACCCGCTCGCGAACGTGGCCCCGTAGACCCTGCTGCCGTCGTAGCCGCTGCCCGTCCAGGCGCGGTCGGTGCCGTCCCGGCTGCCGCTGGTGGTGTCGCTGTTGCCCTTCCAGCGCCCGGCCTCGCCGGAGATGTAGCTGTCCCCCATCGCGACCGTCGCGGTCGTCCCGCTCCCGGAGGCGGCGACGGCGGGAGTGGCGAGGGCGTACGCGGGCAGGGTGAGCGCCGCTGCGGCGAGCAGGGCGAGTGTTCTCGGTGTTGTGCGTCGGCTCTTGGGCACGGCGGAACTCCTGCGAACGGCCCCGCGCGTGTGGGCACGCGAGGCACTGGTGAGGGTGGGGCCGCCGGCCGGTGGCGCGAAGAATGTGACATGCGCACGGTTGTTACCGCTAGGTATCTCACACGGGCAATTCGCAGCGTCACCACCCTTCTCCCTGTGTTACCGCCGAGTTCGATCAGCGCTCGCGCCGGGTGAACCGGTAGACCGCGTACGTGGCGCCGACGATGATGTCCACGGCCACCCAGAGGCCGATGACGAGGCCGACGCCGATCGTCGTGCCGATGCTCTCCGCGTCGTTGCACGTGGCGGGGTCGAGCGACCCGCAGTCGGTCGGGTTGCCCGCGGAGGACGCGCAGCCCGCCACGGCCCAGGCGAGGAAGAGGAGCTGGATCGCCAGGAAGACCCACCAGAAGACCCGGCGCTTCTTCCGCTCGGGCGGCTGCGCCGGCCGCTCCTCGGCGAGGGTCCAGTCGGGAGGGTTCGGGTTGTTCATGGCGAGTCCCCGAGTGCTTCGGAACGGCCCCCCTCCCCTCCAGAGTGGCCCCGTCGGCGCAGCGCGTCAGCCGGTGGGAGCCCCCCAACACCCTTGGTAGTCGAGGTCCGTTCGCGGTGACGCAGAGTTCGACCGGACCGCTCAGACCAGGCGGGAGGCACCCCCGTGCGAGGTGAGGGCGGCGGCGACGTCGGCGGCGAGGGCGGGGGCCTCGTCGGGGTGGAGGGCGGCGATCGAGAGGCGGATGCCGGGGGGTGACTGGAGGCGGAAGCGGGCGCCGGGGGCGGCGACCCAGCCGCGCTGGACCAGGGCGGCGGTGGCGGCGGTCTCGTCGGCGACCGGGAGCCAGACGTTCAGGCCGCTCTCGCCGTGCGCGGTCACGCCGCGGGCGGCGAGTGCGGCGAGCAGGGCGTCCCGGCGGGCCCGGTAGGCGGCGGCGACCTCGGCGACCGGCGCGGCGCCGGACTTCCAGAGCTGCACGACGGCGCGCTGGAGCAGGTGGCTGACCCAGCCGGCGTCCAGCCGCTGGCGGCCGAGCACCCGCCCGACGGTCTCCTCGTCGCCGATCGCGACCGCGACCCGTACGTCGGGGCCGTAGGCCTTGGCGAAGGAGCGGACCAGCACCCAGCGCCGGACGGTGGCGGTGCCGTCGGGGCCGGCGGCCAGCGGCTGGAAGGGCTGGTCGACCATGCCGTGGCCGTGGTCGTCGTCGATCAGCAGGGTGTCCGGGTGGGCGGCGAGGACGGCGCGCAGCGCGGCGGCCCGGTGCGGGGTGAGCGCGGCACCGGTCGGGTTCTGGGCCCGGCTGGTGACGATCAGGGCGCGGGCGCCGGCCTCCAGCGCGGCGGCGACGGCGCCGGGCAGCGGGCCCTGGTCGTCGACGCCGACGGGGGCGGTGCGCAGGCCGAGGGCGGGCAGCAGGTCGAGGACGCTGCCCCAGCCGGGGTCCTCGACGGCGACCAGGTCGCCGGGGCGCAGCGAGACGGAGAGCACCCGGCCCATGGTGTCGAGGGCGCCGGAGCAGACCGCGAGCGCGCCGTCGGGGACGCCGTCGGCGCGGAATGCGGCGCGGGCCAGGGCGAGCAGCTCGGGGTCGGCGGCGGGGTGGCCGTAGAGCACGGTCTCGCCGGCCGCGGCGACGGCCAGGGCGGGGCCGAGCGGGGGCAGCAGGGCCGGGTCGGGGTTGCCCTGGGAGAGGTCGCGGGCGCCGGGCGGGACGGGGACGCGGACCTCGTCGCGCGGGGTGGTGGCGGGCCGGGGCCGGATCCGGCTGCCGCGGCGGCCCGCGGTCTCGATCACGCCGCGTTCACGCAGCAGCCGGTAGGCGGCGGCGACGGTGTTGGGGTTGACGCCCAGCTCGGTCGCCAGGTCGCGGAGCGGTGGCAGCGCGGTGCCGGGTTCCAGCTCGCCGGTACCGACCGCGCGTTCGATGTCGGCGGCGATCTCGTTGGCGCGCCGACCAGTGATCCGATATTCTCCTAGCACAAAGATAATTATGCACTAGTGCAGAGGGGGATGCCATGTCGACCGCCGCCTACACCCGCAACGACCGCACCACGCCCACCCGCTCCAAGGAGCGCGCCAGCTGGGACAAGGACGCGGTCAACGCCATTCTCGACGCCGGCTACCTCTGCCACCTCGGGTTCGTCGCCGACGGCGCGCCGGTCGTCCTGCCCACCATCTACGCCCGGGTCGGCGAGGCGCTCTACCTGCACGGCTCCACCGGCAGCCGCCCGATGCGCGGCGCCGCCCGCGACGAGGGCCTGCCGGTCTGCGTCACGGTCACCCACCTGGACGGCCTGGTGCTGGCCAAGTCCGCCTTCCACCACTCCGTCAACTACCGCTCGGTGGTGGCGCACGGCACCGCCTACCAGGTCACCGACCCGGACGAGCTGACGCTCGCGCTGAACGCCCTGGTCGACCAGGCCGTGCGGGGCCGCTCCGGCGACACCCGCCCCGCCAACGCCAAGGAGCGCGCGGCGACCCGGGTGATCCGGCTGGAACTGGACGAGGTGTCCGCCAAGTCCCGTACCGGCGGCGTCAACGACGACGAGGACGACCTGGACCTGCCGTACTGGGCCGGCGTCGTCCCGGTCGCCCCCGCGTACGGCGCGCCGCAGGCCTCCCCGCACACCGCCGTCCCGCTGCCCGACTACCTGGCGGGCTGACCGGCGCTCGTCCGCGGCTGGACCGCGGCTCCGGGGCCGAGTGGCACGCGTTCATGGCCGGACGCGGCCCGGACGGCGGGTTGTCCGATCGACTGACGAATCGCCGGACCGGCGTGGCGGATCGCCCCGGTCCGTCCGGTCTGCTGATGGAATGTGAGGTGATCTCCGTCCGCCCGGCCGCGCAGGTGGGCCGCCGTCCTCCCGGGAGCACCCGCTGTCCTCCTCACCGTCCCCCGCCGCCGCGCCGGCCGCGCAGGAGCACCTCGGCCACGTCGTCTTCATCTCGGCGGCCGCCGCGATGGGCGGCTTCCTCTTCGGCTACGACAGCGCGGTGATCAACGGCGCGGTGACCGGCATCCAGAAGCACTTCGGGGTCGGCAACGGCGAGACCGCGTTCGTGGTCGCCATCGCGCTGCTCGGCTCGGCGGCCGGCGCGGTGATCGCCGGCCGGCTCGCCGACCACCTCGGCCGGGTGCGGACCATGCTGCTGGCCGCGGTGCTGTTCGCGATCAGCGGCGTCGGCTCGATGTTCCCGCCCAACATCGAGGTGCTCGGCTTCTGGCGGGTGGTCGGCGGCGTCGCGATCGGCATCGCCTCGGTGATCGCCCCCACCTACATCGCCGAGGTCGCCCCGACCGCGTACCGGGGCCGGCTCGCCTCCTTCCAGCAGCTGGCCATCGTGCTCGGCATCACCGTCTCGCAGCTGGCCAACTGGGCGCTCAACCAGGCGGCCGGCGGCGAGTCCACCAACCACCTGGGCGGCGTCCAGGCCTGGCAGTGGATGCTCGGCGTGGAGGCCGTCCCGGCCCTGGTGTACGGCCTGATGGCGCTCGCCATCCCGGAGTCGCCGCGCTACCTGATCGCCGACGGCCGGGACGCGCAGGCCCGCGAGGTGCTGGCCGAGGTCGAGGGCCCCGACGTCGACCTGGACGCCCGGGTCGCCGAGATCCGCGCCGTCCTCGACACCTCGCACAAGCCGCGCGCGAAGGACCTCTTCGGCGGCCGCTTCGGGCTGCTGCCGATCGTCTGGGTGGGCATCGGCGCCTCGGTGTTCCAGCAGTTCGTCGGCATCAACGTGATCTTCTACTACTCGTCCTTCCTGTGGCAGTCGGTCGGCATCGACGAGTCCAACTCGCTGCTGATCAGCCTCTCCACCTCGATCATCAACGTGATCGGCACCGTGGTCGCGATGGCCCTGGTCGACCGGATCGGCCGCAAGCCGCTCGCCCTGGCCGGCTCGGCCGGCATGGCGGCCGCCCTCGGCGTCGCCGCCTGGGCCTTCTCCTTCCGGCAGGGCACCGGCGACGCCGCCACCCTCGACGACGCCCACGCCACCGTCGCGCTGGTCGCCGCGCACGTCTTCGTCTTCTGCTTCGCCTTCTCCTGGGGCGTGGTGGTCTGGGTGCTGCTCGGCGAGATGTTCCCCAACCACATCCGGGCGCTCGCCCTGTCCGTCGCCGCCTCCGCCCAGTGGATCGCCAACTGGGCGATCACCGTCAGCTTCCCCAACCTCTCGGACTGGAACCTCTCCGCCACCTACGCGATCTACGCGGGCTTCGCGCTCCTGTCCATCCCCTTTGTGGCGTTCTGCATCAGGGAGACCAAGGGTCGCGCCCTGGAAGAGATGGGCTGACGGCCCGTCACCCTCTAGCATCGCCTTGACCGGGCCGCCACCGCCCGACCCCGACGAGCCGACGGAGAGGCCATGGGCACCCGCCGCCAGAACGTCACCTTCCCCAGCAACGGGCAGACCGCGCACGGCTACCTCGCCCTGCCGCCCAAGGGCCTCGGACCGGGCGTCCTGGTCGTCCAGGAGTGGTGGGGCCTCACCCGCCACATCGCCGACCTCACCGACCGCCTCGCCGCCGAGGGCTTCGTCGCCCTCGCCCCCGACCTGTACGGCGGCACCACCACCCACGACCCGGCCGAGGCGAGCAAGCTCAAGGCCGAGCTGCCCGCCGAGCGGGCCGCCCGCGACCTCGCCGGGGCCGTCGACTTCCTCCTCGACCACCCGCAGACCGTCGGCGACGCGATCGGCGCCACCGGGTTCTGCATGGGCGGCGGCCTCGCCCTGCGCCTGGCCGCCCAGCAGGGCGACCGGATCGCCGCGGTCGTCCCCTTCTACGGCCTGCCCGACGACCCCGACTTCGACTACCGCGGCCTGACCGCCCACGTCCTCGGCCACTTCGGCGAGGACGACGCCTCGCTGCCCGCCGCCACCGTCGACGAGGCCGCCATCCGCATCGGCGAGGCCACCGACCGCCGGCCCGAGATCCACTTCTACCCCGCCGGCCACGCCTTCATGAACGACGAGAAGCAGCCCTCCACCTACGACCCCCTCCAGGCCGACACCGCCTGGCGCCGCACCCTCGCCTTCCTCTGGGCCCACCTCGGCTGACGGCGCCGCTGTCGCACGACCACGGCACCGGCCTGATCCGGCCGACCGCTCCGCCCCTAGGCTGCCGGCATGGACTGGGTCGACCGGGTGGCGAAGCTCCGGCAGTGGACGAAGAACGACGAGCGGGCGCCGCACAAACCGCTGCTGCTGCTCTACGCGCTGGCCCGTTTCCAGCGCGACGCCGACGACGACCTGCGCTACAGCGCCGTCGAGCAGGACCTGCGGCGCCTGCTCGACGAGTACGGGCCGCCGCGCCGCTCCTCCCCCGGCTACCCGTTCCACCACCTCACCGGTGACGGCGTCTGGGAGGTGCGCACCGACCGCGGACCGGGCAGCCCCGGCAGCGGCGTCCTCGCGCTGCGCGAGGGCAACGCCACCGGCCGGCTCGTCCCGGAGCTGCGGGCGGCGCTGGTCCGGGAGCCGTCGCTGCTGGGCCGCCTGGTCCGGGTGCTGCTGGACGCCAACTTCCCACCGTCGTTGCACGCCGACCTCTGCGCGGCGGTCGGCCTGGACATCGAGCGCGCCGAGCTGACCGCCGCCGCGGCGGCCACCGCGGCCCGGCGGCGGGACCAGCGGATGCGCGAGGAGGTGCTGGCCGCCTACGAGTTCCAGTGCGCGTTCTGCGGGTACGACGGGATGCTCGGCACCGTCCCGGTCGGGCTGGAGGCCGCCCACGTCCGCTGGTGGTCGTTCGCGGGGCCGGACGAGGTCGACAACGGCCTGTGCCTGTGCGCGCTGCACCACAAGCTGTTCGACAAGGGGGTGCTGGGCCTCGGCGAGGACCACCGGATCCAGGTGTCCCGGCACTTCGTCGGCCGCCGTCCGGCGAGCGAGCAGCAGGTGCTGGCGCTGTCCGGCCGCCCGCTGAGCGGGCCGCGGCCGGGCGCGCCGACCGTCGCGCCGCGGCACCGGGCGTGGCACGCCCGCCAGGTGTTCCGCGGCGGCGCCCGGCCGGTCGGCGTGGGGTAAATGGGTCGACAGGCGGCGCGGGGGCGGCGCATAGTCGCGCGGTGAGCGAGCAGCGTACGCAGCGTTTTCCCTGGGCGGGTCGGAACTACCGGATCCAGACGGCCGCGACGGTGGTGAGCGGGCTGGGCAACGCCGCCGCGCCGATCGCTACGGCGTTCGCGGTGCTGGGGCAGGGCGGCGGCGCGGCCGAGGTCGGGTACGTGACGGCGGCGCGCAGCGTGCCGCTGGTGCTGTTCCTGCTGCTCGGCGGGGCGCTCGCGGACCGGTTGCCGCGCCACCGGGTGATGGTGGGCGCGAACGCGTTCAACGCGCTGTCGCAGGCGGGCCTGGCGGCCCTGGTGCTGAGCGGTCAGGACGCGCTGTGGCCGCTGATGGTGCTGTCCGCGGCGGGTGGCGCCGGGCAGGCGTTCTACGCTCCGGCGGCCGAGGGCCTGATCCTGCAGTCGGTGGCGTCCGAGCACGCGGGCAAGGCGTTCTCGGTGTTCAAGATGGCGGTGAACGCCGCGCAGATCGGCGGCGCGGCGCTGGGCGGCGCGCTGGTGGGCCTGGTCGGTCCGGGCTGGGTGCTGGCGCTGGACGCGGGCTGCTTCGCGGTGGCCGCGGCGCTGCGCGTCCTGCTGCGGGTGGAGCCCGCCGACCGGCCGTCGGCCGAGCACGGCATGGTGCACGAACTGCGGGTCGGCTGGCACGAGTTCCGCTCCCGCCGCTGGCTGTGGGCCGTGGTGGTGCAGTTCGGCCTGGTGAACGCGTGCGTGCTCGCGTACGAGGCGGTGTACGGCCCGGTGGTGGCCGAGCAGCGGCTCGGCGGCGCCGGGGACTGGGGTCTGGCGATGGCGGCGCTGAGCGTCGGCATGCTGGCGGGCGGGGTGCTGATGACCCGCTGGCAGCCGCGCCGGCTGCTGCTGGCGGGCAACAACGGGGTGTTCCTGTTCGCGCTGCCGGCGGTCGCGCTGGCGCTGACCGCGCCGGTCCCGGTGATCGTCGCCGCGATGTTCCTGTCGGGCGTGGGGGTGACGGTCTTCTCGGTGGGCTGGATGGTGACCCTGCACCAGGAGATCCCGTCCGAGCTGGTGTCGCGGATCTCCGCGTACGACTCGCTGGGGTCGTTCGCGCTGCTGCCGCTGGGCACCGCGCTGGCCGGCCCGGCGGCCGACGCGCTCGGTCTGACCGGCGCGCTGTGGGCGTGCACCGCGGTGATCCTCGCCCTCTCGGCGGCGGTGCTGGCGGCGCCCGAGGTGCGGCGCCTGACCCGTGCCGTCCCCCAGGCCCCGGAGCCCACGGAGTCCCCCGTCGCACCGGCCCCCGTACCGGAAGCGGAATCCGTCACTTCCGGGTGACAGGGGGCAACCGTCTCCGCCGCAGAATCGTCGGACCAGATGACAAGGTCGTCTTCCGGGGGAGACCGCATGCCCAAACCACTGCTGTTCCTCGACATCGACGGAGTGCTGAACCCGGTCTGTCCGCATCCGGATGCCGACTTCGACAGCCACAGCCTGCTCGGCTACACCGTCCTGCTCTCCGGCCGGCACGGCGACTGGCTGCGCGAACTCGCCGACGGCTACGAGCTGGTGTGGGCGACCACCTGGGAGGAGCAGGCGAACGCGCACGTCGCCCCGCTGCTCGGCCTGCCGCAGCTGCCGGTGGTCCGCTTCACCGGGTACGTGCCGCAGCCCGGCGATCCGCGGGTGCCGCTGATGGAGCTGTTCTCGGCCCGCAAGTGGGCGCCGATCCTGCGGTACGCCGCCGGGCGGCCGTTCGCCTGGGTGGACGACTGCATCCCGCCGCGGCTGGTGCGCAACTCGCTGCTGCGCCGCGACCGGCTGCTGCTGCCGGTCGACCCGGGGCAGGGGTTGCTCAGGTGGCACGTCGACCGGCTGCTGGGCCGTCCGCCCGCCGCGGGCCGCTTGCGCCGGGTGGGCTGACGGCCCGGCCGGCCCTGGCGTTAGATTCGAGGCATGCGCCTCCGGATCATCGACGCTTTCACCGACCGCCCGTTCGCCGGCAACCCGGCCGCCGTCTGCCTGCTGGACGGGCCCGAGTGGCCGCAGGAGCGCTGGCTGCGCCGGGTCGCGGCGGAGATGAACCTGCCGGAGACCGCCTTCGCCCGCCCGACCGGCGGGCCGGGCGCGTGGGCGCTGCGCTGGTTCACCCCCACCGAGGAGGTGGACCTGTGCGGCCACGCCACCCTGGCCACGGTGCACGCGCTGCGCGGCGACGGCCTGCTCGACGGGACGGACGGGCAGGTGCGGTTCGCCACCCGGAGCGGCGAACTGCGGGCCCGGACCGAGCCGGACGGTTCGATCACCCTGGACTTCCCGGCCAACGGCGCGGTCGCGGCACAGCCGCCGGCGGGCCTGGCCGAGGCGCTGGGCCGGCCGGTCACCGAGGCGTACGCGGTCCCCGGGCTCGGCGAGCTGCTGGTGGTGCTGGCGAGCGAGCACGCGGTGCGGGCGCTCGCCCCGGACCTGGGCGCGCTCGCGCTGCTGCCGCTGCGGGGCGTGGTGGTCACCGCCCGGGCGGACGACCCGGCGGGCGGCGGCTACGACTTCGTGTCGCGCAACTTCGCCCCGTCGGTCGGCATCCCGGAGGATCCGGTGACCGGCAGCTCGCACACCGCGCTCGCCCCGTTCTGGGCGGAGCGCCTGGGCCGCACCGAGCTGACCGGCTACCAGGCGTCGGTCCGCGGCGGCCTGGTGGCGTGCCGGCTGCTCGGCGACCGCGTCCTGCTCTCCGGCCACGCGGTCACCGTGCTGGACGGCACGCTGCACAGCACGCCGTAGCGCCACACCCCCGGTACGCGCTGCTCAGGGCGTGGGCAGCCAGCTGACGTGGCCGGCCAGCAGCGCGTACCCGACGAAGGCGACGGTGTCGATCAGCCCGTGCGCGGCGACCAGCGGCATCACCCGCCCCCAGCGCCGGTAGAGCAGGCAGAAGACCGCGCCCATCACCATGTTGCCGACCAGCCCGCCGACGCCCTGGTACAGGTGGTACGAGCCGCGCAGCACCGAGCTGGCGATCAGCGCGGCGGGCCAGCCCCAGCCGAGCTGCTGGAGCCGCCGCAGCAGGTAGCCGAGGACCACCACCTCCTCCAGCACCGCGTTCTGCCAGGCGGAGAGCAGCAGCACCGGGATCCGCCACCACACCTCGGGCAGGCCGGAGGGGGCGACGGTCAGGTTGGCGCCGCCGGCCTGCGCGGCCAGGTAGAGCAGCAGCCCGGAGCCGCCGATCCCGGCGGCGACCAGCGCGCCGCGGCCGAGGTCGGAGAGCTTGCGGGTCAGGTCGAAGCCGAGTGCGTTCCTGAGCGAGCTGCCCTCGCGGATCAGCAGGTAGCCGACCAGCACCACCGGCATCAGGCCGCGGCCGATGTAGTACAGCTGCCAGGCGAGGTCCAGCCAGGGCCGGCCGGGGGCCCGGGAGGCGTTGAGGCTGGCGACCTGCTTGCCGAGGGCGAGCGGTTCGGTGAGCGATCCGGCGAAGCTGATCAGCGCGGCGACGCCGCTGGCGCCGAGCGACAGTCCGAGGACGATCAGCAGTTCGGCGCCCAGCAGCCGACGGGTCAGCGGGCGGGCGGAGGCCTCGGTCGAAGCGGTCGTCACCTGGGGCCTCCGGCACGCTGGGTCGGCCGGCGGCCGGGTGCCCGGCCGCCGGAACGATCATCCAACCACAGCGCCCCGGGGCGCGGGGCTCACCCCACCGGCCAGGTGTGCACCGGCTCCCCGGTGCGCATGTACTCGGCGTAGCGGCGGGTCATCGCGGCGATCGCGGCCTGCGGGTCCATCCCGTAGTTCTCCCGCAACCGGTGCACGGTGGCGGCCTGCCAGGCGGCGCCGTTGGTGCGGCGCAGGCAGCGCTGCTCGATGATGCCGAGGTAGCGGTCGCGGTCGGCGGGCTCCACGCCCCACTCGTCCAGGCCCTGGTGGGCGAGCGGCAGCAGGTCGTGCAGCACCAGCTCGGTGGCGGCGACCGGGGTGAGCTGGCCGCGCCCGCCCCGCCCGCCGCGCGGCCAGTACTGGACGGCGTCGATGCCGTACCGGGCGCCGGCCTGGAAGTTCTCGTCGGCCTTCTCGAAGGGCAGCCTGGTCCAGATCGGCCGGGGCTGCTCGGCCAGCACCCGGACCAGCCCGTAGTAGAAGGCGGCGTTGGCGAGGGTGTCGGCGACCGTCGGGCCGGCCGGCAGGCAGCGGTTCTCCACCCGCAGGTGCGGGACGCCGTCGGCGACGTCGTACACCGGGCGGTTCCACCGGTAGATGGTGCCGTTGTGCAGCCGCATCTCGCCGAGCCGCGGGACGCCGCCGGAGGCGTAGACCTTCGCCGGGTCCTCGTCGTCGCAGATCGGCAGCAGCGCCGGGAAGTACTTGAGGTTCTCCGCGAACAGATCGTGCGCGGAGTCGACCCAGCGCTCCCCGAACCAGGTGATGGGGCGCACGCCCTGCGCCTTGAGCTCCGCCGAACGGGTGTCACAGGCTTGCTGGAAGAGCACGGGGCGCGTTTCGCGCCAGAGCTCCCGCCCGAACAGGAAGGGTGCGTTGGCGCCGAGCGCCAGCTGCACGCCGCAGATCGCCTGGGCGGCGTTCCACACCGAGGCGAAGCGCTCGGGGGTGACCTGCAGGTGCAGTTGCAGGGAGGTCGCGGCGGCCTCGGCGACCATCGACACCGACTCCACCGCCAGGTGCTCCACGCCCTGGATGTCGAGCGCGATGTCCTCCCCGCGGGCGGCCAGGATCTGGTCGCTGAGCAGGGTGTACCGGTCGTTGCGGCTCATCGCGTCGATCCCGGTGTGGTCCAGGTCCAGGGTCGGCAGGATGCCCACCATGACGATCCGCGCGCCGACCTCGGC
Source organism: Kitasatospora terrestris (assembly GCF_039542905.1). Lineage (NCBI taxonomy): Bacteria > Bacillati > Actinomycetota > Actinomycetes > Kitasatosporales > Streptomycetaceae > Kitasatospora > Kitasatospora terrestris. Next base: position 1,683,114 of record NZ_BAABIS010000001.1, read on the forward strand.
GGCCTTGCGGTCGGCGTAGCGCAGGCAGGTGTCGATCTCCTCCCGCAGCTCCTCCAGGACGTGCCCGCCGAGCCGGCGCGGCGCGATGTTGACCTCGATGTTGAACTGGCCCAGTTCGGTCTGGAAGTCCGACGAGGCGATCGAGCCCAGCACCTGCGCGTTGCCGAGCACGGGCATACCCTGCTCATCGGCGAGGTTGAGCTCGATCTCCAGTCCGATCATCGCCTTCGGGCGGTCGAACCGTTCCTCGCGCAGCATCCGCTCCAGCACGTCCAGGCACAGCTGCAGCTTGCGGCGGTAGAGCTGCCGGTCGGACAGCTCCGCCCGGGTCGCGACGACCTTCTCGCCCACGGATGTGCTCCTCCCCCTCGGTCGGACGTGCAAGTCATCATGCCCACCGCGAAGATCCCTAGCCAGACCGCCCGAACGCAGTAGCGGTGCAAGCTTTCTGACGATCTTTCAGCGAGAGATCGACTTGCCGGACACCACCGAACGTGATAAGAAGGTCACCCTGCGCACCTGTTCGAGTAGAATTCGCACTGCGCTCCGGCCGGACTCCAGCCGTTCTCCAACCCTCGGACGGCCCGCCCGCGCCCCGCCCGGCGATCACGCCCAACCGGACACGGCCCAGGTCCCCTTCACACCGACGCCCCGCCGGTATGCCGCACTCGCACGCCGATCTCGCACGGAGAGGCGACTCCACATGACCTTGCACATGCTTCAGCCACCGCCCAGCGCGCTGCGCGCGGTCCACGCCGCGCTCGGCTCCCAGGACGCGCTGCGCCAACCGGCCGCCGCCGTCCTGCGCCACGGCCCCGGCCCGCTGCTGCCGGCCCACCCACTGGCGGTGTACGTGCTGGACGGCCCGGACGGCCGGCTGGCCGGCGCGCGCCGCACCGGGTGGCGGTTCCTGGTGCGGCACACCGCCAAGGCCGCCGATCCGGCGGCGGACGGGCCGGTGCGCGAGTCGCTGGGGCGCGACGGGCTGGGGCCGGACGGGCCGGGCGAGGTGCTGGCCGCGGCCGAGGTGGTGGAGACCGCCGAGGGGCACGCCTTCTCGCACTTCACCGCCGGCCCCTACCTGGACTCCACGGTGCGGGCGCTTCGCCAGGCCTGGCAGCTGGTCCAGGGCGGGCACACCCGCCTGCAGCCACGGCTGCTGTCGATGCCCGGGCACTATGCGACCGCCCTGTGGCTGCACGGCAGCACGCCGGGCGAGGACCTGCTGATCCCGCTCGCCCCGGCGCCGCTCGGGGTGACCGCGCACCAGGTCTATCCGGCGGCCGAGCTGCTCGCCCGGCTGGAGCCCACCGGTTCGGGCCATCCGGGCATGACCCGGCCGGGCCAGGGCGGCATGGCCCAGCTGTGCGCGACTTCGACGAGTAGCCATCCGGCCGGGTGATCTCGGGCCCTCATCTGTGGCGCATGTCACCAAATGGCTGCGCTCGGGCCTCGGTATGCCGACACTGGGAACCAGCGGCGGAGGGGGCACTGTCCTACCCACCGTGGAGCCGGTTCACACCCGAACCGGACGGCGAACCGAGCGAGGTACGACGATGTGCCAGCACCGACCCGAGTGTCCTTCGGCGGAGTCCCCCGACCGTGAGGCGGCCGCCGTGGCCGCCTCCCACCCCGACCAGGGGTGGAGCCTGCTCTGCAACGGCGTCCTGATCTTCGAGGACACCGGCGAGCTGCTGCCCGACGGCAGCGTCATCGCGCCTCGACGACCGCTCGCCCTGGCGTAGGGAACACCGGAGGGGTGCGGGGCCGTCGGCCCCGCACCCCTCCGGTTTCACCCTCAGGCGTCGTACTCGTCCAGCGGCGGGCACGAGCAGACCAGGTTGCGGTCGCCGTACGCGCCGTCGATGCGGCGCACCGGCGGCCAGTACTTGTCCGCCGGGTTCACGCCGGCCGGGAAGACCGCCTCGTGGCGCGAGTAGGCGTGCTCCCACTCACCGGCCAGCGTCGCCGCCGTGTGCGGGGCGTTGGCCAGCGGGTTGTCGTCCTTCGGCCAGGCGCCCGTGCCGACCTTCTCGATCTCCGCGCGGATCGCGATCATGGTGTCGCAGAAGCGGTCGATCTCGTGCAGGTCCTCGGACTCGGTCGGCTCGATCATCAGCGTGCCGGCCACCGGGAACGACATGGTCGGCGCGTGGAAGCCGTAGTCGATCAGGCGCTTGGCGATGTCGTCCACCGTCACGCCCGTCTCCTTGGTGAGCGGGCGCAGGTCGATGATGCACTCGTGCGCGACCAGGCCGCCGGGGCCGGTGTAGAGCACCGGGAAGTGCGGGGCCAGGCGCTTGGCGATGTAGTTGGCGTTCAGCACCGCGACCTGGGTGGCGCGCTTGAGGCCCTCGCCGCCCATCAGGCGCACGTACGCCCAGGAGATCGGCAGGATGGCGGCCGAGCCCCACGGGGCGGCCGAGATCGGGCCGACACCGGTGGCCGGGCCGGCCTCCGCCTGCAGCGGGTGGTTGGGCAGGTACGGCGCGAGGTGCGCGCGGACCGCGACCGGGCCGACGCCCGGGCCGCCGCCGCCGTGCGGGATGCAGAAGGTCTTGTGCAGGTTCAGGTGCGAGACGTCCGCGCCGAACTTGCCCGGCTTGGCCAGGCCGACCAGGGCGTTCAGGTTGGCGCCGTCGACGTACACCTGGCCGCCGGCCTCGTGCACCATGGCGCAGATCTCGGTGATCTCGGTCTCGTACACGCCGTGGGTGGACGGGTAGGTGACCATCAGGACCGAGAGCTGGTCGCGGTGCTGCTCGATCTTGGCCTTCAGGTCCTCGACGTCCACGTCGCCGTCGACCAGGGTCTTCACCACGACGACCCGCATGCCGGCCATCGCGGCGGAGGCCGCGTTGGTGCCGTGCGCGGAGGACGGGATCAGGCAGACGTCGCGCTGGGTGTCGCCGTTGGCCAGGTGGTAGGCGCGGACGGCCAGCAGGCCGGCCAGCTCGCCCTGGGAGCCGGCGTTCGGCTGGATGGAGACCGCGTCGTAGCCGGTCACCTCGACCAGCTGCTGCTCCAGCTCGCGGATCAGGGTGAGGTAGCCCGCCGCCTGGTCGACCGGGGCGAAGGGGTGCAGCTGGCCGAACTCCGGCCAGGTCACCGGCTCCATCTCGGTGGTCGCGTTGAGCTTCATGGTGCAGGAGCCCAGCGGGATCATGCCGCGGTCCAGCGCGTAGTCGCGGTCCGACAGGCGGCGCAGGTAGCGCAGCATGGCGGTCTCGGAGCGGTGACTGTGGAAGACCGGGTGGGTCAGGTACTCGTCGGAGCGCAGCAGCGCCTCCGGCAGGGCCTCCGCGTCCTCGGCGATCTCGGCGGTCACGCCGAAGGCGGCGAAGACCGAGGCCAGGTGCTCGCGGGTGGTGGTCTCGTCGCAGGAGACCGAGACGGTGTCCTCGTCGACCTGGAAGAGGTTGACGCCCTCGGCGAGCGCGCCGGCGACCACGGCGGCGGCCCGGCCCGGGACGCGCGCGGTGACGGTGTCGAAGAACGACTCGTGCGCCAGCTCCACGCCGCCCGCGCGCAGGCCGGCGGCGAGCGCCGCGGCGTAGCGGTGGGTGCGGCGGGCGATGTCCGCCAGGCCGTCCGGGCCGTGGTAGACGGCGTACATGGAGGCCATCACGGCCAGCAGCACCTGGGCGGTGCAGATGTTGGAGGTGGCCTTCTCGCGGCGGATGTGCTGCTCGCGGGTCTGCAGGGCCAGGCGGTAGGCGCGGTGGCCGTCCGCGTCGACCGAGACGCCGACCAGGCGGCCGGGCAGGTTGCGGGCGTACGCGGCGCGGACCGCGAGGTAGCCGGCGTGCGGGCCGCCGAAGCCCATCGGGACGCCGAAGCGCTGCGAGGTGCCGCAGGCGATGTCGGCCCCCAGCTCGCCCGGGGACTTCAGCAGGGTCAGGGCCAGCAGGTCGGCGGCGACCGCGACGACCGCGCCCAGCTCGTGGGCCCGGTCGATCAGCGGCTTGAGGTCGCGGACCGCACCGGAGGCGCCCGGGTACTGCACCAGCACGCCGAAGACGCCGCGCTCGGCGACCTCCGCCGGGATGCCGTTCGACAGGTCGGCGACGACCACCTCGACACCGGTCGGCTCGGCGCGGGTCTCGATCACCGCGATGGTCTGCGGCAGCGAGTCGGCGTCGACCAGGAAGACGCCGCCCTTGACCTTGGTGACGCGGCGGGCCAGCGCCATCGCCTCGGCGGCCGCGGTGCCCTCGTCCAGCAGCGAGGAGCCGGAGGTGTCCAGGCCGGTCAGGTCGGCGACCAGGGTCTGGAAGTTGAGCAGCGCCTCCAGGCGGCCCTGCGAGATCTCCGGCTGGTACGGCGTGTACGCGGTGTACCAGGCCGGGTTCTCCAGCACGTTGCGCAGGATCACCGGCGGGGTGAAGGTGCCGTAGTACCCCAGGCCGATCATGGAGGTCAGCACGGAGTTGCGGCCGGCCAGCTCGCGCAGCTCGGCGAGCACCTGGGCCTCGGAGCGGCCGGCCGGCAGGCCCAGCGCGGTGAGGCTGCGGATGGCGGCGGGGACGGCGGCGTCGGACAGCTCGTCCAGGGAGCCGTAGCCGACCTGGGCCAGCATCTTGTCCTGCGCGGCGGCGTCGGGGCCGATGTGGCGGCCCTGGAAGGGACTGGCCTGCTCGAGCTCGGTGAGGGAAGGCTTGGCGTTCATGGGGGTCGGGGCCTCCTGGTCACGGACCGGCGGGGGTACGCATGCCGGTCCGGACGCCGTGGGAGCCGGAAAAGCAGACGAACCCGTCAGGCCTCCCCCTCTGTCATCGGTACCTGAGAGCTTCGCCGTGCCGGCGCCGTGAGGCGTCCCGTCGACTTGCACCGTCGGTGAGGGTGGTGCCGCCGGCTCCTGTGCCGACGGTCCTGCCCTGCTTTCCAGAGTGACCTGATCCCGTTCGGTACGGATGCCTGAGAGATTCCGGGGAGGAGTTGCTCCTTCGGCGCCCCGTGACACCCGCTCTCGCGGGGGCCGGGGACTCTCCCGAGCGGGCTCGGCGGTCGCCGCCCAGGGTACCAGCGCGAACGTTCCCGATCACCGGTCCGGCCCTGTGATCTGCCCCGGACGGCTGCGCCCCGCTCGCCGCTGTCCGATACATGCCGTTTCGTGTGAAGTGGTGGTCGGCCAGCTCCTCCGACCACCCCCTTTGACGGATCCTCAAGGAGCAGCAGGACTGGAGGACAGCGTGCAGACCGATATCGATCCGCGCGACCTGATCGGACACAAGGCGGTCGACCGGAACGGTGACAAGATCGGCACGGTCGACGAGGTGTACCTGGACGACGCGACCGGCGAACCGGAATGGGCCGCCGTGCGCACCGGGATCTTCGGCCGGGACGCCTTCGTCCCGCTGACCACCAGCGAATTCTCCGGGGACGAGCTGCGCGTCCCGTACGACAAGTCGCTGATCAAGGAATCCCCGGACTTCGGCGTGGGGCAGCACCTCTCCCCCGCCCAGGAGCTCGAGCTGTACCGCTACTACGGGCTGGACACCGGCAACGGCCGGCCCGTGCCGCCGACCGCGGCCAACGGCTCCCTCGCCGCGGAGCGGCCCGCCGACAAGTCCATGGACAAGCCCGTCGACCGGGACTTCGGCACCACCGCCCCGGTCTCCGCCGCGGCGGCGGCCCGGGCGGCCGGCGACCAGCACGCGCGGCACGCCCGGCCCGCCGTGAACCGCACCCTCGCCCCGCCGCCGGCCTACGCCGCGCCGGCCGAGCACAAGCCCCCGCAGGCCCAGGCGCAGGCGCAGGCCCAGGCGCAGCACCAGGCCCACGCCCGGACGGCGGACACCGGCGACGCGCCCGCCGCCCCGATCGAGATCACCTGCCGCGAGGAGCGGCTGGAGATCACCACCGAGTGGCACGAGCTGGGCACCGCCCGGCTGCGCAAGTACGTGACCAGCGAGCCGGTCGAGCGCCGGGTGCCGGTGGTGCGCGAGCGGGTGCGGGTGGAGCGCGTCCCGGTCACCGAGCAGGAGCGGGAGTCGCTCACCGACCAGGAGATCGCCGAGGCGATGGAGGAGGTGACCCTGCGCGAGGAGCGGCCGGTGGTGCGCAAGTACCTGGCCCCGATCGAGCGGGTGCGCCTGGTGGTGGAGCGGTACACCGAGGAGGAGGTGGTCCACGAGGAGCTGCGCCGCGAGCAGGTCGAGGTGCACGACTCGACGGCCGAGCCCGCCGCCGATCCCTCCGGCCGTGCCGCCGGCACCCGGCAGCACGCGGCCCCGCAGCCGGCGAACGGCGTCCAGCAGCACGCCGCGCAGCAGCTCGGCATCCAGCAGCCCACCCAGGCGCACCCCGCGCCGGCGGGCACCGTCCCGCTGTCGCACCCGGCGCCGCTGCACAACGGCCACCCCGACGCGGTGGCCGCGGCCGCGGTCCGGCCGGAGCCGCTGCGCCCGGCCTGATCCCCGCCGCCACCGGCCCCGGTCCGCTCCCCGCGGACCGGGGCCTCCGCTTTGCCAAAGCTTCACCCGGCGATATTTGACAGACTGAAGTATCTCCCTGCATGGTTACTTCAGCTGATTCACTATCGCCTGCCTGAAGAATGAGGAAGTCACCGTGAGCGAGGCATCACAGCCCACCGTCACGGCCGCCGCGCCGACCAGCGCCCGCGTGCTGCCCGCGCTGATCGTGGCCATGCTGGCCTTCACCGTGGTGCAGACCGCGGTCGTGCCGATCCTGCCCTCGCTCGCCAAGGAGCTGGACGTCTCCGGCTCCAGCATCACCTGGCTGATGACGGCGAACCTGCTCTCCGCCGCCGTGCTCACCCCGCTGCTCGGCCGCTTCGGCGACCTGCGCGGCCGCAAGCCGATGCTGCTGGTCTCGCTGGCCGGCCTGGTCGCCGGTTCGGCGCTCGCCGTCTCCACCCACTCCTTCACCTGGCTCGTGGTCGCCCGCGTCCTGCAGGGAGCCGGCGGCGGTGTGCTGCCGCTCGCGATCAGCATCGTCCGCGACGAGATGCCCCGCGAGAAGGTCACCGGCGGCGTCGCCGCCATCAGCGCCTCGATGGGCGTCGGTTCCGGCCTCGGCCTGGTCGCCACCGGCCTGCTGCTGGAGCACTGGAGCTACAAGTCGATCTTCTGGATGGGCCTGGCCTTCGGCCTGATCGCGGTCGGCCTGGTCGCCCTGCGCGTCCCCAAGGACCCGGTCGTCGACAAGAACGGCGGCGCCGACCCGCTCGGCGCGATCACCCTGGCCGGCTGGCTCTCCGCCCTGCTGATCGCCGTCAGCCAGGGCAACCACTGGGGCTGGACCTCCACCAAGACCCTCGGCCTGTTCGCCGTCGCCGCCGTGGTCGCCCTGATCTGGATCCTCATCGAGGTCAAGGTCAAGCACCCGCTGGTCGACATGAAGATGCTCTCCCGCCCGGCGGTCGCCTTCACCAACATCTCCGGCCTGCTCATCGGCTTCGGGATGTACGGCTCCTTCCTGCTGATCAGCAACTTCGCCCAGACCCCGGAGAAGCTGGCCCACTACGGCTTCACCGCCACCGTGCTGCACGCCGGCATCATGCTGCTGCCCTCCGCCCTCGGCTCGATGGTCGCCGCCCCGGTCGGCGCCCTGCTGATCGCCCGCCGCGGCCCCCGCCTGCCGCTGGTCCTCGGCGGCCTGCTCGGCTCCGCCGCCATGGTCTACCTCGCGGTGCGCCACGGCCACGAGATCGACATCTACCTCTCCTCGGCCGTCTTCGGCCTCGGCGTGGGCCTCGCCTACGCCGCCATGCCGGCCTACATCAACGGCGCCGTCCCGGCCGAGCAGAGCGGCATCGCCAACGGCATGAACGCCGTGCTGCGCACCGTCGGCGGCGCGATCGGCACCGCCGTGATGGGCGCCATCCTCACCGGCGACACCATGAAGCTCCCGATCCCGGTGCAGCTGCCCACCCTGGACGCGTACGAGCACGCCTTCTGGGTCGCCGCCGTGATGTGCCTGGTCGCCGCGCTGGTGCCGTTCGCCATCCGCCGGATCAAGCCCGTCGAGCCCGTCGCCGCCGAGCAGGCCGCGCCGCAGCTCGCCAAGACCGACGCCTGAGGTCTCCCCGACCAGGCGTCCTCCCCCGCCGGCCCCGGACAGGCCGGCGAGGAGACCGGGAGGCGTACGGCCCTGAGGGCATCGAGACCGTACGCCGTCCCGGCCGACAACCGGCCCCGCACCTCTGGACCAGGTGCGGGGCCGTTGCCGTTCCCGGTCTCAGCCGGCGGGCGGCACGTCCAGCTGCGCGGCCATCAGGTAGACCGTGTCGGAGGCCCGGTCGAAGAGCACGGTCGCCTTGCCCGCACGCACCAGGGCCGCCGTGAGCTCCTTCGACCCGACCCACTCCGCGCCCACCGGGGCGAACGCGGCCAGCGGTGCAGGGATCTCCTCCCAGTGGTCCCGGGCCTCCGGCGAGGTCCGTACCGGCGGCAGGGCCACCGGCCCGGTCCGGTACGGGCCGAGCACCCGCGCCACCCCGCCCGGCTCCAGCTCCAGGAACGCCTGGACGTACTCCTCCTTCGGGCCGAGCGCCCGGTGACCGGTGCCCTCGGCCGTCCAGTGCGCGGCCACCACCGGCCCGAACCGGGCCAGGGCCTTGCCCAGCCGCTCGTCCGTGAGCCCCTCGTGGACCCGCTTCTCGTCCTCGACGGCCTGCGCGGCAGCGTCCTCGATCGACCAACGGACCCACCCCGCGCCCGAGGCCAGGGCAGCCACCGCACCCGCGCCGACCCCCAGGAACACCCGACGGCGCATGACCCTCCTTCCGGCGGACCTCACGGCTGAACGGGGTACTGCGACGGGGGCGTCGTGGTCGCCTTGCCGTCCGGACCGGTCCCGACGTGCTCCATGTCCGGGTCGAAGAGGTTGTGCGCGCTCACGTACACCAGGTCCGCCCCGCGGTCGAAGAACAGCTCCGAACCCCGGGCCGTCAGCAGCCGCCGGTCGAGCTCCTCGCTGCGCACCCAGGACCCGCCGGCGGGGACGAACGGCTCCAGGAGCTTCGACACCCGGGGCAGCGCGGTCGCCGCCGTCCCGTGGCCGTCGAGCAGCCGTGCCACCTGCCCGGCCGCCACCTGCACGAACCCGTGGAAGTACGCGTCGATCGGCCCCATCGGCAGCCGGTCCCCGGGGAGGGCCGACGACCAGAGCGTCCAGTGGGCCGACACGACCGGGCCGAGCTGCGGCATGAGCCTCTTCACCGGCGCCAGGTCCGTCTCGACCTTCACCTCGGCGTCCCTCGCCGCGGATTGGAGCCGGAACTCCCGCTCCCGCCACCACCGCACCCCGGTCCCGGCCCCGAGCAGCGCGGCCGCCCCGAACCCGGATCCGATCAGCACCTGTCGACGACGCACCGGCCCCCCGATCAACGAACGATGCGGGTCATTCAACACCAGGCCGCAGCGGCAGCGGGCCCGAAGGCTCCAGCTCGGGGTCGTCGACGGCGAAGGTGCGCACCCGGCCGGGCGGGCCGTCCGGGGTCTCGAAGCGGACGGTGACCCGGCCGACGCCGCTGCCCTGCACCCAGCCGGGGCCGAGCTCCGCGTGGGTGACGTCCTGGCCCGGCCACCAGCGGCGGGCCGCCGGCGGCTCCTCGACCGCCGCCGCGACCGCCGGCTCCGGCTCGCTCTCCTCGCGTTCCTCCCGCTCGGCGCGCTCGGCCCGCTCCAGCTGGGCGAACAGGTCCTCCTGGGTGAAGTCGGCGAGCTGCGAGACGCCGACGCCGAGCAGCCGCACCCCGCCGGTGACGTCCACCTGCAGGGCCAGCCGCCGGGCGGTCGAGGCGATCACCTCCTCGTCGTCGGTCGGCCCGCGCAGCGTCTCCGAGCGGGTCAGCGTGGAGAAGTCGAAGCGCCGCACCTTGAGCACCACCGTCCGCCCGGAGCGCCCGGTGGCGTGCAGCCGCCGCACGCAGCGCGCCGCCAACTGGTCGATCTCGCGCAGGATCCGGTCCCGGTCGGCCAGGTCGACCTCGAAGGTGTCCTCCACCGACACCGACTTGGCGTCCCGGTCGGGCACCACCGGCCGGTCGTCGAGGCCGAGCGCCATCGCGTGGACGCCCGCGCCGTGCGCCCGCCCGAGCAGCCGCACCAGCTCCTCCGGCCCGGCGGCGGCGAGGTCGGCGACCGTGGCCAGCCCGGCGCGGCGCAGCGCCTGCTCGGTGGCCGGGCCGATGCCGGGCAGGGCCCGCACCGGCATCGGGCTGAGCACGTCCCGCTCGGTGCCGATGCCGACCAGCACCAGCCCGTCCGGCTTCGCCTGCTCGGAGGCGATCTTCGCCATCAGCTTGGACCCGGCCGCGCCGACCGAGGCGGTCAGCCCGGTGTGCTCGACGATGTCGGCCCGCAGGTCCTCGGCGACCGCCAGCACCAGCTGCGCGCCCTCGCCGGGCCCGGCGTCGCGCAGCGCCGGACCGTACGGCCCGGCCTCCAGGTCGACGAACGCCTCGTCCAGGCTGAGCGGCTCGACCAGCGGGGAGCGCTCGCGCAGCAGGGCCATCACGATCTCGCTGTTGCGCCGGTACGCCTCGAAGCGACCGGTGAGGAAGGCCGCGTTCGGGCAGAGCCGGCGGGCCTGCGCCATCGGCATCGCCGAGTGCACCCCGAACCTGCGCGCCTCGTACGAGGCGGTGGAGACCACGCCGCGCCCGCCGAGGCCGCCGACGACGACCGGCTTCCCGCGCAGGCTCGGCTTGGACGCCTGCTCCACCGCGGCGAAGAAGGCGTCCATGTCGAGGTGGATGATGCTCGGCACGGTCCGCACCCGTCGATCATCGCGCACGGGTACGACAGAGCGCCGTACCCGCCCGCCCGGCCGGTCAGCGCGCGCTGCCCGCCCCGACGCCGCCCGTCCCGACCCCGCCCGCTCCACCCGCTCCGACCGCGGCCGTCGAGGTGGCCGCGGCCGCCCCGGCGGCCGGGCGGACGGTCGCCAGGACCAGCACCCCGGCCGCCAGACCCGCGCAGCCCGCGACCAGGTAGACCCGGTCCAGCCCGGCCGCGAACGCCACGTGCGGGTCGACGGCCCCGGCGAAGTCCCGCAGCCGGTCCTGGAAGACCGTGCCGAGCACCGCGATCCCGAGCGCGAAGCCGAGCTGCCGCCCGGTGCTGACCACCCCGGCCGCCATGCCGGCCCGCTGCGGCTCCACCGCCGCCAGCGCACCGGACATCAGCGAGGGCGTCGCCAGCCCGACCCCGACACCGGTGACCAGCAGGCCCGGCACCAGCACCGCCCAGCCCGAACCCGGGCCGACCAGGCGGAGCACCAGCGTCCCGGCGCCGATCAGCAGCAGCCCGTACCCGACCGGCCGCCGCGGCGCGGCCTGCGGGAAGAGCCGGGCGCCGAGCGGCGCCACCACGAACGCCGACGCCGCCAGCGGGCACACCACGAGCCCCGCCCCCAGCGGCCCGAGGCCGAGCACCTGCTGCAGCCACAGCGAGGTGTAGGTGAGCTGCGCGAACGCGCCGGCCGTCAGCAGCAGGCCGCCCAGCGTCAGGCCGAGGAAACCGCGGTTGCGCAGCAGCGCCAGGTCCAGCAGCGGCCGCTCCGCCCGCCGCTCGACCAGGACGAACCCGGCCAGCGCCAGTGCGGCGCCGGCCAGCGGGACGAGCACCCGCGGGCTGTCCCAGCCGCGCTCGCCGCTCTCGATCAGGCCGTACACCAGCGCCGCGCCGAACCCGGTGAACAGCGCCGCGCCCGCCAGGTCGAAGCGACCGCCGCCGGCCCGCGACGCCTGCGCGGGGACGGTCGCCCGGGTCAGCAGCACCGCGGCCGCCGCGACCGGCACGTTCACCAGGAAGATCGACCGCCAGCCGAAGCCGTCGGTGAGCAGCCCGCCGAGCACCGGCCCGACCGCCGCCGCGGCGCCGTTGACCGCGCCCCACACGCCGAAGGCCACACCGCGCTCGCGCCCGCGGTACGCGGCGCCGATCAGCGCGGTGGTGGAGGTCATCATGGCGGCCCCGCCGACGCCCTGCGCGGCGCGGGCCGCGATCAGCGTCCCGGTGCCCGGGGCCAGCGCGCAGCCGAGCGAGGCGGCGGCGAAGACCACCAGCCCCAGCAGGTACAGCCGGCGGTGGCCGACCCGGTCGCCGAGCGAGCCGAGCGCCATCAGCAGCGCGGCCAGCACCAGGGCGTACACGTCGACCACCCACTGCAGGGCGGTGAACGAGGAGTCGAGGTCGGCGGACATCTGCGGCAGGGCGACGTTCACGATGCTGACGTCGACCAGCAGCATGAACGCCCCCAGGCTGATCGCGGCCAGGGGGATCCACGTGCGCATGGCGGGGCCTCCGGTGGGTCGTAGGAATTCCTCCACACCATCGCGCCCCCGCCCGTCGAACCCCCACCCGCCCGCCGGATTCCGTAGGATTCCGACACCCACTAGCCTTCTCCCCGTGGAATCCGACAGCTACGACCTCCTGGACCGGCAGCTCGCGCACGCCCTCCAACTGAACGGCCGCGCCCCGTTCAGCCGGATCGCCCGCGCCCTGGGCGTCTCCGACCAGACGGTGGCCCGCCGATACGCCCGCCTGGTCGGCACGGGCGCGCTGCGGGTGCTCGGCCTCTCCGCGCCGCACGCCCTGGGCGAGGAGCGCTGGCTGCTCCGGGTGCAGTGCACCCCGGACGCGGCCGGCGCCCTCGCCGAGGCGCTGGCCCGCCGCGAGGACACCACCTGGGTCGGCCTGAGCGCCGGCGGCACCGAGATCAACTGCGGCACCCGCTTCCACCCCGACCAGCAGGACGGCACCCTGCTCCTGCAACGGCTGCCGCGCACCCCGAGCGTGGTCGGGGTGACCGCCCAGTGCGTGATCCACACCTTCTTCGGCGGCGCGCAGGGCCTGGCGATCAAGTCCGGCGCGCTCACCGCCGAGCAGGTCGCCCTGCTGCTGGACGAAGCACCCGCCCCCACCGGCCCCCCGCCCGTCCTGGAGCGCACGGACCGCCGGCTGCTGGACGCACTGGCCGTCGACGGCCGGGCCAACCTCACCGACCTGGCCGCCGCCACCGGCTGGTCCGCCGCCACCGTCCGCCGCCGGATGGACGAACTGGAGCGGCACGGCGCCCTCTACTACGACCTCGACCTGGACTGGCGGGTGTTCGGCCTGCGCACCACCGCCCTGCTGTGGCTGTCCGTCCCGCCCTCCCGGCTGGCCGCCACCGGCGAGGCGCTGGCCGCCCACCCCGAGCTCGCCTTCGTCTGCGCCACCACCGGCCCCACCAACCTGCACGCCGTGCTGCTCTGCCCCGACGTGCGGTCCGTCTACACCTACCTGACCACCCGGATCGCCGCCCTCGACGCCGTCGACCGGGTGGAGAGCGCCCCGGTGCTGCGCACCGTCAAGGGCCCCGGCCCGTTCCGCCGGCCGCCCACCCGCGCCGCCCGCCCGGCTACTGCTCCAGCGCCCGGCTGATCCCGTCCTCGTGCGGCCCGAGGAACGTCGGGTCGCTGCGGAGCACCGTGTTCAGCAGCGCCTTGCCGGCACCGGGGATCTCCCGGAACCCCCCGTAGTACCAGGTGATGTCGTGCCACTCCTCCACCCCGACGCCGTACGAGTCGATGCCGGCCGCCTCGCACAGCGCCAGCGCCCGGCGCACGTGGAAGGTCTGGCTGACCAGCAGCGCCCGGTCCACGCCGAAGATCCGGCGCGCCCGGGTGCAGGAGTCCCAGGTGTCGAAGCCCGCGTAGTCGCCGACCACCTTCACCGCGGGCACGCCCCGGTCGATCAGGTAGCCGCGCATCGTGTCGGTCTCGTCGTAGTCGGTGCGGCCGTTGTCGCCGGTCACCAGGATCGCCCGGACCTTGTGCTGCCGGTACAGCTCCAGCGCCGCGTCCAGCCGGTGCGCCAGGTACGGCGACGGCTCGGTGCCGAACAGCCCCGCGCCGAAGACCACCGCGACCGGCGCCTGCGGCGCGCTCTCCACCGTCCCCACCCGGCCGTCCGAACCGGACCACAGCCAGGCGCTCGGCGCCAGCGCCAGCGCGCTCAGCGCCACCACGGCCTGGAACCAGCGCCGCTGACCCCGCCGGCCGGCCGGCCCCGCCGGACGCCACCTGACCAGCCACCACGCCGCCCGCCGCACCTGCCCGGCCCGACGCCGCACCACCCCAGTGATCCTCACACCAGCCCCGACGACTCCGGCCGCCGAACGGTTGCGGCTATCCCGCGCGGTTGCGGCGCTGCGCCAGCTCGTCCGCCGGGTCGTGGCCGACCACCGTCTCGCCGGTGTCGGTGCGCTCCGCGTGCAGCCGGCTCAGCGCCGCCTCCAGCTCCTGCCACACCGCGCCGACGCCGATCCCGAACACGCCCTGCCCGCCGCCCAGCAGGTCGACCACCTGCTGCGGCGAGGTGCACTCGTAGACCGTCGCGCCGTCGCACATCAGGGTCATCCCGGCCAGGTCCGCCTGCTCGGCCTGCTGCAGGTGGGTGACCGCCACCCGGATGTTCTGCAGCGACACGCCGGCGTCCAGCAGCCGCTTCACGATCTTCAGCAGCAGGATGTCGCGGAAGCTGTACAGCCGCTGCGCGCCCGCCGCGTACACCGAGCGGACGCTCGGCTCCAGCAGGCCGGTGCGGGCCCAGTAGTCGAGTTGGCGGTAGGTGATGCCGGCGGCCGCGCACGCGGTCGGGCCGCGGTAGCCGACCAGCGCCGAGGTCGGCGCCAACCGCTCGATCGCCGGCGCCTCGGCCTGCACCGCGGGGAAGCGGCCCACCCGGGGCAGCTCCGGCTCCTCGGCCGGCTCCGGGCTCCACGGACGCCCGATCAGCCCCCGGCCGGCACGCGGCACATGCACGGCGCACAGGCCGCCCGAGGCCGTCTCGTCGCCGCTGCCGACCATCGCCGACCCTCCGTCCACTACTCCCGCGGGCCCGGGCCCGGTGGCCCGTCTGCCGGAGCCATCACCTGACGGTAGGCAGTCACTCGTAGACCGTCAACGATCGCCACGCCGACGCTCTCCGACAATGTCACTCGCGAGGGTGGTTTTTCGTGCCCCAAGTGCGGGTAGACGCCCACAATTTCGGCCTTCGCGACTTGCGGTGCCCCGCCCGCAGCACTAAGGGGTCACGGCTGACGGTCGCGACACGGCGACTACTGCGGGCCGCCCCCGAAGTCCTCCGGCGAGACCTGGTCGAGGAACTCGCGGAACTTCTCCACCTCGTCCTCCTGCTCGTCGGGGATCGAGATGCCCGCCTCCGCCAGCACGTCCTCGGCACCGAAGATCGGCGTGCCGGTGCGCAGCGCCAGCGCTATCGCGTCCGACGGCCGGGCACTGACCTCCACCCCGCCGGCGAAGACCAGCTCCGCGTAGAACACGCCGTCCCGCAGTTCGCTGATCCGCACCTCGGTGAGCTGGTGGCCGAGCGCGTCCAGCACGTCCTTGAAGAGGTCGTGCGTCAGCGGGCGCACCGGCGTCATCCCCTGCTGGGCGAAGGCGATCGCGGTCGCCTCGCCGGGGCCGATCCAGATCGGCAGGTACCGATCGCCCCCGACCTCCCGCAGCAGCACGATCGGCTGGTTGGAAGGCATCTCCACCCGGACACCCACGACGTCGAGCTCATTCACACTGGCAACCCTATGGCCCTCGGAGCCGATATGAAAGCGCAGCCGGTCGTCCCGGCGGCCGCCTCAGGGCCGCGCACGCAGCCCTGCCTGCACCATCGCCGCGTGCAGCCGCACCGACAGGGTGGCCAGTTCCCGCGCCGTCGCCTCGGCGTGCGCCCGGGTCTGCGGGTTGCGGTGCCGGCGCAGCGGCGCCACCACCTGCTCCACCAGGGCGACCTCCCGGTCGGCGGCCGCCTTCATCGCGCGCAGGTGCCGCGGCTCCAGCCCGTACCGGCCGAGCTCCGCCACCAACCGGGCGATCTGCAGCGCCTCGCCGTCGTAGCCGCCGTCCGGCCCGGCCGTGACCAGCCCGTACGACTCCCACTCGACCAGCTCGGCCTCGCCCGACTCGGCCGCGGCGATCAGCTCCGCCCGGCCCAGCCGCACCCCGGCCGACGCCCCGGAGGCCGCGACCAGCTCGCGGTCCGCCTCCTCCAGCGGGCCCGGCCGGGCCTCCGCGGGGGGCAGCGCCGGCGGCGCCTCCCCGCGCTCCATCGCGTCCAGGTGCTCCCTGATCACCCGCAGCGGCAGGTAGTGGTCGCGCTGCATGCGCAGCACGTACGCCAGCCGCTCCACGTCCGCCGGGCTGAACTTGCGGTAGCCCGACGGGGTGCGCTGCGGCTCGACCAGGCCCTCCGCCTCCAGGAAGCGGATCTTGGAGATGGTCACCTCGGGGAAGTCGTCCCGCAGGTGGGCCAGGACCGCACCGATGGAGAGCAGTTCGTCACCGCGCCGCCGGGCCTCACCCGCACGGCGGGAGGCCGGCACGGGCGGAGCACCGAGGGAGGTGGGTGTCTGTGGGGTCACGCGGGCTCCCGCCGAAGTCGTGGACTAGTACCCCCGGTGGTGGCCGGCGAAGTACACCAGGCGGTACTTGCCGATCTGCACCTCGTCGCCGTTGTTCAGCACGACCTCGTCGATCCGCTCCCGGTTGACGTAGGTGCCGTTGAGGCTGCCCACGTCCGCCACCGAGAAGCCGCCGCCCGCCTGCCGCCGGAACTCCACGTGCTTGCGGGAGACCGTGACGTCGTCCAGGAAGATGTCACCCTGCGGGTGACGACCGGCCGTGGTCTTGTCCGAGTCCAGCAGGAACCGGCTGCCCGCGTTCGGGCCGCGCAGCACGATCAGCAGCGCCGAACCCGGCGGCAGGGCGTCGATCGCCGCCATCACCTCGGCGGACAGCGCCGGCGTGGCACCGGTGTTGCCGGCCGAGGTCGCGTTCGGGTCGTACGACTCGATCCCGGAGATCGAAATGGTCGAGGTGGTCTCGGCCGCGCCCTCCGGCAGGCCGCGCAGGGCGGTGCCGCAGTTGGAGCAGAAACGGGCCGTCGCCGGGCTCTGGTGCCCGCACCGCGGGCACAGGCTCGTCCCAGCCATGTTCACAGCCTCCTGGCGCGGCACACCCGACTGGACGTGCCCGGCGTAGGGATCCGGGGCAAACCCTCCACCCGAGGTTGAGGGTCCTGACGCGAAACCTATGCGCGCGGTGCCCGCCGAATCAACCGACGCGCCGTACGCGTCGAAGGAACCCGTCGGGATGCCCGCGCCCTGGGTCGCGTTGTCGTCCCGGAACAGCGGGCGCTCCTCGTACTGGTCGCCCGTCGGCGCCGGACGCATCCCCGGCACGCCGGCCTCGTCCTCACGGCGGTGTCGCGCGGTCGGCGCCTCCACGGCCGCCGACTGGCGGTTGCTACGTCCGAACAGCTTCCCGAAAAAACTCACGGGCGAATCCCCTTGCGTGTGACAGACCCGCCCGCGGGGCAGGGTGAAGCCGACAGTATGACCCAGTGTGACCGACGGTAGGCGGCGACCCGCCACCGGGGGCGGCAGGAAACTGACGATCCGTGCGGAATCCGTTCCCTCACTTCGCCGCCGGCTTGCCGTACTGCAACTGCTTCGGCGCGACCAACGCGTCGACGACGACCTTCTGCTGCTGACTGATGGTGGCCTTGGCCTGCTGCTTCTCCAGGCTGCGGACCACACCACCGGGAATGTTCAGGGCGGGCGTCAGATCCTGCGGATTCCCGATCACGGTGAAACGGAACGGCTGTGCGACGTTCTTCCCGTCGATCTGCACCCCGCCCGACGCGTTGTCGGTGAAGTAGGTTCCGGCCACCACGCGCACATCGTTGATCTGAATCGCCTCCGCCCCCGCCGCTCGGAGTTCCTGCAGCGTGTCCAGCAGCATATCCGCCTTCACCTGCCCTTGGGGATCGTCGATCGTCAGCACGATCCCCGGACCCGTCGCCTTCACCGTACCTGCCAGAACACCCAGTTCAGCCGTCTTCTTCCTGGTCTGCTCCTGAGCTTCCTTGGCCTGATTGGAACTGTTCTCCAACTGCGCCAGGGACTGCTCCAGCTGCGCCTTCTCCTGCTGGAGACGCTGCTGGCGGCTGTCCAGTTCGTCGAGGATGCGGACCAGATCCTCCTGGCGCGCCCCGCGCAGCTGGTCGTGGTCGTTGGTCGAGCGCACCTGGATGGCCAGACCCAGCCCCAGCGCGAACAGCAGCAGCGCCACCACCAGCTGCCCCCGCGACACCCGCGGCGGCCACAGCGCGGCCCGCATCCGCCGCCGCGCGTCCGACGGCACCGCCGCCCCGGCGGGCTGAGCAGGCCCGGCGGCCGGCTCCGCCCGTTCCTCGGCCCGCTCCACCGGTTCCCCGGGCTCCGCGGACACCTCGGGCTCCGCGGGCTCGGCCGGCCCCACGGGCGCCTCGGGCTCCACGGGCTCGACCGACTCGGGCGCGGCCTTCTCCGGCAGTTCCTCGGGCTCCCGACGCCCGCCCTTGTCCTTGTCCCTGTCCTCGTTCGCCACGGCTCGCTCCCTACGCCCTGAACACGTGCCGGCGGATCGCCGCAGCGTTGGAGAAGATCCGGATGCCCAGCACGACCACCACACCGGTCGACAGCTGCGACCCGACGCCCAGCTGGTCACCCAGGAACACGATCAGCGCCGCCACCACGACGTTCGACAGGAACGACACCACGAAGACCTTGTCGTCGAAGATCCCGTCCAGCATCGCCCTGACACCGCCGAACACCGCGTCCAGCGCCGCCACCACCGCGATCGGCAGGTACGGCACCACGGCGTCCGGCACCTCGGGCTGGACGAACAGGCCGACGACCACGCCGATCACAAGACCCAGTACGGCAATCACGGTGTTGCGACTCCTGTCCGAGTAGAGGTAGGGGAGGGAGGGGCCGACGTGCTCGGCGCCGCCGACACGGACGCCGAAGCGGACGCCGAAGCCGAAGCGGTCGGCGTGGGCACCACGGGCTGGGCCCAGCGCAGGGTCACGCCCAGCGCCGCCGGCAGCGTCAGGCTCTTCTGCACCGACAGCGCGTACTTGATCCCGTAGCTGTCCTGAATGATCTTCAGGTACCGGCCGCCCTGGTTGTCCTGGAACCCGGCAGCCAGCTGCGGGCCGTTCCCGATCGCCAGCACCGTGTACGGCGGCACCAACGGCCGGTTGTCGACCAGGATCGCGTCACCGGCCGCCCGGATCGCCGACAGCGCGGTCAGCCGCTGCCCGTTCACCGAGATCCCCTCCGCACCGGCCTGCCACAGCCCGTTCACCACGTACTGCAGGTCGTGGTCCTTCAACCGGCCGCTGTTGCGGAAGCCCTCGGCGTTGCGCGGGTCGCTCACGTTGCCGCCCGCACCCGTGCCGGACGCGTCCTCTATCACCAGCTTGACGCCCGGGCCCGTCATCGCCGCGGTCCCGGTCTGCGCGGCCAGCTCCGCCAGGCCGCCGTCCCCCGTCTGCAGCGCCTGCTGCTGCGCCGCGGCGACCTTGTCGCGGTCCTCCTCGACCTGGTGCTGCAGCCGGTCCGCCGCCCTGGTCGCGTCGTTGACCCGGTGGATCAGCGCGTCCCGCTCCTTCGCGAGGGCCGGCGCCGCCTCGTGCGTGTTCACCGCGCCCACCGTCACCACGGTCGCCGCCAGCGCCAGGCCCAGCGCCAGCATCAGCCGGCCCCTGGACGTCCCGGGCAGCCGGTACGGCCCGGCCGAACCCTTCGCCTTGGCCGCCTCGGCGTACCCGTCGTCGAGGCTGTGCTCCATCACCGTGGTCAGCAGGGACATCGAGGCGTCCGGGCGGTTGTACCGCCCGTTCTGGTCACCCGGCGTCGATGTTGCTGGCATGCGGGACATCGTCCCACGTCGCGGCCGCCGACCACGACCTGCCCCTACTGGTGGCGAACCGATCGTCGACGGATCGCAACATACCGACACGAAGGTGCCGGGGAGGCGTGGCCCTGGGCCACGCCTCCCCGGCACCCGCCGGACGGTCTGCGACCGGTCAGCGACCGGCCGAGTCGACCACCACCGCCCACTCGTCCAGCAGCTGCGACGCCGCCTCGTCGTCCGGGCCCTCCGCCCACAGGTGGGTCACCGCCTCCGCCGGGTCCGGCAGCACCAGCGTCCACCGCCCGTCCGGCTCGACCACCCGCACGCCGTCCGTGGTGTCGAGCCGCCGGTTCCCGGCCGCCTCCACCACCGAGCGCATCACCATGCCCTTCGCCGCCCACGGCGTCGCGATGTCCCGGCGCTGGATGTGCGCCTGCGGGATCCGCGCGTCGATCTGGCTCAGGGTGAGCTGGGTCCGCGCCACCAGGCCGACCAGCCGCACGAACGCCGCGGCGCCGTCCAGCACCCCGCTGAACTCCGGCACCACGAACCCGCCGCGCCCGTCACCGCCGAACACGGTGCCGTCCGCCGCCGCGGCCTTCGCCAGGTCGTCGGGCGAGGTCGTCGTCCAGATCACCTGCGTGCCGTGGTACGCCGCGACCTGCTCGGCGATCCGGGTCGTGGTCACCGGCAGGGCGACCTGCCCGCTGCGCCGCTCCGCGGCCACCAGGTCCAGCAGCACCAGCAGCGCCCGGTCGTCCCCGATCACCCGGCCGAGCTCGTCCACGAAGGACACCCGCTCGCCCACCGGATCGAAGCGCACGCCGAACGCCGCCCGCGAGGAGGCCACCAACTCGCCGAGCCGCGCCAGCGCCGCCCGCCGCTCCTCGCGGTCCTCCGTCGGCCGGGCCTCGTCCAGGCCGCTGTCCACGGTCAGCGCCTCCACGCCCAACCGGCCGAGGATGCTCGGCAGGACGAGGCTCGCGCTGCCGTGCGCCGCGTCCACGACCACCTTCAGGCCCGCCTCGCGCACCCCCGTGGTGTCGATCGCCCCGAGCAGGTTGCCCGCGTACGAGTCGAACACCGACGACGGGTGCAGCAGGTCGCCGATCTCACCGGGGAACGCCCGGCGGAACTCCTGCCGCGAGTACACCCGGTCCAGCTTCCGCTGCCCGGCCTGCGAGAGGTCCGCGCCGCGTTCGTCGAAGAACAGGATGTCCAGCGAGTCGGCCACACCCGGCGTGGTCCGCAGGAAGATCCCGCCGGCACTGCCGCGCGCGGTCGCCTGCCGGGCCACCGGCATCGGCACGTTCTCCAGGTCGCGGACGTCGATCGCACTGGTCTGCAGCGCCGAGATCATCGCCCGCTTGAGCGCCCGCGCACCACGCGAGTGGTCACGCGCGATGGTGACGCTGACGCCCTTCTTCAGCGTGGTCGCGTACGCCCCCGCCAGCCGCACCGCCAGCTCCGGCGTGATCTCCACGTTCAGGATGCCGGACACGCCGCGCACGCCGAACAGGTGCTCCTGCCCGCGCGACTCCCAGATCACCGAGGTGTTGACGAACGCGCCGGCCTCGATCGTCTTGAACGGGTAGACCCGGACGTTGCCCGAGATGATCGACTCCTCGCCGATCAGGCACTCGTCACCGATCACCGCGCCGTCGTCGATCCGGGCCGCCCGCATCACGTCGGTGTTCTTGCCCACCACGCAGCCGCGCAGGTTGCTCTGCGGCCCCACGTACACGTTGTCGTGGATCACCGCCTTGTGCAGGAACGCACCGCGCTTCACGACCACGTTGCTGCCGAGCACCGTGTGCTCCCGCAGCTCGACGCCGGCCTCCACCTTCGCGTAGTCACCGATGTACAGCGGCCCGCGCAGGACCGCCTCCGGGTCGACCTCCGCGCCCTCGGCCACCCACACGCCCGGCGAGATCTCGAACCCGTCCAGCTCGACCTGCACCTTGCCGTCGAGGACGTCCGCCTGCGCCTTCACATAGGACTCGTGCGTGCCCACGTCCTCCCAGTAGCCCTCGGCCACGTAACCGAAGACCGGCTTGCCCTCCTTCAGCAACTGCGGGAACACGTCGCTCGACCAGTCGACCGACTCGCCGGCCGCGACGTACCCGAACACCTCCGGTTCCATCACGTAGATACCGGTGTTCACGGTGTCCGAGAACACCTGGCCCCAGGTCGGCTTCTCCAGGAAGCGCTCGACCCGGCCCTCGTCGTCCGTGATCGTGATGCCGAATTCCAAGGGATTGGGCACCCGGGTCAGGCACACCGTGACCAGCGCGCCCTTCTCCCGGTGGAAAGCAATCAGGTCGGAGAGGTCGAAGTCGGTGAGCGCGTCACCGGAGATCACCAGAAACGAGTCGTCCTTGAGCGCGTCCTCGGCGTTCTTCACACTTCCCGCGGTGCCGAGCGGGATTTCCTCATTGGCATACGTGAGATGCATTCCCAGGTCTTCGCCGTCACCGAAGTAGTTCTTGACGAGCGACGCCAGGAACTGCACCGTGACCACGGTGTCGGTGAGGCCGTGCTTCCTCAGCAGCCGCAGCACGTGCTCCATGATCGGCCTGTTGGCGACCGGAAGCAGTGGCTTCGGCATGCTCGAGGTCATCGGGCGGAGTCGAGTACCTTCCCCGCCCGCCATCACAACGGCTTTCATTACGGGTGCGTCCTCCTTCGCGGTGGTGAACCCTGCGGATCCATCAAACCGGTCCGAAGCATCTCTACCCGGATGAAAACGTCCGACTCACCGAGGAGGTCGTGTGGAACGTCTCAGGCTGATCTCAAACAGCGGCCGCGCGCTCCGCCTTCACGATCTGCCGCGCCTGCACCGCGTACAGGATGCCCGCCCACCAGTACAGCGTCGTCCCCCACCAGATGAACGCCCAGCTCACCACGCCGGCCACCCGGTGGACCCAGCCCTCCCCCACCCCCAGCAGCAGAAGCGGAAACGCGTACATCAGATTGAACGTGGCCGCCTTCCCCAGGAAACTCACGTTCAAGGGCCCGTACCCGATCCGGTTCAATCGAAGCAGCACCACGCCGACGAACAGCTCGCGCGCCACCAGCAGCGCCGTCACCCACCACGGCAGGATCTCCCGCCAGGTCAGGCCGACCAGCGTCGACACGATGTACAGCCGGTCCGCCGCCGGGTCCAGCAACTGCCCCAGCCGGCTGATCTGCCCCCAGCGCCGAGCCAGCTTCCCGTCCAGGTAGTCGCTGACCCCGCTCAGCATCAGGATGACGATCGCCCAGCCGTCATTCGTCGGCCCCCCGAACACCGGCCACAACACCAGCCAGAGGAAGATCGGCACGCCCACCAGCCGAGCCATGCTCAGCAGGTTCGGAATGGTGAGGACACGGTCGGTCTGGACTCGTGTCTCCTGGACCTCCACCTGAGGATCCTCCTGTGACGTGACGTGCGGCAGGTGTGCGGATTGACCATACAACACAAGAAGCCCCTGACCAGTAAAGGTCAGGGGCTTCTTCTGAATGATTGTTCGGCGGCGTCCTACTCTCCCACAGGGTCCCCCCTGCAGTACCATCGGCGCTGTGAGGCTTAGCTTCCGGGTTCGGAATGTAACCGGGCGTTTCCCTCACGCTATGACCACCGAAACACGGTGAAACTGATCCGCCGGAGCGGGTCGTGGTTTCAGAACCAACACAGTGGACGCGAGCAACTGAGGACAAGCCCTCGGCCTATTAGTACCGGTCAACTCCACCCCTCACGGGGCTTCCATATCCGGCCTATCAACCCAGTCGTCTACTGGGAGCCTTACCCTCTCAAGGAGGTGGGAGTGCTCATCTCGAAGCAGGCTTCCCGCTTAGATGCTTTCAGCGGTTATCCCTCCCGAACGTAGCCAACCAGCCATGCCCTTGGCAGGACAACTGGCACACCAGAGGTTCGTCCGTCCCGGTCCTCTCGTACTAGGGACAGCCCTTCTCAACACTCCTACGCGCACAGCGGATAGGGACCGAACTGTCTCACGACGTTCTAAACCCAGCTCGCGTACCGCTTTAATGGGCGAACAGCCCAACCCTTGGGACCTACTCCAGCCCCAGGATGCGACGAGCCGACATCGAGGTGCCAAACCATCCCGTCGATATGGACTCTTGGGGAAGATCAGCCTGTTATCCCCGGGGTACCTTTTATCCGTTGAGCGACGGCGCTTCCACAAGCCACCGCCGGATCACTAGTCCCTACTTTCGTACCTGCTCGACCCGTCGGTCTCACAGTCAAGCTCCCTTGTGCACTTACACTCAACACCTGATTGCCAACCAGGCTGAGGGAACCTTTGGGCGCCTCCGTTACCCTTTAGGAGGCAACCGCCCCAGTTAAACTACCCACCAGACACTGTCCCTGATCCGGATCACGGACCCAGGTTAGACATCCAGCACGACCAGAGTGGTATTTCAACGACGACTCCACCATGACTGGCGTCACGGATTCACAGTCTCCCACCTATCCTACACAAGCCGAACCGAACACCAATATCAAGCTATAGTAAAGGTCCCGGGGTCTTTCCGTCCTGCTGCGCGAAACGAGCATCTTTACTCGTAATGCAATTTCACCGGGCCTGTGGTTGAGACAGTCGAGAAGTCGTTACGCCATTCGTGCAGGTCGGAACTTACCCG
This sequence comes from Kitasatospora terrestris, assembly GCF_039542905.1. NCBI lineage: Bacteria > Bacillati > Actinomycetota > Actinomycetes > Kitasatosporales > Streptomycetaceae > Kitasatospora > Kitasatospora terrestris. The sequence continues at coordinate 1,707,475 of NZ_BAABIS010000001.1, forward strand.
ACAAGGAATTTCGCTACCTTAGGATGGTTATAGTTACCACCGCCGTTTACTGGCGCTTAAGTTCTCAGCTTCGCCCGACCGAAATCGGACTAACCGGTCCCCTTAACGTTCCAGCACCGGGCAGGCGTCAGTCCGTATACATCGCCTTACGGCTTCGCACGGACCTGTGTTTTTAGTAAACAGTCGCTTCTCGCTGGTCTCTGCGGCCACCACCAGCTCAGGGAGCACGTCCCCTCACCAGCCGTGGCCCCCCTTCTCCCGAAGTTACGGGGGCATTTTGCCGAGTTCCTTAACCACAGTTCACCCGAACGCCTCGGTATTCTCTACCTGACCACCTGAGTCGGTTTGGGGTACGGGCCGCCATGAAACTCGCTAGAGGCTTTTCTCGACAGCATAGGATCATCCACTTCACCACAATCGGCTCGGCATCAGGTCTCAGGCTCGTGTTGTGCGGATTTGCCTACACAACGCCCTACACCCTTACCCCGGGACTACCACCGCCCGGGCTGGACTACCTTCCTGCGTCACCCCATCGCTCACCTACTACAGACTTGGACCGGCGGCTCCACCACGTCCCATCGTCCGAAGACTCCGGGCCGGCTTCACGGCCTTAGCATCACCTGGTTCGACGTTGGCGCTTCAAAGCGGGTACGGGAATATCAACCCGTTGTCCATCGACTACGCCTGTCGGCCTCGCCTTAGGTCCCGACTTACCCTGGGCAGATCAGCTTGACCCAGGAACCCTTGGTCAATCGGCGCAAGAGTTTCCCACTCTTGTATCGCTACTCATGCCTGCATTCTCACTCGTGAACCGTCCACAACTGGATTCCTCCGCTGCTTCACCCGGCACACGACGCTCCCCTACCCATCACAGCAGGCGTTGGCCCTCTTGCTGCAATGACACGACTTCGGTGGTGTACTTGAGCCCCGCTACATTGTCGGCGCGGAATCACTTGACCAGTGAGCTATTACGCACTCTTTCAAGGGTGGCTGCTTCTAAGCCAACCTCCTGGTTGTCTCTGCGACTCCACATCCTTTCCCACTTAGCACACGCTTAGGGACCTTAGTCGGTGTTCTGGGCTGTTTCCCTCTCGACCATGGAGCTTATCCCCCACAGTCTCACTGCCGCGCTCTCACTTACCGGCATTCGGAGTTTGGCTAAGGTCAGTAACCCGGTGAGGCCCATCGCCTATCCAGTGCTCTACCTCCGGCAAGAAACACGCGACGCTGCACCTAAATGCATTTCGGGGAGAACCAGCTATCACGGAGTTTGATTGGCCTTTCACCCCTAACCACAGGTCATCCCCCAGGTTTTCAACCCTGGTGGGTTCGGTCCTCCACGCGGTCTTACCCGCGCTTCAACCTGCCCATGGCTAGATCACTCCGCTTCGGGTCTTGGGCATGCAACTGTATCGCCCTGTTCGGACTCGCTTTCGCTACGGCTACCCCACACGGGTTAACCTCGCTACACACCGCAAACTCGCAGGCTCATTCTTCAAAAGGCACGCAGTCACAGCCCGAAGGCTGCCCCCACGGCTTGTAGGCACACGGTTTCAGGTACTATTTCACTCCGCTCCCGCGGTACTTTTCACCATTCCCTCACGGTACTATCCGCTATCGGTCACCAGGGAATATTTAGGCTTAGCGGGTGGTCCCGCCAGATTCACACGGGATTTCTCGGGCCCCGTGCTACTTGGGTGTTCTTCAAGCGAGCCGTACAGATTTCGCCTACGGGGGTCTTACCCTCTACGCCGGACCTTTCGCATGTCCTTCGACTATCCATACGGTTTCTGACTCGCCGACCGGCCGGCAGACCGATCCAGAAAAAACCCACGACCCCCAAGCGGCAACCCCTGCCGGGTCTCACACCACTTGGGTTTAGCCTCATCCGGTTTCGCTCGCCACTACTCCCGGAATCACGGTTGTTTTCTCTTCCTGCGGGTACTGAGATGTTTCACTTCCCCGCGTTCCCTCCACATACCCTATGTGTTCAGGTATGGGTGACAGCCCATGACGACTGCCGGGTTTCCCCATTCGGACACCCCCGGATCAAAGCTCGGTTGACAGCTCCCCGGGGCCTATCGCGGCCTCCCACGTCCTTCATCGGTTCCTGGTGCCAAGGCATCCACCGTGCGCCCTTAAAAACTTGGCCACAGATGCTCGCGTCCACTGTGCAGTTCTCAAACAACGACCAGACACCCACCCTCGAATGCCCTGAAGCACCCTCAAGTGAGACCGGCACTGAGACAACGTTTCCGTTCCCTCAGGACCCAACAACGTGCCCGACACACCCGACCCCGATCCGCGTTCCACGCCCCGAAGAGCAGTACTGACGGTCATCACCGTGTATGCCGAATAGTCAACGTTCCACCCATGAGCGAGCACTCCGGAACACTCGTCCGAAGCTGCTGTGTGCTCCTTAGAAAGGAGGTGATCCAGCCGCACCTTCCGGTACGGCTACCTTGTTACGACTTCGTCCCAATCGCTGGTCCCACCTTCGACGGCTCCCTCCCAAGGGTTAGGCCACCGGCTTCGGGTGTTACCGACTTTCGTGACGTGACGGGCGGTGTGTACAAGGCCCGGGAACGTATTCACCGCAGCATGCTGATCTGCGATTACTAGCAACTCCAACTTCATGGGGTCGAGTTGCAGACCCCAATCCGAACTGAGGCCGGCTTTTTGGGATTCGCTCCGCCTCGCGGCATCGCAGCCCTTTGTACCGACCATTGTAGCACGTGTGCAGCCCAAGACATAAGGGGCATGATGATTTGACGTCGTCCCCACCTTCCTCCGAGTTGACCCCGGCAGTCTCCTGTGAGTCCCCATCACCCCGAAAGGCATGCTGGCAACACAGAACAAGGGTTGCGCTCGTTGCGGGACTTAACCCAACATCTCACGACACGAGCTGACGACAACCATGCACCACCTGTACACCGACCACAAGGGGGCGCCCATCTCTGGACGTTTCCGGCGTATGTCAAGCCTTGGTAAGGTTCTTCGCGTTGCGTCGAATTAAGCCACATGCTCCGCTGCTTGTGCGGGCCCCCGTCAATTCCTTTGAGTTTTAGCCTTGCGGCCGTACTCCCCAGGCGGGGAACTTAATGCGTTAGCTGCGGCACCGACGACGTGGAATGTCGCCAACACCTAGTTCCCAACGTTTACGGCGTGGACTACCAGGGTATCTAATCCTGTTCGCTCCCCACGCTTTCGCTCCTCAGCGTCAGTAATGGCCCAGAGATCCGCCTTCGCCACCGGTGTTCCTCCTGATATCTGCGCATTTCACCGCTACACCAGGAATTCCGATCTCCCCTACCACACTCTAGCCTGCCCGTATCAAATGCAGACCCGGGGTTAAGCCCCGGGCTTTCACATCCGACGCGACAGGCCGCCTACGAGCTCTTTACGCCCAATAATTCCGGACAACGCTCGCACCCTACGTATTACCGCGGCTGCTGGCACGTAGTTAGCCGGTGCTTCTTCTGCAGGTACCGTCACTTGCGCTTCTTCCCTGCTGAAAGAGGTTTACAACCCGAAGGCCGTCATCCCTCACGCGGCGTCGCTGCATCAGGCTTTCGCCCATTGTGCAATATTCCCCACTGCTGCCTCCCGTAGGAGTCTGGGCCGTGTCTCAGTCCCAGTGTGGCCGGTCGCCCTCTCAGGCCGGCTACCCGTCGTCGCCTTGGTAGGCCATTACCCCACCAACAAGCTGATAGGCCGCGGGATCATCCTGCACCGCCGGAGCTTTCCACCAACCCCCATGCAGAGGAAGGTCATATCCGGTATTAGACCTCGTTTCCAAGGCTTGTCCCGGAGTGCAGGGCAGATTTCCCACGTGTTACTCACCCGTTCGCCACTGATCCACCCCGAAGGGCTTCACCGTTCGACTTGCATGTGTTAAGCACGCCGCCAGCGTTCGTCCTGAGCCAGGATCAAACTCTCCGTGAATGCTTTCACGAAAGAGCGGCACGGCAACCACCGGAATAAGGCGGCCCCGCGCACTGCGTCCTCGCTAGTGTTACTTCAAAAGGAATCTCCAACCCCGGAACGATCCGGGGCCGGGGATGTCAACATATCTGGCGTTGACTTTTGGCACGCTGTTGAGTTCTCAAGGAACGGACACTTCCTTCGGACCGCCTTCCAGCGGGCCCTCCGGGCGCTTCGTTCGTGATTCGAGCTTATCAGATCGTTTACCGGGTGTTGACCGCGGCTTTACGTTCCGGACTTGCTCTGTTAACCGCCGACTCGCGGCGACCTGAGCAACGATAGCGGGTTCCGGGCCCAGCGCCAAAACGCGACGCGCCCGACTTCACCCGTACGGGGGACGCCCGGGGTGGCTGAGCTGCGAGGTGGGGATCGTCGGGGCCGCCCGGATGCCGTAGAGTGCGGCGCGTCGGCCAAGTGGTCTAGTCCACTTGCGGGCCCGACGGGCGGATCTTGATCTCCGCGCGGGGCGGTGCGTACACGCGCCGCTGCGCGGAGGCCTCGTACGGCCGGTCGGGCGCGATCGCGGTATGTCCCGAGATGTCCGAAGTTGGCATAATTTAGGCTCAGTCGATGTACCGGCCGCTACCGCAGCCACACGCGCTGTACTCCGTACCTGGGAGGCTCCACCATGACCACTGTGACGTCGCCGCTCGCCGGTCGCGCCATCGGGCTCGCCAACGTGCCCGACCCCGTTTTCGCCGGCGCCATGGTGGGCCCCGGTACTGCGATCGACCCGGTCCGCGAGCCCACCGAGGCGGTGGCTCCGGTGGACGGGCTGGTCGTGTCGATGCACCCGCACGCCTTCGTGGTGATGGACTCGGACGGCCACGGCGTGCTGACCCACCTCGGGATCGACACCGTGCAGCTGAACGGCGAGGGCTTCGAACTGCTGGTCAACAAGGGCGACCAGGTGAAGCGCGGCCAGCCGGTGATCAAGTGGAACCCGGCCGCGGTCGAGGCGGCCGGCAAGTCGCCGATCTCGCCGATCGTGGCGCTGGAGGCGTCCGCCGAGCAGCTGGGCGCGGTCGCCGAGACCGGTGACGTGGCCACCGGCGGCGAGCTCTTCACCTGGAACTGAGCCGGCCCCACCGCCCCGACGACGCAGAAGGAAAACTCGGACAATGGAACGCACGCTGCGAGGCGTAGGTGTCAGCCACGGGGTCGCGATCGGCCAGGTACGGCACATGGGCACGGCGGCGCTGGAGCCGCCGGCCACCCAGATCCCCGGTGAGGACGCGCCCCGCGAGCAGGCCCGGGCCCAGGCCGCGGTCGACGCGGTCGCGGCGGACCTGATCGCCCGCGGCAACCTGGCCGGCGGCGAGGCCCAGGCGGTCCTCGAGGCCCAGGCGCTGATGGCACAGGACCCGGAGCTGATCGCGGACGTCAACCGCCGGATCGCGGTGGGCAGCAGCGCCGAGCGCGGCGTCTACGACGCCTTCGCGGCGTACCGTGCCCTGCTGGCGTCGGCGGGCGACTACCTGGCGGGCCGGGTGGCGGACCTGGACGACGTGCGGAACCGCATCGTGGCGCGCCTGCTCGGCGTGCCGATGCCGGGCGTGCCGGACAGCGACGAGCCGTACGTGCTGTTCGCCCGGGACCTGGCGCCGGCGGACACCGCGCTGCTGGACCCGACCCTGGTGCTCGGCTTCGTGACCGAGGAGGGCGGGCCGACCAGCCACAGCGCGATCCTGGCGCGGGCGATGGGCGTGCCGGCCGTGGTGGCGCTGCCCGGGGCGACCGATGTCGACGAGGGCGTCGTGGTGGCGGTGGACGGCTCGACCGGCGACGTGCTGCTGGAGCCGGCGGTCGAGAAGCAGGACGAGCTGCGCCGGAAGGCGGCTGAGCGGAAGGCGGCGCTGGCGGCGTCCTCCGGTCCGGGGCAGACCTCGGACGGGTACAAGGTGCCGCTGCTGGCGAACGTCGGTGGCCCGGCGGACCTCCCGGCGGCGCTGGAGAACGGGGCCGAGGGCGTCGGCCTGTTCCGGACGGAGTTCCTGTTCCTCGACGACTCGGCCAAGGCGCCGAGCGAGGAGAAGCAGGTCGAGGCGTACCGCGCGGTGCTGGAGGCGTTCCCGGAGAGCCGCGTGGTGGTGCGCGTGCTGGACGCGGGCGCGGACAAGCCGCTCGACTTCCTGACCCCGGCGGACGAGCCGAACCCCGCGCTGGGCGTGCGCGGTCTGCGGACCCTGCTGGACCACCCGGAGGTGCTGGCCGCACAGCTGCGCGCGCTGGCGAAGGCGGCCGAGGGGCTGCCGGTCCACCTCGAGGTGATGGCGCCGATGGTGGCCGACCGGGTGGACGCCCGGGCGTTCGCCGAGGCGTGCCGCGCGGCCGGGCTGCGGGCGAAGTACGGCGCGATGGTGGAGATCCCGTCGGCCGCGCTGCGGGCCCGGTCGATCCTGCAGGAGGTCGAGTTCCTCTCGCTGGGGACCAACGACCTCGCGCAGTACGCGTTCGCCGCCGACCGGCAGGTGGGTGCGCTGGCGCGGCTGCAGGACCCGTGGCAGCCGGCGCTGCTGGACCTGATCGCGGCGTCCGCGGACGCGGCGAAGGCGGCCGGGAAGAGCTGCGGCGTCTGCGGCGAGGCGGCGTCCGACCCGCTGCTGGCCTGCGTGCTGACCGGCCTGGGCGTCACCAGCCTGTCGATGGGCGCGGCGTCGATCCCGTACGTGCGGGCGACGCTGGCCAAGTACACGCTGGCGCAGTGCCGGCGGGCGGCGGAGGCGGCCCGGGCCGCGGACACCGCCGACGAGGCGCGGGCCGCGGCGCAGCAGGTGCTGTCGGGCGAGTGACGCGCGCGGCCGTTCGGCCGCTGGTACTCCTGAGGGGTCCGGTTCCACCGTGGGGGGTGGAACCGGACCCCTCAGGCCGTTCCCGGGGCCGGGTCAGGCCCGGCGGTCGCGGCCGAGCCGCTCGAAGTACCGGAGGTGGTCGAGGTTGTCGACCGAGCCGGGGTTGACCGCCTGGGCGAGCGGGGTGCCGGAGAGCAGGCGCTTGACCGGGACCTCGATGCGCTTGCCGGTGAGGGTGTGCGGGAGGCCCTGGACCGCGATCACCTCGTCGGGGACGTGGCGCGGGGAGAGTTCGGTGCGCAGGGACGTCCGGATCCGGGAGACCAGGTCGTCGTCGAGGGCCGAGCCGGGGGTGAGGACGACGAAGAGCGGCATCCAGTAGCCGCCGTTGTCCTCCTCCAGGCCGATCACCAGGGACTCGGCGATCTCGGGGAGGCGCTCGACGACCTCGTAGATGTCGGAGGAGCCCATCCGGACGCCCTGGCGGTTGAGCGTGGAGTCGGAGCGGCCGTGGATGACCACGGTGCCGCGCCCGGTCACGGTGATCCAGTCGCCGTGCCGCCAGGTGCCCGGGTACATCTCGAAGTAGCTGTCGCGGTAGCGGGTGCCCTCGGGGTCGTTCCAGAAGCCGGTGGGCATCGAGGGCAGCGGCTTGGTGACGACCAGCTCGCCGACGGTGTCGGTGTGCGGGGCGCCCTGGACGTCCCAGGACTCGACGGCCGCGCCGAGGCACGGGGCCTGGATCTCGCCGAGGTGCACGGGGAGGGTGGGGACGCCGCCGACGAAGCAGGAGCAGACGTCGGTGCCGCCGCTGACGCTGGCCAGCCAGACGTCCCGCTTGACCTCGTCGTAGATCCACTGGAAGCCGTCGGGCGGCAGCGGGGAGCCGGTGGTGCCGATGCAGCGGACCGCGGCGAGGTCGAGGTCCCGGCCGGGGTGGAGGTCGGCCTTGCGGCTGGCGATCACGTACGCGGCGGAGGTGCCGAGGACGGTGGCGCGGGTGCGGGCGGCGACGGACCAGAGGGCGCCGGTGTCGGGGTGGCCCGGGCTGCCGTCGTAGGTGACGATCGTGGACCCGACGAGCAGGCCGGCGACGAGGAAGTTCCACATCATCCAGCCGGTGGAGGTGTACCAGAGGAAGCGGTCCTCGGGGCCGAGGTCCAGGTGGAGCGCGGCCTGCTTGAGGTGCTCGACGAGGATGCCGCCCTGGCTCTGCACGATGGCCTTCGGCAGGCCGGTGGTACCGGAGGAGTAGAGCACCCAGAGCGGGTGGTCGAAGGGGACCTGCTCGAAGACCGGCTCGGTGTCGCCGGCGGTGAGGTCGTCCCAGTGCAGGGCGCCCGCCGGGGCCGGGCCGCCGAGCAGCGGGACGTGGACGACGGTGCGCAGGGTGGGGAGCTCGCGGCGGAGCTCGGCGACCACCTCGGTGCGGTCGTGGTCCTTGCCGCCGTAGTGGTAGCCGTCGATCGCGAACAGCACGGTCGGCTCGATCTGCTGCAGGCGGTCGAGCACGCTGCGGGCGCCGAAGTCCGGGGCGCAGCTGGTCCAGATCGCGCCGACGGCGGCGGTGGCGAGCAGGGCGACGGCCGCCTGCGGGATGTTGGGGAGGTACGCGCCGACCCGGTCGCCGGGGCCGACGCCCTGGGCACGCAGCGCGGCGGCGAGCGAACCGACCTGGCGGCGGAGCTCGGACCAGCTGATCTCGACGGGGGACTCGGTGGTCTCGTCGAGGTGCAGGATCGCGGGCTTGCCGGCGTTGGCCGGGTCCTCGGCGTGGCGCAGGGCGTGCTCGGCGTAGTTGAGGCGGGCGCCGGGGAACCAGCTGGCACCGGGCATCGCCGGGTCGGCCAGGACGGCGGTCGGCTGCTCGCCGAAGCGGACGTCGAACCACTCGGTGACGGCCTGCCAGAAGCGGGAGAGGTCCTCGGTGGACCAGGCGTGCAGCGCGGCGTAGCGGGCGGCCGCCTCGTCGTCCGTCTCCACCGGGGCGAGCGGCGCGGCGGGGGCGCCGTGGTGTTCGGCGGCCCAGGCCTGGAAGGCGACCAGGCGGCTCGCGGCGGCGCGGGCCGGGTCGGGGCGCCAGAGCGGCTGGTCCTGGTGGGTCGGAGGGGTGCTCACGGTGGTGGTCTCCCGGCCGGTGTCGTGGGGACGGTGGTGCTTGTGGCGAGCCGTCCGAGCTGTGCTGACGGTGCAGACCATGCCATGTGATCGTCTTGCGCGCCAGGGTGTCGCGGTCTGGTCGGACGGGTGGCGAGGTGGTAGACCGACTGGCATGGCAGCGACGTATGACGTGGTGATCGTGGGTGGCGGGCACAACGGGCTGGTGGCGGCGGCCTACCTGGCGCGCGCCGGGCGCAGCGTGCTGCTGCTCGAACGGCTCGGCCGGACCGGGGGCGCGGCGGTCTCCGCGCAGGCGTTCAGCGGGGTGGACGCACGGCTGTCGCGGTACTCCTACCTGGTGAGCCTGCTCCCCCGGAAGATCGTCGACGAGCTGGGCCTGCGGATCGAGCTGCGCCGGCGGCGGTACTCCTCCTACACGCCCGTGCGGCGGGACGGGAAGGACGGCGGATTGCTGGTCGACCAGCAGGACGTCGGGCGGACGGCGGCCTCGTTCCGGCAGCTGACCGGCGGGGACGGGGAGTTCGCCGCCTGGCGGGAGTTCTACGGGATGACCGGGCGGCTCGCCGAGCGGGTGTTCCCCACGCTCACCGAGCCGCTGCCGACCCGGGAGGAGCTGCGCCGGCGGGTGGACGATCCGGTGGCGTGGGCGGACCTGTTCGAGCGGCCGCTCGGGGAGGCCGTCGAGCGGCGCTTCGCGGACGACGTGGTGCGGGGCGTGGTGCTCACCGACGCGCTGATCGGGACGTTCACCCACGCGCACGACCCGTCGCTGGCGCAGAACCGGTGCTTCCTCTACCACGTGGTCGGCGGCGGCACCGGCGACTGGGACGTGCCGGTCGGCGGGATGGGCGCCGTCACCGACGCGCTCGCCGGCGCGGCGCGGGCCGCGGGCGCGGAGCTGCGGACCGGGTGCGAGGTGCTGGCCGTCGACCCCGGCCGCGAGGTGTCGGAGGTCGCGTACCGGGACGCCGACGGCGGCGAGCGTTCGGTCGGGGCGCGGTGGGTGCTGTGCAACGCGGCGCCCGCGGAGCTGGACCGGCTGCTGGGCGTGACCGGCGGCGAGCGGCCGCAAGGCGCACAGCTGAAGGTCAACATGCTGCTGCGGCGGCTCCCCCGGCTGCGGGACGGCGCGGTGGACGGGCGCGAGGCCTTCGCCGGGACGCTGCACCTCGGCGAGTCGTACCGCGAGCTGGAGACGGCGTACCGGGAAGCCGAGGCCGGGCGGATCCCGGCGCCCGGGCCGTCGGAGATCTACTGCCACTCGCTGACGGACCGTTCGATCCTCGGGACGGAGGCGGACCGGCGGGGATGGCAGACGCTGACGCTCTTCGGACTGCACCAGCCGGCCGGACTGTTCACGGCGGACCCGGAGAAGGCGAGGGAGGCGGCGCTGGCCGCCGTCCTGGCGCCGCTGGAGGCCGCACTCGCCGAGCCGCTGGCGGACTGCCTCGCGGTCGACGGCGACGGGCGGCCCTGCCTGGAGGTGAAGACGCCGCTGGACCTGGAGGCGGACCTGCGACTGCCCGGCGGGAACATCTTCCACCGCGAGCTGGCGTTCCCGTGGGCGGCGGAGGGCGCGACGGACGACCGGTGGGGCGTGGCGACCGGGCATCCGCGGGTGCTGCTGTGCGGTGCCGGCGCGATCCGCGGCGGCGGAGTCAGCGGCATCCCGGGCCACAACGCGGCGATGGCCGTCCTGGGCCGGTAGCCGCACGGCGGTCGCCCGGCTCCGGCGGGGCGAGGGCCCCTGCGGGCGGCCGCGCTCCGGGGAGAGGCTTCGGGAGGCGCGCACAACCGGCGGCGAGGCGACCGCCCGGCGGCCCGGCGCAGCCGGGGGTAAGGGGCGGCAGCGGGCGAGGGCCCTGCGGGCGGCCGGACGCTCGCGCAGCGACTTCGGGGGCCCGTGACCGGCCTGCGGCTCCGCTGAGGCAGGGGCCAGCTCGCGGAACGGGCTGCGGGAAGGCCGGCGCAGCCGGGAGTGAGCGCCTGCGGCAGGCCCCGGCGCAGCCGGAAGCGAGCGCGCCCGCGGCGGGACGAGGCCAGGGGCGGCAGCGGGGCGGGTCGCCGGGCGGGCGGGCGGGCGCGTGCTCGCGCAGCGACTTCGGTTGGGCTGAGGGGCCCCCGCTCGCGGAACGGGCCGCGGGCCGGGCGGGGTCAGGGGGTCATCAGGGTGGTGAGGTCGGTGAAGAGGCGGGCGGCGGCGGTGCGGGCGCTGGGGGTGACGGTGTCGAGGGTGAGGAAGCCGTGGATCTGACCGGGTTCGCAGCGGTGGGTGACGGGAACGCCGGCGGCGGCGAGGCGGGTGGCGTAGGCGTCGCCCTCGTCGCGGAGGGGGTCGTGCTCGGCGGTGACGACGACGGCCGGGGGGAGGTCGTGGAGGTCGGCGGCGAGCGGGCTGACGGTGGGGAGGGCGCGCATCGCGGGGTCGGGAACCCACTGCTCGATGCCCCAGGCGAGGGCGTCGGCGCCCAGGACCCAGCCGGTGCCCTTGGTGCGGATGCTGGGCCGGGAGAGGGTCAGGTCGGTGTTGGGGTAGAGCAGGACCTGCCCGGCCGGGCGGGGGCCGTGCTCGTCGCGCAGGCGCAGGCAGGCGAGGGCGGCGAGGTGGCCGCCGCAGCTGTCGCCCATGACGATCAGTGGCAGGTCGGCGGTGGTGCGGGCGCTCGCGGCCCAGCGGACGGCCGCGACGGCGTCGTCGACGGCGGCGGGCCAGGGGTGTTCGGGGGCGCGGCGGTAGTCGACGGCGAGGACGGCGGCGCCGGTGGCGGCGGCGATCCGGCGGCAGGCGCGGTCGTGCGAGTCGAGGTCGCCGATCACCCACATGCCGCCGTGCAGGAAGACGACGGTGGCCCGGGGTTCGGGTGCGGGCAGGTAGTGGCGGGCCGGGGTGCCGGCGACGGTGAGGTCGGTGACGGCGTGGAGTTCGGGCCCGCGGGGCTGGGCCAGGACCCGGCCGCGCTGGGCGCGGCGGAGTCCGGCGGCGCCGAGTTCGCGGGCGGTCGGCCCGGGGTCGCGGCGTACGGCGGTGACGAAGGCCTCGAGTTCGGCGTCGGCGAAGGTGCTCACGCGTGGTTGAACGCGCTGTCGAACTCGCCGTTGAACCAGGACCGCGCGACCCGGGTGTGGAACGGGAAGGCGAGCGGGGTGTCGACGGTGGCGAGCTGCCAGCCGTCGGTCTCGTCGGTGGGCGCGGAGGGCGGCAGGGCGGCCAGGTCGCGGGCGGGGAGGAGGGCGAACAGGCAGAGGAAGCCGCCGAGGGTGTCGGAGTCGGTGGCGACCAGGGACACCTCGGCCGGGTCGGCCAGGATCCCGGTCTCCTCGCGGAGCTCCCGGACGGCGGCCTGCTGCCAGCTCTCGCCGTAGTCGATGTAGCCGCCGGGCAGGGCGAGTTCGCCGTAGCCGGGCTCGATGGTCCGGCGGATCACGATGAGGCGGGTGTCGCCGTCCGGCATGCGGACCGGGAGCAGGGCGACGGTGACCGGCAGCGGGTTGCGGTAGCTGATCCCGGCGCAGGCGGGGCAGGCCCGGGGCCAGCCGTCGGTGCCCTGCGGGTAGGTGGCGCCGCAGAAGTGGCAGTGGGTGTTGGGTCCGTAGACGCGCTGCTCCGCCGGGTGGGTGGTCATGGGGTGGATGGTAGTCCGGTGGGTGCGGTGGGCGGGGTGGTTCGGGCAGGTCCGGGGGCGGGGCGCAGCAGGGGCGGGTGGAGGCGGGTGGCCGGGCCGGGCCGGTAGCGGCGGGCGCGCGGGCCGCCGCGGGTGCCGCCGCGTTCGGTGGTGGCGCCGGTGGGTTCGAGGAATCCGGGGACGGAGAGCACCTTGCGGTGGAAGTTGCCGGGGTGCAGCGGTTCGCCCCAGACGGCCTCGTAGACGGCGCGCAGTTCGGGGACGGTGAAGTCGGCGGGCAGGAAGGCGGTGGCGAGCGGCGTGTTCTCGAGTTCGGCGCGGGCCCGGTCGAGGGCGTCGGCGAGGATCCGGGCGTGGTCGAAGGCGAGCGTGCCGGGGTCGAGGGTGTCGACGGGGTGCCAGGCGGCGGCCGCGGCGTCGGTGCCGGCCTGCGGGTCGGGCAGGTCGGGGGCGAAGGCGAGGTGGGCGACGGACAGGACGTGCATCCGGGGGTCGCGGTCGGGGGCGCCGTAGCTGCCGAGCTGTTGGAGGTGGACGCGGGGCAGCTCGGCGAGGCCGGTCTCCTCGGCGAGTTCGCGGGCGGCGGCGGCCGCCGGGTCCTCCTGTCCGGCGCGCAGGAAACCGCCGGGCAGGGCGAGCCGGCCCCGGTAGGGCGGGGCGCCGCGTTCGACCAGCAGGACGTGCAGGGCTCCGGCGCGGAGGGTGAGCGCGACGACGTCCGCGGTCACGGCGATGGGCGGGAACGCGCGCGGGTCGTACGCGGCGAGCCACGCCCGTTCGTCGGCGGGCTCGGGGGTCGGCATCGCGGGTGCTCCTCGGGTCGTGCTCGTACGGAGATCAACGTAGCGCAGCGGGTGGGATGATCATCCGGAGTACCGGGTCGGGCGGAGGGGGTTGGCGTGGCGGCGTGGTTCGGGCGGGTGTGGCCGGGGCTGCTGGTGGCCGGTGCGGTGCTGGCGCTGGTCGCGGGGGTGGTACTGACGGGCTGGCGGTGGCTGGCCGGGCCCGCGCGCGGTTACGCGGTCGGCACCTGGCGCTCGGAGGCGGGGACCGTGGTGCGGCTGGCCGCGGACGGGACCGTCCGGGCCGAACTGCTGCCGGCGGACGAGAACTGCTGGCTGCCCTCGGGCGAGCGGGTGCCGTTCGCGGCGTCGGGGACGTGGGCACCGGGGCTGATCGACTCCGTCGGGCCGGGGGTGGTCCTGACGCTGAAGGCCGACGGGGAGCCGCTGCCCTGTTACGTGAGCCTGGCGTACGACGGGAGGCCGTGGCTGGAGGGGCTGGTGTTCAACGACGGCCGGGACCTCAATCCGCTGGCCAAGGACTGAACGGGCCTATGGTCGGAGGAGGGACGCACTCCGGGAGGTCGTCGTGGTCGGTGGGTTCGCTGCGGCGCTGGCGGCTGGGCCGGTGGTGCTGGACGGGGGCCTGTCCAACCGGTTGGAGGCCGACGGGCACGACCTCTCGGACCGGCTGTGGTCGGCGCGGCTGCTGATGGAGGGGCCGGAGGCGGTCGTCGCCGCGCACCGGGCGTACTTCGAGGCGGGTGCCGAGGTCGCGATCACCTCCAGCTACCAGGCGAGCTTCGAGGGGTTCGCGCTGCGCGGCGTGGGCCGGGCGACCGCGGAGCGGCTGCTGGGGCTGAGCGTGGAGCTGGCGCGGCAGGCCGCCGAGGAGGCCGACGCGGAGGGGCCCGGCGGCCGGCGGCTGTGGGTGGCGGCGTCGGTCGGGCCCTACGGGGCGGTGCTCGCCGACGGTTCGGAGTACCGGGGGCGGTACGGGCTGAGCGAGGTCGAGCTGGAGCGCTTCCACCGGCCGCGGCTGGAGGCGCTGGTGGCGGCCGGGCCGGACGTGCTGGCGGTCGAGACGGTGCCGGACGCGGACGAGGCGCGGGCGGTGCTGCGGGCGCTGCGCGGGCTGGGGGTGCCGGCCTGGCTGTCGTACAGCGTCGCGGACGGGCGGACCCGCGCGGGGCAGCCGCTGGCGGAGGCGTTCGCCCTGGCGGCGGACGCCGATGAGGTGGTGGCGGTGGGGGTGAACTGCTGCACGCCGGCGGACGCCGACGCGGCGGTGGCGGTGGCCGCGGCGGCGGGCGGGAAGCCGGTGGTGGTCTACCCCAACAGCGGGGAGCGGTGGGACGCGGGCGCGCGGGCGTGGGTGGGCGGGCGGACCTTCCGGGCGGACCGGGTGGAGCGGTGGGTGGCGGACGGGGCGCGGCTGGTGGGCGGCTGCTGCCGGGTGGGGCCCGCGGAGATCGCGGAGCTGGCGGGGATCGTGCGGGGCGGCGCCTGACGGGGCCGGGTCGCGTCGGCGGTGCGCCACGGTGGACGGCCGGCGCGCCCACGCGGCGCAGCCGTGTGTCGGCCGAGGCCCGTGCCCCGGGTCGTGCTGCCCTGACGGGGCGCCCGCGGCGCGGCGTGTGGCAGAGTGGTGGCGATAGCCTTGCGGTCGACAATGTCGACCACCAGTTCTGCGGAGGTAGCCGATGCCCGGCCCGATCCAGTCGCTCTCCCGGGCGGCGGCGATCCTGCGGCTCCTGGCCGGCGGCGAGCGCCGGCTGGGCCTGTCCGAAGTGGCGGCGTCGCTAGATCTGGCGAAGGGCACCGCGCACGGCATCCTGCGGACGCTGCAGCAGGAGGGCTTCGTCGAGCAGGATCCGGAGAGCGGCAAGTACCAGCTGGGCGCGGAGCTGCTGCGGCTGGGGCAGAGCTACCTGGACGTGCACGAGCTGCGGGCGCGGGCCCTGGTGTGGGCGGACGACCTGGCCCGGGCGGCCGGGGAGACGGTCTACCTGGGGGTCCTGCACCAGCAGGGGGTGCTGATCGTGCACCACGTGTTCCGGCCGGACGACACCCGGCAAGTGCTGGAGGTCGGCTCGATGCAGCCGCTGCACTCGACCGCCCTGGGGAAGGTGCTGCTGGCGTACGACCCGGTGGCGCGCGGGGAGTTGGGCGACGGCCCGCTGGAGTCGTACACCAACCGCACGCTGACCTCGCTCGGGGACGTGGACGCCGAGTGCGCGCTGATCCGCGAGCGCGGCTGGGCGGACGCCGTGGAGGAGACCTGGGAGGGCGTGGCGTCGATCGGGGCGCTGATCCAGGACCGGCGGCGCAACCCGGTGGGCGCGGTGTGCATCAGCGGTGCGGTGGAGACGGTCTGCGAGGACGGTTTCGTGAAGCCGTCGCTGGTGGCGTCGGTGCGCAGCGCCGCCCGGGCGATCTCCCGGGACCTGGGGGCGGGCCGCTTCTGACCTGCCGCTGCTGACCGTTCCGCGCCGGGCGCGGGTGGGCGACACGCCTGCCCGCGCCCTTCGCATGTCCGGACATGTCGGTCGGTACGTTCGCTGAGTCACAGCTGCGTAACCCCGCCTTGACGTGGGGCTGACATCGGGAGAAGCTTCCGCATGTCGGTCGACATTGTCGAACGGCGGACGGTCTGATCGGACCCACCTGGCGCTCACCCGCACAGCGATCGGCCGTTCACCTGCCCCCACCCGCTCCTCCGGGCCATCTGGACAAGGGAGTCTCTGTGTCCGCGTTCTCCAACGGCGACATCTTCGTCGGCGAAACCCTCGGCACCGCCGCGCTGATACTGCTCGGTGGCGGCGTCTGCGCCGCCGTCACGCTCAAGAAGTCCAAGGCCATCAACGCGGGCTGGCTCGCGATCACCTTCGGCTGGGGCTTCGCGGTCATGATCGCCGCCTACATGTCGGCGCCGAAGTCCGGCGCCCACCTGAACCCCGCGGTGACCCTGGCCATCGCCGTCGACACCGGCGAGTGGAGCAAGGTGCCGCTGTACCTGGGCTCCCAGCTCCTCGGCGCGATGATCGGCGCCGTGCTGGTCTGGCTGACCTACCTCGGCCAGTTCCAGGCCAACGAGGAGCCCACGCTCGGCATCTTCTCGACCGGCCCGGAGATCCGGAACCCGATCCAGAACCTGCTCACCGAGATCATCGGCACCGTGGTGCTCTGCCTGGGGATCCTCACCCAGGGCCTCAACAAGGGCCTCGGCCTCTCGGGCCTGGGCATCCTGATCGTCGCCTTCACCGTGGTCGGTATCGGCCTGTCGCTCGGCGGCCCGACCGGCTACGCGATCAACCCGGTCCGCGACCTGGGCCCGCGCATCGTCCACTCGCTGCTGCCGATCCCCAACAAGGGCGGCTCCGACTGGTCGTACGCCTGGATCCCGGTGCTCGGCCCGGTCATCGGCGGCCTGCTGGCCGGCGGCCTGTACCACGTCGCATTCTGACGAGCGTTTGCTCCACGCCTGAGCACGGGGACTGACCCAGGGTCAGGCCCGCTCCTCCCCCGCCACCCTCATCCAGAGCCGAGGACCCCCGTATGACTGCCAACTACATCGCCGCGATCGACCAGGGCACCACCTCCAGCCGCTGCATCATCTTCGGCGCCGACGGCCGGATCGTCTCGGTCGACCAGCAGGAGCACTCGCAGATCTTCCCGCAGCCGGGCTGGGTGGAGCACGACGCCGCCGAGATCTGGACCCGCGTCCAGTCGGTGGTGCGCGGCGCGCTGGACAAGGCCGGCCTGAGCAAGGACGACATCCGCGCGATCGGCATCACCAACCAGCGCGAGACCACCGTGCTGTGGGACAAGAACACCGGCGAGCCCGTCCACAACGCGCTGGTCTGGCAGGACACCCGGACCGAGGGCCTGTGCCGCGAGCTCGGCCGCAACGTCGGCCAGGACCGCTTCCGCCGCGAGACCGGCCTGCCGCTGGCCTCCTACTTCGCCGGCCCGAAGATCCGCTGGCTGCTGGACAACGTCGAGGGCCTGCGCGAGCGCGCCGAGGCCGGCGACATCCTGTTCGGCACCATGGACACCTGGGTGATCTGGAACCTCACCGGCGGCGTCAACGGCGGCAAGCACGTCACCGACGTCACCAACGCCTCCCGCACCATGCTGATGAACCTGCACACGCTGGAGTGGGACGAGTCCATCGCCCAGTCGATGGAGGTCCCGCTGGCGGTCCTCCCGGAGATCCGTTCCTCCGCCGAGGTCTACGGCAACGCGGTCGGCGACCTGGAGGGCGTGCCGGTCGCCTCGGCGCTCGGCGACCAGCAGGCCGCGCTCTTCGGCCAGACCTGCTTCGACGAGGGCGAGGCCAAGTCCACCTACGGCACCGGCACCTTCCTGCTGCTCAACACCGGCGAGAAGGTCGTCAACTCCTACCACGGCCTGCTGACCACGGTCGGCTACCGGATCGGCGACCAGAAGCCGGTCTACGCCCTGGAGGGCTCGATCGCCGTCACCGGCTCGCTGGTGCAGTGGCTGCGCGACCAGCTCGGCATCATCTCCACCGCCGCCGAGATCGAGACCCTGGCCTCGACCGTCGACGACAACGGCGGCGCCTACTTCGTCCCGGCCTTCTCCGGCCTGTTCGCCCCGTACTGGCGCTCCGACGCCCGCGGCGTGATCGCCGGCCTCACCCGGTACGTCACCAAGGGCCACCTGGCCCGGGCCGTCCTGGAGGCCACCGCCTGGCAGACCCGCGAGGTCGTCGACGCGATGGAGAAGGACTCCGGCGTGACCCTGACCGCGCTCAAGGTCGACGGCGGCATGACCTCCAACAACCTGCTGATGCAGAACATCGCGGACGTCCTCGACGCCCCGGTCGAGCGCCCGTACGTCGCCGAGACCACCGCGCTCGGCGCCGCGTACGCCGCCGGTCTCGCGGTCGGCTTCTGGAACGACCTCGACACCCTGCGGGCCAACTGGCACCGGGCCGCCGAGTGGACGCCGCGGATGGACGAGGCCACCCGCGAGTCCGAGTACAAGAAGTGGCTCAAGGCCGTGGAGCGCACCATGGGCTGGGTCGAGGAGGACGAGCACACCAACTGACGGCCGGGCCGGTCGGGACCACCTGGTCCCGGCCGGCCGCTTCGACGTTCGCGACCCGCCGCACCCGGGCCGCACCGCACACCGAGAGGAGACACGGCGCCGCCCGACCCGCGCGCCGTACACACACCATGGCAACCATCCCGACCCTCGGCGCCGAGCGCACCCCCGGACGCACCGCCACCCGTGCGGAGACCCGCGAACTGCTCGGCAAGGCCACCTACGACCTGCTCGTCATCGGCGGCGGCATCCTCGGCACCGCGACCGCCTGGACCGCGGCCCAGGCCGGCCTCAAGGTCGCCATGGTCGACGCCGGCGACTTCGCCGGCGCCACCTCCAGCGCCTCCTCCAAGCTCGTCCACGGCGGCCTGCGCTACCTGCAGACCGGCGCCGTCAAGCTGGTCGCCGAGAACCACAAGGAGCGCCGGGCGCTGGCCACCGACGTCGCGCCGCACCTGGTCAACCCGCTGACCTTCTTCGTCCCCGTCTACAAGGGCGGCCCGCACAGCGCGCCCAAGCTCGGCGCCGGCGTCTTCCTCTACTCCGCGCTCTCCGCGTTCCGCGACGGCATGGGCCGGGTCTCCACCGCCGCCCACGCCGCGCAGCAGGTGCCGGCGCTGCGCACCGAGGGCCTGCGCTCGGTCGCCGTCTACGGCGACCACCAGATGAACGACTCGCGGGTCGCCGTGATGACCGTCCGGGCCGCCGTCGAGTCCGGCGCCGTGGTGCTCAACCACGCCGAGGTGACCGGCCTGCGCTTCACCGGCGGCCGGGTCTCCGGCGCCGAGCTGCGGGACCGGCTGGACGGCACCGAGTTCGGGGTCTCCGCCCGCCTGGTGCTCAACGCGACCGGCCCGTGGGTCGACCACCTGCGGAAGATGGAGGACGCCGGCGCCGCCCCGTCCATCCGGCTGTCCAAGGGCGCGCACGTCGTCGTCAAGCGCCGCACGCCGTGGCGGGCCGCGCTGACCATCCCGATCGACAAGTACCGCGTCTCCTTCGCCATCCCGTGGGAGGACCACGTCCTGCTCGGCACCACCGACGAGGAGTACACCGGCGACCCGATGGACGTCCGGGCCACCCAGGCGGACATCGACCAGATCATGGACGAGGCCGGCCACGCCATCCGCGACGAGCACCTCGACCGCGACCTGATCACCTACTCCTTCGCCGGCCTGCGCGTGCTGCCCGGCGGCCCCGGCGACACCGCCGCCGCCAAGCGCGAGACCGTCGTCACCGAGGGCCGGGGCGGCATGCTCTCGGTCGCCGGCGGCAAGTGGACCACCTACCGGCACATCGGCCGCGCCGTGCTCGACAAGCTCAAGAACGTGCCCGGCACCGGCCTCGCCGAGGACATGTCGCCGTTCCCGGCGACCGTGCCGCTGCCCGGCGTCGGCGCGCCGAACGCCGTCGCGCACCGCCTGCTGGTCGACCGCGAGCCCGGCTCCCGGATGGAGCCGCTGGTCGCCAAGCACCTCGCCTCGCACTACGGCACCCTGTCCTTCGACATCGCCCGCCTGATCGCCGACGACCCGGCCCTCGGCGCCCCGATCCACGAGGACGGCCCCGACGTCTGGGCCCAGGTCGCGTACGCCGCCGACAACGAGTGGGCGTACACCGTCGACGACGTGCTGCGCCGCCGCACCACCATGACCGTCCGCGGCCTCGACACCCCGGAGATCCGCGAGCAGGTGCAGGCCTTCCTGAGCGAGCGCCAGAAGTAGCCGCGTACGCGGAAGGGCGGGCACCGGCCGGTGCCCGCCCTTCGGCGTTCCTCCGCGGCTCAGCCCTTGAGGGCGAGTTCGGCGACGACGGCGCGGTGGTCGGAGCGCGGGAGGGTGTGCTCGGAGATCGCCACGGCGGTGAGGGCCGGGCCGTGCAGGACGTGGTCGATCTGGATGAGCGGGGGGAGGTGCGGGAAGTCGGCGTTGTCCTCGGGCCAGGTGGGGGCGAGGCCGTGGCCGAGGTCGGCGGCGGTGTCGGCGAGGCCGGTGGCGATCAGGTCGCGCATCGGGCTGTGGTCGAGGGTGGCGTTGAAGTCGCCGAGCAGGACGGCGTCGCGGGTGCGGCCGGGGGCGGCCTTGCGCAGGTCGTGCAGGCCGTCGGCCCAGCGGCGGGCGTCGCCGAGGGGGTAGTAGGTGTGCACGGCGACGAGCTGGACGGGGTGGCCGGCGAGGTCGACGGTGATGTTGGTGGTCGGCCAGGCGGGGTCGGCGGCGGAGGTGATCGGGAGCCGCGAGTAGAGGGCGGTGTCGGTGCCCGCGGGCCTCTCCCGGTGCGGCAGCAGCTCCCGGATGCCGGCGCGGTCGAGGGCGTCGGCGGCGGAGGTGCTGAGCTCCTCGACGGCGAGGACGTCGACGCGCTGCTCGCGGACCAGGTCGACCAGGGACTTCGGGGAGACCTGCCCGAGGTAGGCGTTGCTGGTGGCGACGCGCAGCCGGGGCGCGGCGGCGGGGGCGGAGTCGGCGTCCGGCACGGTCCGCGGGACGATCCACCAGAGCTGCAGGACCACGAGCAGCGCGGCGAGCGCGCCGGTCCGCCGACAGCGCAGGGCGAGCAGCAGCGCGAGCACGACCAGGGTGGCGAGGGCGACGTACGGGAGCACGACGATCGGCAGGGCGAGGACCGTGCCGTCGTCGAGTCCGCCGATCCGGACGACGGCGAGGAAGGCGGCGAGGGCGAGGACCGGGGTGCTGAGGGTGAGCGCGGTGACGGTCGGCCACCGCCTGCGGCGGGTGGTGTTCTGCGCGTCGTCCGTCATGGTGCCCTCCCGGTCCCGGCGGGCTTGATCGTTTACCGCCGACGTGGACTGTGACATCCCCCGCCCCCTGAACGGTTGCGGGATCCCCGTTCAAGTCGACGCGACTCCCGAGGAGGTTGACGCTTCATCGCCGTCGTCGAGAGGGCTCAGCAGTCCTGCGACCGCCTGTCCGGCGGCGTGTTCGATGTTCCGTGCCGCGTTGGTGTCCGCGTTGATCACGTAGCCACACCCAGGGGCCTTGCAGGCGAACCGTGCCTGTGTCGTCCTGCTCCCGGGAGTGGTGAGACCACAGGCAGAACAGCGTCGGCTGGTGCCGCGAGCGGGGACCTTGATCAGGTGACCGCCCCGGTCTGCAAGCTTGTACGCGAGGAGCTCGACCGTACGGCCCCATGCCTCACCTGCAATGGCTCGGCTGAGCCCGGCCTTCTGCCGGACGTTTGTTCCAGGGTCTTGGACGGTTCCCCTGGCTGACCTCACCATGTTCGCAATGGCCAGGTCTTCCACGACGACCACGGCGAACATGCCGGCAAGGTCAGCGGTGGTCTTGTGCTGCCAGTCGGTGGCACGGCGCTTGGCTGTCGCGCGGTACCGAGCGATCTGGTCGTAAGTCCTGGTCAGCCGGTTGCTGACCGGCTGACCGGGCGTACAGGAGCGACGCTGCCGTGCCGCCTTGCGCTCCAGGCGGACAAGGCGCGCGGTCTCGCCGTCAGTGAGCCACGGGCCGTGCTCCCGCTTCGACCCGTCGGACAGAGCGAGCGGGACAGTGACACCCCGGTCAATGCCGACGACGGTGCCGGTGGTCTTGGGCCGGACCGTGTCCACCACCGTTTCGGTACGGAAGACGATGTACCAGCCGTGAGGCTCCTTGACCAGCCGTGCCCCTGTGATACGACCGGCAGCGCCGGACTTGGTGACACCTGGCAGGTCCTTGATCCAACGAAACCGCACCAGCCCGAGCTTGGGAACACGGCACTGCCCCCACCGGCGGTTCAAACGCTTGACCTGCAGGTCCCGGCCCTGCGGCACGTCCACCGCCATGCGGGAACGGAGCCGGGACTTGAAGTTCGGCGCAGCCGCGCGGCCCTCCCAGCAATTGATCCACGCCCTGTGGTACTGCTTCAGTACCTGCTGCGCGGCCTGCGCCGGGAGTACGGACAGCCAAGGGAGCTCGATGCGGGCCTGGCGGATGTGTTGATCGGCGAGCGCAAGCGAGGCTCGACGCATCGGGCATTTCCCAGCGAGGGTCCACCAGTCGTGCAGGAGGTTCCACACCGCGCGAGCCGCGTGCCCCTGGTCATCCAGGGCGACGACCTGCTCCGGCGTCAGGTCGAGCGGCGCCTTGTGCCCGCGCCGCCGCCGGACCAGGTCCCTCTCCACATTCTTGATACTACGTCAGTCAGAGCACCCAGCCGAGCGGGATGATGATCACGATGGCGACCACCGAGATGACGGTCTCCATCACCGACCAGGACTTGATCGTCTGGCCGACGCTCATCCCGAAGTACTCCTTGACCAGCCAGAACCCGGCGTCGTTGACGTGCGAGAAGAACAGCGACCCGGCGCCGATGGCGAGCACCAGCAGGGCGGCGTGGGTGGAGGACATGTCGGCCGCGAGCGGGGCGACGATGCCGGCCGCGGTGATGGTGGCGACGGTGGCGGAACCGGTGGCGAGGCGGATCAGGACGGCGATCAGCCAGCCCAGCAGCAGCGCGGAGATGTGCCACTTGCTCGACCACTCGCTGACGGCGTTGCCGACGCCCACGTCGATCAGGGTCTGCTTGAAGCCGCCGCCCGCGCCGACGATGAAGACGATGCCGGCGATCGGGCCGAGCGAGCCGCCGACGGTCTCGGAGATCCGGTCCTTGCTGAACCCGGCGGCCCGGCCGAGGGTGAGCATCGCGAGCAGGGTGGCGGCGAGCAGCGCGATCAGCGGCGAGCCGACGAAGTCGAGGACGCGCTGGACGGGGGCCTTCGGGTCGTCGATCACGACGTCGGCGAGGGCCTTGCCGAGCATCAGGACGACGGGCAGCAGGATGGTGGCCAGGACGGCCCCGAAGCGCGGGGTCCTCTCCCGCTCGGCCACCACGGGTGCGGTGGTGGTGGGGATCTCCAGCGGGCCGACCCAGCGTTCGGCGACCCGGGCGAAGAGCGGTCCGGCGACGATCAGGGTGGGGACGGCGACCAGCAGGCCGAGGGCGAGGGTGATGCCGAGGTCGGCCTTGAGGGCGTCGACGGCGACCAGCGGACCGGGGTGCGGCGGGACCAGGCCGTGCAGCACGGAGAGTCCGGCGAGGGCGGGGATGCCGAGCCGCAGCAGCGGGACGTTGCCGCGGCGGGCGACCAGCAGCACGATCGGGATCAGCAGCACCACGCCGACCTCGAAGAACAGCGGCAGGCCGAGCACGGCGGCGATCAGGGCCATCGCCCAGGGCAGGGTGCGGCGGCCGGAGCGGGCCAGCACGGTGTCGGCGACGATGTTGGCGCCGCCGGAGTCGGCGAGCAGCTTGCCGAGCATCGCGCCGAGGCCGATCAGCAGGCCGACGCCGGCCACGGTGGCGCCGAAGCCGGTGGAGAAGCTGGTGAGCAGCTTGTCGAAGGGGGCGCCGGCGACGGCGGCGAGCAGGCCGGAGCCGAGGGTAAGGGCGAGGAAGGGGTGCAGCTTGAGCTTGGTGATCAGCAGCACGATCGCGCCGATGGAGAGCAGCACGGCGAGCAGCAGCTGGGTGTCGCTGTCGGTGTGCGGGAGCGCCGGTGCGCCGGCGGCGAGCAGGGTGGTGGGGGTCACGCGAGGTCTCCGTTGACGGGCCGCAGGGCTGCCGCGGCCATCTCGACGAGCTGTTCGGGGGTGGGGCCGACGTCCAGGACGGTGCCGTGCTCGTCCGGCTGGAGCGGTTCGAGGGTGGCGTACTGGGAGTCGAGCAGGGAGGTGGGCATGAAGTGGCCCACCCGGTGGGCCAGGCGGTCCTCGACCAGGTCGTGGCTGCCGCTGAGGTGCAGGAAGTACGCGTCGGGGCAGGCCGCGCGCAGGGTGTCGCGGTAGCGGCGTTTCAGCGCGGAGCAGGTCACCACTCCCCCGGTGCCGGCGGCCCGCCGCGCCCCGAGCCACTGGCCGAGGGCCCGCAGCCAGGGTTCGCGGTCCCGGTCGTCGAGCGGGATGCCGGCGCTCATCTTGGCGATGTTGGCGGGCGGGTGGAAGTCGTCGGCCTCCGCGTACGGGAGGCCGAGCCGTTCCGCGAGCAGCCGGGCGACGGTGGTCTTCCCGACTCCGGAGACGCCCATCACGACGACGGTGGGCATCCGGTTCTCGACGTTGAGAGCCATGGGTGGTGCTCCTGTTCTGCCTGTCCGTGCGCAACTGTCGCCCAAAGGTATGACTTATTCAAGCCGTCGCAACACAATCGTCATACTTTTGATTTCCGGGGCCGTCCGGCGGCCCGGATAGGCTGGGGCGATGGAGATCCAGGGCCTGCCCGGCCAGCTGCTCGCCGACCTCGGCCCGGCCATCGCCTCCGGCGAGATCCCCGAGGGGACGGTGCTGCGCGGCGAGGAGCTGGAGGAGAAGTACGGCGTCTCCCGCACCGTGGTCCGCGAGGCGGTGCGGATCCTGGAGTCGATGCGGATGGTCGCGCCCCGGCGGCGGGTCGGCATCACCGTCCAGCCCAAGGGCGACTGGGACGTCTTCGACCCGCTGGTGATCCGCTGGCGGCTGGCCGGCGCCGACCGGGCGGCGCAGCTCCGCTCGCTCAGCGCGCTGCGGGTGGCGGTGGAGCCCGCCGCGGCGGCGCTGGCCGCCGTGCAGGCGGACGACGACGCCCGCAGGGAGCTGGGCGCGCTGGCCGTCGAACTGACCGTCACCGCCCGCGCCGCCGACCTGGAGTCGTTCCTGCGCCACGACATCGCCTTCCACGCGGCGGTGCTGCGGGCCTCCGGCAACGAGATGTTCGCTCATCTGAAGGACACCGTGGGGGCGGTGCTCACCGGCCGGACGGAGCATCACCTGATGCCGCACCAACCGCGCGAGTACGCGGTCCGATTGCACCGGGAGGTGGCCGAGGCGATCTGCGCGGGGGACGCGGACCGGGCCGAGCAGGCGATGCGCACCATCGTGGTCGGCGCGATGGACGAGCTGGACGCGACCCTGGAGCTGCCGCGCCGGGAGGGCTGACGGCGCGCGTTCCGGCGGCTCCGGCGCATGGCCCGGCGGCGGCGGGGCAGGCTGGACGGGAAGGACCGGGTCGGGGAACGGGGGTCGCGGATGTCCCGGGTACGTCGCCGACTGCCGGACGAGGTGCGGGCCGCCGCGGTGCGGGCCGGCCTGGCGGTCGCGTTCACGCTGGTCGCGGTGATCGTCGCGCTGCTGGCCTCGTACGGGCACAGCCCGCTGCTGACACCGGCGCTGATGGTGATGGCGCTCGGGGTGTTCGCCGTCGCCTGGTGCCTGCTGGACGTGGCGATCACCCGGCAGATCGCGGCGCAGCGCCGGCGCGGACCGAACACGGCCTCCCCGCTGGCGGGCGCCCGGGAGCGCGCACGGCGCCCGACGGGTCGTCGGGCGCCGCTGCGGAACTGAGGCCGGGTCAGCCGCGCGGGCCCACGGCGAAGCCGTACTGGTGGGGCCAGGTGCGCTCGGCACCGAGCTCGCGGGCGGCGTGCAGCGCCCAGTACGGGTCGCGCAGCAGCTCGCGGCCGAGCATCACGGCGTCGGCCCGACCCTCGGCGACGACCGCCTCGGCCTGGGCGGGGTCGGTGATCAGGCCGACCGCGTTGACCGGCAGGCCGCCCTCGGTGCGGATCCGCTCGGCGAACGGGGTCTGGTAGCCGGGGCCGACCTCGACCTTGGCGTGCGGCGAGTTGCCGCCGCTGGAGACGTCCACCAGGTCGATGCCGACGGCCTGGAGCTCCTTGGCCAGCAGCACGCTCTCGTCCACGGTCCAGCTGGGCTGCTCGGGCAGCCAGTCGGTGGCGGAGAGGCGGAAGAACACCGGCAGGTCGGCGGGCCAGACGGCGCGCACCGCGGCGGCCACCTCCAGCGCCAGCCGGGCCCGGCCGGCGAACGAGCCGCCGTAGCCGTCGGTGCGCTTGTTGGTGAGCGGCGAGAGGAACTGGTGGATCAGGTAGCCGTGCGCGCCGTGCACCTCGGCCACCTGGAAGCCGGCCTCGGCGGCGCGCCGGGCGGCGTCGGCGAAGGCGGCGACCACCTGGCCGATCTCCTCCACGGACAGTTCGGCCGGGGCCTGGTGGTGCTCGCTGAACGCCTCGTCGGACGGGCCGACCGGCTGCCAGGCCAGCTCGTCGTCGGCCGGGATCGGGGCGCCGCCCAGCCAGGGCCGGTCGGTGCCGGCCTTGCGCCCGGCGTGGGCGAGCTGGATCGCGGGGACGGAGCCGTGCGCGGCGATCAGCGCGGCGACCCGGGCGAGCGCCTCCTGCTGCCGGTCGTTCCACAGGCCGAGGTCCCACGGGGAGATCCGGCCCTCGGCGGCGACGGCGGTGGCCTCGGTCATCACCAGGCCGGTGCCGCCGGCGGCGCGCGAGCCCAGGTGGGCGAGGTGGAAGTCGGTGGCCACGCCGGTCTCCGGGCCCTCGGCGGCCGCGGAGTACATGCACATCGGGCTCATCCACACCCGGTTCGGGATGGTCAGCGAGCGGAGGGTGATCGGCTCGAACAGGGCACTCACGGCAACTCCTTCGGCGGCACGCCGGGTCGGTCTGACCCTCGTACGATAACCACCGTACTACGAGGCCTGTCAAACTACGAGAGTTCTCGTACTATGGGGGCGTGACCGAGGCCGCAGAGACCCACACCGCCCTCCCGGAGCCCGCCGCGGGCGAGATCCGGCTGGAGGCGGTCCTGCACGCGCTCGCGGACCCGATGCGGCTGCGGATCGTCACCGAGCTGGCCGCCGCCGAGGCGGAGCAGAACTGCCTGGCCTTCGAGCTGCCCGTCACCAAGTCGACCATGACCCACCACTTCCGGGTGCTGCGCGAGGCCGGGGTGATCCGCCAGTGCCGGCGCGGCACCTCCAAGATGAACAGCCTGCGCAGCCGGGAGCTGGCCGAGCTGTTCCCCGGCCTGCTGGACGCGGTCGTGCGAGCCGCCGCCGGGCGCCACGGCGACTGCCGGACGGCCGGCGACCGCTGAGGCGACCGGCGAGGGCCCGGCGACTGCCGCGCCTCAGTCGTCCAGCTCCTCCTCCGGGGAGTGCGGAAGGTCGATCCCGTGGCGCCGGGCGATCCTCAGCAGGCCGGTGATCCGGCCCCGGTACGCGTCCGCGCCGTCCTCGTCGCCCGCCGCCAGTGCGGACGCCAGCTCGGCGCGCGCCTGCGCGAGCTGCTCGCGGAGCTCCTGATCGAACACCTCTGCCACGCATCCAGCATGGAGGAATGCGCACGAATCATCAACCATCGGACACGGCGGTTCGCATTCCGTTCACCCCCGCGCGACGAATGGTCTATACCAATCAGGTACGGTGACCCACGAAAGCTGTCAATGAACGGCCGTGGGGGGCCCTATGACTGTCGATCACCTGCCCGCACCACCCAGCGACCAGGAGCTGTACTGGTACTTCGGTCCACAGCGCCGCTGGGTCCCGATCTGCGCCGCGCTCGCCTTCCTGGCCAGCGCACTCACCATGGTCGGATTCGCACTCCGCACCCCGCTGCTCTGGCCCTTCCTGGCCGTGCTCGGGATCAACCTCGTCGCGATGGCGCTCAGCGCCGTCAACGGACTGCGCCGCCGCCGGTTCACCCGCGAGGGCCACGAACTGCTGGCGGCCGGCTGGCGGCCCGAGACGCCGCCGTCCGTCGACCTGTACCTGCCGACCTGCGGCGAACCGCTCGCCGTGCTCGCCAACGCCTACCGGGCCGTCGACGCGCTCGACGCCCCCGGCCCGCTCACCGTCTGGATCCTCGACGACGCCGACCGCGCCGAGGTCGCCGACCTCGCCGCCCGGCACGGCTTCCGCTACGTGGTCCGGCCCGACCGCGGCCGGTACAAGAAGGCCGGCAACCTCAACCACGCGCTCACCCTGAGCGACGCCGAGTACGTCGCCATCCTGGACGCCGACTTCGCACCGCGCCCGGACTTCCTGCGCCACCTGCTGCCGTACTTCGGCGACGAGCGGATCGGCATCGTGCAGAGCCCGCAGTGCTTCGACACCGACCCGTCGATGAGCTGGGTGCAGCGCGCCGCCGGCGCCGCCCAGGAGTGGTTCTTCCGCTGGATCCAGCCCGCCCGCGACGCCAGCGACGCCGCGATCTGCTGCGGGAGCAACGCCGTCTACCGGCGCGCCGCGATCGACGCCGCCGGCGGCTTCGCCCGGCTCGACCACAGCGAGGACATGTACACCGGCCTCGCGCTGTTCCGGCACGGCTACCTGACCCGGTACGTCCCGGTCCTGGTCGCCAAGGGCACCTCCCCGGAGGACACCGCCTCCTTCGTCAACCAGCAGTACCGCTGGGCCATGGGCAACCTGCACCTGATCGGCGACCGCGAGGCCGCCCGGATGCGCCGCGGCCTGCCCTGGCGGATGCGCCTGTGCTTCGCCGAGGGCGTCATCGGCTACCTCGCCGCCGCCGTCAACGTGCTCACCGCGCCGCTGCCGCCGCTGGTGATGCTGTACTTCTTCCCCGGCCAGATCCGCGCCTGGTACGTGCTGCCGATGCTCTCGCTGCTCTGGCTGTGGCACGTCCTGCTGCCCCGGGTCAGCCGTACCCGCTGGCGGGCCGAGGTGCTGCGCGCCAACGTGCTGATGAGCATGGCCGCCGGCGCCGCGTTCTGGCACACCCTGCGCGGCCGCAGCGCCGCCTGGGTGCCCACCGGCGCCGGGCGCGGCCGCCCCGGCGGCCTGGCCCGCCGGGTGCTCGGCGCCTCCCTGCTCTGGATCGCCGGGACGCTCGCCGCGACCGCCGCCGGCGTCGCCCTGGTCACCGTGCGGCACGGCTGGTCGCACAGCTGGGGCCTCGCCCTGTACCTGCTCGTCCAGGCCCAGCTCGGCCTGCCGCTGGTCCGCGACCTCGCCCTGGAACTGCGGCCCCGCGCGCGCCGGGAGAGCACCGGCCCGGTCGGCGCGATCCTGCCGCGGCGCTGGCCCGAGGGCCTCGCCGTGACCTGCGCGCTCGCCCTGCTCGGCGTGCTCGCCTCCGGATGGGCGGCCCCGATGCTGCCGTGGCTCGGCTGAGGAACGAAGCGATGCGAAACACCCCTGCCCACTTCCGGCCCGACGTCGAGGGCCTGCGGGCCGTCGCCGTCCTGGCCGTGCTCGGCTTCCACGCCGCCGTCCCCGGCCTCGCGGGCGGATTCGTCGGCGTCGACGTCTTCTTCGTCATCTCCGGCTACCTGATCACCGGCCTGCTGCTGCGCGAGGCCCGCGCCACCGGACGGATCCGGCTCACCGAGTTCTTCGCCCGGCGGGCCCGGCGCCTGCTGCCCTCCGCCGGGCTGGTGCTGGCGGCCGTCGCGGTCGCCGGAGCCGTCCTGACCGTGCCGCTGCGCCGCGCCGACCTGGAACGGGACGTGCTGGCCGCCGCCCTGTCCGCCGCCAACTGGCGGTTCGTCGCCCAGCAGACCGACTACCTGGCGGCCGGGCGGGAGCAGAGCCCGCTGCTGCACTTCTGGTCGCTCGCGGTCGAGGAGCAGTTCTACCTCCTCTGGGCACCCCTGGTACTGCTCGCCGCCTGGCTGCTCCGGCGGCGCCTGCGGGCCGGCGTCGCCGCGCTCGCCCTGGCCGTCGGACTCGGCTCCTTCGCCCTCTCGCTGCAGTGGACCTCCGCCGCGTACCTGGCGACGCCCACCCGGGCCTGGCAGTTCGCGGTCGGCGCCCTGGTCGCGGCGGTGCCGTGGCGCGAACTGCCGCGGCTGCTCGGCGAACCGGTCGCCTGGCTCGGCGCGACCGCCCTCGGCTGGGCCGTCCTGCGGTACGACTCCGGTACGCCGTACCCGGGTTGGGCGGCACTGCTGCCCACCCTCGGGACGGCCGCGGTGATCCTCGCCGGGCCGCGCGCCTCGGTCGGCCGCCTGCTGGCCCTGCGCGCGCCGCGCGCCCTGGGCCGGCTCTCCTACCAGCTGTACCTCTGGCACTGGCCGGTCCTGGTCTTCGCCGAGGCCTGGTACGGCGGCACGCCCGGCTGGCCGGTCAAGGCGGCCCTGACCGCGGCCGCCGCCCTGCCCGCCGCCGCCGCCCTGCACTGGGTCGAGCAGCCGCTGCGCCGCAACGCGGTGGTCGCCGAACTGCCGCGCCGCGGGCTCTCCCTGGGCGTCACCGCGGTGGTCGTCCCGGTCCTGCTGGCCCTGCTGGTCGGCAGTGGCACGCTGCGCCTGCTCGGCCCCGCCACCCCGGTCGACCCGGCCGGCCTGCCGGCCGGCGCGGCGAGCGGCCCCTCGCTGCTCGCCGGCCCGGTGCCGGACCGGGCGCCGATCGTCCCCAACCCGGTGCAGGCCCGGCAGGACTTCCCGCCGGACGGCGCCTGCGAGGTCCCGCCGGAGGCCGGGACGAGCCCGCCCTGCCTGTTCGGCAGCGGCACCGACCGGGTGGTCCTGCTCGGCGACTCGCACGCCGGCCAGTGGTTCTCCGCCGTGCTCGGGATCGCCGCCGGGCGGCACTGGGCCGTGGAGGAGTTGGTGAAGCAGGGCTGCCCGCTGCCGAAGCTGACGGTGACCAACCCTCAGCTCGGCCGGGAGTACCGCGAGTGCGACACCTGGCGGGCCAACGCCCTGGAGCGGCTGAAGAAAGGCCCCAGGCCGAAGCTGATCGTGGTCGCCGCGCTCAACCGCTACACCGCCGACCGCGAGCAGCTGATGCGCGGTTGGGAGGAGACCCTCGCCCCGCTGCGCGGGATCGGCGCACCGATCGTGTACCTCCGCGACACCCCCGTCCCCGGGCGGGACGTCCCGGCGTGCGTCTCCGGGCACCAGGAGGAACCCGCCGCCTGCGAGTTCCCGCGGGCCGAGGCGCTGTGGCCGGACCCGCTCGCCGACGCGGCGGCCGCCGCCGGAGTGCGGACCGTCGACCTCACGCCGGTGCTCTGCCCCGGCAACGGGCGCAGCTGCCCCGCCGTCCGGGAGAAGGTCCTGCTCTACCGCGACGACGCGCACCTGACCAACGCCGCGGTGGTCGTCCTCGCGCCCCGGCTGGAACGGCTGCTGGCCGAGGCGGGCGTGCTCGGCTCCGCGACGGAGTGGACCACCGCCTTCCGCGACGACTTCGACGGCGCGGCCGGCAGCCGGCCGTCCGCGGACCGCTGGCAGTACGCGCTCGGCACCTGCTACCCGGGCTGCCCCGCGGCGCGGTGGGGCACCGGCGAGGTCGAGACGATGACCGACTCCACCGCCAACGTCCGCCTCGACGGCCGGGGCGCGCTGGAGATCGTGCCCACCCGGGACGCTGCCGGCACGTGGAGCTCCGGACGGCTGGAGAGCCGCCGCACCGACCTGGCCGCACCGGCCGGCGGGGCGATGCGGATCGAGGCCACCCTCGCACTGCCCGAGGTCAAGGGCGCCGCGGCGGGCGGCTACTGGCCCGCGTTCTGGACGCTCGGCGGCGCCCTGCGCGACGGCTGGACCGGCTGGCCGGGCGTCGGCGAGCTCGACGTCCTGGAGTCCGTCGGCGGACGCGGGGTGTTCGGCACCGCGCACTGCGGGACCGCGGTCGGCGGGCCCTGCCGGGAACCCGCCGGGCTCGGGTCCGGCGAGCAGGCCTGCGACGGCTGCTGGGGGGCGTTCCACACGTACGCGGTCGAGGTCGACCGGTCGACGGCGCCCGAGCAGGTGCGCTGGTACGTCGACGGCCGGGAGTACCACCGGGTCACCGCGGACCGCGTCGACCCGGCCGCGTGGGACAAGGCCGTGCACGGCGGGATGTTCCTGATCCTGGACGTCGCCGTGGGCGGCGCCCTGCCCGACGCCTACGGCACCCCGGTCACCGCCGCGACCGTGCCGGGGCACCCCATGCGGGTCGACTCCGTCGAGGTCCGCACGCGGGGATGAGCGGGTAGGGGCTCGCGGGGTGACCTCCCGGCCGAAGGCTGGGGGTGCCTCCGCGAGCCCCTGATCACATCTCGGGTCGCTTGAACATGCGGGTGGCGGTGATCTCGCCGTGGATGGCCGGACCGTCCGGGTCCTGCGGGGTGGGCAGGCCCGGCCGGAGGTGTTCCTCGACGGAGATGTACTTGAGCCCGGCCCGCAGGTCCGCGTCGTTGCGCAGGCGGATCACCAGCGGGAACTCGGCCAGCGCCGTGGTGTCGAACAGCCCGGTGGTGTAGATCAGCTGCACGCCGAGCGCGTCCGCGACCGCCCGCTGGAGCTCCAGCAGGTACGTGGCGTTGGCGCGGCCGATCGGGTTGTCCAGGAACAGCGTGCCCGCGTGCCGCAGCTGCGACTGCCCGCGGTCGTTGGCGCGCAGCGCGGCCATCGTGCAGTACAGCGCGATCGCCGCGGTGAGCAGCTGCCCGCCGGAGAAGACGTCCGACATCTGGCCGACGCTGACCCGCTCGGCGCGCAGCACTGCGTCCGGCTTGAGGATCTCGACCGAGACGCCCTTGGGCCCGATCGCCGCGGCGACGCCGCGGAGCAGCAGGGACATGCCGTCGCGTCGCAGGTCGGAGTTCTTCTTGACGGCGGCCCGGGTGGCCTCGTCGATGACCTCGCCGAGGCGTTCGACGAGCAGCGCGTGGTCGGGGTCCTCGAAGCGGATCCGGAGGAACTCCTGGCCGGACCACTCCCCCAGGCCCTCGGGGAGGCGGGAGAGCCGCTGGGCGGCGCGCAGGGTGGTCAGCGAGGACTCGACCAGGCCGCGCAGCCGGTCGACGATGGAGCTGCGGTTGCGTTCCAGCTGGGCGAGTTCGTCGGTGAGCACCCGCAGGCGGGGCGCGAAGGCGGCGGCCCAGGCGGCGGCGTGGTCGGGCAGGGCGGCGGCCGGCAGTTCGCGGATCTGCTGGCGGGCGGGGGTGCGGACGGCCTCGTAGCGGGCGGCGTTGGCGTGCCGGACCAGCGCGTCGGAGGCGTCGCGGACGGCCAGCTCGGCGCCGGTCAGTTCGGCCGCGGCGGAGCGCATCGCGCGCCGGGTCTCGGCGACGGCGGCGCGGGCCTCGGTGAGCGTGCCGAGGTACGCCTCGGCGGGCTGTTCGGTCTCCTCGGCGTGGTCGCGGAGGCTGTCGCGGAGCTGCCCGGCGAGTTCGTCGAAGTCGGCGGCGGCGGTCTGCGCCTGCTCCAGGGTGCGCTGCAGGTCGGCGTGGGCGGTGCGGGCGACGTCGACGC
This sequence comes from Kitasatospora terrestris, assembly GCF_039542905.1. Lineage (NCBI taxonomy): Bacteria > Bacillati > Actinomycetota > Actinomycetes > Kitasatosporales > Streptomycetaceae > Kitasatospora > Kitasatospora terrestris. The sequence goes on from NZ_BAABIS010000001.1 coordinate 1,740,861, forward strand.
TCTCGCGGCGTTCGGCGAGCAGCCCGGTGGCGGTGCGCAGCAGCGTCTGGGCGTGCTCGGGGTCGGCGGGGACCAGTTCCTCGGGGAGCTCGGTGTGCGACTCGCCGCCGGCGGGGGCGGAGCGCTCGGCCTCGCCGCGCAGGCGACCGAGCTGCTCGCTGGCGGAGGCGGAGCGGGCCTCGATGGTGGCGACCAGCTCCTCCGCGCGGGAGGCCGCAGCCTGGCGGGCGGGACCGTCGGCGCCGTCGGGGCTGGCCAGCAGCTCCTCGGCGCGGTTGCGGACCTTGTTGCTGAGCCGGTCCAGCTCGGTCGCGGCGGCGGCCTCCTCGCCCTCGGCGCGGGCCTGCTCGGCCCGCAGGTCGGCGCCGACGCCGACCTTCTCGTAGAGCTGGGCGGCGGCCCGGTAGGCCTCGCGCAGGGCGGGCAGCGACGACGTGGGCGCGTCGGTCGGGAAGCCGCCGGGCTCGACGGTGTCGACGCCGGAGAGTTCGGCCCGCTCGGCGCGCAGGGTGCGCGCGGTGCGGCGGGCGTCGTCGGCGGCGCGCTGGGCGGCGCGGCGGTCCTCGTCGCAGGTGCGGGCGCGCTCGGCGCAGACGGTCTGGCGGCGGTCGCACTCGGCGGCGTCGTCGGCGAGTTCGCGCTGCCGGCGGGTCCAGGTGGAGCGCTCGCGCAGCCGGAAGGCGAGGCCGGCCAGGGCGTCGGCGCGGCGGCGGGTGCGCTGGGCGGCCTCGCGGCACTCCTCGTACCGGGCGGCGGCGGCGGCGTGGTCGGCCTCGGCCTCGTGGTGGTCGGCGCGCAGGGTGGCGAGCTGGGCGGCGAGGGTCTCGGCCTGCTCGCCGGCGGCGTGCGCGGCGTCGGCGAGTTCGGCGAGGGTGCCGGGCGGGCAGCTGGCGTGCCAGGAGGCGAGGCGGGCGGCGAGGGCGCGGTCGCCGCCGAGGCGGGCGGCGAGTTCGCGGATGTGCTCCTCGCGGGCGGTGGCGCGGGCGCGCAGCTCCCGGCGCTCCTCGTCGGCGGCGGTCTCGTTGTGCATGGCCGGGTTCGGCGGCACCAGGAAGAACGCGGGCTCGCCCTCGATCGGGGCGATCAGGGCGGCGGCGGTGCCGACGGCGACGGTGGAGCGGGGCAGCAGGGCGGCGGAGGCGAGCGCCTCGCGGGCCCGGTCGAGGCTGCTCGGGTCGGTGACCACGACGCCGTCGACCAGTTCGGGGCGGGCGGCGAGGATCGCGTCGTGGTCGCGCGGGTCGACGGACTGGGCGAGGTAACGCCAGCCGGGCAGCGCCGGGACGCCGTGCTCGGCGAGGAACTCGACGGTGGCGAGCACGTCCGGGCCGGGCGGCAGCAGGCCGCCGTCGCCGAGCGCGGCGAGGATCCGGGAGTCGTCGGCGGCGGCGGTGCGCAGGTCGAACAGGGTGCGCTCGGCGGTGGCGACCGCCTGGTCGAGCTGCTCGCGCAGGTCGTCGGCGGCGGCGTCGAGCAGCCGGGGCGTCAGGAAGCCCTCCTGCTCCTCGCCGCCGTCCTGGTGGGCGGTGAGGCCGAGCAGTTCGGCCAGGCGCGGCTCGGCGGCGAGCTGGGCGGCGGTGCGCTGCTCGGCGGCCAGGGCCCGCTCGGCGGCGGCCCGGGCGTCGGTGGCGCGGGCGGCGGCCAGCTCGGCGCGGGTCTCCTGGGCGGCGGCCTCGCGCATCCGGGCGGAGGCGGTCTCGGCGGCGGCCCGGGCCTGCTCCAGGGCGGTGGTGGCGGCCTTCTCGGCGTCGGCGGCGTGCAGGGCGGCGCGGGCCGGGTCCGGCTCCTCGGCGGAGCCGTCGATCCAGCCGGCCTCGACGGCGGCGGCGGTCTCCTGCTCGACCTCGGCGAGGCGCTGGCGCAGGTGGTCGGCCTCGCTGCGGGCCTTCTGCGCGGCGGTCGCGGCGGCGGTCGCCTCGGCCTGGGCGGCGGTGCCGTCCTCGTGCAGTTCGGCGGCGCGCAGCTCCTCCTGGTCGGCGCGGGTCTCGGCGGCGCCGGCGGCGGCCTCCAGCGCGCGGGCGAGCGCGCCGGCGGCCTGGGCGCGGGCGGCCAGCGCGGGGGCGGCGTCCAGCTCGGCCTCGCGGATCGCGGCGGCGACCCTGGCGGCCCGGTCGGCGGCGGCGCGGTGGCGCAGCACCGCTTCGGCGGCCTGCCAGGCGGCGTGCAGGGTGCGGGCGTCGGTGAGTTCGCGGCGCAGCGCGGCGGCCTCGGTGGTGGCGGCGGCCAGGCCGAGGGTGGCGTGCCGGTGGGTGAGCTCGGCGACGATCAGCGAGTGCCGGGTGCGGTCGGTCTCGGCGGCGGTGACGGCGGCCGCGGCGGCGGCCACCTCGACGGCGAGGTCGTGGACGCGGTCCCGTTCGGCGCCGGACCGGGCGGTGAGCGCGTGGGCGAGGCGGCGGGTGCGGCGTTCGGCGGCGCGGTGGGTCTCGCGGACGGTCTCGCGGGCGGCGGTGGCGTCGACGATCCGCTGCAGCAGGTCGACCGAGCCGGCGGTGAACTCCCGCTCGGCGGTCAGCTCGGCGCGGCGGCCCAGCTTGGCGGCGAAGCCGTGCACCAGGTCGGCGAGGCCGTCGGTGTCCCGGGTGTCGGTGACGGCGCGCAGCAGCAGGTCGGTGAAGTCGGAGTCGTTCTTGACCGCGAAGAGGCCGGCCGCCTCGCCCTCGTCGGCGTTCATCTCGCGCTGGTAGCGGAAGAGTTCGGGGTCGAGGCCGAGCTCGCCGAGGTGCTCGTTCCAGCGGTCGTGGATCTCCTCGAAGGTCACGTCGAGGTACGGGTACGCCTTCGCCGCCTCGGTCAGCGAGTCGCGGAAGCCCTTCATGGTGCGGCGGCGGCCGCGCGCCCTCTGGTCGCCGGCCAGGCTGGCCCGCTCGGAGACCGGGAGCGAGTCCAGGGTCAGGCCGGGGCCGGGGCGGAAGGAGTACCAGAGCTCGGCGAACTTGCGCGGGTCGGAGCTGACCTGGCGGCCGCGCCACTCGCTGACCTTGCCGACCACGATCAGCTCGCCGGTGACGGTGTGCTGCCACTCCAGCGCGACGTGCCCGCAGTCGTCCGCCAGCAGGAACTTGCGCAGCACGCCGGAGGAGGCGCCGCCGAGGGTGTTGCGGTGGCCCGGCAGCATCACCGAGAAGATCAGCTTCAGCAGGACGGACTTGCCGCCGCCGTTCTCCAGGAACAGCACGCCGGCGGGTGCGGGGCGGCGCTGCGGGCCGTCGGGCTCCTCGCCGAACAGGCCGATCTGCTGCGGCTGCGGCTCGGCCACCGGCTCGCCGACGCCGCGCAGGTCGAGCACCGTGTCGGCGTAGCGGGCGCCGGCCGGTCCGATCGAGTACAGGCGGACCCGGTTGAGCTCGTACATGTGCGGCGGTTCTCCGTGGGGCTGGGCGGTTCGGGCGGCGGTGCTCGGGTCAGAGCTGGTGGAACGGCAGGCCGGCGTCGGCGACCAGCTCATCGGTGTGGTCCGGCGGCAGCAGCGTCGCGGTGCCGTCGCTGACCGCGACCACGCCGAGGTCGAGCAGCTCGGCCATGGCGGCGCTCCCGGCCAGGTCGCGGACCTGCAGCTGGTAGCGGGCCGTGGTGCGGAAGGTGCCGCCGGAGTCGTCCGAGGTCTTCTGCAGGAAGCCGGAGTCGACCAGGAAGACCACCGCCTTGGAGACGATGCCGATGGTCGAGCCGGACAGCCGGCGGGCGTCCTTGGTCGCGCCGGTCGCGCTGCGCCGGGACCACACCCGCCAGGCGGCTTCCAGGCCGGGGGCGTCGCTGGCCGGGTCGGTGTTGGTGCCGTCCGCCTCGGCGCGCTCCTCCAGCCGGCGGCAGGCCTGGCGGACGAACGCGTCCACGCCGTTGACCGTGACCCGGCCGAGGTAGCCGTCGTCCGCGAGGTCCTCCGGGCGGGGGAAGGCCAGGGCCGCCACGGCGAGGTGCGCCAGGCCGTGCAGGAAGCGGTCGGTCGACTCGGAGGCGGCCCGGCGGGAGTAGTCGCCCATCCGGACGGCGAAGACCGAGTCCTCGGCGGCCGCCACCGCCATGCCGGCGCGGGGCGACACCTCCAGCACGACCAGGCCCATGCCGGTGGCGACGGCGTCGGCGAGCCGCGCGAACGGCGGGTCCTCGCGGTAGCGGCGGATCAGCTCGCCGTACTCGGCGTCCCGGGCGGGCAGCAGCTTGGCCTGCAGGCCGAAGGAGACCAGGCGCGACGCGTCCGCGACGTCGGCGGGCGTCAGCGGAGCCGCGACCTGCGGCTCCGCCGGCTCGTCAGTAGTGATCGTCACCGGATGGACTCCTTGCAGACGGAAGAAACCAGGGGCGCGGGGCACTGCGCGGGGCGGAGGGCACACGTCCGAGCAGCCGCCCGGGGCGTGCCGAGCACTCGCATCAGCTCGCCTCCTTGCGGTCCGCGGCCATGCCGACCGCGTCCAGCAGGGCGCTGCCGACGATCAGGTCGGCGCCGCCGAACTCGGGGTCGTCGAGGCGGGCGCCGTCGTCGACCGCGAACAGCAGTCGCTCCTCGCCCTGCCGGTACGCGGTGCCGACCGGCGGGCTGGCCGCGTGGACGGCGAGCAGCGCCACCAGGTACGGCAGGTCGGGATCGGCCCGGCGGGCCTCGGCGAGCAGGCCGGAGAGCCGTCGCGGCGCGTCGGCGGGCAGGTCGAGCAGTTCGAGCGCGGCCTCCAGCTGCTCCTCGGTGAAGCGGCTGTCGTCGGGGGTGGCGACCAGGTCGGGCTCCGGCAGCTCGGCGCCGAGGTGCTCGCGCTCGACCGGCGGGGTGAGCAGCAGGTCGACCAGGTCGGCGACGCGGACCGACACCGGCGTGCGCAGGCCCGTCCCGCGGGCGAAGAACGCGTCGGTCGGCCGCACCGCGTCCGCGACGGGCAGGGTGAGCAGCGGGGCGAGCAGCTGCCCGTACAGGTCGATTCCGCTGCGGGCGGCGGGGGCGGCGAAGGCCTGCCGGTCCTGCTCGGCGCGGAACAGCGGGCCGGCCTCCAGCAGCCGGGTCTGCAGCTGGGTGTGGCGGCGGATGCAGTCCTTGACGATGTCGACGAGCTCGGCGGCGCGCCGCTTGTGCTCGGGGTCGATGCTCTCGTCGCGGGCCTTGCGGATGTTGGTGAGGATCGCGTTCTCGTGCCGGTACCGGTCGGCGATGTGGTCGAGCGCCTCGTCGATCAGGTCGGGGACGGTCTCGATCCAGTCGACCGCGCGGACGTTGCGGCGGGTGGCCTCCAGGGCGCGGCGCAGCGTCTCGGCGTACTGCACGGTGCGGTACCGGGCCTGCTCGGCGGCGAGCTGGGCGTCGGCGAGCCGGCCGCGCCGGATCAGCACCTCCAGCTTGACCTCGGCGGCGATCTGCGCGGAGGTCACGTCGGTGTCGAGCGCGCCGACCAGGACGTTGACGGCCTCGTCGGTGGTGCGCAGGTAGACGCCGCCGTCGGGGCCCGGGACCTCCTCGATCAGCTTGAAGTCGTAGTCGCGCCGGGTGTACAGCCCGTCCGGCCCGAAGGTGCCGTAGGCGGCGCGGAAGCCGCGGTCGACCGAGCCGACGTTGATCAGCGACTCGAGCACCCAGCGGGCCACCCGGGCGTGCTCGGCGGAGGTGCGCTGCGGGTTCTGCGCGGCGATCCGGGGGTGCAGGCGGCCGAGCACTATCTCCCGGTCGGCCCCGGCGTCGAAGTCCATGTTGAGCGTGACCAGGTCGATCGCGGCGAGCCCGATCTCGGCCATGGTGTACGAGCCGTACTCGCCGGCCAGGTTGACCTTGCGACTGTCCAGGTCGTGCAGCGGCGCGGTGCAGGCCAGCGCCTTGAGCCGGCGGGCGAGGCCTTCGTCGGCGGCCGGGCCGGGTGCGGGCCGGTTGGGCTGGTCTGCGGTGACGGTCACGGTGGACAAGATTAGAGGTTCGCACTGACAGGTCCGAAAAGCGGGTTTTGTCCAGGGCGACCCGACCTGCGGCACGCATGTTGAACGCGTTCAGTTTCCGGTCTAGAGTCGAGCCGTCGCAGGTCGGGGCGGTCCCGGGCCAGGGGGCGACACTGGGGGTTTGTCATGTCTGAAACACATCGGCGCATCCGTCGCTGGCTCTGGCTGTTCATCGTCTGCCTGGTGCTCAGCGGCCTGACCGCCTTCCCGCTCCGGTCCGAGACCCGCTGGCTCGCCGACCTGGTCCGGGGCGGCACGATCGGCGAGCACTTCCCGACCCTCGCCGCCACCGTCGGCCACGTCCGCGACGGCATCGCCGACACCGACGAGCGGTACCCGTTCCTCGCGTACGGCACCGACTGGCTGGCCTTCGCCCACCTGGTGATCGCCGTCTCCTTCTGGGGGCCGCTCAAGGACCCGGTCCGCAACGTCTGGGTGATCCGCTGGGCGATGATCGCCTGCGCCGGGATCATCCCGCTGGCCCTGATCTGCGGCCCGCTGCGCGGCATCCCGCTGTACTGGCGATTCGTCGACATGTCGTTCGGCGTGGTCGGGGTGGTGCCACTGCTGATCGTCCACCGCCTGATCCGCCGGCTGGAGTGGGCCCAGGCCGTCGAGAAGCCCAACGGCTTCACCACCCTCACCGCCCTCACCGCGCCGCCCGCCCGGGCGTCACAGCCGTCCCAACCGGCGCAGTCGGCGCAGCTCGCGCACTGAAGCACACCGCACCGCACCACGAACGTCCGGGGAGGAACCCCATGCCCTACACCGCATGGATCGAGCACTTCACCGCCGAGAAGGCCCGCCGCGAACACCGCGGCGACCCCGACTGGCGGGCCGGGGCGAAGCTCCCCGAGACCGTCTGGCGCAGCCTGCAGAAGTTCCAGGTCGGCGAGGACGGCGACGGCACCAACCTGATCGGCAAGGCCGACCTGGCCGGGGACCCCTCCTACGGGAGAGCCGTACGGATGTTCGTCGCCGAGGAGCAGAACCACGCCCGGCTGCTCGCCCGGCTGCTGGCCGCCGACGGGCGCGGCACGCTCGGCTCGCACTGGAGCGACGCGGTCTTCGTCAGGGTCCGGCGGCTGTTCGGGCTGCGGATGGAACTGATGGTCCTGATGATCGCCGAACTGGTCGCCGTCCCCTACTACCGGGCCGTCCGCGACGGCTCCGGCGACCCGCTGACCGGCGAGGTGGCCGGCCGGATCCTCGCCGACGAGCAGCGGCACATCCCCTTCCACCGCGACCGGCTGCGCGACTCGGTCGCCGAACTGCCGGCCGCCGTCCGCCCGGCGGTGCTGGCCGGCTGGCGGCTGCTCCTCCTCGCCGCGGGCGTCTTCGTCGCCGTCGACCACGGCCCGGCCCTGCACGCCCTGCGGATGCCCCGCACCCGCTTCGCCCTCGAGGTCGCCCGCTCCGGCGGCCCGGTCGCCCGCGACATCCTCGCCGCCCCGGACGGCGCCCCGTCCCCGGCCGCCGCCTGAGCACTCCGGCGGCCGGCCCGGTTCAGCCCCGGCGTCCGCCGGTCGGCGCGGGTGCCGGCCCGGCGCGGGTGACGTTCGATCAGCCCGGCGACGCGTTCGCGAAGACCCCGTCCGCCACGTCACCGCTTCCCCGGGAGAACCGGAACGCCCCGCCGGCGCGTCCTCGGCAGTGATCGCGTACGGGCGTCGGTAAAACCTCGTGCACGCTTGATCCGGGGGCGCGTTCGGGGTGTCGGTCAGGCTCTACGATCACCAGCAGGATGCGGTGGAAGGCGGGCGCGGCGTGACCGATGCGGTGATTGACCTCAATGCGGACCTCGGCGAGGGGTTCGGACGCTGGACGCTGACCGACGACGAGGCGCTGCTGTCCGTGGTCACCAGCGCCAACGTGGCGTGCGGCTTCCACGCGGGCGACCCGTCGACCATGCGGCGGGTGTGCGCGCTGGCCGCCGAGCGCGGCGTGCGGATCGGCGCCCAGGTCTCCTACCGCGACCTGGCCGGCTTCGGCCGGCGGGCGATGGACGTCCCGCCGGAGGAGCTCGCCGACGAGATCGCCTACCAGATCGGCGCCCTGCAGGTGTTCGCCCGCGCGGCCGGCTCGCGGGTGTCCTACGTCAAGCCGCACGGCGCGCTGTACAACCGGGTGGTGCAGGACAACGAGCAGGCGGAGGCGGTGGTCTCGGGCGTGCTCCGGGCGGGCGCGGTCTGCGACGGGCCGCTGCCGGTGCTCGGCCTGCCCGGCTCGCGGCTGCTGGCGGTCGCCGAGGGCGTCGGACTGCCCGTGGTCGCCGAGGCGTTCGCCGACCGGGCGTACACCTGGGCCGGCACGCTGGTGCCCCGGCGCGACCCGGACGCGGTGGTGCACGACCCCGAGGCGGTGATCGCCCGCGCGGTGGGCATCGCCCGCGACGGCGCGGTGACCGCGGTCGGCGGCGAGCCGGTCGCGGTCGAGGCCCGCTCCCTCTGCGTCCACGGCGACACCCCGGGCGCCGCCCAACTCGCCTGGCGCGTCCGCGGCGCCCTCGCCTCCGCGGGCGTCCGCGTCGAGCCCTTCGTCTGACAACCGACCGCCACCACGGCCGGTTCTCGCCCTCCGACCTCGTTGCCGGGCCAACGGGCTGACCGGCTGTCAGTGGCCGGGCGTAACGTCCGCGGGGACGGACCGAACGGACGGAGGACGGGTCATGGGGTCGTGGGTGCAGCGGGTCGGTGCGGTGACGCTGTTCGTCGAGGACCTGGCGCAGGCGCGGCGGTTCTACCAGGAGGTGTTCGAGCTGCCGGTCATGTACGAGGACCCCAACTCGGCGGTGTTCGACTTCGGCGGGCTGCTGGTCAACCTGCTGACGACGGCGGCCGTTCCGGAGCTGATCGAGCCGGCCGGGCTGGCCGATCCGGCGGCCGGGGCGCGGTTCCAGCTGACGCTGAACGTGCCGGACGTGGACGCGGTGTGCGAGCGCCTGGCGGCGCACGGGGTGAAGCTGCTGAACGGTCCGATGGACCGGCCGTGGGGCATCCGCACCGCGGCGTTCCGCGACCCGGCGGGGCACATCTGGGAGGTCGCGGGGTGACCGCCGGCGGGCTGAGCGGTCTCAGTGCAGCGGGACGATGTCCGGTGCGCCGAGCCGGGCCGCGTCGGCGGTGACGTCGTCGGGCTGCCGCTGCGCCTCGAGTTCGGCCTCGACGCGCTTGCGGTAGTGCTCGACCTCGTTGGCGACCTGCTGGGCGTCCCAGCCGAGCGGGCCGGCCATCAGGGCGGCGACGGTCTCGGCGGCGGCCACGCCGCGGTCCCAGGACTCGATGGAGGACCGGGTCCGCCGGGTGAGGACGTCGTCGAGGTGTCGCGCGCCCTCGTGGGTGACGGCGTAGACGGCTTCGGCGAGCAGGTAGTCGTCGGAGCCTGGCAGCGGCTCGCCGAGCGCCGGGTCGGCCTTGACGATGTCCAGCAACTCGCCGATCAGTGAGCCGTAGCGGTGCAGGAAGTGCTCGATCCGGGCGACGTGCAGGCCCGATTCGGCGGCGAGGTTCTGCCGCCGGTTCCACAGCGCCTGGTAGCCCTCGGCGCCGAGCAGCGGCACGTCATGGGTGACGGACGGGCCGGGGCGGGCGCCGTCCAGGGTGCGTACGGCCTCGTCGACGGCGTCCTTGGCCATCACCCGGTAGGTGGTGTACTTGCCGCCGGCGATCACCACCAGCCCGGGGACGGGGTGGCCGACCAGGTGTTCGCGGGAGAGCTTGCTGGTCTCGGCGGCGTCCCCGGCGAGCAGGGGGCGCAGGCCGGCGTAGACGCCTTCGACGTCGTCCCGGGAGAGCGGCGTGGAGAGCACCTCGTTGACGTGGTCGAGCAGGTAGTCGATGTCGCTGGAGCTGACCGCCGGGTGGTTCTTGTCCAGGTCCCAGTCGGTGTCGGTGGTGCCGATCAGCCAGTGCCGGCCCCACGGGATGACGAACAGGACGCTCTTCTCGGTGCGCAGGATCAGCCCCGAGCGGGCGTTGATCCGGTCCCGCGGCACCAGGATGTGCACGCCCTTGGACGCACGGACGTGGAACTGCCCGCGGTGGACGGCGAGCGCCTGGGTGTCGTCGGTCCACACGCCGGTCGCGTTGATCACCTGCTTGGCGTGCACCTCGAACTCGCGCCCGGTCTCCAGGTCGACCACCACCGCACCGGTCACCCGCTCGCCCTGCCGCAGGAAGCGCGCCACCTTGGTCCGGTTCGCCACCAGGGCGCCGTACGCGGCGGCGGTGCGGACGATGGTCATGGTGTGCCGGGCGTCGTCCACCTGCGCGTCGTAGTACTGCACCGCGCCGACCAGCGCGTCGGGGCGCAGCGCGGGGAACTCGCGCAGCGCGTGACGGCGGCTCAGGTGCCGGTGGTGCGGCAGGCCGCGCGAGGTGCCGGAGGTGGCGCCCATGGTGTCGTAGAGCAGCACGCCCGCGCCGACGTACGGGCGCTCCCACACCCGGTGCTTCAGCGGGTAGAGGAACTTCACCGGGCGGACCAGGTGCGGGGCCAGCCGCTGGATCAGCAGGGCGCGCTCCTGCAGCGCCTCCTTGACCAGCCGGAAGTCCAGCATCTCCAGGTAGCGCAGACCGCCGTGGATCAGCTTGCTGGAGCGGGAGGACGTCCCGCTCGCCCAGTCGCGGCTCTCCACCAGGCCGGTGGTCAGGCCCCGGGTCACGGCGTCCAGCGCGCAGCCCGCGCCGACCACGCCGCCGCCGACCACCAGCACGTCCAGTTCGGTGCCGGAGCCGAGGGCGGTCAGCGCCTCCTCGCGGGCCCGGGGTGACAGGGCGACAGGCTTCACGGCGACTCTCCTCGCGGTGGGCGGCGGACGGGCGGCAGCTTCAGTCGACGGCCCGGCGGCGGGGACGTCAACCGCTGGGCCGGTGTCAACCGCCGTCCGGGCTCCGCGGGTAATCCGTTTGCGCCGCCGGGGTCGCGGTTGGTGTGCTCGCCGGATGGACGACGTACGACTGGTCACCTGGCGGCTGGTGCTGCGCCGCTTCACGCCGGCGGACCTGGACGCGCTGGCGGAGCTGCACGGCGACCCGGAGGTGATGCGCCACCTCGACGACGGACGCCCCGTGCCCCGGGGGACGGTGGCGGACCGGACGCTGCCCGCGCTGCTGCGCGCGTACGAGGAGCTGCCGGCCGGGCTGGGCTGCTGGGCGGCGGTCGAGCGGGGTGCGTTCGTCGGCTGGTTCTCGCTGCGGCCCGCCACCAGCGTCGGCCTGGCGGGTGGGCCGGACGGCGGCCTGGAGATCGGTTACCGCCTGCTGCCCTCCGCCTGGGGCCGGGGGCTGGCGACGGAGGGCGCCCGGGCGCTGGTCCGCTCCGCCTTCGCCGAGCCGGCGGCCGAGCGCGTGGTGGCCACCACGATGGCGGTGAACACCGCCTCCCGCCGGGTGCTGGAGCGCGCCGGGCTGCGGTACGAACGGACCTTCCACGTCGACTGGCCGGACCCGATCGAGGGCGCCGAGCACGGCGACGTGGTCTACGGGCTGACCCGCGGGGAGTGGGCCCCCGTCCACCTCGGCGCAGGATCCGGCTCGGGCCGGCTCACTGGGCCAGGTAGCCGCCGTCGACGGGGAGCACCGCGCCGGTGACGAAGGACGCCTCGTCGGAGGCGAGGAAGAGGACGGCGGCCGCGACCTCGGACGGCTCGCCGAGCCGGGCCATCGGGTGCAGGCGCTCGATCGCCTCCAGGTACTCGGGCCCGCCCGGTTCGTCGGACAGGGCCCGGACCCGGTCGGTGCGGATGGTGCCGGGGGCCACCGCGTTGACCCGGATGCCGCGGGCCGCCCACTCGACGGCCAGGTGCTTGGTCAGGCCGGTGGCGACGAACTTCGCCGGCCCGTAGACCGCCTGGTCCGCCTGCCCGGCGAGGCCGGAGATCGAGGACAGGCAGACGATCGACCCGCCGCCGTCGGCCGCCATCCGCTCGATCGCGTACTTGCAGGTCAGGAACATGCCGCGGCCGTCGACGGCCATCACCCGGTCCCAGTCCTCGGGGGTGGCGTCGAGCACGTTCTTCAGCGGGATCACCCCGGCGTTGGCGACCAGCACGTCGATCCGGCCGTACGCGTCCACGGCGGCCTCGATCATCGCCCGTGCGTCGGCCGGCTCGGCGACGTCGCCGACCACCGTCCGGACCTCGGCGCCCGGGAGGCGCAGGTCCTCCAGCGCCGGCCCGTCCACGTCGGTGAGGACCAGCCGTGCTCCTTCCGCCGCGAACAGTTCGGCGGTCGCCCGCCCGATGCCGCGCGCCGCCCCCGTGATCACCGCTGCCCTGCCCGCGAGCCGTCCGCCGCTCATCCGCCCCTCCCGGGTGCCGTCCGGCCACCAGGATGGACCGCGCGCCGCCGCGACCGGCGGATTGTCACCGGTTCAGGTGGTGCCGCGGACGCGGACCACGCCGTCGGCGTCGGGCAGGACGGCGACGAGCAGCGGGCCCGGTTCGTGGGAGACCGCGGCGACGCGGCGGGTGCTGGCGAGTTCGACGGCGATGTCCTGCGGGTCCTCCGGGTCGATCCAGCAGGTGCTGAGCCGGCCGTCGGCGTGTTCGCGCAGGATGCGGTGGTCGTTCTCCGGGTCGAGCCCGCCGAGGACGGCGTCCTGGTCCGCGCTGAGCGTGTCCGGCCAGAGCGCGAGGAGTGAACGGGCCGCGAGGCCGGCGCGCACGGCGTCCACCGTGTCGGGGGTGAGGTGGTGCCAGCGCGCGGCACCACCGGCGAACTCCTCTTCGAGCAGCTGCACCTCCCCTGCCGCGACCGCGCGCCGTACGCGCTCCCAGAACGCGCCGTCCGCGGGCGGCTTCGGCGTGCTCCCGTCGGGCGCGGGAGCGTACGGCGATTCGGCGAGCGGCTCGGGGAACAGCCCGAGCTCCTGTGCGCGGCGCATGCCCGGCTCGTACGGCCCGGTGGTGCCGATGTACATGTACAGGTCGTAGCCGACGTGGACGAAGAACCGCTCGTCGGCCTCCAGACGGCACCACGCGCCGCTCTCCCGCAGCATCACCCGGACCAGCTCGACCGCGGTGGCGAGGTCGACTTCCGCGCCGTCGTGGAAGGCGGCCGGCTCGGGGAAGAGCCCGGAAAGGCCGTGGCCGTCCAGCAGCGGGCCGAGGCCGAAGTGGACCGGGCCCGACAGGCCGGGGTCGCGGACGGTCAGCCGGTCGATCCCGGCGGCCCGGGCGAACGCCGCGACGGTCTCCAGGTAGGCGGCCTCGACCGGGCCCTCGTCGGACCAGCAGTCGAGCGGGCCGGTGTAGTGGCCGCGCTCGTCGCGGTCGGCGGGGTCGTACTTGGTGACGCGGTGGACGCGGATCTCGGGCACCGGCACACGATAGGCGGCCTGCCGCCGGGGTCATACCGGATTTTGACCGTCCGCGAAGATCTCCGGTCATCTCGACCGACTATCATCGAGCCGCGCCGGACGGTGCTCTGCGCCGTTGCGCGTCGTGGCCGGGTGTCGGCGCAGCACGCCCCATTCACGACGACGGGAACGGTCCCCATGCACTGCGAGCGACGGATACCCCTGGCGGGTGCCCGGTGATCAGCTGGTTCCACGCGGCCGTCCTCGGCCTGATCCAGGGGCTCACCGAGTTCCTGCCGGTCTCCTCCAGCGGCCACCTGCGGGTCTTCTCCGCGCTGATGGGCTGGGACGACCCGGGAGCCGCGTTCACGGCGGTGACCCAGCTGGGCACCGAGTCGGCCGTGCTGATCTACTTCCGCAAGGACATCGCCGCGATCGTCTCGACCTGGGTCCGCTCGCTGTTCAAGCCCGCGCTGCGCAGCGACCCGCACGCCCGGATGGGCTGGTTCGTGATCGTCGGCACGCTCCCGATCGGGATCCTGGGCAAGCTCTTCCAGGACACCATCGAGACCGAGCTGCGCGACCTGCGGATCATCGGCACCACGTTGATCGTCTTCGGCGTGATCCTGGCGGTCGCGGACCGCACCCGGGCGATCCGCAACGCCCGCACGGTCGACCAGTTGACCTTCCCGCACGCCCTGATCTACGGCGCCGCCCAGTCGCTGGCCCTGATCCCGGGCGTCTCCCGCTCCGGCGGCACGATCAGCGCCGGCCTGTTCCTCGGCTACAGCCGCGAGGCGGCGGCGCGGTACTCGTTCCTGCTGGCGATCCCGGCGGTGCTCGCCTCCGGCGTGCTGGAGCTGTTCAAGATCGGCGAGGGTCCGGCACCGGCCTGGGGGCCGACCATCCTGGCCACCCTGATCGCCTTCGCGGTCGGCTACGCGGCGATCGCCTGGTTCCTGAAGTACATCTCGCACAACAGCTTCATGCCGTTCGTGGTCTACCGGATCCTGCTGGGCGTCCTGATCATCGGCCTGGTGACCGGCGGGGTGCTGGCGCCGAACGCCGGCGCGGTCCACTGACCCGGCCCTGAACGCCCGAAGGGCCCGTCCGCCACCTGGTGCGGACGGGCCCTTCGACGTTTCCGGTCAGCGGGCGGCGCGGCGGCGCCAGACCAGCACGCCGGTCAGCACGGCGGCGGCCGCGATCACGGCGATCACCACGGTGCCGCCGCCCGAGGACTTCTTCTCGGCGGGAGCGGCCGCGGGCACCGGCGCGGGCGCGGCCGCCGGGCTGCTCGCCGCCGCCGACGGCGACGGCGAGGCCGAGACGGAGGCCGCGGCGGACGGCGAGGCGGCGCCGGCCGCGGGCAGCGGGGTGGCGCCCGGCGCGGCGGCGGTGAGCGTGAGGACCGGCGCCGGGTGCTGCGGCTTGCTGCCGTTCTGCGGCACCTCGATCCAGCGGTCCACCTGGCCGTCGGAGTAGGTGACCAGCGACTTGAAGGCCAGCTCCTTGGCGTCCGGCAGCTGCCGCACCTTGATCTTGTACGCGGCGTTCGCACCCGGCGCCAGGGCCGGGCCGGAGACGGTGTACCCGTCGGCGCTCGCCGCGAACGTCCAGCCGGTGGGCGCCTCGGCGAGCGTCACGTCGGAGCCGGTCAGCCCGGCCGGCAGCGCGACCTTGACCTCGGTGATGCCGGCGGTGGACGACTCCCCCTCGGCGTCGAAGGCGACCACCGCGCCGACGGCCAGCGCCTGCGGCGTGGCGGACTCCACCTCGACGTGGGCGGACGCCGGACCGGCCACCAGGACGGCGCCGGCCAGCACGGCCGTCGGGATCAGGGCGCGGGCGACAAGGCGGGAGCGCTGCATGGAAGCCGACCTTACAGGCTGTCGTGGGCCGGCGAGGCGGTTCGCGGCGGTGTCAGCCCCGGGTGAGTCGTCCCCGTACGGCCTCGTGCACCTCGGCCTCCTCGGCGGGATCCGCCGCGAGCCGGCGCAGGCGCTCCAGCACCCGGATGTCGCCCGTGGTGGTGACGTGCCGGGCGGCGAGCTCCCGGGTGGACTCCTCGCAGTCCCAGAGGCACTCGACGGCCGGACCCTGCCCGAAGTGCGGGTCGGTGATCGACAGCGCCCGTGCGGCGCGCCCGCGCAGCTCCGAGGAGACGGCCTCGCCGTACACATGGCGCAGCGCGGGGACGGCGGCAGCGGCGGCCAGCCGCCCCGCACCGTCGACCAGGGTGCCGAGTCCGGCCCCGGTCACGCCGCGCACCGAGATCCAGTGCCGCAGGCCGGCCACCACCAGCGGGCCGTCGCACGGTTCGCCGACGGCGGCGAGCAGTTGGACGGCGGCCTCGCCGAGCGCGCTGTCGGCACCGCCCGTCTCCGGGTCGGCCCAGGTGCGGGCACGGGCGAGGGCCTGCGGCCCGCGCATCCGGCCGAGCAGTTCCAGGGCGGCGGCCACCACCCGGCAGTCGAAGTCGGCGGCGGCCGTCTCGATCAGGTCGGCCACCGCCTCGTCGCGCTGCTCGACGAGGTACCGCAGGGCGGCGATCCGCGCGCCGGGCTCGTCGCCGGCGGCGGCGCCCAGCAGCAGCGGGCGGTCCTCGGAGCGGACCACGGCGGTCAGGCAGCGGGCGGCCGCGGCGGCCCGGCGGACCAGGGCGGAGGGACCGCCGCCGGCCGGGTCGGCCTGGTCGGCCCAGGCGAGGACGTCGGCGGTGGACCAGCCGGGGGTGACGCCCGGCCGGTTGATCTGGCGTTGCCACAGGTCGAACGGCGACTGCTCGCTCGCGGCGGCGATCCGGGGGTGGTGCGCGGCCCACAGCCGCCAGGGCTTGGGCTCGTACGCGGAGCGGATCACCTCGCGCAGCTCGGCGTCGCCCTCCGGGCCTTCCGGGAAGCGGGCGAGCACGGCGGGGGCGAGGTCGAGCAGCGCGGCGTCGTCGTCGCGCAGGGCGAGTTCGTCGAGGGCCCATGGCCAGTTGCTGCCGGTCGCGGTGTAGGCGCGCAGCAGGTCGAGGGCGTCGCGGCGCCCGTAGGCGGCGAGGTGGCCGAGGACGGAGAGGGCGAGGCCGGTGCGGGCGTCGTCGTCGTTCTCCAGGTCCTCGACGGAGTTGAGGTGGAGTTCGAGGCCGGTCAGGGGGGCCTCGAGCTCCATGTAGAGCCGCGCGTAGTACAAGGAGCGGTTCTCGACCTGCCAGTCGGCGCGGGGATCGGCGGTGACGCAGGCCTCGACGGCGGCAATGGCCTCGTCGCGGTCTGCTGCCAACGCATGCAGCTGCCCGTCACCGCGGCCTCTCTGCAGGAGGCCGAGGAGGCTGGCGCTGGGCGCTATCACTGGCTCGAACATGAGGTCAGCATCCGTTGCGGCGGTCGTCGAGGCAACGGGATTTCCGTCGCCGGGGTCGGTCGGTGCAGCTCAGGCGCCCGGGCGCCGGAATCACCGAAGGTTACCGCCTGGGGGGCCGATCCGCACACAGGGCGACCGGATCCGGGGCCGGAGGCGGACCCTCCGTACCGGATCGGCATATTCCCCTGGAAACCCTTCCCCTCGATCCTCACATTCCACTCGAGCCGGCACGGACACGGACGGGACGGCACTGACACGGAACTGTCACACCAGGCGGCGGCGCTCCGGCATCACGGAGTCGATCTCGTCGCGCAGCTCGGCGACGGCCGGCACGCCCCGGTACCGGCCGGAGAGCCGGTACATCTCGCGCAGCCGGTCCCAGGTGCGCATGGACGAGGTGTGGCTGATCGAGGCGAGCGCCAGCTTGGCCTGCACCTGCGCCTCGTCCGGCTCGCCGGAGATCCAGTAGACCGAGGCGAGGGTGATCCGGTCGAGCAGCGCGGAGCGCTCCCGGCCGTCCTTGGGGCGCAGCTCGATGGCGAGCCTGGCGTGCCGCTCGGCCAGCCGGGCGGCCCCGGGGTCGTGCTCGGCCAGGGTCCGGTAGACCAGGGCCTGCATGCCGTGCAGCTCGGCCTCGTTGAAGAGCTGCATCCAGCTGGGCGGCGGCTCCTGGGCCTCCTGGACGAACAGCTCCTCGGCCTCGCCGAGCACCCGGCGGGTGGCCTCGGAGCGGCCGAGCGAGGCCTGGGCCCAGGCCTCCACGGTGTGCAGCATGGCGCGGGTGCGGGGCAGCGCGCGCTCGCCGGCGCTGGCCTGGGCCAGGCGCATCAGCTCCAGCGCGTCGTCGGCCCGGCCGAGGTGGAGCATCTGGCGGGCGGCGCGGGAGATCGCCTCGCCGGCCCGGGGCCGGTCGTCGGCCTCCTTGGCCGCCTGCGCGGCGATCACGAAGTAGCGCTGGGCGGTGGGCTCCAGGCCGACGTCGTGGGACATCCAGCCGGCCAGCACCGCCAGGTTGGCGGCGACCGTCCAGAGCCGGCGCTCGACGGCGGGGGCGTGCTGGTGGGTCAGCAGGCCGCCGACCTCGTTCAGCTGGCCGACCACGGCCTTGCGCTGGAGGCCGCCGCCGCGGGAGGCGTCCCAGGCGCGGAACACCTCGACCGAGTGTTCGAGGGCGGCCACCTCGTCGTAGCCGACCGGGCCGGGTTCGTAGACGTCGATGACGGGGGCGGGGCCGCCCTGGGTGATCACGTGGCGGGGGCCGGGGCGCCCGGCCGCGTACGCCACGTCCTCGCCGGTGAGCCAGTCGTGGAGGTTGTCGGCGATGACGGCGCCGGCCGCGAGTGCGGCACCCGCGCCGACCAGACCGCGTCGGTTCAGCATGAGGTCCATTCCCGTGAACTCGGTGAGGACCGCGGCCGTCCGATCCGGCGCCCAGGGCGACGGCGGCGACGATGTGGGGGTCGTGCCGGACCTGGTGGGCCGGTGTCGTTCCAGACCGAGGTCCTCTGTGGTGACGACACGGCCGAGCCGCTCCGTGAACACGGCGGCCAGCACCCGCGGCACCGGATCGCGGGGGATCTCCCCCTGCTCGATCCAGCGCCGCACCCGCGAGGTGTCGGTGGACAGCTGCTGCTGACCCATCGCCGCTCCTCGGCGGTTGACCAGCCGCGCCAGTTCGCCCTTGGACCAGCCGGTCAGGGCGAAGAGGTCGGCGAGTCTGGTGTTCGGCCCCTTCGATGTCACGTGAAGCCCCCAGGTTCCTCGGCTGATTTCGACACTAATGGCTCTGTCACATGCCACGCGACCATTCGCCAGGGTTCGCCAGGGTCCGCTACGTGGTGTGCCAGTGGCGATCCGGTGTCAGGTAGGAATGCGCCACCTCGACCCCGGGTCCGGGAGGCCGGAGACAGGCCCCATTGTTCACCTGGCGGCCCGTCAACGGTTCCGCCCCGTCCGCGGACCGGGGGTGGCGCGCCAGGGTGGCGCGCAGGCACCGGGCATGGCGCGGCAGTCGCGCCGACCGCATTCCCCAGGGTGCGGACGGCACGGCGGGCCGCTTCCGTGCCCGGCGCCCGCACCCCACCCGACCTGCCCGGTACCTCACCACCGGGCGCACCGCATCACCGCCGTCGGCCAGGAAGGGACCCTCACCACCCCATGTACTCCTCAGCCAGCACCGGCGCCCGCCCGTCGACCACCGCCATCACCCCCAACGACGGAGGCACCGCGCGCCACACCCTCGGCCAGGCCAGGACCGGCCTGCGCCCGCCCACCGCCGCCGGCGGCCGCCCCGCGCCGCGCTCCACCGAGCTGCGCGACCCGCGGGCCCGCACCAGCACGCTGGTGACCCGCCCGGTGGAGCAGGGCCTGCGGCCCGGCACCGGCCGGCTGCCGGCCGGGCGGCAGCCCGAGGCGTTCGTGGACCGCGTCGACCCGGCCACCCTGCAGACGCCCGCGGTGCGCGCCGTGCTCGCCAACATCGCGCGGATATGTCCCGCCTTCCTCCCCCGCCAGGTGCTGCGGGAGGGCAGCCGGCACATCCTCGTCGCGGGCACCATCGGGCGTGCGCCGGTGGTCGCCAAGTGCCTGGCGCCGGGAGCGCTGCGCAGCCCGCAGGCCGATCAGCTGGTCGAGCGCTTCCACCACGAGGTGGCGGTGTACCGGGCGTTCGTGCGGCACCGTCCGCCGGTGCGGCTGCCCCGGCTGGTGGCGGCCGACCACGACCGCTGCGTGCTGGTGCTGGAGCGCGTCCCGGGCCGGCCCGCCTCCCGCGAGCGCCACCCGGTGAACGCGCCCACCCCGGGCGAGGTCCGCGCGGTGCTCGGCGCGGTGCGCACCCTCAACCTGTGGCGCCCGCCGACCGACGTGTTCGGCAAGCCGCTGGACTACCAGCTGGAGGTCGCCCGGTTCCACTCGGTCGGCCTGCTCACCGACCGGGACGCCGGCGACCTGCGCGGCCTGATGCACGGCCTGGCCTCGGTGCCCTGGCAGCTGTGCCACGGCGACGCGCTGCTCGGCAACATGCTGCTCGCGCCGTCCGGCCCGGTGCTGCTCGACTGGGAGCAGGCCGGCTGGTACCTGCCCGGCTACGACCTGGCGGTGCTGTGGAGCGTGCTCTCCGGCGACACCGCGGCGCGCCGGCAGATCAGCCAGCTCGCCCAGTCCGGCGGGACGCTGGCCCGGGACGCCTTCCTGGTGAACCTGGTGCTGGTGCTGATGCGGGAGATCCGGCTGCACGACGTCCCGGGGGCGGGCGAGGAGCAGCGGATCATGATCCGTCGGCTGTACGACGACGCGGCGCTGGCCCGCCGGGCGGTCCGGGCGGCCGTCGGCACCCGCTGAGCCGGCCGGTCGGGACCGTCAGTCGACGACGGAGCGGGCGAGGCGCTCCAGGACGAGCTCCTCGGGCAGGGCGTACGCCCGGGCGCTGAGCGCGTCGCGCAGGTGCCGCTCCAGCGGGTGGCGGCGGCTCAGTCCGGCGGCGCCGGCCAGTGTGACGGCCTGCTGGACGGCGGTGGCCACCGTCCGGTCGACCAGCAGTCGTGCGGCGCCCGTCCGGTCGAGTGCGGTGGCGTCCGCCCGGTCCACCCGGGCGGCCACGCCGTAGAGCAGTTCCTCGGCGCCGATCAGCGAGCACTCCAGCTCGGCCAGGCCCAGCCGGCCCCGTCCCTCGACCGGGCCGGCCTGCCGCAGGTGGCGGACCAGCCAGTCGCGGGCGGCCAGCGCGGTGCCGAGCTGGACGGCGGCGAGCGCCAGGTCGCGCCAGGCGGCCGTGGTCCGGGCGGCTTCGCCGGGCGGACCGTCGGCGGGGGTGAGACCGACGGCGGCCCCGGGGCCGACCCGGACGGCGTCCAGCAGGACGTCGTGCGCGGCGGTGGCCCGCAGGCCGAGCAGCTCGGGGTTGGGATCGATCTCCACGCCCGGGCTGTCGCCGCGGATCAGGAACAGGCCGGTGTGCGGCTCCGGCCCGGCGGTCCGGGCCAGCACGGCCAGCCAGGCGAGCGCCTCGGCGCCGGGGACTCCGGTCAGACGGCCGGTCAGCAGCCAGCCCTCGGCGTCCCGTTCGGCGGTGACGGCCGCGGCGGCGCGGACGGTGGCGACCAGGGCGGGGCCGCGCCGGGACTCGGTGAGCAGCCGCCGGTAGAGCCCGGCCGGCCAGGCGGCGGTGCGGGCCTGCTCGGCGTGGAGCAGCAGGGTCTGGGCGGTGAGCAGGGCGACCGAGGCGTCGCCGCGGGCCAGCCGGGACAGCAGTTGGACGGTGTCCAGCAGTCCGAGCCCGGCTCCGCCGTGGCGCGGGCCGACCGTCAGGGTGAGCAGTCCGGCCTCGTGCGCGACCTCGATGCCCTGGTACGGGAAGGTGCCCTCGCGGTCGTGCTCCTCGGCCCGGGCGGCCAGCAGGTCCACGACCCGGGGCAGGCCGACGAGGGCGGTGTGCACGGCGGCGGCCGCGGTGTTCGCGGCGTTCGCGGCGTTCGTCGCCGCGGCGGTCGGAGTCATGGCGGGTGTCAGCCCTGCTTGAACATCTCCGCCGGCAACGGCTTCAGCAGTTGGTAGAGATCGTCCGAAATCGGCCGGTCCCAGGAGGCGATGGTGACCTGGACGCCGTCGCTGCGGCCGAACTGGGAGCAGTACAGCCGCTCCTCGCTGACCTTGACCTTCTTCACGATCAGCAGGTCGTCGCCGAGCATCACGGGGAAGTCCTCGGCCGAGACGAAGTCGACCTGCTCCTCGCTCTCCAGCGCCTCGAGCAGCTGGCGGACCTCGAAGGGCACGCCGTCCTCGGACTCCCTGGCGGGCGATCCCTCCGGCAGGTTGCCGATCAGCATCGCCGGGCCGCGACCGCCGAGCAGGTCGTAGCGCAGGAAGATGCCCTGGCAGGAGCCGTCCGGGCCGGTCATCATCATGGCCCCGAAGTAGCCGGGCCAGTCGCCCGGGTCCATCGCGAGCACGTCGAAGTCCGGGCCGGCGGGGGCGCCGGAGCGACGGCGGAGGAATGACATGACACCATCGTACGTGCCGGGTGCAGACCGGCCGACGCGCGGGTCCCGCGATCAGGCCGAGATCTACGCTCAGGGACCAATGTTGACTCTGAGCAACCGTCCGGGCTACGTTCGGTTCAGCACGACGGCCGCTGTGGACTCGGTCCACCGGGGGGTGGTCTGTCGCACGCGTGCGGTTGCGCGCTATCCCTCACTGTGCACAGAGTCGTGCGAACCACCCGAGTACTTCTGCAACGATGCACACCACAGGCCAGGTTCGCGTGGGCCCTCAAGCCCGTCGCACGCGCGGACCCGGCCCGGGGAACACCAACGCGTGGGGGCGTGTGGATCCCGGGCCATCCGGCCCCGCACGGTCGAGTAGCTCTCGACGTCGGGGCCAGCTCCCGCAGCGACGGGCACCGCACCTCGGTGCGGCCGGGCAGGGAGTGCCCGTCCTCGGCGCCGTCGACGGGCAGCACAGCGGGCGCCGTGCTCGACCGCGTGGGGGCGGTCGGCACGGCGTCTGCCTGCTCTCACTGTGGTCCCGGCCTTGTCGAAGAGTCAACAAGTTTCTGTCCATCAGAATTCATTTGTGACCTCAGTGCACGCCCAACCGTCACCTGTGGTTCAGGTCGGGTCGAACTCCCCGTCCCGGGCGCCGAGGACGAAGGCTCGCCACTCCGCCGGAGTGAAGATCAGCGCAGGCCCGGACGGGTCCCGTCCGTCCCGCATCGCGATGTGGCCCTCGACGAAGGCGATCTGGACCTCGCCCTCGCCCTGGCTGCCGGAGCGCCACTCGGCGCCGGTCAGGTCCAGCTCCACCTTGCCGCGGGCGGCCGTGTCGGCGGTCATCTGCTGCTCCTCCCGATCGTTGCGAAGGCCCAGCCAACCACGCGCCCCTCCCCCGAACGGCGCAATCGGCGCCGACTCGCTCCCCCGCGGGGGGATTTCGCCGATCCGCCGACGGCGCCCGACCTGTTGTGCTAGGGCGTGTCTGGCCGCGTGCGCCGGGCAGGCTGGGAGAGTGTGGGAGCCGCACCAGCCTCCGCAGCGACAGGCCCGAGGGAGCAGCCGATGGACCGCCGGGACGGAACCCGCGCCGACGTCATCCCGATCACCACGGCCCCCTCCGCACCGCACCCCGCCCAGCCCGCCGACCGGCCCGCGCCCAAACCGGCCGTCCCCCGGCCCACCAGACCGGCCGGGCACGGCCGGGTCGGGGTGCTGCTGGTCTCGCACAGCGCGGAGGTGGCCGACGCCGTCCGCGACCTGGCGCTGGCGGTGGCGAACACCGACGACCCGGCGCCGGTGGTGGCCACCGGGGGCTCGATCGCGGACGGGCCGGGCACCAGCGCGGTGCTGATCGCGGCCGCCGCCCGGCGGGTCGACCAGGGGCACGGGGTGGCGGTGCTCTGCGACCTCGGATCCGCGGTGGACACCGTGCTGGCGCTGCTCTCCGAGGCGGACGAGCACGGGCTGCCCTTTCCGGTCAGGTTCGCCGACGCGCCGTTCGTGGAGGGCGCGGTCGCGGCGGTGGTCACCGCGACCGCCGGCGGCGACCTGTCGGCGGTGCTCGACGCGGCGGAGGAGATGTACCGGCAGCGCAAACGCTGAGTTTCGGCCCCGCCGGAGCGGCCGGTCGATACGATCGCCGCATGGCCAAACTCGGCCGCGTTTGGGGGGAGTTGTCCGTATGCGTGTCGTCGTGACCGGCGGTGCCGGTTTCATCGGAGCCAATCTCTGCCGGGCCCTGCTGGCCCGTCCCGAAGTGACGGAGGTCCGGGTTCTCGACAACCTGTCCACCGGGCGGAAGTCCAACCTCGACGGCCTGGCCGTCACCTTCCACGAAGGATCGATCCTCGACCGGGAGCTGCTGGACGAGGCGTTCACCGGTGCCGACGCGGTGGTCCACCTGGCCGCCCTGCCCTCGGTGCCGCGCTCGGTCGCCGATCCGCTGGCCAGCCACCACGCCAACGCCACCGGCACCCTGGAGGTGCTGGAGGCGGCCCGCCGGGCCGGGGGGCTGTACGTGGCGGCGGCGTCCTCGTCATCGGTGTACGGCGCCAACCGGGAGCTGCCAAAGCGCGAGACCATGCGCACCGCCCCGATGAGTCCGTACGCGGTCTCCAAGCTCGCCACCGAGTCCTACCTCGGCGCGTACCACCACTGCTACGGCACGGGGGTGCTGCCCCTGCGGTTCTTCAACGTCTTCGGGCCGCTGCAGCCCGCCGGGCACGCGTACGCGGCCGTGGTGCCGGCCTTCCTGGACGCGGCGCTGGACGGCCGTCCGGTGACCGTGCAGGGCGACGGCGGGCAGAGCCGGGACTTCACCTACGTCGGCACGGTGGCCCAGGTGATCTCCGAGGCGGTGGTGCGCCGGGTGGTGAGCGCGGATCCGGTCAACCTCGCGTTCGGGACGCGCACCAGTCTGCTGGAGCTGATCGAGCTGATGGGCGAGGTGCTCGGGCAGCCGGTGGAGCGCGCGCACGTCGACCCGCGGCCCGGTGACGTCCGGGACTCGCAGGCCGACAACGCGCGGCTGCGGGAGCTCTTCCCGCAGGTCGTTCCGGTGCCGCTGCGGGAGGGCCTGGAGCGTACGGCGGAGTGGTTCCGCACGCTCCAGGCCCGGGTGCCCTAGGGAAGCGAGAGGTCGGCCGCGTGCTCGAAGGCGGCCGGCCCGGTGCAGGTCAGTGCCCGCTCGATCCGCGAGCGGGCGCTGTCGTCCAGGTCGGGGAGGGCGTCGGGGGCGAACCAGCCGACCTCGAGGGACTCGTCGTCGTTGACCCGGGCCTCGCCGGAGACCTTGCGGCAGCGGAAGGTCAGCTCCAGGTACTGGGCCCGGTCGCCGTTGGGGTACTCCAGCATCCGCGAGACGGTGATCGAGGTCAGCAGCTCCGGCTCGACCGTCACCCCGGTCTCCTCCAGGCACTCGCGGACCACCGTGTCGGCGGGCTGCTCGCCCGGGTCGATGATGCCGCTGATCACCGACCAGCGGCCGGAGTCGGCGCGGCGGCCGAGCAGCACCCGGCCGTGCTCGTCCAGCACCACGGCGGAGACGCCGGAGAGCCAGAGCGGGCGGGTGCCGACGATCGCGCGGAGGTCGACGAGGAACTCGGGAATGGCCATGGGCCGAGGATAGATCGCCCCGGTCAGTCCTTGCGGAGCGGCCGGGCCGGGGAGCCGACCACCGTGGTGGCCGCGGGAACGTCCCGGGTGACCACCGCGCCGGCGCCGACGAACGCGCGGCGGCCCAGCTTGCGGCCCTGGAGCACCACGGCGTTGGAGCCGACGGTGCAGTCGTCGTCCAGCACCACCGAGCCGGAGACGTTGCCGCCGGGGTAGACCGTCACCCGGTCGCCGAGCACCGAGTCGTGGCCGACCGTGGCGTTGTAGTGCACCTGGCCGTGCCGGCCGAGCCGGACGTCGGAGGAGACGTACGCGCCGCCCATCACCAGGCAGCCCTCGCCGAGCAGCGTCCCCGGGGCGATCAGCGCCCGCGGGTGGACCAGGGTGGTGGCGACGCCGCCGAGCCCGGAGAGCAGCTCGGCCAGCCGGGCCCGCACCGCCGGGTCGGCGATGCCGATCAGGTACGGGCTGCCGGGCGGGAGGTCGGACGGGGCGAGGACCGGGAGGCCGCGCACCGTGGTGCCGGCCGCCCGGTCGTCGAGGAATCCGGACACCGGGGTGCCGGCGGCGAGGGCCGTGTCGAGTGCTTCGCGGCCTACGCCGCCGGCTCCGGCGATCCACATGGTGCGTTCCTCAGGACTGGTGTGCTTGTTCGGTGGCCACGCGCTGACGCGGCAGCACGATCCTGGCCTGCGGCTGCGGCAGCGGTTCGGCCGCCGGGACCGGGAAGCCGGGGTTGACCCCGCCGGGCGCGGTGATGCCCGTCGGGCGCAGCAGGATCTTCGCCGTGAGGGCGAGGATCCGCAGGTCGAGCAGGAGCGAGCGGTTGGCGATGTACCAGAGGTCGAGCTCGATCCGCTCGGGCCAGGTGATGCTGTTGCGGCCGCGGACCTGGGCCCAACCGGTCAGGCCGGGACGGATGTCGAGCCGGCCGCGCTGACGGGGCGAGTAGTGGACGACCTGCTCGGGCAGCGTGGGACGCGGGCCGATGACGGCCATGTCGCCGCGGGCGACGTTCCACAGCTGCGGCAGTTCGTCGAGGCTGGTCTTGCGGAGCAGGGCGCCGATCCGGGTGATCCGGGGCGCGTCGGGTTCGTCGGCATGGCGCATGTCCCGCATGGTGCGGAACTTGAGGATCTCGAACTCCCGGCCGTGGCGCCCTGATCGGGTCTGCCGGAAGATCACTGGTCCGCCCATGGTGCAGCGGATCAGGAGGGCGATCACCAGGCCGAGCGGGACGGCGATGATCCCGGCCAGCACGGCGACCGCGAGGTCCCCCCCTCGCTTCATTTCTCCCCCAACTGGTGTGGTGCGGTGGGTTGTCGTGGATCAGTCGAAGGTCCAGGGCAGGCCTCGCGCCCTGGCCACCGCCGCGTAGGTCTCCAGGGAGACCCGGGCGACGGCCCGTTGGTCGAACTGCTCCAGGGCGCGGCGACGGGCCGCCGCACCCAACTGCTCGCGCAGGGCGGGCTCGGTGAGGAGCCGGTCGAGCGCGGTGGTGAGCGCCCGGGCGTCGCCGGGCGGGGTGAGCAGCAGGTGCTCGCCGTGGCTGCCGATCTCCCGGCAGCCGCGGATGTCGCTCAGCACCATCGGCAGGCCGCTGGCGGCGGCCTCCATCGCCGAGCGGGAGAACCCCTCCCGGTAGGAGGGCAGGACGAAGACGTCGAGGGCGGCGTACACCGCGGGCATGTCGTCGCGGCTGCCGAGGAACTCGACGCCGCGCTCGGCCTCGCGCAGGGCGTCCGGCTTGTCCGGGTCGTCCGGGCCGATCCACACGAAGCGGGCCTTGCCGGCCAGTGCCCGGGCGGTCTCGGCGTACTCCCGGATGCCCTTCTCGGCCACCCGCCGGCCGACTCCGCCGACCAGCAACTCGTCCTCGGAGAGGCCGAGTTCGGCCCGCAGCCGGGCCCGGAGGGAGGGGGCGGTCTCGAACCGGGTGAGATCGACGCCGTTGCCGACCACCCGGGAGCGGCCGGCCGGGACGGCGCGCGACAGGGTCTGCCGGTCCTCGCCGTTCTGATACAGCTCGGCGTGCGAGAAGCGGGCCGCGAAGGCCTCCGCGCCGAGCACGAACGCCCGCTTGGCCAGCGGGTCGTGGGCCTGTGCCCAGAGGCCGTGGCAGGTGTTGACCACGACCGGCACACCGGCCGCGCGGCCGAGGATCCGGCCGAGCACCCCGGTCTTCGGGTTGTGGGTGTGCAGCACGTCGGGCCGGATCCGGCGCAGCACCGCGAGCAGCTCGCGGCCCGCCGCCGCGTCGGCGCGCGGCCGCCAGGCCCGGGTCAGCGCGTGCAGCGGCTCGTGCCGCACGCCGATCGCGGTCAACCGCTCGACGTACGGGCCGGGCGCGCTGATGCCGTACGTCTCGAAGCCGGCCTCCAGGTCGACCTTGAGCTCGGTGGCGAGCAGCAGCTGCAGGCTCATGTCGACGGTGGTCAGGTGCGCGACGCGCAGGGGGCGGCCGCCGGGGCCGCGGAGCCGGCTATGCACGGGCGCCCACCGCCTTGGCGGTGGCGACGATCCGGGCGTACGCGCGCTCCGGGATCAGCCGGCCGTACAGCTTGGCGCGGAAGAAGTCGATCGGGTCGGTGCGGCGGACCGGGACGCGGGCGAACCGGGCCGGGTCCGAGCCCGGCAGGTTGCGGCCGACCTGGCCGGTGGCGGAGGTGCGGAACCGGGCCCGCAGCGCCACCTCCATGTGCGGGACGGGCACGCCCCAGGTGTAGGCGAAGTGCCGCGGGCGGGTGCCGAGGTGCTGCTCGACGTCGTCGTTGCAGGCGTCCAGCTCCGCGGTGGTGAGCAGCTCCGGGCGGGCGTGGGTGCGGGTGTGGTTGGCGACCGTGCACAGGCCCGAGGCGGTCATCTCCTTGAGCTGCTCCCAGCTCATGCCGGTGCCGGCGGCGCCCTTGGCGGTGGAGCCCTCCCACTGCATCTCCCCGCCGACCTGGCCGCTGGCCAGGTACACGGTGAACGGCAGCTCCCGTTCGCGCAGCAGCGGCCACGCGTTCTCGTACACGTCGGCGAAGCCGTCGTCGAAGGTGAGCACGGTGCTCGGCGTGCGTCGACCGGCCGCGAGCCGGTCGGTGGCCTCGTCGATGGAGACCACACGGCCCGCCGGCAGCTCGGCGAGCAGGTCCACCTGTGCGGCGAAGTCGGCGGTGGCGAGGTCGAGTTCGTCGCCGGTTCCGCCGCCCACGCGGTGGTAGATGAGGAGCGTCGCGCCGTCGCCGGGCACCGATCCGGCGGCGCGGGCGAGCTGCTGCTTGAGCCGGGTCCGGATCCCTGCCGGAGCGGTGGTGCGCATTGCCTCCCCCTCTGTGCGGCGCCCTCCCCGGCGCCGGGAATCACAGTAGGGGGATGCGTGGGGCCGGTGGCCCGGAATTGTGAAAGAAGTGGGTAGGAAGGCCGAAAATCAGCCGGTCCGACCGGAGCTGTCCGCTTCCCGGTCATTTACCGCCGTCCCGGCCGGAACGGCTCGGCCTGACGTGCGGACCGGACTCAGGGGGTCGCACCGTCGTGCGAACGGAACCGCGCGACCGCCACCCGGGCCAGCAGCAGCACCCCGGCCGCCAGGCAGCCGGCCACCGCCATCGCCCAGGCCGGACCCTCGCCGTCCGGCACCACCACGGCCACCACGATGCCCAGCGCCACGCAGGCGGCACCGACCAGCGACAGCAGCAGCTGGTGGCGGCGCAGGGCGCAGTCGTCCCACAGCCACGACCTGCGGTTGTTCAGGTGACGTCGGGTGCCTGCCATGCTCTCCACGGTAACGCGCCCGGGCTCCGGAGGCCCTTCCTCGCACGCCCGTATGAGGGTTTTGCGAAGACCGCGAAAACTCGCCGTCCCGCGTACAACCATCTCGGGGTGTCGGTGGTCTCCACTACATTGAGCGATCCAGGAGCCGTCCGCGGTCGGGTTGGGAGTCCCCACCGCGGGCCGGATCACATCCGGGGGCGGAGCCGCCGCGCCCGGAGTCGGAGGCCGGGCTCCGCCTACCGACGGTACCGCCACGCCGCACCACGGCGACCGAGGGGGGAACCGTGCCGAACTCCGCATCGACGACCATCACCCACCTACCGCGCACCCCTGCTGCTCCGAGCGCTGCCCCGCACGCCGACCAGCCGACCCGCCAGCCCGTCCCCGTCACCACCCCCGGAGGCCCCGGCGTCGCACCCGCCGGGGCCTCCGGGGGCGCCGCGACCGCGCAGCGGCCCGAGCGGGACCGGGGCAGCTGGCTGCGGTTCTCGCCCGCCCAGCCGCTGTTCCGGGCGCGCGCCGCCCAGCGGCTGGCCGTCCTCGCCTTCCACGGGGTCACCGACCCCTGCTCCTTCGGCGCCCAGCTGGACCGGCTCCAGCGGCTCGCCAACCCCGTCTCGCTCGCCGCCGTCGAGCAGGCCGTCTCCGAGGGCCGCCCGCTGCCGCCCCGCTCCGTCCTGATCACCTTCGACGACACCGACCGCACCGTCCTCACCCACGCCCTGCCCCAGCTCGCCGCCCGCCGCATCCCCGCCGCCGCCTTCGTCATCTCCGAGCTGATCGGCACCGCCCGTCCGTTCTGGTGGCACGAGGCCGCCTTCCTCGCCCGGCACGGCGGCCGCGCCCGCCTCGTCCCCACCGGCGAACCCACCCGGATGCTCGCCCTGCTCAAGGCCCTCCCCGACCCCGACCGCCGGCGCAGCCTGCACGAGCTGCGGGTCTCCGCCAAGCGGCGGCCCCCGCAGCAGGAGCAGCTCGGGCCGGACGACCTGCGGGCGCTGCGCGAGGCCGACGTCGCGATCGGCAACCACACGCTCGGTCACCCGTCGCTCAGCCGGTGCGACGACGCGACGGTGCAGGCCGAGATCGTCGGCGCGCACCAGGCGCTCACCCGCTGGCTGGGCGAGGCGCCCAGCGCGTTCGCCTATCCCGACGGCGGCTACGACCCCCGGGCGGACTCGGTCCTCAGACAGCTGGGCTACCGGCTCGGCTTCCTCTCCGACCACCGCCTCGGGCCCCGTCTGCCCGCCCACCCGCTCCGGATCAGCCGCCTCCAGGTGGACGCCACCACCGGCATCCGGCGCTTCGACACGATCCTGTCCGGGCTGGAGCCGGCCCTCCAGCGCTGGCGCGGCGCGACGGCGTGAGTCCTCGTCGGTGGCGCGGTGGCCGCCGGGGTCGCGGAAGCCGTGCGGCCGGGTGACCCCGTGGTGCCTCGTCGTCCGGTCGGCTCAGGGCCTCTTCAGTGGGAGAGGACGGCGGCGATCAGACGGCCCTCGGCGTAGGCGGCGGCCTCGGGGGCGAGGGCGGAGGTCCGGCCGGTGTGCAGGACGGTGAGGCTGCCGGTGCCCGGGGTGGCGGCGGCGGTGCCGGCCCGGCGCAGGGCCTGGGCGGCGACGGCGTCGGCGGAGCCGTGGAAGGGCAGGCCGTCGACGGCCCTGCCGGCCAGGGCGGTGCGGATGCGTTCGTCGACGAGCTCGTAGTGGGTGCAGCCGAGGACGAGGGCGGTGGTGCCTTCGGGGGTGCGGGAGGCGGCGTCGGCGACGGCGGCGTCGATCGCGGCCTGGTCGGCCCGTTCGACGGCGTCGGCGAGGCCCGGGCAGGCGACCTCGGTGACCTCGGCGGCGCCGCCGAACTCCGCGATCAGGCCGCGCTGGTACGGGCTGCCGGTGGTGGCGGGGGTGGCCCAGATGGCCACCTTGCCGCCGTCGGCGGCGGCGGGCTTGATCGCGGGGACGGTCCCGATCACCGGGATGCCGGGTTCGAGTTCGGCGCGCAGCCGCTCCAGTGCGTGCACGGAGGCGGTGTTGCAGGCGACGATCAGGGCGTCGGGCCGGTGCTCGGCGGCGGCCAGCGCGCAGGCGAGGGCGCGTTCGGTGATGCCCTCGGGGGTGCGCGGGCCCCACGGCATGCCGTCGGGGTCGGAGGAGATCACCAGGTCCGCGTCGGGTCGCAGGGTGCGCAGCGCGGCGGCTGCGGCGAGCAGCCCGATTCCGGAGTCCACCAGTGCGATCTTCACGGGAACCGACTCTACTCGACCGTGCCGTGCGGCTCCGGGAGCGTCGTCGTCGGGCAGACTGCGGGGATGACGGTCCTGCTGTGGGTGTCGGTGCTGTCCCTGGTGGTGTGGCTGTGGCTGGCGCTGGGCCAGGGGTTCTTCTGGCGGACCGACCAGCGGCTGCCGGAGCGGCGCGTGCCGGAGCGGTGGCCGACGGTGGCGGTGGTGGTGCCGGCCCGGGACGAGGCCGAGGTGCTGCCGGTCTCCCTGCCGAGCGTGCTGGCGCAGGAGTACCCGGGCGAGGCGCGGGTGATCGTGGTGGACGACCACAGCTCGGACGGGACGGGGGAGCTGGCCCGGCGCCTGGGCGCGACGGGCGGGCTGCCGCTGACGGTGGCCACCCCTCCCCCGCTGCCGGCCGGCTGGACCGGAAAGCTGTGGGCGCTGCGGCACGGCGTGGAGCTGGCGGGCGGGGTGGACTGGCTGCTGCTCACGGACGCGGACATCGCGCACCGGCCGGGGTCGCTGGTGGCGCTGGTGGAGGCGGGCGGGGCGGGCGGGCTGGACCTGGTGTCGCAGATGGCCCGGCTGCGGGTGGAGACCCGGTGGGAGCGGCTGGTCGTCCCGGCGTTCGTGTACTTCTTCGCGCAGCTGTACCCGTTCCGGTGGAGCAACCGGCCGGGTGCCCGGACGGCCGCGGCGGCGGGCGGCTGCTCGCTGGTCCGGCGGACGGCGCTGGAGCGGGCCGGCGGGGTGGCGGCGATCCGCGGCGCGGTGATCGACGACGTGTCGCTGGCCCGGGCGGTGAAGCGGGACGGCGGCCGGACCTGGCTGGGCCTGGCGGACCTGGTGGACAGCGTCCGCCCGTACCCCCGGTTCGGGCAGCTGTGGCGGATGGTGTCGCGCAGCGCGTACGCGCAGCTGCGGCACTCGGTGCTGCTGCTGGCGGGCACGGTGCTGGGGCTGGTGCTGGTGTACCTGGTGCCGCCCGTCGCGCTGGTGGCGGGCGCGGCGGCCGGCTCGTGGGTGGTGGCGGTGGCGGGCGGTGCGGCGTGGGCGGTGATGGCGGGGACGTACCTGCCGATGCTGCGCTACTACCGGCAGCCGGCGGCAGCAGCGGTGCTGCTGCCGTTCACGGCGCTGCTGTACCTGCTGATGACCGTGGATTCGGCGGTGCAGCACTGGCGCGGGCGGGGCGCGGCGTGGAAGGGCCGGACGTACCCGCGGCCTCAGGAGAAGGGCGCGTCCTGACGGCCGGCCGGGTCGGCCGGGAGCAGCTCGGGGTGGCAGCAGGCGCAGCACCAGTCGTGCGACTGGCTGGCGCCGAGGCCGCGGCAGCTCGGGCAGGCGGCCGGGGCGGCGGTGTCGGGCTGGCGGCCGGTGCCGGCGCAGTCGGGGCAGGGGGTGCGGGCGGCGCCGCAGGTGCACAGGAGCGCGGCGCGGGTGGCCGCGGCGAACGGTTCGGTGTCGATCACAGCGGGACCAACGACCCCGGGCGACCGGGGTGACCAGCCGCCGGACGGTCTTTGCCAGGCCTTTGATCTGGTGCGGGCGGGGTGCGGGAGAGAGACTGCTCGGATGGACCGTCAACTGATCTCCCGGCTCGCCCATCGTGACCACCCGATCGCCGCGCCGCTGTCCGACGGGTCGGTGCGGCGGCTGCTGGACCGGGCGCTGCGCGGTGGGGCGGCCCGCCGGGTGCTGGACCTCGGCTGCGGCGAGGCCGCCTGGCTGCTGCGGGCGCTGGCCGCGTACCCGGAGCTGACGGCGGTCGGGGTCGACCTGGACGCGCGGGCGCTGACCCTGGCCCGGGAGGGCGCCGAGCGGCTCGGGGTCGCCCGGCGGATCGGCCTGCACCACGGGGACGCCGCGGCGTGGAGGACCAAGGAGCCCTTCGACGCGGTGCTGTGCGTCGGGTCGTCGCACGCGTTCGGCGGGCTGTCCGGGACGCTGGAGGCGGTGCGGCCGCTGCTCGCCGAGGGCGGCGTCGCGGTGGTGGGCGAGGGCTACTGGGAGCGCGAGCCGGACGCGCTGTCGCTGGAGATCTTCGGCGACGCGCTGACGGACCTGCGGACCACCGTCGAACGGGTGGAGGCGGACGGCTGGACGCCGGTCTTCGCGCACACCTCCTCGCCCGCCGAGCTGGACCACTACGAGTGGAGCTGGACCGGCTCGCTCGCCGACTGGGCGCTCGACCACCCGGAGGACCCCGACGCGCCGGAGGCGCTGCGGGTCGCCAAGGAGCACCGGGACGAGTGGCTGGGCGGCTACCGCCGCAGCTTCGGCTTCGTGACGCTGGTGCTGCGCGCCTCCTGAGGCCTGACGGGTGATCGGGCGCGGCCGTCCGGGTGAGACCGGGGCGGCGGCGCACCGGCGGTCGGGCGGCCGGTGTCATCCTGAGGGGGGCTTCGCCGTCTCCTGATCGGACTCCCCTCCCATGCGTCGAACCGCCGCCCGGTCGCTCCTCCTCGTCTGCTGCGCGGCGCTCGCCGTCCTGGGGGCCGGGCCGGCGGGGGCGCTGCCGCCGCTGCCGGCCGTCCCGGTCGGCGGTGAGGGGCCGACCGCCGTCGCGCTGGTGGAGGAGCTGTGCGGCGGGAGCGGCCTGGCGATCTCCCGGCAGCCGGTGCACGGCACCGTGGAGGTGCTCGACAACTGCCGCGTCCAGTACACCCCGGGCGGTGAGGCCGGAGCGGACGGGTTCGTCTACAGCGGCCGCACCGCGGCGGGCCGGCCCGTCACCGGGGAGATCCGGCTCAGCGTGGCCGCCCGGCCGGAGCTCGCCGGGACCGGGACCGACCCCGCGCCGCTGCTCGGGGCGGCCGCCGCGGCCGCCCTGCTCGGCGCGGGCGCGCTGCGGCTCCGACGGCGACGCGCGCCGCGGCGCTGACCCCGACGGCGCTACCGGCCGATCAGCCGCAGCGCCACCGGCTTGGTGAACTCGAAGCGGGACATCTGCTCCAGGTCGAGGAGCCAGCGGGCGGGGCCGGGCGGGGCGCCCAGGACCTCGTGGTAGACCTGCTCGAAGGCGGTGGCGACGCTCTCCAGCGAGAACCGGTCGACCACCCAGCCACGACCCCAACTGCCGAGCTCCGCGCGGCGGTCGGGGTCGTCGAGCAGCACCCGGATCTGCTCGGCGAGCGGCCGCGGGTCGCGCGAGCCGTCCCCGAAGCCGTACATGCAGCGCGAGGCGTGCGGTTCGACCAGGGGGCCGGGCTGGTGGATCGCGGTGTAGCCGTCCGCGCCGTGGACGATCACCGGCTTGCCGAAGGCGAGGCCGCGCAGCGCCGAACCGCCCATGCCGAGGACCAGGTCTGCCGCCTGGTAGGCCGGCCGCGGATCCGCCAACTGGCCCGGGACCAGCACGGCCTCGCGGCCGAGGTCGCGGTTGACCGAGGCGGCGATGGTGCGCAGCCGCTCGCGGCTGGGGCCCTCGCCGACGATGGCGAGCCGGATCCGCGGGTCGTCCAGGTGCCGGACGGCCTCCGCGGTGAGCGCGGCGCCGGCGTCCTTCTCCAGGTCGGGGACCAGGCGGGTGACGATGCAGAGCAGCAACTCGTCGTGCCGGACGCCGAGTTCCTCGCGGAAGGCGGAGCCGTCCACCACTCCGGGCGCGTCCGTCCCGGTGTTGACCGGCGGTTCGATCAGCCGGAGGTCCTGGTGGCCGAAGGTGCGGCCCTCGTCCATCAGCGCGCCCAGCCCCAGCACCAGCGGCTGGTGCCGGGGCAGGCCGCGCAGCATCCGGATGCCGTAGAAAGTGGTGACCACGGGCATCCGGCCCATCCGGCCGGGGCCGAAGTAGGCGTTCCGGGCCGCCCGAACCTCCCAGGCGTGGACCAGCTCGCTGCCGTGCTCGTCCGCCAACTTCTGCAGCTGGCGCCGTACTTCGCGGTGCGGGGTGTCGGGGCCGCCGGCCACGGTGATGTGCAGGCCGTGGTCGGCGGCGACGTCGACGAGCGGGGCCGGACCGTCCACCCCCTGGGCGAAGAGCACCGGGTCGTGGCCCCGGTTGCGAAGCGTCCGGGCGATGTCGACCGCGTTGAGCTGCGCGCCGCCGAGCGCGAGGTTGTTCAGGTGCACCAGCACG
This sequence comes from Kitasatospora terrestris, assembly GCF_039542905.1. Classification (NCBI taxonomy): domain Bacteria; kingdom Bacillati; phylum Actinomycetota; class Actinomycetes; order Kitasatosporales; family Streptomycetaceae; genus Kitasatospora; species Kitasatospora terrestris. Next base: position 1,775,584 of record NZ_BAABIS010000001.1, read on the forward strand.
CGCACGGGTCTCAACGGTCAGTCCTCCCACTGGTGCGGGACGAACACCGGCGCGGCCAGCACCACGGCGCGCGGCGGGGTGTCGAGCATCGGGCCGAACACGTCGAACTGGCCCGCGGAGTGCCAGCTCATCAGCGTGCCGCCGTCGGTCTTGCCGATCGAGTAGACGCCGGCCCACAGGGTGTACCGGCCGCGCGGCAGCGGCAGCCGCGGGATCACGCAGGCCACCTGGTGGTCGCCGCCGGTCAGCCGGATCTCGTGGCTGATCTGGAAGATCGGGCTGGACGTGCCCTCGCTGACGCCCAGGTGCAGGGTGGCGTCGCCGCGGTAGTCGCCGCCGAGGGTGAACTCGACCGTGACCGGCTCGTCGGTGCGCAGGTTGTCGCCGTCCTCGCCGCGCACCTCGTACTTGAGCAGCTGCAGCGGCTCACCGGTACGGGTGGAGGCCTCGGACTGCGCCTCGATCGAGTCGCGGTAGCCCGCCAGCGCGTCCTTGATCCCCGCGTCCACCCGGACGGTGCCCTGCTCCAGCCAGATGCCGCGACGGCAGATCGACTGGACGGCGGGCAGGTCGTGCGAGACGAAGACGATCGTGGTGCCCTGCTCGGCGACCTCGCGCATCCGGTCCAGGCAGCGCTGCTGGAAGACCGCGTCGCCGACCGCCAGCACCTCGTCCACCAGCAGGACGTGGGGTTCCAGGTAGGCGGCGACGGCGAAGCCCAGGCGCATCTGCATGCCGGAGGAGTAGAACTTCACCTGCCGGTCGATCGCGCCGCCGAGCCGGGCGAACTCCACGATGTCGTCGAAGCGCGAGGCCACCTCGCGGCGCTTGAGGCCGAGCAGCGCGCCGAACAGGTAGATGTTCTCCCGCCCGGTCAGGTCGGGGTGGATGCCGGCCCGGATCTCGATCAGCGCGCCGATCCGGCCGCGCACGTCGATGACGCCGGCGTACGGGTACATCACCCGGGTCAGCATCTTCAGCAGGGTCGACTTGCCGGAGCCGTTGGAGCCGATCAGGCCGACCGACTCGCCCGGCTCGATGTGGAGGTTGATGTCGCGCAGCGCCCAGCGCCAGTCCTCGCCGCGGTCGCCGCGCAGCCGGCGGGCCGCCTGCTCGACCTTGTCGCGCAGCAGCATCCGCTGCTGGTCGGCCTTGAAGCGCTTCCAGACCTGCTCGGTGCGGATGGTGCCAAGGGGGTGGTCAGGCGACATCGGCGATCCCCGTCTCGAGCTTCTTGAACAGCAGGTAGCCGCCGACCAGGAAGACCACCGAGCTGGCCGCGGCGATCGAGGTCAGCGCGAGGTCGGGCGCCTGGCCGTACAGCAGCGCCTTGCGGTAGCCCTCGATCACCGCGCCCAGCGGGTTGACGGCGACGTAGACCTCCTGGGCCCGCTGCGGGATCCGGGCCAGCGGGTACGCGACCGGGGTGGCGAAGACGCCCATCTGCGTGATGATCGGCAGCAGGTGGCGGACGTCGCGCAGGTAGACCACCGCGACCGACAGGACCAGCGCCACGCCGTAGGTGAAGGCGAACTGGATCACCAGCAGCGGCGCCACCCACAGGAAGGTGGCGGCGGGCGCCGTCCAGAACACCAGGAACATCAGGCCCAGCACGCCGATGCCGATCACCATGTCGACCGTGGCGACCAGCATGGTGGCGAGCGGGAACACCTCGCGCGGGCAGTACACCTTGTTCAGCAGGCTGAGGTTGTTGGCCAGGCTCAGCGCGCCCTGGTTCATCGTGTTGCTGAAGAACTGCCAGACGATCAGGCCCACGTAGGCGAACAGCGGGTACGACACCGAGCCGGTGTCGATCTTCACCGCGCGGTGGAACACCAGGGTGAAGATGGCGCACAGCGCCAGCGGCGTGAGCACCGCCCAGGCGAAGCCGAGCACCGCCTGCTTGTACCGCGCGCGGAGATCACGCTCGGCCAGGGCGCGGACCAACTCCCTCGCGCCCCACAGTTCGTGCGCCACCTGGACCGGCCGCAGCCGGCGTTTGAAGACCAGCTCGGGCGGCGGACCGTCCGGGATTCGGCGCCTTTCCTCGGTCTGGGTACCACGCTCGTCGACGACCTGCGCGTGCTGTCCCCCCACGGACTCCCCGCCCCTCCGGTGCGAATTGGGAAGGGGCCGCGGAACGAACCGGGCGGCCCCGGCGACCACAATGGCACAGAGTGTGTGGGCCGGGGGCTGGTTCGGTGAAGATGGTCCTGGTCAGCGGGTGTCGAGGACTCGGTCGAGTGCGGACGGCATCTGCTCCACCCCGCCGGCCTCGGTCGGAGAGGTCCGGTAGCGGCCGTCGACGATCACCGTCGGGAGCTCGGTGATCCGGTTGCGGGTGAACAGTTCGGGGGCCTCGGCGGTCGCCCGCTCCACCTCCGCGGAGCGGTACGCGGCGCGGAAGGCGCTCGCGCTCAGGCCGTGCCCGACCGCCCAGTCGGCCGCCCGGTCCTCGGTGGTCAGGTCGGCGTGCTGCTCGCGCACCGCGCGGTACACCGACTGCTGCAGCCGGTCCGCCTCGCCGAGCCGCTCCAGGGTGTAGTACAGCCGGGCGTGCGCGGTCTGGACCTGCTCGTCACCGCTGCCGGGCCACACCGCCGGAACCCGGCGCAGCACCACGTCGTCGTGGTGCTGCGCCGCCCAGCCGGTCAACGGCTGCTCCAGCTCGGCGGAGTGGTAGCAGTCGTACCAGAAGAACTCCACCGCCTCCCGGCGGACGGCCACCTGGCGCACCGGCTGCGGGTGGCCGTGGCCGAAGACGTGGGCGCCCCCGTGCGGTTCGGCCGGGGCGGCGGCCGCGCCGGCCGGGTTGCCGAGCAGCCCGGCGGCGGCGGCGAGCAGGGCGGTGGATCGCAGCAGCAGCTTCACCAGGGCAGACTGGCAGGGGCGCGGGCGCCGGGGCCAGCCGGAGCCCGACCTCGCGCGCCAGGTTCGCCGGTTCGGAGCAGTGCGGGTCGCGGGCGGCGCCCGGCCGGTTCCCCGATCAGCCCTCCGGCAGCGGCTCGGGCCGGGCGGCTGCGGGCCCGACGGCCGGGGGGACGGCGGGCGGGGGGACGGCGGGCGGGGGGACGGCGGGCGGCCCGGTGGGCTGCGGCGGGACCGGCGCCGCGGTGTCCTTCCGGGCACCCGTGGCGCTCTCGAAGAAGCGCAGCAGCTCGACCGGGAACGGCAGCACCAGGGTGGAGTTCTTCTCGGCGGCGACCTCCACCACGGTCTGCAGCAGGCGCAGTTGCATCGCGGCGGGCGTGCTGTCCATCATCGCGGCGGCCTCGGCCAGCTTGGACGCGGCCTGGTACTCGCCGTCGGCGGTGATGATGCGGGCCCGGCGCTCGCGGTCGGCCTCGGCCTGCCGGGCCATCGAGCGCTTCATCGAGTCGGGCAGCGCGACGTCCTTGATCTCGACCCGGTCGATGTGGATGCCCCAGCCGGTGGCCGGGGACTCCAGCATCAGCTCCAGGCCGCGGTGCAGGTTCTCCCTGCCGGAGAGCAGGTCGTCCAGCTCGCTCTTGCCGATGATCGAGCGCAGCGAGGTCTGCGCGACCTGGGACATCGCGAAGGGGTAGTTCTGCACGTCGACGGTGGCCCGGACCGGCTCCACCACGCGGAAGTAGACGACCGCGTCGACCCGGACGGAGACGTTGTCCCGGGTGATGCCCTCCTGGGCGGGCACCGGCATGGTGATCACCTGGACGTTCACCTTGCGCATCCGGTCGACCAGCGGGACCAGCAGCGTCGGGCCGGGCCCGCGCACCGCGCCCCTCACCCGGCCGAGCCGGAAGACCACGCCCCGCTCGTACTGCTGCACCACCCGGACGCCGGTGGCCAGCCAGAGCACGCCCAGCACCGCGAGGACCGCCAGGATCTCCACCACTACCCCCATGTCCGGTGTTCCCAGGGGCTGTTGCCCTTTCGAGCCAGTGGGGAAACTATCCGGCCACCTCCCGCAGGAGCCGCTGCCAGGCGTCGGTCACCGGGTCGAGGGCGAAGCGGGCGAGGGCGTGGCTGCGGGCGGCGGCGGCCAGCGGGGCGCGGTCGGTGGCGAGCAGGGCGGTCAGGGCGCCGGCCAGCAGGTCGGGGTCGCCGGGCGGGACGAGGGTGCCGGTGCGGCCGTCGCGGACCACGTCGGAGACCCAGCCGACGTCGGTGGCGACGGCGGGCAGGCCGGCCAGCGCGGCCTCGATCAGGACGCCGGGCACGCCTTCGCTGTCACTGGTGAGCAGCAGCGCGTCGGCCGCCCGGTAGAGCGGCGCGGGGTCGGTCAGCCGGCCCAGGAAGTGCGCGCGCTCGGCGGGTTCGAGGGCGGTCCGGAGCGGACCCTCGCCGGCCAGCGCCAGCGTGACGCCGGGCAGCCGTTCGAGGGCGGCGAGCGCGAGGTCGGGCCGCTTCTCCGCGGAGAGCGCGCCGACCCAGGCGACCAGCGGCCCGTCCGGCGGGAGGCCGAGTGCGGCGCGCGCGGCGCGCCGCTCGGCGTCGTCGGCGGCGGGCGGGTACTGCTCGGCGGCCCGGGCGTTCGGGATGGTCCGGACCCGCCGGGCGGGCAGCCTGAACCGTTCCAGCAGCACCTCGCGGGCGCCGTCGGAGATCGCCGACACGGCCGCGGCCCGGTGCAGCATCGCGCCGACCCGCAACCGGCGCGCCGGCGAGGCGGTCCAGTGCCGCGGGTCGCCGATGTTGACGTAGACGAAGGGCACCCGGCTGCCGAGCAGGGCCACCGCGCAGGCCTGCAGGGTGGAGGAGCCGTGGGCGACCACGACGTCGGCGTCCCGGGCGGCGCGGCGCAGCGCGCGCAGGGTGGCCGGGTGGTGGCGGGACGGTCCGAGCACGGGGGCGTCGGTGCCGTCCGGGCCGGCGTCGGGGTGCGGGTGCAGGGCGCGCAGCGCGGAGGGCTGGCCGCGGCGGAGCAGCTCGCGGTGCAGGTCCCGGGCGAGGTTCTGCGCGCCGCGCCGCCGCGGATCGGTGATCACGTGCAGGACGCGCGGCTGCGGGACGGGCGGGGCGTCGGCCATGCGCCCGACAGTAGCGGCCCGGGTGCGGTCGGCGGGGGCCGGTCTGCCGATTTCCTGGCGGGAGGGACCGGTGGCCTGGGATGCTGATCCCGAGTCGGATCGCGGTGCCGCCAGGGAGGGCGCGCCGGGCCCGGCGCCGGGTGGGGGTTGCGGCTGTGCGTGTGCTCTATGTGATCGACAGTGTGAGTCGGGTCGGCGGGGCGGAGCAGGGGCTGGTGGCGATGGCGCCCCAGTTGGTACGGGCCGGGGTTCGGTTGGATGTCGCGTACCTGAAGGATTCGCCGGGGGGCTTCCAGCCGGAGCTGACGGCGGCCGGCGCCGAGGTGTTCGGCGTGCACCACGCGGGCCGGGCGCGGACGGCGGCCGGCCTGCGGGCGCTGATCCGGCGCCGCCGGCCGGAGTTGGTGCACACGACGCTGTACGAGTCGGACGTCCTCGGCCGGGCGGCGGCGATCAGCGCCGGGGTGCCGGTCGTCTCCAGCCTGGTCAACTCCTCCTACGGTCCGGAGCACCTGCACGCCCGCGGGCTGAGCCCGTGGAAGGTCCGGGCGGCGCAGGCGCTGGACGCGACCACCGCGCAGGGCACCCGCCGGTTCCACGCGCTGACCCACCACGTGGCGGACGCGATGGCCCGCCGGCTGCGGGTCTCCCGCCAGCTGATCGACGTGGTGCCGCGCGGCCGGGATCCGCAGGTCCTCGGCTCGGTGACGCCCGAGCGGCGGGCGGCGGTGCGGGCGGCGCTCGACCTGCCGGACGAGGTGCCGGTGGTGCTGGCGGCGGCCCGTCAGCAGTACCAGAAGGGCCTGGACGTCCTGCTGGAGGCCTGGCCGGAGGTCCGTAGACGGGCGCCGGACGCGGTGCTGCTGCTGGCCGGCAGCCGCGGCGCGGAGACGGCGCGGCTGGAGCGGCTGGCCGAGGCGGCCGGCAACGTGCGCTTCCTGGGCCCGCGTGACGACGTGTTCGACCTGATGGCGGCCTCGGACGCGTTCGCCGTGCCCTCCCGCTGGGAGGGGCTGGGCAGCGCGGCGATGGAGGCGATGGGCGTGGGCGTGCCGCTGGTCTGCGCGGACGTGCCGGCGCTGCGCGAGACGGTAGGCTCGGAGGACTACGCGCTGCTGGTGGCACCGGAGCAACCCGCCCTGCTGGCAGCCGCGTTGACCGAGGCGCTGGACGACCGCGCGGCCGCGGCGGTCCGGGCGAAGGCGGCCCGGGCGCGGTTCCTCGCGAGCTTCACGCTCTCCCACGTGTCGGCCCGGATGGTCGGCTTCTACGAACGGGCGCTGCGCCGGACCGCGGCCTGACGGTCCGTCACTGATATCGGTATCACCAAAGTGCTTGCGCCGCAGGTCGCGGACGGCAAGCATGCGCATCGCACCTGCAAAGCGAGGGGAACCAACCGGTGGAACCGGCAAACCTTTTCACTGTCCTCCGACGGTACTGGCGACTGCTGGCCGGCTGCACCGCGGCTGCTCTGCTGCTCGGCTTCCTGCTCACCCCGGCCGGTGACGCGGTGGACGACGGCAAGTGGCAGTGCAAGGTCGCCATAACGCCGGTCGCGGGCGCGGCGGACACCGTCCGGGCCGACCAGGTGCTGTCCTACGCGCAGGGCTCCTCGGTGACCACGGCGGCCGCGCAGAAGCTGCACGTCATGGACGTGGCGGGCCTGTCGGCGCGCCGCACGGTGGCCGCGGCGTCCACCCAGATGCTGCAGTTCACCACCACCGGGCCGACCCAGCAGTCGGCGGCGGAGCTGGCGCAGGCGCTCTCCGACGCGACCATCACCGGCTACAGCCAGGAGTCCAAGCGCAGCGCCGACGAGTCGATCAAGCGGCTGCAGGCCCAGGCCAAGGAGCAGCAGGAGCAGGTCGACCAGCTGCAGCGGGACTTCTCCTCCGCCCGCCCGGCCGACCAGCCGAAGCTGAAGCCGCAGCTGGACAGTGCGATCGCCTCGCTGACCAAGACCCTGGGCGCCATCGGCGACCTGCGCAACTACAGCCAGACCGACGCGATCCAGCAGTGGGGTTCGATCGACTGCAAGGAGACCGGCGGCAACTTCCTCTCGGCGCCCAGCCGGGGCCTGCGGATGAGCATCGCGGTGGTGCTGGGCCTGGGCCTGGGCGTGGTGGCGGCCCTGATGCTGAGCCGGATGGACTCCCGGCTGCGCACCCGCAACGGCGCCGAGGAGGCGTTCAACCTCCCGGTGATCGGCGAGATCCCGCTGCTGTCCCGGCGCAACCGCCGGCTGCGCGAGCCGCTGGTGGTGGCCCGCCCGTCGGACCCGGCGGCGGAGGCCTTCCGGTCGCTGCGCTCGACCCTGCTGCTGACCGGGCCGGACGTGCTGGCGCAGCAGATCGGCGACGGCGCCACGGATCCGGCGGCCCGGGCCGCCCGGCGACGGGCCAACCCGGCGCCGGTGATCCTGGTGATGTCGGGCCGCAGCGGTGACGGCCGGACCAGCACGGTGGCGAACCTGGCGGCGGCGCTCGCCGAGACCGGCCGCCAGGTGCTGGTGCTGGACTGCGACTTCCGCCACCCGCAGACGCACGTGCACTTCGGGGTCGGCGAGGGTCCGGGCATGGCCGAGCTGCTGAGCGGCGAGCAGCTGACCGACCCGGGCGACCTGATCCGGCGCACCAACGTGGAGGGCGTCTCGCTGATCCCCGGCGGCAACACCGCCACCGCGTACCCGGCGGCGCTGGTGCTGCGGGCGGGCGAGGTGCTGCGCCGGGCGCAGCGGCACGCGGACGTGGTGCTGGTCGACTCCTCGCCGCTGCTGCACGCCAACGACGCGTACGAGCTGGTGCGGCACGCGGACGCGGTGCTGGTGACCGTGATGGCGGGCAACGTGAAGCCGGAGGAGGCCGACCGAGTGGCGGAGCTGCTGGCCCGCACCGGTGTGCCGGTGGCCGGCGTGGCGCTGCTCGGCACGGACGGTCCGACCGGGCTGCGCCGCAAGCCGGGTTCGGCCCGGGCCTCGGCGGCCGCGGCCCGTTCGGCGGCCGTCTCCGCCCCGCTGCCGTCCGTCCCGCGGCCGGCCGCGGCGGAGCCGCAGGAGCACAAGCCGAGCTGGGCCCGGCGCCCGGCGGCCGAGGGGCCGCAGGAAGCGGAGAACGAGAGCACCCTGCAGCTGCGCCTCGGGGAGGACCTGTGAGCGGGCGGAGCGAGCGGACGGGAAAGCGGCGCGCGTGGGCGGAGGCCCCCGCCGGGCGCGGCGAGGTGGGCGCATGACCCGCCGGAGGGTGCTGTGGCTGGCCAAGGGCCTGGGCCGCGGCGGCGCGGAGCAGTTGCTGGTGAACTGCGCGCGGAACGCCGACACCTCGCGGTACGAGTTCGAGGTGGCGTACGTGCTGCCGCACAAGGACGCGCTGGTGCCGGCGCTGGAGGCGGCCGGGGTGCGCACGCACTGCCTGGGCGCGGCGCCGGGGGCCCTGTGGCCGTGGCGGCTGCGGTCGCTGCTGGCGGAGCGCCGGTACGACCTGGTGCACTCGCACATGCCGGTCCCGGCGGTCGCGGCGCGGCTGCTGACGCTGGGCCCGCGCGGGGCGCGGCTGGTGCACACCGAGCACAACGTCTGGGAGCGCTACCGGACGCCGACCCGCTGGGCGAACGCGCTGACCTACCGGCGCAACGACGCGGTGATCGCGGTCTCGCACGCGGTGGCGGGGACCATCGGCCGCCGCCGGCCGGGCGACTGGGTCACCGTGGTGCACCACGGCCCGGACCTGGCCGGGGCTCCGGAGGGTCCGGCGGCGCGGTCCGCCGCCCGGGAGGCGCTGGGCCTGCCGCAGGACGCGGTGGTGATCGGCACGGTCGGCAACCTGACCGCGAAGAAGGACCAGGCGACTCTGCTGGCCGCGTTCGCGCAGCTGCGCCGGGAGCATCCCTCGGCCGCCCTGGTGCTGATCGGCGCGGGCCCGCTGGAGCAGCAACTTCGTTCCCAGGCAGGTGAGTCGGTGGTGTTCGCGGGTTCGCGGCCGGATGTTCCGGCGCTGCTGCCGGGCCTGGACGTGTTCACCCTGAGCTCCCGGGCCGAGGGCCTGCCGGTGGCGCTGATGGAGGCGATGACCTCGGGCCTGCCCTCGGTGGTGACCCGGGTCGGCGGCATGCCGGAGGTGCTGGACGACGGCGAGCAGGGCTACCTGGTGCCGCCGGGCGACCCGGCGGCGCTGGCGGCCGCGCTGGGCCGGCTGGTGGGCGACGGCGGGCTGCGCGAGCGGCTGGGCTCGGCCGCCCGGGAGCGGTCCAAGAGCTTCGACGTGGCCGGCGCCCAGCGCTCGATCGAGCAGGTGTACGCCCGGGTGCTGGCCCGCTGACTCCCCCGAAGGGACAGAGGACGAACGTGAGTTCCAAACTGACGTACCGTCAGCTCGACGAGACGGACACGCCGGCGGTGCTGGAGCTGCTGACCGCCTCGCTGGCGGGCGGGCCGACCGGCACCCGCAGTGCCGACTTCTTCACCTGGAAGCACCGGCGCAACCCGTTCGGCGACAGCCCCGGCCTGGTCGCGGTCGCGCCGGACGGGCGGCTCGCCGGGGTGCGGCTCTTCCTGCGCTGGCGGTTCCGCGGTGCCGACGGCCGCCCGGTGGCCGCCGTCCGGCCGGTGGACACCGCCACCCATCCGGACTTCCAGGGCCGCGGCATCTTCCGCCGGCTCACCACCGACCTGCTCGAACAGGTCGCGGGGGACGCCGAGTTGGTGTTCAACACGCCCAACGGCAACAGCCTGCCCGGCTACCTCAGGATGGGCTGGCGGGAGCTCGGCCAGGTGCCGATCTCGATCCGGGTGGCCCGGCCCACCGCCTTCGCCCGCGGCGCCCGCGCGGCGCTGGCCCGCCGCGCCTCCGCCCCGCGCCCGCCGGCCTGCCACCTGCCCACCGCCGAGCGGTGGTTCGCCGACAAGCCGGCCGGGCTGGACGGGCTGCTCGCCGAACGGGCCGAGGCCGACCTGGCCGACCCCCGGCTCGCCACCCCGCGCACCGCCGAGTACCTGGCCTGGCGCTACGGCGAGGCGCCCGGCCTGGACTACCGGGTGCTGACCTGCGAACGCGGTGGGGAGCTCGCCGGGGTGGCCTTCGGCCGGCCCCGCCGGCGCGGGCCGCTCGCCGAGTTCACCCTCGCCGAGGTGATCGTCCGCCCCGGCGACCGGGGCAGCGCCGCCCGGCTGCTGCGCGCCGCCGCCGCGTCCGGCTGCGACCACGCCGCCACCCACCTGGCCCCCGGCACCGAGGCCGCCCAGGCCGCGCTGCGCCGCGGCTACCTGACCGCGCCGCGCACCGGCATGACGCTCGCCGCGCGCACGCCGACCGGCCCGCTCCCCGCCGAGCACACCCTGGCCGCCTGGCGGTTCGGCCTCGGCGACCTGGAGGTCTTCTGATGCGCCCGCCCGCCCGGATGGAGCAGCGGGTGGCCGGCCTGCGCACCCTGGCCCGCCGCCAGCAGCTCTCCGTCCTGGCCGCCGCCCTGGTGCTGGGCTACCTCATGGTGTTCGTGCTGGCGATGGTGCACACCACGTACGACACCTGGGGCGCGCTGCTGGTCGCCCCGGCCCTGATGGTGATCGGCACCCCGATCCTGGCCCGGGTGGCGGCGGCCAACCCGGAGCGCGGGATCTTCAAGCTGCTGATGCTCGCCATGGGCCTCAAGCTGTTCTGCGCCTTCCCCCGCTACCTGATGGCCTTCGTGCTGTACGGCGGCGCGGCCGACGCCAAGATGTACCACCAGCGCGGCAGCGAGCTGGCCCGGTACCTGGACACCACCGACCTGTTGAGCAGCGGCATCCACTACGACCTGGGCATGAAGGTGGCCGGCACCGGCTTCATCATCATCGTCACCGGCGTGGTGTACGCGGTCACCGGGCCGACCCTGGTCGGCGGCTTCCTGGTCTTCTCCTGGCTGGGCTTCTGGGGCCTGCTGTTCTTCTGGCGGGCGCTGCAGATCGCCTTCCCGGAGGCCGACGCGCGCCGCTACGCCAAGCTGGTGTTCTTCCTGCCCTCGCTGCTGTTCTGGCCGTCCAGCATCGGCAAGGACGCCTGGATGATGTTCTGCCTGGGCCTGACCGCCTACGGCGTGGCCCGGCTGCTGGACCGCCGGTTCGGCGCCTTCGCCTGCATCGCGATCGGCTCGCTGGGCACGGCGATGGTCCGCCCGCACGTCACGGTGCTGGCGGGCGCCGGCCTGATGGTGGCGTACGTGCTGCGCAAGCGCCCGCAGCAGGTCTCCGCGCTCGGCCCGCTGCGCGCGGTGCTGACCGTGGCGGTGCTGGGCGTGATGGTGATGCTGATGCTGCAGCAGGTGTCGACCTTCTTCGGCACCGAGGGCGCCAACGGCGACGCGGTCAACCACGTGCTCTCGGAGACCTCGCGGCGCACCTCGCAGGGTTCCTCGGTGATCAACCAGCCGTCGGCCGACGAGGCGGCGCCCGCGTTCAGCCTCAACCCGGCGGGCCTGCCGGTGGCGGTGGTCAGCGTCCTTTTCCGGCCATTTCCGTTCGAGGCCTCGAACGTGCAGAACCTGGTCCAGTCGGTGGAGTGCTTCGCGCTGCTGGTGATGTTCGTCCGGGACTGGCCGCGGCTGCGGAAGATCCCCCGGCTGTTCGTCAGCCGTTCGTACATCGCCTTCACGATGGTGTACACGCTGCTGTTCTGCTGGGCCTTCTCGACCATCAACAACCTCGGCATCCTGTCCCGCGAGCGCGTCCAGGTGCTGCCGCTGGTGCTGGTGCTGCTGGCCGTGCCGAAGCCCGAGACGGCCGCCCGGACCTTCCAGCGGCGGCGGCCGCCGGTGTGGAAGGTCCAGCCCGGCCAGTGGGGCGAACGCGCGCCGGCGGCCGGCGCCCCCACCGACCCTCCGGCCCGCGTGGGCGCGCCGGAGCCACCACATCGACCCAGGGGGGATCGACCCGACCATGACGACCACTGACCAGAACCTGCCCGCCGCCCTCGGCGGCGCCGCCGCCTTCCCCGAGGGCCTGCCGCTCACCCGGCTGGAGGTCCCCGGGCGCGAGGAGCTGCTGGCCCGGCTCGGCCGCGTCCTCGACAGCGGCATGCTGACCAACGGCCCGACCGTCCGCGAGCTGGAGCAGCGCGCCGCCGAACTGATCGGCGTGGAGCACGTGGTGGCGGTCTCCAACTGCACCGCCGGCCTGATGCTGGTGCTGCAGGCCGCCGGGGTGGGCGACGGCGGCTCGGTGGTGATGCCGGGCTTCAGCTTCTCGGCGACCGCGCACGCCGCGCGCTGGGCGGGCGGCACCCCGCTGTTCGCCGAGGCCCGGGTCGAGGACGTCACCCTGGACCCGGCGGACGCCGAGGCCAAGCTCAAGGCCGCCGACCGCCCGGTCGCGCTGATGGCCACCCACGTGTACGGCACCCCGTGCCGGACCGAGGAACTGCAGCGGATCGCCGACGCCGCCGGGGTGCCGCTGGTGTACGACGCCGCGCACGGCCTCGGCTCCAGCCGCAAGGGCGTGCCGGTCGGGAACTTCGGCCTGGCCGAGGTGTTCTCGATGAGCCCGACCAAGGTCGCGGTGGCCGGCGAGGGCGGCCTGGTCGCCACCCGCGACGCCGACCTGGCCGCCACCATCCGCACCGGCCGCGACTACGGCAACCCGGGCGACTACGACACGCTCTTCCACGGGCTGAACGCCCGGATGAGCGAGCTGCACGCCGCGGTCGGCCTGGCCTGGCTGGCCGACCTGCCGCAGCGGGTGGCGCACCGCGGCTCGCTGGTCGCGACCTTCGCCTCCGCCGTCGCGGGCCTGCCGGGCCTGCGCCTGGCGCTGCCGGAGGAGGGCGACGTGTCCACCTTCAAGGACCTCACCCTGATCCTGGACGCGGACGCCTTCGGGCTCACCAACCGGCAGCTGGCCGACGCGCTGAAGGCCGAGGGCATCGACACCCGGCGCTACTTCCACCCGCCGCTGCAGCGGCAGAAGTCGTACGCCTACCTGGGCCAGGCCGAGTCGCTGCCGGTCACCGACCGGCTGGCCGAGTCGGTGCTGACCGTCCCGCTGTGGACGCACATGGACACCGCCACCGTCCGCCGGATCGCCGACGCGGTGGTCCGGATCCAGCCGCACGCGGAGCAGCTGGCCGCCGCCGTCTGACGGCCGGGCCCGGAGGAGGACACTCCTCCGGGCCTCGCACGGCGGTTCGCAGATTGCGCAATTCAGGTGAACTCGGTTGGACCGCACGGCTGTTGGCCGGGCACGATGGCGGCCATGTTCAAGGGATTCCGCAGTTTCCTGCTGCGCGGCAACGTGGTCGACCTGGCGGTCGGCATCGTCATCGGCGCGGCCTTCACCGCCGTCGTCACCGGATTCGTCACCGCCTTCCTGACCCCGCTGATCGGCGTCGCCACCGGCGCGGTCGGCGACTTCAGCCAGAAGCACTTCGTGGTGGGCGGCACCAACTTCCCGTACGGCGCCTTCCTCAACGCGCTGATCAGCTTCGTGCTGATCGCCGCGGTGATCTACTTCGCCGTGGTGGTGCCGGTGGGCAAGCTCCAGAACCGGTTCAACCCGGTCAAGGAGACCCCGGTCAAGAAGGCCGACTGCCCGGAGTGCCTGTCCACCGTGCCGGCCGCGGCGACCCGCTGCGCGCACTGCACCAGCGAGCTGGCCGGGCGTCCCGGCTTCCCGGCCCAGGCGAGCCCCCTGGAGCCCGCTCGTTGACAAATTGTTGACGCCCCGCGGGCCGTCGGCACCCCCGCGCCCTCCGGATCCGGTCGTCCGACCGCCGGAGGGTCGCCGCCGTCGCTTCGCCGGGCGTTCCACTGCCCGTCAGACGTCCGCGATGGCCGGAATCCACCCGCCCAATTGTCCGTTCTTCGTCACATTCGGACCCTTTGTGCACGCGAAGACTCTGTAAACAGTTGAACTCCCGGGCTTCCCACTCTCCTCAGCAGGCGCATTGTGGGCTTACGGTATGCCCCATGACCTCGCCCCGCTCCTACGACGGAGTCGGCTACCCCTCTCCGTCCTTCTCCTCCGGCACGCCCATCTACGACAGCTTGGTCGCAGAGCGCGGCATCCCGCAGATCGCCCCGATCAATGTGCCCCCGGCACTCCCCTCCTCCTACGGCTCCGGTTACGGCAGCTACAGCGGGTCCGGCTACGGCGGCTACGACAGCCCCGCGAGCAACCTGCCCGCCCTGCCGCCCGCGCGTCTCGCCCTGGGCCCCGGCCCGAGCAGCGCCCCGGCGCCGAGCATGCCCGGCCAGCCCACCGGCGGTTACGCCGCCGCCCCGCAGGCCGGCTACCCGACCACCGCGCAGTCGTACGTCCCGGGCCAGCGCCCGGCCGGGCCGGCCGCCTTCCAGCCGGCCCAGCCGCAGGCCCCGTACGGCGGCGCCGCGCAGGGCTTCGCCGGCCAGGGCCAGCCGCAGAACGGCTTCGCCTCCGCCCCGCAGTCCTTCGGTGCGCCGAGCTTCGGCAGCCAGGGCTTCGGCGCGCAGGCCCCGCAGGCCGGCTACTCCGCCGACCAGAGCTTCGGCGGCAACCAGCTGCGCCCGGCCGCTCCGGTCGCCCCGGTCCGTCCGGTGGTGCCGCAGCAGTACCAGGCCCCGCAGCAGTACGGCCAGTACCAGCAGTACCCGCAGGCCGGCTGAGCCGACCTGACCCGCCCGCCCGGCGCACGAGGGAGCCGGGCGGCACGAGCGGAGCAGGGGTCACCCCCGGGGCCGCCCGCACCGTCCCACGGTGCGGGCGGCCTTCGCACGTCCGGGGCCGGACGACGGCACCCGAACCGCCCTGCCGGACGGGCGCGGGCGGCTGGCAGGATGGGCCCATGCCACAGCTGACCGGACTGCACCTCTACCCCGTCAAGTCCACCTACCGGCTGAGCCCGGACAGTGCCCGGGTCGAGCCCTGGGGCCTGGCCGGCGACCGCCGCTGGATGCTCGTCGACCCGCGCGGCAAGGCGCTCACCCAGCGCGAGGAGCCCGCGCTCGGCCAGTACCGCGTCCGGCCCGCCGAGGACGGCACGCTCACCGTCACCGCCCCCGACGGCGCCACCGTCACCGTCCCGGTCCCGCTGGTCAAGGACGGCGCCGACGAGGTCGAGGTCGACGTCTTCGGCACCCGCATCGCCGCCGCCCTGGCCGCCGCCGGGGCGGAGCGCTTCTTCACCGAGCGGCTCGGCGAGGTCCGCCTGGTCCACCTCGACCGGCCCGACACCGGCCGGCCGATCGACCCCGCGTACGCCGAGGCGGGCGAGACCGTCTCCTTCGCCGACGGCTACCCGCTGCTGCTCACCACCACCGCCTCGCTCGACGACCTCAACCGCCGGATCGCCGAGGACCACCCGGACGACCCGGTCAAGGGCGCGCCCCTCCCGATGGAGCGGTTCCGACCCAACGTCGTCGTCTCCGGCACCGACGCCTGGGCCGAGGACGACTGGCGGCGGATCCGGATCGGCGAGCTGGAGTTCCGCGTGGCCAAGCCGTGCGGCCGCTGCCTGGTCACCACCACCGACCAGGAGACCGGCGTCCGGCGCGGGCCCGAGCCGCTGCGCGCCCTCGGCCGCTACCGCCGGTTCGGCCAGAAGCTGGTCTTCGGCCAGAACCTGGTGCCGATCCGGCCGGAAGGCACCGTGGGAGACACCCTGGGCACTCTCCGGCTCGGCGACCAGGTGACCGTCCTGTGACCGCACTCGTTGCACCGGGCGAACGCACCGCTCCCAGGTACTGTGACCGCAGTCGACGAAGGTGGGGATGACAGACCGTCATGGCTGAGCACAGGGTCAGGGTCACCCAGGACAGCGCCTCGCGCTGGCGCCGCCGCGCCGGCGACTACCAGTCGCTCGCCGAAGCGCTGATCGCCGCCGAACCGGGTGACACCCTCACCCTGCGGCCCGGCACCTTCCGGGAGGCGGTGCTGGTCGACAAGGCGGTGACGCTGCGCCCCGCCGAGGGCCCGGGCAGCGTCCGGATCGACCCGCCGCTCGGCGTCCCGCTGACCGTCACCGCCGCCGCGACCGTCCACGGCCTGGTCATCGAGGGCTCCGACACCGCCGCGCCCGCCGTCCTGGTCACCGGCCCGAAGGCGGTCGCCGAGCTCGCCGACTGCCGGGTGGAGGCCCGGGCCGCCGTCGGCGTGGAGATCACCGACGGCGCCCGCGCCACCCTGACCGGCTGCCTGGTCGACAACCCGACCGGCCTCGGCGTCCGGCTGCGCGGCGGCGCCGGGGCCGACCTGCGGGACTGCGAGAGCGCGGCCGCGGCCCAGGCCGGTGTCGCCGTCCTCGGCGGCTCGACCGCCCGGCTGGAACGCTGCCGCGTCCACCACGCCGGCGGCGCCGGCGTCCTGCTCGCCGACTCCGGCACCACCGTCGAGCTCACCGGCTGCGAGATCTACGAGGTGCGCGGCAGCGGCGTCCAGGCCGAGTCGCAGGCGACCGGACGGCTCACCGACTGCACCGTGCACCGGGTGACCGGCAACGGCCTCACCCTCGACACCGAGGCCGAACTCACCCTCGACGGCTGCCGGGTGCACGACCTCCCGGAGAACGCCGCCGACCTGCGCGGCCGCTCCCGCCTGGTGCTGAACCGCTCCACCGTGCACGACTTCGGCCGCGGCGCGCTCTCCGTCTGGGACACCGGCACCCGGGCCGAGGCCGAGGGCAGCCGCTTCCACTCCTCCACCGGCGACTACCCGGCGCTCTGGGTGAGCGACGGCGCCGCCGTCGCCCTCACCGACTGCGCCCTCGACGACCTCCCCGACGCGCTCTTCGTCCTCGACCAGGGCTCCACCGCCACCGCCCGCGACTGCTCGTTCACCGGCGTCCGCAGCTCCGCGGTCTCCGTCAGCAGCGGCGCCACCGCCGAACTGACCGACTGCCGGATCCAGCGGACCGGCACCGGCCTGTGGTTCCGCGACCACGGCAGCGGCGGCCTGCTGACCGGCTGCGAGATCGCCGAGGTGGCCACCGGGGTGATCGTCACCAAGGGCGCCGACCCGGTGCTGCGCGACTGCACGGTGCGCGGCGCCGCGGACGCCGGGGTGTACGTGTCGGCGCAGGGCCGCGGCACCTTCGAGGAGGTCCGGGTCACCCAGGGCCGCGGCTTCGGCTTCCACGTCATCGACGGCTGCCGGACCCGGCTGGTGCGCTGCCGCGCCGAGGGCAACGCCCGGGCCGGCTTCGAGTTCGCCGAGCCGGGCCCGATCGCCGAGGGCTGCACCTCCGACGACGTCGCCCCCACGCCGGCCGAGCTGCCCGCTCCCCGTCCCGAGCCGCTGCGGGCCACCACCGCCCCCGTCCTCGCCGCTCCCGCGCTCACCGCCCCGCCGCAGATCGGCCCGATCCCCGACTGCCGCCCGGCCGACGAGGCGCTCGCCGAACTGGACGCCCTGGTCGGCCTCGCCACCGTCAAGCAGGAGGTGCGCACCCTGATCGACCTGATCTCGGTCGGCCGCCGCCGGCAGCAGGCCGGGCTGAAGGCGCCCTCGCCCCGCCGCCACCTGGTCTTCACCGGCTCCCCCGGCACCGGCAAGACCACCGTGGCCCGGCTCTACGGCGAGATCCTGGCCTCGCTCGGCGTGCTGCAGCGCGGCCACCTGGTCGAGGTGGCCCGGGTCGACCTGGTCGGCGAGCACATCGGCTCCACAGCGATCCGCACCGCCGCCGCGTTCGACCGGGCGCGCGGCGGGGTGCTCTTCGTCGACGAGGCGTACGCGCTGGCGCCGGAGGACGGCGGCCGCGACTTCGGCCGGGAGGCGATCGACACCCTGGTGAAGCTGATGGAGGACCATCGGGACGAGGTGGTGGTGATCGTCGCCGGGTACACCGCCGAGATGGAGCGCTTCCTGGCCGCCAACCCCGGCCTGTCCTCCCGTTTCTCCCGGACCGTCACCTTCCCCGACTACAGCGCCGACGAGCTGCTGCAGATCGCCCGCGCGCAGTGCGTGGAGCACGAGTACCGGTTCGCCGAGGCCACCGAGGGCGCGCTGCTCGACCACTTCACCGCGATCGACCGGAGTGCCGGCTTCGGCAACGGGCGGACCGCCCGGCAGGTGTTCGAGACCATGGTGGAACGGCACGCGATGCGGGTCGCCCAACTGCCCGACCCCTCCACCGAGGACCTGCAGCTGCTCGTCCCGACCGATCTGCCCGGCTGACCGGTCTGCCCCGCTGACCGGTCGGGGCCGCGTGCAAGGATTGGTCGTACGATCTGCATTCCAGCACCGGAGGGGGACGGTCCGTGGCCGACACCAGCAACCTGCTCGCCGAGCAGCGCCGGGCTCTCATCCTGGACGAGGTCCGCCGGCGCGGCGGCGTCCGGGTCAACGAGCTGACCCGGCAGTTGAACGTGTCGGACATGACGATCCGCCGCGACCTCGACGCGCTCGCCCGGGCCGGCTCGGTCGAGAAGGTGCACGGCGGCGCGGTCTCGGTCGAGGCCGCCCGGACCCACGAGCCCGGCTTCGAGGCGAAGTCGGTCCTGGAGCCGTCCGCCAAGGAGGAGATCGCCCGGGCCGCCGCCGCCCTGGTCCAGCCCGGCAGCGCGATCGCCCTCTCCGGCGGCACCACCACCTTCGCCCTCGCCCACCGGCTGACGGCCGTCCCGGAGCTGACCGTGGTGACCAACTCCGTCCGGGTCGCGGACGTGTTCGCCGAGGCGCAGCGCGACCGCACCGACGGCGGTCCGGCGGCGACCGTCGTCCTCACCGGCGGCGTGCGCACCCCGTCCGACGCCCTGGTCGGCCCGGTCGCCGACCGGTCGATCCGCTCGCTCCGCTTCGACCTGCTCTTCCTCGGCACCCACGGCCTCTCCCTGGACGCGGGCCTGTCCACCCCCAACCTCGCCGAGGCCGAGACCAACCGCGCGTTCATCGGCTCCGCCCGCCGCACCGTCGTGGTCGCCGACCACACCAAGTGGGGCACCGTCGGCCTCTCCACCTTCGCCGACCTCACCGAGGTCGACACCTGGGTCACCGACACCGGGCTCCCCGAGGACGCCGCCACCGCGGCCCGCGACCGCATCCGCGAGGTCCTGCTGGCCGGCTGACCCGGCCCCCGAAAGGGTTTCTCCACCGACGGCACGACCTGCGAGGATGTCGCACACCAGTCGAGGGGGACGCCATGGCCATCGAGATCGACCTGCCGCTCGCACCGGACGCCGGGGCGGACCGGCTGGCCGCCGAGCTGACCGAGGTCGGCAACGAGCGCTTCCTGCGGGCGGTGCTGCACGACCCGGTGGCGCTCCACCACCGCAGCACGGACCGGCTCGTCGGCCGCCCGCACACCCCGACGGCACCCGAGTCCGGCGGCAGCCTGCTGCTGCGCGCCCTGCACACCGCCTTCGCGGCGCACCTGCCGCTCAGCCTCTCCCCCGACCTGCTCTGGTACGCGATCGTCCACGAGGTGGCCGTCCACGTCCGGTTGAACCCGGACGCCTACGCCGGGCTGTTCGGCGCGACGGCCGACGGGAAGCAGACGGTCCGGGTCCACGACGACCACGCGATGTTCGACTGGCAGCGCTCGATCCACCTGGTCCGGGAGCCGCTGGCGGCCGCCGTCGGCGCCGAGGCGGTGGAGCTGTTCCGGCCGGCCTTCTCCACCACCACGCCGACCGAGTCGGCCGCCGCCCTGGTCGCGCTGATGGACGTGGTCAGCCCGTACGTCCGCTTCGAGTGGATCACCATGTGCGGCATCCCCCGGATCCGTCTGGAGGGCACCGCCGACGACTGGGCGCTGCTCGCCTCCCGGACCCGCGAACTGGCGGGCTGGTTCGACGGGTTGCGCCTCTGGTTCAAGGGTCTGCGGCCTGTGCTGGACACCGTCGCCGCGACGGCGGCGGGCGCGGACGTGAACCAGGACTTCTGGCGCTCGATCTACAAGCACGAGTCGCAGTCCGGCGGGGACTTCGTGACCGGGTGGATCAACGCCTTCCTCGCCCACCGCTATCCCGGCGACGGGCCGGTCGCCAAGCGGGAGTTCGGTGCGGGCCGGGTGAGCGAGAGCGAGTTCCCCTCGCACGTCTCCCGAGTGCCGTTCGAGTGGCACTTCCCCGGCCTCACCCTGGAGATGGCGTTCCTCGGCGGCGTCCTCGGCATCGAGCGGGACGGCGAGTGGCTTCGCCCCCGGCTCGGTCAGGCCGTGGCGGAGCTGCTGCCCCGCACCGGCCCGCTCGACCCCCGGCTGCCGGAGCGCTGGCAGCTGGCGGACATCCGTCGGGTCACCGGGCAGCCCGGGGCGCGGATCGTCGACACGGTCACCCGGATCCGGCACGAGGGTGGGTGGGCCGAAGCGACCGTGGTGATCGGGGCGGACCGGGGGCTGCTGCTGCTCGGGACGGCCGACGGCCGCTGGCACGTCGGCGAGCCGGGCACCGAGCCGGGGGTCGCGCACGCCCTGTGGTCCGAGGCCGACCTGCCCTCCGCCCTGAGCTGGCTCTGACCTCCGGCCGACGGGGACGCTCAGTCGAGGGTGGCGGCGCCCGCCAGGAAGGCCAGCATCAGCTCCCGGTACGGCTCGATGTCGATGGCCTGCTCGGCCAGCCACTCGTCGGAGTAGTACTTGTCGAGGTAGCGGTCGCCGGGGTCACAGATCAGGCCGACCACGCTGCCGGTGCGGCCCTCGGCGCGCATCTCGGCGATGATCCGCAGCGCGCTCCACAGCCCGGTGCCGGTGGAGGCACCGGCCTTCTTGCCGAGCAGCTGCTCCAGCACACGGATCGCGGCGATCGAGGCGGCGTCCGGGACCTTCATCATCCGGTCGATCGCGCCGGGCACGAAGCTGGGCTCCATCCGGGGCCGGCCGATGCCCTCGATCCGGGAGCCGGAGGCGCAGGTGGCGTCGGGGTCGTGCTTGACCCAGCCGTCGAAGAAGCAGGAGTTCTCCGGGTCGGCGACGCAGATCCGGGTGTCGTGCTGCATGTAGTGCACGTACCGGGCGATGGTGGCGGAGGTGCCGCCGGTGCCCGCGGTGGCGACGATCCAGGCGGGCTCGGGGTGGGGTTCCATACGCAGCTGGGCGAAGATCGACTCGGCGATGTTGTTGTTGCCGCGCCAGTCGGTGGCCCGCTCGGCGTAGGTGAACTGGTCCATGTAGTGCCCGCCGGTCTCGGCGGCGAGCCGGGCGGCGACCTCGTAGACCTCGCAGGGGTTGTCGACCAGGTGACATCGGCCGCCGTGGAACTCGATCAGTTCGATCTTGGCCCGGCTGGTGGTGCGGGCCATCACCGCGATGAAGGGGACGCCGATCAGGCCGGCGAAGTACGCCTCCGAGACGGCGGTGGAGCCGCTGGACGCCTCGATCACCGGCCGGTCGGGGCGGATCCAGCCGTTGCACAGCCCGTACAGGAAGAGCGAGCGGGCCAGCCGGTGCTTGAGGCTGCCCGTCGGGTGGGTCGACTCGTCCTTGAGGTAGAGGTCGATGCCCCACTCGGCGGGCAGCGGGAATCTCAGCAGGTGGGTGTCGGCGGACCGGTTGTTGTCGGCCTGCACCCGGCGGACGGCCTCCTTCAGCCACGCCCGGTACTCGGCATCGGTACGGTCCACGTCCAGGGTGGGGCTGGCCATCGCGCACTCTCCTCGGTCGCCGGTCTCTTCCCCACCCAGTGTAACAGTCGATTACGATAAGTGACCGTTACGGCGGTTCCAGCTTCCGCTTATCGCCCACCCGTTCGCCCCGTGCCCCGCGGGCCCCTCGGCTACCGCGGGAGGGCCACCGCCTCGCCCGACACCCGCACCCGCCGGTCCTCCGCGCGCAGCTCCACGCCCAGCACGCCCGGCCGCCCCATGTCCTGCCCCTGGTAGAGGGTGAGCCGTCCCGCCTCCAGACCCTCCAGCTCCCGCAGGTACGCGCCGAACGCGGCGGCCGCCGCCCCCGTCGCCGAGTCCTCCACCACGCCGCCGACCGGGAACGGGTCCCGCACGTCGAACTCGGTGGCCGAGCGGCGGAAGACCAGCTGCAGCGTGGTCAGGTCCAGGCGGAGCATCAGCGCCGTCAGCCGCTCGAAGTCGTACGCCAGGTCGGCCAGCCGCCTCCGGGTCGCCGCCGCGAGCACCAGGTGGCGCGCCCCCGCGTAGGCGATCCGGGGCGGCAGCGAGCCGTCCAGGTCGGAGCGGCTCCAGCCGAGCGCCGCCAGCGCCTCCGCCAGGTCCTCCTCCGCCACCGCCTCCACCGCCGGAGCCACGCTGGTGAGCGTCGCGCGCAGCACCCCGCCGCCGCCCTCGGCGACCTCGACCGGCACCGGACCCGCCTTGGTCTCGAACAGCACCTCGCCCGGGCCGATCCGCTCCGCCAGCGCCACCGCCGCCGCGACCGTCGCGTGACCGCAGAACGGCACCTCCGCCTTGGGGCTGAAGTACCGCACCGCGTAGGTGCGCGGCCGCACCGGCGAGCGGGTCAGGAACGCCGTCTCCGAGTAGCCCAGTTCGGCGGCGATCGCCAACTGCCGTGCGTCGTCCAGCCCGGACGCGTCCAGCACCACGCCGGCCGGGTTGCCGCCCGCCGGATCCGCCGTGAACGCCGAGTACCGCAGCACCTCGGGCGCAGAAGAGTTCGTCATGCCCGCTCAACGACGACCGGCCCGCCGTGATTCCGACTGTTAACGCAACATCGCCGAGCGGCCATCGGAGCGAGACCCGCCTGCAAAACCATCGTCATATCGGCCGTGCATCCTTTCAGTCAGAGGAAACCTCCCGGAAGGAGCACAGGAAATGAGTGACATGACCGGCCTGGTGGCCGCCTTCGCCGACCTCTGGACCCCGCAGGACAACGGATCCGGAGCCCCCGTGCGCATCAGCGGCCACGAGGCCGACCGCCTCGCCGCGATGCCCCGACCCGTCGCCCGCACCCCCCGCACCGACCGCCCGCTGCTCCCGCTCCGCCGCCGCCCGAGCCTGCGCCGCGCCCACGCCTAGGGCCGTGCGGCGGGTGGCGCCCCGGCCGGGGATCGGGAATGCTCGCACGCATGGTTTCGGTGGTGCAGAACGTCGCGATCGACTGTGCGGACGCCTACGGGCTGGCCCGCTTCTGGAGCGAGGTGACCGGCCGTCCGCAGCACCCGACGGACCGCCCGGGTGACCCGGAGGCCCAGGTGATGCTGGCGGAGGGCCCGATCCTGCACTTCAACCAGGTGCCCGAGCCGAAGACCGGCAAGAACCGGCTCCACCTGTGCCTGCGCCCGGAGACCAGCCGCGACGAAGAGGTCGAACGGCTGCTCGGCATCGGCGCGACCCTCGTCGCCGACCGCCGCAACCCCGACGGCTCGGGCTGGGCGGTGCTCGCCGACCCCGAGGGCAACGAGTTCTGCGTGCTGCGCAGCGAGTCCGACCGGGCCGCGGCGGGCGCCGCCGGCTCGTAGCGAGACCGACCGCCGCGCCACGCGGGGGAACCTGGTCGACCGGCACGGCACCGGCTGACATCCTCGGTGCCATGGGTACCTTCGAGGAGCTGGTGGCGGAGGGCGAGGCCGTCCCCACCGAGGGCTGGGACTTCACCTGGTTCACCGGCCGCGCCACCGAGCAGCGGCCGTCCTGGGGGTACGCCGGACTGCTGGCCGACCGGATGGCCGACGCCACCGCCGCGCTCGACCTGCAGACCGGCGGCGGCGAGGTGCTGGCCGCGGTGCCCGTCGCCCCGCCGGTCCTCGCCGCGACCGAGGCGTGGCCGCCGAACCTCGCCATCGCCCGCGCCAATCTCGCCGGGTTCGGCGCCACCGTGGTCGAGGCGGAGGTCACCGACGACCTCCCGTTCCCCGACGGCGCGTTCGACCTGGTGGTCAGCCGGCACCCGGTGGCGACCCGCTGGGACGAGGTGCACCGGGTGCTGCGCCCCGGCGGCCGGTACCTGTCCCAGCAGGTCGGCTCAGGATCGGTCCGCGAGCTGACCGAGTTCATGATGGGCCCCTCCCCCGCGCCGCTGCACCCCGTCGCACCACCGCCGACCACCACGTACGCGGGCGCCCTGCCGATCGACGCCGTCACGGCCGCCGAACTGGCCGGCCTCACCGTGGTGGACGTGCGGCAGGAGGCGCTGCGGATGGAGTTCCACGACCTCGCGGCGGTGGTGCACTTCCTGCGCAAGGTGGTCTGGATCGTCCCCGGCTTCACCGTCGACGCCTACCGCGAGCGCCTTGCCACCCTGCACGCCTTCATGGAGCGCCACGGCCCGTTCGTCGCCCACTCCCAGCGCTACCTGGTCGAGGCCGTCCGCCGGACGCCGGCCGCCTAGGCCCCGCCGGATACGGCCACGCTCGGGTCCACCCGAACGACCTCGCTGTGAACGTACACACCACAAGTCCCCGGATTCAGGCGGATAACAGTGGATGATGAGGCATTGACAGGTGACATCCCGGTTTCCGTACTGTGAACGTGCACAGTCGCCGTCCGGCCACCTGGCCACGCGTCCGTTCCGGGAGGACCCTTGCACCGCCGTCTCGTTCTCGCCGCCGCCACCGCGCTCGCCGGCGCCCTGGTCCTGACCTCCTGCGCGAGCGCGGGCGGCGCCGGGTCCGCGGCGAAGGGCCCGGTGGAGCTGGTCTTCTGGACCTGGACCCCCAACATGGACAAGGTCGCCGAGCTCTGGAACGAGGCCCACCCGGACGTCCACGTCACGGTGGAGAAGCAGGTCTCCGGCGGCATCATGGTCCCCAAGCTGGTCAGCGCGGTCGACATCGGCATCGCCCCCGACCTGGTCCAGGTGGAGTACCAGGTGCTGCCCACCCTGGTCGCCAAGGACGTCCTGGTGGACATCGCCCCGCAGGTCGGCGGCGTCAAGGACCGCTTCGCACCCGGCATCTGGCAGCAGGTCACGGTCGGCTCCGCCGCGTACGCGGTCCCGCAGGACACCGCGCCGCTCGCCCTCTACTACCGGCACGACCTGTTCAAGCAGTACGGCCTCAAGGTGCCCGCCACCTGGGACGAGTTCGCCGACACCGCGCGCGAGTTGCGGCGCCGGGCCCCGGGCAGGGCGCTCACCACCTTCTCCGCCAACGACCCCGGCCTGTTCGCCGGGCTCGCCCAGCAGGCGGGCGCCACCTGGTGGCGCAGCGCGGGCGGGGGCAAGTGGAAGGTCGCGGTCGACGACGAGGCGACCCGCCGGGTCGCCGGGTTCTGGGGCGGCCTGGTCCGCGAGGGGGCGATCGACAACCAGCCGATGTACACCGAGGCGTGGAGCAGGGCGCTCACCGAGGGCAGCCAGCTCGCCTGGGTGTCCGCCGTCTGGGCGCCCGGCGCGCTCACCGCCAACGCGCCCGCCACCAAGGGCAAGTGGGCGATCGCGCCGCTGCCGCAGTGGAAGGCCGGCGAGTCCGTCACCGGCAGCTGGGGCGGCTCGGGCA
Source organism: Kitasatospora terrestris (assembly GCF_039542905.1). Taxonomy (NCBI): domain Bacteria; kingdom Bacillati; phylum Actinomycetota; class Actinomycetes; order Kitasatosporales; family Streptomycetaceae; genus Kitasatospora; species Kitasatospora terrestris. The sequence continues at coordinate 1,800,876 of NZ_BAABIS010000001.1, forward strand.
CGGGCGTGACCGTGGGTGCCCGCAAGGACGGCCACGTCGAGGCCGCCGCCCGCTTCGCCGCCTGGCTGAACACGGACCCGGTGGCGGTGGCCGCCCTGGTGCGGGAGGGCGGCGTCTACCCGGCGGCGACGGCCGCCCAGACCGGCGACGCCCTCGCCGCCGCGCCCGAGTTCTTCGCCAACCAGCCCGACTTCTACGCCCGCGCCGCCGAGATCGCCCGCAACACCGCGCCGTCCTCCTGGGGGCCGGACGTCGACGTCGCGTACGCCGCCTTCAAGGACGCCTTCGGCCGCGCCGCGCAGTCCCGTTCCGACTTCGCCGCTGCCCTGGCCGCCGTCCAGCGCTCCACCCGGAGCGCCCTCGCCACCGACGGGCTCGGTACGGCCGGTTGACCCGACCGTCCGCCCACCGCGCCGGGCCGGGCGGACGGGATCACGCACGGGTGGCACGGAGTGGGGCACGACGGTCGGGGCGCCGGAGGCGGGCCTCCTGGCCAGGTCCGGGACCACGCCGAGTTGCCCGGCCGGCACCTCGGGCACGAGGAGCCGGGGACGGCGGTCGCCGCCGCCTCGCCGCAGGGCCCGTTCCTGGCCCGCCGGCAGGCGGACGGCTACCGTCCGCCGGTGTGGCCGCCGGCAGGCGGGGCGCAGCACCCGATGGTGCGCTTCGGCTTCCGGGTCGGCGGCCCGGAGTCGGCGGTCGCCGGCGCGGTCGGGCTCGGCGCCACCGTGGCCGGGTTCCAGCCGCAGCCGGACGTCCGGGTGCTCCTCGACCTGGCGGGCCACCCGTTCTGCCTCCGCCTCGGCGTGCAGCGGGGAGCCGGGAGCCCGGGAGCGGGGGCCAGGGGGCCGGCCGGGCGTCAGGCGGCGGTGACGGCCTGCGGGTCGGCGAGGTAGGGCTGCCAGGCGAGTTCGGCGGCGCCGACCAGGCCGGCGTGGCGGACCTGGGCGGGGACGATCGGGACGCGGCCGCTGCGCCCCCACAGGCAGCGGTCGGCGACGACGGCGGCGAGGCGTTCGGGCGCGGCGGCGAGCAGGTCGAGGTGCAGGCCGCTGAGCACGATCCGGTCGGGGTTGAGGATGTTGACCAGCCCGGCGAGGCCGAGGCCGAGGCGGTCGACGACGTGTTCGACGGCGGCGCGGGCCTGCGGGGTGTCGGCGGCGGCGAGTTCGCGGGCCTGCCCGAGGAGCGGCAGGGCCGGATCGGGCCGGAGTCCGGCGGCGGCGAACAGCGCGTCGGGGTCGGTCTCGGAGTTGAGGCAGCCCCGGTTGCCGCACGGGCAGAGCCGTCCCTGCGGGTCGACGGTGACGTGGCCGACCTCCAGGGCGAGGCCGGCGCTGCCGGTGTGCAGGCGGCCGTCGATGACCAGGGCGCCGCCGACGCCGCGGTGGCCGGAGGTGACCAGGAGCAGGTGCCGGGAGTCGCGGCCGGCGCCGTGCCGGTGTTCGGCGAGGGCGGCGAGGTTGGCGTCGTTGGCGACGGCGCTGGGGAGTTCGGTGCGGGCGCGCGGCCCGTGGTCGGCGCGCCGGACCTCGGCGGCGAACAGGTCGGCGACCGGGGTGCCGCTGGGCCAGCCGAAGTGCAGGGCGGCGAGGGCGGTGCCGTCGGGTTCGGTGACGGGGTTCGGCAGGGCGAGTCCGATGCCGAGGCAGCGCCGGCGGGCGTCGCGGGCGAGGGCCGCGCCGGTCTCGGCGACGGCGCGCAGCAGCCGGACGGGGTCGGTGGCGGTGGGCAGCGGCAGGTGGACGGGCTCGACGAGCTGCCCGCCGAGCCCGGCGAGCGAGGCGCTGATGCCGTCGGCGTGGATCTGGGCGGCGATCACCACGGGGCCGTCCTCGGCGACGGCGAGGCGGTGCGAGGGGCGGCCGCGGCCGCCGCCGGCGGGCCGGGAGTCGACGGTGATCAGCCCGAGGGCCTCGAGTTCGGCGGTGACGGCGCCGGCGGTGGCCCGGGTGACGTCGAGGGCGCCGGTGAGCGCGGACCGGGTGGGCGCCTGGCCGGTGTGGACCAGTTGGAGCGCCGGTCCGAGCAGCGAGCGGCCCCGGTCGAGCGCCGGGCGGCGCGGCGACTCGGCGCGGAGCGGCGCGGCTTCGCGGCGCATCGGGCTTGAAGGTGAGTGCGGCACTCCCCTATTCTGCTTTTGTGCCGCTACTAAACAAAACACGTGCCCGCTCCACCACGCCCACCGACCCCCGCCCTCACCCGTCCGGCCGCACCGCCGGACGGACGGCGGCACGCACCGCCCTCACCGCCTTCTTCGCCGTCGACGGCTTCCTGTTCGCCGCCTGGGTGGTCCGGATCCCGGACGTCCGCGCCCAGGTCGCCGCCTCGCACAGCGCGCTCGGCCTGGCCCTGCTGTGCATCTCGGCCGGCGCCGTCGCCACCATGGCCCCGATCGGCCGCCTGTGCGTCCGGTACGGCTCGCGCCGGGTCACCGTCGCCTCGCTCGCCCTGCTCTCGCTCGCCGTGCCACTGCCCGCGCACACCCACTCGGTCGCGGCGCTCGGCGCCGTCCTGCTGCTCTTCGGTGCGGGCTACGGCGCCGCGAACGTCGCGATGAACTCCGCCGCGGTCGACCTGGTCGCCCAGCTCCGCCGGCCCGTGATGCCCAGCTTCCACGCCGGGTACAGCCTCGGCGGCCTGCTCGGCGCCGCCGTCGGCGGCCTGCTGGCCGGCCGGATCACCACCGCCTGGGCGCTCGCCCTGGCGGGCGCGCTCGGCCTGGCCGTCACCGCCGCCGCCGGGTGGGCCCTGCTCCGCGCCCCCTCCGCCGCACCGGCCGCCCCCACCCGGACCGCACCGGCCGCCGCACCCGCGGCCGCGCCGCGCGGCGCCCGGCTGCTGGTCGTCCTGCTGGGCCTGACCGCGCTGTTCACCGCGTACGGCGAGGGCGCGCTCGCCGACTGGGCCACCCTGCACCTGACCGACGACGTCCACGCCTCCGCCGGACTCGCCGCCGCCGGCTACGCGGCCTTCGCCTTCGCGATGACCACCGGACGGGTCGGCGGCACCTGGCTGACCGTCCGGCTCGGCCAGACCCGGGTGATGCTGTTCGGCGGCCTGGCGGCCGGGGCGGGCATGCTGCTGGCGGCGTTCGCGCCGTCGGTGTGGGTCGCGCTCGGCGGATTCGTCCTGGTCGGCCTCGGCCTGGCGAACGTCTTCCCGCTCGCGATCGCCCAGGCCGGCGCCCTCGGCGGACCGCGCGGCGTGGCCACCGCCTCCACCCTCGGCTACGCGGGCATGCTGATCGGACCACCGGTGATCGGCTTCCTCGCCGACGCCACCAGCCTCCCGTTCGCCCTCACCACCGTCGCCGGCAGCGCCGTCCTGTCCGGCCTGCTCGCCCTGGTCGTCCGCCGCCGCGCCTGAGCGCGGGAGGTCGTCCGCGGCCCCCCGCGCCACCCGCGGAGTTGATAGGCAAGTCGTTGCTTGCCTATGGTGGGGATGTGGCGGACGATGTCTTCAAGGCCCTGGCCGACCCCACCCGGCGACGCATCCTCGACGAACTCGCCGAACGGGACGGCCAGTCGCTGTTCGAGATCTGCGCACGGCTGGCGACCAAGCACGGCCTCGGCCTGTCGCGGCAGGCCATCAGCCAGCACCTCGCCGTCCTGGAGGCCGCCGACCTGGTCCGGACCCGGCGCGACGGCCGCTACAAGTTCCACGACCTCAACACCGAACCGCTTGAGCGCATCCTCACCCGGTGGCTCAGGCCCGACGCGCCGGAGGGCACCCCGTGAAGATCAACCTGGCCAGCGTCTTCGTCGACGACCAGGACAAGGCCCTGCGCTTCTACACCGAGGTGCTCGGCTTCGTGAAGAAGACCGAGGTCCCGCTCGGCCCCGAGCACCGCTGGCTCACCGTGGTCTCCCCCGAGGACCCCGACGGCACCGAACTGGTCCTCGAACCCGACGCCCACCCGGTGGTGAAGCCGTACCAGAACGGCCTGGTCGCCGACGGCATCCCGCACACCTCCTTCGCCGTGGACGACGTCCGGGCCGAGTACGAGCGGATGCAGGCCCTCGGCGTCCGCTTCGCCCAGGCCCCCGTCGACCTCGGCCCGGTGATCACCGCGATCCTCGACGACACCTGCGGCAACCTGATCCAGATCGCCCAGTACAAGTAGCCCCCGATGACCCTCACCCTGCTCCGCGCCGCCGACCGCGTCGCCACCGCCTGGCTGAACGGCGGCGGCACCACCCGCGAGATCGCCGGCCACCCCGCCGACGCCGGCCCCGCCGACTTCGCGTGGCGGGCCAGCCTCGCCGACGTCGCCCGGGGCGGACCGTTCTCCCGCTTCCCGGACTCCGACCGGGTGCTCACCGTCGTCGACGGCGAAGGCGTGCTCCTCACCGTCGACGGCACCGAGCACCACGCCGAGCCGTACCGGCCGTTCGCCTTCCCCGGCGACGCCGACACCGACTGCCGGCTCCCCGCCGGGCCGGTGGTCGCCTTCAACGTGATGACCCGCCGCGGCCGCGCCCGCGCCACCGTCGACCTCGTCCGCACCGCCCGCCCGGTCGACGTGCCCGCCGACGCGGACGTCCTGCTGGTCTGCCTCACCGGCACCGCGGTCGTCGGCGGCACCCGGCTCGGCCGCTTCGACGCCGCGCTGCTCCCCCCGACGAGCCGTCACCCGCTCGCCGTCGACGGCACCACCGCCGTCGTCACCCTGCGCACCCGCTGACCTCAGCCCCGCGGCGAGCTGTCCCACCGCCACTCGGTCCGCCGCGCCAGACCCGGCAGCTCACCGCGGCCGGTCGCCCACAGCAGCGACGCCCACGGGTCACCGCCCACCGGCACGTCCGGGAACAAGCGGTGCAGCACCCGCGCGCAGATCTCCGCCGGCGCCCGCCACTCCAGGCCCAGGCCGCGCGCCAGGTCCTCCGCGTGCGCGAACAGCTCCACCAGCCCCATCGCCGCCGAACCCTCGGCGTCCGCCGTCCCGAAGATGTGGAACGCCCGTGCCGACGGCGCCGCCGTCCGCACCATCGCCACGTGCAACGCCCCGCACGACTCCACCACCTGCACCAGGCCCTCCGGCCCGGCCTCCCGGTCCGCGAAGATCACGTTCGCCGGCCTGCCCGGCCCGTGCCGCTGCCACACGAACGGCACGTGGCTCACCGCCGGCGGCGACTGCGGCCCCAACTGCGCCCCGTACGAGAACAGATCGTCCGCCAGGTGCTCCGCCGTCTCCCAGCAGCTCCACTCCACCGCCCCGGCCGGCCGCCCCCAGTCCCCCGCCAACGCGGCCGGCTGCCGCAGCAACCCGACCACCAACCGCACCCCTTCGGCGAGGTCGTCCGGCGTCACCGGACCGGTCTTCACATCATCGAACATCCCGTCAGCCTAGGCGCTGCCCCTCCCCACCGCCCCGACCACCGGATCACCGCTCCAGCTCTCGCACCGGACGCTGTCCGGGAGGAGTCCAGCGCGAGGTGTCCAGCGGGAAGTCGAAGAGCGCGGGGACCTCGGTCCCTTCACCGTCGTCTGCGCCCGCCGTGCGTCCTCCGGCAGACGGCTGTGGCGTTCGATCGGGCGCGGGCCGCCGGTGGTGGGGGCAAGGAGGGGGGCGTTTTCAGGGACGATGGGGTGTCGGTGCGTGGGCGAGAGGCGGGTGTCGGGGTGCGGGTGCTGGTGAGTGGGGCGTTCGGGTTCGTGGGGCGGGCGGTGGTGCGGCGGCTGGCGGCGGACGGGCACGAGGTGTGGGCGCTGGCGCGGCGGGCGGAGGTCCCGGAGGGGTTGCCGGTGGGGCGGGTGGCGGTGGGGGACGTGCGGGACGCGGCGGTGTGGCAGGCGGCGCTCGCGGAGGTCGACGCGGTGTGCCATCTGGCGGCGCTGACCCGGGGGCGGGAGTCGGTGGAGCGCCCGCAGTCGCACTGGGAGGTGAACCTGGGCGGCATGGAGGCGCTGCTCGCGGCGCTCCCGGCGGACCGGCGGCCGCGGGTGGTGTTCGGTTCGACGGCGGCGGTGTACGGCGCTCCGGAGCGGCAGCCGATCGGCGAGGACGCGCCGCCGGCGCCGGGCAATCCGTACGGGGAGTCGAAGCTCGCGGCGGAGCGCCTGCTGCTCGCGGACGCGGCGGTGGACGGGGTGGTGCTGCGCTGCTTCAACGCGGCGGGCACCGGGGACGTCGACGAGGCCCGGATCATTCCGAAGGCGCTGGCGGTGGCGGCGGGCCGCCATCCGCGGCTGGAGCTGAACGGCGACGGCAGCGTGGTCCGCGATTTCGTGCACGTGGACGACATGGCGGCGGCGTACGCGCTGGCGCTGGCAGCACCGACGGGCCGGGTGTACAACGTGGGGGCGACACCGGCGAGCGTGCGGGAGATCGTGGCGACGGCAGAGCGGGTGACGGGGCGGCGGATCCCGGTGGTGCACCGTCCGGCGGTGGCGGAGGCGCCGCGGCTGGTGGCGGACACCTCGCTGATCCGCCGTGAGCTCGACTGGCGGCCGGTCCGTTCCGACCTGGACACCATGATCCGGGACGCCTGGCGATCCGTCGCGGCCGGGTGATCAGGGACGGAATCGGACGGGCGGCAACGGCCACGCGGGCGGTACGGGCAGCTCGGCGCCCAGCTCGCGGCCGTCGGCGCGGCCGCTGAGCCAGGCGAGCAGCGCGTGCCCCGGGCCGGCGGCGGACGGGCCGTCCGTGCCGAGGTCCCATCGCCGGTCGAGGTCGACCGCGTGCACCGTGACCGGCCCGAAGCGCCGGGCCGCCAACGCGGCGAGGGTGTCGTCGAGGGCCCATTCGACGTACCCGGTCGGCCAGTCGGCGGTGCGGTACCCGGCGGCGAGGTCGACGTGGTGGGTCTCCAGTTCGCGCCGACAGCGCTGGAGGGTGAACCGGGCGGGGTGCGACCAGCCACCGCGTGCGGTCACGGGGGCGTCCCACGCGGCCGCGGGCATCGCCCGGGCGTCGGCGAACAGCGCGCTGAATCCGGTCCGCAGGTCCTCCCGCGGGGCGGGCGGGTTCTGGCCGCGGGCGATCGCGAGCAGCCGCCGGTAGGCGTCGGCGCTGCGGGCGAGGTGGGTGACCACGTCGGCGCGGTTCCAGCCGGGCAGCGCGGACGGTTCTCGCAGTTCGTCCTCCGCCATCGCGGAGACGGTGTCGCACACCCGGTCGTACGAGGCGGCGAGCTCCGTCAGCAGGTCCACGGCCGAGCTCAGTTCCCGGCGGTCTCGCCGGGCAGCCGCAGGTCCCATCCGACGAGGGCGCGCAGCTGTTCGGCGGTGACGCCTTCCGGTATGGGCCTCGGTGCCTCGTGCCGGATGGGCGGCTGCCAGCCGTCCTCGGGGTTCCAGCTGCGGACGACCTTGGCGGGGGCGCCGGCGACGACGGCGTGGTCGGGGACCTCGCCGGTGACGACGGAGTTGGCGGCGACGACGACGTTGCGGCCGAGCCGGGCGCCGGGGAGGATCACGGCGCCGGTGCCGATCCAGGAGCCGGCGCCGATCTCGACGGGTTCGTTGCGCGGCCACTGCTTGCCGATCGGCAGGCCGGTGTCGCGGTACTCGTGGGCCTGGTCGGTGATGTACACGTTGGGTCCGGTCCACACGTCGTCGCCGAGGACGATCGACTGGTGGCCGACGATGTGGCTGCCGCGGCCGATGACGCAGCCGCCGCCGATCCGGACGAGCGGTTCGGGGCCGAGGTCGAGGCCGGGCAGGAAGCCGGCGGAGATGGTGACGCGCTCGCCGATGATGGAGAACGGGCCGATGGTGACCCACTGCTCGTTGAAGACGGTGCCGAGCGGGAAGGCGAGTTTGGTGCCGTCGCCGAGTTCCCGGAAGCGGTAGGGGCCGGGGTTGCGGTTGCTGACCGCGCCGACGTCCTGGACGAGGGCCCAGCCGCGGTGCACGGCCCGCCCGGCGAGCCGGCGGGCCCGGTCGCGGACGGCGGCGGTGAGCCTGGAGCGGAGCGGCGTACGGGCGAGCGGCATGGGCTCACCGTATCGGCGCGGGCCGGGTCGCAGGCCGGATGGGGAGCAACATCACACCGCGCGGGCGGCGCGGGCGGCAGAATCGGCGCGTGGAGATCTCCGAGCACATCGACGCCCTGCGCCGCGACGGCGCCCTGCTGGCCGACGCCGCGGCCGTCACCGACCTGGACGCCCCGGTCCCGACCTGCCCGGACTGGCGGCTTGCGGACCTGCTCCGGCACACCGGGCGGGTGCACCGGTGGGCGACCGCGTACGTGGCGGACGGCCACCGGGTGCCGCTGGACGACGCCGGGCAGCAGCGGGCGTGGGGTCCGGACCCGGACGACGCCGGGCTGGTGGAGTGGTTCCGCTCCGGCCACTTCGGGCTGGTGGCGGCCCTGGAGAAGGCTCCGGCGGACCTGGACTGCTGGAGCTTCCTGCCGGCGCCGTCGCCGCTGGCGTTCTGGGCGCGGCGGCAGGCGCACGAGACGGCGGTCCACCGGGTGGACGCCGAGTTCGCGGCGGGGCAGGAGCCGTCCGCGACGGGCCCGGCGTTCGCGGAGGACGGGATCGCCGAGCTGCTGACCCGGTTCCTGGTCCGGCCGAAGACCCCGCTGCGCAGTGAGCGGCCGCGCACGCTGCTGGTGCGGACGACGGACCGCCCGGCGTCCTGGCTGGTGACGGTGAGCCAGGAGCCGGTGGTGACGCAGGAGCTGCCGGACGGCGCTCCGGCCGCCGACTGCGTGGTCAGCGGCCGGGCGCACGAGCTGTACCTGCTGCTGTGGAACCGGCTGCCGCTGGAGCGGGTGACGGCCGAGGGCGACCGCTCGCTGTTCGAGCTGTGGCGCGGCTCGGCGCGGATCCGCTGGAGCTGACCCCGGCCGCGGCGCCTCGGGCGGTGCCTACCGGGCCCAGGGGGCGGGCTTGCGCTCCAGGAAGGCGCGCATGCCCTGCTGGGCCTCGTCCGAGCCGAACAGCCGGGCCGAGAGCGCGACGAGCTCCTCGGCGCCCTGCTCGAAGGAGGCGACGACGGCCGCGTTGGCGAGCCGCTTGGACTCGGCGAGGCCCTGCGGGGAGCCGAGCCGGACGGCGTCCAGCAGGGTCTTGAGAGCGGCGGCCGGGTCGTCGGCGGCCTCGGTGATCAGGCCGATCCGGGCAGCCTCGGCGGCGTCGAAGGTCTCGCCGGTCAGGTAGTAGCGGGAGGCGGCCCGCGGGTCGAGCTTGGGGCGCAGCGGCAGCGAGATGACGGCGGGCGCGAGGCCGAGCCGGACCTCGGTGAAGGCGAAGGTGGACTGCGGTCCGGCGACGGCCAGGTCGCAGGCGCCGAGCAGGCCGAGGCCGCCGGCCCGGACGTGGCCGTCGACCAGGGCGATCACGGGCTTGGGGCAGTCGACGACGGCCCGCTGGATGTCGACCAGCCCGCGCGGCCCGACCGTCGGGTCGTTGCCGGTGGCCTCGGAGAGGTCGGCGCCCGCGCAGAAGACCTTGCCGGTGTGGCCGAGGACGACGGCCCGCACCGCCGGGTCGGCGGCCGCGTCCGCGAGGCCCTGCGCCAGTTCGGCCATCAGCCGGGTGGAGAGGGCGTTGCGGTTGTGCGGGGAGTCGAGCTCCAGCGTGGCGACGGCGTCGGCGGTGGTGATGCGGACGAGGGGTGCTTCGCGGGTCATCGCGTCGGGCCTGCTTTCCGGCTGAGGGTGGGTCGGACGGCTGAGAGGAACCCTGGCACGTCAGGGCCCCGACAATCCAGACCGTCCGACGAAAACCCGTGGTGACGCCGCCCGGGCCGCGCCGGGCGGGCCACGCCGGGCGGGCCGCGCCGCCCGCGCCGCGCCGGGCGGGCCGCGGCGCAAGGGCCACGCCGCAAGAGCCGCGGCGCAAGGGCCGCCGTGTCAGGCCGCGGCCGCCGCGCGGCGGGCCCGGCGGACCGCGGGGCCCATCGCGAGGCCGGCCGCCGCGAACAGCGCGGCCAGCAGGGCCCAGCCGAGCAGCCCGTGGGTGATCACCGCCGAGGTGACCAGGACCGGGCCGAGCATGAACGCCGCGGACTGCCCGGTGTTGAACACGCCCTGGTACACGCCGTGCTTGCCCTCCTCGGCGAGGTCGTAGCTGAGCGCCCAGCCGCCCGCCTGGCTGAGCACCTCGCCGAGCGCCTGGAGCGCGATGCCGCCGGCGAGCAGCAGGACGGCCGCCCAGGCGGGGACGCCGGCCGCCAGGCCGAGCAGCAGGCAGGCGCCGGCCACCAGCAGTCCGCCGCGGCCGACGGCGCGGGCGGCCCGGGCGGGTTCCTCGGTGCCGCGGGTGGCGCGGACCTGGAGCATGATCACCAGCGCGGTGTTGACCAGCATCGACCCGGCGACCATGACGCGGGGCGCGTCGGTGTCGCGGACGATCCACAGCGGTACCCCGACCTCGATCATCGCGAACTGCAGGCAGAGCAGGCCGTTGAGGGCGGTGACGGCGAGGAACGGCAGGTTGCGCAGCGCGGGGTTGCGGCCGCCCGCCTGCTCGCGGGCGGCGGTGCCGCCCGTACGGGGGGTGCCGGGCACGGTCACCGCGTACAGCACGGCGACCACCGCGAAGGAGAGCGCGTCGGCGAGCAGCGCGGCCTGGTAGGCGGCGCGGGTGTCGGCCTGCAGGACGAGCGCGGCGAGCAGGGTGCCGACCGAGATGCCGACGTTGGTGACCGAGCGCAGGTAGGCGCGGCCCTCGACGCGCTGCTCGGGCGGCAGGACCTCGGCGTACAGCGCGCCGCGGGCCGTGCTGCCGGAGCGGTCGACCACGGTGACCAGGCAGGCCAGCGCGGCGAGGGCGGGCAGGCTGTGCACCAGGGTGTAGCAGGCGGTGCCGGCGGCCAGCAGCACGTTGAGGACGATCAGCATCGGCTTGGGTCCGAAGCGGTCGGAGACCCGCCCGGCGGGGATGCCGGCGAGCACGCCGCAGCCGCCGGCGGCGGTCAGCACGACGCCGACCTCGCCGACGCCGAAGCCGAGCACGCGGGTGAAGTACAGCACGCCGAGGGTCATCGACAGGCCGCTTCCGACGGTGTTGACCATGGTGAGCGCGGCGAGCCGGCGGAGCACCGGGTCGCGGTGGAGCAGGCGGTCGCGGAGCCTTCGGCCGGTGGGCGGGGCGGGGTCGGCAAGGGTGGTGGCGGTCATGGGCCGATCAGACCGCGTACGCTCCACCCCGTGGTAGTGATTTAGGCCTGGGCTGACGAATGGGGGGTGGAATGCACCGTTTCCGCCTGGGGTTGGCCGATCTGGCGGCGGCGACCTTCGCGTGCTCGCCGTTGCACGAGACGGTGCTGGGTCTGCGGATGTGGACGCATCCGGGGGTGTACGTGCACCAGACCCGGGCGTTCGAGCGGATCCGGCCGGAGTTCGAGCGCTGCGACACCGCGGTGCTGCTGGCCCTGGTGGCCGGGAACCGCTTCGTGCCGGACTTCCTGACGCCGCGTCCGCTCTCCCCGTTCCCGGACTTCGCGACCGAGCTGGCGGCCGTCCGCGCCTTCGACCCGGCGCTGCTGCGCGCGGAGCTGGAGCTGACCCACCTGCCGCACGGGCGGGAGCTGCCGCCGCCGCTGGCCCGGGGGCTGGCCGATCCGGCGGCCCTGCTGGCCCGGATCGCCGACGCCCTGGAGGAGTACTTCGAGCGCTGCCTGGCGCCGGAGTGGTGGCCGCGCGCCCGGTCGGTGCTGCACGCCGACCTGGTGCACCGCTCCCGGATCCTGGCCGAGCGCGGCGCCTCCGCGCTGCTCTCCGACCTGGACCGCCGGCTGTTCTGGGAGGACGGGATCCTGACGCTGCGCCACGACTCCTGGGACGACGACGCGGACATCCTGATCGACGGGCGCGGCCTGGTGTTCGTCCCGACCTGCTTCGCCCGCGGCGCGTGCAGCTCGATCGACCCGCGCCGGCTGCCGATGATCAGCTACCCGGCGCGCGGCCTGGCGACCCTGGCCGGGCCGGTCGAGCCGCCGCCGACCCCGCACGCCCTGGAGCAGCTGATCGGTGTGCCCAAGGCCCGGCTGCTGGCCCTGCTGGCGGAGCCGACCGCGACGGTGGAGCTGGCCCGCCGGCTGGGCGTCACGCCGGGTGCGGTCAGCCAGCACCTGGCGGTGCTCGCCGCCGCCCGGCTGGTCACCCGGGCCCGGCACGGCCGGATGGTGCTGTACGCCCGCAGCCCGCTCGCCGACCAGCTGCTCCAGTGATCGCGAACTGATCGTCAACTTCCTTGTGGTCCAGACCTGTTGACGCGTCGGCGCGGGCGCCCCTACCCTCCAATTGGCTCCCGGCACCCCTGTACGGATCCCCCACACCAGACAGGGAGTACCGATGCACGTCCGGTTCCGTCACCGCGTCCGAGCACGCCTGCTCGCCCTGCTCGGCGCACTCGCCCTGCCGATCGCCCTGCTCGCCGCCACGCCCGCGCACGCCGCGGGCCGGCTCACCGCCACGTTCACCACGGCCGACAACGGCTCCTGGTGGAAGGGCACCTACGTGGTGCGCAACGACAACGCCGCCGCCGTTACGGGGTGGACGATCGAGTTCGACCTGCCCGCCGGCGTCACCGTCGGCAGCAGCTACAACGGGCAGGCCACGGTCAGCGGCCGGCACGTGACCGCCACCAACGCGTACTACAACGCCACCGTGCAGCCGCACGCCACCACCGAGCCGTACAGCTTCTGGTTCGTCGCCACCGGCCCGGTCGGCACCCCGACCAACTGCCGGATCAACGGCGACAAGTGTGACGGCACGCCGGACGTGCCGCCGACCGCGCCCGGCACCCCGACGGTGGTCGACACCACGGCCCACTCGATCGCGCTGAGCTGGACCGCGGCCTCCGCCGGGGACAACCCGGTCGCCTCCTACGAGGTGCTGAACGGCTCGACCGTGCTCGGCACCTCGACGACCACCTCGACGGTCCTCACCGGCCTCGCCCCGGCGACTTCGTACACGCTGGGCGTGCGGGCCAAGGACAGCCGCGGCAACACCGGTCCGGCGGGCGGTGCGGTGACCGCCCGCACCGTCGACCCGGCGACCGACACCGTCCCGCCGACCACCCCGGGCGGCTTCCGCTCCACCGGGGTGACCAGCACCAGCGTCTCGCTCGCCTGGAACGCCGCCACCGACAACCAGCGGGTCGCCACCTACGAGGTCTACCAGGGCACCACCACCCTGCTGAAGACCGTCACCGGCACCTCGGCCACCATCGACCAGCTCTCCCCGGCCACCACGTACACCTTCACCGTGCGGGCCCGGGACGCCGCCGACAACGGCTCCGCGCTCTCCCCGCCGGTCACCGTCACCACCGGAGACCTGGCCGGGCCGGGCAAGTACACCCGGGTCGGCTACTTCGTGCAGTGGGGCATCTACGGGCGCCAGTACTTCGTGAAGAACCTCGACACCTCGGGCAGCGCCGCCAAGCTCGACGTGATCAACTACGCCTTCGAGAACATCGACCCGGTCAACCTGACCTGCCTGGCCGGCGTCACCAAGGGCACCACCGCCAACCCGCAGGACCCCGACCAGGGCACCGGCGCGGGCGACGCGGACGCCGACTACTCCCGCCCGTTCAGCGCCGCCCAGTCCGTGGACGGGGTCGCCGACGACGGCTGGGCGCCGCTGCGCGGCAACCTCAACCAGCTGAAGAAGCTCAAGGCGAAGTACCCGAACCTCAAGGTCGTGGTCTCGCTCGGCGGTTGGACCTACTCCAAGTACTTCTCGGACGCCGCCGCCACCGACGCCTCCCGCAAGAAGCTGGTCTCCTCCTGCATCGACATCTGGATCAAGGGCAACCTGCCGCTCTACAACGGCGCCGGCGGCCCGGGCACAGCCGCGGGCATCTTCGACGGCATCGACCTCGACTGGGAGTGGCCCGGCTCCCCCGACGGCCACGCCGGCAACCACTGGAACGCCGCCGACAAGGACAACCTGACCAAGCTGCTCGCCGAGTTCCGCACCCAGCTGGACGCCCTCGGCGGCTCGCACAAACTGCTCACCGCCTTCACCCCGGCCGACCCCGCCAAGATCGCCCAGGGCTGGGACCTCTCGAAGATCTTCCAGTACCTGGACATCGCCAACGTGCAGGGCTACGACTTCCACGGCGCGGGCAGCGACAACTCCTGGGAGCCCAACCGGGCCGGCCACCAGGCCAACCTCTACGCCGACGCCCAGGACCCGTACGGCTTCCACTTCTCGGTGGACGCCGCGGTCCAGGCCTACCTCGGCGCGGGGGTCAACCCGCGCAAGCTCACCATCGGCTTCCCGTTCTACGGGCGCGGCTGGCAGGGCGTCACCGACGGCGGCGCGTACGGCGAGTGGCAGGCCGCGACCGGCGCGGCACCCGGCCAGTTCGCCGAGGAGGCCGGGACGCGCGGCTACAGCAACCTGATCACGAGCGTCCCGAACCTGACCGTCCACCACGACACCCAGTCGGTCTCCACCTACGCCTACACCGGCGCCGGCGGCCAGTGGTGGACCTTCGACGACACCTGGTCGATCGGCCAGAAGACCGCCTACCTGAAGTCGAAGAACCTGCTGGGCGCGATGATCTGGGAGATGTCCGGCGACACCCCGTCCGGCACCCTGATCAACGCCCTGGACACCGGCCTCAAGTAGGCCCCGCCGCGGGCTACCGGCCGGCCACCGCCGCCAGGCGCCTGGCCGCCCGGTAGTCCCGGACGATCTGCGCGAACGTGGTGTGGCCCTGCGTGGTCCGGGCGAACGCCCGCCACGCCGGGTCCACCAGGCACACCGCCGCGTGGAACAGGTGCGGCCGCTTCTCGAACGCGGCCAGCATCAGCTTGCCCGCGCGCATCTCCACCCCCAGGCCCGCCTTGATCGCGAACGCGTAGTTCAGCGCCTGCCGGCGCACGTCCGCCGCGCCGCCCGCCTCCGCGACCCGCACCGCCCACTCGCCGGCCAGCCGGCCCGAGCGCAGCGCGTACGAGATGCCCTCGCGGGTCCACGGCTCCAGCAGGCCCGCCGCGTCACCGGCCACCAGCACCCGGCCGCGCGACAGCGGCGAGTCCTCCGCCCGGCAGCGCGTCAGGTGCCCGGACTCCACGAGCGGCGTGAAGCCGGACAGGCCCAGGCGCCGGATGTAGTCCTGCAGGTACTTCTTGGTCGCCTCGCCGTCACCGCGCGCCGAGATCACCCCGACCGTCAGCGTCCCGGACTCCGTCTTCGGGAACACCCAGCCGTACGAGCCCGGCAGCGGGCCCCAGTCCAGGTGGATGGTGCCCGCCCAGTGCCGCACCACCGACTCCGGCACCGGGATCTCCGCCTCCAGACCGAGGTCGATCTGGTCGAAGGTCACCCCCACGTGCCGGCCGATCCGGCTCGCCGAGCCGTCCGCGCCGACCACCGCGCGCGCCTCGATCCGCCGGCCGTCCGCCGTGGTCACCACGACCGTGCGGGTGTCGCCGCCCTGCTGCTCCACGCCGCTCACCGTCACACCGGTCGCCAGCACGGCGCCCGCCTGCTCGGCGGACTGCACCAGGCGCAGGTCGAACTCGTCCCGGTTGACCAGCCCGAACAGCATCCGCTTCGAGCGCCGCGTCCGGGAGAACCGGCCGTTCAGCGCGAACGTCACGTTGTGGATCCGGTCCTGCAGCGGGAGCTTGAAGTCCTCCGGCAGGGTGTCCCGGGACGGGCCGATGATGCCGCCGCCGCAGGTCTTGTACCGGGGGTGCTCGGCCTTGTCGAGCAGCAGGACCCGCCGGCCCTGCCGGGCGGCGGCGTACGCGGCCGAGGAGCCGGCCGGGCCGGCCCCCACCACGACCACGTCCCAGACGCCGTCGAGCAGGTCCGACCCGTCGTTCTCGCTGGAGTCGAGCGGATCGCGGTCGAGGGAGCTACCGGAGTCAGTCACCCTCGCATCCTAGTCAACCCGCCCCCGCCCACCGCCACACACCTGGCCGAGCGGCCCCCGGCCGACCGACCGGCGCCCGGCCTCGGGACCGCGCCGACCGCCTAGGATCCGGACGTACCCGTTCGAAACCCCTTCGGAGTCCTGATGACCCACCAGCAGCTGGCCGACGCCGTCCGATCGCTGATGCCGCGCGCCAAGAGCGACCTCGCGGAACTGGTCGCCTTCCCGTCCGTCGCCGACCCCCGGGTGTTCCCCGTCGAGGAGTGCCGCAAGGCCGCCCGGTGGGTCGCCGACGCCTTCGCCGCCGAGGGCCTGACCGGCGTGCGGCTCCTGGACACCCCCGACGGCAGCCAGGCCGTCTACGCCGAGCTCCCCGGCCCCGAGGGCGCGCCGACCGTCCTGCTGTACTCCCACTACGACGTCCAGCCACCGCTGGAGGAGTCCGCCTGGGACAGCCCCGCCTTCGAACTGACGGAACGTGACGGCCGCTGGTACGGGCGCGGCGCCGCCGACTGCAAGGGCAACATCCTGATGCACCTCACCGCCCTGCGGGCGCTGCGCGAGGTGGACGGCGCCCTCCCGGTCGGCCTCAAGGTCGTCGTCGAGGGCTCCGAGGAGCAGGGCACCGGCGGCCTGGAGCGCTACGCCGAGGCGCACCCCGAACTGCTCGCCGCCGACGCCGTCGTGATCGGTGACACCGGCAACGTCGCCCTCGGCGTCCCGAGCGTCACCGCGACCCTGCGCGGCATGACCGTCGTCGAGGTCTCGATCGCGACCCTGGCCGGCAACCTGCACTCCGGTGCCTTCGGCGGCGCCGCCCCGGACGCCCTGCAGGCGATGATCCAGGTGCTGGCCGGCCTGCACGACCGCAACGGCGACGTCGCCGTCACCGGTCTCGCCGCCGACCAGGTCTGGGACGGCCACCAGTACGACGAGCAGCAGTTCCGCTCCGACGCCGAGGTGCTGGACGGCGTCGCCCTCACCGGCACCGGCACGGTCTCCGACCGGCTCTGCGCCCGCCCGTCCGTGACCGTGCTCGGCATCGACGCCCCCGGCGTGGTCGGCGCCTCCAACTCCGTCCAGGCGAGCGCCAAGGCCCTGGTCAGCCTGCGGGTCCCGCCGGGCACCGACCTCAAGGCCGCCCAGCACGCCCTGATCAGCCACCTGGAGGCGGCCGTCCCGTGGGGCGCGCACGCCGAGGTCAGGCTGCTCTCCGGCGGCGAGTCCTTCCGCGCCGAGCTCACCGGCCCCGCCTACGAGGCGATGGGCGCGGCGATGCTCGCGGCCTTCGGCAAGCCGATGACCGCGACCGGCGAGGGCGGCTCGATCCCGCTCTGCAACACCCTGCGGACCCTCTACCCAGCGGCGGAGATCATCCTGATCGGCGTCGAGGAGCCCACCGCGCGGATCCACGCCGTCAACGAGAGCGTCGACCCGGTGGAGCTGGAGCTGATGGCCCTCACCGAGGCGATCTTCCTGCGCACCTACGCCTCCTACCGCGGCTGACCGCCGCCCCGGGCGGGGTCGCCCCCCGCCCGGGCACCCGTCACCCGCGTCCGGCGGGCACCCCCGCCTCCAGGTAGCGCAGTTCGCCCAGCTCCCTGGCCCCCAGCGCCGCGGCCAGCCGCCGGAACCGGCCGGGCGGCAGCAGCGCGGCCGCCTCGTCCAGGGTGACGAACCGCCAGCCCCGCAGCTCGTCCGCGGGCAGCCGCAGCCGCCCGCCCGCCCCGGAGCCGAGCCGCCCGCCGTCGTACACCAGCCGCAGGCCGCCCCGGCCGGGCCCGGTGCCCGGCTCCCAGTCGACCGTCAGCAGCCGCAGCGAGCCCGGCTCCAGGTAGAGGCCCAACTCCTCCGCGGCCTCCCGCACCGCCGCGTCGGTGGGCGCCTCGCCGCGCTCCACCACCCCGCCCGGGAACTCCCAGAACGGCTTGTACACCGGGTCGACCAGCAGCACCCGGTCCCGCTCGTCGAAGAGCAGCACCGCCGCCGCGACGGTGTCGCCCGGCCCCTCGTGGCTGCGCACGATCGGGCACCGGGCCCGGCCCTCGCTCAGCAGCTCCGCGATGCGCTGCGCGGTCTGGCGCGGTGTCGCGCCGTCGACGTCCACCAGTTGGGCGTCGCGGACGAGCCACCGACGGGCCGCCCGGTAGTCGGCCAGGTGCTCGGCCCCGCGCTCGTGCAGGATCGTTTCAGCAGCGTCCAGCACGAAGTGGTGCACCGCCAGGCCGCGGGACGCCAGCGATCCGAAGATCTCGTCCCGGTGGTCCTCGCGCAGCAGCGTCATCGGCACCACCAGCGGCCCCGGCACCTCCCCGAGCAGCGCGGCCGCCACCTCCGGCACCAGCCGCCGCCACGCCGCCACGTCCCGCACGTCAGCGGCCGGCTCCAGCCGGTCGGCCGGCAGCAGCCGGCGCAGCCCGGCCCCGACCAGTTCGGGATCGAAGAGCAGGCTCCCGGGCAGCAGCTCCACCAGCTCGCGGCAGGCTCTGGTCTTGCCCGTCCCGAATGCCCCGTTGACCCAGACGATCACAGCTTCCCCTGCCCTCGGCTCGCCCCGACGGCACTCCCGCCGGGCGGCTGAGGCCGTACCCGGCCCCCACGCCACCGGAGGTGGTACCCGCGGCAGGCCGGTCCCCATACCTGCGGCCGTGCCGGGCGGCCGCCGGACCGTCGCCCGTCGGCCGCCCGGCACATGCCACCGGCCAAAGCCCCGCCGCCCGGGTCACCCCAGGTCGAGCAGCTGCTTCTTCAGCACCTTGCCCATCGCGTTGCGCGGCAGCTCGGGGACGAGCACCACCCGGCGCGGCCGCTTGTGCACCGAGAGCCGCTCGGCCACGAACGCGGTCAGCTCATCGCCGCTCACCGGGCCGTCCGGGATCACGTACGCCACCACGGTCTGCCCGAGGTCCGCGTCGGGCGCGCCGACCACCGCCGCGTCGGCCACCGCCGGGTGGTCGCGCAGCGCGGCCTCCACCTCGCCGGCGCCGATCCGGTAGCCGCCGCTCTTGATCAGGTCCACCGAGGCCCGGCCGACGATCCGGTGGAAGCCGTCGGCGCCGATCACCGCCACGTCGCCCGTCCGGAACCAGCCGTCGGCCGTCCAGGCCTCCGCCGAGGCCTCCGGCCGGTTCAGGTACCCGCGGAACAGCGTCGGACCGCTGACCTGCAGCTCCCCGACCGACTCGCCGTCCGCGGGCAGCGCGCCGCCGTCCTCCCCGACCAGCCGGGTGCGCACCCCCTCCACCGGGACGCCGACGCTGCCCGGCCGGCGCTCGCCGTCCGCCCGCGTCGACACCGTGATCAGGGTCTCGGTCATCCCGTACCGCTCGATCGGGGCGTGCCCGGTGAGCGCCGCCAGCCGCTCGAACACCGGCACCGGCAGCGGCGCGCTGCCCGACACCAGCAGCCGCGCGGAGGCCAGTTCCCGCGCCGCGTCCTCGTCCGCCGCCAGCCGGGACCACACCGTCGGCACCCCGAAGTACAGGCTGCCGCGCGCGGCCGCGTACCCACCGGGGGTCGGCCGGCCGGTGTGCACCAGGCGGCTGCCGGTGCGCAGCGCGCCCAGCACGCCGAGCACCAGGCCGTGCACGTGGAACAGCGGCAGGCCGTGCACCAGGGTGTCCTCGGCGGTCCACCGCCAGGCCCCGGCGAGCGCGTCCAGGTCGGCCGCGACCGCGCCGTACGGGATCACCGCGCCCTTCGGCGCCCCCGTCGTGCCCGAGGTGTACAGCACGAACGCGGTCGCGTCCGCGGGCGGCTCCCCCGCGGGCCGCGCCGCCCGCGCCGCCGGGTCCACCGGGAGCACCTCGACGTCCTCGGCCGTCTCCCCGACCGGCGCGGCCAGCAGCGTCGCGCCGGAGTCGCGCAGGATGTGCGCCCGCTCCTTGGGGCCGGAGTCCGGCGGCAGCGGCACCACGGGGACGCCCGCCAGCAGGCCGCCGACCACCGCGACCACCGTCTCCAGCGACGGCCGGGCCAGCACCGCGAGCGCCGGCGCCCCCGCCGCCCGCCGCGCCACCGCCGAGGCGGCGCCCAGCAGTTCCTCCCACGACATCCGCCGCCCGTCGACCACCAGCGCGTCGCCCCGGTCGCCGTACCCGCCCTCAAGTGCCGTCAGCAGTCCCATGCCAGCAGACTCTACGCACCGGCTCGCGCCCCGCTCGGCCGCCACCCGGCAACGCCGGAGGGCGCGGTCCCCCTCACCGGGAACCGCGCCCTCCGCCGATCACTGCACCGCTCAGCCCTTGCGGGCCTTGACCTCGCCCGTCAGCTGGGGGAGGACGGTGAAGAGGTCGCCGACGACGCCGTAGTCGACGAGGTCGAAGATGGGGGCTTCGGGGTCCTTGTTGACGGCGACGATGGTCTTGGAGGTCTGCATGCCGGCGCGGTGCTGGATGGCGCCGGAGATGCCGGCGGCGATGTAGAGCTGGGGGGAGACCTGCTTGCCGGTCTGGCCGACCTGGTTGGTGTGGGGGTACCAGCCGGCGTCGACGGCGGCGCGGGAGGCGCCGACGGCGGCGCCGAGGGCGTCGGCGAGGTCCTCGACGACGGTGAAGCCGTCGGCGGCGCCGACGCCGCGGCCGCCGGAGACGACGATGGCGGCCTCGGTGAGTTCGGGGCGGCCGGAGGAGACGCGGGGGGTGCGGGCGGTGACGGTGGCGGCGTTGCCGGTGAGGGCGACGGTCACGCTCTCCACGGTGCCGGCGGCCGGGGCGGGCTCGGGGGCGACGGCGTTGGGCTTGACGGTGATGACCGGGGCGCCGTGGGTGACGGTGGACTTGACCTGGTAGGACGCGGCGAACACGGACTGCGTCGCGACGGGGCCGTTGTCGCCGGGTTCGAGGTCGACGGCGTCGGTGATGATGCCGGAGCCCAGGCGCAGGGCGGTGCGGGCGGCGATCTCCTTGCCCTCGCCGCTGGAGGTGATGAGGATCGCGGCCGGGTTCAGGGCCTTGGCGATCTGGGTGAGGGCGTCGACCTTGGGGACGACGAGCTGGGTGGTGAACTCGTCGGCGTCGGCGGTGTGGACGGTGGCGGCGCCGTACTCGGCGGCCTTCGCGGCGATGGCCGGGGCGCTGTCGCCGGCGCCCAGGACCACGGCGGCGGGGGTGCCCAGGCGGCGGGCGAGGGTGAGCAGTTCGAGGGCGGGCTTGCGGATCTGGCCGTCGGCGTGGTCGACCAGGACGAGAATCTCAGACATGACAGTGGTCTCCTGCGGGGGTCCTGGTCAGATGAACTTCTGGTCGGCGAGGAAGGTGGCGAGCTGCTTGCCGCCGTCGCCCTCGTCGGTGACGATGGTGCCCTTGGTGCGGGCGGGGCGGGCGGTGATCTGCTCGACCTTGGTCCAGGCGCCGGTGAGGCCGACGGTGTCGGCGTCGATGTCGAGGTCGTCGAGGTCGAGGGAGGTGACGGGCTTCTTCTTCGCGGCCATGATGCCCTTGAAGGAGGGGTAGCGGGCCTCGCCGGACTGGTCGGTCACGGAGATCACGGCGGGCAGGGCGGCCCGGACCTGCTCGGAGGCGGCGTCGCCGTCGCGGCGGCCGGTGACGGTGGTGCCGGTGACGGCGACCTCGGAGAGCAGGGTGGCCTGGGGGATGTCCAGGCGCTCGGCGAGGAGGGCGGGCAGCACGCCCATGGTGCCGTCGGTGGAGGCCATGCCGCACACGACGAGGTCGAAGCCGGTCCTGGTGAGGGCGGCGGCCAGGATCGCGGAGGTGGCGATCACGTCGGAGCCGTGGACGTCGTCGTCGTTGACGTGGACGGCCTTGTCCGCGCCCATCGACAGGGCCTTGCGCAGGGCGTCCTTCGCGTCGTCCGGGCCGACGGTGAGCACGGTCACCTCGGCGCCCTCGTTCGCCTCGGCGATCCGCAGGGCCTGCTCGACGCCGTACTCGTCCAGCTCCGACAGGAGGCCGTCCACGCCCTCCCGGTCGGTGGTGGTGTCGTCCGCGAAGCGACGGTCACCAGTCGCGTCGGGCACGTACTTCACACAGACAACGATCCTCAAGCTCACGGCCTGTCTCCTGTACTGGTCTCGTCCGGCGGCTGCGGCTGTGCAAGTGGGTGGCACACGCACCATGCCCACGGGGGCTGCGTCGTGCCGGTGTCCATCCGGAACCTCCGGCAGCATACTCGCGAGTAGCATAGCCGTCACTACTGGCCAGTAGCTTACGCTGCCGCAGCCCCGTCACGGCCGCCTCCGCCCCATCCTGCCCCAGGTCGGCGCCCGCACCACCTGACGGGGCGGCAGATCCGCTGTGAGATTGACCCGTCTTGACACCCGTCACCCGCCCCGGGTGCCGAAGCGCAGGTCAGAGGACATCCCCCAGCGCCGCGATCACGTCCACCCGGCGCGGCTGCCCCACCGCCCGCCGGACCACCCGCCCGCCGGCGTCCAGCACCAGCACCGTCGGCGTCCGCTCCACCGCCAGCCGCCGCACCAGCGCCAGGTTCGCCTCCGCGTCCACCTCGACGTGCGCGACGCCCTCCACCATCGCCGCCACCTCCGCGAGCGTCCGCCGCGTCGCCCGGCACGGCTGGCAGAACGACGTCGAGAACTGCACCAGGGTCGCCCGCTCCCCCAGCCCCGCGCCCAGCTCCTCGGGCGTCAGCCGTACCTGCACCGGTCCTCCTCCACTGCCGCCCCGAGGCTACCCGCCGCCCGCACACCTCCTCCCCCCACCGCCCCCACCAGCGGCCCACGTGAGCGAGATCTCCCCGGGCCCGTCCCGTCGGGCGAGCCCCCCGCGTGACATTCCCCGGCCGTTCGGGGGATCATCGGGTGAAACACCCGTGGCCGCCGCGGCGTGCCGCGCACTCGCCGGCCCCAGCCACGCCCCGGGTACCACCGGACCGGGCGTCAGGCCCGTGGGAAGTAGGGCTGACCGTGGCTGAGTTCGTGTACCCGCCGGTGATCCGCGCGGCGCTCACCGCCTTCAAGGCGCTGGACGTGCGCATCACCATCGTCGGCGCCGAGCACGTCCCCGCCACCGGCGGCGCCGTGCTGGTGAGCAACCACATCAGCTACCTCGACTTCATCTTCGCCGGCCTCGGCGCCTTCAAGGACGCCCGGCGCAAGACCCGCTTCATGGCGAAGGACGACGTCTTCAGGCACCGCGTCTCCGGCCCGCTGATGCGCGGCATGCGCCACATTCCGGTGGACCGTGCCGACGGCCAGCCCGCGTACGACGCCGCCGTCAAGGCGCTGCGCGAGGGCGAGGTGGTCGGCGTCTTCCCGGAGGCGACGATCAGCCGCTCGTTCACCCTGAAGAAGTTCAAGACCGGCGCCGCCCGGATGGCCGCCGACTCCGGCACCCCGCTGCTGCCCGTCGTCCTCTGGGGCACCCAGCGGATGTGGACCAAGGGCCGGCCCAAGAACCTCACCAAGCGCCACGTCCCGGTCACCATCATGATCGGCGAGCCGATCGAGCTCACCCCCCAGGACCGGCCGGTCATGGTCACCCGCCGGCTGCGCGCCGCGATGACCGAGATGCTCGACCGCGCCCAGCGCGAGTACCCGGACAAGCCGGCCGGCGCCGAGGACTCCTGGTGGCTGCCCGCCCACCTCGGGGGCACCGCCCCCACCCTCGAGGTCGCCGAGGCGGAGGACGAGGCCGAGGCCGCCGCCCGCGCGGAGCGCCGCGCCCAGGGCTGAGCGCCCCGCAGCACCACCCGCTACCACCGGCGGCGGGCACCCGACAAGGGCGCCCGCCGCCGTCTGCTCACTTCGTACCGTTTCCACCCCGTTACCGCCGCGTACGCTCCGGCGCTTCCGGCCAAGAGCACCCGTACGGGTCCGAACTGAGGTAGACCTGGTCCCTCGGAGTCACATCCCGGAACCCCCGGAGTGGCATCCCAGCGTCTCACCCTCGCCCGGAAAACCCCCGACGGAGCGTCAATGCCCGAGATATCGCACCGAGTCGTCGACTCGGCAGGCGGCCTGCGGATGCACATCGCGGAGGCGGGCCGCGGCCCGCTCGTCCTGCTGCTGCACGGCTTCCCCGAGAGCTGGTACTCCTGGCGGCACCAGCTCACCGCACTCGCCGCCGCCGGCTACCACGCCGTCGCCCCCACCCAGCGCGGCTACGGCCGCACCGGTGGCCCCGACGCCGTCGACCAGTACAGCGTCCTGCACCTGGCCGGCGACGTCCTCGGCCTGATGCCCGCCCTCGGCGCCGAACACGCCGTCGTGGTCGGCCACGACTGGGGCGCCACCGTCGCCTGGTACACCGCCCTGCTCCGCCCCGACGCCGTCCGCGGCGTCGTCGGCCTCGCCGTACCGCCCTACCCCCGCGGCAACCGGCCGCCCACCGAGGCCCTGCGCCACCTGCTCGGCGACGCCTTCTACATGCTGTACTTCCAGCAGCCCGGCCCCGCCGACGCCGAACTCTCCCGCGACCTCGGCACCACCTTCCGCCGGATCCTCGCCGGAGCACCCACCCTCGGCCCGGCCGGCCTCCCCCTCGTCCCCGAGGGCGGCGGCTTCCTCGACCTCTTCCGCGAACCCGACACCCTCCCCGACTGGCTCACCGAGGACGACCTCGCCCACTACACGGCCGAGTTCGCCACCGGCGGCTTCACCCGCCCGCTCAACTGGTACCGCAACCTCGACCGCAACTGGGAACTCACCGGCGCCTGGCACACCGCCAGGATCCAACCCCCCGCCCTCCTCATCGCCGGGGAGAAGGACCTGGTCGTCTCCAACGCCGCCGCCCGCTCCGGACTCTGCACCCTCGGCACCTTCGCCCCCCACCTGCACGACGTCCAATGGCTCCCCGACACCGGCCACTGGACCCAGCAACAACGCCCCGCCGAGGTCAACAAGGTGCTGACAGCGTTCCTCGCCGCCCACCACCGCTGAGTCCCCCACCCCCTCCGCCGCTGAGCGGCCGCGCCCCACCCACCCGCGCCCGCACGCCCAGCGCCCCGCACCGCCCCGCAGCCCGGTCGCCACCGGCCACAAGCCCCGCGCCGGCTGCGCTTCCGCTTCCGCTCCCCGTGCCGCCGCTGCGCGGTGCCGCGGGTCCGCCGTACCGCGAACCAGCCGGTCGGCCGATGCGCCGGCCAGCCCGTCAGACCGCTGGCCTGTCAGGTCGTCAGACCGTCAGCCCGTCAGACCGTCGGCCCGTCAGCCCGTCAGACCGTCAGCCCGTCAGCCGAACCAGCCTGCCGCGTCCAGGCGGAACGCCTCCGGCGGAACCATCCGCCGCAGATCCGCCTGCAACCCCCGGAGCCCGTCCTCCCCGAGCGCGGTACCCCAGCGCGCGTGCACCCGGTCGAACTCCACCGCCGACCGCGCCAGCAGGTCGACCCCACGCGGCGTCAGACGGATCAACTTCCGTCTGGCATCCGCCGGATCGTCCACCCGCTCGGCATAGCCCAGCGCCTCCAGCCGGTCCACGGTCTTCCCCGCCGCCTGCTTCGACACCCCGAGCCGCCGGCCCATCTCGCTCGCGCTGGTCCCGGCCATGCCGATCGCCTGCAGCGCGAAGCCGTGCGCGGGTCGCGCATCGGGGTGTCCCTGCCGCGCCAGCTCGGCGTGAACCTCGTCGATGATCGCGCGGAACCCGGCGAACAGCAGGAGCGGCAACTCAAAGCCGTTGCGCGATTCGACAACCTGGTTTACGTTTTGGTCAACCACGTTGACCATTCTAGCGACGTGCGCCCCGCGCTGCCCGTCGCCAGCACACCATCACGGAGCCCGCCTTGCAGCCCAGCACCACCGCAACCACCTCGCACTTCCCCGAGCACACCGTCGACACCGCGCCGACCGCCTCCCGCCGCACCATGGAAGGCGTCACCCGCAACCTCGGCTACCTCCCCGCAGCCGTCGGCCGGCTCGCCGAATCACCGCAGACCCTCGACGGCTTCCTCAAGCTCAGCGCCATGTTCGAGACCACCGAGCTCGATCCCGTCGCCCGGGAGGTGGTCATCATGACCATCGCCACCCGCAACAGCTGCCACGTCTGCGTCGCAATGCACACCGCCAAGCTCACCCGCCTCGCCGCGGACCCCGAACTGACCGCCGCCCTCCGCGACCAGCGCCCCCTCCCGGACCCCCGCCTGGACACCCTCCGCACTTTCACCCTCGCCGCCCTCGACCACACCGGCGCCGTCCCCGACGAGACCCTCCACGCCTTCCTCGCCCAGGGCTTCACCCACCGCAACGCCCTCGAAGTCATGCTCGGCATAGGCGCCTACACGCTCTCGACCTTCGCCAACCGCCTCGTCGACGCCCCCGTCGACCCCGCCCTCGCCCCCTTCGCCTGGCACCGGTAACGACCAATACGCACTTGAGCTTCGCGGTGCCGGCGCCGGCACTGAACTACGGGCGGTCCTGTCAGCTCCGATCCGCACCGGCACGAGCCAGCTCGGCGTCGTACTCGTCCGCGTCAAAGTGAAACTCCAGTGGCCGCGTCGTATACAGGTCTGGAATTTTCCAGTCCGACCACTGCACAATGCTCCCGAACCGCTGGACGACCACGGACAGGAAACCGCAGCAACCGCCCGTACATTCGGGCTCCCCCAGCTCGACGCGTTCCGGCTCGCCAGTCGCACGCAGGGGACCGGGGCCACCGGCGGGAAACACATCGACTGCGTACGGGCCGCGACCCCCCTCGCCGACGGCGGACTCCACGACGTCCTCGCCGTTAACCCAGAACCGCACCTGGGCGGGGAATCGGTGCCCGCGCGGCAGGACCCTGATCTCGATCTGATCGAACATCGGACCACCCTACGCCGACACCGGCGCCCGAACCGCCCCGTGAACGCGAGAAAGCCCCTCCCGGGACCTGGGAGGGGCTTTCTCTGAATGATTGTTCGGCGGCGTCCTACTCTCCCACAGGGTCCCCCCTGCAGTACCATCGGCGCTGTGAGGCTTAGCTTCCGGGTTCGGAATGTAACCGGGCGTTTCCCTCACGCTATGACCACCGAAACACTATGAAACTGTCGAGCCAGACGATGAGTCTGTTCGTGGTTTCAGAACCAACACAGTGGACGCGAGCAACTGAGGACAAGCCCTCGGCCTATTAGTACCGGTCAACTCCACCCCTTGCGGGGCTTCCATATCCGGCCTATCAACCCAGTCGTCTACTGGGAGCCTTACCCTCTCAAGGAGGTGGGAGTGCTCATCTCGAAGCAGGCTTCCCGCTTAGATGCTTTCAGCGGTTATCCCTCCCGAACGTAGCCAACCAGCCATGCCCTTGGCAGGACAACTGGCACACCAGAGGTTCGTCCGTCCCGGTCCTCTCGTACTAGGGACAGCCCTTCTCAACACTCCTACGCGCACAGCGGATAGGGACCGAACTGTCTCACGACGTTCTAAACCCAGCTCGCGTACCGCTTTAATGGGCGAACAGCCCAACCCTTGGGACCTACTCCAGCCCCAGGATGCGACGAGCCGACATCGAGGTGCCAAACCATCCCGTCGATATGGACTCTTGGGGAAGATCAGCCTGTTATCCCCGGGGTACCTTTTATCCGTTGAGCGACGGCGCTTCCACAAGCCACCGCCGGATCACTAGTCCCTACTTTCGTACCTGCTCGACCCGTCGGTCTCACAGTCAAGCTCCCTTGTGCACTTACACTCAACACCTGATTGCCAACCAGGCTGAGGGAACCTTTGGGCGCCTCCGTTACCCTTTAGGAGGCAACCGCCCCAGTTAAACTACCCACCAGACACTGTCCCTGATCCGGATCACGGACCCAGGTTAGACATCCAGCACGACCAGAGTGGTATTTCAACGACGACTCCACCATGACTGGCGTCACGGATTCACAGTCTCCCACCTATCCTACACAAGCCGAACCGAACACCAATATCAAGCTATAGTAAAGGTCCCGGGGTCTTTCCGTCCTGCTGCGCGAAACGAGCATCTTTACTCGTAATGCAATTTCACCGGGCCTGTGGTTGAGACAGTCGAGAAGTCGTTACGCCATTCGTGCAGGTCGGAACTTACCCGACAAGGAATTTCGCTACCTTAGGATGGTTATAGTTACCACCGCCGTTTACTGGCGCTTAAGTTCTCAGCTTCGCCCGACCGAAATCGGACTAACCGGTCCCCTTAACGTTCCAGCACCGGGCAGGCGTCAGTCCGTATACATCGCCTTACGGCTTCGCACGGACCTGTGTTTTTAGTAAACAGTCGCTTCTCGCTGGTCTCTGCGGCCACCACCAGCTCAGGGAGCACGTCCCCTCACCAGCCGTGGCCCCCCTTCTCCCGAAGTTACGGGGGCATTTTGCCGAGTTCCTTAACCACAGTTCACCCGAACGCCTCGGTATTCTCTACCTGACCACCTGAGTCGGTTTGGGGTACGGGCCGCCATGAAACTCGCTAGAGGCTTTTCTCGACAGCATAGGATCATCCACTTCACCACAATCGGCTCGGCATCAGGTCTCAGGCCCATGTTGTGCGGATTTGCCTACACAACGCCCTACACCCTTACCCCGGGACTACCACCGCCCGGGCTGGACTACCTTCCTGCGTCACCCCATCGCTCACCTACTACAGACTTGGACCGGCGGCTCCACCACGTCCCATCGTCCGAAGACTCCGGGCCGGCTTCACGGCCTTAGCATCACCTGGTTCGACGTTGGCGCTTCAAAGCGGGTACGGGAATATCAACCCGTTGTCCATCGACTACGCCTGTCGGCCTCGCCTTAGGTCCCGACTTACCCTGGGCAGATCAGCTTGACCCAGGAACCCTTGGTCAATCGGCGCAAGAGTTTCCCACTCTTGTATCGCTACTCATGCCTGCATTCTCACTCGTGAACCGTCCACAACTGGATTCCTCCGCTGCTTCACCCGGCACACGACGCTCCCCTACCCATCACAGCAGGCGTTGGCCCTCTTGCTGCAATGACACGACTTCGGTGGTGTACTTGAGCCCCGCTACATTGTCGGCGCGGAATCACTTGACCAGTGAGCTATTACGCACTCTTTCAAGGGTGGCTGCTTCTAAGCCAACCTCCTGGTTGTCTCTGCGACTCCACATCCTTTCCCACTTAGCACACGCTTAGGGACCTTAGTCGGTGTTCTGGGCTGTTTCCCTCTCGACCATGGAGCTTATCCCCCACAGTCTCACTGCCGCGCTCTCACTTACCGGCATTCGGAGTTTGGCTAAGGTCAGTAACCCGGTGAGGCCCATCGCCTATCCAGTGCTCTACCTCCGGCAAGAAACACGCGACGCTGCACCTAAATGCATTTCGGGGAGAACCAGCTATCACGGAGTTTGATTGGCCTTTCACCCCTAACCACAGGTCATCCCCCAGGTTTTCAACCCTGGTGGGTTCGGTCCTCCACGCGGTCTTACCCGCGCTTCAACCTGCCCATGGCTAGATCACTCCGCTTCGGGTCTTGGGCATGCAACTCAATCGCCCTGTTCGGACTCGCTTTCGCTACGGCTACCCCACACGGGTTAACCTCGCTACACACCGCAAACTCGCAGGCTCATTCTTCAAAAGGCACGCAGTCACAGCCCGAAGGCTGCCCCCACGGCTTGTAGGCACACGGTTTCAGGTACTATTTCACTCCGCTCCCGCGGTACTTTTCACCATTCCCTCACGGTACTATCCGCTATCGGTCACCAGGGAATATTTAGGCTTAGCGGGTGGTCCCGCCAGATTCACACGGGATTTCTCGGGCCCCGTGCTACTTGGGTGTTCTTCAAGCGAGCCGTACAGATTTCGCCTACGGGGGTCTTACCCTCTACGCCGGACCTTTCGCATGTCCTTCGACTATCCATACGGTTTCTGACTCGCCGACCGGCCGGCAGACCGATCAAGAAAAAACCCACGACCCCGTCACGGCAACCCCTGCCGGGTCTCACACCATGACGGTTTAGCCTCATCCGGTTTCGCTCGCCACTACTCCCGGAATCACGGTTGTTTTCTCTTCCTGCGGGTACTGAGATGTTTCACTTCCCCGCGTTCCCTCCACATACCCTATGTGTTCAGGTATGGGTGACAGCCCATGACGACTGCCGGGTTTCCCCATTCGGACACCCCCGGATCAAAGCTCGGTTGACAGCTCCCCGGGGCCTATCGCGGCCTCCCACGTCCTTCATCGGTTCCTGGTGCCAAGGCATCCACCGTGCGCCCTTAAAAACTTGGCCACAGATGCTCGCGTCCACTGTGCAGTTCTCAAACAACGACCAGACACCCACCTCACCAAGCATGGGACCGGCACTGAGACAACGTTTCCGTTCCCTCAGGACCCAACAACGTGCCCGACACACCCACTGAGACCAACCCTGTTCCACGCCGAAGCAGTACTGGGGGAAGACCCACTGTGTGTGCCGAATAGTCAACGTTCCACCCATGAGCAACCGTGCGAGACATTCGCTCGCAACCGGCCATGTGCTCCTTAGAAAGGAGGTGATCCAGCCGCACCTTCCGGTACGGCTACCTTGTTACGACTTCGTCCCAATCGCTGGTCCCACCTTCGACGGCTCCCTCCCAAGGGTTAGGCCACCGGCTTCGGGTGTTACCGACTTTCGTGACGTGACGGGCGGTGTGTACAAGGCCCGGGAACGTATTCACCGCAGCATGCTGATCTGCGATTACTAGCAACTCCAACTTCATGGGGTCGAGTTGCAGACCCCAATCCGAACTGAGGCCGGCTTTTTGGGATTCGCTCCGCCTCGCGGCATCGCAGCCCTTTGTACCGACCATTGTAGCACGTGTGCAGCCCAAGACATAAGGGGCATGATGATTTGACGTCGTCCCCACCTTCCTCCGAGTTGACCCCGGCAGTCTCCTGTGAGTCCCCATCACCCCGAAAGGCATGCTGGCAACACAGAACAAGGGTTGCGCTCGTTGCGGGACTTAACCCAACATCTCACGACACGAGCTGACGACAACCATGCACCACCTGTACACCGACCACAAGGGGGCGCCCATCTCTGGACGTTTCCGGCGTATGTCAAGCCTTGGTAAGGTTCTTCGCGTTGCGTCGAATTAAGCCACATGCTCCGCTGCTTGTGCGGGCCCCCGTCAATTCCTTTGAGTTTTAGCCTTGCGGCCGTACTCCCCAGGCGGGGAACTTAATGCGTTAGCTGCGGCACCGACGACGTGGAATGTCGCCAACACCTAGTTCCCAACGTTTACGGCGTGGACTACCAGGGTATCTAATCCTGTTCGCTCCCCACGCTTTCGCTCCTCAGCGTCAGTAATGGCCCAGAGATCCGCCTTCGCCACCGGTGTTCCTCCTGATATCTGCGCATTTCACCGCTACACCAGGAATTCCGATCTCCCCTACCACACTCTAGCCTGCCCGTATCGAATGCAGACCCGGGGTTAAGCCTCGGGCTTTCACATCCGACGCGACAGGCCGCCTACGAGCTCTTTACGCCCAATAATTCCGGACAACGCTCGCACCCTACGTATTACCGCGGCTGCTGGCACGTAGTTAGCCGGTGCTTCTTCTGCAGGTACCGTCACTTGCGCTTCTTCCCTGCTGAAAGAGGTTTACAACCCGAAGGCCGTCATCCCTCACGCGGCGTCGCTGCATCAGGCTTTCGCCCATTGTGCAATATTCCCCACTGCTGCCTCCCGTAGGAGTCTGGGCCGTGTCTCAGTCCCAGTGTGGCCGGTCGCCCTCTCAGGCCGGCTACCCGTCGTCGCCTTGGTAGGCCATTACCCCACCAACAAGCTGATAGGCCGCGGGATCATCCTGCACCGCCGGAGCTTTCCACCAACCCCCATGCAGAGGAAGGTCATATCCGGTATTAGACCTCGTTTCCAAGGCTTGTCCCGGAGTGCAGGGCAGATTTCCCACGTGTTACTCACCCGTTCGCCACTGATCCACCCCGAAGGGCTTCACCGTTCGACTTGCATGTGTTAAGCACGCCGCCAGCGTTCGTCCTGAGCCAGGATCAAACTCTCCGTGAATGCTTTCACGAAAGAGCGGCACGGCAACCACCGGAATAAGGCGGCCCCGCGCACTGCGTCCTCGCTAGTGTTACTTCAAAAGGAATCTCCAACCCCGGAACGATCCGGGGCCGGGGATGTCAACATATCTGGCGTTGACTTTTGGCACGCTGTTGAGTTCTCAAGGAACGGACACTTCCTTCGGACCGCCTTCCAGCGGGCCCTCCGGGCGCTTCGTTCTTTCGTGTTTCCAGCTTATCAGATCCGCACCGTGTGCTTTCCCGACTCGCTTTCGTCTTCCGCGGCCTGACGGCCCGTCCGACGTTTCAAACTCTAGCCGATCCCCGCTCCGAAAAGCGAATCCAGCCGCAACCCAATTAAACGCGCACGACACATACGAACGGAGACGCGAACAGACGCGACCCGTCACGGATCAGAAGTGGTGTTCCAAGGATTGGCCGCCTCGGGACCGTCCACGCAGACACGTGTCCGGTGCTCCCTGTCAGGCAACCCGGAGGACTCTACGCACCTGGCCACCCCGAGTCAAACACGGCCCGCAGCGTCCGGAACGCCCGTGGGACCTCGCCGGCAGGTGACCCCGAATACTTGGGGCCATGTTGCTGACGTGGATAGCCGAGGTGGCGGACGAGCCGTTGGTGCTCGAGCCGACCGACCACCCCGTGGAGTGGGAGACCAACACCTGGTGGCTCGGTGCGGAGGACGAGGACCGGCGGTCCCTCTCCGTCTCCGAGGTGGTCGCGGCCTTCGAGCGCACCGCGTCCACCATCCACTCCCGCCTGCGCGGGACGGGCTTCACGGGGGCGGCCACGTTCTACGTCTGGCATGACGTCCAGGCGGACCAGCTCCGGTGTTCGACCGGTTCGGTGCCTCCGGACCAGCTGCCCTTCGGCGGTGCGTACTTCCCGTCCGAGGACCTGGCGCCGATCGTGGCGGCGTTCCTGTCCGCCCCCGAGGTCCGGGCCGCCCTGCCGGAGCCCGAGGACGTCTCGGACCTCGCCCGCCCGGACGACCGGTCGGAGCCCGAGCGGGTGCCTTTTCCCGTCTGGGTGGCGCCCGGTCCTGCTCACCCGTTCGGCTGAGGTCCGCTTGACAGGTCGCCCTGCGGACCCGGGCTTAGAGTCGGAAGTGGGTGGACCAGAAGAGGTGACGACATGACTCAAGTAGTCCTCTCCCATGTCATCAGAGCGGCCCAGGTGGATCCCCCAGCTCCGCAGGGGGTCGGAGCGTTCCCCGACGACGTGCGACCGGTCGAGCAGGCGCTCGCCAACCAGGGCTTCCTGGACCCGCACTTCATCGACGGGGCGTTCGGCACGCTCACGCTCAATGCGTACAGGCGTCTCCAGGAATCGTTCGGCTTCGGCGGCAAGGACGCCGACGGCGTTCCCGGCAGCACGTCACTGCGCCGACTCGGCGCGGAGAGCGGTCTGTTCGACGTTCTCGTGGACGATGCCCCGCCGTCGGCCCCCGGCGGGGTCGGGATTCCGATGTCGGAGGTGATCTACGACCGCGTGGTGGACGGGAGCACGTCCGCCGCGATCCACACGGCCTGCGACCTGATGGGTCTCCCGGTGGACAACTGGCTTCCGGGATACATGACGATCGCGGTCCGCGAATCGAGCTATTTCTTCAATGCGGTCAACACGGACGATTCCAACGCCCATGGACCGCTCCAGTCGGACGGTTGCCCGCTGTACTGCTCGCGCGGCGTCGTCCAGTGCATTCCCCCGACGTTCGCGAGGTATCACCAGCCCGGCACTGACAATCGCATCTACGACGGCGTGGCGAACATCGCCGCATCGATGAACTACGTCATGGACACGTACGGCGTCTCTCGTGACGGCCACGACCTGACATCGCGGGTACAGCAGGCCGACGAGACCCGTCCGCCGCACGGGTACTGATCAAACGAGCCGGACGACCGACCAGACGACCCGACCAGACCCGACGACCCGACCCGTCGGTCGATCCGGCCCTCCCCCGAAGGGACACCGCTTCCTCCGGCGTGCCCGCACGCGCTCCGACGCCTGCTGCGGCACGGCTCGCAACTCCCACTCCTTTCCGGCACGACCTGCTGGAGGAACCATGAAACTCATCGAACGTTCCGCCTTCGGGTGGCCCGAATCGGCAGCTCCGCCACAGGCCACCACGCTCGGTGTGAAGGTCCACTACGAGGGGACGGCGGTCTCTCCGTCCCTCATCGACAACCACGACGCGTGCATCGCCGAGTGGCAGAACATCCGTGCTTCCCACCTCGCCAATCCGACCGAGCACTGGTCGGACGTCGCCTACAACTACGCGGCCTGCCCGCACGGCTTCCTGCTGGAGGGACGCGGGCTCGGTCGTCGGACCGGGGCCAACGGCAACCAGGAGCTCAACCGCAACCACTACGCGGTCGTCGGTCTGGTCGGTGACAGCGGGCTCACCCAGCCCACCGACGCCATGCTGGACGCGATCCGCGACGGCATCGACCTGTTGCAGCAGAACGGTGCCGGCACCGATATCAAGGGGCACCGGGACGGCTTCGCCACCGACTGCCCGGGTGAGCCGCTGGAGGCGTGGGTGCAGCTCGGCGCACCGCGGCCGCACGGCCCCCACCCGCTTCCGACGGGGTTCGAACCGTTCCCCGGTGCGGACTTCTTCCGGATCGGCCGGCACTCGGACGTGATCACGCGGATGGGTGTGCGGCTCGTCGAGGAGGGCTGTTCCCGCTACAAGGTCGGTCCCGGGCCCGACTGGGGGCCGGCTGACCAGGAGTCGTACGCCGCGTGGCAGGAGCGGCAGGGCTTCCAGGGCCCCGACGCGGACGGCATCCCCGGTCGGAAGACCTGGGACCTGCTGCGCGTCCCGACCGGCTGACCCCGCACACGGCGCGTCACCCGCACACGGCGCGACCCCGGCTCGGTGCACCGAGCCGGGGTCGTACGGGCGGGGACCCGCCTCAGCGGGCCATCTCTTCGGCGATCGCGGCGGCGAAGGCGTCGATGTCGGCCTCGGTGGTGTCGAAGGACGCCATCCAGCGGACCTCGCCGGTGTGCTCGTCCCAGAAGTAGAAGCGGTAGCGCTTCTGCAGGCGCTCGCTGACCTCGCGCGGGAGGATCGCGAAGACGGCGTTGGCCTGCACGGGGCGGACCAGCGTGACGCCGTCGATGTCGCGGACGGCGGTCTCCAGGCGCTTGGCCATGGCGTTGGCGTGGCCGGCGTTGCGCAGCCAGAGGTCGCCGGTGAGCAGCGCCTCGAACTGGACGGAGACGAAGCGCATCTTCGACGCGAGCTGCATCGACATCTTGCGCAGGTACTTGAGGTTGCGGACCTTCTCCGGGTTGAGGACGACCACGACCTCGCCGAGCAGCAGGCCGTTCTTGGTGCCGCCGAAGGAGAGGACGTCCACGCCGGCGTCGGTGGTGAACTCGCGGAACGGGACGCCGAGCGAGGCGGCGGCGTTGGCGAGCCGGGAGCCGTCCATGTGGACGAGCATGCCGTGCTGGTGGGCGTGCTCGCAGATCGCCTTGACCTCGTCCACCGTGTACAGGGTGCCGAGCTCGGTGGACTGGGTGAGGGAGACGGCGAGCGGCTGGGCGCGGTGCTCGTCGCCCCAGCCCCAGGCCTGGCGGTCGATCAGCTCGGGGGTGAGCTTGCCGTCGGGGGTCGGCACGGTGTGGATCTTGATGCCGGCGATCTTCTCGGGGGCACCGCACTCGTCGACGTTGATGTGGGCGCTCTCGGCGGCGACCACCGCGCCCCAGCGCGGGAGGAGGGCCTGGAGGGCGACCACGTTGGCGCCGGTGCCGTTGAAGACGGGGTACGCCTCGGCCTGCTCGCCGAAGTGGCGCTTGAACACGGTCTGCAGGTGCTCGGTGTACTGGTCCTCACCGTAGGCGACCTGGTGGCCGCCGTTGGCGAGGGCGATCGCCGCGAGGATCTCGGGGTGGACGCCGGCGTAGTTGTCGCTGGCGAAGCCGCGCACCGTCGCGTCGTGGTGGACCACTGCGTCGGTGCGGGCGTTCATCGGGCTGTCAGCCACAGGTGCTGTCCGTTCAGGTCTGCTGCGGGGCGGTCCCAGAGGCCCGCGAGGTGGTCGGCCAGGTCGGCGGTGTCGGTGAAGCCGGCGAACTTGGCGTCGGGCTTCTCGGCGCGCATCTCCGGGGAGACCAGGGCCTTGATCACCAGGATGGCAGCCGCGGCGGTGGGGACGCCGTCGCCGCTGGTGGTCTCCTTGACGAAGGAGTCCGCCATGGCGAGGGTCCAGGCCTCGGTGGCCGCCTTGGCGGCGGCGTACGCGGCGCCGCCGGCGGTGGGCTTGTGCGCGGCCGCGGCGGAGATCATCGCGTACCGGCCGGACTCGCTGCGGAGCAGCGCGGGCTGGAAGGCGAGCGAGGTGTGCTGCAGGGTGCGGACGACGGTGTCGTGCAGGAAGTCCCAGTCGTCGATGCGGCTGTCGAAGAAGGTCTTGCTGCCGCGCCAGCCGCCGACCAGGTGGAACACGCCGTCGACGTGGCCGTGCTCGGCCTCCAGGTGGTCGGCCCAGTCGTGGACCTCCTGCGGGTCGAGCAGGTCGATGACCTGGCCGCTGATCTGCGCGCCGGGCACGTCGGTGCGGACGGCGGCGAGGGCCGCGTCCAGGCGGTGCTGGTCGATGTCGGCGCCGATCACGACGGCGCCCTCGGCGGCGAGCTTGCGCATGGTGGCGCGTCCGGCGGGGCCGCTGGCCCCGGCGACCGCGACGACCTTGCCCTCGAGTCGGCGGGTCACGCGGCGACCCCCTGGGCGTCGGCGCCGGTGATGCCCTTGGTGTCGGCGATGACGCGGCTGAGCTTCTTCGACAGCGCCTCGAAGAACATCGAGAGCGGGAACTCGTCCGGCAGGACGGCGTCGCAGAGCGCCTTCTTCAGCGCCTTCTCGTCGGCGAGGTCGAGCGGCAGCGCCTCGGGGCCCTTGGCCCAGGTGGAGGCGGGGTGCGGGGTGAGGTAGCGGGAGACGAGCTCGTACGCGGCGATCCAGTGCGCGGTCTTGGGGCGGTCGATGCCGGCCCGGTAGAGCGCCTCGATCTCGGCGCACAGGCCGTTGGTGACCTCGGCGACGCGGCTCCAGTCGATGGTGAGCCGGTTGTCGCGCCAGCGCAGCGCGTCGTGCTGGTGGAGGTAGGCGAAGAGCAGCTGGCCGCCCATGCCGTCGTAGTTGCGGACGCGATCGCCGCTGACCGGGAAGCGGAACATCCGGTCGAAGAGGATGGCGTACTGGACGTCGCGGCCCTGGGCGTAGCCCTCGGCCTCCAGCTTCACGGCCTCCTTGAAGGTGTTCAGGTCGCAGCGGAGCTCCTCGAGCCCGTACATCCAGAACGGGCTGCGCTGCTTGATCATGAACGGGTCGAAGGGCAGGTCGCCGTGGCTGTGGGTGCGGTCGTGGACCAGGTCCCACAGGACGAAGGTCTCCTGGGCGCGCGCCTGGTCCTTGAGCAGGCCCTCGGCGTCGGCCGGGATCTCCAGGCCGAGCTGGCGGACGGCGCTGGTGGAGACGGCGCGGAAGCGGGCCGCCTCGCGGTCGCAGAAGATGCCGCCCCAGGTGAAACGTTCCGGCGCCTGGCGCACGGCGACGGTCTCCGGGAAGAGGACGGCGGAGTTGGTGTCGTAGCCCGCGGTGAAGTCCTCGAAGGCGATGCCGAGGTAGCCGGCGTTGTCGAAGCGGGTGCGCTCCAGCTCGGCGATCCACTCGGGCCAGACGACCTTCAGCAGGACGGCTTCCAGGTTGCGGTCGGGGTTGCCGTTCTGGGTGTACATCGGGAAGACGACCAGGTGCTCCAGGCCGTCCTCGCGGTGCGCGTCCGGCTGGAAGGCCAGCAGCGAGTCGAGGAAGTCGGGCTCCCGGTAGCCGGTGTCGGCCCACTTGCGCAGGTCTGCCCGGACGGCCTCCAGGTACGCGGCGTCCTGCGGGAAGAACGGGGCGAGCTCGGCGACCGAGGCGAGCACCGTCTCGACCAGCGGGTCGACGCTCTGGCGCTGCACGGCGGCCAGGTCGATCGAGCCGTCCTTGGCCTGGAACGGCCGCAGGGCCTCGACGGCATCCTTCAGGCGCAGCCAGGCGGGGTGGCCGGCGACGGACGCGGCGGGCGCATCGGCCGCCACCGCGAGCTTCGGCGAAAGATTCTGCATCAGAGACTCACTTCGACAGGACTTATTTCGACGGGACCACCATACGAACGAAAGGTTCTCCTGTTCAAGGGGGGTCGGACGGGATCCGGAGGTCCCGCGCTCCACTTCGGCAGGTTGCCCCGGGCCGGCCCTCCGGACTGGCAGCTGTACGCCGACCATCTCCTGTGCTCGGACGGCCCGCCACCGGACACTTTCGCCGGTGGCGCGCGAGGTGACGGGGCCCGGCCGGTCGCTCCCGTGCGCCCCCGCGTGCGCCCTGCTACGGACGCCCGCGATCGGTGACCGTGGACGGTGAACGCCCATGGTCAGCGGGGGAAGGGTGGGGTGCGATGCACGGTCCGGCCGTCGTCACCTGGCTGCTGGCCGCGCTCGCGGCGGGCACCGGCGGGTACTGCCTCCACCGCGCCCACCGGGGCGGCCACGACCACCGCGGGCACCGCGCGCTCGACGCCGCCGAGGCCGCGATGGGGCTGGGCATGGCGGGCATGGCCCTGCTGCCCGGCGTCCTGTGGGGCTGGCTCGCCGCCCTGCTCGCCGGCGGGCTGCTGCTCGGCACCTTCGGTCCGCACACCGCCGGGCTGCGCGCCCACCGCCTCCACCACGGCATCGGGGCGCTCGCGATGGCGTACATGGCCCTCGCCATGGCCGCTCCGGCCGCGGCGCACCACCATCACCAGGGCATGGGCCTCCCCCCGCTCACCGGGGTGCTGCTGCTCTACTTCGGCGCATACGCGGTGTGGGAGGGCAGCCGGCTGCTCGCCCCCGCGGGGGCGACCGCGGCGCACGTGGTGCGGCTGTCCGGCGCCTGCCGGGCGGCGATGGGCATCGGGATGTTCGCGATGCTGCTGACGATGTGACGCCGTGAGCGGCACGGCCGCGCGGCGGACGGCGCGTGGTGTTGGTCACTGGCCGCCCGGAGCCGTTCCCCCGGGCGGCGGGGCGGCATAGGTTGGAGGCAAGCGCATCGTCGCGCCTCGAATTCTCCTCGGGGGAGCGCCGCCATGACGGCCCTGCTGAGCCTGCTGCTGCTCGGAACCGTGCTCGCCACCGTGGTGCCCGGCCGTCTGGCCCGGGCCGGGTGGGCCGAGCGAGAACCCGTGCTGGCCCTGCTGGTCTGGCAGTGCCTGGTGGTCGCGGTCCTGCTCTGCTGCGCGCTCAGCCTGCTGCTGGCCGGTGCGGCCGCCCTGCCGGAGCTGCGCACCGCGGTGTTCGCCGGTGCGCCGGCCGGGGTCGAGGCGGCGTACGGACTCGCCGGGCTGGAGGGCTGGGGCCGGCTGACCGCGACCGTCCTGGCCGCCGGCGGGGTGTGGACGGCGGTCTCGCTGGCCCGGGAGATCCGCGCGGCCCGCGCCCTGCGCGGCCACCGGCACGCCCAACTCACCAGCCGGGCACCCGAACTCCCGCTCGGACTCGCACCCGCCCGGCCGACCGGCGAGCGGCTCGTCGTCCTGGAGTCGGTCCGGCCGGAAGCGTGGTCGCTGCCCGGCCCGCACGCCCGACTGGTCGTCACCACCGGCGCCCTGCGGCAGCTCAGCGACCGCGAGCTGGCCGCCGTCCTCAGCCACGAGCGCGGGCACGTCCGGGCGCGGCACCACTGGCTGGCCCAGTGCGCGGAGGCGCTCGCCACCGGGTTCCCGGGGGTGGGCGTGTTCGCCGCCTTCCGCCACCAGGTCGCCGTCCTGGTCGAGCTCGCCGCCGACGACCGGGCGGCCCGCCGCCACGGCCGCCTCACCACGGCCGGCGCCCTGGTCGAGCTCAACAGCCCGCTCTTCAGGACCTGCCCGCCCGGTCAGCTCGCGCAGTCGCCCGCCCGGGTCGACCGCCTCCTGCTCGGCGCGCCCCGCCTCCCGGTGCCGAGCCGGCTCGCCCTCACCCTCGCCGCGCTCGCCGCGCCCGCCGCCGTCCTGCTGCTCGCCGTGGCCCCCGGGCTCGGCACCCTGGTGTGACGCGCAGTGCACCTCGCCGTGCGACTGCGCACGGTCCGCGGCGAAGGTCCGAAACGCACCGCCGGAGAGCGCTTCGAACGGCGACGCCAAGGAAAACCCCTGCCCCGGCGGTCCCTGACTCCCCCTGGCATCCCCCCGCGTCACCATCCGTGTCCCGCAGGGGGGTTCACCCGGCACGGCCGTAGCAGACGACCGGCGCGGCACCCCGGACGCCACCGGCGGCCCTGAGCGGTTCGCCCGTGGTCGGCCGGCACCTGGTCGTCAAGACTCGCAAGACCCGCGGGCCGCCGCCCCCGACGCCCGGTTCCCGCCGGCCATCGACCCGGTCCTCACCGCCGGATCGCGACGGAAGAGGCCTACCGGTCGCCGTCGGGCGGGGTGAGGGTGGCGGCGAGGACCGCGCGGTGGGTCGGCCGGGCGTCGAGGTACCGGGCCCGGCCCGCGGCGGTGAGGGTGACGTAGATGCCGCGGCGGTCGGCCTCGCAGAGCGCCCGGGCCACCAGACCGGCCTTCTCCAGGCGGGTGATGAGGCGGGAGAGGGCGCTCTGGGAGAGGTGGACGGTGCAGGCGAGGTCCTGCGAGCGCTGGCCCCGGCCGTCGGGGAGGTCGGCCTCCCAGAGGCGTTCGAGGACTTCGAACTCGCTCATGCCGAGGTCGTGCTTCTCGCCGAGCTCCCGGTCGAGGGCGCAGGAGGTCGCCGCGTGGCGGGCGAGCAGGTCGCGCCAGGCGGCGGCGAGGTCGGTGTCGGTGTCGGCGCCGACGGGGGCGGCCGCCGTGTCGAGATCGGTCACGCCACCACGCTAGCACATGAGTGCGCATTTATTGCACGTGCATTCAATCCGCTTGCATTGGATGCACATGCATGTAGTGTCTTGGCCCATGACCACAGCAGCGCCTTCACCTGCCGACACCCACGCCCACGACACGCACTGGACCCCACGCCTCTGGGGCACCCTGGTGGTGCTCTGCGCCGCGATGTTCCTCGACGCGCTCGACGTCTCGATGGTCGGCGTCGCGCTCCCCTCCATCGGCACCGACCTGCACCTGTCCACCTCGGCCCTGCAGTGGGTGGTCAGCGGTTACGTCCTCGGCTACGGCGGCCTGCTGCTGCTCGGCGGCCGGGCGGCCGACCTGCTCGGCCGGCGGCGGGTCTTCCTGGTCGCGC
This sequence comes from Kitasatospora terrestris, assembly GCF_039542905.1. Taxonomy (NCBI): domain Bacteria; kingdom Bacillati; phylum Actinomycetota; class Actinomycetes; order Kitasatosporales; family Streptomycetaceae; genus Kitasatospora; species Kitasatospora terrestris. The sequence continues at coordinate 1,841,819 of NZ_BAABIS010000001.1, forward strand.
TCGCCGTCTTCGCCGCCGCCTCCCTGCTCGGCGGCCTGGTCGACAACGGCGCCCTGCTGATCGGCGCCCGCTTCCTGAAGGGCGTGGCGGCCGCCTTCACCGCGCCCGCCGGCCTGTCGATCATCACCACCACCTTCGCCGAGGGCCCGGCCCGCAACCGGGCGCTGGCCATCTACACCACCTGCGGCGCGAGCGGGTTCTCGCTCGGCCTGGTGCTCAGCGGGCTGCTCACCTCGGTCGGTTGGCGCTGGACCTTCCTGATGCCGGTGCCGGTCGCGCTGCTCGCCCTCGCCTTCGCGTTCAAGCTGCTGCCCCGTCAGGCCGACGACGACCGCCCGCACGGCGGCTACGACGTGGCGGGCGCGATCACCGGCACGGGTGCGCTGCTGCTCCTGGTGTTCACCGTGACCGAGGCGCAGGGCGCGGGCTGGACGAGCGTGCGCACGCTCGGCTCGCTGGCCGTGGTCGCCGTCCTCGCCGCCGCCTTCCTGGTGATCGAGTCGCGGACCGCGCACCCGCTGGTGCGGCTCGGCATCTTCCGCAACGGCCGGGTGGCGCGGGCCAACCTCACCGCGGTGACCATCTTCGGCTCGTACGCGGGCTTCCAGTTCATCGTGACGCTGTACCTGCAGCGGCTGCTCGGCTGGTCGGCACTGGAGATGGCGTTCGCCCTGCTGCCGGCCGGCGCGCTGGTCGCGCTCTCGGCGACCCGGATGGGCGCGGTGGTCGACCGCTTCGGCACCACCCGGCTGCTGCCGGTCGGCGTGCTGGCGCTGGCCGCCGGGTACGCGCTGTTCCTCCGGCTCGGCGAGCACAGCGGCTACCCGACCCTGGTGCTGCCCAGCATGGTGCTGCTCGGCGTCGGCTTCGCGCTGGCCTTCCCCTCGGTGAACATCGCCGCCACCAGCGGCGTCGCGGACGAGGAGCAGGGCCTGGCGTCGGGCCTGGTGAACACCGCGTTCCAGGTCGGCAGCGCGATCGTGCTGGCGGTCACCACCGCGGTGATCACGGCGGGCAGCGGCGGCGGCGAGAGCCCGCAGGCCCAGCTGGACGGCTACCGGCCGGCGTTGCTGCTGGTGACCGGTGTGGCCGCCGTCGGCCTGGCGGTCACCCTGGTCGGTGCCGCGCTGGAGCGGCGCCGGGCCGCGGCCCCCGCCGCCCCCGTGCCGGACTACCGCTACCCGACCGGGCAGAACGTCGCGGACGCGCAGGTGCTCTCGGAGCGCTGACCTCGGAAGGACCCCGGCTCCACCAAACCCCCGTGTTGGTGGAGCCGGGGCTGTGTCCGTACGCCTACCAGTATATTGGCTGGGAGCCAACGAACGTACGGAGCAGACACGATGGCACCTCGCGGGGAATCGGTCAATGAGGAGATGCGCCGACGTTCCCGCCGCCGCATCATGCGGGCCACGGTGGAGCTGGTGGACCAGTACGGATACGCCGGGACGACCCTCGGGGACATAGCCGAACGGGCGGGTCTGGCCCGCGGGTTGGTGTCCTACTACTTCGACGGCAAACGGCTGCTGATGCAGTCGGCGACGCACCGGATGATGCACCTCGCGCTCACCGAGGCGCTGGCCGGGCTGCCGGACGGCACCTCCGCCGACGCCCGGCTGGCGGCGGCGATCGACGCGGTGCTGGGGCTGGCGCTGGAGCACCCCCGGGTGATGCGCTCCCACCTGGCACTGATCCTCGACCCGGACGTCGGCGCCTTCGTGCAGGATCCGGAGCAGCAGCAACTGGGGTGCATCCTGCGGGAGTTGCTGCGGGAGTGGGGTGCGGCGGACCCGGTCGCCGAGCACGCGGTGCTGCGCAGCGCGCTGATGGGCGGGTGCATCGGCGTCCTGCTGCCGGGCGCCTCGACGCCGCTGGCGCCGATCCGGGCGGACCTGTTCGCCCGCTACGGGCTGGACTGGACGATGGGCGTGCCGCCGCAGCCGGAGGCGCCGGAGCGGCCGCGGCCGCTCCGGTGCGACGCCGAGGAGCTGCGGCGCGCCAGGTAGGCCGCGCCGGGCGGGTGCCGCTCAGCGCTCCTTGAGGATGCCGGCGAGCAGGTCGGTGGTCTGCTGCGGGGTGAGGCTGTCGACGCAGAGCCGCTCCATCACCTGCACGTACTCGTCGACGTCGTCGCGCTTGTCGAGGTAGAGCGCGCTGGTCAGCTGCTCCAGGTAGACCACGTCCGCCAGGTCCTGCTCGGGGAAGCGCAGGATGGAGAAGGCCCCGCTCTCGCCGGCGTGCGCGCCGAAGCGGAACGGCATCACCTGGACCACCACGTTGGGCTGCTCGGCCATGTCGAGCAGGTGCTGCACCTGGGCGCGCATCACCTCGGGCCCGCCGACCGGCCGGCGCAGCGCCGCCTCGTCGATGACGGCCCACAGGCGCGGGCCCTCGCCGTCGGTGAGCGCCTTCTGACGGCGCATCCGGAGGCTGACCCGGCGCTCCAGCTCCTCCTCGGCGAGCACCGGGCGGCTCTGGGCGAAGATCGCGCGGGCGTACGGCTCGCACTGCAGCAGGCCGGGGACGAACTGCACCTCGTAGGTGCGGATCAGCGCGGCGGCCTCCTCCAGGCCGATGTAGGTCTGGAACCACCCGGGCAGCACGTCGTTGAAGCTGTGCCACCAGCCGGACTTGTTGGCCTCGCGGACCAGGCCGAGCAGCGCCTCGCGCTCGTTGCCGTCGTGGACGCCGTAGAGGCTGAGCAGGTCGGCGACGTCGCGCTCCTTGAAGGAGACGCGGCCGAGCTCCATCCGGCTGATCTTCGACTCCGAGGCCCGGATCGCGTACCCGGCGTCCTCGCGGGTGATCGCGCAGCCCTCGCGCAGGCGGCGGAGCTGGGAGCCGAGCAGGATCCGGCGCACCATCGATCCACTGCCGGGCTGAACTGTGGTCATGCGGACCCAACCTCCACCTCGGACAACAGCTGCACAGTCTGCCATCAGTTGAGCGCGCTCGGTGCCGGTAGTGACGGAACGATCTACCGGTTCTGCATCACACCCCCCAGGATGCACGTGCATCCGGTCCATGCATATGCCAATCCCGCGACTGCACGTGAATCCACTCTTGCATCTGCAGTGAGCGCAGAGGACCATGGTGCACGTGCACTTGCACGCCCCTGGCAATCCCGCGGGCTCCGCGTCGACCCCACGCGCGTAACCGCACATGCTCCCGGCGGCGCCCCCGCGTCGCTGGGTTTACGTGTGCGCGCAGCAGGGTCGGGGAGGCGGTCGCGCGACCGAGCGAGTCGGAGGTGACCGGCATGACCCCGGTGGGTCCAGCCGTGTCCGCCCCCTTATGGGAGGAGCTCTTCATGAGCACCGGTACGGCCCTGGCGACCGACCCCCATGTGGTCAGCTGCACCCTCGCTCCCCGCTTCGAAGCCGTCAGAACCGCACGGGAGTTCGCCAGATCGACCCTCCAGGGGTGGGGCCTCGGCGAACTCTTCGACGACGTCTCGCTGGTCGCCTCCGAGCTGGTCACCAACGCGCTCCGGCACGCCCTCGGCGCCGTCGAGCCGGCCCGGCTCCCGGCCCAGCCCGGCCCGCACCAGGCGCCCGACGCGATGCTGCCGATACGCATCAGCCTGGTCCACCGCGCACCGCAGGTGGTGTGCGCGGTCAGTGACCCGAGCAGCACCGGCCCGGTCGCCCGCGAGGCCGACTTCGTCGCCGAGTCCGGCCGGGGCCTGCACCTGGTCGACTCCTTCAGCCGTTCCTGGGGCTGGCATCCGCTGGCCGGAGCGGGGAAGGTGGTGTGGGCGCTGTTCGAGGCCGCGCCCGCGACCTGTCCGGACAACCCGGTCCTGCACCGCCGCTCCGCCTGAGCGGGCCGCCCGGCCGGGGAGAGACCGGCGGAACGCTGAGGCCGTCGCAGGTGAACCCCCCGCGACGGCCCGGACAGTGACGGTGCGTCAGGCGCGTGTCAGCCGGAGGGCTGGACGAGGTGGTCGAACTCGCCGTCCTTCACCCCGAGCAGCATCGCCGCCATCTCGTCCCGGGTGTAGATCAGGGCGGGCCCGTCCGGGAAGCGCGAGTTGCGCATCGCCACCGCCCCGCCGGGGAGCGCGGCGAACTCCACGCAGTTGCCCTTCGAGTTGCTGTACAGGCTCTTCTGCCAGACCACGCCCTCGAGGTCCGCAGCCGCCATGCCGTTGTACGCCTCACGCATCGTTCTCTCCCCTAGAAGCCAGGCGAACACCTCACTTGACGTGATGATAGCTCGGATGCACGTGCATCAGCAGGGGAAAAAGCTCGTGCAAATGTACGTGCGAAGGTCCCCACCAACACTTCACACCCGGCAAGTTGACACGCCATAAGCGGACATATCCGGGCGAATCTCCGCCACGGGCATGACCGTCCGCACACGTGCGGCGGCGCGTTGTCGATCTTCACGCCACCCTGCGGGCCTCACCGACCGTCACGGCCCGTCGATGTGAGCCGTGTCACCTGGCGGACGGGAAATGTTTACGTACGGCATCCGACTGCAGCACCGGCCGGCCGATGTCCTACGATCTCCGGCATGAGCACCGCAGCCATTCCGGGCGCGCCACTGCCCGTCCGTCAGCCAGGCTCCCGTGCGCGGGGGCGCCACCGTCGTCCCGAGCGCCCCGAGATCCCGGCCGGCTCGCCGGCCCTGATCCTGGCCGTCCCGGCCGTGGCCGGGCCCGACGCCCGGTCCGTCGTGGACGAGCTGCTCTCCATCGTGCGCGGCGAGCAGCCGGGCATCGAGATCGCGGCCGGCTACCTCGGGGGCGAGGACGCCGACACCGTCGCCGGGCTGATCGCCCAGGCCGTCGGCGCCGGCATGCCGGCGCCCGTCCTGGTGCCGCTGCTCCCCGGCCCGCACGGGTTCCTGGAGGAGCTGCACCGGCTCGCCGCCGAGACCGGCGCCGTCGTCACCGACACCCTCGGCCCGCACCCGCTGCTCGCCGAGGCCGTCCACGTGCGGCTGTCCGAGGCCGGGCTGGCCCGCGCCGACCGCGCCCGGCTGTTCGCCATCACCACCGCCGCCGACGGCGTGGTGCTGACCACCGCCGGCGGGGAGGACGCCGCCGCGTCCGCCGGGATCACCGGCGTGCTGCTCGCCGCGCGGCTCGCCGTGCCGGTGGTCGCCGCCGCCCTGGACGTGCCCGGCTCCGTCGCCGCCGCCGTCGAGCACCTGAAGGCGACCGGCTCCGAGCGACCGGCGCTGGCGCCGCTGGTGATCGGCCCCGAGGCCGACCCGGAGCTGCTCGCGGCCGCCGCCGAGGAGACCGGCTGCCCGAGCGCGGCCCCGCTCGGCGCGTACCCGACGGTGGGCCAGCTGATCGCCTCCACCTACCTCGCCGTCCTGCCGGCCGCCCCGGTCGAGCAGGCGGAGCACGTGGAGCAGGGCGAGCCGGCGCACGCCGGGGAGCCCGCGGCGGAGTAGTCCGGGAATCCCGGAACGGACACGAGGAAGGGCCCCCGCGGGGGCCCTTCTTCACGTCGCGGAGCTGCCGGCGGGCTCACGGCTGCGTGCGGGTGGTCCTGCTCGCCGCGTCCGGGAGGGTGAGGGTCAGCGGCGCGACGGCCTGCTGGGCCGGCGGCGCGTCCGCGGGGGTGCTGGCCGCGTTCCACTGGGGGACGGCGGTCGGCCCGGTGCCCGGCTTGCTGAGCGCGACCGCCTGCCCCTGCCCCGCCTTGCGGAACAGGATCCGCTTGGGCGCGGGCGCCTCCGGGTCGAGCCAGACCTCGTTGCCGCCGAACTCGCAGTCGAGCACCGCGATGTCGTCCGGCTTCCCCTCCGGGTCGGCCCGGAAGGCCACGCCGGCCTTGCGGTAGCCGGTCATCCGGCACCGGCTGATCGTCACGGTCTCGCCCGCGAGCTGGTGCTTGGCGGTGGCGACCGCGTAGTCGGACTGCCCGGCGGCGTCGATCAGCAGGCCGTCGAAGCGCGTCCCCTTCTCCCGCCCCAGCGCGTGGACCGCCACTCCCCCGCCCGCGTTGCCGTACAGCACGCTCGACAGGTAGTCGAAGTCGTTGAGGTAGGCGCCGTGCTCGATGCCCCAGCCGCCGTTGTGGTAGGCCACGAACTGGGCGACGGTGTGGTGGTGCTGGGCGTTGAGCCAGACGAAGACGCCGTTCTCCAGGTTGTTGTGGGCCAGGCAGCGCTCGAAGGTCCACACCCCCTCGCTGGTCTCCGGCCACTCGTACCCGGAGGCGCCGGTGGCGCCCTGCACGCCGACCGCGACGCAGCCGCGCGCGCTGGAGCCGCTGCCGGCGCCCAGGCTGAAGCCCGTCAGGCGGTAGGCGCGCGGGTTGGGTTCGAAGACGGTGCGGGAGGCGACGCAGGCGTCGTACGCGATGTCGTCGGACGGGCCCTGCGGGGTGCGGGTGTCCAGCGGGCCGTCCCACCAGTAGGCGTCCTCCCAGGTCTCGTGGCTGATGCACGATCGGAAGGTGATGCCGTGACTGGCGTGCGGCACGAAGGCGTGGTTGCCGGTGTCGCGGACCACCACGCCCTCGACCACGGTGCCCCGGGAGGAGTCGGCGAGCATGTGGAAGTGCAGCCCGTACCGGCCCAGCACCGGTTCGGTGACGGGCTGTCCGTTCCACTTGTCCTTGCCGGCGGCGCGCGGGCCGAGCCAGCGCAGCGCGGCGTGCCGGACGTCGGCGTGCCGGGAGCTGGTGATGTGGATGTGGGCGCGGCCCTCGGCGGTGCCCTCGACCCGGACGGTGCGGGTCAGGTTGAGCACCTCGGCGCCGAGGGTGAGCCCGGCACCGACGGCGACCCGCGGGTGGGCCCGGCGCAGCGGCGCGTCGAGGGTGACGGTGGCGCCGTCGACCGAGCGGACGGTGGCGTAGTCGTAGGCGGTGGAGAAGCCGTCGGTGTCGGGGGCGAGGGTCGGGGTGATCGCCAGCTCGTCGCCGGTCTGCCACCCTTCGGGGGCAGTTGAGAGTTTGATGGTGGTTTCGCCCGGTTTGAGCGCCGCGGCGGCGCGGACCCAGGCGGTCTTGGCGGCGCCGTCGAGCCGGAGGTAGCCGGTGCCGGTGACCCATAGGCCGGTGTCGCTGCCGACCAGGGCCGTTCCGCCGCCCTGGAAGCGCTTCTCGTCCACCTCGGGGAAGCGCAGGGTGTGGACCGCCGCCCCGGTCGGTGCGAGGGCCAGGGAGCCGCGCACCTCGACGTTGCCGGCGCTGGCCAGCGACAGGGTCCTGTCCCGGGCGAAGACCAGCGAGCCGGTGCGGTCGATCAGCAGCGAGCCGACGGCGGCGTCGGTGTCGAGCAGCACCCGGTCGGTGATCCGGACGGCCGTGGTGGGGCCGGGAACGGCGCCGCCCCAGCCGGCCGGGTCGGACCAGCGGCGGCCGGACTCGTCGACCGGCGGCGGAGGTTGGCTCGGGCCGGGCGGCGGGGCGCCGTGCGTGTGCTCCGCCGAGGGGACCGGGGAGGGCGTCGCGGGCAGCGGGGGCGCGGGTCTGCCGGTCTTCGCGTCGGCGAGGGACTGGCGGAACACCTCCCCGCCGGTCACGGCCGCGACCGTCCCGACGGCCAGCCAGGCGAGCAGCCTCCGGCGGGCGACCGGCCGCCGGTGGCGGGCCGGCCGGGGAGCAGGGTCCCCCGGATCCGGCGGCGGCGCATTCTCAGTGGGCGTCATCGGCTGCCCCTCCCGCGGGCTCCGCATCCGGCGCTGTCGCCTGAAGCATAGGCAGCTCCCTCCCACGGCACGGGTGTTGCGCGAAAGCGGTCGAATCCGACCGGCTCCGCCTGCGAAAACACCATGTGAGGTATATCACACTCATTTGCAGTTTCAACTTAACTCTGCCTAACGTGCTGCCCACGTTCGTGGTCACACGGACCCATCCCACCCGGAACGCCGAGTCCTGCCGCCGGGTCGGTCGGCAGCGCTCAACGCACCACGGCAGGGGCGGGGGAACCAGGTAAGTCGCCCGGGACGAGGTCAGGCCTCTCCCGGGCTTGGGGTGAAGCCGTGCTTGCACGGCCGGGCAACTCCAGCCCGAATCCGACAGCTCACCTCGCAGGCGTGGGAGAGGAACACGTCTTCATGCTGTCCGCAAACGCCAAGCGCGCCCGACGCGCCATCGCCACCACCGGCGTGGTGGGCCTCGGCCTCTCGATCCCGTGCCTGCTCTCCGGCACCGCCTCCGCCGCCTCCGTGTCCACCTGGGACAAGGTCGCGCAGTGCGAGTCGAGCGGCGACTGGTCCATCAACACCGGCAACGGCTTCTACGGCGGTCTCCAGTTCACCTCCAGCACCTGGGCTGCGTTCGGCGGCCACGCGTACGCGCCGCAGGCCAACCAGGCCACCAAGGCCCAGCAGATCACCGTCGCCGAGAAGGTGCTGGCCGAGCAGGGCCCCGGCGCCTGGCCGGTCTGCTCCGTCAAGGCGGGGCTCACCAAGGGCGGCGAGGCGCCGCAGGTCGACGCCGGCACCCCGAGCACCGGCTCCACCGTCCAGGCCGCCCCCAAGCAGCAGGCCCCGAAGCAGCAGGCGCCGCAGCAGGCCGCCCCGAAGCAGCAGGCCCCCAAGCAGGAGGCCCCCAAGCAGGAGGCCGCCCAGCCGCAGGCCGCCACCGAGACCTACACGGTCGCCGCCGGTGACTGGCTGTCGACCATCGCCGAGAGCCACCACGTCGACGGCGGCTGGCAGCGCCTGTACGAGCTCAACCGCTCGGTGCTCACCGAGGGCCCCGACATGATCTACCCGGGCCAGCGGCTCGCCCTGGGCAACGTCGCGGTGGCCACCCCGGCCAAGCCGGAGACCGCCACCAAGTCGTCCTCCTGGGACGGCTCGTGGAAGAGCGACTCGTGGAAGTCCGCCGGGACCTCCAAGAGCGCCGCCGCCTCCACCGCCGCGCCGGCGAAGACCACCGCCGCGAAGAGCACCACCGCGGCCGTGAAGGCCACCGGCTCCAAGGCCGCCGCGATCGACTTCGCTCTGTCCAAGCTGGGCCAGGCCTACATCTACGGCGGCGCCGGCAACGGCGGCTGGGACTGCTCCGGCCTGACCCAGGCCGCGTTCCGCCAGGCCGGCATCTCGCTGCCGCGGGTGGCCGCGGACCAGGCGGACTACGCCACCCGCGTCTCGCTGGACAACCTGCTCCCGGGCGACCTGCTGTTCTGGTCCAACAACGGCGGCAACTCGGGCGTCTACCACGTCGCCATCTACGTCGGCGACGGCAAGTACGTCGAGGCGGCCAACCCGCGCGCCGGCGTGCGCACCGAGACCGTCGCCAACTGGGCGCCGGACTTCGCCGGTCGCGTCTGACCGCAGGCGCGGTGAGCGCCGCCCGCTGCCCCCGGAGAGCCTGGTCGGCTCCGGGGGCAGCGGCCTATGCTCGGGCCGTCGGCCGTTCCGCCGAACCCCGCAGAGCGCTAGGAGCCGCCATGGCCAAGGTGACCGTGTCCCTCGACGCCGACCTCGCCATCGAGGTGATGCTGCTGGCCGGCACCAAGAGCCCGCAGGACGCCGTGGAGCTGGTCGTCCGCGACTTCCTGGCCACCCGGCGCCGGACCGAGGCGCGGACCGGCGACGCGGCCGACGAGAGCCGTCTGGCGGCCCCGCAGGCGCCCGTCCAGGAGGGCTGAGGCGGCCGGGAGACAACGTGAAGGGCCCCGGAGGGAGACCGTCCCTCCGGGGCCCTTCACGTACGCTCAGCGCGAGTTGGCGCCGGTGGAGCCGCGCATCACCAGCTCCGGCTGGAACATGAACTCCGAGCGCTGGCCCGGGCTCCCGCCGACCTCCTCGAGCAGGGCGTCGACGGCCGCGGTGGCCATCGCCTCGACCGGCTGGCGGATGGTGGTGAGCGGCGGCTCGGTGAACGCTATCAGCGGCGAGTCGTCGAACCCGACCACCGAGACGTCCTGCGGCACCGACAGCCCGCGCTGGCGGACCGCGCGGATCGCGCCGAGGGCCATCATGTCGCTGCCGCAGACGATCGCCGTGCAGCCCTTGTCGAGCAGCGCGTTGGCGGCCGCGTGGCCGCCCTCCACGCTGAACAGGGTGTGGTGCACCAGCGCCTCGGCCTCCTCCGGGGAGGCGCCGAGCAGCTGCCGCACGGCGGCGGTGAAGCCCTCGATCTTGCGCAGCACCGGGACGTACCGCTTCTGGCCGACCGCCAGGCCGATCTTCTCGTGCCCGAGTTCGACCAGGTGCTGGACGGCCATCGCCATCGCGGCCCGGTCGTCCGGCGAGATGAACGGCGCGGCGATCTTCTCGCTGAAGCCGTTGATCAGCACGAACGGGACCTGGCGGCCGGTGAGCTTGGCGTACCGGTCGTGGTCGGCGGTGGTGTCGGCGTGCAGGCCGGAGACGAAGACGATGCCCGCCACCCCGCGCTCGACCAGCATGTCGACCAGTTCGTCCTCGGTCGACCCGCCCGGGGTCTGGGTGCACAGCACCGGCGTGAAGCCGTGGCGGCTGAGCACCTGTTCGATCACCTGGGCGAGGGCGGGGAAGATCGGGTTGCTGAGCTCCGGGGTGATCAGGCCGATCAGACCCGCGCTGCGCTGTCGCAGCCGGGTCGGCCGCTCGTACCCGAGCACGTCGAGTGCGGCCAGCACGGTCTGCCGCGTGGTCGCGGACACACCCGCCTTGCCGTTGAGGACGCGGCTGACGGTGGCCTCACTGACCCCCGCCTGCGCCGCGATGTCGGAGAGTCGCGCCGTAGTCACGATCCCAGAGCCTATTGCAACCATGTCAGACCGCCCACCAAACGGTGCTGTCCGCCGGAAGAATCGCCTCACCGTCCACCGCGACGGCCTCGGTGGAGGACAGCAGGATACGGCCGGGGGCGGCGATCCGGACAGCCTCGCCCGTCGTGTTGACGGTGCACACGAACGAGCCCTCGGCGCTGTCCCGGCGGAAGGCCAGGGTGCCCTCCGGCGACTCCAGCCAGGTCACCTCGGTGCCGCCGCCGAGCGCCGGGTGGGCCCGGCGGACGGCCAGCGCGGAGCGGTAGAGCTCCAGGGTGGAGGTCGGGTCACCGGTCTGGACCTCGACGCTCAGCCCGGCCCAGGAGTCGGGCTGCGGCAGCCAGCTGGGGCCGCCGGGGTTCGGGCCGAAGCCGTACGGCGCCTCGGTGCCCGACCACGGGATCGGCACCCGGCAGCCGTCGCGGAAGCCGTCCTGGCCCTCCGCCCGGAAGAACGACGGGTCCTGGCGGACCTCGTCGGGCAGGTCGGTGACGTCCGGCAGGCCGAGCTCCTCGCCCTGGTAGACGTACGCCGAGCCGGGCAGGGCGAGCATCAGCAGGGAGGCCGCCCGGGCGCGGCGCAGGCCGAGCTCGCGGTCGCCGGCGGTGCGGATCTGGGTGCCCAGGCCCGGCTCGTTGGCGAACCGGGTGGCGTGCCGGGTGACGTCGTGGTTGGACAGCACCCAGGTGGTGGGGGCGTCGACCGGGCGCATCGAGTCGAGCGAGAGGTCGATCACCTCGCGCAGCTCGTCGGCCGCCCAGGAGGTGCCCAGGTACTGGAAGTTGAAGGCCTGGTGCAGCTCGTCCGGGCGGACGTAGTTGGCGGTGCGCTGGACGGTGGGGGTCCACGCCTCGGCGACGCCGATCCGCTGGCCCGGGTACTCGTCGAGGATCTTGCGCCAGCTGCGGTAGATGGCGTGCACGCCGTCCTGGTCGAAGAACGGCATCACGTCGTTGCCGAGCAGCTTCAGCTGGTCGTGCGAACCGAGGTCGGGCAGGCCGGGGGCCTTGACCATGCCGTGCGCGACGTCGATCCGGAAGCCGTCCACGCCCATGTCCAGCCAGAACCGCAGGATGGAGCGGAACTCGTCGGCGACGGCCTGGTTCTCCCAGTTGAAGTCGGGCTGCTCCGGGGCGAACAGGTGCAGGTACCAGTCGCCCGGGGTGCCGTCCGGGTTCGCGGTGCGGGTCCAGGCCGGCCCGCCGAAGATGGACTCCCAGTCGTTCGGCGGCAGCTCGCCGTCCTCGCCCTTGCCGGGGCGGAAGTGGTAGCGGTCGCGCAGAGGGGACGCAGGGCCCTCGCGCAGCGCGCGCTGGAACCACTCGTGCTGGTCGGAGGAGTGGTTGGGGACCAGGTCGACGATGATCCGCAGGCCCAGCGCGTGGGCGTCGCGGATCAGCCCGTCGGCGTCCAGCAGGGTGCCGAACATCGGGTCGACGGCGCGGTAGTCGGCGACGTCGTAGCCGGCGTCGGCCTGCGGCGAGGCGTAGAACGGGGACAGCCAGACGGCGTCCACACCCAGGTCCTTCAGGTACGGGAGGCGGCTCCGGATGCCCGGGAGGTCGCCCATGCCGTCGCCGTTGGCGTCCGCGAAGCTGCGCGGATACACCTGGTAGATGACCGCGTCCCGCCACCAGCCTCTGGACGCGTCGGCGCTCGCGGCAGTCGTCCGGGCAGTGGGCACTGCGGCGGGGGCGGCGGCGGGCCGGGCCGCGTCGGCCAGGTTCTGGGTCATGGGCGGTATCCCTCGGGGACGTAGGAAGCGGTGGGTCTGGGGCTGTCCGGCGGATGCTGCCGGACCGGACCGCAGGGCTACTTGATGGAGCCGGCGGTCTGGCCGGCCACCAGGTGACGCTGCACGAGGATGAAGACGACGGCCGCCGGAATGGCGATCAGCACCGAGGCGGTCGACATCATCGACCAGTTCTGGCTGTACTGGTTGACGAAGGTCTGCAGGCCTCCGGCCAGCGTCATCCTGTCCAGGCCGGTCATGAACTGGGAGGCGTAGGCGACCTCGCCCCAGGCCGTGATGAAGGAGTAGAAGGCGGTGACCGCCAGGCCCGGACGGGCCAGCGGCAGGATCAGCCGCCAGAAGGTGCCGAACGGGTTGAGCCCGTCGATCCGGCCGGCCTCGTCGATCTCGGTGGAGATCGTGTCGAAGTAGCCCTTCATGGTCCAGGCGCAGAACGGCACCGAGATGGTCATGTAGGTGAGGATCAGGCCGACCGGCTGGTTGAGCAGGTGGAACTTGCCGAGCAGCTGGTAGATCGGGACGATCAGGATCGCCACCGGGAACATCTGGGTGACCAGCAGGGTCCACATCAGCGGCCGCATCCCGGGGAAGCGGAAGCGGCTGACCGCGTAGCCGGTGGTGGCGGCGAGGAAGACGCCGAGCACCGTGGTGAAGCCCGCGATCAGGACGGTGTTGCCGAACCAGGTGAGGAACTTGGTCTTCGTCAGCAGCTCGGTGTACCCGGAGAACGACGGCTGGTCGAAGAACTTGGCGCTGGTCTCGTGGCCGGCCGGCTTCAGCGAGGTGAGGAAGACCCACAGCACCGGGAAGACCGCGATCAGCGAGGCGGCCATCAGGCCGGCGTGCAGGCCGGCCGACGCCGCGAACGTGCGCTTCTCGTTGCGGCTCATGCTCCCGCCTCGCTTCGCTCGTCGGTGGCTTCGCCAGCGGCCGCTTCGATGATGAGCTCGCTTCGCTCGCTCATTGTCACCACACCTCGCCTTGCTTGCGCAGCGAGCGCCGGTAGAGCACGGCGAACACCACGAGGATCAACAGGATGAGCACGCCCCAGGCGGACGACTCGCCGAACTGGCGCAGGCCGGTGAAGGCCTTCTGGTAGGCGGTGGTGACCAGCAGCTGGGTCTGGTCGCCGGGGCCGCCGTTGGTCAGCAGGAAGATCACCGGGAACATGTTGAAGGTCCAGATCGTGCTGAGCAGGATCACGGTCGAGCTGACCGGGCGCAGCGACGGCAGGGTGATGTTCCAGAACTTCTGCCAGGCGTTGGCGCCGTCCATCTCGGCCGCCTCGTAGAGCTCGGCGGGGATGGACTGCAGACCGCCGAGGACGGCCACCATCACGAACGGGAAGGCCAGCCAGACGTTGACCAGGACGACGGAGACCTGGGCCATCGTCGGGTCGTTGAGCCAGTCGAAGGTCGGCAGGCCCATGGCGTCCAGGGCGTGGTTCAGGAAGCCCCGGTCGTTGTTCATGATGAAGCGCCAGCTGAACGTGGAGACGAAGGCCGGGACGGCCCACGGCAGGATCAGCAGGGTGCGGTAGACCGAGCGGCCGCGCACCTTGCGGTTCAGCATGATGGCCAGGGTCAGGCCGACCACGAAGCTGACGGCGACGCAGGAGACCGTCCAGGTGACCGTCCAGCCGAGGCGGGCCCAGAAGGTGCTGTGGGCGCCGAACAGGATCTCGGTGTAGTTGTCCAGGCCGACGTTCTTGTAGCTGGCCGGGATGTGCAGGAACTGGCCGATCTGCTTCTCGGAGTTCTTGTCGTTCGCGTCCGTGGTCGACAGGTACAGGCCCTGCAGCAGCGGGTAGCCGACGAGTACCGCGACGACGATGCAGACCGGCGCCACCAGGGTCCAGGCGTACCAGTGCTTGCTGACGGCCAGGCGCAGTCGCCCGGGGGTGCCTGCCGTGCGGCGGGGACCGCGGGCGGGAGGGTTCCCGCCCGCGGCCTCGACCGTCGGCCGGCTGGTGGTGGTGTCCACAGCCATGCCCGGTTACTTCCTTACTTCCAGCCGAGGTTCTTGCGGTAGGCGTCGCCGGTGTTCTTGGCGGCCTGCTCCGGGGTCTCCTTGCCGGAGAGCATCGCGGTGTACTCGGTCACCAGCGGGGCGAAGAGGGTGCCGCCCTCGGGGATCCACGGACGCTGGTGGGCCTTGTCGATCGCGTCCTTGAAGAACTTGACGCTCTCGATGGAGGCGACGTCCGGCTGGGCGTAGACCGACTTGCGGGTCGGCAGCACGCCGAGCTCCTTGGTCAGCGTGGCCTGGGTCTCGGCGGAGGCCATGTACTGGACGAAGAGCTCCGAGGCGGAGACGTTCTTGCTGCCCGCGTACACCGCGTAGGAGTGGCCGCCCTGCGGGGCGCCCTGGCCGCCGCTGCCGGCGGGGACGACGGCGATGCCGAGGTTGGCCTTGTCGGCGAAGGCCTCGCCGCCCTTGTTGACGGTGGCCAGGGCCCACGGGCCGTTGATCATCATCGCGGTGTCGCCGGACTGGAAGGACGACATCATGTTCGCCCAGCCGTCGGTGACGGAGGTCTTCGCGGCGCCCGAGTCGACCAGGTCCTTCATGGTCTTGAAGGCCTTGACGCCGGCGGCGTTGTCGATGGAGACGGTCTTGGCGTTGGCGTCCACCAGGTCGCCGCCCTCGCCGTACAGGAACGACAGCGTCCAGTAGGCGTCGTCGCCGCGCAGGTAGAGGCCGGTCTTGCCGGACTTGGCCTTGATCTGGGCGGCGGCGGCCTTGAGCTCCTCGACGGTCGCCGGGGGCTTGGCGATGCCGGCGTCGGCGAACATCTTCTTGTTGTAGAAGAGCGCCATGGTGTCGGTGACCTGCGGGACCGCGTAGGTCTTGCCCTCGTACTTGGTGGCGGCGACCGGGTTGGGCAGGAAGTCGTCGGCCTTGTCCAGGGCGATGGTGCCGTCGAGCGGGGCCAGGTAGTGCAGCGAGGCCAGCTCGGGGGTCCACGCCACCTCGGAGCGGATGACGTCGGGCGCGTCGGTGCCGGTCGAGAAGGCGTTCTTGATCTTGTTCTGGGCGTCGGCGAAGGGCACGTTGACGTACTTCACCTTGACGTTCGGGTACTTCGCCTGGAAGCCCTCGATCACCTTCTGGTAGGTCGGCGCCTCGGCCTTGGCGTCCGACGTGTCCCACCAGGTCACGGTGCCGGAAACCTTGGCCGGGTCGACCGAGGCGCCGGCCGCCGGGGCGCTGTTGTTGCTGCTGTCGCCGCTGCTGCCACAGGCCGCCATGGAAACGGCAAGAGCCGCAACGAGAGCGGAGGCCGCGATGCCACGCCGCATGTGAACTCCTTGGAAAGGGGTGGGGGTGCCCTGGTCGGGACAGGAGGCGCATACTTGCCTTCGCCCCCTCGGGCTTGGGGAGGAACGTAACAGCGATGCAATCGCTCCTGAAAGCCCTTGCAGCAAGTTTCTGAAAGGTTCGGGCGGATCGTTACGTCCGCGTGTCCTGAGGGTTGCCGCTCCGCGCCCGGACACCACGGAGGCCCGCCCCCGACGGGGACGGGCCTTCGCCTTGCGACGTCTTGCGGAAACCCCCGGTCAGGCGACGCCCGGCCGGAACACCGTGGTCGAGCGGAACTCCTCGCCCGGGCGCAGCACGGTGGACGGGTAGTCCGGGTGGTGCGGCGAGTCCGGGTGGTGCTGGGTCTCCAGCGCCACGCCCGCGTACGGGCCGTACGGCACCCCCGCGGCGCCCGTGACGGCCCCCTGGAAGCCGTTGGCGGTGTAGACCTGGATGCCCGGCTCGGTGGTCAGCACCTCCAGCGTGCGGCCGCTCACCGGATCCTCCAGGAACGCGGCCCGGGACGGACTGCCGTCCGCCGGGCGCTCGCGCAGCACCCAGTTGTGGTCGAAGCCGCCGGCCGCCTTGATCTGCGGGTGGTCCTCGCCGATCGCCTCGCCGATCGGGCGGGCGCGGGTCAGGTCGAACGGGGTGCCGGCCACCGCCTCGTACGGGCCCAACGGGATCTGCCGCTCGTCCACCGGCGTGTACTGGTCGGCGTCCACCGTCAGCAGGTGGCCGAGGACGTCGCCGCTGCCCTCGCCGGACAGGTTGAAGTAGGCGTGGTTGGTCAGGTTGATCACGGTCGGCTTGGTGGTGACCGCGTGGTAGGCGATGGTCAGGCCGTCGGGGGCCAGGGTGTACGAGACGCTGACGTCCAGCGCGCCGGGGAAGCCCTGGTCGCCGTCCGGGCTGTGCAGGCTCATCCGCACCCCGCCGGGGATCTGCTCGGCCGCCCAGACCCGGTGCGAGAAGCTGTCCGGGCCGCCGTGCAGGGTCACCCCGTTGCCGGTCGGCGCCAGCGGGTGCTCCTCGCCGTCGATGGTGATCCGGGAGTCCGCGATCCGGTTGGCGTACCGGCCGACCGTGACGCCGTAGTGCTTGGCCGGCCCGAGCAGCGCGCCGATGTCCTCGGCGGAGAGCAGCAGTTGCGCGGTGCGGCCGTCCCGGTCCGGGGCGGTCAGGGTGTGCAGGGCCGCACCCAGGGTGATCACGGTCGCCTCCAGGCGGCCGCTGCGCAGCGTCCAGCGCTCGATGCCGACCCCCGCCCCGCTGGAGTCGAAGGGTGCCCGGTGCACCTCGGTCAGCTCTGCGGACGCCGTCATCGCGTGGTCCTCCTCGACTCCTCGACCCCCTCGGACCCGGCGTGTGCGGACCCGAGTGATCATGTTCGTTCGTCGGGGCCAGCCTAGCCCGCGCGGGGCGCACCGGGGCGGCGTTGCGCCCCGGTGCGCCCCGGTCGGCCAGCTGTCCGCGCGGACTGTGCGATCTCCCGGCGGTCCGTCAGTCCTGCGGCGCGCCACCGCCCTCGTGCAGGCCCAGCGCGGCGGCCAGGCCCTCCGGGCCGGTGCCGGCCTTGCGGTGGACCGCGGCCAGTCGGCGGTGCACCAGGCTCAGCGGCAGCGACAGCTCCTCCGCGATCCGCTGCGGCGGCACCCCGCGGACGGCCAACTCGGCCACCTCCCACTCGGGTTGGGTGAGGGCGTCCTTGGAGAGCGTGCGCAGCCGGTTGGGCCGCAGCCCGGCCACCGCGAGCTCCCGGCGGGAGCGCGCCACCAGGCCGTCGGCGCCGCAGTGCTGGGCCAGCTCCATGCCCTGGTAGAGGTACTCGGCGGCGTCCGGGATCCGCCCGACCCGGCGCAGCGCCGAACCCAGGTCGACCAGGGCGTAGGCGTGCTCGTACGAGGCCGGGGACTGGCCGAGGTAGCCGACCGCGTCCAGCAGCAGCTCCACCGCGCGCGGGCCCTCGCTCACCGCCGCCTCCAGGCGCAGCGCGACACCGACCGCCGAGGGCGAGCCGAAGACCCGGGCCCGGTTGACCGCCTCGCGCGCCAGCTCCCGCGCCCGCTCCGGCTCGTCGGGCGCGATCGCCTCGGCGAGGTGGCCGGCCCAGGGCGCCCAGACGGTGTTGTGCCAGCCGCGGGCGTCCAGCGCCGCGCCGACCTGGGTGAAGACCGCGATCGCGCCGAGCCGGTCGCCGCGGGCCAGCAGCAGCTTGCCGTAGAGCGTGGAGGCGTCGGGCAGCACCATGGCGGTGCGGTGCCCGGGCGGGGCGAAGCCGTACTTCTGCACCAGCTCCCAGGCGTCGTCGGCCCGGCCGCGGGCCAGCAGGGTGTCGGCGAGGACGCCGACGATGTCCCACTCCAGCGGGATGCCGGGGGCGATCCGCTCGGACAGCCGCAGGCCGCGGCGCAGGAAGTCCTCCGCCTCCAGCAGCAGGCCGCGCCGGAACCGGGTCAGGCCCATCAGGAAGTAGGCGAAGCCGCGGTGCGCGCCGGACCAGCCGGCCTTCTCGAACTCCAGGATGGCGTCGGAGAACAGCCGCTCGGCGCGGGCGAGTTCGTCGGTGTAGGCGAAGGTCAGGCCGACCAGGGCGGGCAGCTCCAGGCCCCAGGTGAGGCCCGTCCAGGCCAGGCCGGCGGGCAGCCGGCCCTGCACCAGGGCGGCCTCCGCCTGCTCGATCGCCTCGGCGGCGGAGACCCCGCGCAGCGTCAGGTCCCAGGCCTGCAGGGCGTGCAGCGCGTGCTTGGCGTCCCGGGTGGCGGGGGTGAGCGGGAGCTGCCGCAGCCGCCGCGAGCGGCCCGGACCGTCCGACTCCTCGCGGGCCAGGGTCTGGTACATGAAGACCGCGATCTGCAGCCGCAGCCGGTCGGGCCCCGGGTCGGCGCGCTCGGCCTCCTCGGCGCACAGCGCGGCGGCGGCCTCCAGGTCGCTGCTGTGCGCCAGCACCTCGGAGAGCCGGAACACCGCGTCCACCCGCATCGAGGGGCTCAGGCCGTACTCGTCGTCCAGCGCGAGGCGCAGCTGGTTGACGGTGGCGGCCGGATCGGTGAGCAGCGCGGAGCAGCCCAGCTCGTAGAGCACCACGGCGCGGACCTCGTCGCTCGGCGGCTCGGCCAGGGCGCGCTTGAGGCAGCGCTGCGCGGCGTCCGGGGCGCCGATCCGCAGGTGCTCGACGGCGGCGCGGCGCAGCTTGCGCACCATCTGGTCGTCGCCCTCGGGGTGGGTCTCCAGCAGGTGCCGGGAGGCCAGCACCAGGCCGCCGCCCGCGTCCTCGATGACGCTGGCGGCGATGCCGTGCATCGCGGTCTTCATCGCGTCGGGGATCGACTGGTAGATCGAGGTGCCGATCAGCGGGTGGACGAACTCCAGCCGGCCGTTCGGCTGGGTGGTGAGCACCCGGTGGCGGACCAGCTCGCGGACCGACCCGGCGGCCTGCTCCGGCCCCTGGGTGGAGATCGCGGCGGCCACCTCCTCCTTGATGTCGGTGCCGAGCAGGGCGGCCGCCCAGGCGAACTGCAGGGTGACCCGGCCGAGCTTCTCCAGCCAGAACTGCCGGGTCTGCCCGCGGGCCGCGGCGGCCAGGTCGCGCAGCCGCGGGGTGGACTCCTCGACCGGCTCGATCCCCTGGTCCCGCACGTCGCGCAGCAGCGCCACGGTGTCGTACGGGGTGCCCGCGGTGACCGCCCAGACCTGCCGGCAGAAGGCGTCGTCCGCCTTGTCGCCGAACGCGCTGCGGACCAGGTCGGCGACCGACTCGGGGCCGAGGGTGTGCAGCTCGTGGTGGCGGGTGGCCATCTGCTGGATCTGCCGGACCAGCCCGTCGGTGTCCTCGGCGAACTCGTTCCGGTAGGCGAGCACGACCAGCACCGGGAGCTCGCGGGAGCGGACCGCGAAGGAGGCCAGCCAGGTCAGCGACTCCCGGTCGGCCCAGTGCAGGTCGTCGACGACCATCACCAAGGGCGCCCTTCGGGGCGCGAGTTGGGTGAGCACGTAGTCCAGGCCGTCGCGGACGCCCTGCGGGTCGATCCGTTCGACCTCGCCGGACGGCGGGGTCAGGCCGACGGCCGGGCCGACGATGCCGTACCAGTTGCCGAACACCTCGTCCCGCTCGGTCTGGGTGAGGCGGCTGAGCACCGGCATCAGCAACTGACGCAGCACGTGGAAGGGTTCGGTGCGCTGGCGCTCGCCGCCGCGGGCGAACAGCACCGTGCAGGACTCCTCGCCGCGGGCCAGCGCCCGCACCTCGTCCAGCACCGAGGTCTTGCCCATGCCGCCCGGGCCCGAGTAGAGCAGCAGCTCTCCGGTGGCGGCGCCACCGGTCATGTGTGCCCGGGCCAGCCGGGACACCGCGTGCCGGGCGGACTCGATCTCCAGCTCGCGCTCGCGCAAGCGGATCCCGGCCGACTCGGCATCACTCCTCGTACCGCCCTGCCCGTTCAGCTCTCCGGCCACCGCCGCGTCCTCCACTCGCCCGTCCCCGTCCTTCGATCCGACCATAGCGCCGTGTGCGTCCGAAAGAGGGACGTTCCCGCAGGCCGGAGGCGTTCGGAAGGGTTGAGCCCGGCCGCCCCGGGCAAATGCCCTGGTACCACTGCCGCCTGATGATGTGATCCGATAATCTGCCCCACGTAGAACAAAGTTGATCTTTGGTCGGCAGTCAGACGCCACGCCGGCCGCGCCGCACCCTGAGCACGCCCGGGAGTCCGATGTCCGACCTCACCTCACTTGAGGTTCCGTTCCCGCTCCGCCGCAATCCGCATTACCAGCACGCCAACGACGAGCACCAGCGCTGGCTGGAGCGCTTCCCGGCGCTCGCCGCGATCGCCTCCGAGTCCGTCTACGCCCGCTGGGACGTCGCCGACCTGGCCGCGGTCGCCTACCCCTCCTGCTCCGCCGAGAGCCTCACCCTCGCCACCGACCTGCTCGGCTTCTACCTGCTCTTCGACGACGGCTTCGACGGCGAGCTCGGGCGCCGCCCCGCCGACGTCGCCCGGATCTGCGAACGCCTCACCGGCCTGGTGTTCGACCCGGACCCGGCGCGGGCCCGCACCGAGAGCGAGCGCGCCTTCCTCGACCTCTGGGAGCGCTCCACCGCCGGCATGCCCGCCCGCTGGCTGGCCCGCGCCGCGTACAACTGGGAGCGCTACTTCGCCAGCCACCCCGCCGAGGCCGCCGGCCGGGTCGCCGGCCTGATCCCCGACCGGGAGGGCTACCTGGTGGTGCGTCGCGGCACCGCCGCGATGGAGACCGTCTTCGACATGATCGAGCGGCTCGACCACCTCGAGGTGCCGCAGGCCGCCCTGCACCACCCGGTCCTGCGACAGCTCCGCCAGATCGCCGCGGACGTCCCCTCCCTCAGCAACGACGTCTACTCCTACCCCCTGGAGGCCCCGCGCGGCGACGTCTACAACCTCGTCATGGTGGCCCGCCGCGAGCGCGGCTGCTCCATCGACGAGGCCTTCGAGGTCGTTCTCGCCGAAGCCCAGCAGATGATCGACCACTTCGCCGAACTGACCCGGCAACTGCCCGACGCCTACCGACAGTTGGGTCTCACCACGGACGAACTGGAACCGACCCGCCGCTACGTCGACGGCCTCACGGCCTGGCTGGTCGGATATCTCGACTGGGAGGAGCGTACGGGGCGTTACGCCGCTCCGCAACCGGCCCCGCACACACCGTAGCGAAGGGCGGGCGACCGGGCTAGGGTGCCCGAGCGGGAGCGACCACCGGCCGCCTCCCGCGCACCGCTTGTCAGGCCCCTGCCATCGTTGCAAGGAGACAGCTGTGACGGTCCACCAGCCCCCCGGCCGACCCGGATCTCCGGTCGAACTCCGCACCCGCTACCAGCACTGGATCGACGGGGGCTGGCAACCGCCGGTCCTCGGGCGGTACTTCGAGAACCCCACGCCGGTCACCGGCGAGACCTTCTGCGAGGTCGCCCGGGGCACCGCCGAGGACATCGAGGCCGCCCTGGACGCCGCCGAGGCCGCCGCCCCCGCCTGGGGCCGCACCCCGCCCGCCGAGCGCGCCCAGGTCCTGCTCCGCCTCGCCGACCGGATCGAACAGCACCTGGAGGCGCTCGCCGTCACCGAGACATGGGACAACGGCAAGCCCGTCCGCGAGGCCCTGGCCGCCGACCTGCCGCTCGCCGTCGACCACCTGCGCTACTTCGCCGGCGCCCTGCGCGCCCAGGAGGGCGGCCTCTCCCAGCTCGACGAGGACACCGTCGCCTACCACTTCCACGAGCCGCTGGGCGTGGTGGGGCAGATCATCCCGTGGAACTTCCCGCTGCTGATGGCCGTCTGGAAGCTCGCCCCGGCCCTCGCCGCCGGCAACACCGTCGTCCTCAAGCCCGCCGAGCAGACGCCCGTCTCCGTCCTGCTGCTGATGGAACTCACCGCCGACCTGCTGCCGCCGGGCGTGGTCAACGTGGTCACCGGCTACGGCCTGGAGGCCGGCAAGCCGCTCGCCTCCAGCCCCCGGGTCCGCAAGATCGCCTTCACCGGCGAGACCGGCACCGGCCGGCTGATCGCCCAGTACGCGGGCCCCAACCTGATCCCGGTCTCCCTGGAGCTCGGCGGCAAGAGCCCCAACCTGTTCTTCGCGGACGTCGCCGCCGAGCGCGACTCCTTCTACGAGAAGGCCCTCGAAGGCTTCGCCATGTTCGCCCTCAACCAGGGCGAGGTGTGCACCTGCCCCAGCCGGGCGCTGATCCACTCCGCGATCTACGACCGCTTCCTCGGCGACGGCCTGGAGCGCACCGCCCTCATCCGGCAGGGCAACCCGCTCGACACCGACACCATGGTCGGCGCCCAGGCCTCCCGCGAGCAGTTGGAGAAGGTCCTCTCCTACCTGGAGATCGGCCGGGCGGAGGGCGCCAAGGTCCTGGCCGGCGGCGAACGGGCCGAGCTCGGCGGCGAGTTGAGCGGCGGCTACTACGTCACGCCGACCGTCTTCGAGGGCGACAACCGGATGCGGATCTTCCAGGAGGAGATCTTCGGGCCGGTCCTCGCCGTCACCCGCTTCGACACCTTCGAGGATGCCGTCGAACTCGCCAACGACACCCCGTACGGCCTCGGCGCCGGCGTCTGGACCCGCGACGGCTCCACCGCCTACCGCGCCGGCCGCGCCATCCAGGCCGGCCGGGTGTGGACCAACAGCTACCACCTCTACCCGGCCCACGCCGCGTTCGGCGGCTACAAGGACTCCGGCATCGGCCGGGAGACCCACAAGATGCTGCTGGAGCACTACCAGCAGACCAAGAACCTCCTGGTCAGCTACTCCGACCGCCCGATGGGCCTCTTCTAGGAGAGCCCCGGCAGGTGCTCGGGTGACGGCGAGGCCGACCACGCGACAGGCCGCCCGCGCGCTACCGGCCGCCACGGGAACGGATTCGCCCGGGCTCCCCCGCGTCAGCCGAGCAGCTTGGCCTTGGCGGCACTGAACTCCTCGGGCGTGAGCAGGCCCGACTCGGCCAACTCGCCGAGCCGGGTCAGCTCGCCGCTCAGGCCCGGCGCGGGCGCGGCGCGGCCGGCGGCGTAGGCGCCGCCGACGACGAGTCCGCGCACCAGGGGCGCTCCCACCGGGCGGACGACGCGGACCGGCCGGATGGGCCGAAGGGGTCGGAACACGGCTGCCTCACTCTCCCGACGCGCCGCGCGCCTCGGCGGCGCGCGCGGCCTCTTCGATGTTCTCCGGCGGGATCCGCACCCCGGAGGCGATCCGCCCGCCCACGTCGTACAGCGCCCGGGCCGCGTCCTCGGCCCAGACGTGTTCGATCAGCACGATCACCGCGACGGTGCCCGGGCGCAGCAGTTCGGCGGCCTCCTGGGCGTCCTCGGGGCCGATCAGCGGGAGCCCTTGGCCGCCGATCCCGACGACGCCCCTGAGGTGCTCGAAGTCGGCGAACTCGCCGTAGGTCGCCTCGCCGTCGGCGTGCCGGGTGACCACCAGCGAGTCGATCACCCGGATGTCGCCGGCGGTGCGCAGCTTGGCGAGCGCGGTCGCGGCCTCGACGGTGATGGTCTCCTGCGGGAAGGTCAGGACGAGCAGTTCGGCCGGCCCCATGCAGGGCTCCCTTCGGTGCGGCGTGTGCGGCGGCGTCGGCGAGGGCGGCCGGCGGGTGCCTACCCGCGGATCAAAGCACACGCACCGCCCCCCGGGCGGCGCCGCCACGCCCGCCCTCCGAACGGCGGGCGCGCGGCTGGCGGGCGGGCGGCGGCCGTGGTCTCTGGGAGTCAGCGCGCCGCCGCCCGGCGGCGCCGCCGACCGCAGGGAGTACGCAGCCATGACCATTCCGCTCGACAAGCTGTCCGATCCGGCCGTGCGCCGGCTGCTGTCCGCGGTGAACGCGGGCGACCAGGGCGCCTTCTTCGCCTCGCTCACCGAGGACGCGACGATGGCGGACGACGGCACGGAGCGCGACCTCGCGCAGTGGGTGGACCGGGAGATCTTCTCCTCGCACGGCCACATCGACGTGCAGACGGAGAAGGGCGACGGGCGGGCGCTGGTCGCCAACTACCGCAACGACACCTGGGGCGAGATGCGGACCTCGTGGCGGTTCACGGTGTCGCCGGACGGCCGGGTGAGCCGCTTCGAGACCGGCCAGGCGTAGCCCGGACCCGGCCGGAAACCCGGCCGGGTCCGCCTGGTGAAGCGCTTCGACAGAAGGTCTGGACACAGTCCAGCAGCGTCTCTAAGCTCTCCCGGCAGGACAGCATCGAGCCGCACAGCAGACATCGTCGAAGCGCTTCACCAACCGGCGCGCGATAGTGTCGCGAGATGGAGCACCAGATGGTCACGCTCGCCCAGGTCGCCCGGCACGCCGGGGTGTCCCCGAGCACGGTCTCGTACGTCATCAGCGGCAAGCGGTCGATCTCGCAGGACACCCGGCTGCGGGTGGAGCGCTCCATCGCCGAGCTCGGCTACCACCCGCACGCGGGGGCCCGGGCGCTGGCCAGCAACCGGTCGAACGTGATCGCCCTGATGATCCCGCTGCGGACCGACATGTTCGTCCCGGTGATGATGGAGATCGCCATCGCGATCACCACCACCGCCCGCCGCTACGCGCACGACGTCCTGCTGCTGACCAGCGAGGAGGGCCCGTCCGCGGTGAAGCGGATCGCCGCGAGCGGCCTGGCCGACGCGATGATCCTGATGGACGTCGAGCTGGAGGACGAGCGGATCCCGCTGCTGCGGCAGACCGGCGCGGCCGCGGTGCTGGTCGGCCTGCCCGCCGACCCGGCCGGGCTGACCTGCATCGACCTGGACTTCGAGGCCACCGGCCGGCTCGCCGCCGACCACCTGGCGGACCTCGGGCACCGGGAGGTGGCGCTGGTCGGCGCCGCCGAGTCGGTGTACCGGCGGCACACCGGCTTCGCCGAGCGGACGCTGGCCGGGTTCCGGCAGCAGGCCGAGGCCCGGGGCCTGAGCTTCCTGCACCGCCCGTGCGGAGTGGGCCACGAGGCGGCCACCGGCACGCTCTCGCGGATCCTCGCCGAGCGGCCGGGCACCACCGCGCTGGTGGTGCAGAACGAGTCCGCCGTCCCGCACCTGCTCAACCACCTGCGGCAGTCCGGCCGGGCCGTGCCCGAGGACATCTCGGTGGTGGCGATCTGCCCGGACGACGTCGCGCTGCACTCCACCCCGCAGCTGACCTCGGTCTCCATCCCGGCCCAGGAGATGGGCCGGCGCGCCGTCGAGCTGGTGATGGCGCAGGCCTCCGGCCGCCAGCACACCACCGGCCTGACCCTGCTCTCCCCCGTCCTGACCCCCCGGGAGAGCACCGGCCCGGCCCCCAGGCCGCTCTGACGCCCCGTCGACACCCGTAAGTCCCCACCGGCTCGCGCGCATCGCCGATCCACCCCGGCCCCAACCCCACCGCGCCCGCCGTCGCGCCCGCGTGCCCGACGGCGTGCCCCGCCCCGCCCGCGCGAGGAGCCCCCCGTGACCCACCCGACCGTCCCCGCCGTCCGGCCGCCGGAGAAGCCCGAGGGCCCGGGGGTGCTGCGCGAGGCGGGCAGCGCCCTGGAGTACCACGGCCATCTGGAGACGCTGCGGCTGGAGCCCTGGGGTTCGGACGCGATCCGGGTGCGCGCGGTGCGCGGCGGGCAGTTGCACGAGGGCCTGCCCGGCGCGCTGCTGGAGACCCCGCCGCCGGCCGGGGCCACCGTCAAGGTCGAGGGCGCGGTCGGCCGGGTCGTCAACGGCGCGATCACCGCCGAGGTCACCGACCGCGGCATCGTCCGCTTCCTGCGCGCCGACGGCAGCGAGCTGCTCTCCGAGCAGCCGGCGCACTTCTGGTGGCCCGGGGCCCGGCTCTACACCCCGACCGGCAACGGCTACCACCGCCTGGAGCAGCGCTTCCGCGCCTACGACGGCGAGCGCCTGTTCGGCCTCGGCCAGCACCAGCACGGCCTGTTCGACCAGAAGGGCGCCACCGTCGACCTGGTGCAGCGCAACGCCGAGGTGTCCGTCCCGGTGCTGCTCTCGAACCGCGGCTACCTGCTGCTGTGGAACAACCCGGCGATCGGCCGGGTCGAGCTGGCCGTCAACGGCACCCGCTGGGTGGCCGACAGCGCCCGGCAGTTCGACTACTGGATCACCGCCGGCGCACCCGCCGAGACGCTGTCCCGGTACGCCGACGCCACCGGCCACTCCCCCGAACTCCCGGACTGGGCGTCCGGGTTCTGGCAGTGCAAGCTGCGCTACCGGACCCAGGACGAGCTGCTGGCGGTGGCCCGCGAGTACCGCCGCCGGGGCCTGCCGCTGTCCGTCATCGTCAACGACTTCTTCCACTGGACCCACCTCGGCGAGTGGAAGCTCGACCCCGCCGAGTGGCCCGACCCGGCCGGCATGGTCCGCGAGCTGGACGGGATGGGGGTGCGGCTGATGGTCTCGGTCTGGCCCTCGGTCAGCCCGCTCAGCGAGAACCACCGGGAGATGGAGCGCCGCGGCCTGCTGATCGGCACCGAGTACGGCCCGCCGACCCACGCCGAGTGGCCGGACAAGGGCGTCGCCTCCACCGTCCAGGTCGCCTTCTACGACGCCACCAACCCGGAGGCCCGGGAGTTCGTCTGGCAGAAGGTCCGCGACAACTACCTGTCGCACGGCATCAAGGTGTGGTGGCTGGACGCCTGCGAGCCGGAGATCAACCCCGGCCACCAGGCCAACCTGCGCTACCACGCCGGGCCCGGCCTGGAGGTCGGCAACCTCTACCCCCGGGAGAACGCCCGCGCCTTCCACGAGGGCATGCTGGCCGCCGGCGAGAGCGAGGTGCTGACCCTCAACCGCTCCACCTGGGCCGGGGCGCAGCGCTACGGCGCCGCCCTGTGGTCGGGCGACATCGGCACCGACTTCGCCACCCTGCGCGACCAGATCAAGGCGGGCCTCAACGTGATGCTCTCCGGCATCCCGTGGTGGACCACCGACATCGGCGGCTTCCACGGCGGCGACCCGGACGACCCGGCGTACCGCGAGGTGATGGTCCGCTGGTTCCAGTACGGGGCCTTCTGCCCGCTGTTCCGCCTGCACGGCTACCGCGAGCCGTGGACGGAGCTCGGGCCGGAGATGACCGGCGGCCCCAACGAGGTCTGGTCGTACGGCGAGCAGGCGTACGACATCCTCGCCTCCTACCTGCACCTGCGCGAGCGGCTGCGCCCCTACGTGCTGGCGCAGACCCGGCACGCCGCCGCGACCGGGGTGCCGCCGATGCGGCCGCTGTTCCTGGAGTTCCCCGAGGACCCGGCGAGCTGGGAGGTCGACGACGCCTTCCTGCTCGGCCCGGACCTGCTGGTCGCCCCGGTCACCGAGGCGGGTGCCCGCTCCCGCGCGGTGTACCTGCCGGCCGGCGCCGAGTGGCGCTGCGCGTGGACCGGCGCCGCCCACCCGGGCGGCACCACCGTGACCGTCGACGCGCCGCTGGAGCGGATCCCGCTGTTCCTCCGGGACGGCGCCGACCTGCCCGTCCTGTCCTGACCGTTCAGCCCCGACCCCCACCGAGGAGGCTCCCCGTGCAGACCCCGACCCCCGCCCGGCCGCAGTCCCCCGCACTGCCCGTGCCGCAGCCCCGGCGGCCCGCCGCCGGGCTGCTCGCGCCCGAGGAGCACCAGCTCCTGCTGCTGCTCACCGAGGGCCTCCCGCTGGACGCCATCGCCCGCCGGCTCTCCACCTCCAGCCGGACGCTGCGCCGGCGGATCCGGGTGCTGTGCGACCGGATCGGCGTCCGCACCCCGCTGCAGGCGGCGGTCTGGGCGGCGCGGCGCGGGCTGATCTGACGCCGCACACCGACCTGCCGCCGGAGCGGCTGCCCGCGACCCGGCGCGGGCGCCCCGGCGCCGTTCTCCGTCGCGCTGACGGACCCGGTGCGCCCGCCGTCCACGGTGGACGCCGCCCACCACCGCTGCGCCGGCTCGCCCGGCTAACCGCCGACGCAGGCGCGGACCGCGTTGATCAGCGTCCGGGAGCGGATGTCGCCGGTCACGCCCGGCATCATGCCGTTGGTGACGTAGCCGAAGCCGATGCCCAGCTCCGGGTCGGCGAAGCCGAGGGAGCCGCCGCGGCCGGGGTGGCCGAAGCTGGCCGGCGAGGCCATCGGGGCGGTCGGGCCGTGGCGGAAGAAGCCGTGGCCGAAGGTGGTGTTGACGATCAGGATGCGGTCGGGCCCGTGCACGGCGGGGCCCATCGCCTCCGCCAGGGTGTCCGCGCCGAACACGGCGGGCAGCCGCTCGCCCGGGGCGCCGCCGTGCCGGTCGGCGGCGCCGATCAGCGCCGCGTAGAACCGGGCGACCGAGCGCGCCGTGCCGATGCCGCCGGCGCCGGGCACCTCGACGGCCTGGACCGCCGGGTCGTTCAGGTCCACGCTGGTCCGCACCGCCGTGAAGGCCCGCGCGGTGAGCGACATCGGGTCCCGGTAGGCGTCGACCACCGACTGCTTCGGGCGGACCCTCATGCCGTTCGGCCCGACCTTGGCCGCCTCCGGCGCGGGCAGGTCGACCAGCCGTCCGACCCGGGCGGCGGCGCCGGTCGGCAGCCCGATCCACAGGTCCAGGCCGAGCGGGCGGGCCAGCTCCTCGGCGAAGTACTGGCCGATCGACCGGCCCGAGGCCCGCCGGACGACCTCGCCGACCAGCCAGCCGAAGGTGAGCGGGTGGTAGCCGTGCGCGGTGCCGGGCTCCCACGCGGGGGCCTGGGCCGCGACGGCGGCCGCCGCGGGCTCCCAGGCGATCACGTCCTCGATCCGCAGCGGTACGTCGAGCACCGGCAGGCCGGCCTGGTGCGAGAGCAGCCAGCGGACCGGGATCCGGTCCTTGCCGTGCACCCGGAACTCCGGCCAGTAGTCGCCCACCGGCGCGTCCAGGTCGGCCTTGCCCTGCTGGGCCAGGTGGAGCAGGGCGGCGGCGCTCAGGCCCTTGGTGACCGAGCGGAGCACCTGCGCGGTGTCGGCCGTCCAGGGGACGGCGGGCGCGGGCCGGGCGCCGACCTCCGGGCGGGCGTCGCCGCCCCACAGGTCGACCACCTTGCGGCCGTCGGCGTAGAGGGTGAAGGCGGCGCCGAGCTCGCCGTACTCGCGGAAGTTGCGTTCGAACGCCTCGCGGACCGGCTCGAACCCGCTCGCCGTCTCGCCCCAGATCTCCACCGTCACCGCCGCCGTCCTCTCCGAACGCCCTGTCACCTGGAACGATAATCCGCCGCCCGGCCCGGGGCCGACTCGGTAGCGTGGTCGACCATGACGAACCCTGCCGAGGAACTGCTGGACGTGGTCGACGCCGAGGACCGGGTGATCGGCACCACCACCCGCCCGGTGGCCTACCGGGACGGCCTGACCCACCGTTGCGTCTTCATCCTGGTCCGCGACCCGCGCGGCCGGATCTTCACCCACCGCCGTTCGGCCGAGAAGCTCTTCGCCCCGGGCGCGTACGACTGCTTCGTCGGCGGCGTGGTCGCCTCCGGGGAGACGTACCCGCAGGCCGCGGTCCGGGAGGCCGAGGAGGAGCTGGGCGTGTCCGGGATCGAGCCCCGGCCGCTGTTCAAGTTCCTCTACTCCGACGGCGACCGGATGAGCTGGTTCTGCGACGTGTACGAGGCGCTCTGGGACGGGCCGGTCTCGCCGCAGGTGGAGGAGGTGGACTGGCACGACTGGCTGACCGAGGACGAACTCGACCGGCGGATCGCCGAGTGGGAGTTCGTCCCGGACGGGCTGGAGGCGTACCGGCGCTACCGGGAGTTCCCGGCCTCCTGAGCCGGGGCTGCTTGGTCCCAGTCGGGGTGCTCGCGGGTGGCCCACAGCGGGTCCACGCTGCCCGTGCGCATCCCGCGCCGGGCTTCCGGGTCGCGGACCGCGAGGTACACGTGCCCGCCGACCGCGACCGCGACCGCCAGGGCCAGCCAGTCGTGGACGAAGGTCGAACCGGTCCGCCAGGCCAGCGGCGCCAGGTCGGTGAACCACATCAGCAGCCCGGTGCCGATCATCACCAGCACCGCGCCGGCCAGCCACGCCGCGTACAGCTTCTGGCCGGCGTTGAACTTCCCCGCCGGGCGGCGCGGCGAGCGGCGCAGCACGGCCCGCAGCCACTCCCGGTCGCCGGGCGTGAACCGGTTGAGCGCGGTCAGGTCGGCCCGCAGCGCCCGCGAGGCCAGGCCGAGCAGCAGCGGGACGGGCAGCAGCAGCCCGCACCACTCGTGCACCACCGCGACCGGGCGGCGGCGGCCGACCAGCTGCGAGACCGGCGGGTAGTACAGTGCCAGCGCGGTGGCCAGGCAGACCAGCATCAGGCCGGCGGTGGCCCGGTGCACCCAGCGCTCGGCCCGCGCGAAGCGGGCGATCCGGCCGTCAGCCGGTCGGGGCGTCGTCGCGTCCGTTGGACCGTCCGACCCAGGCGTCGACGTCATAGCCGTAGTTCTCCCAGTAGCCGGGCTGCACGGTCGAAGTGAGGGTGATGCCCGACAGCCACTTCGCGGACTTGTAGAAGTACATCGGCGCGACGTACAGCCGCACCGGCCCGCCGTGCTGGTGGCCGATCGGGCCGTCCTGCATCCGCAGCGCGACCAGGACGTCGTCGCGGCGGGCCTGCTCCAGGGTGAGGCTCTCGCTGTAGCTGCCGTCGAAGCAGGTGAACCGCACCGCGGTGGCCTCCGGCCGGACCCCGGCCGCGTCCAGCAGCCGGGAGAGCCGCACCCCCTCGAACGGCACGGCGGGCACCCGCCAGCCGGTCACGCACTGCACGTCGTGGACGATCCGGGTCTGCTCCATCGCCTGCAGCGCGGCGAAGCCGTGCGAGACGGGCCGCTCGACCAGGCCGTCCACGGTCAGCGCGTACTCCTCGGGGCGGCGCTCGGGGACGGAGTCGACCACCGAGTAGTAGCGGAACCCGCCGCCGCCCGGCAGCAGGTCGGCCAGCCCGGTCGGGTCCCGGCTGGTCACCTGCTCCACGGCACGCTGCAGGTACGGCCCGGCGGCCACCCCGGCCGCACCGAGCCCCAGCATCCCCAGCACCACGCGCCGTCCGACCGGCGCCCCGGCTCTCTCGCTCACACCTCTGATTCCAGCAGCCGACAGGTCCCCTGACCAGCCCCGGCGTCCGCGCGTCAGGATTCCGTAACCCGGGCCCGCCGCCCTCGCGGCCCGCCCCGGGGAACTAGGGTTGGGGCATGGCTTCCCGTACGCCGTCGGCGGCGCCCAAGTCCGAGGAACAGCGCAGCGGTGCCGAACGGGCACCCCGGCGCCGGCTGAGCGTGGACGAGCGGCGCGAACAGCTGATCGCCGTCGCGCTGGAGCTGTTCAGCGCCCACCCGCCGGACGAGGTGTCGATCGACGACATCGCGGCCGCCGCCGGAGCCTCCCGGCCGCTGGTGTACCACTACTTCCCCGGCAAGCAGGCGCTCTACGAGGAGTCGCTGCGCCGGGCCGGCCAGGAGCTGGCCGGCCGCTTCGAGGAGCCCGCCGACGGCCCGCTCTCCGAGCGGCTGTACCGGGTGATGGGCCGTTACCTCGAGTACGTGGAGAGCCACGCGGCCGGCTTCACCGCGCTGCTGCGCGGCGGCTCGGTGGTGTCCGGCCCGGGCGCGGACGCGGTGATCGACCAGGTCCGGCGGGCGGCCGGCGAGCAGATCCTGCTGCACCTGGCGGTGCCGGACCCGAGCCCGGCGCTGCGCCGGACCGTCCGGGCGTGGATCGCCAACGCGGAGATCTCCTCGCTGGACTGGCTGGGCGAGCGCGCCGTCCCGCGCGAGGAGCTGCAGCTGCAGCTGGTGCAGGAGCTGGTGGTCTCGCTCGCCGTCACCGCCGCCCGCGAGCCCGCGCTGGCCGCGCACCTCGCCGAGTACTGGGCCGCCGAGACCCCCGAGGGCCCGACCGGACGGCTGCTGCACGACTTCACCGCCCTGCTGGCCACCCCCGGCCTGGGCGACACCCTGCTCCGGCTGGCCACCGGCTGACCCGGGCTCCGACCACCGGCCGGTGACCGCCAGGTGCCGGTCCGTCAGCACGTTCTGATAGAAAGTGGCTGGACAGTCCACACCGAGAGCGAGGGGGGCTCGGCGCCATGACTCAGGACGGCTTCGCCGCTGCCGAACGGATCGCGGCCACGCTGGACGCGGTCGGGGCCGCACTGGTCGGCGAGCGGGCGACGCACTATTCCGCCGCCACCCTGGCCGGCTTCCGGCGCACCGCCCACCGCTCGGCCGACGCCCTGTTCGGGCTGCGGATCAGCCCCGGCGGCCCCGGCCTGCTGACCGTGCACGGCCTCGGCCAGGTCGTCGAGACGGGATCGCGGCGCGGCCGCCAGGCCGGCGCGGGCGCCGAGGCGGTCGCCGCGCTGCGCGGCAAGCTCGGCGCGGGCCCGGTGCTCGGCGCCGGCGACGGGGCGTCCGCCGCCGCGTTCCAGCTGCCGGTGGCACCCGAGCCGGCCGACGCCAAGCTCCGCCCCGCCTTCGCCCCGGCGCTCGCCGCGCTCGCCTCGCCGCGGGCCACCGCCGCCCCCGACGAACTGTCGACCGGCTCCGGCGTCGAGGCCCGGCTGGTCGTGCCCTCGGTGTTCCACCCGCTCTCGGTGCGCGGCGCGGGCACCGCGCTGGCTGCCCATCTCACCGAGGTGGCCGAGGAGTTGTTCGCCGGGGCCCGCCCCGCCCGGCGCGACTGGGCGCTGCTCGCCGCCGCCCTCGCCGACGAGTTCGCCGCCGCGGACGTGCAGTACGCGGGCCTGTCCGCGCTCACCGTGGACGGGCAGCGCTCGCGCGCCTCCCTGGTGGTGTCGCTGGCCCGCCACCCGCTGCCGGTGCAGGAGCTGGCGGTCGCGCTGTCGACCGAGCGGCCGCACGCCGAGGTGTGGACCGTCCTGCTGCCCGCCGGTCCGGCGGCGCTGCTGGTGGAGGCGCGCACCGCGCCGGTGCCGGCCACGCTCACGGCGGACGGCCAGCGCGGCTGGGTGGTCAGCTCGGTCGTGGAGGCGTTCCTCCCGCTGCCGGACGGCTCGACGGTGCTGACCGTGCAGCTGTCCACCCCGCAGGCCGAGCACTGGGAGCTGTACACGGAGGCCTTCGCCGAGCTGCTGCAGTCGGTCCAGCTCGGCTGGGACGGCGTGGTCACCGCCCCGCCCGCCGCGGTGCCGGCGGCCGCCCCCGCCACGCCCACCCCGCCGCCGAGCGCGCCCGCCGCGCCCGTCACCCCGCCGCCGGCCGCGCCGACCCCGGTGCCCGTCACCGCGGAGCCCGCCGTCCCGCAGACCGCACCGGCTCCCGTGCCCGTCACCGCGGAGCCCGTCGCCCCGCAGGCCGCGCCGCCCGCCGCACCGGTGGACGCCGCCCCACCCGCGCCGCGGCTCGCGTCCACCGACGCCACCCTGCCCGCGCAGGCGGCGGCGCCGCTGGAGGAGCAGGACCCGGCCCGGCGCGGCACTCCCGTCGCCATCCCGCCGGCCGACTTCGACCCCTTCGCCCCGCAGCCGCCCGCGGCCGCCACCGCCGCGGGCACGCCGGCGGCCGCACCCGCCGATCCGTTCGGCGCCCTCCCCCCGCAGGCGCCCGCGCCCGCCGCCGAGCAGGACCCGGCCCGGCGCGGCACCCCGGTCGCCATCCCGCCGCCGGACTTCGACCCCTTCGCCCCGCAGGCACCCGCGGCGACGACCGCCGCTCCGGCCGCTCCCGCGGAGCAGGACCCGGCCCGGCGCGGCACCCCGGTCGCCATCCCGCCGCCGGACTTCGACCCGTTCGCCCCGCAGCCGCCCGCGGCGGCGGCACCGGCGGACGAGCAGCCCCGGTCCAAGGGCACCCCGGTCAACATCCCGCCGCCGGACTTCGACCCCTTCGCCCCGCAGGCGCCGTCGACCGCCGCCGCGGCCCCGGCCGCCGGCAAGGGCACCCCGGTGGCGATCCCGCCGGCCGACTTCGACCCGTTCGCGGCGTCGGCCTCGCCGTCCACGCCCGCGCCGGCCGCCGCACCGGCACCGGTCGCCGCGGCCCCCGCGCCCGCCGCCGTCGCCGACCCGTTCGGCACCGTGGTCGGTCCGGCGGACCCGTTCGGCACCGTCACCACCCCGCAGCCGGCGGCTCCCGCACCGGTCGCCCCGCCGATGCCGACCACCCCGCCGACCGTGGGCACCCCGGCGGCCGGCCCCGGCAAGGGCACCCCGGTCAACATCCCGCCGCCGGACTTCGACCCGTTCGCCCCGCAGGCACCGGCCGCCGAGGCCCCGGCCGGGGACGAGGCGCCGAAGACCAGGGGCACCCCGGTCAACATCCCGCCGCCGGACTTCGACCCGTTCGCCAACCTCTCCGCCCCGCCCGCGGCCCCGGCCGCTCCGGCCCAGCCCGCCGCCCCGGAGCCCCCGGCCAACAGCCCCTTCGGCTGACCCGGCCGCACAGCGAGCATCCCGAGACCCCCGTCGCCACGACACCGGTGCGGGGGTCTCGGCGTTCCCGTACCCGACCGCGCCAGACGCACTGTCAGGTCCACGCTCCGCCAGTTGGTCCAGACCTATTGCCAGTCGGGTGCGCGGTCCCTACCCTCCAATGCACAGGACCTCCGCGGCAACCCGACGGCCCGAGGCACCCTCCGCTCCGCGCTGCCCCAACCGCCCGGAGTGCGCACGCCCTTGCACCTGGCACCTCCCCCACAGGTAGTGGAGCCGCACCGTGAGGGCGCGCTCCCGGACAGGAGCTCAACACATGCGCAGACGTCGGCACCGCCTCTCCCTCCTCGCCGTCGGGAGCCTGCTCGTCCCGCTCATCGCGGTCGTCCTGCCCGCCACCGCCGCACACGCGGCGGAACCGACCGCCACCTTCACCAAGGACCAGGACTGGGGCACCGGGTACGGCGGCAGCTACACCGTCAACAACGCCTCCTCGGCCGCGCTGAACAACTGGGTGCTGGAGTTCGACCTCCCGACCGGCAACAGCGTCGCCTCGCTCTGGAACGCGACCTACACCGCGGCGTCCTCGCACGTCACGGTGAAGCCGCCGAGCTGGCAGACCTCGATCCCGGCCGGCGGCTCGTACAACTTCGGCTTCAACATCGCCTACTCGGGCGCGTACACGCCGCTGAAGAACTGCAAGCTGAACGGCAAGCCGTGCGACGGCACCGGCTCGGACACCCAGGCGCCGACCGTGCCGGGCAACCTGCGGGCCTCGCTGGTGGGCGCCAACGGCGCCTCACTGACCTGGACGGCCTCCACCGACAACGTCGCGGTGGCCGGCTACGACGTGTACGACGGCGCGGCCAAGGTGGGCAGCTCGGCGACCAACTCGCTGTCGCTGACCGGGCTCGCGGTGGGCACCCACACCTTCACGGTGGTGGCGTACGACTCCTCGTCCAACCGTTCCGCGGCCTCCGGCGGGGCCCAGCTGACCGTGCCGCAGCCGCCGGTCGACAACCAGCCGCCGACCGTCCCGGGGACGCCGTCGGTGACCGGCACCAGCTCCAGTTCGATCTCGCTGAGCTGGACGGCCTCCACCGACAACGTCGGCGTGGTGGCGTACGACGTGTACAACGGCTCGACCATCGCCAAGACGGTGACCACCAACGCGGCGACGGTGGACGGCCTGGCCGCCGACACCTCGTACACCTTCACCGTGAAGGCGCGGGACGCGGCCGGCAACACCTCGGGCGCCTCCGGCCCGGTGACCGGGAAGACCCAGCAGGGCGGCACCACGCCCGGGACGACCATCGGGTACTTCACCCAGTGGTCGATCTACGCCCGCGGCTACAGCGTGAAGAAGCTGGACACCTCGGGCAGCGCGGCGAAGCTCAACTACCTCAACTACGCCTTCGCCAACATCCACCCGACCACCAAGCAGTGCTTCATCACCAACAAGGCGGCGGGCAACGACTCCGACCCGAACGCCGGTGACGGCGCCGGTGACGCCTGGGCCGACTTCGGCAAGGGCTGGGACGCGGGCAACTCGGTGGCCGGCACCACGGACACCTGGGACCAGCCGCTGGCGGGCAACTTCAACCAGCTGAAGCAGCTGAAGGCCAAGTACCCCAACCTCAAGATCCAGATCTCGATCGGCGGCTGGTCGTACAGCAAGTGGTTCTCCGACGCGGCCTCCACCGACGCCTCCCGCAAGGCGCTGGTGAGCTCCTGCATCGACATGTACATCAAGGGCAACCTGCCGGTGATCGACGGCCGCGGTGGCGCGGGCTCGGCCGCGGGCATCTTCGACGGCATCGACCTCGACTGGGAGTGGCCGAACTCCGACGGGCACCTGGGCAACGTCTTCAAGCCCGCCGACAAGGCCAACTACACCCTGCTGGCCCAGGAGTTCCGTCGCCAGCTGGACGCGCTGGGCGCCACCACCGGCAAGCACTACACGCTGAGCGCCTTCCTGCCGGCCGACCCGGCGAAGGTCTCCGCGGGCATCGACATCCCGGGCCTGTTCGGGGCGTTCGACTTCGCCACCATCCAGGGCTACGACTACCACGGCGCCTGGGAGACCACCACCAACCAGCAGTCCGCGATCAAGCTGGCCGCCGGTGACCCGAGCACGCCCGACCGGCAGTTCAGCTCGGAGATCGCGATCAACGCCTACCTGCAGGGCGGTGCGCCCAAGTCCAAGCTGACCCTGGGCGTCCCGTTCTACGGCCGCGGCTGGACGGGCGTGCCGCGCGGCACCACCAACGGGCTGTTCCAGACCTCGACCGGCCCGGCCCCGGGCACCTACGAGAACGGGTACGAGGACTACCACAAGCTCAAGGACATGGCGGCGAGCGGTGGTTACACCATCTACCGCGACCCGGCCTCCGGCCACGCGTACATCTACAACGGCACGGTGCTGTACACCTACGACGACCCGACCGAGATCGCCCGCAAGGCCGCCTGGATCAAGTCCCAGGGGCTGGCCGGCGCGATGATCTGGTCGTTCGACGGTGACACCGCCAACGGCGAGTTGATGACCGCGCTGTCCAACGGCCTGAAGTAGCAGGGCGGCTCAGGCGCGGCGTGCCAGGTGGACGACATCCGGCACGCCGCGCTCGACCGCCACCTGCAGGGTGTGCACCCCGGCGAAGCCGGCGTCCCGCAGCGCCTGCTCGAAGGCGGCGGAGGGCTGGGCGCTCCACACCGCGAGCACCCCGCCGGGGTTGAGCCGCCGGTGGGCGGCGGCCAGCCCGGCCGGGCCGTACAGGCCGGCGTTGGCGTCGCTGACGGTCCAGTCCGGGCCGTTGTCGATGTCGAGGCAGAGCGCGTCGTAGCCGGGCCCGTCGGCGGCCAGATGGGCGACCAGGTCGGCGTGGACCACCGTGACCCGCGGGTCCTCCAGCGCACCGGCGGAGAACGCGGCCAGCGGCCCGGCACGGTGCCAGTCGACGATCGCGCCCTCCCGCTCGACCACCACGATCCGCTCCCAGCGCGGCTCGGCGGCGGCGTGGGCCAGCGAGAAGCCGACGCCCAGTCCGCCGATCAGCACCGACCGGCCGGCCCCCGGCAGCAGGTCGAGCGCGGCCCGGACCAGCAGCCGTTCGGAGCGGCCGTCGGCGGTGTCCATCAGGAAGCAGCCGTTGGCGATGATCTCGTAGTGCCCGCCGCGCCGGCGCAGCACCACCTCGCCGTACGGCCCCTCGCGCCGGTCGACGGTGACGGGCGGCTCCAGGCCCTCCCGGGTCGGCAGCACGGACATCCTCGGCCCCCTGCGGTGCGGTCGATCACGAACGGTCCGACTCTACCCGCCGGGGAGCCGCCGGCGCGGTCATCTCTGCTGACGGCCTTTCAGCAGCCAGCCCAGCGCGGTGCCGGCCAGCAGGGTGGCCAGCAGGGCGATCCACAGCGGGCAGGTCACCGTGAACACCCAGAACTGGATCTGCACCCTCTCGAGGTTGGCGAACAGGAACCAGACCGCCAGCACCACGATCACGGCGATCGCGATGTACCGGGTCGGAACGCCCGCGATCTCGCCGCGCTGCTGGGGACCTGAGGAACCACCGGATGTCTTGGTCACAGCGGCAGTCTGCGCCCGCCCCCCGGCGCGGACCGGCGCGCCGCCCGGGACTCGCCCGAGCGGCGCAAGGCCGTTCACCCCTGCGGGGGCCCGGACGGCCCTCCGTCAGCGCTCGTCCCGCCAGGACCGCCACAGCGCGGCGTACGGACCGCCCGCCGCGACCAGGGCCGGGTGCGGGCCGTACTCGCTGATCCGGCCCTCCTCCACCACCGCGATCACGTCCGCGTCGTGCGCGGTGTGCAGGCGGTGCGCGATCGCCACCACCGTGCGGCCCTCCAGCACCCGGGAGAGCGAACGCTCCAGGTGCCGGGCGGCCCGCGGGTCCAGCAGCGAGGTCGCCTCGTCCAGCACCAGGGTGTGCGGGTCCGCCAG
Organism: Kitasatospora terrestris; assembly: GCF_039542905.1. Lineage (NCBI taxonomy): Bacteria > Bacillati > Actinomycetota > Actinomycetes > Kitasatosporales > Streptomycetaceae > Kitasatospora > Kitasatospora terrestris. The sequence goes on from NZ_BAABIS010000001.1 coordinate 1,880,352, forward strand.
CACCAGCCGGGCCAGCGCCAGCTGCTGCGCCTGCGAGGGCGTCAGCGCCGCGCCGCCGGAGCCCACCTCGGTGTCCAGCCCCTCCGGCAGGGCCTCGGCCCAGTCCGCGGCGTCCACCGCGGCCAGTGCCTCGCGCAGCTCGGTGTCGTCCGCGTCCGCCCGGGCCAGGCGCAGGTTGTCGCGCAGGGTGCCGACGAAGACGTGGTGCTCCTGGTTGACCAGCGCGACCTCGGTGCGGATCCGCTCGGCGGGCATCCGGGCCAGCGGCACCCCGCCCAGGGTGACCCGGCCGCGGCCCGGCGCGTAGATGCCGGCCAGCAGCCGGCCCAGCGTCGACTTGCCCGCGCCGGAGGGCCCGACCAGCGCGACCCGGCTGCCCGGTGCCACGTCCAGGGTGATCCCGTGCAGCACGTCCGCGCCCTCCCGGTAGCCGAACCGCACCTCGCGCGCCTCGACCCGGCGGCCGTCCGGGCGCAGCGCCGCGTCGGTGTCCGGGTCCGCGACCTCGCGCACCCCGACCAGCCGGGCCAGCGACGCCTGGCCGGTCTGCAGCTCCTCGTACCAGCGCAGGATCATCCCGACCGGGTGCACCAGCGCCTGCGCGTACAGCACCCCGGCGGTCAGCCGGCCCGCGTCCAGCCAGCCCTGCATCGCGAACAGCCCGCCGACCACCAGGGTCGAGATCACCGCGATCGCGTAGGTGCCGTCCACCGTGGGGAACCAGACCGTGCGCAGCCACAGCGTGTACCGCTCCCAGTCCACCCACGCGTGGATCTTGCGGTCCGTCAGCCGGATCCGCTCCGGTCCGAGCCGCAGCGCCTCCACCGTGCGGCCGGCGTCGACCGTCTCGGCGAGCACCGTGTTCACCGCCGCGTACCCGGCCGACTCGGCGCGGTACGCCTGCGGGGCGCGGCGGAAGTACCAGCGCGAGCCCACCAGCAGCGTGGGCAGGCCCAGCATGGCGGCCGCCGCCAGCAGCGGCGAGGTCACCACCAGCGCGCCCAGCACCAGCACCACCGACACCACCGCGACCGCCAGCTCCGGCACCGCGTCCCGGACCGAGCGGGCCAGCCGGTCGACGTCGGTGGTGCCGCGGGAGACCAGGTCGCCGGTGCCGGCGCGCTCCAGCACGCCGGGCGGCAGCGCGACCGAGCGGGTCAGGAAGTCCTCCCGCAGGTCGGCCAGCACCGCCTCGCCCAGCACGCTGCCGCGCAGCGCCGACAGCCCGCTGAACACCGCCGCGACCGCCAGCGACCCCAGGTACCAGGCGACCGCGCCCCGGATCCGCTCCTCGGCCGTCCCCGCCGACAGCGACTCGACCAGCGCGCCGAGCACCGCCGGGCCGACCAGCCCGGCGACCGTGGCCGCCGTGTGCAGCCCCACCACCCCGGCCAGCCCCCACCGGTGCCGGCGCACCAGCACCCGCGCGTACGCCCGCACCGTCGCCCCCGACGCCACCGGCAGCATCGTCGCGGGCCCCTGCTCGGCCGCCTGCGGTGCCTTCATCGTTCCTCCTCGGCCCCGGGCGGGGCGTCGTCTTCCCTGGTCACGACGGCGCGGTAGCGGGGCTCGCGCGCCAGCAGCGTGCGGTGCGTCCCGGTCGCCACGACCCTGCCGTCCTGCAGCAGGTGGACCGCGTCCGCCTGGTCCAGCAGCAGCGGGCTGGTCGCCAGGACCACCGTGGTCCGCTCCTCGCGGAGCTTGCGCAGGCCCGCCGCGATCCGCGCCTCGGTGTGCGCGTCGACCGCGCTGGTCGGCTCGTCCAGCACCAGCACCGGCGGGTCCGCCACCAGCGACCGGGCCAGTGCCAGCCGCTGGCGCTGCCCGCCGGAGAGCGAGCGCCCGCGCTCGGTGATCCGGGCCCGCATCGGCTCGCCCCCGCACTCGGGCGAGCCGTCCACCAGCGCGTCCAGCACGTCCTCCGCCCTGGCGGCGGCCAGCGCGTCCTCCACCGCGACCCGCCCGGAACGCGGGACGTCCAGCAGGTCCGCGAGCGTCCCGGAGAGCAGCACCGGCTCCTTGTCGTGCACCATCACCGCCGCCCGCACCTCGCCCGCGGCCACCGCGTCGAACGGCACCCCGCCCAGCCGGGCGCTGGGCGTGCCGTCCCCCGCTTCCCCGCCGAGCCGGGCCGCCAGCTCGCCCGCGACGTCGGGGTCGCCGCACACCACGGCGGTCAGCCGCCCGGCCCGCGCGGTCAGCCCGCTCGCCGGGTCGTGCAGGTCGGAGCGGTCGGCGGCGGGCAGCACGGCGGTGGCCTCCCGCCGCCCCGCCGCGCCGGCCGACAGCACCCGGACCGCCCGCTCCGCCGACACCCGGGCCACGCTCCAGGCGTGCGCGGCCTCGCCCAGGATCCGCAGCGGCGCCGCCAGGAAGGCCGTCGCGCCGTACACCGCGACCAGCTCGCCGACGCCGATCCGCCCGTGCGCCGCCAGCTCCGCCCCGTACCAGGTCACGCCGACCACGAAGAGCCCGGGCAGCAGCAGCTCCTGGGCCCGGATCAGCGCGTTGATCCGGGCGGTCCGCACCGCGGCCGCCCGGACCCGCTGGGAGGCCTCCCGGTACCGGCGCAGGAAGAGCTCCTCCCCGCCGATGCCGCGCAGCACCCGCAGCCCGGCCACGGTGTCGGCGGCCAGCGCGGTGGCCTTGCCGCCGAGCGCGCGCTGCGCGGTGTACCGCCGTTCGAACGGGCCGAGCAGGGGCAGCACCGCCGCCGCGAGCACCGGGACGCCGAGCAGCACGATCAGCCCCAGCAGCGGCCGCCGGAGCAGGACCACGCCGCTGACGCCCAGCCAGACCAGCACGGCGGCGCGCACCCGGGCGGTCAGCTCGACGTACCAGCCGATCTTCTCGACGTCGCCGCTGGAGACGGCGACCACCTCGCCGGTGGCGATCCGCCGGGAGAGCCCGGAGCCGAGGTGGGAGGCCTGCCGGGCGACCAGCTGGCGGACGGTGGAGGCGGCGCGGATCCAGTTCCAGACCGCCCGGCGGTGCAGCAGCACGGTGGCGCAGGACTGGCCGGCGGAGAGCGCCAGCGCCAGCAGCGCGGCGTGCCACAGCGCGCCGCGGTCGTGGTCGACGACGGCCTGGATGCCGCGGCCGAGCGCCACCGGGAGCGCGGCGAGGCAGCTCATCTCCGCCACGCCCCAGAGCGTGGCGAGGTGCTGGCCGGCGCGCTGCTCGCGCCGCAGCCAGCGGAGGAATCCGGTCGGGGAGGACAGGTCGGGGCGGCCGGGGTCGGCGAGCGGGAGCGTTTCGAGCTGGTCCATGGTGCGAGGAGGTTCCCGACCGCGGTGTGACGCACGCAACGGGTTTTCCGCCGGGGTGGCCATTTCAGGCCTCCGTTCCCAGCAGCACTCACTCGTCCCGGTGAACCGGCGCAACCCCGGGAATAGCGGAGCGTTCAGTCCGGTTCCGATGACGGAACCATCGGACGACCTGAAGGGCACCCCTTCTCGTGACCAGCATTCCCCACGTGACCCTCAACAACGGCGCGGAGATCCCGCAGCTCGGTTTCGGCGTCTGGCAGGTGCCGGACGCGGAGGCCGCCCCGGCCGTGCGCACCGCGATCGAGGCGGGTTACCGCTCCGTCGACACCGCCGCGATCTACGAGAACGAGGCGGGCACCGGCAAGGCGATCGCCGAGGCCGGCGTCGCCCGCGACGAGCTGTTCGTCACCACCAAGCTGTGGAACTCCGGCACCCGCGACTGGTCCGGCGCCCAGGGCCGGGACGCGGTGCGCAGGGCCTTCGACACCTCGCTCGACCTGCTGGGCCTGGAGTACCTCGACCTGTACCTGATCCACTGGCCGCGCCCGATGCACGACAGCTTCCTCAACATCTGGCAGGCGTTCGAGGAGCTGCTGGCCGACGGCCGGGTCAAGTCGGTCGGCGTGTCCAACTTCGGCACCGCGCAGCTGGAGACGCTGCTCAAGGAGAGCTCCGTCGTCCCGGTGCTCAACCAGGTCGAGCTGCACCCGCACTTCCCGCAGCACGAGCTGCGCGCCTTCCACGCCGAGCACGGCATCGCCACCGAGGCGTGGTCGCCGCTCGGCCAGGGCAAGGGCCTGCTCAGCGAGCCGGCCCTGGTGAAGGTCGCGGCGAAGCACGGCCGCACGGTGGCCCAGGTGGTCCTGCGCTGGCACCTGCAGAGCGGTGTCATCGCCATCCCGAAGTCGGTGACCCCGTCCCGCATCCGGGAGAACCTCGACGTCGCCGGCTTCGAGCTGGACGCGGAGGACATGGCCGCGATCGCCGCCGTCGAGACCGGCGAGCGCCTCGGCCCGGACCCGCAGGGCTTCGACTGGAACTGAGCCCCTCGTCGAGGGGCCCGGGCCCGAACGCCTGAACGCCAGGCCCGCCGCCTTCGTGGGGTGGCGGGGCCTGGCGTTCAGGGTGGCGAATCGTTACAGCCGGGCCGCCTTGGCGAGCAGCGCCATCGCCGGCTCGTGCTCGTGCGGCTCCAGCGGAGCGAGCAGCGCCTCCTGGACCTCGCGCACGCCGGCGGCGGAGCGGTGCAGCAGCTCCTGACCGGCCGGGGAGAGCGAGAGCAGGTTGCGCCGGCCGTCCGACGGGTCGCGTCGGCGCAGCACCAGGCCGCGCCGGACCAGCCGGCTGACCATCTCGGCCATCGTCGCCTTGTCGAGCGATGCCAGTTCGCCGACCGTCCGCTGGTCGGCTCCCGGCTCGGACTCGAGGGCGTCGAGCACCGCGTACTGCGGCGCGGTCAGCTCGGAGCCGACCTTCTCGGACCAGAGCTTGGTGTGCACCTGCTGGGCCACCCGGATCAGGTAGCCGATCGCCCGCTGGGCGTCCAGCGTCGGGCGCGCGTCGTTCATGACGGCGACCGCGGCCGGTTCCAGCCTGGCTATCTTCGACATCACCCGGACGATTTCCAGCTGCTCGTCGGGGCTGAGCGGTTCGAAGAGGGTCCGCTGCACGCGGACCACGCCGCCGGTGGCCTCGCGGACGGCCTGCGCGCCGTTCTGCGAGAGCGCCAGCAGCTTGCGCCGGCCGTCGGCCGGGTCGCGGCGGCGCAGCACCAGGCCGCGACGCACCAGGCGGGCGACCATTTCGGCCATCGTCGCCTTGTCGAGCGAAGCCCGCTCGCCGACCGTGCGCTGGTCGGCTCCGGGCTCCAGGGCCAGTACCAGCAGCACGGCGAACTGCGGAGCCGTGAGCTCGGTACCGACGTATTCGGACCACAAGCGGGTGTGCACCTGCTGGGCCACGCGGATGAGGTGACCGGGCGACTGCTGCAGTCGGCCGGGCACGCGGGTTGTCGGGATCTCCCCCAGCACCATGAAATCCGTCCCGGTGTCACGCCCGGTGTGTGTGGGACACCCGAGCGGGGCAGTAACGGCGAGTGAGCATCCCGCTGTGAGGGAGGACGCGTCAGCCGTGCAGCCGGTGGCTGCTGGCGCACACTATACAAACGGTCGGCCTGTGCTGGCAGGCAGGGGCCAATAGTAGACGCATGTTCGGCGAAGTTGGCATATTTCCGCCGCATGTCGGGGCCATGCCGGGGGGAGATTCACCCGCCCGGCCCCGCCCTCTCCTCACCCTCCGTCACCTGCGGCGCTGTCCTCTGGCCCGGAAGACTACCCGCCGGTAGGGTTGCCGCCGCAACGCGCTGTGCACCCCTCGTCGGGCCGAACCGCCGACAGCTCGCCGGCTCGCCCCGTCACCCCCGGAAGAGAGACGAGTACGAGCATGACCGAGCAGACCAGCACCTCCCGAGTCGCCGTCGTCACCGGCGCGGCCCGCGGCATCGGCGCCGCCACCGCGCTGCGGCTGGCCGCGGACGGCTTCGCGGTGGCCGTGGTCGACCTGACCGAGGAGGCCGGCCGGGAGACCGTGGCCGCGATCACCGCCGCGGGCGGCCGGGCCCTCGCGGTCGCCGCCGACGTCTCCGACGCCGAGCAGGTGCAGACCGCCGTCGACCGGATCGCGGACGAGCTGGGCGCGCCCGTCGTCCTGGTCAACAACGCGGGCGTGCTCCGCGACAACCTGCTGTTCAAGATGTCCGAGTCGGACTGGGACACCGTGATGAACGTGCACCTGCGGGGCGCGTTCCTGATGACCCGCGCGGTGCAGAAGTACATGGTGGACGCCGGCTACGGCCGGATCGTGAGCCTGTCCTCCTCCTCCGCGCAGGGCAACCGCGGCCAGCTCAACTACTCCACCGCCAAGGCCGGCCTGCAGGGCTTCACCAAGACCCTGGCCATCGAGCTCGGCAAGTTCGGCGTCACCGCCAACGCGGTCGCCCCCGGCTTCATCGCCACCGACATGACCGCGGCCACCGCGGCCCGGGTCGGCATGGAGTTCGAGGCGTTCAAGCAGGCCGCCGCGACCGCCATCCCGGTCCAGCGGGTCGGCACGCCGGAGGACATCGCGCACACCATCTCCTTCCTGGTGAGCGAGGGCGCCGGCTTCGTCTCCGGCCAGGTGATCTACGTCGCGGGCGGCCCGCTCGACTGACCGGCGGTTCCGTCCGGCGCGGCGCGGGCCGTCGACCGGCGGTTCGCATCGCGCGGATCGGCCCCCGAAGGTCCACACTCGGAGTGCAGAGGCCTGCCGCCCCCACCGGGCGGCCGGCACCGGACCGGCAGGGCCCGCGTCCCGGCCGGCGCTCCCCACCACGGAGGCATTGATGACCGAACCGACGGACAGCGACTCCCGACCGACGCCGGACCACCTGCTGCACACGGGCGCCGAGCACCCGGTCGACCCGGAGGACATGGTGATGGCCTCCGGGCGCACCCCCACCCCCGAGCTCATCGAGAAGGCCCGCAGGGACCTCGAGGAGCACGGCGCCGCGGCCGTCGAGCGCCTGCTCCCCTGACGGCCCGCAGGAGCCGGCCCCGCAGGGGCGGTCAATTCAGTGACGGATCTCACTCCGGCGAATTGGCCGCCCCTTTCGCGTGCGCACCACCCCTCGGGCAATTGGACGGAGATTCAGGAAACCGCGCCCCGGACGGCGCCCGGAGCACCGTTCCGACGACCGCCCCGCCCAGCGGACGGCAATGACCTGGCCGGATGTGAAGAACCGGGCACTCGTGTCACCGCCCGGTGACAGATCCACGGAATCCGCCGGGAGGATCCGCGGCAGCCGGTAATGTCAAGCGCGTGCCAGCCCAGAACCAATCCGTCGAACGACCGATAACCGAAGCAGACTGCGCGGATACCGGCGCGGAATCGCTCGAATACGGTCGTCCACCGATCAGCAGACGACACGCCCTGCTCTTCGGCCTCACCGGACTGGCGTACCTGCTGGTGGTCGTCGCCATCCTCTGCGACAGCCCGCTGGTCGACCTCGACTGGACGCTCCAGCAGCTGCGGCCCTACTACCGCTGGCCCGACCTGCTCCCCTACCTGGACATCTGGGTGGTGGCCGGCCAGCGCGGCCCCACCGCGATCGCCGCCAGCCTCTGGCTCGGCTGGCGCTGCTACCGGCAGCGCTCCGCGCGTCCGCTGCTGGTGATGGGGATGGCGCTGCTGCTGCTGAACTTCACGGTCGGCGGCGTCAAGATCGTCACCGGTCGGCTGGGCCCGCACTACGCGCACTACGTCGGCTCCCCCGAGCTGTTCTCCGGCGGCACCATCTTCCCGTCCGGCCACACCGCCAACGCGGTGGTCACCTGGGGCGTCCTCGCCTACCTCGCCACCCGCTGGCGCCGCACCGGCGCGGTGCTCGCCGGGCTCACCGCCACCTCCATCGGGCTGACCACCGTCTACCTCGGCACCCACTGGATCTCCGACGTCTTCGCCGGATGGGCCGCCGGGCTGCTCGTGCTGCTCTCCCTGCCGCTCACCGAGCCCGCGCTGGCGGCCGCCGACGCCAGGCTCACCGCGATCTGGCGCCGCGGCGGCGCCGCGCCGCAGCCCGCGCCGCGACTGCGCCCGGTGCCGGTCCGAGTGCCGGCCGCCCGCCCGGTGGTCCCGGTGGCGGCGGCGGTCCCGGTGGCCGTCGTCCAGGTGGCGGCCGTGGTCCCGGTGGCGGCGGTCCCGGTGGCGGCGGCGGTCCCGGCGGTGGTCGTGGTCCCGCCCGCCCCCGCGCACGCGGCCGTCCCGGCCCGTGCGGTCAGACCGGTCCGGCCCGACCGCTACTCGCTGGCCTCCGCCGTCCCGGCCGCCGCCGGCGCCGGCACCCATACCGTCCGCCAGCCGCGCCCGGCCGCCACCGCCCACGTCCGCACCTCCGGCAGCCCGCGCCAAGGCCTGCCGGACAAGCCCTCGGGCGCTGTTCCCGGCACCCGCGTCCTACGCTGAGAGGGAAGGCAGGAACGCGGGAGGCGAGGACCCGGATGCGACCGGCGCGGACCCCTCGGACCTGGCAGAGCGGCACCGAACCCGCCACCGCCAGGAGCGACCTCAAGCTGCGCTTCCTGCTGTCCGTCCTCTTCACTCCGTTCTTCGCGCTCGCCACTGCGGGCTTCGCCCTGTGGGCCGCCGACCCGCCGTCCTCCGGCGCACCCGGGCAGCGGACGCTGATCGCCTTCGCGATCGCCTGCGCGGCGCTCACCCTGTTCGCCGCCGTCGACCTGTGGGTGGTGGTCCGCCGCCGCCGCACGGAGCTGTGAGATGACCGTGCCCGTCCGCACCGGGACGGCGCGGCTGCCCGGCGGGATCGTGCTGCCGTACGCCGACCGGGGCGCCGGCGACCCGCTGGTGCTGCTGCACGCGGTGGGCGATTCGTGGCGGGCGTTCGAGCCGCTGATGGCGCACCTGCCCGGGTCGCTGCGGGTGCTCGCGCCCAGCCAGCGCGGGCACGGCGGGGCGAGCCGGCCGCCGCGCGGGTACCGGCCGGCGGATTTCGCGGCCGACCTGGCGGCGTTCCTGGACGTGCTGGGCGTCGAGCGGGCGGTGCTGGTGGCGGCGTCCAGTGCCGGGTTCACCGCGCGCCGGTTCGCGGCGGCCCGGCCGGAGCGGGTGCGGGCGCTGGCCTTCCTGGGCTCGCCGGCGGAGTTGGGCGACAAGCCGGGAATCGCCGGGATCCGCGCCTGGGTCGACGGGCTCGCCGACCCGCTCGACCCGGCGGAGCTCCGGGCGTTGATCGACTCGCTGGTGTGCCGGCCGCTGCCGCCCGCGTTCGCGGAGCTGATGGTGGCGGAGGGCCTGCGGGCGCCGGCCCGGGGGCGGCGGGCCGGGGCCCCGTGTCCCGTTCTCCTCGCCCGACCCGACCCGACCCGGGCCGGGTCGGCCCGGGCCGGGCCGGGCCGCGACGGGCCGGGCCGGGCCGCGACGGGCCGGGCCGCGATGGTGCGGGAGGCGGGGCGGGCGGCAAGGTCGGGACGGGGGTCAGCGGCCCAGGGTGACGGGCAGCGCCTCCAAGCCGCGCAGCATCATCGAGTTGCGCCAGCGCAATTCGCGCTCCTGGCAGGCCAGGGTCGTTCCGGGGAAGCGGGCGAGGAGCGCGGTGAGCGCGATCTCGGTCTCCAGCTTGCCGAGCAGGGCCCCGAGGCAGCGGTGGATGCCGCCGCCGAAGGCGAGATGGCCGGCGTCCTGGCGGTCGAGGACGAGGCGGTCGGGGTCCTGGAAGCGCGCCGGGTCGCGGTTGGCCGCGCCGAGGGACAGCAGCACGAACTCGTCCTGCGGGATCACCACCCCGCCGACGTCCACCGGTTCGGTGGTGAAGCGGGTGGTGGCCATGCAGATGGGGGAGTCGTAGCGCAGGAACTCCTCGACGGCCCCGGGCATCCGGGTGGGATCGGCGCGCAGCCAGGCGGCCTGGCCGGGATCGCGCAGCAGCGCGAGGCAGGAGGTGCCCAGTAGGTTCACGGTGGTCTCGTGCCCGCCGATCAGCAGCAGGGCGACCATGCCCACGATCTCGTCGTCCGTCAGCTCCCCGCGCTCGCGGGCCTCCAGCAGCTCGGTGAGCAGATCGGCGGGACGGTCATTGCGGCGGATGCGCCGGTCGGCGATGGCCAGGACGTACGAGCCCATCTCCTGGACGGCTCGCCGGAACGTCGCGTGGTCGCCCTCGTGGGTGACGAGGGTGGTCGACCACGTCCGGTAGAGGTCGCGGTCCTCGGGCGGGAAGCCGAGCAGTTCGCAGACGATGAGGATCGGCAGCGGGAAGGCGAAGTCACGGACCAGGTTCACCGTGGCGGTGGTGCGGGTCGGGTGGCTCGCGGCTGCCGCGTCCAGCCCGTCGAGGAGTTCGTGGGTGATGCGCTCGACCATCGGCCGCATCGCCTCGACCCGCTTGCGGCTGAACGCCGCCTGGACCACGCGGCGCAGGCGGGTGTGGTCGGGCGGATCGCTGCTGAGCATGTGGGTGATCTCGGTGCCCAGGTTGACGCCCTGGACCCGGCTGTCGGCCAGGGCCTGGGCGCGCCGCGCATCCTGCGCGAAGCGGGGGTCGGAGAGCGCGGCCCGGACATCGGCGTAGCGCGGGACGATCCACAGCCGCAGGCCGCCGTCGCTCTCCAGCACGGAGACCGGGGCCGATTCCCGCATCCTGGCCAGGGTCGGGTACGGGTCGCTGAGGAACGTCGGCGGGTCCTGGCGCGGTTCCGCCGTCTCGGGCTTGTCCGGCCGGTGCTCCTTGGGCCGGGGACTGCTCGTGCGGGGTGCTGCCGTAGCTGTGGTCATGATGCTCTCCTGTCCTCACCGGCGCGGCCGGCGCCGCGGCGGGGTGCCGGGCGTGGCACCCCGCTACGGCGCTGATTGGGCTCACTGCGGAGGCGACTACTTCTCCGTGTTCTCCTCCGTGCGGGCGGTGCACTTCCGGGCCGGGCCGTTCGGCCGGACCGGGACCGCCTTGTTCAGGGAGGACCCGGCCGGCGGAATGATGAGTCCGCGCTCCCGCTCGGTGGCGCTGATGGGGTCGAGGCGCAGTCCGTGACGCTTCATGGGGTTGACCTTCCTTCGGTGTGGTGAACGGGGTGGTGCGAGCCGGTCCGTCCGCTGTTGCGGCGGTCGGCGGTTCTGGGGGAGGCGCGCAGCGCGTCATCGGCGTAGCGCACCATGGCGGCCCAGGCGGCGGCGTGTCCGGCCGGGTCACGGCCCACGTCGTGTCCGCCGTCGAGCCACCGGACGCGGTGCGGGACGTCGCGGCGCCGCAGCGCGGCGAGATAGCGCTCGATCTGTTCCGGAGGGCACTTCTCGTCGTCCGCCGAGGCGGCGAGGAAGAGCGGGCCGCGTACGCGGCCCACGTAGGTCATCGGGCTGGCCGCGCGGTAGCGGTGCGGCACCTGCTCGGGGGTGCCGCCGAAGAGGCGGTCGTCGACTTCCCGCAGTGCCGGGGTCGTCGCCCGGTACGCCGCCGTGTAGTCGGCCACCGGGACGACGGCCAGCCCCACGTCCCACAGCCGGGGCTGGACGCCCATCGCCAGCAGCGTCAGGTAGCCGCCCCAGGAGTAGCCGCACAGGCCGGTACGGCCGGGCTCCGAGACTCCCGTGTCGATGAGGTGGCCGCGCACCGCGGCGAGGTCTTCGAGCTGGGCGAGGCCGACCCGGTGGCCGAAGTCGTCCCGCCAGCGGGGGCCGTAGCCCGTCGAGCCGCGGTAGTTGGTGCGCACCACGGCGAATCCGGCTTGGACCAGGGCCTCGGTCCGGGTGTCATAGGCGTCCTGGTCGTGGGTGTGGGGCCCGCCGTGGACGAGGAAGACCGTCGGCCAGGGGCGGTGGCCCGCCCTGCGGCCGGGCGGGGTGGCCACGAAGCTGTGGATCTGCCCGTACGGCCGGCGTGTCCACAGCTCGCGGCGCCCGGATCCGGTCGTTCCGCCGGGCACCGTGCCGCGTGACGCCGTCGTGGCGCGGCCCGAGTGGCCCGAGCGGTCGGGACGTGCCGGGGGTTCCGGGTGTTCCGCACCTCCCGAGCCTTCCGGGCTCTCCGGGTGGCAGATCAGCGGCCGGGGCAGTTCGCCGTCGCGGCTCCACAGGCAGTGGACCGCGCGGTCGGGTGCGCAGGAGAAGTCGATGATCGTGCCCTCGGGCGTGGGGAGCACCGTCGTCGTACCGCGGTCGAGGTCTGCGCGCAGCAGTCGGCTGCGTCCGGCCCGGTCCTGCTGGACCAGCGCCGTGCGGCCGGGCCCGTACCAGCAGGCGGTGATCTCCGTGTCGAAGTCGAGGGCGGAGCCGGGGCCGTGCGTGCGGATCCCCTCGCCCTGCCGCCAGAACGCCGGCGTGTAGCGGCCCGCGCGTTCGAGGACGAGCAGCAGTTCCGGCGGTGCGGTGGTGAGGTCCGGGCGGAAGCCCAGCGCCCACACCGCGCCGCCGCCGCCGTCCCCCGCTGCGCCGGGGATGGTGTCCACGAGGACGCCGGAGGCCGGTGACCACAGCCGGACCGCGGCCGGTCCGGCCGGGCACCCCGTGGTGGCCAGCAGTCGGCCGCCCGGGGCCAGGCCCACCACTGCCGCATAGCCGGGCTCCTCGGCCACCAGGCGGGCGCGCTCGCCCGGTCGGCCGACGTAGTACCGCGAGCGGTCCGCGACCCCGACGCCGACGGCGGCGAGGCCGCTGCGGGGGTCGAAGGCCAGGCCGTGCATCCGCCCGGCGGGCACGCCGTCGAGCGCCGGGCGCGGGTGGCCGCCCTCGAACGGCCCGCGCAGCCAGCGGCCCTGACCGCCGGGAGCAGCGTCGAACCACCACAGGCCGTGGCCGTCCGGCTCGATGGCGGCGGTCTCCACACCCAGCGGTGCGGTGGTCACCCGGCGGCGCTGACCCGTCGTCAGGTCCCAGGCCACGATCTGCGGGAGACCGTCCACATACCGGGTCTCGACCGCTCGCCGTCCGTCGCGGGCCGCGAAGGACGGGACGTGCACCGCCGTTCCGATACCGCCGCTCATCGCCGTCCTCCCTTCGTCGGTGTCCGCTTCCGCCGCCGGTGGCCCTGGCTGTGGTGGGCTCCGACGACCATCACACTGCCGGACGGGCGGGCTGCGGGGCAGAGAAGAAAGCGCAGCGGCACCGGCATCGAGCGGCTACCGGCCCTTCCCTGGCACCGGACGGTGGGCGGGCGACAGGGTGCGGGGGCGACCACACGGCCCGGACCCACCGAGGAGAAAGGGGCGACCCGATGACCATCGCGGCGACCCGGCCCAGCGCAGTCCCCGTCCCACCCGGCGGAGCGCCTGACGGCACAGCGGGTGGCAGGCCGAGCCGTGAACTGACGGCGGTCTACGTCGCCGGCGCGGTGACGGCGTTGGGCACCCAGATGACCCTGCTCGCGCTGCCCTGGCTGGTGCTGGAGACCACCGGCTCGGCCACCCGGGCGGGCCTGGTCTTCGCGGCCCAGGCGCTGCCCATGGCGCTGCTCGGCTTCGCGGGCGGAGAGGTCATCCAGCGCCTGGGCGCCCGCCGGACCATGGTCGTCTCCGATCTCGTCCGCGCTCCGGTGGTGGCGCTGATCCCGCTGCTGCAGATCCTGGGCGCACTCGATCTGGCCGTCCTCGTGGCGATCGTCGTGGCGCTCGGGGCGCTGGCCGTTCCGTACCACGCGGCACAGCGGGTGCTGGCGATGGAACTGCTGAGCCCGCACGCCCGCTCCCTGGCCCGCGCCAACAGCGCGCTGGCGGGTGTGACGAACGGCTCGGCGTTCGTCGGACCGGCGCTCGCGGGCGCGCTGATCCCCCTGGTGGGAACCACATCCGTGGTGTGGCTGGACGCGGCCTCGTTCGCCTTCTCCGGCTTGCTGCTGCTTCGCCGCGTCCCGGCAGGGCGTGGCGGGGCCGGAGGGTCCGCGGCCGGGCCCCGCGGCCTGTGGGCGGGGGTGCGGCATCTGTACGGCGACTGGTTCCTGAGCCGGGCGATGCTGTCCACCGTGGTGTTCGGGCTGATGCTGCGAACCCTGATGATCACCCTGCCGGTGCTGGCGTTCACCCGGTTCGAGGGGGACGCCAGGATCGGCGGCCTGCTGATCGCCACCGATGGCGCCGGCGGCCTGGTGGGCTCGGTGGCCGCCTACGTGCTGGCGACACGGGTCGCCCCCGTACGACTCGCCTGTACGGCCCTGGTCTGCGTCGCCCTGCCCCTGTGGACGCTCCTGGTGCCCGTGCCGGCCGGCGTGCTCGTCGTCGCCGTCGGCCTGTCGTCGGCCGCCGCGCCCCTGGCGAACGCGCCGCTGATGGGCCTGCTCTCCGCCCGGCTGCCGGACGGCTTCGGGCCCAAGGTGTTGCAGGCCGTGGTCACGATCAGCACCCTGACCGGGCCGCTGGGCTTCCTGGCCGCGGGCGCCGTGCTGGACCGGGCCGGTGTCGCGGCGACCCTGTGGGGCGTAGCCGCGCTCGCGACGTTCGGCAGCGGCAACCTGATCCTGGCCCTGCGCCGCCTCCGGGCCACCGAGGACCCGGACTGAGAGTCCGCGCTCGTCACACCGGAGCAGGGTCAGACGGGGTTGTCCTTCAACCAGTCCAGTACCTGACGGGCGTGCTCGTTCGGCGGGAAGATCGGATAGAAGACGTGCTCGACCGCGCCGCCACGGATGATCAGCGTGATGCGCTTGTAGAGCGTCGTTCCGCCGAACTCGAAGGTCGGCAGACCGAGCAGCGCGGCCAGGCGCAGCGTGGTGTCCGAGAGCATCGCGAAGGGAAGCCGCAGACGGTCGACGACCTCCTGCTGGTATCCGGTGTCCTGGCTGGACAGGCCGAAGACGCGGGCCGCGCCGAGAGCGGCCAGCTCCTCGTGGTGGTCGCGGAAGTCGCACGCTTCCGCGGTGCACCCGCGCGCGCCGGGGATGGCCTCCCAGCCGTCCGGTACGTCCGTGTCGGGCCGGCCCGTGAGCGGGTAGCAGTAGAGGACGGAACGGCCTTCGCCCAGCGCGTGCAGGGGGACGGTGCTTCCTGCGGTACTGGCGAGATCGATGTTCGGCATCGTCCGGCCCGGGAGGTGGTCGGCCGCGCCGTCGTCCTCGGGGACGGGCAGGTTCGACGGAAGCCGGCTCAGGTCGCTCACGGTGCTCTCTTCCCCACGGGGGCGGGTGCTGCTGTTGCGGTGGGCGGCATCCCGCAGGTGCTCGACCAGCACCGCCCGCCGGGCGGTCAAGGCGTCGATCCGTTCTGTCAGGTCGTCGATGGCGGCCCGGTACCCGGCCAGCGAAGAGGGGCAGTCGTCCACGTGGCCCCGACCTTCGGAGAGGCATTCGAGGAACGGGCGGGTCCGCTCGACCGGGATCCCCAGTTGGTTCAGCGCGCGGGCTTCGCGCACCATCCGGGCGTCGTGCGGGGAGTAGTCCCGGTAACCGTTGGCGAGCCGGGCAGGGGCGATCAGCCCCACGGCCTCGTAGTAGCGAACCGTCTTCGTCGTCACACCCGCGCGTCGCGCGACTTCACTGATCTTCATGTCATCACCTGCGAGGCACCCTAGACCTTGCCCCCAGGGGCAAGGTCCAGTGAGGCGGCCCCGAAGGACTTCCGGAACGGACCCCTCAGTTCTCCCGGCGCGGGAGGCCGAGCGGGTTGCCGTCGCGGAGCTCCTCGGGGAGCAGCGCCTGCGGTGCGTTCTGGTAGGTGATCGGCCGCAGCCAGCGTTCGATCGCGGTGGCGCCGACCGAGGTGGAGGTGGAGGTGGTGGCCGGGTACGGGCCGCCGTGGTGCATGGCGGGGGCGACGGCGACGCCGGTCGGCCAGGCATTGACGACCAGGCGGCCGGCGAGTGGTTCGAGGCGGCGGAGCAGGGCGGCGGCCTCGGGGCCGTCCTCGTCGGCGGCGAGCTGGACGGTGGCGGTGAGGTTGCCGGTGAGCCGGCCGAGGACGGTCTCCAGTTCCTCCGCCGTGCGGTAGCGGACCAGGACGGTCACCGGCCCGAAGCACTCCTCCAGCAGCTCCTCCGCGAGCTGCGCCGCGCCGACCGCGAGCACGCCGGCGCGGACGGCGAGCGGCGCGCCGTCGACCGGTTCGGCGTCCGCGGCGAGCAGTTCCTCGACGCCGGGCAGGTCCGCCCGCTGCCGTACGCCGTCCAGGAAGGCGCGGCGCATCCGCGGGTCGAGCAGCGGTCCGGGGGCCGCCTGGGCGGCTGCCGCGACGACGGCCTTCTCCACCGGGCCGCTGTCGGCGGCGGGCACCAGCACCAGGCCGGGCTTGACGCAGAACTGGCCCGTCCCGAGGGTGAAGGAGCCGGCGAGTCCGGCGCCGATCTCCTCCGCGCGGGTGGCGGCGGCCCGCTCGGTCACCACCACCGGGTTGAGGCTGCCGAGCTCGCCGTGGAACGGGACGGGCCTGGGCCGTGCGGCGGCGACGTCGGCGAGCGCCCGGCCGCCGCGCACCGATCCGGTGAAGCCGACCGCCGCGGTCAGCGGGTGGCGCACCAGTTCCACGCCGGCGTCCAGTCCGTGCACCAGGGCGACCACGTCGGCGGGCAGTCCGACCCGTTCGGCCGCCTCGCGGAGCAGGCGCGCGCAGAGTTCGCCGGTCGCGGGGTGGTCCGGGTGGCCCTTCACCACCACCGGGCAGCCGGCCGCCAGCGCGCTCGCGGTGTCGCCGCCGGGGACGCTGAAGGCGAGCGGGAAGTTGCTGGCGGAGAAGACGGCGACCACGCCCAGCGGCAGCTTCATCCGCCGCAGGTCCGGCCGGCCGAGCGCGGGGTCGGCCCGGTCGAGCGCGAGGTCGAGGAAGGCGCCGTGCTCGACCACCGCGGCGAACTCCCGCAGCTGGTAGGTGGTCCGGGCGAGCTCCCCGCGCAGTCGGACCGGTCCGAGCGCCGTCTCGGCGTCCGCCGTCGCCACGACCTCCTCGGCCGCCGCTTCCAGGCGGTCGGCGGCCGCCCGGAGCAGGGCCGCACGCCGGGTGCGGTCGGCGAGCGCGTCGAGGGTGGCGGCCGCGGCGCGGACGGCGCGGTCAACCTCGGCCGGTCCGGCTTCGACGGCGATCTCGGCGCGGGGCTCGCCGGTGCGCGGGTCGTGGCTGACCACGGCGGTGCTCGGGACTGCGTCGGTGCTCACTGCGCGGACCTCCTCAGCGGGGTCGCGGGTCCGGTAGCGTCCGCAGCGGGGACCGGTTCCGGCCCACCGGGGGGCACCGCCCCACAACCACCCATCTGTTCAGTATGCTGAACGGCATACATCTCGTTGAACTCGCGGGACGATACGCCGCGCGACAGGAAGGGGTCAAGGGCATGTCCTCGCCGACGACCAACGCCGCCCTCGGCGGCGGTGCCCAGGTGAAGTCCGCGGTGCGGACCATCGAGCTGCTGGAGTACTTCGCCGGCAACACCGGCATGCACAGCCTCGCCGAGGTGCAGGAGCAGACCGGCTACCCCAAGTCCAGCCTGTACATGCTGCTGCGCACCCTGACCGAGCTCGGCTGGGTGGAGACCGACGCCACCGGCACCCGGTACGGCATCGGCGTGCGAGCCCTGCTGGTCGGCAGCTCGTACATCGACGGCGACGCCGTGGTGGCCGCCGCCCGCCCGACCCTCGACCTGCTCTCCGAGGACACCGGCGAGACCATCCACCTGGCCCGGCTGGACGGCGCCAACGTGGTCTACCTCGCCACCCGGCAGTCCCAGCACAGCCTGCGCCCGTTCACCCGGATCGGCCGCCGGCTGCCCGCGTACGCCACCTCGCACGGCAAGGCACTGCTCGCCACCCACACCGACGAGCAGATCCGCCGGCTGCTCCCGGAGCAGCTGGAGCCGCTGACCGAGCACACCCACACCGACCGGGAGGAGCTGATCGAGGAGCTGGCGGAGGTCCGCGCCCGCGGCTACGCGGTGGACCGCGAGGAGAACACGCTCGGCGTGCGCTGCTTCGGCGTCGCGATCCCGTACCGCTCGCCGGCCCGCGACGCGGTGTCGGTCTCCGTCCCGGTGGCCCGGCTCTCGCCGGGGCGCGAGGAGACCATCCGGCACGCCCTGTTCGACGCCCGCGACCGCCTCACCCTGGCGACCCGTCACTTCTGAGGACTCCACCACCGCTGCCCCGGCGCCGCTCTGACGAGGCGTCGGGGTTTCTGGTGCCGCCGCGCGCGGCCGCGCCGGGCGTCTTGACATGTGCGCCCGACGCTCCCTAGGGTCCGGACACGGATGCGACCGAGGTTCATATTCCTGAACCCGATCGGAAGAGCGTATCGCCCCCGCGCACCCACCCCACCCCCGCGCTCGACGAGGAGCTCCCGCCATGCGCCTGCCCCGCGCAGCCCTGTGCACCGCCGCCGCCCTCTGCACCACCCTGCTCGCCGCCCCCACCGGCGCGCAGGCCGCCGACCTCGGCCACACCACCCTGGCCGCGGGCGACGGCTGGGCCGCCGCCACCACCGGCACCACCGGCGGGTCCAAGGCCGACGCCGCCCACACCGTCACCGTCTCCACCCGGGCACAGCTGGTCGCCGCCCTCGGCGGCAAGAACTCGAGCAACGGCTCCAACGCCACCCCGAAGATCGTCTACCTGTCCGGCACGATCGACCTCAACACCGACGACGCCGGCAACCACCTCGCCTGCTCCGCCTACACCACCGGCGGCTACAGCCTCTCCGCCTACCTCGCCGCGTACGACCCGAAGGTGTGGGGCACCTCCAAGGTGCCCTCCGGCACCCAGGAGAGCGCCCGGGCCGCCTCGCAGAAGCTGCAGGCCGACAAGGTGCAGATCAACGTCGGCGCCAACACCACCATCGTCGGCGTCAACAACGCCAAGCTGCGCGGCGGCGGGCTGGTGGTCAAGAACGTGGACAACGTGATCGTCCGCAACATCGCCTTCGAGAACGCCGCCGACTGCTTCCCGCAGTGGGACCCGACCGACGGTTCCAGCGGCAACTGGAACTCCATGTACGACGCGATGACCGTCTACAACGCCACCCACGTCTGGGTGGACCACAACACCTTCTCCGACGGCGCCGTCCCGGACTCCTCGCTGCCCAGCTACTTCGGGCGGCTCTACCAGGTCCACGACGGCCTGCTCGACGTGGTCAAGGGCGCGGACTGGGTCACCGCCTCGTGGAACGTCTTCAAGGACCACGACAAGACGGACCTGATCGGCAACAGCGACAGCTCCACGGTGGACTCCGGCCACCTCAAGGTGACCTTCCACCACAACCTGTGGCAGAACACCGTCGAGCGCGCGCCGCGGGTGCGCTTCGGCCAGGTCGACGTCTACAACAACTACTTCGTCCCGACCGCCGGGAACTACGAGTACAGCATCGGCGTCGGCAAGTCCTCGCAGATCGTCGCGCAGAACAACTACTTCGCCCTGCCCTCCGGCGTCACCGCGGGCAAGGTGCTCTACAACTGGGGCGGCACCGCGCTCACCGCGAGCGGCAACGCGGTCAACGGCACCACCACCGACCTGATCGCCGCCTGGAACGCCGCCAACTCCAGCAAGAAGCTCGGCACCTCGGCCGGCTGGACCCCCACCCTGCGCACCGCCGTCGACGCGGCCTCCGCCGTCCCCGCCAAGGTCACCGCCTCGGCCGGCGCCGGCCACCTGTAGGCCGCCCGCCCACCCGCACGGGCCCCGACGCGACCCGCCGCGCCGGGGCCCGGCCCACCCCTGCCCGGCCCACCCCTGCCCGCCCCTGCCAGGAGAGCCGCCATGCCCCCTGCGATCCCCTCCCGCCGCGCCGTCCTGCTCGCCTCGGCCGGTGCGCTGCTCGGCGCCGCCGTCCCCGGCAGCGCGCACGCCGCCCGTGCCCCGTTCGGCCCGTACGGCACGCCCGCCGCCCGCCTCACCCCCCGCACGCTGTACGTCGACGCCGCGGGCCGCGGCGACCACACCACCGTCCAGGCCGCCGTCTCCGCCACCCCGACCGGCGCCAGCGCCGCCACCGGCTGGACCCTCGTCCTCGCGGCCGGCACCTACCGCGAGACCGTCACCGTGCCGGCCTCCCGCCCGTACCTCACCGTGGTCGGCGCCACCGGAAACGCCCGGGACGTGGTGATCGTGTACGGCAACGCGGCCGGCACCCCGCGGCCGGACGGCACCGTCCTCGGCACCACCGGCAGCGCCACCGCCACCCTCGCCGGGGCCGGCTTCACCGCCCGCGACCTGACCTTCGCCAACGACTGGCTGCGGGCCGACCACCCCGGCTGGACCGGCACCCAGGCGGTCGCCGTCAAGGCGACGGGCGACCGGAGCGCCTTCCTGCGCTGCCGCTTCCTCGGCCACCAGGACACCCTGTACGCCGACTCCCCCTCGCTCGCCGTCTTCGCCCGCCAGTACTACGGCAAGTGCTACGTCGAGGGCGACGTCGACTTCGTCTTCGGGCGCGCCACCGCCGTCTTCGACCGCTGCGAACTGCGCACCCTCGCCCGCACCGACCTCTCCTCCACCCCGCAGGGCTTCGTCTTCGCGCCCAGCACCGCCCGCGCGAACCCGCGCGGCTTCCTCGCCCGGCAGTGCACCTTCACCAGCACCGCACCGGCCGGCGCCTACTGCCTCGCCCGGCCGTGGGTGCCGGGCAGCGACCCCACCGCCTGGCCGATGCTGACGACCCGCCAGTCGGTGATCGGCGCCGGCATCGACGCGGTCGCCCCGTACACCGACATGTCCGCGAGCCACCCGTGGCAGAGCCAGCGCTTCGCCGAGTACGCCAACACCGGGCCCGGCGCGGTGGTGACCGTCCCCGCGAACCGGCCGCAGCTGACCGAGGAGCAGGCCGCCGCGCACACCCGGGAGGCCTACCTGCTGGGCGGCGACGACTGGCAGCCCTGGCTCTGAGGAGGATCCGATGACCCCGCTCCCCCGCCGCACCGCCCTGGCCGGCGCGGCCGCCCTGCCGCTGCTCGCCCTCGGCGCCGGCCCCGCCGCCGCCGGCCCGCGCCGCACCACGCTGTACGTCGCGGGCGACTCCACCGCCTCGGCGTACACCGCCGCCGAGGCACCGCGGGCCGGCTGGGGCCAGGCGCTGCCCGCCTTCGCCACCGTCCACCTGGCCGTCGCCGACCGGGCGCTGTCCGGCGCCAGCTCCAAGAGCTTCGCCGACCTCGGGCTGCTGGACGGCATCCTGGCCGACATCCGGGCCGGCGACCTGCTGCTGGTCTCCTTCGGCCACAACGACGAGAAGACCTCCGACCCCGCCCGCGGCACCGACCCGTACACGACGTACCAGGCCTACCTGCGGCGCTACCTGGACGGCGCGCGGGAGCGCGGTGCGCTGCCGGTGCTGGTCACCTCCGTCGAGCGCCGCCGGTTCGACGCCGCCGGGCACGCCCACGCCTCGCACGGCCTGTACCCGCAGGCGATGCGCGACCTCGCGGCGGCGGAGCAGGTGCCGCTGATCGACCTCCAGGCGCTCAGCCTCGCCGCCTGGGAGCGGCTCGGGCCCGAGGGCACCAAGGCGCACTTCCTGTGGCTCGCCGCCGGCGGCAACTACCCCGCGGGAGTCGCCGACAACACCCACTTCCAGGCGCACGGCGCCGTCGAGCTCGCCCGCACGGTGGCCCGGGAGCTGCTCCGCCAGTGCCTGCTGCGGCCCTCGTGCCTGCGCCGCCTCGACGACCCCGTCCCGGACGGCGCGATCACCTGGCTCCCGTGACGCCCCCGCGGGGCGCGGGGCCCCGCCGGTACGGTCCCGCGCCCCGGACGGGTGGCCGGGAACGGCCTAGAAGCCGCCGTCCACGGCCACGGTCGCCCCGGTGACGTACCGTGCGCCGGGGCCGACCAGGTGGGCGACCACCGCCGCGATCTCCGCCGGGGCGGCGTAGCGGCCGAGCGCGGTGAGCGAGCGCTGGAAGTCCGCCCCGTCACCGTCCGCCGGGTTCATCTCGGTGTCGGTCGGCCCCGGGTTGACCAGGTTGACGGTGATCCCCCGGTCGCCGACCTCGCGGGCCAGTGCCTTGGTCAGCCCGGTCAGCGCGCTCTTGCTGGTCGCGTACAGCACGGCGCCGGCGAAGGGCACCCGCTCGTTCATGCAGCTGCCGATGGTGACGATCCGTCCGCCGTCCGCCAGGTGCGCGAGGGCCTCCCGGCAGGCCGTCAGGACGCCGCGGACGTTGACGTCCAGCACCTGGTCCGTCAGCTCGTCGGTCACCTCCGCGAACGGACCGACCGCGCCCACGCCGGCACAGTTCACCAGCACGTCCAGCCGCCCGAACCGCTCGGCCACCGCTCCGACCGCCGCCCGCACCTCGGCCGGCCTCGCGCTGTCGGCCCGCAGGGCGACCGCCCGGCGTCCGAGCGCCTCGATCTCCTTGACCACCGCCTGCGCGCGCTCCGCGCTGTCGCGGTAGGTGAACGCGACGTCCGCCCCCTCCTCCGCCAGCCGGAGCGCGATCGCGGCGCCGATGCCCCGGCTGCCGCCGGTGACGAGCGCGACCTCCCCAGCCATCGTCCGCACCTGAGCCCGGCCCTGAACCTCGACCGCCATGTCCGTTCCCTCTCCCTCGGGGATGCTTCGCATGACGTCCATCCTGTTGTTCTACGCTCAACAAAGCTGGCGGCAATCGGACATCGCGCTCACCCTCGACCACCGGGGCGGGGACATGACATCGTGTCGGCCATGCGACCGCGTACCCTCACCCTCGCCGCCGCCCCGCTGCTCGCGCTCCTCACCCTGAGCGCCTGCTCCAGCGGCACCTCCGGCACCCCCGGCACGTCCGGCTCCTCCGCCGCCGCGGCCCCCGCCGCGTCCTCCGACGCCGGGGCCGCCACCGGCAGCGCCTCCGCCGACCCGATCGCCCCGTCCGCGCCCGCCAGCAAGGCCGCGCCGCCCGCCGACGCCGGCCTGCCCGCCAAGCCGGACGCCGCCGGGACCGCCAGGCTGATCGCCGCCCTCGACGCGATCGACAAGGACATCGTCGGCGGCAAGCCCGACAAGGCGATCGACAACGCCCGCAACCAGTGCCAGGCGGTCTACAACTTCCCCAAGGACCGCGCCAAGCTGGTCGACCTCACCAACCAGCGCTTCACCAGCGCCGCCCACCCCGACGGGTTCGGCCCGGAGACCGCCGAGAAGATCCTCGCCGCCCTCCAGGCCACCCTCTGCCCGGCCCGCTGAACCGTCAGGGCGCGATCGGCAGCTGCCGCTTGTGCTCGGTGAGCCGGTACCGGCGGACGATCGCGGCGAACGCCTCCTCCGCCACCGGCTTGCCCTCCAGGAAGTCGTCGATGTCGTCGTAGGTGACACCGAGCGCGTCCTCGTCCGGCAGGCCCGGCTTGAGCGTCTCCAGGTCGGCGGTCGGCGTCTTCCAGATCAGCGCGGCCGGCGCGCCCAGCGCCTCCGACACCGCGCGCACCCGGCGCTTGGTCAGGCCGGTCAGCGGCACCACGTCGGCCGCGCCGTCGCCGAACTTCGTGAAGAACCCGGAGACCGCCTCGGCGGCGTGGTCGGTGCCCACCACCAGGCCGTCGTGGGCGCCGGCCACCGCGTACTGCGCGACCATCCGCTGCCGGGCCTTGATGTTGCCGTGCACGAAGTCCCGGTGGTGCGCGTCGCGGAACTCCGTCCCGCCGGCCACCACCGCGTCCATCGCCGCGTCGCTCGCCGCCTTCACGTCCACCGTCAGCACCCGGTCGGCGCGGATGAAGCCCAGCGCGAGCTGCGCGTCAGCCTCGTCGGCCTGCGTGCCGTACGGCAGGCGCATCGCGTAGAACGTCGCCTCGTGGCCCTCGGCCCGGGCCCGCTCCACCGCCAGCTGGCACAGCCGGCCCGCGGTCGTCGAGTCCACGCCGCCGCTGATCCCCAGCACCAGCGACCGCAGCCCGGTCGAGGTCAGCCGCTCCGCCAGGAACGCCACCCGACGCTCGATCTCCGCCTGCGCGTCGAACTCCGAGCCCACCTGGAGTTCCCGCGCGATCTCCTGCTGCACAGCCGCCACGTCGCCCACGACCTGCTCCTCACTAGACCCACCGGCCCCCATCGCCGGACCGGCCCCCAACTCTAGAGGAGCCCCGCCCGCCGGAGCCCCGCGGCGTCCCGCCGCCCGCACCCGCCCCGTCCTTCACCCGACCCCCCTCCTGCCTCCATCTTTCCCACACACCCGCCGACATGAGAGGCTCGGCGCCATGACCTGGTCGACACGCGGACTGGAGCTGCCGCCGCTGCTCGTGCACCTCATCGAGGACGGGCACTGGCACCATCCCGGCGACGACGAGCTGCGCCGGGCCGTCCCCTGGTTCGAGGAGCCGGTCGACTTCCTCGGCAGCGCCGAGAGCATGGAGCGGGAGTCGCGCTCGCTGGACGCCTTCGCCGACGACCCCTCCCTGGCCTTCTTCCGCGAGACCCGCGGCAGCACGGCCCACGCGCCGGTCGAGCTCCCCTGGCTCGACGTCGAACGGGCCGTCCTGATCGCCGTCTGCCGCGTCCCGGGCGCCGACGTGGCCCTCGCCCTCGACTACCGGACCAGCCCCACCGACCCCCGCGTCGTCGGCAGCGACTTCTGGACCGACCCCCGCCTCTGCGCCTGGCGCACCGCCGCCCCCACCTTCACCGCCTTCGCCGCCGCCCTCGGCCTGCCCGGCACCGGAGGCTGAGGCTCGGGGCCCCGGCGGTCACACCAGCCGGGTCGCCACCCGGGCCGCGCACCGGTCCAGGGGGTCCGTGCCGGTGTCGACCTCGACGTCGTAGTGGACCCCCCGGTGGACGGCCGTCGCCTGGGCTGCGGCCATGCCAGTCGCGCGGTCGCCGCGGGCGGCTTCGCGGGCGGCGGCGACCGCCGGGTCGCAGTGGACGCCGACCCACAGGACGCCGAGCCCGGTGAGGGCCCCGCGCCAGCGGGCCTGGGAGGCGGGGCCGCCGAGGAAGACGTCGTCGACGAGGACGCGGGCGCCGGCCCGGGCCATCGCCGCGATCCCGTGGGCCCAGGCGGTGTCGAGCCGGCGGAAGGCGTCGCCGACGGCGACGGTGTCGGTGTCGGCGGCGATGCCCTCGCCGCCTTCGCGCAGGCGCGCGGGCAGGGCGTCGACGAGGGTGTCGACGCTGAAGGCGAGCCAGGGGTCGGGCAGCAGGTCCTGGAGGCTCCGCGCGAGGCTGGTCTTGCCGGAGCTGGAGCCTCCGTTGAGGACGATCACCTGGGTACGCACGGGAGCAGCCTACGGCCGGAGCACCGCCCGCAGCGTGGCGAGGTCGGCGTCGGAGGCCAGTCCGACGTGGTAGAGGCGGAGTTCGTCGGCGCCGGGGACGTCGGGCACCGGCGCACCCCCGCCCATCCCGGCAACGACGGTGGAGTTGGCGGCGATCACCGTCCCGGGCCGCCTCGGGACGGCCGAGGCCCGGGCCGCGAGCGCGGCGGGGACGACCAGCCCGTCCGCGTGGTCGAGCACCCACCCCACGTCGACGCCGACGTTGGCGCCGTACCGCCACGGGTCCGGGTCGGCGTGCAGCAGGATCCGGAAGTCCGGTCCGGCAGCGGCCCGGACCGCACCGATCACCGTGTGCTGCAACTCCCTGGCGGCACGCAGCCGATGGGCGAGCACGGCCGAGGCCGGGCCGGGGCCGAGCAGTGCCGCCAGCCCGTCCGCCTCGCAGCCGGTGGCAGGCTCCGGCGCTCCCCGCCACAGCGGTTCGAGCGCCTCCCGCACGGCCGCGCGCGCCTTCTCCCTGAGTCCGTACCCGCGTTCGCAGGCAGGGCAGAAGCACAGCGACATCAGCAACTGTCCGACGGGCCCCAGCCCGACCCCGCCGATCTTGTCGTGGGCGTGCAGGTGGGCGAGGCCGTACCAGCCGCAGCTCTCCAGTTCGACGCCGCGCGCGCCGGGGCGGACGGAGGCTTCGACGGCGAGCGAGACGCAGTACTCGACGACCTCGGCCTGGGCGACGCACAGCGCCCAGGGGTAGCGCTCCCCGTAGGCGTTCTCCACGGTGCAGCGCGGTACGGCCCGCCCGAGCAGGGAGTTGTGCGCGAGGACGACCCAGGCGTGGACCTCCAGCCCGGCGGCGGTCAGGGCGTCCGCGGCGTCGCCGAAGGGGTCGACGGCGGGGATCCAGCTCTGGCCGTGCGGCCGCAGGGCCCGGCCGCGCCAGCGCTCGCCGGAGGGGGGGTAGTAGACGGCGGAGTGCGGGGCGGTGACGATCCGGCCGGTGGGGTGGCGCGGGGTGAGGGCGCGGGTGGAGTGGTAGGCGGAGGCCAGGGTGACCTGCTGGACGCCGAGTCCGGCGACGGTCGCCGGGGCGGCCGGGTCGCCGACGACGTCCCAGGGGTAGAGGAAGGCGGAGGCGCGCACGGCTGGCTCCCGTTCTGGGGGTTGGGGGTCGGTGGACCGGCCCGGCGCACCGCACAGCGCGCCGGGCTCGCGGGCGGGCGGGCGGTCAGAGCAGCGCGCGCCCCTGCTTGACCAGCGCCGCCAGCCGCTCGACGTGCTCGTCGGCCGCTTCGGTGAGCGGCGCCCGGACCGGGCCGACGTCGAGCCCGTCCAGCCGGACGCCGGCCTTGACCAGCGAGACCGCGTACCCGCGGCCCTGGTTGCGCAGTTCGACGAGTGGCCGGAAGAAGCCGTCGAGCAGCCGGTTGACGGTGTCGTCGTCGCCGTTGCCGAGGGCCCGGTGGAAGGCGAGCGCGAGGTCCGGCGCGAAGCAGAAGACGGCGGAGGAGTACAGGGTGACGCCGATTCCCCGGTAGGCGAGGCCGGTGAGCTCGGCGGTCGGCAGGCCGTTGAAGTACCGGAAGTCCAGGCCGGGGTGCGAGGTGCGGACGGCGCTGACGATGCGCTGCATCAGGTCGAGGTCGCCGATGCCGTCCTTGAGTCCGACCACATTGGGCACGGCGGCGAGGGCGACGACGGTCTCGGGTTCCAGCACCGCGTTGTCCCGCGCGTACACGATGACGTCGAGCGCGGTGGCCTCGGCCAGGGCGCGGTAGTGGCGCAGCAGGCCCTCCTGCGAGGGCTTGACGAGGTACGGGGGCAGCGCGAGGACGCCGTCGGCGCCGGCCCGCTCGGCGCGCCGCAGGAACTCGAGCGCAAGGGCCGTGCCGTGGCCGACTCCGGCCACGACCGGTACGGCCCCGGCCGTTTCCTCGACCGCCGCGGCGATGACAGATTCGTATTCGTCCAGGTCGAGGGCGTGGTACTCGCCGGTTCCGCAGGCGGCGAAGACGGCGGCGGCGCCGTCGTCGAGGCGGGCGCGGACGTGGGTGCGGAAGGCGGCCGGGTCGAGGGCGCCGTCGGCGGTGAAGGCGGTGACGGGGAAGAACAGCAGGCCGTCGAGGCGGTCGATGAGGGGAGCGGGTGCGTCGGTCATGGGTGTGCTCTCCGGTGGAGGGACGGTATGACACCAGGGTTATACAGCATTCTGACCCGAGTCCACATCTGTGAACGACATTTTGAAACTCACCTCCTACAGACGGGTTGACGCACCCGCACAGCCTCCCTAGATTGTCCACGCATGTGAACGACGTCCATGAACGTAGAGGAATGGAGCTCCGACGTGGCTGTGCGGCGAGCGCTCACCCCGTACGCGCTGATCACCCCGACCGTCCTGCTGCTGGCCTGCTTCCTGGTCTTCCCGGTGGGCAGCGTCGTCTACTACGCGCTCCAGCACCACGTGGTGAACGAGCCGTACGACGACGCCTTCGTCGGGCTCGACAACTTCCGCCGGATGCTCGGCGACGAGCAGTTCTGGCACAGCCTGGCGTTCTCCGCGAAGTGGGTGTGCGCCGAGGTCGCCCTGCAGCTCCTGCTGGGCCTGGTGCTCGCGCTGATCGTCAACGAGACCTTCCTCGGCCGGGCGATGGCCCGGGCGATGGTCTTCTCGCCGTGGGCGGTCTCCGGCGTGCTGACCACCAGCATCTGGATGCTGCTCTACAACCCGGCGACCGGCGTCTTCCACTACCTGGCCCAGCTGGGCGTCGGCGACGCCGCGACCTCCGTGCTGGGCGATCCGGACACCGTGTTCTCCGCCGCCGTGGTCGCCGAACTCTGGCGCGGCGTACCGTTCTTCGCCATCCTCATCCTGGCCGATCTGCAATCCGTCCCGAAGGAGCTGTACGAGGCGGCCTCGATGGACGGCGCCGGCCGGCTGCGCAGCTTCCGCCACGTCACCCTCCCCCACCTGCGGGACGCGATCGTGCTGGCCACCCTGCTGCGCTCGGTCTGGGAGTTCAACAACGTCGACCTGCTCTACACCCTCACCAACGGCGGCCCGGCCGGCGCGACCACCAGCCTCCCGCTGTACGTGGCCCAACTCGCCCGCAAGTCGTACGACTTCGGCTACGGCTCGGCGCTCACCACGGCGGCCTTCGTGATCCTGCTGTTCTGCTCGGTGCTCTACCTGCGGCTCAGCAAGTTCGGTACCGAGAAGTAGCAGAGAAGCAGACCCCGTCCACCCCCTGGAGAACTCCGCCGTGACCACCGCCGCCGTCCCGCTGTCCGCGAAGTCCACCCGGTCCGCCGCCGGCGGGCGCCCCGATCTCGGCCGGATCGGCCGGCTGTTCCTTCCGCTGGCGCTGTACCTGGTCTTCACCGTGGTGCCGTTCTACTGGATGCTGCTCTTCGCGCTCCGCCCGGCCGGCTCCACCTCGCTGCTGCCCTGGCCGCTGACGTTCGAGCACTTCGACACCGTCTGGAACGGGATGGGCTTCCGGGTCTACTTCCAGAACAGCGTCTGGATCGCCCTGCTCACCCTGCTCTTCGTCACCTTCTTCGCGCTGATGGGCGGCTACGCGCTGGCCCGGTTCAGGTTCCGCGGCCAGAAGCTCTTCCTGCTGGCGCTGCTGTGCACCCAGTTCGTGCCCGGCGCGATGATGCTGATCCCGCTGTTCAACATCTTCCAGGCCTTCGACCTGATCAACTCCCGCTGGAGCCTGATCATCGCCGAGACCACCTTCCAACTCCCGCTCGCCATGATCCTGATGAGCGGGTTCGTGAAGAACGTCCCGGTGGAGCTGGAGGAGTCCGCGATGGTGGACGGCTGCGGCCGGATCCGCGCCTTCCTCGCCGTGGTGCTGCCGCTGCTGCGGCCCGGCATCGTCGCGGTCGGCTCCTTCGCCTTCATCGGCAGCTGGAACAACTTCCTCTTCGCGCTGATGTTCCTCAACGACCCGGAGCTGCAGACCGTCCCGGTCGGCCTGCAGACCACCATCGGCGAGAACACCGTCGACTTCGGCGCGCTGGCCGCCGGCGGCGTGGTCGCCGCGGTGCCCGTGGTGCTGGTCTTCGCCTTCGTCCAGAAGTACCTCGTCCAGGGCATGAGCGCCGGCGCCGTCAAGGGCTGACCTCCCCCACCCACCACCCGACACAGAACAGGACACAGCCATGTCCCGCTCCCTGCGCACCGCTGCCGCCGCCCTCGCCGCCCTCGGCCTGCTGACCGCCTGCGGCTCCTCCGGCTCCGGCTCCTCCGCCGACGGCGGCAAGGTCACCGTCACCTTCTGGGACAACAACGCCGGCCCGGCCAGAACGCCGCTCTTCCAGCACCTGATCGACGAGTTCGAGAAGGCCAACCCGACCATCACCGTCAAGTACGTGGGCGTGACCAGCTCCGAGGTGGCGGAGAAGTACAACACCGCGATCGCCTCCGGCTCCACCCCGGACGTCGGCGGCGTCACCACCGCCCTGCTCGCCTCGCTGACCGCGCAGAAGGCGCTCGTCCCGCTCGACGAGCTGCTCGCCAAGAGCGCCCTGAACGGCAAGCTCTCCGCCAACATGCTGGAGACCTCGAAGGCGGCGTCCGGCGGCAAGGGCCTCTACCAGCTGCCGTCCTCCGGCAACCAGGACGTGATCTGGTACCGCGCCGACAAGTTCAAGGAGGCCGGCATCGAGGTCCCGAAGACCTGGGACGAGCTCTTCGCGGCCGCCGCCCGGCTCACCGACAAGTCCAAGAACCAGTACGGCTTCACCATCCGCGGCGGCTCCGGCTCCGGCTTCCAGGTGCTGTCCGAGGCGTACGCCTACTCCGGGCTGGCCTCGATGTTCGACGCGGCCGGGAAGTCCACGGTGGACGACCCGCGGAACGTCGAGCTGATCGCCAAGATCGCCGCCCAGTTCAAGAACACCACCCCCGAGGCGGACGTCTCCAACGCCTACCCGCAGATGCTGGCCCAGTTCCAGGCCAACCAGGTGATGATGGTCCACCACAACCTGGGCTCCACCAAGGACGTGAGGACCGCGCTCGGCGACAAGGTCGCCGGCATGCTGCTGCCCTCCGGCCCGAGCGGCTCCTCGATCCTCGCCAACCCGGTCGACGGCTTCGGCCTGTTCAAGAACTCCAAGCACCAGGACGCCGCCTGGAAGTTCCTCGAGTTCCTCGACTCGCACGCCTCCAACAGCTACTGGAACGAGAACGTCGGCCAGATCCCCGCCAACACCGAGGCCTACGCCGACGACTGGTACGCCAGGTCGGGGATCACCAAGCAGGCCGGCGACGCCCTCAACTCCCCCGCCGTCAAGCTGGTCCAGCCACCCGTCCACCTCCCCCAGTACTCGAAGATCACCAAGACCGACGCGGAGCCCAACTTCCAGAAGGTGCTGCTCGGCAAGATGTCGCCCGCCGAGTTCGCCAAGGCCGTCGCGGACGCCTTCACCAAGGCCCAGTCCGACTACAGGGCGAAGAACGGCTGATCCCGCCATGGCCACCATCGAATCCCTCGCGGTGACGGTCTTCACCACCGTCGCCAGGACGGCCGTCGACTCCCACGGCCACCGCCACCCGGCCGCCCCGCACGAGGTCCGCGAGGCACTGCTCACCGTCACCGACAGCGACGGGGTGGCGGGCCGGGTCCTGGTCCAGCCGGACCACCTGCGCCCGCACGTCCTCGACAAGTACCTGCGCCCCGCGCTGCTCGGCCAGGACCCGCTGGACCGCGAGCGGCTGTGGACCTCGCTCGCCCGCAAGCAGCGCGGCGCCCACGGCGGCCTCACCGACCGCGCCCTCGGCTTCGTCGACCTCGCGCTGTGGGACCTGGCCGGCCACCGCCTCGGCCTGCCGGTCTGGAAACTGCTCGGCGGCGCCCGCAGCGAGGTACCCGCGTACGCCTCCACCATGTGCGGCGACGAGACCCCGGGCGGCCTGGCGACCCCGGCCGACTTCGCGGCCTTCGCCGTCCAGCTGGTCGAGCAGGGCTACCGCGCCATCAAGCTGCACACCTGGATGCCCCCGGTGGCCGGCGCCCCCTCGGTCGCCCTCGACATCGCCGCCTGCACCGCCGTCCGCGCGGCGGTCGGCCCGGACGTCGAGCTGATGCTGGACGCCAACCACTGGTACTCGCGCACCGAGGCGCTCAAGCTCGGGCGCGCCCTCCAGGAGCTGGACTACTACTGGTTCGAGGAGCCCATGGAGGAGGCTTCGATCTCCTCCTACCGCTGGCTCGCGGACCAGCTCGACATCCCGGTGATCGGCCCCGAGACCTCCTGGGGCAAGAACTTCACCCGGGCCGAGTGGGTCACCTCGGGCGCCTGCGACATCCTGCGCACCGGCACCACCGACGTCGGCGGCATCACCCCGGCTGTGCGCACCCTGCACCTCGCCGAGGCGTTCAACCTCGACTGCGAGGTGCACGGCAACGGCTCCGGCAACCTCGCCCTGCTCGGCGCCACCACCAACGGCCGCTGGTACGAGCGCGGCCTGCTCCACCCGCACGTCGACTTCGACGAGGTGCCGCCGCACCTGCGCTCCGCCGTCGACCCGATCGACAAGCACGGCGTCGTCCGCTTCCCCGAACGCCCCGGCCTCGGCGACGACTTCGACCTCGACTGGATCGCCTCGCACACCCTGGACGCGTCATGACCACCACCATCCTGCTCACCGGCGCCGCCGGCGGCGTCGGCACCCTGCTGCGCGAGCTGCTGCCGCCGTACGGCTACCGGCTGCGCCTCGCCGACCTGGAGCCGATCGACGGCGCGGGCGACTCGCTCGCCTTCGACCTGCGCGACGCCGACGCGGTGCGCGACGCCGTCCGCGGCGTGGACGCCGTCGTCCACCTCGGCGGCATCTCGCTGGAGGACACCTTCGCCAACATCCTCGGCAGCAACATCGAGGGGACGTACCACCTGTACGAGGCCTGCCGCCTGGAGGGCGTGCGACGGGTGGTGTTCGCCAGCTCCAACCACGCCGTCGGCTTCACCCCGCTCGGCGGGGACGGCCTGATCGGCAGCGACATCCCGCCCCGGCCGGACACCTACTACGGCCTGTCCAAGGTGTTCGGCGAGGGCCTGGCGTCCCTGTACGCCGACAAGTACGGCGTACAGACGGTGTCGCTGCGGATCGGCTCCTGCTTCCCCCGGCCCCGCTCGCCGCGGATGCTCTCCACCTGGCTCAGCCCGGCCGACTGCGCCCGGCTGGTGCACGCCGCGCTGACCGCACCGGACGTCGGGCACACCGTGGTCAACGGCATCAGCGCCAACACCCGCGCCTGGTGGGACCTCACCTCCGCCCGCGCGCTCGGCTACGACCCGCAGGACGACGCCGAGGCGTACGCCGAGGAGATCACCGCCCAGTACGGCGACCTCCCGGCCGACCACGTCGACGCCCGGCTGCTCGGCGGCTTCTTCACGCAGACCGGTTAGCTCCCCCCTGGGGCGCGGTGCCGCTACCGCACCGCGCCCTTGACCAGCGTCTTGCCGAAGTCCCACATCAGGCCGCTGCCGTGGTGCGCCTCGTCCATGATCTCGGTGAACGCACGGACGAAGGTGTCCACGTCCCGCTCGGTGACGACCAGCGGCGGGATCAGCTTGATCACCTCCAGGTGGTCCCCGGACACCTGGGTCAGGATCCGGTACCTCTGCAGCAGCGGCACCACCACCATCTGCGCGAACAGCCCCTTCCGGGCGGCCTGCACGGCCGTCCAGCTGGTCCGCAGCTTCAGCGACTTCGGCCGGCCGAACTCGATCCCGATCATCAGCCCGCGCCCCCGCACGTCCGCGAGCAGCTCGTACTCGTCCACCAGCGCCGCCAGCCGCTCGCGGAACAGGTCGCCCACCGCCCGGGCGTTCTCGACCACCTTCTCCTGCTCCATCACGTGCAGGGTGGCGAGGCCGGCGGCCATCGCCTGCGCGTTGGAGCCGAAGGACGCGGAGTGCACCAGCACCCGGTCCATCGAGGAGTACACCTTGTCGAAGATCCACGACTTGCCGAGCGTCGCGCCGATCGGCACGTACCCGCCCGAGAGCGCCTTCGCCGCGCACACCAGGTCGGGGACCAGGCCCTCCTCGTGCTGGTAGGCGAAGAAGTCGCCGGTGCGGCCGATGCCGGTCTGCACCTCGTCGCAGATCAGCAGCGCCTTGTGCTCGTGCAGCAGCGCCTGGGCGGCGCTCAGCCAGCCGGTCGGGGCGACGGTGACGCCCTTGCCCTGGATCGGCTCGACGATCAGTGCCGCCACGTCGCCGCGCTTCAGCTCCTTCCGCAGCGCGCCGAGGTCGCCGAGCGGGATCGCGGTGTCCGGCAGCAGCGGGTCGAAGCCCTTGCGGAAGCCGCTCTCGCCGTTGACCGACAGCGAGCCGGTGGTGAGGCCGTGGAAGGCGTGGTCGCAGTAGAGCACCCGCTTCTTCCCGGTGGCGTAGCGGGCGAACTTCAGCGCGGTCTCCACCGCCTCCGTCCCGCTGTTGCCGAAGAACACCCGCTCCAGGCCGGGGGTGTACGACAGCAGCTTCTCCGCCAGCAGGCCCGGCAGCGTGGGGCATTCGAAGCGGGTGAGGTCGGGCAGGTCGAGGTCCATCACCTGCTGGACGGCGGCCCGGACCACCGGGTGGTGCCGGCCGAGCGCGAAGATGCCGAACCCGGCCAGCATGTCCAGGTACTCGTTGCCCTCGGCGTCGTAGAAGTACGGGCCGGCGGCGCGCTCGTAGTACTTGTCGAAGCCGATGGTGTGCAGCATCCGGGGCAGCTGCGGGTTGAGGTACTTGGCGTGCAACTCGTAGCGTTCCGGGCCGCGTTCGGTGAGCAGGGCGGCGAGATCGAAGGATTCGGCCATGGTGCTGCTTCGCTCCTCAGGTCACTTGCGGGGCACGCGGGGCCGGTACTGCTGGGCGCTGCTGCCGGAGGGGCCCTGCCCGCCGGGCAGCAGCACCTTGGCGAAGGCGGCGGTCTGGGCGGCCACGCCGGTGCCGGTGAGGCCGACCTCCTCCAGGATCTCCCCGCGTGAGGCGTGCGTCAGGAACTCCTGCGGGATGCCCAGGTCGCGCAGCGGTACGTCGACGCCGCCGTCCCGCATCGCCTGGGCGACCGCGGCGCCGACCCCGCCGGTGCGGCCGTTGTCCTCGACGGTGACCACCATCCGGTGCTCGGCGGCCAGCGCGACCAGGGCGGGGTCGACCGGCTTGACCCACCGCGGGTCGACCACGGTCGCGCTGTACCCCTCGGCGACCAGCAGGGCCGCCGCGTCCAGGCAGGCGGGGGCCATCGCGCCGACCGCGACCAGCAGGATCTCCGGCGAGGGTCCGGTCCTGGCGAGCACGTCGACGCCGCCGATCCGTTCCAGTGCGGGGACCTCGGGGCCGAGTTCGCCCTTCGGGAAGCGCACCACGGTCGGTGCGTCGCCGACCGCCACGGCCTCCCGCAGCTGCTCGCGCAGCTGGTCGCCGTCGCGCGGCGCGGCCAGCCGCAGCCCGGGGACGACCTGCAGCACGGACATGTCCCACATGCCGTTGTGCGAGGCGCCGTCGTTGCCGGTGACGCCGGCCCGGTCCAGGACGAAGGTGACGCCCAGCCGGTGCAGCGCGACGTCCATCAGGACCTGGTCGAAGGCCCGGTTCAGGAAGGTGGCGTACACCGCCACCACCGGGTGCAGCCCACCGGTGGCGAGCCCGGCGGCGCTGGCCACCGCGTGCTGCTCGGCGATGCCCACGTCGTAGATCCGGTCGGGGTGGGCGGCGGCGAACTTGGCCAGGCCCACCGGCTGCAGCATGGCGGCGGTGATCGCCACCACGTCCGGCCGGTCGGTGCCGATCGCCACCATCTCGCTGCCGAACACCGAGGTCCAGGAGGCCCCGGTGGAGGGCGAGATGGGCAGGCAGGTGTACGGGTCGATCGGGTTGACCGCGTGGAAGCGGTCGGCCTCGTCCTGTTCGGCGGGCCGGTAGCCGCGGCCCTTGACGGTGAGGCAGTGGACGATGACCGGCCCGCCGAAGTGCCGGGCCTGGCGCAGCGCCTGCTCGACCGCGCCGATGTCGTGGCCGTCGATCGGGCCGAGGTACTTCAGCCCCAGGTCCTCGAACATGCCCTGCGGGGCGAAGGCGTCCTTGAAGCCCTTCTTGGCGCCGTGCAGCGCGTCGAACACCGGTTTGCCGACCACGGGGGTGCGCTGCAGCGCCTCCTTGCCCCAGGAGAGGAAGCGCTCGTAGCCGCGGGTGGTGCGCAGGGTGGACAGGTGGTGGGCCAGACCGCCGACGGTCCGGGCGTACGAGCGCTCGTTGTCGTTGACGACGATGACCAGCGGGCGGTCCTGGGCCTCGGCGATGTTGTTGAGCGCCTCCCAGGCCATGCCGCCGGTCAGTGCGCCGTCGCCGATCACGGCGACGGTGTGCCGGTCGGTGCCGAGGATCTGGTTGGCCTTGGCGATGCCGTCGGCGTAGCCGAGGGCGGTGGAGGCGTGCGAGTTCTCGATCAGGTCGTGCCCGGACTCGGCGCGCGAGGGGTAGCCGGAGAGGCCGTCCTTGCTGCGCAGCCGGGAGAAGTCCTGCCGACCGGTGAGGAGCTTGTGGACGTAGGCCTGGTGGCCGGTGTCCCACAGGATGCGGTCGTGCGGGGAGTCGAACACCCGGTGCAGGGCGATGGTGAGTTCGACGATGCCGAGGTTGGGGCCGAGGTGGCCGCCGGTGCGGGTGACCGCGTCGATCAGGAAGTCCCGGATCTCGTCGGCGAGCACCGGGAGTTGCTCGGCGGGCAGGCGTCGCAGGTCCGCGGGCCCCTGGATCTCGGTCAGCAGTGACATCACTTCACCTCGCCGATCTTGGTTCAGGTACTAGTTGATCTTCCCGGAGGCAACGGTCTCCCGGGCGGCGCGCAGCGACTCCTTGAGCGAGCCCATGGTGGCGAGCACCGCCGTGGGCTCGTATCCGCAGTGCGCCATGCAGTTGTCGCAGCGCGGGTCGCGGCCGCGCCCGTACTTCGACCAGTCGGTCTTCTCGATGAGTTCGCGGTAGGTCGGCACGTAGCCGTCGGCCATCAGGTAGCAGGGGCGCTGCCAGCCGAACAGCGAGTAGTTGGGGATGCCCCAGGCGGTGCACTCGAAGTCGACCTTCCCCTCCAGGAAGTCGAGGAAGAGCGGGCTGTGGTTG
Source organism: Kitasatospora terrestris (assembly GCF_039542905.1). Taxonomy (NCBI): domain Bacteria; kingdom Bacillati; phylum Actinomycetota; class Actinomycetes; order Kitasatosporales; family Streptomycetaceae; genus Kitasatospora; species Kitasatospora terrestris. Next base: position 1,916,367 of record NZ_BAABIS010000001.1, read on the forward strand.
AGCCGCCAGCGCCGGCGGTTGCCGCCGGCGAAGGCCTTGCGGAACAGCTCCCGGGTCTGCTCGACGCCGAGGAAGTGGTCCTGGTCGGGGGCCTTCTCGTAGGCGTAGGCCGGGGAGATCATCATCTCGTCGACCTTGAGCTCGTCGTTGAGGTAGTCCAGCACCTCGACCACGGTCTGCGCGGTGTCGGTGTTGAAGAAGGTCGAGTTGGTGGTGACCCGGAAGCCGCGCCGCTTGGCCTCCTTGATCGCGGCCACCGCCTCGTCGAAGGTGCCCTCCTTGGCCACCGAGGCGTCGTGCCGCTCGCGCAGGCCGTCGATGTGCACCGCGAAGGTGAAGTACGGCGAGGGAGTGAACTTGTCCAGCTTTTTGCGCAGCAGCAGGGCGTTGGTGCACAGGAAGACGTACTTCCTCCGCTCCACCAGCTGGCGGACGATCTCGTCGATCTGCGGGTGCATCAGCGGCTCGCCGCCCGCGATGGAGACCATCGGGGCACCGCACTCCAGCACTGCGCCGACCGCCTGGGCGACCGGCATGCGCTGCTTGAGCACGCCCGCCGGGTGCTGGATCTTGCCGCAGCCCTCGCAGGCCAGGTTGCACGCGTAGAGCGGTTCCAGCTCGACGATGAGCGGGAACTTCTCCTTGCGCTTGAGCTTCTGCTGCATGAGGTAGGTGCTGACGCGGATGGTCTGGCGCAGCGGCATGGCCATGGCTAGCTCGCCTCCTGGGGGAGCGTCGAGGGCTGTGGGTGAAGCTCGGTGGACGGCGCCGGGGCGGTGGCCTGCCGGTGCCACTCGATGAGGGCCGGTACGGCGGAGCGCAGCGCCCGCCAGGCGCGGATGCCGGCGGGCAGGGTGCCGGGGCGGATCAGTTCCCGCTCGGGGGTGTCGACCACGATCCGCAGCACGGCGGCCGGCAGTTCGGGGCGGAGCTCGGCGCGGGCGGCGAGGACCGCGGCGGCCTCCATGTCGACGGCGAGCGCGCCCGCGGCGTGCAGGGCGTGCCGTTCGGCGCCGCGGACCACGTGGTCGGCGGTGTGGTGCAGGCCCGTGTGCACGGTCAGGCCGTGTCCCTCCAGCGCCTTGACCAGGGCCGGGGCCGACTCCAGCGGGTGGAACCCGCCGTCGGAGTCCCGGACCGCGTCGGCGACGATCACGTCGCCCGGCTCGGTGCCGGGGCCGACCGCGGCGCCGAACCCGGCCACCACCAGCGCCCCGTACCCGCCGGCGGCGAGCAGCGCGCCGGCGCTCCGGCGGGCCCGCCGCCGGCCCATGCCGGTCCGGGCCAGCACGGCGGGCCCGCCGCACGCCCCGGACCAGTCGCCGCCGCGCAGCGCCCAGACCTCGGGCGCCAGCGCGCAGACCACGAGCAGCGGATCCCTCATGCGACGCCTCCACCGAGCGGGGTGTCGTGGACGTAGCGGCCCAGCGCGGTGACCGGGAAGACCAGCCGGTAGAGGTGGTAGTTGATGGAGAAGTCCCAGGGGAAGCCGGTGCCGGTGAACTGCGGTTCGTCCCAGGTGCCGTCCGGCCGCTGGGTGCGGATCAGCCAGCGGACGCCGCGCTCCACGACGGGGTTGTCCCGCTCGCCGGCGGCGAGCAGCGCCATCAGCGCCCAGGCGGTCTGCGAGGCGGTGGACTCCCCGCGCCCGGACCAGGCGGCCGGGTCGCGGTAGGAGCGCAGGTCCTCGCCCCAGCCGCCGTCCTCGTTCTGCCGCTGCTCCAGCCAGCGCACCGAGCGGCGGATCGCCGGGTGGCCGGTGGGGACGCCGGCGGCGACCAGGGCGGGGACGACCGACATGGTGCCGTAGATGTAGTTGGTGCCCCAGCGGCCGAACCAGGAGCCGTCCGCCTCCTGGTTGCGCAGCAGCCAGGTGATGCCGCGCCGGCAGCGCGGGTCGCCGGCCCGGCCGACGGCTGCCAGCATCTCGACCATGTGCGCGGTGACGTCGGCGGACGGCGGGTCGATCACCTCGCCGAAGTCGCAGAACGGCAGCTTGTTGGGCAGCGGGCTGGTGTTGTCGGCGTCGAAGGCGCCCCAGGCGCCGTTGCGGGACTGCATGCCGAGCGTCCAGTCGATCGCCCGGCGCACCGCGCCGTCCACCTTCTCCGGCGCGGGGTGGTCGACCCGGTGCAGGGCGAGCACCACCTCGGCGGTGTCGTCGACGTCCGGGTAGGTGTCGTTCTGGAACTCGAACGCCCAGCCGCCGGGCTCCAGCCCGGGGCGCTTGACCGACCAGTCGCCGCGCTTGGTGATCTCCTCGCCGAGCATCCAGTCGGTGGCGCTGATCAGGGCGGGGTGGTCGCCGGGCAGTCCGGCGTCGCGGAGCGCGATGGCGGCCAGGCAGGTGTCCCACACCGGGGACTGGCAGGCCTCCATCCAGCGCCGGCCGTCCTCGGTGTGCACGGTGAAGCCGTCGAAGGAGGCGATCCCGGCCTTCATCACCGGGTGGTCCAGCCGGTAGCCGAGCAGGTTGAGGGCGATCAGCGAGTAGACGGCGGGCGGCTGGATGCCGCCCCAGCAGCCGTCGGCCTCCTGCCGCTCGATGATCCAGTGGGCGGCCTGCTGCAGGGCGAGCCGGCGCAGTGGGCGCACCGCGTGCCGGTGGTAGTGGTGCATCAGCCGGTCGAGGCGCTGGAAGAGGCCGTCCCAGGTGCGGGCGGCGGCCATCGGCCGCTCGGGGAAAGGATTCGCCGGGTCGGTGTGCAGCTCGTCGAGGTCGAACGGGCCGGGCCGCACCGGCCGGTGCGCGGAGACCACGGTGAGCGGGACGATGGTCTGCCGGGCCCACTGCCCGAAGGAGTAGATGTTCAGCGGGGCCCAGTGCGGCAGGAAGATCAGCTCGGGGGGCAGTTCGGGGAGTCTCTCCCAGGGCCACCAGCCGAAGAGCGCGAGCCAGATCCGGGTGAACACCCGGGCGGCCGCGATCCCGCCGGCACCGCGGACGTACGCGGCGGCGGCGGCCATGTGCGGGGCGGCGGGGTCGTCGCCCGCCAGTTTCAGCGCGACGTACGCCTCCACCGTGGTGGAGAGCTCCGGCGGGCCGCCGTGGAAGGTGGCCCAGGTGCCGTCCTCGCGCTGCTGGGAGCGGATCCAGGCGGCGGTGCCCCGGGTCTGCTCCTCGGTGCGGATGCCGAGGAACTGTCGCAGTAACAGGTCCTCGGCATCCATGGTGACGTTGGTCTCCAGGTCGCCCTTCCACCAGCCGTCGGCGTGCTGCAGTGACAGCAGGTGGGCGGTGGCGCGGCTGAGCGCCGCCCCGGGTGAGGAATCGTCAGGTTGTCGTACTGCAACTGAGGCTTTGGGGACGATCCTGCCGCCCGCGGTTGCTGTCAACTTCACGTCACCTCTCTCGTACCACCACGAATTCGGCGAGTGCGACGAAGTGCTCGTGCACCTGGTCGGCCATGGGTACCTCGTCCAACGCGGCGAGGGCGGTCTCGTACTGGCGGCGGGCCTCCTCCTGGGTCCACGCCCGGCCGCCGGCCTGCTCGATCAGCGCGGCGCGGGCGGCCAGCTCCTGCTCGCTCTCCTCACCGCGGCCGGTCGGGTCGGCCAGCTGCGCGGCGAGCTCCTCGGAGGCGGCGCCGCCCTCGGCGAGGGCCGCGCACACCGGCAGCGACTTCTTGCGCGACTGCAGGTCGCTCCAGTGCGGCTTGCCGGTGACCTCGGTCGCGCCCCAGATGCCCAGCAGGTCGTCCACCGCCTGGAAGGCCAGGCCCAGGTGGTAGCCGTAGCGCTGCAGCGCGTCCGACACCCGGTCGTCGGCGCCGGCCAGCACCGCGCCGATCGCCGCCGAGGCGGCCAGCAGGGCGCCGGTCTTGCCGCCCTCCATGGCCAGGCACTCCTCGACGGTGACCGCGTCGCGCTGCTCGTAGGAGACGTCCTGCGCCTGGCCGTCGATCAGCCGGCGGGTGGCGGTGGTGATCAGCCGGACGGCGCGCGCGGCGTCCGCGGGGGTCGCCCCGCCGGTCACCGCGGCGTCCAGCAGCACCTCGGTGCCCAGCGTGGCCAGCGCGTCACCGGCCAGGATCGCCTGGGCCGGACCGAAGACCGTCCACGCCGTGGCACGGTGCCGTCGGGTCTCGTCACCGTCCATCAGATCATCATGGAGGAGGGAGAAGTTGTGCACCAGTTCAACCGAGACCCCGCCGGGCACGCCGACCTGCGCCGGAGCACCCACGGCCTCCGCAGAGAGCAGGGCCAGCGCCGGGCGCACGGCCTTGCCGCCGTCGCCCGCCGCGGGGTTGCCGTCCCGGTCGATCCAGCCGAAGTGGTACGCGGCGACGGTGTCCATCGGTGCCGCCAAACGGGCGACGGCCGCGCGCATCGACGGGGTGCACAGCGTGCGTCCGCGGGCCAGCAGGTCCAGCACGGTCGTCGTGTCCTTGACCGGGGTGCCGGTACGAGCCTCCACGTGCGATCCCTCTCGGTGCGATGCGATGTCGGTGGTCGGGTGGGCGGTCATCGGGGCCACCTTCCGTCGCCGCGGTCGACCGGCAGCCGGCCGGCGCCCGCCAGCGCGGCGTCGGCAGCGGCGTGGCCGCTGCGCACCGCGCTCTCCATGGTCGCGGGCCACCCGGTGGCGGTCCACGAGCCGGCCAGCAGCAGGCCGGGGATCCGGGTGCGGGCGCCGGGGCGCAGCGCGGCGGTGCCGGGCGCCGGGTCGAAGGTGGCGGTGCGTTCCCGGGTGACGAAGAAGTCCAGCACCCGGGCGCCCCGGGCGGCGGGCAGCAGCCGCTCCAGCTCGGGCAGGTAGCGCTCGCGCAGCTCGGCCACCGGCAGGTCGATCTCGGCCCCGGCGTCGGACTGGGAGACGGCCAGGTACTGGGCACCCGGCACGTCCAGGCCGGAGTGCGCGGTGCGGTCGAAGACCCACTGGACGGGGGTGCCGAGCGCGGCGAAGAACGGCCGGCGCAGCAGCTTGCGGTCGTAGACCACGTGCACGTTGAGGATCGCCGCGTGGCCGAGGTCGCCGATCCGCTGGTCGACCGCGCCGGTCGGCAGCAGCTCGGCGGCGGACTCCTGGGCACCGGCCAGCACCACGGTGTCGGCGGTGAGCAGCTCGCCGCTCTCCAGCCGGACGGCGTGCTGGTCGGCGGGCTTCAGCTCGGCGGCCTTGGCGCGCAGCAGGACGGTGACCCCGGCCCGCTCCAGTTCGGTGCGGGCCCGGTCGTGGTGGATCTCGCCGAGCGGGACGCGGGCGGTGCCGATGTCGGAGGCGCCCGGGTCGGAGAGCAGCCCGGTCTTGAAGACCTTGGCGGCCAGCGCCAGCGAGGTCCGCTCGGCGGTGGCGTTCAGGGTGGCGACGCCGACCAGGTCCCAGAGCGCGGCCGCGGTGGCCGGGGTCTGGCCGTGCCGGCGCAGCCACTCGCCGAAGGAGACCGCGTCCAGCGCCGGGTCGTCCAGGTCCAGGCGCTGCAGGGCGAGCGCGCCGCGCACCACCCGGGCCCGGTCCAGCGGGCCGAGGTGCGGGTAGGTGGCGAGCGAGGCGGCCAGGTGCAGCGGGACGGGCAGCTCGGCGCGGCGCAGCCGGCCCAGGGTGCGGCCGCCGTCGGCGCCGAGGCCCAGCACGGGGACGTCCAGCCGGGGCTGGAGGTCGACCAGCGGGCCCGCGCCCAGCCGGTCGAGCAGGCCGCGGTAGGCGGTGCAGCAGCGCAGGTAGACGTGCTGGCCGTTGTCGACGGTCAGCTCGCCGCGGCGGAAGGAGAAGGCCAGGCCGCCGAGGCGCGGCCGGCCCTCGATCAGGGTGACCCGCTGCCCGGCCTCGGCCAGCCGCAGGGCGGCCGTGATGCCGGCCAGGCCGCCGCCGACGACCACGGCGCTGGGCCGGGTGTCGCGTGCCGGTGCGGTCATCGGCCCTTCCCCCTGCCCTGGTGTTCGTGCGGCTCCGGTGCCGGCGGTGACGTGGTGCTGACACAGCGTGACATAACTGGCGAGAGAATCAAGAACGCCCTCCGGCGAGCCCGGACAGTGCCACGTACGCCTTCTCCCAGCCCGGCAGCGAGACCCGACCGCGCAGCACCGACTCCGGGTCCGCGGCGATCCGGCCGAGCAGCCGGTGGTAGATGCCGGCCATCGCGGCGGTGCAGGCGCGGCTGCGGCGGTCGAGCATCGGCAGCAGCCGCAGGCCCTCCTCGAAGGCCCGCTGGGCGCGGTCCGCCTCGAAGGCGACCAGGCCGAGGAAGTCGGCGCCGAGCGGCGGCGCGGAGAGCGCGAAGCCCTCCTGGCAGCCGAACCGCTCCAGGTCCTCGGCCGGCAGGTAGATCCGGCCGTTCGTCGCGTCCTCGCGCAGGTCGCGCAGGATGTTGGTGAGCTGCAGGGCCAGCCCCAGGGTGTCGGCGTACGCGGGGCCGCGCTCCCAGTCCGTGCAGCCGTACACGCCGAGCGAGAGCCGGCCGATCGAGCCGGCCACGCAGCGGCAGTAGACCTTGAGGTCCTCGAAGGTCTTGTACTCGGCGCCGCGCAGGTCCATCTCGACGCCCTCGACCAGCTCGTCGAAGCCGTCCAGCGGGATCGGGAAGCGCCGGGCCGCGTGGGCCAGCGCGACCTTGATCGGGTCGGTGTCGTCCTCGGTGACCCGGCCCTCGCGGATCTCGTCGAGCAGGTCGCGGGTGCGCGCCAGCGCCCGGGTCTTCTCCTCGGTCGGCAACTCACCGTCACCGATGTCGTCGACCCGGCGGGCGAGCGCGTACAGCGCGGACATGGCCAGTCGCTTGGGCTCCGGCAGCAGCCGGATGCCGTAGCTGAAGTTGCGGGCCTGCAGGGCGGTGACCGCCTCGCAGTACCGGTAGGCCGCCATGACCGGCGCCGACGCCAGTGGTGATGCCGCCACGAGGGCGCTCACCTTCCCTTCGCGAAGAGTGCCGCCGCCTTGAGTGCCAGGCGGCGCTTGTCGGGCTTCGGCTGGTGGGCGAGCACGTCGAACCCGGCCGCCTCGACGGCGGCCAGGGCGGCGTACCCGCCGGCGGTGAATCCCGCCAGGAGCAGCCTGAGCCTGCCTTGAACCGTACCGACCAGCGGGGCCCCGCGGTCGAGCAGGGTCCGGGCGCGGGCCGCCTCCGAGGCGATCAGCGCCCGCACCGGGCCACTGGCCGCGGGCTCGGCCAGGTCGGCCTCGGTGACGCCGAACCGCGCCATGGACTCCTGCGGCAGGTAGATCCGGCCGCGGCCGAGGTCCTCGGCGACGTCCTGGAGGTGCTCGACCAGCTGCAGGCCGGTGCAGATCGCGTCGGAGAGCTCGATCCGCTCGGGGGTGGCGCGGCCCGCGATGGCGAGCACCAGGCGGCCCACCGGGTCGGCCGAGAGCGTGCAGTAGTGCCGCAGGTCCGCCCAGGCGGGGTAGCGGGTGGCCCGCTGGTCGACCCGGTTGGCCTCGATCAGGTTCCGGAACGGCTCGGGGGTGAGCGCGTGGGCCCGCACGGTGGGGACCAGGTCGCGCATCAGGGGGTGCCGGGGCGGGGCGGCGGCCGGTTCGAGGGCCTGCTCGAAGACCCGGTCCAGGTCGCGCTCCAGGCCGTCCAGCAGGGCGGGCCGGAAGCCCTCCTGCCCGGGGTCGGCGTCGACGCCCAGCAGGGCGGCGACGCCGGCCGGGTCGGCCAGGTCGCCGTCGCCGGCGTCGTCGACCAGGCGGGCGAAGCCGTAGACCGCCATCAGGTCGGTGCGCCAGGCGGCGGGCAGGAAGGAGGGGGCGACCGGGAAGTTCTCCAGGTCCGCCTTCTCCAGCGTGGCACCGTCTGTCTGGTTATCTGATTTGGCTGAAGCCGACACTGCGGTCACTCCCCCGTTCTACACCGGCGCCGCCCGACCGGGCGGCTCGGACACGCACACGTCACACGGTCACCGCACAGCGCAGGGCCGGTACCGGAGGATCCGGTACCGGCCCTGGCGTGCGGACGCACCCGGGTCAGGGGCGCTCGCCCTTCTCGTACATCCGGACCACCTCGTCGGTGTGCCCGTCCATCACCAGCTCGCCGTGCTCGATCCAGATGGTCCGCTCGCAGGTCTCGCGGATCGAGTTGTTGTCGTGGCTGACCAGGAAGACCGTACCGGCCTCCTTGCGCAGCTCCTCGATCCGCCGCTTGGAGCGGTTCTGGAAGGCCTGGTCACCGGTGGCCAGCGCCTCGTCGATCAGCAGCACGTCGTGGGTCTTGGCCGCCGCGATGGAGAACCGCAGGCGGGCGCCCATGCCGGAGGAGTAGGTGCGCATCGGCAGCGAGATGAAGTCGCCCTTCTCGTTGATGCCGGAGAAGTCGACGACGCCCTGGTAGCGCTCGCGCACCTCGGCCGGGCTCATGCCCATCGCCAGGCAGCCCAGCACCACGTTGCGCTCACCGGTCAGGTCGTCCATCAGCGCCGCGTTCACACCCAGCAGCGAGGGCTGGCCGTTGGTGTAGATGCCGCCCCGCTCGGTCGGCAGCAGGCCGGCGATGGCCGCCAGCATGGTCGACTTGCCGGAGCCGTTGGACCCGATCAGGCCGACCGCCTCACCCTTGTACGCGGTGAAGCTGATCCCGCGCACGGCGTGCACCTCGCGGATGGTCGGCGCCTTCTTGCGGGTGATGATCCGGCTCAGCGCCGAGGTGGCGCTGCCCTTGCCGGCGCCCGCGCCGTGCACCTTGTAGACGATGTGGACGTCGTCCACGATCACCGTCGGCACCTTGGCCCGCTGGGCGTCCACCGCGGTCTCCTCCTTGTACAGAGCTGCATCAGCCACGGCCGTACTCCTCCTCGGACTTCCAGAAGAACACGAAGCCGAGGACGAAGGCGCCGACGCCCCAGACCGCGGCCATCATCCAGATGTGGTCGGGCAGGATCAGCGCCTTCGGCAGCGCGTTGCCGGCCGCGTCGTAGCCGCCCGGGTACTTCGCCTTGTCGAAGCTCTCCGGCATGAAGGCGTAGCGCATCAGGTCCATGTAGACCGTCGCCGGGTTCCACGAGTACAGCTTCTGGTAGATCGTCGGCCACTTCTCGATGTAGCCCGAGACGCTGTACATCACGCCGGAGACGTACATCCAGGTGCGCAGCAGGAAGGGCATCAGCTGCGAGATGTCCGAGGTCTTGGCGCCGATCCGGGCCATCACCAGGGCCAGGCCGGTGTTGAACAGGGCCTGCAGGGCGAGCGCCGGAACGATCAGCAGCCAGGTCATGCCCGGCGAGATGCCGTTCAGCAGGACGATCGCGACCAGCACGACCATCGAGATCAGCAGCTGCTGGAGCTGGATCACGGTGAACGCGATCGGCAGCGAGGCCCGCGGGAAGTGCAGGGCGCGGATCAGGCCCAGGTTGTCCGAGATGGACCGGGTGCCCGCCTGGATGGCGCTCTGCGAGAACTGGAAGACGAAGACGCCGACGCACAGCCAGGCGATGTAGACCGGGACGGTGTCCCGGCTGTTCATGATCACACCGAAGACCAGGTAGAAGACCGCGCAGTTCAGCAGCGGGGTCAGCACCTGCCAGAGCTGGCCGAGCTTGGCCGTGGTGTACTGCGCCACCAGGCGGGCGGTGGCGAAGGCGGTGATGAAGGACCGCCTGGCCCACAGCTGCCGGATGTACTCGAACAGGCCCGGCCGCCGGCCGCTGACCGTCAGCCGGTACTTGGCCGCCAGTTCCTTGGGGCTCAGGCCCGCGTCCTCTCCCCTCGGTGAGGAGAGGCTGACGGGGTCACTCAGTGTCGACACGTTCGTCCTTCACAACAGGTGCTGCAACCACGGGGGACAAGGGGTGCGCGGTTCGCGGTTCCCGGGAGCGGGGTGCGCCGCCCGGCTGCGATCAGATGATTGGCGGTCTGCCGAGTCTGGTCAAGCGCCAGACCGTGCTCCACCGCATCGGCCGGCGCGGCCCGCAGGGTTCGCTCCAGCCGGCCCGGAAGCCGCCGAGCCAGGCCTTGAGCCCGTCGGACGACGGACGGCGGGCCAGCGTGAGCAGCAACCACGTCCCCAGGTAGAGAGGCACGATCGGGGCCGGAAGGTTCCGTCGGGCCAGCCACACCCGGTTGCGGGCCACGTTGTGGAAGTACGCGGCGTGCCGGGCCGGGGAGGTCGCCGGGTGGTTCAGCACCACGTCCGGGCGGTAGTCGATCGACCAGCCGGCGTCCAGCGCGCGCCAGGCCAGGTCGGTCTCCTCGTGGGCGTAGAAGAACTCCGCGGGCAGCTGTCCGGCCTGCGGGAAGACCGCGGTGCGCACCGCGCAGGCGCCGCCCAGGAAGGTGGTCACCCGGGAGCCCCGCATCGGGTCGCCCACCCGGACCCGGGGGACGTGCCGGCGCTGGGTGGTGCCGGTCTCCGGGTCGGCGATCCGGAAGGAGACGATGCCGAGCCCCGGGTCGGCCGCGAAGGCCTCGCGCAGGATCGCGGCGGAGTCGGTGCGCGGCAGCAGGCCGTCGTCGTCCAGGAAGAGCACCACGTCCACGTCGCGCCCGTCCGGGCCGAACAGCTCGATGCCGACGTTGCGCCCGCCCGGGATGCCGAGGTTCTCCGGCAGCTCCGCGGTGCGCACCCCGGCCGGCAGGGCTGGCAGCGGGGCGCCGTTGGCGACCACGGCCAGCTCGACGGCCGGGCCCTGCTGGGCGCGGACGGAGTCGATCAGGGCGTTCAGTTCGGCCGGCCGGTTGCCCATCGTGATGATCACGGCGCCGAGCTTGAGGTCGCTCATCGCAGCCTGCTCGACAGGACGATCGACAGCAGGTGCAGCACGGTCTGGAGCATCGCGATGGCGGCCAGCACCACCACGGCCAGGCGGGTGAAGAACAGCCCGCCCTGCACCGCGTCGGCGATCCCGGCGGCCAGGATGAACAGCGAGGCCTCCACCGCGCCCACCAGGCGGTGGAACTTCAGCAGCGAGGCGGCCCGGCGGGCCTTGGCCACACCGGCCGAGCGCGGCACCGAGGCGCTGTCCTCGACGGCGGTCATCCCGCTGCGGGCGCGGGCCACGTCCACCAGGTCGGTCTCGGACTTGATCAGGATCGCGCCGAGCGCGGCCAGCGTGCCGAGGAAGGCCCACTCCCAGTGCGCGGCGCCGCCCTCCTGGTGGAACAGGTCGGTGGCGCGCAGGCCCAGGCCGGTCAGCAGTGCGGCCTCGGACATGTAGTGGCCGACCCGGTCGAGGTAGACGCCGGTGAGCGAGGTCTGCCGGCGCCAGCGGGCCACCTCGCCGTCCACGCAGTCGAGCAGCAGGTAGACCTGGATCAGGAGGGCGGCCAGGACGGCGCCCGCCAGACCCGGCACCACCAGGGCGGCACCGGCCAGGATGCCGGTGACCATCATCAGGTAGGTCAGGCCGTTGGGCGTGATCGCCGTGACCGTCGAGAGTATCCGGGTGATCCGCAGCGAGATCTTCCGCATGTACAGGCGGCCGGCCCAGTGCTCGGCGCTGCGGCGCTGGAGCATGCCCTCCGGGTGGATCACCGCGCGCAGCTCCTCGATCGAGGGGCGGCGGGTCAGGTCCACCGGGGGGCGTTCAGCTGTTGACTGCTTGGACATAGTCGGCGTACGCGTCCCTGATGTCGGAAGGGGAGAGGTCGAGGTGCTCGAGGATGGTGAAGCGCCCCGGGCGGGTGTTCGGAGCGTAGTGCACCGCATCGGTGAACTCCGCCTCGGTGAAACCGATCTGATCGGCGGTCACCGGCAGGTTGTGGAACCGCAGGCGGTCCACCATCCGGCCGGTCAGCTCGCGCTCGCCCCGCAGGTGGCTCGCGAAGGCCGCGCCGAGGCCGACCTGCTCGCCGTGCTGGGCGGACCGCTTGGGGTAGAGCAGGTCCAGGGCATGCGAGATCTCGTGGCAGGCGCCCGACGAAGGCCTGGTGCTGCCGGCGATGTTCATCGCGATGCCGGACAGTACCAGGGCCTCCGCCAGCGATGTCAGCAGGTCCTGGTCCTCCAGCCCGCCGGGGTGGCGGAGCAGGTTCTCGGCCGCCGAGCGGGCCATCGCGACGGCCAGCCCGTCCACCGGCTCGCCGGTCTCCCGCTGGGAGAGCTCCCAGTCCGCGCAGGCCGAGATGTTGGACAGCACGTCGCCGATCCCGGCCGCGACGAAGCGCTTCGGGGCCTTGGCGACGACCTCCAGGTCGACCACGATCCCGATCGGGCTGGGCACCCCGTAGGAGCCCCGGCCGGCGTCGTTGTCCAGGATGGAGACCGGCGAGCAGATGCCGTCGTGCGCGAGGTTGGTGGCCACCGCGACGACCGGCAGACCGACCCGGGCGGCCGCGTACTTCGCCGCGTCGATGATCTTACCGCCGCCGAGGCCCACCAGGGCGTCGTAGTGGCCCCCGCGCATCGCCTCCGCCAGCCGGACCGCCCCGTCCAGGGTGCCGTCGGCCACGTCGTACCAGTCCGCGCCCGGCAGCACCGGCTCCAGGCGCTCGCGCAGCGCCCGCCCGGAGCCCGGGCTGATCGCCACCGCTATCCGCCCGGAGCTGGACAGCCGGCCGTCCGCGAGGATGCCGCCGAGCGACTCCAGGGCGCGCGGGCGGATCTCGACGAAGACCGGGGACGGCAGCAGGCGGGTCAGTACCGGCACGCGATCTCCCTCGCCTTGTTCAGGTCGTCGTGGTTGTCCACCTCGACCCAGGACACCTCGCCGATCGGCTGCACGTCGATCCGCAGGCCGCGGTGGACCATCTCCTGGTAGCCGTCCTCGTAGTACAGCTGCGGGTCGCGCTCGTAGGTCGCCTTGAGGGCGTCGGCGAGCGCGTCCCCGGCGGACGGGTTGATCACGGTGACGCCGATGTACTCACCGGTCGCCTCGGACGGGTCCATCAGCTTGGTGATCCGCCGCATGCCGAGCTCCGGGTCGACGACGACCTTCATCTCCTCGTCGGCCAGCTTCTTCACGGTGTCCAGCGCCAGCAGGATGCCGGGCGCGGCACCCTCCTTGATCAGCCGGTCGTTGCCGTCCAGCATGGTGCGCTGCACCGAGGCCGGGTGCACGGTGTCGCCGTTGGCCAGCAGCAGGCCCTCGCCGAACAGGTCGCGGGCGCACCACAGCGAGTAGGCGTTGTTCCACTCCTCGGCCTTGTCGTTCTCGACCAGGGTGAGCTTGACGCCGTACTTCTGCTCCAGCGCGTCCTTGCGGTCGTACACGGCCTCCTTGCGGTAGCCGACCACGATCGCGGCCTCGCGCAGACCCACCTCGGCGAAGTTCCCGAGGGTCAGGTCCAGCACCGTCCGCTCCCCGTCGACCGGCACCAGCGCCTTGGGCAGGGTGTCGGTGTAGGGCCGGAGCCGGCGGCCGGCGCCGGCGGCCAGAACGAGGCCGATCATGCGGTGTCTCCTGCGTCATCTCGGATCGGGCCGGCCGGGTGTCCGTCGCGGCACGCCGGTGGCCGGTTACCGGCCACCGTGTACTGGTGATGGTAGGCGACCCCGGCGACCTGGCAGAACGCGGGCACGGCCCTCTTCGCAGGCACAACCGGTCGAGAAGGTGAACACCTGTGTGGAAGGAGTGGACGCGAAGCGTTCACCGGTCGAACAACCCTGCCAATCATTCGGCCCTTACCCTCCATGGCGTGCGTCAGAGCGGCAGCCGCGGCGGGCCATGCGGCAGACTGGGCGGGCCCGGCCACGCCGGTCGAAGTGTGTCGAACCGTCCCGCCGAAAGGTGCCGCCCGCCCATGAGCCCCGCGATCAGCCAGACCGACGTTCCGGCCGAGCTCTCCACCACCACCGAGATCCTGCTGGAACTGGTCGACGACGAGGGCGTCACCATCGGCACCGGCGAGAAGCTCTGGGCCCACCAGCAGCCCGGCCGACTGCACCGGGCCTTCTCGGTCTTCCTCTTCGACCGCCAGGGCCGGATGCTGCTCCAGCGCCGCGCGCTCGGCAAGTACCACTCCCCCGGCGTCTGGTCCAACACCTGCTGCGGCCACCCCTACCCCGGTGAGCAGCCCTTCGTCGCCGCCGCCCGCCGCACCGCCGAGGAGCTGGGCCTGGCCCCCGCCCTGCTGTGCGAGGCCGGCACCGTCCGCTACGACCTCCCCGACGAGGCCTCCGGCCTGATCGAGCGCGAGTGGAACCACCTCTTCGTCGGCCTGGTCACCACCGACGTCGCCCCGGACCCGGACGAGGTCGAGTCGACCCGCTTCGTCACCGCCGCCGAGCTGCGCGAGCTGCAGGCCGAGAAGCCGTTCTCGGTGTGGTTCCGGACCGTCTTCGAGGCGGCCCTGCCGGGCATCCGGGAGATCGCCGGCCGCGACTGGTAGCCCCGGCGGGCCGCCCGGCGCCGCCCGCTGCCGTCCGCAGCGCCCGCTCAGTGCCGCCAGAGGTCGAGGTCGACCGCCGCGTCCGGACCGTCCTCCGGCTCGGGGTCGGCCGCCTCCGGCAGCGGCAGCGACGCCCAGATCACCTTCCCGCCGTCCGCCGTCCGCTCCACGTCGCACACCCCGCCCGCCTGCAGCGTCACGCTCTTCACCAGCAGCAGGCCGCGCCCGCCCAGCCGGCCGAGGTCGCTCTCCTGCGCCTTCGGCCGGTACGGGTGCCCGTCCTCCACCGCGATCCGCACCCGGCCGTCCCCGATGGTCAGCTCGGTGGAGACCTCCGGGGAGAGCACCGCCGCGTGCGTCACCGCGTTGCTCACCAGCTCGGAGACGATCAGCAGCAGGTCGTCCACCAGCTCCTGGTAGAGCTCGCCGCCCATCCCCTGCGCCAGCAGCCGGTCCCGCACCGCGTGTCTGGTCCGCGGCACCGAGGCGTCGTTCGACACCGCAGCGAACCGCCACACCCCTTCGCCCGGCCGCTCCACCACCCGGCCCGGAGCCGTCCGCCGGACCGCAGGACCGGCACCGCCGCTGGTCTGTCGCTCCACCACAACCCGCCCTTCGTACGGTGACGGGAGGCACGGCCGCCGACGGCCGGTCGGGAATCGGGCGCTCCGCTCAACGCTCCCCTGGTCCACAGAGGCTAGGAGAGCACGGCCCGGTCACCACGATCGGGACTGGAACTATGCGCCGGGTGAACTCTTCCGACCGCAAACGACCGGACGGCGCCAGGATCCGTCCGCTCCTGCCGGGCGTGGCGCCCGGAGCGGTCACCCGGTCTGCTGGTCCGACTGCGCGGGCGGCGCCGGCTTCTCCAGGTCCGGCCACGGCGCCCCACCGCTGCCGGGCGCGGGCGCCGGCCCGGGCCCGGCAGCGGCCCCCGGCTGCGGTTCCGGTTGCGGTTCCGGTTGCGTCCCGGGCTCCGGCTCGGCGGCGCGCCGGGCGTCGTCCACCATGCCGATCACCCGGCGGCCGCCCACCCCGATGCTCACCAGCGCCAGGCCGTCGAACAGCAGCGCCAGCGAGAAGAACACCCCCAGCGCGTACCGCGAGCTGCTCGGCCACTCCTTCAGCACCAGCACGCCGATCACCAGGTCCAGCGCGCCCAGCGCCAGCGTCCAGCCGAACTGCGGCCCGCGCACCACCACCCCGCCCACCAGCCGGAACGCGCCCGCGCTCAGGAACAGCAGCGCCGCGAACAGGGTCAGCGCCTCCGCCGCCTCGTCCGGGCGGGCGATCATCACCAGGCCCGCCGCGATGTTCAGCGCCGCCACCGCCGCCCCGAGCCAGAAGAAGTTCCCCTTCCGCCCGAGCACCGCGTGCACCAGCCCCACCGCGCCGCCGATCAGCAGCAGCCAGCCGAACAGCAGCACGCTCGTCAGCGTCGCGAACGCCGTGTACAGCAACCCGAACACCGCCGCCCCGACCAGCACCACCCCCAGCACCGCCAGCGCCCCGAAACCGCGCCGCAGCCCCGCCTCCGGCACGGTCGCCGTACCGTCCCGCCCGTCCGCCACCCGCGCACCCCGTCGCATCGCCGCCTCCGCCTCCGCACCGTCGCCCACCAGCCGAATGTCCGTCTTGTGATCATTTATCCCGTTCCCGCTCCGACTACGCCCGCACTCCCCCGCCCGGGGCACAGAAACGCAGGTGAGAAGCGCTCCGCGAGCCTGGTAGTGTTCTCTCTGTCGCCACGGGGAAGACGGAAGAAAGCCCCGAGGCGGACACCCGGTCCGGGTGGCGGAATGGCAGACGCGCTAGCTTGAGGTGCTAGTGCCCTTTATCGGGCGTGGGGGTTCAAGTCCCCCCTCGGACACCAACGAAGGACCCCGGCGGAGCCGGGGTCCTTCTGGTTTGTCCCGCCCCGGAGCCCCCGGCCCGTTCGGCGCCGGGCACGTCCCGCAGCAGCCCGCCGGCGCGCGCGGGAACTGACAGGTCGGCAGTTCCCGCAGGCACCGTGGCGCGCGGTCGAACCCGTCCAGCGCGATCAGGGCCTCCCGCCGTCGGCGAAGCGTCCCGACAGACCGGGAGGGCGCCGACTGCGGCAGGACGGACGAAGCACCGCACGGGCCGCCCCCTGACAGGCCCGTGCGGTGTCGTGGTGCCCCTCCGCCGGCGGACGGAGGGAGACGGATGGAGCGCTGCCCTACGGCCCGTCAGTTCCAGGCGGTGTCGCGGGCGGGCTTCTGCGGGGCGGACGTACGGCGGTTCATCGGTGTTCCTCCCATGGTCCGGCGGGCCGGCAAGGGTTCGACCGGCGACCTGGGACCAGCCTGCGGGACGCCGGACACAGCGAACTAACATGCGCCTAACAGACCGTCCCGAGCTGGGGAGCCCATGCCCATCACGTTCGGAGTGCTCGGCCCGCTGACCGTCCATGACGGCCGGGAGCCGCGCCCGATCACCAGTCCCACCCACCGGCTTCTCCTCACCCACCTGCTGCTCAACGCCGGCCGGGCCGTCACCGCGGACGCACTGCTCACCCTGGTCTGGGGCGAGCGGCCGCCGCGCACCGCGGCGGCGTCGCTGCACAACCACGTCGGCCGGCTGCGGCGGGCGCTCGGGCCGCGGCTGGAGGACCGGCTCGCGGCGACCGGCGGCGGGTACCGGCTGCGGGTCGAGGACGGCGAGTTGGACAGCGCCGTCTTCGCGGGGCACCTGGGGCGGGCCCGGGCGGCGCACACCGGGCAGGAGTGGACGGCGGTCGCGCTGGAGACGGCCGCGGCGCTGGAGCTCTGGCGCGGCGGGCCGCCGGAGGACTCGGCGGCGGTCGGTCCGGCCGAGGCGGCGCGCCTCGCGGAGCTGCGCCTGCAGGCGCTGGAGTGGCGTTTCGACGCCGAGCTGGCGCTCGGCCGGCACCACGGACTGGCGGCCGAGCTGGCCCTGCTGACGGCCGAGCACCCGCTGCGCGAGTCCTTCCACCGGCAGCTGATGCTCGCGCTGTGGCGCGGCGGCCGGCGGGCGGACGCGCTCGCGGTGTACCGGACGCTGCGCGGGACGCTGGTGGAGGAGCTGGGCCTGGAGCCGGGTACGGCGATCCAGCTGACGCACCGGGAGATCCTCGCGGACGAGCCCCGACCGGCCGCCGGAAGGGGCGACGGCGGCGGGACGGCCGACCGTCGGGGTGCTGACGCCGGGTCGGTCGGCGGACGGGACGGCCGCGAACGCACCGAAGCGGGCGGCGGTGAACGCACCGAAGCGGGCGCCGGCGGGAAGGCTGCTGACGGGACGGCACCTGACGGGTCGGCGGCCCGCGAGGGCGCAGCCGACGGGGGCGCAGCCGACGACGGTGCGGCTGCCGCGGTCGCGACGCCCTCGCAGCTGCCGTTGGCGCCGGGGGACTTCACCGGGCGGCAGGGCGAGCTGGACGCGCTGGCGCTGTACCTGCGGCCCGGGGAGCCGGGCGGGCCCGCGCGGGTGGTGCTGGTGACGGGGATGGGCGGGGTCGGCAAGACGTCCCTGGTGCTGCACGGCGCGCACGCGGCCGCCGAGGACTTCCCCGACGGCCGGCTCTACGCCGACCTGCGCGGCTTCGGCGTCTGCGAGGCGCGGACCCCGCACGACCTGCTCGGCCGGTTCCTGGCCGATCTGGGGGTCGCCGGCGAGGCACTGCCGAAGGACACCGACGACCGGGCCGCCCTGTACCGGTCGCTGTTGGCCGAGCGGCGGGTCCTGGTGGTGCTGGACAACGCCCGGGACGGCCGGCAGGTGGCCCCGCTGCTGCCGGGGAGCGGCCGGTCGGCGGTGGTGGTGACGAGCCGCCACAAGCTGTCCGGGGTGCAGTGCACGGCCCGGATCCCGCTCGGTCCGCTCAGCGCACCGGAGCAGCGCGCGCTGCTGGCCGCGATGTGCGGCGCGGACCGGGTGGCGGCGGACCCGGTGGCGGCCGGGCAGGTGATGGCGGCGTGCGCCGGTCTGCCGCTGGCCCTGCGGATAGCGGGCAGCCGGCTGGCCCACCGGCCGACCTGGCGGCTGTCGGAGCTGGCCCGGCGGCTGAACCGGACGGACCGTCTGCAGGCGCTGGCCGTGGACCACCTGGCCGTCCGGGAGGCGTTCTCGTTCAGCTACACCTCGCTGCTGGCGGGCGGGCGCCCGCTGGAGCAGGAGGCGGCGCGGGCGTTCCGGCTGCTGGGGCTGTGGCCGGCGCACCACCACTCGGCCGAGTCGGTGGCGGCGCTGCTGGGGGCTCCGGTGGACGACGCGCTGGACGTGCTGGACACCCTGGTCGACGCCCATCTGCTGGACGTCTCGGCTCCCGGGCGGTACCGCTTCCACGACCTGCTGGGCGAGTTCGCGGCCGAGCGGGTGCTGGCCGAGGAGCCGGAGCAGGCGCGCGCCGAGGCGCTGGTGCGGCTGCTGGGCTGGTACACCTCGGCGGTGGCGGCGGCCAACCTGGCGATCGCCCCGCTGGCGCTGCCGATCCCGGCGGTGGAGGGGGTGTCGGCGGACTGGGAGCTGTTCGAGCTGCCGGAGTACGCGGACGAGGAGGCCGCGCTGGAGTGGTGCGGCGAGGAGCTGGCGGCGATCCGCGACGCGGTCCGGCGGGCGGCGGCGCTGGACCGGCCGGACCTGTCCTGGCGGCTGGCGGCGGCGCTCTTCGGCTACGGCCTGACGTACTGGTGGAACGGCGAATGGGCCGAGTGCCTGTACGAGGCGCTGGAGGCCACCGCCGCGGCGGACGACCCGGCCGGCCAGGCGTGGCTGCACGGCCGGCTCGGGGTGGCGCACGGCCTGACCCGGGCGGTCGAGCCGTGCATCGAGCACTTGGAGAAGGCGTACGGCTTCTTCCGGACGATCGACGACCTCGCCGCGCAGAAGGCGGTGGTGAGCAACCTCTCCGCCGCCTACAGCCAGGCGGGCGACACCGAGCGGGCCCAGGAGTGGGCGACCCGGGCGATGGCGCTGGCGGAGCGGCTCGCCGTGCAGCCGGACGCCGCGCGGCTGGCGTCCCTCGGCGACCTGCGCTTCCGCCAGGGCGACCTGCCGGGGGCCGAGCAGTCGTACCGGGAGGCGATCGCCGAGTGGCGGCGGCTCGACTCGCGCTCGCAGCTGTCCCTCGCGCTGTACAACCTGGGCGACACGCTGCGGGCGCAGGGCCGGGCGCGGGACGCCGTGGCGCCGCTGCTCGAGTCGCTGGAGATCCGGCGGGAGCTGGGCAGCCACGGCAACGTCGCCGACACCCTGGAGACGCTGGCCCGGACCCACTTCGAGGGCGGGGACCCGGAGGCGGCCCGGCAGTACTGGTCGCAGGCGCTGACCCTGGCCCGCCGGCACCGCCTGGAGCACTTCATCGGCCTCAGCGAGCGGGGTCTGGCCGGGCTCGCCTCCTGACCGGTGGCCGGGAGGCGGGCACCGGGCCGCGGGCGGCCGCCGCTCAGGCGGGGACGGCCGACCGGCCGGGGTCGGCCGGGCCCGGCACGGGCGCGCCGACGGGCAGCGGCTCGACGGCGGTGATCACCCGGGTCCAGGGGTTGACGCTCAGTCGGACCTTGGCGCCCGGGCCCGGCACCCGGACGTGGCTGTCGCGCGGCAGCGCCCAGGCGGTGGTGCGGTCGGTGGCGCCCCCGTCCAGGGCGACCAGGCGCGGGGCGTGCTTGGAGCGGCGGGACTCGACGCGCAGCAGCTCGCCGTCGACGGCGACCGGGGCGCGCCGGGCCAGCACGGCGTACGCCAGCTGCACCGCCGCGAGGGCGAACGCGGCGACGACGACCGCGAGTTCGACGGGCGCCGGGCCGCCGCGCAGCGCGGTGTCGGCCCACCAGCCGTCGACCGGGGCCATCGCGCCGGGCATCAGCGAGAGGAAGAGGACCAGCGGGGTCCACCTGCCGATCCGGCCGAGCAGGGCGAAGCCGAGCAGCCCGACGAGCACCCAGCCGGCGCCCAGGACCAGCCCGGGGCGGCGGAGTTCGTGCTCGGCGGCGGCGCCGGTCAGCACCCAGTCGGGCTGCCGGACGAGGGTGAGGAGCAGCAGCGCGGCGCCGACCGCGGCGGCCG
Source organism: Kitasatospora terrestris (assembly GCF_039542905.1). Lineage (NCBI taxonomy): Bacteria > Bacillati > Actinomycetota > Actinomycetes > Kitasatosporales > Streptomycetaceae > Kitasatospora > Kitasatospora terrestris. Next base: position 1,936,615 of record NZ_BAABIS010000001.1, read on the forward strand.
CCCCGGCGAGCCTCAGCAGGTGGGCGGGCGTCCCGCCGAAGCCGGGCCGCAGCCGCGGGTAGGAGATCCGGACCGGCCGCCAGGTGCCGCCGTGGTCGGACCAGACCCGGCGGCGGTCGCCGGAGTCGAAGCCGAGCAGCCGGGCGGTCCGGCTGACCACGCCCAGCGCGGTGCCGTACGCCGGGTAGCGGTCCCACACCGCGACGGCGGCGGGCGGCAGTTGGGCGAACTCCTCGTGCCCGGCGAGCCAGTCGCGCAGGCCCGCCCAGTGGCCGGCCCGGCGCAGGCCCTCCGGCGTGGAGCGCTCGGTGAGCAGCAGGGCCAGCAGGCCCAGGGTGGGCAGCAGGCAGAGGATGCCGACCGTCACGGCGGCACGGACCGCGTGGCCGTCCACGATCACGGCGAGCGCGGCCGGGACGGCGGGGGCGAACGCGGAGAACCACAGGACGCTGCCCAGCGCGCCGCCGACTCGCGGCCGGGAGAGCCCGCGGACCCGGCTGTCGGCGATGACCTCGCGGCGCAGGGACCGGTTCCAGGCGGCCGCCTTCTGCGTCTCGCGGAAGGCGATCGCCCCGATCGGCGCACCGGCCGGACCGGCCGCCTCGGCGGCCCGGGCCAGCACCCGGCGCTCGTACGGGGTGAGCGTGCCGACCTGTTCGACGGCCCGGGCGGTGAGGTGGACGGTGGTCTCGGCGGGGTCGTCGCCCGGCTGGCGCAGTTCGACCAGGCCGCGGGCGGCGAGGTCGAGCAGGGTGGCGGGGGCCGCCTGGGCGAGCGAACGCCAGCCGTTGGCCAGCAGGTTGACCACGGCCGGCGGCTCCGGGTCCGGGCCGAGGTCCTGGCCGGCGGGCGCGGGGACGACGGTGCCGTTGCGGGTGGCGACCACCGCGCCGGCGTACAGCAGCAGCCAGGCGGCGAAGGCCACGGCGGCGGCCAGCGCGAGCTGTCCCGGCAGGGTGTCCGGGGCCAGTGGCGAGGCGAGGTTCACGATCGGGTCGGCGGGGTGGGTGCTCATGCGAAGCGCACCTCGGCCGGGCCGTGGGCGGCCGCGTCGGTGCGGAAGTACTCGCGGGCCTGGTGGGTGCCGAGCCCGGCGACCAGGTTGGCCGGGAAGGTCTCCAGCGCGGTGTTGTACGACTGCACGGCGCTGTTGTAGAACTGCCGCGCGTACGCGATCTTGTCCTCGGCCGAGGTCAGCTCGGACTGGAGCCGGGCGAAGCGGTCGTCCGCCTTCAGCTCGGGGTAGCTCTCGGAGAGCGCCAGCAGGCGGCCGAGCGAGCCGGAGAGCAGGTCCTCGGCGAACGCCCGCTCGGCGGTGGTGGCGGTCGCGGCGGTGTCCAGGGCCTTGGTGCGGGCGGCGGTGACCGCCTCGATGGTCCCGCGCTCGTGCGAGGCGTACGCGCGGGTCGACTCGACCAGGTTCGGGATCAGGTCGTGGCGGCGCCCCAACTGCACGTCGATCTGCGCCCAGGAGGCCTGGGTCTGGTTGCGCAGCTTCACCAGCCGGTTGTGGATCCGGACCGTGACCACCAGCAGGGCCACCACGACCACCGCCGCGATGCCTGCCACCAAACCGACTGCCGCGCCCATGGCCCGCCCCCGATGCTCTCCCGTTGTGGATCACCGGCCCCGCAGGCCGGTCCCGGCGATCGTAGACCGCATGTCAACAGGGTTTTCCGCAGGGCCGGGGCGTCTACGATGGCCGGGCACACCCGGGACGGAGGAGGGCGAGGAACCGTGCGGCGCTTGGGCGAGCTGGAGGCCGAGATCATGGACCGCCTGTGGTCCTGGCAGCGGCCGGCGACCGTCCGCGAGGTGGTCGACGACATCAACCGCACCCGTCCCGTCGCCTACACCACGGTGATGACCGTCGCGGACATCCTGCACGGCAAGGGCATGCTGCGCCGCGCGAAGCAGGGCCGCGCCTGGCTGTACGAGCCGACCGGCAGCCGCGAGGCGTACACCGCCGCCCTGATGCGGGAGGCGCTGGGCGCCAGCCAGGACCGCTCGGCCGCGCTGGCGCACTTCATCCGCGGCGTGTCGGCGGACGAGGCCGAGGTGATCCGCCGGCTGCTGGCGGACGACGGACCGGGGGCGGACGACGGGCCGGGGGCCGGCGACGGACCGGGCGCGGACGACGGACCGGGCAGGTCGCGGTGAGCGGGACCGAGGCGCTGGCCGGGTTCGCGCTGTTCGTGGGGTTCGCCGCACCCGCGCTGCTGCGGCGCGCGCGCTGGCCCCAGCGGGCGCCGGGCGTGGCCGTCCTGGTCTGGCTCGGCCTGATGCTGTCGTTCGTCACCTCGCTGGCTCTCGCCGCCCACCACCTGGTCGAACCGGAGAAGCACCGGCACGCCGGGCTGCCCAGCCTGCTGCACGCCTGCGGGCTGACCCACCTCACCGACCTCGGACTGTCGACGGCCGCCCTGGTCCCGGCCCTGGTGGCGGCCTGGCCGCTCGGACGGGTCGCGGCCGTGCTGGTCCGGGCGGGCCGGGAGCGGCGGCGGCACTCCGCGGTGCTCGACCTGGTCGCCCGTCCGGCCGCCGGGCTGCCCGCGCTGGTCCTCGACCACCAGGTGCCCGCGGTGTACTGCCTGCCCGGCCGGCGCCGGCGGATCGTGCTCACCCGGGGTGCGCTGGAGCAGTTGCCGCCGGCCCAGCTGCACGCCGTACTGGCCCACGAGCAGGCACACCTGACGGGCCGTCACCACCTGCTGAAGGCGGCGGCGCAGGGGTTCGCGGAGGCCTTCCCCGGGCTGCCGCTGGGCACCGCCGGCCGGGAGCAGACCGCGGCGCTGCTGGAGATGGCCGCCGACGACCGCGCGGTCCGCCACCACGCACGGCGCGACCTCGCCGCCGCCCTCGGTACGGTCGCGGCGGGCCTCGCACCCGGGGCCGGCCTCGGCGCGACCGGCTCCCCGGTGGTCGCCCGCGTCCGGCGGCTGCTCTCCCCCGCCCGCGCACCGCACCCGCTGGCCCGCTGCGCGACCGGCGCGCTGGCCCTGGCGGTGCCGCTGCTCCCCTTCCTCCTGACCTGCGGACCGGCCGCGAACTGAGCCCCCCGCCCCCGCGCGCGGACCCCCGGTTGCCAGCCACGGGGACGAACTACTAAGTTCCTTCGTTGTCGGGGTGGGCGAGCGGAGGAGCGTGGAATGGGCAGTCACCGTCGGGCAAAGGCACCGGGCCGGGCCCGCGTCGCGGTCGTGACGGCGGCCGCCGGCGCGGCGACCCTCGCCTCGCCGCTCGCCGCGCACGCCGAGCCCACCCCCTCGGTGGACCAGGCGAAGGCCCGGGTCGACGCCCTCTACGAGGACGCCGAAGCCTCCACCGAGGCGTACAACAAGGCGCGCGAACAGCAGCAGCGGCACCAACAGGACACCGCCCGCCTGCAGGACCGGATCGCCCAGCAGCAGGAGCGGATCAACGGCCTGCGCGAGAGCCTCGGCGGCCTCGCCGCCGCCCAGTACCGCAGCGGCGGCATCGACCCGACCGTCCAACTCGTGCTCTCCAGCGACCCCGACGACTACCTCGCCCGGGCCGGCAGCGCCGAACGGTTCACCGCCCAGCAGGCCGACGCGCTGCGCCGGCTCCGCCTCGAACAGCTGCGGATGGACGCCGACCGCGCCGAGGCCACCGGTCGGCTCGCCGAACTCGACCGCGCCGCCACCGAAGCGGGCCGCCGCAAGGACGAGGTGAAGTCCAAGCTCGCCGAGGTCGAACGGATCCTCGCCGGACTCAAGGCCGCCGACCGCGCCCGGGTGCTCGGCGACGGCACCCAGGCCGCGTCCCGAGGCGCCGCCCGCCCCCAGGCCTACACCGGACCGGCCACCGGGCGGGTCAAGGACATCCTCGGCTTCGCGTACGCGCAGCTCGGCAAGCCGTACCGGTGGGGCGCGACCGGCCCCGACTCGTACGACTGCTCCGGCCTCACCCTCAAGGCCTTCGCCGCCGGCGGCGTGTCGCTGCCGCGCGTCTCCCAGGACCAGTACGCGGCGGGCCGCAAGATCGCCCGCGACCAGGTCCAGCCCGGCGACCTCGTCTTCTACTACAACGACCTGCACCACGTCGGCATCTACATCGGCAACGGCCAGCTGCTGCACGCCCCGCGCACCGGCAAGAACGTCGAGATCGTCCCCTGGGACGTCATGCCGTACGCGGGGGCCGTGCGCTTCTGAGCCGCCGCCGGCGGCTACCGGCCGGCCCCGGCCGGCTCGGTGAACGCCGTCCCCGCGACCGACGCGAGCAGGACGACGGTGCCGAGCACGGTGGCCGCGGTCAGCCGCTCGCCGAGCAGCAGGACGGCGAGCACCGCCGCACTGACCGGTTCCACCAGCATCACCACCGAAGCCGTCGCCGCCCGGACGACCGCCGCACCGGCGAAGTACAGCGGGTAGGCCAGCGCGGTGGTGACGACCGCGACGTACAGCATCAGCAGCAGCACCCGCACCGGGTGGGCGGTCTGCGGCAGCAGGCCCTCCGCCAGGGCGAGCGGCAGCAGGGCCGCGGCGCCGATCGCGAAGGACCACAGCGTGAGGGTGAGCGGGTCCTCCCCCGCACCCTGCCGGCCCGACCGGCGGCCCAGCAGGTTGGTCACCGCGTACCCCGCGGCGGAGAGCACCGCGAACGCCGCACCGAGCGGATGGACGGCGCCCTGCCGGTCGCCGAGCACCAGCACGGCCAGACCCGCGAGCGCACCCGCGAGGCCCAGCAGGCCGCCCCGGCCGACCCGCTCACCGAGGAACGCCCGCCCACCGGCCGCCGTGAGCAGCGGGGCCGCGCCGAGCGTGACGACGGTGCCGACCGCGAGGCCGGTGTCCCGGACGGCCGCGAAGTAGGCGGTCTGGAACACCGCCAGACCCAGCCCCGTCCCGGTCAGCAGCAGGACGCGGTGGCGGACCGGGCGGCGGACCGTGCGGTGGCGGACCGCGGCAGGGTGGCGGTGGGCCCGGCGGAACGCGCGGGCGAGGAGCAGCAGCGCGAGGCCGCTGACGAAGCGCCAGAACGAGACGGCCGACGGGCCGAGATCGGCGGAGCGGTGGACCAGCTCCACGGCGGCGCCGGTGGTGCCCCAGGCCGTTGCGGCGGCCGCCAGGCCGGCGAGGCCCCGGCGGACCCGGCGGGCGGGGTGGTCGGCCGCGCGGGCGGCCGTCGTGCGGGTCGGTACAGCGGTGTTCGACACGGATGGTTCTCCGTCAGCAGCAGGTGGTCGTGGTCTCCCGTCCGCGGGCACGACCGGCCGGCGCGCGGCGGAACGGGTCCGCCGGAGCGCTGCTGCTGGTGGCGCCTCGCCCTAGCGGGCCGGAGGCGCGAGAACTGCTGCGGTCATGGCCGACACCTTACGCGCCACCGCGTGGTGCACGGGCAGACCCCCGCCCGCTGCGCGGCCCGCTCGCCTCCGGATCCACGACGGACCACGGCGTTGGGCGGCGGGCGGCGGGCGGCGGGCCCCGAAGCCTGCGGCGAGGCACGGAGCACGGCGCGGCCGACCGGACGGAGGGCCGTCGCCTCGGCGTCCGCCGGCTCAGAAAGTGTTGGGTAATTGATCAACTGCTTGGCGTGATGCCCTGGCGGTGATCTTTGCGGCCACGATGTCCGTGAAGATCACCGCCATGTGTGTCTGTGCGTGCAAGCCTTCCTGTTCCTCGTCGTTGACGGATGCCCAGTGGGCGGTGATCGAGCCGCTGCTGCCGGTGCGGGACCCTCGCCGGGCCGGGCGTCCGCTGAAGTTCCCGCGCCGGCTGATCGTGGACACGGTGCTGTATGTGCTGGTCAGCGGTTGCGCCTGGCGGTTGGTGCCGCACGACCTGGCCCCGTGGGACGCGGCCTACCGGTGGTTCCGGGCCTGGACTGCGGACGGCACCTGGAACCGGGTCCACGACACGCTGCGCGAGCGGGTGCGGGTGGCGGACGGGCGGGATCCGCAGCCCTCGGCGGCGGTGCTGGACTCGCAGTCGGCCCGCAGCCACCAGGGCGGGCAGGCGATCGGCTACGACGCGGGCAAGCGCGTGCGGGGACGCAAGCGGCATCTGCTGGTGGACACCTGCGGGCTGGTGCTGCGGGCGGTGGTGCACTCGGCCTCGGTGCAGGACCGGGCGGGCGCGAAGCTGGTTCTCGCCGGGATCCGGAGCTCGTTTCCGCAGGTCGGGCTGGTCTGGGTGGACGGCGGATACGTGAACGTGGTCGACGCGGGACTGGTCGGCTGGGCGGCCGAGCACGAAGGGTTGGAGATCGTTGCGGTGCCGCGCAACGCCGATGTGAAAGGCTTCCGGGTACTGCCCCGCAGGTGGGTGGTCGAGCGGACATTCTCCTGGCTGGGACGGTGCAGACGGTTGGCACGGGACTACGAGCGCAAGACCGCGCACGCCGAAGCGATGATCAAGGTCGCGATGATCCGGCTCATGGCCGCCCGCCTCGCCGGCGAGGAGATCGAACCGCACGGTCCCGTCGAGACCGAAGCGGCCCGCCGCCTCGCCGACGACCTCAAGAACGAGTGATCATCCGATTACCCAACACTTTCTCAGGCGGCGGGGGCCGGGTGTTCGACGGTCGGGTGGTCGGCGAGGGCGGTCAGGCCGCGAGGTCCTCGCGGGAGGCGACCAGGAAGACGTCGGTGAGGGGGGCGGCGGCGTCGGCGGTGACGGTGAGCTGGTAGGCGCCGGCCGGGAGGGGGCCGAGCGGGACGCGGGAGGGACGGCGGGTGAGGGTGACCGGGAGCGCCCGGACGGGCTGTCCGGCGGTGCGGTCGGTGACGGTCACCAGGGCCTCGAGGTGCGGGAGTTGGCTCTCGCCGAGGGAGCTCTCCAGGGTGATGCCGACGACGGGTTCCTCGTCGGGCAGGTAGAGGTCGTCGCCGAGGTAGCCGAACCAGGCCTGGGCGGCGGCCCGCAGGTCGCTGACCCGGATGTCGTGGAGCGACTGCAGGACGCCCTTGAGGTGGTGGAGCATCGGGCCGTCGTTCTGCAGGCTGGCGTGCAGCTGCGGGACGAAGGTGCGGGCCTCCTCGCTGCCGGAGAGCGCGGCGGAGAGTTTCGGCACGGTGCCGTCGCCGCCCTCGTCGTTGCCGCCGCGGGTGAGTTCGACGGTGACCCGGCCGCCGGCCAGGCGCGCGCTCTGGTGGGTGGGCTGGTCGATGCCGACGATCGGGTGGTAGCGGACCGGGTTGGTCTCCCAGGCGGGGTCGAGCCGGTTGGCGGCGGCGGCCTTCTCGATCTCCTCCTGGAACTCGTTGAGGTGCGCGGACCAGGCGTCCTGCCAGCCGGGCAGTCCGGCGACGGCGGGGGTGAGTGGGGCGCTGTCGTCGGCGTCGAGGTAGACGCAGCGGTAGAGGGGCGCCATCTGGTGCAGCGCGGTGAGCGAGCGCAGCATCCCGGTGAGGTCGACGGCGAACGGGCCGAAGCCCTTGCGGAAGCCGTTGACCAGGAAGTCGACCACGTTGAGCGAGCCGTAGAACGGGGTGCCGAAGGTGACCACGGCCCGGGTGTCCTGCCAGCCCTCCAGCGCTTCGACGAAGTAGCGGGAGACCAGGCCGCCCATCGAGTGGCCGATCAGCACGAGTTGGGCGTCCTGGTTGCCGGAGGACTGCCGCCAGTCCCGCAGCCAGCCGGCCGAGGCGGCTGCGAGTTTCCGGGCGGAGGCCCGGTTGTCGCGGCGCCAGTCGTACGGGAAGGGGAAGAAGTTACGGCCCTCGGTGATGTCGAACTCGGCCTTCAGGAAGTCCTGGACCGCGGTGTAGCCGTCGATCTTCCACAGTCCGGGCAGGGTGTGGATGTCGCGCATCAGCCCGTCGGCGACGATGCCGTCGCCGAGGTCGTCGGCCCGCCAGTCGTCCTGGCGCAGGGCGAGCGCGTCGATCGAACCGCCCAGGCTGATCAGCGCCCTGACGACCGCGCCGGGTTCGGGCGCCCAGACCGGTACGCCGTTGCGGCTGAGCGTGCTGCCGGTGATGCCGGGCAGCAGGACCAGGACGTCGGGCATCGGGATCTTGCTCATCGTGGACTCTCCCCGAGGGTCGCCGAGCCGAACTCGTCGGCCGGGTCCCCGTAGTGCTGGTACGCGGCCCAGGCACTCCAGCCGAGCGGCTCGGGGGTGCCGGGGGCGGTGTCCGACCGGTGCAGGTCACGGGTCTTGAACATCTGCTCGCGGGCCGCCTTGACCGCGTCCCCGACCCCGCCGGGGGCGCGGCCGACCAGGGGGGCGAGCAGTTCGGTGTAGAAGGTCCGGGCGAAGCCGATGCCCTGTTGGTCGGGCACCTGCCAGCCGGCGCCGATGTAGTGGGTGACGCCGGCCCGCAGGAACTCGTCGGCGAGGCTGGGGATCAGCGTCGCCCGGCGTTCCGCCACCGCCGGGTCCGCACCGGTCGCACCGGGGGCCTCGGCGCCGCCGTCGAGCCGCGCGGACCAGCAGGCGTTGGCGACCACCATCCGCGGCGGCCGGTCGAGTTGGGCGAGTTCCTGGGCACTGAGCAGCCCGTCGGCGAACACCCAGCCGGAGCGCCGGACGGTGCCGCTGTCGTCGAAGGTGCCGTGGCCGCAGTAGTGGACGATCTGGTAGTCGCCGCGCAGCAGGGTGCGCAGCACGTCCAGCCGGGTGGCGGGTTCGGCGTCCGGCTCGCGGAGCGCGTTCGCGGCGCCGATGAACAGCCTCGACTGGACGCCGAGTTGCTGCAGGACCTCGTGGACGGCCTTGGCCTCCTCGCGGGCGCCGCGCAGCTGCATGCCCTTCTCCGGGTCGCCGGGGTCGCCGATCACCAGGACCCGCAGCGGTTCGCCGGCCCGGCTGTCGGTGGCGACCCGGGCGTAGCCGGTGCGCAGCCGCCGGGCGAGCGGGGTGCGGACGGCGAGCGGCGGCCGGGGCTCGCTGGCGCCCTCCTGGAGGTCGGTGAGGAACTCCCACGGGACGGCGGCGGTCTCCCGGTCCAACTCCAGTTCCAGCGAGGCCTCGTCGGAGATCAGGCGTTGGAAGTCCAGCGGGACGACCAGCCGGGAGAGCAGGTCGGGGAGGGTGGCGGCGTCGTCGAGGGTGGGCCCGGTGAGGCGGGCGACCAGTTGGCGCAGCAGGTCGGCGTCGACCGGGACCTGCCGTTCGGGGACGGTGGCGCGCTCGGTGAGCGCGGCCCAGCGGAAGCCGCCGTCGCCGGAGAGCACCGAGATCCGGACCGGCATGCTGCCGCCGTACAGGTCGGTGGACGGCCGGACGCTCAACGCCAGGTCGGTGAAGTCGAGTTCGGCGAGTCGGACGAGCTGGCGGCGGATCGGCTCGCGGACCTCGGGGTCCAGCGCGGCGAGCACGCCGGCCAGCGCCGCGCCGTCCCCGTTGCCGCCGGCCGGGGCGTCGGCGGCGGTGGCGGGCGCGGTGGCGGCGGCGCGGGCGAGCCGGGTCAGGCCGGTGACCGCGTACACCGCGGCGGAGGATCGGGAGAGCCCGCCGCCGGGCGCGCTCGCCAGGGCGGTGGTGACGTGGACGGCGGGCACCCGGCGGGTCTCCTCGGCGAGGGCGCGCAGCAGTTGGGCGGCGCGTAACCGGTCGATCTCCACCACGTAGACGTCGGTGAGCGCGGCGGGCGCGCCGTCGGGCATCCCGACCCGGGCGCCGGCCGCACCGCGCAGGGCGGCGCCGAAGCCGCCGATCATCGCCCGGGCGACCTGCGGCACCTGCAGGTTGCCCGCGCCGGAGCCGATCAGCACGGTGGCGGCGGTGCGGACGTGGCCGAGGCCGAGCAGTTCGGTGAGCAGCGACTCGTACAGCTGGACGGAGCGGCGCTCGGTGAAGGTGCCGAGCCGGCCCATGCCGATCACGGCGGCCGAGCGGATGGTGCCGGAGCGGGCCGGGAAGTAGGTGACCTCGCCGAGCGCGGCGTCGATCCAGCCGTGCCGGGTGTGCTCGGTGATAACGTTGTGCGGGCCGCTGGAGATCGCGTGGTCGAGGGCGAGTTCGGCGGCGGCCGGGGCGACGTCCTGGTAGTGGCCGGCGAGGTGGACGTCGGCGGGCTGCTCGACCAGGTCGCCCCAGACCACGGTGACGGTGAGGCTGCGGGTCGGGACGGTGTCCGGCGGCGGCTGCGCGGGGGTGTCCGGTCCGGCGGCGGGGCCGGGGTTGGCCGGGATCGGCGGGCGGTCCAGCAGGTCGGAGATCTTCACGGTGGCGGCGTCCATCGGCCCCTCTTCCTCGGTGCCGCCGGACCCCCGTCCGGACGCGCCCGAGTGGCGAACACCCGCAGAAGGTGCTCGAATTGTCCGATTCACTTCTCAGTGGCGCATGTCACTCGACCCCTGTCAACTCGGCGCGTACCTGGTAATACGGGCGTGGACATGCCGTAGTCGGCCCGGGGGCCCGGCACCCGGCGGCGTACCGGACCCGATCGGGGGAAAGGTGGACCTCGGCAGCCCCGCTGCCCGCACCCACCCTCAGCCGGCAGCCGCAAGGAGGCCCCCGCCGTGACCCGACCGCCGATGCCGAACCCCGCGGGGCCCGAGTGGCCCGCCGACGCCGTGCTGTACCAGATCTACCCGCAGAGCTACGCCGACTCCGACGGCGACGGCATCGGCGACTTCGCGGGCCTCACCGCGCGGCTGGAGTACCTCGCCTGGCTCGGCGTCTCCGCGGTCTGGCTCACGCCGTGCTTCGACTCGCCGTTCCGCGACGCCGGGTACGACGTGCGGGACTACCTCACCACCGCGGCGCGCTACGGCAGCAACGAGGAGCTCGCCAAGCTCACCGACGCCGCCCGCCGGTACGGCATCCGGGTCGTCCTCGACCTGGTCGCCGGCCACACCTCCGACCAGCACCCCTGGTTCCTGGCCTCCGCCGACGACCCCGCCGACCACCGCTACATCTGGTCCGACCGGGCCGCCGAGGGCTTCGTCGCCTCCCCCGGGCGCCGGGCCGGCTGGTACCGCCCCAACTTCTTCGACTGCCAGCCCGCCCTCAACTACGGCTACGCCCGCCAGGACCCCGCCGAGCCCTGGCGGCAGCCGATCGACGCCGAGGGGCCGCGCGCCAACCGCGCCGCGCTGCGCGAGACCATGGCCCAGTGGCTGGCCGCCGGCGTGTCCGGCTTCCGGGTCGACATGGCGTCCTCGCTGGTCAAGGACGACCCCGGGTTCACCGAGACCGGCCGGCTCTGGCGCGAGATGCGCGGCTGGCTGGCCGAGCGCCACCCCGACGCGATCCTGCTCGCCGAGTGGGGCGACCCCGCGGTCTCCGTCCCGATGGGCTTCCACGGCGACTTCTTCCTGCACTTCGGCGGCCCCGGCGACGGCGCCGCGCTGCGCTCCCTCTGGCACAACGGCACCGGCACCGTCGACGAGACCTGGCCCCCCGCCGCCTGCTACTTCGACGCCGACGGCGCCGGCAGCATGGAGACCTTCGTCGCCGCCTGGCAGCGCACCGTCGACGCGCTCGCCGACGCCCCCGGCAGCGGGCACGCGATCCTCCCCACCGCCAACCACGACCTCTCCCGGCTCGCCTGCGGCCCGCGCACCGGCGAACAGCTCGCCCCCGCGTTCGCCTTCCAGCTGACCTGGCCGAGCGTCCCCGCCGTCTACTACGGCGACGAGATCGGCATGCGGTACGTCCCCGGCCTGCCCGACAAGGAGGGCAGCGTCCTCGGCCCGCAGTACAACCGGGCCGGCTCCCGCACCCCGATGCAGTGGGACTCCGGCCCCAACGCCGGCTTCTCCACCGCCCCCGCCGACCGCCTCTACCTGCCCGTCGACCCCGCCGCCGACCGGCCCGACGTCGCCACGCAGCGCGCCGACACCGGCTCCCTGCTGCACGTCGTCCGCCGCCTGATCGCGCTGCGCCGCAGCCACCCCGCCCTGGGCACCCACGGCAGCCTGGAAGTCCTCCACACCGGCTACCCCCTGGTCTACCTCCGCGGCGGCCGCTTCCTGGTCGTGGTCAACCCGCGCCGCGAACCGGCCCGCTTCGCGCTGGAGCAGCGCCACGTCCCCCGCACCGCCCTGATCGCGCACGGCGTCCACACCGATCCCGACGGCACCGTCCACGCCGAGGGCTTCTCGTACGCGGTGTTCGAGCTGTAGCCGGAAGGATTCTGACGGTCGGTCAGGATCCGGTAACGGTCCCACCGGGAAGGATCCGTCGGCCCGGGTCGGCGTGGATGATCTGTTCATCCACGCGGACCAGGAGGAGGGCAGTTGCCCGTCGGCGGACCCGTCCCGATCCCCACCCACCTCAAACTGCCGTACCGGCGCCAGCCGGCCACCCGCCGGATCCGGCGGACCTGGCGCTCGCGCAAGGCCCTCACCGGCATCACCCAGTGGATCCTCGACTGGGGCCTGCCGATGCTCGCGGCGCTCGGCGTGCTGTACCTGTTCGCCGCCCGGGCCGCCGGCCCGGACGAGGTCTACCGCACGTTCACCCTGATCGTCCCGCCGGACGGCGTCCTGCTCTGGATCGCCTCGCTGATCGGCTGGCTGCTGGTGCCCGCCATCATCGGCGGCTTCGCCGGACACGTCATCGCCCAGCGGATCAGCAGCGTCAAGGCCATCTCCACCCGGACGATCTTCCGCCGCCGCACCCTGCTCCAGCGGCTGCGCCCCCCGGGCCTGATCGACGACCTCGCCGGCTACTTCCACGGCACGCACGCCCAGCAGGGCCTCGCCGACGCGTGGGTGCGCATCGCCCACCGCAACGACTGGGCCCGCGCCCAGGACCACTGGGAGGTCTTCGTCCGCGACCTGATGTCCACCCAGCAGTACGCGCACCTCGACCGGCACGAATGCCTGCGCCAGACCCAGAACACCAGCCTGCTGGTGCTCACCGTCGCCGGTACCGCCGGACACTGCATCGTCTGCGAGAGGAGGCGGTGACCGTGCGCTCCGAGGACGCCGTCGAGATCGTCCGCGCCACCCTGGCGCTCGCCCTCCCCACCGCCAGCGCCGAAGGGCTCACCCGGGCGGCGGAGACCGTGATCCGCTGGGGCTCCGAGGACGTCGCCCAGCACCTGGACCGGCCGCTCACCGACCGGCTGATCCTCGACCTGCTCGAAGTCGCCGGCGAACGGGCCGAACGCGCCGAACGCGGCGAACTCGGCGAGCGGGTCCACCCCCCGCTGACCTTCCGCCCCGCCGAGGACCGCCGCCACGTCGGCGAGGCGACGGCCGCCGAGTACCGCACCTGGTCCCGCACCGAAGGCATGCAGCCGCTCCCCCACCTCTCGCGGCCGCAGGAGGAACCGCACTGGCCCGACGGCGAAGGCGGCGGCCGGGGCGCCGTACCCGACCTGTAGGTCAGCCGAGCGCGGTACCGACCAGCAGCGCCACGTCGACCGCGGCGGCCAGGATCGCCGCCACGAACGGGAGCCGGGAGCGTGGAGCCACCACGGCCGCCAGCGCCAGCGGCACGGTCGCGGCCAGCGCCGCCCACGCCGCCGGACCCGGCGGACCGGGCGGGCCCACGGCCAGCACCACGGTGGCGGCCGTCAGCAGCACGGCCGCCACCACCCCGGAGACCACCCGGCCCAGCCGCTGCGGCAGGCCCAGCACGCCCGCCGCCCGGTCCTCGTCCAGGTCCGGCAGCACATTGGCGAAATGCGCGCCCGCACCCAGCAGCGCCCCCGCCCCCAGCACCCAGGCCGCCGGACGCGGCCCGCCCGGCAGACCGAGCACCACGAACGCCGGCAACAGGCCGAACGCCAGCGCGTACGGCACCCAGGACAGCACCGTCCGCTTCAACCGCACGTTGTACGCCAACCCCGCGGCCACGCCCACCAGGTGCGCCGCCCCCGCGAGCCACCCGCTCGCCAGCGACAGCGGCACGCACAGCACCAGCGCGCAGCCCGCCGCCACCGCCACCGACCGCGGCGGCAACTCACCGACGGCCAACGGCTTGTCGACCCGGCCGGCGGCACGGTCACGGGCCGCGTCGATCCAGTCGTTGCTCCAGCCGACCGACAACTGCCCCGCCCCGACCGCCGCCACCACCAGCGCCGTCCCCGCCGGCCCGCGCCCCACCGCCGTGGCCAGCACCCCGGCGAGCACCGTCACCGCCGCCGCCGGCAACGGATGACACGCCCGCACCAACCCGGACACCCCGGACCGCGACACGACACTCACGCTCGGCACGCCCCGATGCTAGAGCCGCCCCGACAGCGCCCCCCGCCGACACGACGGGCACGGACCGCACATCAGGAGCCGACGCCCCCGACCCGCCTGCGGCGCACCCGGCAGAGGCCGATCACCGCAAGTGCGAACAGCGCTGCCCCGCAGAACGGCGACACGCAGCGCAACGGGCACGGCCACCCCGCCCCGGACCCGCCTGCGGCGGACGCCGCCGCGGCGTCACACCCGGGAAGCGGCGACGCACAGCCCGACGCACGCGGCAGCACACAGGCCCCGCACCTGCGGCGCACCCGGCAACGGCCGATCACCGCAGGTACGGACAGCGCCGCCCCCGCAGAGCGGCGACACGCAGCGCAACGGGCACGGGCGCCCCACCGCGGCGGCACACCCGCGGAGCGGCGGTGGGCGGGACGCGCCCGGTGTGGGTGGGTTGGCGGGTGGATGTCGGGTTCTTCCCTATTCTGGGCCGGTGACACGGATCGCGGCAGTGAGCGGGGTGCTTCCGCCCCACCGTTACGGCCAGGGCGAGTTGGCGGATGCGCTGGCCGCGCTGCGGCCGCCGGGCGCGGACCGGGCGGTGCTGGACCGGGTGTACGGCGCGGCCGGGGTGACGACCCGCCACCTCGCGTTGCCGCTGGACGCGTACGCCGGGCTGACCGGTTTCGGCGCCGCGAACGACGCATTCATCGCGGCCGCGCTGGAGCTGGGCGGCGCAGCCGTGGAGCAGGTGCTGGCGGCGTCGGGCGTGGCGGCGTCGGAGGTGGACCTGGTGGTGTCGACCTCGGTGACGGGCATCGCGGCGCCGTCGATCGAGGCGCGGCTCGCGGGCCGGCTGGGCCTGCGGCCGGACGTCCGCCGGGTGCCGGTGTTCGGTCTGGGGTGCGCGGCCGGCGCGGCGGCGGTCGGCCGCCTGCACGACTTCCTGCTGGGCCGCCCGGACGGGGTGGCCCTGCTGCTGGCGACGGAGTTGTGCTCGCTCACCCTGCAGCGCGCGGACCGGTCGACGGCGAACCTGGTCGCCACCGCGCTGTTCGGCGACGGTGCGGGCGCGCTGCTCGCGGTCGGCCCGCGGCATCCGGCGTTCGCCGGGGCCGGTCCGGAGGTGGTGGCCTCGCGCAGCCGGCTCTACCCGGGGACCGAGCGGCTGCTGGGCTGGGACATCGGTGACGAGGGCTTCCGGATCGTCCTGGGCGCCGAACTGCCGGAGTTGGTGCGGCTGCACGTCGGTGAGGAGGTGTCGTCGTTCCTGGCGGAGCACGACCTGAAGCCGGGTGACGTGGCGGCGTGGATCTGCCATCCGGGCGGCCCGCGGGTCCTGGACGCGCTCCAGGAGGAGCTGGGCCTGCCGCCGTCCGCGCTGGAACCGAGCCGCCGCTCGCTCGCGTCGGTGGGCAACCTGTCGTCCGCGTCGGTGCTGCACGTGCTGCGCGACGCGCTGGCCGCCGAGTCGCCACCGCCGCCGGGCGGGTACGGGCTGATGCTGGCGCTCGGGCCCGGGTTCGCGTCCGAACTCGTGCTGCTCCGCTGGTAGTCGGCGATGCTCGCGTACACCGTGCTGGTGCTGCTGGTCGCCGTGGAGCGGCTGGCCGAACTCGTGGTGGCCCGGCGCAACGCGGCGTGGAGCCTGGCGCGCGGCGGCACCGAGTACGGGCGGGGCCACTACCCGCCGATGGTGCTGCTGCACACCGGGCTGCTGGCCGGCTGCCTGCTCGAGGTGTGGTCCGGCCAACGGCCGTTCCTGCCGTGGCTGGGCTGGCCGATGCTGGCGGCGGTGCTCGGCGCGCAGGCGCTGCGCTGGTGGTGCATCGCCACGCTCGGGCCGCGCTGGAACACCCGGGTGATCGTGGTGCCGGGGCTGCCGCTGGTCGGCGGCGGACCGTACCGGTGGCTGGCGCACCCCAACTACGTGGCGGTGGTGGTCGAGGGGTTCGCGCTGCCGCTGGTGCACACGGCGTGGGTGACGGCGTTCTGCTTCACGGTGCTGAACGCGTGGCTGCTGGCGGTGCGGGTGCGCTGCGAGGAGCGGGCGCTGACGCTGTGCCGGGTGGCGGCGTGATCGACCTGCTGGTGGTCGGCGGCGGGCCGGCCGGGCTGGCGACGGCCGTCCACGCGGCGCTGGCGGGCCTGGAGACGGTGGTGCTGGAGCAGCGGCCCGCACCGGTGGACAAGGCGTGCGGCGAGGGGCTGATGCCCTCGGCCGTCCGGCCGCTGCGGGAGCTGGGGGTGGAGCTGCGGGGCCGGCCCTTCCACGGGATCCGCTACGTCGAGGCGGACGGCGCCCGGTGCGCGGAGGCCCGGTTCACGGCCGGCCCGGGGCTCGGGGTGCGCCGCACCGAGCTGCAGGCGGCCCTGGCGGCGCGGGCGGCGGAGCTGGGCGTCCGGACCGTCCGCGGCCGGGCGGTGGCCGAGGTCGAGCAGGACGCCGCCGGGGTGCGGCTGGGCGGGCTGTCGGCGCGGCACGCGGTGGCGGCGGACGGGCTGCACTCGCCGTTGCGGCGCGCCCTCGGCCTGCACCGCCCGCAGCGCGGCGGCCCGGCGGCCCGGTACGGGCTGCGCCGGCACTACGCCGTCCCGCCGTGGAGCGACCTGGTCGAGGTGCACTGGGCACGCCACGCGGAGGCGTACGTGACACCGGTCGCCGACGGGGTGGTGGGGGTGGCGGTGCTGAGCGGCGAGCGGGCGCCGTTCGACCGGCAGCTGGCGCGGTTCCCGCGGCTGGCGGAGCGGCTGCCGGAGGCGGCGGCGGTCTCGGCGGTCCGCGGCGCGGGGCCGCTGCGGCAGCGGGCGGCGGCGCGGGTCGCGGGGCGGGTGCTGCTGGTCGGCGACGCGGCGGGGTACGTGGACGCGCTGACCGGCGAGGGCGTGGCGATGGCGGTGGCGTCCGCCGAGGCGCTGGTCCGGTGCGTGGTCGCGGGGCGCCCGGAGGCGTACGAGCAGGCGTGGCGCCGGGTGAGCCGGGACTACCGGCTGCTCACGGAGTCCCTGCTGTGGGCCCGGCGCCGACCGCTCCTCGCCGACCGGATCGTGCCCGCCGCCGCCGCCCTCCCGGCCCTCTTCCGCGCGGGAGTGAACCTGCTCGCGTGACCGACCGCCCCGACCGCCCCCGCCGCGCCCCCGGCCCCGCCCTGGCGGGGCCCTGCGGCCCCCGGTGCCGGTGTCCGTCGCCCTACCGGAAGGAGCGTGCATGGCCGAGGAGCCCCCGGAGTGTCCCCGGTGCGGGCACGTGGACCTGACGGCGGTGCTCGGGGCCGACTACGAGCGGAAGGCGGCCCGGCGGCGGCGTCGCGGGTTGACGCTGCTGCTGGTGTGTTGCGCGGTCCTGCTGCCGTGGATCGGCTACCTGGCGGCGAACCTCCCGGTGCGGTACGAGTCGCAGCAGTGGCGGGCGGCGTGGGTGGGTTTCGACGTGGCGCTGCTGTGCGCACTGGCGGCGACGGCGTGGTACGGCTGGCGGCGCCGGCAGCTGCTGGTGCCGTGGGCGCAGGCGGCGGCGGTGCTGCTGCTGTGCGACGCGTGGTTCGACGTGCTGCTGTCGTGGGGCACCCGGGACCTGCGGGCCGCGTTGCTGACCGCCCTGCTGCTGGAGCTGCCGCTGGCGGCGTTGCTGCTGGTGAGAGTACGGGGGATCCTGCGCACGGTGCTGCGGATCTACTGGCACCTGGCCCGGCTGCCGGGCGATCCGCCGCCGCTGCACCGGGCGCGGCTGCTGGTCGATCCGTCGCCGCCCGGGAGGAGCGGGCCGGAGCGAGGGACACTGGATGCATGAATGACTCACGCGACGGCACCGCCGGCGGCGGGGACATCTTCCACCCGCCGGTGGTGGTGCGGCCGCCGACGCACGGCGCCAAGCCGTACCGCCGGGTGGAGATCTACGGGCGGACGGTCGGCAAGGCGTTCACGGCGGAGGACGTCGCCGAGTTCGTCCGCCGGGCGGGTGTGGCCGATCCGGACCTGGACGATCCCGATCTGGTGGGTTGGCGCGGGGGCGGCCGCACGGTCTGGGCCGCCGAGCAGGCCGCCCCCGGACCCCACGCCCCGGAGGCCCCGGCACCCGCCGAATAGCGACCTGACCGGGCCTCCGCCCTCGGAGCTCTCAGAAAGTGTTGGGTAATCGGATGATTACTCGTTCTTGAGGTCGTCGGCGAGGCGGCGGGCCGCTTCGGTCTCGATGGGACCGTGCGGTTCGATCTCCTCGCCGGCGAGGCGGGCGGCCATGAGCCGGATCATCGCGACCTTGATCATCGCTTCGGCGTGCGCGGTCTTGCGCTCGTAGTCCCGTGCCAACCGTCTGCACCGTCCCAGCCAGGAGAATGTCCGCTCGACCACCCACCTGCGGGGCAGTACCTGGAACCCTTTCACATCGGCGTTGCGCGGCACCGCAACGATCTCCAGCCCTTCGTGCTCGGCCGCCCAGCCGACCAGTCCCGCGTCGACCACGTTCACGTATCCGCCGTCCACCCAGACCAGCCCGACCTGCGGAAACGAGCTCCGGATCCCGGCGAGAACCAACTTCGCGCCCGCCCGGTCCTGCACCGAGGCCGAGTGCACCACCGCCCGCAGCACCAGTCCGCAGGTGTCCACCAGCAGGTGCCGCTTGCGGCCCCGCACCCGTTTGCCGGCGTCGTAGCCGACCGCCTGCCCGCCCTGGTGGCTGCGGGCGGACTGCGAGTCCAGCACCGCCGCCGAGGGCTGCGGATCCCGCCCGTCCGCCACCCGCACCCGCTCGCGCAGCGTGTCGTGGACCCGGTTCCAGGTGCCGTCCGCAGTCCAGGCCCGGAACCACCGGTAGGCCGCGTCCCACGGGGCCAGATCGTGCGGCACCAACCGCCAGGCGCAACCGCTGACCAGCACATACAGCACCGTGTCCACGACCAGCCGGCGCGGGAACTTCAGCGGCCGACCCGCCCTGCGCGGATCCCGCACCGGCAGCAGCGGCTCGATCACCGCCCACTGGGCATCCGTCAACGACGAGGAATAGGAAGGCTTGCACGCACAGACACACATGGCGGTGATCTTCACGGACACCGTGGCCGCAAAGATCACCGCCAGGGCATCACACCAAGCAGTTGATCAATTACCCAACACTTTCTCAGACGGCGCCCTCGGACGGCGCCCTCAGACGGCCCGCCGGTAGAGCCGGACGCCCAGCGGGGCGAAGACGGCGACGATGCCCACGTCCCAGGCGAGGGCGTGCCAGACCTGCTCGGCCGCGGGGCCGCCGAGCATCAGGGCGCGGACCGCGCCGGCGGTGATGGTGACGGGCTGGTGCTCGGCGAACACCTGGAGCCATCCGGGCATGGTGGCGACGGGGACGAACGCGGACGAGGCGAAGACCAGCGGCGCGAGCACCGGGAAGGACGCGGCCATCGCGGTCTCGGGGTCGCGGACGGCGAGGCCGACCACCGCGAAGATCCAGGACATCGCGAAGCCGAAGGCGAGGACCAGCAGCGCCCCGCCGAGGTAGCCCCAGACGCCGGTGTGCACCCGGAACCCGACGGCGAACCCGACGCCGGTCATCAGCAGGACGACGAAGACGTTGCGGGCCAGGTCGGCGGTGGTGCGGCCGGAGAGGACCGCCGAGCGGGCCATCGGCAGCGAGCGGAAGCGCTCCATCAGGCCGGTCTGCAGGTCGGTGGCGAGGCCGATCGCGGTGTTGACCGCCCCGAAGGTGACGACCTGCACGAAGACGCCGGGCATCAGGTAGTCGACGTACGGGACGCCGTGCAGGGCGGCGCCGACGACGCCGCCGAAGACGTAGCGGAACATCAGCACGAAGACGATCGGCTGCACGGTGGAGAAGATCAGCAGCCGGGGCACCCGGCGCAGGGCGATCAGGTTGCGCCCGGTGACGGCGAGGCCGTCGCGGACGGGGGCGAGCAGCCGTTCGCCCAGCGGTTCGGCGTCGGCGCCGGCGTCGGCGCGGGCTTTCAGGGGGGTCGCGGTCACGTCGGGCCTCCGGTGCGGTGGCCGGTGAGGGCGAGGTAGACGTCGTCCAGGCTGGCCTCGCGGACGGCGATGGTGCGCGGGGCGAGGGCCTCGCCCTCGAGCAGGTGGAGCAGGTCGAGCAGCAGCAGCGAGCCGTCGGGGGTGGCGAGCCGCAGGAGGGCGCCCTCCTGTTCGGGGGCCAGCCGCAGGCGGTCGCGGACCAGGCCGGCGGCGCGGGCGGCGCGCGGGTCCTCGCCCATGCCGAGTTCGATGACGGTGGTGCCGAGCCGCGCCTTGAGGACGCCGGGCGCGTCGTCGGCGACCACCCGGCCCTCGGCGAGGACGGCGACCCGGTGGGCGAGCCGGTCGGCCTCCTCCAGGTACTGGGTGGTGAGCAGGACGGTGGTGCCGTCGGCGACGAGTTCGCGGATCAGCTGCCACAGGGCGGTGCGGCTCTGCGGGTCGAGTCCGGTGGTGGGTTCGTCGAGGAAGAGCACGGGCGGGTCGGCGACCAGCGCGGCGGCGACGTCCAGGCGGCGGCGCATCCCGCCGGAGTAGGTGCGGACCGGCCGGTCGGCGGCTCCCGTGAGGTCGAAGCGGTCGAGCAGTTCGGCGGCGCGCGGGGCGAGCCGGGTGGCCGGGAGGCGGGTGAGCCGGCCGATCAGCCGGAGGTTCTCGCGGCCGGTGAGGTTGGCGTCGACGGCCGCGTACTGGCCGGCCAGGCCGATCAGCCGGCGGACGGCGGGGGCGGCGGCGACCACGTCCCGGCCGAGCACCTCGGCGCGCCCGGCGGTGGGCCGCAGGATCGTGGTGAGGATCCGGATCGCGGTGGTCTTGCCGGCGCCGTTGGGGCCGAGCAGGCCGAAGACGGTGCCGGCCGGCACCGCGAAGTCGATCGCGTCGAGTGCGGTGACCCCGCCGAACCGTCTGGTCAGTCCGGCGACCCGGATCGCGGGCGCGGTCATCGGGGCACCCCCTGTCGCGTGGCTGCTCCTGCGGGGCCTCGTCACGGTGGCAGGGCCTCATGCCCAGTGTCGACCGGACCGGCCGGGGTCGACCATCCAGGGCAGCGGGCTCACTCCATCCGCCGACCGGGCGGCCCCTGGAGTGGCCGGGCGGGCGGTGCCGGGCGGTAGTGGAGGCAGTACCGCCCGTACCCCTTCCGTCCGTAGGAGTCTCCGTGACCCGGTACCGTCCGTCCGCCGTCCCGGTCGCCGCCGTCCTGCTGGCCGCCGCGGCCGGCGCGTGCGCCCCGCCGCCGACCCTCGCCCCGCTGCCGGCGCTCTCGCCGAGCCCGGAGCAGTCCGCGCTCTCCCCCTCGGCGGCCGCGGCGCAGGCCGCCCAGGCCGCGCAGGGCGCCGCGGCGTCCGCGGCCGCGCAGCCGTCTCCGTCCGCCTCGCCCGCCGCGACCGGCGCGGGCACGGTGGTGTCGCTGGTCAGCGTGGGCCGGCTCGGCCCGATCCTGGTGGACGACCAGGGCCGCACGCTCTACCTGTACGGCGCCGACTCCTCGACCCGCTCGACCTGCGCCGAGGAGTGCGCCGCGGCGTGGCCCGCGCTGCTCACCCTGGGCGATCCGGTGGCGGGCGCCGGGGTGGACGAGGGGCTGCTCGGGGCGGCACAGCGCGGTGACGGCACGGCCCAGGTGCTCTACAAGGGCCACCCGCTGTACCGCTGCGCGGCGGACCGGGTCTCCGGTGACACGGCCGGCCAGGAGAGCGAGGAGTACGCGGGCGTCTGGTACGCCGTCAACGCGCTCGGCGACCCGGTCCGCGGCGGCTGACGAGACGTCAGCTGTCCGCATGGTGAGACATAGTCCCCGCCGGTAACCGGCGCGACGCCGCCCGATTCCTTTCATTCTTATGCATGCCACCGTGAATAGATGCAATCAGCGGGGATTCCTCAAGTGAGGCTCAAATTCTCGTGAAACCGATCCTGACCTGCATGTATGCCAAGCATCTCGGTTTTGCAAAAATGGCGGCCCGAATATAACTATTCGGATTCGAGGACTGTTGCCGGGCCATGGCGGCTGCCTAGCGTGGGGCACCTCTCAGCACCCCTGCCCCTCACCGAGAGGTCCTGCTTCCCCCATGGCATCTGTCGACCAGCTGGTCTCCTCAGTCTCCCCACCGACCGGAAAGCCCGGGCGCTCGCTGCGCCGGGAGGTCGGGCTGATCGGACTCCTCTGGGCATCCGTCGGGTCGATCATCGGCTCCGGCTGGCTGTACGGCGCGAAGAACGCCGTCGTCGTGGCCGGCCCGGCCGCGATGATCTCCTGGGGCATCGGCGCGGTCGCGATCGTGCTGCTCGCCTTCGTGCACGCCGAGCTCGGCGGCATGTTCCCGGTGGCGGGCGGCACCGCGCGCTACCCGCACTACACCTTCGGCGGCCTGGCCGGCATGTCGTTCGGCTGGTTCTCCTGGCTGCAGGCGGCCACTGTCGCGCCGATCGAGGTCGAGGCGATGATCGGCTACGCCGGCCACTGGGAGTTCGCCAAGGGCTTCCTGAACGACAACGGCACCCTGACCACCAGCGGCTTCGTGGTCGCGGTGTTCCTGATGGCGGTCTTCGTCGCGGTCAACTTCCTCGGCGTCCGGGTGCTGAGCCACACCAACTCGATCACCACCTGGCTGAAGATCGCCGTGCCGCTCGGCACCATCCTGGTGCTCGCGGTCACCAACTTCCACGGCTCCAACTTCACCTCGCACGGCTTCGCGCCGTTCGGCGTCAAGGGCGTGCTGAGCGCGGTCAGCGCGAGCGGCATCATCTTCGCCCTGCTCGGCTTCGAGCAGGCCATCCAGCTGGCCGGCGAGAGCAAGAACCCCAAGCGCGACATCCCGCGCGCGGTGCTCGGCTCGGTCGCCATCGGCACCCTGATCTACGTCGGCCTGCAGGTGGTCTTCATCGGCGCGCTGCCGGTCAGCTCCTTCGTCAACGGCTGGGACAACCTCGACTTCCCGGGCATCAGCGGCCCGTTCGCCGGCCTGGCGACCCTGGTCGGCCTCGGCTGGCTGGCCTGGGTGCTGTACTTCGACGCGATCGTCTCCCCGGGCGGTACCGGCCTGATCTACACCACCTCCACCTCGCGGATCTCCTACGGCCTCTCCAAGAACGGCTACGCCCCGCAGCTGTTCGAGCG
Source organism: Kitasatospora terrestris (assembly GCF_039542905.1). Lineage (NCBI taxonomy): Bacteria > Bacillati > Actinomycetota > Actinomycetes > Kitasatosporales > Streptomycetaceae > Kitasatospora > Kitasatospora terrestris. Next base: position 1,959,757 of record NZ_BAABIS010000001.1, read on the forward strand.
GATCGACAAGCGCGGCGTGCCGTGGTTCGGCCTGACCATCTCCTTCGTCACCGGCGTGGTCTGCTTCCTCCCCTTCCCGAGCTGGCAGGAGCTGGTCGGCTTCATCGTCTCCGCGAGCGTGCTGATGTACGCCGGCGCCCCGCTCGCCTTCGGCGCGCTGCGCCGCCGGCTGCCCGCCCACGAGCGCCCGTACCGCCTGCCCGGCGGCGGCCTGATCGCCCCGCTGGCGTTCGTGGTCTCCAGCCTGATCATCTACTGGGCCGGCTGGCACACCCTCTCCCGCCTGGCGGTCGCCATCCTGATCGGCTACCTGCTGCTCGGCAGCTACGCGGCGTACGCCATCCGCAAGGGCCTGCCGAACGCGCCGAAGCTGGAGTGGCGGGCCGCCCAGTGGCTGCCGGTCTACCTGGTCGGCATGGGCCTGATCTCCTGGCAGGGCGGCTTCGGCGACGGCACCGGCAACCTGCCGCTGGGCTGGGACATCGCCGCCGTCACCGCCTTCTCGGTGGCCGTCTACGCCTGGGCGACCCGGGTGGCGCTGCCCGCCGAGGCGATCCAGCGCAACATCGAGGACGTCGAGGTGGTCGACGAGGGCGGCCACTGACCCCCTGGACCAGCACCGCTGAGCGGGGCCCGACCGGTACCGGACCGGTCGGGCCCCGTTTCCGTTCTTCCGCCCCGCGCCTCCTCCACCTATGCTAAGCAAGCGCTTAGTCACGCTTCACCCCCGCGAGGAGGACCCCCGTGCCCGACACCCCGCCCGGCCTCGACCTCGACCGGCTGCGGGCCCGGCTCGACGCCGACCTGCCCGGTACCGTCACCGGCCCCCTGCGGGCCCGCCTCTTCGAGGGCGGCCGGTCCAACCTCACCTACCTGCTGGAGGACGGCGAGCACCGCTGGGTGCTCCGCCGCCCGCCGCTCGGCCACGTGCTCGCCACCGCCCACGACATGGCCCGCGAGTACCGGGTGCTGGCCGCCCTCCACCCGTCCGCCGTGCCGGTCCCCGAGCCGCTGCTGCTGGTCGAGGACACCGGGCCGATCGGCGCGCCCTTCTACCTGATGCGGTACGTCCCCGGCACCGCGCACCGCGACGCCGACGAGCTCGCCGCCCTCGGCCCGGAGCGGACCCACGCCCTCGGCCTGCACCTGGTGGACACCCTGGTCGAGCTGCACTCCGTCGACCCCGGAGCGGTCGGCCTCGCGGACTTCGGCCGGCCCGAGGGCTTCCTGGAGCGCCAACTGCGCCGCTGGGGCAAGCAGCTGGACGCCAGCCGCTCGCGAGAGGTGGCCGGGCTCGACGCCCTCGCCGCGCGGCTCGCCGAGGCCCTGCCGACCTCGCCCGCGCCCGCCCTGGTGCACGGCGACTACCGGCTCGACAACGTCCTGGTCGGGCCGGACGACCGGATCCTCGCCGTGCTGGACTGGGAGATGTCCACCCTCGGCGACCCGCTGACCGACGTCGGCCTGCTGGTGATGTACACCGAGCTGGCCCGGCGCTTCGACGGCGTGCTGCCCGGCGCGGCGCTCGCCCCCGGCTTCCCCCCGGCCGCCGAACTCGTCCGGCGCTACGCCGAGCTGTCCGGCCGGGACGTCTCCGGGCTCGGCTGGTACACCGGCTTCGCCTCGTTCAAGCTCGCGGTGGTGCTGGAGGGCATCCACTACCGCCACAGCCAGGGCGGCACGGTCGGCGCCGGCTTCGACCGGATCGGCGAACTGGTGCCCGCCTTCGTGCAGTTCGGACTGGAATCACTCAAGGAGAGCTGAACCGTGGACTTCTCGTACGACGCCCGCACCGAGGAGCTGCGCGGCCGGCTGCTCGCCTTCATGGACGAGTTCGTGTACCCGGCCGAGCCGGTGCTCGCCGCCCAACTCGCCGACCCCGCCCGGGAACCGTGGACCGTCCCGGCGGTGATCGGCGAACTGAAGGCGGCGGCGAGGGCCCGCGGCCTGTGGAACCTGTTCTTTGTGGACAAGCACGGCCTGCCCGGGGAGGAGGGCGCGGGGCTGACCAACCTGCAGTACGCGCCGCTCGCCGAGATCACCGGGCGCTCCGTGCTGCTCGCGCCGCCCGCGCTCAACTGCGCCGCGCCCGACACCGGGAACATGGAGCTGCTCGCCCAGTTCGGCAGCGAGGAGCAGAAGAAGCAGTGGCTGGAGCCGCTGCTGGCCGGCGAGATCCGCTCCGCCTTCGCGATGACCGAGCCGGACGTCGCCTCCTCGGACGCCACCAACATCACCACCCGGATCGAGCGCGACGGCGACGAGTACGTGGTCAACGGCCGCAAGTGGTACATCACCGGGGCGATGAACCCGGACTGCCGGATCCTGATCGTGATGGGCAAGACCGACCCGGACGCGCCCGCGCACCGGCAGCAGTCGATGATCCTGGTGCCGCGCGACACCCCCGGGGTGACGGTGGTGCGCGGGATGACCGTCTTCGGCTACCCGGACGAGGACCACGGCGGCCACGCGGAGATCCTCTTCGAGGACGTCCGGGTGCCGGCCGGCCACCTGATCGGCGAGGAGGGCTCGGGCTTCGCCATCGCCCAGGCGCGCCTCGGACCGGGGCGGATCCACCACTGCATGCGGGCGATCGGCGTCGCCGAGCGGGCGCTGGAGCTGATGTGCCGCCGGGTCGTCGAGCGGGTGGCGTTCGGCAGGCCGCTGGCCGAGCAGGGCGTGGTGCAGGACTGGATCGCCGAGGCGCGGGTCCGGATCGAGCAGGCCCGGCTGCTGGTGCTCAAGACCGCCTGGCTGATGGACACCGTCGGCAACCGGGGCGCGCACACCGAGATCCAGGCGATCAAGATCGCCGTCCCGGCGACGGTCGAGTGGATCCTCGACAAGGCCGTCCAGGCGCACGGCGCGGCCGGCGTCAGCCAGGACACCGCGCTCGCCCAGCTCTGGGCCGGCAACCGCACCCTGCGCCTGGCCGACGGCCCGGACGAGGTGCACAAGCGCTCGCTGGCCCGCCGGGAGCTCAAGCGCCACCTCGGCTGACCGCGACACGGAGGAAGGGGCGCGGGGAACCGGTTCGGTTCCCCGCGCCCCTGACGCGTTCCTACGGGACGATCGCCAGCCGCCCGGTGGTGGTGCCGTCGGCGACCGCCTGGACGGCCGAGGCGGCTCCGGCCAGCGGGTGGCGGGCGCTGACCAGGGGTTTGACGACGCCCTTGGCGGCCAGCGCGGTGAGCTCGCGGTGGCAGTGGGCGACGGCGGCCGGGTCGTGGGCGTTGTAGAGGCCCCAGTGCAGGCCGAGGATGGCGTAGTTCTTCACCAGGGCGTGGTTGAGGCCCGGCGCGGGGATGGTGCCGCCGGCGAAGCCGACGACCAGGATCCGGCCCTCGAAGGCGATGCACTTGGTGGAGCCGGTGTACGCGTCGCCGCCGACCGGGTCGAAGACCACGTCGGCGCCGCGCCCTCCGGTGGCGGCGCGGACGGCGGCCACGAAGTCCTCGCCGTGCCGGTCGACCACCAGGTCGGCACCCAGCCCGCGGGCGACGGCGGCCTTCTCCGGGCCGCCGACGACGCCGATCACGGTCGCCCCGGCGGCCTTGCCGAGCTGGACGGCGGCGCTGCCGACCCCGCCCGCGGCGGCGTGCACCAGCAGGGTCTCACCGGGGCGCAGCGCGGCCCGGCGGTGCAGGCCGAACCAGGCGGTCTGGTAGGCGATGTGGAGGGCGGCGGCCTCGGCGTCGTCGAGGGCGTCGGGGGCGGGGAAGGCGCCGGCGGCGTCCATCAGGGCGTACTCGGCGAAGGCCCCGGCGGGGACGGCGGCGGTGCCGAGGACGCGCTCGCCGCGGCGCGGCCCGTCGGCGATCTCGCCGCAGAGCTCGACGCCGGGGGTGAACGGCAGCGGCGGGCGGACCTGGTAGTGGCCGCGGACCATCAGCGCGTCCGGGAAGTTGACCGCGGCGGCCCGGACCCGGACCAGCACCTGTCCGTCGCGGGCGACGGGTTCGGCGACGTCCTCGGCCAGCCGCATGACCCGGTCGGGCTCGCCGAGTTCGGTGACCTGCCAGGCCCTCATGCGGACTCCTCGCGGCTGTCGATGGCCTGCTGGAGGCGGCTCATGCCGTCCAGCCAGCGGTCCGGGGTGGTGGCGCGGGCCGCGTAGTAGTCGGCGACCTCGGGGTGGGGCAGGATCAGGAAGCGGTCGGCGGCCATCGCGTCGAGGGCCGCCTCGGCGACCTGCGCCGGTTCGATGGCGGTCGGGGTGAGCAGCACCTTGCCCGCCTCGCCGGTGGAGTCCAGCATCCGGGTGCGGACGCCCTGCGGGCACAGCGCGTGGACCTTGATGCCGCGGTGCCGGTAGGTGGCGGAGAGCCACTCGGCGTAGGCGAGGGCCGCGTGCTTGGTGACCGAGTAGGGCGCCGAGCCGAGCATGGTGAGCATGCCCGCCGCGGAGACGGTGGACAGGAAGCGGCCGCGGCCGCGCTCCAGCCAGTCCGGCAGCAGCAGGCGGCTGGCCCGGACGTGGGCCAGCACGTTGACGTCCCAGCAGAGTTCCCAGACCTTGGGATCGGCGTCCGGGCCGCCGGACGGGCCGACGCCGGCGTTGGCGCAGTACAGGTCGATGGTGCCGAGGGCGTGGCGGGCGGCGGCGACCAGGTCGGCGACGCCCTCCTCGGTCGCGGCGTCGCCGGGGACCGCCACGCCGCCGACGGACTCGGCGACCTCGCGGGCCGCGTCGGCGTCCAGGTCGTTGACCACGACCCGGGCGCCGGCCGCCGCCAGGGCGGTCGCCAGCGCCGCGCCGATGCCGTGGCCGGCGCCGGTGACCACGGCCCCCTGGCCGGTGAAGGCGTTCATCGTCCGGCCTCCTCGCGGCCGGCCGGGCCGGTCACAGCCCGCCGCCGAGGGTGAGGCCGCCGTCCAGGACGAGGGTCTGGCCGGTGATCCAGCCGGCCTCGGGCGAGAGCAGGAAGGCGACGGCGCCCGCGATGTCCTCGGGCAGGCCGAGGCGGCGCAGCGGGTAGGCGGCCGCGACTTTCTCCTCGCGGCCCTCGTACAGCGCCTCGGCGAACCTGGTCTTCACCACGGCGGGGGCGACCGCGTTGACCCGGATGCCGGGGCCGAGGTCGACGGCGAGCTCGGTGGTGAGGCGGATCAGGGCGGCCTTGGAGACGCCGTACATGCCGATGCCCTGGGAGGCGCGCAGGCCGGCGACCGAGGCGACGTTGACGACGGCGCCGCCGTGCTCGCCCATCCACGCGTCGCGGGCCCGACGGGTCCAGGCGAGCGGCGCGAGCACGTTGACCGCGAAGATCTTGGCGGCGGCGTCCGGGTCGGTGTCCAGGACCGGGCCGTAGAAGGGGTTGATGCCGGTGTTGTTGACCAGCAGGTCGAGCCGGCCGAACGCCTCCATGGTGCGGGCGACCGCCTCCTCCTGGTGCGCGGCGTCGTCGGCGCGGCCGGCGACGGCGATCGCGTGGTCGGGGCCGCCGAGCTCGCGGACGGCCTCCGCCAGCGGCTCGGCGCCGCGGGCGGTGACGCAGACCTTGGCACCGCGCTGGACGAGTTCGCGGGCGATGCCGAGGCCGATGCCACGGCTGGCTCCGGTGACCACGGCCACCTGGCCCTTGAAGGAGAGGGTCATCGCCGGACCTTTCACTGTGAGGCTGACTAAGCGCTTGCTCAGCATCTTGGTGCGGGGCCACACTGTCAACAGCCCGGCACCGGCCGGTCGCGACGGATCTGCGAGGATTGGGCCCATGAGCGAGCAAGCCACCGCCGACCTGTGGCCCGGGGAGAGCACCGAGGCGGCGCGGCGGCTGCTGCTGGCCGCGGTCGACTCCTTCGCCCGGCGCGGGTTCCACGCCACCACCACCCGCGACATCGCCACCGCCGCCGGGATGAGCCCGGCCGCGCTCTACATCCACTACCCGTCGAAGGCCGCCCTGCTGGCCGAGATCTCCCGCACCGGCCACCAGGCCACCCTCGACCTGGTCGAGCGCGCGGAGGCCGGCGGCGACGAGCCGGTGGCCCAGATGCGCACCCTGGTCGAGGAGTTCACCCGCTGGCACGCCCGCGGCCACACCGTCGGGCGGATCGTCAACAACGAGCTGCACGCGCTGCCCGAGGAGGACTTCGCGGCCGTCGCCGCGCTGCGGATCCGGATCGAGGAGACCGTGCAGCGGATCATCGCGCGCGGCGTCGAGGCGGGCGCCTTCGAGGTCCCCGACCTGCGGACCGCCGCCCGCGCGGTCACCTCGCTCGGCGTGGACGTCGCCCGCTGGTACACCGACCGCAGCAGCGAGTCGCCGGAGGAGCTCGGGCGGCGGTACGGGGTGCTGGTGCTGCGCATGCTGGGAGCCAAAGCCTGAGCCCCGCCCGGCGCGCGGCGCGCGGCCGCCACCACTTCCCAAGGACTCTCGACTTAGGTTAGCCTAGCCTTACCTGATCGAGGAGGCCTGGATGCCCGACGCCGACCACCAGTCCGTCGCCGCCCGCGTCGCGCCGCGACCCGCCCGCCGACGCGCCGCGCCCGTCCCGGCCGCCGCCGAACGAGCCCGCACCCTGCTGGAGTTCGCCTCCTCCGTGGTGCTCGACGTGCCCGGCGTCGACCTCACCGCCCGGCCCGGCATCCCGCCGCTGGTCGCCTGCACCGTCCTGCCCGACGGCACGGTCGCCGTCCTCGTCGACACCGACTCGCCGCTCCACCGGATCGCCGCCGTCGCCGCCCTCTCCCACGACCAGCGGCCCCTCGCCGAACTGGAGGCGGTCGACGTCGCCCCCGTCGCCGTCCCCCACCGCATCCGCGGCCGCGCCCACGTCCGGGGACGGCTCGCCCTCGCCCCCGCCGACTCCCGGGAACGGATCGCCGCGCACTTCCCCCGCCACTCCCCCACCGGGCGGGCCGTGCTCCACCTCCACCCCGACCACCTCGCCGTCGACGACCTCTGGGGCAGCGAGTGCTGCGTCGACCCGGCGCTGCTCGCCGGCGCCGCCCCCGACCCGGTCGCGGGCCAGGAGGCCGGACTGCTCCAGCACCTCGCCGCCGCCCACGCCGACCAACTGTACGCGCTCGGCGCGCAGGCCCTCGCCCACCCGGCGGCCGCCGGCGACCTGGCCGCCCACGAGCTGGTCGGCGTCCGGCCGGTCGCGCTCGACCGGCACGGCCTGCGCGTGCGCCTCCTCGGTGCCGGCCCGGACGGGCCGGTGCTCGACGCCCGCTTCGAGTTCCACCACCCGGTCACCGGCCCGGACGACCTCCCCGAAGCCATCCACCGCCTCTTCACCCACCGGACCGGCTGACCCGGACGCAGGCCGCACCGCCACAGCGGCACCTGGGGGCTGCCCGGACCACTCCCGCTGCGGCGGGCCGCCGGGGCCGCCGCCCCCGCGACCGCGCGCCCCGACCGGGGACGACCCACGCGCGTCCGCGCGCAGCGCCGGGCCGCCGGGCGTTCCCCGCGGAGCGGGCCGGCGTTCGGGCGGAACGGGGTGGCGCGCCCGGCGCCCGCTCGGACCGCCCCGGACCACTCCCGCTGCGGCGGGCCGCCGGGACCGCGGGACTCGCGGCAGCGGTCTTTGCCCGGCGGGTCAGAGTGCGGGGCCGATGACCGAGAAGAGGCCGCCCTCGGGGTCGGCCAGGCGGGCGACGCGGCCGTACGGGGTGTCGGTGGTCTCGCCGGCGGCGCGGCCGCCGAGCTCGGCGGCGCGGCGGACGGCGGCGTCGGTGTCGGCGACGGAGAAGAACACCTCCCAGTGCGGTGCCACGTCCTTCGCCGTGTGCAGGGCGGCGACGCTGCGGCCCTCGGAGCGCAGCACGACCCGCTCGTGCTCGTACCGGACCTCGAAGTGCGAGGGGTCGCGGCCGTCCCAGCGGAACACCTCGCCGTAGAACAGCGCGGCGGCGAACGGGTCGCCGGTGCGCAGTTCGATCCAGACGGGGGCGCCCGGGGTGGCCGTCCAGCTGTCGTCGCCGGGTTCGCCCTCCCAGATGCCGAACGCGGCCCCGGCCGGGTCGGCGGCGAGCACCAGCCGTCCGGCGTCGAAGGCCAGCGGGCCGACGCCCAGGGTGCCGCCCCGCTCGCGGACGCCCTCCGCGGCGGTGTCGGCGCTCTCGGTGCCGAAGTAGGTGGTCCAGGCGACGGGAGGCTGCCAGTCGCCGGCGACCACGCCGATCCCGGCGACCTCGACGCCCTCGACCGCGGCCCGCAGGTAGGGCCCCCAGCGGTCCGGACCGGGGACGAACTCCCAGCCCAGCAGCGGCCCGTAGAACGCCTTGGCGGTGTCCAGGTCACGGGCCATCAGGCTGACCCAGCACGGCGCGGCCGGAACACAGCGCACCCTGGCCGTCTGCTCACCCATCCAGCCGTCTCCTTCCGAGGTCACTGGCTCCCGCCCAGCCTAGGTGTTCAGGTTCCGATCGAGTGGGCACGACATCCGCCCTGGCGCGGCTCGTCCGGGTGGGCGGTCGCGGGTGCGAAGGTCGAGGAGGGCGTCGGGACGGCGGCCCGGGAAGGAGAGACGGCATGGATGACGCGTTCGTGATCGTGGGGGCGGGCCTGGCGGGTGCCAAGGCCGCCGAGGCGCTGCGCGCGGAGGGCCACGCGGGGCCGGTGGTGCTGATCGGCGAGGAGGGCGAGCGTCCGTACGAGCGGCCGCCGCTGTCCAAGGACTACCTGCTGGGCAGGGCCGGGCGGGAGAAGATCTTCGTCCACCCGGCCGACTGGTACCGCGAGCACGACGTGGACCTGCGCCTGTCCACTGCGGTGACGGCCGTGGACCCGGCTGCCCGGACGGTCACCCTGGCGGGTGGCGAGCGGCTCGGCTTCACCCGCCTGCTGCTGGCGACCGGCTCCTCGCCGCGCCGGATCCCGGTGCCCGGTGGGGACGCCGAGCACGTGCTGTACCTGCGTCGGGTGGAGGACAGCGAGCGGCTGCGCGCGGCGTTCCGGCCGGGCGCCCGGGTAGTGATCGTCGGCGCGGGCTGGATCGGGCTGGAGGCGGCGGCCGCGGCCCGGGCGGCGGACTGCGAGGTCACCGTGCTGGAGGCGGCGGAACTGCCGCTGCTTCGGGTGCTCGGCCGCGAGGTGGCGCAGGTCTTCGCGGACCTGCACCGGGCCCACGGCGTGGACCTGCGCTTCGGCGTCCAGGTCGCGGAGATCCGGCCGGACGCGGTGCTGCTGGGCGACGGCACCGCGGTGCCCGCCGACGCGGTGCTGGTCGGCGTGGGCATCTCCCCCGACACCGGCCTGGCGGAGGCCGCCGGCCTGGCGGTGGACAACGGCGTCCGCACCGACGAGCACCTGCGCACCTCGCACCCGGACGTGTTCGCGGCTGGCGACGTCGCCAACGCCTTCCACCCGCTGTACGGCCGGCCGATCCGGGTGGAGCACTGGGCGAACGCGCTCAACCAGCCCGCGGTCGCCGCGAGGTCGATGCTCGGCCGGGACGCGGTGTACGACCGGGTGCCGTACTTCTTCACCGACCAGTACGACCTCGGCATGGAGTACACCGGCTACGCCGAACCCGGCGGCTACGACCGGGTGGTGTTCCGCGGCGACGTCGCGGGCCGGGAGTTCATCGCCTTCTGGCTGGCCGCCGACGGCCGGGTGCTGGCCGGGATGAACGTCAACGTCTGGGACGTCGTCGACCCGATCCGCGCGCTGTGCCGCTCCGGACGCCCGGTCGACGCCGGACGCCTCGCCGACCCGGCCGTCCCGCTCACCGACCTGGCGGACGCAGCGTCCTGACACCCCGTGCGGGCCCGTCCGGGGGTGCGGGCATACTGGCGCGGTGCCGATAGCCGACGATCCCGACCCCCGCCCCGCCGACCGGCCCGAGCCGGAGGGCGGCGACCCGTTCGAGGGGCTGGTCCTCGACGAGTCCTTCGTCCGCGGCGCCGCCGTGCAGGAGCCCTCGGCCCGCACCCGGATGCTGACCGCCCGCTGGCGGGTCGAGCCCCCGGTCGACCCGGGCGGCCGCCGCTGGTCGCCGACGCCCGTCCGCACGGCGGCGGTCGGCGGGCGGCGCCGGGTCCGGCTCCGGCACGTGGTGATGGCCGCCGCGGTGGTCGCGGTGACGGCGCTGACCGTGGCGGTCGGCCCGCAGAGCGGCCTGATCAACGGCCTGTCCGGCCTGCGGGACCGCGCCGCGCAGGCCGCGCCGCGCCCGGCGGCCGACGTCCCGCTGCCCGGCGGGGGCGTCTCCGACGGCAGCCGGTGCGGGCAGAAGGACTACCACCACTTCCCCCTGCCGTCGGCCGCCCCGGCCGTGCCCGTCGGCTTCGTCGAACAGGACGACCCGCCGCCGGGCCCGCAGCTGGACCTCCACGAGTACGGATTCATGAAGCACGGCAGCGACCCGGGTGACTTCACCTTCACTCTCGTGCTCGGGCCGGGCGGCGACCGCCCGCTGGACCTCACCGAGCCGCTCGGCCCGGAGGGCGTGGCGGTCGAGATCGAAGGCCCCGACGGCCTGGTCGGCGGGGCGCACCACCTGCCGGTCACCATGGACGGGGCGACCACGCACAGCCCGGACGGGAAGATCCGGGTCGGCCGGGAGGACGGCGCGACCGCCACCGTGACCATGCCGGCCGAGGCGCTCTGCCCCGGCTTCGACGGCCTGGCGGTCCAGAAGCAGCTGGTCGCGCCCACGGACGCGAACAACACGATCACCGGTCAGCCGTCGTACACCCTGACCGTGTCGATCTCCGACCCCGCCGTCGGCGACCTGCGCCGCCTGGCCGGCGCACCGGAGCACGGAAACGTCCTCAGCGCCGACAACGGCGTCCCCGGCCACTGACCCGTAGACGGCCCGCACGGCCCGGGCCGACCCGTTCGGACCACGGCGACCCAGCACTCGGCACCCCCCGGCCGGAGGCCTGGGCGAGTCCCTGCGGCAAGGGCGCCTGGGGCACCCGGCGAGCAGGCGCCGCGGCGCACCACCCTGCCGGAGGCCAAGGGCACACGTGGCCCGGCAGCGCCGAGTCCGTGCGGCAGAGCCGCCTGGGGCCGCCGCGGGCGTGCGTCGCGCTGTGGGCGGGGGCGCCTCCCGGCGGGCGTGGTTCGGCGGCGGCTGACCGGCGTGGTCGGGGGGCGACGGCCTACGCTGGGCGTCGATCACTTGCGGCCCGGGGGCGGGCTGGGACGGGGGGCCGGGATGGGGAGCAGGCTGATACCGCCCGCGGGGGTGGGGCGGCGGCTGGCCGGGGCGCAGTTGGCGAGCGCGTTGGGCGACGGCGCGTATCTGGTGACCTCGGCGCTGTACTTCACCCGGGTGGTGGGGCTGTCGGCGTCGCAGGTGGGTATCGGACTGACGGTGGGCTGGGCGGTGGGCGCGTTCGCCGGGGTGCCGCTGGGGCACCTGGCGGACCGGCGCGGCCCGCGCGGCACGGCGGTGCTGCTCGCGGTGGCCACCGCGGTCGCGGTGACGGCGTTCCTGACGGTCGGCTCGTTCGCCGGGTTCGTGCTGGCGGCGGTGGTGTACGGCTGCGTGCAGACCGGCCTGTCGGCGGCCCGGCAGGCACTGCTGGCCGGACTGGTGGAGCCGGAGCGGCGGACGGAGATCCGGGCGTACCTGCAGTCGACGGTGAACGCGGGCCTCGCGGTGGGCGCCGCGCTGGGCGGCGTGGCCCTGCACGTCGACACCCGCGCCGGGTATCTGACCGTGTTCGCGCTGGACGCGGCGAGCTTCCTGCTGGCGGCCGTCCTGCTGCTGCGGCTGCCGGCCGTCCCGCCGGTGCCGTCCGCGCCCGGCGAGCCGCGGCTCGCGGTGCTGCGGGACCGCCCGTACGCGCTGGTGGCGCTGATCAACGCCGTGATGCTGCTGTACATGCCGCTGCTGTCGCTGATCCTCCCGCTGTGGGTGGTCCGCTGGACGGCGGCGCCGGACTGGACCGCGGCCGCGCTGCTGGTGCTGAACACGCTGAGCGTGGTGGCGTTCCAGGTGCGGGTGGCCCGGGGCGTGACGTCGGTCGGCTCGGCGGGCCGGTACGTGCGCCGGGCGGGGCTGCTGCTGGGGCTGTCCTGTGCCGGGTTCGCGGCCTCGGCGGCGGGCGGTTCGGGCTGGGCGGCGGCCGGGGTGCTGGTGGCGGCGGGCGCGGTCCAGGTGCTCGGCGAGATGATGCTGGCGTCGGGTGCGTGGGAGATCGGCTTCGGTCTGGCCCCGGCCGACCGACAGGGCCAGTACCAGGGCTTCTTCGGGACCGGCGTGGCCGTGGCGAGGACGCTCGGCCCGGCGCTGCTGACCACGCTGGTGCTCGGCTGGGGCCCGCCCGGCTGGCTGGTGCTGGGCGGGGTCTTCGTCGCCGCGGGCGCGGCGATGGCGCCCGCGGCGCGCTGGGCCGAGCGCACCCGGCGCCCGGGCACCGCCGTTCCGGCCGCCGCGCCCGTCGAGGCCGGGTAGCCCGGACGGCCGGTGGGGCGGTCGGCCGGTGGGGCGGAGGCCCGGTCAGCCGGTGGGGCGGGTCACATCAGCGGGGAGTCGGGGGACCTGCCCTTCAGCTCTCCGTGGGCCTTGGTCAGCAGTTGCATGGCGAGTTCGTTGAGCGCCCGCGCGCCGGCCACCTCTTCGCCGACCCGCAGCTGCGGGGCGTCGGCGTGGTGGCGGGTGCTGAAGCCGTGGGCGCGGAGTTCGGTGCCGTCCGCGAGGCGGACCATGGCGGCGGCCTTGGTCCGGTCGCCGTCCTCCTGGAACTCCATCTCGATGTGCCATCCGACGAGCGTGTGCATGGCCGCCACCTCCGGGGTGCGGGTCCGGCATTCCGGTCATTCCAGCGTGCGCGCCGACCCGCCCGGGGTCCACCCCACCCCAGTGTTGAACATGTTCAATTCGCCGGGGTAGAGTCGGCGACGCTTCGATTTGAACACGTTCAATGCAACGTTCGACCATGGGGGACGTCCGATGACCATGCTGGTCGACCTCATCGTGCTGCTCGGCATGCTGGTCGTACTGCCGCTCGGCCTCGGCCTGCTCGACGGGCCCGCCGCCCGGCTCGCCCGCCGGTGGCCGCTGCTCGCCGCACCCGGCGCGGTCTGCCTCTGGCTGCCGCGCGGACCGCTCGCCACCGCACTCGCCGCCTGCTACGCCGCCGCCACCGCCCTGCTCGCGGTGCTCGCTCTCCGCCGCGCCGCCGCCCTGCGGCGGGCCGCCGGACCGGCGGACCTCTGCCGGGAGCTCGCCGCCGTCACCGCGCTCGCCGCGCCGTCCGTCGCCGGCCTCGCCCTGGTCGCCGAACGCTCCGGCCACCGGCTGCTCGGCTTCGACCTCGACATCCTGGCGCTCACCGTGCCGCACTTCCACTTCGCCGGCTTCACCGCCGCCCTGGTCGCCGGGCTGGTCTGCCGCGCCGCCCCCGACCTGGCCGCCGCCCGCTGGGCCGCGCTCAGCGTCCCCGCCGGCACCCTGCTGGTCCTCGCCGGCTACTTCGTCGACGACTGGGCCGAGCTGCTCGGCGCGCTGGTCCTCACCGCCGGCATGTGGCTGGTCGGCCTGACCTGCTGGCGCGACCTGCGCCACCGCGCGCCGGACCGGCTCACCGCCGCGCTGCTCGCCACCTCCTCGGCCGTGCTCGCCGCCACCATGCTGCTCGCCCTGTGGTGGGCGGCCGGCGAGGCCGCCGACCTGCCCCACCCCACCCTGACCTGGATGGCCGCCACCCACGGCCTGGGCAACGCACTCGGCTTCGCCCTGTGCGCCGTCCTCGCCTGGCGCCGTCTCGCCCACCGACCGGAGACCCAGCGATGAACACCGCGCACAACTACCCCGAGGTCGGCGCCGTCACCCGGCCCGGCCCGCTCCCCGCCGGCTACAACCACCTGCACCACCGCGCCCTGATCGGCCACGGCCGCGAGGTGCTGGAGGCGGCCGGGGAGTCCGTCACCACCTTCCGGATGCACCGGGAGGCCGGCGTCCACGTCGAGACCGACGGCGCCCGCGCCGAGGTCGGGCTGCCGGTCCGCTGCACGATCGGCGTCGGCCCGCTGCGGGTCGGCGCACCGTGCCGGGTGGTGTGGACCGCGTACGAGAGCGACCGGATCGGCTTCTCGTACGGGACGCTGGCCGGCCACCCCGAGTGCGGCGAGGAGGTGTTCCAGGTGGAGCTGGCCCCCGACGGCCGGGTGTGGTTCACCGTGACCGCCTTCAGCCGCCCCGGCCGCTGGTACACCCGGCTCGCCGGGCCGCTCGTCCCGTTCCTCCAGCACCAGTACGCCCGGCACTGCGGCCGCACCCTGCGCCGCCTCGCGGCCGCCCGCCGACCGGGTGCGCACTGATCGCGTGCACCGACCGGGCGCGCCGTCCGGCCGCGCCGGGCCCGCTCAGCCGCGGGCCGGGACGGCGACCAGCAGCCGGCCGGTGTCCAGGGTGCGCACCTCGAAGCGGTCGATGCCGGACGGGCCCAGCGCCGCGCCGCCGGTGGTGCGCACCGGCCCGTCCCGGTAGCCGTCGGCCGGCACCGACCAGGTGGTGACGGTCTGCCGGGCGCCGTCCGGCGCGACGGCCACCAGCTCGCAGGCGAGCGGCCCGTGGGCGCCGCCGAGCGCGAGGGTGACCTCGCTCCCCCAGGCCCGGGGCGCCACGCCGATCGAGGCCGAGACCCCGGTGGCCGGGTCGGTGGCGGTGAACCGCTGCTGCGCGACCGCGACCTGGGCGGTCGGCTGGGTGAGCGCCCAGGTGGCGGCCGGCCCGCCGACGACCAGGACGGCGGCGCAGGCGGCCAGCGCCAGCCGGCGGATCCGGCCCTTGCGGCGGGCGGCGGTCACCTCGGCGACCAGCCGGTCCAGCAATTGCGGGCGGGGCTCGGGCAGCGGATCCGGCCCGGACTCGGCGGCGAGGTCGGCCAGCAGCGGGGGGAGGGCGGCGAGGCCGTCCAGTTCGGCGGCGCAGCGCGGGCAGTCGGCGAGGTGCCGTTCGAAGCGTCCGCGGTCGGCCGGGGAGAGGACGCCGAGCGCGTACGCGGCCGCGTCGTGGTGGTCCTCCGGGCGCGGTGTCACGGTGTCACCCCTCGTTCCTCGAGTGCGAGCCGCAGGGCCCGCAGCGCGTAGAAGATCCGTGACTTCACGGTGCCCGGCGGGACGCCGAGCAGGTCGGCCGCCTCGTCGACGGTCCGGCCCTCGAAGTAGGTCTCCACGATCACCTCGCGGTGGGCGTCGGTGAGGTCGCCGAGGGCGTCGGCCACGGTCATCAGGCGCAGCACCCGGTCGAGCCCGTCCTCGGCCGGGAGGCCGGCGAGCGGCGCCGGGTCGACCTCGCGGGGGCGGGCGAGCCGGCGGCGGTGGCCGTCGATCACGATCCGCCGGGCGACCGCGACCAGCCAGGGGCGCAGGCTCTCGCGGGTGGTGTCCAGGCGGTCGATGGTGCGCCAGGCGCGCAGCATCGTCTCCTGCACCACGTCCTCGGCGCGCTGCCGGTCGCCCGCGACCAGTCGCAGGACGTGGCCGAGGAGCGGTCCGGCGTGCTCGCGGTACAGCGCCCGCATCAGCTCCTCGTCCGGCACGGCGCCGGGCGGCCCGCCGCGACCGGGGTGACCGGCCGGGCGCGGGTGCTCGGTCACGGCGCCATCCTCGCGCACCTGCTCCTCCGGGGTCGACAGGAAGCGGGGCCTCCCCCGCCGGGCCCCTCAAGTCGGGGGCCGCCGCGGTCGATAACCACAGGAGTGCGGCGCGGGCGCCCGCGCCGCACCCTCCGGGCCCGCCTCACCTTCCGGGCCCGCCGGACCCTGCGGCTCAGTAGCCGTAGCCGCCGCTCGGGCTCGCGGGCGGCGGGGTCGCGGGCTGGGTGCCGGTGCCGGCCCTGGCGCCGGTCGGGGTGGCCGCGAACCAGGTGCCGTTCACGCCCTGGCCCTTGGTGTCGCCGGGCTCGGTGTCGGCGGCGTACCGGTAGAGCGGCCAGCCGTCCAGGGTGAGCTGCTGGGTGCCGTCGGTCCGGGTGACCGTGGAGACCAGCTTGGCGTCGACACCCTTGAGCTGCGGGTTCGCGCCACCGGCGGCGGGCGGCCAGGTGGTGGCGCAGGTGCCGGTGCAGTTCGACGTGGACGGGGCGTTGGTGTCCTTGTCGAAGCGGTAGAGGGTGTGGCCCTGGCCGTCGGTGACCACGGTGCCGAGCGGGGTGTCGGCGGTGGTCAGGGCGGGCTGCTGGGCGGGGGCGGTCGAGGCGGGCGGGGAGCCGCTGCCGCTGCTGCCGGAGCCGCCGCCGTAACCGCCGCCGGAGCCGCAGCCCGCGGCCAGGGCGGCGACGGCCGCGACCCCGGCGGCGACCCGGGCGAGCTTGACGGCGTGGGTGGGAGTGCTGCGCGTCATGGTGCGTCCCTGGGCTGTCGACGGGCGCGGTGTGCACCCGTCCACCCCGGGGTACGCGCCGGACGGCGGCGGGGTTCAACGGGGCACGGAATAGCCCGGCGGCCGGTGCCGTTGACGCCACCGGACAGACTCCCGAAGGGCAGGTGGAAGCTGATGAGCACGGTCGAGCTGACCAAGGACAACTTCGACGAGGTGGTCCAGGGCGAGGACGGCAAGGGGTTCGTCCTGATCGACTTCTGGGCGGCGTGGTGCGGTCCGTGCCGGATGTTCGGGCCGATCTTCGAGCGCGCTTCCGACAAGCACACCGACATCACCTTCGCGAAGGTGGACACCGAGGCGCAGCAGGAGCTGGCGGCGGCGTTCGAGATCCGGTCGATCCCGACGCTGGCGATCATCCGCGAGGGCGTGCTGGTGTTCGCGCAGCCCGGCGCGCTGCCGGAGCCGGCCCTGGAGGACCTGATCAAGCAGGCCCGGGCGCTGGACATGTCCGAGGTGCACGCCAACGTCGCCGAGCAGAAGGCCGCGGCCGCCGCCGAGTAGCCCGACCGGCACCGCTCCCCCGCGGGCGCCCGCGCCGTCGCACGACGACGGCCGGGCGCCCGTCGGCGTTCCGGCGGCCGCCGCCCGGCCGCGGTGCTCAGATCGGGGCGAGCAGCAGCCGCAGGGCGAGTTCGAAGCCGCGGTCGTCGAGGCCGGGGCCGCGGGAGGCGGAGGCCTCCAGCGCGTCGGCGAGGGCGGGGTAGCCGGGGCGGTAGTCGGCGGCGTCGCGGGCGAAGCCGGCGGTGAAGGTCTCCAGCGCGGAGCCGAGGACCAGGTAGTCGAGCGCGGCCGCGGTCTCGGCGGCGTCGGCCGGGTCGAGGCCGGCCCGGACCAGGGCGGCGAGCAGCGCGTCGTAGGTGAGCAGCTGGCGGCCGGCCTCGACCCGGCGGCGGGCGAGCAGCGCGATGGTGTGGGGGTGGCGCAGGAAGACCGCGCGGTAGCCGCGGGCGTAGGCGGCCAGTCCGGCGCGGCGGTCCGGGTCGTCCAGCGGGGTGAGGTCGATCTCGGCGTTGACGAGTTCGGCGAGCGCGTCGAGCAGCTCGTCCTTGCCGGCGACGTGGTTGTAGAGCGAGGCGGCCTTCACCCCGAGCCGGTCGGCGAGGGCACGCATGGTGAGCGCGCCGGGGCCGTCGCGGTCGACCAGGTCGAGGGCGGCCGCCGCGATGATCTCCCTGCTCAGCAGCGCCCTGCTCGGTCGCCCCACCGTTCCCGCCCCTTCGTGGCCCGTGTTCCCGACGGGTCACGTTACAGCCTGGTGTCGGCGTCTTCCGCTTCCGGCCGGGAGCGGCTACGGTCCCGGACTAACAAAGTTAGTTTTAACGGAACGGCGAGGTGACCCGGCATGAACGACGCTCCCGACACTGACCGCAGAACCGACGGCGACCGGTTGGCCGCCCTCGGCTACCGGCAGGAACTGCGCCGCAGCCTCGGCGTCCTCGGCAACATCTCGATGGGCTTCGCCGTGGTCTCCCCGGTGGTGGGCCTGTACGCGGTGGCGCAGGTCGGCATGGCGGTGGACGGCGGCGCCTGGGTGTGGGCCCTGCCGGTCTGCCTGCTGGGACAGCTGCTGGTGGTCGGGGTCTACTCCGAGCTGGCCTCGCAGTGGCCGCTGGCGGGCGGCGCGTACCAGTGGAGCCGTCGGCTGGTCGGCCCGTCCTTCGCCTGGCTGACCGGCTGGATGTGGCAGTTCGCGGTGATGTTCGCCAACACCACGGTGGCGTACCTGGCGGCGCCGTGGTTCTTCGCGCTGTTCGGCGCCGTCCCGACCCCGCCGCAGCTGGTGCTCACCGCGGTCGGCTTCATGCTGTTCTGCACCCTGGTGAACGCGTACGGCATCGACCTGCTGCGCCGGTTCGTCTCGCTGGGGATCGCCGCCGAGGTCATCGCCTCGGTCGGGGTGGGGCTGGCCCTGCTGCTGTTCTTCCGCGAGCACGGCTTCGGCCTGCTGCTGGACACCCTGGACGCGCCGGCGGCCAACGGCACCGGCGGCGCGGCGGCGTTCCTGGCGGTGGTCGCGGTCGGCGGCTGGGCGTTCATCGGCTTCGACGCGTGCGTGTCCACCGCCGAGGAGACCAGGGACGCCGCCCGCCAGGTGCCCCGGGCGATGCGCTGGGCGCTGCTCAGCGTCGGCGCGGTGGTGATCCTGAACGCGGTGTCGGTGGCCCTCGCCCACCCGGACCCGGCCGCCGTGGTGGCCGGCACCGACCTCGACCCGGTGACCACCGCGGTCACCACCGGATTCGGCGACTGGTCGGCCAAGCCCTTCGTGGTGGTGGTGCTGGTCAGCTTCACCGCCTGCCTGATGGCCTCGCAGGGCGGCGCGGCCCGCGGCCTCTACTCGCTGGCCCGGGACGGGGTGTTCCCGTTCGCCGACAAGGTCCGCCGGGTCAACCGGCAGCAGGCGCCGATCGGCGGCCTGGTCGCCGCCACCGTGATCAGCTGCGCGGCGCTGCCGCTGGGCCTGGAGTCCACCGCGATCGGCAGCCTGATCACCTTCGGCACGGCCGCCACCTTCCTGCCGTTCTTCCTGCTCTGCGCCGCCGCCCTGACGGCCCGGCTGCGCGGCACCTGGCGCCCGGCGGGCGAGGTCTCGTACGGGCGCCTCGGCACCCCGCTGAACGTCCTGGCGGTGCTGTGGACCGGCCTGGAGGTGGTCAACATCTGCTGGCCGCGCGCGGTGCTGGCACCGCCGGGGGCGCCCTGGTACCAGGTGTGGGCGGCGCTGCTCGGCATCGGCGCGGTGGGCCTGGCGGGCGCGGCGTACCTGCTGGTCCGGCGGCCGCAGCGGCGGATGCGGGAGGACGACCCGCGGGCCGCGGCGGACCTGCTGGCGGTCTGAGCGACGCGATCGGACTGTCGGTGCGGCGCGGTAACGTGCGCCGCCCGGCCGCCGGGAGGAGACTGGCCGCCGGGGGACCCGTCCGTCGATCAGGTGGGAAGTCGCCATGCCGGAAGTGCTGTTGGCCGTCGGAACGCAGAAGGGCCTGTTCCTGGGGCGCAGCCCCGACCGGGTGAAGTGGGAGTTCTCCGGGCCGCACTTCCCGATGAACGCGGTCTACTCGGTGGGCATCGACCGCCGCGGCGGCCGGACCCGGCTGCTCGTCGGCGCGGACAGCAGCCACTGGGGCCCGTCGGTCTGGTGGTCGGACGACCTGGGGGCGAACTGGCGGGAGCCGGCCCGACCGGCCGTCAAGTTCCCCGAGCGGACCGGGACTTCGCTGGAGCGGGTGTGGCAGCTGCACCCGGCCGGGCCGGAGGCGCCGGGCGTGGTGTACGCGGGCACCCAGCCCGCCGCGCTGTTCCGCTCCACCGACGGCGGGGAGAGCTTCGAGCTGGTCGACGCGCTCTGGGACCACCCGCAACGCGCCGAGTGGGACGCCGGGTTCGGCGGCCAGGGCATGCACACCATCGTCACCGACCCGCGCGACCCGCGGGCGCTGACGGTCGCCGTCTCCACCGGCGGGGTGTACCGCTCGGCGGACGGCGGGGCGAGCTGGGCGCCGTCCAACACCGGGATCCGCGCGGAGTTCCTGCCGGACGAGTACCCGGAGTTCGGGCAGTGCGTGCACAAGGTCGCGGCGGACGGCGGCGACCCGGACCGGCTGTACCTGCAGAACCACGGCGGGGTCTACCGCAGCGAGGACGGCGGGCGCAGCTGGACCTCGATCGCCGACGACCTGCCCGCCTCGTTCGGCTTCGGCCTGGCCGCCCACCCGCGGACCGCCGGTACCGCCTACCTCTTCCCACTGGAGGCCGACTACGCCCGGCTGCCGGTCGACCACCGCTGCCGGGTGTACCGCACCCGCGACGCGGGCGGCAGCTGGCAGCCGCTGAGCACCGGCCTGCCCGCCGAGGACCACTACGGCGTGGTGCTGCGCGACGCGCTGTGCACCGACGACGGGGAGCCGGCCGGCGTGTACTTCGGGAACCGCAACGGCGAGGTGTACGGCTCGGCGGACGAGGGCGACAGCTGGTCGCCGCTGGTCTCGCACCTGCCGGACGTGCTGTGCGTCCGGGCGGCCGTGCTCGACTGAGCCCGCGGCCGGGCCCGGCGGCCGTCGGCCCCGCGGGCTCAGCGGTCGTCGGCCCCGCGCGGGGTTCAGCGGTCGTCGGCCCGCAGCCGGTCGCTGACCGTGCCGAGGCTGTCCGCGAGGGCGGTGAGCTGCTCGGGGGTGAGGACGTCGATCAGCGCCTCGCGGACGGCGGCGACGTGACCGGGCGCGGCCTCGCGCAGGGCCTCCCAGCCCTGGTCGGTGATCTCGGCGAAGACGCCCCGGACGTCGCTGGGACAGGAGCGGCGGGCCACCAGGCCCGCCTTCTCCAGTTGGGTGACCTGGTAGGTCAGGCCGCTCTTGGAGGTGATCAGCCGGTCCGCGAGGTCGGTCATCCGCAGCGCGCCGTCGGGCTGGGCGGAGAGCTGGACCAGGATCTCGTACTGGGTGTGCGAGAGGCCCGCGTCGTCCTTGAGCTGCCGCTCCAGGTGGCGCGCCACCAGGTTGGTGGCGGCGACGAACCCGCGCCAGGCGGCCATCTCGTTCTCGTTGAGCCAGCGGGGTTCGGTCATGGGGCCCACTCTACTCCTGTTGTTCAAATTCGAACTCAGGTGTACCGTCGAGAGTATCAGTTCAAATTTGAACCATCCGGAGGAGACGATGAGCACCGCCGCCGCCCCCGAGCGCATGCCCGCGCTCTACCTCTCGCACGGCGCGCCGCCGCTCGCCGACGACCCGGTCTGGCCCGGCCAGCTCGCCGCCTGGTCCGCCGACCTGCCGCGCCCCAGGGCGATCCTGATGGTCTCCGCCCACTGGGAGGAGGCGCCGCTCGCCCTCGGCGCCACCACCACCGTGCCGCTGGTCCACGACTTCTGGGGCTTCCCCGACCACTACTACGAGGTGCGGTACCCCGCGCCCGGCGCGCCGCGGCTCGCCGAGGACGTCCGCAAGCTGCTGCGCGGCGCCGGCACCCCCGTCCAGGACATCCCCGACCGGGGCCTGGACCACGGCGCGTACGTCCCGCTGGTGGAGATGTTCCCGGACGCCGACATCCCGGTGCTCCAGGTCTCGCTGCCCACCCTCGACCCGCGGAAGCTGATGGAGATCGGCCGCAAGCTCGCCCCGCTGCGCGACGAGGGCGTCCTGATCGTCGGCAGCGGCTTCTTCACCCACAACCTGCGCGCCCTCTCCATGGAGGGCCGGGTCAGCTCCGTGATGGCCGAGTTCGACGACTGGGGGCGCCGCGCGCTGGAGGCCCGCGACCTCGACGCGCTGCTCGACTTCGAGCACAAGGCCCCCGCCGGGCGGCTCGCCCACCCGCGCACCGAGCACTTCGCCCCGCTGTTCGTCACCCTCGGCGCGGGCGAGGCCGACCTCGGCGGGCAGCGCAGCGTGATCGACGGCTTCTGGATGGGCCTCGCCAAGCGCTCGATCCAGCTCGGCTAGCGGCTGCTAGTAGCCGACGGTGAAGCGTTCGCCCAGGTGGCGCGGGTTCTCCAGCTCGTCCACCAGGGCGACCGCGTAGTCCGCGACGGTGATCCGGCTGCGTCCGTCGGGGCCGACCAGCAGGTGGTCGGTGCCGGTGCGGTAGCGGCCGGTGCGCGCGCCCGGTTCGAGCAGCTCGGCCGGGCTGAGCACGGTCCACGCCAGGTCGGCGACGGTCTCCAGGTACTCCAGCGCCTCGCCGTGCGCGTGCATGGTCCGGCGCAGCGGGGCGGGCAGACCGAGGTCGTCCCAGACCCGGACGCCGGGGCCCACCAGCAGGCTGCCCGCGCCGCCGACCACCAGCAACCGCGGTGCCGCGTCGTCCAGTTCGCGCAGGCCCGCGACCAGCGAGCGGGCCGCCTCGGCGACCACCCGGCCGCCGCCGACCGCGCTGACCAGGGCGTCCTGCCCGGCCGCCACCCGGGCCACGTCCTCGGGCTCCAGCACGTCGCCGGGCAGCACGTCCATCGCCAGGCCCTGGTAGCGGTCCGGGTCGCGGACCACCGCGGTGACCAGATGCCCGCGGGCCAGCGCCTCGGTGACCAGGCACCGCCCGATGTTCCCGTTGGCCCCGACGACGGCGATCGACACCATCCGCAGCCCGCCTCTCCGCTCGGCCCCACCCCAAGAGGTACCACGGACCACCGCTCGGCCACGGGAGGCCGCACCCGTCACCCGGACGGCGGGCGGCACCCCCGATCGGGGGTGTTGGGGCCGGGGTGCGGCGGGCACAGTGACCGCATGCAGACTCCACTCACCGTGATGGACTTCCTCGACCGGGCCGAGCAGGTCTACGGCGACCGGATCGGGATCGTCGACGAGCCCGTCCAGCCGGCCGCCTCCTGGGGCGAGGTCAGCTACCGGCGGATGGCCGAGCTGGCCCGGGCGCAGGCCGCCGGGCTGGACCGGCTCGGTGTCGGCCCCGGCGAGCGGGTCGCCGTCGTCTCGCACAACTCGGCCCGCCTGATGACCTCGCTGTACGGGGTGAGCGGCCACGGCCGGATCCTCGTCCCGATCAACTTCCGGCTGCGTGCCGAGGAGGTCGCGTACATCGTCGAGCAGTCCGGCGCCTCGGTGCTGCTGGTCGACCCGGAGCTGGACCAGGCGTTGGCCGGGGTCGCGGTGAGGCACCGCTTCGTGCTCGGCGCGGAGAGCGACGCCCTGCTGTACGACTTCGACCGGGAGCCGGTGCGGCACGCGATCGGCGAGAACGACACCGCCACCGTCAACTACACCAGCGGAACCACCGCCCGCCCCAAGGGCGTTCAGCTGACCCACCGCAACCTGTGGCTGAACGCGGTGCTGATGGGCCTGCACTTCGGCGCGAGCGACCGGGACGTCTACCTGCACACCCTGCCGATGTTCCACGCCAACGGCTGGGGGCTGCCGTTCTCGCTCACCGGCCTCGGCGCGCAGCACGTGGTGCTGCGCAAGGTCGACGGCGCGGAGATCCTGCGCCGGGTCGAGCGGCACGGGGTGACCTTCCTGTGCGGCGCGCCCGCCGTGGTCGCCATGGTGCTGGACGCCGCCGCGGACTGGGACGGGCCGGTCCCCGGCCGGGACAAGGTCCGCATGATCGTCGCCGGGGCGCCGCCGCCGACCTCCATGGTGCAGCGGATGGAGTCGGAGCTGGGCTGGGAGTTCATGCAGATCTACGGCCTGACCGAGACCTCCCCGGTGCTCACCGTCAACCGCGGCCGCGCCGAGTGGGACGCGCTGCCCGCCGCGGAGCGGGCCGAGAAGCTGGTGCAGGCGGGCGCGCCCGCGCTGGGCACCGAGCTGAGGGTCGACGGGCAGGGCGAGGTGGTGGCCCGCTCCAACACCGTGCTGGAGGGCTACTGGGACCAGCCCGCCGCGACCGGCGAGGCGCTGCGCGACGGCTGGTTCCACACCGGCGACGGCGGCACCCTGACCGACGGCTACCTGACCATCTCCGACCGCAAGAAGGACGTCATCATCAGCGGCGGCGAGAACGTCTCCTCGATCGAGGTGGAGGACTGCCTGTACGACCACCCGGCGGTCGCCGAGGTCGCGGTGATCGGCGTGCCCGACGAGAAGTGGGGCGAGACCGTCAAGGCCCTGGTGGTGCTCCGCGAGGGCCGCACCGCCGACGAGGCGGGGCTGATCGCGCACTGCAAGCAGCGGCTGGCCGGCTACAAGGCGCCGACCTCGGTGGAGTTCCGCACCGAACTCGCCCGCACCGCCACCGGCAAGCTGCAGAAGTTCCGGCTGCGCGAGCCGTACTGGACCGGCCGCGACCGCAAGGTCAACTGACCAGGCCGGTCTCCCGCACCCGCAGGGCCAGTTCGGTCCGGTTGCGGGCCCCGACCTTGTGCATGGCGTCCTTCAGGTAGCCGGTCACCGTGTTGCGGGTCAGCCCGAGCTGGGCGGCGATCTCCGGGTTGGACCGGCCGGTCGCCGCCCACCGGACCACCTCCAACTCCCGTGGAGTCAGCCTCGGTTGACGCTCGGGGGCCGGCCTCGGCGCACCCGCCCAGGCCAGCGCCCGGGTCGCGGTCGCGGCCAGCCGCGCCACCGACGCGATCCGCACGTCGCCGAACGGCACCACCGAACGCATCGAGGCGTACACCACCCCGTGCACCGCTCCGCCCTGCACCAGCGGGACGGTCAGCATCGCGTACAGGTCGTCGGCCGCGACCGCGGCGTCGTAATGGTGCGAAATGGTGCTCGCCGCCCGGTAGTCCGGCACCCAGCTGGGCGCCCGCTCGGCCAGCGCCCGGCCGCCCAGGCCCGTGCCGATCGGCACGTCCAGGTCGTGCAGCAGCGCCGCCCGGGTACCCGCCCAGTGCCGCAGCACCATCCGGCCCGGCCGGTCCGCCCGGTCCGGTACGCCCACCAGGCCGACGTCCGCCCCGCACTCCGCCACCACCCGGCGGGCCAGATCGCCCAGCACCGCAGCCCGGACCAGCGCGGCCGCCTCGCCATCGAGCGCGGCCGCCGCGGTGGAGATGCCGTACGCCCCGGTCACGGCGCCGATTCTCACACGCGGCAGCCGCCCCCACCAGCATTCCCGCGCACCCTACTCACCGGTGTTCCCGACTGGTAGGAATGGCGTGCGACCTTCCGGAGAGGACGAACCACCGTGGCAGACCTGACCGCCCTGCTCGACGACCTGCGCGCCGAGAACGCCGACCTGGACCGCCTGGTCGGCCCGCTCGACGCCGCCGGGCTCGCCACCCCGACACCCGCCACCGGCTGGACCGTCGCCCACCAGCTCTCCCACCTCGCCTGGACCGACCGCTGGTCGCTGCTGGCCGCCCGCGACCCCGAGGGCTTCGCCGCCGCCCTGGGGCGGGAGTTCACCGACGGCCTCGGCGCCGTCGACCGCGGCGCCGCCGAGGGCGTCGGCGAGCCGCCCGCCGAACTCCTCGACCGCTGGCGCACCGGACGCGAGGAGCTGCTCGCCGCCCTCGCCGCCGTCCCCGCCGACACCAGGCTGCCCTGGTTCGGGCCGCCGATGAAGGCCCCCTCGATGGCCACCGCCCGCCTGATGGAGACCTGGGCCCACGGCCAGGACGTCGCCGACGCCCTCGGCGTCACCCGCGAACCCACCGACCGGCTGCGCCACATCGCGCACCTCTCCGTGCGCACCCTCGGCTTCGCCTTCGCCGCCCACGGCCTGCCCGCCCCCGAGGCCCCCGTCCGGGTCGAACTCCGCTCCCCCGGCGGCGACCTGTGGACCTGGGGCCCCGACGACGCGAGCGACCGGGTCACCGGCTCCGCCCTCGACTTCTGCCTCCTCGCCACCCAGCGCCGCCACCGCGACGACCTCGCCCTCACCGCCACCGGCCCCACCGCCCAGACCTGGCTCCCCATCGCCCAGGCCTTCGCCGGCCCGCCCGGCGCCGGCCGCAAGCCCCAGGCGGTCGACGCGTCCCGGTAGCGCCCGCGCCGGCAACCCCTGGGCGGCGCAATGCCGTTGAAGGGGTTACCGGCGCGAAACGACGCGGGCACCGCGGGCTTCACACCACGTCCCTAACCTCACCGGTCACCTGCACCCGACTCCCTGGAGCGGCGATGACCGAGATCAGCAGCCCGCCCGCGCACTCCCCCTCCCCGGTTCCGTCCCCTGCCGCGGGGCCGCGGCGCTCGTACGCCAGGTCCGCGGCGGACGAGAGCCTGGAGGACTACTCGCTCCGCTACGCCCCGCACTCCTTCCGCCGCTGGTCGCCGCTGGCGGTCGCCTCCACCGCCCTCGGCGGGATCGCCTACCTGGCGGACTACGCGATCGGCGCGGGCATCGTCATGTCGTACGGCTTCACCAACGCGCTGGCCGCGATCCTCACCGCCGCCGTGGTCATCTTCCTGACCGGCATCCCGATCGCCCGCGCCTGCGCGGCCAACGGCGTCGACATGGACCTGCTGACCCGGGGTTCCGGGTTCGGCTACTTCGGCTCGACGCTGACCTCGCTGGTGTACGCCAGTTTCACCTTCATCTTCTTCGCCCTCGAGGGCTCGATCATGGCGCAGGCCTTCCACGAGGTGCTGCACGTCCCGCTGCCCGTCGGCTACCTGCTGACCACCCTGATCGTCATCCCGATCGTCTTCAAGGGGATGGCCTGGATCGCCCGGATGCAGTCCTGGACGCAGCCGGTGTGGATCGTCGGCCTGGTCGCGCCGTTCGTCATCCTGGCGGTCGAATCGCCGTCCTCCTACCGGGAGTTCGCATCCTTCGGCGGCACCCACGGGGTCGGCTCGGGCTTCACCCTGATGGGCTTCGGGCTGGGCACCGGCGTGGCGCTGTCGCTGATCGCCCAGATCGGCGAACAGGCAGACTACCTGCGGTTCATGCCCGCCCGGACGGCCGCGAACGCCCGGCGCTGGGACCTCGCGGTGCTGGCCGCCGGGCCCGGCTGGGTGGTGATCGGGGCGCTGAAGCAGCTCGGCGGCGCCCTGCTCGCCTTCGCGGCGCTCGGCGCGGTCGGCGAGGCGAAGGCGCTGGAGCCGATCGCCCCGTACGTGGAGTCGCTGCGGCCCTGGTTGGGCGCCGCCGCGCTGCCGGTGGCCGGGCTGTTCGTGGTGGTCTCCCAGATCAAGATCAACTCGACCAACGCGTACTCCGGCTCGCTCTCCTGGTCGAACTTCTTCTCCCGGATCACCCACCGCCACCCCGGACGGGTCTGGTACATCTTCCTCAACTGCGGCATCGCGCTGCTGCTGATGGAACTGGACATGTTCAGCGCGCTGGGCTCACTGCTCGGCTTCTACTCGAACGTGGCCATCGCCTGGATCGGCGCGGTCACCGCCGACCTGGTCATCAACAAGCCGCTCGGGTTGAGCCCCCGGCACATCGAGTTCAAGCGCGCCCACCTGTACGCCGTCAACCCGGCCGGGTTCGGCGCCATGTGCGTCGCCGCGGCCGTCTCCATCGCCGCGTTCTTCGGCTGGTTCGGCACCTACGCGCAGGCGTTCAGCCCGTTCATCGCCCTGGCCCTCGCCATGGCCCTGTGCCCGCTGATCGCCTGGGCCACCCAGGGCCGCTACTACCTCGCCCGCCCCAACCCCGAAGCGGGGCTGGTGGATTCGACCGACACGCGGCAGTGCGCGGTCTGCGAGGGCTCGTACGAGATCCCCGACACCGCCGAGTGCCCGTTCCACGCCGGCACCATCTGCTCGCTGTGCTGCAGCCTGGACGCCGACTGCCACGACACCTGCACCCGCCCCGGCGACGGGCCGGTCGACCTGGGCCTGCCGGCCGTCCGGGAGGCCTAGCTGCGCTTCCTGCGGGACTCGGCGAGGCGGGCGGCCGCCCGGTTGCGGACGCGGCGGGTGCGGCCCTCGCGGGCGAGCAGGTCGAGGGCGGCCGGATCGACCGCCCGCTCGGCGAGCTGACGCTGGCTGCGGTCGGTGGCGGTGAGCAGTGCCGCCTCCGACCACGGCTCGCCGGCGGTGACCGTACGGAACAGCTCCCACTCCGCGAGCTTGGCGCGGTGGAAGTCCGCCCCGATCCGGCCCAGCTGCTCCGCCCAGGCGTGGAACGCCTGGGCGTCGCCCAGCAACTCCTCTGCCCTGCGGTCCAGTTGCCAGGTGAGGGTCCCGGCGGCCATGGCCGGGTCCGGGTCGCGCATGATCCGGGCGAGCAGCGCGAGCTCGTCCGCCGGCAGGGCCTCGGCGAGCAGCCGCTGGTACAGCCAGTAGCGGGGGTGCTCGTCCTCCGGCGCGTACAACTCCCAGCCGTCGAGCGCCCCCAGCATCGCGAACCCGGGGTCCGGCGCCCGCGGATCCCACCCCTCGGCGAGCGCCAGCTCCAGCACCGCCCGGACGGTGCCCGGCGTCGGGTACGAGCAGTCGGTGGCCGCGCCCCACGGCCCGAGCGGCCCGGCCGACACCATCACCACCGGCAGCACGGCCCGCCGCCCGGCGAGGATCCGCAGGTGCACGCACCGCCGCACCTCTGCGCCGGTCCCGACGTGCCCGATCCGCCCGGTCCACAGGTACTCGTCCCCGCCCACCACCAACCGCCGCACCCGCTTCTTCGCCATCCGCCCAGCGTACGGGTGGTCCACTCGCTACGATCTTGCCGCCCGCCGCGAAGCCGTCCTCCTTCTGGGTGCTTGCGATCGCCGCGCTCGGCGTGTTCGCAGGTGCGCTGTTCCGCATGACGCCCCCGGCGCTCCGCAGGCGGGGGCCCGGTGCCTCGGCGCTGGTCGGGGGCAGCCGTGTTCCTGCTGACGGCGGCCGTCAACGGGGACCGTACGAGGAGGTCGCCCGCCGCGGCCGCAGGGCCGGGATCGCCATGGCCGTCCTGGCGGTCGTCGCGGTCGCGTTCACCGTCTGCTCCCTCCGTGGGATCTGACCACCCGGCGGGTACGGCCGCTACGGCTGCTCCACCTGCTCGGCGAAGTCCTTGAACCGGCGGATCGCCCGCTCCAGGGAGCGCTCGTCGCAGGCGGCCGAGAACACCTCGCCGTCCGACCAGGACCAGAGCCAGCACCCTCCGGGCCCCTCCTGCTTCGACTTGTCGAGTCGGCGCCCCTCGAGGTCGGTGTCCACGAGGTCGATCTCGACGGTCCAGCCGGGGTTGTCGAGGGTGGCGATCCGGATACTGAACCCGTGC
This sequence comes from Kitasatospora terrestris, assembly GCF_039542905.1. Classification (NCBI taxonomy): domain Bacteria; kingdom Bacillati; phylum Actinomycetota; class Actinomycetes; order Kitasatosporales; family Streptomycetaceae; genus Kitasatospora; species Kitasatospora terrestris. Next base: position 1,988,601 of record NZ_BAABIS010000001.1, read on the forward strand.
TCCCAGTCCTCGTTGCACTGCTCCGCGTACCACGACTGGAGGAAGTCGAGGGCGCCGGCGGAATCGCGGTCCATGGGGGTCTCTCCCGAAGCTGCCTGGTCCGGTCGGTTCCGCCGGGCAGCGTTCGGCCGAACCGGGCAGCGTAGCGGGTCGGACGCCGAGGCGGAGGGGGACATCCGGGAAGCGATGAGGTCGGTGGCGCCGTGGTGGCGTTCGATGCGGCCGTGGATCAGGAGGCCGGTGCGTTCGGCGTCCGCCGGGGCAGGGGCCTACTGTGTGGGCGGGCTGTTCGACCATGGCCGGAGCGGAAGGACGCGAGGATGACGTGGGTGGAGGAGCCCCGGTCGGGGGTCGCGGCCGAGGTCGGGCGGTACCTGGACCTGCTCTTCCCGACGGGCGTACGGCCCGGGATCCGCTACGAGGGGCCGCCGGGCTTCCTCGACGGGGTGGTCCTGGAGGAGGTGACCACGGTCCGGTTCCCCACCGGGCGGCTGATCGTGGACAACCCCTGGTCCGAGGAGCCGGGCCGGGAGCTGGCGGCCCGGATCCCGCCCGGCACCTACCCGGTGGAGGCGGCGTGGGCCAGGACCGGGGACCTGAGCGGCGGCAGCTATTTCGAGCGCGAGGAGTGTCCGGCGACGCGGCTGCGGGTGAGCGACGACCCGGTGGCCGGGTGGGAGGTCGGCCTGGCCGTGGGCGAGGACGTCGCGCGGGCCGGCGACGCGGGATTCGACTCCGCCGCCGCCAACGGCGGCCTGGCCGACGCCACCGCGTGGGAGGAACTGGTCGGGCCGTTCCGCCGCGAGGCCCGGCAGTCCTCCGAGGGGCCGTGGGGGGCGGCGGTCACCCCGCGGGACACCGAGTGCCTCTGCGACCACTGGTTCGAGAAGGCCCGTACGGAGACCCGCGGGGCGGACCTGATCACCTTCGGCACCCCCCCAGGGCTGGTGCCCGGTCTGGATCGGACGCACCCGGACCGGCGGCGTCGCGTCGATCGTGGTGCCCGGCGAGACGACGGTCAGCCCCTGGGGGTGAGGACGGCGGCCGGGGAGGAGGCTCCGGGGGCGAGGAGGGTCGGGGCGCCGGTGCCGTCGGCGGGGACGGACCAGAGGTCGCTGCCCGGCCCGCCCTCCCCGGCCGGCAGGGCGTAGGCGAGGGTCCGGTCGTCCAGCCAGGCGGCCTGGTCGTCGACGCTGTGCGGCTCGGCGAGCGGGTGCTCGCGCAGGTCGGCGAGGTCGAGGACGTACAGGCGCCAGGGGGCGGCCGGGTCGGCGGAGACCTTCTTCTTGAAGGCGATCCGGGTGCCGTCCGGGGAGAGGGACGGGCACTCGACGTTCTCCCGCAGGGTCCGGGCGGACCAGGCCTTGAGGTCGCCCTCGACCAGGTGGGTCCGGCCGCCGGTGGAGACGGTGGCGTAGAAGCGGTTGTCGTCGGCGGCGAAGGTGACGCCCCAGTAGTTGACGTCGGCCGCGTGGTACCGGGCGCCGTCGACGGTGAGCGGGAGGGTCTCGATCGACTTGACCAGGTAGCCGGTGCGCAGGTCGAGGATCGAGGTGCGGGTGGAGAAGCCGCTGACGGCGTAGGAGTCGCCGACCGCGAAGGTGGTCCAGGACAGCAGCTGCCCGGAGGCGGAGACCCGGGCCCGGTTCGGGATGCCGGGCACGGTCACCGTCCGGAGCACGGTGAACCGCCGGTCGTACACCACCGCCTCGGTCCGGGCCGGGGTGCCGGGCAGGGCCCGCAGGCACAGCGCCCGGTCACCCGCCGCGTAGAACCGCTCGCAGGACGGCCCGTCGGCCGGTCCCCCGCGGCGGGCGACCCGGCCCGACGCCGCGTCCCGGTAGTAGACGCCGGGCCCGTCCAGGGTGAACGAGGCGTCCGCGGCGACGGCCCGGTGCCCGCCGCCGCGCTGCTGGGCGTGCAGCACGTACCCGAGCGACCCGCCGAGCAGCACCAGGACGGCGGCCACCAGGACCGCCACCCGCGCCGCCGTGACCGGACGCGCCGCCGGACCTGCCGTCGGACCTTCCGCCGGGCCTTCCGTCACCGGACGCGCCGTCGGCTCGTCGTTCCCGTCCACCGTCGGCTCCGAAGTCGTCGTCACGAGGTCTTCCCTTCCGGCAGGATCCGCCAGGCCGCGGCGAGGCCCGCGGCCAGCGCGAGCGCGGCCACCGCCAGGGCCGGGCGCGCGCCCCACCAGGTCCACGCGGCGCCGAAGCCGGCCGCGCCGACCAGCCGGGCCAGGGCCTGGCCGGTCTGGAGGACGGCGAGTCCGCCCGCCCGCCGCTCCGGCGGCAGCACCGGACCGGCGAGAGCCATCAGCACGCCGTCCGTCGCGGCGTAGAAGACGCCCAGCAGCACCAGGACGAGCCCGGCAGTCGCCCACCCGGGCGGGGCCAGCAGGACGAGGTACGCGGCGAGCAGCGCGCCGTGCCCGTACAGGAACGGGGTCCGCCGGCCGGTCCGGTCCGCGATCCGGCCCGCCGGGACGGCGAGCAGCAGGTAGCAGGCCGCGGCGCCCAGCGGCAGCAGCGGGAAGTACTCGGGCGGCAGGTCCAGGCGGCGCTGCAGCAGCAGGTAGAGGAAGGAGTCGCCGATCGTCGCGGCGCCCAGCAGCGCGGCGGCCGCGACGACCCGCCGGAACACCGGATCGGCGAGTGCCCGTCGGGCGGTCGGCCGCGCGGGCCGGGCCACCCGCGCCGGTGCCGGCGCGGGCACAGGCACCGGCACCGGCACCGGCGCGGGCACCGGCCGGCCCGTCCGTCCCGGGACGAACAGGGCCAGCACCAGCACCCCGAGCAGCCCGGTGGCGAAGCTGACCACGAACACGGCGTCGTACGCGTCGGCCGTCGCCCACAGCACCGCGAACGCGACCAGCGGGCCGATCAGCGCGCCGGTGGTGTCCATCGCGCGGTGCACGCCGAACGCCCGGCCGAGTGCCTCCGGCGGTGCGCTGAGCGAGATCATCGCGTCCCGGGGCGCGGTCCGCACGCCCTTGCCCAGCCGGTCGGCGGCCAGCGCGGCGGCGATTCCGCCGGCCGCTCCGCCGGCCAGCAGCAGGCCGAGCCGGGAGAGCGCGGAGAGCAGGTAGCCGGCTCCGGCGACCGCCTTGTGCCGGCCGTCGCCGCGGTCGGCGAGCCGGCCGCCGAGCAGCCGCACCAGCGCCGTGGCTCCGTTGAACATCCCGTCGAGGAAGCCGAATTGGAGGGGTGACAGGCCGAGACCCAGCACCAGGTAGAGCGGCAGCACGGCGGTGACCATCTCCGAGGAGACGTCGGTGACCAGGCTGACCGCGCCGAGCGCGAGAACCGTGCCGGGGACGCGCCGCCCCACCCCGGTGGGGCGGGGCGGCGCGTCCGAACCGCGGCCGGTGGTGGCCAGGTACATCATCAGTGGCAGCTGTACTTCGGGCTGCTGTCCTTGACCTGGCCGTCGGTGCCGACGTAGCTCCAGCCGTAGCCGGTGTCGGTGAAGTCCAGCTTCAGGACGCCGTAGTCACCGCTGATCCGCTTCTGGCTGTTGGGCTGGACCGTCTCGATCGGGTAGGGCTCGGCGCCGCCCATGCCGCCGACGATCTCGACGATGCCGTCGGCGGTGGCCTTCCCGTCCGGGTCCTGCGGGGCGAACCGCTCGTAGTGGTGGTCGTGGCCGTTCAGCACCAGGTCGGCCTTGGCGCCGTAGAGGATCTTCCACACCGGCCGGGAGACCGGGTCGTTGCCGTGGCCGCCGGAGGAGTAGAGCGGGTGGTGCCAGTACGCGGCGACGCACTTCTTGGCGTTGGCCGCCAGGTCGGCCTTCAGCCAGTCGATCTGGGCGCTCTGGTCGAAGGCGTTGGAGTCCAGCGCGACGAAGTGCCAGTTGCCCTCGTCGAAGCTGTACCAGCTCTTGCCCTGCGGGTAGGCGATGCTGCCGAAGTACGACTTGTACCCGGAGAGCGAGCCGGCCGGGTCGTAGGTCTCGTGGTTGCCCGGCACCGGGTGGGTCTTCGCCTTGAACGCGCCCCAGCTCTTGTCGTAGTAGTTCTTGAAGTCCGACAACCGGGCGTCGTCGTACTGGTTGTCACCCATCGTCAGGTAGAACTTCGGGTCGATCTGCTGCGCCAGCGCGGCGGTCTTCGGGTGCGCGCAGCCGCTGTCGGAGGCGGTGCACTGGGCGGCGATGTCACCGGCCGCGACCACGGTGAACGCGCCGCTCGGCGGCGGGCCGCCGTCCGGCACGCCGTAGACCTCCATCTCGAACAGCGAGTAGCCGTACGAGGTCCCGCGGGCGGTGCCGTACATCCGCACGTAGCGGCCCTTGCCGGACAGGCCCGTCCAGTCGTCGGTGCCGCCGTTGCCGGCCTTCTCCTCGGCGACGGTCGTCCAGGTCGTCCCGTCCGCCGACACCTCCAGCCGGTACGCCTTGCCGTACGCGGCCTCCCAACTCAGCTTCACCCGCGAGACGGTGGCGTTGGCGCCGAGGTCCACCCGCAGCCACTGCGGGTCCTTCCCCTCGGCGCTGGCCCAGCGGGTGGTGGTGCTCCCGTCGAACGCCTTGCCCGCCACGTACGACGACCCCTCGGTGGACGAGGCCGTCGCCGCCTTCCCCTTCGAGAGCAGCGGGTCGACCGCCGCTCCCGCCCGCTCGGACCACCCGAGCAGCAGACCCCCGACCAGCGCGAGCACGGCGGCGTACACGCCGATCCGGGCACGCCTGGCCACGACTCCCTGATGCATTCCTGAACTCCCTGACCTAGGACGGCGAGAGCTGGGCACCGGCCTGCACGCACGCCGGAGGAGCGATGACCGCACCATCGCGGCGGCCGGGTCAGAGCTCTCGACTGAGCGCGTCACGCCCCGTCCGGTGCGGGCGCCGCGCCAAGCCGCCACACGGGAGGGTAATAGAAAGTAAAGTTTCCTACCAGTGCTTGAACATGGTCAACTCCCGCACGGTCGGCGCCTCCTGGGTCAGGAGCAGATCCGGGCTACGGTTCGACCTGGACCTTGTCGGCCTGCGCGCCCTTGGGGCCCTGGACCACTTCGAAGGACACCCGCTGCCCCTCGACCAGGGACTTGAAGCCGGCCCCCTCGATCGACCGGAAGTGCACGAAGAGGTCGGCGCCGGACTCGGGGGTGATGAAGCCGTAGCCCTTCTCGTCGTTGAACCACTTCACGGTGCCGTACTGGCGCTCGGCCATGCCGTCTCCTCTGTGTTCGGGTCGTTCCACCGCGGATCACCTCACGTATAGCACGCACACCGGCACGGATCGTGAGGGCGCACGGTGCGTCGAGTGGCGGGCGGGAGGGCGCGGCGAAAGGCTGGGCCCGCAGGAACTCCCCAGAGCTAGGAGTGGGCATGCCCGAAGTCACCACCCCCTACGCGACCGGCACCCCGTGCTGGGTCGACCTGATGGCGAAGGACCAGCGGGCCGCGCTGGACTTCTACGCCGACCTCTTCGGCTGGCAGGGACAGCCCGGGCCGGCCGAGTTCGGCGGGTACGCGGTCTGCGAGCTGAACGGCAGGGCGGTCGCCGGCATCGGGCCGGCGATGGCCCCCGAGGGGATGCCGGAGCCGCCGACCGTCTGGACCGGCTACCTGGCCAGCACCGACGCCCAGGCCACCCAGGACGCCATCGTGGCGGCGGGCGGCGCCCTGCTCGCACCGGTGATGGACGTCGGCGACCTCGGCCGGATGCTGATCGCCGCCGACCCGCAGGGCGCGGTGTTCGGCGTCTGGCAGCCCGGCGAGTTCTCCGGCGCCCGGGTGGTCAACGAGTCCGGCGCGCTGACCTGGAACGAGCTGCACACCAACGACGTGCCGGGTGCCACGTCGTTCTACGGCGAGGCGTTCGGCATCGAGATCGAGCCGGTGGAGGGCGCCGACGCGTACTGGGAGCTGCGGGTGGGCGGCCGGGCCGTCGGCGGCGTGACGCTGCTCGCCAAGGACCCGACCGGCACCCCGCCGCACTGGCTGACCTACTTCGCGGTCGACGACGTGGACTCCACCGTGGACGCGCTGGTCAAGCGCGAGGGCCTGGTGCTGGCCCCGCCGTTCGACATGGCGGCGGGGCGGATGGCGGTGGTCGCCGACGCGCAGGGCGCGCCGTTCGCGATGATCACGCCGGCGCCCGCGGCGTAGGACGGCACCGGGGCCGGCCGGCCCTCCCGAGCGGACGGACCGCGCGGTGGGGCCGGCCGCCTGCGCGCCGCGGTGTCAGCGGACCACGTCGAAGACCTGCTTCTGCAGGCCGTTCGGGTAGACCTCGTGCTCGACCAGCTTGAGGTGCTGGGTGTCCTTGTCGGTGGTGCTGAACAGGCGCTTGCCGGCGCCCAGCAGCAGCGGGAAGACCAGCAGGTGGTAGCGGTCGATCAGGCCCGCGTCCGAGAGGTCGCGGGTGAGGGCGGCGCTGCCGTGGATGATGATCGGGCCGCCGTCGGTCTCCTTCAGCGCGGCCACCTCGTCGAGGGTGCGCAGGACGGTGGTCTCGCCCCAGTTGTCCACCAGGTCGGCGTCGGTCAGCGTCGTGGAGACCACGTACTTGGGCAGGATCCTGTACCGCGCGAAGTCCGCCATGTCCGGCCAGACGGCGCTGAACGCCTGGTAGCTGACCCGGCCGAGCATCATGGCGCCGGCCTCCTCCTGCTCCCGCACCTTGATCTCGTACGCCTCGGGGAGGAACTCCACGTCCTTGAAGGTCCAGCCGGAGTTGCGGTAGCCGGGCTCTCCGCCGGGGGCCTCGACGACACCGTCGAGCGAGACGAAAGCAGTGCTGATCAGGGTGCGCATCGGTGAGTCCTCGATGTCGGTGACGCGTGGCAGTACCGGATGTGACAGTACGACAGGGGAGTGACAACGGGACGGAGTCTCAGCGCACGCCGCGCGGACGGAACTGGACGCTGATCCGCGGGCCGACCGACCGGGTGCTCTTCGGGACGGCGTGCTCCCAGGTCCGCTGGCAGGATCCGCCCATCACGATCAGGTCCCCGTGGCCGAGCACCCGCCGCACCGTCGGCCCGCCGCCGAACCGGGGCCGCAGCAGCAACGGGCGCGCCTCCCCCACCGAGAGGATCGCCACCATGGTGTCCTCGCGGTCGCCGCGGCCGATCCGGTCGCCGTGCCAGGCCACGCTGTCACGGCCGTCGCGGTAGTAGCAGAGCCCCGCGGTCGCGAAGGGCTCGCCGAGCTCCTCCGCGTAGTACCCGCTGAGCGCCGCGCGCGCCCGTTCGAGCACCGGATCCGGCAGCTCGGCGCCCTCCCGGTAGTGGGCGAGCAGCCGCGGGACCTCCACCACCCGGTCGTACATCTCCCGCCGCTCCGCCCGCCACGGCACCTCGGCCGCCAGGCGTTCGAACAGCGCGTCCGCGCCGCCCAGCCAGCCCGGCAGCACGTCGATCCACGCCCCGTCGCCGAGCACGGTGCGCCGCACCCCGCGCAGCGGCCCGAGGCCGGTCTCGCCGACCGCGTCGAACAGCGACCCCTGCAGATGGAACTCCATGGGTCCAGCCTAGGCGATGCATCGAACCTTTATTCGATACCGACCCGCGCCGCAGGGTCAGCAGAAGGCCAGCCAGCCGAAGGCGGCGAGATAGGCGCTTCGGGCCGCGACGGCGACGCGCCGGCCCCGCAGGCGCTGGACGGCGAGGACGACCAGGAAGAGGGCACCGAACGGCGCGAGCACCAGGGCCGCGGTCGCGGGACCGGCGAAGACTCCGACCAGCACGCTCGCGAGCAGGACCAGCCCGAGGCCGAGGTGCGCGTCCTGCACGTCCACCCAGGGCATCGCCAGGCCGGCGCGCAGCCTGCGCAGATCGGCGTCGTACCGCTCGCGGGCAGCCTCCGGGTCGGCGACCCGCCCCTCCGGCCACTGCTTCTCCATGGTCGCCCCCCGTGTCGATGCGAACGTTCATCCATGATCAGCTTAGGGCGGGGGCACCGTCCTGACCTGCGCCGTCAGCGGTGTTCAGGGAGTTCAGCGCCGGCTCGGCCGCGGGGCGGAGGCCGCGGCGCTCGCCGCCGCGTTCCCGCACATCGCGGAGGTGGTCGCCGCCCGGCCGCACGACCGGGGTTCGGTGGTGGGGCCGGGCTGCGACGACCAGTTCGAGTTCGAGTTCGCGCTGGACCTGCTGCTGGACGGGGTGGAGCGGCTGCACCGCGCGGGGTGGAGCTCCGCCTGACCGGCCGGGGTCAGCCGACCAGCTCGACCAGCCGGCGGCCGCACTTCAGGAACACCCGCAGCCCCTCGGTCGGAGCGAACCCGGGCCGGGCGCCGAGGAGTTCGGCCAGCGGCAGGTCGGCGTCGGCCTCCGCGAGGACGGCCGTCCGCTGCCCGCCGCCGGCGGACTCGGCGACCAGCCGCAGACCGCCGCCGGCCGCCACCCGGCGGACCTGGTTGCGGCTGCCGGCCGCACCGGTCACACCGGCCAGCAGCTCCGCGGGGCCGGTCGCGGCCTGTTCCGAGACCGCGGCGGCCGGGAGGCCGGCCAGGTCGGAGAACCGCCGGGTCGAGAAGCGGGCCCGGAAGGCCGCCCGGGCCCCGGCGGCGGCCTGCCGTCCGTGGACGGTGCCGGTCACGTCGGAGGCCAGCAGGGTCTTCACGCCCATCGGGTGGATCCGCCGCCGCTCGGCCAGCTCCAGCAGCAACTCCACCTCGGGGTCCAGCAGTTCGGTGAGCGCGCGGAGGTAGTCCGGCAGCAGGCGGTCGGCCGCGGACATCAGCCGGCCGAAGACGTCCTGCGGGCCGGAGGAGAGTCCGACGTAGTTGCCCTTGCTCTTGCTCATCTTCGCGCCGGTGCCGTCGGTGCCCTCGATCAGACCGGTGGCGATCACCACCTCGGGCTCCCGGCCCGCGTTCTCCATCACCCGGCGGCACATCTGGAGGTTCAGCAGCTGGTCCAGGCCGCCGAGTTCGACGTCGGCGTCGATCTCGACCGAGTCGAGCGCCATCACCACCGAGTACACCAGCTCCGCCATGGTCAGCCCGCTGCCGGCCGCCAGCCGGGTGCGGAAGTCCTCGCGCTGCAGGGACGCCGCGAGCGGCAGCCGCGCCAGCACGCCGATGAACTCCGGCAGCCCGACCCGCGCCAGCCACTCGCTGTTGAACCGGAAGTCGGCGCGGTCGAAGTCGAAGAACGGGGTGACCTGCTCCCGGTAGGCGGCCAGGTTGCGCCGGACGTCCTCGTCCGTCAGCGGGGGCCGGTCGGCGCTGCGGCCGGAGGGGTCGCCGATCCTCGCCGTGATGTCGCCGACGATGAACACCACCCGGTGGCCCATCCGTTGGAACCGGCCGGCGAGGATCATCGGCACCGCGTGGCCCAGGTGGACGTCGGCGGCGGTCGGGTCGATGCCGAACTTCACGATCAGCCGCCGCCCGTCCGCGCGGGCGGACTCCAGCAGCTCGGTCAGCCGGTCGGCGCCCGGCAGCAGGCGGGCCGCTCGGTCCTGGATCAGCGCGGCCTGCCGGGCGGGGCCGAGCGCGGACAGGTCCATCGTCCGGCGCTCGGCGAGGATCCGCAGCACCTCCTCCAGCGCGGGGCCCTCGCGCAGGTCGGGGGCGGTCTCCAGGATCGCGGTCAGTTCGCGCGAGGACGCGTCGAGGATGTCGGTCATGGTCGGTCCCATCGGGGTCGCAAGGAGAGGGTGGCTGACCGCCGCCGCACGCGGGCCCGACCGGGAGAACGGGAACGGGAATCACCGGGAGGAAGGCAGGACGGAGGCAGTCCCATCCGGGGGGAACTCACCGCGCGGATGGTCGGGCACGCCTCGGGGGCGCGCGGACTGCCTCTAATATCGCTGCACGTCCGCATCATAGGCAGCCGTGGAGGCCGTGCCGCAAACGAATTCGGACCGGTCGGGCGGGCCGGAAAACCAGGTGGACCGGCGGCGCGGGCACGGCGGACTCGCCGCATGACCCGATCCTCGGCACCCGACCCGAAGTCCGATCTGCACCGCTACCTGCGCGACGCCCGCCGGGCGGTCCTGTGGAAACTCGACGGCCTGTCCGAGTACGACCTCCGGCGGCCGATGACCCCGACCGGCACCAACCTGCTCGGCCTGGTCAAGCACCTGACCGGCGCGGAGGCGCTGTACTTCGGCGCCACCTTCGGGCGGCCGTTCGACGCGCCGCCGCTCTGGATCACCGGCGACGCAGAACCGGACGCGGACTTCTGGGCCACCCCGGAGGAGAGCCGCGAGCTGATCGTCGACGGCTACCGGACGGCCTGGGCGCACGCCGACGCGGTGATCGACGCCCTGGCGCTCGACGCGGTCGGCCGCGTCCCGTTCGAGCCTTACTCCGAACTCACCTTGCAGCAGGCGCTGTTGCACATGGTCGCCGAGACCGGGCGGCACGCCGGGCACGCCGACGTGGTGCGGGAGCTGATCGACGGCGCGGCCGGGCTGCGCGAACGCGACAGCAACCTCCCGCCGGGCGACCGGGAGCGCTGGGCCACCCACCGCGCCCGGGTCGAACGGGCCGCCCGGACGGCGGCCGACCGCGCCCCGACCGCCGCGGGGTGACCACGCGTCAGCCCCGGCGGCCGAACCACCGCCGCCGCGGCGAACCGGGCCAGCCCGTCCTGCAGCCGCTCGATCCGGTCGAGCGGGGCGGGCAGGTCCGGGACCAGGTCGAAGGAGTGGACGGAGAGGACCACGCCCCGCCCGTCGGTCCACACCCCGGGCTCGAGCTGGGTGAAGCCGGTGAGGTCCATGCCGACGATCGGGTCCATGGCGCCATCATGGCGGACCGGCCGGTGGCGCGTTCTGCCAGGATGGGTGCCGATGAGGACAGGGACTCCGAACTGCGCGGTGTGTGGAGGGACGGTCGCCCCCGACGGCCGGTGCTGGAACTGCGGGGCGGCCCAACCCGCCTTCCGGGCGCGGCTGGAGGCGGCGGACGGGCGCGGCTCCGCCGCGGTCGCCGACCGGGGGCTGCGGAAGGCGACCAACGCGGACGCCTTCGCGCTGACCGCCGTCGGCCCGTGGTCGGTCGGGGTGGTCTGCGACGGGGTGTCGATGGCGCCGCGCGCCGACCGGGCGGCCCAGGTCGCGGCCGAGACCGGGGCGGCGGCGCTGGCCGCCCTGCTGCGGGAGGGCGCGCTCCCGGAGACCGCGCTCGCCGAGTCCGCCGCCCGGGCGGCCCGCGCGGTCGCCGCGCTGGCCCCCGGCGGCACCGCCGACAACGCACCCGCCTGCACCTATCTCGCGGGCATCACCGGGCCGGCCGGCCTCTGGTGCGCGGGCGTCGGCGACAGCCGCGCGTACTGGCTGCCCGAGCACGGCCCCGGCAGGGTGCTCACCGAGGAAGACACCGGCGAACTCGACGCGCTGACCGCCTGGTTGGGTGCCGGTGCCGAGCCGCCCGAGGCGGCGGTGGCGAGCTTGCGCCCGTCGGTCCCGGGCCGGCTGCTGCTGTGCACCGACGGCCTGTGGCGCCACCTCCCGCACCCGGACGACCTGCGCGCCGCCCTCCCCCGCAACCGTGCCGCCGATCAACTCGCTTCCGCCCGCGGCCTGGTGGGCCGTGCGCTGGCCGCGGGCGGCGAGGACAACATCACCGCCCTGCTGCTGACCGTCCCCGCGGACCGCTGAGGCCGCCGGGCTCTGCGGTGCCCGTGACCCGCAGCGGCGCGGCGTCGTGGCCGAGGCGCGCGGCCCAGGCCAGTGCCTCGTCCAGGGTGACGTCCCGGCCGACGAGCCGGGCGGCGGCGAGGGTGCCGGGCACCCGTCCGCCGTCGATCAGTTCGGCCCACTGCGTCCGGTCGAGCGCGAGGTGGCGCAGGCCGGGCAGGTCGGCGAGGACGCCGAGGTGCGGGACGAGGGCGGCGGCCAGGTCGAGGGCGTGCAGGTGCGGGACGGCGCGCAGCGGGGCGAGGTCGACCGGGACGGCGGAGCCGAGCGCCAGGGCCGCCAGGTGCGGGTGCCCGGCGAGCGGGGCGAGGTCGCCGCCGGTCAGGTGGACGCGCAGGTCCTCGACGGGCAGCTCGCGGAGCGGGGCGAGGTCGGTGGTGGAGCACCGGTTGAGGTGGAGCCGGCGCAGGGCGCGTGCCGCGGTCACGGGGCGCAGGTCCACCGGGGAGGGGGCGTCGTTGAGGTGGACGGCCTGGTGGGTGGGCAGTACCCGGTCCGGCGTCCGGCCGACCAGCTGCCGGGGGCCGCGGGGGCGCGGCGGCAGGCGCAGGTCGAGGAAGTCGTCGTCGACCTCGTAGGCGCCGACGGCCATCAGCTCCAGCTGTTCGCCGAGCAGGGCGGTCAGCGACTCGGCGACGTACTCGGGGCCGCCGTCGAAGTCGCGGCCCACCCGGATGACCTGGCCGGGGCGGCCGTCGCGGGCGGGGGCGAGGTCGACGGCGAGGTAGTTGCCGTCCTCGCCGGTGGCGAACGGGATCCAGCCGGGGTGCCCGCCGCAGCGCCGTACGGTGTCGGCGGGGTCCGCGTCGAACACCACGGTGCGCCGGCCGAGCTCCCAGCCGAACCAGGCCGGTTCGCGGACCCACCGGTGGGCCTCCGGCAGGCTCGCCACCGGCATCCAGCCGTAGGTGTCGAAGAGGTACCGGCCGCCGTCGCCGTCGGCGAGCCGGTAGAGCGCGCGGAGGTCGGCGGGCAGCGTCGCGCCGATCCGGCGCTCGGTCTCCGCGACGGCGGCCTCGCCGGCCGGTGGCGGCAGCTCGACCGGCTCGTCGAGGAGTTCGGCGCGCTGCCGCACGAAGTCCCGGAGGCGGGCGACGGCCTGCTCCGGGTCGCCCGAGGGGGCGGCCGTGCCGCCTTCCTGGGCCGCGCCGGGCTGCGGCGGCCGGCCGTCGGGGTCCAGCACGAGCAGCGCGCCGCCGTCTCGGCCGGTCAGGGTGGTGAGCGTGGCCTCGCAGACGGTCAGGCGGTACTCGCCGGAGGGCCGGCAGGCGATCTCCAGGCAGACCGCCTGCCAACCGCGGGCCCCGCGCACCTCCGCGGCGAGCAGGCGCAGCTCGTCGAAGCTGTTCGGCACGGGCTTCGGGAAGGCCGCGCCGGGCAGGTGGTAGCCGCCGGAGCAGTCGATGCTGCCCTCGTTCGCGGTGGACGTCAGCACCGCGCCCGTCCACCCCTCGGGTGCGTGCGCCAGGATCTTCGCGGCGAGCCGCCGCGCCCTGTCCTCCAGCATGTCCTCGTTCCTCTCCGGTCGACCGGAGGTGATCGTCCCAGTGGCCGGTGACAGCGGGTCGCTCAGTGCTGGAAGAGGCGCGACGCCGGTGAGCCGGGCGAGCCAGGCGCGGCGGTCGGCGGCGGTGAGCTCGCCGGCGGGGACGGTGAGGGCGGCGGCGCGGGCGCCGGCGGGTGAGACGTGTGGGAAGGACGCGGCGGCGGGCCGGCCGAGGGTGCGGGCGGCCTCCCGGAGGAGCTGCCAGGCGTTGAGGGCGTCCAGCAGGTCGATGTACGAGGGTTCGCCGTTCAGCACCCGGATCGGCATCCGGTCCTCGGCGACCGGGACGGCGTGGGACGCGCGCTGGTGCGGATCGGTGCCGTGGCGCAGCGGCAGGGTGGTGGACGGGGATTCACGGGCCGGGCCTCCTCGGCGGTGGGTCGCTGACGGAGGCGCCCAGGCGGTCGGTGCTCGCGTCGGTGTCACGGCCGTTCCCCGGTGGTGGTCCGCCTTCGCCAGTCGCGGCCGCGGCCGGCGTACAGGGCCGGGCGCCGGCGGCGTACAGGGCCGGGCGCCGGCGGCGACGGGGAGCCGCGGCGCGGTGCCGGGCGGTCCGTGGCGGCAGCAGTGGCCGGCTGACGCCCCGTTGACCTGCGCCGCCCCGGCGCCGGTACAGTCGCTGCGGCCGTCCGTCCGGGTCGGCCGCGCGCAGCCGAGGGGGCGTTGTGACGGTCCGGCACCTGGAGCGGATCCGGCAGCTCGATCCGGAGACCGAGTACACCGAGATCTACCGGATCAGCAGCCAGTACGAGTTCCCGTGGGACACCACGCAGGCGCTCGGCTTCGCGCTGTACCGCACCTACGCGGTGCCGTCGATCGGCCGACTGCTGGCGGAGACCGGCGAGTTCACCGCGCGCACCCAGAAGCGGTACGACGACACGGTGCTGATCCTGGAGGCGGTGGTCGAGCACGGCTTCGACTCCGAGCAGGGCCGGGAGGCGGTGCGCCGGATGAACCGGATGCACCGCCGGTACGAGATCTCGAACGAGGACTTCGTCTACGTGCTGTCCACCTTCGTGGTGGTGCCCAAGCGCTGGCTGGACGAGTTCGGCTGGCGCCCGTACTCCCCCGTCGAGGTGAGGGCCTCGGTCAACTACTACCGGGAGCTCGGGCGCCGGATGGGCCTGCGCGACGTCCCGGAGACGTACCAGGAGTTCGAGCGGTTGCTGGACGGCTACGAGCGGGCCCACTTCGCCTTCGACCGGGGCGGGCGGGACGTCTCGGACGCCACCCTGGACCTGACCGCGAGCTGGTACCCGCGGCCGCTCGGCGCGGCGATGCGGTACGCCTCGCTGTGCCTGCTGGACGACCCGCTGCGGGAGGCGTTCGGCTACCCGCGCCCGCCCGCGGCGCTGCGCCTCGCGGTGCGCGCGGGGATGCGGCTGCGCGGGCGGTTCGTGCGGCTGCTGCCGCCGCGCCGCCGGCCCAGCCTGGCCCGGGACGGGCGGCAGGTGCGCGGCTACCCGAACGGCTACGAGATCAGTGAGCTGGGCACCTTCGAGGACGGCCGTCCGGGTGGCTGTCCGTTCCCGCACGCGAAGGCCGACACCCCTCCGGGCACGCACTCTTGACGATCCGTCGCGCTTGTCCAAGCCTGGTCGGGCGCGACGCGGATCCGAGTGGAGGCGGTGGCGGTGGCCGAGCAGCAGCTGTCCGAGGAGCACGGCGGCGACGAGCCCGCGCCACCGGCCGGGACGATCGGCGCCCGGCCGGACCGCACCGCCCCGGCCCTCCCCGACCGGGAGCCGCTGGTCGACGTGGAGACCGGGCGGCGCCGGCCCTGGTCAGCGCCGGCCGCCGACGTGGACCGGCCGGCCCGCGGCCTGCGGGCGCCCGGGGTGCGGCCGGGCGACCGGGTCGCCGTCCGGGCGGCGAACTGCCCGGTGGAGGTGATGAAGCCGGTCCGGACCGAGCTGCGCGTGCCGGAGGCGGCGATCGCGTACGGGATGACCGGGACGGCGCCGGTGTCCACCGTGACCAGGCGCGACGACGACCTGGCGGTGATGCGCTCCGACGGCTGCCCGGCGGTGGTCGGCCGGATCAAGGACGTGATCATCCGCCGCGGCGCGAACGTCCACCCGCGGGAGGTCGAGGAGTTCCTGCCCACCCACCCGGCGACCGCGGACGGGCCGGTCGTCGGGGTGCCGGACGAACGCCCCGGCGAGGAGGTCCGCGCCTTCGCGGTGCTCCGCGACCCGGCCGCCGCACCGGCCGCCGCACCGGGCGTCGCGGAGTCGGCCGCGTTCTGCCGGGGCCGGCCGGCGCACTGCGAGACGCCCCGGCACCTGCGGGTGGTGCCGGGCTTCCCGCCGACGGCCGGCGGCAAGGTCCGCGGGGCCGAGCTGCGGGACCCGGCCGCCCGGGCGCTCGCCCGGTGACCGGGGCGGCCGCACGGGTGTTCGCCCGCCCCCGGGACGGTCCTCTACTCTGGTCACGTGCTCATACTCGTCAGCCGTCGCCACGTGGACCTGCTCCGCGTCACGAGCATGTCCTGTCGACGCTCCGGCTGACCTCGTTCCTCCCCTTCCCCGCCCCTCTCCTGTGGGCACACACCCTGCTTCCGGCTCCGCCCGACCGCCCGACCCGGCGGCGGCTGCGGCAGCGACCCCGGCGACCGCCGGGCTCCGCCGGGGCACCGACCTTCGCGGATGTCACCCATGACGCAGCAGTCCCGTTCCACCGGCCTCCCCGTGATCGACCTGTCGCTCGCCGACGGCGCCCCCGAGGACCGGACCCGCCTGCACGACGCCCTGCGGGCCGCCGCCACCGACGTCGGCTTCTTCCAGCTGACCGGCCACGGCGTCACCCGGGCGGAGACCACCGCCCTCACCGACGCGATGCGCGCCTTCTTCGAGCTCCCCGAGGCCGACCGGCTGGCGGTGAGCAACCTGAACTCACCGCACTTCCGCGGCTACACCCGGACCGGCGACGAGCGCACCGGCGGCAGCCAGGACTGGCGCGACCAGCTGGACATCGGCGCCGAGCGGCCGCCGCACGTCCCCGGCCCCGGCGAGCCCCCGTACTGGTGGCTGGAGGGCCCCAACCAGTGGCCCGCGGCGCTGCCCGAGCTGCGCACCGCCGCGCTGAACTGGATCGACCGGCTGAGCGCGGTCGCCGACCGGCTGCTGCACGAGCTGCTGGCCTCGATCGGCGCCGATCCGGACTTCTACGACGACGCCTTCGCCGGGCACCCGCACCTGCGGCTGAAGCTGGTCCGCTACCCGGGCACCGCGCCGGACGGCGCGGGGCAGGGCGTGGGCACCCACAAGGACTACGGCTTCATCACCCTGCTGCTGCAGGACACCGTGGGCGGTCTGCAGGTGGCCCGCCCGGACGGCTCGTTCCTGGACGTGCCGCCGATGGAGGGCGCCTTCGTGGTCAACCTGGGCGAGCTGCTGGAGGTCGCCACCGACGGCTACCTGAAGGCCACCAGCCACCGGGTGATCAGCCCGCCCGGGGCCCGCGAGCGCTTCTCGGTGCCGTTCTTCTACAACCCGCGCCTGGACGCGCACATCGAGCCGCTGGACTTCCCGCACGCCCACCACGCGCCCGGCGCCACCGCCGACCCGGCCAACCCGCTGTACGCCGAGTTCGGCCGCAACGAGCTCAAGGGCTACCTGCGCGCCCACCCCGAGGTGACCCGGCGGCACCACGCGGAACTGCTGCCGCTCTGACCCGGCCGCCCAGGCGGCCGTCCCGGGCGCTCTCCCCGGTCCGGGACGGCCGGTCTGGGAGTGGACTGCCGCACTGCGACGGTGTCACACTGGCGCTGTCACAGCAAGACTGCTGCACCAAGGCTTCACCAAGGTCCGGGCACGGGGAGTTGGGCATTTGAACGAGGCGGCGACCCGGCTGACCGTCGACGAACTGGCCGCCCGGGCCGGGGTGACCGTGCGGACGCTGCGCTTCTACGCCACCAAGGGCCTGCTCCCCCCGCCCGAGCTCGGCCCCCGCCGGGTCGGCCTCTACGGCCCCGAGCACCTGGGCCGGCTGGAGCTGATCGAGGAGCTGCAGCGCCAGGGCCTCACCCTCGCCGCGATCGAGCGCTACCTGGCCCAGCTCCCGGCCGACATCAACTCCCTCGACCTGGCGATCCACCGCGCCCTGGTCGCCTCCTGGACCCCGGAGAGCGCCGAGGAGGCCACCCGGGAGCAGCTGGAGCGCCGCACCGGGCGCACGCTGTCCGATGCCGACCTGGACAACCTGGCCGCGATGGGCGCGCTGCACCGCACCGCGGACCCGGACGTCTTCAAGATCGAGCCGGGGCTGCTGCCGCTCGGAGTCCAGGTGCTGGACGTGCCGATCCCGCTGGAGACCCTGGTCGCGGCCCGCGCGGTGGTGCGGCTGCACAGCCAGGCCACCGCGCACGACCTGCACCGGCTGTTCCGCGAGACGGTGTGGAAGCCGTACCGGGAGAGCTCCCCCGCGCCGGAGGAGCTGGAGCGGATGAAGGCGCTCACCGACCGGATCCAGCCGATGGTGGTGCAGGCCCTGGTGACCGCCTTCCAGCGCTCGCTCGCCGAGGAGCTGGCCGCCCGGCCGGAGTGACCGGGCGGCCCGCTCCGGGCGTCAGTCCCGGAAGGTCGCGCCCTCCTCGGCCATCCGCACCAGCGTCGCCGGCGGCTCGAAGCGCTCGCCGTACGCGGCCGCCAGCTCCCGGGCGCGGGCGACGAAGCCCGGCAGCCCGCCGTCGTAGCCGTTGATGTACTGGAGCACGCCGCCGGTCCAGGCCGGGAAGCCGATGCCGAGGACGGAGCCGACGTTGGCGTCGGCGACCGAGGTGAGGACGTTCTCGTCCAGGCAGCGGACGGAGTCCAGCGCCTCGGCGAAGAGCATCCGCTCCTTCATGTCCTCGAACGGGATCTCCTTGCCGGGCACCGCGAAGTGCTCGCGCAGGCCCGGCCAGAGCCGGGTGCGGCGGCCGTCCTGGTACTCGTAGAAGCCGGCGCCGCCGCTGCGGCCGGGACGGTCGAACTCGTCCAGCATCCGGTCCATCACCACCTCGCCGGGGTGGGTCCGCCAGGTGCCGCCGGCCGCCTCGACCGCGAGCTTCGACTCGTTGCGGATCTTGCGGGGCAGGGTCAGGGTCAGCTCGTCCAGCAGCGAGAGCACCTTGGCCGGGTAGCCGGCCTGGGCGGCCGCCTGCTCGACCGAGACCGGGTCGAGGCCCTCGCCGATCATGGCCACGCCCTCGTTGATGAACTGGCCGATCACCCGGGAGGTGAAGAAGCCCCGGGAGTCGTTCACCACGATCGGCGTCTTGGCGATCTGCCGGACCAGGTCGAAGGCGCGGGCCAGCGCCTCCCGGCCGGTCTGCGGGCCGACGATGATCTCGACCAGCGGCATCTTGTCCACCGGCGAGAAGAAGTGCAGGCCGATGAAGTCCGCCGGGCGGTCGACGCCCTCCGCCAGCAGGCCGATCGGCAGCGTGGAGGTGTTGGAGCAGAGCAGCGCGTCCGGGGCGACCACGCCCTGGACCTCCTG
This sequence comes from Kitasatospora terrestris, assembly GCF_039542905.1. Lineage (NCBI taxonomy): Bacteria > Bacillati > Actinomycetota > Actinomycetes > Kitasatosporales > Streptomycetaceae > Kitasatospora > Kitasatospora terrestris. The sequence goes on from NZ_BAABIS010000001.1 coordinate 2,007,235, forward strand.
GAACACCTTGTGCTTCAGCTCGGGGTTCTCGAACACCGCCTCGATCACCGCGTCGCAGCCCGCCAGGTCGGCGGCCTCGGCGGTCGGGGTGATCCGGGCCAGGAACTCCTCGCGGGCCTCCGGGGTCATCCGGCCGCGGGCCACCAGCTTGTCCAGCAGGCCGGCCGAGTAGGCCTTGCCGCGCTCGGCGGCCTCCGGCGTGACGTCCTTGAGGAACACCTGGATGCCGGCCTTGGCGCAGGAGTGGGCGATGCCGGCGCCCATCATGCCGGCGCCGAGCACGGCGACCTTCTGCACCGTCCGGGCCAGGACGTCCTTCGGACGGCCGGCGCCGGAGTTGACCGCCTGCATGTCGAAGAAGAAGGCCTGGATCATGTTCTTCGAGGTCTGGCCGCAGGCGAGCTCGGTGAAGTAGCGGGCCTCGATCACCATCGCGGTGTCGACGTCCACCTGGGTGGACTCGACCGCAGCCGCCAGGATGTTGCGCGGCGCCGGGTACGGCGCGCCGGCCAGCTGCTTGCGCAGGTTCGCCGGGAAGGCGGGCAGGTTGGCGGCGAACGCCGGCGACGAGGGCGTACCGCCGGGGATCCTGTACCCCTTGACGTCCCAGGGCTGGACGGCCTCCGGGTTGGCGTCCACGAAGGCGCGGGCCTTGGCCAGCATCTCCTCGCGGTCGGCGGCCAGCTCGTGCACCAGGCCGTTCTCCAGCGCCTGCGCGGGGCGGTACTGGCGGCCTTGCAGCAGCACCTTGAGCAGGGCGTCGGTGATGCCCATCAGGCGCACCGTGCGGACCACGCCGCCGCCGCCGGGCAGCAGGCCGAGGGTGACCTCGGGCAGGCCGATCTTCGAGCCGGGGGCGTCCAGCGCGATCCGGTGGTGGCAGGCGAGGGCGATCTCCAGGCCGCCGCCGAGCGCGGCGCCGTTGATCGCGGCGACCACCGGCCGGCCGAGGGTCTCCAGGGTGCGCAGCGCGCGCTTGATCCGCATCGAGTTGGCGAACACCTGCTCGGCGTCCTCGGGGCGGGCGGCGGAGATCAGCTTCAGGTCGCCGCCGGCGAAGAAGGTCTTCTTCGCGGAGGTGATGATCACACCGCGCAGGTTCTCGGTGGCCTTCAGCCGCTCGACCGTCGCCTCCAGGGCGTCGGTGAAGGCGGCGTTCATGGTGTTCGCGGACTGGGCCGGGTCGTCGAGGACGAGGGTGACCACACCGTCCTGGTCCTGCTCCCAGCGGATGGCGGCTGCGTCGGTCACGTCGGTCATGGTGGTAGGTCTCCCGGGTCTCAGATGCGCTCGATGACGGTGGCGATGCCCATGCCGCCGCCCACGCAGAGGGTGGCCAGGCCGTAGCGCAGGTCGCGGCGCTCCAGCTCGTCGATCAGGGTGCCGATCAGCATCGCGCCGGTCGCGCCCAGCGGGTGGCCGAGCGCGATCGCGCCGCCGTTGACGTTCACCTGGTCGGCGCGGAAGCCCATCTCGCGGACGAAGCGCAGGGCGACCGCGGCGAACGCCTCGTTGATCTCGACCAGGTCGATGTCGGCGGCGGTCAGGCCCGCCTTGGCGAGCGCCTTGCGGGTGGCCGGCGCCGGGCCGGTCAGCATGATGGTCGGCTCGGAGCCGGAGACCGCCGCCGAGACGATCCGGGCGCGCGGGGTCAGCCCGTACCGCTCGCCGACCTCCTTCGAGCCGATGGCGACCAGCGCCGCGCCGTCCACGATGCCGGAGGAGTTGCCCGCGTGGTGGACGTGGTCGATCGACTCCACCCAGTGGTACTTCTGCAGCGCCACGGCGTCGAAGCCGCCGGCCTCGCCGATCCCCGCGAAGGAGGGCTTGAGGCCGGCCAGCGTCTCCACCGTGGTGCCCGGGCGGATGAACTCGTCGCGCTCCAGCACCACCAGGCCGCTGCGGTCGCGCACCGGCACCACCGAGCGGTCGAACAGGCCGTCGGCCTGGGCCTTGGCCGCGCGCGCCTGCGACTCGGCGGCGAAGGCGTCCACGTCGGTCCGGCTGAAGCCCTCGATGGTGGCGATCAGGTCGGCGCCGACGCCCTGCGGGATGAAGCCGGTCTCGTACGCGGTCATCGGGTCGGCGAACCAGGCGCCGCCGTCCGAACCCATCCGGACCCGGGACATCGACTCCACGCCGCCGGCCAGGATCAGGTCCTCCCAGCCCGAACGGACCTTCGCCGCGGCCAGGTTGACCGCCTCCAGGCCCGAGGCGCAGAAGCGGTTCTCCTGCACGCCGGCCACGCTGTCCGGCAGCCCGGCGGCGATCGCCGCCACCCGGGCGATGTCCGAGCCCTGGTCCCCGATCGGCGAGACCACACCGAGCACGATGTCGTCGATCGCCGCCGGGTCCAGCGACGGGAAGCGGCGCCGGATCTCGTGGATCAGGCCGACCACCAGGTCGATCGGCTTGGTCCCGTGCAGCGAGCCGCTGGCCTTGCCGCGACCGCGTGGGGTGCGGATCGCGTCGTAGACGTACGCTTCGGTCGTCATGGGGTGCATACCTTTCGGGGTTGGCCCGGGGGTGGTCGGTCAGCCGAGGAGGGAGCGGCCGACGATCTCTTTCATGATCTCGGTGGTGCCGCCGTAGATGGTCTGGATCCGGCCGTCGGTGAAGGCCTTGGCGACCGGATATTCGCTCATGTAGCCGTACCCGCCGTGCAGCTGCAGGCAGCGGTCGGCGGCGCGCTTCTGCAGCTCGGTCGCCCACCACTTCGCCATCGAGGCGTCGACGGGGGTGAGGGCGTACCGGTTGTGCTCGGTGACGCAGCGGTCCACGAAGGTGCGGGTGACCGCGCACTCGGTCGCCAGCTCGGCGATCTCGAAGCGCACGTGCTGCAGCTTGGCGAGCGGCTTGCCGAAGGCGGTGCGCTGCTTCACGTACTCCGTGGTCAGCTCCAGCAGGTGCTCGGCGCCCGCGATCGCGGCCACCGCGATGGCCAGGCGCTCCTGGGCGAGGTTGCGCATCAGGGCGTAGAAGGCGCCGTTCTCCTCGCCGAGCAGGTTCTCCTTGGGGACGCGCACGTCGTGGAAGAACAGCTCGGCGGTGTCCTGCGCCTTCTGGCCGATCTTGTCCAGGTTGCGGCCGCGCTCGAAGCCCGCCGTGCCGCGCTCCACCACCAGCAGGCTCAGGCCGTGCGCGCCGCCCTCCGGAGTGGTCCGGGCGACCACCACCACCAGGTCGGCCAGGATGCCGTTGGAGATGAAGGTCTTCGAGCCGTTGAGCACGTAGTGGTCGCCCGCGTCGGTGGCGGTGGTCCGGATGCCCTGCAGGTCGGAGCCGGCGCCCGGCTCGGTCATCGCGATCGCCGTGATCAGCTCGCCCGAGCAGAACCCCGGCAGCCAGCGACGCTTCTGCTCCTCGGTGCCGAGCGAGGTCAGGTACGGGCCGATGATGTCGTTGTGCAGGCCGATCGCCAGTCCGCTGGCGCCCGCCCGGACGAACTCCTCGGCCAGCACCGACGCGTACCGGAAGTCCGGCACCCCGCCGCCGCCGAACTCCTCGGGGACGGCGGTGCCCAGCAGCCCCGCCCGGCCGGCCGCCAGCCACGCCTCCCGGTCGACGATGCCCGCCTTCTCCCAGCGGTCGTGGTGCGGCAGCACCTCCTTCGCCAGGAACGCCTTCACGGTCTCCCGGAACGCCTCGTGCTCCGGCTCGTACAGCTCGCGTTGCACAACGGTTGCCTTTCGTCGGTCCCGCAGGGGGAGGTCACGGCGCTTCGACGGCCCAGTCCGCGAACACCTCGGCCGTGTGCTCGCCCGGCTGCGCCGGCGGGCGGCGCAGCGCGGTCGGGGTGGCGGAGAAGCGCGGGGCCGGGGCGGGTTGGGTGAGTCCTTCGTGGTCGGTGTAGGTGCCGCGGGCCGCCAGGTGCGGGTGGGCGGCGGCCTGCCGGAGCGTCAGGACCGGTGCCACGCAGGCGTCCGAGCCCTCGAACACGGCCGTCCACTCGGCCTGCGTCCGGCTCGCGAAGCGGTCCGCGATCCGGGCCCGCAGCTCGGGCCAGCGCTCCGTGTCCCACTGCCCGGGCGCGTCCTCGCCGAGCTCCAGCAGCGCGGCGAACTCGGCCCAGAACTGCGGCTCCAGCGCGCCGACCGCCAGGTAGCCGCCGTCCGCCGCCCGGTAGGTGCCGTAGAACGGGGCGCCGCCGTCCAGCAGGTTCACGCCGCGCCGGTCATGCCACTGGCCGGCGCCCAGCAGGCCCCACAGGATCGCGCCGAGGTGTGCCGCGCCGTCCACGATCGCGGCGTCCACCACCTGTCCCTCGCCGGTCCGCCGGGCGTGCTGCAGGGCGGCGAGCAGTCCGACCACCAGGTACAGCGAGCCGCCGGCGTAGTCGCCGAGCAGGTTCGCCGGGATCGCCGGGGGCCCGTCGGCCGGGCCGATCAGGCCGAGGATGCCGGACGTCGCCAGGTAGCCGATGTCGTGGCCGGCCCGGGCGGCGAGCGGGCCGTCCTGGCCCCAGCCGGTCATCCGGCCGTACACCAGCGCCGGGTTGCGGGCCAGGCAGGCCTCGGGGCCGACGCCCAGGCGCTCCGCGACGCCCGGCCGGTAGCCCTCGACCAGCAGGTCGGCGCGCGCCGCCAGGCCCAGCACCAGGCCCGGTCCGTCCGGCGCCTTCAGGTCGACCCGCACCGAGCGCTTGTTGCGGTTGGTGAGGTCGAACGCCGGGTCCGGCCCGATCGCGGGCGGTCCGGGGCGGTCGACCCGGACCACGTCCGCGCCCAGGTCGGCCAGCAGCATGGCGGCGAACGGCCCGGGGCCGATCCCGGCGAGTTCCAGTACGCGCACTCCGGCCAGCGGCCCCATCGCCCCGTCCTCCGTCTTTGACAGTGAAGCTGTCACACTGGCGATGATAGAGAGGTGACCGGCCGGTAACAAGGCCCTGGGGCGGCCGGTCGTCCCGGCCTTGCGATGCGCCCCCGGCGGGCGGATTCTGGGGCTGACGACGCTTCGCGAGAGGAAGGTGACCGGTGATGCACAACCACTGGATCGTCGACCTGAACTTCGAAGAGGACGACACCCGCACCACCTGCACCGCTTCACTCAGCGGCTTCAGCGCCCCCGGTGTGCAGGGCACCGGGACCGCCCGCCGCAGCCCCGACGACAGCCCCGACTCCGTCATCGGCGAGGAACTGGCCGCCGCCCGCGCCTGCTCCCAGCTCGCCCACGCCCTGGTCGACCGGGCCGCCACCGGCATCGAGTCCCACACCCACGAACAGCCCCGCCTGATCTTCTGAGCCCGCCGGGACCCGGGGGCTCCCCCGCACGGGGGAGGCGGATCGTGACCGGGACGGAGGCGCCGCGGACCGGGCCGGCGGCAGAGTCGTCCGCATGGACCTCACCCCCTCCGGCCCGCTGCGGCGCGGCCTGTGCGCGGCCGCCGTCGCGGCCACCGCGCCGTACCTCGCCCTGAAGCTGCTGTGGCTGTGCGGGAGCACGGTCGGCATCACGGGCTCCACGCCCACCGGGGCCACCGCGCTGTGGTGGCTGAACCTGCTGACCTTCGGCCTGGACGCGGCGGCGGTGGCGCTGGCCCTCGCCTTCGTCCGGCCGTGGGGGCGCCGGATGCCGGGCGGGCTGGTGGCGTTCCCGATGTGGGTGGCGACCGGCCTGCTCGGCCCGCTGATGGTCGCGCTGGTCCTGAACACCGGCGCGGCCGCGGTGCTGGGCGCCGAGCCGGCCCGGCCGGGCGCGGACTGGCTGGCCCCGTGGGTGTACGCGCTGGTCTACGGCGGGTTCGCGGTGCAGGCGGTCGCGTTGACGGCCGGGTTCGCGCTGTACGGGCGGGAGCGCTGGGCGGCCCTGCTCGGCGGGCGGGTCGGCGGGATGCCGGGGACGGCGACCCTGCCGCTGCAGCGGAGCCTGGCCGCGGCCGGCACCCTGCTGGCCCTGCCCGCCCTGGTGCTGCACCTCGCCTGGCTGGGCGGCTCCGACCTGGCACTGTCCTCGACGGCGGCGGCCGACCTCGGCCGGGGCGGGCGGATCATGTCGGGCGTGCTGGCCCTGGCAGCCGCGGGCGCGGCGGGCTCGCACCTGGCACTGGTGTTCCGGCTGCGGCCGGGCGGGCGGGTGCTCCCGCTGCTGGTGGCCGCGTGGACCGCGGGCGGCGGGCTGTTCTGCTGGGGCGGCTGGACCTTCCTCGCCACGGTCCTCGGTGGCGCCGGCGACGCCGCCCACGCCCTGCCCGCCGCGGCCCTGCTGGCCGGGGCGGCGCAGGTCGCCGCCGGGCTGCTGCTCCTGGTGGTCGGCACCCTGGCCCTGGTCGAACGCGCGTCCGGGACGGCTGACGTAGAGTCAGCGCGATGAGCGCACTGATCGGACGGCGGGCCGCCCTGCGGTGGGTCCACCTGGTGCTCGGCGGCGCACTGCTGATGCCGTACTGGATGCTCGCCCTGGTGGTGCTCACCCCGCTGGTCCCGGGCGACGGGCCGCGGCACGCGGTGCTGCTCGACCTCGCCGCGCTGCCGCTGGCGCTGCCGGCCGCCGCGGTCACCGCGCTGGTGCCGGTGGTGCGGGTGCTGGAGTCGGCGGCGGCCCGGGCGCTGTGCGCGGGCGCCGGCGGAGAGCTCGCCACGACGGTGGACCGCTCCTGGGAGGCCCGCCGAAGGACCGCCCTGTGGTTCGTCCTGCACCTGGGCCTGGGCGGGGTGGTGGCGGGCATGTCGCTGGCCGCCCCGCCGGCGGTGGTGGCCCTGCTGGTCCGGCCGGACGACGGACGGCTGCGGCTGTGGTTCGGGCCGCAGCCGCCCGCCCCGGCGCTGCTCGCGGCGGCGCTCACCGCCCTGGTGGTGCTGACCAGTGCCGGGGCCGGCGCGCTGCTGGCCCGCTGCGCGCCGCCCCTGCTCGGGCCGACGCCCGCCGAGCGGATCGCCGAGGCCGAACGGCGCACCCTGGTCCTCGCCCAACGCAACCGGCTGGCCGGTGAGTTGCACGACTCCATCGGACACGCGCTGAGCGCGGTGGCGATCCAGGCCGCGGCGGCGGGCCGGGTGCTGGAACGCGATCCGGCCTTCGCCGCCGAGGCGCTGGCCGCGATCGAACGGACCGCACGCGACGCGGTCGGCGAACTCGACGCCGTGCTCGGCCTGTTGCGCGAGGAGCAGGACGGCGGCGGGGTCGGCCCGGTGCTCGGCGGGGGCGGGCTGGAGCTGCTGCTGCGGCAGGTCGGCCTGGCCGGCCTGCGGGTACGGGCCCGAACCGGCCCCGGCCTGGACGCGCTGGCGCCGGAGCTCTCCCGGGAGGCCTACCGGATCGCGCAGGAAGGGCTGAGCAACGTGCTGCGGCACGCGGGATCCGGGGAGGCCGAGCTGCGGATCGAACGACGGTGCGAGAGGCTGGAGTTGGAGCTGACCAATCCACTGGGCGCCGGCCGGACCAGCCGGCCCGGCGGGGGCCGGGGGCTGCGCGGGCTGGCGGAGCGGGCGGCGGCGCTGCGCGGGGAGTTCACCGCCGGTCCGGACGCCGACGGCACCGGCTGGCGGCTCGCGGCGGTCCTGCCGACCGGGGACGCCGGATGATCCGGATCGTCGTGGCGGACGACGAGCGGCTGGTGCGCACCGGCCTGCGGGTGGTGCTGGAGGCCGAGCCGGACCTGACGGTGGTCGGCGAGGCCGCGAGCGGGGACGAAGTGGTGCCACTGGTGCGGGAGTTGCGGCCCGACGTGGTGCTGATGGACGTCCGGATGCCCCGGGTCGACGGGATCCGGGCGACCGAGCAGCTGACGGCCGCGCTCGACCCGCCGCCGCGGATCCTGGTGGTGACCACCTTCGAGCACGACGACCACGTCCACCGGGCGCTGCGCGCGGGCGCGGCGGGCTTCCTGCTGAAGCGGGCCCGCCCGGAGGAGATGGTGCACGCGGTCCGGCTGGCGGCGCACGGCGAGTCGCTGCTCTTCCCGCCGGCGGTGCGCGGCAGCGTGGCGGACGGGGGCGGGGCGGGCCGGAGCGGGGGCGCCGACCCGGACCGCCGGATCGCCCGGCTCACCGAGCGCGAGCGGGAGGTGCTGCGGCTGATGGCCGCGGGCTTCAGCAACCTGGAGATCGCCGAGCGGCTGCTGATCGGCGCGCAGACGGTGAAGTCGCACGTCGCCTCGGTGCTGGCGAAGCTCGGCGCCCGCGACCGCACCCAGGCGGTGATCGTCGCGTACCGCTCGGGTTTCGTGCGGCCGTGATGGACTCCGGGTGACGTCGGGGTGACCGGCAGGTGCTTCCGGCAGTTGGCTACCGGTGGGTAGAGTGCGGCGCATGAACGTCTGGACCCGTCCTGCACTCTGGTGGCGGCTGGCCATCGCGCTCTCGGCCTTCCTCGGACTGGTCCTGAGCAACAGCTCGCTCGTCTACTTCACCATCCAGAGCAACGTCATCGTGCTCGGCTACTTCCTCGGCACCGCGTACTGGATGGTCAGGCGCTCGACCGCGGACGCTCCCGCGCCGCGGCTGCGCGGGGCGGCGGTGCTGTACATCACGATCACCGGGATCGTCGCGCACGTCCTGCTCAACCACGGGGAGAACCCGCTGCCGGGCCTGGTCTCCGGCCCGGAGCGGCTGCAGAGCTGGTCGAGCTTCTTCCTGCACTACACCACGCCGCTGCTGGTGCTGGCCGACTGGCTGGTGCTGAAGCCGCGCAACGCCTCGCGCTGGCGCGACCTGCCGCTGTGGCTGGCCTTCCCGCTGGGGTACGCGGTCGTCACCGAGGCCCGGGCGATCCTCTTCCCGGGCTTCCCGCTGAAGTACCCGTACTTCTTCCTCGACCCGACCGAGCACGGCTACGGCTGGGTGGCCGGGCAGATCGGCCAGCTGACGGTGGAGTTCGTCCTGCTGGCCGCCGCCGTGGTCGGCCTGGACCGGCTCGGCACCCGACTGTTCACCCGCACCCGCCCCACACCCGGGGCCACCCCGGAAGCCGCCGAAGCGGCCGCCGAAACCGCCGCGAAGGCCTAGTCCTCGGTCGCGGCCCAGGCGGCGAAGGCCTGGTGGAAGTCGGGGAAGGTCTTGCGGACGCAGCCGGGGTCGTCGAAGGTGATGCCCGGCGTGCGCAGGCCGGTGACCGCGAAGGACATCACGATGCGGTGGTCGCCGTGGGTGGCGATCTCGGCGGGGGCCGGGTTGCCGGGACGGATCTCGATCCAGTCGCGGCCGGTGGCGACGTCGACGCCGAGCCGGCGCAGGTTCTGCGCGCAGGCGTCGAGCCGGTCGCACTCCTTGATCCGGGTGTTGTAGACGTCGACGATCCGGATCGGCCCGGCCGCGAAGGGGGCGATCGCGGCGAGCGTCGGCATGGTGTCGGAGATGTCGCGCATGTTGACGGTGCCGCCGGAGAGCATCCCGCCCGCCGGCCCGGCGACGGTGACCCGGTCGGCCTCCACCGACACCCGGGCGCCGAGCCGCTCCAGCACCTCGACGAAGCGCAGGTCGCCCTGGAGCGCGCCCCGCCCGAGACCGGGCACGGTGACCTCGCGGCCGGTGACGGCGGCCGCGGCGAAGAAGTAGGAGGCGGTGGAGGCGTCCGGCTCGACCGGGTACGCGGCGGCCCGGTAGCCGCCCGCCGGGACGGTGAAGACGTTGCCGTCGCGCTCCACGGCGGCGCCGAAGCTGCGCATCATGGCCAGGGTGATCTCCACGTACGGCGCGGACACCAGGTCGGTGACGGTGATCCGCAGGCCGTCGCGGGTGAGCGGGCCGAGCAGCAGCAGCGCGGTCAGGTACTGGGAGGACAGGCCGGCGTCCAGGGTGACCTCGCCGCCGGCGACGCCGTCGGCGTCGATCCGCAGCGGGTGGTGGCCCTCCTGCTCCTCGTGGTGCAGGCGCACGCCGAGGTCGCGCAGGGCGGCGGTGAGCGGGCCGAGCGGGCGGCGGCGCATCTGCGCGGAGGCGTCGAAGCGGTAGCTGCCCCGGCCGGCGGCGGCGAGCACCGGCAGGAATCGGGCGGTGGTGGCGCCGTCCCGGCAGTACACCTCGGCGTCGCCGGCCGGCCCCTGCGGGCGGCCCTCGATCCGCCACTCGCGCTCCTCGCGCTCGACCCGGTACCCGAGCTTCAGCAGCCCCTCGGCGAAGCCCTCGGTGTCGTCCGAGGCGAGCGGTCGCAGCAGGGTGGTGGTGCCCTCGGCGGCCGCGGCGAGGAACAGCGCGCGGGCGGTGACCGACTTGGAACCGGGGACCTCGACGACGGTCACGGGGGCGTCCTTCCGGGTGGGCGTGGGGGCTCCGGCGATCCTGCCCTGACGTCCGCGCAGCGTGCGCGGGCGTTCCATCCTGTGGGACGGGTGAAACCGGCGGGTTCGCGCAACATTGCAACAGCACCGTGAAATCCGTGCGTTGATTGGCGCCGGCCGCTTCCGGAGCCCTCCGGACCGGCCCTAGGTTCCCTGCCATGGCGGCAGCAGCGCATCTCACCGCGCGCCGGCACGTCGACTTCGGTCGACTGCACGGCGCGCTCTGTCCGAGCCCCTCGGCGTGACTCCACCGCCGAGAGAGGTCCGTGTCTTCCGTTCCCCGTCTTCCCCTCCATGAAAGGGCTTCCATGAGCCGGAACGACGAACCGCAGCTCGGCCGCCGGGGATTCCTGGCCGGCGCCGCCGCCGTGGCGGCCGCGACCGCCGTCCCCGCGGCGGCCTCGATCGCCGCCGCACCCGCCGCCGCGGCCGCGACCCGCCCGAACGTCCTGGTGATCCTGACCGACGACCAGCCCAAGCACACCGAGTGGGCCACGCCCAACACCGTCGCCTGGCTGACCGGGAACGGCGTCCGCTTCACCGACGGGCACGTCACCACCCCGCTGTGCGCCCCGTCCCGGTCCTCGATCTTCAGCGGGCGCTACGCGCACAACCACGGGGTGCTGGACAACGGCCACCCGTACAACCTCGACCAGAGCGCCACCCTGCAGCGGGCGTTGAAGCAGGCGGGCTACCGGACCGGCCTGTTCGGCAAGTACCTCAACGCCTGGAACGTGGCCGACAACCCGCCGCACTTCGAGGAGTGGCTGCTGGAGGACCCGGTCGTCTACAACGACGGGACGTACAACGACAACGGCACCGTCCGCACCATCGCCGGGTACTCCACCACGGTCATCAGGAACCGCACCCTGGCCTTCCTGGACAAGGCCGCCACCGACAGCCGCCCGTGGTTCGCGTTCGTCGCGCCGAAGGCCTCGCACGAGCCCAACACCCCGGAGCCGAAGTACGCCGACACCGCCGTCCCGGCCTGGAACGGCCGCCCCTCGGTGCCCGAGGCGGACCGCAGCGACAAGCCCGAGTGGATCCGGGACGCCGGCGCCACCCTGGCCGACGCGCAGGCGCTGCGCACCCGCCAGCTGCGCACCCTGCTGTCGGTGGACGACGCGGTGCAGGCGTTCCACGACAAGCTGGCGGCGCTCGGCCAGTTGGACAACACCCTGGTGATCTACCTGGGCGACAACGGCTACACCTGGGCCGACCACGGCTGGCTGAAGAAGTCGGTGCCCTACCTGCCGTCGGTGGAGGTGCCGTTCTACCTCTCCTGGCCGGCCGGCGGGCTCGGCTCCGGCACCACCGACAACCGGATCGTCGCCAACATCGACATCGCGCCGACCGTCCTGGAGGCCGCCGGGATCACCCCGAACTGGTCGCTGGACGGCCACTCGCTGCTCGGCCCGTACAGCCGCGACCACCTGCTGGTGGAGTGGTGGGAGCAGGGCGTGCACCAGGCGAAGAGCCCGCACACCTGGTCCTCGTACCTGAGCAGGACCAAGCAGTACACCGAGTACTACAAGCTCCACACCGACGCCGACGGCCGGCCGGCCGGCACCGGGGCGGTGGCCTTCCGCGAGTACTACGACCTGGTGGCCGACCCGTACCAGCTCACCAACAGGCTGTACCAGGCGAGTCCGGCGGACGAGCAGGCGCTCGGCGTCCCGGCCCTGGCGGCGCAGCTGGCCGCCGACCGGACCTCCTGACCCGCCCCGCCCGAAAGGCCCCCGCGATGCTGTCCTGCTGCACCCCCGGACGTGAGCCCGTCGAGCTCGGGCTGCCGCTGCCCGTCGCCGCCCCGCCCTCGGCGGCGGCGCTGCGCGCCGCCCGGCAGCTGATCGCGCTGCCCGGCGGCACGTTCCTGATGGGCGCCGAGGACCCGGACGGCATCGCGGCGGACGGGGAGGGCCCGGTGCGGCCGGTGACGGTCTCCGGGTTCTCGGTCGCACCGACCGCGGTCAGCAACGCCGAGTTCGCGTCCTTCGCCCGGGAGACCGGGTACCTGACGGAGGCGGAGCGCTTCGGGTCCAGCTTCGTCTTCGAGGGGTTCCTGACCGACCGGCTGCGCGCCGTCTCCCCGCCGGTGGCCGCCACCCCGTGGTGGCGGGCGGTGGCGGGGGCCAGCTGGCGGGCGCCGGAGGGGCCGGGGTCCGACTTCGCCGCCCGCCAGCAGCACCCGGTGGTGCACGTCTCCTGGCACGACGCGCAGGCGTACTGCGCCTGGTCGGGCACCCGGCTGCCCACCGAGGCCGAGTGGGAGTACGCCGCGCGCGGCGGCCGGGAGCAGCAGCGCTACCCCTGGGGCGATGAACTGGCTCCGGGCGGACGGGAGTTGCTGAACATCTGGCAGGGCGTCTTCCCGACCGTGCAGACCGGCCGGCACCGCGGCACGGCGCCGGTGCGCTCCTACCGGCCGAACGGCTTCGGGCTGTACAACCCGGTGGGCAACGTGTGGGAGTGGTGCGCCGACCGGTTCAGCGCCGACTTCCACCTGACCGGGCCCCGGACCGACCCGGTCGGACCGCCGGACGGCCCCTCCCGGGTGATGCGCGGCGGCTCCCACATGTGCCACGCCTCGTACTGCAACCGCTACCGGCTGGGCGCCCGCAGCTCCAACACCCCGGACAGCTCCAGCGGCAACATCGGCTTCCGGGTGGCCAGCTGACGCAACATCAGGCTGTGCGGTCGATCTGGTCGGCCAGCACCGGGTGGGCGAACGGCAGCCCGGCGGCGTAGCGGGCCAGTTCGTCGGCGGCGGCCTGGGCCATCCGGTGCAGCTCGGTGCCGAGCGAGCCCGCCACGTGCGGGGTGAGCAGCACGTTCGGCAGCTCGTACAGCGGGGAGTCGGCGGGCAGCACCTCGGGGGTGGTGACGTCGAGCACCGCGTTCAGCCGGCCGGTGCGCAGCTCGGCGAGGAGCGCGTCCTGGTCGATCAGCGAGCCGCGCGAGGTGTTGACCAGGGTGGCGCCGTCGGGCATCAGGGCGAGCCGGCGGGCGTCCATCAGGTGGCGGGTGGCCGGGAGTTCGGGCGCGTGCACGCTCACCACGTCGCTGAGTGCGCAGAGCTCGTCGAGCTCCACGCCGCGGGCGCCGAGCTCGGCGGCGCCCGCGGCGTCCACGTACGGGTCGTGCAGCAGGACCGCGAAGTCGTGCGGCCGGAGCAGTTCCAGGACCCGGCGGCCGATCCGGGAGGCGCCGACGATGCCGACGGTGCGCCGGTAGTTGCCGGTGCGCGCGTAGGCGGCCTGCCAGTCGTGCTGGGCGCGGCGCCCGCGGTAGTCGGCGGCCAGCCGGAGCACCGGCTTGTTGGCGAACAGGATCGCGGCGAGGGTGTACTCGGCGACCGGCAGCGCGTTGGCCCAGGCGGCGGAGGTGACCTGGATGCCGCGCCGCCAGCAGGCGTCGGTGATGTGGTGCTTGACCGACCCGGCGGCGTGGACCACGGCGCGCAGCCGGGGCGCGGCGGCGAGCACGGCCTCGTCCAGCGGCGGGCAGCCCCAGCTGGAGACGATCACCTCGGCCTCGGCGAGGGCGGCGGCGGCACCGGGGTCGGTGAAGTCGTCGACGATCAGCGCCGGGTCGAGGTCGGCGGCCGCGGTCAGCGCGGCCATCGCGGTGTCGTCGATCAGCTTCGCGGCCAGGTCGCGGTGCATCGCGAGCAGGGCGCGCGGGCGGTGCCGGGCGGCCGGGACGGCGGGGCCGGGCGGCGCCTGGGCGGGCGCGGGCAGGGCGTTGGGCATCGGGGGCTCCCGATCGGAGTCGGTGAACGGTGGTGGCGGGTCGGTTGCTCGACGCTGCCGGTTACTTGACGCTGCCGGCGGTCAGGCCGGCCTTCCAGTGCCGCTGCAGGACCACGAAGGCGATCACCAGCGGGAGGACGGCGAGCAGCGAGCCGGTGACGACCAGCGGGTAGTACTCGGGGAAGGCGTGGGTCTGGGTGTTCCAGGCGTACAGGCCGAGGCTGACCGGGAAGAGCCGGTTGTCGGAGAGCATCACCAGCGGGAGGAAGAAGTTGTTCCAGATCGCGGTGAACTGGAACAGGAAGACGGTGACGAAGCCGGGCATGACCATCTTCAGGCCGATCGACCAGAAGGTGCGCAGCTCGCCGGCGCCGTCCATCCGGGCCGCCTCCAGCACCTCGCCGGGCACGTAGCCGGCGCAGAACACCCGGGCCAGGTACACGCCGAACGGGTTGACCAGCGAGGGCACGAAGACCGCCCAGAAGGTGTTGACGACGTGCAGCTCGGAGGCGAGCAGGTACATCGGCAGGGCGAGCGCGGTGGTGGGCACCAGCACGCCCAGCAGGACCAGGCCGAACAGCTGCTCCTTGCCGGGGAAGCGGTAGACGTGGAAGGCGTACCCGGCGCAGACGCAGACGAACGCGCAGAGCACCGCGCCGAGCCCGGCGTACAGCAGGGAGTTGAGGTACCAGCGGAAGTAGATGCCGTCGCCGGTGGTGGCCAGGTCGTGCAGGTTCTGGCCGAGGTGGAAGCGCTCGGGGGTGAGGGTGCGGCCGACCAGCAGGTCGCCGGTGTTCTTCGCGGAGGCGGTGACCAGCCAGCCGAGCGGCAGCAGGGTGTAGACGGTGGCCAGCACCAGGGCGCCGTTGACGGCGGTCTTCGACAGCGTCCACGGGCGGCGCGGCGGACGGGGGCCCGCCGTGCGGCGGGCCGCCGGCTCGGTGCGGGGGGCGGGGGTCAGCGTCGTACTCACGCGGCGTCCTCCTTGCGGCTGCGGCCCCGGGAGGCCCGGGTGACGGCGAAGGAGAGCACGGCGGCGGCGAGGGCCAGCAGCACCGAGGAGGCGGCGGCCAGGCCGTAGTCGTTGCGCTCGAACGCGGCCGAGTAGGCGTACATGTTGGGGGTCCAGGTGGAGACCACGCCGGGGGCGACGTCGTGCAGGATCATCGGTTCGGTGAACAGCTGCAGCGAGCCGATCACGGTGAACAGGCCGACCATCGTGATCGAGGCCCGGATCAGCGGGATCTTGACGCTGAGCGCGGTGCGCAGCGGGCCGGCGCCGTCGACCACGGCGGCCTCCAGCACCTCGCGCGGGATGGCCTGCAGGGCGGCGTAGAAGATCACCATGTTGTAGCCGGTCCACTCCCAGACCGCGATGTTGACCACGGCGGACAGCGGGTGGCCGAGCACGTCGACCTGGGCGCCGGCGCCGCCCAGGGCGTCGATCACCGGGCTGATGCCGGGGGTGTACAGGTACACCCAGACCAGCGCGGCGATGATGCCGGGCACCGCGTGCGGCAGGAACAGCGCGAGCTGGAAGAAGCGCTTGGCGCGGGCCAGCGCGGAGTCCAGCAGCAGCGCGGTGAGCAGCGACAGGCCGATCATCAGCGGGATGTACAGCAGGCAGTACTGGGCGGTGTTCCAGAAGCCGGCCCGGAAGGCCGCGTCGCCGAGCGCCCGGGTGTAGTTGCCCAGGCCGGTGAAGACCGTCTCGGAGCCGCCGAAGCCGAGGCCGGAGCGGTGCTCGGTGTACAGGCTGAGGTGGACGGCGTAGCCGATCGGGACCAGCGTGCAGGCGGTGAAGAGCACCATGAACGGGGCGAGCAGCAGGGCGGGCGCCCCGTACCGCCCGCGCCGCCGGGCGGCGGCGCGGGAGGCCTGCGCGGGATTGGGCGCGGGGGTCGACATCAGCCGTTGACCTTGAGGCCGCGGTTCTTCATCTCGGCGACGGTGGCCTGCTGGGCGGTGTCGACCGCGCCGGAGACGGTGCCGCCCTGGGCGAGCTTGCCGAAGGAGTCCTTGAGCGAGCCGTTGGTGGCGCTAATCGCCGGGCCCCAGGTCCAGTCCGGCTTGATGGACTGCGCGGCGTCCACGTAGACCGAGTAGATGTCCTGGCCGCCGTAGAAGTCGGTCTTGAAGGCGGCCTTGGCGACCGGCACCAGGTCGGGCGCGGCCGGGAACATCGAGGAGGTGCCGGTGGCGATCCGGGCCTGGATGCCCTCGGGGGTGGTGGTGGCCCAGGTGGCGAACTCGACCGCGGCCTTGGCCTTCTTGCTGTCCTTGGAGACCGCGAAGGTCGAGCCGCCGAGCATGCCGCTGGCCGGCCGGCCGTCCCAGGTCGGGACCGGGGCGACCGCCCACTTGCCGGAGGCGTCCGGGACGGTGCCCTTCAGCACGCCGCCGCCCCAGGCGGCGCCGACGTAGCCGGCCGTCTCGCCCTTCTGCAGGGAGGCGGTCCACTGCTGGCTGAACGAGGGCATCGAGCGGACCAGGTCGTCGGAGATCAGCTTCTGCCAGTAGTCGGTGACCTTCTTGGTCTCCGCGCCGGCCAGGTCGACCTTCCAGGTGTCGCCGGCGGTGGCGAACCAGTGGGCGCCGTTCTGCCAGCTCAGCGCCTCGACGGTGGACGGGTCGTCGGGGAAGAAGGTGGCGATCCGGGTGTTCGGGTCGGCGGCCTTCAGCTTCTCGGCGGCGGTGCGGAACTCGTCCCAGGTCTTCGGCGCGGCGACGCCGGCCTTCTCGAACAGGTCCTTGCGGTAGTAGAAGGCCTGCGGCGCGGCGTCCAGGGGCAGGGCGAAGGTGGAACCGCCCAGCGTGGTCAGGTCGACCGCCTGCGACAGGTACTTCTTCTTCAGGTCGGCGGAGACCAGCTTGCTGATGTCCTGGACGGCGCCCTGGCTGACGAAGTCGGGCAGCTGCGGGTACTCGACGTTGAACACGTCGGGGGCGTTGCCGGCCTTCACCGCGTTGGAGATCTTGGCGTAGCCGCCTGCGTTGCCGGAAGGGATCTCCTCGAAGGTGACCTGGATGTTCGGGTGCGAGGCGTTGAACGCGGCCACCACGTCCTTGGTGCCCTTGGCCCAGCCCCAGAAGGTCAGCGAGACCGGCTTGCCGTCGTTGGCGTCGGCCGCGGTCGCGCCCTTGTCGCCGCTGCTGCCGCAGGCGGCCAGCAGCGTCGCGCACAGGACGGTGGCGGTGGCGCCGGCGGCGGCGCGGAGGGCTCTGCGGCGGTGGAGAGCGGAAGAGGGCATGCTCGACTCCTGTGGGGGATTGCCCGAATTGCTGCGGGTTTGGCCTGGTCGGGCTGGGTTGACCGCTATCTTGGGTCGGGTCGCGATCAGAGTCAAGAGATCTGGATCAAATGATCCGATCTGATCAGCGCCCGATCGGCCGATCAACCGCCATTGAGCTTGGAAAATGGCCCCTGGAGGGCCAGGTTACGATCCGATCAACGCGATCGCTTGATCAGCTGCTCTTGACTCCCGATCACCCGCTTCCTAGATTCGGCACGACGCCCACGCGCCCACGACGCCCCCGGCCACCCAAGGACGTGCGATGCAGCTGCCCCCCGAAGACCGCGAGCTCAGCCCGTACACCGGCTGGACCAGGGCGCACTGGGAGGCCGCCGCCGACCGGCTGCTGGCCGCCGTCCACCCGCACGCGAGCCCCGGCCGGGCCCTGATCAACCTGCCCGGCACCCGCCCCAGCTGGTCCGGCCGCCGCTCGGACGGCCTGGAGGGCTACGCCCGCACCTTCCTGCTCGCCGCCTTCCGGGTCGCCGGCGCCGGCGGCGCCGACCCGCACGGCCTGCTGGAGCGCTACGCCGCCGGCCTCGACGCGGGCACCCGCACCCCCACCGCCGAACGCGACCTCGCCGACGGCGACACCGAGTCCTGGGGCCGGATCGAGGACCGTTCCCAGCCCATGGTCGAGGCCGCCTCCGTCGCCGTCGCCCTGCGCCTCACCCGCCCCTGGCTGTGGGACCGCCTCGACGACGGCGTCCGCGAACGGGCCGGCCGCTGGCTCGCCGACGCGCTCCGCCGGCAGCCGCACGACAACAACTGGTGGCTCTTCCCGCTCTCCGTCGGCGGCTTCCTCGCCGAGGCCGGCATCGAGACCGACGCGGCGCGGGCCGCCGTCGACCGCGGGCTCGACGCGATCGAGCAGTGGTACCTCGGCGACGGCTGGTACACCGACGGCCGCCCCCGCGCCCTCGACCACTACAACGGCTGGGCGCTGCACCTGTACCCGGTGCTGCACGCCTGGGCGGGCAAGGACGCCGGCCTGCTGGAGCGCTACGGCGCCCGGCTCGCCGAGCACCTGGAGGGGTACGCCCGGCTCTTCGACCGCAGCGGGGCGCCCGTCCACCAGGGCCGCTCGCTCAGCTACCGGTTCGCCGCCGCCGCGCCGCTGTGGGCCGGAGCGCTCGCCGACCGCACCCCGCTCTCCCCCGGCGCCACCCGCCGGCTCGCCTCCGGCGCCCTGCGCTACTTCCTCGACCGGGGCGCGGTCGGCGCCGACGGCCTGCTCACCCTCGGCTGGCACGGCCCCTACCCGCCACTGGTCCAGCCCTACTCCGGGCCCGCCTCCCCGTACTGGGCCTCGAAGGGCTTCCTCGGGCTGCTGCTGCCCGCCGAGCACCCGGTCTGGACGGCGGTCGAGGAACCCGGGCCGAGCGAGCGCGCGGACGCGGTCACCGCGCTGCCCACGGCGGGCTGGCTGATCCAGTCCACCGCCGCCGACGGCCTCGTCCGGCTGCACAACCACGGCAGCGACGACCAGCTCGCCGCCGGCAGCGCACCCGAACCCGCCCCCGACGACCCGCTCTACGCCCCGCTCGCCCACTCCACCCGGACCGGGCCGACCGACGGCGACAACCGCTTCGCGCTGCTCCTCGACGGCACGCCGACCGGACGCGGCCGGATCACCCCGCTCGGCGCCGGGCCCGGCTGGGCCGCCTCCGCCCACCACCCCCGCCCCGGCACCACCGTCACCTCGCTCACCCTCGCCCGCGGCGCCGACGAGCTCCGCGTCCACCTGGTCACCGGCGCCCCCGCCGACACCCCCGTCCGGGCGAGCGGCTGGGCCGCGGCGGGCAGCCGGGTCGCCGCCGAGGCGGAGGGCCCGCACGCCCGGGTCCGGGCCGTACCGGTCCCCGCCGCCGGGTCCGCCCCGTCGGACACCTCGGACGCGCCGCTGCTCAGCGAGGTGCACGGCCTGCGCGGATTCGCCGGCGCCGCGGTCACCGACGTGCCGGCGGGCACCGCGTACGGCCCGGCCGCGGCGGTCCCGGAGCTGCACGGCACGGTCGGCGACGGGCTGTCCGTGGCGGCCGTCCGGCTGACCGCCGCCGAGCAGCCGTTCACCCCGCCCGCGGTCACCGCCGAACCCTCCGGCAGCGCCTGGCAGGTGACCGTCCACTGGCCCGACGGCGGCACGCACCGGGCGGAGCTCGCCACCGCCGCCGTCACCGTCCGCGCCGACTAGCCGGGAGACCCGCCGTGCCGATCGCCTTCTCCACCCTCGGCGTCCCCGGACTGCCGCTCGCCGACGCCCTGCGGCTGGCCGCCGACAGCGGCTGGCAGGGCCTCGAACTGCGCTCCGCGCCGGGCGAACCCGTCCACCCCGGCCTCGGCCCGGCCGAACGCCGCACCGCCGCACGCGCGTTCACCGCCGCCGGGATCACCCCGCTCGCTGTCGCCGGTTACGTCGGCATCGCCGAGCCCGGCCCGGACGCGCCCCTGCTCGCCGAGCTGAACGGCCAGTTGGAGCTCGCCGCCGACCTCGGCGCCCCGTACGTCCGGGTGTTCCCGCGCGGGGGCGACGGACCGGCCGCCGGGGCGGACGCCCGCGCCGCGCGCCGGCTCACCGCCACCACCGCCCGGGCGGCCGGTCTCGGCGTCCGGATCCTGGTGGAGACCCACGACTCGCACCGCTCCGGCCACGACCTCGCCCGCCTGCTCGCCACCGCCGGCTCCCCCGCGGCGGGCGCCCTGTGGGACCTGATGCACACCCACCTCGCGGGCGAGACACCCGCCGAGACCCACCGCGCGCTCGCCCCGCACCTCGGCTACGTCCAGGTCAAGGACATCGCCTCGACCGCCGACCTCACCCCGCTCCCGCTCGGCACCGGCGTCCTCCCGGTCGCCGACTGCCTGCGCCTGCTCCCCGGGGGCAGCTGGGTCTCCTGGGAGTACGAGGCCCCCTGGCACCCCTCCGCCGCCCCGCTCCCGCCCCTGCTCCCCACCGGGGCGGCCCTCCTGCGCTCGCTCCACCCGGGGTAGCGGAACCGCGTGCGGCCCGGTCCCCGTCGGGGGTCCGGGCCGCGCGGGTGGGGGTGGGGATCAGGGGGTGACGACGGCGAAGTTCGGGTCCGGGGTGTCGAGGAGGGCGACCAGGCGGGCGAGGACGGCGGGGTCGCCGTCGAGGGTGATGCCGTCCAGGCCCTGACCGGCGAGGACGCCGAGGAGTTGGGGCTTGGTGAGGGTCAGGGTGAGGTCGGCGGGGTGCTCCGGGTCGGCGGAGGACGGGAGGGGCCGGTAGGTGAGGGCGCCGTTGGAGAGGGTGAGGCGCCAGGCCTGCTCCAGGTCGGTGATCCGCCAGTCGACGGTGAGGCGGGTGTCCCAGGCGCGCGGGCCGTCGATCCGGATCGCCAGCGAGTCGATCAGCTGCTCGACCGTCAGGGCGAGGGTCACTTCCGGGTTGCCGAGGTTGATGTCGACCTCGGCGAGGGTGCCGCGCAGTTCCATCGCGGCGGTGAGGTAGAAGTTGCGCCAGGTGCCGTTCTCGGCGCCGTGGCCGAGCCGGTCGTAGACCTCGGCCAGCGCCTCGCGGGCCGGGCGGTGCTCGGGCTGGGCGAAGACGGCGTGGTTGAGCAGGGTGGCGGCGAACCGCAGGTCGCCGGCGGCGGCGTACTCGCGGCCCTTGGCGGTGATCGCGGCGATGCCGCCGTAGTCGGCGGTGAAGCGGCGGGCCTGTTCGACCGGCGGGTGCTCCCACAGGTGGGCCGGGTTGCCGTCGAACCAGCCGAGGTAGCGCTGGTAGATCGCCTTGACGTTGTGGCTGACCGAGCCGTAGTAGCCGCGGGTGGACCAGGTCCGTTCGACCGCCAGGGGCAGGGTGATCTCCTCGGCGATCTCCGGGCCGGTGAGGCCGCGGTTGAGCAGGCGCAGCGTCTGGTCGTGGAGGTAGGCGTAGACGTCGCGCTGCGCGGTGAGGAACGCGGTGATGTCCTCCCGGCCCCAGGTCGGCCAGTGGTGGGAGGCGAAGACCACCTCGGCGCGGTCGGCGAAGAGGTCCTGGGCCTCGGAGAGGTAGCGGGCCCAGATCCGCGGGTCGCGGACCAGCGCGCCGCGCAGGGTCAGGATGTTGTGCAGGGTGTGGGTGGCGTTCTCGGCCATGCACAGGGCCCGGCGCTGCGGGAAGAGGAAGTTCATCTCGGAGGGCGCCTCGGTGCCCGGGGTGAGCTGGAAGACGATCTCCACGCCGTCGATGGTCTCCCGCTGGCCGGTGCGGGTGATGTCGAGGGTCGGCGCGACCAGGCTGACCGTTCCGGTGGATCCGGCGGCGCCGAGGCCGCAGCCGATCTGCCCGGCGGGGTGGACGGGCAGGCCGATGCCGTACATGAACATGGCGCGGCGGGTCATGGCGGTGCCGGCGTAGACGTTCTCGCTGACGGCGTGCTCCAGGAAGCCGGCGGGCGCGAGGACCGGGACCGTGCCGTCCCGGCCGTGCGGGACGATCGCCCGGGCGCCGCCGAAGTGGTCGGCGTGCGAGTGGGTGTAGATCATCGCGGTGACCGGGCGGTCGCCGCGGTGCTCGCGGTACAGGGCCAGGGCCGCGGCCGCGGTCTCGACGGAGATCAGCGGGTCGATGACGATCACCCCGGTGTCTCCCTCGACCAGGGTCATGTTGGACATGTCGAGGCCGCGCACCTGGTAGATGCCCTGCGTCACCTCGTACAGGCCGTGCCGGGCGGTGAGCTGTCCCTGCCGCCACAGGCTCGGGTTGGCGGTGTCCGGGCACTCGGCGTCCAGGAAGGCGTACGCGGCGGCGTCCCACACCACCCGGCCGTCCGGGCCGGTGATCCGCGGGTCCGCGAGGGTGCCGAGGAAGCCGCGGTCGGCGTTCTCGAAGTCGGTCGTGTCTGCGAAGTCCAGGTCCGTCATGTGGGCCAGACTAGGGTGATATGTCCGATTTATTCAGGCGCCGCGCCTCGGCGCCGGGTCAGGCGGCGCCCTGCAGCTCGGTGAGCAGTTCGGCGGCGGAGTCCACCGGGCGGGCCGTGTTGGCGAGGGCCAGCACGCCGACCCCGCGCTCCGGGTCGAAGCCGAGGTACGAGGTGAAGCCGCCGGTGCCGCCGTTGTGCCAGTAACGCCGGTGGCCGCCCTGCCGGGGGTGGAGGCGCAGGCTCATCCAGCCGAGGTGGACCGCGGCCACCGGGGCGACCGGGTGCTCGACGGTCCGGGTGAGGGCGATCGCCTCGGCCGACTCCCCCCGGCCGGGGTCCAGTTGCTCCTGGAGGAAGCGGGCCAGGTCGGCGCCGGTCGACCGCAGTCCGCCGGCCCCGGCGAGGTCGGCGAGGTGCCAGTGCGGGACGGGCCGCAGCCGGGCGGAGTGGCCCTGCGCGGTGCGGGCCGGATCGGAGTCGAGCCGGGTGTCGGTCAGGCCGAGCGGGCCGGTGATCAGGCCTCCGACCAGGTCGCCGTACGTGCCGCCGGCCCGGCGGGCGAGGGCGAGGCCCAGCAGCCCGGCCCCGAGGTTGGAGTAGCGGAACCGCCGGCCCGGGACGGCGCCGAGCCGGGTGCGGGCCAGGCCGTCCAGCAGCCGGTCGGCGGTGCAGCCGGCGTACGGGTCGGGTGCGTGCGGGCGGAGCAGGGCGCCGAGCAGCATGCCCTTCGGGAGGCGGGGCAGGCCGGAGGTGTGGGTGGCGAGGTCGCGCAGGGTGATCGGTACGCCGTCGCGGGCGGGGACGCGGGCCCCGGCCGGGAGCAGGTCGGCGAGCGGTTCGTCGAGGGCGGTGGCGCCGGCCACGGTGAGCCGGGCGAGCGCGAGCGCGGTGAACACCTTGGTGACCGAGCCGATCTCGAACACCGTGTCCGGGCCGGGCGCCGCACCGTCGGGGCCGCCCGTGCGGCCGGCGCCGCGGATCTCGGTCGCGCCGCCCGCGACGGCGGCCACCACCACGCCCGCCCGCTGCTCGGCGAGCCGGTCGGCGGTGTGCTGCACGAGGTCACCCAGGTCCGTCATGTCCGCCACGCTAGCCGCGACCGGGTGCGGCCGGGATCACCCGGCGGGTCGATCCGGCGGGCCGCCGCCTCCTCCGCGCGGCGTACGCGGCCCCCGGCCGACCGGCCGGGGAAACCGACCCGGTGACCGGCCGGGCGTCCGGTCGGCATTCGGCCGCCGTTCGGCCGGTCGGGGCGGGTTGGCGCATTTCCGGCGGGCACCCCGGAAATCAGCGCCGCGCGCGGCCGGGGAGTTCCCGGAATGTCCGTCAGAACCGGTGTCCGCCCAGGTCGGAGGGGACTGTCAGTGCCGCACCGTAGTGTGGAACCAACGTCGGAGGGGGCGCCGAAAAGGCGTTGGGAAGGGGTATTTCCATGGTTTCCAAGAAGATCAAGCACAAGGTCAACCACGTCTCCCTGGTGGTGGACAATTCCGGGTCGATGCGCAAGCACGAGGCGCAGCTCGTCCGGGTGGTGGACGAGTTCGTGAAGGGCCTCCAGGAGGAGTCCGACCGCCTCGGCCACGAGACCCGGATCAGCCTCTACTCCTTCGACCACGAGGTGGAGAACCTGGTCTGGGACATGGACGTCAAGCACCTGCCGTCCCTGCGGGGCCTCTACCGGGTCGACAACGGCGCGACGGCGCTGATCGAGGCGGCCGTGAAGTCCATCGACGACCTCAAGAACATCTGGGAGGGGTACGGCGAGCACTCCTTCCTCCAGGTCGTCGTCACCGACGGCGAGGAGAACGCCTCGGGCTGCTCGGAGACCGGCCAGATGCACGTCCGGATGGGCGGCAAGCGGGGCGCCGCGGTCCTCGACAAGTGGCTCGGCCGGATCCGCGGCGCGATGGACGCGCTGCCGGACCACTGGACGTCGGCGATCCTGGTGCCCAACTCGCTGGCCAAGCGCACCGCCCAGGAGTACGGCTTCCCCGCGGGCAACATCGCGATCTGGGACGCGGACTCCACCCAGGGCGTCGAGGAGGCGATCGGCACCGTCAAGTCGGCCGCCACCAGCTTCCTGCGCGGCCGCGAGCAGGGCGTCCGCGGCACCAAGAACCTCTTCGCCATGGGTCAGGACCTGAGCGCGGCCGACGTGAAGGCCAACCTCGACGCGCTGGACAACGGCAAGTACATCCTCATCCCGGTCGACCAGCAGTCGCCGATCCGCGAGTTCGTCACCAGCGCCGGCCACGCGTACAAGACCGGCTGCGCCTTCTACGAGCTCTCCAAGCGCGAGAAGATCCAGGGCAACAAGCAGCTCGCCGTGGCGGAGAAGGACCCGGCCACCGGCCGGATGACGGGCCGGGTGTTCTCGGGCCCGGCGGCCCGTCAGCTCCTCGGCCTGCCGCAGGCGGAGGCCACGGTGAAGCCGGGCGACAACCCGTCCTACACCGTGTTCGTCCAGTCGACCTCCGTCAACCGCAAGCTGGTGACGGGCACCAAGCTGCTCGTGCTGCTCTGACCGGCCGCGGGCCCGGGGGCCCGGGGGGGGTGGACCGTCAGCTGCCGCCGCAGGAGGTGCGGATCTTGAGCTCGGGGAGGAGTTCGAGGTGGTGGCCCGGCATCGGGGCGGCGGCGGCGAGACGGCGGAGCAGCAGCTCCAGGGCGGTGGCGCCGACCGTGCGCTTGGGCGGGGAGACGGCGGTGAGCGGGGGCGCGGCGAGAGCGGCGAAGACGTCGTCGTAGGAGATCAGCGCGACGTCGTCGGGCACCCGCAGGCCGCGGACCCGCAGCAGCGGCGGGAGCTGGATGGCGTCCTGGTCGTTGTGCACGATGAAGGCGCGGATGCCCTGCTCGACGGCGCCGGCCAGCTGGTCGGCGGACCACTCGGAGTCGGTCAGGCCGAACGGGGTGCCGGGCCGGTGGGTCTCGATCACCGGGTGCGGTTCGAGGCCGAGCAGGCGGACGCCCTCGGCGTAGCCGGTGCGGACCTGGTGGGCGGTCCAGGTGTCGTCGCGGGCGGCGAGCGCCACGGTGCCGTGGCCGAGCGCGGCGAGGTGCCGCAGGGCGAGCAGGACGCCGTGGCGGTGGTCGGAGCCGACCGCGTCGAGCTCGGCGCCGGGGCTGCCGGGGAGGGCCTTGCGCTCCACCAGGACGGCGGGGACTGGCAGGTCGCCGAGCCAGTCGTGCTGGTCGGGATCCTGGTCGGGGCGCCAGTTCGGGGTGAGCAGCAGGCCGTCGACGGCGGATTCGAGCAGCCGGTCGACCTGGGCGCGGTCGTCCCGGGCCTCGTACGGGGCGATGCCGAGGACGAGGCGGGCGCCGGCGGCGGTGGCGGCGGAGCGGGCGCCGGCGATCACCTCGTCGAAGTAGGAGCCGACGGTGGGGACGAGCATGCCGATCACCCGGTCGCGGCCGGGGCCGGTGCGGCCGGAGGGGCCGCTGTCGGGGAGGGCGACGGAGCCGTGCGAGCGGTGGAGTTCACCCGCGTCGGCGAGGGCGGCGACGTCGCGGCGGACGGTGACCGCCGGGATGGCGAGCCGGTCGGCGAGGTCGACGACGCGTACGCTGCCGAGCTCGCGGACGGCCTTCAGGATCCGCGCCCGCCGTTCGTCCGCCGAGCTGCTCATCGGGTCCCCTTCACTGACTCGGTCATGCACACGAACCTGTCCGATCAATTTGTATCATTCGATCGGCTTTCGATCGAGTGCTCTGGATGTATTGACTCGATCACGCAGCCAAACCTACGGTGCGGGGCGGGCGCCCACCCCCACCCTCTCCATTCTCGGGAGTCCCCACCATGCTCCTGCACCGCACCGCGCTCACCGGCACCCTCGCCGCCGCGCTGCTCCTCCCCCTCGTTCCCGCCGCCACCGCGGCGGCCGCCCCGGCCACCTGGTACCTGGACTGTTCGGCCGCCTCGGACGGTACCGGAAGTCAGACCAGCCCGTGGAACGGTCTCGGCACCGCCAACGCCCACCTCTTCCAGCCCGGTGACAAGCTGCTGCTCAAGCGCGGCGCCACCTGCACCGGTACGCTGAAGCCGCAGGGCTCCGGCACCGCCGGGGCGCCGATCACCCTCGCGGCGTACGGCACCGGCACCGCCCGCCCGGTGGTGGCCGGCAACCCCGCCTCCACCGAGAAGGCCGCCGTCCACCTCTACAACGTCGAGCAGTGGGAGATCCGCGACCTGGAGATCACCTTCGCCGACACCAACGCCACCAAGCGGGAGCGCAACGGCCTGCTGGTCGAGGTCGCCGACCTCCCCGACGGCGTCGGCACCCACTACCTGGTCGACGACGTCCACGTGCACGACGTCAACGGCGACGCCACCAAGTGGTCCAACGGCATCCAGTTCCGGGTCTCCGGCACCACCACCCCTACCAACTTCGACGACGTCCTGGTCCAGAACTCCCGGATCGAGCACGTCGACCGGGAGGGTCTGACCAACCGCTCCACCTGGATGTGCCGGCCGAGCTACGGCACCGGCGACGGCTGCGGCACCACCGTCAACTGGCGGGCCAGCACCCGCCTGGTCTTCCGCGGCAACACCGTCAGCGACACCGGCGGCGACGGCATCGTGGTCCGCGCCGCCGACCACGCGCTGGTCGAGCACAACACCGCGTACGACATCGCGATGCGCCCGATGGGCTCCAACGCCGGCATCTGGACCATCAACTCGGACTCCACCACGATCCAGTACAACGAGGTCCACCACGTCCGCCGGCTGTCCGACAACAACGACGGCATGGCCTTCGACTCGGACTACGGCAACACCGGCGCGCTGTTCCAGTACAACTACAGCCACGACAACGAGGGCGGCTTCATGCTGTTCTGCGGGGCGTGCGGCGCCGGGTCCAGCTCGACCGGGACGGTGGTCCGGTACAACCTGAGCCGGGCCGACAGGAGCCGCTGGCTGTTCGCGGTCGGTGAGAAGAACGCCCGGATGTACAACAACACCGCCTACCTGCCGAGCGGTTCGACCGCGGCGGTGGTCCAGCAGGGCTCGGGCACCTCGACCACCCTGCTGTCCGGCAACGTGTTCGCCAACCTGGGCACCGGCGGGTACACCGGCTTCGGGTCCAGCGCCTACAAGCCGGGCGACTTCACCTGGGACTCCAACCTGTTCTGGGGCAACCACCCGGCCAACGAGCCGACCGACCCGGGCAAGGTCACCGCCGACCCGAAGTTCGCGAACCAGGCGGGCACCGCCGCCGCCGACTTCGCCCTGGCGGCCGGCTCCCCGGCCCGCGGGGCGGGAGCGGTGGTGGCCGGCAACGGCGGGCAGGACTTCTTCGGCGCGCCCGTCCCGCAGGTCTGCCGGCCCGACCAGGGCTTCCAGCAGGCGGGGTCCTTCGACGACGCGGCCTGCGCGGCGCCCGACCCGGTGCGCAACGGCGGCTTCGAGTCCGGCGCGATCGCCCCGTGGACGTACTACGGCGGGGTGGTGCTGGACACCGCCAACGCGCACTCCGGCACGTACGCGGTGAAGGTCGGCCCGGCCCAGGCGGCGGCCGAGCAGGTGATCACCGTCAAGCCGGGCACCACGTACCGGCTGTCCGGCTGGGGCAAGGTGTCGGCGGCCGGCAGCGAGCTCTCGCTCGGCGTGAAGCAGTACGACGCGCTCGGCTCCACCACCCGGGCGGCCTTCACCGCCACCGCGTACGCACAGGGCTCCACCACCTTCACCACCGGGGCGAACACCACCACCGCGCGGATCTACTGCTACGCCCGCAGCGGCACCGGGTACGGCTACTGCGACGACGTCACCGTCACCCAGCTCTGACGTGGTGCCGAACGACGGAACGGCCCGGTCCGTGGGGACCGGGCCGTTCCCGTGCGGCCGGGGCGGGGTCAGGAGACGCTGACCGCGCTCCACGCCGCGGCGACCGCGTTGTACTCGGTGCTGCCGCTGCCGTACAGGTCCTTGGCGGCGTTCAGGGACGCGGTGCGGGCGCCCTTGTAGTCCGTGGTGGAGGTCATGTAGACGGTCAGCGCCCGGTACCAGATCGCGGCGACCTTCTGGTTGCCGATGCCGGTGACGGTGGAGCCGTTGCAGGTCGGCGAGTTGTAGTTGACGCCGTTGACGGTCTTCGCGCCGCTGCCCTCGCTGGCCAGGTAGAACCAGTGGTTGCCGACGCCGGAGGAGTTGTGCACGTCGAGGCGGCCGACCGACTTGCTCCAGCAGTCGGCCGAGCGGCCGTCCAGCGAGGGCTTGTCGAAGCGGCGCAGCCACGGCGGGGTGGACTGGTCGGAGAACAGGTAGTCGCCCTTGTCGTACGCGTTGTTGGCGTAGAACTCGACCATGGTGCCGAAGATGTCGCTGGTGGCCTCGTTGAGGCCGCCGGACTCGCCGCTGTAACGCAGGTTGGCGGTGGCGCTGGTGACGCCGTGGGTCATCTCGTGGCCCATGGTGTCCAGGTCGACCTGCTCGGGGTCGGTGGTGCCGTCGCCGTCGCCGGTCATCATGCAGAAGCAGGCGTCCGACCACTGGGCGTTGTCCCAGTTGGTGCCGACGTGGACGAAGACGGTGGCGCCCTTGCCGTCGTTCTTGATGCCGCTGCGGCCGAAGGTGTTCTTGTAGTAGTCGTACGTCCAGGCGGTGTTGGCGTGGGCGTCGACGGCGGCGGTGGCGCGGTCGGTGGAGAACTTCTTCCCGTCGCCCCAGACGTTGTCGGCGTCGGTGTACAGCGTGCCGGAGGTGGCCTTGATGCTGCTGGACGACAGGTTGTGGGCGTCCTTGGTGACGTGGCCGCGCACCGGGTCGATCAGCGCGTACGTGCCGTCGGCCTGCAGGGTGTCGGCGAAGGTGATGTCGCCGGTGTACTCGGAGTGGCCGGTGCCGGTGGCGGAGGCCTGGTGCTCGGTGGCGAGCTGCTCGATCTCGGCGCCGGTGATGGCGTCGGTGACCACGATCCGGCCGGAGGGCTGGCCCTGCTTCCCGGTGCCGCTCACGGTGGTCTGCCAGGCGAGCCGGGCGGTGCCGTCGGCGGCCCAGACGACCAGCTGCGGGGTGGAGGTGGCGGCGGTGACGTCCTGGCCGACCGCGCCGAGCGCCTTGGCGGCGGTGGTCTGCGCGGGGACGGCGGGGACGGTGGTCTTCACGGCCGGGTTGTGGCCCTTGGCGCGCGAGGAGTCCTTGAGCCGGCCGTGCGGGTCCTGGTGGACCACCAGGTCGCCGCCGATCACCGGCAGGCCCTGGTAGGTGCGGTCGAAGCGGACGTGCTGGGTGCCGTCCGCGTCGATCACCACGTCCTTGACCTGCAGGTCCTGGCCGGCGCCGAAGCCGAACAGGTCGGCGTTGCGCGAGACGTTGGCCTTCGCCTTGGCGATGGCGGTGTCCCGGCCGTTGGCGGCGTCGGCGACGGTGGTGAACTGCACACCGGCCGCGACCAGGGCGGCGGTGGCGGCCAGGGCGCCGGCGGTGAGGGTGCGGCGGCGCGGGGAAGAGGAGGAGGGGCTCACTCTGTACTCCAGTCGGGTAGCTGCTGGGTAGCCGAGTCAGAGCCTGTCCGTGAACAGCCAAACAGTTCTATGAACAGAATGGACCGTCACCATTTCGCAATCGGCCCCCTCCTGACTCCTCACCGGCGGCCCGGGCCGGCCTCCCCGAGGAACTCCGCGAAGGCCCGCACCAGGCGCCGCGAGGACTCCTCCACCGCCGACCTGGTCATGCCCGCGGCGTGCGGGGACAGCGTGCAGAACGGGTTGTCCGCGAGCGGCGAGGCGAAGCCCGGCCCCTCCTCGTCGAAGACGTCGACGGCCGCCCGGGACGGGCCGGACAGCGGGTCCCGCAGCGCCCGGTCCAGCGCGGCTTCGTCGACCACGCTCGACCGGGCCGTGTTCACCAGCACCGACCCGGGCCGCATCAGCCGCAGCCGCTCGGGCCCGATCAGCCCCCGGGTCTCCGCGGTGGCCGGCACGTGCACGGACACCACGTCGCAGGCGGCCAGCAGCTCCTCGACCGTCCGCACCCGTCGTCCCGGCCAGCCGGCCGCCCGCTCGGCGGTGAACCGGGGCGACCCGTGCACCAGCACCTCGGCCCCGAACGCCCGGCCCAGCTCCGCGACCCGCCGGGCGATCGCCCCGGAGCCGATCAGGCCGAGCCGGGCGCCGGCCAGGCTCCCGGTGGGCAGGCCGTCGACCGCGTCGCCCCAGCGGCCGGCGCGCAGCGCGTCCGACCGCCGGGAGACTCCGCGCAGCGCGTCGAGGACCAGCGCCAGCGTCAGTTCCGCCACGGCCGCCGCGTTGGCGCCCGGGGTGGTGCGGACCGCGACGCCGAGGCGGTCGGCCGCCCCGGCGTCGAAGGTGTCGGCCCCGGACGCGGCCCGGCCGGCCAGGACCAGGCGCCGTCCGAGGCCGGCGGCGGTGGCCCGGGCCAGGACCGCGGCGGTGAGCGGGATACCGGCCCGGCACTTCAGGGCGTCGAACCCGGCCCCGCCGGACTCGAGGGCGCACGCCAGCTGCTCCTCCGCGAACCCGTCGAAGTCCACCGTCGCCCACCGGGCCGCGATCTCCGCCCGCAGGCCGGCGTCGCCGATCCGGCGGAGGTTGACGGTGGGCTCCAGGCCGAGCCCGTGGAGGGCGTCCAGCTCCGGCAGGGCCAGGACGCCCGGGGCCGGGTCCACCACGAGGACCCGGCCCGGGAGGCGGAGCGTGCCGGGGGTCACCGCGGGTCCACCGTGCGCAGTTCGCCCCCCTCGAGTTCCATCCAGCGGGTGATGCCGAGCCCGCGCAGGAACGGCAGGTCGTGGCTGGCCACGATCAGCGCCCCGCGGTAGCCGGCCAGGGCCTGGGTGAGCTGGCGCATGCTGGCCAGGTCCAGGTTGTTGGTCGGCTCGTCGAGCATCAGCAGCTGCGGCGGCGGGTCGGCGAGCAGCAGCGCCGCGAGCGTCGCCCGGAAGCGCTCGCCGCCGGACAGCGTCGCCGCGCTCTGGTCGGCCCGGGCGCCGCGGAACAGGAAGCGCGCCAGCCGGGCCCGGACGGCGTTGTCGCTCTGCGCCGGGGCGAACGCCTTCACGTTGCCGAAGACGCTCAGCCGCCCGTCGAGCAGGTCGAGCCGCTGCGGCAGGTACCGCATCGGCACCGGCACTCCCACCTCGCCCTCGACCGGGGCGAGTTCGCCCGCGATCGTGCGCAGCAGGGTGGACTTGCCGGAGCCGTTGCGGCCGATCAGCGCGATCCGCTCGGGGCCGCGCAGTTCGAGGTCGGCGGCCGGCCCGTGGGCGAGCCGCACCCGGTCGAGGACGAGCACCGTGCGTCCGGCGGGGACGGCGGTGCGCGGCAGGTCGATGCGGATCTCCGCGTCGTCGCGCACCGCCTCCTCGGCGGCGGTGAGCCGGTCCTTGGCGTCGTTCAGCCGGTCGGTGTGCATGCCGGCGAGCCGGCCCGCGGTGTTCTGTGCCCGGTTCTTCATGCCACCCGCGATGATCTTGGGGTCGTTGCGGGTGACGGCCATCTTCTTGCCGTAGCTGGCGCTGCGGTCGGACCGGATCCGGGCCTGGACCAGGTCGCGCTGCTGCCGGCGGACGTCCGCCTCGGCGCTGCGCACCAGCCGCTCGGCGGTCTCCTGCTCGGCCGCCAGGGTCGCCTCGTACGCGGCGAAGTTGCCGCCGTACCAGGTGACCTCGCCGCCGCGCAGGTCGGCGATCTGGTCGACGTGCTGGAGCAGCTCGCGGTCGTGGCTGACCACCAGCAGCACGCCGGGGAAGCCGGCCACCGCCTCGTACAGCCGGGTCCGGGCGACCCGGTCCAGGTTGTTGGTGGGCTCGTCGAGCAGCAGCACGTCGGGGCGGCGCAGCAGCAGCGCGGCGAGGTGGAGCAGCACGGCCTCGCCGCCGGACAGGTCGGCGGTGCTGCGGTCGAGGCCGAGTGCGGTGAGGCCGAGCCGGTCGAGGGTGGCGCGGGCGCGCTCCTCGACGTCCCAGTCGTCGCCGACGGCGGTGAAGTGCCGCTCGTCGGTGTCGCCGGACTCGATGGCGAGCAGGCCCTCGCGGGCCGCCCGGATGCCGAGTGCCTCGTCCACCCTCTGGTCGTTGGCCAGCGTGAGGTCCTGCGGCAGGTAGGCGACCTCGCCGGCGATCCGGACGGTGCCGGAGGTCGGGGTGAGGTCGCCGGCGATCAGCCGGATCAGGGTGGACTTGCCCGCGCCGTTCAGGCCGATCAGGCCCGTCCGGCCGGGGCCGACCGCGAGGTGGAAGCCGTCCAGCACGGGGGTGCCGTCGGGCCACTCGAAGGACAGCTCGGTGCAGAGGATGGAAGTGGTCGGTTGCGCCATGGTGTGGGCCTCCTGCGTGGTCGCCGTGGGTGTGGGGACTGCACGGGGAGACACCGCGGGGGTACGGGAACGCAGGGGTCCGGAAAACAGAAACGGCCCGCTCGACGCTGAAGTCGTACACCCGACCGCACGCCTGCCATCTCGGTGGCGGCGCGACGCGGTGTCTCGTGACTTCAGAGGAGCAAGGGCCTTCTCCAAACGCGGGGAGTTCTTTCCGACGCCCCCAACGGTAGGGACCGCCCGCGGGGGGCGCAAAGGGTTTTTCGGGGGCA
Source organism: Kitasatospora terrestris (assembly GCF_039542905.1). NCBI lineage: Bacteria > Bacillati > Actinomycetota > Actinomycetes > Kitasatosporales > Streptomycetaceae > Kitasatospora > Kitasatospora terrestris. The sequence continues at coordinate 2,039,921 of NZ_BAABIS010000001.1, forward strand.
CGGCCGGGGCCGACTAAACTCGGCCCATCATGACTGCCACTCTCGTCGCCAAGGATCTGAGCGCCGGCCACGGCGACCGCACCCTCTTCTCCGGCCTGGACCTGGTCGTCGCCCCGGGCGAGGTGATCGGCCTGGTCGGGGTGAACGGCGCGGGCAAGTCCACCCTGCTGCGGCTGCTCGCCGGGCTGGACACCCCCGAGGGCGGTGAGCTGCGGCTCAGCCCCGCCACCGCCAACGTCGGCCACCTGCCGCAGGAGCCGGACCGCCGCCCCGGCGAGTCGGTGCGCGCCTTCCTGGCCCGCCGCACCGGCGTGGCCGCCGCCCAGGCCGAGCTGGACGAGGCGACCGAAGGCCTGGTCGAGGGCCGTCCGGGTGCCGACGACGCGTACGCCGAGAACCTGGACCGCTGGCTGGAGCTGGGCGGCGCCGACCTGGACGAGCGGGCCGAGGAGATCGCCGGCCAGCTCGGCCTGAAGGTCTCGCTGGACCTGCCGATGACCGCGCTCTCCGGCGGCCAGGCGGCCCGCGCGGGCCTCGCCTCGCTGCTGCTCTCCCGCTACGACGTCTTCCTGCTGGACGAGCCCACCAACGACCTCGACCTGGACGGCCTGGAGCGGCTGGAGGCCTTCGTCAAGGGCCTGCGCGCGGGCACCGTGCTGATCAGCCACGACCGCGAGTTCCTGGCCCGCACGGTCACCCGGGTGCTGGAGCTGGACCTGCACCAGCGGCAGGTCAACCTGTACGGCGGCGGCTACGAGGCGTACCTCGAGGAGCGTGCCGTCGCCCGCCGGCACGCCCGCGAGGACTACGAGGAGTACGCCGACACCAAGGCCTCGCTGGAGGCCCGGGCGCAGATGCAGCGCAACTGGATGGAGCACGGCGTCCGCAACGCCCGCCGCAAGGGCTCGGACAACGACAAGAAGGCCCGCGCGACCCGCGCCGAGTCCACCGAGAAGCAGGCCTCCAAGGCCCGGCAGACCCAGCGCATGATCGAGCGCCTGGACGTGGTCGAGGAGCCCCGCAAGGAGTGGGAGCTGCGGATGGAGATCGCCTCCGCGCCGCGCTCCGGCTCGGTGGTCGCCACCCTGCGCGGGGCCGCCTGCACCCGGGGCGACTTCGCCTTCGGCCCGGTCGACCTGCAGATCGACTGGGCGGACCGGGTGGCGATCACCGGCGCCAACGGCGCGGGCAAGTCGACGCTGCTGGCGGCGCTGCTCGGCCGGCTCGACCTGGACGGCGGCAGCGCCGCCCTGGGCTCGGGCGTGCTGGTCGGCGAGGTCGACCAGGCGCGCGGCCTGTTCCTCGGCGAGGAGCCGCTGTCCGACGCCTTCCAGGCCGCCGTGCCGGACCAGAACCCGGAGGAGGTCCGCACCCTGCTGGCGAAGTTCGGGCTGAAGGCCGCGCACGTGCTGCGTCCGGCCGCCACCCTCTCCCCCGGCGAGCGGACCCGGGCGGCGCTGGCGCTGCTGCAGGCCCGCGGGGTCAACCTGCTGGTGCTGGACGAGCCGACCAATCACCTCGACCTGCCCGCGATCGAGCAGCTGGAGTCGGCTCTCGCCTCGTACACCGGCACCCTGCTGCTGGTCACCCACGACCGGCGGATGCTGGACACCGTGTCGGTCAACCGGCGGCTGGTCGTCGAGAATGGTCTGGTCCACGAGCACTGAGCCCTTCCCCTGACGCACCGTCATGTGCTCTGCTGACGGCCATGGTTGACAGTGCATCGGCGACGGCCCATCCGACCGTCCCGCTCCGGCCCATGACGGTGCCCGCCCAACAGGCGGCGGACCGCTGCCGTACCTTCCACGACGTGATGGCCCAGCGCCGGACCGTCCGCGACTACGCCACCGATCCGATCCCGGACGGGGTGCTGGAGTGGGCGGTCCGGACCGCCGCCACCGCGCCCAGCGGGGCGCACGTCCAGCCCTGGCGGTTCGTGGTGGTCACCGACCCCGAGCGCAAGCGGAGGCTGCGCGAGGCGGCCGAGGCCGAGGAGCGCGAGTTCTACGGCCGCCGGGCGTCCGAGGAGTGGCTGGCCGCGCTCGCCCCGATCGGCACCGACTGGCACAAGCCGTTCCTGGAGGACGCGCCCGCGGTCATCGTGGTCTTCGAGGTGCACAAGGGCCCCGACACGCCCCGGCCGTACTACGTCAAGGAGTCCGTCGGCATCGCGGTCGGGCTGCTGCTGGCCTCCCTCCACCAGGCCGGACTGGCCACCCTCACCCACACGCCCAGCCCGATGCGCTTCCTCAACGAGGTGTGCGAGCGCCCGGCCGAGGAGCGCGCCGCCTACGTCATCCCGGTCGGCTACCCCGCGCCCGGCGCGCGGGTGCCGGACCTGCTGCGCAAACCGCTGGAGGACGTCCTGGTCCGGCTCTGATCCGGCACTGCTCCGACGCCGATCCGGCTCCGATCCGGCTCCGGTCCGCACCGGCCGGTCGGGGAAAGCGCTGGTCAGGGCGGTACCGGGTGGCCCATACTCCGATCATGAGCCACTCCCCGGACGCCCCTGACAGCACGCCCCGACCGGTCACCACCGGCCGCCCGCCCGAGTTGCTGCCGCTCTTCGACGGCTACCGGCTGCGCCGCCGCCGGCGCTCCGACGCGGCCGGCCTGAACGCCACCGTCACCACCAACCTGGAGCACCTGCGCCCCTGGATGCCCTGGGCCGGCCGGGCCCCCGAGATGGCGCAGAGCGTGGAGATGGCCGCCGCCGGCGAGCGGATCTGGGACGAGGGCACCGACTTCATGTACGTGGTCGACACCGCCGCCGACCCCGCCGCGGTGCTCGGCGCGTTCGGCCTGCACGGCCGGATCGGCGCGGGCGCGCTGGAGCTCGGCTACTGGGTGGACGCCGCGCACACCGGGCGCGGCATCGCCACCGGCGCGGCCCGGGCGCTCACCGAGGCCGCGCTCGCGCTGCCCGGGATCGTGCGGGTGGAGATCCACTGCGACGAGGCGAACACCGCGAGCGCCGGCGTCCCGCGCCGGCTCGGCTACCGCTTCGACCGGGTCGAGGAGGTCCCGATCAGCGCCCCGTCCGAGACCGGCCGCCGGCAGATCTGGATCCGCGAGCGCTGAGCCTCCGGGAGGCCCCGCCGTGCGTCCTGCGCGCGGCGGGGCCCGCACTGCACCGGCTCAGTAGCGGGAGCCGACCGCCGGGGGCAGCGCGTCCAGCTCCGCCAGGTCGGCCGCGGTGAGCCGCACGTCGGCCGAACCCGCGTTGTCCGCGAGGTACTTGGGCGTCTTGGTGCCCGGGATCGGCACCACGTACCGGCCCTGGGCCAGCACCCAGGCCAGCGCCACCTGCGCGGGCGTCGCCCCGTGCCGGGCGGCGATCTCCTTCACCTTCTCCACCAGCGCCAGGTTGGCCGCCAGCGCGTCCGCCTGGAAGCGCGGCAGGTTGGAGCGCCAGTCGTCCGCCGGAATGTCCTCGGCCGAGGCGAACCGGCCGGTCAGGAACCCCCGGCCGAGCGGGGAGAACGGCAGGAAGGCGATGCCGTGCTCCTCGGTGTACGGCAGCACCTCGTCCAGCGCGTCGCGGGTCCACAGCGACAGCTCGGACTGCACCGAGGCCACCGGGTGCACCGCCCGGGCCCGCTCGATCTGCTCCACCGTCACCTCGGACAGGCCGATCCGCAACGCCTTCCCCGCCCGCACCGCCTCCGCCAGCGCGCCCCAGGTCTCCTCGATCGGCACCGCCGGGTCGACCCGGTGCAGCTGGTACAGGTCGACGTGGTCGGTGCCCAGGCGGCGCAGGCTGTCGTCGATCGAGCGCCGCACGTGCTCCGGCCGGCCGTCGTTGCCGATCCGCGCCCCGCCGGTGCCCGGCACCAGGCCGACCTTGGTGGCCAGCACCGCCCGCTCGCGGAACTCGCCGGCCAGCGCCTTGCCGACCAACTCCTCGTTGTCGTACGGGCCGTAGATGTCGGCCGTGTCGATCAGCGTGGACCCCAGGTCGAGCGCGGCCCGGATCACCTCCACCGAGGTCGAGTCGTCCCGGCCGTTGGGGTCGTACGCCCAGGTCATCCCCATGCAGCCGAGCCCGACCACGCCGACCTCGGGTCCGCCGCTGCCCAGTGTGGTGGTACGCATCGCCCTCACTCCTCTTCGTTCCGAACCGGTCGTGCGGGAACCAGCCTGTCCCTTGGAGTGCACTCGAAGTCAAGCGGACCGGGCCGGAACCTCAAGGTCTGGTCAAACCGGATGAGTTCGCTTGACGTGCACAAGTGGTCCAGTCCATTTTGAACGCGGAGCCGCCCGACCCGGCACCGCGTCAGGACCGAACCCCCACATCCGCTCCGCCCGTGACGCCCCGTCCACGTCCCGGCCGCCGCGGCACGTCCGAAAGGCAACCCCCATGCCACGCGAGCTCCACCGCCACGCCGCCCGGCGGCGTTCCGTCCTCGTGCCCGCGCTCTGCGCCGCCGCACTCGCCGCCGGCGGCCTGGCCGGCCTCGGCGCCACCGCCGACGCCGCCGCGACCAACCTGCTCGCCGACCCCGGCCTGGAGTCCGGCGCGCTCGGCGCCTGGAGCTGCGCCGGCGGCACCGGCACGGTCGTCAACTCGCCCGTGCACGGCGGCTCGTACGCGCTGCGCGGGGCGGTCTCCGCGTCCGGTACCGCCCAGTGCAGCCAGACCGTCGCCGTCCGGCCGAACACCACCTACTCGCTGAGCGCCTGGGTGCAGGGCCAGTACGTGTACCTCGGCGCGACCGGCAGCGGCGTCACCGACCCCGCCACCTGGACGCCCGGCGGCAGCTCCTGGCAGCAGCTGTCCACCAGCTTCACCACCGGCGCGGCCACCACCAGCGTCACCGTCTACCTGCACGGCTGGTACGGGCAGGGCGCGTACACCGCCGACGACATCGTGCTCTCCGGCCCCGGCGGAACGCCCACCGGCCCGCCGCCGAGCAGCTCCTCGCCGTCCCCGTCCGCCTCGGCCTCGGCGTCCGCCTCCGCCTCCGCGTCGCCGTCGTCCACCGCCACCGCTCCCCCGCCGAACGTCGCCGTCCCGGTCGCCCCCTACGTGGACCTGGGCTCCTGGCCGACCCCGGTGCTGACCGACCTCGCGGCGGCGGGCAACCTGAAGTCCTTCACGCTGGCGTTCGTCACCTCCACCGGCTGCAGGGCCACCTGGTTCAACGCCTACAACCCGCGCAGCGGCTGGGGCAAGGACCAGATCGACGCCCTGCGCGCGGCCGGCGGCGACGTCAAGGTCTCCTTCGGCGGCGCCTCCGGCACCGAACTCGCCCAGGCCTGCTCGACGGTGGACTCGCTGTTCGCCGAGTACGACGCGGTGGTGAAGGCGTACGACCTGAGGTACGTCGACTTCGACATCGAGGGCGCCGCGGTCCCCGACACCGCCGCCAACGACCGCCGTTCGGCGGCGCTCGCCAAGCTGCAGCAGGCCCACCCCGGCCTGAAGGTGTCGCTCACCCTGCCGGTGCTGCCGGAGGGCCTGACCGCCGAGGGGGTCTCCGTGGTCCGCTCCGCCCGCGACAAGGGCGTGGACCTGGACCTGGTCAACGTGATGGCGATGGACTACAACCGGCCCGCCACCGACTACGGCGACGACGCCGTGCAGGCCGCCCAGTCCACCCACGACCAGATCAAGGCGCTCTACCCCGCCAGGACCGACGCCCAGCTGTGGGCGATGACCGGCGTGACCCCGATGCTCGGCGAGAACGACGACCACGGCGTCTACAACCAGGCCGACGCCCAGCAGCTGGTGGCCTTCGCCAAGCAGAAGCACCTGGGCGTGCTGGCGTTCTGGGAGATGACCCGCGACCGCAACGCCTGCACCGGCGGCCCGCTCTACAAGTGCACCAACGTCGCGCAGAGCCCGTACGAGTTCTCGAAGATCTTCGCGCAGTACTCGGGCTGACCTCCCGTCAGTTCCCGTTGGACAGGCCCGTCCGGGTGGTGTTCGATCGGTGGTCGTCCCACCCCGAACACCACCCGGGAGGCAACCGTGCCCTTCGACCGCGCCCTGCCCCGCCGCGCCTGGCACCACCTGGAGCCCGCCCACGCGGTGCTGTACTTCGCTCCGGAGGCGTTCGCCGAGGCGGCCCGGCTCGGGTACGACGTCGAGGACCGCTGGCCGAGCTACTTCGCCTGGCGCGCCGCCCCGCTGGGCGCCGTCGGCGCGGAGCTCACCGCCGCCGCCTTCTACAGCTTCAGCCCGGCCGCGGTCGCCCGCCACGTCCCCGCCGCCTGGGCCGTGGCCGAGCCGGCGGCCGTCCTGGACGCCCGCCTGCGGGCCGTGGACGCCACCTACCGGGCCCTGTTCGGCGAACCGGCCGGGATGCCCGACCTCGCCGAACTGGTCGGCCTGGCGCGGCGCGCCGCCGACGCCGCGGCCGCCGACAGCGCCGGGCGGCCGCTCACCGCCGCCAACGCGGCGCTGGGCCCGGCCGAGGAGCCGCACCTCGACCTCTGGCAGGCCCTCACCGTCCTGCGCGAGCACCGGGGCGACGGACACCTGGCCGCGCTGATGGCCGCCGGGCTCGACCCGTGCGAATCCCTGGTCTCCTTCGCGGCCATCGGGGCCGCACCGGCCGCCAACTTCGCCGGCCGCGGCTGGACCGGGCAGGAGTGGGCCGCCGCGACCGAGCGGCTGGCGGCCCGCGGCTGGGTGGACGCGGACGGCGCCGCCACCGAGCGGGGCCGGGCCGGGCGCAACGAGGTGGAGCGGCTCACCGACCAGCTCGCCGCCGCACCCTGGCGGGCCCTCGGCACCGCGGGCACCGAACGCTTCATGGAGTTGATGGTCCCGCTGTTCCTGGCCGTCATCCGGTCCGGCCTGCTGCCCGCGCAGAGCACCCTGGGGGTCACCACCGTTCCCGCACCGACCTGGTAGCCGCGGGCGCCGGCGCCTCCGGCGCGCGGTAGCATCACTGCCGCCCCCGGGCGTGGGCGCAGAGGCAGACGCCGCCGCCCCCACAAGGCGGAGCACGCCGGTTCGAATCCGGCCCCCGGGCGGCTCAGGTGCACGGGCCCGTAGCGCAGAGGCAGACGCAACGTCCTGCTCGGACGTCCACGCCGGTTCGAATCCGGTCGGGTCCACGCCGTTCCCCGCGCTACCATCCGTACCGTCACCCGGGCGTAGCGCAGGGGCAGGCGCGCCGCCTTCTCAGGGCGGAGCACGCCGGTTCGAATCCGGCCCCCGAGTGGCAGCCAGGGCCCCGTAGCGCAGAGGCAGACGCGACCGGTCTCCAGAACCGGGGGGACGCCGGTTCGAATCCGGCCGGGCCCACCAGCGCGGAATCCGCTTGCCGACCGCCGCGGCCGAGCGGCTAGCATCCCTCTCACCCCCGGGCGTAGCGCAGAGGCAGGCGCGGCGCGATGGCATCGCGCAGACGCCGGTTCGAATCCGGCCCCCGGGCGGCACCCGACGCAGGCCGCACCCGGAGGAACGATGTCGCAGGTCGAGCTGGACGACGCGGAGCTGGCCGCGTTCGACCGGACGGTCGGGCGGCTGCGGGCGCTGCCCGCCGACCATCCGGTGCGGCTGCGGGCCGAGCGGGTCGCCGAGTCCTTCGTCCGGGACGGCCGTCGCGGCCGCCGGCAGGAGCGCCGGGAGACCGCGACCGACGCCGACGCCGCGCTGCTCGCCGCGACCGCCACCGGCGCCAGGGGCCGCCGCGAGGACGCGCCGCTGGCGCCGCCGCCCGCCGCCGGCCCGGTGGGCGAGCTGCGCCGCTCCCGGCGCTGCTATGTCTGCAAGTCGACTTACCGTCAGGTGGACGGCTTCTACCACCTGCTCTGCCCGGCCTGCGCGGCGGACAACACGGCCCGCCGGGCGCTCTCCACCGACCTGCGCGGCCGCCGGGCGCTGCTGACCGGCGGCCGGGTCAAGATCGGCTTCCAGCTGGCCCTGATGCTGCTGCGGGACGGCGCGGAGCTGATCGTCACCAGCCGCTTCCCGCACGACACGGTCCGCCGCTTCCGGGCGGCCGAGGGCAGCGAGGGGTGGCTGGACCGGCTGCGGGTGGTCGGCATCGACCTGCGCGACCCGCGCCAGGTGCTGGGCCTGTGCGAGCAGTTGCGCGCCGACGGCCGGCCCCTGGACATCCTGGTGAACAACGCCGCCCAGACCCTGCGCCGCCCGCCCGAGGCGTATGCGGTGCTCGCGGCGGGCGAGGACGGCCCGGCCCCGGCCCTGGTCTCGCACGCGCCCGGCTTCACCCCGATGCCCGCGCTGACCGCCGCCTGGCCCGCCGCCGAACTGGCGCCCGCCGCGATGGACGGCCGGGTGCTGCCGGCCGTGGACGAGGCCGGGCTGCTCCCCGACACCGCGGCGGCCAACTCCTGGTCCGCGACGCTCGGCGGCCTGGACCCGGCGGAGGTGCTGGAGACCCAGCTGGTCAACGCGCTCGCGCCGGCGCTGCTCTGCGACCGCCTGCTGCCGCTGCTGCTGGCCTCCCCGCGCCCCTCCCGGTACGTCGTCAACGTGACCGCCGTGGAGGGCCGGTTCGCGGTCCGCAACAAGATGCCCGGCCACCCGCACACCAACATGGCGAAAGCGGCGCTCAACATGCTGACCCGCACCAGCGCCGCCGAACTGGCGGGCCGGGGCGTGCACATGTGCGCCGTGGACACCGGCTGGATCACCGACGAGAATCCGCTGCCGAAGAAGTCCCGGCTGGCCGCGCACGGCTTCCGCACCCCGCTGGACATCGTGGACGGCGCGGCCCGGGTGTACGACCCGATCGTCCGGGGCGAGGCGGGCGACCCGCTCTCCGGCGTCTTCCTCAAGGACTACCGGGTGGCGGAGTGGTGACCGGCCGGCCGCCGGCGGGCGGCGGTGGCCCCGGACGTGGCGGCGGTGCGCGGCGTCCGCCGCACCCCGCCGCCCTGACCTCCCGTCAGCCGCGGATCTGCGCGAACACCTTCATCCAGTACCGCTGCTGCTCGGCGGAGGCACCCACCAGGTAGGTGGAGCGCAGCTTCGCCGGCAGCAGCGCGACCAGCGCCGCCACCGCCTTGCGGTGCTTCTCCAGCTGGCTCAACTCGGCGTTGGCCACCGCCTGGTGGACCACGTCGGTGTCGTCGTTGCCCTCCGCCCCGGCCGCCGCGGCGGAGCGCAGCCGGGCGAGCCAGCCGTCCAGGTCGCGGGCGATCTCCTTCAGCCCGGTGACCTGCCGCCCGGCGAGCCGGTCGGTGAGCGCGGTCAGCGACACCGGGGCGTACTCGCCGTCACCCAGGTAGACGGTGCCCAACTGCAGGGGCAGGCCGCGCCGGTGGAGCTTGATCAGGCGCTCCATGGTGCGCTTGGTGATCCATGCCCGGCCGTCCTCGTCGAGGTCGTTCTTCCACCACTCCAGCACCGTCTCGGCGTCCCGGCCGTAGTGCCGGATCAGCCACTCGTTGGCCGGGATGTCCGCCGGGGTGACGGTCAGCGAGGCGGTGAACCGGGTCGCCTGGGCGATGTTGTTGCGGGCGACCAGCAGCTTGCGGCCCAGGTGGTACGGCGGGTTCTGCAGGGCGATCTGGGCGCGCAGGCCCTCGATCGGGCGGCCGGCGATCGACCACTCCTGGGTGATCTCCATCAGCTTCGCGAAGGCCGCCTTGTCCTTGGGCCGGTTGTACTCGTCCCAGATGATCGCCTTCGGCCCCGGGCCGGTGAAGTCGGCGGCGAGCAGGTTCTCCAGCGCGCCGTCCGGGGTGGGGACGGGCGCGCAGAGGTCCTCGACGTTGGTCACCGGCATCGAGAAGTACAGCGCGTCGTGGCCCAGCGCCGCCCGGGTCAGCTCCCGGACCAGCTCGGTCTTCCCGCAGCCGGGCGGGCCCTGCAGCAGGACCGCCCAGCGGTTGGCGAGCGCCGCCTCCACCACCCGGCGGACCGGGTCGGCGATCCGGTCCGGATTGGGCACGCCCAGGGCGGCCGCGATCCGGTCGAGGACCTCACCGGTCCGGTCCCGGCCCGGTCTGCCGCCCTTCCCCGGCTCGGCGAGCCGCATCCGCTCCCCGTTGACCAGGGGGAGCCCCCACACCAGCGGGAAGCCCTCCCGGGCCATCGCCAGCACGTGCTCCAGGGTGCGCGGCGAGAGCAGTTCGCGCATCGCCGGGTCGAGCGACGCCCAGATCCGGAACACCTTGGACAGGTCCCGGTCCCGGTGGACCGCGGCCAGCCGGTGCCGCCAGGCGGTGTCGTTGGCGGTGATCCGCAGGGTCACCATCCGGTCCAGGATCGCCAGGTCGCTGCGCCGGGCGCTGGTCTCCGCCAGTGACTCGTTGTCGGTGAGGAACACCCCGATGCAGCCCAGCGCCCGCAGGTCGTACCCGCCGAGCGTCCAGTTGCAGGCGATCTGCATCAGCTGCGACTGGATCGTCTCCCCCGCCTGCAGCGAGTCGTCGATCAGCAGCACGAACGGCCGGCCCGGCTTCAGCTGGCTCATCACCAGCTGCCGCAGCACCAGTTCGCCGGTGGCCTCGTCCCGCACCGGGGCGTTGGCCAGCAGGTCGTCCGGGGTCAGGTTGGCCGCCGGGACGACCACCAGCACCGCGTCCGGGTACGCCGCGGCGAGGTGCGAGTGGAAGGTCGACGTCTTGCCGATGCCGTGCTCGCCGAAGACCTGGCCGGTCTGGCCGAGCTCGATCATCGCGTCGATGAAGGACTCCAGCGGAGAGGTACCGGTCCAGCCCTCCGGCGGAGCCGGGTAGGTGGCGTTCGGCCGCCAGGTCCGGACGGCGGGCGCGGTGGTGGTCATGATGCTCCTGTGGTGACCCGGTGGCACGCCATCTGCGGGGTGTGGTGGTCGGGCCAGTCGTCGCCGCCCTCGGTGATCAGCCAGATCCACTTCTCGGGCTCGGCGGGGGTGATGTGCGGGGCGTAGCCGTCGGTGAGCACGACCACCGCGTCCGGGCGTTCCTCGAACGCCCGCCCCTCGGCGGTCGGCGTCCGGCCCTCCACGTGGTCGGCGACCGCCTGGAAACTCGTACCGCCGCCTCCGTACACCCGCTCGCCCGGCCGGAACGGCATCACCACGCCGTCGAAGGACAGCCAGTGCGCCTCCACCCCGTCGATCCGGCCGACGAGTTCGGTCAGCCACTCGACCACGTGGGCCGGCATCGACCCCGAGGTGTCGTACGCGACCACCAGCACCTTGGTGCGCACCGGCCCGCGCCGCGACAGCGTCGGCGGCTGCCCGAGCGCCGCCAGCAGGGCGCCGCGCTTCTTCGGGTACACCAGCCGCTCGCCCTCGGACAGCTTGCTCGCCAGCACGTCGACCAGCCAGCGCTGCCACCAGTCGACCCGGCGGGTCGCGCCGGCGGTGCCGCGCAACGCGCCCGCGCCGAGCGTGCCCCACAGCCGGGTCGCGCGCTCGGACGCGCCGTCCGTCCGGTCCAGCAGGTCGAGCAGCTCGCGCTCCGCCAGGGCCTGGCCGCGGCGCGCCGCGAGCAGCGTGTTCAGCAGCACCGAGGAGCCGATCCGGTCGACCGTCTCCTGGTCGGCGGGCACGCCGCCCGGCAGCAGGTGCAGGCACCGGTGCGCCGGCACCGGCGGATCCGTCATCCGCAGCAGCTCCCGGTACACGCTCTGGTCCGTCTCCACGAAGTCCGGGTACGCCAGCGCGTCCAGGCCCTGCGCGGTCAGATCCGCGACGTACCGGGCGTGGATCCCCCGCGGGTCGATCCCCACCGGCTCACCGTCCAGCAGCGGCAGGCCGGTACGGCCGAGGCGGACCATCGCCACGTGGTTGATCGACACCTCGGTCGCCACCCGGAACACCGGGTCCGCCCGCAGCTCCGGCTCCGCGAACAGGTGCCGCTGCAGCAGGTGCCGCGCCTCGTGGAACAGCACGAACTTCACCCCCGCCAGGCCCACCGCCACGAAGAACCGCGGGTTGTACAGCAGCAGGCACGTCCCGTCGCCGGACGCCACCACCGCCGCCGTCTCCACCGCCGTCGTCGGCACCTGGTGACGGCACTTCGCGTACAGCCACGACGCCACCGCGGACTCGGTCAGCCCGAAGTCCAGCAGCGCCGCCTCCTTCAACCGCCGTGCCTGCGCCACTACCTCCGGCGGCGCGGGCCGCCACTCCGCCAGGGCCCGCCGGTCCGTCAGGTCGACCACGTGCCCGCTCACCCCCACGGCCCCTCCGGCTCGGGGCCGGCGACGGCCGCCGCCAGGTCGACGAGTTCGGCCGTGGTGCCGATGAACTCGGGAAGGAGCTGCGCCACGATCGCCCAGGCCTCGACGTGCCCGCCGAGCCGCTCGTGCACCAGCGGGCGGACCGCCGACGCGCTGCGGTCCACCACGCGCGGCTGCGCCCGGTACAGGACGTCCAGCAGGGGCAGCGCGGAGATCGCCGGCGCCACTCCGGTCACCAGGTCGTCCAGGCCCTCGACGATCCCGGCCTCCCGCAGCCGGTGGGTGAACTTGGCGTGCGTGCCGAAGGCCGTCCGCAGCGAGGGCGGGCAGTCGAACCGCCCGGCGAGCGCCCAGCGGGCGTAGCCGGGCAGCGGCCGCTCGGCGTGGGCCGCCGCGACGCCGGGCCAGTCCGCGCTGCGCACCTCCTGCGCCGCCCGCCGGGCGCGCTTCAGCGATCCGCGGGTGACCGCTCCGTACAGCCGCTCCAGGATCCGGGGCAGGGCGAGACCCTCACCGAGCCGCTCGTCGTCCGGCCGGACGGCGGTGACGTACGGGCTGCGCTCGACCCTCCGTCCGGCGTCCCCCGGTCCGAACGGCACGCCGTCGGCCACGTCGCGGGCGAGGCCGGCGGGCAGCACGCCCATGCCGAACAGGGCCGCGTTGACCTCCGGGTCGTCCGCCTGCAGCAGCCACAGCCGGACCTGCGCGGGGGCTTGGCGCACCTCGCTGCGGAAGGAGTTGTCGACGACGCCCCCGGCGGCGGCCCGCCCCTCGTCGAGGCCGAGCCGGGCGCGGACCCGCTCGGCGATCCCGTCGTCCGCCATCCGCAGCAGAAAGCCGACGGCGGTCGCGGTCCGGTCGTCCAGTGCCATGGTTGCCTGCCCCCTAGTCTCCGCCGACATGATGCCAGCCCGCCCCCCACCTCCGAACAGCGAATATCCCGGCGTCGGGGATCATCGGGCACTACGATCGATCAATGACGGACACCACGGACAGAGCAGCGGAACTCGCGGCCCTCGCAGCCCGGTTCCCGATCCTGCACGCGCCCCAGCGCTGGGCCTGGGGCGGCATCGACGCCCAGTTCTCGGCCGAGCTGCCGCCGGACGGGCTGATCACCAACATCCACCTGGTGGGGTTCACCGACGGGCTGGTCGTGCTGTGCCGCGACGTCCGCGGCCACTGGTTCCTGCCCGGCGGTACGCGGGAGGCCGCCGAGTCCGTGGAGTCCTGCCTGGAACGCGAGTTGCGCGAGGAGGCGGGCGCCCGGCTGGTCGGACCCGCGCGGTGGATCGGCGCGCACCGCGCGGTGACCGACCACCCGGTGCCGTACCGGCCGTGGCAGCCGCACCCCGAGAAGGCGTGGCTGTGGGGCTGGGCGGAGGTCGTGGTCGACTCCGCGCCGACCAATCCGGCGGACGGCGAGCAGGTCGTGGAGGTCCGCCCGATGGAGCCGGCGGAGGCCAAGCGGCTCCTGGTGCGGGGCCGCGAAGCGTGGTGGGGCGAGCTCGTCGACCTCGCGGTCGAGCAGTACCGGTAGGGGCGCGCGGACCCGCGCGTCCAGCCGTGCGCCCCGGGACGGGGTGGCCGGCCGCGCGGTCCTCCGCGCCCCTGGCGGTTCGTCCTACTTGGTCAGGCCGGCCCGGCGGAGTGCGTCCGCCATGGCGCTGTTGGCCGCCGGCGGCTGGTTGCCGCCACCGCCGCGGCGGTCCTGGCGCGGCGGCCGCCGGTCGCGGTCGCGCCGCTCGCCACCGCCGTTGCCCCCACCCCCGCCGCCGGACTTCACGTCGTCGTCGAGCCGCAGCGTCAGCCCGATCCGCTTGCGCGGCACGTCGACGGCGGTGACCCGGACCTTGACGATGTCGCCGGGCTTGACGACCTCGCGCGGGTCCTTGACGAAGGTCTTCGACAGCGCCGACACGTGGACCAGGCCGTCCTGGTGCACGCCGATGTCGACGAACGCGCCGAACGCCGCCACGTTGGTGACGACGCCCTCCAGCACCATGCCGACCTCCAGGTCGCCGATCTTGTCGACGCCCTCCTTGAAGGTCGCGGTCCGGAACGCGGGGCGCGGGTCGCGGCCGGGCTTGTCGAGCTCGCCGAGGATGTCGGTGACGGTGGGCACGCCGAAGGTGTCGTCGGCGAACTCGCCGGGCTTCAGCGACCGCAGGACGGCCCCGTTGCCGATCAGGGTCCGCAGGTCGCCGCCGGTCGCGGCGAGGATCCGGCGCACCACGGGGTACGCCTCGGGGTGCACGGCGGAGGCGTCCAGCGGGTCGTCGCCGTCCGCGATCCGCAGGAAGCCCGCGCACTGCTCGAACGCCTTCGGGCCGAGCCGGGCCACGTCCTTGAGCGCCTTGCGGGTGCGGAACGGCCCGTTGGCGTCGCGGTGGGCGACGATGTTGTCGGCGAGCGTGCCGGTGATGCCGGAGACCCGGGTGAGCAGCGGCGCCGACGCGGTGTTGACGTCCACGCCGACGGCGTTGACGCAGTCCTCGACCACGGCGTCCAGCGAGCGGGAGAGCTTCACCTCGCTGAGGTCGTGCTGGTACTGGCCGACGCCGATCGACTTGGGGTCGATCTTCACCAGCTCGGCCAGGGGGTCCTGCAGTCGGCGGGCGATGGAGACCGCGCCGCGGATCGACACGTCCAGGCCGGGCAGCTCCTGCGAGGCGAACGCGGACGCCGAGTAGACGGACGCGCCGGCCTCGCTGACCATCGCCTTGGTGAGCCCCAGGTCGGGGTGACGGGTGATCAGGTCGCCGGCGAGCTTGTCCGTCTCGCGCGAGGCGGTGCCGTTGCCGATGGCGACCAGGTCGACGTCGTGCTTCTTCGCCAGCGCCGCCAGGGTGGCGATCGCGGCGTCCCACTTGTTGGCGGGCTGGTGGGGGTAGACGGTGTCGTGGGCGACGACCTTGCCGGTGGCGTCCACGATCGCGACCTTCACGCCGGTCCGGAAGCCCGGGTCGAGGCCCATGGTGGCGCGGGTGCCGGCGGGTGCGGCGAGCAGCAGGTCGCGCAGGTTGGCGGCGAAGACGCGGACGGCCTCGTCCTCGGCCTCGGCGCGCAGCCGGGTGCGCAGGTCGATGCCGAGCCGGACCAGGATCCGGGTGCGCCAGGCCCAACGGACGGTGTCGGTCAGCCACTTGTCGCCGGGGCGGCCGCGGTCGGCGATGCCGAAGCGGGCGGCGATGCGCTGCTCGTAGTCGTTCTCGCCGGGCAGGTCGGTGGCCTCGGAGCCGTCCAGCGGGGAGAGTTCGAGGTCGAGGACCTCTTCCTTCTCGCCGCGCAGCATGGCGAGGATGCGGTGCGAGGGGAGCTTGGTGTACGGCTCGGCGAAGTCGAAGTAGTCGGCGAACTTGGCGCCGTCCTGCTCCTTGCCGTCGCGCACCTTGGCGACCAGGCGGCCGCGGGTCCACATCCGCTCGCGCAGCGAGCCGACCAGGTCGGCGTCCTCGCCGAAGCGCTCGACCAGGATCGAGCGGGCGCCGTCCAGGGCGGCGGCGGTGTCGGCGACGGCCTCGTTCAGGTAGCCGGCGGCGACCGCGGCCGGGTCCTGGGCGGGGTCGGCGAGCAGGGTGTCGGCGAGCGGTTCGAGGCCGGCCTCGCGGGCGATCTGCGCCTTGGTGCGCCGCTTGGGCTTGAACGGGAGGTAGATGTCCTCCAGGCGGGCCTTGGAGTCCGCGGCGAGGACCTGGGCGCGCAGCGTGTCGTCCAGCTTGCCCTGGGCCCCGATCGACTCCAGGACGGCGGTCCGGCGCTCCTCCAGCTCGCGGAGGTAGCGCAGCCGCTCCTCCAGGGTGCGCAGTTGGGCGTCGTCGAGCGCGCCGGTGGCCTCCTTGCGGTAGCGGGCGATGAACGGCACGGTGGAGCCGCCGTCGAGCAGGTCGACGGCCGCCTTCACCTGCCCTTCGCGGACGCCCAGCTCATCGGCGATCTTGCGTTCGACTGGCATGGTCACGAAGCCGGCACCTTCTCTGGTTCTCCTCGCGGGACTCCGCCATTCTGGCAGGTCCGGACCGACCGGTCGGGCCGGGCGGGATCCCGGGCGCGGCGGCACGTCGGGCGGCCGGACGCGCGGCGGACGGGTGTGTTCAGCCCTCGTACGGGAGCAGTTCGGGCCGCTTGGCGGGGCGGCCGTCGCCGGAGGAGCGACCGCGCAGCCGGCGGCCGATCCACGGGCCGAGGTGCAGGCGCAGCCAGCGCAGGTCGTCGCGCAGCTTCTCGCCCCGGCCGCGCGGTGCGGCGGCGGTGAGCGGGGCCCGCCAGTCCTCGGCGGCGGGCCGGCCGAGCGCCTCCAGGACGGCGGCGGCGACCCGGCGGTGCCCTTCCGGCGAGAGGTGCAGGCGGTCCTCGGCCCACATCCGGCGGTCGTCGAAGCACGGCGCGGTGTACAGGTCGACCACCACGACGCGCCCGGGGTTGTCGCGGGCGATCGACTCGACGAACGCCTTCATCCGCAGGATCGCCGGCAGCAGCCGGGTGGAGCCGGGCAGCCGGCGGGTCGGGTCGGTGCTGGTGAACATCACCACGGTCCGGCCTTCGGCGATCAGGGCCGCCGCGGCCTTGCCGAGGCGCTCCTCGACGTCGTCGATGTCGCAGCCGGGCCGCAGCACGTCGTTCAGCCCGCCGGCGAGGGTGACCAGGTCGGTGCCCATCGCGGCGGCGGCGCCGACCTGTTCCTCGCAGATCTGGCCGATCAGCTTGCCGCGCACCGCGAGGTTCGCGTACCGGAACTCCCGGCCGGGCCGTTCGGCGGCAAGGGCGGCGGCGACCCGGTCGGCCCAGCCGCGGTACTGGCCGTCGGGCAGCAGGTCGTCGCACATGCCCTCGGTGAAGGAGTCACCGACGGCGACGTAACTGGACACGGGGGATGCGGGTGTGTTCTCCATGGCCCACCGATGGTACGCGCACCCGCGATCCTGTCCGCGCGGGCCCTACCCCTCGGTAGGGCGGGCCCGCGCGGCCCGGGGCGGGTCTGTGCGCGTCGCCGGTCGGGTCGGTGCGCGGTCGCCGGTCGGGTCAGTGCGCGGTCGCCGAGAGGACCAGGCGGACGCCGAAGTTGCGGTAGCCGGCCCGGTCGAAGGCGGCGGCCATCGGGGCGTTGCCGAAGTCGGTGTCCGCCCCGATCCGCTGGGCGCCGCGGCCGGCGTGGGAGCGGGTGATCTCGCCGAGCAGGTCGTCGACCAGGCCGCGGCCGCGCTGCTCGGGGACGACGCCGAGGTAGCCGACCACCGGCCCGCCCTGGTTGGCGGAGGGGATGGCGAAGCCCGCGACCTCGCCCTGCGGGGTGTACGCGAGCCGCCACCAGGAGCGTTCGCCGGGCATCCGCAGGTAGTCGGCCAGGGTCTCCTCGGCCTGCGCCCGCGCGTCGGCCCGTTCGAGGCCGCGCCGGGTGTCGTCGTCGAGGCTGCCGACGGCGACCCGCCGGAACACCTCGACGAACGCGGCGTCGTCGGGCTCGGCCCGGAACTCGAGCAGGCCGCGGTCGGCGGGCACCGGGAGCTCCGGCGTCCACTCGTAGCGCAGCCGTTCCAGCTCGGCGCCGAGCCCGGCGCGCGCCGCGGCCTCCTGCCGCCAGCGCACCGCGGCGGCGACGGCCGGGTCCCGGCGCCAGCCCGGCGGCAGGAAGAGGTGGTACTCGGGCAGCGCCCCGGCCGGGAAGGCCCGGTGCGCGGCGCCCAGCAGCGCGGCGGCGACGGCGACCCGGTCGGCGACGGACCCGTCGACCCAGATGCAGTCGAGGGCGAGCGGACGGTCGCCCTCGGGGAAGGTCCACCAGACGGCGCGGGCGAGCATCCGCCCGTCGGCGTCCTCGGCGATCCAGGTGTGCGCGGGACGGTAGCTGCCGGCGTCGAGGAAGCGGCGGTACCGCTCGGGGTCGGCCCAGCTGATCGGGTCGGTGACGGTGACGGAGAGGACGGCGTCGAGGTCGGACTCGACGGTGGGACGGAAGAACACGCTGCCTCCGGAGCAGTCGGGAGGCGCCTGGGCCGGCTCAGCGGCCGGTACGCGGAGGCGCCGGGGTGTGAACGGGATGCATCGCGACGCCTCCTTCCTCCGCCCGTGGCGGCCTGCGGCGCTCCGTGCGCCGGACTGCCACTCAACCACACCGTCGCTGACGGTTCAACGGTTTTCCCGGTCAGGCGTCCGGCGCCGGGAAGCGCTCCTTCAGCGTGAACGCGTCGGCGGTGGGGCCCTTCGCCCGCAGCAGGTCGAGCCGGGCCTCGGCCTCGGCGACGGTCGGCCGGTGCCCGGCGGGCACCCACCACAGCGCGGTCATCGCCTCGGCCGGCCGCTCGAACCACTCGCGGCGCCGCTTGAGCACCGGCCGGTGCTCCGGGCTGTAGACGTACGCCTCCAGCGTCCCGGGGTCGCGCCAGACCGACATGTTGACGAGCAGCCAGTCGTCCCCGTAGATCCGCGAGCCGGTCGCGTTGCCGCCGTACTCGCCGTCGGCCAGCCGCCACACGAAGCCCTCGGCCCGGTCGGCGGCGGCGTTGAGCGGCTCCAACGCGGCGACGAAGTCGGCGAGTTGCGGGCTGTCCAGCGGGGCGAGCATCCGGGCGATGTTGATCTGGGCGAGCTGGTGCGCGGGTTCGGTGGTCATGCGGCGACGCTAACCACGGGCCGCGCCGCGCGAAAGCCCCGGTCCACGGGCCGGGACGGGGGTCAGTCGCCCGCCACCGGCTGCCCGGTGTACCAGTGGCCGCGCACCGCGTCGGTCGGCCGGGGCTCGCCGAGCTCGTCCGCGCCCCAGGCGGCGAGCGCCTCGACGACGCCGCGCAGGGCCAGGCCGCGTTCGGTCAGCCGGTAGAGGACGGCGTTGGCGGGCTTCTCCATCCGGTGCCGCTCGGCGAGGCCCTCGCTCTCCAGCTGCTTGAGCCGGGCGGCGAGGATGTCGGTGGACACGCCGGGCAGGTCGGCGTGCAGGTCGGTGTAGCGGCGCGGACCGCCGAGCAGCTCCCGGACGATGAGCAGGCTCCAGCGCTCGCCCACCGCGTCCAGGGCACGGGCGACGGCGCAGTACTGGTCGTAGCTTCGGCGTGGCATGCGGTCAGCATAGCCAATAGGTTGGACTTTCCAAGCGACTACTTGGTAGAACAAAGCATTGCCGGCCGCGGTGGCCCGGCGACCGGTCCGGGAGGCCCCTGATGGAGTTCCGCCAGTCCAGCAAGCTCAAGGACGTGTGCTACGAGATCCGCGGCCCGGTCGTGGACACCGCCAACGCCCTCGAGGAGGCCGGGCACAGCGTGCTCCGACTGAACACCGGCAACCCGGCGACGTTCGGCTTCGAGGCGCCCGAGGAGATCGTCCAGGACATCATCCGCAACCTCCCCAACGCGCACGGCTACAGCGACTCGCGCGGCATCCTGCCCGCCCGGCGCGCGGTGGTGCAGTACTACCAGCAGCGCGGGGTCGCCGGGGTCACCGTGGACGACGTCTACATGGGCAACGGCGCCTCCGAGCTCATCCAGATGGCGGTGCAGGCCCTGGTCGACGACGGGGACGAGGTGCTCGTCCCGGCGCCGGACTTCCCGCTCTGGACGGCCGTGGTCCGGCTGGCCGGCGGCAAGGCGGTCCACTACCTGTGCGACGAGGAGGCGGACTGGTACCCCGACCTGGAGGACATCGCCGCAAAGATCAGCCACCGCACCAAGGCGATCGTCGTCATCAACCCGAACAACCCGACCGGCGCGGTCTACCCGAAGGAGCTCCTGGAGGGCATCCTCGAACTCGCCCGCCGGCACGGCCTGATGGTGCTCGCCGACGAGATCTACGACAAGATCCTCTACGACGGCGCCGAGCACCACTGCCTGGCGGCGCTCTCCGACGACGTCCTCACCCTCACCTTCAACGGCCTGTCCAAGTCCTACCGGGTGTGCGGCTACCGCAGCGGCTGGCTGGCCGTGTCCGGCCCGAAGGAGCTCGCCAAGGACTACTTGGAGGGCTTGACCATGCTGGCCGGCATGCGGCTGTGCCCCAACGTGCCCGCCCAGTACGCCGTCCAGGCGGCGCTCGGCGGCCACCAGTCGATCAACGACCTGGTGCTGCCGACCGGGCGGCTCGCCGAGCAGCGGGACGTCGCCTGGCGGGCGCTCAACGACATCCCGGGCGTCAGCTGCGTCAAGCCCAAGGGCGCGCTGTACGCCTTCGCCAGGCTCGACCCGGCGGTGCACAAGATCGTCGACGACGAGCGCTTCGTGCTGGACCTGCTGCTCCGCGAGAAGATCCACATCGTCCAGGGCACCGGCTTCAACTGGCCCCGCCCGGACCACTTCCGCTTCGTCACGCTGCCCCGCGCGGACGACCTGGAGACCGCGATCAGCCGGATCGGCCGCTTCCTCACCACCTACCGCCAGTAGCGGTCCGGTCACCGGCGGGCAACGACTGGATCACTCCGCCGGTGCGCCGCGGCGGCACTCGCCAGGATGTCCGGCATCCCGTCCCCGGACGAAAGCCGCCATGACCCGCCACCACACCGACCGCGCCGTGCCACGAGCCGTCAGGGCCGCCCTCCTCGGGGCAGCCCTGGCCGCGGCACTGTTCACCACCGCCTGCGAGCCGGAGGCCGCCGCACCGCCGCCGGCCCGGCCGTCCACCACCGCCGCGAGCGCGCCGGCGACCCCGTCCCCGGTGGTGCCGGCGACGCCGTCGCCCACTCCGACCGCGTCGCCGACCCCCACCCCGACGCCGACGCCCACCCCGACGCCCACCGCGACGGCGGTGCCCGCGCAGGCCGCGCCGACCCGGACGGCCGCCGCGACCAGGACTCCCACCCCGACGCGCACCACCCAGGCCCCCCAGCCGACCCAGCCGCAGGCCGGCGGCTGCCACCCCCTCTCCAACGCCGGCAACTGCTACAAGGCCGGCCAGTACTGCCGCACCTCCGACCACGGCGTGTACGGGACGGACGCGAGCGGCCGGGCCATCAAGTGCGTGGACAACAACGGCTGGCGCTGGGAGCCGGCCTGAGACGCGGCGGCCGGGCCGGGCCTGGAGTCCCGGCCCGGCCGCCGGTCGGTCACGGGTAGGCGACCAGGTTCGCCACGTTGGTCGACGAGTTGGACGGTCCGCCCGTCCCGTTGATCACGTGGTTGATGGTGCCGGTGCCGCCCAGCGAGACGGTCACCATGTCGTGGAAGCGCACCGTCGACCGGTTGGGCACCTCGAAGGCGTGCTCGGCCACCACGCCGGGGTTGACGTTGAAGTAGCAGTAGCTGCCCAGGCCCCAGGCCTCGTGGTCGACCACCGAGTCGGCGACCTTGTAGGCCGCGTAGCCCCGGGTGGAGCCGTTCGTCCAGGCCGCCTGGTTCGGCGGGTCGTAGGGCATCTCGTTCTGGAAGAAGTAGGTGCGGCCCCCCTCGCCGTTCCAGATCACCTGGTGCTGCTGGAAGTGCTCCACGAACAGGCCGTACATGGTGACCGAACGGCCGTTCACGACCAGGCCGTTGGCCGCGGTGTTGGCCGTCCAGCCGACGCCGCTGCCGTGGTCGGCGCGCCAGATCCACAGGTGGTCGCCGATCACGTTGTTGCTGTTGACCACCAGCGACTGGGTGGCCTTGCCGACACCGGCACCGCCGATCCGGAAGAACACGTCGTGCAGCGAGGTCGGATCGGCCGCGTGGTCGGCGCTCGAACCGCCGGCGCCGATCTGCATCAGCACCGGCGAGTTGACCGGTCCGGCGTCGATCAGCAGGCCGGCCAGCTTGACGCCGTCCACGTCGGCGACGTTCACCGCGGTGACGCCGTTGTCCGGGATCAGCGTGGCGAGGCCGAGGCCCAGCACCACGGTATCGGGCCGGGTGATGTTCAGCGTCTGCGCGAGGTGGTAGACGCCCGGGGTGATCAGCAGGTTCTTGCCCTGCGCCAGGGCCGCGTTGAGGTCGGCCGCGGTGGCACCGGGCTTGGCGATGTAGAACCGGTCGATCGGCAGCGAGCTGCCGGGCTGGGTGCCGGCCCAGGTGATGCCGCTGCTGTTGCTGCGCAGCGCCGGGACGAACACCTGCCAGGCGCCGGCCCCGTCCACGTACAGGAAGGGCTTCTCGCGGACCACCGGGGTCTGGCCGACGGTGGTGTACGGCGGGTTGGGGAAGGTGTTGGCGGGCGCGTTCACGTCGCCGACGAAGACCATGTTCCAGTTGGAGCCGGTCCAGCTGCCCCACTGGGCGTTGCGGGAGAGCCACTGCTGCTGGGAGCCGGAGCGCAGCTGGCCGTCGATCTTCGAGTCGGCGATGAAGCCGCCGCTGGACCAGCCGCCGTCGTCCAGCTGCAGGTTGCCGCGGACGTGCATCCGGCGGTACGGCGCGGCCTGGGAGACCGCCCAGCGGTCGGTGCCGCCGTTCGGGTTGACCGAGAGGTTCTCGGCGGAGCGCCAGAAGTTCTGGGTGGCGTTGCCCTGGAACCAGTCGGCCTCGGCGTGCACCGCGCCGTTGATGGTGACGTCGTCGGGCGACAGGCCGAGGCCGGCGACCTGGGTGTAGAAGCCGACGTTGGCGTCGACCGCGTAGCTGCCGGGCTTGAACAGCAGGGCCTGCCGCTCGGTGCCGAACTGGTTGGACTCCTGCTGGGAGAAGACCGAGTTGAGCTTGGCCTGGATGGAGGAGGCCGGCATCGACGGGTCGAAGACCGTCACGTTCGGCCCGAAGTCCGGTGTACCGGGCACGTTCTGGACTCCGAGGGTGAAGGACTGCGCGGCGGTGCCGTTGCAGGTGTACTGCTGCAGCTGCACCGCGTCGGCGGTGGAGGCGGACGGGACGTCCAGGCACTTGCCGCTGTTGCGGTTGACCAGGTGGTAGGTGCCGCCGGCCTCGGCGACCGGCAGCCACTGCTGGTTGGCGCCGCCGCCGTAGGTCCACAGCTGGACCTTGGCGGCGTCGGCGGTGGAGACGTCGGTGACGTCCCAGACCTTGCCGGGGTCGCCCTGCGCGTTGACCCGGACGTAGCCGCCGCCGGCATCCTGGAACTGCCAGTTCTGCGCGCCGGTGCCGTTGCAGGCGTACTGCTGGACGGCGGTGCCGTTGGCGGTGGCGGCCGCGGCGGCGTCCACGCACTTGCCGCTGTTCTTGGCGACCACCGTGACGAAACCGGTGGGGACGGCCGCGTGGGCGGCGGGCGCGGGGGTGAGGACCACCGCGGAGACGGTGCCGGCGAGCAGGCCGAGCACGCTGCTCAGCGGGACGGCCCTCCTGCGGGCTGTCGTGTTCATCGAGGACTCCTGGGGGGCAGCGGGTGGGTGGTCACGCCGGTCACGCGGGGAGGTTCCACTGCTGGTTGGCGGCGCCGAAGCAGTCCCAGATCTGCAGCCGGGTGCCGTTGGCCGAGCTGGGCCCGGTCGCGTCCAGGCAGCGGCCGGAGGCCGGGTTCACCAGGGTGTTGCCGGCGCCGGCCTGCCACTTCTGGGCCCCGGTGCCGTTGCAGTCGTAGAGCTGCACCTGGGTGCCGTTGGCGGTGCCGGCCGCGGTGACGTCCATGCACTTGCCGAGCGCGCGCAGCGAGCCGTCGTCGGCCACCGTCCAGGTCTGCGCGGCGGTGCCGTTGCAGTCGTACAGCTGGATCGCGGTGCCGTTGGCGGTGGAGGCCGCGGCCACGTCCACGCACTTGCCGCCGTAGCCGGTGATCCGGCCGGTCCGCTGCTGCGGGGGCGTGGTGCCGCCGGTGACGGCGTTGAAGATCCGGCTGAACTGGTACGGGGACTGCGGGGTGCCGCTGCAGGAGTCGGACAGGGTGCCGTTGGTGGCGCAGGCCTTGTCCCGGCCGACCGCCCAGAAGGCGAGCTGCTGGATGCCGCGGCTCGCCGCGAAGCCCTCCAGCGTGGTGGCGTTGCCGGTGGTGAAGACCTCGACGGTGGTGTCGTTGACCCCGATCATCGGGGTGTTGCCCTCCATCGCCCACAGCTGGTCGGAGGTCTTGGTGGTCCAGATCCGGCCGAGCTGGGTGTGCAGGCTGTTGGCGGCGTCGATCGCGGCCTGGCCCATGTCCAGCGCCGGGCCGTAGTCCATGGTCATGATGTTGACCAGGTTGACGTCCAGGCCGCGGGACTTGGCGTTGTTCAGCAGGTCGAGCGAGTTCTGCAGCAGGCCGCCCGGGTCCACCGGCAGGGTGTAGTTGACGGCGAGCTTCCTGCCGGCCGCCGCGTAGCTCTGCTGCAGGCCGGCCAGGGCCTGGTTGCGGCGGTCGTTGGCGGCCGTGTCGTTCAGCGCGCCGCCCTCGATGTCCAGGTCGATCCTGGTGAGGTTGAGGGTGTCGACCACCCGCTTGTACTGGGCCTGCAGCGAGGAGACGCTGGTGCAGGCCTGGGCCAGTTCGGTGCCGGCCGCGCCGCCGAAGGAGGCGATCACGTCGCCGCCGGCCGCCCGCAGGCTGTTCACCGCGCCGGTCCAACCGGCGTCGGTGATCGGGGTGTTGCCGTTGAAGGTGGCATTGCAGCTGCCGTCGGCGATCACGAACGCGAGGGTGAAGTACTTCAGGCCGGTCGCGTTGCGGACGTCGGCCATCACCGACGGGGACTTCCAGGTCTCGATGTACGGGGCCGCGTAGTGCGCCGGGAACCCGGGCCCCGGGTTGGCCGCGGCGGCGGCCGGTGAGCTGCCGGCGAGCAGCAGGCCGGCGACCGCGACGGGTAGCGCGACGGCGCCGGCGAGGGCGCGAGACACGTTTCTGAGCATGGGGGACTCCCTCTGGCAGCAGGGACGCGTGGGGGCACGCCGGTCCAGCCGACGGGCCGTCACCTGGGCCGCCGGAATTGGTCTGAACCTTATTGCGAGGCTTGAACTTAGGGTCGATGCCGAGGACGCGTCAACCCTCGCGTCACGTCCCGGAAACGCCGGACGCCCCCACCGGCCCGGACGGGCCGACGAGGGCGCGGAAGGAACAGCGGGTCAGCGGCGGGGGCCGTACATGATCACGGCGACCCCGGCCAGGCAGATCAGCGCACCCACCACGTCGTAGCGGGTGGGCCGGAAGCCGTCCACGACGACCCCCCAGAGCAGCGAGCCCGCCACGAACACCCCGCCGTACGCGGCGAGCACCCGGCCGAAGGCGGCGTCCGGCTGGAGCGTGGCGACGAAGCCGTACGCGCCGAGCGCCACCGCGCCCGCGCCGATCCACGCCCAGCCCCGGTGCTCGCGCACGCCCTGCCAGACCAGCCATGCTCCGCCGATCTCCAGGAGAGCGGCGAGGACGAAGAGCAGGGCGGAGCGCAGCACGGTCATGACCGGGCAGTCTACGAGGCGCACTCCCCCGCGCGGCGCGCCACCGTGCAGTGGTCGACCCGGGTGCCGTCCACCTTGATGAAGGAGTAGCCGGTGCAGCGCACCCGCGACCACTCCACCGTCTCGGGCACCTTCACCCCGCCCTCGGCGAAGTGGTGGGTGGCGACCTCGTCGACCCGCTGCTCGTGGCCCTCGCAGCTGTCCGGCGCGTCGAAGCCGCACAGGCTGCGGCCGGCGTGGAGGTGGAAGGCCGGGTCCTGGGCCAGGATCACGTGGTCGTTGCCGACCGCGTGCGCGCTGACGCCCTGGTCGCCGAAGGCCGTGAAGGTGAACGGCGGGTACGCCGGTTGTGCCGTCCGTGCCGGGAGGGCGCGGTGCGGAAGGTGGAGAGGGTGGAGATCGCCTGCTGCGAGGCGGGGTCGAAGCCCTGGTGGCCGACCGGGGTGCCGGTCGGGGTCAGCGCGGGGGTGTGCAGCGCCCGCACCTGCCAGGAGATCCGGATCTGGCTGTCCGGCTCGGCGCCGAACGCGAGGTGACGGCCGATCGGCGCCACCATCGCGCCGTCGGTCCCGGCCGTGGTGTCGGCCGGCGCGGAGACCGTCACTGCGCCGCCGCGCAGCAGGCCGCGCCGGGAGAGCCTGCTGCGCAGGTACTCGTGCTGCTCCGCGGTGCTCATCCGGTCGGCGAGCCCCGCGGGCACGCCCATGCGTTGGACATCCATGGCCGGAGCGTTCCAGCGCGCGGTGGCCCCGCCCGGACGTCCGATGAGCGCTCCCGGTCGTGTCGGTCTGGCGCACCGCAAGACTCTCCATGCCTTCGCAAAGTCCGTCGGGCCCTCAGACCAGCGGAAACACCAGCGTCCGGGCGGCGCCGGCGGTCAGCCGGACCGGCTCGGCGGGCTTCCCGCCCGGCACCACGCGCAACTCGAAGCGGCGCTCGGCCGGGGCGCGCAGGGTCACCGAGACCCGCTCGCCGTCCCAGGCCAGCTCCTCGACGGTGGCGCCGAACCGGGTGCGCACGCCGCGCAGCACCCCGCGCTCCAGCCCGGCGACCGGCGCGGGCAACAGCACCAGCCGGGCGGGCCGCCCGTCCTCCTCCGGGGTGGAGCGCACCAGCGCCTCGATCAGCACCCCGGGCAGCGCGTGCGCCACGTCCGCGTTGTACGCCTCGCGGCCCGGGTAGTGGCTGCTCATCAGCGAGCGGTACCAGAAGCCGTCGCCGAGCAGGTGCGCCAGCGGCCGGGCGAGCAGCGCCGGTTCGTCCAGCCGGGCGGCGGCCAGCGCGCGGTGCAGGTGGCCGTGGCCGGAGTGGTTCTCGTCGCCGCGCAGCCGCAGCGCCCGGCGGGCGGCGTCGGCGAGCTCCGGGGTGTCCTCCGGGGTGATCGCGTGCAGCGGCCAGACCGGGTAGAGGTGGCTGACGTGCCGGTGGTCGTAGCCGTCCCGGTGACCCGGCCACGCCCACTCGGCGAGGGCGCCGTCCGCGTTCACCGCGTAGCCGGGCAGCCGCTCGGCGAGGGCCCGCCAGGCGGCGGCCGCGTCCGGGTCGGTGGTGCGGCGGGCGGCGGCGGTGAGCGCGTGCCGGGCGGCGGCCAGGTCCATGGTGGCGTTCGCCGAGGCGGCCCCGGGCATGGGCGCGCCGGTCGCCGGGTCGACCGGGTGGTTCTCCGGCGAGTAGGACGGCACCAGGACGGGTGCGCCGTCCGGGCCGGTACGGGTCAGGAAGTCCTGGTAGAACTCCGCCACTTCGCCGAGCGCCGACCCCAGCCAGTCGACCGCCTCGCCGGTGGTCTCGGCGTGCTCCAGCAGCGGGTGCAGCAGCCAGTCGGCGCCCGCCGTCCAGAGGTGGTGCGCCCAGCTGTGGTTGAAGTGGTACTGCAGACCGTTGGCGCCGTCGGTGTGCGCGGGCGCGACGACGCCCCGGGTGCCGAACAGGCGGGCGGCGTTGGTCCGCCAGTCGGGCAGCTGGTCGGCGACCAGCGCGGCCAGCGCGTGCACCGCCTCCGGCAGGTCGGCGACCGCGGCGGACGCCAGCTGCAGGTTCAGGTTGGCGTTGGTGGTGAACGCGCCGCCCCAGGCGGTGTCCCAGTCCCCCGTCCACAGCCCGCACAGCCGCGGCGGGCGGTGGCCCGAGGCCGACAGCAGGTGGTAGCGGCCGGCCGCGAACAGCGCCTCCAGCAGCGCGGGCTGCACCGCCGACGGGTCGGCCTCCTGCCGGGCCAGCAGCTCGGCCACCGGGCGGGCCCGCTCGGCCGGGTCGGCGCCCAGGTCGAGGGTGACCCGCTCGTACGCGGGCCGGTGCACGGCCAGGTGCCGCTCCAGCAGCTCGGCGTGGCTCTGCGGCAGCTCGTACATGCCGGTGTCCAGCCGGGCCGGGTCGCCGTCCACCGGACCGACCGGACCGCGCGCCACCCGGGTCAGCAGCAGCACCTCGGGCGCGCCGGAGACCCGGACCCGCGGCCCGTCGCAGCGCACCGCACCGCCCGGCGCGAGGACCCTGACCGCCCCGCGGTAGCCGAGCCCGCTCTCCGGGTAGCGGGCCCGCAGCCGCAGCAGCGCCTCGTCGCGGGCCCCGCCGCCCTCCACCGCCGGCGCCTGCGCGGGCCGGCGGACCGAGCGGACCGCGGCCCGCAGCTCCTCCGGCACGCCGGGCAGCCGGCCGTCCACGCCGATCTCCGCCTCGACGCCCGCCCCCTCGGGCGCCACCAGCCGCTGCACCACGACGTCGTCCGCCCGCGAGACGAAGCACTCCGAGCGCCACCGCCCCGCCGCGTCCGTCCACTCCGCCGCCACCACGCCCGTCGCGAAGTCCACGGTGCGCCGGAAGCCCTCCGCCTGCGCCGCGTCCGGCCGGCGGATCCGCACCGCGAAGCCGGGATGGAACCGCTGGACGGACCGCGGCTCCCAGTCACCGCCGAACAGACGCACCGCGCGCTCCTGGTCGCCGGCCAGCAGCGCGTCCCGCATCGCCTCCAACCGGGGTGCGAGCAGCGGCGGTTCCACGCCGCTCAGCGGATCGGGCAGCACCAGGTCGTGGTGCGTCACCACGACGCAGTCGCCGTGCACCACGGCGCCGTGCCGACCGTTGCCGCACAGGTAGCCGTCCCGCCAGTCGTCGGCAAGAGCGGTGTCGAACAGGCCGTGGGCCGGGCTGGACATGGAAGGACCGTCCTCGATCGTAGAACCGCACCGGGCGATGCACCCGGTGGAACCCCCGCGTTACCGCAGCACCCACGCGTCGTACGGGCCGAGCTCGGCGTCCGGCGGCAGCTCCCGGCCGGTCAGCACCTCGTGCCGCCCGGCGCCGGACGCGATCCGGACGGCCGCGCCGGTGTGGTTGAGCACGAACAGCAGCCCGCCCCGCCGGACCGCCTCGACGCCGTCCGGCAGTCCCTCGACCTCCGGCCGGACACCCGCGGCCGCCGCGGCGCCGCCCAGCAGCCGCCGCAGCAGCGCCGGATCCGGCAGCGTCGCCAGGTAGCAGGCCCTGCCCCTGCGGGTGACCGCCGGGGTGCCGTCGGCCAGCCGCGCCAGGACCTCCGTCCCCGCCTCGACCCGCAGCGCCTCGCTCCACAGCGTCGCGGCGCCGTCCAGCCCGGTGAGCGGCGCGCTCTCCTCGCCGAGCGGCCGCCACTCCAGCGGGTGCACCCCCAGCAGCGCGCGCAGCCTGGCGTCCATGCCGCCCTCGCGGACGGTGTCGTTCCCGTCCGCGACGCCGGTCAGGAAGCCGCAGACCAGCGTGCCCCCGCCGGCGGCGTACGCCACCAGGTTGGCCACGGCCGGGTCGTCGGCCAGGTAGAGGTTGGGCACGGTCACCATCCGGTAGCGCCGCAGGTCGGCGTCCGGGCGGACGTAGTCGACGGTCAGGTGCTCGTCCCACAGCGCCCCGTGCCAGGCGAGCAGCAGCTCGGGCAGCTCGACCCGCTCGCTCGGCCGGCCGCGCTGTTCCAGCGCCCACCAGTTCGGCCAGTCCAGCACCACCGCGACGTCGGCCGCGACCTCGCCGCCGACCGCCTCGCCGAGCCGGCCGAGCTCCCGTCCGAGCTCGCGGACCGCGCGGTGCTGCGGGGTGTCCGGGCCGGCGTGCGGGAGCATAGCCGAGTGGAACTTCTCCGCCCCGGAGCGCGAGGCCCGCCACTGGAAGAAGTGGATCGCGTCCGCTCCCCGCGCCACCGACTGCAGGGCCTCCAGCCGCAGCCGCTCGGCGGGCTTGGCCCGGTTCACCGGGCGCCAGTTGACGGCGCCCGCCGCCATCTCCATCAGCATCCAGGGCCTGCCGCCGCCGACCGACCGGGCCACGTCCTGGCCCAGCGAGGCGTACACCGCGGCCCGCGGATCCGCCGGATCGGGGTAGCTGTCCAGCGAGACGAAGTCCTCGGCCGCGGCGAAGGACCAGCAGTCCACGTGCGGGTGGAGGGTCATGAAGTTGGTGGTCACCGGCGCGTCCGGCCGGTGGAGCCGGATCAGGTCGCGCTCCGCGGTGAAGCACTCCAGCAGCACGTCCGAGCAGAACCGCCGGAAGTCGAGCACCGCGGCCGGGTTCGGGAGGTACGGCGCGCTCCGAGGCGGGATCACGGTCTCCCAGGAGCCGTGGCCCTGGCTCCAGAAGGCCGTCCCCCAGGCCGAGTTGAGCCCCTCCAGGGTCCGGTGGCGGTCGCGCAGCCAGCCGCGGAAGCGCTCGGCGGTCTCCTCGCAGTGGCAGACCGGCCCGTACTCGTTGTTGACGTGCCACATCACCACCGCCGGGTGGTCGGCGAACTCCGCCGCCAGGTCGGCCACCAGCGCGCCCGCGTACCGCCGGTAGTCGGCCGACGAGGGGCAGTACTGGTTCCGCGAGCCCCACCACAGGGTGGTCCCGTCGGCCGTGACCGGCAGCGTGCCGGGGTGGAGCCGCCCCAGCCACGGCGGCGGGGAGGCGGTCGGGGTGGCCAGGCACACCTCGACGCCGCCCGTGTGCAGCAGGTCGAGCAGCCGCCGCAGCCAGCCGAAGTCGCGCTTGCCCGGCGCGGGTTCGAGCCGCGCCCAGGAGAACACACCGACCGTCACCGTGGTGACGCCGGCCTCCTTCATCAGCCGGACGTCCTCGGCCCAGGTCTCCTCCGGCCACTGCTCGGGGTTGTAGTCGCCACCGAACAGGATCCGGCCCCGGGTGGCGTCGGCGAGGGATGGCATCAGCGGGTCCTCCTCGGACGGTGCGGTGCGATCAGCCCTTGACGGCGCCGATCAGCATGCCCTTCTGGAAGTGCTTCTGGACGAACGGGTACACGCAGACCACCGGCACCAGGGCCAGCACCATCACCGCCATCTGCACCGAGAGCGCGGGCACCGCACCGGTGTTGATGGCCTGCGACATGCCGGTCGGCGCCTGCTGGCGCAGCACGAAGGAGTTGAGGATGTTCTGCAGCGGGTAGCGGTGCTGGTCGTTCAGGTACAGCGAGGCGTTGAACCAGGCGCTCCAGTACCCGACCGCGTAGAACAGCGCGACCACGGCGACCACCGCCCGGGAGAGCGGGAGCACGATCTGCCACAGGATCCGCCACTCGCCCGCGCCGTCGATCCGCGCGCTGTCGATCAGCTCCGGGGCGACGCCCATGAAGAAGGCGCGCAGCACCAGCAGGTTGAAGACGTTCACCGCGCTCGGCAGGACCAGCGACCAGTAGCTGTCCATCAGTCCGAGGTTCTGGATCAGCAGGTAGGTCGGGATCAGCCCGGCGCCGAAGAACATCGTCACCATCATGGCCAGCAGGATCGGCCGGTGGCCCCACGTCCCGCGCCGGGAGAGCCCGTACGCGGCGAGCACCGACACCAGCATCGACACCGCCGTGCCGACCCCGGTCAGCCCGAGGCTCACCACCACCGCGCGGGTGACCGCGCCGCCGCCGAGGATCTCCTGGTACGCCCGGACCGACAGCCCGCCGGGCACCACCACCAGCCCGCCGGCCTCGGTGACGGTGCGCGGGTCGGAGACGCTGGTCAGCACCACCACCCACAGCGGCCCGAGGATCAGCAGGCAGATGGCCCCCAGGCCGAGCCCCTTGAACCCCTTGCCGACCGCACTCGGTTCTTCCTCCCACACGGGTCGGATCGTCGTGCTCATCTGCTGTAGACCCCTTCCTCGCCGAGGCGCCTGGCGACCCGGTTGGCCAGGACCACCATCAGAAAGCTGAAGACGCCCTTGACCAGGCCCGCCGCGGCCGCGTACGAGAAGTCGCCGCTGCGGATGCCGCGGAACCAGACGTAGGTGTCGAGCACTTCGGAGACGCCGACGCCGACCGCGTCGCGCTGCAGCAGGATCTGCTCGAAGCCGACGGTGAGCGAGTCGCCGACCCGCAGGACGAGCAGCAGGGCGATCACCGGGCGCAGGGCGGGCAGCGAGACGTGCCAGATCCGCCGCCAGCGGCCGGCGCCGTCGGCGGCGGCGGCCTCGTACAGCTCGGGGCTGACCGAGCTGAGCGCGGCCAGGAAGATGATCACCCCCCAGCCGGCGTCCTTCCAGATCGCCTGGGCGGTGATCAGGAACTTGAACAGCGCCGGGTCGGTCATCAGGTCGAAACCCTGGATGCCGTGCCGGCGCAGCAGTTGGGCGATCAGGCCGGCGCCGCCGAGCATCTGCTGGAAGACCGTGATGACCAGCACCCAGGAGAAGAAGTGCGGCAGGTACAGGATCGACTGGACCGCGGTGCGGACGCGGCCGCTCATGACGCTGTTGAGCAGCAGGGCGAGCGCGATCGGCACCGGGAAGAACAGCAGCAGCTGGATCCCGGTGATGGAGAGGGTGTTGGCGACGGCGGCCCAGAACTGGTCGTCGTTGAAGACCGCGGCGAAGTTGTCGAAGCCGACGAACTCGCTGCCGGTGATGCCGCCGCCGTAGACGTCGTAGTCCTCGAAGGCGACGACGTTGCCCAGCAGCGGGACGTAGTTGAAGACGACCAGCAGCGCGAGCGCGGGCAGGGTCATCAGGACCAGGACCCGGTCGCGCTTGAACCGCTGCCACCGGGTGATGCCCCGGGGGGCGGCCGTCGCCGGCGCGGCGGCCTCCCCCCGGTCGGCCCGGCGGCTGCCGAGGACGGTGCTCATCAGCTCCCGCTGCCGTTCTTGTCGAGGATGTCCTGGTAGAAGGCGCGCAGCTCGTCGCCGCCGTTCTTCTTCCAGTTGGCGACCTCGTCCTGCATGTCGCCGATCTTCTTGCGTCCGCGGACCACGTCGTTCTCGATGTCCTTGAACCGGGTGTAGAGCGAGGCGAGCCGGGTCGGCTCCTGCACCTGCATGCCGTAGAACATCGGCTTCTTGCCGAAGGCCATCATCCGGCCCATCCAGTTGGCGAAGTCGGTGGCGGCCTGCGGCTGGTCGGGCCAGGCGATGGCGGGGGCCGGGGAGGCGACGAACTCGTAGGAGGAGACGACCTCCTTGGTGCCGAGCTCGGTCTGCACCGGGGTGCCTGAGGCGTCCTTGGTGTAGTGGAGGCCCTCGACGCCGAACTTCTCCAGCAGGAACTCCTTGCTGCCGAACGGGGCGGCCGCGAAGTCGGCGACGCCGAGCAGCTCCTCGATCTGCGCGCCGGAGAGCTTGGCGGACAGGAAGCTGAAGATGCCGGCCGGCTGGCCGACGTACAGCTCCAGCTTGCCGCCGTCGTGGGCGAAGAAGTCCATCGGCTTCATCCGGAACTTCGGGTTGGCCTTGGCCTGTTCGTTCATCATGCCGCGCATCACGTCGCCGTCGTTCATGAACAGCGTCTGGCCGGAGGTGAAGCGGGTCTTGGCGTCGTTGGTCTTGCCGGCCACCGCGTCGGGGTGGACGCTGCCCTGGGCGTAGAGCTTCTGGGTCCAGGCGAGCGCCTCCAGGTACTCCGGCGTCTCGATCCGGTGGACCAGCCTGCCGCCGTCCTGCTTCCAGTAGTTGGGCATCGAGCCGGGCACCAGGTTGAACAGCACCTGGGCGGTCCACCACATGTCGTCGCAGGCCCAGACCTTGGCGTCGGCGCTGGTGAGGTCCTTGGCCAGCGCGAGGAACTCGTCGGCGGTCTTCGGCAGTCGGGTGATGCCCTTGGCCTCCAGCAGGTCGGCCCGGTAGTACGGCACCACGCCGCCGAGCGGCCGGTTGGGCATGGGCAGGCCGCGGAGCTTGCCGCCGAAGACGCACATCTGCCAGGCGCCGGTGGGGATCGCGGCCAGGTTGGGGTACTTCTTGACCTTCTCGCCGGACAGGTAGGGGCCGAGGTCGGCGGCCTTGGCGCCGATGGCATTGGGGATCTGGCCCAGGATGTTCCAGCCCGGGATGCAGAACAGGTCCGGGACGTTGTCGCCGGCCAGCACCGCGCCGAGCTTGTCCTGGTAGGTGACGCCGTCCTGGAGCTGCCACTTGACCTTGATGCCGAGCGCGTCGTCCATCGCGGCGAAGTACTTGGAGCCGCTGCCCGGGTCCGCTCCCCACAGCGGCGTGAAGAAGGTGTAACTGCCGCCCTTTCCCGGCTTGTTGGCCACGGACGCCTTCAGCTCGGCGGGGAACTTCAGGAACGCCGGGGTGGAGCCGTTGACGCTCGGGATGTCGGGCGTGACGACGGCGGAGGCGGCGTACGCCGGGAGGACGCTCGCCAGGGTGTCGTTGCCGGCCACGCCGCCCTTGGCCGTGGAGCCGCCTTTGCCCGAGGAGCAGGCGGAAAGCAGCCCGCCACCGGTGGTCGCCGCGACCGCGGCGACCGCACCGGCGAGCAGCCGGCGGCGGGAGGGGTTGGCGGCGAGCGCGGCTCTGTCAGCGCTGTTCATGGTGGGAGGAGCCCTTCGTCCTGGCGCGGGGGCGGCGATTGGGGTGGTGCGGACCGGGTCCGTCGAGCGCACTGTCGAAGCGCTTCAACGTGGCGCCGAGGCTAGGCCAGCCGGAGCCGACGCACAAGGGTTTGCACGGGCTTCACAGTTCAGGACTTGACCACGACACAGGCGGCACGGGCCGCTTCGGGCCAGGTGCGCACCTTGACACCACCACGGCGGACTGCGAACTTCGAAGCGCTTCGATCGCCAGCCCGCCGGAGGACCGCCGCCATGTCAGACGCCCCGTTCCGCGACCCGCGGCTGCCCGTCGACGAACGGGTGAAGGACCTCCTCTCCCGGCTCGAACCCACCGAGAAGATCGCCCTGTTGCACCAGTACGCGCCCGCCGTCCCGCGACTCGGCCTGGCCGCGCACGTGACCGGCACCGAGGCGCTGCACGGGGTCGCCTGGCTCGGCGCGGCGACCTCCTTCCCGCAGGCGGTCGGCCTCGGCGCGACCTGGAACCCCGAGCTGGTCCGCGCGGTCGGCGAGGCCGTCTCCACCGAGGTCCGGGCCTTCCACGAGCGTCCGCCCGCACCCGGCCGCGAGGCCCCGATCAGCCTCAACGTCTGGGCCCCGGTGGTGAATCCGCTGCGCCACCCGCTCTGGGGCCGCAACGAGGAGGGCTACGCCGAGTGCCCGCTGCTCACCGCCGAACTCGCCACCGCGTACGCGCAGGGCCTGCGCGGCGACCACCCGGTGTACTGGCGCACCGCCCCCACGCTGAAGCACTTCCTCGGCTACAACAACGAGACCGACCGCACCACCAGCTCCTCCGACCTGCGCCAGCGCGTCCTGCACGAGTACGAACTCCCCTGCTACCGAGGCCCGGTGGAGTCCGGAGCGATCGCCGCCGTGATGCCCTCGTACAACGTGGTGAACGGCCGGCCCGCCCACGTCAGCGGCTACCTGAAGGACGAGCTGCGCCGCTGGAAGCACGGCGCCGACCTGCTGGTGTGCAGCGACGCCGAGGCCCCCTCCAACCTGGTCGCCGCGCAGCGCCACTACCCGGACCACGCCACCGGCCACGCCGCCGCACTGCGCGCCGGGGTGGACAGCTTCACCGACCACGGCGCCGACCCGCAGGTCACGGCCGCCCGGTTCACCGAGGCGCTGGAGCGCGGCCTGGTCGACGAGGCCGACATCGACGCCGCCGTCGCCCGGCTGCTCACCCTGCGGATCCGCACCGGCGAGCTCGACCCCGGGCTCGACCCGTACGCCGGAACCGGCCAGGCCGTGGTGGACTGCCCCGAGCACCGGGCGCTGGCCCGCGAGAGCGCCCGGCAGGCCGTGGTGCTGCTGCGCAACGAGGACGCGCTGCTGCCGCTCGCCCCCACCGGCACCCTGGCGGTGGTCGGCCCGCTCGGCGACGACGTGCTGCGCGACTGGTACAGCGGCTCGCTCACCCACCGCACCACCCTGCTGGACGCGCTGCGCGCCCGCCTCGGCGCCGAGCGGGTCACCCACACCGACGGCCTGGACCGGATCGCGCTGCGCTCCACCACCACCGGCGGCTACCTCGGCGCGGGCCCCGACGGCCTGCTCGCCGCCACCGCCCCCGCGGTCGGCGGGAGCGAGGTCTTCGCCGTCCAGGACTGGGGCCGGGGCGTCACCACCGTGCAGGCGCACGACGGCCGCTACCTCACCAAGGACGACTACGGGCTGCTCGCCGCCACCGCCGACCACCCCGACGCGTGGGTGGTCCAGGAGGCCTTCCGGCTGGAGCGCGGCGAGGACGGCCGCACCCGGATCCAGCACCTGGGCAGCGGCCGCTGGATCGCGGTGGCGGCCGGCACCGGCGCGCTCACCACGTGCACCACCGCGTACGAGGAGGCCGAGCCGTTCGTCTGCCGCCTGGTGTCGGCCGGCGCCGCCGCGGCCGCCCGGATCGCCGCCGCGGCCGACACCGTGGTCGTGGTGGCCGGCAACGACCCGCACCTGAACGGCCGGGAGACCGAGGACCGGGTCGACCTCGCCCTCCCCCCGCAGCAGGAGGAGCTGCTGCGCACCGCCCGCGCCGCCAACCCGCGCACCGTCCTCGCGGTGGTCTCCGGCCACCCGTACGCCGTCGACTGGGCGGCCCGCGAGGTCCCGGCCGTGCTGTGGACCGCGCACGGCGGCCAGGAGGGCGGCGCCGCGCTGGCGGACGTCCTGCTCGGCGACGCCGCGCCCACCGGCCGCCTGCCGCAGACCTGGTACCGCGCCGGGCAGCCGCTGCCCGGCCTCCTGGACTACGACATCATCGCCGGCCGCCTCACCTACCAGTACCTGGACGAGGAGCCGCTGTACCCCTTCGGCCACGGCCTCGGCTACACCGCCTTCGGGTACGGCCCGCTGCGGGTCTCGCTCGACGACGGACGGGTGGTCGCGGCGCTCACCGTCACCAACACCGGGCGGCGCGCGGGCACCGAGACCGTCCAGCTGTACGCCCGCGCACTGGAGGCCCGGCACAGCGCACCGCTGCGCCTGCACGCCTTCCGGCGCGTGCAGCTGGCACCCGGCGAGGCCCGCGAGGTGGAGTTCGCGGTGCCGCTGGAGGCGCTCGGCCACCGGGACGTCGCCCACCACCGCTGGGCCGCCCCGGCCGGCCGCCAGCTGCTGGCCGCCGCCGCCAGCGCCGGCGACCTCCGCTCCACCGCCGAACTCGCCCTGCCCGCCGCGGAGTCCGCGCCGCGACCGGCGCACGGGACGACCGTCCTCGCCCGCGACTTCAACGAGGCGCAGGGGGCCCGGATCGTCGAGCGCAGCCGCGCGGAGGGCGGCGAGGCGGTGGAGGGCGCCGGGCTCGCCCGGCTGCTGTTCCACGACTGCGACCTCGGCGGGCGGGCCGGCCGGATCCGGCTGACCGTCGCCCGCGCGCTGCCCGGTTCCGCCGCCGTCGAGGTGGAGCTGGACGGCAGGGTCACCACCGTCCCGGTCCCGTCCACCGGCGGCCCGCAGGAGTGGACCGAGCTGACGGCCGGACTCGCCGCGCCCGCCTCCGGCGTGCACGACGTCCGGCTCACGCTCCGGGGCGCGCTCCGGCTGGACCGGTTCGGCTTCGAGAGCTGATCACCGGCACCGTTGACACCCCGCGGCCGTCCGCCCATCCTCTCCACACGGGAAGAGTTCGACGGTTCCGGGGGGACAACGGACATGACGGTTCATCAGTACGGCGGGCCGATGCCGCGCCCGCTCAAGTTCGCGATCGGCGGCCTGGTCTTCCAGGTGCTCGCCAACGGCCTGGTCGGCCTGCTGCTGCTCGGCCTGAGCGACGGCGACGACGACTCCGGGGTGCTCGGCGCGATCGGCGGGATCACCCTGTTCCTCGCGCTCGTGCTGGCGATCTGCGCGGCTCTGGTACCCCGGCGGCTGCGCTGGGTGCGCGTCACGGTGACGGTCATCGAGGGCCTGGCGGTGCTGAACGGGATCGTCGCCCTGTTCAGCGGCTCCGTCCCCGGCCTGCTCGGCATCGTGCTCGCGATCGCCATCCTGCGGGCGTTCAACTCGCCCGAGGGCAAGGCCTGGTTCACCGTCTGACCGGATCCGGCACCCCGGTGCCCGATCCGGCGTCAGACCGGCTCGCCGGGCAGCTCCCGGTACGCGGCGCGCAGCCGCTCGACCACCGGGTGCTCCCCGGCGAGCGGCCGCCCGTCGACCGCCGAGACCACCCGCACGCCGACCGCGGCGTTGGTGGCGAACGCCGCCTCGAAGCCGTCCGGCGAGCGGACGTCCTCCGCCGACCAGTCCTCGTCCACCCGCTGCAGCAGCCGCATGGTGGTGCCGACCAGGATCTCGCCGCGCGGCCAGACCACCCGGCCGTCCCGGACCAGCCCGAGGTTCCAGGTGCCGCCCTCGGTCAGCCGGCCCGCCGGGTCGGTGAACAGCACGTCGTCGAAGCCGGCCAGCAGCGCCTCCCGCCGGTGCCGCAGCGCGCCGTACAGCCCGACGCCCTTCACCTGCGGCAGGTCGCGCACGTACGGGACGGTGCGCACCCGGATCGGCCCCGCGGCGAGCGGGCCGGCGGGGCGGGTGGTGACCAGCACCCGCGGGTGGGCCGGGCCGCCGATGGTGCCGAGGTCCAGCGCCGGGTCGAACAGGGTGACCCGTACGTTGACCGTGCCCTCCCCGGGCAGCACCCGCCGGACGTACGCCCGCACCCGGTCCGGGTCCGGCTCGGTGCCGAACAGCGCCCGGCAGTCGGCGGTCAGCCGCTCCAGGTGCAGCGCCAGCCCCCGGACCCGGCCGTCCTCCACCCGCACGGTGGTGAAGTGCCCGTAGTTGGTGAGCGCCAGCACCTGCAGCTCCGCCGGGTCCACCGGCCGCCCGTCGAGTTCGGTCATGCCCTCAAGGATGGCAGCCGCCCACCGGGCCGGACCGGCCGGGTGCGGGGAGCCGCTCAGCCCGGGAGGCCGTCGCGGACCCGGCGGGAGACCTGGAACTCCTGCAGGTCGAGCACGCCCGGCGCCGGGACGATGCCCGGCCCGCCGGCCCGGACCCACTCGCCGATCTCGTCGATCATGTCCTCGGCCAGCACCCAGCCCAGCCAGACCGGCCGGCCGCCCGCCCTGCGGCCCTCGGCGGAGGGGCTGACCACCACCACGTTGGAGTGCCCGCAGGCGTCCAGGCAGTCCACCGCCCGGACCTGTCCGGCGGTGCCGACGCCGGCCCGCAGCCGGGCCAGCTGACCCGCATGGTCGACCCCCGGGTGCTTGGCCGTCGTGCCGCAGCAGCAGCCCCGGCAGACGGTCACGGTCACCGGTGCGGCGGGGGCGGCGGCGGGCTGCCGGGCGGCTCGACGGGCCATCAAGTGTCCTTCCGTGGTGGCCCGCCGCCGTCGTCGGCCGCGGACCGCGGGGGCTGCGGTCCGGCGGTGGCCGGACACGGGCGGTCACCAGATTCTGCCGCAGCGCCCGGGCCGCCCGGCCGCCGGGCCCCGGAGCAGCTCCCCGCGCGGGCGGCGGGACCTCGTCCTACGGTGGCAGCACCACCACCTTCCGCGGCTTGCGCGCGGACGAGGAGAGGAAGTTCCGTGATCACAGCCCGTGACATCATGCATGCCGGTGCCCAGTGCGTCGGTGCCGACCAGACCCTGATGGACGCCTCGATGATGATGCGCGACATGGGCGTCGGCGCCATGCCGATCTGCGGCAGCGACGGCAAGCTCAAGGGCATCATCACCGACCGTGACATCGTCACCCGATGTATCGCCGAGGGCAAGGACCCGATGACGATGAAGGCGATGGAACTGGCCGGCCACCTGCACTGCGTCCGTGCGGACGACTCCATGGACGACGTGCTGAAGAAGATGGAGCAGCACCAGATCCGCCGCATCCCGGTGATCGACGGCGAGATGCTGGTCGGCATGATCAGCGAGAAGGACCTGGCGTCCGGTCACCGCGACGGCATGCGGGTGACCGACCGCCAGCTGATCGAGTTCATGGACTCGATGTACATCGACAAGTAACGCCGGGAACGGCGCGGGTCAGGCGGTGGCTGCGGCCGCCGCCCGTCCTGCGTTCCGGCCCGAGAACAGGCAGCCGCCCAAGAAGGTGCCCTCCAGCGAGCGGTAGCCGTGCACCCCGCCGCCGCCGAAGCCGGCCGCCTCGCCGGCCGCGTAGACGCCCTCCAGGGGCGCGCCGTCGGCGGTGAGCACCCGCCCGGACAGGTCGGTCTCCAGGCCGCCGAGCGACTTGCGGGTGAGGATGTTGAGCCGCACCGCGATCAGCGGCCCGGCCTTGGGGTCCAGCAGCCGGTGCGGGGCGGCGGTGCGGATCAGCTTGTCGCCCAGGTAGCGGCGGGCCCCGTGGACCGCGGTGACCTGCAGGTCCTTGGCGAAGGGGTTGGCGATCTCGCGGTCCCGGGCCTCGATCTCGCGGCGCAGGTCGGCCTCGTCGATCGGGGTGTCCGGGGTCTTGGCGTTCATGCCGCGGACCAGCTCGCCGAGGGTGTCGGCGACCACGAAGTCCACGCCGTTGCGCTTGAACGCCTCGACCGGGCCGGGGGCGCCGGGCAGGGCGCGGCCGAGCACGTCGCGGACGGACTTGCCGGTGAGGTCGGGGTTCTGCTCGGAGCCGGAGAGCGCGAACTCCTTCTCGATGATCTTCTGGGTGAGCACGAACCAGGTGTGGTCGTGCCCGGTGGTCATGATGTGTTCGAGGGTGCCGAGGGTGTCGAAGCCGGGGAAGAGCGGAACGGGCAGCCGGCGGCCGCGGGCGTCCAGCCAGAGCGAGGACGGGCCGGGCAGGATCCGGATGCCGTGGGCGGGCCAGATCGGGTTCCAGTTCTCGATGCCCTCCGTGTAGTGCCACATCCGGTCGCCGTTGATCAGCCGGCCGCCGGCCGCCTCGGCGACGTCCAGCATCAGCCCGTCGACGTGCGCGGGCACGCCGGAGAGCATCCGCGCCGGCGGGGTGCCGAGACGCTCCGGCCAGGCGGCGCGCACCTTGTCGTGGTTGCCGCCAATGCCGCCGGAGGCGACCACCACGGCCTGGGCGCGCAGCTCGAAGCTCCCCTCCACCTCGCGGGAGCTGGACTCGCCGCGCTGGACCCGGCTCGGCGCCAGGACCTCACCGCTGACGGTGTCCACCGTGCCCGCCGAGGCGGACAGGCCGGTCACCCGGTGGCGGAAGCGCAGCTCGACCAGGCCGCGGGCGGCCGCCTCGCGGACCCGGCGGGCGAACGGCTCGACCAGGCCGGGGCCGGTGCCCCAGGTGATGTGGAAGCGCGGCACCGAGTTGCCGGGGCCGCTGGCCAGCAGTCCGCCGCGCTCGGCCCAGCCGACCACCGGGAAGAAGCGCACGCCCATCGCGTGCAGCCAGGCGCGCTTCTCGCCCGCGGCGAAGTCCACGTACGCCTGTGCCCAGCGGCGCGGCCAGGCGTCCTCGGGACGGTCGAAGCCCGCCGAACCGAGCCAGTCCTGCCAGGCGAGCTCGCGGGAGTCGCGGATCCGCATCCGGCGCTGCTCCGGCGAGTCGACCAGGAACAGGCCGCCGAAGGACCAGTGCGCCTGGCCGCCCAGCGAGACCGCGGGCTCCTGGTCGAGCAGGATCACCTTCCGCCCGGCGTCGGCGAGTTCGGCGGTGGCGGCCAGGCCCGCGAGGCCGGCTCCGATCACGATCACGTCGGCGTCGAATGCCATGCGGCGGGTCCTTCCGGGGCGGTGGGGTGCCATGATCCTGCGGCCTTCCGGCCGGGCGGTCAACCTCCTCCGCCCGGAATTCCGCTCCACGGCGTATCAGAATTGCCTCCGCTACGCACCGGAGCGGAATTCCGAATACCGCTGACGGGCTTTCGGGAAATCGTGTCGAAAATCTGGACAGCGATTTGACGCGTCGGTAACTTACCGATTGGTACGGCACCCACCCCCACCGTCCTCTCCCCCAGGAGGAACCGTGCTCCGTCCTGCCCTGAAGCGCTCGTCCGTCCTGGTCAGCGGCGTCCTGCTGGCCGCCGCCCTGTCCGGCGCCACCACCCCCGCACACGCCGCCGAGGCGGGGGGAAAGTACGTCGCGCTCGGCGACTCGTACGCCGCCGGATCCGGTGTCCCCGGTCAGTACGCGGGCCTGTGCCTGCGTTCCGACCGCAATTACGGCCACCTGGTGGCGGCCCGGATCGGCGGCTCGTACACCGACGTCACCTGCGGCGCGGCGAAGGTGAAGGCGATGACCGAGGCGCAGTGGGACGGCCCGTTCCGGGTCAACGACCCGCAGCTGAACGCGGTCACCGCGGACACCACCCTGGTCACCCTCGGGATCGGCGGCAACGACCTGGGCACCTCGGACCTCGGCATCGCCGACGTGATCGCCACCTGTGTGGCGGGCGCCGTGGTCAACCCGCTGGGCACCCCGTGCAAGGACCACTACGCCGACGGGCACTGGAGCTGGAGCCAGTGGGCGTGGGTCTGGGGCGAGGACTCGCTGGCGAAGCGGGTCGACGACACGGCGCCGCGACTCGCCTCCGTGCTGCAGAAGATCCACGCCAAGGCGCCGGACGCCAGGGTGCTGGTGGTCGGCTACCCCTCGGTGCTGCCGGAGAACGAGCGGGACTGCTTCGGCCGGCAGCCGGTCACCGTCGGCGACGTGGCCTACCTGCGGGGCGTGCTCGGGAAGGTGAACACCATGCTGGCCGCCACCGCGAAGGCGAACGGCGCCACCTACGTGGACACCCTCACCCCGACCCGCGGCCACGACGTCTGCTCGGACGACCGCTGGGTGGAGGGCGCGCTGCCCGGCTCGCCGACCGTCCCGTTCCACCCCAACGCCACCGGCGAGGCGGCGATGGCCGGCGCGGTCCTCAAGGCCCTCGGCCGCTGACCGCCCTCCGGAACCGGCGCCCCGGCCCCCACCCTCAGGGCCGGGGCGCCCACGCGTCCCGGGCCGCCAGCAGGCCCGGCAGCTCGCGCATGTCGTGGAAGACCACGGTGCCCGGCCCGGCGAGCCGCTCGGCGGGAGTGAGCCCGCCCGCGTAGCCGAAGGCCCGCATGCCCGCCGCGCGGGCCGCCGCGACACCCGGCGCGCTGTCCTCGACCACCGCGCAGGCGGCCGGGTCGACGCCCATCCGCCGGGCGGCGTGCAGGAAGAGGTCCGGGGCGGGCTTGCCGCGGGCGACCTCGGTCGCGGAGAAGATCCGGCCCTCGAAGCGGCCGTGGAGGCCGGTCCGGCCCAGGGTGTGGCGCATCTTCGCGTGTGAACCGCTGGAGGCGACGCAGGTGGGCAGCGCGATGGCGTCCAGGGCCTCCGGAAGGCCGTCCACCGGCTCCAGGCCGGTGTCCACCTGCTCGCGGTGCAGCTCCTCGAAGCGCCGCCCCCACGCGGCCGCGGCGGCCGCGCCGAGCCGCTCCGCGACCTGCTCCCCGATCGACGCGGTGGAGCGCCCGATGAAGCGCTCCACCACGTCCTGCTCGGTCAGCGGCCAGCCGAACTCCGCGCCCAGGGCGACCTGGACGCGGAGCGCGATCCGTTCGCTGTCCACCAGCACCCCGTCGCAGTCGAAGACGACGAGCTCTATCGGCTTGGTCATCCCGACAGCGTACGGGGCCGCCGGGTCACGGCTTGATCCGGACCACCTGCGGGTCGTGGTCGCTGGCCTGGACGGCGAACTCGCTGTTGATGTGCACCACTTCGTAGTCCACGTCGTGCCACTTGAGGGTGGGGCTGACCAGGATGTGGTCGAGGACCTGCGAGTTGCCCTGGTAGACGTAGGAGTAGCGCTCGCGCTCGGGCAGCTGGATCACCAGGTCGCGCAGCACGTCGTCCTTGGTGAGGGCGTCCAGCGCGGGCGAGAACTGGTAGTCGTTGAAGTCGCCGAGGGAGACCACCCGGGCGTTCTTGTCGGCGGCCAGCAGCTTGGCCACGAACGCCTGCTCGACGGTGGCCTGCTTGATCCGCTGGACCTCGGAGCTGCGGCCCGGGGCCTGGAAGCGGCTGTCGATGCCCTGGTCGCCGCCCTTGCTGTTGAAGTGGTTGGCGATCACGAAGACCGGCTTGTTGTGGAAGCTGAACTGGCCGACCAGCGGCTTGCGGCTGCTGTTCCAGGCCTCGTTGCCGGGGTCGATCCGGCCGGGCGAGGCGGTCAGCGAGGTGCGCTTGCCGGTACCGGTCACGTCCACGGCGGTGGTGGAGCCGCCGCCGGCGATGTCGGTGAAGGAGACCCGGTCGGGGTTGAACAGGAAGACCTGGCGGATGTTGCCGCCGGGCTCGCCGCCGTCCTTGCCGTTCTCCGGGTCGACGGAGCGCCAGTCGTAGGCCGGGCCGCCGGCCGCCTTGATCGCGGCGAGGAACTTGGCGACGGTCTGGCTCGCGTCCACCGTGCCGTCGTTGACCGCGCCGTTGTTGTCCTGGATCTCCTCCAGGGTGACGATGTCGGGCGAGCGGAGGTTGGTGACCACGCCCTGGGCCAGCTGGGCGAACTTCTCGTCCGGGTCGCTCGGGTCGAGGTTCTCCACGTTGTAGGTGGCGATGGTGAGCTGGCTCGGCTTGGCGGGGTCGGCGATCTCGCGCTGGAGCTTGCTGTCCCAGACCTGGCCGAGGCCGGTGGCGGCGATGGTGTAGCCGCCGAACTGGTTGTAGTC
This sequence comes from Kitasatospora terrestris, assembly GCF_039542905.1. Classification (NCBI taxonomy): domain Bacteria; kingdom Bacillati; phylum Actinomycetota; class Actinomycetes; order Kitasatosporales; family Streptomycetaceae; genus Kitasatospora; species Kitasatospora terrestris. Next base: position 2,084,083 of record NZ_BAABIS010000001.1, read on the forward strand.
CAGCGGACCGGCGGTGACGCCCTCCAGCTCGTCGCCGACGTTGAGCTGCGGGAAGGGCTGCTCGGCGGCCGGGACGAGCGACTGGACCATCAGGCGGCCCGGGTTGGGCTGGTCGTAGCCGAGGTAGACGACGCCGCCGCGGCGGGTCGGCCGGTCCTGGTTGCGGGCGTCCACCCACAGCTCGTTGTACTTGTCGGTGGCCTGCACCACGCGGACGTGGACGACCTGGACGTTCATGCCCTCCAGCGACTCGTACAGGTCGAGCGCGTAGTCCGCGGGCTTCAGCGGCAGGTTGTCGATCGAGCCGCCGGCCGCGTCCTGGGTGTACGCGGCGGGGATGTTCGAGTCGTCCAGCAGGACCGGCGCGGGCACCTGGTTGCCCGAGGAGACCACGGTGACCTGCGGGTTGGTCAGCTCGGTGATCGACTGGCTGCCGCCGTTGTAGTTGGGGTAGTACTCGGCGACCTTGGCGGTCACCAGGACGGCGTCGCCGACCTTGACGGCCGGGGTGGCGCTGCCGGTGTAGACGAACACGCCCTCACTGGTGGCCGGGTCGGCGTCCGGGTTCGGGTCCTGCATCCAGAAGCCCTTGGAGCCGTAGGTGCGCACGCCGGTGACGATGCCGGGGACGCCGGATATGGTCTTGCCGGTCTTCGGCGAGAGCCGGGTGGCGCCCTGGATGTCGTGGATCCGGACGGTGCCGGGCTCGGTCGGGCCGGTGGAGCCGGAGCCGCCGTCCGGGAGGTCGGGGGCCTCGCCCTTGCCGTTGACCGGGGTCGGGGCGCCGGACTTCAGGTCGGCGGCGTTGTCGTCGGTGTCGGCCAGCGCGGACCCGCGGGCCACCGAGGCGGTGTTGGAGGCGCCGGTGACCGGGGAGCCCTCGCGGACCACGGCGGTGCCGAAGCCGACCAGGTCGACCACGCGCGGGTCGGCCGCGCAGTCGGCGGCGGTCTTGCAGGTGAGCGGAGTGGTGCCGGAGACCAGCGCGACGGTGCCGCTGGTGCCGGAGAGCGCCAGGTTGCCGGAGGCGTCCGCGGCGGGCAGGTCGACGGTGCCGCCCGCGCCGGCCGCCTCGGCGACCAGGTAGCGGCCGCCGGGGGCGATCGAGCCGGTCAGCTGGGTGACGCCCCACTGGCTGCTCGCGCCCGGGGTGCCGGTCAGGTACTGGACGCTGTAGCCGCTCAGGCCGAAGGCGGCGCCGCTCGGGTTGCCCAGCTCGATGAAGTCGTTCTTCAGGGTGGCGCCGGAGTTGCCGCCGCCGCCGTACACCTCGGCGATCACCGCGCCGGTGGAGGGGGCGGCGATCGCGCCGGGCAGCGGCACCAGGACCAGGGAGGCCGCGACGGCCGCGGGAACGGTCGCGCGCAGCAGCTTCCTGCGCGAACGGGGGCGGTGGGCGGTGGACTTGGTCACCGTGCAGGACTCCTTCATGGGCAGCCCGGACGCCCGGACGCCGTGGGGGCGGCCGGGTCGGCTGAGGGTCGGTCAGCGGACTACTCGCGTAGATCCGGAGCCTGAAGATACGCGCGTAGAAGATGACACGACAAGATGCCCGACGTTAACTCTTGGCACCGAAGAGGAGAGCCGGGTCGCCCGCGGGCGACCCGGCTCGACGGCCTCGGTGACGGAGCGTCAGTCCACCTCGACGACGCTCCGCTCGGCGGGCAGCGCGGCCGACCACTTCTGCTCGACCTTGCCGAACTTCCAGAACGCCATCGCCCCGGCCCAGGTGACCACGAACAGGCCGACGATCGCGTACCCGACCAGGTTCAGGTCCAGCTCGGCGATCCAGCCGACCGGGCCGGAGGTGATGTCCAGCTTCTCGGCGAGCAGGCCGACCAGCTCGATCACGCCGATCACCAGGGCGACCAGCACCGACAGGCCGGTGACGGTCAGGTTGTAGTAGATCTTCCGGATCGGCTTGGAGAAGGCCCACTCGTAGGCGAAGTTCATGAACGAGCCGTCGATGGTGTCCAGCAGGCTCATGCCGGCCGCGAACAGGATCGGCAGCACCAGCAGCGCGTACCAGGGCAGCGAGAAGGCCGCCGCGCCGCCGGCGAGCACCAGCAGCGAGACCTCGGTGGCGGTGTCGAAGCCGAGGCCGAAGAGCAGGCCGACCGGGTACATGTGCCAGGGCTTGGTGACCGCGCGGGTGACCCGGCCGAGGATCCGGTTGAGGAAGCCCCGCCTGTCGAGCTGGCGCTCCAGTTCGGCCTCGTCGAACTCGCCCCGGCGCATCTTGCGGAACACCTTGAGGATGCCGTTGAAGGCGCCCAGGTTGATCAGGCCGATCAGCAGCAGGAAGGTGCCGGAGACGGTGACGCCGATCAGCCCGGTCGCCTGGTGCAGCGCCGACCCGTCGGACTCCACCTGTCCGGCCAGCGAGCGGATGCCGAAGGCCAGCAGGGCGCAGAGCGCGAAGACGATCGAGGAGTGGCCGAGCGAGAACCAGAAGCCGACCGACAGCGGCCGCTTGCCCTGGCCCATCAGCTTGCGGGTGGTGTTGTCGATCGCGGCGATGTGGTCGGCGTCGAAGGCGTGCCGCATGCCGAGGGTGTACGCGGTCAGGCCCATGCCGGCGCCGAAGACCTGGCCGCCGACGTCGTAGTGCTTGGGCGCGATGACGGCCAGCAGGGTGAACCAGCCGACCACGTGCAGCAGGAGCACGAAGCCGCCCATGCCGGCCAGACGGATCCACTCCTCGCGGGTGAGCCGGTCGCGGAGACGGCTGGGGGCTGGCATCTGGGGTGTCCTTCCGGGTGGCACGGGCGAGTGGGCCCGGACATCCTTTCGTCGATCAGCTAGCAATTGCAAGTCATTCGCAACTGAGAGCCCCAGGCGCACGCCGGAGTGCACGGCGAGCCGGGAAATGGCCGGAAACATCCCTTATCGTCGGAATCAAGTGCTCACCCGGCGGAGTGGAGAGGTTCTTCGGCCATGCGGCACCCCGAGGCGTACCCCCACTCCGTCACCCGCGAGGACCTGCGCATCCCGCTGCCGGACGGCACCGAGCTGGCCGCCCGGGTCTGGCGGCCGGTGACCGACCACCCGGTGCCCGCCCTGCTGGAGTACCTGCCGGACCGGCTGGGCGACCGCACGGCGCCGCGCGACGCCGAGCGGCACCCCTGGTACGCCGGGCACGGCTACGCCTCCGTCCGGGTCGACGCCCGCGGCCACGGCAACTCCGGCGGGCTGCCCGGCGACGAGTACGGCGAGCAGGAGCCGGCCGACGGCGTCGCGGTGATCGAGTGGCTGGCCGCCCGGCCCTGGTGCAGCGGGCGGGTCGGCGCGTTCGGGATCGCCCGGGGCGGTGCCGCCGCCCTCCGGCTCGCCGCCCTCGCCCCGCCCGCCCTGCGGGCCGTGGTCGCCGTCTGCTCCACCGACGACCCCTACGACGACGCGCACCACTGCGGCGGCTCGCTGCTCGCGGTCGGCACGCACGCCCGGTCGGCCGCCCGGCTCGCCCTGACCGCCCTCCCGCCGGACCCGCGGTACGTCGGCGATGCCTGGAAGCCGCTGTGGCGCGAGCGCCTGGAGGCCGTCGAGCCGCCCGTCCACGCCTGGCTCGCCCACCAGACCCGGGACGCGTACTGGCGCCGCGGCGGCGTCCGCGAGGACCACCCGGCGATCCGCGCCGCCGTCCTCGCCGTCGGCGGCTGGGCCGACCCGCACCGGGACACCGTGCTGCGGCTGGTCGAGCACCTCCGGGCCCCCGTCCGCGGACTGATCGGCCCCTGGCCGCACCAGTACCCCGACCAGGGCCTGCCGCCCGGCCCGGCGATCGGCTTCCTCCAGGAGACCCTGCGCTGGTGGGACCACTGGCTGAAGGACGAGGACACCGGCGTCATGGCCGAGGCCGCCCTGCGGACCTGGATGAACGAGTCCGTCCCGCCCGCCACCGGCTACGCCAACCGGCCGGGCCGCTGGGTCGGCGACGAGAGCTGGCCCTCGCCCGACGTGCGCGAGGTCCACTACAGCCTGGACGACGCGCTGCGCACCGCCGGCACCCCCTCCGACGACCGCTTCGTACCGGTCCGCTCCCCGCAGCACACCGGCATCGACGCCGGCCGCTTCGTGCCGGCCGGGAACGCCGCCGACCTGCCGCCCGACCAGCGCGAGGAGGACGGCCGGTCGGTCTGCTTCGACTCCGCGCCGCTGCCCGAGCCGGTGGAGGTCCTCGGCCGGGCGTCGCTCCGGCTGCGGGTGCGCAGCCGGGCCCGGCGCGGGCAGGTGGTCGCCCGGCTGTGCGACGTCGCCCCTGACGGGTCGTCGACCCTGGTCACCCGCGGGGTGCTCAACCTCGCGGCGCGGGCCGGTCGGGACCTGGTGGTCGAGTGGGAGCCGGGCGCCGTCGAGGACGTCGGGCTCGAACTCGCCGGCATCGCCCACGACTTCCCCGCCGGGCACCGGATCCGGCTGGCGCTGTCCTCCGCGTACTGGCCCTGGGTGTGGCCGCAGCCCGATCCGACCGGCTTCGAACTCGACCCCGGGCACAGCGTGTTGACCCTGCCGGTCCGCCACCTGGCGGCCGACGCGGGCAGTGCGCCGATCACCTTCGAGGCGCCCGAGCAGTCCGCGCCGCTCGGCGTCCGGTCCACCGAGCCGCTCACCGCCCGGCCCGAGCGCCTGGTGGTGCACGACGTCGCGCAGGGCGAGTGGCGGCTGGAGCTCGACCCCGACCCGAGCGGCCCGCACACCCATCCGGACGGACTGGTGCACGAGGAGCACGCGTTGGAGGCGTACCGGATCCGGTCCGACGATCCGCTGAGCGCACGGACCCGCTCGGACCGGACGATCCGGATGGAGCGGCCGGACATCGGATGGGACGTCACCGTGCAGACCCGGTCCGAGATCTCCTGCGACGCCACGCACTTCACCACCCGCGACCACCTGCGGGCGCTGGAGGGCGCCGACGTGGTCTTCGAACGGGAGTGGGAGCGGCGGGTTCCGCGTACCGCGTCCTGAGACGGCGCCGGATTTTCGTTTCAGCGCCGTTTCACGGTGGTTTCGACGCGGTCCGGGCCTGGGAGCTGGGCACTTAGTTCACAATCTGATCCAAGGATCGAGTAAAGCCGTGAGCTGCTGGTTCCGGAACTTCGCCGGAACCTTGACACCTTTGAGAGCGCTCCCGGAGACTCCGGTGGCGGGGCGCCCCACCCCACCCAGACTCCCACCCCACCCCCACCGGAGGAGTAGCCCGTGAGGCTCACCTCAGCACGCTCGCGCAGCGGTTCGGCCGGCGTCGTCGGACTCGCCATGCTCGCCGGGACCGTCCTGGCCCTGCCCGGCTCCGCCGCCCACGCCGCGGACACCCTGATCTCCCAGGGCCGGACCGTCACCTCGTCCTCGGTCGAGAACGGCGGCACCCCCGCGGCCGCCGCGGTCGACGGCAACACCGGCACCCGCTGGTCGAGCGCCGCCAGTGACCAGCAGTGGCTGCAGGTCGACCTCGGTGCGTCGGCGTCGATCAGCAAGGTCGTCCTGCAGTGGGAGGCCGCCTACGGCAAGGCGTACCAGATCCAGACCTCCGCCGACGGCGCGAGCTGGACCACCGTCTACTCCACCACCACCGGCACCGGCGGCACCGAGACCCTGAACGTCACCGGCTCCGGGCGCTACGTGCGGATGAACGGCATCACCCGCGGCACCGGATACGGCTACTCCCTCTGGGAGTTCCAGGTCTTCGGCTCGCTGACCGGCGGCGGCACCACCTGCGGGACGGCCAACGCCGCCCAGGGCAAGGCCGCGACCTCGTCCTCCACCGAGAACGGCGGCACCGCCGCCGCCAACGCGGTGGACGGCAACACCGGCACCCGCTGGGCCTCCGCCGCCGCCGACCCGCAGTGGCTGCAGGTCGACCTCGGCAGCGAACAGCAGCTCTGCCAGGTCCAGTTGAACTGGGAGGCCGCCTACGGCAAGGCCTACCAGATCCAGACCTCCAACGACGGCACCAACTGGTCGACCGTCTACTCGACCACCACCGGCGCCGGCGGCAACGAGACCCTCAACGTCAACGGCTCCGGCCGCTACGTCCGGATGTACGGCACCCAGCGCGGCACCGGATACGGCTACTCCCTCTGGGAGTTCGCGGTGCACACCGGGGGCACCTCGGTGCCGCCGGTGCAGGGCGGCGGCGACCTCGGCCCGAACGTGCTGGTCTTCGACCCGTCCACGCCGAACATCCAGGCCAAGGTCGACGAGGTCTTCACCAAGCAGGAGTCGAACCAGTTCGGCAACGAGCGCTACGCGCTGCTGTTCAAGCCCGGCACCTACAGCAACATCAACGCCCAGATCGGCTTCTACACCTCGATCGCGGGCCTGGGCCTGAACCCGGACGACACCACCTTCAACGGCGACGTCACCGTCGACGCCGGCTGGTTCAACGGCAACGCCACCCAGAACTTCTGGCGCTCCGCCGAGAACCTGCACCTCAAGCCGGTCAGCGGCACCGACCGCTGGGCCGTCTCGCAGGCCGCGCCGTTCCGCCGGATGCACGTCGAGGGCGGCCTCAACCTCGCCCCCAACGGCTACGGCTGGGCCTCCGGCGGCTACATCGCCGACTCGAAGATCGACGGCCAGGTCGGCAACTACTCGCAGCAGCAGTGGTACACCCGCGACAGCTCGATCGGCGGCTTCTCCAACGGCGTCTGGAACCAGACCTTCTCCGGCGTCCAGGGCGCGCCCGCGCAGGGCTTCCCCAACCCGCCGTACACCACGCTGGACACCACCCCGGTCTCGCAGGAGAAGCCGTTCCTCTACCTGGACGGCAGCGACTACAAGGTCTTCGTGCCGGCCAAGCGCACCAACGCCCGCGGCACCTCCTGGGGCAACGGCGCGCCGCAGGGCGCCTCGCTGCCGCTGAACCAGTTCTACGTGGTCAAGCCGGGCGCCACCGCCGCGACCATCAACCAGGCGCTGGCACAGGGCCTCAACCTGCTCTTCACCCCCGGCGTCTACCACGTCGACCAGACCCTCAACGTGACCCGCCCCGGCACGGTCGTGCTCGGCCTCGGCCTCGCCACCGTCGTCCCGGACAACGGCGTCACCGCGCTGAAGGTCGCCGACGTGGACGGCGTCAAGGTCTCCGGCCTGCTGCTGGACGCCGGCACCGTCAACTCCCCCGCCCTGCTGCAGGTCGGCGAGGCCGGCCCGGGCGCGAGCCACGCGGCCGACCCGATCGTCATCCAGGACGTCTTCGTCCGGGTCGGCGGCGCCGGCGCGGGCAAGGCCACCAACGGCATGGTGATCAACGCCAACAACACCGTCGTCGACCACACCTGGATCTGGCGCGCGGACCACGGCGCGGGCGTCGGCTGGGAGACCAACCGCTCCGACTACGGCTTCGTGGTCGGCGGCAACGACGTCCTGGCGACCGGCCTGTTCGTCGAGCACTTCAACAAGTACGACGTCTGGTGGAAGGGCAACGGCGGCCGGACGATCTTCTTCCAGAACGAGAAGGCGTACGACGCGCCCAACCAGGCCGCGATCCAGAACGGCAGCACCCGCGGCTACGCGGCCTACAAGGTCGACGACGCCGTCAACACCCACGAGGGCTGGGGCCTGGGCAGCTACTGCTACTTCAACGTCGACCCGACGATCATCATGGACCACGGCTTCGAGGTCCCGGTCAAGGCGGGCGTGAAGCTGCACGACATCCTGGTCAACTCGCTCGGCGGCAACGGCCAGTTCGCCCACGTGGTGAACAACACCGGCGCCCCGACCTCGGGGACCTCGACCACCCCGTCCAACGTGGTCTCCTTCCCCTGACACACCGACAGCGGAGCGCTCCGTCCGGGCAGTCGTGCCCGGGCGGGGCGCTCCCGTGCGTCCACGACCCCTTGACGGCGATCAATGGTCCAGTCCAATCTTGACCCCGGCATCCCCACCGAGGCTCCCACACCTACCGGACAACCCCACTCATCCGGAGGTAAACCTCATGCTCGACCGAGCAACGCCCGTGCGCCCCCAGGCGCTCCGGGCCGCTCCCCGTCGCCGGGCCGGCGCGCTCGCCCTGGCGGCCGTGCTCACCGGCGGCAGCGCGGCGCTCGCCGCCTCGCTCGGCACCGCCTCGGCGGCCGCCGTGAACCTGCTGGCCAACGCCGGCTTCGAGACCGGCACCCTGCAGGGCTGGACCTGCGCCGCCGGATCCGTCGTCACCACCCCCGTGCACAGCGGCGGTTACGCCCTCTCCGGCGCGGCCTCGGCCTCCGACACCGCCCAGTGCAGCCAGACCGTCACCGTCCAGCCCAACACCACTTACACCCTCGCGGGCTGGGTGCAGGGCAGCTACGTGTACCTCGGCGCCACCGGCACCGGCGTCAACGCCTCCACCTGGGCGCCCTCGGCGACCGGCTGGACCCAGCTGAGCACCACCTTCAAGACCGGCGCCTCGACCACCTCGGTCACCGTCTTCACCCACGGCTGGTACGGCCAGGGCACCTACCGGGCCGACGACCTCACCCTGACCGGCCCGGCCGACGGCTCCACCAGCCCGAGCGCCTCGACCAGCCCGTCCGTGAGCGCCAGCGCCAGCGCGAGTGCCAGCGCCAGCGCCTCGACCTCCGCCTCGACCTCCGCCTCGGCGAGCCCGTCCGGCAGCGCCGGCCCCACCTCCGGCACCGGCAACGGCCCCGGCGGCGACGGAAAGATCACCGTCCCCGGCGGGGTGGCCGTCACCCGCACCACCGCCAACGCCGTCGTCCTGAAGTGGAACGCCTCCACCGACTCCACCGACAACTACGTCGGCTACAAGGTCTGGTCGAAGGGGCAGCTGGTCGGCACCTCGATGGGCACCTCGATCGCGGTCTCCTCGCTCCTGCCGGGCACCGCGTACACCTTCACCGTGCAGGCGTACGACAAGGCCGGGCACGCCTCCCAGCAGTCCGCCGCGGTGACCGCCACCACGGCCGCCGCCGGCGCCGCGACCCCGCTCAGGTCCGCCTACTTCGACCAGTGGTCGGTCTACGACGCCGCCTACTACCCGAAGAACGTCGACACCTCGGGCGCCGCCGCCAAGCTCGACGTGATCAGCTACGCGTTCGAGAACATCCACCCGACCAACCTCAACTGCTTCGAGGCGGTCAAGGCCTCCGACGCCACCCACGAGGACAACCCGAACGCGGGCGACGGCGCCGCCGACGCGTACGCGGACTACCAGATGGACTTCTCGGGCGCCATCTCGGTCGACGGCTCCGCCGACGACTGGCAGCAGCCGCTGAAGGGCAACTTCAACCAGCTGCGCCAGCTCAAGGCGAAGAACCCCAACCTGCGGATCACCCTCTCGCTGGGCGGCTGGACCTACTCCAAGTACTTCTCCGACGCGGCCGCCACCGACGCCTCGCGCAAGAAGCTGGTCTCCTCCTGCATCGACATGTTCCTCAAGGGCAACCTGCCGACCGGGGTGGCCGGCGACGCCTCCGGCGGCGCCGCCAGCGCCGCGGGCGTCTTCGACGGCATCGACATCGACTGGGAGTACCCGGGCTCGGCCGGCGGCCACACCGGCAACCACTACTCGGCCGCCGACAAGGCGAACTTCACCGCCCTGCTCGCCGAGTTCCGCAGCCAGCTGGACTCCTACGGCGCGAGCACCGGCAAGCGCTTCCTGCTCACCGCGGCGCTGCCCTCCGGCCAGGACAAGATCCAGTACATCGAGACCGACCGGATCGGCGCGTACCTGGACTACGCCGACGTCATGACCTACGACATGCACGGCGCGTGGGACGCCAAGGGCCCGACCAACCACCAGGACCCGCTGCACGACAGCCCGGCCGACCCCACCACCCCGATCGCGCCCGGCACCCGCAAGTACAACGTGGACACCACGCTGGCCGCGTACACCACCGGCCTGCCGGAGTACGGCATCGCGGGCGGCTTCCCGGCCAACAAGATCATCCTCGGCGTCCCGTTCTACTGGCGCGGCTGGACCGGCGTGCAGGCCGGCTCCGACTCCGGCCTGTACCAGAGCGCGACCGGCCCGACCGCGGCCAAGCCCGGCAGCCAGGAGGCCGGCCTCGCCGGCTGGCGGGAGCTCACCCCGACCGCCGCGAACACCCACTGGGACCCGGTCACCGAGAGCGCCTGGATCTACGACGGCACCAACTTCTGGACCGGCGACAACCCGCAGGCCATCCAGGCCCGCGGCGCCTACGCCAAGGCCAAGGGCCTCGGCGGCATGTTCGCCTTCGCCCTGGAGAACGACGACACCTCGTCCACCCTGCTGAACGCGATGTCCACCAGCCTGGGCTGACCCACCGGCCCGGCAGGGGCTCGTGACGGACCGTCGCGAGCCCCTGCCGGGCCCGGCCGCGGCCGGTTCAGCGGAGCAGGACCGCCCCCTCCTCGAAGCCGTGGCCGTACTCGGCCACCAGCCCGCCCAGGTCCGGCTCGCCGAACTCGGCGGCCAGCGAACGGAACGCCGCCACCTTGTCCGCCCCGAACCGCGCGACCCGCGCGGCGTACGCGGCCCCGTCGAGGAACCTCGGCGGGCTGCTCTTGGAGTGGAACTTGTCGGCGTACATCACCAGCCGCTCCTCGGCGCTCTCCGCCAGGTAGTCGGCGACCGGGATCGGAAGCCCCTGCTCGGTCACGTCCCGCCGGGTCAGCCCCACGCCGGTGTGGCAGGAGGCGAACCGGCAGAGCGACTCGGGCAGCCCCTCCGCCCGCAGGATCCCGTGCCCCAGCACCCCGTGCCGGATGTAGTGGCCGTCCCCGACGCGGTAGACGCCGATGTCGTGGAGCAGGGCGCCGACCTCGACGAGCTCCGCGTCCACCTCCAGCCCCGCGCGTTCGGCGAGGGAGACCGCGATCCGGGCCACGATCTCGCAGTGCGTGAGGACCAGGTCGAGGGCCTCGGGGGTGGGCGCGTAGCGCTCGTGCAGGGCGCGGACGCCGCGGATGTCGGGAAGGTTCACCCGCACACCCTAGGCCGACTGCCGGACCACCAGTTCGGGCTCGAAGATCACGCAGGTGGGGCGGGCGGCCGGGTCGGCGAGCCGGGTCAGCAGGATCCGGGTCATCTCCTCGGCCATCCGTTCCACCGGCTGTCGCACGGTGGTCAGCAACGGGCGGCCGGAGAGCGCGGCGCTGCTGTCGTCGAAGCCGACCACGGCGACGTCCTCGGGCACCCGGCGGCCGTGCTCGGCGAGCACCGCGAGCGCGCCGCGGGCCATCAGGTCGTTGGCGGCGAACACGCCGTCCAGCTCCGGTTCCTCGGCCAGCAGCCGGGCCATCGCCCGCTCGCCCCCGGCGTGCGTGAAGTCCGCCTCCACGGCGGGGGTGAACGGGTGGCCGTGCCGGGCCATCGCGTCGCGGAAGCCGGCCAGCCGGTCCCGGCCGGCCTGGACGCCGGACGGGCCGGCGATGGTCACCACCCGTCGGCAGCCGCGGGCGGCCAGGTGGTCGGCGGCCAGCCGGGCACCGTCCCGGTTGGCCAGGTCGACGTAGCTGAGCGGCAGCGCCGCGTCCGGCGCGCCGAACAGGACCGCCGGCCGGCCGGAGGCCAGCAGCGCGGCGGGCAGCGCGTCCTCGGCGTGGGTGGTGACCACCAGCGCGCCGTCCGCGCCGCCCCCGTGCAGGTAGGACACCACCTGCTCGCGGGAGGCCGGGGTGTCGGCCAGCATCAGCACCGGGTGCATGCCGTGCGGCCGCAGGGCCGCGAAGACCCCGCTGACCACCCGGCCGAAGAACGGGTCGGTGAAGACCGCGGCGCCCGGGCCCTCGGGGCTGTCCTCGCCGGCCCCGGTGACCACCAGGGCGACCGTGGCGGCCCGCCGGACGGGGTCGGGGCGGCGGGTGACCAGCGAGCGGGCCGCGCTGTTGGGGGTGTACCCGGTGCTGGCCACCGCGCGGCGGACCGCCTCCTGGATGGCCGGGTCCACATTGCGCACGCCGTTCACGACCCGGGACACCGTGGCCCGGGAGACACCGGCTTCCCGGGCGACGTCCTCGAGGGTGGCCGAGCGGCGTCCGACCGCGGGAGTGGCTTCGCTCATGGGCCCTTTATAGCACGTCGGGAGAGCGCTCTCCCAGAGTTGGCCGGAGAGTTGCGGAACCGGCCTGATCAGGCATGCTCCCGCCAGCAGGTCATCACGGCCGTGGCCACGGTCAGCGCGATGTTCGCCCGGCTGCGGACGGGCGTGCCGAAACCGGCCGGCAGCCCGGCCACGTCCACCAGCAGCAGCATCGAGTCCTTGCGGACGACCACCGAGCCGTCCGCCCTGGCGAACGCCGCCTCCCCCAGGCCGTCCACCGCCGTCGCGCCGGCCGCCTCGGCCCGGCGCCGCTCGAACAGCGCCTCGGCGGCCGGCCGGTCGGCGGTCTGGTCGACCACCAGGGCCAGCGTGGCGCCCGGGAAGACGTACGGGCAGGTGTACCGCGGATCCACCCAGCTGCCGGTCAGCGGCGTGATCAGGGCGGTGCCCAGCGCACCGGTCACCTCCCGCTCCACGTCGCCGCCGCAGACCATCAGCGCCGCCCGGGAGGGCTGCCGGGCGGCGGCGGGCGGGGGGCCCGGCGCCGGCGGTGCGGCGCCGCAGCCGGCCGCCGCCGCGGCCAGCGCCAGTGACACCAGGACTCCTGCGGCTGCTGCGACTGCTCGGCGCATGGCGCTCCCTCGCGGGTACGGGCCGGACCCGGGGCGGCTCGCGCCCCGGGTCCGGCGATTTTCCGGGTGGATCAGGCGGGCAGGCGGTAGTTCTCGTCGAGCGCCGCGCCCCGCTCGGGGTGCGCCTCGTCGTAGCCGCGCGCGTTGCACTGGAGGCCACCGACGATGCAGTGGTTCACCAGGGCGGCCAGGGTCGGGGCGTCCCAGGCGTTGAAGAAGTCGTAGTGGAAGGAGAAGCCCCGTCCGCTCGACAGGTGGAGCTGCGGCAGGTCACCGGCGGGCACCGGGAACGCCATCTTGAACTCGATCATCGGCAGCGCCACCGGGTGGTCGGCCGGGCAGACGCCGTCGATCGGGTACGCCATGTGGCTCTTGTGGTCCGGCGTGTCCAGGTACAGTCCGTTCCAGCAACTGGGGGCCTGGTAACGGATGTTGAGCTGGGAGTTGGCCGGGCAGCTGATCGGCAGGTCGATGTTGTGGTAGCTCTCCCCGCACTCCCAGCCGGCCACGTACCCGGGGTCGGTGGCGAACTGGGTGGACGTCGCCGTCGGGCTGCCGACCACGAAGCGCAGCCCGGTCGGGAACGGCCGGACCGAGGTGTAGTCGACCACGTTGGTCTTGTAGTAGATGACCTGCGGGCCGACCGGGTCGATCGGGGTGGAGCCGTTGTACAGCGTGGGCATCCAGTACGCGGACTTGTCCCCCGGCGCCGTGCAGGTGGTCGAACCCGCCTGCAGCGAGGCCACGGTGGAGGCCGCGTTGGTGGTGGTGTTGCCCATGAAGGTGTGCATGTGCGAGGCGCCGGCCTGGCCGGGGAAGACGATCGGGTCGTCCGGCGCGTCGTGGTTGGCCGAGCAGTTGGCCTGGAACTCGTGGAAGTACGCGTGCGGCGGCACCTTGGTGGACGGCGTCACGCCGGTCACCTGCGGGTTGGCGAGCACGTACCCGGTGGACGGCTGGGCGACCTGGCCGAACACCTTGAACTCGTACAGCGAGTAGCCGTAGCCGGTGCCGCGCGCGGTGGCGTACAGCCGCAGGTACCGGCCGGAGGCCGGGACGTTGAGCTTCTGCACGCCGCCGGTCGAGGCGGTGGTGGAGTAGACGGTCGACCAGGCGGTCGCGTCGTTGGAGACCTGGAGCTGGTAGGCGGACGCGTACGCCGCCTCCCAGTCCAGCTCGACGGAGCTGATCGTGGCGCCCGCGCCCAGGTCGATCTGCAGCCAGGACGGATCGCTCCAGGCGCTGGCCCAACGGGTGTTGGGGTCGCCGTCGACGGCCGCGGCGGCCGGGAAGCCGGCGTTCTCGACCGAGGACGCGACCACCGGCCGGGACTTCGAGATCAGCCCGTCGGCGGCGGCGGCCTGCTGGCCGGTGGTGCCCACGCCCGCGAGGGCGAGCACCGCGGCCAGGGAGGCGGTCAGTGCCGCCCACCGGGGCCGTGGCCTGCCTCGGGACAGGAAACGGGGTCGCATCGGACCTCCAGGTGGTGGATGGGTGGGGGTTGCCCCGGGGCGGGCACTCGGGCCCGGCCCGCCCCGGGAGTCTGGATCCGGCGGGAGTCCGGATCGGGCGGCGCCGCGGGTCAGGCGTAGACGCCGAACTCGTACAGCGAGTCGCCGTAGGCGGTGCCGCGCTGGGTGATGTTCACCCGCACGTAGCGCCCGTTGGCGGTCACGTCGAGGTCGTCCACGCCGCCGGTGCCGCCGGTGGTGGAGTACGCGGTGGTCCAGTTGGTCCCGTCGTTGGAGACCTGGATCTGGAACGCCTTGCCGTAGGCGGACTCCCAGCCGAGCTGGACGTGCTTGACCGCGGTCGGCTGGCCGAGGTCGACCTGGATCCACTGCGGGTCGGCCCACTCGCTGGCCCACCGGGTGCTCCAGTTGCCGTCGGTGGCGTTGGACGCCGGGTACGGCGCGCCGTTGCCCGCGGCCTGGTAGGTGGAGGCGGTGGTGGTCTTCCCCTTGGCCACGTTGGTGCCCTGCGGGGTCGGCGCGACCACCCGGAAGGACTTGGTCTCGATGCCGACGTTGCCGTGGCCGTCGAAGGCGTAGACGTACACCTTGTACACGCCGAGCTGCTTGGGCGCGGTCGCGGTGAAGCGGCCGGGCGAGGTCTCCTTGAAGACCACCTGGGAGAGGCCGGTGCCGCCGCCCGCGTACTTGTCGCAGTAGTAGAGCGTGTACCGGATCAGGTCGCCGTCCGGGTCGGTGGTGTCGGCGGTGATGTCGAAGGTGCCGCCGGCCGGCACGGTGGCCGTGTTGCTCAGCGTCATCGAGGAGATCACCGGCGGGGTGTTGGAGCCGACGTCGCCGGCGTAGTCCTTGACCACCGAGTGGAAGGCCAGGCGCCGCCAGCCGGCCGGGGTGGTGTTGTACCAGACGCCGCCGAAGTCGTTCTCGGTGCCGTAGTGGAAGACGGTCGCGCCCAGCGCCACGCCCCGGTGCCCGGTGATGCAGGTCCAGTTGTTCAGGTAGGCGTCGCGCTTGGCGGTGTCGGAGGGCTCGGTCGGCACGCCGTTGGCGTCGTTCGGGACCTCCCACTCGCCGTCCTCGCCGGACTCGGTGATGATGTACGGCTTGGTGTAGCCGCCGCTGATCCAGTCGTTCTTGACGTTGCAGACCGAGCCGTAGGAGTTGACGGCCAGCAGGTCGAGGCTGGGGGTGTGGTTCTTGTAGTAGACCCAGGAGCCGGTCCAGGCGTCGGTGGAGGTCACCGGGTGGTTGGGGTCGATCGCGTGGATCGCCTGGGTGATCCGCTCCACGTACTTGGCGTACGCGACGCGCTCCTGCTCGACGGTCAGCCCGTTCGGGTAGGTGTGGTCCTGGGTGGTGAGCAGCACCTCGTTGCCGACGTCCCAGAGCAGCACGCCCGGGTGGTCCTTGTAGGTGCTCACCCACTGCTTGATGGATTCCAGGGTGGAGTCCATGTACGCGGTGTCGCCCACGTAGTCGGCGCCCTGGTTCAGCCAGAAGCCGTTGACCACCTTGATGCCGTGCGCGGCGGCGGTGTCCAGCAGCGGCTTGGAGGCGGCGTCGGTGCCCCAGGTGCGCAGGGTGTTGACGCCCATCGCCTTGAGCTCGCGCATGTGCGCCTCGGCGGTGGACATGGCCGGGCCCCAGGTGATGCCCTTGAGCTGGTAGGGCTGGCCGTTCACGGTGAGCTGCCAGTTGCCCTGCGAGCCGGTCACCTTGACGGTGGAGGCGCCGGTGGGCACCGCCGGGTCGGTGAGCGCGGCGGGCGCGGTGCCGCTGGTGGTGGAGACGGTCACCCGGTCGATCGCCATGGTGCCGCCGGAGGAGGTGGCGTCGGTCGGCGAGGTGCAGTTGCAGACCGCGTTGGGGTAGCCGCCGCCGATGCCCAGGTTGAACACCAGGTAGAAGCCGTGGTGGACCGCGTTGTCCCAGGTGGTGACGCCGACCTGGGACTCGTTGACCTGCCAGACCTGCTTGCCGTCCAGGTACCAGCGGATCTGCTCGTCGGAGACGGTCCGGTCGAGGATCATCGAGTAGGTGTGGAAGCCGGTCTGGCAGCCGGTGCAGCTCGCCAGGCCGCTGGTCATGCCGTCGTACTCCTTGCAGTTGCCGCCCGGGGCGGTCCCGCAGTGGAGGGTGGCGGACAGCTGGCTGCGCCCGTTGACGCTCTCCAGGATGTCGCTCTCGCCGGCGCCCGGCCAGGCGGTGAAGTTGCCGCGGTTGCCCGCGCCCATCGCCCGGAACGACGGCCAGTAGCCCACGCCGTTGGCCGGGTCGGGCTGGCGGACGGTCGCCGAGATCTGCAGCCGGCCGCCGGCCGGTACGGCGAAGTCGGAGCGCTTGGACTCGACCCGGCCCGAGGTCCAGGCCGTGCCGTTCTTCACCGCGGTCAGGTTGAGCGCGCCGTTGCCGTCCAGGCCCACGTTGGCCGGGGAGTCGGTGTCGGTCTGCACCTCGCCGCTGCCCCAGTTGGCGGGGCCGCCCTGGTAGCCGGTGCCGGTCTGCACCGTCCAGTTGGCGGCGTTCGGCGCGGAGCCGGCGGCCCCGGAGAAGTCCTCGTCGAGGACGGTGCTCCAGTTGCCGGGCGGCGTGGTGGGCGGGGTGGTCGGCGGGGTGGTGGCGCCGCCGCCGGTGTTGACCTGGAACTCCCAGAGCGAGTAGCCGTATCCGGTGCCGCGCTGGGTGCCGTTCATCCGCACGTACCGGCCGGACCCGGAGACGTCCAGCGACTCGGTGCCGCCGGCACCGGTGGTGGTGGAGTAGACCGTGGTCCAGCTCGCACCGTCGGCGGAGGTCTGGATCTGGTACGCCTTGCCGTACGCCGACTCCCAGTTGAGGACCACACGGCAGATCTGCTGGACGCTGCCGAGGTCGACCTGCAGCCACTGCGGGTCGGTGTTGGCGCTCGACCAGCGGGTGCCGGTGTTGCCGTCGACGGCGTTCGCGGCCGGGGTGCCGTAGTTCTCCGTGGAGGAGGAGGTGGCGGTCTTCCCCTGGGCGGCGTTGGCGCTGTCGCAGCTGCCGCCGCCGCTCCCGGTGAAGGAGCCGAAGACCTGGAACTCCCAGAGGGAGTAGCCGTATCCGGTGCCGCGGGTGATGCCGTTCATCCGCACGTAGCGCCCGGAGCCGGTGACGTTCAGGGTCTCGGTGCCGCCGGTGCCGGTGGTGGTGGAGTAGACGGTGGTCCAGCTCGCACCGTCGGCGGAGGTCTGGATCTGGTACGCCTTGCCGTAGGCGGCCTCCCACTGCAGGACGACCTTGCTGATCGACGCGGTCGCGCCGAGGTCGACCTGCAGCCACTGCTGGTCGGTGGCGGTGCTGGACCAGCGGGTGCCGGTGTTGCCGTCGACCGCGGCGGCCGCCGGGGTGCCGCCGCCCTCGATCGAGGAGGCGGTGACGGTCTTGCCCTGCGAGATCACGGCGTCGGCAGCGTGCGCGGCCGTTCCGGGCCACAACAGCAGCAGTCCGGACACCATCGAGGCGGCGAGCGGCGCGGCGAGCCACCGCCGGCGCGATGGGGTCGGGCGGCGGCGGGGCACCGGCTGAGCGGTGGGTGGAGCGAGCATCGGGGGACTCTCCTGAGTGGGCGGTGGGGGCGCGGCTGCACGCCGGGGCGCGCCGGGTCCGAGGGGTGGCCGGACGGTGGCACGACGGACGCGGTCCACATGGGAGAGCGCTCTCTCAGTGAGGAGATGGTTGCCCGCCAGCCGGTCCACGTCAAGACTTCGGACGAGAACTCCGGTTCCGGAACTCGACGGCCCAACTCCGCAGGTGGAAACGGTACGGCCGATCACCCTTGACGCATCCCGCCCGCCGGGGCAGGCTGGGGAGCACAGCGGGAGAGCGCTCTCCCACCTGGCAGGGCGAGAGCGCACTCCCGCTCCACCTGTCGAGCCGCGAATTGCGTTGACGCACCGCGTCCCGCGCGGCTTTGCTGCTGCGATGTCGAACCTCCGCGTGATCCAGCCCGCCGACGAGGCCGAACTCGCCGACTGGCGGCACATCCACAACGTGATCATCCCGACCGACCCGCTCGGCCCGGACGACGTCCGCGACCGGGCCGGCCGCTACCACCTGGAGGTCGCCTACCTCGGCGACACCCCGGTCGGCTGCAGCACCGTGCGGCCACCCTGCGAGGAGACTCCGGCCGCCACCGTCATCGCCCGCGTGCTGCCCGAGCACCGGGGCCGGGGCTTCGGCACCGAGCTCTACCTGCGCGGCCTCGCCCGCGCCCGGGAGTTCGGCGGTGAGGGCGTCGAGACGGTCGTGCTGGCGAGCAACGGGAGCGGACTGCGCTTCGCCCTGCGGCACGGCTTCGTCGAGACCGAGCGCTACCTCCTCCCCGGCGACACCGTCCCCTACGTCGCACTGACCCTGAGCGTCTGACCCCGCCGCCGAGCCGCCCAGCCACCGAATAGACACTGTCTACGCCGCACTGGTAGACAGTGTCTATGAGTGTTTCGGAGGAGCAGGAGCACGGGCTGCGGCAGCGGCTGGTCGCGGTCGGGGTGGAGCTGGTGGCGGCCGAGGGCACGGCGGCGCTGTCGCTGCGGGAGATCGCCCGGCGGGCCGGGGTGTCCCACGGGGCGCCGCGCCGCTGGTTCCCCACCCACCGGGAGCTGCTGTCGGCGATCGCCCGGGAGGGCTTCACGGCGCTGGCCGCCCAGGTCGCCGCAGCCACCGGCGCCGGGCCGCGGGAGCAGCTGGCCGCCCTGGCCCGCGGCTACCTGGAGTTCGCGCTGGCGAACCCGGGGATGTACGAGCTGATGTTCCGCCACGACCTGCTGGAGAGCGGGACGTCCGGGCTGCGCGATACCAGCCTGCCACTGTTCCACCGGCTGGCCGGGCTGGTCGCGCAGGCGCGCCCGGGGGCGGCGGAGCCGCAGGTGGCGGCCGCCGCGCTGTGGGCGAACCTGCACGGGGTGGCCCAGCTGTGGAGCTGGCGGAGCCTGCAGCTGGCGTCCGGAAGCGAGGACTTCGACGGCGTCCTGGCCCGGCTGCTGGAGGCGCACCTCGGCCCGGCGGGCCGGTGAGCGCGGGCCCGCGCCGACGCCTGGCGCTGACCTGCTCGATCGCCGGCGCGGCCCTGGTGGCCCTGGACGGGACCGTCCTGACGGTCGTCCAGCCCACCCTGCAGCGGGAGTTGGGCGCCACGGTCGCCCAGGTGCAGTGGACCGGCACCGGCTACCTGATCGCGGTGGCCGCGCTGCTGGTGGTGGCGGGGCGGCTGGGCGACCTGTACGGGCACGGCCGGCTGTTCGCGGTCGGGGTGCTGGGGTTCGGCGCGGCCTCGGCGGGCATCGGGCTGGCGCCGTCGATCGGCTGGGTGGTGGCGCTGCGTGTCGCCCAGGGGGTGTTCGGGGCGCTGCTGCAGCCGGCCACGCTGGGCATGCTGCGGGCCGCGTACCCGCCGGACCGGCTGGGGATGCCGATCGCGCTGCGGACCGGGGCGATCGGGCTGGCGGCGGCCGCCGGGCCGCTGCTGGGCGGGGCGCTGACGGCCTGGCTGGGGTGGCGGCCGGTGTTCCTGCTGAACGTCGGGCCGACCCTGCTGGTCGGCGCGGCGGCGTTCGCCCTGCGGCTGCCGGTGCCGGCGCGCCGCGAGCGGACGCCGCTGGACCTGCCCGGCGCCGCGCTGCTCGCGCTCTCCCTCGCCGCGCCGGTGTACGCCCTGACGGCGTGGCAGGACGGGGCGCGGTGGCCGGCGCTCGCGCTGCTGGTGGGCGGCGGCGCCGCGGCGGCCTTCGCGCGCCGGCTGCGGACGGCGGCGCACCCGCTGTTCGCGCCGCGGCTGCTGGGCGCCGCGCCGGTGGCGGGTTCGCTCGGGGTGCTGGTGGCGGCGTCGGCGGCGCTGTTCGGCACGCTCTTCGTCGGCAACTGGTTCCTCCAGGACGTGCAGGGGCTGGATCCGCTGACGGCGGGTCTGCGGGCCCTGCCGCTGCCGCTGCTGATGGTGATCGGCGCGCCGGTGTCGGCGGTCGCCGCCCGCCGGTACGGCCCGCGCCGGACGGTGGCGGGCGGGCTGGTGCTGCTGGCGCTCGGGGCGGCCCTGCTCTCCCGGCTGGACGCCGCCGCCTCGGCGCCGGCGACCGGTGGGTGCTTCCTGCTGATGGGGGCGGGCTTCGGGGCGGTGATGGTGACGGCGACGGCCGTGGTAGTGCGTCACGTGGAGGCGGCCGCGGCGGGGGTCGCGGGCGGGTTGCAGCAGACCGCGCTGAACGTCGGGCCGACGCTCGGGACGGCGGTCGCCACGCTGCTGCTCGCGACCTCGCCGCCGCCCGGTCCGGCCCTGGTCCTCGCCCTGCTCCCGGCGGCGGCGGTGCCGCTCGCCCTGCGCGCCCTGCCCGGGCCGTCAGGCCGCCCCGCGGCTTCGGCCGTTCACTGATCACCCAGGGGGAGGGCGCCCTGCGGCCGTTTGCTGGGAGCCGACTGGGAGTCAGCTGTCAGGTCCCTTTACGATCATCGTGTGCCCAGTCTCACCGGACTCCCCCTGCAGATCATCGCCGTCGTCGTCGCGGTGGCCGCGTTCGCCGCGACCATGTGGCTGTGGCCCCGGCTGGGCGGCCGCGGGTGGCGGCCGGTGCTCGGCCGGCTGGGTGCGTTCCTCGGGACGCAGCTGGCGGTGCTGGCGGCGATGGGCCTGGTGGCCAACTCGTACTTCGGCTTCTACACCACCTGGAGCGACCTGCTCGGGCTGGACGGGAGCCCGGGCACGGTGGTGGACCATCAGCCGGGCGCCAAGGCGATCTCGGTGACGGGCGAACAGAAGATGTACTCCTCCCAGGGATCGGTGCAGGAACGTTCCGGCATGATCCAGAAGGTGGAGATCCGCGGCGCCTCCTCCGGCCTGGTCGGCACCCCGGCCTACGTGTACCTGCCGCCGCAGTACTTCCAGCCCGGGTACGCGAACACCCGCTTCCCGATGGCGCTGGTGCTCTCCGGCTACCCGGGGTCGGCGGAGAAGCTGATCTCGCTGCTGGAGTACCCGGCGTCCACGCTGAAGGCGATCGAGGCCAAGCAGCTGCCGCCGACCGTCCTGGTGATGATGAAGCCGACCCTGGTGGGCAACCGCGACACCGAGTGCATGGACGTCCCGGGCGGACCGCAGGTGGAGACCTTCTTCACCGAGGACCTGCCGCGGGCGATGTCCGCCGCGTACCGGGTCACCGACCGCCCGGAGGCCAGGGCCGCGATCGGCGACTCGACCGGCGGCTACTGCGCGCTGAAGTTCGCGATGCGCAAGCCGGACGCCTACCGCTCGGCCGTCTCGCTCTCGGGCTACTACGAGACCGGCAACGACCCGACCACCGGCGACCTCTTCGGCGGCCGGCCCGAGGTGAAGCGGGAGAACGACCTGCTGTGGCGGATCCGCCACCTGCCCCCGCCGCCGGTCTCGCTGCTCCTGGCCACCAGCCACAACGAGGAGAACTACCCGGCCACCCAGCAGATGGTGGCCGCCTTCCGGGCCCCCACCCAGGTGTCGACCATCACCCTGGACACCGGCGGGCACAACTTCCACACCTGGACGCGGGAGATCCCGCCCGCCCTGGAGTGGCTCGGCAAGCGCCTGGACCAGCCGCGGCCGCAGGCTCTCAGCTGACCCCGGCCGGGAGTGATCAAGGATCACACCCTGCTCATAGCCGGGCCTCATGAGAATCTCAGCGTGACCCCGGAGCGTAGCCTCCATGACCACGTCGAGTTCCCCACCTCCGTCCAGTGTTCCGTGGCCCGAGGCTGCGAACTTCCCGCCCCCGGAGCCGTCCGAGCGGCAGGCTCCGCAGGCCGCGGTCGAACCGCTCTTCCCGCCGGTCGGCCTCCCCGGGCCGGGCCCGAAGGGGCCTGCCTCCTGGGCCGGCCGGCTCCGCACCCTCCCCGTCCGCGCCTGGCGCGGACGCCCCGACGACCCGGCCTGGGCCCGGCCGGCGCTGCTCGGCCTGCTCGCCGCCACGGCGGTGCTCTACTTCTGGAACCTGACCGCCTCGGGCTGGGCCAACGCCTTCTACTCGGCGGCGGTGCAGGCCGGCAGCCAGAGCTGGAAGGCCTTCTTCTACGGCTCCTCGGACGCGGCGAGCTTCATCACGGTCGACAAGCCGCCGATGTCGCTGTGGCCGATGGCGCTCTCCGCCCGGATCTTCGGGCTGAGCTCGTGGAGCGTGCTGGCCCCGCAGGTCGTGATGGGCGTGGCGACGGTCGCCACGGTGTACGCGACGGTGCGCCGGCGCTTCTCGGCGCTCGGCGGCCTGGTGGCCGGCGCGGCGCTGGCGCTGACCCCGGTGGCCGCGCTGATGTTCCGGTTCAACAATCCGGACGCGCTGCTGGTGCTGCTGCTGACGCTGGCCGCGTACGGCCTGGTCCGGGCGACCGAGACCGCCTCCACCCGCTGGCTGCTGTTCACCGGCGTGATGTTCGGCTTCGGCTTCCTGACCAAGACCCTGCAGGCCTTCCTGGTGCTGCCCGGCTTCGCGGTGATCTACCTGGTGGTCGCGCCGACCGCGTTCGGCCGCCGGGTGAAGCAGGTGCTGCTGGCCGGACTCGCCGTGGTCCTGGCGGGCGGCTGGTGGGTGGCGATCGTCGAGCTGGTCCCGGCGTCCGCCCGGCCCTACATCGGCGGCTCGCAGGACGACTCCTTCCTCTCCGTCACCTTCGGCTACAACGGCTTCGGCCGGCTCACCGGTGACGAGACCGGCAGCGTCGGCGGCGGCGGTGGCGGCCGGGGCGGCGCCGGCGGCGGCATGTGGGGCACCACCGGCATCACCCGGCTCTTCGACGGCGACATCGGCGGGCAGATCGCCTGGCTGATGCCGGCCGCGCTGGTCCTGCTGGTGTTCGGCCTGTGGGCGACCCGCCGCCACGGCCGCACCGACAGCGCCCGGACGGCCTTCCTGGTCTGGGGCAGCTGGCTGGTCCTCACCGCGCTGACCTTCAGCTTCATGTCCGGCATCTTCCACCAGTACTACACGGTGGCGCTCGCCCCGGCGGTCGCCGCGGTGGTCGGCATGGGCGTCGACGGCCTCTGGCGGGCCCGGCACCGGCTGCCGTACGCGGCGGTGCTCGGCGCGGTGGTCGCGGTGACCGCGGTCTGGTCGTTCGTGCTGCTCGGGCGCAGCACGGACTTCCTGCCGTGGCTGCGCTGGGCGGTGCTGCCGGGCGGCATCGCGGCGGCGGTCGCGCTGGTGGCGGCCGCGCGGGCGGGCCGGGCGCTCGGCGCGCGGATCGCGGCGGTGGCCGGACTCACCGCGCTGGCGGCGGGCCTCGGCGGGCCGGCGGCGTACGCGGTGCAGACCGTGTCGGTCGGCCACTCCGGCTCGATCGTGACGGCCGGTCCGCAGGTGCAGGGCGGCGGCTTCGGCCCGGGCGGCGGCGGGCGGGGCATGATGCCCGGCGGCACGGGCGACGGCGGCCGGGGCCAGTTCCCCGGCGGCGGCCAGTTCCCCGGCGGCGGGCAGTTCCCGGGCGGCACGCAGAACGGCGGCACCGGGCAGTTCCCGGGCGGCGGCCAGTTGCCAGGCGGCACGCAGAACGGCACGGGACAGAACGGCACCGGCCGGTTCCCGGGCGGCGGCACGCAGAACGGCACGGGACAGTTCCCCGGCGGCGGCGAGGGCCGGGACGGCCGCGGCGGCACGGGCGGCGCCGGCGGGATGGGCGGCCTGCTGAACGGCTCCCGGGTGAGCAGCGAGCTGGCGGCCCTGCTGAAGCAGGACGCGGGCTCCTACACCTGGGTGGCGGCCGCGGTCGGTTCCCAGAACCAGGCCAGCTACCAGCTCGCCACCGGGGAGCCGGTGATGGCGCTCGGCGGCTTCAACGGCACCGACCCGTCGCTGACGCTGGAGCAGTTCCAGCAGTACGTGAAGGAGGGGAAGGTCCACTACTTCATCGGCGGTGGCGGCATGGGCGGTGGCATGGGCGGCGGCAGCCAGTCGCTCTCCTCGCAGATCGCCTCCTGGGTGGCGGCCACCTACACGGCGAAGACGGTGGACGGCGCCACCCTCTACGACCTGACCGCGGCCCCCGGCGGTGGCACCTCCTCGACGGCCGCCACGGGCTGACGGCCGGCCGTCCCACCGGGCCCCCGGAGCACCCGCTCCGGGGGCCCGGTCACATGGTGCTCTCGTACGCGGTGACCACGGCGTCGAGCACGCCGGGGAAGCGGGCGTCCAGGTCGGCGGCGCGCAGCGCGGTGAGGCGGCGGTTGGCCTCCTCGCGCTGGCGGACCACGCCGGCCTCGCGGAGCACCTTGAAGTGGTGGCTGAGCGTGGACGGCGCGACGTCGACCGGGAAGGAGCCGCAGGCGCGCTCGGGTTCGGCGCGCAGGGTGCGCACGATGGTCATCCGGGTGGGGTCGGCGAGCGCGTGCAGGACGTCGAGGAGGTCGATCTCCTCGGTCGCGGGGTGGGCGAGCGGGGCGCGGCCCGGTCGGGAGCGGGGCATCCGGCACCTCCATGTTCGACAACCATCGAAGATGGGTGTAATTTCGATGTTCGTAGAACATCGTAGCTTCCGTGAGGGGAGACGGACATGCGCGCTCTCGAGATGACCCGGCCCGGCGGGGCCGAGCACAGCCTGGTCCAGGACGTCGAGGTGCCGCGGCCCGGCCCCGGCGAGCTGGCGATCGACGTCGCCCACGCCGGGGTGAACTTCGTCGACGTGATGTCCCGGCGCGGTGACGCGGCCTACGTGCCGGCGTGGCCGTACCGGGCGGGCAAGGAGGTCGCGGGCACCGTCCGGGAGCTCGGCGAAGGAGTGAGCGGGTTCGCGGTCGGCGACCGGGTGGCGGCCGCCACCACCGGCGGCGGCTTCGCCGAGGTGGCGCTGGCGAGCGCCGCGGCGACCGTGGCGCTGCCCGACGGCGTGGACACCGCGACGGCCGCCGCCGTCCCGCTCGGCCTGGCGACCGCGCTGCTGCTGCTCACCGACGCGGGCCGGTTCGAGCCCGGTGACACCGTGCTGGTGCACTCGGCGGGCGGCGGGATCGGCGGCGCGATCGCCCGGCTGGTCCCGCTGCTCGGCGGCGGCACCCTGATCGGCACCGTCGGCCGGCCGGAGAAGGCGGCCGCCGCGCGCGGCCTCGGCTACCACCACGCCTTCGCCCGCGGGCCCGAACTCGCCGAGCAGGTCCGCGCGGCGACCGGCGGGCGCGGCGTCGACCTGGTCCTCGACCCGCTCGGCACCGAGGCGCTCGGCCTGGACCTGGACCTCGCGGTGACCGGCGGCCGGGTGGTGCTGTTCGGCAACGCGGGCGGCGGCACCCTCGACCCGCTGCCCCCCGCGGGCCGGCTGCTCGGCGCCAACCTCACCGTCACCGGCTTCAGCCACCGCGTCCTGCTCGCCGCCGACCCCGCGCGGGTCGCCCGCGCCCAGCGCCGCGCGTTCGACCTGGTCGCCGGGCACGGCCTGGCCGTCCCGGTGGTGGAACTGCCCGGCCTGGACGCCGTCCCCGCCGTCCACGACCTGCTCGCCGCGGGGCGCGGCGAGGGCAAGTACGTGGTCAGGGTCGGCTGAACCGGGCGGTCAGCCGCCGCACTGCTGGAGCATCGCCTGCTTGTCCGCCGGGGTCACCGGCAGCTGGTACTTGAGCGAGACCTGCGCCCAGCGCACCGCGTACGAGCAGCGGACCGCCTGGTTGGCGGGGAGCCAGGAGGCCGGGCCGGAGTCGCCCTTGGACGCGTTCTGCGAGCCGTCGGCGGGGATCAGGTTGAGCGGGTCGTTGGCGATCTGGACCCGCTTCGCCTTGTCCCACTGGGCGGCGCCCTGCTGCCAGTCGTAGGAGAGCGGCATCACGTGGTCGATCTGGATCTTCGACGCCTGCGCCTTCGTCCACTGGACGTTCTTGCCGGTGTACGGGTCCCAGATGGTCATCCCGGTGACCACGCACGCCGAGCCGTCCTTGTGCTCCACGGCCCGCCCGTCCCGGGCCAGGACGTCGTCGCGGGTGCCGCAGTCGTTGTGGCCGAGCGGGACGCCGTCCACGTTGTCCGTCCAGGCGGGGCCGAACTGGTCGCGGTCGTACCCGGTCTTCGGGCCGGGGGCGGCGGTCTTCACCTTGGCGATCAGCGCGATCCCGGCCGCGCGGTCGGCCGCGGAGGTGATCGGGGCGAGGCCGGGCCCGGTGCCGTCGGGGTTCTGCAGCGGGTTGGCGCCCTGCGCCTGGCCGGGCGGGACGGACTCGTGGGAGGTCTTCCCGCCGGAGGTGCAGCCCGCCAGCGCGAGCACCGGCAGCAGGACGGACAGGACGGCGGTACGGCGCGCGCGCACGGGGCTCCCCCGGAAGTGGTGAGGACTGACGGCGCACCAGGAGACCAGTCCGCCCACACCGGGTCAAGTCCGGCACGAAGGAACGGCCGGTCAGCCGCCGATGGCCGACATCGGGCGGGCCGGCTGCACGAAGTCCGCCGAGGAGATGTCGTGGCCCGGGCCCTTGCGGGCGATGGTGTTGCGCCAGGCCGCCTCGAGCCGCGCGTCGTCCGCGCCGCCGCGCAGCAGCGCCCGCAGGTCGGACTCCTCGGTCGCGAACAGGCAGTTGCGCAGCTGCCCGTCGGCGGTCAGCCGGACGCGGTCGCAGCCGCCGCAGAACGGCCGGGTCACCGAGGCGATCACCCCGACCACGGTGTCCGTCCCGGCCAGGCGCCACTCCTCGGCCGGCGCGTTGCCGTGCCGCCCGACGGGCACCAGCTCCCACCGGGCGCCGAGGACCTCCAGCATCTCGTCGGCGGTGACCATCCGCTGCCGGTCCCAGGCGCCCTGCGCGTCCAGCGGCATCGACTCGATGAAGCGCATCCGGTACCCGTGCGCGCCGGCGAACTCCACCAGGTCGAGGAGCTCGTCGTCGTTCACGCCGCGCACCGGCACCGCGTTGATCTTCACCGGGTCCAGCCCGGCGTCCCGGGCCGCCGCCAGGCCGGCGAGGACGTCGGCGATCCGGTCCCGCCGGGTGATCCCGGCGTACCGTTCGGGCCGCAGGGTGTCCAGGCTGACGTTGACCCGGCGCAGCCCGGCGGCCTTCAGCTCGCCCGCCGTCCGGGCCAGTCCGATGCCGTTGGTGGTCAGCGACAGCTCGGGTCCGAGCTCGGCGATCCGGGCGACCAGCCCCGGCAGGCCGCGCCGCAGCAGCGGTTCGCCGCCGGTCAGCCGGACGGTGCGGATGCCGAGCCGCCGGACGGCGACGGTGATCAGCCGGACGATCTCGTCGTCGGTGAGGACCTCGGCCCGGGGCAGCCAGTCCAGGCCCTCGGCCGGCATGCAGTACGTGCAGCGGAGGTTGCACCGGTCGGTGAGGGAGACCCTCAGGTCGGTGTGGATCCGGCCGAACCGGTCGGCCAGCGGCTCGATGCCGTCGTGCGCGTGCTCTGTCCTGCGTGCCATCCGCCCAGTACAGGCGCCCGGCGCCGGAAGGTGAAGCGGGCGAACGGCCGGGGTGGCCGCCCGACCCGCGCCTTCTCGTTGTGTGATCATCCAACTGTGACGGAGCGGACCGACCGGGAGACTGGCGCCATGGAAGACCGCATCCCCGCGCTGGTCCTGGCGGCGGGCGGCGGACGGCGCCTCGGCGGGCGGCCGAAGGCGCTGCTGCCGTACCGCGGCCGGCCGCTGCTGGAGCACGCCCTCGCGGTCGCCCGGGACGCCGGCTGCGCCCCGCTGCTCGCCGTTCTCGGCGCCGCCGCCGAGGAGGTCCGCGAGCGGGTGGACACCGGCGACTGTCGACTCGTCGACAATCCGGACTGGGCGACCGGCATGGGCTCCTCGCTGCGGGCCGGGCTGGCCGCCCTCCCGGCGGACGCGCCGGCCGTGCTCGTCCTGCTGGTCGACACCCCGGGCGTCACCCCGGCCGCCGCCGCCCGGCTGCTGGCCGCGCACCGGGCCGGCGCCGGGCTCGCGGCCGCGGCGTACGGCGGCCGGCGCGGCCACCCGGTGCTGATCGGCCGGCGCTTCCTCGCCGAAGCGGCCGCCGGGGCGAGCGGCGACGCGGGCGCCCGTGCGCTGCTCGCCGCCCACCCCGGCGAGCTGGTCCTGGTCGAGTGCGGGGACGTCGCCGACCCGGACGATCTCGACACCCCGGCGGACCTCGCCCGCTGGACGGCCACCGACCCGAAGCGTCCCTGAACTCTCCCTGAGGAATACCTCATTCCGCGCCCAGCACGCCTCCGATCAGCGAGGATGGGAGCCGGACCTGCCCAGCAGACCCGGAACGGACGGTGTCATCCATGACCGACGAGTACCGCGCATCCCCCGCCCCGGGACCGATCCGCTGCCCCGCCTGCCGCATCGAGCACCTCTACGAGCCGCCGAGCCTGCCGTGCCCGTGCGGCGCGCAGCTGCGGGTGCCGCTGCTGCGCGGCGGCGTGCCGGTGCAGGTGCGGTTCCGCTCCTGGGAGGACTCCTGGCTGTCGATGCGCTGCCCGCACTGCGGCCGCAGCGACCAGTGGCCGCAGCCGGAGTTCACCTGCAACTGCGGCGCCACGGTGCGGCTCCCGGTCGACCGGGCCCCGCGGCCGGCGGGCACCGGGCCGGCCGGCACGCCGTACCCGGGCCGGGCGGGCGTGCGCCCGCACACCACCGCGATCGTGCCCTCGGCCTCCGCGGACCCGCTGCCCGGCGCCTCCGGCCCGGCCCGGGTGCTGCGGCCGCCGTTCCGCCCGCAGCCGGTGCGCGGCGCACAGGACGCGGTGCTGACCGCGGCGCGCTACCTGCAGTGGCTGGGCTTCGACGACCTGGAGGTGACGGAGGGTCAGGACGGCGGTTCCGTCACCCTGTTGGGTGGTCGGATGGTGGCCCGGGTGGACACCTGGGAGGAGCCGACGGACGTCCGGGAGGTCGAGTGCCTCTGGCTGGAGACGCTGCACAGCGAGCAGGTCGCGGCGGCGATGTTCGCCCTGGCCGGCTTCTCGCGGCAGGCCGTGGTGCGCGGAGAACAGCTGCTGGTGGCCCTGTTCACGCTGGACGAGGCGGGGATCCCGCAGCCCGCCAACGGCGCGGCGGAGGCCCTGATGGCGACCGGCTGGACGTCCTGACCGGTCCCGGACGGAGCTCCCGGTTCCGGAATCTGTCGCGTTCGTGATCTGGTGCACAAGCTCGCCCCCGTGTTGAATTGCCGCCACACAGCACTCCGTTTACTGGATGGCGCACACAAGGAGGTGGCGTTGTCGGTGCACGGTACGGCCCCGGGGGGCATGGCGGACGTCGTGTGGCGGCTGAGATCGCGCGGGTGTTGGCAGGAGGCCGCGGATCTGCTGCGGCCGCAGGCCGGCCGGGATCCCTCCGCAGCGCTGCTGCGGGCCGAACTCCTCATCGAGCAGTGCCTGTTCACCGCCGAGCACTGGGAGCGGGCGGAGGACGCGCTGCGGCAGGCCGAGGCCGGGGTGGCCGGTGCCGAGCACCGGGCGGCCGCCTCCTGCGCCCGCGGGTTCCTGGCGTACACGGCGAGCGTGATGGGCCGCCGGGACCGCCTCGACGAGGCGCAGGCCGCGCTCGGGCGGACCTCCGCGCTGCTGCCGCCGGACGCGCCGGGCCGGCCGCTGCTGGACTTCCGGCGCGGCCTGGTCGCCGAGAACCTGCTGCACGACCCGGACGCGGCGCAGTCCGCGTACCGGCGGGCGCACGACGCGGCGGAGCAGCGCGGGGACCGGCTGCTGCGCTCCTCGACCTGGCGCCACCTGGCCGCGCTCGCCCAGCGCGCGGGCGACCTGGAACGGGCCCGGGAGGGTTTCCGGGCCTCGCTGCGGCTGCGCGAGGACCTGGGCTTCACGGTGGGCGTCGCCCCGGCGCTCGCCTCGCTCGCCGAGGTGTGCGAGCCACCCGAGGCGACCCGGCTGCGCGCCGAGGCGGCCCGGCTGGTGCAGGCGCTCGGGGGCGTGCCGGTGTGGCTGGTGGGCCGCCTGGGCATCGTGCCCGCGCCCGCCGGTCCCCCGGACGGCCGCATCGTGCAGGACGTGCGGGACGGCATCAGCTAAGGTGAGCCTAACCTGTCCGGGGAGCCCCCGGGCGGGTCCTCACCGCATGCCGTCCGGGCTCCGCCGAGCTCCGGTCGGCCTTTTCCAGGGGGCCCCGCATGACCGCGAGCAGCGTCGAGCCGCGCCCCGCCGCCCCCGGCCGGGCCGCACCCCTGGCCGGTAGCTGGGCCCGGCTGTCCGCGGCCCTTCCGGGCCTGCGGATCCACGGTGCGCCGCCGCGGTCCGGCGGGGGCTGGACGGCCGCC
The DNA here is from genome assembly GCF_039542905.1 of Kitasatospora terrestris. Classification (NCBI taxonomy): domain Bacteria; kingdom Bacillati; phylum Actinomycetota; class Actinomycetes; order Kitasatosporales; family Streptomycetaceae; genus Kitasatospora; species Kitasatospora terrestris. Next base: position 2,114,348 of record NZ_BAABIS010000001.1, read on the forward strand.
GCCGACCTGGCCGGCGGCGGCGCCGCGCTGGACGCGATGATCGCCTTCGACGCCGAGCTCGGCCTGGAGCTGTACGGCCGGGCCGCCCGCCCCGACGTCACCGCCGGGTTCTGCCTGCACCGGTACACCTGGCCGCTGGCGCTGGCCTTCACCGTGCCGTGGTTCCTGGAGCGCCGGGTGCCCCGGCTGCCCGTCGAGCGGGTGTCGGTCAACCGCTCGACCGGTGAACTCACCGCCCAGCCGGTGGAGTTCGCCTGCCTGCCGGACGATCCGGCGGCCGCGGCGCCGGGCGCCCGGGTGGTGCCTGACGAGGCGGCGCTGCGGGCCGAGCTGCTGGCCGCGGTCGCCGAGCACCTCACGCCGGTGCTGGCCGCCTTCCGCCCCCGGGTCCGGCGCGGGCCGCACACCCTGTGGGCCATGACCACGGACGACGTCGTCGAGGGCCTCTGGTACGTGGGCGGCCTGCTCGGCGAGGAGGACCGGGCGACGGCCGAGCTCGACGCCCTGCTGCCGGCCGGCCCCGGCCACCGGCCGTTCGTCGGCGCGGCGGGTTTCCGGCGGGCGGACGGCCGGTGGCTGCGGGACCGGGTGAGCTGCTGCCTCTACTACACCGTCCGCCCCGAGGAAGCCTGTCTGAGCTGCCCCCGCGAGAAATAGCACCGACATTTCATCGATCCTCGACCACGAGTTCGGGAATTCCCCCCGAATGACGTATTGGTCCCGAACCGGTCATCGCCGCGGGAATTCTCCGAGATGATGGTGGGCGCTGTCAGGGAGGCGGCCGCCACCGGGTGGAAAGCGAGGCTGGTTCAGGTTATGAGACTGTCGGACATACCGCTGGGCTGGGCCGGACTGGGGCTGGCCGTCCTGATGACCGCCGCCGTCGTGGTCGCCGTCGCCCGCACCCGGGCCCAGGTCGCCGCCGCCGGCGGGCCGGATTCCTGGGAACGCTCCGAGGAACGCCGCCGGCGCAAGGAATCCCTCTACGGCGCCGCGTCGTACATTCTGCTGTTCTGCTGCGCCGCGGTCGCGGCCGCGCTCTCCTTCCACGGCCTGGTCGGTTTCGGCGTGCAGAACCTGAATCTCTCCGGCGGCTGGGAGTACCTGGTCCCGTTCGGCCTCGACGGCGCCGCGATGTTCTGCTCGGTGCTCGCGGTCCGCGAGGCCAGCCACGGCGACGCGGCGCTCGGCTCCCGCCTGCTGGTGTGGCTGTTCGCCGGCGCCTCCGCCTGGTTCAACTGGGTGCACGCCCCGCGCGGCCTGGGCCACGCCGGCGCCCCGCAGTTCTTCGCCGGGATGTCGCTCTCCGCGGCCGTGCTGTTCGACCGGGCGCTCAAGCAGACCCGCCGGGCCGCGCTGCGCGAGCAGGGGCTGGTGCCGCGCCCGCTGCCGCAGATCCGGATCGTCCGCTGGCTGCGCGCCCCGCTGGAGACGTACGCGGCCTGGTCGCTGATGCTGCTGGAGGGCGTGCGCACGCTGGACGAGGCGGTGGAGGAGGTCCGCGACGACAAGCGGACCGCCGCCGAGAACCGCGAGCGGCGGCGGATGGCCAGCCGCCGGGAGCGGGCCGAGATCCGGGCGATCGGCCGCCAGCCCGGCGGGTGGCGGCACCGCTCGGCGGCCCGCCAGCTGGAGGCCCCGCAGCCGGTGGCGACCGGTTCGGAGCCCGCCATAGCCGATCCGACCGGGCCCGTCGGCGGCGGGCCGGCCGTCGCCCCGACCGGGCTGCCGGCCCGCCGCAGCGTCGACCTGACTCCGGAGGAGGACACCATCACGCTGCCCCGGCTGGACTCCCTGGAGCAGAAGCTGAAGGACCTGGAGCAGCAGTTCGGCTGAGAGCCGGACTCAGCTGAGTTCGAACCACATGCGCTTGCCGGTGCCGCGGGGCTCGACGCCCCACCCGTCGGCGAGCGCCTCGACCAGCATCAGGCCGCGACCGGAGGAGGCCTGCTCGCCCGGCGTGCGCCGGGTGGGCCACAGGTCCGACTCGTCCTCGACCTCGACCCGCAGGCGCGGGCGCCCGCCGTCCTGGTACAGCCGGGCGGTGAACATCGCGTCCCGGTCGGTGTGCCGGATGGCGTTGGTGACCAGCTCGGAGGCGAGCAGCTCGGCGGTGTCGATCATCTCGGGGACGCCCCAGCGGCGCAGCGCGTCGCGCAGCTCGCCGCGCAGCTCGGAGATCCGGGCCAGGTCGGCCTGGCCGATCCGGCGGCGCAGCTGCTGGGCGGCCAGGCCGCCGGCGGGCCCGTCCCAGCGGAGCAGCAGCAGCGCTATGTCGTCCTCGCGCTCGCTGGAGTCGGCGGCCCTGGCGGTGATCCGGTCGGCCAGCTCCTCCAGCGGTTCGCGGGGGGACTCGCCGACGGCGGGCAGGTACCCGGCGACCGCGTCGCAGAGCCGCTCGTACCCGGTGTCCAGGTCCATGTCGCGGGCCTCGACCAGGCCGTCGGTGCAGAGCACCACGGTCTCGCCCGGGTCCAGCGAGAAGCGGGTGACCCGGTACTCCTCGTCGGGGGCGACGCCGAGCGGCAGGCCGCCGGCCACCGGGACGGAGTGCGCGGTGCCGTCGCCGCGGCGCACCACCGGGTCGAGGTGGCCGGCCCGGACCGCGTACACCACGCCGTAGTCGACGTTGACCTCGGCGTAGGTGCAGGTGGCGAAGTGGTCGGTGTCGAGGTCGGCGAGGAAGCGGGAGGCGCGGGCCATCACGGCGGCCGGCGGGTGGCCCTCGGCGGCGTACGCGCGCAGCGCGATCCGCAGCTGGCCCATGATGCCGGCGGCGTGCACGTCGTGGCCCTGGACGTCGCCGATCACCAGGCCGACGTGGCCGCCGGGCAGCGGGACGACGTCGTACCAGTCGCCGCCGATCTGCAGGCCGGAGCCGGCCGCCAGGTAGCGGACGGCGGTGGTGACCCCGGGCACGGCCGGGACGGTGCGCGGCAGCATCACCCGCTGCAGGCCGGCCGCCAGCTCGTGCTCGGCGTCGTGCAGCCGGGCGCGGGCCAGCGACTGGGCGACCAGGCCGCCCAGGGTCGACAGCAGGGTGCGCTCGTCGGCGTCCAGCTCGCGGTCGTCGTCGAAGGAGATCACGCAGACGCCGATCGGCCGGCCGCTGGCGACCAGCGGCAGGAAGGCCCAGGCGGAGCGGCCGCTGTCGTTGGCGAACGGCGCCGCCTCCGGGTAGCGGGCCCGGTACTCGTCGAGGCTGGAGACGAACACCGGCGCGCGGCCGCGGATCGCCTCGGCGGCCGGGTGGTTGGGGTGCAGCGGGGCCCGGTCGAACCTCTCGCGCAGCCCGTCGTCGTAGCCGCTGGCGCCGAGCAGGGCGATCCGGCCGGCCTCCAGGGAGGCGAGGGCCAGCCCGTCCGGCGGCAGGCCGGGCAGCGGGAGCTCGGTGAAGACCCGGGCCACGTCGCGGACGGTGACCGCCTCGGAGAGCGCGCGGGCGGCCTCCTTGATGAAGCGGGAGCGGTCCTCGCGCAGCGCGGCCAGCTCGCCGGCCCGCTCGCGCTTGTGCAGCTCGACGGTGGCGTCCCAGACGAAGCCGACCATCCGGGAGGCGCGGCCGAAGGCGTCGGCGAGCACCCGGCCGCGGAAGCGGACCGCGTGCAGCTCCCCGTTGGGGAAGACCGTGCGGTAGTAGGCGCCGCACTGGCCGAGCTCGGCGACGGCGCGCTCGACCCGGCGGCGCACCACGGGGGCGTCCTCGGGGTGCAGCATCGACAGGAAGGAGCCGGAGGTGCGGTCGAAGGCGGAGCCGTCCAGGCCGAGGATGGCGCAGGCGCGCTGGTCGCCCTCCAGGACGTCGCGGCGGATGTCCCAGTCGAAGGAGCCGATGCCGTTGGCGGCCATCGCCGGCTCGAGCCAGTCGGGGGTGGACTCTCCGCTGCGGGTGGGCAGGCCCCGGGTGACCGCGGGCACGATCCGGCCGGCGGCCAGGCCCGGGGCGGTGCGCAGCGGGTTCGCTGCGGCGATGCTCCTGGAGACCTGGGCCGGCGGGGTGCGGCGGGCGGGCCCAGGCGCTTCGGGCTCTGTCGCCATGCTTCTCCTGCCGCTGCCGTGCCGGGCGGTCCGGGTGGAGGACCGCGCTCGATCGGGTGTGCCTACCGGCACACATTCTCACTAGCCTCTCGTATGTTCGGCAAGGCGGCAATCCCGGTGCGCCGAGTGGCGAAGATCGCACACGATATTGGCCGAGGCGCTCTTGCGCGTCGCGCGCCGTCCCCGCGCCGCAGCTCACGCCGCGTCCTGCGCCGCACCGCCGCTGCCGGACCGCCGCTCACGCCGCGGCGAGCTCGAACCAGGTGACCTTTCCGTCGCCGCGCAGCTGCACGCCCCAGTCGTCGGCGAGCGCCTCGACCAGCAGCAGGCCGCGCCCCGAGGTGGCGGACTCGCCGGGCTGCCGGCGGCCCGGCAACCGGGTGGTGCCGTCCTGCACCTCGATCCGCAGCTTCTGCTCCGGGGTGAGCACCGCGTCGAACACCGCGCCGTGGCCGGTGTGCACCAGTGCGTTGGTGACCAGCTCGGAGGCGAGCAGCTCGGCGGTGTCGGCGAGCTGCGGGACGCCCCAGCGGTCCAGTGCCGCGCGCAGCCGGCGCCGGATGGCACCGACCGCGACCAGGTCCGCGGCGTCCACCGAGGCGTGCAGCCGGTGGTGCAGCGCGCACCCCGGCTCGTGCACCGGGGGCGGGCCGGCCACCGGCCGCACCGGCCCGATCGCGTCCGACTGCGAGGCCGACCGCTGCCGCGGGAACCTTGCCTGACCATCCATCACGTACGCCCCCGCCCTTCTGTGGACGGCCGCCCTCCAGTCCCCCACTGCCGACGGCCGCTTGCTGACCATCCTCATGCCCACTCCGAGCGCTTTGCAACAGTGCATCCCCGGCCACCTGGGGTGAAGCGGGGCTCGGAGGGGTGCGAATGATCCGTTCGACAGGTTTGGCGGGGCGGACGCGGCGGCGGATCCGGACGTGACGTCAGGGGCCGTCAGTCCGGGACGAGTTCGATCACCACCTTTCCGAAGGCGGCGCCGGAGGCGTGGTGCCGGAAGGCGTCCGCCGCCCGCTCGAAGGGGAAGACCCGGTCGATCACCGGCCGGATCCGGTGTTCCTCGACGACCTGGCAGAGCTCGCGGAACTGGGCCCGGCTGCCGACCGCGACCGGCCGCAGCACCGCGCCGGAGGCGAAGAGCCCCCGGGCGTCGATCGGCGGGGCGGTCTCCGAGAGGAAGCCGACCATCGCGACGTGCCCGCCGAGGGTGACGGCCCGGACCGATTCGTCGAGCCGGCCGACCACGTCGACCACCCGGTCCGCGCCCGTGCCGCCGGTGGCCGCGCGGACGGCGGCGGACCAGTCCGGTTCGGCCCGGCGGTCGACCACCAGGTCCGCGCCGAGCGCGGTCAGCCGCGCGGCCTTGGCCGGCCCCCCGGTGGTGGCGACCACCCGGGCGCCGAGCGCCCGCGCGAGCTGCAGCGCGAACAGCGACACGCCGCCCGAGCCCTGGGTGACCACGGTCTGCCCGGGGCGCAGCCCGCCGTCGCCGGTCAGCGCGTTCCACGCGGTGACCGCGACGCAGGGCAGGGTGGCCGCCTCCGCGCAGGAGAGGTGGGCGGGGACGGGGACCAGCCCGTGCTCGTCGAGCAGGGCGTACTCGGTGAGCAACCCGTCGAGCGTGCCGCCGAGCTGGGGCAGGTGCTGCGGGCCGAACGGGCCGTCCTGCCAGCTGGGGAAGAGCGTCGCCATCACCCGGTCGCCGAGCCGGACGGTTCCGACGCCTGGCCCCAGCGCGACGACCTCGCCCGCGCCCTCCGCGACCGGCACGACGTCCGGGCGGACCGGCAGCACGTACCTGCCGCCGAGGACCAGCAGGTCGCGGTAGCTGGGCGAGACCGCGCGGACGGCGACCAGCACCTGTCCCGGCCCGGGCACCGGGACGGGGTGCTCGCGCAGGGTGAGGCCGTCGATGCCGGCGCCGCTGTCCACGTGGTAGCTGCGCATCCGCGCGGGGACGGCGTTCACGCGGCGTCCGTGGCGAGCGGGAGTCCGCCGGTCTTGGTGAAGCCGAGGGCCTCGACGATCCGGCCCTCGGCGATCCGCATCAGGTTGACGCCGCTGACGTGCTCCCGGTCGCCGAAGTGGTAGCGCCAGCGGATGGTGGCCCGCTCCCCCATCAGCACGACCTCGCCGGGTTCGAAGCGGGTGGTGCGGTCGGCGGCGAGCGTCCGCCAGAAGGCCAGGCACTCGGCGCGGCCGGTGGTCCGGCTGCCGTCGGGGGCGGGGCCGACGGACTCCATCACGCAGTCCTCGGCGACCAGGTCGTCGAGCAGGTCGGGGTCGTGCCGGACGAAGGCCAGGTTGAAGCGGCCGATCACGTCCGCGGTGGTGCGAGGCAGCATCGGAACTCCTCGATAGATAGAACAGTCGGTCTACCAGTGCGTCGACACGACCATATAGACCGGTTGATCTACCGGTCAACCCCTGGCACCCTGGCACCCATGAGCACCCGCACCGAACCCGGCCCCCGCCAGCGCCTCCTCGACGCCGCCCAGGAGTTGACCTACCGGCACGGCACGGGCATCGGCGTGGACGCGCTGCTCAAGGGCGCCGACGTCGCCCGCCGCTCGCTGTACGAGCACTTCGGCGGCAAGGACGGCCTGATCACCGAAGTGCTTCGGCTCAGCGCCGCCGAGGACGAGGCCCGCTACCGGCAGACCATGGACGCCGCCGGCGACGACCCGCGCGCCAGACTGCTGGCCGTCTTCGACCGGATCGGCGAGGTCATCGCCCAGGGCGACTTCCGCGGCTGCCGCTACCTCGCCGCCGACCTCTCCCTCGCCGACCCCGACCACCCCGGGCACGCCGTCACCCGCGCCTACCGCGAGCACGTCTCCGCCCTGCTCGCCGCCGAGCTCGCCCGGCTCGGCCACCCCCGGCCCGGCCCGGGCGGCGACCAGCTGCTGCTGCTCATCGACGGCGCCCTCGCCGCCGGCGCCACCCGCCCCGCCACCGACCCGGCCGCCGCCGCCCGCGCCCTGGCCGAGCAGGTCATCGCCCAGGCGCCGGCGGCGCCCTAAGGCGCGTCCGGGCCGCTCAGCGCGGCGGCGGCGCGGTGCAGGAAGGCGCGGAACCGCTCGCGCTCGGTGTCGTCGAAGGCCGACCAGAGCGCGGACTCCACGGCGACCGCGCGGGCGTCCGCCTCGGCCAGACGGGCGCGGCCCGGCTCGCTCAGGCGGGTGACCAGGACCTTGCCGTGCAGCTCGGACGGCTCCCGGACGATCAGGCCCTTCGCCTCCAGGTTGGCCAGCACGCCCGCCATGGTCTGCGGGGTGACCGCCGCGCCCCGGGCCAGCTGGGCGCCGGACATGCCGGGCTTCTCCGAGAGCTGGAGCAGCACCGCGTACTGCGGCACCGTCAGCTCCAGCTCCCGGAGCGCCTCCGCCTTGGCCGCCATCATCGCCTGCTCGGCCAGCTTCAGCGCCAGCCCGAGCCGCAGCCCGCTGCCGGCAGCACCGGCCAGCAGGGCGGCAGGATCCGTACTCATGGACAGGACAGTAGCGGCACCCCGGGCTCAGCCGACCTTCAGGACGTAGGCGCCGACCCCGGCCCGGCGCTCCAGCGCGGCGTGCGCGGCGGCGACCTCGTCCCAGCCGATCTCCCGGACCCCGACCGCGAGGGTGCCGTCGGCGACCAGCCGCAGGCCCTCCTCCAGCTGGGCGCGGAACAGGTCCGGGCGCCGCCCGTACACGCCGCCCATGTTGTAGCCGGCCAGGGTGAAGCTGTCGTACCAGACCTGGTTGGCCTCCAGGGCGAGGTCGCGGTCGGCCGCGTTGCCGATCACCACGTGCCGGCCGAGCACGGCGAGCAGGCCGCGGACCTGTTCGCGCGGCTCGCCGCCCACCGAGTCGACCACCACGTCGAAGCCCCGGCCGTCCGTCAGCCCGGGCGTGCGGTCGGCGAGTTCGGCGTAGGTCAGGCCGTGGTGGTACCCGTCGGCGGCGGCCCGGGCGGCCCGTTCGGCGGTGCTCGCGGCGCCGGCCACCAGCTCGGCGCCGTACGCGCGGGCGAGCCGGCCGAGCAGCAGGCCGAGCGCGCCGGACGCGCCGAGCACCAGCACCCGGTCGCCGGGGGCGATCCGGGCGGCGCCGCGCAGGGTGCCGACGGCGGTGGCCGCGTTGACGGCGGTGGCGGCGGCCAGCTCCGGGGCGAGGCCGGCCAGCCCGCCCTCCAGCGGGACGACGCAGGCCTCGGCGGCGACCACCCGCTCGGCGTGGCCGCCGAAGCCCATCGGGACGGCGGCCACCGCCTGGCCCCTGCGCAGGCCGGTGACGCCCTCGCCGAGGGCGGCGACGGTGCCGGCCACCTGCAGCCCGGGGACGGCGGGCAGCGGCAGCGGGAACTGGCCGCGCCGGAACATCACGTCGGCGAAGTGCACGCCGGCGTGGGTGACGTCGATCGCGACCTCGCCCGGCCCGGGTTCGGGCGCGGGGATCTCGGCGGTCTCCAGGACTTCCGGTCCGCCGGTACGGGTGTAGCGGATGGCACGCACGGGTCTCCCCCTCCGGGATGAATGCAAGGTGCCTTATGTATATCAGGTCCCTGATATACGCCGCGCGGGTGCGGGCCGCCCCGCCGAGAGCAACGCTGGACACGGCGGCCCTCCCCGGGTTCAATGGGCCCCGGATGTTTGAACGCCGTTCTAAAGCGAGGAACCGTGCGACTCACCCCGACCGAACGGGACCGGCTGCTGATCTTCACAGCGGCCGAGCTGGCCCGCGCGCGCCGCGCCCGCGGCGTGAAGCTCAACGTGCCCGAGGCGACCGCCCTGATCGCGGACGCCGTCTGCGAGGCGGCCCGTGACGGCCGCCGCCTCGCCGAGGCGATCGAGGCCGGCCGGACCGTGCTCGGCGCCGACGACGTGCTGCCCGGCGTGGCCGACGTGGTCACGGTGGTCCAGGTCGAGGCGGTGTTCGACGACGGCACCCGGCTCGCCGTGGTCAACGACCCGTTCCGCGGCGCCGGCTCGCTCGGCGAGAACGCCCCCGGCGTCGCCCTGCCCGGCACCGGCACCGGCTACGACCCGGTGGAGGAGTCGGTGCTCCTGCCGGTCCACAACACCTCGACCGTGCCGATCTCGGTGACCTCGCACTTCCACTTCTTCGAGGCCAACCCGCGCCTGGCCTTCGACCGGGCGGCCGCGTACGGCACCCGCCTCGCGGTGCCGGCCGGCTCCTCGGTGCGCTTCGACCCCGGGCAGACGGTCGAGGTCGGCCTGGTCCCGATCGGCGGCGAGCGGGTCGCGATCGGCTTCGCCGGCCTGGTCGACGGCCCGCTGGACGCGCCCGGCGCCAAGGAGGCGGCGCTCGCCAAGGCCCGCGCCACCGGCTACCTGACCGACTTCGACGACCCGGAGGTGGAGTCGTGACCAGCATCTCCCCGCACGACTACATCTCCGTCCACGGCCCGCGGGCCGGCGACCGGGTCCGGCTCGGCGACAGCGGCCTGATCATCCGGATCGAGTCCGACTCGCAGGCCCCCGGCGACGAGTTCCTGGCCGGCTTCGGCAAGACCGCCCGCGACGGCCTCCACCTCAAGGCCGCCGCCGTCCGCGACACCTGCGACGTGGTGATCTCCAACGTCGTGGTGATCGACGCGGTCCAGGGCATCCGCAAGACCTCCATCGGCCTGATCGACGGCCGGATCGCCTCGATCGGCCGGGCCGGCAACCCGGACACCATGGACGGCGTCGACGTGGTCGTCGGCACCGGCACCACGATCGTCTCCGGCGAGGGCATGATCGCCACCGCCGGCGCCGTCGACACCCACGTCCACCTGCTCTCGCCGCGGATCATGGAGGCCTCGCTGGCCTCCGGCGTCACCACGATCATCGGCCAGGAGTTCGGCCCGGTCTGGGGCGTCGGCGTCAACTCGCCCTGGGCGCTGCGACACGCGTTCAACGCCTTCGACGCCTGGCCGGTCAACATCGGCTTCCTCGGCCGCGGCTCGTCCTCGGACCCGGCGCCGCTGGTGGAGGCGCTCGCCGAGGGCGGCGCGTCCGGCTTCAAGGTCCACGAGGACATGGGCGCGCACACCCGCGCCCTGGACACCGCGCTGCGGGTCGCCGAGGAGTACGACGTCCAGGTCGCCCTGCACACCGACGGCCTCAACGAGTGCCTGTCGGTGGAGGACACCCTCGCGGTGCTGGAGGGGCGGACCATCCACGCCTTCCACATCGAGGGCTGCGGCGGCGGCCACGTGCCGAACGTGCTGAAGATGGCCGGCGTGGAGAACGTCATCGGCTCCTCCACCAACCCGACGCTGCCCTTCGGCCGGGACGCGCTCGGCGAGCACTTCGACATGATCGTCTCCGCCCACGACCTCAAGACCGACCTGCCCGGCGACGCGGCGATGGCCCGCGACCGGATCCGGGCCGGCACCATGGGCGCCGAGGACGTGCTGCACGACCTCGGGGTCATCGGCATCACCTCCTCCGACGCCCAGGGCATGGGCCGGGCCGGCGAGACCGTCCGCCGCACCTTCGCCATGGCCGGCAAGATGAAGGCCGAACTCGGCCCGCTCGACGGCACCGGCTCGTACGGGACGGCGGAGAGCGGCGACGACAACGAGCGCGTGCTGCGCTACATCGCCAAGCTCACCATCAACCCCGCCATCGCCCACGGCCTGGCCCACGAGATCGGCTCCATCGAGGTCGGCAAGCTCGCCGACATCGTGCTGTGGCGGCCCGACCACTTCGGTGCCAAGCCGCAGCTGGTGCTCAAGGCCGGCTTCCCGGCGTACGGCGTCACCGGCGACCCCAACGCCTCCACCGACCGGTGCGAACCGCTGGTCCTCGGACCGCAGTTCGGCGCGCACGGGGCCACCGCCGCCGACATCTCGGTCGCCTTCGTCTCCCAGGCCGCCGCCGAGGCCTCCTACCTGGACGTCGCCGCCGACCGACTCCCCACCCGCAGGCGCCGGGTGGGCGTGCGAGGCACCCGCGGCATCGGGCCGCGCTCGATGGTGCGCAACGCCCGGGTCGGCCACGTCGAGGTCTCCGAGACCGGCCTGGTCTCGCTCGACGGCTCGCCGCTGAAGTCCGAACCGGCCGACAGCGTCTCGCTCAGCCGCCTCTACTTCCTCTGAACTCCCGCCCCCCGCATAGGACCTGTGACCCTCATGACCACCACCCCCGCCGCCGCCGGCTTCCGGATGCCCGCCGAATGGCACCCCCACGAGCGCACCTGGATGGCGTTCCCCACCGAGAACCCCACCTTCGACAGCCCGGAGCACCTGGACGCCGGCCGCAAGGCCTGGGCCGCGGTGGCCGACACCATCGTCCGCTACGAGCCGGTCACCCTGGTCGTCAACACCGGTGAGACCGAGGTCGCCCGCGGCTACGTCTCCCCCGAGGTGGAGATCGTCGAACGGCCGCTGGACGACGCCTGGATGCGCGACATCGGCCCGAGCTTCCTGATCGACGGCAAGGGCGGGCTGGCCGCCACCGACTGGATCTTCAACGGCTGGGGCGCCCAGTCCTGGGCCCGCTGGGACAAGGACCAGCACATCGCCGAGCACATCACCGGGCTGACCGGCGTGCAGCGCTTCGCCTCGAAGCTGATCAACGAGGGCGGCGGCATCCACGTCGACGGCGAGGGCACCGTCCTGGTCACCGACACCGTGCAGCTCGGCGAGGGCCGCAACTCCGACTGGACCCGCGAGCAGGTCGAGGCCGAGCTCAACGCCTTCCTCGGCACCACGAAGGTGATCTGGGTCCCGCGCGGACTCACCCGCGACTACGACGAGTTCGGCACCCGCGGCCACATCGACATCGTCGCCTCCTTCGTCCGCCCCGGCGCGGTCCTCGCCCACGTCCAGCCCGACCCCGCGCACCCCGACCACGAGGTGTGCCGGGAGATCGTCGACCTGCTCCGCGCCTCCACCGACGCCGCCGGCCGACAGCTGGAGGTCATCGAACTCGCCGCCCCCACCGTCCTCTTCGACGAGGACGGCGAGCCGGTCGACTACTCCTACATCAACCACTACGTCGCCAACGGCGCGGTGATCCTCTGCGCCTTCGACGACCCGCGCGACGAGGAGGCCAAGGCCGTCCTGGAGAAGGCCTACCCGGGCCGCACCGTCGAACTGGTCGACGCCACCGGGATCTTCGCCAACGGCGGCGGGATTCACTGCATCACCCAGCAGCAGCCCCGCCCCTGACGCACCGACAGAACGCCGGGGCCGCCCCTTCCGGGGGCGGCCCCGGCCTGTGCCCCGGCACCGCCGCCCTGCAGACGGCCCTCGGCACGGCCTTCGACCGCGGGAACTCCGGCGCCCGGGGAACGTGGGAACAGAGCGAGCGAGGGGGTGCGGAGTGCGTGCGGTGTTCGGTGCGGTGGGGGTGCTCGGCGGGGTGGTCGGGGTGGCCGTCGCGGCGGTGGTGTGGTTGGTGCTGCTGCACGTCGGGCTGAGTGACGGGTGGGTGGGCCAGGCGGTGCTGTACCTGCTGATGGCGGCCGGCGCCGAGGGCGGGTGGGAGCTCAGCAGGTGGCCGTTCCGCAAGCGGCTCGCGGCGATGGTGTCGCCGGCGGATCAGATCCGGCGGGACCTGGCGCTGCGGTAGCGGTCCAGGATGTCCTGGCGCAGGAGGTGGCCGAAGCCGGCGTTCTCCAGGCGCAGACCGAGGTCGGCCTCGGTGAGGCCGAGGGCTTCGGCGGCGGTGGGGAGGTGCCAGTCGTGGGCGGCGAGCCGGTCGAGCAGGTGGCCGCGGCGCACCTGGGCCTCGGAGAGGCGGAAGGTCTTCAGGTAGAGGACCCGGCCGTCGGCGTCGGTGATGGTCTCGCCGATGTGGTTCTCCTGCTTCGGGCGGAAGTCCGGCAGGAAGCGGCCAAGGGTGAAGCGGCCCATCCGGCGGACGGTCCGCAGCCGGTACTCGGGTTCGAGCAGGTCGCGGGCCATCGTGGTGTCGTGGAAGTCCGCCCAGTCGGCCTCGGCCCGGGCGGCGGCGGCGCGCAGGTCGGCGAGCGTGTGCACGCCCGAGGCCGGCAGGTCCGCACGGAAGTCGGCGACCGGCGCGGACAGCAGGGCGTAGTGGTGGACGAGTTCGCCGTAGAGGTCGAGCAGCACGCTCTGGTGCAGGGCCCGGTAGTCGTCGGGGTGCGGGACGGCGAAGGCGGCGGCGAGCGCGTCGGCGGTGTACAGCAGGACGCCGCACTGTCCGGGGTGGATCTCGAACACCCGGAGGGCGTCGGCGAGTCCGCGGATCGAGGCGCCCGCGTACGCCTCCTCCTCGCGCGGGGAGAGGCCGCGGCGCAGGGCCTGGGCGGACCAGTGCTCCCAGGCGACGGTGGGGCCGCCGAAGTGGAGGGAGAGGTAGCCCTCCAGGGAGAGGTGGAGCGGGAGGAAGCGCGCCCGGTCGGAGCCGGTGCGCTTGGCGAGCCGGTGCCGGGGCAGCCGCATCCGCTCGGGGACCTCGGCGCCGAGCTGGGTGCCGTACGCGGCGGCGGGGCCGCCGTCGCCGGTCCAGTGGGCGACGAAGCCGTGCGGGATGTACGAGGTGTAGGTGGTGGTGCGGCTGCTCTCGACCCAGCCGTCCCCGTCCTCGTACAGCTGCTGGTGCAGGCGCAGGTCGGTCACGGGTTCGGCGCGCAGCAGCGGGACCAGGCGGACGCCGCCCCAGACCTGGGCGGGGCCGGTGGTCAGGCCGGTGAGGTCGAGTCGGTGGCTGACGGTCTTCACGGGGTGACCTCGGAGGGAGGGGCGGCCTCGGACGAAGGGGCGGTGAGGAAGCGGTCGGTGCGGGCGGCGAGGTGGGCGGTGAGCTCGGCGAGGTCGCTGCGGCCGTCCGCGAAGCGGGCGAACTCGACCAGGGCGGGCAGGTCCTCGGCGTCGCGCAGGCCGGCGGTGGGCACGGTCGGCGCGAGGCGGCGGACGTCGAAGCCGTCGGCGTCGTACACCGGGTTGAGGTGGACGACGGAGGTGCGGCGGTCGGGGTCGAGGCGGGTGCGCCAGATGCGCAGGACTTCGGCGGCGAGGCCGGGCGGGGCGTTGTCCCAGCCGTCGGAGACGATCACCAGCCTGTCGGGGGCGGTGTCGAGGGCGTCGATGATGCGGTGCCCGAGCGGGGTGGCGCCGTGGGGACGGGCGAGCAGGGCGTCGGTGCGGCCGGAGGTCCACAGCGGGGTGTACCGCTCGGCGAGGGCTTCGAGCAGGAAGTGGCAGGCCAGGGCGACGGCCAGCGGCCGGCGGCGCTTGGTGCCGGAGCCGGACGCCGAGTAGCTGTCGTCGAGGACGGCGGCGACCTTGCCCCAGCGGCCGGCCTCCGGGCCGGCGGTGCGGCGGGCGGCGGTGCGCAGGGCTTCGGTGAGCTCGCCGCGGCGCTCGATGCGCTGCGCGGGCGGCAGGGAGAGGGCGTAGAGGGCGAGCCGGGTGAGCGGCATCCGGCCGAGGTCGGTCCGGTCGGTGCGGACGGCTTCGGCGCGGTGCTCGCGGGCGTTCTCCTGCAGGCGGAGGCGCTCCAGGCGGGTGAGCCGGGGGGCGATCCGCTCCAGGAAGTCGGCGCGCGGGACGCGGTGGCTGCGGGCGAAGCCCTCGGCGACGGTGTACGGCAGCTCGTAGATGGCGGCCTTCGTGTAGTGGGCGCGCTGCCAGCTGTCGAGCAGCGGGGTCCCGTAGCGGCCGCGCGGGCCCGCGCCGAACAGGAACTCGCCCAACTCCGGTGCGGCCGGTGCCAGGTGGGCGTGGCGCAGGACGCCCTTGAGGCCGCCGCGGTACTTGACGGCGTCCAGCACCGGGTCGGGCCGGGCGGCCAGCCAGTCGCGCAGGATGGCGCGGGTGCGGCGGTTGTTCACCCCGGCCCGGCGCAGCTCGCCGAACAGGCGGTAGACCCGCTGCGGGGGCAGCAGCTGCAGTCGGCGGGCGATCAGCCGGCCCTCGGTGCGGCGCTGTTCGGGAGTGGCGTCGGCGGCGGTCTCCAGCAGTCGGCGGACGATCAGCGCGGCGTTGTGGTGGTTGATGTCGAGCGCGAGGGCGGCGGCGTACGGCTCGCGGTAGTTGCCGAGCACGTAATCGTGCAGGAAGCCCAGCGAGAGCTGCTGCTCGGCCGCGGAGGAGTGGAACTCGCGCTGGCCGGTGGCGGTGATCGCGGCGTTGACGAAGAGCAGGACGTCCTCGGCGGCGATCAGGTCGGCGTAGCCCTCCATGCGGCTTCCTCCGGTCGGCGGTCTGGGTGCCGGCCGGGGTGTGGGGGCGCGAACTGCGAATCATCGCTTTACAGGCACGTTCCGGAAGTCGCACCGGAGACCCGCGGCCGGCCGGTCGACCGTAACAGACCGCCCCTGGGGGCTGTCGCCGGGATTTCGGCGTCGGGGTGCCGGCCGGGGTGTGGGGGCGCGAGCTGCGAATCATCGCGATAGAGGCACGTTCCGGAAGTCGCACCGGAGTCCCGCGGCCGGCCCGACGACGGTAACAGACCGCCGCCGCGGGCTGCCGCCCGGACTCCGCGCCCGGCCCGGGGGTCAGGTGGCGGCGCCCTCCGGGGCCTCCAGCCAGCCGAGGGCGGCGACCTGGATGCCGGCCTGGAAGCGGCTGCGGGCGTCCATCCGGACCATCAGGTCGGCCATCATCCGCCGGACGGTGCGCAGCGAGACGCCCAGGCGCTGGCCGGCGCGCTCGTCGGTGAGGCCTTCGGCGAGCAGGCGCAGCAGTTCGCGCTCCTGGCCGGTGAGGCCGTGCGGGTCGCGCTGGGCGGTCTCGCCGAGCGGGCGGGCCTGCTCCCAGACCTGGTCGAACAGGGCGCGCAGGGCGGCGATGACGCCGGGGCTGTGCAGGACGACGGCGCCCTTGCGCGGGTCCTCGGGGTCGATCGGGACGATCGCGGTGGCGTTGTCGACCAGGATCATCCGCAGCGGCAGGGTGGGTGCGGTGCGGATCGCGCCGCCGAGGCCGTGCAGCCAGCGGGCGTACTGGACGGTGGGCGGGTCGTTGCGGACGCTGTCCTGGTAGACAGTGCGCATCCGGACGCCGCGTTCCAGGGTCTCCTGGTCGAGGGTGCGGCTGGCCTCCATCACCTGGGCGGGCTGCGGGCCGCCGGGGGCGAAGGAGAGCACCTCGGCGGTGGCGTCGGAGGCGAGCTGGATCAGCCGGTCGCGGACCTGGTCGAGGCTGCTGATCACCTCGATGCCGCGCTGCTCGGTGGGGGCGTGGACGCTGGCGTACTCGGCGATCAGGCCGGCCATGGCGGCCCGGCTGCGCTCCATCTCCAGCTGGCGCCGGGCGGCTTCGGCCTCCTGGTGGGCGAGCAGGGTGGCCAGGCCCCGCTCGGGGTTGACCGCGCGCCAGTGGTCGCCGCTGCCGGTGGGCCGGGTGAGGGCGAGGTCGGCGAGCCGGTCGAGGGCCTCGCGGATCTCCTGCTCGCTGGCCTCCAGCCGTGCGGCGAGGCCGTGGGCGTCCAGCTCGGGGTGGAGCAGCATGGTGCGGTAGACCGCTTCGCCGAAGGGGTCGAGTCCGACCGGGCCGGGGCTCGTCAACGGCCGTCCTTCGCTCGCGGCCGTCGGCCGGTCGGCGGCAGGGATCTCGCCATCTCGCCCTCCTGAGGACCGGTTCCGGGTCTCGGACTGATCTTCTGACAGAGCGTCAGACTAGCGCTACTGAGGGGAACGTAGAACACCCTTGCGGGCAATTCTGGCCGATTCATGGCCGAACTGTGAAGGCCGACGGCGCACTGTCATCTTGATGCCAGGCGTCGATGTGACACCGACCGTACCGTCCCGCGCTCCTGTCGATCAGTCAGGCTGGAGGAATGTACGCGATCCGAGTGGGGCTGTCCGCGCCCGCGGGGACGGCCGAGCCGGCCGAGCCCGCGGTCCGTTCGGCGCTGTCGGCGCTGCTGCGGATGGCCGGGGCGCGGCTGGAGCACGCCCGGTTCCGCTCCTCGCCCGGGGAGCTCTCGGGGGTGTGCTTCCTCGCGGCCGGTTCGCTGCTGGAGGCGGAGCACCTGCTGGGGCACGCCTGCCGGGTGCTGACGGTGCCGTTCGGCCCGCTGGCCGACTGGCGGCTGGAGCGGTGCGAGGCGGACCCGTGGATCGCCCTGGGCCTGCACGAGGCGCCCGCCGGGAACTGAAGCCCCCCGCTCGCGCGGCGCCCGCCGGAGCCCGGGTCGAGCTCCGGTCGAGGCCGGGTCGAGGTGGCCTCAGGGTGTCACGGCACTCTGGTGCCAGCTCCGGATGCTGACAGCCACCCCCTGGAGCGGCCACTCTCGTTGTTGTCGGCAGAACGGCGGAACCGAAAGCCGCGGGAGCAGCCCCCGACGGGGGACGCGGACCAGGTTCCTGAAACGCCCGTCTGCCCGCACCATCTGGCTCCGGAGCAGCCCGGAGCACAGCCGAACGCGAGAGGATCGGGCAACCTCATGACGCTGAACATCCGTTTTGTCGCGATTGCCGCACTGGGTTCGCTGCTCGTGGCGGGCGTCGCCACCGCCGCCGAGCTGAACGGGGCCGACCGGCCCGCGGTCGTCGTCACGGCGGACGGCACCACCGCCGGCGGACCGGTCGAGGCCGGGGCCCTGCCCAACGGCCCGCTGCCCGGCACCGGCACCCCGGCCAACGTCGAGGCCTCCCCCTCGCCCTCCGTCAGCCACCAGGACACCTGGGGCTGGGGCTGACCGGACCTCTCCGGCCAGCGCACCCGACCCGCCGAGATCCCGAGGTAGCCGGATGACCACAGCACTGGAGCGCCCGCTCGACCGGGCCGCCCCGTTCCACCCCGTCCGCAGCGTGCCGGCGGCGGCCGACCGCGGCACCACCGGGGTGCTGCTCGCCGACGGACAGCACCTGTTCCGCTCCGGGCTGGGCGCCCTGCTCGACCGGGAGGACGACCTCTCCGTGGTCGCCGAGGCGGTCTGCGGCGAGGACGCCGCCGCCGAGGCCGCCCGGACCCGGCCCGCCGTGGCGGTGCTCGACCTGGACGTCCCCGGGCCGGGCGGGCCGGCCACCGCCGCGATGATCCGCGCGGCGGCCCCGACCACCGCGGTGCTCCTGCTGGCGCCCGCCGTGCGCCGCACCGACGAGCTGCAGCGGGCCCTGGCCGACGGCGTCGCCGGGGTCCTGCTGAAGGACGTGCCGGCCGGGGCGCTGATCTCCGCCGTCCGGGAACTGGCCCGCGGCGGCCGGGTGTACGACCCCCGGCTGGTGCTGGACGTGGTCCGCACCGACCGGCAGACGCCGCTCAGCCGCCGCGAGTTGGCGGTGCTCTCCGAAATAGCGGACGGCGCGACCATCCGCGAGGCGGCGGCCGCGCTGTCGCTCTCCCCGGGGACGGTGCGCAACTACGTCTCCGCGGCGATCGCCAAGACCCGGGCGCGCAACCGCTGCGACGCGATCAGGATCGCCCGCGAGTGCGGGTGGCTGTGAGGCCGGGCCGTCCCCCCGGTACCCCGTCCGCCTGCGGCGCGCGACGGGGCACCGGCGCGTTCACCCCTCCCTGGCCTCGGTGACGATGTCGGCGAAGCCGGTGGCGGTCCGCGGCACGTCGGCCGGACGGCTGCCGATCAGGAACTCGCCGACCGAGGACTCCGCCGTCCAGTCCAGGCCGAGCGCCCGGGCCGCCGCGTCGGTGTCGCCCGAGCCGAGGCCGCACGGTGCCAGGCCCATCGCGGTCGCCACCAGGTACAGCGTCTGGTAGAGCACGCCGACGTGCTTGAGCGTCAGCGCGTACGCGATCTGGCTGTACTTCCAGGACAGCCGGCCGAACCGGGTGGTGACGGTGAGCAGCACCTGCGGGTCGACGGTGCACGCGGTGGCCCGCCAGGCGGCGGTCATCAGCTCGTGGTACGCCTGCTTCTCGCCCGGGTGGTGGAAGACCCGGTGGCGCAGCCGGTGCGCGGCGGCGTCGTACCGGTAGACGCCCGGCTCCAGGCCGACGCAGTTCACCACCGAGAGGTAGATCTCCAGTTCGCCGGTGGCGCCGCCGGCCGGGTACGGGCGGTCCACGCCGTCGTAGCCGTGCGGGTCGGCCGGGTCGCCGGGGATGATCCGGCGCACCCGGGCCACCCGGTACAGCAGTTCGCCGAGCTGCTCCAGGGTGACCGGGGTGTCGGCGTACTGGCGCACCGAGCGGCGGCCCTCCAGCACCTCGCTGAGCGCGGGGTCGCGGGCGACCACCGTGTCCCACTCGGGGACCGGCAGATCGATGCCGGGCCCCTCTTCGCGCGCTCCGGCCCCGGAGACCGCGGGCAGCTGGTCGATGTCCTGGTGGGCGAAGACGCCACCGGTCGGGTAGTCGTGCCGGCCGGGGCGGCTGCGGGCGTGGAACAGCAGGTCGTGGAAGTCCCACAGCGGCGCCTCGGAGCCGCTGCCGGCGTCCAGGAAGCCGCCGCCGGCCAGCAGTCCGGCCAGTGCCTCGCCCTCCTCGGCGGACAGCCCCGCCATCGCCGCCGCCTCGGCCACCGGCCGGGCGGTGGTCAGTGCGGCGACGAACGCGCCGGCGGCGGGCTGGTGCAGGGTGAGCCGGAACGGCGCCATCGGCGACTCCAGCACGCACGCCTCGCCGTGGCCGTCGGGCAGCCGGCGCAGGTAGGCGAAGCGGGAGAGCACCGCGGCCCCGCCGACCCGGGCGAAGCCGGGCAGCGCGGCCGACCGGGCGATCGGCACGGCGGTGGCCAGCGGTGCGCCGAGCAGGTCGGCGACGGTGGTGGTGACCAGGTACGGGAAGCGCTCCAGCAGCTTGAGCAGGCGCACCTGGCGGGTGGCGAGTTCGTCCAGGTCGGCGTCCTCGCGGGTGAGCGCGTCGAGCGCGGTGACGGTGGCGGCGCCGAGCGCGTGGACCCGCTGGCGTCCCCAGGGGTGGGCGAGCTCCACGTCCTCGCCCTGGGCGGTGACGTCGACCTCGGGGCGCAGCCGGAGGAGCCGGCGGAGCGGTCCGCCCCCGGTGGTCCGGGTCGGGGGCAGCTGTTCGATGACGGTCATGGGTACCTCTCCCCAGATGGGCGGGCGCCGGGCCCGTCGGCCCGGCGGCTCCGCACGGCGTCAGATGAAGATCGGGATCGGGTTGAGCT
The DNA here is from genome assembly GCF_039542905.1 of Kitasatospora terrestris. Classification (NCBI taxonomy): domain Bacteria; kingdom Bacillati; phylum Actinomycetota; class Actinomycetes; order Kitasatosporales; family Streptomycetaceae; genus Kitasatospora; species Kitasatospora terrestris. The sequence goes on from NZ_BAABIS010000001.1 coordinate 2,134,392, forward strand.
CGCTCTCCGGGGTCGGCTCCTTCAGCCAGCCCAGCTCCACCGGCACGTCGTAGAGGCGGCCGGGGGCGTAGCGGGCCCAGAAGTGCCGCATGCCGGGGACGATCACCCGGGCGACCGGCAGGCCCACGTCCGGGCGGGTCTGGTCGAGGACCAGGAACTCCATGCCGCGGTCCTCGACCAGCCGCTGGGCGAGCGCCAGGTCGTCGGCGAGGTCGGCGCCGGCCAGCACGGGCCAGCGGCCGGGGCCGGAGGCGGGGGCGGCCGGGTCGGGCAGCAGGTACGGCTGGTTGGCCACGGTGGCCGTGGTCCACCAGGCCTTCTGCTCGTGGTCGGCGCCGGCGTAGGTGACCCGGCCCTCGGCGTCCCCGGCGACCGGGCCGAGGAACTGGTTCATCTCGGTGAGGGCGCGGGTGAGCGCGATGTGCGGGTCCAGGTGGGCGCCGAAGGCGATCAGCACGTCCTCGCCCCCGGCCGATCCGGATGCCCTGTCGGTGCGGCGGGAGAACGCGCCGACCACCGGGACGCCGAAGTCCGAGGTCAGGTCGAGCGCCCAGATCTCGCGGCGCAGCCCGCGGTACACGTCCCGCAGGGTGTCGATGTAGGGGTCGCCGAAGGCGTCCAGGTCGATCGCGGGGCGCTGGACCCGGTTGTACCACCACAGGGCGACCGAGTCGCGCTCCACCAGCTCCAGGAAGCCCTGCAGGGCGGCGTCCTCGAAGGAGGTGCCGGCGGCGCAGCCGTTGGAGTCGCCGGCCGCGTAGAAGCCGTTGCGGTGCCGGTAGCCGTAGTACATCGACATGGTGGGCAGCCAGCGGGTGGTCTGCGCGGTCAGCGACCAGGCCGGGGACCACTCGATCGCCTCGTCCTCGCGGAAGCGCTCGGGGACGATGTTGAACATCGACTGCTTGACGTTCCAGCGCTGCCGCTCGGCGTACTGGCGGTCGCTGTACAGCAGGGTGCGGGAGGGGTGGATCGCGGCGTCGCCGAGTTCGGCGAAGCGGGCGAGCCGGCGGGCCTCGTCGCCCTGGAAGACGCCGGAGTAGCGCTCCATCGCCTCACCGAGCGCGCTGGCCCGGGCCTGGACGTCGGTGCGGCCCTTGCCGCAGCTCACCGAGCGCAGGCCGGTGCGCAGTTGACGCAGGTCGCCGCTCTGCCGGGAGAGGTTCTGCCCGGAGACGTAGACCTTCAGCCCGGTGGGCGTCCGGGCGGCCGGGACCAGGGTGGTGACCACGCCGGTGATCGGGCTGAGCTGCGGGCGGTAGGTGTCCAGCATCTCCTCGGGCGTGGTGGAGCGGTGGCCGCCGTCGGCGGTGAACGCCTTGGGCCGGCTCTCGAAGCGCACCGGCTTCAGCTGGCGCTCCGTCACCATCCGGCCGTCACCGCAGCTCTCGCACTGCGGGCGGCGGACCAGGCGGTGCCGCTCGGTCTCCAGCAGGACGGTGTCCAGGGTGAGCACCACGGGTTCGGCGGGCCGGGCGCCGGCCAGCCACTTGGCGGTCTCCAGGGCGGCCAGCTGGGTGCCGAGGGCCAGGGTGGCGGGCAGGTGCGCGCCGGCGGTCGGGATCGGCTCGTCCTGGCCGAGCCGGTGCTGCAGGTAGCTGAGCGACTGGCGGTTGGCGGAGAGCCGGTGCGCCAGGCACTCCCAGCAGCCGGTGGCGCCCTCCTCCCCGTCGGCGCCGGGGACGAACACCGGACCGGTCCAGACGATCGAGCCGACCGGGCGGACGATCAGCCAGGGCCGGCCGTCGGCCAGCGCGGCGCGGTTGCGCTCGGCGAGCCCGGGGTGCAGGTAGTCCGCGGTGAGGGCGACGGTGAACGGCGCGTCCTCGTCGACCGCGACCCCGGCGGCCTCCAGCGCGGCGAGGAAGGGCTCGACGTCGAGGTCGCCGTACACCTCGACCCGGACCCGGGCGGTGCGCAGCGCGGCCATCGCGGCGTCGCCGTCCAGCCCGGCCATCTCGAAGAAGGCGGCGCCGGGCCGGTCGGTGGCCGGGTCGGCGGGGGCGACGAAGCCGCCGGCCCGCAGCTTGCCGACCGCTCCGTCGACCCGCTCGGCGGGGACGGTGCCGTGCAGCGCGGCGCCGATCTGCTCGGCGGTGCGGGTGCCGTCCAGCAGCGGGGCGAGGGCCTGAGCGAGGTTGCCGTCGACCACCGAGACGCCGCGTTCGGAGACCAGGTAGACGGCTTCGCCGTCGACGACGTACGGGGTGTAGTGGCGTTTGAAGCCGATGAGTTCGGACATGGCGGGTCACTCCTCCTTACGGGTCCGGGTGCGCTCAGCGCAGGGTGGCCAGCGGGGCGGCGGCCGGGTCGTACAGGCGCAGCAGCAGCAGGCCGATGGCGACCGTGCCGTCGAGTGCGCCGAGGTTGACGGAGTCCTCGGCGGCCCGGTCCGGGAACCAGGTGCCGTAGGCCTGCCGGCGCTCCATCAGTTCGCGGACCAGCAGGCCGGCGGCCTCCCGGCCGTCGAAGAACGGGCCGGGCACCAGGGCGGTGGTGCCCTCGGGGACGGTGTGCAGCAGGCCCGCCTCGGCGGCGGTCAGCGCCTCGCCGGCGGTGGCGACCAGGGCGCGGCCGGTCAGCGAGGCCAGTGCCGGGCCGGTGACCGGCGGGGTGAGGCTGCCCAGGTCGGCCTGGTCGACGGCGTCCGCGCCGAGCGAGACCGCGGTGTCCAGGCAGGCCAGGCGGCCGCTGCGGGTGCCGGTGGCGAAGCGGTGCGCGGCGAGCCGCTCCCGGGCGGCGGCCGGGTCGGCCAGCAGGGCGGGCGCCTCGGCCAGCGTGCGGGCCAGCGCGGCGGCGACCGAGTCGGCGCCGCCCGGCACCAGGTCGAGGAAGTCGAACTCGGGGATCCGCGCGTCGGGATCGCCCAGGTCGGCGACGGCGGTGGCGGCCAGGGTGCGGATCGCCTCGTCCGTCGGGGCGTGCCCGGCGCCGGACGCGCGGCGCAGCCGCAGCAGGTTGAGCAGCAGGCCGGCGGTGCCCAGCGGCAGGTCGGCGTGCGGCACCTTGGCCGGGCGGCCGGGCCGGTCGGAGGCCGAGCGGGCGACGGTGAGCGCGCCGGGCACCAGGGCCTGGGCGGCGCTCAGGAAGCCGGGCTCGCCGAGCAGCAGGCCGCCGCGGGCCAGGCCGTGGATCAGCGCGCCCGGTCCAGCGAAGCCGCCGGGCACCGGGGCGCCGGAGGCCAGCCGGGAGTCGCCGGCGAAGGAGAAGGCGCGCGGCTCGTCGGGGTCGACCAGGGAGGCGGCCTCGGTGAGCAGCCGGTGCGAGGCCCGGTGGAAGCGCGGTTCGCCGGTGGCGGACCAGAGTTCGGCGAACAGCAGGGCGATGCCCAGGGTGCCGGAGACCAGGTCCGGGCCGAGCACCTCGACCTGGCGCAGGCCGGTGCCCGGGTACCAGCTCTGGCCGAGCCAGCCGGTCCGGCGGCGGTCGGTCAGGATCCGGTCGCCGATCGCGGCGGCCCGCTCCAGCAGTTCGCCGGGGCCGGGCACCGCGCGGCGGCGGACCGGGGACGGCGCCGGGCGGGACAGCTCGGTGCCCAGGCGGGCGGCGTCCACGCAGCCGGACAGCACGCCGACGTGCGCCTCCAGGTCGAAGCCCTCCAGTTCGGCGACCCGCTGCTGCAGGCGCTTCCAGCCGGTCGACTGGAAGTGGCCGGGGATCTCCCGGCCGTCCGCGGTGAACACCGAGGACGAGGTGGTCAGCGAGCGGAAGAACGGGATGTCGAAGATCCGGAAGGAGTCCAGCTCGGAGAGGACCACCTCCAGCAGGTCGCCGCGGTCCGGGTCGCCCGCCCGGGCGACCACGGCGCCGCGCAGCGCGCCGGCGATCACCGTCTCCCGGGTGGCGCCGTCGTCCAGCGCCAGCGGGCTGGTGGAGGCCCGCAGGATCTTGTAGCCGTCCCAGGTGTGGCGCCAGATGTAGCGCACCCAGACCCCCCGGAAGCCGCTCAACGGGCCCTCGGGGTCGGCGAGTTCCTCGCGCAGCCGGTACAGCGTCCGGTGCATCTCGCGGTAGCCCTCGACCACCTGCTCGGTGTACTCCCACGGGTCGGCCGGCTCGCCGTCGGCCACCGGCCGGTACGGCGGCAGCGGCAGCGCGGGCACGCCGGGCGCGACCTCCAGGCCGCCGACCCGGGAGAGGCAGCCGATGTCCAGGGCGTCGGTCCGGCCGGCCGGGGTCCACGCCTGGAAGGCCATCGCGGTGCGGACCACGGTGGTCTCCAGCTCGTCCAGCAGCCCGTGCTGGGCGGCGGAGAGCACCGGCGGGGCCTGGACCCGGGGGTAGAGCAGGCACTCCAGGTCGATCAGCACCGGGTGCTCGCCGTCCGCGAGCAGGTTGTCCGCCCACAGGTCGCGGCCTTCCAGCAGCTGCACCAGGCGGATCGTCATGCCGAGGCGGGTGTAGAACCGGGCGAAGCCGGAGCGGTCCGCGCACGGGCGGCTGGGCACCAGCTCCTCCCAGCCGTAGTCGCTCTCGCAGCCGGTGTCCAGCGAGGCGCCGTGGCCGTCGTCGCCCCGGTCGCTGCGCACCAGCACGGTGCGCAGCGGCAGGTCGAGGCTCAGCTCCTTGTTGAGCCGCGCGGCCAGCGCGAGGAAGGCGGTGGCGTGCCGCATGTCCTTCGGCTTGTAGACCACGCCCTGCCCGTCGGCGAAGCGCAGCAGCGCCACCGAGCGGCCGCCGGCGTGCCGGTCGCCCGCGTCGCCCCGGACGGAGTGCAGCGCGCCCGGGTCGGTGCCCTGCCACATCCGCCCGACCAGCAGGTGCCGGTCGGCGGCGAGCCGGGCGAACATCTCGGTGTACACGTGCTGCCACTGCAGGCAGACCGTGCCCACCAGGAACGCCAGGCCGGGCAGCCGCTCCAGCCGGGCCAGCCAGCCGTCCTGCGAGGAGTCGAGGCCGCCCTCGGCGTCCCACCCGGTGGCCCGGGGGCGGCCGGTGGAGAGCTGGAACTCGTGGCAGAAGGACAGGTTGCACGCCTCGGTGAGCCGCCCGGTCAGGGTCTTCGCCAGGTCGGCGCGGGCCTCCTCGGTGACCGGGACGCCCAGGATCCCGCCCGCGGCGCTCGGCAGCAGGGCGGCCGCGGCCCGGACGAAGCCCTCGACCAGGGCGCCGGGGCCCGGGGCCCGGTCGGTCGGCTGGGCGCGCAGGAAGACGGCCAGGGCGTGCGCCCAGGCCGGCAGCCGGGCCGGGTCGGCCAGGCGCACCCGGCGCAGGCCCTCGCCGAGCGGGCGCCCGGTCTCGGCCAGGTGGTCCAGCAGCACGCCCGCGGCGCGCTGCTCGCCGGCCGCCCGGCTCAGCCAGGTCTCCACGGCGGCGGCCCGGGAGCGCCGGTCCTCCCCCGGGTCGGGTTCGAACAGCGCCTCGCCGTCCGCCCGGGCGGCGGCCCGTTCCTCGAAGGACGCGGCGGCGGACACCACGGCGCGCAGCCGCTCGTCGCCGCCTGGCACGTCGGGCAGCAGGACGGGTCCGGCGGTGCCGGTGGGGGCCGGACTCCCGGTGGTGCGGAGCCAGGTCTGCAGGTCGAGCGACATCTCACATCTCCTGGAATCGGGCGAGGCGGGTGAACAGCGGGTCGGCGCCGAGCAGTTCGCGGTAGGTGCCCTCGGCGGACACCCGTCCCCCGTCCAGCACGAAGATGCGGTCGGCGGTGCGGATGGTGCTCAGTCGGTGGGCGATGACGATCCGGGTGCGGTCGAGGCCCGCGACGGCCTCGGCGACCCTGGCCTGGGTGGCGTTGTCGAGCGCGGAGGTCGCCTCGTCCAGCAGCAGGACGGACGGCTCCCGCACCAGCGCCCGGGCCAGCAGCAGGCGTTGCACCTGGCCGCCGGAGAAGCCCTGGGCGTCCTCGCCGACCCTGGTGCCCAGGCCCATCGGCAGGGCGCGCAGGTCGGCGGCGATGCCGGCCAGTTCGGCGGCCCGCCAGATCCGGTCCTCCTCGACGTCCGGATCGGCGCCGGCCAGGTTCTCCAGCAGGGAGCCGCGGAGCATGCGGCCGTGCTGGAGGACCGAGCCGACCTGGCGGCGGACCAGCCGGGCGTCCAGCCCGGCGAGGTCCCGCCCGTCGTAGCGGACGGCGCCCGCCTCCGGCTGCTCGAAGCCCAGCAGCAGCCGGATCAGGGTGGACTTGCCCGCCCCGGACGGGCCGACCACCGCCACGAACTCCCCCGGCGCGGCGTGCAGCGACACCCCGTCGAGGGCGGGCAGGGCCGTCCCCGGGTAGCGGAAGGTCACCCCGTCCAGGGCGACCGCCCCGCCGAGCCGGCCCGGGTCCTCGGCCACCGTCGCGGCCCCGGACCCGGCGCCGGCCACGGCGGTGGCGGGCTCGGCGAGGATCGGCCGGAGCCGGTCCAGCACCGGCGCCACCCCGTACGCGCTCGCCGCCGCGTGGGTGACCTGGCCGAGCGCGAGGGCCACCTGTCCGGCCGCGACACCCGCGGCCATCAGATGGGCGGTCTCCGCGCCCGAACCGAACGTCGCCCCGGCGAGCAGCACCGTGAGCAGCAGCGGCTGCAGGGCCGAGGTGAGCGCCCCGGCGGCGGCATCGACGTGCATCGCGGCCGCGTCCGCGCGTTTCTGCGCGGCGAACGGGACGGCCCATCGGGCGAAGGCCTGGATCTCCCGTCCGGCGGTCTGGATCTTGTCGATGCCCAGCAGCAGCCCGTACAGGGTGCCGTGCAGCCGCCCGTGCGCCGCGTACACCTCGGACTCGTACCGCTGGCGCCGACGGCCGAGCAGCAGCAGCCCGGCGATCACCGCCAGCACGGCGAGCAGCAGCAGCCCGCCGAGCCGCCAGTCGATCAGCAGCAGTACCGAAAGCCCCGTGCACGCGAACACCGCGCCCAGCACCGCGCCCACCAACACCTCGGAGAGCGCCTGCCGGGCCTGGGCGACCGCATTGGCCCGGTGCACCAGGTCACCCGTGGTCCAGTCGCGGAAGAACCGTGCGTCCTGGGCCAGCAGCCGGTCCCAGACAGCGGGTTCGAGCGCGTGCTGCACCCGGCCGGTGAGCCGGACCGCGGCGGTGTTGCGGACCAGCACCAGCAGCCACGAGGCCACCACCGCCGAACCCAGCAGCACCGCCAACCACCGCACCGGATGACGCTCGGCCAGCAGCAGGCCGGGCAGCAGCACACCGGTGCTGAGGGGAACCAGAAGACCCAGCAGCGCCGACGCCAGACCCGCCGCGCACAGCACCCCCAGGTCGCGCTTGGCCCCGGGCACCGCCAGGGCGAACCGCAGCAGCCCGCCCGGCCCCGGCGCCCCGGCCGGCAGCGGCCGGTGCAGCAGCAGCGCCTGCCGCACCAGCGCGGGCCCGCCGCGCCGGCCGGCCGGCGCGGCCGGGTCGTGCCGGCGGTGGCGGCCGTTCGGACGCGGGACCAGGGCGACCGGGCGGCCGTCGTCGGCCGCGAAGCCGACCATCGGGCCGTCCGTGCCGCTCGGGTCGCCGTGCCCGTCCGGGCCGGCCGGCAGGGTCACCGGGCGCCAGCGGACGCCCAGCAGCCGCAGCAGCGCGGCCAGCGGATCGGCCGCCTTCCGTATCGCGCCCGGGAGTTCCGCCGGGCCCTGGAAGCCGAGCGCCCGCAGGACGGCCTGCGCCTGGTCCGCGCGGTCGCGCGGCGCTGTCGGCGGACGACCGCCGGGCTGCAGACCCCCCAGCGCCGAGGCCAGCGCGGCCCGGTTCGCGGCGGCGGTGCCCTCCGCAGTGCTCGTGGCGGCCTCCGCCGCCGTGCGCGCTGCGGGGTCGATCGTCGCGGTGCTCATGCCGACTCCTCGGTTCCGTTGGGGGCGTCGTCGCCGACGCCGCGACCGCCCTCGCCGAGCAGGTCCCGGTACGGGCCGTCCTGGTCGGCGAGCTCGGCCGGAGTGCCCTGCTGGACGACCCGGCCGCCGGCCAGCACCACCACCCGGTCGGCCGCCCGGATGGTGCTCGCCCGGTGCGCCAGCACCAGGCAGGTCACGCCCCGGCGGCGCAGATTGGCGTTGACCGCCGCCTCGGTGTGGGCGTCCAGCGCGGAGGTCGCCTCGTCCAGCACCAGCAGGGCCGGGTCCAGCGCCAGCGCACGGGCCAGCTCCAGCCGCTGCCGCTCGCCACCGGACAGGTTGCGGGCGTCCTCCTCCACCAGCCCGGCGTCCAACCCACCGCGCCGGCGCACCAGTTCCGTCGCCTCCGCGTCCGCCAGCGCCCGGTGCAGGGCGCCCTCGTCGGCGGCCGGGTTCCACAGCGTCAGGTTGTCCCGGACGGTGCCCTCGAAGAACCGCAACTGCTGCTCCACGTAGGCGACCTGGCCGGTCACCACGGCCCGGTGCCAGGACTCGCGGGGCCGGCCGTCCAGCAGCACCTCGCCGCTCCACGGCCGCAGCACCCCCGCCGCCAGCCGGGCCAGCGTCGACTTGCCGCTGCCGCTGGATCCGACCACCGCCACCCACTCCCCCGGGGCCACGGTCAGCGAGACGCCGTCCACCGTGGCCGGGCGGTTCGGGTCGTAGCCGAACGCCAGGTCCCGCAGCTCCAGTTCACCGCGCAGCGCGACCGGCTCCGCCGGGGCGTCCAGCACCGGCGCCAGGTACGGGTCCGGCTCGGACGTCTCGACGTCCTCCAGCAGCGCGTTCTGCGCTCGCGCCACCGTGAACTCCGCACCCGTTCCCACCAGTTGAGACACCGGCAGGAGGAAGCCGTTGAGCAGCAGCAGGAACGCCAGCAGCGTCCCGACCGACAGCGAACCGCCGATCAGCAGCGCCGTGCCGGCCACCACCACCGCCGCGCTCGCCGCCGAGTTCAGCGCCCCCGGCAGCGACAGCGGCACCAGGACCGCCTGCGCCACCCGCTGACCCGTGTGCGCGGCCCGCGCCTGCCAGCCCGCCCACGAGCGGAACAGCGAGTCCTCCGCGCCCTCCGCCTTCACCGTCTCGATCGCCGACACCCCGGCGAACGCCACACCGTCGCGCTTGTACTGCTCCGCGTGCAGGCGGTGGATCATCCCGCCGCGCCGCCGGTCCGCGACCCGCAGCGCGACCGCGTCCAGCACCGCCACCGCGACCGGCACCGCGGCCAGCTCCGGCACCAGCCGGACCAGCGCCACCAGGTGCACCGCGGCCGACGCCGCCGACGCGGCGGCGGACGCCACCCGGTGCGACAGCAGGTTCGCCAGACCGTCGTTCAACTGCACCCGGGTCACCAGGCCGCCCAGCTGCCGGCGGTGGAAGAACGCGCCCGGCAGCCGCAGCATCCGCCACAGGAAACCCGCCGAGGAGTGCGCGGCCATCGCCTCCAGCACCCGGTTCACCAGCGCCTGCCGCAGCCACGTCCCCAGCAGCACCAGACCGGTCACCCCGACCGCCGCCAGCGTCAACGGCACCGCCCAGTCCGACGCGCCACCGGTCACCACCGCCGACAGGTACGCGCGCAGCAGGAACGCCGCCGCCACACCCGGCACGGCGACCAGCACCGCCACCAGGACGGCCACCAGCAGCGGGGCCAGATACGGGCGGAGGCGCGCGGTCAGCGACCGCAGCAGCGGGAAGCGGCGGCCGCCGCGCTCGAAGTCCGGACCCGGCTCGAAACCCACCGCGATCCCCGCGAACGAGTCCCAGAACTCCGCCGGAGTCGCCGAATAGCTGCCCAGCGAAGGGTCGTTGACGTGCACCCGGCCCCGCCGGATGCCCTCGAAGACCGCGAAGTGCGGACCGGTCACCAGCACCATCGACGGCACCGGCACCGCGTCCAGACCGGCCGACCGGCCCTCGCCGCGCACCACCCGACGGCCCCGGGCCACCAGCCCGTACCGCCCGGCCGCGCGGGCGACCGCCGCGGCACTCACGCCGTCCCGGCTCACCCCGCACGCGCGGGACGCCTCCTGCAGCGTCACCCGCCGTCCGAACGCCCCCAGCACCACGGCCAGGCACGCCGCCCCGCAGTCCTGCTCCTCCATCTGCGGCACGGTCGGCGTCCGCAGGTACCGCCGCCCCCGCTTCCCGCCCGCGGCGCGCCCGGTCGACGCCTTCGCCGGACCGGCTCCGCCGGACGGGGCGGCGGCAGCCGGCCCTGCGCCTGCGGCGGGCTCGGCCGAGACCTTCCGCGGACCGGCTGCGCCGGTGGCGGTGGCCGGGCCGGCAGCGTGCGCAGCGGCGTCGCCGAGCGTTCCGGCTGCCGCCGGCACCGCGCCCGCGGCCGGCCCTGTCGACGCCGACCGCGAACCGGCTGCGCCGGTGGTGGTGGCCGTCGTGGGCCGGGTGGCGGCTCCGCCGGCGGTGGCGGAGGTGTCGGGCCCGCCGGCCGCGGACGCGTTCGCGTCGGGGCCGGCCGGGCGGATGTCGATGCTCATCGGCGGGGCTCCTTGTTCAGGACCGCCTGGTACGGGTGGCGGGCGCCGAGGTCGACCTTCACCGGGAGCGTGAACGGCGCGGAGACCGTGGTGCCGTCCGGGAGCCGGGCGTACGCCAGCCACACCGGGGTGTCCCCGGCGGGCAGCCCGGGCGGGGCGACCGGCAGCGTGCCGGCCAGCGAACCGGCCGCCACCGGCAGCGGGTCCGCGGCCGTGACGACCGCCCGGACCACGCCGCCGCCCGGCAGGGGCACCAGCACCGCCCGGCCCGGCGCCAGCCGCGCCGCGTCCTTCGCACTGGTCGCGACCAGTCGCACCACCGCCGGGGCGTCGCTCGGATCGAGCGCCACCACCGGGCTGCCGGGCGCGAGTTGCGCACCGGGTGCGGCGAGCAGGGCGGTGACCGTGCCGGGGGCCGCGGCGCGTACCTCGACATCGCCCTCCCCCGCCGTCCGGACCACCGCGACGGTCTGGCCGGCCGCCACCCGGTCCCCGGGACGGACCCGGGTCTCGAACAGGGCACCCGCCCGGTCCGCGGCGACCTGCACGGGGGCCGGGCCGTGCGCGACCACGGCGTTCACCGTCAGCGTGTGCGGCAGCGAACCGAACGCCGCCCAGCCCGCGCCCGCGCCGACCGCGAGCAGCAGGGCGACGCCCGCCACCCACAGCCGCGCGCCGATCAGCCGCACCGGCTGGTCCAGCCCGGGTTCGAGCACCGCGGCCGCCCGGGCGGCGGCCACCGCCGCCCGGCTCCGCGACTCCGCCGGCTCGGCGGCGGAGGGGCGCGCGACCTGCGTGACCGCAGACGTGTGCGTCCCCTCGCCACCGGCACCCGGCTCCGCCGGGGCGGATCCGCCCGCAGGGCGCGGGCCCTCGGCCGTGGCCGCGGGTGCGGGTGCCGGGCCGGACTCGGCCGGCGGGGTCGTTCCGGCGGGGGTCTTCGCCTCCGGCGGGGTGGTCGCGGTGGTCATGCCGTCGCTCCGATCAGTTCGTCGCGGGGCGGGCAGAACACCGGCAGCTCGCGCATCCCGCCGAACGCGAACTGCTCGCTGCGCCGGACCGTCTCCTCGGTGAGCGGTGTGCCGAGCCGCCGCTCGGCGTCGGCGGCGGCGAGGCCGCGCAGGACCGCGGCGCCGGCCATCAGCGACAGCGGCGCGCCGAGGCAGTGGTGCGGACCGTGGCCGAACGCGAGGTGGTGCCGGTCTGCCCGGTCCGGGTCGAAGCGGTCGGGGTCGGGGTAGCGCCGCGGGTCGCGGTTGGCGGCGGCGTACAGCAGCATGGCGACGCTGCCGCCCGGGATGAGGGTGTCGCCGGCCCGGACGTCGCGGGTGAGCGCCCGCGCGCTGGCCCGGACCGGGCTGCCGAGCCGCTGCGCCTCGTCGAAGACGGCCTCGGCGGCGGCGGGTTCGGCCCGCAGCCGCTCGGACAGGCCGGGCGTGGTGAGCAGTTGGAAGGCGGCGACGGCGAGGCCGGAGGTGAGCGTCTCCAGGCCGTTCGCGAAGAGCATCACCACGAAGGCGAGCAACTCCTCGGTGTCGAGCCGCCCTTCGGCCCGCGCGACGGTGAGCCGGCTGATCAGGTCGTCCCCGGGGTCGGCGGCGCGGGCGGCGCAGAGTTCTTCGACGTACACGTGGAACTCGGCGAACTCGGCGTCCAGCTCGGCGGCCTGGGCCTCGTCGGGGAAGGGGTCGAGCAGGGCGCGGGCGACCAGGCCGGCCCAGCCGGTGATCCGGTCGTGGTCGGAGTCGGGGACGTCGAGGATGGCGCAGGAGACGGCGACCGGCAGCGGTACGGCGAGGTCGGCGACCAGGTCGAAGCAGCCGGAGGCGAGCAGCGGCGCGAGCATCCGCTCGGTGGTGGACTCGATGCGCTGTCGCATCTGTCCCAGCCGCCGGGCGCTGAACGCCGTGGTGGCGAGCCGCTTCAGCCGGGTGTGGTCGGCGCCGTCGCGCATCGGCAGCATCCGGTTGACGATCTGGACCAGCGCCGTGCCGCCCGCTCGCGGGAGGCCGACGGTGGTGGGGTCGACGGCGGTGCCGGGGTTCATCAGGACGCTGAGGATCTCCTGGTGCCCGGAGACCACGTACAGCGGGCCGAGGTCCAGGACGGGTGCCTCGGCCAGCAGCCTGCGGTAGAGCGCGGGTGGGTCCTGCTGCGCGGCGGGCTGCTGGATGAACCGCGTCAGCTCGTGCCGGAGGCTGTCCATGTCGCCCGGCTCTCCTTCTTCCGATGTCTTCCGATTCGCTTGCTCTGCCCGATGCTCGGGGCCGGGCGGGGTGCTGGGGCGGGACCGCGGACGGTCCCACCCCAGCGCACGGGACCCTTACTCGGCGGTGGTCTCGGCCGCGGAGTTCGAGATGGAGCTGAAGCTGGAGACCGGGCAGGCGGCGGAGAGGAGCGAGGAGACGCTGACGCCGCCGTTGACGGTGTCCAGCTCCTCGACCTCGATGTCGAACTGCTCGTTCTCGGTGTTCAGGTTCTCGGCCATGGGGGTCTCCCTCCGGTTGTGGCGCCGGCCCGCTCAGGGGGTCGGTCACCGCTCTCCCTCCCGGTCGCTTTTCGGATTTCTCCGTTTCGCTCCCGGCGATGACTCAAATATGGCCCGCCCGCCGCGGCGGGAACAGTACGGGATGTCAGAATTGCCGCAGAGAAAATGTCACAACCTCCACCATGACATTTTGAATAGGCTTTGAACTGCGGAAACAGACCCTCTTGCATGAAAGCAGGGACTCCGGTCACGCTGTATTCCATGACACCTGAAAGAAGCTCACAGAATTCCCGGCCGCCGGTCGTCGAAGTGGACGGCCTGCGGCGCAGCTACGGCGAATACGAGGCCGTGCGCGGGGTGTCCTTCACCATCGCGCGCGGTGAACTCTTCGCCCTGCTCGGCACCAACGGCGCCGGCAAGACCACCACCCTGGAGGTCCTGGAGGGCTACCACCCGCCGACCGCCGGCACGGTGCGGGTGTTCGGCCTCGACCCGTACGCGGACGGTGCGAAGGTCCGCCGCCGGACCGGCGTGATGCTCCAGGAGGGCGGATTCTTCAAGGAGTTGACGGTCAGGGAGACGGTCGACAGCTGGCGCTCCTTCATCAGCGGGGCCCGCGCGACGGCCGAGGTCCTCGGCCTGGTCGGCCTGGAGGCCAAGGCGTCCACCCGGATCGGTCAGCTGTCGGGCGGTGAACGCCGCCGGCTCGACCTGGCGCTCGCCGTGCTCAACCGCCCCGAACTGCTCTTCCTGGACGAGCCCACCACCGGCATGGACCCGGAGGCGCGGCGCACCACCTGGCGGCTCGTCCAGGAGCTCAAGGCGGCCGGTACCACCGTCGTGCTGACCACCCACTACCTGGAGGAGGCCCAGCAGTTGGCCGACCGGGTGGCCATCATGGACCGCGGCGCGATCGCCGCCACCGGCACCGTCGGCGAGGTCCTCGCCGGCCGCGGCGACCGGATCGCGCTGCCCGTCCCGCGCGGCTGCACGATCGGCGAACTCCCCTCCCTGGAAGGCGCGTTGCCCGCGCTCGCGGACGGCCGCGCGGTGTACACCGTGCCGCGCGGCGCCCCCGCGCTGGCCGCCCTGCACACCTGGGCCGCCGGCCGCGGCGTGGAGCTGGACGGCCTGGAGGTCCGGGGCGGCTCCCTGGAGGACCTCTTCCTCGACCTCGCCGACCGCAACGACCGCACTGACCGCACCGACCGCACCGACCGCTCCCGTCCGAAGGCAGGGCTGCCGCGATGACCTGGACCTCGTACGCCAAGGGGCAGTTCGGCCTCTCCTGGAAGGTGTTCTGGCGCAACCGGCGCTCCACCTTCATCGGCTTCCTGCTGCCCGTGCTGCTCAACCTGGTGATCGCCGCCCCGCTGCGCGGCCGGCAGATCGGCGGGGTCAATGCCGCCGGGTACGTCGCGGTCGGCCTGCTCGGGCTGGCGCTGGTCACCTCGTTCATCAACCTGCTGAACGGCGTGGTCGCCCGCCGCGAGGACCTGGTTCTCAAGCGGCTGCGCGGCACCGAGGTCCCGCCGACCGCGATCTTCGCCGGTCAGCTCGGCGCCGGCGGCGTGGTGGTCCTGCTGCAGGCGCTGGTGCTCGGCGGGGTGGCGGTCGGCTGGTTCGGCGCGCCGCTGCCCGCCGACCCGGCCCTGCTGCTGCTCACCCTGGTCGGCGGCTACCTGCTGTTCGCCGTGCTGGCGATCGCCCTGTCCGGGGTCACGCCGAGCAGCGAGGTCGCCCCGCTGGTGGCCACCCCCGTCCTGGTGCTGTGCATGTTCGGCGCGGGCGTGTTCAGCCCGGTCGCCTCGCTGCCCGAGTGGCTGCGCGGCCCGGCCCACGCGCTGCCGCTGGCCCCGGTCGTGGAGAGCCTGCGGACGGCCTGGTTCGGCCGCGACTTCGGCGCGGAGAGCTGGGAGGGCGGACCGCTCCCCCACCTCGACCTGCTGCACGGCTGGACCTCCGCCGGCCCCTCCCTGCTGATGATCGCCGCCTGGCTCGCCGCCGTCGTGGTCCTCGCCCGCCGCCTGCTCCGCTGGGAACCCCGGCGGGGCTGACGGCGTGCAGGCCGGCGGCGGACGGGGTGTCATGGGGTCATGACCACGAACTGGCTGACCGAGTTCACCGACGAACTGATGCGGCTCACCGACGGCCTCGACCGGCAGCGGGCCGCCGACTTCGTCCGCAAGGTGTACGAGGCGGGACGGAAGGCCGGACGCGAGGAGGAGGCGTCCGGCCAGGAGCACAGCGGCTGGTGAACCGACGGCCCGCGCCGACGACGCGCGGAGCGGGCGCCGTATCGTGGGGAGGTCGGGCCGAGCAGCCGGGAACACCCCGGAGAATCCGGGAGGAAGTGCAGATGGGCGAGGTGCGGGCGCGACGTCCGGCCCGGCCGCGCGAAGAGGTCTTCGCGGCGGCCCGAGCGGCGATCGCGGAGCACGGGCTCGCCAAGCTGACCATGGCCGGCCTCGGCAAACAGCTCCAGATGAGCGCCGGCCACCTGCTCTACTACTTCGGCAGCAAGGACCAGCTGCTGCTGGAGACCCTGCGCTGGAGCGAGGAGCAGCTCGGCGAACGCCGCCGCGCCGCCCTCGCCCGCGCCGACAGCGACGTCCACGAGCGGCTCGCCGCCTACGTCGACCTGTACCTGCCCGAGGGGCCCGGCGACCCGCGCTGGATCCTCTGGCTGGAGGTGTGGGGGCGCTCCCCCGCCAGCGCCGAGATCCGGCAGGGACAGCTGGACATCGAGGCGCCCTGGCAGGCCGACCTGGTCGCGCTGATCACCGCCGGCGTCGCCGCCGGGGTCTTCACCGCCGCCGGCGACGGTGCCCGCTCCGCCCAGGACCGGGCCGTACAGCTGCGGGCCGCGCTGGACGGCTTCGCCGTCCCGATCGCCATCGGCCTGCCCGGCGCCGACCGCGAACGCGCCACCGCCCAGGTCTCCGCCGTCACCGCCGCCCTGCTCGGCGGCTGACCGCCGGGCCGACGCGCGGGGCTGCGGTCACTCCGTCCAGAGCGCGACCGCGGTCCGGTCGTCCGCGTAGCCCTTGGCCCGCACCTGGACCTGGCGGAGGAAGTCCACCGTGCCCGGCGGGTGCGGATGCGCCCAGTGACTGGACAGGAAGTGCGCGACCGCCGGCTCGTCCGCGATCGGCGCGGCCAGCCCCGGCGTGCAGAGCAGCAGGATGTCGCCCGGGGTCGCCGGCACCAGCCGGAACCGGAACGGCCTCGGCCCCGGCACCGCCTGCGCGGCCAGCACCGGCTCGCCGTCCGGGTGGTGCAGCAGGCGCGCCCCGTACGCGTCGATCCAGTGGCCGGAACGCAGCAGGTACAGGCCGCCCGGGCCGGTGCCGAACGCGGCCCGGTGCGAGGCCGCCGGGTCCAGCGAGACCAGGACGCAGTGCAGCGAACCGTGCTCGCCACCGGGCACGTCCGGCTGCTCCTCCGGCCGGTCGTCCGGCACGTCCCCGCGGCGCAGCGGGAGCGCCGCCCGGACCGCCAGCCGCTGCAGGCCGTACCGCAGCCGGTCGCGGGCGCCCGTCCGCAGGTCCGCGGCGAGCTCGGCGCGGGAACGGCCGACCGCCCCCGCGAGCCGGCGGGCCGCCTCCGCGGCGGCGCCCGCACCCCACTGCGCGTCCGCCTCCCGGGAGGGCGACGCCAGCACGCACAGCAGCAGGCCGTCCTCCCCGCTGCCGAACCGGACCGTCAACAGCGCATCGCGCCGCGGCTCACCCCGGAACCGCGCCGAATCGCCCCGGACGGACGCCGCGCGCAGCACCGTACCGCCGTACTGCGCGCCGTCCACCACGGTGTCGGGCACGACCGCCGCCAGGACGTCGGGATCGGCGGCGGGCAGCGCGGTCGGCTCCGGCGCGTACGTCGGCGGCCGCTCCCCCACGTGCGGCAACGCCCCCTCCACCCGCGCCCGCCGACCGACAGCCGGAACCCCGGCGGGCAGCGGCTCCACCGCCGGAGCGACGGGATCGGCCGGATCAGCCGGATCGGCCGGATCGGCCGGATCAGCGGTATCGGCGGGCAGCGGCCCGTCCACCGGTACGACGGGTTCCCGCTCGGCGGCCACCGGCTCCGCCGGAGCCGGCAGCTTCGCGAAACCGGGCGCAGCGAGCGCGGGCCCGGCGGGCACCGCTCCGTCCGCCCGTCCGCCGGGTCCCACGGGCGTGCCCGCGGGCTCGCGCTCGGAGGTCGGCGGCTCCGCGGCACCGGCCACCGTGGGCTCGGGCCCGGCCGGGGGCGGTGCCGGCGACCGGTGCGGGTGCGCGGGCGCCGCCGGTGCGGCTGCACGCGGCGCGGCCTGCTCGGGTACCGCCGGTGGCGGGAGCGGGGCGGGCGCCGGTGCCGGTGCCGGTGCGGGCTGGGCGAGGGCGAAGCGGGGGTCGGCCCAGGCGGGCTTCGCGGGTGGGGTCTCGGTGCGCGGGGGGCCGATCAGGCCGGCGGCGGAGTCGAACCAGTCGTCGACGGTGGCGGTGTCGGCCGCGGTGTCCGGGGTGTCGGGGAGGGTGCCGGCGGGGCCCGCGTAGACCGCGTGCCACCAGCCGTCCTCGGGCCGGTGATGGTGTGGGGGTGCGCCGCCGTGGTCGCTCAACTGGCCGCTCCTCGTCCCTGTGTGCCGTCCGTGTGCCGGGCGTGCCGTCCACCGAGCGGGTTCGGGGTTTCCCGGGCTCGACGTCATTCTCCTCAACGACGAGGGCGGTGTCCGGGATTCGGGCACATCGCGAGACCCCCCGGGTGGCGGTTCCGGCCACGTCGGAGGGACGGGTGCCGGCAGCGTCCGAAACCGCCCCGAACAGGCCCTTCCCGCCCTCGAACGACCCGGGTCCGGCCGGAAAATGAAGTCCCCAGGGGGGCACCGCTTCACCCGTTCGGCTGATTAATATGTGCGCATGACCGCGCCAGGCTCCCTCGCACCCGCCCCGGGAAGGTCCGCCGTCGCGGACCGCCGCCCGGCCGTGGTGCTGTGGTCCCTGCTGCTGGTCGGCCTGCTCGCCCTGCTGCCGTGCGCCGGCAACGCCCGCGCGCTGTCCGCGCACCACCCGGCGAGCTCCGCCCGGGCCGACCGTCCGGCCGGTCCGGCGCAGCACGCGTTGCACCACGCCGCGGTCGCGGTGGTGGACGCGGACGGCAACCCGCTGGTGTGGTGCGCCGCCGACGGCGAGCACCCGCTGCCGGGCAGCGGCTGCTCCAGCCACGCGTTCTGCGGTCCGGAGGCGCAGCTTCCGAACGCCCCGCCCCAGCCGGCCGCCGTGACGCTGCCCCGGCTGGTCGCTCCGGCCGGGCTGTCCTGCGGCCCGCCGCCGGCCCCGCCGTCCGGCCCGGACCACGCGCCGGACCTCCACGTCCTGCAGGTCCACCGGTCCTGAGCGGAACCCACCGCCGGCCCCGTCCCGGGCGCCGGCGGCTCCGCTGCCAGCCACCCCCCTCACACCGCCGTGCACGTCGCGCGGCGGGGACAAGGAATGACTCCCATGGGTTCCGCCTCGAAGCAGTCGAACAACAAGGCGTCCGGCAAGGCCACGCAGGCCGAGCGCCGCGCGCGGATAGCCGAGCTGCGCGCCGCCGAGGAGCGCCGCGAGAAGCGCAACAAGGCCGTCACCATCGGCATCTCGTCCGTCGTGGTCGCCGCGATGATCGCCGGTGTCGCCTGGATCACCCTGAGCGCCAAGCACGACCAGGACCAGAAGGACGCCGCCGCGAAGGCCGCCGCCCAGGCGAAGAAGGACGCGGCGAACGTGCCGATCGACGGGGTGAAGACCTTCGACAACCTGGGCCGCAACCACGTCACCACCCCGGTCACGTACCCGCAGACCCCGCCGGTCGGCGGCGACCACAACCCGGTCTGGCTCAACTGCATGGGCAACGTCTACGACCAGCCGGTGAAGAACGAGAACGCCGTCCACTCGCTGGAGCACGGCGCGGTGTGGGTCACCTACAACGCGAAGGCGACCCCGGACGACCTCAAGACCCTGTCGGACAAGGTCAAGGCGACCCCGTACTCCTTCATGAGCCCGTACAACGACGAGCAGGGCACCATCACGCTGAGCGCGTGGGGCACCCAGCTGATCGTCGACAAGGCGTCCGACCCGCGGGTCGAGCAGTTCTTCACCAAGTACGTCCAGGGTCCGCAGACCCAGGAGCCGGGTGCGTCGTGCAGCACCGGCCAGTGACCGGCGAGCCGGACCCGACCGCCGAGGCCCCGGCCCGCCGGCGGCGGGCGCTGTGGTGGCCGGCCGCGCTGGCCGCCGCCGTGGCCCTGGCGCTCGGCGTGCCCGCGCTGGTCGCCGGCGGCGGCAGTGCCTCGGGCACCGCCCCGGCGGCGGCCGCCCCGGCGACCGACTCGGCGGAGGCCGGGTTCGCCCGCGACATGGCCGCGCACCACCAGCAGGCCATCGACATGTCGTTCATCGTGCGCGACCGCACCCAGGACGCGGCGGTCCGCACCCTGGCGTTCGACATCATCAACACCCAGGCCAACCAGCGCGGCATGCTGATGGGCTGGCTCGACCAGTGGGGGCTGACCCAGGCCTCCCCGGCCAAGCCGATGGCGTGGATGGGCCACACGTACGAGGCCCACGACGGCTCGCTGATGCCCGGCATGGCGACCAACACCGACCTGGCGAAGCTGCGCGGGCTGAGCGACCGCGAGGCCGAGGTGTTCTACCTGCAGCTGATGGTCGAGCACCACAAGGGCGGCGTGGCGATGGCGCAGGCGTACGTCGACGCCGGCCGCAACGACGTGGAGAAGCGCCTGGCGCAGACCATGGTGAACGGGCAGAAGTCGGAGATCGACCTGATCACCGGCATGCTCGCCGAGCGGGGCGCCAAGCCGCTCTCCTGAGCGCGCGGTGCCGTGCCGGGGCGCTGCCGGACCTCCCCGGTCCGGCGGCGCCCCGCGGCGTCTTCCGGATCCCCCGGCCCGCGGCGTCCCCCGGCCCGCCGGGCCTCAGCAGGGGCGGGCGGCCCGGCCGACCGCCGTCAGGGCCGCCGCGACGGCGGCGGTGGCGGCCAGCAGCAGCAGGACGCCCCGGCCGCCGCCGGACGGGCCCGCCAGGTGGACGGCGAGCACCGGCAGGGCGGTGCCGAGCGCCGTACCGAGGCTGCGGACCATGTTCACCAGGCCGCCGCCGACCGCCGAGCTCTCGGCCGGGATGGCGCGCATCACCAGCGCGTTGTTGGCGGGCAGCAGCAGGCCGAGGCCGTAGCCGAGGGCGAGCAGCGGGAGCGCGGTGGTCAGTCGGCCGGCGGGCAGGACGGCGAGGGCGAGCAGTCCGCCGGCGGCGGCGAGGGCTCCCCAGCGGCAGCGGGTGGCGTCGGCGCAGCCGTTCGGCAGCAGGCCGCCGCCGACCGTGGCGGCGACCGCGAACGCGGCCGGCAGGGCGGTGATGACCAGGCCCGCGGCGGCGGAGTCCACTCCGGCACCGGCCAGCATCACCGGGCCCAGCACCAGCGGGCAGAACAGCAGCAGGTAGCCGATCAGGGCGATCACCAGGCCCGCCCGGATGCCCGGGGTGTTGACCAGGCCGGGCGGGACGACCGGCCGGTCGGCGCGCTGCTCCTGACGGGCCAGCAGCACCCCGAGGACGCCCGCCGCCGCCAGCAGGACCAGCACGGCCCACCACGGCAGCGGCAGACCGGAGGCGGCCGACAGGGCCAGCAGCAGCGCGGTCGAGGTGCCGGCGAGCAGCAGCAGGCCTGGCAGGTCGAAGCGGGACTCGCCGTCCGCCGGGGGCCGGGTCGGGCGGCCGTCCGGGTAGGTGCGCGGCAGCAGGTACCAGCCGGCCAGCAGGCCGAGCACGCCGATCGGCACGTTGATCCAGAACGCCCAGCGCCAGGACGCGTGCGCCACCAGCAGGCCGCCCAGCGTCGGGCCCAGCGCCAGGCCGAGCGCCTGGGCCGCCGCCTGGATGCCGAGCGCGGTGCGCATCGCGTGCTCGGGCACGCCGCGCGCCACCAGGGCCACGCTGTTGGCCTGCATCATCGCGCCGCCGACCGCCTGCACCGCCCGCCACACCACCAGCAGCGCCAGGCTGTTCGACAGCCCGGCGCCGAGCGAGGCGAGCGCGAAGACCGCGAAGCCGCCCAGGTACACGGTCTTGCGGCCGACCAGGTCGGAGAGCCGGCCGACCGGGGCCAGCAGCGCGACCAGCACCAGCAGGTAGGCGAGCGAGACCCACTCGACGGCCGCGAAGTTGGTCGCGAAGCGCTCCTGCAGCGCCGGGAAGACCAGCGAGGTGACGCTGGCCGTCAGCTGGCCGAGGAAGGCGCCCAGGCAGACCGTGCCGACGGCGAGCCAGTGCGCGTGGCGCCAGCGTGCCACCGCGCGGGGGCGGGGGCGCTCCGCGAGCAGCCGGCTGTCCAGCAGGACGTCGGTGCGGGAACGGGGCGGCGGTTCGGCGGTGGCGGTCACGGCTCAGCAATATATCTGCTCCCGAGATAATCGCCCAAGGAACAGTTCGGCAACAGACCGGGAAACTCGCAACTCCCTGGTCAGCGCCGCCGCGTCCGAGCCGACCGATACGCTGTCCGCCATGCCGCCGCAGTCCCACGCCGGACCGACCCCGCCCGCACCCGACGAGCCGGGGTCCACCGCCGTCGCCCGAGCCCAGCAGCTCACCGACGTCATCACCCGTCTGCGGCGGGCCCTGCGCAGCAGCATCCGCACCGACTACCCCTGGGAGTCGCTGCCGATGGCCCAGGTCGAACTGCTCCAGACGCTCGCCGCCGAGCCCCTGCGGGTCGGCGAGCTCGCCGCCCGCCAACGCCTCGCACCCAACACCGTCAGCGGCCTGATCGGCAAGCTCCTCGACGCCGGCTTCGTCGACCGCCAGCCCGACCCCGGGGACCGCCGCACCGCCCGGATCGCCCTCACCGCCGCCGGCCGCCGGCAGCTCCTCGACTGGCAGCGCGCCCACGAGCGCCGCCTCGCCGACGCCCTGGAGAGCCTCAGCCCCACCGACCGCGACGCGGTCGCCCACGCCCTCCCCGCCCTCGAACAGCTCGCCCGCGCCCTCTCCTCCCCCGCGTAGGCCCCCGCGCAAGCCCCGCGGGCGGCGGCCGACCGGGCGGGTCGGATCCCTGGTGCGGCGGGACGGCGGGGCCGTACGGTCGGTGGGTGACCCTCGACCAGGCGCGCGTCAACCGGATCTTCCTCCCGTCGACCTACGCCGAAGGCGTGCCGTACGGACTGTTCGGCGAGCTGCGCGCGCAGGCGCCGGTCTGCTGGGTGGAGGAGCCCGCGGTCGGCCCGTGGCCCGCCGGGCCCGGCTACTGGGCGGTGCTGCGGCACGCCGACGTGAAGGCGGTGCTGCGCGACCCCGGCACGTACTCCTCGCACCTGGGCGCCACCCAGATCCGCGACCCCGACTCGGCCGCCGACCTGGACTTCGCCCGGACGATGATGCTCAACCAGGACCCGCCGGACCACTCCCGGCTGCGCCGCATCGTCGCCGCCGCCTTCACCCCGCGCGCCCTCGCCGAGCTGGCCGCCGCCGTCGACGGGCAGGCGTCCGACGCCGTCCGGCGGGTCCGCGACGCGGGCCGGGCGGACTTCGTCCCGCTCGCCGCCGACCTGCCGGTCCGCACCCTGGCCGCGGTCATGGGCGTCCCGGAGCAGGACCGGGTGCTGCTGCTGGACTGGGCGAACCGGGTGATCGGCTACCAGGACGCCGACTACGCCGACGCCCGCACCGCCGACCCGGACCGCCTCACCGAGCAGGGGCGGGCCGCCCTCGCACTGCGTCCCACCGCCCGGACCACCGCCGACGGCCGCCCGGTCAACCCGCGCTCGCGCGCCGCGCTCGCCGACATGTTCGGCTACGCCCACGCGCTCGCCGCCCGCCCCCGGCCGGGCAGCCTGCTGGCCCGGATGCGCGAAGGCGGCCTGGACGCCGCCGAGTTCGAGACGATGTTCTTCCTCTTCGCGGTCGCCGGGAACGAGACGGTCCGCAACGGCCTGCCGGGCGGCCTGCACACCCTGCTCGCCCACCCCGACCAGTACCGGCTGCTGCTGGAGCGGCCCGAGCTGCTGCCCTCGGCGGTCGAGGAGATGCTCCGCTTCTGGCCGCCCGTGGTGCACTTCCGCCGCACCGCCACCCGGGACGCGGAGCTGGGCGGGCAGCGGATCCGGCGCGGCGACAAGGTGGTGGTGCAGCACGCCTCCGCCAACCGGGACGAGTCGGTCTTCGCCGACCCGGACCGCTTCGACATCACCCGGACGCCGAACGACCACGTCAGCTTCGGCCACGGCCCGCACTTCTGCGTCGGCGCCCAGCTGGCCCGGCTGCAGATGCGGGCGCTGCTCCGCCACACCCTCGCCGGACTGCCCGGCCTGGAGCCCGACCCGGACGCCGCCCCCGTCCGCCTGGTGTCCAACTTCCAGAACGGCCTCAAGCACCTGCCGGTCCGCTGGACCCCCGTGCCCGGATGAGGGTTCAGAACAGCGTGGTGCCGCCCTCGTGGGCGAGCAGCCAGCGCTTGGCGTCCATGCCCGCCGCGAAGCCGGTGAGCGCGCCGTTGGCGCCCATCACCCGGTGGCAGGGCCGGACGATCAGCAGCGGGTTGGCCCCGACCGCGCCGCCGACCGCGCGCACGGCCCGCGGCGACTGCCCGGCGGCCGCGCCGAGCTCGCCGTAGGTGACGGTCTTCCCGTACGGGATGTCGTCGAGCGCCGACCAGATCCGCTGCCGGAAGCCGGTGCCGACCGGCGCCAGCCGCAGGTCGAACTCGGTGAGCTCGCCCGCGAAGTACGCGGTGAGCTGCTCGACCGCCGGGGCGAGCGGCTGCGGGTCGTGGGTCCAGCCGTCGGCGGGCTCGGTGAGCGCGCCCTTCTGCCGGGGCGCGGTGACGGCGCTCAGCGCGAAGCCGTCCTCCGCGTCGACGCCGCTGAGCAGCAGGAGGCCCAGCGGGCTCTCCAGGTGGGTGAACACGGTGGTCATGCCGTCTCCTCGGGAGCGGGGGCGGGGGTGGGTACGGGGGTGCCGGCGGCGGTCCACAGGCGGTGCACCGCGTACGAGCGCCAGGGCGCCCAGCCGTTCGCGGCCTCGGCCGCCGACTTGGCGTCGCCGGGCAGTCCGAGCCGGCGCAGGCCGTCCCGGACGCCGATGTCGGAGGGGAGGAAGACGTCGGGGTCGCCGAGCCCGCGCATCCGCAGGTAGCCGACCGTCCAGGGGCCGATGCCGGGCAGGGCGAGCAGGTCGGCGGCGGCCGCCTCGCGGTCCACCCCGCCGTCCAGCCGGACGGCGCCCTCGGCGAGCGCCGCGCACAGGCCGAGCAGCGCCCGGCGGCGGGCCCCCGGCATCGCCAGGTCCTCCGGGTCGGCGGCGGCCAGGGCGGCGGAGCTGGGGAAGAGCAGCCGCAGCCCGCCGCTGGGCGCGGGCAGCGCGGCGCCGTACTTCGCGGCGAGCCGGCCGGCCAGGGTGCGGGCGGCGGTCACGGTGATCTGCTGGCCGAGCACCGCGCGGACGGCGAGCTCGTGCGGGTCGACGTGGCCGGGCGAGCGCAGCCCGGGCCGCGCCGCGACCTGGGCGGCGAGCGCCGGATGGGCGCCGAGCCGGGCGTCGACCGCGTCCGGGTCGGCGTCCAGGTCGAACAGGGCCCGCAGCCGGTGCACGGCCGTGGTGAGGTCGCGCAGGTCGGCGAGGGTGAGCCGGCAGTCCAGCCAGCCGCGCTGCGGCTCGTCGCCGGGGCCGAGGCCGTCCACCTCGGCGACGCCGTGGCCGTACGGGAGCGCCAGGGTGCGCCGGTAGGTCCGGACGCCGGGCCGGTTGCCGGGGACGACCTCCTCCACGCCCGGCACGGCGCGCAGCGCGAGGAAGTCGATCAGGTGCTCGCTGTCCAGCGCGCCCCGGTAGGCGAGGCGCAGGCTCAGCGTGCCGGCCGCGGCGGGGGCGGCGGCCCGCGGGACGCGTTCGCCGCGCAACCCGCTCGGGGTGCGGTCGTACACCTCGCGGACGGTGTCGTTGAACTGCCGCACGGAGGCGAAGCCCGCCGCGAACGCCACTTCCGTGACCGGGAGTTCGGTGGTCTGCAGGAGCAGCCGGGCGGTCTGGGCGCGTTGCGCGCGGGCCAGCGCCAGCGGTCCGGCGCCGAGCTCGGCGGTCAGCTGGCGCTGCAGCTGCCGGGAGCTGTAGCCGAGCCGGTCGGCCAGGCCCGCGACGCCCTCGCGGTCCACGATGCCGTCGCCGATCAGCCGCATCGCGCGGCCGACCAGGTCGGCGCGGTGGTTCCACTCCGGGGAGCCGGGCACCGAGTCCGGCCGGCAGCGGCGGCAGGCGCGGAAGCCGGCGCCCTGGGCGGCGGCGGCCGTCGGGTAGAAGGTGCAGTTGACCCGCTTCGGGGTCACCGCGGGGCAGCTCGGCCGGCAGTAGATCCCGGTGGTGCGGACAGCCGTGAAGAACACCCCGTCGAAGCGGGCGTCCCGGCTGTGCACCGCGCGGTACCTGGTCTCGTCGTCGATCACGTCCTCCAGTCTGCGCCATCGCGCGGGCCTCGACTGGCGGGAATCGGACATGGCCCTCCAGGGCCCGTGAAGCTCCGCCGGGAATATTCTTGGGAGCGCTCTCAAGACACCGGCCGCACCGGATAAGCTCTGTACGAGCTGCCCCGCGAATCCGCGCCGTCCGCGCGGTCCGAGCGAATCCGAGGAGAGGAGACCCGGTGCCCGATCACAGCACACGCCCGACGCTGGAGTCCGTCGCCGAACGGGCCGGCGTCTCCCGGGCCACAGCCTCGCGCGTGGTCAACGGCGGCGCGGGCGTCCGCGAGGCCCTGCGGGAGAAGGTCCAGCGGGCCGTGGACGAGCTGGGGTACACCCCCAACCTCGCCGCCCGCACCCTGGTCACCCGCCGCAACCGCGCCGTCGCGGTCGTGGTCGCCGAGCCGGAGAGCCGGATCTTCTCCGACCCGTTCTTCGCCCAGCACCTGCGCGGCATCAGCCGCGAGCTGTCCGCCGCCGACAACCAGATGGTGCTGCTGCTGATCGAGGACGAACGCGACTACGAGCGGGTCGGCCGCTACCTCGCCGGCGGCCACGTGGACGGCGTCCTGCTCTTCTCGCTCCACCACTCCGACCCGATGCCGGCCACCGCCCGCCGGGTCGGGCTCCCCTTCGTCGTCGGCGGCCGCCCCGGCTGGCCGGGCGCCGAGTCCGACCGCGAGCTGGTCTACGTCGACAGCGACAACCGCGGCGGCGCCCGGCTCGCCGTCCAGCACCTCAAGTCGCTCGGCCGCCGCCGGGTCGCCACCATCACCGGCCCGCTCGACCAGACCTCCTCGCTGGACCGCCTCGACGGCTACCGGGACCTGCTGCCCGACGGCGACCCCGACCTGATCGCCGAGGGCGACTTCACCGCCGACGGCGGGGGCCGCGCGATGGCCGAGCTGCTCGCCCGCTGCCCCGACCTCGACGCGGTGTTCGCCGCCTCCGACGCGATGGCCTCCGGCGCGCTCAAGGTCCTCCGCGAGGCCGGGCGCCGCGTCCCCGAGGACGTCGCCGTGGTGGGTTTCGACGACGTCCAGTCGATCGCCGCCTGGACCGACCCGCCGCTCACCACCGTCCGCCAGGACATCGAGGAGATGGGCCGCCTGATGGCCCGGCTGCTGCTCCGCCGGCTCGCCGACCCGGCCCCCGCCGACCCCCGCCTGGCCAGCCCCACCTCCGTCATCACCCCCACCCAGCTGGTGGTCCGCTCCTCCGCGTGAGAGCGACGGAGCCGGGGCGCCGTGAGGCGCCCCGGCTCCGGGAGTCGGCGGCGAGGAGAGCGAACGGGCTGATTCTTTGGAGGAAGGTGAGAAGGAAGCCCGTTCATGGCCTCGCCGGGGCCCACGCTAGCAGTCAGGCCGGGATCAGGTCGCGCAGGTTTTCCGGGGTGACCACCCGGGAGTCCGGGTGGAGGCCGTCCGGGCGCTCCAGGCCGACGAAGGTGACCGGGCCGTCCGGGAGCGCGCCGCCGTCCCACGCCGTGACACCGGCGGCCCGGTCGGACAGCAGCCCGGTCAGGTACCGGACGGTGAGGAACTCCCGCTCCACCACGCCGCGCACCAGGGTGGCCACGGAGGCCCTGTTGCCCTCGACCTGGTTGGCGTGCGGGCGGCCCTTGAGGTACAGGTGCAGCCACTTCGCCTGCCAGCCGCCGTCCTCGCCGCGCAGGAACACCAGCGGCAGCGCGACCCGGCCCGGCCCGCGCAGGTCGGACTTCATCCGCACCGTGCGCGGCTCGAACGGCCGGCCCGCCTGCTCGGCCTCGCGCAGCATGAAGCCGAAGAAGGACTCCTCGACCTCGTCGAAGCCCTCGCCCGAGTAGATGTTGACCTGCGGCACGATGAAGTCGCCGCGCACCGCGCCGAGGCGCAGGTTGATGAACTCCGAGGCGCCGTCCGGTGCCCCGGTGACGTCGCCGGAGTGCTCGCCCTCGACCTCGGTGAGCGCGGTGAACGACAGCCAGGAGACCGTGCCGTAGCCGGCGTCCAGCAGCAGCGCCGTCAGGTCGAAGTCGGTGGTGCGGGCGGCCTCCTTCCAGTACACGAAGAAGCGCAGCAGCTCGCCCCCCTCGACCGCGGAGAGCGAACCGCGCGGCAGCACGCCGAAGCCGGCGGCGGCCGCCCGGCCGCTGAGCGGCAGCGCGACGTCCAGCACGGCGGGGTCGACCAGCAGGTGCCCGGGGTCCGGGAGCCGGCGGCGCAGCTCGGCGTCCAGCAGGTCGAGCAGGCGCGCGGACGCGGTGTCGGAGACGGCGCAACGGGTGTCGTCGGTGACGTGGGCCCGGCCGAGGCGGTTGACGAAGACCCGGCGCCGGCCGGACTCCCGGGCGCGGTTGCCGAAGTGCTCACGGACCGACAGCAGGACGCGCCCCGAGACCCGATCGGCGACCTGCTCGGCCGCGGCCAGCACGGCGTCCGTCCCGGCCTCGTCGGCGCACTCGCGCAGCAGCCGGTCCAGGGCGCGGAACAGCTTGCCGGGTGCGGTGGCCAGCAGCCGCGCCGCCTCGGCGGTCCCGCCCGCGGCGAGCAGGTCCTCGACACGGCTCTCCAGCGTGCGGGCCGGCAGCTCGCCGCGGGCGACCGCGAAGACCTGCGCCGCGTGCGGCCAGCGCGGGTACTCGTGCGGGTGGAGGCGCTCACCGAGCCGCTTGAACGCCTCGCGGTGCGCGTGGACGTCGGTGAGCTTCGCGGGCGCGGCGGCGACCACCGCGTCCAGGCCGGCCAGCAGCGCCCGCCGGACCGGCCGGGAGAACCGGCCGAACCGGGTCGGCTGCGCCAGCGTCACGTCGCCGCCGCCGAGCGCACAGGCCAGCCGCAGCACGTCGGTGACGGTGTCCAGCAGGAGGTCCGCGCCGGCCGCCAGCCGGGCCCGGTTGATCTGCGCCCGGCTCTCCCGCACCGGGATCGCGTCGGGCTGCGGGCCGTGGACGCAGTGCCCGGCGAGCACGCCCAGGTCGCGCAGGTGCTCCTCGCCGAGCGGGGTGGTGCTGCCCGCCAGCGCCAGGTAGAGCGCGGTGACCTCGTCCTGCGGGGGGCCGCCGAGGTGCAGCACGGTGATCCGGTCGCCGCCCGCCTCGACCAGCTCGGCGTGCCGGGCGAGCACCTCCTCGTACCCGTGCTGGTAGGTGCCGTAGCCGGGCAGGGCGAGCAGGTCGAGCACCCCCGCCGGCAGGGCCACCGGTGCGCCCTCGCGGGAGGCCGGGCGGGCGAGCGCCTTCGCGAGGCAGCTCGTCCAGAACTCCACGGTGTCCGGCACGCCGGCCGGGAAGTCGACGAAGTACGCGTTGTGCCGCACGTGGGCGCCCACCAGCTCCCGGACGGCGGCCAGCGTCCGCTCGGCGGTGTCGAGCACGGCCTGCCGCGACAGCCCGGACAGGTGCCGCAGCGCCTCGGCCGACAGCTGGAAGCCCACCGACAGCAGCACGGCATCAAACTGCCGCGCGGCGGCGGCGCCTTCGCCGCCGGGGCCGGCCGGAGCCGGGAGGCGGAGGGTGTGCCGGACGACCATGGTTTCGAGCTCGGGAAGCATCCGGGCATGGTCCCAGACCCGCCGCGGCCTCCGCACACGGGTTTCCGGCGGGCGCCCGACCGGACGGCCGGCGCCTCGCCTGCGCCGAGCCCTTCGAACGATCATGGGAGGGGGCTCGCACGGCGGAGCGGACGGACGCGACGGGGGCCGGGACCGGGGGTGCCGTGCCCGGACGGTGGCGCGGGCGGCTCAGGTGGCTGGTCCCGGCGGCACCGCGCTGCTGGTCACCGGGGGCCTCGTCGCCGGGATGACGGCCACACGGGGTACCTCCCCGGCTTCTCGGTGACCACCGTCCGGGAGGCGGAGAACGACCGGCCCGCCGCCGAGCACCGCAACGGCGCCTGGCCGGCCGGGGACACCCCGGTGCGCAGCCGGTTCGACGCCGTCACGGGCTACGACGTGCGCAAGGGCACCCGGCGGTGGGAGTACGTCCCGCCGGGGCGGTCCGACGTCTGCGCGGTGAGCACGGCCGCGGACGTCGGCTTCGACCTGGCGACCGGCGGCGGGCTGTGGCGGGCGGACGTCGCGGGCTCCCGGGAGGACATCACCGGGCTGCACGCGGGGGACGGCCGGGTGACCGCCGTGGCCCACCAACTGGAAGTACCGGGACGAGCTCCACGTGCTCGACGCCCGCACCGGGGAGGAGCAGGACGACCGCTGGTTCCGCGACGACCTGGGCGGCCACCGGAACGACTTCGCCGACCTCTTCGTCCACCGGGGCCCGGTGATCGGCGTGCGCCGGGGCGAGGGCGTGCGGCCGTTCTCGGTGTACGAGCGCTGGTGACGGACGATCACCTACGCTGTGGCGTTCGAACTGCTGCACGGAGGGGGCCGGATGGCGACGCGGGCGGACGGGGTCGGGGAGCGGCACGGGTGGGTTCGACAGCTGTTGGCCGGGGTGGTGCTGCTCTGCGTCGTGGCGGTGCCGCTCTGCGGGGTGGTGCTGCTCTTCGCGTCCGGCAGCGGCTGGATTCCGTGGTTCTCGATGACCACCGCGTGGGAGGCGAAGGCCGAACGGCCCGCCGCCGAGTACGGCAACGGCGCCTGGCTGGCCGGGGACACCCTGGTGCGCAGCCGGTTCGACGCCGTCACGGGCTACGACGTACGGCACGGCACGCAGCGCTGGCAGTACGTGCCGCCGGGCCGGTCCGACGTCTGCGCGGTGAGCACGGCCGCGGACGGCGGCGTCGCGCTGGTCGTCCACGGCGAGCTGGGGAGCGGGTCCCGGTCGGCAGGTCCGGGATGCGCAACGGTCGCCGCGATCGACCTGGCCGACGGCCGGGAGCTGTGGCACATGGCCCGGACCGCTTCGAGCACCGACCTGCAGCGCAGCGCGGGCCTGGTCGCCACCGGCGGCGGGCTCGGCGTCGTCCTCGGCGGCGCCTCCGGGTCCGCCGACGGGGCGGCCGACCGCGGCGGGGTCCGGTCCTTCGACCTGCGCACCGGCACCCCGCGCTGGTCGGCCGCCCTGCCGTCCGGCTGTTCGGCGACCGACGTGGCGTCCGCTCCCACGCAGGTGCTGGCCGTACTGGTCTGCGCGGGCTCGGAGCAGCACTTGGCCGCGTTCGACCCGGCGGACGGGAAGCCGCGGTGGGACGGGCCGCTGGAGGCTCGCCGGGGCGTGTCCGGCGCCGCACAGGTGCACTTCCTGGCGGCGGACCCGCCGGTGCTGCAGGTCGCGGAGACGGGCCGGAGCGGCCTGAACGGCTTTCTCGCCTTCGGACCGACCGGCCGGCCCCGGGCCCGGATCGACCTGGTCGGCGACTACGGCCGGATCCCGGAGGACCGTCCGGCACAGGTCGCGGTCGCCGACGGCCGGCTGTTCGCGGTCGCCGAGTACAAGGGCCGTCAGGGCAACCGGCAGCGGGTGGTCGCCTTCGATCTGGCCGGCGGCGGCGAACTGTGGCGGGCGGACCTCACGGGCACCTGGGAGGACATCGCCGCCGTGCACGCCGGAGGGAAGTGGGTGACGGCGATCACCGTCTCCACCAAGTACGAGGACGAGCTGTACGTCCTCGACGCCCGCAGCGGCGACGAGGACGACAACAGGAGCTTCCGCGACGAGGTGGGGGACTACGAGGGCTCCCTGGACGGCCTGCTCACCTACCGGGGACTGGTGATCGCGGTCCGGTGGAGCAAGGACGGCCGCCCGGTCTCGGTCTACGAGCGCTGGTGAGGCACGCCGCGGCCCCCGGCCGGTCCGTGCGGGACCGGCCGGGGGCCCGGGTGGGCGAGGATCAGTTGAACGGGATCCGCACCACGGACGCGCTGCCCTGCGCCTGGGTGGCGCCGACCCGCAGCTGCGCGGCGGCGTTGCCGATCGCGGACCAGACCTCGATCCGGACCGTGCCGTTGCTCAGGTTGCCGAGGGTGCCGGTGGCGGACTGCAGGCCGGCCGCGGCCCCGGTGTACTTCTCCCAGCCGGTGACCGGGTCGGTGGCGAAGTAGCGGTAGGTCTCCACCCGGTCGAAGGTGCCGTCGCCGCTCAGGTCGTAGGAGATCCGGGCCTGCTGGCCCAGGCCGACCGAGGCGCCCGCGTCGAGGTACAGGTCGAAGTCGGTGCTGCCGCCGGCCCGCAGGGTGCCGGTGACGTTGCGGATCTCGTAGACCTTGGCCTGGTACGGCGTGCCGTCGTGGTTGGTGCCGCCGGCCGACGGGACGGTGTCGACGCCGGCGCCGGTGCCGTACGCGGTGGTCAGGGCGCCGCCGCTCTGCAGGTAGAAGGTGTTGCCGGTGGACTGCGGCGGGGTGCTGGTCGACGGGGAGGGCGACGGGGACGGGGAGGTGGAGGCCGAGGCGGACGGGGTCGGCGAGGGGCTGACGCCGCCGGTGCCGCCGTCGGGGAAGGAGCCGCGCTCGCTGGCGGTGGAGCGGGCCGGGACGGTCAGCGTGAAGCCGTCGGAGAAGCGGACGGAGCGCGCCGCGGTGGTGTAGTTGTGCGCGACGTGGGTGCGGGTTCCGGACTTGCTGAAGACGGCCGCGGTCGGGCTGTCCGCGGTGACGGTGGTGTCGGGGGCACCGAGCGCCGCGAGGTTGTTGATCCAGTGGTTGGTGTGCGCCTTGGACTCGCCCTCCTCCGGGGTGTAGCCGGCGTTGCCGGCGTCCCAGTCGGCCTTGGCCGCGGCCGGGTCGGTGAGCGCCTCGGCCTCCCAGAGCAGGTCGCGCCAGTCGGTGAAGGCGCCGCCGTTGTTGGCCTTGAGCTCGGCGAGGTTGGCGGCGAGGTCGTCCTTGCGGCGCGCGAGGTAGAGCGAGCCGGAGGTGACGGGCAGGAAGTTGATGCCGTGGATCATGCCCGGGCTGGCGGTCCACCAGGTGGAGTACGCGGCGCCGCTGCCCCAGACCATGCCGACCGTGCCGTGCTGGAAGTTGGCCGGGAAGGCCCGGTGGTCGGCGTCGAACCAGTACTGCTGCACCGCGTTGGCCTCGGTGGTGTACAGGTAGACGCCCAGGTCGCGCAGGGCGGTGTCGCCGGTGGCGGAGCCGTAGAGGACGAGCGCGGAGCTGAAGTTGAGCGACTCCGAGGAGGACTCCTCGTTGTTGCCGGCGGCGAAGCCGGCGTGGCCGGAGGCCCAGCCGTGGCCCGCGTACGGGTCGAAGTTGCGCAGCAGCGGGAAGCGGCCGTCGGCGCGGTCGGCGTTGGCGCCGTCCTTGGCGAGCAGCTTGACCATGCCGCCCCAGGCGGAGTCGGCGGCCCACGCGGAGTCGTAGCGGGCGACGGTGGCGGCGGCCTGGATGTAGTAGCCGTAGTGGAAGTGGTGGTCGTTGAGCTCGGCGTCGGTGCCGTAGGAGGCCGGGTAGCCGGTCAGCGTCTTCCAGGTGCTGTCGTACGCGAAGACCGGTGAGCCGGTGCCCTTGAACCAGGTCTGCAGCTTGCCCTTGATCTGGCCGAGCATCTTGTCGCGGACCGCGGTGTCGCCGAGCTGGTCGGCGACCGGGACGAGCTGGGCGAGCCGGCCGAGCGCCTTGCCGGTCCAGTAGGTGTCACTGGCGGCGTTGAACGGGTCGGGGGCGTCGGCGACCTGGTGGATCTGGGCGTCCAGCGCGGTGCGGTCGTAGCCGCCGAGGTCGGGCAGCGAGGGCAGCACGCCGTTGACGCTCTGGCTGGTGGTGAAGCCGTTGCCCTGCCGGACCTTCATCTGGCCGCGCGGCGAGGTGTAGGTCAGGCCGGTCAGCGCGTCGGCGGTCGCCTGCCACTGGTGCGGGTAGAGCGCCAGCAGGGTGCCGGTCTGGGTGCCCTCCTGGGCCACGGTGGTGGCGGTGTACGTGGTGCTCAGCGCGCCGGCGGCGGCCTGGTAGTTCCAGGAGACCTTGGTGTCGGTGACGAAGCTGTACGCGTAGGTCCTGTAGGTGGCCAGGTCCGCCTGCGAGGGCAGGACGGCGACCGAGTAGTAGTCCTTGGTGCCGAGGGCCGCGGAGATCGTCGTGCCGTTGACCGTCCAGCTGGTGCCGGTGGGGGCGAACAGGCCGTAGTTGTGGCCGCCGACGGTGATGCCGAGGACGTTGCCCTGGTTGGCGAAGACGGTCGGGGTGCCGGCCGCGGTGACCTGGGCGGCACCGCCGGTGGCGTGCGCGTAGACGTACGGCAGGCCGTGGCCGACGGTGGCGCTGAAGGTGTGCGCGCCGTCGGACCAGTACGGGGTGACGGTCCAGTCGGACCAGCCGTCGACCTTGGTGTCCGGGGAGTTCAGCCCGGCGACGCCCAGCGTCAGGTCACGGGTGTGGGTGTAGTCGTACTGGCGTCCGTCACCGGTGATGGTCGGCGTGGTCGGGTAGCCGACCTCCAGGCCCGCGGCCTGCGCCTTGAAGGTGAACGGGTGGGCGTACAGGTTCTCCGAGTACGGGTTGCCCGCGTAGCGCTGGTAGATCAGCGAGGACCACCAGTCGTTGGTGGGCGCGGCCTGGCCGGCCATCCGCGCGGTGACCTTGGGGGTCACGGGCGCGCCGTCGGAGTTGGTGGGGCCGACGGTGCCGGCGGGACGGCTGTCGGTGTAGCCGCCGAGGCCGACCGGGACGGTCGCGGCGGACGCGCTGCCGGCGCCGACGGTCGCGGTCAGGGCGGCAGCCGCGGCGAGGGCCAGCGCGGTGACCGCGGCGGCCGGGCTGCGTAGAGCTCGGTGCTTCATGGGGTATCCACCTCGGGTGGGGGACGGCGGTGGTGTGAAAGCGCTCTCAGCGCTCGGACCGTAGAGGCAGCGCCGGAAGGGTGTCAACGCCTGAAACAAGCCCTGTCGCGTTCAATCCTCGAAAGCCCAGGTCGGGCAAGTTCCAAGATTACGTTCAGGTTTCGGCTACTTGACGCACTCGGACCGCGGACGGCAGTCTCCTGACATCGCTGAGAGCGCTCTCAAGCACTCGCAGCTCCAACCCGCCCTGCCAGGAGGCACCCCCATGCGCCCGTTCAGAGCCCACCGCTCCACCGCCGCCCTCGGGGCCGGCGCTCTCGCCGCCGCCCTGCTGCTCACCGCCTGCGGGAGCTCCGGCTCCGCCGGGTCCAAGGACGCCGCCGACGGCAAGGTGACCATCACGGTGGACCTCTTCGGCACCTTCGGGTTCAAGGAGTCCGGCCTCTACGACGAGTACATGAAGCTCCACCCCGAGGTCACCGTCAAGCAGACCGACACCCAGGACGAGGGCCAGTACTGGCAAGCACTGCAGACCAAGCTCGCGGGCGGCGGCGGCCTCGCCGACATCCAGGGCCTGGAGGTCGGCCGGGTGGCCGGCGTCCTGCAGAAGCAGGCGGACAAGTTCGTCGACCTCAAGACCCTCGGCATCACCAACGAGGACCTGGTCGCCTGGAAGGGCGCCGCGGTGAAGACCGCGGACGGCAAGGTGCTCGGCGCCGGCACCGACATCGGCCCGGAGGCGATCTGCTACCGCACCGACCTCTTCAAGGCCGCCGGACTGCCCACCGACCGCACCGAGCTGGCCGCCAAGTGGTCCACCTGGCAGGGCTACCTCGACCTCGGCAAGCAGTACGCGGCCAAGGCCGAGGCCGGCAACGCCTGGACCGACAGCGCGGCCGGCATGTTCACCGCCGAGGTCGGCCAGCAGAAGGTCCGCTACGCCGACGAGAGCGGCAAGGCCGTCTACGACTCCAACCCCGGTGTGAAGACCGCCTGGGCGGACGCCACCAAGCTGGTCGCCGACGGGCTCTCCGCCAAGCTGCCGCAGTGGACCCCGGAGTGGAACAAGGCCTTCTCCACCGGCAAGTTCGCCACCCTCTCCTGCCCCGCCTGGATGATCGGCTACATCAAGGGCCAGGCCGGCGACGCCGCCAAGGGCAAGTGGGACATCGCCGCCGGCCCCGGCAAGACCGGCAACTGGGGCGGCTCGTACCTGGCCGTCCCGAAGACCTCCAAGCACCAGAAGGAGGCCGCCGAGCTGATCAAGTGGCTCACCGCCAAGGAGCAGCAGGCCACCCTCTTCACCAAGCAGGGCTCCTTCCCGTCCTCGACCGGCGCGCAGGCCTCGATCAAGGCCGTGAAGGACCCCTACTTCAACGACGCGCCGATCGGCGAGATCTTCAGCGAGTCCGCGGCCAACATGCCCGCCCAGGTGCTGGGCACCGACGACGGCGTGGTCGGCAAGGCGTTCACCGACGCCCTCGGCGAGGTCGAGCGCACCAACACCGCGCCCGACGCCGCGTGGAAGCACGCGATGGACAACATCAAGAAGGCCAACGGCAGCTGATCGCCCGTCGGTGTGCCCGGCCGGTGGCAGCCGGCCGGGCACCCCGCCCGTCGAAGGATCCCTCTCATGGCCACCACCTCCGCCGCCCGGCTGCCGGCCGCCGGCACCGCCCCGGCCCGGCGCGGCCGCACCGGGCGGATCGCCCCGTACGGCTTCGTCGCGCCGTTCTTCGTCCTGTTCGCCGCCTTCGGCCTCTTCCCGCTGCTGTACACCGCGTACGTCTCGCTGCACCGGGTCGAGCTGCAGACCTCCGACCGGATGGACTGGCTGGGCCTGCAGAACTACACCCGGCTGCTGGACGACCCGTTCTTCTGGAACGCGCTGCGCAACACCTTCACCATCGGCGTGCTCTCCACCGTGCCGCAGCTGCTGATGGCCCTCGGCCTGGCCCACCTGCTCAACTACAAGCTGCGCGGCCGGAGCTTCTTCCGGGTCGCCATGCTGCTGCCCTACGCCACCTCGGTCGCCGCCGCGACCCTGGTCTTCGCCCAGCTGTTCGGCCGCGACTACGGCCTGATCAACTGGGTGCTGAGCACCGTCGGGCTCAACCCGGTGGACTGGCAGGCCGACACCTGGGCCTCCCAGATCGGCGTCTCCACCGTCGTCACCTGGCGCTGGACCGGCTACAACGCGCTGATCTACCTGGCCGGCATGCAGGCCATCCCCGGCGAGCTGTACGAGTCGGCGGCCGTCGACGGCGCCTCCCGCTGGCAGCAGTTCCGCCACGTCACGATCCCCGGGCTGCGGCCGACCATCGTCTTCACCGTGGTCGTCTCCACCATCGGCGCCACCCAGCTCTTCGGCGAACCGCTGCTCTACGAGGGCAACGCGGGCGGCGGCATCTCGCACCAGTACCAGACCCTCGGCCTCTACCTCTACGAGCAGGGCTGGAGCTTCTTCCACCTCGGCCGGGCCGCCGCCGTCGCCTGGGTGATGTTCCTGCTGATCGTGCTGCTCGCCCTGCTCAACGCGGCCATCGCCGCCCGGCGCAACCGTACGGACCGGTGACCCCCATGCGACTCGCCAAGCGCTCCCCCCTCCAGGGCGGCCCGCTCGCCTACGCGGTCCTCGCCGCCGCGACGCTGATCTCGGCCTTCCCCTTCTACTGGACCCTGGTCGCCGCCAGCCGCTCCAACGCCGAGCTGAGCTCGCCGACCCCGGCGCTCACCCCCGGCCCCAACCTCTTCCACAACCTGGGCGAGGCGCTGCAGCAGGCCGCGATCGGCACCGCGCTGCTCAACTCGCTGGTGGTCTCCGCCACCGTCACCGCCGGTGTGGTGCTCTCCTCCACGCTGGCCGGCTTCGCCTTCGCCAAGCTGCGCTTCCGCGGCCGGGGCCTGCTGCTCGCGGTGACCGTCGGCACCATGATGATCCCGCCGCAGCTGGGCGTGATCCCGCTGTTCATGGTGATCGTCAAGCTCGACCTGCAGAACAAGCTGCCCGCGGTGATCCTGCCCTCGCTGGTCTCCGCGTTCGGCGTGTTCTTCATGCGCCAGTACCTGGTGCAGGCCCTGCCGGACGAGCTGATCGAGGCCGGCCGGGTGGACGGCGCCTCACTGCTGCGGATCTTCCGCTCGATCGTGCTGCCGGTCGCCCGGCCCGGCATGGCCGTGCTCGGCATGCTGACCTTCATGGCCACCTGGAACGACTTCTTCTGGCCGATCGTGGCCCTCAGTTCGCAGAACCCGACCGTCCAGGTCGCCCTGAAGTCCCTCGGCCAGGGCTACGTCCCGGACCAGTCGATCATCATGGCCGGCACCCTGCTCGGCACCCTGCCGGTGCTGCTGGTCTTCGCCCTGCTCGGCCGCCAGATCGTCGGCGGCATCATGCAGGGCGCCGTCAAGGGTTGAGCCCTCCGCCCTGGCAACCTACATCCATGGAAGGCGACATGAGCGTCGAAGCACTGCCCGCACCGGTCCGCACCGGATTCCCGCCCGGATTCGTCTGGGGCGCGGCCACCGCCGCGTACCAGATCGAGGGCGCCGCCGCCGAGGGCGGCCGGACCCCGTCCATCTGGGACACCTTCAGCCGCGTCCCGGGCGCCGTGCGCAACGGCGACACCGGTGACATCGCGGTCGACCACTACCACCGCTGGCGCGACGACCTCGCGCTGATGGCCGACCTCGGCCTCGGCGCCTACCGGTTCTCGCTCGCCTGGCCGCGGATCCGGCCCGGCGGGCGCGGCCCGGCCAACGAGGCCGGTCTGGAGTTCTACGACCGGCTGGTGGACGGCCTGTTGGAGCACGGCATCACACCGGTCGCCACCCTCTACCACTGGGACCTGCCGCAGGAGCTGGAGGACGCCGGCGGCTGGCCCGAGCGCGACACCGCGTACCGCTTCGCCGAGTACGCCGCGATCGCCGCCCGCCGGCTCGGCGACCGGATCTCCACCTGGACCACCTTCAACGAGCCGTGGTGCAGCGCCTTCCTCGGCTACGGCAACGGCGTGCACGCCCCCGGCCGCAAGGACCCGGTCGACGCGCTCACCGCCCACCACCACCTGCTGCTCGCGCACGGCCTCGGCACCGCCGCGCTGCGCGCCGAGCTGCCGGCCGCCGCCCAGGTCTCGCTCACCCTCAACCTGGCCGCCGTCCGCCCGCTCACCGACGCCCCCGGCGACCTGGACGCGGCCCGCCGGATCGACGGCCTGGCCAACCGGATCTTCCTCGACCCGGTCTTCCACGGCCGCTACCCCGCGGACGTGCTCGCCGACACCGCGCACCTGACCGACTGGTCCTTCGTCCACGACGGCGACCTGGCCGAGATCTCCCGCCCGATCGACTCGCTCGGCATCAACTACTACACGCCGACCGTGGTCGCCGCCGACCCGACCGGCACCGCGCCGCGCCAGGACGGCCACCAGGGCGACTCCCCGTGGCCCGCCGACCGGGGCATCCGCTTCCTGCCGGCCGAGGGCAGCCGCACCGCCATGGACTGGCCGGTGGACGCCGACGGCCTGTACGAGCTGCTGGTCCGGCTGCGCGACGACCTGCCCGGCCTGCCGCTGCTGGTCACCGAGAACGGCGCCGCGTACGAGGACTACTGCGACCCCAGCGGCGACGTGCACGACCCGGAGCGGGTGGCGTACCTGCGCGGGCACCTCGGCGCGGTCCGCCGGGCGATCGAGGAGGGCGCCCCGGTGAAGGGGTACTTCCTGTGGTCGCTGCTGGACAACTTCGAATGGGCGTACGGCTACAGCAAGCGCTTCGGCATCGTGCACGTGGACTTCGCCAGCCAGCGGCGCACCCCGAAGGACAGCGCCCGCTGGTACGCCCAGGTGATGCGGACCGGCGAACTGCCCGACTGAGGCGTCCCCAGGACGACGGCGCGGCCGCCCCGGGACCTGACCCCGGGGCGACCGCGCCGTCCCGCACTCACTTCCTGACCGGCAGCCCGCGCACCGACCTGGTGAGCGCCTTCCACTTCTTCGCCCGCTCCGCGGCCAGCCGCGCGTCGGTGCGCGAGGCGATCCACTCGTTCTCCCGCTGGAGCTTCAGGAAGCTCTCCCAGCGGCGCTCGGGCAGCGTGCCGTCGGCCAGCGCGGCCCGGACCGCGCAGCCCGGCTCGGTGCGGTGCGAGCAGTCGTCGAACCGGCACTCCCCCGCCAGCTCGTCGATCTCGGCGAACGCCTGGCCGAGGCCATCGCCGCCGTAGAGGCCGACCCCGCGCAGGCCCGGGGTGTCGATCACCACGCCGCCGCCGGGCAGCGGGATCAGCTCGCGGGTGGTGGTGGTGTGCCGGCCCTTCTCGTCGACCGAGCGGGTCTGCTGGACCACCATCGCCTCGGTGCCCGCGAGCGCGTTGGTGAGCGTGGACTTGCCCGCGCCGGACTGGCCGATCAGGGCGGTGGAGCCGCCGACGCAGGCGCGCAGCACGTCCAGGCCCTCGCCGGTCTCGGCGCTGACCACCAGCACGGTCGCGCCGGGGGCGACCCCCGCCACGTCCTCGCGGATGAATTCGGCGTCGTTGACCAGGTCGGCCTTGGTCAGCGCCACCACCGGGTGGGCGCCGGACTCCCAGGCCAGCGCCAGGAAGCGCTCGACCCGGCCCAGGTCCGGCTCGGCCGCCAGCGAGACCGCGATCAGCACGGTGTCGATGTTGGCCGCCAGCACCTGGCCGTCGGACCGCTTGGCGGCCGACTTGCGGATGATCGCGGTGGTGCGGGGCAGCAGCGCCGCCAGCGCCGGCATCGGCTGCGCGGCCAGGTCGACGGCCGCCCAGTCGCCGGTGCAGGGGTTCTCCACCGTCTCGGCGGTGGTCACCGGACGGGTGTCGGCGCGCACCGTGCGGAGCTCGCCGGTGTCGGGGTCGAGCAGCACGACGTCGCACTGCCCGCGGTCGATCCGGGCGATCCGGCCCGGGGTGAGGCCCGCCTCGGCGAGGTGGGCGAACTGCTCGTCCCGCTCGCCGTTCCAGCCGAGGCCGGACAGCGGGTGGGCGGAGGTGTGCGGAAGCAACGGGGTGGGACCCTTCGAGGAGGGTGGCCCCGGCCGGGCGGTGCCGCTACGGACCCGCCGGAAGAAGAGCGTGTGAGGTCAGCCGGAGACCACGGAAGTGGGGCGTACGGACTTGTGGACGCGAACCGCGCCCGTCGCAACGACGGTCATCACAGTCCTCACCTCCCGGCTCGACGGGGCCTGCACAGGCCTTCCACGGCACCGTAGCGAACCGGCCCCGCCGGTCGCCACCGGTTTTCCCGGTGGCGACCGGCGGGGCCGGGCCCGCGGGCGGCGGCCGGGTCAGTGCGGCCGGTCGGAGTCCGGCGGCGGGGGCTGGCGGCGCTCGGTGCCGCGGCCGCCGAGGCGGCCGCGCAGGTCGCGGTGCGGCAGGAAGTCGGCCCAGCGCTCGGGGTACTCGGAGGGCGGCACGCCGTCGTCCTCGTCGTCCTCCCCGTAGTACTCCTCCTCGACGCCCTCGGCGAGCCCGAGCTCGCGGGTGCGCCGGGCGCGTTCGACGGCGCGCCGGGCGGCGGCCTCGCGGACCAGGTACTCGGCGGCCTCCTCCTCGGCGCGCTCGTTCTCGGCCCGGGCGTCGGCGGTCTCCACGGTCGGCCAGCGGCGGTCTATGGCGGCGTTCATCGCGGCGCCGATCAGGACCGCGAGCGCGACCACGCCGATCCACAGCAGGACCGCGACC
This sequence comes from Kitasatospora terrestris, assembly GCF_039542905.1. NCBI lineage: Bacteria > Bacillati > Actinomycetota > Actinomycetes > Kitasatosporales > Streptomycetaceae > Kitasatospora > Kitasatospora terrestris. The sequence goes on from NZ_BAABIS010000001.1 coordinate 2,175,049, forward strand.
GGCGCGGCGAGCTGGCCGTACACGCTCTTGCCCTCGATCGAGCTGACCAGGTAGAGGCGGAGCAGCACGCTGCACACCACCAGCACCACCAGGGCGACCATGGCGCCGGGGATGTCCTCGCGCCAGGGCGTCGAGACCGGGACGGCCACGTGGTAGAGGGTGGTGAGGAAGACGATCAGCAGCAGGATGGCGGTCGGCCAGTAGAGGGCGCTGACCAGCCCGGCGGAGTCGGGCAGGGTGTGGACGACCAGGCCGGGGCCGGCCAGCAGCAGCGGCAGCACCAGCGAGCCGATCACCAGGGCGCCGAGGTAGAGGCCCAGCGACATCATCCGGGTCTTGACGATCCCGCGCTTGCCGTCGAGGCCGTACATCACGGTGATGGTGTCGATGAAGATGTAGAGCGCCCGGGAGCCGGACCAGAGGGAGAGCAGGAAACCGATCGAGATCAGGTCGGGCCGGCCGCCGTTGAAGACGCTGTGCAGCAGCGGTTTGACCACCTGCTCGATGGAGCTCGGTGAGAGGACCGTCCCGGATGCCGAGATGATGTCCTGTTCGAGCTTGTCGATGGTGCCGGCGCCGAGGATGTCGTCGAGGTAGCCGAGGGTGCCGGCGAGGCAGAGCAGCAGCGGCGGGATGGACAGCAGCGTGAAGAACGCGGCCTCGGCGGCGAGGCCGGTCACCCGGTACTCGACGCAGGTGTTGGTGGTGTCCTTGACCAGCGACCAGACCGTCCGGTACCAGGTGTTCCGCTTCGCGGCACGGCGGCGGCCGCCCCGGCGGCGGCCGGCGCGGACCGGGGTGTCCTGGGGGTGCGGGGTACCGCCTGCTGCTTGCACGCCCCTACGGTACTGGCCCGGGGTGTCCGTACCGCGCGCACGCACGCGCGCGCTGCCACCGGGGAGCACGCCGGCGTGCCGGTTCCGATTCGCGTCTCGCATTTCGAAACTTACGGGTCCAGAATGCGGACGTTAGTGGACCGCGAGTCGCTCCCCGTGCGAATCTCTTGCCATGCCTAGCGCCGGAACCACCCTAGTAGGTCGACTGCACGTCGATCTCCTTCGCGTGTCCAGCGCCATCTGTCCGGTGACCTGAGCCCCACCCCGCCGCCACCACCGCACCCGGCGCCACCTTCTCGCCCATCCCCGCCGACGCGGATGCGCGGGCGCCCTCCGGCCTCGGTCACTGTTCACCGGATCTGCCGAAACCCGCAGATCAGAGCAGTCCTTGCCCGGGGATGCCAGCACCCCGCACCAGCCAAGCTGCTCTAAGGACGACACCATGGCCACCACTCCCGAAACGGTCGAGCCCCAGGACGGCGGCGCTCCCGCGCCCCGCCCCGCCGCCCGCAAGGTGACCCGCCACCGCGGCGAGGGCCAGTGGGGCATGGGCCACTTCACTCCGCTGAACGCCAACGAGCAGTTCAAGAAGGACGACGACGGTCTCAATGTGCGGACACGCATTGAGACGATCTACGCGCACCGCGGCTTCGACTCGATCGACCCGGCGGACCTGCGCGGCCGGATGCGCTGGTGGGGTCTCTACACCCAGCGCAAGGAGGGCATCGACGGCGGCAAGACCGCGATCCTCGAACCGCACGAGCTGGACGCCGAGTTCTTCATGCTCCGGGTGCGCATCGACGGCGGCCGCCTGACGGTGGCCCAGCTGAAGGCGATCTCCGAGGTCTCCGAGGAGTACGCCCGCGGCACCGCCGACCTGACCGACCGGCAGAACGTCCAGTACCACTGGATCCGGATCGAGGACGTCCCGGCGATCTGGCAGAAGCTGGAGGCCGTCGGCCTGTCCACCACCGAGGCCTGCGGCGACACCCCGCGCGTCATCCTCGGCTCGCCGGTGGCCGGCATCGCCGAGGACGAGATCATCGACGGCACGCCCGCCATCGAGGAGATCCAGCGCCGCTTCATCGGCAACAAGGACTTCTCCAACCTGCCGCGCAAGTTCAAGTCGGCGGTCTCCGGTTCGCCGCTGCTGGACGTGGCGCACGAGATCAACGACGTCGCCTTCGTCGGCGTGGACCACCCGGAGCACGGCCCCGGCTTCGACCTCTGGGTCGGCGGCGGCCTGTCCACCAACCCCAAGCTGGGTGTGCGCCTGGGCGCCTGGGTCCCGCTGGAGGACGTCGCGGACGTCTACGGCGGCGTGATCGGCATCTTCCGCGACTACGGCTACCGCCGCCTGCGCAACCGCGCCCGGTTGAAGTTCCTGGTCGCCGACTGGGGCACCGAGAAGTTCCGCCAGGTGCTGGAGGACGAGTACCTGCAGCGCAAGCTGGTCGACGGCCCGGCGCCCGAGCAGCCCACCGGCCAGTGGCGCGACCACGTCGGCGTGCACCGGCAGAAGGACGGCAGGTTCTACGTCGGGTTCGCGCCGCGGGTCGGCCGGGTCTCCGGCAAGGTCCTCGGCCAGATCGCCGAGCTCGCCGCCGCCCACGGCTCGGACCGCCTGCGCACCACCGCCGAGCAGAAGATGCTCGTCCTCGACATCGCCGAGGACCAGGTCGAGTCGCTGGTGGCCGGCCTGGAGGCGCTGGACCTGCGGGTCACCCCGTCGCCGTTCCGCCGCGGCACGATGGCCTGCACCGGCATCGAGTACTGCAAGCTGGCGATCGTCGAGACCAAGGAGCGCGGCCGCACCCTGATCGACGAGCTGGAGCGCCGCCTGCCGGAGTTCTCCGAGCCGCTGACCATCAACATCAACGGCTGCCCGAACGCCTGCGCCCGCATCCAGGTCGCCGACATCGGCCTCAAGGGCCAGCTGGTCACCGACGAGAACGGCGAGCAGGTCGAGGGGTACCAGGTGCACCTCGGCGGCGCGCTCGGCCTGGAGGCCGGCTTCGGCCGCAAGGTCCGCGGCCTCAAGGTCACCAGCGCCGGCCTGCCGGACTACGTCGAGCGCGTGCTGACCCGCTACCAGGACGACCGCAAGGACGGCGAGCGGTTCGCCCAGTGGGCGGCCCGGGCCAGCGAGGAGCAGTTGTCGTGAGCGAGCGAAGCGAGCGAACCATCAAGAGGTGCGTGTCTCGCGAAGCGACCGCCGAGCGAAGCGAGGTGGCCGCATGAGCGAGCGTGCTGCGCCGTTCCACTGCCCGTACTGCGGGGACGAGGACCTGCGGCCCTCCGAGGCCGGGCACGGCGCCTGGGAGTGCCACTCCTGCCGCCGGGCCTTCCAGCTGAAGTTCCTCGGCCTGCTGTCGACCGCCAACGGGGGGAACACGGATGACTGACTACGAGGCACTGGCCACCGCGGCCGGCCGCGACCTGGAGGACGCCTCAGCGCAGGAGATCCTGCAGTGGGCGGCCGACCACTTCGGCAAGCGCTTCTGCGTCACCTCCTCGATGGAGGACGCGGTGGTCGCCCACCTGGCCTCCACGGTGCTGCCCGGCGTGGACGTGGTGTTCCTGGACACCGGCTACCACTTCGCGGAGACCATCGGCACCCGGGACGCGGTGGCGGCGACCATGAAGGTCAACGTCATCACGCTCACCCCGAAGCTCACCGTGGCCGAGCAGGACGCCCAGTACGGGCCGAACCTGCACGACCGCGACCCGGACCAGTGCTGCGCGCTGCGCAAGGTCGAGCCGCTGAACCGCGGTCTCGGCGGCTACGACGCCTGGGCCACCGGGCTGCGCCGCGACGAGTCGCCGTCCCGCGCCAACACCCCGGTGGTGGCGTGGGACCCGAAGCGCCGCAAGGTGAAGCTGGCCCCGATCGCCCGCTGGACCCAGGACGACGTGGACGCCTACGTCCAGGCCAACGGCGTGCTGCTCAACCCGCTGCTGTGGGAGGGCTACACCTCGATCGGCTGCTCGCCGCTGTCCTGCACCGCCAAGCCCGGCGAGGGCGAGGACGGCCGCGCCGGCCGCTGGGCCGGCTCGGGCAAGACCGAGTGCGGCATCCACCTCTGATCCCCCTTCACGACCACCTAGGAGAAGTCACCGTGAGCACAGCCACCACCCCGGCGACCGGAGAAGCCGCAGAGGCGGCCGTCCCGGCCGCCGCCTGCGAGCGCGGCGCCACCGTGTGGCTGACCGGGCTGCCCTCCGCGGGCAAGACCACCCTGGCCTTCGCCCTCGCCGAGCGCCTGCGCGCCGAGGGCCACAAGGTCGAGGTGCTCGACGGTGACGAGATCCGCGAGTTCCTCTCCAAGGGCCTCGGCTTCACCCGCGAGGACCGGCACACCAACGTCACCCGGATCGGCTTCGTCGCCGAGAAGCTGGCGGCCAACGGTGTGAAGGTGCTGGCCCCGGTGATCGCCCCGTTCGCCGACTCCCGCGCCGCGGTGCGCGAGCGGCACCTGGCGAACGGCACCGACTTCCTGGAGATCCACGTCGCGACCCCGGTCGAGCTGTGCTCGGAGCGCGACGTCAAGGGCCTGTACGCCAAGCAGGCCGCCGGTGAGATCTCGGGTCTCACCGGGGTGGACGACCCGTACGAGGCCCCGGAGGACCCGGAGCTCCGCATCCAGACGCAGGGCCGAACGGTTGCCGAGTCCGCAGCCGATCTGCACGCCTTCCTGACCGAGAGGGGCCTCGCATGACCACCGCCACCCGGAGCCTCGTCGCCACCGACGGGAACCCTTACGCGCTGTCGCACCTGGACGCCCTCGAGGCCGAGTCGGTGCACATCTTCCGCGAGGTGGCGGGCGAGTTCGAGCGGCCGGTGATCCTGTTCTCCGGCGGCAAGGACTCCATCGTCATGCTGCACCTGGCGCTGAAGGCCTTCGCCCCGGCGGCGATCCCCTTCTCGCTGCTGCACGTGGACACCGGCCACAACTTCCCCGAGGTCATCGAGTACCGCGACCGCACGGCCGCGCAGCACAACCTGCGGCTGCACGTCGCCTCGGTGCAGGACTTCATCGACCGCGGCCTGCTGCGCGAGCGCCCGGACGGCACCCGCAACCCGCTGCAGACCGTGCCGCTGCTGGACGCCATCGAGTCCAACAAGTTCGACGCGGTCTTCGGCGGCGGCCGCCGCGACGAGGAGAAGGCCCGCGCCAAGGAGCGCGTCTTCTCCCTGCGCGACGAGTTCGGCGCCTGGGACCCGCGGCGCCAGCGGCCCGAGCTGTGGTCGCTGTACAACGGCCGGCACGCGCCGGGCGAGCACGTGCGCGTCTTCCCGCTCTCCAACTGGACCGAGCTGGACGTCTGGCAGTACATCGAGCGCGAGGACATCGAGCTCCCGGAGATCTACTACGCCCACGAGCGCGACGTGTTCAAGCGCGACGGGATGTGGCTGACCGCCGGCGAGTGGGGCGGCCCCAAGGAGCACGAGACGGTCGAGAAGCGGCTGATCCGCTACCGCACCGTCGGCGACATGTCCTGCACCGGCGCCGTCGACTCGGACGCCGCCACCATCGCGGACGTCATCGCCGAGATCGCCGCCAGCCGCCTCACCGAACGTGGCGCCACCCGCGCGGACGACAAGATGTCCGAGGCCGCCATGGAAGACCGCAAGCGCGAGGGGTACTTCTAAGCATGAGCACCACCATCGAGACCAGCGCCACCTCGCTGCTCCGCTTCGCCACCGCCGGCTCCGTCGACGACGGCAAGTCCACCCTGGTCGGCCGGCTGCTGCACGACTCCAAGTCGGTCCTGGCGGACCAGCTGGAGGCCGTCGAGCACGCCTCCCGCCGCCGCGGCCAGGAGGCGCCCGACCTGGCGCTGCTGACCGACGGCCTGCGGGCCGAGCGCGAGCAGGGCATCACCATCGACGTGGCGTACCGCTACTTCGCCACCGCGCGGCGCCGGTTCATCCTCGCCGACACCCCCGGGCACGTGCAGTACACCCGGAACATGGTGACCGGCGCGTCCACCGCCGAGCTGGCCGTCGTCCTGGTCGACGCCCGCAACGGCGTGGTCGAGCAGACCCGCCGGCACGCGGCCGTCGCCGCGCTGCTGCGCGTCCCGCACGTGGTCCTCGCGGTCAACAAGATGGACCTGGTGGAGTACGCGGAGCCGGTCTTCGCCGCCATCGCCGAGGAGTTCACCGCGTACGCCGCCTCGCTGGGCGTCAAGGACGTGGTGGCCGTCCCGATCTCCGCGCTGGCCGGCGACAACGTGGTCGAGCCGTCCGCCCACATGGACTGGTACGGCGGCCCGACCCTGCTGGAGCACCTGGAGACCGTCCCGGTCGGCAGCGACCCGAGCATCGAGCCGGCCCGCTTCCCGGTCCAGTACGTGATCCGTCCGCAGACCGAGGAGAACCCCGACTACCGCGGCTACGCGGGCCAGTTGGCCTCCGGCGTGCTGCGGGTCGGCGACACCGTCACGGTGCTGCCCTCCGGCCACACCAGCACGGTCGCCGGGATCGACGCGCTCGGCGCGGAGACGGACATCGCCTGGGCCCCCCAGTCGGTCACCGTCCGGCTCGCCGACGACATCGACATCTCCCGCGGCGACCTGATCGCGGCCGGCCCGGCCCCCGTCCCCACCAAGGACATCGAGGCCACCGTCTGCCACCTGAACGAGCGTCCGCTGACCGTCGGGGCGAAGGTGCTGCTCAAGCACACCACCCGCACGGTGCGCGCGCTGGTCAAGGAGATCTCGTACCGGATCGACATCGACTCCCTGGAACAGCGTTCCGGCGCCGAGGGGTTGAAGGTCAACGACATCGGCCACGTGGTGCTGCGCACCGCCGAGCCGCTGGCGCTGGACGACTACACCGACAACCGCCGGACCGGATCGTTCCTGCTGATCGATCCGGCCGACGGCACCACCCTCACCGCCGGCATGGCGGGCGAGGCGTTCGACACCGTCAGCACCAACGACGCTCCCGACGAGGAGGACTGGGTCTGATGCCCAGCGAGGCGTTCTCGGGCATGAACAAGGAAGGCGGCCGCGTCGGCAGCGGCGCCCTCGGCAGTGGCGAGGGCGGCCTGTCCCGATGTGGGTCCTGCCAGGGGCACTGATCCCCTGGCACCGGGCCCGGACCTTCCCACAGCAGGCGCCGGCCCGGCGCGACCCACGCACGACAGGCCACCCATCCCTACGTTCATGAACGGGACACCTCCCATGGCACCGAGCACCGAGTCCACCCATACCCCGAACCGCCCCAACGCCGGTCGGATCAGACGGGCCGCCGCCGTCACCGCGGCCGTGATCACCGCCGCCGGTCTGCTCTCGGCCTGCAGCTACGGCTCGAAGAGCACCGACAAGGCCTCCGCCGCCCCGGCCGCGTCCGCCGGCGGCGCCAAGCTCTCCGCCGACACGGTCAAGATCGGTTACTTCGCCAACCTGACCCACGGCACCGCCCTGGTCGGCCTGCAGCAGGGCCTGTTCCAGAAGGAGCTCGGCGCCACCCAGATCAAGACCCAGGTCTTCAACGCCGGCCCGGCCGAGATCGAGGCGCTGAACGCCGGCTCGATCGACATCGGCTGGATCGGCCCCTCCCCGGCGATCAACGGCTACACCAAGTCCGAGGGCAAGTCCCTGAAGATCATCGGTGGTTCGGCCTCCGGCGGCGTCAAGCTGGTGGTCAACCCCGACAAGATCAAGACGGTCGACGACCTCAAGGGCAAGAAGATCGCCACCCCGCAGCTGGGCAACACCCAGGACGTGGCGCTGCTCAACTACCTGGCGGGCAAGGGCTGGAAGGTCGACGCCCAGTCCGGCGCCGGCGACGTCAGCGTGGTCCGCACCGACAACAAGGTGACCCCGGACGCGTACAAGTCCGGCTCGATCGACGGCGCCTGGGTGCCCGAGCCGACCGCCTCCAAGCTGGTCACCCTCGGCGCCAAGGTCCTGCTGAACGAGAAGGACGTCTGGCCCGACAAGAAGTTCGTGATCACCAACATCATCGTCTCGCAGAAGTTCCTCACGGAGCACCCGGACGTGGTCGAGGCCGTGCTGCGCGGCTCGGTGAACACCAACGCCTTCATCAAGGCCAACCCCGACCAGGCCAAGGCCGCCGCCAACGCCCAGATCAAGGCCGACGCGGGCAACGCCCTGGACGCCGCGGTGCTCGACCCGGCCTGGGCCGACATCGACTTCCTGGACGACCCGCTGGCCGGCACCCTGCAGGCCGAGGCCGACCACGCGGTGACCGCCGGGCTGCTCAAGAAGCCCACCCTGGCCGGGATCTACGACCTGAACCCGCTCAACAAGGTGCTCAAGGAGAAGGGTCAGCCGGCCGTCGCCGACGCCGGTCTCGGCGCCAAGTGACCCGACCCCTCCCGTAGCTCCGCGGTCCGCGCCCCGCCCCTGCCCCCTCGATGCCCACCCACCGGGCCGGGGCGGGGCCGGACCCCGGCTCCCAGCCGCCCACCGCCAGACTCCACGCAGGAGGTGCCCATGACCACGGCACTGACCACCTCGGCAGCCGCCCCCGCCGTCGACACCCCGGACGGCGAGTACGCCGTCCGGCTCTCGCACGTGCACAAGACCTTCGGCCGTCCCGGCACCGCAGCCCCGGTGCTGGACGACATCAGCCTCGACGTCGCGCCCGGCGAGTTCGTCACGCTGCTCGGCGCCTCGGGCTGCGGCAAGTCCACCCTGCTCAACCTGGTGGCCGGCCTCGACCGGCCGACCGCCGGCACCATCGAGGTGCCCGGCGCCCGCCCCGCCCTGATGTTCCAGGACCACGCGCTGTTCCCCTGGCTCAGCGCCGGCAAGAACATCGAACTCGCCCTGCGCCTGGCCGGCGTGCCCAAGGCCGAGCGCCAGTCCGAGGCCGAGCGCCTGCTGGAGCTGGTCCGGCTCGGCGGCTCGTTCAAGAAGCGGGTGCACGAGCTGTCCGGCGGCATGCGCCAGCGCGTCGCGCTGGCCCGCTCGCTCGCCCAGGGCTCCAACGTGCTGCTGATGGACGAGCCGTTCGCCGCACTCGACGCCATCACCCGCGACGTGCTGCACGACGAGATCACCCGGATCTGGGCCGAGCAGCGGCTCAGCGTCCTGTTCGTCACCCACAACGTGCGCGAGGCCGTCCGGCTCGCCCAGCGGGTCGTCCTGCTCTCCTCCCGGCCCGGCCGGATCGCCAAGGAGTGGCGGATCGACCTGCCGCAGCCGCGCCGCATCGAGTCCGCGGGCGTCGCGGATCTGTCCATCGAGATCACCGAGCACCTGCGTGGGGAGATCCGCCGCCATGTCCAGCAGCCCTGACACCACCCTGGTCAAGGACCAGGACCAGCAGCCGGAGACCTCCGACTCCGCGAGCGTCGAGGCCGGCCTCGACGCCCTGGAGACCTACCAGGCCCAGCGCACCCCGATCGGCCAGGTGCTCCGCCAGAAGGTGCTGCCGCCGATCCTCGGCATCGCCCTGGTGCTCGCCCTCTGGCAGCTCGCCTACAGCCTCCACCTGACGAGCTCCTACAAGCTGCCCAGCCCCGCGGACGTGTTCGTCGCGTTCCAGGACCTCTGGTACCAGGGCACGCTGTTCTCGATCATCTGGACCAGCGTCTGGCGCGGCCTGTCCGGCTTCGCGCTGTCCGTCGTCATCGGCACCCCGCTCGGCCTGCTGGTCGCCCAGGTCAAGCCGGTCCGCGCCGCCGTCGGCCCGGTGCTCGCCGGCCTCCAGTCGCTGCCCTCGGTCGCCTGGGTGCCGGCCGCGGTCATCTGGCTCGGCATCAACGACTCCGCGATGTACGCCGTCATCCTGCTCGGCGCCGTCCCGTCCATCGCCAACGGCCTGATCTCCGGCATCGACCAGGTCCCGCCGCTCTACCTGCGGGCCGGCAAGACCCTCGGCGCCACCGGCCTGCGCGGTGCCCGCCACATCCTGCTGCCCGCCGCCCTCCCCGGCTACCTGGCCGGCCTCAAGCAGGGCTGGGCCTTCTCCTGGCGCTCCCTGATGGCCGCCGAACTCATCGCCTCCTCCCCCGACCTGGGCCTCGGCCTCGGCCGGTACCTGGAGAACCAGCGCGAGTTCAACGACATGTCCGGCGTGCTGCTCGGCATCGTCCTGATCCTCGTCGTCGGCGTCGCCATCGACCTGCTGTTCTTCTCCCCGATCGAGCGGCGCGTCCTGCGCAGCCGCGGACTGCTGGTGAACACCCGATGACCCGCCGCCCCGAGGGGGCCGCCGCCCCCTCGGGGCCCACCCTCCTCCTCATCGCCCACGGCAGCCGCGACCCCCGGCACGCCGCCACCGTCGACCGACTCGTCGGCGCCGTCCGCGCCCTGCGCCCCGGCCTCGACGTCGCCACCGCCTACCTGGACCACTGCGCCCCGCGCATCCCCCAGGTCCTCGGCCGGCTCACCGACGCCGTCGCCGTCCCGCTGCTGCTGAGCCGCGCGTACCACGCCAAGCACGACATCCCCGCCGCGCTGCGCGCCGCCGGTGCCGCCCTCCCGGTCGCCGACGTGCTCGGCCCCTCGCCCCTGCTGCTCGACGCCCTCGACCGCCGCCTCGCCGAAGCCGGCCTGGACGTCCGCTCCCCCGCCGTCCGCGCCCGCACCGGCGTGGTCCTCGCCTCCGCCGGGTCCTCCGACCCCGCCGCGAACGCCGCCACCCGCGCCGTCGCCGCCACCTGGCAGGCCACCCGCGGCTGGGCCGCCGTCGAACTCGCCCACGCCTCCACCGGCGGCCCCACCGTCCAGGACGCGATCGCCGCCCTGCGGGCCCGCGGCGCGGCCCGCACCGCCGTCGCCCCGTACCTGCTCGCCCCGGGCCTGCTCCCCGACCGCATCACCGCCGCCGCCACCGACGCCGACCTGGTCGCCGACGTCCTCGGCGCCTCCCCGGAGCTCGCCCACCTCCTCCTGGCCCGCTACGACGCCGCCGCCCTCACCGCCGCCCTCGCCGCCTGACCCGACGTCACAGCCACCGCTGCGGGTCCGTCAGATCAATGTCGATCGGGAACGGCAGATCGAGGGCCAGCCGCTTCCGGTGGATCCCCACCGGCGCGTACGCCCCGGTCGCCCCGTCCCGCTCGAAGACGTGCACCGCGAGCTCTCCGCTCTCGTTCTCCACCCGCCAGAAGTGCGGGAACCCGGCCCCGGCGTACTTGCGCGGCTTCACCTCGCGGTCACGCGCCACCGAGTCCGGCGACACCACCTCGACCGCCAGCATCACGTCACCCGGCTGGAAGGTGGTCTGCCGGGCGTCCGTGGCCGCCTCGCGTGGCACCACGATGATGTCCGGCTCGGGGCGGTCCCGCCTGCCGAGGGTCACCGTCATCTCGCGGATCGCCGCCAGCTCCGCCGGTTTGGCCTGGAGCAAGCCGTAGTACAGCAGGTTGATCGCACAGAGGTGGAAGAGGGACTGCGGACTCACAAAAACCAGACTCCCGTCGAGCAGCTCCGTGTGCGGAGGCAGGTTCGGAAGCCGGTCGAGGTCGTCGGCGGTCCAGCCGCCCTCGGGGGGAACGGGCCAGGTGGGCTCAGGTGCGACGGTCATCGGTGCTCCCATGGGCCGGAGTCTCACAGCTTCTCCAGCGTACCCAGAGCGATCCGCCGATCACTCACCCCGACGAGCGAGCGCACGCCACCGGCGCGCGGTGTCACGCCCTGGGCGCGGCCCAGTGCAGGGCCCGGGCGGCGCAGCTCTGCTGGTAGGGCGTGCCGTGCGCGGCGGCGGTGGTCAGCGCGTCCACCGTGCGGCGGCGGCCGAGCGCGTCGAGCAGCGCGCGGGTGAGCCAGCTCGGCGAGGTGGGGTCGTCGTCGGCGAGCAGGGCCCGGACGACCAGGTCGGCGTGGTCCGCGGTCAGCCGCCGGTCCGCTTCGAGGGCCCGGTACGCGGTCTGCCGCTTGTGCCCGATGCGGTGGTACTGGGCGTAGCCGGGTGCACGCGCGTCGAGTCGGGCGACCCGTTCGTCCGGCTGCTCCTCGTAGCGGAGGCCGAGCGCGCCGAGCAGCGCGTCCAGCGCCGCCTCCTGGGCCGACAGCCGTTCGTCGCGTTCCATGTCAGCGGTTCACCGACTCCACGGCGCTGACCAGCGGGGCGAGTTCGGGGTTCTTGGCGGCTTCGTCGAGGGCCTCGCGCAGCGCGCTGTCGTTGGTGGGACGGGCGGCCGCTAGGAGGGTGAGGCCGGCTTCGCTGACGTCGGTGTAGATGCCGCGGCGGTCGGTGGGGCAGAGGTAGCGGGCGAGCAGGCCGCGGTCCTCCAGGCGGGTGACCAGGCGGGTGGTGGCGCTCTGGCTGAGCACGACCGCGTCGGCGACCTGCTTCATCTGGAGGTGGCCGCCCTCGCCGTCGTGCTGGCGGCTGAGCACGTCGAGCAGCGAGTACTCCCGGACGCTGAGGTCGTGCTCGGCCTGCAGGGCGCGTTCGATGTGCGCGTCGATCCGTCCGTGCAGCACGTAGAGCGCGGCCCAGCCGCTGGCGAGGGCGGTCAGCGCGGGATCGGTGGCGGTCACGGGCCCGGTCTCCTTCCGAGGGCTTGCGAGGACGACGATTCCCAGGATACCCGCATCCGAAGATTGCCAGCGTTTGCATATACCGAGCGTCTGCAACTATTGTCGAAGCACGTAAGACGCACAAGCAATCGCATGGAGGGTGGCGTCATGCCTCTCGCGCTCCTCGCCCTGGCCATCGGGGCCTTCGGGATCGGAACCACCGAGTTCGTGGTGATGGGCCTGCTGCCGCAGATCGCCGGCGACTTCGGGGTGTCGATCCCCACCGCCGGCCTGCTGGTCACCGGGTACGCGATCGGCGTCGTGCTCGGCGCGCCGCTGATGACGGCGCTCGGCACCCGGATGAACCGCCGGACCATGCTGATGCTGCTGATGGGCCTGTTCACGGCCGGCAACCTGCTGTCCGCGGTGGCGCCGGGCTTCGGCCTGATGCTGGCGGGCCGGGTCGTCGCCTCGCTGGCGCACGGCGCGTTCTTCGGCATCGGCGCGGTGGTCGCCGCCGACCTGGTGGCGCCGGACCGGAAGGCCGGCGCGATCGCCACCATGTTCACCGGCCTGACCGTCGCCAACATCGTCGGCGTCCCGCTCGGCACCTTCATCGGCCAGGCGCTCGGCTGGCGGGCCACCTTCGCCGCGGTCGCCGCGCTGGGCGTGGTCGGGCTGCTGGGCATCGCCCGGCTGGTCCCCCAGCTGCCGCGCCCCGAGGGCACCCGGCTGCGCCGCGAGCTGGCCGCGTTCCGCAACGTCCAGGTGGTCCTGGCGATGGCGATGACGGTGCTCGGCTTCGGCGGGGTGTTCGCCGCGATCACCTACATCGCCCCGATGATGACCACTGTGGCGGGCTACTCGGAGGGCGCGGTGACCTGGCTGCTGGTGCTGTTCGGCGCCGGCATGTTCCTCGGCAACCTGCTGGGCGGCCGCTTCGCCGACCGCCGCCTGATGCCGATGCTGTACGTGACGCTCGGCGGCCTGTCCGTGGTGCTCGCCGTGTTCACCTTCACCGCGCACAGCAAGGTGCTGGCCGCCGTCACGATCCTGCTGGTCGGCGCACTGGGCTTCGCCACCGTCCCGCCGCTGCAGAAGCGCGTCCTGGACCAGGCGCACGGCGCCCCCACCCTGGCGTCCGCCGTCAACATCGGCGCCTTCAACCTCGGCAACGCGCTGGCCGCCTGGCTCGGCGGCCTGGTGATCACCGCGGGTCTCGGCTACACCGCCCCGAACTGGGTCGGCGCCCTGCTCGCCGCCTCCGCGCTGGTCCTCGCGCTCTGGTCGGCCGCCCTGGAGCGCCGCACCCCGGCCCGCGCACCGCTCGCCGCCCCCACCGCCGTCCCCGTCCACCACTGACCCGCCGATCCGGCCCGCCCGAGGACCCGCCACGACCACCAGGACCCCGCAGGACGTCTTCGCCGACCTCCCGGACGCCGAGTGGCAGCTGACCCCGCAGTCCGCCGACGACCTGCTGTTCCTCCGGTGGGCCGCCGCCACCTCACCGACCGCACCGACCGCACCGCGTAAGGAAAACCGCCATGACCGTCCCCACCGTGAAGCTCAACAACGGCGTCGAGATCCCCCAGCTCGGCTTCGGCGTCTTCCAGGTCCCCGACGAGGAGACCACCGCCGCCGTCGCCGCCGCCCTGGAGGCCGGCTACCGCAGCATCGACACCGCCGCCGTCTACGGCAACGAGGCCGGTGTCGGCCGGGCCCTCGCCGACTCCGGCCTGGCCCGCGAGGAGCTGTTCGTCACCACCAAGGTGTGGAACGCCGACCAGGGGTACGACGCCACCCTGCGGGCCTTCGACGCCAGCCTCGACAGGCTCGGCCTCGACCACGTCGACCTGTACCTGATCCACTGGCCCGCCCCCGCCCGGGACCTGTACCTGGACACCTGGCGGGCCCTGGAGAAGCTCGCCGCCGACGGGCGGATCCGCGCCGCCGGCGTCTCCAACTTCCAGCCCGCGCACCTGCAGCGGGTGCTGGACAGCAGCGGCCTCGTCCCGGCCGTCAACCAGGTCGAGCTCCACCCGGGCCTGCAGCAGTCCGAACTGCGCGCGTTCCACGCCCGGCACGGGATCGCCACCGAGGCGTGGAGCCCGCTCGCCCAGGGCGCCGTCCTCGCCGACCCGGCGATCACCGCGATCGCCGCCCGCACCGGCAAGTCGCCCGCCCAGGTGGTCCTGCGCTGGCACCTGGAGCTCGGCACCGTCGTGATCCCGAAGTCCGTCACCCCGGCCCGGATCCGGCAGAACCTGGACGTCTTCGACTTCCGGCTGACCGAACAGGACCTGGCGGCGATCGCCGCCGACGACCGCGAGCTGCGCACCGGCCCGCACCCGGACCTGTTCGACTGACCCCCGCTCCGAGCCGGTGAAGGGGCCGCACCCACCGGGTGCGGCCCCTTCAGCACTTGTCTCAGCCCACCCGGCGGAGCGTGAACTCGTCCACCGGGGTGCCCGCGAACAGCAGGTCGAGCCGCCCGGACAGCTGGTACACGCTGCCGCCGGGGCCGGGGGTGAGCACGGTGGTCGCCGCGTCCGGCGTCGGCCGGACGGCGGTCAGCCTGGCGGTCCGCCAGCCGTCGGCGGAGCGCAGCTCGACCCGGGACTCGGCGCCGCTGCCGCCCAGGTGGTTGGTGATGCCCAGCAGCGTGCCGTCCGGCCGGGAGAGCAGCCCGTCCAGGCCGAGCAGCCGGTCGCCGTCCCCGGCCACGGGGATCCGCGACAGCCGCTCGGGGCGGGCGATCGGCACCCGCCAGAGCGTGCCGTCGTCGTACTTGCCGATCACCAGCGTCCCGCCGCTGCGGACGATGCCGTTCAGCCCGAAGGCACCCGGCTGCGGGGCCAGCCGGTCGTCCCGGACCAGGACGGACGCCGTCCCGCCGGGCGCCACCCGGTAGACGACCGGCGCGAAGGAGTCGGTGACGTACACCGTCCCGTCCGGGCCGACCACCAGGTCGTTGGCCAGGTGCTCGCCGCCGTCGGCGGCCACCGCGGCCAGGTCGGTGTAGAACAGCCGGCGCCCGGTCGCCAGGTCGTACGCGCCGATCCCGGCCACCCGGCGGGTGGTGGCCGCGGTCGACCGCAGGCCCGCCCCGGTGTCGCCGTTGGCGACCAGGATCCGGCCGCGCTCGGCGTCCACGTGCACCCCGACCACGGTGACCAGCGCCGGGTCGTCCACCAGCACCGCCGTCGACCCGTCCGGCCGGACGGCGGCCACCGTTCCGTGCCGCATCGAGCCGACCAGGAACCGGCGGTGCACCGGGTCCCAGCCCGCCCCCTCGGGGTGCAGCGAGTCCCCGTGTCCCACCAGCACCGCCGGGTAGCGCCCGGTCTGCGCCGCTGTCTGTGCCACTGCCGGTGACGCCGGCTGCCCCGCCGCCCCGGCCGGCGCCGCGCCCGTGCCCAGCACGACCGCCACCGCCGCCGCGACCAGTGCCGCCCGAACCGTCCACGTCCTCGTCGTCATCCGCCCCTGCTCCTCCGTGCGTTCCTCGCTGACGTCCACCACTCTTCCGGCGGGCCGCGACGGGCGGCAGTGCGTGTCGATGCTGGTAGTCGGAGTGACAGGCACCGGGCGGATACTGGTGGTCGGACCGAGAGGGGGGTCGCATGAGTGACGAGGAGTTCCGGCGGCAGGCGCTGTCGAGCTTCCTGCGGGCGCGGCGCGCGGCGGTGACGCCGGAACAGGTGGGCCTGGCACCCGGGGTGCGGCGGCGGACGCCGGGGCTGCGCCGGGAGGAACTGGCGCTGCTGGCCGGGGTCGGGGTGACCTGGTACACCTGGCTGGAGCAGGGCCGGGAGATCAACCCCTCGCCGGAGGTGCTGAGTTCACTGGCGCGGACGTTGCGGCTGGACCGCGCCGAGACCGACTACCTGTTCCGGCTGGCCGGCAGCGCACCGCGTCCGGCCCCGCCGGACCGGATCCCGCAGGTGCCGGCCGCGCTGCTGCGGATGGTGCAGGCGCAGGCGCCGGCCCCGGCGTTCGTGATGGACGCCGACTGGGACGTGCGGGCGTGGAACCCGGCCGCCGAGGCACTGCTGGAGTTCTCCCGCTTCGCCCCCGCCGACCGGAACCTGGCCTGGGTGATCTTCGCCAACGAGCGCAGCCGCGCCCGGACCGTCGACTGGGAGCGCCACGCCCGCCGCACCCTGGCCGAGCTGCGGGCGGCGTACGGCGAGCGCGGCGGCGACGGCGCCCCGGAGGCGGAGCCGCTGGCGGCGCTGATCCGCCGCCTGCGGGCCGCCTTCCCGGAGGCGGACCGCTGGCTGGACGAGCACCGGGTGAGCGAACGCGCGGGCACCGAGAAGGAGTTGGACCACGAGACGGTCGGCCGGCTGAACCTGGACCAGGTGGTGCTGCGCGCCGCGGACGGCCTCCAGCTGGTGGTGGTCTCCCCGCGCGACCGGGAGACCGCCGAGCGGCTGCGCGCCCTCGTCCCGGCCACCGCCGACACCGGGGCTGCGGCCCGGACCGGAACCACCGCCGGGCCGGTCCGCTGAACGGCGGCGGGCCGCCGGGACGCGAACGTCCCGACGGCCCGTCGGCGCTGCTGAGCGGCGGCGGTCAGTCGGCCTTGCGGCGCTGACGACCCGTGCCGTAGTTGGAGCCGCTCTTCGACCCCGAGCCCGGCTTCGCCCGGCCCGAGGACTTGCCGATGAAGCCGGCCGCCATGTGCCCGCCGGAGCCGGCGCCAGGACGCTGCTTGGGGCGGGGACGGCGCGGGTTGCCGCTGGCGTCCACGTCCTTGGGCAGCCCGGAGCGCTTCGCCGGCGGACGGCGCCGCGCCTGGCCCTCGGTGCGCGCGGTCTGCTCGGTGCGCTCGGTCTGCTCCGCGCGCTCGACCCGCCGGGCCCGCTCGCCGCGGCCGCGACCACGACCGCCCTGCTCGCCGGCCGGGGCGGCCTGCGCCGCCGGTGCCGCCGCCGGCTGGTTCGCCCCCGGGACGGGCAGCGCGACCGGGACGCCAGTGGGGGTGCGCGCGCCGGTGATCCGGTTCAGCTCGGTGTCGGCCGGGCGCACCTTGGTGACCGTCGGCCGGATCCCGGCGACCGTCATCAGCCGGTTGACCTCGCGGCGCTGCTCGGGCAGCACCAGGGTGACCACGGTGCCGGACTCGCCGGCGCGCGCGGTGCGGCCGCCGCGGTGCAGGTAGTCCTTGTGGTCGATCGGCGGGTCCACGTTGACGACCAGGTCCAGGCCGTCGATGTGGATGCCGCGCGCGGCGACGTTGGTCGCGATCAGCGCGGTGACGTGACCGTCGCGGAACTGGTCGAGGACCCGGTTGCGCTGCGGCTGCGACTTGCCGCCGTGCAGCGCCGCGGCCATCACGCCGTTCGCCCGCAGCTGCTTGGCGAGCCGGTCGGCACCGTGCTTGGTGTGGACGAACATGATCACCCGGCCCTCGCGGGCGGCGATCCGGGCGGTCGCCTCGGCCTTGTCGGCCGGCTCCAGCTGGAGCACGTGGTGGTCCATGGTGGTGACCGCGCCCGCCGACGGGTCGACCGAGTGGGTGACCGGGTCGGCCAGGAAGCGGTTGACCAGCCGGTCGACGTTGCGGTCCAGGGTGGCGGAGAACAGCATCCGCTGCCCGCCCTCGGCGACCTGCTCCAGCAGCTTGACGACCTGCGGCAGGAAGCCCATGTCGGCCATCTGGTCGGCCTCGTCGAGCACCGTGATGGCGACGTCGTCGAGGTACACGTCGCCGCGGCCGATCAGGTCGTCCAGCCGGCCGGGGGTGGCGACCAGCACCTCGGTGCCGCGCCGGACCTGGTTGGCCTGCCGGGTGATCGACATGCCGCCGACCACGGTGGCGATCCGCAGGTTGAGCGCGGTCGCGAACGGGGTGAGCGCCTCGGTCACCTGCTGCGCCAGCTCGCGGGTGGGCACCAGCACCAGGGCCAGCGGGCGGCGCGCGTCGGCGCGGCGGCCCGCGGTGCGGACCAGCAGCGGAATGCCGAAGGCGAGGGTCTTGCCCGAGCCGGTGCGCCCGCGGCCGAGGACGTCCCGGCCGGCCAGCGAGTCCGGCAGGGTGGCGGCCTGGATCGGGAAGGGCTCGGTGACGCCCTGCGCGGCGAGCGCGGAGAGCAGGCCCTTCGGCAGCTCGAGCTCGGCGAACGACGCCGCCGGCGGACGCGCCGGAGTGCCCTCGACGGGCGTGAAGTCCTCGGCCGGTCGGACCTGGACGGTACGCGGGCCACGCGTCCGGTTCGCCGGACGGGCCCCCGAGGCGCCGCGCGGCGCGGAGCCGTTGCGGGGCGGGCGGGCGGATCGGTTGCGCGGCGGGCGTGCCTGGTCGGTCATGCTGCTCCAAGTCCTGGTGGGCCGTGGGCCACGGTGCGGCACGGACGGTGCGGGATGCACGGTGCGGTACCGGTGGCGATGAAGTCGGCCGTATCAGGAGTGGAAAGTCGCGCGGGCGCCGCCCCGGCCGTCCGGCGGCATGGGCGAGGGCCCGCACCCTGCAGGTTGCGGGCCCTCGCTGCGCGACTGTTGAGTCTGCTCGAAGAGCGAGTCTCAGATGGCGCGGATGTTCTCGGCCTGCGGGCCCTTCTGGCCCTGCGTGACGTCGAACTCGACCTTCTGGCCCTCGACGAGCTCACGGAAGCCGTTGGCCTGGATGTTCGAGTAGTGGGCGAACACGTCGGCGCCGCCACCATCCTGCTCGATGAAGCCGTAGCCCTTTTCGCTGTTGAACCACTTCACGGTGCCGGTAGCCATAACCGTCTCCACTTTCACTGGGGCGTCAGGGCCCACACTTCGTGGACCCCAAGTAGCCGCGATCCCCATCCGGAGAGAACACCGGACAAAACAAATGCGCCTGTTGGTTGGAACCAGCAGGCGCACACATACGTTCATGGGAACCAATACTGCAACTGCTTCGACTCTAGCACGACGACCGGTGGATGCGACGGGAAAAGTTCCCCTGGTCACACCGCGTTTGCCGGGCACGGAAGGGGGGCAGGCAGTGGGATCCACCGCCTGCCCCCTCCGCTCGGGAGCCCGCCCCGGCCGTCAGTGCCGGCCGGCCGCCTCCGGCTCGCGCTCGTCGAGCCGAACGGACGCCTCG
The DNA here is from genome assembly GCF_039542905.1 of Kitasatospora terrestris. Lineage (NCBI taxonomy): Bacteria > Bacillati > Actinomycetota > Actinomycetes > Kitasatosporales > Streptomycetaceae > Kitasatospora > Kitasatospora terrestris. Next base: position 2,194,417 of record NZ_BAABIS010000001.1, read on the forward strand.
TGGCTCGGCATCGCGCCGTGCCCGGGCCACCACGCGGCCTTGCCCACCAGGGCGGTCAGCGACGGCGTGAAGAACATCGCCATCACGAAGGCCGCCAGGAAGATGCCGAAGGCCATCGCGAAGCCGAACTCCAGCATGAAGACGTTGCCCGCCAGCATGAAGGTCGCGAAGGACGCGGCCAGGATGAAGCCGGCCGCCGCCACGGTCGGGCCGGCGTGGCGCAGCGCCTCGCGGGCCGCCTCCCGCGGGCTGCGGCCCTCACGGGCCTCCTCGCGCAGCCGGGCGATGATCAGGATGTTGTAGTCGGTGCCGATCGCCACCACGAAGAGGTAGATCAGGATCGGCAGCATGAACATCATGCCCGGCTCGCCCTTGAGGTTCTGGAAGAGCAGGGTCGCCGCACCGAGGGTGGCGGTGAAGCCCAGGCCGACCGAGGCCATCAGGTACCAGGGGGCGACCACGCTGCGCAGCTGCAGGCCCAGGATCAGCAGGATCAGCAGACCCGCGATCGGGAAGACCAGCTGGTAGTCGTGGGTCATCGCCAGGTTGATGTCCTTGTAGATCGCGCTGAGGCCGCCGACCTTCGCCTCGGTGCCGGACGGGGCCTGGCCGTGCGCGACGTCCCGCAGCTCGGTGACGGTGTCGATCGCCGCGTTGCTGTCGGGCTTGTCCTTCAGCATGACGGTGAAGTCGGCGGTCGTGCCGTCCTCGCTGACCTGCGGCTTCGGCGCGGCCTGGGCCACCCCGGGGACGGCGCCGAGCTTGGCGGCGTAGCTGTCGAAGGACGCCGGGTCGAGCTTGGCGCCGTTCAGACCGGCGAGGTAGACGTGGGTCGGGTCGGCGGCGCCCGCGGAGAAGCCGCGCGCCATCTTGTCCTGGACGACCATCGACTCCTTCTCCTTGGGCATGGAGCTGCCCGCAAGGTCGAAGATGCCGTTGTAGTTGAGCATGCCGGCCGACAGGGCCAGCAGCACACCGCCGGAAGCCAGGGCGACTGCGGCAGGGCGCTTCTCCAGGATCCGGCCGAGCGCGGTGAACCGGGCGTTGCCGGGCTCGTTCATCCACTTCTTGCCGGGCCAGAACACGCCGCGCGCCGGAATGACGGCGAGCAGCGCCGGGGCCAGGGTGAGCGAGGCGAACGCGGTGACGACGACGGCGATGGCCAGGCCCGGACCGAGCGCCTTGAACATGCCGAGGCTGGAGAGGATCAGCACCGCGAAGGCCACGGTGACCGCGCCGGCGGCGGAGGCGATCGCCTCACCGACCCGGCCGACCGCGTTGACCACGGCCTCTTTGCGGTCGTCGCCCGCTCGCAGCCGCTCGCGGTAGCGGAAGGCGAGGAAGAGGAAGTAGTCGGTGCCGACGCCGAGCACGACGACGATCAGGATCGCCGACAGGACCGGGGTGGACTCCAGGTCGAAGGCCTTGGTGGCGAACGCGATCAGGCCGTTGGCGGTCGGCATCGCGAACACCAGCGAGACCAGCAGCGGCAGCACGCCGGCCAGGACCGACCGGAAGATGATGCCGACGATGACGGCGACCAGGAGGACGGTGCTCAGCGCGATCAGCGCGTCGGCCGAGCCGGAGGCCTCCTGCTGGTCCAGCGACTGCGCGGCGGCACCGCCGAGCTGGAACTTGACGTCGGTACCGGCGGTGAGGGCCTTGCCCTCCTCGCGCAGGTGCTTGGCGACCTCGCCGTAAGCGGCCGGGTCCTGCTGCTTGGCCTTGTCGATGGCGATCGGGGCGAGCGCGTACTTGCCGTCCTTGGACGTGGTCTGCTCGCCGACCGGGATGATCTGCTGGACGGCCTCGATCTTCTTGTCGGTGAGGCCCTGGACGATCTTGGCCAGGTCGGCCTTGTCCGCCGCGGTCAGCGGTGCGCCGTCGTTGCGCTCGAACAGGGCGAGCGCGGAGGGCGTGAAGCTGGACGGGAAGGCCTTCTCCTGGAGGGTCGCGGCCTGGATCGATTCGTAGTGCTTCGGGAGGAACGCGGCCTCGTCCGTCTGTGCGGTGATCTTCGGCGCGGAGACGGCGATGGCGATCATGCCGACCACCCAGGCGGCGATCACCCACCAGGCCCTCTTGACGACGAATTGTCCGATTCGGTGGAACATGGTCGAGTCCCTAACCCCTTAGCCGGTCGGCAGGTAAGTATGTGCGTGCGTATCGTACGGTCATTTACCTGCCGCCCGGCAAGTTGTTGACTCCGCGACGGGGCGCCCCCCGGGGACGGCGAACCGGGCCCCGCACCATCGTCACCCGGGCCCACCCCCGCCCACCTCGTGCTCCGGGTGGAGTCCTCTCCCCCTCAAGGTGGACTTCTGGCCGCCCTCAAGGAGGAGAGGGCAGGCTCGGCACCTAGGGGTAACCCCACCATCGGAGGTGGGGGAAAGCCCAGGGACAACTCGGTGCCCAGCCGGATGTTCCGTCAGCTCGCGCTTCCGTAGCGTCTGTTGCGCAGCCGGACCGCAGCCGGCGCAAGGCTCCGGCGGCCGGGGGTGGCCGCCGCTTCTCCGTGGGGACAACTTCCGTGAAAGCAGGACTCGCCGCCACCATGGGCGCGTGGAGCGCCCGCCACCGCAAGACAGCGGTCTTCGGCTGGCTGCTCTTCGTCGTCCTCGCCGCCTACCTCGGCGGTGTGCACGGCAGCAACAAGGTGACCGACTCCGAGTCGATGCCCGGCGAGGTCGCCCGGGCCGCCAAGATCCTCGACGAGGCCGGGATCAAGTCCCCGGCCGCCGAGACCGTGCTCGTCCAGAGCTCCACCCTGACCGCCGACGACCAGGCGTTCCGCGCCGTGGTCGACCAGGTCGCCGCCGCCGTCGGCGCCACCGGGCGGACGGCCGACCTGCGCAGCCCGTACGACACGCAGGCGATCTCCGCCGACCGGCACTCCGCGCTGCTCCAGTTCACCATCACCGGGGAGGACCGGGAGAAGGCCGTCGCCAACGTGCCCGCCGTGGTCGACGCGGTGGCCGGCGTGCAGGCCGCGCACAAGGACCTGGTGGTCGAGGAGTTCGGCGAGGCCAGTGCCGGCAAGTGGTTCCAGGACCAGTTCCAGGACGACTTCGCCCGCGCCGAGTGGACGGCCGTGCCGCTCGCCCTCGGCATCCTGCTGATCGCCTTCGGCGCGCTGGTCGCAGCGGTGCTGCCGGTGGTCCTCGCGGTCACCGCGTTCGTCGCGGCCGGCGGCCTGGTCGCCCTGTCCAGCACCTTCCTGCACACCAGTGACGACGCCAGCTCGGTGATGCTGCTGGTCGGCCTCGCGGTCGGCGTCGACTACTGCCTGTTCTACCTGCGCCGCGAGCGGGAGGAGCGGGCCGCCGGCCGCAGCGCGGCGGACGCGCTGCAGATCGCCGCCGCCACCAGCGGCCGGGCCGTGCTGGTCTCCGGCATCACCGTGGTGGTCGCGATGGCCGGCATGTTCCTCACCGGCATCGCCGACTTCCAGGCGATGTCCGCCGCCACCATCATCGTGGTGGTCACCGCCGTGCTCGGCTCGCTCACCGTGCTGCCCGCCCTGCTGTCCATGCTCGGCGACCGGGTGGAGAAGGGCCGCGTCCCGTTCCTGCACCGCCTGCGCAGCGCGCAGCCCGCCGGCACCGGCGGCACCGGCGGCCGGGTGTGGAACGCGCTGCTCACCCCGGTGCTGGCCCGTCCGGTGACCGCCGCGGTGCTGGCCGGCGGCGTGCTGCTGGCGCTCGCCGCGCCGCTGCTGACCATGCACACCGCGAACCTCACCTTCCAGCAGCAGTTGCCCGCGGGCAACGCCCTGGTCGCCACCTCGCAGCGGATCGAGGCCGCCTTCCCCGGCAGCCCGGCACCGGCCACCGTGGTGGTGAAGGCGCGCGACATCGACTCCCCGGAGATGAAGGCCGCGCTGGAGCAGCTCCAGGCGAAGGCGCTGGCGAGCGGCGGGAAGATGCACGGCCCGATCACGGTCGACGTCCACGCCGAGCAGAACGTCGCCACCGTGGACGTCCCGCTGAGCGGCAGCGGCAACGACGCCACCAGCACCGCCGCGCTGAAGGCCCTCCGGGAGGACGTGGTGGCGTCCACCGTCCTCAAAGTGCCCGGCACCGAGGCCCCGGTCACGGGAAGCACCGCGGGGTCGCACGACTTCAACCAGCAGATGTCGAACTCCATGATCCCGGTCTTCGGCTTCGTGGTCGCCTTCGCCTTCGTGCTGATGCTGATGTCGTTCCGCTCGCTCGGCATCGCGCTGACGGCGGTGGTGCTCAACCTGCTGTCGGTCGGCGCGGCGTACGGCGTGCTCTCGCTGGTCTTCCAGCACGGCTACGGCGCGGCCCTGTTCGGCACCGCCGGCGTGGGCGCGGTGGAGTCCTGGGTGCCGCTGTTCCTCTTCGTGATCCTCTTCGGCCTGAGCATGGACTACCACGTCTTCGTGGTCTCCCGGATCAAGGAGGCGCACGACCGCGGCCTCGCCACCCGCGAGGCGGTCTCGTACGGCATCCGCTCCACCGCCGGGGTGGTGACCAGCGCCGCGGTGATCATGGTCGGTGTGTTCGGGGTCTTCGGCACCCTGTCGATGCAGTCCATGAAGCAGATGGGCGTGGGCCTCGCGGTCGCCGTCCTGCTCGACGCCACGGTGATCCGCGCGGTGCTGCTGCCCGCCACCATGACGCTGCTCGGCGAGCGCAACTGGTACCTGCCGAGCTGGCTCTCCTGGCTGCCGAACCTGGACCACGGCACCCCCGAGCCGCGGCACGGCGCCGAGGAGCGGGAGCGCGTCCTGGTCTGACCCGTCCCGTCCCGATGTGCGCGGCCCGCCACCGGCCGCGCACATCGGCGCACCCGCGCTGGCACGATGGTCCCCGTGCTGGAGCGACCCTTCGACGAGATGCGGGCCCGCCACCTGCTGCGGCGGGCCTGCCGGGCGGCCGGGCTGCCCGACCCCGACGGCGCGGCGCTGCTGGCGCTCGGTGAGAACGCCGTGTTCGACCTCGGCGACCCTGCGGTGGTCGCCAAGGTGGGCCGCGTCCCGTCCGCCGGCGCCCCCGGCTGCCGCGCCGCCCGCGAGCTCGCGGTGGCCCGCTGGCTGGACGGGCGCGGCATCCCGGTGGTCCGCCCCCACCTGCCGGAGGCGCTCGACGCCGACGGCCACCCGGTCTCCTTCTGGCGCCGCCTGCCGCCGGCCGTCCGGCCGGCCCGGGCGGCCGACCTCGCCCCGCTGCTGCGCGCCCTGCACGAGCTGCCCGACGCCCCGGACCGGCCGGCGCCGGCCTTCCCGCTGCCCCGGCGCGAGCTGCTCGCCCCGGTCGACCGCTGGCTCGCCGCGGCGGACGGCCGCGTCGACCCGGCCGACGCCGCGTTCCTGCGCGAGCGGAAGGAGAGCTTCGTCACCGCCCTCGCCGGGCTGACCCCGGTCCTGCCGCCCGGCCCGGTCCACGGCGACGCGCTCCCGCGCAACGTCCACGTCGGCCCGGACGGCCCGGTGCTGCTCGACCTGGAGACGGTCTCCGCCGACCTGCGCGAGCACGACCTGGTGGTGCTGACCCTCGCTCAGGACCGGTACGGGCTACCGGCCGAGGAGTACGCCGCCTTCACCGAGGCGTACGGCTGGGACGTCCGGGAGTGGCCCGGATGCGCCGTGCTGCGCGGTGCCCGGGAGACCGCGAGCGCCGCCTGGGTCGCCCAGCAGACGCCCGAGAACCCGGCCGCCGCAGCGGAGTTCGGTCGCCGGGTGACCTCGCTGCGTAACGCCGACGCCCGCGTACGCTGGTCCGAGTTCTGACCGATTCCCAGGGTCGCCCGCGATGTGGCGTGGCGCACACCCGTACGGAACCAGCCCGTTCGTGCCCGGCGTCGTATCCGCCAGACGCCCCGTCCAAAGGCGGCCGGTACGACGTCAGGAGTCGTCACCTTGGTGATCCACCACACTCTCAACCGTCGCCGCCGCGCCCTCGGGGTCGGCCTGTCCGCCCTGCTGGCGCCCGCCGTGCTGGTCGCCTGCGGCGGCCCCGGGCACGGCTCGTCCGCCGGCGACGCCGCGGGCCGCCCCTCCGCGTCGGCCCCGCCGTCGGCGTCGCCCTCCCCCGCCGCCTCCACCTCGACCGCGCGCTCGGCCCCGAACCCCTCCTCGCCGAGCAGCACTCCCGGGGCGGACGACGCGGACCCCACCCCGACCCGGACCCCCGCGCCGCAGACCGCCGAGCCCTCGGCGACCCGCCCGCCGGGCTCCCCGTCGGCCTCCGCGACGGCCCCCGCCACGCCGCGCCCCTCCGGACCGCCCGGCGGCGTCCCCGTGCCCGGCTCGGTGCTGCACCACACCGCCTCCGGCGGCCGCACCGTCGCGCTGACCTTCGACGACGGCCCGGGGCCGGCCACCGGGGCCGTCCTCGACCTGCTCGCCCGCTACGGCGCGCACGCCACCTTCTGCCAGGTCGGCAAGAACGTCGCCGCCGATCCGGCGATGACCCAGCGGATCCTGGCCGGCGGGCACCGGCTCTGCGACCACACCGTCGACCACCCGCAGCCGATGCACGCCCTCCCGCACGACCGGCAGGTCGCCGAGATCGCCGACGCCCGGGACACCATCGTCAGGGCCGGCGGCCCCGGCACCCAGGTCACCTGGTGGCGCGCGCCCGGCGGCGACTTCACCGCCGAGAACGTCAAGGCGGCCACCGACCTCGGCATGAAGTCGCTCGGCTGGACGGTCGACCCGCGCGACTGGTCCCGCCCCGGCGTCCCGGCGATCGTCGCCACCGTCCAGAAGGACCTGCGGCCCGGCGGCGTGGTGCTGATGCACGACGGCGGCGGCGACCGCAGCCAGACCGTCGCCGCGCTGGCACAGCTCCTGCCGTGGCTGGTCGCCCAGGGCTACACCTTCGACTTCCCGGCCTCCTAGGCCGGTCCGTCAACCGCCCTCCGCGGTGCGGTGGCCGGCCAGTCGGGCGGCGACGGCGTCCAGCAGCAGGTCCAGCGCGAACGGGTAGCCGCTGCGGCCCATGTCGGCGACCAGCAGGCCGGCGGTGGCCGCGATGTGCGGGTGGGTCTCGGCCGTGAGGTGGGCGTAGGCGTCGGGCCACACGTCGCGGTCGGCGTTGCGGGCGGGTTCGGGGAGGGCCTGGGCCGCCGCGTCGAGGGCGGCGAAGCCCAGGGCCTGGTCGACGAAGGCGTGGTAGACCCGGACCGCCTCCCGGTCGGGGAAGCCCGCGTCGCGCAGCAGCCCGAGGATGGCCTCCACCGCCCGGGTCTCGTTCTCGCGTCCGGTGGTGCGGTGGGCGGCCAGCACCGCGGCCTGCGGGTGGGACTGGTACGCCGCGTGGATCCGCAGCCCGATCTCCCGCAGGTCGGCCCGCCAGTCGCCGGAGGGCCGCCAGCCGGCCTGGGCCCGGCCGATCAGCTCGTCGGCGACCGCGAGCAGCAGGTCGTCGGCGTTGCGGAAGTACCGGTACAGCGAGCTGGGGTCGGCGCCGAGCGCGGCACCGAGGCGCCGCACGGTGAACGCCTCGGTCCCGTGCTGCTCGACCAGCCGCAGCGCGGTCCCGATGATGACCTCGCGGGTGAGGACGGTGCCCTGCCGGGTGGGGCGGCGGCGCCGGCGCCGGTCCTCGGGTACGACTCGATCGCTCATGCCTCCCGAGCTTATGACAACAGCATTGACGTGTGAAGCGCCTCACGGGTTTCATGAGCTCGCTACCGGACCGGGCGCCGCGCGCCCGCTGTCCGAGCCCTCCCCCACCTGGCACTTCCTCCCCCATACCTAGGCGGTGATCCGTTGGCACCCACGGTGAAGGACTCCGGAGCCGGCCCCAGAGCGGGCCTGCACAGCTCCCAGCCGGCGATGCGCCGCTCGCTCGGCGTGGCCGGCGGCGTGGCACTCGCCGCATCCAGCACGGCCGCCACCACCAGCGTCGGCATCGGCCTGGGCCTGATGGCCGCCATCGTCGGCCTGCACCTGCCCGCGCTGATGCTGCTGGCCTTCCTCCCGGTCCTGGCCATCGCCGGCGGCTACGGTCGGCTCGGCCGGGTCGAACCGGACGCCGGCTCCAGCTACCGCTGGGTCGGCCGGACGCTCAACCCGTGGCTCGGCTTCCTGACCGGCTGGGTGAACACCGTCGGCACCGTCGTCTTCATGGCGTACACCACCACGGTGACCGGCTCCGCCGTCCTCCAACTGCTCGGCCAGGCCGGCCTGCACGGCGTCGCCGGGCTCACCCTGGACCCGGACTCCACCGTGCAGTCCACCCTGCTCGGCCTGGTGGTGCTGATCGCCGCCGCCGTGGTCGCCGTCCGCGGCCTGCACCACGCGACCCGCCTGCAGAACGTCCTGCTGGTCTTCGAGTACGCGGTGCTGCTGGCCTTCTGCGGCTACGGCCTGGTCGTCGGCGACCAGCCGTTCTCCTGGGACTGGTACAACCCGTTCGCCATCCCGTCGATGGCCGCCCTCGCCCAGGGCATGGTCCTCGCGGTGTTCTGCTACTGGGGCTTCGAGTCCGTCTTCAGCGTCGGCGAGGAGGTCCGCGACCCGCGCGACGCCTCCCGGTCCGGCTTCATCGCGCTGACCGTGATGCTGCTGCTCTTCCTGGTGGCCGGCACCGCCTTCCAGCGGGTCCTGCCGCTCGACGAACTGGCCGACAACGGCGCCCGCGGCCTGGCCTACTTCGGCGAGAAGCTCGCCGACCAGCCGCTCGCCGCCCTGCCGCTGGTCGCCCTGATGTTCTCCGCCGCCGCCTCGCTGCAGGCCTCGGTCATCCCGACCGCCCGCGGCATGTACGCGATGGGCCGCGACCGCACCCTCGGCCCGGTCTGGACCCGGATCCACCCCAGGTACGGCACCCCCGCCACCGGCACCTACCTGATCACCGGCATCGCGGTCGCCCTCGCCCTGCTCTCGCTGGTCATCCCGACGGTCAACGACCTGATCTCCGCCGCCGTCAACGCGATCGGCATCGTCGTCGCCCTGTACTACGCGCTGGTCGCGACCGCCGCCGCGAAGCGCTTCCGGCACCTGCTGCGCAGCAACCCGCTGGAGGGCCTGCGCGCCGTCGTCGCGCCGCTGCTCGGCGCGGCCGCCCTGCTCGCCGTCGGCGGCTACCTCGTCTGGACCTTCTGGGACTCCGCCGACCACTTCGAGCTCTCCGCCGACAACGGCTGGTTCGAGCTGCTGGTGCCGGTCCTGATGATCGCCAGCGGCCTGGCCGCCGCCGCCTGGGCCCGCTGGGTCCGCAAGGCGCCGTACTTCTCCCCCGACTACAGCCCGGCCTCCGCCACCGACCCGGACGCCGCCCCCGCAGACGCACTGGAGCGCCAGCCATGACCAAGGCCGACCTGGTCTTCACCAACGGTCCCGTCCACACCGGCGACCCCGCCCGCACCCGGGCCACCAGCCTCGCCGTCACCGGCGAGCGGATCACCGCCGTCGGCCACGACGAGGTCCGCGAACTCGTCGGCCCCGGCACCGAGGTCGTCGACCTGGACGGCAGGCTGCTGCTCGCCGGCTTCCAGGACTCGCACGTCCACGCGGTGTTCGGCGGCGCCGAGCTCGCCCAGTGCGACCTCACCGGCACCGTCGGCGTCGACGACTACCTCGCCCGGATCCGCGCCTTCGCCGCCGCCAACCCCGAGCGCGCGTGGATCACCGGCAGCGGCTGGTCCATGGAGAGCTTCGCGGGCGGCCTGCCCACCCGGCAGCTGATCGACTCCGTCGTCCCCGACCGGCCCGTCTACCTCACCAACCGCGACCACCACGGCGCCTGGGCCAACACCCGCGCCCTCGAACTCGCCGGCCTCACCCGCGACACCCCCGATCCCGCCGACGGCCGGATCGAGCGCGAGGCCGACGGCACCCCCAGCGGCGTCCTCCAGGAGGGCGCCACCGGCCTGGTCGCCCGGCTGATCCCGCCCAGCACCGCCGCCGACCGCCTGGCCGGCCTGCACCGGGCCCAGCAGTTGCTGCACTCCCTCGGCATCACCGGCTGGCAGGACGCCCTGCTCGGCGTCTTCAACGGCCAGCCCGACCCTTCCGACGCGTACCGCACCGCCGCCCTCGACGGCACCCTCACCGCCCGTGTCACCGGCGCCCTCTGGTGGGACCGCGAGCGCGGCGCCGAGCAGATCCCCGAACTCGTGGAGCGCCGGGCCGCGTTGAGCACCGGGCGGTTCCGGGCCGGCTCGGTGAAGATCATGCAGGACGGCATCGCCGAGAACTTCACCGCCGCCATGACCAGCCCCTACCTGGACGGCTGCGGCTGCGCCACCGCCAACTCCGGCCTCAGCTTCGTCGATCCGGCCGCGCTGCGGTCCCACGTCACCGACCTCGACGCGCTCGACTTCCAGGTGCACTTCCACGCGCTCGGCGACCGCGCCGTCCGCGAGGCGCTGGACGCGGTCGAGGCCGCCGTCGCCGCCAACGGCCGGCGCGGCAACCGCCACCACCTCGCCCACCTGCAGGTCGTCCACCCCGACGACATCGCGCGCTTCGCCCGGCTCGGCGCGATCGCCAACATCCAACCGCTGTGGGCCGCCCACGAGCCGCAGATGGACGAGCTCACCATCCCGTTCCTCGGGCCCGAACGCGCCGCCTGGCAGTACCCGTTCGGCTCGCTGTACCGGGCCGGCGCCACGCTCTGCGCCGGCAGCGACTGGCCCGTCTCCAGCCCCGACCCGCTGGCCGGCATCCACGTCGCCGTCAACCGGATGGAACCCGACGCGACCGACGGGCGGGTCTTCCTCCCCGAGCAGCGCCTCGCCCTCACCAGCGCGATCGCCGCCTACACCGCCGGGTCCGCCCACGTCAACGGCCACCCCGACGCCGGCAGCCTCCAGCCCGGCCACCTCGCCGACCTCGTCGTCCTCGACCGGGACATCCTCACGGCCGACCCTCTCACCATCGCCGACACCAAGGTGGAACGCACGTACGTCGGCGGCCGGTTGGTCCACAGCCGGGACTGACGCGGACCCGCCGCTCCGCGCCCCGCCAGGGGCGCGGAGAACCGCGCGAGCGACCCGCCGCGCACTCGCGGCCGCCGACGGCGGGCACGCCCCGCGCTCAGCGCAGCGAACTGGCCCGGAGCGTCAGCTCCGTCCGGACCAGCCGTCCCGTCGGCGCGGGGTCGCCGCTCTCCAGGGCCGCGACCAGCAGCTCCACCCCCGCCTCGGCGACCTGGGTGGGCCGGAGGCTGAGCGTGCTGACCGGCGGGTCGGCGTGCTCGGCCGAACCGTCCTCGCCGGCGCACACCACCAGCAGGTCCCGCGGCACGGCCAGCCCGTGCCGCCGCGCGGCGTCGAGCACCAGCGGCGGCGCCACCTCCGCGACCACGAACAGCGCGTCCGCCCCACCCCCCAACGCCCGTTCGACGGCGGCGACCACCGCCCCGTTCCCGGGCCGCTCCGCCAGCACCGACCGATCCTCCACCCGCCGCTCCTCGCACCAGGACCGGTACGCCTCCCCCGACTCGCGGTGGAACCGGGTCCGCGCGTCCTGCGACACGAAGGCGATCCGCCCCGCCCCCTGCTCCCGCAGGTGGTCGAGGACCCCTCGGACCGCCTCGACCGTGTCGATGTCCACCCAGTGCGCGCCTTCGCGCCCCTCCACGGACCGGTCCGTGAAGAGCGGGATCCGCGCCTGCAGGAAGTCCTCCACCAGCGGGTCGTCGATCAGCGGGTCGGCGACGATCGCCGCGTCCAGCGGCAGGTCGTTCCACTCGTCGGGCGTGGCGCCGCTGGGCAGCAGCACCAGCGCGTAGCCGTGTTCCAGGGCCGCGGTCGCCGTGGCGCTGGTGAGCTGCGCGAAGTAGGGCGATTCCATGTACGACCCGGCCCCGGCCGGGTATTCGCCGACCGCGAAGCCGATCAGCCGCGCGTGACCCGCGCGCAGCAGCCGGGCGGTGGCGTTGGGCCGGTAGCCGAGCGCGCGTGCGGCTTCACGGGCGCGTTCCCGGACGGCGGGTGAGAGCCGGCCGGTGCCGTTGAGGGCGGCGGAGACGGTGGTCTTGGACAGGCCGGCCTCGCGGGCCACGTCGACGAGCCGGATCCGGGGGCGCGGGGTGTCGGTCATGCACCGAATGCTGCCAGCCCGGCCCGCCCGCCGTCACCCCTCCTCCGGCGCCCCCGCCACCTTTGCAAAACCGTTCCCGCAAACCGTGTCGCACCCCTTGTGCGGGAACGTTCCCGCATCAATACTCCTCAGCACTTCCCCAGCACGCTCCCCAGCACCCCGCCAACCCCTGAAAGGGGTGGACCCGCCATGCGCGTCCCCAGACCGGCCGCCCTGCTGGCCGCCACCGCCCTGGCCCTCGCCACCGCCGCCTGCTCCGGCGCGGCCAGGCCGACGGCCACCGACGCGGCGTACACCGCCGCGCCCGACACCCCGCCCGCCAAGGGGCCGATCGCGTCGTTCACCTGGTCGCTCTACGCGGAGCCGTACTCGCTCGACTACGCGCAGGCCTTCGACTACCCGCCGAACACCGTGCTGGCGAACGTCTGCGAGCAGCTGTTCCGGGTCACCCCGGACCTGAGGATCGAGCCGTCGCTCGCCCTGAAGTCCACCAACCCGGACCCGCTGACCTGGGTGTACACCCTGCGCGAGGGCGTGAAGTTCCACGACGGCGCGACGATGACCGCCGACGACGTGGTGGCGAGCCTGCAGCGGCACCTCGACCCGGCGACCGGTTCGACCTGGGGGTCGGCGTTCAAGAACGTCTCCTCGATCGAGAAGACCGGCCCGCTGGAGGTGACCATCCGCCTCACCAAGCCGGACGTGCTGCTGAACGAGCTGCTCGCCGCCTCCCCCGGCACCGTCGAGTCGGCGGCCCACCTGGCCAAGGCGGGCAAGGACTACGGCTCCCCGCAGGGCGGGGTGGACTGCACCGGCCCGTACGCGATCGACAGCTGGGCGCAGGGCGAGAGCCTGACCCTGAAGAAGAACCCGGCCTACTGGGACGCGAAGCTCGCGCCCAAGGCCGACAGCGTGAAGTTCGTCTTCATCAACGACCCCACGGCCCGGGCCAACGCCTGGCTGTCGGGCACCGTCGACGGCGGCTACATGGTGCCCACCTCCTCGCTGGCGCAGCTGCGCTCGACCGGTCAGGGCAAGCTGTACTTCGGCCCGAACACCGCCGCCAGCGAGCTCGCGGTGCTCGACTTCAAGGGCACCCTCGCCGACCTGAAGGTCCGCCGGGCGCTCTCCATGGCGCTGGACCGCGCCTCCATGGTCAAGGCCGCGGTGGGCGGGATCGGCACCCCGGCCAAGGCGCCGTCCGCCCGCGCCGCGTGGGCGACCGCCCCGGACCGGACCGAGGGCTACTTCGCCGCGCTCCCCGAGCCGGCGTACGACGTGGCGGCCGCCGAGAAGCTGGTCCGGGAGGCCGGCGCGAGCGGCAAGAAGGTGGTCCTGGCGACCAGTTCGCTGGCGCCCGAGATCAGCGTGGTCGCCAACGCCGTGCAGGCGGCGGGCCGGCGGATCGGCCTGGACGTGGAGCTGAAGCCGGTCGCGCCGGACCAGTACACCTCGCTGTTCACCGACCCGAACGCCCGGGCCGGCCTGGACCTGGTGATCACCAACGGCTACACCAACAGCCCGGACCCGCTGGAGTTCTACCAGTCGTTCCACACCGGCGACTTCGCCAACTACGGCAACTGGTCCGACCCCGAGTTCGACAGGCTCTTCGACCGCGCGGTGGCCGCCGCCGACCCGGCCGCCCGGGCCGACCTGACCGCCGAGCTGCAGAAGATCGCGGTCCGCGAACTGGTCGCCATCCCGCTCTACGAGTCGCCGTACACCGTCTTCCTCGGCTCCAGGATCGCCGGTGCCACGGCGAGCATCTCGTCGCTGTACTACCCGTGGGCCGCGACGATCGGCGCCGCGCGCTGATGGCCCGCTACCTCCTCGGCCGGCTCCTCGGGTTGGCGGGGGTGCTGCTGGCGACCTCGTTCCTGGTCTTCAGCGCCGTGCACCTCGCCCCCGGGGACCCGGTGGCCTTCCTGCTCAACGGGCGCCCGGCCTCGCCCGCCACGGTCGCCGCGCTGCGCGCCCAGTACCACCTGGACGACCCGTTCCTCACCCAGTACCTGAAGTGGCTCGGCGGCGTGCTGCACGGCGACTTCGGCCGCTCGGTGCAGTTCCGCCAGGACGTCGGCGCGCTGATCGGCGCCCGGCTGCCCGGCACCCTGCTGCTGGTCGGGTACGCGGCGCTGCTGGTCGCCGTCGGCGGCGTGCTGCTCGGCGTGCTGGCGGCGCTGCGCCCCGGCCCGCTGGACCGCGCGGTGCTGATCGGCACCGGGGTGGCCACCGCCACCCCGCCGTTCGTCTCCGCGATCGCCCTGGTCTCGCTGTTCTCGGTGCAGTTGGGGTGGTTCCCCGGCCCGGGCTCGACCGGCAGCGGCCTCGGCGGCCGGCTGTACCACCTGACGCTGCCCGCGTTCGCGCTGGCCGTCACCCTGGCCGGCCTGCTGGCCCGGGTGACCCGCTCCGCGATGCTCGACGAACTGGGCCGCGAGCACGTCGAGGTGTCGCGCTCCCGCGGCGTCGCGGGCCGCTCGGTGGTGCGCCGGCACGTGCTGCGCAACGCGCTCGGCCCGATCGTCACGGTCGGCGGCACCATGCTGGCCGGCCTGCTGGTCTCCACCTCGATCGTGGAGACCGCGTTCAACGTCACGGGGGTGGGCCAACTGCTGGTCCAGTCGGTCTCGGTGAAGGACTTCCCGGTGGTGCAGGCGGTCACCCTGCTGGTGGTCGCCGCGTTCGCGGCGGTCAACCTGGCCGTGGACCTGCTCGCCCCGCTGATCGACCCCCGGCTCACCCTGCGCCGCGGGGCGAAGGGAGGGACCGCATGACCGCCACCGCGCTGCCCGAACTGCGCCGCCGGCCCGGCGGGCGGGCCCTGGCCCTGCTCGGCCGGGGGCCGCTGTTCACCGCCGCCCTGCTGGTGCTGCTCGCCCTGGTCCTGGTCGCGGTCGGCGCCCCGCTGCTCGCCCCGGCCGACCCCGAGGCGCTCGACCTCGGCGCCTCCCTGGTCGGCAGCAGCGCCGACCACCTGCTCGGCACCGACCAGTCCGGCCGCGACGTGCTCTCCCGGCTGCTCTTCGGCGCCCGGACCGGCCTGCTCGGCCCGCTGCTGGTGGTCGGCCTGTCCACGCTGCTGGGCACCCTGCTCGGGGTGCTGGCCGGCTGGCGCGGCGGCTGGGCGGACGCCCTGCTCTCGCGCACCATGGACCTGGTCTTCTCCTTCCCCGGCCTGCTGCTGGCGATCATGTTCGTGGCGGTGTTCGGCTCCGGGATGACCGCGCCGGTGATCGCCATGTCGGTCGCCTACACCCCGTACGTGGGACGCCTGGTGCGCGGCATCGCCCGGCAGGAGAAGGCCCGCCCGTACCTGGAGTCGTACCTGGTCCAGGGCTGGTCCGGCTGGACGATCTGCCTGCGGCACCTGCTGCCCAACATCGCGCCGACGGTCTTCGCCCAGTGCGCGATGAACTTCGGCTACGCGCTGATGGACCTCGCCGCGCTCTCCTTCCTCGGCTTCGGCGTGCAGCCGCCCGCCGCGGACTGGGGCGCGATGATCAACGAAGGGCAGTCGGCGCTCCAGCAGGGCGCGATGCTGCCCGCGCTCGCGCCGTCCGCGTGCATCGTGCTCGCCGTGGTGGCGTTCGGCATCGTCGGCGAGGGCCTCGCCGACCGAGTGGCAAGGCGGGAGCGGTGATGACCGACCATCGGAACGTCCTGGAGGTCGACGGGCTCACCGTCCAACTCCCCGAGGGCCAGGCCGCCCGGCCGATCCTGGACGGGGTCACCCTGCACGTGCGGCCCGGCGAGACGGTCGGCCTGGTCGGCGAGTCCGGCTCCGGCAAGTCGGTGGCCTGCCGCAGCGTCCTCGGCCTGCTCCCCGAGGGCGCCCGCGCCGACGGGCGGATCCGGGTCGGCGGGCGCGAGGTGCTCGACCTCGGCCCCGCCGGGCTGCGCGACCTGCGCGCCCGCCGGGTCGCCATGGTCTTCCAGGACCCGCGCGCCTCGATCAACCCGCTGCGCCGGGTCGGCGACTTCCTCACCGAGGGCCTGCGCGCCGCCGGGACGCCCGCCGCCGAGGCCGCCGCCCGCGCCGAGGAACTGCTCGACGCGGTCGGCGTCCGCGACCCGCACGGCGCGCTGCGCCGCTACCCGCACCAGTTCTCCGGCGGCATGCTGCAGCGCGTGGTGATCGCCGCCGCGCTCGCCGGACAGCCCGAACTGCTGCTCGCCGACGAGCCCACCACCGCACTGGACGTCACCACCCAGGCCGAGGTGATCGCCGTCCTCACCCGGCTGCAGGCCGACCGCGGCACCGGCATGCTCTTCGTCACCCACGACCTGGAGCTCGCCTCAGCCGTCTGCGACCGGATCTACGTGATGTACGCCGGCCGGATCGTCGAGGAGCGCGCCGTCACCGAGCTCTTCGCCCGGCCCCGGCACCCGTACACCGCCGGACTGCTCGCCTGCACGCCCCGGCTGGAGCCCGGCGCCGCCCCGCCCCGGCCGATCCCCGGCCGCCCGGTCTCGCTCGCCGAGGCCCCGGCCGGCTGCGCGTTCGCCGCCCGCTGCGCGCACGCCGAGGACCGCTGCCGCACCGAGCCCCCCGCCCTCACCCCGCACGGCCCGGGCCTCGCCGCCTGCCACCGCGCCGACGAAGGGATCCTCCCGTGACCCGCCCCCGCCACCCCGGCCCCACCACGCCCGCCGGCCGCCCCGCGCGCAGCGCGCGGCGCCCCCGCCTCCCGGCCACCGGCCCATCCGCTGCCGCTCCCCGGCCCCTCGGCCACGCGGCCGCCACCCGGTCCCGCTCCGCGGGGGCGTCCGCCCCGACCGCCGGGAGGCGGCCGTGACCACCGCCCCCTCCGGCCTGCTGGTCTCCGGTCTCGGCAAGCGTTTCGGCCCGCACACCGCCGTCGACGACGTCTCCTTCACCCTGCCGCCGGGCGGCTCGCTCGGCATCGTCGGCGAGTCCGGCTGCGGCAAGACCACCACCGCCCGGATGCTGGTCGGCCTGGAGACCCCGGACACCGGCACCGTGCTGCTCGACGGCCGCGACCGTTCGGCCCGTCCGCGCGGCCGGGCCGAACGGCTGGCCCGCGCCCGTGAGATCCAGATGGTCTTCCAGGACCCGTACCTCTCGCTCGACCCCCGGATCACCGTCCGGGACTGCGTCGAGGAGGTGCTGCGGCTGCACTCCCCGCTGACCGCCGCCGCCCGCCGCGACCGGGCCGCCGACCTGCTCGACCGGGTCGGCCTCGGCGAGCGCGAGGCGGCCGCGCTGCCCCGCCGGCTCTCCGGCGGACAGCGCCAACGCGTGGCCATCGCAAGGGCGTTGGCCGCCGAGCCGAAGGTGCTGATCCTGGACGAGGCGGTCGCCGCACTGGACGTGTCGATCCAGGCGCAGATCCTCGACCTGCTGGCCGGCATCCGCCGGGACACCGGCCTGTCCTTCCTCTTCGTCAGCCACGACCTGGCCGTGGTCCGCCACCTCACCGACCGGATCTGCGTGCTGCGGGCCGGCCGGGTGGTCGAGTCCGGCGCCACCGAGGCCGTCCTGGGCAACCCCCGACACCCGTACACCCGGCTGCTGTTGGCCTCCGTCCCCCGCCCCGGCTGGCGTCCGGAGCACATCGCCGAGCAGCGCCGCTCCCTGGCCGCCCCCACCGAGGACCTGGTGCCATGACCGAACTCGCCCACCTCCCCGCCACCGAGGCGCTGCGCCGCTTCCGCGACCGCTCGCTCTCCCCGGTCGAGCTGATGACGGCGGTGATCGAGCGCGCCGAGGCGGTCGAGCCGACCGTCAACGCCCTGGCCGAGCGCACCTTCGAGGAGGCGCTGGCCGCCGCCCGCGCCGCCGAGGCGCGGTACGCGGGCCGGGGCGAGCCGCCCCGGCCGCTGGAGGGCCTGGCGGTGGCCACCAAGGAGGAGCAGCCGATCGCCGGCCGCCGCGCCACCGACGGCTCGCTCGCCCTGCGGGACGAGGTCGCCGAGCACACCCACCCGGTGGTGGAGCGGATCCTGGCGGCCGGCGGCATCGTGCACGCCCGCACCACCACGCCGGAGTTCAGCTGCGCGGCGTTCACCCAGTCCCGGCTGTGGGGCGTCACCCGCAACCCGTGGAACCCGGCGTACTCGCCCGGCGGCTCCTCCGGCGGCGCGGGAGCGGCGCTGGCCTCGGGCAGCACGACGCTGGCGACCGGCTCCGACATCGGCGGTTCGATCCGGCTGCCGGCCTCCGCGACCGGCACGGTCGGCTTCAAGCCGCCGTACGGCCGGGTGCCGGCCATGGCGCCGTTCAACCTCGACACCTACTGCCACGACGGCCCGATGGCCCGCACGGTCGGCGACTGCGCGCTGCTGCAGAACGTGATCGCCGGCCCGCACCCGCTGGACGCGGTCTCGCTGCGGCCCAAGCTGGTCCTGCCGGAGGAGTTCGAGGGCGTCGCCGGGCTGCGGGTCGCGCTCTCGGTGCACCTCGGCGACTGGCCGGTCGACCCGGAGGTGGCGGCCAACACCCGCGCGGTCGCCGAAGCGCTGCGCGCCGCCGGGGCGGTGGTCGAGGAGGTCGAGGTGGGGATCACCCGGGCGCGGGTCCGGCGCGCCGCGATGATCCACTTCGGTTCGGTGTTCGGCCCGTACGTCTCCTCGGTCGCCGCCGAGCACGCCGAGCTGCTGACCCCGTACGCGCTGGCCTTCGCCGAGGAGGCGGCCGGTTTCGTCGCCGAACCGGGCGCGTTCCTGGAGGGGTTGGCCCTGGAGGGCGAGATCCAGGCCGTCCTGGGCGCGTTGCTGGACCGTCACGACCTGCTGCTCTGCCCGACGATCGCGATCCCGGCGTTCGCGGCGGACGACGACTACACCGTCACCGGGGTGGAGGTGGACGGCGTCCTGCTGGACCACTACATGGACGCCGCGATGACCACGGTCTTCAACATCGCCAGCCGCTGCCCGGTGCTCGGCGTCCCGTCCGGCTTCGCCTCCAACGGCGTCCCGACCGGCGTGCAACTGGTCGGCCGCACCTACGAGGACGCCACCGTCTTCCGCGCGGCCGCCGCCGTCGAGGCCCTCCGCCCCTGGCCGCACGTGGCCCCCGGCGCCCTCGTCGGCGCCTGAGGGAGGCCGCGGCCGGGGCGGTGGCGGCGCCGGGGGCGCGGCAGGCCGTTCCGCCGGTCGACCACCGGGGCGGCGCCGGCCGGGAGCGTGATCCGCGCTCGGAGCTCCTCCTGCCGGCGGTGCCGAGGAGCTGCCGGCCGCCGGGACGGGCCGGGAGGCGCTGGGCGCACCCGATCCGTTCGCCCGGTGCCGGACGACGTCCCCGTCCGCACCTGGAACCCCTGCGGCTACCGGACCGGCCAGCGCGGGTCTATCACCACGTCCGCGTCCTTGCGCCGCAGGAACTCCTGCAGGCCCTGCGCCCACTCCCGGTGCCAGCCGATCTGCCGCTGGTGCAGCTCCTCCGGCCGCAGCTCCCCCGCCTGCCGCGGGAAGCGCTCGCCGAGCGCGACCGCGACCCGCACCGCGGCCAGTGCGTCGCTGCCCGCCTGGTGCGCGTCCAGCAGCTCGACCCCGTACACCTCGCAGACCCGCTGCAGGGTGCGCGAGCCCTTGCGGTACTTGTCCAGCGCCCGGTCGATCACCATCGCGTCGACCACCGGCCCGACCGGACCGCCGAGCCGCTCCGCCAGCGCGGGCCGCCCGTACCGGCGCAGCTCCGCGTCGAGCAGCGAGAGGTCGAAGGCCGCGTTGAACGCCACCACCGGCCGCCCCGCGGTGAGTCGCTCGCACAGCGCGGCGGCTATCTCCTCCACCGCCTCGGCGGCGGGCCGGCCCCGCTCGCGGACGTACCCGTCGTCGAGGCCGTGGATGGCGGTGGCCTCCGCGGGTATCGGCACCCCGGGGTCGAGCAGCCAGTTGGCGGTGGACTCCAGCCGCCCCCCGACCGTGTCCACCAGGGCGGCGGTGACGATCCGGGACTCCTCCGGATCGGTGCCGGTGGTCTCCAGGTCGAATCCGACCAGTGGCCCCTTCCACCAGGTCATAGGCGTGTCCTTCCGTCGTCGCGCGGTCGCCGTCGCGGCGACGGTGACCATCATCCCGTGCCGCAGTGACAACCCCGGCGCCGGCCGCCGCCCCGGGGGCGGCCGACCCCGCGCGGCGCCCGCACGGAGCCGGCCGTCCGCTAGGAAACGGCCCGCGAATCCGCCCAGACGCCCTCGAACTCCTCGCGGTAGACCTCCAGCAGCCCGGGCTCCGGTCCGGTGCCGTTGCGCAGCACCAGCGCCGGGGACTCGATGCCGCGCGCCCGCCGCAGGTAGGGCTGCACCACGCCGAGGTCGCTGGAGCGCCGCCGCCCGCCGCCCGGCCCGGCCAGCCGCGGGCCCTCGACCAGGTAGGCGGTGAAGCGCGGCATCTCGTCGAACACCCGGATCTCGAACGCCCCGGGGTCGCGGAGCCGGGCCCGCACCCGCCGCACGTGCATGATGTTCATCTCGATCGAGCGCCCCAACTCGCCTCGGCCCAAGCCGAGTTCGCGCTCCCGTCGGCGGACGGCGCTGCTCGCCGGGTTGAGGAAGAGCAGCCGGACCCGGCACCCGTCGCCGGCCAGCCTGACCAGCCGCTTGCCGGTGTAGTTCTGGCACAGCATGCCGAGGCCGATGCCGACCGCGTCGAGGCGCCGCGCCCCGTCCAGCAGGTCCTCGACCGGCAGGTCGCGCTGCAGGCGCACCCGGTCCGCGTGCACCGCGACCACGTCGGCGTACCGGCCCGCGACCAGTTCCTCCACCACGTCGGACGGCAGGCCGCCGTGTCCGCCGTCGAGCAGGGCGAGAAGTCGCGCGGCCGCCCGCTCGGTCTGGTCGAGGACGGTCTGCGAGAGCGAGCGGTTGCGCGAGACGACGTGCCGGGCGACCTCCAGTTCGTCCAGCGCCAGCTCCACCTCGCGCCGGTCGACCAGGTACGGCTCGAAGCACGGCCAGTGCTGCACCATCAGTTCCCGCAGCTGCGGGAGCGTCAGGAAGACCAGCGGGTCGTCGTCGGCCGGGTCGAGCAGGTAGCCCTTGCGCCGGCTGACCTCGCGGACGGCGCCGGAGCGGTGCACCCACTCCTCGCCGGCCGGGCCGGCCGCGGCGGTGACCCACTCCTCGCCGTGGGCGGGGGCGTAGACCGGGCGCAGGACCTCGTCGACGAGGTCGCGCATCCGCTGCTCGACGAGGTTCAGCCAGACGTAGGCGCGGCCGGCCAGCCGGACCCGGCGGTAGGCGTCCTCCCACTGGCCGGAGCTCCAGGCGAGGGTGGGGCCGTCGACGGTGGGCTGGGGGGCGAGCGGGCCGCGGCCCGGGCTGCCGGGGCGGATCACCAGGGTGGGCGCCTCGCTCCGCCCGGTGAGCGGATCCTGGCCGTCGGGGCCGCCGCCCCTGCCGCCGGCGGGGAACCCCATGCGCTACCTCACCTCTCGCTGCCGCCACACCACAGAGGGTGACGGTGCGTCACTCCGGACGATCAAGGGTATCGCCCGGCGGCGCCGGGTGGCAGCCGTTGCCCCACACCGGCGGCATCACGGGACCCGGCCCGTCCCACCCGAAACACCACGGACACCCGTTCGGGCGAACTACTGCCAAATGGATGCGGTGTTCGGCGAAGCGTTGGGGAGTATGCGACATGAGCCGTACGCCTCCCAGGGAAGTCGAGGACATATGCAGGTCTGGCCAGGGCAGTCGTACCCGCTCGGCGCCACGTACGACGGTGCGGGCACCAACTTCGCGGTCTTCTCGGAGAGCGCGGACCGGATCGAGCTCTGCCTGCTGGCGGAGGACGGCTCGGAGACCGCGGTGGAGCTGCGGGAGACCGACGCCTTCGTCCGGCACGCGTACCTGCCGGGCGTGCAGCCCGGCCAGCGGTACGGCTTCCGGGTGCACGGCCCGTACAACCCGGGCCTGGGCCAGCGTCACAACAGCGCCAAGCTGCTGCTGGACCCGTACGCGAAGGCGATGAGCGGGCACATCGACTGGGACGAGTCGGTGTACGGCTACCACTTCGGCGCGCCGGAGCGCCGCAACGACCTGGACTCGGCGCCGCACACCATGCACTCGGTGGTGATCAACCCGTACTTCGACTGGGGCACCGACCGGCCGCCGCGCACCGACTACCACCGCACGGTGCTGTACGAGGCCCAGGTGAAGGGCCTGACCAAGCTGCACCCGGGCATCCCGGAGGAGATCCGCGGCACCTACGCGGGCGTCGCCCACCCCGCGGTGATCGAGCACCTGGCGAAGCTGGGGGTGACGGCGATCGAGCTGATGCCGGTGCACCAGTTCGTCCGCGACCACCGGCTGCGCGACCTCGGGCTGTCCAACTACTGGGGCTACAACACGATCGGCTACTTCGCCCCGCACTCCTCGTACTCCTCCGGCGGCGACCGCGGCCAGCAGGTGCAGGAGTTCAAGTCGATGGTGAAGGCGCTGCACGCGGCCGGCATCGAGGTGATCCTCGACGTGGTCTACAACCACACCGCCGAGGGCAACCACCTGGGTCCGACGCTGTCCTTCCGCGGCCTGGACAACGTCTCGTACTACCGGCTCGCCAAGGACCAGCGCTTCTACGAGGACACCACGGGCACCGGCAACAGCCTGCTGATGCGCTCGCCGCACGTGCTGCAGATGATCATGGATTCGCTGCGCTACTGGGTCACCGAGATGCACGTGGACGGCTTCCGCTTCGACCTCGCCGCCACCCTGGCCCGGCAGTTCCACGAGGTGGACCGGCTGTCCTCGTTCTTCGACCTGGTCCAGCAGGACCCGGTGGTCTCCCAGGCCAAACTGATCGCCGAGCCCTGGGACCTCGGCGAGGGCGGCTACCAGGTCGGCAACTTCCCCCCGCTGTGGACCGAGTGGAACGGCATGTACCGGGACACCGTGCGCGACCTCTGGCGCGGCGAGAACGCCGCCCTCGCCGAGTTCGGCTCCCGGCTGACCGGATCCTCCGACCTCTACCAGGACGACGGCCGCCGCCCCATCGCCTCGATCAACTTCGTCACCTGCCACGACGGCTTCACCCTGCGCGACCTGGTCTCCTACAACGAGAAGCACAACGAGGCCAACCACGAGGGCAACCGGGACGGCGAGTCGCACAACCGCTCCTGGAACTGCGGCGCCGAGGGCGACACCGACGACCCGGCCGTCCTCGAACTGCGGGCGCGCCAGCAGCGGAACTTCATCGCCACCCTGATGCTCTCCCAGGGCGTGCCGATGCTCTCGCACGGCGACGAGCTGGGCCGCACCCAGCTCGGCAACAACAACGCCTACTGCCAGGACTCCGAACTCACCTGGGTGCACTGGCCCGAGGGCCCCGGCCCCGAGACGCAGCTGCTGGAGTTCACCCAGGGCATGATCTGGCTGCGCCGCGACCACCCGGTCTTCCGCCGCCGCCGCTTCTTCCACGGCCGCCCGGTCTCCGGCACCCACGACGACCTGACCGACATCGCCTGGTTCACCCCGGGCGGCGAGGAGATGACCAAGCAGGACTGGTCGACCAGCTACGCCAAGTCGCTGACCGTCTTCCTCAACGGCAACGCCATCTCCGAGCCCGACCGGCGCGGCGGCAAGATCGTCGACGACTCCTTCCTGCTGCTCTTCAACGCCCACTTCGAGCCGCTGGAGTTCACCGTCCCCGCCGACCACGGCGAGGTCTGGACGGTCGTCGTCGACACCACCCGGCCCACCCTGCCCGCCCCGGGCACCGGCACCCGGGTCAAGGCCGGAGACAGCCTCTGGCTCACCGACCGCTCGCTGATGGTCCTCCAGCGCCCGGCCTGACCCCGGGCCCGGCCGTCCCGGCGCGCCCGCTCAGGCGGGCAGCCCGGACGGCCACCACGGCGGGACGTTGCTCTCCGGGCAGAGCCCCGAGTCCCCCGGGTACCCGCCCGGCGTGCCCACCACCGCGAAGCACACCACCGTCAGCACCGCGAGCGCGAACAGCACCAGCCCCACCGGGACGATCCCCCGCCACGCGATCGGCAGTCCGGCCGTCAGCCGCCGCGAGCCCACCCACACCCCCACCGCCGTGGCCAGGGCCAGCAGCTCGACGACGGGCCAGTCGACGTACACGAAGACCATCCTGTGCTGCGGCTCCCAGGCCGCGTCGCAGTAGCTCCGCGCCGCGGCCGCCAGCCCGGTCGCGCCGTTCCCGACGGCCAACCCCAGCACCCCGGACCCGAGCCCGGCCGCCCCCCGCAGGAACGCCGGCCCCCGTACCCCGGGCGCGCGCCCGAGCCCCACAGCAGTGTCCATGCCCCTGCGGACGCACCCGCACCGCCCGCGGTTGCGGCCCGGCCGCCCCCCGGTTGGCGCAGTTCGATCCCATACCGACCCGGACACCCGGGTAGGCATGAGGCATGACCTCAGCCGCCGCACACCCACCGACGGCCAGCTACCGGCTGCAGCTCCAGCCGGGCTTCACCCTGCAGGACGCCGAACGCGCGGTGCCGTACCTGGCCGCGCTCGGCGTCTCCCACCTGCACCTGTCGCCCCTCCTGGAGGCCGCACCCGGCTCGACGCACGGCTACGACACGGTCGACCACTCGCGGATCAGCGAGCAGCTCGGCGGCGAGCCCGCCCTGCGCTCGCTGGCCGACGAGGCGCACCGGCACGGCCTCGCCCTGATCGCCGACGTGGTGCCCAACCACATGGCGCTGCCCGTCCCCGAACGGCTCAACGGCCCGCTGTGGCAGGTGCTGCGGGACGGCCCGGACTCGCCGTTCGCGGCCTGGTTCGACGTCGACTGGACGGCCCAGCCGGGCCCGGCGGACGCCCCCGCCCGGGGCCGGCTGCTGCTGCCGCTGCTCGGCGACCGGCTCGGCGCCGTCCTCGACCAGCTCACCGTCGACGGGGACGTGCTGCGCTACCACGAGCACGTCCTGCCGCTGCGCCCCGGCACCGAGAAGCTGGAGCTGCCCGAGCTGCTCTCCCGCCAGTGGTACCGCCTCGCCTGGTGGAAGCTGGCCGCCGGCGAGCTGAACTACCGGCGCTTCTTCACCGTGAACGAGCTGATCGCGGTCCGGATGGAGGTCCCGGAGGTCTTCGAGGCCACCCACGGGGTGCTGCTGCGGCTGCACGCCGACGGCGTGCTGGCCGGCTTCCGGATCGACCACCCGGACGGCCTCGCCGACCCGCGCGGCTACCTGCGGCGCCTGTCGGAGGCCACCGGCGGCGCGTACACGGTGGTGGAGAAGATCCTCACCGGCCCGGAGGAGCTGCCCGCCGACTGGCCGTGCGCCGGCACCACCGGGTACGACGCGCTGCGCCGGATCGACGGCGTGCTCACCGACCACGCCGGGGCGGAGCGGCTGGTCACCGCGTACCAGCGGGACGTCGCCGACCGCACCACCGCCGCCGAGGCCGCCCGGCAGGGCCGCGCCGAGCAGACCGCCCCCGGCGGCGAGCTGGCCGCCGAGACCGACCGGCTGGTCCGGCTCACCCAGCGGATCTGCGCCGCCGAGGCGGCCCTCGCCGACCACTCCCCGCTGGACCTGCGCCGGGCGCTGACCGACCTGTTCACCGCCTACCCCGTGTACCGGCCGTACGTGGTGCCCGGCGAGGAGCCGCCGGCCGAGGCGCTCGCCGTGCTCGGGGACGCCGCGGAGGACGACGCCACCGGTCGCCTGGTCCGGGACCTGGCGCTCGGGAGGCTGGGCCGCTCCGAGGCCAAGGACGAGTTCTGCGCCCGGTTCGCCCAGACCGCCTCCGCGGTCGCGGCCAAGGGCGTCGAGGACACCGCCTTCTACCGCTGGAACGCACTGCTCAGCCTGAACGAGGTGGGCGGCGACCCCGGCCACCCGGGCGTCACCCCGGCCGAGTTCCACCGCTGGTGCGCCGAGCGCGAGCGCACCTGGCCGGGCGCGATGACCGCGCTCTCCACCCACGACACCAAGCGCAGCGCCGACGCCCGCGCCCGGCTCGCCGTCCTCTCCGAGCTGCCCGAGGCATGGGCAGCCGAGTGCGCCGCCTGGACCACCGCCGCCGGCCCGTGCCCGGACCGGTCGACCGCCTGGCTGATCTGGCAGACCCTGCTCGCCGCCTGGCCCGCCTCCGCGGAGCGGCTGACCGGCGTGATCCTCAAGTCCGCCCGCGAGGCCAAGCGCCGCACCTCCTGGATCCGGCCCGACGAGCGCTTCGAGCAGTGGCTGACCGGGTACGTCCGCGACGCGCTCGCCAACCCGGTGCTGTGCCCGCGGATAGCCGGGTTCGTCGAGCTGACCGCGCCGTTCGCGCGCAGCAACTCGCTCTCCTCGGCGCTGCTGCAGCTGACCGTCCCCGGCGTCCCCGACCTCTACCAGGGCAGCGAGGAGCCGCTCTACACCCTGGTCGACCCGGACAACCGGGCGCCGGTCGACCTGGACGCGCTCGCCGTCCGCCTCACCGACTCCCCCGCCGACCGCACCGACGACCTCGCCCGCGAGAAGCTCCACCTCACCACCACCGCCCTGCACCTGCGCAAGACCCACCCGTTCGGGCCGTACGCGCCGCTCGCCGCGAGCGGACCGTGCGCCGACCACCTGCTGGCCTTCGCCCGCGGCCCGCGCCTGATCGCCGCCGCGACCCGGCTGCCCTACGGCCTGCACCGGGCCGGCGGCTGGCGGGATACAGTGCTGGAGCTCCCCGAGGGGCGGTGGACCGACCAGTTGACTGAACGTCACTTCCTCGGCGGTCCGGTTGAGTTGTCGTACCTGCTGAGCCGCTACCCGGTGGCTCTGCTGACGGAGGTCTCGTGACGAGCTACCAGGTGTGGGCCCCCGACGCGGTCGTGGTCGAGGTCGAGGTCGGGGCCGTCCCCTACCTGATGACCCGGATCCCCGACCGGCCCGGCTGGTGGGAGGGCGAGGCGCCCGAGGGCGACTACGGCTTCCGCCTCGGAGGCCGGCCGGCCCTGCCCGACCCGCGCTCCGCCCACCAGCCGCACGGCCCGGACGGGCTCAGCCGCAAGGTCGACCACGCCGCCTTCCCCTGGTCCGACACCCCGTGGCACGGGCGGCCGCTGCCCGGCTCCGTGGTGTACGAGCTGCACGTCGGCACCTTCACCCCGGACGGCACCTTCGACGCCGCCGCCAGGCGCCTCGACCACCTGGTCGACCTGGGCGTCGACTTCGTCGAACTGCTCCCGGTCTGCCCCTTCCCCGGCCGCTACGGCTGGGGCTACGACGGCGTCTCGCTGTGGGCCGTGCACGAGCCCTACGGCGGACCCGAAGGCCTCAAGCGCTTCGTCGACGCCGCCCACCGGCGCGGACTCGGCGTGATCCTCGACGTGGTCCACAACCACCTCGGCCCCTCCGGCAACTACCTGCCCGCCTTCGGCCCCTACTTCACCGACCGGCACAACACCCCCTGGGGCTCCGCGGTCAACCTCGACGCCCCGGGCTCCGACGAGGTCCGCGCCTACCTGATCGGCAGCGCGCTGGCCTGGCTGCGCGACTACCGGATCGACGGGCTGCGCCTGGACGCCGTGCACGAGCTGGTGGACAACCGCGCCCTGCACTTCCTGGAGGAACTCGCCGCCGAGGTGCGGAAACTGGCCGACGCCACCGGGCGGCCGCTGTTCCTGATCGGCGAGTCCGACCTCAACAACCCGCGCACCACCGCCCCCCGGCAGGCCGGCGGCCTCGGCCTGGACGCGCAGTGGAGCGACGACTTCCACCACGCCCTGCACGCCCTGCTCACCGGCGAGTCCCAGGCCTACTACGGCGACTTCGGCGCCGACCCGTACGCCGCCGTCGCCAAGACCCTCACCCGCGGGTTCTTCCACGACGGCACCTGGTCCACCTTCCGCGGCCGCCACCACGGGCGGCCGTTCCCAGCGGAGTACGGGCACCGGCTGCTCGGCTACCTGCAGACCCACGACCAGATCGGCAACCGCGCCACCGGCGAGCGGATCTCCGCCCTCACCACCCCCGGCCGGCTCGCCGCCGGGGCCGCGCTGGTGCTCACCTCGCCGTTCACCCCGATGCTCTTCATGGGCGAGGAGTGGGGCGCCTCCACCCCCTGGCAGTTCTTCACCGACCACACCGACCCCGGCCTCGCCGAGGCCGTCCGGCAGGGGCGGCGCCGCGAGTTCGCGGAGTACGGCTGGAAAGCCGAGGAAGTACCCGACCCGCAGGCCCGCTCCACGGTGCTCGCCTCGGTGCTCGACTGGACCGAGCCGCAGCGCCAACCGCACGCCGAACTCCTCGACTGGTACCGGCAGCTGATCCGCCTGCGCCGCACCGTCCCGGAGCTCACCGACGCCGACCTGTCCGCGGTGCGGGTCGACCACGACGCCGAGCAGGGCTGGCTCGCCGTCCACCGCGGCCCCTACCGGGTCGTCGTCCACCTCGGCGGCCGGGCTCCCCTCGCCGTCCCCCTCGGCGCCCCCTACCGCGCCACCCTCGCCCTCCACGGCGACTGCTGGCCCGGCACCGACGACCACCTCTACCTGGCCCCCGACACCACGGCCATCGTCCAAACCGGCTGACCGGCCGCCCGTCCCGCCTCCGGATTCGCCTCCGGCGGGGCGCTGCGCGGACGGGGCACGCCGATCTGCCGTTCCGGCCGCCGTCCGTTCGCCTCCGGCGGGGACGCTGCACGGCTGCGCAGCTGGGGCCGCCCCCGGCGGGGCGCTGCGCGGACGGGTCAGTCGCGGACGGTGTCGAGGATGGCGCGGGCGTGGTCGTCGCGGCCGGCGAGGCGGCAGGCATCGCGGACCTGGTCGTCGGTGAGGCCGCGGGCGAGGGCGAGGGCCTGGTGGACGCCGTCGCCGTTGCCGTGGTCGAGCAGCATCAGGTAGTGCTGGACGGCGCGGACCGGGTCGCGGTCGGTGCCCACGCCGTCGCGGTAGCGGTCGGCGGCGGTCGCCGTGGCGCGTTCGTGGCCGCCGGCCGCGGCCTCGGTCCAGCGGGCGAGGGCCTCGGCGGGCCGGCCGTCCTCGTCGAGCAGGTCGCCGAGGGCGGCGCTCGCCCCGGCGGTCCCCGCCGCGGCCGCCTCGGTGAGCAGCACGAGGATCTCGTCCGCCGGGAGCTCGACGCGGCCTCCGCGGGCCATCAGGGCCAGGTCGGCCTTGGCGGGGGCGTCCCCGCCGGCGGCGGCCGTGCGGAAGAGGCCGACGGCCCTGGCGGTGTCCCGTTCGACGCCGGTCCCCTCCGCGTACAGGCGGCCGAGGGAGCGGGCGCCGACCGGGCTGCCGGCGGCCGCGGAGAGGGCGAACCAGCGGGCGGCGGCCGCGTGGTCGGCGGTGAGCGACGTCGCGATGCCGCCGAGCAGGTCCTGGGCGCCGGTGTCGCCGGCCAGGGCGAGCCGTTCCAGTTCGGGGGTGAACGCGCCGAGTTGCTGCCCGCTCCCCTCGTCGCCCCCGACGGCCTCGTCGAACAGGTGGCGGCAGATGTCGAACAGGTACCGGTCGTCGATCATCCGTGCGGTTCCCTCGCGTTCCGTGCGGGCATGGCTTCGGAGCGAAGCCTACGTCGGCTCAGCGGAGGAACCCGGCGATCCGGGTGTGCAGCCCGCTGCCGTCGAGCCCGTACGCCGCCAGGTGCTCCGGGATCGACCCGTACTGCCGGTGCTCCGCCTTCGGGACGCCGAGGGCCAGCACCCGGTGGGGCCGATCCGCCAGGGCCTCGTGCGCGGCGAGCACCGAGGTCCCGGCCAGGTAGGGCTCGACCAGCACCACGTCGGCCCGTTCCCCGGTCGCGGCGCGCAGCCCCTCCGCGTCGAACGGCCGGACGGTGGCCGCGTACAGCACGGTCACGTCGAGCGTCTCGGTCGCGGCGAGCACCGCGTCCAGCATCGGCCCGACCGCGAGCACCACGCCGCGCCGGCCCTCCCGCACCACGGTGAACCGCCCGGGCCGGACGTCCACCGGGTGCTCGTTGCGGTGGGCGGAGAGCCGCAGGTACACCAGGCCGTCCCCGTCGGCGGCCGCGTGCCGCAGCAGGGTCTCCGCCTCGTCGGGGTGGCCGGGGACGTGCACCGTCCAGCCGGGCAGGGTGTCGAGCAGCGCGACGTCGCCCGGCGACATGTGGGTGCGCCCGCCGGCCGGCCAGTCGTACGATCCGCCGGCGCTCACCAGGACCGCCCCGACCCCTTGGTGGACCAGGTCCAGCTTGACCTGTTCCCAGGGCCGTTCGACCAGGAAGGCGGCGAAGGTGTGGACGACGGGGCGCAGGCCCGTGAGGGCCAGCCCGCCCGCGACGCCGATCATCAGCTGCTCGCGGATGCCGACGTTGACGACCCGGTCCGGGTGCCTGGCGGCCGCGCCGGCGAAGCCGTCCACCCCGATGTCGGCGAGGACCACCGCCAGTCGGGGGTCCGAGTCCAGCAACTCGCCGGCGGTGGCGGCGAATCGCTCGCGCATGGTTTCCATCTGCGGGCTCCTCAGGAGTTCTTGGGCTCGACCCGGGCGACGACGGCGTGCGGCCGGCCGGGGTGCGGGGCGGTGAAGGCGCGGTACAGGGCTTCGTGGTCGCGGCCGTCGACGGTCTCGGTGGACCAGCCCTCGACCTCGAAGCGGCGCGCGATGCCACCGCTCCAGCCGTGCGTGGCCGAGGAGTTGTCGATCACCACGGCGTGCAGCCGGTCCAGCCCGGCGGCCCCGGCGAAGGCGAGGGCCTCGTGGTTGCTGCCCTCGTCGAACTCGGCGTCGCCGATCAGCACCCACACCGCCGGGTCGGTCAGCCCCTGGGCCCGCAGGCCCAGTGCCGTGCCGACGGCCAGCGGCAGCCCGTGGCCCAGCGAACCGGAGGCGATCTCGACGCCCGGCACCAGCAGCCGGTCGGGGTGGTGGCCGAGCGGCGAGTCGTAACTGCCGAAGCTCGGCAGCACCTCGGCGGCCAGGAAGCCCTTAGCCGCGAGGACCGCGTAGTACGCCATCGGTCCGTGGCCCTTGGAGAGCAGGAAGCGGTCGCGGTCCTGGGCGTCCGCGGTGGCGGGCGAGACCCGCAGCACCCGGTCGTGGAGCACCCAGAGCGCGTCCAGGGTGGAGGTGGCGGCCGGTCCGTGCTTCTCGTCGCCGGTCATCAGGCCCATCAGGCCCGGCAGGTCGGCGAAGCCGTACCGGGAGGGCGTCTCGGTGGTCATGGGGAAGAGCGTGCAACTTGAAGTCGACTTCAAGTCAAGCGGTATCCTGCGTGCCATGGGACCGACCCGGCACGACCTGCTCACCATCGGCCAGCTCGCCGAGCGCAGCGGCATGGCCACCTCCGCGCTGCGCTACTACGAGAAGCTCGGGCTGATCCACGCCGAACGCACCACCGGCAACCAGCGCCGCTTCGCCCGCTCGACGCTGCGCCGGGTGGCCTTCGTCCGGGCCGCGCAGCAGGTCGGCCTCTCCCTCGACGAGGTGCACACCGCGCTCGACCGGCTGCCGCACGACCGGGCCCCCAGCCACCAGGAGTGGAACGCGGTGGCCACCGCCTGGCAGAGCCGGATCGACCGGCAGATCGCCGAGCTCGAACTGATGAAGGCCAAGCTCACCGGCTGCATCGGCTGCGGCTGCCTGTCGCTGAGCCGCTGCGCGCTGTACAACGCCGGCGACCGCGCCGCCGAGTCCGGGCCCGGCGCCCGCTACCTGCTCACCCGGGACCCGTCCACCGGCCCCGAGCCCCGCCCGGCCCAGGACTGACCCGGCACCGGGTCGCGGACCGGGCCGCGGACTGACGCGTGGACAACACCCGTCCCGTCTATGCTGCCCTCCGTACGGTACGTACGGCCGAACGGGGGATCAGATGACCGACCATCAGGACGTGGCGCTCGACTGGATGAACGGCGACGGGGAGGCCCGCCCGCCGGCCGACCTGCGCCCGGAGGTCCCGCACCCGGCGCGGATGTACGACTACTACCTCGGCGGCAAGGACAACTTCCCCGCCGACCGGGCCGCCGCCGAGCAGGTGCTGGCGCTCGGGCCGCTGGTGCGGATCAGCGCGCTCGCCAACCGGGCGTTCCTGCAGCGCGCCGTGCGGCACCTCGCCGAGCAGGGCATCCGGCAGTTCCTCGACATCGGCACCGGCATCCCGAGCGCCGGCAACACCCACGAGACAGCCCAGCAGGTCACGCCGTCCGCCCGGGTGGCGTACCTGGACAACGACCCGATCGTGCTGGTCCACGGCCGGGCGCTGCTGGCCGGTGCCGCCCGGGGCAGCGTCTCCGTGCTGCAGGCCGACCTGCGCGAGCCGAAGGCGATCCTGGCCGATCCGGGCGTGCGCGAACTCCTCGACCTGGACCAGCCGGTGGCGCTGCTGCTGTTCGCCATCCTGCACTTCGTCGACGAGGCCGACGACCCGTACGCGATCGTCCGCACCCTGGTCGACGCGCTGCCGTCCGGCAGCTACCTGGCGATCTCGCACGCGACCGGCGACTTCAGCACGCCGGAGGAGGCCGGCCGCGGCCCGGCGATCTACAAGAACGCCACCGCCCAGCTGACCATGCGCAGCCGCGAGCAGGTGCTGCGCTTCTTCGACGGCCTCGAACTCCAGGAGCCCGGCCTGGTCACCGCCCCGCAGTGGCGCCCCGACCGGGCCGCGCAGCCCACCGACTCCCAGGTCGCGATCTGGGCGGGCGTCGCGCGCAAGCCCTGACCCGCGGCTCGGGGATCATGGTGCGCATGGCACACATCTCCCTGACCGCCCTGCTGGTCGCCGACTACGACGAGGCGATCGCCTTCTACGTGGACGCCGTCGGGTTCGAACTGCGGGAGGACACCCCGCGCCCCGACGGCTCCCGCTGGGTGGTGGTCGCCCCGCGCGGCTCCACCGAGTCCGGCCTGCTCCTCGCCCGGCCCTCCGAGCCCGGGCAGCGGGCCCGGATCGGCGACCAGACCGGCGGCCGGGTCGGCCACTTCCTCACCACCGAGGACTTCGCCGCCGACCACGCCCGGATGCTCGCCGCCGGCGTCCGCTTCCTGGAGGAGCCCCGGCACGAGCCGTACGGCTCCGTCGCCGTCTTCGAGGACCTGTACGGCAACCGCTGGGACCTCATCCAGCCGGCCTGACCGGAATTCGCTACCGGCCCGGGGAGCCGCCCTCGTACGATCCGCGCATGAGCGACACCGATCACGAGGACGGGACCGACCCGGGCCGCGTGCTCTGCTGGCGCGGCCGCGAGGTGGCCCTCGCGCCGCTCGACGTGTACGACGCCGAACTCCTGCACGGCTGGCGCTCCGACCCGACCGCCGCCCACGAGATCGGCATCTGGCCGCGCTCCCTCCCCGCCCTGCGCGAGCGCATCGAACGCGACCAGGGCGACAACGACCGCGACGACTTCCTGGTCCTGCTGCCCGACGGGACGCCGATCGGCCACATCGCCCTCACCGACCAGGACCTCGCCGACGGCACCGCCGAGGCCCACCTCCTGCTCGCCCCCGGGTTCCGCGGCCACGGCCACGCCTCGGACGCCCTCGACGCCCTCACCGACCTCGCCTTCGGCGAACTCCCGCTGCACCGCGTCGAGGCCGTCACCCACACCACCAACGCCGCCGCGCTGGCCACGCTCGCCCGCTCCGGCTTCACCCGGGAGGGCGTCCGCCGATCCGCCTGCCTGCACCGCGGCCGCCGCCACGACGTCGCGATCCTCGCCCTGCTCCGCGAGGAGTGGGAGGCCCAGACCCGCCCCCGCTCCTGGGACCTCTGAGCCGCCGCGTCAGCGGCCCGTCAGCGTCTCCACCAGCAGGGCCACCGGCCCCTCCGGCAGGGCTCCGTGCACCAGCTCCGTCCGGTGCACCAGCCGGGGCGTGCGCAGCGGCACCGCCGCGATGCCGTCCCCGCCCGCGGCCGGCAGCGGCACCAGCGCCAGTCCGTGCCCCGCCGCGACCAGCGCCAGCAGCCCCCGCACCTCGCCGCCCTCGTACCGGGCCGCCGCCCGGAAGCCCGCCCCGGCCCCCGCCGCGGCCCGCAGCCGGTCCAGCTCCATCGCCACGTCCGGCGCGTCCAGCCAGCGCGCGTCCGCCAGGTCGGCGAGCGCCAGCCCGGCGCGGCGCGCCAGCGGGTGCCCGACGGGCATCAGCACCGCCAGCGGTTCCTCCGCCACCGCGACGGTCCGCAGCGGCCCGGCGTCGCCGAGCGCCAGCGGGTCGCTGGGTGCCGCGACCCCGTCCACCAGTCCGACGTCCACCGCCCCGGTGGCGACCCGGGCCGCGACCTCGGCCCGGGCGACCTGGGTGATCGTCACCTCCGCCCGCGGGTACCGCTCGCGCACCGCGGCCAGTGCCCCGGCGACCCGCGCGGTGACCGTCACGCCGGCCGCCCCGAGCACCACCCGCCCGCCGGTCGCCCCGGCCAGCCGCCGCACGTCCGCCCGCGCCGCGTCCAGCCGCAGCAGCAGCGGTCCGGCGTGCTCCAGCAGCCGCTCCCCCGCCGCCGTGGCCCGGACCGGCCGCCGCTCCAGCAGCGCCGCCCCCACGTCGCCCTCCAGGGCGGCGATCTGCTGCGACACGGCCGACTGCGTGTAGCCGAGCTCGCGGGCGGCATCGGAGAACGAGGCGAGCCGGGCGACCGTCACGAAGGTCCGGAGCTGGTGCGGGTCCATGCCGTCCAGGATCTCCATCAGCAACACTGATGAGCAACCCAGAAATCATCGTTGGACGTGATGACCCTGCCCGCCGACGATGATTCCCATGACTTCCTTCACCGCCCGTCTGGCCCTGGTCGGCGACCGCTCCCCGTCGGTCCGCTCGCACGCCCGCGTCCCCTCGCTGCTGGACGCCCTCGCCGAGCGCGAGCAGCTGGTCCTGGACGCCTACTGGATCCCCACCGAGGACGCCGGGGCCCCGGACGCGCTGTCCGGCTTCGACGCCGTCTGGCTGCTGCCCGGCAGCCCGTACCGCAGCGAGCACGGTGCGGTGGCCGCCGTCCGCGCCGCCCGGGAGGGGCGGATCCCCTTCCTCGGGACGTGCGCCGGCTTCCAGCACGCGGTCCTCGAGTACGCCCGCACCGTCTGCGGGCTCGCCGGCGCCGGGCACGCCGAGAACGACCCGGCCGCCCCCGACCCGGTGATCGTGCCGCTCGCCTGCTCGTTGGTGGGCCACGAGGGCGCGGTGACCGTCAGCCCCGGCAGCCTCGCCGCCACCGTGCTCGGCGCCGAGCGGACGGTCGAGCGCTACCACTGCTCGTACGGCCTCGACCCGGCCCACCTGGGCGTGCTGGCCGCGCACGGCCTGCGCTTCACCGGCGCCGACGACACCGGGGACGTCCGGATCGCCGAACTCCCCGGCCACCCCTTCTTCCTGGCCACCCTCTTCCAGCCCGAACTGGCCGGCGACGGCACCCGCGCGCACCCGATCGTCCGAGCCCTCGCCGCAGCCGCCGTCCGACACGCGGCCGCGCCCGCCGTCCGACACGCGGCCGCGCCCGTCGGCGCCTAACGCTGCGCGGCCTGCCGGTCCTTCAGCCGCTGCCAGACCTCGCGGACCCGGGGCGTGAGCTCGTCGAGCGTGCCGCTGTTGTCGATCACCAGGTCGGCGACGGCGAGGCGGTCCTCGCGGGTGGCCTGGGCGGCCATCCGGGCCCGGGCCTCGTCCTCGGCCATGCCGCGCAGCCGGACCAGCCGGTCGATCCGCACCTGGTCGGGCGCGTCCACCACGA
Organism: Kitasatospora terrestris; assembly: GCF_039542905.1. Taxonomy (NCBI): domain Bacteria; kingdom Bacillati; phylum Actinomycetota; class Actinomycetes; order Kitasatosporales; family Streptomycetaceae; genus Kitasatospora; species Kitasatospora terrestris. The sequence goes on from NZ_BAABIS010000001.1 coordinate 2,229,978, forward strand.
TGACGGCCTCGTACAGCGGGGCGAGGCCGTTCTCGGCGAGCAGCGGGACGTCGTGCACCACGATCGCGTCCGGCCCGGCGGAGCCCTCGAGTTCCGCGGAGCGGGCCCGGACCAGCGGGTGGACGATGGCGTTCAGGGCCGCCAGGCGCTGCGGGTCGGTGAAGACGACGGCGCCGAGCGCGGGGCGGTCGAGCCCGCCGTCCGCGCGGAGCACGCCGGCGCCGAACTCCTCGACCACGGCGGCCAGGCCGGGCGTCCCGGGGGCGACCACCTCGCGGGCGATCAGGTCCGAGTCGACGATCACCGCACCCAGTTCGGCGAGCTGTCGCGAGACCTCGCTCTTGCCCGCGCCGATTCCGCCCGTCAGTCCGATCCTCAGCATGCGCCAAGGTTACCGGCCGGTCGGGGCGCCCTCCCGGTGACCCCGCCCCGCCGAACAGCGCGCGAACTTCAGGCGAACTCTCCGGCGCCCGCCCCGTCTCCCGCCCGGCCGGAGCCTCCGGGCCTTCCCCCGGACCACCCTGGCCGCACTAGTGTGTTGTTCACACAAGTTCACCGAACGGGAGTCCCATGTCCAGCCTCTGGCCCGCAGGCCCGCGCCGCGTCCTGGTCGTCGGCATCGACGGCGTCCGTCTCGACCTGCTGGACGCGCTGCACACCCCCCACCTGGACGCGGTCGCCGCCGCCGGCTTCCTGGCCCCCGTCCAGGTGGACGAGGCGACCCCGACCATGTCGGGCCCGTGCTGGGCCACCGTCGTCACCGGTGTCGGCGTCGCCAAGCACGGCGTGTACGGCAACCACCTGGGCGGCAACCGGCTGGACGTCTTCCCCGACTTCACCACCCGGCTCGCGGCCGTGCACCGCCGCCGGACCTTCGCGGCCGGCGGCTGGGAGCCGCTGTTCCTGAACCGCTCGGGCGGCCCGCTGTTCGCCGCGCCCGGCCGGCTCTCCTACATCGCGCCGCTGGAGGACACCCCGGCGGCCTGGGAGGTCTGCGACGAGCGGGTCACCGCCGAGGCCGAGTACGTGCTGGGCCGCAGCGACGACGACCCGCAGGCGTCCTTCGTCTACCTCGGGTCGCCCGACGAGACCGCGCACTTCCTCGGCTGCGGCCCGGAGTACCGCCGGGCGATCGAGGCCGCCGACGCCCGCCTCGGCCGCATCCTGGACGCCGTCCGCTCCCGCCCCGGCCACGTCGACGAGGAGTGGACGGTCATCGTGGTCACCGACCACGGCCACGTCGACCAGGGCGGCCACGGCGGCCGCAGCGAGCTGGAGCGCACCGCCTGGATCGCCGCCGCCGGCCCCGGCATCGTCCCCGGCGCCCCCGTCGGCCCGCTGCACCACACGGACGTCGCCGCCCACGTCTACGCGGCGCTCGACATCGCCCCGGACCCGCACTGGACGCTCGACGGCCGCCCCTTCACCCCGGCCGCCGAACCCGCCCTCCTCCCGGCCTGACAGGGCGCTACCGGGCACTACCGGGCACCGGCCTCCGGCCCGCCGAGCGCGTCGAGCCGCGCCGTCTCCTCCGCGGTGAGGCGCAGCGCGCCGGCGGCGACGTTCTCGGCCAGGTGGTCGGGGTCGCCGGTGCCCGGGATGGCGAGCACGTTCGCTCCCCGGCCCAGGGTCCAGGCGAGCCGGACCTGGGCCGGGGTGGCGCCGTGGGCCCGCGCGACCTCCTCGACCGCCGGGTACTCGCCGCCGCCCCGGCCGCCCTCGCGGCCGGTGGTCGCGAGGGCGAAGAACGGCACGTAGGCGATGCCCGCCGCCGCGCACTCGCGCACCAGCCCGTCGTCCTCGCGCCGGATGTCGATGCCGTACGGGTTCTGCAGGCACACCACCGGCGCGATCGCCCGGGCCTCGGCCAGGTCCTCGGCGCCGGCGTTGGAGAGACCGAGGTGCCGGATCAGCCCGGCCTGCCGCAACTCGGCGAGCGCGCCGAACAGTTCGGCCGCCGGCGTGGTGCCGCGCGGGCCGAACAGGCGCAGGTTGACCACGTCGAGGTGGTCGCGGCCGAGCTGGCGCAGGTTCTCCTCGACCTGCCCGCGCAGCTGCTCGGGCTTGGCCCCGTACCACTCGCCGGACGGGTCGCGGCCGGGCCCGACCTTGGTGGTGATCACCAGGTCCTCCGGGTACGGCGCCAGCGCCGAATTGATCAGCTCGTTGGCCGAGCGCAGCCGCGAGAAGTAGAACGCCGCCGTGTCGACGTGGTTGACGCCGAGCTCGACGGCCCTGCGCAGCACCGCGATCGCCCGCCCCCGGTCGCTCGGCACTCCCTGGTGGAAGGCGCCGCTGCCGGTGATCCGCATCGCGCCGAAGCCGACCCGGTTCACCTCCAGGTCGCCGAGCCGCCAACTCCCCGCCGCCGCGGCGGTGATCGTCCCCGTTGTCATGATCGCAGTCTGTCACACCGCCCACCGGCCGGGCTGCGGTCAGCCCAGGTCGAGCGACTCGCCGGCCGCGAGCCGGACGAACTCGGCGCCGGTGCCCGGGCCTTCGGGGCCGAGCTGGCGGCCGTGCACCGTCTGCCCGATCTCGCTGAGCACCGCCTCGTGCACCGAGACCGCCCGCACCGGCTTGAACTCACGGACGTAGTCGATGAGTTCGCTGACCTTGGTCCAGGGCGCGCCGATCGGCAGCAGCAGCGTCTCCACGGGGTGGGGCGGCAGGGTGAGCGCGTCACCGGGGTGGAAGAGGGTGCCGTCGAGCAGGAAGCCGATGTTCTTCACCCGGGGGATGTCCGGGTGGATCACGGCATGCCACTCGCCGTGGACGGTGACCGGCAGGCCGTCGACGTCGAAGGCGTCGCCCTCGCCGACCACGGCGACCCGGGCGCCGATGCCGTCCAGCTGGGCGGCGACCGCGCGGTTGGCCCAGATCCGCAGGCCGGGGTTGGCCTCGACGGCGGCGCGCAGCTGCGCCTCGGTGAAGTGGTCGAAGTGCTCGTGGGTGATCAGCACGGCGTCCGCGCCCAGGACGGCCTCGGGCTCGGTGAACGCCCCGGGGTCGATCACCACCACGGTGTCGTCGCGCTCGATCCGTACGCAGGCATGTCCGAACTTGGTGAGTCGCATGTCGAAAACACTACAGCAAGACTGCACAGTTTTGCTGTAGACGGGCGGGCTACACTTCCCCCATGGAGAGCACCGACCCCCTGGAGACCGCCGCCGAACTGCGGCTGGCGATCGGCACCCTGGTCCGTGCCCTGCGGGTGGACGACGTGCTGCCGCAGAACCAGGCCGCCGTCCTCGGCTGGCTGGTCCGCGAGGGGCCCCGCACCACGGCCGAACTCGCCGACCTGCAGCGGGTGCGCCACCAGTCGATGGCCCGCACGGTCGCCCTGCTCACCGACTCCGGCCTGGTCGCCCAGCAGCCGCACCCCACCGACGGCCGCAAGCTGCTGGTCACCGCGACGCAGGCCGGGACCGCCGCGCTGCGCGCGCAGCGGTCCCGCCGCGAGGGGGCCATCGCCGCCGCCATCGCCGACCGGCTCACCCCGGCCGAGCACCGCCGCCTGAGCGAGGCGATCCCACTGCTGCGCCGACTCGTCTGACCGGAGGCGGGCCCGGCGCGGGCGGGCTACCGGGTCCGGACGAACCAGCACCCGACCGCGGCCCGGAGCTCCTCCCGCTCCGCCGCGTGCGGCCCGGCCGGGCCGCACGCCCGCGCCACGCACCCGTCCGGGCGCACCAGCAGTCCGCCCGGCCCGTCCGCGCCGCCGGCCGCCGTGACCACGTCCACCTCGGACCGCCCCTCCGCCAGGAGGCTCCCCTCCCCGGCTGCCCTCCGGTGAGGTCGAGCAGCAACGGCCGCCCGCTCCGAGCGGGTTCCGCCAGCCGCAGCCGAGTGCCGTCCACCTCGACGGACAGCTCCGGCGCGGAGCGGCCCGCCGGCGGGTGCGGCTCGGCAAGTCTTCAGGCGGCGGCGCCGGCCGCCCACCGCCCGAGGACCGGCTCCGCCACCAGCCGGGCGGGCCCGCAGAGCGTCTGGCCGTGCCGCGCGAACAGCTCGTCGCGCGAGTCGAATCGGCCGAGGTCCGCCAGCACGTACGCCGACAGGTCGCAGCCCGCCCCGTCCGCCGGGCACACCGCCGGACCGTCCCAGTCGATCGGGGTCCTGGCCAGCGCCTCGAACAGCGTCTCCGACCCGCGGTTGGCGAACCCGCCACCCGCGAAGCCGCCCTCCGCCGAGCCGTCACCCGCGAAGCCGCCCTCCGCCGAGCCGCCCTCCGCGCCGCGACCCGCGGCCGCGCCGAAGAGCTCGCCGACGGAGACCCAGCCGCCGTCGATCCGGAACTCCGGCCAGGCGAGCACCACCCGGTCCGGGACGATCCGCCGCAGCCGCGGGAAGCGCGGGTACCAGAACGTCCCGTCCACCACCAGTCCGCGGACCCGGGTGGGCACGCCGCCGGCCCGGGCCACGGCCTCCAGGGCCGCCAGCCGCTGGCTGCACGAGCCGCATCCGCGCCGCAGCACCTCGGAGACCGGGCGGAGGTCCTCCACGGAGTACACCGGCCGCACCCGGGCCACGATCAGCCGGTGCGCCCGCCGCAGCCGCTCCACCGGCGGGCCCTCGTCCCCCACCGCCCGGACCAGCGCCCGCACCCCGGGGTGCTCGCGGTCCAGGATCGGCGTCGGCGCGGTCCCGCCCCCCACCTCGACCGCTCCCGCCTCGGCCGCCCCCGCCGGGCCGAGGTCCGTCCTCGCGCGCCACCACGGCGTCAGCACCGCACACGTCATGCCCCGCACCCCCCTCGACCCGGGACCGCCCCGGGTCGAGGCCCATCGTCGCAGCATTTTTGAACACGTTCAACTATGCCGCGCCGGCTGCGGGCCGATCAGTGCGCCCCGACCCCCGCCAGCTCGCGCTCCTCCTCCGCCACCCGCGGCGCCGGCAGGGTCGCCGGGGTCAGCGGCGGCAGCGTGACGTGCTCGCTCAGGCCGATGATCCGGTGCAGGCGGCGCAGCGGCGCCGGCGCCCACCAGTTGAGCTTGCCGAACAGCGACATGGTGGCCGGCACCAGCAGGCAGCGGACCAGGGTGGCGTCGACCGCGACGGCCACCGCCAGCGCGATGCCCATCTGCTTGACCATGAGCATCTGCCCGGCCGCGAACCCGGCGAAGACGATCACCATCAGCAGTCCGGCCGAGGTGATGATCCGGCCGCTGCGCTGCAGGCCGAGCTGCACCGCCCGGTGGCAGTCGTACCCCTGGTCGTGGAGTTCCTTGATCCGCGAGAGCAGGAAGACCTCGTAGTCCATCGACAGCCCGAAGGCGAAGGCGAACACCAGTACCGGGATGTACGTCTCCAGCCCGCCGGTCGGCGTGAAGCCGAGCAGGCCGCTGAAGTAGCCGTGCTGGAAGACCAGGGTCAGCGCGCCGAGCGACGCGCCCAGCGAGAGCACGTTCATCAGCAGCGCCTTGATCGGCATCACCACCGAGCCGGTCATCATGAACAGCAGCACCAGCGTCCCGGCCGCGACCAGGCCGAGCGCCCACGGCCCGCGGGTGGTGATCTCGTGCTGGAAGTCGACCAGCGAGGCGGCGTCCCCGGTGACGTAGGTCTTCAGGCCGCCGCGGTCGGCGCGGAGCTCCTTGACCACGGTCTTCGCCTGGTCGCCCTGCGGGTCGCCCTGCACCAGGACCTCGACGGTGGAGACTCCGGTGTCGGCGCCGACCGGCGTCACGGCCCGCACCCCGCTGACGCCGGGCAGCTTGCTGACCACGGTGTCCGCGTAGTTCTGCGCGGCGGCCGCGTCGCCCTCGACCACCACGGTGACCGGGGCCGGCACCTGGCCGGGGAAGCGCTGCTCGACGGTCTCGGCGACCTGGCGCGAGGAGAAGCTCTTCGGCAGCACGTCGGCGCCGGAGTTCTTGAAGTTCGAGCCGAGGAACGGCGCGCCGGCGGCCAGCAGCAGCGCGATGCAGGCCAGCATCACGGGGACGGCGCGCTTCTGCACCCGCCGGACGGTCCGCGAGAAGAAGCCCTCGTCGGGCACCGGCGAGGTCGGCGCCTTGATCCGCTTGCCGACGAAGCCCAGCAGCGCGGGGACCAGGGTGAGCGCCGCCGCGACGGCGATCACCACCACGCTCACGCCCGCCGCGGCGACCGCCCGGAACACCGGGCTGGTGAAGACGAACAGACCGCTCAGTGCGACGGCCACGGTCAGGCCGGAGAAGGCGACCGTCCGGCCGGCGGTGGCGGCGGTCCGCTCGACGGCCTGGGCGATGGTGGCGCCGTGGCCGCGCTCCTCGCGGAAGCGGTTGACGATCAGCAGCGCGTAGTCGATCGACAAGCCGAGGCCCAGCACGGTGGCGATCGGCAGGACGCTGGTGTCCATGTCCATGATCCGGCTGAAGCCGAACATGGCGAGCAGGGCGCCGCCCACCGAGGCGATCGCGCCGATGCCGGGCAGTCCGGCCGCGGCGAGGCCGCCGAAGACCAGCACCATGACGATCAGCGTCAACGGCAGGGTGACGATCTCGCCGAAACGGGTGTCGGCCTCGGTCTGCTTCTTGACCTCGTCCTGCAGCACCAGGTCGCCGCCGACCGTGACGTGCGCGCCACCGGCGTCGATGTGCTCCAGGCGGTCGGTGACCGCGGCGAGCTGGGCGGTGGTGGAGGCGTCCGCCATCTTCACCGAGACCAGCGAGGCGTTGCCGTCGCCCGCGGTCAGCTGCCCGCCGGCGGAGTAGGTGTCGACGACCGAGGAGACGCCCGGCAGGGCGGCGATGTCGGCGGTGGCGGCCTGCACGGCCCGCTGGACGGCCGGGTCGCTCGCGGGTGCCCCGTCCACGACGGCGGTGAGGCTGCCCAGGGCCGGGTCGGCGGTCTCCACGACCGAGGTGCCGCGGGCCGATTCGGAGCCGCCGGAGCCGGTGGCGGCCACCGAGCCCTCGAAGACCCGGCCCCCGATCAGGACGCCGGCGGCCAGGACGAGCGCCCAAAAGGCGAGGACCCAACGACGGTGGCGGAAGCACGCTCGACCGAGGGCGGCGAGCCGGCCGCTGACCTGGTGCTCAGCGGTAGTGCGGGCGTTGCGCATGTACTGGAGCCTTTCGGACAACTCCTCTCAATGTAGGTGTGAATGCACGTTCGTCCTATAGAAGGACGATGAGCCCCATCTCACAATTTCCTTCACATAAAGAACATGTAAGAAAAGCAAAACCCCCACCCGGCGAACCGGGTGGGGGTTTCTCAGCTATTCAGCCGCGAGGCTGTTCAGCGGGCGATCAGCTCTGGCCGCCGGCCAGCTTCTCGCGCAGGGCGGCGAGCGCCTCGTCCGAAGCGAGAGCGCCGGAGCCCTCGTCGCTCGAGGAGGAGTACGAACCGCCACCGGAGACCGGGGCCTCCTCGCCGGCCTCGGCGGCAGCGGCGGCGTCGGCCTCACGGCTCTTGATGACCTGGGCCTGGTGCTGCTCGAAGCGGGCCTGCGCCTCGGCGTACTGGCGCTCCCACTCCTCACGCTGCTTCTCGTAGCCGGGCAGCCAGTCGTTCGCCTCGGGGTCGAAGCCCTCCGGGTAGATGTAGTTGCCCTGGTCGTCGTACGAGGCGGCCATGCCGTACAGGGTCGGGTCGAACTCGACCGACGCCGGGTCGGCACCGAGGGACTCGTTGGCCTGCTTCAGCGAGAGGCTGATGCGACGACGCTCGAGGTCGATGTCGATGACCTTGACGAAGATCTCGTCGCCGACCTGGACGACCTGCTCCGGGATCTCGACGTGGCGCTCGGCCAGCTCGGAGATGTGGACCAGGCCCTCGATGCCCTCGTCCACGCGGACGAACGCACCGAACGGAACCAGCTTGGTGACCTTGCCGGGGACGACCTGGCCGATCTGGTGGGTCCGGGCGAACTGCTGCCACGGGTCCTCCTGGGTCGCCTTCAGCGACAGGGAGACGCGCTCGCGGTCCATGTCCACGTCGAGAACCTCGACGGTGACCTCCTGGCCGACCTCGACGACCTCGGACGGGTGGTCGATGTGCTTCCAGGACAGCTCGGAGACGTGCACCAGACCGTCGACGCCACCCAGGTCCACGAAGGCACCGAAGTTGACGATCGAGGAGACGACGCCGGAGCGCACCTGGCCCTTCTGGAGGGTGGTGAGGAAGGTCTGGCGGACCTCGCTCTGGGTCTGCTCGAGCCAGGCACGGCGGGACAGGACCACGTTGTTGCGGTTCTTGTCCAGCTCGATGATCTTGGCCTCGAGCTCCTTGCCGACGTACGGCTGGAGGTCGCGGACACGGCGCATCTCGACCAGCGAGGCCGGGAGGAAGCCGCGGAGGCCGATGTCGAGGATGAGACCACCCTTGACGACCTCGATGACGGTACCGGTGACGATGCCGTCCTCTTCCTTGATCTTCTCGATCGTGCCCCAGGCACGCTCGTACTGAGCGCGCTTCTTGGACAGGATCAGGCGACCCTCCTTGTCCTCCTTCTGGAGGACCAGGGCCTCGATGTTGTCACCAACGGAGACAACCTCGTGGGGGTCGACGTCGTGCTTGATCGAGAGCTCGCGAGACGGGATGACACCCTCGGTCTTGTAACCGATGTCGAGGAGCACCTCGTCACGGTCGACCTTCACGATGACGCCCTCAACGATGTCGCCATCGTTGAAGTACTTGATGGTCTCGTCAATGGCGGCGAGGAAGGCCTCGGCGTCGCCGATGTCGTTGACCGCAACCTGCGGGGTGGTGCTGACAGAGGTGTCGGTGGGGCTCGTCATTAGGAAAAGGGCTCCGGTACGGACATGAAGTCGTAGGTAATGCCACGCGGAGGGCCCGTATCGCTCCCACCGAAAGCCGGACAGCCCAGAACACGGCACACCGAAAGTCCCGGAATCCGGGTTCGGTGTCCGTCTAACGACCGTGGGGTCTTCGACAGATGCGAGCGCGACCTGCTCCGTCCGAGGCGCGCAGGCCCGCAGCGCAACTTGTAGCATACGGGGACACCCGGGCACGGTCAACGCCGAAGCGGCGAGACGGTAGAGGCCGGGACAGATCAGGCCATATCCTCCGAATGCGCCAGTGGCGCTTCCGCACTCCATAGCCTACGCGACAGGTTCTATGATCTTGGCCACCACCCCCGGCTCCACGCCCCAGGACTTCACCGACCTCGACGAGCTCGCCCGGCTCAGCCCGTACGAGGACGAGGACGACGGCGACGACGCCGTCCGCCGGGAGGCCGCCGCGGACGAGTCCAGCCGGGCCAGCCGGCACTGGTGGGACCGCAACGCCGACGAGTACCAGGACGAGCACGGCGAGTTCCTCGGCGACGACCGCTTCACCTGGTGCCCCGAGGGCCTGGACGAGGCCGACGTCCGCCTGCTCGGCGAGGTGGCCGGCAAGGACGTGCTGGAGCTCGGCGCCGGCGCCGCCCAGTGCTCCCGCTGGCTCGCCGCCCAGGGGGCCCGTCCGGTCGCGCTCGACATCTCCTACCGGCAGCTCCAGCACTCCCGCCGGATCGACCTCGGCCGCGGCGCCGAGCCGGTCGCGGTGGTGCAGGCCGACGCCGCCGTCCTCCCCTTCGCCGACGGCGCCTTCGACCTGGCCTGCTCGGCGTACGGCGCGGTGCCGTTCAGCGCCGACACCGCCGCCCTGATGCGCGAGGTCCACCGGGTGCTGCGGCCCGGCGGGCGCTGGGTCTTCTCGGTCACCCACCCGATCCGCTGGGCCTTCCCGGACGACGCCGGGGTCGAGGGCCTGACGGTGAGCGCCTCCTACTTCGACCGCACGCCCTACGTCGAGCAGGACGACCAGGGGCGCGCCACCTACGTCGAGCACCACCGGACGGTCGGCGACCGGGTCCGCGAACTGGTCGGCGCCGGGTTCCGGCTGCTCGACCTGGTCGAGCCCGAGTGGCCCGCCGGCCACGAGCAGGAGTGGGGCGGCTGGAGCCCGCTGCGCGGCCGGCTGATCCCCGGCACCGCGATCTTCGTCGCCGAGCGGGGCTGACCGCCGGTGCGCACGGTGGGGCTCGACCTGCCCGTCCGCACGGCCGTCCCCGCGCTGCACGCCGCACTCGCCGACCGCGGGTGCGCCGTGCTGTCCGCGCCGCCCGGGACCGGCAAGACCACCCTGGTGCCGCTGGCCCTGGCCGGGCTGGTGGACGGCCTGGCCGGGCCCGCGCGCCGGGTGCTGGTCGCCGAGCCCCGGCGCCTCGCGGTCCGGGCCGCCGCCCGCCGGATGGCCTGGCTGCTCGGCGAACCGGTCGGCGAGAGGGTCGGCTTCACCGTGCGCGGCGAACGGCGCGCCTGCGCCGCCACCGTCATCGAGGTGGTCACCACCGGCGTCCTGCTGCAGCGCCTCCAGCGCGACCAGGAGCTGCCCGGCGTCGACGTGGTCGTCCTCGACGAGTGCCACGAACGACACCTGGACGCCGACACCGCGCTCGCCTTCCTGCTGGACGTCCGCGCGGCCCTGCGGCCCGAGCTCGAACTGGTCTGCGCCTCCGCCACCTCCGACACCGGCGCCTGGTCCGAGCTGCTCGGCGGCGCGCCGGTGGTGGCCGCCGAGGGCGTCTCCCACCCGGTCGAGGTGGTGTGGGCACCCCCGCCGCGCGCCGTCCGCCCGCCGCAGGGCACCCGCACCGACCCCGCACTGCTCGACCACGTCGCCGCCACCGTCCGCCGGGCCCTCGCCGAGCGGGACGGCGACGTGCTCTGCTTCCTGCCCGGCGTCGGCGAGATCGCCCGCGTCGCCGACCGGCTGCGGGTCGACGCCGAGGTCCTGCAACTCCACGGACAGGCCCCGCAGGCCGTCCAGGACGCGGCCCTGAGCGCGGGCGAACGGCGCCGGGTGATCCTGGCGACCTCGGTGGCCGAGTCCTCGCTGACCGTCCCCGGGGTCAGGGTGGTGGTGGACGCCGGACTCGCCCGGGAGCCGCGCACCGACCACGCCCGCGGACTCGCCGGGCTGGTCACCGTCCGCGCCTCGCTCGCCGCCGCGCGGCAGCGCGCCGGACGTGCCGGACGCGAGGCGCCCGGCACGGTGTACCGCTGCTGGGCGGAGGTCGAGGACGCCCGCGCCGCCCGCTTCCCGACCCCCGAGATCGCCCTCGCCGACCTCACCTCCTTCGCCCTCCAGGCCGCCTGCTGGGGCGACCCCAACGCCCGCACCCTCGCCCTGCCGGACGCCCCGCCCGCCGGCGCGATGGCCGCCGCCCGCGGCGTGCTCACCGCGCTCGGCGCCGTCGACCGCGACGGCCGCGCCACCGAGCGCGGCCACCGCATCGCCCGCACCGGCCTCCACCCGCGGCTCGCCCGCGCCCTGCTCGACGCCGCCGGCACGGTCGGCCCCCGGGCCGCCGCCGACCTCGTCGCGCTCCTGTCCGAGGAGCCCCCGCGGGCCATGGGCGACGACCTCCACGCGATCCTGACCGCCCTCCGCGCCCGCCCCGACGACCCGTACGCCCGCCGCTGGCGCGCCGAGTCCGGCAGGCTGCGCGCCCAGTTGCAGGGCCGCGGGGGCCCCGCCGCGGGAGGGGCCGACGGCGCCCGCCCCCGGCCGGACGTCCCGCCCCCGGCGGGCTCCGCACCGACGGCCGGCCACGCCGCGCTCGTGGTCGCGCTGGCCCACCCCGAGCGGATCGCGCGGGCGCGCGGGCCGCAGGGCCCGTACCTGATGGCCTCCGGGACGGCCGCCGAGCTCGCGCCCGACTCCCGGCTCGGGGGCACGGAGTGGCTGGCGATCGCCGTCGCCGACCGGCCGGCCGGTTCGCCGTCGGCGCGGGTGCAGCGGGCCGTCGCCCTCGACGAGGCCACCGCGCGGCGCGCCGCCGCGCCGCTGCTGACCTCCCGCGAGGAGGTCGAGTGGTCGACGCGCGGCGGCGACGTGGTCGCCCGCCGGGTCGACGCGCTCGGCGCGATCGAACTCGCGGCCGACCGGCTCGACGCCCCCGCGCCGGCGCTGCTCCGGTCCGCCCTCCTCGACGGGCTCGCCCGCGAGGGCGTCACCGCCCTGCTCGGCTGGCCGCCGGCCGCCGCCTCGCTGCGCGAACGCCTGGCCTTCCTGCACCGCGTGCTCGGCGCCCCCTGGCCGGACGTCGCCGACGACGCGCTGCTGCTGGCCGCCGACGACTGGCTGGAGCCGGAGCTCTCCCGGGCCCGGCGCCGCGCCGACCTCCAGCGCATCGACACCGCGGGCGCGTTGCAGCGGCTGCTGCCGTGGGCGAGCGGCCAGGCGGGCCGGCTGGACGAGCTCGCCCCGGAGCGGATCACCGTCCCCAGCGGCTCCCGGATCCGGGTCGACTACACCGGCGACCGGCCCGTCCTGGCGGTCAAGCTCCAGGAGCTGTTCGGCTGGCAGGCCGCCCCGGCCCTGGCCGGCGGCCGGGTGCCGCTCACTGTGCACCTGCTCTCCCCCGCCGGCCGGCCGGCGGCCGTCACCGGCGACCTGGCCGGCTTCTGGCGCGAGGGGTACAAGGCGGTCCGCGCCGAACTCCGCGGCCGCTACCCCCGCCACCCGTGGCCCGAGGACCCGACCACCGCCGAACCCACCCGCCGCACCAACGCCCGCCGGTGACTACCGCCCGGCCGCGCGCTCCTCGGCGGTCTGCGCCCCGGCCGGCCGCCACGGCTCGAACCAGGGGTCGGGCCAGCTCTCCGCCGCGGCCATCAGCGGGTAGAGCGTCGCGCCGTCGATCGTCTCGCGGATGATGTCCGCGTGGCCGCCGTGCCGGGCGGTCTCCTCGATCAGGTGCAGCAGCACCCAGCGGACCGACCACTGCGTGACGTCGGCGGAGATCCAGACCTGCCCCGGCGGCACCGGCACCGGCCGGCCGAGGTCGGTGATCCCGGCGAGGGCCGCGTCCGTCTCCGCGGTGGCCGCCCGGTAGTCGGCCAGCGCCCCGGCGAGCGTCTCGTCGGGGCCGAGGACGAACTCGTCGTCCTCCGCGTCCGGCTGCGTGCGCTCGCGCTGCAGGACGAGGTCCGTCCAGCCGCGCTCGCACCGGGCGGCGTGCTTGATCAGGCCGCCGATGGTCAACTCGCTCGCGGCCGCCGCCGTCCGGGCCTGGTCCTCCGTCAACCCGTGCGCGGCGACCCGCAGCAGCCGCCGCTGCTGGTCGAGGAAGGCGATGAGCCCCGAACGCTCGTCGGCGACGGGAGGAGCGAGACCCGGCATGAAGCAACTCCTTGCAGAGACTTTCAGAAAGTTTCAGCAAATTATTTCGCGCGCGCCCGGCGGACGGCAAGGGACGACGGTCGGCGGTTTTCAGTGGGCCGGCGTCGGCGAGGAGGGGTGCCCGGTGGTGTCCGACGCGGCTGCGGCGACAGGCCGAGGATCGGGGAGCAGACGGCGACGCCCGGACCGCCGTACGTACAGGTCGAGGGCGCCGGGCGGTTGTCGCAGTTGCAGTTGTTGCCGGCGTGATCCGGGTGCGCGGCGTCCGGCCGGCCCGGCTGCCGCCGGGCTGCTCGGCGCGGCGGCGGGGGCGGCGGGCGGGGTGGAGCAGCCGCGGCTCGTGCCCGTCATCGCCCACGCGGCTGCGCCGCTCAGGTCCCCGTGGGGGCGGAGGTCTGGGCGGCATCCCAGCGATCACGGCCGGACGCCCCGCTCGTGAGGGGGCGTCCGGCCGCGGTCGGGCTCGCGGGCGCGGGTCAGTGCGCGGCGGCCTCCCAGTTCGGGCCGACGCCGACGGAGACGTCCAGCGGGGCGCGGAGCGGGTAGGCGCCGGCCATCTGCTCGCGGACCAGGGCCTCGACCTGCTCCCGCTCGCCGGGGGCGAGTTCGAGCACGATTTCGTCGTGGACCTGGAGCAGCATCCGGGAGGAGAGCTTGGCGTCGGTGAGCGCCCGGTCGACCTTGAGCATGGCGATCTTGACGATGTCGGCGGCGGAGCCCTGGATCGGGGCGTTGAGGGCCATCCGCTCGGCCATCTCGCGGCGCTGCCGGTTGTCGCTGGTGAGGTCGGGCAGGTAGCGGCGGCGGCCGAGCAGGGTCTCGGTGTACCCGACGGCGCGGGCGTCCTCCACGACGTCGCGCAGGTAGTCGCGGACGCCGCCGAAGCGCTCGAAGTAGGTGTCCATCAGGCCCTGGGCCTCAGCGGGCTTGATGCCGAGCTGCTGGGAGAGGCCGTAGGCGGAGAGACCGTAGGCGAGGCCGTAGGACATCGCCTTGATCTTGCGGCGCATCTCGGCGTCGACCGCCTCCGGGGCGACCTCGAAGACCTGGGAGGCGACGGTGGTGTGCAGGTCCTCGCCGCTCTCGAAGGCCTCGATCAGCGCGGCGTCCTCGGAGAGGTGGGCCATGATGCGCAGCTCGATCTGCGAGTAGTCGGCGGTGAGCAGCGACTCGTACCCGTGGCCGACCACGAAGGCGCGGCGGATGGCCCGGCCCTCCTCGGTGCGGACCGGGATGTTCTGCAGGTTCGGGTCCTGGGAGGAGAGTCGGCCGGTGGCGGCGACCATCTGGTTGAAGGTGGTGTGGATCCGGCCCTGCGGGGAGACGGTCTTGAGCAGGCCCTCGACGGTGGTGCGCAGCTTGGCCTGGTCGCGGTGGCGGAGCAGGATGACCGGGAGCTCGTTCTCGGTCTGGGTGGCGAGCCAGGTCAGGGCGTCGGCGTCGGTGGTGTAGCCGGTCTTGATCTTCTTGGTCTTGGGCAGGCCGAGGTCGCCGAAGAGGACCTCCTGGAGCTGCTTGGGCGAGCCGAGGTTGAAGGGGCGGCCGGCGGCCGCGTGGGCCTCCTCGACGCAGCGCTGGATCTCGACGGCGAACTGCGCCTCCAGGCCGGTGAGCCAGGCCCGGTCGGCGGCGATGCCGTAGCGCTCCATCCGGGCCAGCAGTTCGGCGATCGGCAGCTCCATGTCGTGGAACAGCTCCACGGCGCCGACCTCGGCGAGCCGGGTCTCGAAGAGCGCGGCCAGGTCGAGGGTCGCGCGGGCCTGGGTCATCAGGGCCTGGGCGCCGGCGGTGGCGTCCTCCTCCTCGGCGTCGAAGGTGAGCTGGCCGGTCTCGACGGCGGCGGCGGGGGCGAGCGAGCGGGCCAGGTACTCCTCGGCGAGGACGTCGAGGGTGAAGGTGCGGCGGCCGGGCTTCTCCAGGTACGCCGCGAGGGCGGTGTCGGCGGTGATGCCGGCGATCTGCCAGCCCTGCTCGGCGAAGGCGCGCATCACGTGCTTGGCGATGTGCAGGGCCTTGGGGCGGGTGGGGTCGGCGAGCCAGGCGGTGAACGCGCGGTCGTCTGCCTCCTCCAGGCCCGCCGGGTCGAACCAGGCGGCGGTCTCGGCGGTGGCGAGCGCGACCTCCTGCACCCGGCCGGTGCCGAGCGCCCAGTCGTAGACGGCGGCGACGGCGGTCAGGCCCTTGCCGTGCTCGTCCAGCCAGGCCGCGAGGGCGCCGGGGACGGTGAGCAGCTCGCCGTCGACCTCGATGCCGGGCGCGGCCTCGGCGGTCTCGGTGCTCCGCCCGGCGCCGGGGTCGATGCCGTGGACGCGCTCGCGGAAGTTGGGGTTTCGGAACTCCAGCGCCTCCAGGATCTGCGAGACCGCCTCGCCGTCGAACGCGGTGCGCTCCAGGTCCGGGACGCCGAGCGGCAGTTCGACGTCGCGGACCAGCTCGGTGAGCACCCGGTTGCGCTTGACCGAGTCGAGGTGCTCGCGCAGCTTCTCGCCGATCTTGCCCTTGACCTCGTCGGCGCGGGTGATCAGCTCGTCGAAGGAGCCGAACTGGTTGACCCACTTGGCGGCGGTCTTCTCGCCGACGCCGGGGATGCCGGGCAGGTTGTCGGACGGGTCGCCGCGCAGCGCCGCGAGGTCCGGGTACTGGCTCGGCAGGACGCCGTACTTCTCCTGGACCTTCTCCGGGGTGTACCGGGTCAGCTCGGAGACGCCCTTGGTCGGGTAGAGGACGGTGACGTGCTCGTCGACCAGCTGGAGCGAGTCACGGTCGCCGGTGACCACCAGGACCTCGAAGCCCTCGGCCGCGGCGGCGGTGGCCAGGGTGGCGATGATGTCGTCGGCCTCGAAGCCCTCGGCGGTGATCCGCGGGACGCGCATGGCGTCGAGCAGCTCGCCGATCAGCGGGACCTGGCTCTTGAACTCGTCGGGCGTCTTGGCGCGGTTGGCCTTGTAGTCGGGGAACTCGACGGAGCGGAAGGTCTGCCGGGAGAGGTCGAAGGCGACCGCGAGGTGGGTGGGCGCCTCGTCCCGCACGGTGTTGGCGAGCATCGAGGCGAAGCCGTAGACCGCGTTGGTGGGTTGACCGGTGGTGGTGTTGAAGTTCTCCACGGGCAGGGCGAAGAACGCCCGGTAGGCCATCGAATGCCCGTCCAGCAGCATCAGCCGGGGCCGGACGGCCGCCTTCTTGCCTGCACTCTGCGTAGCCACGTCAACGTCCCGTCCTGCCGGTTCCACTGCCAGGGACAGATCCTATGGCCCGGCACCGACAGCGGACGCAAGGACGCAAACCGCCCGTTCCTACCGGTGGGTACACGGTCGTACGATCACAGTCGACACGAGCTGTGCACCCTCGATCGGCAGGAGCACCATGACCGACCCGGCCCCCGTCCTCAACGTGCCCCAGGACGTCCTCGACCACTTCGCCAAGCTGGGGGTGAGCGCGGAGACCTTCTCCGGCGGGCACCTGGGCGACAAGCTCGGCATCCGGATCGTCGAGGCCTCGCCGGACCGGGTGGTGGGCACCATGCCGGTCGACGGCAACCAGCAGCCGTACGGTCTGCTGCACGGCGGCGCCTCGGCGGCGCTGGCGGAGACCCTGGGCTCGATCGGCGCGATGCTGCACGCCGGCCCGGGCCGCTACGCGGTGGGCGTCGACCTGAACGCGACCCACCACCGCTCGGCGATGTCCGGGCTGGTCACGGGCGTGGCGACGGCGGTGTTCAAGGGCCGGACGGCGGCCACCTACGAGGTCGCGATCACCGACGACACCGGCAAGCGGATCACCAGCTGCCGGCTCACCTGCATGCTGCGCGACCTGTAGGAACGAAGCCCGCCACCCCCTCGCCGGTTTGGCCGGACGCCGTCACGGGCACCTCCTGGCTGCGATTCGACGGCGACGCGAGGGGGCGGTGGCATGGCCGGTGGGCGGGAACCGCCCGGTGCGGGCCACGGCTTCCTCGGCCCGGTGGAGGCGGGTGACGGCTCGACCTCCCCGCTGCCCCCGCCGCGTCCGCCCGCCCCGCTCCTGACCCGACGCCAGAAGTGCCGGCTGGCCGCGCTGCTGCTCGCGCTGGCCACCGCGGCGACGGTCCGGCACGCGGCGCACCGGCCGGACCACGCGGCCAACTCCCCGCCGCCGCCCCACCCCTCGCAGGTGGCCCGGTTCTCCTACCAGGGCCCGTCCGCGCAGGACCCGCAGGCCTTCGCCTTCCGCCTCTCGGCGCACAACGACGGGCCGGTGCCGCTGGAGCTGCTGGGGATCAGCCAGGGCTACCGCGGGCTGCGGCTGGAGGTGACGGGTTCGCTGCCCCGCACCCTGGCGCCGGACGGGGACGCCCTCCTGCTGGTCACGCTGCGGGTGACCGACTGCTCGGCGGCGCCGGCGGAGGCCTCACTGCCTTACCTGGATGTAACGCTGCGTAACACGCGCGCCATGCAGACCGTCAGCCAGATCCTCGGCGCGGCCTACGCGCGCGACCTGTCCGCGAGCATCCGTCTGGCCTGCCCGGATTCCCGATATTCGGACGCACGCGACCAGTGATCCCCACCCGAACACTGCAGTTCGATTATCGGACATTCGTTGCGTGACCAGGGCTTTGGCCTGCAAGCGCATTCGGAGAGTGAGACGGAGCCCGGAATCACGGGCCCCAGGAGGGTCGGATGACCACCATGTGAGATTTCTTCAGGGGGTACTCATAACAAGAGAATCACAGCATGTCCGGACCCACTGCCCGACGCGGCAAAGCCGGTTTAGAGTCACGGCCAGTCACCGCGCCAACCGAGTGGGCCCCTGGCCCAGCGCGCGACCCGGCACCGCCATCACAGGGCGCGGTGCTTTCCTGATCCAGAAGGGGACCCTCGTGCGTAAGAGTTCACTGATTGTCGTGGGCATTGCAGTCACCGGAGCGCTCACCCTCTCCGCCTGCGGCTCGCGCGGTGAGAAGTCCGGCTCCGAGAACGCCGGCGGCACCACGAAGGTCGTCATCGGCGTCGACGCCCCGCTCACCGGCAAGCTGTCCGCCCTCGGCCTCGGCATCAAGAACTCGGCCGACCTGGCCGTCCAGAAGGCCAACAAGGACAAGGTCGTTCCCGGCGTCACCTTCGAGCTCGAGGCCCTGGACGACCAGGCCAACCCGACCTCGGGCCAGCAGAACGCCACCAAGTTCGTCGGCGAGAAGAACGTCGTCGGCGTGGTCGGCCCGCTGAACTCCTCCGTCTCGCTGACCATGCAGAAGGTCTTCAACGACGGCAAGCTCGCCCAGGTCTCGCCAGCCAACACCAACCCGCAGCTGAGCCTCGGCCCGGACTGGGGCACCGGCAAGTTCACCCGCCCGTACGCCTCGTACTTCCGCACCGCCACCACCGACGTGGTCCAGGGCAAGTTCGCCGCCCAGTACCTCTTCAACGACGCCAAGAAGACCAAGGTCTTCGTCATCGACGACAAGAAGACCTACGGCGCGGGCCTCGCGAACATCTTCCAGGAGGAGTTCAAGAAGCTCGGCGGCACCGTGGTCGGCACCGAGCACATCAACCCGGACGACAAGGACTTCTCGGCGGTCGCCACCAAGGTCAAGTCCTCCGGCGCCGACTCGGTCTACTACGGCGGCGAGTACCCCGAGGGCGGCCCGCTCTCCGACCAGATCAAGAAGGCCGGCGCCGCCGTCCCGCTGTTCGGCGGCGACGGCCTGTACGACGACGAGTTCATCAAGCTGTCGAACAACAACAGCAACGGCGACCTCGCCACCTCGGTCGGCGCCCCGGTCGAGGAGCTGCCCGACGCGAAGACCTTCATCGCGGACTACAAGGCGGCCGGCTACAAGGAGCCCTACGCGGCCTACGGCGGCTACTCCTACGACGCCGCCTGGTCGGTCATCGAGGCCGTCAAGGCCGTCGTCGCCGCCAACAACGGCAAGGTGCCGGACGACATCCGCGCCAAGGTCGTCGAGGCCATGGGCAAGGTCTCCTTCAACGGCGTCACCGGCAAGGTCTCCTTCGACCAGTACGGCGACACCAGCAACAAGCAGCTGACGGTCTACACCGTCAAGGACAACAAGTGGGCCTCCGTGAAGAGCGGCACCTACACCGGCTGATCCGTCTGACGGACACCAAGCGCTAGTCCGGGCGGGGGGCGCCAAGAGCGCCCCCCGCCTTTCCCATACCCCCCAACACGGAGGCTGCGGTGCACGAACTGCCGCAAAACCTGGCCAACGGCCTGATGCTCGGGCTGATGTACGGCCTGATCGCCGTCGGCTACACGATGGTCTACGGCATCGTCCAGCTCATCAACTTCGCCCATGGCGAGATCTTCATGATCGGCGGCTTCGGCGCGCTGACCGCCTACATGGCACTGCCCTCGGGCACCTCGCTCTGGGTGGCCCTCCCCATCATGATCATCGGTGGCGTGATCGCCTCCGTCCTGGTGGCCACCGGCGCCGAGCGCTTCGCGTACCGCCCGCTGCGCAGCGCCCCCCGACTGGCCCCGCTGATCACCGCGATCGGCCTCTCGCTGGCCCTCCAGCAGTTGGTCTGGGCCTTCTACCCGAACGCCAAGAAGGCGCTCACCTTCCCGCAGTTCGCCGGCGGCCCGATCGAGTTCGGCGCCTTCCACCTGCAGCGCAACGACCTCTTCCTGCTGATCGCCGCGCCGCTCTGCATGATCATCCTGGCCAGCTTCGTCCGCCTCACCCGCACCGGCCGCGCCATGCAGGCCACCGCGCAGGACCCGGACACCGCCAAGCTGATGGGCATCAACACCGACCGCATCATCGTGATCGCCTTCGCCCTCGGCGCCGCCTTCGCGGCCGTCGCGGCCGTCGCGCACGGCCTCCGCTACGGCCAGGTCGACTTCATGATGGGCTTCATGGCCGGCATGAAGGCCTTCACCGCGGCCGTCCTCGGCGGCATCGGCAACATCTACGGCGCGATGCTCGGCGGGCTGGTCCTCGGCGTCGCCGAGGCCGTCGCCACCGCGTACATCCAGAACGTCCCCGGCATGCACCAGCTCGGCGGCGCCGCCTGGGCCAACGTGTGGGCGTTCGTCCTTCTCATCGTCGTTCTGCTCGTCAGGCCCCAGGGCCTGCTGGGCGAGCGCGTCGCAGACCGGGCGTGAGGCAGATGACCACCACCACCCACGAGACCACGCCCGTCCTCCCCCTCCCGGAGGGCGTCGCCAAGGCCGTCACCATCGCCGGCGGCGTCATCGCCGCCGCCTCCGCGATGATGTCCTGGACCTGGACGGACGAGTTCCCCGGCGACCTCACCTACTACGGCTCCCCGGCCGGCCTGCAGTGGCTCGCCCTGGTCGGCGGCGCCCTCACCGCCCTGCTGGCGCTCGCCGCCCACGGCGCCCCCGGCTTCCGCTGGATGAGCCCCTCCGGTTCCAAGAACGGCATCCTGTTCGCCGCCACCGGCACCCTCGCCGTCTGCTGGTACTCGGTGATCGCCATCTCCGTCCAGCTCGGCGGCCTCGCCAACCTGGAGCCCGGCGGCTTCGTCGCCGCGGCCGGCTCGCTGATCGCCGTCCTCGGCGCCCTCGGCCTGCCGCTCGACCGCCGCACCAACGTCAAGCACCCGCCGCTGGCCTGGTGGTGGTTCGCGATCGCGGCCGCCTCCGTGGTCTTCCGGATCGGCCTGGACCAGGGCTTCGCGCTGACCGTCATCCCCGACGGCATCGAGGAGATCTTCACCACCAACACCTGGTTCTTCGTCGCCCTGCCCGCGGTGATCCTGCTCGTCGCGGGCCTGAAGCTCGCCGACCAGTGGCTGCGCATCGGCCGGATCGAGCGCCCGCTCGCCGCGCCGGCCCCGCTGGCCTCCTGGCTCGAGATCCTGCTGATCATCGCGGTCTTCGCGGTCGGCCTGGTCGCCGCCACCTTCGGCATCTCCGCCGAGGACGGCGAACTCTTCATCGGCTACCTGCTGCTGGTCGCCTTCACCACCGCCGCGCTCAACGCCTCCGGGCTGCTGCTGCGCCTGCGCGACCTGACCAGCAAGCACCGCACCGTCACCACCGGCGCGGCCTTCGCCGCCGCGGCCGCCTTCCCGTTCACCCAGAGCAGCGACGTCTACACGCTGATCGGCGTCAACATCCTGATCTTCGCGACCGTCGCCCTCGGCCTGAACATCGTGGTCGGCCTGGCCGGCCTGCTCGACCTCGGCTACGTCGCCTTCCTCGGCGTCGGCGCCTACGCGGCCGCGCTGGTCTCCGGCTCGCAGTTCTCGGTCTTCCGCGGCCTGCACCTCCCCTTCCCCGTCGCCGTCCTGATCGGTGCCGCCGCGGCCCTGGTCTTCGGCGTGGTCATCGGCGCGCCGACCCTCCGACTGCGCGGCGACTACCTCGCCATCGTCACCCTCGGCTTCGGTGAGATCTTCCGGATCTCGATGAACAACCTCGACGGCACCTCCGGCCCGAGCCTCACCAACGGCCCCAACGGCGTCGCCGCCATCCCGGACGTCTCGCTGTTCGGCTTCGACTTCGGCCAGCCGCACGACATCCTGGGCTTCCAGCTCGGCAAGTTCGGCAACTACCTGCTGCTGATGCTGATCGTCACCGCGATCGTCGTCACCGTCTTCACCCGGGTCGCCGACTCCCGGATCGGCCGCGCCTGGGTCGCCATCCGCGAGGACGAGACCGCCGCCGAGGCCATGGGCATCAACGGCTTCAAGGTCAAGCTGATCGCCTTCGCGCTCGGCGCCACCCTGGCCGGCCTGGCCGGCGCCGTCCAGGCCCACGTGGCCAGCGCCGTCTCGCCCGACCAGTACCTGTTCGCCGGCGCCGTCCCGCCGAACTCCGCCTTCCTGCTCGCCGCGGTCATCCTCGGCGGCATGGGCACCGTCAGCGGCCCGCTCGTCGGCACCGCGCTGCTCTTCCTGATCCCGGCCAAGCTCCAGTTCCTGCAGGACTACCAGCTGCTCGCCTTCGGCATCGCGCTGATCCTGCTGATGCGCTTCCGCCCGGAGGGCATCATCGCCAACCGGCGGCAGAAGCTGGAGTTCCACGAGGCGGACATCCCCGCCCAGTCCGCGCCGGCCGACGCACTCACCAAGGCAGGGGCGTGAACACCCAGATGACCACCGACACCGCCCCCACCACCACGACCGGCGCGCCGGTCCTGGAGGCCTCCGGCGTCGTGATGCGCTTCGGCGGCCTCACCGCGGTCAACAACGTCGACCTGACCGTCCGCGAGGGCGAGATCGTCGGCCTGATCGGCCCCAACGGCGCCGGCAAGACCACCTTCTTCAACTGCCTCACCGGCCTGTACGTCCCCACCGAGGGCACGGTGAAGTACAAGGGCACGGTCCTGCCGCCCAAGCCGAACCTGGTCACCGAGGCCGGCATCGCCCGCACCTTCCAGAACATCCGGCTGTTCGCCAACATGACCGTCCTGGAGAACGTCCTGGTCGGCCGGCACACCCGCACCAAGGAAGGCCTCTTCTCGGCCATCCTGCGCGGCCCCGGCTACAAGCGCGCCGAGGCCGAGAGCCGCGAGAAGGCCATGGAACTCCTCGAGTTCTGCGGCCTCGCCCACAAGGCCGAGCACCTCTCACGCAACCTCCCCTACGGCGAGCAGCGCAAGCTGGAGATCGCCCGCGCGCTCGCCAGCGAGCCCGGCCTGCTCCTCCTCGACGAGCCCACCGCCGGCATGAACCCCCAGGAGACCAACGCCGCCGAGGAGCTGGTCTTCGCGATCCGCGACAAGGGCATCGCGATCCTGGTCATCGAGCACGACATGAAGTTCATCTTCAACCTGTGCGACCGCACCGCCGTCCTGGTCCAGGGCCAGAAGATCGTCGAGGGCGACAAGGAGACCGTCCAGAACGACGAGCGGGTCATCACCGCCTACCTCGGCGCCCCGCTCGAAGGAACCACCGCAGGCACGGAGGACGACCAGTGACCGCTCTGCTCGAGGTCGACGACCTCCGCGTCTCCTACGGCAAGATCGAGGCCGTCAAGGGCATCAGCTTCAAGGTCAACCAGGGCGAGGTCACCACCCTGATCGGCACCAACGGCGCCGGCAAGACCACCACCCTGCGCACCCTCTCCGGCCTGCTGAAGCCCACCGCCGGCAGCGTCACCTTCGACGGCGAACCGCTCAACACGGTCCCCGCCCACAAGATCGTGTCGCTCGGCCTCGCCCACTCCCCCGAGGGCCGGCACATCTTCCCGCGGATGACCATCGAGGAGAACCTCCTCCTCGGCGCCTTCCTCCGCAAGGACACCGCCGGCATCGCCGAGGACGTCGAGCGCGCCTACACGCTCTTCCCCATCCTCGGCGAACGCCGCAAGCAGGCCGCCGGCACCCTGTCCGGCGGCGAGCAGCAGATGCTCGCCATGGGCCGCGCCCTGATGTCCAAGCCCAAGCTGCTCATGCTGGACGAGCCCTCCATGGGCCTGTCTCCGCTGATGATGCAGAAGATCATGGCGACCATCGTCGAGCTCAAGGCCTCCGGCATGACCATCCTGCTCGTCGAGCAGAACGCGCAGGCCGCGCTCTCGCTCTCCGACCAGGGCTACGTCATGCAGACCGGCCACATCGTGCTCAACGGCACCGGTGCGGACCTGCTGCGCGACGAATCCGTCCGCAAGTCCTACCTCGGCGAGGACTGACACCCCCGCAGTGACACGCGAGAGCCCCGCCGATCCCCCCGGACCGGCGGGGCTCTCCCGCTCCGTCCCCCGCTGCCCCCCGCGTCAGTCGATGACGCAGTCCGCCGCCTTCACGTCCTCCGGACACGGGAACCGCCCCACCGACTTCGCGAACTCCACCCCCGCCACCGCCGTCGACAGCGGCACCTGCTGCTGCCACAGCGCACTGCGGGCGATCGCCTCCCAGCCCGACAGCCCCAGCGGCGGCCGGTCCCGGGTCACCGTGATCGGCGGACCCGACTGCCCCGCGTACTGGTCCAGCGTCGCGTTCGCCGCCACGATCTGCACGAAGTCGCCGTTCGACCGCTCGACCTTCACGCCCTGGTCGTACAGGCCCACCACGTCCGTCCCGGTGATGTAACTCGTCATCACCGCGCCGTCCGGCAGGGTCGTCTCCCGGCACATCGGCTTCTCCGACCCGGCCCGCCGCGGCCCCTCGTCCGAGCTGCCGGTCCACGTCGCACAGGAGAACCCGCCGCCCGGGATCCGCACGCTCCGGCCGAGCGTCACCATCACCGTCGCCGGACCCGCGCCGTCGTCGTACTGCAGCTCGATGTAGTGCGACATCCCCACGTTGTTGAACTTCACCGCGAACGGATCCAGGTTCAACAGCCGCCCGCCCGGCGGCAACTGGTCCGCGAAGATCTTCAGCATCGCCTGCCACGTCATGTCCACCAGCGGACCGCTCGGCGTCGGCGACACCTCCGGCTGGGCGGACGACTGCGCCTGCTGGGACGGTGACTGCCGTGCCGGCGACGGGCCCACCCCCGTGGGGCCCACCGCCGCACCCGCCGCCCGCACCGGCTCCGAACCCACGAAGCCCGGCACCAGCAGCGACCCCGCGGCCACCGCACCGGCCACCGCCAGCGCGGCACCCGCCGCCTGCAACCCCCTCCGCAACCGCCGGCGACGGCGCCCCAGCCGCATCCCCTCCGCCACCAGGTCCCCCACCGGCGGCACCACGTCCTCGACGCTCTGCCCCAGGAGCCTGCCCAGATCCTCTTCAAGCCCCATGCCGGGATCCCTCGTCCTCGCCGTCGTTGCCCTCACCCGTACCAGACGCTCCGACCCCGCCCCGAGGTCTCACACCAATCCGTCCGGACACGCGAACGCCCCGCCGTGCGCGCTCGCACGACGGGGCGCTCCCCCCGCTCGACCCCGGTCAGCCCCGGTCAGCCCTCGGACTCGGCCTTCTTCCGGTCCTGGGCCGCACCCTCCTCGATCACGGCCTCCGCCACCGCCGCCATCGTCATCCGACGGTCCATCGACGTCTTCTGGATCCACCGGAAGGCCGCCGGCTCGGTCAGCCCGAACTTCGTCTGCAGCACGCTCTTCGCCCGGTCCACCAGCTTGCGGGTCTCCAGCCGCTGCGAGAGATCCGCGATCTCCTGCTCCAGCGTCCGCATCTCGGTGTACCGCGACACCGCCATCTCGATCGCCGGCACCAGGTCGCTCTTCGAGAACGGCTTCACGATGTACGCCATCGCACCCGCGTCCCGGGCCCGGTCCACCAGCTCGCGCTGCGAGAACGCCGTCAGCATCAGCACCGGCGCCAGGTGCTGCTCGTGGATCCGCTCCGCCGCCGACAGACCGTCCAGCACCGGCATCTTCACATCGAGGATCGCCAGGTCCGGCCGCAGCTCCTCGACCAGCTTCACCGCCGTCTCCCCGTCCCCGGCCTCACCGACGACGGTGTACCCCTCCTCCTCCAGCATCTCCTTCAGGTCGAGACGGATCAGCGCCTCGTCCTCGGCGATCACAATTCGGGTGATCTGGGGCGACTCGGTCTCAAGCGGCTCGGGCTGCTCGTCGGCGGTACTCACGGGGCTCCTCGTTCCGGCGGGGGTACTGCATGCATGAGCCTACCTAGACACGGTATGTTTGAGACACAGCACACCAAGGGTGACCTTGGATTCGCTGGGAGCTCCGGTAGCCCAAGGGCAGAGGCGATGGTCTCAAACACCATTCAGTGTGGGTTCGAATCCCACTCGGGGCACTTACCTTCAAATCCCAGGACGCCAGAGAGTTGGCGATCTTCACCACTTCAGGTGGCATCCACGCCCGGCCTCCGCGAGAATGCCGCGGCCCACGGACCATCACGACCATGTACGACATGGCGACCCGCGAGCGGGCTCTGGCGCTCCACACCACCGGTCTGTCGCTGAGCCAGGTCAGCCGCTCCACCGGGATCTCCCGCTCGGCGATCCGCGCCTGGACCACCCGGATCGATCCGAGCCCCCGAATGACGGCGGAGTGCCCCGCCCCCTCCGGGCGCCTCGGCCCCACCGTCCCGTCCGGCGCCTACACCTACCTCCTCGGCCTCTACCTCGGCGACGGCTGCATCAGCCCCGAGCGCCGCGGGGTGTACGCCCTTCGCATCGCCTGCGGCAACGTGTGGCCGGGGCTGATCGACACGTGCGAGCGCACCGTCCGGTCGGTCATGCCCCACAACGCGACCCACCGGGTCCGCGCGCCCGGCTGCACCCACGTGGTGAGCCGCAGCAAGCACTGGCCGTGCCTCCTCCCCCAGCACGGGCCGGGGAAGAAGCACGAGCGCCCGATCGTCCTGGAGCCCTGGCAGCGGGAGCTGGTGGTCCGTCATCCGTGGGAGTTGCTGCGCGGGCTGATCCACTCGGACGGGTGCCGGATCACCAACCGGGCGACGCGGACGGTGGGTGGGGAGGTCCGGCGGCACGAGTACCCGCGGTACTTCTTCACCAACACCTCCCCGGACATCGTGCGGCTGTTCACCGACACCCTCGACGCCGTCGGCGTGGAGTGGCGGACGGCCCGGCGGGCGTCCGGGGCGGTGGACGTGTCGATCGCCCGCCGGGCCTCGGTGGCGCTACTGGACGCGCGCGTCGGCCCGAAGGGCTGAGCGGTCCGGCGCGGGCTCGGGCGCAGGGCTGCGCCGGGTCGGGCGCAGGGGCCACCAGAGGGTGCGACCGAGGAGGGCGGCGAGGGCGGGGACGAGGACGAGGGAGAGGACGAGCGCGGAGAGCAGGATGCCGAGGGTGAGGGCGAAGGCGACCTGTTCGGTGCCGGGGGTGGTGGCGAGGGTGGCGAAGGAGCCGGCGAGGACGAGGCCGGCGGTGGCGACGGCGGGGGCGCTGTGGCGGACGGCGCGGGCGACGGCCTCGCGGGGCGGTCCGGGGTGTCGCATCTCTTCGCGGATCCGGTCGGTGACGAGGATGTTGTAGTCGGTGCCGAGGGCGACGACGAACAGGAAGAGGACCAGCGGCAGGGTGAAGCTGACGCCGGGTCCGTCCAGGAGGTGCTGGAAGAGGAGGGTGGCGGCGCCGAGGGTGGCGGCGAAGCCGAGGCCGACGGAGAGCATCAGGACCACCGGGGCGAGCAGGCTGCGCAGCAGGAGGAGCAGGATCAGTCCGATCAGGGCGGCGGCGACCGGGAAGACGATCCGGAGGTCGTGGTCGACGGCGGTGGAGATGTCGGCGAAGGTGGCCGCGGTGCCGCCGACGTGGGCGGTGGTGCCGGGGGGTGTGTGGGCGGCGACGGCGGCGCGGACGGGGCCGGCGGCGAGGTCGCGGGCGTCCTGGCTCTGCGGGTCGGCGGTGAGGTAGAGGTCGATGCGGGCGGCGTGGCGGGTGTCGTTGAGGACGGCGGGGGCGATGCGGCCGATGCCGTCGACGGCGCCGAGGGCCCGGGTGAGGCCGTCGAGCCGGGCGGTGGTGAGCGGGGTGCCGTCGTCGGCGGTGAGGTAGACGGTGGTGGGATCGGAGACGCCGGCGGGGAGGGCTCGGGAGATCTCGGTGGCGGTGGCGGCGGCGGGGGTGTCGGTCTGGTCTCCGAGGCCGTAGTCCATGCGGATGCCGAGGGTTCCGGCGGAGAGTGCGGCGAGGACGGCGACGGCGGCGAGCAGCAGGGGCAGCGGCCGTCGGGCGAGGAGGGTGCCGTAGCGGGTGGCGGTCCGTTCGCGGGGCTGTCGGCGGAGGCTGCGGGAGGGCCAGTAGAGCTTGCGGCCGCAGGCGGCGAGCAGGGCGGGCATGAGGGTGAGGCTGCCGAGGAGCATGACGAGGACGGCGACGGCGATGGCGGGTCCGAGGGAGCGGAACTGGCCGAAGGTGGCGGTGCCGAGGGTGGCGAAGGCGGCGACGATGGTGAGCGCGGCGGAGGTGATGGCGGTGCCGACCCGGGCGGACACCTGGGCGGCGGCTTCGCGGGCGGGCTGGTCGGGCCGGTTGCGGAGGTGCTCGCGGAAGCGGAAGAGCAGGAACAGCAGGTAGTCGATGCCGATGCCGAGGAGGACGACGGAGATCAGTCCGGGGGTGCCCGAGTCGAGGGTGAGGCCGGTGAGGGCGGCGGCGCCGGCGACGGCGCCGGTGGCGGCCCCGCTGATCATGGTGACGGCGAGGAGCGGGACGAGGGCGGCCAGGACGCTGCGGAACACCAGCACGTTGAGCAGGACGATGAGGCCGACGACGAGGGCTCCGCCGACGGTGGCGGCGGTGCGGTTGGCGTCCTCGGTGTCCGCGACGGCGGCGAGTCCGCCGGTGAATCCGGTGCGCATGCCGGCGTCGGTGTACTGGGTGCGGGCGGTGTCGCGGAAGGTCCGGTACACGTCCTGGACGCCCGGTTCGGCGGCGTTGCCGGTGAACTCGACGGCGAACAGTTCGAAGCTGCGGTCGGGGGCGAGCATCGCGGGGGCGACGCGGGGGGTCTGGGAGTGGTCGGGGACGAGGAAGGCGGGCTCGTCCTCCTTGCGGGGCATGGTCACCCGGTGCCGGCCGAGTTCCGCTGCCGCGCGCTCGATCCGCTGCTGGTCGGCGGCGGTGAGGGGGGTGCCGTCGGCGCGGGCCACGAGCATCGTGGCGGTGGTGGCGTCGGGCTTCACGCCGAACTGTTCCTCGGCGATGCGCAGGGCGGCGGCGGAGTCGTAGCCGCTGGGCAGGAAGTCGGCGGACTGGGCCTGGGTGACGCGGCCGAGCAGCATCGGGCCGAGGATGCCGAGTCCGATGCCGACGACGGCCCAGAGGGCGATGACCTTCCACGCGTGTCTGGTGGCGAATCCGGTCAGTGCGCGGATCACGTCGTCCTCCTGCTGATGGCTGGTGGCGGGGTCGGCCGGCGGTTCGCGGCCGGTCTCCAGACCATCACCCGGGGTGGGGCCGGGGCGTCCTGGCCGCGGACGATCCGTGCGGGGGGCCGGGCTCCCCGGTGCGGTCCGGGGACCGGGAGCGTGGTCCTGGTCCCACCTCCCGGGGCCGGCCGGGGGGAGCATGCCCGCGGGTGCGGGCGGGTGCCAGAATCGGACATCGTGGCTGATCGGCCGCGGGTACGAGGAGGAGCGGAACATGGGCGGGCGTCAGCGCCCCGGTGCCGGGGCGGCGGCCCCCGGCGGCACGGCGGGTCCGGCGGCGGCTTCCGGCACGGCGGCCGACGGCTCGCCGTGGACGCAGGCCGACGCGTCGGTGGCGGTCGGCGCCGGGCTGCTCGATCTGCTCACTTACCTGCTCTTCAGCGGTGTCGAACGGCACGAGGCGCCGGGTCTGACCGGCTTCGTGGCGGTGGTGCTGTCGGCGCTGCCGCTGCTGGTCCGCCGCCGGTACCCGGTGGCGGTGCTGGGGGCCGTGGTGGCGCTGGAGGCGGTGGCCGACCTGGCCGCCCCGCCGACCAGCCATTTCGGCGCGGTCCTGGCGGTGGCGCTGTTCACGGTGGCGTGGAGCTGCGCCGTCCCGGTGACGGTGGCGGCGGGGGTGGCGACGACGGTGGTGACGGGGCTGGCGCAGAGCCATCTGCGGCTGCCGGAGTGGCAGGCGGCGGTGGCGACGCCGTTGACGGTGCTGATGGTGGCGGGCGCGGGGTTCGCGGCGTCGCGCTGGCAGCGCCAGGTGGCGGCCAACCGCAGGCTGCTGGCGGACCGTGCGGTGGCGGACGAACGGCGGCGGATCGCCCGGGAGTTGCACGACATCGTGGCGCACCACATCACGAGCATGCAGTTGATGGCGGGCGGTGCCCGGGCCAACGTCGGGAATCCGGAGCTGGTCCGGGACGCCCTGGTGACCCTGGAGTCGTCGGGGCGGATGGCGCTGCGCGAGATGCGGCAGCTGCTGGACGTCCTGCGGGCGGGTGACGAGCCGGATTCCGCGCCGCCGACGCCGCAGCCGGGGGTGGACGACCTGGACCGGCTGGTGGCCGAGGCGTGCGCGGCCGGTCTGCCGACGGAGCTGGTGGTCGAGGGCCGGGCGCGGCCGCTGCCGCCCACGGTCGGGCTGACGGTGTTCCGGATCGTCCAGGAGTCGCTGACCAATGCGCGCCGGTACGCGGGGCCGGCCCGGGGGCTGGTCCGGCTGGTCCACGAGCCGGACCGGGTCACGGTCGAGGTGCGGGACGACGGCGGGCGGGGTCGTGACGGCTCTCCGGGCCGCGAGAGGCTCGCGGCCGGGTCCGGGGGCGGCCACGGCGGCGGGTCCGGGTACGGGCTGGTCGGGATGCGGGAGCGGGTGGCGCTGCACGGCGGCACGCTGCGGACCGGTCCGCGGCCGGGCGGCGGTTGGGCGGTGCTCGCCGAGCTGCCGCTGTCGGCGGACGAGGTGGCGGAGGCGGCCGTGGAGCGCGGGGAGCGGGTGCGATGACGGCGGAGACGGCGCCGATCAAGGTCCTGATCGTGGACGACCAGCCGCTGGTGCGGCGTGGTCTGTCGCTGATCCTGTCGCCCGACCCGTCGTTGGAGGTGGTGGGCGAGGCCGGGGACGGCGAGCAGGCCGTGCTGCTGGCCGAGCGGTTGCGTCCGGACGTCGTGGTGATGGACATCCGGATGCCGGTGCTGGACGGGGTCGCCGCGACGGAGCGGCTGGCCGGTGCGCTGCCCGGCTGCCGGGTGCTGGCGCTGTCCACCTTCGACATGGACGAGTACGTGGTGTCGGCGCTGCGGGCGGGTGCGTACGGGTTCCTGCCGAAGGACGTCTCGCCGGAGGAGCTGGGTGCGGCGATCCGCACCGTGCACGGGGGTGAGGCGGCGGTCGCGCCGCGGCTACTGACCCGGCTGATCGCGGCGTACGTGCGGGTGCCGGCCGCCCCGCCGCCGTCCTCGGTGGAGGCCGGTGAGCTGACGCCCCGGGAGGTCGAGGTGTGGCGGCTGATCGCCACCGGGGCGGACAACGCCGGGATCGCGCAGGCGCTGGGGATCAGCGCCTCGACGGTGAAGAACTACATCACCAGCATCTTCGACAAGCTGGGTGTCCGGGACCGGGCCCAGGCGGTGATCGCGGCGTACGAGACCGGCCTGGTCACGGCCCGTTCGGGAACGGGGAACCAGGCCGGCTGAACGGTCGGCGGCGGGTGCGGCGGTCAGCCGAGCGGGCCGGAGGCCTTGAGACCGGTGGCGTGGAAGACGGCGGCGCCGGGTGCGGAGGGGGCGTCGGTGACGGTGAGGGTGTAGTCGCCGTCGCCGGCACCGCTGAAGACGAACCAGGCGGCCTGGTCCTGGTAGAGCGGGTGGTCGGGGTAGATCGCCTCGATCGGGGCGCGGCTGGGGCCGACCTCCTGGCCGTTCGGGAGCTTGAGGCGCAGCACCTCGCCGGCGACGGCCATGCCGGCCGGTCCGACGTTGCCCTTCATGTCGTAGACGACGAACAGGGCGCGCTGGCCGCGCTGCAGGCCGCCGGGGGCGCCGTCGCCGAAGTCGGCGCGGAGCTGGGCGGTCTTGAGGGTGAGGGTGAGGCGCCCGGAGGTGAGGCCGGTGCCGGGGAGGGTGAGGTCGACGGGCTTGAGGTCGGCCGCCTCGCGTCCGCCGGTGCCGAGCGGGAGGACGGCCTGGGCCTCGGCGGCGTCGCCGAGGACGAGGGAGGTGCCGTCGAACGCGAAGGGGTGTCCGGGCTCGCTGTGGCCGGCGAAGGTGAGCGGGAGCCGGTTGGAGGCGCTGGGGGTGGGCGGGACGGCGGTGCCGTAGTCGCCGCGGACGGGGGTGCCGGCGATGTCGAGGGCGAAGTCGGGCCAGTCGCGGACGGCGCTGGTCTTGAAGGTGTTGGTGACGGTGGTGTCGACCACGACCTTGAAGTCGCCGTTCTCGCCGGGCTGGTAGCTGGCGGTCGCGACGTCGAACTTCAGGCCGCCCTTGTAGACGGTCCTGCCGAGCTGCACGGTCTTCGCCCTGCCGGCGGCCGTGCCGGCCGTACCCGCGGCGGAGGCGGTGGCGGAGGCGACGGGGGCGGGCTCGGACCGGTCCTGCCCGAGGTCGTCGCAGGCGGTGGCGAGGGCCGCGACGAGCACGGTGGCCGCGAGCGCGGCGACGGGTCTGGCTGCGGGGCTGGTACGCATGACGGGTGTCTCCCTCCCTGGGCGCCGCCTGGACGGGGTGCGGGGCGCCGTTGCGGTGGAAACTACCCGCGCGCGGCGGGTCCGTCCCGGCCCGTGACAGGACCGGGACGGACCCGCCGCGCAGTGGTGAACTCGCTACACCAACAAGTCAGTTGTCCAGCTCGCCGACGTGGTGGACGCGCACCAGGTTGGTGGAGCCGGCCAGGCCGGGCGGGGAGCCCGCGGTGATCACCACGATGTCGCCGCGCTCGCAGCGGCCGAGCCCGATCAGCGCCGCGTCGACCTGCGCGACCAGTTCGTCCGTGGTGGGGACGAACGGGCCGAGGAAGGTCTCCACGCCCCAGGTGAGGGCGAGTTGGCTGCGGACGGCGGGCTCGTAGGTGAAGGCGAGCACCGGGATCGGGGAGCGGTAGCGGGTGAGCCGACGGGCGGTGTCGCCGCTCTGGGTGAAGGCGACCAGGTACTTGGCGCCGAGGAAGTCGCCGATCTCGGCGGCGGCGCGGGCGACGGCGCCGCCCTGGGTGCGCGGCTTGCCGGCCTCGGTGAGCTCGGGCAGTCCGGCCGCGAGGACGTCCTCCTCGGCGGCCTCGATGATCCGGCCCATGGTCCTGACGGTCTCGACCGGGAACTTGCCGACCGAGGTCTCGCCGGAGAGCATCACGGCGTCGGTGCCGTCGATGATGGCGTTGGCGACGTCGGAGGCCTCGGCGCGGGTGGGCCGGGACGTGTTGATCATCGAGTCGAGCATCTGGGTGGCGACGATGACCGGCTTGGCGTTGCGCTTGGCGAGCTTGACGGCCCGCTTCTGCACGATCGGCACCTGCTCCAGGGGCAGTTCGACGCCGAGGTCGCCGCGGGCGACCATGATGCCGTCGAAGGCGTCGACGATCTCGTCGAGGTTCTCGACCGCCTGGGGCTTCTCGATCTTGGCGATGACGGGGATCCGGCGGCCCTCCTCGGCCATGATCCGCAGGACCTCGTCGACGTCCTTGCCGCTGCGCACGAAGGACAGCGCGATCAGGTCGGCGCCGGTCCGCAGGGCCCAGCGCAGGTCGGCGACGTCCTTGTCGCTGAGCGCGGGCACCGAGACGGCGACGCCGGGGAGGTTGAGGCCCTTGTGGTCGGAGACCAGGCCCCCTTCGACGACGACGCAGTGGACCCGGGGTCCGTCGACGCGGGTGACCTCCAGGCAGACCCGGCCGTCGTCGACCAGGATCCGTTCGCCGCTGGAGACGTCGGCGGCGAGGCCGGGGTAGGTCGTGCCGCAGGTCTCGCGGTCTCCGGGGACGTCCTCGACGGTGATGGTGAACTCGTCACCGCGTTCAAGGAGTACCGGCCCGTCCGCGAAAGTGGACAGCCGGATCTTCGGGCCTTGGAGGTCGACGAGGACGCCGACGCTCCGGCCGGTCTCGTCGGAGGCCTTGCGGACCCGGTGGTAACGCTCTTCGTGCTCCAGGTGGGAGCCGTGGCTGAGATTGAGTCGGGCGATGTCCATGCCGGCGTCGACCAGTGCCTTGATCTGGTCGTACGAGTCCGCGGCGGGCCCGAGGGTACAGACGATTTTTGCTCGGCGCATGCCTTCAGAGCGTAGGCATTACCGGTGCGTAACAGCGCCGTTCCGCGAAGCCCACCCATGGACGTTCGCGAAAGATTGCATTAACAAACTGACACAACGTCCGCCGACGGCCTGTGAGTTGTCGTTACGTCCGACCATCGTACGCGGCCCCGGCGGACGTCTGTACGGCAACCCGTCGCCAAGATCTCACCCGCAGGAAACGTCCGGGGGCTGGCCCCGGGGCGCCTTTCCGGGCAGACTTCTACGCGCGTTTCTCTACGCGCGTCACCTGCGCCTTCACCTGCCCACGTTGGAGTAGTCCATGCCCCTGAACCGCCGTGACTTCGTCACCCGCTCCGCCGCCACCGCGGCCGGTGCCGCCCTGGCCGGCGGCGCGTCGGTCGCCGCCGCGGCCCCCGCTTCGGCGGCCGGTGCCGAGTCCGCGCCCGGCAAGGCGAAGGCCAAGCAGACCTTCACCGTCATGGGCACCACCGACCTGCACGGCCGCGTCCTCAACTGGGACTACTTCACCGACGCCGAGTACGACGACAAGGCGCACAACGACGTCGGCCTGGCCAAGATCTCCACCCTGGTCCAGCAGATCCGCAAGGAGAAGGGCTGCGAGCGCACCCTGCTGATCGACGCCGGCGACATCATCCAGGGCACCCAGCTCACCTACTACTTCGCCCGGGTCGAGCCGATCACCGCGGAGAAGAACCCGCCGAAGCACCCGATGGCCGCGGCGATGAACGCCATCGGCTACGACGCCGCCGCCCTCGGCAACCACGAGTTCAACTACGGCATCCCGGTCGTGCGCGCCTTCGAGGAGCAGCTGGACTTCCCGCTGCTCGGCGCCAACGCGCTGTACGCCAAGAACGAGAAGCCGGCCTTCCCGCCGTACGTGATCAAGGAGCTGCACCTCGGCCACGGCCGGCCGCTGCGGGTCGGCATCCTGGGCCTGACCAACCCGGGCATCGCGATCTGGGACAAGGCCAACGTCCAGGGCCAGATGGTCTTCCCGGGCATCGTGGAGATGGCGAAGAAGTACGTGCCGCGGATGAAGGCCGCCGGCGCGGACGTGGTCGTCGTGTCGGCGCACTCCGGCATCGACGAGCCCTCCTCCTACGGCGACCAGCTGCCCTGGCCCGAGGACGCCTCGGGGGAGATGGCGGCCACCGTGCCGGACATCGACGCGGTCCTGGTCGGCCACACCCACAAGGAGGTCGCGCAGCGCCTGGTCGCCAACACCGCCACCGGCAAGAACGTGGTGCTCTCCGAGCCGCTGTGCTGGGCCCAGCGCCTGTCCTGCTTCGACTTCGAGGTGGAGTTCGCCAAGGGCCACTGGACGGTCACCTCGGTCACCTCCCGGGTGCTGAACTCCAACACCGTCCCGGAGGACCCGAAGATCGTCAAGCTGATCGCCGACCAGCACAAGAAGGTCGTCGCGTACGTCAACCAGGTGATCGGCACCTGCAAGGCCGAACTCTCGATCGCCGAGGCCCGGTTCAAGGACGTCCCGATCATCGACCTGATCGGCCGGGTGCAGGCCGACACGGTGAAGGCGGCGCTGGCCGGCGGCCAGTACGCCGACCTGCCGGTGCTGGCCCAGGCCGCGCCGTTCAACCGCACCGCGGTCATCCCGGCCGGCGAGGTCAAGCTGCGCGACGCGGCCGGCCTGTACATCTACGAGAACACCCTGGAGGCCCGGATCCTGACGGGTGCCCAGATCAAGGACTACCTGGAGTACTCGGCGAAGTACTTCGCCCAGCTGGCCCCGGGCGACCCGGTCAACCTGGACACGCTCACCAACCAGGCCGGCAACACCCCCGACTACAACTACGACGCGGTGTACGGCGTCTCGTACGACATCGACCTGACCCAGCCGGTCGGCTCGCGGATCGTCAACCTGTCGTACGGCGGCAAGCCGGTCGACCCGGCCGCGCAGTTCGTGCTCGCGGTCAACAACTACCGGGCCAACGGCGGCGGCAACTTCCCGCACGTGGCGAGCGCGACCAAGGTGTGGGCGAACTCGGACGAGATCCGCAACACCATGATCGCCTGGGTGAAGGCCGAGGGGGTCATCGACCCGGCCGACTTCGGCGGCGTCACCTGGCGCCTGGTCCGCGCGGGCGTCCCGCTGTTCTCCTGATCCCGGCCCCGCGGCGGCCGGTCCCCTCCGGAGGGTGGGGGCCGGCCGCCGCGGCGCGCCCGGAACCGGCGGGCACGGGCCCCGGCCCGCGGCGTACGCTGACCGCCAGTCCAGTACCGAGCGTTGGGGGAAGACCGTGATCGAGACCGAGCGACTGGTCGTCCGGCTCTGGGAGCCGTCGGAGCGGGAGCGGGCGTTCGACATCTACTCGCGCTGGGAGGTGGCCCGCTGGCTCGGCGCCGAGCCGCGGGCGCTGCAGGAGCCGGCGGAGGCGGACGCCCTGATCGGGCGGTTCCGGGACCGCTCGGCGGACCCCCGGTACGGCCTGTGGGCGGTGGAGGTCCGGGAGACCGCCGTGGTCGCGGGCACCGTGCTGCTGATGCCGCTGCCGGGCGGGGACGGCGAGGTGGAGGTCGGCTGGCACCTGCACCCGGACTCGTGGGGGCACGGCTACGCGACCGAGGCGGCGCGGGCCGTGGTGGCCAAGGGCTTCGCGGACGGCCTCCCGGCGATCCACGCGGTGGTCCGGCCGGGCAACGAGCCGTCCGCCGCGGTCTGCCGCCGGCTCGGCATGGCACCGGTGGGCCGCACCGACCGCTTCTACGGCGTGGAGTTCGAGGAGTTCCTGCTCAAGCGGCCTCAGTAGGCACGCCGAGGCGTTCCAGCAGCAGCAGTCCGGGCACCGCGGCCAGGCCCAGCGCCCCGAGGAAGACCCACGGCCACGCCGGTCCCAGGCCGAGCAGCAGGGTGAACAGGCCCGGCGCGAGGGCCTGCCCGAGCGTCCAGGCGAGCTGGTTGACGGCGAGGTAGCGGCCGCGCAGCCCGGGTTCGGCGAGCCGGACGGTGAGCTCCTCGGTGTACGGGGTGGCCACCGTCTCGGCGAGGTTGTAGACCAGCATCGCGGCGAACACCCCGGCGAGCACGGCCCAGCCGGGCGCGGCGGCGACCGCGGCGAAGCCGGCGAAGGCCAGCACGTTGAGCAGCGACCCGGCGGCCACCACCCGGGTCGGCCGGTACCGCCTGAGCAGCCGGGCGACGGTGGTCTGGGTGAGCACCACCTGGGCGCTGTTGAACACCAGCAGCGAGCCGGCCAGCCACGCCGGGCGGTGCAGGCCCTCGGTGAGGTAGACGGCGAGCAGCAGGCCGAGCACCAGCGAGGCGAAGACGAATGCCAGGTTGACCGCGACCAGTAGCAGGTAGCGGCGGTCGCGCAGCACGGTCCGGTAGCCGCCCGCGGCGGCGGCCCGTGCGGCGGGCGGGGTGGCGACCGGGCGCCAGGCGAGCAGCAGGCCGGCCGCCACGGCGTAGCTGAGCGCGTTCAGCAGCACGGTGAGCCGCAGGCCGTCCGTCCCGCCGACGGCGAGCAGCAGGGCGCCGAGCGCTCCGCCGACCGCGAGGCCCGCGTTGCGCAGCGAGCCGATCAGGGCGAACCAGCGGGGGCGCTGCCCGGGCTCGGCGGCGAGCACGACCAGTCCGGTGGAGGCGGTCCAGTACGCGGCGGTGCCGATCTGGGCGAGCAGCACCACGGTGACGATCTGCCAGAGCTGCCGGGCGCCGAGGAAGCCCGTGTAGGCGAGCGCGGAGCCGGCGTTGGCCCAGGCGGCGACCGGGCGGGCGCCGTACCGGTCGACCAGCGGGCCGGTGAGGACGGCGGTGGGCAGGGCGAGCAGCCGGGCGAGGCTGATCGCGGCGCCGACCGCGGTCAGCGTCAGGTCGGTGGTGCGGGCGAACCAGACGACGGTGAAGGCCAGGAGCAGGCCGCTGCCCAGACTGTCGATCAGGTGGGCGCCGAGCAGGTGGTGCCGGCCGTGGACGCGCGGTCGCCGGCCGAGGATCGCGGTGGTCATGGGGCGATCCTCGGCCGCTCGGCTAGGGTGGCCCAGAGATTTCGTCCTGGTCGAATCCTCGGGGAGGAGAGCGGTGCTCAGCTGGGAGTTCTCGGCGGCCGACCTGGCGCTGACCCGGTTCGCCCACTCGCCGCTGTGGGAGGTGGTGACCAGCCTCCAGGTGCTCAAGGAGCCGGGGGCGCACGCCGTCCACCTGCCCTGGGTGCGGACCGCCCGCGCGGCCCTGGCGGACGTCGAGTTCGGGCTGCTGTCGGCGCTGGTGCCGGTCCCGAGCGTCGCGGTGCCGGACTTCCTCACGCCGGTGCCCGCCGGATACGCCCCCACCCTGGACGAGGAGTTGGCGCAGCTCCTGGCCACCCCGCCGGAGCAGGTGCGGGCCGACCTGGCGGGCCTCGACGCGCCCGCCGCGCTGCTCGCCGATCCGGCGGCCGGCCTGGAGCGGCTCGCGGCCGAGATCCGCGCCTACTTCGCGGCGGCGCTGGAGCCCTCCTGGCCGCGGATCCGGCGGCTGGTGGAGGGCGAAGTGCTGCGCCGGGCCCGGCAGATGTCCACCGGCGGCCCGGCGGCGCTCTTCGCGGACCTGCACCCGCGGGTGGCCTGGGCCGACGGCACGCTGCGGATCGCCCACCGCTGGTACCGCGCCGAACGGCGGCTGGACGGCGGGCGGGGGCTGGTCCTGGTGCCGGCGGTGTTCGCCTGGCCCGGCGTCTGGTCGCAGGCCGAGCCGCCGTACCGGCCCGGCCTGGTCTACCCGCCCGCGGGGGTGGCGACCCTGTGGGAGAGCGCCCCTGCCGCCCCGGCGGCGCTCGCCGGCGTGCTCGGGGAGACCCGCGCCCGTCTGCTGGCCGCGCTCGGCTCCCCCGCCTCGACCACCGAACTCGCCGCCCGCCTGGGCCTGTCCGCGCCGAACGCCTCCCACCACCTGACCGCGCTGACCGCCGCCGGCCTGTTGGCCCGCCACCGCACCGGCCGCACCGTCCTCTACCTGCGCACCGCCGTCGCCGAGCACTGGCTCACCGCCGGAAGCCTCAACTGACCCCCCTCAGGGTGTCGGCGAGCACCTCGTCCCACGGGGTCGGCCCGAACCCGAAGTGCGCCTCGGTGGCCGCGGACTCGGCGACGAACGGCCGCTCGAACTGGTAGACCGTCTCCCGGACGGCCCGCGCCGCCGGGTTGAACAGGCCGGCCAGCGCCAGCACCGGGCCCGGCATCCGGCCGACCTTCACCTCGGGGCGCCCGGCGGCCGCGGCCAGGTCGGCGAGGACCTGGCGCTGGCTGCGCGGCGGCCCGCTCGGGGTGTGCCACGCCCGCCCCCAGGCCCGCTCGTCGGCCGCGGCGGCGACCAGCAGCCGGGCCGCGTCCCCGGTGTACGCCCAGGTGTGCGGCGCGTCCGGGTCGCCCAGCACCTGGACCGGCTTCCCGGCCAGCACCCGCTTGAATGCCCGGCTGTCGAGCACGCCGACCGCACCGGCGCCCAGGTAGTCGGACGAGCGCACCTCGGTCGCGCGGATCCGCCCCGCCCGGTGGAGCTCCTCCGCGTCCTGCCACATCCGGGCCCGGATCCGGCCCTTCTCCGAGTTCGGCCGCAGCGGGGTGGTCTCCGTCATCGGCCCGTCGACGGCGCCGTAGCCGTACAGGTTGCCCACCGTCGCCAGCACCGCGCCGCTGCTCTCGGCGGCGGCCAGCAGCGCGGCGGCGATCGGCGGCCAGTCGCTCGCCCAGCGGTGGTAGGCGGGGTTGGCGCAGTTGTAGAGCACGTCGGCGCCGCGTGCCGCCTCGGTGAGGGCGGTCGGGTCCGCCGCGTCCAGCCGGATCCGGCGGACGCCCTCGGGCAGCGGCAGCGCGGTGCGGCCGCCGCGGGTGGCGACGGTGACCTGCTCGCCGCGCTCGGCGAGCAGCCGGGCGGCCGCGCTGCCGACCGGTCCGGCGCCGATGACCAGGTGGGTGCTCATGACGGACTCCCCTCGAATGGAGAACACTGTTCTCGATCGAGAACACTGTACTCGAATGTTGCGGGTGTTCTCCGGCGGCTGCCAGGATGTGCGGTATGTCCACCTCGCCGAAGGCCCCCACCGCCCGCGAACGGGCCAGGATCGAACTCACCAGGGACATCAAGGAATCCGCCCGCCGGCAACTCGCCGAGCACGGCCCCGCCGGACTCTCCCTGCGCGCCGTCGCCCGCGACCTCGGCCTGGTCTCCGCCTCCGCGCTCTACCGCTACTTCCCCGGCCGGGACGCCCTGCTCACCGCGCTGATCGCCGACTCCTACGACGCCCTCGGCGACGCCGCCGAGCAGGCCGCCACCGGGCCCGCGCCCCTGCTGGAGCGCTGGGTCGCGATCGGGCACGCCGTCCGCGAGTGGGCACTCGCCCACCCGCACGAGTACGCGCTGATCCACGGCTCGCCCGTCCCCGGCTACGCCGCCCCGGAGGACACCGTCGCCCCGGGCGTCCGACTGCCCTACCTGATCGGCGGGCTCTTCTCCGAAGCCGCCGCGACCGGCCGCTACCGCCCCGCGGCCCACCCGCCCGCCGACGGAGCCGTCCACGACGCGCTCCGCCCCCTGCTCGACCGCCTGCCCCCCGACACCCCCGCCGACGCCGTCGTCGCCGGCCTCTCCGCCTGGACCTACCTGACCGGCACCCTCTCCCTCGAACTCTTCGGCCACCGCACCCGCATCATCGCCGACCCCCGCACCTACTTCGACCACGAACTCCGCCGCCTCGGCACCGTCCTCGGCCTCACCTGAACACACAACAGCCCCGGACCCACCCGAGCCCGGGGCACACCACCCACGGCCGCCCGACCAACGCCCCCGCCGCAGGCGAATCCGGTTACCGCAGGCACGGAGGACCGCCGCAGGCGAACCGACGGCCCCGCCGGAACCGCGCCGGAGGCGAATTCGCGGCCTCGGTGGAGGCCCCGCCGGAGGCGAACCAACGGCTCCGCCGAAAACCCCGCCGGGGGCGCCACCCCTGCCGGAAGCACCACCCCACCGCCGGAGGCGGATCCGGGCGCCGCAGGCACCCCGGCGGCCGCCGGGGCCCCGACGAAGGCGAATTCATGGCCTCGCCGGAGGCGAACCAACGGCTCCGCCGGAGGCGCCACCCCACCGCCAGAGGCGAATCCGAGCGCCGCAGGCCACCGAGGACCGACGGAGACCCACGCCGGAGGCGGATCCGGGCGCCGCAGGCACCCCGGCGGCCGCCGGGGCCCCGCCGAAGGCGAATCCGCGGCCCCGCCGGAGGCGCCACCCCACCGCCGGGGCCCCCGCCGGAGGCGGGTTGCGGGGTCCGGCACCGCCCTCAGAACGGGAAGCGGGAGCGCCCGTGCTGGATGGATATCCACTTCAGCGTGGTGAAGGCGTCCACCGTCGCCTCGCCGTTGAGCCGTCCGACGCCGGAGTTCTTCTCGCCTCCGAACGGGACGACCGGCTCGTCGTGGATGGTCCCGTCGTTGATGTGGATCATCCCGGTCTCGATCCGCTGCGCGAATCGCACCCCCCGCTCGACGTCCCCGGTGTGCACCGCGCCCGACAGCCCGAACGGCGTGTCGTTGGCGATCCGGACCGCCTCCTCCTCGCCGTCGAACGGCACCAGCAGCACCACCGGCCCGAAGATCTCCCGCCGCAGGATCTCGGCGTCCGCCGGCAGGTCGGTGAGCACGACCGGGTCGACGAGCGCCCCCACGGTCGCGCCGCGCAGCAGTACGGTCGCCCCGTCCGCCACCGCCCGGTCGACCTGTGCGGTGATCGCGTCCGCCTGGGCGGTGTTGATCAGCGGTCCGAGCTGCGTGGCCGGGTCCTGGGGGTCGCCGACCTTGAGCGCGGCGACCTTGGCGACGAACTTCTCGGTGAATTCGGCGATCAGCGAGCGGTCGACGAGCACCCGGTTGGCGGCCATGCAGACCTGTCCCTGGTGGGCGAAGCGGCTGAACACGGCGGCGTCGACGGCGTAGTCGACGTCCGCGTCGTCGAGGACGACGAGCGCGCTGTTGCCGCCGAGTTCGAGCACGGTCCGCTTGAAGTGGCTCGCGGCGACGGTCGCGACGTGCCGCCCGACCGAGTCGGAGCCGGTGAAGGAGATCACCTTGGGCACGGGGTGCTCGATGAAGGCGTCGCCGATCTCCGCGATGTCCGTCAGGACGACGTTCAGCAGGCCGGCCGGCAGTCCGGCGTCCTCGAAGATCCTGGCGATCAGGGTGCCGCCGGTGACGGGGGCGTCCTGGTGGGGCTTGAGCACCACGCCGTTGCCGAGGGCGAGCGCGGGTGCGACGGCCTTCATCGACAGGAACAGCGGGAAGTTGAACGGGCTGATCACGCCGACGACGCCGACCGGCAGCCGGTAGAGCCGGTTCTCCTTGCCGTCCGTGGGCGAGGGCAGGATCCGGCCCTCGGCCCGCAGCGACAGCTGCATGCATTCGCGCAGCATGTCCTTGGTGAGGGCGAGTTCGAAGCCGGCCTTCAGGTGGGTGCCGCCGAGCTCGGCGATGATGGTGCGGGTGATCTCCTCCTCGCGCTCCTCGATCAGGCGCAGGGCCCGTTCGAAGACCAGCCGCCGCGCGTACGGGTTGAGCCGGGCCCAGCCGCGCTGGGTGCGTTCGGCGGCGCGGTAGGCGAGGTCGATCTCCTCGGCGGTGGCGACGGTGATGGAGGCGAGCTTCTCCCCGCTGTACGGGTTGAGGTCGACGATGTCCCAGGAGCCGGTGCCGGAGCGCCATTGGCCGTCGATGTACTGCTGTGCGAGGTCCGCGAAGGAGGACATCTGATCCCTTTCAGCGCTGCAAGCGACCGAACTTGACGGATCATCATCCTAATGACGGATCAGCTCTCCCGGAGCACCCTCCGGACAAGATCCCGGGCCGGCCCGCCGACCACGGCGGCCTCGGCCAGCCGGTCGAGCGCCTCGGCGTACTCGGCGACCTCGACGGGTTTGTCCAGGTAGAGGGCGGTGGTGAACTGCTCCAGGTAGACCACGTCGGGCAGGTCGTCCTCGGGGAAGCCGAGCACCGTGAAGGCGCCGCTGTCGGCGGCCAGCGCGCCCATGCCGAGCGGCAGCACGCGCAGGGTCAGCCAGGGCCGTTCGGCCAGCGCCAGCAGGTGCTCCAGCTGCGCGCTCATCACCTCGGGGCCGCCGCAGGCGCGACGCAGCGCGGTCTCGTCCACGATCAGGTCGACCCGGGCGGTGACGTCGTCGGCGAGGAAGCGCCGCTGCCGGCCGAGCCGGACGGCGACCCGCCGGTCCAGCTCCTCCTCGCTCGCGGACGGGCTGCCGGCCCGCATCACGGCGCGCGCGTACGCCTCGGTCTGCAACAGCCCGGGGACGAACTGGACCTCGTACCCGCGGATCCGGTCGGCGGCCTCCTCCAGGCCGAGGTACTGCTGGAACCAGGACGGCACCGCGTCC
The DNA here is from genome assembly GCF_039542905.1 of Kitasatospora terrestris. NCBI lineage: Bacteria > Bacillati > Actinomycetota > Actinomycetes > Kitasatosporales > Streptomycetaceae > Kitasatospora > Kitasatospora terrestris. The sequence continues at coordinate 2,272,974 of NZ_BAABIS010000001.1, forward strand.
GTCAGCCCCTGCCACCAGGCGGGGGCGTTGGCCTCGCCGACCAGGGCGAGCAGCGCCTCGCGCTCGGTGCCGTCGGCGAGCCCGTAGAGGGTCAGCAGGTCGGCGACGTCGCGGACCTTGAAGGCGACCCGGCCGAGCTCCATCCGGCTGATCTTCGACTCGGAGGCGCGGATCGAGTACCCGGCGTCCTCCCGGCTGACGCCGTGGGCCTCGCGCAGCCTCCGCAGGTGCGAACCGAGCAGCATCCGGCGCGCGGTGGCACCACCACCGGTCTGTACGCCCGTCATCCCCGCCTCCCCTCAGGTCCGTCCCCGCGGCGTGAAGTCTGCCATCTCCCACCGACATTGGGGAGGGCCGTCTCCCATGGTGGCCGTGCGCATGCCATGGAGAGGCGGTCACCGCGCACGGGAAACACGAAACGGCGCCTGCCCCCAACTGGTCGGGGAGCGGACAGGCGCCGCGGGGACCGTCCCCGGCGGCTCTGGCGGGTCGGCTTCGTGCGGCCGGGCGGGCAGTGCGGGCCCGGCGGTTCAGGGTGAGGGTTTTTCTGCCGCGGCACCACGAGTGTTCGCGGTACCGCGGGTCCTGCGGGTGACCCGCGGGTCAGACCACCAGGGGGCGGTCCGTCGGGCGGATCGGGGCGGGCAGCGGGGTCTTGCCACCCAGGAACTTGTCGACCGCCGCGGCGGCCGAGCGGCCCTCCGCGATGGCCCAGACGATCAGCGACTGTCCGCGGCCCGCGTCGCCGCAGACGTACACGCCGTCCACGTTGGTGGCGAACTTTCCGTCGCGGGCCACATTACCCCGAGCGTCCAGGTCGACGCCAAGCTGCTCCACCAGGCCGTTCTTGACGTCCGTGCCGGTGAAGCCCATGGCCAGGGTGACCAGCTGGGCCGGGATGGCGCGCTCGGTGCCGGGGACGGGCTCGAAGCGGCCGTCCTTGAACTCCACCTCGACCAGGTGCAGCTCCTGGACGTTGCCCTCCTCGTCGCCGCTGAAGTGGGTGGTGTTGACGGAGTAGATCCGCTCGCCGCCCTCCTCGTGGGCCGAGGTGACCTTGTAGGTCATCGGCATGGTCGGCCAGGGCTGGTGGCCGGGGCGCTCGTCGCTCGGCCGCGGCATGATCTCCAGCTGGGTGACCGAGGCCGCGCCCTGGCGGTGGGCGGTGCCGACGCAGTCCGCGCCGGTGTCGCCGCCGCCGATGACCACCACGTGCTTGCCCTTGGCGCTGATCGGGGAGTCGACGTAGTCGCCCTCCTGCACCTTGTTGGCCAGCGGCAGGTACTCCATGGCCTGGTGGATGCCCTTGAGCTCGCGGCCCGGGGCGGGCAGGTCGCGCGCGGTGGTCGCACCCGCCGCGATGACGACCGCGTCGAAGCGCGAGCGCAGGTCCTGGCCGGTGATGTCCTCGCCCACGTGGACGCCGGTGCGGAACCGGGTGCCCTCCGCGCGCATCTGCTCGATGCGGCGGTTGATGTGGCGCTTCTCCATCTTGAACTCGGGGATGCCGTAGCGCAGCAGGCCGCCGATGCGGTCGGCGCGCTCGTACACCACCACGGTGTGGCCGGCCCGGGTGAGCTGCTGGGCGGCGGCCAGACCGGCCGGGCCGGAGCCGACCACGGCGACGGTCTTGCCGGACAGCCGCTCCGGGACCTGCGGGGTGACCCCGCCGCCGTCCCAGGCCTTGTCGATGATGGTGACCTCGACGTTCTTGATGGTCACCGCGTCCTGGTTGATCCCCAGCACGCAGGCCGACTCGCAGGGAGCGGGGCACAGGCGACCGGTGAACTCCGGGAAGTTGTTGGTCGCGTGGAGGCGCTCGATCGCACCGGACCAGTCGTCCCGGAAGGCCAGGTCGTTCCACTCGGGGATGAGGTTCCCGAGCGGGCAGCCGTTGTGGCAGAACGGGATGCCGCAGTCCATGCAGCGGCCGGCCTGCTTGGTGATGATCGGAAGGAGGCTGCGCTCGACGTAGACCTCGTTCCAGTCACGGAGCCGGACGTCCACCGGACGGCGCTCCGCCAGCTGCTTGGGCGTGGTCAGGAAGCCCTTGGGGTCAGCCATGTGCCGCCTCCATCATCTTGCGAGTGGTCTCGGCCTCGGAGAGGCCATCGCGCTCAGCGGCGTCCTTGGCGGCGAGCACAGCCTTGTAGTCGGTCGGCATGATCTTGGAGAAGCGGGAGACGCCGCTGCCCCAGTCAGCCAGGAGTTCGGCGGCGACGGTGGAGCCGGTCTCCTCGTAGTGCTGCTGCACGGTGTCGCGCAGCCACTCGCGGTCCGCGGCGCTCGGGGCCTCGATGCCCACCATGCCGCTGTTGACGTTCGCCGGGCGCAGGTCCAGGACGTACGCGATGCCGCCGGACATGCCCGCCGCGAGGTTGCGGCCGGTCTCGCCGAGGACCACGACCCGGCCGCCGGTCATGTACTCCAGGCCGTGGTCGCCCACGCCCTCGACGACCAGGGTAGCGCCCGAGTTGCGGACGGCGAAGCGCTCGCCGGCCTTGCCGCGCAGGTGGATCCGGCCCGAGGTGGCGCCGTAGCCGATGGTGTTGCCGGCGATCACGTGGTTCTGCGCGTCGGCCCCGATCGCGGCCGCGTCGCGCGCCGGGCGGACGATCACCACACCGCCGGAGAGGCCCTTGCCGACGTAGTCGTTGGCGTCGCCCTCCAGCCGCAGGGTCACGCCGCGCGGCACGAAGGCGCCGAACGACTGGCCGGCCGAGCCGGTGAAGGTGACGTCGATCGTCCCCTCCGGCAGGCCCTCGCCGCGGTACCGCTTGGTCACCTCGTGGCCGAGCATGGTGCCGACCGTGCGGTTGACGTTGCGGATCGGCAGCTGGATCCGGACGGCCTCGCCGCGCTCCAGGGCGTCCTCGGCCAGCTCGATGAGCTGGTTGTCGAGGGCCTTGTCGAGCGAGTGGTCCTGGCCGGTGGTGTTGTGCAGGGCCGCGCCCTCGGGCAGCGCCGGCACGTGGAAGAGCGGGGCCAGGTCGAGACCGGCGGCCTTCCAGTGGTCGATCGCGGCCTCGGCGTCGATGTGCTCGGCGTGGCCGACGGCCTCCTCGATCGAGCGGAAGCCCAGCTCGGCGAGGATCTCGCGGACCTCCTCCGCGATGAACTCGAAGAAGTTCACCACGAACTCCGGCTTGCCGGAGAAGCGGTCGCGCAGCACCGGGTTCTGGGTGGCGACGCCGACCGGGCAGGTGTCCAGGTGGCAGACGCGCATCATGATGCAGCCGGAGACCACCAGCGGGGCGGTCGCGAAGCCGAACTCCTCGGCGCCCAGCAGGGCGGCGATGACGACGTCGCGGCCGGTCTTCAGCTGGCCGTCCGTCTGGACCACGATGCGGTCGCGCAGGCCGTTCAGCAGCAGGGTCTGCTGGGTCTCGGCCAGGCCGAGCTCCCAGGGGCCGCCCGCGTGCTTCAGCGAGGTCAGCGGGGAGGCACCGGTGCCGCCGTCGTGACCCGAGATCAGCACCACGTCGGCATGCGCCTTGGAGACGCCCGCGGCGACGGTGCCGACACCGACCTCCGACACCAGCTTCACGTGGATGCGGGCCGCGGGGTTGGCGTTCTTGAGGTCGTGGATCAGCTGAGCCAGGTCCTCGATGGAGTAGATGTCGTGGTGCGGCGGCGGGGAGATCAGACCGACGCCCGGGGTGGAGTGCCGGGTCCTGGCGACCCACGGGTAGACCTTGTGGCCGGGCAGCTGGCCGCCCTCGCCGGGCTTGGCGCCCTGGGCCATCTTGATCTGGATGTCGTCCGCGTTGACCAGGTACTCGGAGGTGACGCCGAAGCGGCCGGAGGCGACCTGCTTGATCGCCGAGCGGCGCGCCGGGTCGTACAGGCGCTCCGGGTCCTCGCCGCCCTCACCGGTGTTGGACTTGCCGCCCAGCTGGTTCATCGCGATGGCGAGCGTCTCGTGCGCCTCCATCGAGATAGAGCCGTACGACATGGCGCCGGTGGAGAAGCGCTTGACGATCTCGCTGACCGGCTCGACCTCGTCGATCGGGACCGGGGTGCGGCCGAGGCCGTCCAGCTTGAACAGGCCGCGCAGCGTCATCAGGCGCTCGGACTGGCTGTTCACCCGGTCGGTGTACTGCTTGAAGATGTCGTACCGCTTGTTGCGGGTCGAGTGCTGCAGGCGGAAGACCGTCTCCGGGTCGAACAGGTGCGGCTCGCCCTCGCGGCGCCACTGGTACTCGCCGCCGATCTCCAGCGCGCGGTGCGCGGCCGGGATGCCGGAGGCCGGGTACGCCTTGGCGTGGCGGGCGGCCACCTCCTTGGCGATCTGGTCCAGGCCGATGCCGCCGAGCTTGGTGGTGGTGCCGGCGAAGTAGCTGTCGACCAGCTCCTGGGCCAGGCCGATGGCCTCGAAGACCTGGGCGCCGCGGTACGAGGCCACGGTGGAGATGCCCATCTTCGACATGACCTTCAGGACGCCCTTGCCGAGCGCCTTGATCAGGTTCTTGATGGCCTTCTCGGGCTCGATGCCCTGGACGAAGACGCCCTGGGCGACCAGGTCCTCGACCGACTCCATCGCCAGGTACGGGTTGACCGCGCCGGCGCCGTAGCCGACCAGCAGCGCGACGTGGTGCACCTCGCGGACGTCGCCGGCCTCGACCACCAGCGACACCTGGGTGCGCTGCTTGGTGCGGATCAGGTGGTGGTGGACCGCGGAGGTGAGCAGCAGCGAGGGGATCGGCGCGTGCTCGGCGTCCGAGTGGCGGTCGGAGAGCACGACGATCCGGGCGCCGTCGGCGATCGCGGCGTCCGCCTCGGCGGCGATCTCGGCGAGGCGCGCGGCCAGGCCGGCGCCGCCGCTGGCGACCTTGTACAGGCCGGACAGGGTGACGGCCTTGAGGCCGGGCTGGTCGCCGTCCGCGTTGATGTGGATCAGCTTGGCCAGCTCGTCGTTGTCGATCACCGGGAAGGTGATGCCGACCGAGCGGCAGTGCGACGGGGAGGCGTCGAGCAGGTTGCCCTCGGGGCCGAGGTTGGACAGCAGCGAGGTGACGAGCTCCTCGCGGATGGCGTCCAGCGGCGGGTTGGTGACCTGCGCGAAGAGCTGCACGAAGTAGTCGAACAGCAGGCGCGGCTTCTCGCTCAGCGCGGCGATCGGCGAGTCGGTGCCCATCGAGCCGAGCGCCTCGCCGCCGGTCTTCGCCATCGGGGCGAGGATGACGCGCAGCTCCTCCTCGGTGTAGCCGAAGGTCTGCTGGCGGCGGGTGACCGAGGCGTGGGTGTGCGCGATGTGCTCGCGCTCGGGGAGCTTGGCGAGCTGGATCTGGCCGGCCGCCACCCACTCCTCGTACGGGTGCTCGGCGGCCAGCTGGGCCTTGAGCTCCTCGTCCTCGACGATGCGGTGCTCGGCGGTGTCGATCAGGAAGACCTTGCCGGGCTGCAGGCGGCCCTTCTTGACCACGTTCTCCTGGGCGATGTCCAGGACGCCGACCTCGGAGGAGAGGACGACCAGGCCGTCCTCGGTGATCCAGTACCGGGCCGGGCGCAGGCCGTTGCGGTCCAGGACCGCGCCGATCTGGGTGCCGTCGGTGAAGGTGACGCAGGCCGGGCCGTCCCAGGGCTCCATCAGGTTGGAGTGGTACTGGTAGAACGCGCGGCGGGCCGGGTCCATGGTGGCGTGGTTCTCCCACGCCTCCGGGATCATCATCAGCACCGCGTGCGGCAGCGAGCGGCCGCCGAGGTGGAGCAGCTCCAGGACCTCGTCGAAGGAGGCCGAGTCGGAGTGGTCCGGGGTGCAGATCGGGAAGATCCGGTCCAGGTCGCCCGGGATCAGGTCGGTGGCGAGCTGGGACTCGCGGGCGGTCATCCAGTTCCGGTTGCCCTTGACCGTGTTGATCTCGCCGTTGTGCGCGACGAAGCGGTACGGGTGGGCGAGCGGCCAGCTCGGGAAGGTGTTGGTGGAGAACCGCGAGTGCACCAGGCCGAGGGCGGAGGCGTAGAGCCGGTCCGACAGGTCGGGGAAGAAGGGCTCCAGCTGGCCGGTGGTCAGCATGCCCTTGTAGACGATGGTGCGCGCGGACAGCGACGGGAAGTAGACGCCCGCCTCGCGCTCGGCGCGCTTGCGGACCACGAAGGAGACCCGGTCCAGCTCGATGCCGGACTTGTCGCCGCCGGCGACGAAGACCTGGCGGAAGCGCGGCATCACGCTGCGGGCGGTGGCGCCCAGCAGGTCGGGGGTGACCGGGACGTCGCGCCAGCCGAGGACCGTCAAGCCCTCCTCGGCCGCGATGGCCTCGATGGCGGCGACGGCGGCGGCGTCGGCCGCGTCCTCGTCGGGGAGGAAGGCGATGCCGACCGCGTACGAGCCGACCTCGGGGAGCTCGAAGGAGACCTTGGAGCGCAGGAACGCGTCCGGGATCTGGGTCAGGATGCCCGCGCCGTCACCGGAGTCCGGCTCGGCGCCGGTGGCGCCCCGGTGCTCCAGGTTGCGCAGGACGGTCAGCGCCTGCTCGACGATCTTGTGGTCGGCGATGCCGGTCAGCGTGGCCACGAAGCCCACGCCGCAGGCGTCGTGCTCGTTGCGCGGGTCGTACAGACCCTGGGCCGTGGGGCGTGCATCCGGAACGAGCGCGTACGGGCCGGAGGCCTGGGCGTTCTCGTTGGCGGAGTGCGTGGATGCAGACAGCATCGGCTCTCCCGTCGTCGTCTTTGGCAAGTGCAGGTGCAGAGGGACGACGTTGGCCCTGATGCGATTTCGTGCAGGTTACATGATGCCCAAGATCCCGCGAACTGGAATCCGTGGTCCATATGGCGGACAGATCCGCAGGTCACGGGGGCGATGAGAGGACGCGCCACCTTGCGCATCCCCACCAGTGTGCCCGGCGCCGGGCGGGGTGAAACAGGGGCGAAATGCTGCCGCCACACGAGGCGATCATGGGCTGCCTGCGATTCCATCCCGGAGCCGCACCGGCGGATGCGAATCTGCGGGTCCGACGGCCGGATGCTGAGACTAGAACAGGTCGCCAGCCTATCCCATGTGCGGAACATCACGCATACATCAGCATAACCATGCAATGTTATGTGGCTTCCGACAGTCGGCGCGGGTCAGCCGACGGCACCGCCGATCAGCACGCCCAGCAGGTAGGTGACCCCCGCCGCCGCCCCGCCCAGCACCAGCTGCCGCAGGCCGCTGAACCACCAGCTGCGCGCCGTCACCCGGGCCACCACCGCGCCGCACAGGAACAGGCCGAGCAGCGACACGATCAGCGCCGGCCACAGCGCCGTGGCCCCCAGCAGGTACGGCAGCAGCGGCAGCAGCGCGCCCGCGGCGAAGCAGACGAACGAGGAGACCGCCGCCACCAGCGGCGAGGGCAGGTCGTCCGGGTCGACCCCGAGCTCCTCCCGGGCGTGCACCGCCAGGGTCCGCTCCGGGCTGGAGGAGAGCTGCTTCGCCACCTGGTGGGCCAGCTCCGGCTCCACGCCCTTGTCGATGTAGAGCTGCGCCAGCTCGGCCAGCTCGCCGTGCGGGTTGCGGTGCAGCTCGATCCGCTCCGCCTCGATCTCCGCCTCCACCAGCTCGCGCTGGGAGGCCACCGAGGTGTACTCGCCCGCCGCCATCGAGCAGGCGCCGGCCGCCAGTCCGGCCAGCCCGGTGAGGATCACCGTGGAGCTGGAGACCGCGCCGCCGACCACGCCGGTCATCAGCGCGAAGTTGGAGACCAGGCCGTCCATCGCGCCGAACACGGCCGGCCGCAGCCAGCCCCCGTTGACGTCCCGGTGGTGCCCCGCGGCGGGTATCCGCGGCTGGGTGTTGTCGGTCTCCGGCTCCGCGACGATCGCGCTCATGTCGTGTACGCACCTTCCTGTACGGACGTCCCCCCTGACCGCTCCGGCAGGGCTCCACTCCTTGAACGTAGCCCGTTGACCTGCGACTTTCCAGCAAAGTAAGGCTGCCCGAACACGCGGAAGGCCGCCCTCACCACGCTGGGTGAGGGCGGCCTCAGAAGTGCTGTCGGCCCAGGTCAGGAGGCCTGTCGCTGGTCGCTCCCGGCCTTCTCCGCCTCCCGCCGGGCCTCCTCGGCGGCCCGCGGGTCGATCGAATCCGGGTCCTCGCGGCCCGGCTTGGTCCGCGCCGAGACCACCAGGTACGCCACCGCGCCGAGGAAGACCGCGATCGCCACCCAGTCGTTCAGGCGCAGCCCGAAGAAGTGGTGCGCCTCGTCGATCCGCAGCCACTCGGTCCAGAACCGGCCCACCGTGTACGCGGCCACGTACAGCGCGAACGCCCGGCCGTGGCCGAGGGTGAAGCGGCGGTCCGCCCAGATCACCAGCAGCGCCACGCCGACGCACCACAGCGACTCGTACAGGAAGGTCGGGTGGTAGGTGCCGGTCACCACGGTGCCGTCCGGCAGGGTCTTGTTGATCTCCAGGCCCCACGGCAGGGTGGTCGGCCGGCCGTACAGCTCCTGGTTGAACCAGTTGCCCCAGCGGCCGCAGGCCTGGGCCAGCGCGATGCCCGGCGCGATCGCGTCGGCGTAGGCGGGCAGCGGCACCCCCCGGCGGCGGCAGCCGATCCAGGCGCCGACCGCGCCGAACGCGATGGCGCCCCAGATCCCGAGGCCGCCCTCCCAGATCTTCAGCGCGTCGAGCGGGTGCTTGCCCGGGCCGAAGTACAGCTGGTTGTCGGTGATCACGTGGTAGAGCCGGCCGCCGACCAGGCCGAACGGCACCGCCCAGACGGCGATGTCGCCGACCGTGTGCTTGCCGCCGCCGCGCGCGACCCAGCGCTTGCTGCCGAGCCACACGGCCACGACGACACCGATGATGATGCAGAAGGCGTAGGCGCGCAGCGGAATCGGCCCCAGGTAGAGGACGCCCCGCGACGGGCTCGGGATGTATGCGAGATCCATGGCAGGGTCGACGCTACCGTGTCCCGCCCGGCGCACCGGCACCGGAGCGGGTCACAGCTTGACGTCGGTCTCCCCGGATCAGGGGGACGGCGGGGTGTTGGACTCGGCGGCCGTCGAGGTCGGCGCCGGGCTCTGCCCGTTCGGGCCCGTGGTGCCGAGCGGCTTGCCCGCGTTGGCCTCGTCCACCCACTTCACCAGGTTCTCCGGGGAGATCTGCTCGTCGCCCTTCTTCGGGTAGATCGGGGTGCCGTTGAGCAGCACCGTCGGCGTCGACTTGTAGCTGGACTTGTCGAAGTCCTGCTGCACCGCCGAGACCCAGCCGGCGTACTTGTTGTCGTTGACGCAGGCCTCGAAGGCGGGCGTGTCCAGCCCCGGCACCTGCTTCGACAGGGCGATCAGGGTCTGCTTGTCGCCGAAGGAGTCGTCGGTCTCGTCGGGCTGGTTGCGGTACAGCACGTCGTGGTAGTCGCGGAAGTGCCCGGCGTCCTGCGCGCAGGCCAGGGCGTTGGCGCCGTACTTGGAGCCGTTGCCGCCGAGCGAGCGGTCGATGAACGAGACCACGTGGACGTTGGAGTACAGCTTGCCCTGGTCCTGGAGCTGGTCGATGGTCGGCGAGAAGGTCCGCTCGAAGGTGCCGCAGGCGGGGCAGCGCGGGTCCTCGTAGACGGTCAGCACGGACGGCGCGTTCGCCGGGCCGGCCGGGAGGACCAGGCTCTTGTCGCCGATCGCGCCCTGCGGGGCGGCGACCGGGGTCTCCGGCTTGGAGCGCTCGTTCTGCACCACCACGCCGGTGACCACGGCGGCCGCGATCACCGCGACCACCACGCCGCCGACGACCAGCTTGCGGTTGCGCCGGGAGCGGGCCTCCTCGGCCGCCCGCTCCTGCATCATCCGCTCGCGGGCGGTGCGCTTGCCTTCTCGGTTCTTCTCACTCATGGGTACGTGTGTCCGGGGTGTTCGAGGGCGGAGAGATGGTCAGGACGCGAGCCAGGCGTCGGCCGAGAACTTCGTCCGGGGCCGGTAGATCAGCCAGGCGGCGAGCAGCAGGAACCCGGTGTCGCGCAGGACCTCCTGCAGGTACTCGGTCTTGGACTCGTCGACCGCACCGCCGCCGCCGAAGCAGCCGCAGTCGATCGAGATGCCGCGCGCCCACGCGGACGCGATGCCGGCGATGAACGCCAGCAGCAGCACGGCCGAGACGATCGCCACGATCCGCGTCCCCAGGCCCAGCAACAGCAGCAGCGCGAGCGCGAGCTCCAGGAAGGGCAGCCCCCAGCCCACCGGCTTCACCAGGGACTCGGGGAGGATCTCGTACGCCCGCACCGCCTGGGCCGCCTCGGCGGGGTCCGAGATCTTCGCCAGCCCGGCCCAGCCCCACACCACGGCCAGCGCGAGCCGCACCCCCAGGCCGATCCACTCCCCCGCCGAGCCGTCCACCGTCCGGCGCAACGCGCCCTGCGCGTGCGGCCGGACGGTCTGCTGACTGGCCATCGGGCTCCCCCTCGGAAATTCATCGGGCCGTACTCCTGCCTGATGAACCGTAGGGGAAGACTTACGGTTCCTCCGCATTGGCGAATTAAGCCGTTTGAGGGAGCAAAACCGAGCGGATGTCCGAATTCAGCGACCCCGCGCGGCGGCCGCGCAGCGGGACGGCGGCACCATCCCGCCCAGCGGCGGGCGGCCGTCCGGCCCCGAACGGCTGGCCCGCACCTCGCCGGCCAGCCGGGTCATCTGGTGGCAGACGTACTCGTCGTGCTGCGCACGCTCCGCGCCCCGCCTGGCCAGCGCGTCCTCCACCGCGGTCTCCACGCCGAACGCCGCCCCCAGCGCCAGCGCGGCGGCGGCCGCCCGGGCCAGCACGGAACGGTGCAGGTACGGCACGGCCAGCCCTTTCGCCGACGAACGTTTCACCGACTCAACTGCACCCCCGCGCACGGTGATGCGAACTCCCGCGGGTTTTCACCCGATCGGTTCCGGGCCCGGCGGTCAGAACCGCAGCACGGCGGCGATCCGCCCGTGGTCGGCGAGCCGGTCGTCGGGCAGGAAGACCACCTCGGCGCCGCCGTCCAGGGCGGTCTCCACCACCTCGTCGACGATGTCGGTGCGCACGCCCTGCTCCCAGGCGGTGGGCGAGGCGGCCTCCCCGTTCACCGGGGCCAGGTGGCCGTCCGCCACCTTCACGGTCTGCTGGTAGTGCTCCTCGACGGCGAGCATGTCGACCCGGCCCGCCCGCACCGCCTCCCAGATCTCGTCCAGCCCGGCCGCGAAGGTCTTGCGTCCGCGCGCCTCGTCGAGCGCCTGCTCGATCCGGCGCCGCCGCTCCTCGCGGACCTCCTTGACCGCCGGGGCCACCGCCTCCAGCAGCGCGGCCGCGGGGCCGTCCTGCAGGCCGCCCTTGAGCACCGTCGCGGCCGGGTTCCGGGAGGCGGCGCCGAGCTCGGCCAGCAGGCTCACCGCCTGGGCCAGGCCCACCACGTACAGCGGCCGGGGGTCGGCCTCCAGCACGGCGGCCAGCGAGGCGTCCACGGTCCGCAGGAACTGCCGGGTCTCCTCGTCCATGAAGGTGCTCGGCTTGCCGCCGGTGCGCTCCTCGCGCTGGACGTCCCACTGCACCGGCTCCGGTGCCGCCGGGAAGCCGTCGTCGCGGTGCTGCTCCAGCTCCTGCTCGACGCCGCTCCACAGGGTGGCCCGGTCCGCGGCGACCGCGAGCACCCAGTACGGGCGGGCCTGGGCCCGGGCGGCGACCAGGTTGCGGGTCAGGAAGGTGTCGCTGAGCACCACCCGCTCGGGGACCTCCCGCGGCAGGCTCCACAGCTGGTACTCCGACGGGGTGGCGAAGACCACCAGGCCGTCCCTGGCGTGCCGCAGGTCCGCCTCGCCGGCCGCCCGCTCCAGGTTGGCCAGCAGGTCGATCCGGTCCTGCCGGGAGATCTGCGGGTCGGCGTCGACCCGGCTGCCGGCCTCGGCCAGGACGTTGCGCAGCCGGACCGGGTCCTGCGCGTTGTCGGGCTCGCGCCGGTGGGTCGGGAGGGTGAGCGAGACCGCCGGGTAGGACCTCGGCTCGCGCAGTCGGCGCAGCACGTCGTCGGTGAGGTCGTCGGCCTGCATGGGCACTCCTTCGTGCTCGGGGTGGTGGAGTTCTCACCGTCGCACGGGCACCGGGGCGCCGCAGTTCGAGCAGCACGAGGGCCCGGGACACCGTCGTGTCGGTGCCCCGGGCCCTGGTGGACTGCTTCCTGCCCGGTGGGGCTGCTTCCTCGCGGACTACTTCTTCCGGACGCCCGCCGCCAGGTCCGCGGCGAGCTCGCGGACCGCCGCCAGGCCGGCCTCCTCGTCGCCGTCGGCGTCGAGGATGCGCTGGACGAAGGCGGAGCCGACGATCACGCCGTCGGCGAAGCCGGCGACCTCCGCGGCCTGGGCGGCGTTGGAGACGCCGAGGCCGACGCAGACCGGCAGGTCGGTGGTGGCCCGGGTGCGGGCGACCAGGTCCTCGGCGAGGTTGCCGACCTGGGCCCGGGTGCCGGTGACGCCCATGACGGCGGCCGCGTACACGAAGCCGGAGCCGGCCGCGGTGACCTCCGCCAGGCGGGGGTCCTTGCTGCTGGGGGCGACCACGAAGACGGTGTCGAGGCCGTGCTCGCCCGCCGCCTTGCGCCACTCCTCGGACTCCTCGACCGGCAGGTCCGGCAGGATCACGCCGGAGCCGCCCGCGGCGGCCAGGTCGGCGGCGAACCGGGCGACCCCGTAGCGGTCGACCGGGTTCCAGTAGGTCATGACCAGCACCGGCGCGGCGGGGTGCGCGGCGGCCACCTCGGCGACCGTGCGCAGCACGTCCTTGATCCGGACACCGCCCTTGAGCGCGATGTCGTCGGCGGTCTGGATGGTGGCGCCGTCGAGGACCGGGTCGGAGTGCGGCAGGCCGATCTCGACCACGTCGCAGCCGCCCTCGATCAGGGCGCCGACCGCGCGGATGCCGCCGTCCACGGTGGGGAAGCCGGCCGGCAGGTAGCCGATCAGCGCGGCGCGGTCCTCGGCCTTGGCCGCGGCGAGGGTCTCGGTGAGCTTCGAGGCCATGGTCACTTACCCCCGTTGGCGGCGTCGTAGAGGCCGAAGTACTCGGCGGCGGTGTGCATGTCCTTGTCCCCGCGGCCGGAGAGCGACACCAGGATCGTGGCCTCCGGGCCGAGCTCGCGGCCGAGCTCCAGGGCGCCGGCCAGCGCGTGGGCGCTCTCGATCGCCGGGATGATGCCCTCGGTGCGGGAGAGCAGCCGCAGCGCCTGCATCGCCTGGTCGTCGGTGACCGGCCGGTACTCGGCCCGCCCGCTGTCCTTCAGCCACGCGTGCTCCGGGCCGACGCCCGGGTAGTCCAGACCGGCCGAGATCGAGTGCGACTCGATGGTCTGGCCGTCCTCGTCCTGCAGGACGTAGGTGCGGGAGCCGTGCAGCACGCCCGGGTCGCCCTTGGTCAGGGTGGCGGCGTGCTTCGGGGTCTCGGCGCCCTCGCCGGCCGCCTCGCAGCCGATCAGGCGCACGCCGGCGTCCGGGATGAACTCGTGGAAGATGCCCATCGCGTTGGAGCCGCCGCCGACGCAGGCGACGACCGCGTCGGGGAGCCGGCCGGTGCGGTCCAGCACCTGCCGGCGGGCCTCGACGCCGATCACCCGGTGGAAGTCGCGGACCATCATCGGGAACGGGTGCGGGCCGGCCACCGTGCCGAACAGGTAGTGCGTGGAGTCCACGTTGGCGACCCAGTCGCGGAACGCCTCGTTGATCGCGTCCTTGAGCGTGCGGCTGCCGGACTTCACCGCGACGACCTCGGCGCCCAGCATCCGCATCCGGGCGACGTTCAGCGCCTGGCGCTGGGTGTCGACCTCGCCCATGTAGACGGTGCAGTCGAAGCCGAACAGCGCGCAGGCGGTGGCGGTGGCCACGCCGTGCTGGCCGGCGCCGGTCTCGGCGATGATCCGGGTCTTGCCCATGCGCTTGGTGAGCAGCGCCTGGCCCAGCACGTTGTTGATCTTGTGCGAGCCGGTGTGGTTGAGGTCCTCGCGCTTGAGCAGGACCCGCGCGCCGCCCGCCTCGGCGGAGAAGCGGTGGACGTCGGTCAGCGGGCTGGGCCGGCCGGTGTAGTCCTTGAGCAGGGCGTCGAGCTCGGCGGCGAAGGCCGGGTCGGCCTTGGCCTTCTCGTACTCCTCGGCGACCTGCTCGACGGCGGCGACCAGCGCCTCCGGGATGAAGCGGCCGCCGTACGCGCCGAAGTAGCCGCGGGCATCCGGGACTTGGGTACCCGGAAGGTAGTTCTCGGACATGGAGGAGTCCTCGCTGAAGTGATGGCTGGGCAGGAAAGGGCGAACAGCGGCGTCAGCCGCGCGTCCTGCGCCATCGGCGGCCCGGCACCTGACCGGGCTCACAGCCGATCACGTACCGCACCCGCCGTCCCAGCACCCGGCGTGCGGGCGCGCGGCAGCCGCGCGGGCGGCAGCCGGGGGCGAGACGGGAAGCGAGCGACATGGCCTTCTTTCAGCTCCGCCCGGGGTTGCGCAGCGCGGGGTGGGCGCCGGCCGCGACCAGGTCGGCGACGGCCGCCTTCGGGTCCTTGCCGGTCACCAGCGACTCGCCCACCAGCACCGCGTCGGCGCCCTGGTTGGCGTAGGTGATCAGGTCGTGCGGGCCGCGGATGCCGGACTCGGCGACCTTGACGATGTGCGCCGGGATGGCGTCCACCACGTTGCCGAAGGTGTTGCGGTCGACCTCGAGGGTCTTCAGGTTGCGGGCGTTGACCCCGATGATCCGCGCGCCGGCGTCGACCGCGCGGGCGATCTCCTCCTCGTCGTGGACCTCCACCAGCGGGGTGAGCCCGATCGACTCGGCCCGCTCGATCAGCGAGACCAGCGCGGGCTGGTCCAGCGCCGCGACGATCAGCAGCGCGAGGTCGGCGCCGTGCGCGCGGGCCTCCCACAGCTGGTACGCGGTGACGATGAAGTCCTTGCGCAGGAGCGGGGTGTCCACCGCGGCGCGGACCGCGTCGAGGTCGGCGAGCGAGCCGCCGAAGCGGCGCTGCTCGGTGAGCACGCTGATCGCCGCGGCGCCGCCGGCCGCGTAGTCCGCGGCCAGGGCGGCCGGGTCGGCGATCGCCGCGAGGGCGCCCTTGGACGGGCTGGAACGCTTGACCTCACAGATCACCCGGACGCCGTCGCCACGCAGGGCGGCCACGCCGTCCTTGGCCTCGGGCGCCTTCGCGGCGAGCTCCTTCAGCTCGTCCAGCGGGACCCGGGCCTGTCGCTCGGCGAGGTCCTCACGGACCCCGACGATGATCTCGTCGAGCACACTCACAGGAGGCCCCCATCATGTTGCTGGCCGGCGGCCGGGGCGAGACGGGCTCTCCCCGGTTCCGGCAGACGGTCAAGACCAGGAGGGTGACTCGCACGATCCGGTGAGGATCATGCGTCCGACACCCCCGTTGGCCCTTCGATGGTATCGGTCACAGGGGGCGCGAAGCGCATCCGTCCGGCGCGCGTCTCGCGGAGCGGACCACCCCGGGCGCCGGTTCACACCGCCGGCGGCGCCAGCCCCGCCCCCACCGGCAGGTTGCGGACCACCGTGAACAGGCCCAGCACCACCGTCAGCAGCACCGTCTGCCGCAGCCCGATCCGCGCGCCCGGCGCCGTCCCGCCGGTCAGTGCCGTCCACGCCCAGCGCACCCACAGCACCCCGAGCACGATCGCCAGGACCAGCACCAGCAGATTGTCGTGGCCCGCCGCGGTGAGGTCCCCCCTGGTCAGCGCGTGCACGGCGCGCAGTCCGCCACAGCCCGGGCACCACCAGCCGGTCGCCTGCAGCACCGGGCAGACCGGGTAGTGGCCGGGGGTGTTCGGGTCCACCAGCGCCACGTACGCGGTGGGCACCGCGACCGCGGTCAGCGCGGCGACGGGGCGGACCAGCCGGCGCAGCGCGGAACTCTTCTGGCCCGGGGCCGGGGTGGCGGGAGCGTTCACGCCGACGATTGTGCCCCCGCCCGCGCGCATTTCACCCGGAACGCCGAACGGCGGGCGTGGCGGCCCGCCGTTCCGACTGCGTCGCGTGGTCAGCCCGCGGCGACCGGGGTGCGCTCCTCGGCGACCGGGGCGAAGTTCTTGCTGGGCTGCTTGCCCATGCCGGCGATCGACATCGCCTTGCCCACGACACCGGCGATCACGATGACCGCGATACCGGCCCAGAAGAGCAGGATGTTCGGAATGATCATCGCGACGCCGCTGACGCAGAAGCCGACGAAGGCGATGGTGACGCCGGTCCAGGCGGCGGGAGTGTGGCCGTGCGCAGCCTTCGACATCTGATGGTGCTCCTTGTTCTCCGGGGCCCTGCCGGGCGGCGGTGAGGCGCTCGACGGGTTGACGCATCCATTGTGCCGGTCCGCCTGCGGGAGGCCCAAGCGGGGCCCCGGTCCGGGCGGTGAGATCTGCGTCTCGGTTTCGCCGCCCGCGGGGTCTCAGGTGGTGGTCGGGTCCTCGCCGCGGTCCAGCGCCTTCCACAGGTCGGCCGGGGAGTCGGTGCTCGGCCGGGCCGTCCGGGAGGGCGCCTCGTAGCGGCTGCCCATGGCCGGCCAGTGCGCGCCGAACCGCACCGTGGCCGCGCCCGCCAGCGCCAGCAGCAGCCCGCCGGCCAGCGCCACCCACGGCCACACCGTCCGGGTCACCTCGGCCGCCTGCGCACCGGCCAGCGCCAGCTTGGCCGCCGCCACGGCGTCCAGGCCGGCGGTGTCCCGCGCGCCGATCAGCGCGCCCGCGGCCGCGCCCAGCCCGGCCAGCACGGTCAGCACGCCGACCGCGGCCCGCGCCCGGCCGCGCACCGCGAACACCGCGACCGCCGCGGCGAGCGCCACCAGGGCCAGCCCGCCGGGCAGGCCGGTCAGCCGGCTGCCCGGGGCGGCGACCTCCAGCCGCCCGCCGTCGACCCCGGTGACCACCCCTTCCGCCCACGTCCGCCCCACCGCCGTCAGCACCAGCACGGCACCGGCGACGGTCAGCAGCAGCATCAACGAGAGCGAACGGCGGTTCTGAGTCACCGGACAACTATCGCACCGCGAACGCCGGGCCCCGACAGGGGCAGCCCCTAGATGAATGATGCGAAGGGTTAGTGGTCATAGGCGGTCAGCGAGCGCATGATGGGCTGGCCGGTGCGGTCGTTGTGCCAGATCGCGCAGGTCAGGGCGAGGATGCGTTGTAGGACGCGGGCCATGACACCGCCCGGGGTGCGGCCTTGGTGGCGTTCGAGGTCGAGTTGGGCCTTGAAGGTCTGGTTGACGGACTCGATGACCTGTCGGAGCGGTTTGAACAGGGCGGATCCGGCTCGCGGGGGTTCGCCCCTGCGGGCCGGCCGCAGCAGGTGGACGCCCCACTCAGCCAGTTCGTGTTCGAAGGCGCGGCCGTAGTAGTGCCGGTCGGCGATGAGGGTCTGGCCCGGGCGGGCAGCGACGAGGCCGGGTTCGGTGTGGAGCATGCCGAGCAGGGTCTGCCGCTCGTCGGCCTTCGCTCCGGTGAGAGTGAAGGCGACGGGCAGGCCCTGCAGGGTGCACACCAGGTGCAGGCGCAGGCCCCAGAAGTACCGGGAGTGGCTGGCGCAGTAGCCGTACTCGGCCCATCCGGCCAGGTCCGAGCGCTTTGCGGTCTCGCGGGAGCGCCCGCACTCCACCGGCGTGGAGTCGACGACCCACACGGTGTCGGTCCACAGGGAGGTGTCCGTCGCGAGGAGGCGGTTGACCTGGGCGATCAGGTCGGCGGCCTTGCGCAGCCGCCGGTTGTAGCCGGACTGCCCGGGCAGGTAGGGGAACAGGTGCCGCAGATGGGACGAGGCGTGGCGGATCCAGCGGCGTTCGGAGGTGAAGCCGAGGAGTGCCTGCATCACCGCGAGGGTGACCAGTTCCGCGTCCGTGAGCCGGGGTGCGATGCCGACAGCGGGGCGCCACGGCGCCAGGTACGGCGATTCCTTCAGCAGGTCGTCGGTCTTCACGTAGAGTGCGGTCGCGAGGGAGTCCAGGTTAGGCGTCACAACCGACCTTTGGACTCCCTCGCTTCATGTCATGCGTGCCAGCGAGCCCTTGGCATCAATCATCTAGGCGATGGTCGCCGCGGTGGCGACCGCGCGGAGGACCGCCGCGGCCTTGTTGCGGCACTCGGTGTCCTCCGCGTGCGGGTCGGAGTCGGCGACCACGCCCGCGCCCGCCTGGACGTAGGCGGTGCTGTCGCGGATCACGGCCGTGCGGATCGCGATCGCGGTGTCCGAGTCGCCCGCGAAGTCCAGGTAGCCGACGCAGCCGCCGTACAGCCCGCGGCGGGTCGGCTCCAGCTCCTCGATGATCTGCATGGCCCGCGGCTTGGGCGCCCCCGAGAGCGTCCCGGCGGGGAAGCACGCGGTGAGCACGTCCAGCGCGCTGCGGCCCGGCGCGACCTTCCCGGTGACCGTGGAGACGATGTGCATCACGTGGCTGTACCGCTCGACCTGCATGAACTCCACCACCTCGACCGAGCCGGGCTCGCAGACCCGCCCGAGGTCGTTGCGGCCCAGGTCGACCAGCATCAGGTGCTCCGCCCGCTCCTTGGGGTCGGCGAGCAGCTCGGCCGCGAGCTCGGCGTCCTCGTGCGGGGTGGCGCCGCGGTGCCGGGTGCCGGCGATCGGGTGCAGCATCGCCTCGCCCTCGGCGACCTTCACCAGCGCCTCCGGGCTGGACCCGACCACGTCGAAGCCGCCCTCCGCGCCGCCGTCCGGCCCGGGGAAGCGGAACAGGTACATGTACGGGCTGGGGTTGGTGGTGCGCAGCACCCGGTACACGTCCAGGGCCGAGGCCGGGCAGGGCGCCTCGAAACGCTGCGAGGGCACCACCTGGAACGCCTCGCCGGCCCGGATCCGCTCCTTCACCACCTCGACCGCCTTGCGGTACGGCTCCCCGCCGAACGGCGAGTGGGCGTCCGCGCCGGTCGGGGTGAAGGTGGCGAGCCCGGGGTCGACCGGCCTGCGCAGGTCGGCCTCCATCGTGTCCAGCCGGGCCACCGCGTCGGCGTACGCGTCCTCGACGCCGGTCGCCAGGTCGTTGTGGTTGACCGCGTTGGCGATCAGGGTGACCGTCCCGTCGACGTGGTCCAGCACCGCCAGGTCGGTCGCCAGCAGCAGCGTCAGCTCCGGCAGCTTCAGGTCGTCGGGCGTCAGCTGCGGCAGCTTCTCCAGCCGCCGCACCACGTCGTAGCCCAGGTAGCCGACCAGGCCGCCGGTCAGCGGCGGCAGCCCGTCGTCGGTGTGCCGCGGCGTGTGCAGCGCCTCCAGCGTCGCGCGCAGCACCTCCAGCGGGTCGCCGGCCCGCGGGATGCCGACCGGCGGCTCGCCCAGCCAGCGGGCCCCGCCCTGCTCGTCGACGGTCAGCACGGCGCCGCTGCGCACCCCGACGAAGGAGTAGCGGGACCAGCTGCGGCCCTGCTCGGCGGACTCCAGCAGGAAGGTGCCGGGCCGCTCGGCGGCGAGCGAGCGGTAGACGCCGATCGGGGTGAGGCCGTCCGCGAGGAGGCGGCGGGTCACCGGGATGACCCGGGTGTCTGCGGCGAGCGTACGGAAGGCGGCGAGGTCCATGGCGGGCGGCACCGTTCGGTCGATCGGACAGTGGGGATCGGACAGGTGGGGCAAGGTTAGCGAGCGGCCGTCAGGACGTCGGCGTCGAAGCACGTCCGGTCGCCGGTGTGGCAGGCGGCGCCGACCTGGTCGACCTGGACCAGCAGGGTGTCGCCGTCGCAGTCCAGCGCCACGCTCTTCACGTGCTGGACGTGGCCCGAGGTGTCGCCCTTCACCCAGTACTCGCTCCGGCTGCGGCTCCAGTACGTGCAGCGGCCGGTGGTCAGGGTGCGGTGCAGCGCCTCGTCGTCCATCCAGCCGAGCATCAACACCTCGCCGGTGTCGTACTGCTGGGCGACGGCGGGCAGCAGGCCGTCCTCGGTGCGCTTGAGGCGGGCCGCGATCGCCGGGTCGAGGGACGTGGAACCGGGGGCGGCGGGAGAACTGGACATGCCGTCATTCTCGCAGGCCCCACGCCCCCGACGACGCGCCTTCCCAACCGGCGGACACCGCTACGGACGCGGACGCGGGCTCTCGCAGCCGTCCGGCCACACCACCTGGACGTACAGCCCGGCCCGCTGCGCCGCCTCGACCACCCGCGCCGGTCCGCTGCCGGGTTCGCCGTCCCACACCGCGATCAGCTCCTCGACCATGCCGACCAGCGCCCGGCAGGTGTCGTCCCCCAGCCCGCCGACCTCCTCGGCCGCCAGCCGGTGCACCGCGTTCGCCTCGTTGAGCAGCCGCCGCCGGGTGCGCGAACACCCCTCGCCGCCGAACGCCCCGACCCGCCCGGCACTCGCCGAGACGATCGCCTCGATCTTGCCGCCGTGGTCCACCACCGCCTGCGCGAACCACGTCTCCGGCCCCTCGGCCAGGCAGCCGACGCCGACCAGGTCGTACGCGCCGTACGACGTGACGAGCCGCCAGAGCTCACCCCGGACGAGCATCTCGGAGATCTCGGAGAGCCCCTCGTGCCCGACGATTCCGACCCGCATGAAATTCGACCCTTCGAACCGGGCCGTGCCGCCCGACAGCGTACTACCGCGTTTGTAGGGTGACCGGAGTCGGACGTCGGGAGTGAAGGAGCACCAGGATGATCGTCGCGTTCTCGGTGACGCCGCTGGGGATCGGGGAGGACGTCGGTGAGGCGGTGGCCGCCGCCGTGAAGGTGGTGCGGGCGAGTGGGCTGCCGAACCGGACGGACGCCATGTTCACCAGCGTCGAGGGCGAGTGGGACGAGGTGATGCCGGTGGTGCGGGCCGCGATCGAGGCCGTGAAGGCGTACAGCAACCGGGTCTCCACCGTGATCAAGATCGACGACCGGGTGGGGGTGACCGGCGGCCTGACCGCCAAGGTCGCGTCGGTGGAGCGGCACCTCGCCGCCCTCGACGACGGGCAGTAGCGCCGAACCCCTGACGCCGCCCCGGCTCTGCGGTCACAATGGGCAGCCGCTGGAACTGAGGGGGTCGGGGTGGGCGAGCGACGGATCCGGGCCGTGGTGGCCGCCGTGCTGGTGCTGGTGGTCGGCGTGGCCGTCCTGCTGTGGCCGGACGGGAAGGGGAAGCAGGCCCTGCCCCCGCCGCCGAGCGCCTCCCCCAGCCCCTCGCCGAGCCCGTCCCGGGTGCTGCCGTACCCGTACTTCACGCCGGGCACCTGCTTCGACCACCCGCAGCTCAGCGAGGCGATCACGCGCGCCGAGGCGCGTCCGTGCGAGCAGGCCCACGACGGTGAGGCGATCGCCAACGTGGTCCTGCCCGACGGGCTCACCAACGACGCCCTGATCGGCCGCACCCTGCGCGAGCTGTGCAAGGCCCTGCTGGCCGAGTGGGAGCAGCGCCAGGGCGGCGGCGGCCCCTACTACGGCTTCCCGATCGGCCCGTACCTGGACTTCTACAAGCAGGGCATGCACGAGGCCACCTGCACGATGACCGTCAGCAACCAGCAGCACGGCCGGAAGCTGACCGGGCACCTGAAGTAGCCGCTACATCTTGATCAGGCCGAGCTGCCGCAGCATGCCGGCGTTGTCCCACTGCCACCAGGACTCCGCCAGCCGGCCGTCGGCGAAGCGCATCATGGTCGTGCCGGTCACCTCGACCACCTTGTCGGTGGCCGGCAGGCCCATGAACTCTCCGGTGTGCTTGCCGCGCAGCGACCACCGGCAGCAGACCTTGTCGCCCTCGGCCATCATGTCCTCGACGTCCATGGTGAGGTCGAAGGCGCCGCGCCACATCCGCATGGTCTGCTCGAGGTCCTCGCGGCTGCGGTTCTGCTGCGGGGCGGCCGGGTCGCTGTCGCGGTAGTCGGCGGCGACGAAGTCGTCGATCATCACGTCGTCGGGGCCACTGGCGACGGCGAAGAACCGCATCGCCAGCTCCTTGTTGAGCTGCTCGTCGCGGACCACGTCGAGGTTGGTGAAGGTGGGCGGTTCGTCGCAGAGCGCGACCATCTCGCGGAAGATCCGGTCGGTCTCCGGCAGGTCCGAGTTGCGCATCGCCTCTTCGTAGGAGGGGAACTCGACGATCTCGACCACGTGCCGCATGTCGTCGCGGTCCGTGCCGACGATCGAGTGGGTGGCGGTCCGCCGGCCCCGGGTCCGCTCCACCCAGGTGTCCATCAGGTTGTTGAGGGCGTCGACCTGGTCGGTCTTGCACTCGACGATCTGCACGAACGTCATGGCAGTCTCCCGGCCCCCCTCGGACTCGACCGCCCGCCGGCCCGTGCCCGGCCGTGCCTCCACGATCCTCCGCCGACGGCGGACCTTCAAGACCGCGCGTCCGGGGGCGGTTCTATGGTTGGCGCCATGACATTTGCGCGGGGTGAGCGGGAGCGACTGGCCGGGCTGCTGGAGGCGGCGGGGCCGGACGCCGGGACGCTGTGTGCGGGGTGGACGACCAGGGACATGGCGGCCCACCTGGTGCTGCGGGAGCGGCGGATGGACGCCGCCGCCGGGATCCAGGTGAAGGCGCTGGCCGGGTGGACGCAGCGGGTGCAGGACGGCTACGCCGCCCGCCCGTACGAGGAACTGGTGCGGACCTTCCGGTCGGGGCCGCCGACGGTGTCGCTGTTCGCCCTTCCGGGCGCGGACGAGGCGGCCAACCTGATCGAGTACTTCGTCCACGCCGAGGACGTCCGCCGGGCGGGCGACGACCCGTCACCCGCGGAGCCGGACCCGCGGCTCGCGGACGCGCTCTGGAAGAGGCTGCCGATGGTGGTCCGGTTCGGCGCCGGCGCCAAGCCGCCGGTCCGGCTGACGCTGGCCCGCCCGGACGGCCGCACCGCCACGGTGGGCCCGAAGGACGGCCCGACGGTCACCGTCACCGGCGAGCCGGGCGAGCTGGTGCTGTTCGCGTACGGGCGCGGAGCCCGCGCGGCGGTGGTCGCGGACGGCGCGCCGGAGGCGGTGGCGGCGCTCGCCCGGGTGCTCCCGCTCCCCTGATCCGCCCGGTCCCGCCGAGTTGTCGGTGGGGTGCGCCGGCCTGACGACGGCTCGGGAACGTGCCGCACGCCACAACACCGGCGGGCGGTTCGCCGTCTGGCAGCCGGGCGGGACCGAGGGCTCGACGCGGTGGGCGAGGACACAACACCTTCGTCCGGGCGGAGCTGCACACCGACGACCAGGAGGCGACCGTCGGCTTCCACCGGTCGCTGTTCGGCCGGCGGGCCGGCGACCCGGGGATCCCGGGTGTCGAGTACACGGTGCTGATGACGGAGAGCGGCGGCGACGACCCGGCGGTCGGTCGGATCGCGGTCCTGGCCGACCCCTTCGGCGCCCGGTTCGCGCTCCTGAGGCCCGAACCGCGAAGCTGAACCGACAGGGGCTCGTTGGGCGTGCCTCCCGGCCGAAGGCCGGGGGAGCACCGCGAGCCCCTGTCGCATCACCGTACGGGGTGCCCGGTGGCCTTCAGTTCGTCCTTGACCTGGCCGATGGTGAGGTCGCCGAAGTGGAAGACGCTGGCGGCCAGCACCGCGTCCGCGCCGGCGTCGACCGCGGGGGCGAAGTCGGCGAGCTTGCCGGCGCCGCCGGAGGCGATGACGGGGATGGAGACGGCCTTGCGGGCGGCCCGGATCATCTCCAGGTCGTAGCCGTCCTTGGTGCCGTCGGCGTCCATCGAGTTGAGCAGGATCTCGCCGGCGCCGAGCTCCGCGGCCCGCGCGGCCCACTCGATCGCGTCGAGCCCGGTGCCCTGCCGCCCGCCGTGCGTGGTGACCTCGAAGCCGGACGGCGTGACGGTGCCCTCGGGGCAGCGGCGGGCGTCGACGGAGAGCACCAGCACCTGCCGGCCGAACCGCTCCGCGATCTCCCGGATGAGGTCGGGCCGGGTGATCGCGGCGGTGTTGACGCCGACCTTGTCGGCGCCGGCCCGCAGCAGCTTGTCGACGTCGTCGACGGTCCGCACGCCGCCGCCGACGGTGAGCGGGATGAAGACCTGCTCGGCGGTCCGCCGGACCACGTCGTAGGTGGTCTCCCGGTCGCCGGACGAGGCGGTGATGTCGAGGAAGGTCAACTCGTCGGCGCCCTGGGCGTCGTAGAGCTTGGCGAGCTCGACGGGGTCGCCGGCGTCGCGGAGGTTCTGGAAGTTGACGCCCTTGACGACCCGCCCGGCGTCGACGTCCAGGCAGGGGATGACACGTACGGCAAGAGTCACGGCTGGTTGCTGCCTTCCAGGCTGCTGTGTTCGACGGTGCGGCCGAGACCGGGGCGGTGGGCGTCGACCTCGACCTCCACCATCATCCGGGAGTCGATCAGGCCTTCGACCACGACCAGGGTGGTGGCCGGCCGGACCGCGTCGAAGAGTTTCTTGTGCGCCCGGCCGACCTCGTCGGAGTCGCGGACGTGGGTGATGTACATCCGGGTGCGGACCACGTCCGCCTCGGTCAGCCCGTAGTGGGCGAGGGCCTTGAGGGCCAGGCCGAAGGCGGCGACGGTCTGCTCGTACGGGTCGCCCTCGCCGTGGATCAGGCCGTTGTCGAACGCGGTGCAGCCCGAGACGAGGACGAAGTCCCCGGCTGCCACCGCCCGGGAGAACCCGTACACGTCCTCCCAGGGGGAGAAACCGGAGACGCGGGCGGTGACAGCGGGGCCCGCGGCGGAGCCGCTAGTCGATCCTTCGGTCATCGGACACAGCCTCCAGGGCCTCTTCGAGAGTGAACTTCTGCTCGTAGAGGGCCTTGCCCACGATCGAGCCCTCGACACCCTCCGGAACCAGGGTGGCGATGGCCCGCAGGTCGTCCAGGGACGACACGCCGCCGGAGGCGACGACGGGCTTGTCGGTGGCGGCGCAGACGTTGCGCAGCAGCTCCAGGTTGGGGCCGGTCAGCGTGCCGTCGCGGTTGACGTCGGTGACGACGTAGCGGGCGCAGCCCTCGGAGTCCAGGCGGGCGAGGACCTCGTAGAGGTCGCCGCCGTCACGGGTCCAGCCGCGGCCGCGCAGGGTGGTGCCGACCACGTCGAGGCCGACGGCGATCTTGTCGCCGTGCTCGGCGATGACCTTGGCGACCCACTCGGGGGTCTCCAGGGCGGCGGTGCCGAGGTTGACCCGGGTGCAGCCGGTGGCGAGGGCGGCGGCCAGCGAGGCGTCGTCGCGGATGCCGCCGGACAGCTCGACCTTGATGTCGAGGCGGCCGGTGACCTCGGCGAGCAGCTCGCGGTTGGAGCCGGTGCCGAAGGCGGCGTCCAGGTCGACCAGGTGGAGCCACTCGGCGCCGGCGTTCTGCCAGGCGAGGGCGGCGGCCAGCGGCTCGCCGAAGGAGGTCTCGGTGCCGGAGGCGCCCTTGACCAGGCGGACGGCCTGGCCGTCGCGGACGTCGACGGCGGGGAGGAGTTCGAGGCGGGACACGATCAGGTGCTCCAGGCGTCAGAGGGTGTTGACCCAGTTGGTCAGCAGGGCGGCGCCGGCGTCGCCGGACTTCTCGGGGTGGAACTGGGTGGCCCAGAGCGGGCCGTTCTCCACGGCGGCGACGAACGGCTGCCCGTGGGTGGCCCAGGTGACCAGCGGCGCGTTGATCCGCGCGCTGTGCACCTCCAGCTCCCAGGTGCGCACGCCGTAGGAGTGGACGAAGTAGAACCGGGTGTCGGCGTCCATCCCGGCGAACATCCGGCTGCCCTCGGGGGCGTCCACGGTGTTCCAGCCCATGTGCGGGACGATCGGGGCGTCCAGCGGCTCGACGGTGCCGGGCCACTCGTCGCAGCCGGCGGTCTCGACGCCGTGCTCGACGCCCTTCTCGAAGAGGATCTGCATGCCGACGCAGATGCCCATCACGGGGCGGCCGCCGGAGAGCCGGCGGCCGATGATCCAGTCTCCGCGGACCTCCTTGAGGCCGCGCATGCAGGCCTCGAAGGCGCCGACGCCGGGGACGAGCAGCCCGTCGGCGTTCATCGCGGCGTCGAAGTCGGAGGTGACGGTGACGTCGGCGCCGGTGCGTTCCACCGCGCGCTGCGCCGATCGGAGGTTGCCGGACCCGTAGTCCAGCACCACGACGTTCTTGCCCATCGGTTTCCTGTCTCCGTCGGTCTCTAGAGCCGCATGACGCCGGCGGCGAGGCACATGACCGCGCCGATGGCGAGCACGCCGATGACGCCCTTGGGCAGCTTCTGCTTCCAGAACGAGTAGCAGCCGCCGGCCAGGAACAGCCCCACGGTGATCAGGGCGATCGCGGTCTTGCTCACAGTGCACCCTTGGTCGAGGGGAGGATGCCGGCCGCGCGCGGGTCGCGCTCGGAGGCGTAGCGCAGCGCCCGGGCGAGCGCCTTGAACTGGCACTCGACGATGTGGTGGGCGTTGCGGCCGTACGGCACGTGGACGTGCAGGGCGATCTGCGCCTGGGCCACGAACGACTCCAGGATGTGCCGGGTCATGGTGGTGTCGTACGAGCCGATCATGGGGGCCATGTTCTCGGGCTCGGTGTGCACCAGGTACGGGCGGCCGGAGAGGTCGACGGTCACCTGGGCGAGCGACTCGTCCAGCGGGACGGTGCAGTTGCCGAAGCGGTAGATGCCCACCTTGTCGCCGAGCGCCTGCTTGAAGGCGGCGCCGAGCGCGAGGGCGGTGTCCTCGATGGTGTGGTGGGTGTCGATGTGCAGGTCGCCGTCGGTCTTGACGGTGAGGTCGAACAGGCCGTGGCGGCCGAGCTGGTCGAGCATGTGGTCGTAGAAGCCGACGCCCGTGGAGATGTCGGTCTTGCCGGTGCCGTCGAGGTCGATCTCGACCAGGACCGCGGTCTCCTTGGTGGTGCGCTCAACGCGTCCGGTACGGGACATACGGGATTACAGCTCCTTGATCACGAAACGGACGGCGTCCAGGAAGGCGTCGTTCTCGGCGGGGGTGCCGGCGGTGACCCGCAACCACCCGGGCACGCCGTTGTCGCGGACCAGGACGCCGCGGTCGAGGATCGCCTGCCAGACGGCGTGGGTGTCGGCGAAGCGGCCGAACTGGATGAAGTTGGCGTCGGAGTCGGTGACCGCGAGGCCGAGGCCGCGCAGCGCGTCGACCAGCCGGTCGCGCTCGTCCTTCAGCTGCGCGACGTACCCGAGCAGGGTGTCGGTGTGCTCCAGGCAGGCCAGCGCGGTGGCCTGGGTGACCGCCGAGAGGTGGTACGGCAGGCGGACCAGCTGCACCGCGTCGACCACGGCCGGGTCGGCGGCCAGGTAGCCGAGCCGCAGGCCGGCCGCGCCGAAGGCCTTGGACATGGTGCGGCTGACCACCAGGTGGGGGCGGCCCTCCAGCAGCGGCAGCAGCGAGACGCGGTGCGAGAACTCGACGTACGCCTCGTCGACGACCACGATGCTCGGCCCGGCCGCCTGGGCGGCCTCGTAGAGGGCGAGCACGGTCTCGGCGGCGACGGCGGTGCCGGTCGGGTTGTTCGGCGAGCAGACGAAGACCACGTTCGGCCGGTGCTCGGCGATCGCCGCGACCGCCGCGTCGAGGTCGACGGTGAAGTCCTCGTTGCGCGGGCCGGAGATCCAGCCGGTGCCGGTGCCGCGGGCGATCAGCGCGTGCATCGAGTACGAGGGCTCGAAGCCGATCGCGGTGCGGCCGGGGCCGCCGAAGGTCTGCAGCAGCTGCTGGAGGACC
The DNA here is from genome assembly GCF_039542905.1 of Kitasatospora terrestris. Lineage (NCBI taxonomy): Bacteria > Bacillati > Actinomycetota > Actinomycetes > Kitasatosporales > Streptomycetaceae > Kitasatospora > Kitasatospora terrestris. The sequence goes on from NZ_BAABIS010000001.1 coordinate 2,300,511, forward strand.
TCGTTGGAGCCGTTGGCGGCCCACACCTGCCCGCGGGTGACCGGGAAGCCGGTGGTGCGGGTCAGGTAGGCGGCGAGGCCGGTGCGCAGCTCGACCGCGTCGCGGTCCGGGTACCGGTTGAGGTTGCGGGCGGCCTCGGCGACCCGCTCGGCGATCCGGGCGACCAGCGGCTCGGGCAGCTGGTACGGGTTCTCGTTGGTGTTCAGCTGGACGGGGACGTCCAGCTGCGGCGCCCCGTAGGGGGACTGGCCGCGCAGCTCGTCCCGGATGGGGAGGTCGTCGATCTTCGTCACGCGTCCGGAACCGTCCAGTCGAATCGGGCCTTGATGGCGTCGCCGTGACCGGGCAGGTCCTCGGCGGCGGACAGGTTGACCACGTGGGCGGCGATCCCGGCCAGCGCCTCGCGGTCGTACTCGACGACCTGGACGCCGCGCAGGAACGCCTGCACCGACAGCCCGGAGGAGTGGCAGGCGCAGCCGCCGGTGGGCAGCACGTGGTTGGAGCCGGCCGCGTAGTCGCCGAGCGACACGGGGCTGAAGCGGCCCAGGAAGATCGCGCCGGCGTTGCGGACCTTCGCGGCGACCGCGCGCGGGTCGCGGGTCTGGATCTCCAGGTGCTCGGCGGCGTAGGCGTTGGCCACCGCGAGGCCCTGCTCCAGGTCGTCGACCAGGATGATCCCGGACTGCGGGCCGCCCAGCGCCTCGGCCACCCGCTCGCCGTGCTTGGTCCGGGCGACCTGGGTCTTCAGCTCGGCCTCGACCGCCTCGGCCAGCGCGGCGGAGTCGGTGACCAGCACCGAGCCGGAGGTCGGGCCGTGCTCGGCCTGGCTGATCAGGTCGGCGGCCACCTCGGCGGCGTCCGCGGTGTCGTCGGCGAGGACCATGATCTCGGTCGGGCCGGCCTCGGAGTCGATGCCGATCCTGCCGGCGAACAGCCGCTTCGCGGCGGTCACGTAGATGTTGCCCGGGCCGGTGACCAGGTTGACCGGCTCGCACTCCTCGGTGCCGAGCGCGAACATCGCGACCGCCTGGGCGCCGCCGACGGCGTACACCTCGGTCACGCCGAGCAGCTTGCACGCCGCCAGGATCGCCGGGTGCACCCGGCCGCCGAAGGCCTTCTGCGGCGGGGAGGACACCGCGATGCCGGTGACGCCCGCCTCCTGCGCGGGGACCACGTTCATCACCACGGAGGACGGGTAGACCGCCAGGCCGCCGGGCACGTACAGGCCGACCCGGTCGACCGGGATCCAGCGCTGGCTGACCGTGCCGCCGGGCACCACCTGGGTGGTGTGCCCCTCGCGGCGCTGGTCGGCGTGGACGATGCGGGCGCGGCGGATCGACTCCTCCAGTGCGGCGCGCACCTTCGGGTCCAGCGTCTCCAGGGCCTCGTCCAGCTGCTCGGCCGGGACCCGGGTGGAGGCCAGCCGCACGCCGTCGAAGCGCTCGGTGATCTCGATCAGCGCCGCGACACCGCGATGGCGTACGTCCTCCGCGATCGGCCGCACCTTGTCCAGGGCGGCTTCCACGTCGAACTCGGCACGGGGCAGCACGGTGCGCAGGTCGGTGGAGGAGCCGCGCAGATCGATTCGAGAGATCACAGGGCCAAGTGTAAGGAGTGGTCGAAACAGACTTCGGGGCATTTCAGTCCGTGATACGAAGGCTGAGACAGCCGAAGATCATCACGGGGGAGGAAGCGGTGGAGCAGCCGCCGAGCGACTGGACGCCCGCCGAGCAGGGGCTCTGGGAGGCGTTCCGCAGCGGAGTGCCGTACGACCTGCGGGCGGACGACGCCGCGGCGGACGCCCCGTTCGGCGGTCACGCGTGGGGCGCGGAGCGGACGGTGCGCGCCGAGGTCCTCGCCCACCTGCTGCTGGCCGGGCCCGAACCGCACCCCGGGCGGGTCGCCTCGCTGCAGCTCACCGGCGCCCGGATCACCGGCCCGCTGCGGCTGGCCGGCGGCGCCATCGGCCACTACGTGGAGCTGCACGCCTGCCGCTTCGAGCGCAAGGTCCTGATGTCCGAGGCCGCCGCCGGCACCCTGCGCCTGGTCGACTGCGCCCTCCCCCGCCTGGAGGCCTCCCGGCTGGTCACCGAGGGCGACCTGCACCTGGCCCGCTGCCGGATACCCGGCGGCGTCCGCCTCACCGACGCCCGGCTCGGCACCGACCTGCTGCTCAACCAGTCGGTCATCGGCCCCGACAAGTACGGCCGGGCGCTCTCCGCCGACGGCCTCACCGTCAGCCAGGACTTCGAGGCCGACCGGATCGAACTCACCGGCGAGCTCAGCCTGCGCTCCGCCCGGATCGGCGGCCGGCTCTCGCTGCGCGGCGCCCAGCTGCGCTCCGTCCCGAACAACCCCAACGCGATCAACGCCGCCCGGCTCTCCGTCGGCCACACCCTCTACCTCTCCAGCTCGGACGACGGCGGCTGGGCCGGCTCCACCGAGGTGTACGGCTCCGGGTACGGCGAGCCCTACTCCGAGGGCCGTCCGTGCACCCCGTTCCGGGCCTGGGGCAAGGTCCGGCTCTCCGACGGGCGCTTCGACAACGCCTGCCTGATCGCCGACGCCGAGTTCCACCTCGGCGCCGGCGAGGAGCTCTCGCTCAGCCGGATCCAGACCCCCGAACTGCGCTTCGCCTGCCCCACCCCGCCCACCGGCGCCGTCTCGCTCAGCCGCGCCCGGGTCGGCAACCTCGTCGACTCCCCCACCAGCTGGCCGCGCCACCACCGGATCGGCCTCACCGGCTTCACCTACGAGTCGCTGCGGCCCACCGTGCCCTTCCCGGTCGAGCGGCGGATCGCCTGGCTCGACGGCTCCTCCCCCGAGTACCGGCCCGAGGCGTACGAGCAGCTGGCCGCCGCACTGCGCCGCGACGGCGCCGACGAGGACGCCCGCACCGTCCTGTACGCCAAGCAGCGCCGCCGCCGGCGCTCCCTGCCGCTGCCCGGCCGGCTCTGGGGCCGGCTCCAGGACATCGCCATCGGCTACGGCTACCGGCCCGGCCGGGCCGCCCTCTGGCTGGTCCTCGCCTGGGCCGCCGGCACCTGGTACTTCACCGGGCACCCGCCCGCCCCGCTCAAGGCCGACGAGGCCCCCACCTGGGTCCCCGCGCTGTACGCGCTCAGCAAGGTGCTGCCGCTGGTCGACCTCGGCCAGGGCGGCTGGAACCCCGGCACCGCCGGCCAACTGGTCGCCGCCGCCCTCGTCCTCACCGGCTGGGTGCTCGCCACCACCACCGTCGCCGGGGTCACCCGGCTCCTCCAGCGCAACTGACCGGCGCGCACCCAGGTGGTAAACCCGGCGGCAGGAGCACGCCCGCGGCAACTACGCTTGCCGCCGTGACAGAACGGCTCCCGCTCTTCCCGCTCAACACGGTCCTCTTCCCGGGCCTGGTGCTGCCCCTGCACGTCTTCGAGGAGCGGTACCGGCACCTGGTGGCCGACCTGCTGGAGCAACCGGAGGACGAGCCGCGGCGCTTCGGCATCGTCACGATCAGGGACGGCCGCGAGGTCGCCCCCGTCCGCGACGACGAACACCCCGCCGGCCCGCTCGACGGGCTCGGCACCATCACCGGCGACCCGATGGAGGCGCTCCACCAGGTCGGGTGCGTCGCCGACGTCACCTCCGTCCGGGAGCAGGCCGAGGGCCGCTACGAGCTGATCGTCACCGGCACCACCCGGATCCGGCTGCGCTCCGTCGACACCAGCGGCCCCTACCTGGTCGGGAACGTCTCCGTCCTCCCCGAGCAGCCCGGCACCGGAGCGGGCGCCCTCGCCTCCGGCGTCGACCGCGCCTTCCGGGCCTACCAGAAGCGCCTGGCCGGCGCGAAGGAGGCCAGCCTCAGCGGCGAACGCGAACTCCCCGACGACCCGCAGGTGCTCTCCTACCTGGTCGCCGCCGCGACCGTCCTGCCCACCCCGGTCAAACAGGAGCTCCTCGCCTGCCCCGACACCGCCTCCCGCCTCACCCGCGAACTGGAGCTCCTGCGCAAGGAGACCGCCCTGCTGGCCTGGCTGCCCTCGCTCCCGGCCATCGACCTGACCCGCCAGGCCTTCAGCCCGAACTGAGCACCGCCACGGGCTCGCGGGGCCCTGCTAGTTTCTCCGTCGTGCCCAAGAAATCTGCTGCGAAGAAGGGCGGGACGCCCGCGACGGTGGCGCTGGATGCGGCCGGGGTGGCGTTCACGGTCCACGCGTACGACCACGACCCGGGGGCGGCGTCGTACGGGGGCGAGGCCGCCGAGGTGCTGGGGATCCCGGCACAGCGGGTCTTCAAGACGCTGGTCGCCGACGTCGACGGGGCGCTGACCGTCGGCGTGGTGCCGGTCTCCGGCCAGCTCGACCTGAAGGCGCTGGCCGCCGCCGTCGGCGGGAAGCGGGCCGCGATGGCGGACCCGGCCGCCGCCGAGCGGAGCAGCGGCTACGTCCTCGGCGGCATCTCCCCGCTCGGCCAGCGCCGCGCGCTGCCCACCGTGGTGGACGCGAGCGCGCTCGACCACCCGACGGTCTTCGTCTCGGCGGGCCGCCGCGGCCTGGAGGTGGAGCTGGCCCCGGCCGACCTGGTGCGGCTCACCGGGGCGCGGACGGCCGCGATCGGCCGCTGACCCGGCCGATCAGTTCGGCGGCGCCGACCACGGGTCCTTCGGCGGCGCGGGCGGGGCCGGGGGCGCGTCCGTGGGGGGCACGGGAGGGGCGGGATGGGCGTCTCCCGGCCGAGCGGGTGCCGGCGCCGCGCCGGGGGCCTCCGGCGGACCGGCGAACGGCGGGCCGTACGGCGGCGGCGACCACTGCGGGCCGGCCCAGTACGGCGGCGGGTCCTCCTCGCGCTTGCCGAACGCCGCCGTGAGCGCGAAGACCACGATCATCGCGCTCATCGGCCACACCAGCAGCGCGCCGTGCGCGCCGAGCTCCAGCGCCCCGCTGATCCGGTGCCCGTTGCCGACCTGCAGGGCGTGCGCCCGGATGTCGCTGGTCGGGCCGAGCTTCATGCCCAGCTGCCAGCCGACCACCGAGCCGCCGATCCCGCCCAGCGCGAGGCCGACCACCATGCCGATGCCGCCGCCGCGGGCCCGGGTGAACAGGAACGCGGCGAGCGCGGAGAGCACGCCGCAGGCGAGGCCGAGCAGGGCGAAGACGCCGTCGGCGCCGATCCGCTGCTCGCCCTCCGGGTCCACGTACAGGATCCGGTCGTTCTTGACGTCGAACATCACCCGGGGCGCCAGCCACAGCCAGCACAGGCCGAGCGCCAGACCGAGGATCAGGCCGGCGACCGTCAGCAGGGCGCCCGTCCGCAGCTCGGGGCCCACCTCGCGCGGCTTGCGCTCGGGCTGGGGCAGGTACGGCGGCGGCACGGCGAGGGGATCCTGGCCCGCCGGGGAACCCGTAGGTGTGTTCGGAACGGTCACCGGCCCATCGTTTCACGACACCCCGGCCGGGCGCCGATCAACCCGTCCCCCCGGGCGGCGGGTCAGCGCACCGCGCGGCGGTACGCCCAGGTGGCGAGGGCCAGCGAGACCAGGCCGACCGCCGCGCAGACCCCCAGGTCGCCGCCGACCGCCGCCCAGTCGGGCCGGTCGGCGAACGTCCGGGCGAAGGCCTCCACCCCGTACGTCGAGGGCAGCAGGTCGCGCAGCCACTGCACCGCGCCCGGCATCCGCCCGGCCGGCAGCACGCCCAGCAGCAGCGCCGCGGACATGCCGAGCTGCCCGAGCAGGGTGGCGATCTCCTGCCGCGGGGCGAGCAGGCCGCACGCCGCGCCCAGCCCGGACAGCGCCGCGCCCGCCAGCGGAACGACCGCGAGCAGCACCCACAGGTGGGCCGGCGGCAGCGCGAACATCCAGCAGCCGGCGACCGCGGTGACCAGCGCACCCGGCAGGGTGAACGAGGCGTACGCGGCGGCGGCGCCCAGCACCACGGCGGCCGGTGGCACCGGCAGGGTCGCGTAGTGGTCGAGCCCGCCGGTGGCCCGCAGCCGCCCGAAGTACTGCGCGAGCAGGTTCAGCGCCACGAACGCCACCACCAGCACGCTGGAACCCGCCACCACGGCGTGCGCGGACGGGTTGTCGCCCGGGTCGACCACGCCGCGCATCATCACCAGGATGCCCAGCGACTGGAAGGTCGCCACGAACAGCAGCGGGATCCGCGACACCCGGGCCCGGGCCAGCTGCGCCCGGTACACCGCGTCCAGGGCGGGCAGCAGGCGGGCCCGCGCGGCGAGCGGCGCGGCGGCGGTGTCGGGGGCCGCGGGGGCGTCGAGCAGCGTCATCGGGCGAGGCCTCCGGACCGGCCGCCGAGCTTGAGGTACGCGTCCTCCAGGCTCGGGGTGGCGAGGGTGAAGTCGTCGAGGGCGGCGAGGGCGGGACCGGAGGTGACGGCGGCGACCAGTTCGCGGGCCTGCTCGGGGGTGGTCCGGACGGTCCAACGGCGGCCGGTGCGCTCCGCCCGCCCGGCGAGCTCGGCGACTGCGGGCAGCTCCACCGGCGGCTCGTCGCGCCACACCAGGTCGAGCCGGACGTCGCCGCCGACCAGCGCCTTCAGACCACCGGGGGTGTCGCAGGCGATCACCCGGCCGCGGTCGACCACCGCGACCCGGTCCAGCACCGTCTCCGCCTCGATCACGTTGTGGGTCACCAGCAGGACCGTCGTCCCGCGCTCCGCCCGGCGGCGGTCCACCGCCGACCACACGGCGCGGCGCGCCACCGGGTCCATGCCGGTGGTCGGCTCGTCCAGCACCAGCAGCGGACGCTCGCCCACCAGCACCGCGGCGAAGCACGCCAGGCGGCGCTGGCCGCCCGACAGCTTGGCGAGCGGCCGGGTCGCGATCGGCTCCAGGCCCAGCTCCGCGATCACCTCGGCCGCCTCCGCCCGCGCGCGGGCCCGGGTCAGCCCGCGCAGCCGGCCCGTCGTCTCGGCGGCCAGCGCCACCGTCAGCTCGTCCAGCGCGGTCGACTCCTGGCCCAGGTACGCGAGCAGCCGGGCGGCGCGGTCGGGATGGCGGACGATGTCGTGGCCGAGCAGCTCGATGCTGCCCTCGTCGGGACGCAACAGGCCGGTCAGCTGGCGGACCAGCGTGGACTTCCCGGCCCCGTTCGGGCCGAGCAGACCGAAGATCTCGCCGCGCCGCACGTCCAGGTCGATGCCGTCATTGGCCCGGACGCCGGCCGCACCGCGATAGGTCTTGACCACGCCGCGAACCGTGCAGCACGTCCCGCCGCCGCCGTCCCGAGGTGCCTCACTCACGTCGGAAGACTCTACGCGCCCCCCGCCCAGAACCGGACAAGGCCCCCCGTTCCGGCCCCACGCAACGCCGACGCGAAGACCTGCCGCAGGCGACCCCCGCTGCGCGGGAGCAACGGCCGGCCCTCGAAGGCAGCCCGCCGCAGACGAATCCCCCAGCGCGAGCGAAGCGCCGACGCGAGAACCTGCCGAAGGCAGCCCGCCGCGGGCGGACCCCGCCGGCCGGGAGCAACGGCCGGCCGCCGGAGGCAGCCCCGCCGCAAGCCATCCCCGCTGTGCGGGCGAAGCGCCGACGCGAAGACCCGCCGGAGGCGGTCCGGGGTCCGCCCGGCTCGCCGGTCAGCCGGTCAGCCGGCGGGTGGGGCGGGGGCGCGGGTGGCGAGTTCCTTCCAGAAGCCCTCGCGGATGGCGTAGCGGTCGTGTTCGTCGATCTGGTCGTCCTTGTGGGCGAGCAGCCCGAAGCGGGCCGCGTAGCGGAGCAGCTCGCCGTCGAGCCGGTGCGGGATCCGCGGGTAGTCGGTCCAGAGCGGGCCGAGCCGGTCGGTCGTCCCGATCCGTTCGATCCAGCGCCGGGCGAAGACCTGTCCGACTTCCTGCGGGTCGCCGCCGATCGAGGTGATGTCCTCCTCCCGGTCGGTCCAGCGCTGGGCGGCGGTGGTGAGGTCGGCGAGGGTGGGGAGGGCGACGGCACCCGGGCCCGGTGGTCCGTCGGCGCGGGGCGGCCGTTCGACCCAGCCGCGGTCGGAGGACCAGCGGAGCACCGGCCCGCCGAGCGGGGCGCTCGCGGCGGCGACCGGCGCGGCCCGGTCGGCCAGGTCCTTGGGGGTGGGGATGACCCGCAGCGCCGCGGGGCGGACCGCGGCCCCGGTGGAGGCGGCTGAGGCGGCTGAGGCCGCGGAGGCGGCGGCGACCGCGGGGACGGCCGGTTCGACGGGCCGCCGGGCGGGGGCGGGGACGGTCGCGGGGCCGACGGGCGGCGCGGCGAGGATCTCGGCGATCTCCGGGTCGGGCGCGGCGGCGGGGAAGACGCTGGGCGCCTCGCGCGGCCGGACCCAGCGCTCGATCCACTCGCGGTCGAGGACGCGCCGTTCGTCGGCTTCGCCGACCAGGTCCTCGGACTGGTTGAAGTCGCCGTCGGCGGCCTGCAGGGCCCACAGGTGCACGGCGACGCCGTGCTCCTTGGCGGAGACGACGCCGGGCAGCAGGTCGCCGTCGCCGGTGACCAGCACCACGTCCGCGCAGGCGTGGTTGCGGGCGAGTTCGGAGAGTTCGGCGTGCATCGCGGCGTCGACGCCCTTCTGCACCCACCGCCCCTCGGCCCGGGTGAGGGCGCCGAGCCGGACGGTGACCCGGGGCAGGACGCGCAGCCGCCGGTGCTCGGGGGCGGGCCGCCGGTCGACGGCGGCGTCGAACCAGTAGATCCGCAGCAGGGGGAGCCCGGTCTCGGCCTCGGCGCGTTCCCGCAGGGCGTTGATCAGGACCTGCTGGTCGACGGAGATCCGGGAGCGCGAGGACTCCCCGGCGAGCAGGCTGGCGGCCGCGCCCAGCAGGTATCCCGCGTCGACCAGTACCACGCAGCGGTCCATCCGGCACCACCTCTCCTCCGGCGCCCGCCGGCGGGGTCGTGGGGGCTCACCCGGTGGTCCGGCGGTCGTGTTGCGCCTTCCCTTACCCCTCGGAACGGCGGCTACCCCTCCCGTCCGGCAACGGCCGGATTCGGACCGGGCGGCGGTGGCCGCGATACTGGGTCACCGTGCGGAAGAGTGCGGTGGTCCTGTGCGGGGTGGCGGCGGTGGGTGCGGTCGCCCTGCTGCTGGTGCCCGCGACGGTGCCGGAGACGTCGAGCGGGGACACCGCGGTGACGGCGGTGCGGATCAACGGGGGCCGTTCGCTGGAGCTGGGGCCGGGCGAGTCGCTGACCTTCCCGGTGGAGGTGGTGGCGACCGACGACAGCGGGATCCGGACGGTCGACCCGATCGGCCTGTGGGGTCCGGGCTACGGTGCGCTGAAGGTCGCGCCGCTGGTCTGCACGCCGCTCGACCCGGCGGGCAGGGCGGCGAGCTGCCGGGGGACGGCGACCGTCACGGCGCCGTCGCGGCAGCTGTACGACGACCAGGCGGGCACCTGGTTCGTGGACCTGCGGGTGCGGGCGAAGGACGGCGACCGGTACGTGGCGAAGGCGGCGGCGGGCTTCTCGTTGAAGCGCGCGGCCCGGCTGGTCGACGCGACCGCGCCGGAGCGGGCGGCGCTCGGCGAGCGGGTGACGGTGGCGGCGCGGCTGCAGCAGGCGGACTGGGACCGGAACGGTTTCCGGCCGCGGTACGGCAGTGTGGCGCTGCTGCAGTTCCGGCCGTCGGGGTCCTCGGTGTGGACCACCGTGGCGTCGGCGGGTGCCGACCGGGACGGGCTGCTGCGGGCCGAGGTGCCGGCGACCGGGACCGGCGAGTTCCAGTGGTGGGCGCCGGGCGACCAGTGGACGGGCCCGGCGCTGTCGCCGCCGCAGCCGATCGCGGTCGCCCCGGTGCCGGTGCACGACGACGGCCCCGCTGCCTGAGCAGCGGGGCCGGTCGGCTCTCGGCACGGGCCGGGCGGGTGTCAGTCGCGCAGCTCGGCGGCGACCAGCTCGGCGAGCTGGACGGCGTTGAGCGCGGCGCCCTTGCGCAGGTTGTCGTTGGACAGGAACAGCGACAGGCCGTGGTCGACGGTCTCGTCGGCGCGGATCCGGCCGACGTAGCTCGGGTCGCGGCCGGCGGCCTGCAGCGGGGTGGGGATCTCGGACAGCTCGACGCCGGGCGCGCCGGTGAGCAGCTCGGTGGCGCGCTCGGGGCTGAGCGGGCGGGCGAAGCGGGCGTTGATCTGCAGCGAGTGGCCGGAGAAGACCGGGACGCGCACGCAGGTGCCGGCGACCTTCAGCTCGGGGATGCCGAGGATCTTGCGGCTCTCGTGGCGGAGCTTCTGCTCCTCGTCGGTCTCGTTGGAGCCGTCGTCGACGAGCGAGCCGGCCAGCGGGACGACGTTGAACGCGATCGGCCGCCGGTACACGTTCGGCGCGGGGAACTCGACCGCGGAGCCGTCGTGGGCCAGCGCGGTGGCGCCGTCCACCACCTTGCTCGCCTGGTCGTGCAGCTCGGCGACGCCGGCCAGGCCGGAGCCGGAGACCGCCTGGTAGGTGGAGACGACCAGGGCGACCAGCTCGGCCTCCTCGTGCAGCGGGCGCAGCACGGGCATGGCGGCCATGGTGGTGCAGTTCGGGTTGGCGATGATGCCCTTGGGGCGCTCGGCCACGGCCTGCGGGTTGACCTCGGCGACGACCAGCGGGACCTCGGGGTCGCGGCGCCAGGCCGAGGAGTTGTCGATCACCACGGCGCCGGCCGCGGCGACCTTCGGCGCGAGGGCCTTGGAGGTGGATCCGCCGGCCGAGAAGATCACGATGTCGAGGCCCGTGTAGTCGGCGGTGGCCGCGTCCTCCACGGTGATCTCGGTGTCCTTCCACGGCAGCGTCCGGCCCGCCGAGCGCGCCGACGCGAACAGCCGCAGCTGCTCGACCGGGAAGTTACGCTCCGCCAGGATCTCGCGGACGACGCCGCCGACCTGGCCGGTGGCCCCTACGATGCCGATCCTCATCCGACTCCTCCTCCTGGAATGTGCACAGTCATCATGCCTTGTCAGGGCGGTCCGCGGGGCCGCCGTCCCACAGGGTGAACGGTGGCCGTCCGGCGCTGGAAGGCCTGCGGCGCGGGTCGTTCGCAGCCGCAAAACTTCCGGTGCTACCGGAGCGCCGCGAGCGCCCGCTCCACCGCGCCGGGCGAGGCGGGCAGCAGCGGCAGCCGGACGTCCGGGGTGGGGATCCGGCCCCGGGCGTGCAGCACGCCCTTGATCACGGTCGGGTTGGGCTCGGTGAACAGCGCCCGGGAGAGCGTGGACAGCCGGTGGCCGAGGGCGCGGGCGCGGTCCGCGTCGCCCTTGCGCCAGGCCTCGGCGAGCTCGACGAAGTCACCGGTGGCCAGGTGCGCCGAGGCGAGCACCCCGCCCGCGGCGCCCATCGCCAGCATCGGCGACAGGTACGGGTCGTCGCCGACCAGCACCCCGGCCGGGCCCGCGGCGAGCAGGGCGACGGTCTCCTCGTCGATCCCGCCGGCCGCGTACTTCGTTCCGGCGACGCCGGGCAGCGCCAGCAGCTCCAGCAGGGTGGCGGCGTCCAGCGGCTGCCCGGTGCGGTAGGGGACGTGGTAGATCATCAGCGGCACCGGGCTCCGCGCGGCGAGCTCGGCGAAGTGCGCGAGCGTCCCGGCCGGGCCGGGCCGCAGGAAGGCGGGGACGGCGACCAGCGCCGCGTCCGCGACGCCGTCGAGCTCGGCCAGCGCGCGGCCGGCCGCTCCGGTCGGGCCGCTGCCCGTGCCGACCGTCAGCAGCGCGCCGTACGCGTCGCACGCCCGGCGGCAGACGGCGACCACGGCGGCCTTCTCCTCGGGTTCGAGGACGGCGGGCTCGCCGGTGGTGCCGAGCGCGACCAGGCCCGCCGCGCCGGCGGCCAGCGCGTCGTGGGCGAGGCGCTCCAGCGCGTCGAGGGCAACGCTGCCGTCGGCGGCGAAGGGGGTGACCAGGGGGACGTGAATGCCCTGAAGTTCCATGCCGTCGAGCCTGCCGGGCGGTGACCGTGCAGGTCCAGTTCACATTTCCGATGGTTCTCGTAAGCTGATCCGATGCTCGACGTCCGCCGCCTGCGGCTGCTCCGGGAACTCGCCCACCACGGCACCATCGCCGCGGTGGCCGAGGCGCTCGCCTTCAGCCCGTCCGCCGTCTCCCAGCAGCTGTCGGTGCTGGAGCGGGAGGCGGGCGTGCCGCTGCTGGAGCGCACCGGCCGCCGGGTCGCGCTCACCCCGGCCGGGCACAACCTGGTCCGGCACACCGAGGCGGTGCTGGAGCGCCTGGAGCGCGCGGGCGCCGAACTCGCGCACGCCCGGCAGGGTCTGGCCGGGCCGCTGCGGATCGGCGCCTACCCGTCGGCGACCCGCGCGCTGGTGCCCGCGGCGCTCGCCGAACTCGCCTCCCGGCACCCCGCGCTGGAGGCGATGGTCAGCGAGGTCGACCCGGCGGGCGTCGCGGCCGCGCTGCGCGCCGGGGAGCTGGACGTCGCCCTGGTGCACGAGTACGACCTGGTGCCGACCGAGACCGAGCCCGGGATCGCCGTCACCGGGCCGGTGTTCACCGAGCCGATGTACCTGGCGGCCCCCGCCGCGGGGGGCGTCGCCGAGCACCGCGACTCGCCGTGGATCATGGCCGGGCCGGGCACCCTCTGCCACGCGATGACCCTGCGGGCCTGCCAGGCCGCCGGGTTCAGCCCGCGGATCCGGCACCAGGTGGACGACTTCGCCACCGTGCTCGCCCTGGTGGCGGTCGGCCAGGGCGTCGCCCTCGTCCCCCACCTCGGCACGGTCGGCCAGCGCCCGTCCGGCGTCGCACTGACCCGGCTGCCGATGTACCGCCGCACCCGCACCGCCTTCCGCGCGGGCGCCGCCGCGCACCCGGCGGTGGCGGCCTTCGCGGCCGCGCTGCACGCCGTGGTGCCGCGCGAACTGCGGGGCGCATGACCGGATGTCAGTTCAGCAGCGGGCTGGGGTTGCGCGGCGCACGGTCGGCGCCGCGCAGGCAGGGGAAGATCCGCTCGTGCACGTCGCCGACCCGGTCGACCACCTGGATGCGGACGTAGAGCTCGACGATCACCCGCATCGCCTCCTCGGTGAACCACCCCACGAAGGCGGTGCCCTGGGCCGGCAGCGGACGGCCCACACCCATCAGCGACAGCCAGAAGTCCTCGTGGCGCACCAGCTCCCGTTCGATCAGCCGGCGGTCGATCTCCGCCCGGTCCGTCCAGGACAGGGTGTCGGGCGGCCCGCCCGGCTCGGCCGGGGCAAGCAGGAGCCCGTAGGACAGGTCGGTGACCACGGCGACGTCCTGGGCCGCGTTGGTCACCTGGAAGCTCCAGGCGAGCCGGTCCGGTGCCAGGTCCGGAACCACGCGCCCGATGCCGCCGATCGCCGGGCGCACCGTCCGCGCGTACTGGGCACGCGCCAGCGCGGCCGCACCCGTGGCCACCAGCAGGTCGGTGGCGCTCTGCAGGTCCAGCAGCCGCAGCCGCCACAGCCAGGACGTCGGCGCGGCGATGTTCTCCACGACCACCGCGTGCACCAGCAGCAGCGCCGAGAGCAGGACCAGTCCGAGCAGGGTGCGGGACAGCAGGGCGCTGCGGCGGACGACGCGTTGCGTGAAGTTCACGATCCCCCCGAACCGTAGGCGTACCACCGACCATAGGGGCGTCCCGCGGGGCCGAACAGGGGGCCGGGAACGACTTGACCGGCCCGCCGCGGGTTCGGGAGGCTTCCGGCATGGCCGAGATGATCGATCAGGACGAGTACCAGCCGGGCCGCTTCGGCCCCGAGGCGACGGTGGAGGTCGAGCCGACCCGGGTGGGGCCGGTGCGCACCGAGTACGCGCCGGCCCACGACGGCGACCCGGACCCGGGCGAGATCGTCTGGACCTGGGTGCCGTACGAGGAGAACGACGGGCGCGGCAAGGACCGCCCGGTGCTCGTGGTGGCCCGCGAGCAGGGCGGTTCGCTGCTCACCGTGATGCTGTCCAGCAAGGGCCACGACCACGACCGGGACTGGGTGCCGATCGGGTCGGGCCCCTGGGACCGCACCGGGCGCGACTCCTGGGTCGCGCTGGACCGCGTGATGCGGGTGTGGGACGGCGGCATGCGGCGCGAGGCGTGCGCCCTGGACCGGGCGCGCTTCAACCTGGTGGTCGACAGCCTGAAGCGCCGCTACCGCTGGAGCTGAGCCCGCCGGCGCAGCAGCAGGGCGACGGCCACGGCCGGCACCGCGCAGAGCGCGACGCCGATGCCGAGGGCCCACGCGCCCGGGCCGCCGCGCTTCGCGGGGGCGGCGGCGGGCCCGGTGCTCGCCACCGCCGAGCCCGGTACCGTCCGGTCCGGCGCCGGGGCGGACGCGCTCGCCGGGCCGGCGGTGGCGCTCTGCGCGGCCGACGGGGCGGTGCCGGGGACGGCGGTGACGGTGAGGTCCGCCTCGCCGCGTCCCAGGGCCGGGAAGCCGGACTCCACCGTCACCTTCCAGCTGCCCGGCGGCAGCGCCAGCGCGGTGGTGTAGTCGCCCTTGGCGGCGTCGACGGCGACCAGCGGCCAGGGGCCGACGGTCCGGCCGTCGGCGGCGGTCGCGCTGAGCGTGGCCGCCACCTTCTCCTCGACCGGGTCGCCGTCGTTGTCCCAGGTGGCCACGGCCTTGGTGTGGCCGTCGACCAGCGCGGTGACGGTGAAGTGGATGGTGTCGCCGTGGGCGCCGGCGGGGGTGGCCAGCGCCGGGACGGCGAGTGCGGACAGGACGAGTGCGGCGGCGAGTCGGGTTCGCATCGCGGCGGTCTCCTCAGATGGGCGGGGGCGCGGGGGCGGCCTGGCTCGTGGCCGCCCCCGCGCCGGTCCTGGTGCTACCGGGGTCCGGTCAGGACGCCGGCTGGACGGTCCAGTTCTGGCCGGCACCCGCGGTGCCGGGCTGCTGCAGCTCCAGCAGCCAACCGCCGTAGTACCAGCGGCTGCTGCTGCCGAGCACCAGCGAGGAGCCCTTGGCGGTGAGGCGGTAGCCGGCGCCGTCCGAGGCGAGCTTCCACTGCTGGCCGTCGGCGGTGCCGCAGGCCTGCTGCATCACGTACTGGCCGCGCACCGGCGCGCCGCCGAGCTGCAGGCACTTGCCGGAGCGGACCGACTTGATCCGCAGGTAGCCGTCGCCGGCGTCCTCGAACTGCCACTGCTGGTTGGCGTACCCGGTGCGCTGGTAGCCGATCAGCACGGCGCCGTCACGGGTGGACCCGCCCCACATGTCGGCGGCCTGGCCGGTCAGGGTGTTGGTCAGCAGGTACGGGGTGCCGGGCTTGGTCGGGCCGGCCGAGGCCGGGGTGCGGAAGGTCGCGGTGCGGCCCGGCTTGGAGGCCTTGCCGTCGGCGCCGTGCACCACGATCGCCAGCTTGTACTGGGCGTCCGGCTGCAGCCCGACGATCCGCACCACGGTGGCGCGGACGGTGGCCAGCGAGCGGCCGTTGAAGATCAGCTCGTAGCCGGTCGCGCCCGCGGTCTGCTTCCAGCTGACCACCGCCGAGTTGGGGGTGAGCTGGCCGACCGTCACGTCCGGGCCGGTGGTCGGCGTGGAGCCGGTCGCGGTCGGGCTCGGGGTCGGCGTCGGGGTGGGCGTGGGCGTGGGGGTGTGGGTGGGCGTCGGGGTCGGCGTGGAGCCGGTCCGGGTCGGGGTGGGCGTGGGGGTCGGCGTGGGCGTGGGCGTCGGGGTCGGCGTGGGGTTCGGGTTGCTGCCGTTGCCGTTGATCAGGAACTGGTTGTCCGCGACGTTCCAGTGCGTGGCCAGGTAACTACCGGCCTTGGGCGCGGTGTTGTAGTAGTCGTCGTGGTTGCAGTCCAGCCGGTCGTCGTGCGCCCGGTCGGGGCAGTGGGTCTGCATCTGCGGGTAGTACGGGCTGTCCGAGTAGCACATGATGTCCCACTCGTCGACGCAGTGGCCGCCCTTGCTGGTGTTCGGCGCGCTGTTGTTGACCGCGCCGAGGTTGTGGCCCAGCTCGTGCGCGGCGGTCGAGCCGCTCCAGCAGCCGGAGTCGGTACGGCCGTACGAGGGGCCGAAGTTGCTCAGGTTGTTCTGGGTCGGACGCTCGTCGCCGGCGAAGGTGCCGATGCCGCAGTAGACCTGCGCGTCGGCGAAGACCATGTACTTGCGGTCCTTGCGCTTGTAGCCCTGGGCCGCGAGCGCGTCGTTCATCGCGCCGAACTCCTGCAGCGCGGACGCCGACACCTCGACCTTCAGCACCGAGACGGTGCAGTCGGGCTGGGTGACGAAGCGGACGTGCCGGACGCCGCCGGTCTCCTGCGCGGAGGCGTTGTAGATGACGTCGGTGTCCGCCGCCCACTTCTGGAAGGACGGCAGGTACTGCGCGAAGCGGTCCTGGTTCGGCCCGTGGACGTAGAGCACCTGGACGCGGTTGCCGGTGCTGCCGTCGCCGTCGCAGACCACCGTGCTGCCGGCGGCGGCCGCCGCACCGGGGGCCTGGGCGGCGCCGGCCGCGGCCGGGCTCGCGGCGGCGAGCGCGGTGCCGCTCTGCGCGTCGACCACCACCGGGACGTCCTTGACCAGGTCGGCGGCGGCCGGGTCGGTCGAACCGCCCTGCAGCACCGGCGCCTTGTCACCGGCGGCCACGGCGGGCTCGGTGTTCTTGCGGATGTCCACGCCCTTGGGCGGCGCGTCCGGCCCGTGCGTGCACAGGCCCGCCTCGGACACCTTGAAGACGCCGACGCAGCGGTCGCCGCTCGCCGCCGCGGTCAGTCCGGTGTACACCAGGCCCTTGGACGGATCGTTGTCCGGTATCCGGGTGATCGGCACCGGGGCCTGCTTGTGCTCCGGACCGGCCGCCGGGGTGGGCACCACGTCCTGCGCCGCCGCCGTCGTGGTCCGCGGCAGCAAACCGTCCGTCACCGCACCGAACCCGACGGCCGCGACCGCCACTCCGGCAACCAGACCGGTGACGGTCACCAGCAGCTTCCGGCTGCTCCGGCGTCGGTGCGACGACGCCGCCTTCCTGCGTGCCATGTGTGTCTCCTCGTCGGCCATGAGGGGATGGGCGACCGACACCTGGGAGATCCCAGGAGACACAGGAGATAACAACTTTTCGCGCGGAAGTTCGGAATCGGTTCTGCGGTGCGATTCCCCGGGCCCGCGCGGCGGCCTCCCGCGGCGCGGGCGCGGGCGGGACGCTCGCCGCCCGCACCGCGGGAGAAGGCCTGATCAGCCCGCCAGGCAGCTCGGGCCGAGGAGTTGCTTGAGGTCGCCGAACAGCGCCGGGTCCGACTTCACCCGGTGCCGGTCCAGCCGCAGCACCGTGGTCTTGGTGCGCCCGCGCAGGTGGACGTGGACCTCGGTGGTGCCCTTGTGGTGGGCCAGCACCTCGCCGAGCCGGGCGACCAGCGGCGGGGTCAGCTTGTTGTCGGGCACGGTGATCACGATCGGCAGCTGCGCGCCGACGTTGGAGAGGTCCGGGACGGACAGCTCCATGCCCATCAGGCGCGGCACGTCCTCCCGCTTGTCGAGCTTGCCGCGGACGAACACCACGGCGTCCTCGACCAGTTGGGAGGAGACCAGCTGGTAGCTGGCGGGGAAGAACATGCAGTCGATGGAGCCGGCCAGGTCCTCGACGGTGGCGATCGCCCAGGCGTTGCCCTGCTTGGTCATCTTGCGCTGCAGGCCCGAGATGATGCCGCCGATGGTGACGATGGCGCCGTCGGGCCGTTCGGCCAGGTCGGCCACCGCGCAGTCGGCCTTGTCGGCGAGGACGTGCTCGATGCCGTGCAGCGGGTGCGAGGAGACGTAGAGGCCGAGCATCTCCCGCTCCTGGGTGAGCAGGAAGGCCTTGTCCCACTCCTCCTCGGAGAAGACCACGTCCAGGCCGAAGCTCGGCTCGTCGCTGGTGGCGTCGCCGCCGAACAGGTCGAACTGGCCCTCGGCCTCCTTGCGCTTGACCCCGACCACGTTGTCGATCATCGGCTCGAACTGCGCGGTCAGGCCCTTGCGGGTGTGCCCGAGCGAGTCGAACGCGCCCGCCTTGATCAGGGATTCGACGGTGCGCTTGTTGCACACCACCGACTCGACCTTCTCCAGGAAGTCCGGGAAGGAGGCGAACTTCCCCTTGGCCTTGCGGGTGCGGATCATCGACTCGACCACCGGCCCGCCGACGTTGCGGATGGCGGTGAGGCCGAACCGGACGGTGTCGTTGCCGTGCGGGGTGAAGTCGGCGTCGGACTCGTTGACGTCCGGTGGCAGGACGTTGATGCCCATCTTGCGGGCCTCGTTGAGGTAGACCGCGGACTTGTCCTTGTCGTCCTTGACCGAGGTGAGCAGGCCGGACATGTACTCGGCCGGGTAGTTGGCCTTGAGGTACGCGGTCCAGTAGGAGACCAGTCCGTATCCGGCGGTGTGGGCCTTGTTGAAGGCGTAGCCGGAGAAGGGGACCAGGACGTCCCACACCGCCTGGATCGCGGCGTCGGAGTAGCCGTGCTCGCGGCAGCCCTTCTGGAAGGGGACGAACTCCGCCTCCAGGATCTCCTTCTTCTTCTTGCCCATCGCGCGGCGCAGCAGGTCGGCCTGGCCGAGCGAGTAGCCGGCCAGGATCTGCGCCGCCTTCTGCACCTGCTCCTGGTAGACGATCAGGCCGTAGGTGGGCTCCAGGATCTCCTTGAGCGGGGCCTCCAGCTCCGGGTGGATCGGGATGATCTCCTGCTGGCCGTTCTTGCGCAGCGCGTAGTTGGTGTGCGAGTTGACGCCCATCGGGCCCGGTCGGTACAGCGCGAGGACGGCGGAGATGTCCTCGAAGTTGTCGGGCTTCATCAGGCGCAGCAGCGAGCGCATCGGGCCGCCGTCGAGCTGGAAGACGCCGAGCGTGTCGCCGCGGGCGAGGAGTTCGTAGGTGGGCTTGTCGTCCAGGGGCAGATCAAGCAGGTTGATCTTGATGCCCTTGTTCTTCTCGATCGCCTTGACGGCGTCGTCCATGATCGTCAGGTTGCGCAGGCCGAGGAAGTCCATCTTGAGCAGGCCGAGGCCTTCACAGGTGGGGTAGTCGAACTGCGTGATGGTGACGCCGTCGGTGTGCCGGGTCCAGACCGGGATGTGGTCGGTCAGCGGCTCGGCGGACATGATGACGCCGGCCGCGTGCACACCGGGCTGGCGGATCAGGCCCTCGATGCCGCGCGCGGTGTCGATGACCTTCTTGACGTCCGGGTCGGTCTCGTACAGGCCGCGGATCTCGCCCGCCTCGCTGTAGCGCGGGTGCGAGGGGTCGGTGATGCCGGAGAGCGGGATGCCCTTGCCCATCACGTCCGGCGGCATCGCCTTGGTGATCCGGTCGCCCATCGCGTACGGGTAGCCGAGGACCCGGGAGGAGTCCTTGATGGCGGCCTTCGCCTTGATGGTGCCGTACGTGACGATCATGGCGACCTTGTCGGAGCCCCACTTCTCCGTCACGTACCGGATCACGTCACCGCGCCGGCGCTCGTCGAAGTCGATGTCGACGTCGGGCATGGAGATGCGCTCGGGGTTGAGGAAGCGCTCGAAGATCAGGCCGTGCGGGATCGGGTCGAGGTCGGTGATGCCCATGGCGTACGCGACCAGCGAGCCGGCCGCCGAGCCGCGGCCGGGGCCGACCGCGATGCCCTGCTCCTTGGCCCACATGATGAAGTCGGCGACCACGAGGAAGTACGCCGGGAACCCCATCTGGATGATGGTGTCCATCTCGTACTCGGCGAGCTTCTTGTGCTCCTCGTCGTAGCCGCCCGGGAAGCGCCAGTCCATGCCCTTCCACACCTGGGCCTTGAAGAAGTCCGCCTCGGACTCGTAGCCCTCCGGGATGGGGAAGCGCGGCATCAGGTTCTTGAACTCGAACATGCCGGCGGTGTCGACGCGGGAGGCGACCAGCAGCTGGCTGTTGCGGCAGCCCTCCTGCCAGGCGTCGGAGGAGTCGAGGCCGTACATCTCGGCGGCCGACTTGATGTAGTAACCGGTGCCGTCAAAGCGGAAGCGGTCCGGGTCGGAGAGGTTCTTGCCGGTCTGCACGCAGAGCAGCAGGTCGTGGGCGCCGGCGTCGGCCTCGGTGGTGTAGTGCGAGTCGTTGGTGACCACCGGAGGGATGTTCAGCTTCTTGCTGATCTCCAGCAGGCCGTCGCGGACCCGCTTCTCGATGTCGAGGCCGTGGTCCATCAGCTCGAGGAAGTAGTTCTCGGCGCCGAAGATGTCCCGGTAGTCGGCGGCGGACTTCAGCGCCTCGTCGAAGTGGCCCAGCCGCAGCCGGGTCTGCACCTCGCCGGACGGGCAGCCGGTGGTGGCCATCAGGCCGGCCGCGTGCTCGGCGATGATCTCCTTGTCCATCCGGGGCCACTTGACCAGCCAGCCCTCGGCGTAGGAGCGCGAGGTCAGCTTGAAGAGGTTGTGCAGGCCCTCCTTGTTCCGGGCCCAGATGGTCTTGTGGGTGTAGGCGCCGGACGCCGAGACGTCGTCCTTCTTCTGGTGCGGCTGGCCCCACAGGATGCGCTTGGTGTTGGACCGCTTCTCCGGCGCCACGTACGCCTCGATGCCGATCACCGGGGTGATGCCGGCCGCGGTCGCCTGCTTGTGGAACTCCGCCGCGCCGTACATGTTGCCGTGGTCGGTCATCGCGACGTGGGTCTGCCCGAGCCGTTCGACCTCCTTGAACAGCTGCTTCAGCCGGGCGGCGCCGTCCAGCATCGAGTACTCGGTGTGGACGTGCAGGTGCGCGTACGGCTGGTCGCTCAAGGCGGGGCCTCCGGGGTCCTGGGTGAGGGCTGAAACACGTAAGGCCCGAGCCACCACCAGGGCTCGGACCACGGCTTCCGGGTTCGCGGCACCGAGTCTAGTCCCCCACCGGCCGCTCCCGACGCGGGACTCGCCCCGCGTCCCGGGCCCGCGCTACCCTCGGCGCGACCATCGACACGGAGGGGGACCCATGGTGTACGGACAGGTACCACCGCCCGGCCCGCGGCAGCCCGGCAAGGGCGGGGCGGTCGCCGTCGGCGTGCTGCTGCTGGCCCAGCTGCTGCTGGAGCTGGTCGTGCTGGCGTACGACGTGACCCAGGCCGGACCGGCGTACCTGCTGGACGCCGCGGGCTTCAGCTACGAGCACTACGTGGTCGCCCCGACGAGCTTCTTCGGCTACGACGCCGCGCTGTGCGTCGCGCTGGTGGTGCTGGCCGTCGCCGCCTTCCGCGGCAGCGCCTGGGCCAAGCCCGCCGCCACCGTCCTGCTGGCGGTCAACGCCTACGCCTCGTCGACCGCGCTGATCAGCCTGCTCACCGGGGGCGGCACCCCCGCGGCCGCCGAGACCCCGGGGCAGCTCGCGCTGCTCGCCGTCCCGGCGCTCACCCTGCTGCTGGCCGTCGCGGTCGGCGTGGTCACCGGCGTCACCCGGGCCGTGGGCCCGGCGCAGCCCGGGTACTTCCCGCCCCCGTACGCCGGCTACGCCCCCTACCCGCAGCCGGCCGCCTTCCCCCACCAGCACCAGCAGCCGCAGCAGCACCCGCTGCCGCCGCCCCCGGTCCTGCCGCAGCCGCCGAGCACCCCGCCGACCGTGTGACGGGCCGGAACCACGGCGGGGATTCCTTCGTCGCTCAGGTGTACCTCCCCGCACCGCCCCGAAGGAGCCGCCATGTCCACCGCCGAGCGATCCGAGACCGTCCTGCGGGTCTTCGACACGGCCTTCGGTGACCTGCTGGCCCAGGACCCGGCGGCGTTCCGGGTGAAGTTCCGCAAGATGGCCGCCTCCGCCTTCGCCTTCTACCGCGGCACCGCCTGCCTCTTCTACGCGGACGTCGCCGACGGCGGCGCGTACGCCGGGCACGGCGGCGACTTCCTGGACGGGCGGACCGGCCGGGTGTGGATCCACGGCGACCTGCACGCCGAGAACTTCGGCACCTACCTCAACGCCGAGGGCCGGCTGGTCTTCAACGTCAACGACTTCGACGAGGCCTACGTCGGCGCCTTCACCTGGGACGTCCAGCGCCTGGCCGCCTCGCTCGCCCTGATCGGCTACGCCAAGGCGCTCTCCGACGGGACGATCACCGAGCTGGTCCGGTGCTTCGCCGAGGCCTACCGCGCCCAGATCTCCCGGCTCGTCGCCACCGGCCGCGCCGAGGCGTACACCCTGGACACCTCCACCGGTCCGGTCCTGGAAGTGCTGCGCCGGGCCCGGGTGCGGACCCGGGTCTCGATGCTCGACACCGACACCGTGGTCGAGGGCCACGACCGCCGCTTCCTGCTCGGCAACGGCGCGATCGAGCTCGACCCCGAGACCCGCGCCGAGGTGCTCGCCGCCTTCGACGCCTACCGGGACACCCTGCCGCCCGCCTCCCGCGCCCGTCCCGACGCCCTGCGGGTCAAGGACGTGGTCGGCCGCCGCGGCATCGGCATCGGCAGCGCCGGCCTGCCCTCGTACAACCTGCTGCTCGAAGGGCCCACCGACGCCCTCGAGAACGACGTGATCATCTACCTGAAGCAGGGTCAGACGCCCGCCGTCTCCCGGCACGTGACCGATCCCGCGATCCGCTCCTACTTCCGGCACGAGGGCCACCGCACCGTCATCTCCCAGCGCGCCCTGCAGGCCCACAGCGACCCCTGGCTCGGCCATACCGTCCTGCACGGGCGCGGCCAGCTGGTCGCCGAGGTCTCGCCGTACGCCACCGACCTGGACTGGACCGACCTGCACGAGCCCGCCGACCTGCTCGCCGTCACCGAGTACCTGGGCCGCGCCACCGCCACCATGCACGCGGCCGCCGACGAGTCCTCCAGCGGCCACAGCCTGGTGCCGTTCTCCACCGAGCACGCCATCGACGAGGCGATCGGCCGGGACGAGGCCGGATTCACCGCGATGCTGGTCGACTTCGCCCACACCTACGGGGCCCGCACCCGCACCGACCACCAGCTCTTCGTCGACCTGTACCGCAACGCGCGGATCCCGGGCCTGTAGCCATCGCTCAGCCGTTCGAGTGACCCCAGGGATTGCCCCCGGCGACCCGGGGCATCAGTTCACCCACAAGAGAGGAGCAGCACCGTGAGCGGTCCCCTGCGCACCCGACGCTACGCCCGCGCCGCCCTGCTGTGCGCGGCCGCGGCCGTGGTGGTGCTGGTGCTCGCCGCCGGGCTGTGGAGCCCGCTGGTGATCGTCACCGGCCTGGCCGGGCTGCTGCTCACCGCGGCCGGCGTCTGGTGGCTGGTGGCCCACCGCGGCCCGGTCCGGCTGCTCGGCGGGCTGCTCGCGCTCGGCGCGCCCGCCGCCGTGATCGCGATCTACGCCAGCGGCGACCTCTGGCCCGACGTCCTCGCCGCGCTGCTGCTGTGGGGCCTGTCGCTCGGCTGCGCCCGCCAGGCGCTGCACCGTGACCGGCACACCCACACGTCCGCCGCCGTCGCCACTCCCCCGCCCCGCCGCGCCGTCCTGATCATGAACCCGAAGTCCGGCGGCGGGAAGGTCGAGAAGTTCGACCTGCTGCGGCGGGCCGAGGCGCTCGGCGCCCGGGTGATCCTGCTCGACCCCTCCGCCGAGCAGGACGTCGCCGCGCTCGCCCGGCAGGCCGTCGAGGACGGCGCCGACCTGCTCGGCGTCGCCGGCGGCGACGGCACCCAGGCGCTGGTCGCGGCCGTCGCCGCCGAGCACGACCTGCCGTTCCTGGTGGTCTCGGCCGGCACCCGCAACCACTTCGCGATGGACCTCGGCCTGGACCGCACCGACCCGTCCCGCTGCCTGGACGCGCTGACCGACGCGGGCGAGGAGCTGCGCGTCGACCTCGGCGACATCGACGGCCGCGCGTTCGTCAACACGGTCTCCTTCGGCACCTACGCCGAGATCGTGCAGAGCCCCGAGTACCGCGACGCCAAGACCGCCACCGCGCTGGCCAACCTGCCCGACCTGCTGGTCGGCGCCACCGGCCCCCGGCTGACCGCGCAGGCCGGCCGGCACCGGATGGACGCCCCGCAGGCGATCCTGGTCAGCAACAACCCGTACACCACGGCCGACCTGTTGGAGGCCGGCCGCCGGCCCCGCCTGGACTCCGGGCTGCTCGGCGTGCTCGGCATCAAGGTGACCGGCGCCGCGCAGGCCGCGGACGTCGCGCTGCGCGGCGGGCGGGCCGAGGCGGTCACCTCGGTGACCGCCGCCGAGGTCACCGTCTCCGCGGACTCCGACTCGATCCCGGTCGCGGTGGACGGCGAGGCCCTGAACTTCCCCACCCCGGTCCGCTGCCGGATCCGCCCGGGCGCGCTGCGCGTCCGGGTGCCGCGCGACCGGCCCGGCGCACCACCGGTCGCCGGGCCGCTCGACTGGCGCCGGCTCTACCACCTCGCCCTCGGAGAGAACGCTGACTAGCTCCCCGCTCGCCGTCCGCCTGCGCGAGACGGTCCGCGAACTGACCGTCGTCGACCAGGCGGTGTACGCCGCCGTGGCCGCCACCCCCACCCCGACCCTGGACACCTGGCTGCGGGAGCTGTCGACCGCCGCCAACCACTCCAAGATCTCGTTCTCGATCGCCGCGCTGCTGGCCGTCCGCCCGGGTGCGGCCCGCCGGGCGGCGGCGGCCGGGGTGGCGGCGGTCGCGGTCGCCTCGGTCAGTGCCAACCTGCTCGGCAAGCAGCTGGCCCGCCGGCCCCGGCCGGACCGGGACGCGGCGCAGGTGCCGTTCGTGCGGCACGTCCCGATGCCGGTCTCGGCGTCCTTCCCGTCCGGGCACACGGCGTCGGCGTTCGCCTTCGCCACCGCCGTCGGCACCTGCCTGCCGTGGACGTCCGTTCCGCTCGGCCTGCTGGCCGCGACGGTCGGGTACTCCCGGGTCCACACCGGGGTGCACTACCCGGGGGACGTGGCGGCCGGCGCCCTGCTCGGCATGGCCAGCGCCGCCGCGGTCACCGGCCTCGCCCGGCCGCTGCTGCACCCGCCGGGCTGACCGGACGGGCGGCCCGCGCCGGAGCACCGGCGGCGGCCGCTCTTCGGGCGGGTGCCGGGTGCTCCGGCGGCGTCCCGGAGCACCCGGCGGAGGCGGCCGTCAGCCCTCGCCGTCCCCGTCGCCCGTCCCGGTGCCGTCGGCCCCGTCGATCTCGGCCAGGAAGGCGAGCGCGGTCCGCCAGGTCTGCTCGGCGGCCTCGGCGTCGAAGTCGGGCAGCTCGGGGTCGGTGTAGAGGTGCCCGGCGCCGTGGTAGCGGTGCACCTCGACGTCCGCGCCGGCCTTGGTGAGGTTGAGGTACCAGGCGTTCAGCCAGTCCTCGGACTCGAACGGGTCGGGCTCGGCGACGTGCAGCTGCACCGGGATCCCGGTGGCGGCGTCCTCGCGGATGTCGGAGGTGCCGTGCAGGAGCAGCAGGCCGCGGGCGCGCTCGTCGGCGAGCGCGAGGTTCTGGGCGAGCGAGCCGCCGAGCGAGAGCCCGGCGTACACCAGGCCCGGTGCGGCGGGGTCGGTGAGCAGCGGGGCGGCGGCGGAGACGGCGCGGCGCAGCAGCTCGTCGTTGGTGACCTCGTCGCGGTACGCCATGCCCTCCTCGACGTCGTCGAAGGTGCGTCCGTCGTACAGGTCGGGGGTGTGCACCCGGTGGCCCGCGGCGCGCAGCCGGTCGGCGGCGGCGTGGACGGCCGGGCGCAGGCCGTACGCGGAGTGGAAGAGGACGATCTGGGCCACGAGGTGTTCCTTCGTGTCGGCGGCGGGCTCCTCCCATTTTCCCCCATCGCCCGCCCCGGGCCGCCGGACGCCGGGGGGCCCGGCCCGCCGTGGCGGACCGGGCCCCGGGAAAGGGCGGTCAGAAGGAGGTCGTCACCGACACCCCGCTGAAGCCGGCCTGGGCGTACAGGCTGATGTAGTGGTAGCCCGCGGGCGGGTTGGTGATCGTCAGCGTCTCGCCGTTGCCGGAGCCGGTGGACCGGGCGGTGTAGGCGCCGGTGGTGGCCCAGGTGGAGCCGCTGTAGTACAGGTCGGCGTTGCCGGTGCCGCCGGCGGAGGTGACGGTGAGCCGGGCGGTGCCGGCCGGGACGTAGAGGTACAGGTAGCTGTAGTTCCCGGTGGTGGCGGCCAGGCCGGAGCGGCGGCAGTCCTTGCCGAGCTGCCGGGTGTCGGCGCCGGTGCACTCGGGGGCCTGCGGCGCGGAGTCGCAGTTGCCGGCCGAGCAGGCGGTGAGCCAGCTGTTGAAGTCGGCGTCGTAGCGGGTGCCGACGGTGGACTTCAGGTAGGTGCGGGCGCCGGTCCAGTCACCGGCGCGGTACTTGGCGAGCACCGCGTCGACGTCGGCCCGGTGCGACTGGAGCATGTAGCGGACCGCCAGGTAGCCCCAGTTGTAGATCCGGGTGGAGTCGGCGTTGTCGTAGGTGGTGTCGAAGAGCGTGGACAGCGCGTAGGTGTGCCGGCCGGCCTGGGTCTGCGCGTCGGTGTAGGTGACGCCCCGGTAGGAGTAGGAGACGTACTCGGCGAAGCCCTCGATCCACCAGACGGCGGGCTGGGCCTGGCCGGCGTTGAAGTCGCCGTACATGTCGAAGCGGCCGTCGAGGTAGTGGGTGTACTCGTGGTTGAGGTTCCAGATCTGGAAGGCGGGCCGGACCCACTCCGCCTCGTAGGCGACGAAGCGCGGCTGGTTGCCGGCGGCGGCCGGGTTGCCCTCCAGGTACATGCCGCCGTTGTCGGTGTCGATGCCGAAGATCGCGCCGGCGTAGGTCTGGTAGTCGGCGCTGGAGTCGAAGACGTCGACCTCGATGGTGGTGTTGGTGTCGCCGGCGACCGGGCCGCCGTCGCGGACCACGCCGTGGAAGTACGCGTCCTGGCCCAGCAGGCTGGTGCAGCTGTCGGCGAGTTCGGTGGCGCTCATCTGCTGGGCGACGATCCGGATGCTCGGGCTGCAGGTGTAGCTGGTGGTGAGCACGGCCGCCTTGAGCCGGTTCGCCAGGTCGCAGGTGCCGTAGTAGGCGCAGTTCGCGGCGTCGTACTCGGCGGTCATCTCGGCCGCGCCGACCCACAGCGCGGCGGTGCGGCCGGTCATCGTGGACTGGTCGAGCAGGTGCTTGACCAGCGGCCGCACGGTCGGCTGGAGCGCCGGGTGCTGCAGGAAGCGGGCGAGTTCGCGGCCGGCGTTGGAGACCAGGTAGCCCTGGCCGCCGCCGAGCAGCGCGTTGTTGGCGGTGGCGAAGGCGTCCAGGGTGGTGAGCACGCTGCCGTCGTTCTGCACCGCGGTGACGAAGTCGGCGTTCTGGTGGCCGCGCCACAGCACGGTGTAGGTGTTGTTGACCGCGGCGAGCATGTACCAGGACGCGTTGTAGGAGGAGTTGTAGCCGCTCAGCAGGCGCTTGACGACCGACAGGTAGCGGGCGTTCTCGGCGGCGCTGTCGATCAGGGTGACCGCCTCGGAGAGGGTCTGCCCGTTGGCGTCGGTCACGTCGCGGGAGTGCGCGGAGCCGAAGAAGGCGTCCAGCGCGCCGCGGATCGCGGTCTGCAGCGCGCTGCCGTACGGGCCGACGTCGGCGGGGTGGTACCACTGCGCGAAGTAGCCGGCCCGCAGGTAGAGCACCAGCTGGGTGGCGGAGCCGGAGTTGTCGCCGGGGTAGCTCGCGGAGACGTCCCGCAGGGCGCCGGCCACGGCCACCATCTGGGCCTCGCGGAACGCGCCGTAGGCGTCCGAACCGGTCAGCGGGAAGAGCGAGTTGACGCAGTCGACGCTCGCCCCCTTGACCGCCGTGACCAGGGCGCCGCCGGTGCGGGTGGTGAAGTCGGAGACGTTGCAGGCCGCCGCCGCGGCGAGGGCGCGCGGGGCCGGCTTCGACGGCTGCGGCCGGAGCGAGTCGGTGGTGCGCGGGGCCCGCTCGCTGAGCGCGGTGCGGCCGTCGACGGCGTCCGTGGGGGCGGAGCCGGCGGCAGGCCGCGGAGCCTGGCGGTCCGCCTGCGGGGCGGGCCGGGGGGCCGCGTGGCCGCGTGCGGAGAAGGCGCCGACGGCCAGGCAGCACGCCAGCAACAGGGTGAACAGGGTTCGGGACATGCGGAAGGAGCGCACGGTGTGGGGCCTCCGTGGGGAGAGGAACGTGCTTGGGTGACATGTACAATTGCATACGTCACATGGCTTCGGGAACCCTCCACGCACGGTCAATTCCGGCCACTGATCGCACAGTTGGTCGAGAGATGAAAAGCCGACGAACAATCTGTCCACACTCTGGACATCTGATTACCGATCAGTAAGTCTCGGATCCTGTGACTGAGCCCACCGACTCCCTGTCCCCCGCCCGGCCGCGCCGCCGCCGGGTCATCCAGGCCGCCGCGCTCACCGCCGGCGCGGCCGCCCTCCCCCTGACCGCCGCGGGCGGCACGGCCACCGCCGCGTCCGCCCCGCAGTTCCTGCACGGCGTCGCCTGCGGCGACCCGCTGCCCGACGGCATCCTGCTGTGGACCCGGGTCACCCCCCGTCCCGGAGGCCGTCCCCGGCTCGGGCCTCGGCCCCGACACCCCGGTCACCTGGCAGCTCTCCGCCGACCGCACCTTCACCACGATCGTCGCCACCGGCAGCGTCACCACCAC
The DNA here is from genome assembly GCF_039542905.1 of Kitasatospora terrestris. Lineage (NCBI taxonomy): Bacteria > Bacillati > Actinomycetota > Actinomycetes > Kitasatosporales > Streptomycetaceae > Kitasatospora > Kitasatospora terrestris. The sequence continues at coordinate 2,328,900 of NZ_BAABIS010000001.1, forward strand.
CGCCGCCACCGACCACACCGTCAAGGCCGACGTCCGCGGCCTGCGCCCGGACACCGCGTACTGGTACCGCTTCACCGCCGGCGGCACCACCTCGCCCACCGGCCGCGCCCGCACCACCCCGGCCGCCGACGCCGCCCTCGGTCACCTGCGCCTCGGCGTCGCCTCGTGCGCCAACTGGGAGGCCGGCTACTTCTCCGCCTACCGCCACCTGGCCGCCCGCGGCGACCTGGACGCCTTCCTCTTCCTCGGCGACTACATCTACGAGTACAAGTCCGGCGAGTTCTGCGCCCGCGGCAGCGTGGTGCGCCCGCACGCACCCGCCCACGAGATCCTGAGCCTCGCCGACTACCGCACCCGGCACGGCCGTTACAAGACCGACCCGGACCTGCAGGCGCTGCACGCCGCCGTCCCCACCATCGCGATCTGGGACGACCACGAGTTCGCCAACGACGCCTGGTCCGGCGGCGCCCAGAACCACACCCCCGGCACCGAGGGCGCCTGGGCCGACCGGGTCGCCGCCGCCAAGCAGGCCTACTTCGAGTGGATGCCGGTCCGGCCCTCGGTCGCCGGCACCACCTACCGCCGGCTGCGCTACGGCAAGCTGGCCGACCTGCACCTGCTCGACCTGCGCTCCTACCGCTCCCAGCAGGCCGCCGCCGGCAGCGGCAGCGTCGACTCGGCCGACCGCAGCATCACCGGCCGCGCCCAACTCGACTGGCTGAAGGCCGGACTGGCCTCCTCCGACACCACCTGGCGGCTGATCGGCAACGAGGTGATGATCTCCCCGGTCGCCTTCCTCTCGCTGCCCGACTACCTGCTGCGCCCACTCGCCCAGCTGCTCGGCCTGCCCGCGGAGGGCCTCGCGGTCAACCCGGACCAGTGGGACGGCTACACCCACGACCGGCGCGAACTGCTCGGCCACCTCAAGTCCCACGGCATCCGCAACACCGTCTTCCTGACCGGCGACATCCACTCCGCCTGGGCCGGCGACGTCCCGTACGAGGCGGCCACCTACCCGTTCTCCGGCAGCGCCGCGACCGAGTTCGTGGTCACGTCGGTGACCTCGGACAACATCGACGACTTCCTCAAGGTGGCCCCGCAGACCCTGTCGCTGGTCGCCGCCGCGGCGATCCAGGCCGCCAACCGCCACGTGAAGTGGGTCGACCTCGACTCGCACGGCTACGGCGTCCTCGACATCACCCCCGACCAGGTGCAGATGGACTACTACGTGCTCTCCGACCGCACCCGCCAGGACGCCACCACCAAGTGGGCCCGCTCCTACCGGACCCGCTCCGGCACCCAGCAGATCGAGCGCGCCTGGTCCCCGATCCGCTGAGGAACCGGTCCGTACCACTGACGCCCCGTCACCCCCGCGCCCGGCGTCCGGGCCGAACGCCCGTTCCACGGCACGGGGGAGATCGGGACGAAGCGCACCGGCCCGCTAGAGCAGCTTCGCGCGCAGCGCGTCCTCGTCGGGGAGGAACCAGAGCTGGGTGCCGCGGTTGGACTCGCGGACGAAGTCGCGCAGCGCCGTACCGGACTCCAGGTGGCCGGAGATGTCGCCGAGGACCGCCAGGCCCAGGCGGTAAGTGGCGAACTTCTGGACGACGTCACCGGCCAGCCGGGTGCGCAGCCGGAAGAACTCCTCCGGCAGCCGCCCGACCGGCACCGCGATCCACTGCGCGCCGTGCGAGAAGGCGGCGCCGACCAGGTCGCCGGCCGCCCGGTCGCCGTCGATCGGCGCGCCGCCCGCCGCGCAGAACAGCACGGGCACCGCGCCGACCTGCTCCAGCTCGTCCGTCCGTCGCGTCATTCCATCTCCTCGGCCAGCACCTCGACGATGCGCAGGAGTTCGGCGGTCGCCCCCGGCGACCCGAGCACCACCACCTGCAGCGTGGCGCGCTCCGCGTCGTGCACGGTCTGCACCCGCAGCTGCGTGCCGTCCGGCCGCCGGCCGGTGGCACCGGCCAGCGCGGCGGTGCTCAGCCGCCCGGCCGCGACCGCGTCGATGCCCTCGATCCGGACGATCGAGGAGACCTCGACGTGCCGGTGGGCCGGTGCCGCCTCGGCCGGGGCGCCGGTGAACGCCTCCAGGTCCTCCCGGGCGATCCGGTACTGCTTGCCGATCCGGGTGGCCCGCAGCCGCTCCTCGCGGATGTATCCGCGCACGGTCCGGACGTGCAGACCGAGCAGCTCCGCGACCTGCTCCACCGAGTAGTACTGCACGCTTCACTCCCTTTCCGCATCAACCATAGCAGCGGAAAGGGAGTGATGAGTAAGGAAAGGGAAGGCTAGGAGACCACGTCCTTGCGGGCGAAGCCGCGGAAGGCCAGTGCGACCAGCACGATCGCGTACGACACCGACAGCGAGACGCCCTGCAGCATGCCGCCCCACTCCACCTGTGGCTGGAGCGCGTCGGCCCAGGAGTACTGCCAGTGCGCGGGCAGCCACTCGCGCAGCGAGCCGAGCGCGGTGACCGCGTCCAGCACGCCGGTGACGATCGAGGCGAAGACCGCGCCGCCGACCGCGCCGAGCGGCGCGTCGGTGGCCGTGGAGAGCCAGAACGCCAGCGCCCCGACCACGAGTTCGCTGAGGAAGACGAAGGCCACCGCGACCGCCAGGCGCGGCAGCGCCTCCCCGGCGGGGAGGCTGACCCCGGTGGGCAGCTTCAGGTCGCCCCAGCCGTACGCGGCGGTGCCCACCGCCAGTCCGACCAGCGGGAGCAGCACCACCGCGGCCGCCGAGAAGGCCAGCGCCACGGTCAGCTTGCGGGCCAGCAGCCGGGCCCGCGGCACCGGGGCGGCCAGCAGGTAGCGCAGCGAGGACCAGCTGGCCTCGGAGGCGACCGTGTCGCCGCAGAACAGCGCGACCGGGATCACCAGCAGGAACCCGGTGCCCATGAACAGCATGGTGGTGGCGAAGTTCAGCCCCGAGGAGGTGGCCAGCTCGATGAACGAGGTGCGGTTCTCCCGGCCGGGCGAGCCACCGATCCAGATCGCGCCGAGCACCACGAACGGCATCGCGAACAGCACCCCGCCGACCACCATGGTGCGCCGGCGCCGCAGTTGGCGCAGCGCCTCCACCCGCAGCGGCAGGGTGCGCCCGGGCCGGTAGCCCTCCGCCGCGACCCGGCCGTCCGCAACACCCGTGGCACTCATGCCGCACCTCCGATCAGGGACAGGAACGCGTCCTCCAGCCGCCGGTGCGGCCCGACGCCCTCGACGGGCACCCCCAGCCGCACCAGCTCCGCGGTCAGCCGGCTCGCGGGCAGCCCGTCCAGCCGGACCAGCAGCCCGCCGTCGACCGGCTGCACCTCGCCGACCCCGCCGAGCGCGGCCAGCTTGTCGGCGGCCACCGCCAGCTCGTCCGCCTCGTACTCGCGCGCCACCGTGACCAGCAGCAGCTCGCCCGCGCCGACGATCTCGGCGACCGGCCCGGCGGTGACCAGGCGGCCGCGGTCCATCACCACCAGGTGGGTGCAGGACTGCTCGACCTCGGCCAGCAGGTGGCTGGAGACGATCACGGTGCGCCCGGCGGCGGCATACCGGATCATCACCTCGCGCATCTCGCGGATCTGCGGCGGGTCGAGCCCGTTGGTGGGTTCGTCGAGGATCAGCAGGTCCGGCAGGCCGAGCATGGCCTGGGCGATCGCCAGGCGCTGCCGCATGCCCTGCGAGTAGGTGCGCACCGCGCGGTCCAGCGCCTCGCCGAGTCCGGCGATCTCCAGCGCCTCCTCGAAGTGCGCGTCGCCCTCGGGCCGGCCGGTGGCCTGCCAGTACAGGTGCAGGTTGGCCCGGCCGGTGAGGTGCGGCAGGAAGCCGGCGCCCTCGACGAAGGCGCCGACCCGGGAGAGCACCGGCGCGCCGGGCCGGATCGCGTGGCCGAAGATCCGGATCTCGCCCTCGTCGGGCCGGATCAGGCCCATCAGCATCCGCAGCGTGGTGGTCTTGCCGGCGCCGTTGGGGCCGAGCAGGCCGAGCACCTGGCCCTGCTCCACCCGGAAGCCCAGCTCGCGGACCGCGTACCGGTCGGTCGAGCCCTTGTAGCGCTTGGACAGGCCGGTGATCTGCAGCGGCACCCCGGCCAGCGCCGGGTCCGGCGCCGGGGTGCGGAAGCGGCGGCCGCGCAGCCGGTGACCGAAGAGCAGCAGCGCGGCGACGGCGAGCGCGACCAGCGGCAGCAGCCAGGTCCGGGCGGGCAGCGGTGCGGCCTCGGTGTGCAGGCCGTCGACGGTGGGCACGGTCAGCGGGCCGGCCGCGGCGATCCGGTAGGTCGCCGGCTCGGTGGGCGACCAGTACGCCAGGTCGGTGGCGGCGAGCACCAGCCGCAGCCGGTGCCCGGCCTCGAAGGCGTGGTCGACGGTGGGCAGGACCACCTCGACGGTCCGGCCGCCGGGCGCGTCCGCGCCGGTGACCCGCAGCGGGGCGACCAGCTGCTGCGGCAGGCTCTGCCGCCCGTCCGGGCCGACGTCGTACAGCTTGGCGAAGAGCACCGCCTCCGGCCGGTCGGCCCGCACGCGGACGGGGACGCTCGGGGCGCCGGTCAGGTGCAGCGGGCCGTCCAGCGGGGCGGAGTCGAAGGCGGCGTACTGGCCGGGGAAGTCGACGGCCAGGCCGGCGCCCGCCGAGGAGAGCTGGGCGAGCGCGCCGATGCCGGGCAGGGTGGAGAGGTTCGGCGGGGCGCCGCCGGGCGGGTTGGCCGCGGTCTGCTCCCGGCCGGCCAGCTCCACGGTCCGCCGGCCGGTGCCGTCCAGGCCGGGGTAGCTCGGCGCCTCGGCGCCGCGCAGCACGGCCTGGAAGCCGGTGGAGTCCAGGCCGCCGGTGCGGGTCAGCCGGAAGGGCGGGCCGGTGTCGGTGGACTTCCCGGCCAGGTAGTGGTCGAACCAGGCGGTGACCCGGGCGTCCACCCGGTCGCTGGTCTCCAGGCCGCCGTCGTGGCCGCCGGCGAACCAGTCCACCGCGACCGGCGCGCCGTTGGCGGCGACCGCCCGGGCGATCCGGTCGCCCTGGTCGAGCGGGAAGAGCGAGTCGACCTGGCCCTGCACCACCAGGGTGGGGACCTTGATCCGGTCGCCGACCGAGGACGGGCTGGAGCGGTCGAGCACGGCCAGCGCCTCGGCGTCCGCCCGCCCGTTCACCGCGACCCGGTCGTACATCGCGCACAGCTCGTCCAGGAACCGGCCGCAGCCGACCGGGCCCTGCTGCTCGCCCGCGCCGCCCTGCGGGGCACCGCCGGGGCCCCGGCCGTCGGTCAGCCCGCTCGCCGAACCGGTGGTGAAGAACAGCCCGGCCCACAGCTTCTTGAACACGCCGTCCGCCGCGCCGCCGCCCCGCACACCCTGCGGGAAGAGCGCGTCGCCGAGGTTCCACCAGGTGATGCCGGGCGCGGCGGCGTCGATCCGGGAGTCGTACGCGGCGCCGAGCAGCGAGATCGCGCCGCCGTACGAGGCGCCGGTGATGCCCACCCGCGGGTCTCCCGGGCCGTCCAGCTGCACCTCGGGGCGCTGGGCCAGCCAGTCGACCAGGGCCTTGACGTCCTGCACCTCGCGGTCGGGGGCGTTCAGGCCGATCCGGCCGCCCGAGTGCCCGAAGCCGCGCGCCGACCAGGTCAGCACCGCGTACCCGGAGCGGGCCAGCTGCTGGGCCCGGTCCCGTTCGCCCTCCTTGGAGCCGCCGAAGCCGTGCGCCAGCAGCACCGCCGGGCGGCGTCCGTCGCCGGTGGTGAAGAAGGAGGTGTCGATCCGGACCCGCTCGGCGCTGCCGGGGGTCTCCGGAAGCTCCAGGAACCGGTCCTCCTGCCGGACGGACGGCTGCGAGGAGCCCGAGGCGGCGACCGCCCCGAACCCCGCCAGTGCCAGCACGGCGACCAGCGCCACCACCAGCGTCCCGCGGCCCACCCGGCGTCCGCGCCACCTGAACCGTCCGCGCCACGCCCCACCGAAGCTCATGGACCACGATCCTAAGCGGGGCCGAAGTAGGGAACCCGTAAGCCCACTTGAAGACGGCTCGAACGCCAGGGGTCGGGGCCGGTTCAGTACCGGTCGCGCTCCGCCTCCAGGCGCTCCTCACGGCTCTCGTCCAGGCTGTCGCGCTGGTCCTCCGGCAGCTCCTCGCGCATCTTCTCGGCGCGCTGCTCGGAGGCCTTCCGCTCCTCGGGGGACATCCGCTCGGCGGCCTCGCGCATCTCGTCCAGCTTGGCGCCGACCGCCGCCAGGTAGCGCGGGGACTCGATCATCTCCCGGATGCCGATCCGCCCGGAGAGCGCGTCCCGGGCCAGCGCCTGCAGCTCCTCGCCGACCGAGGAGTTCCCGGCCAGCGTGCGCAGTGCCTTGTGCAGCGAGGCGGCCTGCTGCGGATCCGCGGCGACCTCCATCAGCTCGCCGTCCGTGACCTCGTACTCCGACGCCACCGCGCCACCCCCCGGGCTCGATCCGCTCTCCGTCCGATCATATGCCTGACACGTACGCCGCAGGCCCGACCGCGCTGACACACCGTCCGACCGACACACCGTCACCGGCGGACGAAACGGAATATATGGTACGGAAAAGTCCTCCGCGAGGTGTTCCGTGCTCTGGCCACTCGTCAGCCTGCTCGCCGCCGTCCTCGCGACCCTGCTGATCGGCCGGGTCGTCGACCGACTCCTGCAACGCCTCGCCGCCCGGCACCCGGAGGCCCCCGTCTGGGAGCAGCTGCGCCGCTGCCGGGCCCCGCTCCAGCTGGTGGTCCTCACCTCGATCCTGCTCGCCGCCGAGCCGCTGCAGCGGATCTCCGGCATCGAGGACGACGAGGACCTGCGCCACCTGCTGCTGCTGGTCCTGATCGCCGCCTGCGGCTGGCTCGCCGTCCGGGTGGTCGCCGCCGCCCTGGAGGCCGTCCGCACCCGGTACGAGACGGTCACCGAGGACGCCTCCCGGGTGCAGCGCGTGCAGACCCAGCTCTCCCTGCTGCGCCGGGTCGCCGGCGCACTGGTCTGGGTGGTCACCGCCGGGTCGATGCTGCTCACCTTCGAGACCATGCGCACCGTCGGCGCCGGCCTGCTCGCCTCGGCCGGCGTCCTCGGCATCGTGGCCGGCATCGCCGCCCAGTCCACCCTCGGCAACTTCTTCGCGGGCCTGCAGATCGCCTTCAGCGACACCGTCCGGATCGGCGACACCGTGGTGGTCGACGGCCAGCAGGGCACCGTCGAGGAGATCACCCTCTCCTACCTGGTGCTCCGGCTCTGGGACTACCGGCGGATGACCGTGCCGACCTCGTACTTCGTCTCCAAGCCCTTCGAGAACTGGACCCGCCGCGACCCCGGGCTGCTCGGCTGGGTGCTGCTCCACCTCGACCACACCGCCCCGGTCGAGGAGCTGCGCACCGCCCTCCACGCCTACCTGAGCGGCAGCGGGCTCTGGGACGGCAAGGAGTGGTCGCTGCAGGTCACCGACACCACGCCGAGCACCATCGTGGTCCGCGCCGCCATGACCGCCCGCTCCCCCGACGACACCGCGGACCTGCGCCTCGCCGTCCGCGAGCACCTGATCGCCCACCTGCGCGACCACCACCCGCAGGCGCTGCCCCGGGCCCGCTCCGACCCCTGAGCGGTCGACGGGCCCCTGGTGGTCTTCACGAGGGCGCCCCACGAGGGCACCGGGATCGCGCTACAGCGTCCGGGTCATCGTGCGGTGCGGGATCCCGGCGTCGTCGTAGACCGGACCCTCCGCGGTGTAGCCGAGGCGTTCGTAGAAGCCGAGCGCCTGGACCTGGGCGTGCAGCTCCAGCTCGGTGCCGCCGTGCTCGCGGCCGGCCTGCTCGATCGCCCGGACCAGCCGCGCGCCGAGCCCGGTCCCGCGGGCCGCCTTGACCACGGCGAGCCGGCCGAGCAGCACCCGGCCGCCCTTGCCGCCGGTCAGCTCCAGCGCCTGCGGACCGTGGATCAGCCGGCCGGTGCCGAGCGGCGCGCCGTCCTCGCCGAGTGCCAGCAGGTGCACCGAGGTGGCGTCGTACGCGTCGTACTCCAGCTCCTCGGGGACGGCCTGCTCCTCGACGAACACCTCGCGGCGGACCGCCCGGACCTGCTCCAGCCGCTCGTCGCCGTCCGCGACCAGGATCGTCTCGGCCACGGCTCAGCTCTCCGAGGAGATCACGTCGAGCGCCTTCTGCAGGTCGGCCGGGTACTCGCTGCTGAACTGCACCCACTGCCCGTCGCCGGGGTGCTCGAAGCCGAGCGACACCGCGTGCAGCCACTGCCGGGTGAGGCCGAGCCGCTTGGCGAGCGTCGGGTCGGCGCCGTAGGTGAGGTCGCCGACGCAGGGGTGGCGCAGCGCGGACATGTGCACCCGGATCTGGTGGGTGCGGCCGGTCTCCAGCTTGATGTCGAGCAGCGACGCGGCCCGGTACGCCTCGATCAGGTCGTAGTGGGTGACGGACGGCTTCCCGTCGCGGGTGACCGCCCACTTCCAGTCGGAGGAGGGGTGGCGGCCGATCGGCGCGTCGACGGTGCCGGACAACGGGTCGGGGTGGCCCTGGACGAGGGCGTTGTACTTCTTCTCGGTGACCCGGTCGTGGAACTGCCGCTTGAGGTCGGTGTACGCGATCTCGGACTTGGCCACGACCATGATCCCGGAGGTGCCGACGTCGAGCCGGTGGACGACGCCCTGGCGCTCGGCGGCGCCGGAGGTGGAGATCCGGTAGCCGGCGGCGGCGAGGCCGCCGATCACGGTCGGGCCGGTCCAGCCGGGGCTGGGGTGGGCGGCGACGCCGACCGGCTTGTCGATGACCACGACGTGCTCGTCGTCGTGGATGATCCGCATGCCCTCGACGTGCTCGGCGACCACCTGCACGGGGGCGGCGGGCGCCGGGATCTCGACCTCGAGCCAGGCGCCGGCGGTGACCCGGTCGGACTTGCCGGCGACGGCGCCGTCCAGCATCACCTTGCCGTCGGCGGCCAGCTCGGCCGCCTTGGTGCGGGAGAAGCCGAACATCCGGGCGAGGGCGGCGTCGAGGCGCTCGCCCTCCAGGCCGTCGGGAACGGGGAGGCTGCGGGTCTGCGCTGCGGTACTCATCCGTACGAGTATGCCGCAAGCGGCACACCCGGGTTCTACGCCCGGTCGTCCGGGGAGGCCGCGGGGGCCTCGGCGGGGGCCTTCTTGGCGCCGTGGTGGGTGGTCCCGTCCGGGTTGGAGCCGCGGAAGGACAGCAGCACCACCAGGATGCCGCCGCAGACGATCGCCGAGTCGGCGAGGTTGAAGACCGCGAAGTGCTGCACCGAGATGAAGTCGACCACGTGGCCGCGGAACACCCCGGGCGAGCGGAAGAGGCGGTCGGTGAGGTTGCCGAGCGCGCCGCCCAGCAGCAGGCCCAGCGCGATTGCCCAGGGCAGGCTGTACAGCTTGCGGGCGATCCGCCAGATGACCACGATCACGGCGGCGGCGATGGCGGTGAACACCACGGTCATCGCCTGGCCCATCCCGAACGCGGCGCCGGGGTTGCGGATGACCTGGAAGTTCATCAGGTCGCCGATGACCCGGATGGCCGCGTGGCCCTCCAGCCTGGCGACCACCAGCAGCTTGGAGCCGAGGTCGATCAGGTAGGCGAGCAGCGCGACGACCAGCAGCACGCCGACCCGCTTGCGGCGGGCCAGGTCACGGCCCCCGGCGGCGGTGGCTCCGACCGGCTGCGGGTCCTGGGAAACGCCCGCGGTCTCGTCCACGCCGGCCTCCGGGCCGTCCTGCGGGGTGCGCGCGGTGGGGACGGCGTCGTCCTGGGTCTGGGGGGAACCTGGAGTGCTGATGATCCGCTCCGCTGCCGTGTGCAAGGTGGACGAGGTACTGGGGACGAGCCTACGGCACCGCCCGCCCCCGTGGCCTCCCTCCGAACCCCGCCGTTGGCGGAGTCCGCGGAGCCGCCCGGCTACCGGCGCTCCTGCTTGGCCTTGCAGCTGACGCAGAGCGTGGCGCGCGGGAAGGCCTGGAGCCTGGCCTTGCCGACCGGCTGGCCGCAGGACTCGCACAGGCCGAAGCCGACGCCCTCCAGGCGGCTCAGGGCGCGCTCGGTCTGGGCGAGGCTGTCCCGGGCGTTGTTGGCGAGCGAGAGCTCGCTCTCCCGGTTGATGTTCTTGGTGCCGGCGTCGACCTGGTCGTCCCCGGCGCCGTCGTTGGAGTCGCGCATCAGGCCGGCGATGGCGGCCTCGGCGGCCTCGATCTCGGCCCGCAGCCGGTGCAGGTCGGTCTCCAGCTCGGCGTGCAGCTCGGCGACCTCGGCGGAGGTCCAGGGCTCCTCACCAGGGCGGACCGGCAGCTCGGCCGGGTCGACCGACTCGGCGCCGCCCCGGGCGCCGCTGCCCGCCGCCACGTGGGTGCGGCTGGTCGCCGCCGCGTGGCCGGTGCCGGTGCTGGTCTTACGCCGTGCAGTGCTCACGGTCCCCTCCCCTGGGTCGCCCGCCACAGCCTTTCGCGACCTCTTGGTCACGGTCCCTGTTGCCTTCTCAGCCATGGCTTTCGACCTCATTTACGAATAATTCGAACCGTCGGTTCCCGACGATCTTGCCAGTGCCGGAACGATAATCCCCATCGAATCCGGTCACAACGGGACATACCGATGCAGCTCGTCGAACCCACCCGGGCAGCCGCCGCCGCACGAGTGCTTCCCAAGTTGTGCCCAGATCGTCATCGGCTAATCCGGGTTGCGATGCCCGATACACTGAGCCTGCGAGGCGCAGATGGGACGAGTACCGACGTACGCAGCCAGGAGCGACCCGGGGACGGTGTGAGCCCGGGGGTGTGCGCGGCGGGAAGATCACCCCGGAGCCGCCGGAAGAACGGCCCAGGTCAGGGCCCAGTAGAACCGGCAGCAAAACCCAAGGAGAGGGTCGCGGGAAGCAGTCCGCGGCCAAGGAGGGTGGTACCGCGGGACGGCACGCCGTCTCGTCCCTCCGTCGGAAGCCAGTCCACGCATCCGTCGGAGGCCCAGTGACCACCTACAACTCCGTCCCCGCCCAGGTCGACCTGCCCGCGGTCGAGCACCAGATCCTCAGCTTCTGGCAGGACAACAAGGTCTTCCAGCGCACGCTGGAGCAGTCCGAGGGCCGCCCCGAGTGGGTGTTCTACGAGGGTCCGCCGACCGCCAACGGCATGCCGGGCGCCCACCACATCGAGGCCCGCGTCTTCAAGGACGTCTTCCCGCGCTACCGGACCATGAAGGGCTACCACGTCGCCCGCAAGGCCGGCTGGGACTGCCACGGCCTGCCGGTCGAGCTCGCCGTCGAGAAGGAGCTCGGCTTCTCCGGCAAGCAGGACATCGAGGCGTACGGCATCGCCGAGTTCAACGCCAAGTGCCGCGAGTCGGTGACCCGCCACACCGACGAGTTCGTGAAGCTCACCGAGCGGATGGGCTACTGGGTCGACCTCGACGAGGCGTACCGGACCATGGACCCGTCGTACATCCAGTCGGTCTGGTGGTCGCTCAAGCAGATCTTCGACAAGGGCCTGCTGGTCCAGGACCACCGGGTCGCCCCCTGGTGCCCGCGCTGCGGCACCGGCCTGTCCGACCACGAGCTGGCCCAGGGCTACGAGACCGTGGTCGACCCCTCGGTCTACGTCCGCTTCCCGCTGACCTCCGGCCCGCTGGCCGGCACCGCCGCGCTGCTGGTCTGGACGACCACCCCGTGGACCCTGGTCTCCAACACCGCCGCCGCCGTCCACCCGGACGTCACCTACGTGGTCGCCACCGACGGCACCGAGCGCCTGGTCGTCGCCGAGCCGCTGGTCGGCAAGGCGCTCGGCGAGGGCTGGGAGACCACCGGCGAGTCCTTCACCGGCGCCGAGATGGAGCGCTGGGTCTACCGCCGCCCGTTCGACCTGGTCGAGATCGAGGACGCGCACTACGTCCTCAACGCCGAGTACGTCACCACCGAGGACGGCACCGGCATCGTCCACCAGTCGCCCGCCTTCGGCGCCGACGACCTCGCGACCTGCCGCAAGTACGGCCTGCCGGTGGTCAACCCGGTCCGCGCCGACGGCACCTTCGAGGAGGAGGTCCCGCTGGTCGGCGGCGTCTTCTTCAAGAAGGCCGACGAGGCGCTGGTCGCCGACCTCCAGGCCCGCGGCCTGCTCTTCCGCCACCTGCCGTACGAGCACAGCTACCCGCACTGCTGGCGCTGCCACACCGCGCTGCTCTACTACGCGCAGCCGTCCTGGTACATCCGCACCACCGCGGTCAAGGACGCCCTGATCCGGGAGAACGAGGCCACCAACTGGTACCCGGAGAACGTCAAGCACGGCCGCTTCGGCGACTGGCTGAACAACAACATCGACTGGGCGCTCAGCCGCAACCGCTACTGGGGCACCCCGCTGCCGATCTGGCGCTGCGAGGACGACCACCTCACCTGCGTCGGCTCGCTCGCCGAGCTCTCCGAGCTCACCGGCACCGACCAGTCCGGGCTGGACCCGCACCGCCCGTTCATCGACGACGTCACCTTCGCCTGCCCCACCTGCGCCGGCACCGCGGTGCGCGTCCCCGAGGTGATCGACGCCTGGTACGACTCGGGCTCCATGCCGTTCGCCCAGTACGGCTACCCGTACCAGAACAAGGAGCTGTTCGAGAAGCGCTACCCGGCGCAGTTCATCTCCGAGGCGATCGACCAGACCCGCGGCTGGTTCTACACGCTGATGGCCGTCGGCACGCTGGTGTTCGACAGGAACTCGTACGAGAACGTGGTCTGCCTCGGCCACATCCTCGCCGAGGACGGCCGCAAGATGTCCAAGCACCTGGGCAACATCCTGCAGCCGATCCCGCTGATGGACCAGCACGGCGCCGACGCCGTGCGCTGGTTCATGGCCGCCGGTGGCTCGCCCTGGTCCGCGCGGCGCGTCGGCCACGGCACCATCCAGGAGGTCGTCCGCAAGACGCTGCTGACCTACTGGAACACCGTCGCCTTCCAGGCCCTCTACGCCCGCACCGCCGGCTGGGCGCCCTCGGCGGCCGACCCGGCGCCCGCCGACCGACCGCTGCTGGACCGCTGGGTGCTCTCCGAGCTCAACGCCCTGGTCCGCGAGGTCGACCTCTCACTGGAGGCCTACGACACCCAGCGGGCCGGCAAGCTGCTCTCCGCCTTCGTCGACGACCTCTCCAACTGGTACGTGCGGCGCGGCCGCCGCCGCTTCTGGCAGGGCGACGCCGCGGCGCTCGCCACCCTGCACGAGGCGCTGGAGACCGTCACCCGCCTGATGGCCCCGCTCACCCCGTTCATCACCGAGCGGGTCTGGCAGGACCTGGTCGTCCCGGTCGCCCCGGACGCGCCGGTCTCCGTGCACCTCGCCTCCTGGCCGGTCGCCGACGAGGCGCTGGTCGACCCGGAGCTGTCGCGCAACATGGCGCTGGTCCGTCGGCTGGTCGAGCTCGGCCGCGCCACCCGGGCCGAGTCCGGGGTGAAGACCCGTCAGCCGCTGCTCCGCGCACTGGTCGCCGCCCAGGGCTGGGAGGAGCTGCCGACCGACCTGCGGGCGCAGATCGCCGAGGAGCTGAACGTCGTCGCCCTGGAGTCGCTCGCCGAGGTCGGCGCCTCCCTGGTCGACACCTCCGCCAAGGCCAACTTCCGCGCGCTCGGCAAGCGGTTCGGCAAGGGCGTGCAGGACGTCGCCAAGGTGGTCGCCGCCGCGGACGCCGCCCGGCTCGCCGCCGAGCTGCGGGCCACCGGCACCACCTCGGTCGAGCTGGACGGCGAGACCGTGGAGCTCTCCCCGGACGAGGTGATCATCACCGAGACCCCGCGCGAGGGCTGGGCCGTCGCCAACGAGTCCGGTGCCACCGTCGCCCTCGACCTGACGATCACCCCGGAGCTCAAGCGGCTCGGCATCGCCCGTGACGCGATCCGCGGCATCCAGGAGGCCCGGAAGAACTCCGGCCTGGACGTCGCCGACCGGATCGTCCTGCGCTGGCGGGCCGCCAACGAGGAGACCGCCGAGGCCATCGCCGAGCACGGCCGGCTCGTCGCCGACGAGGTCCTCGCCACCGACTTCGCCGCCGGCGCCGCCGACTGGGAGTCGGAGTCCTTCACCGACGAGTCCCTCGGCCTCGTCTTCCAGCTCAAGAAGGCCTGACAGGAAGGGGTCCGGGGCTGCGCCCCGGACCCCTTCCCCCGGACCTCCGCGCCAACGGCAGCGCCCCCGTCGTGTGACCGAAGTCACGACGGGGGCGCTGCCGTTGGCGGAGCCTAGTTGTCGCCGTCCTCGTCGATGAGGAAGCCCCGCATCGGCGCGGGCGCCTGCTGCATCGGCTGCGGCGGCTGCGGACGGACCGCAGCCATCGGCTGGGTCATCCCGGCCGGAGCCATCTGCGGGGCACCGTTGCCGGGCTGGCCGCCGAAGCTCGGGGTCGCCCCACCGAAGTTGTTCTGGCCGCCGAAGCTCGGGGCGCCGGAACCGAAGGAGTTCTGGCCGCCGAAGCTCGGGGTCGCGGACGACATCGCGCCGGCACCGGCGGGCGCCATCGACGACGCGGCCGGCGGCAGCGAAGCGGTGGCGGGGATCCGCGGCGGGGCGAGCGAGTCGTCGGCCTGCGACTCCAGCTGGCGCAGCTGGGTCTCCAGGTACGACTTCAGGCGCGTGCGGTACTCGCGCTCGAAGGCGCGCAGGTCCTCGACCTTGCGCTCCAGCGTGGCGCGGGCGGACTCCAGGGAGCCCATCGCGACGCGGTGCTTCTCCTGCGCGTCCCGCTCCAGGGCGTCGGCCTTGGCACGGGCGTCGCGCTCCAGGCCCTCGGCGCGGCTGCGGGCCTCGCCGACGATCTTGTTGGCCTCGGAACGGGCCTCGGAGATCGCCTGGTCGGCGGTCTGCTGGGCGAGCGCGAGCACGCGGGCGGCGCTGTCGCCGCCGGGCTGCTGCTGCGGCTGGCCCATCGGGCCGCCGAGCGGGCCGCCCATCTGCTGCATCGGGGCGCCCATCGGCGCCAGCTGCTGCTGGCCGCCCATGGTCTGGCCCATCTGCGGCTGGCCCATCGGACCGCCCATCGGCTGCAGCATCTGGCCGCCCATCGGCTGCACCAGCTGCTGCTGGCCGCCCATGGTCTGACCCATCTGCTGCGGCTGGCCCATCTGCTGCGGCTGGCCCATCGGGCCGGCCGGGAGCTGCGGGGCACCGGACGGGAGGCCGAGCGGCTGGTTGCCCATGCCCTGCTGCGGGCCGACCATCTGCTGCGGACCGGGGCCCTGCTGCTGGCCGGGCACCGGGGGGCCGGATATGGCGGCGGGCACCGGCGCGCCAGGGCGCTGCTGGTCCTGCGGAGCCTGCTGCTCCTTGCGCATGTTGGCCTGGTTCTGCGCGGCGGCACGGGTGGCGGCGGCCAGCTTGGCCCGCAGGTCCTCGTTCTCGCGCAGCAGGCGGGTCAGCTCGGCTTCGACCTCGTCGAGGAAGGCATCGACCTCGTCCTCGTCATAGCCTTCGCGAAGCCGGACGGTCGTGAACTGCTTGTTCCGAACGTCCTCGGGGGTCAATGGCATCTCTTCACCTCAACGTGATCGTCGGCACACCGGGGATCCTGTCGTATCGCTCAGAACGACAGGGACCGCACGAGCGAGATCAGGACATACACAATGATCATCAGGACGAAAAAGGACAGGTCGAGCGCCACGCCCCCGAGACGCAACGGCGGAATGAAACGCCGAAGAAGCTTGAGCGGCGGATCCGTGACAGTGTACGTGGCCTCCAGCACCACGACCATGGCCTTGCCGGGCCGCCACGAGCGGGCGAACTGGAAGACCCAGTCCATGACGAGCCTGAAGAGCAGGATCAACAGGAACACGGTCAGCACCCAGTAGAGCACCGATCCGACGATCCCCATTCCGTCTCCCTCTCCCTGGCCGACGCCCCGTCAGTGACACGCTGTCAATGGATCCACACGTAAAGTCGTGGCCGGGTCAGCTCTGGTTGAAGAACCCACCCTCGGCGATCCGAGCCTTGTCCTCCGCCGTGACATCGACGTTAGCAGGCGACAGCAGGAACACCTTCTGTGTCACGCGCTCGATACTGCCGTGCAGACCGAAGACGAGTCCAGCGGCGAAGTCTACGAGCCGCTTGGCGTCCGTGTCGTCCATCTCGGTCAAATTCATGATCACGGGAGTCCCGCCGCGGAACTGTTCCCCGATGGTACGGGCCTCGTTGTAGGTCCTGGGGTGCAGCGTGGTGATGCGGTAGGGCTCTCGTTCGTTCACTACCTTGGGCATGATCACCGGGGCGCTCTTCTCCACGTTGTGACGGCGGTCGGGTGTGATGGACGACACTGGGGCCATCCGCGGAGCCTCCTGCCGGATCGGCACGGCGGCGGGCACCGGCTGGGGCGCGATGTGCGCGACGGGCGCCGGCTGGGCCGGGGCGGGGGCGGCTGCCGCGGCGGCGCCTCGCAGGTCCTCGGTCCGACCGGTCCGGATCGGCTCGGGGTCCGCGTCGTAGTCGTCGTCGGGGTCGTACCCCTGGCCGTCGTACGTCTCGTCCTCCACGAGGCCGAGGTAGACCGCCATCTTGCGCATTGCGCCGGCCATGCCTTCTCCTCCGTTGCGCCGCCGCCCTCACGGCCGATCGGCCGACGGCCCGTCAGGCCGGAAGGGTGGTTTACCGGTCAGCTGAAAGCTGCTAGGTTCTGTCCTATTTTGTCTTGCAGTCTGATCTACCTACTCGGTGACGTTACCCGAGCGGTGACCGCACACCGAGCACCGCCGTACCGACGCGTACGTGTGTCGCTCCGGCGGCGATCGCCTGCTCCAGATCCCCGCTCATGCCTGCCGAGACCATCGTGGCAGCCGGATGCGACGCGCGTACGGCGCTTGCGATTTCCGCGAGGCGGGCGAAGGCGGCGGCCGGGTCGCCGGCCAGCGGGCCGGCCAGCGGAGCGACCGTCATCACGCCCTCCAGTCGCAGCCCGGGCGTGTCGGCGATCAGGTCGGTGAGCGCGGCGACCCCGGACGGCGCCACGCCCGCGCGGTGCTCGCCCTCCCCGTCCGCCTTGTCGAGCGCGACCTGCACCAGGCAGCCCAGCGGGGCGCGTTCGGCCTTCGCGACGGCGGCGGCGAGCGACTCGACCAGCCGCGCGCGGTCCACCGAGTGCACCAGGTCGGCGTAGCGGACCACCGAGCGCACCTTGTTGGTCTGCAGTTGACCGACGAAGTGCCAGGTCAAGGGGAGTTCAAGGCAGGTCTCGGCCTTGGGGGCGGCGTCCTGGTCGCGGTTCTCGGCGACGTCGGTGACGCCGAGGCCGGCCAGCAGCGCGGTGTCCTCGGCCGGGTAGGTCTTGGTGACCACGACCAGGGTCACGTCCTCCCGCTTCCGCCCGGCGGCGGCGCAGGCGTCGGCGATCCGGCGCTCGACCACCTCCAGGTTGGTGCCGAGCTGTTCGTACCGGGAGCGCTGCCGGTCCGTCAGGGCGGCCAGCCAGTCGGGGCCGCCCGGGAACGGACCGTAGATGTCGTTCGTCATGAGTTATCGGAGCCCAACCAGACGTAGCTCGCGAGCCGCCCGGTCCGCTGCTCGCGGCGATAGGAGAAGTGGTCGGTCGACTCAAGGGTGCAGACAGATGATCGCACCAGCTCGGTGACGCCCGCTTCGGCGAGCTGCGCGGCGACGCCGGCGGCCACGTCCAGTGCGGGGGTGCCCCACGAGGTCTCGGCGTACGCGGCCGGGACGACGGCGGCGACCTCGGCGCGCAGTTCGGCCGGCACCTCGTAGCAGCGGCCGCAGACGGCGGGACCGGTGGCGGCGGTGATCCGGCCCGGCTCGGCGCCGAGCCCGACCATCGCCCGGACCACGGCCGGGACGACCCCGGCGGCGAGGCCGGGCCTGCCGGCGTGCGCGGCGCCGACGACGCCGGCGACCGGGTCGGCCAGCAGCACCGGGGTGCAGTCGGCGGTCAGCACGGCCAGCGCCAGCGGGCGGTCGGTGACCGCGGCGTCCACGGTCGGCGCCTCGCCGTCGGGCTGCCGCGCCGTCACCACCGCGACGTCCGCGCCGTGCACCTGGTTCATCCAGACCACGTCGGCCGGGTCGAGCCCGAGCGAGCGGGCGGCGCGGGCCCGGTTCTCCCGGACGTGCGCCGGGTCGTCGCCGACGGCGCCGCCGAGGTTGAGTTCCCCGTACGGCACGGTGCTCACCCCGCCCCACCGGTCGGTGAAGGCGAAGTGAGCACCGTGGGAAGAAAAGCGATCAGTCACTTCAGGCTGTGCTTACTTCAAGAAATCCGGGACGTCGAGCTCCTCGGCGGGGCTCTCCACGAACGGCTGGCGCACCGGCTGCACCTGCGGCGGCACCGGCGGCGCGGTGGTGGCGACCGGGGCCGGGGCGTCGGAGGCGCGGGCCGGCTCCTCCGAGCGGGAGGTCACCGAGCCGATCGAGCCGTACGAGGGCCGGGCGGCCGGGCGCTCCGGGGTGGTGGCGGCCGGGGTGCTGCTGGCCTTCACCACCGGCTCGCGGACGATGGCCGGCGGCTGCCCGCCGTCGAAGCCGGCCGCGATCACGGTGACCCGGACCTCGTCGCCGAGGGCGTCGTCGATGACCGCGCCGAAGATGATGTTCGCCTCGGGGTGGGCCGCCTCGGAGACCAGCTGGGCCGCCTCGTTGATCTCGAACAGGCCGAGGTCCGAGCCGCCGGAGATGGAGAGCAGCACGCCGCGGGCGCCGTCGATGGACGCCTCCAGCAGCGGGGAGGAGATCGCCATCACGGCCGCGGCCTTGGCGCGGTCCTCGCCGCGCGCGGAGCCGATGCCCATCAGCGCGGAACCGGCGTCCGACATGACCGACTTCACGTCGGCGAAGTCCAGGTTGATCAGGCCGGGGGTGGTGATCAGGTCGGTGATGCCCTGGACACCGGAGAGCAGCACCTGGTCGGCGGAGCGGAACGCGTCCAGCACCGAGACCTGGCGGTCCGAGATGGAGAGCAGCCGGTCGTTGGGGATCACGATCAGGGTGTCGACCTGCTCGCGCAGCGCGGCGATGCCGTCCTCGGCCTGGTTGGCGCGGCGGCGGCCCTCGAAGGTGAACGGGCGGGTGACCACGCCGATGGTCAGCGCGCCGAGCGAACGGGCGATGTTGGCCACGACGGGCGCGCCGCCGGTGCCGGTGCCGCCGCCCTCGCCGGCGGTGACGAAGACCATGTCGGCCCCCTTGAGGACCTCCTCGATCTCCTCGCGGTGGTCCTCGGCGGCCTTCCGGCCGACCTCGGGGTTGGCTCCGGCGCCGAGGCCGCGGGTGAGCTCACGGCCGACGTCCAGCTTCACGTCGGCGTCGCTCATCAGGAGGGCCTGCGCATCGGTGTTGATCGCGATGAACTCGACGCCCTTGAGCCCGACCTCGATCATCCGGTTGATGGCGTTGACACCACCGCCGCCGATGCCGACGACCTTGATGACCGCGAGGTAGTTCTGGGGTGCTGCCACGTCGAAGGCCTCTCGCCTCGGATTTCCGGAAAACCCGAACCCTAAACTTGACCTTTAGGGTTTGGGCTGTACGTGTGTCACTTCACTGTCGGACACAGCCTGGTGACACAGGACAGTAGGTCGCAAACGGCGCGCGTTCAATGAACAACGCCGAGCTTCCCTTTTTCTTTTGAGCCTATGTGATCATCGCCCCCGCGGGAAAACCGGGGTGACGACCACACAGAACTTACCGGATCATCCCGACACAGCCGGTGCATCCGGCGCACTCACGTCATAATTGGCGGCCTTCCGCCCCAACAGGGCGGTCAGCACCACCGCCTTGCGCCCGGTCCGGTCGGCACTCCCCCAGCGCACCGTCGCGCCGTTCGCCAGCTGCAGCCGGATGTCGTCGTACGACAGGACCTTGAGCGATCCCGCCTGCTTGGCGACCTCCGGCGGGAGGCCCGCCGCCACCGTGATCGCCGCCCGCACCAGGACCGGCCGGTCGATCACCGCCAGCGCGTCGTTCGCAGGCTGACCGAGCTGCAGTTCCACCACCGGAACCCCCTGCGGCGGCTCCGCCTCATTGGCGAACTCCACCCCGCCGGCGTCGACCTGGACGAATTTCCCGTCGGCGCCGCGGATCGCCGCGACCGGCTTGCGCTCGACCACCTTCACCCGCAGGGTGTGCGGCCAGCCGCGCCACACCTCCACCTCGGCGACCCGGGGGACGGCGGCGATCCGCTTCTCGGCCTCCTCCAGGTCGACCCGGGCGAGCGGCCCCTCGCGCAGGCCGCCGAGTGCGGCGCTCACCTCGTCCTTCCCGAGCCGCCCGCTGTCCAGGCCCTGGACGGCGACGCCGCGGACGTCGAGCGCCGAGGAGAAGAAGACCAGCCAGCCGAGCACGCCGACCACCAGCGCGGCGAACCCGCCGAGCACCAGCACCCCGCGCCGGGAGAGGCGGAGCCGGGGGGCCTCCCCGTACTCCTCCTCCAGCCGGTCCTCCGGCATCCGGGCCTCAGTCACGCCGGCGGCCGCCCCGGGACTGCTCCACGGCCTGGTACACCATCCGCACCAGCAGGTCGTCGGCGTCCCGGCGGCCGAACTCGGCGGCCGCGCGGGACATCTCCCACAGCCGGGCCGGGTCGGTCAGCACCGGGAGGACGTTCTTCAGCACCCAGTCCGGGGTCAGCTCGGCATCGTCCACCAGCAGGCCGCCGCCCGCCTTCACCATCGGCTGGGCGTTCAGCCGCTGCTCGCCGTTGCCGATCGGCAGCGGCACGAACGCGGCCGGCAGGCCGACCGCCGCCAGCTCGGCGACGGTCATCGCGCCGGCCCGGCAGAGCATCATGTCGGCGGCGGCGTACGCCAGGTCCATCCGGTCCAGGTACGGCAGCGCGCGGTACGGCGGCATCCCCGGGATGTCGTCGATCTGCGGCAGCTCGTTCTTCGGGCCGACCGCGTGCAGGATCTGCACGCCGTACTGCTGCAGCCGCGGCGCGATCGCCTGCACGGTCTCGTTCAGCCGCCGGGCGCCCTGCGAGCCACCGGACACCAGCAGGGTGGGCAGCCGCTGGTCGAGGCCGAAGTAGTGCCGGGCCTCCGGGCGGACGCCGCCGCGGTCCAGGGTCGCGATGGTGCGCCGCAGCGGGATGCCGATGTACTGCGAGTCGCGCAGCTTGGAGTCGGGCGTGGAGACCGCGACGAAGTCGGTGTAGCGGGCGCCGATCTTGTTGGCCAGGCCCGGGCGGGCGTTCGCCTCGTGCACCACGATCGGGACGCCGGCCCGCTTGGCCGCCAGGTAGGCCGGCATCGCCACGTAGCCGCCGAAGCCGACCACCACGTCGGCCTTGACCCGCTCGATGATGTCCTGCGCCGCGCGGACCGTGCCGCGCAGCCGGCCCGGAACGGTGATCAGCTCGGGGGTCGGCTTGCGGGGCAGCGGAACGGCCGGGATCAGGGCCAGTTCGTAGCCGCGCTCGGGCACCAGCCGGGTCTCCAGGCCGCGCTCGGTACCGAGGGCGGTGATCCCGCAGGTCGGATCGTGCCTGCGGAGCGCGTCCGCGAGGGCCATGGCCGGCTCGATGTGACCGGCGGTCCCGCCGCCGGCGAGTACGACATGCACCGAATTCACCGCTCCCTGCGCGTCGGCCGGGCGGCCTTGCGCACTGTGGTTTTACGTCGTGGCAGCACCCGGGCCAGGACGGGCCTGAGCCGGGAGGTCGAGCTCCGGGCAGCGAGCGCTGCCTTGGCCCCCGGGGAACTGCGCGCGAAGCAGAGCAGCACACCGACGGCGCACATGGCCGACAGCATGGCGGACCCGCCGTAGGAGAACAGCGGCAGGGGCACCCCCGCGATGGGGAGGAGCCCGAGCGCCGACCCCAGGTTGACCACGGCCTGGGCCATGATCCACGCGGTGGCGGCGCCCGCTGCGTACCTGACGAAGGGGTCCTTCGTACCGAGGGCCACACGGATACCCGCGTAGCCTAGTGCCGCGAAGAGGCCGAGCACCGACAGCGTCCCCACCAGACCGAGTTCCTCGCCCGTCGCGGCGAAGATGAAGTCGGTGTGCGCCTCCGGCAGCTGGCCCCACTTCTCCACCCCGGCGCCCAGGCCGGAGCCGAACGGGCCGCCCGCGGCGAAGGCGTACAGGCCGTGCAGCGCCTGGAAGCAGTTCAGGTTCGGATCGGGTTTGGTGACGCCGACGCAGCCCAGCCGGTCGAGCCGGTGCGGCACGGTGATGATCAGCGCGGTGCACGCCACCACCGCGATGCCCAGCGTCGCGCCGAACAGCCGCAGCGGTGCGCCGACCATCCAGAGCAGGGCGAACAGCATCGCGATCAGCACCATGGTGGTGCCCATGTCGCCGCCGACCATGATCAGCATCATCAGCACCACCGTGCCCGGCACCAGCGGCACCAGCAGGTGCTTCCACTGGTCGAGCATGTGGTTCTTCTGCTTGCGGGCCAGCAGGTCGGCGCCCCACAGCAGCAGCGCGAGCTTGGCGAACTCGGACGGCTGCAGTTGGAAGAAGCCCAGGCTCAGCCAGTTCCGGTTGCCGTTGACCTTGTGCCCGATCCCCGGGATCGCCACCAGCACCAGCGCCGCCACCACGCCGAAGAGCAGCGGGTAGACGGCGGTGCGCAGCACTCTCACCGGCATCCGGGCCAGCACCACGGCGATCGCCGCGCCGAGCAGGAACGCCACCAGCTGCTTGCGGAAGAAGAACGTGATCGACAGCCCGAAGTCGTTCACCACGCTCTGCGAGGCCGAGAACACCATCACCAGGCCCAGCACCACCAGCAGCAGGGTGGAGCCGAGGATCAGGTAGTACGGGGTCAGCGGCCGGTCCAGCAGGAAGCCGACCCGCTCCCGGAACGCCCGGACCCGCGCGACCGGCCCCGCCGACTTGAACGTGGTCGTGGTCGCGGAGATCAGCCGCAACTTCTCCCCCGGCGGAGCCGGCACCTTTCCTCCCTGAACGTCAACCACCAGGGGCGCGAGGAACTGCGCGGTGGTGCGCCTACTTCAGCTCGTTCACCGCGGCGGCGAAGAGGTCTCCGCGCTCGCCGTAGTTGGTGAACATGTCCATCGACGCGCAGGCCGGTGCCAGCAGCACCGTGTCGCCGGGCTCCGCCAGCGCGGCGGCCTCGCGGACCACCTCGGCCATCGCCACCGCGCCAGTCTGGCCGGTGGCGGCCTCGACCACCGGCACATCCGGCGCGTGTCGTGCCAGCGCGTCCTTGATCAGCTCCCGGTCCTGCCCGATCAGCACGGCGGCGCGCAACCGCCCGGCCGCCCCGGCGACCAGCTCGTCGAAGGTCGCGCCCTTCGCCAGCCCGCCCGCGATCCACACCACCGGTTCGTACGCGGCCAGCGAGGCGGCCGCGGCGTGCGTGTTGGTGGCCTTGGAGTCGTCGATCCAGGTGACGCCGTCGACGACGGCGACCTCGGCGATCCGGTGGGCGTCCGGCCGGAAGGCCCGCAGACCGTCCCGGACGGCCTTGGCGTCGACGCCGTACGCCCGGGCGAGGGCGGCCGCGGCCAGCGCGTTGGCGATGTTGTGCGGGGCGGGCGGGTCGACGTCGGCGACCGCGCCGATCTCGGCGGCGTTCTTGGCCCGGTCGGCGACGAACGCCCGGTCGACCAGGATCCCGTCGACCACGCCGAGGTTGGAGACGCTGGGCGCGCCGAGCCCGAAGCCGATCGCCCGGCAGCCCTCCTCGACGTCCGCGCCGCGGACCAGTTCCTCGGTCATCGGGTCGGCGAGGTTGTAGACGCAGGCGACCTGGTTGCCCTGGAAGATCCGGCCCTTGTCGGCGGCGTACGCCTCCATCGAGCCGTGCCAGTCCAGGTGGTCGGGCGCCAGGTTGAGGACCGCGCCGGAGTGCGGCCGCAGCGAGGGCGCCCAGTGCAGCTGGTAGCTGGAGAGCTCCACCGCGAGGACGTCGTACGGCTCCTCGGCGAGCACCGCGTCGAGCACGGAGACGCCGACGTTGCCGACGGCGGCGGTGCGCTTGCCCGCCGCGGTGAGGATCGACGCCAGCATCCGCACGGTGGTGGTCTTGCCGTTGGTGCCGGTCACCGCCAGCCAGGGCGCCGGTTCGCCGGTGGCGGCGAGCGGCCGGCGCAGCCGCCAGGCGAGCTCGACGTCGCCCCAGATCGGCACGTCGGCGAGCGAGGCCTCGGTGAAGAGCGGGCTCTCGGGCGCCCAGCCGGGCGAGGTGACGACCAGTCGGGTGCCCTCGGGGAGGGTCTCGCCGTCGCCGAGCCGCACCCGCACCCCGACTGCCTCCAGTTCGGCGGCCTTGGCGCGCAGCCCGGGGCCGTCGCCGCCGTCGACCACGGTCACCTCGGCGCCGAGGTCGCGCAGCACGCGCGCGGCGCTGACGCCCGACAGGCCGAGGCCGGCCACCACGACCGGCAGGCCGGTCCAGTCGGGGTTCTCGGTCATCCGGTCACCCATCCCGCGTAGAAGAGTCCGAGTCCGACGGCGACGCACAGGCCCTGGATGATCCAGAAGCGGACCACGATCAGTACCTCGGTCCAGCCCTTGAGCTCGAAGTGGTGCTGCAGCGGCGCCATCTTGAAAACGCGCTTGCCGGTCATCCGGAACGATCCGACCTGGATGATCACCGAAAGGGTGATGATCACGTACAGGCCGCCGAGCAGGGCCAGCAGCAGCTCGGTCTGGGAGCAGATGGCGAGACCGGCCAGGGCGCCGCCGAGGGCGAGCGAACCGGTGTCACCCATGAAGATCTTGGCGGGCGAGGTGTTCCACCACAGGAAGCCGAAGCAGGAGCCCATCAGGGCGGCGGCCACCACGGCCAGGTCCAATGGGTCCCGGACGTCGTAGCAGCCGGCGGTGGCGCTGATGGTGTAGGCGCAGGACTGGCCGTACTCCCACACGCCGATGAAGGTGTAGGCGCCGAAGACCATCACCGAGGCGCCGGTGGCGAGGCCGTCCAGGCCGTCCGTGAGGTTCACGCCGTTCGACATCGCGGCGATCATGAAGTACGCGAAGAGGACGAACAGCACCGGCCCGATCGCCCACTTGAAGTCGCGGACGAAGGACAGGTGGTCGGAGGCCGGGGTGCGGCCCCGGCTGTCCTCGAACTGCAGGGCGAGCACCGCGAAGGCGAGCGCCACGAAGGACTGGCCGAACAGCTTGGCCTTGGCCCGCAGGCCGAGGGAGCGCCGCTTGACCACCTTGATGTAGTCGTCCAGGAAGCCGACCAGGCCCAGGCCCACCGTCAGGAAGAGCACGAGCAGGCCCGAGGCCGTGGGCGACTCGCCCGTTATCGCCTTGGTGGTGAAGTAGGCGATCAGCGTCGCCAGGATGAAGGCGATGCCGCCCATGGTGGGCGTGCCCTTCTTGCTGTGGTGCGCCTTGGGGCCGTCGTCCCGGATGTACTGGCCGTAGCCGTGCCGGGCGAGCAGCTTGATGAGCGCGGGGGTGCCCAGGAGGGAGAGCACCAGGCCGATCATGCCGGCGAACAGGATCTGCTTCACGAGGCAGCACCGTCCGCGAGCAGGGCCTCGGCGACCCTCTCGAGACCCACCGAACGGGAGGCCTTCACCAGCACCACGTCCCCCGGCCGCACCTGACTGCGCAGCAGCTCGATCGCCGCGTCCGCGTCGGACACCAGCACCGACTCCTCACCCCACGAACCTTCGTTCCTCGCGCCCAGTTCCATGCAGGCCGCCTCGCGTCCGCCGACCGCCACCAGCTTGGTGACGTCCAGCCGCACCGCGAGCCGCCCGATGGCGTCGTGCTCGTCGAAGCTGTCCTCGCCGAGCTCCCGCATCTCGCCGAGCACCGCCCAGGTGCGGCGGCGCTCCGGGCCGCGGCCGGCCATCGTCGCGAGCGCCCGCAGCGCGGCCCGCATCGAGTCCGGGTTCGCGTTGTAGGCGTCGTTGACGACGGTGACACCGTCGGCCCGTTCGACGACCTCCATGCGCCAGCGGGACAGCGCACCCGCCTCGCTGAGGGCTTCGGCGACGTCGTCGACGGGCATCCCGAGCTCCACCGCCACCGCGGCGGCGGCGAGGGCGTTCGAGACGTGGTGCTCACCGTACAGGCGCAGCTGTACGGTCGCGGAACCGGCTGGGGTGGTGAGCGTGAACGATGGCCGTCCGGTGTCGTCCAGGCGAACTCCGGTGGCCCGGATCCGGGCGTCCGGGCTCTCCCCGAACAGCACCACGCGGGCCTTGGTGCGGGACGCCATCGCCCGCACCAGCGGGTCGTCGGCGTTGAGCACGGCGATGCCGTCGGCGGGCAGCGCCTCGACCAGTTCGCCCTTGGCCTCGGCAATCGCCTCCTTGGAGCCGAACTCGCCGACGTGCGCGGTGCCGACGTTCAGCACCAGGCCGACGGTGGGCGGGGTGATGCCGCTGAGGTACTCGATGTCGCCCTTGTGCCGGGCGCCCATCTCCATCACCAGGTGACGGGTGGTCGGGGCGACCTTGAGCGCGGTCAGCGGGTGGCCGATCTCGTTGTTGAGCGAGCCGGGCGGGAAGACGGTCTCGCCGCGGCGCGTCAGCAGCTGGGCGACCAGGTCCTTGGTGGAGGTCTTGCCGGCCGAGCCGGTCATCGCGACCACCTCGACGCCCTCGGCCCTGGCGACCACCGCGCGGGCGAGCCGGCCGAGCGCGACGACCACGTCGTCGACCAGGACCGCGGGCACGCCGACCGGCCGGGTGGCGAGCACCGCGACGGCACCGGCGGCGACCGCGGCGGCGGCGAAGTCGTGCCCGTCCACCCGCTCGCCGCGGATGCACACGAACAGGCCGCCGGGTTCCAGCTGCCGGTTGTCGGCGACGACCGCGCCGGTGATCACCGCGTCCGGCTCGGCGCCGTCCAGCGTGCCGCCGACGGCGGCGGCGGCCTCGGCCAGGGTCAGTGCGATCACTGTTCCACCTCTCCGGTGCTCGGCGCGTGCGCGATCGCCTCGCGCAGGACCTCGCGGTCGTCGAACGGGCGGACCTCGCCCTTCACGTACTGGCCCAGCTCGTGGCCCTTGCCGGCCACCAGCACGGTGTCCCCGGCGTGCGCGCGGGCCACCGCCAGGGCGATCGCCTCGGCCCGGTCGGGCACCGCGAGCACCTCGCCGCGCTCCTCCTCGGGCACCCCGGCGGCGCCGGCCAGCATGGTGGCGAGGATCGCCAGCGGGTCCTCCGAGCGCGGGTTGTCGCTGGTCAGCACCGCGGTGTCGGCGAGCCGGGCGGCGATGGCGCCCATCGGCCCGCGCTTGTACGGGTCGCGGTCGCCGCCGCAGCCGACCACCACGTGCAGCCGGCCCTTGGTGACCTCGCGCAGCGACTCGCAGACCGCGGCCAGCGCGTCCGGCTTGTGCGCGTAGTCGACCACGGCGACGTACGGCTGCCCGGCGTCGACCTTCTCCAGCCGGCCCGGGACGCCCGGCACCGAGGCGACCCCGGCGACCGCGGCCGCCAGCGGGACGCCCGCGGTGACCAGCGCGGTGATCGCGCCGAGCGCGTTGGAGACGTTGAACGGGCCGGGCAGCGGCACCGCGGCGTCGGCCTCGGCGCCGTCCGGGCCGACCACGCGGAAGGTCGAGCCGGCCGGGCCGAGCTGCACGTCCACCGCGCGCCAGTCGGCCTCCGGGTCGCCGGCCGCCGAGAAGGTGGTCATCGGGATCGGCGCCTCGGCGGCGAGGCGCCGGCCGTACGCGTCGTCCCGGTTGGTGACGCCCCGGCGGGCCTTGTCGGTCTGGAAGAGCCTGGCCTTGGCCCGGAAGTAGTCCTCCATGTCCGGGTGGAAGTCCAGGTGCTCGGGCGTCAGGTTGTTGAACAGCGCCACGTCGTACACCACGCCGTCGACCCGGCCGTAGACCAGGGCGTGGCTGGAGACTTCCATGACCACCGCGTCCGCGCCGCGCTCGCGCATCACCGCGAGGACGCCGTGCAGGTCGGTGGACTCGGGGGTGGTCCGCTCGCTCTTGATCCGCTCGTCGCCGACCCGCATCTCGACCGTGCCGATCACCCCGGGCACCAGGTCGTGGCCGCGCAGGCCGCCCTCGACCAGGTACGAGGTGGTGGTCTTGCCGTTGGTGCCGGTCAGGCCGATCATCAGCAGCTGCTCGCTCGGCGCTCCGTACACGGCGGCGGCGAGGGTGCCCATCACGGCGCGCGGGCTGGGCACCACCAGCAGCGGGGCGCCGCAGTCGGCGGCCTGCTCGGCGCCGGCCGCGTCGGTCAGCACGGCGACCGCCCCGGCCGCGGCGGCCTGGGCGGCGAACCTGGCGCCGTGCACGTTGGCACCGGGGAAGGCCACGTAGACGTCGCCCGGGCGGACCGCCCGGGAGTCGTGGGTGACACCGGTGACCTGCGGGCCCTCCGCGGCGGGCAGCCCCAGCAGGCGCACCACCTCGGCGAACGGCAGCGCCGGCGCCCGCTCGGGGCGGGGCGGACTCGCGGAGATTTGATCGGGTTTCGGCACGGCCGGAAGGCTATCGGCCCCGGGCCCCCCAGAGCCAAACCGACCGGAAGCGGACGTGACGCTGCTCACACCGGACGGCGTTCCGGCCTGCTCGGGGTGTTCGGGGGACGTGCTCATGGCCGCTTCTTTCAGGGTTTCCACTCGACGGGCAGGTTGGGCGCCTCGCTGCCGCTCGGCTGGACCCGCAGGGACTTCAGGGCGAACTCCATCACCTGCTTGAACACGGGGCCGCACAGCTGGCCGCCGAAGTGCCCGTTGACCGGGTCCTGGATGACGCACGAGACCGTCACCCGGGGCTGGTCCGCCGGGGCGAAGCCGATGAAGGAGGCGGTGTACCCGGAGTACTTGCCGGTCTTCGGGTCCACCCGGTTGGCGGTGCCGGTCTTTCCGGCCACCCGGTAGCCGGGGATCTGCGCCTTGGTGCCGGTGCCCTGCTCGTCGGTGACGACGGACTCCAGCATCTCGGTCAGCGTCTTCGCGGTCGCTTCCGTCACCACCCGGGTCTGCGCGCCGGCCGGCGCCGGGGTGTACTTCCCGTCCGGGCCGGTGGTGCCGGCCAGCAGGCCGGGCGCCACCCGCACCCCGCCGTTGGCGATGGTGGAGAAGACCGAGGTGGCCTGCAGGGCGTTGACCGACAGGCCCTGGCCGAACGGGATGGTGAACTGCTGCGAGCCGCTCCAGCTCTCCGGCTTGGCCAGGATGCCCCGGGTCTCGCCGGGGAAGCCGAGGCCGGTCGGCTGGCCGATGCCGAACTTCTGCAGGTAGCCGCCGAGCACCTGGTTGGACTCCGCCTGGGTGTTGCCCAGGGTCTCGGCGGCCTCGATGGTGCCGATGTTGGAGGACTTGGCGAGCACGCCCGCCAGGGTCAGGTACCAGGTCTCGTGGTCGACGTCGTCGTGGAAGACCCGGTCCGAGCGCTGCAGCGTGTTCGGCACCGTGACGTGGGTGTCCCAGGTGGCCTTGCCGGTGTCCAGCACCGCGGCCATGGTCATCAGCTTGGCGGTGGAGCCCGGCTCGTAGGCGTCCTGCAGAGCGGCGTTGCCGAGCTGCTCGGGCCGGGCCGAGGAGAGCTGGTTGGGGTTGAAGCCGGGCGAGGTGGCCATCGCCAGGACCTGACCGGTCCTCACGTCCTGGACGATCACGTACCCCTTCTCCGCCCCGGCGTTGGAGACCTGGTCGGTGATGGCCCGTTGGGCCGCCCACTGGATGTCCGGATCGATGGTCAGCCGCAGGTCGGTTCCGGGCACCGGGTCCTGCCGGCTGCCGCCGGCGGTGGCCACCCGGCGCCCGCCGGCCGAGGCGTAGGTGGACTTGCCCGCCACGCCGGCCAGCTGCTGCTGGTACTGCAGCTCAAGGCCGCCGGTGCCGACGCCCTCGGAGTTGACGAAGCCGACCAGGTTGGCGGCCAGCCCGCCGGCCGGGTAGCTGCGCCGGGTGGACTCGTCCCAGAAGATCCCGGCCAGCGGATTGGCGCAGGTGCCGTCGAGGAACTGCCGGCCGCCCTGCTCGGCGGGCTTGCCGAGCATCGCCTTCTGCCCGCGGCAGGCCGCGGAGTCGGCCTGCTTGGTCAGCGTGGAGCGCAGGTCGGCGATCTGCCCCTTGACCTCCGGGGTCTGCCGGGGGGCGAGCAGCGCGTACTGGCTCTTCGGGTTCTTCGGGTTGAGGTGCAGCGCGGCGGCGAGCTTCTCCTTGGGCTGGCCGAGGATGGGCGCGAGCAGCGCCGCCGCCTGCTCGGGGGCGTCCGGCAGGTGGGCCGCCTCGGGGGTGAGCATGGTCGGGTCGGCGGTGACGTCGTAGGCGTCCACGCTGGTGGCCAGCACGGTGCCGTCGGCGGCCGTTATCGAGCCGCGCTCGGCGGGGAGCACCGCCTGGACGTACTTGTTGGCCCCGGCCGCGGCGGCCAGCGCGTCGGAGTCCAGCAGCTGGAGCTGGACCAGCCGGCCGGCGAAGACCGCGAAGACCAGCGCCAGCGAGCCGGTGACCAGCCGCAGCCGGCGGCGCGGGTCGGCCAGCCGGATGGCGCGCTGCTGCGGACGGGCCGCCGGGCGCTGCGGGCGGCGGGCGGCCGGGCGGCGGGGGTCGGCGGTGCGGCGCGGCTCGGCGGCGCGCCGGGCCTCGGCCGCACGGCGCGGGTCGGGCGTGCGCGGACGCGGGGCGCGGGGCCTCGGCTCCTCGCCCCGCGGGCGGGCGGGCCGGGGCGGGCGGCGGTCGCCGGAGCCGCCCGCGGGTCGGCGCGGGGTGCTCATCGGCCGCCTCCCGCCGGGGCCGCCGGGTCGGCCGCGCCGGGGCTGCGGCCCGCGGGGTTCGCGGCGGCCGGGCTGCCCGGCGCCGGGGAGGGGGTGGCGGGCGGGAGCGGGGCCAGCTCCACCCCGAGGTCGCCGGAGGAGGGGGTGGGCGAGGGGCTCGCCCCGGACTGCCACAGGTCGTTGCCGGTGCGCTTGACCGGCGGGCTGTCCTGCGCCTCCTTGGGGGTGCCGAGCACGCTGCCGTCGTCCTTCAGGAAGGCCGGGTCGCCGCCCGGCACCATGCCGAGCTCGCGGGCCCGGCGCTCCAGCGCGTCCGGCGCGGACTGCTGGTCGATCTGGTGCTGCAGGGTCTGCAGCTGGTCGGTCGCCTCGGTGGTCTGCTTGCGCAGCTTGGAGAGGGTGAAGGAGCCTTCGTTGATCGCGGTGTTGAGCATCAGCAGGCCGAGCAGTCCGGCCGAGAGCAGCACCACCACCAGGACCGCGAAGGGCGTCCGCCCCCGCGCCTGCCGGGCGCCCGGCCGTACCGTGATGCGTGCCCTGCCCGCCTGCCCGGGGAGCACTCCGCTGCCCCGCACCCCGCCCGCCACCGCGCTTCTCCCTCTGGCTCGCCCTCCCCCAGGCCGGTTCAGCCCCGGGTCTCCCTGATCCTCTCCGCCACACGCAACCGCACGGGCGCGGCGCGCCGGTTCTCCTCGATCTCCTCCTCGGTGGCCAGCTCGGCACCTCGGGTGAGCAGCTTCAACCAGGGCTGGTGCTCCTCCGGGACGATCGGCAGCCCGGGCGGGGCGGTGTTGGTGGCACCGGCCTGGAAGTACTGCTTGACCAGGCGGTCCTCCAGCGACTGGTAGGACATCACCACGATCCGCCCGCCGAGCGCGAGCCGCTCCAGTGCCCCGGGGATGGCCCGGTCGAGCACCTCCAGCTCGCCGTTGACCTCGATCCGCAGCGCCTGGAAGGTGCGCTTGGCCGGGTTCCCTCCGGTGCGCCGGGTGGCGGCCGGGATGGCGTTGCGTACCAACTCGACCAGACGCGCGCTGTTGGTGAACGGTTCCTTCTCGCGTTCCCGCAGGATCACCGAGGCGATCTTGCCGGCGAACCGCTCCTCGCCGTAGACCTTGAGGATCCGGGCCAGGTCGCCGTGGCTGTAGGTGTTCAGCACCTCGGCGGCGCTCAGGCCGCGGGTCTGGTCCATCCGCATGTCCAGCGGCGCGTCCTGGGCGTAGGCGAAGCCGCGGTCGGCCTCGTCCAGCTGCATCGAGGAGACGCCGAGGTCGAAGAGCACGCCCTGGACCCGGGCGATGCCCAGGTCGTCCAGCACCTGCGGGATCTCGTCGTAGACGGCGTGCACCAGGGTGGCCCGGTCGCCGAAGCGGGCCAGCCGCTCGCCGGAGAGCTTCAGGGCGGCCGGGTCGCGGTCGACGGCGACCAGCCGGGCTCCGGGGAACTGGGTGAGGATCGCCTCGCTGTGCCCGCCGAGGCCGAGGGTGGCGTCGACGACCACCGCGCCGGGCTCCGCGAGCGCCGGGGCGAGCGCGTCCATACAGCGCTGCAGCATCACCGGGACGTGCTTGGGGGCCGGAATGTCGCTGCTCATGGGTTGTCGGCCCTTCCTCGGTGCAGTTGTGGCGGGCCCATTCTCCCGCACCGGGCCCGCAGGTCCGGACGCCTCCCGTGGTCCCCGCCCGCTCGCCTGGGGAAGGGGTGACCGCCCGGCACCGGGGAAGGTGCGCCAGGTGGGCACTGGAGCGGGAGGAGGCCGCGGGCCGCGTACGGACCGGGGCGGCCAGCCTATCGCGCACCCCGGACCAGTCAACGCACCTCGTCGGCGCACCACCCGGGCGGAGGTACCGGGGCAAACCGGTCAGTACGCCGGAGCCTCGCCACGGGCCCGCTCACCGCCGGCGGCCAGGCGGCGGCGCCCCCTTCACGGCAGCGGAAATCCGATTACCGTCGTCCCCATGACAGTGACCCCCGACCGGCCCGCGCCGTCCGCCGCTGCCAGCTCCGAGCCCACGATCACCGACCGGTTCGTCGAAGCCAACCGGGTCTACGCGCAGACCTTCCGCGACGGCGGCATGGACGCCCGCCCGGTGCAGAAGGTCACCGTGGTGGCCTGCATGGACGCCCGGCTCGACCTGTTCGCCGCACTCGGCCTGGACCTCGGCGACGCCCACATCATCCGCAACGCGGGCGGTGTCGTCACCGACGACACGATCCGCTCGCTCACCATCAGCCAGCGCGCCCTGGGCACCCGCTCGGTCGTGCTGATCCACCACACCGGCTGCGGCCTGCTCGGTCTGACCGAGGACTTCCGCCGCGAGCTGGAGCTCGAGGTCGGCCAGCGCCCGCAGTGGGCGGTGGAGTCCTTCGTGGACCTGGACGGCGACGTCCGCCAGTCCATGACGCGCGTGCGCACCTCGCCGTTCCTGCTCCACAAGGACGACGTCCGCGGCTTCGTCTTCGACGTCCACACCGGGCTGCTCCGCGAGATCGTCTGACCCCCGGCGGCTCCGGGGAGCCCGCTGTCGCGCCCCCGGAGCCGCCCAAATTGGGACAGTGCACGCATTGTCGCCCACCTGAGTGACTTCTGGCCTCCTGACAGGGAAGAATGCGCCTGGTTCTTCGGGGAAACACGCATTGGGAGCGGACGGGTGACGACCTACAACGGGCAGGGCGCAACGGCGGGGGCCGCGCAGCGGGAGCCGGTCGATCTGGCGGAGCTGGCGGCGGTCGTCGACCGGGTCCGGGCTTCGGTCGAGAGCGTCATCGAGGGCAAGCCCGAGGCGGTGCGGATCGCGCTGACCGTGCTGCTGGCCGAGGGCCACCTGCTGCTGGAGGACGTCCCCGGCGTCGGCAAGACGATGCTCGCCAAGGCCCTGGCCCGCTCGCTGGACTGCAGCGTCCGCCGGATCCAGTTCACCCCGGACCTGCTGCCGTCCGACGTGACCGGCACCAACGTCTTCGACCAGCACCAGCGCGACTTCGAGTTCCGGCCGGGCGCGATCTTCGCGCAGATCGTGGTCGGCGACGAGATCAACCGGGCCTCGCCGAAGACCCAGTCCGCCCTCCTGGAGTCGATGGAGGAGCGCCAGGTCACCATCGACGGCACCAGCTACGAGCTGCCGTCGCCGTTCATGGTGATCGCCACCCAGAACCCGGTCGAGATGGAGGGCACCTACTCCCTCCCGGAGGCCCAGCGGGACCGCTTCATGGCCCGGGTCTCGATCGGCTACCCCAGCCCCGAGGCCGAGTACGCGATGCTCGACCTGCACTCGGCGGCCAACCCGCTGGAGGACCTCCAGCCGGTCGCCCACGCGCACGACCTGCTGAAGCTGATCGACCTGGTCAAGACGGTGTACGTGTCCGACCCGGTGCGCCGCTACGCGGTCGACCTGGTGGGCGCCACCCGCACCTCGCCGGAGCTGCGCCTGGGCGCCTCGCCGCGCGCCACCCTGCACCTGGTCCGCGCCGCGAGAGCGCACGCCGCCCTGGACGGCCGCGACTACGTGCTGCCGGACGACATCCAGGCGCTGGCCGTGCCGGTCCTCGCGCACCGCCTGCTGCCGACCTCCGAGACCCAACTGAGCCGCCGCACCTCCGAGCAGGTGGTGCTCGACCTGGTGGCCCGACTGCCGATCCCGCGTCCGCAGGGCCGCTGACATGGCGCGCTCCGACAACCCCGCCGGTTTCCGGGCGGGGCTGCGCGGGCTGACCACCCGGGGCCGTTCCTTCCTGGCCGCCGGCCTGACCGCGGCGCTCTGCGCGTACGTCTTCGGCCAGGACGCGCTGTTCCGGGTCGGCGTGCTGCTGGCCACCCTGCCGCTGGCCTCCTCGCTGCTGCTGATGCGCACCCGCTACCGGGTGGCCGGCGGGCGCCGGCTCTCCCCGCACCGCGCGGCGGCCGGCCAGGAGGCCCGGGTCCACCTGCGCCTGGACAACGTCTCCCGGGTGCCCACCGGCCTGCTGCTGCTGGAGGACCGGGTGCCGTACGTGCTCGGTCCGCGCCCGCGCTTCGTGCTGGACCGGGTCGAGCAGCACGGCTACCGCGAGGTCTCCTACCGGGTCCGCTCCGACCTGCGCGGCCGCTACCAGCTCGGCCCGCTGCAGCTGCGGCTCTCCGACCCGTTCGGGATGTGCGAGCTGACCCGTTCCTTCGCCGCCTCCGACCTGCTCACCGTGGTGCCGCAGGTCCAGGACCTGCCGGCGGTCGCCCTGCCCGGCGAGTGGGGCGGCCAGGGCGACTCCAACACCCACGCGCTGGCCCTGGCCGGCGACGACGACGTGATCCCGCGCGAGTACCGGCACGGCGACGACCTGCGCCGGGTGCACTGGAAGTCCACCGCGCGGTACGGCGAGCTGATGGTGCGCCGCGAGGAGCAGCCGCTGAAGGCCCGCGCCACCGTGCTGCTGGACACCCGGGAGATCGCCCACCGCGGCAGCGGACCGGCCTCCTCCTTCGAGTGGGCGGTCTCCTGCGCCGCCTCGATCGGCGTCCACCTGGTCGAGCGCGGCTACCAGACCCGGCTGCTCACCGACACCGGCGTCTCGGTGCCCGAGCCGGGCACCGGTGCCCCGAGCATCGCCGAGGCCGCCGGCCTGCTGCTGGACACCCTCGCGGTGGTCGAGCACTCCGACGGCGGCGGCCTGGCCCGCGCCGAGGACGCGCTCCGGGCGCACGGCGAGGGCCTGCTGGTGGCGGTCCTCGGCTCGCTCGACGAGGAGCAGGCGGTCCGTCTCGGCCGGCTGCGCCGCCGGGCCGGCGGCGCGGTCGCCCTGCTGCTGGACACCGCCAGCTGGACCGGCCTCGGCACGCTGCTGCCCGGCTTCGGCGAGGACACCGCCCACGAGGACAACGTGGCCCGGCTGCGCCAGGCCGGCTGGACGGTGCTCCCGGTCAAGGCCGGCGACTCGCTGCCCCGGCTGTGGCGGGCCGCCGACCGCACCCAGAACTCGACGGCCTACGGAAACGAGGTGGGGGCGTGACGACCAGGGCCAAGCTGACCTTCTGCGCGGCGCTGGCCACGGCGCTGGCCGCGCTCAGCCTGATGCCGCTCTTCAACGAGTCGATCCGGCTGATCCCGCACGGGCTGCTGATGATCGTCGCCACCGCCGGCGTCGGCGCGGCCCTGCGGGTGCTGCCGCTGCCGCGGATGCTGGTGGTCCCGCTCCAGCTGCTCGCCGTGCTGTACCTGCTGCTGCTGACCTTCGTGCAGCCCTCGATGGCCTACGGCGTGCTGCCCGGCCCGAAGGC
Organism: Kitasatospora terrestris; assembly: GCF_039542905.1. Classification (NCBI taxonomy): domain Bacteria; kingdom Bacillati; phylum Actinomycetota; class Actinomycetes; order Kitasatosporales; family Streptomycetaceae; genus Kitasatospora; species Kitasatospora terrestris. The sequence continues at coordinate 2,364,736 of NZ_BAABIS010000001.1, forward strand.
CCTGGACGCGGTCGGCGCGCTGCTGAACTCCGGCGGCAACGACATCCGCGAGTACGCCATCCCGGCACCCGCCACCGACGGCCTGCGGCTGATCGTGATCGGCGCGGTGTCGCTGGTCGCCGTCGCGGTGGACGGCCTCGCGGTGACCTACCGCCGGGCCGCGGCCGCCGGCCTGCCGCTGCTCGCCCTGTACTCGGTCGGCACCGGCCTGGCCGGCAGCGCCGGCGCCGCCTGGCTGTGGTTCACCACCGCCTCGATCGGCTACCTGGTGCTGCTCTTCGTCGAGGGCCAGGACCGGCTCTCCCGCTGGGGCCGGGTCTTCACCGGCGCCGGCCGCACCGGCGGCGGCCTGTCGCACAGCGGCCAGCGGGTCGGCGTGATCGCGCTGCTCGCCGCGATGCTGCTGCCCGCCTTCCTGCCGAACGCCGGCACCGGCCTGATCGGCGGCTTCGGCAACGGCACCGGCACCGGCACGGGCCCCGGCACCGGCGGCGAGCGCTCGCTCAACCTGGTGGTCGCGCTCACCGCCAACCTGCGCAGCTCCGACGACACCGAGCTGCTGCGGTACATCACCGACCCGGGCGCCGCCGAGCAGATGTACCTGCGGGTCGCCGCACTCGGCGACTTCAACGGCGAGGAGTGGAAGATCGGCGACCAGAACCTGGAGAACGTGCCTCCCGGCGCCCTCCCGGCGCCGGAGGGCCTCTCCTCGTCCATCGCCACCGGCTCGGTGCGCACCACCGTGAAGATCTCCGACAAGCTCTCCACCACCTGGCTGCCGATGCCGTACCCGGCCGCCTGGGTCGAGGTCGGCCCGACCACCAACTGGCGCTTCGACCGGGGCGCCCGGACGCTGTCCACGGTCGGCAGCCAGAAGCTCAACAACCTGCAGTACGCGGTCGGCTCGACCTCCGTCCAGCCGACCGCCGCCCAGCTGCGCGCCGCCGGAACGGCCCCGACCGCGATCACCAACCGGTACCTGTCGCTGCCGCCCAACCTCCCGCCGGTGGTCGCCGCCACCGCCGCCGAGGTCACCCGCGGCAAGCGCACGGCGTACGACCAGGCCGTGGCGCTGCAGCAGTACTTCACCAGCGGCGCCTTCACGTACAGCACCAAGGTGGAGCCGCGCACCGGCCCGGAGGCGATCGCCAAGTTCCTCCAGGAGAAGGACGGCTTCTGCGTGCACTACGCCGCCACCATGGCGGCGATGGCCCGCTCGCTGAAGATCCCGGCCCGGGTCGCGATCGGCTTCACCGCCGGCACCGGCAACGACACCAGCCGGATCGTCCGCAGCTCGAACTTCCATGCCTGGCCCGAGCTGTACTTCCAGGGCATCGGCTGGCTGCGCTTCGAGCCCACCCCGAACCGGGGCGTGCTGCCGGACTACACCCGCGAGCAGGTCGCCCCGGCGCCCAGCGCCACCACCCAGCAGCCCACCGCCGCGCCCACTGACTCCGCCGCCCCCGCGCCGTCCGCCAGCAGCAAGTGCACGGCCGAGCAGCGCAAGGCCGGCGGCTGCGAGGACCCGGGCCAGGTCGCCGAGGAGAAGAAGACCGCCCCGGCCTGGTGGCAGAACTGGACGGTGCTGGTCGCCGTCCTGGGCGGCCTGGTGGTGCTCGCCCTGCTCGCCACGCCGATGCTGTGGCGGGCCCGGCAGCGCAGACGCCGGCTGGGCGCCGGCCGGCACGGACCCGGCGGCGGACGGAGCGAGCTCAGCGACGCACAGGTGCTCGCCGCCTGGGCCGAGCTGATCGACTCCGCCTGGGACCTCGGCATCCCGCCGGACGACGCCCGCACCCCGCGGCACACCGTCCGCCGGCTCACCGAGCAGGCCGAGCTCGGCCCCGAGGCCGCCGCCGCGGCAGGACGCGTGGCCCTTGCGACCGAACGGGTGATGTACGCCCGCTCGGCCGAGGCCCCGACGCAGCTCGCCACCGACGTCCGCACCGCCCGGGACGGTCTGCGGGCCCGGGTCGGCCGGGCCGGGCGGATCCGCGCCGTGCTGCTGCCGGCCTCCGCCGTCCGCCTCCGGTGGACGATCACCGACCGGGTCGCCGCCGTCCGCGACCGGGTCACCGGCGCCCTCGGCCGGGTCCTCGCCGCGGTGACCGGCACGGTCGCCCGGCCGCTGCGGCGCCTGCGCCGCCGGAGGAAGGACGCGTAGCGCAGCGAGAGGGCGGGCAGTCGACCGACTGCCCGCCCTCTCGCGTCTTCCTCTTGCTCTGCGCCTTGCCTCCGCGGCTCCTAGAGACCGTCGTGCTCGTCGCGACGGCGCTGCCACCGCTGTTCCATTCGGTCCATCACTCCGGCCTTGCGGCGCGGTGCCGAGGCTGGCCTCGGACCCGCTCCCGACCCGGCCGGGCCGCGCCGCCACGAGGCGACGGCGAGGACCGCGCAACCCAGCATCACCAGGAACCCGACCACGCTCACCCAGATGATCTGGGCGACCATGCCCCCCATCAGGAGAGCGATGCCCGCGACGAACCCCGCGACGGCCAGGTAGACCCGCCGACGGGTGTAGGTGCGCAGGCCGGTTCCCTCAAGCGCTGACGCGAACTTGGGATCTTCGGCGTACAGCGCTCGCTCCATCTGCTCGAGCAGTCGCTGCTCGTGCTCCGAGAGCGGCACGGAGTCCTCCTACTCGTCGGTCGCGGGGCGACCGGTCCGCCACCCCTGGCTCGGCCCTGTGTGGTCCATATGCCCCATGGGTCTGGGTGTCATGCTTACCGGCTTTACCCAGATCATACGGTCCAGCGCGCGAGTTCGGCGTGGTCAATCCAGCGTGGCTCGGGCCGCGTCCACCGCGGCCCGCACGCATCCCAACGCCGCAGGAGCGGAACTAGTGCCCGACTACGCGAGTTCCGCGAGCACGTGCAGCTGCGTCGCGACCGCGTGGAACGCGGGCAGCTCGGCCGCCGCCAGTTCCAGCCGCAGCAGCGCGTCGGTCGCGCCCGGCTCGGTGTCCACCAGCACCCCGGGCACCAGGTCGGCGAAGACCCGCACGCCGTGCACCGAGACCACCCGCAGTCCGGCGCCGGAGGCCAGCTCGGCGAGCTCGTCGCCGGTGAAGCGGCGCGGCATCGGGTCACCGGTGCCCCAGCGGCCGTCGGGGCCGTCCAGCACGGCCTGTGCCTCGGTGAAGTGGCCCGCCAGTGCCCGGGCCAGCACGGCGCCGGTCCGGTTCGCCGCCAGCAGGCTGACCAGGCCGCCCTTGCGCAGCGCCCCGGTCAGGCTGCCCAGCGCCTCCGCCGGGTCGTCCACGACCTCCAGCACGCCGTGGCACAGCACCGCGTCCACCGACCCGGCCGGAACCACCTCCGGCAGGGTCTGGGTGTCGCCCTGGACCGCCCGCACCAGGTCGGTGACGCCCGCCTCGGAGGCCCGCCGCTCCAGCGCGAACAGCGCGTCCGGGCTCGGGTCCACCACGGTCACCCGGTGGCCCAGCCTGGCCACCGGCACGGCGAAGTTGCCGGTGCCGCCGCCGGTGTCCACCACCTCCAGGACCGGGCGCTCCAACTCCGCGGACCGCCGCTCCAGGGCCGCCCGCACCACCTCCCACACCACAGCGGTACGCAGGGCACTGCGGGGACGCGTCGGGTACAAGGCGGAGCTCCTCTGGCAAGCCGATTCAGCCGGACGGACACCACGCTACAACGCGCCGTGGCCGCCCCTCCGTCAGCGAGTCAGCAGCCGGTCCACGATGCGCAGGAACAGCGCCGTGTTGCGGATCAGGTCGTCCGCGTCCCGGGCGCTGGCCGAGCCCGCGATGCCGGCCTCCGCGGCCGCGCGGCGGCGGGCGCCCGCCGCGAAGTAGGCGGCCCACTCGGCGAGCTCGGGCGCGACCTCGGGCAGCAGCTCCCACGCGCTGCGGATCGCCTGCCGGCGCCGCGGGTTGCGCTCCGGGCGCCCCCGCACCGCCAGCACCGCGGCGGTGGTCCGCAGCGCGGCGAGGTGCGCGGTCGCGTAGCGCTCCAGCGGATCCTCGCAGCCGCGGGCCCGGACCAGCGTGCGGTGCGCCTGCCGCAGCAGGTCGACGGCGGCGGGTGGGGCCCCGGCCCGGCGCAGCACGGGATGGACGTCCGAACCGCGCTCCCGCACGGAGGGCAACGGCAGCGGGCCGGCGGGCGGCAGGTGGACGGGCAGTTGCGGGTCGTCGGGACGGTCTGCGGCACTGCGGGCGGTGACGAACTCAGGACGGCTGACGTGCACGGTCTCCTCCGTTCCGAGGCGGGCGCCCGGACCGGACGGTCCGTGCCGTTCCATCGTGAACGGTGGCACTGACACTCGAACCCGCCCGAACGCCGCGAGGGCGGCCGCCGTGTCCGCCCGGAGTGCTCGCACACTCCGGACGTCCACGGCGGACCGCCCCGCACGTCGACCGGTGACGCTGCCGCACAGCGCACCGATTGCCCCCGGTTTCCCCCCGGTTCCCCCGTACAACCGGCCCCCTCGGCCCCCGCTCCGCCGCCCCGTGTCGGCGGTGCGCGGGCCCGTTCCGGCTGACAGCGCCCCGGCCGCTGCATCGGCCGCCGATCCCCCACAGGCGGCGGCCGGCACGGGGCGCCCCGGGTCGGCGGGGGCTTGTCGTCCCCGCCCTCCCGGTGACCCCAACTCTGCCCGTCCGCACTGGTCGGCGGGTATCCGCTCGGCTACTCAACCGGTGCTCTGAGTACGGGTACTCAGGCCGCCCCCGCCGGTCGGCCGGGTACCCTGAACGGTCGGCCGCCGCGCATCACGGCGGTCGCGGAGAAGGGGGAACCAGGGGTTGAACGCCATCCCATTGATCTTCACCAGCGGCTGGGCCAGCGGCGTCAACGCCTACGCCGTGGTGCTGCTGCTCGGCCTGCTCGGCCGCTTCGGCGACGCCGGGTCGGTGCCGCCGGTACTGGAGCGCACCGACGTGCTGGTCGCCGCCGGCGTGCTCTTCCTGTGCGAGGCGGTCTTCGACAAGATCCCGTACGTGGACTCGGTCTGGGACGCGATCCACACCGTGATCCGGCCGATCGCCGGTGCCACCGTCGGCGCGCTGCTCGCCTCGCACGACCCGGGCTCGCTCGGCGAGGTCGCCGCCGGAGCGGTCGGCGGCACCACCGCGCTGGTCAGCCACGGCATCAAGGCCTCGCTGCGGATGGCAGTCAACACCTCGCCGGAGCCGGCTTCCAACATCGCGATCAGCCTGCTGGAGGACCTCTCCGTGGCGGGCCTGGTGGTACTGGCCGTCTTCCACCCGTGGATCGCCGCCACCGGCGCCGCGGTCCTGCTGGTGCTGGGCGGCCTGCTGGTCTGGTTCGCGGTCACCCGGATCCGCCGCTTCCTCCAGCGCCGCAGGGAGCGCCGGGCCGCCCGCGGCGGCGTGCCGGTCGGGGCCGGCTAGGGTCCGCTCCCCGGACAGAGCCTAGGATCGTTGGCCATGGCACGGATCGTCATCATCGGCGCAGGAATGAGCGGGCTCGCCGCCGCCTCGCGGCTGGGCACGCTCGGCCACCGGGTGACGGTCTGCGAGGCCTCGCCGACGTACGGCGGGATGGTGGGCCGGTACGAGCGCGACGGGTTCGCGTTCGACACCGGCCCGGGCCTGCTCGCGCTGCCCGCCGTCTACCGCGACCTCGCGCTGAAGACCGGCCGGGAGCCGCTGGAGGAACTGGTCGAGCTGGCCCCGGTCGACCCGGAGAGCCGTCACCTGTTCCCCGACGGCACCGCGCTGCTGCTGCCCAACGCCTCCCGGGGCGGGGTCGGCCAGGCGTTGGACGCCGCCTTCGGCACCGGCTCCGGCGAGCGCTGGGGCGAGGTGGTCAACCGCGGCCGGGCGGTCTGGGAGGCCACCCGCCGGCCCCTGCTGGAGGAGCCGCGCCCCGAGCGGCGGCCCGACGACCCGTACCCCGTGCCGCCCCGCCGGGGCCTCGGCCGCTGGCTGCCGCGCGGCCGGTACACCCTGGCCGACGTGGCCCGCCACGAGCTGGGCGGGCACCCGGGGCTGACCGCGCTGCTCACCGAGTACGCGCTGCGCCACGGGCTCGGCAGCGACAGCCCGGCCTCCGCGACCGTGCTGCCGTACATGGAGCAGACCTTCGGCGTCTGGTACGTCCGGGGCGGAATGCGGGCGCTGGCCGACGCGGTGTTCCGGCGCTGCGAGCAGCGCCGGGTGGAGTTCCGCTTCGACACCCCCGCCGAGCCGCTGGTCGAGGACGGCGTGCTGACCGGGGTGCGCACGGCCGACGGCAGTCGGATCCCCGCCGACATCGTGCTCAGCTCGGTGCCGTCCGGGTCGCGGGCGCTCGGGCGGTTCACCGTGCTGCTGGCGCTGCGCGGCGCCCGGCCCGGGGGGACCGTCCACCGCACGGTGGTGCACGCCGCCGATCCGGAGCAGGAGTTCGACCGGCTCTTCCAGCACGAGGACCTGCCGGAGCACCCGACCGTCCAGCTGCTGCGCCCGGACGACCCGGCGCTCGTCCCGGACGCGGACCACGAGTCGGCGACGCTCACCGTGACGGTGCCGAACGGCGGGGTCCTCGACGGGATCGGCCCCGACCACGACGCGTACGCCGCGCACCTGCTGGACCACCTCGCGAAGGCCGGCGTGGACCTGCGCGACCGGGTGCTGTGGCACGAGACCCGGGTGACCGCACAGGTGCCGGAGCCGTCACTGGCCGGGGCGCCGCTCGCCGCCGACAACCGCACCGGCGTGCCCGGCCTCTACCGGATCGGCGGCACCGCCCACCCGGGCGGCGGGCTGCCCCGGGTCGGGATGTCCGCCTCGATCACCGCGGGGCTGATCGGCCCGGCGTGAGTCACAGCTGCTGCTGGTAGTCCCAGTTCTGCTGCTGCGGCTGCGCCTGGGGCTGGAGCTGGGGCTGCGCCTGGTACCCGTAGCCCGGCTGCTGCGGGATGCCGGGGTACGCCTGCTGCTGGTCCCAGCCCTGCGGCTGGCCGCCGTAGGGGTCCTGGTACTGCTGCTGCTGTTGCTGCTGCTGCGCGTACGGGTCCTGGTACTGCTGCTGCGGGAAGGCGTACGCCTGCTGCTGCTGGTAGCCCTGCTGGTAGTAGCCCCACTGCTGCTGGTCGTACCCGGTCTGCGGGTAGTACGCCTGCTGCTGGTCGGGGTAGTAGCCGACCGGCGTCGGCTCGGCGGCGTACACGCCGTCGTCGGCGAGCTCCTGGTACTGCTCGTACGCGACGGGCTCGACGGCCACCGGCTCGTCCTCGATCGGGCCGACCTCGCCGACCACCGGGACGTCCTCCGCCTCGTCGGCCGCGGCGACGGCACCGCCGGTCGCGGCCGCCAGCAGCGGCACCCTGGCGAGCGGACCGGGCAGGGCGCCGTCGGCGCGGCGCAGCGACCAGCCGACCACGCGGCCGCGCTTCACGGAGAGGGTGACGAAGGTCTGGCCGACGGCGAATCCGGCCGCGCCGGCCCCTATCACCAGCACGGAGCTCAGCTGCATGCCGGCGACCACCAGCAGGAAACCGCCGAGCGCGACCGCCCGCCAGACCAGCGGGGCGCGGTTCTGCAGCAGCAGCTCGGCGATCAGCCAGAGCGCGACCACCGCCAGGGCGCCGTGGAGCAGCAGGTTTCCGATGCCCATCCCGCTACCTCCAGATGCACGCGCCGCGCGGTTGCGGGCGACTGTACCGCCTCCGGGCGAACAGCACCGCATCCGTGGACGCCGGCCGCCGCCGCGCGGCGGCGGTCAGCGGCGGTGCAGACCCAGGTTCTGGTAGATCTCCAGGGTCGAGGTGGAGTGGTTGAGCGTGATGAAGTGCAGACCGGGCGCGCCCTCGGCCAGCAGCCGCTCGGCCATCGCGGTGGCGTGCTCGATGCCCACCGCGCGGACCGCCGCCGGGTCGTCGGCGACCGCCTCGAAGCGGCGCACCAGCTCCGGCGGGAAGTCCGAACCGGACAGCTGCGGGAAGCGCACCAGCTGGCGGATGTTGGTGACCGGCATGATCTCCGGGATGATCGGCGTCCCGCAGCCCGCCGCGGCCACCCGGTCCCGCAGCCGCAGGTAGTCCTCCGGCTCGAAGAACATCTGGGTGATCGCGTAGTCCGCGCCGGCCCGGCACTTGGCGACGAAGTGGCGGATGTCGTCGTCCCAGTTCTCCGAGCGGGGGTGCATCTGCGGGAAGGCCGCGACGCCCACGCAGAAGTCGCCGATGCCCTTGATCAGCTCGACCAGCTCGTACGCGTAGGTGACGCCCTCCGGGTGGCGGACCCACTCGCCCATCGGGTCGCCGGGCGGGTCACCGCGCACGGCGAGGACGTTGCGCACGCCCTCGTCCGCGTACTGGCCGATGATGTTGCGCAGCTCGGCGACCGAGTGGTCGACGGCGGTGAGGTGCGCGACCGGGGTCAGCGTGGTCTCGGTGGCGATCCGGCCGACCAGGTTGACCGTGCGGCCGCGCGAGGAGCCGCCGGCGCCGTACGTCATGCAGACGAAGTTCGGGTCGAGCGCCTCGACCCGGCGGATCGCGTCCCAGAGCTTGCGCTCGGCCTCCTCACTGCGCGGAGGCATGAACTCGAACGAGAAGGAGCGGTCGCCTGCCGCCAGCAGATCGCGCACGGTCTGTGCGCGATCGCTTCTGGTGGAGGGAATGCCGAGTGCCATGTTGGCAGGTTATCCGTGGATAAAGGGGGCCGAACAAACGCGTTCCACGGGGTGAGACGGCCGCCGAGACGGCGGGCGGGGTGGTGAGGGCGCGATTCCGGCCGGGCGGGCCCGCCCGGTTAGTCTGACTGTCAGCCGATAGATACCGGAGTCCCGCGTGCCCTCGCCCACCAGCCTGACCGCCAACCCCGTCGACGCGGAGGCCGTCCGCGAGCGGGTCAACGCCGCACTCGCCGCGTTCATGGACGACCGGCAGGCACTGCTCTCCACCATCTCCCCCCAGCTCGGCCCGGTCGCCGACGCCCTGCGCGACTTCCTGCTCGACGGCGGCAAGCGGCTGCGGCCCGCCTTCTGCTACTGGGGCTGGCGGGCGGCCGGCGGCCCGGAGCGGAGCGCGGGCATCGAGCGGGCCGCGGCCGCCCTCGAACTGCTGCAGGCCAGCGCGCTCGTCCACGACGACCTGATGGACCGCAGCGACACCCGGCGCGGGCTGCCGTCCGTCCACCGCCGCTTCGAGGCGATGCACCGCGACAGCGGCTGGCGCGGCGACCGCGAGCAGTACGGCGCCTCGGCGGCGGTGCTGCTCGGCGACCTGCTGCTGATCTGGTGCGACGAGCTGTTCCAGGGCTGCGGGCTGGACGCCGCGGCCGTCAGGGCCGGAAAGCCGGTGTTCGACCTGATGCGCACCGAGGTGATGCTCGGGCAGTACCTCGACGTGCTGGAACCGGTGGCCGGCGACTCCACGGACGCCGGGTCGCTGGAGCGCGCCCGGACCGTGCTGCACTACAAGTCGGCGAAGTACACGGTGGAGCGGCCGCTGCAGGTCGGCGCGCTGCTCGCCGGCGGGTCGGCGGAGCTGGTCGACGCGCTCGGGGCGTTCGGCCTGCCGCTCGGGGAGGCGTTCCAGCTGCGGGACGACCTGCTCGGCGTGTTCGGCGACCCGTCCGTGACCGGGAAGCCCGCCGGCGACGACCTGCGCGAGGGGAAGCGGACGCTGCTGATCGCGCACGCGATGCGGGGCCTGCCGGCCGGGGACGCAGCCCGCCTCGACGCCCAGCTCGGCGTCGCCGAGGACGTCGACGGGATGCGGGCCCTGATCGAGAAGAGCGGCGCGGCCGGCCTCGTCGAGCACCGCATCGACGAACTGATGGAGCAGTCGCTCGCCGCACTCGACGCCGCCCCCCTCGCCGACGGCCCCGCCCGCGCCACCCTCCGGGCCCTCGCCGAGGCCGCGACGGCACGCAAGTACTGAGCCCCGTCACGAGCCCCGGCAGGGGCTCGCGTGATCACCGGAGCTTGCGCACGAACTCCGCGGCTGCCGCGGCCGGGTCGTCGGCCCGGGTCAGGGCGCGGACGACGACCACGCGGGTGGCGCCGGCGGCGAGGACCTGGTCGAGGTTGGTGAGGTCGATGCCGCCGATGGCGAACCAGGGGCGGTCGGTGACCGCCTTCGCGGCGTAGGCCACCAGGTCGAGGCCGGGTGCGTGGCGGCCGGGCTTGGTGGGGGTGGGCCAGACGGGCCCGGTGCAGAAGTAGTCGATGCCGGGTTCGACGATCGCGGTGTCGACCTCGGACTCGGCGTGGCAGGAGCGGCCGATCACCACGTCCTCGCCGAGGATCGCGCGGGCGGCGGGCACCGGAAGGTCGTCCTGCCCGAGGTGCAGCACGTGCGGCTTCGCGGCGTGGGCGACGTCCGCCCGGTCGTTGACCGAGAAGAGCTTGCCGTGCCGGCGGGCGGCGTCCGCGAGGATCTCCAGGTGCTCCAGCTCCTGCTTGGCCTCCAGGCCCTTGTCGCGGAGCTGCACGATGTCCACGCCGCCGTGGTAGACCGCGTCGACGAACTCGGCGAAGTCGCCGCGCTCGCGGCGGGCGTCGGTGCAGAGGTAGAGCCGGGCGTCGGCGAGCGCGGCCCGCGGGGAGGGCGCGGTCACAGGGACATGGCCTGGGCGCGGCGCTTGACCTCGGTACCGCGGTTCTCGCGCAGCGCCTGGATCGGGGTGCCGGGCAGCGACGGGTCCTCGGTGAACAGCCACTCGAGGATCTCCTCGTCGGTGAACCTGCCGTCGCGCAGCACGGTCAGGGTGCCGACCAGGTGCTTGACCGGGCCGTCGGCGTCGATGAAGGCCGCCGGGACCTGGAGCGACTTGTTCTCGCCGCGCCGGACGGCCAGCAGGGTGCCGGACTTCACCATCTCCCGGACCTGGGTGACCACGACACCCCACTGTTCGGAGATGTCGGGGAGGTACATCCACGCGGGGACCAGGGCGTCAATCTTGGGATCGATCTCACTCACGGGACCAGCCTACCCACGCGGAGCCCGTCAACCGGCCGTGGCCGCCTTGAGCTGCACGCCCGGGTCGGCGGCGAGCGCCCGGTCGAGGACCGCGCCGCGGTCGATCAGCTTGCGGGCCTGGTTGAGGTCGCGCGGCCGGTCGACGGCCAGCATCCCGACCAGCGCGCCGCCGCGCAGCCACAGCACCGCCCAGGCGGGGTCGGCCGCCGAGCCGCGCCAGAGCAGTTCGTCGGCGTCCGCGTGCCGCCCGGCGTACTGCACCATCCGTCCGAACTGCTCGGACCAGAAGTACGGCACCGGGTCGTACGGGGCGTCGGAGCCCAGCAGCGAGGCGGCGACCGCGCCGCCGGACTGCAGCGCGTGGTCCCAGTGCTGCACGCCGAGCCGGGTGGCGAACCGCGCCGACGGGTACGCGACGCAGTCGCCGGCCGCCCAGACGCCGTCCACCGAGGTGCGCAGCCGCTCGTCGACCAGGATCGCGCCGCCGGCGTCGAGTTCGACGCCGCTGCCGGCGAGCCAGCCGGTGGCGGGGCGGGCGCCGATGCCGACGACCACCTCGTCGGCGTCCAGCCGGGTGCCGTCGGTGAGCAGCACCGCGTCGGGTTCGACGGCGGCGACGCCGACCCCGCAGCGCAGTTCGGCCCCGGCGGCGGCGTACCAGTCGGCCATCAGCGCGCCGAGTTCGGCGGGCAGCGCGCCGGGCAGCGGGGCCGGGCCGGCCTCGACCACGGTCACCTCGCAGCCGAGCTGCCGGGCGACGGTCGCCGTCTCGGCGCCGATCCAGCCCGCGCCGACGAGCACGATCCGGCGGCCGGGGGTGAGCAGGGCGCGCAGGGCGAGCGCGTCGTCGACGGTCCGCAGGACGTGCGTCCCGGTGGCGCCGGGCAGCTCGCGGGCCTCGGCGCCGGTGGCGATCACCAGGCCGTCGTGGGGGACGTCCCCGGCGTCGGTGCGCAGCACGCCCGGGTCCAGGCCGACCGCCCGGCGGCCGGTGAGCAGCTCGATGCCGAGGTGCTCCCAGTCGATGTCGAAGGTGGTGGCGTCGGCCTTGCCGACCAGCACGTCCTTGGAGAGCGGCGGCCGGTCGTAGGGGCGGTGCGGCTCGTCCCCGACCAGGGCGATCCGGCCCTGCCAGCCGCCCTGCCGCAGGCCGAGCGCGGCCTGCGCGCCCGCCATTCCGGCGCCGACGACGACGACCCTGTCCGTTCGGTTCAGCTCTGCCACGCCGCTCACCCTACCGAGCCGGTGTCCACCCCTCGTACGCGCCTTCAGCACGCCCTCGGCCCGGCGTTATGGTGGGAGTCACAACTCCACGGGAGCCCGGTGCACCGGGCTGAGAGGCGGGCTGGAGCGGCCCGCGACCGTCCGAACCTGATCCGGGTCATACCGGCGAAGGGAGCTGAAGAGCCTTGGCACGGACCGACACCGACGTCCTGGTGGTCGGCGGCGGCATCATCGGCCTCGCGGTCGCGTGGCGCACCGCGCAGCGCGGGCTCGCCGTCACCGTGGTCGACCCGCACCCGGGCGGCGGCGCCGCACAGGTCGCGGCGGGCATGCTGGCCCCGGTCACCGAGCTGCAGTACGGCGAGGAGCCGCTGCTGCACCTGGGCATGGCGTCCAACGCCCGGTACGCCGACTTCGCCGCCGAGCTGACCGCGCTGACCGGCGTGGACACCGGCTACCGGCGGACCGGCACGCTGGCCGTCGCCCTCGACGCGGACGACCGCGAGGAGCTGCGCGAGCTGCACGCCTTCCACCAGCGCCTCGGCCTGGACTCACACTGGCTGACCGGCCGCGAGTGCCGGAAGCTGGAGCCGATGCTCGCCCCCGGTGTCCGGGGCGGCCTGCACGTCAAGGACGACCACCAGGTGGACGGCCGCCGGCTGGCCCGCGCCCTGGTGGCGGCCTGCGAGCGGACGGGCGTGCGGCTGCTGGCCGCCGAGGCCGCCGAGCTGCTGGCCGACGGCGGCCGGGCGGCAGGCGTCCGGCTCGCCGACGGCGGCGCCGTGCACGCGGCGCAGGTCGTGCTCGCGGCCGGCTCCCGCAGCCACCTGCTGCCCGGGCTGCCGGACGGGCTGCTGCCGGCGATCCGCCCGGTCAAGGGCCAGGTGCTGCGGCTGCGGATCCCGGAGCTGTACGCGCCGTTCCTGTCCCGCAACGTCCGGGCGGTGGTGCGCGGGCAGCACATCTACCTGGTGCCGCGCGCCGACGGCGAGCTGGTGATCGGCGCGACCAGCGAGGAGCAGGGGTACGACACCCAGGTGACCGCCGGCGGGGTGTACGAGCTGCTCCGCGACGCCCACGAACTGGTGCCCGGCATCACCGAGTTGCCGCTCGTCGAGACCAACGCGGGCCTGCGGCCGGGCTCCCCCGACAACGCGCCGCTGCTCGGTCCGACCGCGCTGCCCGGCCTGGCCGCCGCCACCGGCCACTACCGCAACGGGGTGCTGCTCACCCCGGCCACCGGCGACCTGCTCGCCGACTACCTGGCCACCGGCACCGTCCCCGACCTGGCCGCCGCCTTCTCCCCCGACCGCTTCTCAAAGGCCCTGGCATGAACGAGATCTCACTGACCGTCAACGGCGAACGGCGCACGCTGTCCGCCGCGGCCACCCTCGCCGAGGTGGTGGCCGAGCTGAGCGGCGCCAACACCGGGGTGGCGGCGGCGCTCAACGAGGCCGTGGTGCCTCGCGGTTCGTGGCCGGCCACGGCGCTGGCCGAGGGCGACCGGATCGAGATCCTGACCGCAGTCCAGGGAGGCTGACCCCGATGGCCGACGACCTTCTCACCATCGCCGACACCGCCTTCACCTCCCGGCTGATCATGGGCACCGGCGGCGCCCCCAGCCTGGAGGTGCTGGAGCAGGCCCTGCAGGTGTCCGGGACGGAGCTGACCACCGTGGCGATGCGCCGGGTGAACGCCTCCACCCAGGGCTCGGTCCTCGACGTGCTGTCCCGCAACGCGATCCGGGTGCTGCCGAACACGGCCGGCTGCTACACCGCGGGCGAGGCGGTGCTGACCGCCCGCCTCGCCCGCGAGGCGCTGGGCACGGACTGGGTCAAGCTGGAGGTGATCGCCGACGAGCGCACCCTGCTGCCCGACCCGATCGAGCTGCTCGACGCCGCCGAGACCCTGGTCGACGACGGCTTCACGGTCCTGCCGTACACCAACGACGACCCGGTGCTGGCCCGCAAGCTGGAGGACGTCGGCTGCGCGGCGATCATGCCGCTGGGCTCGCCGATCGGCTCGGGCCTGGGCATCCGCAACCCGCACAACTTCCAGCTGATCGTCGAGGCCGCGGGCGTCCCGGTGATCCTGGACGCGGGCGCCGGCACCGCCTCCGACGTGGCCCTCGCCATGGAACTCGGCTGCTCCGCCGTGATGCTGGCCTCCGCCGTCACCCGCGCCCAGGAGCCGGTGCTGATGGCCGACGCGATGCGCCGCGCCGTCGAGGCGGGGCGCCTCGCCCACCGCGCCGGCCGCATCCCCCGCCGCTTCCACGCCGAGGCCTCCTCCACCATGGCCGGCCGCGCCGACCTCGACACCAGGGAACGCCCCGCCTTCTAGCCCTAGACTCCTCAGGTGGACATGACCGTGGACGACCCGCTGATCGGTGCGCTGCTGGACGGGCGGTACCGGGTGGAGCAGCGCATCGCCGTGGGCGGCATGTCCACCGTGTACCGGGGCACCGACCTGCGGCTGGACCGCGTGGTGGCGCTCAAGGTGATGCACCCCTCGCTGGCGGGCGACCCGGGCTTCACCGAGCGGTTCATCCGCGAGGCGAAGGCGGTCGCCCGGCTCGCCCACCCGAACGTGGTCAACGTCCTCGACCAGGGCGCGGACGGCCGTGCGGTGTTCATGGCCATGGAGTACGTGCCGGGCCGCACCCTGCGCGACGTGCTGATCGACCGGGGCGCGCTGTCGGTGCGGGCCGCGCTGGACGTCGTGGAGCCGGTGCTGGCCGCGCTCGGCGCCGCGCACCGCGCCGGCCTGGTCCACCGGGACGTGAAGCCGGAGAACGTGCTGATCACCGACGGCGGCCTGGTGAAGGTCGCCGACTTCGGCCTGGTCCGGCTGCTGTCGGGCGCCGACACCTCGGTGACCTCCAGCACCGGCCCGCTGCTCGGCTCCGTCTCGTACCTGGCCCCGGAGCAGATCAGCCAGGACGCCCCGACCGACCAGCGGGTGGACGTCTACGCGTCCGGCATCCTGCTGTACGAGACGCTGACCGGCACCAAGCCGCACACCGGGGAGAACCCCGCCCAGGTGATGTACCGGCACCTGCACGAGGACGTCCCGCCGCCGTCGGCGACCGCGCCCGCGGTCGGCCCGGAGCTGGACGCGATAGTGGCCGCCGCGACCGCGCGCGACCCGCAGGCGCGGCCGTGGGACGCGGTGGAGCTGCTGGCGGCCCTGCAGCGGGCCCGCCGGTCGCTCTCCCCCGCGCAACTGGACGCCGAGCCGCCCGCCTCCACCCGGCCGAGCCCGCAGTTCCCGACCGGCGAGGCGACCGCCGTGGTCGACCGCCCGACGGAGCGCACCAGCGTCCTCGACCTCCCGCCGGACCTGCTGCTGCCGCCGCCCCGCCCGGTCCAGGACCCTCCCCCGGCCTCCGGCCGGGCCGGGCGCCGGGCACCGGGCCGCTCCCGCAAGCCGCTGGTCTGGTCGGCGATCGGGCTGGCCGCGCTGCTGCTGATCGGCGGCGTGACGTACACGCTGTCCAGCGCGGTGTACGCGACGGTGCCGAGCGTGCTGGGGCAGTCCCGGCAGCAGGCGGTGGCGACGCTGGACGGGCGGGACCTGCAGGGCGCGTTCAGCGAGCAGTTCAGCGAGACGGTGCCGGCCGGCCAGGTGATCTCCACCGACCCGGGGGTGGGCGCGCGGGTCCGCAAGAGCGACACCGTCCGGGTGGTGCTCTCCAAGGGCCCGGAGCAGGTGGCCGTCCCGCTGCTGGCCGGGCGGACGCTGGCCGACGCGCGGAAGGCCCTGGGAGACGCCCGGCTGGCGCCGGGGGCGGTCACCGAGGTGTTCGACGACACCGTCCCCAAGGGGTCGGTGATCTCCTCCTCCCCCGCCGCGGGCGGCGGGCTGCGCCCGAACAGCCCGGTCGCGCTGACCGTGTCCAAGGGCCAGACGCCGGTCCCGAACGTGGTCGGGATGACCAAGGACCAGGCCACCAAGGCGCTCACCGACGCCGGGTTCCGGGTGGAGGCCTCGGGCCTCAACCTGTTCGGCACCGGGAAGGTGGTCGCGCAGACCCCGACGGCCGGCCAGACGCGCCCGCAGGGCGCGGTGGTCACCATCACCTTCGGGCTGTTCTAGCCGGGCTACCGCAGCGGGCCGTCGCCCGGCTCCTCCTGGTAGGAGTAGCGCTGCTCGGACCAGGGGTCGGCGAGGTTGTGGTAGCCGCGCTCCTCCCAGAAGCCGCGCCGGTCGGCCCGCATGTACTCGACCGCGCGGACCCACTTGGGGCCCTTCCAGGCGTACAGGTGCGGCACCACCAGGCGGACCGGGAAGCCGTGCTCCAGGGTGAGCGGCTCGCCGTTGTGGTGGGTGGCGAAGACGGTCGACGGGTCGGCGAAGTCGGCGAGCCGGAGGTTGGCGCTGTAGCCGTACTCGGCCCAGACCATCACGTGGGTGACCTCGGGCGCGGGCGGCACCAGGTCGAGGACGGTCTTGGCGGCCACCCCGCTCCACTCGTTGCCGAGCATCGAGAAGCGGGTCACGCAGTGGAAGTCGCCGCGCACGGTGACCCGGGGCAGGGCGTGGAAGGCGGGGAAGTCCCAGACCGCCTTCTCGGCGTCGACGGTGGCGCCGAACACCTGGAAGTCCCAGCTCTGCGGCTTGAAGCGGGGCACCGGCCCGTAGTGCAGCACCGGCCATCCGCGCTGGAGGCGCTGGCCCGGGGGGAGCCTCGGGTCAGACGGCTGAGGCTGTTCCTGTTCGTGCTGACCCATGTCTCCATGGTGACAGACGGCGGGCACCGCGCAGTGCGCGCCCCTCGCGCGCACCCGGGGATCCCCTAATCGGACAATCCGACACATGTACGGGTAAGTGTGAACTTACTGGAAGTCACCGCCCGACCGGTGCAACGATTCCCCCAAGCGACGCAACGGCAGGAAGGCACCCCATGCAGGGCGACCCCGAGGTCATCGAGTTCCTCAACGAGCAGCTCACCGCCGAGCTCACGGCCATCAACCAGTACTTCCTGCACGCGAAGATGCAGGAGAACTTCGGCTGGACCAAGCTCGCCAAGTACACCCGGCACGAGTCCTTCGACGAGATGAAGCACGCCGAGACGCTGACCGACCGGATCCTGTTCCTGGACGGCCTGCCCAACTACCAGCGGCTGTTCCACGTCCGGATCGGGCAGACGGTCAAGGAGATGTTCGAGGCGGACCGACAGATCGAGGTCGAGGCGATCGACCGGCTGAAGCGGGGCATCGTGGTCATGCGCGCCAAGAACGACGTGACGTCGGCCAACATCTTCGAGGCCATCCTCGAGGACGAGGAGCACCACATCGACTACCTGGACACCCAGCTGGAGCTCCTGGAGAAGCTCGGCGAGGCGCTCTACCTGGCGCAGCTCATCGAGCAGCCCGAGTCCTGATCCGGGTCACCACGCCCGTTCCGGGCCACCCCGATCCGGGTCACTACGCCGCCTGCGCCTCCACCGGCTCAGCCAGCCCGAGTTTGGCGGCCAGCCGAGCCGTGGGACAAGGGCGGGCGCCGTGCTCCCCGAGCAGCGCCTGGATCCGTCGCACGCACGACCCGCAGTCGGTGCCGGCCTTGCAGCCCTTGGCTATCTGGCGCGGGGTGACGGCGCCGCCGTCGATCTCGCGCTTGACCTGCTCCTCGGTGACCGCATGGCACATGCAGACGAACATCGCGGCCACTCCCGGGGGTCGTGCGGGTTTACTGAGCCTTACCTTACCCGCCTGTACACGCAGCGAAAAGGCCCCTCCGCCGACCGGCGGAGGGGCCTTCGTCACACTGCCCGGGGCCGGGCGCTCAGTGGCTGCGGTACATCTCCGCGACCAGGAACGCCAGGTCCAGCGACTGGCTGCGGTTGAGCCGCGGGTCGCAGGCCGTCTCGTAGCGCTGGTGCAGGTCGTCGACCAGCACCTCGTCGCCGCCGCCGACGCACTCGGTGACGTCGTCACCGGTCAGCTCGACGTGGATGCCGCCCGGGTGGGTGCCGAGCGCGTTGTGCACCTCGAAGAAGCCCTTGACCTCGTCGAGCACGTCGTCGAAGCTCCGGGTCTTGTGACCGCTGGAGGCCTCGTAGGTGTTGCCGTGCATCGGGTCGGAGATCCACACGACCTGGGCGCCGGAGGCGGTGACCTTCTCCACCAGGGTGGGCAGGTGGTCGCGGATCTTGCCCGCGCCCATCCGGGTGATGAAGGTGAGCCGGCCGGGCTCGCGCTCCGGGTCCAGGCGGTCGATCAGGGTGAGCGCCTCGTCGACCGTGGTGGTCGGGCCGAGCTTCACGCCGATCGGGTTGCGGATCTTGGACGCGAACTCGATGTGCGCGTGGTCCAGCTGGCGGGTGCGCTCACCGATCCACACCATGTGGCCGGAGACGTCGTACAGGTCGCCGGTGCGCGAGTCGGTGCGGGTCAGCGCCGTCTCGTAGTCCAGGATCAGCGCCTCGTGCGAGGAGAAGAACTCGACCGTCCTGAACTCCTCCGGGGCCACCCCGCAGGCGTTCATGAAGGCCAGCGCCTGGTCGATCTCGCGGGCCAGCTGCTCGTAGCGCTGGCCGGCCGGCGAGTTGCGCACGAAGTCCTGGTTCCAGGCGTGGACCTGGCGCAGGTCGGCGTAGCCACCGGTGGTGAAGGCACGGACCAGGTTGAGCGTCGCCGCGGAGGCGTTGTACATCCGCTTCAGGCGCTCCGGGTCCGGGATCCGGGACTCCGGGGTGAACTCGAAGCCGTTCACCGAGTCGCCGCGGTACACCGGGAGCGTCACGCCGTCCCGGGTCTCGGTCGACTTCGAGCGGGGCTTGGAGTACTGGCCGGCGATCCGGCCCACCTTCACGACCGGCACGGACGCGGCGTACGTCAGCACGGCCGCCATCTGGAGCAGGGTCTTCAGCTTGTTGCGGATGTGGTCGGCCGAGACGGCGTCGAACGCCTCGGCACAGTCGCCGCCCTGCAGCAGGAACGCCTCACCACGGGCCACGGCACCGAGCCGGGCGCGCAGCTGGTCGCACTCGCCGGCGAAGACGAGCGGCGGATACGAGGCGAGGTCCGCAAGGGTCTTGCGCAGAGCCTCTTGGTCCGGCCATTCAGGCTGCTGCGCCGCGGGCAGGGACTGCCAGGAGTGGTTTGTCACGGTCACAGGCCCAAGGCTACGGGGTGTGACAAGCGAATTGGCGCCGCCGCTCGGTGGGTGAGACGCGCCGTGGACATTCCGGTGATCGGCTTCACACCGCCGGGGGATCGGCTACGGTGGTCCCGTGAACGCGCCGCGCACCTCCTCCTGGTGGTGGGCCGACCCCATGGGTGGCCCACAGCTCGCGCGTCCCTAGACGACACGACGGCCGCCCCTCGGGGCGGCCGTCGGCGTATCGAAAGCCGAAAGCCCTCCCGGGAAGTGTGGTCCAGCACCCGCCACATCCACTCCTGGAAGGAACGCAGCAGCCGTGACCAGCTCCGCCGACCTGCTCGCCCGCCTCACCGCACCCGGCGCCCCCGCCTTCGCCCTGCTGCACCGCCGCGCCCCGCGCCTGGCCCCCGACACCGTCGAGGTCCTGCTCGGCACCGTCGCCGTCCACGACTCGCTCGCCGACCTGCCGGTCCGCCGCGGCGTCCCCGCCGACGGCCCCCGGCACGATTTGCTCGCCCTGGTCCCCTACGCGCAGATCCGCGAACGCGGCTTCGACGCCCACCAGGACGGCACCCCGCTGCAGGCCCTCGCCGTCGAGGAGCAGCACGCCCTCCCCCTCGGCGAGCTGCTCGCGGCCCTGCCCGACACCCCGGTCGAGCTGCGCGGCGGCACCTTCGACATCACCGACGAGGAGTACGCGGACATCGTCCGCCGGGTCATCGAGGACGAGATCGGCCGCGGCGAGGGCGCCAACTTCGTGATCCGGCGCGACTTCCGGGCCGCCCTGGACGGCTTCTCCACCGCCACCGCCCTCTCGCTGTTCCGCCGGCTGCTGGAGCAGGAGCGCGGCGCGTACTGGACCTTCCTGGTGCACACCGGGGAACGCGTGCTGGTCGGCGCCTCGCCCGAGGTCCACGTCCGCCAGTCCGGCGGCACCGTGGTGATGAACCCGATCTCCGGCACCTACCGCTACCCCGCCGGCGGCCCCACCGCGGAGTCGCTGCTCGACTTCCTGCACGACCCCAAGGAGCTCGAGGAGCTCACCATGGTGGTCGACGAGGAACTCAAGATGATGTGCACCGTCGGCGACCTCGGCGGCCAGGTGCTCGGCCCCCGGCTCAAGGAGATGTCGCACCTCGCCCACACCGAGTACGAGCTGCGCGGCCGCACCTCGCTCGACGTCCGCGACGTGCTCCGCGAGACCATGTTCGCCGCCACCGTCACCGGCAGCCCGGTCCAGAACGCCACCCGCGTCATCAAGCGGTACGAGTCCGCCGGGCGCGGCTACTACTCCGGCGCGCTCGCCCTGATCGGCCGCTCCGCCAGCGGCGGGCAGCAGCTCGACTCCCCCATCTGCATCCGCGCCGTCGACATCGCCCCCACCGACGGCTCGCTGGTCGTCCGGGTCGGCGCCACCCTGGTGCGCCACTCCGACCCGCACTCCGAGGTCGCCGAGACCCACGCCAAGGCCGCCGGCGTGCTCGCCGCGATCGGCGCCCGGCCCGCCGCGCCCCGCCCCGGTCGCCCCGGTCGCCCCGGCGACTCCGACGGCCCGCGGCTCGCCGACGACCACCGCGTCCAGGCCGCGCTCGACGCCCGCCGCGCCGACCTCGCCCCGTTCTGGCTCCGGATGCAGCAGCCGGTGCCGCACCAGGAAGGCCTCGACACCCTCGTCGTCGACGGCGAGGACACCTTCACCTCGATGCTCGCCCACCTGCTGACCTCGCTCGGCCACCGGGTGTCCGTCCTGCGCTACGACACCCCGCGGCTCGACACCCTCGTCGCCGCCCACACCGGCCCGCTCGTCCTCGGCCCCGGCCCCGGCGACCCGGCCGACCCCGCCGACCCCAAGATGGCCGTCCTGCGACCGATCACCGCCGACGCCCTCGCCGCCGTCCGCTCCGGGAGGCGCACCGCCCCGCTCCTCGCCGTCTGCCTCAGCCACCAGCTGGTCTCCGCGCAGCTCGGCCTCCCGCTCTCCCGCAAGGCCGTCCCCTACCAGGGCGCCCAGGAGACCGTCGACCTCTTCGGCACCCGGCGCACCGTCGGCTTCTACAACACCTTCACCGCCAAGTGCGAGGACACCGACGCCGCCCGCCTGGCCGCCGACGGCATCGAGGTCTCCCGCGACCCCCGCACCCACGACGTCCACGCCCTCCGCGGCCCGGGCTTCGCCACCCTCCAGTTCCACCCCGAGTCCGTCCTCACCCGCGACGGCATCCACATCGTCGCCGACCTCCTCAGGACCCGCACCGCGTCGGCCATCTGACCACGGACCACCCACACATCTGACGCTCGGTCAGCACACGGTGTGAATCCAGTCACACCATGGCTCGCAGCGACGCCCGATTTGCACTCGGTAATGCCGTTAACGAACCACTACTCCGTGGTAGGAGGCCGACCGTCACCCAGCTAATCCATTGACGCACTCTCCGTGCACCGCCAGGATCCATCCCGACTTTGAGGTTCTTTTACGAATTCCAAGGCTGGGGACAGTGGTCAGTACAGATAGAAAGCGCGGCATACGCGCCTGGACGGTCGCGGCGCTGGCCGCCGCGGCAGTCGTCGGCTCGACGGTGACCCCGTCGCCGGCGACTCCCGCGGCGGCCGCCGACGGCAAGCGCAGCACGACGGCGGGGGCGCCCCGGGAGGAGGACACTCCCTAGAGCCTCGCGGTCAAGGAGGCCCGGCGGACCGGCAAGCCGGTCGACGTCGCGGTGATGCGCAGCGAGTCCAGCGACACCGTGGCGCAGCCGGACGGCAAGCTGGTCACGACGACGTACGTCCAACCCAAGCGCGTCCGCAAGGGCGGCGCGTGGGTCGACATCGACCCGGCGCTGCACACCCTGCCGAACGGCGCGGTGGCGCCCAAGGCGGCCACCGCCGACGTCGAGTTCTCCGGCGGCGGCAGCGCGCAGCCGCTGGTGAGGATCGCCAACGCCGGCAAGGAGCTGAAGCTCTCCTGGCCGAAGCCGCTGCCCAAGCCGGTGGTGGACGGCAGCACCGCCGAGTACGGTGAACTACTCAACCGCGAGCTGGCGGCTCCAGGCATGCATGGTCAGTGTCGCGGTCCGGTACTACGCGACGCCGGCATCGGCGGAGCGAGCGTTCGACCGGTTCTCGTACGAGAAGATCAACAGCGACTAATGGACCAAGCCGCCGAGACGCATCGACCGACCGGTGGGCATCACCGCAGACGGCTTCTCCGCCCTGTGCACCGACGAAGACGAGGTCCTCGGATGTGACGCGGTGACGTTCTCCGCACGCTATGGAGGAGCGATCTTCTCGACGCTCGTCTACCGGGTCACCGAATTTCCCGGGAAGATCGACGAACGGGAAGTCCTGGAGTTCGCGGCGGACGCCGACCAGGTCTTCGGCGCCTCGTGACGCCGGACCGGCGGGTCAGGAGAGGTCGTCGTCGAGGCCCTGTTCGATGGCGTAGCGGACGAGTTCGACGCGGTTGTGGAGCTGGAGCTTGCCGAGGGTGTTCTGGACGTGGTTCTGGACGGTGCGGTGGGAGAGGACCAGGCGGTCGGCGATCTGGCGGTAGGAGAGGCCCTTGGCGACGAGGCGGAGGACTTCGGTCTCGCGGGGAGTGAGCTGGGGGGCGGCGCCGGTGGCCGCGGCGGGGGGTTCGGTGGCGAGGCGGCGGAACTCGCCGAGGACGAGGCCGGCCAGGCCGGGGGTGAAGACGGGGTCGCCGACGGCGGTGCGGCGGACGGCGTCGATGAGCTCGTCGCGGCCGGCGGACTTGACCAGGTAGCCGGTGGCGCCGGACTTGACGGCCTCCAGGACGTCGGCGTGCTCGCCGCTCGCGGAGAGGACGAGGACCCGGACGGTCGGGTCGGCGGTGACGATCTGGCGGCAGACCTCGGCGCCGGGCAGCGCGGGCAGGTTGAGGTCGAGCACGACGACCTGCGGCGAGGAGGCGCGGGCGCGGCGGACGGCCTCCTCGCCGTCCCCCGCGGTGGCGACGATCGCGAAGCCGGCTTCGCCGAGGTCGCGGGAGACGCCGTCGCGCCACATCGGGTGGTCGTCGACGACCATGACCCGGACCTGCGCGGCGTGATCGGTCATCAGGCGGAGCTCCTCGGTATGCGCAGTTCGACCTCGACGCCTTCGCCCGGCACCGAGTACAGCTCGGCGGTGCCGCCGAGGTCCAGCAGGCGGCCGCGGATGGACTGGGAGACGCCGAGGCGGCCGGCGGCTTCGGCTTCGCCTAGGCGGCCTGCGGGGAAGCCGGGGCCGTCGTCGCGGACGGAGACGGTGACGGCGTCGGGCTCGTCCTCGATCAGGATCCAGGCGCGGGCGTCGGCGCCGGCGTGCTTGCGGACGTTGTCGACGGCGGCGCCGACGGCGGCGGCGAGTTCGCCGGCGACCCGGCCGGGGAGGAGGACGGGCGTACCGGGGGCGGAGACGGTGATCCGTTCGCTCTCGTGCCGGGTGATGAGCCGGCGCAGGTCCTGGACGGCGTCCGGGTCGGCGCCCGCAGAAGCGGGGTCGGCGGGCAGCGGGCCGCCGGCCATCAGGGCGCGCAGGGCGCGTTCCTGTTCGCCGGCCAGGCGGCCGAGTTCACGGGCGTCGCCCTCCTGCCGCTGGACCAGGGCGAGGACCTGGAGCACGCCGTCGTGGATGTCGCGGGAGAGCCGTTCGCGTTCGCGGGTGGCGGCTTCGACCTGGAGGGCGCGGGTGAGCACGGCCTCGCTGGCGCGGGCGAGTTCGATGACGTACCCGATGGCGCAGCCGGCGACCATCAGCAGCACGATGTTGTGGATGTTGTCGGGCGAGATGCCGCCGTGGCCGAGGATGTTGGCGGCGCCGATCACGGTCGCGGCGAACGCGGCAGGCTTCCAGCCGCCCTTGCCGGCGAAGCCGAGGACGGTGCCGGCCGCCCAGATGGTCGGCAGGGTCGGGGCGCCGGCGTGGATGCGGGCCGCGCTGTCGATGAAGCCGCTCATCACGATGCCGAAGACCGCGAAGGTCAGGTCGGTGCCGAGGACGGGCCAGGTGCAGCGCTCCGGCCCGGCGAAGGCGCGGGTGGTGGCGAGCGTCCAGATGACCAGGGCGCCGAAGTAGATCCAGCCGGAGACCGGGTGGTCGAACTCGTGGAAGGAGTTCAGGTAGCGGAGCAGCGCGTAGGCGAGGGCGAGCACCCGGAAGTACGAGATGGCGCGCCAGAGCGGCAGTTCGACGGACATCCCGCCGCCCGCGAGCGAACCGAGCGAGCCGCGCGGGCCGAGAGCGCCGAGCGCGCCGCCGCCGGGGCGGACGACGGCCCGGCCCGCGGGGCGTACGTCGACGGCTCTGTGGTCGTCCATGTGTGCTGCTCTCCCCCGCCCGGACGTGGAGCTACTCGGCGTTCTTCTCGGACTCGGACCCGGACTCGGACTCGGCCTTGGCCGCCTCGGCCTTCTCGGCTTCGAGGGCGGCCTTCTCGGCCTCCTTCTCCGCCTTCTGCGTGGCCTTGCGCTCCGCGTCGGCGCGCTTCTTGTCCTCGGTGATCTGGCGCTTGGCGGCGGTCGCGTAGATGTCGACGTACTCCTGGCCGGAGAGCCGCATGATCTCGTACATCACCTCGTCGGTGACCGAGCGGAGGATGAAGCGGTCGTTCTCCATGCCCTGGTAGCGGGAGAAGTCGAGCGGGCGGCCGATCCGGATGCCGGGGCGGATGCCGAAGTTGGGGACGACCTGGCCGGGCGGCTGGACCTTCTCGGTGTCGATCATGGCGATCGGGATGACCGGCGCGCCGGTGGCCAGCGCGACGCGGGCCAGGCCGCCGACCTTGCCGCGGTACAGCTTGCCGTCGGGCGAGCGGGTGCCCTCGGGGTACACGCCGAAGAGCTCGCCGCGCTCGATCACCGCGATGCCGCTGCGGATCGCCGCCTCACCGGCGCCGCGGGCGCCGGAGCGGTCCACCGGGAGCTGGCCGACGCCCTTGAAGAAGGCGGCGGTCAGCCGGCCCTTGAGGCCCGGCGTGGTGAAGTACTCGGCCTTCGCGATGAAGGTGACCCGGCGCTTGAGCAGCGCGGGCAGGAAGAAGGAGTCCGAGAAGGAGAGGTGGTTGCTGGCGAGGATCGCCGGCCCCTCGTCGGGGATGTTGTCCTCGCCCTCCATCCAGGGCCGGAAGAAGATCCGCAGCAGCGGTGCGACGATCATCTTCATCAGTCGGTAGAACAACCCGGGCCTCCTGTTATGCGGACCGCACGATCCTAATGCCAGCTCGGTCCGGCCGGTGCACCGGCGGGGCCGGGATCGGGGCCGGAGCCCCGGTACGGGCGGAGCCGGGGCCCCTGTACGGCGCATCGCCACCGTGGGACGATTCTGCCCCCGCTCCGTTCCGTCATGAGTCCGGTCCGCGGCCCCGTTCGAAGACGTGTCCGAGGTTCCGCCCGAGTCGAGGGAGCTCCACCGATGCCGCTGCTGCCGGGTGCCAAACCGTTCCGCCACCGCGCCGGGCCGGTGGGCGTCCTGCTGGTGCACGGCTTCACCGGGTCGCCGCAGTCGATGCGGCCCTGGGCCGAGCACCTCGCGGCCGCCGGGTACTCGGTGTCGCTCCCGCTGCTGCCCGGCCACGGCACCCGCTGGCAGGACCTGCAGGTGACCCGCTGGGAGGACTGGTACGCGGAGGCCGACCGGGCGCTGCGCGAACTCTCCGCCGAGTGCGAGCAGGTGTTCGTCTTCGCGCTCTCGATGGGCGGCTCGCTCGCCCTGCGGCTGGCCGCCGAGCACGGCGGGCGGATCGCCGGGCTGGCGCTCGTCAACCCGTCGGTGCGTTCCGACAACCCCGCGAGTGTGCTGTTGCCGGTCCTCCGGCACCTGCTGCCGAGCCTGCCGGGCGTCGCCAACGACATCGCGAAGGACGACTCGGTGGAACTCGGCTACGACCGGGTGCCGCTGCACGCCGCCTGGTCGCTCAGCCGGCTGTGGCGGACCGTCCGGGCGGGAATGGGGAAGGTCACCCAGCCGGTTCTGTTGATGCACAGCCCGCAGGACCACGTGGTCTCGCCGGGCAACTCGGCACTCGTGCTCGCCCGGATATCCTCGACCGATGTGACGGAGCTGCTCCTGGAGCGCAGCTTCCACGTGGCCACGCTGGACCACGACGCCGGTCTGATCTTCGAGGCGAGCCTCGACTTCGTCCGGCGGCTCGCCCCGGTGGCCGCGGTCGAGGTCGACGCCGAGAACCACTCGGGCTGAAAGGGCTGAAGGGCCGGCTTTGAACGACACCAGCAGGGCGGGCGGCGACGAGGAGCTGCCCCGCGAGACCACCGCCGCCCGCGACGCGGACGCGCACGGGGACGGGCACAGGGACGTGCACGGGGACACCCGGCCGAAGGCCGACGCCGAGGCGCAGCCCGACGCGGCGCCCGCGGACGCGGGCACGGCCACGGACGCGGGCACGGCCACGGGCACGGACATCGCGTCCGAGAAGGAGGCGCCGGAGGCCGTCCGCAGGCCGTCCATCGGCAGCCAGGCCGAGCAGGACGCGATCTTCGCCGCGCTGGTCGCGCAGTTCGACGACCCGGTCGACCTGAACAATCCGCAGTGGCCGGAGGTGGAGAACCTCCGCGCGCAGAACGAGCGCAAGCGGGCCACCGCCGCCGACCCCGGCCTCGCGGACTTCGCCCCCGAGCCCCGACCCCGGCAGGGCGGCAGCCCGGCCGCTGCGGCGGGTGGGGCGGGTGCGGCGGTCCCGGCCGGCCCGCGCGACTACGAGGTCGCGGAGGACCCGGACGAGGGCCACTTCGTTCCGCCGGAGCCGCCGCCGCTGCCGCAGGCGGACACCACCGCCAAGTTCGCCTGGCTCGCGGTGCTGGGCGGGCCGGCGCTGCTGCTGTTCGACGCGCTGGTCTGGCGCGAGGTCTCGGGCTGGCCGGCCTGGGTCGGCGTCACCGCGTTCCTCGGCGGCTTCGCCACCCTGGTCGCCCGGATGAAGAACAACGACGAGGACGAGGGCCCGCAGGACCCGCACGACGGCGCCGTCGTCTGACCCCAGCCCAGGCCCCGATCCCAACCCCGGCCCAAGCCCCGACCCCAACCCAACCCCGGCCCCAACCCCGGCCCCGGACGCGCGCGTCCGCCCGCTCCACGGCCGTCACCCGGCGGTGGTCGGCGGCGCGTCGCGGGCGGCCCGGGCGATGCGGTGGCGGGCGAGTTTGGCGAGGAGCAGGACGACCGCCGCCGCGATGCCGACCGCGGCCCAGGCCGGGAGCAGGGCGGCGGCGGGGACGAGGGCGCCGGCGACCAGCAGCAGGCTGGGCAGGTACCAGGCGGCGACCGACCCGACTTCGTCGCCGTAGCGCAGGGCGATGGCGGCGTTGGCGGTGTAGAAGCCGAGGACGCCGCCGCACAGCGCCCAGCGGGCGCCGGTGGGCAGGGTGTGGCCGGGTTCGGCGACCGCGGTGCCGAGGGCGCCGGAGAGCACGGTGATCGCCGAGACCAGCAGGTACGGCAGGTACATCACGGTGTCGCGCATCGCCCGGTCGGCCCGGCCGGCCTGGGCGCGGTCGAGGCCGCGCAGGGCGCTGGAGGTGCCCCAGGCGAAGAAGACCATGGCGAGTTCGGCGACGACCACGAAGCCGAGCAGGGCGGCCGCGGCCGCTTCGGCGGTGAAGTGGTCGGCGAGGGTGGAGACGACGACGAAGACGCTCTCGCCGAGGACGATGACCACGAACAGGCCGATCCGTTCGACCAGGTGCTCGGTGGACAGCCGCTGGTAGATGTCCGGGGAGAGCCCGGTGCGGACGGCCAGCAGGACGACTTCCAGTGCGATGGCGAGGGCCCACAGGACGAACCGGGCGGGGCTCGGCACCGCGGCGGACACGGCCCACAGCGCGGCGGTGGCGAGCCCGTACGTCAGCGGGCGCCAGAGCGGCAGCGGGTTGTCGCGGCGGCGGGCGTGGTCCCACCAGATGGCGAAGATGGCGACGCGGACCCAGGCGGCGCCGAGCGCGTACGCCCAGGCGCGGTCGCCGAGGCCCTCGGGTGCGGCGGCGGCCATCAGGCCGAGGCCGGGCATGGCGCCCAGCAGCGTGGCCTGGATCCGGGCGTCGCCGGACCCGAAGACGTTGACCGTGACGGTCAGGTTGACCCAGGCCCACCAGGCGGGGAAGAACAGCACCAGGAAGGTGCCGAAGTCGGCGGCGCCGGGGTCGCCGTGCAGCCCGTGGGCGAGCACGGCGACGGTGACCACGAAGACCAGGTCGAAGAACAGCTCGAACCAGCCCGCCCGGTGGTCCTCCGGCTCCGGGCCCTCCGGCTCCGGGCCGCTGTTCTCCGCCGCTCCCGCCGCGTTCTCGCTCACGGCCCAACTCTGCGGCACCGGGCGCCGGTCGGGCGCCTACTCGGCGCTTCCGATCACCGTGTCGCGCACCGCGAACCAGCGCAGCGAGTCGCGGATGCCGTCCTCCAGCGAGAACTGCGGCTTCCAGCCGAGCAGTTCGGCCGCCAGCGTGGAGCGGGTGTAGGCCCCGGCGGCGTCGCCCGGTCGGGGGCCGGTCTCGACGGTCGGCAGGGGCTCGCCGATCACCGACTCGAAGGCGGCGAGCAGTTCGCGGACGGTGGTGCCGTCGCCGGTGCCGAGGTTGATCACCCGGGAGGGGTGCTCGGCGGTCGCGACCTCGTCGAAGTGCCGGACGGCCCGCAGGTGGGCGTCGGCGAGGTCCCAGACGTGCACGTAGTCGCGGATGCCGGAGCCGTCGCGGGTGGGCCAGTCGGTGCCGGTGACGGCGAAGGTCTCCCCGGCGTGGTGGATGTCGATCATCTTGCCCAGCGCGTGGCTGGGACGGCGGACCTGGAGGCCGGTGCGCAGCTCGGGGTCGGCGCCGATCGGGTTGAAGTAGCGCAGCGAGATCACGCGCACGGTGCCGGCGGCGGCGACGTCGGCGAGGATCGTCTCGAAGATCGCCTTGGTGCGGGCGTACGGGCTGAGGGTCTCGATCGCGGAGTCCTCGTCGACCGAGAAGTCACCCGGGTCGGCGCGGTAGATCGACGCGGAGGAGCTGAAGATCAGGCGGGTGCAGCCGTTGCGCACCAGGTGCTCGACGAACTGGATGCCCTTGGCGACGTTCTCCCGGTAGTAGCCGAGCGGGTTGGTGACCGACTCCGGGACGAGGATCAGGGCGGCGCAGTCGATCACGGCGTGGATGTCGGGGTGCTCGGCGAAGATCCGGTCGATCAGGTCTCCGTCGGCGATGTCGCCCCGGTAGAAGGGGCGGCCCTCGGTGAACTCCCGCCGGCCGGTGACCAGGTTGTCGAGGACGACCGGGACGATGCCGCCGTCGAGGCACGCCGAGGCGATGGTGCTGCCGATGAATCCCGCTCCGCCTGCGATCAGAATCTTCATCCGCCGCACTCTAGCCGGACCCTAGCGGGCGTCCGGAATCCGGAGTACGGCGAGCACCGGCAGGTGGTCGGTGGCGGCGAGCAGGTCGGCGGGGTCGACGCCGGGTTCGTCGTGCGGGACGCCGCACGAGAGCACCTCGATGCCGGGGCTCGCGAAGACGGCGTCGATCCGCTGGTGGGGGTTCTCGGGGACGGAGGTGAACTCGCCGCCCCACGGCGCGGTGGGGTAGCCGTCCTGGAAGCCCTTGGCCAGCGACTGCCAGCCGGGTCCGTCCGGGTGCTCGTTGAAGTCACCGGCGATCACGCCGAGTTCACCGGCCTTCAGCTGCTCGGGCAGGAGCGCGAACTGGCGCAGCCGCTCGGCGGGGTCGAGCGAGAGGTGGCAGCTGGTGATCGAGAACGGCTGGGAGTCGCCGATCCGGACCAGGGCGGTGGCGAAGCCGCGGGCATGCAGGCCGCGGGTCTTCGGCAGCAGCCGGTCGCGGACCTCCAGCACGGTCACGCCGAGGCCGCCCAGCAGCAGCGGGCCGGCGGCGATCCGGCCGCCGCCGGAGAGGATCACCGTGCCGGTGGCGTGCGCGAGCCGGGCCGCCTGCTTGAGCGGCTTCCAGTAGCGCGGTGATTCCTGAACACAGATCAGGTCCGGGCGGCAGGCGCGGATCACCCGCACCAGCGCGTCCCGGTCGTCGCGCAGCGAACGGACGTTGTAGCTGAGCACCCGCACCGGAGTCACACCGTCGATGCTAGAGCAGACCGGGGCGCGGGGCTCGGCCCCGCGCCCTGAATTGGCCTGATCCGAGTGGCCGGTCCGAGTGGCCGGTCCGAGTGATTGGATCCCGCGGGTCAGATCCGGGCCAGGTCGCCCGCGCCGGCGATGCCGGCGGCCGAGCCCATGGAGGCGAGCACGACCTCGGCGCGGGGCCGGGCCGGACCACCCGTCAGGTACTTCTCGAACGCGGCGGCCACCGGGTCGAGCAGCAGGCGGCCGGAGTCGGACACGCCGCCGCCGAGCACGAAGACGCCCGGGTCGAACAGCGCGGCCAGGTCGGCCATGCCGCGGCCCAGCCAGTCGGCCAGCTCGCTGTAGCACTCCAGCGCGAGCGGGTCGCCGTCCTCGGCCGCCTCGGTGATGTGGATGCCGCGGATGGTCTCGGCGACGCCGTCGTTGAGCTCCAGCATCCGCTTGCCGGCGATCGGGTCGGCGGCGGCCTTGTCGCGGCCGTAGCGGCGCAGCGCCCGGCCGGAGCCGTACTGCTCCCAGCAGCCGTGGCCGCCGCAGCCGCACTCCAGGCCGTCCGGGACCATGTTGAGGTGGCCGATCTCGCCGGCGACGCCGAAGCGGCCGCGGTGCAGCCGGCCGTCGAGGACGATGCCGCCGCCGATGCCGGTGCCGACGGTGATCAGGACCATGTCCTCGTGCGCGGCGGCGGCGCCGAAGCGGAACTCGGCCCAGGCGGCGCAGTTGGCGTCGTTCTCCACCACGGTGCCGAGGCCGGTGAGCTCCTCGATCCGCTGCTGGAGGGGCTCGTTCTCCCAGGCGATGTTCGGGGCGAAGATCACCGTGGAGCGCTCCCGGTCGACGAAGCCGGGGGCGCCGACGCCCACTCCGGCCACGTCCGGGTACTGCTCCTTGAGCTCCCGCACGGCCTGCGCGATGGCGTCGACCGCCCACTGGGGGTCGGCCGGGGTGGGTACCCGGGTCTTCGCCAGGATCTCGCCGGATTCGTCGACCACGCCAGCCGCGATCTTCGTCCCGCCGACATCGACGCCAATGGTCAGAGCCATGTGTCCCTCAGCTATTCACTCGTTCCCGCTGAGCGGAACGCTACCGGTACACAGGGGTTCCCGTACACACCCAGGCCTACATTATTCGAAGACATTTCGCGGACTATGGCATGTCATGCCTTCAGAAGTCGTATCAGCGGTCTCGCTCCGTCACGCATGATCGCCCGATCGTGACCTCTGCTGACCTGCGGCTTCACTTGTTGTCGGTGGCTTCGTCCAGGTCGATGCGCTCCGCCTCGGCGTGTCCGGATCCGGCCCAGCGGCGTTCGTGGCCGGAGACGGCCGCCCGGTAGGCGGCCAGCAGTTCCCCCCCGGCGGCCGCGAGATGTCCGTACACCTCGGGGTTGTTCTCGCGCAGCCGCGCACCCACCTCCTGGGCCTTGGCGCCGACCGCGGAGGCGAACCGGCGCACCTCCTCCACCAGCTCGGCGGTCCGGTCGCCGGACTCCTCGGACATCTGCACTCCTGTACCTAGGGCGCCATCGGGGGTCATGCGAGCGCGGACGGCCACAGCTGCGGGTCGGGGGTGAACCGCACCGCCAGCACGCCGTCCGCGAGGCCGGCGCCGCTCACCGTGCAGCGGCGCAGCGCGGACGGCAGCGGCAGCAGCCGCCGGTAGGGGCCGACCCCGACCGCCAGCTCGTCGCCGCGCCGGACCAGGTCCAGCTCGGTGCGGTCGGCGCCGGGCAGCGGCAGGTGCCAGACCAGCAGCCCGTCCTCGGCCCGCCGGTCCTCGACCCAGGGCTCGGACGGCGCCGGCACCGCGGGCGCGCCCTCGCCGTACAGCTGCTCGGCGAGGGCCTCCAGCGCGGTCTCCGGCTGCCGGGTGACCAGCAGCGGGAGGCCGAGCCGCTCGCCGAGCTCGGCCAGCCGCTCCTGCTGGCGGGCGGCGTGCGCGGCCAGCCACGGGTCGGGCGAGGTCACCGCCTGCGCGGGGTAGGCGCCGTGGGCGACCACGGCGTCGGCGCGCAGGCCGTGCAGGGCGAGTCCGGCACGGATCCGGTTCAGCTCGCCGAGCGCCGGGTGGGCGGCGTCCACCGTCAGGCGCACGGTCAGACCGGGGGCGCGCACCGCGGCCTGCGCTCCGGCCAGTGCGGTGCTCGCGGCGGTCCTGGCTTCGAACAGCCACTCGGCGGGCATCGGCACGCCGGCCACCGCGGCGAGCAGCGGGCGCAGCGCGCGGGCGGCCTGGCGCTGCTCCGGGAGCAGGCGGGCCAGGTAGCGCTCCAGCTGCTCGGGCAGGGCGAGGGCGGCGATCAGTTCGGCGGGCGGCGGCGCGGCGACGACCACCACGTCCGCCCGGTCGTCCGCCGCGGCGGCGCGCAGCGCCCGCAGCAGGGCGAGCGGGCGGGTGCCGGGGAGCGGGGTGAGCTCCTCCGGGTCGAGCGGCTCGGCGCCGATCAGGTCGAGGACGGGGGCCAGCCGCCCGCGGTGGCCCTCCAGCGCGTCCCGGAAGGCGGCCTGCTCGTCGATCCGGGCGACCGCCAGGCGCTCGGCGTACGCGGCGGGCTCGGCGGGGAGCCGGGTGTCGAGCAGGTCGTCGACGGTGCGGTGCGGGTCGTCGGCGGCCAGCAGCAGGGTCCGGCGGCCCTGCGCGGCGGAGTGCAGTGCGGTGGCGGCTGCGACGGCGGCCGAGGCGGCGCCGCTGACCAGGATCGTCCGGGTGACCACGCCCCCGGTCAGCCCTCGACGCGCTTCTTCAGACCGGCCAGCGCCCGGTCGATGATGACCTTCTCCGCCTTGCGCTTGATCATGCCGAGCATCGGGATCTTGACGTCCACGGCCAGCTGGTAGGTGACCTCGGTGCCGCCGCCGCTGCGCGCGGCCAGCGTGTAGGAGCCGTCCAGGGAGCGCAGCATCTGGCTCTTGACCAGCGTCCAGGACACCTCGCGGTCGCCGTCCCAGGTGTAGGCGAGCACGTGCTCGTCGCGGATCGCACCGGCGTCGAGCAGCAGGCGGACCTCGGCGGCGCGGCCGTCCTCGGCGGAGGACAGCACCTCGATCTCCTTGACCTCCCCGGTCCACTCGGGGTAGGCGGCGAAGTCGGCGATGACCGCCATGACCTCGGCCGGGGTGGCCTCGATGATGATGCTCGACCTGGTGTGCTCCGCCATGGCGGCCTCCGCGTCCTCTTCTGTACTGCAGCCCAGCGAAGGCTATCGCGGGTGGCGGACCCGCCGGTCGCCTGCCCGGTCCGCGGACCCCTGGTCTAAGGTGCGAGTCGGAACAATCACGACCTGACCTGCGATGTGACGCTTCGAACACCGGAGCCGACCCCCCTGGCCGAATCGACCTACCGGGCAGTAACGTCCTGCCGTCCCGCAGCGTCGCAGACGAGGAGCAGTCTTGCTCGAGTTCAGCCTTCCGGCCCGATTTCAGGTACCGAGCGGCGGTAACCTCTCCGACCTGGTCCACCAGAACGCCGAGCGGCACCCCGACACCGCCGTGCTCAGCCGCAAGGTGGACGGCCGCTGGCAGGACCTCACCGCGGTCCAGTTCCTCGCCGAGGTGCACGCGGTCGCCAAGGGCCTGATCGCCACCGGCGTCCGCCCCGGCGACCGGGTCGCCGTGATGTCGCGCACCCGCTACGAGTGGACGCTGCTGGACTTCGCGATCTGGTGCGCGGGTGCGATCACCGTCCCGGTGTACGAGACCTCCTCCGCCGAGCAGGTCACCTGGATCCTCGGCGACTCCGGCGCGCTGGCCGTGGTCACCGAGACCGCCGCGCACGCCGCCGTCGTCGACTCGGTGCGGGCCGAGCTGCCGGAGCTGGAGCACACCTGGCAGATCGAGGCCGGCGGCATCGCCGCGCTCGTGCGGGCCGGCGTCGACGTCCCCGACGCGACCGTGGCGGAGTACCGCGCCACCGCCGACGAGAACGCGATCGCCACCATCGTCTACACCTCCGGCACCACCGGCCGCCCCAAGGGCTGTCAGCTCACCCACGGCAACTTCATCGCCGAGCTGGGCAACGTGGTCGCCCGGATGCCCGAGCTGTTCCGCACCGGCGAGTCCTCCGTCCTGCTCTTCCTGCCGCTCGCCCACGTGCTCGGCCGGATCGCCGAGATCGCCGCCGCGATCGCCCCGATCAAGCTCGGCCACGTCTCCGACATCAAGAACGTCACCGAGGAACTCGGCTCCTTCCGCCCGACCCTGATCCTCGGCGTCCCCCGGGTCTTCGAGAAGGTCTTCAACACCGCGCGGGCCAAGGCCCAGGCCGACGGCAAGGGCGGGATCTTCGACAAGGCCGCCGACACCGCGATCGCCTACAGCCGCGCGCTGGACGCGGGCGGCCCGGGGCTCGGCCTCAAGGTCAAGCACGCCGTCTTC
This sequence comes from Kitasatospora terrestris, assembly GCF_039542905.1. Taxonomy (NCBI): domain Bacteria; kingdom Bacillati; phylum Actinomycetota; class Actinomycetes; order Kitasatosporales; family Streptomycetaceae; genus Kitasatospora; species Kitasatospora terrestris. The sequence goes on from NZ_BAABIS010000001.1 coordinate 2,399,422, forward strand.
GACCGGCTGGTCTACGGCAAGCTGCGCGCCGCGCTCGGCGGCCGCTGCAACGCCGCCATCTCCGGCGGTGCCCCGCTCGGCGAGCGCCTCGGCCACTTCTACCGTGGCATCGGCTTCAAGGTCCTGGAGGGCTACGGCCTCACCGAGTCCTGCGCCGCCACCGCCTTCAACCCCAACGACAAGCCGAAGATCGGCACCGTCGGCCAGCCGCTGCCCGGCTCCTCGATCCGGATCGCCGAGGACGGCGAGGTCATGCTGAAGGGCCCGCAGATCTTCACCGGCTACTGGAACAACCCGGTCGCCACCGCGGAGGCGCTGCGCGACGGCTGGTTCGCCACCGGCGACCTCGGCAGCCTGGACTCCGAGGGCTACCTCACCATCACCGGGCGCAAGAAGGAGATCATCGTCACCGCCGGCGGCAAGAACGTCGCCCCCGCGGTGATCGAGGACCGGATCCGCGCCCACGCCCTGGTCGGCGAGGTCATGGTGGTCGGCGACCGCAAGCCCTTCATCGCCTGCCTGGTCACCGTCGACCCCGAGTTCTTCCCCCGCTGGAAGGAGCTCAACGGCAAGCCCGCCACCGCCACCGTCGCCGAACTCGCCGACGACCCGGACCTGCTGGCCGCCCTGCAGGCCGCCGTGGACGACGGCAACCAGGCGGTCTCGCACGCCGAGGCGGTCAAGAAGTTCCGCCTGCTCGACACCGTCTTCTCCGAGGACAGCGGCCACCTGACGCCGTCCCTGAAGCTGAAGCGCAACGTCGTCCTCAAGGACTTCGCCGCCGAGGTCGAGGGCCTCTACCGGAAGTAGCCGCCGGTACCCCGGAATTCCTGCGCCCGCGCTGTCACAACCGCCGGGCGGGATCCGTCGAGGGAGTGTCCGCACCTCTCGCAGCCGTCAGGAATCCGGGGTACCCGCCATGTCCGTCGCCCACGCCGTCCTCGCCGTCGTCAGCGCCCTCTGGGTCGGCTTCTCGGGCGTCTCGCTCGCCCGCCGCGCCGAGTTCGTCACCCAGCCCCTGGTCGAGTACGGCGTCCCGCGCACCTGGTGGACCCCGCTCGCCCTGGCGAAGCTGGCCGGGGCCGCCGGCCTGCTGGTCGGCCTCGCCGTCCCGGCGATCGGCGTCGCCGCGGCGGTCGGCCTGATCCTCTACTTCCTCGGCGCGGTGGCCACCTGCGTCCGGGCCCGGTCGTACGGGACCGTCCCGTTCCCGCTGCTCTACCTGGCCCCGGTCGCCGTCACCCTCGGGCTCGGCCTCGCCGCCTGACCCCGCCCGCGCGGTGACGCCCGTCCCCGCGCCCCGCCCCGCGCCCGGCCGCCCGTCAGCCCGCTGACGGACCGCCGGGTACGGCGTTCCCGGGGGCTACGGCGCGGCCAGCAGCGAGGTCAGCCGCTCGGCGAGCATGTCCCAGCGCCACGCGCGGTGCACCCACCGCCGCCCCGCCTCGCCCATCGTGCGGCGCAGCGCCTCGTCCCGCAGCAGCCGGACGATCCGCTCCGCGGCCGCCCCGGCCTCCCGCCCGGGCACCACGTAGCCGGTCTCCCCCTCCAGGACCGCGTCCGGCGCCCCGCCGGAGTCGCCGGCCACCACCGGCAGCCCGGTCGCGGACGCCTCCAGGTAGACGATCCCGAGGCCCTCCACGTCCAGGCCACCGCGCCGGGTTCGGCAGGGCATGGCGAACACGTCGCCGGCCCCGTAGTGCGCCGGCAGTTCCTCCCACGGCACCGCGCCGGTGAACACCACCGACCGCGCGACCCCGCGGGCCTCGGCCAGCTTCTCCAGGTCCGCCCGGTACGGCCCGCCGCCCACGATCAGCAGCACCGCGTCCGGCACGTCGGCGAGGATCTGCGGCATCGCCTCGATCAGCGTGTCCTGGCCCTTGCGCGGCACCAGCCGCGAGACGCACACCACCACCGGACGGTCCGTCAGCCCCAGCCGGGCCCGGATCTCCGCGCCGCCCGAGTCCGGCCGGAAGGTCTGCTCGTCGACGCCGGGGGGCAGCTGCACCATCCGCCGGGCCGCCTCCGGACCGACCGCCGCGGCGATCCGCGAACGGGTGTACTCGCCCAGGTACGTCAGGGTGTCCGTGCCCTCGCCGATCCGGCGCAGCAGCTGCCGGGAGACCGGCAGCTGCGCCCACGCGGCCTCGTGGCCGTGCGTCATGCCGAGCAGCCGCTCGGCGCCCGCCCGGCGCAGCCGGGGCGCCATCAGGCCGAGCGGCGCGGCCGCGCCGAACCAGACCGAGGTGCAGCCCTCCGCCTCGAGGATCTCCGCCGCCCGCCGGGTGACCCGGGGCGTGGGGACCATCATCCGGGTCCGGTCCCGGATCACCGGAAAGGGCTGTTCGGCGTCGAACTTCGCGACCTCGGTCCCGTCCCGCCACTGAGAGGCGTAGACCACAATGGACCCGGCCGGCTGGCGGACGGCCATATTGTGGACGAACGCCTGGATCCCACCGGGCCGCGGCGGGAAGTCGTTGGTGACGATGAGGGTCTTGTGCATCTGCCGCGGCTCGCTCGGTAGGGGGGTGCTCGGTGGACGGGTGGGTGATCCGTACGATAGGTCACCGCCGCGGTGTGTCGGGAACGAAGGTGTATCGGGAACGAAGCCTGCCCACGCAACCGTTTCTGCTCGGGGCCGGTCCTAGTAGGTGCCCACGGCGTACGAGACGAACCGAAGGAGCGTTGTGGAGTTGGCCCCGGCCGGCCGGACCGGCAGTACCGCGCATCTGGCGCTGCCCTCGGGCTCCGCTCCGACCCGCACCCGCGGGCCGCTCTGGGCGCTGACCGGGGGCTGGCTGGCCACCCGGACGCTGATCGTCCTGATGATCCTGGGCATCCTCAAGATCTCCAACACCGACGTCTCCACCGACGTGTCGGTGATCTACCACGGCTGGTACGAGGTGCTGCGCACGGGCACCTTCCCGCTGGACGACGTCACCTGGCAGTACCCGCCCGGGGCCGCGCTGGTGATCCTGGCGCCGGGGCTGCTGCCGTGGTCGTACCTGACCTCGTTCTTCGTGCTCTGCGGCGTGCTGGACGCGCTGGCGATGTTCCTGCTGGTCCGGGCGGGAACGCGGAAGGGCCGCAGCTTCCTCGGCGGCTGGATGTGGGTGGCGGGCGTGCCGCTGCTCGGCCCGACCGTGTACTGCCGCTACGACATCCTGGTGACCGCGATCGCCATCGCCGGCCTGCTCGCGGTGGCGCGGCGGCCCGGCTTCGGCGGCCTGCTGCTGGGCCTGGGCGGCCTGCTGAAGATCTGGCCGCTGCTGGCCCTGATCGGCACCCCGCGCGGCCGCCGGACCCGCCGCTCCTGGACGGCCGCCGCCGCGACCGCCGCGGCCCTGGGCTTCCTGCTGACCGCGGGGATGAACGGCGCCTTCGAGTTCCTGAAGTTCCAGACCGAGCGCGGCATCGAGATCGAGTCGCTGGGCGCCCTGCCGCTGCACTTCGCCCGGCTGACCGGCAACTGGCACGGCACCGTCACCATGAACTACGGCTCGGTCGAGATGCTCGGCCCGTGGGTGCCGGTGGTCTCCAAGGTGATGGTGGCGCTGACCGTGACCGGCTTCGGCTGGCTGCTGCTGTGGCGCCTGCGCGCGGGCCGCTGGCAGGCCTCGACCACGTACGACGCGGCGCTCACCGCGCTGCTGGTCTTCACCGTGACCAGCCGGGTGATCTCCCCGCAGTACCTGGTCTGGCTGATCGGCCTGACCGCCGTCTGCCTGACCGTGCGCGGCACCAGCCAGCGGCCGGTGGCGGTGCTGATCCTGATCGCCACCGTGCTCACCACGCTGGAGTTCCCGGTGCTGTTCGGGCAGGTGCACAAGAGCCAGTTCTGGGGCGTCCTGGTGCTCAGCGCCCGCAACCTGCTGCTGCTCGCCGCCACCCTGGTCTCCTGCCGCCGGCTGTGGCGCTCCACCCGCCGCCCCGACGCCGACCCGACCGTGGTGCTGCCGGCCGTCGAGCCGGTGGCCGGCTACCCGGTCCGCCCGGGGATCGCGTACGAGCAGGCCCTGCTGGACGACCTGGGCCAGCCGGCCGGGCGAGCCACCACCTGAAAGTTTCAGCAAGTTCTTGCGGGCCCGGTGGGCGCGCTGGCACGATCTTCGGCATGCCCGAACACGAGATCGCGTACGACGTCCTGGTCGCCGGCGGCGTCGGGGTCGACACCATCGTCCGCGTCGACTCCCTGGAGATCCCCGCCGGCGACTCCGTCGGCGTCCCACCGGTGGTCGACTACGTCGGCCACACCGGCAACGGCGTGGCCCTCGGCTGCCAGGCCCTCGGCCTGCGCACCAAGCTGATCGACTTCCTCGGCGACGACCCGCAGGGCGAACTCGTCCTCGCCGAGTACCGCCGCCGCGGCCTCGACTTCAGCCACCTGGTCTCCCCCGCCGGCACCCCGCGCGGGGTCAACCTGGTCGACGCCGAAGGCCGCCGGTTCTCCTTCTACGACGGCCGTCACCCGGCCGACCTGCGGCTGCCCCGCGCGTTCCACCTCCCCCACCTGCGGCGCGCCCGGCACGTCCACCTCTCCATCACCGGCGTCACCCGCGACATGTACGACGACGTCCGCGCGCTCGGCCTCAGCTCCTCCACCGACCTGCACGCCTGGGACGGCCTGAGCGAGCACCACCGCTGGTACGCGCTCCGCTCCGACCTGGTGTTCCTCTCCGCCGCCGGCTGCGACGGCCGGCCGGAGGAGGTCATGCGCGGCATCCTCGCGGACGGCGTCGCCCGCGTCGTGGTCGCCACCGCGGGGGCGGACGGCAGCTACCTGCTCACCCGCGAGGACCCCACCGTCCGCCACCACCCGGCGCTGGACCCCGGCCTCCCGATCGTCGACACCAACGGCGCCGGCGACTCCTTCGTCGCCGCCTTCCTCGCCGCCCACCTCGCCGGCCGCCCCCACGCCACCGCCATGCGCGCCGGCACCCTGGCCGGCGCCCACGCCTGCACCACCGCGGGCACCCACACCAGCTTCATCACCGCGGCCGAACTCGAACCCCTCCTGAACACCGCCTGACCCCCGCCCCGGACCACCCGCCGGGCGCCCTGGGCCTGCGACAGCCGGTACCGGAGATCCGGCGGCAGCCGGCACCGCAGCCGCCCGTGGTCAGCCGAGGCGGGCGGTCAGGTCCTTGGCCCACTGCCGGGTGAACTCCGCGACGCCGATCCCCAGCTCCGTGCGGAACGCCTTCTCCAGCTGGCCCGACCCGGCCGCGGCGACGGCGCGGTAGAGCGCCACCAGGCGCGTCGCCCCTCCGTGCTGCCGGGCGACCAGGTCGCAGGCGAGCCACGACATCTCGTAAGCCTGCGCGATCCCGGCCGTCCCGGCGGCGAAGGCGGCGTCGTCCGGCAGGGCGGTCGGCACCCGTCCGGCCCGGACCTCGGCCGCCAGCTCCGGCGCGATCTGCCGGGCGGTCCGCCCGCTCTCCCGGTACGCCGTCCAGTCGGCGACGCCCTCGGAGAGCCACAGCGGCGTCCAGGCGCGGGTGTCGGCGCGGGTGGCCACGTGGGTGGCCTCGTGGGTGACCACGACCCGCCGGCCGAGTTCGCTCAGGTCCCGGTAGGCCTCGGGGTTGACCAGCACCCGGTCGGCCGGCGTCCGCACCGGCGCGCCCGCCATCGCCAGGGTGACCGCGGCTATGCCCCGGTAGGTGTCGGCGGGCACGTCCAGCAGCCGGGCGAACTGCTCCTCGGTCTCGGCGAGCTCCAGCAGCAGGTGCCCGCCCCACCCGGCGCCCCAGACCTCGCTGACCGCGGGCACGGCCCGGTCGGCGAGGCCCGCGACCTCGCCCAGCTCGGCGGCATCGGCCGTCCCGAGCACCAGGCACCGCTTGCCGGAGGCGGTCCGCACCGTCCCGCCGAGGTCCCACAGGGCCACCGACCCGACCGGCTCCTCGCCGGCCACCAGCCAGCGCCCGCCGTCCCGGACCAGGTCGACCTTCCGCTGCAGCACCGCCGGGTGGTCGTCGACGCCGGCGAGCCGGAAGGCGAGCTCCACGGGCACCGAGGCGGAAGCGGCCTGCGGGCCCGGCTCGGCGAAGGAGGGCCCGACCCGGTAGGCCAGCTCCGCGAACGGCACCCCGGCCGTCCACCCGAGCAGGGCCGCCTGCGCCTCGGCCGCGCCCGGCGCGGAGCCGCCGAGCAGCGCCGCCCGGTCGCCCGTGCGCAGCGCGGCCGCCCGGGCGGCGAGCAGCGCCTCCAGCTCTGCCCGGCCGAGCGACGAGCCGGCCGCCGGACCGGACGGCGACCCGGTCGGGCCGGCGGGGGACGGCACGGTCGGCAGCGGGGCGCCGACCGGCGCGGGGGCGGTCACCCGGGGCAGCGAGAGCTGCGCGAGGCCGCCGGCGGCCAGCAGCAGGGCGGCGCGGCGCGACAGCAGCGGCCGGCCCGCCCCCGGTCGGGGGGCGGGCCGGCCGTCGGCCGCGGGATCCGTGGAGCTCAGACCCGCACCACCCCGGTGACGGGCATCGCGTTGACGCTCTCGTACCGCACCCGCGCGCCCGGGTAGGGCGCGTGCACGACGACACCGCCGCCGGCGTACATGCCGACGTGGTGCATGTCCCTGTAGAAGATCACCAGGTCTCCCGGTCGTGCTTCGGCGAGGCTGATCCGCCGGCCGGCGGAGGCCTGGGCCTGCGAGGTGCGGGGCAGGGTCACTCCGGCCTGCCTCCAGCTCCAGTACATCAGACCGGAGCAGTCGAAGGCACGGGGGCCGGTGGATCCGTACACGTAGGGGGAGCCGATCTTGCTGATCGCGGCGGCGAGCGCGACGGCGGCCCGGTCGGAGGAGGGCGGCAGGGTGCCGAGGTCGAGCCGGTCGGTGCCGCGGGTGGCGCGCTGCTCGGCCTCGCGGGCGTCGTCGGCGGCCATCCGGGCGCGCTCGGCGGTGCCGAGGCCGTCGAGCAGCTTCTGCGCCTTGAGCAGCCGCTGCCGGATCTCGTCCTTGGACTCGGCGAGGGTCTGCCGGACCCGGTCGAGTTCGGCGAGCTTGCCGGTGGCCTCGGCGCGCCGCTGGTCGAGCCGGCCCTGCCGGTCGAGCACCTGGCGCAGGGTCTCGTTCTGCCGCTCGACGGCCTGGTCGAGGGAGCGGGCACGGGCGAGGTAGCCGGCCGGGTCGGAGTCGAGCATCAGCCGGACGCCGGGGTCGATGCCGCCGGAGCGGTACTGGGCGGCGGCGACCGCGGAGAGGTCCTGGCGGAGCAGGTTGAGCTCCTCCTGGCCGGAGGCGATCTGGTCCTGCAGCGCGGAGGTCTCGGCCTGGAGCCTGCGCTGGAGTTCCTGGGCCGCGTTGTACTTCTCGGAGGCCTGCTCGGCCTCGTCGTAGATCTGGTCGATCTGGGCCTTGACGTCCTGCCTGCTGGTCGGCTCGGCCTGGGCCGGGGTGACGGTCACGCCGATGGCGCTGGTCGCGGCTGCGGTGAGGGCCAGCGCGCAGGCCAGCCGCTGGACGCCCGGCAGAGTGGGGCGGCGGTGCAGTGACATGGGCCAGAGGCTAGCGAGTCGCCCCGATCTAGTCCAAACCCCTCCACCACCGAATATTTGACCCCAAATCGGACAGAAGTCCGACCGGTGCGCGAAGGGCCCGGCACCCTGTGGGGTGCCGGGCCCTCCGGGAGTCACGGGGCGTCAGACCCGGACGATCCGGTTGATCGGCATCGCGGTCGCCGACTCGTAGCGGACCTGCGCGCCGGTGTGCGGCGCGTGGATGATCTGGCCGTTGCCGACGTACATGCCGACGTGGTGCTGGTCGCCGTAGTAGATGATCAGGTCACCGGGCTTGGCGTTGGCGATGTTGCTGCCCACGCTGGTGCCCGCGCCGGCCTGGGACTGCGAAGTGCGCGGGATCGAGACACCCGCCTGGGCGTACGCCCACTGCATCAGACCGGAGCAGTCGAAGGTGGACGGGCCCGCCGCGCCGTAGGAGTACCAGCTGCCCAGCTTGGACTGGGCGGCGGCGATGGCGGCGGCCGCGTAGCCGGAGCCGGCCGGCAGGTTGGCGGGGGCCAGGTCCGCCCGGGGCGTGTCGCGCGAGGCGCGCTCGGCGGCGGCCTGGGAGCTGGCGGCGGCCTTGGCCTCGGCGGCGGCGAGGTCCTCGCGCTCCTTCTGGGTGAGCGAGTTCAGCAGCTCCTGGGCCTTGGCCAGCTTGCCCTGGATCTCTTCCTTGCCGGCCTTGAGGCTCTTGGTGGTCGAGTCCAGCTCGCCGAGCTTCTGCTCGGCCTCCTTGCGCTGCTGGTCGAGCTTGCCCTGCTCGTCCTTGAAGGCCTTCAGCAGGTCCGCCTGGGTGGCGCCGACCTGGTCGAGGCGGCCGGCCTCGCCGAGGAAGACGTCCGGGTTGCTGGAGAGCATCAGCTGGACGGTCTGCGGGATGCCGCCGGTGCGGTACTGCTCGACGGCGATGCCGGCCAGGGTGTCCTGAACCGTGGTCACCTGGGCCTGCTGGCGGGCGACCTGGTCCTGGAGCTGGGTGACCTGCTTCTGCAGGGTCTGCTGCTTCTCGACGGCGGCGTTGTACGCCTCCGTCTTGACCTCTGCCTGCTCGTTGAGCTCGTCGACCTGCTGCTTGACCTGGTCCTTGGTCGGCGCCGGGTCGGCGTGGGCACCGGCCTGGGCGGAGAGCGCGACCGCGGTGGCGGCAGCGGCGGTCAGGATCGAGATGCGGGCGCGGCCGGCGGGCTTGGGACGACGATGGGACGCCACGAAGGCGGACTCCTTCTCCTCACACCGCCTACCAGGTGAGCTGACGGGTTCGGGCGAAGAGCTGCCCTACGACGCCTCCCCGCCCGCTCGCGCGGCCGTCCTGGCGCCGATTCACCCCGGAGGAACTGGTGGTTCCCCGGCTCCGTTCCACAGCACCCCCGCAAGGGCTTCCCCGCGGCAGACCAGCTGCCCCGCTGCTTCACGGACTCGGCGGCGACCACCGCCGTCGCCCGGGCTGGGCGATCGACTTCACGGCGGTCGAGGCATGACCCTAGTAACCCAACCGTGATCCGTTCAAATCCTTGTCAGAAAAAAATCTGAAAGAGGCTCAATTTCGATTTCAAATATGACCGCTTGTGATCACGCAGTTACCGACCGCTGATTTATTCGCATCATAAGCCTGGAAAACACGAAGCCCGGACGTGTCGCAGATCACAGGGCGATCTCGACGCGTCCGGGCGTGTCACGGCCCGTCAGGAGCCGGGCGAAACGGTCAGACCCGACGAATGGTCTTGATCGGGAGGGTGTCGACGGCCATCACCTTCACCACGTCGCCGGTGCGCGGCGCGTGGACCACCAGGCCGTTGCCGATGTACATGCCCACGTGGTGGGCGTCGCCGTAGTAGATGACCAGGTCGCCCGGCTGGGCGGCGGACAGCGGCACCCCGGTGCCGACCGAGGCCTGGGACTGCGAGGTGCGCGGCAGCGAGACCCCGGCCTGCTTGTACGCCCAGACCATCAGGCCGGAGCAGTCGAAGGTGCTCGGGCCGGTGGCGCCCCAGACGTACGCCGAACCGCGCTTGCCCATCGCCGCGTTGACCGCGACACCGGCGTAGCCGCCGGGCTGCGGCAGGCTGGAGAGGTCGTAGCGGGAGTCGCTGCGGGAGGCGGCGGCACCGCCGCCGAGGATAGCGGCCCGGTCCGCGGCGCTGAGCTTGCTCAGCAGCTTCTGGGCCTCCTTCAGCTTCTCCTGGACCTGGTTCTTCGCGTCGTTCAGCGCCTGGGTGGAGCTGTCCAGCTCGGCGAGGACGGCCGCGGCCTCCTGCTTCTGCTGGTCCAGCCGGCGCTGCTGGTCCTTGAGCGACCGGAGGGTGTCGGCCTGGGTGTTGGCGGCCTGCTCGAAGCTGGAGGCCTGCGCCAGGTACTTGTCCGGGTCGGTGGAGAGCATCAGCTGCATCGACGGGTCGACGCCGCCGGTGCGGTACTCGTCGGCCGCGACCGCCGCCAGGCCGCCGGCCAGGTCGGTCATCTGGGCCTGGCTGCGGGCGATCTGGTCCTGCAGCTGGTCGGCCTGCTTGTGCAGCTGGTCGGCCCGCTCCTTGGCGCCGTTGTACTTCTCGGCCGCCTGCTCCTGCTCCTCGAGGAGCTTGTCGACCTGGGCCTTCACCTCGTCCTTGTTCGGCTGGGCGGGCGCGGCGTGCGCGCTCACCTGGGCCGACAGGGCGACCGCGGTCGCGGCGGCAGCGGTGAGCACGGAGACCCGCGCACGGCTCGGCTGCTTGGGACGGCGGTGGGAGGCCAAGGGTGTAGCTCCTTCTTCCAGCTGGACTCACCCGTTCGGGCGATAGTCCGGAAAATAGGTTTGACGCCAGACCCTAGTGAACTCGGCGCTCCCGCGCCACTCCCCCACCCCCACGAACTTCCCAACCCGGGCGGGCTTCACGCGATCGACACATCGCGGCCACCCGGGCGCCCCGACCAGCACCGACGGAGCGCCTGAGCCCGGCTCAGCTCCGGGACAACCGATTCAGCAGCAGCACCGAGGCGACCGGCCGGGCACCGGCCTTGCGGACCCCGTCCGCCACCTCCCGGTCGGCCGAGACCACCACCACCGGACGGCCCTCCGGCTCGGCCCGCACCAGCCGGCGGATCAGCTCGTCCGCGGTCTCCCCGGTCCGGCTGAACCGCACCCGCACCCCGCGCGGCGGCGCCATGATCACCGGCACGTCCAGGTCCTGCCCGTCGAAGACGCAGGTCACCTCGGCCTGGGTGCGCTGGGCCAGCATCGCCAGCCCGCCCAGCAGCCGCAGCCGCTGCTGCTCCAGCGGCAGCGTCGGATAGCCGGTCTTGGTCACGTTGTAGCCGTCCACCACCAGGTGCACCTGAGGGATGGCCAGCAGCTGGTCCAGCAGCGCCGGGTCGTCCTCCGCCAGGCCCCGGCGGGCCACGTCGTTCGGCGAGGCCGAGCCCGGGACCACCGCCTCCACCAGGTCGGCCGGCCGGATCTGCGCGACCGGCAGCGCCAGCTCCCGCTGCAGGCCCTGCGCCGACTGCAGCACCGTGTCCAGCAGCAGCCGCAGCCGCATGTCCTCCACCGAGCGGCCCTCGCGGGCCGAGCGGCGGCCGGCCTCCACCGCCGCCTCCAGCTCGGAGACCCGGTGCCGCAGCCGGCGCGCCTCGGACTCCGCGGTGCTCCGCTCGGTCGCCGCCGCGGTCCGCGCCGCGTCCAGCTCCGCCTGCAGCTTGCGGGCCTCCGCCTGCGCCCGCCGGGTGTCGCTCTCCAGCGTCCGCACCCGCTTGCGCAGCGACTCCACCTCGCGGCGCACCCCCTCGGCGTCCGCCCGTTGGCGCTCCTGCTCGGCCCGGGCCGCGCCGCGCGCCTCGGCCAGCTCCGCCTGGAGCTTCTCCACCAGGCGGCCGGCCTCGGCGGCCGCGCCCTCGGCGTCGACCCGCTCGGCCTCCTCGCCGGCCTCCGCGACCACCCGGGTCCAGCCGGGCGTGCGCAGCAGGTAGGCGGCGGCCGCCACGTCCATCGGGTCGGCGGCCGAGGGCACCGACCCGGCCTCCAGCGACTTCACCAGATCGGGCTGGCCGAGCCGCAGCCGTTCGGCTATCCGCAGCCGGAAGGCCGGCTCGGCCTCCAACGCCGCGGCCAGCGCGGTCGCCGCGTACTTGGCCCGGCGGGCCGGCGTGAACTTGGCGTACTGGCGCAGCGAGGCGGGCAGCTCGGCCGGCGGGATGGCGCCGAGGGCGTCCGCGGCGATCCCGACCACCCGGCGCCGCACCCCCTCGGGCAGCGGCCGGTCCAGCACCTCGGCCGGCTCCTCGGCGGGCCCGGAACCCTCCGCCGGCCCGCTCGCTGCCTCCACCACGTCGTCGGCTCCGATCCTGATCACTGGGCGGTGCCGGTCGGCCGGTTGCCGACGCCCTGGAACTCACCGCTCCCTGCAATTGTCCCGTCTACCCTGCCGCACCGACAGCACCCCCGCGACGAGTCCGCCCCGCGGCCCACCCCGGACGGGGGCGGGACGCGGGGCGGGCGACGTGCGTCAGGCCTGCTGCTCGCCCTCGGCGGCAGCCTCCTCGGCACCCGGACGGGCCACCAGCTCGACCTGGTCCACCGCGTTGCACCAGCGGCAGCGCACCGACTCGATGGTCTCGGCCAGCACCTCGGTCTCCTCGACCTTGGAGTCGCCGGACAGGTCGAAGTGCACGAAGTCGATCACCCGGGAGGAGCGGGTCACGTCGAAACGGGTCAGGTTGCCGCACAGCGTGCAGCGCCAGCGGGTCTCGTCAGTCGGCGCGGCGATGGTCACCAGGGGTCCTCTCGGCGGGTTCCGGCTCGGACTTCCAAGCCTATTGCCTGCGCCGACGCGCCCGGGAACCGGTCCACGGCGCGGACACTTCACCCGTCCGCAGCACCCCCGGTGTCGCCGGGGCGGCCCCGAGGAATGCTCCCCGGCATGGTGCTCCCCGTCCTCGACCGGGCCGCTCCGCCCGCTACCGGGCCGGGCCCGGCCCCCGTGGTCACGTACGCGCTGATCGCCGTCTCGGCGCTGGTGCTGCTGCTCGGTCCGAGCGGCGTCAATCCGCTGTACGGCACCGGGGCCGCCCGGCTGTGCGCCGAGCAGCGCTACGAGCACCGCTGGGGGGCCGTCCCCGCCGAACTGATCGACCGTCGGCCGCTCTCCGCCGAGCGCCTCCGGCAGGTCGCCCCGGTCACCCCGGACTGCGTGCTCTCCCCCACCCCGGGGAAGGTGCCCGCGCTCTCGGTGCTGACCTCGCTGTTCGTGCACGCGGGCTGGCTGCACCTGCTGGGCAACCTGCTCTTCCTCTTCGTCTTCGGCCCCGGGGTGGAGCGCAGGCTGGGCCGGGCCCGTTTCCTGCTCTGCTACCTGGCGATCGGCTACCTCGCCACGTACGGCTTCGCGCTGGCCGAGGCCCGCACCCCGGACGCGGTCCGGGCACTGGTCGGCGCCTCCGGCGCGATCGCCGGGGTGCTCGGCGCCTACCTGCGGCTGTACCCGAGGGCGCGGGTGACCGCGCTGGTGCCGGTGCTGCTCTTCCTGCCGCTGCGCTTCCCCGCCTGGCTGGTGCTCGGCCTGTGGTTCGCCCTGCAGTGGTGGTCGGTGCGCGACGGCGGCTCGGGCGTCGCGTACCTGGTGCACGTCATCGGCTTCACCGCCGGCTGGCTGTTCACCTGGGCCGCCTGCCCGCGGACCGCGGGCCCGCCCGCCGCCCGCCCGCCGACCGGGAGACGCGGCGACGGGGCGGCCGATACGCTGGCCGCACCCCCGTTTACAGGAGCGCCAGAGTGATCACTGCGATCGTCCTCATCAAGACCAGCGTCGACCGGATCCCCGAGATCGCCGAGGCCGTCGCCGCGATCGACGGGGTCAGCGAGGTCTACTCGGTGACCGGCTCCTACGACCTGGTCGCCATGGTGCGGGTGCGCCGTCACGAGGACCTCGCCGAGGTGATCCCCGGTCAGGTGAACAAGGTGCCCGGCGTCACGCACACCGAGACCCAGATCGCCTTCCGCACCTACTCGCAGCACGACCTCGAGGCGGCCTTCGCGCTCGGCCTGGACGAGTAGCCCGGGCTCACCTGCCCGAGGTGTCGGCCACGCAGCGGCCGTCCTCGTTGCGGTAGGTCCACTTGGCGCCGTCCGCGACCAGCTCGCGGACGGCCGCCAGGAAGCGGTCCACGTGCTCCTCGGGGGTGCCCGCGCCGAAGCTCACCCGGATCGCGTTCAGGCTCCGCTCGCCCGGCAGCGACGGCTCCGGCGCCCCGCACTCGCTCGGCGCGGCCTCCTCGCCGCCCAGCAGGGTGCGCACCAGCGGGTGCGCGCAGAACAGCCCGTCGCGGACGCCGATCCCGTACTCGGCGGAGAGCGCCGCCGAGAAGTGCGAGCTGTTCCAGCCCTTCACCACGAACGACAGCACGCCGACCCGGGCGGCGTCCTCGCCGAACAGGCTGAGCACCCGCACCTCGGGCACCTCCGCCAGGCCCTTCTTCAGCTTCTCGACCAGCTGCTGCTCGCGGGCCTCCAGCTCGTCGAAGCCCGCCTCGCCCAGCGCCCGGCAGGCGGAGGCGATCGCGTAGGCGCCGATCACGTTCGGCGAGCCGGCCTCGTGCCGGGCCGGGCCCTGCTGCCACTCCACCGCGACCGAGCCGTCCACCTCGCGCGCCACCGTCCGGCTCGCCCCGCCGCCGGCCAGGTACGGCTCGGCCGCGTCCAGCCAGTCCGCCCGGCCCGCCAGCACACCGGCACCGAACGGGGCGTAGAGCTTGTGGCCGGAGAAGGCGATCCAGTCCACGTCCAGCTCCCGCACCGACACCCGGTGGTGCGGGGCGAGCTGGGCCGCGTCCAGCACCACCCGGGCGCCGTGCCGGTGCGCGACCCGGGTCAGCTCGGCGACCGGCCAGAGCTCGCCGGTGACGTTGGAGGCGCCGGTGACGCAGAACAGCTTGGGGCCCTCGGGGGCCTCGGCCAGTGCGGCGTCCAGGGCGGCGACCGCCTCGGCGTGCGAGCGCGGGGCGCGCAGGTACGACACCGTCAGGCCCTCGCGGCGCCACGGCAGCAGGGAGGCGTGGTGCTCGGTCTCGAACGCGAACACCCGGGTGCCGGCCGGCAGCACCCCGGCAAGCAGGTTCAGCGAGTCGGTGGTCGCCCGGGTGAAGACCACCTGGTCGCCCGCGCGCAGGTCGAGGAAGTCGGCGACGGTGCGGCGGCTCTGCTCGAACAGGTCGGTCGACAGCTGCGAGAGGTAGCCGGCGCCGCGGTGCACGCTGCCGTAGTACGGGGCGTAGGCGGCGATGTCGTCCCAGACCCGCTGCAGGGCGGGCGCGCTGGCGGCGTAGTCGAGCGCGGCGTAGCCGACCTTCTCGCCGGAGGCCAGCGGCACCTGGACGTCGTGGCCGAGCACGGCGAGGGGGGCACAGATCTCGGTGGAAACGGCCATGGGATGCACTCCTCCTGGGGTAAGGACCCCGGAGTGCATCGACCGGTGGTCCGCGCTTGCCGCGCGGACGGATCGCCGCGAAGCCCGGTCCTCACCCAGGGCACCCCGCCACGGACGGAGGGTTGCCGGACAGCAAGCTGGGGCTTGTCGCTGCCACTCATGACCTAGTGCCAGACCATAGCATGATCTTCGGGGGCTCCGCAGCCCCCGAAGACCACGCGTCGTTCGAGGGCTACTTGGTGGTCGCCTCGGCCCAGCGCTTCAGGGTGGCCTCGGCCGCGCCGGAGTCGATCGCGGCCACCGTGCGCTCCATCGCCGCGGCGATCTGCTCGGCCAGCGGAGCGTCCGTCAGGTCGAGGGCGACCAGCGCCGCCGCGCTGTTCAGCACCACGGCGTCGCGCACCGGGCCGCGCTCGCCGGCGAACACCCGGCGGGCGACGCCCGCGTTGTACTCGGGGTCGGCCCCGCGCAGCGCCTCGATGCCCACCAGGTCGATCCCGACCTCGCGCGGGTCGAACTGCGTCTCGGTGACCGCGCCGCCCCGCACCACCCAGACGTGCGAGGTGGTGGAGATCGTCAGCTCGTCGAGCCCGTCGTCACCCCGGAACACCAGTGCGCTCGCACCGCGGGCGGCGAGCACGCCGGCGATCAGCCCGGCCAGCCGGGTGTCGAAGCAGCCGATCGCGTGTGCGGTGACCCGGGCGGGGTTGGTCAGCGGGCCGAGGATGTTGAACGCGGTCGGCACCCCGAGGTCCCGTCGGGCCGGGGCGGCGTGCCGCATCGCCGGGTGGAAGCGGGCCGCGAAGCAGAAGGTCAGCCCGACCTCCTCGGCGATCTCGGCGACCCGGCGGGTGCTGACGTCGGGGCTGATCCCCAGCTTCTCCAGCACGTCGGTCGCGCCGCTGGCGGACGAGGCGGCCCGGTTGCCGTGCTTGACCACCTTGGCGCCGGCGGCGGCCGCGACCACCGCCGACATGGTGGAGATGTTGACGGTCTTCGCCCGGTCGCCGCCGGTGCCGACGATGTCCACCGCGGGGCCGGGGATGTGCAGCGGCTCGGCGTGCGCGTACATCGACTCGACCAGACCGGAGACCTCCTCGACGGTCTCGCCCTTGGCCCGCAGCGCGACCATGAAGCCGGCCACCTGGGCGGGGCTGGCCTCGCCGCTCATGATGCGGTCCATCGCCCAGGCGGTGTCCGCCCGGCCGAGGTCCTCGCCGCGGAGCAGGACCGACAGGACGTCCGGCCAGGTGCGGACCACCTGCGCGGGGTCGCTACCGCCGTTCGCAGAGTGCACGTTCACCATGGCCGTCTCCAGCTCGTCTCGGTACCGGCGGAAGGCCGCCGGAAGGATGTGAGCCAGCCTAGCGAGAGCGGCGGGAGCGATGCGGGCCGTTCCCGACCCGCATCTCTCCAGGTGAGACAGGTCCGACCGTCAGTGGTGCGCGGGCGTCCGGCGGGCCACGCGGGCGGTCAGCAGCGTGGTGGCCGCCGAGGCCAGCGCCACCGGGTCGACCGGGTGCGAGACGGCGGCGTCGGCCCGGCTCCAGGCGGCCAGCCAGGAGTCCTGCGGGCGGCCGATCAGCACCAGCACCGGCGGGCAGCCGTAGATCTCGTCCTTGAGCTGCCGGGTGAGTCCGAGCCCGCCGGCCGGCACGGCCTCGCCGTCCAGCACGCAGAGGTCGACGCCGCCGCGCTCCAGCGCCTTCAGCACGGCCGGGGTGGTGGCGCACTCCAGGTACTCGATCGCGGGGAGGTCCGCGGCGGGCCTGCGGCCCAGCGCCAGGGTGACCTGCTCACGGGTGTTGCGGTCGTCGCTGTAGACGAGAACGGTGAGCGTCTCGTCGGTCGTGTGCGCCATGGGCCCTGCTCCCGGGTGCTCGTCCTCTTATATGTGCCGCTCCGAACGGCCCAGTGTGATCCGGACCACGTTCACTGCGGATGCTACTCCCGCGCACCCCCGCCCGTGAGCCCCTGACGCGATCTCCTTCAACGCGCCACGCCCGCCGGTCACCCGCCCGGGGGACGCCGCCACCGCCAGACCGAACAACCATCAGAAAACGGACGGAGCCCCAGGTGGGCATACCGCACGCACCGGACACTCCGAGGGAGACCCCCCGGCGTGAAGACGGAATAAGGGACCGACATAATGTCCGTCGTGGCGACAGCAACAGCAACAGAAACCGGACACGCGCACGGAGCGGTCAACCGGCCGAACCTGGTCAGCGTGGGAACCATCGTCTGGCTGAGCTCGGAGCTGATGTTCTTCGCGGCCCTGTTCGCGATGTACTTCACCCTCCGCTCCGTCAAGGGCGCAGAGTACTGGCACGAGAAGGCCGAAGCCCTCAACGTGCCGTTCTCCCTGACGAACACCATCATCCTGGTGCTCTCGTCCCTGACCTGCCAGATGGGCGTCTTCGCCGCCGAGCGCGGCGACGTGAAGAAGCTCCGCTCGTGGTTCTACATCACCTTCGTGATGGGCGCGATCTTCATCGGCGGGCAGATCTTCGAGTACACCGAGCTGGTCAAGAAGGACGGCCTGTCGCTGTCCTCGGACCCGTACGGCACGGTCTTCTACCTGACCACCGGCTTCCACGGTATGCACGTGACGGGTGGTCTGATCGCCTTCCTGCTGGTCCTCGGACGGACCTACGCGGCGCGGCGCTTCACGCACGAGCAGGCCACCGCCGCGATCGTGGTGTCGTACTACTGGCACTTCGTCGACGTCGTGTGGATCGGCCTGTTCGCGACCATCTACCTGATCAAGTAACCAGCCGACCACGCCCCTGACCCGGTCTCAGCCGCCGGGACGTCGGGGCGGGCCGGCTGTCGACCGATCCTGACACCGGGGTTATTCCGTGAAAAAGCTCTCCGCACGACGGCGCCACCCACTGGCAGCGCTGGTCGTCCTACTTCTCGCCCTGGCGGCCACCGGGGGGCTGTACGCCGCGTTCGCGCCCGCCGAGAAGGCGCAGGCCGACACCTCCGCGCAGTCGCTCGCGATCGACGAGGGCAAGAAGCTCTTCGCCGTGGGCTGCTCCTCCTGCCACGGCCTGAACGGCCAGGGCTCCTCCGACGGTCCGAGCCTGGTCGGCGTCGGCTCCGCCGCGGTCGACTTCCAGGTCGGCACCGGCCGCATGCCCGCGCAGCAGCCGGGTGCCCAGGTCCCGCGCAAGAAGGTCATCTACTCGCAGACCGAGATCGACCAGCTGGCCGCCTTCGTGGCCTCGCTCGGCCCCGGCCCGGTCGTCCCCAAGGAGGAGGCGTACACGCCCTCCACCGACCCGGCCGTGGCCGGTGAGGAGATCTCCAAGGGTGGCGAGCTGTTCCGCACCAACTGCGCGCAGTGCCACAACTTCGCCGGTCAGGGTGGAGCCCTGACCAACGGCAAGTACGCCCCCTCGCTGGAGGGTGTCGACCCGAAGCACATCTACGAGGCCATGCAGACCGGCCCGCAGAACATGCCGTCGTTCCCCGACACCACCATGCCGGAGGAGCAGAAGCGCCAGATCGTGGCCTTCGTCCGCCACACGACCAATGACGAGCCCAACCCCGGCGGTCTGACCCTGGGCAGCCTCGGTCCGGTGACCGAGGGCCTGTTCGGCTGGATCTTCGGTCTCGGCCTCCTCATCGTCGTCGCGATCTGGGTCGCCGCCCACACCACCAAGGCCAAGAAGTCATGAGCCACGACACTTCCGACAACATGCCCGAGGCGCACGACGCCTCCCACGGCGCGGTCGCCACCCACGGGGACCCGTTCGCCGACCCGGGCCTGCCGGCCCACGAGCCGCGTCGCACCGACATCGACGAGCGGGCCGCCAAGCGCGCCGAGCGCCAGGTCTCCCTGCTCTTCATCGTGTCGATGCTGGCCACCATCGGCTTCATCGCCTCGTACGTGGTCTTCCCGATCGACGAGATCGTCTACATCTTCCCGATCGGCCACGTCAGCTCGCTCAACTTCGCCCTGGGCCTGACCCTCGGCGTGGCGCTGTTCTGCATCGGCGCGGGCGCAGTCCACTGGGCCCGCACGCTGATGTCGGACCACGAGCTGCCCGCCGAGCGCCACCCGATCGAGGCCGACGACGAGCTGCGCGCGGACGTCATCGAGCAATTCAAGACGGGTGCCGCGGAGTCCGGCTTCGGCCGCCGCAAGATGCTCCGCAACACGCTGATCGGCTCGATGGCCCTGGTGCCGCTCTCCGGTGTCGTGCTGCTGCGCGACCTGGGCCCGCTGCCGGAGCAGAAGCTCGCGCACACCGGCTGGGACAAGGCGACCCCGCAGAACCCCATCGCGCTGGTGAACATGAACACCAACAAGCCGATGAAGGCCGAGGACATCATCCAAGGGTCCCTCACCTTCGCCAAGCCCGAGGGCCTGGAGGAGGACGCCGAGGACTTCCAGGTGCAGATCGCCAAGGACGCGCTGATGCTCGTCCGGATCGCCCCGGAGGACATCAAGGACAACCAGTCCCGTGAGCTGGGCTTCGAGGGCATCCTGGCCTACTCGAAGATCTGCACCCACGTCGGTTGCCCGATCTCGCTGTACGAGCAGCAGACCCACCACGCGCTCTGCCCCTGCCACCAGTCGACCTTCGACCTGGCGGACGGCGCTCGCGTCATCTTCGGCCCGGCCGGCCACCCGCTGCCGCAGCTGAAGATCACCACCGATGAGCAGGGCTACCTGGTCGCCACCGGCGACTTCGACGAGCCCGTCGGCCCGAGCTACTGGGAGCGTCCGCGATGAGCAGCGCAAGCGGCACCAGCACCGGTGCAACCAAGCCGAGCAGTACCCGCGCCAAGCCCGCGAACAAGGTCGAGTCGGCCGCGGACTGGGTGGACGGCCGCCTGGGCATCTACACCCTGGCCAAGTCCAACCTGCGCAAGATCTTCCCGGACCACTGGTCCTTCATGCTCGGTGAGATCTGCCTCTACACCTTCATCATCATCATCCTCACGGGCGTCTACCTGACGCTGTTCTTCAAGCCCAGCATGGCCGAGACCGTGTACCACGGCTCGTACGTGCCGCTGAACGGCATCCGGATGTCCGAGGCGTACGCCTCGACCATGAACATCTCGTTCGAGGTCCGCGGTGGTCTGCTGATCCGTCAGATCCATCACTGGGCCGCGATCGTGTTCGTCGCCGCGATGCTCGTGCACATGATGCGCGTGTTCTTCACCGGCGCGTTCCGCAAGCCGCGCGAGATCAACTGGCTCTTCGGCGCCGGTCTGCTCTTCCTCGGCATGTTCGACGGCTTCATGGGCTACTCGCTCCCGGACGACCTGCTCTCCGGTACGGGTATCCGCTTCATGGAGGGCGCGATCCTGGCGGTGCCGATCGTCGGCAGCTACCTGGCGATGTTCCTGTACGGCGGCCAGTTCCCCGGCACCGACATCGTGCCGCGGTTCTTCACCATCCACGTGCTGCTCATCCCGGGCATCATGCTGGGCCTGCTGGTGGCGCACCTGATCCTGGTCTTCTACCACAAGCACACCCAGTTCGCGGGTCCCGGCCGGACCGAGAAGAACGTCGTCGGCATGCCGCTGATGCCGGTCTACATGGCCAAGGCCGGTGGCTTCTTCTTCCTGGTGTTCGGTGTCATCGCGGCGATCTCCGCCATCGCCACCGTCAACCCGATCTGGGCGTACGGCCCGTACCGTCCGGACCAGGTGTCCACCGACGCGCAGCCCGACTGGTACATGGGCTTCTCCGAGGGCCTGATCCGCGTCATGCCGGGCTGGGAGATCTCGGTCTGGGGCGGCCACACCCTCAACCTGGGCGTGTTCATCCCGCTGATGGTCTTCCCGCTGGTGCTGGCCGTCATCTGGCTGTACCCGTTCGTCGAGGCGTGGGTCACCAACGACAAGCGCGAGCACCACATCGCCGACCGTCCGCGCAACGCGCCGGTCCGCACCGCCTTCGGTGCCGCCTGGATCTCGCTGTACCTGATCCTGCTCGCCGGTGGTGGCAACGACCTGATCGCCACCCACCTGCACCTGTCGATCAACACCATCACCTACGCGGTCCGCATCGGCTTCTTCGTCGTCCCGGTGGTCGTGTTCGTGATCACCAAGCGCTGGTGCCTCGGTCTCCAGCGCCGCGACAAGGAGAAGGTGCTGCACGGCCGCGAGTCGGGCATCATCAAGCGCCTGCCGCACGGTGAGTTCATCGAGGTCCACGCCGAGCTCTCGGCGCAGGACAAGTTCAAGCTCACCGCGCACGAGCAGCCGCAGCCGATCGAGCTGCCCGCCGAGGTGGACGAGAACGGCGTCGCCCGCAAGGCCGGCGTCCTGGCCAAGACCCGCTCGAAGCTCTCCGAGGGCTTCTACGGCGAGTCCGCCCAGATCGCCAAGCCGACCGCCGAGGAGCACGCGGAGATCACCAGCGGCCACGGCCACCACTGATCAGCCACTGATCGCCACAGCCTGAGGGCCCCCTCGCCGAGGGGGCCCTCAGCGCATTCCAGGAGCGGAGCCACCCCCATGCAGTTGACGATCGACCACGACTCCCCCACGCCCCCGTACGAGCAGATCCGCCACGCGGTCGCCGAGCAGGCCCGCACCGGCACGCTGCCGGTCGGCACCAAGCTGCCCACCGTCCGCGCGCTGGCCGAGCAGCTGGGGCTGGCCGCCAACACGGTGGCCCGCGCCTACCGCGAGCTGGAGACGGACGGCGTGGTGGAGACCCACGGCCGGCGCGGCACCCTGGTCGCCGCCACCGGCGACACCGCGCACCGGCTGGCCGCCGCCGCGGCCGCCGCCTACGCCGAGCGTGCCGAACGCCTGGGCCTCTCCCTGGAGGAGGCCCAGGCGTCCGTGCTCACCGCCCTGGACGTCGCCTACCGGCAGCGTTCCTAGGTCTGCGGCGCCAGCGCGCTCTGCACGCCGTTCCCGGTGGCCGCCGCCGTGGAGACCGGTGCACCGAGCGCGCTGTGCTTCACCCACTCGGCCCACGGGACGTTCCAGTCGCCGAAGCCGTTGCCGAACGGCTCCATCTCGTGGCCCTTGCTGTTGACCACCTGGACGATGTCGCCCACCCGGGTGTTCTGGAAGAACCAGTGCGCGTTCTCGGTCGACATGCCGGTGCAGCCGTGGCTGACGTTGTCCTTGCCCTGGGAGCCCACCGACCAGGGCGCGGCGTGCACGTACTCGCCGCTCCAGGTGACCCGGGTCGCCCACTTCACGTCCAGGTCGTAGGACTCGCTGCTGCCCGCCGCGATGCCGATGGTCTCGCCGCTCATCCGGACGTCGGCCTCCTGGCCCAGCACCACCTTGATGCCGTTGCGGGTGGAGAAGCCGGGCTTGCCGGTGGTCACCGGGATGGTGTTCACCAGCTGCCCGTTGCGGCGGTAGGTCAGCTGGTGCGCGGCGGCGTCGACCACCGCCTCCACCCGGTCGCCGGTCTTCAGCGACAGGGTCTGCGCCTCGCCGCCGTACAGGCCGTCGGATATCCGCACGCCGGCCCGGTCGAAGGCCAGCTGCACGGTGGCGTTGGCGGGCCAGTACTCCTGCGGGCGGAAGTGCAGTTCCTTGTCGTCCACCCAGTACCAGGCGCCGGTCACGGCGGGCTGGGAGACGACGGTGAGGCCGCGTTCGACCTCCTGGCGGGCCGCCGGGTCCTTGACCGCCTCGGAGAGCTTCACGGTGAGCGGCTGGCCGACGCCGTAGACGCCGCTGCCGGAGGAGTCCGGGCCGAGCTCGGCGGTGAGCAGGTCCTGCGCCTGCTGGGTGGTGAAGGTGGCGGTGGTCTCGCCGCGGCCGCCCTTGCCGTCGTCGGCGGCGACCTTCACGGTGTAGCGGGTCCCGGCCCTCAGATGGCCGGTGGTCTTCCAGCTCTGCTGGTCGGCGGCGAGCTCTCCGGCGACCAGCTGTCCGTCCGGCCCGGTGACCGTGACGTCGGTGATCCTGGCGCCGGGCTCGGCGGTGACGGTGAAGGGCTGGGAGGGGTCGACCAGCTCGGCCGCGGAGGTGTGCACCAACCCGGCGGCGTCGACCTGGTGGAAGGTGGTGCCCGCCGTCTCGTTCCCGCCCGTGCTCTCCGCGGAGCAGGCCACGAGCGGCGTCAGAACGAGCAGGGCCACCGCGAGGGAACGAGCGCTGGTGCCTATTCGACCTATTCGAGTGCCGTTCAACGGAACCTCCCTGGGTCCGATCTGACTCGAAGCGTATGAACGGCTCATCCGTTCGGCACTCCGACTGATCCTTCCGGGGGAACGGCGACGGGCCGGGCCCCCCCGAAGGGAAGCCCGGCCCGCCGTGGTGCGAGGGGAACCTACTGGTTCTGGTTCTCGCCCCGGTAGAACTCGAAGACCCAGCCGTACAGGCCGATCAGGATGATCGGGATCGACCAGTAGAGCAGCCACCAGCCGAAGATGACCCCCAGGAAGGCGAGGGCGCCACCGATGGCCAGCGACAGCGGCTGCCAGCTGTGCGGAGCGAAGAAACCGACCTCGCCGGCGTCGTCCGCGACCTCGGCCTCGGGGTTGTCACCGGCACCGGTGTCGACCCGCTTGGCGGTGAAGCCGAGGTAGAAGCCGATGAAGGCGCACAGGCCGAACGCGAGGAACAGCGCGGTGGTGCCGGCCGCCTCCAGACCCGTGTCGGAGTTCATGGTCCACAGGCCGTAGACGATCGCCATCACCAGGATGAAGGCGGCGAAGCCCATGAAGATCTTGCCCTGCTCCTTCATCAGGCGTCGCCCTCCTTCTTGCCCTTGCCCAGCTCGGGACGGTCGTACTGCGCGGGGGTCACACCGGCGAAGTGGCTGGCCGGCTCACCGTGGTTCTCCAGGTAGTCCAGCGCCGCGATCTCCGGGTGGTGCAGGTCGAACGCCGGGGATTCGGAGCGGATCCGCGGCAGCGTGGTGAAGTTGTGCCGCGGCGGCGGGCAGGCGGTGGCCCACTCCAGCGAACGGCCGTAGCCCCACGGGTCGTCGACCTCGATCTTCTCCCCGTACTTGGCGGTCTTCCAGACGTTGTAGAGGAACGGCAGGATCGACAGGCCGAGCAGGAAGGAGCCGATGGTCGAGATGGTGTTCAGCGTGGTGAAGCCGTCCGAGGCGAGGTAGTCCGCGTAGCGACGCGGCATGCCCTCGGCACCCAGCCAGTGCTGCACCAGGAAGGTGGTGTGGAAGCCGATGAACAGCGTCCAGAAGGTGATCTTGCCGAGGGTCTCGTCCAGCATCTTGCCGGTCATCTTCGGCCACCAGAAGTGGAAGCCGGCGAACATCGCGAAGACGACGGTGCCGAAGACCACGTAGTGGAAGTGCGCGACGACGAAGTACGAGTCCGAGACGTGGAAGTCGATCGGCGGGGAGGCCAGCAGCACACCGGTCAGACCACCGAAGAGGAAGGTGACCAGGAAGCCGATCGTCCACAGCATCGGGGTCTCGAAGCTGAGCGAGCCCTTCCACATGGTGCCGACCCAGTTGAAGAACTTCACACCGGTCGGGACCGCGATCAGGAAGGTCATGAAGGAGAAGAACGGCAGCAGCACCTGGCCGGTGACGTACATGTGGTGCGCCCACACCGTCACGGACAGACCGGCGATCGCGATGGTGGCCGCGATCAGGCCGGAGTAGCCGAACATCGGCTTGCGGCTGAAGACCGGGACGATCTCCGACACGATGCCGAAGAACGGCAGCGCGATGATGTACACCTCGGGGTGACCGAAGAACCAGAACAGGTGCTGCCACAGCATGGCGCCACCGTTGGCCGGGTCGAAGACGTGCGCGCCGAACTTGCGGTCGGCCTCCAGCGCGAAGAGCGCGGCGGCGAGGACCGGGAAGGCCAGCAGCACCAGCACGGCGGTCAGCAGGACGTTCCAGACGAAGATCGACATCCGGAACATCGTCATGCCGGGGGCGCGCATGCAGATGATGGTGGTGATGAAGTTGACCGCACCGAGGATCGTGCCGAAGCCGGAGAAGGCCAGACCCATGATCCACATGTCGGCGCCGACGCCCGGCGAGCGGACCGCGTCCGACAGCGGCGAGTACGCGAACCAGCCGAAGTCCGCCGCACCCTGCGGGGTGAGGAAGCCGGCCACCGCGATGACCGAGCCGAACAGGTACAGCCAGTAGGCGAACATGTTCAGGCGCGGGAAGGCGACGTCGGGGGCGCCGATCTGCAGCGGCATGATCCAGTTCGCGAAGCCCGCGAAGAGCGGGGTCGCGAACATCAGCAGCATGATCGTGCCGTGCATGGTGAACGCCTGGTTGAACTGCTCGTTCGAGAGGATCTGCGTCCCCGGACGGGCCAGCTCGGCGCGCATGACCAGGGCGAGGATGCCACCGATCAGGAAGAAGGCGAACGAGGTCGCCAGGTACATCGTGCCGATCGTCTTGTGGTCAGTGGTGGTCAGCCACTTGATGATCGCGTTGCCCGGCTTGCGGACGCGCTGGGCGCCGGCCGTGACGGCCCCGGAGCCCCCGCCGGCCGCAGCGGGCTCGTTGAGGATAGTCACTTCTCACCTTCAATGCCCGTGATGCCGGAAGGCACCGCGCCGGCCTGGCCCTTGGCCCGCAGCTCCTTGAGGTGCTGCTCGTACTCGTCGTGCGTCACGACCTTGACGTTGAAGAGCATGCGCGAGTGGTCGACACCGCACAGCTCCGCACACTTGCCGCGGTAGGTGCCGAGCGCGGTCGGGGTGACCTCGAACTCGTTCACCACGCCGGGCACGACGTCCATCTTCATCAGGAAGTCGATCGGCCAGAAGTCGTGGATGACGTCCCGCGAGGTGAGGCGGAACTTCACCGACTCGTTCACCGGCAGCCACAGCGTCGGCTCGTCCTGCGGGGTGCCGACGTCGTACGCGGCGGTCGTGCTCGACGGGTCGGGAGTCTCGGAGTTCTCGTAGTTGAACGCCCAGCTCCACTGGAAGCCCACCACGTTGATGGTGTGCTGCGGCTTGGCAGACACCTCGGTCAGGCGGGCCTCGTCGCGCGCGACGAAGTAGAACAGCACCGAGACGATGACGAGGGGGACCGCGGTGTACAGCGCCTCGATGGGCACGTTGTACCGGGTCTGAGCGGGGATCTCCACCTTGGTGCGGCTGCGCCGGTGGAAGATCACGCTCCAGAGGATCAGACCCCACATCAGTGCGCCGACCACCAGTGCCGCGATCCACGAGCCCTGCCACATGTGGAGGACCAGGGGGCCTTCCTGCGTGACGGGCGTCGGGAGGCCAAGCCTGGGGAGGTCGTTGGCCGAGCAGCCGGTGGCGGTCGCGATGACGAGGCCCAGTGCCAGCGCCTGAGGCAGCTTCCGCCGCATCGTGCGCCGCGGCGAGCGGTCGGAGCCGTTGGGACTCACGTAGCGCCTTCCCGAAGTCTCGCCCGCGACTCGCATCACCCCGGGAGTCGAGTCCTCCCCGGCGACCCGGTCACGGGCACGGTTTGAATGCTTATGCGGGCCAAACGCTACTCCATCCTTATGCGGCACTCACGAGCAGCCCCCGCTAACGCGCCGCCCGGGTACCCGATAAGCCCCCACAGGGGTGGAGTCGCAGGTCATCGCAGCCGTAAGAGGGTCGCACGCCCGATCGGGGGAGGCCATTGCGACACGCGGGTGACGGACCGTCGGGAGCCCGTCCGGGGCCTTTCCGGTACGCCTGATTGGATGGGTTCCGTGCACTACTTCGACGTCGCGTCAACCGCCCCGCTCCACCCCGTCGCGCGGCAGGCGCTGACCGCCGCGCTCGACGAGGGCTGGGCCGACCCGGCCCGGCTCTACCGGTCGGGCCGTCAGGCCCGGATGCTGCTGGACGCCGCCCGGGAGACCGTCGCCGAGGCGCTCGGCGCCCGGCCCGACGAGATCTCCTTCACCGCCAGCGGCACCCAGGCCGTCCAGCTCGGCATGCTCGGCGCGCTGCGCGGCAACCGGCGGCGCGGAGCGCACCTGGTGCACTCGGCGGTGGAGCACTCCAGCGTCCTGCACGTCGCGGAGCGGCACGGGGCCGAGGGCGGTTCGGTCACCGCGGTCGGCGTGGACCGGCACGGCCGGGTGGCGCCCGGGGCCTTCGCCGCCGCCGTCCGGCCGGACACCGCGCTGGCGGTGCTGCAGTCCGCCAACCACGAGGTGGGCACGGTGCAGCCGGTCACCGAGACCGCCGAACTGCTCGGCGAGGTCCCGCTGCTGGTCGACGCCGCGCAGAGCGCGGGCCGGGCGGCGGTGCCCGGCGGCTGGTCGCTGCTGACCGCCAGCGCGCACAAGTGGGGCGGACCGGCGGGCGTCGGGGTGCTCGCCGTCCGCAAGGGCGTCCGCTGGTCCTCGCCGCTGCCCGCCGACGAGCGGGAGCGCGGCCGGGTGCCCGGGTACGTCAACGTGCCGGCGATCGTCGCGGCGGCCGCCTCGCTGCGGGCGGTGCGGGCCGAGGCGGCCGCCGAGGACGCCAGGCTGCGCGCGCTGGTCGACCGGATCCGGGCCCGGGTCCCGGGCTCCGTGCCCGAGGTGGAGGTGGTCGGCGACCCCGTCCACCGACTGCCGCACCTGGTCACCTTCTCCTGCCTGTACGTGGACGGCGAGGTGCTGCTGGGCGAGCTCGACCGGGCCGGCTTCGCCGTCAACTCCGGCTCGTCCTGCACGTCGAGCACCCTGACACCGAGCCACGTGCTCGCCGCGATGGGCGTCCTGACCGAGGGCAACGTCCGTGTCTCGCTGCCGCTCGGGGTGGCGGAGGAGGCGGTCGACCGCTTCCTCGACGTCCTGCCCGGGATCGTCGCCGGCGTCCGCGCCCCGCTCGGCCTCGACCTCCCCGCGCCGGAGGCCACGGTCGGGACCCTCGTCGTCGACGCCCTGGGCAAGCGCTGCCCGGTCCCGGTGATCGAGCTGGCCAAGCGGATCGGGGACGTCCCGGTCGGCGGCACGGTCGTCGTGCTGGCCGACGACGCGGCGGCCCGGCTGGACATCCCGGCCTGGTGCGAGATGCGGGGCCACGAGTACTTGGGCGCGGAGGGCACTCGCTTCACGGTTCGACGGACGTTCTGAGAGCGGGGCTCGGGGAACCGCGAGGCCGACCACGCGGACGGCCCTACGTGCGCTGTCGGCCGATCACGGGTTGGCCTCGCGGTTCCCCGAGCCCCCCGGTGAACTCACCGTGCGAGCTTGGCCGTGACCTCGGCGGCTGCCGTGTCGCCGTAGGCGGCGGTGAAGCGCTCGATGAAGTGGCCGCGGCGGAGCTCGTACTCCTGGGTGCCGACGGTCTCGATCACCAGGGTGGCGAGCATGCAGCCGATCTGGGCGGCGCGCTCCAGGCCGAGCTCCCAGGAGAGGCCGGCGAGGAAGCCGGCGCGGAAGCCGTCGCCGACGCCGGTGGGGTCGGCCTTGCGCTCCTCCGCCGGGCAGCCGACGGTGATGTCGGGCTCGCCCTTGCGCTGGATGCGGACGCCCTTCGCGCCGAGCGTGGTGACCCGGGTGCCCACCCGGTCGAGGATCTCCTCCGCGCCCCAGCCGGTCTTGGTCTCGATCAGCGCGGCCTCGTACTCGTTGGTGAACAGGTACGCGGCGCCGTCCACGATCTCCCGGATGTCGTCGCCCTCCAGGCGGGCCAGCTGCTGGGAGGGGTCGGCGGCGAAGGCGAACCCGCGGGTGCGGCACTCCTGGGTGTGGCGGACCATCGCGGCCGGGTCGTCCGCCCCGATCAGCACCAGGTCCAGCCCGCCGACCCGGTCGGCGATCGGCTTGATCTCGATCTGCCGGGCCTCGGCCATCGCCCCGGTGTAGAAGGACGCGATCTGGTTGTGGTCCTCGTCGGTGGTGCACATGAAGCGCGCGGTGTGGCGGGTCTCCGAGATGTGCACGGAGTCGCAGTCCACGCCGTGGCGCTCCAGCCAGCTGCGGTACTCCTCGAAGTCGGCACCGGCGGCGCCGACCAGGATCGGGCGCAGGCCGAGCACGCCCATGCCGAAGGCGATGTTCGGGGCGACGCCGCCGCGGCGGATGTCGAGGGCGTCCACCAGGAAGGAGAGCGAGACGGTGTGGAGCTGCTCGGCGACCAGCTGATCGGCGAACCGGCCGGGGAAGGTCATGAGGTGATCGGTGGCGATCGAGCCGGCGACGGCGATACGCACGGGGGTCTCCTTGGGCGGCCCGGAGGGGCCGAGAGCTGCGGCAACAACTCACCCACGGTACAGGGCGGCGGCCGGGCGGCCGGTACGCCCCGAACAGGTACTACCCCCGAGTAGACCTGGTCTGTCGCGACGGGTCGGCCTAGGGTCGACAGCGGCGGGGCCTTTCCGCCCGCCCTCTTGAGGTCCGCGGCAGCGTCGCCGCGGCCCGGCGATCGGAGCGTTGAACCGATGAAGCCCAGTCACTCCGCCGGTTGGATCCCGAGCACCCCGCGCGGCGACGCCGACCCGGACTCCCTCGAACTGCTGCTCTCCTCCTCGCGCCGGCTGGTCCGGTTCTGGCCGCCGGCGGAGACCCGGCCGGAGCCGTACCCGCCGCTGTCGACGGGGGTACGGGTGCCGGCCGAGGCCCGCCGAGTGGTCGCGGGGATGGCCGAGTACGGCGGCTGACCCCGGGCGCGGCACCCGGACGGAACCGAGTTCCTCCCGAGCACGTCAAACCCGGGCAGTGCCGCCGCAGCGCGCTGCACGACCCTCGGGAGGAACGCAGACCATGGACGAGCACAGGACCACCTCGAACCGCCGCCGGGCCGCCGTCATGGCGGGTGCACTGCTGGCCGCCGGCGTGTTGACCGCGTGCGGGAGCGGGTCGGGCGGTTCGGCGTCGAGCGCGGGAGCGAGTGTGAGCGGATCTCCGAGCAGCAGTGCCCCGTCCTCGCCGGCGCCGGGCAGCCCGTCCGCGAGCGCGTCGCCCGCGCCGTCGGCGAGCGCCTCGCAGCCGACCCCGCAGCCCACCACGCCGGGCATCGCGGTCGGCGAGCCGGACCCGACCGCGGTGAAGATCCCCGCCACCGGGTACCGGCTGGACAGCCCGACGTCGATCACGGTCTTCTTCGAGGCCGGCATCTGCGACAAGTACGGGCTGAAGGTGGAGGAGGACACTCCCCCGATCCTGAAGGTCCGGGTGGTGATCACCCAGACGGCGCCGCGCGGCCAGGCCTGCCCGCAGGTGGTCAAGGCGCAGCAGGTGACCGCGACGCTGACCAAGCCGGTGAAGAGCGGCGCGGTGGTCGATCTGGCCTCCGGCCAGCAGCTGTCGCCGAACTCCTCGGTCCCGGCGGGCGGGCCGCGCTAGCCGCGGCCCCGGACGTGCCACGAGGGCGGCCCCGGTCGGTGGGACCGGGGCCGCCCTCGTGGTCGTTCGGGCTTAGCTGAACGAGTCGCCGCAGGCGCAGGAGCCGGTGGCGTTCGGGTTGTCGATCGTGAAGCCCTGCTTCTCGATGGTGTCGACGAAGTCGACCGTGGCGCCGCCCAGGTAGGGGGCGCTCATCCGGTCGGTGACGACCTTGACGCCGCCGAAGTCCTTGACGACGTCGCCGTCAAGCGAGCGCTCGTCGAAGAACAGCTGGTAGCGCAGGCCGGAGCAGCCGCCGGGCTGCACGGCGACGCGCAGCGCGAGGTCGTCGCGGCCCTCCTGGTCCAGCAGGGCCTTGACCTTGCCCGCGGCGGCATCGGTGAGGAGGATGCCACTCTCGACGGTGGTCTCGTCCTGGACGGTCATGCTTACTCCCGGTCTGTGACGACGTATGTGCCGCCAGTGCAAACCAGCGGCCTCCCGGATTCATTTCCGGTCGGTGGTGCGTTCGGGGGACGTTTTCGTCGCCCACTCCCCCACGCACTCCATGCTCGCACACCGCCGGAGGGTGGTCACGGTCCCGTCCGGGCAAACCGCCCCCGCCGGGGCCGCCCGCGGACCAGGATGGACCCCGTGATGGTTCGCCCGCTCCGAGACACCGCGGCTGACGCCGAAGCCGTCCTGGCGGTCGCCCGGGCCGCGTTCGCCGACCTCGACGGGCGGTCGCCCGACGAGCCCGTGACCGCCGCCGGCGCGCGGCGCGAGGTGCGCAACGCCGCCCGGGCCCGGCACCTCGCCCGCACCGACCCGGACGGCTGCTGGCTGGCCGAGCACGAGGGCGAGCCGGTGGGCGCGGCGCTCTCGCTGCGGCGGGAGGGCCTGTGGGTGCTCACCCTGTTCGTGGTCCGGCCGGAGGCCCAGGGCAACGGGGTCGGGCGGCTGCTGCTGGAGCGGGCCGCCGCGTACGGGCGGGGGTGCCTGCGCGGGATGCTGTGCGCCTCGCCGTCACCGGCGGCGGCCCGGCGGTACCGGAAGGCCGGGTTCACCCTGCACCCGGCGATGCGGCTGACCGGGGCCGTCGACCGGTCCGGGCTGGTGGACCCGGGCGACATTCCGGTGCACCCGGGCAACGCGACCCAGCTGCACCTGCTCGACTCGGTGGACCGCCGGCTGCGCGGCTCGGCGCACGGCGTCGACCACGGGTTCATGCTCGCCCACTTCGAGGAGCTGCTGGTGGTCGACGCCCTGGCCGGCAGCGGCTACTGCTACCGGGACGGCGGCGAGGTGGTGCTCCTCGCCGCCACCTCCAAGCGGATCGCCGCCCGCCTGCTGCGCGAGGCGCTGGCCCGCGTCCCGGAGGGCACCGAGGCCTGCGTCCAGTTCCTCACCGCCGAGCAGGAGTGGGCGGTGGACGTCGGCCTGGAGCTCGGCCTGGGCCTGCAGACCCGCGGCTACCTGGCGGTGCGGGGCATGAAGCCGCCGAGCCCGTACGTGCCGAACGGCGGCTTCCTGTGAGTCCCGCGGCTCACTTCATGGTGTCGAGGATCTCGTTCACCATCTCCATCGTGGTGCCCGGGTGCAGGAAGGCGAAGCGGGCGACCGTCTCGCCGTCCCAGCCGGTGGGGGTGACGAAGCCGATCTGGTCGGCGAGCAACTGCTGGGACCAGCGGTAGTAGTCCTCGTTGGTCCAGCCCTTGCGGCGGAAGCAGACCGCGGAGAGCTGCGGGTCGTGGAGCAGCTCCAGGTGGTCGCTGTCGCGGATCACCCCGGCGGTGTCCCGGGCCAGCGCGAGGCCGGTCTCGATGGCGTCGGTGTAGGCGTCGGTGCCGTGCACCGCGAGCGAGAACCAGAGCGGCAGGCCGCGGGCGCGCCGGGTCAGGTGGTAGGCGTAGTCGGTGGGGTTCCACTCGTCGCCCTCGGTGTGCAGGACGTCCAGGTAGGAGGCGTCCTGGGTGTGCACGGCGCGGGCGAGCTGCGGGTTGCGGTAGATCAGCGCGGCGCAGTCGAACGGGGCGAACAGCCACTTGTGCGGGTCCACCACGAACGAGTCGGCGTGCTCGATGCCGTTGTAGCGCTCGCGCACCGAGGGGGCGAACAGGCCGGCGCCGCCGTAGGCACCGTCCACGTGGAACCACAGGCCGCGCTCCCGGGTGACCTCGGAGAGGCCCTGCAGGTCGTCGACGATGCCCTCGTTGGTGGTGCCGGCGGTGCCGACCACCGCGATCACGGGCGAGCCAGAAGGATCGGTCGCAGTCGGGTCGGCGGCCAGCGCGGCGCGCAGCGCCTCGCCGGTGAAGCGGCGGTCCACGGTCGGCACCACGAAGGCCTCGACGCCGATGATGTTGAAGGTGTTCTTCACCGAGGAGTGCACCTGGTCGGCGACGGCGATCCGCAGCCGGGCCTCGGGGCCGACGCCCAGGCGGCGGCGGGCGGTGTCGCGGGCGACGACCAGCGCCGAGAGGTTGCCGGCCGAGCCGCCGGAGACGAAGGTGCCGCCGGCGCTCTCCGGCAGGCCGGCCCGGTCCGCTATCAACCGCAGCACCTGGTTCTCGGCGGCGATGGCGCCGGCCGCCTCCAGCCAGGAGATGCCCTGCAGCGAGGCGCAGGAGACGACCATGTCGAAGAGCAGGGCGGCCTTGGTCGGCGCGCACGGGATGAAGGAGAGGTAGCGCGGGCTGTCGGCGGAGATCACGGCGCGGGAGAGCTCGTGGTCGTAGAGCTTGAGCACGTCCGCGGGGTTGTTGCCGTGCGCGTTCAGCAGGCCGTCCAGGTGGCGGCGCAGGTGTTCGCCGTCGCCGGGGTGGTCGAGCGGGACGGGGTTGTACTGCAGCCGCTCGCGCATGTAGTCGAAGACGAGGTCGACCAGCTGGTTGTCGGGCCGGTGCATGCGGTCGGGGGCTGCGAACACGGGTGTGCCTCTCGCTGCTGAGGGTGTCGGGGCGCCCGGTACTGAGGGGGTGTCCGGACATGATCAGCGTAGGCAGCGGGGGGGCACGGGCGCGCGTCGGAACGGGGCCGCGCGGGGCAGCTTTCCGGCGTTTTCGGGAGCCGTGCGCAGGAATCCTGCGCGCCGGAAACGGAGGGCGTCAGCCGATCAACCGGGAGAGGACCACCGAGCTGCGGCTGCGTTGCACGCCCGGCTCCTTGCGGATCCGCTCGATCACGGCCTCCAGGTGCCGGGTGTCGGCGGCGCGCAGGTGGACCAGCGCGTCCGGGTCGCCGGTGACCGTCCAGGCGGCGACCACCTCGGGGAACTGCCGCAGGCTGGCCAGCAGCTCCTCGGGCGAGGTCCGGGCGCGGCAGTAGACCTCGACGAAGGCCTCGGTGCGCCAGCCGAGCAGCGTCGGGTCGAGGACCACGGTGAAGCCGCGGACCACGCCGCGGGCCCGCAGGCGGTCGATCCGGCGGCGGACGGCGGTGGCCGAGAGGTTGGCGAGCAGGCCGATCTCGGCGTAGGAGGCGCGGCCGTCGCGGCTGAGGTGCTCCAGCAGCAGGCGGTCGGTGTCGTCCAGCGGCGCCCCGGCCAGGTCGGGCGGTACATGAGTGCTCATGGCCAGGGCTCCACGGTGGTGCGTACGAGGGTGTGCGAGCCGGGAGAAACGACTCTGCGGGGCCATTCTCGCCGAAGTCGGCCCTCAATCCACCAGAAGGACGATCTTGCCGCGGGTGCGGCCCTCGGCGTTGAGCGCCTGGGCGGAGGCGGCCTGGGAGAGCGGGAAGGTGGAGACGACGGGGACGGTGAGCCTGCCGTCGTCGGCGAGGCGGGCGAGTTCGGTGAGGTCGGCGTGGTCGGGGCGGGCCCAGACGTAGTGGCCGCCGAGTGCGGCGACCCGGTAGTCGGCGACCGAGGCGATCCGGCCGGGGTCGGCGACCAGTTCGGCGGAGGTCTCCACGGCGTCGCCGCCGACCAGGTCGAGGGCGGCGTCCACCCCGCCGGGGGCCAGCTCGCGGACCCGGTCGGCGAGGCCGGGGCCGTGCGCGACGGGTTCGGCGCCGAGGCCGCGCAGGAAGTGGTGGTTGCGCTCGCTGGCGGTGCCGATCACCCGGCAGCCGCGCGCCTTGGCGATCTGGACGGCCAGGCAGCCGACCCCGCCGGCGGCGGCGTGCACCAGGACGGTCTCCCCCTCCCGCACGGCGAGCGCCCCGACCAGCGCCTGGTGGGCGGTGAGCCCGGCCAGCGGCAGGCCGCCGGCCTGCGCCCAGCCGAGCGCGGCGGGCTTGCGGGCCAGGGTGCGCACCGGGGCGGCGACCAGTTCGGCGTACGTGCCGTGCTCGACCCAGTCCTTGCGGACGTAGCCGATCACCTCGTCGCCCGGCCGGTACTCGGTGACGCCGCCGCCGACCGCCTGCACGACACCGGCGCAGTCGAAGCCCATGACGAGCGGGAAGTGGGCGTCCAGCATGCCGTCCAGGTGCCCGTCCCGGATCTTCCAGTCGACCGGGTTGACGCCGGCCGCCCGCACCCGGACCAGGACGGAGTCGGGCCCGATCTTCGGGTCGGGGAGCTCGGTGTACTCGACCACCTCGGGGCCGCCGTAGCGGTGGATCGCGATTGCCTTCATGCCGTCCAGCCAAGCCGGAAGACCTGGAATTCTCGCGCGGGAAACATCCAACCCGGTGAGCGGTGCTCGTCACATCGACAGGACGGCCATCGTCACTGTGACGCTAACCGGTTATCATAGATAGCGTCAGATAGACGAGAAGGCTGGTAGACAGTGCCGGCCGCACAGGAGGGCACCCGCCCGTGACCACCACCGTAGAGACCCCCCACGGCGTCGACCCCACCCCGACGCCGCTCGCGCTGCTGCTCCTCGGCCGCGAGGCCGACCCGAACAGCGAGCGCGGCGTCGAGTGCCCCGGCGACCTGCCCGCAGCCTCCGACCCGGACCTGGTCGAGCGCGCCCGCGCCGCCAAGGCCGCGCTCGGCGACCGGGTCTTCATCCTGGGCCACCACTACCAGCGCGACGAGGTCATCGAGTTCGCCGACGTCACCGGCGACTCGTTCAAGCTGGCCCGCGACGCCGCCGCCCGGCCCGAGGCCGAGTACATCGTCTTCTGCGGTGTGCACTTCATGGCGGAGTCCGCCGACATCCTCACCACGGACGCCCAGCAGGTCGTGCTGCCCGACCTGGCGGCCGGCTGCTCGATGGCCGACATGGCCACCGCCGAGCAGGTCGCCGAGTGCTGGGACGTGCTCACCGAGGCCGGGATAGCCGACGTGACCGTGCCGGTGTCGTACATGAACTCCTCCGCCGACATCAAGGCCTTCACCGGCAAGCACGGCGGCACCATCTGCACCTCCTCCAACGCGAAGCGCGCGCTGGAGTGGGCCTTCGAGCAGGGTCAGAAGGTGCTCTTCCTGCCCGACCAGCACCTCGGCCGCAACACCGCCGTGCTGGACCTCGGCCTGTCGCTGGACGACTGCGTCCTCTACAACCCGCACAAGCCGAACGGCGGCCTGACCGCCGAGCAGCTGCGGGACGCGAAGATGATCCTCTGGCGCGGCCACTGCTCGGTGCACGGCCGGTTCTCGCTGGACTCGGTGAACGAGGTCCGCGAGCGGATCCCCGGCGTGACCGTGCTGGTGCACCCCGAGTGCAAGCACGAGGTGGTCACCGCCGCCGACATGGTGGGCTCGACCGAGTACATCATCAAGGCGCTGGACGCCGCCGAGCCCGGCTCCAAGTGGGCCATCGGCACCGAGCTGAACCTGGTCCGCCGGCTGGCCAAGGCGCACCCGGACAAGGAGATCGTCTTCCTGGACCGCACGGTCTGCTTCTGCTCGACCATGAACCGGATCGACCTGCCGCACCTGGTCTGGGCGCTGGAGTCGCTGGTCGAGGGCCGGGTGCCGAACGTGATCACCGTCGACCCGGAGACCGAGAAGTACGCCAAGGCCGCGCTGGACCGGATGCTGGCCCTGCCGTAGCCCCCGGGAACACCGGAAGGGCGGGCCCCCGCGGGGGCCCGCCCTTCCTGCTGCTACGAGAAACCGGTCACCCGGGGAGACCCGGGATCAGGCCGTCGCCCTCGTCCCTGAGCATCGCCTTGACCTCGTCGACGGTCGCCTCCGCGTCCGGGAGGATCAGGTCGGACGGCTCCAGCGAATCGTCCGGCAGCGGGCTGCCGAACTCGCGGACGGCCTCCAGCAGGCTCGCGAGCGCGGCCCGGAAGGCCTGCTCGTCGCCCGACTCCACGGCGGTGAGCAGCTCGTCGTCGAGCTGGTTCAGCCGGTTGAGGTGGCCCTCGGCGACCTCGAACTGACCCTCACCCATGACCCTCATGATCATGCCGGTGCGTCTCCCTGTTCGGGTTACTTGTTGTAGTTGATCTTCGACTGGTCCTGCTGGCCCTGCTCGATGGCCTGCGGCGCGGACGCCGGGGAGCCACCGGTGAGCTCGGCCTTCATCCGGGCCAGCTCCAGCTCGACGTCGCTGCCGCCGGCCACCCGCTCCAGCTCGGCCTCGATGTCGTCCTTGCGGCCCAGGCCGCTGGCGTCGTCGAGCGCGCCGGAGGCCAGCAGCTCGTCGATCGCACCGGCCCGCGCCTGCATCTGGGCGGTCTTGTCCTCGGCCCGCTGGATCGCCAGGCCGACGTCGCCCATCTCCTCGGAGATGCCGGAGAAGGACTCGGCGATCCGGGTCTGCGCCTGGGCGGCGGTGTAGGTCGCCTTGATGGTCTCCTTCTTGGTGCGGAAGGCGTCCACCTTGGCCTGCAGCCGCTGGGAGGCGAGCGTGAGCTTCTCCTCCTCGGCCTGCAGCGCCTGGTACTGGGTCTCCAGGTCGGTGATCTGCGACTGGAGGTTGGCCTTGCGGGTCAGCGCCTCCCGGGCCAGGTCCTCGCGGCCCAGCGAGAGCGCCTTGCGGCCCTGGTCCTCGTACTTCGCGGACTGCTGCTGGAGCTGGGTCAGCTGGAGCTCGAGGCGCTTGCGCGAGGTGGCCACGTCGGCGACGCCCCTGCGCACCTTCTGCAGCAGTTCCAGCTGCTTCTGGTAGGAGTAGTCGAGCGTTTCGCGCGGGTCCTCCGCCCGGTCCAGGGCCTTGTTCGCCTTGGAGCGGAAGATCAGCCCCATACGCTTCATGATTCCGTCGCTCATGGGCTCCGATAGCCCCCTTCTTCGGGCCTGCGGGTTTGCGTCTCGTAACAGGTCGAGTGTATGCGCGGCGGCCTTCTCGCCGCAGTGCACGAGCCTGCAACAAGACTGCTACAGGGCTGTGCGCCGCGGCATCGTCCGCGAGGTGGAGACGCCCCTGAGACCATGATCCGCCGACCGGTCGGCCACCCGTAGGGGGACGCGCCGGGCCGCCCGGAATGTGATTGATATCGGTTCGGGTCCGAGGACCCGGGGGAAAGCGCCCGGTCAACACGTACGCTGGGGGTGTGTTCCGACGCCGCTCCGAAGATTCCTCCACCGCCGTGATGGCCGTCGAGGACGACAAGAACCTGCCCCGCGACCCGCAGGCCCCGAAGGGCCGGCCCACGCCCAAGCGCAGTGAGGCCGAGGCCAACCGGAAGACCCGGGTCACCGTCCCCAAGGACCGCAAGGAGGCGAACCGCCAGGCCCGCGACCGCATGCGGACCGAGCGCGACAAGCAGCGCCAGGCCCTGCTCGACGGTGACGAGCGCTACCTGCCGGTCCGCGACAAGGGCCAGGTCCGCCGCTTCACCCGCGACTTCATCGACTCCCGCTGGTCGGCCGCCGAGTTCTTCCTGCCGTACGCGGTGGTCGTGCTGGTGCTCTCGATCGTCCGGGTGCCGGTGCTGCAGCTCGCCTCGACGCTGCTCTTCATGCTGTTCTTCGTGGTCGTCGTCCTGGACTTCGTGCGCCTGGGCCTGACCCTGCGCAAGAGCCTCGCCGAGCGCTTCCCGAACGAGAACACCCGCGGCGCCGTCGCCTACGGCCTGATGCGCACCCTGCAGATGCGCCGACTGCGGCTGCCCAAGCCGCAGGTCAAGCGGGGCGAGCGGCCCTGACCGCGGAGGCCGTGCCGCCGTACTGGGCCCATCCGGCCGCACCGGACGGGCCCGGTCGGCATGCGGCCCTCCCCGGGGCGCTGCCCGCGCAGGGCTTCGGCCGGCACGACCGGCTGCCCGCCCGCGGCGTCGCGTACCACAGCGGTGCCGGCGCCTGGCTGGAGCGGCAGGGGGGCCTGCACAACCTGGTCCGCCAGGAGCTGGTCGCCCGGCAGCTCGCCGAGCAGCTCGCCGGACTCACCGGCCTGCGCGTCCTGGACGTCGGCTGCGGCCAGGGCACCCAGGCCGTGCGGCTCGCCCGGGCCGGCCACCTGGTCACCGGGATCGACGCCGACCCCGCGATGCTCGCCGCCGCGCAGACCGCGCTGGCCGCCGAGCCCGAGCCGGTCCGCCGGCGGGTCCAGCTGCTCACCGGCGACGGCCACCAGTGCGGGCGCTGGTTCGGGCCGCGCAGCTTCGACGTGGTGCTCTGCCACGGGGTGCTGATGTACCTCGCCGACCCCGACCCGATGCTCGCCTCGATGGCGCGGATCCTCGCGCCCGGCGGGCTGCTCTCCCTGCTGGTGCGCAACGCCGACGCGCTCGCCATGCGGGCCGGGCTCACCGGCGACTGGCGGGCCTGCGCCGAGGCCTTCGACGCCACCCGCTACACCAACCGCCTCGGCCTGCCCGCCCGCGCCGACCGGCTCGCCGACCTCACCACCACGCTCGGCGAGTTCTCCGTGCCGGTCCGGCACTGGTACGGGGTCCGGGTCTTCACCGACACCACCCCCGACGAGGCCGCGCCCGTCGACGGCCGCCAGCTCGCCCAGCTCCTCGACGCCGAGGAACGGGCCGGGCGGCAGGACCCCTACCGGGCGGTGGCGGCCCTGCTGCACGTCGTCGCCGGGAAGTAGCTCCCCGGCGCCGAGCCCTACTCGGCCTCGTGCAGGCTCATCGGGTAGATCTCCCGCTCGTCCTCCAGCAGGACCACCCGGTCGATGCCCTCGTCCAGCAGGCGCTTCCACTCCTCGCCGATCCACGACTCCGCGTCGCCCTGGCTGGAGAACTCCTCGGCCCCGCCCGCCGGGGTGACCACCGCGCCGTCCGCCGTCTCGTACCGCCACGTCCACACCATGCCCGGCTCCTCCCGCGCTCGCTTCTGCGCCTGTCGCGCTGCGAACAGTAGCGTGCCCGGTGCGGCGGCCCGCATGCCTGCGCTCGCGACCCGTCCGGCAGGATGGCGGGCATGGTGCTTGCTCGGACGTTGATTCTCGGTGGGGCCCGGTCGGGGAAGTCGACCCGGGCCGAGCAGCTGCTGGCGGACCACCAGGACGTGCTGTACGTCGCCACCGGCGGCCTGCGGGACGGCGACGCGGAGTGGGCGCAGCGGGTCCGGCTGCACCGCGAGCGGCGGCCCGGCAGCTGGCGGACCGCGGAGACCTGCGAGCTGGAGGCCGTCCTGGCCGACGCCTCGGACCCGGCGCCGGTGCTGATCGACTGTCTGGCGCTGTGGCTCACCGCCGTGATGGACGAGCACCGGGCCTGGGAGGACGAGGTCTGGTACGGCGGCGGCGAGGCGGCCGTCACGGCGCGCTGCGAGGCGCTGGCGAAGGCCTGGGCCGCCGGCGGGCGCACCGCGGTCGCGGTCAGCAACGAGGTCGGCATGGGCGTCGTCCCCGCGACCGCCGCCGGACGGCGCTTCCGGGACACCCTGGGCCGCCTCAACATGGCGGTCGCCGACGCCTCCGAGAAGGTGCTGCTGGTGGTCGCCGGACAGGTGCTGACCATCAAGTCAACGGACGTATAGGCTGCCTCGCGATGGACACCACCGTGGATCTCGATACCTTCTCCTCCGCCGTCGAGCGGCCCGACGAGGGCGCGCGGCGAGCCGCCGAGGAGCGCTGGCAGCAGCTCGTGGTGCCGGCCGGCGGCCTCGGCAGGCTGCAGGAGCTCGGCGCCTGGCTCGCCTCGGTGCAGGGCGAGGCACCGACCCGGCCGCTGGCCGCCGCCAAGGTGCTGCTGTTCGCCGGTGACCACGGCGTCGCCTCGCTCGGCGTCTCCCGCCTCGACCCGAGGACCGGCACCGCCGACCGGGTGCGCGCCGTCCTCGACGGGACGGCGCCGGTGGCCGTCCTCGCCCGCCGCTACGGCGCCGGCGTGCGGGTCGTCGACATGGCCGTCGACGCCGACCCGGCCGAGTTCCCCGAGGACGTCGTGCGGCACCGGGTGCGGCGCGGCTCCGGGCGGATCGACATCGAGAACGCGCTCACCGAGGCCGAGGCCGTGCAGGCCTTCCGGGCCGGCGTCGCCGTCGCCGACGAGGAGGCCGACGCCGGCACCGACCTGGTGCTGCTCGGCGACCTCGGGGTCGGCTCGACCACCGTCGCCGCCGTGCTGGTCGGCGCGCTGTGCGGCACCGACGCGGCCGCCGTCACCGGGCGCGGCTCCGGGATCGACGACCGGGTGTGGATGGTCAAGTGCGCCACCGTGCGCGACGCGCTGCGCCGCGCACGGCCGGTGCTCGGCGACCAGATCGCCCTGCTGGCCGCCACCGGCGGCGCGGACTTCGCGGCGCTCACCGGCTTCCTGCTGCAGGCGTCGGTGCGCAAGCTCCCCGTGGTGCTGGACGGCGTGGTCACCGCGGCGTGCGCGCTGGTCGCGCAGCGGATCGCGTTCCGGGCCCCCGAGTGGTGGCGGGCCGGCACCGCGAGCGGCGAGCCCGCCCAGCTGAAGGCGTACGACCGGCTGACCCTGACGGCGCTTCAGGAACTCGGCGTCACGATGGGCGAGGGCACCGGCGCGGTGCTCGCGCTGCCGCTGCTCCAGGCCGCCTCCGACACGCTGGCCGAGCCGACGGCCGTGCCGTCCGCGAAGCCGCTCGCCCCCCGCGCGCCGGCGAAGCTGCCGACGGCGGCGGAGCTGCTCGGCCGGTTCTGAGGACCGGGGTGGAGCTCCTCGTTCCCGGCCTGCGGTTCGCCTTCGGCACGCTGTCCGTGCTGCGGGTGCGGGTGGACCGGTGGGACCGGGAGGCCGGCGGCGCGGCGATGGTGGTCGCGCCGGCGGTCGGGGTGGTGCTCGGCGCACTCGCGGCGGGCGCCGGGGCGCTGCTGGCGTGGCGCGGCGGCCCGCCGCTCGGCGCGGTCGGCGCGGTGGCGGTGCTCGCGGCACTGACCCGCGGCCTGCACCTGGACGGGCTGGCGGACGTCGCCGACGGACTGGGCAGCGGCAAGCCCGCCGAGGACGCGTTGCGGATCATGAAGCAGTCGGACATCGGCCCGTTCGGCGTGCTGACGCTGTTGCTGGTCCTGCTCGCCCAGGTCGCGGCACTGGCCGGGGAGTTCGCCGGCTCGCTGCGGCAGGGCGCGCTCGCCGTCCTCACGGCCGCGGTCACGGCGCGCTGCGCGCTCGCCTGGGGCTGCCTGCGGTCGGTCCCCGCGGCGCGGCCCGGCGGGCTGGGCGCGATGGTGGCGTCCACGGTCCGTCCGGCGGCGGCGCTCGGGGTGTCGGCGCTGGGCGCGGCCGCGCTCGGGGCGGCCGCGTGGGCCTCGTCGGCCGAGGGCTGGGCGGCGCTCCGCTACCCGGCGGCGGTGGCGGTCGGACTGGGCGCCGCCTGGCTGCTGCTGCGGCGCTGCGTACGGCGGCTGGACGGGATCACCGGGGACGTGCTCGGTGCGATGGCGGAGACCGCGGCGACCGGGGTGCTGGTCGCACTCGCCGTCAGCTGACGGCCCGGAGGGGAACGGGGAGCCGTGCGGGAACTTTCGTGGGAGGAGCTGGCCGCGTACCGCGCCCGGGTCCGCGGCTGCCTGCTGGGCGGGGCGGTCGGGGACGCGCTCGGCTTCCCCGTCGAAGGGCTGTCGCTGGGCACCATCCGCGCCCGGTACGGGCCGACCGGCGTCACCGGGCCGGTCCAGGACCGCACCGGGCGGACCGGCCTGATCAGCGACGACACCCAGATGACCCTGTTCACCGCCGAGGGCTGGCTGAACGGCTACCGGCGCATCCGGGCCAAGGGCATCAGCGGCGCCGAGGTCGAGCTGGTGAAGGACGCGTACCTGCGCTGGCTGGACACCCAGGACTTCGACGGCCCGCCGCCGCACGACGGCACCCGGCACCGCGGCGGACCGCTGCGCGAGGAGCCGTGGCTGTACGCGCGCAGGGCCCCCGGCCTGGCCTGCCTGTCCGGACTGCGGGAGGGCTGGGCACCGGATCCGCGCAGCGTGATCGACGGCACCCCGGGGCCGGTGAACCCCGGTTCCAAGGGCTGCGGCACGGTGATGCGCTCGGCGCCGTTCGGCTTCACCGGGGGCGAGCCCCGGGCCTCGTTCGAACTCGCCGCCCGGTGCGCCCAGATCACCCACGGCCACCCGACCGGCTACTACGCGGCCGGCGCCTTCGCCGCGATGGTCAGCCACCTGGTCGGCGGGGAGCCGCTCGGCGAAGCGGTGCGGCTCGCCATGGAGCTGCTGGCCGACTACCCCGGACACGAGGAGACCTCCGCCGCCCTGCACCGCGCCGTCGACCTCGCGGCGACCGGCGGACCGGCGACCCCCGGGACGGTGGAGTCGCTGGGCGCGGGCTGGGTCGCCGAGGAGGCGCTCGCCATCGCGGTGTACTGCGCGCTCGCCCGCACCGAGTACTGGAACCACCGGACGCCGATCGAGTCGGCCCTGCTGCTGGCCGTCAACCACTCCGGAGACAGCGACTCCACCGGCTCGATCTGCGGCAACCTGCTCGGCGCCCGGCACGGCGACGGGCTGCTCCCGCCCCACTGGCTCGCCCTCGTCGAGGGGCGGGCCGTGATCGCCGCCCTGGCCGACGACTTCGCGGCCGCCGTCCACCCGGGTGAACGGCGGCCCTGGGAGTACGACTAGGCCGCCGCCCTCCCCCGGGCCGACGGCCACCTCCCGGCCGGGGCGGGGGCCGGGAGCGCGTCGACGGTCAACGGGAAGCCTGCGGGGTGCCCCCGGCAGTCACCGTCCCGGCCGGGGGGCGACGCGAGCTCCGCCGCGCGGTGCCCGCCGGCCGAGCGGCCCGCGACCGCTGGTCCGCCGGGGAGCGCTCAGCCGTGGTGCCGGTGCCAGGCGTCGGCCGCGGCCTGCTGGTCGGCGACCGTCGCCACCGCCTCGGGCGGGGCGTCGGCGAAGATCGAGACCGACCGCGGGTGCTCGCCGGGCGCGGTCGGGGCCAGCAGGTGGCCCTCCTCGCCGCCGGAGTCGCGGAGCACGCCGCTGGGCCATACGTCGCGGCGGGCCCCGGCCAGGGCGAGCAGCCAGCCGTGCGCCTCGAGTTGCCGGCGGACGTCCTGCAGGGCGCCGAAGGCGTCGCCCGCCCGGGCCTCGACCCGGCCCCACGGGCCGTCCACCAGGACCGCGTACAGCTCGCGCCGGTCGGCGGCCCGGCCGTCGAACCAGCAGGAGACCCGGCACGGGGCGGTGCCGGCGGCGCTGACCGCGAGGACGCCCGGACGGTCGTGGCGGAGCTCGTAGGAGGTCGCCGCCTGCTCGGCCGGCTCCTCCTGCCGCGGCGCGGGCTCGCCCTGCGGCGCGAGGGCGTCGGCCAGGTCGAGGGCGACGACGCCCTCCGGCAGGGCGGCGAACACCCGCCCGGCCGGGTCGGCCACCAGGGCGTGGGCGGGCAGTCCGAGGCGCAGGTCGAGCACGGCCGGGACGGCGCCCTGTCGGCGCACCCGCAGCAGCCCGTCCGCCCAGCAGGCGGCGACCAGCGCGCCGTCGGGCGTGGTGGCGACGGCCACCGAGGTCACCGGGTGGTCGCGGACGTCGACCGGCTCACCGGGGCCGTCGGGACCGTCGGGACCGTCGGTCCAGGCCAGCACCGCGCCGTCCGCTCCGCCGCTGACGACGGTGACGCGGTCGGCGGTCGCGGTGAGGTCGACCGCGGTGACCGCGCCGCGGTGGATCGGCCGGTCGGGCATCCCGTGCCGCCCGCCGTCCATGGCGTGCCAGGCGACCAGGCCGTCGCCGGTGCCGGCGGCCAGCAGCGGACCGGCGGCACCGACGGAGGTGCTCAGGACGGTGACGCCGCCTTCGAGGTTCCTGGTGGCCCAGTCGACGGCGGTGGTCGGGTCGCCGCCCTTGTCCGCCGGGTAGGGCCAGGTCGCGTTCTTCCCGTTGCGTCCGAGCAGGAAGATCGATCCCTCCTGGCCGCAGGCGTAGGCGAGTTGGCCGTCGGGCATCCGGCTGAGGTCGATCGTCGCGGAGTCCAGACCGGTGCCGGGTTCGACGAACCGGAGCACGCCCGTGCACGCGACGAGCAGGTGGTCGGCGTACGGGCCGTGGCCGCGGACCATCCCGCGGACCTCGGTCCCGCCGCGCGGCTGCTGCGCCGGGAGCGGCCCGTCGAACGGGCC
Source organism: Kitasatospora terrestris (assembly GCF_039542905.1). Taxonomy (NCBI): domain Bacteria; kingdom Bacillati; phylum Actinomycetota; class Actinomycetes; order Kitasatosporales; family Streptomycetaceae; genus Kitasatospora; species Kitasatospora terrestris. The sequence goes on from NZ_BAABIS010000001.1 coordinate 2,443,839, forward strand.
GGACCAGGCGACGCGCCAGCGCTGCCCGGAGACGGCCGCGCAGTACGCGGCGGCCTGCTCGTCGCGGCCGGCCAGCCAGGTGTACAGGGCGGCCGCCCGCTCGGCGGGCGTGGAGGCGGCGGGGCGCACCGGGCCGGCCAGGTGCCAGGCCTGGGCCAGGGCGGTCTGCCCGCCGTCGGCGGGCTGGAGCCGCTCGAAGGCCGCGGTGATCGCGGCCGGGTCGGTGTGGACCAGGAAGGCGGGGTCGGTGAGCAGCTGGTCGCCGGCGCCGGAGTGGACCGCGTGGCGCAGCAGCAGGCCGAGCCAGCCGGGGTCGGTGCTCTCCAGCAGCGGCCGTCCGTCGTCGTCGCGGGGAATGGCGCCCGCGATGTCGCGCAGCAGCGCGGCGTGGTCGACGGGCGGCGCGGCCTGCGCGACCTGCTCGGCGACCCGGTCGGGCCGCAGCCGCCAGCTGCCGGAGTCGTCCGGCGGCAGGTGGGCGGTGGCCGCGTGGACGGCCCGGGCCCCGTCCGAGCCCGGGAGGGCGATCCACTCCTCCGTGGTGACCGGTCGTCCGGCCGCGGCGAGCGCGTGGAGGGCGGGCGGGACGGCCACCGGGAGGCTCGCCCACCAGGCGGCGGCGAGGGCCGCGGCCCGTTCGGCGAGCGGGGCGGCGGGGTCGAGCGGGACGGCGACCGGTGTCCGGTTGGCGAGGTGGGCGAGGGCCGGGCTGGGGTAGACCTGGTCAGCGGCGACCGGGTGGTGGCCCGGCAGCCCGGCGCACCAGGCGGCGAAGCGCTCGGGGTCGGTCCAGTTGGGGTCGTCCAGGTCGAGGACGGCGCAGGCGGGCGCGGCGGCGGCCAGCACGGCGGCGGCCGGGGTGCCGGACGCGGACTCCACCAGGACGCGCAGCCACGGGACCTGGAGCAGCGGGACGAGCAGTTCGGCGGCGATCCGCTCGGGCATGTCCGGCAGCAGGTCGCCGCCGGCCCGGTCCAGGTCGGTGAGGACCAGGGTGCGGGTCACGCCGTCCTGGAGGGCCGCCATCAGGTCGTCGGGGGTGCGGGCGACCAGGCCGAGCCGCTCGGCGAGCAGCCAGGTGGCACTACGGACCGTCAGGCCTTCGGCGGAGAGCGCCGCGTGGACCCGGCGGCCGGCGCGCGGGTTGTCCGGCGGGCAGGCCTCGGCGAGCCAGTCGAGCAGGTGGGTGCGGCCGCTTCCGGAGGAGCCGGCGATCCGGCAGGTGCGCGGCGCCCGCGGGTCCTCCAGCCAGGCGAGCAGGGCCAGTCCGGCCGGGCGGCGGCCGGCGCGCAGCGGCGGCACGGGGGCCGCCTCGCCGGCCGGGGCCGTGCCGTCGGGTGCCTCGCCGCGCGCCGGGTCGTGGCCGCGCGCCGGGTCGTGGCCGTACACCGGGTTGTGCCAGAAGCGCCTGACGGAGCCCCACTCGTTGACCTGCCACGCCCCGGCGACGGCCTCCGGCGGGACGCGGCCGGCCGGGTCGTGGCCCTCGTCCACCTGGTACACCCAGCCGCCCGCCGCGGCGGCGTTCTCGGCGCGCTCGTCGTCGAGCTTCGGGTCCGGGCGCCAGCCGCGCGGCCGCTGCGGCTCCTTGGGCGGCCGGTAGCCCTCCGCGGCGAGCGCCTTCACCTCGGCGAGGGTCCCCACGGCCCGGGTCGCGGGGTCGAGCCGTCCGGAGAGGAAGTCCCCCTCCTCGGCGAGGAGTTCCTCGAGGACCTGGGACGGCAGGACGCCCCGGGCGCGGGCGTCGCGCAGCTTGCGGTCCCAGAACATCATGCCGTTGAACTCGCCGGTGACCAGGTGCCTCTCGAAGTCGGCGGCGCCGTCCTCGTCGCAGATCCAGAGGTAGCCCCGGACCAGCCTGGACTCGCTGACCGCCGCGACGTACTCGACCGGCTTGTCGGTGGAGTCGGCGTACCGGAGCGGCCCGTCACCGACGGGCTTGAATTCGAGGCTCGCCGACAGGCGCTCGTATTCGTAGTCCAGGTTCCTGCCACTCACTCGTTCACTCTTTTCCGTCGTCATGCGATGGGAAGGATGTCGGCGAAGATGTGGACCTGGTTGCCCTCCATCAGCGTCCTGTTGACCCGCCATTGGAGGTTGCGGCCCAGCAGCAGTTCACGCTCGGTGCTGCCGATCGACCCCACCTTCTCCATCCACATGCCGGGGGTGCCGGCCGGTGCCCTGAGGTGCACGATGGCGTCCTTGCCGGTCCACATGGCCGGGGAGCCGCCGAGCGAGGTGGACATGTAGCCGCGCTCGGTGAACACCTGGCCCTCCAGCCGCTTCGGGTCGCCGATGCCGCCGAGGAAGTCGAGGTCGGTGCCGCGGGTGAGGACGATGTCGTGCGGGAGCGGCTGGCGGTCGAGCGCCCGGTCCATCGCCCGCACGGAGGCGCCGAGGTTGGTGCCGGCGTCGAGCGGGGCGCCGTCCGCCTCCCGGAGCCCGCCGTTGATCTTCTCGTACGTCATCTTGTTGGCACCCGCGTTCCCCTCGCCCCGGGTGTACCCCTCCAGGGCGTACTCCTCGTTGCGGGGCAGCGCGTCGGCGGTCTTGTCCCAGGTCCGCCTGGCGTACGCCTGGGCGGCGTCGGAGTCCTCGAACCTCTTCACGCCGGGCTGGGACTGCTGCTCCAGCTCGGCGTGGCGGATGTCCTCGCGCTGCCGGTCGAGGGCGCGGGCCCGGTCGAAGTCGCTCATCGGCGGCTCGGACTTCTCCGCCGGGGCCGGCTCGGGCTCGTGCGCGGGGGCTTCGCCGCCCTCGTGGGCCGGGGCGTCCGGGTCGGTGGTGTGCGCGTCGTCGGGGGCGGTCGGCTCGTGGGCCTGCTCGGGCGCGGGCTCCGGGGCCGGCTCGTGGACGGGCTCGTGGGTCGGTTCGGGCGCGGGCTCGTGAGCGGGCGCGGGCTCCGGCTCCGGTGTGTGCCCGGGCGTCGGGTCGGCGGGCTCGTGGGGACGGGCGGGCGCCGGCTCCGCCACCGGCTCGTGGACGGGGGCCGGCTCCGGCGCCGGCGTGTGCGGGGCCGGGGCGGGTTCCGGCGCCGGCGTGTGCGGGGCCGGCGCGGGTTCCGGCGCCGGGCGGAACGGGGCGGGTTCCGGGGCCGGGTGGTAGGGCGCGGCCTCGGGGGCCGGGGCGTGCGGGGCGGACGTGGGCTGGGTGACGGTGTTGAACGGGTCGGCGGAGCCGCCGCCGTACGCCTGCGGGGCGGGCTGGTCGGTGCGCGGGACGTTCTCCGGCCAGGCCTGCCGGGGCGGGGCGCCGGGCGGGTCGAAGGCGTTGAGCCCGGCCCGCTCGCCCGCGTTGGCGCCCGCCCGCTCGCCGGTGTTGACCGCGGCCCGCTCACCGACGTTGACGGCGCCGCGCTCGGCGATGTCGATCGCCCCGCGCTCGGCGCTGTTCATGGCGATGTTCTTGACCACGACGCCGGCCTCGCTGCCGCCGCCGGTGACCATGCCGGAGCCGATGTTGAAGATCATCTTGCCGCCGGCCTCGAACGGGTCGTCGCCCCAGCCGGTGCCGACCATCGCCTTCCCGAGTTCCACCGGGTGGTTGGCGGTGGTGACCAGGCCCGCGAGGGTGGTGTTGACGTGGTCCATGTACTGCGCGGGGTGGCTGAGGTTGTACGGGTCCATCGGGTTGAGTCCGCGGGCGAACTTCAGCAGGTCCGCGCCGCCCTTGACGACGCCGCCCTGGAGGTGGACGTAGCCGACGGCGGCGACGTCGAAGGAGTCCGCGGCGGCGGCGCCGAGGCGGTCCATGAAACTGGGCTTGGCGGGTGCCCGGCCGACCGCGCCGCGCAGCGACTGGGCGGCCGTCCGGGCCGCCGAGTCGCGTTGCTTGCGGGCGTTCTTGAGCTGCTCGACGGCCTGCTTGAGCCCGGCCTCGCCCGGGTCGTGGAAGTCCCCGGGCCGGTTCGGCGGGGTACCGGGGTCGCCGCCCGACGCGGCGGTCTTGTTGTAGTGGTCGGCGGCCCTGTTGTAGTCGTCGACGGCGCGCTCGTGGGCGTCGCGGGCGTCCTCGGAGGCCTTCTTGGCGGTCCTGTAGGTGTCGATCGCCTGCTGTGCCTGGTCCTGCGCCCACTGCACGGTCTCGGCGTACGCGTACAGCGCGGTCGAGGCGGAGCCGCAGGCGTCGGCTGCGGCCAGCCACATCGGCGGGTGCGGGGCGAACTTGGCGCGGAAGGCGTCGGCGGCGGAGCCCCGCCAGTGCTCGTGGTCGAGCTTGGTGAGGCCGGACCCGGTCTCGTCGAAGGCGGTGCGGAACTTGTCGAGGTGCTGGGCGGTCTCGTTGATCTTCTTGACGTCGCCGTGGACCAGTTCCTTCGGGTCGTCGGTCATGCCGAGCCCGAGCTCGCCGATGTGCACGCCCATCGAGTCGGCGACGCTGTCGCCCCACTTGTCGACGGCATGCGCGGCGCCGTCCAGGCCGACCGCGTCCAGCAGGCCGCCGGCGGCGTGGGCGTTGGCGTCGACGAACTCCCCGACGGCGCGCTTGCCGGAGTCGACCAGGTTGCCGACGCTGTCGAGCCACCCCATCAGTGGGCTCCCCGCGTCATCTGCTGGTAGGCGGCGTTCTCCTGCTGGGCCTCCTGCTTGAGGCGCGCGGCGTGCTCCGGGTCGTGGGCGAGGTTGGGGTGGCCGAGCGCGATCCGGCTCTCCAGCAGGTCGGCCCCGGTGTTCTTCCAGGTGGCGTCGGAGTGCAGGGCCGCGGCCTCGAAGGACCGGGCCGAGTAGTCGGCGTTGGCGAACTGGGTGACCGCGTTGTCCTTGAGCGTGTCGCCCCAGGACCGGCCCTCGACCTCCTCCTGGGTCAGGTTGGGGTTGCCCATCGCGGCGCTGTAGACGTCCTTGGCCACGCCGGAGACGTACTGCTCCTGGTCGTGGTAGAGCCCGGCGGACAGGTTCAGCCGCTCGGCGAACTGGTTGCCGTCCTGGATCATCGCCCGGACCCCCCAGCCCCAGCGCTCGCAGAACTCGTCGAGGACGCCCTGCAGATCGGGGTGGCCGATCTCCATCCCGGTCAGTTTCAGGTTCTCGAACCCGCGGCCGACCTCGGCGGTCTCCACGATCCCGATCGACTTGAGCTCGTCGATCGAGTGGTTGATGCCGTCGGCCGCCAGCTTCAGCGCCTGCGGATCGACCTGGTACGCGGTCACGCCTCTCCCCCCGTCCTGGGCCGCCCCGTCACGCCGGCCCGTTCCCCCCGGTGGCGAGAAGAGTACTCAATGCGAACTCACACACCGTCACCATGGCCGGGATGCGGACCGGCTCCGGTCGGGACCGGGGCGGGGCGGCATAATCCCAGCATGCGGACTAGCATGCGGGGTGCACCGTAGCCCTGCGCCCCGTTTCCCCGCGGAGTTCGGCGGGGTTATCGCCGGTACGGCAACGGAGCCGTACCCGGCTGTGGACCGCGAAAGAACAGGACGCATTACGTGACTGCACTGTCTGTGAGCACCTCCTCCGCCGCTTCGCTGCGCGCGGACGCCCTGGTGATCGGCGTGGCGAAGGGCCCGAAGGGCCTGGTCGTCACCTCGGGTGCCGAGGCCGTCGTCGAGGCCTTCGGGGGCACGCTGGCCGAGGTCCTCACCACCCTGGGCGCGACCGGCGCCGAGGGTGAGGCGGTCAAGCTCCCCGCCGCGGCCGGCTTGAAGGCCCCGCTGGTGCTGGCCGTGGGCCTGGGCGAGGCCGTCGAGGGCGGCTACCCGGCCGAGGCGCTGCGCAAGGCGGCCGGTGTCGCCGCCCGCACCCTGGCGGGTTCGAAGAAGGTCGCGCTGGCGCTGCCGGCCGGCTCCGCCGAGGAGGTCGAGGCGGTCGCGCTGGGCGCGCTGCTCGGCTCGTACGCCTTCGGCCTGTACAAGGGCGAGAACGGCAAGGCTCCGGTCGGCGAGCTGGCCCTGCTGACCGACCGCAAGGGCTCCAAGGAGGCCAAGGCGGCCGTCGAGCGCGCCACCGCGATCGGCGAGGAGATGAACCGCGCCCGCGACCTCATCAACACCGCCCCGAACGACCTCAACCCGAAGTCCTTCGCCTCGCTCGCGCAGACGGTGGGCAAGGAGCACGGCCTCAAGGTCGAGGTGCTGGACGAGAAGGCGCTGGCCAAGGGCGGCTTCGGCGGCATCCTGGGCGTCGGCGTCGGCTCCGCCAACCCGCCGCGGCTGGTGAAGGTGGTCTACACCCACCCGAAGGCCCGGGCCTCGCTCGCCTTCGTCGGCAAGGGCATCACCTACGACTCGGGCGGCATCTCGCTGAAGCCGGCCGGCCACAACGAGACCATGAAGTGCGACATGTCCGGCGCCGCCGCCGTGTTCGCCGCCGTGGTCGCCGCCAAGCGCCTGGGCCTGCAGGTCAACGTCACCGGCTGGCTGGCGCTGGCCGAGAACATGCCGTCCGGCTCCGCCACCCGCCCCGGCGACGTGCTGCGGATGTACGGCGGCAAGACCGTCGAGGTGCTGAACACCGACGCCGAGGGCCGCCTGGTGCTGGCCGACGCGATCGTCAAGGCCGGCGAGGACAAGCCGGACGTGATCGTGGACGTCGCCACCCTGACCGGCGCGATGGTGCTCGCCCTGGGCACCCGCACCTTCGGCGTGATGGCCAACAACGACGAGCTGCGCACCAAGCTGCACGAGACCGCCGGCGCGGTGGGCGAGCAGTCCTGGCCGATGCCGCTCCCGGCCGACCTGCGCAAGGGCATGGTCGAGTCGACCGTCGCCGACCTCGCCAACATGGGCGAGCGGATGGGCGGCGGCCTGGTGGCCGGCCTGTTCCTGAAGGAGTTCGTCGCCGAGGGCATCGACTGGGCGCACCTCGACATCGCCGGCCCGGCGTTCAACGAGGGCGGCCCGCACGGCTACACCCCGAAGGGCGGCACCGCGAGCGCGGTGCGCACCCTGGTCCGCTTCGCGGAGGACACCGCCGCGGGCGTCTGAACGACGCGGTAGACGTCAGGGGCCCCGCCGGTGCGGGGCCCCTTTCGCATTACCAGCGAGTAGCTTCCGGCACAAGAGCGGTCGCCTGTTCGCCTCGGGCGAAACTTTGTTCCGCAGAGTGGAACGGGGCCGCTCGACGGGTCTGTCAAGTCGACCTCCCCGCTCCGACATCACGCCTGTGAGCTGCGCTGATACCCCCACGTACGGGGTATTCCGACCCTCGTGTACGGTCGTCCGGCCCACGTCGTGGCAGCCCCGGACATCAGTCGCCGCCAACAAGTGCAAAGATGTATTTCCGGCACGACTGGGCGCGCCCTTACAAGGGTCACCCACCCACCGGACCGCGACCGGCCCGGCGATCCGCACCTTTTGCATGGAGGACGTGACGTGGCGAACGACGCCAGCACCGTTTTCGACGTAGTCATTCTCGGAGGCGGAAGCGGCGGTTACGCCGCGGCGCTCCGCGCCGCCCAGCTGGGCCTGAGCGTCGCGCTGATCGAGAAGGGCGAGCTCGGCGGCACCTGCCTGCACCGCGGCTGCATCCCGACCAAGGCCCTGCTGCACGCGGCCGAGGTCGCGGACGAGACCCGCGAGGCGGGCGAGTTCGGCGTCCTCGCCACCTTCCAGGGCATCGACATCAACGGCGTCCACAAGTACAAGGACGACGTCGTCTCGGGCCTGTACAAGGGCCTGCAGGGCCTGGTCGCCTCCCGCAAGGTCACCTTCATCCAGGGCGAGGGCCGGCTGTCGTCCCAGACCTCGGTGGACGTGAACGGCCAGCGCATCGAGGGCCGCCACATCGTCCTGGCGACCGGCTCGGTGCCGCGCTCGATCCCGGGCCTGGAGATCGACGGCAACCGGATCATCTCCTCCGACCACGCCCTCAAGCTCGACTACATCCCGAAGTCGGCCGTCATCCTCGGCGGCGGCGTGATCGGTGTCGAGTTCGCCTCCGTGTGGAAGTCGTTCGGCGTCGACGTCACCATCGTCGAGGGCCTGCCGCACCTCGTGCCGCTGGAGGACGAGAACTCCTCCAAGCTGCTGGAGCGTGCCTTCCGCAAGCGCGGCATCAAGTTCGAGCTCAAGGCCCGCTTCTCCGGTGTCGAGTACACCGAGACCGGCATCCGCGTCTCCACCGAGAACGGCAAGGTCATCGAGGCGGACGTGCTGCTCGTCGCGATCGGCCGCGGCCCGGTCTCGGCCGGCCTCGGCTACGAGGAGCAGGGCGTCGCGATGGACCGCGGCTACGTCCTGGTCGACGAGTTCATGCGCACCAACGTGCAGACCATCTCCGCCGTCGGCGACCTGGCCCCGACCCTCCAGCTGGCCCACGTCGGCTTCGCCGAGGGCATCCTGGTGGCCGAGCGCCTGGCCGGTCTGAAGACCGTTCCGATCGACTACGACGGCATCCCGCGCGTCACCTACTCCAACCCCGAGGTCGCCTCGGTGGGCCTCTCCGAGGCCAAGGCCGTCGAGCAGTACGGCAAGGAGAAGGTCGTCACCCTGAAGTACAACCTGGCCGGCAACGGCAAGAGCAAGATCCTCAAGACCGCCGGCGAGATCAAGCTCGTCCAGGTCAAGGACGGCGCCGTGGTGGGTGTCCACATGGTCGGCGCCCGGATGGGCGAGCAGGTCGGCGAGGCCCAGCTGATCTACAACTGGGAGGCCCTGCCCTCCGAGGTCGCGCAGCTCATCCACGCGCACCCCAGCCAGTCCGAGGCCCTCGGTGAGGCGCACCTGGCGCTGGCCGGCAAGCCGCTGCACGCGCACGACTGATAGCGCCCGCTTCCTCCTTCCCATACCTGTACGACTCGTACGCAAGACTTGATAGGAGTCGCTGAAACCATGGCGGTCTCAGTAACACTGCCCGCGCTGGGCGAGAGCGTGACCGAAGGCACCGTCACCCGCTGGCTGAAGGCCGAGGGTGAGCGCGTGGAGGTCGACGAGCCGCTGCTCGAGGTCTCCACCGACAAGGTCGACACCGAGATCCCGGCGCCGGCCTCCGGCATCCTGGCCTCGATCAAGGTCGGCGAGGACGAGACGGTCGAGGTGGGCGCCGAGCTGGCGATCATCGACGACGGCAGCGGCGCCCCCGTGGCCGCCGCCCCGGCCGCCGAGGCCGCTCCGGCTGCCGAGGCCGCTCCGGCCCCGGTCGCCGAGGCCCCCGCCGCCGCCCCGGCCCCCGAGGCCGACGCTCCGGCCGCTGCCGCTCCGGCCGCCGACGCCACCCCGGTGCTGCTGCCGGCGCTCGGCGAGTCGGTCACCGAGGGCACCGTCACCCGCTGGCTGAAGGCCGAGGGCGACACCGTCGAGGTCGACGAGCCGCTGCTCGAGGTCTCCACCGACAAGGTCGACACCGAGATCCCGTCGCCGGTCGCCGGCGTCGTCGTGAAGATCCTGGTCGGCGAGGACGAGACCGCCGAGGTCGGCGCCCAGCTCGCGCTGATCGGCGCTCCGGGTGCCGCTCCGGCCGCCGCCGCTCCGGCTGCCCCGGCCGCCCCGGCTGCCGCTCCGGCTCCGGCTGCCGCTCCGGCTCCGGTCGCCGCCCCGGCCCCGGCTGCTCCGGCCGCCCCGGCCCCCGCGCCGGTCGCCGCCGCTCCGGCCCCGGCTGCCCCGGCCCCGGCCGCTCCGGCTCCGGTCGCCGCCCCGGCCGCCCCGGCTGCCGCCCCCGTGGCCGACGCCGGTGACGCCTACGTCACCCCGCTGGTCCGCAAGCTCGCCGCGGAGCAGGGCGTCGCCCTGTCCGCCGTCACCGGCACCGGTGTCGGCGGCCGCATCCGCAAGCAGGACGTGATCGCCGCCGCCGAGGCCGCGAAGGCCGCCCCGGCCCCCGTCGCCGCCCCGGCCGCTGCCGCCGCCCCGAAGGCCGCCGCCGCGCCGTCCGCGCTGCGCGGCCAGACGGTCAAGATGACCCGCATGCGCAAGGTCATCGGCGACAACATGCTGAAGGCGCTGCACGAGCAGGCGCAGCTCACCAGCGTGGTCGAGGTGGACGTCACCCGGATCATGTCGCTGCGCGGCAGGGCCAAGGACTCCTTCCTCGCCCGCGAGGGCGTGAAGCTGTCCCCGATGCCGTTCTTCGTCAAGGCCGCCGCCCAGGCGCTGAAGGCCCACGCGGTCGTCAACGCCCGGATCAACGAGGCCGAGGGCACCATTACCTACTTCGACACCGAGAACATCGGTATCGCGGTGGACTCGGAGAAGGGTCTGATGACCCCGGTCATCAAGGGTGCGGGCGACCTCAACATCGCCGGCATCTCGAAGAAGACCGCCGAGCTGGCCGACAAGGTCCGCAACAACAAGATCACCCCGGACGAGCTGTCCGGCGCGACCTTCACCATCAGCAACACCGGTTCGCGCGGCGCCCTGTTCGACACCGTGATCGTGCCGCCGAACCAGGTCGCCATCCTGGGCATCGGCGCCACCGTCAAGCGCCCGGTGGTCATCGAGTCCGACGGCGGCACCGCCATCGGCATCCGCGACATGACCTACCTGTCGCTCTCCTACGACCACCGCCTGGTGGACGGCGCCGACGCCGCCCGCTACCTGGTCGCGGTCAAGGAGATCCTGGAGGCCGGCGAGTTCGAGGTCGAGCTCGGCCTGTAAGGCCCGGCGCGTCCGCGACGCTCACTCCGAAGGCCCCCGTCCGGCACCCGCCGGACGGGGGCCTTCGCGTGCCGCGCGTGCGGGCGTGGTGGCGAACGGGGATGCTGGAGCGGTGATGGACGAGACCGACTTCTGGCAGTTGATCGACGAGACCAGGGACGCCGCCGACGGGGATCCGGACGAGCAGGCGGACGCGCTGGTGGAGCGACTCGTCCAGCTGACCCCGGACGACGTGGTGGACTTCGCCCGGCTGTTCGAGGCGCGGTTCCAGCGGGCGTACACGGTGGAACTGTGGGGGGCGGCGCACCTGGTGCTCGGCGGGGCCTCCGAGGACTCCTTCGACTACTTCCGGTGCTGGCTGATCGGGCAGGGCCGGGAGGTGTTCGAGGGCACGGCGCACCAGCCGGACGCCCTGGCGGAGCTGGTGCCCGACTTCGACGAGGAGGAGGACGGCGAGGCCGAGGACCTGGGCTACGCCGCGGACGAGGCGTACGAGCAGCTCACCGGGCTGCCGCTGCCGGACGTCGGCGGAACGCCGCCGCGCGCGCCGGCCGGCGTGCCGTTCGACTTCACGGACGCCGACCAGCTGGCGAAGCGGTACCCGCGGCTGTGGGAGCTGTTCGGGGAGTGAGCCGGGCGGGCTGCCACGTGGTTCGGTGCGCGGAGGGCGGGATCAGGTGCCGGAGCCGGAGCCGAGCGTCCGGATGCCGGCCGTGATCTGGTCGAGGACCACCGGGTCGGGGGCCTGGGCGCTGTCGTCCACGCCGCCGTGCAGGATCGTGTAGCCGCCGCCCGGGGCAGGGACGGCGACGACCAGCAGGTAGCCCTCCTCGCCGGTGGTCGGGGTGACGTGCCAGCGCACCGCGTACCCCTTCGCCCCGGCGACCGTGATGGTGCCGGAACCGAGCTCCTCGTGGTCCTCCAGGTCACCGAAGGAGCGCGGGGCGTACACCGCCATCACGGCCTCGGCGACCGTACGGGCGTCGGTGCCCGGGCTGGCCTCGACCTCCACCGAGTACTGGCCGCGCACGCACTTCGAGGTCTGGCCGCACTCGTACTCGCCGACGCTCTGGAACACGGTGGAGGTGGTGCCGGTCGTCAGCCGGGGCACCCAGCCGTTGGCGATCGGGACGCTCCAGCCGTGCGTCCGGTCGTCCAGCGCCTTGCCGCTCAGCGCGGTGCCGGAAGGCGCGGGCTGCGCGGACCGGGAGGCGGAGGGGCGCGGGCTCGCGGAGGCGCTGCGGCTGGGCGCGGCCGAGCGGGAGGCGGACGGCGCCGCGATCGGGCTCCGGGAGGGGGTGGGGTCCGGGTCGCCGCCCGGGATGAACGCGACGGCGGCGGCGATCGCGCCGCCGATGACGGCGAGGGAGGCGACCGTCGCACCGATCACCAGGCCGTTGCGGCGCGGCGGCGCGGGCAGTTGCCCGGGCGGCGGCGCGGGCTGCTGGGACGGCATCGGCGGGACGGCGGCGCCGGGCCAGGCCTGGGTGGGGGCGTCGGCGATCCGGTGCGCGGGGCGGGTGTCGGCCGTCCACGCGGTGCCGTCCCACCAGCGTTCCTCGGTGGTGCCGGGGACGGGGTACCAGCCGGGCGGCGTCGGGGTGCTCATTCCCGTAACGGTACTGGCCGACGCTGCACCGGCGGGAGGGCATCGGAGGTCACGAATCGGCTCGCCCGGGCCCCTTGACGCCGGGTCGGGGCCGGGCGGGGCGCCAGGTCGAGACGGTCGGGCTGGCCACCCACGGGCCACCCACGGGCCGGTGCGCGGTCAGGCGGCCGGTGCGTGGTCAGGCGCCGGTGCGCGGCCGGGCCGGCCGGTCCGCGGTCAGGCCGGCCGGTGCGGGGTCAGGCGGTGAGGCTGCGGCCCATCCAGACGTCGTCGACGTACGCGCCGTCGAGCAGGAACTCGCCGGGGAGGATGCCGTCCACGGTGAAGCCGCGGCGCTCGTAGAGGCGGCGGGCCGGGCCGTTGTGGGCGAGCACCCGCAGGGTCATCTTCCGGGCGCCGGCCGCGCGGGCGGCCTCGCAGGCGGCCTCGATCAGCGCGTCCCCCACGCCGAGCCCGCGGGCGTCCGGCAGCACGCCGAGGCCCTGGATCTGCCGGACGTGCGCGTTGGAGCGCAGCGGGGTCGGCGGCACCTGGCGGACGTACCCCACCAGCCGGCCGTCGAGTTCGGCGACCAGGTGCTGCTCCGGGGTGTGCGCCTCGTCGAAGAACGGCCGGCCCTCGGGGGGCTGCGGCGCGACGGCGTGCAGGGTGGACCAGACGGCGTGGTCGAGCTCGGCCAGTGCCGTGTCGTCCATCGTGGTGGCCGTGCGGATCGTCAGGTGGTGCGATGACATGCGCGTCATGCTAATTCGGCAACTCGCTTTGTCCAGCGGATTTCTGCGGGCCGGTGCGGGCGCCCGCGGCGGGGGGCCTGGAAGGATGGGGGCATGCGCATCGCGGTCACCGGTTCAACCGGTCACATCGGCTCCGCCCTGGTCCGTTCCCTGCTGGCCGACGGCCACCAGGTGGTGCGGCTGGTACGCCGCCGCAGCCGCACCGGGCCTCAGCCGGACGGCTCGCTCGGGGTGGGCTGGAACCCGCAGCGGCTGGAGATCGACGCGCCCGCGCTGGAGGGCCTGGACGCGGTGGTCCACCTGGCCGGCGCCGGTGTCGGCGACCGCCGCTGGACGGAGTCGTACAAGCAGGAGATCCGGGACAGCCGGGTGCTGGGCACCGAGACCCTGGCCGACGCGCTGGCCGGGCTGAAGCAGCCTCCGAAGGTGCTGCTCAGCGCCTCGGCGGTGGGCTTCTACGGGCAGACCGGGGACCGGGTGATCGACGAGACCGCGCCGGCCGGGGACGACTTCCTGGCCCGGGTCTGCGTCGAGTGGGAGTCTGCGGCCCGTCCGGCCGCGGACGCCGGGATCCGCGTGGTGCACCCGCGCACCGGCATGGTGCTGGACCGGCACGGCGGCGCCGGGGCGCGGCTGCTCCCGCTGTTCCGGCTGGGCCTGGGCGGCCGGCTGGCCTCCGGCGAGCAGTACTGGAGCCTGATCTCACTGGCGGACGAGGTCAGGGCGATGCGCTTCCTGATCGAGCGGGAGGAGATCAGCGGTCCGGTGAACCTGGCCGGGCCGGTGCCGGCCAGCAACCGGGAGCTGACCGAGGCGCTGGGGCGGGCGCTGCGCCGGCCGACGGTGTTCGCGGTGCCGCAGTTCGCACTGGACATCGCGCTCGGCGAGATGGCGGTGGAGGTGGCGGGCAGTCACCGGGTGGTGCCGCGGCGGCTGCTGGAAGCGGGGTTCCGGTTCGAGCACGGCGACCTGGACGCGATCGTGCGCGCGGCGCTCTGACGGTCGGGCCCGCGGCGCGGGCGGGCGGCGCGGACGGGCATTCCGGCGGGGGCGCGGGCCGGGGCGCACGGTGGTACGTAGGCGGCGCGTCCAGCGCGCGGGCCGACCCCGCGCGCCCTCCGGTGTCCCGTACGCCCCTCCCGGCGCATGGCGGGCACCCCCACGCGGCGAGCGTGCCGCCGAACCGCCCCCCTCCCCCGATTAGCCGGGAAGCTCCGGTCTGACGAAGACATTGACGGGGCATCACATGGTCGGACTGCGTCCCGGCTCCTCGCCGACCCGGAGGGTTCGAGCGGAGGGGCTCCGTCAGGGAGGGAGCACACACACGTGCCCGCATACGACTTCACCCGCCGCACCGGCCGCACCACCGACCCGGACGTGGTCGTGGTCGGCGCCGGCGTCGCCGGGCTGGCCGCGGCCCGCGCGCTGGCCGAGCGCGGCCTGGACGTCCGCGTCCTGGAGGCGACCGAACGCGTCGGCGGCCGGATGGCCACCCGCGAACTGGACGGGTTCCGGCTCGACCACGGCGCCCACCTGCTCAACACCGCGTACCCGGAACCCGCCCGCCGGCTCGACCTGGACCGGCTGGAGCTGCGCCCGCTGGCCCCCGGCGTGCTGGTGCACAGCGGCGGCCGCCGGCAGCGCTACGGCGACCCGCAGCAGACCCCCGCCCGGCAGGCGGCCGTCCGCCAGCCCGGCGCGCGGCAGGCCGGCGGCGGACGGCAGCCGGCCGGCCGCGGCGGGCTGGGGAGCCCGCTCGACCGCGCCCGGCTCGGCTCCGCGCTCGCCCGGCTGGCCGCCACCCCGGTGCCCAAGCTGCTCGCCCGGCCGGAGACCACCGCCGCCCGGGCGCTCGCCGAACGCGGCCTGCCCACCCGCACCGCCGACGGCTTCCTGCGGCCGCTGCTCACCGCCCTGCTCGCCGACCCGGCGCTCGCGACCAGCAGCCGGGTCGCCGACCTGGTGCTGCGCTCGTACGCCCGCGGCCGGCTCTGCCTGCCCGCCGGCGGCATCGGCGCGGTGCCCGCGCAGCTGGCGGAGGGCCTGCCGGAGGGCACCGTCCGGTACGGCGTGGAGGTCACCGAGGTGGACTGCGACGGGGTGCGCACCGCCGAGGACGGCCGGATCCGGGCCCGCGCGGTGGTCGTCGCCACCGACGCGCCGTCCGCCGCCGCGCTGCTGCCCGGCCTGCGCCTGCCGGCCTTCCACCCCGTCACCACCTACTACCACGCGGCCGACGGCAGCCCGCTCGGCGAACCCGTGCTGCTGCTCGACGCCGACCGCACGGGCGACCCCGGCGGCGGCCCGCACGGCGTCGGCCGCTCGGGGATCTCGCACTCGCTGGTGCTCAGCGAGGTGGACCCCTCGTACGCGCCGCCCGGGCAGGCGCTGATCGCCACCACCGTGCTCGGCCGGCACACCTTCGACTCGGGCGGGCCGTCCGGCGACGAGCCGGCGGTCCGGCGGCGGCTGGCGGAGCTGTACGGCACCTCCACCGCGGGCTGGGAGTTCCTGGCGGTGCGGCACGTCCAGGACGCGGTGCCCGCCATGCCGCCGCCGCACCACTTCCGGCGCTCGGTCCGGCTGCTGGCCGGCCTGTACGTCTGCGGCGACCACCGGGACACCTCCACCGTGCAGGGCGCGCTGGTCTCCGGCCGCCGGGCCGCCGAGGCGGTGCTCCGCGACCTCGGCCTCCCGGCCACCGACCGCGCGGCGGACGTCGCGGCGTAGTCGCGGCCGGCACCTGCGCGACGGAACTCCTCCGCCCGTACCGGGGGCCGATCGGCCCCCGGTACGGGCGGAGTGCTGGTGGAACCGACCCTCGATCAGCCGACGCTCTCGACCACGCTCTTCGGACTCGGCGGGTTGATCACGTCGAAGTAGACGGCGTGCTCCTTCTTGTTCACGAAGAACTCGCCGTGGTACCGGTCGGAGGTGACGTACCGGTCGAACTCCTCGCTGTGGACCCAGTCGCCCGTGTTGTCGAGCATCGGGTCCAAGCCTGCGGGGAATCCGGCCGGAGCCTCCGGGCTCCACTTCCCCGCAGCGGCCAGCAGTTGGGTCACCCGGTCATCGGTGAGCCAGGCGACACCTCGTGCGTTGTAGTCGCTCGGTCCGATGTCCCGGTTCCCCCCGTTGCTGGACCGGACCTCCCAGCGCGCCCGGTCGAAGCCGCCGAGCTTCGGGAGCCGGTCACTGATGGCCTTCGGATCCGTGCGCACCTCCGCTGCTTCGGAGGCACCGTCCCTGCCGCCGGCACCCGGTCCTGCCCCGGCGGTGCAGCCGGCCAGCAGAAGGACACCGGCAACCACGGGCCCGGCCAATCGCCCCAGCCGTCTCATCGTTCTCCCCCACTCGGAGTTGCGGCTCCGGGGCACCCCCGGGCCCGCGTCACGTCCCGAGTCAGTGAACCAGATGACATGAAGGGCTCGGCCGGTGCCACGAAGCCAGAGTTGATCTTGACGTGGCGGCTGGGGCTGTCCCGAGTGACGCGGACTTCGAGTTCGGCGGCCCCGCACGGCGGGTGCCGGTATCCGAAGGTCCTCCTCACCCGGCAGGAGGTGCGGCGGGCCCAGGCCGGCGGCAACCACAGCCGACAGGTGCGCACCGTCGGACAAGACCTCCAGGACCGGCAGGGACGGTTGCGTCGGCGCCCTCCAGCACAGCACCGCCCCGTTCTGGATGGCGGCCCAGCCGCTTGCGCGCCTGAGTCGTCCTGCCGAATCCGCAAAGGGCTGTTGGCGGTCGAACAGGGGAATTCCGGTCAATGGCCATTGGTTCACCGAATACGCCGGCCCGGCAGGCGAAAGGCCGCCGCCCCCGCACCGTGCGGGGGCGGCGGCCCTCGGTCGTGCGACGCCGCGTCAGATCACGCCCGCCTGGCGGGCGGCCTCCTCGAAGGCGCGGACCGCCGGGGTGGTGCGGTACGGGGCGAGGCGGCGGTGGAAGTCGCGCAGGTACTCCACCGTGCGGGCGGACCGCATCTCGCCGGCCGCGCGGAGCGCGTCGGTGGCCATCGAGCAGGACTCGTCGACGTCGCCCATGCCGAGCCGGGCGCTGGCGAGCACCAGCCGGCACAGGATCCTGCTGCGGGCGTAGGCGGGGGCGCGCAGCCGCAGGGACTTCTCTGCGTGCTGGGCGGCGGGCCGCCACTGCTGCAGGTCGCGGTAGCAGTGGGCGAACTCGTCGGCGAGCTGGGCATCGTCGAAGTACCGTGCCCAGGACGGGACTTCGTCACCGGGACGGGCGGCGGCGAGGGCCCGCTCGCAGCGCACCAGCGCGGTGGTGCAGGAGCGGACGTCGCCGAGCAGGGCGTGCCCGCGGGCCTCGGCGCCGTGCATCAGCGCCTGGACCACGGGTGCGGCGACGGTGCCGACGCCCTGTTGGGCGACCCGGGCGAGCTGGATCGCCTCCCGGGCGTGCCCGAGGTGGACGGCCTGCTGGCTCATCGTGGTGAGGACGAACCCGCCGAGCACCCGGTCGCCGGCGGCCTGGGAGAGCCGCAGCGCCTGGACGAAGTACCGCTGGGCGAGGCCGTGGGCGGCGATGTCGAAGGACGTCCATCCGGCGAGCCGGGTCAGGTCCGAGACGGCGCCGAACAGGGCGCGGCCGATCTGTTCGCCGTAGCGGCCGCGCAGCATCGGCTCGGCCTCGCTCTCCAGGTAGCGCACCAGGGCCTGCCGGGCGTGGCCGCCGCCGTACGCCTGGTCGAGGGCGCGGAACAGGTCGCCGACGGCGCGGATGGCGGCGATGTCGCCGCGCCCGACCCGGATCGGCGGCCGGTGTTCGCGCCCGCCGCCCTCCGGGTGCTCCCCCGCGCCCGCCGGGCGGCGGCTCTGCTGCGGGACCCGGGGGGCCGCCCCGCCGTGCGGGCCGGGATGCGCGCCGGGGTGCCCGGGCCGGCCGGGGTGGGGGTCGGTGCGCAGTTCCTCGGGCGGCAGGGTGGAGCCGTCCCGGGCGACCCGCTCGTCGGTGCGGCCGATCAGCCAGTCCCGGCTGGGGACGACCAGGCCGGCCGGGGTGAAGGCGATCTTGCGCAGCTCGGCGTAGGGCCCGTTGTCCTTGCGCCACATGGAGGCGACGATGTCGACGGCCTCCTGCGGGGTCTCGGCGAACTCCAGGCCGGCGTAGACCGGGGCGCAGGCGTCCAGGCCCACGTCCTGGGCGGTGAGCCGGCGGCCGAGCCGGCGGGTGAAGACCTCGGCGATCAGTGCCGGGGTGGCGCCGCGCGGCTGCTGGCCGCGCAGCCAGCGGGTCACGGAGGTCTTGTCGTAGCGCAGGTCCAGGCCGTGCTCGAGACCCAGTTGGTCGACCCTTCGGGCGAGCCCGGCGTGCGAGAAGCCGGACTCCTCGATCAGGGCGGCGAGAAGGGGGTTCTGCGGGCGCGCGGCGGCGGGGCCGTCCGCCGCGTGCTCGTCGGAATCCTCGTCGAGGGCGTGCGCGGTGGCGTCGTCCGGCTCGGCCGGGCGCTGGTCGAGCCGGTGGAGCGGGTCGAGCCGGTGGGGCGGGTCGAGCGGGTCGAGCGGGTCGTACGCCGGGCGGTCGGTTGCGGGAAGTTGGGACATGTCAGTCATCACCTCTCGAGCGCCGCCCCGGCCCCCTCTGCCCGGATCGACGCCCCCTGTCGGGAATCGGCGCGAATGTAGCGAGCATTCGGGCGCTATGGGTGGATCTGGGCCCTCAGTCCTCCGAACGGGTGACTGAGTGGCGCTCATTGTGGGGAAGCCGGGGCCCGCGGTGTTTGAGTGAGGGAGCTGCTGTGCCCGATTCACCGGCATGGCGGGATCCGCCACCGCCGGGGCCGTTTCTGTGGCGGTCGCCCACATAGGAGTCGGAGCCGCGGATTCCTACCGTTCTCGGCCATGGACACCTCTTCCGCCCCCCAGCTGGCGGGCCGTACCGCCCTGGTCACCGGTGCCGCCTCCGGCATCGGCCGGGCCTGTGCCGAGGCCTTCGCCGCGGCCGGCGCCCGGGTCTACGTCGTCGACCTGGCCGCCGACCCCGCCAAGCGGCTCGCCGACGCGATCGGCGGCACGGCCGTGGTCGCCGACCTCTCGGACCCGGACGCGGTGGAGGCCCTGCCGGACGACGCCGACGTCGTCGTCAACAACGCCGGCCTCCAGCACGTCGCGCCGCTGCACGAGTTCCCGGTCGACCGCTTCGCGCTGATCCAGCGGGTGATGGTCGAGGCCCCGTTCCGGATCCTGCGCCGCACCCTGCCGCACATGTACGGGCAGGAGTGGGGCCGGATCATCAACATCTCCTCGGTGCACGGCCTGCGGGCCAGCGCCTTCAAGTCCGCCTACGTCACCGCCAAGCACGGTCTGGAGGGCCTGAGCAAGACGGCCGCCCTGGAGGGCGCCCCGTACGGCGTGACCAGCAACTGCATCAACCCCGGCTACGTGCGCACCCCGCTGGTGGAGAAGCAGATCGCCGCGCAGGCGCTGGCGCACGGCATCCACGAGGACGAGGTGGTCGAGCAGATCATGCTCGACCGCACCGCGGTGAAGCGGCTGATCGAGCCGGACGAGGTGGCGCAGCTCGCCGTCTGGCTGTGCTCCCCCGCCGCGTCCTACATCACCGGCGCCAGCCTGCCCGTGGACGGCGGCTGGACCGCCCACTGACCCCCGAGCCCTCTCCCCCACCCCCGCCCGTCCCCCCGCTGCAACCGAAGGACACCCCCATGGCCACCTCTCCCGATGTCGCGAGACCGGGCTCCCGCTCCCTGCGCAAGGTCGTCGGCGCCAGCCTGATCGGCACCACCATCGAGTGGTACGACTACTTCCTCTACGGCACGGCCGCGGCGCTGGTCTTCGGGCACGTCTTCTTCCCGAAGGCCGACCCGCTGACCGGCACCCTGCTGTCGTTCCTCACCTACGCGATCGGTTTCGCCGCCCGGCCGATCGGCGCGCTGGTCTTCGGGCACTTCGGCGACCGGATCGGCCGCAAGAAGCTGCTGGTGGTGAGCCTGCTGCTGATGGGCGGCGCGACCTTCCTGATCGGCTGCCTGCCGACCTACGACCAGGTCGGCGTGGCGGCTCCGCTGATGCTCACCGGGCTGCGCCTGGTGCAGGGCTTCGCGCTGGGCGGCGAGTGGGGCGGGGCGGTGCTGCTGGTCTCCGAGCACGGCGACCCGAAGCGGCGCGGCTTCTGGGCGTCCTGGCCGCAGGGCGGTGCCCCGGCCGGGAACCTGCTGGCGGCCGGCGTGCTGTCGCTGATGACCGCGGTGCTCTCGGACGAGGCCTTCCTGTCCTGGGGCTGGCGGGTGCCGTTCCTGCTGTCGGCGGTGCTGGTCGCGGTCGGCATGTGGATCCGGCTCTCGGTGGACGAGTCCCCGCTGTTCCGGCAGGCGCTGGCGGCCGCGAAGGCGCGCGCCACGGTCGAGCAGCCGCCGCTGGTCGCGGTCCTCCGCCACCACTGGCGGGACGTGCTGATCGCGATGGGCGCCCGGATGGCGGAGAACATCTCGTACTACGTGATGACCACCTTCGTGCTGGCGTACGCCGTGGGGCACGTGCACGTGGGCAAGCAGACGGCGCTGAACGCGGTGCTGATCGCCTCGGCCGTGCAGTTCGCCCTGATCCCGGTGTTCGGGGCGCTCTCCGACCGGGTGGGCCGCAAGCCGGTGTACCTGGTGGGCGCGGTGGGCGTCGGCGTGTGGGCGTTCGTCTTCTTCGGGATGGTGGACACCAGGAGCTTCGGCGCGCTGGTCGCCGCAGTCACCGTGGGCCTGTTCTTCCACAGCATGATGTACGCGCCGCAGGCGGCGTTCTTCTCGGAGCTGTTCGCGACCCGGATGCGGTACTCCGGTGCCTCGATCGGCGCCCAGTTCTCCTCGGTGGCGGCCGGCGCGCCGGCGCCGCTGATCGCCACCGCGCTGCTCAAGGACTACGGCAGCGCCACCCCGATCGCGGTGTACGTCGCGATCGCCTCGGTGATCACGGTGATCGCCGTCCTCTGCGCGCGGGAGACCCGCGGCAGCGACCTGGCCGAGGTGGAGGAGCGCGAGTCCGTCCCGGTCGGTTAGCCGCAGCGGGGGCTCGGGGGAAGCCTCTCCCCCGAGCCCCCTACTGTTCGTCCCCCACGTTTGGCACGATTGCGCGCACCATGGACGACCACCGGACCAGTTCCGCCCCCGCCCTGCGCCGCCTGCTCGACCTGCTGGCGACCGGCGCCGCCACCGAGGACTTCGCCGACGTGCTCGCCGAGGCCCGCCGGCAGGGCGCCCCGGCGCAGGTGCTGACCGAGATCGACGACGCGACCTGGCAGGCCCTGCGGGTGCACCGGACGATGCGCCAGCACCGCCGCCGCGAGGCGGAACTGACCGCGCTCTTCGACACCGCGGGCGACCTCGCCGCCTCCCGCGACCTGGACGCGGTGCTGCAGGCGATCGTCCGCCGGGCCCGGATGCTGCTGGGTACCGACACCGCGTACCTGACCCTCCCGGACGAGGAGGCCGGCGACACGTACATGCGGGTCACCGACGGCTCGGTGTCGCCGATCTTCCAGACCCTGCGGCTGAGCCTCGGCGACGGCCTCGGCGGCCTGGTGGCGCAGACCTCCCGCCCGTACGCGACCCCCGACTACCGGACCGACGAGCGCTTCCGGCACACCGGCAAGATCGACGAGGGCGTGCTGGACGAGGGCCTGGTCGCGATCATCGGCGTGCCGCTGCTGCTGGGCGGCCGGGTGATCGGCGTGCTGTTCGCCGCCGACCGCTCGGCCCGCGCCTTCTCCCCCGACGAGGTGGCGCTGCTGTGCACCCTCGCCGCGCACGCCGCGATCGCGCTGGACACCGCCAAGGCGCTCGCCGACACCCGGGCGGCGCTCTCCGAGCTGGCCACCGCCAACGAGGTGATCCGGGCGCACTCGGCGGCCGTGCAGCGCGCCGAGCAGGCCCACGACCGGCTCACCGACCTGGTGCTGCGCGGCGCCGAGGTGCCGGACGTGGCGGCCGAGGTCGCCGGCCTGCTGGACGGCGAGGTGGCCGTGCACGACGCCGAGGGCGACCCGCTGACCGGCCGGGCCGCCGTCGCCGAGGGCCTGGCGGAGGCCGCCGCGGCCTCCCGCGAGCAGGCCCGGGCGGTGCGGCACGGCGAGGACTGGGTGTGCGCCGTGCTGGCCGGGCAGGAGCTGCTGGGCAGCATGGTGCTGCACGGCCGCCCCGGCCTGGACGACGGCGACCGGCGGATCCTGGAACGGGCCAGCGTGGTGACCGCGCTGCTGCTGCTCCTGCGCCGCTCGGTCGCCGAGACCGAGAACCGGGTGCGCGGCGAACTGCTGGCCGACCTGCTGACCGCGCCGGACCGCGACCCGGCGGGCCTGGTGGCGCGCGGCCGGCGGCTCGGTGTCGACCTGACCCGCCCCCACCTGGTGCTGGTCGCCGACCCCGGCGACGCCCCCGCCCGCGAACGGCTGGCGGGCGCCGCGGCCCGCTACCTGTTCGGCTCGCGCGGGATCAGCGCCGAGCACGGCGAGGCGGTGGTCCTGCTGCTGCCCGAGGACGGCACGCCGCCCGGCGCGGCCGCCGCCCGGGCCGCCGAGCGCCTGGCCCGGCTGATCGGCGCCCCGGTGACGGTCGGCGCCGGACGCCCGGCCGCCGGGCCGGTGGCGCTGGCCGCCGCGCACGCCGAGGGCGTGCGGTGCGTGCGCGGCCTGCGGGTGCTCGGCCGGGACGGCGACGGCGCGGCCGCCACCGACCTGGGCTTCCTCGGCGTGCTGCTGGGCGACGGGCACGACGTGGAGGCGTTCGTCCGCGTCGCGCTCGGCCCGCTGCTGGAGTACGACGCCCGCCGGGGCACCGAGCTGGTCCGCACCCTGCGCGCCTACTTCGACTGCGGCGGCAGCCTGACCCGCGCCAAGGACGCCCTGCACGTCCACGTGAACACCGTGGTGCAGCGCCTGGACCGGGTGGAGGTCCTGCTCGGCCGGGACTGGAACCACCCCGAGCGGTCCCTGGAGCTGCAGCTCGCGCTGCGCCTGCAGCTGCTCTCCGGGAGCCCGTAAGGACCGGTGCCACCCGGACGGGCGTACAGTGGCGAGGTTGGTCTCGAACGCCCGGGCAAGGAGCGACATACGGTGAGCGAGAACGTGCGCTTCGTTTCGATGGGGATCGGCGAGCGGACCGTCCCCTACGCCGAGGCGTGGGAGGAGCAGCAGCGGCTCCACGCGCTGCGGGTGGCGGACGAGATCCCGGACACCGTGCTGCTGCTGGAGCACCAGCCGGTGTACACCATGGGCAAGCGCACCAACCCCGAGGACCTGCCGCTGGACGGCACCCCGGTGGTGGAGGTGAACCGCGGCGGCGAGATCACCTGGCACGGCCCCGGCCAGCTGGTCGGCTACCCGATCGTCAAGCTGCCGGACCCGATCGACGTGGTCGCGTACGTGCGGCGGCTGGAGGAGGCGCTGATCCGCGCCTGCGCCGACTTCGGGGTGGAGACCACCCGGATCGAGGGCCGCAGCGGCGTCTGGAAGCTCGGCGCGGAGATCCCCGGCGCGGTGGTCGACCCCGCGCAGGTGGTGGAGATCGGCAAGCTGACCCTGCGGATGGGCCTGCCGCTGGGCATCGACCCGCGCCTGGCCGGCCCCGAGTACGCGCCGTCCAACGCCGGGCAGCGCGGCGACGACCGCAAGCTCGCCGCGATCGGCGTCCGGGTGGCGCGCGGCGTGACGATGCACGGCTTCGCGCTCAACTGCGACCCCGACATGACCTACTTCGACAAGATCGTGCCGTGCGGCATCCGGGACGCCGGGGTGGCCTCGCTCAGCGGTGAGCTGGGCCGCGACCTCACCGTCGCCGACGCCGTGCCGACCGTGCGGCGGCACCTCGCCGCGGTCCTCGCCGAGCTGCCCGAGCCGGCCATGGCCCGCTGACCCTCAGGAATCGCTGCGCCACGCCCGGTGTTGCCTCTGATCGCAGGGCCCCGGCCGGGCGCAAGCCGCAATTGCACAGGCGTACCCTGTGGGGTACCCCGTCTAGTTCTAGGAGCCGCACGTGTCCGCTGTCGCACCCGACGGCAGGAAGCTTCTCCGCCTGGAGGTCCGCAACAGCGAGACCCCCATCGAGCGGAAGCCTGAGTGGATCAAGACCAGGGCGAAGATGGGGCCGGAGTACAACGCCCTGCAGTCCCTGGTGAAGAAGGAGGGGCTGCACACGGTCTGCCAGGAGGCGGGCTGCCCCAACATCTTCGAGTGCTGGGAGGACCGCGAGGCGACCTTCCTCATCGGCGGTGACCAGTGCACCCGCCGCTGCGACTTCTGCCAGATCGACACCGGCAAGCCCGCCGAGTTCGACCGGGACGAGCCGCGCCGGGTCGCCGAGTCCATCGTCACCATGGACCTGAACTACGCCACCATCACCGGTGTCGCCCGCGACGACCTGGAGGACGGCGGCGCCTGGCTGTACGCCGAGACCGTCCGCCAGGTGCACGCGATGACCGCCGACCGCGAGGGCGGCCGGACGGGCGTCGAGCTGCTGATCCCCGACTTCAACGGCGTGCCCGCGCTGCTCGACGAGGTCTTCGCCGCCCGTCCCGAGGTGCTCGCGCACAACGTCGAGACGGTCCCCCGGATCTTCAAGCGGATCCGCCCGGCGTTCCGCTACGAGCGCTCGCTGGACGTCATCACCCAGGCCCGCGCGGCCGGGCTGGTCACCAAGTCCAACCTGATCCTCGGCATGGGCGAGACCCGCGAGGAGGTCAGCCAGGCGCTGGCCGACCTGGTCGGCGCCGGCTGCGAGCTGATCACCATCACCCAGTACCTGCGCCCCTCGGTGCGCCACCACCCCGTCGAGCGCTGGGTGAAGCCGCACGAGTTCGTCGAGCTGCAGCAGGAGGCCGAGGAGCTCGGCTTCGCCGGTGTGATGTCCGGACCGCTGGTGCGCTCCTCCTACCGGGCCGGCCGGCTGTACCGGCAGGCGCTGGCCCACCGGGAGCAGGCCGCGGTCTGATTTCCCACCTTTTCACCGGAAGGGCGGGTCCACCGGGGCCCGCCCTTCCTTCATGCGGTATTGATGGTCGGGTCACCGTCCGGTAACACCGGGCGGCGACCCTGAGGGGGTACCCGCACAAGGAGTGGTGGTCATGCGCAGCGGCATCCGATCCGCGCTGAAGTACGCCGAGAACCTCGTCCTGATCCGCGGTGCGCGGCGCAACGCCTGGGCCGCGGTCTGCGAGAACCGCCGCTGGGCGGCGGACCGGGACCAGCCGGCCGTGAAGCTGTCCCGCTCGGCCTGAGGCTCCGGGAGGCACTGGGAAGCGCCTGGGAGGACCGGGAAGCACCGGGAAGGCCCGTGCACGCCCGGTAGGGGGAAGTCCAGGGTCACGAACCGGCACCGCCCTTGGATTAACCGCAGGCACCCCACGTACCATGAGCGTTATGGCGAGGGAAACATCCGAGACTCCCGGGCGGCTGAAGCAGATCCGCCTGGCGTACCAAATGACCAAGAAGGTCGACACCAAGATCGGCCTGATCATCGCCGGCGTCGGCCTGCTGACCTTCGGCGTGTTCCTCGCCATCGGCTTTGCGATCGGTCACCCCATCTACCTGGGCATCCTGGGCTTCATCGTGGCCTTCCTGGCCATGGCGATCGTCTTCGGGCGCCGGGCCGAGAAGGCCGCGTTCGGGCAGATGGAGGGCCAGCCGGGCGCCGTGGCGGCCGTGCTGAACAACATCCGCCGCGGCTGGAGCGCCAACACCACCCCGGTCGCGGTCACCCGCAACCAGGACGCGGTGTACCGCGCCGTGGGCCGGGCCGGCATCGCGCTGATCGGTGAGGGCAACCCGAACCGGGTGCGGCCGCTGCTGGCGTCCGAGAAGAAGAAGATGGCCAAGGTCGTCGGCGACATCCCGGTGCACGACATCATGGTCGGCACCGGCGAGGGCGAGATCCCGCTGAAGAAGCTGCAGATCCACCTGATGCGTCTGCCGCGCTCGATCTCCGCCGCCCAGGTCACCGAGACCAACGACCGGCTGCGGGCCCTCGGCGACCTGCTCTCCAAGGCGCCGATCCCCAAGGGCCCGATGCCCAAGGGCGCCCGGATGCCGAAGGGCGGCCAGGTCCGCTGACCTCCGCTCCCCCACCGACACCACGGCCCCGCCGCGATCCTGATCGCGGCGGGGCCGTTCGACTGTCCCGTGCCGTACGGGGTCAGATGCGGACCTCGACGGTGCCGACCGCCTTGTCGTGCAGGCCTCGGGTGTCGCGGTCCCAGACGGCGGCCGGGATCACCAGGCACAGCAGCAGGGTGCGCAGCAGCACCTGCGGGATGGTCGCTCGGGCGCCGTCCAGCCGGACCACCCGCAGGCCGAACAGCCGCTTGCCCAGGGTGGTGCCGGTGGTCGCCAGCAGGACCACGCAGACCACGTAGAACAGCGGGAGGGTCCAGCGGTTGGCACCGTTCAGGTCTCCGCCGGAGAGCAGCCCGTACGCGACCAGGCTGCACAGCCAGCTGTCGACGCACAGGGCGCCCAGCCGGCGGCCGACGCCGGCCACCGAGCCCGGGCCCTCCTTGGGCAGGCCGAGGCGCTCGCCGCGGTACCCGAAGTCGGCGCCCATCTTCTCGGCGGCGGCCTTCGGGCCGTCGATCCACGATCCCAACGCTTCTCTGGTGTCCACGAATCCACACTAACCGGGGCTTACCAGCGATCTTCGCCAGCCCTCCCCGTTGCGCGTCCGGTGCCGCGTCCGTGCCGCTGCGGGGTCGTGTCCGCGCCGCTGCCGGTGCCGCGCCGGGGTCGCGCCCCGGCGGGGTGAATCGCGTTGCTCCGACTGCCGGTGGAGGTCTAGACCACTCGACCGGCAGGGCGCCCACGGGGGCGGCGATTTGCCCGGAACCGTACGCCTTTGCCGCCCGTTCAGCCGGGCCGGTTAACATTCAGGAAACGGTGGAGTCACCAGCCGGAAACGGCCCGTCCCTAACGTGAGCCACCAGACCGCAGCTGAGGAGGATGGATGTTCACCAACGCCGACGAGGTGAAGCAGTACATCTCGGACAACGACATCAAGTTCGTCGACGTCCGGTTCTGCGACCTGCCGGGCGTCCTGCAGCACTTCGCGGTGCCCGCGGCCACCTTCGACCCGTCCGAGACCCTGATGTTCGACGGCTCCTCGATCCGCGGCTTCCAGGCGATCCACGAGTCCGACATGGCCCTCGTACCGGACCTCCAGACCGCCCGGCTCGACCCCTTCCGCGCCGAGAAGCACCTCAACATCAACTTCTTCATCCAGGACCCGATCACCGGCGAGGCCTACAGCCGCGACCCGCGCAACGTCGCCCGCAAGGCCGAGGCGTACCTGGCCTCCTCCGGCATCGCGGACACCGCGTACTTCGGCCCGGAGGCGGAGTTCTACGTCTTCGACTCGGTCCGCTTCGAGACCGCCGCCCACCAGTCGTACTACCACATCGACTCCGAGGCGGGCGCCTGGAACAGCGGCTCCGCCGAGGGCGACGCGCGCGGCTACAAGGTCAAGTTCAAGGGCGGCTACTTCCCCGTCCCGCCGGTCGACCACTTCGCCGACCTGCGCGCCGAGATGTCCCTCGAACTCGCCAAGGCCGGACTCCAGGTGGAGCGCCAGCACCACGAGGTCGGCACCGCCGGCCAGGCGGAGATCAACTACAAGTTCAACACCCTGCTGCACGCCGCCGACGACCTGATGCTGTTCAAGTACATCATCAAGAACGTCGCCTGGCGGAACGGCAAGACCGCCACCTTCATGCCCAAGCCGATCTTCGGCGACAACGGCTCCGGCATGCACGTCCACCAGTCGCTGTGGACCGAGGGCTCCCCGCTCTTCTACGACGAGCAGGGCTACGCCGGCCTGTCCGACATGGCCCGCTACTACATCGGCGGCATCCTGCGGCACGCCCCCTCGCTGCTCGCCTTCACCAACCCCTCGGTGAACTCCTACCACCGCCTGGTGCCCGGCTTCGAGGCCCCGGTCAACCTGGTCTACTCGCAGCGCAACCGGTCCGCCGCCATCCGCATCCCGATCACCGGGTCCAACGCCAAGGCCAAGCGCATCGAGTTCCGCGCGCCCGACCCGGCGTCCAACCCGTACCTGGCCTTCGCCGCCATGCTGATGGCCGGCCTCGACGGCATCAAGAACAAGATCGAGCCGCTCGAGCCCGTCGACAAGGACCTCTACGAGCTCGCCCCCGACGAGCACGCCGCCGTCCCCCAGGTCCCCTCCTCCCTCCCCGCCGTCCTCGAAGCCCTCGAGGCCGACCACGAGTACCTGCTGGCCGGAGGCGTCTTCACCTCCGACCTGATCGAGACCTGGATCGACTACAAGCGCACCAACGAGATCGCCCCGATCGCACTGCGCCCGCACCCGCACGAGTTCGAGCTCTACTACGACCTGTAGAGGCACCTCCGACCTGCGGGAACGCGAACGTTGAGTTTCGCGTTCCCGCAGGTCGGCGACGCGCTGTCCTGCGGAAACACAGTCCGGCCGGGAACGCCGGGATCTCCGGAACCGGCCACCTGCCAGGCTCCGTCGTGAGCGCCACCGGGGGCGCCGGCACGGCTGGTTCCGACCGCTGAACGGGCCCGCCTGCCGTACCGGCCGGGGCACCCCGTGGAGGACACATTGAGCACAGCAGCGCACCACGCCGAGGAACTCATCCCCAGGCCTACGAAGACGCCGGCAGCGTTGAAGGCCGCCCTGGCGGTCGTGGCACCGAACCTCCTGCCGAAGATGCAGGCAGACCTGGAGAAAGCCTTCAACCGAGCCGCCGAGTTGGACAGCCTCACCCCGGTCCACGCCTTCCTGGTGCACTGGTCCGCGATGGTCGAGATCGAGCGCTTCCCCGAGACGGCACGGAAGTACCACCGGAGTCTGTACCTGGCACAACAGGCGGACGCTCCGGAGGAAGCCCGTGACCACCTGACGGTCTCGAGCGAGATCCTCCGCGCCGCCACCCAGGCGGTCCGGGGTTGAGCTGGTCCTGGGAGTACCACCCGATGCCGCGTCCGTGGCCGCTGGCGCACCCGCCGAATTCCTGGCCGAGGTGGCGAAGCGAGCCGACGAGCTGGTGAGAATGGCCGAAGCTCTCTACCTGGACGGAACGACCTTCGAGGGAACCGGGCCGAGCATGGAGGCGGTGGACGTCCTGGCGGGATGTTCCACTACTTCATCGCCCCGCGGCTCGAACGGGTATTCATCGTCCAGGTCACCGTACTCTGAGCTCGACCCTGTCGGTGATCTTGGTGGTTCGCGGCCGAGCAGGGTGGTCAGTGGTTCGAAGGGACGACGGCGAGGTGGCGCCGGTGCGCCGAAGTCGGCGCCTATGACGGGTTCGCGCTCGTCGCAGGTTCGGCGGTGAGTCGAGCCCGCCAGTAGCCGGCGGCGTCCTGACCTGCCTGCATCGCGGTGAACTCATCAGTCCGCTTCGCCAGCGCGACAGCGGGCACCGCGCCCTCGACGTATGACTCGAGGCCAAGGTTGAGGGCAGTGCCGCTCAGGAACTCGGCATGCTCGCGCACGGACTCGACAATCGCGAAGCTGGCCGGGTTGCCGTGCACCAAGGCGTTGCGGAGACGACCACGCCTGGCCTCCAATACGGCGCCTTCGGCTGCGTAGTACTCAATCAGGGCGCAGTACTCGGCGCAGTCGCTCACGCTGGCGAACATCCGACTGATCCAGCTGTACAACCGGCCGCTGCTGGAGTCGGTGCGCGACGCGCTGGCGAAGGCGCTGCCCGGCCTGGACCCGGAGCGGGCGGAGCTCGCCGTGTGGACCGTGCTGTGGACCACGCACGGCTTCTGCCGGTCGATGATCCGCGCCCAGGTGCCGCGCTTCCGGGCGCACCTGCGGCAGCTGGTGGTCCGGGAGCTGGACCTGGACGGCCCCCGGTGAGCGGGCCCGGGCCGGGGGCCGAGCCGGGGCGGACCCCGGTGGCCGGCGCCGGGCCGGGGCGGCGGGCGCTGGCCGGGTACGCGCTGGGCTCGGTGGGCACCGGCATCTACTCGACCGTGCCGGCCTGCTGCTGCTGTACTTCATGACGGACGGCCTGGGGGTGCCCGCGGGCGCGGCCGGCCTGGTGGTCGCGCTGCCGAAGGTCTGGGACGCGGTGCTCAACCCGATGGTGGGCGCGGCGAGCGACCGGGAGGCGCTGCGCACCGGCCGCCGGACGCGGATCCTGCTGGCGGGCACGCTGGCGCTGCCGGCCGCGTTCGCCGCGATGTTCCTGTCGCCGGTGACCGGTGCGGGCGCGGCGGCCTGGGTCGCGGTGACCTTCGTGCTGGCGTCGAGCGCGTTCTCGCTCTTCCAGGTGCCGTACGTGGCGCTGCCGGCGGAGATGTCGGGGCACCCGGAGGTGCGGACCCGGATCATGGTCTGGCGGATCGTCTGCCTGACGGTCGGCATCCTGGTGCGGGCGGCCTGGCCCCGGCCGTGGTGTCGCTGGCCGGTGGCGGGCGCGCCGGGTACGCGGTGATGACCACCCGTTTCCTGTCGGCGCTCTACAGCCCGCACCTGGGCGGCTGACGCCGCGTCGCCGGCGGGTCGGGTGCCGGCGACGCGCCGCCCCGGCCCGGCCGGCCCCGGCGGACGCCGGGTCAGGCGCGGTACATGGCGGCGATCCGGGTGATCTTCCCGGCGCCGTCCAGGGTGACCTCGTACAGGTTGCCGTAGCAGCCGTACTCGCCCTGGGAGGCCTTGTTGTCGGTGGCGCAGGCGACGACCTGCTGCAGCGCGCGGGCGACCGGGACCTCCTTGGCCTGGGTGCCGACCAGCAGCTCGGCGGTGGCACCCGGGGCGAAGAAGTAGGTGTCGTCGCCGGTGGTCGCCTCCCAGTGGCCCTCCCCGGGGACGTCCTTGCCGCAGACGAAGCGGGTCGGCGCGGCGCCGATCCGGTCCGGGCCGCCCCAGGCGACGGTCGCGCTGATCACCTTGTGGCCGCCGGGGCGCTGCGCGGCCGCGGTGCAGTCGCCGGCCGGGACGGGCTTGGCGGAGGGCTTGGCGGTGGAGCCCGCGGTCGGCTTCGCCGTGGCCGTGCCGGTGCCCGTACCCGCTCCGCTGCCCGCGGTCGCGCCGGCACTCGCGCCCGCGCCCGCGGCGACGGTCGCCGCGGGCGTCGCCGAGGATCCGGCGGCCGCCGGCGTCCCGCCCGAGCTGCAGGCGGTCAGGGCGAGGGCGGCGGCGGCGAGCAGGAGGCTGGCGGCGGGACGACGGACAGACACAGTGGCATTCCCCGGATCGGCGGTGCGGACGGCGGGGGCGGACGGCCCTCGCCGCCGCAGCGGCAAGAGCGACCGCATCCCCCGGCGGCCAGTCGACCACGTGCCGGCGACCCCGCCCAGGCGGTTCCACCGGCAGGAATGCGGTCCGCCATACTTCTGCCGGGGGTCGCGACACCGGGTCGGGCACGCCGGCAGCGGGGAGCGTCGATGGACACCGAGGAGACCGGCGCGCCCGGCCGGGGGGAGCTCGGGCGGCTGCTGCTGGAGCTGCGGGCCGCGGCCGGCCTCAGCCAGGAGGAGCTGGCCCACGCCGCCGGGGTCAGCGTCCGCGCGCTGGCCGACCTGGAGCGCGGACGCACCCGCGGCCCGCAGCGCCGCACCGTCCAGGCGCTCGCCGAGGCGCTGCGGCTGGACGCGGCCGACGCCGAGCGGCTGGAGCGCACCGCGAGCCTCGGCCGGCCCCGCCCCCGGGCCGAGGAGCCGCCGCCCGCGCACCGCAACACCCTGGCGCTGCCCCGGGACATCGGCGACTTCACGGCCCGTCACCGGGCACTGGACCGGCTGCTCGTGCTCGCCGCCGACCCCGACCCGGCCCATCCGCCGGTGGTCCTGGTCTCCGGCCAGCCCGGGCTCGGCAAGACCACCTTCGCGGTGCACGCCGCCCACCACCTGGCGGAGCACTTCCCGGACGGCCAGTACGCCGTCGACCTGCACGGCATGGGCCCGGAGCCGACCGCACCGCGGGACGCGCTGGCCCGCCTGCTGCGCGCCCTCGGCACCCCGGAGGGCGCCCTGCCCGCCGGCACCGAGGACCGGGCCGGGCTGCTGCGCGAGCTCACCGGCGGGCGCCGGCTGCTCCTGCTGCTGGACAACGCGGCCGACGAGGAACAGGTCCGGCCGCTGCTGCCGGCCACCGGCCGCTCGCTGACCCTGGTCACCAGCCGGCACGCGCTGGCCGGCCTGGAGGCGGTCCACCGGGTCGAACTCGGCCTGCTGCGCCGCGAGGAGTCGGTCGAGCTGCTCACCCGGATCCTCGGCACCGACCGGGTCGGCCGGGAGGCCCAGGCCGCCCGCGACCTCGCCGACCGGTGCGGGCAGCTGCCGCTCGCCGTCCGGATCGCCGGCCAGCGGCTGGTCGGCCGGCCGCACGAGCGGCTCGCCAAGCTGGCCGCCCAGCTCGCCGAGCAGAGCAGCCGCCTGGACCTGCTGAAGGCCGGCAGCCTGGAGGTCAGGGCGGCCTTCGCGCTCTCCTACCAGCAGCTGGACGAGGAGGCCCGCAGGGTGCTGCGCCGGGCCTCGCTCGCCGCCGGCGGGGACTTCGGCCCGGAGACCGCCGCGCTCCTCGCCGACCTGCCGCGGGCCCGGGCCTCCCGCCGCGCCGACGAACTGGTGGACGCCGGCCTGCTGCAGTCCGACCCGGCCGCCGACCGGTACCGCTTCCACGACCTGCTGCGGCTCTTCGCCCGGGAGCAGGTGGAGGCGGAGGACGGACCGGAGCGGGCCGCCGCCGCGCAGGACCGCACCGACCGCTGGATGCTGCGCCGGGCGGCCGCCGCCGCGCTGTTCTTCGACGCCGAGCCCCGCCCCGCGGCCGCCGCGGAGGAGACCCGCACCGACCCCGACCCGGCGAGCGCGCCCGCCGACCGGGAGCAGGCCCGGGCCTGGCTGGAGGCCGAGCGCGAGCAGTGGCTCGCCTCGCTGCGCCGGGCCGCGGCGGCCGGCCGGCACCGCCAGGTGCTGGACACCGCCGGGGCGATGCACTGGTTCTCCGACCGGAACCAGCACTGGGAGCTGTGGCCGGAGGTGTTCGGGCACTCGGTGGGGGCGGCCCGGGCGCTCGGCAGCCGCCGCGAGGAGGCCGTCCACCTCAACTACCTTGCCTGGGCGTTCAACCTCTGCGTCTTCGACTACGCGTCGGGGCAGGCGGCCGCCGACGCGGCGCTCGCCGTCGCCCGCGAGCTGGGCGACCGTCAGCAGTGCGGCTGGGCGCTCGGCTACAGCGCCGGGGCGCTGCACCACCTGGGCCGGATCGAGGAGTCGCACGAGCGGCTGCGGGAGGCCGCCGTCCACCTGGGCGCCGACCCCTCGCCGCAGTCCAAGCTCGGCGAACTGACCGTGCTCAACACGCTCGGGACCGGCCTGCGGCACGCCGGGCGGGCCGCCGAGGCGCTGGAGATCCACCGGCGCACCGAGGCGATCTGCCGGGCCGGGCTGCCCGGCCAGCCGGACGAACTGGTCGGGCTGTACCTCGCGGTGGCCCGCCAGCAGATCGGCAGCGACCTGGCGGCGCTGGGCCGGTGGGCGGAGGCCGAGGAGCCGCTGCGGTTCGCCCTGGCGCGCTTCGAGGCGGCCCGGATGCGGTCGTGGAGCGAACCCGCCCGGCTCGACCTCGGCCTGGTGCTGGCGGAACTGGGCCCCACCGGGGAGGCGTGGCAGCTGCTGCTCGACGCCCGGGACTCGCTGGTCGAACTCAACAGCCCCCGCCGGCAGGAGGCGGTGGACGCCCTGCGCGGACTCGCCGACCGGTCCGGCGCCTGACCGGCGCCCCGGAACGGTTGACGTGTCAACCAACGGATCCTACGATCCGTGGTTGACACGTCAACCGTCCCCGGAGGGATCCGCCATGTCCGTCGCCGCCACCGTCCTCAGCGTGCTGCTCGCCCTCGTCTCGCTGGCCGCGGGCGCGCCCAAGACCCTGCTCAAGGGCCCCGCCTCGGCCGGCCTGCAGCAGGCGGGCCTGAGCGCCGGCCTGATCCGCTTCATCGGCCTCGCCGAGGTCGCCGCCGTGGTCGGCCTGGTGGTCGGCGTCTTCTGGGCGCCGCTCGGGATCGCCGCCGCGATCGGCTTCGCCGCGATCATGGTCGGCGCCGTCGCCTTCCACGCCAAGGCCGGCGACTACGCCGACCCCGAGACCCGCGGCGGCGCCGTCGCACCGATCGTGCTGGCCCTGCTCGCCGCCGCCACCGCGATCACCCTCGGCCTGGCCGCCTGACCGACCGCTCGGGCCCGACCGACCGCCGAGGCCGGGCCGACCGGGCAGTCCGGTCAGGCCGGGTAGTCCGGTCAGGCCTGGCAGTCCGGGTAGGCGGGGCAGTCCCCGGTCAGGCCGGTTCCTCGTCCAGCGCCTCGACCACCCGCTCGGAGAGCCGGGCCAGCATCCGCAGCTCGGCCGGGGTGACCTGATCGAGGAACAGCTCCCGCACCGCGGTCACGTGCAGCGGCGCGGCCGCCTCGATCGCCGCCCGGCCGGCCTCGGTGAGCGCCACGAACGCGCCGCGCCCGTCCTCCGTGCACCCCTCCCGGACCACCAGTCCGCGCCCCACCATCCGGGCGATGTGGTGGGACATCCGGCTCTTCTCCCACTCCACCGACCGGGCCAGGTCCTGGGCCCGCTGCCGCCCGTCCGGCGCCTCGGAGAGGTGCGCCAGCACCGCGAAGTCCGCGGGGGACAGCCGCGACTCCGCCAGCAGCCGGCGGGACAGCCGCCCGACCAGCCGCTCGTTCATGCGCACGAAGCCGCGCCACGCCTGCTGCTCCTCCGCCGACCACCCCAGCGCCGTCTCGTCCATGCGCCCAGGGTATCCGGGGTTGTGGTTGATGTGTCACCCAAACGCGCGGGGTCGGCGGCGGCTACTCCAGCCCGGGCAGCGTGTCCTGGTCGCCGGGGACCGCCGCCGAGGCCGGGTCCGGAGTGCGGCACTCCGGGCCGAGGCGCAGGATCCGGGACTCGGGGTCGTGCAGGGGCCGCCCGCAGCGGCGGCAGCGGACCGTGGTCCGGGGCGCGGGCGGGATCGGCGGCAGCAGGGCGGGATCGGGCATCGCACCAGTGTGCCGGGAAAAGCGCTCGCCTCGGGCCCGGCCGCCCGGCACAATCCCCGCATGCCGGAGAAACAGCGCCTCACCCCCACCGTCTACGTGTCGGTCGACATCGAGGCGGACGGCCCGATCCCGGGCCCGTACTCGATGGTGAGCCTGGGCGCGGTGACCGCCGGGTGGCACGACGCGGACGGCTTCCGCCGGGCGGACGGCAAGCAGGGCTTCTACCGGGAACTGCGGCCGATCAGCGAGCAGTGGGACCCGCAGGCGCTGGCCGTCTCCGGCCTGGACCGCACGGCGCTGCTGCGCGACGGCACGGACCCCGCGGCGGCGATGCGGGCGTTCACCGACTGGGTGGAGCGGCTGCGCACCGGCCCGGACGGCCGCCGGTACCGGCCGGTGATGGTCGGCTACCCGGCGCCGTACGACTGGCTATTCCTCTCCTGGTACCTGGTGCGGTTCACCGGCGGCAGCCCGTTCGGCCACTCCGGCTGCCTGGACGTGAAGACGCTGTACGCGGCGCGCGCCGGCGTCCCGCTGGCCTCCGTCGGCAAGCGCTCGATGGCGCGGGGGCTGCTGCCCGACCTCCCGCACACCCACCACGCGCTCGACGACGCCCGCGAGCAGGCGGTGCTGTTCGCCAACGTGTGGGAGTGGGACGGGGTCAGCCGGTCGGGCTGAGGGCGAGCACCGCGAGGTCGTCGGCGAGGGTGCCGGCGTACCTGCGCACGTCGCGGTCGAGGAAGTCGACCACGGACTCCGGGTCGGTGCCGGGGAGTCGGGCGAGCCGGGTGTCGAGCGGGTAGAAGTCGCCGGCGGTGTCGCGGGCCTCGCTGACCCCGTCGGTGTGCAGCAGCAGCGTCTCGCCGGGGTGCAGGCGCAGCGTGGTCGGCAGGTCCGCCCCCACCGCGAGGTACCCGAGGCCGAGCGGCGGCTGCTGGGCGCAGTCGACCGGGCGGACGGTGCCGGGGCGCAGCAGCAGCGGGGGCAGGTGGCCGCGGTTGACCAGGTCGACCCAGCCGTCGGGGCCGTGCTGGGCGAGCACGGCGGTGACGAAGAGCTCCTCGTCGTGGCGTTCGGCGGCTTCCCGGCGGACGTGCCGGTCGAGCTGGCGGGCGAGTTCGGTGAGGTCCGGGGTCTCGTGGGCGGCGTTGCGGAAGGCACCGATCACGTCGGCGACGGTGCGGACCGCCTCCAGGCCCTTGCCCCGGACGTCGCCCAGCAGCACCCGGGTGCCGAAGCGGGTCTCGCACACCTCGTACAGGTCGCCGCCGACGGCCGAGTCGGCCTGGGCGGGCCGGTAGCGGGCGGCGGCGCGCAGCCCGCCGGTGCGGGTGGGGACGGGACGGAGCACGGCGTGCTGCAGGGTGTCGGCGACGGTGCGGACCCGGGCCAGGTCGCGGGCCTGGCGGCGGCGCTGCCAGGCGAGTCCGGCACCCATCGCGCCGGCCAGCGCGGTGGCCAGGTAGGTCCAGAGGTGGTGCTGCTCCAGCAGGTGGCCGGCGCGGAGCGCGAGCAGGACCTGCAGGACGACGGTGAACACGGTGACGGTGCCGACCGCGACCGGACCGAGGCTGAAGGCCACCACCACCGGCAGGACGGTGACCAGGAAGCCCGCCGCCACCGCGCCGGGCACCGCGACTTCGAGGACCAGGTCGACGCCGAGCAGCAGGGCGGGCATCACCCGGACCCAGGCGGGTGCGCGCAGGGCCTCGGCTGTGGCGGAGTGCCAGCGGTCGGCGAGCGACGGCTGGACCGGTCGAGGCGCCGTCGCCGCGGGTGCGGACACCGGCATGCGGGGCCTCCTCGGGGGCGGCTCGGGGGTGGGAGGACGGTGGTTCCTCCATCCTCGCCGAGCCGCCGGCCCGCCAACTGCCATCGAAGGTCCCCTCCGCGGGGGACCTTCGGCCCGGTTCCGCCGCGCCCCGGCGAGCCGCGCCACGGTGCGGTGCGCCCCGGTGCGGTGCGCCCCGGTGCGGTGTGGCGTCAGCGCACCGCGACCGGCAGGGTCTGGTATCCGCGCAGGACCAGCCGGTCGCGGCGGACCGGGTCGCCGGCCGGGGCGAGGGCGGGGAAGCGGGTGAGCAGTGCGGGGAAGGCGACCGCGGCCTCCAGCCGGGCGAGCTGCGCGCCGAGGCAGTAGTGCGGGCCGCCGCCGAAGCTGAGCGGCTGGCTGTCGTGCCGGGTCGGGT
Source organism: Kitasatospora terrestris (assembly GCF_039542905.1). Classification (NCBI taxonomy): domain Bacteria; kingdom Bacillati; phylum Actinomycetota; class Actinomycetes; order Kitasatosporales; family Streptomycetaceae; genus Kitasatospora; species Kitasatospora terrestris. The sequence goes on from NZ_BAABIS010000001.1 coordinate 2,480,907, forward strand.
CGAAGCGGTCCGGCTCCGGGAAGCGGGCGGGGTCACGGTTGGCGGCGGCGACCAGCAGGAAGGCCGCGGTGCCGTACGGGGTGGGGACGTCGCCGACGGCGAGGCCGTCGGCGAGGGCGATCCGGGAGGTGAACTGCACCGGCGAGTCGTACCGCAGCACCTCGTCGGTCAGCCCGGCGGGCCGGATCCGGCCCTCGCGGACGCCGGCCAGCGCCTCGGGGTGCTCGAAGAGCAGGGCGAGGCCGTTGCCGAGCAGGTTGGTGGTGGTCTCGAAGCCGGCGATCAGCAGCAGCACCAGGTTGGCCAGCAGCTCCCGCCCGGAGAGCCGGCCCCGGTCCTGGTCGGCGACCTGGACCAGGGCGCTGACCAGGTCGTCCTCGGGGTGGGCGCGGCGGCGGGCGGCGAGGTCGGCGAAGTAGCCGGAGAGTTCGTCGGCGGCCTCGTCGGCGGCGTCGAGCTCGTCCTCGGTGGCGATCAGCTCCAGGACGGTGGTCAGGTCACTGGTCAGGCCGCGGAAGCGGTAGCGGTCCTGCTCGGGGACGCCGAGCAGCTCGCAGATCACGCCGACCGGCAGGCGGAACGCGAAGGCCTCCATGAAGTCGACCGGCGAGCCGTCGGCGCCCCGCTCCGCCATCTCCTCCAGCAGCCGGTGGACGGCCGCCGTGACGGCCGGTTCCAGCGCGGCGACCCGGCGGGCGGTGAAGACCGAGGCGATCAACGAGCGCATCCGGGCGTGGTCGGGTGCGTTGCGCTCCAGGATGGAACGGCTGATCAGCTGCTTGGAGCGGTGGTTCGGGTACTCCGGGTCCCAGCGGGCGCTCAGCTCCGGGTCGGCGACGCCGAAGCCGGGGGCGCGCAGCGTCCGGTGGACGCCCTCGTAGCCGGAGACCAGCACCAGGAACTCGCCGGCCTGCACCGCCGGGCCGAGCTCCTGGGCCGCGCGGTACAGCGGGTACGGGTCCGCCCTGCCCGCCGGGGTCATCAGCTGCTCGACGATCGCGGCGCCGTCCATGGCCTGCTCCCCCATCCGTCCGGTGGCCCGTACCGGGTTACCGGTGGTCACAACGGCCCGCCGGTCGCGGGAAGTTCCCGTCCGGGTGGCTACCCTGGCCGCATGGAGATCTGGATCAACCCGCGCTGCAGCAAGTGCCGTACCGCGATCGGCGAGCTGGACGCGGCCGGTGCGGAGTACACCGTCCGCCGCTACCTGGAGGAGCCGCCCTCCACCGTCGAGCTGGAGGACGTGCTGGAGCGGCTCGACCTGGAGCCGTGGCACATCACCCGGATGGACGAGCAGGCCGCCAAGGACCTCGGCATGAAGGAGTGGACCCGCGAGCCCGCCGACCGCTCCCGCTGGATCACCGCGCTCGCCGAGCACCCGATCCTGATCCAGCGTCCGATCATCACCGCCGACGACGGCCACGCCGTGATCGCGCGCACGCCGGAGGCGCTGAAGGGGATCGTCCCCCGCTGACCCCGGGCGGAGGCTACGTGCGGCGGACCGCCTTCACCTCCTGGCCCGGGCGCCAGGAGCGGATCAGCAGGTGGTCGCCGTCCTCCACCTCGGTCAGCGCGACCTCGGCGAGGTCCAGCCGGAAGGCGTGGTACGGGCCGGGGACGGCGGCCGGCAGCTCCGCCTCGTAGGCGGCCAGGTCGGCCGGGTCGGTCAGCTCAACCGCCGTGCCCGAGACCTTGGCGTCGCCGCCGGCCATCGTCACGTCGCTGGGGTTGCTGTGCAGCGCGAAGCGCCCGTCGCGCTGCAGGTCCAGCGCTTTCATCGCGCCGTACATCGAGCCGATCATCAGATCGGCACCGATGAACTGCACCTCCGTCCCGCTCACCCGGGGTGCACCGCCCTTGCGCAGGGTGGCCAGCACATGGTGCTTGTGCGACTCGAACCGGGCTCGCACCGCGGCGGCCAGGTCGTCGGCCTCGTGCTCGAAATCCTGCCAGGTAGCCATGGTGTCCAGTCTGGCAGTCGGCACCCACGATCCGTCGGTGCCGACTGCCAGACTGGGCGGATGTCGGAGAACTACATCGCCTTCCTGCGCGCGATCAACGTCGGCGGACGGACCGTGAAGATGGAACGCCTGCGCGAGCTCTTCACCGAGCTCGGGCTGGACGGCGTGCGGACGTACATCCAGAGCGGCAACGTCTTCTTCTCCACCGCGGAGACCGACCGCGCCGCCCTCACCGCCCGGATCGAGGCGCACCTCGCCGAGGCGCTCGGCTATGCCGTGCCGGTCATGCTGCGCACCGTGGACGAGGTCGCCGAGGTCGTCGACCTCGACCCGTTCGCCGCCGTCGAGGTCACCCCGGACCTCCGGCTGTGCGTGCTCTTCCTCTCCGAGCCGCTGCCGGACGGCACGGAGTTCCCGATCCACTCCCCCAAGGGCGACTGGGACATCCTCGGAGCCACCCCCGGCGCCGCCTTCGCCGTGGTGCACCTGCGCAACGGACGCCTCGGCACCGACCCGTCGACCTGCCTGCCCAAGACCTACGCCGGTCGGACCACCGCACGCTTCTTCCACACCACCGTCAAGATCCTGGCCGCCGCGAGGAAGGCCTGACCGGCCGGGGGAAGGCCCGACCGGCCGTCAGTGCGGGTACCGGCGGGCCGGGCGCCGGGCGGGCAGCTCGTCGCGGAACTCCTCGATCAGGGACGGGATCTGCCGGAACGTCTCGGTGCGCTCGATCCGGTCCAGGTAGAGGTTGTGCGCGGCGAGCGCCTCCACGGTGACACCGAAGTACAGCGTCATCAGCGGGTTGACGAAGAGCTTGCTGCCCCGGGTGCGCTCGGTGAACCGGACGTCGCCGAACTCGCCGCGCAGGGCCGCGGCGACCGAGCCGTGCACGATGCTCGGGTGTGCGGGGAAGGCGGCCTGCGCGTACGCCACCGCGTCCAGGTACAGCCTGCCCTCGCGGGAGTCCCGCGGCAGCGAGAAGGCGCCCAGGTAGCCGCCGGCCCGGTCGAGCGCGGCCAGGTTCTCCAGCACCAGCGTGTGGCTGACGCCGTGGTGCGCGTCGATGCCGAAGCCCAGGCTGGCGACCAGCCGCTCGGGCACGTCGCGCAGCCCGGCCACCGCGGCGAGGCTCGCCATGTCCTCCTCCGGGGTGCCGAGGCCGGTCTCGTCGCCGCGCATCAGGATGTCGGTGCCGCCGTCGACCAGCAGGATCGCGTCCACCCCGCCCACGTGGTCGATCAGCGCCCGGTACGCGGCGCGCAGCGGCCGGACCCCGGTCTTCGCGAACGCCCAGACAATGTCGGGCATCCCGTGCAGCCGCAGCCAGCGGGCCAGCGTCCGCTCCGGGAAGTAGCCCTCGTCGGAGCGGCCGTCCGGGGTGATCCTGGCGACCTCCGGGGCGAGCCAGACCTCCGCGTCGAGGCCGTACAGGTGGCTGAAGGACAGGTTCGCCAGGTGGACCTCCTTGCCGGCGGCGCGCAGCGCCAGCGCCAGCGGCAGGCCCGCGTACACGTCGAACCCGCCGCCGGCGCCGGCGATCAGGATCCGGTCGGCGGCCAACAGGCGGGTGACCAGGGGTGGCTGGAAGAGATCGGACATGGCGGGGACGCTAGCAAGGCCCCGGCGCGCGGTGCGGCGGATTTCCGGATCACCGCGTCCGGTCTGCGTGCGGGGCCTCGGCGTGCGGGGCCTCGGCGTGCAGGGCCTCGATGCCCGCGGTGACGATCGCCAGGCCGCGTTCGAAGCGGCGCTCGTAGTCGGTGAAGAGGTCGGTGCTCGCGGCGGCGGTCAGCGGCCGCTCGGGTCCGATCCGCTCGGCGCGCTCGGCCGGGTCGTAACCGGGTGCCCGCTCGCCCGGCAGCGGGTGGACGGCCTGCTCCTCGATCACGAAGCCGACGGTGAAGCTGTACGCGGTGAAGTACGCCTCGACCGCCTCGGGCAGGGTGAACCCGGCGCGGACGAAGGAGTCCAACTGCCCCTCGAAGCGGTCGGTGTGGCCGGTGTCGGTGAGCCTGGTGCCGCTGAACACCTTCGCGCCGTCGCGGTGGCCGAGCAGCGTCCGGCGCAGGGTCCGGCAGGTCAGGGCCAGCTGGTGCTGCCACGGGGTGTCGGCGGTGGGCGGCTCACTGCCCGCGATCATCCGGCGGATCATCTCGGTGGCCAGCTCGTCCAGCAGCGCCTGCTTGTTGGCGAAGTGCCAGTACAACGCCGGCGCCTTGCAGTCGAGTTCGGCCGCGATCCGGCGGAGCGTCAGCCCTTCCAGGCCGACTTCGTCGAGCAGCCGCAGGGCGGTGTCGACGACCTGCGCCCGGTCCAGTTTCTGCGCCATGCCGCTGCCTCTCCCGCTGCTTCTCCCTGCTCGACGCTTGACAATTTAACACCGTTAAGGCCAGGCTCGGAAGCACCGCAACTTAACGCCGTTAAGGAGAGCTGAGCCATGCGCACCGGAATCCTGGTCGTCGGCGCCGGACCGACCGGCCTCACCCTCGCCTGCGACCTCGCCCGCCGCGGCGTCGACGCCCTGCTGATCGAGCGCGCCCCCGCCCTGTTCCCCGGCTCGCGGGGCAAGGGCCTCCAGCCGCGCACCCTGGAGATCCTGGAGGACCTCGGCGTCCTCGCACGGATCCGCGCCGCCGGCTCCCCCTACCCCGCGATGCTGCCCTGGGCGGACGGCACGGCCGGCGACCCGTTCCCCCTGGTGCCCAGCCCGGCCGCCACCGAGCAGGTGCCGCACCCCGAGGTGTGGATGGTGCCGCAGTGGCGCACCCAGGAGATCCTGTACACCCGCCTCCAGGAACTCGGCGGCCAGGTGCGGTTCGACAGCGCGCTGCTCGGCTTCCGGCAGGACGCGGACGGCGTGACCGCCCAGGTCGAAGGCCTCGGCACGGTCACCGCCGACTACCTCGTCGCCGCCGACGGCGGACGGTCCGCCGTCCGGCGGGCCCTCGGCGTCACCATGCTCGGCGAAACCGTCGACCCCCGGCCCTCACTCGTCGCCGACGTCCGCATCACCGGCCTCGACCACGCGCACTGGCACGTCTTCCCGCAGGCCCCCGGCGGCGCACTCGCCCTCTGCCCGATGCCCGGCACCGACGAGTTCCAGGTCTACGCCCAGTACGAGGACGGCGAACCCGACACCAGCGCCGACGGCGTCCGCGCCCTCGTCGCCGCCCGCAGCCACCTCCCCGCGGACGCCGTCACCGAAGTGCGCTGGGCCTCCGACTTCCGGCCGCGCGCCGCCCTCGCCGAGCGCTTCCGGGTCGGCCGGGTCCTGCTCGCCGGCGACGCCGCCCACGTCCACTCCCCCGCCGGCGGGCAGGGACTCAACACCAGCGTCCAGGACGCGTACAACCTCGGCTGGAAGCTCGGGCAGATCCTGCGGCACGGCGCCGACGCCGAACCACTGCTCGACAGCTACGAAGCCGAACGGCTCCCCGTCGCCGCCGACGTCCTGGAGATCAGCACCTCCATCCACCGCGGCGGCGCGCTCGCCGGGCAGCCCGGCAGCGGCCCGCGGCGCGCCACCCGCGGCGAGGACACCGACCAACTGGCGGTCGGCTACCGGGGCGGCCCGCTCAGCGCCGAACGGCGCACCGGTCTCGCCGACGACGACCTCCAGGCCGGCGACCGCGCCCCGGACGCCCTCCTCACGGACGGCACCCGCCTGTTCGACGCCCTGCGCGGCCCCCACGCCACCATCGTCACCGCCGGCACCGACGCCCCGCCCGTCCCGGCCGGCATCCGCGCCCTCCGCCACGACGCCTACGGCCCCGCCGACGGCCGCCCCACCCTCTACCTGATCCGCCCCGACGGCTACATCGGCCTCGCCACCGAAACCCCCACCGACCTCACCCCGTACCTCATCACCCTCGGCCTCGCCGACTGACCCCACTCCAGACGGCAAGCAACCCCACCCACCACAGCCGACCGACCCGCACAGCGGGAAACGCGCGGCGAAGCAGGAAGCCCCGGCGCCGGCCGACGCGCCCGCGCAGCGGGAAACCACCGGCGCCAGCCGAAGCAACCCGCGCAGCGGGAAACCACCGGCGCCAGCCGAACAACCGGCAGGGCGGGAAACCACCGGCGCCAGCCGAACAACCGGCAGGGCGGGAAACCACCGGCGCAGCCGGGCAAACCGCGGGTGTCAGCGGGCGGGGCCCCAGAGCTGGTCGGTGCAGCGGGCGTAGGTGTCGCGCCAGTGCGGCCAGTAGCGGGCGGTCTCGTCGTCGCAGTCGGCGAGGAGGCGGTCGATCTGCGCGGGGTCGACGCCTTCGAGCAGCCAGACCAGGGCGTCCGAGGACGCGGGGCCGTCGGCGGCGCGGAGCAGGTCGAGGAGTTCGGGCAGGGTGCCGATCCGGGAGCCGGCCGGGAAGATGCCGTCCATCCGGGGCAGCAGCTGGCGCTCCTCGATCCGCAGGTGGGTTTCGAGCCGAGCGGCGAGTTCCTCGACCGCGTAGGCGACGGGCCAGCTGCTGGCGGGGTCGCGGGTGGCGATCCGGACGAGGGTGGTGACCCGGGTGAAGGAGTGGTCGAGGTTGTGGTGGTCGGCCTCGAGCCAGTTGAGCAGCAGGCGCAGCTCGGGTGCGAAGCGGCGGAGCAGCGGCCAGAGCCGGCTGTCCTGCTGCTCGTGGTGGCAGGTGATCATGGCGGTCATGAAGTCCCAGTGCCGCTGCAGCGCGTCGGCGGCGATCTCGTCGCCGGGCTGGAGCAGTCGCAGGGCCTGGGGCAGCCTGGCGAGGTCGCGGCGGAGCGCGGCGTGCACGAGTCGGAGTCCGGCGAACGGCATCGGCTCGACCCGCGGCGCGGGCGTCACCGGCGGCGCGGACGGCACGGCGTGGGAGCCGTCCGACTGGGCGGGGACGTACGTGGGCCCTACGGGCAGCAGGTGGCGGGGCATAACGCTCTCTTCACGACTGGCTGAGGCTGGTCGGGCCGGGCGTCGCGGTGGCGGCGCCCCGTGCCTGATCTCCAGGGTGGTGACAGAGCATCAGAGTCGAATCAATGTCCGATTGACGCGCAGGTCAGCGGCTCGTGGGCCGGTTCCTCAGTCGTCGTTCTGCGGGCCGGTGACGTTCTTGCCGAGCCATTCGAGGACGGTCGGGATCATCTTCTTGAAGTCCGACGTGAGGTGCTTTCCCCCGGGCTGCTCGTAGTACTCCACCGTTGCGGGGGCGGCGACCTTCGCGACCCAGGCCTTGACGAGCTTGGTCTCGTAGGCGTTGGCGCCGCCCGCGGTGGCGAGGATCCGGACGTCGGCCTTGCCGGCGGCGGCGAGCGCGTCGGGGCTGTTGGCGACCCGTTCCTGCTCGTGGCCCTTCCAGAGCGGGGAGTCGGGGTTCCAGTAGCCGTCGATGGGGACGGCGGCCTTGAAGACGTCGGGGTGCTGGAGGGCCAGCTTGGCGCTGCAGAACGCGCCGGTGGAGGCGCCGGCCACGGCCCAGCCGTCGCGGCCCTTGACGGTGCGGAAGTTGGCGCGGACGAAGTCCGGGATGTCCTCGGCCATCCAGGTGCCCATCTTCGGCTGGCCGGGGATGTCGCTGCACTCCAGGGCCTTGGCCTCGTTGGATTCGAGGTTCTGCACCGGCATGATCATGATGAACGGGTGGGTCTTCCCGGCCGCGGCGAGCTGGGTGTCGATCTCCTGGATCGGCAGCTGGTTGTCCGTCCAGGTGTTGTACCCGGCGCTCTGGCCGCCCGCGTACAGGGTCAGGACCGGGAAGCCGTGGTCCTTGTACTTGGGGTCGTTGTACTGCGGCGGCAGCCAGACCCACACCTTGCCGCTCACTCCGGACTTGGCGCCGGTCAGTGTGGTCATCATGATCGGGCCGGCCGCCGTGTCCCGGACCTTGGTGAGGTTGGCCGCCGGGCCGGTCGGCTGCAGCACCTTCCTGGGCTTGGGCGGCGGGGTGCTGCTCTGCGCCGCCGAGGGCGTCGCGCCGGCGCTGCCGCCCGGGCCGAGCGCCGCCTTGGCGTCGCCCGCCGTCCTGCCGCCGCTGCCGCAGGCGGCCAGCGACGACGCCAGGGCGAGCGCGGCGGCGCCCGCCAGGACGGCACGGGTACGGGTGGTACGCAGGAGCAGCGGCTGCACGGTTCGGTCTCTCCGGGCGTGGTCGTGCCCGGTCGCGGCGAGCCGGGCGGCAGCGCGGGGCACCGCGCCGTTCGTGATCCTATGACGGTCCGGTGACGCGCCCGGTTGCGCCGCACGGGGCATCCCCGCCGCTCGGCGGGGGTGGGGGGCCCGCCGGGCGGCGGGGGCGGGGCCGTCGGCCGGGGCGGCCGTCAGCCGGGTGTGGCGGAGCCGACCCTCCCGGGTGGTGCTGCCACGAACCGCCAAGCGGGCGGCCCGGCGGGCGGCCGGTGCTTGGACGGTCGTACCGGTGACGGCCGCCGCTGTGGTACCTGATCATCGGAAGGATCAGCGCCGTCCCCAGGGAGCCCAGCCATGTCCGATCAGGTCGCCGTCGTCACCGGAGCCGGCAGCGGTGTGGGCCGCGCCGTCGCGCGCGAGCTGGCCGCCGGCGGCTGGCGGCTGGTCCTCGCCGGGCGGCGTCCGGAGCCGCTGGAGGAGACCGCGGGCCTGGCGGGCGGCGAGGCGCTGGCGGTGCCGACCGACGTGACCGACCCGGTGGCGGTGGAGGCGCTGTTCCGCGCGGCGGTGGACCGGTTCGGGCGGGTGGACCTGCTGTTCAACAACGCGGGCGCGTTCGGCCCGCCGACGCCGGTGGAGGACCTGGGGTACGAGGAGTGGCGGGCCGTCGTCGACCTCAACCTGACCGGGGCGTTCCTCTGCGCGCAGGCCGCCTTCCGGCGGATGAAGGAGCAGCGGCCGCAGGGCGGGCGGATCATCAACAACGGCTCGATCTCCGCCCACGTGCCGCGCCCGCAGAGCATCGCGTACACGGCGTCCAAGCACGCGGTCACCGGCCTGACCCGGTCGCTCGGTCTGGACGGGCGGCCGTACCGGATCGCCTGCGGTCAGATCGACATCGGCAACGCCGCCACCGACATGACCGCCGCGATGTCCGCCGGTGTCCGGCAGGCCGACGGCCGGATCGCCCCGGAGCCGACCATGGACGTCGCGGACGTGGCCCGCACGGTCCGCCACATGGCGGAGCTGCCGCTGGAGGCCAACATCCCGTTCACCACGGTGATGGCGACCGCCATGCCCTACCTCGGCCGGGGGTGAACCCTCGGCGCCCTCAGAGCCCTCAGAGCCCTCAGAGCCCTCGGAGCCCCCGGCGCCCCGGGCCCCTCACGCCGGTACGGCGCGCAGCGCGCCGGGCCGGCGGCCGGTGAGCCGGTCGAGGGCGGCGGCGGTGGCCGCGTCGGCCGGGAGGTGGACGAGGATGCGCAGCTCGTCGTCGGCGGGGAGGGATAGCGCCTCGTAGCCGAGTCGGAGCTCGCCGGCCGCGGGGTGGTTCAGGCGGTGGATGCCGCTGGGGGCGGGCAGGCCCGACACGGTCTCCAGGCGTCGGGTGAACTCGGGCCCGACGACCGAGAGTTCGTCCATCAGGTCGGCGATGTCCCGGTTGTTGCGGCCGGGCCCCTGCTTGAGCAGGGAGACCTGGAGGTCGGCGACGGCCGCCCAGTCGGGGTAGGTGTCGCGGGCCCGCGGGTCGGTGAACACGTACCGGGGCAGGCTGGGCAGCGGCGCGTCGAGCAGGCCGACGGGTCCGGCCAGTTCCCGGTAGCCCTCGGTGTGCGCGAGGATCTCGCCGAGCCGGTTGAGCAGCACTGCGGGCCCGGGCCCGAGCCGGTCGAGGACGGCCTGCACGCCGGGGCGGACGGTGCGGTTCGGCCCGGCGCCGCCGGTGCAGCTGACGATGCCGTCGGCGGCCTTGGTCAGCCGGTAGAGGTGGATCCGCTCGCCGGTGGCGAGTTGCAGGGCGTCCGCGAGGGCGGCGACGACCTGCGCGGACGGGTGCCGGTCGCGGCCCTGTTCGAGCCGGGTGACGTACTCGACGCTGACGCCGGCCAGCATGGCGAGTTCGGCCCGGCGCAGTCCGGGGGTGCGGCGGCGCGGGCCGGACGGCAGCCCGGCGTCGGCGGGGGTGAGGGCTTCGCGGCGGTTGCGCAGGAACAGGCCCAGCTCGTTGTCGCTCACCCTCCGCAGCCTACCGACCGGAGTGGCGCCGAGGGTGGCCCTGCCACTACCAGTCTCCGGCCGGTCTCCCTCCCGGTCCCGCGGACCGGCACGGTGGGGTCGTGGCCACGACCCGGGGCCGCCGAACGACCGCGAGGAGAACCCAGATGTCCACCCAGCCCCTGAAGCTCGCAGTGATCACCGGCAGCGTCCGCGAGGGCCGGTTCGGCCCGGTGGTGACCCGGTGGTTCGCCGAACAGGCCGCCGCGCACGGCGGCTTCGAGCTCGACGTGATCGACCTCGCCGAGTTCTCGCTGCCCGTGGAGGGCCCGTCGGTGCCGCCGGCGATGTCGCCGGACGTGCCGCGCCCGGAGGCGATGGCGGGGCTGACCCGCCGGCTGGGCGAGGCCGACGCGTTCGCGGTCGTCACCCCGGACTACAACCGCTCGTTCCCGGCGTCGCTCAAGTCGGCGATCGACTGGCACTACGCCGAGTGGGGCGCCAAGGCGGTCGGTTTCGTCGGGTACAGCGGCTCCACCGGCGGCATCCTGGCGATCGAGCAGCTGCGGCAGGTCTTCGGCGAGTTGGACGCCCACACGGTCCGCGCGTACGTGTCCTTCCCGCGCTACTACCTGCTCTTCGACGAGGACGGGGCGCTGCGCGAGCCGGCCGGCCCGGAGCAGTCCGCGAAGGCGATGCTGGACCAGCTGGCCTGGTGGGGCGGGGTGCTGCGCGACGCCCGCGCGACCCGGTAGCGGCGGCTCACTCGTCGTGGGAGTGCCGGTAGCGCACCACCGGCCCGTCCTCGTCGAGCCGGTAGACGCTGGTGGTGGGCCAGTACTCGCCCGCCTCGACCGCCGGGAGGTCGATGCTGAGCACCAGACGCAGCGCGGGCGGCGGTGCACCGGCCCGGACCCGCTTGCGGAGTCCGTCCCAGCGGCCGCCGCAGAGTTCGACGGAGAGGACGGCGGATGCGGTGTTCACCCGCCGATCCTCCCAACCGCCGTCCTCAAAACGGTGTTTGGACCCGGATCACCACCCCTTCGGGCGGTCTGTCCGCTCTGCCCGTTACCCGATCCGGACCCGGCCCGTGAACGGCCGCGGGCCGCCCCCGGACGGGGGGCGGCCCGCGGTGGGCGGACGGGGCGTCAGCTGCGCCAGGTGTCGCTCAGGGCGACCAGGCCGCTCGCCGGGACGGTGGCGGTGCGGTTGGCCCCGCTCTCCCAGGTGACGTTGCCGGCGGCGTCCTTGCGGATGTACTTGTACTCGAAGGCGGTGCCGGCGGCCATCGCGACGTCCAGCTTCCAGACCGGGTAGCTCGCCGAGGAGAGCAGCAGCGCGGAGCCGGTGTTCCAGTTGCCGAGCGAGGCGTTGTTGCCGACCACGTAGATGTTCTGGCCGACCGCGGTGGTGGCGTTGACGGCGAACGAGGCGCCGGTGGTGGTGGAGGTCGCGGTGGGGGTCGGGGTCGGGGTGGGGGTGGCGGTGGCGCAGGGGTCGCCGCTGCCGACGACGCCGTCCTTCACGGTGACGTTGCCGGTGCCCAGCGCGTAGTTGGCGCTGTTGTTGTTGTCCCAGGTGCCGGAGCCGTTGTTGAAGGTGGCGGCCAGGCCGGTGGCGGTGCCGAGGCTCACGGTGGACTTGACCCAGCCGGTGCAGGCGGCGGCCATCGCGACGCCGGGCGCGGTGGTCCAGGTGCCGCCGGTCGGGGCGTAGTGCAGGTAGTAGGCGGACCAGTTCTTGGTGGTGGAGTAGAAGACGGTCGCCGTGTTGGTGCCCTGGGTGGCGGTCGGGGTGGGGGTGGGCGTCGGGGTGGCGGTGGAGCCGAGCTTGGCGCCGGCGTGCAGCGCGACGGCCTCGCCGGCGGCGACGGTGGCGGTGAACTTCCCGTCCGGGCCGACCGTGTAGGTGGTGCCGGAGCAGGCGCCGTTCGCGTAGTCGCCGTGCTCGACGTCGCAGTAGGTGCCGGCCGGCAGCGAGGTCTGGAAGGTCTGGGTGATCGAACCGGACTCCCGGTTGATCGCCACGTAGCCCTTGTCGCCGCGGCCGAAGCCGATCGCGTTGTTGCCGTTGGACCACCAGTTGGTCATCGCGGTGCCGGCGACGGCGTTGCGGAAGCCGACCATGTTGGCCACCTGCCGCCAGGCGTGCACGCAGTTCCAGCCGTCCTGGTAGCAGGCGTTGACCGTGCCGCCGTTCGGCGGGCCGTCGTCGTTGCTGCTGAACGCGTAGCCGGAGTAGACGTTGGGCGCGCCGTACGGGTGGGCCAGCATGAAGACGTTGGCCAGGGTGTAGGCGGAGCCGTACTTGTAGGTCAGGGTCGAGCCGTTGCGCTCGGTGTCCCAGTTGTCGACGAAGGTGCGGGCCTTGTCGCTGGGCAGCAGGCCGTTCCCCCAGGTGGAGAGGTCGGAGATCTTCCCGCCGTTGAAGGCGCTCTTCAGCCAGGTGCCGGAGCGGAACTCGTCCACGTCGCCGTTGCCGGTGTACTCGGACGGCTGGATCGGCTCGCCGGCGCCGTAGATCACCTCCTGCACCCAGTACGCGTTGGGGTTGCTCATCTTCGCCTTGATGGCGCCGAGCTCGCCCGCGTCGATGTGCTTGGCGGCGTCGATCCGGAAGCCGTCCACACCGAGGGTCAGCAGGTCGCTCAGGTAGTTGGCGATGGTCTGCTGGACGTACGCGGAGCCGGTGTTGAGGTCGGAGAGGTTGACCAGCTCGCAGTTCTGCACGTTGGAGCGGTCGCCGTAGTTGGAGATCGCGGCGCGGCAGGAGTGGAAGTCCTGGTCCTGGAAGTAGCCGGGGTAGTTGTACTTGGTGTAGTTGGTGCCGCCGGTGCCGGTGCCGGAGCCCGCCGACATGTGGTTGATCACCGAGTCGGCGATCACCTTGACGCCGGCCGCGTGGCAGGTGTTGACCATGGCCTGGAAGGAGGCGCGGTCGCCGAGCCGACCGGCGATCTTGTAGCTGACGGGCTGGTACGAGGTCCACCACTGGGCGCCCTGGATGTGCTCCTGGGGCGGGGAGACCTCGACGAAGCCGTAGCCCTTGGGGCCGAGGGTGTCGGTGCAGGCCTTGGCGACCGAGTCGAACTTCCACTCGAAGAGGGTGGCGGTGACGTCCTTGCCGTTGCCGGGCGGGGTCGCCTCGGCGGAGGGCGCGAGCACCAGACCGGACCCGATGGACAGGGCCAGGGCGGCGGTCGCTGCGAAACCGGCGGTGAGCCGGCGCCCGCGCGTGGGGGCGGTGGTGACCACAGTGTCTCCAGGGAGCAGGGCTCGCCCGCGGACGCAGGGGCGCGGGCGATGCGGCAGGGTGGGGGGCCGCGACGGCGATGCGCCGTCAGCGCGACCGGGTGGGGAGGTCGCTGGGGGTCTTGCCGTGGGGTGGTGCGCTGGGGGTGGTGCGGTGGGCGTCGTACTGCTGGGACCTCTTGCTGCAAGACCGTTGAAACTTGCTGGAAACTTGCAACGCGCTGAACATAGGGCGGCCCCGAGCGCCCGTCAAGGCATCCGGAGACAACGGTTCGGCGTCGGCGGCCGCACTCGTGTGCGACCTGATCGACTCCCGACGCGTGTAGTACCCATGACGGCAGGACGGCACAGGACCACAGGGGGCCCGGCGGATGGAGACCGCACTCGACTTCGAGGAGTTCGCGAGCACCCGGGCTCGCCGACTCTTCCAGGTCGCGTACCTGATGTGCGGCGACTGGCACCAGGCCCAGGACCTCGTGCAGACCACGCTCGCCAAGATGTTCTCGATCTGGGGCCGGCTGCGCCGCGGCGAGGACGAGCCCGGACTGGACGCGTACGCCCGCAAGGTGCTGCTGCGCTACTACCTCTCCCAGCGGCGGCTGAAGCGCTCCGGCGAGGTGGTCACCGCCGAGCTGCCGGACTCCGCCGACCTCCCCGGCGGCAGCGAGCTGCGGCTCACCCTGACCGCGGCGCTGCACCGGCTGCCGCCGCGCAACCGCGCGGTGATCGTGCTGCGCTACCTGGAGGACCGCTCGATCGAGGAGGTGGCCGAGCTGCTGGACGTCTCCCAGGGCGCGGTGAAGAGCCTCAACAGCCGTTCGCTCGCCAAGCTCCGCGAGATCCTCGGCAACGACCGGGAACTGCTCTTCCACCCGTGAGCAGCGACCTCGAACGCCGGCTCGCCGAGCTGTTCGCCGACACCGCCCGCACCCTGCCGGTCCCGGTGCTCAGCATGGCCGCCGAGGCCGCCCGGCGCGGCCGGCGGCTGCGCCGCAACCGGCGGCTGCGGCTGGCGGCGGCCGCGCTGGCCGTCGCCGCGCTGGCCACCTCGGGGCTGCTGCCCGCCGGGTGTTCGGATCAGACCGCGTCCGGCCCGCGCTCGCCGGTGCGCACCCGGACGATCGAGTCGACCGGGACCATCCAGACCTTGCCGTCGCCGATCCTGCCGGTCCGGGCGGCGGCCACGATCGCGTCCAGCACCTGCTCGGCGTCCTCGTCCTCCACCACGACCTCGATCCGCACCTTGGGCACCAGGTCGATCCGGTACTCGGCGCCGCGGTAGACCTCGGTGTGCCCGTGCTGCCGCCCGTAGCCGCTGGCCTCGGTGACGGTCAGGCCGTGCACCCCGAGCTCCTGGAGCGCGGTCTTGACCTCGTCCAGCTTGAACGGCTTGACGACGGCGGTGATCAGCTTCATGCGGTGGACGCCTTGTCGGACGTGTGCGCGAGCACGGTGGCGTGGGTCGCGGCGGTGCCGTGGCCCAGGACGCCGTGATCGTACGCGGTCTCCGCGTGCACGGCGAGGTCCAGGCCGCGCAGCTCGTGGTCGGCGGGGGCGCGGAAGCCCATCACCCGGTCGATCGCCCAGCCGATGCCGTACGTGACGGCGAAGGCGTACACCGCGACCACCACGATCGCGACCAGCTGCTTGCCGCTCTGCGCCAGGCCGCCGCCGTGCAGCAGGCCGCTCGCCCCACCGGTCATGGCGGCGGTGGCGAAGAGGCCGATCAGCGCGGTGCCGATGACGCCGGCCACGAAGTGCACGCCGACCACGTCCAGCGAGTCGTCGAAGCCGAAGCGGAACTTCCAGCTGACCGCGTACGAGCAGACCAGGCCGGCCGCCAGGCCGATCACCAGGGCGCCGAGCAGGTCCACGCTGCCGCAGGACGGGGTGATGGCGACCAGGCCGGCCACCGCGCCGGAGGCGGCGCCGAGGGTGGTGGCGTGGCCGTCGCGGCGCTTCTCCACCAGCAGCCAGCCGAGCAGGCCGGTGCAGCCGGCCGCCTGGGTGTTGAGCAGCGCGGCGGCGGCCAGGCCGTTGGCGCCCATCGCGGAGCCGCCGTTGAAGCCGAACCAGCCGAACCAGAGCAGGCCCGCGCCCAGCAGCACCAGCGGGAGGCTGTGCGGGCGCATCGCCTCCTTCTTGAAGCCGATCCGGGGGCCCAGCAGCAGGGCGAGCGCGAGGCCGCTGGCGCCGCAGTTGACCTCGACCACGGTGCCGCCGGCGAAGTCCAGCGCGCCGAGCTTCGAGACGATCCAGCCGCCGGGGGCGAACACCCAGTGCGCGACCGGGACGTAGACCAGCAGGGTCCAGACCGCGGTGAAGACCACCCAGGCGCCGAACCTGGCCCGGTCCGCGATGGCGCCGCTGATCAGCGCGGCGGTGATGATCGCGAAGGTGAGCTGGAACGCGGCGAACAGCAGGGTGGGCACGTGGCCGGTCAGGCTGGCGGGGGTGATGCCGGCCATGCCGAGGTGGTCAAGGTCGCCGATCAGGCCGCCGAACGCGTCGTCGCCGAAGGCCAGGGTGTAGCCGGCCAGCAGCCAGACCACGGTGACCACGGCGATCGAGACGAAGCTCATCATGATCATGTTGAGGACGCTCTTGGTGCGGACCATGCCGCCGTAGAAGAGCGCGAGGGCGGGCGTCATCAGCAGCACCAGCGCGGTGCAGGCCAGCAGCCAGGCGGTGTCGCCGGTGTCCAGGCCGGGGGTGGGGTCAGCGAGGAGCATTCGGGGAGTTTCGCCGGAGCCGGTTTCCGGTTGTGGGCGGGCGTGTTTCCCCGGTGTTTCGTGTTGCGCCCCGGTTTCCGGGATCTCACGACGCGAGAGGGCCCGGCGGGTGGTTCCCCCGCCGGGCCCTCCGTCATCCGTTCAGCGTCAGCTGGTCGTGATGGCGGTGTCGTCGATCACGAAGGAGGTCTGCAGCGAGGAGTCCTCCACGCCGTTGAACTTCAGGGTGACCGTCTGGCCCGCGTACGAGGACAGGTCGACCGTCTTCTGCGCGTAGCCGGTGTTCTTGTTGAGGTTGGAGTACGAGGCCACCGTGGTGCCGTTGACGGTCACGGTGAGCTTGTCGTACTGGGTCGTGGTGGTGGTCTCGGCGGTGTCGATGTGCAGCCAGTAGCTCAGGGTCGCCTTGCAGCCGGCCGGGATGGTGACGGTCTGCGAGGCCGAGTCGGTGTGGGCCGAGCCGTAGCCGTTCAGCCAGGCCTTCCAGGAGCCGCTGTGAGCGGCCTGCGAGGCGCTGTTGTCGACCACGCCGCTGGTGGTGGTCCACGGCGCGGCGGAGCCGGTCTCGAAGCCCGCGTTGCCGAGCAGCTGGGTGCCGGTGCAGGAGCCGACCGGGTTGACGGTCCAGGTGAAGCTGGCGGTGCCGCTCTTGCTGGCGGTGTCGGTGGCGGTGACCGTCACGTTGGAGGTGCCGGTGGCGGTCGGGGTGCCGGTGATCTTGCCGGTCGAGGAGTTGATCGACAGGCCGGCCGGCAGGCCGGTGGCCGAGTAGGTCAGCGCGCCGGTTCCGCCGCTGGCCGAGATCTGCAGGTTCACCGCGCTGTTGACGGTGGTGGACTGGTTGCCCGGGTTGGTGACGGTCGGGCTGCCCGGGTTCGGGTTCGGCGCGGTGCCGACGTTGACGCCCGCCCAGGCGGTGCCGACCGCGATGACCTCGGCACTGTTGGCCCCGTACAGGTCGGTGGCGGCCTTCTCGGTCGCGGTGCGGGCCGCGGCGTAGTTCGTGGTGGAGGTCATGTAGGTGGACAGCGCGCGGTACCAGATCTTGGCGGCCTTGTCCCGGCCGATGCCGGTGACGGTGAGGTTGTTGTACGTCGGCGAGTTGTAGCTGACGCCGTTGATGACCTTGGCGCCGCCGCCCTCCGCGAGGAGGTAGAAGAAGTGGTTGCCGACGCCCGAGGAGTAGTGGACGTCCTTGTTGCCGACGGTGGAGGACCAGTAGTCGGCGGACGCGCCGTCCTTGGAGGGCTTGTCCATGTAGCGCAGCGGGGTGCCGTTGCCGTTGATGTCGATGAGCTCGCCGATGAGGTAGTCCGGGTTGTCGGACGGGATGTTGGCGTAGAACTCGACCATCGAGCCGAAGATGTCCGAGGTGGCCTCGTTCAGGCCGCCGGACTCGCCGGAGTAGTTCAGGTTGGCGGTGTTCGAGGTGACGCCGTGGCTCATCTCGTGGCCCGCGACGTCCAGCTCGGTCAGCGGGTGGGTGTTGGACGCGCCGTCACCGTAGGTCATGCAGAAGCAGGAGTCGTCCCAGAACGCGTTCACGTAGTTGTTGTCGTAGTGGACGCGGCTGAAGGCGCCGACACCGTCGTTGCGGATGCCGTTGCGGCCGTGCACGTTCTTGAAGTAGTCCCACGTCGTGGCGACACCGAAGTGCGCGTCGACCGCCGCGGACTCCTTGTTGGAGGCCGAGCCGTTGCCCCAGGTGTCGGTGGACTTGGTGAACAGGGTGCCGTTGCCGGAGGTCCCGTTGTTCATGTTGGTGGTGTAGCCGTTGCCGCGGGCGGCGTCCTTCAGCTGGTACGTCGAGCCCGACAGCGTGGTGCCGATGGTGACGTTGCCGACGAAGACGCCGGTGCCGGTGCCGGTCTGGATGCCCTCGAACCTGTGCAGTTCCGCGCCGGAGGTGGCGTCGGTGATGATGTGCAGCTTGCTCGGGGTGCCGTCGGCCTCCTTGCCGGAGACGACGGTCTCGTAGGCGAGCTTCGGGGTGGCGCCGGCGGCCCAGACGACCAGGCGCGGGGCGGTCTCCAGGGCGGAGCCGGCCTCGGCGGCCAGGGCCGCCTCCTGGGCCTTCGGAGCGGCGAGCTTCGGCGAGGTGGAGAGGCCGGTCAGCGAGGCCTCGCTGGCCTTGTCCACGCCCTTGGTGGCGCCGTTGGCGGCCTGGTGGACGATCAGGTCGCCGCCGAGGACCGGGAGCCCGCCGTAGGTGCGCTCGTACCGGAAGTGCTGGGATCCGTCGGCGTCGCGGACGACGTCCTTGGCGACCAGCTTCTCCTGCGAGCCGAGTCCCAGGGACTGGGCGAAGGCCGGGGCCTGGTCGCCGGCGACGGCGAGCAGCTGGGCCTTGGAACCCGCGACCTGGGCGGCGACCTGGGCCGGCGCGCTGGGCGCGGCCTGGGCGATCACCGGAATACCGGTCACCAGCAGCGCGGTGGTGGCGGCTATGGCGGCCATGCTCACACGGGCATGCGAGTAGCGAGACAAAGCGGACTCCTTATCCGACCGCCGCGGGGTCACGAGCGGTGGAGAGAATCTGGCCGCGGTTGCGGCGCAGCGGGGGCCCTGCCGCTGGTCACGGCATGGGTGCGGTGCAATCACACGCGGGCGGAGCCGGCGCCGCGAACAGCAACCGGGGGGTGGGGGAACCCTTCTTCATCCGCAGCCGGAGGAATCGTGGCAGCAAACGGGCCGTGAATGACAGATGCATGCCAGTGATTGACCGATTAGTGACCGTGGCACCGGAGTGTTTATCCCGTGCCACAGACCCGGGACAGCAGCGCAAGTCGCCCGGGCGCCGCGCCGATCCGGCCCGGAGCGATGCTTTTCGGCCACAACGGGACGGGGCCCCGTCCGTCGGACGGGGCCCCTATAAACAGTTTGGAAATCCCTTAAACCCTTGTCAGAAACGTCAGTTCTGTACGAAGACGGCCACCGTCCGGGCCGGCACCGTGAAGGTTCCGGTGGCCGGATCGAATCCCGACTGCTTCACCACCGCGTCGGCCCCCTTCGCCTGCACCGGGTGCAGCGACTGCGCGGTACCGGCGAGCCCGGCGACGGTCTGGCGCTGCGCGGTCGGGGTGGCGTTGAAGACCACCGTGATCGACTTCTCCGCGCCGCGCAGGCCCTTGCCGTCCAGGTGCAGGGTGATCACACCCGGGTTCTCGCCGGCCGTGCCGGAGAGCGGGAAGGACAGCCGCTGCTGCACCTCGGCCGCGCTGGACAGGGCGAACAGCGGCGAGGCCTGACGGATCCTCAGGAACTGCTGGTAGAGCGCGGTGGACGAGGAGATCTCGTTGCAGCCGACCTTCAGCCCGGGGTCGGCCAGCAGCGCCTTGCCGCGCACCCACATCGCGCCGTTGTCGGCCGCCATCGGCAGACCCCGGCCCCAGCCGTTGCCCTGGGCGCAGTCCCAGTGGATCGCGTTGAACCAGTCGCCCGAGTCGAAGGAGTTGGCGTCCAGCGACTTGGAGCGCAGCAGGTCGCTGCCGGCCTGGGAGAAGCCCGGGCCCTGGCTGAGCGCGGTCAGCGACAGGCCCAGCGCCTGCATCCGGGCCCGGTCGGCGGGCGTGGTGGTGACCGGCAGCTTGTACGCCAGCGCGTCGAACAGGTCGGCGTTGTCGTGCGCGTCCACGTACTCCACCGCCTCGCCGGGCTGCGCGGCGTAGCCGGTCGGGGCGCCGTTGTAGTCGACCCCCGCTCCGGTGACGGCCTTCCCGGCGCTGTCGGTGAAGCGGTAGCCGGCCAGGTTGCCGGTCAGGCCGACCTTCACCTGGTCCATCTGGTGCAGCAGGCGGGCCTTCTGCTCGGCCGGGGTGCCGTTGTCCGCCGAGCCGTTGGGGTCGGTGAACAGGCCGGAGGCGAAGCCCTGCTGCGGGGCGGAGGAGAGCATGTAGTTGCCGCCGCGCGCCGCGTCCCGGACCCGGTCGTTGAAGGTGGCGATCCCGGTGCCGGCCATGTTGACCTGGGTGGCCTGCACGAACCGGGCGTCGTTGGCGACCACGCCGAAGTTCCAGCCCTCGCCGTAGAGGAAGACGCTCGATCCGTCGACGCCGTCCTTCTCCTTGGTCAGGCCGCGCAGCGCCTTCTGCACGTCCAGCATGGTGGACTTGGGGTCCAGGCCCATCAGGTCGAAGCGGAAGCCGTCGACGCGGTACTGCCGGGCCCAGGTGAGCACCGAGTCGACCACCAGCTTGTTCATCATGGCGTGCTCCGGCGCGGTGTCCGCGCAGCAGCTGTCCGTGGTGACCTTGCCGGTGTCGCTGAGTCGCTGGTAGTAGCCGGGCACCACCTTGTCGAGCACCGACTTGTCGTCCTGCCCGGCGGCCGCGGTGTGGTTGTAGACCACGTCGAGCACCACCCGCAGGCCGGCCTCGTGCATCGCCTGCACCATCTCGCGGAACTGCACCGTGCGCGCCGTGCCGTTCGGGTCGGTGGCGTACGAGCCCTCCGGCACCGTGTAGTGCAGCGGGTCGTAGCCCCAGTTGTAGGCGTCGTCGGCCTGCACCGCGGCCACGCACTCCTGCTGCTTCTCGCTGTCGGCGGCCAGCGCGGCCAGGTCGCAGGCGGGCAGCTTCTGCTCGGCCCGGTTCTCCCGGATGGTGGCGATGTCGAAGGTCGGCAACAGGTGGATGGTGGTGACACCGGCCTTGGCGAGGTCGCGCAGGTGCTGCATGCCGGCCGACTTCGACTCGGTGAAGGCCCTGTACGTGCCGCGCTCGGCCTCCGGAACCGTGGTGTCGGCGACCGAGAAGTCGCGGACGTGCAGCTCCTGGATCTGCTGCTTGGTGGCCGGGACCGCCTCCGGGCTGCGGTGGTCGTCCCAGCCCTTCGGCTTGTTGCGGCGGCTGGCCAGGTCGGTGACCAGCGAGCGCTTGGAGTCGGTGGAGAGCGCCACCGAGTAGGGGTCGGTGACCGTGTTGGTGACCACCTTGCCGACGCTCGGCGCCCACACCTTGAGCTGGTAGAGGTAGTACTTGCCGTCCAGCTCGTCGGCGTCCCGGGTCAGCGACCAGACGCCGCTGGCCTCGTCCCGCTTGAGCGGCACGGTCTTCGGGGTGCCGCCGGTGGCCTTGTCGAAGAGCTGCACCGAGACCTCGGTGGCGGTGGGCGCCCAGAGCGAGAGGGTGACCTTGCGGTCCTCGCCGCCGAACCAGCCCCAGCCGTCGCGCTCGCTGCGGTAGACCGGGCCGAGCTGCGCGGCGCCGGCCTTGGCGGCGTAGAGGTCGTCCAGCACGCCCGGGGTCTGCACGCCGGTGGCGGCCAGCGCGGCGCCGTTCGGCAGGTGCTCGGCGAAGACCAGCTGCGAGCGCAGGGCCGCGGTGACCCGGCCGGCGTCGCGCGGGTCGACGGTGAACGCCCGGTAGCCGGCCAGGTGCGGGAACTTCGCCTTCTGGGCGTCGGTGAGGCCGCTCGCCGGGGTGAGCCGGATCCAGCGGCCGGGCTTGCTGAGCACGCCCTTGTCGACGGCCAGGGTGCCCTCGGGGTCGTAGATCAGCTGGGCGCTGGTCCCGGAGGCGAGCGCCGCGTCGGCTGCGCCGTAGCCGGCCGGGACCACGACCGTGTTCCGGTCGATCCACTGGGCGCGGGAGGAGGTCAGGTCCAGCTGCGAGGAGGCGCCGGCGGCCTGCGGCAGCAGGTGGCCCTCCTGACCGCCGATGATCCAGATCTCCCGGCCGCTGGTGCCGAAGTCCAGCGACTGGTCGGCCGGGAGGTCCTTGTCGTTGCCGTTGTGGATGATGTAGCTGAGGCTGGTCGCGCCCGCCGCCAGCGGCACCTCGAACACCGCGCCGTACGCGTCCTTGCGGACCGGCATCAGCGGGTTGCCCCAGTCGGTCGGGGTGGCCGCGCCGGTCCAGTCGTGCAGGCCCCAGCCGTCGTAGTTGCCGTCGGCCCGGTGGTAGTGGATGACCGCCTTGCCCTCGGGCACCGGCACGGCGCCGTCCGGGTTGGCGGTGCGGACGGTCGGGTCGCCCTCCTTGATCCAGATCTCACCGGTCGCGGAGATGTCGATGTGCCGGTCGGAGTCGACGTCCTTGGTGCCGTTGTTCTCCACCACGAAGCCGAGGTCGGCGGCGCCGCTCTTCAGCTTCACGTAGGCGAAGGCGCCGTAGGCGTCCCGCCCGGTGAAGCCGTGCCCGGCCGGCCAGGTGGTCGCCTCGCCGTCCGCCAGGTCGCCCCAGGCGTAGAGGTTCCAGCCGTCGTAGTCGCCGTTCTTCCGCTGGTAGTGCACGATCGCGTACGGCCGCGAGGTGGCGCTCGGCGCCGGGGCGGGGGTCGGCGCGCCGGTGGTGAACGAGCCGGTGGTCGAGGCCAGCCGGCCCGCCGAGTCCTGCACGACGGCCTTGTAGCGCACCACCGTGCCGGCCGGAACCTTCGACAGGTCCTGGGTGACCTTGTACGTCCCGTTGTCGGCGGTGCCCAGGGTCTGCCACGGCCCGTCGCCGATCTGCGCGGCGAAGCTGACCCGGTCGAAGCCGCCGCCCGGCACCTGCGCGCCGACGGTGACCGTCCCGTACGAGCCGTCGGCCGGCGCGGCCAGCGCGATCTGCGGCCCGGCGGCCGGCTTGGCCGGCTTGCCGGCGGCCTTGAAGACCACCGAGGACTGCGCGGGCACGGTGACCGTCACCTTGCGGTCGGCGCCGCTGGTGAGCTTCTGCCCCGCCTGCGGGTAGAGCCGGTCGAAGCCCATGCCGGCCGAGAAGGTGTCCAGTGTGACGGTCTTCGGCTCGTTCGCGTTGTTGACCGCGACCAGGTACTCGACCTGCTGCTTGGCGTCGATCCGGGAGAAGGCGTAGACGCCCGCGCCGTCGGCCGCGTACCGCTCGATCTGCGCGCCGTCGGCCAGCGCCGGGTGGTCCTTGCGCAGCTTGGCCAGGCCCGCGATGCCCCGGTACAGCGCGGCGCCCTCGTCGTAGCGGTCCTTGGAGCCGGCGGTGCCGCCGATCACGGTGTCGCTGTTGTACGAGGGGGTCCTGGACGCGAACATGTCCTGCCGGGCGTCCTTGTCGCCGCCCGCGCCGGTGAAGCCCTGCTCGTCGCCGTAGTAGACCACCGGCTGGCCGCGGGTCAGGAACTGCAGCTCGGTCGCCAGCCGGTCCTTGGCCAGCAGCGCCTGCTGCGAGGCGCCGGGGTTGTCGGCCTGCAGGAAGCTGCCGAAGCGGCCCATGTCGTGGTTGCCGAGGAAGGTCGGCAGTTCGTAGGCGTCGGTGTCGGCGGTGGTGTAGCGGTAGTCCTGGCCGTAGACGTCGGCCAGCGCCTTGGCGGAGCCGTTCTGCGAGACGTACTTGCGGGCCGCCTCCTGGAAGGCGAAGTCCAGGGTGGCCTGCAGCTTGCCCCGGGTGACGTACGGCGAGGTGACCGCCGGGTCGCCGGAGTAGACCTCGCCGAACATGAAGAACTTCTTGTTGCCGTGCTCGGCGGCGAACTTCTTCAGCGAGGGCGCCCACTGCTCCCAGAAGGCCATGTTGACGTGCTTGACGGTGTCGATCCGGAAGCCGTCGACGCCGGTCTCGGCGACCCACTGCTGGTAGATCTTCCGGAAGCCCTCGACCACCTTGGGGTTCTGGGTGTCCAGGTCGTCCAGGCCGGAGAAGTCGCCCTCGGTGGCGGACTCGCCGGCGAAGGTCGAGTTGCCGCGGTTGTGGTAGAGCGAGGGGTCGTTCAGCCAGGACGGGGTCTTGGCGGTGGCGTCGGCGGGGGTGCGCAGGCGCGGGGTGTAGGGGAAGGAGTCCGCGGTGGTCTTCGGCCAGGCCGCGCGGGCGTCCGCAAGGGCGGTCTCGTCCACCGGGTTGCCGTCCGCGTCCAGCACCGGGTAGGCGCCGGTGGAGCGGTAGCCGTAGCTCTGCTCCGCGAAGTCGACGACGTCGGCGGTGTGGTTGGTGATGACGTCGAAGAAGACCTTGATGCCGCGCTTGTGGGCCTTGTCGATCAGCTCCTTGAGCTGCTCGTTGGTGCCGAAGTGCGGGTCGACCTGGGTGAAGTCGGTGATCCAGTAGCCGTGGTAGCCGGCCGAGGCGTCGGCGCCGGCGCCCTGCACCGGCTTGTTCTTGAAGATCGGCGCCATCCAGATCGCCGTGGTGCCCAGGTCCTGGATGTAGTCCAGCTTCTGGATCAGACCCTGCAGGTCACCACCGTGGTAGAAGCCCTTGTCCGCCGGGTCGAAGCCGTTGTCCAGCCGACCGCCGGTGATGCCACCGGTGTCGTTCCCGGTGTTTCCGTTGGCGAAGCGGTCGGGAAGGACGAAGTAGAACTGCTCGCGGGTCAGGTCGTGCCGGCCGGCGGTGGCGGCCAGCGCGGCGTCCGACGGGGGCGCGGGCGGGGCGGCCGCGGCGGCGGCGAGCGGGGTCGAGCCCAGCGTCGCGGCCACCAGCGAGGCGGCCAGCAGCACGGCGGCGCGGCCGGGACGGCGGTACGGGGTGGTGCTCCTTGGGGCGCGGGGCTGGGCTTGGGCCACGGCGGGCTCTCCCTTGAGGCGGCTCGGCGTACGTGAGGTGGCGTGGACCGTAGCGCGCTGCAAGATGTTTCAGCAAGATGCTGAAATTGTTGCAACCAAGGTCTTGACCCAACCGTTGCGAAACCCGCAGAGTCCTACGGTGGGGAGTGCGGCCCGCCGGACCTGACAGCCGGCGGGCCCGCCCCCCGGCCGCCTTCCGTACCCGGACCCCGGTTCGACCCCTCGTTACCCGCGCGCAACAATGGAGCACATGCGCTCCGAGAGTCGAGAATCCCCTACCCCCGTAGGGGGACAGTCGGTGAAGAATCCCCGACCACAGGATGATCGGACGGCTACGGGACGTCTGGCAGACTTCTCGTCCATGGGGGAATCGACCGAGATCCACGCACCCGGCGCCGACCACGCCGAAACGGCGTCCGACGGCGGTTCCGTCTCCGGCAAGGCCCACCCGAGCCCGCTGCCCGACGGAGCCACCCTGGGCGCCCAGTCGCGCGCCGCCGCCCTGCGCAGCCGGGTCCGCACCCAGCGGCGCAGCCCGGCCCGGCCGCACCTGGTCTTCGAGCTGGCCCTGATCGGCCTCAGCTACTGGATCTACTCGCTGATCCGCAACGCGGTGCCCGAGCAGGCCACGGTCGCGCAGAAGCACGCGAGCTGGATCTGGAGCTTCGAGCAGACCTTCGGCGTGGGCATAGAACGCGCGGTGAACCACACCGTCGACAAGATCACCTGGCTCATCGTCGGGATGAACTACTACTACGCGACGCTGCACTTCATCGTGACCATCGGCGTCCTGGTCTGGCTCTACCGCAGGCACCCGGGGCGGTACGCCGCCTCCCGCACCGTGCTCTTCGTCACCACCGGCATCGCGCTGGTCGGCTTCTACTTCTTCCCGCTCGCCCCGCCCCGGCTGATGACCGGCGGCGGCTTCATCGACACCGTGAAGGTGCACGACACTTGGGGCTCGATGGCCTCCGGCGCCGGCGCGCACGTCTCCAACCAGTACGCGGCGATGCCCTCGATGCACATCGGCTGGTCGCTGTGGTGCGGGCTGACCGTCTTCTTCCTGGCCGAGCGCACCTGGGTGCGGGCCCTGGGCCTGGCCTACCCGGCCGCCACCCTGGTGGTGATCATCTCCACCGCCAACCACTTCTGGATGGACGCGGTCGGCGGCATCCTCTGCCTCGCGGTCGGCTTCGGGGCGGCCCGCCTGGTCTACCACGTCTGGGCCTTCCAGCTGCCGCGCGTCCCCGGCGAGGAGCGCCCCACCGGGCAGCTGACCGTGCCCGCCTCCTGGAACACCGTCGGGGCGCACCGGTAACCACCGGTACGCCCGCCCGGGGCCGCCTGCCCCGGGCCGGCGGTCACTGTCCGTAGAACAGCCGGTCGACCACCTGGCGGGCGCGGCGGGTGGTCCGGCGGTACTCGTCGACCAGCTCGCCGCTGTGGCCGGTGCCGTAGCCGAGGTAGCGGGCGACTCCGGCGATCTCGCGGGCGTCGACCGGGAAGCTGTCCCCGGGCCGGCCGCGGACCAGCATCACCGCACTGCGCACCCGCGAGGCGAGCACCCAGGCCGCGTCCAGCACCTCGGCGTCCTCGGCACCGATCAGCCCGGCCTCCCGGGCCGCCGCGAGCGCCACCCGGGTCCGGGTGGTGCGCAGCGCCGGCACCGCGTGGCCGTGCTGGAGCTGCAGCAGCTGCACCGTCCACTCGACGTCCGCGAGACCGCCCCGGCCGATCTTGGTGTGGGTGGTCGGGTCGGCGCCGCGCGGGAGGCGCTCGGCCTCGATCCGGGCCTTGATCCGGCGGATCTCCAGCAGGTCGCGCTCGGGCACCCCGGCTCCCGGGTAGCGCAGCGGGTCGATCAGCGCCCGGAAGCGCTCCCCCAGCTCCGGATCGCCCGCGACCGGCTCGGCGCGCAGCAGCGCCTGGCTCTCCCAGGCGTGCGACCAGCGCTTGTAGTACGCGGTGTACGAGGCGAGGGTGCGCACCAGCGGGCCCTGCCGCCCCTCGGGCCGCAGGTCGGCGTCGACCACCAGCGGCGGCTCCACCGAGGGTGCCGCGAGCAGCGTGCGCATCTCGTGGATCACGGCGTGCGCCGCCCGGGCGGCGTCCTCGTCCAGCATGCCGAGCAGCGGCTCGTGGACGAACATCACGTCGGCGTCCGACCCGTACCCCAGCTCGTGGCCGCCGAGCCGGCCCATCGCGATCACCGCCAGCCGGGTCGGCAGCTCGCCGTTGGCGGCCTCCCAGCCGGCCACGCAGGCCTTCAGCGCGCCCTGCAGGGTGGCCGCGTTGAGCGCGGTCAGCGCCTCCCCGGCGGCGTCCAGCGCCCGGGCCGGGTCGTCGCCGAGCCGGCCGAGCAGGTCGGCGGCCGAGGTCCGGAACAGTTCCCGCCGCCGGACCGCCCGGGCCGCCGCGACCCCGGCCGCCGCGCTGCCCGCCCGGCCGACCGCGGCCAGGATCTCGGCCTCCAGCGCCACCCGCCCGCGCGGGACGAGGCCCTGCGGGTCGCCGAGCACGGCGACCGCCTCGGGCGCCCGCAGCAGCAGGTCGGGGGCCAGCCGGCCGGCCGACAGCACCCGGGCCAGCTGCTCCGCGGCCGCCCCTTCGTCGCGGAGCAGGCGCAGGTACCAGGGGGTGCGCCCGAGCGCGTCCGACACCTGCCGG
The DNA here is from genome assembly GCF_039542905.1 of Kitasatospora terrestris. Lineage (NCBI taxonomy): Bacteria > Bacillati > Actinomycetota > Actinomycetes > Kitasatosporales > Streptomycetaceae > Kitasatospora > Kitasatospora terrestris. The sequence continues at coordinate 2,508,059 of NZ_BAABIS010000001.1, forward strand.
AAGTTCAGCAGCCCGGCGTCCGGATCGGCCGAGTCGGCGAACCAGCCCAGCAGCACCGGCAGCAGCGTCCGCTGGATCGCCGCCTTCCGGCTCACGCCCGCCGCGAGCGCCGAGATGTGCCGCAGCGCGGCCGCCGGATCGACGTACCCGAGCGCCGCCAGCCGCTCCTTCGCGGCCTCGGTGCTCAGCCCGGTCGCCCCGGCGCCCGCGCCGGCGACCTCCAGCTCCGCGGTGGGCAGCACCGCGACGGCGTCCAGCAGCGGCCGGTAGAACAGCCGCTCGTGCAGGCGCCGCACCTCCACCGCGTGCCGTTTCCACTCGCGCTCCAGGGCCGCGATCGGGTCGGCCCGGGTGTCGTCGTTGATCTGCGCGGCGAGCGAGCGGGCGAGCCGCCGCAGGTCGGCCTGGTCGGTGGGCACCAGGTGGGTGCGGCGCAGCCGGTGCAGCTGGATCCGGTGCTCCAGCGACCGCAGGAAGCGGTACGCGGTGTCCAGCGAGGCCGCGTCCGCGCGGCCCACGTACCCGCCGGCGCTGAGCGCGGCCAGCGCCTCCAGGGTGTTGGCGCTGCGCAGGCTCTCGTCCGTACGCCCGTGCACCAGCTGCAGCAGCTGCACGGAGAACTCGACGTCCCGCAGCCCGCCCGGGCCGAGCTTGAGCTGCCGGTCCAGCTCGGTGGCCGGGATCGCGTCGACCACCCGCCGGCGCATCTGCTGCACGTCCGCGACGAAGTTCTCCCGCGCCGAGGCCTGCCAGACCAGCGGCGCGATCGCCTCCGTGTAGGCGGCGCCGAGCTCGGCGTCGCCGGCCACCGGACGGGCCTTGAGCAGGGCCTGGAACTCCCAGGTCTTGGCCCAGCGCTGGTAGTACGCGAGGTGGCTGCCGAGGGTGCGGACCAGCGGGCCGTTGCGGCCCTCGGGTCGCAGGTTGGCGTCGACCGGCCAGATGGTGCCCTCGCCGGTCGTGTCGGAGCACAGCCGCATGGTCCGGGCGGCGAGCCGGGTGGCGGCCTGCATCGCCTTCTGCTCCTCGACGCCCTCGCGCGGCTCGGCCACGAAGATCACGTCCACGTCGGAGACGTAGTTGAGCTCCCGGCCGCCGCACTTGCCCATGCCGACGACCGCCAGCCGGCAGGCGCGGGCGGCGTCCGGGTCCTCCTCGGCGGCGATGTCCAGGGCGGTCTGCAGGGTGGCGCCGGCCAGGTCGGCCAGCTCGGCCGCGGCCTGCGGCAGGTCGGTGGTGCCGGACAGGTCGCGGGCGGCGATCGCCAGCAGGCAGCGCCGGTAGGCGGCGCGCAGCGCGTCGGCCCGCCGGTTCGGCTCGTCCGCCCAGACCCGGCCGGCCAGCTCGCCGAGGAAGTCGGCCCGGCCCGGGTGCATGTCGCGCAGCTCGAAGGTGACCAGCGCGTGCCAGTCGCGCGGGTGCCGGGCCAGGTGGTCGCCGAGCGCGGTGGACGCGCCGAGCACGCCGAGCAGCCGGTCGCGCAGCGGCTTGGAGGTGGTCAGGGTGTCGCGCAGGGTGTGCCGCTCGTGCTCGTCCAACGCCTCCAGCAGCCCGGCGAGGCCGTGCAGCGCCTGGTCCGGGTCGGCGGTGGCGCCGAGCGCGTCCAGCAGCACCGGGTCGGCGGCCAGCCCGTGCAGCGCGGGGTCGGCGAGCCGCCGCACCGCCCGGTCGGGGTCGCCGAAGCCGCGGCGCACCAGCCGGATCTCCAGCCGGCTGGTCCGGCTCCCGGCCCGTTCCTCCACTGCCATCGCCCCTCCAGCTGCCCATCCGTTCGAAAAAGCCTACGTTCCCGCCCTTCCACCTGCCCGAAGTGACCCGTCGTCACCCGCTCCCGCCCGGCCCGGCGTCCCTCGAACGGCCGGTCCCATATAGCCGCGCGCATGAAATGTCACACGTGATACGAAGGCTGGGCCCAGGGTCGAACTCCTCGGCCCGCAACCGAAGGTGACCTGTGATCCGCATCCGCCCCTTCCGCGCCCCCGCCGATTACCAGGCGCTCGCCCCGCTCCTCGGAACCACCGTCGACCGGCTGGACGCCGAGGACGCCGCCCTCCCCGCCACCGACGCCCTCACCACCGGCCCCGACGGCCGCCTCACCGGCCACGGCCGGATCCGCCTCCTCGCCGAGGACCGCACCGGCCGGCCCGTCGGCTACGCCACCGCCTGGCGCGCCCCCTGGACCCCACCCGGCGACCTCGCCTCCCATTACGCCCTCGCCACCCCGGACGTCCAGCCCCCGCCCGCCGCGACCGACGTCCTGCCCCCGCCCGCCGGCGTCCCCGCCACGGCCTGCACCCGGATCCCGCGCGCCGGGACCCTCACCTCCACCGACGTCCTGCTCCCGCTCGCCGACGCCCTCACCACCTGGGCCCGCACCGCCGGCGCCACCCGCCTGCTCACCGAACTCCCCGACACCCGGCTCGACGCCCTCCCGGCCCTGCTCGACCGCGGCCACACCGTCGACGCCCACATCCGCACCGCGAGCACCACCCTCCGCCCCTCCCCCGCCCCGCTCCCCGAACCGCCGGCCGGCATCCGGTTCACCACCCTCGCCACCACCACCGTCACCGATCCCGCCCAGCGGCTGCACGCCCTCTACCTCGCCACCCTCCCCGACAACCCCGGCTTCGCCGACGCCCTCCCCGACTACGAGCAGTGGCACACCGAGGTCCTTGCCGGCCCCGCCTTCCGCCCCGACTGGATCCACCTCGCCGAACACACCGGCCGACTCGTCGCCGTCGCCGCCGCCCACGCCACCCCCGACCCGTACACCTGCCACCTCACCTACGCAGCCGTCGCCCGCCCCTGGCGCGGCAGGGGCCTCGCCCGCACCCTCAAGCTCCATGCCACCGACCACCTCGCCCACGCCGGCCTCCGCACCGCTCACACCGAGGTCGCCGCCGCCAACACCCCCATGACCGCCCTCACCACCGCCCTCGGCTACACCTGGCACCCCGGCCACCACCGCCTGGTCCTCCCCCTGTGACCCCACCCGGGCCCGTAGGCACCCGTCCCGAAGAGCCGGCCCGGCCGACGCTCCCGCCCCTTCCGCGGGGCCGCCGCCTCCGCCACCCTGGTGCCACCGCACCGCACGAAGGGGGCCGGAGCCGGTGACCGATCCGCACAGCGCCCGCCGGGCCGCGACCGCCGCAGCGCTCCTCGCAGCCCTCCTGCTCTCCACCGCCTGCTCCTCCACCCCCTCGACCCCATCCGTACCCGCGCCGTCGCAGGAGCCGCCCTGCGTACGGCAGTTGACCACCTACCTCCAGGACCACCTGGACGGCCGGCCCGACCTCGGCGACTACCAGGAGCTGGGCCTGTCCGCCGCCGAGGCGCGGGCGCTGCGTGCGCTCCGCAGGCAGGCGGACGAGCTGCGCGGGAGCGGCCCCCTCCCCTCCGGCTGGGTGGCGGAGCGGGCCCGCGCCTCCTGCGCCGAGATCGAGCGCGGCGAGGCGACCGCCTCCCCGAAGCCGCCCGGGTGGCCGTGAGCCGTCCGCCGCCCCTTCCGCCCGACCTGCACCGCGGATGCCTGTCGGACCGTCACAATCGACGTAGTTCCGGAGCGGCAGGGCGACTCCGGACGCACGGAAGCGAGGAGGGCGCGATGGCGCAGCAGGTACGGGGTGTGATCGCACGGTCCAAGGGGGCACCGGTCGAGGTGGTGACCGTGGTGGTGCCCGACCCGGGGCCCGGCGAGGCGGTGGTGAAGGTGCAGGCGTGCGGCGTCTGCCACACCGACCTGCACTACCGGGAGGGCGGCATCAACGACGAGTTCCCGTTCCTGCTCGGGCACGAGGCCGCAGGTGTCGTCGAGTCGGTCGGCGAGGGCGTCACCGACGTGGCGCCGGGTGACTTCGTGATCCTCAACTGGCGTGCGGTGTGCGGGAACTGCCGGGCCTGTCGGCGCGGCCGGCCCTGGTACTGCTTCGCCACCCACAACGCGAAGCAGAAGATGACGCTGACCGACGGCACCGAGCTCTCGCCGGCGCTCGGCATCGGCGCGTTCGCGGAGAAGACGCTGGTCGCGGCCGGCCAGTGCACCAAGGTCGACCCGGCGGCCTCCCCGGCGGCGGCCGGTCTGCTCGGCTGCGGCGTGATGGCGGGTCTCGGTGCCGCGGTGAACACCGGTGCGGTGGGCCGCGGCGACTCCGTCGCCGTCATCGGCTGCGGCGGCGTCGGCAACGCGGCCGTCCTCGGCGCCCGGCTGGCCGGCGCGGCCCGGATCATCGCGGTCGACCTGGACCCCCGCAAGCTCGCCAAGGCCCGCGAGCTGGGCGCGACGGACACCGTCGAGGCAGGCTCGGCGGACGTGGTCGAGGCGATCCGGGAGCTCACCGGCGGCCACGGCGCGGACGTCGTGATCGACGCGGTGGGCCGCCCGGAGACGTACCGGCAGGCGTTCTACGCCCGCGACCTGGCCGGCACCGTGGTGCTGGTCGGGGTGCCGACGCCCGAGATGAAGCTGGAACTGCCGCTGCTCGACGTGTTCGGCCGCGGCGGCGCCCTGAAGTCCTCCTGGTACGGCGACTGCCTGCCCAGCCGGGACTTCCCGATGCTGATCGACCTCTACCTGCAGGGCCGGCTCGACCTGGACGCCTTCGTCAGCGAGACCATTCCGCTGGACGGCGTGGAGCAGGCGTTCGAGCGGATGCACAAGGGCGAGGTGCTGCGATCGGTGGTGCTGTTCTGATGGCGGCCCGGATCGAACACCTGGTCACCTCGGGCGAGTTCAGCCTGGACGGCGGCACCTGGCAGGTCGACAACAACGTCTGGCTGGTCGGCGACGACCACGACGTCCTGGTGATCGACCCCGCGCACGACGCCGCCGCGATCGCCGAGGCGGTCGGAGACCGCCGCCTGGTGGCGATCGTCTGCACCCACGGGCACAACGACCACATCAACGCGGCGCCCGAACTGGCCGACCGCACCGGCGCGCCGATCCTGCTCCATCCGGACGACGCGGTGCTCTGGCAGCAGACCCACCCCGAGCGCAAGCCCGACGCCGACCTCGCCGACGGCCTGCGCCTGACCGTCGCCGGCACCGACCTGACCGTGCTCCACACGCCCGGGCACAGCCCCGGCGCGGTCTGCCTGCACGCCCCGGAACTCGTCACCGTGTTCAGCGGCGACACCCTCTTCTCCGGCGGTCCGGGCGCGACCGGGCGGTCCTTCTCGGACTTCCCGACGATCATCGACTCGATCCGCGACCGGCTCCTCGCCCTCCCCCCGGAGACCTCCGTCCGCACCGGACACGGCGACTCCACCACCATCGCCGCCGAGGCCCCCCACCTCGCCGACTGGATCGCCCGCGGCCACTGACCGCGAGCACCCCGGTCCGGCGCCCAAGCGCGCCGGACCGGGGCCGTCCGGGGGGTGTTACAGCACCTGCAGGTTCTTGCGGAGCTCGAACGGGGTGACCTCGGAGCGGTACTCCTCCCACTCCTGGCGCTTGTTGCGCAGGAACTGACGCGACTCCCTGTTCGCCTGCGGTGTTTCCATGTCACGTGGCACTGACCTGCGGCGGGTTCGTTAGCAGGTGTCATCCACGGCCGATCTCGCCACACATCGCACGGCCCATAGACGGCCCAAGGAGCGGGCGGCTCGCGGTGGATCCTCCGAGTAACACCAGGGTCGAGCTGCCCCTGTCCGCAGGACCGATGGTTGCGACAACTGTCACTGGAGGTGTCACTGACGTTCAAGCAGTTCAGACCGCTTGCAGTGACAGAGTGACAGGTGTGACAGTCGCCTGACGTCCTGAGCTGTCACTCCGCCGCGAAGGGCTCGGAAAGATCCATGACACTCCGCAGTGCCAGCAAGTCCCAGCAGCAATGCCGAGCCACCAATTCCACGGGACATCCCTACACACGGCGGGCTGCCTTCGTTCGTCGCCGTTGCTGTCAGCCGTTGTTGTCAGCTGAACCAGCCAGCCACCTACCACCCACCACGCACAGGGTCGAACTCCTATCAGGTGGACACAGGACGGAATTTGGGTGCGCTGTATGCACCGTAGTACCTCTCTAGAGCCGACCGGGTCTCTGGCTGCAGCGTCACTGGCCCCGATACCAGGTCGAAGTGAAGCCTGTCCGTGCCGCCAGGGTGATGGATTGTTGCGACCACCAGCGTCTCCGACTCCGGGTCGGCTCCGGCCTCAAGTGCCTGAGAGTGACGCAACTTCGCGAAGTACCCGATTCCCGTCTTCAATAGTGGAGGATCTTCAGAAACGGCGGAGATCGCGCACAGCAGATGTAGCTGCGTCCTGCTATCAGCTGCGACGTGGATGCAATGGGCGAACCGCGAAGTGATCATGTCCTCGAACATGCCCGCCATCTTGGCTCCGATCATCGAGCGGGCCTCAGCCCGGATCCACCGGGCTGTGACTGAGGTGGGGACGGGCTGACGCAGAGAGGTGCCTGCTGAGCTGGGAGGATGGGAGTTCTCTACGCTTCCGTCCGGCCCAACCAGCAAGGCACCTCGTAAGTGAAATCCTCCCACAGCTCCGCCGCGCTCACCGCCGCGTTCGACGAGCCGAACCTGGTCGCGGACGCGGGGCTCGTCCCGCTGGTCCGGCTGGCCGAGCGGGTCGGGCTTCCCGGACTGGTCGAAGACAGGCTGAGGCTCGACGGTGCGGGCAACAGCGGCGGTGCCAACCCGGCTGCGAAGGTGATGACGCTGGTCGCGGCGATGTGCGCCGGGGCCGACTCGATCGACGACACCGGCCGGCTGCGGCACGGCGCGATGGGCCGGCTGTTCGGCGGGGTGCGCGCGCCCTCCACGCTGGGCACGTTCCTGCGCGCGTTCACGCACGGGCACAACCGGCAACTCCATGCGGTGCACCGGGACTTCCTCGCCCGTCTCGCACGGGACACCCCGCTGCTGCCCGGCCTGGACCGGGTGGCGTTCGTGGACGTCGACCCCACCCACCGGCGGGTCTACGGACGCGCCAAGCAGGGTGCCGAGGTCGGCCGGTTCAAGGGCGTGCGCACCCTGCACCCGATCCTGGCCACCCTCAGCACACCGACGGCCCGCCCGGTGGTCGCGGCGGTCCGCCTGCGGCGGGGCAAAGCGGCCGACGCCCGCGGCGCCGGACCGTTCACGAGCGAGGCCCTGGCGGCCGCCCGCCAGGCCGGGGCGGGCGGAACCGTGATCGTCCGCGCGGACAGCCAGTTCTACAACGCCGACGTGGTGGCCGCCTGCCGCCGCGCGAGAGCGCACTTCTCCGTGACGGTGCGGATGAACCCCCACGTCGCCGCCGCGATCAGCGCGATCGGCGAGGACGCTTGGACGCCGATCCGATACCCCGAGGCGTTCGTCGACCCGGACACCGGCGAGCTGGTCTCCGACGCCGAGGTCGCCGAGATCACCTACACGGCGTTCACCGGCCGCAGGAAGACCGAGCACACCACTGCCCGGCTGATCGTGCGCCGGGTCCGCCGCCTGAACGCCGAAACGGCTGCCGGGCAGGGCGAGCTGTTCACCGCCTGGCGCTACCACCCGGTGTTCACCGACAGCCCCTTCGCCACGCTCCAGGCCGAACTCCACCACCGGCAGCACGCCACGATCGAGCAGGTCATCGCGGACGGCAAGGGATCGGCCCTGGCCCACCTGCCCTCCGGGAACTTCCAGGCGAACAACGCGTGGCTGACCCTGTGGGCCATCGCCCACAACCTGCTGCGAGCCGCCGGATCCCTCGCCGGGACCTTCCACGCGAGAGCCACCACCGCGACCCTGCGGGCCCACCTGATCCACGTCCCGGCCCGCATCGCCCGCTCGGCCCGCAGGCTGACGCTCCACCTGCCCGACCACTGGCCCTGGCAACACGCGCTCACCGATCTGTTCGACGCCGCCCACCCGCCACCGGCCTGATCACCAACCCGACCACCCGCCCGACAGGGCCCGACCGGAGCAGACGTGGAAAAGCTGGGCAGACCAGCAAACACCCCACACCCACCACCCAGTCACCCCCGCCAAAACCCAGATCCGATCACTCCAGAATCAGGTCGGTGGATTCGGGCTCAGTCGGCGTCCGGTCCAACGCCTCGACGATCCGCAGGTACGTCTCTGTACCAACCCGATCGGCCTCCTTGGCGGCGTGATCCATGAGGCTCTCAAACAGCGCCGCGAGGCGGAGGGTGCGGTCATCCGGAAAGAATGGCGGCAAGCCTGGCACAGTGCCCGGCATGCCGAACGACGCGCGGAGGTCGCCACCTGCCAGGGCCTGGTATCGGTCCTGCTCGCAACCGAGGGGTACCGAGATCCCGGATGCGAGGGCCCTCTCGACGTAGGCAATCACGCCGGTCGTGGACCGGACCATGGCATGGAGGTGAAGCCAGTCGTTAAGTGCAATGAACATGGTGTCGGGTGCGGCAGGGAATTCGACGGCTGGGTTATCCGGATGCCAAATGATCACCACCGTCGGCCACGAGCTCGGGTCAGGCAACATCCGTTCGTAACCGCGCACGGACATGAACGGCTCCATCTGCTCCCGCATGGTGCGTCGAGTTCCAGCGCCTTGCCGCTGACCGCTCCTACCCTCCTTAAGGCACCACCTCTTGGCCTTCTCGACGGAGTCCGGACGGTCGCCGGGTCGCCGGCTCTTGGACTGCAAGATCAGTCCGCGATTGCCCACTACCAGCAGGCCGTCGCTAAGCTCCCGGACGCCGGGGCCGTGGCTTACGACCTTCGGCAAGTAGACGAAGTCCGGGAGGCCAAACACGCCAGCCAGATGGCGCGTCAACTCCTCGATCCGAGTACCGAGCGGCGGCTGCTTCTGCACCAGCCCAGGATGACGTGGCGATCCGGTCTAGGCTATGGGTTTCCCTCAGACGACTGTCGGCATGGCAAAACCCCGCGGGGAGAGGACTGGTCGTCGTTCTAGTGATCGCTATCGCCGCCCGCCTCCCTTCACCGGCACGGAGTTGGCCCAACTCGTTGCGCAGGAACTGACGCGCCAGTAGTACCAGGAGTGACGCGCCGCCGATCTGGCCTGCGGCGTTGTTGCCGGCGGTCGTGATGACCTGCGGAAACTCGTCATCGACCGTCAATGTCGGGTGCTGCCGACCGCCCTTGCACCACCCACAGACGGCCCGGCCCTCCCGCTCGTGTCAGGCTTCAAACCTGGGCACACCACTTCATAGTGGGCACCCATCCGCCTTGCCCAGAACTCCTGCTTGGCCGCCTCCGACGCCCCCTCCGGTCGGCAGCAGGCCACGCCGCCGAGGAAGCTCGTAGAAGCCCGGATGCCCACCCTTGTTCACACCGCATGATCAGCCACGAGCGCTGCGTCAAGTCGCCCCAGCCGCTTGCGGCCCGACAACTGGCCGTGCGCCGAGCAGATGCTGCCGATGCCAGTGCAGGTCGACGCCGCGCCGACTAGCCTGCTGATACCCCGTCTTCGCGCGGACCTTTACAGCTAACCGACGGCAGACCACCGGCCTCAAGGAGATTTATCGTGGCTAGAGAACCAGTTTATCAAAATATTACTGCCACGGTCCGACCGCCACGATGCGCCATATTTATCAACAAGAACACCCAATACTGGACGGCCGCCGCACAGGGAGCCATCTCCAAAGCTTCAGAGGTATGGGGAGGGCGCTACTTCATCATCATCCCGACAGACGGCGAAGCCATCTCCGAAAAATATTGGGAGATACTAGAAGCATATAGTCCAGACTACCTCGCCGTTTATAATTTGAGATTTTCTGACCTTGAATTCATTGATGCGAAAGTATACCAGGAAGCGAGGGGTCGATACGAGAAGAGGTGGAATGCAAGCGGAAATTCGGCGCGGGATTTTCCAGAGTTCTTCTCGCAAAGTGCATCAACATCAAGTCTGGACGCCCTCGAAATATCGGAAAGCCTCCAGGCAGAGCTACTGAATCGCCTAAGCCCGTTTCACCACTCCACTCCCATTGATCAGCACATCAGCCCAGATTCGGGATTTGGATATCCCTTCACTAAAATTTCCGAGATCGCCGCGTATTCCAATAGGGAGGTAATAAGCGTAAATCTGCCCAAACTCTACTCCGACCCACTGCTCTCACTCTTGGTCAGCTCTCAGACAGGTGGAGGCGCAAACTACCGCACCTCTATGGAGAGTCAGGGAGTAGCAGTAAGCCAACTCCCAGATGAATTCGACCCCCTAGACCTTTTTATGGAGCTGTCTGGCGAAGCGACCTATTCAATTAACCAAGGGAGAAGGTTAACTCCGGAAATTCCTTTCAGCGCTAGCATGGTCCATCTCGACCAGTACTACAGAATGGACCGCCACAGGTCGCATGTCGAACCCGTGGTTATTGTCCTCGGCGATACGGTTGATGATTTCTGCCTCTACTATTCAATGTCCCGCCTTCACGAGGGAATCATATGGCTTCCCCTCGCTTGGCTGAGGGGTTTCACCGCCACCTCCAATGAGCGCAGGAAGTGCCACAAGGCGGGAAGGAACCCCCCCGAGTACACCGACCAGCAAACGGCAGCACGTCGCCTGGTGAACCTAGCGTTTGGCCTTATCAAGTACGGATATGAATCCAAGCGCATCCAGATTTGCAGCATGAGCTTGACCATCCGACAAGCTATTGCCTATAGGTCCCAGGCGGCCAGCTGCGCAGGCGATAGTAAGCGCTTCATTTCTGCGGCCGATTGCGTACCTGTTTCGGCGGTTTCGACCACCTGCATCCTGAGAACTTTCGAGCAGGACAACTATGTCAATCATCGGAGCATGGCGTTCATTGACGCCAAAAGCGTCAGCCCGTTCGAAACCCCCCGGCCGAAGAACTTCCGCGCGATCAAATTGCCTGGACATTACTGGCTGACATCCCTCGAGATCGAGGGCTACCAGCCACCTGCACTGTCCAAACTTGGCCCGAAGATCGTCAATCTCCACAATTCCCCGAATGAATCACGCGTAGCCAATGACGGGATCGCCTATCTATGCCCAAATTCGATGATCTTTAGCAGTGACCTCGATGCAGTCCTAGTCCGCCCAAGGATCGAACTGCCCGACACGATGAGTCTCTTCAATTCCTACTTCGATAGCGCCGGTGTCCGGGTTCAGTACTCCGACAAGGGCAATTACTTTGCAGATACCCTCAGGCGATTTGGTGGCCTTGACGAGACCGGTCGATTCATCAAGGATGCAGCGACTCGAAGCATTCTAGACAAATTCATGTCGAATAAGGTTGCCGACAAAGGAAATGTCATATATGTCGAAAACGACCAGCGGGCCTACCTGAACCTGCAGGCAATCTCAGGAAGTCTGGGCAATGAGGACTCCGCTGCCGACCTGGTAGATGAACTCATCGGTAAGCAGATCCTGCAGCGAGGGTACATCTTTCAATGTGAGCGCTGCCGCCTAATATCTTGGTACAATATTGATTCCCTTACGGCGGAATTCACATGCAATCGCTGCTCCCTTCGCCAGCAATTCACCCGAAGCCATTGGCGGACCCCCGCAACCCCTCACTGGTACTACAAGCTTGCAGAGACCGTGTACCAGTTCTACCGAAACAACTCCCACCTGACCGCCCAAGTGCTTTATAAGCTGAAAGCAGAATCACGGACAGCATTTCACTACGCCCCCGAGATTGACCTGGTCAACTTTCCCAGGCCTGGCAAAAGTAGGGAAATGGATGTCGCTTGCATTCTCGACGGCAATATCATCTTTGGGGAATGTAAGACGCAGCCACTGCAGCTTGCTGACATCGAGAAGTTCGAGACTCTGCTCGCGCTACCCGTCAAGAAGCCCAGCCGGATCATTTTTGCGACAACGAAGGAGGTGCCAGAGCGGTTTAATGCCGCAGCGAAGAGACTCCCCGCCGCTGAGATCCTTACTCGCGGCGATCTTTACGATGACTGAGAAAACGGCAGTGGACGGACGAGTTGGACAGAACAGAGAGTCTATGTCCTGCACGGTCTGAGTCGAGCATGATCGAGGGTCGTAGCTTGCCGGCAATCTCGGCATGTCTTGGCCCTGACCGCCTGGTCAAGTAGCCCCACCCTCCACCATGGAGGTCTGAATGGAGGCGGCAGCGCCTCTGGCCTGGCCGCAGGTGCAGCCGGACCACCCGCGGCCAGTGGCCAGGCCAGCATAACTCGGCTGCGTGGGCGATCTACCGCCTCCAGACATGCACTTTCTCGCCGCCGATCATCGGTGCGCCCTCTGGGCCCTTAACGTGCGGTGCGATCCACACCGGTCGGTGCACCTGGCGGGACGGGTACCACTGCTGCCGCCAGTGCCCGCGGACGATCCACTGATGCTGCCAGTCCCTACCCTCGCTGGCCTCGCCTGGCGCCCCCTGCGGGCGGCGCAGTTCGATCACCCGGACAGGCCCCGGGTCATAGCCGGCCCTCCGCAAGCGCTTCTGAGTAGACCTCCTTGGCTCGACAACTTGGTCAGCCGCGAGCGGCTGCTGCATGAGCAACCATGAGGATCGAAGCGTCCGGATGAACCGGTCTGTGACGTCCAAACTGCGGTGGACAGACGGCGCCTTGCTGGCGGGAATGAATGGAAACAGGGCAGGCTGCCCGATTGTCAGCGACGTGTCCCCGTCGATTAGCACGATGGGTGTGATCCACACACAGCTCTCGTCCTCAGTGATCTCCCACGCTCCTCCGACAACCGCGAAGGCGTACGGCTCCACGGTGAAGGCCGACCTGGGACTGTACAGGTCGGCCGGGGCGCTCTCGAATAGCATCAGACCCGTTCGGCTCGGTACGTCCTCGACGTTCATATCGAAGAAGGGCAGCGACTGTCCGGCGACGCTAGCAAGATCAGCCATGGGCCGGGCGACGAAGAATAGGTCGCCAGCAAGGCCGTTCCTAGTGGCCCGTTCAAGCTGCTCTGCGGACCTCTCCCCACCCTCGGCGCGGGCGTGCGAGGCCAGGGCCTGCCAGTACTCCCGTGCTCTAGGTGTGGCTGTGAAGTCCAGGAGTGCAGCGCGCACTTCGGGCAGTTCCTGTGGGCGGAGGTTCACGGGGAGGGGCTCCTGCGGGTGGCGAATGGGCGAGAAGCTGGGCGGGTCGCCCTAGGTCAGTTGGAAGGAGGCGGAACCCGGACAGGACGCGCAAGCTGTCCGGACGATTTCCCCAGGTCACGGCCGCTGTCCAAACAGCCGAACAGTAGACCCCTGGGCGTTGGCTGTCCGGGCTACTGGCCAACCCCGCTCAGGGCACTCAGGTGCTCCAGGTATGCCCGCGTGCCAGGCTCGCTGCCGTACTGCTTGTTCACAAGGCCCGCCAGTTCGCGGCTCACGGCCAGCAGGGACGGGAGCGACTGCCGCTCGCCCCGCAGAGCCCATTCCCCGTAGTTCAGCGCGCTCTCCAAGTCACCGTCCCGGGCCGCGACAACGCCCAGCGTTAGCCGCGCCTCCGCGATGCGCATGGGTGAGCGCTCCGTGCCGTCGTAGTCGGTGCTGGCCCGGATGACTTCCTCCGCGAGGGTCGTAGCGAGCCTGTTCTCGCCGAGCATCCGGTAGCAGTCCATGGCGTAGAAGTCGTACTTCGCCGGATCCACTACGAAATGGTTATCCAGGTTCTCGGGGTACGGCATGCCTTCGAGTAGGCGGCGCCCACGCTCGAGCGCCACCTCAGCCTGCCGGCGGTCGCCGAGCCGAGCCCACGCCTTGGCCTCCTGGGCGGCGAGCTGGACCGCGACACCCTGATGTGCCGCCACCTCGGCACCCGCCTTGGACGCGGCGATGACGCCTCGGTAGTCGCCGGTTGTCAGCGCGAACCAGGCTCGCATCTCGTTTGCCCAGCCCTGGATTCCGGCGTGCTCAGCTTCGGCTCCGAGTGAGAGTGCAGCCCGCCGAGTGGATTCGGCCGCCCGCTTGTCGCCCATGTCGTACTCGACGCAGCCCACCAGCAGGGCCAGCCAGCCGGACATGGCCAAGACCTCCCGGTGCTGCGCCAGTGTGAGCCGCTGCCCCTGAAGCCCAACCACTCGCTTGAGCCACTGACGCCCTTCGGCGGCGAGCTGCGCGCTCGGGAGCAGGGCGTACTCCGAGCAGAGCCGGTCGGTGGTAATGCGGAGCGCTTCCATCGTCGCGTTGTCTACGTCGGAAGCTTGCAGACGGCTGATGATGTCGAGCGTCTCCATCCCGCTTGCCGCGACGATCTCGGCGTTGCCATCTCGGCGGCTGGCCACCGGGAAGAGCGCGTGCGTGACGGTCCCGAAAGTCGCAGCAATGAGCGGTTGGTAGAACTCACTCGGCACCACCTCGCCTGACTCCCAACGCTTCCACTGTCGGAGCATCGTCGGATCTTCCGGCAGCTTCTTCGGCGAGTGCGCCCTCATCGCAGCGATTGCGTCGGTCTGTGACCAGTCGCGCGCGTCCCGTTCGGCGGTCATGCGTCGTGCCCATGCGGGCCTGTCCAAGCTCATTGGTGCCCTCCCTGTGGGGGTGGTGCTTGCTCTGAGTCTGGCACTGCAAAAGGCCTGGACAGCAGGGGGTGACAGGCCAGTGACACCCCATGTGTCACCCCCATGACACTGCGGCTGTCACTAGTCGATCACCCACGGCTATCCGATGGTTAGTCAGGAACGGACGGACCGGCTACGCGTCGTTCAAGTTCAGCGACCCGCGCCACCAACTGCTCTACCTGGGAGGCGAGATGCTCCACCTGACTACGAACATCGCCGCCCACCGAGGCGGAGCTTGCATCAAATGCCGCTGGATCTACGTCACTTCGGACGAAGGTGCCGCGGCCTGGGCTGGCCACGATCAGCCCCTCCTCGCGGAGCACCCGAAGGCCGCTGTGCACGGTCATCTCGGCGATTCCGAAGCGCTCCGCGAGCTTCTTCACGGAAGGCAGCTTCGCCCCCGGTTGGTGCACCCCCGACGCGATCTCCGCGCGGAGGATGTCCGCCACCTGCACGTATGGCGCCCGCTCATCCTGCACAAGAGTCATGCCTCAAGCCTAAGCCCTGGAGCGCTCTAACACATCTAGGGCAATGGGCTTGACTACCTAGATTCATCTAGAGCACTCTAGATGTCGAGGCGATCGCTCGAAATTGCAGGGCGGTCAGCTTCCCCCTCCATGCCCCTGAGCCTTCTTTGGGCTGCCCAGGCACGGAGGAACGAACACAAGGAGCCCCGGACAGATGGGGCTGAGGCACCCGGCGCCTGGTCAGTCCGGAGGGAAGACCTCGCTCCGCGAGGTTGGTCGTCCTGCCTAGGACGGGAGCACGCTCCCGAAGTGGACGACATCTGCACGATCGCGCGCCCCGGGTTCCGGGTGTCGCGCCTTGATCTTTTGCAACACCTCACGGCCCTGTGAGTCGGGGCTGCCGCGCTTTCCTTGGCCGGGCGCGCGGCAGCCCCTTCACGGGCCTACTCCACCACCTGGAAGAGGTAGACCCATGAGACTGATTGTCGCAGGCCAGGAGGCCGTTTCGGCTTCCGAGTTCGCCGAGTTGGCCTTCGGCATCGATGTGGAGCTGTTCGCCGGGACCGTCGGCGAGTCGGCCACCGACAAGGTGGTGCGCCTCGACGTGGCCCGGGACGTGCTGCGGGACCCGGAGCCCGCCCGGTACGCGAAGGGCCTAATGCGCTCGGCCGGCCGCCGCCGGATCGAGTCGTGGAAGGCGGCAGCGTGATGGCCAGGATCGTTCGCCGCGCCCACCGCGGCGTGTTCCCCGAGTTCCCCAAGGGCACCCGCATCCCGCACCGGACCGCCCGCCCGACCGGCTCCTACGCCGTGGAGGTCGTGCCGTCGCCGGACGGCGACCTGCACGGCGCCGCGTGCGCCGGGGTGAACCCCGACCTGTTCTTCCCCGAGGTCGAGCCGGAGGACGCCGACGACCCGGTGGCCGCCGAGGCCGCCGAGTTCGCCTCCAGGCGGGCGAAGGCGATCTGCGCGACGTGCCCGGTGCGCGAGGCCTGCCTGGCGCTGGCGCTCCGCCGGCGCGAGCGGTACGGCATCTTCGGCGGCCTGGACGCGGCCGAGCGTCGAGCCCTGAAGCGGTCCGGTGCCGCGTCGGCGGAGGTGGCGTGATGGGCGCCTTCAAGCGCTTCGGGTGGGCGGTGCTGTTGCTCGCCGTCGCCTTCCCCGCCGCCGCCCGCTCCGCGCTGGCGTTCGTCGCCGCTGTCGCGGCGGTGCTGCTCGCCCACCCGAGTGCCGCGTTCACCGTGGCGGCCGGGGTGCTGCTGGCGAGCACGCTGCCCGCGATCCGCCGCCGGGCCGCGAAGGCTCGCCGCCTGCGTGTGCTGCGCCACCTGGCGCGTCTTGCGACCTCCTGAACAGCGTCTTCGACCAACTCCCGTGGGGGACTTGATGAGCATCACCGAAATGCGGCCCACGGGCCGCGCCCGGTCGGCGCCGAAGCCGGCCGCGAAGGAAGCCGCCGAGGCCGAGGCCCTGCGTGCCAAGACCGAGGCCACCAAGGCTGCAGCCGACATCGCCAACCAGGTCAAGGCCGCGAAGGCCGCCGCCGAGATCGCCGAGGGCCAGGCCAAGGCGGAGGAGATCCGCCGCGAGGCCGCCGACCGCCGCCGCGAGGCCGACCGGGCGCGGGCCGAGGCCGAAGCCACCCGCGAGAAGGCCGCCCGCTCCGCCGCACAGTGGCGGACCTCGGCGAAGACCATCGCCATCATCTGCGTCATCGTCTCGCTGCCGCTCCAGATGATGGCCTTCTGGAACCCGCACGCCTGGTTCCTGCTCGCCGCGCCGCTGGTCCTGGAGGGCCTGGCGTGGGCTCTGCTCAAGGGAGCCGAGGCCGCGATCGACGACCACCGGCCGTCCTGGCACTACCGGGCCCTCGCCGGTGCGGTGGCGCTGTTCGCCGCGACCGTGAACTACCTGCACGGCTCGCACGCGTTCGGCCTCGGCACCGGCCTCGGCGGGGCGTTCTGCTCGCTGGCCGGACCGATGGTGTGGGACCTCCACGAGCACGGCCGCATCCGCAAGCGCGACGGCAAGGTCAGCCGCCGCCAGCGCCGCGCCGAAGCCAAGCGCGCCGCCGCCGAGGCCGCCGAGAAGCAGGCCGCCGCCGAGCGCGCGGTAGACGAGCGCGAAGCCCTCGCCGCCACCCGCGCCGTGCAGTGGCCCGAGGTGTGGGAGCGCACTGTCGCCCTCGCCGCGGCGGTCGGCGAGCTGCACCCGAGCGAGGCCACGTGGAAGCGCGCGTGGGACGACACCCAGGGCGCCCAGCTCGGCGACACCGCCGAATCCATCGCCACCCGCGTGGCCGCCAAGGCCGCCGTGAAGGACGCCACCAACGACCGGGCAAACACGGTCGAAACGGTGGAAAAGCCGCAGGTCGAATCCCAGCTGACCCGCCCCACGAAGACCACCGCCGCCGAGCGCACGGACGGGCGCCGCAACAACGGCGGAACCCCGCCCGTGCGCCGCGCCGGCGACACCCTCGGCTACTCCCCGGCCGCCCGCCGCGCCATGTCCCTTGCGGCTAGCACTCGCCGGCGCCAGGCCGCCGCGAGCTGACCCCTGCCGCTCATCCCCAGAACCGAAGGAGGACACTCACCATGTCCGACGCCCTGTCCGTCCGTGCGGCCCGCTTCGCCGCCGCCTACGCCCTGCTCCGCGCTGCCGCCGACGTGGCGGACCACTGGGTGCAGACCGACCACCAGGCCCGCACCAAGGGCCAGCACGACCACCACGACGGACAGTCCAGCGCCGCCGGCCGCAAGGCGTGCGCCGCCCACGTCGCCACCTACACCGCCACCCAGGCCGCCGCCCTGCTCGCCGGATCCCGCCTGCTCGGCGTGCGGCTGCGGCCCGGCCCGGTCGCGGCCGCGCTCGCCCTGTCCGCCATCACGCACTACGTCGCCGACCGGCGCGAGCCCCTGCGCCGCCTGGCCGACGCCACCGGCAAGGCCAACTTCGTCCGCCTCGCCGACCACGGCATGAACGGCGCCTACTGCCTCGACCAAGCCTGGCACCACGCCTTCGAGACCGCCGCCGCCGTCATCGCCTCCGTCTGACCAACCCGAGAGGAACCCACACCATGAGCCGCTTCAGCAAGGGCGACCGCGTCATGATCACCCGCCACGTCCAGACCTACTACCGGACGGCCGCCCCCGGAAACATCGGCACCGTGACCAACGTCGGTGACGACGGCACGACCACGGTGGCCCTCGACCGCTTCAACGACCCCGCCGACAAGCAGATCATCGACCCCCGCAACGCCCGCAAGATCCAGCCGAACGAGGACCCCAAGAACTGGAAGTAGCCCCGCCCCGAGGCGGCCGCTCAGCTTGCCGGCACGACGGCCGCCCCGGGCCCTTCACCCCGCTTGAGCAGTGAGGAAGGACCCTCAGTGAACCACGACGAAGACGCCCCGCCCGACGCGACCGCGCCGACCACCTACCCCCCGGGCAGCACCAAGGGCGCGGCTGTCCTGCCCTTCCCCGACCGCCGCACCACACCCGACCCCGAACCTGGCACCGCTCCGGACACCGCCGCCGACTCCGTCTACCTCCTCGACACCACGCCCGCCACGGTTGCGGCCGTGCTGGCCGCGCGCGAGCGGGAGGATCCGGCCGGGGACCGGCCGCTGATGCCGCAGTGGATCCGGACGAAGGACGGACGGCGCACGATGGCCCGCGCGCGTTCGACGCAGACCCGCCGCGCTCTGCGGCGGTGGCTGGCTCGGCAGCGCACCGCCCGCGGCCACGCCGCCCAGACCTGGCGCGGCATACGGCGCTCGGCCCAGTGGACGGCCGGGTTCGAGGGCGCCCACGTCCAGGCCGCCGGCCACCAGGCCCACATCGCCACCCGCGAGGCCCGCGACCTCGCCCGCCGCGCCCGCTTCACCCTGCTCCCCGGTGACCGGGCGCTCGCCCAGAAGCAGTCCGAGGCCGCCCTCGCCGTCGCCGTCGCGGCGGTCGCCGCCTACAAGAAGGCCAAGTCCAACCGGCGCCGGATCCGCTTCGCCCGCGCCCTGGTCGCCTTCGGCATCCCCGCCGCCGCCGTCCTCACCTCGTACGTCGCGCTCGGCACCGCCGGGCTGCTGCTCGGCCTCGGGGTCGTCCTCGCGGTCGAGGCGTTCCTCGGGCGCCGGCCGGACCGGGAGACCGTGTGGGACGCGGAGATCCGGGCGCTGTCGGACGGCGACCCGCTGACCGAGTCGATGCTGGACCGGGCGTTCAAGGCCGCGAAGGTCATCGGCGACAGTCAGCGGCTCACGATGGTCACCCCGTGCGCGATCGACCCCGCGGTGCCGAACGCCTGGCACGCCGTCATCGACCTGCCCGACGTGACCGTGAAGAAGGCTCAGGGCAAGGTCGATGACATCGCCGCGGCGATGGGCATCGACCGCACCAACCTCGACATCCGCCAAGTCGGCTCCAACGGCCGCCGGATGGCGATCTGGGCCTGCGGACAGGACCCCTTCCTCGCCACCCGCCGCAACCCCCTCGTCGCCACCCGCGCCAAGCAGGTCAACACCTGGCGCGACGGCTTCCCCCTCGCCTTCGACAAGCGCGGCAACATCCTGCGCCCCACCCTGTCGGACTACTCGTTCCTGTTCGCCGGCGCCACCCGCTCCGGCAAGGGCATGGGCCTCGCCAACCTCCTCGCCGCCGCCATGCTCGACCCCCGCGTGCGGATCCGCCTGTTCGACGGCAAGGGCGCCGGCGAGTACGTCCCCCACGCCCGCGCCCTCGCCACCTTCGTACGCCGCAACCCCAAGCGACTCGTGCAGTTCCTTCGCCTCATGGTCGAGGAGATGAACCGCCGCACCGAGATCCTCGTCGAAGCGGGCCTGTCCAAGGCCAACGAGAAGCTGATCGACAAGCTCGGCGGCATCGAGCTGGTCATCGTCGACGAACTCGCCACCTACACCGCCAAGAACGGCCCCTCCGGGAAGTACGCGGAGGAGATCACCGAACTCCTCGCCCAGATCGCCGCCGTCGGCGCCGCCGTCGGGATCGTGCTGGCACTCGCCACCCAGTACCCCGAGGCCGAGATCGTCACCCCGCGCCTGCGCGGCAACCTCGCCGCCCGCATGGCCATGCGCGTGGAGTCCCCCGGCGCCTCCAATGTCGTCCTCGGCGACGGCATGGTCGGCCAGGGCTACGACGCCTCCAAGATCCCGATCGAGAAGACCAGCCGCGGCCGGGCCTGGCTGACCACCCCCGACACCGGCGTGATCGAGGTCCGCTCCCTGTTCATCGACGAGAACGCCGGGGAGATCCTGCCGCTGATCGAGCGTGGCATCGAGCTGCGGACCGAGGCCGGGTGCCTGCCCGGCCACTACGACGACCCGGTGGAGTCCGCCATGGCTCGCCAGACCGGGGTCAGTGCCGCCGCCGGTGGCGAGGACGGCCTCGGCTCCGTCGTTCGCCGCACCGTCCTCGACCGCATGATCCGCGCTATCGAGGCCACCGGCGGCGCCGTGATCAGCAGCGCCGACCTGCTCGCCCGCCTCGCCGGCACCGACCCCGACCGCTACGGCCGGGCCGAGAAGGAGACGGACGCCGCCTGGCTGTCCCGCGCCGGCAAGAACCTGCGGGCCGAACTCGACTCCCTCGGAGTCAAGTTGGAGCCCGCTCGGGTCAGCCTGCCGGACGGCTCCCGGCCCAACGGCTACACCCTCGCCGACCTCCGCGCCGCCACCGCCCGACTGGACGGCGCCGCCTGACCCGACGCCCGTTCTGTCCCGGTTTCCACCCCTGACAGACCCTCGCCGGCCGCGGAAAGCCGCAGGTCACAGCCTCGCGGGTCCGGTCAGGACCTCTGCCGCCCCCTGCCGGAAACCACCCTCAGCGGGCACCCCTCGGCAGGGGTCGGCCCCCGACCGTCACCCAGCTGACCTGCGCAAATCCTGGCCTGGCGAAGGTCCGTCAGGACAGCCGGCCACACCCAAACCATCCCAAAGCGATATTCCTGGACGGGAGTCCGCCCGTGCTGTTCACCGTGTCCGCCGCCGTGCTGTTCGGCGTCGCCCTCGCGCTGATGCTCCGCTTCAAGGCCGTGTCCACCTCCGGGGCCGTTGTCGCCGCGCTGTTCGGCTTCTACCTCGCCTCCACCGGCATCGCCCCCTCCGTCAACAACGCCGTCGTCAGCCTCTTCCACGCCCTGCAGGGCCTGCACTGAACGGAGACACCGCCATGCCCGCCACCGCCCCCGGCACCACCGACCCGGCCCCCGAGCAGGACATCGTCCTCGACGTCTTCACCCACGGCTCCACCACCTGCGCCCACACCGCCAGCACCACGCACCGCGGCGAGTGGTGGCACCTGTGGACCAGCCAGGGCCGCTACCTCGGCTCCACCAACCGGCCCGAACTCCTCGGCGCCCTCATCCAGCAGACCCGCTGACCGAAGCACCACCACCCGGAAGGAAGCACCGCCATGAACCACGCGCAGCCGTACTCCCAGCCCACCGCGGCGGTGCTCTACACCGCCGACGGCCAGCCCCTCTACACCACGCCCCCGCAGGCCGCCCCGCTCGCCCACTACCGGCCCGCACCGCTCCCGCAGCCCGCCCACCAGCCCGTCCCGGTCCACGCGATCGACCCGACCTCCGTCTACCTGCCCGCCCCCGCCGCCGCGGGACGGGACATGTGGCCAGCCCGCCTCCTCGCCGGCGGCATCGGCACCGGCGCCGCCGGGATCGGCCTGGGCTTCCTCTTCCAGGCCATCGCCGCCGCGGCCACCGGCCTCGGCCTGCTCGCCGCCGTCCTCGCCCTCGTCTGGCTCCTGAAGAACACCAGCGGCGCCGGGGGCGGCCGGGGCGCGGTGAACGTCCGCGTCAACGTCTCCAACCGCAACCGCTGACCCGGCCTGTACCGACCGGCGTGCCGCCCAACACCCGCTTAGAAGGCGGTTGGTGGGCGGTGCGGGGGACGGACAGCCCGCTCCCGACCCAAAGTGCCCTTGGAGGCCACCGTGTCCGTGGGAGAGACCCCGATCACCGTCGTCGGCAACCTGACCGACGACCCCGAACTGCGCTTCACCCCCGCCGGCGTCGCCCTCGCGAAGTTCACCATCGCCTCGACCCCGCGCACCTACGACAAGACCACCAACACCTGGCGCGACGGCACCGCCCTGTTCCTTCGCGCCACCGCCTGGCGTGAGATCGCCGAACACGCCGCCGACACCCTCACCAAGGGCATGCGCGTCGTCGCCACCGGCCGACTCGTCCAGCACAACTGGCAGACCGAGCAGGGCGAGAACCGCTCCATGCTCGGCCTCGACCTCGACGACATCGGCCCGTCCCTGCGCTTCGCCACCGCCAAGGTCACCAAGACCCAGCGCACGGGCGGCGGCGCCGCACCGGCCGCCGACCCGTGGAGCAGCGCCACCCCCGCCCCGCCGAACGCGGGCGCGGCCGCAGCCCCGACCGGGTTCTCGGGAGAGCCCCCGTTCTGAGTTCAGCGCGGACCTGGAAACCCTGACGCGCCTGGCTGGCTACTCACTCAAGTGCCCAGTGAAGGCGTCGCCGGTACGAAATACCAGGTCAAGGCCGGCCTTCGCGATGAAGTCGCGCAGGTCCTCACTCGGCTGAGAGGGAAGCAGTACCGCGCACCGGAGGTCGGGAACGTCGATGTGCCGGCGGTAGTCCAAGAGCTGGGCTACCGCCTCGCGGACCGCCTTGCGGGTGCTTGCGCTCTTCGCCTCGTAGAGGACCTTCGCAGTGGCGTCGTACAGGTCCGTGGTGAACGTGCCACGTTCCCCCTTGATGGTCAGCTGATACGTGCCGACCTCGTGCCCCCGGTTGGTGAGGAAGTCCGCGAAGGCCGTACGGAGTTCACCCTCGCGCCGGTAAACAGTCCGCGGCCCCTGCGGGCCAACCGCAGTTCGGTCAGTAATGTGCCGCTCAGCCGTGGTGAACGCCGCGGTTGTCCGCTCCGCGGGGATCAACAGCCTCGTCGTGACCGGCGCCGGCAAAACGACGTCCGCCTCGTGTACGGCGACGGCGGCACCCTCCGCAGGGCGCAGGCGGAAGACGTAGACCATGCGCTCTTCTCCACGCTGATCTGTGTTCCACCGCTCGACGTACGGCTCAATCGGATCAAGGACCATCTGGCCGATGTAGCGCTGATACTTGGCGCTCGTGCCAGGCACGCGACCTGCCGCGACAAACAGGTGTACCTCGCGCCCCTTCGCCCGATGAGTCATCAGCGGGGAGTTCGCACCCGAGAGCTTCTGATGACCCAACGGACCAGCACCGGTGTACTGGAACACCGGCCCGTACTCGTCCTCCTCCTCAGCCCACCCGTCGAAGGTGTAGCTGTGCTTAACGCCTTCCTCGGGATCCGAGAAGACCAGCACCTTGCGCTCCGGTGTGACCACCACGATTCCGCCGGCCCACGACCGGCTGCTTTCCAGGCCCAACGATCTGGCCAGTTCATCTCGCGTCGTCACGGCATCCACAGGCGGCGGAAAACTCTCGATCGGCATCCCGCGAATCTACGTCACCACGCGGACAACAACGGCTCGGCAGCGCCGATTTGAGCGCCGAGGCAGCCGGTAGCGGGTCTCTGCCTCGCCGGCATGCGAATCCTCCGCAGCCCCTCGAATCAACGAAATCAGGATCACCATGCCCATCTCCAGCACGCGCGGCCGCCCTCAAACGGGGCGGTGCACGACATGACCACCCGCACCCCGCCGCTGGCCGGCGCCGGCCTGTGGCAGGCCGTCATGGCCGCCGCAGCGGGCCGTTGCCAGTGCCGGGGCGCCTGCGGCAAGTCCCACGCCAAGGACGGCGGGCGCTGCAACCGCGAACACGGCGCCCACCGCACCCACGCCGGCGGACGCGTCCAGCTCATCGCAGCCCCGGCCGACCCCGCCGACCTGCTGCTGCCCGACCACCAGGTGGCCGCCCTGCCCAAGGCCCGCCTCGCCGCCTGGTGCCCGACCTGCCACCACGCCGCCCACACCGCCGCACGGCGGGCCGCGAGCGCTGCGAACCCGCCCATCGAACCCACCGCCCTGTTCTGAACCCGGAGGAACCCGCCGTGTCCGTCACCCTGACCGACCTGCCAACCATCATCCGGCAGCTCACCCCGCACATCAGCACCGACGACACCCTGCCGCCCATCCACGGCATCTACCTGGAGGCCACCGGCACCCACCTGTTCGCCGCCGCCACCGACCGCTACACCTTCGCCCTCACCCGCCGCGAAGCCCCCAACACCAGCGGGTCCGCGCCGTGGAAGGCGTTCATCGCCCGCACCGACCTGCTCGCCCTGCGCGCCCTGTTCCCGACCCGGCGCCGCACCGCCGATCTCACCCTCACCTATAACCGGCCCTGCACCCGAACGCGCGACGGCGGCTTGAGCATCAGCGACGGCAACCGCTCGCTCACCCTCTCCGCCAACGTCCCGCTCGCCTCCGGTTTCCCCAAGTGGCGGCCGCTGTTCGCCGCCGCGCTCGCCGCCGAACCCCAGCTCACCGACGAGGCGCACTACAGCGCCGCGTTCCTCGCCCGCTGGAACCACGCCCCCGCCGAACGATACGAACCGCTCACCCTCTGGACCGCCGGACCCGACAAGCCCCTCCTCGTCGCCGCCGGACACGACTTCCTCGGCCTCCAGATGCCCATCCGCCCCGGCGACCACGTCCCCGGCGCCCCCGCCACCCAGCGCCACGACCGCAACGCCCTGCGCACCACCTGGACCGACACCCTCGCCGTTGCGACCAGCGGCCGGCGCCTCACCGCGGCCTGACCGACCCCCGCCCGGGGCGGGCCGGAGCCCCTCGGCACCGCCCGCCCCGGCGCATCCCTTCGAGCCCACACCACGACGGAAGGCCGCCATGCCCGCAAACCGCCTGCTCGCCGACGCCCTCGCCCTCGCCCGGTCCGGGGTCCCCGTGCTGATGCTGAGGGCCGGGAAGCGGACCCTCGGCAACTGCCCCGACTGCAAGGACTTGCTCTGCGGCGGCCGGCCGAACATGAAGACCGCCGGGCCCTGCACCTGCCCGGCCCCCTGCCACGGCTGGGCCGCCGCCACCACCGACCCCGACGTCCTCACCAGCCGAGCGTGGGCACCCGGCTGGCGCGAGGCCGCCGCCCTCGCCTACCACCCCGGCGGCGCCGGGGTGACCGTCGTCGACCTCGACACCCCCGACGCCGTCGCCTGGGCCCGCACCACGCTCCCCGCGACCCGCACCGTCCCCACCACCCGTGGGCAGCACTGGATCTACCTCGGCACGATGCGCTCCGCCAACCGCGTCCGGCCCGGCGTCGACATCAAATCGCTCATGCAGTACGCCCGCTGGCTCGGCCCCGGCACCGGCCCGGTGACGGCCCTGCCCGACCCCGTGCGAGCACTGGTGGCCCGGGAGGAAAACACCACCCCCGCCCGCCCGGGGGGAGGGGTGGTGTTTTCTCCTCCCGCGACGAACTGGGCGAGGACGGTGGGCAGCGGATGCCGGCACACCGACCGCTACGTCCGCACCGGCCTGGAACGAGCCACGGCCAGGATCCGCAGCCACACCGAGACCGGCGCCGGATCGCAGACCTTCTTCGTCGCGAGCTTCCTCGCCGGCCTCCACACCCAGTGCCCCGGCCCATGCGGCCTCGACACCATCGCCCACGTCCTGGTCGACGCCGCCACCTCCGTCGGCGTCCCGCCCGAGTACGCCGCCCGCGCCGTCGCCAACGGCTTCGCCGCAGCCGGACGCGCCGCATGACCCGCCCCGCTGGCCCCGAGAATTCGCGTCCCGCACTGCACCTGCGCGTCGTCCACGACGACCCGCAGGGCGCCCCCTGGCCGGGCGAGAGTGGCCCCGAACCGGATTCCTGGACCGACCCCGGCCCCGAACCGCCACAGGACGCCCCCACGGCCCCTCAGGAACCCTTCAGGCCCCGCGTCGTGTGGAACGCGGCCGACCTGATGGCCACCGACTTCCCCGAGCCCCGGTGGGCCGTGCCCGGGTTCTTCGCCGAAGGCGTCAGTCTCCTCGCCGGACCGCCCAAGGTCGGCAAGTCCTGGCTCTCCCTCGGCCTCGGACTCGACGTCGCGGCCGGCCGCCCCGCCTTCGGCACCGTCCCCGTCGAAGCGGGCCCCGTGCTCTACCTCGCTCTGGAGGACACCCCGCGCCGGCTCAAGACCCGCATGACCAAGCTCCTCGCCGGACGCCCCGCACCCAAAGACCTGACCATCGTCACCGACTTCCCACCGCTGCCCCAGGGCGGCGCCGACGCCCTCGACCGCTGGCTCACCCAGAACCCCGACGCCCGCCTCGTCGTCATCGACGTCTTCGCCAAGGTCCGCGGCAACTCCGCCCCCGGGGTCGCCGCGTATGACGCCGACTATGCCGCCATCGGCCACGTCAAGCAGGTCGCCGACCGGCACTCCGTCGCCACGATCCTGGTCCACCACGTCCGCAAGATGGGCTCGGACGACTTCCTCGCCGAGGTTTCCGGCACCAACGGCCTCGCCGGCGCCGCCGACGCCACCCTCGTCCTCAAACGCTCACGCGGCAAAGCCGACGGCGTCCTGCACATCACCGGCCGCGACGTCGACGAGAACGAACACGCCCTCGCCTTCCAACCCGAGACCGGCAACTGGCTGCTGCTCGACGGACCCGCCGGCGACCACACCATCGGCGACACCCGCGCCACGATCCTCGCCCACGTCCGCACCCACCCCGGCGCCCGGCCCAAGGACATCGCCACCGCCACCGGCCTCGACTACGCCAACACCCGCCAGGCCTGCACCCGCATGGCCAAGGACGGACAGCTGAACACCGACGCCAGCGGCGCCTACATCGTCCCCGAGCCGGTGTGACAGCCCGAACCACACCCCCACTGTCACACCTGTCACAGCTGTCACCGCAACGCTCTGACCAGCCCACATGCCGGTGACACCCGCAGTGACAGCCCTATTCACTGTCACACCCACAAAGGAGAACGGCCTATGACAAGGCCCCGCACCCCCGCTTTCGACCTCGCAACTGACGCTTCCGTCTCGCGCCGCCGCGCGGCGAGCCAGGCTGGCGGAACGCCGACGCGCTCGCTGCCGACCCGCTACCTCACGCCCGAGGACATCTCGGCCCTGTTCGAAGTGCCGCTGGAAACCATCTACCAGTGGCGCCGCAAGCGCACCGGTCCGCCCGGATTCCGCGTGGGCCGACACCTGCGCTACGACCCCGCCGAGGTCGCCCAGTGGGTGGCCGACCAGAACCGAGAGGTGGCCTGACCTTTGGCCGGACACATCCAGGACCGCTGGCACAAGACCGAGATCGGCCCGGACGGCAAGCCCCGTCGCGTCAAGACCGAGCGGTACGGCACCGGTTCCCGCTACCGCGCCCGGTACATCGGGCCGGACGGCACGGAGAAGAGCAAGGCGTTCCCGGACCGCCAGAAGCGCCAGGCCGAACTGTGGCTGGCCAACATCGAGGCCGACATGTCGCGGGGCCAGTACGTCGACCCGAAGGCCGCCAAGGTGACCTTCCGGCAGTACGCCGAGCGCTGGTTGGAGTCGCAGACCACGGACCACAACACCCGTTCGTCCGTCGATGCGCAGATCCGCCGACACGCGATCCCGTACCTCGGCATCCGACCGCTGGACTCCTTCCAGCCGTCGCACATCCGGGAGTGGCTCAGGGAGTTGGAAAAGGCGGTGCCCGCGTCCTCGTACCGGCGGGTCATCTTCGGCAACGTCTCCAGCATCTTCATGGCGGCGATGGAGGACCGCCTCCGGACCACGAACCCGTGCCGCTCCCGCTCGGTGACCCCGCCGGGCCGGGCTCCCGGCCGGGTCCGGCCTTGGACGGCAGAACGGGTGGAGGCCGTCCGGGCCGCACTACCGGCCCGGTACCGGGCGATGGTGGACGCGGCCGGCGGCTGCGGCCTCCGGCAGGGCGAGGTGTTCGGCCTGCCGGTCGACGAGATCCGGTCTGACACCGGCTGGCTGCACGTGGGCTTGCAGATCAAGGACATCGGCGGGCGTCTGGTGTTCGCTCCGCCGAAGCGCGGGAAGGTCCGCGACGTGCCGCTGCCGGAACGGGTGGCCGGCATCTTCGAGGCCCACCTCGCCGCCTTCCCGCCGGAGACCGTGACGCTACCCTGGCTGACGCCCGACGGCCCGCCGGTGACCAAGCGGCTGCTGTTCTCGCGCGAGCAGGGCGGCGCCGTGCGACGGAGCGACTTCAACACCTACGCGTGGAAGCCCGCCCTCGTGATTGCGGGGGTGATCCCTCCTCCGGAGAAGTGGGGTCGCTTCCAGGCGTCGCGGGAGGACGGCATGCACGCGCTGCGGCACTTCTACGCCTCGATGCTGCTCGACTCCGGCGAGAGCGTCAAGGCGCTCAGCGGGTACCTCGGGCACACCGACCCCGGGTTCACGCTCCGGGTCTACACGCACCTGATGCCGAGCAGCGACGGCCGCACCCGCCGGGCCGTCGACGCGCTCTACGACGCCCTCGGATGGGCCGCCGCTCCGCAACCCCACGGCCCACAGACGGCCCAGGAAGGACAAAAGCCCTGAAAACGCCCCTCGGGCCGACGGATGTGATCCGTCGACCCGAGGGGCTTCTGGCGTTTCAGACCTGCCCTGACCTGCGGTTACAGCACCTGGAGGTTCTTCCGCAGCTCGAACGGGGTGACCTCGGAGCGGTACTCCTCCCACTCCTGGCGCTTGTTGCGCAGGAAGAAGTCGAAGACGTGCTCGCCGAGGGTCTCGGCGACGAGTTCGCTGCGCTGCATGAGGTCGATGGCCTCGCCGAGGTTCTGCGGCATCGGCTGGATGCCGAGCGAGCGGCG
The DNA here is from genome assembly GCF_039542905.1 of Kitasatospora terrestris. Taxonomy (NCBI): domain Bacteria; kingdom Bacillati; phylum Actinomycetota; class Actinomycetes; order Kitasatosporales; family Streptomycetaceae; genus Kitasatospora; species Kitasatospora terrestris. The sequence continues at coordinate 2,536,730 of NZ_BAABIS010000001.1, forward strand.
CTCCGCGTCGGAGAGCGCCCAGACGTCGTCCTCGGCGCCGGCGGGGAGCTCCAGGCCGTCCTCGATGCCCTTGAGGCCGGCGGCGAGGACCACGGCGTAGGCGAGGTACGGGTTGCAGCCGGTGTCGAGCGAGCGGACCTCGACGCGGGTGGAGCCCTGCTTGCCGGGCTTGTACATCGGGACGCGGATCAGCGCGGACCGGTTGTTGTGGCCCCAGCAGATGTAGGAGGGGGCCTCGCCGCCGGCGCCGGCGGTGCGCTGGGAGCCGCCCCAGATGCGCTTGTAGGAGTTGACCCACTGGTTGGTGACGGCGGCGGTCTCGGCGGCGTACTTGAGCAGGCCGGCGATGAAGGAGCGGCCGACCTTGGAGAGCTGGTACTCGGCGCCGGACTCGTGGAAGGCGTTGCGGTCGCCCTCGAAGAGGGAGACGTGGGTGTGCATGCCGGAGCCGGGGAAGCCGGAGAACGGCTTGGGCATGAAGCTGGCGTGGACGCCCTGCTCCAGCGCGACCTCCTTCATGACCAGGCGGAAGGTCATGATGTTGTCGGCGGTGGAGAGCGCGTCGGCGTAGCGGAGGTCGATCTCCTGCTGTCCGGGGGCGCCCTCGTGGTGGGAGAACTCGACCGAGATGCCCATCGACTCGAGCATGGTGATGGCCTGGCGGCGGAAGTCGTGGCCGACGCCGCGCGGGGTGTGGTCGAAGTAGCCGGACTGGTCGGCGGGGATGGGGGCGGTGCCGTCGCCGGGGAGGTTCTTCAGCAGGAAGAACTCGATCTCCGGGTGGGTGTAGAAGGTGAACCCCAGGTCGGACGCCTTCTCCAGGGTGCGCTTGAGGACGAAGCGCGGGTCGGCGTACGACGGCGAGCCGTCGGGCATCATGATGTCGCAGAACATCCGCGCGGTGCCGGGGGTCTCCGAGCGCCACGGCAGTATCTGGAAGGTGGTCGGGTCCGGCTTGGCGATCATGTCGGACTCGTAGACCCGGGCGAAGCCCTCGATCGCCGAGCCGTCGAACCCGATCCCCTCGTCGAACGCCTGCTCCAGCTCGGCCGGAGCGACCGCGACCGACTTCAGGAACCCGAGCACATCGGTGAACCACAGCCGGACAAAACGGATGTCACGCTCCTCGAGCGTGCGAAGCACGAACTCCTGCTGCTTGCCCATGGGGACAGTCTCACCTCTGCTCTTTACGTCCGTGTTACGCCCGCGGGCGTGACCGGAACCGGCTGCTCCCATCATGGCGGATCTTCCTGCGGAGTCCACCCCCGGGCAGGCCGCGGTAGGCCGCGGAACGCCCGGCGGGGAGACATAACGTCAGTTCGACGATTACACTCGTGGCATGCCCAACATCCGTCTCGCCCTGAGCCAGACCGACCCGTGGGTCGGCGACATCGACCGCAACCGTGACGAGGTGGTGCGCTGGACCAGGCGGGCCGCCGAGGCCGGAGCGCAGCTGGTCGCGTTCCCGGAGATGGCCCTGACCGGCTACCCGGTGGAGGACCTGGCGCTGCGCGGCTCCTTCGTGGAGGCCTCGCGGACGGCGCTGGTCGAGCTGGCCTCCCGGCTGGCGGCGGAGGGCCTGGGCGAGCTGCCGGTGGTGCTGGGCTACCTGGGCCGCTCGGAGCACGAGGAGCACCGGACGCACCGCCCGGCCGGCTCGCCGCAGAACTGCGCGGCGGTGCTGTACCGCGGCGAAGTGGTGGACCGTTTCGCCAAGCACTTCCTGCCGAACTACGGCGTGTTCGACGAGTACCGGTACTTCGTGCCGGGCGACCGGCTGTCGGTGCTGCGGCTGCACGGGGTGGACGTGGCGCTGGCGATCTGCGAGGACATCTGGCAGGAGGGCGGCCGGGTCACCGCGGCGGGCGAGGTCGGCGCCGGGCTGCTGCTGGTGATCAACGGCTCGCCGTACGAGCGCAACAAGGACGACGCGCGGCTGGAGCTGGTCCGCCGCCGGGCCGCGGAGGCGGGCTGCCCGCTGGCGTACCTGAACATGGTCGGCGCCCAGGACGAGCTGGTCTTCGACGGCGACTCGCTGGTGGTGTCGGCGGACGGCGAGGTGCTGGCGCGGGCGCCGCAGTTCGAGGAGACGCTGCTGCTGGTCGACCTGGAGCTGCCGGCCGCCGAGGGCGACCAGCCGGACGGGCTGATCCTCAGCGACGGGCTGCGGCTGGCCCGCACCGACCTGGGCGGCGAGCGGCTGCCCGCCCCGGCCGAGCCGGTGGCGGCGCAGGTCGCGCCGCGGCTGGACGACGAGGCGGAGATCTACCAGGCGCTGGTGGAGGGCACCCGGGCGTACGTCCGCAAGAACGGCTTCCGCTCGGTGCTGATCGGCCTGTCCGGCGGCATCGACTCCGCGCTGGTCGCGGCGATCGCGGTGGACGCGGTCGGCGCCGGGAACGTCCACTGCGTGTCGATGCCCAGCAAGTACTCCTCGCAGCACTCCCGGGACGACGCCGCCGAGCTGGCCCGCCGCACCGGCCTCAACTTCCGCACGGTGTCGATCGCGCCGATGGTCGAGGCGTACCTGGGCGCCACCGACCTCACCGGGCTGGCGGAGGAGAACCTGCAGTCCCGGGTCCGCGGCACGCTGCTGATGGCGATCTCCAACCAGGAGGGGCACATCGTGCTCGCGCCCGGCAACAAGAGCGAGCTGGCGGTCGGCTACTCGACGCTGTACGGCGACTCGGTGGGCGCGTACGGCCCGATCAAGGACGTCTACAAGTCGCTGGTCTTCCGGCTGGCGGCCTGGCGCAACGACGAGGCCGTGCGGCGCGGCGAGGTGCCGCCGATCCCGGAGAACACCATCCTCAAGCCGCCGTCCGCCGAGCTGCGGCCGGACCAGAAGGACACCGACTCGCTGCCCGACTACGACCTGCTGGACACCGTGCTCGACCTGTACGTCGAGGGCGACCAGGGCCGGGACGCGATCGTCGCGGCCGGCTACCCGGCCGAGGTGGTGGACCGGGTGGTGCGGCTGGTCGACACCGCCGAGTACAAGCGGCGCCAGTACCCGCCGGGCCCGAAGATCTCGCCGAAGGGCTTCGGCCGGGACCGCCGACTGCCCATCACCAACCGCTGGCGGCGCGGCTGAACCCGGGTCGGCCGGGCGGGCGGTCCGGTAGGGTGAACGCCTGTGCCGGGCCGCGCGCCGCGCCGGCCGACCACGAACCGAGGAGGTGGGCCCCATCACCGCTGTGCCAGGACGGGTGCTCCCCTCCGACCGCCCCGCCGCCGCCCAGGCGTAGCCGGGGCGCGGGAGCCCCGCGGACGTACTCCGAAAGGCTCCTCCCGCCGTGACCCCGTACCCCTCCGCGCTGCTGCGCGCCACCACCGTCCGGAAGCTGCGCGCCGCCGGCTGCGTCTTCGCCGAGGACGAGGCGCGCCTGCTGATCTCCGCCGCCCGCACCACCGCCGAGCTGGCCGTCCTGGTCGGCCGCCGGGTCGACGGCCTGCCGCTCGAACACGTCGTCGGCTGGGCCGAGTTCGGCGGGCTGCGGGTGTCCGTCGACCCGGGCGTGTTCGTGCCGCGCCGGCGCTCCGAGTTCCTCGCCGAGCAGGCCGCGGCGCTGGCCGCGCCCGGGGCGGTGGTGCTCGACCTGTGCTGCGGTTCCGGCGCGCTCGGGGCGGCGGTCGCCGCCGCCGCCGGACCGGTCGACCTGCACGCCGCCGACCTGGACGAGGCGTCGGTGCGCTGCGCCGCCCGCAACCTCGCCGCCGCGGGCGGGCGGGTGTACCGCGGCGACCTGTACGCGGCCCTCCCCGCCGAGCTGCGCGGCCGGGTGGACGTCCTGGTCGCCAACGCGCCGTACGTGCCGACCGGCGAGATCGGGCTGCTGCCCCCGGAGGCCCGGGAGCACGAACCGCTGGCCGCCCTCGACGGCGGGGACGACGGGCTGGCGATCCAGCGCCGGGTCACCGCCGACGCGCCCGCGTGGCTGGCGCCCGGCGGCCACCTGCTGGTCGAGACCAGCGACCGTCAGGCCACCCGCACCGCGGACGCGTTCGCCGACGCCGGGCTCGCCCCGCGCATCACCGCCTGCGAGGAGCGCGACGCGACCGTGGTGATCGGCACCCGCGCGCGGTGAGGCGCGGGCGGTGAGGCGCGGGCGGTGCGCCTCCGGACGGGCCGTCAGTCGGGGACGGCGGCGCGCCAGCTCCAGGTGGTGCGGCGGGGGCGGCCGGGCAGTTCGCCGCGGCCGGCGCACCACAGCAGCACGGCCGCCGGACCGCCCGCCGGGGCGTCCGGGAACAGCCGGGCCAGCACGCCCTCGCACAGGCCCGGCGGCGGGGACCAGTCGGCGCCGAGGCCGCCCGCGAGGTCCCAGGTGTGCAGCAGCACCTCCGCACAGCCCATCGCCGCGAAGCCGCCCGGGTCGCACGGCCCCCAGTGCCACGCCCGGGCGTCCGCGGGCGCGGTGTCCAGCACCGCCCGGAGCATCCCGCCCGCCGCCGCGACCACCCGCAGCACCTCGGGCGGCGTCGCGCCCTCCCCCACCACCAGGTCGTACGGCAGGTACCCGCCCTCCGCCCGGCCCGCCAACTGCCCGGCGTACGCCGCCAGGTCGTGCGCCACGTGCGCGGCGGTCTCCCGGCAGCTCCACTCCAGCCCCCGCGCCGGCACCGTCCAGTCGTGCCCGACCGCGTACGGCCCCAGCGTCCGGGTCATCCACCCGACCGCCCGCCCCACGTCCCCACCGTCCATGCCTAGTAACGGTAGTCCGCGGTGATCGCCAGGTGGTCGCTGCCGTCGGCGGCGAGGGTGCGGGAGTCGGTGGGGGTGAGACCGCCCTTGCTGAGGATCTGGTCGATCCGGGCCATCGGGAAGGACGCGGGCCAGGAGAAGCCGAAGCCGTCGCCGGCGGCGCCCTGGGCGGAGCGCATCTGGGAGGTTACCGGCGCGAGGCTGCGGTCGTTCATGGTGCCGTTGAGGTCGCCGAGCAGCAGGACCTTCTTCAGCGGCTCGGCCTCGATCGCGTCACCGAGCGCCTGCGCGCTGACGTCCCGCTGCCCGGCGGTGAAGCCGCTGTCGAACTTCAGCCGGACGGAGGGCAGGTGGGCGACGTACACGGCGAGCGGGCCCTCGGGGGTGGTGACCTCGGCACGGAAGGCGCGGGTCCAGCCGATCCTGATGTCGACGACGGAGACGCCGGAGATCGGGTAGCTGGACCACAGGCCGACGGTGCCCTCGACCGCGTGGTACGGGTACTTCCCGGCGAGCCCCCTGGCGTAGGTGGAGACGGCACCGCCGGCGATCTCCTCCAGGGCGACGATCTGCGCTCCGGAGTCGTTGAGGAGCTTCACGGTGCCGGCCGGGTCGGTGTTGGCGGCGGCGACGTTGTGGCTGAGCACCTTGAAGTCGCCGGGACCGGTGCTCTTGTCGGTGAGCAGCCCGCCGAACATGTTGAGCCACAGCGCGGTGGGCAGCAGGACGGCGAGCAGCGCGGTGGCGGAGCGCCGCCACACGCCGAGCCCGAGCAGGACCGGGATCGTCAGGCCGAGCCAGGGCAGGAAGGTCTCCAGCAGGCTGCCGAGGTTGCCGACGCCGTTGGGGACCTCGGCGTGGAAGGCGAGCAGGACGGCGACGAGCAGGGCGAGCGCGGCGACGACCAGGCCGCGCCGCCAGCCGAGGCCGAGCCGGGCGAGACCGCGTCGCGGGGCGGGAGGCTGCGCACCGTCCGCCGCCTCGGCCGCCGGACTGTCCGCCTGCACCATGCCCACTCCTCCGTGCCGTTCCGTGTTCTGTCGTGTCCGGCTGTGGCCGAGTTCGGACCGATTCCGGAGGAATTGGTCTGATTCTCGGCTCAGCCTATGACGGGACAGACGCGGCGGGGGCGACGCCGGGTTCCGGCGCGGCCCCGGCTGTGGGCTCGGTCACGGCCGGTCGGACGGCTCCGGCCGGGGTCGGGTGCCGATGCCCTGCAGGACGGTGTCGACCATGGTGCGGGCCAGGTCGGGGTCGTCCAGCGGGGAGTCGTCCCAGAGCACGCTGCGCAGCAGGATCGGGCCGAGGACCAGTTCGCAGAGCAGTTCCACGTCGACGTCGGAGCGCAGTTCGCCCTCGGCGACGCCGCGGCGGACGATCGTGCGGAGGAGTTCGCGCCGCGGCTTGATCACTCGTTCGTGGTACGTCGCCTTCAGTTCGGGCCAGGCGCCCATCTGGCCGAGGGCGGACTTCACCACCCAGCGGGAGCGCTTGATCAGGCCGCGCCGGCGCATGTACTCGACCAGCGCGATCAGGTCGTCCCGGTAGGTCGGTCCGACCAGCGGCGGGGGCGGCTGCTCCAGGCGGTCGATCACGTCGACCAGCAGGGCCTCCTTGTTGGGCCAGCGCCGGTAGATGGTGGCCTTGCCGACGCCCGCGGCGGCGGCGATCCGTTCGACGGAGAGTTCGGCGAGCCCGCTGCCGTCCTCCATCAGGCGCTCGACGGCGGCGAAGATCGCCTGCTCGGCCGCCTCGCTGCGCGGACGCCCGCGGCGCGGGGCGGCGCCGGCCGCCGCGTCGGTCGCGGCGGCCGGGCCGGTCCCGGGGCACGGGGCGGGTCCGGTGCCCGGGGCGGGTCCGGTGGAGTCGGCGGCCGGCTGCGTGCCCGGCAGGTCGATCTTCATGCGCCCATTCTCCACCGGCCGGCTCAAACCCTGGCGGGGTCGGAGGCGGACTCGGGCGCGACGGCCTTGCCGGGCCCGCCGGGGGCGTCGGCGGTGCGGCCGGGCAGCAGCAGGAGCGCGATCACCGCGCCGACCGCGGTGATGCCGGCGGAGAGTCCGGCGACCACGTGCATGGCGTGCAGGAAGGAGTCCATGGCGGGGGTGACCAGCGCGCTGTCGTGCGTGCGGGCGGCGATCGCCAGGGTGGCCTCCAGCGACTCGCCGGCCTTGTCGCGCAGGGCGGGCGGCAGCGCGGCGAGGTGGTCGGAGATGCCGTCCCGGTAGACGGTGGAGAGCACCGCGCCGAGCACGGCGACGCCGAGCGAGCCGCCGACCTGCCGGAAGGTGTTGTTGATCGCGGAGCCGGCACCGGCCTTCTCGCGGGGCAGCGCGCCCATGATCGCGACGGTGACCGGCGGCATCACGTGCGCCATGCCGGCGCCCATCACGAAGCCGAGCACCACCAGCACCCAGATCGGCGTGGTCGCGCCGAGGAAGAGGTAGCCGAGGAAGCCGACCGCGATCAGCGCCATGCCGCCGGCGCAGGTGGCGCGGACGCCGAACCGGTCGACCACCAGCCGGGCCCGGGGGGCGAACAGCAGCTGGGCGCCGGCCAGCGGGAGCATCAGCGCGCCCGCCTGGAGGGCGCTGTAGCCGCGGACGCTCTGGGTGTAGAAGACGCCGAAGAAGGAGACGCCCATCAGCGCGAAGAACACCACGCCGACCACCGCGATCGAGGCCGAGAAGACCTTGTTGCGGAACCAGCCGATGTCCAGGGCCGGGTGGCTGGTGCGCTTCTCGAACAGCACGAACGCCACCAGCGCCAGCACGCCGACCGCGATCGGCACCCAGGCCTTCGGGTCGAGGAAGTCGGCCAGCTCGCCGCCCTTGATGATGCCGTAGATCAGCGCGACCAGGCCGACGATGGACAGCAGCACGCCGATCGGGTCGAGCCGGCCGGGGGCGGGGTCCTTGGAGTCCGGCACCAGCAGGAACATCGCGACCAGGGCGACCACCACGATCGGCACGTTGACCAGGAAGACCGAGCCCCACCAGAAGTGCTCGATCAGCAGGCCGCCGGTGATCGGGCCGACCGCGATGGCCAGGCCGACCGCGCCGGCCCAGATGCCGATCGCCTTCGGCTGCTCGTGCCGCTCGAAGACGTTCATGATGATCGCCAGCGTGGCGGGCATCACGAAGGCGCCGCCGAGGCCCATCACCGCCCGGTAGCCGATCAGCTCGCCCGGGGTGGTGGCGAGCGAGGAGAGCAGCGAGCCGAGGCCGAAGACGAGCATGCCGCCGAGCAGCGTCCACTTGCGGCCGAAGCGGTCACCGAGCAGGCCGGCGGTGAACAGCAGGCCGGCGAAGACCAGGGTGTACGAGTTGATCGCCCACTCCAGGTCGCTCTGGCTGGCGCCGAGCCCGACCGGGGCGGGGGTGGCGATGGTCTTCATCGCCACGTTGAGGATCGAGTTGTCGAGGACGACGACGAGCAGGGCGAGCAGCAGCGTGCCGAGGATCGCCCAGCGGCGACGGTGGACGGCTTCGGGCACCCGCGAGGGTGCGGGCGTGGCGGTGGTCATGCGGCTCAGCGTAGCTCCGATTTCGATACGAGACGGGGCCGTATCGTAAAACTCGGGTAAAGCCGCGTCCGTGTCGGCTGCGCGACAGTCCGTGCGGCCGGTCTTTGCGCCGGGCCTCCGGCGTGCAAGCATGGAGCCAGATCCGGGGACGCCGCACGGCGCCACGAGACAACAACCTTCAGGAGTCTGTTCGATGAACGCTTCTCCGCTTCAGCCTGCCCCGGCGCAGGAAGGTGCCGTCCTGTACGGCGGCATCACCAACCGCCGGGTGACCGTCCGCGACCTCGCCAAGGCCAAGCAGCACGGCGAGCGCTGGGCGATGCTCACCGCGTACGACGCCCTCACCGCCGGCGTGTTCGACGAGGCGGGGATCCCGGTGCTGCTGGTCGGCGACTCGGCCGGCAACTGCCACCTCGGCTACGAGACCACCGTGCCGGTGACCATGGACCAGATGGTGATGCTCTCCGCCGCCGTCGTCCGCGGCACCCGGCGCGCGCTGGTCGTCGGCGACATGCCGTTCGGCTCCTACCAGGAGTCGCCCGCGCAGGCCATGCACAACGCCGCCCGCCTGATGAAGGAGGCCGGCGTCGGCGCGGTCAAGCTGGAGGGCGGCGAGCGCAGCGCCCGCTCGATCGAGCTGCTGGTCGAGGCCGGCATCCCGGTGATGGCGCACGTCGGCCTCACCCCGCAGTCGGTGCACGCCTTCGGCGGGTACCCGGTGCAGGGGCGCGGCGACGAGGCGGCGCACCAGCTGCTGCGGGACGCCAAGGCGGTGCAGCAGGCCGGCGCGTTCGCGGTGGTGCTGGAGGCCGTGCCTGCCGAGCTCGCCGCGCAGGTCACCGAGCAACTGGCGATCCCGACCGTCGGCATCGGCGCGGGCGCCGGCACCGACGCCCAGGTGCTGGTGTGGACCGACTTCGCCGGGATGACGGCGGGCCGGGTGCCGAAGTTCGTCAAGCAGTACGCCAACCTGCGCGCCGTCCTCGGCGACGCCGCCCGCGCCTTCGCGGCCGACGTCGGCGCCGGGACCTTCCCGGCCCCGGAGCACACCTTCAAGTAACCGGCAGGGCGCTGCCACCCCGCTGTCAGTCGGCTGACGGCGGGGTGACAGCGGGGTGACAGCGGCCCCGGGCAGCCTTGGCGACATGACATCGATCGCCAACAGCAACGCCGTGGAGGTCCGCGGCATCGTCAAGACGTACGGCGAGACCAGGGCCCTCGACGGGGTCGACCTGACCGTGCGCGAGGGGACGGTGCTGGGGCTGCTCGGACCCAACGGCGCCGGGAAGACCACCCTGGTCCGGGTCCTGTCCACCCTGATCAAGCCGGACGCCGGCACCGCCTTCGTCGGCGGCTACGACGTGCTGCGCCAGCCGAAGCAGCTGCGCCGCACCATCGGCCTCACCGGCCAGTACGCCTCGGTCGACGAGCTGCTCTCCGGCTACGAGAACCTCTACCTGATCGGCCGCCTCCTGGACCTGTCCGCCAAGGAGTCGAAGGCCCGGGCCAACGAGCTGCTGGAGCGCTTCTCGCTCACCGACGCGGCCAGGCGCCCCGCGAAGACCTACTCCGGCGGCATGCGCCGCCGGCTCGACCTGGCGGCGTCGATGATCGGCCGCCCGAAGGTGCTGTACCTGGACGAGCCCACCACCGGCCTGGACCCGCGGACCCGCAACGAGGTGTGGGACGAGGTGCAGCGGATGGTCGCCGAGGGCTCCACCGTGCTGCTCACCACCCAGTACATGGAGGAGGCCGAGCAGCTCGCGCACGAGCTGACGGTGATCGACAGGGGCCGGGTGATCGCCAACGGCGGGATCTCCGAGCTGAAGACCCGGGTCGGCGGCAAGACCCTGCAGGTGACCCCGCGCAACGCCGCCGAGCTGCCGGAGATGGCGCGCTGCCTGCGCGAGGCCGGCATCGCCGCGACTGTCTCCCCCGACACCGAGCTGCTGTCGGTGCAGCTCACCGACGAGGAGCAGCTGACCGCCGTGGTCGGCGTGCTCGGCACCCGCGGCTTCGGCATCGCGGGCCTCGACACCGAGCTGCCCAGCCTGGACGAGGTCTTCCTCGCCATCACCGGCAAGCGCGACGCCTCCACCGACAGCATCCCCGCCCCGACCCGTGACAAGGAGCCCGTCGCATGAGCAGCGCCGTTCTCGACGCCAACGACACCCGGATCGGGCTCCGCGCCTCGGCCCGCCACCTGGGTGCGCTGACCCGCCGCAACCTGATGCGGATCAAGGCCGACCCCGAGTCGATGCTGGACGCGCTGCTGGTCCCGATCATCTTCACGGTGCTGTTCGTCTACGTGTTCGGCGGCGCGGTCGCCGGCGGCCAGCAGGCCTACATCCAGTACATGGTCCCGGGCCTGCTCGGCACCACCGGCCTCAACCTGGCGATGGCCGTCGGCACCGGTCTGAACAGCGACTTCCAGACCGGGGTGATGGACCGCTTCCGGACGCTGCCGATCGGCCGGTCCGCGGTGCTGCTGTCCAAGATCGCGGCGGAGATGATGCGCTCGGTCGTCGCCTTCACCGTGCTGATCACCTTCTCGATGATCCTCGGCCTGAAGCTGACCACCGGCTTCCTCCCGCTGCTCGCCGCGGTCGGCCTGTCCCTGATGCTCGGCATGTCGATCGTGTGGATCTCGATGCTGCTCGGCATGTCGCTGCGCAGCGCCCAGGCGGTCCAGGGAGTGTCGATGATGGTCATCATGCCGCTGCAGTTCGGCAGCTCGATCTTCGCGCCGGCCAGCACCATGCCGGGCTGGCTGCAGGCCTTCACCAAGTACAACCCGCTGTCCGCGCTGGCCGACGCCTGCCGCAACCTGATCAACGGCGGCCCGGTGGCCCACTCGGCGACCATCGTGGTGGTGTTCTCCGTCGTGGTCACGGCGGTCTTCGCGCCGCTCGCGGTGGCCCGCTTCCGCAAGCGGACCTGATCCGGGCCCGGCGGCCGGTCAGTAGTCCGCGATGCCGTCGAGCAGGGCGGCCGCCTCCGACAGTTCGAGGCGGCCGCCCTCCTCGTACGCCGCCTCGTACTCGGCCGGGCCGACCCGCTCGCGCGCCAGCCGCTCGCAGTACTCCCGCTCGGAGCGCTCCATGTACGAGCCGAGGTGCCCGTGCAGCGCGTCGTGCGCGCCGAGCAGCACCGCGGCCCGGCGGGCGGCCCGGGGCTCGTCCAGACGGACCGCCAGCTCGGCGAGGACCGCGGCGGCCGGGGTCAGCAGCATCAGCGACATGTGCTCGGCGAAGACCGTCGCACCGCCCTGGACGTCCCTCATCCGGCGCCGCCCCGAGGCCAGTTGGGCCAGCCCCTCGCGGACCCGGCCCGAACGGGCCAGCGCCCAGCCCCGGATGCAGTCGACCACGCCGAGGAAGACCTCGGGCGCGACCGGCCCGAGCGTGCGCTGCTCCTCCCCGAGCAGGTCCAACTGCCCGAGGCCCCGGGCGTACTCGCCGCGCTGGACGTAGTGGTGGCAGAGCACCAGCCGCCCGTACATCCGGGCGCCGTCGGAGGAGTGGCCGCTCACCGAGATCTCGGCCAGCGCGTCCACCACCATCCGCTCGCCCACCCCGTGGTCGAACTCCATCAGCGTCTCGCCGAGCCGCACCCGCAGCAGCGGCACCTCCTGGAGCGCGCCCAGCTCGGTGGCCAGCACGATGGCCCGCCGGTAGTTGTCGGCGGCCCGCTGCCCGTCACCGAGCTTGGCGAAGTTCTCGGCCTGCGCGGCCAGCGTCTCGGACTGCCCCCAGCGGTCGCCGGCCCGGGTGAACAGCTCCAGCGCCTCGGCGCTGTCCTCCACCGCCTGGCCCAGCTCGCCCACCCAGTCGTTGAGCAGCCGCGAGCGCAGCTGCAGGGCGAACGCCAGGTCGCCCTCCCGGCCGTGCAGCCGGGCGCCGACCACCGCGTCGTCCACGGCCTCCCGCATCCGGCCCATCTCCCCCGCCAGGAACAGCGCGAACATCCGCAGCAGCACCGGGGAGCGGTACGACTGCGGCAGGTCCGGGGTGTACATCTTCAGGATCCGGTCGGCGGTGCGCAGCGCCTCTGGGTCGCCGAGCGTCGCCATGTTGCCGGTGAACATCGACACCAGCCGCTGCAACCCCAGGTGCCGGCGCGCCTCCTCCAGCATCTCGGGGGCCATCGGCAGCGGCGCGTCCAGCGGCCCCTCGGTGAGCGGGACCGGCATCGGGGCGTCCTCGGCGTACGGGTCGGGCCCGAGCGCGGAGACCGCGTCGTACCAGGCCCGGGCCTCGGTCCGGTAGTCGCGCAGCGTCCAGTAGCTGCTCATCGCGAGGGCGAGGACCAGCGCCTCCTGCTCCTCGCCGAGCTCCACGGCGCGGCGCAGCGCGGCCCGGATGTTGTCCTGCTCCCGCTCCAGCCGGGCGAGTTCGGTGAGCTGCCCGGGGCCGTGCAGGTCCAGCTCGGCCTTCCGGACGAGTTCCCGGTAGTGCCGGACGTGGCGCAGCGCCACCTCGGGCTCCTCGCCGGACTCGGCCAGCCGCTCGGTGGCGTACTCGTGGATGGTCTCCAGCATCCCGTACCGGGGTTCGCCCCCCAGGTCGGCGACCAGCAGTGACTTGTCGACCAGCGAGAGCAGCAGGTCGGCGACCTGCCCGCGGGTGACCTCGGTGCCGTCGGCGACCACCTGCTCGGCGTCCTCCAGGGTGCAGCCGCCGGCGAAGACCGCGAGCCGGCGCAGCACCGCGCGCTCCCGGGAGCCGAGCAGGTCCCAGCTCCAGTCGACCACGGCGCGCAGCGTCTGCTGACGCGGCAGCAGGGTCCGCGAACCGGCGGTGAGCAGGGCGAACCTGCTGTCCAGCCGGTCCGCGAGCCGGCGCGGCGTCAGTCCGCGCAGCCGCGCGGCGGCCAGCTCGATCGCCAGCGGCAGCCCGTCGAGCCGGCGGCAGATCTCGGCGCACGCCTCCGGGTCGTCGGCGACCGCGAAGCCGGGCCGGGCCGCGGCGCCGCGCTCGGCGAGCAGCCGCAGAGCCGCCGGATCGGGCAGCGGCTCCACCGGCAGCACCGCCTCGCCCGGCACGCCGAGCGGCTCCCGGCTGGTGGCCAGCACGGTCAGGCCCGGGCACTCGGCGAGCAGCCGGTCGGCCAGGTCGGCGGCGGCCTGCACCAGGTGCTCGCAGTTGTCGAGCAGCAGCAGCATCCGGCGGCGGCCGCAGTGGTCGAGCAGCCGGCGCAGCGGGTCGTCGCGGCTGTCCATCGCCTCGCCGACCGCGCCACCGGTGTGCAGCACGGTGTCGCGCAGGCCCAGCGCGGAGACCACCGCGCCGGGGACGGCGGCCGGGTCCTCCAGCGGGGCGAGCTCGACCTGCCAGACGCCGTCCGGCCAGCCGGCGCCGGTCTGGGCGATCCGGCCGGCCTCCAGTGAGAGCCTGGTCTTGCCGGAGCCGCCGGGGCCGGTCAGCGTGGTCAGCCGGCCCGCGTCCAGCGCGGCCCCGACCGTGGCGAGGTCGCCGTCCCGGCCGACGAAGCTGGTCAGCCGCGGCCGCAGGTTGCCCGCGGCCCGCAGCGCCTCGCCGGCCGGCGGGCGCGCACCGGCGCCGTCCGGCCCCGTGGCCGCGGCAGGCCCGTCGTGAGGGTTGCCGTGGCGGCCGCCGCGGGGGTCGCCGTGGGGGTCGCCGTCACCGCCCGGCACGCCGTACGGCGGCTCTCCGTCGCCCGGCGGGCCACCCACGCCCGGCCGCCGGCCCGCCCCGGGTGCGCCGCCTGCTCCCGCCGGGCCACCGCTCGCCACCGCACCGCCGCTCGCCACCGCACCGCCGCTCGCGGCCGCGCCGTCGTCCGCCGCCCAGCCCGCGTCGCCCGCTCCGTCCCCGCCCACCGCCCCGGCCGCGCGTCCGGCGCCGCCACCACCCCGGTGCGGGTTGAGCAGCTCGCGGTACAGCGCCTGGAGCTCCGCCCCCGGGTCGGTGCCGAGCTCCTCGACCAGCGCCCGGCGGACGCCCTCGTACCGCTGCAGCGCCTCGGCGGTCCGCCCGCCGTCCCGCAGCGCGCGGATCAGCAGCACCTGCCAGGACTCGTCCAGCGGGTGCTGCTCGCACAGCTCGGCCAGCTCCGCGGTGGCGACGCCGGTGCGGCCGAGGGCGAGCAGGGCGGTGATCCGGCACCGCCGGGCGTCGTCGCGCTGGGCCTCCAGCCGGGCGGCCGGGCCGTACCGGTCCGGCAGGTCGGCCAGCGCCGGGCCGCGCCACAGCCCGAGCGCCGCGTCCAGCCGCTCCAGGGCGACTCCGGGCTCCCCGGCCTCCAGCGCCGCGCGGCCCTCGGCCGCCAGCCGCTGGAACTCGCCGACGTCGGTCCGGCCGTCGGTCAGCCAGTACCCGGCCGGGCCGGAGCCGACCTCGGCGCGGCCGACGGTGCGGCGCAGCCGGCCGACCAGGGTCTGCAGCGCGGCGGCGGAGTCCTGCGGCGGTTCGGCGTCCCACACCTCGTCGACCAGCAGCTCGGCGGGGACGGGCCGCCCCTGCCGCAGCACCAGGGCCGCGAGCAGGGCGCGCAGCCGGGCGCCGCCGAGCGGGACGGGGGTGCCGTCGTCGGAATGGGCCGTGGTCGTGCCGAGGATGCCGTAATGCACGCGACCATTCTGGTCGACGCCGCGGGGTGGAACACCGCCGATGTCCCGGACGTTCACGTGGGGCCGGTTGTCGGCCCGCCGCCGGGACCGGCATGATCGTCCCCTGCCAGTCCCCGCGTCCGTCCCTGCCAGCCCCGGAGTCGTACCGCATGAGCTTCGCGTCCACTCGCAGCCGCAGCGAGGAGAACCGGATCAGTCCGGTCTTCTGGGTGCTGGTCGCCGTCCTCGCCACCTCGGCCTGGGGGGTGGCCACCGGGACCGGCAACGCGCGGTTCGGCCTCTTCCTCTTCGTGGTGGCCGGCTGGATGGTCTCGCTGTGCCTGCACGAGTACGCGCACGCGCGCACCGCGCTGCACGGCGGGGACATCACGGTCGGCGCCAAGGGCTACCTGACCCTCAACCCGCTGAAGTACGGGCACGTGCTGCTCAGCTTCGTGCTGCCGGTGATCTTCGTGATGCTCGGCGGCATCGGCCTTCCCGGCGGTGCGGTCTACATCGACCGGCACCGGATCCAGGGCCGGTGGAAGCACAGCCTGGTCTCGGCGGCCGGCCCCCTGGTCAACGTGGCCTTCGCGGTGGTGCTGATGCTGCTCGCCAGGGCCGACCTGTACGGCGACTCGATGCTGCCTGAGGCGCTGGCGTTCCTGGCGTTCCTGCAGATCACCGCGGCGCTGCTGAACCTGCTGCCGGTGCCCGGCCTGGACGGCTACGGGATCGTCGAACCCTGGCTGTCGTACAAGACCCGGCGTGCGGTCGAGCCGTTCGCGCCGTACAGCATGTTGGTGCTCTTCGCGGTGTTCTGGCAGACCGAGGCCCGTTACTGGCTGAGCGACGCGGCACTGTGGATCATGGAGCAGTTCGGCGTCCGGATCGGGCTGGTCATCTCCGGCCACGATCTCTTCATGTTCTGGCAGTAGCCGCGGCCGTCTCTGGCCGCAGCCGCAGCCGTCAGCCCTGCTCGGCGCGGGCCCGCTCGATCCGGTCCTTGCGGATGTAGAACCAGGCGATGTTGCTGGCCACACCGGCCATCAGCACCCACACCACACCGAGCCAGTTGCCCTCGATGAAGGACACCACGGCGGCGGTCACCGCCAGCACGAGGACGATCGAGGCGTAGAGGGCGTTGCGGGGCATGGTGTGGGCTCCTAGCGGCGGGTGCGTTCGCAGCCATTGTCACCGACCGGCCCCCGGGATCCGTCCCGGGGGCCGGTAGCTCGCGTCGGATGTCGACGGTTGTCGTCAGATGTCCGTGATCCTCAGCCCGGCGTGCGCCTTGTAACGACGGTTGACCGAGATCAGGTTCGCGACCAGACCCTCGACCTGGTGGGCGTTGCGCAGCCGTCCCGCGAAGACCCCGCGCATCCCGGGGATCCGCTCGGCCAGCGCCTGCACGACGTCGGTCGCGGCCCGCTCCTCGCCGAGCACCAGCACGTCGGTGTCGATCCGCTCCAGCGAGGCGTCCTGCAGCAGCACCGCCGAGAGGTGGTGGAAGGCCGCGGTGACCCGGGAGTCCGGCAGCAGCGCCGCGGCCTGCTGGGCCGCGCTGCCCTCGGGGACCTGCAGCGCGTACGCGCCCTGCTTGTCGAAGCCGAGCGGGTTGACGCAGTCCACCACGATCTTCCCGGCCAGCTCGGCCCGGAGCGCGGTCAGCGTCTCGGCGTGGCCGTCCCACGGCACCGCGACGATCACCACGTCGCTCTCCCGGGCACACGCCGCGTTGTCCGCGCCGCGCACCCCGAGGCCGATCTCCTCGGCCGCCGCGGCGGCCCGCTCGGCGGTGCGGGAGCCGATCACCACCTGCTGTCCGGCCTGGGCCAGCCGGTAGGCCAGCCCCCGGCCCTGGTCACCGGTGCCGCCGAGAACACCCACCACGAGGGCGGAGACGTCCGGCAGCTCACGGCCGGGTCCGGCCGCCGCGTTCACTGATTCGGGTTGCGTCATGCCGGAATCCTCCCAAACGCCCCCGCGAGGCTCCATGCTTGTCGGCCATGGACGCGGTGAGAGTTTCCGCACTCCGGGAGTCGCTGACCGGTACCGGCTGGCTGGAGAGGACCGGTTCCTTCGCGGGCGCGCTGCGCTCCGAGGTGAGCAGGCGGGCCTCGTCCGGGCTGCTGCTGGTCGGCACCCCCCGGTACGAGCCCTGGCACCTGGCCGCCCACCTGGACGACGAGGCGGCGCTCTGCGGCATGCCCGCGCTCGCCCCCACCCTGGTGCGGCACACCGTCCCGGCCGGTTCGCCCGCCCACCTCGCCGTCGGGCTGCGCCGGCTGGAAGCCGCCCGGCGCGGCGCCACCGTGCTGCTGGTCGCGCCCGAGAGCGCCGGCGCACCCCTGCTGGAGCGGGTGCAGGACGCCCGGCGCGGCGGCGCCACCGTGCTCGCCGTGGACACCGGGGACCGCGAGCTGGCCGCCCTGGCCCACGAGCGGCTGAGTGTGCCGGACGCCGAGCCGGAGCCGTTCGAGCTGGTCCAGCACCTGGTCAGCGCCGCCGCCGGCACCGCCGGGCGGCCCCGCAGCCGGTTCGCCCGACTCCTCGACCGGCTGACCGGCACCCCCGCCCTGCGCTGGTGAGCCGGGCCCGCGACACCTGAGCCGGCCGCCGGAGCCGGACCGGAGCCAGCCGTCGGAGCCGTAATTCGATTGCACCGGCCGCGCCCGGGAGCGAAGCATGGCCCGACGTGAACGAATCCGCACAGAGCGACCCGTCCGACCCAGCCGGCGGCACCCTCCGCACCACCCTCCGCCGACTGCGGCCGGACCTCACGCCCTGGCGGTCCTCCCGGGACTTCCGGCTGCTGTGGACCTCGGGCTGCGTCACCTCCTTCGGCAGCTTCCTGACCTACGTCGCCGTCCCGCTGCAGATCAAGCAGCTGACCGGCTCCACCCTCGCGGTCGGCCTGGCCGGCGCCTTCGAACTGGTGCCGCTGATCGTCTTCGGCCTCTGGGGCGGTGCCCTCGCCGACGCCCTGGACCGCCGCAAGCTCGTCCTGCGCTCCGAAGCCGGCCTCGGCCTGCTCTCCGCGCTCCTGCTGGTGAACGCGCTGCTCCCCACGCCCCTGCTGTGGCCGATCTACCTGGTCGGCATGCTGGTCGCGGCCCTGGACGGCCTCCAGCGCCCGGCCCTCGACTCGCTCACCCCGCGGATCGTCCCGCACGACCAGCTCACCGCCGCCTTCGCGCTCAACTCGCTCTACCGCAACGTCGGCTCGGTCGCCGGACCGCCGCTCGCGGGTGTGATCGTGGTCGTCGCCGGCGTGCAGACCGCGTACCTCCTGGACGTCGCCAGCTTCGGCCTCTCCCTGCTGCTGCTCGCCCGGATGCGCGCCGTCCCGCCGTCCACCGGCGCCGACAAGCCCTCGCTGCAGGCCATCGCGACCGGCGTGAAGTACGCCTGGAGCCGGAAGGACCTGCTCGGCACCTACGCCATCGACATCGTGGCGATGCTCTTCGCCTACCCGGTGGCGATCTTCCCCTTCCTCGCCTCCGAGCTGCACGCCGACTGGGCGCTCGGACTGCTCTACGCCGCCACGGCGGTCGGTGCGCTGCTGGTCTCCGCGACCGGCGGCTGGACCTCGCACGTCCACCGGCACGGCCGGATGCTGCTGGTCTCCGCGCTCGGCTGGGGCGCCGCGATGACCGTCGCCGGACTGGTCGGCAACATCTGGCTGGTGCTGCTCTGCCTGCTGATCGCCGGCGGCGCCGACCAGATCAGCGGCACCGCCCGCTCCACCATGTGGAACCAGTCCATCCCGGACGAGCTGCGCGGCCGCCTGGCCGGCGTCGAACTGCTCAGCTACTCGGTCGGTCCGCAGCTCGGCCAGGTCCGGGCCGGCGGCATGGCCTCGCTGGCCGGCGTCCGGGCCTCCGTCTGGACGGGAGGCGTGGCCTGCGTGGTCGGTGTCCTCGCGCTCGCCGCCGCGCTTCCCAAGCTGCTCGCCTACGACGACCGCACCGACTCCAACGCGCTCGCCGTCCGCGCCCAGCACGAGGCCCTGGCGGCCGCCACCGCCGCCCCGGGCTCCGCCGCACCCGACCCTGGCGCACCCGGCCCCGACGCACCCGACCCCGCTGCCTCGGACGCCGCCACCCCGGGCTCCGGAGCCTCGGACGCCGGCATCGACCCGGTCGACCCGGTCGACCCGGTCCACCCGGTCGGCTCCCGCGTGTGACGGTACGGTGACACGACCGCGCCCCTCGTGCGCCGACGCACCGTCACCATCGGGGCACGACACGGGGGAAACTGCTCCACCACCGCGCGGACAGGCCCTGGACGCCCCTACTCCTCGCGCTGTTGCTGCTGACGATCCTGCTGCTGGCCCACTGCAGCTCCTCGCCGCCGAACGTCCGGGCGGTGTCCGAACGGCCCGAGCCGGCCACCGCCTCCGCCGCGGCGGCGCGGGCGACCGGGCCGCCGCCGACCCCGGACCGACGCACGTGATCCGCGACCACCGCCCGTCGTCGACCACCGCCCGTCGTCGACCACCGTCCGTCGCCCGCCGAAGCCACCGCACAGCCGCCCGCGCCGGCTGCCGCACGGTCGTCCTCAGGTGCGGCGGAGGTCCTCCGCGCCCACCGCCACCTGGCGGTGATCCACCTGAACCTGTCGTCCTACCGCGGCTGACCCGGCCTCAGCCGTCCTCGCCACCCTGGCTGCCGCGGCCCTCGGCGGAGTCGTTCCACCGCGGGTCGTCGCGCCACTCACGGTTGCGCTCCGCCGCGAGGTCCAGTGCGTGCGCCGCCTCCTCCCGGCTGGCGTACGGGCCGAGGCGGTCCTTGGCCGGGCACTCCGGCCCCTCCTCGACCTTGGCGTGCTTGATGCAGTAGAACCACTCCCCCGGCTTCCCGGTGGGCTTGCGGCCGAACCCCAGCGCCATCTGCGCCATCTCCCGTCACCGTGCGGTGCGCGAACCGTCCGTCCGCCCCGCGCTTCCCGGCGCCCCGGCTCTCCCGGAACCCCACCTCGATCATGCCCGGCCGCCGCACCCGCACACCCGACCGGGTGCGGGGGTCCGGCGGATAGACTCGCCTGCATGGCTCTGGTACCCGGCATCCTGTCCCCCACCCGCAAGGTCCCCGCGCACATCGCGCGCCCCGAGTACGTGGGCAGGCCCGCGCCGGCCCCGTACACCGGGCCCGAGGTGCAGACCGCCGAGACCGTCGAGAAGATGCGGATCGCCGGCCGGATCGCCGCCCGCGCCATGGAGGAGGCCGCCAAGCTGATCGAGCCGGGCGTCACCACCGACCAGCTCGACGCGGTCGCCCACGAGTACATGTGCGACCACGGCGCGTACCCGTCCGACCTCGGTTACCGCGGCTTCCCCAAGTCGATCTGCACCTCGATCAACGAAGTGATCTGCCACGGCATCCCGGACTCGACCGTCCTGGAGGACGGCGACATCGTCAACATCGACGCCACCGCGTTCATCCACGGCGTGCACGGCGACCTCAACGCGACGTACCTGTGCGGCAACGTCGACGAGGAGTCCAAGCTGCTGGTCGAGCGGACCCGCGAGGCGCTCAACCGGGCGATCAAGGCGGTCCGCCCGGGCCGGCAGGTCAACGTGATCGGCCGGGTCATCGAGTCGTACGCCAAGCGCTTCGGCTACGGGGTGGTCCGCGACTTCACCGGCCACGGGATCAACACCTCGTTCCACTCCGGCCTGATCATCCCGCACTACGACAGCGAGCGGGCCACCGAGACGATCAAGCCCGGCATGACCTTCACCATCGAGCCGATGCTCACCCTCGGCACCCACGACTACGACATCTGGCAGGACGGCTGGACGGTCGTCACCAAGGACCGCAAGCGCACCGCCCAGTTCGAGCACACGCTGGTCGTCACCGCCGACGGTGCGGAGATCCTCACCCTCCCGTAGCGGGCACCGCAGGGCCGGGCAGGGCCGGGCAGGGCCCGCGACGCGCCCGGCCCGCCCCTGCCCCCGGGTGGTCGTCCGGCCCCGGGGCGCCCGGCACAGTTGGGCGTCCGTCCCTGTCGGTCGTCCGGCCCGGGTCGCCCGGCGTGGCGCCGGTCAGACACGGGTCGGCGCGAAGCCGATACCCGCGCCGAGGCTCCGGCCGAAGGCCGGCTGGGTCAGCAGCTCGACCGCGGGCTCCCGGTAGCGGGCATTGCCGAGCGGCCCGGCGTCCACCGCGCCGAAGCCCGGCTCGGCGCCGAGCCCCACCACGGTCTTCACCGCCGCCCGGCCGTCGGAAGCAGCAGGCGCTGACCACCGAAGGCGCCGGTCTCCGTCCCGCCCGCCATCACGGTGCCGAACACCTTGACCGCCGTCGCACCCGGCAATGCGGCGGCCACCTGCTCACCGCCCGAGGTGGTGTGACCGGCCGTCAGCGTCATGACGTCGACCGCCGACGGGGTCGGTGGCGTCCACCACGATCCGGCCCGCGAGCGCCGTCCTCACCTCGCCGGCCGGCTCCGCGACCGCGCCGAACGGCGCCGCCAGGACGGCCAGTTCCCCCTCAGTCCCCTGACGCCCGGTCAATCCGCCGTCCCGGCCCGGCGGAGGGCCGCGCGCCCCTGTCGCCGTCACGCCGAACGAGGAGCGGCCCCGCCCGGAAACCCGGGCGGGGCCGCTCCCCCGTCGTCCGCCTCAGCCGATCAGCCACTGCTCCTCGGCGACCGCGCCGACCTCGGTGCAGGCGTCGGTGAGCACGTCCAGCACGCGCAGCGGATCCGGCAGCGACTGCTCGGGGCCGCGCAGCCACCGCACCTCCGAACCGTCCGGCAGCGCGGCCGGCGGCAGCAGCGTGTACGAGCCGCGGCAGTGCCAGCGCAGGCCCGGGTGCTCGGACATGGTGTCCGGTGTCGAGTCCAACGCGGAGGTCCACCACTCGTCCTCGTCGGCCGGGGTGCCGCGGGTGGCGGTGAAGAAGAGGTACCGGTCGTCGCCGACGGCCGCGACCGGCCCGCCGACGCCGAGCGCGTCCAGCCGCTCCAGGGCCAGCCGCCCGGCCTCCGCCGGGACGTCCAGCACGTCATGCGCGCGGCCGGTCGCGGTCACGAAGTTCGCCTGCGGGTCGCGGGACAGCCAGCGCGCCAGCTGCTCGGCGTCCGTGGTCGCCTGCGACTGCCACGCGAAGGACACCGGGTGCTGGGCGGGCGCCGGACATCCCACCCGGTCACAGGAACACCGGTGCCCCGCCGGATGCGCCGCGGGCGCCACCGGGAATCCCGCCCGAACCGCGCCGAGCAGCAGGTCCAGCCTCGAAGCCGCGTCCCCACCGGTGACCTCGCGGCTCGGCCGCCGGTCACGCCGCCACCAGGTCGTCCACCTACTGCTGGCTTCCATCGGGCCCCTTCCGCCACTGCTGTGAGCTGCCGTGCCAGGTACGGCACCGCCACCGACGCAACATCCGACGCCAACACCACGGGAGGCCCGTTGCTTCCCGGGCGCTGCACCGCACACGTGCGTCTGCCGTGGGCCGGAGCCGGGGTCACCGGACGGCCGACGTCCGGGGCCACGGTACGGAGTTCGAGAGTTGCGACTCGGCGGGCAGGCGCGCGCACGGCGCATCCCGCCCGGCCCGTACGGGGCCCGCGGACCCGGGGGAACCCGGGGGCGTACAGAGCAGGATAAGGGTGCGCGGACGGTCCGATTGACCGGGGGCGGTGCTGCCCTGGTCACACGACCGATCACAGCGGCTCCACAGCACCCGTCCGGGATCCACACGAAGCACCGCGCGGCAGGTCACGCGCGTCGGCCCCGTACGCTGGGGCACGTGAAGAGCGCGGACACCGAATTCGTCGGCGGGCCCCTGGACGGCAAGGTGCTGCCGATCCTGCTGGGCCTGTTCCACAGCGTGCCGAAGGTCTACAAGGTGCCGGTGCCCACGACGGACGACCGGCCCGCCCACACGCTGGTCTACCGGCGGGCGAAGGAGTACGACGCCAAGGGCCGCTTCCGCTGGCGCTACGAGTACGACCCCGGCACCGGCGCGGACTCCGGCACCGCGGTCGGGGTCAGCGAGGACTGACCCCGACCCGCGGCCTCGCCCCGACCCGCGGGCTCGCCCCGACCCGCGGGCTCGCCCCGACCCGCGGGCTCGCCCCGACCCGCGGGCTCGCCCCGACCCGCGGGCTCCCCCGCCGCGCAGTCCCCCCGGCTGCGGCTCACGCCTCCTCGGCGAGGATCAGGTACAGCTTCTTCTTGGCCTCGGCGAGCACCGCCAGGCCCTTCGCCCGCTGCGCCTCCGTACCGGTCGCCATCACCTGGCGCACCGCGTTGTCGACCGCGCCGAGCGCCGCGCCGACCTCCTGGATCGCCTCCCAGTCGACGCCCCGGCCGGCCTCGTCCCACGGGGACTGGGCGCCGGCTTCCGCCTCCTCGCGCCCCTTCTCGGTCAGCTCGAACAGGCGCTTCCCGGAGACCTCCTGAGCCCGGACGAGCCCCTCCTCCTCCAGCAGCTGCAGCGTCGGGTACACCGACCCCGGGCTCGGCCGCCAGGCCCCACCGGTCCGCTCACCGATCTCGGTGATCATCTCGTAGCCGTGCATCGGCCGCTCCTTCAGCAGGGCGAGCAGCGAGGCACGGACGTCCCCGCGACGCGCCCGGCCGCCCCGGCCGCGCCCGTGGCCCCGGCCACCGTGGCCGCCGAAACCGTGCCCCCGGCCACCGAACGGCGGCCCGAACGGCGGCGGCCCCATCGGCCGGCCACCCGGCCCACCGAACGGCCCGAACGCCGGGCGGCCCTCGAACACCTCCTCCGACATCCCGGGCATCCCCGGCATCCGGTCGAACTCCGGCCGGCGAGCCCGGCCCTCTCCGCGATAACGCTTTCCCGGTCGCATGACGCGTACCGCCTTCCATCCACTCGACGCCTCGCCAATCGAAGCATCTCGATACCTCGACGATATATCGCTAACTATCGGATGGCAACCCTCGTTCTCCGATCCGTCCTGTCCTGTGCCACCGATCCTTGACCGATTGCCACCGAAGTTGGACCAGTGCACGGTTCGTGCCATCGAACCTTGACCGCACTGGTCAGACGACTCCGGGCTTCGCGGCTTACTCCGTGCCGCTGGCCGATTCGGGTGCTTCGTCGTTGGAGGAGCTGAACTGCTCGCCGATGTTGTTCCACATGAAGGCGTCCGGCCAGCCCGGCTTCCCGGTAGCCCAGCCGAGCAGCGCCGTGAGGACCTTCTCCTGGGACACAGTCATGGTCTGGAAGTGCTGCTCGGCCGAGCCTTCCCGGTATTCGAGCTGGTAGGTGTTGTTCTCGCGTAGCAGCACCTGGATGTACCAGTCGCCGGGTCGTTCGCCATCCACCCGCTCCACGACCATGTGGGCGTTGTCCCGCCGCAGGTTGGCCAGCATCGTTCCGATGGCGGGCTTGGTGGCGCGCTTCACCACGTGGCCACGCGCGTTCGTCGCAATCAGCATGGCCAGATCATCCAGCAGGAGGCTGACACCGCCGCCGTGAGGCCCTGACCAGGTCGGTCAAAGTTCGATGGCATGAACCGTCCAGTGGTCCAACTTCGATGGCAATCGGTCAAGGATCGGTGGCACAGGACACTGACGACCTGTCTCACCCAAGTCGCGTCGCGCCTCTGCGAAGGTCGGCTCACGCCAGTTCGTCTCACCGAGGGTGGCCCAGAACGTGTGTCTGCCCGCGCTGCACGATCACCAGAGCCAGGGGGCAACGTCCATCCGGTCACCGCACGCCGCGCCGCCGACGGGCTCACCACAACCGGCTGGCGGCCTTGCTGCGGTTCCCCGGCGCCGGCATCAGCCACAGCACGCAACCCGCTCGCTGACTCCGGCCGGGCCCGTCCAGCACGGCATCAGCAACCGGTCCGGCACGGATCCTGATCCGACGTCACTCCTGGTAGAGGGCCTGCCCGGCGGGCGGCAGCTCGGTGAGAGGCGGCTACCCCGCGAGGTTTCCTGCGGATCGGGAAGGGGGCCATGAGCCCATGGAGGAGCAGCACCGCGGCGTCTCGACGCAGTCGGGCTGTGCTGCCGGGCACACCCGGTGACCGGACCTTCGAAAGGGAACTTGTACGTGAACACCAACCTGCCGGCTCCCGGTGGCCATGGCGCGGGCGGCGGCCCCCCAACTGCTCGTGCTGCTCCTGGCGGCGGTCGCCGCCGTTGCTGCCGCGCAGAGCCAGGCGTGGGAGAGCGCTGTGGGAACCGCTGTCACCCTGTACTCCGTATTGACCGTCGGCGGCCAGGACCGGAGGAACTGACGATGCCCCGCACAAAGCCATCCCGCGCCCACCTCGCCCTGGTCCAGGCCATCGCGGAGTACGGGATCACCGCCACCGTGACGCAGGTGGAACGCTGGCAGCAGCAGGGCTTGATGCCCAAGACTTCGACCTGGTTCGAGTGCAGCAGTTCAAGGGTCGATCCCGAATACCTGCGGCGGGCCCTGTACCTAGCCCAGACCGCGAGAGCAGGTCGCAGCATCGGGTGGGTCGGATGGCTCTTCTGGGCCATCGACGACACCCCCGCCAGCGCCCGGCGGCTGCGAACGGCTGTGGTCGCTTCGCTGAAGCGGCCACTGAAGCGGGCGGGCATCACGGAGTTGCCCGCTGGGACGTCCGACCGGGCGTTCCAAGCCCGGCGCGATGCCGCCGCGAGGATGACGCCGAACCGTCGCGCATCTCGGCGCGACCTGGATCAGATGCTGCGCGACCGCTTCACCGAAGCCGGGATCACCCTGCCGCCCGAATCGCCGGACACTCTCCCGAACGTGCACCACTGGGCCTTGGTGGAATCCGGTGCCCGGCTGCTGCTCGGCGGCGCCGAGGACCTGGGGACCGAGGACCTGCTGGAGGCACTGGAACAGGCCATGCCGGAGCACACCGGGGCGATTGAGCGACTGCGCGAGGTGCACCGGCAGGGCGAACTCGCCGGTGTCGACCTGATGGCAGAGTCGCCGTGGGGTCGGGGGATTGCCGCCATGGTGCGCACCGTCGCGACGGCCGGCGACCGGGAGCTGTGCCATGCCGTGCACACCTGCGCGCGAGCGGTTTCCGTCCTTCAGTCGCTGTTGCAGCGAGCAGCCCAGGGCGAGCCTGAGTTTGCCGTTCTTCTGGCCCTGGATGCGATGTGGAGACGGTGGGCCACCGATGGCGGCATCGTGCCAGAAGGGGCGCCCGGCCTCGCCGCGATCGCCCTCCACACGTACCAGTACCTTGCAGACCCCGACTGGGCGGCGGAACTGGACCGCTACCTCGGCATCATGTTGATCCTGTACGTCCTCCCGCCCGACTCGTCCGAGGACTCCTGCCATGTGACGGCGGAGTGGGCTCGGTTCGCGGGGCACGCTTCCGCAAAGCCGTAGGCGCGCTTGCGTATGCGGGAACCTGCCCTTTGCGTATGCGGGGCGCCCTTTGCGGGTGCTTGCGGGCGCCGCCCCGCATCCGCAAAGGGAGAGTGCCGAGTGCTGCGGACGGTGCAGCTGCGATCCGCGCGCACCGCGGAGCTCCGGCCGCCGGAGCTCCGGCTCCCGCCTCGCACCTTGCGGGGCGGCCCGTCTCCGGCCCGCGCGCAGCACGGCGGGGTGGGGGGGTCACCGCAGGAGGTGCCGCTCCCGGGCGCCGGTAAGCCGGTGCCCGACGGCGACTCGGTCCGTTGGTGCTCGGCGAAGTGCCCGCGCGGGCCGGGTCGGCCATGCCGGGTGCCGGGGGGTCGTATCAAGGGATCCGAGCGGCCCGGGGTCGGGCACCAAGGAATGCGGCCCCGCCGGGACGCCCGTCAAGGTGTGCGCCCGCAGCTTGGGGAGCCATCAAGGCGTCGCCGGCACCCGCAGGCCCGGAGTCGGCGGCTCACCTTGATACCGCCGTTCGGGAGGGGGTCCGTACGGCGCCTGCCGCGCCGGGACCGGCCCGCCCCGGCCGCCGGGCTGTCGTCAGCGAGCGAACTTCTCGATGGCCGCCGGCGTGACAGGGGTGAAGAAGTTGACGAGGTTGCCGTCCGGGTCACGGAGCAGGAGCGACCGGTTGCCCCAGGGCATCGTGGTGGGCTCGGTCACGAAGTCGGCGACGGAATCGCCCAGGTCCCGGTACACCCCGTCCACGTCGGGGACGAGGAACTCGATGATCACCGTGTTGTTGTCGGCCGGACGGGCGCAGCCGGGCGCGAACAGCGCCACGGTGCGGGTGCTGCCGATCGCGAGGGTTCCGCCGGCGGTCCGGAGTTCGGCGAAGTCCTCGGTGGACCAGTTCGCCCGCGCTCCGGTGGCTCGCTCGTAGAAGTCCACGAGGCGTGCGACGTCGTCGGTGATGATCCGGATCGAAACGAAGTCCATGGTGCTCTCCTCAGGTCGGTGGAAGCCGTTGCACCTCGGACGCTAGAGGAAATACTGGACAGAATCGGTCCGGTATCAGGGCTAGGCTTGCAGGCATGGCTCGACCTACCAGTCGCGTGCTCACCCTTCTGGAACTCCTGCAGTCGGGCGGCATCAGAACGGTGGCGGAACTCGCCGACCGGCTCGGCGTCGACGGGCGCACCGTGCGGCGGTACGTGGACCACCTGGTCGACCTCGACATCCCCGTCGAGGCGGTCCGTGGCCGCTACGGCGGATACCGGCTCGCCCCCGGCTACCGCTTGCCCCCGCTCATGCTCAACGACGACGAGGCGCTCGCCGTGCTGCTCGGCCTCGTCGCCGGCCGCAGGACGGGGTTGCTGACGGCGGCCGAAACCGCGGGCGAGACGGCGGCGGCCAAGATCCGCCGGGCGCTGCCCGAACGTCTGGCGCGTCGCCTCGAGGCCGTCATGGAATCACTCGCCTTCACGGCTGCGCCCGGCGAGTCGGCCACCCCGGAGACGGGGGTTCTGCTCGCTGTCGCCGATGCGGTGCGCCATCGCCGCCCGATCTCGATCAGGTACACCACCCGAGACGGCCGACGGAGCGAACGCACTCTGCACCCGTACGGCATCGTCACCCATGAGGGCCGGTGGTACGTCACGGGCACCGATCCCGGGGTCGGCCAGGACCGGACTTTCCGGCTCGATCGCATCGCTGACGCGAGGACCCTGCCGGGCTCGTTCGAGCCGCCCGCCGGGCTCGATCCGGCACACCGCGTCCTGTCAGGGCTCGCCCAGGCCGCCTACCGGCACGAAGTGACGCTGCGGATCCACGGGACGGTCGAACAGATCCGCGCCCGACTGCCCGCCAGCGTCGCGAGCGTGACGGAGCCCGCCCCCGCGGAAGACACGGATCCGAACGCCGAGCGTTGGCTCCACGTCGAGCTGAGAGCGGAGCGGCTCGACTGGTTGCCTCCTGTACTCGCCTCGCTCGACCGGCCGTTCGTCATCGAGCAACCGGACGAGCTCCGAGACCTCGTCATCGCGCTCGCCGACCGGCTCGCAGCCTCTGCCCACCAAGCCTGACGTCGCTGCCTCCTTCGGGAATCCCAGCCGCGGATCCCGAACACCCTGCCTTCGGTCTGCACGCATCGGGGGCCGGCACCAGGGACGGACCAGAACGTGCGAGACCAGAGACCGGCGTCCCGACCGGCCCCGCGGAGGGCCGCACGGGGACCTGGGGACTTGGGGATCGCGGAGATCGTGGAGATCGCGGAGGGCCGTACGGGGGCCTGGGGACCTGGAGATCGCGGAGATCGCGGTGGTTCGGGGCAGCGGTCCCGCAGCCCGGGGGAGTCCGCCGCCGCGTGCGCCGCCGCCCCGTTCGACACGGCGTGTGCGAGACGGGCGTGTGCTCGTTGCGTGCGACGCGGTTGCGTGCGACGTGGTTGCGTGCGACGTGGTCGGACCTTGACGGGCCCGTCCGGCGGTGGACCGACTTGAAGCTGCCGCAGCGGCAGCCCCTACCGTCCTGACCAGGGCCGGAGACCTCCGGCCCGAGAACGCGATCGCGAGGGAGCGGCCATGGCGAAGGAGTCGGCGTGATGAGGGAGGCCGCGACCGGCCCGGGCCAGTGGCCGACCGCGGAGGTCGCCAGGATGGCGGGGATCACCGCCCGCACCCTGCGGCACTACGACCGGATCGGCCTGCTGCCACCCGCACGGGTCGCCCCCAACGGCTACCGCTACTACGGCGAGCAGCAGCTCCTGCGCCTCCAGCAGATCCTCGTGCTGCGGGCGCTGGGCGTCGGGCTCCCCGAGATCGGCCGGATCCTCACCGACCAGGTCGACGAACTGGCCGCGCTCCGCGGCCACCACCGCCGACTACTCGCCGAACGGGACCGGCTCGACGCGCTCGCCGCCACCGTCGCCCGAACGATCGCCGAACTGGACCGCTCCAGGAAGGACGGCACCCCCATGACCATGATCAACCGCCCGGAGAACCTCTTCGAGGGCGTGCAGCCCGCCGTGTACCGCGCAAGCCTGAGCGACTTCCCCGAACTGGCCGAGGCAGTCGAGCAGCGGACCGCCGCGATGGACCCGGCCGAGGTCGAGGCCGGTCAGCGCGAGCGCACCGCCCTGATGATCCGGCTCGCCGAACACCTCGCCGCCGGCTCCCCCGCCGACGCCGACGGCGTCCAGGCCGAGATCGACGGCCAGTACCGCTCACTGGCCGCGCTGCGTGCCGTCGGC
This sequence comes from Kitasatospora terrestris, assembly GCF_039542905.1. NCBI lineage: Bacteria > Bacillati > Actinomycetota > Actinomycetes > Kitasatosporales > Streptomycetaceae > Kitasatospora > Kitasatospora terrestris. The sequence goes on from NZ_BAABIS010000001.1 coordinate 2,566,076, forward strand.
GCCGAGGAGTTCCGCGCCATCGGGCGTTCCTGCGTCGACAACGAGCAGTGGCGCGCCGCGTACGAATCCATCGCCCCCGGGCTCGCCGCCTACCAGCGCGACGCCATCGAGGCGTACGCGTCGCAGCGGCTCACCTGATCCGGCCGGCCCCGGATCGGGGACGAGGTCCGCTGACCGCCGGCTCCGGTCAGCGGAAGGGGACCCGCTGGGGCTTCAGCAACTCGCTCGGCTGGACGATCACGTAGCCGGAGCCGGTGAACGCCAGCTCCCAGCCCTCGGTCGCGGTGCCCCGGCGGCGCCACGCCTCGGTGTTGCTGCTCTGCGCCTGGAGCTGCACCTCCAGCCCGGACGACCAGCCGACCACCGCGTCCGCGTCGCCGTAGACGTACTCGCCGGGGCGGACCGGCAGCACCAGCGGCCGGTCGGAGGTCATCAGCACCAGGGTGCCCGTCCCGGAGAACTCCAGGCTGCGGTTGCCCACCCCGGTGATCAGCTCGCCGTTCTCGATGCTGACGGTGCGCCAGCCGAGCTCGTTGTCCAGGGCCAGCACGTAGCTGCTGGTCACGGTCAGCTTCTCGTCGGCCAGCGGCAGGATGTGCAGGTGCTGGGCCAGGTTCGCCAGGTAGACCGTGCCGGTGCCGGAGCAGCGCATCAGGTCCAGGACGTCCGGGGCCTGCCGCTGGCCGCGGTTGTTGCGGTTGCCGCGGCTGCCGGACGGGCCCCAGCCGACGAAGGAGACCTTGCCGACGTGGGCGACCATCGCACCGCTGCGGGCCAGCACGTCCTTGCCGCCGTCCAGCAGGACCCGCAGCAGCTGCGGGTTCTGCAGGGCGAAGCGCTCGGTGTCGGCGACGGCCGTGTGGTCGAGAAGGGTGCTCTGCACGGAACGGCTCCTCAGCCTCGGATCTTCAGACGGTCGGAGGTGTCCTCGCTGGGTTGGACCACCACGAAGCCGGCACCCCGGAAGCCGAGCTGCACCGCCTCGCCACTGCCGCGGCCGACCAGGGCGCCGACCTTCATGCTGCGGCGCGCCTTGACCTCCAGCCCGGTGGTCCAGGCAACCAGCGCGTCCGGGTCGACGAAGGTCTCGGCCTCCGCGCAGTCCAGCACCACCGGCACGCCGCGGGAGGTGACGGACACCCAGCCGGAGCCCCGGACCGTGACGTTGTACAGACCGGTCCCGGCGAGCATCGCCGGGCCCTTCACCTTCTCCACCGCGCACTGCAGCGTGGCGTCCATCGCCAGCAGGTGCGAACCGTTGATCGACAGCGCCTCGTCGGCGAGCTGCAGGTTCAACACGTCCGCCCCCATGTCGGCGAGGTACAGCGCGCCGTCACCGGCCCAGCGCAGCAGCGGCGTGCGCTCGCCCGAGGCCCACTCGCCGAGCGCCCGCCGGAAGGTCTGCGACACCGGCTCGTACCGCAGGTAGCCGTCGTACGCGATCATCGCGCCGGGCTTGGCGTAGACGTCCTGGCCCTCCGCCAGCTGCACGCGGCACATCGCCGCGCCGTGGTTGGCCATCCGGGCCCCGGTCGGCGCCGCCTGGTACTGCTCCAGTCCGCCGCCCGCGAGGTACTGCGCCTGCATGGCTCTCCTTAGACCTCGAAGGGCTGAACGATGACGAAGTTGCCCGGACCGCCCCGGAACTGCAGGCTGTACGACTCGGCCGCATGGCCCGCGTAGGCGGAGCGGCGGATCCGGACCGGCGCGGTGGTGATCACCTGGGCGCCGCGCGACCACGCCACCAGCGCGTGGACGTCCGCGTACGTCTCGGGTGCCGGGGTCACCGGCAGCACCACGGGGATGCCGTTGGTCTTCACCACGACCGTCCCGTGACCGCTGAACTGGAGGGTGAAGAACCCGCCGTGCGGCAGCCCCTCGCCCTCGATCCGACGCACCTCGTGCTCCAGGCCGGCATCGAACGCCAGCACCCGGTCGGAGCTGACGCAGATCGAGTCGCCCTCCAGCCGGACGACGTGCAGGTCGCTCGCCTCGTCCGCCAGGAACACCTGCCCCTCGCCGGAGACCCGCATCAGCTTCAACTGCTGCCCGGTCAGGTTACCGACCAGCTTGCGCAGCATCCCGGAGGACTCGTACGCGAAGTCGGCCCGGCCCTGGTACGCCACCATCGAGCCCTGGAGGGCGAGCACCTCCTGGCCCTTGGTCAGCGTGAAGCGGACCAGGTTGGCGTTCTGCTTCACCCACCCGACCTGCTCGGGGACCTCGGCGTACTTGGTCAGGGAGATCTTCGCCCCGGCCGGCTGCGGCCCCGACGGCTCGAACGGCGCGGGCTGCACGGGCGATGCCGGCGTCACGGACGGAGTCGGTTGTGCGGACGTCACCGGCTGTGCGGACGGCGGGAACGGCGCCGGCGCCGCGGGCGGCGGTGGCGGAGCGGCGGCCGGCACGCCGACCGGCATCGCCGCGGTGACCGCCTGCGCGGGGATCACCACGGTCGGGTCAGGCACCGGTGGCTGGACGGCCTGCGGCTCGGCGGTGGCGGCTCCGCCCGCGTCCCCGGCCTCGTCCTCCAGCACCTCGCCGCCGAAGTTCTCCAGCAGCGCCTGGAGGCCGCCGTCGAAGCCCTGACCCACCGCGGCGAACCGCCACTCGCCGTTGCGCCGGTACAGGTCGGCGAGCATCACGGCCCGCTCGGTGCTGAACTCGGCCCCGGTGAACGCGTACCGGCCGACCTCCGTACCGCCCGCCACCACCCGCACGTAACCCGACGCCACCTGCGACATCTGACCGTCGCCGTCGATGGTCGCGGTCAGGCTGAGCTTGTGGATCGACGCCGGCACCTGGTCCAGCGCGACCCGGAAGGACTCGGAGTCCCCACCCTGCCCACCCAGCAGGCGGATCGCGCTCTCCGGGCTCTCCGGCTGGTTGAAGAAGATGAAGTAGCGGTCGTCACTGAGCCGCTCGTCCGCGTCCAAGCCGAAACAGCTGATGTCGAACACCAGACCGGGAGCGGCGAGGTGGACACCCAAGTAGAGCTCCGCGCTCGAGGTCAGCTCCGCGACCCGGATGCGGGATGCCTTGGCGAGTTCCCTGGTCATGGCGGTGACCCTATCCCAGCGCCCCGGCCGGGCGGCAAGGGTCCCCGCCGGTGCCGTTCCCATGCTGTTCCGAGGCCGTTCCCATGCCGTTGCGATCCCGCCTGCGACCTGCCCGGTGCGTCGCCGCCCCTCGCCGCCGGTAGGCGTTAGCGTGACCGGCATGGCTGGCGAACGAGACCTCAGAACCCTGCTCAGCGGCATGCACCCCGTCCTCAATCCGGGCCGCTACGTGTACTGCACCTTCCCCGCCAAGGTCCCGGCCGGACTCCGGCCGGTGGTCTCGGTCGCCGAGGAGGAGGGCGTCACCGTCGTCGTCCCGCAGGAGGAAGCCGACTCGCTCGGGCTTCGCTACGAGTACGTCGCGGCCTGGATCACCCTGCGGATCCACTCCGCACTCGACGCGGTCGGACTCACCGCCGCCGTCGCCGCCTGCCTCGCGGACGAGGGCGTCAGTTGCAACGTGGTCGCCGGCTTCCACCACGACCACCTCTTCGTCACCGCCGACGACGCCGACCGCGCACTGAGCGCCCTTCAGTCGCTCTCCGCCGCTCCGCCCGCGTAGCGCTCGCTCCTGCACTCCCACCACCCCCTGGCTCCGTCTGCCGCCGTCCGCGACTGTCCTTATCGCCCGGTACCGTCCGTTGCCGCACCTTGTTGTTCGCCCCCGTTCAATGTCGGGGCCCACCGGGTATCCAAGGTGCGGCCCCCGCCGGAAGGGCTGTCCGCCGGACGAGAGGCACGCCATGGCACTCACGCCCCGTCATCAGACACCCGACGCGTGGACGTCGGCCGCCATCGACGCGCTCGGTGCGAGCCTCGACACCGCGATCCATGACGCCGGCGTCCCCGGCGGCGTGCTCGCCGTCGGACAGGTGGCCCTCCCTGCCGACCCGGTCTCCCGCCCACCCGCCGACCGTCCCCCCTCCGACCCTCCTCCCGCCGCCCCTCCCCCCTCCGACCGTCCTCCCGCCCGGGCGGTGAGCGGCCGGGGCATCCTCGGAGCGGAGTGCGGCGCCGCCGCACCCGACGGCCGCACCCGATACGACATGGCCTCCCTCACCAAGGTCGTGGCGACCTGGCCGCTGATCGGCCGGGCCGTCCGCGACGGACTGCTCGATCCGGACGCACCCCTGAGGACGTACCTCCCGGACGCCCCGGCTCCGGGACGTGATCTGACCACCCGCCACCTCATGACCCACACCTCCGGCATGCTCCCCAGCACCGGGCTGGCCCGCTACCAGCTCAGCGGCCGCTCGCTGCTCGACCACCTGTGCGCCGAGCCGCTCGTCGACGTCCCCGGGGCCCGGCACCGCTACATCGACCGCGGCTTCGTCCTGCTCGGACTTCTTCTGCCGATCATCCGCAACCGCCCCCTCCATGAACTCGCCGCCGAGTTCTGGCAGGAACTCGGGCTGGGCTCCACCTGTTACGGGCCACTCGCCCGCTCCGCCCGGGTCGCCCCGACCGAGGCGCGGCTGGCGGGCGCCCCCCGCACCTGGGGCATTCCGCACGACCCGTCCGCCGCCCTGCTGGGCGGAGTCGCGGGCCACGCCGGTGTCTTCTCCACCGCCGCCGACCTCGCCACCTTCGCCGAGCACCTCCTGACCCCGGCGAACCCACTGGCGGACTGGTTCGAGTTGAGCCGGCAGCCCGCGACCGCGGTGGAGCCGGGACTCCTTCGTGGACTCGCCTGGATCGTCACCGCCGACGGCACAGCCGCCTACCACCACGGCTACACCGGCACCAGCCTCTACCTGTCGCCCCCGACCGGCCGGTACATCGTCCTGTGCACCAACGCCGTCTACCACGGCTGGCAGCGCACCCGGCTGGCCCCCGTCCGCGACCTGGCCCTGCGCACCCTCACGAGCTGAACCGCCCACGCGGCACCGGGCTGCCGTTCAGCACGCTGCGCGCTGCCGTCGCGGTTGCCGTCGCGGTCGCGGTTGCGGTTGCGGTTGCCGCACGACAGCGCCAGCGGCCGGTGGAGCGGGGGCCGGTCGACTCCGCCTGGCGGCCTGCGGCCGCTGGGCGGCGGTTGGTGCCCGGTGGCCGGCTCGGCTCTCCGCTCAGGGCCGCCGACCACCGTTGCCTGGTATCCGCTCGTCCACCGTGTTGCCGTGTTCCGGCGCCGGTCGGGTGGCAGCGGTGGCCGCCAGCAGGGCGATGTCGTCCTCGGCCGGACGGGGAGCACCGGCCAGGACAGCGTCCAGCAGGTCGTCCAGCAGGACCGGCGGGCCGTCGTCCAGCGGGAGCCGATGGTCGGTGAGCCGACTCAGCGAGCGGTCGATGTCCTCTCCGCGGCGCTCCACCAGCCCGTCGGTGAAGAGCAGCAAGGTGTGTCCGTAGGGCAGTTCGGCCGTCCGGGCCCGGTAGCCACCCATGCCGGTGCCGAGCGGTGGCCCCGGCTCCACCGGCATCAGCTCGACCGCGCCGTCCGGCCGGACCACGGCGGGAGGTAGGTGCCCGGCGCTCGCGTAACTGCATTCCCCGCGGGACGGATCCACGAAGACCACCATGCAGGTGGCCGGACGGTACTCGTGGACGCGGCTCGCCAGGTCGTCCATCCGTCCGAGCAGGAGGTCGGCGGCAGGCTCCATCAGGGCCATGGCTCTCAACATGGCCTGGTAGTGGCTCATCTCGGCCGCCGCCTCCAGGCCGTGGCCCATCACGTCACCGATCGCCAGTAGCGTCCGCCCGTCGGGCAGCGCCACGGTCTCGTACCAGTCGCCCCCGACCAGGGCGCTGGTACCGGCGGGACGGTAGCGGAACGACACCGTGAGGTCGGGGTGCGGGGCGCCCGGCTCGGCCAGCAGCGCCCGCTGGAGGTCGACCGCCACGGTGTGCTCCCGGGTGTAGCGGCGGGCGTTGTCCAGGCTGATCGCCGCCCGGCGCGCAAGGTCCTCGGCCGCCACCGCGTCGTCCTGCGAGAACATCGGCGACTCGCCGACCCGCATCAGCGTGACCGTGCCGACCCGGTGGCCCCGGGCGGCCAGTGGCACGATCATCCCGGAGTGGATCCCGATCTCCCGGTAGATCGCGACCCGGTCGGTGTTGGGTGCGGAGAGGCCGAGCTCGTCGTCGGACAACCGGTTGTCGATGATCGACTGGCCGCTGGCGAGGCAGCGCGGGATCGCCGAGCTCGGCTGGTAGTCGACGTATTCACCGCGGGTGCCCAGCACCCGGGCCGAATCCAGCAGCTCAGGCCGGGCCGCCATGGCGGCGCGGCGCAGGCGGAGACCGCCGTCGGACCTGCGGCGCGCGTGGAAGCTGTCCGGGTGCGGCAGCACCTCGACGGTCGCGATGTCCGCGAGCTGCGGCACCAGGAAATCCGCGAGCTCGCCGCAGGTGATGTCCATGTCCAGCGTCGTGCCGATCCTGGTGGCGGCGGCGTCGAGCAGGGCGAGGCGGCTCCGGGCCTGCTCCAGCTCGTGCTGCTGCTGGCGCGAGGCGGTGACTTCCAGGACGATCCCGACCAGCCCGATCGGCCGGCCGTCCTGCTCCAGCCGGTGGTAGGCGCCGTGCCAGTAGCGCCGTCTGAGCGGTGAGCTCGCCCGGGTGTGGCCGCTGGAGGTGACCTCGCGCGGACGGCCGTCGGCGATCACCGCGCGCAGGACCTCCTCCCGCGCGTCGATCCCCGGGAGCAGCTCGGCGATGGTGTGGCCGATGTGAGCCTCGGCCGGTACCCCGTTCATCCGGGCCAGCGTCGGGTTCACATAGAGGTAGCGGAGCGAGGTGTCGAGCACGCCGACACCGGCCGGGGTGCCCTCCAACAGCTGGCGGAAGGACATCGGCAGCTGCTCCCACTGGCCGTCGGTCACCGCTGGTTGACCTCCCTGGACCCGCCGGCGCCGTCCGGACCGGCCGGGCTGTGACCAGTAAACACAGCGGTCGGCGGTCCGGCGATCGGGCGAGCCTGAGGGGGTGTCACCCGGATGGCCGCGTCCGATTGCACAGGATCCCACCTGGACCGAGGGTCGAGGGCACAACCGCGATGGTTTAGGAGCGCCCATGAGCACTGCAACAGGCGGCCCGTCCGCACCTCCCCCGTCCGCGAACCGCTCGACCGGCGGAGCCCCGCGCGTCGGGAACAGCGGCTGGGTGACCGGCATGGTGCTGTTCGCCGGTGTGGTCATGATGGTCAACGGAATCCTGGAGATCTTCCAGGGGATCATGGCCATCGCCGAGGACGACGTCTTCGTCAAGACCCCCAAGTACATCTTCCAGTTCGACCTGACAGGCTGGGGCTGGATCCACCTGATCATCGGCGTGCTGGTCGCCGTGACCGGCTTCGGAGTCATCCGCGGCGCGTCGTGGGCTCGGATCGTCGGCATCTTCCTGGCCTCCCTCAGCATGATCAGCGCGTTCCTCTCGCTGCCGTACTACCCGCTGTGGTCACTCGTGGTGGTGGCGCTGGACGTGTTCGTGATCTGGGCGCTGTGCATCTACCGGGAGGACTGACCGACCACCGGCTCTCGGCCGGCTGACGTGGCGGGCCCGCTCGATCGAGCGGGCCCGTCCGCGTACCCGCGCTACTTCGCGAGCTCGGCCACACCGGCCTGGGCGAACTGCTCGTCCTGGTCGCCGCTGGGCGCACCGGCGACACCGATGCCCGCGATCGGGGCGCCCTTCAGCTGGACCGGGGCGCCACCGCCGAGGAACAGCGTGCCGGGGATGTCCTTCAGGTTGGGCGCCTGGGCGAGGCGCTTGGCCAGCTCAGAGGTCGGGGCGTTCCACGAGACGGCGGTGTAGGCCTTGCGCTGGGCCGACTCGTAGGACTGCGGGCCGGCGCCGTCGCCACGCAGGGTCACGATGGTGTTGCCGTTGCGGTCGACGACCGCCACGGAGACGTGCTGACCGGCCTGCTCCGCGGCGTCCAGCGTGGCCTGGGCCGCCCGGGTGGCGGCGTCGATGGTCAGGTGGCTGGTCTCGGCCGTGTTCTTCTTGGCCTCGTCGACCTTGACCGCCGCAGGGGCCTGGGCCGTCTCGGCGTTGGCCGCGACCGCGCCGAACACGCCCGCACCGACCGCCGCGAGGGTGATACCGCCGGTGAGGACACGGGCCCGGGTGGTCATCTTCTTCATGGGTGACTCCTGCTCGGATCGAGGGAAGCTCGGGGGCTCCCGCTGTGATTCGATCCTCCGCCCGCCACCGCCACCTGCGGATCGTCGTTCCGGCTGCTCCGCGAAGGCATCATGGATGACAGGCGTGTCAGCCGATCGGTGGATGTGCGCGCCCCGCCGGCGCGTCACCATGCCATCAGAGGCATCGGCGGTCACACCGTGCCGAAGACGTACGACCCGCAGAGGAGGTGGTGGACGGATGCGTCGCCCCCTGCCCCAAGCCGTCGACCCGGACGCGGGTTGGCTCGCCGCCGTGATGCGGCTGGCCTTCCTGCTGCTCCTCGGTACCGCCCTGCTGCGATACCTCGACCACCACCTGCACAGCGCCCTCACCCCCTGGGTGATCGGCCTGAGCATCGCGCTGGGCATCACCCACCTGCGGGGCCGGGCCGAGCGCCGGCCCGCCTGGCTGGCCGTCCTGCTCGCGCTCTGGGTGGTGCTGGTGCTGATGGCGCCGAGCTTCGCGTGGTGCGCCATCCCCCTGCTCTACACGGTGCTGCGTGCCCTCCCCGCCAAGGCCGCGATCGCCCTGGTCTCCGTCCTCACCGCCCTCGTCGTGGTGGCCGAGCTGAGGCTGGCCGACAGCTTCGACCCCACGCTTCCGCTCCTCCCGCCCGCCGTCGCAGCCCTCGCCACCGCGGTCTTCCTCCACATGGAACGGCAGGGTGCCCGCCAACGGGCCCTGATCATCGACCTGATCTCCACCCGGCGGGAGCTCGCCGCCACCGAGCGGCGCGAAGGCGCCCTCGCCGAACGGGAGCGGCTGGCCGTGGAGATCCACGACAGCCTGGCCCAGGGTCTCTCCAGCCAGCAGATGCTGCTCCAGGCCGCCGACCGCACCTGGGAGAACGACCCCGGCACCGCCCGCACCCACGTGCGCACCGCCAACTCGATAGCCGCCCGCAACCTCGCCGAGGCCCGCAGGTTCGTCCATGACCTCGCCCCGGCCGACCTCGCCGACCTGGGGACGTTGGACGCCGCACTCCGAGCGCTGGCCGAGCGCGAGGCCGCCGAGAGCGGCCTGCCCGTCCGCTTCCACCTGGACGGCACGCCCGTCCCGATGCCCACCACCGCCGAGGCCGCGCTGCTCCGGATCGCGCAGGGCGCCCTCGCCAACATCCGCGAGCACTCCGACGCCTCCGCCGCCGCGATCACCCTGTCCTACCTCGGCGACCAGGCCGTCCTCGACGTGGTCGACGACGGCCGCGGATTCAGCCCCGACCAGACCTCAGGGTCGCCCACTTCCTCGTCCTCCGCAGCCCGCGACCTCCGCCATCGCGGCGGCTCCGGCCGTTCCCCCCGCTTCAGCGGCTCCAGCCGCTCCGCCCGCTCCAGCGGCCGCTCCGACGATTCCCTCGACCCGAGCGACTCCGGGAGCAACGGCCCGGACGGCAGGCGCGCCCCCACCCGCGCTCGCCGTGAACAGAACAGCCGCGGCCACGGCCTGCCTGCCATGCGAGCCCGGCTGCGCCAGCTGGGCGGCAGTCTGACCATCGAGTCCGTCCAAGGCGAAGGCACCGTCGTCTCCGCCTCGATACCGCTCGACCCCCGCCCGGGCATCGACCCGCGCCACATCGCGCACCCCACCGCACCGACCACGCTGGAGCGTCGATGAACGGCCCGGTTCGCCTGCTCGTCTGTGACGACCACGCCGTGGTCCGCGCCGGGCTGCTGGCGCTGCTCGCCAGCTCCCCGGACATCGAGGTGGTCGGCGAAGCCAGCAGCGGCGAGGAGGCCATCACCCTGGCCGGCCGCCTCCAGCCCGATGTGGTTCTCATGGATCTCCAGCTCGGCGAGGGCATCGACGGCGTCGAGGCCACCCGCCGGATCGTGGCCGGCCCCGGATCCAGTCACATCCTCGTCCTGACCACCTACGACACCGACGCCGACATCACCCGGGCGATCGGCGCCGGCGCCACCGGCTACCTGCTCAAGGCCGAGCGGCCGGAGGAACTGTTCGCCGCGATCCAGGCGGCGGCCCAGGGCCGCTCAGCGCTGTCCCCGCCGATCGCGTCCCGGGTGATGGCCCAGATGCGCACCCCGCTCCCCCAACTGACCGAACGCGAGCAGGACATCCTCGACCAGCTCGGCCAGGGCCTCGGCAATCGGGAGATCGCCCGCGCGCTGTTCATCAGCGAGGCCACGGTGAAGACCCACCTCGGCCGGATCTACGCCAAGCTCGGCGTCGACACCCGCTCCGGCGCCGTCGCCACAGCGAAGGAGCGCCGCCTCCTCCGCTGACCACCTCCACCTCCGGCTCCAGCTGCAGCTCCGACTCCAATGACCACCACCGACCCCAAGAACCGCAGGACGCAGAGCACCGGACACCGACCCGTGAGCACCACCCACTCGTTCGGGTACATTCCACTCCGAACCCCGGGTTCCGTAGCCGAGTTGCCGGAGAATGAGGGCGGGCCGGCGGGCGCCGTCCCGGAGAGGGGCAGTCCGTGACGACCGCAGTTCTGTCACAGCAGGAGTGGCTGGCCCGGATGGTCCGGGCGTACGCGGGTGCCAGTCTGCTGCTGACGGATCCGGCCGGTCGGGTGCTGCTGCTGAAGCCGACGTACCGACCCACCTGGCTCTACCCGGGCGGGGTCATCGACCCGGGCGAGAATCCGGCCGAGTGCGCCGTACGGGAGCTGCGCGAGGAGACCGGGCTGGAGATCGCCGTCGCCGGCCTCCGGCTGCTGGTGGTCGAGTGGCGCGACCCGATCCCCGAGCAGGGCCACCAGGCGCACCCTGCGGTGCACTTCATGTTCGACGGCGGCACGATCGCCGCCGACAGCACGATCCGACTGCAGGCGGACGAGGTGTCGGAGGCCGGCTTCTTCCCGGTCCAGCAGGCCCTCCCGCTGCTCCACTCACAGGCGGCGCACCGCCTGACCCAAGGCTTGCAGGCACGTCGCGACGGCACCACCGCCATGCTCCACACCCCGGGCTACCTGGGCTGACGCGTCACGAGCCGGCGGCTGACGCGTCCCCGGACAGCACGACTCCGACATTCGCCAGCACTCGAAGCTTCGCCTGCGCCTCGACCACGCCCTCCTGCGGCAGCGCTGTCGCCAGCAGCGCCCGGTACGCGACCACCGACCCGCGATCCAGCGCGTGATCGGGCAGATCGGCACGAGGAACAGCCAGAACGAATGAACTTGCGCACAACCCGGGAGCCCCACGGCCTCCGCGGCCCAAAGGACCATCAGCAGCCGGCGGTCACCCCAGCGGTCGGCAGCAGCCAGCTCTGAGCTCGGCCACGGTTCACGTGACGGGAGATCAGACCTCAGCACATGGAAAAGAACTGGACCCTCGCCTCGCAGCGATCAAGCTCCCGGCCTGGGCCGCTCACCGGAGGGGACCCTCATGCCCCGGGACCGGTCCTTCCTCCACCACCCCGCGCAGGCCAGGCCCAAAGACGGCTCCGGTTCCCGCGCTGCCAATGCCCATGACTCTTCGCACTTGACGGGGCCTCATCGCCGCGGGGGCCGCGGATCGGCGTGCGGCCGCTCGTCCGGTGCCCCTACGGCCCCTCGCACCGCGGTCCGGGGGCCGTTCACGGCCCGGCCCCGACGATCGGCCGTAGTAGCATCGCGCCCCATGGAACGCGTCACATTGATCACCGGCGGTTCGAGCGGCATCGGCGCGGCAACGGCCAGAGCGCTGCTCGAGCAGGGTGACCTGGTGGCGGTCACCGGTCGCGACGCCGACCGCCTGGCCGCCTTCGCCGGCTCCGTCGACGCCGGGAAGCAGCTGCTGACGATCACCGGTGACGCCGCCGACGAGAACGACGTCGCGTCGGCCGTGCGTCAGGTCGTCGACCGGTGGGGCCGGTTGGACACGGTGATCGCCAACGCCGGCTACTCGCTGCCCGGCACCCTGGAGGACCACGACCCCCAGGCGATGCGTGCCATGGTCCTGACGAACGTCCTCGGCCCGGCGCTGCTGGTGCGCGAGGCGCTGTCGCACCTCCGCGAGTCCAAGGGTCGGATCGTGGTCGTCGGTTCGGTCGCGGGCATCAGGAACACCCCCGGGAACCTGTACTCCGTCACCAAGTGGGCCGCGCACGCGCTGGTCGAGAACGTCCGGCAACTGGTGGCCGAGGACCACGTCGGCGTCACCCTGGTCGCGCCGGGCGTGGTGGACACCCCGTTCTGGACCGAACGCGGCGGCACGCCGCATGCCGCGCCGACCCTGACCGCCGAGCAGATCGCCACCGTGATCGTGTTCGCCGTCAACCAGCCCGAGGGCGTGGACGTGAACCAGCTCGTCGTGCGGCCCTCCGGCCAGTCCGGCTGACAAGGCCTGCCACTGCCGGCTCGGTGACCGTCCGCGTTCCGCGCCTTCGCGGCGCCGAGCACGGCAAGCACGGCGAGCACGGCGAGCACCGGTAGGCCGTGAAAGATCGGAAAGGGCCTCCGACACAGGTCAGAGGCCCTTCCGGGGGCAAAGCCGCTGGTAGCGGCGGACGAGTCGGCCTGTACGCCGGGTTCTGTCTCCCGGGAGCCTTGCGGCGCCCGGGGAGGCGGCCATCCATCTAGGGCTGCCGTTGCCGACAGCCTCGTGCGGTCTACCCGCGGACTCGGGCGAGCAGCCCTCGAACATCCGCGCACGGCGCCCGAGGGCACCGATCTTGACCTTGCTCCGAGTGGGGTTTACCGAGCCGGCCGAGTCACCTCGGTCGCTGGTGGTCTCTTACACCACCGTTTCACCCTTACCTGGTGCCGAAGCCCCAGGCGGTCTGTTTTCTGTGGCACTGTCCCGCGGGTCACCCCGGGTGGGCGTTACCCACCACCCTGCTCTGTGGAGCCCGGACGTTCCTCGGCGGGCTCCCTGGGGAGCCCGACGCGACCGCCCGGCCGGCTCGTCCGCCGTAGTGGTCATCGTAGCCGCTCGGTGGGGGCTCCTCGCACCGCGCCCGACCCCGCGCCGAAGCGGGCGGCGACCCGGGCCGCGGTGGCGACGGCCCAGGGGGTGGTGGTGAGCAGGCCGAGGGCGAGGACGGCGAGGCCGAGGGCGGTGATGATCCACCAGCCGATGTGGGTGGCGGTGGTGAAGTCGACCGGTCCGACCACCGCGGTCGTGACGGCGGTTCCGATCACGGCGACGCCGAGGGACTGGCCGATCTGGCGGCTGGTGGAGGCGACGGCCGCGGCGACGCCCGCCTGTGCGAGGGGCATGCCGGAGACGGCGGAGTTGGTGATGGGGGCGTTGACCAGGCCGAAGCCGAGGCCGAAGAGCGCGTAGGCGGCGATCAGCAGGGCAGCGGAGGCGTCGACGGTGAGCCGGGTGAGCAGGAGTCCGCTGGCGGCCATGGCGAGTCCGGCGACGACGAGCGGGAGCCGGGGGCCGCGCAGGCCGACGATCCGGCCGGAGACGGGGGCGGCGACCAGGGTGAGTCCGGCCATCGGGAGGGTCCAGAGTCCGGCCTGGACCGGGCTGTAGTGGCGGACGTTCTGCAGGTAGAGGGTGTTGAGAAAGAGGAATCCGCCCAGGGAGGCGAACGCGCAGACGGCGGTCAGGGTGGCACCGGTGAACGGCACGCTGTGGAAGAAGCGGGGATCGATCAGCGGTTCGGCGGTCCGGCGTTCCCAGAACGGGAAGCAGACCAACGCGGACCCGGCGAGGGCGGCGAGGGTGAGGATCACCGGGGAGGTCCAGCCGTAGCCGGGGCCCTCGATGATCGCGGCGGTTCCGCAGCCGAGCATCACGACCATCAGCAGCTGGCCGACCGGGTCGAGCCGCCGGGGCCGCGGCGCCCGGGACTCGGGGACGTAGCGGAAGGTCAAAGCGAAGGCGGCGAGTCCGACCGGGATGTTGACCAGGAAGACGGCCGGCCATCCCGCGCTGTCGACCAGGAAGCCGCCGATCAGCGGCCCGAGGGCCATGCTGATGCCGATCACACCGCCCCAGACACCGATCGCCTGGGCGCGTTCGCGCTTGTCGGTGAAGGTGTTGGTGATGATCGACATCGCGACCGGGTTGAGCATCGAGCCGCCGACCGCCTGGAGCGCGCGGAAGGCGATCAGCCAGCCGAGGCCGGGCGCCAGGCTGCACAGCAGCGAGCCGAGGACGAACAGCAGCAGGCCGGCCCGGAAGACGCGGCGGCGGCCGATCCGGTCGGCGACCGAGCCGGAGAGCATCAGCAGGGAGGCGAGCACCAGGGTGTAGGCGTCGATGATCCACTGGAGCCCGGACGCGGGGGCGTGCAGGTCCTGCTGGATGACGGGCAGCGCGACGTTCACCACGGTGTTGTCGAGGCCAACGATGAACAGGCTGAGGCAGCAGATCGCGAGGACCAGCAGCCGGCGACGACGGTCCGGCGCGGCGGGCGGGCTCGGGACGGTCGACTGAGTGCTCACCCGGTGATCGTCTCAAATGCGCTCGGGATGTGGATCAGGTGCATCCGGCGGATCAGGCAGATCTGGCGCATCAGGCGGATGAGGCGGATCGGGCGGATCAGCGACCGGATCGAGCGATCAGAGCGAGAAGCGGACCGTACGGGTGGCCGGGTCGGCGGTGGTGAGCCGGGCTCGGACGCGTTCGCCGAGCGGCAGCGGCTGGGGGCCGTCGCACTTGGCGACCACGGCGGGGTCGGTCAGCTGGACGGTCCCGACGGTGGGCCGGCGGTCGTCCAGGTCGACCACGACCGCGTCGAACTCCTCGCCCTCGCGGCCGCGCAGCAGCTCCGCCTCGACCAGGTCGACCGTGGCGCGTTCGACTTCGCGGGCCCGCCGGTCGCCGCTCTCCATCAGCCCGGGCACGTCGAAGAGCGCCTCCCGGACCCACTCCGGCACCTCGGTGCCGCCGGCGACCGCCACGCAGATCTCCTGCGCGTACCGGTCGCCGAGCCGGCGCAGCGGCGCGGTGCAGTGGGTGTAGGGGGCGGCGAGCGCCGCGTGGCCGGGGTCGGCGGGCGGGGCGATGCCCCGGGCGGCGTCGAAGGCGTGGTAGCCGGCGCCGCGCAGCAGTCCGGTGCACTCGTTGAGGAAGGCGGCGTGGGCGGTGCGGGCCGGGTCGAGCGAGCGGACCAGTTCGGGGTAGCTCGTCGTCTCCGGCCAGTCCACGTGCAGCGCGGCGGCGACCCGGCGCAGGCGGGCGTACGCGGACTGGGGTGCGGCGGGGAGGGTGCGCAGGATGCCGGTGCCGGCGTCCAGCATCAGTTCGGCGGCGGCCATGCCGGTGAGCAGGGAGATCTGGGCGTTCCAGCCGTCCGCCGGACGGGGCGCCCGGTAGCCCAGGCGGTAGCCGCCGTCCTCCGCCTCCACTTCCTGCTCCGGGATCGGCAGGCTGATGCCGCCGCGGGTCTGCTCCTGGGCCTCGCGGAGCTTGCCGATCTCGGCGAGGAGTCCGAGCTGCTCGTCGGCGGTGCCGGTGTCGACGGCGTGCTGGACGGTGGCGTAGTCGAGTCGGCGGCGCGAGCGGACCTGGGCTCGGCGCAGGTCGGCGAGGACGACGGCGCCGTCGGCGTCGAGGTCGATCTGCCAGAGCAGGGCGGGGCGGAGTTCGCCGGGGAGCAGGCTGGCGGCGCCCTCGGCGAGCCGGGCGGGGTGCAGGGGGACGTTGCCGTCGGGGAAGTAGAGGGTCTGGACGCGCCGGGCGGCCTCGGCGTCGATCGCGCCGCCGGGGGTGACGAAGGCGGCGACGTCGGCGATCGCGTAGTGGACCCGGTAGCCGCCGTCGCGGCGGGCCAGGTGCATCGCCTGGTCGAGGTCGCGGGAGCCGGGCGGGTCGACGGTGAACATCTCGAGGTCGGTGGCGTCGAGGTCGGGGAGGCGCGGCACCGACGCCGCGCGGTCGGCCTCGGCCAGTACCTCGGGCGGCCAGTCGGAGCGGATCTCCAGACGGGTGCGCAGGTCCGCGAGCTCACGGTTGATCCTCGCGGTCTCGGCGGCTCGGACGCTCAGGTGTCGGCGCGGCATGGTCGCAGCGTAAGGCGGGACGGTGCGGTCGGCGCGCTGGAAGGGGCGCGAAGGGGGGTGTGGCGTACGGCGGTTGACCTGCGTGGCAGCACGGTTGTGACTGATGGTGCTGGTGGTGTTCGTGAGGCTGGTGGGAGAGGCGGGTTCGGTCGGGGGCGGTAGGGTTGGCGGGTCCGCTGCCACAGATTGTTGAGGGGTGTCGCCGTGCTGGTGCTGTTGCCGCCGTCGGAGGGGAAGGCCGCTCCGGAGGCCGGGGCGCCGTTGGAGCCGGACGCGCTGTCGCTGCCCGGGCTGGCCGGCGCGCGGGAGGCGGTGCTGGCCGCACTGGTCGAGCTGTGCGCGGGCGACGAGGAGCGGGCGGCGGAGGTGCTCGGCCTGAGCAGGGGCCTGCGCGGCGAGGTGGCGAAGAACGCCGCCCTGCGCACCTCGGGTGCCCGCCCGGCGGGCGAGGTGTACACCGGTGTGCTGTTCGACAACCTCGGGCTGGCGAAGCTCGACGAGGCCGCGTACGCGCGGGCGGAGCGGTCGCTGCTGGTCTTCTCGGGTCTGTGGGGCGCCGTGCGGATCGGTGACCGGATCCCGTCGTACCGCTGCTCGATGGGGGTGAAGCTGCCGCCGGTGGGCGCGCTCGGCCCGTACTGGCGCAAGGAGATGGACGCGGTCCTGCCGGAGGCGGCGGGCGACGGGCTGGTGCTGGACCTGCGCAGCTCGGCGTACGCGGCGGCGTGGAAGCCGGCGGGCGCGGTGGTGGAGCGGACCGCGACCGTCCGGGTGCTGCAGGAGCGCGAGGTGGACGGCGTGCCGAAGCGCTCGGTGGTGAGCCACTTCAACAAGGCGACCAAGGGGCGGCTGGTCCGGGACCTGCTGAACGCGGGCGCGGAGCCGGGGTCGCCGGGCGAGCTGGTGGACGCGCTGGCGGGGCTGGGGTACCGGGTCGAGGTCTCGGTCCGGGGCACCGCGCGCAAGGCCTGGCAGCTGGACGTGATCGTGACGGACGTGCACTGAGCCTCCGGCCCGTGGCCGGGGACTCGGCGGCGGGCCAGGGACTCGGCAGACGTGCACTGAGCCTCCGGCGGCGGGCCGGGGCTCGGCGGACGTCGGCTACCGCAGGTGGCCGGTGTCGTTGAGCAGGCGCAGGGAGGCGTTGCCGTCCGCGTAGTACTGGACGGCGCAGAACGAGGCCGCGGCGAGTTCCATCCGGTGGACGGAGTCCGGCGGGGCACCGAGGGCGAGCCGGACCAGGGTCTTGATCGGGCTGACGTGCGAGACGACCAGCACGGTCTTGCCGGGGTAGCGGGCGAGGATCTTGTCCCTGGCCACCCCGGCCCGGTGGGTGAGGGTGGTGAAGGACTCGCTGCTGCCGGTGGGCTTGACCTTGGGCGAGCCCAGCCAGGCGGTGAGGTCGTCCGGGTGGCGCTCCATCACCTCGGCGAAGGTGAGACCCTCCCAGTCGCCGAAGTCCAGCTCGCGCAGGCCCTCCTCGATCCGGACCTCCAGGCCGAGCCGGGTGGCCACGGCCTCGGCGGTCTGCCGGGTGCGGAGCATCGGCGAGGCGACGACGGCCTGCACGGTGCCCCGGGCGGCGAGGGCCTCGGCGGCGCGTTCGGCCTGCCAGCAGCCCTTCACGGAGAGCCCGGGGTCGCTGCCGCCGCTGCCGGAGAAGCGCTTCTGCGGGGTGAGCGGCGTCTCGCCGTGGCGGAGCAGGACGAGCGTGGTGGGGGTGCCGAGGTCGGCGGGGGCGGCCCAGCCGGCGCGGGGGGCCGGGGCCTCGGGCAGCGGTTCGGTAGCCGGTTCCGCCACCGCGACGGCGGCCGCGCGGGCCCTGGGCTCCCACTGCTTGCCCTGCTTGCCGGCGTCCATCGCCTCGTTGGCGAGCCGGTCGGCGTCCTTGTTCCGCTCGCGGGGGATCCAGCTGTAGCTGACCTGGCCGCGCGGCAGGACGGTGCGGGCCTCGGCGGCGAGCGGCTGCATGTCGGGGTGCTTGATCTTCCAGCGCCCGGACATCTGCTCGACGACCAGCTTGGAGTCCATCCGCACGTCGACCGACGCGTCGGGGTCGAGGTCGCGCGCGGCCTTGAGGCCGGCGATCAGGCCCTTGTACTCGGCCACGTTGTTGGTGGCGCGGCCGATGAATTCGGCGGCCTCGGCCAGGATCTGGCCGGTGTCGCCGTCGCGGACCACCGCGCCGTAGCCGGCCGGCCCCGGGTTGCCCCGGGAGCCGCCGTCGGCCTCGACGATGAACTTGCGACCGGTCACCGGGTCAGACGCCCGACTCGCCGGTGCGGATCAGGATCCGGCCGCAGTTCTCGCAGCGCAGCACCTTGTCGCTGGGCTCGGCCTTGATGGCGTTGAACTCGGTGATTGAGAACTCGGTGCGGCAGCCCTCGCAGCGGCGCTGGTACAGGCGGGCCGCGCCGACGCCGCCCTGCTGCTCGCGCAGGCGCAGGTAGAGCTTCATCAGGTCGGCGGGGATGACGGCGGCGACGGCCTCGCGGTCGCGCTTGACCTTCTCGGCATCGGCGTCGAGCTCGGCGAGCTGGGCGTCGCGGCGGCCCTCGGCCTCCTTGAGGACGACGGTGGAGTGCTCCAGGCGGGCGGTCAGCTCGGTGACCCGGGTCTCGGCGGACTCCAGGCGCTCCATGACCTCCAAGACGACGTCCTCCAGGTCGGCCTGGCGCTTGGCGAGCGAGCCGATCTCGTGCTGCAGGTTCTCCAGGTCCTTGGGCGAGGTGACCGCGCCGGAGTCCATCCGCTGCTGGTTGCGGGCGGCCCGGGTGCGGACCTGCTCGACGTCCTGCTCGGCCTTGGTCTGCTCGCGCTGGGTGTCGCCGAGCTGGGCCTGGGCGGCGATCACCAGGTCCTTGAGCGCGGTGTGGTCGGCGGCGGCCTTCTCGATCTCGGCGTGCTCGGGCAGGGTGCGGCGCCGGTGGGCCAGCTGGTCCAGGCGGGAGTCGATGGCCTGCAGGTCGAGCAGGCGGATCTGGTCGGCGGGCGCGGCGTTCAAGCGGAAGGCTCCTGTGTGAATCGGAAGGGCGGCGAAGGGTTCGGGGGGACGCGCGGCGGCGCGTCAGGGCGCGGACGGCACCGGCTCGCTCGACGGCAGGGCGTACGGCATAGGGGCGTGCGCCGTCCACGGGTCGGTGACCCGGGTGGAGACCCGGGTCTCCAGCTGCCAGCCGCGCTCGACCGCAACGCCGGTCAGGGCGCGCTCGGCCAGGGTCAGCCAGGGCCACTCGGTGGCCCAGTGGGCAGCGTCGACCAGGGCGACCGGGGCGGCCTCGGTCGCCTCGGAGGCGGGGTGGTGGCGCAGGTCGGCGGTCACGTAGGCGTCGACGCCGGCGGCGCGGACCTCGGCGAGGAAGCCGTCACCCGAGCCACCGCAGACCGCGGCCCGGCTGATCAGGCGGTCCGGGTCGCCGGCCACCCGGACTCCGGTGGCGGTGGCGGGCAGCCCGGCGGCGACCCGGTCGGCGAACGCGGCCAGCGTCAGCGGGGGCTCCAGGACACCGATCCGGCCGGAGCCGCGGCGCCCGGTCGGGTCGGTCGGGTCGGCCACGATCGGACCGGTGACCCGCAGGCCGACCGCCTCGGCGAGGGCGTCGGAGACGCCCGGATCGGCGTGGTCGGCGTTGGTGTGCGCGACGTGCAGGGCGATCCCGGAACGGATCAGCGAGTGCACCACCCGGCCCTTGAAGCCGGTCGCGGCGACGGTGGTGGTGCCGCGCAGGTACAGCGGGTGGTGGGTGACCACGAGGTCGGCGCCCCACTCGGCGGCTTCGTCGACCACCGTCTGCACCGGGTCGACGGCGAACAGCACCCTGGCGACCTCGGCGTCCGGGTCTCCGCAGACCAGGCCGACGGCGTCCCAGGACTCCGCCCACTGCGGCGGGTAGATCTCTTCGAGCGCGGCGATGACGTCGGACAGTTTCGGCACCTGTCGAGACTACCGCGTGGTGTGCCCGGGCCCGTCCCGGGCGGCCCGCGCCCCCGCCACCGGGATCCGCACACCTGCACGTCAACCGGCGCGCGGGGCCGCGGAACGGCGTCCGGGGACCGCTCGGGGGCGCCCGGACCGGACGTCGCCCCCGAAAGCCCCGGCCACACGCGGGAGGTCGTTCGCATTCGAAAACGAATCGAGATCACCCTTACGGGTGAAGTGACCGGGCGGGTGTTGAGCCGCCTCGGATCACGAAAGTAACTTCAGTCCTGCGAACGAGAGTTGCCCGGCCAGGGGGGTCGGATAAAAGGAGCTGCGGCCGGTAATCCGGCTGCGGCTCCCGCGATGGGGAAATGGTCCGTTCGGCCCGGGGAACCCCGGGCCGAAGGACTGGGGGGCGGCTCTCGTGACTTCCACAGACCGGTAGGCGCAGGCACGCGGGAAGGGGTGTGAGCAGATGGGGGCGGGCACACCGCTGCGTCCGGCCCGGGGGTCGGTGCCGGTCGGCGACGGGCCGGGAGCGGACGGCACGTTGGTGGAGGTGGCACGGGCGGCCGTGGCCGGCAGCAGGGCCCGGGGAGGCGACGGTGGCTGGGGGGTCGCGGTCGAGGGCTTCTGGTGCACGGCCCGGCCGCACGGCTGTGAGGTCCCCGCCCAAGGGTGGAGACTGCACGTCGGCGCAGCCCCCGAAGTGGCGGTGGAGGTCCTCGCGGCGGTTTCCGCGGCGATTGCCGACGATCCCTGCCCGTTCACGTTCGCCGCCGATCGGGAAAAGCTCCGCGAGATCGATTCCCGGAACGGCGACCACGGCTCGGCCGGGAAATTCATCACCGTTTATCCGATGGACGACCGGCAATTCCGCCGGCTCGCCGAGGAGCTCGACCGGGCCACCCTCGGCATGCCGGGCCCGGTGGTGCTGCCCGGCCGGCCCCACCGTCCGGGCAGCCTGGTGCACTACCGGCGTCCGCCTGGTGCGGTCGACCCCGTCGAGGGGAGGGGGTCGACCGCACCCGCGCCGCCGGGCGGCCTGGGCACCGGCGGACCGGCCGGGATGCTGATCGGCGGGCGGTACGCGCTGACCGCGGCCGTCCGGCACGGCGCCGAGGGCGGGGTCTTCCTGGGGCGGGACACCGACACCGGCTCCGAGGTGGTGGTCAGACAGGCCCGCACGCACATCGAAGTGGACCGCTCCGGCACCGACGCCCGGTCCGCCCTGCGCCGGGAGGCGGCGCTGCTGGAGCGGGTCGACGGCCAAGGGCTGACGCCCCGTCCGCTCGGCGTGATCGAGCAGCACGGCTCGCTCTTCCTGGTCCAGGAGCGGATCGTCGGCCAACCGCTCGGCCGCTGGGTCACCGCCCGGCTGCACCGGGACGGCACGCCGGGCGTCGACTGGGCCGAGGCCGGGCCGACGGCGGCCGCCCTGGTGACGCTGGTCGAGCGGTGCCACCGGCACGGGCTGGTCCTCCGAGGCCTCTCCCCCGGCACCGTGACGGTCCGCCCCGACGGGGAACTGCGCCTGGCCGACCTGGAGTCGGCGGTCGAGGTGGGCACCGTGGCCGGATCGGCCGGCAGCCCCGGGTACCGGGCGCCGGAACACAGCGGGCCGCACCGGCTCGGCCGGGCCGCCTTCACCACCGACCTCTACGCGCTCGGCGGGCTGCTCTTCCTGCTCGCTACCGGCCATGACCCGCTGCTCCCCGAGGACCTGCCGCGGGCCCGCCCGGTGGCCGAGCGGCTCGGTCGCTGGCTGGCCCTGGCCGCCCGCGACGGGGTGACCGCCCGCCGGCTCGCCCCGGTCGTCCTCGGGCTGCGCGCCGAGGCACCCGAGCAGCGCTGGAGCCTCGACCGGGCCCGAGCCGCCCTCACCGGCACCGCAGAAGCCGTCACCGAAGCCGTCACCGAAGCCGTCACCGACGCGACCGCCCCGGCCGACGAGACCGGGCCGGCGGGCCCGCCGGACTTCCCGACGGGCCTGCGGCACGGCGGTCCGCGGATCTGGGCCGCCCCGCAGGCACTCACCGCGAGACCGGGCGACGCCCGTTGCGTCGCCTCCCCCGCGGCGGTGCGGCGACCTGGCCGGCCGACGACGGACGCGCTCGGGGTGACCGGGGGCGAGGCGACCGCAGGCGATCCGGACGTGCCGCGGGCCGGGCCGCGGGCGCTCGCAGCGGTCGGCACCGGCCGGGCCGCTGCTCGGGGCGCCGCCTCCGTGGCCCGGCAGCTGCCGGGCGGCCCGAACGCGAGCGCGCGCGCAGGGCTAACGGTGGCGAGCGGTGCGGACGTGCCACACCGGGTGGACGTCGGGCAGCAGGTGGAGGTGGCGCGATGAGTACGGTCACGCGGTCCGGGACGCAGGCGATGCGGCGGCTGAGCTTCACCTTCGCGGCGGACGGCTCGCACGCGGCCTGCCTGGCGGCCGGCGCGGACGGCGGCTGGTACGTGGAGAGCTGGCGGCTGGCCGAGGGCGGTCCGGCGGCGCCGACCGGTCTGCGCCCGGCGGCGGGCCGCGCGGCGGAGAGCCTGCGTTCGCAGCTGGTCGCGCTGACCGACGGCCGGGTGCTGGTCTGCCGGCACGACGGCGACCGGCACGCGCTGGTCCTGCTGGGTCCGGGCGCCGACGGCGGTCCGGTGGAGGAGCTGGCGCTGGCGACGCTCCGGCTGCCGGGTCTGCGCCTGCTGCCGATCCCCCGGGCGGACGGGAGCGGCCCGGGCGGGCCGGTGGCGGTGGCGCTCGGGACGGACGGCCGGCCGGTGACCACGGTGTGGCTGGTGACGGCGGAGCCGTCCGAGCCGGTCCGGGTGGCGGAGCTGCCCGGGCTGTACGGCGGCGGGGTGTGGCTGGACCGGTCGGGTCGGCTGCTGGCGCTGGACCGGGTGGCCGACGGCGTGGTGAAGACGGTCGTGCTGGACCTCGAACGAGGTTCGGTGACCCCGCTGTTGGAGATCGGCGAGCGGAGCAACGACCGGCTGGTGCTGTTCGACCCGGAGACCCGGTTCGGCATGGTGCGCAGTGACGCGCCCGGCGCGGACCGGCTCGGCTGGGGCCTGCTGGGCGGCAGCGAGCCGGTGCGCTTCCCGGAGTGCCTGCACATCGCGGGGATGTTCCTGCGGCCGATCGCGCTGGCACCCGGCGACGGCACGGCGGAACCGCGGGTCGCGGTGCAGCTCGACCACGGCGCGGGTTCGGCCCTGGCGCTGTGGCAGCCGAGCGGGGGGCGGCTGGATCCGCTGCCCGTCCCGGCGGGGCGGCTGGGTGCGATCGGCCACTGGTCGGCGGCGGGCCTGCGGATGCCGTACTCCGCGCCGGACCGTCCGGCCGCGCTGGCGACGCTGGACGTGGAGGCGCTGCTGGGCCAGGGGCCCGCGAGCGTGCCGAGCGCGGTGCCGCTGCCGTTGCAGCTGGCCCCGCTGGGCGGGGGCCCGGTGGGAGGTCCGGGCCACGGGCCGGCGCCCGCGTGGGCGTCGCCGGCCCGGGCGGTGCGCGGCGTGCCGTCCGGTTGGCGGCTGGACGGCAGTGCGGTGCCCGGCGACGGCGGCAGCTGGCATCCGGCGCAGAGCCTGGAGCTGGCGGGCCCGGCCGGTCCGATCGAGTCGGTGGTGTACGGCGGGGACGCCTGGCTGTCGGCCCCGCACCTGGTGGTGGCGCTGCACGGCGGCCCGGCGGACGCCTGGCGGCTGGAGTTCGATCCGGCGCTGCAGCGGATGGCGGCCGAGGGGCTGTCGGTGCTGGCGCCGAACCAACGCGGATCGACCGGCTACGGGCCGGAGCACACGATGGCGATCCGCGGCGCGTGGGGCGGCCCCGACCTGGACGACGTACTGGCCCTGGTGGAGGGTGTGGCCGGCCAGCGGGCGGCGCTCGGCCTGGAGCCGCCGGCCCTGTTCGGGGTGAGCTACGGCGCGTTCCTGGCCCTGCTGGTGGCGGCGCACGCCCCGCTGGAGCACGTGGCGCGCTGCGCGGTGGTGGCACCGTTCCTGTCGGGGGCCCGGCTGGCGGCCGAGGCGTCCGCGCCGGTCCGGGCGCTGACCGGACGGCTCGGCGGCGACCAGCCGATCGAGGACACCCGGGGCCCGCGGGACGTGCTGCAGCTGGCGCACCGCCTGCGGGTGCCGCTGCTGGTGGTGCACGGCGACCGGGACGAGGTGGTGCCGGTGAGCCAGTCGCGGTCGCTGCGGCACGAGTTGCTCCGGCTGGGCCGGGTGGAGGGTGAGCACTTCCGCTACGTGGAGGCGTCCGGGGCCGGGCACGAGGTGCTGGCCGAGGAGGGCGCGGCGGTGCTGCACGAGCTGCTGGCGGGCTTCCTCCGCACCGGCCGAACCGGCTGACCGACCGGCCGAACCGGCTGACCGACCGGCCGAACGGGCTGACCCGACCGACCCGGCCCATCGAGCCGCCGCGCCACCGACCGGGAGGAGGTGGCGCGGCCCCGGCGCGTGCGTCCGGCCGGTCCCGGGGCTGTCCGGGCCCGGTCCGGCTCAGTCCAGGGTCAGCACGGTGCGCAGCGCCTCGCCGCTGCGCATCTGGCCGATCGCCTCGTTGACGCCCTCCAGCGGGAGGCGGTGGGTGATCATCCCGGCGAGGTCGAGCCGCCCGGCCCGCCACAGGTCGACGGCGCGGGCGACGGTGCGCTGGACGTCGCCGCCGCCGTAGAAGGAGGGCAGCACCCGCTTCTCGTTGAAGAAGAGCTCGGCCATGCTGAACTCGACCTTGTCGTCCTTGGGTCCGGCGCCGATCACCACCACCGCGCCGCCGCGCCGGGCGGCGTCGTACGCGGCGCGGACGGTGGCGGACCGGCCGACCGCCTCGAAGACGTAGTCGAAGCCGCCGCCGGCGACACCGCGGGCGGTCGCCTTGAGCTCCTCGGGCGCGACCGCGTCGGTGGCGCCGAAGGCGAGGGCCCGCTCGCGGCGGGAGGCGACCGGGTCGACCACGGTGATCCGGGCGGCGCCGCAGATCCGGGCGCCCTGGACGGCGGCGATGCCGACACCGCCGGCGCCGATCACGGCGACCGAGGATCCGGGCTCCACCCGTCCGGTGTTGACCGCGGCACCGAGGCCGGTGGTGACGCCGCAGCCGATCAGCGCGGCCAGGTCGTACGGCATGTCGGCGGGCACCTTGAGCACGCTGTCCGCGGCGACCACGACCTCCTCGGCGAAGGTGCCGGTGCTGTAGAAGCCGAACGCGTCGGTGCTGCCGCCGAAGCGGAAGTTCGGGGTGGACAGCCGGCGCAGGCCGGCCACGCAGAGGTGGCCCTGGCCGGTGCGGCAGTGCGCGCAGTCGCCGCACGGCGGCATCCAGCAGAGCACCACCCGGTCGCCCTCGGCGACGCCGGTGACGCCCTCGCCGACCGCGACCACGTCGCCGGCGCCCTCGTGGCCGGGGACGAACGGGGCGGGCTGCGGCATGATCCCGGCCATGGCGGACAGGTCCGAGTGGCACAGGCTGGTCGCCCGCAGCCGGACCCGGACCTTTCCGGGGCCGAAGCCGACCGCCTCGACGTCGTCACGGACCTCCAGCTTGTCCTGGCCGGTCTCGTGCAGGATCGCTGCGCGCATGGCTGCTCCCGTGGTCTGGTCGGATCCGGGCGAGGACCCCGGATCTAGAACGCGTTCTACTGTCGGCTGACCCATGTATAGCGCATCCGGCACGCACGGAGAACCCGGCCCCGGAGCGGGGCCGGGGTCCGAAACCGCTTCCCCCGCGGCCCGGCGTCCTGGCATGATCCGCCCCCGTGATCCCCACCCCGGCCGCGCCGTCGCCCGCCGCCACGACCACCGCCTGCCCCGGGTGCGCCGCACCGATCGTCGACGACCCGCGCGCCCGCACCTGGTGCCCGGCCTGCGAGTGGAACCTCACCGATGCGGCCCCCGTCGTCGAACACCGCACCGCCCGGGCCCGCCGCCGGGCCGAGCGCGAGGAACGCCGCACCGCGGCCCGCGAACGCGCCGTGCGCGCCCGGGTGGAGCACGTCCACGGCCTCGTCGCCGCGGACGCCCCCGCCCACCGGGACCTCTCCGCGCTGGCCGCGTACGGGCTCGCCGGGCTGGTCCACCTGGTCTCGCTCGGCGTCCTCACCGGGTCGGTGCTGCTGCTCCTGACCGACGCCTGGCCGGCCCGGGTGCTCGGCTCGGTCGGTCTGCTGCTGGCCTTCCTGCTCCGCCCCCGGCTCGGCAGCTTCCGCACCGAACGGAAGGACGCCGTCACCCGGCCCGAGGCACCCGCGCTGTACGGGCTGGCCGACCGGGTCGCGGCCGCGCTCGGCACCCGGCCGGTGGACGCGATCGTGGTGGACGGCTCGTTCAACGCCTCCTTCGGCAAGCACGGACCGCGCCGGCGCTCCGTCCTCCACCTCGGCCTGCCGCTCTGGTACGCGCTCACCCCGCAGCAGCGGGTCGCCCTGCTCGGCCACGAGTTCGGCCACGGCGTCAACGGGGACAACCGCCGCGGCCTGTGGCTGCACAGCGCCGGCAGCGCGCTGGTCGAGTGGTTCCGGCTCACCCGGCCCGCACCGCACGACCTCCACCGCGAGGGGATAGTGGCCGTCGCCATGTGGGTCAGCCGGCTCTTCCTCCGTGCGGCCAACCTCGCCGCGTACGGGCTGCTGATAGCCCTGGAACGGCTCACCGTCCGCGCCGGGCAGGCCGCCGAGTACCGCGCCGACCGGCTCGCCGCCGACACCGCCGGCGCGGGCGCGGCGGCCGGCATGCTGGCGATGCTGCTGAACGGCCCGACCGTGGAGACCGTGATCCGCCGCCGCCGGGCCGTGCCCCGCCGGGGACGCAACCTGAGCAGCCGCCAGGCCCTCCCCGACCGGGACCTGTGGGCCGAGATCGCCGCCGACTGCGCCTCCGTCCCCGCGCAGGAGCGCGAGCGCCGGCTGCGGCTGTCCGCCCGCGAACTCGGCGCCGTCGACAGCACCCACCCGCCCACCCACCTGCGGATCCGGCTGTTGGAGCAGCAGCCGGAGGGCGAGCCCGCGGTGCGGGTCGAGCCGGCGGAACTGGACGCCGTCGAGGCCGAGCTGGCCCCGTACCGGGAGCGGATCGAACGCGAGCTGATGGCGGTGTGAGCAGGTCGCGACCTGCCCGGGAGCGGCGCGGATCCGAGCCGGGAGCGGTCCGGCGGGGTGCGGGGAAGGACGGAACTACCATCCAGTAGGGTCCGGGCAGGGTACGCCGCACCCCGGGCCGACGGATCGGCCCCGCACCGTGAGCAGGGAGCCTCCCCATGACCGACGCCATCGCGCGGGCCGACGCCCGGCCCGCCCCCGAGGTGCTCGCCGCGTTCGAGGCGGCGACCGGCTTCATGCCGGTCGACGAGGGACTCGCGCTCTACGCGGCCGCCGTCGACGCCGCCACCCGGACCGGCCTGCCCGTCCTCGAGATCGGCACCTACTGCGGACGCTCGGCGATCCTGCTCGCCGACGCCGCCCGGCGCACCGGCACCGTCGCGCTGACCGTCGACCACCACCGCGGCTCCGAGGAGCAGCAGCCCGGCTGGGAGTACCACGACCCGACCCTGGTCGACCCCGCCGTCGGCCTGATGGACACCCTCCCCACCTTCCGCCGCACCCTGCACGCCGCCGGCCTGGAGGACCACCTCATCGCCCTGGTCGGCCGGTCCCCGCAGGTCGCCGCCGTCTGGGGCGGCCGGCTCGCACTCGTCTTCATCGACGGCGGGCACACCGACGAGCACGCCACCGGCGACTACGAGGGCTGGGCGCCCCACCTCGCCGAGGACGGGCTGCTCGTCATCCACGACGTCTTCCCCGACCCCGCGGACGGCGGACAGGCCCCGTACCGGGTTCACCAGCGGGCACTGCGTGAGGGCTTCGAGGAGATCTCGGTGACCGGTTCGCTCCGCGTGCTGCGCCGTTCCGGGGGCTGACCGCCCAGTCGCCCCAAGCCTCCTGCGGGCACGATCACCGATGCTCTAACGTCTTCCTCCACGGTGGGGCCGTACGGGTCCGCCGTGGATCGGCATGCCCGCGCCCGATACGGTGTCGGCGGCAGCCGAACAGCTGAGCACACCGAGCGGCTCGACCGGGCACGGACGCAGAGGGTCAGTGGGGGCGAGGCAGGACATGACGGAACAGGACAACACCGCCCCGGCGGTCTGGGATCCGACCGCGCGCGGCGGTGCCGGCGGCTGGGTCCGCCGCAAGGCCGAGCCCGCGGGCGGGGCGCCCGCCGGCGCGGAGCCCGGCCGCCCGCCGGCCGCGCCGATGCCGCCCGGCGCGACACCGCCCGCCTCGCCGTTCGCCCCGCCGAACGCTCCGTCGCACGCCCAGCCGGGCGCCCCGGTGCCGCCGGGCATGACGGCTCCCTCGCCGTTCGCCGCGCCGCCCGCCCCTCCGGGGACCTCCCCGCACGCTCCGGCGCCGCCGGGTGCGACTGCTGCCGGCGTCCCCGGGACTCCGGGTGCTCCGGGTGCTCCGGGTGCTCCGGGTGCGGCGCCAGCGTCGCCGTTCGGCAGTCGGCCGCCGCAGAGCGGGCCGTGGGCGACGGACGGCGGGCCCGCGACGGCGGGAGCGCCGGGCGCACCCGGGACCCAGCAGCCCGCCCCGCCCGCACCCGCGCAGGGCGGTGTCACCAACGTCTTCGCACCCGTCCAGCGCGGCACGCAGCAGACGCCCGGCGGCCCCTCGGTGTTCGCCCCGGCGGAGCGCGGTGCGGCGCAGCCGGGTCCCTTCCCGCCCGCGGCGGGTGGCGCGGCCGACGTGTTCCCACCCGCCGACCGCGGTGCCGCGCCGTACCCGGCGGCGCAGGGTGCTGCGCCGGCGACGCCGTTCCCGCCCGCACAGGGTGGTGCCGCGCCGTACCCGCCGGCGGCGCCCGGGCAGGGCGGCCCTGCCGGCCCGTTCCCGCCCGCCGAGAGCGGCGCGCAGGCGGCGCCCGGCGGCCCCTCGGTGTTCGCCCCGGCGGAGCGCGGTGCGGCTCAGCCGGGTCCCTTCCCGCCCGGGGCGCCGGTGCAGGGCGAGCAGGCCGCGCCCGGGGCGTTCCCGCCGGGCGGTGCGAGTGAGCAGCCGACGGCGCTGATTCCGCCGGTCGGGCGGGGCGAGCAGCCGCCGGGGCCGTTCCCGCAGGCGCCGGGGGTGGCCGCCGACCCGTTCGCTCCCGATGACCGTGGTGCGGCACCGTTCCGGACCGCTCCGGGGCAGGGCGTGCAGCCCGGTCCGTTCCCGCCCGCGCCCGGTGTTGCCGCCGACCCGTTCGCGTCCGCGTCGGGGCAGGGCGCCCCCGGTGGCCCGTTCCCTCCCGCGCCCGGTGGCGGTGGCGGGGGGCCGTTCGCGGGTGGGCCGGCGTTCGGGCCGCAGGCGTCGCAGGGGGGCCCGGCGTTCGGGGCTCCTCCGTTCGGGACTCCGCAGGCGCAGGCGTACCAGCCGCAGCCGAGTGCCCAGTACGACTACAACAACGACCTCGCCGAGCCGTACGACGACGAGCCGCGCCGCAGCAGGATGCCGCTGCTGGTGGGTGCGGGGGTGGCGCTGCTGGTGCTGATCGGCGTCGGCGTGGTGTTCGCGGTGCAGAACGCGAAGGGCGGTGGCTCGCCGGAGGCGAAGGCGCCGGCGTCATCGGCTCCGCAGCCCGCTCCGGCGCAGAACGGCGGCGGCTCGGCCTCCCCGAACGCGTCCTCCGCGGCGCCGAGCGCGTCGGAGTCGGCGGGCGCCGCGGGGCCGAACGCGGCGGCGCAGGCGAAGGCGCTGGACGAGCTGCTGACCCGGGGCGAGAACGCGAAGGCGCCGATCGGCAGCGCGGTGGCGAAGGTGCGCAGCTGCCCGGCGAAGGCGGAGATCGACAGTGCCGCCGGGGTGTTCGACGAGGGCGCGAAGCAGCGGGACCAGTTGCTGGCGTCGCTGTCCGCGCTGCAGGTGACGGACCTGCCGGGCGGCGCGGAGGCGGTGCAGGTGCTGCGGTCGGCGTGGCAGCAGTCCGGGGACATCGACCGGGCGTACGCGGCGTGGGCGCGGACCGTCAGCAGCCAGGGCTGCGCGGGTGCGACGGCGCCGACCACGCCCGATCTGACCAAGGCCAACGACCTCAACCCGAAGGCCACGCAGTCGAAGAAGGACTTCGTGGAAAAGTGGAAGCCGATCGCGGGTGCCTACAACCTGGCGCCCCGCACCTGGGACAGGATCTGAACCGCTCGTGAGGCCCGAACGACCCGAACAGCACCACCGGAACGACCAGTACGACCAGCACGAGGACCCGTTCGCGGAGCGGCCGCGCCGCTCGGGGCGGTTCCGCGTGGCCGTCGCCGGGGGTGCGGCGCTGTCGCTCTGCCTGGTGGGGTGGCTGGGCTGGCAGGCGCTGGCCAACAGCAGTTCCGACCGGGCGGGTGCGGCGGCGCCGCGTTCCTCGGCGGCGTTCAGCGAGGGCGACCTGCTCGACCCGTCGCCGGCCGCGCCCGGCTCGGTGGCGCCGTCCGGCGCGGGCGCCTCCGCAGCGGCGGGGAGTCCGAGTGCGGCGCCGTCGGGGTCCTCGTCACCGGGCGGGCGGCAGCTGGCGGGGCGCACGGTCCTGCTGGACGCGGGCCACAACACCGGCAACGGCCGGCACACGTCCGACATCGCCAAGCAGGTGGACATCGGCAACAGTCGCAAGGAGTGCGACACCACGGGGACGTCGACCGACGCGGGCTACTCGGAGGCGGACTTCACGCTGGACGTGGTGCACCGGGCACGGCAGATCCTCCGGGACCGGGGTGCCACGGTGGTGCTGACCCAGGACGGGGACCGGGCGTGGGGACCGTGCATCGACGAGCGGGCGCGGATCGGCAACGAGGCGAAGGCGGACGCGGCGGTGTCGGTGCACGGGGACGGCGCGCCGGGTTCGGCCAGCGGCTTCCACGTGATCATGCCGTCCCGGGTGGTGGCCGGGAAGGCGGACACCTCGGCGATCGTCGACCCCTCGCACCGGCTCGGGGTGCTGCTGCGGGACGGGTTCAAGGCGGCGACGGGCGAGCCGTACGCGGACTACATCGGGCAGCAGGGGCTCGACACCCGGGGCGACCTGGGCGGGCTGAACCTGTCGCGGGTCCCCAAGGTGTTCATCGAGTGCGGCAACATGCGAAACTCGGGCGATGCCAAGCGGATGACGGATCCTCAGTGGCGGCAGCAGGCGGCCCAGGGGATCGCCGACGCCCTGACTTCCTATCTGACCACCAGCTGAACACCCGTCGGACGATCACTTTACGATCATCTGACGTTCCGACCGGAATGCTGTTTTTCGGAGGGCGCCGTGCGCTCCGGAATGGCATGGCTCTAGGCTTTTGCCCCGACCACGACACACCAACGAGGGGACCGACAGTGAATCTGCGCGCTCTCACCAGGGGAGACGCCGCCGTCGCGGGAGCGGCCGTGCTGCTCCTCATCGCCTCCTTCCTGCCGTACCAGGCGGTCGACACCCGGCTCGGTCCCATCTCCACCAGCGCCTGGTCGACGGCCTTGTTCCCGGTGCTGCCCTCGGTCTTCCTGCTCGGCCTGATCGGGGCCGCCCTGGTCCTGGTCCAGCGCCTCCAGGGCGAGGCGGTGGCCAACCGCCAGGTGCTGGGCCTGCGTCTCGACCAGTGGGGCATCGCGCTGTCGGTGGCCGCGCTGTGGACCTCGCTGTGGTCGCTGATGGGCGGCGGCGACCTCCCCGGCTTCGGCCACAGCTTCGGCGCCTACCTGGCTCTGCTCTCGCTGCTGGCGCTGGCGGGTGCCGCCGCGGCCGGTCCGCTGGTGCCCGCGCTGCAGGCGCCGCTGCTGTCCGACAAGCCGGCCACCCCGCCGGCGGCGCCGGGCTTCCAGTACGCCGGTGTCCCCGGCGGCCAGCCCGGTCAGCCGGGCCAGCCCGACCAGTTCGGTCAGCACGGCGGCCAGTACGGCTACCCGGGCGCCCCGGCGGGCCACGCCGACCCGGCCGCCCAGGCGCAGGCCCAGGCCGGCCACCCGCTGGCCCAGACCACGCCGCAGCCGCAGCCGCACGTCGCGACCCAGGTCCAGCCGCAGGTCCCGTACGGCCAGCAGCAGCCGGCCGCCGGCTACGGCTTCCCGGCCCCGGCGGGCGCGCAGCCGCAGGACCACACCCCGGCGCCCGCTCCGGCGGCCGCCGCGGCCCCGTTCGCGCCGTTCTGGTTCGCGGTCCCGGCCGTGCGCCGGCTCGCGCCGAAGGACAACCCGGCCGGCGCCCCGGTCGGCGAGCTGGTCCCGGGCACCTGGTACCTGGCGGTCGACCAGCGCGGCACCGCGCTGGTGGCGCAGCTGCCGGACGGCACGCACGGCCTGCTGAGCGACACCAGCGGCATCCAGCGCGGCTGACCGGCCCGGCGGACGCCGCAGGCGCGCACAACGCCCGAGGGGCGCGGAGCTCACGCTCCGCGCCCCTCGGGCGTTCGGGCACCTGACGCCCGGCACCGGGCATCCCGCACCCGGCATCCGGCACCGGGTCAGCAGCAGTCGTCGACGACCAGCCCGCTGGGCAGCTGGTCGCCGCCGAAGACGGTCACCGTGGCGTGGTCCCCGCCGAGCGCGGCGACGGCGAGCAGCAGCGCGCCGGCGGTCCAGGTGGTGCGCTCCTCGGGCCAGATCGCGTCGTCCTCGAAGACGTACCCGGTCCAGTACGAGCCGTCCTCGTGGCGCAGGTGGCGGATCCAGCGCAGGATCTGCACGGCCCGGTCGGACTGGCCGACGGCCCACAGCGCGAGGGCGAGTTCGGCGCTCTCGCCGCCGGTGACCCAGGGCCGGTCGCTGACGCAGCGCACGCCGAGGCCGGGGACGACGAAGCGGTCCCAGTCGCGTTCGATCCGCTCGGCGGCGGCGTCGCCGCGCAGCGCGGTGCCGAGCACCGGGTAGTACCAGTCCATCGAGTAGCGGTCCTTGTCGAGGAACCGCTCGGGGTGGTGGGTGACGGCGTGGCCGAGCCGGCCGGCGGCGAGCTCCCAGTCGGGCTGGGGCTCCTCCAGGTGGTCGGCGATGGCGAGTCCGCAGCGCAGGGCGTGCAGGATCGAGGAGGAGCCGGTGAGCAGCGCCTCCTGGGGCGCGGTGCCGTCCTCGTCCTGGCGCCAGGAGATCGGGCCGTCGGGCAGCCGCAGGCCGACCACGAAGTCCAGCGCGCGGCGGACCGTGGGCCAGATCCATTCGAGGAAGGTGTCGTCGCCGGTGGAGAGGTGGTGGTGCCAGGCGCCGACCGCGACGTACGCGCAGAAGTTGGTCTCCTTGGCGCTGTTGCTGACCACCACCGGGCCGCCGTCGGCGGGGTGGGTGTAGCCGGCGTACCAGGAGCCGTCGGGGTTCTGGTTCTCGGTGAGCCAGCGGTAGGCGGCCTCGGCCGCGTCGTGCCGGCCGGCGGTGTCCAGGGCCATCGCGGCCTCGGTGTGGTCCCAGGGGTCGAGGTGTCCGCCGGTGAACCACGGGATGGCGCCGTCCGGCCGCTGGTCGGCGAGGATGGTGCGCACGGTGGCGGCGGCCTGCTCGGCGTCGAGGACGCCGTCCAGCAGCAGCGCCTCCGGGATCGCGGCCGTCACTCGCCGGTCCGCGGCTTGGAGGCGTACACCACGAAGGACTTGCCGATCACCGGGTTGAGCGCCTTCTCGGCGGCCTTGGTGATCCTGCTGATCACCGGGGTGCCGACGATGTCCCAGACCAGCAGCTGGTGGTAGGCCTTGACCGGCAGCGCCTTGTCGTTGTTGACGCCGACCGCGCACTTGATCCACCAGTACGGGGAGTGCAGGGCGTGCGCGTGGTGGGTTCCGTACGGCTCCAGGCCGGCGCCGCGGACCTTCTCCACCAGCTCGTCGCCCTTGTAGATCCGGATGTGGCCGCCCTCGACCTCGTGGTACTCGTCGGAGAGCGCCCAGCAGATCTTCTCGGGCAGGTAGCGGGGCACGGTGACGGCGAGCAGGCCGCCGGGCTTGAGCACCCGGACCATCTCGGCGAGCACGCCCTTGTCGTCGGGGATGTGCTCCATCACCTCGGAGATGATGATCTTGTCGAAGGTGCCGTCGTCGAACGGCAGGTTGAGCGCGTCGCCCTCCATCGCCACCGCGCTGGCACCGGCCGGGGCCTCGCCGGCCTGCTCCATGGCGGCGAACCACTTGCGGACCTCGGCGATCTCCTCGGCGTTCTGGTCGAGGGCGACCACGTCGGCGCCGCGCCGGTAGCACTCGAACGCGTGCCGGCCGCCGCCGCAGCCCAGGTCGAGCACCCGATCGCCTGGGGCGAGCGGGAAGCGGGAGAAGTCGACGGTCAGCACTGCTGGGCTCCCATTCGTTGCTGCTTCGGGTCCTGCGGAGGGTGGGTGACGGAGCGTGGGTGACGGAGTGCGGGTGACGGAGTGCGGGCCGACAGGGGCGCCGGTCCGCTCAGCCGACGTAGCGCCAGCCTGGGCCGGAGCGGGCGCGCTGCCCGGCGCCGGTGGCGATCGCGGCGCGGTAGCGATCGGCGGTCAGCTCGGCGGCGCGGCGCCAGGTGAACCGGGCCAGCACCCGCTCGCGTCCGGCGGCGCCGAGGCGGGCGCGCAGCTCGGGGTCGTCGAGCAGCCGGCCGAGCGCGCCGGCCAGCGCGCCCGCGTCGCCGGGCGGCACCGCCAGGCAGGTCTCGCCGTCCGGGCCGGCCACCTCGGGGATGGCGCCGCCGGTGGTGGCGACCAGCGGGGTGGCGGTGGCCATCGCCTCGGCGGCGGGCAGCGAGAAGCCCTCGTACAGCGAGGGCACGCAGGCCACCTCGGCGGAGCGGTACAGGTCGACCAGTTCGGTGTCGCTCAGGCCGGTGCGGAACTCGATGTGCGGCTCCAGGCCGAAGCGGCGCACCGCGTCGGCGACCGGACCCTCGCCGCGCTGCGGCTTGCCGACCACCACCAGGTGCGCGTCCCGCTCGGTGCGGACCTTGGCGAGCGCCTCGACCAGGTGGACCAGGCCCTTCAGCGGGACGTCGGCGCTGGAGGTGGTGACGATCCGCCCGGGGACGACCGCGACCGCGTCCGAGGGGGACCACAGGCGGGTGTCGGCGCCGATCGGCACCACCGAGATCGCGCCGGGAGCGGCGCCCAGGTCCTCGGCGATCTCCGCCTTGGAGCTGGCGGAGACGGTGATGATGTGGTCGAGCCGGCCGGCGACCCGCTTCTGCATCCGGGTGAAGGCGTACCAGCGGCGCTTGCCGAGCCGCTCCAGCCGGGTGCCGGCGGCCGCGATCTCCAGCCGGCGGTCCACGGTGATCGGGTGGTGCACGGTGGTGACCAGCGGGAAGCCGTGGCGCTCCAGGCCGAGCAGGCCGTAGCCGAGGGTCTGGTTGTCGTGGACGACGTCGTAGCGGCCCTTGTGCCGGGCCAGGTAGCGGCGGGCGCGCAGCGAGAAGGTCAGCGGCTCGGGGAAGCCGCCGGTGCGCATGGTGGCGAACTCCAGCAGGTCCACCGGGCCGCGGAACTCGCCGGCGGCCGGGGTGCGGAACGGGTCGTCCGAGCGGTAGAGGTCCAGGCTCGGCAGTTCGACCAGGCGGACCGAGCCGGTGCCCTCGACCGGGTCCAGCACCGGGTAGGGCTGGGCGCCGATCACGTCCACGTGGTGGCCGAGGTTCGCGAGCTCCCGGGAGAGGTGGCGGACGTAGACGCCCTGGCCGCCGCAGAACGGGTCGCCGCGGTAGGAGAGCAGGGCGATGCGCAGAGACGGCGGCGGCTGCGCTGTCATCCTGGGGCCCCTTATCCCTACTCACCGGGACCGGCGACGGCCGGTAAAGTAGATCACGTTTCACGGGTGGTGCTGGGCTCCTGTCGTCCACGGGGTGAACGACGAGAGTCCTCGAAGATTACCGGGCCGTAGCTTGGTGTCCCGAGCCAGGGCAGGTGATTCGCACCACGCCGGGAACTCTTCCACAGACCGCTTCGTCCGGACTGCCGCTCCTGGGGGCCGCCTTGACCTCGACCACCGTCGCCGACGGGTCGCTCACTCCGCGTCAGGCGGAGCGGCGGCGCCGGATCCTGCGCGCCTCGACCGCGCTGGCGGCCCGCGGCGGGTACGAGGCGGTCCAGATGCGCGAGGTCGCCGAGGACGCCGAGGTGGCGCTCGGCACGCTGTACCGGTACTTCCCGTCCAAGGTGCACCTGCTGGTCGCGGTGATGCGCGAGCAGCTGCTCCACCTGCACGAACAGGTCCGCCGCCACCCGCCGACCGGCGAGGACCCGGCCACCCGGGTCGCCGAGGCGCTCACCGCCGCCTTCCACGCGCTGCAGCGCGAGCCGCGGCTGGCGGAGGCGATGGTGCGGGCCCTGTCCTTCGCCGACCGCTCGCTGAGCAGCGAGGTGGACGAGGTGTCCGGGCTGACTTCGGCGATCGTCCTGGAGGCCGCCCGCCTTCCCGGGGCGCCCAGCGCCGACCAGCAGGCCGCGCTGCGGGTGATCGGGCACACCTGGCACGCCACCCTGCTGGCCTGGCTGTGCGGGCGCGCCTCGCTGCAGGAGGTCCGCGCCGACCTGCACACCGCGGCCCGGCTGCTCACGGCCGGCTGACCGCTCCGGGCGGGCAAGGGACGGACAAGAACAGGTTCCATTTTCCGGCCGGGGGCGGCGGGGCGGTTAGAGTGCCTGGCGCGACAACAACTTCATCCGCTCTCCGCCAGGGGGAAGCCGGTGCGAATCCGGCACTGACCCGCAACCGTGAGCCGCCCACCCGGCGGCGCAGTCGGACTGCCCGGCGGAGGGCGAGCGGCCGTCTCCGTCGTGGTCTACGGGTGGCCCGGTGCTCCCGGGCCGCTGCCACCGCTCACCGAAAGGCACCCTCTCCATGATCACCCCTGCCCGTCTGGGCTCCGCCGTCCTGGCCGGACTGCTGCTGGCCGGCACCGCCGCCCCCGCCCTGGCCGAATCCGCCTCGGCGGCACCGAGCAGCCCCGCCGCCACGCCGAGCACCGCCCCCAGCGCCGCCGGCAGCACCGCCCCCGGCCCGGCCGGCACGCCGGCGCCGGCAGCCGTGCCGGCCGGGCTGTACGGCAAGGGAGACCCCGGCTACGACGGCGTGTGGCGGCAGTCGTTGGCCCTGACCGCGCTGAAGCAGAACGAGGTCGTGCCCGCCGAGTCCGCCGTCGGCTGGCTGCTCGGCCAGCAGTGCGCGGACGGCGGCTGGCCGTCCTTCCGGGCCGACACCGCCACCGCGTGCGACCCGAAGACCGAGGACTCCAACGCCACCGCCGTCGCCGTCCAGGCGCTCGTCGCCCTCGGCGGCCACGCCGAGCCGGTCGCCAAGGCCGTGCAGTGGTTCAAGGCCAACCAGAACACCGACGGCACCTGGTCCTACAACCCGGGCAGCCCCGGCGACGCCGACTCCACCGCGCTCGCCGTCTCCGCGCTGCTCGCCGCCGGCGCCGACCCGGCGGGCGTCGCCCGCGACGGCCACAGCGCGTACGACGGCCTGGCCGGCTTCCAGCTCGGCTGCGCCTCCCCCGCCGACCAGCGCGGCGCGTTCGCCTACCAGCCGGTCGCCGGCAGCCCGCTGACCGCCAACGTCCTCGCCTCCTCGCAGGCCGCGCTCGCCGCCGCCGGCGGCCACCTCCCGGTCACCGCCGACAGCCGGGCCGACGCCCCGGCCAAGCCGCTGGCCTGCGCCGACGGCGCGGCCGCCGGCACCGTGGCCCGCGCCGACTCGGCGTCGGCCGCGGCCGCGTACCTCACCGCGAAGCTCGCCGCGGGCGGCCAGCGCCTGCTCCTGGACACCCCCGGCGCCACCCCCGGCCCGGACTTCAACGCCACCTCGTGGGCGGTGCTCAGCCTGGTCCAGGCCGGGCACGCCAAGGAGGCCGCCAGCGCCGCCGACTGGCTGGCCGGCAACGGCTACGCCTGGGCCGCGCAGGGCAAGAACGGCACCGACCCGGCCGCCGCCGCGACCCTGCTGCTGGTCGCCCGCGCCACCAAGCTCGACCCGTACAACTTCGGCGGCACCAACATGGTGCAGCTGCTGATCGACGCCGGCCCGAAGCCCGCCTCCGTCCCGGCGGCCGCCGCCGCGAAGGCCGCCAACGAGCCGGACGCCACCAAGGCCCCCGGCTCCGGCATCACCGAGCCCGACGAGAACGGCGGCTTCTCGGCCGGCTGGATGATCGGCGTCGGCCTCCTCGTCGGCGTCGGCGGCGGCCTGCTGCTCAGCCTCAACCGCCGCCGCACCACCCGCAACGGCGCCAAGTGACCGCCCGCACCACCCCGGCGCCGGCCCTCCGGCGGGCGCCGGCGGCCGGGGCCGCCCCGCTCGTCGCACTGCTCGTCGCGCTGACGGCCTCGCTGGCGGCCGCGCTGGTCGCCGTCGCGCCCGGCGCGCAGGCGGCCGGGTACCGGTACTGGTCGTTCTGGAAGTGGTCCGGCTCCGCGTGGGCGTACCAGCAGGTCGGTCCGGCCGGGTTCGTCCCGGCCGACGGCGCGGTGGACGGCTGGCGCTTCGCGGTGAGCCCGGACGGCGGCCAGGACGCCGCCCGGCCCACCGCCACCGGCGAATTCGCCGCGATCTGCGCCGACACCCCGCCCGCCGCGAGCCACAAGCGGGTCGCCGTGGTGCTGGACTTCGGCACCGCCGCCGACGCCCCCGGCGGCGAGCAGCCGCCCGCGCCGCGCACCGCGTGCGCCGCCGTCCCGGCCGCCGCCTCCTCCGCCGACGTGCTCGCCGCCGTCGCCCCGCCGCTGCGCTACGACTCCGCGGGCGTGCTCTGCGCCATCGCCGGATACCCCCGCGCGGGCTGCGCCGACACCGTCGCCGCACCGGCGGCCCCGGCGGCCGGCGGCACACCCGCCGACGACGGCCCGTCGCTCGGCCTGGTGGCGGGCGGCGCGCTGGTCGCGGCGCTGGCCGTCGGCGCCGCCTGGCAGGCCCGCCGCCGCCGCTGACCCGGGAAGATCCAGGGAAGAGTCAGGGAAGAGCCAGGGAAGAGACCCACCGCCATGCCATCGCCCCCCGCCCGCCGCCTCGGCCCCCGCCTGCTGCACCCCGGTGCGTGGTGGCTGTGGGCGCTCGGGCTGGCCGCCGGCGCCTCCCGCACCACCAATCCGGTGCTGTTGCTCCTGATCGCGGCGGTCGCCGGGTACGTGGTCGCGGCCCGGCGCAGCGACGCGCCGTGGGCCCGCTCCTACGGGGCGTTCCTGCGGATCGGCCTGGTGGTGCTCGGGCTGCGGCTGGCGTTCGCGGTGCTCCTCGGGTCGCCGGTGGGCGGCACCCACGTGCTGGTCACCCTCCCCCACCTCCCGCTCCCCGCCTGGGCGCAGGGCGTGCGGCTCGGCGGACCGGTGGCCGTCGAGGGCGTCCTCTTCGCCTGCTACGAGGGCCTGAAACTGGCCGTCCTGCTGCTGTGCGTGGGCGCCGCCAACGCCCTCGCCTCCCCGGCCCGGCTGCTGCGCTGCCTGCCCGGGGCGCTCTACGAGGTCGGGGTGGCCGCCGTGGTGGCGACCACCTTCGCCCCGAACCTGGTCGCCGACATCCGCCGGCTGCGGGCCGCCCGTCGGCTGCGCGGCCGCGAGGACCGCGGTGTCCGCGCCGTCCTCGCCGTCGGACTCCCGGTGCTGGAAGGCGCGTTGGAACGCTCGGTCGGACTCGCCGCGGCGATGGACTCGCGCGGATTCGGCCGCACCGCCGACGTCCCGCGCCGCATCGTCCGCACCGCCGGAGCCCTCACCCTGCTCGGCCTGCTCGCCGTGTGCAGCGCCACGTACGGCCTGCTCGGCGCCGGCGGACGGACGGCCTGGGCCGTGCCGCTGCTGCTGGCCGGCGCCGCGGCGGCGGCCGGCGGGCTGGCGCTCGGCGGCCGACGCTCCGTCAGGACCCGCTACCGGCCCGACCCCTGGGCCCTGCCCGAGTGGCTGACCGCCGGCTCCGGACTCGCGGTGGCCGGACTGCTGGTCCTGCTCGCCGGACGCCACCCCGAGGCGTTCAGCCCGTCCGTGGTGCCGCTCACCGCCCCGCAGCTCCCGCTCACGGCGGCCGCCGCCGTACTGATCGGGCTGCTGCCCGCCCTCGTCGCCCCCGACCCGCCCCGGAGCAGCCGGTGATCGTCTTCGACCAGGTCTCCGTCCAGTACGCCGACGCCGACGCGCCGGCCCTGCGCGACGTCCACCTCACCGTCCCCGAGGGCGAACTGTGCCTGCTGGTCGGCCCGTCCGGCTGCGGCAAGTCCACCCTCCTCGGAACGGTCAACGGGCTGGTCCCGCACTTCACCGGCGGCACCCTGCGCGGCCGGGTCACCGTCGACGGCCGCGACACCCGCACCCACCGGCCCCGCGAACTCGCCGACCTGGTCGGCACCGTGGGCCAGGACCCGGCCGCACACTTCGTCACCGACACCGTCGAGGACGAACTCGCCTACGGCATGGAATCCCTGGGCCTCGCACCGGCCGTGATGCGGCGCCGCGTCGAGGAGACCCTCGACCTGCTCGGCCTCGCCGAACTCCGCGGCCGCGCCCTCAGCACCCTCTCCGGCGGCCAGCGGCAGCGGGTCGCGATCGGCTCGGTGCTCACCGTCCACCCGAAGGTCCTGGTGCTCGACGAGCCGACCTCCGCGCTCGACCCCGGCGCCGCGGAGGAGGTCCTCGCCGTCCTGCAGCGACTGGTGCACGACCTCGGCACCACCGTGCTGATGTCCGAGCACCGGCTGGAACGCGTCGTCCAGTACGCCGACCAGGTCCTGCTGCTGCCCGGCGACGGCACCGCACCCCTGCTCGGCGACCCCGCCGAACTGATGGCCCGCTCCCCCGTCCGACCGCCCGTCGTCGACCTCGGCCTGCTCGCCGGCTGGGACCCGCTGCCGCTCACCGTCCGCGACGCCCGCCGGCGGGCCGCGACGCTCCGCGAACGGCTCACCACCACCGCGGCCCCGTCCGCGCCCGCTCCTCTCGGCGAGACGCTGGTCACCGTCGCCCGACTGGCCGTCACCCGGGGCCCCGTCCCGGCGCTGCGCGGCGTCGACCTGGAACTGCGCGCGGGCGGGATCACCGCACTGATGGGACGCAACGGCGCCGGCAAGTCCACCCTGCTCGGCAGCCTCGTCGGCCTGCACGCCCCCACCTCCGGGACGGTCCGGGTCGGCGGGCTCGTCCCGCACCGCACCCGGCCCAAGGACCTGATCCGCCGGGTCGGCCTCGTCCCGCAGGACCCGCGCGACCTGCTCTACGGCGAGAGCGTCGCCGGCGAATGCGCCGCCGCCGACCGGGACGCCGGCGCGGCCCCCGGGACCTGCCGCGAACTCGTCGCCCGGCTGCTGCCCGGCGTCGGCGAGGACACCCATCCGCGCGACCTCTCCGAAGGCCAGCGACTCACCCTCGCCCTCGCCGTCGTCCTCACCGCCCGGCCGCCCGTCCTCCTCCTCGACGAACCCACCCGCGGCCTCGACTACGCCGCCAAGGCCCGGCTGGTCACCGTCCTGCGAGGGCTCGCCGCCGACGGCCACGCGATCCTGCTCGCCACCCACGACGTCGAACTCGCCGCCGAACTCGCCCACCGCACCGCCGTCCTCGCCGACGGCGAGGTCGTCGCCGACGGCCCCACCTCCGAAACCGTCCTCGCCTCCCCCGCCTTCGCCCCCCAGACCGCCAAGGTCCTCCCCCCGTACCTGACCGTCCCCCAGGTCGCCATCGCCCTGGGCAGGCCCCCCACCACTGCACCGGCCCCGAGCACACCGCAGGCGCCCGCCGTCCCGGCGCAGCCGGCCGCGGAGCGCGCTGCCGCGCGGGACGCCGACGGCTCGCACACCCCGGCGGCCCCGGGCACGCCGCGGGCGTCCGCCGTCCCGGCACAGCCAGGTGTGGGAGGCACTGGCACCCAGCCGCCCGGCGTGCCGCAGGCCCCGGTACAGCCGGCCGCCGAGCCCGTACCGGGCCTGCCGCAGGCACAGCCGAGCACGCCGCAGGCGCCCGCCGTCCCGGCGCAGCCGGCCGCGGAGCGCGCTGCCGCGCGGGACGCCGACGGCTCGCACACCCCGGCGGCCCCGGGCACGCCGCGGGCGTCCGGTGCGGAGGGGGGTCGGTGAGCGGGGTGGTGTCGCTGGGGTGGCGGTCCGGGGTGGTGCTCGGGTTGGTGTCCGCGGTGGGGGTGGCGGCGTTCGGGTGGCCGCTGCTGGCCTCGCGGAAGTCGGACCTGGTCGGTCACTCCGCCGATGCGCCGTGGCTGTTCGCCCTGCTGCTGCCGCTGCTCCTGGCCGTCGTGGTGGCGCAGCTGTCCGAGGGCGAGCGCGGTCTGGACGCCAAGGCGGTGGCGATGCTCGGGGTGCTGGCGGCGGCCGGCGCGGCGTTGCGGCCGCTGGGCGCGGGGACGGCCGGGCTGGAGCCGATGTTCTTCCTGATGGTGCTGGCCGGTCGGGTGCTGGGTCCGGCGCTGGGGTTCGTGCTGGGGGCGCTGACGCTGTTCGCGTCGGGCCTGCTGACCGGCGGTGTCGGCCCGTGGCTGCCGTTCCAGATGCTGGCGATGGGCTGGGTGTGCCTCGGCGCGGGTCTGCTGCCCGGTGCGACGTCGCTCCGTGGCCGCCGCGAGCAGGTGCTGCTCGCGGGTTACGGCGCGGTGTCCGCCGTGGCGTACGGCACGGTGATGAACCTGCAGGGCTGGCCGTACCTGAGCGGCACGTCCAGCGCGGTCTCCTTCGTGCCGGGTGATCCGCTGCCGGCGAACCTCGCCCGGTTCGCGGTCTACTGCCTGACCACGTCGCTCGGCTGGGACCTGCCGCGGGCGGCGCTCACCGCCGTCCTGTGCCTGACCGTCGGCGGGCCGCTGCTGCGGACCTTGCGCCGCGCCACCCGCCGTGCGGCGTTCGCCGCGCCGGCGTCGTTCGACCGGCCCTGAACCGGGTGCGGCGACGGGCCGCCCGCACCGGGGTGCGGGCGGCCCGTCCCGGTCCGCGGCGGGGTCAGCCCTGCTTGGGGCCGGCCGACTGGACGACCTCGAACGACCAGACGGTGGAACCGGACGCCGCGGGCTTGGGACGCTCGCCGCCCTCGCCGCCGCCCTGTCCGCCGGCGCCGCCCGGGCCGCCCGCGCTGCCGCCCTGGTGCGCCGCCTTCATCAGGCCCTCCATCCAGGCCTGGAAGGAGGCCTCGTCACGCCACCGGGTGTACACCAGGTACTGGTCGGTGCCCTCGACGGG
This sequence comes from Kitasatospora terrestris, assembly GCF_039542905.1. Lineage (NCBI taxonomy): Bacteria > Bacillati > Actinomycetota > Actinomycetes > Kitasatosporales > Streptomycetaceae > Kitasatospora > Kitasatospora terrestris. Next base: position 2,609,180 of record NZ_BAABIS010000001.1, read on the forward strand.
ACGGAGCAGCTCGAACCACTCGAAGCCGTCGGACCCTTCGACCGTGCCGGCCCGCGAGGCGAAGCGCTTCTCCAGCACCTCGCGCTGCTCGGCGGGGACGGTCAGTACGTTGATCTTCACTACGCTCATGGCTCCCATCCTGCCTCACGGCGCGCGGTGCAGGGCCCAGGCGAGGGAGGCGAGCGCGGCGGTCGAGGTGAGGGCGCGGACGGTGTTCCAGCGGACCCAGGTGGTCTCGAAGGCGGCGCGGGCGGCTTCGGGCGAGGTCGCCGCCGCCAAGCGGTCGTTGAGCGGGACGTTGACCACGGCGGTGATCGCCAGCACGGCGATGTAGCAGACCGCGGCGACGCCGATCCACAGCAGGACGCCCCGGTCGGCGCCGCGCAGGTGGAGGGCGCCGGCGGCGAGGATCAGCACCAGCGAGCCGAGGAAGCTCAGCATGAACCACCCGTTGAGGATGGCGACGTTGATCCGCTGCATGGCCTCCACGAAGCCGCGGTCGTCGAGCCGGGCGAGGCCGGGCATCACCGAGCAGGCGTAGGAGTAGAAGAGTCCGGCGCTGAGGCCGGTGGTGAGGGTGGCGGCGAAGAGCACCGCGGTGCGCAGGGTGGACATTCCGGCAACCTCCGTTCGCCCGATGGCGGTTCGCGTGGTCATGGTTCGATTCAACCGGCGGGGGCGGGCGGTGTTCCATGGTCGAGGCGCTCGACCGCATACGCGGGCGTCCAGGGCCGGGCGGCATAGGGTGGCGGGCATGGACGCTCTCGGTGCCCTGCTGACCGGACCCCGCGCCCAGGGGGCCTTCCTGCTGCGGTCGGTGTTCGACCCGCCGTGGGCGGTGCGGATCGCGGACGAGGCGCCGTTGACGCTGCTCACGATGGTGCGCGGCGAGGGCTGGGTGGTCCCGGACGGCGCGGAGCCGGTCCGGTTGCGGCCGGGCGACCTGGCGGTGGTGCGCGGCCCGGAGCCGTACACGGTGGCGGACCTGCCGTCGACCGCGCCGCAGGTGGTGGTCCACCCGGGTCAGGTGTCGACCGCGCCCGGCGGCGAGGAGCTGTGCGAGGAGCTGGACCGGGGCCTGCGGACCTGGGGCACGGGCGGGCCGGAGGCGGCGGCGGTGCTGCTCAGCGGCACCTACCAGCTGCGCGGGGAGGTGAGCGGGCGGTTGCTGCGGGCGCTGCCGCAGGTGGTCCGGCTGGACGGCGCGGAGTGGGGGTCGCCGCTGCTGCCGATGCTCGCGGAGGAGATCGGCCGGGACGAGCCGGGGCAGGAGGTGGTGCTGGACCGGTTGCTCGACCTGCTGCTGATCAGCGCGCTGCGGGCGTGGTTCGCCCGGCCGTCGGGGGCGGCGCCGGCCTGGTACCGGGCGCAGGCCGACCCGGTGGTGGGTCCGGCGCTGGGCCTGCTGCACGGGGATCCGGCCCGGCCGTGGACGGTCGCGGTGCTGGCCGCCGAGGTCGGGGTGTCGCGGGCGGCGCTGGCCCGCCGTTTCGCCGAGCTGGTCGGTGAGCCGCCGATGGCGTACCTGACGGGCTGGCGGCTGGCGCTGGCCGCCGATCTGCTGGCGGAGCCGGACGCCACGCTCGCCGCGGTCGCCCACCGGGTGGGCTACGGAAGCGCGTTCGCGCTGAGCGCCGCGTTCAAGCGGGTCCGCGGGGTCAGCCCGCAGCAGCACCGCGAGGGCGCCGGCTGACACCGCGCCACCCGGCGCCGACCGGCGGGTCCGCACCGACGCACCGGCGCACCACCGCACCCGCTCCGGCCCGACCCTGCCCCGGCCACCACCGCACCGCGGCGAAAACCGCTTGCCGTGGGCATGCCGTCCGTGCCGAGATAGCGGGCGTGACTGAACTGAGCATCCTCACCGACACCACGTCCTGGCGCGAGGGCGCCGAGCAGCGCCGGCTCGCGGCGTACCGGCGGGCGGGCTTCGCCGCCCCGGCGGCGGAGGCGAGCGTGGCCCGCTGGCTGGAGCGGTCGGCCGGGGCGACGGTGGCGGAGGTGCGGGCCGGGGGCCGGCCGGTGGGTGCGGTGGCCGTGGTGGCGGACGGCGACGAGGGCCGGATCGAGGAGCTGTGGATCGATCCCGCGCATGCCGGCGCCGGCCACGGCGAGGCCGCCCGCGGCTGGGCGGAGCGCTGGTGCGCCGAGCACGGCACGACCTCCTGCGGCATCCAACTCTTCGCCCCGGAGCCGCTGTTCGACGCCTACCCGGTGCGCGGCCAGAACCGGGTCAAGTTCATCGGCACCCCGGCCGCCCTGCCCGACGGGGTGACGTACCGTCCGATGACGGAGACGGAGTACCCGGCGTGGCGGCGGGCCGAGGACGAGGCGTACGTGTTCGACATCGTGCGGGCCGGCGGTCTGACCCGGGAACAGGCGCAGGAGAAGTCGGACGCGGACTTCGCCCGGCTGCTGCCGCAGGGCAGGCGGACGCCGGGGCACGCGTTCGTGGTGCTGGAGGCCGAGGAGCGGACGATCGGCACCGGCTGGCTGCACCACGGCTTCCTGCCGGGGGTGACGTACGGGTACTCGCTGTTCATCGAGGAGCACGAGCGCGGCAACGGCTACGGCCGGGCGGCGATGGCGATAGGCGAGCAGGCGGCGGTGGCGGCCGGCGACACGGCGCTGATGTTCAACGTGTTCGGCGGCAACGAGGTCGCGATGAACCTCTACACCAGCGCGGGCTTCGGGGTGCTCTTCGAGTACCGGTCCGTCGAGCTCGGCGGCTGAGCGGCCGCCGGGGAACTTCCTCGTCCCCCGGTGCGACCGAACCGGCGCGCCGACCCGTCCTGGTGGGCAGAGCCCCGCACCGGAGCGGGTCCGCATGGCCGGCGTGCGGGTGAGACCTGAGGACAAGAACGATGGACGATTTCCGTACCGCTCTCTCCGAGGAGCTGTCGGAGCTCAGCGCTCCACCCCTGGCAGGACTGATCGAGGCGGCCACCCGCGACGGCCGCCGGGTGCGCCGGCGCCGGACGGTCGCCGCGGCCGTCGGATCGGTGACCGCGCTGGCGGCCGCGGTCGCGCTGCTGGGCGGCCCGGTCGGGCCGCTCCGGCAGCCGGCCGCCGGCCCGGCGGTGCAGAGTGCGGCCGCCGAGCCGCCGGTGGGCCCACCGAGCCCGTCGGCGTCCGCCCACACGGTGCCGACCACCTCGCGGGCGCTGCTCGCGGCGGTGGTGCAGGCGCTGCCGGGCACCACGTGGAAGGGCAGCGACTACGCCGTCAGCGGGCCCGAGCAGGATGTGTCCGCGATGCTGAACGTGACGGAGGGGACGGGCACCGGCGTGGTCCGGGTCACCCTGCTCGCCGGCAAGGACTCCGGCTGCACGCAGGGCGGTGCCCGCTTCTGCACGTTCGACAGCCGGGGACAGCTCACCTCGGTGGACTACCTCACCGCGCCGTGCCCGCAGACCGTCGTGGTGACCGTCCGGCGGGCGGACGCCACCCGGGCCCAGGTGCTCTTCGGCAACTGCCGGATCGGGGAGAACGCGTACTACTTCCCGCCGGGGGCCAACGCGCTGACCGCCCAGCAGGCGGTCGAGCTGGCCGGCGGACCGGCCCTGTCGCTGCACAGCGACAGCCGGACGGTCGAAGCCGCCGAGCAGCAGTACCGCCGAGCGGCGCCACTGCGCTGACGCGCGCGGCGGTGCGGGCGGCCCCGGGCCGCTCCCACCGCCGCGCCACCGCCCCCACCCTTGCGACCCACAGATCGGGACCACCAAGCAGTGCGCGACGATGCAGACTTCACAGCGTTCGCCGAGGCCGGCGCGGGCCGGCTGCGCCAGATCGCCTACCTGATGTGCCGGGACTGGCACCTGGCCCAGGACCTCACCCAGACCACGCTGACCAAGATGTACCTCGCGTGGAAGCGGATCAACCGGCGCGACGGCGATCCGTTCGTCTACGCCCGGAAGGTGCTGCTGAACTCCCTGCTGGACCACCGGCGGCTGCGCAGCAGCGGCGAACTGGCGGTGGAGCAGCTTCCGGAGTCCGCCGGGCCCAGGGACACCACCGCGATGCGGCTGACCCTGCTGGAGGCGCTGATGCTGCTGTCCGAGCGGGACCGGGCGATCGTGCTGCTGCGCTACTGGGAGGACCACAGCGTGGAGACCACCGCGGAGATCCTGGGGGTCAGCACGGCGGTGGTGAAGTCGCAGAGCATGCGCGCACTGGCGGTCCTGCGCGGGCGCCTGGGCAGTGACCGCGAGCTGCTCTTCGGCTGAAAGGTCGCGTTCACCGAGGGTTCATGCCGTCCGATTCACCACCAAACCGGACAACCGGATCCGGCCGGACCGGACTTCCCTGTCCGTTCTCAGCCCGCTGCTGCATAATCAGGCCGTTCATTCCGACCCCGAGGAGGACCGGCCCATGCCGGCAGAGCTCTGCCCCCGCTGCGGCGCGGCACGGACGGCGGGTGGCTGCGGCTGCTTCTCGGACCCCAGCAATGCCGACACCGCCGTCCTGCCGCACGTGGAGGGCCCGCCGCTGGTGCGCCCGTACGTGGCCGCCGCGCCGGTGGAGCAGCCCGGTCCGGGGCCGGACCCCTTCGCCACCCGGCTGGCCCCGCCGACCGGCCTGCCGCCGATGCCGCCCGCGCCTCCGGCACCGCCCGTCGCGCCGTACCCGGGCGCCGGTGCCGCCGCGCAGACCACCGTGCTGCCGGGCCCGGTCACGCCCGGCCCGGTCACGCCCGGCGCCGTGCCGCTCGGCCCGGTCGCCCCGGCGGCCCCCGCCGCGGCCCCCGCCGCCGTGCCGGTCGCCCCTGCCGCCGCGCAGACCGCGGTGCTGCCGCCGGTGCCCGCTCAGCCGCCCGCGCAGCCGCCCGTCGGGCAGCCCGGGCCGGAGGCGCACACCCAGCTGATACCCCCGCAGGCGCACCCGGCACCCCCGACCCCGCCTGCCTCCGCGCCTGCCTCCCCGCCCCGTCCCGCGCGCTCCTCCGAACCCGCCACCGACCTGGGCATGTTCACCTTCCGCGAGGAGTACGTCCCCCCGCCCGGCTCGCGGGCCGAGCGCCGCGTCGAGCAGCAGCAGGCGGCGGGCCGGCGGCGGACGGTGATCGCCGGGGCGATGATCGGCCTGGCGGCGGTCGGCGCGGGCCTGGCCCTGGCCCTCTCGCCCGCCTCGCCCGACCGCGGCAACCAGGCGCTGCCCGCGCCGACCGACAGCGGCATCCCGTACCCGGGGCCCACCACGCCGACCGTCGAGGCGAGCAGCGGCTCGCCCTCCCCCGTCGCGCCCAGCACCACCAAGGCCAAGCCGCCGACCACCAGGGCCGCGGCGCCGCAGACCACGGCGGCCCCGCCGAGTCCCTCCCCGTCGGCGTCCGCCAAGCCGAGCCGCTCGGCCTCGCCGAGCCCGTCGGCCACCGTGCGCGACCTGCACCGCGGCGACACCGGCGCCGACGTGGCCGCGATGCAGTCCCGGCTCGTCAACGCCGTGCCCTGGCGGTTCGACGAGGAGGACGTCAACGGCACGTTCGACAAGAACACCGAGCAGGCGCTGCGCAACTTCCAGACGATGATGGCCATCCACGGCGAGGACGGCTGGTACGGGCCGCAGACCCGTACCAGGCTCTCCTACTACCCCGCCTGACCGCGGCTCAGCCGACGATCGCCTTCCCCAGGCTGAAGGCGGACAGCACCAGCATCACGCAGGCGGCGACCCGCACGATGACCTTCATCGGCACGTGCTTCAGCAGCTTCTGCCCGCCCAGGATGGCGATCCCGCCGACCGCGCACAGCGCCAGCCACGCGCCGAGGCCCACGGCCAGCGGCGAGGCGTACTTGGCGGCCAGGTTGGCGGTCATGATCTGGGTCAGGTCGCCGAACTCGGCGACCGCGACCAGGACGAAGCTCGCGCCGGCCACCTTCCAGAAGGAGTTGGACGAGGGCTCCTTCGCGGCGTGCCCGTCGTCCTCCTCGTCGCCCTTGGGCCAGAGCAGCATCACGGCTCCGACCAGGAACAGCAGCCCGGTGACGCCCTCCACCCAGCGCTGCGGCAGCATCGCCAGCAGGCTGCCGGCCACCAGGGCGAGGGCCACCTGGACGGCGAAGGCGGCGGCGATGCCGGCGAAGACGTAGCTCGCCCGGTACTTGGTGCCCAGGACCAGGCTGGCCAGCGCGGTCTTGTCGGGCAGTTCGGCGAGGAAGATGACGCCGAAGGTCAGCGCGGCGATGCTCAGGGGGTTCATCGGATCGGCAGGTCTCTCGGTTCAAGGGCTGCCCGACCGGTGCGTCTCGGGGATGCCTCGGCCCGACAGCACTGGTCAATGGTCACAGCACTGCGGCCGAAGGTCTCGCCGGCACCCGCGGACGGGTGCCCCGGGCGCCGGGCCCGCCCACGAGGAGCGGTGCCAGTATGTCGACGGTCCGGTGGAGGGCTACTCCCCTTCAACGCCTCCCAGCCTACCCGACGCCGGGCGGTGCTCCGGGGGCCAGAAGTCCTCGGCCGACCAGTTCCAGCACGACGACGATCGCGGCCGCCTCCACCGCGAGCAGCGCCACCAGGACGAACAGCTGCACCGCGCCGGCCTGGGCGGGCGTGGCGCCGCCGAGCAGCATGCCGACGAAGGCGCCGGGCAGGGTGACCAGGCCCACGGTCCGGGTCTGGTCGAGTGCCGGGACCAGCGAGGTGGCGGCGGCCGTCCGGGACATCTCCAGCCGGGCGTCGCGCGCCTCGAAGCCGAGCACCAGGGCGGCCTCGACCTCGCCTTGCCTGCTCCGCAGTTCGTCCAGCGCCCGGCGGCCGGAGAGCGAGGTGGCGGTCAGCGCCCCGCCGATCAGGATCCCGGCGACCGGAATCAGCGACAGGCCCTTCGCCGGCAGCAGGCCGGTGGCGAGCAGCAGCGCCAGGACCGGCAGCACGCCGGCGGCGATCGGCGCCGCCGCCCACCACCAGCCCGGGCCGTCGGTGATCCGCCGCCCGGCGGTGCGCACCGCGACGGAGAACATCAGCAGCACGAACAGCACCGAGCTCCACAGCGCGCCGACCACCCAGGCGATCACCAGGGCGACCGCGGCGAGCTGCAGCACCGCCCGGACGCCCGCCCGCAGCACCGCCCGCCCGTGGCCGAGCCGGCCCAGGCCGGCCACCGCGACGGCGGCGGCCAGCAGCACCGCGCAGGCCGCGCCGAGGGCGGGGGTGACCGGCAGCAGCTGCCCGGCGGCCATCGGCGGTCAGATCCAGCTGGTGAACCACATCCGGGCGCGCCAGTCGTCCATCGGGATCACCTCCGCCGTGTACAGCGGGTGGAAGAAGGCGAAGCAGCCGACGACGGCCAGCACGATCAGCCCGGCGCCGGCCGCGCCCCAGCGGCGCCGCTCGGGCGGGCAGCCGGGCGGGCCGAGCAGCGCGCCCAGCATCTGGGCCACCGCCAGGCAGAGGAACGGGACCAGCACCACCATGTAGAAGGAGAAGATCGTCCGTTCCTGGTACTGGAACCAGGGCAGGTAGACGCCGGCCACCCCGGCGAGGATCGCGCCGGCCCGCCAGTCCCGGCGGAAGAACCAGCGCCACAGCGCGTACGCCAGCGCGAAGCAGGCCGTCCACCACAGCAGCGGGGTGCCGAGGGCCAGGATCTGGGAGGCGCAGCCCTCGGACGCGGTGCAGCCCTGCTGGCCCTGCGGCACCTGCTGCCAGTACATCGAGACCGGGCGGCCCTGGACCAGCCAGCTCCACGGGTTGGACTGGTAGGTGTGCGGGGAGGACAGGCCGGTGTTGAAGTCGTACATCTGCGCGTGGTAGTGCCACCAGCTGCGCAGCGCGGCGGGCACCCAGGTCATCGGCACCTGCGGCAGCGGGACCTCCAGCACCGGGGTGTGCGGCGGGGAGAGGCCGGCCCGGTCGTCCGCCCAGTGCCGGCCGTAGCCGCCGTCGGTGACGAACCAGCCGGTCCAGGCCAGCAGGTAGACCAGCGCGGCGACGCCGACCGTGGAGAGGAAGGCGGGCAGGGCGTCGCGGCGCAGCATCGAGCGCCAGGGGTGCCGGGCGCCGGCCCAGCGGCGGCCCGCCTGGTCCCACAGGACGGTGAGCAGGCCGAGGACGGCGAGGATCTGGATCCCGTTCCACTTCACCGCGCAGGCGCAGCCGAGCAGGACGCCGGCCGCCAGCCGCCAGGGGCGCACCCCGAGGCCGACCTGGTCGCCCGCCGCGCCGCCCTCCGCGCGGGCGGCCCGCAGCAGGGCGCGGGCCCGGTCCCGGTCGACCAGCAGGCAGCCGAAGGCGGCCAGCACGAAGAACAGCTGCACGCCGTCCAGCAGGCCGACCCGGCTCATCACGAAGTGCAGCCCGTCCACCGCCATCAGCAGGGCCGCGGTGCAGCCCAGCAGCGTCGAGCCGAACAGCCGCCGGCCGATCCGGGCCAGCATCAGCACCGTCAGGGTGCCGAGCAGCGCCACCACGATCCGCCAGCCGAAGGGGTGCAGGCCGAACGCCCACTCGCCCAGCGAGATCACCCACTTGCCGAGCGGCGGGTGGGCCACGAACTCCGGTGCGGGGGTGAGCGGAACGATCTGCGGGACGCCGAGGATCTGGGCGTTCGCGCCGTCCGGCCAGACGCCCTCGTAGCCCTGCTCCAGCAGTGACCAGGCGTCCTTGGGGTAGTACGTCTCGTCGAAGACGAACGCGTTCGGGTACGGCAGGTCCCAGAACCGCAGCAGCCCGGCGAACGCCGCCACCGCCAGCGGTCCCCACCACCTCCACCGGTCCCGTTCGACCGCCCGCACCGCCGCGGGGGCCGGCCTCTCGGTGACTTGCGCCTGCGCCATGACCCCGCCGTCTGCTCGACCTGACACTATGTCGCCTTTGCCCGAATCCTAGCCTGCCGCCCTGTCGGCGGCGGGGCCTACGGTGGGTTGACCCTCGACCTGGTCGAGGGCGCAGAGTCCTCGGTGTGGAGAGCGGAATGCGCAGTATCGGTGAGCTGGCCCGGGAGAGCGGCCTGGGCGTGAGCGCCCTGCGGTTCTACGACGGCGCCGGGGTGTTCGTCCCGGCCCGGGTCGACCCGCGGACCGGCTACCGCTGGTACGCGCCCGAGCAGCTGGCCGGCGCCCGCCTGCTGGCCCGGCTGCGCCGGGTCGGCATGCCGCTCGCCGGGATCGCCCAGGTCCTGGACGGCGACCCGGCGAGCGCCCGGGCCGCGATCGACCGGCACCTGCGGCAGCTGGAGGACGGCCTCGCCGATGCCCGCCGCGAGCTCTCCACGGTCCGTGACCTGATCGACCTGAGGGAGCATCCGATGACCGCACCGACCCGACTCACCGTGCCCGCCCCGGCGCTCGCCGCCGCCCTGGACGCCGTCCGCTTCGCCGCCGGCAGCGACCCGGAGCACCCGGTGGTGCGCGGCGTGCTGTTCGACCCCGAGCCCAAGGACGGCCTGCTGCGCCTGGTCGCCACCGACCGGTACCGGCTGGCCGTCGCCACCGCCCCCGCGACGGTGGAAGGACCCGGCGGCGGGGTGCTGGTGCCGACCGCGCTCGCGGACGCCGCCCGGGCCCTGCTGGACGGCGCCGAGAGCATCGAACTCACGGTGGACGGGCCGCGGTTGACGCTGCGCGCGGGCGGCCGGGAGCTGGCCGGGGAGCGGCTCGACCTGGACTTCCCCGACTACCGGCGCCTGCTGCGGGTGGAGACCACCCACCGCCTGGAGTTCGCGGCGGACGAGCTGCTGGCCCACCTCGGGTCCGGCCCCGCCGCGGAGGACGGCACGGCGATCCTGGCGGCGGACGGGTTCCAGGTGCTGGTCAACCGCGAGTACCTGCTGCAGGCCGTCGCGGCCGGCGGCGCCGAGCAGCTCGTCCTGGAGCTCGGCGGCCCGATCGCCCCGCTGGCGATCCGCTTCCCGACCCGCGCGGACACCTTCTCGCTGCTGATGCCGGTCGCCCGCGACTGAGCGCGGCGCCGCTCAGGCCGGGCGGATGTTGTGGTTGAGGTGGAAGACGTTGTCCGGGTCGTACTCCGCCTTGACCGCCGCCAGCCGGGCCGCGTTGGCCGTGCCGCGCCCGGCGGTGGCGACCTCGTCGTCCTCCTCGCTCATGAAGTTGAGGTAGGAGGCGCCGACCGACCAGGGCGCCATGTCGGCGGCCGCCCGGTGGGCCCAGTCGCAGGCCCGGGCGTCGTCCGCCGGGTCCTCCCACATGCCGAACGGGTGCACCGCCCACGGCGCCGAGCGCCAGGGGACGGGGTACTCGGCCGGCCCGAGGGCGACCGCCCCGCCCATCGGGAAGAGCGCGTGCTGCGAGGGCGAGGGCACCACCATCTCGCGGGCCGCCTCGCAGAACTTCTCCAGCGCCGGGTCGGGCACCCCGGTCAGGTAGGCGGCCGACCAGTAGTTCCGGAAGCCGGGCGGGTCGTCGATCATGCACTGCAGGTCGGCGTACGGGACGTCCTGGACGACCTCCACCTGGTGCCCGTAGCCGAGCATCGGCGCCACCCAGGGCCGGGCCTGCTCGGCCGTGCCGGCGTACGTGACGAGCACGCCGGCCGCGAACTGTCCGACCAGGTGGTCCGGCACGAAGGGCTCGGGCGGGGCGGTGAAGAAGATCATCGCGCCGCCCGCCTCGTCGGGCGCCGCGTCCATCGCGTCGCGGTAGGCCCGGGCCAGCTCCAGGCCGCCCTCGGCCGGCCACATCAGCAGCGCCATCGAGAACTCCGGCAGCGGGTGCAGCCCGAAGACGAAGGCGGTGACCACGCCGAAGTTGCCGCCGCCGCCGTGCAGCGCCCAGAACAGCTCGGGGTTCTCGTGCTCACTGGCCCGCACCCGCCGGCCGTCGGCGGTGACCAGCTCGGCGGCCAGCAGGTTGTCGCACATCAGCCCGAACTTGCGCTCCAGCCAGCCCGACCCCCCGCCCAGCACCAGGCCGCCCACCCCGGTGGTGGACACCCGGCCGCCGGTCACGGCGAGCCCGTGCGCCTGGCAGGCGCGGTCGAGGTCGCCCATCACCGCGCCGCCGCCGACCCGGGCCACCCTGGCCACCGGGTCGATCTCCACCGCGTTCAGCCGGCGCAGGTCGACGACCAGGCCGCCCTCGCTGAGCGCGGCGCCGGTGACCCCGTGCCCGCCGCAGCGGACCGCGATCTCCAGGCCGCGCTCGGTGCCGAAGGCCACCGCGGCGGCGGCGTCGTCGACCGTCGCGCACCGGGCGATCACCGCCGGGCGCTTGTCGACCATCGCGTTGAAGACCACCCGGGCCTCGTCGTAGGCCGGGCTCCCCGGCGCGATCACCTCACCGGAGAAACGGGACCGCAGTGCGTCCAGTGCCCGGTCGTCCAACAGCTCGGCAGTCATGGGGGCACGCCTTTCTCGGGGCCCGCTCCGACAGTACGCCAATCGAGCGTAAGCCCGGCCCCTCGGCCGGCGCACCCGCAGCGGCCTCAGGCCGCCGTGCGCAGCTCCCGCACCGGCCGCTGAGCGACCGTCAGCACCCGGACGTTGTCCTGCGCCGGGGTGAGGTGCCCGCGCAGCTTGACCGACAGCGCCACGATCAGGAGGGTGCACAGCGCCATCGCCGCCAGGTACAGCGGCCAGGTGCCGGCGCCGACCAGCAGCACGCCGACCGCCGGGCCGACCGCGACGGCGATCTGCTTCACCAGTGCGTACCCCGCGTTGTAGGTGCCGAGCAGCCGGGTGGGGGCGAGGTCGGCGACGATCGGGCCCAGGGTCGGGGCGAGCAGCGACTCGCCGACGCCGAACAGCGCGTAGATCGCGACCACGGCCACGGTCGCGGCCAGCGCCTCGGAGCGGATCAGGCCGGCGACCAGCGCCATGCCCCAGGCCGCCAGCCAGACCACGCCGGCCGCGGCCATCGCGGTGGTGCGGCGCCGGCGCTCGGTGAGCCGGACCACGAACATCTGCAGCACCACGATGGTCAGCGCGTTGGCGCCGATCGCCAGGCCCAGGGTGGAGGGCGCGGTGCCGACGGTGTCGGTGGCGAACGCGGCGACCCCGGACTCGAACTGGCCGTAGCAGGTGAAGAAGATCAGGCCGGCGAGCAGGCAGAGCCGCAGCATCGCCTTGTCGGCGACCAGGGCCCGCAGCCCGCGCCGCTCCCCCGCCCCGGCGGAGCCCGCGACCTCCAGCGCGGCGGCCGGGATCCGGGCGGTGCCGGTGACGGCGGCCAGGCCCAGGAAGGTCAGCGCCTCGATGGTGAACAGCCGGGTCAGGCTGGCCGGGTCGGCGACGTCGACGATCTGGCCGCCGACCAGGGCGCCGAGGCCCATGCCCAGGTTGACCAGGGTGAACTGCAGGGCGAAGGCGCGCGAGCGCTGCTCCTTGCCGGTCAGCCGGACGATCATCGTGGCGAGCGCCGGCTGGCAGGTGGTGACACCGGCGCCGAACAGGAAGGAGGAGATCAGCAGCCCGGGCGTGGTGGCGGCCTGACCGAAGGCGAACGCGCCGACGGAGGCGATCGCGGCGCCGGCCAGCAGCACCGGACGCGGCCCGTACCGGTCGATGCCGCGCCCGGTGAACGGGAGCACCGCCAGCGCGGCCAGCGCGAACACGGTGAACACCGCGCCCGCCGCCGCACTGCCGAGGCCCCGCACCTGGTCCACGTACACGAACATGTACGGCATCGTGAACCCGCTGCCGAAGGCGCTGAGCGCGTTCCCGACCTGGACGCGACGCAGCCGACCGCCGCCGCCCCACTGCTTCACTGCACACCCCTTGAGAGTCATAGTCTTTAGACAGCAAGATTTAAGAGCTAAACTCTAAGGGTTGCAAGCCTCAAAGGTCAAAGGCTTAAGGACTGCAGGCTGCGTGGGAGAATGACCGCCATGAGTGCACGCAGACCCGAGCCCGCCGACGGCGGCGAGCTGGGCATCGCCGAGCAGGTGGCCGTCTACCAGCGGGAATTCCCCACGGTGGACCCGCAGGTGGAGACCATCGTCTCCACCCTCTCCCGGGTGTCCCGGCGGATGAACGTCGCCTACGGGCGCCAGCTGGCCGCCCTCGGGATCACCTCCGCCGAGTGGGAGGTGCTCAAGGCCCTGGTGATCGCCGGCAGTCCGTACCGCCTCGGTCCCGGCGAACTGGCCAAGCGGCTCGGGCTGACGCCCGCCGCGATGACCCACCGGATCGACCGGATGGTCACCGAGGGCCTGGTCACCCGGGAGCGCGACGAGAACAACCGGGTGCGGGTGATCATCGAGCTGACCGAGGACGGCCGCGACAAGTGGCTGGAGCTGATGCGGATGGCCGCCGTCTTCGAGGCGGACATCCTCCAGGACATCACCGGCGAGGACCGGACGGCCTTCGCCGGCATGCTCTCCCGGATGCTGCGCCGGATCGAGGAGAGCCAGCCCGACGCCCTGGGCCGCACCGAGGACCTGGACTGAGCCGCACGGGCTCCGACGACGAGGGGGGACCGCGGATGACACGCGGGGAACTGATCACACTGCGGGCGATGGGGCCCGAGGACGCCGAGTCGCTGTGGCGCTGGAACCACGACGCCGAGGTGATGCGGTGGATGGACGACACCTACCCGTCCACCGTCGAGCAGGTCCGCGGCTGGCTCGGCGACCGGCCTCGCAACACCTACGCGGATGTGCTGTTCGGCATCGAGGCGACCGGGGACGGCGTGCTGATCGGCCTGGTGATGCTGCACGGCACCGAGCCGGAGAAGGGCATCGCCAAGCTCGACATCTACCTCGGCGAGAAGGAGTACTGGGGCCGCGGCTTCGCCACCGACGCGGTGCGCACCGCCTGCCGGTACGGCTTCGAGGAGATGCGCCTGCACAAGGTGACGCTCACCGTGGTCACCGAGAACCACGCCGCCCGCACGGTCTACGAGAAGGTCGGCTTCGTCGAGGAGGGCCGGCTGCGCCAGGTGTTCCGCCGCGACGGCGCGTGGTGGGACATGTTCACGATGGGCCTGCTGGCGGACGAGCTGCGCTGAGCTCCGCCGCCTCGTCCGGCCGGACCTCGATGCGGTCGGCCGCCAGGTCGACCGCCACCCGGTGCTCCATGCCGAGCGCGGCCAGGAAGTGCCGGGGCAGCTGGATCCGGCCGGTGCGGTCGAGCATCGCGTACTCGCGCTCGCTGACCCGCTCCGCGCCGTCCTCGCCGACCACGGTCGAGCGCAGCACCTCGGTGCTGGTCCGGCCGTCCCGGACGGCGACGGTGCGGCGCACCTCGCCGGCCACCATCGGGTCGTGGGTGACGATCACCACGGTCGCGGCCAGCTCCCGGTTGACCGTCCGGAAGGCGTCGAAGATGCCCGCCGCGGTCTCCGAGTCCAGCTCGCCGGTCGGTTCGTCGGCCAGCAGCACGGCCGGGTTGTTGGCCATCGCCACGGCGATGGCCACCCGCTGCTGCTGGCCGCCGGAGAGCTGGGCGGGCAGCCGGTCGGCGAGCGGGCCGATCTCCAGCGCCTCCAGCAGCTCGGCCACCCGGGCGGCGTGCCGCTTGGCGGCGCCCCGGGTGCGGCGGGCGCCGCGCAGCTGCATCGGCAGCGCGACGTTCTGCGCGGCGGTGAGGAAGGGCAGCAGGTTGCGCGCGGTCTGCTGCCAGACGAAGCCGACCACCTCACGGCGGTAGCGCAGCCGGTCCCTGGCGTTCATGTCGAGCAGGTCGCAGCCGTCCACGGTGGCCCGGCCGGCGGTCGGGCTGTCCAGCCCGGCGAGGATGTTCAGCAGGGTGGACTTGCCGCTGCCGGAGGCGCCGACCAGGGCCACCAGGTCGCCGCGCTCGACGACCAGGTCCAATCCCTGCAGGGCCTGCACCTCGACCTTCTCGGCGGTGAAGATCCGCACCACCCGGTCGCACACGATGGCCGCGCCTTCGCCGTACCGGGCCGGTTCGGCGGCTGCCAGCGCGGCGCGCTGCAACTCCCGGTAGCTGGGCGCCGGTTCAGTGGTCAACGGTCGTCTCCCGCTCTCAACTCGGTGGTGATCTGGCGCCGGCCGGAGATCGCGGCCTCGGCGAGGACGGTGACCGCGGCGACGGCGGCCAGCAGGCCGGCCTGGGTGAGCACCGGTACGGCGGCCGGGGTCAGGCCGCCGGGCACGACCGCGCCGACCACCGCGGACAGGTCCACGGCCGGGCCGAGCAGCAGTACCGCGAGGACCGCGAACAGCGCGCCGGCCAGGGCCGCGAGCAGCGCCGACGGCAGCGCCTCGGTCAGGATCAGGGCCAGGCCCTCGCGCGGCCGCAGGCCCATGGTGCGCAGCCGGGCGAGCAGCGCGGCGCGCTCCGGTCCGGAGCGGACCAGGGAGATCAGCACCGCCAGCACCGCGAAGCCCGCCGCGGCGGCCACCGCGGCGCGGAACACCGCCCCGGCGGCCCGGCCCAGCGGGTCGGCGGCCAGCCGCCGCACCGTCTCGGCGCTGGTGCGGACCCGCTTCGGGTCGGACGTGTCGCCGAGCAGGGCGCGCAGGGCCGCGGGGTCCGGGTCGCCGCCGGCCAGCCACAGGTTGGCCCTGGCGGTGCCGGGCAGCCGGTCGTGCACCGGACCGGCCGGCAGCACCACCAGGTCGCGGGCGCGCGGCGCCGCGGGGGTGGCGCCGACCTGCCCGACCGGGCGGATCAGCACCTCGCGGCTGCCCAGGTGCAGGGCGCGCGGCTCCTCGTCCAGCCGCTCGGCGAGCGCGGGGCTGACCAGGGCCGGCACCGGCGCGTCGGCGGCCACCGGGCCGCTCAGCAGCGCCGGGTCGAAGGCGCCGACGCCGAGCTGCTCGGCGAGCGCGGCGTACGCCGCCGGGTCGGCGATCACCACGGTCAGCGAGCCGGCCAGGCTGCGGTCGGCGGTGGCCGTCGAACCGTCCAGGTCGAGCCAGACGCCCTGCGCCGAGCGGACGCCGGGCAGCCGGCCGGCGGCCTCGACGAAGCCGTCCGGCAGGGCGAGCCCCGGAGCGGCGGCGACCCGGGCGTCCGCGCCGACCTCGGCCCGGGCCGCGCGCAGCCGGCCGTGGTCCACCGCGGCGAGCACGGTGGCGCCGAACCCGGCGGTGGTGACCGCCAGCAGCAGCGCGAACACCGGCAGCACGCTCGGTCGCCGGCCCGTCCCGCGGGCGGCCCGGGCCAGGCCCAGGAAGCCGATCGCACCCGGGCGCCGGGCCGCCGCCCGGGCCGCCCCGCCGATCAGCACCGGGTGCAGCCGGGCCAGCAGCAGCGCGCCGGCCAGCGCGAGCAGCAGTGGTGCGGCCACCAGCAGCAGGTCCACGCCGCCCTCGGCGGGGGCGACCCCGCGGCGGCGGACTGCGGCGACCGCCCCGGCGGCGGCCAGCACCACCGCGAACTCGACGACCGCCCGGCGGCGGCCGGCGCTCCCGCCGGGCCGCAGCGCCCGCAGCGCGCCCAGCGGCAGGGCCAGCAGGCCGACCAGGGCCACCGCCGTCCCGGCCAGTACCGCGCCGCCCCAGCGCGGGGTGGGCAGCAGGAGCAGGGCCAGCGCGGTGCCGAGCAGGGCGGCGGGCAGCGCGGTGACCGCGCTCTCGCCGAGCAGCCGGCGCAGCAGCCCGCGGGTGGATGCGCCGCGGGCCCGCAGCAGGCGCAGTTCGGCGGCGCGGCGGTCGGTGGCGAGCGCGGCGGCCAGCAGCAGCACGGTCAGCGCCACCCCGGCCGCGCCGACCGGGCCGAGCACGGTCAGCGGCGCGGCGGCGGCCTGTCGGCGCTCGGCGGTGGCGATCGTGCCGGGCAGCGAGGAGGAGAGGCGCAGGTCCTGCCGGAGGGTGCTGTTGGGCAGGGCGGCGGCCTGCGGACCGGAGATCAGCGAGGCCAACGCGCGGCGCACCTCGGGCAGCCGGTCGGCGCGGAACACCGCCTCGTCGATCGGGACCTGGAAGAAGTCCTCGGCCGCGTCGCCCCACGCCCCGAGCGACGGCAGGCCGCCGGTCCCGGTGACCGCGCCGGTCAGCCAGTAAGGCACCGACTCGCCCGGGGCCACCTCGACGGACTCCAGGCACGGGCCGGTGGTGCACTGCACCCCGGCCCAGAAGGCGCCCTCCGGGTCGTCGGGGACGAAGGTGCCGACCACCTCGGCGGTGAACCGCTCGTCCCTGGCGACGGCCCGCACGTCGCCGCCCGGGGCCGCGCCGGCGTCCAGCACCTGGCCGACCCGGATCTTCAGCGTGTCGGCGGTGGCCTGGGAAACAGCGATCTCGAAGCGCAGCCCGTCCTGCCCGCCGCCCGGCCAGCGGCCCGCGGTCAGCCGGGCGTGGCCGGCGACGTCGTGCAGGTGGGCGAGGCCCAGCTTGGGCGGCAGGGTGCCGGGGCGCGGCAGCTCCGGGTCGAGCAGCGCGCGGGGGGTGCGGGCCCGGGAGCCGTACACCTCGCCGGCGGCGGCCAGCCGCAGCGGGGCGTGCACCTCCTTGGCCAGCACCGCGGCGATCCGGTCCAGGTCGGCGGCCCGGTCGCCGGAAACCTCGCGGGTCTGCACCGAGGCGGCCAGCAGCGCGTTGCCGGTCGGGCCGCTGCCCCGCACCAGGTCGCGCAGCGCCCCGTCGGCCGCGCGGTCCAGCGCCCGCGGCAGCGCGGCGGCGAGGAAGGCCGCCACCAGCACCAGCACCGTCCCGAGCACCGCCGCGTACGGCGCCGCACCCAGCCGGGTCCGCACCCACGGCACCCGCACCGGCGCCGCCCCCGGACGGTCGAGCCCGCTCACATCTCCTCCACGTGCCGCAGGCGGGAACCGGGTTCGCGGTGGCGGCGGGCGGCGGGCCGCGCGGACACCAGCAGGACGGCGGCCATCGCGGCCGCCAGCAGGGCGACCTGGCCGAGCGGCAGACGGACCAGCACCTCCGGCACCGGGCGGTGCGCGGTCGGGGTGAGCACCATCAGCGGCACCATCAGGTGCACCAGCAGCGCGCCCAGCCCGAGCCCCACGCCGAGCCCGAGCAGGGCCAGCACGCCCTGCTCCGCGGCGACCGTCCGGGCCAGCCGCCTCCGGGGCGTGCCGAGCGCGACCAGCACCGCGAACTCCGCGGTCCGCTCGGCCGCCGCACCGGCGGAGGCGGCGGCGAAGCCGATCGCGGCGAGCGCGGCGGCGGCCACCGCGAGCGCGGCGAGCGCGCTCTGCGGGGCGGCGCCGAGCGGGTCGGCGCGCAGGTCGGCGGCGAGTTCCTGACGGACCTGCAGGTTCTGCACGGTGGCGCCGGCCCGCAGCCGGTCGGCGGCCTGGCGGGGGGTCGGGTCGTCCGGTCCGGTGCCGGGCAGCCACCACTCGGTGGGGCCGAGCCCGTAGTCGCCGTGGGCGGCGAGCACCCGGTCGAGGGTGGCGAGGTCGAGGGCGATCGCCGGGCCGAACGCGGTCGGCAGCGCCTGCACCTGCGCGACGACCTTGACCTTGATGGTGGCGGTGCCGAGCGGCACCCGGACCTCGTCGCCGACCGAGGCACCGCTGCCCGCCAGGTAGTCGCGGGTGGCGACGGCGACGGGCTCGGGCGCCACCGCGGCCGCGCCCTCGGCGTCGATCGGCGCGACGGTCATCCGCTGGACGCCGCGCGGCCCGGACAGGGTGTGGTAGTCGAGCAGCAGCAGCCCGGTGCCGACCTTCGCGCCGAAGCCGTCCGAGGGCAGCTTGCCCTTGGCCTCCGCGGTGACCTTCCAGCCGAGGCCCTCGGGCAGGGTGACGGGGGCGGGGGCGGCGCCGGGGCCGTCCAGGGCGGTGATCCGGTCGATCGACAACTGCCCGGTGACGCCGCTGTCCGGCTGGAGTTCGCTCTCCACCAGCAGCCCGGCGACGGTGAGCGGCCAGGCGGGGGTGCCGGTCGGGGCGCCGTACAGGCCGCCGAGGTCGACGGAGACGTGCTGCGCGCCGGATTCGGCGATCGGCGGGGCCTGCACGGTGTAGGAGACGCCGAGGCCGTCGCGGAGCAGGATCCGCAGCCGCAGGTCGTGCCGGCAGACCCCGGGGCAGGCGAACCCGTCCATGTCGGGCAGCGGGTGGGCGGGGGTGGTCACCCGGGTGGTGACGTCCAGGTCGATCCGGGTCGGCCGGCCGGGCAGCACCGGGCCGGCCTTGGCGCCGGTCAGCGGCTCTGCGGGCAGCGCGGCGAACAGCGCCTTCGGGTCCCGGCCGTCCAGCAGGTCGGAGCGGACCGGCAGGTGCGCGGCGGCGGCCCGGGCGTCGAGGGCGAGCACGGTGGCGGCCCGGCCGTCGGTGAGGTGCTGGTCCTTGCGGATCACGGGGATCAGCCGGTCGCCGCCGGGCAGTGCCCGGTACTGGCCGCCCTGCCCGGCGACGGGCACCGCGGAGCCGGATATCCGCAGGCCGCCGGCGGTCGCGAAGTCCGCCTGGTCGGCCTGCGAGGCGGACCAGGAGGCGCGCTGACCGACCGCCAGCATGCCCATCGAGGTGGCCAGCACCAGCAGCAGGACCGGTCCGGCGCCCCGGCCGGGCCGGCGGGCGAACTGCCAGCCGGCCAGCGCCGGTGCCAGGCCCGCGCCGCGCGCGGCCAGCCGCTCGCCGAGCCGGGCCGCGAACGGCAGCAGCCGCAGCACCAGGACGGTGCCCGCGCACAGCGCCAGGGTCGGCGCGGCGACCAGCAGCGGGTCGACGCCGAGCCGGCCCGCCGCGTCCGCGCTCAGCCCGCCGCCCGCGTAGTGGGTGAGCTGCTGGTAGGCCAGCACGGCCAGCACCAGCAGGGCGAGGTCGGCGCCGGAGCGGACCGCCCCGGCGACCGCCGCTCGCCGCCGGCCGGCCCGGCGGAGCACCGCCGTGCCGGCGGAGCGCAGCAGCACCGGGACGACCGCGAGCAGCACGCAGCCGACCGCGACGGCCGCCGCGACCGGCCAGCTGACCGCGGGCACGCCGGTCGGCAGTGCCCCGCCGGTGCCGGGCAGCAGGCGCAGCAGCAGCGGGGTCAGCGGCGGGGCGAGGACGGCCGCGGGCAGTGCCAGCAGCGCGGCCTCGGCGGCGGTGAAGGCGCCGATCCGCCGCCGGGAGGCGCCGCGGGCGGTGAGCAGTTCGTTCTCGGCGGCCTGCCGGTCGGCCAGCAGGTGGACCACCAGCAGCAGCGCGGCGGCGGCCAGCACCGCGAGTTGCAGCGCGCCGACCAGCAGGGTGGACCGGGCGACCAGCGCGTCGGTCGCCAACTCGTCGAGCAGGGCGGGCAGGTCGGTGTCGGTGCGCAGCGACTGCTCGCGGCGGATCCGGTCGGCGAGGTCGACCGCGCGCTGCCGCAGCGCCCCGGTCCCGGCGACCGGCAGTGCGGTGAAGTCGGCGTCGACCAGCCAGGAGCGGGCGCCCTGGGCGACCGTACCGCCGGTGAAGACGGTGTCGTCGGCGAGCAGCGGCCCGTAGCTGGCGAAGCTCAGCAGCTGGGTGCCGCGCCCGGCCAGCGGGTCCAGTCGCCAGTACGGGTCCTCCCGGTCGGCGACCCGGTAGACGCCGGTGGCCAGCACGGTGAGCGGCCGGCCGGTGAAGCGGTCGGTGAGCTCCAGTTCGGCCGGCAGTCGGGCGCCGGCGAGGCCGAGGCCGGCCAGGGCGGGCTCGGGCACCGCCACCTCGACCGGACCGCCCGGACGCGCGGCGGCCGGCCAGCTGCCGTCGGCGAGGACGGTCCGGGCCCGGTCGAGCGCGGCGATCGTGGTCAGGTCGGGGTCCTTGCCCGGCGCGGCGGTCGCCGCCAGCCCGTACGAGCCGCTGCGTGCCACCGCCTGCACGGTGACCGGCAGCGGGGCGAACAGGTCCTGGGCGAAGCCGCGCACCGCCGCGTCGTCCGCGGTCCGGTCGGCGAGCGTGCGGTCGCCGGAGAGCAGCACGGTGGTCCGGCCGTGGCCGGGGCCCTGCAGGGCGCGGCGCGTACCGGCCTCGTCCGCCGCGCGGTCGAACACCGTGAGCGCGGTCAGGACGGCGGTGGTGATCAGGACGGTGAGCAGCGCGGCGGACGCCAGCGGCAGCCGTCCGCGCAGCCGGCGCACGACGAAGCCGACCATCCCCGTTCCCCCCGTTCCGCCCGGCCGTCACAGGTGACCGGATAGCGGACGATGCTGTCAGATCCGGTCGCGATAAGGAAGGGTCTTGCGCGAATCATGTGACTGGTGAACATATGTGAGCAGTCAGTCGAGCCGTCAGGGGGCGCCATGGCAGGGCAGAGCGCAGCACAGAGCGCGGAGCAGAGCGCGGGGCAGCGCACCGGATCCACTCCGATGGTCGTGGTGGAGGACGTCCGGCGCAGCTTCGGCAGCGGCGAGCGGACGGTCCACGCGCTGCGCGGGGTCTCGTTCCGGGCCCACCGCGGGCAGCTCACCGCGCTGCGCGGCCGCTCCGGCTCCGGCAAGACCACCCTGCTCAACCTGGTCGGCGGCCTGGACAGCCCGACCTCCGGCCGGATCGAGATCGACGGCACCGACCTCTCGGCCCTGGACGAGGACGGCCGGCTCGCCCTGCGGCGGGACAGGATCGGTTTCGTCTTCCAGTCCTTCGGCCTGCTGCCGATCCTGACCGCGGCGGAGAACGTCGGCGTCCCGATGCGGCTGCGCAGGGTGGCCCCCGCCGAGCGCGAGGAGCGGGTGCGCACGCTGCTCGCGCTGGTCGGCCTCGCCGGCCACGCGGACCAGCGTCCCGGCGAGCTCTCCGGCGGACAGCAGCAGCGGGTCGCGATCGCCCGGGCGCTCGCCAACGAGCCGGCCCTGATCATCGCGGACGAGCCGACCGGGCAGCTCGACTCCGAGACCGGCCGTTCGGTGATGGAGCTGCTGCGCGCCGTGGTCCGCAGCGAGGGCGTCACCGCCCTGGTCGCCACCCACGACCCGCAGCTGATGGAACTCGCGGACGACGTGGTGGAACTGAAGGACGGCCGGATCATCGACCCGTCCTGACCCGAGCGCGCGGGGGCGCGGGGACCGCTGCGGTCCCCGCGCCCCTTCGGCGTACTACCGGTGGACTACCGGATCAGCAGGCGCCGTTGTCGGCCCAGACGCCCCACTGGCCGCTGAGCGAGGGGTCCTCGTTCGTGGTCCACCACTTGTTGGTGTAGTAGTGGCCCTTCCACGAGACCTTGGTGGGGGTCGCGTAGACGGTGGCGGCGTTCCAGCTCGGGGCGCCCGAGCAGGTACCGGTCGAGGCGGACGCGGACGGCGAGGCCGACTGCGAGGCGGACGCCGAGGCGGAGGCCGACGGGCTGGCCGACTGCGACGGCGAGGCCGAGGAGGAGGCCGACGCCGAGGCGGACGGGGACGGGGCCGGGCAGGACGCGGCGGAGCCGTTGGTCGCGGTCACCATCTTGTCGAACAGGGCGGTCTGGGTGCCCAGGTCGTACATCGAGAAGGCGAACGAGCCACCGAGGCCGTTGCAGTGCGCGTAGTCCAGCTTGGCCTGGATCGACTGGGCGTTCTCGCCGCTCCAGAAGGTGGTGCCGTCGTAGAAGTAGGCGGCCTTGGCGGCGTCGTCCCAGTAGGTGTAGTTCGGGTTGTCGACGAAGCCGTTGAGCTCCTTGTACATCCGGATGCCGTTGACGTTGCCGGAGTTGGCGGCGCCGGTGGCCGGGCCGGTCGCGGCCTGGAACAGGCCGTGGCTGTTGCCGGCGGTCACGCCGGTCCAACCGCGGTAGTAGAACGGGACGCCGATGTTGATCTTCTTCGCCGGGAAGCCGCCGGGGATGCCGTACTGCGGGTCACCCACGGTGTACGCCTTGATGGCGCTGTCCACCGAGTACTTGCCGTTGCCGCCCGGGACCGGGGTCATCGGGTCGTTCGGGTTGGTGTAGATCGGGGCCTGGTGGTTCGTCGGGCCCTTGGCCTCCCAACCGCCGTGCATGTCGTAGGTCATGATGTCCAGGAACGTCAGGTACTGGCCGATCTTGTCGGTCTCGACGTTCTTGATCTTGTCCTGACCCGCGCCAACCGCGGCCGCGAGGCCGTAGGTCTTGCCGTCGGTCTTGCCCTGGGCGTCCAGCTGGGCGCGCAGCTCGGCGAGCAGCAGCGTGAAGTTCTGCTTGTCGGCCGGT
The DNA here is from genome assembly GCF_039542905.1 of Kitasatospora terrestris. Lineage (NCBI taxonomy): Bacteria > Bacillati > Actinomycetota > Actinomycetes > Kitasatosporales > Streptomycetaceae > Kitasatospora > Kitasatospora terrestris. Next base: position 2,632,070 of record NZ_BAABIS010000001.1, read on the forward strand.
GCGGCGTGGTTGCCGGTGTGGCCGCCGCCGCCCGGGTACTCCCAGTCGATGTCGAAGCCGTCGAAGACGCCGGCCGCGGAGCCCGGGCCGCCGTAGCCGCCGTCGACGGGCAGGTTGCCCTTGATGAACATGTCGACGCAGGAGGAGACGAACTTCTTGCGCGCCGCGTCCGAGGCGGAGACGTCGGAGAAGTACTTCGAGTAGGTCCAACCGCCGATGGAGAGGAGGACCTTGAGGTTCGGGTTCTTCGCCTTCAGCTTCTTGATCTGGTTGAAGTTGCCGGCCAGCGGCTGGTTCCAGGTGTCGGCGACGCCGTCCACCGAGATGTCCGCGCCGAAGGACTTGCCGTAGTCGGCGAAGGAGTCGCCGGCGCCGTCACCCGCGTTGGGGTCGTCCTCGTTCTGCGAGGCGGCCTTGTTGGCCTCCATACAGGTGAGGTTGGTCGGGCTGATGTTGGCGAAGTCGTAGATGAGGTAGTCGAGCTTGGAGGCGGCGCCGGTGTCCTGAACGGTCTTCAGGTAGTAGGCGTTCGCGTAGATCGACCACTGGTCGAAGTAGGCGACCTTGATGCCGCCGCTGGTCGCCGGGGCGCCGGTGGTGTTGGTGGCCGCGGCCTGGGCGGTGGCACCGCCGGTCAGCGCGAGCGCGCCACCGAGCAGCAGGGAGGCGGCAGTGCCCGCGGCGAGCGCGGACAGCCCCTTCGAGCGGCGCCGCGTGCGCGGCTCCTGGGGAACGGAACGACGAAGCATGGCTGCGTGACTCCTGGTCGTGGGGGCCTGCCACACCCCGGACGACCGCTCGGGGTGGGGCCGGGCAGCCAGGGTCATGACAGGGGAATCGAAGCGTTGGCCTGCGCAAACACAGGATCGGGGATGCGCCGAACCGGCGCCGGAGGTCTGGACCACCGACGCCGGCCCAGGGGCTCCCTGCACCTGGGGATTAAAATGGACTAGACCAACCTGGCCGTCAAGAGCCTGCCGCGGCGCTTGAGCCGCCCTTAAGGTTCCCCTGTCAGGTCAGTACCGCAGCGCGGAGGCGACCTGCGCCTGCACCGTGCCGGTCAGCGAACGGTTGCTCTTGGCCGTGGCCTGCGCCGTCGCCCCGGCCGCGACCTCCGGGACGTTCACCACCACGGCGTCCAGGACGTTCCCGGACGCGTCGGTGAAGTTGACCTGAACCGTGTACTGGTTGGCCTCCGACTCATGGTTCGTCACATTCAGCTGCACTTCGGCCTTTCCGTCCGATCCGATGCTCACCGACCCCAGCGCGACGTCCCCCTTCGCGTCCAGCCCGCCCTTCACGCTCGCCAGCGCCGACGAGGCGGCCGCCTGCGCCGAAGCGGCGGCCGACCCCACCGCCGAACCCGCCGCCGAAGCGGCCGACGCGGCCGCCGACGCCGCCCCGCTCGCCACCGACTGCGCGGCGGACTGCGCGGCCGAGGCCACCACCGACGCCGCCGAGGACACCGCCGGCGACGCGTTCCCGTCCGACGAGCACCCGCTGACCGCCAGCACGGACACCGCGCCGAGCCCCACTGCCACAACCATCCGACGCATCATCAGCAACCTTCCATCGTGATCAACGGTCCACGGGTCCTACGCGAGGCCGGCGCCCGACTCCTGCGCCGCCTCGTCCGCGGCCCGGGCCTCCCGGCGGCGCACCTCGTCCTGGCGCTTCGTCACCACCGTCACCGCCCCCAGCGCGCTCGCGGTGAAGGCGAGCACCCCGATCCACGGCCGGTCGAGCACGTGGCCGAGCGCGTGGTCGAGCGAGTACCGGCCGGCACCCGCGATGCCGAGGGCCAGCCCGCAGGCGCCGAGCAGCGCCGGGTACTCGAAGCCGCCGCCCTGCGCGAAGAAGCCGGCCGGGGCGTGCACCGAGGTGGCGCCCGCCATCGTCCCGGCGACCATCGCGCCGGCCGCGGGGGTGGCCAGGCCGACGGCGAGCAGCGCCCCGCCGCCCGCCTCGCCGAGGCCCGCGGCGAGCGCGTTGCGCTCGCCGGGCGTGAAGCCCATGTGCTCCATCGCCTGGGCGGTGCCCTCCGGCCCCCCGCCGCCGAACCAGCCGAACAGCTTCTGCGCGCCGTGCGCGAACAGGACACCCCCCACGACGGTGCGCAGGGCCAGCAGGCCGAGATCCTTGCGGTGCAGACTGGTCATGGTGAGCCCCTGGGTCCGGGCGGACGGTACGCCCCCATCCCAGCCCACCAACCGGATCCGTTCGACCCGGGGACGCCATCCGGGCGACCCCGCACCCGCGTCACCAGGAGCGCCATGTCGACCACGCCCGCCCCGCTCCCGTTCCCCGAGTACCACCTGCGCGGGGAGCTGGTCACCGACGAGCCCTCGTTCTACACCCAGCTCGGCCGGGTCCTGGACGCCCCGGACGGCTACTACGGCAAGAACCTGGACGCCCTCGCGGACTGCCTGCGCGGCGGCTTCGGCCCGGAGCCGCCGTTCACCCTGGTGTGGCACGAGTCGATGGCGTCCGCCCGGGTGCTGACCCGCCGGGTGTCCGGCGGGGAGAGCGGCGACCGCAGCTACTTCGACGCGATCCTCGACGTGCTGCGCCAGGGCGGCGTCACCGTGAAACTGCGCTGACCGGCGACGATGAGGGCATGCCCGACCTCACTCTCAGTACCGTCTTCATCACGTTCTTCGCCGTCGTCGGTCCGCCGAAGGTGCTGCTCGCCTTCGCCCACCTGAGTCGGCAGCGCACCCCCCGCGAGATGCGCCGGCTGACCCTGGTCTCCTCGGCCATCGCGGCGGCGGTCGGCCTCACCATGGCCTACGCGGCGGACTTCCTCACCGAGTTCTTCCACATCAGCGACCAGTCGCTGCAGCTCGCGGGCGGGGTGATCTTCTTCATCTACGCGGTGGCGCTGGTGCTCGGCATCCACCTGGGCGGCGGATCGGACGACACCCGGCTGCCCAACCCGCTCGCGGACGGCATCCGCGAGCTGCTGCTGCCGTACGTCGCCAGCCCGCTGGCGGTCACCGCGGTACTGGTCGAGTCGCTGGACGAGGACACCTGGAGCTGGCACTCCACCGTCGCGGTGATGTACCTGGCGGTGATCGCGATCGACTGCGTCTGCGTGCTGCTGCTCTCGCCGCTGCTGCAGCGCTCCGACCGGACCTCGCTGGAGGTGCTCTCCCGGCTGCTGGGGCTGCTGCTCGCGGCGGTCGGGGTGGAGCTGTTCCTGACCGGGCTGGAGAGCGTCGGCGTGCACTTCGCCGAGACCCACCACTGAGCCGGGCGCGGTCACCGGTCCGGGTGCGGCACGGTGACCGCCCGCCAGGGGACGGGGCTGGAGAGCAGCATCGAGCTGCTGGGCCGGCCGTGTGCCGCGAGCCGGTCGATCAGCTGCTCGAAGGCGGTCATCGAGGCGACGCCGACCAGCAGCACGCAGCAGGCGCCGCCAGTCACCCGGTGCAGCTGCAGGACCTCCGGCCAGGCCTCCACCTCGGGGGCGCGCAGGATGCACAGCGGCCCGTAGCACTCCATGGTCACCAGGGCCATCACCGCGAGCCCGGCCCGGGCCGGGTCGACGTGCGCGTGGTAGCCGGTGAGCACGCCGTCCGCCTCCAGTCGGCGGACCCGCTCGGCGACCGCGGGTGCGGAGAGGTTGACCCGGCGGGAGAGTTCGTTGAAGGAGAGGCGGGCGTCGGCCTGCAGTTCGGCGAGCAGCAGCCGGTCGACGGCGTCCATGGGGCGTCCTTTGCGTTCGCATTCCGGATCCGGCCACAGACCGTTCGTTCGGAAAGTCGACAGGCCGGATCAGTGTTCGTCACCCATTCAAGAGCAGGGTTTCGCACCGCACAATGGTGCGCGCCCTGCGAGGAGGCAGGCGGAGCAGCGGGAGGAACACATGACCGGGGACGCGCAGCGGCCGAATCTCAGCTTCGGCCCGGACGAGGAGCCTGGCGTCGGCACCCCCTACGCCCGCTACGTCCACCTCGACGTGCTGCACAGCCTGCAGCAGCCCCGCTCCAAGGAGCCCGCGGAGCTGTCGTTCATCATCACCACGCAGGTGATGGAGCTGCTCTTCGACCTGCTGTGGCACGAGTGGACCACCGCCCAGCAGGCGCTGCGCGAGGACGACCTGGCCGGGGCGCTGGCGGCGCTCAAGCGCGGCGCGCACACCCAGGACGTGCTGGTCTCCTCCTGGGACCTGCTGGCCACCATGACCCCGGCCGAGTTCAACGCCTTCCGCCCGGTGCTGGGCGAGGCCTCCGGTTTCCAGTCCTCGGCGTTCCTGCGGCTGGAGTTCCTGCTCGGCAACAAGAGCGACCGGATGCTGCGGATGTACGAGGACTCCCCCGCCGAGCAGCAGGCGCTGGCCGCCGCGCTGCGCGGGCCGAGCCTCTACGACGACGCGCTGGCGCTGCTGGACCGCCGCGGCGTGCCCGCCCCGCACGAGCCGGTCGCCGCCCGGCACGCCGCCGACCCGGCGGTGGAGGCGGCCTGGCGCACGGTCTACACCGACCCGGCCCACGTCGAGCTGGTCCGCCTCGGCGAGGCGCTGCTGGACACCGCGGACCGGGTGACACGCTGGCGCCAGCGGCACTACGCCTCGGTCAAGCGCACCATGGGCGCCAAGCCCGGCACCGGCGGCTCCAGCGGCCTGACCTGGCTGAAGCACGCCGCCGACCAGGACGTCTTCCCCGAGCTGTGGGCAGTGAGGAACGAGCTGTGACCCAGGCCCCCGGAACCCAGGCCCCCCGATCCCGCGCCGCGCGCACCCGCGAGGAGTGCGCCGCCCTCGACGCCGCCGACCCGCTGGCCGCGCTGCGCGAGGAGTTCACCCTGCCCGCCGGCGTGCTCTACCTCGACGGCAACTCGCTCGGCGCGCTGCCCCGCCGCACCCCCGCCCGGGTCGCCCGGATGATCGAGGAGGAGTGGGGCAACGGCCTGATCCGCAGCTGGAACGACGCCGGCTGGTACGAGCTGCCGCGCCGCCTCGGCGACCGGCTCTCCCCGCTGCTGGGCGCCGCGCCCGGCCAGGTGGTGGTCTGCGACTCGACCTCGGTCAACCTGTTCAAGGTGCTCGGCGCGGCCCTGCGGCTGCGGCCCGGGCGGTCCGCGGTGCTCGCCGAGCGGGCGGCCTTCCCGACCGACCTGTACATCACCGAGGGCGTCACCTCGCTCTTCGACGGCGCCCGCGCCGAACTGCTGGGCTCCGCCGCCGAGCTGGACGACCGGCTCGGCCCGGACACCGCCGCCGTGGTGCTCTCGCACGTCGACTACCGCACCGGCGAACTGCTCGACATGGCCGCCGTCACCGCCCGCGTCCACGCCGCCGGCGCGCTGATGATCTGGGACGTCTGCCACACCGCCGGCGCCGTGCCGCTCGCCTTCGACGCGTGCGACGTGGACTTCGCCGTCGGCTGCGGCTACAAGTACCTCAACGGCGGCCCCGGCGCGCCCGCCTTCCTGTACGCCGCCGAGCGCCACCACGCCGACGCCCGGCAGCCGCTCAGCGGCTGGTTCGGCCACGCCCGGCCGTTCGCCTTCGAGCCGGGCTACGAGCCGGTCGCGGACATCGGCCGCTTCCTCACCGGCACTCCCCCGCTGCTCGGCATGGCCGCCCTCGACGCCTCGCTGGACGTCTGGGAGAAGGTCGACCCGGCCGAGGTCCGGGCCAAGAGCCTGTCGCTGACCTCGCTGTTCATGGACCTGGTCGAACCGCTCGGCCTCGACGTGGTCACCCCGCGGGAGACCGACCTGCGCGGCAGCCAGGTCGCGCTGCGGCACGAGGACGGCTACGCCGTGGTGCAGGCGCTGATCGAGCGCGGCGTGATCGGCGACTTCCGGGCACCCGACCTGGTCCGGTTCGGCTTCACCCCGCTCTACCTCTCGCACACCGACGTCTTCGACGCGGCCCGGCACCTCGCCGAGGTGCTGGAGAGCGGCGAGTGGCGCGAGGAGCGCTTCACCCGCCGGGGCGCCGTCACCTGACGCCCCGCCGGCAGCGGCGGAACCGTGCGGCGATCGGACCGCGCTTCGACTCCGGCGCGGCCGACGCGAATTCGCTGCAGGCGGTGCGGTGCTGGAAGAGGTGGGTGCCGAACGGGCCGACGAGGGTGCCGAGCACGGCGACCGGACTTGCCAGGACGGCTTCCACGGACCCGAGTTGACCACCGCGCGGGCCCCCGCCACGGCGCACCGCTCCGCCGTGGCGGACCGCGGCGGCGCCGGGGGCGCACTACCCTGGATCGGGTACCGATCATGAGGGGGCGGCGGGAATGGGGCACGGATCCGAGGCGGCCGCCGGTGGCCCGCCGCTGGCGGTGGTCGCCGCGAGCGAGGAGGTGCTCGCCCTGCCCGAGGCGGACGAGCGGCTGCTGGACCGGGTGGAGCGCGACCGGGCGGCGCTGTTCCGCCGGGAGCGGGACCGGACCGACTTCGTCGCCGCCCACCTGCTGGTACGGCTGTGCGCGGCACGGCTGCTCGGCATCGAGCCGGCCGAGGTCGCGTTCGGGCAGCTCTGCCCGGGGTGCGGGCAGCGCGGGCACGGGCGGCCGCTGCTCACCGACCGGCCCGGGGTGCACCTGAGCCTGTCCCACTCGGCGGGCATGGTGGCGGCCGCGGCGGGGCCGGTCCCGGTCGGGGTGGACGTCGAGCGCCCGGCGGCCACCACCGCGGGGGTGGAGCAGCGGGTGCTGGCCCCCGCCGAGGCGGAGCTGGTGCGGCGGCACCCGGACCCGGCCGCGGCGTTCCTGCGGCTGTGGGTGCGCAAGGAGGCACTGATCAAGATCGGCCGGGTCGACCTGGACACCCTGGCGCAGGTCGACCTGTCGGCGCTGCCGCTGCTCCCCGCGGAGGACGGGCCCCTCTCGCACCGGTTCGGCGACCTGCACCTGCTCGACTGGACGGACCGCCGCCGGGGCGTGCTGGTCGGCGCCGCCTCGACCGCGCCGGTCCGGCTCGGGACGGCGGCCGTTCCGCTCACCGACCTGGGCTGACCCGGACGTCGGGGGCGCAGTAAGGGGGTGTTAGCGTGCCCCGTCCGCCCCCGTACACGCGTGAGGAAACCCGTCACCCATGGCCAAGCTCCTGCTGAGTCTGCACGTCCTGGCCGCGGTGCTGTTCATCGGCCCGGTCGCGGTGGCGGTCTCGATGTACCCCCGGCGGGCGAAGGCCGCGCTGGTCGAGGGGCCGGAACGGGCCACCGCCGCCGCGTCGGTGCGGCTGCTGCACCGGATCACCCAGGTCTACGCCCTGCTCGGCATCGCGGTGCCGATCCTCGGGGTGGTCACCGCGCAGGTGATGGACGTGCTCGGCGACCCGTGGCTGACCGTGTCTATCGTGCTGACCGCGCTGGCCGCCGGCCTGCTGCTGTTCTTCGTGCTGCCCGGTCAGCAGGCGACGGTGGACGCGCTGGACGCCGAGCCCGCGGCGGCCGCCGCGGAGCGCGAGCGGGCCGAGCGCGGGCTGCGGCTGCTGCCGATGACCGCCGGCGTGTTCAACCTGCTGTGGGCCGTGGTCACCGTCCTGATGGTCATCCGGCCGGGGTCGACGACCGGGGCGTAGTCACCCCGCGCACCTCGATCCCGGCGAGCAGCTCGGCGGTCGCCGCGGCGACCGCCGCCACCGCGTGCTCGAACGCCTCCCGGTTGTGCGCCGCCGGGGCGCGGAACCCGGAGATCTTGCGGACGTACTGCAGCGCGGCCGCGTGGACGTCCTCGGCGGTCGCCTCGGGGGTCATCGGCGGACGGAGCGTCTTGATGGATCGGCACATGCTCCCAGTCTGCCGCGCCCGAGTGACACACCGGCGCGTTTCACCGCCCTCGCGACGATCGCCGTCTCCGCCCGGTTGATCCCCAGCGGGCCGAGCACCTCGGTGGTGAAGCGGTAGAGCGCGGCGTGGTCCTCGCAGAACACCGCGGCCATCAGGTTGGTCGGGCCGCTGGTCGCCAGCACCCCGTGCACCTGCGGCCGGGCGGCGAGCGCGGCGCCGACCTCGGCCAGCCGGCCGGGCGGGACGTCGAGCCACAGGTTGGCGTCCACCGCCATGCCCAGGTGGCGCGGGTCCACGGTGGCGTGGGTGCGCAGCAGGCCGCCGTCGCCGAGTCGGTGCAGCCGGCGGCGGACCGTCGACTCCGGCTCGTCGAGCACCGCCGCCAGCGCGGCCGCCGACTGCCGGGCGTCGAGGGCCAGCAGCTCCAGCAGCCGGCCGTCCAACGCGTCGGTGGACGGCGGGTCGGTGCGCGGCGGCGGCGGGGCCAGCGCGGCGACCTCCTGCGCGGTGAGGTGGCCGGCCCGCCAGGCGGCGGCGTCCGCGAAGGGGTGCAGCACCGCGTGGACGGCCGTCTCGACAACGGCGTCGGCGGCCGGCAGCTGCCCGTACAGCAGCCGGTCGCGGTGGCCGGCGCCGGCCAGCACCACCGCGCCGACCTCGTGCCCGCCGAGCATCACGTCGACGAACGGGACGTCCGAGCGGGCGGCGAGGGCCTGCGCGATGCCGTCGACCCGCCCGCTGAGCACGCGCACCCGCAGCAGCAGGGCGCCGACCGCCGCGTCCCGCACGTCCGGCATCAGCACGACCCGGACGAGCCGCTCGGCGGACAGGCGGGACAGCCGGCGGTGGACGGTGCGGGCCGAGACCCCGAGCACCTCGGCGATCCGGGACGCCTCGGCGCGGCCGTCGACCTGCAGCGCGGTGACGATCCGGCGGTCGAGCGGGTCCAGGACGGTGGCGGGATCACCCGGTTCCGGGGGCATGGATGTCCTCTTTCCGCAGGATCCGGCGGTTGGACGGCGCTGTGCGCCGGGCCTCACGGTAGCTGTTGTCCGTCACCACGGACACGGGAGGGCACATGGAGCTGCTGGCGGGGACGGTCGACGCGGTCCGGGAGGTCGCGGCGCAGCTGGTCGCACGGCATCGGGACGAGCCCGCGCGGGCGGTGACGCTCGCCGAGGCGGCCGAAGTGTTCGACGCGCTGGACGGGCCCGCGTCGGCGCTGCTGCGGGGACGGCTGACGGCGCTGCGGCCGGGCGCGCGCTGGCTGGAGGACGAGCTGGCGGCGCGGGTGCCGGCCGACGGCGAGTGGTGGGTGTGCGACGCCACCGACGGGGCGGTCCAGTACCTGCACGGGCTGCCGCACTGGGCGGTCACCGCGACGCTCGTCCGGGACGGCGAGCCGGTGCTCGCGGTGGTGCACGCGCCGTACCTGGACGCGACCTACACCGCGGAACCCGGCGGCGGGGCACGGCTGAACGGGCGCGGCGTCCGGCCGCAGCGGCGGGAGCTCGCGGCGGCGGTGGCGGCGACCGCGCAGCCCCCGCTGGTCGGACAGGACCCGGTGGCCGTCCGGCGGGCCGGCGAGTCGCTGGGCGCGGTGCTGCCGTGGGTGCTCGCCGTCCGCAACCTCGGGCCGACGGCGGTGCAGGTGGCCCAGGTGGGGTCGGGTCACCTGAGCCTGTTCTGGGAGTACGGCAGCGACGCGGGCAACCTGCTGCCCGGCGCCCTCGTCGCCCGCGAGGCGGGAGCCCTGGTCACCGATGCCGCGGGAGCCCCCTGGACGGCGAGCTCCTCCTCCTTCGTCGCCGCCGCGCCGTCGCTGCACCAGGATCTGCTGGCGCTCCTGCGAGAGGTCAGCTGACGTGCGCAAAGAGCTGCGCCGCGTTGCCGTGGCAGACGGCTCGCAGCCAGTCGTCCCCCAGGTCCAGGGTGGTCAGGGCGCGCAGGGCGTCGACGTACGGGTACGGGATGTTGGGGTAGTCGGAGCCGAACAGCACCCGGTCGCCCAGGGCCCGCAGCCGGGGCCGCTCCTCCACCGGGAAGGGCGCGGTCAGTTCGGTGAACGGGGTGAAGACCATCGTGGTGTCCAGGTGCACGCCCTCGTACCGCTCGGCGAGGTCGAGGAAGTCGCCGTACTCGGGGAGGCCGAGGTGGGCGACGACCAGGCGCAGCCGGGGGTGGCGGGCGAGGACTGCGGCGATCGGTCCGGGCCCGGTGTGCTTGCCGGGTGCGGGGCCGGACCCGCAGTGGGTGACCACGGGGGTGCCGGTCTCGGCGAGCAGCCCCCAGACTCCGTCCAGCAGCGGGTCGGTGGGGTCGTACGCGCCGACCTGGACGTGCGCCTTGAACACCTGCGCGCCGCGCTCGACCGCCTCGCCCACGTACCGGACGGCGTCCGGCTCGGGGTAGAGGGTCGCGGTGTGCAGGCAGTCGGGGGTGCGGGCGGCGAAGTCGGCGGACCAGGCGTTCAGCCAGGCGGCCATGCCGGGCTTGTGCGGGTAGAGCATCGAGGTGAAGGCGCGGACGCCGAACTCCCGAAGCCGGTCGACGCGTTGCTGTTCCGCGTCGCGGTAGGTGATCGGCCAGGGCCGGCCGGTGAGCGGCCCGGCGGAGTCGAAGTACGCCCAGACCTTGTCCATCACCCGGTCGGGCATGAAGTGGGTGTGCACGTCGACCAGTCCGGGCAGGCCCAACCCCTGCCAGAAGGCCCGGACTTCCCGGGCCTCGGCGGCACTCACACCTGCACCCGGGCGAGGATCGCCGCGGTGTCCACCCCGGTCGGCAGGGTGCCGAACGCGCCGCCGTGGTCGCCGCCGAGCCGGGAGGCGCAGAACGCGTCGGCGACGGCGGGGTCGCCGTACCGGATCAGCAGCGAGCCCTGCAGGGCGAGCGCGAGCTGCTCGACCAGGCGCCGCGTGCGGTACTCGGTCTCGCTCGGGTCGCCGAGCTGCTTCTGCAGGCCGCCGAGGTACGCGTCCAGCCGTCGGTCGACCCCGGCGGCGAGCTGGATCTCGCCCAACAGGGCTTCGACCACCGCGGGTTGGCGGGCCATGGCGCGCAGCGCGTCGAGTGCGGCGACATTGCCGGAGCCCTCCCAGATGGAGACCAGCGGGGCCTCCCGGTAGAGCCGGGGCATGCCGGACTCCTCGGCGTAGCCGTTGCCGCCGAGGCATTCCAGGGCTTCGGCGGCGTGCACCGGCCCGCGCTTGCAGACCCAGTACTTGGCGACGGCGAGGCCCAGTCGGCGGACCAGCGCAGCGTTCTCGTCGCCGCCGAGGGCCTGGTCGGTGGTCTCGGCGAGCCGCATGGCGACGGCGGTGGCGGCCTCGGACTCGACGACCAGGTCGGCGAGGACGTTGCGCATCAGCGGCTGGTCGACCAGGGCGGCGCCGAACGCCCGCCGGTGGGTGGTGTGCTGGAGCGCACGGAAGGTGCCGTAGCGCATGCCGGAGGCGGCGCCGATCGTGCAGTCGAGGCGGGTCATGTTGACCATCTCGATGATGGTGCGCACGCCCCGGCCCTCCTCGCCGACCAGCCAGCCGGTGGCGCCGTCGTACTCGATCTCGGAGGAGGCGTTGGACTTGTTGCCGAGCTTGTCCTTGAGCCGCTGGATCAGGATCCGGTTGCGGCTGCCGTCCGGGAGGACGCGGGGCAGCAGGAAGCAGCTGAGGCCGCCGGGCGCCTGGGCGAGGGTGAGGAAGACGTCCGACATCGGCGCCGAGGTGAACCACTTGTGGCCGGTGAGCCGGTAGCTGCCGTCGGGGTCGGGGACGGCGGCGGTGGTGTTGGCGCGGACGTCGGAGCCGCCCTGCTTCTCGGTCATCGACATGCCGGCGATCAGGCCGCGCTTGGTGCGCGGCTCGCGCAGGCCGAAGTCGTACTCCTTCGAGGCGAGCAACGGCTCCAGCCAGGAGGCGAGTTCGGGGGTGGTGCGCAGGGCCGGCACGGCGGCGTAGGTCATCGAGACCGGGCAGGTGTGCCCGGCCTCGACCTGGCCCCAGACGTAGAACTTGGCCGCCCGGGCGGTGTGCGCGCCGGGCCGGCCGTCCTGCCAGGGGGCGGCGTGCAGGCCGTGGCCGACGGCGGTCTCCATCAGCGCGTGCCAGTACGGGTGGAACTCGACCTCGTCGATCCGGTGGCCGTAGCGGTCGTGGGTGCGCAGGACGGGCGGGTGCTCGTTGGCCAGCCGGCCCCAGTCCCAGGCCTGTTCGGAGCCGGCGAGGCGGCCGAGGTCGTGCAGTTCGCCCTCGGCCCAGCCGGCGCCGGCCCGGTGCAGGGCGGCGAGCAGGGTGGGGTCCTCGGCGACGTCGTGGCCGAACGGGTCGGGCACCTGGTTGGTGACCTCGTGCGTGGCTGCCATCAGTGCCCTCCCAGGGCGCGCAGGGTGAAATCGACCAGGGCGGGGACGAGGTCCCCGGGGTGGCCGCCGCCTTCGGCGAGCGGGCCGACCAGCGCCTCGCCGACCGCGCCGACCACGGCGGCGGCGGTCAGTTCGGGGTGCTGCGGGGGGATGGTCCCGGCCGCGACGGCGGCGGCGACCTGCACCGCGAACAGGTCGCGGAACGCCCGGCGGAAGACCAGCCGCTCGGCCTCGACGACCGGGTCGGCGGGTTCGGCGAGCAGGGCGTACGCCAGCCGCGGCGCCTTCAGGGCGCGGGCGGCGAAGGTCTCGACGACGGCGGCGATCCGCCGGTGCGGGTCGTCCGCCCGGGCGGCCGCCTCGGTCACGGCCTCGACCTCGCGGCGCACCACGGTGCGGAAGAGCTCCACCGACAGCTCCGCCTTGCCGGCGAAGTGCTGGTACATCGTGCCGGTGGCGATCCCGGCCCGCCGGGCGACAGCCGCCATCGAGCAGCCCGCGTAGCCGTCCTCGGCGAGCAGCGCCACGGCCGCCTTCAGGACGGTCTCGCGCTGGGCGTCCAGTCGGGCCTGGACGGCGGGGGTGCGGCGGTAGGCCATGTCAAGGATTGAAGCACTGATTCATTCCTTCGGGAAGCCTGCCGCACCCGGAGCGCGCGGGCCCGTCAGCTATCGGGCCAGTGGCGGCTGCCGAGGCTGATCAGCCGCAGCTGCATCCGGACGGTCCGTTCGATCCGCTCCTGGTCGGCGGGGTCGGCCTCGACGAGTTCGGCCGCGGTGGAGACCATCCGGTCGACGTACAGCTCGGCGAGCATCCGCAGGTCCTCGGCGGGCCAGCCCTTGACGGCGGGCTGGAGGGCGAGCGCCTCGGCCACCTCCTCGGCGAAGCGCCGGAACTCGGTGGCGATCGCCTCGCGGACCTCCCGGACGCCGCCGTGCCGCTCGCGGGCCAGGAAGCGGATGTAGGCGCGGTGCTCGGCGACGTGGGCGGCGATCACCTCGACCGCCCGGTCGATCAGGCGCTCGGGCTCGCCGTACGCGGCGAACACCGCCTTGATCATCTCGTGCAGGTTGGCCAGCGACTCCCGGACGAGCACCACGCCCAGCTCGGAGAGGTCGGGGAAGTGCCGGTAGAAGCCGGCCGGGGACATGCCTGCGGCGCGGGTGACCTCGCGGACGCCGAGGCCGCTGAGGTTCTGCCGCTCCAGCAGGCCGAGGCCCGCGTCCAGCAGGGCGCGGCGGCTCTGCTGCTTCTGCGCCTGGCGGACGCCGGGGGTGTGATTCACGCCATTCAGTAAACAACTGTTTGCCGACTTTGGCCAGCGCCGCTACAGTACTTTCAGCGAACAGTTGTTATCCGAAAGGACCCGACAGTGTTCCTCGTCGTCCTGCTCCTCATGGCCGCCCTCGCCGGCGCGGCCGTCCACCTCCCGATGCCCGCGCTGCTCGCGCTGACCGTCCTGGTCGCCGGCTGGCTGCTGGCGTTCGGTGCCCGCGAGCGCCTGTCCCGGCGCTCCTGACCCCCGACCCGAGCGATCTCCCCCCAAGGAGTCCTGCCGTGAACACCTCCGCACGCCGCGGTGTCGGCGACGCCGACCAGCTGGCCGTCGCGTCCTTCGTCCTGGGCCTGCTCGGCCTGCTGGTCTTCAACCTGGTGCTCGGCCCGCTCGCGCTGGTGCTGGCCGGCCTGGCGCTGCTGCGCGGCACCACGCGCCGGGGCCGGGCCCTGCTCGGGCTCGGCCTCGGGGTCGCCGACCTGGTGGTTCTCACCGCCTCGATCGCCGCCGGCCACGGCACCTTCTGGCAGTTCGGCTGATCCGGGCTCAGCCGGTCGGGGCGGTCCACTTCTGGTTCGCCCCGCCGGTGCAGGTCCAGATCTGCGTTTGGGTGCCGTTGGCGGAGGTGTTGCCGGTGACGTCCAGGCACTTGCCGGCCTGCGGGTTGACCAGGTCGTGGCTGCCCGCGGAGTACGTCCACTGCTGGGCGCCGGTGCCGTTGCAGTCCCACAGCTGCGTCTTGGCCCCGTCCGCGGTCGAACCGCCGGACACGTCCAGGCACTTGCCGAGCGCCCGCACGGTGCCGTCGGTGCCGAGCGTCCAGCTCTGCGCCGCGGTGCCGTTGCAGTCGTAGATCTGCACGGCCGTGCCGTTGGCGGTGCCGGCCGCCGCCACGTCCAGGCACTTGCCGCCCAGCCCGGTCACCTGCCCGGTGTGCGAGCCTCCGCCGCCCTGGGTGCCGCCCCAGGTGAAGGTGGCCGAGGTGTGCGCGGGCAGCGCGTAGGAGAAGTTCTGGCCGCCCCAGACCACCCGCAGGGTCTGGCCGCTGCCGCTGTCGTTGTACGCGATCAGCGCCTTGGAGCCGTCCGGGTTCTGCCAGGCCACGTTGGGCACGGCCGAGTTGGCGGTGGAGGCGATCCGGTACGCGCCGGGCTTCACGAACTTGGTGAGGTGGCCCATGGTGTAGTACTCCACCGTGTAGTCCACCTGGCCGCTGCGCGCGTCGCCGTTGTGCACCGTGACCAGGCCGGTGCAGGTGCCGCAGCCGCCGTAGTGCGGGCCCATGTTCTGGTCGACCGCCAGGCTCCACTTGGTCACCGACCTACCCCAGTTGCGGGTGTAGTCGATGATGTTGCGCATGTCCTCGCGCTGCTGGTCGGCGATCCAGGTGCCGCCGGAGTGCTCGGTGTCGAAGGCGTCCACGCTCGGGTACTGGTTGTGCACGGCGGTCTGCTGGGTGACGTCGCCGCCGTAGCCGTGCCAGGCCATGCCGCCGAAGTTGGGGTGGGTGCGGATCGCCGCGTCGTCCATCACCGGGGCGGCGTAGCCCGCGTACTGGTCCCAGTTCCAGTCCAGGGCCAGCAGCTTGGTGGACAGGCCGGCGCCGGCCAGGGCGGGCAGCAGGTTGTTCTTGGAGAAGTACGCCAGGCCCGAGCCGTTCCAGCTCATCGAGGGGTAACCGCCGCAGCAGGTGGGCTCGTTCTGCACGGTGACGTAGTTCACCGGGACGCCCTGCGCCTGGTACGCCTGCAGGTACTTGACGAAGTACTGGGCGTAGGCGCCGTAGTACTCGGCCTTCAGCCAGCCGCCGTTGAGGTTGCCGCTGTCCTTCATCCAGGCGGGGGCGGTCCACGGCGAGGCCATCACGGTGAGCGCCGGGTTGAGTTGGCGGGCCTGCCTGGTCAGCGGCAGCACGTCGGCCAGGTCGTGGGCGACGGTGAAGCCGTTCAGCGCCGGGTCGGCGGCGCCGGCCGGCTGGTCGTCGTAGGTGTAGCCGTAGCGGGCCAGGTCGGAGGCGCCCATCGGGTTGCGGACGAAGGACAGGCCGATGCCGTCGGTGGGCGAGAACAGCTTGCGCATGGTGTCGTCGCGGGTGGCGGCGGAGAGCGCCCCGCTGGAGTTCATCAGCCAGGCGGCGGTGTCGGTGAACGAGGCGCCGCCGCCGGTGAACTGCTGGTAGCGGGTGCCCTCGTCGACGGTGACCGCCTGGCCGCCGCTGCCCGCGCCGGCGCCGAAGGCGAGGCCGGCCTGCGGCTGGAGGCCTCGGGTGACGTGCCGGCCGCCGGCGTCGTCGGTGGTGGTGAGCCAGACCTGGACGCTCTCGCCGGCCGCCTGCGCGGTGGGGGCCGCGGTGAGCAGTCCGGTGGCGGCGAGCGCGCCGCAGAGCAGTCCGGCCGCGGTGCGGCGGGTGGGTGGAGGCATGCCGCTTCCTGCCTTTCATGGTGTGGGGGCGGCTTGATTCAACTCCTGTAAAAAGGGGTTGGTCAATGGCCCGGCACAGACCGATCGGGAACTGTTGGGTTTCCTGCCAGTCCTCTTGACGGTCTGTCGGCGATCCTGGTTGACTGCGCGGCCATGCCAAACCCCCACTGGCGCCTGCCCGTTGTGGCAGGCCTCCTCGCCATGCTCGGCCCGCTGCTGTCGGCGGCCCCCGCGGCCGAGGCCGCGCCGACCGTCTTCAGCCACCCCGGCGTGCTGGTCAGCCGGGCCCAACTCGACTTCGTCCGCGGCAAGGTGCAGGCCGGGGCGCAGCCCTGGAAGGCCGCGTACGACCAGATGCACGCCTCCAAGTACGCCTCGCTGACCCGCACCGCCAAGCCCCGCGCGGTGGTCGAGTGCGGCTCGTACTCCAACCCCAACTACGGCTGCACCGACGAGCGCGAGGACGCGCTCGCCGCGTACACCCTGGCGCTGGAGTGGTACATCACCCGTGACACCCGGTACGCCGCCAAGGCCGCCGAGATCATGGACGCCTGGTCGGGCACGATCACCGACCACACCAACTCCAACGCCCCGCTGCAGACCGCCTGGTCGGCCTCGACCTGGCCGCGGGCGGCGGAGATCGTCCGCTACACCTGGGGCGGCTGGGCCTCCGACAAGGTGTCCCGGTTCGGCTCGATGCTGCGGAACGTGTACCTGCCGGAGGTGGTCAACGGCTCGAACTCCAACGGCAACTGGGAGCTGAGCATGACCGAGGCGACCATCGGCATCGCGGTCTTCCTGGACGACCGCACGGTCTACGACAAGGCGGTGGCCCGGTTCCGCAACCGGGTGCCGGCCTACGTCTACCTGGCCTCCGACGGCGCGCTGCCGAAGACCGTGCCCGGCAGCGGGCTGGACACCCGGGCCGAGATCGTCGGCTACTGGCAGGGCCAGTCCACCTTCGTGGACGGCCTCACCCAGGAGACCTGCCGGGACTTCACCCACACCGGCTACGGGCTCGCGGCGATCTCGCACGTCGCCGAGACCTCCCGGATCCAGGGGCAGGACCTCTACCCGGAGGTCGCCGACCGGCTGCGGCACGCGCTGGGCTTCCAGTCCAAGTACCAGCTGGGCGAGGCCGTCCCGTCCTGGCTGTGCGGGGGCAGCCTGAAGCTCGGGCTCGGCCCGGTGACCGAGGTCGGTTTCAACGCGCTGCACAACCGGCTGGGCTACGGCATGACCAACACCCAGACGCTGACCGAGCAGCGGCGCCCGGCGGGCACCGACAACCTGTTCACCGCCTGGGAGACGCTCACCCACGCGTCCAACCCGTCCTGAGACGCGACCGCCCGCCCCGGAGCGCTTCCGGGGCGGGCGGTCGTGCGGTGCGGGTGGGCGCGCGGTGCGGGGATCAGGCCTGCAGGGCCTTGATCGCGGTCGGGGCGTGGCCGGGCTCGGTGGCCAGCTCCTCGAACTCGGTGACGTCGCTCATGTCGACGGTCCGGCTCATCGAGATGTTGGTGACCCGCTCCAGGATCGCCTCGACGACGACCGGGACGCGGTACTCGGCGGCCAGCTTCTTGGCCTCCTCGAACGCGGCACCCAGCTCGTTCGGGTCGGTGACCCGGATCGCCTTGACGCCCAGGCCCTCGGCGACCTTGACGTGGTCGACGCCGTAGACGCCGAGCTCCGGGGCGTTGACGTTCTCGAACTCCAGGTTGACCTGGAAGTTGATGTCCAGGCCGATCTGCGCCTGGCGGATCAGGCCCAGGTAGGCGTTGTTGACCAGGACGTGGACGTAGGGGATCCGGTGCTGGGCGGCGACCGCCAGCTCCTCGATCATGAACTGGAAGTCGTAGTCGCCCGAGAGCGCGACGACCGGGGTCCCGGGGTCCGCGGTGGCGGCGCCGATCGCGGCCGGGATGGTCCAGCCGAGCGGGCCGGCCTGGCCGCAGTTGACCCAGTGGCGCGGCTTGTAGACGTGCAGGAACTGCGCGGCGGCGATCTGCGACAGGCCGATCGTGGTGACGTAGCGGGTCTCCGGGCCGAACGCGCGGTTCATCTCCTCGTAGACGCGCTGCGGCTTGATCGGGACGTTGTCGAAGTTGGTGCGACGCTGCAGGGTGGCCTTGCGCTCCTGCGCGGAGGCGGCCCACGCGGTGAAGTCCGGCAGGGTGCCGGCCGCCTTCAGCTCCTCGGCGACCTCGATGAACAGCTCCAGCGCGGCCTTGGCGTCCGAGGCGATGCCGTAGTCCGGGGCGAAGATCTTGCCGATCTGGGTCGGCTCGATGTCGACGTGGACGAACTTCCGGTCGCCGCGGTACGCGTCCAGGTTGTAGCCGGTGTGGCGGTTGGCCCAGCGGTTGCCGATGCCGAGGACGAAGTCCGACTCCAGGAAGGTCGCGTTGCCGTAGCGGTGCGAGGTCTGGACGCCGACCATGCCGGCCGCCAGCTCGTGGTCGTCCGGGATGGTGCCCCAGCCCATCAGGGTGGAGATGACCGGGACGCCGGTCAGCTCGGCGAACTCGACCAGCAGGTCGGTGGCGTCCGCGTTGATGATGCCGCCGCCGGCCACGATCAGCGGGCGCTCGGAGGCCAGCAGGAACGACAGCGCCTTCTCGACCTGGGCGCGGGTCGCGGCCGGCTTGTAGACCGGCAGCGGCTCGTAGGTCTCCGGGTCGAACTCGATCTCGGTCAGCTGGACGTCGATCGGCAGGTCGATCAGGACCGGGCCCGGACGGCCGGAGCGCATCAGGTGGAAGGCCTGCTGGAAGACGCCGGGGACCTGGGCCGCCTCCAGGACGGTGGTGGCCGCCTTGGTGACCGGCTTGGCGATGGACGCGATGTCGACCGCCTGGAAGTCCTCCTTGTGCAGCTTGGAGACCGGCGCCTGGCCGGTGATGCACAGGATCGGGATCGAGTCGGCGATCGCCGAGTACAGGCCGGTGATCATGTCGGTGCCGGCCGGGCCCGAGGTGCCGATGCAGACACCGATGTTGCCGGCCTTGGCGCGGGTGTAGCCCTCGGCCATGTGCGAGGCGCCCTCGACGTGCCGGGCGAGGGTGTGGCCGATCCCGCCGCCCTCCTTCAGGGCCTTGTAGAAGGGGTTGATCGCGGCGCCCGGCACGCCGAACGCGACGTCGACGCCTTCACGCTTGAGGATCTCAACGGCGGCGCGGGCGGCTGTCATACGGGGCATCGGTCACTCCTGCGGTCGTCAACTACTTCCACAATGCGGAAGAATAGTTTTGGTATGCGAAAAGAACGCTACGGCGGACCCCGAGAGGGCGTCAAGTGGAGTTTCAACAGAACGTTGCAGCGATCGCCGGTTGTCCGTTTTTCACCATGAGGGGTCGGCTGCACACCTCGTTCACGTCGGCAGATCTCCGTACGGTCGGTGACATCGACGGAAAACGACCCGAGGAGCGGATCGAGATGGCCACCATCACCCTGTACGGAGCCACCGGCACGATCGGCAGCCGCGTGCTGCGCGAAGCCCTGGAGCGCGGGCACCGGGTCACCGCGGTGCTCCGCGACCCCGCCAAGCTCGACCTCACCCACCCGGGCCTGACCGTCGCCGCCGGCGACGTCCTGGACCCCGCCTCGGTCGCCGAGCAGGCCAAGGGCAGCGACGTGGTGGTCAGCGCGGTCGGCGGCGGCGACGGCCCCGGCCACGTGGCGACCGTCCGGCCGTCCGCCGAGGCGCTGGTCGACGGGCTGCGGACGCTGGGCGCGGACGCGCCGCGACTGATCGCGGTCGGCGGCGCCGGCTCGCTGCGCACCCCCGACGGCAAGCAGGTCTGGGACGCCGAGGGGCTCCCCGAGTTCCTGCTGCAGATCATGCACGCGCACGGCGACGCCCTCGACCACTACCGCACCGTCGACGACGTCCGCTGGACCAACCTCAGCCCGGCCGCCCTGATCGAGCCCGGCGAGCGCACCGGCGCCTACCGCGTCGGCCTGGAGGACCTCCTGCTGGACGCCGACGGCAACAGCCGCATCTCGACCGAGGACTACGCGGTGGCGCTCGTCGACGAGATCGAGCGCCCGCAGTACGTCGGCCGGCGCTTCACCGTCGGCTACTGATCCCCTGGTGGCACTGTGCGCGCAACAGGGTGCAGCGAGTGAAAGGTCACACCGGGCGGCTCTGCTGCGACTCGAGTAACCGGCGTTAACCTTCCCTCATGACGGTCCCGCCCGAAGGGCTTCCCCTGGCCGCCGAGTTCCCGGATGCGACCCGCGAGCAGTGGCAGCGCCTTGTCGAAAACGTCCTGCGCAAGTCAGGCGCGCAGGACGTCAGCGGCGTCCTGGCCGAGGACGCGCTCACCACGCGGCTCCCGGACGGCCTGAGCGCCCGACCGCTGTACACCGCGGACGACGCCCCCGCCGGCGCCGGGTATCCCGGCTTCGCGCCGTACGTGCGCGGCGCCCGGCCCCAGGGCTCGGCCGTCGGCGGCTGGGACGTCCGGCAGCGGCACGCCGACCCGGACGCGCGGCGCGCCAACGAGGCCGTCCTCGCGGACCTGGAGAACGGCGTCACCTCCCTCTGGCTGACCGTCGGCGAGTCCGGCCTGCCGGTCGCCTCGCTGCCCGCCGTCCTCGACGGCGTGTACCTGGACCTGGCGGCCGTCGTGCTCGACGCGGGCGCCGGGTTCACCGCCGCGGCGGGCGAGCTGTTCTCCCTCTGGGAGCAGCGCGGGCTGACCGCCGGCGCCGTCTTTGGCAACCTGGGCGCCGACCCGCTCGGCCTGCTCGCCCGGACCGGCGACGACACCCGGACCGACGCGCTGCTGACCGAGGCGGCCGTGCTGGCCGAGCGCTGCGCCGCCGGCTTCCCGCAGGTGCGGGCGCTGACCGTGGACGCGCTGGCGTACCACGACGCCGGCGCCTCCCCCGCCCAGGAGCTGGGCTGCGCGCTGGCGACCGGCGTCGCCTACCTGCGGGCGCTGACCGCCGCGGGGCTGAGCGCGGAGGACGCCGCCGGGCAGCTGGAGTTCCGCTACGCCGCGACCGAGGACCAGTTCCTCACCATCGCCAAGTTCCGTGCCGCCCGCCGCCTGTGGGCCCGGGTCGCGGAGGTCTCCGGGATCACCGGCGAGGCCGCCGCGCAGCGCCAGCACGCCGTCACCTCATCGGTGATGATGACCGCCCGCGACCCGTGGGTGAACATGCTGCGCACCACCGTCGCGTGCCTGGCCGCCGGGGTCGGCGGCGCCGAGTCGGTGACCGTGCTGCCGTTCGACGAGGCGGTCGGCCTGCCGGACGCGTTCGCCCGCCGGATCGCCCGCAACACCCAGTCGATCCTGCTGGAGGAGTCGAACCTGGCGAAGGTGGTCGACCCGGCCGGCGGCTCCTGGTACGTGGAGAAGCTGACCGACGACCTCGCCGAGGCCGCCTGGGCGTGGTTCCAGGAGATCGAGCGGGCCGGCGGCCAGCGCGCGGCGTTCACCGGCGGCCTGGTCGGCGAGCGGATCGCCGCCACCTGGGCGGCGCGCACCGCGCAGCTCGCCAAGCGGCGCGAACCGGTCACCGGCGTCAGCGAGTTCCCCAACCTCGGCGAGCAGCCGCTGGTCCGCGAGGCCGCCCCGGCCCCGCTCGGCGGCGGCCTGCCCCGGGTGCGCCGCGGCGAGGCGTACGAGGCGCTGCGCGACCGCTCGGACGCGCACCTGGCGGCGACCGGTGCCCGGCCGAAGCTGTTCCTGGCCGGGATCGGCGGCGCGGCGGCGCACAGCGCGCGCTCCACCTTCGCGGCCAACCTGTTCCAGGCGGGCGGCATCGAGACGGTGCTCGCCGAGTCCGCCGACCCGGCGGTGCTGGCCGAGGCGTTCACCGCCTCCGGGGCGACCGTCGCCTGCCTGTGCTCCAGCGACAAGGTGTACGCCGAACAGGGTGAGGCCGTCGCGGCCGCCCTGGCCGCGGCCGGCGCCGCGAAGGTGCTGCTGGCCGGCCGGCCGGGCACCGTGCAGACGGGAGTGGACGAGCACGTCTTCGTCGGCTGCGACGTGGTCGCGGTGCTGACCTCCCTCCTCGACCAGATCGGAGTGGCGCGATGATCCCCGACTTCACCACCGTCGGCCTGTCCGGCGACGCGGGCGCGTCCGCCACCCCCGAGCAGTGGCGCGAGGCCTGGCAGCAGGCCACCGGCAAGGACGTCGACGAGCAGATCTGGGAGACCCCGGAGGGCATCGGCGTCAAGCCGCTGTACACCGCCGAGGACCTGGCCGGGCTGGACTTCCTCGCCACCTACCCGGGCGTCGCGCCGTACCTGCGCGGCCCGTACCCGACCATGTACGTCAACCAGCCGTGGACGGTCCGCCAGTACGCGGGCTTCTCCACCGCCGAGGAGTCCAACGCCTTCTACCGCCGCAACCTGGCGGCCGGCCAGAAGGGCCTGTCGGTCGCCTTCGACCTGCCCACCCACCGCGGCTACGACTCCGACCACCCCCGGGTGACCGGTGACGTCGGCATGGCCGGTGTGGCGATCGACTCGATCTACGACATGCGCCAGCTCTTCGACGGCATCCCGCTGGACAAGATGTCGGTGTCGATGACCATGAACGGCGCGGTGCTGCCGATCCTGGCGCTGTACATCGTGGCCGCCGAGGAGCAGGGCGTCGCGCCCGAGCAGCTGGCCGGGACCATCCAGAACGACATCCTCAAGGAGTTCATGGTCCGCAACACCTACATCTACCCGCCGCAGCCCTCGATGCGGATCATCTCGGACATCTTCGCGTACACCTCGCAGAAGATGCCCCGGTACAACTCGATCTCCATCTCGGGCTACCACATCCAGGAGGCCGGGGCCACGGCCGACCTGGAGCTGGCGTACACCCTCGCGGACGGTGTGGAGTACCTGCGGGCCGGCCTCGGCGCCGGGCTGGACGTGGACGCGTTCGCGCCGCGGCTGTCGTTCTTCTGGGCGATCGGCATGAACTTCTTCATGGAGGTCGCCAAGCTCCGCGCGGCCCGCCTGCTGTGGGCCAAGCTGGTCAAGCAGTTCGACCCCTCGAGCGCCAAGTCGCTGTCGCTGCGCACCCATTCGCAGACCTCCGGCTGGTCGCTCACCGCCCAGGACGTGTTCAACAACGTCACCCGCACCTGCGTGGAGGCGATGGCCGCGACCCAGGGCCACACCCAGTCGCTGCACACCAACGCGCTCGACGAGGCGCTGGCGCTGCCCACCGACTTCTCCGCCCGGATCGCCCGCAACACCCAGCTGATGCTCCAGCAGGAGTCCGGCACCTGCCGGGTCATCGACCCGTGGGGCGGCTCGGCGTACGTCGAGAAGCTCACCCACGACCTGGCCCGCCGCGCCTGGCAGCACATCCAGGAGGTCGAGGCGGCCGGCGGCATGGCCAAGGCGATCGACGCCGGCATCCCCAAGCTGCGCGTCGAGGAGGCCGCCGCCCGCACCCAGGCCCGGATCGACTCCGGCCGCCAGCCGGTGATCGGCGTCAACAAGTACCGGGTCGAGAGCGACGAGCAGATCGACGTGCTCAAGGTCGACAACTCCTCGGTCCGCGCCCAGCAGATCGAGAAGCTGCGCCGGCTGCGCGCCGAGCGCGACGAGCAGGCATGCCAGGACGCCCTGCACGCGCTCACCCGCGCCGCCGAGGCGGGCCCGCAGGGCTCGTCGCTGGACGGCAACCTGCTGGCCCTCGCCGTGAACGCGGCCCGGGCCAAGGCCACCGTCGGCGAGATCTCCGACGCCCTGGAGAAGGTGTACGGCCGGCACGCCGGGCAGATCCGCACCATCTCCGGCGTCTACCGGGACGAGGCAGGAGCATCCGTGGGCGTCGAGCGCACCCGTGAGCTGGTCGAGCGCTTCGAGGAGGCCGAGGGCCGCCGCCCGCGCATCCTGGTCGCCAAGATGGGCCAGGACGGCCACGACCGCGGCCAGAAGGTGATCGCCACCGCGTTCGCCGACCTCGGCTTCACCGTGGACGTCGGCCCGCTCTTCCAGACCCCGGCCGAGGTGGCCCGCCAGGCCGTCGAGGCGGACGTGCACATCGTCGGCGTCTCCTCGCTCGCCGCCGGCCACCTCACCCTGGTGCCCGCGCTGCGCGAGGAGCTGGCCGCGGCCGGCCGAGGCGACATCACCATCGTGGTCGGCGGCGTCATCCCGCCGCAGGACGTCCCCACGCTCCTGGAGATGGGCGCCGCGGCGGTCTTCCCGCCCGGCACGGTCATCCCGGACGCGGCGTACGACCTGCTCAAGACGCTCGCCGCCGACCTCGGCCACGAACTGTGAGGCACTGACCGCCGATGCCGCCCCGGACGATCGACCTCGACCAGTACCGGCAGGGTGTGCTCGAAGGCTCGCGCGCGTGGATCGCGCGGGCCATCACCCTCGTCGAGTCCACCCGGCCCGACCACCGCGAACTCGCCCAGCGGCTGCTGGTCGACCTGCTGCCGCACTCCGGCAAGGCGGTCCGGGTCGGCATCACCGGCGTGCCCGGGGTCGGCAAGTCGACGTTCATCGAGGCCTTCGGCACCATGCTCACCGGCCGGGGCCACCGGGTCGCGGTGCTCGCCGTCGACCCGACCTCCAGCCGCACCGGCGGCTCCATCCTGGGCGACAAGACCCGGATGGAGAAGCTTTCCGCCGACCCGAACGCCTTCGTCCGGCCGTCCCCCACCTCGGGGACGCTCGGCGGGGTCGCCCGCGCCACCCGCGAGTCGATGGTGGTGATGGAGGCCGCCGGGTACGACGTCGTCCTGGTGGAGACGGTCGGCGTCGGCCAGTCCGAGACCACGGTCGCCGGAATGGTCGACTCCTTCCTGCTGCTCACCCTCGCCCGGACCGGCGACCAGCTGCAGGGCATCAAGAAGGGCGTCCTCGAACTCGCCGACCTGGTCGCCGTCAACAAGGCCGACGGCCCGTTCGAACGCGACGCCAAGGCCGCGGCCCGCGAACTGGCCGGCGCCCTGCGCCTGCTCCAGCCGCCGGACGCCGCCTGGACGCCGCCCGTCCTCACCTGCAGCGGCCGCGACGGCACCGGCCTCGACGTGCTCTGGGAGCGCCTGGAGCAGCACCGCCGCACCCTGGACGCCACCGGCTCGCTCGCCGCCAAGCGCCGCGACCAGCAGGTCGAGTGGACCTGGGCGATGGTCCACGACCAGCTGCTGGCCCAGCTCCGCGAGCACCCCGAAGTCCGGCGCATCACACCCGGGTTGGAGCAGCAGGTGCGCGAGGGCACGCTGACCGCGACGCTCGCCGCGCAGCGCATCCTGGCCGGCTTCCGCTCCCCGGTGGACGGCTCCTGAGCCGGTAGGCTCGTCCCCCACGGGTCCACTCCTGCGGGTCCACTCCCGCAGGTCCACTCCTGCGGGGGAGCGAGGCGATGAACGAGACGTCCGGCGTCCGGGTGCTGCGCTGCGGCACCCGCGCCGTGCTGGTGGAGGTCGACGGCCTCGACACCGTCGCCCGGCTGCACGCTGCTCTGCGCGAGCGCCCGCTGCCCGGGATCACCGAACTCGTCCCCGCCGCCCGCACCCTGCTGGTCCACTACGACCCCGCCGCCACCGACCACGCCCGGCTCGCGGCCGCCCTCCCCCGGGTGCCGCTCGGCACGCCCTCCACCGCCGGGGGCGAGGTGGTGACCGTCCCCGTCCACTACGACGGGGACGACCTCGCCGCCGTCGCCGGACTCGCGCGCGTCGGCGTCGGCGAGGTGATCGCCCGGCACACCGCTCCGCTGTACCGCGTCGCCTTCTGCGGCTTCGCACCCGGCTTCGCGTACCTCACCGGCCTCGACCCGCTGCTGCACCTCCCCCGCCACGCCACCCCGCGCACCCGCGTCCCGAGCGGATCGGTCGCCGTGGCGGGCGAGTTCACCGGCGTCTACCCGCGTGAGTCCCCCGGCGGCTGGCAGCTCCTCGGCCGCACCGACCTGACGCTGTGGAACCCGGACGCCACCCCGCCCACCCCGCTCACCCCGGGCACCGGCGTCCGCTTCACCGCCGTCGACACCCCACCGCGATGAGCACCCGGCCCGCCGGGCCGGAGGCCGCCGCCCGCAACACCGCCGTCCGCCGTGGCCCAACCGCTGTCGCCGTCGCTGCCGCTGCCGCTGCCGCTGCCGCCGGAGGCTCGTTCCACGGCGGGCACGCCGCCGTCCGGCTCGCCGTTGCCCGCACCACTCCTTCCCCCTCCCCCTCCCCCCTCTCGCCGAAGGCGCCGACACCGTGACCGCACCTCGCACCGTCCGCGTGCTCTCCCCCGGCTACGGCACCACCGTGCAGGACCTCGGCCGACCCGGGTGGGCCGCGCTCGGCGTCAGCCCGTCCGGCGCCGCCGACCGCCCCGCGCTCCGCCTCGCCAACCGCCTGGTCGGCAACGACGAGGACGCCGCCGGTCTCGAATGCCTGCTCGGCGGACTCGTCCTCACCTTCGACCACCACACCACCGTCGCCCTCGCCGGTGCCCCCTGCCCCGCCCGCGCGGGTGGCCGCGAGGCCGGCCCGTACGCGCCGATCCGGCTCGCCCCCGGCGAGGAACTGCACCTGGGCACCGCCCCGGCCGGCCTGCGCGTCTACCTCGCGGTCCGCGGCGGCCTGGAGGTCCCGCCGGTGCTCGGCTCCCGCTCCACCGACACTCTCTCCGGCCTCGGCCCGGCGCGGCTCGGCACCGGTGACGTCCTCCCGGTCGGCCGTCCGCCCGCCGCCCCGCCCACCGCCGACCTCGCCCCGCAGCGACCGCTGCCGGCCGAGCCGGTCCTGCGCGTCGTCCCGGGCCCCCGCGACGACTGGTTCACGCCCGACGCCCTGTCCCGGCTCTGCGCCGAGCCCTGGGCCGTCACCGACCGGAGCGACCGCATCGGCATGCGCCTCGCCGGCCCGGCGCTCGAACGCTCCCGCCCCGGCGAACTGCTGTCCGAAGGAACCGTCGCCGGAGCCCTCCAGGTGCCGCCCGCCGGCCGTCCCATCCTCTTCCTCGCCGACCACCCGGTCACCGGCGGCTACCCGGTCATCGCCGTCGTGCACCAGGACGACCTCCCGCTCGCCGCCCAGGTCAGGCCGGGCAACACCCTCCGCTTCCAAGCTGTTTGATCATCCGTCACTCACCGCCCGCGCCAACGCAGTTCAGTTTCTTCAGGAACCGTCAGGGGCGCACCGGCCGGTCCGCGCCCCGCCCCCCGGTGTACGTTCGACGCCGATAGCAGACCGGCGCCGGGGAGTTGAAGCGCATGAAGGACGACATCGGGGCCCTGCTGACCCGCGCCTCGCTGGCCGTCGCGGCCACCGTCGCGGTGGTGGTCCCCGTCATCGACATGGTCGGCGGCACCGGCGCCCTGCCCTCCTGGATATCGGTGCCCAACCTGACGCTGCTCGTCCTGGGCACCGCCATGGTTCCCCTGCTGCTGGAGCTGCACCGGCTGCGCAAGCTCGACAGCGTCGACGAGCGGCTCGCCAGGATGGAGCGCCTGCAGCGCGAGCGCTTCTGCGGGCTGGTCCGGGTGCACAGCCACTTCCCGGAGAGCGAGTTCACCGCGTACGCGGAGGGCAGCCGCAGCGAGATCACCATCCTCCAGACCTGGATCCCCGACCTGCACCGGCTCACCAAGTCCCTGCGGATCGCCGTCGCCGACCGCGGCGTCCCGCTGCGCATCCTGCTGCTGCACCCCGACTCGGAGGTCGTCCAACTGCGCGACCGTGCGCTGCGCCGCGACCCGGCCGTGCACGCCAACGTGAAGCTGAGCGTCCGGGAGAGCCTCGGACTGCTGGCCGAACTCCACGGCGAGCTCCCGGAGTCCAGCCGCCACCTGCTGGAGGTCCGGCTGTTCGAGTCGCTGCCGTCGGTCGCCATCTACCGGGCCGACGAGCACTACCTGGTGAGCTCCTTCCTGCACGGCCGGCGGGCCGTCGACTCCACCCAGGACGAGATCGACGGCGACGACACCGTCATGGGCGAGCAGGCCCGCCGGGAGTTCGACCTCCTCTGGGGAAACAGCCACCCCGTGCGGTTCCCCGACTGGCGTGCGTCGATCGCCCCGATCAACCCGTGAGAACCACAGGAAAGGTACGGCCATGCACGACGTGGACAGCTACGAGGACGCCCTGATCGACCGCTTCCGGTCGCACCCGGTGCTGGCGAACATCACCCACCTGCCCGAACCGGACTTCGCCGAGGTCCTGCTCCAGCGGCGCTTCGTCTCGCTCGCCTTCACCCCGGCGTACGACCTCGCCATCGACCTGCTGGAGGACGAGGCCGCGCGGCAGATCGCCCGCGTCATCCTGCGCGAGGAATACCCCGGCTCACACGGACGCACCCGCTCCCACCGCGAGGACATGGTCGAGGACATGCTCCGGCTCGGCATCTCCCGCCGCCAGGTGGTCGCCTCCCGCCCCACCCCGGCGACGCTGCGCGCCGTCGAGGACACCTTCGCCCTGATCGCCTCCGCCGGGGGCCACCCCGACAGCGACCTGCGGGTGCTCACCGTCCTGCGGTTCTGGGGCGAGGTGCTGGTCGCCGCCGAGTACGAGCGGCTGTGGGAGCGGATGTCGACCGTCCTCGCCACCAGCGGCGACAACCGCTCCGTCTTCTACCACCCGCACCTGCTGCACGACGCCAAGACGCTTCCCCTGGCCGGCGCGGCCGAGCAGTCCGGGACGCACGCCGACGCGCTCGCCTCCCGGATCGCCGCGCTGCTCGCCGAGCAGCCCTCCCCCGCCGTCTTCAAGTCCCTGGAGCGGCAGGCCCTGCGGCTCAAGACGGCGTTCTACGACCAGTTCCTGCCCGCCCTGGACCGCCTCCCGGCCACCAGCCGCTGACCCCACCCTGTCGCGCCACCCCGTCGCCCCGCCCCACCACCGCGGCCGGTCAGCGCGCGGCGACGACCGCGTCGGTGTACAGGTCGCCGTCCGCGACCCCGAGCCGTCCGAGCACCGCCCGGACCGCCGCCAGGCCCGCCGCGAGCTCCTCCTCGTCCGCCACCACCGTCTCCACCTCCAGGAACGTCCCGTCCAGCTCCGGCACCCGCACCACGGTGGCCAGCAGCTCCCGTCCGTCCGCCGTCAGCGCGTAGGTGCGGCAGTGCTTCTCGAACGCGATCCGGGGCACGTACCCGCACACCGCTCTACCGGTGCGCCCTCTACCATCAGGCCATGATCCGCAGCGACGTTCCCGGGTCCTTCGCCTGGGGTGTGTTCCACGAGCGCCACCCGAAGCTCGTCCGGCAGGTGCTCGACGCCCTACCGTACGGGCCCGCCGAGCGGGCGGCGGTGGAGCGGCTCCTCGCGGAGAGCACCGGCGGCGTCCTCGAACCGCCCGCGGACGACCTCCACGACCGCGCCGAGTGGCTGGCGTGGGGCGACGGCCTGTGGGGGCTCCCCTGGGGCGAGGCGCCGTTCCTGTGGGCGGAGAGCTGGTTCTACCGCCGACTGCTCGACGCCACCGGCTACTTCCGGCCCGGCGCCTGGCAGGGCATCGACCCGTTCGCGCCGATGAAGAACGCCGAGCTGGCCGGGGCGGTGGTGGACGAGGAGCTGGCCGCCCTGGACGGCCTCGCCGCCCTGCCGGACGCGCAGCGCGCCCGGGCCCTGCTGACCTCCGCGCTGTGGGGCAACCGCGCCGATCTCAGCTTCGGGCTCACCGCCGGCGCCGACGGACCGGCCGCCACCGACCTGGTCGCCGACGACAGCGCGCAGTTCTGGGCCGAGCTGGAACGCACCCGGGGCGGCCGGGTCTGTGTCGTCGCCGACAACGCCGGGCGTGAGCTGCTGCCCGACCTGGTGCTGATCGACCACCTCCTGCGGACGGGCCTGGCGGCCCGGGTCGACCTGTACGTGAAGCCGCAGCCGTACTTCGTGTCCGACGCGACGGCGGCCGACGTCCTCGCCGCGCTCGACCGCCTGCGGGCCGCCCCCTCGGCCGCCGCCGCGGAGGTCGGCCGGCGGCTCTGGCGGGCGATGACCGACGAGGTGCTGACGGTCCGTACGCACTCGTTCTTCTGCGCGCCGCTGCCCTTCCCCGACATGCCCGACGACCTCCGGGCCGAGTTCACCGGCGCGGCGATGACCGTCCTCAAGGGCGACCTCAACTACCGCCGCCTGGTCGGCGACGTGCTCCGGCCGCCGACCACCGCCTTCGGCGAGACGGTCGCCCACTTCCCGTCCTCGGTCGCCGCCCTGCGGACGCTGAAGTCGGAGGTGGTCGTCGGCCTCGACGCCGCCACCCTGGCCCGGCTCGACGGCTCCGGAACCACCTGGCGCACCGACGGCCGCCAGGCCCTCGTCCAGGTGGAGCTGCGCCGGGAAAACTCGTGAAACTCGTGGCTCCGCAGGCGCCCTGAACGGCCCCTGGAGCGCCCTCCGCGGGCCCTCGGCACCCCTCCGGACACACCGCCGACCTGCACCGGCCGAGCCTTCCCGACGGCCCGTCAGCGACCCGCGCAGAGCCCCGCCAAACATGTCCTGACCTGGTGTTTTACCGAAAATCCCCTAGGCTGGGGGCACTCTGTCGGACACCCTCGGAGGGGGCATCATGGCGGGGAACCCAAGGCGTACGACGCCAGTGCGATCCAGGTGCTGGAGGGCCCGGACATCGTCCGGAAGCGGCCCGGGATGTACATCGGCTCGACCGACGAGCGGGGCCTGCACCACCTGGTCCACGAACTCGCCGAACTGGCCCTGGAGGAGAATCTCGACGGCCACGCCACCCGCGTCGAGATCACCCTCACGCCCGACGGTGGCGTCCGAGTCGCAGACGACGGGCGCGGCATCCCCGTCGAGCACGACGGCCGACGGACCGCGCTCGAAGCGCGTCTGACCCAACTCTGGTACGGCGGGCACCCCTTCGGCCGACGGCCCCTGTCGGCCGGGCACTTCGGGGTGGGGCCGGCCGCCGTCAACGCCCTGTCGATCCGCCTGACGGCCGAGGTGCGGCGCGGCGGCTTCCACTGGGTGCAGGAGTACGAGCGCGGCGTCGCCCTCGCCCCGCCCGTCCGCACCGGGCCGACCGACCGCACCGGGACGACGATCGCCTTCCGGCCCGACCCGGAGATCTTCGAGACGCTCGACTTCTCCTTCACCACCCTGGCCGACCGCTTCCGGGAACTGGCCTTCCTGAACCGCGAGTTGGACATCACCCTGACCGACGGGCGCGACCCGGCCGGACCCGCCTCCCGACGCTTCCACTTCCCCGGCGGCCTGGCCGACCACCTCGCCCACCCGGACGTGCTCGCCTTCGAGCGCGAGTGCCCCGAGATGCAGGGGACCGTCGAGGTGGCCCTCCGCTGGAGCGACTCCACCGACGAGCAGGTCACCAGCTACGCCAACAGCCGGCCCACCCCCGACGGCGGCACGCACGAACTCGGCCTCCGCGACGGCCTGGCGGCTGCCGTCCCCGGCCACTCCCCTGACCGGTCCTGCCCCGGCCTCACCGCGATCGTGTCGGTCAAGCTCGACGAGCCGGTCTTCGAAGGCTCCTGCCGCGACCGGTTGGGCAACGAGCCCGTCCGCGCCTGCGTCGCCCGCGCGGTCGAGGAGCACCTCACCGCCTGGCTCGACGCCGACCCGGGACGGGCCGCCACCGTCCTCGCCCGGATCGCCGGAACCCGCTGACGCGATCCCTGGTCGCACCGGACAACGTGAGCTAGTCTCACGTTCACTTTCGTCCGGTGGACCATCACGCGAGCAGGACTCGACATGCCACGAACCCCCCGAGCCCGGCTCGCCGCAGCGGTCACCGCGGGCAGTCTGGTCGCCGTCTGCACGGCAGCCGCGTTCCTCGACCCCACCTCCCTGTTCACCCCACTGACCAGGTCCGCGTTCCGGGTGGCACCCGTGCGCGGACTGTGGTCGCTGGCCGGGGTGGGCGTCTACCTGCCCGTCCTGGCGCTGGTCACCGGGTGGGGCGCGGCGGTCTCGTTCCGGTGCGCGGCACCGGGCACCGGGCGGGGCGGGCTGATGCTCCGGCTGTGGGGCGTGACCGTCCTGGCCACCGCACTCGCGCGGGTCGCGCAGCTGGTCGCGGCGACGGCCGGGGTCGCCGTGCACGGCGGCGTGCGGACGATGCCGACCACCGTCCTGTGGGACGGCGGGCTGCCCGCCTCCCGCGTCGCGCTGCTCGGCTGGCTGCCGGCCCTGCTCGGCACCTTCGTGTACCGGTACCGCCGCGACCTCCCAGCACGGGAGGCCCCGGCGGGCATCGCCCCGCGCCGGTGCCTGGCCGCCACCGCCCTGCCGCTCGCCCTGCTCGGGCCGCTGCTCGGCACGGTGCTGTGGGAGGGCTCCCCGGCCGCCTCCTTCTACGGCGAACACCTCAGCCTGCGCCGGGCACCGTTCGGGATCGACCTCGGGCCGGCCCGCTTCGCGGTGGAACTGGCCACCGCCGCGCTCGTCGGCGCACTCCTGCTCGCCCGTTCCTCGCGCCGCTTCGACCGCACCCGGCCCGCCTCGCTCCTGCTCGGCGGTTGGCTCGCCGCCCTCGGCGGCGGCGCGGCGGCCGGCGCCGTACAGGCACTGCTCGCCCTGCCGCGCGACCTGGACGGCACCGACCTGTTCTGGATCCCGGACGCCGGCCTGCGGATCGGCACCGGCCTCTCCCTCGGCGTCGCCACCGGCTGGGCCGTCGCCCCGACACTGCGCCTGCTCGACCGCGTCCTCAGCGCCGTCTCCGGGCGCCGCAGCCGTACGCTCACCACGCTCGCCGCCGCGACCGCGCTCTCCCTCCTCTCCTGGCTGCTCGCCGGGGCCGCCCTCGGCGCGGCGGCACCCGCGCCGACGATCGGCGCGGCAGCCCGCGCCACCGCGGGCGCGGAACTCCCCGCGCTCACCGTCCGGGCCCCGGGCGGCGGGTCCGACGACGCCGTGATCAGCGACGTGAACGGCCGTCAGGTGCTGCTGCGCGGCGTCAACGTCAACCAGCTCGTGGACTACTACGCGCCGACACCCGGCCGGGAGACCGTACGGCCGCTCGGCGACGACGACTTCGCGGCCATGGCCGCGCTGGGCTTCAACGTCGTCCGGCTCAGCGTCTCCTGGTCGGCGCTGGAGCCGAGCCGCGGGCAGTACGACCACGCCTACCTGGACCGGATCCGGGCGACCGTCGAGACGGCCGCCCGCCACGGCCTCTACACCGACATCGACATGCACGAGGACGCCTGGGGCAAGGCGCTCGCCGCGCCCGCCGGAACGGACTGCCCCGCCGGCAGCACCCCCGCGCTCGGCTACGACGGCGCCCCCGCCTGGGCCACCCTGGACGACGGCGCCTCCCGCTGCCAGGAACTGAGCCGCGACCTGCTCCCCGCCACCACCCGCGCGTTCACCGCCTTCTACCACGACAGCTCCGGGATCCAGACCGAACTCGTCCGCACCTGGGAGCTGTTGGCACGCACCTTCGCCGACAACCCGGCGGTCGCCGGGTACGGACTGCTCAACGAACCGGGCGTCGGCGAGGACGCGCCCGCCACCTCCTCCGTCCTGCTCGGCGCCTACCAGGACCGCGCGGTCCGGGCCATCCGCGCGGCCGAGCGGCAGAGCCCCGGCGGCTTCCCGCACCTGGTCTTCCTCGAACCGAGCGTGCTCTGGTCCGGCCTCGGCTTCGACGCGGTGCCCGCGCCCGGCTTCACCGACGACCCGTACCTGGTGTTCGCCCCGCACCTGTACAGCTCGTCGATCACCATGGACACCTCGCTCGGGCTCACCCTGGTCTCCGTCGAGCGCGGCTTCGCCCTCGCCCGGCAGCAGGCCCGGGCCTACCGCATGCCGCTGTGGACCGGCGAATGGGGCTGGTTCGGCCCCACCACCGGCGCCGCCCCCGACCCGTCCGGCGACCCCTCGATGCTGCGCCGCTTCGCCGCCGCCGAGGACCGGGCCCGGATCGGCGACGCCTTCTGGGTCTGGAAGCAGGCCTGCGGCAGCCCCGAGAGCGACCAGAGCGCCACTCTCGTCGGCAACCTCGTCCCCGTCGACTGCGCCACCGGCCACGACGCGCCGCCCTCGCCCGCGACCACCGCCGTCCTCAGCCGCGCCTACCCCCGGGCGGCCCCGGGCACCCTCACCTCCCTGACCTCCGACCCCGGCTCCGGTGCCTTCTCCCTCACCGGCACCGCCCCCACCACCCCCGGCCCCGGCCCGTCCTGCACCCTCGACGTCTGGTACCCCGGCCCCCACGAGCCCTCCCCCGACACCGAGGGCCTCACCGCCCTCACCGTCCGCCCGACCCCCGGCGGCCACCGCATCACCGCCTGCGCCACCGGCCCCTACCGCCTGACCGTCCACTGACCCCGGAAACACCGAAGCCCAGCCCGGGGATCATCCCCGAGCTGGGCTTTCCGGTGGGCGCAGACGGTTTCGAACCGCCGACATCTGCTTTGTAAGAGCAGCGCTCTACCGCTGAGCTATGCGCCCCCGTCGCGCTGGGCCGCCAGGGGCGGTCGCACGACGAGAGGACAGACTACCTGGTCCGGCGCCCCGCGTGCCGCTTCCGTCCGGAGGGGCGCGGGAGGTCGCGCGTGGGAGGGGTGACGGGCGGGAACCGTGATCGGCAAGAATGGCGTTGGATCGGGTGTGGCCGAGCAGGGCAGGGCCGAGCGGAGCAGGGAGCGCGGTGTGAGGGTGGCCGGCGGTGGCGGCGGCGGGTGGGGCGGCTGGGGACGCCGGCGGGACGGGGCTCGCGCGGAGGCGCGGGTGGCCCGGGATGCCGCGCAGGAGGCGTTCTACGAGCTGGACTCGGCGCAGCGTGATGCCCTGCTGGCGGTGGAGACGGTGAAGTCGGCGGGTGAGCCGGCGACCGCGGGGCGGACGGAGGCGGAGTTCCGGCAGCTGTCGGCGCGGATCGACGAGACGACGGTCGCGTACATCGCGGCGCTGGACGCGCATGACCTGGACGACGAGGAGCTCGACCCGAACCTGGTCTGGCAGGCGAAACAGGGGCTGGACCAGGCGAAGCGCGACCTGGACGCCCGCCGCGCGGACGTGGCGGCGTTCCTGGAGCGGCTGGGGCCGGTGCTGGAGCACGCGGAGTCGCAGCTGATCCGGGTGACCCCGGCGGTGGAGCGGGCGAAGCAGGCGCTGCTGGGCGCGACGACGGCGCTGGAGGGTGCCCGGGGCGCGGGGTTGAAGGCGGACGAGCTGGCGCGGAGCCTGGCGGAGCTGGCGCCGGAGCTGACCCGGCTGAACCAGGGGGTGGCGCAGCACGGCGTCCCGGCCACGCTGCAGCGGGCGGAGGACGTGGCGCGCCGGGCGGAGGTGATCCGCGGCGAGGCGGAGCACCTGCCGGAGCGGGCGAAGGAGTTGGACCGCCGGGTGGCGAGTCTGCGGACGCGGATCCAGGCGCTGGAGACGCGGTCGGAGACGGTGGAGCCGGCGTTGAGCGAGTTGCGGCGGCGGTTCAGCCTGGAGTGCTGGCAGGACCTGCAGCAGGTGTCGGCGCAGACGGCGGAGGCGGTGCGGGCGGCGCGCGCGAAGCTGACGGAGGCGGTGTCGGCGCGGGACGCGCAGCGCTGGGCGGACGCGACGGCGGCGCTGGGGACGGTGCGGGCGCTGCTGGAGACGGCCGAGGGGTCGGTGACGGCGGTGAACGATCGGCTGCGCCGGTTGAACGAGGTGCAGCACGATCCGCACCAGGAGATCGACCGGGCCAGGTTCGCGCTGCGGGACGCGCAGCGGTTGGCGATGACGGGCCGGCAGACGCCGGATCCGCGGCACGCGGCGCCGCTGGACGCGGCGGTGGCCCGGCTGGACCGGGCGGTGGCGGCGCTGGAGGAGGCGGGCCGGCACCCGGACTACTGGCATTTCCTGACCGAGCTGGCGGGGGTGCGGGAGACGGCGGCCGAGGTGGTCGCGATGATCCGCGGGACGCACTGACATCCGCCGACCCCGGACATTACCCGCGAGTAACTTAGCTGCTAGGCTCGGCGCCATGGCACGCAAGCGCACGATCACCCCCGCCACCTTCCGGCGCGGGATCAACTTCTGGCCGCCGTTCCTGTTCGCCGGGATCCGGGTGCTGTCGGTGGGCGAGGGCTACCGCTCGGCCCGGGTGCGGCTCCGGCTCGGCCGGCTGAACCGCAACTGGGTGGGCACCCACTTCGGCGGGTCGATCTTCGCGATGACGGACCCGTTCTGGATGCTGCTGGTGATGCAGAACCTCGGCCCGGACTACGTGGTCTGGGACAGCGCCGGTGAGATCGACTTCGTCTCCCCCGGGCGCGGCGACATCTTCGCCGACTTCGAGCTGACCGACGACCGGCTGGCGGAGATCCGCGAGCTGACCGCCGACGGCAAGAAGGCGCTGGTCTGGTTCCACACCGAGGTGCTGGCGGCGGACGGCACGGTGGTCGCCCGGGTCCGCAAGCAGATCTACGTCCGGCAGAAGCCGAAGAAGGCGACCGCGGAGTAGGTACGCTGCGACCATGCCTCGCTACGACTTCCGCTGCCGCTCCTGCGGCGCCACGTTCGAACTCCGCCGCGCCATGGCCCAGGCCAACGACCCGGCGGTCTGCCCGGAGGGCCACACCGACACGGTGAAGCTGCTGTCCGCCGTCGCGGTCACCGGGAGCGGCACCGCCGCCCCCGGGCCGACGGGCGGCGGGGGCGGCGGAGGCTGCTGCGGGGGCGGCTGCTGCGGCTGACCCGGCGGCAACCGGCCACCCGGCGGGCAACCAACTGACCCGGCAACAACCGGCTGACCCGCCGGGCAACCGGCCGACCCGGCGGCAACCGGCCGGGCTCAGACCGAGACGGCCGCGGCGGAGCGGACCCGGGCCAGCATCTGCCGGACGATCTCCTCGCCGGCCGCCACCCCGATCTGGTCGAGCGCCGTGACGTCGGGCGCGGTCCACCCGGTCTCGGCGAGTTCGCCGTGGCCGGGCCGCCAGCCGTGGTCGGCGGCCAGCAGCAGGTCGGCGTCGAGCAGCGAGTCGCCGGCGCTCAGCACGGTGCGGGCGCCGGTGCGCAGGGCCACCTCCGCCAGGCCCGCGCTCTTGCTGAGCGGCGCGGGGACGGCGTACACCTTGCGGCCCTGGAGCGAGATGGTGAAGCCGCGCTCGGCGCACCAGCCGGACAGGTCGGTGATCCAGCCCTCGGGCAGCTCGGCGCGCTCGACGACCAGGTAGGCGAAGAGGTCGTCGGCGACCTTGCGCTTGTGGGTCCACTCGGGGTCGGCGACGATCGCGAGGTGCTCGACCACCTCGCGCAGCGGCGCGCTCTCGGCGGCGAGCCGCTCGCGGATCCCGTTCTGCCAGTCGACGTCCGGGACGCCGTCGACCAGCAGGTGTCCGCCGTTGGCGCAGACCGCGTACGGGGGGACCCAGCCGGGCGTCGGGCCGGGCAGGTTGACCCGCTCGTACTGGGTGCGGGTGCGGGTGGTGACGGGCACGACGTACGCCAGGCCGGTCAGTTCGACCAGCAGTTCGGCGGCGGCCTCCGTCATGAAGGAGAGCGCCTTGCCGTCGTGCACCTCCACCGAGAGCAGCCGTGGCGCCAGCCGGTCCGGCACGTCCAGGGCCAGGGCCCGGTTCGAGTAGATCAGCGTGCGGTCGAGGTCGCTGGCGACCAGGGCGTGCTTCAAGATCAACCCTTCTCTGGTTCAACAAGGACCGCGGTGCCGTCGGCGCCGGTGGCACCGCGGGTGTAGCGCGGGTGGATCAGGCCGACGCAGGAGTACGGCAGGTCGTCGACGTCCTCGACCGGGACGCCGCGCTGGGCGGCGAGCAGGCGGACGTGGTCCAGGTCGGCGCCGGCGCCGCGGCGGGCGAGGATGCGCCAGGGGACGCGGCGCAGCAGCACCCGGGTGGTCTCGCCGACGCCGGGCTTGACCAGGTTGACGCTGTCGATGCCGTACTCGGCGCTGATCCGCTCGACGGCGGCCCAGCCCTCCCAGGTGGGGGTGCGGTCCCCGGCGGCGAGCCGGTCGGCCTCGGCAGCGACGGCCTCGCGGACGGCGGGGAAGCGGGCGGCGACGGCGTCCACGAACTCGGCGGAGACGTCGGCGCCGGCCAGCTCGCGGTAGAACTTGGCGCCGTGGAACTCGTCCGGGCCGATCAGGTCGTCCCGCAGCACGGTGCGCGAGACCAGGCCGGAGACGGTGGAGTTCAGGCAGGCGGAGGGGATCAGGAAGTCGTCCCGGGTGCCGAAGGTGCGGACGCAGCCGCCGGGGTCGGCGAGCACCGCGAGCTCGGGGTCGAAGCCGGTGCCGGCCAGCGCCTCGGCGAGCTCCCGGGTGATCGCGCCCTTGCCGGTCCAGCCGTCGACGAAGACCACCGAGGCGGGGTCGTGGTGGGCGGCGAGGTAGCGCAGGGCGACCTGGTCGATGCCGCGGCCGCGGACGATCGAGACGGTGTAGTGCGGGGCGTCGACGCCGTGCGCGAACGCCAGCCAGCGGCGGATCAGGATGCCGACGGGGGTGCCGGCCCGGGCCAGCGAGGCGAGCACCAGGCCGCGGCCGCGCTCGCGCAGCAGCAGTTCGGCGACGGCGCCGACGGCGAGCGCGATCCGGTCGGCGGAGGCGTCCAGCGCGGTGTGGAACAGCGCCTGGTACTCGGGGCTGGGCTGGTACTCCACCGGCAGCGACTCGGCGTAGTGCGCGCCGCCGGACTGGACGGCCTCCTCGCGCTCCTCGGTGGGCGCCTCCAGGGCGACCTCCGAGAGGTCCTTGAGCAGCCAGGTCACGTCCGCGGCGGAGTAGGAGGAGAACGCCGGACCGTACAGCGGACGCGCTGCGGGGGGCGAGGAGAGCGTTTCGGTGGTCATGCCGGCCTTCGGTGGGGGTACGCGGGACTCATGGTCGGGCAGGGGGGCGTCAGGCGGGTGTCGCCGCGCGGTACGAGGGGAGAACGGCGAGCACCACCTGGTCGGTGACCCGGCGCAGCGCGGGCAGCAGGGCCCGCTCGCCGTCGTGCAGGGCGGGGGTGTCGGCGGGGGCGTCGACGACCAGCACGATCGCGTCGAAGCGGCGGCCGGGGTCGGCGCCGGGGGCGACGTTGTACGCGAAGCGGTCGACCGAGGCGTCGGCCGGGTCGTCGTGGGCGGCGAACTCCAGCCGGGTGCGGATCGCGTAGCCGGGGTCGTCGACGGCGAGGACCGGCGAGCGGGTGGTGGTGGAGAAGCGGACCCGTTCCCCGCCGAGGTGCCCGTCCAGGGCCTGGGCCAGGCGCAGCGGGGCGTACATCAGCTCCTCGAAGCCGAGCACCAGCACCCGGCGGGCGCCGGGCGCCAGCTCGGCGGCGATCGCCCCGGCGGCCGCGGGCAGCACGGTCTCCAGCCGCTCGCGGTGGGCGGGGGTGAAGCCGTGCCGGCCGCCGTCGGGCAGGTCGGCGGGCCAGTCCAGGGCGGCCCGGACCAGGGGCGCGAGCGGGCCGTCCGCCGGCGGGGCGGCGGGTGCGGCGGCGATCAGCGCCTGGGCGCGGGCCAGCGCGTCGGCGGGCAGGTCGACGCCGCCGGACGCGGTGGCGACCACGTCGAGGCGGGCGCCGAGCTCGGCCGCCGCCTTGGCGAGTTGCTCGCGGTCGGCGTCGGTGCGCAGGTCGACCAGGGCGACCACCACGTAGTGGGCGCGCGGCCGGTCGGCGTGCAGGGCGCGGATGGTGTTGAGCACCGTCCGTCCGGTGGAGAACTCGTCGTCGACCAGGACCAGCGGGCCGTCCCCGGCGAGGAAGGCCGGGTCCTCGGGCAGCAGCAGGTGCGAGGTGGCGTGCGAGTGCTCCTCCTCGAAGCCGCCCACCGGGGCGATGCCGGCCACCGGGCGGCGGGTGGAGTGCAGGTAGGGCGCGCCGAGCGCGTCGGCGACGCTGTGGCCGAGCGCGGTCGCGGTCTCCGCGTAGCCGAGCACCACGGCCCGGCCGGCCTGCTCCGCGCCGAGCAGCTCGGCGACCTTGCGGCCGAGGTCGAGCCCGGCACCGTGCACCACCACCGGGCGCTGCGGGACGTGCTTGCCGAGCACCCGGGAGACCAGCAGGTGGGCCCGCCGGGGGTTCTGGCGCAGGGCGAGGCCGATCAGCCCGGGCAGCTCCGGCGAGCCGGTGAGCCGCAGGTCGAGCCGGTCGGTCACCCATTGGCCGGTCCAGGTCTCGGCGTCGGCGGTCGGTGCGGTCAACGGGGTCCTGCTTTCGGTGCGAGGTCGTACGAGCGGTGCGGGGATGCGGCGACACAGGGGGTGGTGCAGGGGTGGTGCAGGTGGTGCAGAGTCCGAGGCTAC
Source organism: Kitasatospora terrestris (assembly GCF_039542905.1). Lineage (NCBI taxonomy): Bacteria > Bacillati > Actinomycetota > Actinomycetes > Kitasatosporales > Streptomycetaceae > Kitasatospora > Kitasatospora terrestris. Next base: position 2,672,013 of record NZ_BAABIS010000001.1, read on the forward strand.
GGGCAGAGGCAGGCGGAGAGCAGTTCGGCGAAGCTGACGTCCTCGCGGGCGACGCCGAAGACCTCGGCGCGCAGCAGCACCCGCTCCGCCCAGGCGCGGTGCGGCTTCGCTTCGTTCATCTTGTTGGTGTACGAGGAGCGCAGCACCCCGCCGCCGTCCTGGTGCTGCTGCAGGATGTCCTGCGCGTCGGAGTACTCCTCGTGGGTGACCACGGAGAGGGCGTGCACGGCGGGCACGTGGCTGGGGTGGATGCAGGTCTTGCCGAGCAGGCCGTTGGCCCGGTCGAGCTCGATCTCGCGGATCAGGCCGTCCAGGTCGTGCGCGATGATCCGCTGGCGCAGCCCGTCGGCGGGCGGGCTCGCCTCGGCGAACGGGGTGCGGCGCAGCTGCGGCTTGAACATCCGCTCCTGCACCGGGAAGTACTCCCAGACCGGGCCGGTCACCGTGTACCCGGTGCCGTCGGCGCGGCCCAGCACGTTGACCACGTCACCGATCACCCCGGCGACCAGTGCCACGTCGTAGGCGGTCAGGTCGGGCGAGCGGCGCAGCCCGTACGCGGAGCACAGGTCGGTGACGCCGAGCCGGACGGCGAGGATCCGGCCGCGGTGCTTGTCGAGCACCCGGGCGATGCCGAAGAGCTGGTCGCGGCGGCTCTCCAGGTGGGCGAGCTCGGGGGATTCCAGCACCGGCATGGCGAACAGCCGGCGCCCGGTGCGCTCCTCGGCGGCGGTGAGGGCCTCCAGGAAGACTCCGCCGCTCTCCTCGGTGAACTTGGGCAGGACGAAGCCGGTGAGCAGCCGGATCGCCGGGCCGAGCCGGACGGCCAGGTCGGTGATCTGCTCGGCGGCGCGGACCCGGACGAACAGCAGCGGCAGCTCGGTGCCGGGGGCGTCGGCGGCCAGCTCGCCGAGCTGGGCGACCAGGTTCGCCTCGGCGGACGGCACCTCGTGGTCGGCGATGGCGTCCTCCAGGCAGAGCACCATGGAGACCACGCCGCGGGCCGACTGCTTCCGGATGTCCTGGGCCAGCCCGGGCCGGGTGGCGGGGCTGTACAGGGTGGCGCCGAGCGCGGTGGAGAGGACGGCCGCGTCGCTCTCGCGGTCGAAGGCGACGGGCTGCTTCAGGAAGAGTCGGCTGCGGACATCGTCCGAAAGGTGGCCGAAGTGGCGCAAAATTGCTCTCCCACGGGGGTCGGGTGGCGGCCCGCCGGTGGGCGGGGACGGCTGACGTCTCGACAGAAGGGACGGGCGACGCGGCAGGAAAGTTCGCGTGTTCCGCAACGATCGAGGTGGGAATGGTGGTACCCAGCCGTTGGGCGCTTATCGTACGGTCAGATGAGGGGTGCGACAGTCCCTGAAACATCGAATTCTTCGAAGGTTGCCGTCCGCTTCACAAAGCCTCCCGGGACGGGCACACCCGCGTTGTCCCGACGGGCCGCGAAGCGGCAGGATGGTGAACCATGACGCACGTGATGGCGAAGGGCGCCAACATCCCGCTGACGGCCACCGCCGTCCGTGCCGTTCTGCGCTGGACCGCCACGCCCGGCACCCCCGACGTGGACGCCTCGGCGCTGCTCCTCGGCAGTGACGGCCGGGTCCGTTCGGACACCGACTTCGTCTTCTACAACCAGCCCCGGCACCCCTCCGGCGTGGTCCGGCACCTGGCCAAGCAGAGCGGCGGCGGCGAGGTCTGGGACACGGTCGAGGTCGAGCTCACCAAGCTGCCCGCCGACGTGGAGAGCGTGGTGCTCGCCGGCTCCGCCGAGGGCGGGTCCTTCCCCTCGGTGGGCGGGCTGCGGGTGCTGCTGTACGACGCCGCCACGGCCGACGGCGGCGCGGCGCTCGCCGAGTTCCCGGTGCTCGACACCGGCGACGTGACCGCGCTGGTCGCCGCCGAGCTGTACCGGCGGGCCGGCGGCTGGAAGTTCCGCGCCATCGGCCAGGGCTACGACAGCGGCCTCAGCGGCCTCGCCACCGACTACGGCATCGCGGTCGAGGACGACACCGTCACCCACCACCCCGAGCCCGGCCCGACCCCGGCGCCCGCCGGCGAGGAGGAGCCGGACACCTACACCCTCGCCCCGGCCGCCCCCACCAACGCACCGCTCCCGCCGCCGCCCACCACGCCCCCGCCGGCCCCCCGGCCGCAGGCGCAGCCACAGCCGCAGCCGCAGCCCGGCTACGGCTACCCGCAGCCCCAGCACCAGCCCTCCGCCTACGGCTACCCGCAGCCGCAGCCGCAGACCGGGTACGGCTACCCGCCGCCGCAGCCCCAGGTACAGCCCCAGGCCCGGCCGCCGTTCACCCTGCCCCCGCAGGGCCCGCAGTTCCAGCCGCGCTGACCCCGCGCCGCCCCGTCCACCCCTCGCACGCCCCCCGATCCGGTCGGCCGGCACCGGCTACGATGCGCGCCGAACGGCCGGATCCCGGGGAGGACTTGCGAATGTTCTGGGTGGGACTTCTGTTGTGCGCGCTGGTGGGCGTGGAGCTCGGCGGCATCGTCGCGGGGATCATGAGCACGGACACCGCGACCGGGGTGGTGCTGACCGTGGTCGGCGCGAACCTCGCGCCGTGGACCGCCATGGGCGGCTTCGTGCTGCTGTACCGCGGCCGCCGGCGCGCGTCCCAGGTCAAGCAGGCGCCGCCCCGGCTGGAGCCGGCGATGGCCCGGATCGAGTCCTCCCGGGCGGTGGGCGAGGGCCCGGACATCCCGCTCGACCTGGACCTCACCGTCGCCCCCGCGGGCGTCCCCGCCTACCGGGCCGGGGCCACCGCGGTGGTGAACCTGATGGACCTCGACGACTTCCGGGTCGGTCGCACCGTGGTCGTCGACCACGACCCGCTGCGCCCCTGGGACGTCCGGGTGCGGATCAGGCCGGACGGCGAGTGGGCCGGGCGACTGGCCGCCGCCGGGATCGACACCGCGCCGCCGGAGAGCCGGCGCGCCGAGCCCCCGCGCCCGGCCGGGTCCGGCGGCCGGACCGGCACCGCCCGGATCGGCATGGCCGCGATCGCCGTCGGCGCCGTGCTCTCGCTGGTGCCGTTCCACGGCTACTACTGAGCGTCAGCGGGGGTCCTTGAAGCCCCGCTCCCACTGCATGCCGAAGCCGTACAGCCGGTCGAGGTCCGACTGGAAGCCGTGCACGTAGCGGACCTCCCGTCGGACCGTCAGCTGGTTGTCGCCCGAGTTCTCGATCAGCACCACCGCGCAGGAACGCGCCTCCGGCGCCCGCTCGTCGAGCTTGATCTCGATCCGCGGCCCGCTCTGCGGCACGATCGTCACCGTCGCGTGCGTCCGGTCGAACGCGGGGGTGTCGTCGTAGATGTAGACGAAGATCAGCAGCCGCCGGAACTGGTCCTTCTTCTCCAGGTTGACGTACATCGTCTCGCCGGACGGCGCTCCGTACACGTCGTCGCCGCTGAGCTTGATGAACGGCGGCTTGTTGAGGTCGCCGAGGAGGTTGCCGAGCGGCTGCACCACGCCCCGGCTGCCGTCGGCCAGTTCGTACAGGCACGCCAGGTCGAGGTCCACGTTGACCGGGCTCTGGGTCAGGTTGTCGGGCGACAGCGGCCGCAGGATCCGCGGGTCGAAGAACCGCCGCAGCGGCCCCGCCACGGCGCCCCCGCCCTCGGCCGAGCGCGTCGACCAGTGCAGGTTGACGTACAGGTAGCCGGTGGTGGCCGCGGCGCCGGTGATGGCGAACTGCGGCTGCTTCTTGGTGAGCGTGATCTGGAACGGGCTGCCCCCCGCATCGGGACTGTTCCGCTCGCCCTTCAGGAACCCCCACACCGAGACCATCGTGTCCCCACCTCTCCCCCATCCCCCGACCGTCGGCACCGTCCGTCATACCCAGCGCACGGCCCGTGAGTCAACGTCAGCCCGCAAGCCCGTCCCGCTGGCAGAGGGATCATCACTCCCGTACGATGCCTGCCCCTCGGACGCGATATCGTCTCACCGCACAGGTGTCCCCCTTGCGTCACCACGGCACCTTCGTCTCCGTCTCCCCTGCCCTGCGGAAAGCCGAGGCCCTCCCCGCGATGAACCTGTCCTCCATACAGCTGGTCTGGGCCGTTGTCGGCGGCGCAGCCCTGCTGTTCACCGCCATCCTGGTGGCCTTCCTGCGTTTCAAGAACAACAACGCCGAGGAGAACGCCGACTCCTGGGAGCGCTCCGAGGAGCGCCGCCGCCGCAAGGAGGCCATCTACGGCGGTGCCTCGTACGTGCTGCTGTTCTGCTGCGCCGGCGTCGCGGCCGCGCTGTCCTTCCACGGCCTGGTCGGCTTCGGCCAGCAGAACCTGAACCTGTCCGGCGGCTGGGAGTACCTGGTCCCGTTCGGTCTCGACGGCGCGGCCATGTTCTGCTCCGTCCTCGCGGTCCGCGAGGCCAGCCACGGTGACGCGGCGCTCGGCTCCCGCCTGCTGGTGTGGCTGTTCGCGGTCGCCTCGGCCTGGTTCAACTGGGTGCACGCGCCGCGCGGCGGTGCGCACGACGGCGCCCCGCAGTTCTTCGCCGGCATGTCGATCTCGGCGGCCGTCCTGTTCGACCGGGCGCTGAAGCAGACCCGCCGCGCCGCGCTGCGCGAGCAGGGCCTGATCCCGCGTCCGCTGCCGCAGATCCGCATCGTCCGCTGGCTGCGCGCTCCGCGCGAGACCTACGCGGCCTGGTCGCTGATGCTGCTGGAGAATGTCCGCAGCCTGGACGAGGCGGTCGAGGAGGTCCGCGAGGAGCGGCAGGCCAAGCAGGACGCCAAGGTGCGCGCCCGCAGCGCCGACCGCCGCGAGCGGGCCGAGCTGAAGGCGATCGCCCGTCAGGGCGGCATGCTGGCCCGGGCCCGCCACGCCCGCCAGGTCCCGGCGCTCACCTCCGGTGACGCGCAGCCCGTTACGGAGCCTGCCCTAGCCCCGGAGGAGCAGACCGACCGCTCCGGCCCGTCCGCCCTGGAGCCGGCCGCGCTGAACGCCGGCCGCCGTCCGGTCGCCGCGGTGGGCAGCTCCACCGGCTCGTCCTACTCCTCGTCGACCGGCTCGTCGTACTCCTCGTCGATCGACCTGTCCTCGGACGACGACACCCTCTCGATGCCGAAGCTGGACTCGCTGGAGCGCAAGCTCCGCGCCATCGAGCAGCAGCTCGGCTGACCCGCAGCAGCGCGAAAAGGCCCCGCACCTCCGAGGAGGTGCGGGGCCTTTTCGCGTCGTCACCGGGTCGGACGGCCCGGTGCCGGGCGTCAGCCGGAGGAGGGGGAGCCTTCCAGCGCCTGCTCCTTGCGGTTGCGCATCACCGAGGAGAACAGCGCCGCGCCGATGAAGGCGACGCCGATCAGACCGGTGACGATCTCCGGGATGTGGTACTCGATGGAGGCCAGCAGGATCAGCGCCAGGGCGCCGATCGCGTAGTGCGCGCCGTGCTCCAGGTACACGTAGTCGTCCAGGGTGCCCTTGCGGACCAGGAAGACGGTGAGCGAGCGGATGTACATCGCGCCGATGCCCAGACCCAGGGTGATCTGGAAGATGTCCTGGGAGATCGCGAACGCGCCGACCACGCCGTCGAAGGAGAAGGACGCGTCGAGGACCTCGAGGTACATGAAGAGGAAGAACGCGGCCTTGCCGCCGACCTGGACGATCGACTTGCCGGACTTCTCGGCCTCCTCCTCGGCCTCCTCCTGCGCCTCCAGGCCGGACTCGAAGACGCTGGACAGGCCGTTGACCGCGAGGTAGGTGGCGAGGCCGCAGAGGCCGGCCAGCAGGACGGTCTCGGCGTGCTCACCGGCGAACAGGCGCGAGGAGACGGCCAGCACGACCAGCGCGATCACCGAGGAGAGCGCGTCCAGCTTGCCGATCTTCTCCAGCGGCTTCTCGATCCAGCGCAGCCAGTTGAAGTCCTTCTCCTCGAAGATGAAGTCGAGGAAGATCATCAGCAGGAAGATGCCGCCGAAGGCCGCGATGGCCGGGTTGGCGTCCTCCAGGTACTGCGCGTACGTCATGCCGTTGTACGTCATGCTGGAGTCGAGCGCCAGGTCGATCACGGTGCCCGGGCTGAGGTGCGCGGTCAGGCCCACCACCAGCAGCGGGAAGATCAGGCGCATGCCGAAGACGGCGATCAGCACACCGACGGTCAGAAAGATCTTCTGCCAGAACGGGTTCATCCGCTTGAGGACGGTGGCGTTGACGACGGCGTTGTCGAAGGAGAGGGAGATCTCGAGGATCGAGAGGATCAGGACGACGCCGAATCCTTCGGCCCCCCAGATCAGGCCTGCGGCGATCAGGCCGGCGATCGTGATGGCGAAGGACCATCCGAATGTGCGGAAGAACACGGGGTCAGTTACCTTTCGAATTACTGGATTTGACCAATTCTTTACTGTACGTTGACGCCGAAGTCGAGAGCGATCCCGCGCAGGCCGGAGGCGTAGCCCTGGCCCACCGCGCGGAACTTCCACTCCCCCTGGTAGCGGTACAGCTCACCGAAGATCATCGCCGTCTCGGTGGACGCGTCCTCCGAGAGGTCGTAACGGGCGATCTCCTGCCCGTCGGTCAGGTTCACCACGCGGATGTAGGCGTTGGAGACCTGGCCGAAGTTCTGCAGCCGGGCGTCGGCGTCGTAGATCGACACCGCGAAGACGACCTTGTCGATCTGGGTCGGCACCAGGTCCAGGTGGACCTGCACCACCTCGTCGTCGCCGTCGCCGTCGCCCGTCAGGTTGTCGCCCTGGTGCTCGACCGAACCCTCGGGGCTCTTCAGGTTGTTGTAGAAGACGAAGTACTCGTCGCCGAGCACCCGGCCGCTGGCGCACAGCAGCGCGCTGGCGTCGAGGTCGAACGCGGCGCCGGTGGTCGAGCGGGCGTCCCAGCCCAGGCCGATCTGCACCTGGGTCAGGTTCGGCGCGGCCTTGGTCAGCGAGACGTTGCCGCCCTTGGCGAGCGTGACACTCATTGGACTTCCTCCCAGCTCCCGTCTCCGGGGCTCCCCTTGAACCGCGCCCCGGTCCGACGTACCCCAGAAGGTCTACGCCCCCCGGGCCGTCCGCAGCGCTGCGCGGCCACCTGAACTTCCTGAACTCCGCGCCCCTCGGGGCGCGCCAACACGCCGGGGCCGGCGGAAGCTGCTCGCTTCCGCCGGCCCCGGCGCCAAGACTATGCAATAGCCCTCTGGGCTCAGACGTTGACTCCGAAGTCCTGCGCGATGCCGCGCAGGCCGGAGGCGTAGCCCTGGCCGATGGCGCGGAACTTCCACTCCGCGCCGTTGCGGTAGAGCTCGCCGAAGACCATGGCGGTCTCGGTGGAGGCGTCCTCGGAGAGGTCGTACCGGGCGATCTCGGCGCCGCCGGCCTGGTTCACCACACGGATGAAGGCGTTGCGGACCTGGCCGAAGTTCTGCTGGCGGTTCTCGGCGTCGTAGATCGAGACCGGGAAGACGATCTTCGCCACGTCGGCCGGGACGCCGGCCAGGTTGACCTTGACCTGCTCGTCGTCGCCCTCGCCCTCGCCGGTGAGGTTGTCACCGGTGTGCTCGACCGAGCCGTCCTGGCTCTTCAGGTTGTTGAAGAAGACGAAGTCCGCGTCCGAACGGACCTTGCCCTGCTCGGTGCAGAGCAGCGCGCTCGCGTCCAGGTCGAAGTCGGTGCCGGTGGTGGACCGGACGTCCCACCCGAGACCGACGATCACCGCGGTGAGGCCGGGGGCCTCCTTGGTGAGCGAGACATTGCCGCCCTTGCTCAGGCTGACACCCACTGGTCCTCCCAGAATCGGATTCCTGATCCATCAACGGCCCGATCGTAGTGCCGGGTTCCCGCAGGCGGCAGCCTTCGGCCCGGCGTGGCTGTACGAATTCACGGCGACGCCGGGCCGAACGGAAGCGGTGGTCCGCCGGGTGGCGGAGGGGGGGTCAGAGCGCGCCGACGGCGGCCAGGTACTCCTGGGTGTCACGGGCGTCCGGCAGGCCGTTCACGACCGACCAGCGCACCACGCCGTCCTTGTCGATCACGAAGGTGCCGCGCACGGCGCAGCCCTTGTCGTCGTTGAAGACGCCGTACTTGCGGGAGATGTCGCCGTGCGGCCAGAAGTCCGACAGCAGCGGGTACTCCAGGCCCTGCTGCTCGGCGAAGACGCGCAGGGTGAACGGCGAGTCGTTGGAGACCGCCAGGACCTGCACGTCGTCGTTCTGCAGGCGCGGGAGCTCCTTCTGGATCTCGCAGACCTCGCCGGTGCAGACGCCGGTAAAGGCGAACGGGTAGAAGACCAGGACGACGTTCTTCTCGCCGCGGTAGTCCGAGAGCTTGACGGACTCGCCGTGCTGGTTCTTCAGCTCGAAGTCCGGAGCCGCGTTGCCGACCTCAATGGTCATGGTGGGAGACCTTCCTCGACGGGTTGTGGGCCCTGGCATCCTCGCATCCGTTCGGGTGGTTTCCGCCGTTCGGGTGAGGGCTGCCGGCCGGAAGGGGGCCCGTTTCGCCCTGGGTGAACAAGGTCGCCGGAGGCACCTACAGCCCGCCCCGGGGAACGCGAAGGCCCCGCTGGAGGAAGCTCCAGCGGGGCCTTCGGCGAAGCGGTCCGTGAGACCGGCGCGCTCAGCGCTGCTTGGGTCGGGCGGTCTGCGCCTTGGGGGTGGCCAGGCGGGTGCCCGCCCACTCCTGGGCGATCGCGACCGAGCTGGTCTGCGAGAGGCCGGCGGTCTTGGCCGCGTCGGCGATCTCGTGCGCCTCGACGTACCCGTCACGACCCTTCTTCGGGGTCAGCAGCCAGATCAGGCCGCCCTCCGCCAGGTACTCCAGCGCGTCGACCAGGGCATCGGTGAGATCCCCGTCCTCCTCGCGGTGCCACAGCAGGACGCCGTCTGCGACGTCGTCGTAGTCCTCGTCGACGAGCTCGCCGCCAGTGATGTCCTCCACGCCCTCGCGGAGTTCCTGGTCACAGTCTTCGTCGTACCCGAGCTCCTGGATGATCTGGCCTTCTTCGAAGCCCAGACGAGCTGCCGGGTTGGACTTGTCCGCGGGGTCCGCGGTCGCGCTCACGGGATTGACCTCCAGTATTCGGCTCGGCGTCCATGCCGAGGCTGTGGCCGTAGTCCACACGGGACCGGCGGTTCGCGCAAGTACCCGACCCCCGATCCCACCCAAAGGTTGACGTGTCGCGGGGGGACACGCCGACCCGTGTGTCGGGAATCACACCACTTTGCCCTTCTCTGTACGGACCCAGCATGCTTCGCCGGGGACCGGCCCGCAGCACGTGCGAGCCCTGAACAGGTGACCGAGATGCGAACGGCATTCGGGGGAGGAGCGGGTGCGGGCGTAGAGTCTCCTGTTGGCCCTCATCCCGACCGGCCGCCATCGTTCGGTCGGGGTCCAAGGTCGGACCACCTCCTGACCGGGGCACCTCACCAGGTGCAACGGTTACCGATCGGTAGAGATGACGGATCTCCGAGCGCGGTAGCACGATGGAGGCGGCGCGACACATTTTCGACCGACAGTGAAGGAACAGCGTGGCTTCCGGATCCGATCGCAACCCGATCATCATTGGCGGCCTCCCGAGCCAGGTCCCGGACTTCGATCCCGAGGAGACCGCGGAGTGGCTGGAGTCGCTTGACGCTGCCATCGACGAGCGGGGGCGCGAGCGTGCGCGCTACCTGATGCTGCGGCTGATCGAGCGCGCCCGTGAGAAGCGTGTCGCCGTGCCCGAGATGCGCAGCACGGACTACGTCAACACCATCGCGACCAAGGACGAGCCGTTCTTCCCCGGCAACGAGGAGATCGAGCGCAAGATCCTCAACGCGACCCGCTGGAACGCGGCCGTTATGGTCTCCCGCGCCCAGCGCCCCGGCATCGGCGTCGGCGGCCACATCGCCACCTTCGCCTCGTCCGCGTCGCTCTACGACGTGGGCTTCAACTACTTCTTCCGCGGCAAGGACGCCGAGGGCGAGAGCGGCGACCAGATCTTCTTCCAGGGTCACGCCTCCCCCGGCATCTACGCCCGCGCCTTCCTGCTGGACCGACTCACCGAGACCCAGCTCGACGCGTTCCGCCAGGAGAAGTCGAAGGCCCCCTACGGCCTGTCCAGCTACCCGCACCCGCGGCTGATGCCGGACTTCTGGGAGTTCCCGACCGTCTCCATGGGCCTCGGCCCGCTCGGCGCGATCTACCAGGCCCGGATGAACCGGTACCTGGAGCACCGCGGCATCAAGGACACCTCCGACTCGCACGTGTACGCCTTCCTGGGCGACGGCGAGATGGACGAGCCGGAGTCGCTCGGCCAGCTGTCCCTGGCCGCCCGCGAGGGCCTGGACAACCTGACCTTCGTGGTCAACTGCAACCTGCAGCGCCTCGACGGCCCGGTCCGCGGCAACGGCAAGATCATCCAGGAGCTGGAGTCGCAGTTCCGCGGCGCCGGCTGGAACGTGATCAAGCTGGTCTGGGACCGCTCCTGGGACCCGCTGCTCGCGCAGGACCGCGACGGCGTCCTGGTCAACAAGCTGAACACCACGGTGGACGGCCAGTTCCAGACCTACGCGACCGAGACCGGTGCGTACATCCGCGAGCACTTCTTCGGCGGCGACCTGCGGCTGCGCCAGATGGTCGAGAACATGACCGACCACCAGATCCAGCACCTGGGTCGCGGCGGCCACGACCACAAGAAGATCTACGCCGCCTTCAAGGCCGCCCGCGAGCACAAGGGCCAGCCGACGGTCATCCTCGCCCAGACGGTCAAGGGCTGGACGCTGGGCCCCAACTTCGAGGGCCGCAACGCCACCCACCAGATGAAGAAGCTGACGGTCGAGGACCTGAAGCGCTTCCGCGACCGGCTGCACCTGCCGATCACCGACAAGCAGCTGGACGAGGGCTACCCGCCCTACTACCACCCGGGCCGCAACTCGGAAGAGATCCAGTACATGCACGACCGCCGCTCCGAGCTGGGCGGCTACGTGCCGACCCGCAAGGTGCGCCCGCGCAAGCTGGAGCTCCCCGGCGACGACGCGTACAAGGCGGTCAAGAAGGGCTCCGGCCAGCAGACCATCGCCACCACCATGGCGTTCGTCCGCGTGCTCAAGGACCTGATGCGGGACAAGGGCATCGGCAACCGCTTCGTGCCGATCGCGCCCGACGAGTACCGCACCTTCGGCATGGACTCGCTCTTCCCGTCCGCCAAGATCTACAACCCGCTCGGCCAGACCTACGAGTCGGTCGACCGCGAGCTGCTGCTGGCGTACAAGGAGTCCCCGACCGGCCAGATGCTGCACGACGGCATCTCCGAGGCCGGCTGCACCGCCTCGCTGATCGCCGCCGGTTCGTCGTACGCGACGCACGGCGAGCCGCTGATCCCGGTCTACGTCTTCTACTCGATGTTCGGGTTCCAGCGCACCGGCGACCAGTTCTGGCAGATGGCCGACCAGCTGGCCCGCGGCTTCGTCATCGGCGCCACCGCCGGCCGCACCACGCTGACCGGTGAGGGCCTGCAGCACGCCGACGGCCACTCGCAGCTGCTCGCCTCGACCAACCCGGGCGTCGTCGCGTACGACCCCGCGTACGGCTACGAGATCGCGCACATCATGCAGGACGGCATCCGCCGGATGTACGGCAGCTCCGCCGAGCACCCGCACGGCGAGGACGTCTTCTACTACATCACCGTCTACAACGAGCCGATCAAGATGCCGGCCGAGCCGGAGGGCGTCGACGTCGACGGCATCCTGCGCGGCATCTACAAGCTCCGCGACGGTGACGCGGGCCAGATCCCGGCGCAGATCATGGCGTCCGGCGTCGCGGTGCCGTGGGCCCTGGAGGCGCAGAAGATCCTCGCCGAGGAGTGGAACGTCAAGGCGGACGTCTGGTCGGCGACCTCCTGGAACGAGCTGCGCCGCGACGCCGTCGAGGCGGAGGAGTTCAACCTGCTCCACCCGGAGGAGCCGCAGCGCGTCCCGTACGTGACGCAGAAGCTCTCCGGCGCGGAGGGTCCGTTCGTCGCGGTGTCCGACTGGATGCGCGCGGTGCCGGACCAGATCTCCCGCTGGGTGCCGGGCCAGTACCAGTCGCTCGGTGCCGACGGCTTCGGCTTCGCCGACACCCGCGGTGCGGCGCGTCGCTTCTTCCACATCGACGCGCAGTCGGTCGTGCTCGGCGTGCTCACCGAGCTCGCCAAGCAGGGCAAGATCGACCGCAGCCTGCTGAAGGCGGCCATCGACCGCTACCAGCTGCTCGACGTGGCCGCTGCCCACCCGGGCGCGGCGGGCGGCGACGCCTGATCGTCACGCTGACCGAGGGCCGGACCCCCGACGGGGGTCCGGCCCTCGGGCTTTCCCCGGCCGTCCCTGCGGCTACCTCACCGTGAAGCTGTTGAGGACGGTGACCAGGCGCTGCTGGGTGGAGGTCCAGTCGGACTCCGGTCCGGAGAGGTAGATCGCGTACTCGGTGCCGCTGGTGGCGATGAACGCCTGGTCGACGGCGTGCCGGGTGCCCTGCTTGGCGTCGGTCCAGGTGAACTCCCACGCCGCGCCCGGGCGGCCCTGGTAGACGTCGGCCGCCAGCAGGATCCGCTGGTAGTCCGGGTAGGTGCTGACGGTCTGCTCCAGCTCCAGGAAGTGCTCCTCGGAGCTCTTGGTGGCCCCCGGGGTCACCCCGAAGCGCAGCAGGTGGACGCCGCCGTCCGGGCTGTAGTCGATCTGGCCGTTGTTCTCGGAGCGGGTCCAGTCCTGCGGCACGGCGACCCGGAACCCCGCCGGGTCATCCACCCAGCGGTAGCCGGCCGGCGCGGCGGCCGCGGTCGCGGGCGCGGACGCGGTCGGGGACAGGGACGGGGCACGGCTGACCACTGGGCTCGACGGTGCGGGCACGGTGGTGGTGACGGTGCTCGGCCCGGGCGCCGTACTGGGCGGGGTGGTCGGCGAATAGCTCGGCGAGTCGGTCGTCCCGGCGTCGGCCGGGGTCGTGGTGTCGACCACGGCGGTCCGGTCGGCCCCTCCGCCGGAGCCGCCGCCGGCCAGCGCGAAGGTCACCCCGCCGGCCACCAGGACGGCCGCGAGCGCGCCGCCGCCGATCAGCATCCGCCGCTTGCGGCGCCGGGCGCCGTCGTCCGCGCTGCCGGGCGGCGGCCGGTCGGTCGGCGGGCCACCGTACCCGGCCGCGCCGAGCGCCACCGGGGTGCCGGCCGGCGGGACCGGGGCCGGCGTCGGGGTCACCGGCGTGGGCGGGGTCGGCGGTGCGTACGGCGGTGCGTACGGCGGCGGGCCGGTGGGCGGGCCCTGGGGCGGAGCGGGGGACGCGGCAGGGGGCGGGAACGGCGTCGGGGTCGGCGGGGTGGCCCGGGTGGGCTCGCCCTCCTCCTCCGGGGGGCGGGCGACGGCGGTCGGCGGGTGCGGCAGGGTGGCGCCGGTCGAGCCGGTGGCGACCTCGCGGAGCAGCTGCTGGGTCTCGCCCGCGGTCGGCCGCTCGGACGGGTCCTTGCGCAGCAGCGCCTCGATCACCGGGGCCAGCCGCCCGGCGTGCCGGGCCTCCGGCAGCGGGTCCGCGATCACCGCCTGGAGGGTCGACATGGTGGTGGTGCGGTGGAACGGCGACTGCCCCTCCACGGCCGCGTACAGGGTGGCGCCGAGCGACCACAGGTCGGACTCCGGCCCGGGCCGGTGGCCGGTGATCCGCTCGGGGGCCACGTAGTCCGGCGAGCCGACGATGTCGCCGGTGCGGGTGAGCCCCGGCGAGCCGACCAGCATGGCGATGCCGAAGTCGGTCAGCACGACCCGTCCGCCGCGCTCCAGCAGCACGTTGGCGGGCTTCACGTCGCGGTGCAGGACGCCGTGCCGGTGCGCCTGGTCGAGCGCCGCGACGACCTGCTCGCCGACCCGGGCGGCGTCCCGGGGGATCAGCGTGCCCTCGGTGGCGATCACCTCCGCCAGCGAGGTGCCGTCGATCAGCTCCATCACGATCCACGGCCGGCCGTCCTGCTCCAGCACGTCGTGGACGGTGATCACGCCCGGGTGGTGGACCTGCGCCGCGGCCCGGGCCTCCTGGAGCATCCGGGTGTGCAGCGTGGGCAGTTCGCTCTCCGGGACGCCGCTGACGCTGAGTTCCTTGACCGCCACGTCGCGGTCGAGCTTGACGTCCCGGGCCAACCAGACGGTGCCCATCCCGCCCCGGCCGATCCGTCTCTGGAGCCGGTACCGTCCGGCGAGCACGCGCTCGCCGTCCTCCTGAGAGCCCATGGCGTTCCCGCAATCTGGTGACGCCCCCTGCCTCCAGTCTGACCCCGGAGGCGGGGCGCGCGCAGAATCAGGACATGCGCGAGGACATCATCGCCCGGGCCGAGTTCCTGCTGACCGAGGTCCGGCTGACGCCGGAGGCGGCGCAGCTGCGGCTGAAGGACTACTTCCCGGAGCTGGAGCTGGAGGAGCGGGTCCGCTTCGTCCACGAGGCGGCCGGGCTGGTCGCCGAGACGCTGCGCCGGCTGAACTGAGCGTCCGGGAAGACGCCACCGCCGACCGGGGGCCCGGTCGGCGGTGGGAGGTCGCGTCCGTGCCGGTCAGATGTGCACGGCCGGGCCGGCGTCGTTGGCGCCGCGCTTGGTGAGCAGGCCGAGGCCGGCGGCGATGAAGGCGACCACGGCGGCCACCACGAAGGCCAGCGACATGCCGCTGACGAACGAGGTGTGGACGGCGTCGGCAACCGGCTGGACCAGCTCGGCCGGCAGGCCCTCCTTCGGCGCGATGCCGAGCTGGGCGGCCTGCTTCAGGCCCTCGGCCTGGGCCGGGTCCAGCTGGGTCAGGCCCGCCTTGGCGAGGTTGCCGGGGAGGACGTCGGTGACCTTGGAGGCCATCACCGCGCCGAGCACGGCGGTGCCGAGGCTGCCGCCGACCTGCATCGCGGCCTGCTGCAGGCCGCCGGCCACGCCGGAGAGCTCCAGCGGGGCGTTGCCGACGATGACCTCGGTGGCGCCGACCATGACCGGGCTGAGGCCGAGGCCCATCAGCACGAACCAGAGCGCCATCACGCCGTTGCCGGAGTCGGTTTCCAGGGTGGACATGCCGAGCATCGCGGCGGTGGTGAAGAGCATGCCGGCCACGATCGGGATGCGCGGGCCGATCTTACCGATGGCGAAGCCGGCCACCGGCGCGCCGACGATCATCATGGCGGTCATCGGCAGCAGGTGGACGCCGGCGTCGACCGGCGACATGCCGTGCACGTTCTGCAGGTAGAAGGTCACGAAGAAGACGCCGCCGAAGAAGGCGAACGCCATCAGCACCATCAGCAGGGTGCCCGCCGACAGCGGCACCGAGCGGAACAGGCTGAGCGGGATCAGCGGCTCCTTGGCCTTCGTCTGCCAGAAGGCGAAGGCCACCATGGCGAGCACCGCGCCGCCGAGGAAGACCAGGGTGGCCGGGTCGCCCCAGCCCCAGGTCGGGGCCTTGATGATGCCCCAGACCAGCATGAACATCGCCCCGGAGAGCAGCACGATGCCCGGGATGTCGAAGGACTTGGCGGCGTTCTCGGCGCGCACGTCCTTGAGGATCAGCAGGCCGAGCGCGACGGCGACCAGGCCGACCGGGACGTTGATGAAGAACACCGACTCCCAGCTGACGTGCTCGACCAGCAGGCCGCCGACGATCGGGCCGGCGGCGGTCGAGGCGCCGATGACGCCGCCCCAGATGCCGATCGCCATGTTCAGCTTGTCCGCCGGGAAGGCGCCGCGCAGCAGGCCGAGGGCGGCGGGCTGGAGCAGCGCGCCGAACAGGCCCTGGAGCACGCGGAACAGGATGACCTGCTGGATCGAGCCGGCGAAGCCGATCGCGGCGGAGGTGACGGCGAAGCCCGCCGCGCCGACCAGGAAGGTCGACTTGTGGCCGAACCGGTCGCCGATCTTGCCGGCGGTGATCAGGAAGACCGCGAGGGCCAGCAGGTAGCCGCTGGTGACCCACTGGATGTCGGCCGGCGAGGCGCCGAGGTCGGCCTGGATGACCGGGTTGGCGATGGCGACCACGGTGCCGTCGAGGGCGACCATCATGACGCCGACGGCGACGGTGAGCAGCGTCAGCCAGGGGTGTCCCTTGAGGCTGCCCCGGGGTCCCGGCGGTGCGGCCGCCTTCTCCGAGTCGAGTACGGACTGGCTCATGGCTGGGCCTTCCCTGGGTAAGACGACGGACTTGGGAGTGGCGCCCCGGCCCACCCGTCCCCACGAGTCGTCCGGCCTGACGGGCGCCACCCGGGGAACATTATGTCAGTCGCTGACATTCGGCAAAGAGTGACGTATGCCGCAGGGTGCCAATTGTCAGAGCGCTATCGTTGGACCCATGGCCACGCAGCTCACCGCCCCCACCACCGCCGCCGGCTGCCGCGTGCTCGGGCTGCGCGAGCGCAAGAAGCAGCGGACCCGCGACGCGCTGGTGGACGCCGCGCACACGCTCTTCCTGCAGCAGGGGTACGGCCGGACCACGGTCGACGAGATCGCCGCCGCCGTGGACGTCTCGCAGCGCACCTTCTTCCGGTACTTCGCCAACAAGGAGGAGGTCGCGCTCGCCGTCATCGCCGACGCCGAGGACTTCTTCATCGACTGCCTGCGCGCCCGCCCCGCGGAGGAGAACCCGCTGCAGGCGATGCGCGCCGCGATCACCCAGACCTGGCGCACCCTGGCCGCCACCCGGGCCAGCGGCCCCGGCGGGGTCACCGCCGCGCTGGAGCTGTTCGAGCTGATCGAGAACACCCCGACCCTGCTCGCCGCGCACCTGCGGCACTCCACCCAGCAGGAGCAGGTGGTCGCCGGGGTGCTGGCCGAGCGGGAGGACCTCGACCCGGCGGTGGACCTGCGCCCCCGGCTGCTCGCCGCGGTCTTCGGCGCGGTGATCCGCCACTCCCACCTCTCCTGGGCCGGCGACGGCCGGGCCCACGAGCGGGGGCCGGACGGCATGATCGAGATGATCGAGCGCCACTTCGACCAGCTCGGCCCGGCCCTGGCCGGCTCCTGGCGCTGACCCCGGCCCGGTGTCGTACCGGGGTATGACACGGCGGACGGCTCCCCGGTAGGACGACATCCGGGCCGGCGGTCCCTACGCTCAGGTCGGGTGAACCCCTGGAACAGCCTGGCCCGCGCCCTCACCGAGCCCTCCCCCGACCAGCGCCCGCTGCTGGCCGGCTCCTCCCGCCGCTGGCTGCGCGCGCTGCCGTACGCCGTGGCGGGGGCGATGGTCGCCACCCTGCTGCCGACCGGGATCGTCCTGCTCACGACCGAGTACCACGTCGGCGGCTACCTGGCCGCGGTCCTCGCGATCGCCCAGGCGGTACCGCTGCTGGCGGCGGTCTCCCGGCCATTGCACGCCTGGTGGGTCGTCGCGCCCGCGGTGCTCGTCGGGGCGGTGGTCACCTACGGCTCGCCGGACGGTGCCGGGCCGTGGCCGTGGCCGGTGACCACGCTGCTGTCGTACGTCTTCCTGATGATCGGGCTCGGCCTGCGCGAGCGCGGCGACACCCTGGTCGCGGTCTGGCTGGTCACCGCGCTCGGCACGGCGGTCGCCGGGGCGGGCTTCCCCGGGCGCTTCGACGAGGTGTCGATCGTCGTGGTGGTGCTCTCCGGCGCGGTCCTGCTGCTCACCTGGAGCCTGCGCGGCCGGGGCGAGGCGCAGCGCAGCCTGGCCCGGCAGAAGCAGATCAGCGAGGCCGAGCGGGCCCGCTCCACGCTGCTGGAGGAGCGGGCCAGGATCGCCCGCGAGCTGCACGACGTGGTCGCCCACCACATGTCGGTGATCGCCGTGCAGGCCGACAGCGCGCCGTACCGGATCACCGGGCTGCCCGCCGGGGCGGCCGAGGAGTTCGCCGCCATCGCCGCCGCCGCGCGCGGCTCGCTCGGCGAGATGCGCCGGCTGCTCGGCGTGCTGCGCAGCGAGGAGGCGGAGGCCGACAAGGCCCCGCAGCCCGGCCTGGCCGACCTGCCCCGGCTGGTGGAGACGGTCGGGCAGGCTGGCGTGCGGGCCGAGTTGGCACTCGCCGGGGAGACCGCGGCGCTGGACCTGCCGGAGGCGGTCACGCTCTCCGCGTACCGGATCGTGCAGGAGGCGCTGGCCAACGTGGTGCGGCACGCGCCGGGTTCCGCCGCCGCGGTGGAGGTCTCGCTCGCCGACCGCGCGTTGCGGGTGAGCGTGGTCAACGGACCTGCGCCGGGCGGGGATTCGGCCGTCGAGCCGGGCAGTGCCGGCGGCCACGGCCTGGTCGGCATGCGGGAGCGGGTACGGTTGCTGGCCGGCACCCTGGACACCGGGCCGACGCCGGACGGCGGCTTCCGGGTCGCCGCCGCACTGCCGCTCGACACCGCCCCCGGGGAGGCTTCCTGATGACCATCCGCGTACTCGTGGTCGACGACCAGGCCATGGTCCGGGCCGGGTTCGCCGCGCTGCTCGGCGCGCAGAGCGACATCGACGTGGTCGGTGACGCCGCCGACGGCAAGCAGGCCGTCGAGGCCGCCGGGCGCACCCACCCCGACGTGGTGCTGATGGACGTCCGGATGCCCGAGATGGACGGCCTGGAGGCCGCCCGCCGCCTGCTCGACCCCCCGCCGGGCGTGGTGCACCGGCCGAAGGTGCTGATGCTGACCACCTTCGACGTCGACGACTACGTGTACGAGGCGCTGCGCGCCGGGGCCAGCGGCTTCCTGCTCAAGGACGCGCCGCCCGCCGACCTGATCGCCGCCGTCCGGGTGGTCGCCGCCGGCGACGCGCTGCTCGCGCCCTCGGTCACCCGCCGCCTGATCGCCGACTTCGCGCGGAACCGGCCCGCGCCGCGCCGCGACCCCGCGCTGAGGCTCAACGGTCTGACGCCGCGCGAGACCGAGGTGCTGGAGCTGATCGCCCGCGGCCTGTCCAACCAGGAGATCGCCGCGCACCTGGTGGTCGCCGAACAGACCGTCAAGACCCACATCGGCCGGATCCTCGCCAAGCTCGACCTGCGCGACCGCGCGCAGGCCGTGGTCCTGGCCTACGAGTCGGGCCTGGTGCAGCCGGGCGGCTGACGGCCCGGGCCTCGGGCGGTGCTTCGCACCGGGGCTCCGCTCCCCCGGCGGCGGCACGTCGTGCACCGGTCGTCGCGCACCGCCTGGCACCGCTGATACCGGGGTACGACGTCCCGGTCAGCACTGCGGGGTGACGCCCCGTGAGGCGTCCGCTCCTTACCTTCCTCCCGTTCACCGGACCACCGGACAGGGAGGAACCCCCATGCAGCGCTTCCGGCGCACGCTCGCCGCCACCGCACTGGCGCTGACCGCCGTCCTCGGCGTCGGCTCCTTCGCCGCCGCGGACACCCAGTCGCCGGTCACCGGCCCGCCGCCCGGCGCGGCGGCCTGGCGCGCCGACACCGTCCTCGGCGTGCCGCTGCCCGATCCGGCCGGCGCCGGCCCGGCCGAGGTCGCCGCCTTCTTCGAGCGGCTGCCGCTCGACCAGCGGCGGGCGCTCGCCGTCCGCCACCCGCTGGTGGTCGGCAACCTGGACGGCGCGCCGCCCGCGCTGCGCTACCTGGCCAACGGACTGGCCCTCGCCGAGGAGCGCCGGCACGAGCTGGCCCGCGCCGCCGACCCCGGACTGCCCGGCCGCGACCGCGAGGCCGCCCGCGCGCGGGCCGAGCGCTACGCCGCGCTGGCCGGCCGGCAGATCCTCGCCTTCGACCCGCGCGGCCGGGGCCAGGTCGCCGAGGTGTACGGCGACCTGACCGCCGCCCGGCGGACGGCGGTGGTCGTCCCCGGGTCGGACGTCGACCTGATGACCTTCGACCGCGCGGGCGACCCGTACGGCACCCCCGCCGGGATGGCCCGGGCGCTGCGCGGGGCGACCGGCGGGCAGGTCGCCGTGGTCGCCTGGGCCGGCTACACCACCCCGGTCGGGGTGGGCCTCGACGCCGCCACCGAGGGCCTGGCCCGGGCCGGGGCCGCCCGGCTCGACCGGCTGGTCGCCGGGCTCGCGCCGCTCACCGGCCCGGTCGCCGTGTTCTGCCACAGCTACGGGTCCGTGGTGTGCGGGCACACCGGCGCCGGACCTGAGCGGATCTCCGACCTGGTGGTGCTCGGCTCCCCCGGCACCGGCCTCGCCCGGGCCGCCGAGCTGCGGATCCCGGTGTGGGCGGTGCAGCGCAACGCCGAGGACTGGATCGGCCGCGTCCCCTTCGTCAGGGTGGCCGGCCTCGGCCACGGCACCGACCCGACCGACCCGGCGTTCGGCGCCCGGCCGCTCCCCTCGGGCGGCTCGCACGGCCACACCGGCTACTTCGCCCCGGGGTCGGAGTCGCTCGCCGCGGCGGCGGCCGTCGCCCTGCGCCCGATGCCCGGCACCGCCGGCACCGCGGAGGCCCGCGATGCTGCCTGAGACCCTCCGCCGGGCCGCCGCCTCCGTGGACGCGAAGACCCCCGCGACGCGCGACCGCGCCCTGGACGGGCTGCGCGCCGTCGCACTGCTCGCCGTCCCGCTCGGCCACTGGATGCTCGGCGGCTTCACCACCGGTGCCGACGGCGTCCTGCACAACGCCAGCCCGCTCGCCTCGCTCGGCCTCTTCGCCCCGCTCAGCTGGTTCCTGCAGCTGCTCGGCGTGTTCTTCCTGGTCGGCGGGTACTCCTCGGCCCGCTCGCTGGAGCGGGCCCGCGCCCGCGGCGCGTCCACCGCCGGATGGCTGCGCGGCCGGGTGCTGCGACTGGTCCGCCCGGTGCTCGGGGTGGCCGCCGTGTGGGCGCTGCTGATCCCGCTGCTGCGCGCGGCGGGCGTGCCCGAGGGGACGGTGCGGACCGGCGCGGTGCTGGTGGTCCAGCCGCTCTGGTACATCGGCGTCTACCTGGTGGCGACCGCGCTCACCCCGCTCTGCCAGGCGCTCGGGCGGCGGCTCGGCGGCTGGGCGGCGGCTCCGATGCTCGCCGTCGTCGCCGTCGTCGACCTGCTGC
The DNA here is from genome assembly GCF_039542905.1 of Kitasatospora terrestris. Taxonomy (NCBI): domain Bacteria; kingdom Bacillati; phylum Actinomycetota; class Actinomycetes; order Kitasatosporales; family Streptomycetaceae; genus Kitasatospora; species Kitasatospora terrestris. The sequence goes on from NZ_BAABIS010000001.1 coordinate 2,692,883, forward strand.
GGTACGGCCCCTGGGCGGACGCGGTGCCGTCCTGGCTGGCCCTGGTCAACCTGCTGCCGGGCTGGCTGTTCGGCTACCAGCTGGGCGTCTCCTGGGCGCAGGGCCGGATCTCCCGCTCCGGCGCCCGGCTGCTCGCCCTCGGCGGCGCGGCGCTGTTCGCGGTGCTGCTGCTGGTCTTCCACTACCCCGCGTCGATGGTCGGCGTCCCGGGTGCGGCCCGCACCAACTCGCACCCGCCGTCGCTGCTGGTCCTGGCCCTCGCCGCGACCCAGTGCGGCCTGGCGGTCCTGCTGCGCGGGCGGCTGGCCCGGCTGCTGCGCCGTCCGCTGCTGTGGCTGCCCGTGGTGGTGGTGAACCTCTCCGCGATGACGATCTTCTGCTGGCACCAGACCGCGATGTTCGCGGTGGCGCTGCCCGGTTCGCTGCTGGGCGCGGTGCCCGGGCTGACCACCGCGCCCGAGTCGCTCGGCTGGGTGCTCGCCCGGCTGGCCTGGCTGCCGGTCTTCGGACTGGCGCTGGCCCTCGTCGGCCGCTGGGCGCGGCGGATCGACGCGCCGTGGCCGTCCCGGGCGTGGCGCACGGCGGCGGGCGCCGGGGCCGCGCTGTTCGCGGTGTACGCGCTGGGCGCGGTGTGACCCCGGCGGTCGGGGCGGGTGTCGGGCCGGCCGCGGTGTCCGGGCGACCGCAGTGTCGGGGCGGCCGCGGTGTCGGTGGCCGGCCCTACCCTGGCGCCATGGTGACCTTCGATCAGTTCAAGGCCATGGCGCTCGCCCTGCCGCAGACCCACGAGGAGCCCACCTGGGAGGAGGTGACCCTGCGGCTCGGCAAGAAGATCTTCGCGATGGGCCGGCCGGAGTCGCCGTCCGTGTGCGTCAAGGCGAGCAAGGAGGACCAGGCCGAGCTGCTCGCCGCCGCGCCCGAGGTGTACTCGACGGCGCCGTACGTGGGCCGCCACGGCTGGGTGCTGGTCGACCTGGAGCGGGTGGACCGGGACGAGCTGCACGACCTGGTGACCGACGCCTGGCGCAGCGTCGCCCCGAAGAAGCTGCTGCGGGACTTCGACGCCGAATGATCGTGCACCACCCACAGGGGCGAATCTCGGCGCGAATGTGACGTGGAACACGGTTTGGGCCCTGCCCCGGACCGGTACTGCCGTTTACTCTGGCTGACGAGCAGTTGGCAATTGGCAGTCGTAACACCGGGGCACGTCCCGCTGTGACGGTGACCGGCCCCGAGGAGATGACGCCATGCGGCGACGCCAGGTCAAGCGCATGCTGATAGGCGCTTTCGCGGGGGCCGCCGTCCTGGTGGACGCGGGTGCCGCCGCCGCCCAGGCCGCCGCCTCCAACGAGCAGCTCGCCATCTCCACCCCGCCGGCCGGCGCCGCCGCGTGGTCCGCCGACCACTCGCTGGGCCGCTCGCTGCCGGACCCGGCCACCGCCGACGCCCCGACCGTCGCCGCCTTCTTCGCCTCGCTGACCCGCACCGACGTGGACCACCTGGTCGAGCAGTACCCGCTGGTGGTCGGCAACCTCGACGGCGCCCCGCTGGACGTCCGCTACCGCGCCAACCGGGTCGCCATCGCCGCCGAACGCGACCGCGCCCGGGCCCGGGCGAACGACCGCACCCTCGACGCCACCTCGCGCGCCCTCGCCACCGCCCGCGCCAACGACAGCGGCCACCTGCTCGCCGACGGCCGGCAGATCCTCGCCTTCGACCCGCGCGGCCGCGGCCTGGTCAGCGAGGTGTACGGCGACCTGGCCGCCGCCCAGCGCGTCGCCGTGCTGGTCCCCGGCTCCGACGCCGACCTCGGCCACTTCGACCAGGCCGCCGACCCGCTGCGCTCCCCCGCCGGGATGGCCCGCGCCCTGCTCGCCGAGGAGCACGACCAGGACCCCGGCACCCGGACCGCCGTCATCGCCTGGACCGGCTACGTCACCCCGTCCGGCCTCGGCCCCGACGCCGTCACCTCCCGGCTCGCCGAGGTCGCCGCCCCGCGCCTGGAGCGCCTGCTCGCCGGGCTCCGGGCCACCACGCACCCGGAGGCGCCGCCCGCGCTGTTCTGCCACTCCTACGGCTCGGTGGTCTGCGGCACCGTCGCGCCCGCCCTGCGCGACAGCGACCGGCCCACCGACCTGGTGGCCTTCGGCAGCCCCGGGATGGGCGTCGGCTCCGCCGCCGAACTCGGCACCGGCGTCCAGGTGTGGGCCGCCCGCAACCCCACCGACTGGATCGGCAACGTCCCCTACCTGGAGGTCGGCGGACTCGGCCACGGCGCCGACCCCACCACCGCCGCCTTCGGCGCCCTCGACGTCTCCTCCGCCGGCGCCGCCGGCCACAACGGCTACCTCGCCGACGGCACCGCCAGCCGCCACAACTTCGCCGCCATCGCCCTCGGCCACTACGGCGACGTCACCCGGCCCGCCGAGGGCCAGTAGCGGAGCGGTGGGCGGCCCTCCGTTCGCTGCGCGCAGCGCGAACAGCCGGGGCGCCGGAGCGCCGGCCGCTCCATGCTGGGTACGACTCGAGCCCCAGCACGGAGGAACGATGCCCGAGCAGTCCCTGTACCAGGCGATCGGCGGCGCGGACGCGCTGCACCGCCTCACCGAGGCGTTCTACGAGGCGGTGCTCGCCGACGAGGTGCTTGCCCCCGTCTTCGCCGACTTCACCCCCACCCACACCGAGCACGTCGCCGTCTGGCTGGCCGAGGTCTTCGGCGGCCCGGACCGCTTCACCACCGAGCTGGGCGGCCACCAGCGGCTGCTCCGCAGCCACCTGGGCCTGCGCATCACCGAGGAGCAGCGGCTGCGCTGGATGGAACTGATGGGCGACGCCGTCCGCGCCGAGCTGCCCGCCGACGAGCGGCTGCGCACCCGGGTCATGGAGTACTTCGACTGGGGCACGAAGATCGCCCTGCAGGTCTCCGCCGACCCGGCCGGCACCGACCTCGGCGACCCCGGCCCCACCCCGCGCTGGGGCTGGGACGGCCTCGTCCACTGACCCCTCGCCCGGCTCACCCGGCTCACCCGTCGGCGTACATCCGCACGGTGTCGGCGGCGGCCCGCGCGAGGACCCGGCGGGCCGCCGGCGGGGTCAGCACCTCGACGTCGGTGCCGAACGGGAGCAGCGTGCGGGCCGCGTCGAGGGCCCCGAAGCCGAACTCCACCAGCACGTGGTCCGGGCCGTCCTCGGTCGGCGGGCCGATCAGCGACGCGGCGTGGATCCGCAGCAGCATGTCCAGCCGGCGGCGGCGCACCCGCGCGGTCACCCGCACGTCGTCGCGCTGCCGCTCCACCTGGTCGCGCAGCACGCCCCACACCTCGCCCAGCCCGACCTCGCGCCTGCGGACCGGTTCCTCGGTGGCCCGCGCCCGCGCCACCCGGTCCGCGCGGAACAGCCGAGGCGCGCCGTCCACGTCCGCCACCAGGTACCAGACGCCCGCCTTGCTCACCAGGCCGTACGGATCGACCGTGTACGCGCTCGGCTCCGCCGCACCGCTGTGCCGGTACCGCAGCGCGAGGCGGCGGTCGTCGAACACCGCGCGCTGGAGCTCGCCCAGGTCGGCCGGGCCGGGCGCGGCCGGCCCCTTCGTCCAGCGGACCGGGTCCACCAGGATCCGCTCACTGGTCCGCTCCGCCTCCGGCCGGTGCGGGGCCGGCAGCGCCGCCATCACCTTGCGCAGCGCCGAACCGATCGCCCCGCCCAGGCCCAGCGCGTCGTGCGTCCCGTCGGTGGCCAGCACGAACAGCGCCCGCGCCTCGTCCGCCGTCAGCCCCGTGACGTCGGTGCGGTAGCCGGCCAGCAGCCGGATCCCGCCGTTCCGGCCCCGCTCCGCGAAGACCGGCACCCCGGCCGCGGACAGCGCCTCCACGTCCCGGTACACCGTGCGGACGGAGACCTCCAGGCGCTCCGCCAGCTCGGCGGCGGGCACCAGGCCCCGGGTCTGCAACAGCAGCATGATCGACAGCAGGCGGTCGGCTCGCACGGAGCCACTGTAAATGCTGACAGAGGTTGTCAGGTATGGCCGGGAGAGTGGTCCCCGTCAGCCGGACACCCCGTCAGAAAGGGCCGCCACCACCATGGACGCCACCAGCTTCGACCCCCGCCCGAACTACCTGCGCGCCCTCGACCAGCTCGAGAAGCTGCTCCAGCAGGTCACCCCCGAGCAGCTCGACCGGTCCACCCCGTGCAGCGAGTACACCCTGCGCGACCTGCTCAGCCACACCGTCGGCGGCGTCCACCGCATCGCCTACGTCGGCGAGGGCGGGCACAGCCAGGACGTCGCCGCGGCGACCGGCGAGGTCGGCGACGGCGAGTGGGCTCCGACGCTCGGACGCGCCCGCGAGCGGGCCGTCGCCGCCTGGGCCGACGACACCAAGCTCGACCGGCCCTCCGCGGTGCCGTGGGGCACCGTCCCCGGCCGCTTCGCGCTCGGCGGCTACATCATGGAGGCCGTCACCCACACCTGGGACATCGCCCAGGTCGTGGCCCCCGGCACCGCCTTCGACGACGAGCTCGCCCTCGGCGCCCTCGCCATCGCCCAGCAGGTCCTCCCCGCCGACCAGCGCGACGAGAACGTCCCCTTCGGCCCCGTCCGCCCCGCCCCCGCGGACGCCACCCCCACCACCCGCCTCGCGGCGTGGCTCGGCCGGGAAGTCTGAGCACGGCGGGAGCCCCGCACGGGGTGCGCGGGGGGTACGCCGGGCCCCCACGCACCCCGTGTTTGCCCTACTCGCGGCCGGCGGACGTCGACGACATGTCGGCGTAGCGGTTGCCCTCGACCTTGGCGGCGATGGGCTCCAGGGCGGCGAGCTCGTCCGGGGTGAGGGCGAGCGTCGCGGCGGCGACGTTCTCCGCGAGGCGGGTGCGCTTGCGGGTGCCGGGGATGGGCACCACGGTCAGCCCGTGGACCTGCGCCCGCTGCTGCACCCAGGCGAGGGCCACCTGCGCCGCGGTCACCCCGCGCTCGGCGGCGATCTGCTGGATCGGCGCGACGAGTGCCGCGTTCCCGGCGGCGTTCGGCCCGGAGAACTGCGGGTGGTAGCGCCGGTAGTCGTCCGCGGAGAGCTGCTCGGCGGCGCTGAAGGCGCCGGTCAGGAAGCCCCGGCCGAGCGGGGAGTAGGGCACGAACGCGACCCCGAGCTCCGCGGCGGCGGGCACCGCGGTCCGCTCGACGTCCCGGGAGAAGATCGACCACTCGGACTGCAGCGCCGCGATCGGGTGGACCGCGTACGCCTCGCGCAGCTCCGCGCCGGTCACCTCGGACAGGCCCAGGTGCCGGACCTTCCCGGCCGCGACCAGTTCCGCCATCGCGCCGACCGATTCGGCGAGCGGCACCTGCGGGTCGCGGCGGTGCATGTAGTAGAGGTCGATCACGTCGACGCCGAGCCGGCGCAGCGAGGCGTCGACGGCGGAGCGGATGTACGCCGGGTCGTTGCGCACGGCCCGGTAGGTCGGGTCGTCGGCGCGGCGCTCGATGGCGAACTTGGTGGCGAGGACGACCCGGTCGCGGTTGGCGCGGACGAAGGGGCCGATCAGTTCCTCGTTGTGGCCGGAGCCGTAGATGTCGGCGGTGTCGAAGAGGGTGACGCCCTGCTCCAGGGCGGAGTCCAGGGTGGCGAGGGCCTCGTCGGTGTCGGTCGGGCCGTAGAACTCGCTCATGCCCATGCAGCCGAGGCCCTGGATGCCCACGGTCGGGCCGTCGGTGCCGAGTACGGCGGTGGGGAGGTCACTCATGCGCTCATCCGTTCAGATTCTTCGGCCGCGAGGCCGGGGGAGGCGGAGTAGAGGTCGATCTTGTAGTCGAGGACGGCGAGGGTCGCGTGCAGATCGGCGATCCGCCGGCGGACCTCCTCGCGGTGGGCGACCAGCAGGTCGCGCCGGTCGGCCCGGGTGCCGTCGCCGCCGCGCGCCAGTTCGACGTAGCGCTGCATGTCGGCGACGGGCATGCCGGTCAGCCGCAGCCGGCCGAGGAAGGCCAGCCGGGCCAGGTCGGCGTCGCTGTACCGGCGTTGGCCGGAGTGCGAGCGGTCGATCGGGTCCAGCAGGCCGATCCGCTCGTACCAGCGGAGCGTGTGGGCGGTGAGTCCGCTGGCCGCGGAGACCTCGCTGATGGTGTGCCGCGGGGTGCGGTCGGCGTCGGCGGTGGCCGCGTTGTACGCCTCGCTGCAACTGAGCAGGTCGGCATGGACGGATGCGATCGTTGCCACTGGTCTGACCCCCGGGTTTCGGCGACGGGAACGACGCTACTGAGTTGGAGTGCACTCCAAGCAAGCCTGGCACGCGGCGCGGCCGACCGGGTCGTCTAGAGTTCGGCGCATGCAGAGCTTGCGGATGATCGAGGACTGGCCGGTGCCGAACGCCGCGGCGGCGGTGGTGCGGGGCGCGGACGGCGCGGTGCTGGGCTCGCACGGGCCGCAGCAGCACCTCTTCCCGCTGGCGTCGGTGACCAAGCTGCTCACCTCGTACGCGGCGCTGGTCGCGGTCGAGGAGGGCGTCTTCGAGCTGGACGACCCGGCGGGCCCGGCGGGGTCGACCGTGCGGCACTTGCTGGCGCACACCTCGGGGCTGGCGTTCGACGAGCACCGGGTGATGGCGGAGCCGGGCAACCGGCGGCTGTACTCCAACGCCGGTTTCGACGTCCTGGCGGCGGCGCTCGCCGAGGCGTCCGGGATCGAGTTCGGGCGGTACGCGGCGGAGGCGGTGTTCGAGCCGCTGGGGATGCACTCCACGCTGATCAACACCGCGCACCGCTCCCCCGCGGGCGCGGGCGGCCTGTCCACCGTCGCCGACCTGGCGCTGTTCGCCGCCGAGCTGCAGGCGCCGAAGCTGCTGGACCCGTCCACCCTGCACGCCGCGACCCGCGAGGTCGCCTTCCCCGGGACCAACGGCGTGCTGCCGGGCTTCGGGCACCGGCGGCCGAACGACTGGGGCCTCGGTTTCGAGATCCGCGACGGCAAGGCCCCGCACTGGACGGGCACCGCCAACTCCCCCGCGACCTTCGGCCACTTCGGCCAGTCCGGCACCTTCCTGTGGGTGGACCCCGCCGCCGGCGTAGCGTGCGTCGCCCTCACCGACCGCGACTTCGGCCCGTGGGCGGCGGAGGTCTGGCCGCAGCTCGCCGACGCCGTCCTGGCCGAGCTGCGGTAGCGGGCTCCGGCGGCTAGCCGGCGAGCGAGTCGCGGAGCTCGGCGAGTTCCAGGTCCAGTTCGCGGTAGCGGGCGCTGAGGGTTCGGTCCTCCGAGGGGAGGACCGCACCGCTCCTCGATCTCCTCCCGGAACGCCAGCGCCTGCCGCACCGCGCGCTCGTGCAGCTCCTGCCACCGCGCGGCCTTCTGCTCCTTGCGCTTCCTGCTTCCGAACACCCGGACTCCCCCTGGTTCGCCGTCGTACGGTCGGACGATCACGCCACCCGGCCGCCACCGGACCAAGGGGGATCCACCGCCTCAGCCGTACGACACCGGCGAGTGCATCTCCCACAGCAGCAGTTCGGCGCCGTCCTCGCCGGCGACCGGGTCGGCGAAGGCGGCGCCGGTGATCCGGACGCTGTCGCCGGGAGCCATCGACCGGCCGCCGCCCTGCGGGCCGGGGACGGTGCGGTAGCCGACCGAACCGGCCGTCAGGTGCGCGTAGCGGAAGGGCGCGGAGGGCAGCTCGGGCAGCGGCTGCCAGGCGCCGGCCCGGACCAGCCACAGCGCGGCGTCGCTGCGCCGCAGCCGCAGCGCCTCGCCGTCCTCGTCGCGCGCCATCCCGGAGGCGAGCAGCGTCAGCCCACCCTGCGCCGGGTCGACCCGGCGCAGGCCGTACGCGGGCTCGGCGTCGAACGCGTCGGGCTGCAGCCACATCTGGACGAAGCGGACCGGCCCCTCGGCCCCGCCGATGTTCCGCTCGGTGTGGCTGACGCCCGAACCGGCCGACAGGTGCTGCACCATGCCGGGCCGCACCACGCCCGCGTGCCCGTCGCTGTCCCGGTGGGCGAGGGCGCCCTCGACGACCCAGGTGAGGATCTCGGTGTCCCGGTGGCGGTGCTCGTCGAAGCCCGCGCCCGCGGCCAGCGTCTCCTCGTTGCACGCGAGCAGCGCCCCGAAGTGGGTGTTCTTCGGGTCGTAGTGCCCGGAGAAGGAGAAGGCGTGCCGGGTCTCGATGCCCTCCTCCGGCCGGGAGAGGTACCGCTCGGGGGCCCGCCGCAGGTCGGCTCGGGGGCGTTCACTGGTGTCGGTCACGGGGCCTACGGTAACCCGGTGTGACCGGGGCCACCGGGGTGATCCGGCGGGGTCGTGCACGAGCACGGCTCCGGGTGAGGCAGGCTAGTGCTGTGCCAGCCCCTTCAGCGAAACCCGACAAAACGACATCCGAGCGCAAGCCCGCCGCCCGGAAGGCCGCCGGCAAGGCCGGTGCGGCGAAGGCCGCCCCGCCCAAGGCGCCGGTCCGGGGGGCGGCGTCGTCCAGCCCCGGGCGCGGGCGGATGACGGCGGAGGAGCGCCGGCTCGCCGCCGAGCGGGCGGAGCTGCGGGCGGCGACGCTCAAGCGGCTGGAGAAGTCCTCGGGCAAGTTGGCGACCAACGCGATCGCCCGGATGGACGACCAGCTGGCCTGGTACCGGCGGATGCCGCCGGAGCACCGTTCCTGGATCGGCCTGGTCGCCCAGGCGGGCATCGCCGCCTTCACCGAGTGGTACCGGCACCCGGAGGCGCCGCAGGCGATCTCCACGGACGTGTTCGGCACCGCGCCGCGCGAGCTGACCCGGGCGATCACCCTGCGCCAGACGGTGGAGCTGATCCGCACCACCATCGAGGTGATGGAGGAGGCCATCGAGGAGGTGGCCGCCCCCGGCGACGAGGCCGGGATGCGCGAGTCGGTGCTGGTGTACGCGCGGGAGATCGCGTTCGCCACCGCGCAGGTGTACGCGCAGGCCGCGGAGGCCCGCGGCGCGTGGGACGCGCGGCTGGAGGCGCTGGTCGTCAACTCGCTGCTGTCGGGTGACGCGGACGAGGGAGTGCTCTCCCGGGCGGCGGCGCTGGGCTGGGGACAGCCCGCCCAGGTACGCGTGGTGATGGGCAGCGCGCCGGACGGCGACAGCGAGCTGGTGGTGGAGGCGATCCGCCGGGCCGCCCGGTACGCCAAGCTGCACGTGCTGACCGGGGTGCTGGGCCGGCGGCTGGTGGTGGTGGTCGGCGGCGGCAAGGAGCCGGTGCACGCGGCCCGGGCGCTGATCGGCCAGTTCGCGCCGGGCCCGGTGGTGGTCGGTCCGGCGGTCGGCGACCTGCTGTCGGCGACCCGCAGCGCGCACGCGGCGGCGCAGGGTCTGAAGGCGTGCGCGGCGTGGCCGGACGCGCCGCGCCCGGTGCTGGCGGACGACCTGCTGCCGGAACGGGCGCTGGCCGGGGACGAGGTGGCCCGCCGTCAGTTGGTGGAGGAGATCTACACACCGCTGGAGGAGGCCGGGTCGGCACTCCTGGAGACGCTGAGTGTCTTTCTGGAGCAGGCGTCCTCTCTTGAGGGCGCGGCCCGGATGCTCTTCGTCCACCCGAACACCGTGCGCTACCGGCTGCGTCGTGTGACTGACGTCACCGGCTATGCTCCGTCCGACGTACGTTCGGCCTTCACCCTGCGCATCGCCCTTGCCCTGGGACGTCTCGGGACGGTCACCGAGCAGGGCTGAAGCCACTGTAGGGAGTCCACAAGCCGACGTGCTTTTCTTCGTCATCGTCGCCTACCCGCCCCCGGGCGTCCGGCGAGAGAGGGTTGAACCGTGCTCGTAATCGTCGCCCCTGGACAGGGTGCTCAGACCCCCGGCTTCCTCAACCCCTGGCTCGAGCTGGACGGCGTGGCCGACCGGCTGCGGCAGTGGTCCGCCGTGGCCGGGCTCGACCTGGTCCACGCCGGTACCGAGGCGTCCGAGGAGGAGATCAAGGACACCGCCGTCGCCCAGCCGCTGCTGGTCGCCGCCGGCCTGGTCACCTCCGGCGCGCTGTTCGCGGACGGCGACCTGACCGCGCGGGTGTCCGCGCTGGCGGGCCACAGCGTCGGTGAGATCACCGCCGCCGCGCTGACCGGCGTGCTGACCGCCGAGGACGCGCTGGCCTTCGTCCGCGAGCGCAGCCTGGGCATGGCCGAGGCCGCCGCGGTGACCGCGACCGGGATGGCCGCCGTGCTCGGCGGCGACCCGGAGGAGGTCGCCGCGAAGCTGGCCGAGCACGGCGTGACCGCGGCGAACAACAACGGCGGCGGCCAGATCGTCGCGGCCGGCACCCTGGACCAGCTGGCGGCGCTGAAGGCGGACCCGCCGGCCGGCGCCCGGCTGATCCCGCTGAAGGTGGCCGGCGCCTTCCACACCGCGCACATGGCCCCGGGCCAGGCGCGGCTGGAGAAGCTCGCCCCGACCCTGACCGCTGCCGACCCGCTGGTCGCGTACGTCTCCAACAAGGACGGCGAGGTGGTCGGCAACGGCGCCGAGGTGCTCGCCCGCCTGGTCTCCCAGGTGTCCAACCCGGTCCGCTGGGACCTGTGCATGGAGACCCTGCAGCAGCTGGGTGCGACGGCCGTGATCGAGCTGTCGCCGGCCGGTACTCTCACCAACCTGGTCAAGCGCAACGTCAAGGGTGTCGCGACGCTTGCCCTCAAGACCCCCGCCGATCTCGACAAGGCCCGTGAGCTGGTGGCCGAGCACGGCGCTCAGGAGAGCAACGCATGACCACGCCTCAGATCAAGCCGGCCTCCGGCGCCCAGTACTCGCGCATCCACGGGGTCGGCGGCTACCGCCCGTCCCGGGTGATCCCCAACGCCGAGGTGCTGAACTGGATCGAGTCCACCGACGAGTGGATCCGCAGCCGGTCCGGCATCGCCGAGCGCCGCTGGGCGACCGCCGAGGAGACCGTCGCCGAGATGTCGGTGCAGGCCGCCGGCAAGGCGATCGCCCAGGCCGGCATCGCCCCGGAGCAGATCGGCGGCGTGATCGTCGCGACCGTCTCGCACCTGAAGCAGACCCCGGCCATCGCCACCGAGATCGCCCAGCGGCTCGGCTGCGGCACCGCCCCGGCGTTCGACATCTCGGCCGCCTGCGCGGGCTTCGGCTACGGCCTGAGCCTGGCCGACGGCATGGTGCGCGGCGGCAGCGCCGAGTACGTGCTGGTGATCGGCGTGGAGCGGCTCAGCGACCTGACCGACACCTCGGACCGCTCGACCGCCTTCATCTTCGGCGACGGCGCCGGCGCCGCGGTCGTCGGCCCGTCCCCGGTGCCCGGCATCGGCAAGGTGATCTGGGGCTCCGACGGCTCGCAGGCCGACGTGATCTCGCAGACCCAGGCCTGGGACACCGCCTTCGCCAAGCCGGACGCCGTCAACGGCGCCGGTGAGGAGACCAAGTGGCCGGCCCTGCGGATGGAGGGCCAGACGGTCTTCCGCTGGGCCGTGTGGGAGATGGCCAAGGTGGCCCAGGAGGCGCTGGACGCCGCCGGGATCACCGCCGACCAGCTCGGCGCGTTCATCCCGCACCAGGCCAACATGCGCATCACCGATGCCATGATCAAGGCACTCAAGCTTCCCGCGTCGGTGCCCGTCGCCCGCGACATCGCCGAGACCGGCAACACCTCCGCCGCCTCCATCCCGCTGGCGATGGAAGCCATGCTGGAGCGCGGTGAGGCGAAGAGCGGCGACCTGGCCCTGATCATCGGGTTCGGGGCGGGTCTGGTCTACGCGGCCGCAGTCGTTACTCTCCCCTAGGCGTCTACGCCCCATCCGAAAGAAACCTGCGACGGCCTGTCGGGCCGCCGCTGTCAACACCGAAGAGGAGCAGCCGATATGGCTACCCAGACCGAGGTTCTCGAGGGTCTCGCCGAGATCGTCAACGAGATCGCCGGCATCCCGACCGAGGACGTCGAGCTCGACAAGTCGTTCACCGACGACCTGGACGTCGACTCGCTGTCCATGGTCGAGGTCGTCGTGGCCGCCGAGGAGCGCTTCGGCGTCAAGATCCCGGACGACGAGGTCAAGAACCTCAAGACCGTCGGCGACGCGGTGAACTACATCATCGAGAACGCCTGACCTCTGGTCACCCCCGGCCGGGGCGCCCAGCGCGCCCCGGTCGGTCCTCCCCCACTCCTCCGGCGCCCCGCCACCACCAAGCACACGTGAGAGAAGAAGAAACCAGTGACCGCTGAAAACCGCACCGTGGTCGTCACGGGTATCGGCGCCTTCACGCCGCTGGGCGGCGACGCCGCCTCGTTCTGGGAGGGCCTCGTCGAGGGCCGTTCCGGCGTGGCCGCGCTGACCGAGGAGTGGGCCACCGACCTCCCCGTCCGGATCGCCGCGCGCGTCGCGGTCGAGCCGGGCGAGATCCTGCCCCGCCCGCTGGCCCGCAAGCTGGACCGCTCGGCGCAGTTCGCGCTGATCGCCGCCCGCGAGGCCTGGGCCGACGCCGGGTACGAGACCCCGGCCACCGCCGAGGGCTCCCCGCTGAACCCCGAGCGCCTGGGCGCCGTGATCGCCTCCGGCATCGGCGGCGTCACCACCCTGCTCGACCAGTACGACGTGCTCAAGGAGCAGGGCGTCCGCAAGGTCTCCCCGCACACCGTGCCGATGCTGATGCCGAACTCCCCCGCCGCCAACGTCGGCCTGGAGGTCGGCGCGCGCGCCGGCGTGCACACCCCCGTCTCCGCCTGCGCCTCCGGCGCCGAGGCGATCGGCTACGCGATCGAGATGATCCGCACCGGCCGCGCCGACGTCGTGATCGCCGGCGGTACCGAGGCCGCGATCCACCCGCTGCCGATCGTCGCCTTCTCCAACATGATGGCGATGTCCAAGAACAACGACGAGCCGCAGCGCGCCTCGCGCCCGTACGACAAGGGCCGCGACGGCTTCGTGCTCGGCGAGGGCGCCGGTGTCGTGGTGCTGGAGTCCGCGGAGCACGCCGCCGCGCGCGGTGCCCGGGTCTACTGCGAGGCCGTCGGCCAGGGCCTGTCCTCGGACGCCCACCACATCGCGCAGCCGGAGCCGACCGGTGCCGGCGTCGCCCGCGCGATCGCCGACCTGTTCGCCCGCAACGACCTGGACAAGTCGGAGGTCGTGCACGTCAACGCGCACGCCACCTCGACCCCGCAGGGCGACACCGCCGAGGTGAAGGCGCTGCGCAAGGAGCTCGGCGAGCACCTCGACCACGTGGCGATCTCCGCCACCAAGTCGATGACCGGCCACCTGCTCGGCGGCGCCGGCGGCATCGAGACCGTCGCCACCGTGCTCGCGCTGCACAACCGGCTCGCCCCGCCGACCGTCAACGTCGAGGACCTCGACGACGACATCGACGCGGACATCGTCCGTGACGAGCCCCGCAAGCTGCCCGAGGGCCGGATCGCCGCGCTGAACAACTCGTTCGGCTTCGGCGGCCACAACGTGGTGCTGGCCTTCCGCACGGTCTGAAGCCGCCCGTGAGGAGGGGCCCGGGGCGTCGCCCCGGGCCCCTCCTGCGCGTTCACACCACCTGGTGGAGCCAGCGGACCGGGGCGCCCTCGCCCGCGTAGCGGAAGGGCTCCAGCTCGTCGTCCCACGGCTTGCCGAGCAGGCGGGCGATCTCGGACTCCAGGTCGCCGCCCTCGTTGCGGGCGCGCAGCAGCACGGCGCGCAGCCGGTCCTCCGGGATCAGGATGTCCCCGTGGATGCCGGTGACGGCGTGGAAGATGCCGAGGCCGGGCGTGGAGCTGTACCGCTCGCCCTCCGCGGTGGCGCAGGGCTCGCTGGTGACCTCGTACCGCATCAGCTGCCAACCGCGCAGCGCCGAGGCCAGCCGCGACGCGGTGCCGGGCTCGCCCTGCCAGGACAGCTCGGCGCGCCAGTGGCCGGGCGCGGCGGGCTGGCGGATCCAGTCGAGGCTGACCCGCACGCCGAGCACGCCCGCGACCGCCCACTCGACGTGCGGGCACAGCGCGCGGGGCGCGGAGTGGATGTAGAGAACTCCACGAGTCGTCACCGGGACCTCCAGGCTGTGGACGAGGGTCGCCTTCCCCAGCTGCCTCGCGCCGTCTGCCGGTAGGTTCTGACCACTGGCTACCCCGTGAAGCTCAACTTATTCGACATTAGGTCATCAAATTGAGCAAAACGGACAAGCTTTCACTCCAATCGTAGCCGGATCCACCGAGAGGTCTACCCCCGGTCCGGATCTCTCCCCCGAATGGACCTGTCCCGACGCTACCGGCCCCGGGGGGCGGCGCGGGTGACGTCCCGTCGGAATCCGGACCGAAGCACGCGGCGTGCGCCCGTACACGGAGCGCCCCCGCCCGGGGCTTCCGGACGGGGGCGCATGACGGTGCGTCAGTGGACGCGTCGACCGGTCAGAGCCGGACGACCATCTTGCCGGTGTTGGCACCGCGCAGCAGGCCGATGAAGGCGTCGCCGGCGTTCTCGATGCCCTCGACCACGGTCTCGTCGCCCTTGAGCTCGCCGCTCCTCAGCCAGCCGGCCGTCTCGGCGACGAACTGCGGCTGCAGGCCGTAGTGGTCGCCGACCAGCAGGCCCTCCAGGCGCAGCCGCTTGCCGATGGCGAGCGCCAGGTTGCGCGGGCCGACCGGCGGCTCGGTGTCGTTGTACTGGGCGATGGCGCCGCAGAGCACCGCGCGGCCCTTGACGCCCAGCGCGCCGATCGCGGCCTCCAGGTGGTCGCCGCCGACGTTGTCGAAGTAGAGGTCGATGCCGTCCGGGGCGGCCTCGGCGAGCAGGTCGCGGACCGGGCCGTCCTTGTAGTTGAAGGCGGCGTCGAAGCCGTACTCGTCGACCAGCTTCGCGACCTTCTCCGCGGAGCCGGCCGAGCCGATGACGCGCTTGGCGCCCTTGAGGCGGGCGATCTGGCCGACCAGCGAGCCGACCGCGCCGGCCGCGCCGGAGACGAAGACGGTGTCGCCCTCCTTGAGCGCGCCGACCTCCAGCAGGCCCGCGTACGCGGTGAGTCCGGGCATGCCGAGCACGCCGAGGTAGGCGGAGAGCGGGGCGAGCTCCGGGTCGACCTTGACCGCGTGGGCGGCGCCGACGGTCGCGTACTCGCGCCAGCCGAGGCCGTGCAGCACGGCGTCGCCGACCTCGAAGCCCTCGGCCGCGGAGGCGACCACGTAGCCGACCGCGCCGCCGTCCATCACCTGGCCGACCTGGAACGGCGGGATGTAGGACTTCACGTCGTTCATCCGCCCGCGCATGTACGGGTCGACCGACAGGAAGGCGTTGCGGACGAGGATCTCGCCCGCCTCGGGCTGCCGGACCGGCGCCTCGACCAGCACGAAGTCGTCCGGGGTCGGCCAGCCCTGCGGGCGGGCCGCCAGGTGCCATTCGCGACCGGTGGTGGGGACGTCCTGCTCTGCCATGACTTTGCTCCTCGACCTGAAAGTTTGAGCTTCTCAAGCAATCGTGCGAGTGAAAGGTTCATGTTGTCAAATGTTCAGGTAGACTGGACCGCATGGAGACGCAGCAGCAGCCCGCCGACGCGATCACCCGCGAGGTCGTGGACCTCATGGCGAGCCTGGTCGCGCTCTTCCACCGCGAGTACGAGGAGGCCGCCGCCGCCCGCTCGCTCACCGGCGCCCAGGCCAAGGTGCTGGCCCTGCTCCGGCGCGGCCCGATGCCGATGCGGCACATCGCGCAGACCCTGGCGTGCGAGCCGTCCAACATCACCGGCATCGTCGACCGGCTGGAGGCCCGGGGCTTCGTCACCCGCGAGGCCGACCCGCAGGACCGCCGGGTCAAGCTGGTCGCCGCCACCGACACCGGGGTGACCGCCACCGAGGAGCTGCGCGAGTCGCTCAACTTCGCCCGCGAGCCGCTGGCCGCGCTGGACGAGTCCGAGCGCTCCCAACTGCGCGACCTGCTCCGGCGGATGCTGCACGGCGCCGAGTCCACCGCACTCTGACCCCCGGCGGGGAGGCTGTCGGTCCTCTCGGCAAAGATGGTTCGCGTGTAACCGTTCGGGCCGCCGCACCGTCTTAGAGGTGAGTCCCGAGAATCCCGCGGCCGTACAGAGAGCTTTCCTACCGATGACCGACGTCCCCCGTCGAACCGTCCGGGGTGCCGCCGCACCCCGGCGTGCCCGCCTCGCCCGGGCGGCCGGCGCCACCGCCGCCGTCCTGGTGCTGGCCACCGCGGGCGCCGGCGCCTGGCTCTACCAGCGGCTGGACCAGAACATCACCACCTTCTCCGCCGACGGCATCGCCACCAGCCGCCCGCCGGTCGCACCGCCCGCGGCGGGCGGCGGCCGCGCGGTCAACGTCCTGCTGCTCGGCTCGGACACCCGCCAGGACGGCAACGGCAGCCTGGGCGGCGGCGAGGAGGGCGTCGGGCACTCCGACACCGCGATCCTGCTGCACGTCTACGCCGACCACCAGCACGCCGTCGGGGTGTCGATACCCCGCGACACCCTGGTGACCGTCCCGGCCTGCCGGCTCCCGGACGGGCGGTGGACCGCCGCCAAGCACAACCAGATGTTCAACTCCGCCTTCACCGTCGGCGAGTTCGCCAAGGGCAACCCGGCCTGCACGCAGAACACCGTGGAGGCGCTGACCGGCCTGCGGATCGACCACACCATCGTGGTCGACTTCAAGGGCTTCGCCGCGATGACCGCCGCGGTGCACGGCGTGGACGTGTGCGTGCCCAACGACGTGGACTCCTACGGCATCCACCTCACCAAGGGCCGGCAGACCGTCTCCGGGCAGACCGCACTGGACTACGTCCGGGCGCGGCACGGCTTCGGCGACGGCTCGGACATCGGCCGGGTGAAGCGGCAGCAGGCCTTCATGTCCTCGCTGATCAAGAAGGTGCAGGCGCAGGGCTTCAACCCGACGACGATACTTCCGCTGGCCGACGCCGCGACCAAGTCGCTCACCGTCGACCCGGAGCTCGGATCGGCGTACAAGCTCGCCGAGTTCGCCCAGTCACTGCAGGGCATCAAGCTCTCCGACATCACCTTCGTCACCGTCCCCTGGCGCTACCAGGGCGAGCGCGTCGCACTGGTCCAGCCCGACGCCGACACCCTGTGGAACCTGCTCCGCCAGGACCGCACCCTGGACGGCCGGGCCACCGCCTCGCCGGGCGCCTCCGCCTCGCCCTCCTCCTCGGCGGCCGCCTCCGCCTCCGCGTCGCCCTCGGGCTCGGCCGCCGCCCTCCCCCCGAACGTGCCGATCACCGTGCACAACGCCGCCGGCTCCCCCGGGCTGGCCGGGAAGGCGGCCTCCGCACTGCGCGCCAAGGGCCACTCCGACGTCACGGTCGGCCCGAACACCACCCCACGCCGCACCACCCTGATCGAGTACGGGCCGGGCCGGAACGCCGCCGCCGAGGCACTCGTCCAGCTCTACCCCGGCGCCGAACTGCGGGCCGACGCGGCGGCGGACGGCCTGGTGCTCACCCTCGGTCAGGACAGCGCGCCCGCCGACCCGGAGACCGAGGAGGCCTCCCCGAGCGGCACCGGCAGCGCGCGGCCCACCGCCCTGCCGTCGACCATCCCGACCGGCATCGCCGAGAACGCCCGGCCGGCCGACAGCGACCTCTGCTCCGACCTCAGCTTCGGCTGATCCCCCGCGCGGCGAGTCCGTCCGGCAGCCCGGTGACCACCGCGGTCACCCGGGTGCCGGGCGCGAACTCCCCGGCCAGCGCCAGGTCGTGGACCGCCCGCAGGGTCTTGGCGACGTACCGCCGCTCCACCGGGACGCCGTGCCGCTGCTCGAAGTCGGCGGCGAAGGCCTCCAGTTCGGCCGGCACCCGGCCGTAGCCGCCGAAGTGGTGGCCGTGGTGCAGCCGCCAGTTGCCGAACTCCCGTCCACAGGCCGCCCGGTGGAGCGCGGCGACCTCGCCCTCCAGGTAGCCGGCCCCACCCTTGAGCACGGCCACGCCGAGCGCCCGGGCACCGGCGGGAAGGCCGGCGGCGATCCCGGCGAGGGTGCCGCCGGTGCCGACCGGACAGCACACCACGTCCCGCCCGCCGAGGTCGTCCAGCTCGGCCGCGACCGCCGCCGCACCGTGCACCGCCAGGGCGTTGGAGCCGCCCTCGGGCAGCACCCAGTAGCCGTCCCGGGCCTGCCCGCCGCCCGCCACCAGCGCGCGGTACGCGGAGCGCGGGACGAACTCCAGCACCATGCCGTCCGCCTCGGCGGCCGCCAGCGACCAGTTGCGCTCCGCGACGGCCAGCTCCTCGCCGCGGACCACCCCGACCGCGGCCAGTCCGAGCGCCTTCGCGGCCGCCGCCACCGCCCGGAGGTGCGTCGAGTACGCCCCGCCGTAGGTCAGCAGGCCCCGGCTGCCGGCCGCCACCGCCGCCTCCAGGTTCGGCAGGAGCTTGCGCCACTTGTTGCCGGGAAGCAGCGGGTGCACCAGGTCGTCGCGCTTCAGCCGCAGCTCCACACCGACCGCGGCGAGCCTCGGATCGGCGATCGGCGTCAGCGGCGTGGGGAGCGCGGGCGGAGTGAGCACCGGGCAACCCTAGGACATTCCCTCTTCCGCCCGACGCCATTGTGTGCCATTTTACATGTCACACACTAGAAGGCCGGTGCCCCCTCAGCCCGGCCACGACCCGCCCGGAGTCCCCCACCGTGCGTCAATTCCGGATAACCCCGGCCCGGATGGGCCGACTGCTCACCCCGGCCCTCGCGCTCACCCTCTCGCTCGGCGTCGCCGCGCAGAGCCAGGCCGCCCCGAGCGCCCCTGCCGCCCCCGAGAAGGCCCGGGTGACGACCGCCGTCCCGGCCTCGCACCCGGTCCCCAAGTCCCCGAACGAGGCGAAGGACGGCCGCCCCGTCCCGGGCGAGGCCCTCACCGGCACCAAGTCCGCCCCGCAGAAGGGCGACCAGAGCGCCGCCCCCGCCAAGAACAGCAAGCGGCTCGGCTCGGCCGCCGCCGGCGCCGCCTCCTGCGACGTCTCCGCCTTCGGCACCATGAGCGGCAACGCCCTGGTCCAGGCCGTCAAGGCGGCCGACCTCACCTGCGTCTCCCAGCTCTACTCGATCACCGGCAGCCAGGCCCGGGCCACCTTCCGCGAGCCGCAGATGGTCACCGTCGCCGACGCCCTGCGCACCGCGTCCCAGTCCTACGACGGCTCCAACTCCGGCTCCGTCGGCCAGCTGGTGACCTTCCTGCGGGCCGGCTACTACGTCCAGTGGTACAACCCCGACGTGGTCGGCGCGTACGGCACCGCCCTGCAGACCTCGATCCGCGGCGCACTGGACGCCTTCTACGCCGCCCCGCACGCCAAGGACGTCACCGAGGCCAACGGCCAGACCCTGTCCGAGGCGGTCATCCTGATCGACTCCGCCCAGGAGAACGCCCGCTACACCGGCGTGGTCAAGGACCTGCTGACCCGGTACACCTCCGCCTGGACCGGCGCGATGTGGAACGCCGTCTCCAACACCAAGCTGGTCCTGGAGAACGGCCTCGGCACCCCCGCGTTCAACAGCGCCCTGGTCGCCGACCCCTCCGTGGCCACCACGATCTCCTCCTTCGTCACCCGCAACAGCTGGATGATCAACGGCGGCGACCTGGCCACGAACCTCGGCATCGACCTCGGCTCGTTCCTCTCCTCCCCCGAGCTCCAGTCCCAGGCCCGCCCGCTGGTCAAGGACCTGGTCAACCGCTACCCGCTGGTCGGCGGCACCGGCCCGCTCACCATGAACCTCGCCTGGTTCACCGAGAACAAGGACAAGGGCAACTGCTCCTACTACGGCCTGTGCGACCTGCCCACCCGGCTCGTCCCGCTGGTCCTGGTGAACGACAAGGTCTGCAGCCCGACCCTGCACATCCGCGCCCAGCAGATGTCCGACACCGAACTCGCCGACACCTGCGCCAGCCTGGCCAACGAGGACGCGCTCTTCCACCGCGTCGTCAAGGACGGCGGCCCCGTCCCCGGTGACGTCAACACCCAACTGGAGGTCGTCGCCTTCGACTCCTCGTACAACTACCGCCTGTACGCCTGGTCGATGTACGACATCGACGTCGACAACGGCGGCATGTACCTGGAGGGCAACCCGTCCCAGGCGGGCAACCAGGCCCGCTTCATCGCCCACGAGGCCGAGTGGCTGCGCCCCGCGTTCTCGATCTGGAACCTCAACCACGAGTACGCCCACTACCTCGACGGCCGCTACGACTTCTACGGCGACTTCGACGCCGGCCAGACCGTCCCCAACATCTGGTGGATCGAGGGCCTCGCCGAGTACATGTCCTACACGTACCGGGACGTGCGCTACGACGACGCCATCGCCCAGGCCGCCCTCGGCACCTACGCCCTGAGCACCCTGTTCGACTCCACCTACGACAACAGCGACTCCACCCGGGTCTACAACTGGGGCTACCTGGCCGTCCGCTACATGCTCCAGTCGCACCCGCAGACCGTCGCCGCCTACCTGGCCAAGACCCGCACCGGCGACTTCACCGGCGCCCGGGCCGTCCTCACCTCGCTCGGCACCTCCTACGACGCCGACTTCGCCCGCTACCTGACCGCCTGCGCCGCCGGCGACTGCGGCACCCTGCCGCCCGCGCAGGCCCCGCTCTGCACCAACGCCGACACCCGGCAGTTCGACCAGAACTGCCGCCGCGACGGCCTCGCCGCGAGCACCGGCAACTACAGCTACCACTTCCTGTACCTGCCGGCCGGCGTCCAGCAGCTCACCATCACCACCACCGGCGGCACCGGCAACGCCGACCTCTACTGGAACGCCGCCAACTGGGCCACCACCGGCGCCAACACCGCACGCTCCACCAACGCGGGCAACGGCGAGACCCTGACCATCACCAACCCGCCCGCGGGCTGGGTGTACTTCAGCCTCCACGCCCAGAACGCCTTCTCCGGCGTCAGCGTCACCACGCAGTACTAGAACCAACGCCGTGTAGATAGCGGCTGCGGGCTTCCGTCACGGGTCTGGTGTGGCCAGGATGTCGATGCTGATGGTGGCTTTGTAGCTGGTCCGGTCGACGGTGCCTTTGGCGTTGCACTTGGAGATCGCGCGTTTGACGACGCGGGGTCAAGTGCGGATGCGCCGGTTGGGCATGAGGTCGGCCAGGACTCGTCGGCCGATGGTGCCGACGAGGTCGATGACGGTGTCCGCGATGACGCCCGCGGCCTGGATGACCAGGTCGCGGGCGGTGTTCAGGGCGATGGTGAAGCCGGCCCGGTCGGGGTCGATCTCCGGTCGGGTGCCGGTGGCGTCGGCCATGGCCAGGCGTAGGACCTGGTAGGCGACCAGCAGCGCGTGGATCTCCTGGTCGAGGCCGGCCGGGGTGCGGGCGCGCAGGACTCGGCCGCCCAGGATTGTGGACTTGATCTCCAGATAGGCGGTCTCGATCTCCCACCGCTCGTGGTAGAGCCGGATCAGCTCGGCCGCGGGATGGGACCGGTGGTCGGTCAGGGTGGTCACCAGCCGGTAGAGGCCCGTGCGGTGGCCGGCGGCCGTGGTGATGGTGATCTCGCAGTCGATGACGCGAACCGCGGCGGTCCCGAGCCGGGACAGGTAGGAGCCATCACGGTTGCGGCGAAGGACCGGCAGGTGGCGGCCGCTCTTCACCCGGACCAGCACCTGCGCGCCGGTCGCGGAGATGGTGTTCACCAGGGTCTGGGCGGCGAAGTTGCGGTCCAGCAGCACGATCATGCCCTCGTGCAGGCTGCGGAGCAGGCGCGGAGCACAGGTGGTCTCGCCATCGGCGGTCGGTCCGAACGCCGCGTCCAGGATGGTGCGGGTGCCGCAGGACACCAGCACCAGCAGTCGCAGTGCCGGATACCCCGAACCGCCGTCGTTGCAGCGGTGTTTGGTGTACTCGGTCAGGTTCGCCGGGCTGTCGGGCACCGCGATCGTCGTGCCGTCGATCGCGCAGACCAGCAGCCCCCCGCCACCATGCCCCGGCGGCGCCGATTCCGGCGGCCGGGCCGCGCAGCAGGTCGAACAGCCGGCGCAGCGGCTCGGCGCCAACCCGCTTGCGGGCCTGAGCCAGGGCGCCGCCGGTCGGGTCCGCGACCGGCAGACCGTCCAGGCCGGCCGCCAGCCGCTGCCACACCTGCCGCCAGCCCCGCCCAGGGAACAGGGACCCGGCCAGCAGCGGGTACACCACCACTCGCGACGGCAGGTCCCGGACCCGGGACTGCACTCTGCCGGTCTGCGTCAACGCCTCGTCGACCATCTCGAACGGCACGATCCGGGTCAACTCGCCGAGATGGCCGGGCGCGAACGCCCTTGCGGCAACCACAACCTCGCGAGAGATGACAGACTGAGCCCGAATCCACCGGGCTGTGACTGACGCGGGGACGGGGTGACGCAGAGAGGTGCCTGCTGAGCTGGGGGGATGGGAGTTCTCTACGCTTCCGTCCGGCCCGACCAGCAAGGCACCTCGTAAGTGAAATCCTCCCACAGCCCCGGCGCGCTCACCGCCGCGTTCGACGAGCCGAACCTGGTCGCGGACGCGGGGCTGGTCCCGCTGGTCCGGCTGGCCGAGCGGGTCGGGCTTCCCGGACTGGTCGAAGACAGGCTGCGGATCGACGGTGCCGGCAACAGCGGCGGTGCCAACCCGGCTGCGAAGGTGATGACGCTGGTCGCGGCGATGTGCGCCGGGGCCGACTCGATCGACGACACCGGCCGGCTGCGGCACGGCGCCATGGGCCGGCTGTTCCGCGGGGTGCGCGCGCCCTCCACGCTGGGCACCTTCCTGCGCTCCTTCACCCGTGGGCACAACCGGCAACTCCATGCGGTGCACCGGGACTTCCTCGCCCGCCTGGCCACCGCCACCCCGCTGCTGCCCGGCCTGGACCGGGTCGCGTTCGTGGACGTCGACCCCACCCACCGGCGGGTCCACGGACGCGCCAAACAGGGCGCCGAGGCCGGCCGGTTCAAGGGCGTGCGCACCCTGCACCCGGTCCTGGCCACCCTCTCCACACCGACGGCCCGCCCGGTGGTCGCGGCGGTCCGCCTGCGGCGGGGCAAAGCGGCCGACGCCCGCGGCTCCGGACCGTTCACGAGCGAGGCCCTGGCGGCCGCCCGGCAGGCCGGGGCGGGCGGCACGGTGATCGTCCGCGCGGACAGCCAGTTCTACAACGCCGACGTGGTGGCCGCCTGCCGCCGCGCGAATGCCGGCTTCTCCGTGACGGTGCGGATGAACCCCAACGTCGCCGCCGCGATCAGCGCGATCGGCAAGGACGCCTGGACGCCGATCCGCTACCCCGAGGCGTTCGTCGACCCGGACACCGGCGAGCTGGTCTCCGACGCCGAGGTCGCCGAGATCCCCTACACCGCGTTCACCGGCCGCAGGAAGGCCGAGCACACCACTGCCCGGCTGATCGTGCGCCGGGTCCGCCGCCTGAACGCCGAAACGGCTGCCGGACAGGGAGAGTTGTTCACTGCCTGGCGCTACCACCCGGTGTTCACCGACAGCCCCTTCGCCACACTCCAGGCCGAACTCCACCACCGCCGGCACGCGACCGTCGAGCAGGTCATCGCGGACGGCAAGGGATCAGCGCTGGCCCACCTGCCCTCCGGGAACTTCCAGGCGAACAACGCGTGGCTGACCTTGTGGGCCATCACGCACAACCTGCTGCGGGCCGCCGGATCCCTCGCCGGGACCTTCCACGCCAGGGCCACCACCGCGACCCTGCGGGCCCACCTGATCCACGTCCCGGCCCGCCTCGCCCGCTCGGCCCGACGGCTGACGCTCCACCTGCCCGACCGCTGGCCCTGGCAGCACGCGCTCACCGACCTCTTCACCGCCGCCCACCCGCCACCGGCCTGATCACCAAACCGACCACCCGCCCGACAGGGCCCGACCGGAGCAGACGTGGAAGAGCTGGGCAGACCAGCAGACCTCCCACACCCGCAACCCGGTCACCCCCGCCAGACCCCGGATCCGATCGCTCCCGAATCAGCTCGGTGGATTCGGGCTGAGCACCCACGGAGCTCCTAGCCGAACAGTGATCTTGGTCGACACGGTTCTAGCAGGGAGCTCCGTTCCATTTCAGGCCGCTTGACGAAGCCGTCCGAGGCGCTATCTACACGACGTTGGTACTAGGGAGCGTATTTGGTCGTGATCAATGGGTGGTCTTGGTGAGGTCCTTGATCCAGATCATCGCGCCGCGAAGCTGGAGGCCGGCGAGGTAGCTCTCGGGTGTCTTGTCGAACCGGGTGGCGATCCCCCGCCAGGCCTTCAGCCTGTTGATCAGGCGCTCGACGGTGTTCCGCTCTCTGTAGAGCTCGGCGTCGTGGCTGACGGGACGACCGCCTTTGCTGCCCTTCTTCCTCCGGTTGGCGGCCTGGTCCTTCTTCTCCGGGATGACCGCTTTGATGTGGCGTTTGCGCAGGTAGGCGCGGTTTCTGCGGGACGAGTAGGCCTTGTCCCCGGCGACCGCGTCGGGCCGGGTGCGGGGGCGGCCGACCGGCCCGCGGACCCGGACCTTCTTCAGCACGGGGATGAACTGCGGGCTGTCGGCGGCCTGCCCCTCGGTCAGAACGAACACCAGCGGGCGGCACCTGCGCTCGCCGGCGATGTGGACCTTGCTGGTCTGACCGCCCCTGGAGCGCCCGAGCAGGGCAGCCTTCAGGCGGAGCTTGCGTCTGCGTCGGACACGCCGCCGCTCGTCCCGCTCCGGGTCGTCCGTGGCGCCCTGCCCGTCTTGTCCTTCCGGGCCGCCCCCTTTTGCCGGGCCTTCTCCGCCTCCTCGGCGGCCTTCTCCAGGTCGGCGAGCGTGTCGGGGTCGAGGTGCATCCCCGCGGCGTCGTGGTGGGCCCGGACGGTGGTGGAGTCCACGCTGACCAGCGACAGGTCCACCTCACCCCGCTTCACGGCCTCCGCGATCGCACCTTCCAGCAGGGCCTCGAACACCCCGGCGTCCCTCCACTGCCGGAAGCGGTTGTGGACCGTCGACCAGGCGCCGAACTCGCTCGGCACCTCCCGCCACTGGCCGCCCGTCCGAAACCGCCAGATCACGCCCTCGAACTGCCGACGCAGCCGCTCGGGGTACGGGCCGTACTCGCCGATCGGCAGGTACGGCTCGATGAACTCCCACTCGGCATCAGTCAGTTGCACTCGCGTCACACAACACGATCTACCGGACCAGGGCCCACCGCGAGGGCGAAACCCGCAAATTGATCACAACCAGATACGCGCCCTAGAACACCCGCCCCGCACAGCCCGAAGGCCCCCGCGCACACCGCGCGGGGGCCTTCGGCCGCACAGACGCCCAGTCAGAGGCCGGCGGCCGTCAGCATCCGGAGGGACCCGACTTCCCCCGCGGCGTCGGCGCTGAAGACGTCACTGGCACCGCTCCACCGGCCGGCGGTGTAGTCGCCGGTCACCGTCTGGACGCGGCTTCCACCCGCCGTCAGGCCGAAGATCCGGAGGGTGTTGCCGGTGGAAGCGGCGACGACCTGCTGAACGGACGTGATGCCGCTGGCGGCGGAGATGTCGCCCCAGCCGGTCCAGTAGCCGGCCTGGTAGTCGCCGGTGGTCTCGTAGACCCGGCCGTCCGCCAGCGCGACCACGTGGAAGCGCGAACCGGGGGTGGACGCCGCCGCGAGCTGGGTGATGCCCCAAGGGCCGCCCTTCGCCGCGGTCACGTCGCCGAAGCTCCAGCGGCCACGGGTGTAGTCGCCGTCGGCGACCCGGACGTGCCCGTCGTTGCCGAGGATCGCGATGTGCAGCACGTTGCCGGTCGTCCCGGCCGCGATGCTGGCTGCTCCGACCGGGATGCGGGTGGCGGCGGTGACGTCGCCCCACGCCGACCACGTGCCGGTGACACGGTCCGAAGAGGCCTCGTACACACGGCCGTTGGCCACCGCCACCAGGTGCGTGCTGTTGCCGATCGACGCCGCCGAGAGCTGCGTGATCCCCGACAGCGTGCCGGTGCCGGTGACCTCCTTCCACGGCAGCCACTGGCCCTGCGCCACCCCGCCCGACGCCGGACCCAGGTTGCGGTCCGCGTTGTAGATCTTCCCGTCCACCAACGCGAACATCCGCAGGTACTGGTCCGCGGTGGTCGCCGAAGCGAGCGAGGAGACGTAGCCCGCCCAGATCCTGGCTCCGTTGTCCGGCACCAGAAGGTGCGGCGACCACACGTTCTTGGTGTAGTTGACGCCGGTGGTCACCAGTTGTCCGCCGCCCGGTGCCGCCACCAGCTGGACCCGCTGGCCGGGCTGCAGCGCCGCCGTGTACTTCTCGTTGGTCAGCTCGACGGTCTTCTTGACGACGGTGGTCCGGCCGCCCGCGTCGGTGGCGGTCACGGTGACCGTGTAGCTACCGGGCCCCGGGTACTGGTGGGCAGAGCCGGAGCCCGCGGCCACCGTGCCGTCGCCGTACTCGATCACGGTGCTGGTCACCGCGTAGGGCGAGGTGGCGTCGGCGAAAACCTGGAGGCTCAGCGGCTCCGACCATTCCTTGACGTCGAGGGTGGCGACCAGGTCGCCGGGCTCCTTGACGGTCACATCAGCCGTACCGGCGCTCGCCGTCATGCCGTGCACGTCGGTCGCAGTGACCGTCGTCCAGTAGGTTCCGGGCTTGGTGTAGGTGTGGCTGACGGTCGGCTCGGTCGACTTGAGCGTCTCGCCGTCACCGAAGTTGAAGAGGTACTCGGCCATCGGCGTGTTGAAGGTGTTGACCGCCTTGGCGGTCACCTTCACGGTGTACGGCGCCGGGCCCTGCCGGGACGGCAGATCGGTGATCAGCTGAGCGGTCAGCGTGGTCTGCCCCGCCACCTCGTACGCGCCACGGTCCCGGATCCCGCTGCCCGGCGCCGTGTTGACGACGTTCGGGTCGTCGATCGGCTTGATGCCGCGCAGGTCAGTGTCCACACCCGGCGCGGCCGGGTCGGCCGAGTCGATGGCCACGGTGGCCGTCTCCGGCAACTGGGCTCCGAAGGGCAGGTCGTAGTCCGCGTCGTGCGCGGCCTGACCAGGCTGCGCCGCGGCGAGCGCGTCCGCGGTCGGGTACGAGGTGCCGCCCCAGGTGTACGCCGAGGCGTCCGCCCACGGGTGCACCGTGTTGTAGTCGATCTTCGACCCGGCGGTCGACCCCGCGGAGACCAAGATCTCCGTCTCACCGCGGTTGGTGTCCGTGGTCCTGCAGTTGTTCGGGGTCGTGCCGTCGTGTTGGGCGGAGATCACGTTGTTCTCGATCAGCGCGCCCGGTGACGCACCGTCGATCCTCACGCTCTCCGCGCAGGAGGACTGGATCGTGTTGTTGGTCACGGCCGTGTTCGGGGCGTCCAGCACCGAGACGGCGGCCCTGGAGGTCCAGGTGAAGTCGTTGGCGGTGATCAGCGAGTCGTGGACGCCGGCCCCGACGCTCACTCCGCCGGTGGCACTGAACAGGCTCCGGCTCACCGTCACATGGTCGTCGGCCCCTGAGAGCTGAACGGCCACCGGCCCGGTGAGGCTGTACTTCATCCGGTCCAGCACCACCCGGGAGGAGTTCACCACCGACACCGTCGGCACGGCGGCTCCCGTGAAGCCGAGGACCCGGAGGTTGCGCACCACGACGTCGTGTACGTCGGAGAGCACGAGGGCGCTCTTGGTGTTCACCACCGGGCGCACCAGATTCGTGGACGGATCCATGCCCACGAAGGTGATCGGCTTGTCCGGCGTACCGGAGCGGGTGAACTCCACCGTCTCCTGGTAGGTGGTACCGGCGGCGATCTCGACCGTCTGCCCGGGCTGCGCGTTGCGGGCAGCCGCGGAGACGGTGCAGAACGGCACCTCGGCCGTACCGCTGCCGAAGTCGGTGCAGGTCGTCGACCGGTTGTTGACGTACAGCGTGCTCGCCGGCTCCGCCGCCACGGCGGCGGACGGGACGGCGACCAGGGCGGTGGCGGCCGCCGCGGTGAGCGCGGCGGACTGGCGGAGTCTCATACGGGGTCCTCGGAGCGGGAGACGTGGACGGAAGCAGAAGCGGAAGGGGTGCCGGTCACCGGCCGGCCGCGCTGAGGTCGGTGACCTGACGGTAGGAGAACGGATCCACCGGGCCGGCGGCGCCTGCGGCGTTGACCGAGGAGGCCCGGGTCCAGCGGCCGAGGGTGTAGTCGCCGTCGGCGTTCACGATCCCGCCGCTCACGCTGAGGCCGAACACCCGCAAGGTGTTGCCGGTGGCGGCGGCCGCGACCTTGGTGAGCGCGGGCAGGCCGCTCTCCGCCGTGATGTCGCCCCAGTTGCTCCAACGGCCGGCGGCGTAGTCGCCGCCCGCCTCGTAGACCTTGCCGCTCGCGAGCGCGACGATGTGGAACTTCGAACCGGGGGTGGCGGCCGCGGCGAGCTGCGTGGTGGTCCCGGGGAGCCGCCCGACCGCCGCGGTCAGGTCTCCGCCGCTCCACCGGCCGCGGCCGTAGTCCCCGTCAGCGACCCGGATCCGGCCGTCGGTGCTGAGCATCGCCACGTGCAGCACGTTGCCGATCGAGGCGGCGGCGGCGCTCGACACGTCCCCGGGGTAGCCGAGCGCCCCCGTGATGTCGCCCCACCGGGACCACTTCCAGCCGATCCGGCCGAGCGAGGTCTCGTGGACGCGGCCTCCCGCGACGGCCACCAGGTGGATGTCGTTGCCGATCGCGGTGGCCGTCAGCGACGTGATGCCCGGCAGCGGACCGGCCGTGTCGGGGCTCGTCAGCTCCAGCCACTCGGTCCAGTCGCCCGGGTTCAGGTACCCGTCGAACGGGCCGAGGTTGCGGTCGGCGTAGAAGACCCGGCCGTCCTCGGTGCGCACGAACGAACGCAGGTGCTGGTCCTCGGTGACGACCGCCGCGGTGACGGTGGAGGGTGCGCCGCCGCCCAGTCCGAGGGTCGGCACCGGCTGGAACGGGGCCCACAGGCCGCGGCTGTAGTTGGCACCCGTGTTGACCGGCGCGTAGCTCTCCTTCGTCATCGCGAAGAGCTGCACGCGCTCGCCCGGGGCCAGCGAGGCCTCGTACCCGGCGTCGGCCACCTGGACGGTCCTGCGGACCACGGTGCTGCGCTTGGCCTGGTCGGTGACGGTGACGGCGATCTCGTAACGGCCGGGGACGCGGTACTGGTGGTGGGCGTCCTTCCAGTCGAGCACCGGGAGGTTGCCGCTGCCGTCGCCGAAGTCGATCAGGTAGACCAGGGACAGGGCGTACGGGGAGGACGCGTTCACCGCGACGGTGACCCCGAACGAGGCGCCCGTGGTGACCGAGACGTCCGCGGTCAGGTCGGCCGCGGGTCGGACGTCGACCTGCTGGGACGCCGAGGTGACGGACGCGCCCTGGGCGTCGGTGGCGGTGACCTCGGCATGGTAGGTGCCGGGCGCGGTGTAGGTGTGGCTGAGGGCCGGCGCGGTCGAGTCCGCGGTGGTGCCGTCGCCGAAGTCGAAGTGGTAGACGGCCTGCTTCACGCCCCAGGCGTTGTACGCCGTGGCCGTCGCGGTGACCGTGAACGGCGCCGGGCCCTGCGGGGTGGTGACGCCCGCGGTCACGGCCAGGTCGACCCTGCGCTGACCGAACAGCTCGTAGGCTCCGCGGTCGCGGATGCCGGGTCCGGTACCGGCGATCTTCGGGTCGTCGCCGGGCTTGATGCCGAGCAGGTCGGTGGCGATGCCGGGGGCGGTCGGGTCGGTCGAGTCGATCGCCGCGGCCGCGGCCTCGGTCAGCCGGAGGTCGGCGGTCGCGGGCTGCCCGAAGGCGACGTCGACGTCGACGTCGTGTCCGGCCTGGCCGGGCTGTGCGGCGGCGAACGCCGCGGCGCTCGGGTAGGCCGTCCCGGCCCAGGCGTAGGCGGAGCCGTCCGACCAGGGGTGGACCAGGTTGTAGTCGACCTTGGAGCCGCTCACCGACCCGGCGGCGACCGCGATCTCGGCCTCGCCGCGGGTGGCCCGGTCGGTGGCGCAGGGCGCGGCGGTGTCGGTGGCGGGGTCGTGCACGGCGGTGATCACGTTGTTCTCGACCACCGCACCCGGTGAGGCGCCGTCGATCCGCACGCTCTCCGCGCAGGAGAAGGCGATGGTGTTCCCGGTGACCGCGGTCCTCGGCGCGTCGACCGCGGTGACCGCCGCCGAGGTGGTCCGGTTGAACTCGTTGGCGGTGATCAGCACGTCGTGGGCGCCGGCCCCGACCGCGAGGCCCCCGGTGTTGTAGAACCGGTTGCGGGCGAAGGTGAGGTCACCGCCGGGGCCGGAGACCTGGATGCTCGGCGCCTTGGTCAGGGTGAAGAGGCTCTGGTCGACCGTCACCCGCGAGGAATCCCGGACGCTCACCAGGGGCACGCTCGTCGCCGCGTCCCCCCGGACGAGGAACCCGCGCACCGTGACGTCGTGCACGCCCACCAGGACGAAGCCGCCCGCGTCGGCCGCCGGCGGGTTCAGCATCGGCCGCGTGCCCCGGGCGTCGTACGGGACGCCGAGGAAGGTGATCGGCTGCTCCGGCGTCCCGGACCGGGTGACCGTCACGGTCTCCCGGTACGGGCCGGAGTCCGGCGCGACCTTGACGGTCTGTCCGGGCCGGACCGCCGCCGCGGCGGCCGAGATGGTGCAGTACGGGTTCGCCTCGCTGCCACTGCCGGCATCGGTGCAGGAGGTCGCCGCCCGGTTGACGTACAGCGTGCTCCCGGCGGTCTCGGCCGAGGCCTGGACCGCCGGGAAGGCGAGGACGGAGGTCGCCGCAGCCACGGTGAGGGCGGCGGACTGGCGCAAGCGCATGAAGCAGGCTCCAAGTGGTGCTGACGAATAATCAGGAAACTGCCGACGGCCGCGCCGGTCCGGCCGCCCCAGGGTGGGCTCCGGTCAGAGCCCGGCGGCCGCGATCAGGGAGGTCCCGGAGCCGCCGCCGGCCGCCCCCGGGGCGCTCACGGAGGCCGTCCGTGTCCAGTGGCCGGCCGCGTAGTCGGCGTCCGCCTCGAAGGTGTTGCCGTTGGGGTCCAGGGTGAACACCCGCAGGGTGCTGCCGTTGCCGGCGACCGTGACCTGCCGAACGGCGATCGAGTTCATGCCGGTGGCGGCGCTGACGTCGGCCCAGTTGCTCCAGCGCCCGGCGACGTAGTCACCGCCGGCCTCCATCAACCGGTCCCACACGACGGCGAAGACGTGCAGCTTGCCGTCGGGCGTGGCCGCCACGCCGACCTGGGTCGGCTTGACGTACTGGGTCGGCCAGGCGTAGCCGATTGCGGCGGTCATGTCGCCGCCGCTCCACCGGGCGCGGTTGTAGTCGCCGTCGGCGACCCGGACGTGCCCGTCCGAGCCGAGCATCGCCACGTGCAGCACGTTGCCGATGAACGCGGCGGACGCGCTGGTGGTGTTGGCCGGGTAGCCGAGCGCGGCGGTGATGTCGCCCCACTTCGACCAGGTGCCGGACGCCCGGTCGCCGGACGCCTCGTACACCCGGCCGCCCGCCACCGCCAGCACGTGGATCCGGTTGCCGGTCGAGGCGGCCGTGATCTGGGTGATGCCGCCGAGGTCGCCCGCGCCGTTCGCGCCGGTCACCTCGGCCCAGGGCAGCCACTGCCCCTGGGCCACGCCGCCGGCGGCCGGGCCGAGGTTGCGGTCGGCGCGGTACACCTTGCCGCCTACCAGCGCGAAGGCGCGCAGGTACTGGTCGGCGGTGGCCACCGAGGTCATCGCGGTGACGTCCTTGGCGGAGAACCCGGCGCCGGGCACCGGCATGAACTGGCCCCAGACGCCCTTGTCGTAGTTCGCCCCGGCGTCGACCAGCCAGTCCTTGCCGTTCTTGGCGAGCAGCTGGACCCGCTTGCCGGGCTGCAGCGCCGCCGTGTCCCGGGCGCTCACCGCGTGCACGGTGCGCTTGGTGACCAGCACCTTGCCGCTGTCGTCGCGGTCGGTGACGGTCAGCTCGTAGTCGCCGGCCACCATGTACTGGTGGTTGTAGGTGCCCAGCGGGTAGGTCTGGGACTGCTTGGGGGTGCCGTCGCCGAAGTCGATCTCCTCGGAGGTGAAGCTCCACGGGGTGCTGGCGTTCGGCCGGATCGTCGCGTACAGGGTGTCGTCGACCGTCACGGTCGGGTCGGCGGCGAGCTGGGTGGTGGCGACCCGGACCTGGTCGGCACCGGCCGACGCCTTCGCGCCGTGCGTGTCGGTGACGACGACGGAGGGGTAGAAGGTGCCGGCGGTCAGGTAGGTGTGGGTGACCGTCGGCGAGGTGGAGTGCACCGGGCCGGTGCCGTCGCCGAAGTCGACCGCGTAGTCGAGCTGCTTGAGCGGCCATGCGTCCTGCGTCGTGACGGTCGCGGTCACCGTGAACGGGGCGCTGCCCCTGAGGCCGGGTGCGTCCGTCGTGGTCACCTTCAGAGTGGCGCCACCCAGGCCGGTGGCCTCGTACGCGCCCCGGTCGCGGACGCCGCCCAGCGTGTCGTCCGCATTCGGGTTGTCAGCGTAGGTGTAGCCGCGCAGGTCGGTGCCCACACCGGGCGCGGCGGGGTCCGCGGAGTCCGCCAGGGCCGGGTAGAAGAGCGACATGCGGGAGTACGGCCCGACGACCCCGTTGCACTTCCCGCCGTCGCAGTTGAAGTCGGTGTCGATCTCGTGCGCGCCCTGCCCGGTGGCCGCCCGGAACGCGGCAGCGTTCGGGTAGGAGGCCCCGCCCCAGGTGTAGGCGTTGGCGTCGGACCACGGATGGACGGAGTTGTAGTCCACCTTGGTGTCGGTGGTGGAGCCCGCCGACACCGAGATCTCGGTCTCGCCCCGGTTCGGGCCGGGCGTGGCGCAGCCGCTCGGGTCGCCGGACGCCGCGCGGGACCCGGCGGTGATCAGGTTGTTCTCGATCACCGCGCCTGGCGAGGTGCCGTCGATCCGCACGCTCTCCCCGCAGGAGACCGCGATGGTGTTGTTGGTGACGGCGACACCCGGCGCGTCGACCGCCTTGACGGCGGTGGACCGGGTGCCGCTGAACACGTTTGCGGTGACCAGCGCGTGCTGGGTGCCCGCGCCGAGCACGACCCCGTCCGAGGCGCTGAAGGAGTTCCGGCTGACCGTCACCCGGTCGCTGGAGCCGCTGACCTCGACCCCGCCGTTGCCGGGGAACTCGTTGCCGTCCAGGGAGATCCGCTGGCTGTTCTTCACCGTAACGGCCGGCGCACCGGTGTTGGTGCCCTGGGCGTCCAGCTCGAAGCCGCGGATCACCACGTCGTGCACGCCGTCCAGGGTGAAGTCGCTGCCTTCCGCCGGGGCGAGCTGCGCGGCCTGGTTGAAGTCGCCGAGCGGCGCGGTGGTGCCGAGGAAGGTGATCGGCTGCTCCGGGGTGCCCGAGCGGGTGAGGTGCACGGCCTCCCGGTAGGTGGTCAGACCGCCGACGACCTTGACGGTCTGACCGGGCTGCACGACCGCCGCGGCACCCGAGACGGTGCAGAACGGCTGGGCGGCGGTTCCGCTGCCGGTGTCGGAGCAGCTCTCGGCGTAGCCGTTGACGACAAGCTCGGCCGGTGCGGCGCCCGCCGCCTGGACGGTGGGCAGAGTGACGATGCCGGTCGCGGCCGCCACCACGAGGACGGCGGACTGACGCAGACGCATGGGCACGGTTGTTTCCCCCAAGAATGTGGATGCAGGTATACGGTCCGGGCGCCCTCCGGCGCCCGGACGGGCGGGTCAGAGACCCGCGGCGGTGATGTGGTTGAGCTGGCCGGTGGCGCCGGCGGCCTCGTAGGAGTTCACCTGGACGGCGCCGCTCCACCGCCCGGCGGTGTAGTCACCGGTGACTGTCTGAAGCGCGCGCCAGCCGTCCAGCCCGAAGATCCGGAGGGTGTTGCCGGTGGAGGCCGCCGCCACCTCCGTGACGGCTGTCAGGCCGCTGGCGGCGGAGATATCGCCCCAGCCGGTCCAGTAGCCCGCCGCGTAGTCACCGGTGATCTCGTGGACCCGGCCGTTCGCCAGCGCCACCACGTGGAACCGCGAGCCCGGTGTGGAGGCCGCCGCGAGCTGGGTGATGCCGGCCGGACCACCGTAGGCGGCGGTCACGTCGCCGTGGCTCCACCGCCCCCGGGTGTAGTCGCCGTCGGCCACCCGGACGTGATGGTCGGCACCCAGCACCGCCACGTGCAGCACGTTCCCGGTGGTCCCCGCCGCAATGCTGTAGACCCCGGTCGGCATCCCCGCCGCGGCGGTGATGTCCCCCCACTTCGACCAGGTGCCGGACGCCCGGTCGCCGGACGCCTCGTACACCCGGGCGCCCGCGACCGCCACCAGGTGGGTGCTGTTGCCGATCGAGGCCGCCGAGATCTGGGTGATGAGGCCCGACAGCGGACCCGGGCCGGCAACCTCCTTCCACGGCAGCCACTGGCCCTGCGCCACCCCGCCCGCCGCCGGGCCGAGGTTGCGGTCGGCGGTGTAGATCTTGCCCTCGGCCAGGACGAAGGTCCGCAAATACTGGTCCGCGGTGGTCGCCGAGGTCATCCAGAGGATCCGGTTGACGTCGAACGGGGCACCGTCCCGAGGCACCGACAGGAACGGCGCCCACACGCCCTTGGTGTAGTTGGCACCGGTGCCCATCAGGTCGCCGAGGGCCGTGTTGGCGAGCACCTGGACCCGCTGACCGGGCTGCAGCGATCCGAGGTAGGCGCCGTTGTCCAGGTCGACGGTCCTGGTGACCGTGCTGGTCCGACCGGCCTCGTCGGTGACGGTCACGGTGACCGGGTAACTGCCCGGCGTGTAGTACCGGTGCTCGACGCTGCGCCCGTCCGGACTCGAAGCACGACCGCCGTCGCCGAAGTCCACGTCGACCTTGGTCACCACGTACGGCGAGTCGATCCGGGGCGTCACCGCCACGTTGAGCGGTCCGCTCACCGAGAAGTCGAAGGCCACCGCCAACGGAGCGGGATCCTTGACCACCACCGAGGAGTTGAAGGTGCCGCTCACCTGGGCGCCCTGGACGTCGGTCGCGGCGACCGACAGTCCGTAGTAGTTGCCGGGCTTGGTGTAGGTGTGCACCACGGTCGGCTCGGTGGACCGCACCGGGGCGGTGCCGTCGCCGAAAGTGAACACATAGTCGGCCTGCGGGAGGCCGAAGGTGTTGACCGGCTTGGCGGTCACCTTCACCGTGAACGGCGCGGGCCCCTGCAGCGTGGGAACGTCGGCGGTCACCGCGAGCCCGACCGAGGCCTGCCCGGACAGCTCGTACGCGCCGCGGTCGCGCACCGCGCCGTTCGGAGCCGTGTTGGCGACGTTCGGGTCGTCGGTCGGCCTCACCCCGAGCAGGTCGGTGTCCACCCCCGGTGCGCTCGGGTCCGCCGAGTCGACGGCGCCCTTCATCGACTCCGGCAGCACCAGGCCCTGCGAGAGGTTGAGGTCGAACGGGACGTCGAGGTCGAGGTCGTGCGCGGCCTGGCCGGGCTGCGCCGCGGCGAACGCGGCCGCCGTCGGGTACGCGGTGCCGGCCCAGGTGTACGCCGAAGCGTCCGACCACGGGTGCACCGTGTTGTAGTCCACCTTCGACCCGGCGGTCGACGCCGCGGAGACGGAGATCTCCGTCTCCCCGCGCTTGCCGGAGGTCGCGCCGCACCCGCTGTACAAGCCGACGGCGCCGCCGTACTGAGCGGTGATCACGTTGTTCTCGATCAGCGCGCCCGGCGAGGCCCCGTCGATCTTGACGCTCTCCGCGCAGGAGAAGGCGATGCTGTTGCCGGTGACCGCCGTGTTCGGCGCGTCCACCGCCGAGACCGCCGCCGAGGTCGTCTGGTTGAACTCGTTGGCGGTGATCAGCGAGTCGTGCACCCCGGCGCCCACGGCGATCCCGCCGACGCTCCTGAAGAGGCTCCGGCTGAGCGTCACATGGTCGCTGCCGTCGGACAGCTGAGCGCTCAGCGGACCGGCGCTGCCGTACCGGATCCGGTCCAGCACCACCCGCGAGGAGTTGGCCACCGAGACCAGCGGGACGGTGGTCGCCGAGTAGTCGCTGTACAGCGAGAAGTTCTTCACCACCACGTCGTGCA
Organism: Kitasatospora terrestris; assembly: GCF_039542905.1. Taxonomy (NCBI): domain Bacteria; kingdom Bacillati; phylum Actinomycetota; class Actinomycetes; order Kitasatosporales; family Streptomycetaceae; genus Kitasatospora; species Kitasatospora terrestris. The sequence goes on from NZ_BAABIS010000001.1 coordinate 2,728,735, forward strand.
CGTTCGACAGCACCAGGGCATTCTTCGTACCGAGCACCGGATGCAGCGGGGTGGGCCCGTTCGCGGCCGTACCGACGAAGGTGATCGGCTTGTCCGGCGTACCGGAGTTGGTGATCGCCACCGTCTCCCGGTACGACCCGTCGACGATCTGGACGGTCTGGCCCGGCAGGGCCGCGTGGGCCGCGGCGGAGATCGTGCAGAACGGCCGGTCGGCCGCACCGCTGCCGGCGTCGGTGCAGGTGGTGGCCCTGTTGTTGACGTACAGCGTGCCCGCGGGATCCGCCGCCGACGCGGCGGTCGGCATGGCGACGAGGGCGGTGACGGCAGCCGCGGTGAGCGCGGCGGGCTGGCGCAGTCGCACGTTGAAAAGACTCTCCATGAGGTGAGAAACGGGCACAGCTTGGCATTCGAACCACTGTTCCGTCGACTCGGTTTCCGGAATCGTCGTCAATGTCCCGAATGATCAGTTGCCCCCACCGCCCCGCCGGGTGACTTCACGGCGTGTCGGGGCCCTGCCCGCGAGGGGGCTGCTCTAGGTTGCCGAGGTGGGGCGGGTGGGACTCGAACCCACGACCAGAGGATTATGAGTCCCCTGCTCTAACCGGCTGAGCTACCGCCCCCCGGGCCCGGCGACCTGCCGTCCGGGCCGACGTGCGCGGCCCCGGCAGCAGCAGACGGCCCCTCAGGGCCGTCCCGGGCAGCATAGCCGGTCGATCAGTCGCGGTGCGCGCCGGGGGCGCATCCGGGTATCCGGTGGCGGGCGCCGGCGGGCCGGGCGAAGCTCGATCATCGGCGGCTCGGGCGAGGGCGGCAGCGGTCGCCCTGGTGGTGACCGGGTACGGCTCCTCCAGGCGTCCGAGCGGCACGCCGGGCGGCCCGGGCGCTGGCACCGCACCGGCCGGCACCACGCACACCGCGAAGGCGACCCCGCTCAACAGCCTGGTCGGCGCGGTCTTCACCAACGGCCCGGACGGCGAGACCCCGAACGGCGTCCGGCCGCTCGGCACGGTGACCGTGGACCCGAGCTGGCGGAGCAGTGGCGACCAGGACCTGGACGTGGCGCTCGCCATCGTGCAGGCGCAGAGTGGTCGGCAGGTGCAGGTGCTCGGCGCCAACCGGCTCGGCACCGACCCGGCTACCGGCTGACGGTGAAGGTCACCGGCTGCCCGAGCAGCGCGGACGCCCCGATCACCTGCGCCGGCCCGGCCCGGCCACCGAGCAGAGCCCCACCCAGTTGCGGATCGACTGCCCCGACCGGACCGGCGGCACCAGCGGCAGCCCCTGGGTCACCGACCTGGACCCGACCACCCGCACCGGCGCGGTGGTCGGTGTGATCGGCGGCTACCGGGAGGGCGGGGACACCGCCGACACCTCGTCCAGCAGTTACTCCGGCGACCGGGTGCGGGTGCCGTACCAGCGGGCGAGCGGTGGCGGCTGACCGTTCGCACGCGGGCGGTAGGGTGCTGCCGACCGTGCCGGTGCTTCGACCGGCCCGGCACCGGTACCGGCAGGGCGACGGACGGGGGCGGGACGGATGGGCGGGCGGCGGGCGGCAGCGGTGGCGCTGGGCGGGGTGCTGCTGGCCTCGGGCGCACTGGCGGGCTGCGGCCCCACCGGGGCGGCGGCGGACCCGCCCTCGGCGGCGGCTCCGCTGCCGAGGGCGACCCCGGCCCCGGCGGACACCGCGGCCAACCGGGTCGGCGTCCTGTTCAAGGGCGGCACCCGGCTGTGCACCGCCAGCGTGGTGCACAGCCCCCGCGGCAACCTGCTGGTCACCGCCGCGCACTGCGTCTGGGCCGGTGACCGCCCCCTCGACGGCGTGGTCTTCGCCCCGGGCTACCGCGACGGGGACAGCCCGTACGGGAGCTGGCCGGTGACCGAGACCTTCGTGGACGGCCACTGGTCCCGCTCGGCGGACCCGGAGTACGACGTGGCCTTCCTCGCCGTGGGCGAGGAGGGCGGGAAGCGGATCGAGGACCTGCTCGGCGGCAACCGGCTCGGCACCGGCCTGGGCTTCGGCCTGGAGGTCACCGTCACCGGCTACCCGCACGAACGCGAGGCTCCGGTCAGCTGCCGGGTGCGGACCACCGCGCAGTCCACCACCCAGGAGCGCTTCGACTGCGCCGGCTACACCGAGGGCACCAGCGGCGGACCCTGGGTCACCGGAACCGGCCAGGTGGTCGGCGTGATCGGCGGCTACCAGGAGGGCGGGGACACCGCCGACACCTCGTACAGCGTCGCCTTCGACGACCGGGTGGCCGAGCTGTACCGCCGCGCCACCGCCTGAGGCCCCACCGGACGGCCCGGGGGCCGGGGCGAGGCAGAGGGTCGGGAACGGCAGGAGGCCCCCCGGCTGACGCCGGAGGGCCTCCTGCTCCTTGCTCCCCCAATTGGACTCGAACCAATAACCTGCCGATTAACAGTCGGCTGCTCTGCCAATTGAGCTATGGGGGACCGTGCTCCTCCAATTGGACTCGAACCAATAACCTGCCGATTAACAGTCGGCTGCTCTGCCAATTGAGCTATGGAGGATTGACCATCTGCCCGACCGCCTCACCCCGGGGCTTCCCCCGACCGCTCGGCGCTCGCTGCGGGACATACATTAGCGCACTCAGGGGGGTGGTTCGCCAATCGCTTTCGCCCGACCCCTCCCCCCGGCGCGCCCCCGCGCGCGCGGGGGCGGCGCTGCGAGGATGCTGGTGCACGGCGGCGGAGCCCGTCCGGGGCTGGCCCGGACCCGCCACCGGCGGGGCGATTCGCACCCCGGCCGGGCGGGTAGGGCAACGCGGCACAGGATCGCTCGTAGGCGCCGTACCGGCGCGAGGAAGGGTGGAACCGCACCATGTGGAAGGTGACGTTGATCGTGGGCGTCGGGATCGGCTACGTCCTCGGGGCGAAGGCCGGCCGGCACCGGTACGAGCAGATCGCCAACGCGGCCCGGCAGATCACCGAGAACCCGAAGGTCCAGGACGCGGCCGGCAAGGCGAAGCAGCAGGCGGGCGCGGTGGCGGGCCGGGCCGCCGGCGCGGTCGCGGACAAGGTCGGCGACCGGCTGCCGAACGCGGTGACCGACCGCATGCCGTACTTCGCGCACCGGCAGTCCGAGAACGACGACTGGGGCACCGTCCGCCCGTAGGATCTCGCCATGGGCATCGTCGCGGGCATCGACAGTTCGACCACTCGCACCCGGATCGTCGCGTGCGACGCCGAGACCGGCGCCGTGCTGCGCCAGGGACGGGCCCCCCATCCGGTGCCGGAGGGCGAGGACGCCCGCAGCACCGAGGTGGATCCGCAGTCCTGGCTGCACTCGCTGGGCGACGCTGCCACCGGCGGCCTGCTGGAGGGCGTGACCGCGATCGGCGTCTCCGCCCAGCAGCACGGCCTGATCGGGCTGGACGCGGGCGGGGTGCTGGTCCGGCCCGCCCTGCTGTGGAACGACCCGCGGTCGGCCGGCGCGGCCGCCGCCCTGGTGGACGCGCTCGGCGGGCCGCAGCCGTGGGTGGAGGCGATCGGCGCCGTCCCGGGGCCGACGTACACCATCGCCAAGCTGCGCTGGCTGGCCGAGTTCGAACCGGCCTCGGCCAAGCGGATCGCCGAGGTGCTGCTGCCGCACGACTGGCTGATCTCCCAGCTGCTCGGCACCGTCAAGCGGCGCACCACCGACCGCGGCGACGCCTCCGGCACCGGCTACTGGTCGCCGATCACCGGCGAGTACCGGCAGGACCTGGTGAAGCTGGCGATCGGCCACGAGCTGCGGGTGCCGGACGTGCTCGGCCCCGCCGAGCCCGCCGGGCACACCCCCGAGGGCCTGCTGATCTCGGCGGGCACCGGGGAGAACATGGCCGCCTCGCTGGGCCTGGGCCTCGGCGTCGGCGACGCCGTGGTCTCGCTCGGCGGCAACGGCACCATCTTCGCCGTGCACGACCGCGCGGTGGTCGACCCGACCGGCCTGGTCTCCTCCTTCGCCGACGCCACCGGCCGGCACCTGCCGATGGTGGCCACCCTGAACGCGGCCCAGGTGCTGCGCTCCACCGCCGCCATGCTCGGCACCGACCCGGAGGGCCTGAGCGAGCTCGCCCTGCAGTCCTCCCCCGGCTCGTACGGCCTGGTGCTGCTGCCCTACCTGGACGGCGAGCGGACGCCCAAGCTGCCGCACGCTGCGGGCACCCTGACCGGGCTGCGCGCCGAGTCGATGGGCCCGCAGCACCTGGCCAGGGCCGCCGTCGAGGGCATGCTCTGCAACATCGCCGACGCGCTGGACCTGCTGCGCTCGCACGGCGTCGCGGTCGACCGGGTGTTCCTGCTCGGCGCGGTCGGACGGCTGCCGGCGGTGCGGGAGATCGCCCCGCTGCTGTTCGGCCGCCCCGTGGTGGTACCGCCGGCCGGCGACCACGCGGCGCGCGGCGCGGCCCGGCAGGCCGCCTGGGCGCTCGCGGGCACCGCCGAGCCGCCGCACTGGGAGCTGCCGGGAGCCGCGGTGCTGGCCCCGGACCAGGACCACGACCTGGCGGTGGGCAGCGCGGTGCGCCAGCAGTTCGCCGCGGTGCGGGAGCAGATCCACCCGGAAACCGCCTCCTGACGCGCCGCCCCCTTCGGCGCGGCTGAAGATGCGTCATCGCGGGGGCGGTGGCAGCGTGGGGATCCCGGCCAGTGAAGGGATCCCGGCATGGCGCTGCACCAAGGTCACGAGGAGAAGGACCGTCCGCTGTCCGTCAGTCCGCTGTCCGCCGCGGTCGACCCGATCGGTGCGATGCAGACGGCGCCGGCCCGGCACCGGCTGGCGGACCTGCCGGTCCCGCCGCCGGTGGCGTACCAGCTGATCCACGACGAACTGATGCTGGACGGCAACGCCAAGCTCAACCTCGCGACGTTCGTCACCACCTCGATGGACGACTACGCCGACCGGTTGATGGCGGAGTGCCGCGACAAGAACATGATCGACAAGGACGAGTACCCGCAGACCGCCGAGCTGGAGAAGCGCTGCGTGGCGATCCTCGCCGACCTGTGGCACGCCCCGGACCCGGCCGCGGCGGTGGGCTGCTCGACCACCGGGTCGAGCGAGGCCTGCATGCTGGCCGGCATGGCGCTCAAGCGCCGCTGGATGGCCCGCAACCGGGAGCGGTACGCGGCGGGCGCGCGGCCGAACCTGGTGATGGGCGTCAACGTGCAGGTCTGCTGGGAGAAGTTCTGCAACTTCTGGGAGGTCGAGGCGCGGCTGGTCCCGATGGAGGGCGAGCGCTTCCACCTGGATGCCGAGCAGGCCGTGGCCCACTGCGACGAGAACACCATCGGCGTGGTCGGCATCCTCGGCTCCACCTTCGACGGCTCCTACGAGCCGATCGCGGAGATCTGCGCCGCCCTGGACGACCTGCAGCGGAACACCGGGCTCGACGTGCCGGTGCACGTGGACGGCGCGTCCGGCGGCATGGTCGCGCCCTTCCTCGACCCCGACCTGGCCTGGGACTTCCGGCTCCCCCGGGTCGCCTCGATCAACACCTCCGGGCACAAGTACGGCCTGGTCTACCCCGGTGTCGGCTGGGCGCTGTGGCGGGACGCCGAGGCGCTGCCGGAGGAGCTGGTGTTCCGGGTGAACTACCTGGGCGGCGAGATGCCGACCTTCGCGCTGAACTTCTCCCGCCCGGGCTCCGAGGTGGTCGCCCAGTACTACACCTTCCTGCGGCTGGGCCGGGAGGGCTACCGGGCGGTGCAGCAGGCCTGCCGGACGGTCGCCGAGTACCTCGCGCAGAAGATCGAGGCGCTCGGGCCGTTCCGGCTGCTGACCCGCGGCGACCAGCTGCCGGTGTTCGCCTTCACCACGGCCGAGGGCGTCGGTTTCGACGTGTTCGACGTGTCCCGGCGGCTGCGCGAGCGCGGCTGGCAGGTCCCCGCGTACACCTTCCCGGAGAAACGGGAGGACCTGGCGGTGCTGCGGGTGGTGTGCCGCAACGGGTTCACCCACGACCTGGCCGACCTGCTGCTCGAGGACCTGACCCGGCTGCTGCCCGAACTGGAGGCCCAGCCGGCGCCGTTGAAGGACTTGGGGATCCCGGCCCGGACGGCGTTCCACCACTGACCCCGGTCGCCGCGCCGGGTCAGTCCAGGTAGCCGCGCAGCTGTTCGGCGAAGGCGTGCTCGCGCAGTCTGGCCAGGGTCTTGGCCTCGATCTGGCGGATCCGCTCGCGGGTCACGCCGAACAGGTGGCCGATCTCCTCCAGGGTGCGCGGGCGCCCGTCGTCCAGGCCGTAGCGCAACTGGACGACCTGGCGCTCGCGTTCCCCGAGGGTGGCGAGGACGGCGTCCAGGTGTTCGCGCAGCAGCAGGAAGGCGGCGGACTCCACCGGGGAGGCGGCGTCGGCGTCCTCGATCAGGTCGCCGAGCGCGACGTCGTCCTCCTCGCCGACCGGGGTGTGCAGCGAGACCGGCTCCTGGGCCAGCTTCAGCACCTCCCGGACGCGCTCGGGCGTGAGCTGCAGCGCCTCGCCGACCTCGGCGAAGGTCGGCTCCACGCCGCGCTCCTGGAGCAGCGAGCGCTGCACCCGCAGCACCCGGTTGATCAGCTCCACCACGTGCACCGGCACCCGGATGGTGCGGGCCTGGTCGGCCAGCGCCCGGCTCATCGCCTGCCGGATCCACCAGGTGGCGTACGTCGAGAACTTGTAGCCGCGCGCGTAGTCGAACTTCTCGACCGCGCGGATCAGGCCGAGGTTGCCCTCCTGGACCAGGTCGAGCAGGGTCAGGCCGCGGCCGACGTAGCGCTTGGCGACCGAGACCACCAGGCGCAGATTGGCCTCGATCAGGCGGCGCTTGGCGATCCGGCCGAGCACCACGAGGTGGTCGAGGTCGTCGGTGCAGCGCTCGTCGAGGTCGGGGGTGCGGTCCAGGGCCTCCTCGGCGAACAGGCCCGCCTCGATCTGGCGGGCGAGTTCGACCTCCTCGGCGGCGGTGAGCAGGCGGACCCGGCCGATCTCGCGCAGGTACTGGCGCAGCAGGTCGGCGGCCGGCCCGGCGGATTCGTCGACGGCGGGTTCGGGGCGTTCCTCCTCGACCTGTTCGGGGGTGAAGTCCGTTCCACCGGTCGGGTCTTCGGGCTCTTCGAGTTCGGGCTCCTCGAGAAGGTCGGGCGCGGCCGGGCGATCAGGCTCGGGGGTCGGGTCAAGCTGGTCCTCGGCCGTGACGGCCTGGGGCCGGCGGACAGCGGCTAGCTCCACGGGCATCCCTCCAGGGGCCGGGCGCGGCGTCTGGGGGCCGCCGCGCGCCACCCCACTGGGATACCCACCCTTGCGGGTTACGCCACCTCCGGGCCCCGGGCGCCCGGTCCCGGGTCACAGCCCTGCCGCGCCCCGGCTCTTGAGCATCGCCTTGTACTGCTGCAGCGCGTAGAGCTCGCCCTGGACGGCGAGTTGCTGCTCCTCGGTGGCCCGGTTGCCGAGCCGCCGCAGGTAGCTGTGCGACTCCTCGATCCGGCGCTCCACCGCCTGCAGGCGGAGCTTGACCAGGAACTCGCCCGCGTAGAGCTCGTCGGCCTTGCGCCGGGAGCGGATCGGCTCGACGGTCAATTCGGTGACCAGGCCGCGGACCTGGTCGTCCGGGCAGACCTCGCGGACCGCGCCGACGAAGTCCGGCAGGGCCGCGCCGTACGCCGTGCCGCCGGCCTGGCCGATGGCCCGCCGGACCGCCTGGTACGGCGGGGTGGGGAACTCGTCCTCGCCGTACTGGTCGAACGCCGGGCTGACCAACTCCGGGTGCTGGAGCGCGAGTTTGAGCAGCTCGCGCTCGACGAACTGGGACTGGTCGCGCGGGTTGAGCCGGTACGCGGGCTGCGCGGGCACCGCCGGGGCGGCCGGCGTCTCGACCCGGCGGGCGCCCGGTCGCTGGCTGCCGTTCTTCTCGTTCTCCCGCTGCCAGCGCGCGAGTTGGCCGATCCGGCGGACCACGAACTGCTCGTCCAGGATGCCGAGCATGCCGGCCAGCTGCACGGCGTACTCGTGCTGGATCGAGCGGTCCTTGATCTTCACGATGATCCGGGCCGCCTCCTCGAGGGCGGCGGCACGGCCCTCTGCGGTGTCCACCCGGTGCCGGTCGACGGCCGAGCGCAGGGCGAACTCGAAGAGCGGGACCGGGTTCTCGATCAGCTCGCGGACCGCGTCGTCGCCCTTGGCCAGGCGCAGCTCGCACGGGTCCATGCCGCCGGGGGTGATCGCGATGGAGGTGCGGGCGGCGAACTTCTGGTCGTCCTCGAAGGCGCGCAGGGCGGCCTTCTGGCCGGCGGCGTCGCCGTCGAAGGTGAACACCGTCTCGCCGCGGTAGGCGGAGGTGTCCATCAGCAGCCGGCGGATGATCTTGATGTGGTCCTCGCCGAACGCGGTGCCGCAGGTGGCCACCGCCGTGGTGACACCGGCCAGGTGGCAGGCCATCACGTCGGTGTAGCCCTCGACCACGACCGCCCGGCCCGACTTGGCGATCTCCTTGCGGGCCAGGTCGATGCCGTACAGCACGTTCGACTTCTTGTAGATCGGCGTCTCGGGCGTGTTCAGGTACTTCGGCCCGTTGTCGTCCTCGCGCAGCCGGCGGGCGCCGAAGCCCACCACGTCGCCCGAGCTGTCCCGGATCGGCCAGACCAGCCGGCCGCGGAAGCGGTCGATCAGGCCGCCGCGCTGGCCCTGCGAGGCCAGGCCGCCGACCGAGATCTCCTTGTCGCTGAAGCCCTTGCCCCGCAGGTAGCGCACCAGGTGCTCCCAGCCGACCGGGGCGTAGCCCACGCCGAAGTGCTTGGCCGCCTCCTCGTCGAAGCCGCGCTCGGCGAGGAAGCGCCGGCCGATCTCCGCCTCCGGCGAGGCCAGCTGCTCCTGGTACCAGGCGGCCGCCACCTTGTGCGCCTCGACCAGCCGCGTCCGCTCGCCCTGCTGGTGGCGCGGGCTGTAGCCGCCCTCCTCGTACCGCAGCGTGATGCCCGCCTGCGCGGCCATCCGCTCCACCGCCTCGGCGAAGGAGCAGTGCTCGATCTTCATCAGGAAGGTGATGGTGTCGCCGCTCTCACCGCAGCCGAAGCAGTGGAAGACGCCCTTGCCCGGGTGCACGTAGAACGACGCGGACTTCTCGTCGTGGAACGGGCAGACGCCCTTCAGCTGCGCCCCGCCACCGTTGGCCAACTGGACGTAGTCGCCGACGACCGCGTCGATGGGCAGCGCGTTGCGCACCGCCTGCACGTCTTCATCCCGGATCCGACCAGCCACCGGGGAATCCTACGGGACCAGCCTGGCGTGCAGGGCGAGGGCTGAGGCGTCGGTGAGGGTGGCGATCTGGTCGATCACGGCGCGCAGCGCGGCCCGGTCGTCCTCGGCCTCGTCGTAGAGGGCGGCGAACACCGGATCCAGGCCGTGCGGGGCGTCGCGCATCAGGACGTCGGCGAGCTCGGCGATCACGATCCGCTGCCGGGAGCGCAGCTGGGCCTGCTCGTCGCGCTGCATCACGTACCGCACGGCGACCGCCTTGAGCACCGCGCACTCCAGCCGCACCCCGCGCGGGACGACCAGCTCGGCCGCGTACCGGGTCAGCGGGCCGGGGCCGTACCGGGCCCGGGTGGCCTGCTCGGCGGCCAGGCAGAAGCGGCCGATCAGCTGGCTGGTGAGGTCCTTGAGGCCGGCCCGGGCGCGGGCGGTGCCGTCGTACGCGCGGGGCCACCACTCCTGGGCCTGCAGGCGGTCGAGCGCCTCGGCCAGCTCCTCGGGGGCGGCGTCGGGCGCGTACCGCTCGGCGATCTTGAAGAGCTCGGCGCGCTCCTCCGAGCCGCGCAGCGCGTCCGGGTCGATGTGGCCGGCCTGCAGGCCGTCCTCCACGTCGTGGGTGGAGTAGGCGACGTCGTCGGACCAGTCCATGACGGTGGCCTCGAAGCACTTGCGGCCGTCCGGCGCGCCGGCCCGCAGCCAGCGGAAGACCGGCAGGTCGTCGCCGTACACGCCGTACTTGGTGGAGGCCGGATCGGTGGGGTGGCCGCCCCGGGCCCACGGGTACTTGGTGGCCGCGTCCAGCGCGGCGCGGGTCAGGTTGAGGCCGACGCTGCGGCCGGGCCAGGGGGCGAGCCGGACGGGCTCCTCGTCGGCCGGGGCGAAGCGCTTGGGCTCCAGGCGGGTCAGGATGCGCAACGACTGGGCGTTGCCCTCGAAACCGCCGCAGGCCTCGGCGGCCTGGTCGAGCGCCTCCTCTCCGGTGTGGCCGAACGGCGGGTGGCCGATGTCGTGCGCCAGGCAGCCGGCCTCCACCAGGTCCGGGTCGCAGCCGAGGGCCGCGCCGAGCTCGCGGCCGACCTGCGCGCACTCCAGGGAGTGGGTGAGCCGGGTGCGCGGGAAGTCGCTGCGCATCGGCGCCACCACCTGCGTGGTGCCGGCCAGCCGGCGCAGCGCGGCCGAGTGCAGGACGCGGGCGCGGTCGCGCTGGAACGCGGTGCGGCCGGGGCGCTTGTCCGGCTCGGGCACCCAGCGGGCCTCGGCCTGCGGGTCGTACGGGGTGGTTTCGTACCGGGTGGTGTCGTTCATATGCCACTCACCGTACGCCCGGTGACCGACATTGCACCGTGCGCCGCGCAAAGACCGGCCGGCGGCCGGTCTAACAGGCGGTGGCGCGCAGGCGCTGCCAGCGGGGCTGCTCGGTCAGCAGGCAGGCGGCGGCGAGCAGCGAGGTGGCGGCGGCGGCCCAGCCGGGCCAGACCGCCCAGGTGGCCACCACGGCGGCGACCAGCTGGAACAGCACCAGGGCGATGGTGACCCGGCCGGAGACCGGGACGATCACCTGGTTCTTGTCGCCGGGGGTGGCGAAGACGGTCGGCAGTCCGATCAGCAGGACGACGGAGAGGACCGCCAGCGGGACGGAGCGCCCGGCGAGCGCCCAGGGCGTGGCCACCCAGGCGATCAGCTCGGTGAGGAAGCGGAGAGGGGCTGCCAGTCGGTCCACGGGCGGAGTCTGCCATGCGGAGCCCGGGCGCAGGACGATTTCCAAGATGCAGAGGATTCTCTGCAAAGAACTCTATGCAGAGAGTCCTCTGCAACCTTAGGGTGAGGGCATGAACCAGGAACTGCCCCGCCGTCAGATCGACGCCAGGAGCCTGCGCGCCCTCGCCCACCCGCTGCGCATGCGGATCCTCGACGAGCTGCGCGAGAACGGCCCCGCCACCTCGGCGAAGCTCTCCGACCGGCTCGGGGAGTCCACCGGCACCATCAGCTGGCACCTGCGCCACCTCGCCGAGCACGGCTTCATCGAGGACGAGCCCGAGCGCGGCACCAAGCGCGAGCGGTGGTGGCGCGCCACCCGCAGCCGCAACGTCCTCAACACCACCGACTTCGACCGCGACCCGCAGACCAGGGCCGCCCTCGACGTCTACCTCGGCGAACTGCTCCGCTCCCAGTACCAGCGGGTCGCCGACTCGATGGCCACCGAGTGGCCCGAGGAGTGGCGCGGCGCCGGCACCGTCTCCGACTGGAACAAGCTGCGCCTCACCCCCACCCAACTGCGCTCGCTCATCGACGAGTTGATGGACGTCATCGAACGCCACACGCCCGACCCGGACGCCGAACCCGATCCGGCGGCCCGCCCCGTCCTGCTCCAGCTCCAGGCCCTGCCGCGGAAGGAAACCCCATGAGTGCCGGGACGAACACCGAGACCACCGGCGGGCTGCTGCGCCGCCACCGCGACTTCCGCCTGCTGTGGACCGGCGAGACCGCCAACAAGTTCGGCTCCGCCGTCACCGGCCTCGCCATGCCGCTGATCGCGGTCACCGCCCTGCACGCCTCCACCTTCCAGGTCGGCCTGCTCGGCGCCGCCGGCTGGCTGCCCTGGCTGCTCATCGGCCTCCCGGTGGGCGTCTGGGTCGACCGGCTGCGCAGCCGACCGATCATGCTCGCCGCCTCGGCCGCCTCCCTGCTGCTCTTCGCGACCGTGCCCCTCGCCGCGCACTTCGGCATGCTCAGCCTCGCCCAGCTGCTGGTGGTCGCCCTCGCCACCGGCGTCGCCGGGGTGTTCTTCCAGACCGCGTACACCGCCTACCTGCCCCGGCTGCTCGACCCCGCCGACCGGGCCGAGGGCAACGCCAAGCTCCACGGCAGCGCCTCCGCCGCCGGCATCGCCGGCATCGGCGCCGGCGGACTCCTCGCCCAGCTCGCCGGGCCGGTCTCCGGCCTGCTCGCCAACAGCGGGACGTTCGCGCTCTCGCTGTGGTGCACCCGGCGGATCCGCCACCGCGAGCCGGCCCGCGCCGAACGGCCGGAGCGGGCGCTGCGGCAGGAGATCGCGGAGGGCCTGCGGCTGGTCGCCGGCGACCGGTGGTTCCGCACCTTCACGCTCTTCGGCGCCACCTCCAACCTGATGCTCACCGGGTACCAGTCGCTGGTCGTCGTCTTCCTGATCCGCGAGGTCGGCGTGGCCGAGGGCGCGGTCGGCGTGCTCGCCGCCGTCGCCTCCACCGGCGGCATCGCCGGCGCGGCCGTCGCCCGCCGGGTCGCCGCGCGGATGGGCACCGCCCGGGCGATGCTCTTCTTCGAGCTGGCACTGCCCTCGCTCGCGGTGCTCATCCCGCTGACCGCGGGCGGGGCCCGGCTGGTGCTGTACGTGGTCGGCGGCTTCGGGGTCTCGGCGGGCGTCGTCGCCGGGAACGTCATCAAGTCCACCTTCCAGCAGCGCTACTGCCCGCCGGAGCTGCTCGGTCGGCTCTCCGCGAGCAGCGCCGTCCTCAACTTCGGGGCGATCCCGGTCGGTGCGCTGGTCGGCGGCCTGCTCGGCGACCGGCTGGGCGTGCTCCCCGCGATGTGGATCCTCACCGCCGGCGTGCCGCTGGCGGCCCTGATCCTCTGGTTCTCCCCGCTCCGCACCTGCCGCGACCTGCCGACCGAGCCCCTCCGGCTCCCCGACACCGTCCCGGCCCCGACCGCGGCCCTGGCCGCCTGAGAACCGGCAGAGCCCGCAAGAACCGGCCCCGGCCGGCCTGCGGCGGCGCCGCAGTGCGTCACCGGGGGCCTCGTCAGACCGCCAGGCGGACGGGGGCCCGGACGACGGACTGGTAGCGGTGCAGGACGAGGCGCGCCATCAGCGGGTGGGAGCCGAGCGGGGCGGAGGCCAGGGTCGCACCGGCCGCGGCCGCCAGGCGGGCGAAGTCGCCGGGCGCGGTGAAGTAGCCGGCGACGGCGGTCTCCGGATGGCCCTCCGCGGTGAGTGCGGCGACCTGCCGGGCGACGCTCGGGCCGCCCGCGGCGACGTAGCCGGGACGGACCGGGACCCCGAGCCGGGCGGCGAGCAGCGCGGCCTGCGCCCCGGTGTCGACGGCGGCTTCCGGATCCCGGGAGCCGGAGGCGGCGAGCACCACGGGCTGGCCGGCCCAGCCGGCCTCCAGCAGCCGGGCGTGCAGTGCGTCGGTGAGCAGCGGGTCCGGCCCGAGCGGGTCGGCGACCGTGCCGTGGACGTGCGGTGCGGCGGCCAGCGCCTCGGGAATGTCCACCTTGACGTGGTAGCCGCGGCCGAGCAGCAGCGGGACGAGCACCACCCGGCCGGACAGCTCGGCGAGCACCTCGGGCAGCAGCGGGGCGTTGAGCCCCAGGTGCGCCAGGCGGACGTCCAGCTCCGGGCGGGCCGAGCGGACGGCGGCCAGCAGGCGGCGGATCTCCGCCTCCGCGGCGGGGTCGCGCGAACCGTGGGCGACGAGCACCAGGGCCGGGCGGCGGGCGGCGTGCAGCACCCTCGGCGGGGCGGCGGGGCCGGGATGCGGGATCACGGTCATGGCAAGAGCCTCGCCGACGGCTGTTTCTGTGCGGTTGCCCGGTGGTCACGGGTCATGTCACGGCGCTCACGGCGGCGGGGTCGGCCCCGGTGAGGGCCGTGTGCTGGGGACGTAACGCGGGGGCCGCCGGGTGGAAACAGCCCTGTTGCACGCTGAGGCGCATGAGCGAGCGCAGCGAGCGGATCATCGAGGGGCGTGTGTCGCGAAGCGACTGCCGAGCGGAGCGGGGCGGGCGCATGAGCGAGCGCAGCGAGCGAATCATCGAGGGGCGCGTGTGTCGCGAAGCGACTGCCGAGCGGAGCGGGGCGGGCGCATGAGCGAGCGCAGCGAGCGAATCATCGAGGGGCGCGTGTGTCGCGAAGCGACTGCCGAGCGGAGCGGGGCGGGCGCATGAGTGACGCCACTGACACGCACTGCCCGTACTGCGCGCTGCAGTGCGGGATGGGTCTGCGGGCCGCCGAGGGGCCGGTGCCGGTCTCGGTGGTGGAGCGGCCCTCGTTCCCGGTGAACCAGGGGGCGCTGTGCGGCAAGGGCGCCAACGCGGCGGCCGTGCTGGCGCCCGGTGCCCGGCTGACGACGCCGCTGGTCCGGCAGGACGGGGTCCTGCGGCCGGCCGGCTGGCCGGAGGCACTGGGCCGGATCGCCGAGGCGGTGGGCGCCACCGCCGAGGCGTACGGCCGGGACGCGGTCGGGGTGTTCGGAGGCGGCGGCCTGACCAACGAGAAGGCGTACGCGCTGGGCAAGTTCGCCCGGGTGGTGCTGGGCACGTCGGCGATCGACTACAACGGCCGGTTCTGCATGTCGTCGGCGGCGGCGGGCGGCATCCGCGCGTTCGGCCTGGACCGGGGGCTGCCGTTCCCGGTGGCGGACATCCCGTTCGCCGGCTGTGTGGTGCTGGTGGGCTCCAACCCGGCGGAGACCATGCCGCCGTTCGTCCGGTACCTGCGCGAGCTCCGGGAGAACGGCGGCACGCTGATCGTGGTCGATCCGCGCCGCACCCGGACCGCCGAGCTGGCGGACCTGCACCTGGCGCCGCGACCGGGCACCGACCTGGCGCTGGCGCTGGGCATGCTGCACTTGGTGGTCGCGGAGGGCCGCACCGACGAGGAGTTCATCGAGCTGCGCACCACCGGCTGGGAGCAGACCCGGGCGGCGGCGATGGCGCACTGGCCGGAGCACGTGGAGGCGGTCACCGGCGTTCCGCTCCCGCAACTGCGGTCGGCGGCAATGATGTTCTGCGATGCTTCGAGCGCCATGGTGCTGACCGCACGCGGTCCGGAGCAGCAGGCGAAGGGCACCGACACGGTCAGCGCCTGGATCAACCTGTGCCTGGCGACCGGCAACGCCGGCCGCCCGTACGCGGGGTACGGCTGCCTGACCGGGCAGGGCAACGGCCAGGGCGGCCGCGAGCACGGCCAGAAGGCCGACCAGCTGCCCGGGTACCGGAAGTTGGACGATCCGGCGGCGCGCGCGCACGTCGCCGCGGTGTGGGGCGTGGACCCCGACTCGCTGCCGGGGCCGGGGCGCAGCGCGTACGAGCTGCTGGAGTCGCTCGGCGGCGAGGTCCGCTCGCTGCTGCTGATGGGCTCCAACCCGGTGGTGTCGGCGCCGCGTTCGGCCCATGTGGCGGAGCGGCTGCGGGCGCTGGACTTCCTCGCGGTGAGTGACGTGGTGCTCTCCGAGACGGCCGAGCTCGCGGACGTGGTGCTGCCGGTCACCCAGTGGGCCGAGGAGACCGGCACGATGACCAACCTGGAGGGTCGGGTCATCCTGCGGCGCAAGGCCGTTGACGCGCCGGGGGGCGTGCGCAGTGACCTGGAGGTGCTGCACGAGCTGGCCGCGCTGCTGGGCCGTCCCGAGGGCTTCCCGACCGATCCCGAGCTGGTGTTCGAGGAGCTGCGGCGGGCGTCGGCGGGCGGGGTGGCGGACTACGCGGGCATCAGCTACGAGCGGATCGCCGCCGAGGACGGGGTGTTCTGGCCCTGCCCGGCCGAGGAGCACCCGGGGACACCGCGGCTGTTCCTGGACCGGTTCGCCACGCCGGACGGGCGGGCCCGGTTCACGCCGGTGCAGCACCGGCCCGCGGCGGAGGAACCGGACGCCGAGTTCCCGGTGCGGCTGACCACCGGACGGGTGCTGGCCCAGTACCAGTCCGGCGCGCAGACCCGCCGGGTCGATGCCCTGAACGACGCCGCTCCCGGCGCGTTCGTCGAGCTGCACCCGGCGCTCGCCGAGCGCCTCGGGGTGCGGGAGGGGGACCGGGTCGCGGTGGTGAGCCGGCGCGGGCGGACCGTCACCCCCGCGCGGCTGACCACCGCGATCCGCCCCGACACGGTGTTCATGCCGTTCCACTGGCCCGGCGAGGGCAATGCCAACCTGCACACCAATCCGGCGCTGGACCCGGTCTCCCGGATGCCGGAGTTCAAGGCGTGCGCGGTGCGGCTGGAAGCCGTGGCGCCGTGACCCGGCCGGGTGGGAGACTTCCGGCGTGATCGACGACCTCCCACCCGGGTTGACGGCGCGTCATCCGGTCGAGGGCGACCACCCGAGGGTGCTCGCCGTCCTGGACCGCTGGTGGGGCGGGCTGAAGGGCGCGGCCGGCGCACGGGAGCGGGCGCTGCTGCTGCCCCGGCTGTACTTCCAGCACTTCGCCGCGAGCAGCTTCGTGGTGGAGCACCCGGACGGCGGACTCGCCGCCTTCCTGGTCGGTTTCCTCTCCGACAGCGAGCCGGACGCCGCCTACGTGCACTTCGTCGGCGTCGACCCGGCCCTGCAGGGGTCGGGCGTCGGAGCGGCGCTCTACCGGGCGTTCTTCGCCCTCGCCCGGCGGCACGGCCGACGGACGGTGCGCTGCGTCACCAGCCCGGAGAACACCGGCTCGCGGGCCTTCCACGCCCGGCTCGGCTTCACCGCCTCGCCGGTGCGCCCCGACTACGACGGCCCGGGCCTGGACCGGGTGGTCTTCACCCTGGAGCTGGATCCCGACCCTGCGTCCGCCCCTGTGTCCGCCCCTGTGCCAGAACCTGCTCCAGCCCCGGCGCAGGCCCGCGGGCTGCGGCTGCTGGACGGCGTGTACGCGCTGGAGCACCGCCCGGACGCGGCCGGACCGGCCGGCGACTGGCTCGCGGCGGTCCGGGCACCGGAGGGGCTGACCGTGATCCGCCCGGCCGGTCCGGACGAGGAGCGGTGGCTCGCGCTGTACGACGCCGATCCCGACCACGGCCTGGACGTGCCCGGCCTGCTCGCCGCCGTCCTGGTGCCGCTGGCCGCCGCCGGGGTACCGGTGTTCACCGCCTCCACGCACCACGCGGACGTGGTCCTGGTCCCCGAACGGCGGCGCGCGGACGCGCTGGTCTCCCTGCACAGGGCCGGGTTCACGGTGCGTTGAACCGTGTGCCGACCCGTGCGCCGAACCGCTCCCGGCAGCCGCTCACAGCCTCCGCCGGACCGCGATGAGGGCTAAGTTCCGGCCGTGAAACAGCGCGGCACCTGACGAGAAACACCCGCCGACCATGCTCGATGGCATGACAGCGACCGAGACGCGGGTAGTGGTGGTGGGCGGCGGCATGGCCGGCCACCGGCTGGCCCGGCAGGTGGCCGCCCGGGGCGGACGCGAGGTGCTGCTGCTCTGCGAGGAGCCGCAGGCCCCGTACAACCGGGTGCTGCTCGCCGAGGTGCTGGCCGGGCGGTACGCGCCCGAGCTGGCCGCCCTCACCGAGCTGCCCGACCAGGTCGTCCGGCGGCACACCCGGGTGGTGCGGATCGACCGCGACCAGCACCGGGTGCTGTGCGACGACGGCTCGGCGATCGGCTACGGCGACCTGGTGCTGGCCACCGGTTCCAACCCGGTGCTGCCCGCGCTGCGCGGCCTGTTCGACGACTCTCCCCCAGCCTCCGGCCGGGAGCGATGGGGGCGCCTCCCAGCCGCCAAGACCCGGGGAGAACTCCCCTCCGGGGTCTTCGCGTTCCGCACCCTGGCGGACTGCGCCGACATCGACGCCTACCTGCCGGACGTCCGGCAGGCGGTGGTGGTCGGCGGCGGGCTGCTCGGGGTGAGCGCCGCCCGGGCGCTGGCCGGCCGCGGCGTGCCCACGGTCCTCGCCCACCAGGGCGAGCACCTGATGGAGCGCCAGCTCGACGAGGACGCGGCCGGACTGCTGGCCGGCCACCTGGCCGAGCTGGGCATCGAGGTGC
This sequence comes from Kitasatospora terrestris, assembly GCF_039542905.1. Lineage (NCBI taxonomy): Bacteria > Bacillati > Actinomycetota > Actinomycetes > Kitasatosporales > Streptomycetaceae > Kitasatospora > Kitasatospora terrestris. The sequence goes on from NZ_BAABIS010000001.1 coordinate 2,746,688, forward strand.
ACACCGAGTGCCGGGTCCGCTCGGTCCTGACCGACGGCGAACGCCGGGTCACCGGCGTGGAACTGGCGGACGGCTTCCGGCTCGACGCGCAGCTGCTGGTGGTCGCGGTCGGGGTCCGCCCGCGCACCAACCTGGCGCAGGCCGCCGGCCTCGCGGTCCGCAAGGGCATCGTGGTCGACGACCGGCTCACCACCTCCGACCCGCGCATCCACGCCGTCGGCGACTGCGCCGAGCACGACGGCGAGGTCTACGGCCTGGCCGGCCCGGCGATCGCCCAGGCCGACCTGCTGGCCCGGGTGCTCGGCGGCGAGGACGCCGTCTACCGCGGCAGCCGGCTGCTCACCCGGCTCACCCTGCCGCACACCGACCGGCCGCTGGACCTCGCCGCGTTCGGCGAGACCACCCCGGCCGGACCGCAGGACCGCGTGGTCCGCCTCACCGACGCCGGCCGCGGCTCCTACCGCAAGGTGATCGTCCGCCGCGACGAGCTGGGCGGTGACCGCCTCGTCGGCGGCGTCCTGCTCGGAGACCTCGACACCGTCGGGACCATCGCCGACACCTGGGAGGGCGACGAGGCCCTGTCAGCGCATCCGCTCCACCTGCTCACCACCCTGGGCACGAACTTCGGAGGGCCTTCCCGATGACCACCACCAAGCCCACGCTGCTCCTGGTCGGGTACGGCATGGTCGGCCACCGCTTCCTGGAAGCCCTGGCCGACGCCGGCGCCGCCGACCGCTACCGCGTCGTCGTGCTCGCCGAGGAACCCCGGCACGCCTACGACCGGGTCGCCCTGACCTCGTACTTCTCCGGCAAGAGCGCGGACGACCTGCTGCTCGCCGAGGAGGGCTTCACCGACCGCCACGGCTACCAGGTGCACCTCAGCTCCCCGGCGGTGGCCATCGACCGGGCCGCGAAGACCGTCACCACCGCCGCCGGCCACACCGTGGCGTACGACACCCTGGTGCTGGCCACCGGCTCGTACCCGTTCGTCCCGCCGGTCGACGGCAAGGACGCCGAGGGCTGCTTCGTCTACCGCACCATCGAGGACCTGCAGGCGATCGAGACGTACGCGGCGGGCGCCAAGGTCGGCGCGGTGGTCGGCGGCGGCCTGCTCGGCCTGGAGGCGGCCGGTGCGCTCAAGGGCCTCGGCGTGGAGACCCACGTGGTCGAGTTCGCGCCCCGGCTGATGCCGGTGCAGGTCGACGACGGCGGCGGCGAGGCGCTGAAGCGCACCATCGAGGAGATGGGCGTGGTCGTGCACACCGGCGTCGGCACCAAGGCGGTCACCGTCTCCGCCGAGGGCAAGGCCGTCGGGATGGACTTCACCGACGGGTCGGCGCTGGCCACCGACATGGTGATCTTCTCGGCCGGTGTCCGCCCCCGCGACCAGCTCGCCCGGGAGAGCGGCCTGACGGTCGGCGAGCGCGGCGGCATCAGCGTCGACGAGTACTGCCTGACCAGTGACCCGAACATCTACGCCATCGGCGAGTGCGCGCTGGCCGTCGACGGCCGGGTCTACGGCCTGGTCGCCCCCGGCTACGAAATGGCCCAGACCGTCGCCCAGCAGCTCGCCGACGTCTCCGCCAAGCCCTTCACCGGCGCCGACCTCTCCACCAAGCTCAAGCTGCTCGGCGTGGACGTGGCCAGCTTCGGCGACGCCTTCGGCAACACCCCCGGCGCGCTCGACGTGGTCTACTCCGACTCCCGCTCCGGCATCTACAAGAAGCTGGTCGTCACCCCCGAGGGGGCGCTGCTCGGCGGCATCCTGGTCGGCGACGCCGAGGCGTACGCCTCGCTGCGGCCGCTGGCCGGCACCGGCAACCCGCTGCCCGTCCCGGCGGAGTCCCTCGTCCTCCCCGCCGGCGCCGGCGCCCCCGTCTCGCTCGGCAGCTCCGCCCTCCCCGACGACGCCGTGGTCTGCAACTGCCACAACGTCACCAAGGGCGCCGTCCGCTCCGCCGTCACCGAGCACAACTGCACCACCGTGCCCGAGGTCAAGAAGTGCACCAAGGCCGGCTCCGGCTGCGGTTCCTGCATCAAGCTGCTCTCCACCATCGTCAGCGAGGAGCTGGAGGCCAGCGGCGTCGAGGTCGACAAGGGCCTGTGCCCCTGCTTCGCCCACACCCGCGCCGAGCTGTACGAGATCGTCCGGGTCAAGCGCATCGCCACCCACCGCGAGCTGCTGCGCAAGCACGGCCGCGCCCCCGAGGGCGCCGAGGGCTGCGAGGTCTGCAAGCCCACCGTCGGCTCGATCATCGCCTCGCTCGCCCCCGAGCTGGAGGCCTCCGGCCACATCCTGGACGGCGAGCAGGCCGCCCTGCAGGACACCAACGACCACTTCCTGGCCAACCTGCAGAAGAACGGCTCCTACTCGGTCGTCCCGCGCATCCCCGGCGGCGAGATCACCCCGGAGAAGCTGATCGTGATCGGCGAGGTCGCCCGCGACTTCGGCCTCTACACCAAGATCACCGGCGGCCAGCGGATCGACCTCTTCGGCGCCAGCGTGGACCAGCTCCCGCTGATCTGGACCCGCCTCGTCGAGGCCGGCTTCGAGTCCGGCCACGCCTACGGCAAGTCGCTGCGCACCGTGAAGTCCTGCGTCGGCTCGACCTGGTGCCGGTACGGCGTCCAGGACTCCGTCGCCATGGCGATCCACCTGGAGCTCCGCTACCGCGGCCTGCGCTCCCCGCACAAGCTCAAGTCCGCCGTCTCCGGCTGCGCCCGCGAGTGCGCCGAGGCCCGCGGCAAGGACTTCGGTGTCATCGCCACCTCCAACGGCTGGAATCTCTACGTCGGCGGCAACGGCGGCGCCACCCCGCGCCACGCCGACCTGCTCGCCCAGGACCTCGACGACGAGGGGCTGATCAAGCTCATCGACCGGTTCCTGATGTTCTACATCCGCACCGCCGACCGGCTCGAGCGCACCTCCACCTGGCTGGAGCGGATCGAGGGCGGCCTCGACCACGTCCGCGACGTGGTCGTCCACGACACCCTCGGCATCGCCGCCGACCTGGAGGAGCTGATGGCCCACCACGTCGCCGACTACCAGGACGAATGGGCCGCCACCCTGGCCGACCCCGACCGGATGCGCCGCTTCGTCTCCTTCGTCAACGCGCCCGGCGTGCCCGACCCCAGCATCCGCTTCACCCCCGAGCGCGACCAGATCAAGCCCGACCTGGTCCTGCTCGCCACCGAGGAGGAGCTGCTCGCCGCCCTCGACCCCGACAACGCCATCCTGGAGACCCGATGACCACCGTCGCCGTACAGACCCGCGTCGAACTGCTCACCGGCCGCACCTGGACCCCCGTCTGCGACTGGGACCAGCTCGCTCCCGGCCGCGGCGTCGCCGTCCTCCTCCCGGACGGCCAGCAGGCCGCGCTCTTCCGGGACGCCAACGACCGCGTCCACGCCGTCTCCAACCGTGACCCGTTCACCGGCGCGTACGTGCTCTCCCGCGGCCTGATCGGCTCCACCGCCGACGGCCGGGTCTACGTCGCCTCGCCGCTGCTCAAGCAGCGCTTCGACCTGGTCACCGGCGAGTGCCTCGACGACGAGACGGCCCGCATCCCCGTCCACACCACCCGACTGACCGACCACTGACCACTGACCACCTGAGCTCCTGACGGCCCCCGAAACTCGGCAGTTGCCCGCCCTGACGCTGCCGGCAGGGGGCCGTCAGGCATTCTCGTCCCCCTCCGAGACCCCGGCGCCCCGGCAGGGGCATGGGGGACTGCGTGCCCAGCCGCCCACGGCCCTCAGCCACCACTGCCCTCAACCACCACGGCCCTCAACCGCCGATGGCTCGGACGGAAGCCCCCGGTCGGTCCGCGTCAGCGCAGGCGCGCCAGCACCGCTCCCGCCATCCCCTCCTGGCCCCTGGCGTTCGGGTGCACCGGGGCCGCGCCCGCCGCCGGCTGCGGCGGCTCGATCCAGCGCTCCGCCTCACCCGCGCACATGTCGTGCCCCTGCGAGGCCGCCCAGGTGTCCACGTAGACCGCTCCGCCGGCCGCCGCGCGGGCGCTGAGCATCGCGTTCAGCGCCCGCTCCTGCTCCCCGACGAACAGCACGTCCCCCGCCGCCACGCCGTCCCCGAGCGCGGCCGCGCAGCGCGCCGGATCGCCCGGCAGCAGCGCCGGGTACCCGACCACCAGCACCCGTGCCTGCGGCGCCCGCCGCCGGATCTCGCCCAGCGCGGACGCCAGCCGCTGCCCCGCCGCGTCCAGCCGCCGCTCCACCTCGCCGCGGCCCGCGCCCTCGGTGTAGTACGCCCGGCACGGCGCGTCCGCCACCGCGCGCTCCCCCAGCAGGCCGGACCGCAGGCTCTCCACCGCGCAGCGCCCGAGCACGTCGAGGAAGCCCGCGTCGTTGCCCCCGATGCCGACCGTGACCAGCCGGGTGGCCGGCGTCAGCGCGTCCAGCTGCGGCGGGTTGGTCCCGTCGTCCGTCCGCTGGGCCGCTGTCAGGTCGGTCGTCCGGGCGCCGCTGCAGCTGACGTCCGTGAACTCCGTCACCTTCAGGCCGCGAGCGACCAGTGACGGGTAGTTCACCCCGGACCTCGCACAGCCCGCCGGCAGCCCTACCTGGGGCTGGATCCGCAGCCCCGAGGTGTACGAATCCCCCAGCGCGACGTACGGCCCCAGCGGCACGGCACCCGGGCCGGGACTCGGGCTCGCGCCGGTGCCCGCCCGCGCCGCACCGGTGCTCGGCACCGGCACCGGCCGCTCCGCCGGGCCGCCACCGCAGCCGGCCACCAACACCCCCAGGGCCACCGCGACAGCGGCGGCCGCCACCCCCGAGCGCCGCACCCTACTCGGTGTCGCGCTCGTGCTCGGCGAGGAACTCCTCGAACCGCCGGCCCAACTCGTCCGCCGAGGGCAGGTCGACCTCCTCGGCGAGCAGGCTCTCCCGGCTGACCGCACCGGAGACCGCGTCGTACTGGCCCTCCATGCCCTGGATCGCCGACCGCAGCTCGCCGTCGCCCTGGGCCAGCTGCTCCTCGATCTCGGCGTGCACCTCGTCCGTCCGGACCCGCAGCTCGGTGCCGGGCAGCACCAGACCGGTCGCGGACTGCACCGACTCGAGGATCACCACCGCGGCCGAGGGGTAGGCCGAGCGGGCGATGTAGTGCGGCACGTGCACGGCGAAGCCCAGCACGTCGTGCCCGGCCTCGGCCAGCCGGTACTCCACCAGCGCCTGGGCGCTGCCGGGCACCTGCGCCTGGTCGAACCACTTCGGGTGGCCCGGCGCCAGGTCGAGCCGGTTGCCGTGCGGGGTCAGGCCGACCGGGCGGGTGTGCGGCACGCCCATCGGGATGCCGTGGAAGTCGACCGCGAGCCGGACCTGGAAGCGCTCGACCAGATCGGCCACGGCCGCGGCGAACAGCTCCCACTCGGTGTCCGGCTCCGGGCCGGTGAGCAGCAGGAACGGCGCGCCGACCGAGTCGTGCACCAGCTGGAGCAGGATCTCCGGCGGGTCGTACGCCACCCAGCTCTCGCGGTCGAAGGTCATCGCGGGCCGGCGGGCCCGGTAGTCGACCAGGCGGTCGTGGTCGAACCGGGCGACCACCTGCGGCGCCCCGTGCTCCAGCAGGTGGGAGACCACCTGGCCGCCGGCCTCCCCGGCGTCCATGAAGCCCTCGAAGTGGTAGAGCAGCACCAGACCGCTGCCCGCCTCGGCGGCGGCCCGCGCGGCCGCCAGCGCGGTCACGCCCTGCGGCTCCAGCTCGTACAGCTCCTTGGGATCACGCACGGTGCACCCAACCCCGTCCCGTCTCGTCGTCGTACCTGTCGTCCAGTCCAGCGTGGCGGAGGCCGCCGACATTCCCGCTGTGGTCCCGCACTCCGGTCAGAGTCTTCACCTCCCCTCGCGAATCCTCTCACTTCCGCTAAAAACCGCAGGTGGACTGCGTGGCGCCGGGATCGGAAGGTAGGATTCCGGCCGGGATCGAACAGTCCGCGGCGTACCGCACGGCTTCGCGCGCCCCCCATGGCGCGCCGCGAAGTGACGCATTGCCCTCGGACGGGTATCGTCCTCTCGCTGCCTCGCATCGTCGCGTCGTCGCGCCACGCCGTCTGTCACGTCGTGGGCCACGCCCCGGTCCGGTGTGCGGCCAGCCACTCCTAGCGCACCTTGCCTTCACCTGGCCGCCTGCTTCGCTTCGTGATCTCGTCTCTCTCTCGGCCATCTCGCGGACGCACACTGTCCCCTCGCTCGTCCCGCCGGACCGGTCCGTCGACCCGTGTCCGTCTCCGGCACCGCGCTGCCCGCTTCCGGGCCGCCGCACCCCCGCACGTCCCAGCCTCGGGCGTGACCGGACCGGGCGGCCGTTCCGAAGCCGGGGCGAAACGACCACTGCCCTCGTGCCGCAACCCTGGTGCGCGGGCCCCCGACGACCGTCGAAGGACCGAAGGATCCGTGCCCGTACCCGTCACCCTCTACGGCCGCACCGTGCGGCTGGAGCCCCTCGCCGAGCACCACGCCCCGGCCCTGGCCGAGGCAGGCGCTGAGGACCGTACGACTTACGCCTTCACCCCCGTCCCGCACGGCCTGGAAGCCGCCCGCGACTACGTCGCGCGCGCCCTGGCCGACCGGGGTGCGGGCCGGTCGCTGCCCTTCGCCATCGTCAGTACCGCCGACAACCGGGTCGTCGGCTCGACCCGGTTCCTGGAACTCGACTACTGGCAGGGCCCGCTGGTCTGGCCGCCGACCCCCGGCGTCCCGCACGGCGACCCGCTGCTCGCCGTGCCGGACGCCGCCGAGATCGGCAACACCTGGCTGTCCCCGCGCGCCCAGGGCACCGGCATCAACACCGAGGGCAAGCTGCTGATGCTGCGGCACGCCTTCGAGGAGTGGGGCGTGCGCCGCATCTCGCTGCGCGCCGACGCCCGGAACACCCGCTCGCGGGCCGCGATCGAGCGGCTCGGCGCCACCTCCGAAGGGGTCCGCCGGGCGCACTCGCGCGGGCTGGACGGCGTGGTCCGGTCGACCGCCTTCTACTCGATCCTGGACGAGGAGTGGCCGGCCGTCCGCGACATCATCGAGCTGCGGATCGCCGCCGCCACCTCCCCGAGCGCGCCCGACCCGGCGCCCCTCAACCAGGAGTGCCTTAGACACGGCAGCAGCCCGCTGATCCCGGTCTGAATCCGGGCTTGACGCCGGCCCGGGCCTGAGCCCGGTGTTCCGTCCGCCGGGCCCGTCCCTCCCGTCCCCCTGCCCGTCCGTCCCGGCTCAGTCCTCCGGGGCGTAGGGCGGGGTGGCGGTGCGGCGGCGGGCCAGCTCGCGGTCCTCCTCCGGCAGCTCGGCGATGTCCACCAGGCGGGGCAGCAGCGTGGCGTCCGTCATCAGCGCGCGGAACACCAGCGAGACGCTGACGTCGTGGTCGGGCCGGTGCACCACCTCGACCGGGTCGCCGGCCCGGACCGGCCCCGGCTCGACCACCCGCAGGTACGCGCCGGGCAGCCCGCGCTCGGCGAACCGGCGGGCCCAGCGCTGCTCGTCCAACCAGCGGGCGAAGGTCGAGCACGGGATCCGCGGGCAGGTGACCTGGAGCACCAGCCGGTCGCCGATCCGCCAGCGCTCGCCGATCAGCGCGCCGTCCACGTCCAGCCCGACGGTGGTGAGGTTCTCGCCGAAGCACCCGCCCGGAAGTTCCCGGCCCAGTTCCCGCTCCCACTCGTCCAGGCTCTCCCGGGCGTACGCGTAGACCGCCTGGTCGTCGCCGCCGTGGTTGCGTGTGTCGAAGATCGCATCACCGACCAGCCCACTGTGCAGACCGGTGCCCTTCGGGCCCGGCGCCCGCACCTCCACCGGCCCGGCGGTCGGCCGCTTGTCGATGCCGGTGCTCCCGACCGCCGGCTTCGCCGGGTTGGGACGGGGGTGGGCGAGATTGACCGAGAGGATGTGTGTCATGCGCGGCAGCGTACGACCGCTCCTCCCGTACGGCGCCCGGTTTTCCTTCCAGGACAGCGCCCCTGACCGACACTCATGAAATCGTGACGTCGGCTCAGTCCGCTGCGACGGACGGCCCCCGGTCGGTGCGTCCGGTCTCACGCCGACGGCTCACAGCCCCCGCAGGACGTCCGCGAGCAGGCGTTCCGGATCCCGGAAGCGGGCCGGATCCGCCTCGCACTCTCCCGCCGCCGGCCGCCACCCGCCCCGCACCGGCTCCACCCGGACGGCCGCCAGCCGGTGCCCGGTCGACTCCTCGTGCACGGAGAGCACGCCCTCGGCGGTGGACACACCCCACCGACCCGTGCTGCGAATGGTCCTGACGCGCTGCCAGTCCCCGTCCGTCCAGAACAGGTCCGGCGGCGTGACCGGGCGGGGAGCGAGAAAGTGCTCCGACCTGCCGGGCCGCACGGTCGCCACCCCGCCGGCCCGCGCGTCCGCCACCCCGGCGGCCCGCGCGTCCGTCGGCTTGCCGGCCCACGCGTCCATCACCCCGCCCGGCTCGGGGAACGCCCAGCCGGGCAGCGGCTCACGGGCTGCTGACCAGGCGGCGGGGACACCCGCCGTACCCGTGCGGGCGGCGACGATGCCGCCGACGATCGCCGCCGTGGTGTCCACGTCCCCGCCCGCCGAGACGGTCGCCCAGACGGCCGCCGGGTAGTCGTCCAGGTGCCGGGCCGCCACCAACAGTGCGAACGGCACCGTGTCGAGCGCGCTGACCCGGCTGCCGTTGCCCAGCAACCGGGCGGCGGTGCCGGTATCGGCCACGGTGACCAGCGCGGCCGCCTCCTCCACCGCCCGCCGGACCGCACCGTCCGGGGTCAGCCCCGCCACCTCGCCCAGGAACTCCGCCGGACCGATCGGCTCCTCGCGCGAGCGAGCGGCGAACGCCGCCGCGACCGCGACGGCCACCGCGCCGTCCACCGCCTGGGGATGCGTGTGCGTGATCACCGCCGTCTCGGCCGCGGGCCCCACCACCGCCGCCGGGTCCCCGGCGAACGCCGCGCCCAGCGGGGCCACCCGCATCGCCGCGCCGTTCCCGAACGAGCCCTGCCCGTCGAACAGCGCGCCCGCCAGCTCCCGGGCGTCCCCGCCCTCCCGGATCAGCCGCAGCAGCCGGTTGGCCGCCGGGCCGTAGCCCCGGTCGAAGTCGTGGCGCCGGGCGAAGGCGTGCGTGAGGTCGAAGGAGTCGATCCGGCCGCGCTCGCGGAACGCCGCGTACACCGAGCAGGCCATCTCGGTGTCGTCCGTCCACGGCCACGGCCCGGGCGGGGCCTGCAGCGCCGTCAGGTACGGGCGGTTGGCCGGGACGAAGAACTGGGCGCCGAGCGCGTCGCCCACGGAAAGCCCGTGCAGCGAGTCGAGCGCAGGATCGGAGGCGGGGTCCGAAGTCGGGTCGGAGGCCGGGCCCGAAGTCGGGTCGGGGGTCGGGTGGGAAGCGGTGCCGGGAGTCGGGTGGAAAGCGGTGCCGGGGGTCGAGTGGGAGGTGGTCATCCCGCCCAGGATGGCGTCCGCCGACGACCCGGCCAACCGAATTGCGTCCGGCTGCCGGCGGCGGCCCTCAGCAGCGGGCGTCGATCTCCTGGAAACTCGCGTAGTGGTCCGCGGTCCAGTACTGCTCGCCCGCCGTGCCGGTGACGATCCGCCGGGTGCCGCGGTCGTCCGAGCCCGGGGTGACCACGGTGTACTCGTGGTAGTAGCCGGTCCGCTCGCGCGGCAGACGGCTCTCCCGGTTCTCGAAGACGATGCCGTCCGAGCGGTACGGGTACGGGCCGCCCTTGGCGATCAGGGTGAGGGTGTCCAGGGCCTGCGTGGGGAGCTTGGTGCGGCACACGTCGGCGAGGGAGGTGCTGCTCGGTACCCACGCGGGGGAGGCGGGGATCGTCGACGCGGGCGCCGACGGCTTGGGCGCGCCACTGGCCGACCGGCTCGCACCGGCCCCGGGGCTCGCACCCGTGCCCGCGCTCGCGCCGGCAGTCGCGCCGTTGCTCGGGTTGCCGTTTCCGCCGCCGCTGCCGCTCCCGCCCGAGCCGGAACTGCCGCAGCTGCTCACCACCAGGGCGGCGGAGAGGGCGACGAGGACGGTGACGAGGCGGGTTCGGCTGCTGTGCATGGCCCCAGCTTGCCGTCTCCCGATTTCCCCCGTCCGGCTCACTCGCCGGAGAGACGGCCACGAGCGGGAAAACGCCGCCGGGGCGGGAACGGACGCCATTGTCCGTTCCCGCCCCGGCTGCCTACGTACGGCGGCTCTCCTGCGCCGAGCTCCGCCGTACGCCCCTCCCCAGTGGAGGGGTGCGGTCAGCGATGGGACCGCGCTGCTTCGTGTCAGCGCGAATCGCTGCCCGCCGTCTCGATGGCGGCGCGGCCTGCCTCCAGGCGCGCCACCGGGATCCGGAAGGGGGAGCAGGACACGTAGTCCAGCCCCACCTCGTGGAAGAAGTGCACCGACTCCGGGTCGCCGCCGTGCTCGCCGCAGACACCGAGCTTGAGGTCGGGGCGGGTGGCCCGGCCGGCCTCGGCGGCGTGCTTGACCAGCGAGCCGACGCCGTCGCGGTCGATGGTCTCGAACGGGCTGACGCCGAAGATGCCCTTCTCCAGGTAGGAGGTGAAGAAGGAGGCCTCCACGTCGTCCCGGGAGAAGCCCCAGACGGTCTGGGTCAGGTCGTTGGTGCCGAAGGAGAAGAACTCGGCTGCCTCGGCGATCTGACCGGCGGTCACCGCGGCGCGCGGCAGCTCGATCATGGTGCCGAGCTTGATGTCCAGCTGGACGCCGGTGGAGGAGGCGACCTCGGCGAGCACGCGCTCGCACTCGTCGCGGACCAGCTCCAGCTCCTGGACGGTGCCGACCAGCGGGATCATCACCTCGGGGCGCGGGTCGCCGCCGGCCAGCTTGCGCTCGGCCGCGGCCTCGGCGATCGCCCGGACCTGCATGCCGAACAGGCCGGGGATGACCAGGCCGAGGCGGACGCCGCGCAGACCCAGCATCGGGTTCTGCTCGTGCAGCTTGTGCACGGCCTGGAGCAGGCGCAGGTCGTTCTCGTTCGGGTCCTTGCGGGCCTCGGCGAGGGCGACGCGCACCGACAGCTCGGTGATGTTCGGCAGGAACTCGTGCAGCGGCGGGTCGAGCAGGCGGACGGTGACCGGGAGTCCGTCCATCGACTGGAACAGCTCCAGGAAGTCGCCCTTCTGCAGCGGCAGGAGGGAGGAGAGCGCGGTCTCGCGGTCCTTGTCGTTGTCCGCGAGGATCAGGTGCTCGACCTCCTTGCGGCGCTCCTCACCGAGGAACATGTGCTCGGTGCGGCACAGGCCGATGCCCTGGGCGCCGTACCGGCGGGCGCGGTTCGCGTCCTCGGCGTTGTCGGCGTTGGCCCGGACGGCCATCCGGCGGCGGGTGTCGGCGTGCGCCATGATCCGGTGCACGGCCTGGACCAGCCCGCCCTGGACGTCGGCGCCGGCGTGCAGGGTGCCCTCGAAGTACTCGACCACCGGGGACGGCAGCACCGGGACCTCGCCCAGGTACACCCGGCCGTTGGCGCCGTCGATCGAGACCACGTCGCCCTCGTGGACGACCTGGCCGTCGGAGGTGGTGAACTTGCGGTTCTTGGTGTCGACCTCGAGCTCCTCGGCACCGCAGACACAGGTCTTGCCCATGCCGCGGGCGACCACGGCCGCGTGCGAGGTCTTGCCACCGCGCGAGGTCAGGATGCCCTCGGCGGCGATCATGCCCTCGAGGTCGTCCGGGTTGGTCTCACGGCGGACCAGGATGACCTTCTCGCCGGAGCGCGACCACTTGACCGCGGTGTAGGAGTCGAAGACCACCTTGCCGACCGCGGCACCCGGGGAGGCGGCGATGCCCCACGAGATCTGCTTGGACTCGGCGTTCGGTGCGAAGCGCGGGAACATCAGCTGCGCGAGCTGACCGCCGGTCACCCGGTGCAGCGCCTCGTCCAGGTCGATCAGGCCCTGGTCGACCAGCTGGACGGCGATCCGGAAGGCGGCGGCGGCGGTGCGCTTGCCCACGCGGGTCTGCAGCATCCAGAGCTTGCCGCGCTCGATGGTGAACTCGATGTCGCAGAGGTCGCGGTAGTGCGTCTCCAGCGTGTGCATGATCGACATCAGCTCGTCGTACGACTTCTTGTCGAGCTGCTCGAGGTCGGCCAGCGGCAGGGTGTTGCGGATGCCGGCGACGACATCCTCGCCCTGCGCGTTCGCCAGGTAGTCGCCGTAGACGCCCTGGGTACCGGTGGAGGGGTCGCGGGTGAAGGCGACACCGGTGCCGGAGTCCTCACCGAGGTTGCCGAAGACCATGGTGCAGATGTTGACCGCGGTGCCCAGGTCGTTCGGGATGCGCTCCTGCCGGCGGTACAGCCGGGCGCGGTCGCCGTTCCACGAGTGGAAGACCGCGTAGATCGCGAGGTCGAGCTGCTCGCGCGGCTCCTGCGGGAAGGCGCGGCCGGTCTCCCGGAGCACGATCGCCTTGAAGGTCTCCACCAGGGCCTTGAGGTCCTCGGCGGTCAGGTCGAGGTCGTTGACCGTGCCCTTGGCGTGCTTGGCCTCTTCGAGGGCCTCCTCGAACAGCTCACCGTCCACACCCAGCACGGTCTTGCCGAACATCTGGACCAGACGGCGGTAGGAGTCCCACGCGAAGCGCTCGTTGCCGGACTGGGCGGCGAGCCCGGTCACCGAGGCATCGGAGAGGCCGATGTTGAGGACGGTGTCCATCATGCCGGGCATCGAGAACTTCGCGCCCGACCGGACCGAGACCAGCAGCGGGTTGTCCGACTGGCCCAGCTTCTTGCCCATCTCCTGCTCGAGGGCGGCGAGGTGGCCGCTGATCTCCTCGTGCAGGGAGGTCGGCTCACTGCCGGTCTCCAGGAAGACCTTGCAGGCCTCGGTGGTGATGGTGAACCCCGGAGGGACGGGGAGACCCAGGTTGGTCATCTCGGCGAGGTTCGCACCCTTGCCGCCGAGAAGATCCTTCAGGTCCTTGTTTCCTTCGGTGAAGGAGTAAACAAACTTCTGCTTCGCCGCCACGGGTCGTTCTCCTCGCACACGGTTGCCCTGACGCCGGAGAACATACCCATTTCGAAGGCTGTGTAGGGGGACCAATGTCACGTACGAGCCTCGGAGCGGGCACCGACCCGACAGATCGAATGCCTGTCAGGGCGTTTACCTCTGTTGCCGAAATCGTCCGGCTGACGCTAGCGCTCGTTCAAGTAGTGAACGCATCGAAACTCGAAGATCACATGAGTCGGACGCAGAGTAGCGGCCTGTCGACCGCCACGTTTCCCCGGCTTGATTTCCTGCAGTCAGCTGCAGCGATCCACCCCGGCGAGCCTTCGGGAAGCGATCCCGACTTATACACCTTGGCGAACACCACTGACTGACCGTCAATCGCAACGATATGTGGCAAGCGTCACGAGTGCATCTCAGCGTCTCGGCGTAGCCCGGATCCGCCAATCGTTGCATTGGGCGATGACGGGGGCGCGCAGCGTGAGCAAAATCTGCCGAAAAGGAGCCCTCTTGGCCAGATCGGCAAAGAGGGCTGGGCCGAGGAGGCGGGACCCCATGAGGGGGCTATTTTGCCTCCTCGTCCTGATCATCCACCGGATGTATCCGATTCGGCATCTTCGCCCGGCCGGGCACAGTCATACGGATCGTCCAACCAGCCCTCGGGCAGGACCACCCGGTTGTTGCCGCTCGTCCGGCCGCGAGGACCGTCCGCCCCGGCCGGCCAGGACTGCTCCTGGTCGACCTCGGCCAGCGTCCCCGCCAGCTCCGCCAGCGTCGAGGAATTGGCGAGTCGCACCCGCAGCTCGGAACCGACCGAGAAACCCTTGGTGTACCAGGCCACGTGCTTGCGGAAGTCGATCACGCCCCGTGCCTCGTCGCCCAGCCACTCCCCCAGCAGCTGCGCGTGCCGCACCATCGCCGACGCCACGTAGGCGAAGGTCGGACGGGCGTAGTCCACCTCGCCCTCGAAGATCGAGACCAGGTCCTTGAACAGCCACGGCCGGCCCAGGCAGCCACGGCCCACCACCACGCCGTCGCAGCCGGTCTCGCGCATCATCCGCAGCGCGTCGTCCGCCGACCAGATGTCACCGTTGCCCAGCACCGGGATCTCCGCCGGAACCGACTCCCGCAGCCGGGCGATCGCCGACCAGTCCGCCGTACCGCCGTAGTGCTGCGCCGCCGTCCGCCCGTGCAGCGCGATCGCCGAGACTCCCTCCTCGGCGCCGATCCGCCCGGCGTCCAGGAAGGTGAGGTGGTCGTCGTCGATGCCCTTGCGCATCTTCATGGTGACCGGCAGGTCACCCGCGTTGGACACCGCCTCCCGCAGGATCTCGCGCAGCAGGTTCCGCTTGTACGGCAGCGCCGAGCCGCCACCCTTGCGGGTCACCTTCGGCACCGGGCAGCCGAAGTTCAGGTCGATGTGGTCGGCCAGGCCCTCCGAGGAGATCATCCGGGCCGCCTTGCCCACCGTCTCCGGGTCCACTCCGTACAGCTGGATCGAACGCGGCTTCTCGCTCGCGTCGAACTTGATCAGCTGCATGGTCTTGGCGTTCCGCTCCACCAGCGCCCGAGTGGTGATCATCTCGGAGACGTACAGCCCCTTGCCGCCGCTCTGCTCGCGGCAGAGCGTCCGGAACGGCGCGTTGGTGATGCCCGCCATCGGCGCGAGCACCACCGGCGGCCACACCTCCAGCGGGCCGATGTGCAGCGGCGAGAACTCGCCGTCGGCGGGGGCGCCGGTGAGCGCGTCGGTGGGGGCACCCGCCGGCCTGTTGGTGGGGGCGCCGGTGGGGGCGCTGGTGAGCGCGCCGGCGGGCACGTCGGTGGGCACGTCGGTGGAGGTGGGGATCGGGGTGGTCTCGGCGGGAGTGGCGGTCATGCTCGGCGGATCCTCAAGGGTCGGGTCCCAACGGCGGAATTCGGGACGTTCCATTGTCCCCCACCTGGCGGAGTGGCCGTGGGCGCGCGGGCTCGGGATGCCCCGACGTGCCTCGAGGTGCCGCGATGTGCCTCGGAATGCCTCGATGTGCCTTTGGAGGGGAAGCGGCGGAGCAGGGCTGGGGACTGGGGAATAGCGGGGCCCGGGACGTAGCGGGCGGGCTGCCTCGGGGGGCCGGCGGCATCGCGTGGGGGTAGGCGCCTGGTCGGGCGGGTCAGTGGGCGGAGGCGGTCGCCTTCCCCCGGGTGATGCTGATGGGTGCCGTGGCAGTGGAAAGATCGAGGAGTCGTGGTGCGGTGGTGTCCTCGATGCCTCGGGCGACGGCGAGGCGGCCGTCGATGGTGAGGGATTCGATCCGGTACCCGGCGCCGTCGTCCGGGAGGCCGACGATCAGGGGGCCCGACGCAAGCCGTGCCTTCACCACCTCCGGCGGACGGGCGAAGTCCAGGACGGACTGGCCGGAGTCGGCAGCCAGCTCCACGGTCTGCGAGGAGAGCCCCTTGCCGTCGATCTGTCCGGCGTCGGACTTCACCCAGAGCCGACCTGCCAGGTCGCGCAGCTCCAGCCGCCCCTCCTCGGTCGAGGCGTGGACCTCGCCCGAGATGCCGCGTATCGCCGCTCGCCCCGAGCGGGTCGCAACCCGGAGTGCGGTCGACGCGGGCACGGTGATGTCGACCGTGGCGGCGCAGCCCAGGACGGCCGCGCCGTGCGGGCAGTCGACGCTGACCTTCAGCGTGTCACCCGTCACCTCCTGGGAGACTGTCGGTCTCCCCAGCACCCAGCCCACCAGCTCGTCCACCACAACCCGGCCGTCGTCGCCGGCGCTGACGGCCACGTTCGCCGCGCCGCCGTCCACCTCCACCGTATGGATCGGCTCGGCGTAGGACTGCCGGTGGCGCTCCTCCTGCTGGGCGAGCTGGGACCAGGCCAGTACCGCACCGGCGAGGACGGCGACTGTCAGAACCAGCCCGGCGACCAGGCGCCAGCCTCGCGCCGCGGTGAGGGGCTGGGCAGCTTCGGGTCCGGTGGAGGTGGCGCGCGCGGTGCGCCCGGCGCGACCGGCGGTCGCGGTGCCGGTACCAGTGCCGGTACCTGTGTCGGTGCCGGTGCCGGTACCTGTGTCGGTGCCGATGGAGGTGGTCGCGCTGGTGGTGGCAGCTCCGGTGGTGGTTGTGACGTGCTCAGGGGGCGTCACGGGCTCACCTCCAGGTAGCGGAGCACGGCCAGGACCCGGCGGTGGGTGGCGTCGGCAGGAGGCAGGTCGAGCTTGGTGAAGATGGAGTTGATGTGCTTGGCGACGGCGCTGTCACTGATCACCAGAGCCTCGGCGATCGCGGTGTTGGAGCGTCCCTCGGCCATCAGGGTGAGGACCTCCCGCTCGCGCGGGGTGAGCCGGCGCAGCGGGTCGTTGTCCTTGCGGAGCAGCAGCTGGGCCACCACCTCGGGGTCGAGTGCGGTGCCTCCGTCGGCGACCCGCTGGAGGGCGTCGACGAAGTCGTCCACATTGGCCACCCGCTGCTTGAGGAGGTAGCCCACCCCGCTGGTGTTGGTGGAGAGCAGGTCAGCGGCGTAGCGCTCCTCGACGAACTGGGAGAGCAGCAGCACAGCCACCTCCGGCCACTGCCGGCGGATCATCAGCGCGGCCCGGACTCCCTCGTCGGTGAAGCCGGGTGGCATCCGGACATCGACCACGACCACCTGCGGGCGGTGCTCCTCCACCGCTGCGAGCAGGGTCTCGGCGTCGCCGACGGCAGCCGGGACCTCGAAGCCCACCGTTTCGAGGACTTTGACCAGGCCGACTCTCAGCAGGACCGAGTCCTCCGCGATCACAGCTCGCACGGCAGCTCCATGGTGATGGTGGTCGGGCCCCCGCGGGGGCTGGTGAGGGTGAAGGTGCCGTCGACGGATGCGGCCCGTTGGCGCAGGCCGTGCAGCCCGCTGCCGCGGCTGGCATCGGCGCCGCCCACTCCGTCGTCGGTGATGGTGATGTGCAATCGGTCGGCTGTCTGGCGGAGGGTGAGGTCGACCCTGGAGGCCTTGGCGTGCTTGGCGGCGTTGGTGAGTGCCTCGGAGACGGTGAAGTAGGCGACGGCTTCCACCGTGGGTGCGACCCGGTGGGGCAGGTCGACGGTGAGTCGGACGGGGACGGGGCTGCGGGCGGCGATGCCGGACAGGGCGGCATCGAGGCCGCGGTCTTCCAGGACCACCGGGTGGAGGCCGCGGACCAGGTCGCGCAGCTCCTCGATCGCTGCCTGCGCCTCCTGGTGGGCCTCGACGATGACCTGCATGGCCTCCGGGGGTATGTCGTGCAGGACGCGTCGGGCGAGCCCGAGATTCATCGCGAGGGAGACCAGGCGTTGTTGGGCACCGTCGTGGAGGTCGCGCTCGATCCGGCGGCGCTCGGCGTCGGCGGCGTCGACCACGCCTGCACGGCTCTCCGCCAGGTCCTCGACCCGGCGGGCGAGGAGGTCGGCGCGGTTGGGACCGAGCAGCGCCGACGCCGTACGGATCTCGGCCCGGGCCAGCCCGTCGAGCAGCCACGGCAGGAGGGCCAGGACGAGCAGGCCGGTGAGGGTGATCCACAGATCGGTGGTGCTCCACCCTGGGCCGGCCCGGAAAGGGCCACCGAAGGGGATCAGCCAGGCCCAGGCGTACACGCTCGCCATCAGCAGGCCGGCGCCCCAGAGGGAGAGCGCGACGGCGGCGAGCACGGCGTGCAGTGGCGCGGCCACCAGGTGGTGGGCGACCTGCCGCCAGGTGAACCCGGCCTTGATCCGCGCGCTCCATCCGGCACCGGCGGGCAGTCGGCCGGGGACGGAAACACCGCGCAGGGCGTGCAGCCGGCTGCGTTGTGCGGTGGTGAGGAGATCGGAACCGACCACGGAGAGCGGGATCAGGAACCACAGGTTCTTCGGGTCGGAGAGGGCGAGGAGGCAGGGCAGACCGAGCGGGACTCCTGCCGCGAGGAACAGTGAATCCCGCCGTGCCGCGGCCGACCACGGAGCGCGCAGGACGCTCCGGATCGGCTGAGGGCGAGGGCTGGATTTGAACATGGCGCTCAGCGTAGGCGGCGGCTGATCACGGCTGCCATGGCGTGAGCTTCAGTCTTTGGGGTGTAGTCAGGTACACCCCAAAGACTGAAGTGTGGACTAACGACACCGCTCCGGCGGACGGCGAGTCTTGACGGCATGACGAAGACGAACATCACGTACATGCTGCACGGCGGCCTGACCGCCTTTCACACCGGGCAGCACGGCCTCTCGCACGGCCGACCGGAGGAGTGCCGGCCGGCCGAAAGCTCGGGCCCCGTCGAGGGGATCGGAGCGGAGGGCACCGGGCTTCCGCTCGGGCGCAGGGTGGAGTGGGTCGATCCCGGTCCTCCCGACGGGCCGTGGGCGGTACGGGTGCTGTCCGGTGGTGGCCGCCGGGCCGCGATGGAGATCCACGAGCTCGGTGAGCTCCGCGATGTGGTCGTGGAGTCGGCGCTGACCGTCGGCTTACTGCGCGGCGCACGACGGGTCGACCGGCGAAGGCGGTGGCCCTTCAGCCACCTGCACGGCACGTCCGGTCCCGGCGACGGATGCTCGGCGCTGGGCGACAGGCCTTCCGGTCGGAGCGACAGCGTTCCGGCGCCGACCACCATCGCCTGGGGTCGGCTCCCCGAGTCCGGCATGCCCCCGCTGGTCACCTTCCTCAACGGGGTCCGGGGCGGTCGCCGTTGTGCCGGCCAGGTCGTACCCGTCGCCGAGCGGTTCTGGATCGCTTACGCCGAAGGCGCGTTCACCACAGTGCGGGCGGAGACCGCCGGCGGCGACTGGGCCGAAGTGCGGGCCCGTCGCACCCCGGCAGTCGGCCGGTCCACCACGGACGACACCCGGTCCGCAGCGACGGGCACCGGTGGTGCGTCATGAGTGCGGTCCTGGCGGTCCGGCCGACAGTCGGCAGCATCAGGCGAGTACGCGCGTTCACGCCCCGCGCCGCGTCCCGGATACTGGTCTGGTGCGGGCTCGCCCTGGTCCCCTGGGCCGCCCTGCTGGCCACCCTGCCGGGCGGCCGGGGGTGGGCCGTCCTCGACCTGGCCGAGGCGACTGCCCTGATCATCGGCGGCATCCGGCTTCACCAGGGGCAGGGCGCACACCGGTTCGCGGTGGCACTGGCCGCAGCACTGCTGCTGGGCGACGCCTGCTGCGATCTGGCCACCGCCGCGCCGGGCTCGGAGCTGGCCGCGGCGCTGCTGATGGCCGTCTGCGCCGAGGGGCCGCTCGCTGTCCTGTGCGGGAGGCTGGCGCTCGACCGGCCGACACCGGTTCCCACACCACCGCGCCCTCACCGCCCCGCGCTCCCGCGCCCTCACCGCTCCGCGCACCGGCGCCCTCACCGCCCCGAGCGCCCTCAGGTCCCCCTCTCGAAACCCAGGCGCGGCGCCCAGCACCGCCGTCCGACACCGCCTCCCAGGGAAGGGCCGTGCCCGGATCTCCGCAGGTCGCCGCCGGATATTTGCAAGCAGATCGTCAGTGGTCGATGACACCATGGCGGTATGACCACTTCCCCTGCCCAGGAGCCGACCGACACCCGGTCCCGCGAGGAGCTCACCGAGCTCGTGTCCCGCGGCGCCCGGCCCAAGTACCTGCTGTTCTGGGGACACCGGCCCGAGCGGGACGGCCGGATCGGGGCGGGTTCACTCAGCCAGTGGTGGCCGTCGCCGTTCACCGTCGACGGGGTCACGTACGCGACGGCCGAGCACTGGATGATGGCGGGGAAGGCCAGGCTGTTCGGCGACGAGCAGATCGTGCCACGCATCCTCCAGGCGCGGACACCGGCGGAGGCCAAGAAGCTCGGCCGGCTGGTGAGCGGATTCGACGAGGAGCGCTGGGTCGCCGAGCGCTTCGGTCTGGTCGTCGATGGCAACGTGGCCAAGTTCGGCCAGGACAACGCACTGCGCTCCTACCTGCTCGGTACCGGGCACCGGGTACTGGTCGAAGCGAGTCCGCTCGACCGGGTCTGGGGCATCGGTCTCGCGGCGGACAACGAGCAGGCCACCAGGCCTGCCGAGTGGCGCGGTCTGAATCTGCTGGGCTTTGCCCTGATGGAGGCTCGCGCCCGGCTCTCCACCGGCAGCTGAGCGTTTCCCCGCTCCTGCCCGCTTCGTCCGTAACTTCCGTGCTTCGCACGGCAATCGAAGTGAATATCGCAAAGCTTCGGACGCACTCCCGTAACGTTCTCGCCGTATCGCGACGAAAGGATGACCCGCAGTCGATGGCGGGAGCTGGTGGGAGGCTCCCGGCCGAGAGATCGGGGCGGGATCACCATGACGCTGCAGGAGCTGGAGCCGACATCGGCCGAGGTCCAATCGCTACGGGCGGAACTGGACGAGCTACTCAGAGCACGGCAGTTCGCGGCACAACGCGAGCGCCGGCTCACCGAGGCCCTGCGCTCGGCCGACGCCTCGGCCGGGGACCGCCGCCAGCACGGCGACCTTCAGCGCCAGCTCGCCCAGGCACAGTACCTGCGCGAGGGACTCGGCACCCGGTGCCTGGAGCTGAGCGGCCGTCTCATCGCCATGGAGGACAGCCTTCTCGTCCAGCAGCGCTACTCCGGCAGTCGCCGATCCGCCGCGGAGGCGGACCACCGACCACCGACGTCAACAACGCCGCCCACTCCGCCGCAGGCCTCGACCGCCCCGCCCCCGAAAGTCTCGGAGACAGCACCTGCCGCCGAGCTGTCCGGGCACCCGCACCGGAGGATCCCCGCAGCGGAGGCCACCACCGCGCCGACCCGGCCGCCGGCAGTACCCAGCCGCCCAACGGCGACGGCAACGGCAACGGCAACGGCAACGGCCGCATCGACCGGGCCCGCCACACCGTTCACCGGAATCAATCGCCCCCGGAACGCAGCACCCTCATCCGCCCCGCCCCTCACTTCTCCCATCAACCCGGATTCGACGGACGCGTACCAGCAGCGGCCCCAGCCCGCGCGGCACCGCACCGTCGTCGAGCTCGGCGCACTGGCGAAGCGCATCACCGACCTGCACCTGCAGGGCGCGGTCCGGGACTCGGCGGCAATCGTCGCGCAGGCGGCGATATCGCTCGTCCCCGCCGACGTCGCCCGACTGGTCGGCCTCCTGCGGGACGGCGGTCCGGCCGGGGCCGCCGGATACCTGGCGCGGGCAACCTCCTACGGGCCACCCGAGCAGACGGCAAGGACACTGGCGGAGCTACGCACCACCGGGCTGGTGGAGGAGGCCGCCGAGCTCTTCCACACGCTCTGGTCGGTGCCGGTCAGCGCGCTGCCCGCGATGCTGGCGGCGCTCGAGCAGGCAGGGCAGTCGGCGGACGGGCACACGCTGCTCTGGGAGTGGGCGTCCGCGCCACCGGCCGAACTGGCCGAGCTCGCAGCCCGCTTGCGGGAGGCAGGGAGGTCCGACGACGTCAGCAACCTCCTGCGGCAGGCGGTGGGCCGGCCGATGGGCGAGGCGGCGGCGGTCGCCCTGGCACTGGATCCCGCGCTCGCGGTCGGCCTGGTCGGCGAAGTGGTTCGGCTCCGGTCGGCCGGCGACCTCGGCGAGTTCGCGGCAGCGGTTCACGGGCAGCCGGTCCTCTACGAGGCACTGCTCGGCGCCGTGGCGGCGCTGGACGAGAGCCGCGCCCGCAGTGCCTTCGCCTCGCTCCGCTCGGTCGGCCTCCCGACCGAGTCTCCCCGCACCCGAGGCCGCGGCCGCATCCGCCGCTGACCCCGGCCGGTCCGAGCCGCCGACCCAGCCGCCGAACCAGCCACCGCCCGAGCGACCCCCGCCAAGAACTTCGACGCCCCTGACCGGTCCGAGCCCCCACCCCAAAATGCCCCGGCGCAAATGCCCCGGCGCCCAGCCCGATCAACCACGACGCCCACCCACCCCGAACGCCTCCAGCGCTCCGAACGGCAACACCCCACCCCCAACGACAACGGCTCCCCACCGCCGCAGCGGTGGGGAGCCGGGTGTCCTGGTCGAACGGCGGCTTCGTCAGCAGCCGATCAGACGGGCAGCCAGGTACGACTTCACCTGGTCGAGCGACACGCGCTCCTGCGCCATGGTGTCCCGCTCGCGGACGGTCACGGCGTTGTCCTCGAGGGTGTCGAAGTCGACGGTGACGCAGAACGGGGTGCCGATCTCGTCCTGGCGGCGGTAGCGCTTGCCGATGGCGCCGGCGTCGTCGAAGTCGACGTTCCACGCCTGCCGCAGGTCGGCGGCGAGGCCGCGGGCCTTCGGCGAGAGGTCGGCGTTGCGGGAGAGCGGCAGGACCGCGACCTTGACCGGCGCGAGGCGCGGGTCGAGGCGCATGCCGACGCGCTTCTCCATCTGGCCCTTGGCGTTGGGGGCCTCGTCCTCGAAGTAGGCGTCGAGGAGGAAGGCCAGCAGGGCGCGGTTGAGGCCGGCTGCGGGCTCGATGACGTACGGGAAGTACCGCTCGCCGGACTCCTGGTCGAAGTACTTGAGGTCCTTGCCGGAGTGCTCGCTGTGGACCGCGAGGTCGTAGTCGGTCCGGTTGGCGATGCCCTCGAGCTCGGAGAACTCGCTGCCGCCGAAGTTGAAGCGGTACTCGATGTCCACCGTGCGCTTGGCGTAGTGGGAGAGCTTCTCCTTCGGGTGCTCGAAGTAGCGCATGTTCTCCTCGCGCAGGCCGAGGTCGCGGTACCAGTTCCAGCGCTGCTCGAGCCAGTACTCGTGCCACTGCTCGTCCTCGCCCGGCTTGACGAAGAACTCCATCTCCATCTGCTCGAACTCGCGGGTGCGGAAGATGAAGTTGCCGGGGGTGATCTCGTTGCGGAAGCTCTTGCCGACCTGGGCGATGCCGAACGGCGGCTTCTTGCGCGAAGTGGTCTGCACGGCGCTGAAGTTGGTGAAGATGCCCTGCGCGGTCTCCGGGCGGAGGTAGGCCAGGCCGGAGCCGTCCTCGACCGGGCCGAGGTGGGTCTTCAGCATGCCCGAGAATTCCTTGGGCTCGGTGAAGGCACCCTTGTTGCCGCAGTTCGGGCAGTTGATGTCGGCGAGGCCCTTCTCCGGGAGCTTGCCGTGCTTGGCCTCGTACGCCTCTTCGAGGTGGTCGGCGCGGAAGCGCTTGTGACAGGAGAGGCACTCGGTCAGCGGGTCACTGAAGGTGGCGACGTGGCCGGAGGCCTCCCAGACCTCCTTGGCGAGGATCACCGAGGAGTCGATACCGACGACGTCCTCCCGAGCGGTGACCATCGAACGCCACCACAGGCGCTTGATGTTCTCCTTGAGCTCGACACCCAGCGGACCGTAGTCCCAGGCGGCACGGGTGCCACCGTAGATCTCGCTGCAGGGGTAGACGAAGCCACGGCGCTTGCTCAGGCTGACAATCGTGTCGATCTTGTCGGCGGCCACAGTGCTCTCTTCGGTACGGACGCCGGCACGGGGTACCGGCGGCACGGTCTAGGCGCGGCTGGTTGCACGCACCCGAATACCTCAGGTTACCGGGGAGGCGGGTGGGCGGTTCAACTCGGTAATTGCGCGCGCGTCGGTCAGGTGAGCGAGCAGAGAACAGCTGCGCAAGTTGACAATCATTTCCACTTAAGATGAGAATGGTTGTCATGAAGATCCGACGCCGCCCCACCTCCATAGCCCTCGCTGCCACCGCCCTTGTCAGCGCGCTCACGCTCTCCGCCTGCGGCGGGAGCAGCAGCGCGAAGGACGGCAGCGGCAAGCTGGCGGTGGTGGCGTCGTTCTATCCGATGGAGTTCCTGGCCCAGCAGATCGGCGGCGACCACGTGGTGGTCACCGACCTCACCGCCGCCGGCGTCGAGCCGCACGACCTCGAACTGACCGCCAAGCAGGTCGGTGCGGTCACCAAGGCCGGCGCCGTCCTCTACCTCAAGGGCCTGCAGCCCAGCGTGGACAAGGCGGTTGCCCAGTCCCACTCCCAGCACGTGGTGGACGCGGCCGCCGCCTCCCCGCTGGTCGACCACCACCTCGACGAGGGCACCGAGGAGCACGGCGGCGAGGCCGGTCACGAGCACGCCGACGCCGCCGGCGACCCGCACATCTGGCTCGACCCGACCCGCTACGCCGCCGTCGCCAAGAGCGTCGGCGCCGAGTTCGCCAAGGCCGACCCGGCCCACGCCGCCGACTACCAGCAGAACACCGACGCCCTGGTCACCAAGCTCGCCGCCCTCGACAAGGAGTTCCAGGACGGTCTGAAGGACACCAGGACCAAGGCCTTCGTCACCAGCCACGCCGCGTTCGGCTACCTCGCCGACCACTACGGCCTGGAGCAGGTCGCGATCAGCGGGGTCGACCCGGAGGCGGAGCCCACTCCGGCCCGGCTCGCCGCGATCCAGCAGGCGGCGAAGGAGCACGGCGTGACCACCGTGTTCTTCGAGACCCTGGTCAGCCCGAAGCTCGCCGAGACGGTGGCGAAGGACCTCGGTCTGAAGACCGCCGTCCTCGACCCGCTGGAGGGCGTCAAGGACCCGGCGAAGGACGACTACTTCTCGGTGATGAAGCAGAACCTCACCAACCTCCGGTCCGCCCTCGCTGCCACCCCCACCACCACCGGCTGACACCACCCGGCACGAGCCACGGCCGCGAACCACAAGCCGCCGACCACCGGCCACGAGCCACACGCCACAAGCGACAAGCCACCGGAACAACGGAACCTCGGGAACCACCATGAGTGCTGTGATCTCCACGGCAGACTCCGACCAGGCGCGGCGCCCCCTCCTCGGGGACGCCGCGCCGGCGGCGGTCTGCCTCCGCGACGCCGTCGCCTCGGTCGGCGGCCGGCCGGTGCTGCGCGGCGTCGACCTGACCGTCCGGCCCGGCGAGGTGGTCGCCCTGCTGGGCGCCAACGGCTCGGGCAAGTCCACCACCGTCAAGAGCGTGATCGGTTCGGTGCCGCTGGACCGCGGCGACCTGGAGCTGTTCGGCACCCCGTTCTCCCGCTTCCGCGACTGGCGGCGGGTCGGATACGTGCCGCAGCGCACCACCGCGGCGAGCGGGGTGCCGGCGACCGTGCGCGAGGTGGTCTCCACCGGCCGGCTGCCGCTGCACCGCCTGCTGCCGTTCCGGCGCAAGGACCGTGAGGCGGTGGACCGGGCGCTGGCCGCGGTCGGCATGCTCGACCGGGCGTCGGACGGCGTCGCCAACCTCTCCGGCGGCCAGCACCAGCGGGTGCTGATCGCCCGTGCGCTGGTCGGCGAGCCCGACCTGCTGATCATGGACGAGCCGATGGCCGGCGTGGACGTGGTCAGCCAGCAGCTGCTCGCCGAGATCCTCCGCCGCGAGGTCGAGCGCGGCTGCTCCGTCCTGCTGGTCCTGCACGAACTCGGTCCGCTGGAGCCGCTGATCGACCGGGCCGTGGTGCTGCGCGACGGCTGCGTGGCGCACGACGGTCCGCCGCCCCGCGGCGTCGGCCAGCACGCGCTGCCGGGCCACGACCACGTCCACCCGCACGCGGACGACGACCACCACCGCTCCACCACCCGAGGGCTGCTGACGTGATCGACCTGACCGAGATGCTGCAGTACGACTTCATGCAGCGGGCGCTGATCGCCGCCGTGCTGGTGGGCATCACCGCGCCGGCCGTCGGCATCTACCTGGTGCAGCGGCGGCAGGCGCTGATGGGCGACGGCATCGGCCACGTCGCGCTGACCGGTGTGGGCCTGGGCTTCCTGTTCCAGACCAGCCCGGTGTGGATGGCGGTCCTGGTCTGCGTGCTGGGCGCGATCGTGATGGAGCTGGTCCGCTCGCGCGGCAACCAGCGCGGGGACATCGCACTGGCGATGCTCTTCTACGGCGGCATGGCCTGCGGAAAGTTGCTGGTCTCGAAGAGCGCGCAGGCGGGCAGCGGCAGCCTGGAGAGCTACCTGTGGGGGTCGATCCTCACGGTCTCTCCCGCCGACCTGGTGGTGATCTCCGGACTGGCCGCTGTGGTGATCGCGGTGACCTTCGGGCTGCGCCGCCAGCTCTTCGCGATCTGCCAGGACGAGGAGTTCGCCCGGGTCACCGGCGTGCCGGTGCGGCTGCTGAACCTGCTGCTCGCGGTGATGGCCGCGGTCACCGTCACGGTGGCGATGCGGGTGGTCGGACTGCTGCTGGTCAGCGCGCTGATGGTGGTCCCGGTGGCGGCCGCGCAGCAGCTGACCCGGTCGTTCGCGGCGACCCAGGCGGCGGCGGTGGGCCTCGGCATCACGGTCGCGGTGCTCGGCGTGGGCGGCTCGTACGAGACCGACCTGCCGCCCGGGCCGACCATCGTGCTGCTGGCGATCGCCGCGTTCGCGCTGTTCAGCGCGGTGGCCGCGCCGCTCGCCCGGCGCCGGCACCGGTCCGCCCCGGACACCGGTCCGGCGGTCTGCGACGTCGTCCTCCCCGCGCAGGACGACCAGCGCGGCGCGCAGCACGGCAACCGCGGCGCGCAGCACGACCACCGCGGCACGCTGCACGGCGACCTCGGCACGCTGCACGGCGACCGCGGCACGCTGCACGGCGACCACCCCGCCGACGGGCCGGACGGCACCCGTCGTGCGGAGGATCCGCTGCCAAGTGGAGGGCTGGCACAATGATGTGCGACACCACTCGACGAGCAGGAGGACCCACGGTGACCACCGCAGGCCCGTCGCCACGCGCGCGTTCGACTCGGCAGCGCACCGCCGTCTCGGCGGTCCTGGACGAGATCGAGGACTTCCGCAGCGCGCAGGAACTGCACGACATGCTCAAGCACCGGGGCGACTCGGTCGGTCTCACCACGGTCTACCGGACCCTGCAGTCGCTCGCCGACGCCGGTGAGGTGGACGTGGTCCGCACCGCCGGCGGCGAGGCCGTGTACCGGCGCTGCAGCAGCGGTCACCACCACCACCTGGTCTGCCGGCAGTGCGGCGCGACCGTCGAGGTCGAGGGCCCGGCGGTCGAGCGCTGGGCGAACGCGGTGGCCGCCGAGCACGGCTTCACCGACATCGCCCACACCTTGGAGATCTTCGGCACCTGCGCGGAGTGCGCCAGGAACCAGGGCTGAGCGCGGCAGGACGAAGGAACGGCAGTACGCGAGAGGGGAGGTCCCGGGCCGCGGCCCGGGACCTCCCCTCGTCGATCAGCTCGGCCGGCCCGGTCGGCCCGGCCGGATCAGCGCTGCGCCGGCAGGTCCGGGTTGCCCGCGGCTTCGTTGGGGATGGCGCCGCCGAAACGGCGGTCGCGGCGCGCGTACTGCTCGCAGGCCTGCCAGAGGTTGCGGCGGTCGAAGTCCGGCCAGAGCACGTCCTGGAACACGAACTCGGCGTACGCGGACTGCCAGGCGAGGAAGTTGGAGGTGCGCTGCTCGCCGCTGGGGCGCAGGAACAGGTCCACGTCCGGCATGTCGGGGTAGTACAGGTACTTGGCGAAGGTCTTCTCGTTGACCTTGGACGGGTCGAGCCGGCCGGCGGCGACCTCGCGGGCGATGGCCTGGGCGGCGTCCGCGATCTCGGCCCGGCCGCCGTAGTTGACGCAGAAGTACAGCGTCATGGCGTCGTTGCCCTTGGTCTGCTCCTGGGCGATCTGGAGCTCCTGGACGACGCTCTTCCACATCTTCGGCATCCGGCCGACCCAGCGGATCCGGATGCCGAGGGCGTCCATCTCGTCGCGGCGGCGGCGGATCACGTCCCGGTTGAAGTTCATCAGGAACTTCACCTCATCGGGCGACCGCTTCCAGTTCTCGGTGGAGAAGGCGTACAGCGAGAGGTTCTTGACGCCGATCTCCAGGCAGCCCTTGAGCACGTCGAGGACGACCGACTCGCCGATCTTGTGGCCCTCGGTGCGGGGCAGGCCGCGCTCCTTGGCCCAGCGGCCGTTGCCGTCCATGACTACCGCGACGTGGTTCGGGACCAGCTCACCGGGGATCTTCGGCGGCCGGGCGCCGCTCGGGTGCGGCTCCGGGGTCTGGTAGTCCCGCTTCTTGCTGCCGAACAGCCGTCGCGCTGCCATGCTCACTTCTCCACGTATCTCATCGAGCGGATACCCCGCTCAAGGTGCCACTGCAGATAGGCGGCCACCAACCCGCTGCCCTCGCGCCAGTACCGGGGTTCGCAGGCGTCGGCCGTCTGCCAGTCCCCCGACAGCAGCGCGCCGAGCAGTACCAGTGTCTCAGGGGAGGGTACGGCACTGCCCGGCACCCGGCAGTCCCCGCACAGGACCCCGCCGGCCTGCAGCGAGAAGAAGCGGTTGGGGCCGGGCAGTCCGCATTTCGCGCAGTCGGTGAAGCTGGCGCCGTAGCCGTTGACCGCGAGGGAGCGCAGCAGGAAGGCGTCCATCACCAGGTGCGGCTCGTGCTGCTCGCCGGCGAGCGTGCGCAGGCCGCCGACCAGCAGCAGGTACTGCTGGACGGCGGGCTGGCCCTCGTTCTCGGCGAAGCGCTCGGCGGTCTCCAGCATCGCGGTGCCGGCCGTGTACCGGGCGTAGTCGGTGACGATCCGGGCACCGTAGGGGGCGATGGTCTCGACCTGGGTGCACAGCGGCAGGGTCCGGCCGACCAGGTCGGTGCCGCGGCTGAAGAACTGGACGTCGACGTGGCAGAACGGCTCCAGCCGGGCGCCGAACTTGGACTTGGTGCGGCGCACGCCGCGGGCCACCGCGCGGACCTTGCCGTGCTGACGGGTCAGCAGCGTGATGATGCGGTCGGCCTCGCCGAGCTTCTGGGTGCGCAGCACGATGCCGTCGTCGCGGAAGAGACTCATGGTCCCCCCATTGTCGCCCAGCCCACCGACAACCCGGCCCGCAGCCGGGCAGCCATGAACCCGCACCGGGGGCCCGTGGGGGGAATCGCCCGTAGGTGCGGGTCACGGCGGGCCCGGGAGGGGGGTTTCGGGCCCGGCTGTGGGGGCTCAGTGCGACGCGCTGGTGGCTGCTTCGAGGAGCGCGTCGACCTGGGCGGTGGAGAGTTTGAGGCAGCGGCCGACGACACCGAGCGCGGCGCGCTCCTGCGGCAGGTACCGGCCGTCGGCGAGGGCCACCCAGGCGCCCTGGGTGAGCAGTCGGGCCCGGCCCTGGAGGGCCAGGTGCGGGGCGAGCGGCTCGAGGGCGGCGTGCAGTTCGACGGCGAGGCCGCTGCCCTCGGCGGCGACGTCGATCGGGTCTCCCCCGCCGTGGCCGGAGAGCGCGGCGAGCGCGGCGAGCACCTGGGCCTCGCCGCAGTCCTCGAAGCCGGCCTCGCGGATCACGGTGCAGGCGGCGTCCCGGCCGGCCCGGCCGGCGGTGCCGCCGGCGGCGAGCGCGGCCAGCGCGATGGTGTACTGCGCGTCCCGGAGCATGGCGGCCAGCCGCAGCGAGGTGAGCTGCTCGAGCGCGTCGGTGCCGTAGCGGCCGTGGCAGGAGGTGCACTGCACGCTGCCGATCACCGGGCCGAGCGGGAGGACCGGGGTGCCGAGCAACCGCAGCCACCGCCGGCCGTGCTGCCGACGGTAGTTGCGATCCCCACCACAGCCCGGGCAGAAGAACTCACCGAGAACATCAGTCCGCCAGCGAGGGCGGACACCCCACAACCCTGTCACGGCGCCACTCCCCAGACATGGCAGGCGGCCTGCACATCAATGGGCAGGTCACGCGACCGGACGCCGCGGGCCGTCCCACCGACCCCGAATCCGGTGGATCGATGTTGCCACGGTTGCCCCCGGGTGTCAGCACCCCGAACGGGTCAAGAAGCGAAAATTTGTGACGCGGGCCACACGAAGCCGAAGGGCCACCCGCCGACGGCGGGTGGCCCCAGGAGGTCCTACCGGGGAGGTCAGCCGCGCTGCGCCCGGTTGACGGCGCTGACCAGTGCCTTCAGCGAGGCCAGCACGGTGTTGGAGTCGATGCCGACGCCCCACAGCACCTTGCCCTCGACCGCGCACTCGACGTACGCGGCGGCCTGGGCGTCGCCGCCCTCGCTCAGCGCGTGCTCGGCGTAGTCCAGCACCCGCACGTCGACGCCGATGGTGCCCAGCGCGTTGACGAAGGCGGAGACCGGGCCGTTGCCGGTGCCGGTCAGGGTGACCGGCCGCCCGTCGACGACCGCCTCGGTGGACAGCGCGTCGCGGCCGTCCTCGGTGGTCAGGCTGCGCGAGCCGCTCAGCGAGATCCGGCCCCAGGCGTTGTCGGGGGTGGGCAGGTACTCGTCCTGGAAGACGGCCCAGATGTCGCCCGGGGTGACCTCGCCGCCCTCGGCGTCGGTCTTGGCCTGGATGATCTTCGAGAACTCGATCTGCATCCGGCGCGGCAGGTCCAGCTTGTGGTCGTTCTTCAGGACGTACGCGATGCCGCCCTTGCCGGACTGGCTGTTGACCCGGATGACCGCCTCGTAGCTGCGGCCGACGTCCTTGGGGTCGATCGGCAGGTACGGCACGCCCCAGGTGAAGTCCTCGACCGGGACGCCCGCCGCCTCGGCGTCGGCGGCCAGCGCGTCGAAGCCCTTCTTGATGGCGTCCTGGTGGGAGCCGGAGAAGGAGGTGTACACCAGGTCGCCGGCGTAGGGGTGGCGCTCGGGCACCGGCATCTGGTTGCAGTACTCGGCGGTGCGGCGGATCTCGTCGATGTCCGAGAAGTCGATCATCGGGTCGACGCCCTGCGAGAACAGGTTCATCCCGACGTTGACCAGGTCCAGGTTGCCGGTCCGCTCGCCCTGGCCGAACAGGCAGCCCTCGACCCGGTCGGCGCCGGCCATCATCGCCAGCTCGGCCGAGGCCACGCCGGTGCCGCGGTCGTTGTGCGGGTGGGTGGACAGGCAGACGAACTCGCGGCGGGACAGGTTCCGCGACATCCACTCGATCTTGTCGGCGTAGACGTTCGGGGTGGAGCGCTCGACCGTGGTCGGCAGGTTCAGGATGATCTCGCGGCCCTCGCACGGCTGCCAGACATCCATCACCGCCTCGCAGACCTCCAGCGCGAAGTCCAGCTCGGTGTCGATGAAGATCTCCGGCGAGTACTCGTAGCCGAAGACCGTCTCGTCGCCCAGGATCTTCTCCGCGTACTCCATCACCAGGCGGGTGCCGTCCACCGCGATCGCCTTGATGTCGTCCCTGGAGCCCTTGAAGACCACCCGGCGGAACAGCGGCGAAGTCGCGTTGTACAGGTGGACGGTCGCCCGCTTCGCGCCCTTCAGCGACTCCACGGTCTTCTCGATCAGGTCCTCGCGGGCCTGGGTCAGCACCGAGATGGTGACGTCGTCCGGGATCGCGTTCTCCTCGATCAGGGAACGCACGAAGTTGAAGTCGGTCGCGCCGGAGGACGGGAAGCCGACCTCGATCTCCTTGTAGCCCAGGCGCACCAGCAGGTCGAACATCTTGCGCTTGCGGGCCGGCGACATCGGGTCGATCAGCGCCTGGTTGCCGTCCCGCAGGTCGGTGGACAGCCAGCGCGGGGCCTGGGTGATGACCTTCGACGGCCAGGTGCGGTCCGGCAGGTCGACGGTGCCGAAGGGTACGTACCGGTGGAACGGCATCCCCGACGGCTTCTGCAGCACGGAGGAGGCGGTGATCGGGGTGGGACGGTCGATGAACGCGCGGGCGACGGACGACTGCTCGGTCATGGGTGAGACTCTCGGCTTCCCTGTCGATTGCGGGCTGTGGGTCGGGATGAGGACACCGACCGGCCGACTGGCTGCGCCGCTTGCGGAATACGGGCGCAGAACAACTCCCCGCGGCGAGGGAGCCGGCCTTTTTGGACTACAGGCCCTCGCCGCGGCAGCTAAGAAGAAGCAGCCCGTAACGCATGATGTTCTCCACTGTAACCGGAGTGTCTCGGCGCACGAAGTGAACTCCGCCACGATTCCACCCAGTGAGACGCGGCGGTGCGGCCCGGCGGCCCCGCCGAGCGGGCGCGGGGAGTCTGTGAAAAGGCTCGGCAAAGCACATCGCTGCGTAGCACACTGACAACCATGCGTATCCAGGTGATTCGGTCCGGCGGCCTCGCCGGCCGCGTGGTCAGGGCCGAGCTGGACACCGCCGAACGGCGGGACGCGCCGCACGTCCACGCCCTGGCGCGCGAGGCGGTGGCCGGCGGGCTGCGCGCGCGTGCGTACGGCGTGCCCGACGGCTTCCACTACGAGATCACAGTGGACGGCCGCACCGTGTACTGCTCGGACCCCAAACTGACCGACTCCCAGCGGGAGTTGGTCAGCCTGGTGCTGCGCGAGGGCCTGTCGCCCGAAGGCGTGCACCCCGGATCGGGTCAGCCGAACCTGCCGTTGGCGTAGTCCGCGGTCCGCGGATCGGTCGGCGAGCCGCTCACACGCCGCTCCGGCGCAGCTGCGCGGCGCGGCCCTCGGGCCGGAGCTGCGGGACGGCCGGGGCGTGCTGCCGGGGCAGCGCGAGCGGGCGGGGGCCGGGCGGCGCTGCGCGCGCCGGCCAGGAAGAGGCCGAGGCTGTACTGGCACTCGCGCTGGCGCCGGTAGGCGCGGGTGGAGCCGGCGACCGGCGCGCCGTCGAGTTCCAGGCGCCAGCGCCGGAGCTGGCCGTGCTCCTCGCCGGCGATCACCGAACGGCTGCGGTCCAGGCCGCGCTGCAGGCGGTCGATCGCGGACAGGCAGCCGGCGACGTCGAGGAAGGCCTCCTCGCTCCGGCCGAGGTGCCGGTTGTTCGCCCCGAGCAGCCGCCGGACGGTGCCGCCCCGCGCGTGGTCGGGGAGCTGGGGTCTGCTGACGATCAGGAATCTCGGCTGTCCCATGCCGGTCATCGCCTTCCGGAGCGCTCGTTGGCCGGAAGAGACCGTCTCGATCCCCGGCGGATCACCGGATGCCGAGGCATGAACGCCGGACACGGGCCGCGTGAACGGGCAGTGCGCGAGTCCTCCACAAATCGCGCACCGCCCACTGCAATCCGACGAAGCGTCAGCTCCGGGCGGGAACCTCCAGGGCGACCGTCAGTGGACGATCGGCAACGCTCCGGCCGGCCTCGACCGTGCACGTTCCGGGCCTGGTGACCCAGCCGCCGAGGGTCTCGTCCCAGGTCTGCACGGTCCTGACCGACAGCTGCAGCCGTGCGGCGGCCACCTCGCCGGGGCCGGCCTCGACCACCGCGAATCCGGCCAACTGCCGGTCGGGGCGCGAGCGGTCCACGCCGTCCGGCGCCAGGTAGACCTGGACCACCTCGCGGCCGGCCCGCCGCCCGGTGTTGCGCACCCGCACGCACACCTCCGCGAGGGTGTCCTCGGGCCCGCCGAGGGGCCCGCCGAGCCGGACCTCCAGCCCCTCGTAGGCCCACTGGGTGTAGCCCAGGCCGGCGCCGAACCAGTACGCGGGCTGCGCGCCGGACCGCCGCTGCCAGGCCCGGTAGCCGATGAACAGGCCCTCCCGGTAGGCGAGCCGGCCCTCGGTCGGGGCGACCTCCCAGACCGGGCAGTCGGCCTCCTCGGCCGGCCAGGTGGTGGGCAGCCGGCCGCCCGGCTCGACGACGCCCAGCAGCACGTCGGCCAGCGCCGCGCCGCCCTGCTGGCCGGGGAACCAGGCCAGCAGCACCGCCGCGACCTGCCCCCGCCACGGCATCAGCACCGGCGCGCCGGCGTTGACCACCACCACGGTGCGCGGGTTGGCGGCCGCGACCCGGGCCACCAGCTCGTCCTGCCGGCCGGGCAGCGCCAGCGAGTCGCGGTCCACGCCCTCGCTCTCCACCTCCTCGGTGGTGCCGACCACGACCACCGCCACCTCGGCGGCGCGGGCGGCGGCCACCGCCTCCTCGATCAGCTCGTCGGGGCCCGGGCCGGGCGCGCCGTGGCCGAGTTGGAAGGAGACCAGACCGAATCCGGCCAGTCCGGTGTGCTCCGGCAGCACGCAGGTCAGCCGGACCTGCCGCAGCGCCGCGAAGTCCACGCCGCCGGGCAGCGTCCCCAGCCAGTGCACCGAGCCGTCGGCGGTGGCCGCCGTGCCCAGCGGCTCGCCGTCCGCCCCGAGCAGCTGGGCACGGCCGGGGAAGGCCGCCGGGGGCAGGAAGGTCCGCGGGTCGGCGCCGGGCGCGTGGCGCAGTTCCGTGCCCGCGCCGAGCGCCTCGCGCAGCCCCTCCAGCGGGGAGACCACCCGCTCCGGGAAGACCTGGGCGCTGCCGCCTCCGCCGAACCGCAGCTCGGCCGCGGCCGGGCCGATCAGCGCCACCGAGGCGGGCGCCGGGTCGAGCGGCAGGACGCCGCCGTGCTCTGCTTCGAACCGCTGCTCACCCCCGCCGGCGTGGAGCTGCTGCACCGGGCCGGCACCCGGGCGGTCGCCACGGTCGGCGCCGACGACCTGATGCTGGCCCGGCTGCTGCGCCCCCGGCTCACCACCGTCCACATGAGCCTGCCGGCCGGCGAGGAGCTCGCCGAGCTGGTCGACCGGCTGATCTCCGACCCGGTCGCCGAGCCGGTCGCCGACCCGGTCGCCGAGCCGGTCTCCCGCGAGCTGATGACGGTCCGCCTGGTGGTCCGCGACTCCGGCTGAGCACGCCGGCCGAACACGCCGGAGGCCCGGCGGGTGGTCACCCGCCGGGCCTCGACGGACGCTCCGTCAGAATCCGAGCTTGCGCAGCTGCTTGGGGTCGCGCTGCCAGTCCTTGGCGACCTTGACGTGCAGGTCCAGGTAGACCGGGGTGCCGAGCAGCGCCTCGATGTGCTTGCGGGCGGTGGTGCCGACGTGCTTCAGGCGCGAGCCCTTGGCGCCGATCACGATCGCCTTCTGGCTCTGCCGCTCGATGTAGACGTTGGCGTGGATGTCCAGCAGCGGACGGTCGGCCGGGCGGCCCTCGCGCGGGATCATCTCCTCGACCACCACCGCCAGCGAGTGCGGCAGCTCGTCGCGGACGCCCTCCAGCGCGGCCTCGCGGATCAGCTCGGCGACCATGATCTGCTCGGGCTCGTCGGTCAGATCGCCGTCCGGGTAGAGGGGCATGCCCTCCGGGAGCAGCTTGGTGATCAGCTCGCCGACCAGCTCGACCTGCTTGTCGCCGACCGCCGAGACCGGGATGATCTCCGCCCACTCGATGCCCAGCTCGGCGCCCAGCTGGTGGACGGCGATCAGCTGCTCGGCCAGCCGCTTGGAGTCGACCAGGTCGGTCTTGGTGACGATGGCGACCTTGGGGGTCTTCTTGATCTCGGCGAGCTCCTTGGCGATGAACTTGTCGCCGGGGCCGAGCTTCTGGTCGGCGGGCAGGCAGAAGCCGATCACGTCGACCTCGGCCCAGGTGGAGCGGACCAGGTCGTTGAGCCGCTCGCCGAGGAGCGTGCGGGGCTTGTGCAGGCCGGGGGTGTCCACCAGGACGAGCTGCGCGTCGGGGCGGTGGACGATGCCCCGGACGGTGTGCCGGGTGGTCTGCGGGCGGTCGGAGGTGATCGCGACCTTCGTCCCGACCAGGGCGTTGGTCAGGGTCGACTTACCCGCGTTGGGACGGCCGACGAAGCACGCGAACCCGGAGCGGTACGGGGAGGAAGGACTACTCATGGGCACCATTCTCCCTGATCACCGACGCCCGGCCGGTCAGCCGGTCTTCTTGCCGCCCGTCAGCCCGCCGATCAGCACCAGGACCAGCAGCGCGATCGATCCGGCGAGCCACCACGGCGAGCCGGTCTCGTGCCAGCGGCCGAGCCCCATCACGGTCAGCAGCAGCCCGGCGAAGAACGCCAGTACGCCCATGGTCCCCTCCCCCGACGCCACCCTTGCGGTCAGATTATCGCCCTGCCACAAGGGGGCTCGGGAGGAGTCGCTCAGCGGGCCCCGGTGACCGACCGCACCGTGCCGTCCGGACCGGCCAGCAGCACCGGCGTACCGGCCCCGCCCAGGTCGCGCACGGCCGCCAGGTCGGCGTCGGCCGGGGCGCCGGCCGCGGTCACCACGGCGGCCGCCTCCAGGCCCTTGGCGCCGCTGGCGACGGCCATCGCGACCGCCGTCTGCAGGGCGCTCAGCCGCAGCGACTCCAGCGCCACGGTGCCCGCCACGTACGTGCGGCCGGTCTCGTCGCGCACCGCCGCGCCCTCCTCGACGCCGTTGCGGGCGCGGGCGGATCGCGCCAGCGTGACGATCTTCTTGTCCTCGGGGTCCAGCTCGGAGATCTCGCTCATGGGCAACGAGCATAGGCTCACTCCATCAGCGCGCCCTCACCCACCGGGGCGAACGCCGCCAGCGCCGCGTCGATCCGGGCCAGCGTCGGTGCGTCCAGCGCGAGTTCGGCCGCCGCGAGGTTCTCCGCGATGTGCGCCGGGGTGCGGCTGCCGGGGATCGGCACCACCTGGGCGTCCTGGTGGAGCAGCCAGGCCAGCGCCAGCTGCCCGGGCGTCACGGCCAGCTCGGCGGCGATCGCCCGCACCGGGGCGTAGCGGTCGTTGTTGGTCCGCAGGTTGTCCCCGCTGAAGCGCTCCTGCTGGTGGCGGAAGTCCCCTTCGCCCAGCCCCTCGACGGTGCCGGTGAGGAAGCCGCCGCCGAGCGGGCTCCAGGCGACCACGGCGGTGCCCAGCTCCTTCGCCGCCGCCAGCAGCTCCGGGTCGACCGCCTGCCACATCGACCACTGCGCCTGCACCGCCGCGACGGGATGCACGGCGTGCGCCGCCCGCAGCTGCTCGGCGGTGACGTTCGAGACGCCGAGCCGGCGGACCAGCCCGTCCTCGATCAGCTCGGCGACCGCGCCCACGGTGTCCTCGAAGGGCACCTGCGGGTCCGGGAAGTGCGGGTAGTAGAGGTCGATCGCCTCCACCCCGAGCCCGCGCAGCGACTGCTCGGCGTACCCGCGGACGAACTTGGGCTCGCAGTTCACCGCGAGCTCGCCGAAGGCGTAGTTCACCGGGAAGCGGTGCGCCTCGGCGCCGTCCGGGATCCGGAACCCGAACTTGGTGGCGACCAGGACGTCGTCCCGGCCGTCCAGCGCCCGCCCGACCAGGCGCTCGTTGTGCCCGTCCGGCCCGTACCCGTCCGCGGTGTCGATCATCACCGCGCCGGCGTCCAGCGCGGCCCGCAGCGCGGCCTCCCCGCGCCGGTCGTCGATCTCCCCGTACATGCCGGGCGACAGCACCATCGCGCCGTACCCGATCCCCGACCGCCCCTCGATCACCATGCCGGTGGTCCCCTTCCGTCCGTAGGCGTACGGGGACCACTCTCACCCGGCGGCGCGCGCCCGGCATGCCGCGGCGCGCGCCGATCACCCCCAGAACATCAGTGCCCGGTCGGGTTGGGCGGCCCGGGCCGCATCACCTTGACGAAGGTGGGCGGGCCGGAGGGCAGCGTCTCCGGGCGCGAGTGCCGCTCCTTCCAGTACGGGTTGTCCTTGGGCAGGTGGCTGCTGACCCTGCCGTACATGCCGAAGGTCAGGACCACGAAGCCGAACACGAAGCTGAAGATCACGTTGGAGATGTGGAAGGCCAGCCGGTTGGCGCTGCTGTCGAGCACCATCAGTCCGACGAAGCCCGCCAGGACGAACAGCAGGCCGATCGCCATGTTGATGTTGGAGGCGATGTTGCCGCCGATCACCGCGCCGAGGATCAGCACGCCGCCGGCGACCAGCGAGAGCACGCTGAGCGCGCCGTTGCTGGAGAGGCCCAGGACCTCCTTGCCCTCGGTGTCGATGAAGCCGGGGTGGCTGCCGGTCAGCCCCAGGATGCCGAAGACCACCAGGAAGACGCCGCCGAGGCCGGCGCCGAACCGGTAGACCCGGCCGAGCTTGTGGTCGACCGGTAGTTCGTCCTGCAATTTCATCGCAACCTCCGCTCAGGCCCAGTCCTCGGGGAGGAACGGGGCTTCGTGCAGGTACAGCGAGCCGCACTGCTGGCAGCTCCGCAGGCCGGTGCCCCAGTCCGACTCGGGCCGGGTCTCGGCGTCCGCGACGATCTCCGCGCCGCACATGCCGTGCGACGGGTCGGTGCTCCGGACGACGTGCCACCTGGCCACCTGGCCGGACGGCCCCCCGGCGCCGTACTCCGCGCGCAATTGATGTGCCATGTGTCCATCGTCGTCATCCCGGCGAGCCCGGGGCAAACGCTGCGCGCAGGCCCGGCGGTTCCTCCAAGGACAAGGCGGCCCGCGGGGGGCTCCCCGCGGGCCGCCTTGTCCGGAACGCCGGGACTGCTACTCGTGCTCCGCCTCCACCGGCTCCCCGATCTCCGCGGGCTCGCGCACCGGCGCCGCGACCACGGTGCCGATCCGGTTGCGGCGGCCGGCCGAGCTCTCGGCGGTCAGCCGGATGGACA
The DNA here is from genome assembly GCF_039542905.1 of Kitasatospora terrestris. Lineage (NCBI taxonomy): Bacteria > Bacillati > Actinomycetota > Actinomycetes > Kitasatosporales > Streptomycetaceae > Kitasatospora > Kitasatospora terrestris. The sequence continues at coordinate 2,784,721 of NZ_BAABIS010000001.1, forward strand.
GCAGGTCGCTGCCCGTCTCCTCCGGCACCGGGATGGCGCAGGAGGACCCGGGGATCGGCACCCGGCCCAGGTGCTTGGCGAGCAGGCCGCCGACCGTCTCCACGTCCTCGTCGGCCAGCTCGATGCCGAACAGCTCGCCGAGGTCCTCCACCAGCAGCCGGGCGGTGATCCGGTAGGAGCCGTCGCCGAGGTCCTCGACCGGGGCGATCTCCCGGTCGTACTCGTCGGTGATCTCACCGACGATCTCCTCCAGGATGTCCTCGATGGTCACCAGGCCGGCCGTGCCGCCGTACTCGTCGATGACGATCGCCACGTGCGAGCGCATCTGCTGCATCTCGCGCAGCAGGTCGGCGGCCGGCTTGGAGTCGGGGACGAACACCGCCGGGCGCATCACCCCGTCGACCTGCTCGGACTCCGACTCCCGGTTGATGTGGGTGCGCCGGACCAGGTCCTTCAGGTACACGATGCCGACCACGTCGTCCTCGTTGTCCCCGACCACCGGGATCCGGGAGAAGCCGGAGCGCAGCGCCAGGGTGAGGGCCTGCCGGACGGTCTTGTGCCGCTCGATCATCACCAGGTCGGTGCGCGGCACCATCACCTCGCGGACGATGGTGTCGCCCAGCTCGAAGACCGAGTGCACCATCCGGCGCTCCTCGTCCTCGATCAGGTCGTCCTGCTCCGCCAGGTCCACCAGGGCCCGCAGCTCCGCCTCGGAGGCGAACGGCCCCTCCTTGTACCCCTTGCCCGGGGTGAGCGCGTTGCCGACCAGGATCAGCAGCTTGGGGATCGGCCCGAGGATCCGGGCCAGCGGCAGCAGCACGTACGAGGCGGTGGTGGCCGTGGTCAGCGGGTGCTGGCGGCCGATGGTGCGCGGCGAGACGCCGACCGCCACGAAGGAGACCAGCACCATCACGCCGACCGCGGTCAGCACCGCCTGCCAGGTCTCCTCGAAGCTCCGCACGCAGACCACGGTGACCAGCACGGCCGCCGCCATCTCGCAGGCCACCCGGATCAGGGTGGCCAGGTTGAGGTAGCGGATCGGGTCGGAGGTCAGCGCGAGCAGCCGGTCGGCGCCGCGCCGGCCGGCCCTCGCGGCCTCCTCGGCGCGGAACCGGGAGATCCGGGAGATGCCGGCCTCGGCGCACGCCGCGAGCCAGCCGAGCACGACCAGCAGGAGAGCTCCGACGAGGAAGCTCGTACTCTCACCACTCACAGACGGCCGGCCCTCAGTGGGTGGTCGGCGCCGGGGAGATCCCGGACAGTCCGCGACCGGCGCGCCAGTCGTCCAGGATCCGCTTCTGCAGCGCGAACATCTCGCGCTCCTCGTCGGGCTCCTCGTGGTCGTAGCCGAGCACGTGCAGCACGCCGTGCACGGTGAGCAGCTGCAGCTCCTCGTCCATGGAGTGCTTGGACGGGGCGGCCAGGCCCTGCTTCTCGGCGACCTCGGGGCAGAGCACGATGTCGCCGAGCAGCCCCTGCGGCAGGTCCTCGCCCTCCTTGCCGGGACGGAGCTCGTCCATCGGGAAGGACATCACGTCGGTGGGGCCCGGGAGGTCCATCCACTGCACGTGCAGCTCCGCCATCGCGTCGCTGTCGACCAGGATCACGGACAGTTCGGACTGCGGGTGGATCCGCATCTTGTCGAGGGCGTACCGGGCGACGTCGAGGATGGACTCCTCGTCCGCGTCCCAGCCGGACTCGTTGGCGATGTCGATCGACATGGAGGGTGCGTTACTCAGCTTTCGGTGCGATGGGACTGGCGCGGGGCACGGGCGCCCCGGCGCTGGACGGGTTTGCGGTTCGCGGGGGCCTCGTCGGCCTCCTGCTGGGCGTCCCAGCGCTCGTAGGCGTCCACGATCCGGCCGACCAGCTTGTGCCGCACCACGTCGGTGCTGGTGAGCACCGAGAAGTGGATGTCCGGCACGTCGGCGAGGATCTCCTGGACCACCTTCAGGCCGCTGCGGGTGCCGCCCGGCAGGTCGATCTGGCTGGTGTCACCGGTGACCACCACCCGCGAGTTGAAGCCCAGCCGGGTCAGGAACATCTTCATCTGCTCGGGCGAGGTGTTCTGCGCCTCGTCCAGGATGATGAAGGCGTCGTTCAGGGTGCGGCCGCGCATGTACGCGAGCGGGGCGACCTCGATGGTGCCCGCGGCCATCAGCCGGGGGATCGAGTCCGGGTCCATCATGTCGTGCAGCGCGTCGTACAGCGGGCGCAGGTACGGGTCGATCTTCTCGTACAGCGTGCCGGGCAGGAAGCCCAGCCGCTCGCCCGCCTCGACCGCCGGACGGGTCAGGATGATCCGGTTGACCTCCTTGGCCTGCAGGGCCTGGACGGCCTTGGCCATCGCCAGGTAGGTCTTGCCGGTACCGGCCGGGCCGAGGCCGAAGACGATCGTGTGCTTGTCGATCGCCTCGACGTAGCGCTGCTGGTTCAGGGTCTTGGGGCGGATGGTGCGGCCCCGGTTCGACAGGATGTTCGCCGTGAAGACCTCGGACGGGGCCGGGTGGGCCGGGTCGTCCTGGGCACTCCTGAGCATGGCGATGGAGCGCTCCACGGCGTCCTCCGTCAGGGGTTGGCCGGTGCGCAGCACCAGCATCATCTCGTTGAAGAGCTGCTCGACGAGCTTGATCTCGGCCCGGGAACCGGTGGCGGTCACCTCGTTGCCGCGGACGTGGATGTCGGCGTCCGGGAAGCCGCTCTCGATCACTCGCAGGAGCGAGTCGGCCGCGCCCAGCAAGGTGACCATCGGGTGCTTCTCCGGAATGACGATCCGGGTGCTGGCCTCCCCGTCGGGGCGCTGCTGTCCGTTGGTTCGGGTCTGCGGTGTGTCACTCATGGGTCGGCGCTGCCGCCTGCCTCATCCCCATCCGTCGTCTCGTGTGGCGCTCCGGGCTCTCCGGGTCACCAGGGTACGCCGCGCAGGTGTTCGCCGGAGCGGCGCAGCGCGTTCGATGGTCCGCCTGATCCGCGGCCGACGCGAATGGTTTTCCGCCCGTTCCGCGCTCGGCCCCGCGCTCAGTTCCGGGCCGGCAGCGGGATGCGCGCCAGGTCCTCGGCGACCACGATTTCGCCGTCGAAGTGCTTGCGCGCCTCCGCGAGATGGCCCTCCGGGTCCGGGTAGCGCTGCGAGAAATGGGTGAGCACCAGCGTCCGCACGCCCGCCTCGGCCGCCACCCGCGCCGCCTGCGCGGCCGTCAGGTGGCCGTGGTCCTCGGCGAGGTGCGCGTCCGCGTCCAGGAAGGTCGCCTCGATCACCAGCAGGTCGACGCCGGACGCCAGCTCCTGCACGCCCCCGCACAGCCGGGTGTCCATCACGAACGCGAAGCTCTGCCCGGGCCTCGGGGCGCTGACCTCGTCGAGGGTGACGGTGCGGCCGTCCAGCTCGACCCGGCCCTCGCGCTGCAGCCGGCCCACCGCCGGGCCGGCGATCCCGGCCGCCCGCAGCAGCGCCGGGTCGAGCCGCCGGCCGTCCGGCTCGACCAGCCGGTAGCCGAACGACTCCACCGGGTGCGACAGCCGCACCGCCTCCAGCGCGAACGGCGCCCCCGGCGCCTCCAGCGGCCCGGGCTCCGAGATCGGCCGGGGCCGCAGCTCCGCGGTCTCGAAGTACGCCGTGGCGTGCCGCAGCCGGTCGAAGAAGACCTGCCCGGACACCGGGTAGTAGGCGTCCACCGGGTGCGGGACGCGGTCCAGGTTGATCCGCTGGATCACGCCCGCCAGGCCCAGGCAGTGGTCTCCGTGGAAGTGCGTCACGGCGATCCGGGTGATCCCGGTGGCGGACACCCCGGCGTGCAGCATCTGCCGCTGGGTGCCCTCCCCCGGGTCGAACAGCAGGCCCTCGCCGTCCCAGCGCAGCAGGTAGCCGTTGTGGTTGCGGTTCCGGGTCGGCACCTGGCTGGCGGTGCCCAGGACGACGAGTTCACGCTGCGACACGGTGCCTCAGATCATCCGCTCGGTCATCGGCGTGCCGCCGAGGACGTGCACGTGCGCGTGGAAGACCGTCTGCCCCGCGCCCGCACCCGTGTTGAAGATCAGCCGGTAGTCGGAGATCCCCTCGTCCTCGGCCACCCGGCCCGCCTCCGCCAGCAGCTCACCGGCGATCTCCGGCTCCGCCGCCGCCAGCCGGGCGGCGTCCGGGTAGTGCGCGTGCGGGATCACCAGCACGTGCACCGGCGCCTTCGGCGCGATGTCCCGGAACGCCAGCGTGCGCTCCGTCCTGCGCACCACCGTCGCCGGGATCTCCCCCGCCACGATCCTGCAGAACAGGCAGTCGGACTGCGCCTCGCCGGCCATCTGCTTCTCCTCCTGAACGCTTGTCAGTACGCCCGGAAGCGTACAACCAGGGGCGCTCCCTAGGAGGGAGCGGCCGGTGCCGTCTTCGCGGGGGTCCGCGCGAGCGCGGCGAGCGCCAGCCGGACGCCCTCCTCCAGCTGGGTGTCGCGGCCGGCCGCCCAGTCCTGCGGCGTGACGGGCACCTCGACGTCCGGGTCGACGCCGTGGTTCTCCACGCCCCAGCCGTACCCCTCCAGCCAGAAGGCGTACTTGGGCTGGGTCACCAGGGTGCCGTCGACCAGGTGGTACTTGCTGTCGATGCCGATGACACCGCCCCAGGTGCGGGTGCCGACCACCGGGCCGATGCCCAGCGCCTGGATCGCCGCGTTGACGATGTCGCCGTCCGAGCCGGAGAACTCGTTGGCCAGCGCCACCACCGGCCCGCGCGGGGCGTCCGCCGGGTACGGCTCGGCCGCGTCGATGTCACGGGCCCGGTCCCAGCCGATGATCCTCCGGCCCAGCTTCTCGATGATCAGCTGCGAGGTGTGGCCGCCGCGGTTCTCCCGCAGGTCGACCACCACCCCCTCGCGCGCCATCTCGGCCCGCAGGTCGCGGTGGAGCTGCGCCCAGCCGGCGCTCTGCATGTCCGGCACGTGCAGGTACCCGAGCCGCCCGTCGGACAGCTCGCGCACCAGCTCCCGCCGGCCCGCGACCCAGTCGTGGTAGCGCAGCGCCTCCTCGTCGGCGAGCGGCACCACCACCGGGTGCCGCTCCCCGGTGCCGTCCTTGCCGACCACGGTGAGCTCCACCGGCTGCCCGGCGGTGCCGGCCAGCAGCGGGAACGGGCCCGCCACCGGGTCCACCGGCCGGCCGTTGACGGCCAGCACCGCGTCACCGGGCCGGATCGCGACGCCGGGCGCGGCCAGCGGCGAGCGCGCCCGCGGGTCCGAGGACTCGCCGGGCAGGATCCGCTCGACCCGCCACACCTCGCCCTCCCGCACCAGGTCGGCGCCGAGCAGGCCCTGCCGGCGGGCCGCCTCCGCGCCGCGCCCCGGCGGGATCACGTACGCGTGCGAGGTGCCCAGCTCGCCGACGGTCTCCCAGAGCAGGTCGACCAGGTCGGTGTGCGAGCCGACCCGCTCGACCAGCGGTCGGTAGCGCTCCAGGACGCCCGCCCAGTCGACGCCGCCGAGGTCCGCGCGCCAGAAGTTGTCGCGCATCAACCGGCCGTTCTCGTCGAACATCTGCCGCCACTCGGCGGCCGGGTCGACGGTGACCCGGATCCGGTCCAGGTCCACGTCCAGGTCCTCGTCCTCGCCGGCCTTCCGGTCGGCGGGCACCACCCGCAGGGCGCCCTCGTCGAGGACGGCGAGCCGCGCCCCGTCGCCGCTGACCGCGAATCCGTCCAGCTCGCCGAGCAGCTGCTCGACCCGGCGCTTCTTCAGGTCGTAGCGCTCCAGCGCGGCCCTGGGCTCGTCGGCCTCCAGCGAGGACGCGATGTCGCCGAGCTCGCCGACGAACGGGAGCCGGGTCCACAGCACGCCGTCCTTGGCCGCCCGCAGCGAGCCGAACCGGCCGCCCTCCACGGGGAAGGGGACGATCCGGTCGGCGATCCCGTCCAGGTCCACCCGGGTCGCCGGGTGCGCGGAGGCCTCGTCCTTCTTCTCGTCCTTCGGCTCGTCCTCGTCCCCGCCGAGGCCGAGCCCGGCCCGCTGCGGGCCGAACGGCGACGGGGTGTCGGCCGCCAGCGTGATCAGGTACGGCCGGGTGCCCGCCGGGAAGGACAGGTCGAAGACGTGCGCGTCGTACACCGGGTCGAAGTTGCGCACCGAGAGGAACGCCAGGTGCTTCCCGTCCGCGGTGAAGGCCGGCGAGTAGTCGTGGAAGCGCTGCGGGGTCGCCTCGCTGACGGTCCGTGAGGTCAGGTCGGCCAGCATGATCTGGCGCAGCGCCCACGGGCCGAGCACCGGCTGCGACCAGGCCAGCCACGCCGAGTCCGGGCTGAACACCAGCCCGCTCACCTCGCCGTCACCGCTGCGGGCCAGCTCGTGCACCGCGCCGTCGCTCAGGGCGACCAGCAGCACCCGGCCGTCGTGCGCGGCGACCGCCAGCAGCTTGCCGTCCGGGGAGACCTCCAGGGCCCGGACCCGGCCGAGCCGCCCGGCGGCCAGCCGCCGCCGCTCCGCCCCCAGCACGGCGGGCGCGTACTCGATCGCGTCGTCGCCCTCGGCGTCGGTCACCCACACCGCGCCCTGCCCGCCGTCCTCGCCGGGCACCACCCGCACCTGCCGGGCCCGCACCCCGGCCGTCTCGTCCAGCACCCGGGACGGGCCCTCCCGGTGGGTCAGCCAGTGCACGGTGCCGCGCACCACCACGGCGCTGGCCCGACCGGTCCGGTCCGGGGCCACCCAGTCGATCCGGCCGGCGGCCGACACCGGCCGGGGCTGGCGCAGCGTGCGGGGGCCGGCCGGGCTGAGCTCCAACCGGCGCGGTTCGGCGCCCCGCAGGTCGTCCAGCAGCCAGACGTCGCCGGCGCTGTACCAGACCACCCGGGTGCCGTCGGTGGACGCGCCGCGGGCGTAGAACCCACCGTCCGTGTGCCGGCGCAGGTCAGCGCCGTCGGGGAGGCTGGAGTACAGCTGCCCGACGCCCTCGTGGTCCGACAGGAACGCCACCCGCTCGCCCACCCACAGCGGCGACTCCAGGTGCCCGTCCAGGTCCGCGTGCAGCCGGGCGAACTCCGTCGCACCGATCCACAGCTTGCCCGCCTGCCCGCCGCGGTAGCGCTTCCACATCGCGGGCTCCCGGCCGAACGCCGACACCAGCAGCGTCCGCTCCCCGCCCGGCTCCTGCGCCAGCCCGCTCACCGGGCCGTACGGGAGCCGCTCGGCGGGGCCGCCGTCCAGCGGCACGGCGAACGCCCAGGTGCGGCGGATCGTCGCCTGCCCGCCGGTGGTCGTCGCCACCGGCCGGCCGTCCGCCGTCCAGCCGCGCACCGCCGTGAACGGGCTGCCCCAGAACGTCAGGCGCCGGGACGGCCCGCCGTCCACCGGTGCGACGTGCACCTCCGGCGCGCCGTCCCGCATCGAGGTGAAGGCGATGTGCCGCCCGTCCGGCGAGAACCTCGGGTGCGCCACCGGCACCTGGTCCGCCGTCAGCCGCCAGGCCCGCCCGCCGGCCACCGGAGCCAGCCAGACGTCGTCCTCGGCAACGAAGGTGACCAGGTCACCGTGCACATGGGGATGGCGCAGGTAGCCGCGCTGAGAATCTGTCACACCGGCCACCATAAGCAGCCGGGGACGGCCCGGCCACGAATTCCGGCGTTCCGGACCGGCGCGCTACGCCCAGCGGCCGGTGCGGCCCAGCAGCAGGGCGCCCGCCGCGACACCCGCCGTGGACGTCCGCAGCACCGACGGCCCGAGCCGGTACGGCTGCGCGCCCGCCTCGGCGAAGGCCGCCAGCTCCTCCGGGGCGACCCCGCCCTCCGGGCCGACGACCAGCACGATGTCCCCGCCGACCGGCAGCTCCGCCGCGGCCAGCGGCGTCGCGCCCTCCTCGTGCAGCACCGCGGCCAGCGCCGCCCGTCCCAGCAACGGGACGAGCTGACGGGTCGTCATCGCCTCGCGCACCTCGGGGAAGCGCAGCCGCCGCGACTGCTTGCCCGCCTCGCGCGCGGTCGCCCGCCACTTGGCCAGCGCCTTGGCGCCCCGGTCGCCCTTCCACTGGGTGATGCACCGGGACGCCGACCACGGGATCACCACGTCCACGCCGACCTCGGTCATCGTCTCGACGGCCAGCTCGCCGCGGTCGCCCTTCGGCAGGGCCTGCACCACGACGATCCGCGGGCTCGGCTCCGGCTCCTCGCGGACCTCCGCGACGGTGACGTCCAGCGCGTCCTTGCCGTGCACGGCGGCGACCGTCCCGAACACGCCGAGCCCCAGCCCGTCCGCCAGCGTCACCGCCTCACCGGCCTCCAGCCGCTTCACCGCGACGGCGTGCCGCCCCTCCGCCCCGTCCAGCCGCACCGTCGCCCCCGGCGTGACCCCGGCCAGCAGGGCGGTCTCGACGACGAACACCGGCGCAGTCATGACGGAGAACCTTTCGAGCGAGAGCTGGTCTGCATCACCTTCCGTTGAAGGCGTCCTTCAGGCGGGAGAACAGCCCCTGCTGGCCCGGCGCGAACTGGCCCGACGGACGCTCCTCCCCGCGCAGCATGGAGAGCCGCCGCAGCAGCTCCTCCTGCTCCGGGTCGAGCTTGGTCGGCGTCTGCACCTCGACGTGCACTATCAGGTCGCCCCGGCCGCCCCCGCGCAGGTGCGTGATGCCGCGACCGTGCAGCGGGATCGACTGGCCGCTCTGGGTGCCGGGCCGGATGTCGACCTCCTCCAGCCCGTCGAGGGTCTGCAGCGGCACCTGGGTGCCGAGCGCGGCGGCGGTCATCGGGATGGTCACCGTGCAGTGCAGGTCGTCCCCTCGCCGCTGGAACACCTGGTGGGCGGTCTCGGCGATCTCGACGTAGAGGTCACCGGCGGGACCGCCGCCGGGACCGACCTCGCCCTCGCCGGCCAGCTGGATCCGGGTGCCGTTGTCGACACCGGCGGGGATCTTCACGGTCAGCGTGCGGCGGGCCCGGACGCGGCCGTCGCCGGCGCACTCGGGGCACGGGGTGGGCACCACGGTGCCGAAGCCCTGGCACTGCGGGCAGGGGCGGGAGGTCATGACCTGGCCCAGGAAGGACCGGGTGACCTGGGAGACCTCGCCCTTGCCGCGGCACATGTCACAGGTCTGCGCGGAGGTGCCGGGGGCGGCGCCCTCGCCGTTGCAGGTGGTGCAGGTGACGGCGGTGTCGACCTGGAGTTCCTTGGTGGTGCCGAAGGCGGCCTCCTCCAGGGTGATCTCCAGGCGGATCATGGCGTCCTGGCCGCGGCGCGTCCGGGAGCGCGGACCGCGCTGGCCGGAGGCGGCGCCGAAGAAGGCGTCCATGATGTCGGAGAAGCCGAAGCCCGCCGCGCCCGCGCCGAATCCGCCCGCGCCGCCGCCGTTGGGCGACAGCGGGTCGCCGCCGAGGTCGTAGACCTGGCGCTTCTGCGGATCGGAGAGCACCTCGTAGGCGGCGTTGATCTCCTTGAACCGCTCCTGCGTCTTCGGGTCGGGGTTGACGTCCGGGTGCAGTTCGCGTGCGAGGCGTCGGAACGCCTTCTTGATCTCGTCCTGCCCCGCGTCGCGTCGGACGCCGAGTACCGCGTAGTAGTCCGTGGCCACCAAATGCTCCGGTTTGTTCCGCCTCTAGAAGTGCTTGCGATCGACTGCGCCGGCTCCGACCGGCATCCCTGCTACGACTCGGCCAGGATCTGGCCCACGTACCGTGCCACCGCTCGCACCGCCCCCATTGTGCCCGGGTAATCCATCCGGGTCGGACCGATCACCCCGAGCTTTGCCACGCTCTGGTCGCCCGAACCGTAACCGACCGAGACCATCGAGGTGGAATTGAGCCCCTCGTACGCGATCTCGTGGCCGATCCGGACCGTCATCCCGGACTCCGCCGTCTCGCCCAGGAGGCGGAGCAGGACGACCTGCTCCTCCAGCGCCTCCAGCACGGGCTGGACGGTGAGCGGGAAGTCGTGGCCGAAGCGGGTCAGGTTGGCGGTGCCCGCCAGCATGATCCGCTCCTCGTTCTGCTCGGCGAGGGTCTCGAAGAGGGTGGCGAGCACGACGCTGACGATCGGCCGTTCGACCTGCTCGAAGCCGGACGGCAGATCCTCCAGGACCACCGGGACCTCGGGCAGCGGACAGCCGCCGGCCATGCCGTTGAGCTTGGCGCGCAGGTCGCCGAGCAGGGTCTCGCCCACCGTGCCGGGGCAGTCGACCAGTCGCTGCTCGACCCGGCCGGTGTTGGTGATCAGCACCAGCATCAGCTTGGTCGGGGTGATGGCGACCAGCTCGATGTGCCGCACGGTGGAGCGGGTCAGCGAGGGGTACTGGACGACGGCGACCTGCCGGGTCAGCTGGGCGAGCAGCCGCACCGTGCGGGCGACCACGTCGTCCAGGTCGACGGCGCTCTCCAGGAAGTGCCGGATGGCGCGCCGCTCGGGCGCGGACATCGGCTTGACTTCGGCGAGCCGGTCGACGAACAGCCGGTACCCCTTGTCGGTGGGGATCCGGCCCGCACTGGTGTGCGGCTGCTGGATGTACCCCTCCTCCTCCAGCGCGGCCATGTCGTTGCGCACGGTGGCCGGGGAGACGCCCAGGTTGTGCCGCTCGACCAGGGCCTTGGAGCCGACCGGCTCCTCGGTGCCCACGTAGTCCTGGACGATCGCGCGCAGCACCGCGAGCCGCCGCTCGTCGAGCGGGCGGACGGACGGGCGGGCGTCGAACCGCCTGGCCTCGGGCTTGCCGTCCTCGGGCATGGCACGCACCTCCGTCTTCGTCCGTTGACCTGGTAGCCGTCCCCCGTCTGGCACTCCGGAAGGCAGAGTGCCAGGACCGTACCTGCCAGTGTAAGGCCCGGGTCCGACGGCAGGAACGGCCCGGCCACGTGATCCTCGTCCGAGTGGCAGCATCGAACTCAGAAGGCACCTGAGGAGGAAGCGGCGATGTCGACGTCACAGCACTCCCGGTTCGCGCCCGACCGCGGTCTGACCGGGCGGATGGTCACCACGATGTTCCTGATCGGCCTGGTGTACGTGGGCTTCACCGGGCTGCTGATCGTGCTGCTGCGCGGCGCGTGGCCGCTGATCGTCCTGATCTCGGGCGGCCTGTTCGTCGCCCAGTTCTGGTTCAGCGACAAGATCACCGAACGGGCGATGGGCGCCCACGAGGTGACGCCCGAGCAGTACCCGCAGCTGCACGGCGCCGTCGACCGGCTCTGCGCCCTCGCCGACATGCCCAAACCCCGGGTGGCGGTCGCCGACAACGACATGCCGAACGCCTTCGCCACCGGCCGCAAACCCGAGAAGTCGGTGGTCTGCGTCACCACCGGCCTGCTGCGCCGGCTCGGACCGGAGGAGCTGGAGGGCGTCCTCGCCCACGAGCTCTCGCACGTCGCCCACCGGGACGTCGCGGTGATGACGGTGGCCGGATTCCTGGGCGTGCTGGCCGGAGCGATCACCCGGATGGCCCTGTACGGCGGATTCGTCGGCTCCAACCGGAACAGCAACGACTCCAACGCCGCGATCGCGGCACTGATCGTCCCGCTGGTGGCCATGGTGGTGTACGCGATCAGCTTCCTGCTCACCCGGCTGCTCTCCCGCTACCGGGAACTCGCCGCCGACCGGGCCGCCGCCCAGCTGACCGGCCGGCCCAGCGCACTGGCCTCCGCCCTGACCAAGGTCAGCGGGCAGATCGCCGCCATCCCCACCAGGGACCTGCGCCAGGCCCAGCCGTACAACGCCTTCTACTTCGCCCCCGCGCTGAGCGCCCGCGAGGCCGCCGGCCGGCTGTTCTCCACCCACCCGACGCTGGAGCGGCGGTTGGAGCAGCTGGAGAAGATCTCGACCGAACTCGGCCGCTGAACCCGACCGCCGCCGAGCCCCGGTCCGCGAGGACCGGTCCTCGCGGACCCGAGAGGACCTGAGAGGACCTGAGATGGGATTCCTGGACGCCCTGTTCGGCCGCTCCAAGCCGGTCAAGCCCGACCTGGACCAGCTGTTCGCCGTCCCCTCCGCCGCGCTCACCCTGGAGGCCGCGTCCGGCTTCCGGCCGACCGGTCTCGGGTCGGTGTGCTTCGCCGCCGTCGAGGGCGGGGCGTTCGCCGACGTCCAGGCGCAGGTCCGCGAGCTCCTGGACGCCGACACCGCGCGCGGCGGCGTCCCGGTCGAGGTCTCCCAGGACTCCTACGGCTACACCTGGCTGCTCGCCCGCCACACCCCCGAGGAGATCGCCGACCTGGTCAACGACCTGCACGCGGTCAACAGCGAGCTCGAGGCGAACGGCTTCGGCCCGCAACTGCTCTGCTCGATCGTCGCCTTCCGCAACCCCGCGGGGCAGTCCCTCGGCCTGGTCTACCTCTACAAGCGCGGCACCTTCTACCCGTTCGCCCCGGTGCCGGGCGGCGGCGAGAAGCGCAACAGCCCGGTCGAGCTCCAGGCCAAGGGCCTGCTCACCAACGACCTCCGGGTCGAACAGGACCTCTCCCGCTGGTTCCCCGTCTGGGGCGCCCCGGGCCTGACGGACTGACTCCCCACCCCGGGCCGGGCCGGTGCGCGGTCGACCGGCCCGCACTAGAGTCCGCCCGTGACCGATTGGGACCTTCTGGAAGCCGCCGCCCCCTCCGCCGAGTCCGTCGCGGTGGTGAGCGCCGCCCTGCGCTCGCCCGACCCGGTGGAGCGCGACGAGCGGGCCTACCCCCTGCTGGCGCGCTGGGTGCCCGAGTTGGCGCCCGAGGCGCGCCTGGCCCTCGGGGACGAGCTGGCCGGGCGCTTCGACGATCCGGAGGTCCAGGCCCGGACGTTCGCACCCCTGGTCCTGGCGAAGCTCGTCCGGGCCGGTGCGTACCGGCCGCAGTGGCTGGCGGCGTTCGGCCGCTGGTACCCCGCCGAGACCGACCTGCGCGGGTGGGACCCGGCGCTGGGGTGGCTGCACGCGGTCGCGCACGGCGCCGACCTGCTGCGCGCCTTCGGCGAGCACCCCGAGGTCGACCCGGCCGAGCCGCTCGCCCTCGGCGCCGCTCGGCTGCTCGCGCCGACCGACCAGGTGTGGGACGCGATGGAGGACGACCGGCTCGGTTTCGCGCTGGCCCTCACCCTGACCCGCGGGGAACTGACCGAGGGCCGGGCGGTGGCCTGGCTGGACCGGATCGCGGAGGTCTTCGCCACCGGCGAGCCGGGCCCGATGCCGCCGTTCGCTTCCAACACGCTGCGCACCCTGCGCGTGCTCTACCTGCTCGCCGACCGCGGGGTCCGCCCGGACTGGGTCGGCGGCGAGGTACGGGCGCTCCCCCACCGCGAGGCGGTCAAGCAGCGGATCGCCGAGGTGCTGGCGGTCGCCGCGCCCTACCCTGGGTGAGGGCGGGCGCGGGGTGCGCCAGGTGTGCGGGGTGTGCGGGTCTCCCGGGTGACGGCCGGTCAGCGGCCGTAGACTCCGTCAGATGCGCAGCAGGAGTTACGGGCCGGATCTGACCCCGCCGTGGAAGAAGCAGCAGCCCGCGCCCGAGGTGGCGGCCGAACGCGACCTGGTCGTGGAGGAGGCGGCCACCGGGTTCTGCGGGGCGGTGGTGCGCTGCGAGCGGACCGCCGAGGGCTGGACGGTGACCCTGGAGGACCGCTTCGGCAAGCACCGGGTCTTCCCCATGACGGACCGCGGCTTCCTGCTGGAGGGCCGGGTGGTGACCTTGGTGCGGCCGACCGCTCCGGCGCCGGCCCGCGGGCCGGGCCTGACCGCCTCCGGTTCGGTCGCCGTCCCGGGGGCCCGGGCGCGGGTCGCCCGGGAGTCGCGGATCTACGTGGAGGGCCGGCACGACGCCGAGCTGGTCGAGCGGGTCTGGGGCGACGACCTGCGGATCGAGGGCGTGGTGGTCGAGTACCTGGAGGGCATCGACGACCTGCCCGCGATCGTCGCCGAGTTCGCCCCCGGCCCGGGCCGACGGCTCGGCGTGCTGGTCGACCACCTGCTGCCCGGCACCAAGGAGCACCGGATCGCCGCCCGGGTGACCGGCGACCACGTGCTGGTCGTCGGCCACCCGTACATCGACGTCTGGCAGGCCGTGAAGCCGTCCAGCGTGGGCATCCCCGGCTGGCCGGACGTGCCCTTCGAGGAGGACTGGAAGCAGGGCATCTGCCGCCGCCTCGGCTGGCCGGTGGACACCCCGGCCGCCTGGAAGCGCATCCTCGCCTCGGTGAACTCCTACAAGGACCTCGAACCGGCCCTGCTGGGCCGCGTCGAGGAGCTGATCGACTTCACCACCGAACCGGGCCGGTGACCACCGGGCCGGGCGTTCGACCGCGCACCCGCGGGGTGCGGGGGCCGGTCAGTCGACCAGGTCGCGGACCACGCCGTCGGCCAGCAGGCGCCCGCGCAGGGTGAGCGCGGCCCGGCCGCCGGCGAAGGCGTCCGCGTCCAGCAGGCCGTCGGCCACCGCGCGTTCGGCGGCGGCGCGGCCGTCGGCGGTGAGCAGGGTCAGCGGGCAGCCGTCGACCAGGCGCAGCTCCAGCAGGATCCGCTCGACCCGGCGGTCCTCCTCGGCGAGGACCTCGCGGGCGAGCGCCGGGGTGCGGCCCTCGGCGAGGGCCTGGGCGTAGGCGGCCGGGTGCTTGGCGTTCCACCACCGGACGCCGCCGACGTGGCTGTGCGCGCCCGGTCCGGCGCCCCACCAGTCGGCGCCGGTCCAGTACAGCTCGTTGTGGCGGCAGCGGCCGGCGTCGGTGGTGGCCCAGTTGGAGACCTCGTACCAGGAGTAGCCGGCGGCGGCGAGCGCCTGCTCGGCGATCAGGTAGCGGTCGGCGTGCACGTCGTCGTCGATCATCGGCAGTTCGCCGCGCTTGACCCGGGCGGCCAGCCGGGTGCCGTCCTCGACGATCAGCGAGTAGGCGGAGACGTGGTCCGGCCCGGCGCCGATCGCGGCGTCCAGCGAGGCCCGCCAGTCGTCGTCGGACTCGCCGGGGGTGCCGTAGATCAGGTCGAGGTTGACGTGCTCGAAGCCGGCCTCGCGGGCCTCGGCGACGCAGGCCTCGGGCCGGCCGGGGGTGTGGTGCCGGTCGAGCAGCCGCAGGACGTGCGGGCGGGCGCTCTGCATGCCGAAGGAGAGCCGGTTGTAGCCGCCCTCGCGGAGTTCCGCCAGGTAGGCGGGGTCGACCGACTCGGGGTTCGCCTCGGTGGTGACCTCCGCGCCCTCCGCGAGGCCGAACTCGTCGCGGATCGCCGCGAGCATCCGGACCAGGTCGCGGGCGGGCAGCAGGGTGGGCGTGCCGCCGCCGAGGAAGACGGTCTGCACCGGCAGGTCGGCGTCGCCCAGCACCTTGCGGGCGAGCCGGACCTCGGCGATCAGGTTGTCGGCGTACGTCTCCTGCGAGGCGACCGCGCCGGAGCTGCGGAGCTCGGTGGCGGTGTAGGTGTTGAAGTCGCAGTAGCCGCAGCGGCTGGCGCAGTACGGCACGTGGACGTAGAAGCCGAACGGTCGCGAGCCGAGCCCACGGAGCGCGTGGGCGGGCAGGGAACCGTCGGACGGCACCGGGTCGCCGTCGGGGAGTGCGGAGGGCATGCCCCCATTGTCCGGTACGGCTCACCGATCTCGGAAAGCCGTACCGGACGGGCGGGATCAGGCCTCGTTGGCGCCGGCGTACATCCCGGCCACCGCGTCCGCGTAGGTCTTCTCGACCACCGGGCGCTTGATCTTGAGGCTGGGGGTGAGTTCGCCGTGCTCGACGTCCAGGTCGCGCGGGAGCAGGTGGAACTTCTTCACCGTCTGCCAGCGCTGCAGCTCGCCGTTGAGCCGCTGGACGAAGCCGTCGATCAGCGCGACGGTCTCCGGGGCGGCGGCCACCTCGGCGTAGGACTTGCCGGCCAGGCCGTGCTCGGCGGCCCACGGCATGATCACCGTCTCGTCGAGGGCGATCAGCGCGGTGCAGAAGTTGCGGCCGTTGCCGATCACCAGGACGTTCGAGACGAACGGGCAGATCGCCTTGAACTTGCCCTCGACCTCGCTGGGCGCGACGTACTTGCCGCCGGAGGTCTTGAACAGGTCCTTCTTGCGGTCGGTGATCCGCAGGAAGCCGTCCGGGGAGAGCTCGCCGATGTCCTCGGTGTGGAACCAGCCGTCGGCCTCCAGCACCTCGGCGGTCTTCTCCGGCAGGTTGTGGTAGCCGCGCATGATGCCGGGGCCGCGGAGCAGGATCTCGCCGTCCTCGGCGATCCGGACCTCGGTGCCGGGCAGCGGACGGCCGACGGTGCCGACCCGGATGTCCTCGGCGCGGTTGACGCAGGAACCCGCGCTGGTCTCGCTCAGGCCGTAGCCCTCCAGGATCGGCACGCCGGCGCCGACGAAGAAGTAGCCGATCTCCGGGGCGAGCGCCGCCGAGCCGGAGACCGCGCCGCGCAGCCGGCCGCCGAACGCGGCGCGGATCTTGGCGTACACCAGCTTGTCGGCGAGCGAGTGCTGCAGGCCGAGCGCGAACGGCACGCTGTCGCGGCCGGTGGCGACCCGGTTGGCCTGGGTGGTGCGGGCGTGGTCGCGGGCGACCTTGGCGGCCCACAGGAAGATCTTGTACTTGGCGCCGCCCTCGGCTCTGGCCCGGCCGGCGATGCCGTTGTAGACCTTCTCGAAGATGCGCGGCGCCGAGGCCATGATGGTCGGCTTGATCGCGGGCAGGTTGTGGATGATCCGGTCGACCCGGCCGTCCACGGCCATCACGTGGCCGGTGGCGATCTGGCCGGAGATCAGCGTCTTGCCGAAGACGTGCGACAGCGGCAGCCACATGAACTGCACGTCGTCGGCGGCCAGCAGGCCGCTCTCCTCCTGGGCGATGCCCTCGTACGCCCAGCAGTCGTGCACCAGGCGCACGCCCTTGGGACGGCCGGTGGTGCCGGAGGTGTAGATGAGGGTGGCGAGCTGCTCCTTGTCGAGGGCGTCGACCGCCTTCTCGATCGCGTCGGGGTGCTCGGCCAGGTACGCGGCGCCGCGCGTCTCCAGCTCGGCGAGGGTGAGCACCTCCAGCCCGTCGTGGGCCGGCAGCTCCTCGTCCGCGTCGAAGAGGACCACCCAGCGCAGGTCGGGCAGCTGGGCCTTCTCCTCCGCGGCCTTCGCCAACTGCTGCACGTTCTCCGCGAACAGCGCGCGGCTGCCGGAGTTCGCCAGGATGAAGGCGGTCTCGTCGGCGTTGGTGCTGGGGTAGATGGTGGTGGTCGCGGCCCCGGCGCACATGTTGCCCAGGTCTGCGAGGATCCACTCGATCCGGGTGGCGGAGGAGATGGACACCCGGTCCTCGGCCTCGATGCCCAGCGCCATCAGGCCGGCCGCCACGGCCTTGACCCGCTCGGCGGTCTGCGCCCAGGTCAGCGAACGCCACTGCTCGGCACCGGGCGCGCCGTCCGCGGCGTGCTCGTCGACCGGGACGGGGAAGCGGTACGCCTCGTGCTCCGGGGTGGCCTTTACCCTGCTGAGGAAGA
The DNA here is from genome assembly GCF_039542905.1 of Kitasatospora terrestris. NCBI lineage: Bacteria > Bacillati > Actinomycetota > Actinomycetes > Kitasatosporales > Streptomycetaceae > Kitasatospora > Kitasatospora terrestris. The sequence goes on from NZ_BAABIS010000001.1 coordinate 2,802,094, forward strand.
GATGGGCCACGGAGGGCGGACGCCGCTCGATCATGGACTGCGCGGAACTCAACGAGGACCTCCGGGGGGCGGCTTCGGTGGCGGCTTATTAACCGGCGAGTAACAAGAGGAGTATCAGCAGCCTAGGGGGTAGTTGGCCGTTCCAAAAGGGGGTGGGCCCCGGTGGCACACCCATCGGGCGGCAGTGCACAGGTTTTCCACAGGTTCCGTAATTTGGGATGCGCGATTCACTTGACGACGACGAGAGTGTCACGGTGCTGATCCGACTGCTCCGGGCCCACCTGGGCCCCTACTCCAAACCCATCACGCTGCTGGTCCTCCTCCAGCTCGTCTCCACCCTCGGCATGCTCTATCTGCCCACCCTGAACGCCGACATCATCGACGACGGCGTGGTCAAGGGCGACACCGGCACGATCCTGCGCCTCGGCGCGATCATGATCGGCGTCTCCCTGGCCCAGGTGGTCTGCCAGATCGGTGCCGTGTACTACAGCGCCCGCACCGCCATGGCGGTCGGCCGCGACATCCGCGCCTCGGTCTTCGACCGGGTGCAGAGCTTCTCCGCCAAGGAGCTCGGCCAGTTCGGCGCGCCCTCGCTGATCACCCGTACCACCAACGACGTGCAGCAGGTCCAGATGCTGGTCCTGCTGGCTTTCACCCTGATGGTCGCCGCGCCGATCATGTGCGTCGGCGGCATCGTCATGGCGCTCAACCAGGACGTGCCGCTGTCCGCGCTGCTGCTGGCCGTGGTGCCGCTGCTCGGCCTGGTGGTCGTCCTGCTGGTGCGCAAGCTGCGCCCGCAGTTCCGCGGCATGCAGGTCCGGATCGACGGCGTCAACCGGATCATGCGCGAGCAGATCACCGGCATCCGGGTCATCCGCGCCTTCGTCAAGGACGGCCACGAGCAGCGCCGCTTCGGCGACGCCAACGGCGAGCTGGCCGACTACTCGCTGCGCGTCGGCCGGCTGATGGCCCTGATGTTCCCGCTGGTCATGGGCGTGGTCAACGTCTCCAGCGTCGCGGTGCTCTGGTTCGGCGCACACCGGATCGCCAGCGGCGGGATGCAGATCGGCGCGCTCACCGCGTTCCTCTCCTACCTGATGCAGATCCTGATGAGCGTCATGATGGCCACCTTCATGTTCATGATGGTGCCGCGCGCCGAGGTCTGCGCCGAGCGCATCCACGAGGTGCTCAGCACCGAGACCAGCGTGGTGCCACCCGCCACGCCGGTCGGCGAACTGCTCGCCCGCGGCACCCTGGAGCTGCGCGCCGTCGACTTCCGCTACCCCGGCGCCGAGGCGCCGGTGCTGCGCGCCATCGACATCCACGCCCGCCCCGGCGAGACCACCGCCGTGATCGGGTCCACCGGCTCCGGCAAGTCCACCCTGCTCGGCCTGGTCCCCCGGCTGTTCGACGCCACCGGCGGCACCGTGCTGGTCGGCGGCGTGGACGTCCGCGAGATCGACCCCAAGCGGCTCTCCGAGGCGATCGGCCTCGTCCCGCAGAAGCCGTACCTGTTCACCGGCACCGTCGCCTCCAACCTGCGCTACGGCAAGCCCGACGCCACCGACGAGGAGCTCTGGCGGGCCTTGGAGATCGCCCAGGCCAAGGACTTCGTCGAGCGCTTCGACGAGGGCCTGGACGCGCCGATCGCCCAGGGCGGCTCCAACGTCTCCGGCGGCCAGCGCCAGCGCCTGGCGATCGCCCGGGCGCTGGTCCGGCGGCCCGAGATCTACCTCTTCGACGACTCCTTCTCGGCGCTCGACTACGCCACCGACGCCAAACTGCGCGCCGCGCTCTCCCAGGAGACCTCGGACGCCACGGTGGTGATCGTCGCCCAGCGGGTGTCCACCATCCGCGATGCCGACCGGATCATCGTCCTCGACGAGGGCGCCGTCGTCGGCACCGGCACCCACCACGAGCTGATGGCCGACAACCCGACGTACCGGGAGATCGTGCTCTCCCAGCTCACCGAGCAGGAGGCGGCGTGACGACCCCCGGACCGAAGAAGCCCGCGGGCGCCGCGTCCAACTCGCAGGAGGCCGCCGCCCGTCGCGGCCCGGCCGGCCCCGGCCGGTTCATGGGCGCCCAGGGCGCCGAGAAGTCAAAGGACTTCAAGGGCTCGACCAAGCGGATGCTCGGCATGCTCAAGTCCGAGCGCCCGCTGCTGCTCGGCGTGCTCGGACTGGGCAGCCTCGCGGTCGGCTGCCAGGTGGTGGGCCCCAAGCTGCTCGGCACGGCGACCAACCTGATCGTCGCCGGCAACGCGGGCGCCCACACCGAGGCCGGCAAGACCAAGCAGCAGGTCATCGAGCAGTTGCAGTCGTCAGGCCAGGGCAAGATGGCCGACTTCCTCGGCTCGGTCGACTTCGTGCCCGGGCAGGGCATGGACTACGGCGCCATCGGCACCGTGCTGGCCTGGGTGCTCGGCATCTACCTGGCCGCCGCCGTGTTCGGCGTCTTCCAGGGCCGGCTCGCCGCGCTCGCGATCAACCGGGTGGTGTTCCGGCTGCGCGAGGAGGTCGAGGCGAAGCTGTCGCGGCTTCCGCTCAGCTACTTCGACAAGCAGCCGCGCGGCGAGGTGCTCAGCCGGGTCACCAACGACATCGACAACATCGGCCAGTCCATGCAGCAGACCATGGGCCAGGTGGTGAACTCGCTGCTCACCATCGTCGGCGTGCTGGCGATGATGTTCTGGATCTCGCCGCTGCTGGCGCTGATCGCGCTGATCTCGGTGCCGGTCTCGGTGGTGGTCGCGGCCAAGATGGGCAAGCGCGCCCAGCCGCAGTTCATCGCCCAGTGGAAGACCACCGGCACGCTCAACGCCCACATCGAGGAGATGTACACCGGGCACGCCCTGGTGAAGGTCTTCGGCCGGCAGGACGAGGCCGCCGAGATCTTCCGCAAGGAGAACGAGGACCTCTACGCCTCCTCGTTCAAGGCGCAGTTCATCTCCGGCATCATCCAGCCCGCGATGATGCTGGTCGGCAACATCAACTACGTGCTGGTCGCGGTGGTCGGCGGTCTGCGGGTGGCGTCCGGCGCGCTGTCCATCGGTGACGTGCAGGCGTTCATCCAGTACTCCCGGCAGTTCAGCCAGCCGCTCAGCCAGGTCGCCTCGATGGCCAACCTGGTGCAGTCCGGCGTGGCCTCGGCGGAGCGGGTCTTCGAGCTGCTGGACGCCCACGAGCAGTCCCCCGAGCCGCTCACCCCCGAGCGTCCGGCCCAGGTGCACGGGCGGGTCGCGTTCGAGGACGTCTCGTTCCGCTACGACCCGGAGAAGCCGCTGATCGACGGCCTCTCGCTGAAGGTCGAGCCGGGCCACACGGTGGCGATCGTCGGCCCGACCGGTGCCGGCAAGACCACCATGGTCAACCTGCTGATGCGCTTCTACGAGGTCAGCGGCGGCCGGATCACCCTGGACGGGGTGGACGTCGCCGCGATGTCCCGCGAGGACCTGCGCTCGAACATCGGCATGGTGCTCCAGGACACCTGGCTGTTCGGCGGCACCATCGCCGACAACATCGCGTACGGCGCCGGCACCGCCACCCGCGAGCAGGTGGTGGAGGCGGCGAGGGCGGCCCACGTGGACCGCTTCGTGCGCACCCTCCCCGACGGCTACGACACCGTGATCGACGACGAGGGCACCGGTGTCAGCGCGGGCGAGAAGCAGCTGATCACCATCGCCCGGGCGTTCCTCGCCCAGCCGTCCATCCTGGTGCTGGACGAGGCGACCAGCTCGGTCGACACCCGGACCGAGGTGCTGATCCAGCGGGCGATGGCCCGGCTGCGCAGCGGCCGGACCAGTTTCGTGATCGCCCACCGCCTCTCCACCATCCGGGACGCGGACGTGATCCTGGTGATGGAGAACGGTTCGATCGTCGAGCAGGGCAGCCACGACGAGCTGATCGCCGCCCAGGGGGCCTACCACCGCCTGTACCAGGCGCAGTTCGCTCAGGCGGTGGCCGAGGTCGACTGACGCCGCTCGGCCTGCGTCGCCAGGGGGAGGTCCGGTCCGCCGGCCTCCCCCTTCGCGCGCTTCGGGGCGGCGGTGGATCCCAGCGCGGTGGAGCCCAGGGCCACCGCCATGCCGACGATCTGCAGGGCGGTCAGCGACTGGCCGAGCGCCGCCCAGCCGATCACGGCGGCGGAGAGCGGGCTGAGCAGGCCGAGGAAGGCGACCGAGGCGGCGGGCAGCCGGCCGATCCCCTGGAACCACAGCCAGTAGCCGAGCGCGGTGTTGACCGCGGCCAGGTACAGGTAGCCGAGCAGGTTGGTGGCGGTCATCGCGGGCGGGGCGCCCTCGGCGAGCAGGGCCACCGGGAGCAGCAGCAGGCCGCCCGCGGTGAGCTGCCAGCCGGTGAGGGTGAGCGGTCCGACGCCTTCGGGGCGGCCCCAGCGCTTGGTCAGCACGGTGCCGGCGGCCATCGCGGCGGCGCCGGCGAGGCCCGCCGCCAGTCCGATCGCGTCCAGCCGGGCGGTGGCCTTCAGCACCACCAGGGCGACGCCGAACACGCCGGTGACGCCGGCGAGCAGCTTGCGGGGGCCGATCCGCTCGCCGAGCAGCGGGATCGCCAGCCCGGCGGCGATCAGCGGCTGGACGGCGCCGAGGACGGCGGCCACGCCGCCGGGGAGGCGGTAGGCGGAGACGAACAGCAGGGCGAAGAAGACGCCGATGTTGAGGGCGCCGAGCACGGCCGCCTTCCACCACCAGGCGCCCCGGGGTATCTGCCGGGTGACGGCCAGCAGCACCAGTCCGGCGGGCAGCGCCCGCAGGGTCGCGGTCAGCAGCGGCCGCTCGGCGGGCAGGAACTCGGTGGTGACGGCGTAGGTGGAGCCCCAGGCGAGCGGGGCCAGTGCGGTCAGCAGCAGGGTGCGGGTACGCATGGCGAGAGTTCCTTCCGGGTTCAGCGGGCGGCCGGGGCGACGGGGACGCGGACCGGGGCGGGCGCCGCCGACCCGGTGGCCGGGGCGGTGGTCGTGGCGGTCGGCGCGGTGGTCGGGGCGGTCGGCTTCAGTGCGCGGGCCGCGCGGGTGAGCAGGGCCGCGCCGGCCAGGACGGCACCGGCGAGGACCAGCCAGGGCAGTCGGCCGTCGAGGGCGGAGAGACCGGTGAAGAGCGAGGGGGCGAGGGCCGAGGAGAGCGACCAGGAGAGCTGGTAGGCGGCCATGTACCGGCCGCGCAGGGCGGCGGGCGCGGCCTCGGCGACCAGGGTGGAGGCGGCCGGGTTGTGCAGGACCTCGCCGAGGGTGGCGACCACCACGGCGGTGAGCAGCGCCCCGGTGGTCCAGGCACCGGCGCCGGGCACCAGCAGGGCCTGGGCGAGGAAGGCGGCGGCGAACAGGACGGCTCCGGCGACGGCCGCCCGGTGCCGGGCGGTGAAGCGGTTGACCAGGCGGCCGGCGGGCACGCCGAGCGCCGCGCAGAGCACGGTGTTGACGGCGAAGGCGACGCCGGTGACCGAGGCGGAGGCGTGCAGCACCCCGGTGACGAAGACCGGCAGCAGGATCGCCAGCGAGGCGTAGCCGAGCGCGATCAGGAAGTTGGCGGCGGTCAGGCCGAGGAAGGGCCGGTCGGCGAAGACCGCGCGGTAGCCGGCCCGGGCGGCGGCGGGGCCGGCGGCGGCCGGCACCCCGGCGGGGACGCGCCGGGCGAGCAGCGCGGCGACCAGGAAGCTGACCGCGTTGAGCCAGGCGGCGACGGAGTAGCCGCCGTCGCCGGCCCAGGCGACCAGCAGGGCGGCGGCCAGGCTGCCGGCGCCGAGGCCCGCGTTGGCGAGGCTGCGCATCAGCGCCTGCATCCGGACCAGGTCGGCGCCGCGCACCAGCTCGCCGATCCGGGCCTGCTGGACGGCCGGGTGGCCGCTGGTGGCGATCGCGGTGACCAGGGCGACGGCGGCGAACGCGGGCAGCGACCCGGCCAACGGGTACACCGCGAAGGCGGCGCCGCGCACGGTGTACAGGAGCAGTTGCATCCGCCGGGCGCCGAAGCGGTCGACGGCGGTGCCGATCAGCGGCAGGCACGCCATCGCGACCAGGCCGGTGACGGTCAGGACCAGGCCGATGACCGGCAGCGGCAGCCCGGTGACGTGTCGGAAGAACACCAGGCTGAACGGCACGTACATGCCGTTGCCGAGCGCGTCCACCGCGAGACCGGCGACCAGCCCGCGTTCCCCCGGGAAGCTCTGCTTCCCCTTGCCCACACCCCGAATCGAAAGCATGTAAGTAACTTACCACTAAGCTAATTATCGTCAAGCCTCTTATCGGCAAGCGATCCGTGGCACACTGTCCGCATGACCGGAACCCCCGCCCACGACCCCGTCGACGCGATCGCCGAGCAGTGGCGCCGCGAGCGCCCCGAGCTGGCCGAGCACACCGAGGCGATGGCCGCGTACGGGCGGATCTACCGGCTCGCCAAGGCGATGGGCGACAAGATGGAGGACGCGTACGCGCCGTACGGCATCGGCCGCGGCGAGTTCGACGTGCTGGCCACGCTGCGCCGCGCGGGCGAGCCGTTCTCGCTCTCCCCGCGCGAGCTGACCGCCACCCTGATGCTCACCACCGGCGGCATGACCGGCCGGCTGGACAAGCTGGAGCGGGCCGGGCTGGTCACCCGCTCCCCCGATCCGAACGACCGGCGCGGCCTGCGGATCACCCTCACCGCCAAGGGCCGCGAGGTGATCGACGGGGCCGTCGAGGCGGGCATGCTGGTCCAGCGCGGCACGGTGGCCGGCTTCACCACCGACGAGCTGGACACCCTCAACGACTTGCTGCGGCGCCTGCTGGCGGCCAACTCGGCCTGAGGGGTTACGGTGTCCGGGTGACTGACGTCGAATCAGCCTTCGTGGACGCCTTCCAGACCCACCGCCGCTACCTCGGCTCGGTGGCGTACCGCCTGATGGGCTCGGTCACCGACGCCGAGGACGTGCTGCAGGAGGCGTGGCTGCGCTGGCAGTCCGTGGACCGCTCCACCGTCCAGGACCCGCGCGCCTTCCTGACCACCGTGGTCACCCGGCTCTGCTACGACCAGCTGGGCTCCGCCCGGGCCCGCCGCGAGGCGTACTACGGGGAGTGGCTGCCCGAGCCGGTGGTCGCCGCCGAGGACTCCCCCGCCGAGCTGGCCGAGCTCGGCGAGTCGGTCTCCCTCGCCATGCTCGCCGTGATGGAGCAGCTCACCCCCGCCGAGCGGGCCGCGTTCGTGCTGCACGACGTCTTCGCGGTCGGCTTCGACGAGATCGGCGCCACCCTGGAGCGCACCCCGGAGGCCGCCCGGCAGCTCGCCTCCCGGGCCCGCCGACGGGTCCGCGAGGGCAGCCGGCGGCGCACCGAGGTGGACGCCGGCGAGCACCGGCAGGCGGTCACCGCCTTCGCCGCGGCCGCCGCCAACGGCGACATCCAGGCGCTGCTCGCGGTGCTCGACCCGGACGTGGTCTGGCACTCGGACGGCGGCGGCGTCGTCCGCGCCGGGGTCCGCTCGATCGCGGGCGCCGACAAGGTCTCCCGCCTGGTGGCCGGGCTGCTCAAGCGGGCGGGAGTCGACTACCCCGGCGCCTCGTTCGCGTTCGCGCAGGTCAACGGCGAGCTCGGGATGGTCTTCCGGAGCGCCGAGGGCGGGATCGTCGGCGTGCTGGCCTTCGCCGTGGCCGACGGCCGGATCGCCGAGGCGTACGCGATGGTCAACCCGGAGAAGCTCGCCCACGTGGCGTGACGCGGATGTGACCGGCGTCACGGTCACGTTCCTCCGGGCCGCGTCGTCCCCTTCCCGAACGGCACCGCAGGTGCAGGTGCCCACCGGAGGAGGACGACATGACCAGCAAGCACATCGTCGTGATCGGTGCGGGCTACGCCGGACTGAGCGCCGCCACCCGGGCCGGCCGGGGCGGCGCCCGGGTCACCCTGGTCGCACCGGAGTCGCGGCTCCTGCACCGGATCCGCCTGCACGAGACCGCGGCCGGCCGGGAAGTGCCGCGCCCCACCATCGCGCACGTGCTGCGCGGCCGGCCGGTCACCCACCTGCAGGCCAGGGTCACCGAGCTCGACCTGGCCGGCCGCAAGGTCTTCACCGACACCGGCGAGACCCTCGCCTACGACACCCTGGTGTACGCCCTCGGCAGCCGGACCTCATGGCAGGACGTCCCCGGCGCCGCCGAGCACGCCTACTCGGCCGAGCGGGCCGCCGAGCTGAGCCGGCGGATCCAGGACGCGCCGGTGCCGGGCACCGTCGCCGTGGTCGGCGGCGGCGCCACCGGCATCGAGCTGGCCGCCGAGCTCGCCGAGGCCCACCCCGACTGGCAGGTGCGGATCGTCGCGGCCGGCGCCGTCGGCGGCCACTTCTCCGAGCGCGGCCGGGCCCACGTCCGCAAGGTGCTGGACGGCCTCGGCGTCACCCTCCACGAGCACACCGCCGTCACCGCGGTCACCGCCGACCGGCTGGAGACCGCCGCCGGACCGGTCCCCGCCGACCTGGTCGTCTGGGCCGCCTCGCTGGAGGTCCACCCGCTCGCCGCCGAGGCCGGCCTGGCGGTCACCGCCAACGGCCAGGCCGTGGTCGACGACCACCTGCGCTCGGTCTCGCACCCCGACGTCCACGTGGTCGGCGACGCCGCCGCGGTGGTGCTGCCCGGCATCGGCCGGCTGCGGATGGCCTGCGCCACCGCCCAGCCGATGGGCAGCTACGTGGGCCGGCTGCTGGCCGGCCGCACCACCGGGCCCTTCAAGTACCGGTACGCCACCCAGTGCCTCAGCCTCGGCCGCCGGGAGGCACTGGTCCAGCTGATCCACGCCGACGACTCGATGCGCCAGGGCATCATCACCGGCCCGCTCGGCCGACTCACCAAGGCGCTCATCGTCAACGCCGTCCCGCTCAGCCTGCGCTGACCCCGCATCGGGCAGCAGCGGCGGGGCCGGGGAAACCACTTCCCCCGGCCCCGCCGCTGCTGCCACACTCCTGCCCGTGCCAGACACCGAATCCGTCTACGAAGCCCGCTACGGCTGGGACACCCGCAACGCCGTCCTGGTCGCCGGCTCACTGCTGCTCACCGCAGGACTGTTCCTGTTCGACCCCTCCGAGCCCGTCGACGTGAAGGGCTTCCAGGTGGCCGCCATCTGGATCCAGATCCCCGGCTTCCTGCTGTTCGGCGGCGGCGCCGCGGTCCTCTGCTTCAACGCCTCCAGCAAGAAGGTCGCCCTCCGGGTCGACTCCGCGGGCATCCTGCTCGGCGGCTCCCCGATGCGCTACGCCGCCACCACCGTGCTCGTCCCCTGGTCGGACACGGCCGGCGTGCAGCTGTGGGTCCAGCACGTCGGCCTGCAGAAGCTGCCGTACGTCGGCGTGCACCGCCACCCCGGCCTGCCGCCGCTGCCGGGCGGCACCAGCCGCCTGGGCGCCGCGGCCGCGGGCCGGCCGGCGGCCCTGGTCGGCGCCAGCCGCCAGGTCGGCGGCTGGCGGCTGGACGTCCCCGCGCTGCTCTCCGCCGTCCGGCACCACGCGCCCGCCGCCGGGATCGCCGTCGACCCCGACTTCCCGGCGAAGGCCTGACACCCCGGGGAACGTCGAAGGCCGCCGCCCCGGGAGGGGGCGGCGGCCTTCGACGTGGTCCTACTTCTTGTCCTTCGGCGGCTCGGCGTCGGTGGACAGCGCGGCGATGAAGGCCTCCTGCGGGACCTCCACGCGGCCGACCATCTTCATCCGCTTCTTGCCCTCCTTCTGCTTCTCCAGCAGCTTGCGCTTGCGCGAGATGTCACCGCCGTAGCACTTGGCGAGGACGTCCTTGCGGATCGCGCGGACCGTCTCGCGGGCGATCACCCGGGAGCCGATCGCGGCCTGGATCGGCACCTCGAACTGCTGGCGCGGGATCAGCTTCTGCAGCTTGCCGGCCATCATCACGCCGTAGTTGTAGGCCTTGTCCTTGTGCACGATGGCGGAGAACGCGTCCACCGCGTCGCCGTGCAGCAGGATGTCGACCTTCACCAGGTTGGCGGTCTGCTCGCCGATGGGCTCGTAGTCGAGCGAGGCGTAGCCGCGGGTCTTGGACTTCAGCTGGTCGAAGAAGTCGAAGACGATCTCCGCGAGCGGCAGGGTGTAGCGCAGCTCGACCCGGTCCTCGGAGAGGTAGTCCATGCCCTGCAGGTTGCCGCGGCGGGACTGGCAGAGCTCCATGATCGCGCCGACGAACTCGTTCGGCGCCAGGATGGTGCCGCGCACGACCGGCTCGTACACCTCGGCGATCTTGCCGGTGGGGAACTCGCTCGGGTTGGTGACCGTGTGCTCGGAACCGTCCTCCATGATCACGCGGTAGATCACGTTGGGGGCGGTGGAGATCAGGTCGAGGTTGAACTCGCGCTCCAGGCGCTCCCGGATGATCTCCAGGTGCAGCAGGCCGAGGAAGCCGCAGCGGTAGCCGAAGCCGAGCGCGACCGAGGTCTCCGGCTCGTAGACCAGCGCCGCGTCGTTCAGCCGCAGCTTGTCCAGGGCGTCGCGCAGCAGCGGGTAGTCCGAGCCGTCCAGCGGGTACAGGCCGGAGAACACCATCGGACGCGGGTCCTTGTAGCCGCCCAGCGCCTCGGTGGCGCCCTTGTGCATCGAGGTGATCGTGTCACCGACCTTGGACTGCCGGACGTCCTTCACACCGGTGATGATGTAGCCCACCTCGCCGACGCCCAGGCCGTCGGCGACCTTCGGCTCCGGCGAGATGACGCCGATCTCCAGCAGCTCGTGGGTGGCGCCGGTCGACATCATCGCGATCCGCTCGCGCTTGGTCAGCTGGCCGTCCACCACACGGACGTAGGTGACCACGCCACGGTAGGAGTCGTAGACCGAGTCGAAGATCATCGCGCGGGCCGGGGCGTCCTTGACGCCGACCGGGGCCGGGATGTTGTCGACGATGTGGTCCAGCAGGTCCTCGACGCCCAGACCGGTCTTCGCGGAGACCTTGAGCACGCTCTCCGGGTCGCAGCCGATGATGTGCGCGATCTCCGCCGCGTACTTCTCCGGCTGCGCCGCCGGCAGGTCGATCTTGTTCAGCACCGGGATGATCGTGAGGTCGTTCTCCAGCGCCAGGTACAGGTTGGCGAGGGTCTGCGCCTCGATGCCCTGGGCCGCGTCGACCACCAGGATGGTGCCCTCGCACGCGGCGAGGGAGCGGGACACCTCGTACGTGAAGTCCACGTGGCCCGGGGTGTCGATCATGTTCAGGATGTGCGTGGTGCCCGCGTTCTCACCGACCCGCGGCGCCCACGGGAGGCGGACCGCCTGCGACTTGATGGTGATGCCGCGCTCGCGCTCGATGTCCATCCGGTCGAGGTACTGGGCGCGCATCTGCCGCGGGTCGACGACCCCGGTGATCTGCAGCATCCGGTCGGCGAGCGTCGACTTGCCGTGGTCGATGTGGGCGATGATGCAGAAGTTGCGGATCAGCGCCGGGTCGGTACGGCTGGGCTCTGGCACATTGCTGGGGGTCGCGGGCACCTTGATCCGATTCTCGTCACTGTCGATATGGCTCCGACCATCTTCCCACGACCTGGGCGCAGGCCGCCGGTCAGCTCTACGATGGCCGACCATGATCTTGGAAAGCGCACTGCTCGACGTCCTGCCCGGCCAGGAGGACGCCTTCCTCGCCGCGTTCGCCGAGGCCCGTCCGCTGATCGCCGTCCAGCGGGGCTTCCGCACCCTCCAGCTGCGGCGCTGCCTGGACGGGGGCCGCGGATCCCGCTTCCTGCTGCAGGTCGAGTGGGAGACCCTGGAGGACCACACCGAGGGCTTCCGCGGCTCCGCCGAGTACCAGCAGTGGCGGGCCCTGCTGCACCACTACTACTCGCCGTTCCCCGAGGTCGAGCACTACGGGGAGCCGCTGCTCACCGCGTAGTGCCGGTTTGGGGCCGTAGCGGTGCCCCTGGTAGCGTGGGGCGCTGCACCTGGCATCGGCATGCCCTCTCAGCAGGTCCGACGCCGTCGGGTGCGCCCGTTCACATCCTGAATCACACAGACTGAGGCTCCTTCGTGGCGAACATCAAGTCCCAGATCAAGCGCAACAAGACCAACGAGAAGGCGCGCCTGCGCAACAAGGCCGTCAAGTCCTCGCTGAAGACCGCCCTCCGCAAGGCCCGTGAGGCCGCTGCCGCCGGCGAGACCGAGAAGGCCACCGAGCTCGCTCGCGCCGCCTCCAAGGCCCTCGACAAGGCCGTCAGCAAGGGCGTCATCCACAAGAACCAGGCCGCCAACAAGAAGTCGGCGATCACCAAGCGCGTCAACGCCGCCGCCTGATTCTCCGGTACCCCTGCTTGACCGGGCCCGACGTGTTCGAGCCCGACCGGACGGTGTGACCCGCGGCCCTCTACCCGCGACCGCCGTCCCCCCCTCCCGGGACTCCGGCCCTCTACCCGGAACCCGCCGAGGAAGCACCATCCCGTACCGCACGCGGCCTGCGTTCGCCACGCGGGTGCGGTACACCTGAACACCCCGTCCGCCCGCCCGGTTCCCACCGGGCGGGCGGACGTGTTTTCCGGGTGCGCTTTCCCGGTGTGCTGTCCGAGCGCGCTTTCCGGGCGCGCGTTCCGCTAGGCACGGGCCGCCGGGGGCTCGGCCTCGCGGGCGCGGTAGCGGCCCGGGGTGGTGCCGAAGTGGCGGGCGAAGGCGTGCGAGAAGGCGTACGGGGAGCCGTAGCCGACGCGGCCGGCGATGGTGGCGAGCGGGTCTGTGGTGTCGCGCAGCAGGGTCGCGGCGAAGGTGAGGCGCCACCAGGTGAGGTAGGCCATCGGCGGACGCCCGACCAGGGCGGTGAAACGGCGGGCGAGGGTGGGGCGGGAGACCCCGGCCGCGGCGGCGAGCCGGTCGTTGGTCCAGTCGGCGGGGGGGTCGGCGTGCAGCGCGCGCAGCGCCGCGGAGGCCACCGGGTCGCCGAGCACGGCGGGCCACGCACCGGCGGAGCCCTCGGCGAGCCAGGCGCGGACCATGTAGACCAGCAGAAGGTCCAGCAGGCTCGGCACCGCGATCTGGCCACCGGGCCGCTGGTCGAGGAGTTCTCCGCCGAGCAGGCCGATCGCGGCGCGCAGTTCGGGGTGGCCGCCGACCCGGTTGGGCAGGTGGACGACGGACGGCAGCTCGGCCATCAGCGGATGGGTCCGGCTGCGGTCGAGGCGGTACTTGCCGCAGAGCAGTTCGGCCTGGCCGGGACCGGTCCGGGGCGGACGCGGCGCACTGCCGTCCAGCAGCCGCTCGAACGGCACCGCCCGGTCGGCGGCGGCGAGGTCGGCCTCCGCGTCCATCAGGACGTGCCCCGTCCCGTGCGGCAGCAGCACCGCGTCGCCGGTGCGCAGGGTGAGCGGCCCGGGGTGCCCGGAGCCGCCGGAGCCGCCGGAGTCACCGGGGTCGTCGAGGAGCAGCCGGCAGCCGCCCTCCAGCACCACGTGGAACCCGGCGCCCTCGTACGGGGACAGCCGGGTGCTCCAGGTGCCGGCGACCCGCAGCCGGTCGGTGGAGGGCCGGCCCACCCGTACGGCCGCGATCGCGTCGCTCACCACATCCATGGCGGGATCGTAGTCGGCTCGGGAATGAGAGCCATGCGTATTCGAGTGAGCATCTGGTGCATTGAGGAGCTCAGGACGGCCTCCGTAAGGTCGATCGCATGAGCATCGAGAGCGCACAGCGCATCGTCCTCGGCGGCGTCGAGGCCGTCCGTGTCGTCGAGTACCAGGGCCCGTTCCGGTCGGCCCGCGTCCTCGTCCCCGACTCCCCCGCCGAGCTGTGGCGGGACAACGCCGACTGGCTCGCGCCCGACCACTGGGACCCGTCGTCGGACCTGGCGGTGATGGCCCTGCAGACCTGGGTGCTGCGCAGCGGCGGGCGGACCGTGCTGGTCGACACCGGCGTGGGCGACGGACGCGAGCGGCCGGACACCCCCGAGTTCCACCAGCGGAAGGGCCGCTTCCTGGAGCGGCTGGCCGAGGTCGGCGTCCACCCGGAGGACGTGGACGTGGTGGTCAACACCCACCTGCACGCCGACCACGTCGGCTGGAACACCCGGGCGGACGGGGACGGCTGGGTGCCGACCTTCCCGAACGCGCAGTACCTGCTGCCGGCCGCCGACGACCTCCACTTCGGGCCGCGGGGCGGGTACGGGCGGGGCGTCCTGGCCGACGACCGGCTGGTCTACGAGGACAGCGTCGCGCCCCTGCACCGGGCGGGGCAGGCGGTGCTCTGGGACGGCACCCACGTGATCGACCGCGACCTGACGCTGGAATCGGCTCCCGGCCACACACCCGGGTCAGCCGTGCTGCGGCTGGCGTCCGGTACCGACCGGGCGGTGTTCGTCGGCGACCTGCTGCACAGCCCCGTGCAGTTCGTCGACCCGTCGTGCAGCAGCTGCTTCTGCCTGGACCCGCAGCAGGCCGCGGCCAGCCGCCGCCGGATCCTGGAACGTGCCGCCGACCTCGGCGAACTGGTCCTCCCCGCGCACCTCGGCGGCCCGGGAGCGGCGGAAGTCCGGCGCCGCGGCACCGGATTCAGCGTGTCCCACCGCTCTACCGTCTGACGGCGGGCCGGGCGCGGGGGCGGGCCGGGAACCGGCGCCGGGGCCACCACTGGCCGAGCGCGGGACGGGGCCGCGGGTGGTCGCGGTCAGGGGCCGGGGCGGTCAGGGGCCGCGGGTGGTCATGGGCCGGGACGCTCAAGGGCCGGGGTGGTCAGGGACCGGGACGCTCAAGGGCCGGGGTGGTCAGGGACCGAGCGGGACGGGGCCGGCGACCGACTCGGCGAGGAGGCGGCGGCCGGCGGCCGTGGCGAGGACGGTGCGCAGGGCGGTGCCGCGTGCGGCCCGGGCCGGAGCGGCGCGCAGCGTCCACGCGCGAGTGGCGAAGTCCGTGCGGGCGAGGACGCGCCGCGCCTCGGCGCGGCGGGCCCGGCGCCAGGAGCGCAGCACGGGACTGTCCGGCCCGGCGCCGGCGGCGGCCGCGTCGGGCAGCACCCGGGCCAGCGAGACGGCGTCGCGCAGGCCGAGGTTGAGGCCCTGCCCGCCGATCGGGCTGCAGACGTGGGCAGCGTCGCCGATCAGCAGCACCCGGCTGCCCCGGCGGTGCCCGGCGAGCCGCCGGTGGGTGCGGAAGCTGCTGGTCCACCGGCATTCGTGGACCGACGCCGCCCAGCCCCGCGCCGCCGCCTCGGCGACCAGCGCCTCGACGGCGCCGGGCGAAGACTCCGCCGGGGACGCGGAGGGGAGGTGCAGGACCACCCGGACCCACCCGTCGAGGTGCATCGGCAGGACGACCAGCAGCCCGCGCGGCCCACCCACCATGTGCACCAGGCCCGGATCCAGCGCGGGGTCGCTGACCCGCAGGTCGGCCAGCTGCCAGCTGCCAGGGTACGTCCAGCCCCGGAAGCCCGTCCCGGACAGGGCGCGCAGCGCGCTCGACGCCCCGTCGGCGGCGACCACCCAGCGGGCGCGCACCGGCTCGACGCCGTCAGCGTGGACGGTGGTGCCCGCGGCGTCCTCCACCACCGAGCGGACGGGGGTCGAACGGTGGACGGTGACGCCGCACGCCGCCGCCTGCTCGGCGAGCAGCCCCTCCGTGGTGCACTGCGGGACGGTCAGGATGTACGGGTACGGCGAGCGCAGCCCCGCCAGGTCGAACCCGCCGACGCTGCGGCCTCCGTCCAACATCCGGACCGCGTCGACCCGCCGCCCGAGCGGGACCAGCAACTCGGTCAGCCCGCTGGGCTCCAGCGCCTCCAGCGTCCGCGCGTGCAGGTCGGTCGCCCGGGACTCGACGACCGGACCCGGGCGCCGCTCCAGCACCACCACGTCGAGCCCCGCGCGGGCGAGCAGCAGTGCGGCGCCCAGCCCGACCGGGCCCGCCCCGACCACTGCCACGTCCGTGTCGATCGCCATGCCGCCACCGTAGCCGCACCGTGGGACGGCGCCGACGGCAGATCCTGACCTGGCGTCAGCTGCGTGCCGGCCCCGCGCCGGCTCCGTGTCGACTCCGCGTCAGCTCCGGTTGACGCGCTACTCAGAGTGTCGGCACCAACACCGATAGTGTTCGGTGGCGAGCGCCCGCCGCCCACCACCGAGCCGCCCACGGGGGATCCGATGTCGACACCGCCTCCGTACCTCGCCGGCCCGCGGCACCCCGACGCCGCAGCTCCGGCGTACGGGCCCGTGCCGTCGCCCGCTCCGCCCCCGTCCCCGTCCCGGCCGCGGCGGGGACGGGGACGGAAGGTGCTGTGGGGCATCGGCGGGGTCCTGATCGCCTCGGTGGTCTGGGCGGGCGCGGTGCTGACCGTCCCCGGGCTGGTCGGCGGGCGTGACGCGGCCGGCTCCGCTCCCGGCACGGCGGGCTTCCGGGTGGTCGACGACCTGTGCGCGACGGCCCGGCTCACCTCGTTCAGCCGGATCTACCCGGCCCAGTCCGGCACGCCGTACCACTACACGACCCGGCACCGCGCGCTCGACGACATGTACTGCAGCCAGTACCGCAAGCGGGCCGGCGGCGACAGCGAGTACGTCTCGCTGTACCTCCAGACCCAGCTGCACAAGGCCGTCGACCCGCGCCCGGAGTTCGAGGCGCAGCGGGACGGGCTCCGGCAACGCGGCTACCAGATCACCGCCGTACCGGGCCTCGGCGACGACGCGTACCTCGGCTACCTGGATGACCTCAGCCGCTCGGACCCGACCTGGCACTACCTCACCCAGGTGCTGTACGTCCGCCAGCGCGGGCTGACCTTCTACGCGAGCTGGTCCGGCTCGTACCAGGACGGCAGGACGGCGGCGCCGGACCGGGAGGAGGTCCGACTCGCGCTGCTGGCCGACGCGCGCGAGCTGCTGCGCTCGATCGGCGCCCGGGTGTGACGCCCGCTCAGCGGCCGGACGATCACCACGGCGCGCTGCCTACGGATGCGCTGCCCCTATCGAACGGGCTGTCCCTACCGGACGGGCTGTCCCTACCCACGGGCTGCCCCTACCGGCGGGCTGTTCCTGCGGGCGGGCTGTTCCTGCGGGCTGGCTGTCCCTACGGACGGGCACCCGCGCGGGAGGCGCGGGCGACGGCGACGACAGCCCGTTCGAGCGCGTACGCGGGGTCGTCGGAGCCGCCCTTGACCGCCGCGTCCGCCGCGGCGATCGCGGTGAGGGCGGCGGCCACGCCGTCGCCCGTCCAGCCGCGCATCTGCTGGCGGACCCGGTCGACCTTCCACGGCGGCATGCCCAACTCGCGGGCCAGGTCACCGGGACGCATGTTCCGCCCGGCGGTCGCGAGCCGGCCGATCGAACGGACCCCGGACGCCAGCGCGTACGTGATGCCGGTCGGCGGCTGGCCCACGGCCAGTGCCCAGCGCAGCCGCTCCAGCGCCTCCGCCGCCCGGCCGGTGACCGCCAGGTCGGCCACCTCGAAGCCGGTCGCCTCGGCCCGGCCGCTGTAGTAACGGGCGACCGCCGTCTCGTCGATGGTGCCCTCGATGTCCGAGGTCAGCTGGCTGCACGCCGCGGCCAGCTCGCGCAGGTCGCTGCCGAGCGCGTCCAGCAGCGCCTGGCAGGCCTCGGGGCTGGCGGAACGGCCCAGCGTGCGGAACTCGTTGCGGATGAACGCGAGCTTGTCGCCCGCCTTGGTCAGCTTGGCGCAGAGCACCTCGCGCGCGCCGGCCTTCTTCGCCGCGTCCACCAGGCCCTTGCCCTTGACGCCACCGGCGTGGACCAGGACCAGGACGACCTCCTCGGCGGGCGAGCCGATGTACGCCTTGACCTCCTTGACGGAGTCGGCGCCCAGGTCCTGCGCCGCACGGACGACGATCACCTTGCGCTCGGCGAACAGCGAGGGCGTGGTCAGCTCGGCGAGCTGCCCCGGCTGGAGCCCGCCGGGCGCGAGGTCGCGGACGTCGGTCTCCGGGTCCGCCGCCCTCGCCGCGGCCACCACCTCGGCGACCGCGCGGTCGAGCAGCAGCTCCTCCTGGCCGACCACAACGGTCAGCGGGGCGAGCAGGTCGTCGGGTGCACTCTTCCTGGCCATCGCCTACCAGCATCCCACGGGCCGCCGACAGCCCCGCCCGGTCACCGGTCGGCGGGGGCCGGTCGGGAGAATGGGGCGGTGACCGCGAACCATGACCGCCAGCTGCTCGTCCTGCCCGACCGCGACGCCGCCGAGGCCGTCGCGGAGGAGCTGTCCGCCCGCTGGCCCGCACTGGCCGATCCGGAGGTCGTCCGGGACTCGCTGGCCGGCGAGGACGACGCCGAGGACGCCCAGTGGCTGGTCGTCCTGGAGGCCCCCGAGGAGGACGGCTGGACGGCCGAGGTGCTGGAGGGCCTCGACGGCCTGATCGCCGAGCACGACGGCTGGCGCGAGCAGGACTGACGCCCCGCCGGACGGCCGGGACGGTCAGCCGCGCGGCGGGTGGGGGTGGGTGGCCGCGGTCAGCCGGTCGTGGGTGCCGAGGACGGCGATGTCCCCTCGCTGGTCGGTGCGCAGGACGGTGGCGCCGAGCCCCCGCAGGTCCGCGACGGTGTACGGGGACGGGTGCCCGTACGGGTTGCCGATGCCGCAGGAGATCAGGGCCAGCCTCGGGTGCAGAGCGGCCGTCAGCGCCCGGTCCTGGTTGGCGGAGCCGTGGTGGGCGACCTTCAGCACGTCCACCGGTCCGGGTGGCGGACCGCGGCGCAGCAGCGCCGCCTGCGCGGCCGGTTCGAGGTCGCCGAGCAGGGCGATCCGGACGGCGTCCCGGCCGGTGCCGACGGTGACCAGCAGGGCGACGCTCGCGTTGTTCGGACCGGGCGCGTCCGGTGCCGGGACGGTGTCCGGCCACAGCACCTCCCAGCTCAGGCCGGGGCCGGCCGTCCGCCGCTCGCCCCGACCGGCCCGGAGGACCGGGATCCGCGCGGCCTGCGCCCACCCGGTGACCCGAGCCCGCTCGCCGGGCGGCGCGTCCAGCGTGGTGACCTGCAGCGCGCCGACCGCACGGCCCCGCAGCACGCCGGGCAGGCCCTCGGCGTGGTCCGCGTGGAAGTGGGTCAGGACGAGGATCGGGATCCGGCTGACGCCCAGCTCGCGCAGGCACGCGTCGGCGGCTTTCGGCTCCGGGCCGGCGTCCACCACCACCGCGCTGTCGCCGCCGAGCGGCAGCACCGCCATGTCGCCCTGGCCGATGTCGCACAGGACGAGCCGCCAGCCGGGCGGCGGCCAGCCGGTCGCGATCCGGACCAGGCTCGGCGGACGGAGCAGCACCGCCGGGAGCAGCACCGCCAGCGCGAGGGCGAGCAGCGCGCGGGCCCGGTTGCCGCGCAGCCGTCGGGTGGCGAGCAGCGGCGGGACGGCCCAGCAGAGCGCGACGGTCACCGCGACGAGCAGGCCCGCGCCGACGGGGCCGTGCGGCCAGGCGAGTTCGGCACCCGGCAACGCGGCCCCGCGCCGGGCCACCGTGACGAGCCATGCGGCCGGCACCGCGGCCAGGTCCGCGAGGAAACGAGCGGCCGGGTGGGAGATCGGGTCGGCGGCGAGCACGGCGAAACCGAGCAGGGTCGCCGGGGCGACCGCCGCCTCGGCGAGCAGGTTGCAGGGGACGGCGACCAGGCTGACGCGCGGCGCGAGCAGGATCGTCACCGGTGCGCAGAACGCCTGGGCGGCGGCGGTCGCCGCGACGGCGGAGGCGAGATGGGGCGGCCAGCGGCGGGCCTGCAGAGCGGCCGCCCAGCGCGGCCCGAGGGTGAGCAGCCCGCCGGTGGCGAGAGCGGACAGCAGGAATCCGTAGGAGCGGGCGAGCGGTGGGTCGAGCAGCAGCAGGACCAGCACGGCGCCGCAGAGGGCGGGCAGGCCCTGTCGGGGCCGGCCGGTGGCGAGGGCGAGCAACGCGATGAGACCGGTGGCCGCGGCGCGCAGGACGCTCGGGTCGGGTCGGCAGACGGTGACGAAGGCGAGCGTCAACGCGGTGCCGACGGCGGCGGTCGTCCGCAGGGAGAGGCCGAGCCGGGCGGCGAGGCCGCCGCGGCGGGCGGTGCCGGCGGTGCTCGGCGTGCCCAGCAGGACGGCGAGCAGGATCCCGAAGTTCGCGCCGCTGACGGCGGTCAGGTGACCGAGGTCGGTGGCGCGGAAGGCGTCGGCGAGGTCGTCGGGGAGGCGGGAGGTGTCGCCGACCACCAGGCCGGGGAGCAGGCCCCGGGTGTCGGGCGGCAGGTGGTCGCAGGCGTCGCGCAGGCCGGCCCGGAGCCTGGCGGCGGCGCGCTGCGGAAGGCTCGGCGGGGCGAGGAGCCGGGGCGGGCCCAGGGCGACCAGCAGGGCGGCGGAGTCGGTACGGGCGGTGGTGGCGGTTCGGGCTGCGGTGACGGGGCCGTCGGCGACGGCACCGGCCGGCGAGGCGGACGGGGTGGCGGACGGGGCGGCGGGGCCGGAAGTTGACGCGTCGTCCGCCGTCGGACGGCTGTCGGGACCTGCGGCGGACAGGGCGCGGACGGCGGGTGCGAGCGGCACGGCCTCGCCGGACGTCGCGGGCGGAGGATCCGGGACGGGCGGCGGTGGCCCCGCAAGCGCAGGCGGGGCGAGTGGGGTGGCCGAGGCGGGTGAGGGGGCCGGGGCTTCGGGGGCAACCGGGGCTTCGGGCGCGGCCGGGGCTTCGGGCGCGGCGTTGGGCAGGACATGGACGGCGGCGCGGAGGCGGGTCGACGGGATCAGGGTGCGCCAGGCGGCGGCGTCCTTGGCGCGGACCGTCACGGTCACCGGGGTGCGGGTCGCGGTCGCGCCGACCCGGTCGACCCTGGCCGGCACGAGCAGCCTGGGCTGGCCGGGCGTGGTGCCGTTGGTGTGGCCGGTACGGGACTTGGGGTCGCCGGTGACGGTCAGGTCGACCGTCAGCTCGGCACCGGAGACGGCGAGCGCGGGGAGCGGCCCCCGGTAGAGGTCAGCGGTGTGCAGGACGGTGGTGGTGACGGCGGCTGTGGCGGTCAGCAGCGCGGCGGCGAGCGTCCGGAGGAGCGCGGTGCGGCGGGGTGTGCGGACGGCGAGCAGGAGGAGGGCGAGAAGCACGGCCGGCACGGCGAGCAGTGGCAGCTCGCTCCGGCTGAGAGGGCCGGCGCCGAGGACGAGGGCAGTGACCGCCCAGGCGGTGGCCGTGGGGACCAGGAGGCGGAGGTCGGCGGGCGGGAGGGCGACGGGCTTGGCGGACATCGGCACCTCCCTGAGCGGTCGGGTGCAGCTGTGGAGGTCGGGGCGTGGGCGGCGGCGCAACGGAGGCGGACCGGGCACCGGCCACCCGGGCATCCGGCATCTGGCATCCGGATCCGGCATCCGCCGCGAGGTGTCAGAGCGTCAGCAGGGGCTTGAGGTCGTCGAACTTGCGTGGGCCGATACCGCCGACCTGGCGGAGCTCGTCGAGGGAGCTGAACGGGCCGTGAGCCAGGCGGTACTGGACGATGCGCTGCGCGAGGGTCGGGCCGACGCCGGGGAGGGTGTCGAGCTGTTCGGTGGTGGCGCGGTTGAGGCTCAGCGGTCCGGCGGGGGCGGCGGAGCCGGCGGGCGGCGGGCCGCCGACCAGGATCTGCTCGCCGTCGGTGAGGACGCGGGCGAGGTTGAGCCCGTCGGTGTCGGTGCCGGGGAGGGCTCCCCCGGCGGCGCGCAGGGCGTCGGCGACGCGGGAGCCGCCGGGCAGCGTCCGCAGACCCGGGTTCTGGACGTCACCCGCGACGTCGACCACGACCTGTGCGCCTCCGACCTGCGCTCCTCCGATCGGGACGGGCGGGCCGGGGCCGCTGCGGCCGGCGGAGGACGTCGCTGCGGGAACGCTGCCCGCGACCGCCGGAATGGGCACCGGCTGGGGTCGGCCCAGCCAGAAGTGCTGGACCGCGTACCCGACGGCGAGAACGAGCAGCAGCGACAGGCCGAGCACCGCCCGCCGGTCGAAGGCGAGGGCCGGATGGAGTGTCAGGGGCAGCCGCCTCGGCGGCGGGTCGGCGGCAACGGGGTCGGTGTCCTGCGGTCGGGTCGGCTCCGGCGGTCGGGCGCCGGGACGGGTGGACGTGGTCGGCTCCGGGCGGTCGGCGGCGGGCAGCGGGGTCGAAGGGCCGATGTCGGACGGCCCGGTCGTCGGGCCGACGGCGGGCACCGCATTCGTCGGACCGGCGGGCGGCGGGTTCGTCAGGCCTGCGGGCGGGTCGCCGGACGGATCACCGGGCGGCGGCAGCCCCGCTGGCTCCACCGGCGACGTCGCGCGCCCGCCCGCCACCCCGGCTCCGCCCACCGACTCGGCGGCCACCGGCGGACGGACACCACCCGCCGGCACCGGCTCGGCCAGGAGAACGGCCTCACCCGTGCCGAAGGGCGGCGCGCCCGTGAAGAGCTGGGACAGGCGACCGCGCGCGGCGTCGGCGGTCTCTCGGCGGCGGGCAGCACCCGGGACGAAGGTCTTCATGGCGTGGACCGTACGTCCGGCCCCGGAGCCCCGTCAGAGACGGCCGCCAAGCTGTGGACAAACCCCGCCTGTGGACAACCCTTGTCCCCCGGACGAGCGAGTTTCGACGGCCCGGCCACCGCCACCCCCGGCACCGACGGCCCGGCACCGATGACCCGTCAGCGCGGTGAGACCACGACCGCCAGCAGGCCCGGCCCGACGTGGGCGCCGATCACCGCGCCGACCTCGCTCACGTACAGCTCCCGCAGACCGGGCACCCGTGCCCGCAGGCGCTCCGCGAGCGGCTCGGCCCGGTCCTCGGCGGCGAGGTGGTGGACGGCGATGTCGACCTCGCGGTCGGCCGCGCAGTCGACGGCGATCTCTTCGAGCCTGGCGATCGCGCGGGAGGCGGTGCGGACCTTCTCCAGCGGCTCGATCCGGCCGCCGGACAGGTGCAGCAGCGGCTTCACCGCCAGGGCGGATCCGACCAGGGCCCGGGCGGCGCCGATCCGGCCGCCCCGGCGGAGGTGCTCCAGCGTGTCGACGTAGAAGAAGCTCCGGGTCTCCTCGGCGCGGCGCTCGGCGGCCGCGACGGCGCCGTCCAGGTCGGCACCGGCCTCGGCGGCCCCGGCCGCGGCGAGGACGCACATGCCCAGGGCCATGCCGACCAGTCGGCTGTCGACCACGCGGACCGGGACGACCGCCTCGGCGGCTGCCAGCTGGGCGGCTTCCGCCGTGCCGGACAGCTCACCGCTGATGTGCACCGAGACGACGCCACTCGCCCCGGCCTCGGCGGCGGCCCGGTAGGCGGCGGCGAAGGTCTCGGGGCTGGGGCGGGAGGTCGTCACCCGGTGCCTGCCGCGCAGCGCCTCGGCGACGTCCTTGGGGGAGATTTCGACGCCCTCGGCCAACACCTCGTCACCGACCGCGACGCTCAGCGGGACCACCCGGATCCGGTGTCGGTCGACGGCTTCCTGCGGGAGGTACGCCGTGGAGTCGGTGACAAGTGCGAGGTGCCCGGGCATGTGCCGGAGGTTACCTTCCGCCCGCACCGGACAACAGCGCCGGGCCACGTGGAACCCACCCACGCGGCGGACCCGGTCGACGGCGCGGGGACCCCGCGCCCACCGACGGACGGACAACGAACCGGCCGCAGCGGTCGGCCACGGAGAACAAACCGGCCCCAGCGGTCGGCCACGGACAACGAACCGGCCGCAGCGGTGGGCCACGGCCGGTCGACTACCGGCAGTCACCTATGGACGACCGGCCACCCGCGGGCGGTTACGGCCGGTCGGCGGCGGCCGGGCCGGGGCGCCCGGGCTTGCGGAGGCGTTCGGCGAGTCGGCTGAGCGGTTCGGCGGCGAGGCCGAGGAGCTCCTCGGCGCTGGGCTGGCGCCCGGCGGTGATCCCACGGCGCGGCGCTTCACGTTCCGCGCCGGCGGAGCCACGCGAGGCCCCGGCCCCGGCAGCAGCATCCGCGGGCCCGGTCGACGTGTCGGCCGGGGTCCAGTGCCGGAGGGCACCCGCCTCGTCCTCGCACTCCTTGCTCAGCCGCACCAGCTCGTCGTCGGCGAAGCGTCGCATGCGGTCCTGGGCGGCCCAGCGCAGCGAGTCGGCGGAGTGGGTGATCCGATCGGCGCGTTCGCGCAGTTCGGGGAGTTTGGCGCTGACCCGGGCGGCGTCGGGTTCGCGCTCCAGCAGGCGCAGTTCGGTGTCGAGTTCGGCGGCGTGGGTGTCCAGCCTGGCGAGCAGCTGGAGTGCCTCGCCGAGCTGGCTGTCCTCGACGTGGCCGGCCTGGAGGACCTGCCGGGTCGAGTCGAGGGCGGTCCGCAGTTCGAGCCGGACCGCGGCGAGCTTGCCCGGGTCTCCGGGCTTGGCGAAGCTCTTCGCCTTGAGGGTGGCGTTCTCCACGGCCCTCCGGGCCTTGACCTCCTGCTTGTGCACCCCGTCGGCGACGGCCTTGACGGCCTTCACCGTGACGATCACCGCCAGGATCAGCAGGGTCAGTCCGAAAGCGGCGGCCAGGGCGACCACCACACCGAGCGCATCCATCGGGAGCCCACCTTCCGCCCGTCCGGCCCGGGACCGCCGGCTGCGGTCCGTGCGAGTGCCGGGCCTCCACCGTAGCCCGCGAGCCGGGCCGGGAGGAGGTCGTACGGGCGCTCGGAACCGGAGATCAGGGAGACGTCAGGGATGGTCTCAGGGTTCGCCGAGGGCGGTAGCCGGTCCCGCCGGGTGCGACGGCCTGGCCCGCCGGGTACGACGGCCAGTCCCACCGTGCGCGACGGCCGAGCCCGCCGTGCGCGACGGCCGAGCCCGCCGAGGGCGGTAGCTGTCCGCGATCGCTGCCAGACTGGCGGCATGTTGGAGACCTCGGCCCGTCTGCTGCGCCTGCTCTCGCTGCTCCAGGTCCGCCGCGACTGGTCGGGCGCGGACCTGGCGACCCGCCTCGACGTGGACGTCCGCACGGTCCGCCGGGACGTGGAGAAGCTGCGCACCCTCGGGTACCCGGTGGACTCCGCCCCGGGTGTGGCGGGCGGCTACCGGCTCGGCGCGGGGGCGGAGATGCCGCCGCTGCTGCTGGACGACGAGGAGGCGGTCGCGGTCGCGATGGGCCTGCGGACGGCGGCGGGCGGGACGATCGACGGCATCGAGGAGTCCTCGGTCCGGGCCCTGGCGAAGCTGCAGCAGGTGATGCCGTCCCGGCTGCGGCACCGGGTGGAGTCGCTCGCGGTGGCGACCGTGGCGCTGGGCAGCAACGGTCCGACGGTGGACGCGGAGGCGCTGACCGCGATCGCCGCCGCGTGCCGGGCGGCGGAACGGCTGCGCTTCGACTACCGGGCGCACGACGGGAGCGAGAGCCGCCGGGACGTGGAGCCACACCGGCTGGTGCACTCCGGCACCCGCTGGTACCTGGTCGCGTACGACACCGCCCGCGCGGACTGGCGGAACTTCCGGGTCGACCGGATCACCCTCAAGCCGCCGTCCGGCCCGCGCTTCACCCCGCGCCGGCCGCCGGACGAGGACGTGCGCCGCTGGGCGTCGTGGGAGGTGGCGGTCGGCCAGTACCGCTACCAGGCGCGGTTCACGGTGCGGGCACCGGCGCACGTGGTGGCGGCCCGGGTGACGCCGACGTCGGGACTGGTCGAGCCGATCGACGAGGACAGCTGCACGCTGCGGGCGGGGTCCAACTCGCTGGACGGTCTGGCGGTGCACATCGCCGTACTGGGCTTCGAGTTCACCGTGCACGAGCCGCCGGAGCTGGTCGAGCGGGTCCGCGTCCTGGCCGACCGCCTGCACGCCGCGTCGCCCTGAGCGGAGCGGCACCGGAACCGAGCGCGCCGGCACCGGAACGCTGCCGGCCGCCCCCGGAACGTCCCCGGAGCGTCCGGAGGCGTCCCCGGAGCGTCCGGAGGCGTCCCCGGAACGCCCGGCGGCGGCCCCGGAACGCCCAGCGGCGGCCCCGGAACGCCCGGCGGCCCGAAAAAGCGGCAGCACTCAGGAGCGCAGCAACCGCACACCGTGCCGCAGCCGCACCGCGCCCGGCAGGTCGTAGTGCAGCCGGCGTTCGGCGAGGACGTGTCCGTGGGCGGCGAGGCTGCCGGCGACCGTGCAGCGCGCGGTCCTGGCGGACATCAACCGGGCCCGGCGGACCACCGCCACCAGCGCTTCCACCTCGAACGACACCTCCAGGGCAAGTTCCAGGACGCCCACCGGTACGCCGTCGACCAGCAGCTCGACCCCGGGCCGGTGGCTGGAGCTGATCCGGTGCCGGGCCATCGTCACCACCTCCTCGCTGCCGGGCGCGTCGCGGGTGCGCCGGGCGGCGGCGCGCAGCGCGGAGTGGCGGGCCCAGCCGCCGGCGGCGAGGTCGAGCAGGTCCAGGGCGAGCAGGCGGTCGAGCACGGCGGCGACCTCGTGCTCGACGGCGCGCCCGCCCGCGCCGGTGAGCCGACCGGCCCCGCCGACCAGGGCGGGGACGGCGCCCTGGCGGTGCAGCGAGTCCTCGATGGCGGAGACCGGGTCGACCTGTCGGCCGTCGAACAGGACGTCCCGGACGGTGACGGGTCCGACGGTGGTGGGGGTGCTCATCGCTCGGCCTCCTCGATGCGCTGGGTGCCCGGGTCGGGGCGCGGCTCCAGCCGGACGCTGTGCGAGCGGCCACCCGGGCCGGTGTCGACGCCTGTGACGCCTGTACGGATGCCTGTGCCGACGCCTGTGCCGACGCCCGTGCCCGTGCCCGTGGCTTCGGCGACCCGGTACCGGCCGGGCCCGGCCGGCCGGCCGTGGGCGGTGATGTGCTTGCCGACCCAGCCGGGTCCGCGCCGCCGCGAGAGCCCGTACCCGCTCGCGCCCGCGAGCAGCGCCACCCCGCCGAGCACGGCGCCCCACTGCGCCCCGGTCAGCCCCGCTCCCCCGCCGTCGGCGGACCCGTCCCCGAACCCACCCGAGCCGCCCGAACCACCGGAACCGCCCGAACCGCCCGAACCGCCACCCGAGCCGCCCGAGCCGCCGCCGGTGACGCTCAACCCCGAGTCGTCCGTCGGGATCCCGGCGGTGCCGCCCTCGATCACCGTGAAGGGGGCCTCGGCCACCCCCGGCCGGTCCGCGCAGGCGGCGTACAGCGTGTGCGGACCGGCCGCCAGGCCGGCCGGAACGGTCAGGCCCACGTCGAAACCGCGGCCGTCGGCGGAGACCCGGACGGCGGCGTCCCGCCCCGGCTCCCGGGCGTCGAACCAGAGGTCTGCGCGGCCGCCCGCGCAGGCGTCGAACCGGCTGCCGGTGACCTTCACCTGCTGCCCGGCCGCGCCGCTCGTGGGATCGACCACCAGCCGGGGTGCGGCCGCCGACTCCGGCGCGACGACGGTGAAGACGGCGACCGGAGAGCCCGCGACCGGTGAGCCCGAGCCGCCCTGGAGGGCCACCGTCTTGCAGGTCGTCGTGATCCGGTGCTCGCCGGCCTGGGCCCCGTCCGGGACCTTGAACGGGATCGAGAAGTAGCCGCCCTCGGGGTGGGCGTCGGCGGGGTACTTGCCGTCCCACATCACCAGGAAGTCGCCCGTGCAGGCGTCGAAGTGGTGTCCGGTGACCCGGGTGGTGCTGCCCGGCCTGCCCTGGGCGGGCTCCAACGTGAGCGAGGCACCGGTGTCGCCCACCGCGGCGCGGGCACCGACCGCTGCGAGAACGACGAGGGCCACCGCGGCCGCGATGCCGAGGAGCACCGCGGTCGGCCCGACCTTGGGGGACCGCACGGGCCGTGACACGTCCATCGGAAACGATTGTCCCCGCCCCCGCCGGCACTCACCAGCGAGAACGGGGACCGTCGGTCCGGGGCCGTGCGGCGTCAGCCGGTGACGATGTTCACCAGCTTCGGCGCGCGGGCGATGACCTTGCGCACCGGCGCGTCGCCGATCGCGGCGACCACGGCCGGGTCGGCCAGGGCCAGCGCCTCCAGGTCCGCGTCGGAGATCGACGGGGCGACCTCCAGGCGGGCCTTGACCTTGCCCTTGATCTGCACGACGCAGGTGACCGTCTCGTCCACCACGTACGCCGGGTCGGCGACCGGGTAGTCCGCGAAGGCCAGCGACTCCTCGTGGCCCAGGCGGCGCCACAGCTCCTCGGCGATGTGCGGGGCCAGCGGGGCGACCATCAGCACGATCTGCTCGGCCACCTCGCGCGGGGTGGAGCCGCGCTTCACCAGGTAGTTGTTCAGCTCGATGGCCTTGGCGACGGCCGTGTTGAAGCGCAGGCCGGCCATGTCGCCGCGGATGCCGTCGATCGCCTTGTGCAGGGCGCGCAGCGTCGCCTCGTCGGCGGGCTCGTCGGTGACGACCAGCTCGCCGGTGGTCTCCGAGACGATGTTGCGCCACAGCCGCTGCAGGAAGCGGTACGAGCCGACGACGGCGCGGGTGTCCCACGGGCGGGAGACGTCCAGCGGGCCCATCGACATCTCGTACAGGCGCAGGGTGTCCGCGCCGTACTCGTCGGCGATCTCGTCGGGGGCGACGGCGTTCTTCAGGGACTTGCCCATCTTGCCGGCCTCGCGCTTGACCGGCTCGCCCTGCCAGGAGTACTGGCCGTCCCGCTCCTCGACCTCGGCGGCCGGGACCGGGAAGCCCCGCTCGTCGCGGTACACGTCGGCGGTGATCATGCCCTGGTTGAACAGCTTGTGGAACGGCTCGACCGAGGACACGTGGCCCAGGTCGTGCAGCACCTTGTGCCAGAAGCGGGCGTACAGCAGGTGCAGCACCGCGTGCTCGGCACCGCCGACGTACAGGTCGACGCCGCCGGCCGGCTTCTCGGCCGTCGGGCCCATCCAGTACGCCTCGTTGGCCGGGTCGACCACCCGGGCGGAGTTCACCGGGTCGACGTAGCGCAGCTCGTACCAGCAGGAGCCGGCCCAGTTGGGCATGGTGTTGGTCTCGCGGCGGTACGTCCGGACGCCGTCGCCCAGGTCCAGCTCGACGGTGACCCAGTCCTCGTTGCGGGACAGCGGGGTCTTCGGCGAGGAGGTGGCGTCGTCCGGGTCGTAGGTGTGCGGCGAGTAGTCCTCGACCTCGGGGACCTCGACCGGCAGCATCGACTCGGGCAGCGCGTGCATGGCGCCGGTCTCGTCGTAGACGATCGGGAAGGGCTCGCCCCAGTACCGCTGGCGGCTGAACAGCCAGTCGCGCAGGCGGTAGTTGACGGTGCCCTCGCCGATGCCGCGCTCGGCCAGCCAGCCGGTGACGCGGGCCTTGGCGTCGACGACGCTCAGCCCGTCCAGCGACAGGTCCTCGCGGGCGGAGTTGACGATGACGGAGTCGTAGGTGTCGAAGGCGTCGTCCCAGGCGGCCGGGTCCTCGCCGCGGCCGTCGGTGGGCTCGACCACGCAGCGCATCGGCAGCGCGAAGGCGCGGGCGAAGGCGAAGTCGCGGTGGTCGTGGGCCGGGACGGCCATGATCGCGCCGGTGCCGTAGCCCATCAGCACGTAGTCCGCGATGAAGACCGGGACCTGCTCGCCGCTGACCGGGTTGGTCGCGTACGCGCCGGTGAAGACGCCGGTCTTGACCTTGGCCTCGACCTGGCGCTCGACGTCCGACTTGGCGGCGGCGGTGGCCCGGTAGGCGGCCACGGCCTCGGCCGGGGTGGCGGCGCCGCCGGTCCACTCGGCGGGGACATCGGCGGGCCAGGCGGCCGGGACGATCGAGTCGACCAGGCCGTGCTCGGGGGCCAGCACCATGTAGGTGGCGCCGAACAGGGTGTCCGGGCGGGTGGTGAAGACGGTGATCCGGTCCTCGCCGACGGCGAAGTCGACGCGGGCGCCCTCGGAGCGGCCGATCCAGTTGCGCTGCTGCAGCTTGATGGCCTCGGGCCAGTCCAGCAGGTCCAGGTCGGCGATCAGGCGGTCGGAGTACGCGGTGATCCGCATCATCCACTGGCGCAGGTTGGACTTGAAGACCGGGAAGTTGCCGCGCTCGGAGCGGCCGTCCGCGGTGACCTCCTCGTTGGCCAGCACGGTGCCCAGGCCGGGGCACCAGTTGACCGGCACCTCCTTGGAGTACGCCAGGCGGTACTCGCTCAGCACCTCGTCGCGCTCGACGCCGGACAGCTC
Source organism: Kitasatospora terrestris (assembly GCF_039542905.1). Classification (NCBI taxonomy): domain Bacteria; kingdom Bacillati; phylum Actinomycetota; class Actinomycetes; order Kitasatosporales; family Streptomycetaceae; genus Kitasatospora; species Kitasatospora terrestris. Next base: position 2,832,039 of record NZ_BAABIS010000001.1, read on the forward strand.
GGACCAGCCGCGGCCGCCCGGGACCTCACGGGCGCCGGACTCGAACTGGCCGATCAGCTCGGCGATCGGGCGGGCCCTGCCGGCCTCGGCGTCGTACCAGGAGTTGAAGATCTGCAGAAAGATCCACTGGGTCCAGCGGTAGTAGTCCGGGTCGATCGTGGAGATCGAGCGGCGCGAGTCGTGGCCCAGGCCCAGCCGGCGCAGCTGCTGGCGCATGTTGGCGATGTTGGCCTCGGTGGACACCCGCGGGTGGGTGCCGGTCTGCACCGCGTACTGCTCGGCGGGCAGGCCGAAGGCGTCGTAGCCCAGGGTGTGCAGCACGTTGTGGCCGGTCATCCGCTGGTAGCGGGCGTACACGTCGGTGGCGATGTACCCCAGCGGGTGGCCGACGTGCAGGCCCGCGCCGGACGGGTACGGGAACATGTCCATGATGAAGCTGTGCGGCTTCCCGGAGACCTCGGAGCCGTCGGCCAGCGGACCGGTGGGGTTGGGGGCGTTGAACGTCCCCTCCTTCTCCCACAGGTCCTGCCAGCGGGACTCGATCTCGGCGGCCAGCGCGGCGCCGTAGCGGAAAGGCTCGGTGGCGGCTTCGGCCGCGCCGGAAGCGGGGGTCGTCTCGCTCATGGTCCTTCGGGCTCCATCGTCATCAGTCAGCGAACACACCGTAGAAAGCAGAAAACCCCTCCGCAGGAGGGGTCGCCACGCTGACTCCGGCCTCGGCCGGTCCTGGTCAGCGCGGCCGGCTAAGCAGCAGGCGCACGGTTCGCATGGCCTCAGGGTACCGCACGCCCCACCTCCTCCCGCCTGACATTCCGCCCCTCGGCGCCGCCGCTCCGCCCGCGAGGCCCCGTCGAAGCCGCGCGGGGCCGACCCGCTCCGCCCGCGAGACCTACCTGCTCCGCCCGCGGGGCCGGCCTACTCCGCCCGCAGGGCCGAGTCGAAGTCGCGCAGCGCCCGCGCGACCCGCGCCGACTGCATGCCGGCCGCCAGCAGCCTGGCCCGGTCGGCGGCCCGGACCGCCTCGTCGAGGTCCCCGGTGCGCCGGTAGGAGTCGGCCAGCCGGACCATCAGCAGCGCCCGGCCCCGGGCCCGCTCGGGCGACAGCTCGGAGATCGCCCGGGAGAGCAGTTCCCGGGCCCGCTCGTGCTCGCCGAGGAACAGGTACGCCTCCCCCACCATGCCCTCCAGGTCGGCCCGCTCCTGCGGCCCCGACTCCGGGCCCTCCAACGCCCGGAACGCCCGCTCGGCGACCGCCTCCGCGCTGAACTGCTCGCCCTTGCGGCCGTGCGCCCGGGCGATCCGGCCCAGCTGCAGGGCCCGCTCACGCGGGGTCAGCACCTCGTCCGCGGCGCGCAGCGCGGTGGACAGCATGGCGACCGGGTCCAGGCCCCGGCCGCCCGAGTTGTAGGTGGCCTGCACCGCGAGGCAGCCCACCACGCCGACCCCGAGCCGCGGGTCGCCGGAGACGTGCGCCGCCCGCAGCGCCGCGACGAACGCCCGCTGCGCGGCGGCGTCGTGGCCCAGGTCGTAGGCGGCCCAGCCGACCAGCCGGGCGAGCCGGCTGGCGGCGCCGTAGAGCTCCCGGCCGAGCGCCTCGTCGTAGGAGCCGAGTTCCAGCAGCTTGCCGACCATCGCCAGCTCCGCCTTGGCCGGGTCCAGGATCAGGCCGCCGCCGTAGGCCCGCTCCAGGCGCTGCTTGGACTCGTAGCTCAGCCGCAGGTCGGCGAGCTGCTCGGGGGCGATCCGCAGCGCGCCCTCGCCGCCGGTCACCTCGGGCGGCGGCGAGGCCCAGTGCCGGGCGGCCTGCTCCAGCTCGTCGCCGCGGAACAGGTCGGTCAGCCGGACCGGTGCCGCGTCGGCGCCCGCCTCGCGCAGTGCGGTCTGCGCGGTGTCGGCCGTCCACGGGTCGGTGAGCAGCCGCGGCGAGAGCACCTTGGCGCCGCGGTTGGAGCCCATCTGGCCCCACAGCTGCTCGTAGGTGACGGCGATGCCGACGGCCCGGCCGAGCACCTCGCAGACCGTCTGGTCGTGCGGCGAGCGCGGCACCATGCCGCGGTCCCGCCACTTGTACGGCGCGGTGGAGCTGATCGCCAGCCCGGACGGAAGGACGGCGCTGACCTCCCGGGCCAGCCGCTCCGGGCTCCACCCCAGCTGGTGCAGTATCCGCGCCAGCTCCTCGTTCCGCTTCCGTTCCAGATCGGCCATGGATCCGACCGTAGCGCCCGCGGCACCCCGCCCGTAAGGCGGTTCGGGGAAACGCGAGAGGCCGTCACCCGGATCGGGCGACGGCCTCTCAATTCACTGTGGAGCTATGGAGAATCGAACTCCAGACCTATTGCATGCCATGCAATCGCTCTACCAACTGAGCTATAGCCCCGTGTCGCTGTCCCCGGCGTTTCCCCCGGCGACATCGACAACTGTACACGGTCGGGGACCGTGCCCCTAATTCACTTTCCCGCGGTTCCGCGTCCCCGCCAGCGCGGACAGCGCGGCCAGCACCAGGGCTCCGGTGATCACCGCGTCGGCAGTCCACAGCGCGTGGCCGGAGGCCGCGGCGGTGGCCGGGAAGCGGACCCGGCCGAGGAAGACCGTGCCGAGCACGGCGACGCCGACCACCTGGCCGAGCTGCACCAGGGTGACCACCACGCCGCTGGCGTCGGCGGCGTCCGCCGGGTCGACCCGGGCCAGCGCCCGGCCGAACAGCGGGCTGTACGCGCACCCGGCCGCCAGGCCGAGCCCGGTGAGCACCAGCTCGGCGACCAGGTCGACCGGGCCGCCGTCGCGCAGCAGCCACCCGGTCGCCAGGTAGGCGGGCGCGACCAGGGCCAGGGCGAGCACCGGCAGCACCCGGTGCAGCCGGGCGGGCAGCCGCTGCCAGTGCAGGCTGGAGAGGCCGAAGCCGACCGCGACCGGCGCGGACAGCAGCCCGGCCTTCAGCGCGCTGTGCCCGAGCCCGGCCTGCTGGTGCAGCGCGAAGGCGAACATGAACCCCGCGAAGCCCGCCATCACCAGGAACACCGCCCCGGCGGCCGGCAGCAGCCCGGGCGCGCGCAGCACCCGCGCCGGGACCAACGGCTGGCCGCCGCGCGCGGCGACCCGCCGCTCCACCGCCGCGAAGACGGCGAACAGCACCCCGCTGCCGGCCAGCATCACCCAGCCCCAGGCGGGCCAGCCCAGCTCGTGGCCGAGCACCAGCGGCACCACCAGCAGCCCCAGCGCGAGGGCCAGCACCACCAGGCCGGGCACGTCGAAGCGGCGGCCCGGATCGCCCGGCGCGGCCGGCAGCAGCCGGCGCCCGGCGAGCAGCAGCGCCACGCCGAGCGGCACGTTGACCAGGAACACCGGCCGCCAGCCGGCGCCGAACAGGTCCGCGCTGACCAGCAGCCCGCCGAGCACCTGCCCGGCGGCCATCCCGCCGGCCAGCACCGCCGAGTACAGCCCGAGCGCCCGCACCCGGGCCGGGCCGGTGAAGGTCCGCTGGATCAGGCTCATCACCTGAGGCACCATCACCGCCGCCCCGACGCCCTGCAGCACCCGGAAGCCGATCAGCGCCTCCGTCCCCGGCGCCAGCCCGCAGGCCAGCGAGGCCGCGGTGAAGCCGGCCAGCCCGTACCGGAACAGCCGGGCGTAGCCGTACCGGGCGCCGAGCCGGGCACCGGTGATCAGCAGCACCGCGTACGCGATCGTGTAGCCGGCCACCACCAGCTGCAGGGCGGCGCCGGTGGCGTGCAGGTCGGCCCGGATGGTCGGGACCGCGACGTTGACGATGGCGATGTCGAGCACCGCCATCAGCTGTCCGGCCAGGATCAGGGTGAGCAACGCACCCGGCCGCGGGCCGCCCGGGGCGGCCGCCGCGACGGCGGGGCGGGTCTGAAGGTCCGTCATGGGACCATCGTGGGGCGCCTCGCATACTGGTGGTTAGAGCCTGCTGATCCTGGTACCGGCAGCACCAGGCGGGCCGTCACGACGGGGGGACGAACGTGATCGAGGAAGCCGCGCGCCCGCGGAGCGGGCCCGAGCAGCGACGCACCGAGCTGGCCGCGTTCCTGCGCGCCTGCCGGGCCCGGGTGAGCCCGGAGGCGGTGGGCCTGCCGCCCGGGCCGCGCCGCCGCACCCCGGGCCTGCGCCGGGAGGAGCTGGCGCAGCTCGCCGGCGTCGGGGTCACCTGGTACACGTGGCTGGAGCAGGGCCGCCCGATCAACGCCAGCGCGCAGGTGCTCACCGCGGTGGCCCGGGCGCTGCGGCTGGACGCGGCCGAGCGCGACCACCTGTTCCGGCTGGCCGGGACGCCGACCCCGCAGGCCGGCCCGGCCGCACCGGTGCTGGACCGCACCTGCCAGGTGATCCTGGACGCCCTGGACCCGATGCCCGCCGCGATCTCCAACGGCCGGTACGACGTGCTGCTGCACAACGCCGCGTACGACGCGCTCTTCCCGGGCGCGACCCGGCCCAGCTCGCCCGACGGGCGGCGGAACTCCATGTGGTGCGCCTTCACCGTGCCCGCCTGCTGCAACCCGTTCCTGAACCGGGCCGAGGAGCTGCCCCGGATGGTCGGGCGGCTGCGCGGCGCGTACGGGCGGCACGTCGGCGAACCGGTCTGGGAGGAGTACCTCCGGGACCTGGGCGCGGCCAGTGCGGAGTTCCGCGAGCTGTGGGCCCGGCAGGAGGTGGCGCCGCCGCGGACCTCGCGGAAGGTGTTCCGGCACGCGGCGGTCGGCGAGATGGTCTTCGAGGCGGCGTACCTGACCATCCCGGCCGCGCCCGAGTGCCACCTGGTGGTCTACACGCCGGAGGGCCCGGAGGACCGCCGCCGGATGGAGCGCCTGGTGGCCGACCCCGGCCTGCCCGCCGTCGACCACGTGCACTGACGCGGAAAGCCGCCGTCCTGGGGACGGCGGCTTTCACGAGACTGTGGAGCTATGGAGAATCGAACTCCAGACCTATTGCATGCCATGCAATCGCTCTACCAACTGAGCTATAGCCCCGCGACACTGACGACCGACCACTCGCGACCATCGGTGCGGAGTGGAGCTATGGAGAATCGAACTCCAGACCTATTGCATGCCATGCAATCGCTCTACCAACTGAGCTATAGCCCCGCAGCCTCGCGATTTCGGCTTACCTTCCGGTCCGCGTCCCTCGCTGGCAACGAGGAAGACTCTAGCTGGTCAGAGCCGGAACTGTGAAATCGCGTCCCGGCTGCGTCAGGTCTCGTCGCCGATGACCGGCTGCGGCAGGGTGCCGGCGTTGTGCTCCAGCAACCGCCAGCCGCGCGCGCCCTGGCCCATCACCGACCAGCAGCAGTTCGACAGGCCGCCGAACCGCTCCCACTGGGCCGGCTCCATGTCGAGCAGCCGCCCGATCATGGTGCGGATGGTGCCGCCGTGGCTGACCACCACGACGGTGCCGTTGTCGGGCAGCTTGTCGACCGCGTCCAGCACCACCGGCACCGCGCGGTCGGCCACCTCGGTGGCCAGCTCGCCGCCGCCGCGCCGGACCGGCTCACCGCGCGACCAGGCCTCGTACTCCTCCGGGTAGCGGGCCCGGATCTCGGAGTTGGTCAGCCCCTGCCACTCGCCCGCGTAGGTCTCCCGCAGGCCCTCGTGGTGGTCCACCTCCAGCCCGGTGAGCCGCGCCAGCTCGGCGGCGGTGCGCCGGGCCCGCTGGAGGTCGGAGGAGATCAGCAGGTCCGGCTTGAGCGCGGCGAGCAGCCGGGCCGCCCGCTGCGCCTGGAAGACGCCCTGGTCGGTCAGCGCGATGTCGGTCGTCCCCTGGAACCGGGACTCCAGGTTCCAGGAGGTCTGGCCGTGCCGCCAGAAGACGATCCGCGGCCCGGCCGCGCCGCGGCTCAGTGGTCGGCCCCGAAGTCGTCGGCGGGGGCCACGGCGTTGCCCGCGGTGTCGGTGACGGCGTTCTCCGGGCGGTTGCGGGTGGCCATCGCGTCCTCCGGGATCGGCAGCTCGGGGCAGTCCTTCCAGAGCCGGTCGAGGGAGTAGAAGGAGCGCTCCTCGGAGTGCTGGACGTGGACCACGATGTCCAGGTAGTCCAGCAGGATCCAGCGGCCCTCGCGCTCACCCTCCCGGCGGACCGGCTTGGTGTCCAGCTTCTCGCGCAGCTGGTCCTCGATCTCCTCGGCGATCGCGCGGACCTGGCGGTCGTTGGCGGCCGAGGCGATCACGAAGGCGTCGGTGATCGACAGCACCTCGCTGACGTCGAAGGCGATGATGTCGTGGGCCAGCTTGTCGGCCGCCGCCTGGGCGGCGACGGTGATGAGTTCCTGGCTACGGTCGGTGACGGTCACGATGCTCTTCCGGCTCGGCAGATCGGGGGTACGCCTTCCAGGATCTCACGCCCGTCACGGCGTTTTCGGCACCTGGTAGTCCTTGCCCACCACCAGCACCAGATCCGCGTTCTGCGCGTCGGTGACCTTCTTCACCGCGGTCTCCGGCAGTCCGAGGCTGACGGCCAGCGACTTCGCGGCCGCCTGCTTGGCGTCGTCGGCGTAGCGGATCTCCGAAGCGGCCTGTACGGCGGGCGCCTTGCTGGCGGGCAGCGCGTCCAGACCGGCGTTCTGCACCTGGACGCCGGCCGAGGTCCCGGCCGCGTCGCTGCCGGAGGCGTTGACGACCGCCACCCGGGTGGAACCGCCGGTGCCCTTGGCGTTCTGCACCACGCCGCCGAGGATCTCCTTCACCTGGGCGCCGGCCGTGGCCTCGTCCAGGGTGCCGTCCGGCCGGGTCTTCAGCGTGCTGGTGGCGACCTTGCCGTCCTTGGCCAGCTGCGCGAGCTGCGCCAGCACGCCGGCCAGCGCGCTCTCCGGCAGCGAGGGGTCGGCCACCGAGTTCATCCGGTGCACGTCGTCGGTGGCCGAGGCCAGGTCGGTCGGCATGGTCCGGATCACCGCCTCCAGCACCTGCCCGAACCGGGCCAGCTGGGCGTCCCGGGTCTCCCCCGGGTTCTGCAGGGTGGCGTACGCCACGGAGGCCACACCGCTCAGCAGCACCTGCTTGCCCGGCTGGGCGAGCACCTTGCCGTCGGCCTTGTTGTTCTCCCGGACCGTGGCGTTGACGTCCACCTTGACCCCGCCCAGCTGCGCGACCAGCAGCTGCAGGAACGGGGTGTCCAGCCGCCAGGTGCCGTCCACCTTGGCGCCGAGCACCGTGCCCAGGCCGTCGCGGGTGGCGGAGGCGCCGACCGCGTCCAGCGACTGGCCGACCGTGGTGGTCGCCGAGTCGCCGTTGCTCGGCAGCTTCAGCGTGTCGGGCAGCAGCAGCACCGAGCCCTTGCGGCCCGACTCGTCGTCGACCAGCAGGGCGGTGGTGACCTTGCCGGTCAGGTCGCGCAGGTGGACCACGTTCACCGCACGGCCGCCGGCCGCCTTCGCCGCGGTCTCCTCGCGGTTCCACCACAGGTAGCCGCCGACGCCGCCGCCGACCAGCGCCAGCGCCACCGCGGCGCCGATCAGCCGGTTGCGCAGCCGGCGCCGGCGCTCGGCCCGCACCTCGCTGCGCGACTCGGCGAACTTCAGCCAGTCGATGGCGTCCTGGGACTCCTCCGTCACCTCGTCGACGAAGGTGAACTCCCCGGTGGTGTACGAGTCCGCCGACGCACGGGCGGCCCGGCTGCCGCCGACCCGCTCGGAGGGGCCCTCGTCCACGACCGGCTCCGGCTCGGCCTGCCGGGGCCGCGGCGCCCGCACCGGCGGAGCGGCGGCGGGCGGCGGCGCGACCGGCTGCACGGACTGCGGCTGCGCGACCGGCTGCACCGGCTGCGGCTGGTAGTACTCCTGCTGCGGGTACGGCTGCTGGTAGTACTCCTGCGGCTGCTGCGGGTGGACCGGCCGCCCGTACTGGTCGTACTGCGGCTGGTCGTACTGCTGCTGCTCGTACTGCTGCTGCTGCGGGTAGTACGGGTCCTGCTGCTGCGGGTAGACCGGCCGGCCGTACTGGTCGTACTGCGGCTGCTGCTGGTGGTACGGGTCCTGCGGGTACTGCTGCCCCTGCTGTCCGTACCAGCCCTGGTCCTCGGTCACGCCGTCCCCCTCGGAATCAGGGCTGGGCCGGCGCGTACAGCGCCCGCTTGTGGATGTATCGGACCACGCCGTCCGGCACCAGGTACCAGATCGGCTCACCCTTGGCGACGCGCACCCGGCAGTCGGTGGAGGAGATGGCGAGCGCCGGGACCTCGACCAGCGAGACCCCGCCGACCGGCAGTCCGGTGTCGGAGAGAGTATGGCCCGGCCGGGTGCAGCCGATGAAGTGCGCGAGGTCGAAGAGCTCCTCGGAGGAACGCCACGAGATGATCTGCGCGAGCGCGTCGGCGCCGGTGATGAAGAAGAGCTCCGCGTCCGGGTGCAGCGCGCGCAGCTCCCGGAGGGTGTCCACGGTGTAGGTGGCGCCGCCCCGGTCGATGTCGATCCGGCTGACCGAGAACTGCGGGTTCTCCGCGGTGGCGATGACCGTCATCAGGTAGCGGTCCTCGGCGGGCGAGACCCGCCGCTCGGACTTCTGCCACGGCTGGCCGGTCGGGACGAAGATCACCTCGTCCAGGTGGAAGGCGCTGGCCACCTCGCTGGCGGCCACCAGGTGCCCGTGGTGGATCGGGTCGAAGGTGCCGCCCATCACACCCAGGCGCCGCTTCGCCGTCGATCCGGATCCGGCCTGCTCTCTCATGGCGCCACACCTTACGCGACCCGGATGACCGCAGGGAAAGCCCCGCACGGCTGCGGGGCCCTCCGCCGCCGGGCTCAGCGGTCGCGGTTGAAGCGGGTGGTGATGAAGAGCAGCAGCAGGAGGATGAACAGCGCCGCACCACCGGTCAGGTACGGGTTGAGGCTGTCGTGGTTGCCGCCCTCGGACCCCTCGGCGATCTTGTTGAGGGCAGTCAGTGCAACAGTGCTCATGCTCGGCAGGACCTTCTCGGCTCGGCGGGACCAGTCGTGCGGGCCACGGCGGCCTGCGCGCTCATCGTACGGGGGCGCTCACCGCAACCGCTCGGCGGCCCACCGCGTCTGACGCTGGATGGGACTCAGTTGTTCTTCCCGGCCCTGACCAGGATCCAGGCGAGCAGCCCGACGCCCACGAAGGAGGCGATCAGGACGATCCGCAGGAACAGGCCGGGGCCCGCCTCGGTCGAGATCGGTCCGGCGAGGTGGACCAGGTCGGCAGCAGACATCGGGGCGCTCCTTGTTCGTACGGCACAGCCAGGGTAGCCGCGCTTACGGCCCGCCCCGGCCGAACCCCCGGCGGGTTACGGTGGCTCGCGGGGACGAGTACGCACGCACGGGCGTTGAAGCCAGCAGTTGAAGCCAACAGCAGCGGGGGCCGGCCGCACGGCCGGTGCCGGCATCGACCAGGAGGTACTCAGCAGATGACCGACACGACCAAGGGCACGGGCGCGGGCACGCCGAGCCGCCGCCGGCAGCGCTTCCCGGAGATCTCCACCCGCGCCTGGGAGCACCCCGCCGACCGCTCGGCGCTGGTGGCCCTGCGCAAGCTCAGCGGCTTCGACGAGATCCTCAAGAAGCTGGCCGGCCTGGTCTCCGAGCGCAGCGTCCGCCTGATGTTCCTGGCCACCGCGGTGAAGACCTCCGAGCGGCAGTTCCCCGAGCTGTACGACATGGTCCGGGACGCGGCCTACCTGCTCGACCTGGAGAAGGTCCCGGACCTGTACGTCACCCAGGACCCGACCGTCAACGCCATGTGCATCGGCATGGACACCCCGGTCATCGTGGTCACCAGCGGCCTGGTCGAGCTGCTCGACGAGGAGGAGCTGCGCGCGGTGATCGGCCACGAGGTCGGCCACGCGATGTCCGGCCACGCGGTGTACCGGACGATGCTGCTGATCCTCACCAACTTCGCCGCCCGGATCGCCTGGATCCCGCTCGGCAACCTGGCGGTCATGGCGCTGATCACCGCGCTCAAGGAGTGGTTCCGCAAGGCCGAGCTCTCCTGCGACCGGGCCGGCCTGCTCGCCGGGCAGGACCTGCAGGCCTCGATGCGCGGCCTGATGAAGCTGGCCGGCGGCCACAACCTGGCCGAGATGAACGTGGACGCCTTCCTGGAGCAGGCCGAGGAGTACGAGAAGGCGGGCGACCTGCGCGACGGCGTGCTCAAGCTGCTCCAGGTGCTGCCGCAGACCCACCCGTTCGCGGTGGTCCGGGTGGCCCAGCTGAAGAAGTGGGCGGAGAGCGAGGAGTACCGCTCGATCCTGGCCGGCGCCTACCCGCGCCGCGGCGACGACCCGGACACCTCGGTCGGTGCCCAGTGGAAGGCCGCCGCCGACTCCTACTCGCAGTCGGTGAAGGAGTCCAAGGACCCGCTGATGGGCCTGCTGCGCGACGTCGCGGGCGGTGTCGGCACGGTCGGCGAGAAGCTCCGCGACACCTTCAACAACGCGGCCGCCGCCGGGCGGCAGCGCGACGGGGAGTGACCCGGCTCAGCCGGTCCTGAGCACGCCGCACAGCTGCCAGCTGTGCGCCGCGTGGTCACCCGGGTCGACGGCGGGCGGCGCCGGGACGGTCACGCCCGCCGCGGTGGCCAGCACCGGCTGCAGGTAGCCGGAGAGCACCGCGCCGCACGCCGTCGGCCCGGCCTGGGTCACCGCGTCCACCAGCCGCAGCTGCCCGGAGCCCAGGTCGGTCCGGTCGAACTCGAAGCGCAGCTCCCGGCGCACCCAGTACAGGCTGACCGAGGAGTCGTCGGTGGTGCCGGCCGGGCGCAGCGCGTAGACGAAGGTGTGGTCGGTGGTGATCTCCAGGGTGCTGTTGTCCGCCTCGGCGATCTCCGCCGCACCCCGCACCCGCACCGACTCGTCGGCGAGCGCCACCTGCCCGGGGTCGAAGCGCACCAGCCAGCCGGTGGCGGTGTGGTGCTGGTCGTCCCGCGGGTGGTCGACGCTGTCCTCGTACTGCGCCTGCTCACCCGGGGTGACCAGCGACCGGACCGCCCCGGTCTCGCTGCGGGCCACCGTGGCGGGCGCCAGCGCGGAGGCGGTCAGGTAGCGCTGGACGGTCTCCAGCGCCCGGGTCACCTCGGAGCGGGTGAAGTGCGTGGTCGGCGTGGCCGGCGGGATGCCGAAGCCCGCGGCCCCCACCCCGTAGCCGGTCAGCGGCGCGAACGGGTCCTTGGGGTCGGCGACCGCGGTGACCGCGCCCGCCGGCGCCAGCGCCACCACGGCGGCGGTCAGCTGGTTCCCGGACGGCGGGGTCGCCTGCCGGCGGGGGGAACTGATCCCGAAGTACACGGCTGCGGCGAACGCCATCACCACCAGCAGCATCAGGGCGACGGCCTGCCGGGGCAGCGAGCCCAGCGGCCCGAGCCCGACCCGCGGCTTGGTGGCACGCGGATGCCCGGCACCCAGGCGCTCCCGCGCCGAGAGCTCCTGGATCCGCGCAGCCCGGACGAACGATTCGTCGAAGACGACGGACCGGAACTCGTCCTCGTTGCCGGAACCGCCCTCGGGCGTACCCTCGGGAGGTTCGAGCGGGTCACCCATGACACCAGGGTAGACGCGGGCCCCGCCGGGCACGAGAGGACCGGCGCGACAGTTCGGCGACGCGCCGTGACCGGGCGGGGAAACCCCGGCTCAGCTGCCCGGCACCGCCGCCAGCACCGGCACCGGCGCGACCGACGGCGAGGGCCCCGGGGACGCCCCGGTGGTGCTCGTCCCGCTCTCCGGCCGCCGCGGCGGCTCGCCCGCCCCGCCGACCCCGCGGTAGACCGCCGCCACCGCGACCGCCACCACGCTGACGCCCATCACCAGCGCCAGCACCCAGGCCACCGGCCGGTGCCAGCGCTGCTGCGCCACCTGCCGGCCGTGCCCGGCCGCCAGCGGGTCGAAGCCGACCCTGCCCCAGCGGGACCGCCGGCGGGCCCGGTCGCGGCCGGACCACGGATCCGGGAAGTACCGGTCGTCGTCCAGACCCTCCGGGTGCGGACGCAGCTCCAGCGGCAGACCCTCGCCGGAGATCGTCAGCTCATAGCCCCGGCCCGGCCCGGCGTCCGGCTCGAACCGCGCCTCGGCGGCGGCCAGCTGCCGCTCCCGGGCGCTCGGCTCGTGCACGGCGGCGGAACGGACGAAGGCCTCGTCGAAGACCACGGTGGCGAACTCGTCGTCCGCACCACCGTGGTCGGCGCCGTCGGAGTACGGCGAGCCCCCCACATCCTCAGCCACGGATTCAGCGTATTACCGGGCGGACGATTTGTCTGTGGCTCCCCGCAGTTGCTCCGTCACCCGGGTGCACCGATTGGGCCGTTCAGCACCCGTACGGCACCCGGGCGGAGCCGGTCAGCCCCCGACGGTCTGCGTCGCCTCACCGCGGACATGGCCGTCACCAGTCACGATGTACTTGGTCGAGGTCAGCTCCGGCAGGCCCATCGGGCCGCGCGCGTGCAGCTTCTGGGTGGAGATCCCGATCTCCGCGCCGAAACCGAACTCACCCCCGTCGGTGAACCGGGTCGAGGCGTTGACCGCGACCGTCGTCGAGTCCACCAGTTGCGTGAAGCGGCGCGCCGCCGCCTGCGAGGTGGTCACGATCGCCTCGGTGTGCCCCGAGGTCCAGCGCCGGATGTGCGCCACCGCCTCGTCCAGCGAGGGCACCACGGCCGCGGCGATGTCGTACGACAGGTACTCCGCCGCCCAGTCCTCGTCCGTCGCCGGCACCACCGTCGCCCCGGTGCCCTCGGCCGCCTTCAGCACCGCGTCGTCGCCGTGCACCGTCACACCCGCCCCGGCCAGCGCGGCGAGCGCCTGCGGCAGGAACGCGTCCGCGACGTCCTGGTGGACCAGCAGCGTCTCGGCGGCGTTGCACACGCTGACCCGCTGCGCCTTGGAGTTCAGCAGGATGCCGACCGCCATCGCCAGGTCCGCCTGCGCGTCCACGTACACGTGGCAGTTGCCGGTGCCGGTCTCGATCACCGGGACGGTGGAACCCTCCACCACGGTGCGGATCAGCGAGGCGCCGCCGCGCGGGATCAGCACGTCCACCAGGCCGCGGGCCCGCATCAGCTCCTGCACCGAGTCCCGGCTCTCGCCCGGCACCAGCTGCACCGCGTCGGCCGGCACGCCCGCGGAGGCCACCGCGGCGCGCACCACCTCCACCAGCGCGGTGTTCGACCGGTACGCCGAGGCCGAGCCGCGCAGCAGCACCGCGTTGCCCGACTTCAGGCAGAGCGCCGCCGCGTCGACCGTCACGTTCGGGCGGGCCTCGTAGATGATCCCGACCACGCCGAGCGGCACCCGCACCTGGCGCACGTCCAGCCCGTTGGGCAGCGTGTACCCGCGGATCACCTCGCCGACCGGGTCGGGCAGGCCGACCACCTTGCGGACGTCGTCGGCGATGGCCGCGATCCGCTCCTCGTCCAGGGTCAGCCGGTCGATCACCGACTCCGCGGTGCCCGCCTCGCGGGCCCGCGCCACGTCCTCGGCGTTCGCCGCGGTGATCTCCGCCGCCCGCGCCACCAGCGCGTCGGCGATCGCCACCAGTGCGGCGTCCTTGACACTGCGCGGCAGCGGGGCGAGCACGGCGGCCGCCTCCCGGGCACGGCGCGCGGTGGCGAGGACGGGGCTGTCGGCAACGGAGAGATCGCTCATGCGGCAAGGGTAGCGAGTGCGCCCCCGCGGGCCGCCAACCGTTTCAGCAGACGGTCACCCGGTCAGTACGGCTGGACGCTGCCCAGTTGCGGGGGCGGGTCGCCGAAGCCCTCCGCGACGCGCTGGTGGTAGGTGGCCCGGTCGACCACCTCCAGGCCGACGATCTCCCACGGCGGGAGGTTGGCCGAGGCCTTGTGCTCGCCCCACAGCCGCAGCGCGATCGCCGCCGCGTCGTGCAGGTCGCGCGCCTCCTCCCAGTAGCGGATCTCCGCGTGGTCGGCCGCGTAGCGCGCGGTCAGGAAGAACGAGTGGTCGTGCGCCAGCCGCTCCAGCCCCGCCCGCAGCTCGGCGAGCGGCGTCACCCGCCCGGCGACGCTGAGCACCACGTGCCACAGCCGCCCCTGCTCGCGCTCCGCCCCCTCGTCGTCGGGCCCGTCCGCCCGTGCCTCGGACGGCCGGGCGGCGCGCTCCCGGACCGCGCCGCCGTCCCGCTCGGCGGCGGACCGGCCGCCGGTGATGCTGGTGAGCCGTCGCTGACCGACGGCTGCCCGCTCGGGCAGTGCTTCCTCCCGCCTGCGTCCCACCGGCGGCCTCCTGTTCAGCGGTGTCGCGTCCACGGGCCCGAACGGCCCGCCCGTAGCCACCCCCGTCGGCCCCGTCAGCCGCGCAGGACGACCAGGTCGTCCCGGTGCACGACCTCGCGCTCGTACGCGGCGCCGAGCTCCTGGGCGAGTTCCCGGGTGGAGCGGCCGAGCAGCCGGGGCAGCTCCCTCGCATCAAAGTTGACCAGCCCGCGGGCGACGATGTGACCGTTTTCGCCAAGAAGGTCGACGGGATCGCCCGCGGCGAAGTCCCCGTCCACCTTGGTCACCCCGGCGGGCAGCAGCGACGCGCCACCGTGCAGCACGGCCGCCACCGCGCCGTCGTCCAGGGTCAGCGCGCCGCGCGGGGTGGACGCGTGCTCCAGCCAGAGCAGCCGGTCCGCGGAGCGGCTGCCGGTGCGCCGGAACAGGGTGCCGGTCCGGCGCCCGGCCAGCGCGTCGGCGGCGTGGCTGGCGGCGGTCAGCACCACCGGGATGCCGGCGCCGGTCGCGATCCGGGCCGCCTCGACCTTGGTGACCATGCCGCCGGTGCCGACGCCCGCCTTGCCGGCGCTGCCGATCTCCACGTGCGCGATGTCCTCGGGGCCGCCCACCAGGTCGATCCTGCTGGTGCCGGGCTTGCTCGGGTCGCCGTCGTACAGGCCGTCCACGTCGGACAGCAGCACCAGCAGGTCGGCGCGGACCAGGTGGGCCACCAGCGCGGCCAGCCGGTCGTTGTCACCGAACCTGATTTCGGCGGTGGCGACCGTGTCGTTCTCGTTGACGATCGGCACCGCGCCCATCGTCAGCAGCTGGTCCAGCGTGCGGTACGCGTTGCGGTAGTGCGCCCGCCGGCTGGCGTCCTCGGCGGTCAGCAGCACCTGGCCGACCCGCAGGCCGTAGCGCGCGAACGAGGCGGTGTACCGGGCCACCAGCAGGCCCTGGCCGACGCTCGCCGCCGCCTGCTGCCGGGCCAGGTCGCTGGGGCGCCTGTCCAGCCCGAGCGGGGCCAGGCCGGCCGCGATGGCTCCGGAGGAGACCAGCACCACCTCGGGTGCGTCCGGCCGGTTGCGCACCTTGGCGAGGGTGTCCACCAGCGCGTCCACCCGGTCGGCGTCCAGGCCGCCGGCCGCGGTGGTGAGCGAGGAGGAGCCGACCTTGACGACGATCCGCCGAGCCGCGAGGACTTCCTCCCGCAGTGTCTGATCCGCCATCAGCTGTGACCCTTCGCACGACGTTGCACGGGGGCAATCTACGCGATGCGAAGGGTCACCAGGGACGGTGTTCCGGTGGGCGAACGGTCGGCCGCCCGTTCCGGTCAGTCCTCGTCGTCGCCCTCGATGGCCTCGCGGCCGGAGCTGAGCGCCTCGAAGGCGAGGTACTCGCGCTCCGCGGCGTCGCGGCCCTTCTGCTTCTCGCGGCGGCGGTCGACCGCCGGCCGGGGGTTCTCGAAGCGGTGGTCCTCGCCGCGGCGGCCGAGCATCTCCGCGCCGGCGGCCATGGTCGGCTCCCAGTCGAAGACCACGGCGTTCTCGTCGGGGCCGATGATGACGGTGTCACCCTCCTGCGCGCCGACCTTCCACAGCTTCTCCTCGACGCCGAGGCGGGCGAGCCGGTCGGCGAGGTAGCCGACGGCCTCGTCGTTGGAGAAGTCGGTCTGGCGCACCCAGCGCTCCGGCTTGGAGCCGCGGATGCGGTACGCGCCGTCCTCCTCCTCGATGGTGAACCCGGCGTCGTCGACGGCGGTCGGCCGGATGACGATCCGGGTGGACTCCTCGACCGGCTTGGCGGCGCGGGCCTGGGAGACGATCTCGGCGAGCGCGAAGCTCAGCTCGCGCAGGCCCTTGTGGGCGAGCGCGGAGACCTCGAAGACGCGGTAGCCGCGCTCCTCCAGCGAGGCCCGGGTCAGGTCGGCGATGTCCTGGCCGTCCGGCACGTCGATCTTGTTGAGGGCGACCAGTCGCGGCCGGTCCTCCAGGCCGCCGTACTGGGCGAGTTCGTCCTCGATGGTCTCCAGGTCGGTGAGCGGGTCGCGGCCCGGCTCCAGGGTGGCGCAGTCCAGGACGTGCACCAGCACCTCGCAGCGCTCCACGTGCCGCAGGAACTCCAGGCCGAGGCCCTTGCCCTGGCTGGCGCCGGGGATCAGGCCGGGCACGTCGGCGATCGTGTAGACGGTCGAACCGGCGGTCACCACACCGAGGTTGGGGATCAGGGTGGTGAACGGGTAGTCGGCGATCTTCGGCTTCGCGGCGGACAGCACGGAGATCAGCGAGGACTTGCCGGCGCTCGGGTAGCCCACCAGGGCGACGTCGGCGACGGACTTGAGCTCCATCACGATGTCGCCGGCCTCGCCGGGCTCGCCGAGCAGGGCGAAGCCGGGGGCCTTGCGGCGGGCGGAGGCGAGCGCCGCGTTGCCGAGGCCGCCGCGGCCGCCCTGGGCTGCGACGAAGCTGGTGCCGTGGCCGACCAGGTCGGCGAGCACGTTGCCCTTGCGGTCGAGCACCACGGTGCCGTCCGGCACCGGCAGGACCAGGTCGGCGCCTTCCGCGCCGGTCCGGTGGCCGCCCGCGCCGGGCTTGCCGTTGCCGGCCTTGCGCTTGGGCGAGTGGTGGTACTCGAGCAGGGTGGTGACCTGGGAGTCGACGGTCAGGATGACGCTGCCGCCACTGCCGCCGTTGCCCCCGTCGGGGCCGCCGAGCGGCTTGAACTTCTCCCGGTGCACGGAGGCACAGCCGTGGCCTCCGTTACCCGCGGCGACGTGCAGCTCGACGCGGTCCACGAAGGTGGTCATGGGGGTGCCTCCAGTGCGAAGAAAGGGTGGGTCCTGCTGGTAAAGCATGAAGGGTGAGCCGGATCATTCCGGCCCACCCTTCACAGCGAGTCTGTAGGGACTCAGGCCTCGACGGCCACGATGTTGACGACCTTGCGGCCGCGGCGGGTGCCGAACTCCACGGCACCGGCGGTCAGCGCGAACAGGGTGTCGTCGCCGCCACGGCCGACGTTGGCGCCCGGGTGGAAGTGGGTGCCACGCTGGCGGACGATGATCTCGCCGGCGCTGACGACCTGGCCGCCGAAGCGCTTCACGCCGAGGCGCTGGGCGTTCGAGTCACGGCCGTTGCGGGTAGAGCTTGCGCCCTTCTTGTGTGCCATTTCTCGTTATCCCCTTACTTGCTGACCGAGTCGATGCTGGTGATGCGCACCGCGGTGTGCTTCTGGCGGTGGCCCTGACGGCGGCGGTAGCCCGTCTTGTTCTTGTAGCGGAGGATGACGATCTTGTCGCCCTTGGTCTGGTCGACCACCTCGGCGTGAGCCTTCACGCCGCCGAGCACCCACGGGTCGGAGGTGACGGCGTCACCGTCGACGACCAGGATGGTCGACAGCTCGACCGAGTCACCCGGCTTGGCGTCAATACGGTCGATCTCCAGCACGTCGCCGACGGCGACCTTGTGCTGGCGGCCGCCTGCGCGAACGATCGCGTACATGCGGTACCCACTTTCCTACTCGGTCGGAACTCCGGATGCCAGCCGCCTGGGTACGGACACAGGGGCCTCCCCCACACCACCGGTGCGGGAGGTGAGGTGCTCTGGAGCTGTGGCGTAGACACGCCGAGGGTCAAGAATACGGACCGGCCACCCCTGGGGCAAACCGGGCCCTACCCGGTGCGGGGCGGACTCGCAAGCCCGCCCCGCACCAGGGGCGTTACTCGGCGGCGCCGTCACCTTCGGCGGCCGCGGCCTTCTTGGCCGCCGCGCTCGTCCGCTTGGTGGCGGTCTTGCGGGCGGTGGTCTTCTTGGCGGCGGTGGTCTTCTTCGCCGCCACGGTCTTCTTCGCCGCGGTCTTGCGGGTGGCCCGCTTCTTCGGCGCGGGCGCCTCCTCCTCGACCTCGGCACCGGCCTCGGTCCCGGCGGCGTCCGGCTCTTCCGCGACGGGGAGCTCCTCGGCGACCGCCACGGCCTCCGGCTCGGCCTCGGCCCGCTCGGCGGGGACCGCCTCGGCGGCGGTCAGCGCGGCCTGCAGGGCGGCCTCGGCGCGGTTCTGCAGCACCACGATCTCGGCCTCGCCGGGCGCACCCGCCGGAGCGGTCGCCTTGCGCACGGCCCGCCGGCGCGGACGCCCGGCCGGCGCCGCCGGAGCGGCCTCGACCACGGTCTCCACGACGGCCTCGGCCTCGGCCTCGACCGGCTCCGCGGCGACGGCGCCCAGCTGCTCGGCGGCCTCCTCGACCGCCTCCACGGCGGCCTCGACCGCCTCCACGGCCTCCGCGAGCTCCTCGACCTCGGTCTCGACCGTCACGGCCTCGGACTCGGCCTGCGCGGCCCCGCCCTTGCCCCGACGGCGGCGCTTGGAGCCGCCGGCGCCCTCACCGGCCGTCGCGGCCTGGCCGCCGCCCGCGTGGACGTGCGGCTGGTCCATGTGGACGATCACGCCGCGGCCGTTGCAGTGCACGCACGGCTCGGAGAAGGACTCCAGCAGGCCCTGGCCGACCCGCTTGCGGGTCATCTGGACCAGGCCCAGCGAGGTGACCTCGGCCACCTGGTGCTTGGTGCGGTCGCGGCCCAGGCACTCCAGCAGGCGGCGGAGCACCAGGTCGCGGTTGGACTCGAGCACCATGTCGATGAAGTCGATCACGATGATGCCGCCGAGGTCGCGCAGCCGCAGCTGGCGGACGATCTCCTCGGCCGCCTCGATGTTGTTGCGGGTGACGGTCTCCTCGAGGTTTCCGCCCTGGCCGACGAACTTGCCGGTGTTGACGTCGACCACGACCATCGCCTCGGTCCGGTCGATCACCAGCGAGCCGCCCGAGGGCAGCCAGACCTTGCGGTCCAGCGCCTTCATCAGCTGCTCGTCGATCCGGTACGTGGCGAACACGTCCACGTCCGAAGTCCACTTCTGCAGCCGCTCGGTGAGGTCCGGGGCCACGTTGGACACGTACTCGTGGATGGTGCTCCAGGCGTCGGCGCCGGAGACGATGACCTTGGTGAAGTCCTCGTTGAAGATGTCGCGGACGACCCGGACGGTCATGTCCGGCTCGCCGTAGAGCAGCGCCGGGGCGTTGCCGCTCGCGGCCTTCTTCTGGATCTCCTCCCACTGCGCCTGCAGGCGCTGCACGTCGCGGGTGAGCTCGTCCTCGCTGGCGCCCTCGGCGGCGGTGCGCACGATGACGCCCGCGTCGTCCGGGACGATCTTCTTGAGGATCTGCTTCAGGCGGGCGCGCTCGTTCTCCGGCAGCTTGCGGGAGATGCCGGTCATCGAGCCCTCGGGCACGTAGACCAGGTAGCGGCCGGGGAGGGAGATCTGGCTGGTCAGGCGGGCGCCCTTGTGGCCGATCGGGTCCTTGGAGACCTGGACCAGCACGGACTGGCCGGACTTCAGCACCGACTCGATCCGGCGCGGTCCGCCGTGGCCCATCGCGCCGAAGTTGACCTCACCGGCGTACAGCACCGCGTTGCGGCCCTTGCCGATGTCGACGAAGGCGGCCTCCATCGACGGCAGCACGTTCTGGACCTTGCCCAGGTAGACGTTGCCGACGTACGAGGTGGCCTGCTCCTTGTTGACGTAGTGCTCGACCAGCACGCCGTCCTCGAGCACGCCGATCTGGGTGCGGGCGCCGTTCTGGCGGACCACCATCACCCGCTCGACCGACTCGCGGCGGGCCAGGAACTCGGCCTCGGTGATGATCGGCACCCGGCGGCGGCCCAGCTCGCGGCCCTCGCGGCGGCGCTGCTTCTTGGCCTCCAGGCGGGTGGAGCCCTTGATGGACTGCACCTCGTCCGGGTCGAACGCGGGCTCGGTGGAGCGGCGGCGCGGCTCGCGCACCTTCACCACCGTGCGGACGCCGTCCTCGGTGGTCTCCACCGGCTCGGCGGCACCCTCGCCGCTGCGGCGGCGACGGCGACGACGGCGGCGCGAGGAGGACAGGCCGGCGGCCAGGTCGTCCTCGTCGCCCTCGTCCTCGTCGGTCTCGGGCTCCTCGGCGGCCTCCGCGTCGGCAGGGCCGGCGGCCTCGGCCTCGACGGCCTCCGGCTCCTCGGCCTCACCGCGGCGGCGGCGACGGCCACCACGACGGCGGCGGCGGGACGGACGGCCGTCCTCCCACTCGTCCTCGGCCTCCGGGCCGGCCGCGGCGGGCGCCTCGACCTCCTCGGGCTCCTCGACGGGCGCCTGGACGGCGACCGGCTCGGGCTTCGGCCGGGACTTGGGCTGCACCCGGACCGCGGTGCGGACCCGGCGACGGCGGCCGACGCCGCTGTACTCGAACTCCTCGTCCTGCTCCGCCTCCGGCTCCGGCTCCGGCTGGGCGGCGGCCTTCACCGGCGCGGTCTTGGCGGCGGCGGGCTTGGCGGGTGCGGTGAACGGCGCGGGCTCCTGGAAGACCGGCGCCTGGAAGATCGCGGTGGACGGGCGCACGGCCCGGCGGCGGACCCGGCCGGTGGGCTCGGGCGCCGGCTCGGCGACGGCCTCCTCGACCGCCTCCGGCTCGTCGGCCTCCTCCTCGGCGGCCTCGGCCTCGACGGCCACCGGCTCCGGCTGCGGCTCCGCGACGGCGGTCTCCGGCTCGGCGGCCGGGGACTGCGCGGGGGCGGTGGCGCGCTTGCGGGTACGGCGGGCGCGGGCCGGCTTCTCCTCGGCCTCGGCCGGCGCCTCCGCGGGGGCCTCGACCGGCTCCGCGACGGCCTGCGGCTCGACGACGGCCCCGGCCGGCGCCTCGGCGGCCGGCGACTGCTCGGCGGCGGTGGCGCGCTTGCGGGTACGGCGGGCGCGGACCGGCTTCTCCTCGGCCTCGGCAGGCGCCTCGACGGCGGCCTCGGCCGGGGCGGCGGGCTCCTCGACCGCGGCAGCGGTCTCCGGCGCACCGGCCGGCGCCTCGGCACGCTTGCGGGTGCGCCGGGCGCGGACCGGCTTCTCGGCGGCCTCGGCGGCCGCGCCCTGCGGCGCGCCGGCGGGCCGGGACACGGCCCGG
Organism: Kitasatospora terrestris; assembly: GCF_039542905.1. NCBI lineage: Bacteria > Bacillati > Actinomycetota > Actinomycetes > Kitasatosporales > Streptomycetaceae > Kitasatospora > Kitasatospora terrestris. Next base: position 2,853,174 of record NZ_BAABIS010000001.1, read on the forward strand.
CGGCGGCGGCGCGGCGGAGCGGCGGAGGTACCGCCGTCGGCATCGTTGGTGTGGTCGCCCGCAGCGGACTGCGGTTCGGTGTTCTCGAGCATGCGGGTGGATCTCCCGTCAGGCCCCCGGGCTCCGCATCCAGGCACGGCTCGGCACGGTCGATCCGGTCGGCCTCAGTGAGGGCGGGCCGACTCGTCCGGTGCCGCCGCGCGGACGCGAGGCCGCACAGGGGCTCGTAGTCTCGCTCGGCGCCCCGCGGGGTGCGGGGTGTCGAAAGTCTTCTGGTCTGACCAGTCTTCTAGTTGTCAAGGCCGGGCCGCTGGGGGCTCGGACCGCGCGACGGCGCTCGCTCCCCTGGGGAGCCGCGGGGGCCGGGGAGCCGCAGGCCCGGAAAGTTCGGGCCTGCGCTCCCGCCCACTCGGCGGACGGCAGATGCGCGCGGCTGGCGGCCCTACTGGCCGGCCGGGGCCGCGGCGCGGTCGAGCGCCAGCGGGTCGGTCACCGTGCCGGACTCCTCGTCGAGCGGCCCCTGCGCCAGCCTGGTCACCTCAGCGGGGACCGGCGGCGCCAGGTCGGCCGTCGCACGGAGACCGGACAAAACGTCGTCGGGTCGTACGGCAGGTGTGGCATGTCGTACTACCAGCCGCAGTATCGCACAGGGAGTGGCCGTCCGAACATCACTGCCACTCTCCGTGCCGGTGTCGTTACCATTCCCCACCTGCGCGGAGTCAACCTCGAACGCGGCGACCGCGCCACGGGCGTCGAAGGTGCGCAGCCCGTTCTTGGTCATCCGCTGGACCTCGACGGTCTCGGCGGCCAGGAAGGCCGCCACCGCGGCGGCCGCCTCGGCGGGCTCCACGCCGGCCAGGCGCAGCTGCCACTCGGACGCCTCCAGGCGCTCGACGAAGTTGGCGGTGCGGACCTCGACGGCCTCGGTGATGTCCAGGCCGGGCGGCAGCGACTCGTCGAGCTGCTTGCGCAGCAGCTCCGGGTCGCGGTGCGCGGCGAGGCCGATCTCCAGGTACTCGGCCTCGCTGGCCACACCGGTCGGAGCGGCGTTGGCGTACGAGACCTTCGGGTGCGGGGTGAAGCCCGCCGAGTAGGCCATCGGGACGCTCGAGCGGCGGAGCGCACGCTCGAACGCCCGCTGGAAGTCGCGGTGGCTGGTGAAGCGCAGACGGCCTCGCTTGGTGTAGCGGAGACGGATCCGCTGCACCGTCGGCGCGGGCGGCGGACCGTCGGGCGTGCGGCGTGCCAGGGCGCTCAGTCCTTAGTCAGTTGTCCCGCCGGCCTCGCACAACTGGCTCCGGCCGGACTCTGTCACGTCAAAGGGTACGCGCCCGCAACCCCCGCCCGCGCCGCCCGGCTCAGCCGGACAGCCCACCGCGGACGTCCCGCAGCGCCTTGCGGACCGCGTCCCGGACCGCCAGGCGCACCGCGCGCAGCTCCGCCCTGGCCGGCCACCACACCTCGCGGCGCAGCCACCGGCAGGGCCGCAGGACCGCGGCCCGCCACAGCCGGCCGGCCACCCGCCACGCCCAGCGCAGCACCCGGCCCAGCAGCCGCAGCGGCGGGTGCAGCACCCGGCGCCACAGCGGCAGCAGCAGCCACCGGTACGCGGCGGACAGCGGGACGGCCACCAGGTGGTGCCAGAGCGCCGGAACGGCCGTCAGCGCCAGCCACCGCAGGGCGTGCCCGAGCGGCGTGAGCACGTACCGGTACAGCGCCCGCAGGGGCAGCACCAGCAGGTACCGCGTCAGCCACCGCAGCGGCACCACCAGCAGGTACCGGACCGCCAGCGGGACGCCCGGGGCCAGCAGCCACCGCAGCGCGCGGCCGACCGGGGTCAGCACGTGGCGGTACAGGGCCCGGGCGGGGACGACCAGCAGGTGGCGGAGCAGCGCGGAGCCGCCGCCGAGCAGCAGCCGGCGCAGCGCGTGGCCGACGGGCGTCAGCACCCGGCGGTGGAACCGGCCGGCGGCCCGCCCGAGCGCGAGCAGGCCGAGTCCGGCCCGGCGCAGCGGGGTGAGCAGCAGGTACCGGCCGAGCAGGGCGAGCCCGAGGCCGAGGCCGCCGGCCACCCACCGCAGGCCGTGGCCGACCGGGGTGAGCACGGCCCGGTACGACCAGGCCAGCGGCAGGGCGACCAGGTGGCGCCCGCACCACGCCAGCACCCGGCCGAGACCGGAGAGCAGCCACCACAGCACCCGCCCCACGGGCACCAGCACGTGGCGGGCCAGGGCCACCGGGAGCCGCACCAGCAAGGCGGTCGCCAGCCACCGCAGGCCGTGGCCGACCGGGGTGAGCACGGACCGGTACGACCAGGCCGCCGGCGCGGCCATCAGGTGGCGCCAGCACCACGCCAGCACCCGGCCGAGCGCCCGGGCGGCGGGCGCCAGGACGTGGCGGCCGACGGCGGCGAGCGGACGGACCACCAGGTGTTCGACGACGGCGGCGAGGCCGCGGCCGGTGGCCCTGGCGGCGGCCACCAGCAGCTCCCACCCGAAGCGGACGGGCACCACGACGGTCAGCGCCACCACCCGGGCGGTCCAGCGCACCGCGACGGTGAGCGCGGTGTCCCCCGCAGCCGGTGGCGGCGGCTTCTCCAGTTGCACCACAGCATGTCCCCCGATCGTGCCGACGGCCCTGTCCCCAGCGAGAACGCCGGGGAAGGGCCGTCAGGTTGCGCTGCGGGATTACGAGTTGACCACGGTCAGCGGCAGCAGCTTCTTGCCGGTGGGGCCGATTTGAATGGTCGTATCCATCTGCGGACAGACGCCGCAGTCGAAGCACGGGGTCCAGCGGCAGTCCTCGACCTCGACCTCCTCCAGGGCGTCCTGCCAGTCCTCCCAGAGCCAGTCCTTGTCGAGGCCGCTGTCCAGGTGGTCCCAGGGCAGCACCTCCTCGTAGGTGCGCTCGCGGGTGGTGTACCAGTCGACGTCGACGCCGGTGCCGGCCAGGCCCTTCTCGGCGCAGGCCATCCAGCGGTCGTAGGAGAAGTACTCGCGCCAGCCGTCGAAGCGGCCGCCGTCCTCGTACACGGCGCGGATGACGGCGCCGATCCGGCGGTCGCCGCGGGAGAGCAGGCCCTCGACGATGCCGGGCTTGCCGTCGTGGTAGCGGAAGCCGATGTTCTTGCCGAACTTGCGGTCGCCGCGGATCGAGTCGCGCAGCTTGGCCAGCCGCTCGTCGGTGGCCTCGGCGGACAGCTGCGGGGCCCACTGGAACGGGGTGTGCGGCTTGGGCACGAACCCGCCGATGGAGACGGTGCAGCGGATGTCGTTGGTGCCGGTCACCTCGCGGCCCTTGGCGATGACGTTCTTCGCCATGGTGCCGATCTGCAGCACGTCCTCGTCGGTCTCGGTGGGCAGGCCGCACATGAAGTACAGCTTCACCTGGCGCCAGCCGTTGCCGTAGGCGGCGCCGACCGTGTTGATGAGGTCCTCCTCGGACACCATCTTGTTGATGACCTTGCGGATCCGCTCGGAGCCGCCCTCGGGGGCGAAGGTCAGTCCGGAGCGGCGGCCGTTGCGGGACAGCTCGTTGGCCAGGTCGATGTTGAAGGCGTCGACCCGGGTGGAGGGCAGCGACAGGCCGACCTTGTCCTCGGCGTAGCGGTCCGCGAGGCCCTTGGTGATGTCGGCGATCTCGGAGTGGTCGGCGGAGGAGAGCGAGAGCAGGCCGACCTCCTCGAAGCCGGTGGCCTTCAGGCCCTTCTCCACCATCTCGCCGATGCCGGTGATGCTTCGCTCCCGGACGGGACGCGTGATCATGCCGGCCTGGCAGAAGCGGCAGCCGCGGGTGCAGCCGCGGAAGATCTCCACCGACATCCGCTCGTGGACGGTCTCGGCGAGCGGGACGAGCGGCTGCTTCGGGTAGGGCCACTCGTCGAGGTCCATCACGGTGTGCTTGGAGACCCGCCACGGCACGCCGGGGCGGTTCGGCACGACGCGGCCGATCCGGCCGTCGGGCAGGTACTCGACGTCGTAGAACCGCGGGATGTACACGCCGCCGGTCTTCGCCAGGCGCAGCAGCAGCTCGTCGCGGCCGCCGGGGCGGCCCTCGGCCTTCCAGGCGCGGACGATCTCGGTGATGTCCAGGACGGCCTGCTCGCCGTCGCCGATCACGGCGGCGTCGATGAAGTCGGCGATCGGCTCGGGGTTGAACGCGGCGTGGCCGCCGGCCAGCACGACCGGGTGGTCGACGGTGCGGTCCTTCGCCTCCAGCGGGATGCCCGCGAGGTCGAGCGCGGTCAGCATGTTGGTGTAGCCGAGCTCGGTGGAGAAGGAGAGCCCGAACACGTCGAAGGCGGCGACCGGGCGGTGCGCGTCCACCGTGAACTGCGGGACGCCGTGCTCGCGCATCAGCGCCTCGAGGTCGGGCCAGACGCTGTAGGTGCGCTCGGCGAGCACGCCCTCGCGCTCGTTCAGCACCTCGTAGAGGATCATGGTGCCCTGGTTGGGCAGACCCACCTCGTAGGCGTCCGGGTACATCAGCGCCCAGCGGACGTCACAGGCGTCCCAGTCCTTGACGGTCGAGTTGAGCTCGCCACCTACGTACTGGATCGGCTTCTGGACGTGCGGGAGGAGGGCCTCCAGGCGTGGGAAGACCGATTCGACAGTCATGCGCAAGGACCTTTTCGGAGAAAACAGGTGACCCTCAAGAGTAGCCGAGCTCAGAGGGTCACCGTCTCAGATCCCTATCGGCCGCTGCGAGCGGACGGACTGCAGCAGTCCGATGGCGATCCAGACCGCGAACATCGAGGAGCCTCCGTAGGAGACGAAGGGCAGCGGGATGCCCGCGACCGGCATGATGCCGAGGTTCATCCCGATGTTCTCGAAGGCCTGGAACGCGAACCAGGTGACCACGCCCGCGGCGAGGACCGTGCCGTACAGGTCGGTGGCCTGGCGCGCTATCCGGCAGGCCCGCCACAGGATGACGCCCAGCAGGCCGATCAGGGCGAGCGCGCCGACGAAGCCGAGTTCCTCGCCGGCCACCGTGAAGACGAAGTCGGTCTGCTGCTCGGGGACGAACTGGCCCATGGTCTGGGTGCCGTGGAACAGGCCCATGCCGGTGAGGCCGCCGGAGCCGATGGCGATCCGGGCCTGGGCGGTGTTGTAGCCGACGCCGGCCGGGTCGAGGGCCGGGTTGGCGAAGGCCGCGAACCGGTCGATCTGGTACTTGTCGAGCACGCCGAGCTGCCAGACCGCGATCGCGCCGGCCACGCCGGTGCCGAGCAGGCCGAAGACCCAGCGGTTGGCGGCGCCGGAGGCGAGCAGGATGCCGAGCACGGTCACGGCCATCACCATCACCGAGCCGAGGTCGGGCATCAGCATGACGACGCCCATCGGGACGGCCGCGACCGCGATCCCCTGGAGCACGCTGCGGGTCGGCGGGTACTCCCGCTCGCCGGCGTCGACCCGGGCGGAGAGCACCACGGCCATGCCCATCACGATGGCGAGCTTGGCGAACTCGGCGGGCTGGATGGAGAAGCCGCCGCCGAACTGGATCCAGGAGTGCGCGCCGTTGATGGTCGAGCCGAGCGGGCTGAGCACCGCGAAGAGCAGCAGCAGCACCGCGAGGTAGACGAACGGCACCGCGGTGCGCAGCCGCCGTGTCCCTATCAGCACGGTGACCGCGCACAGCACGAGGCCGATCACCAGGTTGGTGAGGTGCCGGTAGAGGAAGTACTGGGGGTCGCCGTGGGTGAGCGTGTCCCGGCCGCGGGTGGCGGACCAGACCAGCAGCGAGCTGCCCAGCGAGAGGCCGAGCGCGCTGAGGATCATGATCCAGTCGAGCCGGCGGAGCGGGGAGTCCTTGGCCAGCACCCGCGCGAGGTTGCCGCGCCGCGGGCTGAGCCGGACCGGCCGGTACGAGCCGTACGAGGTCATGCGCGGCCCCTTCCGGCGGCGGTGCGGGTTGCGGGTTCGACGGCGGCCAGCGCGACGCTCGGCGGCGCGGGGGTGCCGGCCGGCTGGACCGGGTCGAGGAAGGTGCGGGTGCCCTCGTAGGAGAACGAGGCGGGCTTGACGATCGCGGTGCCGTCCGGGTTGAACTTGGGCAGTTCGGCCTGCGGCTTGGGCAGCAGCGCCTTGCTGTTGTCGATCCCGCCCTTGTCGTCCACGCCGTACAGCGCCTGGTAGATCCGTCGCACCGAGTCGCCGGAGCCGCCGGAGCCGGTGCCGCCCTGGCTTATCGTCATCACGACCGCGTAGTCGGCACTGTAGGTGGTCAGCCACGAGGTGGTCTGCTTGCCGGCGACCTCCGCGGTGCCGGTCTTGGCGTGCAGCTCGATCTGCTTCTGCGGCCAGCCCTGGGCGGTGAACTTCCAGGAGGCGGTGCCCCGTTCGACGACGCCCGCGGTGGCCTCGTTGATGTACTTCAGCAGCTTGCCGTCGGCGGGGAGCCGGCCGTCCTCGTGCGGGGCGATGTCGCGGACCAGGGCGCCGTCCGGGCTGACCACGGCCTTGCCGATGGTCGGGCGGTACAGGATGCCGCCGTTGGCGAGGGCGGAGTAGATCCGGGCCATCTGCAGCGGGGTGACCAGGGTGTCGCCCTGGCCGATCGCGAAGTTGACCGAGTCACCGGCGCGCATCTGGTTGCCGTCGACGCAGTTCTCGCGGGCGATCTCGTCGGTGTACTCGTGACCGCCCTTGGCCGCCTGGGCGCACCAGGCGTCCTTGTTGGCGTCGAAGAAGGACTGCTTCCACTGCCGGTCGGGGACCCGGCCGGGGGTCTCGGACGGCAGGTCGACGCCGGTCTTGGCGCCGAGGCCGTACTGGTGGGCGGTCTTGAAGAACCAGTCGGCGGCGTCCTTCTTGGGCTTGATGCCGCCGTCCTTCATCCACTGGTCGTAGGCGAGGCCGTAGAAGACGGTGTCGCAGGAGACCTCCAGGGCGCGCTCCAGCGTGATGTCGCCGAAGCTCTCGCTCTCGAAGTTCTTGAACTCGCGGCCGCCGATGGTGAGGCTCTTCGGGCACGGGTAGTGGCCGTCCAGCGAGTAGCCGGCCTGCACCGCGGCGTTGGTGGAGATCACCTTGAAGGTGGAGCCGGGGGCCGACTGGCCCTGGATGGCCCGGTTGATCAGCGGGTAGTTGGAGTCCTTGCCGGTCAGCGCCTGGTAGTCCTTGGCGGAGATGCCGCCGACCCACAGGTTGGGGTCGAAGGTCGGGGCGCTGGCCATCGCGACGATCCGCCCGGTGTGCACGTCCATCACGACGGCGGCGCCGGAGTCGGCCTCGTAGTTCTTCTTGGTCTCCTTGTCGTACACCTTGCGGGCGTCGACCATCGCCTGGGCGAGCTGGTCCTCGACCACCTTCTGCACCCGGGCGTCGAGCGAGGTGACCAGGTTGTTGCCGGCCTGCGCGGGGACCCGCCCGGCGCTGCCGATCACCCGGCCGAGGTTGTCGACCTCCAGCTTGTCCACGCCGGTGGTGCCGCGCAGGTCGTCGTCGTAGACCGACTCCAGGCCGGCCCGGCCGATCTGGTCGGAGGGCAGCCGGCGCTCGCGGCCGGGCTTGTCGGCGCTCTTGGTGACCTCGTCGTCGGTGACCGGGGAGAGGTAGCCGAGGACCTGGGCGGCGCTGGCGCCCTCGGCGCCGGTGTAGCGGCGGGTGGCGGTTGGCTGTGCGGTGACGCCGGGGAAGTCCTCGCGGCGTTCCATTATCTGCATCGCCTGCTGGGTGGTGGCCTGCTGGGTCACCGGGATCGGCTGGTACGGGGAGCCGTTCCAGCAGGGCTGCGGGGTCTTGGCGTCGCAGAGCCGGACCTTGTCCTGGACGTCCTTGGCGGGCATGCCCAGCACCTCGGCGAGCCGGGTGAGCACGGCCTTGCCGCGGTCCTTCTGCTGCAGCAGCGAGGTGCGGCTGACCGAGACGACCAGCTTGGTCTCGTTGCCGGCCAGGATCCGGCCGGAGGCGTCCAGGATCTCGCCGCGGATGGCCGGTTCGACCACCTCGCGGATGTGGTTGCCGGCCGCCTTCGCGGCGTAGTCCTTGCCGGTGCGGATCTGCAGGTACCACAGCCGCCCGCCGAGGGTGGCGAGCAGGGAGAGGACCAGCACCTGGAGCACGACCAGCCTGATCGTCACCCGCCGGGTGCGGCCGGTCTCGGGGATGTTCGTCATGAGGACGGGCCTCCTCTCGGTCAGGGCCGCTTGGCGAGGCCGGGCATGCGCCGCTTCTTGGCGTACGTCGGGCCGCTGGATACCTCACGGGTGGTCTTGTACCGCGCCAGCGCGCCGAGTCCGGAGCCGCCGTCGGCGCCGCGCGGGGACTCGGAGACGACCCGGTCGCCGTCGAACCGGCGGGCCAGCAGCATCACCGCGGGCACCACGAACGGGGCGAGCAGCACGTCGTACAGGAGGGCGGAGAACACCAGGCCGGTCAGGCCGACGTGCCGGGCGGCGGTGTCGCCGACCAGGGCGCCGACCATCGCGTACAGCAGGGTGGAGACGATCGCGGCGCCGGCCACCACCAGGAGCGCGCTGAGCGCCGAGCGCTGCCGGCCGCCATCGGGGCGCAGCAGGCCGGCGGCGTAGCCCATCAGGCAGAGGACCAGGGCGTAGCGGCCGATCGCGTGGTCGGAGGGCGGGGCGAGGTCGGCGAGCAGGCCGCCGGCGAAGCCGACCGCGCAGCCGCCGGACGGGCCGTAGACCAGGGCGAGGCCGACCACCACGAGGAGCAGCAGGTCTGGGGTGGCGCCGGGCAGCTGGAGCCGGCCGAGCACGCTGACCTGGATCAGCAGGGCGAGCAGCAGCAGGACGCCGGAGAGGGCGATCCGGTTGATGCGCACGGTCAGTGTCCCCCCGTGGTGGTGGGCGGCGCGGCGGCGGCCGGTGCCGCCGGGGCGGGCGCGGCGGCCGTCGTGGCGGCGGTGGCGGGCGGCAGGACGGCGTCGCGCGGGTCGGTGCGCGGCGGGACGACGACCACGCCGACCAGGTCGAGCCGGGTGAACTGGACGAACGGCTCGACCTGGATGGTCTTGGTGAGCTGGCCGGGGGTGGCCTCGACCTGGACCACCTTGCCGACCGGGACGCCGGGGACGAACGGGCGGCCGCTGTGCGAGCCGAAGGTGACCAGCCGGTCGCCCTCCTTGACCTGGGCGCGGCCGTTCAGCAGCTGGATCTTCATCGGGCCGGTGCCCTGGCCGGCCGCGAAGCCGATCTCGTTGTTGCCCTCCAGCCGGACGCCGGCGGTGAAGCCGGGGTCGGAGGCGAGCAGCACGGTGGCGGTGGTCGGGGCGACCGTGGTGATCCGGCCGACCAGGCCCTGGCCGTTGATGACGGTCATGTCGCGGGTCAGGCCGTCGTCGCTGCCGGCGTCGATGGTGATGGTCCAGGAGAAGCCCTGGGCCGGGCCGATCGCGATCACCTGGGCGGCCTTGACGGTGTATCCGCCGGCGCCGGCGGTGCGCAGCATCTCGTCGAGCTGCTTGGTCCGGCCGGTGGCGGCGTCCGAGGAGGCGAGCCGCTGGCGCAGCTCGGCGTTCTCCCTGGTGGCCTGGTCGAGGCGCTGCTGGTGGGTGGAGGCGTCACGGATGGCCCGGACGTACCCGGCGACCGGGTCGACGGCTCCGGCCGCGCCGCGCTCCACCGGGCCGAGCGCACTGGCCGCGGCCCGGCGGGCGCCGCCGAGCGGCGAGTCCTCGCCGCCCTTGATGTCGACGGTGATCAGCGCGAAGGCGACGGCGACCAGCAGGATGAGCAGTAGTCGGCTCTCGCGTGTGTCCCTCACGGTGCTGGAGCTGCCCCTTCGTACGGTGTGTCTCTGTTCGGTCGGCGTGCTGGAGGCTGTGCCCTGTCAACGACGCGGCTGGGCGTCGAGAACCTGCTGGAGCGCCTCGAACTCCTCGACGCACTTGCCGGCGCCGATCGCCACCGAGTCCAGCGGGTTCTCCGCGATGTGGATCGGCATGCCGGTCTCGCGGCGCAGCCGCTCGTCCAGGCCGCGCAGCAGGGCGCCGCCGCCGGTCAGCACGATGCCGCGGTCCATCACGTCTCCGGCCAGCTCCGGGGGGCACTGGTCGAGGGTGGTCTTCACCGCGTCGATGATGGAGTTGACCGGCTCGTCGATCGCCTCGCGCACCTCGGCGGCGGAGATCACGACGGTCTTCGGCAGGCCGGAGACCAGGTCGCGGCCGCGGATCTCGGCGTGCTCGTCCTTCTCGCCGTCCAGCGCGAAGGCGGAGCCGATCGACATCTTGATCTGCTCGGCGGAGCGCTCGCCGAGCAGCAGGCTGTACTCCTTCTTGATGTGCTGGACGATCGCGTTGTCCAGCTCGTCGCCGGCGACCCGCAGGGACTGCGCGGTGACGATCCCGCCGAGCGAGATGACCGCGACCTCGGTGGTGCCGCCGCCGATGTCGACCACCATGTTGCCGGTCGGCTCGTGCACCGGCAGGCCGGCGCCGATCGCGGCCGCCATCGGCTCCTCGATGATGTGCACCTGGCGCGCGCCGGCCTGGGCGCTGGCCTCGATCACGGCGCGGCGCTCGACCCCGGTGATGCCGGACGGCACGCAGACCACGACCCGGGGGCGGGCCAGGTAGCGGCGGCGGTGGATCTTCAGGATGAAGTAGCGCAGCATCCGCTCGGTGATCTCGAAGTCGGCGATCACGCCGTCCTTCAGCGGGCGGATGGCGACGATGTTGCCCGGCGTGCGGCCGATCATCTTCTTCGCCTCGGCGCCCACCGCCAGGATGCCGCCGGTGTTGGTGTTCACCGCGACCACCGACGGCTCGTTGAGCACGATCCCCTTGCCCCTGACGTACACCAGGGTGTTGGCAGTGCCGAGGTCGATCGCCAAGTCCCGGCCGATGAACGACAGGTTGTTCGCCATGGGATGTGGAGTGCCTTCCCGAGTTCGGATCAATGGCGGGGAGCGGGCCGGCCGCGCGGGCCCGTGCGGGGGCTGACGGCAGCTGAGCAGCCGCACCGGGCCCGTGAGTTGGGGTCCATCGTAGCCACGCCGGTCGTCGCGAGCGGCGGGTACGGCATGCTGCCCATTCTCCGTGCGCGGAGCGGCTTCCCGTGGCATTGGACGCCGTGTCGGGCAGCCGGGTTCCGTGATTTGACGATTAACGCCCAGATGGCGGGCAGCACCGCGGGGTGCGGGGCGGCAGCCGCCCCGCACCCCGGGTGGTCAGGCGTGCGAGGGGAAGAAGATCTTGATCTCGCGCTCGGCCGACTCCGGCGAGTCGGAGGCGTGGATCAGGTTCTCGCGGGTGATCGTCGCGTAGTCGCCGCGGATGGTGCCGGCCCCGGCCTGCAGCGGGTCGGTGGCACCGGCCAGCGCCCGGATGCCGGGGACGACGTTCTCACCCTCGACGATCAGCGCGATCGACGGGCCCGAGGTCATGAACTCCAGCAGCGGCTCGTAGAACGGCCGGCCGACGTGCTCGGCGTAGTGCTGCTCCAGCGTCGCGCGGTCGAAGGTCCGCAGCTCGATCGCGGCGAAGCGCCAGCCGGCCTTGCGCTCGATCCGGCTGATGATCTCGCCGGCCAGACCACGCTGGACGGCGTCGGGCTTGAGCAGGACGAGAGTGCGCTGGGACACGGGGCGGCTCCTGGGGATCGGGTCGTGCGTGCGGTGTACCGCAGACCCTACCCCGGGCCCCGGGCCCCGACGTGAACGGCCCGGGGCAGGTCAGGCGGGCTGTGCGGCGGGCGCCGCGGAGGCCTCCCTGGCCGCCTTGATCTCGTCGATCTTCCGGCCGTAGTGCACCGAGCACCACCACAGGCCGGTGAAGATCACGCCGAACGCGTACATGGTCGGCAGGACCAGACCACTGGCCAGGATGCCCAGCTGCAGGGCCCAGCCGACCCAGACCGCGCCGGGCCGGGTGATCACGCCGCAGAGCAGCACGCACAGCAGCATGGCCAGGCCGCTGACCAGCCAGATCGTGCCGGCGCCGACGTCGGTCAGCTTCATCGCGACCAGTCCGGCGAACAGGATCAGCAGGGCCTCGCCGATCAGCGTCGAGGAGCACAGGGTCCGCATCGGCGGCTACTTCCTTCCGAACAGCAGGCGCGCCTCGCCCACCGTGATGACCGAACCGGTGACCAGCACGCCCGCGCCGCCCAGGTCCTCCTCCTCGGCCAGGGTGATCGCCGCCTCGATGGCGTCGTCCAGTCGGGGCTCGACCTGCACGCGATCCTCACCGAAGATCTCCACCGCGAGCGCGGCGAGCCGGTCGACCGGCATCGCGCGGTGGGTGGAGTTCTGGGTGACGACCACCTCGGCCAGCACCGGTTCGTACGCCTCCAGCAGGCCGGAGACGTCCTTGTCGCCGCTGGTGGCGATCACGCCGACCAGCTTGGTGAAGCCGAAGGCCTCGCCGAGCGCGGAGACCGCGGCCTCGGCGCCGTGCGGGTTGTGCGCGGCGTCCAGGATCACGGTGGGGCTGCGGCGGACCACCTCCAGGCGGCCCGGGGAGGAGACGCCGGAGAACGCCGCCCGGACCTTCTCCTCGTCCAGCGCGCCGCCGGACGCGCCGCCGACGCCGAAGAACGCCTCCACGGCGGCCAGCGCGAGCGCCGCGTTGTGCGCCTGGTAGGCGCCGTGCAGCGGGATGAAGACGTCCTCGTACTCGTGGCCGCCGAGGCCGCGCAGGGTGACCACCTGGCCGCCGACCGCGACCTCCCGGCGGATCACGCCGAACTCCATGCCCTCGCGGGCCACCGTGGCGTCCACCTCGACCGCGCGGCGCAGGACGGACTCGGCGGCGTCCAGCGGCTGCTGGGCGACCACGGCGAGCGCGCCGGGCTTGATGATGCCGGCCTTCTCCTTGCCGATCTTGCCGGTGGTGTCGCCGAGCCGGTCGGTGTGGTCCAGGCCGATCGGGGTGATCACCGAGACGACGGCGTCGATCACGTTGGTGGCGTCCCAGGTGCCGCCCATGCCGACCTCGACCACGGCGACGTCCACCGGGGCGTCGGCGAAGCAGGCGTACGCCATGCCGGTCAGCACCTCGAAGAAGGAGAGCGCGATCGGCTGGGTGTCGTCGACCATCCGCACGTAGGGCTCGATGTCGCGGAAGGTCTCGACGAACTTCTCCACGTCGATCGGCGCGCCGTCCAGGCTGATCCGCTCGGTGACCGACTCCACGTGCGGGCTGGTGTACCGGCCGGTGCGCAGCTCGAAGGAGCCGAGCAGGCGCTCGATCATGCGGGCGGTGGAGGTCTTGCCGTTGGTGCCCGTGATGTGGATGGACGGGTACGAGCGCTGGGGTTGGCCGAGGATGTCCATCAGCGCCGCGATGCGGTCGAGCGAGGGCTCGATCTTGTTCTCGGGCCAGCGCTTGGACAGCTCCAGCTCGACGGCGCGCAGCTCGGCGTCGACGCCGTCGGCGGCCTCGCCGCCGGGTCGGATGGTGTACGGGTTCTGCCCGGCCTTCTCGGTCACCCCCCAAGTCTAGGACTCGCGCAGGGGCGCCCTTCGCACTCCCGGTCCGGTGACCGCCATCACCTCACCAAGAATTGGCAAAGTCGATCGTTTACCATCGAAATGATGGCGCATTGCGGCGCTCACCCTTCAGTTTGAAGAAGCATGCCGATTGGGGCCTTCGATGGATCAGTTATTCACCACCCACCGGGAGGCGGTCCTGGCGACCGCCCACCTGCTGTCGCTGGCCCTGCTGGTCTACATGCTCCTGGTCTTCGGCCGCTTCCTGCTCTACTGGAGCGGATCCGCCCGCGCCCACCGCGCCAACCGGCCCGCCGCGCCGGGCGACGCCGACGCCTTCCAGTGGCACCTGGTGATCCCCTGCCGCGACGAGGAGACGGTGATCACCGCCACCCTCGCCGCGCTCCGCGCGAGCTGCCCGCAGGCCCACCTGTGGGTGGTCGACGACCACAGCGAGGACCGCACCGGCGAGCTCGTGCTGGCCGCCGCCGCTCAGGACCCGCGGATCCACCTGGTCGAGCGCCGCCGTCCGGACGCCCGGATCGGCAAGGGCGCCGCCCTCAACGCCGCCTACCGCGCGATCTCCGCCCTGCTCCCCGCCGACGCCGACCACGAGCGCGTGGTGCTCGGCGTGGTCGACGCCGACGGCCGCCTGGAGCCCGGCACCCTCCCCCAGGTCGCCAACGACCGGGCGATGGGCCGCCCCGACACCGGCGCCGTCCAGATCGGCGTCATGATGCGCAACGCCGGCGAGCGGCGCCCGCTGCCCGAACGCGGCCGGCTCGCCAACGCCGCCGCCCGCACCCTGGTCCGGATGCAGGACATCGAGTTCCAGGCCGCCAACGCCGGCATGCAGCTGCTGCGCCGCCGCACCGGCTCGGTCGGCCTCGGCGGGAACGGCCAGTTCGTCCGGCTCGCCGCCCTGGACGAGCTCGCCGACGGCGGCGGCAGGCCCTGGCCCGAGCGGGCCCTGCTGGAGGACTACGAGTCCGGGCTCGAACTGCGGCTGGCCGGCTACCGGCTCACCCACGTGCACGAGGTCCGGGTCTCCCAGGAGGGCCTGGTCTCCGGTCGGCGCTTCCTCACCCAGCGCACCCGCTGGGCCCAGGGCAACCTGCAGTGCCTGCGGTACACCGGCCGGGTGCTGCGCTCCCGCGAGTACGGCTGGTCCGGCAAGGCCGAGGTGCTCTACACCTTCCTCCAGCCGCTGGCCGCCGTCGCCCTGGTGGTGCTCACCCCGCTGTCGGTCGGCATCACCCTGGCGACCCGGTTCTTCTTCGCCGACGACGCCGCCGCCTTCGCGTCCCGGTTCGGCCCGCTGATGGTCGCCGCCTTCGTGCTCGCCGCGCTGCCGCTGGTGTTCTGGGGCACCTCCTACCGCCGCCACCACCACCCGGACCGCTCCCGGCTGACCGGCCTGCTCTGGGGCGCCGGCCTCTGGCTGTACACGTACCACGTCTTCCTGGTCGGCGTCCGTGCCGCCGTCCGGATCCTGCTCGGCCGCAACGGCTGGGCCAAGACCCGGCGCAACGCCGAGTCCACCGCCGCCGGCGCCCCCACCGCGCTCGAAGCCTGACCGGAAGGAGTCACCGACATGACCGCCCACCACCTGCGCCCGCAGAGCGTCGCCGTGGTCCTCGGCACCAGGCCGGAACTGGTCAAGCTCGCGCCGCTGATCCACGAACTCGGCCCCGCCGCCCGCCTGGTCCACACCGGGCAGCACTGGGACGAGGCGATGTCCGGCCGCTTCCTGCGCGAACTCGACCTCCCCGAGCCCGAACTGCTCACCGGCGTCGGCGGCCGCCCGCGGGCCGGCCAGATCGCCGCCTCGCTCGGCCAGCTCGACACCGCCTTCGACACCGACCGCCCGACCGCCGTCATCGTCCAGGGCGACACCAACGCCACCCTGGCCGGCGCCCTCGCCGCCAACGCCCGCGGCATCCCGCTGGTGCACGTCGAGGCCGGGCTGCGCAGCCACGACCGCGCCATGCCCGAGGAGCACAACCGGGTCATGGTCGACCACATCGCCGACCTGCTGTGCGCCGCCACCCCCGCCAACGCGGCCAACCTGCGCGCCGAGCGCATCCCCGACCGGCGGATCAGCGTCACCGGCAACACCGTCGTCGAGGTCGTCCGCCGCCAACTCCCCTCCGCGCGAAGGCGCCACGCCCTGCTGAGCCGGTACGCGCTCACCCCCGACCGGTACGTGCTGGCCACCGTCCACCGCCCGGAGAACACCGACACCGCGGACGCGCTCGGCGCCGTCCTCGGCGAACTCGACCGGATCGCCCGGGCCGGCACCGCCGTCCTGCTCCCGCTCCACCCGCGAACCCGGGCCGCCGTCGAGCGGTACGCCCTCACCGCGCTGCTGGAGCGGCTGCAGGTGGTCGAACCGCTCGGGTACGCCGACTTCCTCGGACTGGCCCGGCACGCCGCGCTGCTGGTCTCCGACTCCGGCGGCGTCCAGGAGGAGTGCACCGTGCTCGGCCGCCCGCTGCTGGTGGTCCGCCGCTCCACCGAACGGCCCGAGGCCGTGGACGCCGGCTTCGCCGCCCTGGTCTCCCCCGGGCCCGAACTCGGCCTGCTCGCCGCCGACTGGCTCGCCGACCGCGACGCCCGGCTCGCCCGGCTCGCCGCCACGCCGAGCCCGTACGGCGACGGCCACGCCTCCGAACGGATCGCCCGGCTGACCGCCGCGCTCGCGGTCCCGGAACTCGCCGCCGCCTGACACTGGGGCAACTCGCCCCCTTGACACCGCAATTGGTCTACTCCACCGTGTGACACACTCCCTGCACCGCACTCCCCATCCCCCACTCCCCCACATGGAGATGGCATGCGTGCACCACACCGCCACACCGCCAGAGCGCCACTCGCCGCCCTGGTCGCCACCGTGCTGGCCCTGGTCGGCCTGCTGCTGGCCGGCCAGTCCGGCACCGCGGCCGCCGCCGACGTGGACGTCGTCCGCAACGGCGACTTCGCCTCCGGCAACCACATCGCGCCGTGGTCCTGCCCGACCGGGGTCGCCCCGGTCAACAGCACCGCGACCGGCTGGGACCTCCAGGGCACCCCGGCCGGCTCGGACTACGCCCAGTGCAGCCAACAGGTCACCGTGAAGCCGTCCTCGACCTACAGGCTGACCGCCCAGGTCCAGGGCTCCTACGTGTTCCTCGGCGCCACCGGCACCGGCGGCACCGACCCGTCCACCTGGACCTCCTCCACCACCTGGACCACGCTCACCACCACCTTCACCACCGGACCGTCCACCACCTCGGTCTCGGTGTGGTTCCACGGCTGGTACGGACAGAGCGCCTACCTGGTCGACCGGGTCTCCATGGTCGGCCCGGGCGACGCCTCGCCCAGCCCCTCCGGTTCCAGTACCTCGGTCAGCCCGACCCCGAGCAGCTCCACCTCGCCGTCGCCGTCCACCTCCACCTCGCCGTCGCCCTCCTCCAGCACCAGCCAGCCGCCCAACAAGCACCGGCTGACCGGCTACTGGCAGAACTTCGACAACGGCGCCACCGTGCAGCGGATCAGCGACGTCCCCGCCGCGTACGACATCATCGCCGTGTCCTTCGCCGACGCCACCGCCACCCAGGGCGGCATCAGCTTCACCCTGGACAGCACCCTCTCCAGCCGGCTCGGCGGCTACACCGAGGCCCAGTTCAAGGCGGACATCGCCGCCAAGCGGGCAGCCGGCAAGAAAGTGGTCGTCTCCGTCGGCGGCCAGAACGGCACCGTCTCCGTCTCCAACTCCACCGCCGCCACCACCTTCGCCACCACCGCCTACTCGGTGATCCAGCAGTACGGCTTCGACGGCGTCGACATCGACCTGGAGAACGGCGTCAACGCCACCTACATGGGGCAGGCGCTGCACTCGCTGGCGTCGAAGGTCGGGAGCGGGTTCGTGCTCACCATGGCGCCGCAGACGATCGACATGCAGTCGACCGGGAACGAGTACTTCAAGCTGGCGCTGAACACCAAGGACATCCTGACCATCGTCAACATGCAGTACTACAACAGCGGCACGATGCTCGGCTGTGACGGCGGGGTGTACGCGCAGGGCACCGTCAACTTCCTGACCGCGCTCGCCTGCATCCAGCTCAAGGGCGGCCTCGCACCGAGCCAGGTCGGCCTGGGCGTGCCCGCCTCCACCAGCGCGGCCGGCGGCGGCTACGTCAGCCCGGCGACGGTCAACGCCGCCCTCGACTGCCTCGCCGGCGGCACCAACTGCGGCACCTTCAAGCCCGACACCAAGTGGCCCGGCATCGGCGGAGCGATGACCTGGTCCACCAACTGGGACGCGAAGGCCGGCAACGGCATCGCCAACACCGTCGGCTCCCACCTGCACGCCATGCCGTAAGCGCTTCGCCGGGGGCGCGGCCGGCCGCCCCCGTCACGGGGCCGATCCGGTGGTCGGCCCCGCAGGCCCCCGAGCCCCTAGCTCCGTCGGGCCTCGGGGACCTGGATCAGCCGGCCGTGGTGGCGGCGGCGGAGCTCCGCCGCGATCTCCTCCGCCTCGCCGTCCGGGAGGAGCGGCAGCATCATCGCCACCGCCTGCAGCAGCCCGCCCAGCAGGTACGTGGTGTCGGGCGTCGCCGCCACCAGGTTCCGCACGCCGTCGACGTCCCCCGCCCCGACCGCCTCCAGCAGCCGCGCGGCCCCGGCCATCTCCTCGTCGACCGCGACCGCCGCCGTGTCGGCCGGCGCGCGCCGGGCGAGCGCACGCAGCACCCGGTCGGCGACCTCCGGGGCGTAGGCCTTGCGGACGGCCTCGGCGGCGATCCACACCAGGAGCGTCGTCACCTCGCGTTCCGCGTGCTCGGCGAGGAGCAGGTCGAGCTCCTCGTCGAAGGCGAGCTGGTTGCCGTGCCGGAATGCCAGCAGCAGCGTCGCCGCCCGGGCCTTGGCCTCGTGAACCGCCTCGGCCGGCAGCTCCTCGGCCAACTCCCTGGTCACCGCCATGCCGTGCCTCCCGTCAAGTCGTGCCGCTCGAATGGGAACTTCCGCCCACCGTACACAGGCGAACTGCGAACCCGGTGTTGCGCGCGCACGCCGCCGTGGAAATGAATTCGATAAACCGGTGATCCGCACCGCGCTATTGGCTGCCCGCCCGCCCCACCTCCCCACATGGCGTCCTTTGTACACGTCTACGGGCACCGGGAATGCGCCGAACGAGGGACGCCGGAATTCCCCGGCGCAATTCTTTACGCCCGGGAACGGCGAAGGGCCGCCGCCCCGTTGCACGGGACGGCGGCCCTGGCGAACCGCTGTCGGATCAGCCCTGCGGCAGCGCCGCGAGCTGGGCGGTGATCCGGACGATGTCGGCCTCGGCGGCCTCCTGGCGGGTGCGGATCTTGGCGACCACGTCGTCCGGCGCCTTGGCGAGGAACGCCTCGTTGCCGAGCTTCGCGGTGGTCTGCGCTTTCTCCTTCTCGGCGGCCGCGAGGTCCTTGGCGAGGCGCTTGCGCTCCGCCGCGACATCGATGGTGCCGGACAGGTCCAGCGAGACCGTCGCGCCGGCGACCGGCAGCGAGGCGGTGGCGGTGAAGCCCTCCTCCGGAACGGTCAGGCGCAGCAGCGAGCGGATCGCGTCCTCGTGGACGCCGAGCACGGTGCCGGCCAGCTCCAGCTGCGCGGGGACGCGCTGCGCGGGCTGCAGGCCCTGGTCCGAGCGGAAGCGACGGACCTCGGTGACCACCTGCTGCAGCGTGGCGATCTCGGCCTCGGCCTCCGCGTCGCGGAAGCCGGAGTCCTTCGGCCACTCGGTGACCACCAGCGACTCGGCGCCGGTGAGGGTGGTCCACAGGGTGTCGGTGACGAACGGGACCACCGGGTGCAGCAGGCGCAGGGTGAGGTCCAGGACCTCGCCGAGCACCCGGCGGGCCGCGTCGGCCTGCGCCCCGCCCTTGGCGAGGGTGGTCTTGGAGAGCTCGACGTACCAGTCGAAGACCTCGTCCCAGGCGAAGTGGTAGAGCGCGTCCGAGACCTTGGCGAACTCGTAGTCGTCGTACAGCGCGTCGACCTCGGCCACGGTCGCGTTGAGGCGCGAGAGGATCCAGCGGTCGACCGGGGTCAGCTCCTCGGCGGCCGGCAGCGGGCCCTCGACGGTGGCGCCGTTCATCAGCGCGAAGCGGGTGGCGTTCCAGATCTTGTTGCAGAAGTTCCGGGAGCCCTTGACCCAGTCCTCGCCGATCGGCACGTCGGCGCCGGGGTTGGCGCCGCGGGCCAGGGTGAAGCGGACCGCGTCGGCGCCGTAGGCGTCCATCCAGTCCAGCGGGTCGACGGCGGTGCCGGACGACTTCGACATCTTCTTGCCGAACTCGTCGCGGACCAGACCGGTCAGGGCGACCGTCTTGAACGGGGCCTGGCCGTCCATCGCGTACAGGCCGAACATCATCATCCGGGCGACCCAGAAGAAGATGATGTCGTGGCCGGTCAGCAGGACGTCGGTCGGGTAGAACTTCTCCAGGTCGGGGGTCTTCTCCGGCCAGCCCAGCGTGGAGAACGGCCACAGGCCGGAGGAGAACCAGGTGTCCAGGACGTCCGGGTCCTGGTGCCAGCCCTCGCCGGTCGGCGGCTGCTCGTCCGGTCCGACGCAGACGACCTCGCCGTCGGGGCCGTACCAGACCGGGATCCGGTGGCCCCACCAGAGCTGGCGCGAGATGCACCAGTCGTACATGTTGTCGACCCAGTCGAAGTAGCGGCGCTCCAGCTCCTTCGGGTGGATCTCGACCCGGCCGTCGCGGACCGCGTCGCCGGCGGCCTGCGCCAGCGGCTCGACCTTGACCCACCACTGCAGCGACAGCCGCGGCTCGACGATGGTGTGGCAGCGCGAGCAGTGGCCGACCGAGTGGACGTACGGCCGCTTCTCGGCGACGATCCGGCCCTGCTCGCGCAGCGCGCCGACCACGGCGGATCGGGCCTCCAGCCGGTCCAGGCCGAGGAACGGGCCGTGCACGGTGATGACACCGCGCTCGTCCATCACGGTCAGGTTGGGCAGGCCGTGGCGCTGACCGATGGCGAAGTCGTTGGGGTCGTGCGCCGGGGTCACCTTGACGGCGCCGGTGCCGAACTCCGGGTCGACGTGCTCGTCGGCGACGACCGGGATCTCCCGGTCGGTCAGCGGCAGCTTGATGCTGCGGCCGACCAGGTGCTTGTAGCGCTCGTCGTCCGGGTGGACGGCGACCGCGGTGTCACCGAGCATCGTCTCGGCGCGGGTGGTGGCGACCACGATCGAGTCGTCGCCCTCGCCGTAGCGGATCGAGACCAGCTCGCCGTCGCGGTCCTTGTGCTCGACCTCGATGTCGGAGAGCGCGGTGAGGCAGCGCGGGCACCAGTTGATGATGCGCTCGGCCCGGTAGATCAGGCCGTCGTCGAAGAGCTTCTTGAAGATGGTCTGGACGGCCTGGGACAGGCCCTCGTCCATGGTGAAGCGCTCGCGCGACCAGTCGACGCCGTCGCCGAGGCGGCGCATCTGGCCGAGGATCCGGCCGCCGTAGTTCTCCTTCCACTCCCAGACCTTCTCGACGAAGGCCTCGCGGCCCAGGTCGTGGCGGGAGAGGCCGGACTCGGCGAGCTGCTGCTCCACCTTGTTCTGGGTGGCGATGCCGGCGTGGTCCATGCCGGGCAGCCACAGCGCCTCGAAGCCCTGCATCCGCTTGCGGCGGGTGAGGGCGTCCATCAGCGTGTGCTGGAAGGCGTGGCCGAGGTGCAGCGCGCCGGTGACGTTCGGCGGCGGGATGACGATGGTGTACGCCGGCTTGTCGCTCTTCGCGTCCGCCGTGAAGTAACCGCGCTCCACCCAGCGCTCGTACAGCACGCCCTCTACCTCGGCCGGGGCGTAGGTCGTCGGGAGGGTGGCTGCGTTGTCCCCGGGGCCGTTGGCGTCGGGGCGCTGGTTCGTCGTGTCGGTCACGACGCACAGTTTACGGAACTCCGGAGCGCGGTTACGAACCGCATTTGCCCGAACCACCCGGGCGGGTCGACGCCGCCGTGCGATAGCGTGCCCGAATTACTCGTACGCGACAGGGGCCGCCGATCCACGGCGGCGGGGGAGACGCCAGATGTACGGCCAGGGGCAGGGGCAGCAGTATCCGCCGCAGGGACAACCGCAGCAGCCGTGGGGGCAGCCGCAGCAGCCGCCCGGCGTGCCGAACTACGGTGCGCCGCAGCCCCCTTACGGCCAGCCGCAGCAGCCCGCCCCGCCGTACGGCGGCCAGCAGCCGCCCTCCTACGGCTACCCCCAGCAGCAGCCGCCGCAGCAGCAGCCGTACCCGCCCCAGCAGCCCTTCCCGCAGCAGCAGGGCCAGCCGGGGTACGGCTACCAGCCGCCGGCCCCGCCGAAGCGCGGCAACGGACTCCTGATCGGCCTGGTCATCGGCGTGCTGGTGCTGGGCGGCGGCGCCGCGGCCTGGGCGCTGAGCGGCGACGACTCCCCCGGCGGCGGCGGTGGCACCACCGCCGGCTCGGGCATCGGCGGCAAGTACAAGGTGGTCGCCGCCGACACCGTGCCGGGCGGCTACACCAAGAAGTCCTCCTCCGACCGGGGCGCGGTCACCGGCGCCGAGGGCCTGGCGACCCTGGAGGCCTCGACCGGCGCGGTCTACCAGAAGTCCCCGGCCGAGCTGCTGATCCTCGGCGGCAGCTGGGGCACGGTCAAGGATCCGGACGCCCTGATCACGCTCGGCGTCGGGCAGGCCGTCAAGGGCAGCGGCGACGAGAAGCTGACCTGGAAGAAGGAGCCCACCGCGGTCGACGCCAAGGACCCCAAGGACCCGGGCGGCAAGCTCCGGTGCGGGGTGGCCACCAGCGGCAAGGCCGACATCCCGGTCTGCATCTGGGCCAACCACGCCACCTTCGGCACCGTGAGCTTCGTCAACACCCTTCCCACCGGCGGCACTTCGCTGCTCACCCAGGCCCAGGCGGCCGACCGCGCCCGGCAGGTCCGGGACGCCGTCGTGGTCGCCAAGTGAGGTCACGCCGGACGCTCTGGGTGGTGCTCGGCTGCGTGGGCGGCACGCTGCTGGTCACCGTCGGACTGCTCGGCTACTTCGTCTACGACACCGCCGCGTCGACCGGCCGGAACCGGATCGTGCTGCCGCCGAGCTTCCAGGGCCTCGCCGCCGATCCGGACGGCTCGACCGCCAAGGAGCTGGCCGCCCAGCTGGAGTCCGGCTACGCCCGGGGCTCCGGCCGCTGGACCCCGACCGCCCTGGTCAGCGCGGTCTACCGGGACGCGGCGACCGGGCGGACGCTGGTCGCGGCCGGCGCGTACGGCCACGTGCTGCGGCCGTCCGACCAGGTGGACACGGTGTTCGACGGCGCCGCGGCCGCCGGCGACGCGCGGACCGACGGCCGCCGGGACGTCGACCCGGGCCCGCTGGGCGGCCGGATGTCCTGCGCGACCACCGAGAGCCAGGGCCGGCGGGTCGGCTTCTGCGCCTGGGCCGACGGCAGCACCGTGATGACGCTGGTCGACCTCGACGCCGCCGGGAAGGCCGTCGACCTGGACCGGGTCGCGGCCGCCGCCCGCGAGCTGCGGCAGCTCTCCGAGATCCCGAAGTAGCCCGGACAGCGGAACGGCCCCGCACTCACCAGGAGTGCGGGGCCGTTCCGACGACCGGCTCAGGCGGACTTGTCGCGCCGCTCGCGCTGGATCTTGTCACGCGGGACCAGGGTCGGGATGGCGTGCTTGGAGACCACGTCCCCGGTCACCACCACGCGGGCGACGTCCTGGCGCGAGGGCACCTCGTACATCACGGACATCAGCACCTCCTCCATGATCGCGCGCAGGCCGCGGGCGCCGGTGCCGCGCAGGATCGCCTGGTCGGCGATGGCCTCCAGCGCGTCCCGGGTGAACTCCAGCTCCACGCCGTCCAGCTCGAAGAGCTTGCGGTACTGCTTGACCAGCGCGTTCTTCGGCTCGGTGAGGATCTGCAGCAGCGCCTCGCGGTCCAGGTTGTGCACGCTGGTGATCACCGGCAGACGGCCGATGAACTCGGGGATCATGCCGAACTTGACCAGGTCCTCCGGCATCACCTGACGGAAGTGGTCGCTCGCGTCCTGCTCCCGCTTGGAGCGGATGGTCGCGCCGAAGCCGATGCCCTTGGCACCCGCGCGGCCCTCGATGATCCGCTCCAGACCGGCGAAGGCACCGCCCACGATGAACAGCACGTTCGTCGTGTCGATCTGGATGAACTCCTGGTGCGGGTGCTTGCGGCCGCCCTGCGGCGGCACCGAGGCGGTGGTGCCCTCCAGGATCTTCAGCAGCGCCTGCTGCACGCCCTCGCCGGAGACGTCACGGGTGATCGACGGGTTCTCGCTCTTGCGGGCGACCTTGTCGATCTCGTCGATGTAGATGATCCCGGTCTCGGCCTTCTTGACGTCGTAGTCCGCCGCCTGGATCAGCTTGAGCAGGATGTTCTCGACGTCCTCGCCGACGTATCCGGCCTCGGTCAGCGCGGTGGCGTCCGCGATCGCGAACGGCACGTTCAGCATCCGGGCCAGGGTCTGGGCGAGCAGGGTCTTGCCGGAGCCGGTCGGGCCGAGCAGCAGGATGTTGGACTTGGCCAGCTCGATGGCGTCCTCGCGGCCGTTGCCGGCGCGGCCGTTCTCCCCGGCCTGGACGCGCTTGTAGTGGTTGTAGACCGCGACGGACAGCGCCTTCTTCGCGAGGTCCTGGCCGACCACGTACTGGTCGAGGAACTCGTAGATCTCGCGGGGCTTCGGCAGCTCCTCGAAACGGACCTCCGAGGACTCCGCGAGCTCCTCCTCGATGATCTCGTTGCAGAGGTCGATGCACTCGTCGCAGATGTACACGCCTGGCCCGGCGATCAGCTTCTTCACCTGCTTCTGCGACTTGCCGCAGAACGAGCACTTGAGCAGGTCGCCACCGTCTCCGATGCGTGCCACGAGGTGCTTCCCCTTCGCCAGGGGCCCCGCGGGGGTTCCGGGGCCTGGTGCTGTGGACCGGCTGCGCCGTCGGCGGTCGGTCTCGCTATCCGACGGTACTCTGCCGAGCCGGTAATTCCGCCGACTTCGACAGCTCTGCCCTACGCCCTGGGCGAATTGATACCGAACAGATGCCGTCGTACGGGCATGGACCGCCCGCGCTCCCTCTCGATTGTGCCGGGCCGAACCGCCCGGCGGAACGGCCCGGGGCGGGGCGTACGTCACTCCTCGGTGTGTACGCCCCGCCCCGGAGCCGCTCGGCCTCAGTCGCTCAGCGAGGTCTTGCGGGTGGAGATGATCTGGTCGACCAGGCCGTACTCCAGCGACTCCTCGGCGGTGAGGATCTTGTCGCGCTCGATGTCGTCGCGGACCTTCTCGATCGGACGGTTGGAGTGCTTGGCCAGCATCTCCTCCAGCTGCGCGCGCATCCGGAAGATCTCGTTGGCCTGGATCTCCAGGTCCGACACCTGGCCGCGGCCGGTCTCGGTGTACGGCTGGTGGATCAGCACGCGGGCGTTCGGCAGCGCCATCCGCTTGCCCGGGGTGCCGGCGGCCAGGATGACCGCGGCGGCCGAGGCGGCCTGGCCCATGCAGACCGTCTGGATGTCGGGCTTGACGAACTGCATGGTGTCGTAGATCGCGGTCAGCGCGGTGAACGAGCCGCCCGGGGAGTTGATGTAGAGCGAGATGTCGCGGTCCGGGTCCATCGACTCCAGGCAGATCAGCTGCGCCATGATGTCGTTCGCCGAGACGTCGTCCACCTGCGAGCCGAGGAAGATGATGCGCTCCTCGAACAGCTTGGCGTACGGGTCGTACTCGCGGATGCCCTGCGAGGTGCGCTCGACGAAGCGCGGCACGATGTAGCGGCCCTCGGCGCGCATGTCCTCCAGGCGCGCCTTGGCACCGGACAGGCTGGGGATGTTCATGTTCTGTGGTCCTCCGAAGCGTGCGGTCTGTGGTCTGCTGCCTGCGTCAGCCCGCGAGGCCGGCGCCGGTGCCGCCGCCGCCGGGGACGTCCGCCGCGCTGTGCATGATGTCGTCGATCAGACCGTAGGCCTTGGCCTCCTCCGGCGTGAACCAGCGGTCACGGTCGGAGTCGGCGGTGATCTGGTCGAAGGACTGGCCGCTGTGCTGGGCGATCAGCTCGGACATCCGCTTCTTGGTGCGGAGCAGCTGCTCGGCCTGGATCTTGATGTCGGTGGCCGAACCGCCGAGGCCGGCGGAGGGCTGGTGCATCAGGATGTTGGCGTTCGGCAGCGAGAAGCGCTTGCCCTTGGCGCCCGCGGTCAGCAGGAACTGACCCATCGAGGCGGCCATGCCCATCGCGATGGTGACCACGTCGTTCTTGATGTACTGCATGGTGTCGTAGATCGCCATGCCCGCGGAGATGGAGCCGCCCGGGGAGTTGATGTAGAGGTAGATGTCCTTCTCCGGGTCCGCGGCCAGGAGGAGGAGCTGGGCGGTGATCTTGTTGGCGATGTCGTCGTCGACCTGCTGGCCGAGGAAGATGATGCGCTCGTTGAGCAGCCGGTTGTAGACCTGGTCGCCCAGGCCGCCGAGCACGTCGCCGGCGGCGGCGTGCGGCGCCATCAGGCCAGGCATCTGCATCTGCGGGAACGTCACTTAGCCACCTGCTCAGTCGATCTGCTTGTGTGTCGCTGTCTATGGACCCTAACGCGCAGGCCCGGTCCCGGAATCCCTCACGCAGACCTGTTCGCTGTGAGCGCAGGGTGAGGGCCGGACAACGCAGTGGGCCCGGACACCAGGAGGTGTCCGGGCCCACGGCCGGATGTCACGGCGAGGCTCAGGCCTCGGTGGTCTCCTCGGCGGCGGCAGCCTCCTCGGTGGAAGCCTCCACCGCGGTCTCGGTCTCGTCCTCGTCGTCCTCGAAGGTGACGACCTCACCGTTGGTGTCGGTGACCTTGGCGGACTCGACCACGGCGGCCAGCGCCTTGCCGCGGGCGACCTCGCCGACCAGCAGCGGAACCTGGCCGCCCTGGACGACCTGCTGCGCGAACTGGTCCGGGGTGAGGCCCGAGCCGGCGGCACGGCGGATGAGGTGCTCGGTGAGCTCCTCCTGGTTCACGCCCAGCTCCAGCTTGGCGACGATCGAGTCCAGGACGAACTGGGTCTTGATGCCCTTCTTCGCCTGCTCCTCGGTCTCCGCGTCGTAGGCCTCGCGGGTCTTGTCCTGGGAGGCCAGGTAGGTGTCGAGGGTCAGGCCCATCGGCTCCAGCTGGTGGTGCTCCAGGTTGTGCTTGCGGGTCTCGACCTCGTCCTTGAGGAGCTTCTCCGGGTAGTCCATCTCGACCCGGGTCAGCAGCTCGTCGAGGACCTTCTCCTGGGCCTGGGTGGCCTGGTCGAACTCCTTCATGCGCTCGAGGCGCTTGCGGGAGTCGCCGCGGAGCTCCTCCAGGGTGTCGAACTCGCTCGCCAGCTGGGCGAACTCGTCGTCGAGCTCGGGGAGCTCCTTCTCCTGGACGGTGGTCACGGTGACGGTGACCTCGGAGCTCTTGCCGGCCTGGGTGCCGCCCTTGAGCTCGGTGGTGAAGGTCGCGGACTCGCCGGCGGACAGGCCGACCACGGCCTCGTCGATGCCCTCGAGCAGGCGGCCGGAGCCGATCTCGTAGCTCACGCCGGTGGCGGTGCCGTCCTCCGGCACCTCGCCGTCGACCTTGGCCTCCAGGTCGACGACCACGACGTCGCCCTCGGCGGCGGCGCGCTCGACGTCCTTCACGGAGGAGAAGCGCTCGCGGAGCTGCTGCAGCGACTTCTCGACGTCCTCGTCGGAGACCTCGATCGGGTCGACGACGACCTCGATCTCGGAGAACTCCGGCAGGGTGATCTCCGGGCGGACGTCGACCTCGGCGGTGAACTTGAGGTCACCGCCGTCGACCAGGGTCTCGACACCCTCGATGTTGGTGATGTCCGGCTGGCCCAGGACGTCGATCTTGCCCTCGTCGACGGCCTGCGTGTAGAAGCGCGGCAGCGCGTCGTTGACGGCCTCCTCCAGCACGGCACCGCGGCCGAACCGCTGGTCGATCACGCGGTTCGGGATCTTGCCCTTGCGGAAACCCGGGACGGTGACCTGCTGGTTGATCTTCTGATACGCCGCGTCGAGGCTGGGCTTCAGCTCCTCGAAGGGCACCTCGACGGTGAGTCGAACCCGGGTCGGGTTCAGAGTCTCGACGGCGCTCTTCACGGTGGGGTCTCCTATGGGGCTTGCGGTCAGGGCGATAGGCGGTTGGAGCTGCGATGGGAATTTCGGCTTCCGTACTACCGCCAACGCCCCATCCTACCGGTACCACGAAAGCCGCTGTGTACCCCACGGGCACCAGGGGGCGCACCCGCCCGACGGCCGGTACGACAACAGGGCCCCGCCCGCCGGACGAGACCCTGCCGCACTGTCGGGGTGACCGGATTCGAACCGACGGCCTTCCGCTCCCAAAGCGGACGCGCTACCAACCTGCGCCACACCCCGTGGTGCCGAGAGGAAGAGTACACGTCGGCCGTCCACCGCCCGTGGTCATATCGGCGCCCGCACGAGCGAAAGCGGTGTGCATTCCACCGACCCGACCAGGTACGCTAGCGACGTCCTCGTGACCGCCTCGGCGGCCCGGGGGCGAGCTGTGCCGCCGACGGCGGCCATGCGGGTGTAGCTCAATGGTAGAGCCCCAGTCTTCCAAACTGGTCACGCGAGTTCGATTCTCGTCACCCGCTCCGCGCAGAACGGCCCCGGCTGCCCCAGGCAGCCGGGGCCGTTGCCGTTCCCGCTGGTCCGGCCGGGTGCGCCCACGGCCCCGGGCACCCCTCGCGGGGCGGCCGGGGCCGTGTGTGGTGACTGCGCCGTCTACCGCAGGGGTCAGACGCTGACGCCGTGCGCCGCCAGGTAGGCGACCGGGTCGATGTCCGAGCCGTAGCTCGGGGTGCTGCGGATCTCGAAGTGCAGGTGCGGGCCGGTCACGTTGCCGGTGGCACCGGACAGGCCGATCTGCTGACCGGCGGAGACGCTCTGGCCGGCCGAGACCGAGATGGACGACAGGTGGGCGTACTGGGCGTACTTGCCGTCGGCCAGCTTGATGATGACCTCGTTGCCGTAGGCGCCGCCGTTGCCGGCGGAGACCACGGTGCCGGCGGCGACGGCCTTCAGGCTGGTGCCGGTGGAGACCGGGAAGTCGATGCCGGTGTGGTAGCCGCTGGACCAGTTGGAGCCGGCCGCGTGCCACGCGGTGGTGTGGTGCACGGAGACCGGGGCGACGTAGCCGGAGGCGTTGGAGGACGCCGCGGCGGAGGACGCCGGGGTCGACGAGCCGGTGGCGGCCTTCGGGGTGGCCTTCTTCGCGGTCGAGGTGGTGGTCGACTGCTGGGTCTGCTTCGGCGCGGACTGCTGCTTGGGAGCGGTCTGCTGCTTCGGCTGCTCGGCCGGGGCGGCGGCCGGAGCGGCCGCGGCGGCACCGCCGACGGTCAGCTTCTGGCCCGGGTAGATCAGGTTCGGGTTGGAGCCGATGACCGAGTGGTTGTCCTGGTAGAGCTTCTCCCAGCCGCCGTCGACGTGCTGGGCGGAAGCGATCTTGGACAGGGTGTCGCCGGCGACGACCGAGTAGTCGTGCGACGCGGCGGCGGCCGGAGCGGTGTCGGCGGCCGGGGTGGCGGCGACGGCCGGGGTCTCGGCGGCGGCGGCGGCCGGGGCGCGGTGGCCCTCGTGGGCGTGGCCGGTACCGTGCGCGCTGGCGGCGGTGACCGGGAGGCCGACCGCGGCACCGGCGACACCGGTGGCGATGGCGATGCGGACGATGGTCTTCAGGCGGGGCTTGCGGTGCTTGCCGTTCGCGGACATGAAGAATTCCTCTCCGACGCCTACGAGGTGAGCTGTCGGGTTCGGACGAGAGTTGCCCGGCCGCGCTAGGCACGGCTTCACCCCGAGCCGTCCCCGGTGTTCCGGGTACGGCGACTTACCTGTGGGTCCCCCGCTCCTGCCGAGAACGGTTATCTGGTCGGCACCGGGCAGCGGCAGGACTAGGCGTTCCACCCGGTGGCCCACCCGGACGATCCGCCCGGGCTGCGGTGAAGCAAAGCCGACGCCGGGCACCCGTGGCAAGCGTCGGCCCCGCCGGGACGGAGGTCCCGACGGGGCTGACGGACCGGCAGGTCACCACCCGCGCACACGGCCCGACCGAGCGCTTACGGGATCATGACCCTACGTACACCAACCATTAACGCAGCGGCATATTCGGCACCGTTCGGACGCGATCACTCACCCCCGGTCACCGCACGGGTGACGCTGCTCACCCCGCGATCGAGGAGATGGCCTTGGCGAGCGAGTTCAGGAAGTCCTGGATCGGCTGCGCCGCGGTGGACTGGCTCACCATGAAGCCGAACAGGGCGGCGACGATGGCATGGCTGGTCTTCAACTGCTTGTTGCGGATGAAGATCACCATGATGATGCCGAACAGGACCAGGGCGGAGACGGAGAAGGCCACGCCGGACTCACTTCCTCGATTCATGGCGGGGGTTCGTGAGGCGGAAACCGGCCCCTACCCCCCGTGTCCCCACCAGTCCATCCGGACTCAGTGTGGTCGCTCGTGCGGACTCCGTAAAGGACTTGCCGGGCAACCGGTCGGAAGATCCTGCCATCTGAGACCGGTTTCCGCCGTCCGAGACGATAGCGGAAGGCATATGACGGGCCGTCGACGGCCGGTTGCCGTCACCGGGACGGGAGAGAAAAGGGCAGGCCGACCGCACCGGAGCGGGTACGTCCGAAGCGCCGTCAGGTTTGGCCGAAGATCACCACCCGCTCTTGACACCGGGTCGCCCACGGGCCACGGGCCGGCCGCCGGACCGCTACTGGCGCCAGATCAGCAGGACGGCGCGGTCGTCGTTGACGTCCTTGGCGACGGTGTCGATCAGCCGGGTCGCCGCGCCGCCGCGGGCCGACTCGGTCTGGGCGGCCGCCGCGACCAGCCGGTCGGACTCCCCCATCAGCCGGTCCATGCCCTCGGTGAGATCGCGCCCGGGCAGCTCCACCATGCCGTCGGTGCACAGCAGCAGCAGGTCGCCCGGCCCGAGCCGGCCGCGCACGCCCTCGAACTTGGCGCCGTCGTAGACCCCGAGCAGCGGGCCCTCGGCCTCCTTGACCTCCCATCGGCCCGCCCCGGCCAGCCGGTGCATGCCCGGCAGGTGGCCGGCCGAGAGCAGCTCGTACTCGCCGGTGTCCAGGTCGAGCACCAGGTGGACGGCGGTGGCGAAGCCCTCGTCCCAGTCCTGGCGGAGCAGGTAGCCGTTGGCGGCGGGCAGGAAGTCGTGCGCGGGGAGCGAGCCGAGCAGGCCGCCGAAGGCGCCGGAGAGCAGCAGCGCCCGGGAGCCGGCGTCCATGCCCTTGCCGGAGACGTCGGCGAGCACCGCCTCCAGCACCCGGCGGCCGCTGCCGGTGCGGGTGGCGACCACGAAGTCGCCCGAGAAGGACTGGCCGCCGGCCGGGCGCAGCGCCATGTCGGCGTGCCAGCCCGCGGGCAGGTCGGGGACGCGGCTCTGCACCCGGATCCGCTCGCGCAGGTCGAAGAGCATGGTGGAGCCGCCGCGCCAGGGCACGCCGACCCGGCGGCGGAACTGGGCGACCAGGAGTCCGGCGATGCCGACCGCGCCGACCACCAGGGCGGCGCCGGGGGTGACCCCGTAGACGTACGACTCGGGGCGTTCGCTGGCGACCTTCTCGCCGGTGTGGATCAGCGACTCGGCGATCAGCCCGAACGCGGCGGCCGCGTAGAGCAGCACCAGGGTGCCGGGGCGCAGCAGCAGGGCTCCGGCCAGGACCGGCAGCACCAGGGCGGTGGGCGGGCACCAGTCCGGGAAGAGCACGTTGGCCAGGACCAGCAGCGGGACGGCGAGGGCCAGCGCGGTGAAGGCGAGCCAGTCGGCGCCGTCGCCGCGGAAGTAGTCCACGCCGGTCCGGCGCAGGCGGACACGGACCCGGTAGAGCTTCGCGCGCCACCGGGCCGTCACGGGCTCCCGCGCCGCTCTGCCGGCCGGGCCCGTCGCAGTCGTCCGGGGCGTGTCGCCCTGCGTGCTGCCGGCCATGGGGTCCGACCTTATCCACCGGGGCGGGTGCCGTCGACGGGGTGGGCGGGGTCGGCGGCGATGTTCCGGGAGCTGTTCAGCGGGTTTCAGCCGACTGAGGGGGGTTCTGGTGATAGCTGTGGCGTATGACATCTCACCACCCCGACCTGTCCGTGCGCCCGCTCGCCGCCGAGGAGTGGGACGGCTGGTTCCGTGTGCTGGAGCTGGCCTTCGGCGGTTCCGAGGAGGAGCCGCAGCAGCGGGAGCTGTGGCGCGAACTGACCGAGGTCGACCGCGCGCTGGTGGTCTGCGACGGCGACCGGCCGGTCGGCGGTTGCAGTGCGTACAGCTTCCGGATGGCGGTGCCGGGCGGCGCGGTGCTGCCGGTCGCCGGCGTGACCATGGTGGGGGTGCTGCCCACCCACCGCCGGCGCGGGGCGCTGACCGCGCTGATGCGGCGCCAGCTGGACGACGTCCGGGGCCGGGGCGAGGCGCTGGCGGTGCTGACCGCGTCCGAGCCGCCGATCTACGGCCGGTTCGGGTACGGGCACGCCACCAGCCGGCTCGGCTTCACCCTGCCGCGCGGCCGGGTGGCGGTGCACCAGCCGGCCGGCCCCGAGGTGCGGCTGCGGCTGGCCGACCCGCGCGAGGCGCTGCCCGCGTGCGAGGAGCTGTACGCCGGCCTGGTGCCGCTGCGGCCCGGCATGCTGGAGCGGCGGCCCGGCTGGGAGGCGCTCGCGGTGCTGGACGCGCCGGGCGGGCGCGGCGGCCACTCGCCGCAGATGTGCGTGCTGGCCGAGGACCCGGCGGGCGGCCGGCTGCTGGGGTACGCCCGCTACGCGATCCGCCCGGATTCCGACGACGCCGGTCCGGCCGGGGTGGTCCGGGTGGACGACGTGGAGGCGACGCACCCGGCGGTGTACGCCCGGCTCTGGGCCTACCTGCTGGACCTGGACCTCACCTCCACGGTGACCGTCCGCACCCGACCGGTGGACGACCCGCTGGTGCACCTGGTCTCCGACCCGCGCCGGATCGTGCCCAAGCAGCGCGACGGCCTGTTCGTGCGGCTGGTGGAGGTGGCCGCGGCGCTGGAGCAGCGCGGCTACGCGACGCCGCTGGACGTGGTGCTGGAGGTGACCGACGGCTTCTGCCCGTGGAACGCCGGCCGTTGGCGGCTGAGCAGCGCGGGTCCGGGTGCCGGGGCGAGCTGCGTGTGGACCGATTCGGCGGCCGATCTGCGGCTGGACGTCCGCGAGTTGGGGGCCGCCTACCTGGGCGGGAGCACGCTCGCGGCGCTGGCCCGGGCGGGTCTGGTGGAGGAGGTGCGCGAGGGGGCGCTGGCGGAGGCGTCGCGGGCCTTCGCCTCGGACGTGGCGCCCTGGCTGCCGCACGGGTTCTGAGCCGGGCTCGACTCCCGTGCGGCAGCGGGTGGTTGGAGGGGCGGTGCGGGATCAGCCCTGCGGGTGGTGGGCCGGGATCGGCGGGAGCTCGCCGGTGGTCTCGTACTCGGAGAGCATCTCGATCCGGCGGGTGTGCCGCGGCTCGCCGCTGTACGGGGTGTTGAGGAAGATCTCGACGAACTTGGTGGCCTCCTCGACGGTGTGCATCCGGCCGCCGATCGAGATCACGTTGGCGTTGTTGTGCTCCCGGCCGAGCGAGGCGGTCTGCTCGCTCCACGCCAGGGCGGCACGGACGCCCTTCACCTTGTTCGCCGCGATCGCCTCGCCGTTGCCGGAGCCGCCGATCACGATGCCCAGGGCCTCGGGGTCGGCGGCCGTCCGCTCGGCGGCGCGGAGGCAGAACGGCGGGTAGTCGTCCTCGGCGTCGTAGATGTGCGGGCCGCAGTCGACCGGCTCGTGACCGGCGCCCTTCAGCCACTCGGCGAGGTGGTTCTTCAGTTCGTATCCGGCATGGTCGGAGCCCAGGTAGACGCGCATGCGACGAGTATCGCAGGCGGCAGTGCCGACGGGGCCGCGGGAACCGCGCGCGGCACGACGGTGGGACATCCACCGTGCCACTTCGCGCAGTTCGCCGCGGCCCGGCCGGGTCAGCGCCGCGCGGCGAGCTTCCAGACGCCGGGCAGCAGGGCCGTCGCCACGGCCACCTTGAGCGCGTCGCCGACCAGGTACGGGTACAGGCCGAGGTCGGCCGCCTTGGCGAGCGGGACGTGCAGGGCGACGGCCAGGTAGGGGACGCCGACCGCGTAGATCGCCAGGTTGCCGAGCACCATCGCGGCGGCCGTCCGCAGCGGGCTGCGGTCCGCACCGCGGCGGGCGAGCGCGCCGGTGAGGCCGGCGGCGAGGACGAAGCCGATCACGTAGCCGAGGCTCGGCATCGCCCAGCCCGAGCTCGCCCCGGCGAACCACGGCAGGCCCGCCATGCCGGCCAGCAGGTAGAGGCCGAGCGCGGCGACGCCGCGGCGGGCGCCGAGCGCGGTGCCGACCAGCAGCGCCGCGAAGGTCTGGCCGGTGACCGGCACCGGCGAGCCGGGGACCGGCACGGAGAGCTGGGCGGCCAGGCCGGTCAGCGCGGCGCCGCCGACCACCAGGGCCAGGTCGCGGGCCTGGGCGCCGTACCGGGTCGCGGCGCGCGGCAGCAGGTCGGCGAGGACGGGGACGGGTGCGGCGGTGGGCACGGCGGTGGCCATCGGGACTCCTCCGGTTCGGTGCGGTCGGAAACGATCACCACCGAACCTATGCACCGCCCGGCCCGGGGCCGAGGTCGTCCGTGACAAAACGTCACGCCCCCGGCTTGTCGGATCCGCACTGTGACGAAGAGCTCACGTAGGGAGTCCGTCACGCGGAGTGATCGGACGGTCCGGATGGCGGGCCTTCCTGGCATGTCCACCGGAGCTACCGAATAGTGGACGGGAATCTCCCCTATCCGAACAGTCTGGACCCCCCGCATGACGTCCCTCCCCCCGGCACCCACCCGGCAGCCGTCCGGCGCCACCGCGGCCACCGCGGCCACCGCGGCCGACGGCAAGCTGGCCCACGGCCTCAAGCCGCGCCACCTGTCGATGATCGCGCTCGGCGGCGTGATCGGCGCCGGGCTCTTCGTCGGCTCCGGCGCGGGCATCGCCGCCGCCGGACCGTCCATCGTGCTCGCCTTCGCGCTCTCCGGCGTGCTGGTGATGCTGGTGATGCGGATGCTGGGCGAGATGTCCGCCGCCCGGCCGGCCAGCGGCTCCTTCTCGGTGCACGCCGAGCGCGAGATCGGCCCGTGGGCCGGACTCACCGTGGGCTGGCTGTTCTGGACCCTGCTCTGCGTCGGCGTCGCCGCCGAGGCGATCGGCGCCGCCGGGATCATGGCCGGCTGGCTGCCGGGCGTGCCGTCCTGGGTCTGGGTCGCGATCTTCATGAGCTTCTTCTGCGCCACCAACCTGGCGGCGGTGAAGAACTTCGGCGAGTTCGAGTTCTGGTTCGCCGCGGTCAAGGTCACCGCGATCACCGCGTTCCTGGTGATCGGTGTCCTCGCCGTCACCGGCGTGCTGCCCGGCACCGACTCCCCCGGCACCGCCAACCTCACCGGCGACGGCGGCTTCTTCCCGCACGGCTCCTCCGGCCTGGTCACCGGCCTGCTCGCCTCCGTCTTCGCGTACGGCGGCCTGGAGACCGTCACCATCGCCGCCGCCGAGTCCGAGGACCCGCGCCGCAGCGTCGCCGGCGCCGTGCGCACCGCGATGTGGCGGATCGCCCTCTTCTACGTCGGCTCGATGGCGGTCATCGTCACCCTGGTGCCGTGGAACGACCCGTCGGTCGTCAAGCCCGGCCCGTACGTCGCCGTGCTGGACACCCTCGGCATCCCGGGCGCCGCGCAGGTGATGAACGTGGTGGTGCTGATCGCGCTGCTCTCCGCGATGAACGCCAACATCTACGGCTCCTCGCGGATGGCGTACTCGCTGGTCGCCCGCGGCCAGGGGCCGAAGGCGCTCGGCAAGGTCGGCGGCGGGGTGCCGCGGCGCGCGGTGCTCGCCTCCTCGGCGTTCGGCTTCGCGGCGGTGCTGTTCAGCTACTGGTGGCCGACCACGGTCT
Organism: Kitasatospora terrestris; assembly: GCF_039542905.1. Lineage (NCBI taxonomy): Bacteria > Bacillati > Actinomycetota > Actinomycetes > Kitasatosporales > Streptomycetaceae > Kitasatospora > Kitasatospora terrestris. The sequence continues at coordinate 2,888,605 of NZ_BAABIS010000001.1, forward strand.
TCACCTGGCTGCTCAACATGGTCGGCGCGGCGGTGCTGGTGGTGTGGGCGTTCATCGCGGTGGCGCAGCTGCGGATGCGGCGGCGCCTCGAACGCGAGGCCCCCGAGAAGCTGACCGTCCGGATGTGGGCCTTCCCGTACCTCACCTGGGCCGCGCTGGCCGGCATCGTGGCGGTGCTGGTGCTGATGACCCTCGACGCCGACAACCGGATCCAGCTGTACTTCACCCTCGGCCTGACGGCCCTGCTGGCCCTCGTCGGCAAGCTCCGCCGCTAGCGGACCACGGAAGGGGCGCGAGGAACCGGAGGTTCCTCGCGCCCCTTCGTGCGTGCGGTGCGTTTGTGGTTACTCGAAGGACGGGCCCTTGGTGCGGGTCCGCTTGATCTCGTAGAAGCCCGGGGTGGACGCGACCAGGACGGTGCCGTCCCAGAGGCGGGCGGCGGCCTCGCCGCGCGGGGTGGGGGTGACGACCGGGCCGAAGAAGGCGACGCGGTCGCCTTCCGGGCCGTCGACGGCGATCACCGGGGTGCCGACGTCCTCGCCGACCAGGGTGATGCCCTCCTTGTGCGAGGCCCGCAGCGCCTCGTCGTAGGCGTCGGTGTCGGCGGCGTCGGCCAGCTCGGCCTCCAGGCCGGCCGCCTCCAGCGCGGCGACGATGGTCTCCCGGTTGTTCGGCAGGCCCTGGTTGTGGAAGCGGGTGCCGAGCTCGGTGTAGAGCGGGCCGAGCACCTTGTCCCCGTGCGCCTGCGCGGCGGCGATCAGCACCCGGACGGGGCCCCAGCCGGCCGCGAGCAGCTCCTTGTAACGCTCCGGCAGGTCCTCGCGGCCCTCGTTGAGCACCGACAGGCTCATCACGTGCCACTTGGTGTCGACGGGGCGCAGCTGCTCGACCTCGAGCATCCAGCGCGAGGTCATCCAGGCCCAGGGGCAGATCGGGTCGAACCAGAAGTCGGCGATCTTACGGGAGTCTGCAGTCGTCACGGACGGCGTCCTTCGGTCGGTGGTGTCACGGTCGGGGGCGCTTCCCCTCGGGTCTGCAACCGAACGCGCCGCCCGATGATTCCGGACAGTGCAATTACACCGTGGACGGGGCGTGAAAGGATGCCCCCGAAAGAGTTCCAGCAGAGCTCTCAGTACCAGGGGATCCGTACAAAGGAGTACCGCCGTGCCGGGCAAGAACCTGAGCCGAGAGGAAGCCCGCGAGCGGGCCGGGATCATCGGGGTGGAGCGCTACCGCGTCCACCTCGACGTGACGTCGGCGCCCGATCCGGAGAAGTCCACGTTCCTCTCCACCACCGAGATCGCCTTCCGTTCCTCCGCGCCGGGCGGCGCGACCTTCCTCGACCTGTTGGCGCCCTCGGTCCGTTCGGTCACCCTGAACGGCCGCGAGCTGGACCCGGCGCAGGTCTTCGACGGAACGCGCGTCCGGCTGGACGGGCTGGCCGAGCGGAACGAGCTGACCGTGGTGGCGGACTGCGCCTACAGCCGGACCGGCGAGGGGCTGCACCGCTTCGTCGACCCGGTGGACGGCGAGACGTACCTCTACACCCACTACGAGCCGGCCGACGCCCGGCGGGTGTTCGCCAACTTCGAGCAGCCCGACCTGAAGGCCCGTTACGTCTTCACGGTCACCGCGCCGGCCTCCTGGGACGTCTACAACAACGCGGTGCACACCGCCGTCGAGGCCGACGGCTCCGCCCGGACCTGGACGTTCGCCGAGACGCAGCCGATCTCCACGTACCTGACCGCCGTGGTGGCCGGCCCGTACCACGTGGTGCGCGACCACTACAGCCGCGAGCTGCCGGACGGCACGGTGCTGGAGATCCCGCTCGCCGCGACCTGCCGCAGGTCGCTGGCCCCGTACTTCGACGCGGACGAGATCCTCACCGTCACCAAGCAGGGCCTGGACTTCTTCCACGACGAGTTCGACTACCCGTACCCGTTCGGCAAGTACGACCAGTGCTTCGTGCCGGAGTACAACATCGGCGCGATGGAGAACCCGGGCTGCGTCACCTTCCGCGAGGAGTTCGTCTTCCGCTCGAAGGTCACCGACGCGGCGTACGAGGGCCGCGCCAACGTCATCCTGCACGAGATGGCGCACATGTGGTTCGGCGACCTGGTCACCATGAAGTGGTGGGACGACCTGTGGCTGAAGGAGTCGTTCGCCGACTTCATGGGCTCCTTCTCGCAGGTCGAGGCCACCCGGTACCGGTCGGCCTGGATCACCTTCGCCAACCAGCGCAAGGCGTGGGCGTACCGGCAGGACCAGTTCCCCACCACCCACCCGATCACCGCGGACATCCGCGACCTCGAGGACGCCAAGCTCAACTTCGACGGCATCACCTACGCCAAGGGCGCCTCGGTGCTCAAGCAGCTGGTGGCGTACGTCGGCCGGGACGCCTTCTTCGAGGGCGCCCGCCGCTACTTCAAGAAGCACGCCTTCGGGAACACCGTCCTGGACGACCTGCTGGACGTCCTGGAGGAGACCAGCGGCCGCGACCTCAAGACCTGGGCCGCCGCCTGGCTGCAGACCTCCGGCGTCAACTCGCTCACCCCGCAGCTGCTGACCGACGGCGAGGGCCGGATCACCGAGCTGGCGATCCTCCAGGACGGCGGCGAGCCGCGCCCGCACCGGGTGGCGATCGGCCTGTACGACCGCGCCGCCGACGGCGCGCTGGTCCGCAGCGACCGGATCGAGCTGGACGTCACCGGCGCCCGCACCGTGGTCGCCGAGGCCGCCGGCCGGCCCCGCCCGGCGCTCGTCCTGGTCAACGACGACGACCTGACGTACTGCAAGATCCGCTTCGACGAGGTCTCGCTCGCCACCCTGCGCGAGGGCCTCGGCGACATCGCCGATCCCCTCGCCCGGGCGCTCGCCTGGTCCGCGGTGTGGAACCTCACCCGCGACGCGCTGATGCCGGCCCGCGACTACATCGGCCTGGTGCTGCGCTTCGCCGGGCAGGAGTCGGACATCGGCGTCCTGCAGTCGCTGCACCGGCAGGCCAAGGGGGCGCTCGACGTGTACGCCGCGCCCGAGTGGCGCGCCGAGGGCGGCCGGCTGCTGGCCCAGAGCGCGGTCACCGAGCTGCGCGCCGCCGAGCCCGGCAGCGACCACCAGCTCGCCTGGGCCCGCTTCCTCGCCCAGACCGCGCAGGGCGCCGAGCAGCTGCAGCTGCTGCGCGGGCTGCTGGAGGGCACCGCCCGGATCGACGGCCTCGACATCGACCAGGAACTGCGCTGGTCGCTGTGGCTGGCGCTGGCCGCGGCCGGCGACGCCAGCGGCGAGGAGCTCGCCGCCGAGCTGGAGCGGGACAACACCGCGAGCGGGCGGCGCCAGCAGACCCAGTGCCTGGCCGCGCTGCCGACGCCGGGCGCGAAGGCCGCGGCCTGGTCCTCGGTGGTCGACTCGGACGAGCTGCCCAACGCCCTGGTCGAGGCGCAGATCGCCGGCTTCGCCCAGCCCGACCAGCGGGAGCTGACGGCCGGTTACGCCGAGCCGTACTTCGCGATGCTGGAGGACATCTGGGCGCAGCGGTCGATCGAGATCGCGATGCGGATCGTCGGCGGCTTCTTCCCGCGCTTCCAGACCACGCCGGAGACGCTCGCCGCGACGGACGCCTGGCTGACTGGGCACGAGGGCGCCGCGCCCGCGCTGCGCCGCCTGGTGCTGGAGTGCCGCGACGACCTGGCGCGCGCCCTCGCCGCGCAGGCCGCCGACCGCTAGGAGCACGCACGCCGGGGGCGCGAGGAACGATGTTCCTCGCGCCCCCGGCGTCGTTGTCGGTCGTTCCTACTTCAGGGTGGCGCTGGTCAGGCCCGCCTGGACCTGGCGCTGGAAGGACAGGTAGACCACCAGCACCGGCAGCATCGCGATCGTCATGCCGGCGAACAGCGCCGGGGCGTCGCTCTTGTAGCCGGACTGGAGCGCGAGGTTGACCAGGCCCTGGGCCAGCATCGAGTGGTCGGCCTCGCCCGCCGTGGTCGGCTGCATCAGGGTGACCGGCAGGATGTACTGGTTCCACTGGCCGAGGATGTTGAAGATGCCGACGCTGATCAGGCCGGGCTTCGCCATCGGGACCATGATCTGGAAGAACGCCCGGGCGTGCGAGCACCCGTCGAGCATCGCGGCCTCGTGCACCGCGGTCGGCAGCGTCCGGAAGAACGAGTACATGAAGAACACGGTGAACGGCAGCGAGTACGCGACGTACACCAGGATCAGGCCGGCGTAGCTGTTCAGGCCCAGGTACGGCGAGATCTCACCGAGGTTGCGGACCATGAAGAACAGCGGCACGAGCGCCAGGTACACCGGGAACATCGAGCCGGCCACGAACAGGTAGTAGATGACCTTGTTGCCCTTGAACTCGTACCGGGCGAGCACGTAGGCCGCCATCGAGCCGAGCAGCATGGTCAGGGTCACCGAGCCGAGCAGCACGATGATCGTGTTCATGAAGAACCCGCCGATGCCCTTCTCCCACGCCCGTCCGAAGGCGTCGAAGTGGAAGGCCGCGGGCCAGCTCCAGGCGGAGCCGTTGATCTGGGAGTCGGTCTTGAAGGAGCCGAGCACGACCCAGCCGAGCGGCAGGACGATCAGGATCGCCCAGACGGCCAGGAAGCCGTGCGAGAAGACGTTCAGGACGCCGCCGCCCTCGCCGAAGCGCTGGGTGCGGTCCTGGGCCGGCTTGCTGCCGGTGCCGCGCTGACCGGGAACGCTCGCGGTCTTGTCGATAGTCGCCATCACAAGTCCCCGCTCAGTACTCGATCTTGTCGCGCTTGGTTGCCCAGAGCGAGACGACGGTCAGGATCAGGGTGAAGAAGAAGATCACGACACCCATGGCACACGCGTAGCCGGCCTCGCCGTTGCGCAGGAAGCTGCGCATCAGGTAGGTCGAGATCAGCTCGGAGTGGTGGTCGGGGCCGCCGCCGAAGTAGGCGCCCGGGGTGATCGAGGAGACCAGCGCGAAGGCGTCCATGGCGACGATGGCCAGGTAGACCCAGGCGGTCTGGACGGTCTCCCAGAGCAGCGGCAGGGTGATCTTGAAGAAGGTCTGCCCGCGCTTGGCGCCGTCCAGCAGGGCGGCCTCGTAGATGTCCTTCGGGATCGACTGCATGGCGGCCGAGAAGAGCACCAGGTAGAAGCCGACGCCGGACCAGACCAGCACCGCGAGCACGCACCACATGACCATGTCCGGGTCGGACAGCCACTGCACCGGCTGGTCGACGGAGGCCAGGCCGAGCTTGATCAGGACGCCGTTGGCCAGGCCGCTCTGGTCGGTGCGGTAGACCGCGCCCCAGAGCACCGCGAGGATCGCGATGGACAGCACCTGCGGGAAGAAGAACACGACCTTGTAGAAGCCGGCGCCCTTCACACCCTGGACGCCGCCGGTGCCGCCCTTGCCACCGACGTTCAGCATGAAGGCGAAGAACAGCGCGATCAGGATGGTCACGACCGGCAGCAGGATCAGCAGCAGCAGGTTGTGCCACAGAGCGTTGCCGAAGACCTCGTCATCGAGGAGTCTCGTGTAGTTGTCCAGGCCGACGAAGTTCATCTCCTGGCTCGCTCCTGACCAATCGGTCAGGGAGTATCCGAAGGTCTGCGCGTAGGGCCACAGCACCAGGCCCACGTACAGCACGATCGGAAGAAAGAGGAACCCCACGATGAAGGGGTACTTGCCGTGACGCATGGTCACCTTCTCCTGTCCGTCAGGCGGACGCCCCGGGGGTGGTTCGGGCCCCCCGGGGCGCTGTGGTGAATCCGACCGGTCAGGCGGTCTTGTTCTTGGTGGCCGACTCCTTGGCGCGCTTGATCCACTCCGCCGGAGTGATGCGCTTGGCCATCAGCTCGCCCGAGGCGTTCTGCAGGTCCTCGTCGAACTTGGAGGCGGTGTTCGGGTACTGGAAGTTGAAGACGTTGGCGCCGGCCGCCTTCAGGGCGACGACGGTCGAGGCGGTGCCCGGCTTCAGCTGGACCTCGGGGCCGACGCCGTCCTTGAGGCAGGTGAGGCTGTTGGCGGTCTGGGCGAACTTGCCCGAGGCCTCCTTGGTCAGCATCTTGCGCAGGAACTCCAGGCCGCCGGCCACGTTCTTGGCCTTGGACGGGACGATGAAGGGCTCGCCGGAGCCGGCGCGGATGGCCTCGAAGGGCAGCTTGTCACCCGGCAGCGACGGCATCGGCAGGAACTTCATGTCGAAGTCGGCCGGGGTGGTCGGCAGCTGCTCGTTCTCCAGCCAGGAGCCGGAGGGGATGAAGGCGGCCTTGTACTGGTTCCACGCCGTCTGCGACTCGGTGTGGGTCATGCCGTTGGTGCCGGGGAGCAGGTAGTCCTTGTCGACGACCTGGTAGAAGGCCTCGACCACGGTCTTGACGGCCGGGTCGTCCCAGGCGGTGGCGTCGAGGGTGTCGATCCGCTTCATGAGGTCCAGGCCGCCCTGCTTGGCGATCATGTCCATCATGACGACGTTGATGTAGTACGGGTACTTGCCCTGGTGGGCGAGCGGGGCGATGCCCTTGGCCTTGATCTGCTCGCACAGGGTGATGAACTCGGCCCAGGTCTTCGGGGCGGTCCAGCCGTTGTCCTTGAAGAGCTTGCCGGAGTACCAGAAGCCCCAGACGGTGTAGACGTAGGACAGGTTGTAGACCTTGCCGTCCTTCGCCTTGCCGGACTCGATGGTGCCGGGCATCAGGACGTCGCGGACCTTCTTCGACGGGTCGTCGATGTACGGCGCGTCCAGCAGCGGGGCGAGGTCGGTCAGCTGGTTGGACTCGGCGAGGACGTCCAGCTTCATCTGCTTGGCGCCCGAGTCGTCGATGACGTCCGGCGGGGAGCCGGCGTTGAAGCGCGGCTGCAGCTTGCCGGTGACGTCCTTGTCGGCCTGGTGGTTGATCTTCGCACCCGGGAACTGCTTCGAGTACATGGCCTCGAAGGCCTTCGCGTACTCGTTGCCGTAGCCGCCGTCGAAGATGAAGACCTCGAGGCCGTCGGCCTCCTTGACGCCGAACGGGTTCTTGGCGTCGGCCAGGTTGAAGCCGCCGGCAGCCTTGGCGCCCTTGTCGGCGCTGCTGCCGGTGCCACCGGCACAGGCGGCGAGCAGCGAACCGCCGCCGGCCGCGAGCACGGCCACGCCGGCCGCCCGCTTGAAGATGTCACGACGGTTGTACTCGGTTGCAGAGCCCATGAGTGCCCTAACCCCTCGGTTTCCAGAAGATGCAGACCAGGGCTGACGGATCGTCAAGTCCTGTTGGCCATACGATGCCCAGCGGCGAAGCTGCCGGTCAGAGGCGGTTTTTGTGATGCGCAAAGGTATAGTCCACTGTTCATCTGGCGGCAATAGCCCACCCGCCCGATCACGGTGGTGACGGTCAAAGCGTTGTCGGCGGTGCAGCATGTGCAATGCACAGGGACCCTGCATATTGCGCTTCCGCGATCACCGATGTCCGAGAAGATAGCGCGAAGCTGCTCGTTTGAACATAGAAATGCGCAGCTTCGCGCACGACGACACTCAAATCGTGATACGCGAAGCTGCGCGGGGTCCCACCCGGGCCTTGCGGCTACCGCAGACCCCTGTCCAACGCCGTTACCAGCGAGCCCTGGCTGTCGTCGTTGTCGAGCGCCCACACCATCACGCCGCCGAGCCCCTGGCAACGGGTGTACTCGGCCTTCCTGGTGAGCAGCTCGGGGGTGTCGTACGACCAGAACTCGGTGCCGTCGTACTTCCAGGTCGCGCCGTGCGCCCGGTCGTAGTGGACGGTGCCCGGCAGGTCCTTGATCTGGTTGTACGGCAGGTTGCCGCCCCGGGCGAGGCCGGTCGCGGCCTGGTACAGGCCGAACTTGTCGCCCGCCTGCACGCCGGTCCAGCCGTAGCCGTAGAACGGCACGCCCAGCACCGCCTTCTTCGGCGGCAGGCCCTTGTCCAGGTAGTGCCGGACCACCCGGTCGGCGCTGAGCCGGCCGTTGCTGGTCGCCACGTCGTCCGGGTCGGTGTAGAGGTTGGCCTGGTGGTCGGTCGGGCCCAGCGACTCCCACGGACCGTGCAGGTCGTAGGTCATCAGGTTGAGCCAGTCCACCGACTTGGCGACCTTGGGGATCTCCAGCTGGTCGGCCTTGGCCTCGCCGGCCGGCACCGCGGCGGTCAGCAGGTAGTGCGGGCCCTTGCGGCCGCTCAGCGCGTCCAGCTGGCGGCGGAACTCCTGCATCAGCAGGGTGTAGTTCCGGCCGTCCTCGGGGCGCACCACGTTGCCCGCGTCACCGCCGCCGCCCGGGTACTCCCAGTCGATGTCGATGCCGTCGAACACCCCGGCGCCGGCCCCCTGGCCGCCCTCGGCGGAGCCGAGCTGCGGCAGGTTGCCCTTGAGGTAGAGGTCGATGCAGGAGGCGACGAACTTCTTCCGCGAGGCATCGGTGGCGGCCGCGTCCGAGAAGTACTTGGACCAGCTCCACCCGCCGAGCGAGATCACCACCTTGAGCTGCGGGTTCTTCGCCTTGAGCTTGCGCAACTGGTTGAAGTTGCCCTTCAGCGGCTGCTCCGCGGTGTCGGCCACGTCGTCCACCGACTCCTCGGCGCCGACCGGCCGCTGGTAGTCGGCCCAGGCGTCGCCGACCCCTGCGGCGTTGGCCTCGAAGCAGGTGCCCTCGGCGGAGACGTTGCCGAAGGCGTAGTTGATGACGGTGAGCTTCCCGGCCTGCCCGGAGTCCTGCACCTTCTTGGCGGAGAAGCCGCTGTAGATGCCCCACTGGGTGAAGTAGCCGACCCGCTGGCCCTTGAGGCCCTGATGGGCGTCCGCGGTCGCCGGGGAGGCGATCAGCGCGCCCAGGGTGGCGATCGCCAGTACTGCCGATGTGCGTCTGGTCATTCCGTGAATCTCTCCGATTCAGCGTCAATTGGTCTGGACCATGTGCTGATGGAGAGGTTTAGTCCATTCGCCGGGGACGCACAAGAGGCCGGACCGCATTGCGGTCCGGCCTCTCGGTCTACTGCAGGTCTCAGCCGCTGTGCCCGATCAACCGATCAGGCTGCGCAGCACGTACTGCAGGATGCCGCCGTTGCGGTAGTAGTCCGCCTCACCGGGGGTGTCGATGCGCACGACCGCGTCGAAGGTGACGTCGCCCGCGGTGACCTTGACGGTCTTCGGGGTGCGGCCCTCGTTCAGCTCGGTGACGCCCTCGAAGGAGAAGGTCTCCTCGCCGGTCAGGCCCAGCGAGTCGGCGGTCTGGCCGGCCGGGAACTGCAGCGGCAGCACGCCCATGCCGATCAGGTTCGAGCGGTGGATGCGCTCGTAGGACTCGGCGATGACGGCCTTGACGCCGAGCAGCGCGGTGCCCTTGGCCGCCCAGTCGCGGGACGAGCCCGAGCCGTACTCCTTGCCCGCCAGGACGACCAGCGGGATGCCGGCGGCCTGGTAGTTCTGCGAGGCGTCGTAGATGAACGACACCGGGCCGTCGGCCTGGGTGAAGTCGCGGGTGTAGCCGCCCTCGGTGCCCGGCGCGATCTGGTTGCGCAGGCGGATGTTGGCGAAGGTGCCGCGGATCATCACCTCGTGGTTGCCGCGACGCGAACCGTACGAGTTGAAGTCGCGCTTCTCCACACCGTTCTCGGTGAGGTACTGCGCGGCCGGGGTGCCCGGCTTGATGTTGCCGGCCGGCGAGATGTGGTCGGTGGTGACCGAGTCGCCCAGCTTGGCCAGGACGCGGGCACCGGCGATGTCGGTCACCGGGCTCGGGGTCTTGGCCATGCCCTCGAAGTACGGGGGCTTGCGGACGTAGGTGGACTCGGCGTCCCACTCGAAGGTGTTGCCGGTCGGGACCGGGAGCGACTGCCAGCGCTGGTCGCCGGCGAAGACGTCCTGGTAGCCCTTGTCGAACATGTCCTGGTCGATGGAGCCGGCGACGACGTCGGCGACCTCCTGCTCGGACGGCCAGATGTCGGCGAGGAAGACGTCGTTGCCGTCCGCGTCCTTGCCCAGGGCGTCACGGGTGATGTCGACGTTCATGTTGCCGGCGAGGGCGTAGGCGACCACCAGCGGCGGGGAGGCCAGGTAGTTCATCTTGACGTCCGGGTTGATCCGGCCCTCGAAGTTGCGGTTGCCGGAGAGCACCGAGACGACCGCCAGGTCGGCCTCGTTCACCGCGGCCGAGACCTCCTCGGGCAGCGGGCCCGAGTTGCCGATGCAGGTGACGCAGCCGTAGCCGACCAGGTTGAAGCCCAGCTTCTCCATGTACGGGAGCAGGCCGGCCTTCTCGTAGTAGTCCATGACGACCTTGGAGCCGGGCGCCAGGGTGGTCTTGACCCACGGCTTGACCGTGAGGCCCTTCTCCACGGCCTTCTTCGCCAGCAGGGCGGCGCCCAGCATGACGGAGGGGTTGGAGGTGTTGGTGCAGGAGGTGATCGAGGCGATCACGACCGCGCCGTTGTCGATCTCGTAGGACGAGCCGTCGGGGGCGGTGACGGCGGTCGGCTTCGAGGCCTCGGCGGAGTAGGTCGGCAGCGCCTCGGCGAACTTCGCGGCGGCCTCGGCCAGGACCACGCGGTCCTGCGGGCGCTTCGGGCCGGAGATCGACGGGACGACGGTGGAGACGTCCAGCTCCAGGTACTCGGAGTAGACCGGCTCGACCGACGGGTCGTGCCAGAGGCCCTGCTCCTTGGCGTACGCCTCGACCAGGGCGAGCTGCTGCTCGTCACGGCCGGTGAGCTTGAGGTAGTTGATGGTCTCGGCGTCGATCGGGAAGATCGCACAGGTCGAGCCGAACTCCGGCGACATGTTGCCGATGGTGGCGCGGTTCGCCAGCGGGATGGCGGAGACGCCCTCGCCGTAGAACTCGACGAACTTGCCGACCACACCGTGCTTGCGCAGCATCTCGGTGATGGTGAGCACCAGGTCGGTGGCGGTGGTGCCGGCCGGGAGCTGGCCGTTGAGCTTGAAGCCCACCACGCGCGGGATCAGCATGGAGACCGGCTGGCCGAGCATCGCGGCCTCGGCCTCGATGCCGCCGACGCCCCAGCCCAGCACGCCCAGGCCGTTGACCATGGTGGTGTGCGAGTCGGTGCCGACGCAGGTGTCGGGGTACGCCTGGCCGTTGCGGACCATGACCGTGCGCGCCAGGTGCTCGATGTTGACCTGGTGCACGATGCCGGTGCCCGGCGGGACGACCTTGAACTCGTCGAACGCGGTCTGGCCCCAGCGCAGGAACTGGTAGCGCTCCTTGTTGCGGCCGTACTCGATCTCGACGTTCTGGACGAAGGCGTCCGGGGTGCCGAACTTGTCGGCGATGACCGAGTGGTCGATGACCAGCTCGGCCGGGGCCAGCGGGTTGATCTTCGCCGGGTCGCCGCCCAGCTCCTTCACGGCCTCACGCATGGTGGCGAGGTCGACCACGCACGGCACGCCGGTGAAGTCCTGCATGATCACACGGGCCGGGGTGAACTGGATCTCCTCCGACGGCTCCGCCGTCGCGTCCCAGTTGCCCAGGGCGCGGATGTGGTCGGCGGTGATGTTGGCGCCGTCCTCGGTGCGCAGCAGGTTCTCCAGCAGGACCTTGAGGCTGTACGGCAGCCGCTCGGAACCCTCGACGGCGGAGAGCTTGAAGATCTCGTACGACTCGTCGCCCACCTGCAGCGAGCTGCGGGCGTCGAAGCTGTTCGCGGACACGACTGACTCCTTCTAGGTCCACCCGGTGGTAAGGTAAGCCTTAGCTAATCCGCTTCCGCCGGCCTATATCTTGACGTCAAGATAAATCGTAGCGACTAGTTATCTCGATGTCGAGATAAACCATAGTGCATGGCTGCGTCCAAACTTCACCCCCGCATGCCGTAACGCAACCGCGCGTCTCGGGCGTCTACCTGCCGGACACGGCACGGCGGAGGGGATGGCGGGCGATGGGGGACGAACGGCAGGCTCAGAACCTGCGGGAGTTCGAGGAGTTCGCGCACAGCAGGGGCACCGCGCTGTTCCGCACCGCACTCCTGCTGTGCGGCGACTGGCATCTGGCCGAAGACCTCACCCAGGCGACCCTCGCCAAGGTCTACGCCTCCTGGACCCGGGTACGGAGCGCCGACAGCCCGGAGGCCTACGCCCGCCGGATCCTGCTGCGCGGCCACCTCTCGCACCGCCGGCTGCGGCGCTCCGCCGAGCGGCCCGCCCTGGAACAGCTGCCGGAACAGGTCTCCACCGAGCAGGACCCCGCCCTGCGGTTGACCCTGCTGCAGGCGCTCGGCGGGCTGTCGCCCCGCGACCGGGCCGTGCTGGTGCTGCGCTACTGGGAGGACCGCAGCGTCGAGGAGACCGCCGCCGAGCTCGGCCTCACCACCGGCGTGGTGCGCACCCGCAGCCTCCGCGCCCTGACCCGGCTGCGCGCCCTGCTCGGCGACCAGCTGGCGGGGCTGGCCGCGTAACCAGCCATCCATCGGCGCCGACGGCCCGGCCATCGACGCCGGCGGCCCGGCCGCGCGCCCGGCCGCACAGGACGGCCCCCACGCGGACCGCACGGACACACAGACCCGGAGGGGAGAACGGACATGCACGATTCCGAGCAGGTCGGGCGCGAGGTGAGCGCGGTCTTCGAGCAGGCCGTCGGCGACGCGGAGCCACCGCTGACCCGGCTGGTCGCCGGCGCGACCGCGGACGGGAGGAGGATCCGGCGGAGCCGACGGATCCGCGTGACGGGTGCCGCCGTAGCCGTGGCCGTGCTCGCGGTGGGGGGCCCGCTGCTGCTGGCCCGTTCCGGCGCGACGGCCGGGCAGACATCCGCGGCCGCCTCCGGCCCGGCCGTGGCGGCGGGCCCGAACGGAACGTCGGGACAGAGCGGAACGGCGGGCCCGAACGGAACGGCGGCGACCGCACCCGCGGGCGGGACCTCCCCCACCGGGACGACGGTGCCGCTCACCGGGGCCGCGGCGGTGCGGACCCTGGTCTCCCTGATCCCGTCCGGCTCACCGATCGGGCAGTACAGCGGGCGGGACGGCCTGCCGGCCGGCGGACGCGACTCGGACGTGCGCGGGCGGGTCGTCTACGACGCCGGACACGGGAGCGCGGCGATCCAGGTGTCGGTCGAACCGCACTTCGTGCCGGACCCCAAGGACGGCCACGGCGACCTCTTCTCCTGCGCGTCCCGCGGCGCCCAGAAGATCTGCCACGTCGCCGACCTGCCGGACGGCGGCAAGCTGCTGACCTGGGAGGGCCGGGTCTTCGACGAGGTGCAGCGCGGCGCCGACCTCCTGCGGGCCGACGGCGTCCGGGTGAGCGTCTCCACCGGCAGCCTGATGGACGCCAAGCACGAACAGGTGCTCCGCCAGGAACCGCCGCTCACGCTGGACCAGTTGGAGAACATGGCGCTCAGCCCGGCCTGGCACGCCCGGATCGGTGCCCAGGAGGCGGCCGAAGCGGCCGCCCAGATCACGCCCTACCAGGACCAGCGCTCCGCATCGGCCACCCCCGAGCCCTGACCGGCCGCGGACCGGCGGCACCGCTGCGGACCGGGCAGCACCGCCTCCGGCCGGGCAGCACCGCCTCCGGCCGGGCGGCACCGCCTCGGGCCCGGCCGTTCCCCGTCGGACCGGCAGGGCTACGGTGTGCGGGACCGACCGTGCCGCTCTGGGGGAATGTTCCGTGATCGTCGTCGATGCATCCGCGCTGGTCCTGGCCCTCTCCGACGAGGGCGAGCGGGGCGCGGCGGCCCGTGCCGAGCTGGCGGCCGACCGGGACTGGGCCGCTCCGGAGCACGTGGTGATCGAGGTGATGCAGTCGCTGCGCGGGCTGTACCTGGCCAAGGAGCTGACGGCGGCCCGGGTGGCCGAGCTCGTGGCGGAGCTCCCGGGCCTGACGATCCGCAAGATCGAGGTCGCACCGCTGCTCGGCCGGATCTGGGAGCTCAAGGACAACCTGACCCCCGACGACGCGGCGTACGTCGCGGTCGCGGAGTCGCTGGGCGCCCCGCTGATCACCGCCGACCTGCGGCTGATGCGGGCCAGCGGGCCCCGCTGCGAGATCCGCGGCATCACCCGGGCGTCCGGCTGAGCGCCCTCGCACGGGCCTCGGGCCGCCCGCGCCTCTCTTTCGGGTGACTTCCCGGCATTGCGCGGGGTCGGGGCGCGGCGGTCGCGCGACGGTGGGCGGTGTCCCCTGCCCGGCCCGTCGGAAGGCCCCGTGATGCCCGTACCGTCCGCCGCGTTCCTGCTCCCCCTCGCGCTGGCGCCGGTCCTGGCGCCGACCACCGTGGTGGACGCCCACTTCGACCGGGCGGACGGCTTCGTCCCGGCCCGGGCGATCACCCACGCGCCGGACCTGGTCCCGTACGGGGCGCCGGTCCGGGTGACGGTGACCCGGGCGCCGGGCGGGACGACCGTCGCGCTGGAGGTCTCCGGGCTGGCGCCGGACCACGAGTTCCCGGCGCACGTGCACACCGGGCACTGCGGCGCCGACCCGGCCGCCTCCGGACCGCACTACCAGCACACCGCCGACCCGGTGCAGCCCTCCACCGACCCGGCGTACGCCAACGCCGGCAACGAGCTGCGGCTCACCCTGCGCACCGACGCCGAGGGCGCCGGCCGTGCCGAGTCCACGGTCGGCTGGCGGTTCCGGCCGGACGGGGCGCACTCCCTGGTGCTGCACGCGGGCAGCCCGGCCGGCCCGCACCGGGCGGGCGACCGGGCCGCCTGCGTCGACGTGGACTTCTGACCGCTCGTCGGGCGTGAACCTCCCCGGAGGCCGCCCCGGAACTCGTCAGGGGCTCGGTCAGGAGCCCGTCAGGAGCTCGATCAGGAGCCGAGGGTCGCGACCAGCACCGCCTTGATGGTGTGCAGGCGGTTCTCGGCCTGGTCGAAGACGACCGAGTGCGCCGACTCGAACAGCTCGTCGGTGCACTCCAGCTCGGACATGCCGGTCAGCTCGAACATCTGCCGCCCGATCTCCGTCCCGAGGTCGTGGTACGCCGGGAGGCAGTGCAGGAACTTGACCGCCGGGTTGCCGGTGGCGCGGACCGTGTCCATCGAGACCTGGTAAGGCTTGAGCAGGGCGATCCGCTCGGCCCAGACCTCCTTGGGCTCGCCCATCGAGACCCAGACGTCGGTGTAGAGGAAGTCGGCCCCGGCGACACCGGACGCGATGTCCTCGGTGAGCGTCACCCGGGCGCCGCTGGCGGCGGCCAGCTCGCGGGCGGCCTTCTGGACGTCCTCGGCGGGCCACAGCTCGGCCGGCGCGACGATCCGGATGTCCATGCCGAGCAGGGCGCCGGTGACCAGCAGCGAGTTGCCCATGTTGGAGCGGGCGTCACCGAGGTAGACCAGGGTGGTCTCGGCCAGCGGCTTGGCGGAGTGCTCC
Source organism: Kitasatospora terrestris (assembly GCF_039542905.1). Classification (NCBI taxonomy): domain Bacteria; kingdom Bacillati; phylum Actinomycetota; class Actinomycetes; order Kitasatosporales; family Streptomycetaceae; genus Kitasatospora; species Kitasatospora terrestris. The sequence continues at coordinate 2,903,911 of NZ_BAABIS010000001.1, forward strand.
TGGATGGTCAGGACGTCGGCCAGCATCTGGGTGGGGTGCCACTCGTCGGTCAGGCCGTTCCACACCGGCACGCCCGCGTGCTGCGCCAGCTCCTCCACGATCTCCTGGCCGTCGCCCCGGTACTGGATGCCGTCGAACATCCGCCCGAGCACCCGCGCGGTGTCCTTGATCGACTCCTTGTGGCCCATCTGCGAGCCCGCCGGGTCGAGGTAGGTGGTGGTGGCGCCCTGGTCGTGCGCCGCGACCTCGAACGCGCAGCGGGTGCGCGTCGAGGTCTTGGCGAAGATCAGCGCGATGTTCTTGCCGCGCAGGCGCGGCTGCTCGGTGCCCGCATACTTCGCGGCCTTGAGCTGGGCGGAGAGCTCGACCAGGTGGCGGAACTCCTGAGGAGTGAAATCGAGCTCCTTGAGGAAGTGCCTGTTCCGGAGGTTGAACGCCATGCCGGTCTCCTGGTCGAATCCGTGGACTGAGACAGGAAGTGTATACATAGACCGGCATGTCTATGCATGCACTTCCCGTCACTCGGTCCCTCCGTCTCAGAGCCTGGGATCAACCGGCTCCGACTCCAGCGCGAGCACCGCGAACACCGGCTCGTGCACCCGCCACAGCGGCTCGTTCCCGGCCAGCCGGTCCAGCGCCTCCAGGCCGAGCGCGTACTCGCGCAGCGCGAGCGAGCGCTTGTGGCCGAGGAACCGCTGGCGCAGCTGGTCCAGGTACTGCGTGTAGTCGGGGCCGTAGATGATCCGCAGGTACTCCCGCCCGCGCACCTTCACCCCGGGCTGGACCACCTGGCCGTTCTGCCCGCGGGCCAGCGAGGCCAGCGGCTTGACCACCATGCCCTCGCCGCCGGCCGCGGTCAGCTCCTCCCACCAGGCGATGCCGGCCGCGACCGAGGCCTCGTCCTCGGTGTCGACCAGCAGCCGCCCGGTGTGCCGCAGGATCGGCGCGGCCGGGTCGTCGGCGGCGACCATCCGGTCGATCCAGGCGAGGTGCCGGTCGTGCGGCTGGACGGCCAGGTTGGCACCCTCCGCGGCAAGCACCTGGAAGGGCGCGAGCCGGATCCCGGACAGGCCCTCGGTGGGCCAACAGTACCGGCGGTACGCCTCGGTGAAGGCCTCCGCGTCGGCGGCGCGCTGCCGCTGGCGGGCGGTCAGCTCGGCCACGTCCAGGCCGCGCCCGTCGGCCTGCTCCAGGGCGGCCAGCACCTCGGGCAGCGCGGCACCGGCGGCCGCGCCGACCGCCGCGTACTGGCGGCGCAGCAGCTCGGCGGCCTTCAGCGACCACGGCATCAGCTCGGCGTCCAGCAGCAGCCAGCCGGTGGCCAGCTCCTCGAACAGCCCGGCCCGCTCGGCGGCGGCGCGGACCCGGTCGAGGACGGCGGCGGTCAGCTCCTCGTCGTTGAGGAAGGCGCGCCCGGTCCTGGTCCAGATCGCGCCGGGACCGCTCAGGCCGAACCGCTTGTCGAGCGCGCTGCCGTCCCGGGCGACCAGCACGACCGCCCGCGAACCCATGTGCTTCTCCTCGCAGACCACCTGCCGGACGCCGTCGTGCCGGTAGGCGTGGAAGGCCTCCTCGGGGTGCTCCAGGTAGCCGTCCCGCCGGGAGGTGGCGGACGGCGCCATGGTCGGCGGCAGGTACGCGAGCAGCCGCGGGTCGAGCGCGAAGCGGCTCATCACCTCCAGTGCGGCGGCCGCGTTCTCCTCCCGGATCGAGACCCGGCCGTGGTGGGCGGTCTCCACGATCCGCCGGCCGGCCACGTCGCCCAGGTCGAGCGGCCGGCCCTCCCGGGCGCCCGGGGCGTCGGTGTGCAGCGGGCGCACCGGCGCGTACCACTCGCGCTCGGCCGGGACGGAGACGACCTCCCGCTCGGGGTAGCGCAGCGCGGTCATGCTGCCGCCGAAGACGCAGCCGGTGTCCAGGCAGATGGTGTTGTTGACGAAGCTCGCGGTGGGCACCGGCGTGTGGCCGTAGACGACCAGGGCCTTGCCCCGGTACTCCTCCGCCCACGGGTAGCGGACCGGCAGGCCGTACTCGTCGGTCTCACCGGTGGTGTCGCCGTACAGCGCGTGCGAGCGGACCCGGCCGGAGTTGCGGCCGTGGTACTTCTCCGGCAGACCGGCGTGGCAGACCACCAGCGCGCCGCCGTCCAGCAGGTAGTGGCTGACCAGGCCGCGCATGAACTCCCGGACCCGGGCGCGGAACTCCTCCGGCTCGGCGGCCAGCTGGTCGATCGACTCCTGCAGGCCGTACGCGACGGTGACCTTGCGGCCGTCCATCCAGCGGCCGAGCTTGTTCTCGTGGTTTCCGGGGACGCAGATCGCGTGGCCGGCCTCGACCATGCCCATCACCAGGCGCAGCACGCCCGGCGTGTCCGGGCCGCGGTCGACCAGGTCGCCGACGAACACGGCCGTCCGGCCCTCGGGGTGCACGGCGTCGACCGGGCGGCCCTCGGCGTCCCGGGTGAGCGTCCACCCGAGCCGGACGAGCAGGGTCTCCAGCTCGGCGCGGCAGCCGTGGATGTCACCGACGATGTCGAACGGGCCGGTCAGGTGGCGCAGGTCGTTGTACCGCTTCTCCGACACGATCTCGGCGGACTCCACCTCGGCGACGCCGTGCAGCACGTGCACCTTGCGGAAGCCCTCGCGCTCCAGGCCGCGCAACGAGCGGCGCAGCTCGCGCTGCTGACGCGGGATGACGTGCTTCGGCAGCTGCCGGTCGGGGCGGGTGCGGTTGCGCTCGGTGCAGACCTCGGCGGGCACGTCGAGCACGATGGCGATCGGCAGCACGTGGTGCTCCCGGGCCAGGGCGATCAACTGCTTGCGGGCCTCCGGCTGGACGTTGGTGGCGTCCACCACGGTGAGCCGGCCGGCGGCCAGCCGCTTGCCGACGATGTAGTGCAGCAGGTCGAAGGCGTCGGCGGAGGCCGACTGGTCGTTCTCGTCGTCGGCGACCAGGCCGCGGCAGAAGTCGGAGGAGACCACCTCGGTCGACTTGAAGTGCCGTCGGGCGAAGGTCGACTTGCCGGAGCCGCTGGTGCCGATCAGCACGACCAGGGAGAGGTCGGTGACGGGGAGCCGACGGGCGGTGGGCTGTGCGTCGGTGGTCATCGGGTCGCGCTCCCTTCCGAGGCGGGGTTGTCGAGGCGGAACAGGGCCAGCTGGGTCGGGGCGCCGACCTCGGCGTCCAGCGGCCCGACGGGGCGGACAGTGACGGTGTACCCGTACTTTCCGGCCACCTGCTCCGCCCAACCGGTGAACTCGGCCCGGGTCCACTCGAAGCGGTGGTCCGAGTGCCGGACGTGCCCGGCCGGGAGGGTCTCCCAGCGGACGTTGTACTCGACGTTCGGGGTGGTGACCACGACCGCGGTCGGCCGCGCGGAGCCGAACACCGCGAACTCCAGGGCCGGCAGCCGCGGCAGGTCGAGGTGCTCGATCACCTCGGACAGCACGGCGGCGTCGTAGCCCTTGAGCCGGGCGTCGGTGTAGGTGAGCGCGCCCTGGACCAGCCGGACCCGGGACGCCTGACGCTCCGACATCCGGTCCAGCCGCAGCTTGCGGGCGGCGGCGGACAGCGCCCGGGAGGACACGTCCAGCCCCAGCACCTCGGTCACCCGGGCGTCCTTCAGCAGGGCGCCGACCAGTTCGCCCTGGCCGCAGCCCAGGTCGAGCACCCGGGCCGCCCCGGTCTCGGCGAGCGCGGCCAGGATCGCCTCCCGTCGCTGCACGGCCAGCGGCTGCGGCTTCTCCGCCACCGCCACTGTCGCCGTCTCAGCCTGGACCGCCTCGACCGCCGAACCCGTCTCCGTTTCCGGGACGTCGTCGACCGCGTTGTCCAGCTCCTCGGCCTCCCGGTCATCGCTCTCGGCGAGCCGGGCCAGCGCCAGCCGCTCCATCGCCAGCCGGGTCAGCGACCAGCGACGGGAGAGGTAGCGCCGGGTGATCAGGTCGAGCTCCGGGTGGTCCGCGAGCCAGCCCTGGCCGGCCGCGAGCAGTTTGTCCACCTCGTCCGGCGCGACCCAGTAGTGCTTGGCGCCGTCCAGCACCGGGAGCAGCACGTACAGCTGCTGCAGCGCGTCGGCGAGCCGCAGCTCGCCGGTGAGCGACACCTTCGCGTAGCGCGAGTCGCCCCACGCCGGGAAGGCGGAGTCCAACGGGACCGCGGCGGCGTCGACGCTCCAGCCGAGCGGCTCGAAGAGCCGGCCGACCATGGCGGTGGCGCCGCCCTCCGCCCCGCCGACCGGTACCGCGGGCAGCTCGATCCGCAGCGGCAGCGGATGCTCCGCCAGGCCCGGCCGCTGCTCGCAGACGCCCTTCATCGCCGACCGGTAGACCGTCCGCAGCGCCACCGCGAGCAGCGAGGACGCGGCGTACGGCCGGTCGTTGACGTACTGGGCGAGCGCGAGGTCGGGCGAGCCGCCGCGGCCCTTGCCCCGGCCCTGCCGGACCAGCGCCAGCGGGTCGACCTCCAGCAGGAGGGCGGCCGTGCAGGCGGTGTCGGTCGCCTCGGGGTAGAAGACGTGCGCGACGCCGTGAGCGGTGGAGAACCGCTGCACCTTGGCGGGGTGCTTGTGCAGCAGGAATCCCAGGTCGGTGGCAGGCCGCTCGGCCGTGCCCGTGGTGGAGATCGAAATGAACACCCGTCCGAGTATTGCCCAGTCCACCGCCTCTGAGCACCGGCTTTTGTCCGCACGGTGAGCGCGTTGGTCACCCACTGCCGCGATTGGTTAACGTGCAGGATGTGACTGCTGAATCCTCCTCCACCCTCGCGAGCGGCGCTGTCGCCGCCGGTCTGGCGACCATCGCCGCCGACGGCACCGTCCTCGACACCTGGTTCCCCGCCCCCGAGCTCGCCGCGGCCCCCGGCCCGGCCGGCACCGTCCGGCTGAGCGCCGAGGAGGCCGAGCAGGCCCTCGGCGCCGGCGCCGCCGAGGCGCTGCGCCCCGACGCCCGCCGCGGCGTCGAGGTGGTCGCCGTGCGCACCGTGATCTCCTCGCTGGACGAGAAGCCGCTGGACGCGCACGACGCCTACCTGCGCCTGCACCTGCTCTCGCACCGCCTGGTGAAGCCGCACGGCCAGAACCTGGACGGCATCTTCGGCCTGCTCGCCAACGTCGCCTGGACCTCCATCGGCCCGGTGCCGGTGGCGGGCGTCGAGCAGGCCCGGCTCGCGGTGCGCGCGCAGGGCGGCCAGCTCGCCGTGTACGGCATCGACAAGTTCCCGCGGATGACCGACTACGTCGCCCCGACCGGCGTGCGGATCGCCCACGCGGACCGGGTGCGCCTGGGTGCGCACCTGGCCGAGGGCACCACCGTGATGCACGAGGGCTTCGTCAACTTCAACGCCGGCACCCTGGGCACCTCGATGGTCGAGGGCCGGATCAGCGCGGGCGTCGTGGTCGGCGACCACAGCGACATCGGCGGCGGCGCCTCGATCATGGGCACCCTGTCGGGCGGCGGCAAGCAGGTCGTCTCCGTCGGCGAGCGCTGCCTGCTCGGTGCCAACGCGGGCATCGGCATCTCGCTCGGCAGCGACTGCGTGGTGGAGGCCGGCCTGTACGTCACCGCCGGCACCCGGGTCACCACCCCGGACGGCAAGGTCGCCAAGGCCGTCGAGCTGTCCGGCCAGGACAACCTGCTGTTCCGCCGCAACTCGCAGAGCGGCGCGGTCGAGGTGATCGCCCGCTCCGGCTCTTGGGGCGGTCTGAACGCGGATCTGCACGCGCACAACTGACCTCCGGTCATCTGGTCCCCGGGCCCCGGCGCCGTCCTCCGACGGCGCCGGGGCCCTGTGCTGTTCCGGACGGCGGCCCTAGCCGAGCCCGGCCGACTCCGGCAAACCGCCCTCACTCGTGCGGCTGACGGAACACGGGGGTTGGCCCTCAACGGGTGGTCCCCGGTGACCGGTCGGCCCGGGACCTCGTTGGACCGGCGGCGCCGACACCCGTCGCCTCACGTCGCACCACCGAGCTGAAGGGGCCCCTGATGTCCGAGCCCTGGACCGAGCCGCCCACCACCGCGGGCACCCCCGCGGGCACCCCCGCCGGGGCGCCGACCCCGCCGACCAGCCTGCTGGAGCAGATGCAGGAGCTGCTCGCCTCGATCAACACCGACCTGGCGGGGCTCGACTCCGACCTGCGCTCCTCCGCGGCGCGCACCGGCGACCGCAACGGATCCGGCGAGCACTCCTCCCGGGCCTGAGCCGGAACCCGATCCGGGGCCCGATCACCGGCGCCACCGACCGGCGGGCCCAGCGGGACGACCAGCGTCGCCCGCTCCGCCCGCCGGGCCGCGCCACCCCCACCGGCGCTACCGGCGCCACCGGCGCCGCAGCACCCTCCGCAGCCGGCGTCGCCGTCCCCGCCACCGCCACCGCCACCGCCACCGCCACCGCAGCACCCTGCGCCGCCGCGGCCCTCTGCGTCGGCCGATGGCTCCCCGGACTGACCGGCGGCGCGACCGTCCGCCCCTGCGTCCTCGTCCGGCGGTTCGACGCCCGCCTCCCGGCGCACCGCCCGCAGCAACTCGGCGACCAGGTCCTTGCACTCCGCCGTGGCGTCCACCCCGTCAATGCAGCACCAGTACAGGCTCTCCGTATCGGCCCCGCAGGCGAGCACCACCAGCGTCTCGGACGCCTCGTTCAGCAGCACCGCCAGCTCGGCCAGGACGGGCTCCAGCTCGCCCAGTTCACCGAGCCGTTCGACCCGCCCGCCCCCGGACCAGTCGCCGCCGAGCCCGTCCGGGTCGGCCTCCGGCGGCTGGTCCAGGCAGCTCGCCGCGTGCCCGCCGGCGTCGCACAGCAGTTGCCCGAGCGTGCCGTACTCCTCGCCGTCGCCCTCCCGTTCGGCGATCCGGGCGCCGAGCGCCTCGGTCAGCAGGCCGGTCTGCCACGCCTCGTGCAGCGTGTCCGGCACCGACCGGGCCTCGGCCAGCGCGTGCCGGGCGGTCTTGATCAGTCGCAGCGCGTCCATGTCCGCCGCTCCCCTCGTCCACAGGGCCGCCGTCGCCGGCGGCGGGTCTGGACGCACAGCGTGCCGACCCGCCGGACGCACGCCCAGCACCCGCCGGAAAGCTGTGGACAAACCTCGCCTGTGGAAAACCGGTGTCCCTCGCCGGAGGGAATTCCGGTGGATCCCTCACTCCACCGGGAACCGCACCTCGTTGCGTTCGATCTTGGCCGCCAGCGCCGCCAGCGGGTCCACGTCCAGCACCGAGCAGAACTGCAGCAGGTACGCCAGGACGTCCGCCACCTCGTCCCGGACCCGGTGCGCCCGGTCGGGGTCGTCCATCACCGCGGTGGCCTGCTCGGGCGTCAGCCACTGGAAGATCTCCAGCAGTTCGCCGGCCTCCACGCTGAGCGCCGCCGCCAGGTTCTTCGGGGTGTGGAAGGGCTGCCAGTTCCGGGCCGCCGCGAACTCGCCGAGCCGCAGCCGCAGCCCCTCCAGCGTCGGTCCGGCCGCTCCGGCGGAAGAGTGATCCTCGGTCATTCCCCTGGTCTACCGCATCCGTGCGCCCCGGCCTGCACCGGAACCCGGTTCTCCTCGGGCCGGAGCAGCACGCTGTGTCCGCTGGCCGGGTCGCGCCGGCACTCGATCAGCCGCACCTCGGGCAGGTCGAGCGCGGCCGCGGGGTCCTGGAGCGCCCCGAGCAGCCGGACGTCCTCCTTGGCGCACACCTCCCGGGCCACCCTCAGCAGCGAGGCGGTCTGCTCCAGCGACAGCCCGGCACCGAGGTCCTCGGCCAGTACGGTCAGCTGCCGGTGGGCGCTCGGCACCTCGGCCGCCGGGTCGACGTCCAGCACCCCGGCGCCGGTGAGCAGCACCGCGGCGAACGCGAGCAGCCGCAGCATCCCGTCGGACGCCTGGTCGGCTCCGGTGCGGCCGAGCACGCCCTCGTCGAAGACGGCCAGCAGCCGTTCCTGGCCGCCGGTGCCGCGCCGGGCCACGTCCAGGCCGAGCAGCGGGTGCGGCGCCGCCGCCTGGACGGCGCGCAGCAGCCGGGCGTAGCGGCGGTTGCACTCCGACTTGAGCCTGGCGAGCACGGCCGAGATGTTGGCGGCGGTGCCCAGCAGCCGTGCCTGCGGGTCGGGGCGCGCCCAGCCGCGCATCGCCGCCGGGACGGGGTGCAGCGGGAAGACCTCGCGCAGCGCGGTGAGCAGCTGCTCGGCGGCGGCCAGCACCCGGCGCTCACCGGGCGAGGAGCCGGCCACCCGAAGCGGCAGCTGAGCGGTGATCAGGGTGGCGCTGGGCAGCGGGGCGCGGATGTCACCCTGCCGGCTGTCGTTGCGCCAGGTGACGTTGACCCGGCCGCGGGTGACGTCCTGTTCGCCGGTCTCCATCAGGGTCTCGCCGTCGAGGGCCAGCCACTCGCGGGCGATCCGGACCCGCCCGTCGGTGCGGACCACCACCTCCAGCCGGATCGGCCCGGCCGCGGAGCGCACCGTGCAGCCCAGGATGATCGCGTTGCGGCCGTGCGGCACGCAGCCCGCCAGTCCGCCCCGGACCGGCGCGGCGAGGGGCCCGGACAGTCCGCCGACGCCGTCCAGCGATGGCTGGATCTCCTCGCCGATGGCGAGCCGGGAGAGGACGCTCAGCGCGTCCAGCGCGTTGGACTTGCCGGCGCCCGAGGGGCCGTGGAGCACGGTGAGCGGTGACAGCGGCAGCGTGGTGCGGCGGTACGACTTGAACGAGGTGAGCCGGAGCTCCTCCACGGTCGGCCGCTGGATGGGGCGTTCCGGCACCGCGCGGTCCGTCCCGCCGCCCTCCCGACCGGCGGCGTACGTGCCGACACCACCCAGGCCGACACCACCCGGGCCGACACCACCCGGGCCGACACCGCCCAGGTCAGGACCGCCGAGGTCAGGACGGTCGTGACGGGTGCGGTCGGGGTGGGTACGCTCGGGCGCCGCAGGCGCTGCTTCGCTGGTCACCAGAGGACCCTAGCCACGCCCTGAGCTGCAGAAACGTGCCAGCCGGGGCTATTCACCCCAACGTGTGGCCGGCCCGACCGGCGCGCTCACCGGTACGTCGACAACCGCACCGAGCCGGTCACCTCGACCGGTTCCGGCAGGGCGTCGAGGGCGTCCGCGAGGCGCTGCGGATCGGTGTGCCAGGCGTTCGGGCCCATCGCGACCACCGCCGCCGCGTCCGCCCTGGACAGCCGCAGGGTGAACTCCACCTCCACCTGCCCGGTCCGGGTCAGCCAGGGGCTGAGCTTCTCGTCGATCCGGCGCTCCTTGTCCTCGTCGACCGAGAGCAGGCCGAGGCCCGCGACCAGTTCGCGCAGGTGGCGGGAGGTCGGGGCGACCAGCAGCAGCCGTCCGCCCGGGCGCAGCACCCGGCGGATCTCCGGGCCGTTGCGCGGGGCGAAGACGTTGAGCAGCACGTCGGCGCTGTCGTCGAGCAGCGGCAGCGGGCGCCAGGCGTCGCAGACCACGGCGCCGATCCGCGGGTGCGCCTTGGCGGCGCGGCGCAGCGCGTACTTGGAGATGTCCAGGGCGGCGCCGGGCAGGTCGCCGCCGAGCGCGCCCAGCACGTGTGCCAGGTAGTGCCCGGTGCCCGCGCCGAGGTCCGCCACCAGGCCGTCCGCGCCGGCCGCCGCGGCCGCCAGCGCCTCGGCGATCGGCCGGTAGTGCCCGGCCGCCAGGAAGTCGGCCCGGGCGGAGACCATGTCGGCGGTGTCACCGGTGCCGGTGTGCGCGTCGCCCGCCAGCAGGCTGACGTACCCCTGCTTGGCCTGGTCGAAGCTGTGGCCGCGGGGGCAGCGCAGCGTCCGTCCGGCGAGTGCGAGCGGCTCCGCGCAGTGCGGGCACGCCAGGTAGCGCTCGATGTCCTGCAGCAACGGTCGTCCTCGCACAATCCACGGTCAGGGGCACCCACACCCTAACCACAAGGGGAGCCCCTGACGTGACCGTGCTCAGTCCGCCTCGTTGCCGTCGTCGTCCTCGCCGACCTCCTCCTCCTCGGGCTCCTGGACGACCCACATGGCGAGCCGGTCGGCGACCCCGCTGACGCCGATCTTGCCCTCCCGGATCGCCCGGGCGAGGCTGCGCACCTCGCGCGCGGTGGTGGCGACGTTGCACCCGCTGGCCACCAGGTACGCGTACGCGACGGCGGTGGCGAACAGCTCGTTGCTGCGCTCCAGGGCGGGCACCCGGATGAGCTGGTGCATCAGGGCGGCGGCGCGGTCCTGCGGTTCGGGGTAGACGGCGATGTCGAAGATGGCCGCCTGGTGGCGGGTGACCGCGGCGAGGAGCGATCCGTAGTCGATGACCTGCGGATCACCCGGCGTGTACTGCTCTGCGGTCATCAGCAGCCACGAGAGGTCAACCTCAAGGTTCAACGGCGCACGTCCTGGCGGTCGCCGGTCGGTCCGTCGCCGAATTCGGCGAGGAAGGCGAGCTCGTGCTCCTTCATGAACTGGGCGGCGGTGTCGACGAAGTTCCGCCCCGCCTCGCCCATGTCGTGCTGCACGAGTCGTTCGATGTACTGGTTCATGCTGATCCCCTGCTGCTCGGCCCGCTCACGGGCCATCTCGGCGGTGGTCGCATCCACCCGGACGTTGAGCTGCTTCTTGGCCATGAATTCAAGCTAGCGCCGAAGCGCTAGCACAACAAGGGCGCATTCAGGTCGCCCCCCGCTCCCCACAGATGTCCGCTCACGCCCCGTCGGAAACCAGCCACCCACCGGCCGCGGCCGCAGCACCTTCGCGACAGAAAGAACGGGCCCGGGGCGTGGTGCCCCGGGCCCGTTCGGGCGGTGCGGTGTCAGGAGGCGACCGGCTCCAGGATGGCGACGCACTCGAAGTGGTGGGTCATCGGGAACAGGTCGAAGGCGCGCAGCGAGACGGGGCGATAGCCGCCCTCGCGGAAGAAGGCGAGGTCACGGGCGAGCGCGGCCGGGTCGCAGGCGACGTAGGCGATCCGGCGCGCCTCCAGGCCGGCGAGGTGGGCGACGGTCTCGCGGCCGGCGCCGGCCCGCGGCGGGTCGAGGACGATCAGGTCGGTGGAGGTGATGCCGGTGCGCGGCAGCAGGGTCTCCACCCGGTCGCACTCGATCCGGACGTTGTCCAGGGTGGCCAGGTTGTGCCGGGCGTCGACGACGGCCTGCTTGGCCGACTCGATGCCGAGCACCGCGCCGTCGTCGCCGACCCGCTCGGCGAGCGCGCCCGCGAACAGGCCGACGCCGCAGTACAGGTCGAGCGCGTTCTCGCCCCACTGCGGGTCCAGGCCGTCGAGGACGGCGGCCACCAGGGTGTCGGGCGCCTCGGGGTGGATCTGCCAGAAGCCGCCGTTGGAGATCCGCCAGGTGCGGCCGGCGGCCCGCTCGCGGACGAAGGTCCGGCCGTGGACGCGGTGGAAGAGGTCCTGCTCGTCGACACGGGAGATGGAGACCGGCTGGTCGAGCTCGACCAGCGGCAGCTGCTCGCCGGGCGCCGGCCGCAGCACGATCTGCCGGTCGGAGGAGCCGGAGGAGGCGATCGCCTCGATGGTGGCGACGCCGGTCCAGTCCCGCGACTCGATGCCGAGCTCGGTGACGCCCTCGGAGGCGATCAGGCAGCGGTCGATCGGCTGGATGTCGTGCGAGCGGTGCTTGCGCAGGCCGACCGAGCCCTCCTCGTCGACCGCGTACTGCACCCGGGTGCGCCAGGCGGGCACCTCGCCGGCCTGGAGCTTGCCGCCGACCGGCTCGACCGAGCCGTCCCAGCCGGCCTCGGCGGGGGTGAGTCCGGCGAGCTTGGCGAGCTGCTCGGTGAGCACCTGCGCCTTGAGCTTGCGCTGCCCGCCGGGGGTGACGTGCTGCCAGTCGCAGCCGCCGCACTTGCCGGGCCCGGCGAACGGGCACGGCGCCGGGATGCGGTCCTTGGCGGCCTCCAGGACCTCCACCGCGTCGGCGCGCAGGAAGCGCGAGGTGGTGGTGCCCTCGGTGACCTCGGCGATCACCCGCTCGCCCGGCAGCGCGTGCCGGACGAACAGCACCCGGCCCTCGTGCCGGGCCACGCAGTGGCCGCCACCGTGCGCGACCGGGCCGACCTCTACCTCGTACCGCTCGCCGACCAGCGGCTCGCCGCTGGGGGTGCGCATGGCAGGCTGGGCGGTGCGCAGCGCCTTCGGCGGGCGCACGGCCTGCTTGCGCGCCGGCTTGCGCCCGGCCGCGCCCGCGCCGGAACCCGCACCCGCTCCCTTCTTGCCGGAGCCTCCGGCAGAGCCGCCCTTGCCAGGAGCCCCGCCCTTGCCGGGGGCCGCGCCCTTGCCGGAAGCGGCACCCTTGCCGCCCGGAGCGCCGCCGCCGGCGGCCTTGCCCTGCCCCCCGTCGCGCGAGGGCCGCTCACGCTCCGGCCGGGCGGCGGGGCGGTCCTCGGCCGGAGCCAGCGGCGCGGTCTGGGCCGTCAGCCCCTCACGGTCGGTGGCCGCGGGGCGGCTGGGCCGGTTGCTCCAGCGCGGGTGCGCCACCTGCCCCGGCTTGGCGCCGGAGGTGCGGCCGGAGCGGCCGGACCGGCCACCGGAGGAGCGGGGCGGGTTGTTGCGGGTCACGGGGCGGGTTCCTTACGCGTGCGGTGCGGTGGTGTCGTTGCCGTTGGAGCCGTCGGCGCCCGGGGTGCCGGGTGCGGCGGACGCGCCGGCCGTGGGCCGGTGCCTCGGCTCGCCGCGGCGCACGGCGCCCGGCGCGGACCATTCCTTCTGCGACTTGCGCCGCTCCGAGGACTCCAGCTGCCAGGGTACGGAAGTCACCATCACCCCGGGCTTGAACAGCAGGCGTCCCTTGAGCCGCAGCGCGCTCTGGTTGTGCAGCAGGTGCTCGTACCAGTGGCCGACGACGTACTCGGGGATGTACACCGAGACGACGTCGCGCGGGCTGGAGCGGCGCAGGTTCTTCACGTAGTCGAGGACCGGGCCGGTGATCTCGCGGTACGGCGAGTCGAGCACCTTGAGCGGCACCTCGATCCCGCGCTCGTCCCACTCGGCGCGCAGCGCGGCGGTGTCGGCGGGGTCGACGTTGACGGTGACGGCTTCCAGCGTGTGGGCGCGGGCCAGCCTGGCGTACGCGAGGGCGCGCAGCGCGGGCTTGTGCAGCTTGGAGACCAGGACGACGGCGTGCACCCGCGTGGGCAGCACCACGTCGTCGGGCTCCTCGGCGGCGACCAGCTCGGCGGATACCCGGTCGTAGTGGCGGCGGATCGCCTTCATCATCACGAACAGCACGACCATCAGGGCGATGGCGACCCAGGCGTGGGTGATCTTGGTGACCAGGACGACGATCAGCACGGCCATGGTCATCACCAGGCCGAAGGCGTTGATCGCCCGGCTGCGCTGCATGTGGGCGCGCTGCTTCGGGTCGGTCTCGGTCTTCAGGTGCCGGGTCCAGTGCCGGATCATGCCGGACTGGCTCATGTTGAAGGAGACGAAGACGCCGACGATGTACAGCTGGATCAGGCGGGTCGGGTCGGCGTTGAAGGCGACGATGAACAGGATCGCCACGCCGGCCAGCACGATGATGCCGTTGGAGAAGGCCAGCCGGTCGCCGCGGGTGTGCAGCTGCCGGGGCAGGTAGCGGTCCTGCGCGAGGATCGAGCCGAGCACCGGGAAGCCGTTGAAGGCGGTGTTGGCGGCGAGCACCAGGATCAGGCCGGTCACCGCGGCGATGAAGTAGAAGCCGGGCGTGAAGTTCGAGAACACGGCCTCGCTGATCTGCGCCAGCGCGGTCTTCTGGTGGTAGCCGGCGCCGGCGCCGACCAGCTGCTCGGCGGGCTCCTCGGCCATCTGGACGCCGGTCAGGCGGGCCAGCCAGATGATGCCCATGAACATCACCACGGCGATCGTGGCCATCAGCAGCAGCGTGGTGGCGGCGTTCTTCGACTTCGGCTTGCGGAAGGCCGGCACGCCGTTGGAGATCGCCTCGACACCGGTGAGCGCCGCACAGCCCGACGAGAAGGCCTTCAGCAGCAGGAAGACCATCGCGAACCCGGCCAGCGAGTCGTTGCCCGGGGTCGCCTCCAGGTGGAAGGCGGAGGACTCGGCGGGCATGTCCTGCCCGAAGCCGTAGTGCCGGATCACGCCGTACCCGACCATGCCGATCACGCCGACCATGAAGGCGTACGTCGGCACCGCGAACGCACTGCCGGACTCCCGGACGCCGCGCAGGTTCATCCCCATCAGCACCACGACGAGGACCACCGACAGCAGCATCTCGTGCCCGCGCAGCGCCGGTACCGCGGACACGACGTTGGCCACGCCCGAGGTGGTGGACACCGCCACGGTGAGCACGTAGTCGACCATCAGGGCGCTCGCCACCACCAGGCCCGAGTTCGGGCCGTGGTTGACGGTGGCGACCTCGTAGTCACCACCGCCGCTGGGGTAGGCGTGCACGTTCTGCCGGTACGAGGCGACCACCGCGAGCATCACGATGGCGACCACGACGCCGATCTGCCACGAGAAGTGGATCGCCGAGGCGCCGGCGATGGACAGGGTGAGCAGGATCTCCTCAGGGGCGTACGCCACGGAGGAGAGCGCGTCGGACGCGAAGACGGGCAGCGCGATGCGCTTGGACAGCAGGGTCTCCCCCAGCTTGTCGCTGCGCAGCGCGCGCCCGATCAGGATCCGTTTCGGAAGGTCGGCAGGCATAGGCACAGAGGAATCGTAGGGGCTGCCACCCCGCACCCACCCCTCCGGTGCCCCCTCCGTCGCGACTGTGTTCGGTGGACCGGCTAGCGTGTCGGGTGTAAGGCAAGTGGGCACCACCTGAGTTGCCCCTCGCGTCGGATCGCAGGCGCGGGCCACGACTCGCCCCCGAAAACAGGGGCACGGAAGGATGATGAGCGGTGTTTGCGCAGGTCATGTCCCCAACGGATCGGGTGAGGTAGTCGCGTGCACATCGTCATCATGGGTTGCGGGCGCGTGGGCTCCGCCCTCGCGAGAGCGCTCGAGAAACAAGGCCACTCGGTGGCCGTGGTCGACCAGGACCCGACCGCGTTCCGCCGTCTGGGTTCCGGCTTCAACGGTGTCCGGGTCACCGGCGTCGGCTTCGACCAGGACACCCTGAAGGAAGCCGGCATCGAGGAGGCGGGCGCCTTCGCCGCCGTCTCCAGCGGTGACAACTCCAACATCATCGCCGCCCGGGTGGCCCGCGAGACCTTCGGCGTCGAGCACGTCGCGGCCCGCATCTACGACCCCCGCCGCGCCGAGGTCTACCAGCGCCTGGGCATCCCGACCGTGGCCACCGTCCGCTGGACCGCCGACCAGATGCTGCGCCGGCTGCTGCCGAGCGGCGCCGAGCCGCTGTGGCAGGACCCGTCCGGCTCCGTGCAGCTCGCCGAGGTCGCCTTCTCGCCCGCGTGGGTCGGGCACAAGACGGCCGCCCTGGAGGAGGCCGCCGGCGTCCGGGTGGCGTTCGTCACCCGCCTGGGCGAGGGCGTCCTGCCCAGCCCCCAGATGGTGGTGCAGGAGGGTGACCTGATCCACGTGATGCTGCGCCGTTCGGAGCTGACCTCGGTCGAGGCCGCCTTCGCCAAGGGCCCCGAGGAGGATGGTCACTGATGCGCGTAGCAATCGCCGGAGCCGGTGCGGTCGGCCGTTCGATCGCGGGTGAGCTGCTGGAGAACGGCCACGAGGTCCTCCTGATCGACAAGAACCCGAACTCCATCTCGGTGGAGCGGGTCCCGCTCGCCGAGTGGCTGCTGGCCGACGCCTGCGAGATCACCTCGCTGGACGAGGCCGCCCTGCAGCGCTGCCACGTGGTGATCGCGGCGACCGGTGACGACAAGGTCAACCTGGTGGTCTCGCTGCTCGCCAAGACGGAGTACGGGGTGCCCCGGGTCGTCGCCCGGGTGAACAACCCGAAGAACGAGTGGCTGTTCAACGAGTCCTGGGGCGTGGACGTCGCCGTCTCCACCCCGCGCCTGATGTCGGCGCTGGTCGAGGAGGCCGTGAGCGTCGGCGACCTGGTCCGCCTGATGCGCTTCAGCCAGGGCAACGCCAACCTGGTCGAGCTGACCCTGGCCTCCGACACCGAGCTGGTCGGCACCCGGGTCGGCGACGTCGCCTGGCCGGTGGACACCGCGCTGGTCACCATCATCCGCGAGGGCCGCGTCCTGGTCCCGCGCAAGGACGACACCCTGGAAGGCGGCGACGAGCTGCTGTTCGTCGCCGCCCAGGAGCGCGAGGAGGAGCTGGAGACCCTGCTCTCGGCGGGCTCCGCGGGCTCGGCGGGCTCGGCCGGCTGACCCCGGCGGGGAACCACGGAAGAGGGCCGCACCCGTCGGGTGCGGCCCTCTCCGTCATTCGTCCTCGTCGTCCAGCTGCGCCTTGATCGGCGGCGGCGCCTTCAGCAGGATCTGCCAGGTCACGTACATCGCCAGCAGCATCGGCGGGATGCCCAGCGCGACCTTCAGCCAGCCCAGCAGGTTGACGTTGTGGGTGAAGTACAGCGGGAAGAGGATCAGGGGCTTGAGGCCCATGATCACCACCCAGGCCCAGGTCGCCTTGGTGTAGGCGGCCAGCCGGCCCGGGTTCTGCTTGCGCCAGGTGAACATCTCGCCGGTGACCGGGCCGAGCATCACCCCGATCATCGGCCAGCGGACCAGCGCGGAGACGGCCAGCGCCACGCAGTAGACGACGTTCCACAGCAGGCCGGGCAGGTAGAAGTTCTCCGCCTTGCCGGTCTTCATGGAGATCCAGGCACCCAGCGCGACGCCGAACACGCCGCTGAAGGCGTGCTGGATGGTCTCCCGCCGCAGCAGGCGCACCACGACGAACACGCCGCACAGCGCCAGCGCCGACCAGGCGGCGACGGACACCTTGTGGGTGATGTTGAACGCGACGATGAAGACCAGACCCGGCAGGGTCATGTCGATCATGCCGCGGACACCGCCGAAGGCCTGCAGGATGCTCTGCGCGGCCTCGTGCGAGGCGGCCTTGTCGGCGGCCTCCCGCTCGGCGGCGGTCATCGCGGACCGGTCGGTGCCGGGCTGGTCGGTGCTGGGCTGGTCGGTGCTGGACTGGTCGGCGGCCCGGTGGGCGGCCTCGGCCTCGTGGGTCACGCTGATTCGCTCCCGTGTCCGACCGGACGCAGCTCGTAGCGGGGGTTGAACAGCACGCGGCGCCCGCGTGCGTGGCTGATCCGGCCGGTGGCGATGAGCCGGCGGCCCGGCTCTATCCCGACGATCTCGCGCCGGCCCAGCCAGACCACGTCCAGCGCGTCCGACCCGTCGAACAGCTCCGCCTCCAGGGCGGGAACGCCGGCCCGCGGGCGCAGCGTGACGGCACGCAGGGTGCCGGCCACGGTGACCACCTCGCGGTCGCCGCAGCGGGCGATCGGGGTGCAGCCCGACTCCGCCGTGTCCTGCCGCAGCTCCTCCGCCTCCAGCTCCTCCGACGAGGTCGTCAGCCGGTCGAGCATGCGGCGGAAACGGCCCTTCGGCTGCTCGCTGCTGTTGTCACCACTCATGCCGGAAGGGTACCGGTTTCCGCGCCGCCGACGGCAGAGCAGCTGGTCCCGGCGGCGGTGCTCTCACGGCTCGAAGCGGTAGCCCATGCCCGGCTCGGTGATGAAGTGCCGCGGGTGCGAGGGGTCCGCCTCCAGCTTGCGGCGCAGCTGCGCGAGGTAGACCCGCAGGTAGTTGGTCTCCTTGCGGTACGCGGGCCCCCAGACCTCCTGGAGCAGCTGGGTCTGGCCGACCAGCCGGCCGGCGTTGCGGACCAGGACCTCCAGCAGGTGCCACTCGGTCGGAGTGAGGCGGATGTCCGCGCCGTCCCGGTTGACCTTCTTCGCCGCCAGGTCGACGGTGAAGGTCTCGGTGGCCACCACCGAGCCGTCCTCGCCGGCCACCGGCTCCGCCCGACGGACCGCCGCCCGCATCCGGGCGAGCAGCTCGTCCATCCCGAACGGCTTGGTGACGTAGTCGTCGGCGCCCGCGTCCAGCGCCTCGACCTTCTCGTCGGAGGCGTGCCGGGCCGACAGCACGATGATCGGCACCCGGGTCCAGCCGCGCAGGCCGCGGATCACGTCCACGCCGTCCATGTCGGGCAGGCCCAGGTCGAGCACCACCACGTCGGGGTGGCGGGCGGCCGCCAGCTCCAGCGCGCCCGCACCGTCGTGGGCGGAGTCGACCTCGTACTTGCGGGCCTTGAGGTTGATCACCAGGGCGCGGACGATCTGCGGTTCGTCGTCCACGACGAGGACCCGGGTCATACGGGATCCGCCTTTCGCTCTCGGTCGATGTCGGACGGGCGGTCGGAAGGGCCGACGGGGTCGGGAAGACCGGCGGGGCCGGCCCGGTCGGGGAGGCCGGGCGAGTCGGGGAGGCCGGGCGAGTCGGGGAGACCGGGCGAGTCGGAAAGGCCGTCGACCGGCAGCGAGACCACCATGGTCAGGCCGCCGCCCGGGGTGTCCTCGGCGGTCACGGTGCCGTCCATCGCCTCGGCGAAACCACGCGCCACCGCCAGGCCCAGTCCCACCCCGGCACCGCGCGGCGCGTCGCCGTACCGCTGGAACGGCGCGAAGATCCGCTCCCGGGCGTCCTCCGGAACACCGGGGCCGCGGTCCACGATCCGCAGCTCCACCCGGGCGCCGCCGCCCGGCGTGCGCAGCAGGTCGGCCTTGACCAGCACCGGCGAGCCGGGCGGGCTGTACTTCACCGCGTTCTCCACCAGGTTGCCGAGCGAGCGCTCCAGCAGCCCGGCGTCGGCCAGCACCATCGGCAGGCTCTCCGGCACGTCGACCGTGACCGCCCCGGCGGCCACCCCGCCGAGCGCGTACGGCACCACCTCGTCCAGGTCGGTGGGCCGGATCAGCGGGGTGACCGTGCCGGTCTGCAGCCGGCTCATGTCCAGCAGGTTGTTGATCAGGTGGTCGAGGCGGTCGGCGCCGGACTCGATCCCGGCCAGCAGCTCCGCCTCGTCCTCCTCGTCCCACTCCACGTCCACCGCGCGCAGCGAGGTGACGGCGGCCTTGATGCCCGCGAGCGGGGTCCGCAGGTCGTGCGAGACGGCGGCCAGCAGCGCGGTGCGGATCCGGTTGCCCTCGGCCTCGCGCCGGGCCGCGGCCGCCTCGTCGGCGAGCCGCCGGTGCTCGACCAGCACTGCGGCCTGCGCGGCGAACGCCCCGAGCAGCCGCCGGTCCGCGGCCGGCAGCACCCGCCCGGTCAGCACCAGGGCCAGCGTCGACCCGGCCGGGACCGCCGCCTGCCCGTCGTCCGGGTGCTCCGGCGGGTGCGGGCCGCTCACCGCGAGCGGGTGCCACGGGTCGAACTCGTGCCGCCGCTCCAGCAGCGCCACCGACTCCTCCTGGAAGGTCTCCCGGACCTGGTCCAGCAGCGCGGCCAGCATCCCCTCCCCGTCCGGGGCGCCGCGCAGCACCGTGCCGGCCAGCACGCTCAGGGTCTGCG
The DNA here is from genome assembly GCF_039542905.1 of Kitasatospora terrestris. Lineage (NCBI taxonomy): Bacteria > Bacillati > Actinomycetota > Actinomycetes > Kitasatosporales > Streptomycetaceae > Kitasatospora > Kitasatospora terrestris. The sequence continues at coordinate 2,923,287 of NZ_BAABIS010000001.1, forward strand.
CCTCGGCCTGGCTGCGGGCCGCCTGCTGGCTGCGCCGGGCGGCCGTGTCGACCACCGTGGCGACGGCGATGCCGACCGCGCAGAAGATCGCCACCGCGGCGATGTTCTCCGGCTCGGCGATGGTGAAGGTGTGCAGCGGCGGCGCGAAGAAGTAGTTGAGGGTCGCCGACCCGGCCAGCGCCGACCCGATCGCCGGGAACAGCCCGCCGACCAGCGCCGCGCACACCGTCAGCGACAGGAAGAGCAGCATGTCGGTGGGCAGCCCCACCCCGCGGTAGTGGGTGAGCAGCAGCGCCAGCAGCACCGGCCCGGCCACCCCGATCAGCCAGCCCGCCACCGTCCGGGTCCGGCCCAGGTCGGTGACCTTCCGGATCGGGATCCGGCCCAGGCCGCGGGCCGCCTGCTCGTGGGTGACCATGTGGACGTCGATGTCCCCGCAGTCCCGGATCACCGTGTGCCCGACCCCCGGGCCGGACAGGTAGTGCCGCACCTTCCGCCGGCTGGTGCCCAGCACGATCTGCGTCGCGTTCACGCCCCGCGCGAAGTCCAGCAGTCCGGCCGCCGGCTCCTCTCCCAGCACCGTGTGGAACGACCCGCCGAGGCTCTCCACCAGCACCCGCTGCTCGATCAGCGCCTGCGAGGACGACCCGGCCAGCCCGTCCGACCGCGCGATGTGCACCGCCAGCAGCTCACCGCCGGACGCCCGGGCGGCGATCCGCGCGGCGCGGCGGACCAGCGTCGCGCCCTCCGGCCCGCCGGTCAGGCCCACCACGATCCGCTCCCGCGCCTGCCAGGTCCCCTTGATGCCCTGCTCGGCCCGGTAGCGCTGCAGGTACTCGTCGACCCGGTCCGCCGTCCACAGCAGCGCCAGCTCGCGCAGCGCCGTCAGGTTCCCCGGCCGGAAGTAGTGGGCGAGCGCCGCGTCGACCTTGTCCGGCGCGTACACGTTGCCGTGCGCCAGCCGTCGGCGCAGCGCCTGCGGGTCCATGTCGACCAGCTCGACCTGCTCGGCCCGGCGCACCACCTCGTCCGGCACCGTCTCGCGCTGCCGGATGCCGGTGATCCCCTCGACCACGTCGCCCAGCGACTCCAGGTGCTGGATGTTCACCGTGGAGACCACGTCGATCCCGGCCGCCAGCAGCTCCTCGACGTCCTGCCAGCGCTTGGCGTTCCGGCTGCCCGGCACGTTGGTGTGCGCCAGCTCGTCGACCAGCGCCACCGCGGGCCGGCGAGCCAGCACCGCGTCCAGGTCCATCTCGGTGAACTCGGCACCGCGGTGCCGCATCGCCTTGCGCGGCACGGCCTCCAGCCCGTCCAGCAGCCCGGCGGTCAGCGCCCGGTCGTGGTGCTCCACGAAGCCGACCACCACGTCGGCGCCGCGCGAGCGGCGGCGGTGCGCCTCGGAGAGCATCGCGTACGTCTTGCCGACGCCGGGAGCCGCCCCGAGGAAGATGCGCAGCCTGCCGCGCGCCGTGTCCGCCATGCCTCCGAGACTACGGGCAGTTGTCCTCATATCTGCTGATCAGACCGGTCAGCCCGGGTTTTTAGCGCCTTCTTGACGTCCGACGGGCCGGACGCGCCAGTGCACCGCGGCCGGCGAGTTCGCCCCCGGCACCAGCAGCCTCGGCTCACCGCCACCGTCCGCCGGCACCGCCCAGATGTCGTTCACCCCGTCACTGCGCTGCAGCGCGCACCCCAGCGTGCCGCCGTCCAGCCACGCCGTCTGGTCGTCCACACTGCGCCGCTCGGCCGAGTTCGTCACCCGCATCGACGCCAGGTCCAGCACCGACAACCGCCACCCCTTCGCCGGGTCGCCATCCACTGGCGTGCGGGGTGGACTTGAGCACGCCGTAGATGTGCCAGTGCGGATCAGCTTCCGCCCATCCCGCCCTGGGCGGCCACCATCGTCAGGCCGAGCCCACCGACCGCCTTCGCCAGGCCCGGCGCCCGCTCGCCGACCCGCTCCGTGAACGCCGCGATCCGCTCGGCGTTGGCCTTCCGCTCCTTCCCGGACAGCACCAACCGCACCCGGCCGTGCGCAGCCAGCGCCACCAGCACCGCATCCCCGAACCCCACCCCGTCGACCGGTGACCCCCCACGCGCCACCTCGGCCACCCGTACCTGGAGATCCAGCGCCTCCCGTGGGTCCACCATCGCCACCGCCCGCTGCGCCACCACCGGCCCGTACGGATCACGGTCCGCCATGGTCACCACGCCGAGCATCGCCAACCGTTGCTCGACCGCCTCCAGCGTCTCGTCCCGCCCGCGCCGGATCCACGACTTCCACCGCCGCGGCCGACCGGCCAACTCCGCCAGTACCCCGTCCAACACCCGGTCATCGGTCGCCTCGGCGGACACCACCTCCACGCGTCCCGCCCCGCCCTCGACCACCGCACCCCGCTCCGCAAGCTCCGCCAACGCGGCAGCCCGCACCAGGAAGCCGGCCCGGGTGCGGTCCTCCAACGACTGGGCCCGGGTGTCGAAGGCCAGCAAGTACGTGTCCAGATGCAGTCCACGGCTCATGCCATCGACGATACGGCGGACCATTCGCCCCGTAAACGCGAGAAAGCCCCTCCCGGGACCCGGGAGGGGCTTTCTCTGAAAGATTGTTCGGCGGCGTCCTACTCTCCCACAGGGTCCCCCCTGCAGTACCATCGGCGCTGTGAGGCTTAGCTTCCGGGTTCGGAATGTAACCGGGCGTTTCCCTCACGCTATGACCACCGAAACACGGTGAAACTGATCCGCCGGAGCGGGTCGTGGTTTCAGAACCAACACAGTGGACGCGAGCAACTGAGGACAAGCCCTCGGCCTATTAGTACCGGTCAACTCCACCCCTTGCAGGGCTTCCATATCCGGCCTATCAACCCAGTCGTCTACTGGGAGCCTTACCCTCTCGAGGAGGTGGGAGTGCTCATCTCGAAGCAGGCTTCCCGCTTAGATGCTTTCAGCGGTTATCCCTCCCGAACGTAGCCAACCAGCCATGCCCTTGGCAGGACAACTGGCACACCAGAGGTTCGTCCGTCCCGGTCCTCTCGTACTAGGGACAGCCCTTCTCAACACTCCTACGCGCACAGCGGATAGGGACCGAACTGTCTCACGACGTTCTAAACCCAGCTCGCGTACCGCTTTAATGGGCGAACAGCCCAACCCTTGGGACCTACTCCAGCCCCAGGATGCGACGAGCCGACATCGAGGTGCCAAACCATCCCGTCGATATGGACTCTTGGGGAAGATCAGCCTGTTATCCCCGGGGTACCTTTTATCCGTTGAGCGACGGCGCTTCCACAAGCCACCGCCGGATCACTAGTCCCTACTTTCGTACCTGCTCGACCCGTCGGTCTCACAGTCAAGCTCCCTTGTGCACTTACACTCAACACCTGATTGCCAACCAGGCTGAGGGAACCTTTGGGCGCCTCCGTTACCCTTTAGGAGGCAACCGCCCCAGTTAAACTACCCACCAGACACTGTCCCTGATCCGGATCACGGACCCAGGTTAGACATCCAGCACGACCAGAGTGGTATTTCAACGACGACTCCACCATGACTGGCGTCACGGATTCACAGTCTCCCACCTATCCTACACAAGCCGAACCGAACACCAATATCAAGCTATAGTAAAGGTCCCGGGGTCTTTCCGTCCTGCTGCGCGAAACGAGCATCTTTACTCGTAATGCAATTTCACCGGGCCTGTGGTTGAGACAGTCGAGAAGTCGTTACGCCATTCGTGCAGGTCGGAACTTACCCGACAAGGAATTTCGCTACCTTAGGATGGTTATAGTTACCACCGCCGTTTACTGGCGCTTAAGTTCTCAGCTTCGCCCGACCGAAATCGGACTAACCGGTCCCCTTAACGTTCCAGCACCGGGCAGGCGTCAGTCCGTATACATCGCCTTACGGCTTCGCACGGACCTGTGTTTTTAGTAAACAGTCGCTTCTCGCTGGTCTCTGCGGCCACCACCAGCTCAGGGAGCACGTCCCCTCACCAGCCGTGGCCCCCCTTCTCCCGAAGTTACGGGGGCATTTTGCCGAGTTCCTTAACCACAGTTCACCCGAACGCCTCGGTATTCTCTACCTGACCACCTGAGTCGGTTTGGGGTACGGGCCGCCATGAAACTCGCTAGAGGCTTTTCTCGACAGCATAGGATCATCCACTTCACCACAATCGGCTCGGCATCAGGTCTCAGGCTACGTGTTGTGCGGATTTGCCTACACAACGCCCTACACCCTTACCCCGGGACTACCACCGCCCGGGCTGGACTACCTTCCTGCGTCACCCCATCGCTCACCTACTACAGACTTGGACCGGCGGCTCCACCACGTCCCATCGTCCGAAGACTCCGGGCCGGCTTCACGGCCTTAGCATCACCTGGTTCGACGTTGGCGCTTCAAAGCGGGTACGGGAATATCAACCCGTTGTCCATCGACTACGCCTGTCGGCCTCGCCTTAGGTCCCGACTTACCCTGGGCAGATCAGCTTGACCCAGGAACCCTTGGTCAATCGGCGCAAGAGTTTCCCACTCTTGTATCGCTACTCATGCCTGCATTCTCACTCGTGAACCGTCCACAACTGGATTCCTCCGCTGCTTCACCCGGCACACGACGCTCCCCTACCCATCACAGCAGGCGTTGGCCCTCTTGCTGCAATGACACGACTTCGGTGGTGTACTTGAGCCCCGCTACATTGTCGGCGCGGAATCACTTGACCAGTGAGCTATTACGCACTCTTTCAAGGGTGGCTGCTTCTAAGCCAACCTCCTGGTTGTCTCTGCGACTCCACATCCTTTCCCACTTAGCACACGCTTAGGGACCTTAGTCGGTGTTCTGGGCTGTTTCCCTCTCGACCATGGAGCTTATCCCCCACAGTCTCACTGCCGCGCTCTCACTTACCGGCATTCGGAGTTTGGCTAAGGTCAGTAACCCGGTGAGGCCCATCGCCTATCCAGTGCTCTACCTCCGGCAAGAAACACGCGACGCTGCACCTAAATGCATTTCGGGGAGAACCAGCTATCACGGAGTTTGATTGGCCTTTCACCCCTAACCACAGGTCATCCCCCAGGTTTTCAACCCTGGTGGGTTCGGTCCTCCACGCGGTCTTACCCGCGCTTCAACCTGCCCATGGCTAGATCACTCCGCTTCGGGTCTTGGGCATGCAACTGTATCGCCCTGTTCGGACTCGCTTTCGCTACGGCTACCCCACACGGGTTAACCTCGCTACACACCGCAAACTCGCAGGCTCATTCTTCAAAAGGCACGCAGTCACAGCCCGAAGGCTGCCCCCACGGCTTGTAGGCACACGGTTTCAGGTACTATTTCACTCCGCTCCCGCGGTACTTTTCACCATTCCCTCACGGTACTATCCGCTATCGGTCACCAGGGAATATTTAGGCTTAGCGGGTGGTCCCGCCAGATTCACACGGGATTTCTCGGGCCCCGTGCTACTTGGGTGTTCTTCAAGCGAGCCGTACAGATTTCGCCTACGGGGGTCTTACCCTCTACGCCGGACCTTTCGCATGTCCTTCGACTATCCATACGGTTTCTGACTCGCCGACCGGCCGGCAGACCGATCAAGAAAAAACCCACGACCCCGTCACGGCAACCCCTGCCGGGTCTCACACCATGACGGTTTAGCCTCATCCGGTTTCGCTCGCCACTACTCCCGGAATCACGGTTGTTTTCTCTTCCTGCGGGTACTGAGATGTTTCACTTCCCCGCGTTCCCTCCACATACCCTATGTGTTCAGGTATGGGTGACAGCCCATGACGACTGCCGGGTTTCCCCATTCGGACACCCCCGGATCAAAGCTCGGTTGACAGCTCCCCGGGGCCTATCGCGGCCTCCCACGTCCTTCATCGGTTCCTGGTGCCAAGGCATCCACCGTGCGCCCTTAAAAACTTGGCCACAGATGCTCGCGTCCACTGTGCAGTTCTCAAACAACGACCAGACACCCACCTCACCAAGCATGGGACCGGCAGCACTGAAGCAACGACCATGACGGCCGTTCCCTCAGGACCCAACAACGTGCCCGACACACCCGACCCCGATCCGCGTTCCACGCCCCGAAGAGCAGTACTGACGGTCATCACCGTGTGTGCCGAATAGTCAACGTTCCACCCATGAGCAACCGTGCGAGACATTCGCTCGCAACCGGCCATGTGCTCCTTAGAAAGGAGGTGATCCAGCCGCACCTTCCGGTACGGCTACCTTGTTACGACTTCGTCCCAATCGCTGGTCCCACCTTCGACGGCTCCCTCCCAAGGGTTAGGCCACCGGCTTCGGGTGTTACCGACTTTCGTGACGTGACGGGCGGTGTGTACAAGGCCCGGGAACGTATTCACCGCAGCATGCTGATCTGCGATTACTAGCAACTCCAACTTCATGGGGTCGAGTTGCAGACCCCAATCCGAACTGAGGCCGGCTTTTTGGGATTCGCTCCGCCTCGCGGCATCGCAGCCCTTTGTACCGACCATTGTAGCACGTGTGCAGCCCAAGACATAAGGGGCATGATGATTTGACGTCGTCCCCACCTTCCTCCGAGTTGACCCCGGCAGTCTCCTGTGAGTCCCCATCACCCCGAAAGGCATGCTGGCAACACAGAACAAGGGTTGCGCTCGTTGCGGGACTTAACCCAACATCTCACGACACGAGCTGACGACAACCATGCACCACCTGTACACCGACCACAAGGGGGCGCCCATCTCTGGACGTTTCCGGCGTATGTCAAGCCTTGGTAAGGTTCTTCGCGTTGCGTCGAATTAAGCCACATGCTCCGCTGCTTGTGCGGGCCCCCGTCAATTCCTTTGAGTTTTAGCCTTGCGGCCGTACTCCCCAGGCGGGGAACTTAATGCGTTAGCTGCGGCACCGACGACGTGGAATGTCGCCAACACCTAGTTCCCAACGTTTACGGCGTGGACTACCAGGGTATCTAATCCTGTTCGCTCCCCACGCTTTCGCTCCTCAGCGTCAGTAATGGCCCAGAGATCCGCCTTCGCCACCGGTGTTCCTCCTGATATCTGCGCATTTCACCGCTACACCAGGAATTCCGATCTCCCCTACCACACTCTAGCCTGCCCGTATCGAATGCAGACCCGGGGTTAAGCCCCGGGCTTTCACATCCGACGCGACAGGCCGCCTACGAGCTCTTTACGCCCAATAATTCCGGACAACGCTCGCACCCTACGTATTACCGCGGCTGCTGGCACGTAGTTAGCCGGTGCTTCTTCTGCAGGTACCGTCACTTGCGCTTCTTCCCTGCTGAAAGAGGTTTACAACCCGAAGGCCGTCATCCCTCACGCGGCGTCGCTGCATCAGGCTTTCGCCCATTGTGCAATATTCCCCACTGCTGCCTCCCGTAGGAGTCTGGGCCGTGTCTCAGTCCCAGTGTGGCCGGTCGCCCTCTCAGGCCGGCTACCCGTCGTCGCCTTGGTAGGCCATTACCCCACCAACAAGCTGATAGGCCGCGGGATCATCCTGCACCGCCGGAGCTTTCCACCAACCCCCATGCAGAGGAAGGTCATATCCGGTATTAGACCTCGTTTCCAAGGCTTGTCCCGGAGTGCAGGGCAGATTTCCCACGTGTTACTCACCCGTTCGCCACTGATCCACCCCGAAGGGCTTCACCGTTCGACTTGCATGTGTTAAGCACGCCGCCAGCGTTCGTCCTGAGCCAGGATCAAACTCTCCGTGAATGCTTTCACGAAAGAGCGGCACGGCAACCACCGGAATAAGGCGGCCCCGCGCACTGCGTCCTCGCTAGTGTTACTTCAAAAGGAATCTCCAACCCCAGAACAATCCGGGGCCGGGGATGTCAACATATCTGGCGTTGACTTTTGGCACGCTGTTGAGTTCTCAAGGAACGGACACTTCCTTCGGACCGCCTTCCAGCGGGCCCTCCGGGCGCTTCGTTCTTTCGTGTTTCCAGCTTATCAGATGTTTTCCGCTCCGCTTTCCGGAGTTTCGATCCGATTTGCTTTTGCCTTTCGGCGCTCCCGAACTCTAGCAGAGTTTCTCGGCCTGTTTTCCCCGCCCCGTCCGAACGAATTCGAATTTCGGGGCGAAGCCGCACGACCGTGGGGCAACTCGGAGAACATTACGCACCGAGCTGCCCCAGGTCAAATCGGCCGACCGGCGCGTCAGACCTCGACGACGACCGGGAGGATCATCGGCCGGCGGCGGTAGTTGTCCGCCACCCACTTGCCGATCGTCCGGCGGACGAGCTGCTGGACCTGGCGGATCTCCAGGACGCCCTCGTTCGCGGACTTGGTGAGCGCTTCCTCCAGCTTGGCGGCGACGGCGGTGAACGCGCCGTCGTCGATGCCGGAGCCGCGGGCCTGGATGGTCGGGCCGCTGACGATCTTGCCGTTGGTGGAGTCGACCACCACGAAGACCGAGATGAAGCCCTCCTCGCCGAGGATCCGGCGGTCCTTCAGGGAGGCCTCGGTGATGTCGCCGACCGACGAACCGTCGACGTACACGTAGCCCGCCTGGACCTTGCCGACGATCCGGGCGACGCCCTTCTCCAGGTCGACGCAGACGCCGTCCTCGGCGATGACGACCCGGTTCTTCGGGACGCCGGTCGCGATGCCGAGGTCGGCGGCGGCGCGCAGGTGGCGCCACTCGCCGTGGACCGGCATCAGGTTCTTCGGCTTGCAGATGTTGAAGAAGTACAGCAGCTCGCCGGCCGAGGCGTGGCCCGAGACGTGCACCTTGGCGTTGCCCTTGTGCACGACCTTGGCGCCCCAGCGGGTCAGGCCGTTGATCACCCGGTAGACGGCGTTCTCGTTGCCCGGGATGAGCGAGGACGCGAGCACGACGGTGTCGCCCTCGACGATGCGGATCTGGTGGTCGCGGTTGGCCATCCGGGACAGCGCGGCCATCGGCTCGCCCTGCGAGCCGGTGCAGATCAGCACGACCTCCTTGTCCGGGAGGTCGTCCAGGGTCTTCACGTCGACGATCAGGTTGCCGGGGACCTTCAGGTACCCCAGGTCCCGCGCGATGCCCATGTTGCGGACCATCGAGCGGCCGACGAAGGCGACCTTGCGCTTGTACTCGTGCGCGGCGTCCAGCACCTGCTGGATGCGGTGCACGTGGCTGGCGAAGGAGGCGACGATGATGCGCTTCTCCGCGTTGGCGAAGACGTTGCGCAGGGCCGCCGAGATGTCGCGCTCGTGCGGGATGAAGCCGGGGACCTCGGCGTTGGTGGAGTCCACCAGCAGCAGGTCCATGCCCTCCTCCGCCAGCTTGGCGAAGGTGGGGAGGTCGGTGAGCCGGCCGTCCAGCGGGAGCTGGTCCATCTTGAAGTCGCCGGTGGCGACGACCATGCCCGCGGGGGTGCGGACGGCGACCGCCAGCGCGTCCGGGATCGAGTGGTTGACCGCGATGAACTGGCAGTCGAAGGGGCCGATCCGCTCGCGGTCGCCCTCGGCGACCTCCAGGACGTAGGGGCGGATGCGGTGCTCGGCGAGCTTGGCCTCGATCAGGGCGAGGGTGAGCTTCGAGCCGATCAGCGGGATGTCCGGGTTCTCCCGGAGCAGGTACGGGACGGCACCGATGTGGTCCTCGTGCCCGTGGGTCAGGACGATGCCGTCGATCTTGTCGAGGCGGTCCCGGATGTAGGTGAAGTCCGGGAGGATCAGGTCGACGCCGGGCTGCTCGTCCTCGGGGAAGAGCACGCCGCAGTCGATGATCAGGATGCGGTCGCCGTACTCGAGGACCGTCATGTTGCGGCCGATCTCGCCGAGGCCGCCGAGCGGAGTGATGCGGAGGGCGCCCTCCTTGAGTGCGGGAGGGGCGCCGAGTTCGGGGTGCGGGTGGCTCAAAAGACTCTCCTCACGACGCACGCCATATGCCCGGGGGGCTCCCCCGCGGGCATATGGCGTGCGTCCATCGTTGGTTACCTACCTGCCGAGTGCTTCGCGCCTGCGGTCCGGTCCAGCGGCAGACCCGGGAGGGTCCGGCGAGCCGGGGCGCGCACGTCTGTTGTTGCTACAGGTGTACCCCGCCGGAGGCGAGATCCTGCGTCAGTCGGGCGATCTCCTCGTCCGTGGCGGAGACCAGGGGCAGCCGGAGCGGTCCGGAGGGGTGTCCCTGGAGGTTCAGCGCGGCCTTGGTGAGGATGACGCCCTGGGTACGGAAGATACCGCTGAACACCGGCAGCAGTGCCTGGTGGATCGCGGTCGCCTTGGCCACGTCGCCCGCGGTGAAGGCGTCGATCATGGTGCGCAGCTCGCCGGCGACCAGGTGACCGACCACGCTGACCACGCCGACGGCTCCGACCGAGAGCAGCGGGAGGGTCAGGATGTCGTCGCCGGAGTACCAGGCGAGGTCGGAGCGGGCGATCGCCCAGGCGGCGGCGCCGACGTCGCCCTTGGCGTCCTTGTTGGCGACGATCCGGGGGTGCTCACCGAGGCGGACCAGGGTCTCGTGGGCGAGCGCGACGCCGCTGCGGCCGGGGATGTCGTAGAGCATCACGGGCAGTTCGGTGGCGTCGGCGACGGCGACGGTGTGCCGGTACAGGCCCTCCTGCGGGGGCTTGCTGTAGTAAGGCGTGACGGCGAGCAGGCCGTGGGCGCCGGCGGCCTGGGCCTGGCGGGCGAGCTCGATGCTGTGGTGGGTGTCGTTGGTGCCGACTCCGCTGATCACCCAGGCGCGGTCTCCGACCGCCTCGACCACGGCCCGTACCAGCTGGGCCTTCTCCGCGTCGCTGGTGGTCGGGGACTCTCCGGTGGTGCCGTTGAGCACCAGGCCGTCGTTGCCGGAGTCCACGAGGTGCGCGGCGAGGCGCTGGGCGCCGTCGAGGTCGAGCGCGCCCTCGGCGGTGAACGGCGTGACCATGGCGGTCAGCACCCGGCCGAAGGGCGTCTGGGGGGTGGAGGTCGGAGCCATGTGTCCAAAAGTACTCGTAGGGCGGTGGGGGTCGGTCGCCCAGGTCCAGGGTTTGGACATCGCTGACCCCCCGAGGACGGGGCCGGACAAGGGATTCCGGTGCTGCATGCTCGGGGGTTCAAGCAGCACCGGAATCCGTGTCCTGAGCGTATGGAGCGGCCGCAAAAGCCGCAATCCAGACATGCCGACGCGTCAGCCCGGATGGGCATCGGCGCAGGTCAGGGGGCGACCCGGCCGTGCTTCTCGAAGGCCGCATGGGTGAGCGGCATCAGCTCGGCCCACTGCCGCTCCATCTGCTCGGCGACCATCTCGATCTCCCGCTGGGGGAAGGACGGGACGGCGGAGTTCTCGCGCTTGGTCCGCAGCGAGAGGAAGTGCATCAGCGAGCGGGCGTTGCAGGTGGCGTACATCGAGGAGAAGAGGCCGACCGGGAGGACGGCGCGGGCCACCTCGCGGGCGACGCCGGCGGTGAGCATCTCGCGGTAGGACTCGTAGGACTTCCGGTAGGAGTCCTCCATCGCCTCGACGGTGACCTTGTGCTGCTCGGGGGTGCCCTCGACGAACTCGTACCGGCCGGGCTTGCCCTGCTGGACGAGCTTGCGCTCGGCGGCGGGCACGTAGAAGACCGGCTGCAGCTCGCGGTAGCGGCCGGACTCCTCGTTGTAGGACCAGCCGGAGCGGTGGCGGTGGAACTCGCGGAACACGAAGATCGGCGCGCTGATGAAGAAGGTCATCGAGTTGTGCTCGAAGGGCGTGCCGTGGCGGTCCCGCATCAGGTAGTTGATCAGGCCCTTGGACTTCTCCGGGTCCTGCTGCAGCGCCTCCAGCGACTGCTCGCCGGCGGTGGAGACCCGGGCGGCCCAGACCACGTCCGAGTCTGCGGCGGCGCTCCGGACCAGGTCGACCGTGACGTCGCTGCGGAAGGCGGGGGTCAGGTCGTCGTCGCTCACGCGGTGCTCCTTGCGGGTTCGGCTGGTTCGGTGGTGCTGTGCAGCTTGATGGCGTGCTGCATGGCCTTGCGGGCGCGGGGGGTGTCGCCGGCGTCGGCGTAGGCGACGGCGAGCCGGAAGAAGGCGCGCCAGTCGTCCGGCGCGGCCTCGGCCTCGGCCTTGCGGCGGGCGAAGACGGCGTCGGCGCTGGCCCGGTCGATCCGGCCGCCGGCGGTGCGCCGGAGTTCGTCGACGGGCAGGCCGCCCTCGGCTTCGAGCTGCTTGGCGAGGCGCTCACTGGCCCGGCCGAAGCGGACGGTCTGCCAGAGGAACCAGACGCCGATCGGGGGGATGACGAAGGCGCCGAGGCCGATGCCGATGCCGAGCGGCTTGCCGGTGGCGACCAGCTGGACGCCCTCGCCGACGCAGATCAGCGAGACCACCAGCAGGGCGGCGGCGAGCAGGAAGAAGCCGATGCGGGAGGTCATCTCAGAGGTCCAGGAAGTGTTCGAGGCCGAAGGTCAGACCGGGCTGGTCGACAATCTTCCGGACGCCCAGCAGGATGCCCGGCATGAAGCAGCTGTGGTGCAGCGAGTCGTGCCGGATGGTGAGGGTCTCGCCGGTGTCGCCGAAGAGCACCTCCTGGTGGGCCAGCAGGCCGCGGAGCCGGACCGCGTGGACCGGGATGCCGTCGACGTCCGCGCCGCGGGCGCCGGGCAGCTCGTGCGTGGTGGGGTCCTGCTGGGGGGCGCGGCCGGCGGCCTCGCGGGCGGCGGCGATCAGCTGGGCGGTGCGGGTCGCGGTGCCGGAGGGCGCGTCGGCCTTGCGGTCGTGGTGCAGCTCGACCACCTCGACCGACTCGAAGTACTTGGCGGCCTTCTGGGCGAACTGCATGCCGAGGACCGCGCCGATGGAGAAGTTCGGGGCGATCAGCAGGCCGAGCGACGGCGCGGCGTCGAGCAGGCCGCGGACGGTGGCGAGGCGCTCCTCGGTCCACCCGGTGGTGCCGGTGACCACGTGGATGCCGTTGCTCAGGCAGTAGTCCAGGTTGGCCATCACCGAGTCGGGGTGGGTGAGCTCGACGGCGACGTCGACGCGGGCGTCGGTGAGCTCGGTGAGCTCGGAGTCGCGGCCGAGGGAGGCGACCAGCTCCAGGTCCGGGGCGGCCTCGACGGCCTTGACGGCCTCGGCGCCGATCCGTCCCTTGGCGCCGATCACGGCGACGCGCAGCGTCATGTCAGGAGTCCTCTCACACCAACGGGTCGGGTCACACCAGCAGGTCGGCGAGCTTGGCGGCCCGCCGGTCGTTGATCGGGCCGATCAGGGCCAGCGAGGGCCGGTACGCGCCCAGCACATCACGGGCCACGGCGTGGACGTCGTCCAGGGTCACCGAGGCCATCTTCTCCAGCATCTCGTCGACCGAGAGGTGGTGGCCGTAGGAGATCTCCGCCTTGCCGATCCGGTTCATCAGCGAGCCGGTGTCCTCCATGCCGAGCACGGTGGAGCCGGAGAGCTGGCCGATGGCGCGCTGCAGCTCCTCCTCGGTGATGCCGTGCTCGACGACCCGGGCGAGCTCCTGGCGGCAGATCCGGAGCACCTCCTCGACCCGCTTGGGCTGGCAGCCGGCGTAGATGCCGAACAGGCCGGTGTCGGCGTACGAGGACGAGTAGGAGTAGACCGAGTACGCGAGGCCGCGCTTCTCCCGGACCTCCTGGAAGAGCCGCGAGCTCATGCCGCCGCCGAGGGCCGCGTTGAGCACGCCCATCGCCCAGCGGCGCTCGTCGTGGCGCGGCACGCCGGGGGTGCCGAGGACCAGGTGGGCCTGCTCGGTGGGCCGGTTGAGGACGGCCACCTTGCCGGCGGTGCGGACCGCCTTGACGCCCTGGCGCACCTCGGCGGGGTGGCCGGTGGACGTGGCCAGGACGGCGGCGAAGGCCTGCTCGACCAGCTTGACCACCCGGCGGTGGTCGAGGTTGCCGGCCGCGGAGACCACCAGGTTCTCCGGGCGGTAGCGGCGGTGGTAGAAGCCGGCGATCTGGTCCCGGGTGAGGCCGGTGACGGTCTCCTCGGTGCCGAGGATCGGGCGGCCGAGCGGGCCGCTGCCGAAGATCGTCTTGGCGAAGAGGTCGTGCACCACGTCGCCCGGGTCGTCCTCGGCCATCGCCATCTCCTCGAGGATGACGCCGCGCTCGGCCTCCACGTCCTCGGGGCGGATCAGCGAGCCGGTGAGCATGTCGCAGACCACGTCGATGGCCAGCGGCAGGTCGGTGTCGAGCACCCGCGCGTAGTAGCAGGTGTTCTCCTTGGCGGTGAACGCGTTCATCTCGCCGCCGACCGCGTCCAGGGCGGCCGAGATCTCCAGCGCGCTGCGCCGGGAGGTGCCCTTGAAGAGCAGGTGCTCCAGGTAGTGGGTCGCGCCGTTGAGGACCGGGGTCTCGTCCCGGGAGCCGACGCCGACCCAGATGCCGAAGGTGGCGGAGCGCACCGTGGGCAGGGTCTCGGTGACGACGCGCAGGCCGCCGGGGAGAACGGTGCGGCGCACCGTCCCGGCGCCTTCGACGCCCTTGAGCAGGGTCCGGGTCGTGCCGGGGCGCTGCTTCGCCGCGGAGGCCTGGGCCACCGGGGTACCTCCAAGAAGGGTGGAACAACAGGGTGCGGCCCGCACGCCGCGAGGGGCGTGCGGGCCGCGGGGTCAGTACCCGAAGGTCACTCGGAAGCGGCGGCCTCGCCGCCCTCCTCGCCCTCGATGACCGGGATCAGGGAGAGCTTGCCGCGCGGGTCGATCTCGGCGATCTCGACCTGGACCTTGGCGCCCACGCCCAGAACGTCCTCGACGTTCTCGACGCGCTTGCCGCCGGCCAGCTTGCGGATCTGCGAGATGTGCAGCAGGCCGTCCTTGCCCGGCATGAGCGAGACGAAGGCACCGAAGGTGGTGGTCTTCACCACGGTGCCCAGGTAGCGCTCGCCGACCTCCGGCATGGTCGGGTTGGCGATCTGGTTGATCGTGGAGCGGGCGGCCTCGGCGGCCGGGCCGTCGGAGGCACCGATGTAGATGGTGCCGTCGTCCTCGATCGTGATCTCGGCGCCGGTGTCCTCCTGGATCTGGTTGATCATCTTGCCCTTGGGGCCGATGACCTCGCCGATCTTGTCCACCGGGATCTTGATGGTGATGATGCGCGGGGCGTTCGGCGACATCTCGTCCGGAGTGTCGATCGCCTCGTTCATCACGTCGAGGATGTGCAGGCGGGCGTCCTTGGCCTGCTTCAGGGCGGCGGCCAGGACCGACGCCGGGATGCCGTTCAGCTTGGTGTCCAGCTGGAGGGCGGTGATGAAGCCACGGGTACCGGCGACCTTGAAGTCCATGTCGCCGTACGCGTCCTCGGCGCCGAGGATGTCGGTGAGGGTCACGTAGTGGGTCTCACCGTCGATCTCCTGCGAGATCAGGCCCATGGCGATGCCGGCGACGGCGGCCTTCAGCGGCACACCGGCGTTCAGCAGCGACATGGTGGAGGCGCAGACCGAGCCCATCGAGGTGGAGCCGTTGGAGCCGAGCGCCTCGGAGACCTGGCGGATGGCGTACGGGAACTCCTCGCGGGTCGGCAGCACGGGCAGGATCGCCCGCTCGGCCAGCGCGCCGTGGCCGATCTCGCGGCGCTTCGGCGAACCGACGCGGCCGGTCTCGCCGACCGAGTACGGCGGGAAGTTGTAGTTGTGCATGTAGCGCCGACGGGTCTCCGGGGAGAGGGTGTCGAGCTGCTGCTCCATGCGCAGCATGTTCAGCGTGGTGACGCCCAGGATCTGGGTCTCGCCGCGCTCGAACAGGGCGGAGCCGTGGACCCGCGGGATGGCCTCGACCTCGGCGGCCAGGGTGCGGATGTCGGTGACGCCGCGGCCGTCGATGCGGACCTTGTCCTTGATGACGCGCTCGCGGACGATCTTCTTGGTCAGCGCGTTGTAGGCGGCGCTGATCTCCTTCTCGCGGCCCTCGAACTCCGGGAGCAGCTTGTCGGCGGCGATCGCCTTGATGCGGTCCAGCTCGTTCTGGCGCTCCTGCTTGCCGGCGATGGTGAGCGCCTGGGCCAGCTCGTCCTTGACTGCGGTGGTCAGGGCGGCGAGCACGTCGTCCTGGTAGTCCAGGAAGACCGGGAACTCGCCGGTGGGCTTGGCGGCCTGGGCGGCCAGCTGGGCCTGCGCGGCGCAGAGCACCTTGATGAACGGCTTGGCGGCCTCGAGGCCGGCGGCCACGACCTCCTCGGTCGGCGCCTCGGCGCCGCCCTCGACCAGCTTGATCGTCTGGGTGGTGGCCTCGGCCTCCACCATCATGATCGCGACGTCGCCGTCCGGCAGGGTGCGGCCGGCCACGACCATGTCGAAGACCGCGTCCTCGAGCTCCGAGTGGGTCGGGAAGGCCACCCACTGGCCCTTGATCAGCGCGACGCGGACGCCGCCGATCGGGCCGGAGAACGGCAGGCCGGCCAGCTGGGTGGACGCCGAGGCGGCGTTGATGGCCACCACGTCGTACAGGTGGTCCGGGTTGAGCGCCATCACGGTGACGACGACCTGGATCTCGTTGCGCAGGCCCTTGACGAAGGACGGGCGCAGCGGGCGGTCGATCAGGCGACAGGTGAGGATCGCGTCCTCGGAGGGCCGGCCCTCACGACGGAAGAACGAGCCGGGGATCCGGCCCGCGGCGTACATCCGCTCCTCGACGTCGACGGTCAGCGGGAAGAAGTCGAAGTGCTCCTTCGGCTGCTTCGAGGCGCTGGTGGCCGACAGCACCATGGTGTCGTCGTCCAGGTACGCCACGGCGGAGCCGGCGGCCTGACGGGCCAGGCGGCCGGTCTCGAAGCGGATGGTGCGGGTGCCGAAGCTGCCGTTGTCGATGACGGCCTCGGCGTAGAAAACGTTCTCTTCCACCTGGAAGATCTCCTCTTTCGTACGTCTCAGGAGGAGCGTCCCTGCGCTGTGCTGAACCGGTGGCCCGGGCAGGTCTGGGCCGGTCTTCGATCGAAGCCCCCGGGTCGTCTGCTGACTCCCGGCGGCCACTACCGAGGACCGGCGCCTCGTCGGCCATCCGGTCGGCGGTCGCGTGTGGACGCTCCCCTGGTGCGGGCGGCTTCCGTTTGAAGCCATTCGGCCCGCAAGGGCGGGCATGCCCTTTACCTTACAAATTCACACCCTACCGAGCGGCGGATCACCACGCGCGTCTCTTTGTGGCGGATGCGTCCGCGGCGTTCCCGCGGCGGATGTGCCGAAGGGCGGCTCCCCGGGAAGGGGAGCCGCCCCTACGAGCGGTACTAGCGGGCGCCACCGGCGGCACCGCGGCGGATGCCGAGGCGGTCGACCAGGGTACGGAAGCGCTCGATGTCCTTCTTGGCCAGGTACTGCAGCAGACGGCGGCGCTGACCGACCAGGATCAGCAGGCCACGACGCGAGTGGTGGTCGTGCTTGTGGGTCTTGAGGTGCTCGGTCAGGTCCGAGATGCGGCGGGAGAGCATGGCCACCTGGACCTCGGGGGAACCGGTGTCGCCCTCCTTCTGGCCGAACTCGGCAATGAGCTGCTTCTTGACGTCAGCGGCGAGAGCCACGGCATCTCCTTCGGGTGTTTGACCGAGCCGACCCTGGTAGGCAACACAAGATCTGACATCACTCGGACTGGCCAAGGGTACCAGTGCGGATCAGCCGGTCGCGCCGCGCACCAGGTTGTACACGTCGAGCACGGCCAGCGTCAGCGGCACCAGCGAGATCAGCATCAGGCTGTCGACCATGTCCAGGATGCGGCCCCAGAACGGGGAGACGCCCACCCGGGGCACGATCAGCGCGATGCCGGTGAGGATCGCCGCGCCCGCCGCGATCGAGGTGGACAGCCAGATCGTCCGCAGGTCGGCGCTGGTGGCGCCGGCGCCGAGCAGGTGCAGCGGGGTGTGCAGCGACAGGCCGAGGACCAGCAGGCCCAGGGCGGCCAGGCCGGCGATGGTGAGCGCGAAGACCTGGGCGGTGTAGCGGAACAGCCGGGCCCGCAGCATGGTCGAGATGCCGATCACCAGGGCGAGGAGCTCGGCGAAGGTGCGGTCGCTGAAGCCGAGCACCGCGACGGCACCGACCACGGTCGCGGCGCAGCCGCCGACCAGGCCGACCAGCACCTCGTGGCCGCGCCGGGCCTGGGCGGCGATCCGCTCGTACTGGACGGTCTCGGCGCGCTCGGTCTCGTCGGCGAAGTTGGAGCCGCGGGTCCGGGTCTGGCCGGGGGCGCTGAAGCCGACGGGCAGGCGGGCGAAGCGGGCCGAGAGGGCCGGCAGGAAGCCGACCGCGGCGACCGCCGCGACACCGGTGACGGCGGCGATGTTGGTGGCCGAGGTGCCGGGCATCAGCACCGCGGCGAAGGTGGCCAGGGTGCCGGAGGCGGCCAGGAAGGCGGAGGCGACGAAGATCGAGTCCTTCTCCGGCAGCAGGCCGACCAGCAGGACGGAGACCACCAGCACGCAGACGCAGCCGACCAGGAACTGCAGCCGGCCCGGGCCCTCCCCGGCGGACGCCACCGCGATGACGCCGGAGCCGGCGATCAGCGCGTGCGGCAGCGCGCCGAGGCCGAGCGCGACGGCGGCGTTGTGGTCCTCGTACACCCGGGCGCGCACACCGGCGTAGGTGGTGAGCACGATCGCGGTGACGCCGGACAGGATGCCGGGCAGGCCGTGCATGTCGTGGCGCAGGTCCGAGAACCACAGCGCGAAGCCCAGCAGGACCAGCAGGACGCTGGCGCCGATCAGGCCGAAGGCCCGCATCAGCTCGGGGCTCCAGAAACGGCGGTCGGCCCCGACGGCGGACGCGATCGCGTCGGCCACGTCGTCGTAGACCGCCGGCGGCAGCGACTCGGCGAACGGTCGCAGGCTCAACAGGTCGCCGTCGCGGACCTGTTGGGCGGCCAGCGGAAGGCCGCTGTCGAGCACCGTGCCGTCCCGGCGGACGAGATGGAACCCGGTCGGCGTGCCGTCGATCTGGCTCTGCCCGGTGAGGCGCAGGACCTCCGGGTAGATGTCCGCGAGCGGGACGTCCTCGGGCAGGGCAACGTCGATCCGGCTGTCCGGCGCCACTACGGTGACCCGGCAGAAACCGGTCGTTGCGTTTGTGCTCACCGGCCCTCTCCCCCTCGTTGATTGTGTCGGTAAGTCAGGCGGCACCCTACCGCCCGCATGTACGCGGCGGCCAAGGCGGGTTGGGGTAGGACCCCGCAGGGTGCGCCGTTGACCGTGCCCAGTAGGATCTGCCCCTGCGCTAGGCGCACGGGGGCGGTACGAAGTTTTGCGACGACCTCCCCGCGCCTGCGGTCGGCGGAGCGGGGGCGGCGTCATCACACGGGGCGCCCTCACCCGTACGTATCCAGATGCGTGAGGGCAAGCATGAGTGTCGTGACGGTCAAGCGTCCACCCCGGGCGTACCCGCCCCCGGTGCCGGACCAGCCGGTCGAGTTGGTACCGCCGCCGGAGCTCCCGCGGGCGGGCGGCGAGGACTGGATGATGTCGCTGCTGCCGCTGTTGGGCATGGGCGGCTCCGCGGCGTTCTTCTTCTCGCCGGGCGCACAGGGTCCGATGAAGATGATGGGCGTGCTGATGGTGGCGTCCACCGCGGCGATGGCGGTCGCGCAGATCGTCAAGGCCCGCAAGGGCGGCAGCGCGGGCACCGCGGACGAGCGGCGCGACTACCTGAAGTACCTTCAGCAGAAGCGCCGCGAGGTCCGCCGGACCGCCGAACGGCAGCGCGGCGCCCTGCTGTTCACCCACCCCGAGCCGGACCAGCTGTGGTCGATCGTGGCCGAGGGCCGCCGGTTGTGGGAGCGGCGGCCGTCCGACGCGGACTTCGCCCAGATCCGGGTGGGCCGCGGCCCGCTGCAGCTGTCGACGCCGCTGGTGGCTCCGCAGACCGCGCCGATGGACGAGCTGGAGCCGCTCGCCGCGGAGGCGATGGGCACCTTCATCCGGACCCACGGGACGCTCCAGGACCTGCCGCTGGCGGTCTCGCTGCGCGCCTTCTACCACATCACGGTCTGCGGCGACCCGGACTCGGTGTACGGCAACGTGCGCGCGATGATCGCCCAGCTGGCCACCCTGCACTCGCCCGAGGACCTGATGATCGGCGTCGCCGCCGCTCCGGGTGCGGTCGACGAGTGGGAGTGGGCGAAGTGGCTGCCGCACACCCAGCACCGCAAGGAGGCGGACGGCGCGGGCTCGCGGCGACTGATCGCCTCCGGGCTGGGCGAGTTGGAGGAGCTGCTGGCCAATGAGCTGGCCGGCCGCAAGGGCTTCTCGCGGGACTCCGTGCCGACCCCGGACCAGCCGCACATCGTGGTGGTCATGGACGGCGCGGGCGTGCCGGTGGACTCGGTCCTGGCCGGCGCGGAGGGCGTCCAGGGCGTGACCGTGATCGAGGTCGTCCCCGGCGACCTGGACGAGCCCAACGGCCACCTGGTGATCACCATCGGCAAGGACGAGCTGCTGCTGGAGGCCGCCTCGGGCGCCTCCTACCCGGGCAAGCCGGACGCCCTGTCGAGCTGGCAGTCCGAGGCGCTGGCCCGCCAGTTGGCGCCGTTCCGGGCCTCGGCCGGCGACGACGACGGCGACCCCTCGCTGGTCTCGATGGACTTCACCGAGATGATGCACACCGGCGACCCGGGCTCCTTCGACCCGGCCCGGCACTGGCGGCCGAAGCCGATCGCCGAGAAGCTCCGGGTGCCGCTGGGCGTCGGCCAGAACGGCGAGTACGTCTGGCTGGACATCAAGGAGGCCTCGCTCCAGGGCATGGGCCCGCACGGCATGTGCGTCGGCGCGACCGGTTCCGGCAAGTCCGAGGTGCTGCGCACCATCGTGCTGGCGCTCGCGGTGACCCACTCCTCCGAGGTGCTCAACCTGGTCCTCGCCGACTTCAAGGGTGGTGCGACCTTCGCCGGCATGGCGGAGATGCCGCACACCGCGGCCGTGATCACCAACCTCGAGGGCGAAGCCACCCTGATCGACCGCATGCGCGACGCGATCGAGGGCGAGATGAACCGCCGTCAGGAGCTGCTGCGGACGGCGGGCAACTACGCCAACATCAACGAGTACGAGCGGGCCCGCGCGGCCGGTGCGGCGCTCGACCCGATGCCCTCGCTGCTGATGATCATCGACGAGTTCTCCGAGCTGCTCACCGCGAAGCCGGACTTCATCGACCTGTTCATCCAGATCGGCCGGATCGGCCGTTCGCTCGGTATGCACATGCTGCTCGCCTCCCAGCGGCTGGAGGAGGGGAAGCTCCGCGGCCTGGACACCTTCCTCTCCTACCGGCTGGGTCTGCGCACCTTCTCGGCCGCCGAGTCGCGGGCCGCGATCGGCGTCCCGGACGCCTACCACCTGCCGCCGATCCCCGGTGTCGGCTACCTGAAGTTCGGCTCCGACGTGATGGAGCGCTTCCGCGCCGCGTACGTCTCCGGCGCCTACCGGGCGCCGGGCCAGCAGCGCGTCGTCGGCGGGCGGGCGGTCACCGCGCAGCCGGTGCTGTTCACCGCCGCCGAGGTGCCGGTCATCGAGCCGGTGGTCGAGGAGGTCGTCGAGGAGTCGGCGCCCGAGGTGGACGACTCGCTGCTGCCGACCATGCTCGACGTGTTCGTGGAGCGCATGGTCGGCCAGGGCCCGCCGGCCCACCAGGTGTGGCTGCCGCCGCTGGAGGCCGCGCCCTCGATCGACCAGCTGGTGCCGCCGCTCCAGGTGACCGCGGACCGCGGCCTCTCCGCGCCGCACGGCCGCAACGGCGGCCTGGTGGTGCCGGTCGGCATCGTCGACAAGCCGCGCGACCAGCGCCGCGACATCATGGAGCTGGACTACTCCGGCGCCGCCGGCCACGGCATGATCGTCGGTGGTCCGCGGTCCGGCAAGTCGACCCTGGTGCGCACCATCGTGGCCGGCTTCTCGGTCACCCACACCCCGGTCGAGACGCAGTTCTACCTGCTGGACTTCGGCGGCGGCGGTTTCGGCTCGCTGGCCGACCTGCCGCACGTCGGCGGTGTCGCGGGCCGACTGGACGTGGAGAAGGTCCGCCGCACCATCAGCGAGGTGCACGGCGTGCTGAACCGCCGGGAGGAGCTGTTCCGCTCCACCGGGATCGACACCATCGCCACCTACCGGTCCCGCCGGGCGGCCGGCCAGCTGCCGGACGAGCAGTTCGGCGACGTCTTCCTGATGATCGACGGCTGGCTGACCTTCAAGCAGGAGTTCGAGGTCCTGGAGCCGGTCATCGCCGACATCGCCCAGCGCGGTCTCGGCTACGGCGTCCACGTGATCATCACCGCGGCCCGGTACGCCGAGGTCCGCCCGGCGCTGAAGGACCTGCTGCAGAACCGGGTCGAGCTCAAGCTCGGCGACTCGATGGAGTCCGAGATCGACCGCAAGGTCGCCGTGAACGTCCCGCCGATCCCCGGCCGCGGTCTGACCCCCGGCAAGCTGCACTTCCTGTCCGGCCTGCCGCGCATGGACGGCTCCTCCAGCATCGAGGACCTGGTGGACGGCGTGGCCGACCTGGTCGCCCAGGTGAACGCGGGCTGGACCGGCCCGCGCGCCCCGCAGGTCCGGATGCTGCCCGCCGTCCTGGACGGGCAGTCGCTGCCCAAGGGCTTCGAGCACCCGGAGCTGGGCATCGCGTTCGGTGTCGACGAGGTCGAGCTGGCGCCGGTCTTCGTGAACTTCGAGACCGACCCGCTGTTCATCGTCTTCGGCGAGAGCGAGTCCGGTAAGTCGGCGATGCTGCGGATGCTGATCAAGCAGATCACCGAGCGGTACACCCCGGACCAGGCCGGCATCGTGGTCGGCGACTTCCGCCGCTCGCTGCTGGGCGTCGTCCCGCCGGAGTACCTGGTGGAGTACGCGGCCGCCGCCCCGGCGATGTCCTCGATCGTGGAGATGCTGCGCGGCGCCTGTTCGCGCCGCCTGCCCGGCCCGGACGTCACGCCGGAGCAGCTGCGCAACCGCAGCTGGTACAGCGGCAAGGACATGTTCGTGATCGTGGACGACTACGAGCTGGTCGCGACCCAGTCGGGCAACCCGATGGCGCCGCTGGCCGAGTTCCTGCCGTTCGCCCGCGACATCGGCCTGCGCATCATCATCGCCCGCAACTCCGGCGGCGCCGGCCGCTCGCTGTTCGAGCCGATCATGCAGCGGATGCGCGAGCTCGGCGGCCAGGGCGTCCTGCTCTCCGGCGACAAGAACGAGGGTGCGCTGCTCGGCACGGTCAAGCCGCAGCCGCTGCCCCCGGGCCGGGGCGTCTTCGTCTCGCGCCGGATCACGGCCGGCCAGACCGTCCAGACCGGCTGGCTGCCGACGCCGTAGCCGCCGCTGGTCAAGTAACAGGGTGTAATGACGAGGGCCGGGTTCCGACGAACCCGGCCCTCGCGGCATCTCGCCGCCCGGACGGTGCCAGAACGTTATCTTCGGGTTTCCGCTGGTGAGCTGCGGTTCCCGTACCTCCGCGACGCGTTGCGGGCCGCTCGACGCCCCCGACGATGCCCTTCGAATCGAAGATCATCCATTGCGTGCACCTTTGATTCAAGCGGAATTTACCGGGATTTAGCATGGGCGGTGCATGACTATGTTGCCCACCGCAACGAATTCCGTAGCTTCCGCCGCGTTGACTGGACCATTCCGCACGGGCACCCTGGCCAACCGGGAGCGATGAGAACACCACACCGCCAGGCAAGCCTTCGGAGGCGATACCGCTCCCCACCCCCAACCCCCCGCCAGTCGATCGGAAGCCCCATGACCGACACGCTTCACCCGCAGGTCGCCGCCCCGGAGGGCGCCGGTTCAGCCTCCGGGAACCCGCAGAAGCTCTCCCGATCGCTCGGCGTCGTGGGCGGCACGCTGCTCACCCTGTCGTGTGTCACCCCGGCCTCCTCACTGTTCGTGATCGTCCCCGAGCTCTTCAACTCACTGGGCACGTTCACCGGCCTGACCATCGCGATCGGCTCGCTGATCTGCGTCGCGGTGGCCTTCTGCTACTCCGAGCTCGGCACCCTGATCCCCAGCGCCGGCGGCGAGTACGCGATGGTCGGCACCCTGGCGGGCCGCTTCGCCGGCTGGCTGGTCTTCATCCAGTCGCTGATCGTGGTGATGATCGTGCCCTCGCTGATCGCGATCGGCACCGCCGACTACCTGGCGCCGATCATCCAGGTCGACCCCAAGGTCGCCGGCGCCGTGGTGATGATCGCGGCGACCGTGGCCGGTCTGCTCGACCTGCGGGCCAACGCCTGGATCACCGGCATCTTCCTGGTCCTCGAGGTCATCGCCTGCGCCGTGGTCTCCTTCCTCGGCTTCGCCAACAGCGAGCGGGGCCTCGGCAGCCTGCTGCACGGCCAGGTCGCCGACGGCAACGGCGGCGCCAGCCCGGTCACCCTCGCGCTGATCATGGCCGGCATGGGCACCGCGCTCTTCGTCACCCAGGGCTTCTCCACCGCCATCTACCTCTCCGAGGAGCTGGAGAACCCGCGCACCAACGTCGCCAAGACCGTGCTGTGGACCCTGGGCCTGTCGGTCGTCATCATCCTGGTCCCGGTCGCCGCGATCACCGTGGGCGCCCCCGACCTGGCCGCGCTGACCAACGGCAACATCTCCGACCTGGTGGCCGGCTGGGCCGGCAGCTCGGTGGGCACCTTCGTCAGCCTCTGCATCGCGCTGGCCATCATCAACGCCGGCATCGTGATGGTCATCCAGAACTCCCGCGTGCTCTTCGCCTCCGGCCGTGACAAGGCGTGGCCGGAGCCGATCAACCGGGCCTTCGGCACCCTGAACCGCTTCAAGGCCCCGTGGATCTCCACCCTGGCCGTCGGCATCCCCGGCGCGGTGCTCTGCTTCGTCCCGCAGGACACCCTGACCAGCATCACCGGTGTCGCCGTCGCCGCCCTGTACCTGCTGGTCGCCGTCGCCGCCCTGTTCGCCCGCAAGGGCCACCACAAGGACGCCCCGGCGTGGCGCCAGCCGCTCTGGCCGGCCCTGCCGATCCTGGTGATCGTGGCGCTCGCCTACACTCTGTACAGCCAGGACAAGATGGCCCTGCTCTACACCGCCGGCATCACCGTGCTGGCCAGCCTCTACTGGGTCTTCTACCTGCGCCCGCGGCAGGACAGCCGTTGGGTGATCACCGTCCCCGAGGACGAGCAGGTCTGATCCCGCCCGCACGTGACAGCGGCCCCCGCCCGGAGCTTCCGGGCGGGGGCCGCTGTCGTAGCCGGGGTCTCAGGCGTGCTCGCCGCGGCGGCGGCGGAAGTCGCGCAGCACCACGGCGCCGCCGGCCAGCGCGGCGACCGCCAGACCGCCGCCGCCGAGCACGAAGGTCGCGGTGCGGGCGTCCCGGTCGGCCTGGGTCTCGGCCAGGCCCAGCGGCTGCGCCACGATCGGGACGTTGTCCAGCTTCACCTTGGCGTCGGGGCTCGGGGACTCGGCGGGAGCGCTCTCGCTCTGCACCGCCTTCACCGGGTCGACGACGCCCCAGCCGATGAAGCGGTTCGCGCCGCGCTCGTTGCGCTGCGCGGTCTGTTCGATCCGGGTGCGGATCTGCTGGGCCGTCCACTTCGGGTACATGCCCTTGAGCACGGCGGCCAGTCCGGCCACGTACGGGGCGGAGAAGCTGGTGCCGTTGTCGACGCACTGGCCGCCGGCCGGCACGGTGGAGAGCATGTCCACCCCGGGCGCGGCGATGTCGACGAAGTCGCCGTACTGGGAGAACGGCGCGCGCTCGTTGTTGCGGTCGGAGGCGCCGACGGCCAGCACCGTTTCGATGGCGGCCGGATAGGTGTCGCCCTCGCGCCCGTCGTTGCCGGACGAGGCGACCACCACGACGTTCTCGTGCTCGGCCCGCTTCAGGGCCTCCTCCAGGGCGCCCCGGCCCTCGAACTCGCCCTTGTCGTTGTCGGCGCGCACGTCCTGCGAGATGTTGATCACCTTCGCGCCGGCCGTGATCGCCTGGTTGATCGCGGCCACCAGGGTGGTGACGTCCCCGTTGCCGTCGCTGTCGTTCTGCCGGATCGCCAGGATCCTGGCGTCCGGCGCCAGGCCCACGAAGCCGGTCCGGTCGGGCAGCGGACGGGCCGCGATGATGCCGGCCACCTTGGTGCCGTGGCCGACCTTGTCGGTGACGCCGGTGCCTTCGACGGCCTTGCCGGTCTGCCGGTCCTTGAGCAGCGAACCGCCGTCGATCACCTTGCCGGCCAGCTGCGGGTTGCTGGCGTCCACGCCGGTGTCGATCACCGCGACCGTGACGTCCTTGCCGGTGCCGGCCGCCCAGAGCTGGTCGAGCAGCACCCGCTGGAGTGCCCACGGCTTGCTCTTCACGTCCGCGGCGGGGAAGGTGCACTCACCCGCGGCGGCTATCGACATCGGGGACCAGCGGACCGCGCCGGCCCCGTCGGCTGCGCCGGCCGAGGGCCCGGCCGCGAAGGCGGGCGCCGCGGCGGTGCCCCCGACCACCCCCAGCACGACCAGCACGGCGGCGGCCCTGCGGAACGTACCCAACGACACCTTGCTACCCCTCAGTTCCCCGTTGTCGTCACGCCAGCAGGGCGGGCGCCCGTCCGGACGCCCGCCCTGTTCAGCGCTGCTGTGCTCCCCCGTGAGCCGGACTCAGTGCCAGATACCCGCGTTGGCCTTCTCGGTCGCCTGGTAGCTCTGCGCGGCGTTGTCCAGCGCGGTGGCGATCTGGCCGAGCACCTGCTGCAGGTCGGCCGCCTTGCGGTCCCACTCGCCCTGGCGGGCCTGGTAGCCCTCCTGAGCCGCACCGGACCAGGCACTGGCGATGCGCTGCACGCCGGCCTTCAGGTCGTCCAGCTGCGACTGGATGCGCGCAGCGGTCTGACGCACCTCGGTACCCGCGCCCGAGATGGTCTGGAAATTAACGAGGATGCCGCCGTCGGACATGGTGTCTCCTTGTCGATGGAAGTCGAGCGACCCTCAACGGGCCGCAGATGAAGAGGCTGCGAATTCGACCGAATCCGCCGAGGCTCAGACGCCGATGCCGCCGACCGAGGACCGCTGGTCCGCTTCGGTCTGCTGGTACGCCTTGGTGGTGGCCTCGATGGCCTGCTTGATCTCGTCGAGCACCTTGTTCAGCGCGTTGGCGTCCTCGTTGAACCGGGTCTGCATCTGCTGGTAGGCAGTGGCAGCCTCGCCGCGCCAGCCCGAGCTGATCTCGCTCACCAGGTTGTTCAGCTTGCCGATCTCCTGCTGAACGTCCTGGTTCACCTGACCGATCCGGTTGGCGAACGCGATCATTTCCTCAGCGGTCGTCGTGAACTGACCAGACATTTCCACCGTCCCCCATGAGACTGACTACGTCGGGGTGGCCGTGACTCTGACCACCCGTCCGGACACCACGGATGTGGGTCCGGTAGCACTGTATCCGTCAACCGCCGTACGCCCAACACCGGGTAGCGGGTAGTTACCAGACCATGACACTCGATCCGGCGTGGCGCGCTGACGGAGCATCAGGCGTTCTGCGCCTGAACGGCCGCGTTGGTGTCGAGCACCGGGCCGGCCGGCACCAGTCGGGCCCACGCCATCGGGACCTGCACCGGTGACACGTTCTTGTAGCCGAGCCGGGCCTGCGACTCGTTGGCTTCCTTCTTCTCCTGCGCCTGCGGGGCGGGCGAGGCGCCGCCGGCCGGGGCCGCCTGGCCGCCGTCGCCGTTGGCCGGCAGCGAGTAGCGCAGGCCGGTCTCGGTGATCAGGAAGTCGCTGCCGGAGCTGTCCTGCCCCTGGCCGTCCACCGCGCGGAAGAGCAGGCCGTGGCCGGGCGTCACGTGGGCGCTGGCCGAGCCGGAGGAGACCGTCACCGGGTAGTCGGTGTGGGCCCACACCGAGCGCTTGACGACGCCGTTCTCGATCCCGTCGAAGGACGAGCAGACCACCGAACGGTTGCCCTTGGTGCCGATGTTGACGGCCGGGGACTTCTCGGTCGGCCAGTCCTTGGTCGCCTCGGCGGTCATCATCGACTTGTCGATCTTGCTCTGCAGGGTGTTCCGGTCCTGCGGGGTGAGGTCGCCGTAGCTCGGGGTGGCGCCGTTGTAGATCGGCGCCAGCGCGGGGTTGAGCCGCATCAGCTCGGCCTGGAACGGGGTGATCTGGTACAGCAGGTCCTTGCCGACCACGTAGTACGCGTCGTTCTGGAACTTCAGCAGCCGGCCGACCCGCTTGTCCTCGGTCTTGGTCAGGCCCACCGTGGAGGGCTGCACCTTGCCGTCGAAGTCCTTGACCACCGGGAAGGTGATCGGGTTGCCGTTCTCCAGCGTCCGCAGCCACTCGTCGGTGACCTCCTGCGGCTGGGCGCCGTCGCCGAACAGCGCGGTCACCAGGGAGGGCTTGGTGACGGCCGTCCCCTCGGTGCCGACCGAGTGGCGCACCCCGCGCCCGTCCACCAGGTACCGGCCGCCGTCGACCTTGCCGTCCTTGGGGCCCTTGACGAACAGCACCTGGCCGTCGCCGAGCCGCAGCTTGGGGTCGGCCAGGGTCGCGGCCTCCTTGCCCGCCGCGACGAACACCGCCTGGTTGATGGTGGCCTGGGTGTTGGCGTCGGTGCCCGGACGGTCGCAGACCGACCAGGTCTTCGCCTGCCCGGCGTCGCCCTCCTTGGGCAGCTTGTCCGGCGCGTACGGGATGCCGATCGTCGGGCCGCGCCACTGGTACTTGTCCAGCACGTCGTCCGCGACGATCTGGACCTGGGCGCCGGCCGGCAGCACCAGCCGGGCCGAGGACATGTTCAGCACCTGGTGCAGCACCATGTGGCGGTTGGCGCCCTCGCCCTCGGGCAGCAGCACGTACCGGGTGGTGGACTGCTTGCCCTGGATGATGTTCTTGCCCTCGTCCCAGTGCAGCGGCGCGGCGGGCTTGATGACGCCCCACATGCCGAAGCCCGCCACGGCCACGGCGGCCACCACCACGCTCGGCAGCACGGCCCGGACGGGACGCGGTGCGTCCTCGTCGTTGCCGCCGCCGTTGGGCTGGAGGAAGGCCCCGACCATGCGCTTGCGCGCGAAGGTGTAGGCGTTCAGCTCGTCCCGGCGTGATGCCATGCTCGTCCCCGTCTCCCCTGTGTGACCTGCCGTCTGTGCGGGCGTCAGCGCGCTTCCGCAGTGCGTGAGTCTGCCACCCGCCCGGCGGGGGCCGCAGCCCACCCTCTACGATGCGGCAGCAGACGGTAGGTACGGTACGGGTACGGTTCGCCGCCCGACCAGCCGGGCCGTGGGAACGAGCAGAGAGGGCAAATCGGGGGATGCCAAGCCAGTCCGCTCCAGCGCGACGCAGCACATCGCACGGTCGGAGGCCGGACGGCCGCGGCGCGCGTCGGGGCCAGTCCGCGCCCGCCACCGGGCCGGTGGCGCTCAAGGTCCTGCCCAGGCCGGGCCTGTTGGGAAGCCGGCTCCAGCTCCAGCAGCTGGTCCAGCTGGAGGTCGCCGCCGCGCTGGTCGCGGTCGGATGGACCATCAGCCCGGTGATGGCCGGTGCCTTCGCGGTGCCCGCGCTGGTCCTGCTGGTCGTCGCGGTCCTGCGCCTGGGCGGCCGGACGGCCGGCGAGGCGCTCGGCGTCCGGATGACCTTCAACTCCCGCCGCAAGCAGGCGAAGTTCAACGTGCCGCCGCCCGGCACCGATCCGGCGCTGGCCCCGGTGATGGAGCTGGAGCCCGCCCTGAAGACCTGCACCCACGCCACCGAGACCGACCTCGGCGACGGGCGTCCGATGCGCCGCGAGACCGGCATGGTCGGCGACGGCACCTTCCTCACCTCGGTGCTGCTGGTGCAGTCCAAGGACGAGCCGATGCGCCCCCACCGGGCCTCGGTGCCGCTGGACGTGGTGTGCTCGGTGCTGCGCGTCGACGACATCGAGCTGGAGTCCGTGCAGCTGGTGCAGCACACCCAGCCCGCCCCGGCGCCGCACCTGCCCGAGGGCTCGCTCGCCTCGCGGGCGTACCAGCAGCTGCCCGGCGGCGTCTCCACCCCGGGCCTGCGGCTCACCTGGGTCGCGCTCAAGCTCGACCCGGAGCGCGCCGCGACCGCCGTGCTGGCCCGCGGCGGCGGCGAGGAGGGCGCCCGCAAGACCCTCCAGCGGGTCACCGACCAGCTGGCCGGCCGACTCAACAACGCCGGCTTCACCGTGACCGTCCTGGACGAGCGCGAGCTGATCGCCGCCCTCGCCATCTCCTCCTGCGCCAACCCGATGGCGGTGGCCGGGCGGCAGGGCTCGGGCGGCGGCGGCGCGGGTGCCCGGCGCACCCAGGAGTCCAACCGCTTCTGGCGGGTGGACGACCGCTGGCACACCACCTACTGGATCTCCAAGTGGCCGCAGCTGTCGCGGCCCGGCGGGAGCGGCCGGGTCGCCGCTCCCGAGCTGGTCAACCAGCTGACCGGGACGCCCGCGTTCACCTCCACCTTCAGCCTGACCGCCGGTCACGGGCTGGGCGGTGCGGTGGCGATCAGCGGCCACCTGCGGCTCACCGGGCGCAGCGAGAGCGAGGTCACCCAGGTCGGCCGGATGGTCGAGCAGCGTGCCCAGCAGTCCGGCACCCACCTGACCCGCCTGGACCTGGAGCAGGCTCCCGGCATGCTCGCCACCCTGCCCCTGGGAGGGACTTCCTGATGGCTTATCAGACCTATCCCAGCCAGGCGCCGCAGTCCGCCGAGCCCGCCCGGGTCCGGCGGATCCGCCCCGGCTTCGGCCTGCGCGGCCCGCGCCGCGAGAAGCACGTGCTGACCCTGGACGACCTCGGCGCGCTGTCCTTCCCGGTCGGCGACGACGGCGTGCTGATCGGCACCGACCAGCACCAGCAGCCCGCCGTGCTCGGCCTGTTCCGCCCGTCCGCCTACGAGGTGGTGCTGGTCGGCGGCATGTGGACGGCGCAGGTGATCGCCCTGCGGGCGGCCGCGATCGGGGCCCGCGTCGCGGTGGAGACCGGGCGTCCGCAGGCCTGGGCGCCGATGGCGCAGGCGGCCGGCGGCGGCCAGCCCTGCGTCACCGTCCACGCGGTGGGCCGGCTCGGCGCGCAGGGCGCGTCGGTGGCCTCGCCGGTGCTGGTGGTCCGCGACCTCGGCGCCCGCCCGTCCCGCAGCCGGCTGTCGGCCGCGCCGTGGCAGACCACCCTGACCCTGCTGCCGTACCTCGGCCCGAACGCCTCCCGGGTGCTCAACGCCGCCGACCTGGTCGGTGTCCAGCGGGTCTCCCCGCAGGAGGCCGAGCTGCTCGGCCGGATCCTCTCGCTCGGCGCCGAGGACCTCGCCTACCTGCCCACCGTGCCCGACAACGTGACGCTGTGGGCCACCCGGATGCGCCGCCAGTACGTGATGACCAACCCCGGCGACGCCGAGACCCAGGTGCTGGGCGGCCCGCGCCGCATGGACTGACCGCGCGCCGGACGCGCGCACCCGGGCCGGGGACGGAGTGAACATCAGGTGACAGGACGTCCCTGAGATGTTGACGCACTCCGTCCCCGGCCTGCGTACACGACGACGGACGTCGGGCACCGCCTTCAGGCAACCGGTGTCCACGTCCTAGTCTTGATGCCCGACGGCACCGCGAACAGCGGCGGCGAACACGAGGGAGCCCAAGTGAGCAGCGATCGGGACGGCGTCTACGTCGGCGACAACGCGGCGGAGGACGACGACGACTGGTCGGACGCCCCGGACTACACGCCTCCGTCCTGGTACACGCAGAGCACGGACCCGGCACCGGGCGCCGGCACGGGTGCGACGGCACAGGCCACGGCCCCGTCCGCGCCGGACGCGACGGGCGGTGACGCCGCGGCGGCCGCCCAGCCCGTGGCGGAGCCTGCCCCGGCCCCGGCCGTCGAGTCCGCACCGGTGGCCGAGGCTCCGCCCGCCGCCCCGGTGGCGCCGGTCGCCGAGGCCCCGGCGGCCACCCCGCCGGTCGCCACCCCGCCGGTGCAGCAGCCCCCCGTCCAGCAGGCCCCCGTCCAGCCCGCTCCGGTGCAGCAGCCGCCCGTCCAGCAGCAGCCGGTCCAGCAGGCCCCCGTGCAGCAGCCGCCGGTCGCGCCGCAGCCCGGACCGCTGCCGCCGCACGCCGAGCAGCAGCCGTACCCGCCGCAGGCGTGGCCGCCGGGCCCGCAGCCCGGACCGCACCAGCAGCCGCCGGTCGCGCCGCAGCCGGGCCCCCAGCAGGTCCCGCCGCCGGGTCCGCACCAGCAGCAGCCGCCGGTGCAGCAGCAGCCCGTGCCGCCGTACCAGCAGCACCCGCAGCAGGGCCAGCAGTGGGGGCCGCCCCCGCCGCAGCAGCCCGGTCCGCCACAGGTCCCGCAGCCGCAGCAGCCCGGTCCGCACGCCCAGCCGCCGGTCGCCGACCCGCGCCAGGGCGGCTGGCCGCAGCCGCCCGCGTACCCGCAGCAGGGCGCGGCGCAGGCCTCCGCCGCGTTCCAGGCCGCGCCGCCGCAGACCGCGCACGGTGCCGCGCTCGGCTACACCGCCGCCGTGGAGCTGTCCTCGGACCGCCTGCTGCGCGGCCAGCCGAAGGCGCAGCGCCAGCAGCCGCGCTTCCAGTTCGGCGGCAAGGGCGCGCAGGCCGACCGGGCCCGCAAGCTGGAGCTGATCCGCCAGCCGGTGATGTCCTGCTACCGGATCGCCGTGATCAGCCTCAAGGGCGGCGTCGGCAAGACCACGACCACCACCTCGCTCGGGGCCACCCTGGCCAGCGAGCGCCAGGACAAGGTGATCGCGATCGACGCCAACCCGGACGCCGGCACCCTCGGCCGCCGGATCAAGCGTCAGACCGGCGCGACCATCCGCGACCTGGTGACCGCCATCCCGCGGCTGCGCAGCTACATGGACGTCCGCCAGTTCACCTCGCAGGACCCGCACTCGGGCCTGGAGATCGTCGCCAACGACGTCGACCCGGCCGTCTCCACGACCTTCGACGACTCCGACTACCGCAAGGTGGTCGAGGTGATCGGCCAGCACTACCCGATCATCCTGACCGACTCCGGCACCGGCCTGCTCTACAGCGCCATGCGCGGCGTGCTGGACCTCGCCGACCAGCTGATCGTGGTCGCCACCCCGAGCGTGGACGGCGCCAGCTCCGCCTCGACCACGCTCGACTGGCTCTCCGCGCACGGCTACGCCGACCTGGTGCAGCGCTCGATCACCGTGGTCTCCGGGGTCCGCGAGACCAGCAAGATGATCAAGGTCGAGGACATCGTGGCGCACTTCCAGACCCGCTGCCGCGGCGTCGTGGTGGTGCCCTTCGACGAGAGCCTGGCGGCCGGCGCCGAGGTCAACCTGGCGATGATGCGGCCCAAGGTGCGCGACGCGTACTTCGAGCTCGCCGCGCTGGTCGGCGAGGACATCGTCCGCGCCCAGCAGGCCGCCGGCGGCTGGCAGGGCCAGCAGCAGGGCGGTTACCAGCAGCCCCCGCAGCAGCAGGGGTGGCAGCAGCAGCCCCCGTACCCGCAGCAGCCGGGCTACCCCCAGCAGGGGCAGCCGCAGCAGGGCCAGCCGCCCTACCCGCAGCAGCCGGGCTACCCCCAGCAGGGCCAGCCCTGGGGCCAGCAGCCGGGGTACGGCTACCCGCCGCCGCAGCAGTAGCAGTGGAGGACGGACGAGGGGCGCGAGTGATCTCGCGCCCCTCGTCCGTCGTTCCCGCGGTGCTACTCGGTCAGCTCGCGGGCCCGCTTCACGTCGTCCGCCATCCGCTCCAGCAGCGCGTCGATCGAGTCGAACTTCTCCATCCCGCGCAGGTACGCGAGGAAGTCCACCGCGACGTGCAGCCCGTACAGGTCGAGCCCGACGCGGTCGATCGCGTAGGCCTCCACCGTGCGGCTGGTCCCGTCGAAGGTCGGGTTGGTGCCCACCGAGATGGCGGCCGGCATCCGCTCCCCCGCCGCGGTCAGCCAGCCCGCGTACACGCCGTCCGCCGGGATCGCGCTGTGCTGCACGGTGTCCACGTTCGCGGTCGGGAAGCCGAGCTCGCGGCCGCGCTGCGCGCCCCGGACGACCTCGCCCTCGACCCGGTGCGGACGGCCCAGGATCTCCGCCACGCCGGCCAGGTCGCCCTCGGCGACCAGCCGCCGGCACAGGCTGGACGAGAACGGCTCGCCGTCGCCCGCCGCGCCGCGCACCTGCAGGTCGAGCACCTCGACCTCGAAGTCGTCCGCCCGGCCGAGCTCGGCGAGCAGCGCGACGTCGCCGGCCGCCTTGTGCCCGAAGCGGAAGTTCGGCCCCTCGACGACCAGGCGCGCGCGCAGCGCGTCCACCAGCACCGACCGGACGAAGTACTCCGGCGACTCCTTGGAGAACTCGGCGGTGAACGGGAGCACCAGCACCGCGTCCACCCCCAGCTGCTCGATCAGCTCCGCGCGGCGCGGCTGCGGCGCCAGCAGCGGCGGGTGGCTGCCGGGCCGGACGACCTCGCTCGGGTGCGGGTCGAAGGTGACCACCACCGACTTCGCGCCGAGTTCGCGCGCGCGTTCCACCACCCGGCCGATGATCAGCTGGTGGCCCCGGTGCACTCCGTCGAACGATCCGATGGTGACGACGCTGCGCCCCCAGTCCCCGGGGATCTCCTCCAGGCCGTGCCAGCGCTGCACCTGACCGCTCCTTGTTCCTATGCCGTGCACACCCGGTGCACTCGAACATCCAAACCTGAACCCCTATAGCGTGCCATGCGCCCGCCCCTGCCTCGGCACCGGAAGGGGCTCGGTGTGATCGGTGCGACGCTCCGCCTCCGACACCGCAGGCCACTGGGCCAGCAGCCGGGCGAAACCGGCCGAGCGGTCCGCGCAGCGGGCCAGCACCGCGTCGGCGCCGTCCCAGCGGCCCCCGATCCGCCGGAGCAGCTCGCGCAGCCGTCCGGGCTCGTGCTCGGCATACCGGTCGGCCAGCCGTTCCAGCACCGCGACCAGCACGTCGGGGTCCTGCTCGGCGGCCAGCAGACTGTCCAGCAGCCGTCCCCGCCCGGGCACCTCCGGCCGCTCCGCCCCGCCGCCCGCCCCGCCGCCCGCCCCGGTCTCCGTCCCGCCGTCCGGTGAGGCCAGGACGACGGCGAACGGCACCCGGACGGCCGGGGCGGCGGCCAGCACCTCCGCCAGCAGCGGGCGGGCGTCCCGGCCCGCGGCCAGCAGCGCGTCCAGGAACTCGGCGACCTGCCCGGCCCGCTCCGGCCGCTCGCGCAGCAGCTCCGCCGCGAACCGCCCGCCGTGCTCCGCCGCCTCCTCGCCCTCCGCGGCCGCCAGGACCGCCAGCACCTCGCGCACCGGCGCCGCCGGGGCTGCCAGCCGCTCGCGCAGCGCCGCCAGCACCTGCTCGGGGTGGTCGGCGACCGCCCCGACGAGCACCTCCGGGGTCAGGAACGGGTCCTCCGCCCGGTACGCCGCCAGCGCGGCCGGCAGGTACTCGGCGCGGCACTCCGGGTCGTCCAGCAGCAGCGCCAACGCGGCGCCGTGCAGGGCGGGTTCGTCCTCCCGGGCGAGCAGCGTACGGGCGGCGTGGCGCAGCAGCCGGCGGCCCGAGCCGCCGGCGTGCGACGCCGTAAGGCGGGCGTGCACGGCCGCTGCCACGTGCCGCTCCGGCCGCGGGTCGTGACTCCACCGGTCGACGGCCCGGCACAGCGCGGACGGCTCGTGGACGGCGAGCCGGCCCAGCAGCCGGTCCGCGCGGGGGTGCGCGGCGCCGACCAGCACCTCCGTCAACTCGTCCAGGGCGAGCGCCCGGTGGGTGAACAGCAGCTCCTCGGCGAGGTCCCCGGCCCGCTCGTCGGCGTCTTCGAACCAGCCGCACAGCAGCGGAACCACCGTTCCCGGGTCGGCGGTCAGCAGCTCGGCGGTGGCGGCGTCGAACACCGCGTCCACCCCGACCAGGCGGCGCAGCAGCCCCAGGCGGTCGACGGGGGCGAGGGGCAGCGCCGCCCAGAACGCCGTCCCGAACCGGGGGTCGCTCCGGGCGCGCTCGGCGAGCACCGCCAGCAGTTCCCGGTGCACCGCCGCGTCCGGGCTGCCCGTCACCCCGGCGGCCAGCAGCCGGCCCGCCCACCAGTCCGCCTCGCCGCCCGGCTCGGCCCGGTCGAGCGCCAGCCGGATCCGGTGCAGCCACACGTCCAGCGCGCCCGCGCCGTGCACCTCCCCCACCCGCCGCAAGGCCGCCGCCACCACCCCGGCCCGCCCCCGCCCGACCCCGTGCGCCGCTCCCGCCGGGCCGTCGTCCCTCTCCGGCGCGCCCGGTGACCCACCGGCCGCCGCCCCCTCCGCCGCACCTGCCGCCGGCACCCTCGCCGGGGCCGCCCGTCCCCCACCGGTCCGCCGGGGGGCTTCCCGGCGGCCGTGGAGCGCCTCTTCGGTGCCCGCTCCGCTGCCGGCGGCGCCCCGCTCCGGCCCGTCGGCCCCCCTTTCGCCCGCCCCCGGCGCGGGCGCGGGCCCGCGCGCCCCCGGGTCGCCTCCGTCGGCCCCCGGCTCCCCCTGCTCCGTCAGCAGCAGGCGCAGTGCCGCGTCCAGGTCCAGGTGCAGCCCCTGCAGCCACTCCCCCCACTCCTCGTGCCCCGCCCGGTACCCCGCGCCCGCGGGCGTCAGCAGCCGCGCCTCCACCACCGCCCGCGCCCAGCCCCCGGCCACCGGGAACAGCCGCTCGAACTCCGCGGCGGCGAGCCCCCCGTGGCCCGCCCCCAGCATCAGCCGCGCCGCGTCGTGCAGCCGGCCCGCGGCCTCCGCCGCGAGCCGCCGGACCTGCCCGGCGTCCTCGCCCGCCGGCGGCGGCCCGCCGCGCCGGTGCGCCCCGGGCCGCCGTACCGTCCGCGCCGCCGCGACCCGGCGGGCGACGCGCAGGCACCCCAGGTCGAACCAGCCCGCGAACGCCTCCTCCCGGCCCGGCACCGGCCCCCGGACGCCCTCCGCCGCCAGTTCCCCGCCCAGGCGCAGCACGAGCGCGTGGCCCGCCTCCGACGGCGCCAGATAGCCCTCCGGCAGGCCGTACCGCCGGGCGGCCCGGGCCGCCGCCTCCGCGGGCAGGCCGCCGAGCCACAGCAGCCGCGCCTCGCCGTGCCAGCCGGCGAGCTGCTCCCAGCCGTCCGGTCGGCAGGCCGTCAGCAGCCGGGCGCCGCAGCGCCGGAGCCACTCCGCGCCCGCCCGCAGCCACGCCTGTCCGAGGATGCGGGGCGCCTCCTCCGGCCCGTCCAGCACCACCAGCAGCGGACGCCCCGCCGCCTCGCAGAGCGCGGCCACCGCGTCCGCCCCGGGCGCCGGGACGCCGAGTGTCCCGGCGGCCCCGGCGAGCGCCCGCTGGACGGCGTCGGCGAGCGAGCGGTCGGCGGGCTCCAGGTCGGCGCCGCGCAGCCACAGCGTGGGCAGCGGGTGGCCGCCGCCGCTCCGGCGCACCGCCAGTGCGGCGAGTTCGGTGGTCCGTCCGCTGCCGGTCTCGCCCAGCAGCACGGTGAGCGGCTGCTGCGGCTCCTCGCCGCTGATCCCGTCCGCCCGGTCGACCCGGTCGGCGGCGAGGTCGGCGATCCGGCCGTGGCCGGCGCTCGCCGCGGCGAGCTGCGCGGACGCGATCCGCAGCACCCCGCCGAGGTTGAGCGCCCGCCCGTACGCGGGGACGTCGGCCGCGTTCCGGTCCAGCAGCGCACCGAGCGGCCCGGCCCGGTCGGCTTCCGCACCGCCCAGCGACGCCGCCCGGACGGCGCCCTCGGGGCCGCCGCGCAGCCTCGGCGCGACCACCCCGAGCACGGCGCCGGTCTCCGCGTCGAGCACCGGGGCCCCGGCCAGCGGCGTCCCGGCGAGCTCCAGCAGCAGGGCGCCCTCGACCAGGTGGAACGCCTCGCCGTACGGGTACACCACGGTGTCCCGGCCGACCACCCCGCCCTGGACCAGCACCGGCTCGCCGTCCTCCCAGCGCTGGTGGGGCACCGCGATCAGCCGGGCGGCGGCGTCCGGCGCGATCGGCAGCGCCGGGCCGGGCAGCCCGCCGACGGCCGCGGTCCGCAGCAGCGCGAGCCCTCGCGCGGGCAGCAGGTCGACGGACTCCGGCCCGAGCACCCGGGCCTGCCCGCCGGGCGTGTGCAGCACCACCCGGGGCAGCCCGGCCACCGTCTCGTGGGCGGTCACCACGGTGCCCTGCCGGTCGGCGAGGAAGCCCAGGCCGTACAGCCGTCCGTGCAGGTCGCGGATCCTCAGCAGCGCCGCCGCCGGATCCGCCGCCACCTCGTCGCCCATCCGCACCGCCCTCCCGCCGGGCCCCGGTACCAACCGCCGGTGAGTCTGCCCCCACCCGCACCTCCGGCACCTCGTGCGCCCCGCTCACCCCACCGGTTCACTACGCGCGCTCGCCCGTCCGGGCGAACCCGGCCACCGGGCCGCTCGCTCACCTGACCGGCCGTGCCCCGGAAACGGCGGGCGCCCCGCTCCCGGCCGACTCCTGGTCGACCGGGCGCGGGGCGCCCGGGTACGTCTGGTGGGTCTAGCTCTGGCCGACGAAGACCGCGACCGGCTTGGCGGTGCCGCCCTTCTCCTCGACCAGGGCGAGGAAGCGCCCGTCCGGGTCGAAGACGGCGATCGGGCCGTCGACGCCCAGCCCGGGGGCCTTCAGCTTCATGCCGTTGGAGAGCAGCCGGGCCGCGTCCGCGTCGACGTCCCACCGCGGGAAGGCGGCGGCCGCCGCCTCGGCGATCGGCAGCACCTCCAGCCCCGCGGCGGAGCCGCCCGTCGACTGGGCCTCGAGCTGCTCCAGCGTCCGCGCGGACTCGACGCCGTACGGCCCGACCCTGGTGCGCCGCAGCGCCGTCAGGTGGCCGCCGACGCCGAGCGCGGCACCGAGGTCGCGGGCGAGCGCCCGGATGTACGTGCCGGAAGAGCACTCCACCGTCACGTCGAGGTCGATCACCGGGGTGCCGTCCTCGGCGACGGCCGCGCGCTGCTCGTGCACGGTGAAGGAGTGCACGGTGGTGGGCCGGGCCGCCAGCTCGAAGTCCTCGCCCTCGCGGACCCGCGCGTAGGAGCGCTTCCCGTCGATCTTGATCGCGGAGACCTTCGACGGCACCTGCATGATCTCGCCGGTGAGCGCGGCGATCCCGGCGTCGACGGCCTCCCGGGTCACGCCGTCGGCCGGGGTCGAGGAGGTGACCTCGCCCTCCCGGTCGTCGGTCACGGTGGTCTGGCCGAGCCGGACGGTCGCCTCGTACGTCTTGGCGGTGAGCATCAGGTGGCCGAGCAGCCGGGTGGCCCGCTCGACGCCGATCACCAGGACGCCGGTGGCCATCGGGTCCAGGGTGCCGGCGTGGCCGACCTTGCGGGTCCCGGCGAGCCACCGCAGCTTGGCGACCACGCCGTGCGAGGTGATGCCTTCGGGCTTGTCGACGATGACCAGGCCGTCCGGCCCGGTGCCCTTGCGCTTCATCGATTCTTTTCTAGTCGGTGGTGTGGACGCCGAGCGCGGCCCTGAACCGGGCCAGGGTGGTGGGCACGTCCTCGCGCGAGGTGAACCCCGCCGCGTACACGTGCCCGCCGCCGCCGAGCTCGGCGCAGGCGGCGGCGACGTCGACGGCGCCCTTGGAGCGGCAGGAGCCGCGCAGGGTGCCGTCCGGATCCTGCTTGAGCACCAGGGCGACCTCCGCCTCGGCGGGGCGGCGCAGCACGTCGATCAGGCCTTCGATCTCCTCGACGGTGACGCCGAACAGCGCCAGGTCCTGGTACGGCACCCAGGTCCACACCAGGCCCTGCCCGTCGGCCTCCTCGGGCTCGTAGGCGGCCCTCTCCAGCGCGCCGGCCAGCACCTTCAGGTAGCCGAAGGACGAGGTCTCCCACAGCTGCCGGGAGATGAGGTCCTGGCGGATGCCGGTGGCCAGCAGTCGGCCGGCCAGCTCGTGGGTGGCCGGGGTGGTGGCGGCGTACCGGAAGGAACCGGTGTCGGTCGCCACGCCCGTGTAGAGGCAGGTGGCGATCGCCTGGTCGAGCGGGACGCCGAGGCGCCGCAGCAGCTCGTCCACCAGGACGGCGGTCGCCGGGGCGGCCGGGTCGATCAGGCGGACGCCGCCGAAGCCGGGGTTGGAGGCGTGGTGGTCGAAGACGACCAGGGTCCGCGCCGCGAAGGCCTTCGCGTGCAGCAGACCGAGCCGCGACTCGGCGGCGACGTCGAAGCAGAGCACCAGCTCGGGCCGGTCGGGCACCGCCGAGACGGGCACGATCAGCTCCTGGCCGGGCAGGAAGGAGAGCGATTCCGGCACGATCTGCGGGTCGTCGCCGAAGGACACCCGGACCTCGTGGCCGAGCTCGCGCAGCGCCAGACCGGCGGCCAGCGCGGAGCCGAGGGCGTCGCCGTCGGGGCAGATGTGGCAGATCAGGTCGATCTCGCGGGCGCCGGAGATGGCTGCCAGCGCCGCCTGCCAGGCCGGCTCGAAGCCGCCCGGTGACTCAGTGCGAGGGCCCGGAAGCACCGCGAGGGCGGTCTCCACCGTCGAGGTGGAGACCGCCCTCGCGGAACCGGCCCCGGCCGGCTCGCCGGCCATGGCTACTCGTCCTCGTCCGCGTCGTCGGCGGGCTGCCGGTACGGGTCCGCGTCGCCGGCGTACGTGGCGCCGGCGGCGGCCGTACGGACGGCGGCGTCGGAGATCCGCGCCTTGTCCAGCAGGTCGTCGATGTTCTTGGCGTTGTCCGGCAGGGCGTCCGCGACGAAGGTCAGCGTCGGGGTGAAGCGCACCCCGGTCTGCTTGCCGACCTCGGAGCGGAGGATGCCCTTGGCACTCTCCAGCGCGACCGCGCTGGCCTGCCGCTCGGTCTCGTCGCCGTAGACGGTGTAGAAGACGGTGGCCTCGCGCAGGTCTCCGGTGACCCGGGCGTCGGTGATGGTCACGTAGCCCAGCCGGGGGTCCTTGATGCGCCGTTGCAGGGTCTCCGCCACGACCACCTGGATCCGGTCGGCGAGCTTGCGCGCCCTTGCGGTGTCGGTCACGTTGCCTCCTCGTGCAGTGAGCGCGGTACCCGGGACATGACCTCTCCCGGTGGGGCCCATCCCCCAACGTACCCGCCCGCGCCCAGCCTTGTGGGCGCTCTCGGTCCTTGGCGGGTGTGAGAGTGGTGACTCCCGCACCCGCGCTCAGTCATCGTCGTCGTGGTGGTACCGCCTCCGTGCGGAGAGCAGCATCACCTCGGGGCGGCCGGCGACGAGCCGCTCACAGCTGTCCAGGACCTCGGTGACGTACCCGGCGTCGCCGGACACCACCGCCAGGCCGATCTCGGCCCGGCGGTGCAGGTCCTGGTTCCCGACCTCGGCAGCGCACACGCTGTACTTGCGCTGCAGTTCGGCCACGATGGGCCGCACGATCGAACGCTTCTCCTTCAGCGAGTGGACGTCGCCGAGGAGCAGGTCGAAGGTGAGTGTTCCTACGAACATGAAAGGCAGGTCTCGCCGACCTGAAGGCCTCGAAGGATTCCCAGCACTGGGACCCTAACAGCGAGACCGGGGCCGGTCGACGGGATAAACACCCCGTCGACCGGCCCCGTCGGCCACTCGCTTACGCGCGCGGCTTCTCGCGCATCTCGTAGGTCTCGATGACGTCCTCGACCTTGATGTCGTTGAACGAACCGAGCGTGACACCGGCCTCGAAGCCCTCGCGGACCTCGGTCGCGTCGTCCTTGAAGCGGCGCAGACCCTCGATGGAGAGGTTCTCCGCCACGACCTTGCCGTCGCGCAGCAGGCGGGCCTTGGCGTTGCGGCGCAGCAGGCCCTCGCGGACGATGACACCCGCGATGTTGCCGAACTTGGAGGAGCGGAAGACCTCGCGGATCTCCGCGGCGCCGAGGCGCACCTCCTCGTACTCCGGCTTGAGCAGGCCCTTGAGCGCGGCCTCGATCTCCTCGATCGCCTGGTAGATGACCGAGTAGTACCGGATGTCGACGCCCTCGCGCTCGGCCGCGGTACGGGCACGCCCCTCGGCGCGCACGTTGAAGCCGATGATGATGGCGTCCGAGCCCATCGCCAGGTCCACGTCGGACTCGGTGATGGCACCCACACCGCGGTGCAGGATCCGGAGCTCGACCTCCTCGCCCACGTCGAGCTTGACGAGGGCGTCCTCGAGGGCTTCGACGGAACCGGAGACGTCACCCTTGATGATGAGGTTGAGCTTCTCGATGGAGCCGGCGGCCAGGGCGGCCTCGAAGCCCTCCAGCGAGACGCGCACGCGGCGCTGCGCGAAGGACGCGTTGCGGTCGCGGGCGGCGCGCTTCTCGGCGATCTGGCGGGCGGTGCGGTCCTCGTCGACGACGATGAAGCTGTCGCCGGCGCGGGGCACCGAGGTCAGACCGAGCAGCAGAACCGGGCGGGACGGGCCGGCCTCGGTGAGGCTGTTGCCGTTCTCGTCCAGCATGGCGCGGACGCGGCCGTAGGCGTCGCCGACGACGACCGAGTCACCGACGCGGAGGGTACCGCGCTGCACGAGCAGCGTCGCCATGGCGCCGCGGCCCTTGTCGAGGTGGGCCTCGATCGCGATGCCCTGCGCGTCCTGCTCCGGGTTGGCCCGGAGGTCGAGCGAGGCGTCCGCGGTCAGGACCACGGCCTCCAGCAGCTCGTCGATGTGCAGGCCCTGGCGGGCGGAGATGTCGACGAACATGGTGTCGCCGCCGTACTCCTCCGCGACCAGGCCGAACTCGGTCAGCTGACCGCGGACCTTGGTCGGGTCGGCGCCCTCGACGTCGATCTTGTTGACCGCGACCACGATCGGCACACCGGCGGCCTTGGCGTGGTTCAGCGCCTCGATCGTCTGCGGCATGACACCGTCGTTGGCCGCGACCACCAGGATCGCGATGTCGGTGGACTTAGCACCACGGGCACGCATGGCGGAGAACGCCTCGTGACCCGGGGTGTCGAGGAAGGTGATCGGACGCTCTTCGCCGTTCACCTGCGCCGTGACCTGGTAGGCACCGATGTGCTGGGTGATGCCGCCGGCCTCGCCGGCCACCACGTTGGTCTTGCGGATGGCGTCCAGCAGGCGGGTCTTACCGTGGTCGACGTGACCCATGACGGTGACGACCGGCGGGCGGGCCACCAGCATGTCCTCGTCGCCCTCGTCGGCACCGAAGTCGATGTCGAACGACTCGAGCAGCTCGCGGTCCTCGTCGTCCCGGCTGACGATCTCCAGGACGAAGCCCATCTCGCCGGCCAGCAGCTCGAGGGTCGCGTCGGAGACCGACTGGGTCGCGGTGACCATCTCACCGAGGTTGAACATCACCGAGACGAGCGCCGCCGGGTTGGCGTTGATCTTCTCCGCGAAGTCCGTCAGCGAGGCACCACGCGACAGGCGGACCGTCTGGCCGTTGCCGCGGGGCAGCATCACGCCGCCGACGGACGGGGCCTGCATGGCCTCGTACTCCTGGCGCTTCGCCCGCTTCGACTTGCGACCGCGGGCCGGACGGCCACCGGGGCCGCGGCCGAAGGCGCCCTGCGTGCCACCACGGGCACCCGGGCCACCGGGACGACCGCCGAAGCCACCGGGACGGGCACCGCCGCCGCCGAAGCCACCGCCGCCACCGGCACCCGCGCCACCCGGACGCGGGCCGCCGAAGCCGCCACCGGCCGGACGCGAGCCCGGACCGGCCGGACGGCCCTGGAAGCCGGGACGGCCGCCGCCGCCGGGCGCACCCGGACGGGCGCCGGGACCACCCGGACGCGCACCCGCACCCGGACCCGGACGCGGGCCCGGACGCTGCGGCATCATGCCGGGGTTCGGACGCGGCATGCCGGACGGGCTCGGGCCGCCGGGACGCGGGCCGGCCGGACGGGGCAGCCCGTCGGGACGCGGCGCGCCGGCGCCGGGGGCACCGGCCGGACGCGGACGGTCGCCACCCGGACGGGGAGCGCCACCGGGACGCGGGCCGTCGGGACGCGGCGCACCGGCACCCGGACGCGGAGCGCCACCGGGACGCGGGCCGCGCTCGCCACCGGCACCGGGGGCACCGGCCGGACGCGGGCGGTCGCCGCCCGGACGCGGGCCGCGCTCACCGGCGCCGGGGGCACCCGCACCCGGACGCGGAGCGCCGGGACGGGCCATGCCGGAGGCA
The DNA here is from genome assembly GCF_039542905.1 of Kitasatospora terrestris. Taxonomy (NCBI): domain Bacteria; kingdom Bacillati; phylum Actinomycetota; class Actinomycetes; order Kitasatosporales; family Streptomycetaceae; genus Kitasatospora; species Kitasatospora terrestris. The sequence goes on from NZ_BAABIS010000001.1 coordinate 2,967,132, forward strand.
CCGCTGGAGGTGAAGGGGTTGTTGCCCGGACGGGGGCCGGCCGGACGCGGGCCCGGACGGGCCGCGGGGTTCGCCGGAGCCGGACGCGGAGCGGCCGGACGGGCGGGGGCCTCGCCGGCCGGGGCCGGGGAGGAGAACTCGGCAGCGGGCGCCGCGGGGGCGGCCGGCGCGGCCGGGCGGGCAGCCGGGCGCGGACCGGGGGTCGGCGCGCCGGGCTTGGAGGCAGCGGGCGCCGCGGGGGCGGCCGGCGCTGCCGGGGTGGTGGGACGGGGGCCCGGCGTCACGGTCGGACGCGGGCCGGGGGTGGGCGCGCCCGGCTTGGGCGCGGTGCCGCCGGAGGCGGCGGGGGTGGGCGCCGCGGGCTTCCGCGGGCCAGGCTTGGCGGACGCGCCACCGGACGGCGGCGTCGCTCCCAAAGCGTCAGTCAACTTGCGAACGACCGGTGCCTCAATCGTCGAGGACGCCGACCGCACGAACTCACCGAGCTCGGTCAGCTTGGCCATGACGGCCTTGCTCTCCAAGCCAAGCTCCTTGGCGAGTTCATATACCCGGACCTTAGCCACTTCGCTCCTGTCTATCCGTCCGGGGGTAATCGTCCGCCGGACTGTCGCTACTTCATGGGCGTACTCATCGCGTACTCATCGAGTGCTCATCGCAATCTCGACCTACTTCCATCTCGCGAGGTACCTGACGACGCACGGCGTGCCGATGCCGTGCGCTGGTGCGTGCTGCGGTGCGTTCACCCCTCGACGTGGGCCCGCAGCACCGTGGTGTCGAGCGCCCCCTGGAGCCGGAAGGCCCTGGGGAACGCCCGGCGGCGTACCGCGAGATCGAGGCAGCTCGGGTCGGGGTGCAGATGTGCGCCCCGGCCCGGCAGTGTGCCGCGGGGGTCTGGGACGCAAGCGCCCTCGACCGCCACGACACGCAACAGCTCGTGCTTGGCCGCGCGCTTGCGGCAGCCCACGCAGGTGCGTTCCGGGCATGCTCGGACATGCGTCCGGCCAGACACGTTCAAGTCTACCCCTCCGAAGGGACCTGCCGCCGCCCGGTTGATCGGCTCATGATCGCCGGAGGACAGCTACAACGCTTTTCAGTGGGACTGCGATTCCCCGCCGGGCAGCTCGGTGTCCGGACGGATGTCGATCCGCCACCCGGTCAGACGCGCGGCCAGGCGGGCGTTCTGGCCCTCCTTGCCGATCGCCAGCGAGAGCTGGTAGTCGGGGACGATCACCCGCGCGGAGCGCTGGGCGTAGTCCACGATCTCCACCTTGGTCACCCGCGCGGGGGACAGCGCGGCGGCCACCATGTCGGCCGCGTCCTCCGACCAGTCGACGATGTCGATCTTCTCGCCGTGCAGCTCGGCCATCACGTTGCGCACCCGCATGCCGTTCGGGCCGATGCAGGCGCCCTTGGCGTTCAGACCGGGCTTGCGCGACCAGACCGCGATCTTGGTGCGGTGGCCGGCCTCGCGGGCGATCGAGGCGATCTCCACCGAGCCGTCCGCGATCTCCGGCACCTCCAGCGCGAACAGGCGCTTCACCAGGTTCGGGTGGGTGCGCGAGAGGGTGACCGACGGGCCGCGCACGCCCCGGCGGACGCCCACCACGTAGCACTTCATCCGGGTGCCGTGCTTGTACTCCTCGCCGGGGACCTGCTCCTGCGGGGGCAGGATGGCCTCCAGCTTGCCGATGTCGACCAGGACGTTCTTCGGGTCGTTGCCCTGCTGGACGACACCGGTGACGATGTCGCCCTCCTTGCCGGCGTACTCGCCGAAGGTCTGGTCGTCGGCGGCGTCGCGCAGGCGCTGCAGGATCACCTGCTTGGCGGTGGACGCGGCGATCCGGCCGAAGCCGCTCGGGGTGTCGTCGAACTCCTTCGGCTCGACGCCCTCCTCCAGCTCCGACGCGTCCTCCAGCGCCCACACCGTGACGTGGCCGCTCTTGCGGTTCAGCTCGACCCGGGCGCGGCGCCGCGAGCCCTCGGTGCGGTGGTACGCGATGAGGAGCGCCGACTCGATCGACTCGACCAGCAGGTCGAACGGAACGCCCTTCTCGGTGACCATCCCACGCAGGGCCGTCATGTCGATGTCCACGGTTACGCCTCCTCTTCCTCTACGTCCGTGTCCTCGGTGAAGTCAGCAGCCTCGTCGAGCAACGCGTCGTCCTTGCGGTTGAACTCGACCTGCACCCGGGCCTTGGCGACCTCGGCGAACTCCAGCCGGCGCTCCTTGGGGCGACCGGCGCCCTTCACCGGCTGCACCTCGACCAGGGCACCGTCCTCGTCGCTCTCCAGGATCCGCGCGGTGATCTCCTTGCCGTCCGCCAGCTTGACCGCGGCGAGGCGGCCGGTGGCGCGGCGCCAGTGGCGCGGCTCGGTGAGCGGGCGCTCGGCACCCGGGGAACCGACCTCCAGCAGGTACGCGGCACTGCCCATCAGGTCGGACTCGTCCAGGGCCTGCCCGACCGCGCGGGAGAACTCGGCGATGGTGTCGAGGTCGACGCCGCCGTCGGCGTCCACGTCGACCTGCACCTGGCGACGGTTGCCGGCCTGGGTGACCTTGACCTCTTCCAGGTCCAACCCGGCCTCGGCGGCGAGCGGCTCCAACAACGCGCGCAGCCGGTCGGTGGGGGTGGTGCTCATCCGGGTGACTCCTCGGCCGCGTCTGCTGTTGTCGAAGGTGCTAACTCACGGCGAAGCCTAACGGGTCCGACCCCGAACCGCCGATTCCGACCTGACGGGGCCCCCGGTCGGCGTACCCCGCTGCGAGCAAGGTCACAGCGGGCGGATAGCCTCCGTAGTCGCTCCGGAACCGTGAGGGTCCGGTCATGATTCATCACAACGGGGACACAGGGTCCCCACGAGACTCCGGGAGCGCGTCCCATGCTGTCCCCCACCCGGCGGAGCTTCCTGGCCCTCGGGGCGATCGGCGGCCTGTCCCTGCTGTGCGGCTGCACCGACGAGGGCGACAGGGACCGCAAGCAGGCCGAGGACGCCGACCGCGCGGTGCGGATCCGGGCCGTCGCGGCCACCGACGCGCTGCTGGCCTCCTACGACGCGGTGATCGCCGGACCGGGCGCCGGGCAGGCGGACACCCTGCAGGACCTGCGCGAGGACGTCTCCCAGCACCGGGCCGCCCTCGCCCAGGGCCTGCCCGCCGCCACCGGTTCCCCCGAGCCCTCCGGCAGCGGTGCCCCGGCCGCCTCGGTCGCCGCGCTGGCCGCCGCCGAGCGGCAGACCGCCGCCGCCCGGCTGGCCGACCTCGACGGCGCCTCCCCCGAGCTGGCCAGGCTGCTCGCCTCGGTCTCCGCCTCCAACGCCGCGCACGCCGCCGCGCTCGGCGACACCGGCCAGGTCGCCCCCGCGCCCGCGGCCTCCGGCTCCCCCCCGCCGTCCGCCGCCGCGTCCGGACCGGCCTCCGCCACCGGCTCCGCGAACACCTCCGCCAAGCCCAGCCCGTACCCGTCACCGCAGGCCACCGCACTGCAGTCGGCGCTGGCCGCCGAGCACGCCGCGGTCTACGGCTACGGCGTGGTCGGCGCGCTGCTGCCGGTCGGCCCGCAGCGCGAGGACGGCCGCGCCTCGTACGCCGCGCACCAGGCCCGCCGGGACGGCTGGCAGCGGCTGCTCGCGAACGGCGGGGTCTCCCCCACCGCCGCGGCGCCCGGCTACCGGCTGCCGTTCGCGGTCAAGGACGCGGCCGACGCCAAGCAGCTCGCCGCGTACATCGAGACCCAGCTGACCGGCGCCTACGTGGAGTTGACCGGCGCCTCGACCGGGGCGCTGCGGGCCGAGGGCGCCGCCGCACTGCGGGAGACCGCGCTGCGCGCCGTGCACTGGGGCGCCGAACTGCCGGCGCTGCCCGGCATGCCGTCCGCCGACGGCGCGGCGGGCGGCGCGCCGAGCAACCCGTCGGACGGCACGGGGAGCGCCTCGCCGAGCGCCTGACCGACGGCCGCGCCCCGATGGCCGACAATGAGCGGGCAGCCACCCCCCAGGGGACGGACCGAGCGAGAGGCCAGCATGCCGGCACAACCTGGGCAGATCACCATCCCCGAACGGCTGGCCGGGACGGTCCGGGCCGAGCAGGGCGAGGCGGCGCCGGCCCTGCTGGCGGAGCTGCCCGGCCGGTTCGCCGAGCACCTCGGCCGCTGGGGCCTGGTCCTGGAGCGGATCGCCGAACCCGGCGGCCGCTCCAGCCTGATCGGCTACGTACACCGCGAGGACGATCTGGCGCCCGCCGTGCTCAAGGCCACGCCGGCCGGCTCCGACCAGGAGCACGCCGCGCTGCGGCAGTGGGCCGGCCGGGGCGCCGTCCTGCTGCTGGACGCCGACCCCGCCGCCGGGATCCTGCTGCTGGAGCGGCTGCACGGTGACATCCCGCTGCGCTCCCTGGCCGAGGCCAAGGCCATGCTGGAAGCCGCCGGGCTGCTCCAGCGGCTCTGGGTGGAGCCCGGCGCGAGCCACCCGTTCACACCGCTCGCCGACCGGGTCGCCGAACGCGCGGAACTGCTGCGCGCCCGCCGCGACCTGGCCCCGGAGGCCGCGCCGCTGATCGACGAGGCGCTGGAGACCGCCGGGGCACTGCTCGCCGGCGCGACCGAGCAGCACCTGCTGCACGGCGACTTCCACCACGGCAAGGTCCTGGCCGCCGACCGCTCCCCCTGGCTGGCCGTCAGTCCCCGTCCGCTGGTGGGCGAGCGCGCCTACGACCTGGCCCGGCTGGTCCGGGACCGGCTGGACACCCTGGCCGGCTCCCCCGGCCCGCGCGGCGCCACCCGCCGCCGGATCACCCAGCTCGCCGACGCGGTCGACCTCGACCCGGACCGGGTCCGCGGCTGGGCGCTGTTCCGCGGCGCCGACGCGGGCCTGGCCGCCCTCGCCGCGGGCGACCGCGCCACCGCCGAGCTCTGCCTGGAGTTCACCGGCTGGCTGTGAGCGGCGGTCCGCCCGGTTCTCCGCCCCCACGGCGGTCGTTCGTGGTCGTGCGGGACGGGTACCGCGAGAGTGATCGTCTCCGGGGGCGGCGGAGTAGTAACGTCCCGGTCATGGAGCAGCTCACCGAGGTGACGATCGAATCCATCGACCTGGCGGCCTGGGCGCCGGCCGTGCTGGAGGTGCAGGCGGTCGCCTTCGGGCTGCTGCCGGACGAGGTGGCGGTGCGGCTGCCGATCGTGGGCCGGCACGCGCTCCAGCCGGGCGTGATCGCGCTGGGCGCGATGGCCGACGGCAGGCTGGTGGGCTTCGGCTACGGCATGCCCAACCGGCGCGAGCACTGGTGGAGCACGGTGATCGAGCCGTACCTGGCCGCCCAGGGCAACGACCACTGGCTGGACGAGGTCTTCGCCGTCACCGAGCTGCACGTGCTGCCCGAGTACCAGGGCCGCGGGGTGGGCAGTTCGCTGATCCGCACGCTGTGCGAGCGCTCCGGCAAGCCCCGCTCGATCCTGTCCGCGATCGACGCGGAGACCCCGGCCCGGCGGCTCTACCGGGCGCTCGGCTACCAGGACCTGGCCCGCGCCGTCCGCTTCCCCAACACGCTGCGCCCGTACGCGGTGATGGGCGCCACGCTGCCGCTGCGCGCCCCGCACTGATCCCGCACGCCGGATCGGACCCGGGTCAGAACAGCACGCTCATGAAGGCGCCGACCTCGCGGAAGCCGACCCGGCGGTACGCGGCGCGGGCCCGCACGTTGTAGTCGTTGACGTACAGCGACACCACGGGGGCGACCTCGGCCAGCGCGGTCGCCAGCACGGCGGCCATCCCGGTCTCGGAGTGGCCGAGGCCGCGGTGCTCGGGAGCCACCCAGACGCCCTGGATCTGGCAGGCCCCGGCGGTGACCGCGCCGATCTCGGCCTTGAAGACCACCCGGCCGTCCTCGTCGAAGCGGGCGAAGGAGCGGCCGCTGGAGACCAGCTCGGCGACCCGGGCCTGGTAGAGCAGGCCGCCGTCGCCGGCCAGCGGGGAGACCCCGACCTCCTCGGTGAACATCGCCACGCAGGCCGGCATCAGGGCCTCGATCTCGTGCCGCCGCACCCGGCGCACCAGCGGGTCGGGCGCGATCTCGGCGGAGGGCCGGTCGGTGGCCATCAGCGGCTGGTGGGCGCGGACCTCGCGGGCCGGGCCCCAGCTGCGCTCCAGCAGCGCCCACAGGGCCGCGGTGGCCCCGGCCGGGCCGACGATCGAGGAGCAGCGGCGGCCCTGCCGGCGGGCCCGCTCGGCGAAGGCCCGGACGGCCTCCGGTCCGGCGTTGACCGGGACCAGGTTGGCGCCCGCGTAGCAGAGCGACTCCAGGCGCCCGTCCTGGTCGTGCCAGCCCCACATCTCACCGCCGAGCCGCCAGGGATCGAGGCCGACGGCCTCCACCCGGGTGGCCACGAAGGCGTTGGCGACCGGGTCGCGGTGGAGGATCTCCAGCGCGTCGTCGAGATCCGGGGCGTCCAGGATCCGGGTCGCGGACAGGGCCCGGGCTACCTGGAAGGGGCCGGGGAGCATCACACCTCGGTCGAGCACGGGCGTACCTCTCTGGGTTACTCCTGCCGCAGGACCCTACTCCCCATTCGGCTGCTGGCAAGACTGCGGGGCCGTCCGTGGACGGACGGCCCCGCCCGACGACTCAGCCGGTCACTCGGCGGCGACCACGACCGGGGCGCCGGACTCGACGCCCTCCTCCTGCATCTGCTCGGCCAGCTTCAGGGCCTCCTCGATCAGGGTCTCGACGATCTTCGACTCGGGCACGGTCTTGATCACCTCGCCCTTGACGAAGATCTGGCCCTTGCCGTTGCCGGAGGCGACGCCGAGGTCGGCCTCGCGGGCCTCGCCCGGGCCGTTGACGACGCAGCCCATGACGGCGACCCGCAGCGGCACCTCCATGCCCTCCAGGCCGGCGGTGACCTCCTCGGCGAGCTTGTAGACGTCGACCTGGGCGCGGCCGCAGGACGGGCAGGAGACGATTTCCAGGCCGCGCTGGCGCAGGCCGAGCGACTCCAGGATCTGGTTGCCGACCTTGATCTCCTCCGCCGGCGGCGCGGAGAGCGAGACCCGGATGGTGTCGCCGATGCCCTCGGCCAGCAGCGCGCCGAAGGCGACCGCGGACTTGATGGTGCCCTGGAAGGCCGGACCGGCCTCGGTGACGCCCAGGTGCAGCGGGTAGTCGCAGGCGGCGGCCAGCTGGCGGTAGGCGTTGATCATCACGACCGGGTCGTTGTGCTTGACCGAGATCTTGATGTCGCGGAAGTCGTGCTCCTCGAACAGCGAGCACTCCCACAGCGCGGACTCCACCAGCGCCTCGGGGGTGGCCCGGCCGTACTTCTCCAGCAGGCGCTTGTCGAGCGAGCCGGCGTTGACGCCGATCCGGATCGGGACGCCCGCGTCCTTGGCCGCCTTGGCGATCTCGCCGACCTTGTCGTCGAACTGCTTGATGTTGCCCGGGTTGACCCGGACCGCGGCGCAGCCGGCGTCGATCGCGGCGAAGACGTACTTCGGCTGGAAGTGGATGTCGGCGATCACCGGGATCTGCGACTTCTTCGCGATGATCGGCAGCGCGTCGGCGTCGTCCTGCGAGGGCACCGCGACCCGGACGATCTGGCAGCCGGAGGCGGTCAGCTCCGCGATCTGCTGGAGGGTGGCGTTGACGTCGGAGGTCAGCGTGGTGGTCATCGACTGCACCGAGACCGGGGCGTCTCCGCCGACCGGGACGTTGCCGACCATGATCTGACGCGAGTAGCGGCGCTTGGCGAGCGGCTTGAGCGGCAGGGACGGAATACCGAGCGAGATCGCGGACATGTGCGCAGGGTTCCCCTGAGTGAGGTCGGTGAGCCGGCCGGGTGCTCTGGCCGGGCCGGGTGCGCCGTGGAAGGCGCACCCGGCCCAACGGTACGCCACGCCCGGGCCCCCGGGCACATTCGGCCGGGCCGGGCGGCGTCAGTTGATGCGCACCGGGTTGACGATGTCGGCGGCCATCACCAGGGCGGTGAAGCAGATGAAGACCGCCGCCACCACGTACGCCAGCGGCATCAGCCGGGCCACGTCGAACGGGCCCGGGTCCGGACGCCGCAGCACGCGGGCGGTGTGCCGGCGGATCGACTCCCACAGCGCGCCGGCGATGTGGCCGCCGTCCAGCGGGAGCAGCGGCAGCATGTTGAACAGGAACAGCGCCAGGTTGATGTACGCCAGGACGTTGACGAACATGCTCAGCTGCTGGGTGGCGGGGAGGTCCATGGCGAAGATCTCGCCGCTGATCCGGGCCGCGCCGACCATGCCGATCGGGGAGTCGTCGGCGCGCGGGGCATCGCCCACCGTGGCGTTCCACAGGCCGGGGACCTTGCCGGGCAGGTCGACCAGCGAGGAGACGCCGTGCTCGGCCATGGTGACCATCTCCTCGGCGCTCTCGCCGACGCCCATGTGGTGCACCGCGACCGCGGGGGTGAAGCCGAGGAAACCCGCCTCCACGGTCCGGCCCTTGATCGGGCGGCCGTCCCGGTCGACGGCGGCGAGGGTGTTGACCGCGATGGTCGGGGTCAGGGTCACCTGCTGCCCGTTGCGCTCGACCACCACCGGCACGGTCTTCCCGGCCGACTCGCGGATCAGGGCCTGCAGCGCGCGGTAGTCGCCCACCGGGTGGCCGTCGAAGCTGACGAACCGGTCGCCGTTCTGCAGGTCGGCGGCGGCCGCCGGGGACTTCGGGGCGCCCGCCGGGCAGTTGTCGACCGGCTCGCCCGCCTTCACCACGCACGCGCTGACCGAGGAGACCACCGGCACCTGCTGCTGCACGCCGATGCCCATGAACAGCCCGAAGAACAGCACCACCGAGAGGATCAGGTTCATGAACGGGCCGGCGAACATCACGATGACGCGCTTCCACGGCTTCCGGGTGTAGAACATCCGGTCCTCGTCGCCGGGCCTGATCTCCTCGTAGGACGCCTCCCGGGCGTCCTCGATCATCTGCCGCCAGGGCGAGCTGGAGCGCTGCGTGATCCGGCCGTCCGCGCCGGGCGGGAACATCCCGATCATCCGGATGTAGCCGCCGAGCGGGATCATCTTCAGCCCGTACTCGGTCTCGCCCTTCCTGCGCGACCAGACGGTCCGGCCGAAGCCGACCATGTACTGCGGGACGCGGATGCCGAACATCTTGGCGGTGGAGAGGTGGCCGAGCTCGTGCCAGGCGATCGAGAACAGCAGCCCGACCACGAAGATCAGGATGCCCAGCACCGTCATCAGCACGTCCACGCGCCCTCCACCGTCCCTCGGTCCCTGTGGTCCTAGCCCGCCGCCAGCTCCCGGGCCCGTGCCCGGGCCCAGTCCTCCGCGTGGAGCACGTCCTCGACCGTGAGCGTGGTTCCCGCGGCGGGGGCGCCGTGTTCGGCGACCACCTTCGCCACAGTGTCCACGATCCCGGTGAAAGCGAGCCTGCCTTCGAGGAAGGCGGCCACGCACTCCTCGTTGGCGGCGTTGAAGACGGCCGGAGCCGTCCCGCCGAGCGTACCCACCTCGCGAGCCAGTTCGACCGCCGGGAAGGCCTCGTTGTCGAGCGGGAAGAACTCCCAGGTCGCGGCCTTGGTCCAGTCGCAGGCCGGGGCGGAGTCGGCGACCCGGTCCGGCCAGCCGATGCCGAGCGAGATCGGCATCCGCATGTCCGGCGGGCTGGCCTGGGCCAGCGTGGAGCCGTCCGTGAACTCCACCATCGAGTGCACGACCGACTGCGGATGGACCACGACCTCGATCCGGTCGAACGGCACGTCGTACAGCAGGTGCGCCTCGATCACCTCCAGGCCCTTGTTGACCAGGGTGGCCGAGTTGATCGTGATGACCGGGCCCATCGCCCAGGTCGGGTGGGCCAGCGCGTCCTGCGGGGTGACCTTGGCCAGCTCCTCGCGGCTGCGGCCGCGAAACGGGCCGCCGCTGGCGGTGACCACCAGCTTGCGGACCTCGGCCCGGCTGCCGCCGGCCAGCGCCTGGAAGATCGCGGTGTGCTCGGAGTCCACCGGGACGATCTGCCCCGGCGCGGCCAGCGCCTTCACCAGCGGGCCGCCGACGATCAGCGACTCCTTGTTGGCCAGCACCAGGACCCGGCCGGCCTCCAGCGCCGCCAGGGTCGGGCGCAGGCCGATCGAGCCGGTGATGCCGTTGAGCACCGAGTGGCACTCCAGCGCGGCGACCTCGGTGGCGGCGTCCGGACCGGCGAGGATCCGCGGCAGCGCGCCGCCCCGGGCCCTGGCCTCCAACGCCGCGCGCAGCGCCGGCACGGCGGCCTCGTCGGCGACCGCGACCGTGTGCACGCCGAGTGCGACGGCCTGCTCGGCGAGCAGCTCGACCCGCCCGCCCGCGGCGGACAGGGCGACCACGGCGAAGCGGTCCGGGTTGCGCAGCACCACGTCGATCGCCTGGGTGCCGATCGAGCCGGTCGAACCGAGGACGACCAGTTCGCGCGGGCCCTCGGGGTCGCGGACGGTCGGGGTGAAGCGCAGCTGCGGGTGGGCGAGCGAGTTCATGCCCCCATTGTGTCGTGCCCTGCGGGGCGGCTACTTCCAGGCCCAGAGCTTTCCGTGCGCCTTCCCGTCCGCGCCGACCTCGAACTCGAACACTCCCGCGACACCGCGCAGGTCCGCGAACTCGGGCGAGTCGCTCTCGTACACGATCGCGCCGCGGAAGCTGGTCCCGCCGCTGTCGGTGGACGTCCCGACGCCGTGGCCCCGCCAGGTGGCGTGCGCGCCGCTCGGGCTCATCAGCACGCCCTGGGCGTCGCCCTTCAGGGTGCCGTCCGCCCGCATCCGCGCGGAGTAGCTGCCGAGGTCGTTGACCGTGACGCCGAGCAGCGTGCCGCTGCCCGTGAACGAGGTCTCCACCGTCGGCGACAGGCCGTGGTCCCCCGGGACCACCCGCTGACCGGTGACCTGTCCCCGTTCCTCTGCGATGAGGTCGCCCAGCATGACGGACCTCCCTTCCTCTGTCTCCGGACTACGCCCGGGCCGGGAAGGTGTCGATCCACGGCGATGCCCCGCCACCGGAAGCCGGTGACGGGGCGTCAACAGGTGGCTCAGAGGTCCAGGCCGGTGAGCACCAGGACCTTCTCGAAGGTGAAGTCGTCCATCGCGTACTTCACGCCCTCGCGGCCCACACCGGAGTCCTTCACGCCGCCGTACGGCATCTGGTCGGCGCGGTACGACGGGGCGTCGCCGATCACCACGCCGCCGACCTCCAGCTCGCGGTGGGCGCGGAAGGCGACCTGCACGTCGTGCGTGAACACGCCGGCCTGCAGGCCGAAGGCCGAGTTGTTGACCTCGGCGAAGGCCTCGTCGGTGGAGGCCACCCTGTGCAGCGACAGCACCGGGCCGAACACCTCGGCGGTGGCCAGGATCGCGTCGGAGGGCAGGTCGGCGAGGACCGTCGGCTCGTACGCGGCGCCGTCGCGCTTGCCGCCGGTGAGCACCACGGCGCCCTTGGCGACCGCGTCCTCCACCCAGGCCTCGACGCGCTTGGCGGCGTTCTCGTCCACCAGCGGGCCGACGTCGGTGGCGTCGTCGGACGGGTCACCGGTGACCTGCGCCTGCACCTTGGCGACCACCTTCTCCACCAGCGCGTCGTACACGCTCGCGTCGGCGATCACCCGCTGCACCGAGATGCAGGACTGGCCGGCCTGGTAGTTGGCGAAGGTGGCGATCCGGGTGGCCGCCCACTCCAGGTCCGCCTCGGAGCTCCAGTCGGCGAGCACCACGGCCGCGGCGTTGCCGCCGAGCTCCAGGGTGACGTGCTTGCGCGGCACCGAGTCCATGATCTGGTAGCCGACCTTGTCCGAACCGGTGAAGGAGATCACCGGCAGGCGCTCGTCCTGCACCAGGGCCGGCATCTTCTCGTTCTCGACCGGCAGCACGCTCCAGGAGCCGGCCGGCAGGTCCGTCTCGGCCAGGATCTCGCCCAGGACCAGGGCGGACACCGGGGTGGCCGGGGCGGGCTTGAGGATGATCGGGGCGCCGACCGCGATCGCCGGGGCGACCTTGTGGGCGACCAGGTTCAGCGGGAAGTTGAACGGCGCGATGCCCAGCACCACACCGCGCGGGAAGCGGCGCACCACCGCGAAGCGGCCCGTGCCGCCCGGGTCGGTGTCCAGGCGCATGGTCTCGCCGTTGGTCCGCCGGGCCTCCTCGGCCGCCCAGCGGAACACCGAGACGGCCCGGCCGACCTCGCCGCGGGCCCACTTGATCGGCTTGCCGTTCTCGGCGGTGATCAGGCGGGCGATCTCCTCGGTGCGCTCGGCCAGCCGCTTGGAGACGTGGTCCAGGGCGGCGGCACGCACGTGCGCGGGGGTCGCGGCGAACACCGGCACCGCGGCGGCGGCGGCCGCGACGGCCTCCTCCACCTGCGCGTCGGTCGGCACGCTGACCCTGGCCACCAGGCTGCCGTCGTGCGGGTGGCGGACCTCGAACTCCGCGTCGCCGCTCGCCCGACGGCCGGCCAGCCAGAACTCATGGGTGGTGGTCACGGTCGCACCGGCCCTTCCCTCGTCGTGTGTGGGTTACCCCGCCCACGGTAGGGGCGATCCGGCACGGAGCGGATTGGACGCAGCGGAGCGAAGGGCCCGGCCTTTAGGACGCGATGGCCGGTCCCCCGCCCGTGCCGGCTCAGTCCTCCCCGGCGCGCAGCGCCAGCCAGAGCTCCATCCGGACGTCGGTGTCGTCCAGCGACCGGCCGAGCAGTTCCTCGACGCGCTTCATCCGGTACCGCAGGGTGTGGCGGTGCACGCCGAGGTCGGCGGCGGCCGCGTCCCACTGCCCGTGCCGGGACAGCCAGGCCCGCAGCGAGGCGACCAGGTCGCCGCGGGCGGTCCGGTCGTGCTCGCGCAGCGGTCTCAGCAGGCCCTCCGCGAACGCGGTCACCGCCTCCTCGCCCAGCAGCGGCAGCAGCGAACCCGCGCCGACCTCCTCGTGGTCGACCGCCCGGCGGCCGCCGCGCTGCGCCACCGCCAGCGCCCGCTCGGCCTGCGCGTACGCGGTGCCCGCGTCCTCCAGCGCGGCCGCGGCCGAGACGCCCAGCGACAACCCCTCCTGTTCCTCCACCGCGCCGAGGCAGGCCCGGTGCGCCGCGCCGTTGTCCGGCGCCAGCACCATCAGCCGGGGGCCGTGCGCGCCGTCCTCCCGGGCCACCAGCAGCCGCTCGCCGACCTTGCCGCCCGCCTGCTCGGCCCGCTCGCCGAGCTCGCCGAGCGCCTCCGCGGCCTCCGGCCCCGGACCGGCCGCGGCGACCAGCACCCGGACCGTGCCCTCCGGCAGCCCGCCGAACAGCCCCGCCGCGACCTGCCGGGCGGTGGCGACCTCACCGGCCAGCACCATCCGCAGCAGCGCCGCGCCCATCCGCTCCTCGGCCTGCCGCAGCTCCCGCGACCGCTCCAGGGTCAGCGTCAGCAGGGCGACCGCCGCGTTCAGCACGTACCGCTCGGTCGGGGTGATCCGGTCCTCGGTGCCGACCGCGAGGAAGCCGCGCGGACGGCGGTCCGCGCCCAGCGACTGGACCACCACGTAGTCCTCGTCGGCGGTGTCGATCGTCCCGGAGCGGCCCTGCAGCGCGGCGCTCGACGGGGCGGGACGACGGCGCAGCCGGTCCACCTCGGCGGCCAGCCGGCCGGCCCGCCGGGCCGCCCAGTCCGGCGCCACCGCGGACAACGCGCCCGACCCGTCGTACAGCGCCGCCCAACCGCCCAGCCGGGCCGCAAGCCGGCGGACCACCGCGGTGGTGCCGTCCTTGCCGAGCGCGGCCCGGGTCAGCTCCTCCTGCGCCTCGAAGCTGGTGGTGACCGCCTCGTACTGCTCGGCGGCCAGCGCGGCGGAGACCGTCTTGGAGATCGCGATGAACGGCGTCGCCTCCGGCACCCGCAGCAGCGGCAGGCCGCGCTGCGCCGCCGCGTCCACCAGCGCCTGCGGCACCTCGGTGTGCGACAGGCCGACGCCCAGACCCAGGCCCACCACCCCGGCGTCGGCCAGGCGGTGCACGTACTCCTGCAGACGGGTGGCGCTCTTGCCGAGCTTGATGCCGGTGGTGAGCAGCAGCTCACCGCCCTCCAGGAAGGGCGTGGGATCGTCCAGCTCACTGGTGTGCACCCAGCGGACCGGCCGCTCCAGATGGTCCGCGCCGGCGAGGACCGTCAGATGCAGCGCGGAGTTGCGGACGACGGAGGCGAGTGTGGGGGGCATGGCACCTTCGGTGGTACGACCTGGTCCGCGCCGTTGCGGCCGGGCGAGTGAGGGATCTAGCACCATTATGTACGCCTCGGACAAGCTGGAGTGCCGGAATCCGCCGGTCCGTAGCTTCCGCCGGTCGGACCGGCGGCCGGTGCGCCGGATCGTCCTGCACTTGGCCGCCCGGGCCTGAGCTCCGCTCGGGTCCGGGTTTCGCTCGGGCCCGGGCTCCGCTCGGGCCCGGGTTTCGCTCGGGCCCGGGCTCCGGTCAGGCCCGGAGGTCCACCAGCAGCGGCGGGACCTGCTCGCCGGCCACCGAGGTCAGCGACACCACCGCGTGCCCGGTCGGCAGCGCGTGCGCCAGCTCCGACGGCGACCAGCGGTGCCGCTCCACCTCCCGGGTGGTGACCGAACGGGTCTGCGCCGTCGTCCCCGACAGCAGCTTGCGCACCATCCGGCCGGTCCGGCGCAGCAGGCCGCCCGAGGTGTCCGGGGTGTGCGTCACCGCGGTCTCCTTCACCAGGTGCGTCCCCCAGGCCTCCGAGAACAGCTTCCCGTCCCACGGCGCGATCCCCGGGAACGCCATCCGGCACCCCACCGCCCCGAACAGCGGCGCCCGCAACGCCTCCGGCAGGTCCGCCAGCGTGCGCAGCACCAGCACCGCGCCCGCGTTCGCCCCGCGCAGCCGCTGCAGACCCCGCACCGTCTGCGGATCCACCGCCGCGCTCGCGTCGTCCAGCACCAGCCCCGCGAACAGCGTCCGGTCCGCCCGCGCCGTCGCCGCCTGCACGAACTGCCCCAGCAGCAGCCGCGACAGGATCCGCGCCGCCTCCGGATGGCTGCGCTCCGGCAGCTTCACCCGCACCCGCAGCGGATGCTCCAGCACCCGCATCGCGAACGCCGGCTTCGCCTGCGGCCCGCCCGAGAACCCCGCCGCCAGCGCCGGCCGGTCCAGCAACGCCAGCCGGTCCGCCAGCAACGCCCCCGGATCGTCCGCCCGGCCGTGCTGCCGCACCCGCTGCTGCACGTCCGCCTCGAACTCCGCCGCCCGGCCCGCCGCCCGCAACGCCTCCACCAACGCCGCCCAGCCCTCCGGCTCGCCCGCCAGCAGCCCGCGCAGCTCCCGCACCCCCGGATACCGGCCGCACCCCGCCAGGAACGGCCCCACCACCTGCTGCATCGCCGTCCGCGCGCTCTCCGCGCGGGACGCCAGCTCGTCCGGCAGCAGCGCGTCCGCGAGGCGGGCCGCCGCCTCGTCCGCGCTCGGCGCCGCCCCGAACAGGTCCAGGCCGTACGGGGCCGCCGGGTCGGCCGGCGCGATCACCACGTCGTACCAGGCGTCCGGCCCGAGATCCGCCTCCTCCGCCCCCACCACCACCGCGCACGCCGCACCCGCCAGCGCCTGCAGGCACAACGCCTCCGCCACCGGCCGCGCCAGCCCCGCCGTCTTCCCCGTCCCCGCCGGCCCCACCGCCAGCAGCGACGTCCCCAGCGTCCCCGGATCCAACGCGAAACCCGCCCCCCGGTGCGCGGCCGGGTTCTTCACCACGTCCTCCGCCGTACCCAGCCGCACCTGACCGGTCAACAGGTCGTGCGTCCCCCGGCGGCCCGGCAGGTCGCGCGCCTCCGAAGGATGCGCACACGCCGCCGCCCCCCGGGCCGCCACCTGCCGCACGAACTCCGCCGCCAACGCCGCGTCCCCCGCCACCGACCGCCACGCCTGGTGGATCCGGACGAAGTCCACGTCCCCCACCGCCTCCCCCTGCAACCGCCCGACCACCTCGGGCATCCCCCGCAAGTCCTTCCACGGATCCACCGCGGTCGCGCTGTCGGCGAGCGCCGGATCGGGCTCGCCCTGCGTGACGGTCCGAGTCAGGAGAGGTGTCACCCAGCGGCGCCACACCTCGAGCCACATGCCCATACGACCGAAAATCTTGATCACTGCAGCGCCGACGAGGACGTTGAGCGTCAACACGGCGGGAACGGCCGTCGACGTCTCGGTGAACGTCAGCCCGAACACCGCGAGGAGCTGGATCGCCAGTTGCACGCCGTAGATGAAGGCGAACCAGGCGACCAGGAGATTCAGAACGGCACGAAGGAGAAGCGGGCCGGCCGCGAGGGCCGTGGTCTCCGGGTCGGTGGGGGGCTTGGGGGTGTAGTGGGGGCGGTAGATGCCCGGGGGGGTGGGGGGGCGGGGGGTGGTGGCCCAGGTGGGGAGGTGGAAGGGGGTGGGGCGTTGGGGGGGGAGGGTGGGGTGCGGGGGGTGTGTGGTGTGGTGTGTGTGGTCCATTGCAGGCCCGCTCCCTAACTCCCGTCGCCGGGGGTGCCCTACCCGGGTGGCGTGGTGCGCGACACGCCCGCGCTCAATGTAGTGGAGGAGGGGGTTCGGGAAGCCGATCTTCGGCCACTGGCCGCGCAGGACAATTCGGACGGTGGAGCAGTACCGAGTGGCGCATGCCCGGCGGGGAACCACCGCCGTAGCCTGCGAGGACCGAGTCGAGAAGTCTGGAGAAGAACCATGAGCGCTGCAACGCCGCTCCCCCAGGAGCGCCGCCTGGTCACCGCGATCCCCGGCCCGAAGTCGCAGGAGCTGCAGGCTCGCAAGCTCGGCGCCGTGGCCGCCGGTGTCGGCACCACCCTGCCGGTGTACGTGTCGCGCGCGGGCGGCGGCGTGCTGGAGGACGTGGACGGCAACAGCCTGATCGACTTCGGTTCGGGCATCGCGGTGACCAACGTGGGCAACAGCGCGGAGGCCGTGGTCGCGAAGGCGTCCGAGCAGCTGGCGGCGTTCACGCACACGTGTTTCATGGTGACCCCGTACGAGGGCTACGTGGCGGTGGCGGAGCAGCTGAACGAGCTGACCCCGGGTGACCACGAGAAGCGGACCGCGCTGTTCAACTCGGGTGCCGAGGCGGTGGAGAACGCGGTGAAGATCGCCCGCGCCTACACCAAGCGGACCGCGGTCGTGGTGTTCGACCACGGCTACCACGGCCGGACCAACCTGACCATGGGCCTGACGGCGAAGAACATGCCGTACAAGCAGGGCTTCGGGCCGTTCGCGCCGGAGATCTACCGGGTGCCGGTGGCGTACCCGTACCGCTGGCTGACCGGTGCGGAGAACTGCGCCGCCGAGGCGGCCGCGCAGGCGATCGACATGATCAACAAGCAGATCGGCGCGGAGAACGTCGCGGCGATCATCATCGAGCCGATCCAGGGCGAGGGCGGCTTCATCGAGCCGGCCAAGGGCTTCCTGCCGGCGATCGTGGAGTACGCGAAGGCGAACGGCATCGTGTTCGTCGCGGACGAGATCCAGACCGGCTTCTGCCGGACCGGCCAGTGGTTCGCGTGCGAGGACGAGGGCGTCGTCCCGGACCTGATCACCACCGCCAAGGGCATCGCCGGCGGTCTGCCGCTGGCCGCGGTGACCGGCCGCGCCGAGATCATGGACGCCGCGCACGCGGGCGGCCTGGGCGGCACCTACGGCGGCAACCCGGTGGCCTGCGCCGCCGCGCTGGGGTCGATCCAGACCATGAAGGAGCTGGACCTCAACGCCAAGGCGCAGCGGATCGGCGAGGTCATGAAGGCCCGCCTGGCCGCGATGCAGGAGAAGTTCGAGGTGATCGGCGAGATCCGCGGCCGCGGCGCGATGATCGCGGTGGAGCTGGTGAAGCCGGGCTCCAAGGAGCCGAACCCCGAGGTGACCGCCGCGGTGGCGAAGGCCTGCCACGCCGAGGGCCTGGTGGTGCTGACCGCCGGCACCTACGGCAACGTGCTGCGCTTCCTGCCGCCGCTGGTGATGCCGGAGCACCTGCTGACCGAGGGCCTGGACATCATCGAGAACGCTTTCGCCGGCGCCTGAGCCTCCCGCTCGCACCCGGTCCGGACGGCCCGGCCCCACCTCGGGGCCGGGCCGTCCGGCGTTGCCGGGCCGGGCACAGGTCGGCCGGACATCCGGGCCGGGGTGGAGGTTGCACGGAAGCCGGTGAAGATGCTGTGCACATTGCCTGAGGTTGCTCTTGCCCGACAGCGGCTTTGACGTACTGTCATGACAGATGGACAGCGAACCGCAACCCTTAGCAACACCCTGCCCCGCCCGTGCGGCGGAGCCCCATGACCGATCGACCGACCGTCCGGCCCAAACCCCCCGGGCCGCACGGGACGGCGATCACCTCGGCCGCCCCGGAGCTCTCCCCCCTGCTCCGGGGCGGCCCCTTTTCGCTGTCGTGGGCATGGCGATCCCGGTCGCGCTGGCCGCGGTGCTCGCGCTGATCTCCTGGCAGGTCGCGGTCGACGGTCCGCTGCTGGAGCTCGACACGGCGACCCGCAACGGTGTCCGGTCGCTGCGCAAGGCCCTGCACAGCATCCCGCTCAACCACTTCGGCGCCGCCTTCTCGGACCTGGGTGGCTCGTTCCCGGCCGTCCCGGTGCTGCTCGGCTGCGCGGGCCTCGCCGCCTGGCTGGCCCACCGCGCCGGCCGCCCCCGCTGGTGGCTGCCGCTGGCCGTCGCGCCGGTGGCCGCGGTGCTGATCCCGCTGCTGGTGGTGCCGGCCAAGGCCTGGTTCGCCCGCCCCGGGCCGTACGGGGTTCCGCTGGCCCCCGAGCAGTGGGGCTGGTACCCGTCGGGGCACACCGCCACCTCGGCGATCGCGTACGGCACGGCGGCGCTGCTGCTGGCCCGGGTGCTCGACCCGGGCCTCGTCCGACCGGTGCACGCCGGGACGGCGCTGGTCTGCCTGGGCGTGGGCGCCGGGCTGGTGTGGAGCGACTACCACTGGCTGCTGGACGTGCTGGCCAGCTGGTGCCTGGCCGGCCTGGTCCTGTGGACGCTCGCCGCCGCCCTGCGCCGCCTCGACCCCCGCTGACGACTCGCTGACGACGCCGCAGACGGGGCGGCGGACCGGACCGGTGGACCGGGCGGCGGACCGGACCGGTGGCGCCGTCGGGCTACGGGTCGGCGGTCGGGCGCCCGATACGCTGAGCGCATGACCACCCCGCCGACCGCCGACACCGCCGCGGAGCTGGCCGACGCGCTCACCCGGGCGATGAAGCGGATCCGGCGCCGGACCATGCACCGCCTGGAGCCGTACGGCATCACCCCGGGCCAGGCCCGGGCGCTGCGGGTGCTGGCCCACGCCCCCGGCTGCGAGGGGCGGGAGACCATGCGGCTCAGCGAACTGGCCGACCGGCTGCACATCGCCCCGCGGTCGGCGACCACCGTGGTGGACGCGCTGGAGGAGGCCGGACTGGTCGCCCGCACCCCCGACCCGGCGGACCGGCGGGCCGTCCGGCTGGTGCTGACCGAGGCCGGCCGGGGTGCGGTGGAGCGGATCGGACAGGTGCGCCACGAGGTCGCCCAGGAGTACTTCGGCCCGGTCAGCCCCGCCGAGCAGGACGCGCTGCTGCGGGCACTGCGGGCCGCCGAGACCGCCTACGAGGCCGTTCCCGGCGGGCCGGACGCAGCGCGGTGAGCCCGATGCCGGCGATCACCAGCACCGCGGCCGCCCCGGCCAGGGCGCTGAACCGCTCGCCGAGCAGCAGCCAGGACGAGGACATCCCGAACACCGGCACCAGCAGCGAGTACGGGGCGACCGCCGAGGCGTCGTAGCGGCGTAGCAGGTGGCTCCAGGCGACGAAGCCGAACAGCGTGGAGACCAGTCCGACGTAGAGGATCGCGCCGACGCCCGGCCAGCCGATCGAGGCGAGCGCCGCCAGGTCCGCCCGCGCGCCCTCGACCAGCAGCGACAGGCCGAGCAGCGGCAGCGGCGGCACCACGCTCACCCAGACCATCCAGCGCAGCGCGTCCTCCGGCGCGGCCTTGCGGGTGAGCACGTTGGCCAGGCCCCAGAACACCGCCGAGGCGACCACCAACGCGAACGCCCCGATCGGTCCGCCCACCCCGCGGTCGACCGCGGCCAGGCCGATGCCCGCGAAGGCCACGGCCAGGCCGGCCAGCCGCCGCCCGCCCGGCCGCTCGCGCAGCAGCACCGCGGCGAACAGCGCCGTGAAGACCGCCTGGCTCTGCAGCACCAGGGAGGAGAGCCCGGCCGGCATCCCGGCGTGCATCCCGAGGAACAGCAGGCCGAACTTGACCACGCCGAGCACCAGGCCGACCGCCAGGATCCACCTCCACGCGACCCGGGGCCGGCCGACCAGGAACACCGCCGGCACCGCGACCACCGCGAAGCGCAGGGCGCAGAACAGCAGCGGCGGGAAGGCCTCCAGTCCGACGTGGATCAGCACGAAGTTCAGGCCCCAGACGGCGGCGACCAGCACGGCCAGGGCGATGTGACGCGGACTCATGACGGCGGCGGCCGAGGGGCCGGGAGCGGGGCCGGCGGTGGCGGGAGAGCTGGGCATGGGTCGAGCATCCCGGCCAACGAACGTTCAGCACCAGCAAAATGTGCTCAAGGTAACCCTTTAGCATGGCTGCATGATGGATCTCGGACGGCTCCGCGCGCTGCACGCGGTCGCGGTGCACGGCTCGGTCGGCGGCGCGGCCGCCGCCCTGGGCTTCACCCCCTCCGCCGTCTCCCAGCAGATCTCCAAGCTGGAGCGGGAGACCCGCACCGTGCTGCTGGAGAAGCAGGGCCGCGGCGTGGTGCTGACCGACGCCGCCCGGCACCTCGCCGACACCGCCCGGCAGGTCCTCGCCCTCGTCGAGCAGGCCGAAGTGACCCTGGAGGAGCAGCGCGGCGAGGCGGTCGGCCGGCTGCTGGTCGCCTCCTTCGCCACCGCCGCCCGCGGGCTGCTCCCCGGTGTGCTCGCCGAGCTGCGCGGCAGCTGCCCCGACCTGGACGTCCGGCTGCTGGAGACCGATCCGTACCTGGCCAACGAGCTGGTGGCGCGCGGCGAGGCCGACCTGGCGGTGGTGCAGGACTGGACGACCGTCCCGCTGCCGGTGCAGGACGGGCTCTCCCGGCTCGACCTCGGCGAGGACCCGGTCGACCTGCTGCTGCCCGCCGGCCACCCGCTCGGCGAGCTGGCCGTGGTCCCGGTCGCCCGGCTGTGCGGGCAGCGGTGGATCAGCGTCCCGCCCGGCAACATCTGCCACGACTGGCTGGTGCGCACCATGCGCGAGGCCGGCGAGGAGCCGGACGTGGTCCACCAGGTCGGCGAGTTCGAGACCCAGATCGCGCTGATCGACGCGGGCCTCGGCCTCGGCCTGGTCCCCCGGCTCGGCCGCGGGCCGCTGCCGCCCGGGGTGCTGGCCCGCCCGGTCGTCCCGGAGCCCTCCCGCCGGGTGTACGCGCTGTGGCGGACCCGGACCTCCCGCCGCCCCGCGATCACCGCCGCCCTGGACGCCCTGCGCGACCACTGGGCGCGCCGCACCTGACGGCCTATCCGGCGAAGCCGATGACCACCCACATGAAGGCGACCCCGAGCAGCGTGCACAGCAGCGTCGAGCGGGACGGGTGCGGGCTGTGCGCCTCCGGCAGGATGTCGGAGGTCGCCAGGTACAGCAGGAACCCCGCGAAGAAGCCGAGGTAGAGCCCGAGCAGTTGCTCGGGGATGGTGAACAGCAGGGTGATCGCCGCACCCGTCACCGGCGCCACCGCGTCCGCTGCCAGCAGGGTCAGCGCCCGGCGCCGGTTGTTCCCGTACAGCCGGGTGATCGTGTACGTGTTGAAGCCGTCCGCGAAGTCGTGCGCCACCACGGCGATCGCCACCACCGTGCCGACCGTGCTGCCCGCCTGGAAGGCCGCTCCGATCGCGAAGCCGTCCATCACGCTGTGTCCGACCAGGGCGCAGGCGGCGGTCAGCCCGATGCCCTGCTCACGGGTGCGGCGGGCGTGCCCGTGGCCGTGCCCGTCGGCGTAGCCCCGGGCGTGGGTGTGCTCGGCGTACTCGTCCTCGTGGCTGCGGTGGATCGCGACCGCGCGCTCCACGATGTGGATGAGCAGGAAGCCCGCCGCGAACATCAGCAGCGCCTGCGGGACGCCGTGCACCTCGTCCGGGGCCGCCGCCATGGCCTCCGGGAGCAGGTCGAAGGCGACCACGCCGAGCATCAGCCCGGCCGCGAAGCCGAGCACCAGGTGGCGGCGGTCCCCGGTCCGCTGGGCGACGTAGCCGCCGATCAGGGTCATCAGGAACGCGCCCGCGGCGACCAGTACGGCGGTCAGGGCTTCCTCCCCAGGCACGTGGCGGCCCGGTGCCGCGCACGTCATCATTCTCCAGGGGCCGGGCGGTCCGGTGGCCGCTGCCCACGACCGCGGTCCGCCCGACCCGGGCCGGCAGTGCCAGGGCCCTACCGCCACCCTCACCGCCCGGCCGCACCACCGCCCGCCGGACGGTCCGTCAGGGTGAAGCCGGGCGGCCGCCGCCGACGCCCCGTCAGGAAGCCCCGTCAGGAAGCCCCCGTCAGGACGGCCTGTCCGGACGACCTCTCCGGACGGTCCTCGGCACCGGGCGGGGCATCGCCGGCGCTGGGGCGGACGGCCCCCGGCGCCAGGGGGTGGTCAGCCGTTGGCCAGAGCGAGGTAGGCGGTGGCGAGCTGCGGACTGCCCTGCTCGGCCCAGCCGCGGCCCACCGCGGTGACGTCGACCTCCGCGCCGGTGGGCAGCACCAGCAGCGGACGTTCCCGTTCGTCGAGCCGCCAGCGCGACCCGGCCACCTCCCGGTGCAGCACCGACCCAAGGTAGAGGCCGACGTCGTTGCCCAGCCACTCGGAGACCACCGGGTCGTCCCGCCAGCGCGGCAGCAGCTGGTCCAGGGCGGTCAACGACTCGACGCTGTCGTCGAGCCGCACCCCCGCGTCCCACGCCAGCTCGCGCAGCAGGCCGCACTCGGCGAACAGCTCCGCCATGCCCCGCTCGCGCTCCTCCGCGCCGGGGCCGGTCGACCCCGCCTCCCGGTCGTCCCCGTCGTCCCGATCGGCCGCCTCGAACCGGCCGGCGCGGTCGGCACGGCCGTTCTGCCCGTCCTGCCCGTCCTGCCCGGCGGCGGTGCGCCGGGCCCGCCATCGCCCCAGGAATCCCATGCCCATCAGCCCAGCCTGCCAGCGCTCGCGACGGACGGCACCGCGTGGACGGTCGAAGCGGGGTCAGGCGGTGAGGGGCAGACCGAGGTGGGTCAGGGCGAGCTCCTGGACGCCCGGGCCGTCGACCAGCTGGATCCGGCCGAAGCCGTCGCCGGCCGCCAGGTCGAGCGCCTCGTCGGCGAACCGGCCCGTGGTCAGCCGCAGTCCGCGCTCCACGCCCTCCTCGCGGACCGCCTCGGCGAGCGTGCGCACCTCCTCCGCGCCGACCGGCACCGACCCCCGCGACGCCCACACCACCCAGCGGCCGGGCAGCGCACTGTCCGGACCGCCCTCCGCCGTGGCGACCAGGCCGGCCGCCCCGCGCAGCCGGACGCTCCAGTCCGCCAGGCCGCCCGCGGTGAGCAGCGTCCGCACCAGGTGCGCGAACTCGTTCGGCGACAGCTCGCCGGCGGCCGGCACGGCGGCGCCGACCGTACCGCACGGCTCCACCGCGTCGCCCGCGTACGGGTCGGGGGCGACCACCGCCTGCAGGCCGCGCAACCGGACCAGCGCCTCGTCGTGCTCGGCGTCCGCGTAGATCCCGCGCTCGTCCTCGCCGCCGTCCGTGCCGTCCGCCGCCACCGGGCCGCCGGGGCCGGGCGGCTCGGCGGGCAGCAGCCTGGTCCGGGCCAGCGCGTCCCGGTCGGCGTCCACGCTGAGCAGGCACAGCGGGTCCGCGCCGGGCCGGCGCAGCCAGCCGTTCAGCACCACTCCGGCCAGCACCTCGTCGGTGTCGACCGCGTCGGCGGCCTGGAGCGCGCGCAGCGCCACCCTGGCGGCCAGCCGCAGGTAGTCCGAGGCCCGGTCGGCCTGCGGCCTCGGCACCGGATCGACCGTGCCGTCCGGACCGAGCCGGTAGCCCTCCAGCGCGGGCACCAGGTCCAGCGGCGGCAGGTCCAGGTCCAGCACCGCGGTGCGGGTGAGCGGCCGGAACAGCGCCCGGCACGGCGCCGGGAGGTCCCGGGTCGACCCCTCGGCGGCGGCCAGCGCCCGCTCCAGCAGCGACTCCACCGCGGCCGGTTCGGCCTGCCGGTAGGCCCGGCGGCACTCCTCCAGGCTCTCGTTGTACTCCGCCACCGCCCGGGCCCGGTGCCGCTCCGCCTGCTCGTGCTCCGCCCTGGCCTGCAGGGCGCCGCTGTCGGCGGCCTCCGCCCGGCGGGTGCGCCACTCGCGGACCGCCCGCTGGTGGGTCAGCCGGGCCTGGGCCAGCTCGCGCTGGTACCCGGAGTCCAGCAGGCGGTGCGAGGCGGGCCGGTCCGGGTCGACGACCGGCGGCTCGGGCGGGGCGAAGTCCGCCCACCGCGGCTCGGCGTCCTCGGCCGCCCCCGGGCCGCCGGCGTCCGCGTCGGCCGGGAACGGGCGCGGCTCGTAGCTGCGCAGCTGGCTCTCGAAGTCCATCGCGGACACCGGGAGGGCCGCCCGCCGCAGCAGGTCGGCCAGGTGCTCGTGCGCGGCCCGGACGGTCAGCGTGCGGTGGTGGGTGAGCGCGGCGGCGCGGCCGTGCGCGGCCACGTCCTCCTCCTGGCCCGCGGACCCGTCGTCGTCATGCCGCGGTCGGCCCTGCTCCGGCAGCTCGGCACCCAGGTCGCGGAAGACCGAAGCGAGGAAACCGGGCTGGAGCACGGTGGCGGATCCGTCCGGGCGGTCCTCTGCTGAGTACTGCATCGGCGGTGCTTCCCCCTGCTCGTCCGGTGCTCGTGGACGAGGCCGCGGCGACACGGCCCCGTCCAGCATTGTCCACCGTGCGGCGGGCCCGGTCAGCAAAGCCGGAGAGTTGGCCGACGGCCGCCGCCCGCAGCACGGTTGACGGCCGATCGGCTCCCCCCGTGGGCCCCTCGCCCCCCGTCGGTTTCAGTTGGTCCGGGTGTTGCCGAGGTGGAGGCCGATGTAGCCGACGTAGATCCGGCCGCTGCCCGAGCAGTCGTCCAGGTAGTGCACGCGCGGAGCGGTACCACCGCCGCCGATCCGCAGGTGCGCGCCCATGAAGGCCCGCCGGGACGCGTCCACGCACGAGGGGACGGGCAGCATCCGCTGCCGCTTCCACTTGGCGTGGCTGGCCACCGTCCGCGACTCGCCCCGGACCGCCTTGCGCGGCGGGAAGCGGTGGCAGCCCGGCGGGGTGTGCTCGCACCACTGCTTGAAGTCACCGCCCGCCTCGCCCCGGACGGCCGCCGCCGCGTACTCCTGGAGCGCCGTCAGCCCCTCCCAGGTCAGCCGGGCCCAGCCGGAGCCGTCGCACTGCCCGTCCAGCGCCAGCGTCTCCTTGGTGTCACCGGTGAACTCCACCAGCGGGAACTCGTCGAACCGGCCGACCAGCTCGCCGAACGTCCGCGGCACGTCCTCCTCGCCCGCCAGCAGCTCGGCGGCCAGCCCGTCCGGGTCGACGGCGGCCTGACCGGCGACCGTACGCAACCGGTCGGTGAGCACCCGCACCTGCGCGCTGACCTGGCGCAGCGCCGCGTACTGCTCGTCGGTCTCGGTGAGCAGCCTGGTCTCCCGGCGACGGGCCCGGTACAGGCTGCGGCGGGTGCGCTGCAACTCGTCCGCCCGCGCCTGGCGCTCTCGGCGGTCCTGCTCCGGGCACTCGCACGCACGCTGCTCGGCGGTGGCGGCCCGCCCGGTGCCCGCGGCCCGATCGGTGCCCGTGGCCGGATGGGTGCCGGCGGCGCGCTCGGCGGTGGGGGCCCGCTCGGCGCGCGGGCGGAGCCGGGCCTCGGGCGGCAGGTGGAACACCGGGACGGCGGCCAGCAGCGGCGGCAGCGGCTGCTCCGCGGCGAGCCGCCGGGGCTCGCGGGCGAGCAGCGCGGCCGCCCGCCGGACGTCCTCGTCGATCCGCTGCCGGGGCAGCACCGGGTGACGGGCGCTGTCGTGGCGCGAGGCCGGATCGGCCTCGGGCAGGAAGGTGCGGACCGCCCCGCCGTACACCTTGTGGTACTCCATCGCCACGTTGAACCGCGGCAGCGCGGCGTGGTTGAGCACGTAGAACGTGGCCAGGCCCGGCAGCTGACGGACCAGCGGCCCGACCACCTCGTCCACCCACTGCTCGACCGGCAGCCCGGTCGGGACGCTCGCCACCACCAGGGGCAGCCGCCGCTCCGGGTCGCAGAGCTCGTCGATCAGCTCGTCCACCCCACCGGGCCCGACGGTGCGCGGACGGGTGGCGAGCAGGACCGGACCGTCCACCGCGTCGAGCAGCGGCAGGAGGGTGCGGGTCAGCTCGGGGACGTGGACCCGGCCGAGCGAACTCACGCCCGGACCGGAGGGCAGGTGCTCGGCCTCTATCGCGAGCCGGGACGGGCCGTCGGCCGTCTCGGCGGCCACGGTGACGGTCAACTGGGCGGTGCCGTGCGGCACCGGGGTGCGCAGGCGGCGGCGGGCGAAGCGCGCGGTCGGCGCGATGCCCGGGCCGGACAGCGGCCCGGCGTCCCGGTCGAGCAGGACCCGCTCGCCGAGCCGGAGCCGCTCGGCCCCGTCGTCCGGCGCGGGCGGGGGCGGCTCCTCGTGGCCCTCCTGTTTGAGCCAGGCGGCCAGGAGCTGGTCGGCGAGGGAGAGCGTGTCGTGGAACGGCCGAGGCGTGCCGGCCGTCATCCGATAGGGCGGTGCTGCGGTCTCCGATGTCATGCGCGAGCCTCCCGTGGCGGGGTGCGGCGGTGGGGTCTGGATTCCTCCATCTGGGTCGAGTCCTTGTGGTGAAAGACGAAGAGGCCCGGAGCGGAAGTTCCGCCTCCGGGCCTTGTTAATTCGTTCGAGTGTTACCCGGCCGAAGTCCTTGCCTGATTCGGCAGCCCCGGACCCGCCCCGGACCTGCGTCGAACCCGTCTTCAGGCCTGCCTTCGGACCGAGCTCAGACCGGCACCTCGACGAAGGTCCGGCCGGCCGCGACGGCCTGCGCCGCCCCACCGGTGGCCTCCGCGAGCCAGGTGTGAAAAGCCGTCACCTCCGGCTCCGGGACCCCCACCTCGACCCGCACCCCGTCCGGCTCGTACGTCAGCGCGTTCACCGCGAAACCGGCCGCCCGCAGGTCGTTCTCCAGCCGGCCCGCCCTGGTGTGGTCGACGGCGACCGCCAGCAGCGACACCGGCCGCCGCTCCAGCAGACCGACCTCGTCCAGCGCCTCGGACACCGCGCTGCCGTACGCCCGGACCAGGCCGCCGGCCCCGAGCTTGATCCCGCCGAAGTAACGGGTCACCACCGCGACCGTGTCCGTGACCCCGCGCCGCCGCAGCACTTCCAGCATCGGCACCCCGGCCGTACCGCTCGGCTCCCCGTCGTCGCTGGACCGCTCGCGCCGCTGGTCGTCACCGATCACGAACGCGGTGCAGTTGTGCCGGGCGTCCCAGTACTGCTTGCGGATCCCCGCGATGAACGCCTGCGCCTGCTCCTCGTCGGCGACCCGGGAGAGGTGGCAGATGAACCGCGACTTCTTGATCTCGAGCTCGTGGGTGGAGGAACGCCGGATGGTCAGGTACACCCCGCCACCCTAACGCCCGCCCCGACGCCCGCCGGCGGCCCGTGGGCTCGGCGACCGGCGGCCGGCACCCGGCGATCGACGTGCGGCTCAGCGGACGGTGGGCGGTGGGCAGTGGGCGGTGGGCGGTGGGCGCCGCGCGGCGATCGGGGTACGGCGATCGAGGTGCGGCTCAGCGGCCGGCGAGGGTGTCGAGCGCCGCGCGGTCGAGGCCGGTCAGCGCGGTCACCTCGGCGAGGTCGACCGCGCCGCAGTCGAGGCCGCGCAGCAGGTAGCCGCTCAGCGCGCGGGCGGTGGCCGGCTCGTCCATCACGTCGCCGCCGGCCTTGGCCACGTACGCCGCCAGGCGGGCCGCGGCGGCGGCCAGGCCCTCCCGGTAGAAGGCGTACACCGCGACGTAACGGGTCGGCAGGTGCGCCGGGTGCATGTCCCAGCCCTGGTAGTACGCGCGCGCCAGCGAGCGGCGGACCAGACCGTGGTGCAGCTTCCACGCCGCGTGGACCTGCTCGGTCGGGCCGGTCGGGATCACGTTGGTCGAGCCGTCCGACAGCCGCACCCCCGTGCCCGCCGCCGCGACCTGCATGACCGCCTTCGCGTGGTCGGCCACCGGGTGGTCCATCGACTGGTACGCCGCGCCGACCCCGCACGAGGCGCTGTAGTCGAAGGTGCCGTAGTGCAGCCCGGTCGCCCGACCCTCGGCGGCCTCGATCATCAGCGCCACGGTGGCCCGGCCGTCCGGCCCGAGGATCGCCTGGGTGGTCTCGATCTGGATCTCGAAGCCGATCCGCTTCTCCGGCAGGCCGGCCCGGCGCTCGAAGTCCTCCAGCAGCCGCACCAGCGCGGTGACCTGCGCCGCGTACGTCACCTTGGGGAGGGTGAGGACCAGGCCGGACGGCAGGTCGGACGCCGGGCCGCCGTCCGGACCGCCCTCGGCGAGCAGCGTGGCCAGGAACAGCTCCAGCGTGCGGATGCCGCGGTCGCGGACCGCCGCCTCCATGCACTTGATCCGGATGCCGATGTACGGCGGAGCGGTGCCGTCCGCCATCGCGGCCGCCACCAGGCGGGCCACACGGACCGCCGCGGCGTCCTCCTCCGCGTCCGGCCGGGGGCCGTAGCCGTCCTCGAAGTCGATCCGGAGGTCCTCGATCGGCTCCCGCTCCAGCTTGGCCCGGACCCGCGCGTGGACGTCGGCGAGCAGCTCGTCCGCCGGTACGCCCAGCGCCTCGGCCAGCTGCGCGGGCGTACCCGCGTGCCGGTCGAAGGCGGCCAGTGCCTCGTCACCCCAGCCGCGGACGGTGTCCGCACCGAACGCGTCGGCCGGCACGTAGACGGTGTGCACCGGCTGCCGGGTGCCGGAGTCGCCCGGGAAGCGGCGGGCCAGGTCGGCGTCGACCGGGGACAGCAGCGCCTCCACGGCCTCCCGCGCGGCGGACGAGAACGACACCTGGGCCTGCGACATCCGGACTCCTCCACGAGCACGCGCCGGCGTCGGCCACGCCGCCACCTTCAACAATCTGTTGATGTGAAGGTAGTGGCGTGCCGCGCGGGGCGTCAATGACCGCCCGGTTGTCGGACCCGCCTACTCCCGGCCGGACTCCACGAAGCGGTTCTGCAGCTTCGTCCAGATCTTGTCGACGTCGGCCGCGCTCACCGCACCGTCCGACCGCGAGCCGGCCAGACCCCACTCACGCGTCAGGAAGTCGGCGAACTGCTGTTGGTCGGGCTGGTTGGCGTAGGAGTCGAGGTACGCCGTCAGCGCCTCGAAGCAGGTGTCCGCGTCCAGCGGCTCGGCCTGCCCACGCCGGCCGACCGACTGCCCGGCCCACTCCTCGTCCGTGTCCGCCGACCCGGCCCCGGGCTCGGCGGCCTCCGTCCCGTCGAAGGGCAACGGCTCGGAGACCGCCATCTCCAGCCGGATCGGACGCGGACCGATCCGCATCGGCTCCGCCGCCTGGCCCGCCGGACCCTCCGGGAAGCCGCCCTGCGACTCGTGGAACGGCACCGCCTGGGCGAACCCGTCCTGCTCACCCTGGCCCTCGTGACCGCCCCGGCCGTTCTGGCCGTTCTGGCCGTTCTGGCCGGCGTGGTTGCGCCACGCGGCCTGCGCGGCCGGGGACATCGGGCGCGGCTGCTGCGCCGGCCGACCGGCCTGACCCTGCTGGGCCTGCTGGTTCTGCTGACCGGGCTGACCCTGCTGGCCGGACGGGCGCTGGCCGGGCACCTGCTGCTGCGCCGGCTGCGGGGCCTGGGACTGTCCCGGCTGCCCGGGCTGCGCCACCCGCGGCGGCTTGAACCACGGCGAAGCCTGGCCCGCGGCCCGCCCGGAGTGACCACCCTCGGCCGGCTGCTGCTCGGCGTGCACGCGCACCGCGCGCGCGGTCCACACGTTCAGCTCGTTCGCGACCGGCTGGGCGGCCTGCGAAGGCACCGGCGACTGCTCGGCCGTCTGCGAATCCTCGGCGTCCCGCCGCCGCACCGCCGCCAGCTTCGCCAGAGTCGGCACCGCGACCGCCGCCGACACCGAAGGCACCGCGGGGTTTCCCCCCGGCTCCAGCTCCCCGGCCGCCGCCACCGCCACCGACTGCTCGCCCAGCGCCAGCGGACCGTCGATCCGGTCCAGGATGCTCGGGTCCAGCGGCACACCGTACTTGGCGAGCTTCAGCGGCAGCAGCGCCTGGAACGGGGCCGAGCGCCGCCAGCCCCGTCCGTACCGGAACCGCAGCTGCGCCCGGTAGACCAGCCGGTTCTGCTCCAGCCGGACGGTCTCGTCGTACGACCGCAGCTCCCACAGCTTCATCCGCCGCCACAGCCGGAACGTCGGCACCGGCGAGAGCAGCCAGCGCATCAGACGCACCGACTCCATGTACCGGTCGGCCGTGATCGCCGCCATCCGTCCGACCGCGTGCCGGGACGCCTCCACGACCACCACGAACAGCACCGGGATCACGGCGTGCATCGCCATGCCCAACGCATCGCCCCAGGACGCCGCCGCGTTGAACGCGATCGTCGCCGCCGTCAGCAGCCACGCGGTCTGCCGCAGCAGCGGGAACGGTATCCGCAGCCAGGTCAGCACCAGGTCCAGCGACAGCAGCACCACGATGCCCGCGTCGACGCCGATCGGGAAGGCGTAGGAGAAGGCGCCGAACCCCTTCTCCATCGCCAGGTCCCGGACCGCGTTGTACGAGCCGGCGAAGCCGATGCCCGAGATCAGGCAGGCGCCCGCCGCCACCACACCCAGCAGGGCCCGGTGAGCGCGGGTAAGGGATGGACGTGCCATTCGTTGATCAACCCCTGGGACTCGGCTGCTGCCGTTGCTGCCGTACGCGACCTGTCGACGCCGAATCCACGATCACCCGCACCTCTGACCTGGCGGGATCACCGCAAGCGCGGAAGAACTCCGTGCTGTGGACCGTCTCGGCCCACCGGATACTACTCGCACGAGCGTTCCCCCTCTCGCCCCGCCTTCCCGGACGACCCCGCGCACGCTGTCCGGCCACCTCGGGCACGCGTGTCACCTGTGGTTCAGACCGCCCGGGCGCGCACCGGACCCGCCCCAACTGCCCACGGCCGTCCACCCCGCGCCCGCTCAGCCCGCGCCCGCCCAGCCCGAACCCACTCAGCTCGAACCCTGCGGCACACCGTTCAGGTAGGCCAGCACTGCCAGCACCCGGCGGTTCGCGTCCTCGTCGGAAGACAGCTCCAACTTCGCGAAGATGTTGGCGATGTGCTTGGCGACCGCACCGTCACTGACCGTCAGCCGGCTCGCGATGGCCGAGTTGGAACAGCCCTCCGCCATCAGCCCCAGCACCTCCCGCTCCCGCTTCGACAGCCGCTGCAACGGCTCGGACCGCGAATTGCTCTGCAACAGCTTGCCGATCACGTCCGGGTCCATCGCCGTACCGCCGCCCGCGACGCGACGGACCGCATCGATGAACTGGTCCGCGTTGAACACCCGGTCCTTCAGCAAGTAGCCCACGCCGCCCGACCCGTCCGCCAGCAACTCCCGCGCGTAGAGCTGCTGCACGTGCTGGGAGAGCACCAGGACCGGAAGCCCCGAGATCTGCCGCCGCGCCGCCAGCGCCGCCTGCAGCCCCTCGTCGGTGAACGTCGGAGGCAGCCGCACGTCCACGACCGCCACCTCCGGCCGGTGCTCCAACAGAGCCGCCAGCAGGTCCGGGCCCGTCTCCACCGCAGCCGCGATGGTGAATCCGTGCGCCTCCAGGAGCCGCGTCAGCCCTTCGCGGAGAAGGTAGAGATCCTCGGCGAGGACAACGCGCACGGCAGCTCCATGGTGATGGTCGTGGGCCCGCCGAGCGGGCTGCTCAGCGAAAGCACTCCGTCGAAGGTACCCAACCTCCGCTCGATGCCGCGCAACCCACTGCCACCCTCGAACGACGCCCCACCAGCGCCGTCGTCCGTCACCGACACCCGCAGCCGGCCCGCCCGGAACAGGATGTCCACCCAGACCTGGCCCGCACCCGAGTGCTTCGACGCATTCGCCAGCAGCTCACTCACGCTGAAGTACACCGCCGTCTCCAGCGACGCCTCCGGCCTCGACGGCAGACTCACCGTCACCTCCGTCGGAAGCGCGCTGCTCAGCGCCAGCTCCCGGACCGCGTCGGCCAGCCCGCGCTCCGCCAGCACCGGCGGGTGGATGCCGCGCACCAGGTCCCGCAGCTCCTGCAGCGCCCGCGCGGACGCCTGCCGGGCCTCGGACAGCAGCTGCCGCGCCGCCTCCTGGTCGTTCTCCATCAGGTGCTCGATCGTCCCGAGCGTCATCCCGATCGCCACCAGGCGCGCCTGCGCACCGTCGTGGAGATCCCGCTCGATCCGCCGCAGCTCCGACGCCTGCGCGTCCACCGCATCCGCCCGGGTCACCGTCAGCTCCGCCACCCGACGGGTCAACTGCGCGTGGCTCGGCCGCCCCTCGCCGCGCCCCAGCATCCGGCACGCCACGTCCGCGTAGGCCCTGAGCCCGTACGGCAGCAGCACCAGGCCGGCCAGGAGGAAGGCAGCGCCGAGGAAGAGCGAGATCAGGTAGCTCAGCGGATTGTCAGACGCCAACGTCCCGTACGTACGCGGGTCGATGCCTATGGTCAGCACGAACATCAGCCCGCCGAAGGGCAGGGCCATCGGCACCCCGAGCAGCGCACCCGCCGCCAGCGGCCCCACCAGCAGCCAGCGCACATCGCTCCGGGTCTCCCGGTCACGGACCGCCCAGTGCGCGAACTGCGCGAACCGCGCCACCGTGCGACCCCGGTGGTACGAGTACCCCGTCCACCAGTACCCCCGCTCGTCCTGCTCCAGCGGCACCCGTGGGCTGTAGGCGGCCTCCAGCTTCACCCCGAACCAGCGCGCCAACTGCCCCCTCGTCCACGCCGCACCACGCCGCGAAATCCAGAGCACCGTCGCCACCGCCGCCGACAGCGTCGTGCCGAGCGCGAGTATCGGCCCCGCCTCCAGATCCCACAGCTCCTGCGCGACGGCGAGACCGACGAACAAGGTCACCAGGAGCGGCACCAACACCGTCGTGGCCGCACCGGTCAGCACCAGCGCGGCCCGGCCCGCCGCCTCGGCTCCATGCCGCAGCCTCTCGTCGACGAAGGCACGCAGAACCGCACCACCCCCGCCATCGACGTGACCCGTTGCTGCCATAGCCCCGCTCCTGACTCTCCAAGACCTGCCGACCGTTCCGCCGGCGACACCAGTCTTCCTGGCGGGAGATCCGGAATCACTGGCTGTGGCACCCGTCTTCGGGGTGGACCTAGGTCCACCTTTTCGCCTGGCGCTGGATACAGGTGCCCCGTGAACGCGAGAAAGCCCCTCCCGGGACCCGGGAGGGGCTTTCTCTGAAAAATTGTTCGGCGGCGTCCTACTCTCCCACAGGGTCCCCCCTGCAGTACCATCGGCGCTGTGAGGCTTAGCTTCCGGGTTCGGAATGTAACCGGGCGTTTCCCTCACGCTATGACCACCGAAACACGGTGAAACTGATCCGCCGGAGCGGGTCGTGGTTTCAGAACCAACACAGTGGACGCGAGCAACTGAGGACAAGCCCTCGGCCTATTAGTACCGGTCAACTCCACCCCTCACGGGGCTTCCATATCCGGCCTATCAACCCAGTCGTCTACTGGGAGCCTTACCCTCTCAAGGAGGTGGGAGTGCTCATCTCGAAGCAGGCTTCCCGCTTAGATGCTTTCAGCGGTTATCCCTCCCGAACGTAGCCAACCAGCCATGCCCTTGGCAGGACAACTGGCACACCAGAGGTTCGTCCGTCCCGGTCCTCTCGTACTAGGGACAGCCCTTCTCAACACTCCTACGCGCACAGCGGATAGGGACCGAACTGTCTCACGACGTTCTAAACCCAGCTCGCGTACCGCTTTAATGGGCGAACAGCCCAACCCTTGGGACCTACTCCAGCCCCAGGATGCGACGAGCCGACATCGAGGTGCCAAACCATCCCGTCGATATGGACTCTTGGGGAAGATCAGCCTGTTATCCCCGGGGTACCTTTTATCCGTTGAGCGACGGCGCTTCCACAAGCCACCGCCGGATCACTAGTCCCTACTTTCGTACCTGCTCGACCCGTCGGTCTCACAGTCAAGCTCCCTTGTGCACTTACACTCAACACCTGATTGCCAACCAGGCTGAGGGAACCTTTGGGCGCCTCCGTTACCCTTTAGGAGGCAACCGCCCCAGTTAAACTACCCACCAGACACTGTCCCTGATCCGGATCACGGACCCAGGTTAGACATCCAGCACGACCAGAGTGGTATTTCAACGACGACTCCACCATGACTGGCGTCACGGATTCACAGTCTCCCACCTATCCTACACAAGCCGAACCGAACACCAATATCAAGCTATAGTAAAGGTCCCGGGGTCTTTCCGTCCTGCTGCGCGAAACGAGCATCTTTACTCGTAATGCAATTTCACCGGGCCTGTGGTTGAGACAGTCGAGAAGTCGTTACGCCATTCGTGCAGGTCGGAACTTACCCGACAAGGAATTTCGCTACCTTAGGATGGTTATAGTTACCACCGCCGTTTACTGGCGCTTAAGTTCTCAGCTTCGCCCGACCGAAATCGGACTAACCGGTCCCCTTAACGTTCCAGCACCGGGCAGGCGTCAGTCCGTATACATCGCCTTACGGCTTCGCACGGACCTGTGTTTTTAGTAAACAGTCGCTTCTCGCTGGTCTCTGCGGCCACCACCAGCTCAGGGAGCACGTCCCCTCACCAGCCGTGGCCCCCCTTCTCCCGAAGTTACGGGGGCATTTTGCCGAGTTCCTTAACCACAGTTCACCCGAACGCCTCGGTATTCTCTACCTGACCACCTGAGTCGGTTTGGGGTACGGGCCGCCATGAAACTCGCTAGAGGCTTTTCTCGACAGCATAGGATCATCCACTTCACCACAATCGGCTCGGCATCAGGTCTCAGGCCCATGTTGTGCGGATTTGCCTACACAACGCCCTACACCCTTACCCCGGGACTACCACCGCCCGGGCTGGACTACCTTCCTGCGTCACCCCATCGCTCACCTACTACAGACTTGGACCGGCGGCTCCACCACGTCCCATCGTCCGAAGACTCCGGGCCGGCTTCACGGCCTTAGCATCACCTGGTTCGACGTTGGCGCTTCAAAGCGGGTACGGGAATATCAACCCGTTGTCCATCGACTACGCCTGTCGGCCTCGCCTTAGGTCCCGACTTACCCTGGGCAGATCAGCTTGACCCAGGAACCCTTGGTCAATCGGCGCAAGAGTTTCCCACTCTTGTATCGCTACTCATGCCTGCATTCTCACTCGTGAACCGTCCACAACTGGATTCCTCCGCTGCTTCACCCGGCACACGACGCTCCCCTACCCATCACAGCAGGCGTTGGCCCTCTTGCTGCAATGACACGACTTCGGTGGTGTACTTGAGCCCCGCTACATTGTCGGCGCGGAATCACTTGACCAGTGAGCTATTACGCACTCTTTCAAGGGTGGCTGCTTCTAAGCCAA
The DNA here is from genome assembly GCF_039542905.1 of Kitasatospora terrestris. Taxonomy (NCBI): domain Bacteria; kingdom Bacillati; phylum Actinomycetota; class Actinomycetes; order Kitasatosporales; family Streptomycetaceae; genus Kitasatospora; species Kitasatospora terrestris. The sequence goes on from NZ_BAABIS010000001.1 coordinate 3,002,783, forward strand.
CCTCCTGGTTGTCTCTGCGACTCCACATCCTTTCCCACTTAGCACACGCTTAGGGACCTTAGTCGGTGTTCTGGGCTGTTTCCCTCTCGACCATGGAGCTTATCCCCCACAGTCTCACTGCCGCGCTCTCACTTACCGGCATTCGGAGTTTGGCTAAGGTCAGTAACCCGGTGAGGCCCATCGCCTATCCAGTGCTCTACCTCCGGCAAGAAACACGCGACGCTGCACCTAAATGCATTTCGGGGAGAACCAGCTATCACGGAGTTTGATTGGCCTTTCACCCCTAACCACAGGTCATCCCCCAGGTTTTCAACCCTGGTGGGTTCGGTCCTCCACGCGGTCTTACCCGCGCTTCAACCTGCCCATGGCTAGATCACTCCGCTTCGGGTCTTGGGCATGCAACTGTATCGCCCTGTTCGGACTCGCTTTCGCTACGGCTACCCCACACGGGTTAACCTCGCTACACACCGCAAACTCGCAGGCTCATTCTTCAAAAGGCACGCAGTCACAGCCCGAAGGCTGCCCCCACGGCTTGTAGGCACACGGTTTCAGGTACTATTTCACTCCGCTCCCGCGGTACTTTTCACCATTCCCTCACGGTACTATCCGCTATCGGTCACCAGGGAATATTTAGGCTTAGCGGGTGGTCCCGCCAGATTCACACGGGATTTCTCGGGCCCCGTGCTACTTGGGTGTTCTTCAAGCGAGCCGTACAGATTTCGCCTACGGGGGTCTTACCCTCTACGCCGGACCTTTCGCATGTCCTTCGACTATCCATACGGTTTCTGACTCGCCGACCGGCCGGCAGACCGATCCAGAAAAAACCCACGACCCCCAAGCGGCAACCCCTGCCGGGTCTCACACCACTTGGGTTTAGCCTCATCCGGTTTCGCTCGCCACTACTCCCGGAATCACGGTTGTTTTCTCTTCCTGCGGGTACTGAGATGTTTCACTTCCCCGCGTTCCCTCCACATACCCTATGTGTTCAGGTATGGGTGACAGCCCATGACGACTGCCGGGTTTCCCCATTCGGACACCCCCGGATCAAAGCTCGGTTGACAGCTCCCCGGGGCCTATCGCGGCCTCCCACGTCCTTCATCGGTTCCTGGTGCCAAGGCATCCACCGTGCGCCCTTAAAAACTTGGCCACAGATGCTCGCGTCCACTGTGCAGTTCTCAAACAACGACCAGACACCCACCCTCGAATGCCCTGAAGCACCCTCAAGTGAGACCGGCACTGAGACAACGTTTCCGTTCCCTCAGGACCCAACAACGTGCCCGACACACCCGACCCCGATCCGCGTTCCACGCCCCGAAGAGCAGTACTGACGGTCATCACCGTGTATGCCGAATAGTCAACGTTCCACCCATGAGCGAGCACTCCGGAACACTCGTCCGAAGCTGCTGTGTGCTCCTTAGAAAGGAGGTGATCCAGCCGCACCTTCCGGTACGGCTACCTTGTTACGACTTCGTCCCAATCGCTGGTCCCACCTTCGACGGCTCCCTCCCAAGGGTTAGGCCACCGGCTTCGGGTGTTACCGACTTTCGTGACGTGACGGGCGGTGTGTACAAGGCCCGGGAACGTATTCACCGCAGCATGCTGATCTGCGATTACTAGCAACTCCAACTTCATGGGGTCGAGTTGCAGACCCCAATCCGAACTGAGGCCGGCTTTTTGGGATTCGCTCCGCCTCGCGGCATCGCAGCCCTTTGTACCGACCATTGTAGCACGTGTGCAGCCCAAGACATAAGGGGCATGATGATTTGACGTCGTCCCCACCTTCCTCCGAGTTGACCCCGGCAGTCTCCTGTGAGTCCCCATCACCCCGAAAGGCATGCTGGCAACACAGAACAAGGGTTGCGCTCGTTGCGGGACTTAACCCAACATCTCACGACACGAGCTGACGACAACCATGCACCACCTGTACACCGACCACAAGGGGGCGCCCATCTCTGGACGTTTCCGGCGTATGTCAAGCCTTGGTAAGGTTCTTCGCGTTGCGTCGAATTAAGCCACATGCTCCGCTGCTTGTGCGGGCCCCCGTCAATTCCTTTGAGTTTTAGCCTTGCGGCCGTACTCCCCAGGCGGGGAACTTAATGCGTTAGCTGCGGCACCGACGACGTGGAATGTCGCCAACACCTAGTTCCCAACGTTTACGGCGTGGACTACCAGGGTATCTAATCCTGTTCGCTCCCCACGCTTTCGCTCCTCAGCGTCAGTAATGGCCCAGAGATCCGCCTTCGCCACCGGTGTTCCTCCTGATATCTGCGCATTTCACCGCTACACCAGGAATTCCGATCTCCCCTACCACACTCTAGCCTGCCCGTATCGAATGCAGACCCGGGGTTAAGCCCCGGGCTTTCACATCCGACGCGACAGGCCGCCTACGAGCTCTTTACGCCCAATAATTCCGGACAACGCTCGCACCCTACGTATTACCGCGGCTGCTGGCACGTAGTTAGCCGGTGCTTCTTCTGCAGGTACCGTCACTTGCGCTTCTTCCCTGCTGAAAGAGGTTTACAACCCGAAGGCCTTCATCCCTCACGCGGCGTCGCTGCATCAGGCTTTCGCCCATTGTGCAATATTCCCCACTGCTGCCTCCCGTAGGAGTCTGGGCCGTGTCTCAGTCCCAGTGTGGCCGGTCGCCCTCTCAGGCCGGCTACCCGTCGTCGCCTTGGTAGGCCATTACCCCACCAACAAGCTGATAGGCCGCGGGATCATCCTGCACCGCCGGAGCTTTCCACCAACCCCCATGCAGAGGAAGGTCATATCCGGTATTAGACCTCGTTTCCAAGGCTTGTCCCGGAGTGCAGGGCAGATTTCCCACGTGTTACTCACCCGTTCGCCACTGATCCACCCCGAAGGGCTTCACCGTTCGACTTGCATGTGTTAAGCACGCCGCCAGCGTTCGTCCTGAGCCAGGATCAAACTCTCCGTGAATGATTACCCGTCATCGGGTGCACACTCGCGTCGAGCGGCACGGCAACCACCGGAATAGGGCGGTCCCGCGCACTGCGTCCTCGCTAGTGTTATTTCAAAAGGAATCTCCAACCCCAGAATACTCTGAGGCCGGGGATGTCAACATATCTGGCGTTGACTTTTGGCACGCTGTTGAGTTCTCAAGGAACGGACACTTCCTTCGGACCGCCTTCCAGCGGGCCCTCCGGGCGCTTCGTTCTTTCGTGTTTCCAGCTTATCAGATCCGCACCGTGTGCTTTCCCGACTCGCTTTCGCCTTCCGCGACCTGACGGCCCGTCCGACGTTTCAAACTCTAGCCGATCCCCGCTCCGAAAAGCGAATCCGGCCGCAACCCAATTAAACGCGCACGACAAATACGAACGGAGACGCGAACAGACGCAACCCGTCACGGATCAGAAGTGGTGTTCCAAGGATTGGCCGCCCCGGGACCGTCCACGCAGACACGTGTCCGGTGCTCCCTGCCGAGCGACTAGGAAACACTACGCCCAACCGGCGTCGGGTGCAAATCCGGCAGCTGGACGATCCGGGTGCAGAGCGGGGCGCCGGCCTTCACGTACTCGCCGTTGGGGTGGTCGTTGCTGTCGATGCGGTGGCGGGCGTCCTGCGAGGTCTGGCCGCCGGTGCGGTGGCGGTCGAGGAGACGGGCGTCGCGGACGGCGTCGGCGGTGTCGAGGTACCAGAGCTCGTGGAGGTGCCGGCGGGCGGCCTGCCAAGGGGCGTCGTCGGAGGCGAGGTAGTTGCCCTCGGTGATGACGAGGCGGGTGTGGGGGCGGATGACGTGGCGGGCTGCGATGGGTTCGTCGAGGGTGCGGTCGAAGTCGGGGACGTACACGTCGCGGAAGCGGTCGGCGGCGGCGCGCTGGAGGAGCGCGGCGTAGCCCCAGGCGTCGAAGCTCTCGGGCGACCCCTTGCGGGCGCGCAGGCCGAGCCGGTCGAGCTGGGCGTTGGAGAGGTGGAAGCCGTCGAGCGGGAGGTAGGCGACCGTCTCAGGGCCTTCTCGGCGGGTGATCTCGGTGATCAAGTGTGCGGCGAGGGTGGACTTTCCGGCGGCCGGCGGGCCGGCCAGGCCGAGGACGGCGCGGCCGTGGCGGCTGCCCGAGCCGTGGAGCAGGCGCAGTGCGTCTTCGACCAGCGCCGCGGGCGAAGTGGGGGTGGGAAGCGGGCCTTCGTGGTGCATGGGGCGCACCTTACTGACCGTTCGGGGTGCCGAGAACCGGTCGGTCGAGGGTGAGGGTGCCGGCGGTCGCGTCGAGGACGGCGGGGACGCCCAGCGGGATGGTGAGGGCGGACGGGCCGTGCCCGAACGCGAGGTTCCACAGGACGGGGACGCCGAGCGGGGCGAGGCGGTCCTCCATGACCCGGCGGACGTCCTCGGGCGGCCCGCAGTTCTCCCACGAGCCGAGGACGACTCCGGCCACGCCGTCGAGGGCGCCGGAGCGGAGCAGTTGGGTGAGGATCCGGTCGAGTTGGTAGGGCTGTTCGTTGACGTCCTCAAGGATGAGGAGGGTGCCGGCGAAGGAGGGCCGGGCGGTGGGGGTGCCGCGTTCGGAGGCGAGCAGGGAGACGCAGCCGCCGGCGAGGGTCCCGCGGGCGCGGCCGGGGACCAAGGGTGCGGTTCCACCGGAGCGGATGACGGTGGTCGTCTCCGGGTGGAAGAGGGTGCGGCGGAGGTGGTCGGCGGTCCGGTGGTCGGAGGTGAAGGAGCCGATTCCGGCCATCGGGCCGTAGAGGGTGGGGACGCCGAGGCGGGTGTGGACGGCTTCGTGCAGGACGGTGATGTCGCTGTAGCCGACCAAGGTCTTGGGCGGTGCGGCCCGCAGGGCGTCCCAGTCGAGCAGGTCGATCATGCGCTGGACGCCGAACCCGCCGCGGACGCAGATGACGGCGGCGACGGAGGGATCGAGCCAGGCGCTGTGGAAGTCGGCGGCCCGGTCCGCGTCGGTGCCGGCGAGGTGGACGAGGTCGGGATGGGTGTCGTGGACGTGCGGGAGGGTCAGCACGTCGAGGCCCCACGAACGGAGGAGCTCGGTGCCCGCCGCGAGCGGGCCGGGCTCGACCACCGCTCCGCTGGGGGCGATCAGGGCGACGCGGTCGCCGGGGACCAGGCGGCGCGGTCGTGCGTCGGCGGGGCCGGTCGGCGGCTGGGGCATCGTCTGTCTCCGTCTCGTGCGGGGTTTCCGGGACCGCTGGACAAGCGGGTACCCGGTGGAGGACGAGGTTCTCGGGGTGGGCGGGGATGTCCGTCCGGTGACGGTATCCCCGCCCGGGGCGGCGGGGACGCTTGCGCGACGGGTTCTGCGGCGGGTTCTGCGGCGGGCGCCGCGGCGGATCGCCCCGCGACGGGGCCCTGCCGCCGGACCCTCAGCTGCCGCCCATGACGCTCCTGACCTCGGCGAGGGTGGTGTCGGCGATGGCGTTGGCGCGTTCGTTGCCGGTGCGCAGGATCCGGCGCAGCTGCTCGCGATCGGCGGCGAGTTCGACGCGGCGGGCGCGGAGCGGGCGGAGGTGTTCGTTGAGGGTCTCGGTGGTGACCTGCTTGAGGCGGGCGGCGCCGGCGGATCCGATCTCCTCGGCGATCTGCTCGGGTCGCCGGCCCTGGCAGAGGGCGGTGAGGGTGAGGAGGGCGGCGACGCCGGGTCGGGCGTCCGGGTCGTAGGTGATGTGCCGGTCGGTGTCGGTGACGGCGGCGCGGACGAGTTCGGCGGTGCGGTCCTCGTCGGCGCCGAGCGGGATGGCGTTGCCGCGGCTCTTGCTCATCTTGGTCCCGTCGGTGCCGAGGACCAGGGGCGCGTCGGAGAGCAGGGGCCGGGGTTCGGGGAAGACGGTCGTCCCGCGGCCGTAGCGGTCGTTGAAGCGACGGGCGATGGTGCGGGTGGTCTCCAGGTGCGGGAGCTGGTCCTGGCCGACGGGTACCAGGTCGGGCTTGCAGAAGAGGATGTCGGCGGCCTGGTGGACGGGGTACGTGAACATCAGTCCGCTGACGGCGGACTGGCGGGAGTGGGCGATCTCGTCCTTGACGGTGGGGTTGCGGCCGAGTTCGGCCACGGTGACCAGGCTGAGGAAGGGCAGCATCAACTGGTTGAGGGCCGGGACCGCACTGTGCGTGAAGATCACCGCCCGCTCGGGGTCCACGCCGGAGGCGAGGTAGTCGAGGACCAGGTTCTCGGCGTGCTCGGCGGGGCGGTCGGCCACGTCCCGGTCGGTGATGACCTGGTAGTCGGCGATGACCAGCAGGAGCTCGTGGCCGTCGGCCTGGAGTCGGACGCGGTTGCGCAGGGTGCCGAAGTAGTGGCCGAGGTGGAGCGGACCGGTGGGACGGTCCCCGGTCAGGATGCGGGGTGCGACGGCGGGGGCGTCCTGGGTGGTGGTGGGAGCGGTGGTGGTGGCGGTGCGGGCGGGGGTGGTCTGCACGGTGACTCCTCGGAACGGGTGGTCGGGTGGTGACCGCCCGCCGGTGCGGGTCCCCGCGTCCGGAGGGAACGCGACAGGGCCGCCCGTACGGACGGCCCTGGGGTCATGCGTGGGGTGCCGTCCTCAGGACGGCCACCAGCTCAGGCACGACGTGGTCTTCATGGCGTTCAGGGTAGCCCCGCGGCTGGACGGACCGGTAGGGAGTTCCGGCCGGGCGATCGGGGCGGACGGCGTCGGATAGGTTTGCCTCACCTCATGTGACGCCCCGGTCGGAGGAGAACCCGTGGCCAGCACCACTCCCCGCGCCTCCCGGCGTGCCTTCCTCGGCGCCGTTCTGGCGAGCGGCGCCGTCCTCGGCCTCGGCGGTCTGCTCACCGCCTGCGACGGCTCGGGCGGGAACGGCGGGAACGGCGGGAGCCGAGGCAGGGGCGGCGGGGCCTCCGCCGCTGCGACACCGCGGCCGCCCGCGGTGCAGCAGGGCGGCGACCACCTGGCGGTGGTCGAGCGGACCAGGGGGTTCGGCACCGACGCGGCCGCCGGAGTGTTCCCGCGGACCGTGACGCACGCGATGGGTTCGACGGTGATTCCGGCGCGGCCGGTGCGGGTGGTGGTGCTGGACACCGGTGAACTGGACAACGTGGTGGCGCTCGGCGTCCAGCCGGTGGGAGTCGCGTACGCCGACGGGTCGACGGCCGTGCCCGCGTACCTGAAGGACAGGGCCGGCAGCCCGGCCCCGGTGGGCACCGTCTCCGGCATCGACCTGGGCGCGGTCGCCGCGCTGAAGCCGGACCTGATCCTCGGTTCGACGCTGCGCGCGCAGGACCAGTACGCGGCGCTGTCGAAGATCGCGCCGACCGTGTTCTCGATCCGTCCGGGCTACCCGTGGAAGGAGAACTTCGCCCTGAACGCGGTGCCGTTCGGTCTGGAGGCCGAGGCCCGGGCGCAGCTGGACGCGTACCGCAGCACGGCGGGCGAGATCGGGCGGGCGCTGGGCGGCCGGAAGCCGACCGTGACGCCGCTGCGCTTCATGCCGGGCAGGATCCGGCTGTACACGGGGCTGTCGTTCATCGGCACGGTGCTGGCGGACATCCCGCTGCCGCAACCGAGGATCGAGCAGGTGAAGGAGCTGGCGGTCGAGGTCGGAGCGGAGCAGATCGAGCAGGCGGACGCCGACTGGGTGTTCTACGGCTCGTACGGCCCGCCGGGCTCGACCGGTCAGGACGCGGTCCTCGGCGGCGCGCGCTGGAAGAGCCTCGGTGCGGTCAAGTCTGGCCGGGTGCGCCAGGTTTCGGACGAGACGTGGTTCCTCGGGCTGGGCGTCCTGGCCGCGGGCGCGGTGCTCTCCGACCTCAAGGCTTCTGTGGTATCCGGGGCTTGAGTGACCGTGGTCGGGGGTGGGCGAACAACTCCTGGCGCGGGCGGGCCGGGTAGGTCCGTTGGCCGGACGGTGTCGGGTGCGGGAGGATCGTCCGATCAGGACTCAGGAGGATCCCCAGCATGACCCCGTCCGACCAGAACTCGCCCGACGGAGCCGCAGCGGTCCGGCGGCGGCAGTTGCGGCGGCCGGTGCCCTCGCGGCGGCTCAGCCGGGTGCACGGCCAGCGCCCGCCGACGCAGTCCGGAACGGCGGAACCGGCAGGCGATCCGGCGCCCCCGGAGGACCGGGCGGGACCGCCGATGGGCGTGCTGATCGGCGGCTCGGTCGGACGCGGACCGGTGCCGGGCAGCGGGCCCGACGGGCAGGCGTGCGCGCGCCGGGTGGCCGTCGAGCTGGTCCGGCTCGGGGACGGCACCACGCAGGTGGTGCTGCCCGAGTGGCGGCCCGCCATCACGGTGTCGATACCGACCGAGCGCCTGCTCGCCGAGACCGGCGTGGACCGGGAAGGGCTCGCCGCGACCCGGATCAGCGTGCTGATCAACCCGGAGGCGCTGCACGACCGGGAGCTCGACCCCCGGGAGTGGCGGGCCGAACCGCCGGCCGGGCGGACGCGGCGGCGGACCGGGACGTAGGCGCGAGCGGGTGACCGCTGCTCAGCGGTGGTCGCTGCTCAGCGGGTGCGGGTGCGGGTGCGGGAAGCCACGGGGCGGGCGGTTCCGGACGGCTTGGGGGCGTTGGGAACGTAACCGAGGTCGACGGGCTCGATGGCGGTGTCCCCCGCGAGGACGCGGGCGCGGACCGCGGCGAGCAGCTCGGGAAGCTGCGGGGGCCAGAGCGGATCGGCGTCCTCGGCGGACAGCTCCTCGGGGGTCCACCAGCGCCAGTCGAGGATGCCGTCGACGGAGTGGACCTCACTGACGTCACCGAGCGGGCCCCGGTGCGGGCCGGTGGTCAGGAAGATGTGCTCGTGCTGACGGACCGGGATGCCGTGCCACGTGAAGTCGTGCTCCCAGGTGCACAGCAGCGGCCCCGGGGTGAGGTCGGTCCAGCCGGTCTCCTCGCCGAGTTCGCGGGTCGCACCCTCGCGCGGGGACTCTCCCGGGTCGATGCCGCCACCCGGCATCGTCCAGTGCACCCCGACCTCGCGGTTGTCGGAACGGAGCAGGAAGACCTCGCCGCCCGGAGCCAGGACGACGGTTCTCGCTGCCTGACGGGGCGTTCGTTCGCCGGACCGCCTGAACCTCAGCCTCGGAAGTCGCATCCGCTCACCCTCGCAGAGCCGCCTGGGGGTGTCGAGCCGATTCCGCGGCCTGCGAACGGCGTTGAGCCGGAATGCGGATCACCGGCACCGGCACCGGAGCCGGTGGCGGGGTGCGGCGGCGGGCCACCAGGGTGAGCGGGACGGCCGTCACCGCGAGCAGGCCGGCGAGGACCGCACCGAGACCCGGATAACCGGACGCGGCGACCAAGGAGGCGCCCACCAGCGGGCCCCACGCGACGCCGAAGGAGGACGCCGCGCCCGCGAGCACCGCCCAGCGGCCCGACCGGTCGAGAGCCGCGGCCGCACCGATCAGATGACTGAAGACGAACGGGTAGCAGAGGTTCCAGACCAGCTCACCGGCCGTGAACGGAACAGCCGTGACGGCGGTGCCCGTGAGCGCGGCGCACCCGGCGATGGTGAGCGTGCCGAAGCAGATCGGCACCGCGCGGCCCAGCCGGAGGCCGATCGCACCCGCCGCGAGGACGCCCAGCAGTCCGCCGCCCAGGGCCGACGCGAACACCAGGCCGAGGAACTGCTCGTCCAGACCGACCTGCTCGACGCCGAGGCGCCCGCTGACACCCCAGAGGGCGTTCTGGGCCATCGACCAGACGGCGAGCGTTCCGGCGAGAACGGTGCCGCGGAGGCGGGAGCCGGCGGCCGGGCCGGAGCGGGGTGCGGCGGCGCGGGAGACGGGGGTCGGGGTGGGGGTGCGGCCCGCGGTGCGCGTGAACGGGACGGCGGCGAGGGCGGACAGCGCGAGGGCCGCGAACGGGAGTGCGGCCGACGGACCCAGGTGCGGCAGCAGGAGGTAGAGGGCGGATGCGGCGGCGGAGGTGGTGAGCAGACCGCGGACGGTCACGCGGTGCGGGTCGGGGGCGGCCGCGATCCCGGTCGCCGCAGCAGCGGTGGCCGTGCCGGCCCCGAGACCGCCGAGCAGACAGCCGACGACGAGCAGCGGGACGGCGGGGACCGCGGCGGCGACGGCGGCGAGCGTGAAGCCGAGGGCCAGCAGCCCGAGTCCGGTCCGCGCCCGACGGCCGGCTGTCGCGGCGGGCCCGGGCAGGAACGGCGAGCCTCCCGTACGCGAGGTGCGGCGCGCCCGGCGGAGGCGACGGGCGGCGCCCGGGGTGCCGGCCGAACCGCCCCGGACGGCGGCGGCCGGAGCGGCACCCCCGAACCGGCCACCCGGGCAGGACGGAGCAGCGGAGTCGGACAGACCGGCCGAACCACCCCGGACGGCGGCGACGGCCGGGTCGGCCCGATCCGCCACGCCCCCTCGGCCGCGGTGGCCAAGAGGCCCGCCACAGCCGAACCGGACGACCGGGCCACCGGCACCCCCAGGACAGGACGCACCGGCCGGGGCGGACACGGCCGCAGAGCGGGCAGCGGCGGGACCGTGGTGGCGGGCACGGCCGGGCGCAGTGGCGGAGTCGGACCGTTCGGCCAAGTCGCCGGCACGGGCGCGCACCGGGAAACCGGCCGGGTCGTCCCCATCGGCACAGCCGACTCGGCCCACCGGGCCGGGAGCGCCTCCGGAGCCGAATCGGACGGCCGGGCCACCGATGCCCGCACCGCAGGACGGACCGGCCGGGCCGGGGACGGCCCGGCAGTCGGCCGGATCGGTCCCGTCGGAGCGGGCGGCTCGGCCCACTCGGCCCACTCGGCCCACTCGACCAAGAGGCTCGCCGACAGCGGGCTGGGCGGCCGGGCCGCCGGCGCTCGCGCGGCGGGCGAGGAGGAGGCCGGCGGTGGCTGAGGTGAGGAGAAAGGCGGTGCCGAGGGCGCCGGACCGGGCGGTGGTGAGGTGGAGGTCGCCGGTGAGGCGGCCGACGATGGTGGGGAGCAGGTAGGCGGGGAGGGCACCGGCTGCGAAGAGGGCCGCGGGCGCGGCGGAGCGCGGGCGCGGGGACATGGGCATGGCCTCTCGACCGAGGTGTTCCGGGGACTTGCTCCCGGCCAGCTGCTCGGTCGCACCGACTGTCTACCAGGCGTGCCTGCCCGGACGGCCGGAGGTGGCCGGTTCGCAACCGCTGAGCTGCACAGTTGCGTCCCGGCCGAGATCCCTCCGTGATCGAACGACTATCGGCCGCCGACCGGCTGCGGGTGGTGGTGGCCCTCGGCCACGAAGGCGCGCCAGAGTGCGGCGTACGCGCCGTCACGGGCGAGCAGGTCGGTGTGGGTGCCGTCCTCGACGATCCGGCCGTGGTCGAGGACGACGATCCGGTCGGCGCGTTCGGCGGTGGTGAGGCGGTGCGCGATGACCAGGGTGGTGCGGCCGCCGGAGAGGCGGTCGGCGGCGCGGTTGACCGCGGCTTCGGTGGCGAGGTCGAGCGCGGCGGTGGCCTCATCGAGCAGCAGGATGTCGGGGTCGACGAGTTCGGCGCGGGCGAGGGCGATGAGTTGGCGCTGTCCGGCGGAGAGGTTGCGGCCGCGCGGGGCGACCTCGTGCCGGTAGCCGCCGCTCAGCCTGGTGATCATCTCGTGGGCGCCGACGGCGCGGGCGGCGGCTTCGACCTCGGTGTCGGTGGCGTCGGGGCGGCCGTACGCGATGGCGTCGCGCACGGTGCCGGCGAAGAGGTAGGCCTCCTGCGGGACGACGCCGAGCCGGTGCCGGTAGTCGGCGAGGTGGTAGGCGGTGAGGTCGGTGCCGTCGACCCGGACGGTGCCGCCGGTGGCGTCGTAGAACCGGGCGACCAGCTTGACCAGGGTGGACTTGCCGGCGCCGGTCTCGCCGACCAGGGCGACGGTCTGTCCGGCGGGGACGTGCAGGTCGATGCCGGTGAGCACGTCGGAGCTGCCTTCGCCGCCGCCGTTGTAGGCGAAGGAGACGCCCTCGAAGCTGATCTCGCCGCGCAGCTTCTCGACCGGGACGGGGTCGGCGGCCTCGGGGGTGGAGGTGGGGGTGCGCAGCAGGTCGCGGATCCGGCCGAGGCCGACCGCGGCCTGCTGGTAGCCGTCGAAGATCTGCGAGAGCTGGTTGACGGGGGCGAAGAAGAGGTCGATGTACAGCAGGTAGGCGACCAGGGCGCCGATGGTCAGGGTGCCGTCGTCGACCCGGGAGGCGCCGACGATGAGGACCAGGGCGCTGGCGACGCTGGCGAGGAACTGGACGAACGGGAAGTACAGCGAGATGTAGAGCTGCGCGCGGGCGCGGGCGTCACGGTAGGCGAGGCCGCGCTCGACGAAGCGGTCGGTGTTGGCGCCCTGGCGGCGGAACGCCTGGACGATCCGCATGCCGGCGACGTTCTCCTGCAGGTCGGCGTTGACGGTGGAGATCAGGTCGCGGGAGATCTGGTACTGCTCGGAGGACTTCTTGCGGAACACCAGGGTGGCGATCACCAGCAGCGGGAGGACCGCGAGGACCACCAGGGCGAGGCCGGCGTCGATCACCAGCAGGGCGGCGAAGATACCGAGGAAGGTGAAGACGCTGACCACGGCGGTGACCACGCCGGTCTGCAGGAAGCTGGAGACCGAGTCGACGTCGGTGGTCATCCTGGTCATGATCCGGCCGGTCAGCTCACGCTCGTAGTAGTCGAGGCCGAGCCGGTTGAGGTGGGCGAAGATCTTCAGCCGCATGGTGTAGAGGACCCGCTCACCGGTCCGGCCGCTGACCCGGGTCTCGGCGGACTGGACCAGCCAGTCGAGCAGGACCACGGCGAGCGCCAGCAGCGAGGCGACGGCGACACCGCTCATCGCGGCCTTGGAGACGCCGTCGTCGATGCCGTGCCGGATCAGGATGGGCAGGGTCAGCCCGGCGGCGGTGTCGAGGGCGACCAGCAGCAGGGCGAGGCCGAGCGGGCGGCGGAACGGCGCGAGCAGGCGGCGCAGGCTGAACCGCAGGTCGACGGCCTCGGCCTGCTCGACCGGGATGTCGGGGGTGTCGGTGGCGGGCGGCAGGGCGGCGACCTTGGCGAGCAGCTCGGGGTCGGTGCCGGTGTCCTTCGCGGGCGCGGGCTCCGGCTCCTCCGGTTCCCCGGCGGCCGGCGGCTCGGTGGGCGCGGGCGGGGCGAGCGCGTCGGGATCGGTGATCAGGGCCCGGTAGCGGGGGCTGCGGGCGGTGAGCTCCTCGTGGGTGCCGAGGTCGACCAGGCGGCCGGCGTCGAGGACGGCGATCCGGTCGGCGAGCTGCAGGGTGGAGCGGCGGTGGGCGATCAGCAGGGTGGTGCGGCCGGCCATCACGCTGTCCAGGGCGCTGTGGATCTCGGCCTCGATCTGCGGGTCGACGGCGGAGGTGGCGTCGTCGAGGAGCAGGATCCGCGGGTCGGTGAGGACGGCCCGGGCGAGCGCGATCCGCTGCCGCTGGCCGCCGGAGAGGGTGAGTCCCTGCTCGCCGACCTTGGTGTCGTAGCCGTTGGGCAGCTCGCGGATGAAGCCGTCCGCCTGGGCGATCCGGGCGGCCGCCTCGATCTGCTCCTCGGTGGCCTCGGGGTGGCCGTACGCGATGTTGGTGCGGACGCTCTCGGAGAACAGGAAGCTCTCCTCGGGCACGGTGCCGATCGCGCCGCGCACCGAGTCCAGGGTGAGCTCGCGGAGGTCCTGGCCGTAGAGCCGGACGGTGCCGGAGGTCGGGTCGTAGAAACGGGGCACCAGCTGGGCGACGGTGGACTTGCCGGAGCCGGAGGAGCCGATCAGGGCCAGGGTCTCCCCCGGGGCGATCCGCAGGGTCAGGCCGTTCAGCACCGGCTCCCCGGGACCCGGGTCCTCGCCGCGGTAGTGGAACTCCACGCCGTCGAGCTCCAGGGCCGGGGTACCGGGGGCGGCGGCGGAGAGGTCGAGGGGGCGGGCGCCGGGCGCTTCGGTGACCAGCGGCCGCTGGTCGATCAGCTGCAGCACCCGCTCCACGCCGGCCCGGGCCTGCTGGCCGACGGTGATCACCATGGCGAGCATCCGGACCGGGCCGGTCAGCTGCGCCACGTACGTGGAGAAGGCGACGAAGGTGCCGAGCGTGACGTCCCCGCGGACGGCCAGCCAGCCGCCGAGGGCCAGCACCGCCACCTGGCCGAGCGCCGGGATCGCCTGCATCGCCGGGTTGTACCGGCTGGTCAGCCGGATCGAGCGGAGCCGGGCGGCGAACAGGGAGCGGGAGACGCCCTCCAGCTTGGCCCGCTCCTGGGCCTCCTGGCCGAAGCCCTTGACCACCCGGACGCCGCCGACCGCCGCGTCCACCACGCCCGCGACCGCCGCGGCCTCCTGCTGCGCGGCCCAGGTGGCCGGGAAGAGCCGCTTGCGGCTGAGCGTGGCGAGCCACCACAGGGCCGGGGCCATCACCAGGGCGATCAGGGTGAGCGGCAGCGAGAGCCAGAGCATCACCACGAGCGACATGCCGAACATCAGGCCGTAGCCGGTCATCATCGGCAGCATCGACAGCAGGCCGTTGATCAACTGCAGGTCGGAGGTGGCCCGGCCGACCACCTGGCCGGTGTCCAGCCGGTCCTGGCGGTGGCCGTCGAGGCGGGTGAGCGAGCGGAACAGGTCGGCCCGCAGGTCGTGCTGCACGTCGAGGGCGAGCTGGCCGCCGTAGTAGCGGCGGACCTGGGTGCAGAGGAACACCACCGCGGCCGCGACCAGCAGCAGCACCGCCCAGGGCGCCAGCGGACGGGTGTGGGCGGTGATCACGTCGTCGATGATCAGCTTGGTGATCAGCGGGACCACGGCGGTGATCGCCATGCCGGCCAGCGAGGCGCCGAAGGAGAGCAGGACGTTGCGGCGGTAGCGCCAGCAGTAGCCGCCGAGGCGGCGCAGCCAGCCGGCCTCCGGGTCAGAGCGGTGAGTCTCAGACATATTTAGGGATACTAACCATTCGGCCGGACGTGGGCACACGCGTTGCGGAGACGTTACGGGACCCTCAACCACGGTGAACCGCGGTTGCTTCCCGGCTCCATGGTGCGCCGCCGCGAGCGTCGGGGCACCGGACCGGCGTCCCGGTCCGGCTCCGCCTTTGGGCCCGGGACCCGGGGCTCGGACGACGCGGGGCTCGGACGACGCGGGACTCGAACGGCCCGGGGCTCAGGCGACCCGGGCCGCGGCGGCGGCGAAGGCCCCCTGGGCGAGGGTGTGCAGCAGGGCGGCCATGCCGTCGCGCGGCAGCGGGGAGCGGTCGGCGCTGTGCGGGGTGGAGTTGAGCAGGCCGAACACGGCGTGCACGGAGGTGCGGGCGACCGGCTCGGCGTCGGCGTCGGCGAGCGCCGGGAAGGCCTGGCGGACCACCTCCACCCAGAGCTCCACGTAGCCGCGCTGGAGCCGGCGGACCCTGCGGCGGTCCTCCTCCTTCAGGTGGAGCAGCTCGCGGTCGTGCAGGATGATCAGGTCGCGGTCGTCGAGCGCGAAGTCGACGTGGCCGCCGATCAGCGCGTCCAGCGCCGCGCCCGGGCCCTCCGCCTCACCCGCCCGGCGGCGTCCCTCCTCCAGCAGTCGCTCGGAGATGCCGATCAGGAGGTCGGCGAGCATGGCGTCCTTGCCGGCGAAGTGCCGGTAGAGGCCGGGACCGCTGATGCCGACCGCCTTGCCGATCTCGTCGACACCGACGCCGAGGAAACCGCGGGCGGCGAAGAGGCGGGCGGCCTCCTTCCTGATCTGGTCACGGCGTGGGAGCGCGGAGGCTGCGGGGACGTTCGGCATGCTGCCCATCGTAGACAGTGGAGTTATCGGCCGTTAACCTGGCGGCAGGAGTTAACGCTCATTAACACGGGTGCCGGACTCACCCGTCCGCGTACCCATTTCCGCTCCGAGGGCAAGGGAGCTCTTGGGAATGGTCCTCTCTGAGGCAGGGTCCACCGCTCCGGCCGCGCCGGCGCCGCGACTGGAGAGCTCGGTCGATCCGGGCTCCGCGGCCTACCGGGCGAACACCGAGGCGCACCGGGCGCTGGTCGCCGAACTGCGCGGCAAGCTCGGCGCTGCCGCGCTCGGCGGCGGCGAGAAGGCACGGGCGCGGCACACCGCGCGCGGCAAGCTGTTGCCCCGCGACCGGGTCGACACCCTGCTCGACCCCGGCTCGCCGTTCCTCGAACTGGCGCCGCTGGCCGCCGACGGCCTGTACGACGGCGCCGCCCCGGCGGCCGGCGTGATCGCCGGCATCGGCCGGGTGGCCGGGCGCGAGGTGATGGTGGTCGCCAACGACGCCACCGTCAAGGGCGGCACGTACTACCCGATGACGGTGAAGAAGCACCTGCGGGCGCAGGACGTGGCGCTGAGAACCGGCTGCCCTGCGTCTACCTGGTCGACTCCGGCGGCGCCTTCCTCCCGATGCAGGACGAGGTCTTCCCGGACCGCGACCACTTCGGCCGGATCTTCTACAACCAGGCGCGGCTCTCCGGTGCCGGGATCCCGCAGATCGCGGCGGTGCTCGGCTCGTGCACGGCGGGCGGCGCGTACGTCCCGGCGATGAGCGACCAGGCGGTGATCGTCCGCAACCAGGGCACCATCTTCCTGGGCGGGCCGCCGCTGGTGAAGGCGGCGACCGGCGAGGTGGTCACCGCCGAGGAGCTGGGCGGCGGCGACCTGCACTCCAGGACCTCCGGCGTCACCGACCACCTGGCCGAGGACGACGGGCACGCGCTGTCCATCGTGCGCACCATCGTCGCCGGGCTCGGGCCGCGCGCCCCCCGCCCGTGGACGGTCACCCCGGTGGAGCCGCCGGCCGTCGACCCGGCCGGGCTGTACGGCGCCGTGCCGGTGGACCCGCGCACGCCGTACGACGTGCGTGAGGTGATCGCCCGGCTGGTGGACGGCAGCCGCTTCGCCGAGTTCAAGGCGGAGTACGGGAACACCCTGGTCACCGGGTTCGCCCGGATCCACGGGCACCCGGTGGGCATCGTCGCCAACAACGGCGTGCTGTTCGCCGAGTCGGCGCTGAAGGGCGCGCACTTCATCGAGCTGTGCGACCAGCGCGGCATCCCGCTGCTCTTCCTGCAGAACATCACCGGCTTCATGGTCGGCCGGCAGTACGAGGCGGGCGGCATCGCCAAGCACGGCGCCAAGATGGTCACCGCGGTGGCCTGCACCCGCGTGCCCAAGCTGACCGTGGTGATCGGCGGCTCCTACGGCGCGGGCAACTACTCGATGTGCGGCCGGGCCTACTCGCCGCGCTTCCTGTGGATGTGGCCCGGCGCGAAGATCTCCGTGATGGGCGGCGAGCAGGCCGCCTCGGTGCTCGCCACCGTCCGCCGGGACCAGCTGGAGGGCCAGGGCGAGCAGTGGTCGGCCGAGGCCGAGGACGAGTTCAAGCGGCCGGTCCGCGAGCAGTACGAGCGGCAGGGCAGCGCGTACTACGCCACCGCCCGGCTGTGGGACGACGGCGTGATCGACCCGATGGAGACCCGCACCGTGCTGGGCCTGGCGCTCACCGCGTGCGCCAACGCCCCGCTGGCCGAACCCCGGCCGTACGGCGTCTTCCGGATGTGACCCGGGGTCACCCCCCGCGCTTCCTGACCCCCGACACCCTCGACCCGGAGGAACACCTCCCATGTTCGACACCGTTCTGGTCGCCAACCGGGGCGAGATCGCCCTGCGGGTGATCCGCACCCTGCGCCGGCTCGGCGTCCGGTCGGTCGCCGTGTACAGCGACGCGGACGCCGACGCGCCGCACGTCCGCGCGGCCGACCTGGCCGTCCGGCTCGGACCGGCCGACCGCAGCGACTCCACCGCCGCCGAGACCTACCTGCGCGGCGAGCTGATCCTGGCCGCCGCCCGCCGCACCGGCGCGCAGGCGATCCACCCCGGCTACGGCTTCCTGGCCGAGAACCCGGGCTTCGCCCGGGCCTGCACCGAGGCCGGGATCGCCTTCATCGGCCCGCCGCCGGCCGCGGTGGAGCTGATGGGCGACAAGATCAACGCCAAGGAGGCCGTCCGGGTCGCCGGGGTGCCCGTCGTCCCCGGCAGCCAGGACGGCTCGCCCACCGACGAGCAGCTGATCGCCGCCGCGGCGCAGATCGGCTACCCCGTGCTGCTCAAGCCCTCCGCGGGAGGCGGCGGCAAGGGCATGCGGCTGGTCCGCGACCCGGCCGAGCTGCCGGCCGAGCTGGCCGCCGCCCGCCGGGTGGCCCGGACCGCGTTCGGCGACGACACCCTGCTGGTCGAGCGCTGGGTCGACCGCCCGCGCCACATCGAGGTGCAGGTCCTGGCCGACACCCTCGGCACGACCGTGCACCTCGGCGAGCGCGAGTGCAGCCTGCAGCGCCGCCACCAGAAGCTGATCGAAGAGGCTCCCTCCGTCCTGCTGAACCCGGAGACCCGGGCCGCGATGGGTGCGGCCGCCGTCCGCGCCGCCGAGGCCTGCGGCTACACCGGCGCGGGGACGGTCGAGTTCATCGTCCCGGGGATCGACCCGGACGGGCCGGCCCCCGAGGGCGTCCTGGACTTCTTCTTCATGGAGATGAACACCCGCCTCCAGGTGGAGCACCCCGTCACCGAACTGGCCGTCGCCGTCGCGGGCCCGGACGGCCCGCAGCGGCTCGACCTGGTCGAGTGGCAGTTGCGCGTCGCCGCCGGCGAGGCCCTGCCGTTCACCCAGGCGGACGTCTCCTTCCAGGGCCACGCGATCGAGGCCAGGATCTGCGCCGAGGACCCCGACCGGGACTTCCTCCCGACCGGCGGCCGGATCCTGCGGCTGGACGAGCCCTCCGGCGAGGGCGTGCGGGTGGACTCCGGCGTCACGGCCGGCAGCGAGGTCGGCAGCCTGTACGACCCGATGCTGGCCAAGGTGATCGCGTACGGGCCCGACCGCCCGACCGCGCTCCGCCGGCTGCGGGCCGCGCTGGCCGAGACCCGCGTGCTCGGGGTGACCACCAACACCGGCTTCCTGCGCCGACTGCTCGCGCAGGAGGACGTGGCGGCGGGCCGCCTCGACACCGGCCTGGTGGAGCGGACCGTCCAGCAGGACCCGGGCCTGCTGGCCTCCCCGTACACCAGGGACGGCGGCGAGGCCCCCGACGCGCTGGAGACCACCGACACCCTCCACCTGGCCGCAGCACTCGCGCGGCACCTGGAGCTGAGCCCCGCCGCCGCCCCCGGCGGCTGGGCCGACCCCTTCTCGCTCCCCTCCGGGTGGCGCCTCGGCGGCGAGGCCGCCTGGACCACCCATCGACTCCGGCTGGCGGGCCGCGACCCGGTCACCGTCCGGATCCGACCCACCACGGAAGGCAACGTAGCCGAGGCCACTGACAACGGCTCCGCGCTGGAGGTCCGGGTGGACGACGGCCCGGTCCGCCGGGCCCGGGCGAGCCTCGCGGACGGGCGGTTGGAGCTGGCCCTGGACGGGATCCGGACCACCTTCGCCCACACCGTCGACCGCTCCCCCGCCGGACCGGTCGACTGGCTGGCCCTGGACGGCGACGCCTGGGCCGTCCACCCCTGGGACCCGGAGGCCGAGCGGGCCGCCGCCGGAGCGGCGCACCACGGCGCGCTCACCGCCCCGATGCCCGGCACCGTCACGGTGGTCAAGGCCACCCCCGGCGAGCGGGTCCGGCGCGGCCAGGCGCTGCTCGTGCTGGAGGCCATGAAGATGGAACACGTGATCGCGGCGCCGCACGACGGCACCGTGAGCGAGCTGCGCGCCACCGCCGGCGCGACGGTCGCGATGGACGAGCTGCTGGCCGTGGTCACGCCCGCCGAGGAGACCGCGGTCACGGAGGTGGCGTCATGACGGACGTCGAACCCGGAGTGCTGGAGCTGGGGCTGCCCGACCCGGTCCGCGACCCGGAGCTGCCCGCCCGGGTCCGGATCCACGAGGTCGGCCCGCGCGACGGGCTGCAGAACGAGGCCGCCCTGGTCCCGGTCGAGGTGAAGGCCGAGTTCATCGCCCGGCTCGCCGCGGCTGGCCTGGACACCGTCGAGGCCACCAGCTTCGTCCACCCCAAGTGGGTGCCGCAGCTGGCCGACGCCGAGGAGCTGATGCCCCGGCTGGCCGGGCTGACGGAGCGCCACCCCGGCCTGCGGCTGCCGGTCCTGGTGCCCAACGAGCGCGGCCTGGACCGGGCGCTCGCCCACCACGCCGGCGAGGTCGCGGTCTTCGCCAGCGCCACCGAGACCTTCGCCCGGCGCAACCTCAACCGCTCGGCGGACGAGGCGATGGAGATGTTCCGCCCCGTGGTGGAGCGGGCCGGCGAGGCCGGCCTGCCGGTCCGCGGCTACCTGTCGATGTGCTTCGGCGACCCCTGGGAGGGCCGCGTCCCGGCCGAGCAGGTCGTCCGGCACGGCGTGCGGCTGCTGGAGATGGGCTGCGCCGAGCTCAGCCTCGGCGACACCATCGGCGTCGCCACCCCCGGCCAGGTCACCGCGCTGCTGGCCGCCTTCACCGCGGCCGGGGTTCCGGTCGGGCAGCTGGCCGTGCACTTCCACGACACCTACGGCCAGGCGCTGGCCAACACCCTGGCCGCGCTGCGCGCCGGGGTCACCGTGGTGGACGCCTCGGCCGGCGGACTGGGCGGCTGCCCCTACGCCAAGAGCGCCACCGGCAACCTCGCCACCGAGGACCTGGTCTGGATGCTGCACGGCCTCGGCATCGAGACCGGCGTGGACCTCCCGGCCCTGGCCGCCACCAGCGGCTGGATGGCCGGGCAGCTCGGCCGCCCCAGCCCCTCGCGGACCCTCCGCGCCCTGCTGGGGACCTCCGGGCCGTCGGCCTGAGTCGGCCGGGGCCCGCGCCACCCGCACGGCCCCGGCCCCCCGTGAACCACCCACTCACCCTCACCCCGGCCCACCGGCCGCGATCCAGGAGGACCACCATGTTCGACCACCGGCTGAGCTCCGAGTACGAGGAACTGCGGCGCACCGTGGCCGAATTCGCCAACGACGCGATCGCGCCCAAGATCGCCGAGTTCTACGAGCAGAACGAGTTCCCGTACGAGATCGTCCGCGAGATGGGGCGGATGGGCCTGTTCGGCCTGCCCTTCTCCGAGGAGTACGGCGGCATGGGCGGCGACTACTTCGCGCTCGGCCTGGTGCTGGAGGAGCTGGCCCGGGTCGACTCCTCGGTGGCGATCACCCTGGAGGCCGCGGTCTCGCTGGGCGCCATGCCCATCTACCGGTTCGGCACCGAGGAGCAGAAGCGCGAGTGGCTGCCGAAGCTGACGAGCGGTGAGATGCTCGGCGCCTTCGGCCTGACCGAGCCCGAGGGCGGCTCGGACGCAGGCGCCACCCGCACCACCGCCCGGTACGACGAGGCCACCGACGAGTGGGTGATCAACGGCACCAAGTGCTTCATCACCAACTCCGGCACCGAGATCACCGGCCTGGTCACCGTCACCGCGCTCACCGAGCCGCTCACTCGTTCGAATGAAAGCGGCGCGGAACTCTCGCCCACCCGCGAGATCTCGTCCATCATCGTGCCCACTGGAACCCCGGGGTTCCAGGTGTCCAAGAAGTACTCCAAGGTCGGGTGGAACGCCTCCGACACCCGCGAACTCTCCTTCACCGACTGCCGGGTCCCCGCCGCCAACCTGCTCGGGCAGCGCGGCCGCGGCTACGCCCAGTTCCTGCGGATCCTCGACGAGGGCCGCATCGCCATCGCAGCCCTGTCCACCGGCCTGGCCCAGGGATGCGTCGACCAGTCCGTCTCCTACGCCGGTACCCGCCGCGCCTTCGGCCGGCCGATCGGCGCCAACCAGGTCATCCAGTTCAAGCTCGCCGACATGGAGATGCGCGCCCACACCGCCCGCCTGGCCTGGCGGGACGCCGCCTCCCGGCTGCTGCAGAACGAACCGTTCAAGAAGGAGGCCGCCATCGCGAAGCTGTACGCCTCCGAGGCCGCGGTCGACAACGCCCGGGAAGCGACCCAGATCCACGGCGGGTACGGCTTCATGAACGAGTACCCGGTCGCCCGCATGTGGCGCGACTGCAAGATCCTGGAGATCGGAGAGGGCACCTCCGAGGTGCAGCGGATGCTCATCGCGCGAGAGCTCGGCATCACCTCGGCCTGACCTCTGCGTGACCCCTAAGGAATGACGATCACGGGGCGGTTGGCCCGGCGGGCGAGGCGGCCGGACACCGAACCGAAGAGCTTGCCGAGGAGGCCGTGGGTACTGCCGACGACGATCGCGTCGGCCGCGTACTCACGGCCCACCTCCTCGATCTCGTGACAGATGTCGCCGCCGCGCTCGACCAGGATCCACGGGACGTCGGCGAGGAAGTCCGCACACGCCAGCTCCAGACCCAGGATCTCGGTGCGGTGATCCGGCAGGTCCACGAAGACCGGCGGCTCGCAGCCCGCCCACACGGTGGCGGGAAGCCGGTTGGCCACGTGGACGATCACCAGCCCGCACCGGGAGCGCTTCGCCATGCCCACCGCGTAGGCCAGCGCGCGCTCGCTCGAGAGCGAGCCGTCGAAGCCCACCACCACACCGTGCTGGAACGCCGGATCGCAGGCCCGAGAGGTCTGCTCCTTCAGCACGCGCTCACCGCCGCCCTCGCCGTCCCGGCGGTCGGTCGTCGGCCGGATGCCGTCCGTCATCGCGCCGTCCCCTCGACTGTCCGGCAGTCGACGATGGCGCGGTCGCGGCCAGCCCCGACGTGCGGGGCGGTCCTCGTCGACGGATCCGGAAGGCTCAAAACCAGCCATGGCTCAATGCTCTTCACCTGGGACGGGCCTGTTCCTCTCAGAGTACGACCAGGGGTGGGCTCAGCCCAGCAGCACGACGCTTGCGCGGCAAGGATCCCGCCTAGGGGGTACGTGCGTTCCCAGGAGCTTGACCGACCGCCCCCGCGTACGCAACAGGGCGTCCCCACAACGTGACCCGACTGTCACCGCCGACAGAACCGTTCGATCACGGCCCGAACCATCGGATTCGGCCAATTCGCGGGATTTTTCCCCGCCATTGGCAATTGCCACGTGCATACCGGCAGGACGCTGACAACATGCTCGGCATGCCGCTGCTCCTGTTCGACCTCGACAACACGCTGCTGCCCCGGGACGCCGCGTTCCGGGCCTGGGCACAGGACTTCCTCGCCGACCACCGGCTGCCCGCCGGTGACCTCGACTGGCTCACCACCCTCGACGGCGGCGGCTACGTACCCCGGAGCACCGTACTGGGCGCCGCCAAGCGCCGCTACGGACTCGACCACTCGATGGAGTTGCTCCTCGCCCACTACCGGCGCGGCATCAACTCCCACATCCGGTGCCCCGATCCGCACATCGCCGCCCTGCGGGTCGCCCGCGACGCGGGGTGGACGCTCGGCATCGTCAGCAACGGCGGCACCCGGCCACAACTCGAGAAGATCCGCCGGACCGGACTCGCCCCGCTGGTCGACGGCTGGGTGATCTCCGAAGAGGCCGCCTGCCTCAAGCCCGACCCGCTGATCTTCGAGATCGCCGCCCGGCGGTGCGGGTTCCCCGTCGCCGACGGCCGGTGGACCGCGCACACCTGGATGGTCGGCGACCACGGCCCCGCGGACGTCGCCGGCGCGGAAGCGACCGGACTGCGCAGCGTCTGGCTGCACCACGGCCGTCCCTGGGCCGAACTCGGCTACCGGCCGACCCTCAGCGCCCCCGGTCTGCCGGAAGCCGTCGGCATGGTCCTCGGTGCCCGGGAGGCACCCACGGTCGCCGACGTCCTCGCCACCCGCGGCCGGACGGCGACCACCGGGCCGGTCGCCGCCCGCCAGCGCACCCGGTTCGCACCGTCCACACCCGCCGCGGCCCTGGCCGCCGCCGGAGCGGTGGCGGCCTCGCTCAAGGCCGCCGCCGAGAGCCAGGCCCCGGCCCAGGTCCGCAAGCCGCAAGCCGCCGTGGCGGGCGGCGAGGGCGAGTACTGGGCGAGGACGAGTACTGGAGGAGCGACCGCGGCCACCGGCGGCGAGCTGCGGGCGTAGCGAGCGGAACCGGCGCGCCGGCGGCCGGGACGCTGCGGGACGCACCCCGCGCGGGGACAGCCGCCGTCGGCCGGAGGCCGGGGAAGCAGCGCCTGCGGCGGGCCGCACGAGTCCGCTCCGTGGCCCCGGGCCAGGTCGGCGGCCGGGCCGGTGACCGGGCGGATGGCCGCCTGCGACGGTGCGGCGGAGGTGGGGTCGCTGTGGACGGGTCGGCCGGGGCGGGGGTCAGTGGGGTTGGTGGCGCCACCAGTGGGTGAGGGCGCGGGGGGTGAAGCCGAGGTGGCGGTAGAGGGGTTCGCCGAGGAGGGTGGCGACGAGGGTGGCGGTGCGGTCCGGGTGGGCGGCGAGGGCGTGGGTGACCACGGCGCGGGCGATTCCGCGGGAGCGGGCGTCGGGGAGGGTGGCGACCCAGTAGACGCCGACGGTGCCCGCCCGCAGGTCCTCGTAGGTGATGCAGGCGCCGGCCGGGCGGCCGTCCAGCAGGCCCAGCCAGGCGCGCACGCCCGGCTGGGCGAGCAGGGCGGGCGGCAGTAGCTCGCCTCGGCGCCAGGGCTGCCGGTCGCGGATCGGGAACCCGTCGACGATGACGCGTTCGACGTCGGCGAGGCCGTCCGCGTCCACGGCTCCGTGGACCTCGCGGCGTTCCCGGTCCTCCCGGGCGGCGGCCGGTGCCGGCCCGGTGGGCCGGGGCGGGCGGCGGGTGGTGAGGGCGGCCGCGGGCAGCGGACCGGGTTCGCGGACCATGACGGCCTGTCCGAGCCCGGCCTCACAACCGAGCGCGGCGAGGTCGAGGCGGCCGTACGGGTCCTCCAGGCAGAACGGCCCGCCGCCCCAGGTGCCGATCAGCAGGTCGGCCAACTCCTCGCGGAGGCGGTCCGGTTCGGCGTACGGGCGGGTGATCACGACGCGGTGGCCGGCGCCGTCGCGGCGGACCGCCGTGTAGTGGGGTCGGCGCAGGTGGTCCCACCCGTTGGCGGCGGCCTGGGCGAGCCAGAAGGCGGCGGCGTTGTCGTTGGCCAGTTCGAGTCGGCCCGGGGCACCGTCCGGACGGTCCGCGGAGTGGTCTGCGGCAGGTCCGGCGGGGTGGTCCGCAGGCGGGTGGGCGCACAGGTCCGCAGGAGTGTCCATAGGGGCGACCCTAGCCGGGCGGGACGGCGGGGAGCTGCGCATTTCGGCGGGTGGAACCGCGGGTCGGGCGGCGGCCGGGCGGGTGTCCCGCACGCCGGTCGCGGGCCGGTCGCGGGCCGGTGGGAGCGGTCCCGCCGGGCGCGCGGCCGGGGTGGGGCCGGTCTCCGGGGGTGCGGAAGGGTGTGCGCGGGCGCGCGGACCCTACTCGCGCGCCCCCGATGGGGACCGCCGATTTTCGGTCATTCTGCGTCCACCCCCTTCCCGTCGAACAAAGCCGCAGCCCACACCGGCCGGCGGGTGGCGCCAGTGCCCGGGGCCCGGGGATGGGTCGTGCGACAACCGGCCACGCTTGTCCGCGCCCCCTTCACAGGGGGGTCGACGGCTGCCACGCTTCGTGATCGAATGCATCACGCCAAATTGCCATGTCGACATAGCGTCGGATGGTGAACTTGTCACAACAGCAACGGTCCACCAAGTAGATTCGATCTTGGCGAGCAGAGCCGCACCACGACACCACACCACCGAGGGGGCTGGAGCGCCTTGAGCAGGGTGAGCAGGAGCGACGCGGGTGCTGAGGGCGGCCAGCCGCCGGCCGGCCTCCCCGGGCGTGGCTCGAGAGTCGGCACGGCCAAGCCCGGGACGACGGCTCCCCCGACAGGCGGTCACGGATTCGGTTCCGGCGGCCAGTTGACCAACGGTCACCACATCGCCTCCGGCCACCACCTGACCCACGCCCAGCCGCACTCCTCCGCGCATCCCGCAGCCCACCTGCCCGGCTCGTCCGCCGCACCCGTCCAGCAGTCCGCCGTGGCCTCCGCGGCCGCGGCCGCCGGATCGGCCGCCGCGGCGGCCGCGGTCACGGCCGCCTCCGCGCTGCAGGCTCCCGCACCGCGCAAGCTCTCCGGCCGGCGCCGGCGCGAGACCGTCGCGGTCCTGCTGTTCAGTGGTGCGCCGATCTTCGAGAGCTCGATCCCGCTCTCCGTCTTCGGTGTCGACCGGCAGGACGCGGGCGTGCCCCGCTACCGGCTGCTGGTGTGCGGCGGCGAGGACGGTCCGCTGACCACCACCGGCGGCCTCACCCTCACCGCCCCGTACGGCCTGGAGGCGCTCGCCCGGGCCGGCACCATCGTGGTCCCCGCCTGGCGCTCCATCTCGCAGCCCCCGCCCGTGGAGGCGATCGCCGCGCTGCGCAAGGCCCACCACGAGGGCGCCCGGATCATCGGCCTGTGCACCGGCGCGTTCGTCCTCGCCGCCGCCGGCCTGCTGGACGGCCGGCCCGCCACCACCCACTGGATGTACGCGCCGACCCTCGCCAAGCGCTACCCGCGGGTCCACGTCGACCCGCGCGAACTCTTCGTGGACGACGGCGACGTGCTCACCTCGGCCGGCACCGCCGCCGGGATCGACCTCTGTCTGCACGTCGTCCGCAGCGACCACGGCGCCGAGGCCGCGAACGCGCTGGCCCGCCGCCTGGTCGTGCCCAACCGCCGCAGCGGCGGCGGACAGGCCCAGTACATCGACCAGTCTTTACCGGAGGAGATCGGGAACGACCCGCTCGCCGAGGTCGTCACCTGGGCCCTGGAGAACCTCAACCAGCAGTTCGACGTGGAGGTGCTGGCGGCCCGCGCGTACATGAGCCGGCGGACCTTCGACCGGCGTTTCCGCACGCTCACCGGCAGTGCGCCGCTGCAGTGGCTGATCACCCAGCGGGTGCTGCAGGCGCAACGACTGCTGGAGACCTCCGACCTGTCGGTGGACGACGTGGCCCGGCGCTGCGGCTTCCGTTCCCCGGTGGCGCTGCGCGGGCACTTCCGCCGGCAGCTGGGGGTCTCCCCCGCCGCGTACCGGACCGGGTACCGGGCCCGGCGGCCCGCGACGGTGGTTTCGGCGCAGGCCGGGGCCGGCGTCGGAACGGCGGGCGGAATGGCCGGCGGGATGCCGCAGGGCGCCGGCCAGCCACCGGCCGGGGGTCAGCACGGGGCGATGCCGCACCCGGCGGGTCCGTACGGTGGCGGCCAGCACGGCGGCGGCCAGCACGGGATGGTGGCGCAGGGCGGGATGCACGCGGGTCCGGGGCAGTACGGCGGGCCGGCAGCCGGTCCGTACGGTGCGGTGCCCGGTGGTCAGCAGGGCGGCGGGGCGCACGCGGCGGGTCCGTACGGCGGTCCCGGGGCGGGCGGTCCGGGCACGGGCGCAGGAGCCGCGGGCGGCGGGGGGCGACCGCGGGTCCGTCCGCTGGTGCCTCCGCAGGGCGGACCGGCACCGGTCGGCGGTCCGGCGGGCGGTCGTCCGGTCCGGGCGGCCGGGCGGGCGGGTCAACCCGTGGAGCGGGCGCCGGAGCACGCCGCGGTCGCGGACGAGTACGGCTCGGACCAGCCGAGTGCGCGCGGCCAGCGGTTGGGGCACCGGACGGACCGGCCCGACCACGACCCGTCCGCCGGTCCGGTCCCGGCGCAGTCGGGTGCGGCCGACGTCGAGAACGTCGAGGCCGCAGCCGACGGACGACGGGAGCGCGCCCGCTAGAACGCCGCGCCCCGGGCCCCCGCCGCGTGCTGCCCGAGGGGTGCCCGCGGCGGCACCCTCGGGCAGCCGCCGGCCGGGAGGACCTTCCGGCCGGCGGCGGCCGGCGCCTCGTCGACCGCCGAGCACCGAGCACCGCGCACCGCGCACCGCGCACCGCGCACCGGCCATCGAGCACCGCGCACCGATCGCGCGCCCGGACGAGGACGCCAGGACGAGGGCGCCGGGGGCGCGGTTCCCACCGGCGGCGCGGTCTGCCGGGGGCGGATCCGGGAGGTCGGTGGGGGTGGTGCGGCCCGGATGGTGTCCGGGCGGCGGGGTCGCGCCGTAGGGTGAGGTGCGTGAATGACCGTCTGGTATGGATCGACTGTGAAATGACCGGCCTGGACCTCGATCGGGACGCCCTGGTCGAGGTTGCCGCGCTGGTGACCGACTCCGAGCTGAACATCCTCGGCGAGGGCGTGGACGTGGTCATCCGTCCGCCCGCCGAGGCGGTGGCGAACATGCCCGAGGTGGTGCGGGCGATGCACACCTCGTCCGGCCTGCTCGACGAGCTGGAGCACGGGGTGACGCTGGCCGAGGCCGAGGCGAAGGTGCTGGCGTACATCCGCGAGCACGTGCCGGAGGCGGGGAAGACCCCGTTGTGCGGCAACTCCGTCGCGACCGACCGGGGCTTCCTCTCCCGGGACATGCCCGCGCTGGAGTCGCACCTGCACTACCGGATCGTGGACGTCTCCTCGATCAAGGAGCTGTCCCGCCGCTGGTTCCCGCGCGCCTACTACAACGCCCCGCAGAAGGGCGGCAACCACCGCGCGCTGGCGGACATCCGCGAGTCGATCGCCGAACTCCGCTACTACCGCGAGGCGGTGTTCGTCGCGCAGCCCGGCCCGGAGACGGACGAGGCGCGGGCGATCGCCGCGAAGTACCAGCTTTCGGCGGAGTAGCGCGGTCCCAGGAGGGCCCGGCGGCGGTGACGGGGCGGCGACGCGGCGGCGATCAAGGCCCCGATCAGGGCCGTTCCGGGCGGGAGCGGAAACCCTGGCGCAAGCACCCTCTCGGATCCTGTAGAGTTCTTCCTGTCGGAGCGGGGAACGCGAAAGCGGAGAACGCGCCGGACAGATGGTGGGTGTAGCTCAGTTGGTAGAGCACCTGGTTGTGGTCCAGGTGGTCGCGGGTTCGAGTCCCGTCACTCACCCCATCAGGGATCAGCCCCTGACCTCGATCGAGGTCAGGGGCTGATTCGCGTTCAGAAACGCATCATGGACGACCAAGCTACCGGGCAGTAACATGCTCGGCATGACCTCGACTCCCCTCGGCGAGCTGCTCGCCAACACCGTCCCGATGGTGAAGACCCTCAAGCTGGAGTACCTGGAGACCTCCGCCGAGCGGGCCGTGCTCGTGCTGCGGGACCAGCCCGAGTACCAGAACCACGTCGGTGGGCCGCACGCCGGTGCGATGTTCACGCTGGCGGAGTCGGCGAGCGGCGCGATCGTGCTCGCCGCGTTCGGCGACCAGCTCGGCCGCGCGGTGCCGCTGCCGACCAACGCCCAGATCGCGTTCAAGAAGATCGCCCGCGGCGACGTGACCGCCACCGCCACACTGGGCCGCCCGATCGCCGACGTGGTCGCCGAGCTGGACAAGGGCGAGCGCCCCGAGTTCGACGTCACCGTGGACATCACCCGCGAGGACGGCGCGGTGACCGGCGTCATGACCATCACCTGGACCCTGCGCCCCAACGACTGACCGGGACGGTCCGCGGCACCGGCCCCCGGCCCGACCCGCCCCCGATCGGCACCCGGGCCCTGCCGGCCGCGGCCGCACAGCTCACACAGCTCGTACAGCCTCGCGGTCGTACGGCCTCGCGGGCCGATGGTCGACCTGGGGTCCGTAACCGCCTGGCACGACCTCTTTGACCGGCCCGGACCAGCGGTGGCCGAGGCGTGGCTGACCGGCCTGGGATTCAACCGGGCCGCCCCGGCGGACGTGTTGATCGCCCTGCTGGACGCCGGGCACGCGGGCTGCCTCCACCGCACCGACCTGCCGGGCGGCGTCCTGGACGCGGCGACGGTCCAACCGCTGAAGGCGGTGTGGGGCCGGGCAGCCGAGTGCGGGCGGCTGTCCGCCGCGCAGTGGGAGCGGCTGTTGGCCGCCGGGCGGGCGGCGCCCTGGACGATCCGGCGTCGGCGCTCGCGCTGGTCGAGCGGTTCGCGGGTGACCCGGATCCCGGGGTTCGGACCCGCGCGGCCGAGGACCCGCGGCTCGCGCCCGACCCGGCCGTCCGGCCGGCGGGCGACGCAGACGGCACCGTCCGTGCGTTCGCACGCCGGAACCCGGCGCTGCCGCAGGCCGAACCGGCCCGGCTGCTCCGGGACGCCCGAGGCGGCCGCGGACGCCGCCCGGAACCCGGCGCTGCCGGTGCCGGTGATGCGCCGGATGGTCGCGCTGGCCGCCCTCCACAACAGCCACCGCACCAACCTCCGCACCGCCCGCTGACCGGCGCCTCCGCCGCACCACCCGCGGTCGGGGCCCTGTCTGCCGACCACCGCGCCGACGCGACCCGCGCCGCAACGCCCGCCGCCGCAACGCCCGCCGGCGCGAGGGTCAGGCCGAGTCGCGGACCACCAGCTCGGTGGCGAGCACGACCTGTCGGCGGGCCCGGCCGCGTTCGGCGATCTCGTCGAGCAGCAGGCGCGCCATGGTGCGGCCCATCTCCTCGATCGGCTGGCGGATGCTGGTCATCGGCGGGTCGGTGTGCCGGGCGACGATCGAGTCGTCGAAGCCGATCACCGCGACGTCGTCGGGGATCCGGCGGCCGGCGGCGCGCAGCACCTGCATGGCTCCGGCGGCCATCACGTCGGAGGCGCAGAAGACGCCGTCCAGGTCGGGGCGGCGGTCGAGGAGTTCGCGCATGGCGAGCTTGCCGCCCTCCTCGGTGAAGTCGGCGAGGCCGACCAGGGCCTCGTCGTAGGTCTGCCCGGCCTCCTCCAGGGCGCGGCGGTAGCCGCCGAGGCGGGCCTGGGCGACCTCCATGTCGAGCGGGCCGGTCAGGGTGGCGACCTTGGCGCAGCCGCGCCGGAGCAGGTGGCGGACGGCCATCCGGGCGCCGCCGGCGTTGTCGGCGTGGACGTAGCTGAGCGGCTCCAGGTCGCCGCGCCGGCCGGCCAGCACCGAGGGGATCTCCAGGCTCTCCAGCAGGCTGGGCAGCGGGTCGTCCTGGTGCACGGAGACCAGCAGCACGCCGTCCACGCGCTGCGCGGTGAGATAGGCCGAAAGTCGCTCCCGCTCGCGCTGGTTGCGGACCAGGATCAGCAGCAGCTGCATGTCGGTCTCGGCGAGTTCGGCGGAGACACCGCTGATGATGTCGGAGAAGTACGGCTCGGAGAAGAGCCGGGTCTCGGCCTCGGGAACGACCAGGGCGATCGAGTCGGTGCGCGAGGTGACCAGGGTGCGCGCCGCCCGGTTGGGCACGTAGCCGAGCTCGGCGATGGCGGTCTGGACCGCCTCGCGGGCCTTGTCGCTGACCCGGGGCGAGCCGTTGATCACCCGGGAGACGGTGCCTCGGCCGACGCCGGCGAGCGCCGCGACCTCCTCCAGGGTTGGGCGCGCGGAGGAGCGTCCCACGGCCCCGGCTGTGGCCGGGGGCCCATCGGAACGCTGTGCGGTCTGGCTCATCGCTCACCTCTCGTGGAGTCGGCGGGGTCGGGCTTGCCTGCCCATTGTGGCCGGTAAGGGCATGTGGGGAGAGGTCCGGGTGGCCTTCCGTCAGGACACGGCGCCGCAACGTTTGCGTCACCACGTCTTGACACTCACCCCCGGAAGCAAGCAACCTTCCGGCATGCCCGGTGTGGGAGCGCTCCCACAACGTGCCCCACACTGTAGTGGAAAACAAGGAGATCGCCATGCGCACCACCTCCCGCCCCCGCAGAGCGGCCGTCCTGGCCACCGCGGCCCTCGCCACCTCGGCTCTGCTGCTCACCGCCTGCAGCAGCGGCACCAAGTCCGGCTCGGACAGCAACTCCTCCGCCGCCGGGGGCGAGAAGATCACGCTGACCGTGGGCGACTTCGGCACCTTCGGGTACAAGGAGGCGGGTCTGTACGACGAGTACATGGCCGCCCACCCGAACATCACCATCAAGTACGAGACCACGCAGGACGGTCAGAAGTACTGGGACGCGCTCACCACCCACCTGGCCTCCAACAGCGGCCTGGCCGACATCCAGGCGGTCGAGGTCGGCTACATCGCGCAGGCCACCAACACCCTGGGCGACAAGTTCACCGACCTGAGCAAGGTCGAGGGCGTCAACTCCGGCAACTGGCTGCCGTGGAAGTCGAAGCAGGCCACCACCGCCAAGGGCTCGCTGATCGGCCTGGGCACCGACATCGGCCCGATGGCGATCTGCTACCGCACCGACCTCTTCCAGCAGGCCGGTCTGCCGACCGACCGCGCCGAGGTCGCCAAGCTCTGGCAGGGCGACTGGAGCAAGTTCGTCGAGGCGGGCAAGACCTACCAGGCCAAGGCCCCGGCCGGCACCTTCTTCACCGACTCCGCCAGCGGCCTGTTCAACGCGGCCCTGTCGGCCCAGGCCGAGCAGTACTCGGACGCCTCCGGCAAGCTGGTCTACAAGGACAGCCCGGGCGTCAAGAAGGCCTGGGACCTGGCGGTTTCGGCCTCCCAGGCGAAGATCAGCGCCGGCCTGCGGCAGTTCCAGGACCCGTGGAACGCGGCGTTCGCCAACGCCAAGTTCGCCACCGTGGTCTGCCCGTCCTGGATGACCGGCATCATCAGCAAGTACTCCGGCGACTCCGGCAAGGGCAAGTGGGACGTGGCCGCTCCGCCGGTCGCCTCCAACTGGGGCGGCGCCTTCCTGACCGTCCCGAAGGCCGGCAAGCACCAGAAGGAGGCCGCCGCGCTGGCCGCCTGGCTGACCGCGCCGGAGCAGCAGGCCAAGGTCTTCACCAAGGTCGGCAACCTGCCCTCCACCGTGGGCGGCCTGCAGCAGCCCGCCGTCCAGTCGGCCAAGCAGGAGTACTTCAACAACGCTCCGACCGGCCAGATCTTCGCGGCCGCCGCGCAGTCCATCACCCCCTCGCCGATCGGTGAGCAGGACGGCAACGTGAAGACCATCCTGACCGACAACGGCATCCTCGACATCGAGGAGCACGGCACCGACCCGGCGAAGGCCTGGGCCAACGTGGTCAAGCTGGTCGACGACAAGACCGGCCACTGACACCGAGTCAGCCCATCCGTCCGGCCGGGCCGTCGAGGCCCGGCCGGGCGCCTGCTCCACCGACCGCCGCCACCTCCGGGAGGGAAACCCCAGTGGCCACCACCATCCGCGCCGCGGCGAAGGACGAGGGCACCGCCCCCGTTCCGAGCGCTCCCCGGCCGCGCCCCGCCTGGCGCTCCCGCCTCTACCGGCTGGACCTGAAGGGCTCCCCGTACGCCTTCATCGCCCCGTTCTTCATCTGCTTCGCCGCCTTCGGCCTCTTCCCGCTGCTGTGGACGGGATGGCTGTCGCTGCACTACGTCGACCTGCTGAAGCCCGACGTGATGGAGTGGAAGGGGTTCGACAACTACACCAGGCTGTGGAGCAACGACCAGTTCTGGACCGCGCTGCGGAACACCTTCACCATCGGGGTGATCTCCACCGTCCCGCAGCTGCTGATGGCCCTCGGCCTGGCCCACCTGCTCAACTACCGGCTGCGGGGCCGGAGCTTCTTCCGCGTGGCGGTGCTCGCCCCGTACGCGACCTCGATCGCGGCGGCCACCCTGGTCTTCGTCCAGCTGTTCAACCCGGACTACGGGATGATCAACTGGTTCCTCTCGATGTTCGGCATCCACGGCACCGACTGGTACGCCGACACCTGGCCCTCACAGATCGCCATCTCCACCATCGTCACCTGGCGGTGGACCGGCTACAACGCGCTGATCTACCTGGCCGCGATGCAGGCCGTGCCGAAGGACCTCTACGAGGCGGCCAGCCTGGACGGCGCCAACCGGTGGCAGCAGTTCACCCGGATCACCATCCCGTCGATCCGGCCGACCATCCTGTTCACCATCATCGTCTCGACCATCGGCGCCACCCAGCTGTTCGGTGAGCCGATGCTGTTCGGCGGCGGCGTCGGCGTCAGCGGCGGCTCCGCCCACCAGTTCCAGACGCTCAGCCTCTACATGTACGAACTGGGCTGGCCCAGCCGGCAGTTGGGCCGCGCCTCGGCGGTGGCCTGGACGATGCTGCTGATCCTGCTGCTGATCGGCCTCGTGCAGTACCTGTTCGCCCGCCGCAACCGCACGAAGCTGGGAGGCTGAACCGTGGCCACCAACGCCCTTCCCACCACCGGCGCCAAGCGCCGCTTCCGGCCCGGCGCCGGCGACCACGACAAGGCCGGCCCGGTCACCTACCTGGTCCTCGGCCTGGCCGCCGTGGTCTCGCTCTTCCCGCTCTACTGGACCTTCGTGGCGGCCAGTTCGACCGGCGAGCGGGTCGCCCAGTCGCCGCCGCCGCTGTTCCCGAGCGGCGAGCTGTGGAACAACATCTCGACCGCCTGGGACCAGGCCGCGATGGGCACCGCCCTGGTCAACTCGACGATCGTGGCGGGCTGCGTGGCGCTGTCCACGGTGCTGTTCTCCACGCTGGCCGGCTTCGCCTTCGCCAAGCTGACCTTCCGGGGGCGCAACGCGCTGCTCACCCTGGTGGTCGCCACCATGACCGTCCCGCCGCAGCTGAGCGTGATCCCGCTCTACCGGATCATCACCGGGCTGGACTGGGGCAACCACCTGCAGGCGGTCATCCTGCCCTCGCTGGTCGCCGCGTTCGGCGTCTTCTTCATGCGCCAGTTCCTCTCCGAGGCACTGCCGTTCGAGCTGATCGAGGCCGCCCGGGTGGACGGCGCGAACAGCCTGCGGATCATCTGGCACGTGGTCTTCCCGGTCGCCCGGCCGGCCATGGCGGTGCTCGGCATGCTGGTCTTCGTGCAGTCCTGGAACGACTTCTTCTGGCCGTTCGTGGTGCTCACCCAGCAGAACCCGACCGTGCAGGTGGCGCTCTCCGCGATCGGCGGCGGCAGCGGCCACGACATCAACCAGGCCGTGATCATGACCGGTGCGCTGGTCGGCACCCTGCCGCTGCTGCTGATCTTCGCCCTACTGGGGAAGTACATCGTGGGCGGCATCACCGCCGGCGCCGTGAAGAGCTGAGCCGTCCAGATGACCCGTTCCACTACGATCCATGGGAGCGCTCCCGCAATGACCGTGACAGAGACCCCCGCCGCAGCCGGTTCCGTACCGGCCCCCGCCCCCTCCCCCGAGGCCGCCCGACGGGCCTTCCCGCCCGGCTTCGCCTACGGCGCGGCCACCGCCGCCTACCAGATCGAGGGGGCCAGCGCGGAGGACGGCCGGACCCCGTCCATCTGGGACACCTTCAGCCACACCCCCGGCAAGGTGGTCGGCGGCGACACCGGCGACATCGCCGTCGACCACTACCACCGGTTCCGCGAGGACGTCCGGATGATGGCCGACCTCGGCCTCACCTCCTACCGCTTCTCGCTCGCCTGGCCCCGGATCCAGCCCACCGGCCGCGGCCCCGCCGTCGAACGCGGCCTGGACTTCTACCGCGCCCTGTGCGACGAACTGCTCGCCCACGGCATCGCCCCCGTCGCCACCCTCTACCACTGGGACCTCCCCCAGGAACTGGAGTCCGCCGGCGGCTGGCCCCACCGCGAGACCGCCTTCCGCTTCGCCGAGTACGCCGGCCTCGCCGCCGAGGCCCTCGGCGACCGGGTCTCCACCTGGACCACCCTCAACGAACCCTGGTGCAGCGCCTTCCTCGGCTACGGCTCCGGCGTGCACGCCCCCGGCCGCACCAACCCCGCCGACGCCCTCAAGGCCGCCCACCACCTCAACCTCGGCCACGGCCTCGCCGTCGGCGCCCTGCGCTCCGCCCTCCCGGCCGGCTCCCGGATCGCCGTCTCGCTCAACCTGCACGCCGTCCGTCCGCTCAGCGGGCACCCGGACGACCTGGAGGCCGCCCGCCGGATCGAAGCCGTCGGCAACCGGATCTTCACCGGCCCGATGTTCGAGGGCGAGTACCCGGCCGACCTGATCGCCGACACCTCGCACCTCGTCGACTGGTCCGAACTGGTCCACGACGGCGACCTCGCCGAGATCAGCCGGCCGATCGACCTGCTCGGCCTCAACTACTACAACCCGACCGTGGTCTCCTCCGCAGGCAACGCCAAGGACCTCCCCCGGCACGACGGCCACGGCGACAGCACGCACAGCCCCTGGCCGGGCGCCGAGGACGTCGCCTTCCACCTCGCCAACGAGGACGTCACCGCCATGGGGTGGCCGATCGACCCGACCGGCCTGTCCGACTCGCTGACCTCGCTGTACCGGGAGTTCGGCGTGCCGCTGCTGGTCACCGAGAACGGCGCCGCGTTCGAGGACGTCGTCTCCGCCGACGGCAGCGTCCACGACCCGGAGCGGATCCGCTACATCGAGGGCCACCTCGGCGCGATCGCCGACGCCATCGAGGCCGGCGCCGACGTCCGCGGCTACTACCTGTGGTCGCTGATGGACAACTTCGAATGGGCCTACGGCTACGGCAAGCGCTTCGGCATGGTCCACGTGGACTACGACACGCTGGTCCGCACCCCGAAGTCCAGCGCCCACTGGTACTCGCAGGTGATCCGCCGGGGCGGGCTGGCCTGACAACCCCCGCCCCGGCGGATCACTCTGCGTAAGGGTGAAGCGTGACGTCGGAGGGGCTCGCTCGTTCTCCTCTCACGTGCGAGCCAATCACGCGAACCAGACGCCGCAGCCGTCCGAGGAGCGGGGACGGACCTGGCGACTGCCGTGGCCCGGACGGCGCGAGCGGGACGGGCGCGGCGGACGGCGCGGGGCCGCCGGAACCACCGGCATCGGCGGGGCCGATGGCGTCGGCGGGCCCCACGGCGCGGGGAACCGCGGCGGAGCACCGGTCGGGGTTTCCGGACGGTGGGCCCTGCGGCTGCCCCGGCCCGGCACCCTGGCCGCCGGTGGCGCGGTCCTCGCCGCACAGGTGTGCGGCCTGGGGCTCGGCGTGAGCGAGGCGTGCGCGGCGGCCGGTACGCCCTCCGTGGCGCAGGCCGACACCGCCGTGCAGCGGCCGGGCGGCCGGACCGCCCCCCGGTCCGGCGGGACCGGCGCCGGGAGCGGGAAACGGACCGGCGTCAGGGGCGGCGTCGACGCGGTGGAGTCCACCAAAGACGCCCTGGTCGGCCACCTCACCGGCACCGCCGGACCACTGCTCGGCGGCTCCACCGCACCGGTGGGACACGTGCTCCAGGAGCAGATCCGGGCCGGCGGACTGCCCCTGCCCGGCCAGGTCGCCGCCCTGCCCGACGCCTTCGCCATCGCGTCGGGCCTGCTCCCCGCCGTCCCCGCCCAGGGCGGCCGCGACAGCGCGGACGGCACGGACGGCACGGACGACGTCATCCAGCGCGCCTCGCGCTCCACCAGCGGCGCCGCGGGCGGCCCGGCCCGCGGCGCCACCGACCTCGTCTCCGTCGCCGTACCCGCACAGCGCGGTGCCGCCTCGGCCGCACCCGCCCCGATCGCACCCGCGGCCGACGGCCGGGCGTCCGGCCCCCGCCAGGCACCCCCCGCGCTCGGCGGCGCCGCACCTGCGGCCGACGCCGCCGAGCGCGACGAACTCGCCCTCGCCGCAGCCACCCCGGCCCGCCCCGACGGCGGCGACACCGGCACCGCCGTGCTCGTCCCGATCGCGGCGGGCCTGCTGCTCACCGGCGCTGCCATGTACAAGCACCGCGGCCTGCCCCGCGGTCACTGACCAGGGGCGGTGAGCCGGGTTGGGGGCGGCGGTCGGTTCGGGTTCCGTCTCGGGTCCGGGTACCTCAGGTCCGGGTTCCGTCTCAGTGGAACGCCTTCGGGGGCGGGGCCGGGGACGGTGCGGCGGTGGAGTCCGTCGCCGGGGCGGCGCCGGCCGTGAAGTCGGCCAGGGCGCGGCCGTGTTCGAGCCGGCCGAGATAGGAGTCGGTGGCCACCCGGCGGCCCAGCTCGGCGATCGGGAGCGGCTGGTGCGAGGCCGCGAGGATCAGGTTGCCGAAGCGCTTGCCGCGCAGCACCGCCGGGTCCGCGACCAGGCACACCTCCGGGAACACCGCCAGCAGCGTGGCCACTTGGGCCCTGGCGAAGGCGAGGGAGGAGCCGTCGGTGATGTTCGCCGCGAAGCGGCCCTCCGGGACGAGGGCACGGGCCGCGAGGGTCGCGAACTCCACGGTGGCGCAGTGCGCCGGGACGCGGGCGCCCGAGAAGACGTCCGCGATGACCAGGTCGACCGAGGCCTCCGGGGTGCGCTCCAGGACGGCGCGGGCGTCGGCGCCGCGCACCCGGATCTGCCAGGTGCGGTCCAACGGCAATTCGGTGCGCACCAGTTCGGTGAGGGCGGTGTCGATCTCGGCGACCTGCTGGCGGGAGCGCGGGCGGGTTGCGGCGGTGTAGCGGGCCAGGGTGAGGGCGCCACCGCCCAGGTGCAGAACGGTGATCGGACGGCCCGGCGGGGCCGCGAGGTCGATCAGGTGGCCGAGCCGGCGCTGGTACTCGAAGCCCAGGTGGGTGGGGTCGGCGAGGTCGACCAGGGACTGCGGGGCGCCGTCGATCAGCAACTGCCAGGCGTTCGGGCGGTCGCGGTCGGGGCGCAGTTCGGCGGTGCCGGAGCCGACGGGGCTGACGAGCGGGCCCTGCGAGCGGCTGCGCCCGGCCGCACCGGTGGTGGCGGTGGCCGAGCTGTCGTCGCGGTCCCGTCCGGACCTGTTGCGTCCCATGCGGCCATTGTCCCTGGTGGGAGCTGCGGCGGCTGCGCCGGGCCGGGCCGGGCGGCGCGGAAGGTCGGGCAGAGCCGGCGGTGGGGCCCGAGGCGGCAGAACGGATGCGCGGCTGCCCGGGCGGCGCCCGGCAGGCGGCGGCCGCGGGCCGGGGGCCCGGCGACGGACCCGGCGGTGGGGCCGGGGCGGGACCGGGGCGGGACGGGGGCGGGCTCAGAAGGGGCCGAGGCCGCCGGCGGCGAGGGTGGAGGCGGCTTCGCAGAGGGCGGAGCGGAGGACCCAGGAGTCGGTGGGCCGGGCGAGGGGGCCGGGGCCGGAGGGGGGCATGATCCAGCGGGGGTCGGTGGGGGGCGGGAGGGTGGCGCCGGGGGTGCAGGTGGTGCCGGGGAGGTGCCAGCCGAGGGCGGTGCCGGCGGGGACGAGGAAGACGATCGAGGCGCCGTCGGCGGACTGCCGGACGGCGCCGCAGGCGCGGCGGAGGCGGAGGATGTCGAC
This sequence comes from Kitasatospora terrestris, assembly GCF_039542905.1. NCBI lineage: Bacteria > Bacillati > Actinomycetota > Actinomycetes > Kitasatosporales > Streptomycetaceae > Kitasatospora > Kitasatospora terrestris. The sequence goes on from NZ_BAABIS010000001.1 coordinate 3,041,581, forward strand.
GGTCTCCAGGCCGTGCCGGGCGGCGGTGGTGACGGTGTCGTAGGTGGTGACGAGGGTGGCGGGGGGCGCTGCGGGCGGGGTCGCGGGCGCGTCCAGGCGTCGGTACTGCGGCACTTCGGTGGTCATCGGACCTCCTGGTCACTCCGTCGCTCGGAAACCCGCCGGGCCCGCGTCACCCGGTCGGATGTCGACGACCGGGTGCGGGTGGGGAGGCTCGGCGGCTCTCCACGTATCAGGACAACGCCCGAGGGGGCGGCGAGGCCACGGGGTGGCGTACAGCAAGCCATGGCATTTCATGGCGGAACCGGGCAACGGCGTCCGGATTGTCAGCTTTTGACCGCCGCCCCGTCGGCGACCCCGCGTAGCTAGAGCGTCACGGCCGGTACTGTCGTGGCGACGCGGCGGCCCTCCGGGGCCCGCCCGGCACCCCCTGGCACGACCTTGGAGCCCGCAGCATGGCAGCCACCAGAGCAGGCGTCCCGCGGCCGGCGCCGGCCGCTCCCAACGCGGCGATGCGCGACCTTCGCGGCGACCTCTCCCCCGGCGAGTTCGCGCTGGCGGTCCGCCGCGCGGCGCGGGAGATCGGCGAGCACGTGTCCTGCGACGCGCGGTACGTCGGCCGGGTGGAGTCGGGCGAGATCCGCTGCCCCAACTACGCCTACGAGCGGGTGTTCCGGCACATGTGGCCGGACCGGACGCTGGAGGACCTCGGCTTCGCGCCGCGGACGGCGGTGCGCCGCCGTCCGCCGGGCGCCGGGCCGCTGCCTCCGCTCCCGGGTGCGCCCGACTCGCACCTGTCCGATGAGGAGAACGACGACGTGCGTCGCCGTACGTTCCTGAGCGGCGGCCCGTCCGCCCTGGCGGCGGCGCTGGGCCTGGACCGCCCCGCGCACGCCGCGGTCCCTGCCCAGCAGCCGCCCGCGCCCCGGAAGGTGGGCGCCGCCGAGGTCCGGGGGGTCGAGCAGGCCATCCGCGACATCCGGCTGCTGGACGACGCGCACGGCGCGGACGCCCTGCTCGAAATGGCCGGGCAGTCGCTGCGCAACGCGTACGTGCTGCTGAACGACGGCGACTACAGCGCCGAAACGGAGCGCCGGCTGCAGGCCGGCGCCGGTGAACTCGCGATCTCGGTCGGCTGGTTGGCGCACGACTCGAACCGGCTGGCGGACGCCCGGTCGTTCTACGCGGAGGCGCTGGCCACCGCGCGGATGGCCGGCGACGCGGCGCTGGAGGCGCACGTGTTCAGCAACAGTGCCTTCCTGGCGCGGGACGCCGGGCGGCCGCGGGAGGCGCTGCGGGCCGCGCAGGCCGGGCAGGCGGCGGCGAAGGCACTCGGCTCGGACCGGCTGCTGTCGCTGCTCGCGATGCGCGAGGCCGGCGGGTGGGCGCTGCTGCAGGACCGGGCCGGGTGCGGGCGCGCACTGGCCCGGGCGCACCGGCTGTACGACCGCGGGGCGGGCCCGGCCGACCCGGAGTGGATGAGCTTCTACGGGGACGCCGAGCTCGCCGGGCTGGAGGCCCAGTGCTGGTCCGCGCTGGGCGAGTGGGACCTGGCGAGCGAGCGGGCCGGGCGGGCGATACTGCTCCAGGACCCGCACTTCGTCCGCAACAAGGCCCTGTACACCGCCGAGTTGGCGCACGACCGGCTGGGCCGCGGCGATCTCGCCGGGGCCGGCGAGCACGGCACGGCGGCCGTCGCCCTGCTCGGGCAGGTGCGGTCGGCGCGGATCCGGCACATGCTCGCCGACACCGCCGGGCGGCTGCGGGAGCACCGCGGCGTCCCGGAGGTGCGGGCGTTCCTGGAGTCGTACGGCAGCGCGGTGGCCGCCTGAACCCTCCGCCTCAGTGGGCGGACAGCTGCTCGAGGTGGCTGTGGTCGTTCCAGATCTCGACGGCGGGCAGGCCGTACTCCCAGGACAGGACGGAGAGCGCGGCGGTGCCGAGCTTGAAGCGCTGGGCGGTCTCGGGGGGCAGGCCGAGCCAGCGGGCGGTGAGGATCCGCAGCAGGTGGCCGTGGGCGAACAGCACCACGTCGCAGTCGGCGGCGTGCATGGTGGTGGTCTCGGGGTGCGGGGTGCCGTGGGTGTCGTTCAGCTCGTCGAGGAAGGCGTCGACGCGGGCGGAGACCTCGGCCAGCTTCTCGCCGCCGGGGACGCCGTCGTGCCAGATCAGCCAGCCGGGCTGGTCGGTGGCCCGGATGTCGTGGCCGGTCCGGCCCTCGTACTGGCCGTAGTCCCACTCCAGCAGCTCGGGGCGGTCGACGGCGCGGGCGCCGAAGCCGGCCAGCTCGGCGGTCTCCCGGGCGCGGGAGAGCGGGCTGGTGTAGACGACGGCGTCGGGGAGGCTGTCCCACGGGGACTTCGCGAGGCGGGCGCCGAGCGCGCGGGCCATCGCCCGGCCCTCGTCCGTGAGCGGCACGTCGGTCCGGCCGGTGTGTTGGCCGGTGACCGACCAGGCGGTCTCGCCGTGGCGGACGAGCACGATGCGGGCGGGCATGGGTTTCTCCTCGCGACTGGTTGCGCTGGCCGGGCTCGCCATTGAGGGCCGTCCCCCATGATCCCGCACCCGGCTCCGCACCGGGCACCGCGGCCGTCCGCACCGCCCACTGCGCGGAGTGGCCGCACCGGCTGCACGATGTCCGCCCGCCGCCGCACCCGGCCGGAGGCCGTTCGTCCCCGCGGAGGGTCGGGGTGTTCGGGGAATTGTCGGTCGGGGGTGCGAGACTGGGCCGCACCATGAATGTCTTGTACCTGGAGCGGCTGGCCGAGCTGCGGGGGGCGGCTCCGCAGCGGAGCCTGGACGCCCGAGCGCTGGCCGCGTTGGCGGCGAATCCCGGTTGTCGGCGGCGGGCGTTGTTGGATGCGGCGGGGGTGGACAAGGCGGCGGTGGCGTCGCGGCTGGGGCGGCCCGCGCCGTTCGGCCAGTCGCCGTTCGCGATCAGTCGCGGCAACCTCTTCGAGGCACGGCTGAAGGAGGACGGCTTCGCCGCGCTGCTCGGCCCGCTGCGGGCCCGCTTCGGCCTGCCGCCGGAGGGCGGGCCGGCGCCGGTGGTGCCCGATCTGCTGCGCCGGGCGACCCCGGCCGTGCGGGTGGAGCGGACGCGCGAGGTGCTGGCCCGGGCGGCGGCCGAGGAGCAGGCGTGGACGCTGCTCGACCACCCGATGCTGCGGCTGACGGTGGCCGGCGGCCCGGCGTACCTGGAGCCGGACCTGCTGGTGGTGCACGGCGGCCGCTGCACGGTGGTGGAGATCAAGTCCTTCCCGGTGCTGGACGGTGCGGCGGATCCGGCGAAGGTCGGGGCGGCGGCGCGGCAGGCGGCGGTGTACGTGCTGGCGCTGCAGCAGACGGCGGCCGAGCTGGCGGGGGTGCCGGCGAGCGCCGATCCGTACGCGGTGCAGGAGTTGCCGGGCAGCCCGGAGTCGAGCGTGCTGCTGGCGTGCCCGAAGGACTTCTCGAACCGGCCGACGGTGTCGGTGGTGGACGTGCGGCGCGAGCTGGCGACGACCCGGCGGCAGCTGGCGCGGCTGACCCGGGTCGAGGAGCTGCTGGCGGCGCTGCCGCCGGGCACCACCTTCGACCTGGCGGTGGACGACAGCGGTGCGCCGACCCGGCCGGCCGAGGAGCTGGCGGCGGCGGTGGAGACGGTCGAGGCGGCGTACAGCCCGGACTGCATCTCGGCCTGCGAACTGGGCTTCCACTGCCGGGAGCAGGCGCGCTGCGCCGGGGCGGTGGAGCAGTTGGGCCGCGGGGTGCGCGGCGAGCTCGGGGCGATCGGCACGGTGGACGAGGCGCTGGCGGCGGCCGCGGGTGCGGCCGGCGAGGGCGTGGAGGCGGATGCGGCGCGCCGCCTGGCGTACGCGGCGGCGCTGCGTGCCGAGGCGCTGACGGGGGCGGCGGAGTGAGCCTGCTGTCGACCCTGGCCCGTTTGGAGGCGGTGCGCAGCGGCCGGGCGGAGCCGCTGGCGACGGTGTGCCACCGGCACCTGTCGGAGCGTCCGCTGGTGCTGGTGCCGCTGGCGGCGGCGGGTGAGTCGGGGGCGCCGCTGGCGGCGCTGGTGGGGACGGAGCGGACGGCGCCGCGGCTGCTGCTGGTGCCGCAGCCGCTGAACCGGACGCAGCGCTTCGAGTACCTGGCGGAGCTGGCGGCGGAGCTGCTGCCGCACCTGGAGTCGTTCGGCGCCGGGGTGGAGCTGCTGGAGGGTTCGGAGAAGGATCCGGAGACCGGCGGGAAGGTGCCGGTGGTCCGGGAGCTGTGCACGGACGCGCCGCAGCTGGTGGTGCCGAACACGGGGGCGGTGCACCACCTGGCGCTGCTGGGCCGGTCGACCCGGTTCCGGCGGACGGCGGAGGACGCGGACCCGGGGGACTTCCCGGCGCCGACCCGGGTGCCGCTGATGGGCCGGTGGCTGACGCACCTGACGGAGCGGGCGCAGGTGCCGGGTTCCAGCATGGTGCTGCCGATGACCGGGCTGCTGGCCCGGCACTGGGCGACCGGGCAGAGCCGGCTGGAGGACCAGCACCTGGGGGCCCAGCTGGCGTGGCACTTCCCGCCGCCGGGCCTGTCCGGCGCGCGGGCGGCGGAGCTGGTGGAGACGGAGCGGGACGCGGCGGGGCAGCTGCTGCACCCGCCGGCCGGTCCGGCGACCGATCCGCGGTTCGACGAGCTGGTGCTGGCGCCGGCGATCGCCCGGCACGACGCGGCGCTGGCGGCGCAGCGGTCCGCGCCGGAGGCGGAGGCGGAGCGGGCCGCGGTGGTGCTGAAGGAGGCCCGGTCGGCGCTGGAGACGGCGCTGCTGGGGGTGCTCCGGCCGACCTGGGAGGACGTCTGGCGGGGGCTCGACCTGTTGCGGGCGCTGCCGCCCGCCGCCCACCTGGCGGACCGCTGGGAGGGCGACCGCTGGTCGTACACCGGGCACCGGGACCGGCTGGCGGCGGGTGAGCCGCCGCAGCCGAAGCGGGACGACGCGGTGACGGCGGCGCGGAAGCTGGCGCAGCGGGAGCGGGAGCAGGCCCGGCTGGACATCCAGGAGGCGCTGGACGATCCGCTGGCGATGGCGGAGCACCGGCTGGCGGGCGAGGCGTTCGCCGGGGTGGTGGCCGAGGTGGCGGTGGAGTTCTCGGAGGGTGCCCGGCCCAAGCCGCGGCCGGTGCTGACGGTGCGTACGCCGGACCGGCCGCACGCGGATCCGGGGCGTGAGGTGTTCCGGGCGCACGCCGAGCCGGCGCAGAAGGCGGAGGTGGTGGGCTCGGCGCCGGGCGAGGTGACGGTCCGTCTGCTGTCCGGGATGGGGCGGCGCAAGGAGCCGGAGCCGGGCAGCGTACCCGCGGTCGGCGACCGGGTGGTGTTCACGCTGTTCGAGCTGGCGCCGCGCCAGTCGGCGCCACTGCCGGAGCCGGAGGACACGCCGTGGACGCACGGCGGCCCGCCGGGGGCGTTCACGGCGGTCGGCCAGGAGGAGTGGGAGTGAGCGTCGGCATGACCGATCGGTGGTCGCCGGGCGAGGCGGCCGGTGCGGCGGTGGCGGGGATCCTGGCGGCCGTGGTGTCGCCGGAGCCGGGGGCGCCGCGCGGGGTGGTGGTGGATTCGCCGCCGGGCGCGGGCAAGTCGACGCTGGTGGTCCGGGCGGCCCGGGAGCTGGTCGGCGCCGGCGAGAAGATCATGATCGTGGCGCAGACCAACAGCCAGGTCGACGACCTGGTGGACCGGCTGGCCGAGAAGGCCCCGGAGTTGACGGTGGGCCGGCTGCACGCGAGCGACGGCCGGCCGGCGCCGGAGGCGCTGCGGCACGCCAATGTGACCGCCTCGGAGAAGGTGGCGGACCTGCTGGGGCTGGACGTGGTGATCTCCACGGCCGCCAAGTGGCAGTGGGTGCGGGTCGAGGCGCCGTGGCGGCACGCGATCGTGGACGAGGCGTACCAGATGCGCTCGGACGCGCTGCTGGCGGTGGCCCGGCTGTTCGAGCGGGCGCTGTTCGTCGGCGACCCGGGGCAGCTGGACCCGTTCACGGTGGTGGGCACCGAGCAGTGGGCGGGGTTGTCGTACGACCCCTCGGGGTCGGCGGTGGTGACGCTGCTGGCGCACAATCCGGCGATCGTGCCGCACCGGCTGCCGGTGTCCTGGCGGCTGCCGGCCTCGGCGGCGCCGCTGGTCTCGGCGGCGTTCTACCCGTACACGCCGTTCCGCTCCGGGACCGGCCCGGACGAGCGGCGGCTGGAGGCGGCGGTCCCGGCGGACGGTTCGGCGGTGGACGCGGCGATCGACGAGGCGGCCGGGCACGGCTGGGCGCTGCTGGAGCTGCCCGCCCGGCGGACGGTGCGGACCGATCCGGAGGCGGTGCGGGCGGTGGCGGACACCGTGCGGCGGCTGCTGGAGCGCGGGCTGACCGCGCACTCGGAGCAGGGTTCGGCGCCGCTGACGCCGGGGCGGGTCGCGGTCGGCACCGCGCACCGGGACCAGGCGGCGGCGGTCCGCGCGGTGCTGGCGGAGCTGGGCGTGCCGGTGGACGCGGCCCAGGGGCCGGCGGTCACCGTGGACACCGCGAACCGGCTGCAGGGCCGGGAGTACGACGTGACGGTGGTGCTGCACCCGCTGTCCGGCCGGCCGGACGCGACCGCGTTCCACCTGGAGACGGGCCGGCTGTGCGTGCTCGCCTCGCGGCACCGGCACGCGTGCATCGTGGTGGCCCGGGAGGGGATCGCGGAGCTGCTGGACCGGCACCCGTCGACCGAGCCGGTGCAGCTGGGCGTCCCGGTGAAGTTCCCGGACGGCTGGGAGGCCAACCACGCGGTGCTGGCGCACCTGGCCGGGCACCGGGTGCGGCTGGGCTGAGCGGGGGCGCCCCCGGGGCGCGCGGGGAACGGTGCGCGCGGGTCGGCGGGGAATAGCGACCGGACGCGCACCGTTCCGCTACCGGCGGCCGGCGAGCGACAATGGACGACGGCCGATCCGCCCAGGCGAACCACCACCCAGACTCCGGAGGTGCCCCACCATGCCCGATCCCCACGCGCAGGCGTCCGACCCGAGTGGTCCGACCACGGCGGCCGCGACGGGCCCGGGCACCCAGGGCCGGCGGCGCCGTCCGGCGCAGCTGATCTTCGAGCCGCAGGCGGGCGAGCCGGAGCCGGAGCGCTTCTTCGACCTGGAGTCGATCGTCGACCCGGCCGAACTGCTGAGCCGCTCGACCGAGTTGGCGCTGGCCTTCCGCGCCGCCGCGGAGCGCGCCACCGACTTCCAGGCGATCGCGGCCGCGCAGCTGGCCGACCCCCGGCGGTTCGACGCGCTCACCCCCGCCGAGATCGCCGACCGGGCCGACTGGACGCCGGACTACGCGGCGCGCATGGTCGACTACGGCCGGACGCTGCAGAAGCAGCGCAGCGCCGAGGGCGGCCTGCACTGAGCGGGGCCCGCCGGGGCGGGCGCCGGACGGGCGTCAGACGGCGGCGGTGACCACGATCTCGACCAGGGCCTCGGGGCGGTAGAGCGCGGCCTGCACGGTGGCGCGGGCCGGGGTGGCACCGGCCGGGACCCAGGCGTCCCAAGCGGCGTTCATCTCGGCGAAGGTCGCGATGTCGGCGAGGAAGATCTCGGCGCGCAGGATCTTCGCCTTGTCGCTGCCGGCCTCGGCGAGCAGGCGGTCGATCGAGTCCAGGACCTGCTTGGTCTGGCCCTCGACGCCCTCGTCGAGGTTCCCGGCGACCTGGCCGGCGAGGTAGACGGTGCCGTTGTGCACCACGGCCTCGCTCATGCGGGCGCCGCTGGCGATGCGCTGGATCATGGATGGACCTCCGGTCGATCGTTCAGAGGCGGCCGATGGTAGCGGCGGCGACCGGGGGCCGTCGGGGCTGTCCACGGAGCGGTTCGGCGGCCGTTCGATCGCCAGTGGCATATGCGCCGGGCGAGGGTACGCCCACGACCGGCCCGCTGTCCGGCGAATCGGCCTTTCGGTCCGTGCGACTGCATGTCCGCGCCACGCTGGAGCCGTGGACATCTGGACGTATCAAACCGTGGAGTACGTCACCGCGGCCGGCGAGGCCTGGCTCGCCTCGGCCAGCGACTACCCGCGCTCCATGCGCGCCCTGTGGGAGTCCCGGCCGTGGGCGCCGGCCGTCCTGCCGTGCGGGAAGACCTTCGACGTGATCAGCCTGCCGGCCGTCTTCGGCCGCCGGGTGCTGGACGAGCTGTGGGCCTCCGGCCCCGGCTGCGGCCCGGTGGCGAGCTACCGGGGCCGCACCCTGCTGTTCGTCCAGCCCGGGGCGGCGCCCCGGCTGCGCACCCTGCTCGCCTGGGAGGAGTGGGCCCGGGACGTGCCGCCGCTGCTCTGCCACGGCCTCGGCGACGCGGTGACCGTCCCGCCGGTGCAGCGGATGCTGGACGCCCCGGACTCCCCCGGCGCCGGCCGCTGGATCGTCGCCCCGGACAGCCGCGAGCCCTGGCTGCCCGGCGCGGCCGTGGTGCTCTGGGCCTGCGTACGCGCCGCGCGGGGCCAGGGCGCCGGTCGTGACCGGGTGTCGAACGGGGCCTGAACGGGGCGCGACCCGTCGGCGGTATTCGATTTTGGTTCCCGACCGGGCCGCTGCTAGAGTCGTCTCCGTCAGCAGGCGCCGCTAGCTCAGTTGGTTAGAGCAGCTGACTCTTAATCAGCGGGTCCGGGGTTCGAGTCCCTGGCGGCGCACAGACGGCCGAAGGCCCCCTCGTTCGCGAGGGGGCCTTCGGCGTTCTCAGGCGGCGGCCCAGGAGCCGGGCGGGCCGTAGCCGGGGTCGGGGTGCCAGCCCGTCCCGGTCGGCCGGGCCCGGCCGGGCCCGGCGGCCGGGTGCCCGGCCTCGGCGCGGATCCGGGCCAGGGCCAGCAGCGCCGCCGTGGCGATCGCGATCTCCTCGGGGTGCGGGTTGCCCCGCACCACCTTCAGCACCAGTTCCTCGGGGGTGGCGGTGGTCACGGCGGATCACACCGGCTGGTTGGCGTGCTTGCGGGCCGGCAGGCTGGCGTGCTTGCCGCGCAGCATCGCCAGCGCCCGGGCGAGCACGGTCCGGGTGTCGGCCGGGTCGATCACGTCGTCCACCAGGCCGCGCTCGGCCGCGTAGTACGGGTGCATGAGCTCGCTCCTGTACTCCTTGATCCGCATCGCCCGGGTGGCCTCCGGGTCGGGCGAGGCGGCGATCTCCCGGCGGAAGACCACGTTGGCCGCGCCCTCGGCGCCCATCACGGCGATCTCGTTGGTGGGCCAGGCGAAGGACAGGTCCGCGCCGATGGAGCGGGAGTCCATCACGATGTAGGCGCCGCCGTAGGCCTTGCGCAGGATCAGCTGGATCCGCGGCACGGTGGCGTTGCAGTACGCGTACAGCAGCTTGGCGCCGTGCCGGATGATGCCGCCGTGCTCCTGGTCGCTGCCCGGCAGGAAGCCGGGGACGTCGACCAGGGTGACCAGCGGGATCGAGAAGGCGTCGCAGAGCTGGACGAACCGGGCCGCCTTCTCCGAGGAGTGGATGTCGAGCACGCCGGCCAGGGTCTGCGGCTGGTTGGCGATGATGCCGGTCACGTGGCCGTCGATCCGGGCCAGGGTGCAGATCACGTTGGTGGCCCAGCGCTCGTGGACCTCCAGGTGCTCGCCGTGGTCGACGATCTCCTCGATGACCTTGCGCATGTCGTACGGGCGGTTGCCGTCGGCCGGGACGAGGTCGAGCAGCGACTCGCAGCGCCGGTCGACCGGGTCGTCGGCGGGGGCCGCGGGCGGCATCTCGCGGTTGTTCTGCGGCAGCAGCGAGAGCAGGTAGCGCACCTCTTCGATGCAGGACTGCTCGTCGTCGTAGACGAAGTGCGAGACGCCCGAGACGCTGGAGTGGACGTCGGCGCCGCCGAGGCCGTTCTGGGTGATCTTCTCGCCGGTGACGGCCTGGACGACGTCCGGGCCGGTGATGAACATCTGCGAGGTCTCGCGGACCATGAAGACGAAGTCGGTCAGGGCCGGCGAGTACGCCGCGCCGCCGGCGCAGGGGCCGAGCATCACGGAGATCTGCGGGATGACGCCGGAGGCCCGGGTGTTGCGCTGGAAGATGCCGCCGTAGCCGGCGAGGGCGGTGACGCCCTCCTGGATGCGGGCGCCGGCGCCGTCGTTCAGCGAGACCAGCGGGGCACCGGCCGCGATGGCCATGTCCATGATCTTGTGGATCTTCTGGGCGTGGGCCTCGCCGAGGGCGCCGCCGAAGATCCGGAAGTCGTGGGCGTAGGTGAAGACGGTGCGGCCGTGCACGGTGCCCCAGCCGACCACCACGCCGTCGGTGTGCGGCTTCTTCGCCTCCAGGCCGAAGCCGGTGGCGCGGTGCCGGCGCAGCGGCTCCACCTCGGTGAAGCTGCCCGGGTCGAAGAGCAGGTCGATCCGCTCACGGGCGGTCAGCTTGCCCTTGGCGTGCTGGGCCTCGGTGGCCCGGGGGTCCGGGCCCGCCAGCACGGAGTCGCGGACGGCCAGCAGTTCGGCGGTGCGCAGCCGCAGGTCGGGTGTGGTGATGAAGTCCTCGGTGATGGTCACGGTTCTCCCCGTTCGTCCGGTCCGACGGTGGTCACCAGGCGGGAGTCTCGGTGAACTCCAGGACGGCGACCGTCCACATGAAGCCGATGCCGACGCCGATGGTCACCAGCTTGTCGCCGGCCTTCGGCCTGCCCTCCGCGATCAGGTGGTCGATGCCCATGAACTGGTCGCTGTTGCCCATGTGGCCGTGGTCCAGGCCCCACTCGTACGGGGTGGTGGAGACGTCCAGGCCGAGCGCCTTGTGGAAGCCCCACTCGGCGATCTGGCGGGAGACGTTGGCGTGGACGAACCACTGGGTCTCGGCGAGCGTGGTGCCGGCGTCGGCCAGCGCCTCCTGGAGGACCTCGGCGAAGTTCTCGCCGATCAGCGCGAGGGCGTCGTCGTACGCGTCCTCGTTGCGCATCAGCCAGGAGTCCTTGCGGGCGGTCAGGTCGACCGGCTTGCCCTCGGCGAACGGGGCGGCCGTCCACTCGGTGCCGCGGTAGAGCGGCTCCAGGCTCGGCTCGGACCGGGTCGCGGTGGCGAGCAGCCGGGCGAAGCCGCCGCGCTTGGAGAGCACGATCGCGGCGCCGCCGTCGCCGTAGACGGTCTGGTCGTCGGCGGACCAGCGGTCGATGTGCGGCAGCTTGAAGGCGTCGCCGGTGGTGACCAGCGCGGCCGTGGTGTCCGGGCGGGCCACCAGGTAGGAGGCGGCGAGCTCGGTCGCGGCGAGCGCGCCGTTGCAGCCCTGGCGCAGCTCGATCGCGGCGGCCCGGCCGCCGACGGTCTCGTTCAGCACGTAGTGCGCGGGACTCCAGAGCTCCTGGCCCTGGTGGCCGACGTACGCGTGCAGGACCAGGTCGATGTCCTCGGCGGCGACGCCGGCCCGCTCGATCGCCAGCCGGCCGGCCTTCGCCGCCATCACCGGGCCGGGCTCGTCGTCGGCCGCCACCCGCACCGCGCGGACGCCGGAGGCCTCGGCGTTCGCCGCGTCGTACCTGCCGTCGGCGACGGCCTCGGCCGCCGTCACGGTCTCGTCGGGCAGGTAGGTGCCGATGCCCGCGACGTAGACGTTCTCCCAACGCATTGCCACTCCTGGGGTGCAAGCGGCCGGTTCGGTCACGGCCGATGGACCCGGAGGCTAGGAAGGGGCCCTACAGCATCGCTGGAGGGCCCCTGCCCCGGGTCAGCCCGTGGCGGGCTCGGGCTTCTGGACCGCGCGGGTGACGACCACCACCAGGGAGAGGACCAGGAACAGCAGGGTGTCGGTCACGTCGGCGAGGTGCTGGCCGTGACGGAAGCGCAGGACCAGCAGGACGGCGTTGAAGAGGGCGAAGTAGAGGCCTCCCCAGACGGCCCAGCGCGGGTGGCGGAAGCCGACGACGAGGGCCACGGCGGCGGCGCCGTCGGTGACGCCGTTGAGGAGGCTCGCCCAGCGGCTGATGTGGAGGCCGGTCATCTCGTAGAGGTGGTCGGAACCGGCGTCCATGCCCAGGAGGCCGGCGATCGAGCTGAGGCCCAGCTCCAGGATCAGGACGGCGGAGACGATGGCGGCGAGGACTCGGACGGCTTTCACGGCGGTCGGGTGACCCTTCGCTGGTGGTGGACGGTGCGCTGGCGAGTGTGATGCTCCCCCACCCGGCTTGAGCAGGACTCAAGTCGGCGCCCCGACCCTGCCCCGTGACGATCCGCTTCATGCCCGTTCCCGCGCGGCAGCGGTTTTCCGAGGAGTTGAACCCCCGATGACTGTGACCCTCGATCGACCCGTGCTCGCCACGCCGGAGTGGCCCGACGGCCGGATTCCGGTGGTGGCGACCTTCCTCGCGGCCGCCCGCGTCGCGCCCGCCCGGCCGGCGGTGGCCGGCCCGGACGGGGTGCTGGGCTACGCCGAGCTGGACGACCGCACCGACCGGGTGGCCGGCCTGCTGGCCGGGCTCGGCGTCCGCCCCGGCCAGGCCGTCGGCGTGTTCCTGCCGCGTTCGGTGGACCTGGTGGTGGCGATCCTCGGCATCCTGAAGGCCGGTGCGGTGTACGTGCCGTTCGACCCGGAGCAGCCGGCCCGGCGGCTGACCGCGATCGCCGAGGACGGCGCGGTGGAGACCGTGCTGAGCCACTCCGCGCTGCTGTCGGCGTTCCCGTCGGCGGTGGGCGCGTCGGTGCTGGCGCTGGACGCGGTGGACTGGTCGGCGGTGGCGCCGGCCGCGCCGGTGCCGGTGGGGCCGCGCCACCCGGCGTACGTGATCTTCACCTCGGGTTCGACCGGCCGGCCGAAGGGCGTGCAGGTGTCGCACGGCGCCCTGGCCGCGCTGCTGGCGGGCCTGGAGCAGGCCGGGGTGTACCGGGCCCCCGGGCTGCGGGTGGGCTGGAACGCGTCGGTCTCCTTCGACGCCTCCGTCCAGCAGTGGCTGCGGGCGCTGCGCGGCGACACGGTGGTGGTGATCGACGAGGAGACCCGCCGGGACGTCGAGGCCTTCGCCCGGTTCGTCGCCGACCGGGAGCTGGACGAGTTCGACCTCACCCCCTCCCACCTGCAGGTGCTGCTGCCCGAGCTGACCGAGGTGGCCCGCGCGCACCGGCCCGGCCTGCGGCTGCTGGTCGGCGGCGAGGCCGTGCCGCCCGCGCTGTGGGCCGAGTTGGGCTCGCTCGCCGACGAGGGCGTGCTGCACGCGGTCAACCTGTACGGGCCGACCGAGACCACGGTCGACGTGCTGACCACCCCGGTGGTCTCCGGCCGCGAGCCGCACCTGGGCACGCCGCTGCCGGGCACCGGGGTGCGGGTGCTGGACGAGCGGCTGGCCGAGGTGCCGGACGGCGAGGTCGGCGAGCTGTTCGTCACCGGCGAGCAGCTGGCGCTCGGCTACGTGGGCCGGCCCGGCCTGACCTCGTCCCGGTTCGTGCCGGACCCGTACGCGGCTGACGGCTCGCGGATGTACCGCACCGGCGACCGGGTGAGCCGGGCGGCGGACGGCACCGTCTCCTACCGCGGCCGGGCCGACAACCAGGTGAAGGTGCGCGGCTACCGGGTCGAGCTGGGCGAGATCGAGGGCGTGCTGAGCGGCTCCCCGGCGGTCGCCGCGGTGGTGGTGCTGCACCGGGACGGGCAGTTGCACGCCTTCGTCGAGCCGGCCGCCGGGACGGGGTCGGACGCGCCGGTGCGCGACTGGGCCGAGCACCACCTGGCGTCCTGGATGCGGCCGTCCGGCTTCACCCTGCTGCCCGCGCTGCCGCGCAACGTGGCCGGCAAGGCGGACCGCGCGGCGCTGGCCGCGCTGTGGCCCGCCGAGGAGGCTGCCGCGCCCACCGCCGGGGAGCCCGAGGAGACCGGGGACACCGGCCCGGCCGGGCGGATCGCCGCCGCGTGGCGCGAGCTGCTGAAGGTCGACGCGGTCGCCGACGGGGACGACTTCTTCTGCCTGGGCGGCCACTCGCTGATCGCGATGCAGGTGGCCGCCCGACTGCGCACCGAACTGGGCGTCAAGGTGCCCACCCGGCTGGTGATGCAGCACCGCACGCTGGCCGCCTTCACCGCCGCCGTCATCGAGCGGATCGCCGCGGCGTAGGCCCGCTCTTCCGGATCGAGTCCAAGGAGTCATGCCATGAGCGACGGAACCCCGCCCCGGGCGGTGACCGTCCTGGTCAACGAAGTCCGCCAGTACGGCCTGCACCCGGCGGACCTGCCGGCGCCGGCCGGCTGGTGGCCGGCCGGGTTCACCGGCCCCGAGGAGCTCGCCGTCGGCTGGGTCGACGAGCACTGGACGGAGGGCGCGCGGTGAGCGCCGCTCCCGACCCCCGCCGCTGGTGGGTGCTGGTGACCGTCTCGCTGGCGCAGTTCATGGTCGCGCTGGACGGCACCGTGGTGAACGTGATGGCCCCCCAGGTCCAGCGCGAGCTGGGCCTGTCCACGACCGGACTGCAGTGGGTGGCCAACCTGTACGTGCTGCTGTTCGGCGGCCTGCTGCTGCTCGGCGGGCGGCTGGCCGACCAGCTCGGGCGGCGCCGGATGTTCTTGGCGGGCATCGTGCTCTTCACCCTCGGCTCGGTGCTGGCCGGGACGGCCGACGGCAGCGGGCAGCTGCTGGCCGCCCGGGCCCTGCAGGGCGTGGCGGCCGCCGCGGTCTCCCCCGCGGTGCTGTCCATCCTGGTGACCAGCTTCCCCGACCCCGGGGAGCGGGCGAAGGCGTTCGGCGTCTGGGGCACGGTGCTGGGGATCGGCGCGAGCGTCGGCGCGATCCTCGGCGGCGCGATCGTCGAGATCGGCTGGCGCTGGGCCTTCTACCTGAACGTCCCGGTCGGGGTGGCGCTGGTGGCCGGCGCCCTGCTGCTGGTCGGCGCGCACCGGCCGGAGCCGGGCAGCCGGCCGCCGCTGGACGGCGCCGGCGCGCTCACCGCGACGCTCGGCCTGACCAGCCTGGTGTACGGCATCGTCTCCACCACCGACCACGGCTGGACCCACCCGCTGACCCTGGGCGCGTTCGCCGCCGCGGCGGTGCTGCTGCCGCTGTTCGCCCGGATCGAACTGTCCAGCGCCGCACCGCTGGTCGACCCGCGGCTGCTGCGCCGGCGCAGCGTGCTGGCGGGCGGCCTGGGCGAACTGCTCACCGGCGGGCTGAGCCTGCCGTGCTTCTTCCTGCTGCCGCTGTACATGCAGGACGTGCTCGGCTACAGCCCGCTGCGGACCGGCCTGGCGTACATCCCGACCTGCCTGGCGATGATGGTCGTCGCCCCGGTGCTGCCGAAGCTGCTGGAGCGGACCGGCCCGCGCGCCGCGTACGTCGGCGGCACCGCGCTGCTGGTGGTGATGCTGGTGGTGCTGGTGTCGGTGGGCACCCACGCCTCGTACTGGACCACGCTGCTGCCGATCACCGCGCTGCTCGGCGTGGGCCTGGTCGGCTGCCTGATCACCACGCCGGTGGTCGGCACCGCGGAGGCCACCGAGGCGGACGCGGGCACCGTGTCGGCGCTGCTGAACGTCTCCTCGCAGATCGGCGGCGCGCTGGGCCTGGCGGTCGCGGTGACCGCGGTGCAGCACCGGACCACGGCGCTGGCGGGTCGCGGCGTGGCGGCGGACGAGGCGCTGACCGGCGGCCTGCACCTGGGGGCGGCGACGCTGTTCGGCTGGATGGCGCTGAGCCTGCTGCTGGGCTTCACCGCCTTCCGGGGCCGTCCGGCGGCGGCGCCGGTGGCGGAGGCCGAGGAGAAGGAGCCGGTGCGGGTCTGACGCGCGCACGGGTGCCCGGTCCGCCCCCTCCCGGGGCCGGGCCGGGCACTTCGCACGGGCCGGGCACTTCGCACGGTCGGGGCCGTGGATTCCTCACGACCTCGCCGTCGGGCGCGACGGGGGGTGTGCGGCGCGGTCAGGATGGGGACCACCACTGTGTCCCCCGGAGGAGTTGGACCCGCCATGTCCCGAATCGTCCTGCTGCTGGCCGCGGTCTCCACCGGACTGTTCGCCGGTTTCTGCTTCTGCTACACCGTCGTGGTCACCCGGGGCCTGGCCCGGCTCGGCGACGAGCAGTACGTGACCGCGATGCGCCGCCTCAACGAGGTGGTGCCGAGCGTGCCGTTCTTCCTGGTGTTCATCGGCTCGCTGCTCTTCACCGTGACCGCCTACGTGCTGCACAGGCCGCTCCAGCCGACCACCCAGACCTGGCTGATCGGCGCGGCGGCCGTCTGCTGCCTGGTGTCGGTGGTGGTCAGCGCGACCGGCAACATCCCGCTCAACGGCGAGCTGGCGTCCGCCGCCACCAACAGCGCCGCCGACTTCCTGCACGCCCGGCAGTCCTTCGAGGACCGCTGGAACACCCTGCACGCGATCCGCACCGCCGCGTCCGCGCTGGCGCTGGTGCTGCTGGTCGCCGCGTGCGTGTACGCGCCGCAGCGGGGCGCCGAGGCGCGGGCCGACGAGTCCGCGCCGGTGCCGGTGCTGAGCAGCTGACACCGCCGCGCGACAGCCGGAGCCGGCCCCGCTCGGGGCCGGCTCCAGTTGCGTTCGAGCGGCTCCGCACAGGCTCACGGGGACAGTCGGCGCCCTTGCCCGCGGAGGTAGTTGACCATGCGACTGATCGATCTGTCCTCGACCGTGGACGCCCGGCTGTGGGAGCCGGAGCCGGTCACCCACACGGTGATGTCCGCCGTCGAGGGCGCGGTGCACATGACCGACGGGATGCGGAAGAACTTCGGCATCGACCTGTCGCCGGACGCCTTCCCCGGCGGCGAGTTCCTCACCAACGACATGCTGTACCTGTCCACCCACACCGGCACCCACGTGGACGCCCCCGCCCACTACGGCACCCGCCCCGACGGCGAGGCGGCCCGCACCATCGACGAGATGCCGCTCGACTGGTTCGACCGGCCCGCGTTCGTCCTGGACGTCCGGGACGTCGGCCGCTCCACCGTCGACGCGGAGGACCTGCACAAGGCGCTCGACCGGATCGGCTACGCCCCGCAGCCGCTGGACATCGCCCTGATCAACACCGGCGCCTCCGCCTGGGCCGGCACCAAGCGCTACTTCACCGAGTTCATCGGCCTGGACGGCTCCGCCACCCGCTACCTGCTCGACCTGGGCATCCGGGTGATCGGCACCGACGCGTTCAGCCTGGACGCCCCGTTCGGCGACATCATCACCCGGTACCGGGAGAGCCTCGACCGGTCGGTGCTGTGGCCCGCGCACTTCGCCGGCCGCGAGCAGGAGTACTGCCAGATCGAGCGGCTGGCCAACCTCGACGCGCTGCCCGAGCCGTACGGCTTCTCCGTCACCTGCTTCCCGGTGAAGATCGCGCGGGCCGGGGCCGGCTGGACCCGGGCCGTCGCGCGCGTGGCGGAGTGAGCGCCGTGCAGCCGTACCCGGTCGACCCGGGTGAGCTGCGGGAGGCCATGGGGCGCTGGCCGAGCGGCGTCACCGTGGTGACCACCGCCGACCCGGCCACCGGCCGGCCCTGGGGGTTCACCGCGACCTCCTTCACCTCGCTGTCGATGCGGCCGCCGCTGGTGCTGGTCTGCCTGGACCTCGGCGCGGAGTGCCGGCCGGCGTTCCAGCGGGCGGCCGGGTTCGCGGTGCACATCCTGCGCAGCGGGCAGCGCGGGACCGCGGAGCGGTTCGCCACTCGCGGCGCCGACAAGTTCGCCGACGGGGTCGGCGTCCGGCGGGGGCTGTACGACGTGCCGCTGCTGGACGGCGCCGCCGCCACCCTGGAGTGCCGGCTGACCGAGCGTCTGCCAGGCGGCGACCACCTGATCCTGATCGGCGCCGTCCAACGGGTCACCCCCGGCCCGGACGAGCCGTTGCTGTACCACCGCCGGGCGTTCGTCGAACTGCCCGCGCCCGCCCTGGGCTGAGCGTGCACGGCCCGCTCCCCGGCCGGGGAGCGGGCGGCTGACCGAGAGGAGACTGACGTGTTGACGGTGGAGAGGACCCTGACGGCGGTGGAGGCGCGGGACGTCGCGGCCGCCCACGCGCTGGCGTCGGAGCGGGGGCGGCGGCTGCCGTCCGAGGTCGTGGAGGCGCTGGTCGCGGCGGGGTTCGCCCGTCGGCTGGTGCCCGCCCGCTGGGGCGGGGCGGCCGGGTCCTTCGCCGGGCTTGCCGAGGCGGTGGCGACGGTCGGCGAGGGGTGCGCCTCGGCGGCCTGGTGCGCGTCGGTGTACGCGATCGCCGGGCGGATCGGCGCGCACCTGCCGCTGGAGGGCCAGGCCGAGCTGTGGGCGGACGGCCCGGACACCGTGATCGCCTCGGGCATCGTCCCCTCCCCCGGCGCCCGGGTGGAGCAGGACGCCGAGGGCTGGCTGCTGACCGGCGAGTGGCCTTTCACCAGCGGGGTGCACGGCAGCGCCTGGGTGATCGTCGGCGCGCTGGTGGCGGACGCCGCGGGCGGCCGCGAGTTCCGCTTCTTCGCCGTCCCCCGGGAGCGCTTCGCGATCCGCCCGACCTGGGCGAACGTCGGGCTGGGCGGCACCGGCAGCGACACCGTGGTGCTGGAGGGCGTCCGGGTGCCGGAGCACCTGACCTTCCGTTACGACAGCCTGCTGGCCGGCGAGCCGGTCGGCAGCACGGCCCCCGCGCACCTGGCGCCGTACAAGCTGGTGAACGGCCTGACCTTCGTCGCGCCGGTGCTGGGCGCGGCCCGCGGCGCGCTGCGGCACTGGACCGGGTGGATCGGCGCCAAGCACGACGTGACCGGCCGGCCGACCCGGGAGCGGGCGGCCGTGCAGACGGCGCTGACCCGGGCGGCCTCGGAGGTCGACCTGGCGGGCCTGCTGGTGCGCCGGGCCGCCGAGGCGGCCGACACCGGCCCGTACTCGGCCGAGGTGCTGGCCCGCAGCCCGCGCGACTTCGCGGTCGCGGCGGACCTGCTGGCCGCGGCGGCCGAGCGGCTGCTGCGCGGCGGCGGGGCCCGGGCCCAGGTCGAGGACAACCCGGTGCAACGGGCCTGGCGGGACGTGTACGCGGCGGCCGGCCACGTGGTGCTGCAGTTCGACGCGGCGGCGGCGGCGTACGCGGAGTACGCGTTCGCGGCCGTCTGACCCGGCACGCGGAAGGGGCGGCCCCTCGGGGCCGCCCCTCCGTCGTGCGCGGTGCCGTCCTCAGCGCAGGTCGTCGCGCAGGATCATGCGGCTGCGGATCAGCAGGCCGCCGTCGGCGCCTCGGACCAGCACGTCCTCGCAGAGGGTCGCGCAGTAGATCGTGGTCGGCGAGGCGGGCAGGGTCTCCAGCACCGTGACGTACGCCCGGGTGCGGATCTCCTCCCCGGCGTGCTCGGCGACCAGGGTGGTCTGCACGTGCCGGCGCTGGACGCCGGTGGTGCGGCGGGCGGCCTCGCTGCGGTGGGTGGCCGCCTCGATGGTGTCCCGGCCGACGACCGGGGCGGGCAGCACGTTGCTGTCGAAGACCCCGTCCGTGGTGAAGCCGCCCGCCCAGCCGGCCACGTCGCCGGAGTCCACGGTCTGGAAGTGGCGGGCGTAGAAGTGGCTGATCTCCTGGTACAGGCCGGTGTCCACCGGGCGCAGCGCCTGCGCCGCCTCGAGCAGCTCCGTCATGGTGTTCCTCTCCTCGCCTCTGCGGTTGCCGGACGGGGGCCAGCGTGCGGGCGGGGGCTAGAGGCGTGCTGGGGCCGACGTGGACGCGGGCCGGGCTCAGGCGCCGGTCCAGCGGGGGTCGAGGCGGCGCGCCCAGGATCGGAGTCCCGGTCGCGCCGGCCGCCCGGGCCCGGGGCGACCAGAAACCCCCGGCCCCTGAGGAGCAACCGTGACCGTGCCGTCCTTCGTCAGCCACGGCGATCCGCTGCCGCCGGTGCCCGGCGGCAGCGTCGACGGGCTGCTCGCCCGCGCCGCCGCCGCACACCCCGACCGGGCGGCGGTCGTCGTCCCCGACGGGGGCGTGACGACCTTCGCCGAGGCCGACCGGCGGGCGAGCGGGTACGCCCGCGGCCTGCGGGCCCTGTTGGGCGGGGAGCGCTCGGTGGTGCTGCTGTCGGCGGCGCTGATCGCCGAGTTCCCGGCGCTGTACTACGGCATCGTGCGCGCCGGACACGTCGTGGCGCCCGCCAACCAGCTGTACCCGGCGGAGCTGCTGGAGTACGTGCTGACGCGGTCCCGGGCCCGGGCCGCGGTGGTGACCCCGGCGGTGTGGCAGAAGCTGGCACCGCTGCGCGACCGGCTGCCGGAGCTGGAGCACGTCCTGCTGATCGGCCCGGAGCAGGACGGCGTGCCCTCGGTGCACACCCTGCTCGACGGCGACCACCCCGAACTCCCGCAGGCCGATGGCGGCTTCGCCGAGCAGACCGCGTGCGTGCTGTTCACCAGCGGCTCCACCCGGATGCCCAAGCCCGTCCGGCTTAGCCACCGCAACCTGCTGACCGGCGCCGTGCAGCTGTCCACCGCGCACGGGCAGACGGCGGAGTCGGTGGTGCTCAACGGCCTGCCGATCTACCACCCGATGCACATGAACGCCTCGATGCGGGTCGGCGCCACCCACGTGCTCTCCGGCGGCGAGGCCACCGACGCGCTGGCGGCGGCGAACCGGTACCGGGCGAGCCACTTCTACACCCTGCCGTTCCGGCTGATCCAGCTGGCCAACCACCCCCGCCTGGCCGAGCTGCGCCTCGACACCGTGAAGGTGGTCTCCACCGGCGGGCTGCCGCTGCGCCCGGCGGTCCTGCGGGCGCTGGCCGGGCAGTTCGGGGTGCCGGTGCTGCAGGGCTACGGCATGTGCGAGAGCTCCTCGCTGGCCACCTCGGACCTGCCCACCGCCCCGCGCCAGGGCTCGGTGGGCCGCCCGCTGGCGGGCAGCCGGATGCGGATCGTCGACCTGGAGACCCGCGCACCCCTGGCGGCCGGCGCGGTCGGCGAGATCCAGCTGGCCGGACCGAACGTGATGCAGGGCTACCTGGTGGAGCAGCCCGAGGAGGCGGTGGACGCGGACGGCTGGCTGTCCACCGGCGACGTGGGCCGGCTCGACGCGGACGGGAACCTGTTCTTCCTGGACCGGGTGCGGGACGTCTTCCGCAGCGGCGGCGAGCTGGTCTGCCCCGGCGAGATCGAGGCGGTGCTGGCCGAGCGGCCCGAGGTCGCCGAGTGCGCCGTGGTCGACGCCCCCGACGGCGAGGAGACCGTGCCCGTCGCCTTCGTGGTGACCCGGCCCGGCGCCGAACGCTCCACCGGGCTGATCACCGAGGTCAACGAACTGCTGGGACTCCACCAGCAACTGCACCGGGCCGAGTACCTGGAGGCACTGCCCCGGCTGCCCAACAGCAAGGTCGACCGCACCGCGCTGCGCAAGCGGGTGCGCTGACCCCTCCGGCCGGGCCGCCGCACGGCGCTCCGGCCGGAGTCGAGTACCGCTCCAGTCGGCTCCGGCAGGCTCGGAGCGGGATCAACCGTCATCCTGACAGGTCCACACCGAAAGGTCTTTCGATGGCCGACAACTCCCCGCCGACCACGGGCGAGGCCACCTACGGCAATCCGACCCGGACATCCATCGTGACCGGCGTCGCGCTCTTCATGATCTCCCTCGACAACCTGGTGGTGACCACCGCGCTGCCGCAGATCCGCGAGGGGCTGCACACCACCATCGAAGGCCTGGAGTGGACGGTCAACGCCTACACCCTGACCTTCGCCGTCCTGCTGCTCACCGCCTCCGCGGTGGCCGAGCGCTTCGGCCGCCGGCGGCTGTTCTCGGCCGGCATCGCGGTGTTCACCGCCGGCTCGGTGCTGGCCGCGCTCTCCCACGGCATCGGCCTGCTGGTCGCCGCGCGCGCCCTGCAGGGCCTGGGCGCCGCGGTGGTCCTCCCGCTCACCCTGACCCTGCTCTCCGCCGCCTACCCGCCGGACAAGCGGGCCGGCGCGCTCGGCATCTGGGGCGCGATCGGCGGCCTCGCCGTCGCCCTCGGCCCGGTGATCGGCGGCCTGATCATCCACGTGGTCTCCTGGCAGTGGATCTTCTGGCTGAACGTGCCGATCGGCATCGTGATGCTGGTGGTGATCCCCGGCTGGCTGGCCGAGAGCCGCGGCCCGGCCCGGCCGCTGGACGTGCTCGGCACCGTGCTCGCCAGCGCCGGCCTCTTCGGCGTGGTGCTCGGCCTGGTCCGCGGCAACGCGGCCGGCTGGACCTCCGCCGAGGTGCTGGGCAGCCTGGTCGGCGGCGTGGTGCTGCTGGCCGCCTTCCTGGTCCAGCAGACCCGCACCGCCGCGCCGATGCTGCCGCTGCGGATGTTCCGCGACCGGACCTTCACCGCCGTCAACGCGGTGTCGCTGCTCATGTACTTCGGCATGTTCGGCTCGATCTTCCTGATCACCCAGTTCCTCCAGGAGGTGCAGGGCGCGGGCGCGCTCGGCGCCGGCGTACGGATGCTCTCCTGGACCGGCCTGACCCTGATCGGCGCGCCGATGGGCGCCGTGCTGGCCGAGAAGCTCGGCGGCCGGCTGATCGTCACCCTGGGCCTCGCCCTGCAGGCCGCCGGCCTGGTCTACCTGGCCCTGGTCACCGACGTCACCGGCGGCTACGCCGCGCTGGTGCCCGGCTTCGTGCTCAACGGCTTCGGCATGGGCCTGTTCTTCGGCCCGACCGCCAACCTGGCGCTCAGCGCGGTCAGCCGCGAGGAGGAGGGCATCGCCTCCGGCGCCAACAACGCCATCCGCGAGCTGGGCGGCGTGTTCGGCATCGCGGTGCTCGCCTCGGTGTTCACCTCGCAGGGCGGCTACGGCAGCCCGACCGCCTTCGTGGACGGCATGCACGCCGCCGTGTGGATCGGCGCGGGCATCGTCGCCCTCGGCGCGATCGCGGCGCTGTTCATCAAGGACGCCCCGAAGGCCGCCGCCGCGGAGGCTCCCGCCACGGAGACCCCCGCCGCGAAGACACCGGCGCCTACCGGCGCAGACCGGGAGCTGGCGCTCTCGGTCGACGACTGATCCGCCCGCTCCGACCGGCCCGGGTGGCGCGCCCACGGCGCGCCACCCGGTCGCGTTCCGGCCCCGAGCCCGATTCGAGGGCCCGCTGCGATGCTCCGTGGATCCCAGAGCCCCCACGGAGAGGCCGCATCCCATGACCACCACACCTCCCCACAGACGGTTCGACCGGCTGCCGTCGCTGTCCGGCCTGCGCTGGTTCGCCGCGCTGCTGGTCTTCACCACGCACTTCGTCCACCTCGAACTGTCCAAGGGCAGCCCGCTGCAGGACGTCCTGGACACCGTGCTCACCCGGACCGGCCTGGCCGGCGTCAGCGCGTTCTTCCTGCTCAGCGGCTTCGTCCTGACCTGGTCGGCGCGGCCCTCCGACACCGCGCGCAGCTTCCTGCGCCGCCGCTTCGCCCGGGTCTACCCGAGCCACCTGCTGGTCGCCGGCCTCGCCGCCCTGCTGATGGCCGGCGGCGGCCTGCTGCCCGGACCGAAGCCGATCCTGGCCAACCTGCTGCTGGTGCAGAGCTGGAGCCCCAGCCAGACCTACTCGCTGTCGCTCAACCCGGTGACGTGGTCGCTGAGTTGCGAGATCTTCTTCTACCTGGTCTTCCCGCTGGTGATCGGCGCGATGAACCGGGCCCGGACCTCCTCGCTGCAGGTCTTCACCGGCGCCTCGTTCCTCGCCACCCTGGTGCTGCCGGCGATCGTCGGCCGGCTATTCACCGTCGCCCACCCGCCGGCCGAGGAGCTCGTCGACACCAGCGGGTACGGCGGCCCGTTCACCGGCTGGTTCGCCAACGTCTTCCCCGGCATGCGGCTGCTGGAGTTCCTGGCCGGCGTCTCGATCGCGATCCTGGTCCGGCGCGGCGCCTGGCCGCGGATCCCGGCCGGCTGGGCGTTCGCGATCCTCGCCGCCGGGTACGCCAACGAGCTGTGGCTGGACGGCTACCTGCAGCTGGTCGGCGGCGTGGAGATCCCGGTCGCGATCCTGATCGCCTCGCTCGCCCAGGCCGACCTGGCCGGCAGCTGGTCGCCGGTGCGGGGGCGGCGGGCCGCGAAGCTGGGCGAACTCACCTACGCCTTCTACCTGGTGCACTTCCTGGTGCTGATCGGCCTCGGCTCGGCGGTGAAGCCGCTCGCCGTCGCCCTCGGCGCCACCGCCGACCGGGACGCCCCGGTGCCGGTCTGGCTCCTGCTCGCCGCCTACCCGGTGCTGCTGGCGGTCGCCCTGGGCCTCGGCTGGGCGGTGCACCGCGGCGTCGAGCAGCCGATAATGCGGGTGCTCACCCGCGGCCGCCGCAAGACCGGGACCGGGCGGACCGAGCTGGTCCCGCTGCGGGTGGACACCACGGCGCTCTCCGGCGGGGCCGACGGCCCCGGAGCCACCGGCACCGGACCGGAGCGCGAGAAGCCCGCGCCGATCGGCATCTGACGCCGGCACACCGGGAGCACCGGAACGCCGGATCGCCGGGAACACCGAAGCCCCCTCCGCCCGGAACGGCGGAGGGGGCTTCGGCGTCGGTCGGCAGGCCGGGCGGGCGGGCGGCCTCAGTGCCGCATCCCGCCGTTGACCTCGACCACCGTGCCGTTGACGTACGAGGCCTCCTCGCCGGCCAGGAAGGCGACCACCCGGCCGATCTCCTCGCCGCGCCCCGGGCGGCCCGCCGCCAGCTTCGGCAGGAACATGTTCCACATCCGCTCGTCGGCCGCCAGCGCCCGGCTCATCCCCCGGTCGGTGATGCCCGGCGACACGCAGTTGACCGTCACCCCGGCGTCGGCCAGCTCCAGGGCGGCGACCCGGGTCAGCGCCTCGACCGCCGCCTTGGTCGCGCAGTACGCGGAGGCGCCCGCCATCGGCCGCTGCGACAGGGCGGAGGAGACCGTGACGATCCGGCCCCAGCCCTGCGCGCGCAGCAGCGGGGCGGCCGCGTGCACGCAGTGGTAGACGCCGCTCAGGTTGACCGCCAGCGCGTCCGCCCACTGCGCCGGGGTGAGCCGCTCGACCGGCCCGGGGGCGTTGACGGCGGCGTTGGCGACCACAATGTCCAGGCCGCCGAACCGCTCCCGGGCGGCGGCCATCAGGGCCGCCACCGAGTCGGCGTCCCGGACGTCCACCGGGTGGAAGTGGGCCCGCTCACCCCCGAGTTCGAGGATCGAGCCGGCCGCGGCCGCCTCCCGGCCGGCCACCACCACCCGGGCTCCCTCGGCGAGCAGCGTCTCGGCGATCGCCTCGCCGAGCCCCTTGGCGCCGCCGGTGACCACCGCGACCTTGTCCTTGACCGTCATTGGTTCTGCCTCCTGCTGGATGGGTTGTGGGTCGGGCGCCCGCGGTCAGCGCGAAACCCCCGGGCGCACCGGCGGCCGGGGGCGACGCGTGGCTGTCGCGGAGGGGTCGGGTCACCGCGAGCGGCGCTGCTCGGCGAACTCCTTGGCGTGCCGCAGCGTGGTCGAGCTGTTGGTGCCCAGCGCGTGCCGGACCTTCTGCTTGGCCTCGGCGAGGGTCGCGTCCTCGCCGAGCAGGGTGCGCACGCCCTCCGGGTCCAGGGTGACGGTGTGCCAGGAGGTGGCGCGGACGCCGGTGCCCTCCGGCTCGATCACCCAGCGGCCGGTGTGGCCGGTCATCACCGGCGGCACCTTGATCTGCTTGTAGACGAGGGTCCGGCGCTCCGGGAAGCTCACCCGCACCGAGACGGTGGTGTGCAGCGAGCCGTCGGGGCTGCGGGTGTCCATCTCCAGGTGCTGGACGCCGCCGTCCTGCTCGACCAGGTCGAGCCGGGCCACGTGCGGCAGTCGCTGCGGCCAGGCGTCCGCACGGTCCAGGAACTCGAAGACGTCCTGCGCGGCGCCCTCGACCAGCAGCGAGTCGCTGAAGGTGAAGCGCAGTTCCTCGCCGTCCGGGCCGGGCTGCGCGGCGCGGCCCAGCGCCGCCAGCTCGGCGGCGCTGTTGCGGTCGATGGCCTGCTCGATCCACGCGACCGCCTGCGGGTCGTCGTCCACGGCGGTGAAGTCGTGCAGCAGCACGACGTGGCTGCCGCCGTCCGCGGTCGGCGTGATCAGCCACTCGCCGCCCATCGACGCGACCGGCGCCGAGGAGACCACCTGGCGGAAGACGACCGTCCGGGCGGTGCGGTCCAGGGTGCGGCGCGAGGTCCAGTGGCGGACCTCGCCGTTGGCCGTCGCCCAGATCCGCAGCAGCTGCTCGGTGCCGTCGTCCTCGGCGACCTCGGCGTGCACGGTGGGACCGAACACGTTCGGCCAGCCGTCGGCGTCCGCGATCAGCGCGAACACCCGCTCCGGCGCGGCCGGGACGGTGATCTCGTGCCGGGTGAGGTGGGTGGTCAGGGTAGGGGTGGTCACGGCTGCTTCCCTTCTCCGTGCCTAGTAGTTGCCGAGCCCGCCGCAGACGTTCAGGGCCTGCGCGGTGATCGAGGCGGCGAGGTCGCCCGCCAGGTAGCCGACCAGGCCGGCCACCTCCTCCGGGGTGGAGTAGCGGCCGAGCGGGATCTTCGCCCGGAACTTCGCCAGCACCTCGTCCTCGGTGGTGCCCCAGTGCGCGGCGTACCCCTGGCGCACCCGCTCCGCCATCGGGGTCTCCACGTAGCCCGGGCAGACCGCGTTCACCGTGATGCCGGCGGTGGCGAGCTCCAGGCCGAGCGCCTTGGTGAAGCCGATCACGCCGTGCTTGGACGCCGAGTACGGCGCCGCCAGCATCACGCCCTGCTTGCCGCCGGTGGAGGCGATGCTGATGATCCGGCCGCGGCCCGCCTCGCGCATGCCGCCGGTGGTCAGCACCTCGCGGGTGATCCGGAAGACGGCGGTCAGGTTGGTGGCGATGACGTCGTCCCAGAGCTCGTCCGGGAGTTCGGCGGTGATGCCGCCGCCGCCGCGGCCCGCGTTGTTCACCAGGACGTGGATCGGGCCGTAGGTGTCCACGGCCGCCCGCACCAGCGCCTTCACCGACCCGGCGTCGCGGACGTCGGCGGCGGTGCCGGCCACCTCCAGGCCGCGGCCGCGCAGCTTCTCCACCACGGTGTCGACCCGGTCGGCGTCGCGGGCGCACAGGAACACCGCGTGGCCCTGCTCGGCCAGCGTCTCGGCCACCGCCAGGCCGATCCCGCTGGTGCCCCCGGTGACCAGGGCGACCCTCTGCTGCTCGGACATCCGTGCTCTCCTCTCGCGGTGCGACTCGGTGACGTCCGGAGGCTCGCAGGACGGGCTAGAGACGCTCTGGACGGGCTCTGGACGCCCGGTGCCGCCGCCCGTGCCGCTGCCGGTGCCGCTGCCGCGGGTCATGCGGGGGCGAGGTGGTACGGGCTCACCGCGTGTCCCTCGGCCTCGATCGCGCGGGCGGCGCGGAGCAGGTTCTGCAGGTCGTCGGCCGGGGTGCGGGGCCGCGAGCCGAGCAGCGGGACGACGGCGGAGCGGCCGCCGCCGACCTCCGGGTGGCGCCGCGCCAGGGCGCTCAGGCCCTGCCCCGGACCGGCCTCCACCAGCAGGTGCGGGCCGCGGGCGAGCAGCGCGTCCAGCGCGGGGCCGAAGAGCACCGGTTCGGCCGGCTGCATCGCCCAGAACCCGGGGTCGACCGCGTTCCCGGCGGACAGCTCCCCCGCGGTGTAGCCGGAGACCAACGGCGTCCGCGGGGACCGCAGTTCGACGCCGTCGTAGCCGGCCAGGGTGCGCCGGCAGGCCGGCCGCAGCGAGGGGCTGTGGAACCCCGAGGTGGCCCTGGCCCGCATGCAGGTGATCCCGGAGGCGATCAACTCGGCCTCGGCGACCGCGAGATCGGGGTCCGGACCGGCGAGCAGCAACTGCTGCGGGCCGTTGATCGCGCCGATCACCACCTGCTCGGTGAGGTACGGGATGACCGCCTCGGCGGTGGCGGCGACCGCCAGCATGCCGCCGGGCGGGGCGTCGGCGATCGCCCCGATGCGCTCCGCGAGCAGCCGGACCGCGTCGGCGAGCGGCAGGACGCCCGCCAGCACCGCGCCGACCGCCTCGCCGACGCTGTGGCCGAGGATCGCGGCGGGCCGCACCCCCCAGGCGTGCAGCGTCCGGGCGAGCGCGTAGTCGATGGCGAAGAGCAGCGGCTGGGCGCGGCGCACGTCGTCCAGCGGGACGGCCGGCTGCTCGGCGAGCCAGTCCGTGCGGACGGCGGCGCCGTCCGGGCCGAGCAGGTCGAGCACCTCGTCGAGGGCGTCGGTGAAGGCGGGGACGGTGCGGTACAGGCCGTGCGCCATCCGGGCGTGCTGGGCGCCCTGGCCCGGCAGCAGCAGCGCCACCGGGCGCGGACGGGCGGGGGTGGCGGTCATTCTCGCTCCTCCTGGGACGGTTGCGGGCACGGCGGCGCGGCCGCCCCCGCCCGGGGACGGGCGAAGGCGGCCGAGGGGGTGCGCCGTGGCGGACAGGGGTCGGGGCCGGTTGGGCCTGGTGAATCAGGCGGGACCCCGCGGGTCAGGCGACGGCGGTCTCGGCCGGCACGCCGTTGACCAGGGCGAGGAACTCGCGCGGGGTCTCGGCGGCGACGGCGTCGTCGGGCAGGGTGACGCCGTACTCGCGCTGGATGACGCCGACGACCTGCAGCAGGGCGAGCGAGTCGTAGCCCAGGTCGAAGAAGGACGAGTCCAGGACGTCGCCGCTGAGGTCGATGGACTCGTCCGCGCCGGCGCTCTCCTGGAGCAGGCGGGTCAGGTCGGCGAGTTCGAGGATGGCCATGGTCGTTCGGTCCTCTCGGTCTGCGGATGAGGGTGCGGGAGCCGGGATCCGGGGCCCGACGTCGTCGGCGGGCTCCCGGCTCCCGGGGTCGGGGTCGCCGGTGGGGCGGCGGCTCCGGGGTCGCGGTCTCCGGCTGGGGGTCCGGTCGCCGCGGCGGGTGGGTACTCGGTGGGGGTCCTTCGGCGGTGCTCCGCGGGTCAGGGCGCCGTCAGCACCATGGCGGCGTTGAAGCCGCCGTAGCCGCGGGCCAGGACCAGGGCGGTGCGCAGCCGGGCCTCGCGCGGGCCGCCGGTGACCAGGTCGATCCGGTGGGCCTCGGCGGGTGCGGTGACGTGCGCGGTGGGTGGGACGACGCCGTCGCGCAGGGCGAGCAGCGCGGTGGCGGCGTCCAGGGCGGCGCCGCCGCCGAACAGCCGCCCGGTCATGGTCTTCGGCGCGGTGACCGGGACCCCTTCCGGGCCGAACAGGTCGGTCAGCACCTCGGCCTCGACCCGGTCGAGTTCGGGCACGCCGGCGGCGTCGGCGAACACCACGTCGACGTCGGACGCGGCCAACCGGGCGTCGGCGAGGGCGAGTTCCGCGGCCCGGCGCAGGCCGGGGGGTCGGCCGGAGCCGGGCCGCGGGTCCAGGGTGGCGGCGTAGCCGGCGAGTTCGCCGTACACCTGCCGGGCGCCGCGCCCGCGCGCCGACCGCTCGTCCTCGACGACCAGGATGGCGCCGCCCTCGCCGGGCACGTAGCCGCCGGCGTCGGCGGCGAACGGGAGGTAGGCACGGGTCGGGTCGTCGGCGGTGGAGAGCAGGCCGGTGGCGATCTGCGGCACCCAGCCCCACGGGCAGAGCGCGCCGTCGACACCGCCGGAGACCACCATCGGGGTGCCCTTGCGGATGTGGCGCCGGGCGTGGCCGAGCGCGTCCAGCCCGCCGGCCTGCTCGGTGACCAGCACGCCGCTGGGGCCGCGCAGTTCGTGCCGGATGGAGATCTGCCCGGTGTTGACGGCGTAGAACCAGGCGAAGGACTGGTACGCGCTGACGTACTCCTTGCCCTTGTCCCACAGCGCCTGCAGCTCGCGCTGGCCGAACTCGACGCCGCCGCCGGAGGCCGCGGTGACCACGCCCATGCCGTACTCGTCGAGCTGGCCGGGCCTGAGGTCGGCGTCGCGCAGCGCCTGGTCGGCGGCGGTCAGGGCGAGCCGGGTCATGTGGTCGGTCTGCGGCAGCAGCCGGCTGGGGACGTGCTCCTCGGCGGTGAAGCCGGGCACCTCGCCGGCCACCTTCGCCGGGTACTGGGCGGGGTCGAAGCGGGTGAGCCGGCCGAGGCCGCTCTTCCCGGCCAGGGTCGCGGCCCAGTACTCCTCGGTGCCGAGGCCGTTGGGGGCGGTGACGCCCAGGCCGGTCACCACGGCCCGGACGGCGGTGGGGGTGGCGGTCACGACGCGTTGCTCCTCTCCGGGCGGGCCAGCACCATGGCGCTCTGGAAGCCGCCGAAGCCGCTGCCGACGCTCAGCACCGCGTCGGTGCGGTGCTCGCGGGCGGTGAGCGGGACGTAGTCGAGGTCGCAGTCCGGGTCCGGCTCGTGCAGGTTGGCGGTGGGCGGCACCACGTTGTGCTCCATGGCGAGCGCGCAGGCGGCGATCTCCAGGGCGCCGATCGCGCCGAGCGAGTGGCCGATCATCGACTTGATCGAGCTGACCGGCGTCGCGTACGCGTGGTCGCCGAGGCTCAGCTTGAACGCGGCGGTCTCGTGCCGGTCGTTCATCTTGGTGCTGGAGCCGTGGGCGTTGACGTAGTCCAGCGCGGTGCCGTCCAGCCGGGCCTCGGCCAGCGCGGCGGTGATCGCCTGCGCCATCTCGCGGCCGTCCGGCTTGAGGCCGGTCATGTGGAACGCGTTGCAGCGCGAGGCGAAGCCGGCGATCTCGGCGTAGACGTGCGCGCCGCGGCGGCGGGCCGACTCCAGCTCCTCGAGGATCAGCACCGCCGAACCCTCGCCCAGCACCAGGCCGTTGCGGGTCCGGTCGAACGGCCGGGAGGCGTGCTCCGGGTCGTCGTTGCGCGGGGTGGTGGCGTGGATCGCGTCGAAGCACGCCGAGGTGATCGGGGAGATCGGCGCCTCGGTGGCACCCGCCACCATGACGTCCGCCGAGCCCTCGCGGATCAGCTCGACCGCGTGGCCGAGCGCGTCCAGGCCCGAGGTGCAGCCGGTGGAGACCACCGCGGCCGGGCCCTCGGCGCCGGCCTGCCAGGCCACCTCGGCCGCCATCGAACTGGGTACGAAGTGCCGGTACAGGTCGGCGACCGCGTAGCGGTGGTCGACGTTCCAGGCCTTCCCGCCGTCGCTGACCACCACGTACTCGCGCTCCAGGCTGGTGGTGCAGCCGACCGCGCTGCCCAGGCTGGTGCCGATCCGGCCCGGGTCCAGGGCTCCGGTGTCCAGGCCGCTGTCGGCCAGCGCCTCGCGGGCGGCGACCACGGCGAACTGCGCGGCCCGGTCCAGCCGGCGGATCTCCTGCGGGCCCAGCCCTTCGCGGACCGGATCGAAGTCGACCTCGGCGGCGACCCGGGAGCGGAACGGCGACGGGTCGTAGTGGGTGATGGTGCGGGTGGCGGAGCGGCCCGCGGTGAGCAGCTCCCAGTACGCCTTCACCCCGATCCCGCCGGGGGCGACGGCCCCCAGGCCGGTGATGACGACCCGTCGGGTCACGGCCGCCTCCCGGACGTCTCGATGTGGTTCACGTGGTCCTTCCCTTTCGGCAGGGCGGCCCCTTCGACAGGGCGCTGGGCCGGAGCGGACTTGGGCAGTGGGACGAGGGTGGGGGCAGGGGCTGGACGCCGCCTGGAGGGGCCCTGGAAGACCCGGTCCCGGGTGGTGCCGGAGGCCCGGGGTCAGGCGGTCGCCTCCACCACGGCGGCCGACCAGCTGAACCCGGCGCCGATGCCGAGCAGCAGGGCCAGCCCGCCGGGCCGGAGCCCGCCGCTCGCCACCAGGTGGCCGAGCCCGGCGAACTGGTCGGCGGCGCCCAGGTGGCCGACCGAGCGGCTCCACGGCCAGGTGGAGCGCTCCGGGTCGATGCCGAACGGCTTGAAGAAGGCCGCCGACAGCCGGCGGTGGCCCAGGTGGGGCAGGACGAAGCGGTCGATGTCCTCCAGCCGCACGTCCGCCTCGGCGAGCGCCGCCTTCACCGCGGCGTGCTGCCCCCCGGACACCCGGGTGACGCACCAGGACACCCCGTGTCGGGCGACGAACGCCTGCTTGGCGACCTCCAGGTCGATCACCGGCCGGTGCTCGAACGGCGCCGCGCCGAACGGGTCGTCGCCCCGGTGCATCCCCTCCAGCTCGGAGTCGGACAGCGTCACCAGGCTGCGCAGCCGGGCGAACCCGCCCCGCCGCGACAGCACCAGCGCCGAACCGCCGTCCCCGTACAGGGTGCCCGGATCGCC
This sequence comes from Kitasatospora terrestris, assembly GCF_039542905.1. NCBI lineage: Bacteria > Bacillati > Actinomycetota > Actinomycetes > Kitasatosporales > Streptomycetaceae > Kitasatospora > Kitasatospora terrestris. Next base: position 3,073,617 of record NZ_BAABIS010000001.1, read on the forward strand.
GTTCCAGCGGTCGAACCCCGGCGGGGCGAACCGGTCGCCCGCGGTGAGCAGCACCGCCTCGCGGCCCTCCACCCCGCTCAGGTAGCCGGCGCCCAGCTCCAGCGCCGCCATGCCGCCGTTCGACAGCTGGCGGATCTCGATCGCCGGGCAGGAGTTGCGCAGCGCCTCCCGCTGCACGTACGACGCCGGGGCCCACAGGTCGTGGCCCTGGTGGTACACGGTCGCGTGCAGGAGCAGGTCCACCCGGTCCGCGAGGCCCGGCGCGGTGGCCGCCAGGGCCGCGCGCGCCGCCTCGGCGGCGAACTCCGGGCCGGACCTGCCGTCCGAGACCACGACCGCCTCCGCCTTCGTCCGGCGGGCGGTCTCCGGGTCCAGCAGGCCCTCGGCCACCGCCTCCGCGACCGGCTTCGCCGGCGGCAGGCTGGCGCCGTGACCCGCCAGGTAGATGTCGTCGTACTTCACGCTGAGCCCCTCCAGGGAACGGACCGCGGTGGCCTGACTCGCAGTGCGGCGCCCGGGGCGGACGGCGGAGTGGTCCCCCGCACGCCGCCCCGGCGCTGAACCGCCGGCCGCGCCCCGCTCATGACGGGCCGGCCGGGCCGCCCGGACGGACCGCTGTTCGCGGAACCCGCCCGGGTAGTGCCGCCGGATCCGCACCCCGCGGGGCGCGGCCGGCCCGGTCACTGTGCGAGCTCCTCCTCGAAGTCGGCTGGAGGACAACGGCGTTCACGCCTCCAGCCGGCCTCCAGCGACCCCCGCGACCCTGCGCCCACCCGCCCGTCCCGCGACCTGAGGACCACCGCCGTGAAGCTCCGCGCCCTCGCCCCGCTCGCCCTCGCCGCCGTACTCGCCGCCGGCACCACCGCCGCCGCCACCGGCTCCACGACCGGCTCCACGACCGACACCGCCGATACTGCGAACGCCTGCCGGACACCGCTCGGCAGATCCCTGCAACTGACGCTCGACGACGGCCTGGTGATGAGATTCGACTACACCGCCGACGGCGCCTCGCTGACCGGCACGATCCTCGCCGCCGGCGACACCGGCGGCGAGGTCGGCCACGTCACCACCGTCCCCGTCGACCTCGCCCAGGTCTCCACCGGCGTCTGGCTCGCCAACTGGATCGAGGCCGACGACCTCACCATCAGCCTGGCCCAGGACATGCGCACCCGCACCGCCCGCACCTACTGGTCCTACAGCCTGGGCGACGGCCACCGCGGCGGCGAGTCCCATTCCGGCACCTTCACCTGCCTCCCCGGCACCACCGGCTGACCCGCACCACCTCGGACCCCGGCCGTCGCCGGACGATCCGGTCGAGCCCCTGCGCGACCTCGCGCAGGGGCAGCGGAACCGGCACCGCGTCCTGGTCGGCACGCGACAGATCGCGCGGGCGGGGCGGTCGCCCTCCAGCCGGTCGAAGACGTGCAGCCGGCCGGGGGCGGCGGGTCCGGCTACGGGACGAGTTGGGCGCGGCCGCGGGCGGCGGTGGGGACGGCGGCGGCGCCGAGGATGGCGCGTTCGAGTTCGCGCAGGCCGGGGCCGGGTTCGAGGGCGAGTTCGCCGACCAGGTCGCGGCGGATCCGGCGGTAGGCGCTGAGGGCGTCGACGGAGCGGCCGCAGCGGTGCAGGGCGCGCATGTACTGCTCGCAGAGCCGTTCGTTGAGCCGGTGTTCGGAGGTCAACGCGGCGAGTTCACTGAGCAGTTCGGTGTGCCGGCCGATGGCGAGGTCGGCGTCGATGCGGCGTTCGAGCATCGCCATCCGGCGTTCTTCGAGGTAGCGGACGTCGGCCTCCAGGCGGGGGCCGATCTCGACGTCCACCAGGGCGGGACCGCGCCAGATCGCGGCCGCCTGTCTGAGCAGGCGTTCGGCGGTCTCGGGGTCGCCGAGGTCCATGGCGCGGATGCCGGTGGCGCCGTACCGCTCGAAGGCGGCGGTGTCGGTGGTGTCGGGGTCGATGTCGAGCTGGTAGCCGCCGAAGGCGGTGCGCAGGACGCGCTTCGCGGAGACGCCGGCGGGCAGGGCGGCGTCGAGCAGGCGGCGCAGTTGCAGGATGTACGTCTGCAGGGTGGTGAGGGCGCTGGCCGGCGGGTGGCCGCCCCAGAGTTCCTCCAGGATGACGGGGACGGGGACGACCTGGCCGACGCGGACCGCGAGCAGGGCGAGCACCTTGCGCGGTTTGGCGGCGGTGGGCACCACGGAGGTGCCGTCGACGGTCATGGTCAGCGGTCCGAGTACGCCTGTCCGTATGTCCATGCGTGCGTTCCTCTCAGACAGATCCAGCGGGGCCGGTGGCCCTCAGCGCCCGGTGGACGGCGCCCAGGGTGGACGCGTCCAGCGCGGTGGTCACCCGCGTGTCGGCGGTACGGCCGAGGCCTCCGTCGCGCAGGGCGAGGCCGGCGAGGTGGCGTTCACCGACCCGCAGCGAGCGGAAGGACCAGCTGTCGCTGTCCGCCGGTGAGCCGTCGGCACGGCGCAGCCGGGGCGGGTTCTCGTCGACCTGGAAGCCGAACTCCGTGAAAGGAAAGTACAGTCCCTGACCCAGTGCCTTGGTATAAGCCTCCTTGAGCGTCCATTGACGGACCAGCCGCAGGTTCCGGTGCTCCTCGGGAGTGGCCTCCAGGAGCCGGGTCTCGGCGGGGGTGCACATCCGGGCTTCGCCGCCGCCGCCGTAGAGCCGGCGGTCGAGGAGTTCGACGTCGACGCCGATGGTGCCGCGGGAGGTGAGGCCGACCAGCATCAGGTCGCCGGTGTGGCTGAGGTTGAGGTCGATCTGGTCGCAGCCGCGGACGTAGAGCCGGCCGGTGAGGGCGTAGCCGAGTTCGAGGTCGCGCGGGTCGGCGCCGACGGCGGTGGCGGCGAGGTACTTGAGCAGGGACCGGGTGGCGAGGAAGCGGTCGCCGGTGGGGCGCCCGGCGGCGGCCCGGTAGCGGTCCCAGTCGCGGCCGAGGAGCTCGCGCAGGGCGTCGGCGTCCTGCGGGCCGGGCAGCCGGGCGCGCCAGTCGGCGATCGAGCCGTAGGCGAGGGCGACGCCGTGCCGCGCCATGTCGCGCCGCAGCGGACCCCAGGGGCCCTGCGGGCCGACCACCAGGTGCGGCATCGGCAGCGACTTCGCCCCGGACGTCGGACCCGGTTTCGACCCGGGCCCGGGCCCCGGGGGCTTCGGTCCGAGCGGCTCGGGTCCCGAGCTCGCCCGCCCGGCGTCCGCGGGTCCGGGGCCGGCGCCGCCGACGGCGGCAGCGGGGCCGGCGGGGGCCGGGCTCATCCGGCGAGCCGGACGTCGTAGAGGTCGTAGCTGCGGTCCTCGTCCGCGCGGCGCAGCACTTCCTCGCAGAGCGCGGCCTCGACGGAGGCGGGCAGCGGGGCGGTGGTGCGGCCGAGCCGGCGCAGCAGCCGGTCGAGGGCGAGGGCGAGCCATTCGGGCCGGGCGCTGTACGCCTCGTGCTCGGCGTCGGCGTTGAGCCACACGCCGAGGCAGCTGACCGCGGCGAGCGCCAGGGCGTACCGGTCGGTGAGCGGGAAGGCGCGCACGGAGGCGGTGAACTGTCCGTCCCCGCTGTCGAGTTCGAGGGCTGCGGCGCGGATCTCGGCGAGTTCGTCGAGCAGCACGGCGGCCTGCTCGCGCAGGATGGCGCCGAGTTCGCCGTCCTCGACCCGGAGTCCGCCTTCGGCGGCGCGGACGGCGTAGGCGCACAGGCCGTCCTCGCCGCCGAAGCCGGCCAGCCGCTCGGCGTCGATCGGCGGCACCGGGCCGTAGGGGCGGAACAGCGCGTCGGGGGCGGCGCGTTCGGCGGTCCAGGGGGCGGCGGCGATGCCGGGCAGGCAGGGGGCGATGGTGGCCTGGCAGACGGCGCTGCTGACGTGGCCGAAGGTGACCATGGCGAGGTCGCGGACGTGCTTCTGGAAGATCGCGTGGTCACCGCTGCGGGTGTGGAAGGCGTCGCCCATCACCACCGAGAGGTGGTACAGCGCTTCGCCGACCAGCTTGGGCACCAGGTACTTGGCGACCGCGGAGAGCACGTTGGAGTGCTCGGGCACCAGGTGCAGGGCGCGGGTGGCGGCGAGCGCGAGGCTGTCGCAGACCAGCAGGTCGGCGAAGGTGCCGGCGAGGGCGTTGCGGGCCATCGGCACCTCGGTGACGGGCCGGCTGAACGCGCCCTTCTCCAGGGCGAAGCGGGTGGCGGTGCGCAGCGCGGTGTCGGCGAGGCCGAGCACCATGGAGGGCACGGTGGCGTGGGTGACCGGGAAGGCCCGCAGGCCGAGCGGGATGCCCCGGCCCCAGTCGCCGACCACGGCGTCCTCGGGCACCGGGCAGTCGTCGAACTCGAGCCCGGCGATCCGCAGTCCGCGGACGGCGTCGGTGCGGTAGCGGCCGGTGTAGCGGACCCGGCCGGCCGGGAGTTCGGCGGGGGCGGTGAGCAGGAGGGTGTGGCTGCTGTCGTCGGAGCCGGGCCCGGTGCGGGCGAAGGCGACCAGCAGGTCGGCGTGCTCGGCGTTGTTGACGGCGGCCTTGCGGCCGCTCATCACCGTCCCGGCGGGGGTGCGGGCGGCCCGGAACTCGTCGTTGACGAAGTCGTTGCCGTGCGCGAACTGCTGGAAGGCGATGGTCATCACCCCGCCGTCGAGCAGGGTGTCGGCGGCCCGTCTCTGCTGGGCCTCGTCGCCGTTCAGCCAGATCATCATGGAGGCCATGAAGGAGGTCAGCGCGCCGCCGACGGCGAGGGTGACGTCGCGGCGGAACAGCGGCCGCAGCAGCAGCCCGAGGGCGTCCAGTCCGGCGAGCCGGCCGCCGAGGCCCGCGGGCACGAACTCGGCGTTGATGCCGAGCCGGTGGTAGCGGCGCAGCGCCTCGGCGGGCAGTTCGGCGGCGTCGTCGGCGGCCAGCAGGGCGGCGAACCCGACCGGGTTGTGCCGGTCCCAGGGGTCGCCGAGGTGGTGTTCGATCTCGGCGAGGCGGGCCAGGATCTCGGCGCGGCGGGCCTCCTGGCCCTCGCGGGAGCCCCGGGCCTGCGGGTCGGTCCGGTCCAGCAGATCCGTCACGGCTTCCCCCAGTCGTTGCGTCCCTGCCCGTCGTCGTGTTCGGACACCCGTCCGACGAGGGCACTTGGCTGCGACTGTGGACCGGGCCGTTGGAGACTGGCTCGGTGCGTGCTGGAGATCCACTCAGGCGCTGCGGGACCAGTCCGCCAGGCGTTGCAGGATGTCGAGCAGCAACCGGGGCGTCTCGGCGTCCACCACCAGCTCCTTGCCGACGTGGACGCCGTACCGGTCGCCGAGCACGGCGAGCGCCTGCAGGACGGTCAGCGAGTCGTGACCGAGGTCGTAGAAGCTGAGGTCGAGGACCTCCTCGGTGAGCGGGACGCCCTCGCCGCCGTCGACCGCCGCGAAGACGGCGGCGACCTCGGTCAGGGTGATGGGGGGCTCGGGCATGGCGGTGCTCTCCTCTCCGTTCCGTGGGCCGGACCGTTCCGTGGGCCGGGTGGCTCAGCCGAGCCGGTGGACGGCCGTCAGGTCGATCTCGTGCCCGGCGGTCCACAGCCGGGCGGCGGCGGTGAGCGCGCTGCGCCGGTCGTGCTCGGCGTTGCGCGGTCGGGCGCTGAGCAGCGAGACCGCGCCGCCGCGGGCCCGCGGGTGGCGGCGGACCAGGGCGTTCAGGCCCTGGCCCGGGCCGCACTCCACGCACAGGTGCGGTCCGGCGGCGAACAGCGCGTTCAGCGCGGACTCCAGCCGGACCGGCCGGGACGGCTGTCCGGCCCAGAACTCCGGGTCCGCGGCCAGCTCGGCGGGCAGCGGCCCGCCGGTGGTCGCGGAGTACAGCGGGACGGCGGGTGCCCGCAGGTCGATCCGCCGGTAGACCTCGGCGGCCCGCCGGCAGGCGGAGGCGACCACCGGGCTGTGGTACGCGGCGCCGGCCCGCACCTTCATCGCGGTCAGCCCGGCCAGGGCCAGCGCCCGGGTGGAGTCGGCGAGTTGCCGGGTCTCCCCGGCGAGCAGGGTCTGGTCGGGCCCGTTCACCGCGGCGACGGTGACCCCGGCGGTGAGCAGGCGGCGGACGGTGTCCGGGCCGGCCGCGACCGCGAGCATGCCGCCCTCGGGCGTCCGGGCGAGCCAGTCGGCCTGCTCGCGGACCACGTCCACCGCGTCGGCGAGCCGCATCACCTCGGCGAGTGCGGCGGCGGCCTGCTCGCCGATGCCCTGGCCGAGCAGGACCGCCGGCCGCACTCCCCAGGAGTGCAGCAGGCGGCCGAGTGCCCAGTCGACGGCGAAGACCAGCGGCAGGGTGCGCCGGACGTCGTCCAGCGGCAGCCGGGGCGTCTCGGACAGCCAGTCGGCCCGGGCGGCCGGGCCGTCCGCGCCGAGCAGGCCGAGCACCTCGTCGACGGCCTCGGTGAAGACCGGTTCCACGCCGTACAGGCCGTGGGCCATCCGCGGGTGCTGGGCGCCCTGGCCCGGCAGCAGCAGCGCCACCGGGTCGGGGCCGGCGGCCGCGCCGCGCAGCGCGCCGGGCCGCAGGCCGTCCAGGGCGGCCAGCGCCTCGGTGGCACCGGCCGCGACCAGGGCGCCGCGGGCCGGTCCGCCGGCGGGCGCGCCCCAGGCGTCGGCGACCCCGTCGAACCCGCGGTCGCCGCGGGCCTTGATCCAGCGGCGCAGGCCGGCGCGCAGGGCCTCCTCCTCGGCCGGGTCCGCGGCCGACCACAGCATCAGCCGCGGTACCCGCCCCGGGGCGGGTCCGATTCCGGGCAGCATGAATCAGCTCCTCAGTGGGGATCGGCAGGGCGGTCAGACGGCGAGTCGGCCGATCCGGCCCTCGCCCGGGCGGCCCGGGTCGTCGAGCATCGGGTCCGAGGCGAGGATCGCCTGCTGCAGTTGCTGGAGCCTGGCGGACGGCTCCAGACCGAACTCGTCGACCATGGTGGCGCGCAGCCGCTTGAAGACGTCCAGCGCGCGCCACTGCCGGCCGGACCGGTACAGCGCGAGCATGTGCTGGGCGTGCAGGTTCTCGTGCCACGGGTGCTGCACGGACAGCACCGCGAGCTCACTGAGCAGCTCGTGGTGCCGGCCGAGCCGCAGGTCGGCGTCGATCCGCCGTTCCAGCACGCCGATCCGGCTCTCCTCCAGTCTCATCACCTCGATCGCCAGCCGGGAGCCGGCCTGCACGTCGACCAGGACCGGTCCGCGCCAGCAGCCGAGCGCGGTGCCCAGCAGCCGGGAGGCGGCCTCGTCGTCGTGCGCGTCCAGCGCCTGCAAGCCGGCCGCGGCGTACCGCTCGTACTCCTGGACGTCCAGCTCCTCGGGGCGGATCTCCAGGACGTAGCCGTTGTACTGGGTGCGCAGCACGTCCTTCGCGGTGCGCGGGCCGTGCGGCCGTAACACCGAGTCCAGGCGCCGGCGCAGCTGCAGGATGTACGTCTGCAGCGTGGTCGGCGCGCTGCGCGGCGGGTCCGCGCCCCACAATTCGTCCATCAGGACAGTCGCGGGCACCACCTGGCCGGCGCACAGCGCGAGCAGCGCCAGCACCTGCCTGGGTTTTCCCGCGGTCGGGACGATGGACTCTCCCAACTCCGTGGCCTCCAAAGGGCCCAGAACCTTGACCTGCATCGGATACTCCCCCATCCGGCCATGGAACTTCCCGAAAGGGTGTCAAGCGGGGGTCCTCGGCGACCAGTGCCGGGCTCACGGTGTGGGGATGAGGTTCCGCATGCGGAATCCGTGAATTTCTCATGCCGATGGCGTGAGCGGGCCACTGGTGGGGGCGCGCCGGCCGAACTCAGAATGCTGGCGATGGCCGTCCCGGTCAGAGCACCACCCCGCCCCGAAAGCAGAGTGGAGTGCACCCCATGTCCGACCCCGGATCCACCGCCGACCTCCGGTCGCTGCTCACCGCCGCCCTGCCGGTGGCCGCCGACGCGTCCCCGACGGACCTGACGATCGACGCCTTCGACCGCTGGTCGCTGGCCGACACCCCGGTCCTGGCCCTGTCGGTCGGCCTGTGCGTCGCCCCGGACCCGGAGCCGCACCCGGCCGACGCCCTGGCCGGCCTGTCCGCCGTCGCCGTCCGCCGCGCCGGGCTCGCCGCGGCATGACGGCGCCCGGGGGGAACACCGCCGCACGGAGCACCGGCTCCTCGCCGCTGGTCGGATTCCGTCGCCACCTGCGGCCCGTCGTGGTGGTCGGCGAGGCCACCTACCTGTTCTCGGAGGACGGCGTGACGGCGGTGCAGGGCCCCGAGATGGAGGCCCTGACCCCGCTGCTCGACGGCACCCGGGACCTGGAGACGCTGCTGCGCGAGGCGGCGCCGAACGTTCCCCCCGCCCGGCTGGGCGCCCTGATGGGGCGGCTGGCCGACGAGGGCCTGGTGGCCCTGCGCCCGGCCGGCGCGCCCGCGGCCGAGGAGTCGGAGCTGGCGTACTGGGAGTCCGCGGGGCTGGACGGCGCGATCGCCGCGGCCCGGACGGCGGCCGGCCGGGTGCACCTGGCCGCGCTCGGCCGCACCGGCCGCGCCGAGGCCGAACAGGCCCTGCTGACAGCCGGGTTGACCGTCACCGCGGACCCGGCGGAGGCCGACCTGACGGTGGTGCTCGCCGACGACTACCTGGACCCGGAGCTGACCGCGGTGAACGCGGACCGGCTGGCCGCCGGCCGCCCCTGGCTGCTGGCCCGCCCGTACGGCCGGCAGGTGTGGATCGGGCCGGTGTTCCGGCCCGGCGGCGCCTGCTGGTCCTGCCTGGCGCACCGGCTGTGGGGCCACCGCCGGGCCGAGGCGCACGTCCAGCACACCCTGGGCGAGGCCGGCCCCGCCGCCCGGCCGGCTGCCGGGCTCGCCGCGCTGTCCGCGCTGGCCGCCCACCTGGTGGCGCTGGAGGCCGCCAAGTGGCTGGCGGGCTGGCGGGATCCGTCCCAGCAGGCGGTGTGGACGCTGGACACCCTGACCATGGCCGGCCGCCACCACGCGCTGCCCGCCCGCCCGCAGTGCCGGGCCTGCGGCGACCCCGGGCTGATGGCCGAACGGCAGTGGCGGCCGGTCGAGTTCGCCTCCCGCCCGAAGGCGGGCGGGGACGGCGGCGGGCACCGCGCGCTGCCCCCCGAGCAGGTCCTGGAGCGGTACGGCCACCTGATCAGCCCGGTGACCGGGGTGGTCAAGGAGATCCGCCGCGACCCGCGCGGCCCGGCCTTCCTCAACTCCTTCCTGGCCGGCTCCAACCTGGCGGTCGGCGCGCACAGCCTGGGCGCGCTGCGGGCCGGGCTGCGCTCCAGCAACGGCGGCAAGGGCGTCACCGAGCTGCACGGCCGGGTGAGCGCGCTCGGCGAGGCGGTGGAGCGGCACAGCGGCCACTTCCACGGGGACGAGCCGCGCCTGCGCGGCAGCCTGCGCTCGCTCGGCGAGCGGGCCCTGGACCCGTCCGGCTGGCTGCTGTTCGACGAGCGCCAGTACGCGGACCGGGCCGGGTGGAACGCCCGGCACAACGGCTTCCAGCACGTCCCGGCGCCGTTCGACCCGGACCGGGTGCTGGACTGGTCCCCGGTCTGGTCGGTCACCGAGGGCCGGCACCGGCTGCTGCCCACCGCCGCGCTGTACTTCGGCGCGCCGAAGGAGCCCGGCGAGGCGCCGTGCCACGCCGACTCCAACGGCAACGCGGCCGGCAGCAGCCTGGAGGACGCCGTCCTGCAGGGCTTCCTGGAGCTGGTCGAGCGGGACGCGGTCGCCCTCTGGTGGTACAACCGCACCCGGCAGCCCGGCATCGACCTGGACGCCTTCGCCGACCCCTGGACCGAGCAGCTGCGCGAGGTGCACGCCGAACTCGGCCGCGAGGTCTGGGCCCTGGACGTCACCTCCGACCTGGGCGTGCCGACCGTGGTGGCGCTCTCCCGGCGCACCGACAAGCCCGCCGAGGACATCGTGTTCGGCTTCGGCGCGCACTTCGACCCGCGCCTGGCCCTGCGCCGCGCGCTGACCGAGGTCAACCAGCTCCTCCCGGCGGTGCTCGGCGCCCGCCCGGACGGCACCGGGTACGCGGGCGGCGACGCCGAGGCCCTACGCTGGTGGCGCCACTGCACCACGGGCGACCAGCCCCACCTGGTGCCCGACCCCGCCGCGGCCGCGATCCGCCCCGCCGACCACCCGTACCGGCCGCGCCGCGACCTGCGCGAGGACGTGCACCACGTCCGACGGCTGGTCGAGGAGCGAGGGATGGAGCTGCTGGTGCTCGACCAGACCAGACCCGACCTGGGCCTGCCGGTGGTCAAGGTGATCGTCCCCGGGCTGCGGCACTTCTGGGCCCGGTTCGCCCCCGGCCGCCTGTACGACGTCCCGGTGCGGCTGGGCAGGCTGGCCCGGCCCACGCCGTACGAACGGCTCAATCCGATTCCGATCTTCATCTGAGCAGCGCCCCGCTCGACCCCCACGAGGAGTCCTCGCCGTGCCCCGATCCGATGCGTCCCTGGCTCCGGTGCGGCTCGTCTCGCTGCGCGAGGACACCCTGGTCGAGCAGGACCCGGCCGGCGACGCCCTGACCGTGGTCAGCCCGTGGGGCGAGCTGCGGATCGAGCGGCCGGGACAGGTGGTCCGCGAGTCGCTGCGCCGGATGGGCTTCGGGCCGGTCTCGCTGGAGAACGTGCCGGGCAGCGCCGAGCACCGGCGACTGGCCGAGGTGCTGGAGCAGCTGCACCACGTGCTGGTGCACTCGGTGGCCGCGGCCAGCGGCCAGGGGCCGCTGCTGTCGCTGGTGCCGGTCTCCGGGCAGGCCGCCCTGCGGCTGCCGGCGGTGGATCCGGGGCGGCCGTACCGGCTCTCCCGGTTCGCGGCGCTGGCAGCCCGGCCGGAGGGCGCGGTGCTGGAGTCGCCGCTGGCCCTGCACCGGGTGCTGCTGCACCACCCGGACGCGGTGGCGCTGGCCGCCGCGCTGACCCGCCCGGCCACCCCGGAGCGGCTGGCCGCGGCGCTCGGCCTGCCGGCCGCGCTGGCCGCCGAGCTGGTCGCCCACCTCACGGCGGCCGGGACGGTGGTGGCGGGCGAGCCCGACCCGCCGGGCGGGCCGGCCCGGTTCGCCGAGGACAGCGACCCGGTGCTGGGCCTGTGGGCCGAGGCCGACCTGCTGTTCCACACCCGCAGCCGGCTCGGCCGGCACGACGGCCCGTACGGCGCGGTCTTCCCGCACGGCGCGCGCGGCCCGGCCGAGCCGGCCGTCAAACCGCCGCCGGCCGGGCCGCGGATCGCCCTGCACCGCCCGGCGATGGACCGGCTGCTGGCCACCGACCGGCGGTTCACCGCGGTGCTGGAGGCGGAGCGGCCGGCCGCCGAGGCGGGCCCGGAGCGGCCGCCGACCGCCGAGCAGCTCGGTGAACTCCTGTACCGGGCGGCCCGGGTGCGCTCGCTGGGGGTGGGCGAGCACGGCGCCGCCGACCCGTACCCGGTGAGCGACCGGCCGTACCCGTCCACCGGCTCGCTGTACGAACTGGAGCTGTACGTGGTGGTCGGCGAGTGCCCCGGCCTGCCGCGCGGCATCCACCACTACGACCCGCTGGACCACCGGCTCACCCTGATCAACCGCCAGGAGGCGGACGTGGTAGAGCTGTTGGGGACGGCACAGATCGCCGCCGGGCTGCCGGCGCCGCCGCCGGTGCTGATCACCCTCACCGCCCGGTTCGGCCGGACCTCGTGGATCTACCGCGGGATGGCGTACGCGGCGACGCTCCGGCACGTCGGCGTGGTGCAGCAGACCCTGTCGCTGGTGGCCACCGCGATGGGCCTCACCCCGCACCCGGTGGCCTTCGGCGACATCGAGTCCTCGGCGCGGGCCTTCGGGCTGGACTGGCGGATCGAGTCCAGCGTCGGGGAGTTCGTGATCGGAGCAGGTCACCGCGGTCGGTGAACGATCCGACCGGGCCGGGAACGGCCGGGACCGATCGGTTGGAACACCAGATCCATCGCGCCCTCGCGGCTAGCATGGGCTCGCTTGCGACATCTGCGCTCGGGGGAGACATGCCACGCCGGTTGACCGCCGCCACCCGTTCGGAGCCCGCCGCCAGACCGGCGCGCGAGACCCTCGCACCACCCCCCGGTGACCTCGCCGAGCCCGCCCCGCTGCTGGCCCGTGCGGTGGTCACCGTGGTGTTCTCGGGGTTCGCCGCGCTCGCCGGGCTGCGCACCCTGAGCGTCCAGCCGAGCGCCGCCCAGCTGGTGGTCTTCCTGGTCAGCGTCGGCACCCTGCTCGCCCTGCAGCTGCTGCACTTCACCCCGTACGCGCCCGCGCCGCGCTCGCGGGCCGCGCTCGGGGTGCTGGTGCTGGAGGCGGTGCTGGTCTTCCTGCCCTTCCCGCTGTTCGGCCCGACCTGGATCGGCATGCCCGGCTTCTTCGCCGGCAACCTGCTGACCCTGCTGGTCGGCCCGTGGGCGTGGACCGGCTTCTGCGTGGTGATCGCCGGCGCGACCGCGCTGCAGGAGCTGTACACCCCGCAGCTGCTGGACGTCTCGTACACGGCCGTCTCCACCACCATCACCGGCCTGATCGTCTACGGGCTGATCCGGCTGGCCGCGCTGGTGGTCGAGGTGAAGAAGAACCGGGCCGAGCTGACCCGGCTGGCGGTCGCCCAGGAGCGGCTGCGCTTCTCCCAGGACCTGCACGACCTGCTCGGCTACAGCCTGTCCGCGATCACGTTGAAGAGCGAGCTGACCCGGCGGCTGGTCACCAGCCAGCCCAGCCGGGCCCGGGACGAGCTGGTCGAGATCCTGGAGATCTCCCGGCAGGCGCTCTCCGACGTGCGGGTGGTGGCCAGCGGCTACCGGGACATGTCGCTGGCCGACGAGTCCCGCTCGGGCCGGTCGGTGCTGGCCGCGGCCGACATCGAGGTCAGCATGGAGATCGCGCACGACCCGCTGCCGCCCGGGGTGAACACGGTGCTGGCGACCGTGCTGCGCGAGGGCATCACCAACGTCCTGGGCCACAGCAAGGCCGAACACTGCTGGATCACCGTGGACCAGCGGGGCGGCGCGGTCCGGCTGCGGATCGTCAACGACGGCGTGCAGCCCGCCCCGCAGGACCCACCGGGCCGGCACGGCACCGGGATCGAGAGCCTCAGCGCCCGGGTCGCCGCGCTCGGCGGGCGGCTGACCGCCGGGGTGCGCGGCGACGGCCGCTTCCAGCTGGAGGCCCGGGTGCCGCTGCCGGGCGGCCGGGGCGACGCCGTGGACGGCACCGCGCCGGCCGCCTCGGCGGCCTGAGTCACCCGCCGCCGGTCACAGCCAGCCGGCCTGCTCGGCTATCCGGATCGCGTCCACCCGGTTGCGGCCGTTGAGCTTGGTGACCGCGGTGGTCAGGTAGTTGCGCACGGTGCCGGGCGACAGGAACAGGCCGCGGGCGATCTCCGAGACCTCCGCGCCGCTGGCCGCCATCCGCAGCACCTCGCACTCCCGCGCGGTGAGCGGGTTCTCCGCCGAGTCCCAGGCGGCGAGCGCCAGTTGCGGGTCGATCACCCGGCCGCCGCGGGCCACCCCGCGGATCGCCTCGGCCAGCTGGTCCGGCGGGGCGTCCTTGAGGATGAACCCGGCGACGTGCGCGGCCAGCGCCCGGCGCAGGTTGCCGGGCCGGCCCAGGCTGGTGAGCACCAGGCAGCGGCAGCCGGGGAGTTCCTGGTGCAGCCGGCCGGCCGCGGTCAGCCCGTCCACGCCGGGCAGGTCGATGTCGACCACGGCCACGTCCGGCCGCCACTCCAGGGCACGGGGGACGATCTCGTCGCCCGATGCCACCTCGCCCACGACCTCGATGTCCGGCTCCAGCCGGAGCAGGGCCACCAGGGCGCCCCGCACCATGTTCATGTCTTCGGCGAGCATGACTTTGATCACCGCGAAACCCCGTTCGAACCGCCCCCGTGATACGGCGCCGGTCCCGGGGCCGCGCCTCAGTTTCTACCACTGAATCCTGGGAGTTCGCCCAAGACGAAGGGGCACCGGGACGAACGCTTCCCGGTGCCCCGAGGGTGGAGTGACGGTCCGTCAGCCGACTGGGACGCGCTCCCGGACCGGCGCCGGCCGCGGATCCGCCGCGGCGGGTTCCTCGACCGGCGGCATCGGCAGCGCGTACTGCACCGCGCCGGCGTTGGACAGCATCCGGTAGAGCTCGCGCACGGCGCGGGACCAGAGCGCCCGCGGGGCAGCGCCGCTGTTCGCCATGGCCGGCCCCCTACTCCGCGATCGCGGTGCGGCCGGCCCAGGCGAACACGCCCAGCTCGGACCCGCCCACGGTGCGGCGGTCGGCGGTCGCGACGAAGTGCTCGTAGCCGGCCCGCCACGGCACCTTCACCTTGCCGTCGCGGTCGGGGACGTACCGGATGCGCTGGTCCTCGGGAATGGCCTCCGGTCCGCCGACGAGAACGGCGTTCGGACTGTTCTGGGTCATCTGACTCCTCCTCACCCAGGGCTGTGCGTCGGGCTGGACAGCCTGGCTGTCCGGATCGTGCGGCAGGCCGCTGGAGAACGGCTCACGCGCCTCGGCGGCCACCGCCCTGGCCAGCTCGGGGAAGGCCCCGCCGAGGAAGTAGAAGTGCCCGCCGGGGAAGCCGACCCGGCGGAAGGCACCGGTGGTCTCCCGCTCCCAGGCCGCCACCATGGCGGTCGGCGCCCACGGGTCCTGGAAGCCGTGGAAGGCGGTCAGCGGCGCGGCCAGCGGCCGCCGGTCGGGGTGCGGGGCGTACGACTCGGCGGCCCGCAGGTCCGCCCGGCTGGTGCGCAGGAAGCGCTCCACGAACTCGGGGACCTCGCGGATCCGGTCCGGGGTGCCGCCCATCGCCAGCAGCTCGTCCAGCAGCTCGGCGTCGCCCAGCCGGTACAGGCCCCGCCGGGTGTGCGCCTGGAAGCTCGGCGCGACCCGGCCGGAGACGCCCACCCAGTGCGGTCGCCGGCCGGCCGCCTCCAGGGCCCGGGCCGCCTCGAAGGCCACCAGGGCGCCCAGGCTGTGGCCGAACAGCGCGAACGGCCGGTCCAGCCAGGGCTCCAGCTGCGGCAGCACGGCGGCCACCGCGCCGTCCAGGGTCGGCTCGGGCTCCTCCTGGTGGCGCTTGCCCCGGCCGGGCAGGTCCACCAGCAGCAGCTCCCAGTCGGTCGGGAGCCAGCGCGCCATCGGGTGGTAGACGGCGGCCGAGCCCCCGGCGTGGTGGAAGGCGATCACCCGCAGCGCGGGGTCCTCCACCACCCGGGGACGGGCCGGCGCGGCGGTCGCGGTCGCGGTCCCGGTCATGCGGAGCGCGCCCCGCCGGCCGCGACCGCCTGGCCCGCGGCCAGCACGTGGTCGGCCAGCCGCTCGAACAGCGTGGCCAGCGGCACGTCCTCCAGGAACTCCTCCAGCGGCACCTCGATCCGGTACGCCTCCTCGATCCGCAGGGTCAGCTGCATCGCGATGAAGGAGTCGCCGCCCAGCTCCAGGAAGGTCTCCCGGTCGTTCAGCGCCTCCTGGGCGTGCAGGATCTCCCGCAGCCCGGCGTGCAGGAACTCCACCACCGCGGCCCGCTCCCGGCCGCGGCCGGTCGCCGCCTCGGCCACCGGCTCCGGCGCGGCGCCGGCCGCCGGGGTGCGCTCCTCGATCCACAGCCGCCGGCGGCGGAACGGGTACGTCGGCAGGTCGCCGACCACCCGGGCGCCGGCCGGACGCAGCGCGTCCAGCCGCAGGTCGGCGCCGGCGGTGTACAGCTCCGCCAGGGCGGCGGCCAGCAGGGCGGGCGCCCGGTCGGGGTCGGCGCCCGCCAGCGGGAAGGTGCGGCCCTCCCACTCCAGTTCCGCCGGGCGGGCCGTCGCCCCGGGGCCGGCCGGGGCGGGCCGGGTCCGGACGCCCAGCTGCCTGAGCAGCTCGCGCAGCCGCTCCTCCGGCTGCCCGCCGTCCGGCACCAGCTCCGGGTGGGCGGCGGCCAGCGCGTCGACGGCGGCGGCCAAGTCGGGCGAGCCCGCGACGGCGCGCAGCCGGGGCGCGGGGGCGGCGGCGGCCCGTTCGCCGGCGCCGCCGCGCTCCAGGGCGGTCAGCAGCCGGGCGGCCAGCTCGGCGCCGGTGCGGCCGGTGACCGCGATCCGGTGCTCGAACGGGGCGCGGCCGGCGCGCAGGGTGTGGCAGAGCGAGGCGAGCTGCGCCGGCTCGGCGGCGGCCAGCCGGCCGGCCGCCTGGTGGGCCAGGGCGGCCAGGCTCTCCGGGTGCTTCGCGGAGAGCGTGACCAGCTCGGTCCGCCCGCCGCCCGACCGCTCGTCGGACGCCGGGGGCCGGTACGCCTCCAGCACCACGTGGGCGTTGGTGCCGCTCATCCCGAACGCGCTCAGTCCGGCCACCTGCCGCGGGTACGCGGCGGGCCAGTCGCGGCTCCGCCGTTCGACCGCGACCCGCACCCGGTCCCACGGGATCAGTGGGTTGAGCTCGCCGTCCGCCGGGCCGAGCGCGGCCGGGATCCGGCCGTGCCGCAGCATCAGCACCACCTTGATCAGCCCGGCCAGCCCGGAGGCGGCTTCCAGGTGGCCCAGGCGCGACTTGACCGAGCCGACCAGCAGCGGCTCCGGCCGGCCGTCGGCGCCGGTGCCCAGCACCGCGTCCAGCGCGCCGACCTCGATCGGGTCGCCGAGCGAGGTGCCGGTGCCGTGCGCCTCGACGTAGCCGACCTCCTCGGCGGCCACCCCGGCGTCGGCCAGCGCGGCGCGCAGCACCTCCTGCTGGGCCGGGCCGTTGGGCACGGTCAGGCCGGAGGAGGCGCCGTCGTGGTTGACGGCGGTGCCGCGCAGCACGGCCAGCACCGGGCGGCCCTCGCGCTCGGCCTCGTCCAGGCGCATCAGCACCACCGCGCCGACGCCCTCGCCGCGTCCGTAGCCGTCCGCGTCGGCGGTGAAGGTCTTGCACCGCCCGTCCGGGGCGAGGGCCTTGCTCTGGCAGAGCGAGACCATCAGGTCGGGCGAGAGCACCAGGTTGGCGCCGCCGACCACCGCGTAGCGGCACTCGCCGCGCCGCAGGCTCTGCGCGGCCAGGTGCAGGGCGACCAGCGAGGAGGAGCAGGCGGTGTCCACGCTGACCGCGGGGCCGGTGAAGCCCATCACGTAGGAGATCCGCCCGGCGGCCATCGCGTGGCCGCCGCCGGTGCCGTAGTACGGGTCGATGCCGGTCTTGTCCTCGGGCGCGGCCATCCGCTCCACGTACTCCGAGGACATGATGCCGACGAACACGCCGGCCTTCAGCCGGTCCTGGCGGCGGACCGCGACCCCGGCCCGCTCCATCGCCTCCCACGCGGTCTCCAGCAGCAGCCGCTGCTGCGGGTCGAGCGCGGTGGCCTCCCGCTGGGAGAGGCCGAAGAACGGGGCGTCGAAGCCGGCCACGTCGGCCAGGAAGCCGGCCCGGTCGACGTAGCTGCGGCCCGGGCGGTCCGGGCGCTCGTCGTAGACCGCGCGCAGGCCGGGACGGTCCTCGGGGATCCCGGAGAGGGCGTCGCCGTCGCCGAGCAGGAAGTCCCAGTACGCCTCGGGGGTGGTGAGCCCGCCGGGCAGCCGCAGCGCGGTGCCGACCACGGCCAGCGGGGCGCCGCGCTGTTCCTCCAGTTCCCGGATCCGGGCCTTCAGCCGCCGGGAGAGCTTCAGTTGGTCCTGCAAGAGGGTTCGGAAGTCGGTATCCATGGTCTCCAGCTCAACCTCACAGTTCCATGGCCAGGTCGCGCCGTACGGCGGCGATGAGCTCGTCGTCGGAGAGCTCGTCCGCGTCCTCGTCGGTGGTGCGGTCGGTGTCGGGCAGGTCGGGCGTGCCGGCGGCCGGCCGGGAGGGGGCCGCTTCGGCCGGGGCGATCAGCCCGGTCAGGTGGCGGGCCATCTCGGCGACGGTCGGGTAGTCGATCGAGACGGTGGCGGGCAGGTCGGCGCCGGCCGCGTGGGCGACCAGGGCGCTCAGGTCGATCGCCATGATCGAGTCCAGGCCGATGTCCTCGAAGCCGAGGTCGTCCCGGACGGCGGAGTGGTCGCCGACGGTGTCGCCCGCCAGCTTCCGGACCACCTCGCGGACGCGCTCCTCGCGGTCGTCCGCGTCGAGGTGGGCCAGCTCCTCGCGCAGCCAGCCGCGCGGGCGCCCCTCGGCGGCGGGCTGCGGCGCGGCCCCGGTGGCCGTCGCACCGGCCACGCCCGCGTACAGGCCGCCCGCCGGGTGTCCGGCCAGCCGCTCGGCGTACCGTCCGAAGTCGGCGTCCACGGCGAGCAGGTGGGGGCGTTCGGCGGTCATCGCCAGGGCGAGCAGCGGCAGCGCGGCGGTGTCGTCCAGCGGGCGGACGCCGAGCTTGCCGGCGGCCCGGGCCAGCGCCGCCGAGTCGGCCATGCCGCCCTTCGCGGTGGGCACCCACGGGCCCCAGGCGACCGCCGTGGCGGGCACCCCCTCGGACCGCAGCCGCTCGGCCAGGCCGTCCAGGTAGCCGTTGGCGGCACCGTAGTTGGCCTGTCCGGCCGAGCCCAGGGTGGCGGCGGCCGAGGAGAACAGCACGAAGGTGGTCAGCTCCCTGCCCCGGACGGCGGCCGCCAGGGCGTCGGCGCCGCCCGCCTTCGCGGCGAACACCCGGTGGAAGTCCTCCGGGGTGAGCCGGTCGAAGGCCCGGTCGGCGGTGGCGCCGGCCAGGTGGAACACGCCGGTCAGCGGGGCGAGCCGCTCGGCCTCGGCGACCGCGCGGGCGCAGTCCGCCGGGTCGGTGACGTCCGCGGCCACCGCCTGGACGCGGACGCCCCCGGCGGTCAGCCGGTCGATCACCGCCTGCGCGGCCCCGTCCGGCGCGGACCGGCCGACCAGGGTGATCGCCGCCGCGCCCTGCCCGGCGAGGTGCTCGGCGACGCTCAGGCCGAGCGCGCCGAGCCCGCCGGTGACCAGCGCGCCGCCGGTGAAGCCGTCCTCGGCCGGCAGGTCGCCGGTGGTCAGCAGCCGGGCCACGGTGGTGCCTTCGGCGTCCAGGGTGATCCGGGTGTCGGCCGGGCCGTCCGCCGCGATCGCCGCGAGGGCGGTGGCCAGCTGCCCGGGCCGGTGCCCGGCGCCCAGGGTGATCCGCAGCAGCGTGCGCTCCGGCTGCTCGGTCTCCAGGGCGGCCAGCAGGCCCCACAGCGCGGCGCGCAGCGGTGCCGCCGCCGGGCGCCCGTCCACCGGCACGGCGTACGGGACGTCGGCGGGCGCGGTGCGCAGCGCCTCGGCCAGCTCCTGCGCGGCGCGCTCGGCGGCGGCCGCGTCCACCTCGTCGGGCAGCTCGGCGAACCGGGCGTCGACGACCAACTCGGGCAGCTCGGCGTCGGTTTCGTGACCGGCCGCGCGGAGCTCGGCGGTCAGCGCGGCCGCGCCCAGCACCCGCAGCGCGCGGGCGCCGGTCGGCGCCGCGGCCGGGCCGCCGGGTTGCGGGATCCAGCCCAGCTCGTAGGCGTGCGGCACGCCGCGCCGCAGCGACTGCCGCAGCGTGGTGAGCGGAGCGTTGCGGACCCGGAATCCGTCGGCGACCATCAGGTCCTCGCCGCGCGCGGTGAACAGGTGCAGGTCGGCGGTCTCCACCTGGAGCCGCCCCCGGTCCAGCGGCGCGGCCTGCAGCACCCGGACGTGGCCCCACAGCTCCTCCCCCGCGACCGGCCGGCCCGGGAAGGCGAGCCGGGCGGCGGCGAACGGGATGGCCACGCTGGGCGCCTTGACCGCCGTGCCGTCCACCATGAAGCCGGCGATGGACTGGAACACCGAGTCGATCAGACCCGGGTGCAGCTGGTAGTTGCCCAGGTCGTCCCCGGCCACCGGCGGGGTGGTGTAGCGGACCAGCGCCTCCTCGCCGTCCAGCCAGATGTCGGCGATCCAGCGGAAGGACGGGCCGAGGGTGTAGCCGAGCTCGCGGAAGTAGGCGTAGAACTCCTCGCCGCCGATGTGCCGTTCGGCCCGCTCGACGAACGCCTGCCGGTCCACCGCCGGACGGGGCGCGCCGGCGGACGGGTCGGCCGTCCGGGCGGACAGGTGGTGCGTCCACGCGCCGCGCTCGGGGTCGACCAGGCTGTGCACGGTGAGCTGCGCGGGGTCCGTCCCGGTGCCGAGGCCGAGCTGCACCTCGTACTGCTCGCCGTCCTTGATCACCAGGCCGCGCGGGCAGATGAAGTCCTCCACCGCCAGCGGCGATCCGTCCCCGGCGACGGCCGAGAGCAGGGTGGCCAGGTGCGAGGAGGCCGGGGTGAGCACGATGCCGTCGATCCGGTGGTCGGTCAGGTACGGCGGGAACTCGGCGGAGCGCTCGAAGGAGAACACCCGGCCGGGCAGGGCGGGCGAGCGCAGCTCGTCGCCCCAGTGGCGCCGGGCCGCCGGTCGGGCCGCCGGGGCGGCGGGCTCGACCGCGGTCCAGTACCGGGTGTCGGCGAACGGGTAGCGGGGAGCCCCGGTGCGCTCCGCGCCGGCCTGGACCTTCGCCCAGTCCAGGTCCTGACCGTTGCGGTAGAGGTGGGCGGCGGCGGCGAGCATCCGGGAGCGGTCCCCGGCGCCGCGCACCAGCGAGGCCGCGCCGCCCCGGGCGGGCAGCAGCCCGGCGGCCGAGATCAGGTTGGCCAGGGTGCGGCCGGGGCCGACCTCCAGCACCAGGTCGACGCCGAGCTCGGCGAGCTCGGCCATGCCCTGGTGGAACAGCACGGGCTGCCGGATGTGCCGGGCCCAGTACGCGGCGTCCAGGTCGGCCGGGGTCGCGAGCCGCCCGGTGAGGTTGGAGATCACCGGGATCCGCGGCCGGCCGTACGCCAGCCCCTCGGCGATGCCGGAGAACTCGGCGATCACCGGGCCCATCAGGCGGGAGTGCGCGGCGGTGGAGACGGTCAGCCGCCGGGCCACCACGCCCTCGGCGCGGGCCTGCGCGGCGATCCGCTCGACCGCCTCCGGACGGCCCGCCACCACCACGGACTTCGGCCCGTTGACGGCCGCCAGGTCGCAGTCGGAGCCGGCCAGCCAGCCGGTGACCCTCTCCAACGGCGCGGCCAGCGAGAGCATCGCGCCGGTCTCGGTGGAGTGCATCAGCCGGGCCCGGTGGGCGACCAGGGTCAGGCCCGCCTCCAGGTCCAGCACCCCGGCGTGGATCGCCGCGGCGATCTCGCCGACGCTGTGGCCGGTCACCGCGGCGGCCCGGACGCCCCACGACTCCCAGAGCGCGACCAGCGCCAGCTCCAGGGCGATGACGGTCGGCTGGACGAACCGGGTCTGGTCGATCAGCGACTCGTCGGAGCCGTGGAACATCAGGTCCAGCAGCGAGGTGCCGAGCAGCGGGGCGAGGGTCCGGTCGGCGGTGTCGATCGCGTCCCGGAACACCGGCTCGCTCTCGTACAGCTCCCGGCCCATCCCGAAGTACTGGCTGCCCATGCCGGAGAACAGGAAGGCGATCCTCGGCGCGTCCTGCGCCCCCGGCACGGTCAGGTCGGCGAGTTGGGCGCGCAGCTCGGCGGCCGTGGAGCCGAGCAGGGCGCGGCGGACCGGGAAGTGCGCGCGGCCCGCGCCCGCCGTGGCGGCCAGGCCCGGCAGCTCCTCGTCCCCGGCCTCCGCCAGCCGCTCGGTCCACCGCTCGGCGAGCCGGGCGAGGCCGGCCCCGTCGGGGGCGGAGAGCGGCAGCAGGTACGGGCCCTCGGCGGCCGGCCGCTCGGCGGTCTCCGGCGCCTCGCCCAGGATCACCTGGGCGTTGGTGCCGCTGAAACCGAAGCTGGACACGCCCGCCAGGCGCGGCCGGTCGCCGGTGCGCCAGGGGGTGAGCGCGTCGACCACCCGGACGTTCATCTCGTCCCACGGCACGTGCGGGTTGAGGTTCTCCGCGTGCAGGCTGGCGGGCAGGCGGCGGTGGCGCAGCGCCAGCACCGTCTTGATCACGCCGGCGATGCCGGAGGCCGACTCGCAGTGGCCGATGTTGCTCTTCACCGAGCCCACGTGCAGCGGCTCGCCCGGACGCCGGTCCGGGCCCAGCGCGGCCCAGGCGGCGGCCAGTTCGATCGGGTCGCCGAGCGAGGTGCCGGTCCCGTGCGCCTCCAGGTAGGAGATCGCCGAGCCGGGCAGCTCGGCGTCGGCCAGCGCGTCCCGGATGACCGCCTCCTGGGCGCGCCCGCTGGGCACCGTCAGGCCGGAGGACGCGCCGTCCTGGTTGACCGCCGTGCCGTGCACCACGGCCAGCACCCGGTCGCCGTCCCGGCGGGCGTCGGAGAGCCGCTTGAGCACCAGCACCCCCACCCCCTCGGCCCGGACGAAGCCGTTCGCCTCGGCGGAGAAGGTCTTGCAGCGACCGTCCGGCGAGAGCATGTGCGCCCGGCTGACCGCCACCGAGCACTCCGGCGAGGCGATCACGTTCACCCCGCCGGCCAGCGCCCGGTCGCTCTCGCCGCTGCGCAGCGAACGCACCGCCAGGTGCAGCGCGACCAGCGAGGACGAGCACGCGGTGTCCACGGCCAGCGCCGGGCCGTTCGCGCCGAGCGTGTACGCCAGCCGCCCGGCGGCCGCGTTCAGCGCCGTCCCGGTGCCGAAGTACGCGTCCAGGTCGCGGAGTCCGCCGCGCTCCAGCAGCCGGGCGTAGTCGGAGTTGCTGATGCCGACGAACACGCCGGTCCGCGATCCGCGCACGGCGCGCGGGTCGCTGCCCGCGTCCTCCAGCGCGTGCCACGCCGCCTCCAGCAGCAGCCGGTGCTGCGGGTCCAGGCTCTCCGCCTCCCGGGCCGGCACGCCGAAGAACGCCGCGTCGAACCGGGCCAGGTCGGACAGGAAGCCGCCCTGGTCGGTGGAGACCGTCCCGGTCGACAGCGGGTCCGCCGAGTGCAGCGCCGCACCGTCCCAGCGGTCCGCCGGCACCGGGCCGACCGCGTCCCGGCCCTCGGCGAGCAGCTGCCACAGCTCCTCCACCGAGTCCGCGCCGGGGAAGCGACCCGCCATGCCGACGATCGCGACCGGCTCGCTGCCGTACCCCTGCGGGACCGCGGTGGCCCCGGCGTCCGCCTCGGCAGCGGTCGTCACGGGCCGTCCGGCTCGCGCGCCGGCACCGGCGGTGCGTGCCGGCGCCGCTGCCGGAGCGTCCGCCACCCTGGCCGCGACCAGCGCGGAAAGCTGTTCCACCGTCGGGTAGTTGAAGACATCGGCGACCTTCAGGTCGACGGCGAACGCCAGCGACAGGTCACGGGCCAGGTCGACCGCCATGATCGAGTCCAGGCCCAGGTTGTAGAACCCGGTGCCGGGCGGGACGGTGTGCCCCTCGGCGTGGCCCAGCACGGCCGCCAGCGTCCGGCCCACGTGCACGGCCGCGGCAGCGGCCCGGGCCTGCTCGGGCAGCGCCAGCAACTCCTCGCGCAGCGCCGGGAGCTGCGCCCCGGCGGCGTCTTCCGCCGCGACCTCGGCGAACAGCGCCCGCGCCCGGGACGCCTCCATCACCTCCAGGAAGCGCGGCCACTCCACCGGACACGCCAGCACCTGCCCGGAGCCGCCCGGCGTCGCCGCCGTCAGCACCGAGCAGCCGGTCGTCCCGTCCAGGTCCGCCAGGCCCATCCGGGCCAGCGTCCGACGGCCGTCCTCGTCCGCCATGCCGTCCAGCGCCCACGCGCCGAACGCCACCGCCGACGCCGGCCGCCCCGCCGCCACCCGGTACGCCGCCAGCGCGTCCAGCCCGCCGTTCGCGGCGGCGTACGCGCCCCGGCCGTCCGCGCCCCACAGCGCGGACGCGGACGAGGTGGTGAGGAAGAAGTCCAGGTCGAGGCCCTCGGTCAGCAGGTGCAGCCACCACGCGCCGGAGAACTTGCCGCGCAGGCCCTGCGCGAACGCCTCCGCGTCCGCCTCCGCCAGCGGGCCCAGCGGCAGCGTGCCCGCCGCGTGCACCACACCGCGCAGAGCGGGCAGCCCGGAGGCGGACAGCGCCGCCGCCAGCTCCTCGTAGCGGTCGCAGTCGGCGGACCGGTAGAGCGCGGTCACACCGCCCGCGGCCAGCGAGGCCAGCCAGTCGGCGGTCGCCTGCGGCAGCCGCTCCAACGGCGTACGGCCCACCAGCAGCAGGTGGCGCGCGCCGCGCCGCACCAGGTCCTCGGCGACCGCCCGGCCCACGCCACCGGCCCCGCCGGTGATCAGGTACCCGGCGTCCGGGTCGACCGGGAGCTCCGGCCGCCACCCGTCGACCGCCCGCAGCCGCGCTCCGAACGCCGCCCCGGCCCGCACGGCCAGCAGGTCCTCGACCCGCGCACCGCCCGGCGCCGTGCCGGCCGCCGCCAGCGCCAGCGCCGTCCGGGCGTCCGCCTCGGCCGGGCCGGCCGGCAGGTCGATCACGCCGCCCCAGTGCGACGGGTACTCCAGGCCCAGCACCGGCAGCAACCCGTGCAGCAGCCCGTGGTCGGCCGCCACCACCGGGTCGGTGTCGGACACCCGCCGAACCGCCCGGGTCAGCGCGAAGGCCCGGCCGTCCCGCCCGGACGCGGCCAGCGCCCGCACCGCGACGGTCACCTCCGCCAGCAGCCGCGCACCGTCCGCAGCCGGGTCCGCGCCCTCCGGCCGCTCCGGCAGCGGCGTCGCCCGCGGCGCCAGCAGCAGCGTGAACGGGCCCTGCTCGGGCCGCGCCGCCCAGAAGTCGCCCCACGCCGCGTCGCCGACCGGCAGCCCGGCGCTCTCCCAACCCGGCAGCCCGGGCAGCCCCGCGAGGCTCGGCAGCTCGGCGCCCAGCAGCACACCCCGGTGCCCCAGCGCCTGCCACTGCGTGGCCAGCAACGCCAGCACCTGGACGTCGTCGC
The DNA here is from genome assembly GCF_039542905.1 of Kitasatospora terrestris. Classification (NCBI taxonomy): domain Bacteria; kingdom Bacillati; phylum Actinomycetota; class Actinomycetes; order Kitasatosporales; family Streptomycetaceae; genus Kitasatospora; species Kitasatospora terrestris. The sequence goes on from NZ_BAABIS010000001.1 coordinate 3,098,328, forward strand.
CCGCCAGCACCACCGTGCCCGCGGCACCCGCCGCGCCCGGCTCGGCGACCCGCTCCCAGCCCACCTCGTACAGCGGCACCGACCCGGCCGCCCCCCGCTCGGAGGCCGAGGCCCCGTCGAAAGCGGTACCCGCGCCGACACCCGACCGGGCCGCCGCACCCCCGCCGGAGGCCAGGCCGGTGCCCGCACCCGCGCCGACAGAGCCACCCGCCCCCCAGCCGGAGGCCGAACCCCCACCGGAGGCCAGGCCGATGCCCGCACCCGCGCCGACAGAGCCACCCGCCCCCCAGCCGGAGGCCGAACCCCCACCGGAGGCCAGGCCGATGCCCGCACCCGCGCCGACAGAGCCACCCGCCCCCCAGCCGGAGGCCGAACCCCCACCGGAGGCCAGGCCGATGCCCGCACCCGACCGGCCGGAGGCCGCATCCGCACCCGCGCTGACAGAGCCACCCGCCCCCCGGCCGGAGGCCGAACCCCCGCCGGAGGCGAGACCCGCGCCCGTCCCCCCGGAACCGCCCGCCGCCCCGCCGGAGGCGGTTGCGGCGTCGCAGCCCTCCGGCGCGTGCCGGGCCCGCTGCCACGGGTAGTGCGGCAGGTCGATCACCCGGCGCGGCAGCGGCCCGAAGCCCTCGCCGTCGGCCGCGCCGACCGCCGCGTGCTCGCGGCCCTCGGCGACGGCCCGCAGCGCGTCCGCCGCTTCCGCCGCGGTCGCCGCGACGATCCGGACGGCCACCTCGTGCCGGGTCCGCCCTTCGCCGGCCGTGTACGCGAACGCCGGGTACTCGTCCTCGCCGAGCCCCACCGCGACTGCCGCCAGTTCGCCGGCGAGTTCGCGCAGCGCCGACTCGGTCCGGGCGGACAGGTCGAAGCCCCGCACCTCCGCCGCCACGACCGCGGCGGCGGCCTCCGCCGGCCCGACGATCACGTGCGCGTTGGTCCCGATCATGCCGAACGAGCTCACACCCGCGTACTGTCCGCCGCTCCCCCAGTCCGCGACCTCGCGGGACAGCGTGACCGCCGTCCCGTCGAGGTCGATCCGCGGGTTGAGGGTCCGGAAGTGCACCAGCGGCGGCACCTCGCCGTGCTTGACGCACAGCAGTGCCTTCAGCACGCCCGCGACGCCCGAAGCGCCTTCCAGGTGGCCGAGGTTGGCTTTCACGGACCCGACGTGCAGCGGGCGTCCGCCGTTCTTCCGTCCGAGGGCGTCGAGGATGGCGTCCATCTCGATGGGGTCGCCGAGCGAGGTGCCGGTGCCGTGCGCCTCGACGAGGCCGATGTCGGCGGCGGTCAGTCCGGCGTCGGCCAGGGCGGCCTCCAGCAGGGCGGTCTGCGCGAGCACGTTCGGCGCGGTGAAGCCGGAGGACCGGCCGTCCTGGTTGAGGGCCGATCCCGCCACCACGCCGTGGATCCGGTCGCCGTCGGCCAGCGCCCGGTCCAGCCGCTTCAGCACGACGATCCCGCAGCCCTCGCCCCGGACGAAGCCGTTGGCCCGCGCGTCGAAGGCCTTGCACCGTCCGTCGGGCGACAGCGACCGGGTCTGCTCGATGATCCGGGTGGAGCCCGGCGAGAGCACCAGGTTGACGCCGCCCGCGAGCGCCACGTCGACCTCGCCGCGGCGCAGTGCCTGTCCGGCCTGGTGCAGGGCGACGAGCGAGGACGAGCAGGCCGTGTCGACGGCCACCGCCGGCCCGGTCAGGCCGAGGCAGTACGAGATCCGGCCGGCCGCGAAGCTGTGCCCGTTGCCGGTGGCCCAGTAGGCGTCCAGGTCGCCGGTCTGCCAGTCGCGGTAGTCCTGGCCGCCGGTGATGCCGACCCAGACGCCGACCTTGGCGTCGCCGAGCCGCGCGGGGGGCAGGGCGGCGTCCTCCAGTGCCTCCCAGGCGACTTCGAGGAGCAGCCGGTGCTGCGGGTCGACGGCCCGGGCCTCGCGCGGGCTGATCCCGAAGAAGTCGGCGTCGAAGTCGAGCACCTCATCCAGGAAGCTTCCCTGGTTGGGCAGTTCGGCCCATTCGGCGGCGAACGGCGCGAGCCGCTGCTGCGGCCGGGCGCGGACCAGGTCGCGTCCGTCGCGCAGGGCGCGCCAGTAGCCGTCGAGGTCGGTGATCCCGCCGGGAAGGCGCAGGCCGGCGCCGACGACGGCGAGCGGCCGGCGGTCTCCGGCGGCGTCCAGCTGGGCGCGCAGCTGCTTGATGGTCTCCATCGCCCGGGTGAGTGGTGTCGCGGTGGTCTTGCTGGGTTCCATGGGTGTTCTCACAGTCCTCGTGAGCTAGTGGGTGGCCGGGGCTCAGGCGGTGGTGGCCGGCTCCTCCGCCAGCCGGTCGCACAGCACCTCGGCGAGGGCGCGCGAACTCCCGTACGTCCACAGCAGGGTGGGCGAGAGCTTGAGGCCGAACGCGGCCTCCAGGCGGTTGCGCAGTTCCAGACCCATCAGCGAGTCCAGGCCGAGCGCCTTGAACGGGGTCTCCCGGTCGATCGCGGCCGGGTCCAGCCGCAGCACGCGGCCGGCCAGTTCGCGGACCTTCTGCTCGGCGAGCGCGGGGCGCTCGCCCTCGGCCGCGGCCAGCAGCGCGCTGCGGAACTCGCCGCCGCCGGTGGCGCCGCCGCCCTGCCGGGAGGCCTCCCGGAGCACCTGCCAGCTGCGCAGGGCGGCGGTGTCGGGGTAGGCATCGAACCACTGGCGCAGGTTGAGCGGGACGTACCCGACGACCTGCTCGCCGCCGCGCCTCAGCAGCCGGCCGAGGGCGGCCCAGGCCTCGTCGGCGGTGAAGCCGCCCATGCCGCGTTCGGCGAGCCGGGCGCCGCGGTTGGCGTCCTGCGCGGCGAGGCCGATCTCCTCGAACGGGCCCCACTGGACGCTGAGCGCGGGCAGTCCGCGCCGGCGCCGCTGTTCGGCGAGGGCGTCGAGGTAGGCGTTGCCCGCGGCGTACGCGGCCTGGCCGGCGTTGCCGATCAGCGCGGCGGCCGAGGAGAACAGCACGAACAGGTCGAGCGGGTCGCCGTCGGTGGCGGCGTCCAGGTTGCGGGCGCCGTCGACCTTCGGGGCGAGGACGCGCTCCAGCTGCTCGGGGCGCAGGTTGAGCACGGTGGCGTCGTCGAGCAGACCGGCGGCGTGGAACACGCCGCGCAGCGGCGGGAGTTCGCTCCGCACCCGGGCCAGTGCGGCGTCCAGCGAGGAGGCGTCGGCGACGTCCGCCGCCACCACCTCGACCAGCGTGCCGTGCTCGCGCAGGGCGGCGATCCGCTTCTCGGCGTCCTCGGACGGCGCGGAGCGGCCGAGCAGGGCGAGCGCCCCGGCGCCGTTCGCGGCGAGGTGTTCGGCGAGCGAGAGGCCGAGTGCGCCGAGGCCGCCGCTGAGCAGGTAGGTGCCGTCGGCGCGGAACCGGCCGCCGGGCAGCGGCTCGGGGGCGACGGCGGTGACGGTGGCCGGGTCGCGGAGCACGAACTTGCCGATGTGGCTGCCGCGCGACATCTCCCGCAGCGCCTCCGCCGCCTCGGTGAACGGGTAGGCGTTGACCGGGAGTTCTTCGATCTCCTCGGCCGCGACCAGGTCCCAGACCTCGGCGAACAGCTTGGCGAAGCGGGCGGGGCGGCGGTCCATCAGGCCGGCCAGGTCGACGGCGGCGACGGTGATGCCCTTGCGGAAGGCGCCCAGGCTGATCGAGCGCTCGGCGTAGATGTCCTTCTTGCCGACCTCGACGAACCGGCCGTCCTCGGCCAGCACCTCCAGGCCGAGCGGGATCGCCGCGCCGGTCAGCGAGTTGAGCACCACGTCCACGCCGCGCCCGCCGGTGGCCGCCAGGGTCCGCGACGCCCAGTCCAGGTCCCGCGAGTCGAAGACGTCGGCGATGCCGAGGCCGCGCAGGTAGGCGCGCTTGGACGCGCTGCCGGCGGTGGCGATCACCCGGGCGCCGCGGGCCTGGGCGATCCGGACGGCGGCCAGGCCGAGTCCGCCGGTGGCGGAGTGGATCAGGACGCTCTCGCCCTGCTCCAGCCCGGCCAGGCCGTCCAGCGCGTACCAGGCGGTGGCCAGCACCAGCGGCAGCGCGGCGGCGGCCGCGTCGGTGAGGTGGGCGGGCACCGGCTGGGTGTGCTCGGCCCGCACGGTGACGTACGAGGCGATCGAGCCGAAGACGCAGGCCACCACCCGGTCGCCGACCGCGACGCCGGTGACGCCCTCGCCGACGGCGGTGACGGTGCCGGCGCACTCGCCGCCGAGCAGGTCGGCGCCGGCCGAGGAGTCGGGGTAGGTGCCCATCGCCTTCATCACGTCGATGAAGTTGAGCGCGGCGGCACTGACCCGCACCTCGACGTGGCCGGGCGCCGGGGCTCGGCGGGTGAGCGGCTTGAAGGCGAGGCCGTCCCAGAAACCGGGCTTCTCGGGCACCAGCCGGAAGGGCTGCTCGGGGGTGCGCCAGGCGGGCGCGGCACGGTCCTCGTCCTCGTCCTCGCCGCGGACCAGCCGGCCGACGTACCGGACGCCGTCGCGCAGCGCGGCCTGGTCCTCGCCCTCGTCGAAGCCCAGCTCGGCGGCGGCCGCGGCGAGCTGCCCGGCGGCGACGTCCAGCAGGGCGGGCCGCAGTTCGGGGTGTTCGCGGCGCAGCACCCGGGTGAAGCCCCAGTACAGGGCGGCGCCGGGGTCGGGGTGGTCGCCCGGGGCGACGGCCTGGGCGTCCTGGGTGAGGACGGTGAGCCGGGGCGGGGTGGCCATCGCGGTGGCGGCCCGGACCAGCGCGGTCAGGGCGAGCAGGCCGGCCCGCTGGGCGGGCAGGCCGGCGGCGGTGGCGGGGGCGGCGAAGACCAGTTCGGCGGGCGCGACGGCGCGCAGCGCCGCGGTGAGCGCGGCCTCGTCCCGGTCGGCGGCGCCGAGCACCGCGCCGGCGCCCAGCGCCTCGGCGAGCCGGTCGGCGGCCGGGTCGTCGGCGGCGGTGGCCACCAGCCACGGGCCCTCGCCGGCCTCGGTGTCGGCGGCGCGCTCCTGCGGGCGGAAGCGCAGCCGGTGCAGCCGTTCGGCGTCGGAGACCTCGGCGGGGCCGCTCTCCAGGCGCTGCAGGCGCAGTCCGGCGAGGACGGCGAGCGGCTGCCGCTCGGCGTCGTACAGGTGGAGGTCGACGAGCCCGGTCTCCCGGCGGACGGCGTACGACCAGACCTCGGCCACCGGCTCGGCGAGGTCCTGCAGCAGGTGGATCGCGTCGACGGAGACCGGGACGACGGTGTGGCCGTCGTCCTCCAGGGTCAGCGAGACCTGGAGGGCGGCGTCCAGCAGCGCCGGGTGCAGGGTGTGCGGGCGGGCGCCGGCCCGGCAGCGCTCGGGCAGCCGGACCCGGCCGAGCGCGGCGTCGTCGGTGACGTGCACGCCGTCCAGGCCCTGGAAGGAGGGGCCGTAGTGGAGGCCGCGGGCCGCGCAGGCGGCGTAGAAGTCCTCGGCGGAGAGCGGCTCGTCCTCGGCGAGCGCGGCCGGGAAGGCCGGGGCGGCGACCTGGTCCGCGCGGCGCTGGTGGAGCCGGGCGGTGGCGTGCTCGGTCCAGCCGGTGGTGCCGGCGGGCAGCGAGAGCAGGGTGAAGCTGCCGCCCTCGGTGATGTCGTCGCGCCAGAGCACGGCGAGCCGGGCGGCCCCGTCGGCGCCGAGGGTGAGGTCGCGGTGGAAGACGAGCGGGGCGACGGTGCCCGGGACGGCGCCGGTGCGGGCGTACGCGGTGGAGAGGGCGAGCGCGGCCATCGCGGCGCCGGGCAGCACCACGGCCTCGTCCACCTTGTGGTCGGCGAGCCACGGCAGGTCGGCGGTGGAGATCTCCAGCGCGCCCTGCCAGCTGTCCTGTTCGAAGGCGCCGGGGGTGAGTTCGACCTCGAGTCCGCGCTGTCCGCCGGTGCGGGCACGGCCGGGGGCGACCCAGTAGCTCTCCTCCTGCCACGGGTAGCCGGGTACGGCGGCGAACTCCCCCGCCGAGCGGCGGACGAACGGCTCCAGGCCGGCCACGAAGCCGCGGGCGAGGGCGAGTTGCAGGTCGGTGCGGCTGCCCTGCTCGCGGCGCAGGGTGGAGAGCACCGCGGGCGGCTCGGCGCGCAGCGCGGCGAGCTGCTCGACGGCGGGGGCGAGGATCGGGTGCGGGCTGATCTCCACCACGTGGGTGACGCCCTCGTCGAAGAGCCGGCCCATCGCGTCGGCGAACAGCACCGGGCGGCGCAGGTTGTCCACCCAGTACGCAGTGTCCATCTCGGGCCCGGTCAGCGGTTCGACCCGGACGGTGGACATCAGGCCGATCTCCCCGGCGCGCGGGGCGACGTCGGCGAGGGCGGCCAGCAGGTCCTCGCGCAGCTCGTCCATCTGCGGGCTGTGCGAGGCGTAGTCGACGTTGACCAGGCGGCAGAAGGTGCCCTCCGCCTCCAGGATCTCCTTGAGCATCAGCACCGCGTCGGTGTAGCCGGAGAGCACGCAGGAGGAGGGGCCGTTGTTGACGGCCAGCGACACCTGCTCCTCGAAGCCCTCCAGGGCCCGGTGGGCGCCCTCGACGTCCAGGTCGACGGCGAGCATCCGGCCGTTGCCGGAGGTCCGGCGGGCGATGGCGCTGCGCCGGGCCATCACCTTGGCGCCGTCCTCGTACGAGAGGATGCCGGCGAAGGTGGCGGCGGTGACCTCGCCCTGGCTGTGGCCGACCACCACGTCGGGGGTGACGCCGGAGGCCCGCCAGCGCTCGGCGAGGCCCAGCGACATCGCCCAGAGCACCGGCTGCAGCATGTCGATCCGGGTGGTCCACTCGTCGCCGGCGGCGCCGGAGACCAGGGCCGCCAGGTCCCACCCGAACCACGGGCGCAGCGCCTCGCCGCAGCGGTCCACGGTGGCGGTGAACACCGGGTCGTGGCCGTACAGTTCGCGGCCCATGCCGGCCCACTGCGAGCCCTGGCCGGGGAAGACGAAGGCGGTCCTGCCGCGGGTGCGGGCCCGGCCGGTCACCACGCCGGGCAGCTCGGCCCCGGGGTTCTCGGCGTAGCCGCGCAGGCCCTCGGCGAGCTCCTGCGCATCCGCCCCGACCACGGCGGCGCGCAGCGGGAAGGCGTCCCGGCGGGTGCCCAGGGTGTCGGCCGCGGCCAGCAGCCCGGCCCGGTCGGCGGGCAGTGCCCCGGCCAGCTCGGCGGCCAGGGCGCGCAGCGCCTCGGGGTGCTGGGCGGTCAGCGGCAGCAGCACCGGGGCGCCGTCGTCCTCGTCCGCCGCCGGCTCGACCGGCGGCGCGCTGCGCAGCACCACGTGGGCGTTGGTGCCGCCCCAGCCGAAGGAGTTGACGCCCATGTAGAGCTCGCCCTCGGCGGGCAGCTCCAGCGGCTCGCGGACGACCCGCAGGTTGAGCTCCTCGAACGGGATGTCGGGGTTGAGCTCCTCGGAGTGCAGGCTCGGCGGGACCAGCCGGTGCTTGAGCGAGAGCACCGCCTTGACCAGGCCGGCCATGCCCGCGGCGGCCTCCAGGTGGCCGACGTTGGTCTTCGCGGAGCCGACGCCGAGCGGGCCGAGGGCGCGGTCGCGGGCCTGGCCGAGGACGGTGCCGATGCCGCGCGCCTCGACCGGGTCGCCGCGCAGGGTGCCGGTGCCGTGCGCCTCGATGTACGAGAGCCTGTCGAGCGGGATCGCGCCGTCGCCGTACGCCTGCCGGAGCAGGTCGATCTGGCCGTCCGGGTTCGGCGTGACCAGGCTGTCGCCGCCGCCGTCGTTGTTGACGGCGGTGCGGGCGATCACGGCGTGGATCCGGTCGCCGTCCCGCACGGCCTGCTCGACGGTCTTCAGGTAGAGCGCGATCACGCCCTCACCGCGCACGAAGCCGTCGGCGGCGGCGCCGAAGGCGTGGCAGCGCCCGGCCTTGGAGAGGCCGCCGAAGTGGGTGAGGCCGACCGAGACGTCCGGGGACATGATCAGGTTGACGCCGGCCACCACCGCGCCGTCGATCTCGCCGCGGCGCAGTGCCTGCCCGGCGAGGTGCAGGGCGACCAGCGAGGAGGAGCAGCCGGTCTCCACGGTGAGGCTGGGGCCGCGCAGCTTGAGGAAGTAGGAGAGCCGGGCGGCGATCACGTCGAGCGCGTTGCCGACCAGGCTGTGCTGGGTGGCGCCCTCGCCGCGGTCCTTGCGGAGGATCTCGTAGTCGTGCCAGGACGCGCCGACGTACACGCCGGTCCGCGAGCCGCGCAGGGCGGCGGCGGGGGTGCCGGCGTCCTCCAGGGCGCGCCAGCCGGCCTGCATCACCAGGCGCTGCTGCGGGTCGATGTCCTCGGCCTCGCGCGGGGAGATGCCGAAGAAGGTCGGGTCGAACCGGTCGACGCCCTCCAGGAAGCCGCCGACGGCCTGGACGGACTTCTCCGGGTCCAGCTGGGCGCTCGCGTCCCAGCGCTCCGGCGGGACGGGGCGGATGGCGTCGACGCGCTCCACCAGCACTCGCCAGAAGCTGTCCACGTCGGGTGCTCCGGGGAGGCGGGCGGCCATGCCGACGATGGCGATGGGCTGCTCGGGGTCACGGGTCTGCTCGGACATGGTGGTGTCAACCTCTGGTCGGTGATGGGAGCGTGGCGGGCGCCCGGCCGTGCTCGGGGGGACGGCCGGGCACGGGCGGGGTCAGGCGCGGGCGGGCTCGACGTGCTCGGCGCCGGTGCGCCGGTCGGCCGGGTCGACGGGGTGCGGGGCGTTGATCACCCGGCCGAAGACCCGGTACTTGACCGGCAGCGCGTCCAGCGCGCGGAACCGGGCCCGACGGAGCCGGACCGGGAGCGGCGCGGACTGGGCCAGCGCCGCCTCCTGCATCCGCTGGTACTTGGTCACCTGCCGCTTGTGGGAACGGCGTTCGGTGACGAAGCGGGCGAAGACCGCCTCGGGCACGGTGGCGCCGGTCCGGGTGAGGGCGCGGGCGATCACCGGGGCGAGGCAGACCACGTCCTGGATGGCGAGGTTGACGCCCTGGCCGAGGATCGGGGTGACGGTGTGCGAGGCGTCGCCGATCAGGACCAGGCCGTCCTTGGCCCAGCGGTCCAGCTCGGCGGTGAAGATCTCCAGGAAGGAGGTGTCCTCCCAGGAGGTCAGGTGGGTCTCCAGCAGCGGGCGCAGCCGGGGGTCGATCGCGGCGATGCCGTCCCGGAAGGCCTCGAAGCCGGCGGACCGCAGTTCGCCGAGGCCGCGCTTGGGCAGGTTGTGCCCGACCCGCAGGAAGTCGGGGAAGGTGGGCAGCACCACCAGGTGCTTGTCGCGGTCGACGACCAGTTCCGCCTGCCGGCCCCAGCCGGCCGGGCGGGGCAGCTTGAAGGAGAGGAAGTCCCGCTCCATCGGGGTGATCAGGGCCTCCAGCCCGGCGGCCTTGCGGACCTTGGAGAAGCGGCCGTCGGCGCCGACCACCAGCCGGGCGCGGATCTCCAGCCGGGTGCCGTCCTTCTGCTTGAAGGTGGCGCCGAGCACCTTGCCGTCCTGCTCGACCAGGCCGGTGCAGGTGGTGCCGGAGAGGTACTCGAAGACCGGCTCGGCCTGCGCGGCCTCCTGGAAGATGCCGATCAGCGCGGGCTGCGGGATGTCGATCGGCAGGGTGTTGATCGGGAAGCGGCCGTAGTCCAGCGAGAAGACCCGGCGGCCCTCCATCCGCATGGTGACGCCGGTGGTCTCCAGGTAGCCGTGCCGCTCCAGCGCCGGGCCGAAGCCCAGCTGCCGCAGCGCCACCGCGCTCGGCGCGGCCAGGGTCTCGCCGCGGAAGTCGCGCTCCAGTCCGGTCTGCTTCTCGGCGAGGACGGTGCGGATGCCGCGGCGGGAGAGCAGCGCGCCGAGCAGGGCGCCGGCCGGGCCGCCGCCGACGATCAGGACGTCGGTCGTGCTGGTGCTGGTCATGGGAGCTCCACGTGTTCGAGTCTGTCCTTGGTGCGGGCCAGGAGGTCGGAGGCCAGCGCGCCGTCCAGCAGGCGGTGGTCGAAGGTGAGCGAGAGGGTCAGCCGGGGTGCGATCCGCACCTCGCCGTCGACCGCGACGGGGACGTCGGCGATCCGGCCGACGCCGTAGCCGAGCGCCCCGGTGATCATCGGCAGGATGGCCCGGACCGGCTCGTGGCCGACCGAGGTGACCGAGAAGACTCCCTGCAGCCCGGTGCGGCGCACCGGGTCGCGGGTGGCCGCCCGGTACGCCAGCCAGGCCACCGGCAGCGGAAGCCTGGCGACCCGCAGCAGGTTGCGGAACGGCCCCTCGGGGTCGTCCAGCTCCGCGTCCTTGTAGGTGTCGAGCGCGGTCTGGATCTCCTCGACGGTGAGCGCCTGGGCGGACGGGACGACCCCGGAGGCCACGCAGCGGGTGCCGTCCAGGGACTTGTCGAAGAGCACCTTGGCGTGGACCTGGTCCACGGTGGCCAGCCGCGGCCGGCGGCCGCCGAGCAGCACCGAGCGGGCCGGCGGGCAGTCGGCGACCACCTCGGCGGCCGCCTTGACCACGAACGCGGCGTAGCTGAGCTTGCCGCCGCTGGATGTCCGGGCGGCCTTCAGCGCGGTGGCGTCGACGTCGGTCAGCAGGTGGACGTGGGCGGTGGCCCGGGCGTCGCGCAGGAAGGTCAGGGTGCCGCGCCGGGCGGTCGGGAAGGGCGTGACGACGGCGTTCATCCCGCCGCCGCCCGGACGTCCTCGACCAGCGCGGCCAGGTCGGCGAGCAGTTCGGCCCGCATGAAGCGGTCGTAGTCGACCGGCTCGCCGAGCTCGCGCTCCAGGTAGACCAGCACCCGCAGGGCGTTGACCGAGTCCCACTCGGCGATGTCGGCGAGCGGCTGGTCCATCGACAGGGCGTCCTCGTCGAGGTCGAGCAGCTGGGCGACGACCTCTCTCACCACCTGGTCAGACGACACGGAAAGCCTCCTGTTGCCCGTTGATTCGGATCCATCGGGGGAGCTCGGGAAGCTCCCGCAGGGTGTGCCGGTACGCCCCGGGCTCCTCGCCCGCCGCGGCGAAGCCGTGGTCCGGGTAGAAGCGGGCGAACTGGCGGTTCTTGGCGGTCTCCACGTACCGGGCGCGGACCTCGCCCGCGCCCTCGGCGGCGGCGGCCCGCAGCACCAGGGCGAGCAGCGCGGTCTCCACCTGGCGGGAGAACACCCGGCAGCTGAGCACGAAGTTCTCCACCGTCCGGGCGCCGTCGGCGTCCCGGCCGAGGGCGAGCGCGGCGATCAGCCCGTTGTCGCCGAACCGGTCGGTGAGCCGGGCGGCGAAGAAGTCCAGCCCGCCGCCCGCCACCTCGTCGGCCGTGAACCGGCGCCCGGTCAGGTTGAACTGGTTGGTCTTGCCGAAGAGCTGGACGATCCGGGCCGAGTTCAGCCCGTCCAGCGGCTGCACCGTCAGCTCGGACTCCAGCCCGGCCAGGTAGTCCTCCAACGATCCAGCCGCGTCGGCGAGTTCGGCCCGCGCGGCGCGCGCCCGGTACAGCTCGGTACGGGTGCGGTCCTCCTCGGTGAGGCTCAGCACGTTGAAGTCGCCCCGGGCCGCCAGCACCGCCGCGTACCCGGCCGGGTCGACCGGCAGCTCCACGGTGGCGACCTGCGGCAGCAGTTCGCGCATCAGGCCGCGCTCGACCGGGTTGTCGTCGACGAACACCATCGCGTCCGCGCCGATGTTCAGCCGCTCCGCCATCGCGGCCACGTTCCCGGGCTTGGGCTGCCAGTCGGCGCTGAAGGCGACGAAGTCGCCGGTCCGCAGCGCCATCTCGGGGTGGGTGTCGACCGCCTCCCGGGCGATCGCCTCCTCGTTCTTCGAGCAGACCGCCAGCATCACGCCCTGCTGCTTCAGGTCGGCGGCCAGCTCCTGCAGTTCGCGGTGCGCCGAGCCCGGGTACGCGCCGCCGAGCCGCAGCCCGGCCACCCCGTCGTCGCCGACCACGCCGCCCCAGAGGGTGTGGTCCAGGTCCAGCACCAGGCACTTGGCGGCCCGGCCGAGCCCGGCCTTCACCACCCGGCCCAGCTCCTCGGCGTACGCGGCCAGGAACTCCGGCGCGTACGCTTGCCCGGCGGCGTGCCGCATCCGGTCGCCGGCCCGGACCGCGCCGCCCCGGCCGTGCGCGGCGACCCCGTCCAGGTCCAGCACCAGCACCGAGTCGGCGGGCGCGGCCAGGTCCAGGATCGCGGCGTTCATCCGGTGCCAGGCGGCGGCCAGCCGGGCCTTGCCCGGGTAGTCCACCCGCCGGTCCCGGGTCAGCGGGGTCAGCGGCACGGTGGCGAGCACCACCAGCCCGCCCAGGGTCTCCCGGCAGGCCCGCGCCCAGCCGGCCAGTTCGGCGGGCAGGGCGGCGCAGCGCCGCTCGACCTCGGCCAGGTCCAGCCGGTCGGCGACCCCGTCGAAGACCGCCGTCTCGTCCAGCAGCAGGGCGGTGACCTGCGGCCCGAGGTCCTTCAGGGTGGGCGCGCCGGCCAGGATCTCGAACCGCCACTGGTTGAAGCCCGCCGAGCGGATCTCCGGCAGCACCCCGTCCGCGACCAGCGTCGCGGTCAGCAGCGGCGGCAGCGCGTCCAGGGTGGAGCTGCCCAGCAGCGCGATCGGCCGGGCCGTGAACGCCCCGGAGGCGGCCAGCTGCTCCCGGGTCGCCCGGCCGGCCAGCAGGCTGCCAGCCGCCTCCAGGTCCAGCGGGTCCCCGGCGGCCCGCAGCCCGGCCAGCAGCTCCCGTACGCGCGGCGCCTGCCCGCCGAGCCCGGCGCGCTTGAGGGCGCGCAGCTCGGCCAGCGGCGTGGTGGCGGTGACGGTCACGCCGCCACCTCCCCGGCGGCCGGCAGCCAGCGCAGCGCCAGGCCGGAGACGATCCACTTGGAGGACTCGATCGCGGTGACCAGCACCCGGTCGCCGGCCCGGCCCTGCGCCTCGATCCGCCGCAGCGCCCGGTGGAGCTGGATGAACGGCAGCGCGTTGCCGTTGTTGCCGGTGTCCGCGACGCAGGAGACCGCCTGCTCCGGACGGACCCCCAGGTGCTCGCGGATCCGCTCCGTCATCACGCCGTTCAGCTGCGGGGTGAGGATGTGCTCCACCTCGCCCACCGGCCAGCCGGTCAGCGCCGCCAGCTCCTGCAGCACGGCGTCGGCGAGGACCGGGACGCCCGCCTCGATCGCCTTGTAGTCCTCCTGGCCCATCGGCTCGCGGACCATCCTGCCGCCCGGTCCCTCGACCATCGGCGCGCCGTCCGCGCCGTACCAGCGCACCACCTGGGCGGGCTCCCGGCCCTTGCCGGTGGCCCGCAGCACGAGGTGCTCGACCGCCAGGCCCGGGCCGTCCCCGGCGTCCACCACGGCGGCGCCGGCGCCGTCGCCGAACAGCGCGAAGTTGGCCAGCTCCGCCGGGCTGATCCGGCCCACCGCGCGGTCCGCCGGCCACAGCTTGACCACGCTGTCCGCGCCGATCACCAGGCCGCGCCGCAGACCGCCCGCCAGCATCGCGCGGGCCGTGTACAGGCCCTGCAGCGCGCCCGCGCAGCCCGAGCTGAGCTGGAAGGTCGGCAGGTCGTTCAGGCCCAGCCGGTCCGCCACCAGGTTGACCGTGGCCGGCATCAGGTGGTCCGGCGAGCCGGTGGTGAGGATCAGGAAGTCGATGGAGGACGGGTCGGCGCCGGCGTCCGCGAGGGCGCGCTCGCCGGCCGCGGTGGCCAGGTCGCCGGTGTTCTTCGGAGTGCCCTCGGGGCTGTCGGGTTCGCAGAAGTGGCGGCCGCGGTTGCCGGTCATCCGGTCGAGCCACTTCTCGTGCAGGCCGAAGCGCTCCGCCATGTCCCGGTTCGTGACCGGTTCGCCCGGGAGCACCTCGCTGAGGCCGATGATTCTCAAGGGATCAGGTCCTTGTCTGGGATCCGTCGGAGTGTGCTCGAACGTAGGTTCCGGCACTTGTGGGGCACTTGAGGGCCACTCACTCGACGACGGCTTCCCGCTGGTCCCCGCGCCCGGGCCGGGCGCGGCGCCCTTGCGGCGGCCCGGGGACGGCCTGCTAGTCTCCGCGGCCATGGCGAGCGACGATCACCGGCAGGACTGGGCGGACTGGGAGTCCGAGCTCGCCGCCGGCGAACGCGCCGCGCTCCGCGCCCACCGCCGGGCCGCGCTCCGCCGCCGCGTCCTCCCCGGCCTGGCCGCCGCCGCACTCCTGTCCGTGCTGCTCGGCGCCCTCTTCTTCACCGCGACCCTCGACCCCGGGCGCCGCCCCCCGCAGGCCCCGCCGCCGACCGTCCCGGCCCCGGGAACGACGAAGCCGCCCAGCAGCGTCCCCTCGCTGCTGGGCGGCCGTTGAGCCGTCGTCCGGTTACCGCCCGCGCAGGGCCCGGTACTCGGCGACCAGGGCGGCCGTCGAGCTGTCGAGCGCCTCGGCGCCCTCACCGGTCAGCAGGACCGGCTCGATGCGCTTGGCGAGCACCTTGCCGAGCTCCACGCCCCACTGGTCGAAGGAGTCGATGTTCCAGATCGCGCCCTGGACGAACACCTTGTGCTCGTACAGCGCGATCAGCTGACCGAGCACCGAGGGGCTGAGCTCGCCCGCCAGGATGGTGGTGGTCGGGTGGTTGCCCCTGAAGGTCTTGTGCGGGACGAGCTCGGCCGGCACGCCCTCCGCCGCGACCTCCTCCGCGGTCTTGCCGAAGGCCAGCGCCTGCGTCTGGGCGAAGAAGTTCGCCATCAGCAGGTCGTGCTGGGCGACCAGCCCGGGCAGCAGGTCGGCGACCGGCTCGGCGAAGCCGATGAAGTCCGCCGGGATGACCTTCGTGCCCTGGTGGAGCAGCTGGTAGTAGGCGTGCTGCCCGTTGGTGCCGGGGGTGCCCCAGACGACCGGCCCGGTCTGCCAGCCCACCGGGTTGCCGTCACGGTCGACGGACTTGCCGTTGGACTCCATGTCGAGCTGCTGCAGGTACGCCGCGAACTTCGACAGGTAGTGCGAGTAGGGCAGCACCACGTGCGACTGCGCGTCGAAGAACGCGCCGTACCAGACGCCCAGCAGACCCAGCAGGACCGGCACGTTCTGCTCGAACGGCGCGGTGCGGAAGTGCTCGTCGACCAGGTGGAAGCCGTCCAGCATCTCGCGGAACTGCTCCCGGCCGATGGCGATCATCAGCGAGAGGCCGATCGCCGAGTCGTACGAGTAGCGGCCGCCGACCCAGTCCCAGAACTCGAACATGTTGGCCACGTCGATGCCGAAGTCGGACACGCCCTGGGCGTTGGTCGACAGCGCGACGAAGTGCTTGGCGACCGCGTCGGTGTCCGCCCGCAGCTCGGTGAGCAGCCACGCCTTCGCGGACTCGGCGTTGGTGATGGTCTCGATCGTGGTGAAGGTCTTCGACGCCACGATGAAGAGCGTCTCGGCGGCGTCCAGGCCCTGCAGCGCCTCGTGCAGGTCGGCGCCGTCCACGTTGGAGACGAAGCGGACGTCGATGCCGCGGTCGGAGTAGGAGCGCAGCACCTCGTACGCCATCGCGGGGCCCAGGTCGGAGCCGCCGATGCCGATGTTGACGACGGTGCGGATCCGCTTGCCGGTGTGGCCGGTCCACTCGCCGCTGCGGACGCGGTCGGAGAAGGCGCCCATCTTGTCGAGCACGGCGTGCACGGCGGGGACCACGTTCTCGCCGTCGACCTCGATCACGGCCTCGCGGGGGGCGCGCAGCGCGGTGTGCAGGACGGCGCGGTCCTCGGTGATGTTGATCTTCTCGCCGCGGAACATCGCGTCGCGCAGCTCGGCCACGCCGGTGGCGGCGGCCAGCTCGCGCAGCAGCTCCAGGGTGCGGTCGTTCACCAGCTGCTTGGAGTAGTCGACCTGCAGGTCGCCGACCCGCAGGGTGTAGCGCTTCCCCCGCTCGGGGTCGGCGGCGAACAGCTCACGCAGGTGCTGCTCGCCGAACTCTGCCCGGTGCTTGCCGAGAGCGGCCCACTGCGGGGTCCGGTCCAGGGGGATGCGACCGCTGGCAGGGGTCTCCGACATCGGTGGTCTCCTTGTGTCGTCCGGAAGTGGCGTGTACCGGCAGGGCCGAGCGGGAGGGTGCGCGAAGGCCGGCGGTGGTACGAGAGGTGCTGCCGACTCCATTGACGGCCTTGCCCGCGCCCACCCTATGTCCTCCACGGCCGTCACCTGCGGACCGTCACCACCGGGGACCGCACTTGTCGACGTCCACCCGCGGACCTTCGCGTGCCGACCACCCGGACGCGCCTCACTTGCGGGCCGACTGCAGGTCGAGTCGGCGCAACACCTGGTCCGCCACCTCCGGGTCGCTGCCGGCCTCGCTGCGGGCGGCCAGCACCTCGCGGCGCGAGGCGGCGATCATCTCCTGTTCGACCGCGAACGCCTCCCGCCACTTCTGGCCGCGCTGCTTCGCCTCCAGCGCCTCCTCCTCCTCGTACTTCTCCGGGCAGAGCCGGGCCAGGCGGTCGTGCTGACGCTCCCGCAGCCGCTCGACCAGCTCGGCCGGCAGCTCGTCCGCCCGCTCCAGTTCACCGAGTCGGACCAGTCCCGCCTTGGCGGCCCGCCACCACAGCTCGCGCACCGCCTTCTCGTGCGCGTCGGAACCGGTGTCCAGGCCGAGCAGCCTCACCACCCACGGCAGCGTCAGGCCCTGCACCAGCAGGGTGAACAGCACCACCCCGAACGCCACGAAGATGATCTCCGCCCGCTCCGGGAACGTCCCGCCGCCGTGCACCGTCAGCGGGATCGCCAGCGCCAGCGCCACCGTCGCCACCCCGCGCATCCCCGACCACCACAGCACCAGCGTCTCCCGCCAGGACACCGGGTTGTCCTCCTCGCCGTGGCTGAACCGCCGCGAGACCCACGCCGCGGGCAGCAGCCACACCAACCGCAGCAGCACCACCACCGCGATCACCGCCGCGGTGTCGCCCAGCATCCCCCGCCAGCTGTCCTTGACGTCCGCCAGCACCGTCGCCAGCTCCAGCCCGATCAGGCCGAACGCCACCCCGGTCACCAGCGTCTCCACGATCTCCCAGAACGCGTTGCCCACCAACCGGTACGACACCTCGTCGGCGTCCGCCGCCCGGTCCGCCAGGTACAGCGCGCAGACCACCACCGCCAGCACCCCCGAGCCGTGCGCCTCCTCCGCCAGCGCGTACGCCGCGAACGGCACCAGCAGGTTCAGCGCCACCTGCTGCGTCGGATCGTCCAGCAACCCGGCCAGCTTGGTGTTCGCCCAGCCCAGCGCCACCCCGACCACCACCGCGACCACCGCCGACAGCACGAAGCGCAGCGCCGCCCCCTCGATCGAGAAGTCGTGGTCCACCACCGCCTCCACCGCCAGCGAGTAGATGACGATCGCCGTCACGTCGTTGAACAGCCCCTCGCTCTCCAGCACCGCCACCAGCCGGCGCGGCAACCCCACCGAACCCGCCACCGCCACCGCCGCCACCGGATCCGGCGGCGACACCAGCGCGCCGAGCGCCACCGCCGCCGCGACGGGCGCCCCCGGCACCAGCATCGAGAACGTGCCCGCCACCGCCGTCGTGGTGACGATCACCAGCGCCACCGCCAGCAGCAGGATCGACCGGATGTTCGCCTTGAAGTACCGCACCGAGGAGCGCCGTGCCACCGCGAAGATCAGCGGCGGCAGCACCAGCGGCAGGATCAACTCCGGGTTCACCGACACGTTCGGGATCTGCGGCACCAGCGCCATCACGATCCCGATCAGCGTCATCAGCACCGGCTGCGGCACCCCGCTCCGCCGGGCCAGCGGCATGGTGACCACCGAGGCGAGCAGCACCAGGAAGAGCAGCGACAGCTGAGCCACGGAGCAGATCCTCCCAACCGTACGGAATGCGGCCCCCCGATCCGCGGATCAGCATAAATGTGACCATTCACCCCACCCACCCAACTCGCCGACCCACCCCGAACCCCACCGCAGGCGACTGCCCCGGCTCCGCCGGACGCACACCGAAGGAGCCAGATCCAGCCACCCCAGCCCCCGCCGAAAGCGGTTCCCCACGAGCCCGCCGAAGGCGGTATCCGTCCAAGCCCGCCGCAGGCGGCTGACCCGGCTCCGCCGGACGCACCGCCACAGGAGCCAAATCCAGCCACCCCAGCCCCCGCCGTAGGCACACTCGCCGTAGGCGGTGCCCGTCCGAGCCCGCCGCAGGCGGTTGCCGAGACCCGCCGGCCCACCAAGGAGGCCCATGCTCGCCGCTCTCCCCTCCTCGCCCGCCGGGGCGGTCGTCGTGCGCGAGGTGGTGGCGCCGCGGCCGGGGCCCGGGCAGGTGCTGGTGCGGGTGCGGGTCGCGGAGGTGGTGCCGACGGCCCCCGGCGCCGGTGGGCTGGCCGGGGTGGTGTGCCAGCTGGGGGCGGCGTCGTTCGGGCTGGAGGTGGGCGACCGGGTGCTCGGCGACGCGCCGGCCGGTACGTGGGCGGAGTACGCCGCCGTGGACTGCGCCCGTCTGACCTACCTCCCGCCGGGACTCCCCTGGGCGCACGCCTGCGCCCTCGCGGGAGCGGCCCGCACCGTCGAACCGGCCCTGGACGCGCTCGCCCTCCGGCCCGCCGAGCGGCTGCTGATCGCGGGCGCGGGTCGCGGTGACGGCCCGCTCGCCGTCCAGCTCGCCCTCACCCGCCGGGTCGAGGTCCTCGCCGTCGCGGCCCCGCACGACCGCGCCCACCTCCGCAGCCTCGGCGCCCGTCCCACCAACGGCCTCGACGACGCCCCCGACGCCGTGCTGCTGGTCGGCGCCGCCCCTCCCCCGTTGGAGGTCCCCCGGACGGCCACGACCGCCACCCCCGCCGGACCCCCCGCCCATCCCCTCTCGCTGGTCGAGCTCTGGGAGGAGTACGAGCTGCGTCCGGACGTCGCCGCCGTCCTCCCGTTGCCCCACGCGGCCCGCGCGCTGCACCTGGCCGCCGCCGGCCGCCCCCGCGGTGCCGTCCTCCTGGAGCCGATTGTGAGTTTCGGCCGCTGACCAGGTAATGTTCTCTTCGTCAGCAGGCGCCGCTAGCTCAGTTGGTTAGAGCAGCTGACTCTTAATCAGCGGGTCCGGGGTTCGAGTCCCTGGCGGCGCACAGACAGGTCGAAGGCCCTCTCGCTCCTCGCGAGGGGGCCTTCGCCGTGCGGGCCACGGGCTGCCCTAGGCCGCCCGCACCTCGTTGACGCACAGGATGTTCCCTTCGGTGTCCTTGAACCAGGCGGCCCGCATGCCGTCGGCCTCGGCGACTCCGTCGAGGGTCTTCAGGTCGGGCAGGTCGTACTCCTCGAAGACGACTCCGCGGCGGCGCAGCTCGGCCATCTCGGTGTCGAGGTCGTCCACCTTCCAGCTGGCCAGGGTGTGCTGGGCCTGGCCGCCGTAGGGCGTCTCGTACATGCCGAATTCGGTGCCTCCGCAGCTGAAGCCCACGTCGGGCCCGTTCTCGCGGGTGAGGGTGAGTCCGAGGGTGTCGCGGTAGAAACGCTTGGCCCGTTCGATGTCCGCCACCGGGATGACTGCGAGCAGCGGTGCGTCTGCCAACATTTCGCCATCACCTCCTGTGACCAGGCTAGGAGCCGTCCGTCCGGCCCGCGAACGCCGACGGGCCGGCCACCCGGGGGTGACCGGCCCGCTGCGTACGGTCATGCGGTCGTGCGGTCGTGCGGTGGATCAGCCGAAGTAGGCGTCGAAGTTCTTGGAGAACTCGCGGCTGCCCTGGTAGCTGTCCCAGTTGACGGACCAGGTCATCAGGCCGCGCAGGTTGGGCTGGGCACCGGCCTTCGGTGCGCCGTAGGTGCCGCAGTTGGTGGCCTTGGTGAGGCAGTCGAGCGCCTTGTTGACCTCGGCGGGGGCGACGTAGCCGTTGCCGGCGTAGCTGTTGGCGGGCATGCCGATCGC
Source organism: Kitasatospora terrestris (assembly GCF_039542905.1). Taxonomy (NCBI): domain Bacteria; kingdom Bacillati; phylum Actinomycetota; class Actinomycetes; order Kitasatosporales; family Streptomycetaceae; genus Kitasatospora; species Kitasatospora terrestris. Next base: position 3,118,097 of record NZ_BAABIS010000001.1, read on the forward strand.
GACCTGGCTCGGGGCGAGGGCGGGGAACACGTTGGCGGTGTTGCCGGCGACCGGGAAGCCCTTGAGGAGCATGTCGGTCATCGCGATGTGGAAGTCGGCGCTGCCCATCGAGTGGTACTGGTTGTCCAGGCCCATGATCGAGCCGGAGTTGTAGTCCTGGACGTGCAGCAGGGTGAGGTCGTTCCGCATGGCGTGGATGACCGGCAGGTAGGCGCCGGCGCGCGGGTCCTGGCCGCCCCACGGCCCGGAGCCGTAGTACTGGTAGCCGAGCTGGACGAAGAAGGTCTCCGGGGCCATGGTCAGCACGAAGTTCTGGCCGTACTTGGCCTTGAGGGTCTTCAGTGCGGAGATCAGGTTGACCACGACGGGGGTGGTCGGGTTCTTGAAGTCGTTGTCGCCGGTGGCGAGCGACAGCGAGTGGCCCTCGAAGTCGATGTCGAGGCCGTTCAGGCCCCACTTGTCGATGATCGCGGAGACCGAGGAGACGAAGGCGTCGCGGGCGGCGGTGGTGGTGAGCTGGACCTGGCCGTTCTGGCCGCCGATCGAGATCAGGACCTTCTTGCCCTGGGCCTGCTTGGCCTGGATGGCGGCCTTGAAGTCGGCGTCGGACTCGACGGTCGGGCACTCGGTGGCCGGGCAGCGGTTGAACCGGATGTCGCCGGAGGTGACCGAGGTCGGCTCGCCGAAGGACAGGTTGATCACGTCCCAGGAGGCCGGGACGTCGGCCATCCGCACGTAGCCGGCGCCGTTGGCGAAGCTGGCGTGCAGGTAGCCGACCAGGGCGTGGGTGGGCAGTCCGCCGCCGGGCGGGGCGGTCGGCGAGGACGAGGTGGACGGCGAGGCGCTGGTGGAGGCGGACGCCGAGGTGGACGGGGAGGCGGAGGGCGACGGCGACGAGGAGGTGCCGGACGGGGACGGGGAGGCGGTGGGCGCGCCGGGGCCGTCCAGCGAGACGTCGTCCGCGTAGTAGGTGCCCTGGCCGTACCAGCCGTGGGTGAAGACGGTGGCGCTGGTCTGGCTCGCGCCGGTGGTGAAGCTGACGGAGAGCTTCTGGTACGCGCCACCGGTGCTGGGCGTCCAGGTGGAGGTGCCGCCGTTGACGCCGAGGTACACGTACGCGCCCTTGACCCAGGAGCTGAGCGTGTACGTGGTGTTGGGGGCGACCGTGACGGTCTGGGTGCACTGGGCGCTGTCGCTCGCCGAGGCGGCGCCGGCCAGCGCGTAAGTGCCGGTGCGGGCCTGTCCGGTGACCACGCTTCCGGTGGATCCGGTGCAGCTCCAGGGGCCGAGCTGGCCGCTCTCGAAGCCGCCGTTGACCAGGAACTCGCCGGCGGAGGCCGCGGGGGCCAGGCCGAAGCTGAGCGCGACGGCACCGGCGGCCGCGACGGCCCAGGCGGTACCGGCGGCGACCAGCCGCTTTCGGGGAGTAGGCATTGTGGGGATGCTCCTGCCTCGATCAGGTGTGGGGGACGTCCAGGGCCAGGTGGGGTCGGCCGAGGGGCGCGCCGCCGCACACCGGCACGCTCCCTCAATTGGACTGGACCAATGAAGCGAATCCGCGACCGGATGTCAATGGAACCGGCTCGGAAGCGACTTGGCCCGACCCCCGCCGCCGCCCTCCGCCGGAGCCCTCCCGGCGGACCGCGCCCCGGTTGCCCGGCGCTGCGGCAGACCGAACCATGGAGAGGTGCCCGGATACCTGCGCCACCCCCACCTGCGCGGCGGCCTGCTCGCCTTCACCGCCGAGGACGACGTCTGGGCCGCGCCCCTGTCACCCGACGGCACCGTCGGCCGGGCCTGGCGGATCAGCTGCGACCGCACCCGGGTCGGCAACCCCCGGCTCTCCCCGGACGGCACCACCGTCGCCTGGACCAGCTGGGCCGCCCTCACCCCCGAGGTGTTCACCGCCCCGGTGGAGGGCGGCGAGTCGGCCCGGCTGAGCTTCTGGGGCAGCCAGGACACCCGGGTGCGCGGCTGGCTGCCGAACGGCGAGGTGCTGGCCGTCACCTCGTACCACGAACCCTTCGCCCACTACACCTGGGCCTGGGAGCTGCCCCCGGACGGCGCGCCGGCCCGCCGGATGCCCTGGGGCCCGGTCGCCGACGCCCAGGTCGGCGCCGAGCACACCGTGCTGCTCACCGCCGCCGCCCCGCACGAGCCCGCCGCCTGGAAGCGCTACCGGGGCGGCGCCACCGGCCGGCTCTGGCTGGACCGCACCCAGCTGCTGCCCGGCCTGCCCGGCCACCTCGCCTCCCCCATGCCGGTCGGCGGACGGGTCGCCTTCCTCTCCGACCACGAGGGCGTCGGCAACCTCTACTCGGTGGCCCTGGACGGCACCGACCTGCGCCGGCACACCGACCACGCCGCGTACTACGCCCGCGAGGCGTCCTCGGACGGCACCCGGATCGTCTACCAGCACGCCGGCGACCTGTGGCTGCTGGACGACCTGGACGCCCCCGCGCCGCGCCGCCTGGACGTCCCGCTCGGCGGCTCCCGGGCCGGCCGCCGCCCCTACCAGGTCTCCGCCGCCAACAACGTCAAGGACCTCGCCTGCGACGCCACCGGCCGAGCGGGCGTGGTCAACGTCCGCGGCAGCCTCTACTGGCTCACCCACCGCGAGGGACCGGCCCGGGTGCTCGCCGACACGCCCGGCGTGCGCTGCCGGCTGCCCACCGTGCTCGGCTGGAGCGGCCAGGTCGCCTGGGTGACCGACGCCGAGGGCGAGGACGCCGTCGAGATCGCCCCGCTGCCCGCCCGCGACGGCGGCGAGACCCCGCCCCGCCGGATCGCCGCCGGCCGCCTCGGCCGGGTCCTGGAACTCACCTCCTCCCCCGACGGCACCCTGCTGGCGGTCGCCTGCTCCGACGGCCGGCTGCTGCTGGTCCGCACCGCCGACGGGGAGGTGACCCCGCTCGCCGCGTCCCCGTACGGGCCGGTCTCCAGCCCCGCCTTCTCCCCCGACGCGCAGTGGGTGGTCTGGTCCCAGCCGGTGGCCGGGCGCTCGCTGCGCGCCATCCAGCTCGCCCGGGTCGACACCCCCGAGCGGGCGATCAACGTCACCGACGGCCGCTTCGAGGACGAGCACCCGGTCTTCACCCGGGACGGCCGGTTCCTGGTCTTCCTCTCCTGGCGCGGCTTCGACCCGGTGCACGACGTGCACACCGGCGACCTCTCCTTCCCGCTCGGCTGCCGCCCCTACCTGGTGCCGCTCGCCGCCGACACCCCCTCCCCGTTCGCCGCCCCCGTGGAGGGCCGGCCGCCGGTCGGCCTCGACCCGGAGGAGGCGACCGGCGACGGCACCGTCCGGGTCGACGAGACCGGCCTCACCCGGCGGCTGGTCCCCTTCCCGGTGATCGCCTCCAAGTACTCCGCCACCGCGGCCGTGCGCGGCGGCGTGATCTGGCTGCGCTGGCCGATCTCCGGCGCCCTCGGCCAGACCTTCGCCAACCCCGAGGAGACCTCCGGGCGGCCCGCACTGGAGTACTTCGACCTGGCCCGCGGCAAACGCACCACCCTGGTCGACCAGTTGGACGGCTTCGCGGTCTCCGGCGACGGCTCGGCGATCTCCGTCTTCTCCGCCGGCACGCTCAAGCTCCACCCGCTCGCCGCCCCGGGCTCACCGCTGCCGGTCGACCTGCGGCGGATCACCCACACCGTCCACCCGCCCGCCGAGTGGCGCCAGTCCTACCACGAGGCCGCGCGGATCGTCCGCGACCAGTTCTGGGACGCCGACATGTGCGGCCTGGACTGGCCGAGCCTCGTCGACCAGTACGCCCCGCTGCTCGACCGGATCGCCTCCCCCGACGACTTCGCCGACCTGCTCCGCGAACTCCTCGGCGAACTCGGCACCTCGCACGCCTACGTCACGCCCTCCCGGCGCGGCGAGGGCCCGGCCCTCGCCCAGCAGCCGCTCGGCCTGCTCGGCGCCGGCGCCCACCGCGACCCCGACGGCCGGTGGCTGGTCGACCGGGTGCTGCCCGGCGAGTCCTCCGACCCGCGCGCCCGCGCCCCGCTGGCCGGGTACGGCATCCAGGACGGCGACGAGCTGCTCGCCGTCGACGGCCGGCCGCTCGACCCGGTCCGCGGGCCGCTGCCGCTGCTCGCCGGGACGGGCGGCACCACCGTCGAACTGACCCTGCGCCGCGGCGACGCCCTGCGGCGGATCGCGGTGACCCCGCTGACCGACGAACGGCCGATCCGGTACCAGGACTGGGTGGCCAAACGGCGCAAACTGGTCCGCGAGTTCAGCAACGGGACGTGCGGCTACCTGCACATCCCCGACCTGGGCGGCTCCGGGTGGGCGCAGTTCAACCGCGACCTGCGGCGCGAACTCGACCGGCCGGCGCTGGTGCTCGACGTCCGGGGCAACGCCGGCGGGAACGTCTCCGAGCTGGTCCTGGAGAAGCTCGCCCGACGCGTCCTGGCCTGGGACTTCACCCGCGGACGGCAGCCCGTGCGGTGGCCGCGCGACGCGCCGCGCGGCCCCGTGGTGGCCCTCGCCGACCACGCCACCAGCTCGGACGGGGACGTGATCATCACCGCGATCAAGGAACTGAGGCTCGGCCCGGTGGTCGGCACCCGCACCTGGGGCGGCGTGGTCGGCATGACCGGCCGGCACGCCCTGGGCGACGGCACCCAGATCTCCGTGCCCAAGAACGCCTCCTGGTTCACCGGCGGCATCGGCTTCACCGTCGAGAACCACGGCGTCGAACCCGACGTCGAGGTCGTCCGCACCCCGCACGACTGGGCCACCGGCGAGCACACCGAACTCCGCGCCGCGACCCGCCTCGCCCTGGAACTCCTCGCCGCCCACCCCGCGGCCGAACCCCCGCCCCGCAATGCCCCGCGGCCGGACCTCAAGCGACCGCCGCTGCCGCCACGGCCCCGATAGGGGCTCGTGGGAGTACCCCACGAGCCCCTGGTCGTTGCCGCTCTCAGTCCCAGGGATCGCCCTCGGCGGTCATGTCGCGGGCCGCCCGGAGGTCCTGCTCGGTCATGTCGGCTTCGTGTTCGGCGCTCCGGCGGGCCTTCTCGGTGGTGTCGCCGAACGCGTCGGCCGCCTCGTCGTGGGCGAGCGCCGCACGCTGGGCCGGACCGGCGTCCGCCGGCTGCGCCTTGTGGCGGAACCTGTCGAAGATGCCCATGTCTCCTCCTCGGGTGGGCCGCCCCCTTCCCGACCAACATGTCACCGGCACCCGGTCGCCGCACCCCGGCCCGTCACCCGTCCGGCGGATCCCGGCCCGGACTTGGCCGGAACGGCCACATGCCCTGTGGCAGGCGGAAAGGGGTCGTAGGTCCCGTGTCCGAGCCGCCGAAGGCCCGTAGCCGCCTCATCACCCGCCGACGGAGGGTGGATCCGTCAGCAGATGGACCCACCGCCGCAGATCTCCGAGGTGAGCGAGCATGGCAACCGAGCAAGCCGCGTCCGCCGAAACCGCCGTCGACGCCCTGGTGCAGAACGGGCTGAAGGCGCTGCAGGAGTACCACGGGTTCACCCAGGAGAAGGTCGACCACATCGTCAGGAAGGCGTCGCTGGCGGCACTGGCCGCGCACACCCGGCTGGCGCGGCTCGCGGTGGAGGAGACCGGCCGGGGCGTGTTCGAGGACAAGGCGGTGAAGAACGTCTTCGCCTGCGAGCACGTGACCCACTCGATGGCGCGGATGCGGACGGTCGGCGTGGTCCGCCGGGACGAGATCGACGGGATCGTGGAGATCGCCGAGCCGGTCGGCGTGGTCGCGGGGGTCACCCCGGTCACCAACCCCACCTCGACCACCGTCTTCAAGGCGCTGATCGCGCTGAAGACCCGCAACCCGATCGTCTTCGGCTTCCATCCGGCCGCGCAGCGCTGCTCCGTCGAGGCGGCCCGGATCGTCCGGGACGCGGCGATCGCGGCGGGCGCGCCGGCGCACTGCGTGCAGTGGATCGACCGGCCGTCGATGGAGGCGACCGGCGCGCTGATGAACCACCCGGGGGTGGCGACGATCCTGGCGACCGGCGGCAACGCGATGGTGCGGGCGGCGTACAGCTGCGGGAAGCCGGCGCTGGGGGTGGGGGCGGGCAACGTCCCGGCGTACATCGAGAAGAGCGCCGACCTGCGGCGGGCGGTCAACGACGTGGTGCTCTCCAAGTCCTTCGACCACGGCATGGTCTGCGCCTCCGAGCAGGCGGTGATCCTGGACCAGGAGATCTACGAGCCCGCTCTCGCCGAGTTCCGGAAGCTGAAGGCGTACCTGGCCTCGCCCGCCGAGAAGGCGATGCTGGAGCGGTACGTCTTCGGGGTCGGCGAGGAGCGCAACTGCGCGGGGGCGGAGCTGAACGCGGCCGTGGTCGGGCAGTCGCCGGTGCGGATCGCCGAGGCGGCGGGCTTCGAGGTCCCGGCGGACACCTCGATCATCCTGGCCGAGGTCGGGTCCGTCGGTGAGGACGAGCCGCTCACCCGGGAGAAGCTCTGCCCGGTGCTGGCCGTGCTGAAGGCGGAGAGCCGGTCCGGGGGGTTGCGGCTGGCGACGCGGATGGTGGAGTTCCACGGCCTGGGCCACTCGGCCGCCGTGCACACCGAGGACGCGGCGTTCGCCGAGGAGTTCGGGCACGCGGTGAAGGCGTGCCGGGTGATCTGGAACGCGCCGAGCTCGCAGGGCGGCATCGGCGACGTCTACAACGCCTTCATGCCCTCGCTCACGCTGGGCTGCGGCAGCTACGGCCACAACTCGGTGTCGGGCAACGTGTCGGCGCTGAACCTGCTCAACATCAAGCGGATCGGGCGGCGCAACACCAACATGCAGTGGTTCAAGGTCCCGCCGAAGATCTTCTTCGAGCGCAACTCGATCAAGTACCTGGCGGACATGCGCGGTGTCCGGAAGGTCGTGGTCGTGACCGACCGGACGATGGTGGAGATCGGCCACCTGGAGCGGGTCCGCTCGATGCTGCTGCGGCGCGCCGAGCCGGTGGAGACCCGGGTGATCGACTTCGTGGAGCCCAACCCGTCGATCGAGACGGTGGAGAAGGGCGCGGAGCTGATGCGCGACTTCCGGCCGGACACCATCATCGCGCTGGGCGGCGGTTCGCCGATGGACGCCGCCAAGGTGATGTGGCTGATGTACGAACACCCGGAGGTGGAGTTCGCGGACCTGAAGGAGAAGTTCTTCGACATCCGCAAGCGCGCCTTCGCCTTCCCGGACCTGGGCGAGAAGGCCAAGCTGGTGTGCATCCCGACCACTTCGGGGACCGGCAGCGAGGTCACCCCGTTCGCGGTGATCACGGACACCGGGAGCGGCCAGAAGTACCCGCTGGCGGACTACGCGCTCACCCCGTCCGTCGCCATCGTCGACCCGGCGCTGACCACCGACCTGCCGAAGACGGTGACCGCGGACTCCGGCTTCGACGCGCTGACCCACTGCATCGAGACCTACGTGTCGGTCTACGCCAACGACTTCACCGACGGGCTGGCGCTCCAGGGAATCCGGCTGGTCTTCGAGAACCTGGAGCGGGCCGTGGCCGAGGGCCCCGACAACCCGGTGGCGCGGGAGAAGATGCACAACGCCGGCACCATCGCGGGCATGGCGTTCGGCTCGGCGTTCCTGGGCGTGGTGCACGCGATGGCGCACACCCTGGGCGCGACCTTCCACGTGGCGCACGGGCGCACCAACGCGCTGCTGCTGCCGCACGTGATCCGGTACAACGGCGCGGCGCCGACCAAGGTGACCAGTTGGCCGAAGTACCGGACGTACGTGGCACCGGAGCGCTTCCAGCAGATCGCCCGGATGCTCGGTCTGCCGGCCGACAGCCCGGAGCAGGGCGTGGAGTCGCTGGCCCGGGCGGTGGAGGAGCTGCGCGACCGGGTGGGGATCCCGCGCTCCTTCAAGGAGGCGGGCGTGGACGAGGCGGCGTTCCTGGCGGCACTGCCGCAGCAGGCGATGAACGCGTACGAGGACCAGTGCGCGCCGGCCAACCCGCGGATGCCGATGCTCGACGACATGCAGCAGCTGATGCGCCAGGCGTACTACGGCGACCAGGCCGCCTGACCCGGAGAACGGGGACCGAGGTCCCCGCAGCAGAGGACTTTTCGAGCCCGTGCGACCTTGTGAACGGATTCACAATGGACAGGGCGGGCAACCGAGGCGGGAGTTGAGGACCATGAAGAGCGCGTGGGACGGCTTCGAGGGCGGCCAGTGGCAGGACGCCGTCGACGTCCGCGACTTCATCCAGCGGAACTACACGCCGTACGAGGGCGACGGCGCCTTCCTGGCCGGCCCGACCGGGCGGACCCTCGCGGTGTGGCGGCAGATCACCGACCGCTTCCCCGAGGAGCGCGCCAAGGGCGTGTACGACGTCGCGCACGACGTCCCGTCCACCATCACCGCGCACGCGCCCGGCTGGATCGACAAGGACCGGGAACTGATCGTCGGCCTGCAGACCGACGCCCCGCTGAAGCGGGCGATCATGCCCAACGGCGGCTGGCGGATGGTCGCGGGCGCCCTGGAGACGTACGGCTACCCGGTCGACCCGGAGCTGGAGAAGGTCTTCACGGTGTACCGCAAGACCCACAACGCCGGGGTCTTCGACGCCTACACGCCGGAGATCCGGGCCGCCCGCAAGGCCGGCGTCGTGACCGGCCTGCCGGACGCCTACGGCCGGGGCCGGATCATCGGCGACTACCGCCGGGTCGCGCTCTACGGCGTGGACCGGCTGATCGAGGCCAAACTGGCGGAGAAGGCCGAGCTGGACCCGCTGCCCGCCGACGCCTCCCGCCTGGAGGAGGTGATCCGCGAGCGCGAGGAGCTCGCCGAGCAGATCCGGGCGCTGGGCGAACTCAAGGCGATGGCGCTGGCGTACGGGTACGACGTCTCCGGCCCGGCGTCGAGCGGGCGCGAGGCGATCCAGTGGCTGTACTTCGCCTACCTGGCGGCGGTGAAGGAGCAGAACGGCGCGGCGATGTCGCTCGGCCGCACCTCCACCTTCGTCGACGTCTACCTGGAGCGGGACCTCGCGGCGGGCGTGCTCACCGAGGAGCAGGCCCAGGAGCTGGTCGACGACTTCGTCATCAAGCTGCGGATCGTCCGCTTCCTGCGCACCCCCGAGTACGACGAGCTGTTCTCCGGCGACCCGACCTGGGTCACCGAGTCGATCGGCGGCATCGGCAGCGACGGCCGCCCGCTGGTCACCCGCACCTCGTTCCGCTACCTGCAGACCCTCTACAACCTCGGGCCGGCCCCCGAGCCCAACATGACGGTCTTCTGGTCGCCCCGGCTCCCGCAGGGCTTCAAGGACTTCTGCGCCAAGGTGTCGATCGACACCTCCAGCGTGCAGTACGAGTCGGACGAGCTGATGCGGCCGCGCTTCGGCGACGACACCGCGATCGCCTGCTGCGTCTCCGCGATGGAGGTCGGCCGGCAGATGCAGTTCTTCGGCGCCCGGGTCAACCTCGCCAAGACGCTGCTCTACGCGATCAACGGCGGCCGGGACGAGCGGTCCGGCGCGCAGGTCGGCCCCGAGAGCGGGGCGCTCACCGATGAGGTGCTCGACTACGACGCCGTGCTGGCCAAGTTCGACCAGCAGATGGAGTGGCTGGCCGAGACCTACGTCCACGCGCTCGACGTCATCCACTACATGCACGACAAGTACGCGTACGAGCGCCTGGAGATGGCGCTGCACGACCGCGACGTGCGGCGCACCATGGCCTGCGGCATCGCGGGCCTGGCGGTCGCCGCGGACTCGCTGAGCGCGATCCGGTACGCGACGGTGCGACCGGTCCGCGACGCGACCGGGCTGGCCGTGGACTACCTGGTGGAGGGCGAGTACCCGGCGTACGGCAACAACGACGACCGGGCGGACTCCATCGCCGTGTGGCTGGTCGAGGAGTTCATGCGCAAGGTGCGCAAGCACCCCACCTACCGGGGCGCCGAGCACACCCAGTCGGTGCTGACCATCACCTCGAACGTGGTCTACGGGAAGAAGACCGGTGCCACCCCGGACGGGCGCCGGGCCGGCGAGCCGTTCTCCCCCGGAGCCAACCCGATGAACGGGCGCGACAGCCACGGCTACGTCGCCGCGGCCCTGTCCGTGGCCAAACTCCCCTATGCCCAGGCCGAGGACGGCATCTCGCTGACCAACACCGTCACCCCGGACGCACTGGGCCGCACCCCCGAGGAGCGGGTGCGCAACCTGACCGGCGTGCTGGACGGCTACACGGCCTGCGACGGCTTCCACATGAACGTCAACGTGCTCGACCGGGACACCCTGCTGGACGCGATGGAGCACCCGGAGGACTACCCGCAGCTGACCATCCGGGTCAGCGGCTATGCGGTGAACTTCGTCCGGCTCACCCGGGAGCAGCAGTTGGACGTGGTCAACCGGACCTTCCACGCCTCCCTCTGATCCCCCACCGGCCAGGAGGCCCCGCCATGACCGCGGTACTGCTCGGCACCGACATCCCGCTCGGCCCGCGGGTCACCGGATCGGTGCACTCCTGGGACCTGTCGACCGGGGTGGACGGGCCGGGCACCCGGTTCGTCACCTTCCTGGCCGGCTGCCCGCTGACCTGCCTGTACTGCCACAACCCGGACACCCTGGCGATGCGCAACGGCCGGCGCACCGGCGTGGACGAGGTGGTGGCGGAGGCCGCGAAGTACACCTCCTTCATCCGCGCCTCCGGCGGCGGGGCCACCGTCAGCGGCGGCGAGCCGCTGCTGCAGCCGGTGTTCACCGGCGAGCTGTTCCACCGCTTCAAGCACGAACTGGGGCTGCACACCGCGCTCGACACCTCGGGATTCCTCGGCGCGCGGGCGAGCGACGGGCTGCTGGCCGACGTCGACCTGGTGCTGCTGGACATCAAGTCCTGGGACCGCGGGCTGTACCGCCGGGTCACCGGGCGGCCGCTGGAGCCGACCCTGGACTTCGCCCGGCGCCTGGCCGACCTCGGCAAGGACGTCTGGGTGCGGTTCGTGCTGGTGCCGGGGCTGACCGACCCGGTGGAGAACGTCGAGGGGGTGGCGTCCTTCGCCGCCTCGCTCGGCAACGTCTCGCGGGTCAACGTGCTGCCCTTCCACAAGCTGGGGGCGGCCAAGTGGGAGGCGCTGGGCCGGGAGTTCACCCTGGCCGACACCCCCTCCCCCACCCCCGCACAGGTCGGCGCGGCGCGGGACGTCTTCACCGCCCACGGACTGAAAGCGATCTGAGGGCACCCAGATGCCGCACGCGGCGGACGGGCCGGGGATCGCCGCCGACCCCCGGTACCCGTCCGCCGCGTGACCGGCCGGGTCAGCCGCTGATCGAGGCGGCGCCGTTCTCCAGGTGGCCGGTGAAGCGCTGCGACCAGCTCGCGTCCGAGCTCACCGTGACGGTGAAGTCGTACCAGCCGTTGGCGTAGGCCACCACGTTGAAGTAGTCGTCGGCCGAGCCGCCGGCCGGGACGGTGTAGGTCCACGGGCCGTCGGAGCGGTAGCCGTTGGAGGTGACGGTGAAGGTCACCGCGGCGGCGGAGGTGTTGGCGAGCTTGAACCAGAGCGCGAGCTTGCCGGTGTCCGGCGCGGCCGCGTACGAGGTGGTGACGGCGACGTCCTTGCCCGCCTTGGTCGCGTCGCCCTTGAAGCGGCGCAGGAAGCGGTTGGGGCCGATCAGCGACAGGTCGTACGGCCCGTTGCCGAAGTTGGTGCCGCAGTTGAAGAAGTCGCTGGTGGAGCCGCCCGGGTCGACGGTGTACTGCCACGGGCCGCCGGAGCGGTAGGCGTTGGCGTAGGCGGCGAAGTGGGTGGTGGCACTGCCCTGGTTGGTCATCTTCAGCCAGACCTTCATCACCCCGCCGGAGCCGAACTCCAGGTGGTCCAGGTTGGCGGCCGGCTGGTACGGGAGGGCGCGGGCCGGGCGGGTGCCCGCCTCCTGCAGCGGCAGCTTGTTGTCGATCGGCGCCGGGTTGGGCAGCGGGCCGCAGGCGGACATGCCGATGGTCTGCGAGGTGTCGGGCAGCGCGGGCAGGCCGTACACCGGGTTGGCGAAGTCGAACATGCCGGTCAGGTCGCCGCAGACCTTCCGGCGCCACGCGCTGATGTTGGGGCAGGTCGCGGGCTTACCGATGGCGGTGGTCCACTTCTCCAGGAAGCGCAGCACCGAGGTGTGGTCGGAGACCTCGGAGCTGACCCAGCCGCCGCGGGTCCAGGGCGAGATGGCGATCATCGGGACGCGGAAGCCGAGGCCGATGCTGGTGCCGTTGTAGAACTCGCCGGCGGTGCCGGCCGGGGCGACCGGCGGCGGGACGTGGTCGAAGAAGCCGTCGTTCTCGTCGTAGTTGAGGAACAGGATCGACGAGTTGAAGACGTTCGGGTCGGCGTTGAGCGCGTCGATCACGTTGTGCACGAAGTGCGCGCCGTCGGCCGGGGTGGAGTACGGGTGCTCGGAGGAGCCCTGGTCGGGGACGATCCAGGAGACCTGGGGCAGGGTGCCGGCCAGTACGTCGGCCTTGATGGCGGCGACGATGTCGTCCGGGGTCCTCCCGGTGACCTTGGGGACGGAGCCCATGCCCTTGACCGCGAGCGGGCTGCCCGCCGGGGCCGAGGTGAAGGCGGTGAAGTAGGCGAGGGCGTTGTCGCCGTAGTTGTCGGCGGCGTTCTGGTAGACCTTCCAGCTGACGCCGGCGTTCTCCAGCGCCTCCGCGTAGGTCTGCCAGCGCAGGCCGCTCTCGTCGCCGCCGTCGTAGGCCGGGCCGCCCGCGGTGCCGGCCGGGTCGATCTGGCCGGACCAGTGGTAGGTGCGGTTCGGGCCGGTCGCGCTGATCACCGAGCAGTGGTACGCGTCGTTGATGGTCCAGTTGTCGGCCAGCGCGTAGTGGAACGGGATGTCCTGGCGGGTCAGGAAGCCCAGCGTGCGGACGTTGCCCTTGGCGGAGACCCAGGAGTCCAGCTTGCCGTTGTTCCACGCCTTGTGCTGGTCGGACCAGCCGTGCGCCAGGTCGCCGTTGCACTGGGCCAGGCGCTCCGGGTCGGCGCCGCCGGCCGGCTTGGTCAGGCTGAACTGCCACGGGTACTGGCGGGACAGGCCGTTCGGCTGGTTGAAGACGCTGTAGCCGCCGGCGATCTGGATCGCGCTGCGGTCGGCGAAGCCGCGGACGCCCTTCAGCATCCCGAAGTAGTGGTCGAAGCTGCGGTTCTCCTGCATCAGGATCACGATGTGCTTCGCATCGGTGATCGTGCCCGTGGTGGAGAGCCCGGCGGCCGCGGCCGGGGACGAGCCCGCCACCGCGCCGGTCCCCGCCACTGCCGCACCCGCGGCGGCGCTCGCCGAGAGCGCCATGAACTTCCTACGACTCAGAGCAGCCATCCGACCCGTCCGTCCCTTCGACCCGGTGATGATGTTGTTCACACACGTTGTGCTCACGCCATCGAACGCCGAGCATCTTCACGCAGGTCGGGCCGTATGGCTATGACTTTGCGTCAAGGATTGTTGGACTGTTCACCGAGTCATCGCCGAGCGGCGGGCGGGTTAACGGTCCTTGACCTCGATCCCCAGGGCAGCCGCCAACTGGGGTGCGAGATCGAAGAGTTGCCCGGTGGAGACGATCGCCCCGGAGAGACCCGGCACGGCGTCCGGGAGGTGGAGCCGGACGGCGCCGCGCAGGTCGACCTGCTTGAGCTGCGAGCCGCCGAGACGCACCTCCTCCAGGGTGGAGCCGGGGAAGGAGACGTCGGTCAGCCTGGCGCCCGAGCCGAGGTCCACGTCGCGCAGCAGGCAGTCCTCGAAGACCACGTCGCGCAGGGTCGCGCCGCGCAGGTTGACCGCCTCCAGCTTGCACTGGCGGAAGACCACCCGGCGCAGCGCCGAGCCGTACCCGGCGATGCCGGCCAGCACGGTGCCCTCCAGCCGGGAGTCCTGCCAGTCGCTGTCCGCGAGGTCGCAGGCGACCCAGCGGCTGCCCTGCACCCAGACCTCGTTGAAGGCGGCCGTCCGCAGCTTCGCCCCGTCCAGGGCGGTGCCGGTGAACGCGCACTCCAGGAACCGGGCACCGGTGGCGGAGCCGCTCTGCGGGCCGTCGAAGTGGACGGTGTCGTAGCGCGCGTCGGCGCGCAGCGGGCCCGCGTGGGGCTGGAGCAGGTGGGCGTACGGAAGGTCTTCGAGCTGCACCACCGCATCCTACGGACGGCCTCGGACAATCACCCCCGCGTCGCGAGGGCGGTGCCGACGGCGACCGTGGCGGCGACCGCCAGGCCGGCCGCGAGCACCCCGGCCCCGCCGAGGGCGGTGCAGGCGAGCACCGCGGCGGCCGAGACGGGGAGGACGGCCTGGGCGGCGCCCTGCTTCACGTGCCGGGAGTGCAGCGCCCAGACGGTGAGCAGGTAGAGCGCGGCGGGCACGGTGACGGCCGCCGTGGCGGCGGTGGCGGAGAGGTGGGCCTGGCCGACGGCGTGCTCGATGGCGACCTCCAGACCGGCGCCGACCGCCGCCGCCGAGCCCAGCACCAGGTAGTGGCCGTAGCCCCAGAGGAACGCCTGGCGGTTGGAGCGCAGGTGCTGGTGGATGGGCTCGGCGAAGTAGATCCACCAGGCGCCGAAGCAGATCAGCAGGCCGCCGCCGGCGATCGGCAGCAGTTCGTCGAGGGCCTCGTGCTCGTCCAGGGCGGTCTGCATGGCGACGGTGGCGGCGGCGACGGTCTCGCCGAGCACGATGATGGTGAACAGCCCGTACCGTTCGGCGATGTGGCGCGGGTGCCAGCTGGACTGCACCTTGGCCTCGGCCAGGGCGGGGACGGCGAGCTCGGCGAGGATGCAGAGCAGGACGACGGCCGTCCTGGCCGCCCCCTCGGGGACGAACAGCACGGCGACCCAGCCGAGTTGGACCACCGTGATGCCGGCCGCGTAGCGCAGTGCCATGGTGCGGGCGCCACCGGTCTCGGAGCGGGCGGCGCGCAGCCACTGGGTGACCATGGCGAGCCGCATCAGCAGGTAGCCGACCACCGCGAGGGTGAGGTCCTGCTGGTCGAACAGCCGCGGCACGCCGGCCGCGAGGACCAGGACGCCGGCGATCTGCACCAGGGTGGTGATCCGGTACGGCACGTCGTCGCAGTCGTAGGCGGAGGCGAACCAGGTGAAGTTCATCCAGGCCCACCAGATGGCGAAGAACGCCATGAAGTAGCCGTAGACGCCGTGTCCGACGTGGCCCTCGGCGACGGCGTGGGCGAGCTGCTTGCCGGCCTGGGCGACGGCGACGACGAAGCAGAGGTCGAAGAAGAGCTCCAGCGGGGTGGCGGCCCGGTGGTCCTCGTCGCGGCTGCGGGCGCGCATCGGGCGCAGCACCTGGAAGGGTTCGGTCACGGGGGTGATCCTGGCACCGCTCCGGCCCGGCCGCACGCAAGCGACACGGCACGCCGAAACGTCCGGTTCCACCCGATATGAGTAATCGTCAGGCAGAGTTGACGGCGTAGTGCGCGAACCGGGTGACACCTGGGACGCGCCTGTGCACGTTGTCCCGTCCGTCCCGATCGGCCCGCTAGATTCCCTCCGGAAGTAGAACGACGACACGGGCGGTCTGCGGGCAACGCGGAAGGTCAAGGACGATGGAGCGGGCACGGGGGCGGGACCGCCGCTCCCCGCGTCCGTCTGCCTGAACTCCTCGTGATCACCGCGCTGTCCGCCAGTGCCGCCTGCTGTTCGTCGTCCCCCCGGGGGACGCGGGTCACTTCTGCCAGCCGACCTTGGTGATGTCGGTGTCGGCGAGGCTTCCGGCGCCGTAGTTGGCGAGGCCCTTGCGGACCGCGACGATGCTGGGCCGCTGGTAGAGCTCGACGGTGTGGGCGAGCTCCCAGATCTTCACGTCCGCCTCGTTGTAGAGCTCGGCGGCCTCGGCCGGGTCGAGCGTCGCGGCGGCCTTCTTCAGCAGGGCGTCGATCTCCGGGGTGGCCAGCTTGGAGAAGTTGCCGAAGACGTTGTCGCCCTGCGGGGCGCGGTAGTTGGCGACGCCCTTGGAGAGCGGGAAGGAGCCGGTGTTGCGCCAGCTGGCCAGGTCGAACTTGCCCTGGTTGACGTACTTGGTGAAGTACTCCTTGCTGGGCACCTTGTCGACCGAGAGCTTCACGCCGACCTGCTGGAGCATGTTCTGCACGGCGGTGGCCATGTCGACCTGGGCCTGGGTGGAGCCGTCGCTGAGCACGTAGTGGAGCTCCAGCGGCTGCCCGTCCCTGGTGCGCGGCTGGCCGGCCGCGCCCTCCTTCCAGCCGGCCTTGTCCAGCAGGGCCTTGGCGGCGGCCGGGTCGAACTTCACCCAGTCCCCGGCGTTGTCCCGGTAGCCGTTCTGGTTGGTCATGAAGAGGTGGTTGCCGAGCGGCTTGAACTCCACCGGCACGCCCTGGTTCACGATCTTGATCAGGGCGGAGCGGTCCAGCGCCCTGCCGAGCGCCTGGCGCACTCCCTGGTCGGCCAGCGCGCCGTTGCCGCCGAAGGAGATGTGCACCTCGTCCCAGGGGGTGCCGGTGCGGATCACGCCGTCCTTGGCGTCCTTGAGCTGCCCGTACGAGGAGGCGGCGCCGGCGCTCGCGTAGTCCACCTCGTTGTTGAGGAAGGCCTGGGTGATCGCCGGGGAGGCCAGCACCCGGTAGGTGATCCGGTCCAGCTTGGGCTTCGGACCCCACCAGTCGGGGTTAGGGACCAGGGTGATGGTCTGCGCGGCCTTGTCCAGGGTGCCGGGCTTGAACGGGCCGCCCCAGACCGGGACCTTCTCCACCCAGCCCTCGTTGAAGGCCTCCGGGGTGGAGAGGCCGGAGGCGGGCAGCAGCGGGTTGAAGAGGTTCTGCCAGTCCGCGTACGGCTCGCTGAAGGTGACCTTGACCTCGGTCGGGTCGGCGCCCTGCTCGACGGCGGAGATCTGCTCGTAGCCGGAGGAGTCGGAGAGGTTGTACGCGGTGTTCCTCCCGTTGGACGCCTCCCAGACCGCCTTGAAGTCCTGGTAGCCCAGCTGCTTGCCGTCCGACCACTTGGCCTTGGGGTTGAGCTTGTAGGTGACCACCTGCGGGGAGGTGGAGGTGACCTTCGCCGACTGCAGGTACTCGGGCACCTCGTGGAAGACGCCCTTGGCATCGCTGCGGAAGAGCTTGGCCTCCAGGTACCCCATGATCTCGACCGCGTCGCCGTAGGTGCCGTCGACCTGGTACGGGTTCCACTGGGTGATCCACTGCTGCAGCGGCGGGCGGAACTCGCCGCCGTCCTTGATGTTCTCCAGCGGCTGGGGGTTGTTGTCCTCGGCGTCCTGGGTGGGGACCACGTTCTTCGCCACGTCGCCGGAGCCGCCGGAACCGGAGCTGCACGCGGTGGCGGCCAGTGCCACGGCGAGGGCGGCGGCCGCGGCGCGGCCCAGTCTGCGGGTGGTGGTCGATGCGCTCATGAGGGTGCCCCCAGGGGGTTGTCGAGGAGTACGGGCTGTCAGGTGTGGCGACAGTTGAACGTGGGCATTCAAGTGGATGCCCTGCCCGGAGAAGCTAACAGTGAAACAACACCACGACCAGATACCGGAGTTCATTCCTGATCAGACGGAAACGCTGCGCAACACTTCCGCAATGTCCCGTCCGCAGTCCGCTGCAAAACTCTGACCTGCCCGTTCACCCGACCGAAGGCATACGACCATGCACCGCAGGTGTGCGAAGTGATTCGCTATCTCGCCAAACGCCTCGGCTACTACGCCGTCCTCCTGGTGGCCGCCGTCTTCCTGGCGTACGCGCTCTCCTCGGCCGCCCTCGGCCCGCGCACCTACTTCGAGGCGAAGCAGCCCAGGCCGTCCGCCGCCTCGGTGGACCGGCAGTTGACCGCGCTCAACATCAACGACCGCACCCCGGTGGTGGAGCGCTTCGCCACCTGGTCCGGGGGCCTGCTGCTCCGCGGCGACCTGGGACGGACCATCCACGACACCTCCGTCAACGAGGAGTTCGGCCGCCGGATCTGGGTCTCGCTGCGGCTGCTGCTGCTCGGCAGCCTGCTCGGCATGGTCCTCGGCGTCGCCGCGGGGGCCTTCGGCGCGGTCCGCCAGTACCGCTTCTCCGACCGGGCGCTGACCGTGCTCTCCTTCGTCCTGCTGTCCATGCCGGTCTTCCTGGTCGCCCTCTTCCTGAAGAACGGCGCGATCGCCGCCAAGGACGCCGCCGGGCACGAGGTGGTCCCCTTCGTCGGGTACGAGACCCCGGGGCTGACCGGCGGCGCCGGCGCCCACCTGGCCGACTGGGGGCTGCACCTGCTGCTGCCCACCCTCGCGCTGGCGCTTGGCGGGCTGGCCACCTACAGCCGCTACCAGCGCTCCACCATGCTCGACGTGCTCGGCTCCGACTACCTGCGCACCGCCGAGGCCAAGGGGCTGACCCGGGGCCGGGCGCTGCTCCGGCACGGGCTGCGCACCGCGATCATCCCGATGTCGACCATGTTCGCCTACAGCTTCCTGGCGATCCTCACCGGCGCGGCTTTCACCGAGACCATCTTCGCCTGGCACGGCATGGGCGAGTGGTTCATCCAGGCGATCAACGAGCAGGACGTCAACTCGGTGGTCGCGGTCAACCTGTTCGCCGCCGTGGCGGTGCTGGCGGCCGGCTTCCTGGCCGACGCCCTGCACGCCGCCCTGGACCCGAGGGTCAGGTACTGATGACCGCCGTCCTCCCCACCGCCCCCGCCGGACCGCGCCCCGCCGTCCCGACCGGCCGGCTGCGCCTGGTGCTGGCCCGGCTGCGGGCCGCGCGCGGCGTGCTGGTCGGCGGCGCGATCGTGCTGCTGCTGTTCGCCCTGGCCTTCCTCGGCCCGTACCTGACGCCGTACGACTACGCCGCGCCCGACTACGCGGCCATCCGGCAGCCGCCGTCCGCCGCGCACTGGTTCGGCACCAACGGGATCGGCCAGGACGTCTTCGCGCAGACCCTGCGCGGGCTGCAGAAGTCGCTGGTGATCGGCCTGCTGGTGGCCCTGCTGTCGACCGGGCTGGCCGGCCTGGTCGGCGCCTGCGCGGGCTACTTCGGCGGCTGGACCGACCGGGTGCTGGTCTTCCTGGTCGACCTGCTGCTGATCTTCCCCAGCTTCCTGATCATCGCGATCGTCTCGCCGAAGCTGCGCGGCGCTGGCTGGCTGGCCTTCGTGCTGCTGCTGGCGCTGTTCAACTGGATGGTCACCGCCCGGGTGGTCCGCTCCATGACGCTCTCCCTGCGGGACCGCGAATTCGTCCGCGCCGCCCGCTACATGGGCGTCGCGCCGCTGCGGATCGTGCTGCGGCACATCCTGCCCAACGTCTCCTCCTTCCTGATCATCGACGCCACCCTGGCGGTCGGCGGCGCGGTGATGAGCGAGACCGCTCTCTCCTACTTCGGCTTCGGCGTCCGCCCGCCGGACGTCTCGCTCGGCACCCTGCTGGCCGCCGGCACCGACCAGGCACCGGTCTTCCCCTGGCTGTTCTACTTCGCAGCCGGGCTGCTGGTGCTCTTCGTCCTCGCGGTCAACCTGATCGGCGACGGACTGCGCGACGCCCTCGACCCGACCTCCGACCGGAGCGGCACGTGACCACCCCCCTCCTCGACATCAGCGGCCTGGCCGTCGACTTCGGCAGCGCCCCGGCCGTCCGCGGCGTCGACCTGACGCTGCGCCGCGGCGAGACCCTCGGCATCGTCGGCGAGTCCGGCTCCGGCAAGTCGGTCACCGCGCTCGCCGTGCTCGGCCTGCTGCCGAAGGCCGCCCGGGTGCGCGGCTCGGTCCGGCTGGAGGGCCGCGAGCTGGTCGGCCTGCCCGGCCGCGAACTGGCGAAGGTGCGCGGCCGCAGGGTCGCCATGGTCTTCCAGGACCCGCTCTCCGCCTTCACCCCGGTCTACCGGATCGGCGAGCAGATCACCGAGGCGCTGCGGATCCACCGGAAGCTGGACCGCACCACCGCCCGCCGGCGCGCCGCCGAACTGCTCGACCTGGTCGGCATCCCCGCCCCGGACAAGGCCCTGGACGCCTTCCCGCACGAGTTCTCCGGCGGCATGCGCCAGCGCGCGATGATCGCCATGGCGATCGCCAACGACCCCGACATCCTGCTCGCCGACGAGCCCACCACCGCCCTGGACGTCACCATCCAGGCCCAGGTGCTGGACGTGCTGCGCACCGCGCAGCGGGAGACCGGCGCCGCGCTGGTGCTGGTCAGCCACGACCTCGGGGTGATCGCCGGGACGGCCGACCGGGTCGCCGTGATGTACGCGGGCCGGGTGGTGGAGACCGCGCCGGTGGACGAGCTCTTCGCCCGGCCCCGGCACCCGTACACCCTCGGGCTGATCGGGGCGGTGCCCCGGCTGGACGGGCGGGGCGGGCCGCTGGTGCCGATCCCCGGCAGCCCGCCCGCGCCGGGCACGGTCACCGGCTGCCCGTTCGCACCGCGCTGCCCGCTGGTGGAGGACCGCTGCCGCACCGCCGAGCCGCCGCTGGCCGGGGCGGACGGTCACCTGGCGGCCTGCGTCCGCTCCGAGGAGCTGGCCGCGCGCGGGCCCCGGCCCGAGGAGGTCTACCCGGTGCCGCCGGTGCCCGCCGCCGAACCGCCCGGCGAGGAGATCCTGCGGGTGGACGGCCTGGTGAAGACCTTCCCGGTGCTCAAGGGCGCCGTCTTCAAGCGGCGGGTCGGCACCGTGCACGCGGTGGACGGCGTCGACCTGGCGGTGCGCCGCGGGGAGACCCTCGGGCTGGTCGGCGAGTCCGGCTCCGGCAAGTCCACCACCCTGTACGAGCTGCTGGGCCTGCGGCGGCCCGAGGGCGGTCGGATCGAGCTGCTCGGCCGCGACGTCGCGGGCCTCGACCGGGCCGGCGTCCGGGAGCTGCGGCGGGCCGTGCAGATCGTCTTCCAGGACCCGATGGCCTCGCTGGACCCGCGGATGCCGGTCGGCGACATCGTCGCCGAGCCGCTGCGGGCGCACGGCGCCGAGCGGGCGGAGATCGACCGCCGGGTGCCCGAACTGCTGCGCCAGGTCGGCCTGGAGGCGGACCACGCCGGGCGCTACCCGCACCAGTTCTCCGGCGGCCAGCGGCAGCGGATCTCGATCGCCCGGGCGCTGGCGGTGCGGCCGCGGCTGCTGGTGCTGGACGAGCCGGTGTCGGCCCTGGACGTGTCGATCCAGGCGGGGGTGCTCAACCTGCTCCAGCGGCTGAAGGCCGAACTGGGGCTGGCGTACCTGTTCGTCTCGCACGACCTGTCGGTGGTGCGCCACCTGGCCGACCGGGTCAGCGTGATGTACCTGGGCCGCACGGTCGAGGCGGGCGCGGTGGCCGAGGTCTTCGAGCGGCCCCGGCACCCGTACACCCGGGCGCTGCTGTCGGCCGTGCCGCTGCCCGACCCGGCGGCGGAGCGGGGCCGGAGCCGGATCCTGCTGCCCGGCGACCCGCCGTCGCCGCGCGAGCGGATCGAGGGCTGCCGGTTCCGGGCCCGCTGCCCGGTCTACGCGGCGCTGGGCGATCCGGCGGACCGGGCGCGCTGCGAGCGGGAGTCCCCGACGGCCGGGCCGACCGGTCCCGGGGTGGACCACGTCGCCGCCTGCCACCACCCGCAGCGGGGGTGACGCGAAGGGCGGAGCCCCTCGGTCGGGGGAGATCCGAGGGGCTCAGCGGGGGGTGCGGCGCCGGGGAGGCGTCACACCCAGCCCTGGTTGCCCCCGTTGGGGGTGGCCGAGGTGCTGTTCGTGGTGGCCGCGGTGCTCTCCGCCTGGAACACCATCCGCGGCCGGGCCGTCGAGATCGCCGGTACCCGCGAGTAGGCGCCGCGCCGCCCGCCGAGCGGGCCCGCCGTCCTGGGCCCCGCTCACCGGCCGTGTCCGCCCGCTCACGATTCGGCCGATCGGCCCGGCCCGTGTAATGTTCTCCGGGTCAGCAGGCGCCGCTAGCTCAGTTGGTTAGAGCAGCTGACTCTTAATCAGCGGGTCCGGGGTTCGAGTCCCTGGCGGCGCACAGACACGGAAGGCCCCCCGCACCACGCGGGGGGCCTTCTGCATACGCGCGGGGGGCGCAGATGGACCTGAACACGTACGCACAGCACTTCGACGGGCGGCCCGAGGTCTCGTTCCGCACCGACGAGCAGCTCACCACCACCGCGGTCTGGCTCGCCCACCTGCACGGGTACGCCTTCAAGACCGTCTCCGCCGACCACGTCGGACACGACCTGACCTTCGTCCGGGACACCCGCCCGGAGGCCGGCCGCCGGCTCGCCTGGCTCCGCGACCCGGTCTCCGACCCGGACTGCCCGGTCCCGGTCGCCCGCGTCCAGGCCCCGTACGGCTGGACCCCGCCCGGCTGGCCGGCGCACTCGGCCGTCACCGTGCCGCCCGAGCTGCTGCCCGGGCTGGCCTCGCTCGTCCGCCACGAGCAGATCCGCAACAACCCGGTGGCCACCTGGATCGCCCTGCTGCTGCCGTTCCTGGCCGTCCCGCTGTGCTGGCCGTACGACACCACCCGGGCGGTGGCCGTCCAGCTCGGCGTGACCGCGTTCGTCGGTGTGGTCTTCGGCCTGCGCTCGCTCAGCGCCGCGGCGAGCCGGAAGAAGGCCCTCGCCGCCCGCAGGATCTGGGCCGCGGACCCCGCCTGACCGCCCGGTGGCGGTGGCCCTGCCGCGCGGCAACGGCTTCCCGGATCAACCGGATTTCAAACCTCGGGCCCGAGCGTGTATGGTCTTGCCTGTCAGCAGGCGCCGCTAGCTCAGTTGGTTAGAGCAGCTGACTCTTAATCAGCGGGTCCGGGGTTCGAGTCCCTGGCGGCGCACAGACACGGAAGGCCCTCCCGCTCACGCGGGAGGGCCTTCGTCGTGTCTCAGCCCGCCAGCATCCGCCGGATCGAGGCCGCCGTCGCCGCGGCGAAGCGCTCCCGGGTCGCCGGGTCGACCAGGTCGAGCGACAGGTACGGGTTGAGGTCCTCCAGCTCGACCAGGAGCAGCCCGCCCTCCGGGGTGCGGCAGGCGTCGACGCGCTGGATGCCGTACGGGAGGCCGTTCCAGTCGACGAAGCGGTCGGCGAAGGCGAGGTCCTCGGCGGTGGCCGGGTAGGGCCGCAGCTCCCAGCGGCGGTCGGGGTCGGGCGCGTACAGGGCGTACTGGAAGTCGCGGTCGACGTAGTAGAAGGAGACCTCGTACCGGAAGTCGATCCGCGGCTGGATCAGGCTGCCGGGGACGGCCGCCGCGGGCAGCTCCTCGCGGGTGGCGAAGACCAGGCCGATGGAGTCGGCGCCGTCCTTGGGCTTGACCACGTACTGCGCGGCGTCGGGCAGCGGGGCGTCGGCGCGGTCGACGGTCGGGATGACCGGCAGGCCCTCGGCGGTGAGGTCGAGCAGGTACTGCTTGCCGGCCGTGTCGCCGCGCCCGGTGAGCGGGTTGTAGACCCGGGTGCCGCGTCGCCCGGCCTCGGCCCGGAACTCTTCGTATGCGGTGAGATAGTTCACAACCGGGCCGCTGTTGCGAACCACGACCGCGTCGAAGCCGTCCATCAGGGAGAGCGCGTCCAGCGGGTGGCAGAGCGCGAGGTCGAACTCCTCGCGCAGCCGCGCGGTCAGCGCGACGTCCTCGTCGCCGTAGCGGCGCCCCCTGGCGGGGTAGGCGAGGTCGGTCACGTACAGGATGCTCGGACGCTTCATGCCCGGCACCCTACCCCGGTGCTCTCAGCGGACTTTAAAGATCAACTTAGGAGAAATAGGACATAGTTCCCTAACATCAGACAAGTCGATCAATCGAGGAGAGCAGCCCAAGGTGCCCCGAAGTACGAAGAAACGGCCGAAGCGCACCGGCTGGCGCCGCCTGGTGCCGACCTGGAGGACGACGCTGGCCGGCCTGGTCGCGTCGATGGTCCTCGGTGTGGGCCTGTTCGCGCTGGGGGTGGCCCTGGTGCAGGTCCCGGACGCGCACGCCGCCGCGACCGCGCAGTCCAACACCTGGCTCTACCAGGACGGTTCGGTGCTCGCCCGGACCGGCCAGACCAACCGCACCATCGTCGGCCTGGACAAGGTCTCCGCGGACGCCCAGCACGCCGCGCTCGCCGCCGAGGACCGCGACTTCTACGGCGAGGGCGCGGTCAACCTCAAGGGCATGGCCCGGGCCGCGCTCAAGACCGCGAAGGGCGAGGGCACCCAGGGCGGGTCGACCATCACCCAGCAGTACGTGAAGAACGCCTACCTCAACCAGAAGCAGACCCTGGGCCGCAAGGTCAAGGAGGTCTTCATCGCGATGAAGGTGGACGCGACCGAGTCCAAGGACGAGATCCTGGCCGGCTACCTCAACACCTCGTACTACGGCCGCGGCGCGTACGGCATCCAGGCCGCCGCACAGGCCTACTTCGGCGTGGACGCCGACAAGCTGGACCCGGCGCAGGGCGCCTACCTCGCCACCCTGCTGAACGCCCCCAGCGCGTACGACGTCTCCACCGCCTCCGCCGCCGGCAAGGAGCGCGCGGTGGCCCGCTGGAACTACGTGCTGGACGGCATGGTGCAGAAGGGCTGGATGTCCGCCGCCGACCGCGCGGACACCGCCTTCCCGGAGGTGCGGGCGCCGAAGAGCGCGCTGGGCCTGTCCGGCCAGGCCGGCTACCTGGTGCAGGCCGCCACCGACTACCTCACCTCGAACGGCATCGTCAGCGAGGCGCAGCTCGCCCAGGGCGGCTACACCGTCACCCTCACCGTCGACGCCGAGCGCCAGCAGGCGCTGCAGGACTCCGTGCAGGCCCAGCTCACCGACAGCCTCGACCCCGCCAAGCGCAAGGCGGACGCCGCCGCCCAGGCCGGCGCCGTCTCGGTCGACCCGAAGACCGGCCAGGTGGTCGCGCTGTACGGCGGCGCCGACGCCACCAAGCACTGGATCGACAACGCCACCCGCACCGACTACCCGGCGGGCTCCACCTTCAAGGCGCTCACCCTGGCCGCCGCCCTCGACAGCGGCGCCCGCACCCAGTCCGGCGAGCGGATCACCGCCGACACCGTCTACGACGGCACCAACCGCCGTCCGGTGAAGGGCGCCAAGGGCGTGCCGTACGCGCCGCCGAACGAAGGCGAGCGCAGCTACGGGCAGATCAGCCTGCAGCAGGCCACCGACTGGTCGGTCAACTCGGCGTTCGTGCAGCTCGCCCAGGACACCGGGCTGGAGAAGGTCCGGCAGACCGCGGTGGCGCTCGGCCTGCCCGAGTCCACCCCGAACCTGAAGGCGCTGCCCTCGATCCCGCTGGGCACCTCCACGCCGAGCGCGCTGCAGCTGGCCGGGGCGTACGCCACCATCGACAACGACGGCAAGCAGATCACCCCGTGGCTGGTGAAGGGCCTGCAGCAGGGCGGCGAGCAGGTCGCGCTGCCCGAGCACAAGGCCACCCAGGCGATCTCCCAGGACGCCGCCCGGGCCACCACCTCGATCCTGCGCGGCGTGATCGACGACCAGGGCGGCACCGGCTACCGAGCCGCGGCGCTGAACCGCCCGGCGGCCGGCAAGACCGGCACCACCGACGACTCCAAGTCGGTCTGGTTCGCCGGCTACACCCCGGACCTGGTCACCGTGGTCGGCCTGTTCGGCCAGGACCCGACCACCGGCAACCAGGTCTCCCTGGACGGCGTCGGCGGCCAGGGCAGCGCGGCCGGCGGCCGCTTCCCGGCGCAGATCTGGACGGCGTACATGAAGTCCGCGCTCGCCGGGCAGCCGGTCCGCGACTTCGCCGAGGCCGCCCACCGCCCGGCCGCCTCCACCCCGTCGGCGACGCCCGGCGATTCGCCGTCCGCGACCCCGGAGTCCACGCCCACCGCCCCGGCCACCCCGTCCGCGCAGGGCCCGGACGCCACGCCGAGCGGCACCGCGACCACCCCGGGCCGCCGGCCCAGCCGCACCCCCAGCAGCCCGGGCACCCAGAGCGCCACCGCCACGCCGAGCAGCGGTGCCTCGGCGACCAGGAAGCCCACCCAGACCCCGTCGCCCGACGGGGAGGGCGCCGTGGACGGCACCACCCGGGTCGAGCAGGACCAAACTGCGAGATAGCACCTTACGAAGGGGCGGGTCCGGCTGACACAATGCCCCGGTGCCCAGCCAGACCCGCCCCTCCACCGACGCCCCGCCCGCCGCCCCGGCGGCCGCGGCGCGGCCCGCCCTCACCGCCGGACTCGCCCTCGCCCTGGTCTCCGCCTTCGCCTTCGGCGGATCGGGCACCGCCGCGAAACCCCTGATCGAAGCCGGGCTCTCCCCGCTCCACACCGTCTGGCTGCGGGTCGCCGGCGCCGCCGCCGTCCTGCTGCCGCTCGCCTGGAAGCACCGCGCCGCCGTGCGGCAGCGGCCCGGCGTCCTGATCGGCTTCGGCCTGCTCGCCGTGGCCGGCGTCCAGGCCTGCTACTTCGCCTCCATCTCCCGGATCCCCGTCGGCGTCGCCCTGCTGATCGAGTACCTCGGGCCGCCGCTCCTGCTCGGCTACGTGAAGTTCGTGCAGCGCAAGCCCGTCGGACGCGGCGCCACCATCGGCGCGGCCGTCGCCGTCGCCGGGCTCGCCTGCGTGGTCGAGGTCTGGAACGGGCTGCGGTTCGACGCGCTCGGCGTGCTCTTCGGGCTCGGCGCCGCCTGCTGCCAGGTCGGCTACTTCGTCCTCGCCGACGCCGGCCGACGCGGCGACAGGCCCGTCGACCCGATGGCCGTCAGCGCGTACGGCCTGCTGATCGGCGCACTCGTCCTCACCGTCGCCACCCGGCCGTGGGAGGCCGACTGGTCGGTGCTCACCGGCACGGTGACCATGAACGGGCACGCGCTGCCCGCCGCGCTCCCGGCCGCCTGGATGGTGCTGATCGCCACCGTCCTCGCCTACCTGACCGGCGTCATCGCCGTCCAGCACCTCTCCCCGCCGGTCGCCGGCGTGGTCGCCAACCTGGAAGCGGTGGTCGCCACCGTCCTCGCCTGGATCCTCCTCGGCGAGCACCTGGGCACCCCCCAGATCCTCGGCGGCACCCTCGTCCTCGCCGGCGCCTTCGCCGCCCAGCGGGGGAAGTAGCCGGAGGGGGCCGGAAGGAACGTGTTTCCAGGGGCTCGGGGAGACTCTCAGAACAGCGGCCAGACCACGGCCCGGACCGGGCCGACCACGTCCGCGACGGGGACCGCGCCGCCGGCCGCGCCGTCGCGGTGGTAGCGCGAGTCCGCGGAGTCGCTGCGGTGGTCCCCCTCCACCCAGACGTACCCGGCCGGGACGGTGACCGGGCCGAAGTCGAGGCCGGCGCAGGAGTCGTCGCCGGGGTGCAGGTAGGGCTCGGCCACCGCGTGGCCGTCCACGGTGAGGGTGGTGCCGGCGCAGGCGACCGTGTGTCCGCCGGTCGCTATCACGCGCTTGACCAGGTACTCGTCACCGGCGGGCGGCAGCAGCCCGACGAAGCTGAGCCCCTTCGCGAACGCGCCGCGCTCGGGCTCGGGCGGCAGCCAGCCGCCCGGGTCGCGGAAGACGATCTTGTCCCCGGCCTCGGGCTCCCAGCCGAACAGCGGGGAGAGCTTGTCGACGGCGACCCGGTCGCCGACCTTCAGGGTGTTCTCCATCGAGCCGGACGGGATGGAGAACACCTGGAACAGGCAGGTCTTGATCAGCAGGGCGATCGCGAGACCGACGGCCGCCATCACCGGGAGCTCGATCCACCAGGGCTTCCGTTTGGCCATCGGGCCGTACCGCCTTTTCCGGGCCGGGAGCGTCGAAGGACAGCACGCTAGCCGTGCCCGCCCGCCCCGGCGAAATCCGGGTTTTAACCGGCGTTGACGTCCCCGGCCGAGCCGCCGGTCGAGTCCCCTGCCGCGTCCTCGGCGATCGCCTCGTGGTGCCTGATCACCTCGGCGATGATGAAGTTGAGGAATTTCTCCGCGAAGACCGGGTCGAGGTGCGCGCCCGCGGCCAGCTCCCGCAGCCGCTTGATCTGCTCGCGCTCGCGGGCCGGGTCGGCGGGCGGCAGCCGGTGCTCGGCCTTGAGCTCCCCGACCTTCTGGGTGGCCTTGAAGCGCTCGGCGAGCATGTGGACGACGGCGGCGTCGATGTTGTCGATCGACTGCCGCAGGGCGGTCAGCTCGGCCCGTACGGACTGGCCGATCCCCTCGGTGGCGGCGGGGGTCGTGGGCTGGTCCGTCATCGGGGCTCCGGGGCTTCGCGGGGCAGGGGCGGCGCGCCCGGCGCGGGCCCAGGGGGGCGGCGATCGTCGGGCCAGCGCCAATCTAACAGGGGACGACCTGCCGACTCCCCCGCATATCGGCCCAAGTCCACGATGTGGAACGCCGAACGGACTAGGGTGGGTGGCACGGCACGTACAGCCCCCAGCACAGGAGGTATCCCCCGTGGCAACCACCCGTACCGCGCACACGGAGTGGCAGGGCAACCTGCTCGAAGGCAAGGGCGAGGTGACCCTCGACTCCTCCGGCATCGGCACCTACCCGGTGTCCTGGCCGGCCCGTTCCGAGGAGCCGAACGGGAAGACCAGCCCCGAGGAGCTCATCGCCGCCGCGCACTCCGCCTGCTACTCGATGGCGCTCTCGCACGCCCTGGCCGGCGCCGGCAACCCGCCCACCGCGCTGCACACCAAGGCGGACGTGACGTTCCAGCCGGGCACCGGCATCACCGGCGTCCACCTGACGGTGGTCGGCGAGGTCCCCGGCCTGGACGAGGCGGGCTTCGTGAAGCTGGCCGAGGACGCCAAGGCCAACTGCCCGGTCAGCAAGGCGCTGACCGGCACCACGATCACGCTCACCGCCAGCCTGGGCTGATCTCCGCACGATCCGTCACATCCCGGACGGACCACGCGCCCCCGGACCGCCCGCGCGGCGGACCCCGGGGGCGTCGCCGTTCCCGCCGGCGTTCCCGTCGCCGCTTCCGCCGCATGCGCACACGCTCTGCGCGAAACCCGCCGAATCACCCTGCCGGCGGTCGCGACCGGTTCGGCGCGCGATCTATGATCAGCGGCAGTGGCCCGAGGCGTCCCGAGCACCGCTCGCCGCCCGCCACCGCGGTTCGGGCAGCCGACCGTGGACCAGTGTCAGCGGACGGGAGCGTGCCGTGCCGGGCCGGAACGAGGGGGCCGACGCACACCGACTGGGCGTGCGGCACGATCCCCTGCGCCACCTCCACGGCACGCACCGTGCCGGCCCGCTCACCGCAGAGGCCGTGCAGGCCCCGTGCGCGACCTGCGGCACGCTGATCGGCGGCGACACCGAGCACCTGCTGGCCGCGCTGCGGGCGAGCGAATCCCGGTTCCGGGCGGCGTTCCTGGACGCCGGGATCGGCATGGCGCTGATCGACACCGACGACCTGTTCCTGGAGATCAACCCGGCGTTCGCGGCGATGCTCGGCCGCGAGGTGCCGGACCTGGTGTCCCAGCACATCCACACCGTCATCGACCCGGAGGAGACGCCCCGCCGGCTCTACCGGGAGCTGGTCCGCGGCGAGCGGGACCGGGTGGTGGTGGAGAAGCGGCTCAAGCACCGGGCGGGCCACGAGGTGTGGTCCCGCGTCACCATCTCGCTGATCCGCGACGACGCCGGGCAGCCGCAGTACACCCTGGCGATGTTCGAGGACGTCAGCGAGCAGCGCAAGCTCGGCGACCGGCTGGCCTACCAGGCGCTGCACGACCCGCTGACCCGGCTACCGAACCGGACGCTCTTCTTCGAGCGGCTGCAGGCGGTCTTCGACGCGCCGGAGACCGGCGCCCCCCGCCGGGTCGGCCTGTGCTACGTGGACCTGGACGGCTTCGCGGCGATCAACGAGACGCTCGGCCACCAGATCGGCGACCAGCTGCTGGTCGCCGTCGCGGACCGGCTGGAGCGCGGATTCGCCCGCACCGAGGGCCAGTCGGTGGCCCGGCTCGGCGGCGACGAGTTCGCGCTGCTGGTGACGGACAGCCGGGGCGGCGAGCAACTCACGGCTCTCGCGGGGGCGTTGATCGAGGCGCTGGAGCGGCCCTTCGAGGTGGCCGGGCACCGGCTGGTGGTCACCGCGTCGATCGGCGTGGTGGAGCGCCCGGTGCGCGGCTCCACCCCCACCGACCTGCTGCGGGACGCCGACTCCACGCTGTACTGGTCCAAAGCGGACGGCCGGGCCCGCTGGACGCTCTACGACCAGGACCGCGGCGCCGACCAGCTGACCCGCCACCTGCTCGCCACCGCGCTCCGCCCGGCGCTGGAGCGCGGCGAGTTCACCGTCGAGTACCAACCGCTGGTCGGCCTCTCGGACGGCGCGGTGCGCGGCGCCGAGGCCCTGGTCCGGTGGGTTCACCCCCGGTACGGGACGCTCTCGCCGGACCGCTTCATCCCGCTCGCCGAGGAGTCCGGGGCGATCGTGCCGCTGGGCCGGTGGGTGCTGGAGGAGTCCTGCCGTCAGGCCCGGCGCTGGCTGGCCGAGTTCCCCGACACCGAGACCTTCGTCAGCGTCAACCTGGCGGCCCGCCAGATCTGGGACTCCGACATCGTCGGCGACGTCGCCCGGGTGCTGGAGCTCACCGGCCTGCCCGCCCGGCTGCTCCAGCTGGAGATCACCGAGAGCGCCGTGCTCGGCCCCGGCGGCCGCCCCTCGCAGGCCCTGCAGGAGCTCGCCGACATGGGCGTGCGGATCGCCATCGACGACTTCGGCACCGGCTACTCCAACCTCGCCTACCTCTCCCGGCTGCCGGTCCACGTGCTCAAGCTGGACGGCACCTTCATCGAGGCGTTCCGCGAAGGCGCCAAGCCGCCGCCGGGCCACCGCGCCGACGCCGACGAGCAGATCGTCGGCGCGATGGTCCAGCTGGCGCACGCCCTCGGGCTGACCGTCACCGCCGAGGGCATCGAGAACGCCGCCCAGGCCGAACGGCTCCGGCTGACCGGCTGCGACACCGCGCAGGGCTGGTACTTCGCCCGCCCCGGCGAGGCCGAGCTGGTCGCCGCCATACTGCGCGAGAACCGCCCGCGCCCCTGAGCCCGACCGCCTCCCGGCCCGTCGGCCCTCCGGCCGGTCGACCCGTCAGCCGTCAGCCCGTCAGCCCGTACGCCTCGGCGATCAGCCGGTAGGACCGCAGCCGCGCCTCGTGCCCGTGGATGTGCGAGGTGACCATCAGCTCGTCCGCGCCCGTCCGCCGGCGCAGCGCCTCCAGCCCCTCGGCGACCCGGGCGGGCTCGCCGAGCACCACGTTGCCCAGCCAGCTCTGCAGGAACTCCGCCTCCACCTCGCTGTACGGGTACGCCTCGGCCTCCGCCGGGGTGGGGATCAGGCCCGGCCGGCCCTGGCGCAGCCGCAGCATCGCGAGCCCCGCCGAGCGGGCCAGGCGCACCGCGGCCGCCTCGCCGTCCGCCGCCACCGCGCTCACCCCGATCAGCGCGTACGGCTTCTCCAGCACCGCGGAGGGGCGGAACTCCTCCCGGTACAGGTCGAGCGCGGGCACCGTGTTCTGCGCGCTGAAGTGGTGCGCGAAGGCGAACGGCAGCCCGAGCCGGGCCGCCAGCCGGGCGCTGAACCCGGACGACCCGAGCAGCCACACCGGCGGCCGGGACGGCCCCTGCGGCACGGCGCTCAGCCGGGCGTACGGGTGGCCGTCCGGGAAGTCGCCGTCCAGGAAGTGGGTCAGCTCGGCGAGCTGGGCCGGGAAGTCCTCCGGGCCGTCGGTGCGGCCCTGGCGCAGCGCCCGCGCGGTCGCCTGGTCGGTGCCGGGGGCGCGGCCCAGGCCCAGGTCGATCCGGCCCGGGTGCAGGGCCTCCAGCAGGCCGAACTGCTCGGCGACGGCGAGCGGCGCGTGGTTGGGCAGCATCACGCCGCCGGAGCCCAGCCGCAGGGTCGAGGTGGCCGCGCCGAGGTGGGCCAGCAGCACCGCCGGGGTGGAGCTGGCGACGCCCGGCATGCCGTGGTGCTCGGCCACCCAGAAGCGGTGGTACCCCCACTGCTCGGCGCTGCGGGCCAGCTCGGTGGTGGCCGCCAGTGCCTCCCCGGGGCTGTACCCGGCGCCGACCGTGGCCAGGTCCAGGATCGACAGCGGGGCCGGTGCCGTTCCGGCCGCCCGGCCCCTGATCTCCTCCGCGCGGTCCTCTGCGCTGCTCATCCGATCCGTCCTCTCGTATCCGTGCCGTCGGTGCACAACCGCCGCCGCCCGCCGGGTGTTCCCGGTGTACCCGGGCGGCGACGGAGCGTGGCGGACTCACGCCAGCGCGGGAAGTCGCCAGGCCCGACGGCTCCGCGCACCGCCCCGGGCAGGGCATGCTTGGTGATCAGTGCGGGCTGCATACCCGCACCCCGCACACCTGCGTCCGATCGACGGGCTCGACCAGCGTCGTTCGATCCATGAGCCCCCGGAGCGGCACCCCGCCCGGGGGCTTTCGCACGCCCCGGCCCCGGTGAGCCGCGCCACAGGGGGGTGCTTCAGGGCATGAAAGGTTCAGGGGCTAGCGTTGTCACCCGCAGTACCGACCTCCCCGGGGCGGTACGGAGGGAGTACCACCTTGGACGCCATCGCGGTCATCGGGCCGGCGTGGATCTGCGCGCTGGCGCTCGTCGCCGTCCTCGGCGACGCCCTGCTCCCCTTCATCCCGAGCGGCACCCTGGTGATCCTCGCGGTGCTGCGCACCTCGCAGACCGAGGGCTCCCCGCTGCTGCTGGCCGCCGGGGTGGCCACCGCGTCCTTCCTGGGCGACCTGCTGCTGCTCCAGCTGGCCCGGCGCAGCGCCCCCACCGTCCAGCGGCGCCTCGCCCACCGGCCGAAGCTGGCCGCGAGCGTGGAACGCGTCCAGCGCAGCTTCGCCGGGCGGACCACCCGGCGGGCCGCCGCGCTGGTGATCGTCGCCCGTTTCGTCCCCGCCGGGCGGACCGTGCTCGACCTGGCCGTCGGCCACTCCCCCGACCTCTCCCGGACCTTCCTACGCTGGTCGGCGGTGGCCGCCGTGCTGTGGGCCGGCTACATCGTCAGCCTCGGCTGGCTGAACAGCCACTGGTTCGACACCGCGTGGCTGAGCTTCGCGATCTCCTGTGCGGCGGCCACCGCGATCAGCAGCGGCATCGCCCAGCTGGTCCGGCGCCGCCGCCGCGAGCTCGCGGTCTGACCCCTTCTGCCCGTCTCTGTCTCAGGACGGCAACAGACCGGCCGGTCCGGGATCCGGCGCGTCCCCGTTCGCGTGGTGGAGGACGGAAGCCGCCGGCACCGTCCGCGGCCCGTACCATCCTTGGGTGGCATTAACGGCCGAATGTCCCGATTTTCGCGGCAGGGGAGACCATGAGCACCATCTCGCGCAGGACCGTCCTGAGCAGCGCGGCAGCCACCGCGGCCCTGGGCGCCGTCAGCGCCTGTTCCACCGGCGGTAGCGGCGGTCGGAGCGGCAGCGGCGGCCAGGCCGGGGACGGCGCGGTCCCCGCGGCCCCCGCCAAGTCCACCGCCAAGGGCACGCCGATCGGCGACGGCTCCACCGCGGACACCGGCCCCCAGCCCAACCAGCCCAAGCCCGAGAAGCTCAAGCCCGGCGAGGCGCCGCCGCAGTTCGTGGTCTTCTCCTGGGACGGCGCCGGCGGCACCGACGACGGCCAGTTCAGCCGCTTCCTCAAGCTCGCTCAGGAGCACAAGGCGGCGATGACCTTCTTCCTGTCCGGCATCTACGCGCTGCCGAAGGACAAGTCGAACCTCTACCACCCGCCGAAGCACAGCGTCGGCGCCTCCGACATCCCGTTCCTGTCCGAGGGCGCGGTCAAGAGCACCCTCAAGCTGATCAGCCAGGCCTGGCTGGCCGGCCACGAGATCGGCACCCACTTCAACGGCCACTTCTGCTCCACCCGCTCCGACGGCAACGGCGTCAACAAGTGGACGCCGGAGGACTGGGAGAACGAGATCCAGCAGGCCGTCGGCTTCGTCACCCAGTGGAAGACCAACACCGGCTTCACCGACGTCGACCCGCTCCCCTTCGACTACAAGAAGGAGCTGATCGGCGGCCGCACCCCCTGCCTCGAAGGCCAGAAGGCCCTGCTGCCGACCGCCGCCAAGCTCGGCTGGAAGTACGACGCCAGCTCCCCCGGCGGCCTGCAGATCTGGCCGCAGAAGGTGCAGGACGGCAAGATCTGGGACTTCCCGCTGCAGGGCATGCCCTTCCCCGGCCACAACTTCCAGGTCCTCTCGATGGACTACAACATCCTCGCCAACCAGTCGGGCGGCTCCACCAAGGGCGACCCGGCCAAGTACGACGCGTGGCGCACCCAGGCCCGCGACGCCTACCTGGCCGGCTTCAACCGCGCGTACACCACCAACCGCGCCCCGGTCTTCATCGGCAACCACTTCGAGCAGTGGAACGGCGGCATCTACATGGACGCCGTGGAGATGACCGTCAAGGAGATCGCCGGCAAGCCGGACGTCCGCCTGGTGTCCTTCCGGCAGCTGGTCGAGTGGCTGGAGGTCCAGGACCAGTCCACCCTGCGCAAGCTCCGCACCCTGGGCGTGGGCCAGGCCCCCGCCGGCGGCTGGCAGTCCTTCCTCGGCACCGCCGGCTGAGATCATCTCCGACATGACTTCGTTTCGACTGATCGTCACGGGCGGCGGCACCGGCGGCCACACCTACCCGGCCCTCACCGCGGTCCGCACCCTCCAGGCGCGGCTCGCGGCCGCCGGCCGGACGCTGGAGGTGCTGTGGGTCGGCACCCCGGACGGCCTGGAGGCCCGGGTCACCACCGCCGAGCGGATCCCGTTCACCACGGTCGCCACCGGTAAGATCCGGCGCAGCAGCAACCCGCTGAAGCTGCTCTCCCCGGCCAACCTGCGGGACATGGCGCGGGTGCCGCTGGGGGTCGTGCAGGCCCGGTCGGTCGTCGCCGGCTTCCGGCCGGACGTGGTGCTGGCCACCGGCGGGTACGTCGCCGTGCCGGTCGGCCTGGCCGCGAGGATGTGCCGCCGGCCGCTGGTGGTGCACGAGCAGACCGTCCGCCTCGGGCTGGCCAACCGCGGGCTCGCCCGGGCCGCGAGCGCGTTCGCCGTCTCCTCCGAGTCGACGCTGCAGCACCTGCCGGGCGGCGCCCGGGAGCGGGCCGTGGTGACCGGCAACCCGGTCCGGCCCGAGGTGCTCGCCGGGCACCCGGACAAGGCCGTCCAGGCGCTCGGCCTGTGGGCCTTCGACCGCGCCCGCCCCACCGTCTACGTCACCGGCGGCGCCCAGGGCTCGGCCCAGATCAACGGCCTGGTCGCCGAGCTCCTGCCGTGGCTGCTGCCGCAGGCCAACGTCGTCCACCAGTGCGGCCCGGCCCACGAGGCCGAGCTGCGCCGGCGCGCCGCCGCGCTGCCCCCGGAGCTGGCCGGCCGCTACCTGGTCACCGGCTTCGTCGGCGCCGAACTCCCCGACGTGCTGGCCCTGGCGGACGTGGTGGTCTCCCGCAGCGGCGCCGGCACGGTCGCCGAGCTGACCGCCCTCGGCAAGGCCTCCGTGCTCGTCCCGCTGGCCTCCTCGGCCGGCAACGAGCAGGCCCACAACGCCCAGCACCTGCAGAGCGCCGGCGCGGCCGCCGCGCTGCTCGGCGAGGTGACCGCCGGTCACCTCGCCGACGCCGTGGCCCCGCTGCTCGCCGACCCGGCCCGCCGCGCGGACATGGCGCACCGCGCCCGGACGCTGGGGCGTCCGGACGCGGCGGAGCGGCTGGTGGACGTGCTGCTGACGGCGGCTCAGCCGAGCAGCCGCTGAGCCACCGCCTCGGTGGCGATGATCGAGTAGTGGTTGGTGCCCGGGACGGGCGCGGCCGGGATCGGCAGGTCCGCGAGGGCGATCCGGCCGGCGTCGTAGAGGCCCTGCGGCTCGTCCAGCAGGCCGCGCTCCGCCCACAGCAGTTCGGCGGGGCAGGGCAGCTTGCGGACGGCCGCGGCGGCCTCCGGGTCGACCAGCACCTGGCCGCCGTCCAGCCGGACCGCCTCCGGGACGCAGGAGGAGGTCAGTTCCGGTTCCTCGCCGACCAGGTCGCGCTGGGTGTAGGCGTCCAGCTCGGCGGTCCAGTCGGCCATCGCGGGGTGCTGCCGCCAGAACGCGCGGTACGCCTCGCGGTCGGGGAAGGTCATCGACAGCCGGGCCAGCGCCGGGCCGAGGACGGCGGCCAGCACGTCGTCCTCGGCCACCCCCTCGGGCAGCGGGAAGGTGACCGCGCCGTCCACCAGCAGCAGCCGCTCGACCGCCTCCGGGTGGCGGACGGCGGTCAGCGCACAGACCCAGGCGCCCATCGAGTGGCCGACCAGCCGCACCGGGCCGGCGCCCAGGTGCGCGATCAGCAGCGCGACGTCGTCCGCGTGCCGGGCCAGTCCGTACGGCCCGCCGACCGTACGGCTGGCGGCACGTCCCCGCAGGTCGGGGGCGTACAGGTGGACCCGCCCGGCGAGCAGGCGGGCGGCGGCGGCCCAGGCCAGGGCGTTGGCGGTGATGCCGTGGACCGCGACCACCACCGGCGCGCCCGGGTCGGCGGCGGGCCAGTGCAGCACGGCGAGCTCTCCGCCGGGCACGGGGACGGTCAGTTCCTGGTACGGCGTCGACTCGGTCATGCGGCACCTTCGGTGACGGGAGCGGCAGGGACGTCCAGGGTACGGACGGCGCGTCCGGCGCGGAGGCGGGCGGGCAGCTTGGCCAGGCCGCCGGGCAGCAGGTAGACCACGGCCACGAACAGCGCGCCGAGCAGGAACAGCGGCTGGGAGAGCGGCACCCGCAGGACGCCCGGGAGGCCGCCGACGGCGTCCGAGGTGGCCAGGTCGCCGAGCCGGTGCGCGGCCCAGGTGTAGAGGACGCCGCCGAGCAGCGGCCCCCAGCGGGTGCCGGAGCCGCCGAGGACGACCATCACCAGCAGCGCGAGGGTTGCGTCCGAGCTCGCCGCCTGCGGCGTGGCCCCGCCCGTGAGGAGCAGGTGGACCACGCCGCCGGCGCCGGCCAGGCCGCCCGCGACCACGAAGGCGACCAGCTTGAATCCGTACGGGCGCAGGCCCAGCACCTCGATGCGGCGCTCGTTCTCGCGGATGCCGGCCCAGACGCGGCCGGTGGGCGAGGAGACCGTCCAGTGGACGACGGCCAGGGTGAGGACCAGGTAGGCGAGGGCGATCCAGTACAGGTTGGCGGTGTTGCCGATGCCGACCAGGGCGTCGGGCAGGTGCTCGGCGGGTGCGGAGCGGCCTTCCTCACCACCCGTCAGCCCGCCGGGGTTGCGCTGCACCAGGATCGCGCCGGCCTGGGCGAAGGCCAGGGTGACCATGGAGAAGCCGATGCCGGTGACCCGCAGGCTGACCGAGCCCAGCAGCAGTGCCAGCGCGACCGAGCAGGCGACGCCGAACAGCGCGGCGGGCACGAAGCCCAGGCCGAGTTCGAGCATGGCCAGGTCGGTGGCGTACAGGCCGGTGGCGAAGTACAGCGCGTGGCCGAAGGAGAGCAGGCCGGTGCGGCCCAGCAGCAGGTCGTAGCCGCTGGCGAGGGCGCCGTAGACCAGGCACAGGGCGATGAGCTGGAGGCTGCCGGGGCTGCCCAGCGGCCCGTCCAGCAGCCCGGGCAGCGGCAGCGCGCTGTACGGCGCGAGCAGCAGCACGGCCAGCAGGCCCACCGGCCACCAGCGCTTGAGGTGGTCGGTCATGCGAGCCTCCCGGTGAGTCCGCGCGGCCGCACCAGCAGCAGCACGGCGAGCAGGACGACGACCGACAGGTCGCCCAGCCCCGCCGCGGTGTAGTAGTTGGCGAACTGCTGGACCAGGCCGACCGCGACGGACGCGACCGCGGCACCGGTCACCGACCCCATCCCGCCCATCACCACCACCACGAACGCGAAGACCAGCAGCCCGGTGCCCTGCGAGGGGTTGACCGAGCCGAAGTACAGGCCGGCCAGGGCCCCGCCGAGCGCCGCGGCGGCGCCGCCGATCGCGAAGACCAGCGTGAACGCCTTGCGGACGTCGATGCCCAGCGCGGTGACCATCGCTCGGTCCTCGACCCCGGCCCGGACGATCAGGCCGTAGCGGGTCCGGGCCAGGAACAGCCGCAGCGCGAGGAGCACCAGCACCGCCGCGCCCATCAGCACGAAGCGGTTGACCGGGACGACGGCGCCCAGCAGCCGCACCGTGCCGGCGAGCGCCTCCGGCTGCGGGAAGGGCCGTGCGTCGGCGCCCCAGACGCCCATCAGCAGGGCGGGCAGCGCCAGCCCGACGCCGACGGTGGCGAGGATCTGGTCCCGCGGCCGGGCGTACAGCGGGCGGATCAGCACCAGCTCCAGCAGCACGGCGGCGGCGGTGCCGACCACGGTGCCGAACAGCACCGCGAGCCAGAAGCCCATGCCGCCCTCGGTGGCGGCCCACCAGGTGGCGTACGCGCCGATCGACAGCAGCGCGCCGTGGGCGAAGTTCAGCACGTCCATCAGGCCGAAGATCAGTGACAGGCCGCTGGCGACCAGGAAGTAGAGCGCGCCCAGGCCGAGGCCGGTGCAGGCGAGCAGGACGATCGTGTTCATCAGGGGGTCACCTCGGGGGCGGGGCGGTGGCTGCCGACGCCGAGCAGCCGGCGGGCGGCGTCCTCGTCGGCGAGCAGTTCGGCGGCGTCGCCCTGGTGGGCGGTGCGGCCGTCGGCGAGGACGGCGCAGGTCCCGGCGACCCGGCGCACCAGGGCCAGGTTCTGCTCGACCAGCAGCACCGGCACGGTCTCGGCGACCCGGGCCAGCACGTCGGCGACCTCGGCGACGATCTTCGGGGCGAGGCCCTTGGTGGGCTCGTCGGCGACGATCAGCCGGTTGCCGTTCAGCAGGGTGCGGCCGATGGCCACCATCTGCTGCTGGCCGCCGGACAGGCTGCCGGCCAACTGGCCCGCGCGCTGCTTCAGTTCGGGGAACAGCTCGTGGACCAGGTCGTAGGCGGGGGTCGCGTCGCGTTCCGCGAGGCGGAGGTTCTCGGCGACCGTGAGGCCGGCGAAGATCCCCCGGTCCTCCGGCGCGTAGCCGATCCCCCGGCGCACGATCAGGTGCGTGGGCAGCGCGCCGATCTCGGCGCCGTCGAAGGCCACCGCGCCGGTGCGCGGCACCAGGCCGAGCAGCGCCTTGACGGTGGTGGTCTTCCCCGCGCCGTTGCGCCCCAGCAGGGCCGTGACACCGCTCGGGGCGACGTCCAGGTCCACGCCGTGCAGGATGTGCAGGCCGTCGATCACCACCCGCAGGTCGCGGGCGGACAGCAGCGCGCTCACAGCGCCTCCCCGAGATAGGCCTGCTGGACGGTCTCGTCGGCCATCACCGCAGCGGGCGTGTCCAGGGCGAGCAGCGTGCCGTGGTGCATCACCGCCAGCCGGTCGGCCAGACCCAGCAGCACGTCCATGTGGTGCTCGACCATCAGCACCGTGCGGCCCTGCTCCTTGTGCACCGAGCGGATCAGCTCGACCAGCGCGGGCACCTCCTCGGCGCTGACGCCGGCCATCGGCTCGTCCAGCAGGATCAGCCGGGGGTCGGAGACCAGCAGCACCGCGAGTTCCAGCTTGCGCTTCTCGCCGTGCGACAGCGAACCGGCCAACGCCTCGGCGCGGTCCGCGAGTTCGGTGCGCTCCAGGGTCTCGGCGACCGCTTTCGCGTACCGCTCGGCGCGGCGCCAGATCCGGTACGAGGCGCGCGGCCCGGCGGCCGCCTGGGCGGCCAGGCGGACGTGGTCGGCGACGGTCAGCCCGGCCCACAGCGAGGAGGTCTGGAAGGTCCGGCCGAGGCCCCGCCGGGCCCGCGCGTGCACGGGCTCGGCGGTGACGTCGGCGCCGTCCAGCTCCAGCGAGCCGTGGCTCGCCGGGCAGATGCCGCTGATCAGGTTGAACAGGGAGGTCTTCCCCGCCCCGTTCGGGCCGATGAAGGCGACGAACTCGCCCTCACCGACCTCGAACGAGACGTCCTCCACGATCGGCACGCCCCGGACGGACCAGCCGAGGCCGTTCAGCCGCAGCACGGGGACGGGAGTCGACACCGGATCAACCCGCCATCGGGGCGACCGGGGGCGCCACCTGGTCGGCGGGGACGGTGTTCACCACGGTCGGCTCGGCGGCCGCGCCGGAACCGGTCAGCTTGACCTGGAACATCGGCTGCAGCAGGGCGTGGTCCTCGGCCCGGACGGTCAGCTTGCCCTTGACGCCGTCGAAGCTCCAACCCTCCAGGGACTTCACCAGCGCGTCGGTGTCGGCGGTGGCGCCCTTGGTGGACTCCAGGGCGTGCACCACCATCTGGGCGGCGGTGAAGCCGTCGGGGGTGAAGATGTCCGGCTTGGAGCCGGCCTTGGTGACCGCGTCGGTCATCGCCACCTCGACCTCGTTGGAGCCGGCGGCGCCCGCGAAGTAGTGGTTCAGGAAGGAGATCTTCTCGCCGGCCTGGCCGAACAGCGGGTACGAGGCCGCCAGGTCGAGGCCGGTGACCACCTGGGTGGCGGAGAAGACGTCCTGCTGGGAGAGCGAGGTCCACAGCGCGGAGGCGGTGTCGCCGGCCCAGGCGACGAACAGCAGGTCCGGCTTGGCGCCCTTGGCCTGGGTGGCGAACGGGGTGAGGTCGGTCGCGGACGGCGGGGCGAGCACCGCGTCCACCGTCGCGCCCTCGGCGCCGAGCACCGCCTTCACGGCGGCCACGTTCGCCTGGCCGAAGGCGCTGTCCTGGGCCAGCACGGTGACCTTCTTGCCCTTGGCGTCCTTGCCGATGAACGAGGCCGCGGTACGGATGTCCTGGTACGACTGGCGGCCGGAGCGGAAGGTGTACTTGTTCAGGCCGGTGACCTTGTCCGCGGCGGCCGGGCCGGAGATGAACAGCACCTTGTTCTGCGCGGCGATCGGGCCGACCTGCAGGGCCACGCCCGAGGCGGTCGAACCGGCCAGGATCTTCGCGCCCTTGCCGATCAGGTCCTTGGCGCCGGAGACCGCCTTGGCCGGGTCTCCGGCGTCGTCCTGCTCGGCGATCTCGACCGGGTGGCCGTCGACCGCGTTGGTGCCCTTGGTGGCGTAGGCCAGGCCGGCCTTGAAGCCCTCCAGGTACTGCTTGCCGTACGCGGCCAGCGGGCCGGTCTTGCTGTACACCAGGCCGACCTGGACCGGGGCCTTGGAGCCGCTGTCGGCACTGCCGGTGCCGGCGGTGCCGGCCTTGGCGCAGCCCACCGCGAGCAGGCCGCAGGCCGCCATCACGGCGAGGCGCCGGGCGGATCCGGGGGTGGCGTCCGTACGAGACATGGGGGCGGCTCCTGAGGGTGCAAGTGCTGGTGGATGCCGGAACCGTAGGGTCACCGCCCGCGCGGCGACATGTGACGGGGCCACGTACCGCGGCGCGCGGTTGTGTGCCCGTGCGCCATGTCGCCGCCGCCCCGCCCCGGGGGTGTGGGCGGCACACACCGCACCGGGCCGGCCCATGGCCCGTACCGCCATGGAAAGGGCCCGGGGCTGCGGCGAGGGTGGTGCCGGAAAACTCCCCGTCTCTCCCTCCAGAGGTGACCCCTTGGACAAGGTCCTGGACTCCGCCGCACGCGCCGTGGCGGACATTCCCGACGGCGCGGTGCTGGCGGTCGGCGGCTTCGGGCTGTGCGGCATCCCCTCCACCCTGATCGGCGCCCTGGCCGAGGCCGGGACGGCCGGCCTGCGGGTGGTCTCCAACAACTGCGGGGTGGACGACTGGGGCCTCGGCCTGCTGCTGCGGGCCGGCCGGATCGCCCGGATGACCTCCAGCTACGTCGGCGAGAACAAGGAGTTCGCCCGGCAGTACCTCTCCGGCGAGCTGGAGGTGGAGCTGACCCCGCAGGGCACCCTGGCCGAGCGGCTGCGGGCGGGCGGCGCGGGCATCCCGGCGTTCTTCACCCCGGCCGGCGTCGGCACCCAGGTCGAGGAGGGCGGCCTGCCCTGGCGCTACGCCGCCGACGGCTCGGTCGCCCTCGCCTCCCCGCCCAAGGAGGTCCGCGAGTTCGGCGGCCGCCGCTACCTGCTGGAGGAGGGCATCACCGCCGACTTCGCACTGGTCCGCGCCGAGGTCGCCGACCGGCACGGCAACTGCGTCTTCCACGCCGCCGCCCGCAACTTCAACCCGCTGTGCGCCACCGCCGGGCGGATCACCGTGGTCGAGGCCGACCGGATCGTCGAGCCCGGAGAGCTGCCGCCGGACGCCGTCCACCTGCCCGGCGTGTACGTGGACCGGGTGGTCGCCGCCGACCCCGCCGACCGCCGGATCGAGCGCCGCACCGTCCGCACCGCCCCCGAGGAGAACTGATGCCCGCCGCCTCCGACCCGCGCGACCTGCTCGCCGCCCGCGCCGCCCGCGAACTGCGCGACGGCCAGTACGTCAACCTGGGCATCGGCCTGCCCACCCTGATCCCCAACCACCTGCCCGCCGGGGTGCACGTGGTGCTGCACTCCGAGAACGGCATCCTCGGCGTCGGCCCCTACCCGGCGGAGGCCGACGTCCACCCCGACCTGATCAAC
This sequence comes from Kitasatospora terrestris, assembly GCF_039542905.1. Lineage (NCBI taxonomy): Bacteria > Bacillati > Actinomycetota > Actinomycetes > Kitasatosporales > Streptomycetaceae > Kitasatospora > Kitasatospora terrestris. Next base: position 3,160,403 of record NZ_BAABIS010000001.1, read on the forward strand.
GCCGGCAAGGAGACCGTGACGGTCGACGCCGGCGCCTCCTACTTCGACTCGGCGTTCTCCTTCGGCATGGTCCGGGCCGGCCGGATCGACGTCTCGGTGCTCGGCGCGATGCAGGTCTCCGCCGCCGGCGACCTGGCCAACTGGATGATCCCCGGCAAGATGGTCAAGGGCATGGGCGGCGCGATGGACCTGGTGCACGGCGCCCGCCGGCTGATCGTGGTGATGGAGCACACCGCCAAGGACGGCAGCCCCAAGATCGTCAACGAGCTGGACCTGCCCGCCACCGGCCGCCGCGTCGTCCACCGCATCGTCACCGACCTCGCGGTCCTCGACGTCACCCCCGAGGGCCTGCGCGTGGTCGAGATCGCCGACGGCCACACCCTCGACGAGGTCCGCGCCGCCACCGAACCCGACCTGCTCACCGGCTGACCGGCCGACCGCCCCCGGAACGGCACTCGGCCGGCACCCGCGCGCAGCGGGTGCCGGCCGAGCCGGCCGAGTCGGTGGTCAGGCCCCGGCGGCGGGGATGCGCCAGTCGATCGGCTCGGTGCCGAAGCCCTCGAGCGCGGCGTCGATCTGCGAGAACGGCTTGCTGCCGAAGAACAGCTTCGCCGACAGCGGCGACGGGTGGGCGCCCTGGACCACCACGTGGCGCTCGGTGTCGATCAGCGGCAGCTTCTTCTTCGCGTAGTTGCCCCACAGCACGAAGACGCAGGGCTCCTCGCGGTCGCTGACCGCCTTGATCACCGCGTCGGTGAACTTCTCCCAGCCCTTGGCCTTGTGCGAGTTGGGCTCGTGCGCCCGCACCGTGAGCACCGCGTTGAGCAGCAGCACGCCCTGCTCGGCCCAGTGCATCAGGTAGCCGTGGTCGGGGGCCGGGACGCCGAGGTCGGCCTCCAGCTCCTTGTAGATGTTGCGCAGCGACGGCGGGATCTTCGTCCCCGGCAGCACCGAGAAGCTCATGCCGTGGGCCTGGCCGTTGTCGTGGTACGGGTCCTGCCCGAGGACGAGCACCCGGACCTTGTCGTACGGCGTCGCGGCGAGCGCCGAGAACTCCTGCCCGGCCGGCGGGAAGACCTCGTGCTCGGCGCGCTGCTCGGCCACGAAGGCGGCCAGCTGGGCGAAGTACGGCTTGGCGGTCTCGTCGGCGAGCACCGCCCGCCAGGACTCGGGCAGTTCCAGGTCGGTGCCCACAGCCGTCTCGGCCATATCCGTCACGTCTACCTACCTCCGGTGCGACATTCGCCGCGTCGCGCTCTGTGCGTCGTGCGTTGGTTGAACGCTACACACCCGCGCTGACAGCCCGCGCCACCCTGACGCCCTCCCAGACGTTCAGTCCGACCATCAGCACCGCGAGCCCGGCCAGCGCCACCAGCGCGGGCAGCCGGACCGTCAGCGGCAGCAGCACCAGCAGGGTTCCCGCCGCGGCCAGCCGGGTCGGGGAGAGCTTCCCGAACATCATCCACCGGGTGTAACCGAAGCTCAGCAGGTACAGCGCGCTGCCGCCGTACAGCAGGCCGAGCGTGCCGGCGCCGAGCGCGGCGTGCGGCTCGGCCACCGTCTCGCCGAAGCCGACGGCGACCGCGATCACCGAGCCGATCAGCGCCAGGTGGCCGTACTGGAACACCCGGCGGATCATGTCCCGCCGCGAGCCCGCGGTCTCCACCGCGTAGCGCATCGCGTCGGCGGCGAAGCCGTAGTACAGCCACCACAGCGCGCACGAGATGACGAACGCCAGTGCCACGGAAACCAGTTGGGCCCCGTGCAGGTCCGACCCGGCGACCGGCCCGCCGATCCCGACGATCGACTCGCCGAGCGCCACCAGCAGGAACAGGCCGAACCGCTCCGGCAGATGGCCCGGGTGGTAGTCGACCGCGGCCAGCCGGCGCCGGAACAGCAGCGGCGCGGACAGGTCCAGCAGCGCGGCCGTCGCCCACATCGCCTCCCGCCACGGCGACTCCAGCAGCCCGCCGGCCAGCAGCAGCGGGCCGCTGGCCAACGCCCCGACCCCGTACGGGCCGTTCCACACGCCGCGCAGGCGGATCAGCATCCCGAGCAGCACCAGCCGGGCCGCCCAGTACGCGGCGCCGAACAGCACCCCGCGCCCGCCGTACGCGCCGGGCAGGGCGAGCGCCATGAACAGCCCGCCGAGGCCCACCGCGAAGATCCCGATCCGGTCGCGGGCGTTGTCCACGTCCCGGATGTTGGCCTGCACCGTGGTGCCCACCCAGCACCAGTACACCGGGACGAACGCGATCAGCGCCCGCCCGGCCCGCGTCCAGTCGTGGTGGTGGTGCAGCAGCTGCGACACCTGCGTCACCGCGAACACGAACACCAGGTCGAAGTAGAGCTCCGCCCAGGTGACCCGCTTCTCCTCCATGCCTTCCGTCCCCCGTGGGCAGCGACGGAGCCCCGCCGGTGGTGTTCCGGCGGGGCTCCTCGCTGGTCGTGACTAGATCTCGTCGATCAGGTCGGCGATCGACTTGACCACCCGGGTCGGGCGGTACGGGAACCGCTCGACGTCCTCCGGCGCGGTCAGACCGGTGAGCACCAGCACCGTCTGCATGCCGGCCTCCAGGCCGGAGACCACGTCGGTGTCCATCCGGTCGCCGATCATCGCGGCCGTCTCCGAGTGCGCGCCGGCCGTGTTCAGCGCCTCGCGCATCATCAGCGGGTTCGGCTTGCCGACGAAGTACGGCTCCACCCCGGTGGCCTTGGTGATCAGCGCCGCGACCGACCCGGTGGCCGGCAGCACGCCCTCGGTGGAGGGGCCGGTCTCGTCCGGGTTGGTGCAGATGAACCGGGCGCCGTCGTTGATCAGGCGGATCGCCTTGGTGAGCGCCTCGAAGCTGTAGGTGCGGGTCTCGCCCAGCACCACGTAGTCCGGGTCCTTGTCGGTCAGCACGTACCCGGCCTGGTAGAGGGCGGTGGTCAGGCCGGCCTCGCCGATCACGTACGCGGTGCCGCCCGGGCGCTGGCTCTTCAGGAAGTTGGCGGTGGCCAGGGCGGACGTCCAGATCCGGTCCTCCGGTACGTCCAGGCCCATCCCGGCCAGGCGCGCGGACAGGTCGCGCGGGGTGTAGATCGAGTTGTTGGTCAGCACCAGGAAGGGCTTGCCGGACTCCTGCAGCTTGCGCAGGAACTCCTTCGCACCGGGAATCGGCGTCCCCTCGTGAATGAGGACGCCGTCCATGTCGGTCAGCCACGACTCGATGGGCTTGCGGTCTGCCACGGGCATGTCTCCTGAGGTCTTGCGATGTCGAACAACTGGCTGCCCCAACGGGCCCAGCCTAGTCCGGGCGCCCCCCGGACGGCAGTCCCGACCGCCAGGCGGACGGACCCCGCCCCGCCTCAACGCAGCCTTAAACCTCTCCTAACCGCACTGATCCACCCTCAACTCCCGTTCCCCGTACGGCTAGCGTCCTCATTCCGAGCCACCCGCACCGCCCTCGGAGGAACACCCTCATGCCGCTCCGCCGCACCGCCACCGTCCTCGCGCTCACCGCCGCCACCACCGTCCTCGGCTCCGGCACCGCCGCCGCCCACGGATCCATGGAGAACCCGCTCAGCCGGGTCGAGGGCTGCTACCTGGAGGGCCCCGAACACCCGAAGTCGGCCGCCTGCGCCGCCGCGATCCGCACCGGCGGCACCCAGGCGATGTACGACTGGAACGGCGTCCGGATCGGCGACGCGGCCGGACGCCACCGCGAACTCGTCCCCGACGGCAAGCTGTGCAGCGCCGGCGCCCCCGAGTTCGCCGGCCTCGACCTCCCCCGCGCCGACTGGAACGCCACCCACCTCACCCCCGGCAGCGACGTCACCCTCCGCTACCGCGCCACCGCCCCGCACCGCGGCACCTTCCGGCTGTACCTCACCAACGCCGGCTACGACCCCACCGAGCCGCTGCGCTGGGCCGACCTGGAGACCACCCCCTTCCTCACCGTCACCGACCCCCGGCTCACCGACGGCTCCTACCTCCTCCCCGGCCGCATCCCCACCGGCCGCACCGGCCGCCAGCTGATCTACGCGATCTGGCAGCGCTCCGACAGCCCCGAGGCCTTCTACTCCTGCTCCGACGTCGTCCTCGACGGCGCCACCACCGGAGCCGCCACCGGCACCGGACCGGCCACCGCGACCCCCCCGCCCCACCACGCCCACCCCGGCCCCCAGCGCGTCGCCCGGCACCTCCTCCCCCGTCCCGGCGGCCGTCCCCGCCGCCGCCGTGACCACCACCCCGCCCTCCTCCCCCACCGCCCCGGCCGTCCCGACCTCCCCCGCACCCCAGCAGCTCGCCCAGACCGGCAGCTCCCGCACCAGCGGCACCCTCCTCACCCTGGGCGCCACCCTGCTCCTCGTCGGCGGCACCATCGCCGTCGTCACCCGCGGCCGCGGCGCCCACCGCCGTCGCCCCCACTGACACCCCCGCCCCGGCGCGCCCCCGCGGCCCGTGCCCGCCCCGCCACCCCTCCCGTGGTTGAGTGAGACGCATGACCTTCCCCTCCGAGAGCCCGTTCCGCGTCGGCCTGATCGGCTACGGCCTGGCAGGCTCCGCCTTCCACGCCCCGCTGATCGCCACCACCCCCGGACTGCGGCTGGACGCGGTGGTCACCGCCAACCCCGACCGTCGCGCCCAGCTGCAGCGCGAGCACCCCGGGGCCCGCGCCCTGGACACCCCGGAGCAGCTGTTCGCCTCCGCCGAGCGGTTCGACCTGGTCGTGATCGCGTCCCCGAACCGCACCCACGTCCCGCTCGCCCGCGCCGCCCTGCTCGCGGGCCTCGCCACCGTCGTCGACAAGCCGCTCGCGGCGAACGCCGCCGAGGCCCGCGACCTGTGCGAGTTCGCGGAGAAGTCCGGCATCCTGCTGTCCGTCTTCCAGAACCGCCGCTGGGACGGCGACTTCCTGACCGCCAAGCGGCTGGTCGACGAGGGGGCGCTGGGCCGGGTGCACCGCTTCGAGTCCCGGTTCGAGCGCTTCCGGCCGAAGCCGAAGCCGGGCTGGCGGGAGCTGGCCGACCCGGTGGAGGTCGGCGGCACCCTGTACGACCTGGGCAGCCACCTGGTCGACCAGGCACTGACCCTGTTCGGCCCGGTCGAGTCGGTGTACGCGGAGATCGACGTCCGCCGGGACGGCGCGGTGGTCGACGACGACGCGTTCCTCGCGCTCACCCACGGCTCGGGCGTCCGCTCGCACCTGTGGACCAGTGCCCTCGCCCCGCTCGGCGGCCCGCGCCTGCGCGTCCTCGGCGACTCCGCCGGGTACGTGAAGTTCGGCATGGACCCGCAGGAGGACGCCCTCCGGGCGGGCCTGCGCCCCGACGCCCGGGTGCCGTGGGGTGCCGACGACCCCGCGCACTACGGCACGCTCGGCACCGACGAGCAGTCCGCCCCCGTCCCCACCGACCCGGGCGACTACCCGGCGTACTACGCCGGCATCGCCCGCTCCCTCGCCGAGCGCAGCCCGGCCCCGGTGGACCCCCGCGACGCGGTCGCCACCCTCGCCGTCCTCGAAGCGGCCCGCGCCTCCGCCGCCACCGCGACGGTCGTCCGGCTCTGACGGAACCCTCCGGGTGCGTCCCGGCGTGTGCGTAGGATGAGGAGCAGTCAGCCCCGGATCCGGAGGAGGTCGAGCCCGTGCCACTGGTCGCACTGCTGCTCGCCGTCCTCCGGGTGCTGACCGGCGACCTGCTGCAGGGCCCGGGCGCCCTGACCGCCGTCGCCGCTGCGGCAGCCCTCGTGCTGCTCGCCGGGGCCGTCGCCGGCACCCTCGCCGCGGCCCGCCCGCTCGGCGCCCGCGCGCCCGCCGCCGTCCGCGCCGCGACCCTGCGCCGCCGGGCCTTCCGCACCGCCTTCCTCCCCCAGCGCGACCCGGACGCCCGGGGCCGCCGCAGGCCGAGGGCCCCTGGCGCGGCCCCGGCGGCCGCGTAACCCTCGCCACGTCCGTACCGGCCCGCGCGGCCGCCCTCCGCCGACCTCTCACCTTCACGAGACCCCGGAGGGCTCTCCCGTCATGTCCGTCCTCGCCCTGCTCGACCCTGCCGTCCGCGGCGCCCACGACGTCGTCGCGGCGCTCGCCGACGTCGTCCCGACCGCACTCGCGATCGTCCTGTTCACCGCCGCCGTCCGGCTCGCCCTGCATCCGCTGGCCCGCGCCGCCGCCCGCGGCGAGAAGGCCCGGCTGCGCCTCGCCCCGCGGGTCGCCGAACTCCGCGAGCGCCACCGCAAGCACCCGGAGAAGCTGCAGGCCGCCCTCGCCGAGCTGTACCGCACCGAACAGGCCTCGCCCTTCGCCGGCTGCCTGCCGATGCTCCTCCAGCTCCCGTTCTTCTCCGTGATGTACCGGCTCTTCACCACCCCGAACGACCTGCTCGGCCACACCCTGGGCGGCGTCCCGCTGGGCCTGCACGTCACCGGCGTCCACTCGCTGCCCCAGCTGCTGGTCTTCGCCGCCCTGTACGCCGCGCTGGCCGCCGTCGGATGGGCCGGCTTCCGCCGCGCCCGCCGCACCCCCACCGACGCCCCGGGTGCGGCCCTGCTCCCCTACCTCTCCTTCGGCACGGTCCTGTTCGCCGCGCTGGTCCCGCTCGCCGCCGGCCTCTACCTGCTCACCACCACCGCCTGGACCGCGGCCGAACGCGCCCTCCTCCACCGCGGGGCGCCCGTACCGGCGGCCGGCCCGGCGGTGCCGGCGGCCCGCTGAATCCGGGCGGGGCGGCCGGAATTCCCGGGCGGGCCGCCTCGTTCACCTGGAACCGCCCACCACACCGTCCCTGGGAGCATCGTGCCCGAAGCCACGTCCGACGCCACGACCGCCACCGCCGCCACCACCGCCACCGTCCTGCCCGCGCCGGCCGTGCAGGCCGAGCGCCTGGTCGAGCTGGGGGTCGCCGAGCTCGCCGGGCTGTCCGCCGCCGAGCTGCGCGCCTTCGCCGAGGCCGCCGGGCCCGCCGCCGGGGGCGCGCTGCTCGCCGTCCACCCGGACCTGGCCCCCGCCTCCGCCCTCGCGCCGCTGCTGCGCCGCGGGGGCAGGCCGGGCTTCGTCGTCACCGACATGACCGACGTCGACCGGTTCGCGCCGACGGTCACGGTGCCGGACGCCCCGCTGTACCTGGTCACCGGCCTCGACCGCGGCGACCACCTGGCCAACCGGACGCCGGAGGAGGCACTGCCCGCACTCACCGCGCGGGACCGCACCCCGCTGCTGCTCACCGAGGGCATCCACTGGGTCCTGCAGCAGCCGGCGGTCCTGGAGCGCAACCACTGCTTCATGACCATCGGCTCCCGGCTGCGCAAGGCGAACGGCGCCCTGGACACCCGCACCCCGGCGATCTGGATCAGCAACGGCACCGGCCGGGACGGCCGCGAGCGGCGCGACGCCCCCAAGGTCGGCTGGTGCTGGTGGGGCAACCGCCACACCTGGCTCGGCTTCGCCTCGGCCACCGGCCGCCGGCACCAGGGAGGCTGAGCGCCGACCGCCCGCGCACCGGACCCCCGGGCGCGCGGGCGGTCACCGCGCGGCCGTCACGCCGCAGCCGTCACACCGCGGGCCGTCACGCCGCGGCCGTCACAGCGCGGCGGTGACGGCGGCCTCGGCGTGGATCCGGGTGGTCGGGAAGACCGGCACCGGGCTGTCCCCGGCGCCGACCAGCAGCTCGATCTCCGTGCAGCCCAGGACGACCCCCTCGGCGCCGGCCGCGACCAGTTCGGCGATCACCTTCCGGTACGCCTCCCGCGACTCCTCGCGGACCACCCCGACGCACAGCTCCTCGTAGATCACCCGGTGGACCAGCGCCCGCCCGGCCGCGTCCGGCACGAGGACCTCCAGCCCGTGGCCGGCGAGCCGCTCGCGGTAGAAGTCCTGCTCCATGGTGAACGCCGTGCCGAGCAGCCCGACCCGCCGCACCCCTGCGGCCAGCACCGCCCCCGCCGTGGCGTCCGCGAGGTGCAGCAGCGGGACCGACACCGCCTCCGCCACCCGGTCGGCCACCTTGTGCATGGTGTTGGTGCAGATCAGCAGCAGGTCCGCGCCGGCCGCCTGCACCGACCGCGCGGCCTCCGCCAGCAGCTCGCCGGCCGCCTCCCAGTCCCCCGCCGCCTGCAGCCGTTCCACCTCGGCGAAGTCCACCGAGTACAGCACGCACTTCGCGGAGTGCAGCCCGCCGAGCCGCTCCCTGGTCAGCTCGTTGAGCAGCCGGTAGTACTCCGCCGTCGATTCCCAGCTCATCCCGCCGAGCAGCCCGATCGTCTTCATCGCGCCACTGTGCCACGTCCGCGCCCGCCCGTGCCGGGTGGCGTACGGGCGGGCCGCGGTGCGGGCGGACGAGGGGTCAGCGGGGCCAGGCGGCGAGGTAGGTGTCGATCTCGCCGGTGAGGCGGCGCTTGCCGGCCGGGTCGAGGAAGGAGGCCTCGACGGCGTTCTTGGCGAGGGTGGCGACGCCGGTCTCGTCGAGGTCGAGGAGGCGGGCGGCGACGGCGTACTCGGTGTTGAGGTCGGTGCCGAACATCGGCGGGTCGTCGCTGTTGACGGTGACCAGCAGGCCGGCGTCGACCATCTGACGGATGGGGTGGTCCTCCATCCGGTCGACGGCGCGGGTGGCGATGTTGGAGGTGGGGCAGACCTCGAGCGCGATGCGGTGCTCGCCGAGGTGGTCGATCAGGGCCGGGTCGTGGACGGCCTGGGTGCCGTGGCCGATGCGTTCGGCGCCGAGGACGCGCAGCGCGTCCCAGACGGTCTCGGGCCCGGTGGTCTCGCCGGCGTGCGGGACGGAGTGCAGGCCGACCGCCCGCGCCCGGTCGAAGTAGGGCTTGAACTGCGGGCGGGGCACGCCGATCTCGGGGCCGCCGAGGCCGAAGGAGACCAGGCCCTCGGGGGCGAGCTCGGTGGCGAGGCGGGCGGTCACCTCGGCGGATTCGAGCCCGGCCTCGCCGGGGATGTCGAAGCACCAGCGCAGGACGACGCCGAGTTCCTTCTCGGCGCGCAGCCGGGCGTCCTCGATGGCCTCCATGAAGGCGACGTCGGGGATTCCGCGCTTGACCGAGGAGTACGGGGTGATGGTGAGTTCGGCGTAGCGGATGTTCTGCCGGGCCATGTCCTCGGCGACGCCGTAGGTGAGGGCGCGGACGTCCTCGGCGTCGCGGATCAGGTCGACGACGCTGAGGTAGACCTCGATGAAGTGGGCGAAGTCGGTGAAGGTGAAGTACTCGGCGAGCGCGGCCGGGTCGGTGGGCACCTTGGTGCCGGACGCGTGCCGGGCGGCGAGTTCGGCGACCACCCGGGGGGAGGCCGAGCCGACGTGGTGGACGTGCAGTTCCGCCTTGGGCATGCCGGCGATGAACGCCTCGATCCCGCTCCTGGTCTCGGCCACGGTGCCGCTCCTCTGCTCCATACGCGTAGACAACGATGCTATCCGGCTGTCAGCCGCCGGCCGCGACGGTGACGGTGTGGATCAGCAGGCCCGCGAGCGCACCGACCACGGTGCCGTTGATCCGGATGAACTGCAGGTCGCGGCCGACGTTGGCCTCGATCTTGCGGGACGCCTCGTCGGCGTCCCAGCCCGCCACGGTGTCGGAGATCAGCGCGGTGATCTCGTCCCGGTAGGTCTCGACGACGTACGCGGCGGCGTCCTGCAGCCAGCCGTCCGTCTTGGCCTGCAGGCGCGCGTCGGTGGCGAGCCGGCGGCCGAAGGAGCGCAGGGCGTCGCGCAGCCGGCGGCGCAGTTCGCTGTTCTCGTCGTCGGCGGCGTCCACGACCAGGGTGCGGACGGCGGCCCAGGAGGAGGCGATCAGGTCCTGCACCTCGGTACGGGCGAGCAGGTCGGCCTTGGCGCGTTCGACCCGGGCGATGGTCTCGGGGTCGGTCTGCAGCTCGACGGCGAACTCGGCGAGGAAGTTGTCGACGGCGCCGCGCGCCGGGTGGGCGGGGTCGTCGCGGATGTCGGTGACGAAGCGCAGCAGCTCGCGGTAGACCCGCTCACCGACCTGCTGGTCGAGGAAGCGCGGGGTCCAGCCGGGGGTCTTGGCGGTGACCTTGTCGACCACGTCCCCGTGGTGCACCGTCAGCCAGTGGTGGGCGCGGACCACGATCAGGTCGACCACGCCGTGGTGCCCGCCGTCCGCGACCACCTTCCCGAGCAGCCGGCCGGCCGGCTCGGCGACGGGGGTGGCGGCGGCGCGGCGGGTGACCGCCTCGGCGACCACGGCCTGCACGTCCTCGTCCCGCAGCACGGCGAGCAGGCCGCGCAGCGCGGCGGCGGCCTCGCGGGTGACGCGTTCGGCGCTGCCGGGGGCGGCGAGCCACTCGCCGAACCGGCGGGCGATGCCGATCTTCCCGAGCCGGGCGCGGACGACCGTCGGGGAGAGGAAGTTGTCGCCGACGAAGTCGCCGAGGGTGCGGCCGAAGGCGTCCTTCTTGGTCGGGATGATCGCGGTGTGCGGGATCGGCAGGCCGAACGGGCGGCGGAACAGCGCGGTGACGGCGAACCAGTCGGCCAGCGCACCCACCATGCCGGCCTCGGCGGCCGCCGCGACGTACCCGGCCCACGCGCCGGCGCCGGACGCCTCCGCCCAGCTCGCGAGGGCGAAGACCAGGGTGGCGAAGCCGAGCAGCCCGGTCGCGATGGTCTTCATCCGGCGCACGCCGCGGCGCTTCGCTTCGTCGGCGGGGGTCAGGCCGACGCCCGGGGCAACGGTGTCTTCGACGGTCACGAGGAACACGCTAACTCGGCCGCAGCCGCTCGCGGGGTTGACCGCACGCGTTGGTCCGACGCTCCTGCGGTCGGCCGCGCCCCCGCGGCGGAGCCGCCGTCCGGCGGAGCCCCGGGCGACTAGTTGCCGCCGCCCCCGCCGAGGACGATCCTGCGGACGCCTTCCCAGTTCGCCGGGTCGGTGACGCGGCGCCCGTCGAGCAGGACGCGGGCGGCGGGGTGGTCGGCGGCGCCGAGGTCGCGGTACTCGGGGTGGTCGGCCTGGACGACGAGGGCGGTGGCGGGCTTGCCGTCGTCGGGGGGCAGGCCGAGGGCGGCGAGCTCCTCGGGGCTGTGCAGCGGGTCGCTGACGGTGGGGTCGGCGCCGGCCCGGCGGAGCGCGTCGACCAGGGGGAAGGCGCCGGAGTTCGCGGTGTCCTTGACCCCGCCCCGGTAGGACGCGCCGAGGACGTGCACGCGGACCCCGTCGAGCGGGCCGAGCGCGCCCTGGAGCAGGCCGACGGCGTACGCGGGAACGGCCTCGTTGGCCTCGCGGGCGGCCCGGACGACGGTGGCGTGCGGGTCGTTCCACAGGTACAGCCGGGGGTGGACGGGGAGGCAGGGGCCGCCGACGGCGATGCCGGGCCGGTGGAGGTGGTCGTGGGGCTGGGAGTCGCAGGCCTCGATGACCTCGGCGAGGTCGACGCCGACCCGGTCGGCGTACCGGGCGAACTGGTTGGCCAGGGCGATGTTGACGTCCCGGTAGGTGGTCCCGGCGAGCTCGGCGAACTCTGCGGCCTCGGCGGAGGCGAGCGGCCAGACGCCGTTGCCGCGGGGCAGGTCGGGCCGCGGGTCGAAGTCGAGGACGGCCCGGTAGAAGGCGGCGCCCTGCTCGGTGGAGGCGTCGTCGATGCCGCCGACGAGCTGGGGGTGGTGGCGCGGGTCGGCGAGGACCCGTCCGGTGCTGACCCGCTCGGGGCTGAACACCAGTCCGAAGTCGCGGCCGGCGACCAGGCCGGATCCGGCCTCCAGCCGGCTGGCGAAGCGGCCGCGGACGGTCCCGACCGGCAGGGTGGCCCCGTAGCTGACCAGGGTGGCGCGGCGCAGCCCGGCGGCGACGGCGTCGGTCGCGGCGTCGAGCAGCGCGAAGTCTGGTCCGCCGTCCGGGCCGGTGGCCGCCGGGACGACGATCACCACGGCCTCGGCGCCGGCGGCCGCGGCGGCGGTGTCCGTGGTGGCGCGCAGCCGGCCGTCGGCGGCGACCTCGGCGAGGAGTTCGGCGAGGCCGGCCTCGTGCGGGTGGGGCGGGCGGCCGGCGGCGACGGCCGCGACCGTCTCGGGGTCGGCGTCGGCGCCGGTGACGAGGTGGCCCTTGGCGGCGAACCGGACGGCGAGCGGCAGGCCGACCGCGCCGAGGCCGACCACGCAGATGTCCATCATCTTCTTCTCCCTCAGCCGCGGACCGCACCCGCGAAGCGGCGCAGCCCGGCGGCCCGCCGCCAGCCGGCCCCGCCCGGCCCGGGGCGCTCGGGCGCGGGCCGGGCGGGCAGTTCGAACAGGGCGTCGGGCAGGCCGAGGGCCCGGTCGCGGAAGCCGGGGTACGCGGCGTAGGCGCGACCGCCGCGGCGGACCACCGGCGGGGCTCCGTTGGCGGCCTCGTGGGCGATCAGGGCGCGCAACGCGCCGAGCTCGCCGCGCGCGGCGAGGGCGAGTCGCAGCCGGTCGGGGACGGGGAGGCGGGCGAAGACGCCGGGCGGGCAGTGCCGGTCGAGCAGGGTGGCGACCTCCTCGGCGATCCGGCGCTGCCGGGCGGGCGGTTCGGCGAGCCAGCCGGTCTGCAGGAGCTGCGGGACCTCCCGGCCGAAGGAGCGGGCGCGGACCGCGTCGCGGACCGGTCCGGGCGGGGCGAGCGCGTCGAGGCTCTCCTGGACGGCCCGGATGCCGCGCAGCCGTTCCAGCAGCCGGGGGCCCGCGGCGGCGGACCGGCCGGCGCGCGGGGCGGGGTGGTGGTGGTCGTGGTCGGCGAGGACGGAGACCTTCCGCGCGTGCAGCAGCGCGGCGAGGGTGTAGGGCTGCTCGGAGAGGACCGGCAGGTCCTCGCGGCGGCGCAGTCCGTGCCGCACGACCAGCTCCCGCCGGAAGAGCTTGGTGTCGGCGAGCGACCAGGCGAGCGCGGAGTCGGTGAAGGTGACGGATTCGCGGCTGCGGTCGAAGAGGTCCAGCGCTGTCCGCCGGTCGCCCCCGCCGACCGGGCGGGGGATCAGGACGTCGCTCTGCCAGCGGTCGGCGGCGGCGACCATGCGTTCCAGGGACTCGGCGCCGAGCCGGTCGCCGGCGCCGAGGTGGAAGAGGTAGCGGCCGCGGGCGAGCGCGGTCCCGCGGTTGACCGCGGCGGGCCCGCCGGAGTGCTCCTGCCGGACGGTGCGGAACAGGCCCGGGTGCCGGGCGGCGAACCGGGCCAGTTCCGCACCGCTGCCGTCGGTCGAGCCGTCGTCGACGACGACCGCTTCCATCCGCGCGGGGCCGATGGTCTGCCCGGCCAGGGAGGCCAGGCAGGCGGTCAGGTCGGGCACGGCGTCGTGGAGGGCGATCACCACGCTGACGTCGGGAACGGTCACGGAGGTGTCAACTCCGCCCGGCCACCCCGGGTCACCGGATCCACCCGTCCGGGTGAGCGGGGGGCGCCTCCCCGGCCGGCGCACCCCCGGCCGGCGCCTCCTCGGCCGGCACCCCCGGCGCCGCGACCTGGGCGACCTGTGCGGCCTGGGCCGACGGGGACCTCAGCCGATGGCCACCTCGGCGTACATCCGGGCGATGACGTCCTCGATCGCCGGCTCGCGGACCGAGAGGTCGACCAGCGGGTAGCGGGCGGCGACGGCCGCGAGGAGCGGGGCGGCGCTGTCCTGGGCGGGGAAGGCGAGCCACTGCCGGGGCCCCTCGACCCGGACCACCCGGGCGCCGGGGACGTCGATCGGCGGGCGGGCCTCGGCGAGGTCGACCACCAGGGTGCGCTCGCTGTCCCCGGCGGCGTGCAGGCCGTCCAGTCCGCCGTCGTACACCACCCGGCCGTGGTCGATCACCATCACCCGGCCGCACAGCTGCTCGATGTCGGTGAGGTCGTGGGTGGTGAGCAGCACGGTGGTGCGCTGCAGGGTGTTGACCTCGCGGAGGAACTCGCGGACCTTGGCCTTGGAGACCACGTCCAGGCCGATGGTGGGCTCGTCCAGGTAGAGCACCTGCGGGTCGTGGAGCAGGGCGGCGGCGAGGTCGCCGCGCATCCGCTGGCCGAGCGAGAGCTGGCGGACGGGGGTGTCCAGCAGGTCGCCGAGGTCGAGGAGTTCGACGCAGCGGTCCAAGTTGGCGCGGTAGCGGCCGTCGGGGACGCGGTAGATCCGGCGGGCCAGTTCGTAGGAGTCGCGCAGCGGCAGGTCCCACCACAGGGTGGTGCGCTGGCCGAAGACGACGCCGATCCGGCGGGCCAGCGAGACGCGTTCCCGGGACGGGTCGACGCCGGCCACCCGCAGCCGGCCGGCGGTGGGGACGAGGATGCCGGTGAGCATCTTGATGGTGGTGGACTTGCCGGCGCCGTTGGGGCCGATGTAGCCGACGCACTCGCCGGCGTCGACGGTGAAGCTGAGCCCGTCGACGGCGCGGACCTCGCGTTTGACGCGCTTGAGCCGGCCGGCCCGGGTGCGCACCGTGAAGGTCCGCCGGACGTCCTCGACCTCGATCAGTGCCATGGGATTGAACTCCTCTCGACGGAAGGTCAGTTGCCGGCGCCGCGGTAGGCGCGCAGGCCGGCCCGCCAGGCGAGCCCGGCGGCGGTGACGGTGAGGGCGGCGGCCAGCGGGGAGGCGTACCGGAAGGCCTCGGGCAGGCCGAGCGGGTCGGGCTTGTCCAGGATCGCCAGCGCGGGCAGCCAGTTGACGAAGGCCAGCGGGATGCCGAACACGGTGGCGGCGACCAGCTCCTTGGCGAAGACGGTCGGCGGGTACTGGAGGAGGGTGGCGCCGCCGTAGGTGACGGAGTTCTGCAGCTCCTTGGCCTCGCCCCACCAGAACTGCAGGGTGGCGCCGCCGATGTAGATCGACCCGAAGATCACCGAGCCGCAGACCAACAGTCCGGCGACCATCAGGGCCCGGCCGGCGCTCCAGTGCACCGGCAGCGCGTGCAGCGACCAGCCGAGCACGGCGGCGGCCTGGACCAGTCGGCCGAGCCGGCGCAGCGAGAAGCGTTCGGCGCAGAGCTGGGCGAGCGCGGGGGCGGGCCGGATCAGCACGGTGTCGAGCGTCCCGGCCCGGATCCGGACGCCGAGGCCGTCGATCGAGCCGACCAGCAGGTTGGCGACGGCCAGGGCGAAGGCGGAGGTGCCGTACAGGAAGCCGAGTTCGGGCAGCGTCCAGCCGCCGAGGTCGTCGGTGTGCCGGAACATCAGCAGCAGGACGCCGAAGTCGAGGAAGGTGACCACGGCGTTGGCGAGCAGCATCAGGTAGAACGAAGTCCGGTAGGACATCAGCGAGCGGGACCACATCCCGGCCACCAGCCACCAGGAGCGCAGCGCCCAGCCGGTCCGCGCGACCAGGGTGTCAGCCACCCTGCACCACCACCTTCCGGGTGGCGAACAGCTGCACGGCCCGCCCGGCGGCCAGCAGGGCGACGCCCCAGCCGAGTTGGAAGGCGAGGGCGCCCGCCGCGGCGGCGCCGGTGCGGTGCTGCAGGAAGAGGTCTGCGGGGATCTGCACCATGGCGGAGAACGGCATGACGGCGGCCGACGCGCCGAGCAGGCCCGGGAAGAGGGTGATCGGCAGCAGCATCCCGGAGAAGAACATCGAGACCACCAGCATCACCGACCGCACCCCTTCGGAGTCGTGCAGCCAGAAGCCGGTGAGCGAGACCAGGAAGCGCAGCCCGAAGCTGACCACCACGGCGAGCAGCACCGAGACCAGGAAGACCGCCCAGACCAGCGGGTCGGCGGGCAGCCGGATGTCGAAGACCAGCGCCCCGACGAGCATCGGCAGCGCGCCGCGGCTGACCAGGTGGAAGCCGGCCCGGCCGAGGTCGGACGCCAGCCACCAGCCCTGGAAGTCGACCGGGCGGTAGAGGTCGACGGCGATGTCCCCGCTGCGGAAGCGGTCCTGGACGTCGTCCTGGAAGCCGCCGCCCCAGACCGCGACGGTGACCAGCAGGGCCTGGCTGACCCAGATGTAGGTGACGGCCTGGTCGGCGTCGTAGCCGCCGAGGCCGGGCCGGGCCCGCCAGAGCGCGAGGAAGGTGGAGGCCAGGATGAAACCGAAGACGGTGTTGGTGACCGTCCCGGCCAGGGTGGCGGCCCGGTAGGTGGAGTAGCGGCGGAAGGCGCCGCGGGCGACCGCCAGGTAGAGCCCGGCGGTGCCGCGTTCGGGGGGCTTGAGCCGCAGGGTTCCGGGCATATTGTCTCCTTGTCGACATTTGTGCGGACAGGCCTCATCAGCTCCGGCCGATCAACCCCCGGGGGTGGCCGGGGCGGCGGACGGAGCTGTGGCACGCGGTGCGAGTGGACCCGCTATGACGTTGTCACCTTTCACCGTACCGCCGCGCCACCGGCGCCGCACCCGGTTTCCAAGCAGCTGATTCACCGTCAGCCTCGCCCATAATCACCCCATGAGCGAGGATCGTGACCATTCGCGCCGCACGTCCGACGAGCGCCGGGCCCGCCGCCGCGCCCTGCCGCGCTGGCGCCGGATCCTCCCGACCTGGCGCCTCACCGTGGGCGGACTGCTCGCCCTCCTGCTGCTGGGCATCGCCGGTTTCGTCACCCTGTACCTGCTGGTCCCGGTGCCCGACGCGAACGCCCACGCGGTCGCCCAGAGCAACGTCTACTACTGGAACGACGGCACCACCGAGCTGGCCCGGACCGGCACGGTCAACCGGGAGCCGCTCCCGATCGGGCGGATTCCGGCCGTCACCCAGCACGCCGCCGTCTCCGCCGAGGACCGCACCTTCTACCGCAACAAGGGCGTCGACCTGAAGGGCATGGTCCGCGCCGCCTGGCTCAACCTCACCCACGGCTCGATGGCCGGCGGCAGCCTGCAGGGCGGCTCCACCATCACCCAGCAGTACGTCAAGAACTACTACCTGACCCAGGACCAGACGCTCTCCCGCAAGGCCAAGGAGCTCTTCATCTCGCTCAAGGTCGACCAGCAGCGCTCCAAGGACGACATCCTGGCCGGCTACCTCAACACCAGCTACTTCGGCCGCAACGCCTACGGGATCCAGACCGCCGCCCGCGCCTACTACGGCGTGGACGCCGAGCGGCTCACCACCGCGCAGAGCGCCTACCTCGCCGCCCTGCTCCAGGCGCCCAGCGCCTACGACGTGCGCACCGCCACCCCCGCCAACCGGGAGAAGGCCGTCGCCCGCTGGGGCTACGTCCTGGACGGCATGGTCCAGCTCGGCTTCCTCGACCAGCCCACCCGCGCCGCCCTCACCTTCCCCGAACCGGTCGACCCGCAGCCCGCCCAGGGCCTGCGCGGCCAGGCCGGCTACCTGGTCGACCTCGCCGACGACTACCTCGCCAAGTCCGGCACCCTGGACGCCGCCAGCCTCAAGGCCGGCGGCTGGAAGATCACCACCACCTTCGACCGCGGCCACCAGGACGCCCTGGTGCACGCCGTCCGCCAGGAGCTCACCGACCGGCTCGACCCCGCCGGACGGCCCGCCACCGACACCGACGTCCGGGTCTGCGCCGCCTCCCTCGACCCCGCCACCGGCCGGCTGGTCGCCGCGTACGGCGGCGCCGACTACGCGGTCCAGCCGTACAACGACGCGCTGCGCCAGGACAACCAGATCGGCTCCACCTTCAAGCCCGTCGACCTGGCCGCCGCCCTGGAGGGCGCCCGGACCACCCAGGACGGCCGCCGGATCACCACCCAGACCCTCTACGACGGCACCAGCGGCCGCCCGGTCGTCGGCGGACCGGGCGAGTACGCGCCGCCCAACGAGGACGACACCGACTACGGCAGCATCAGCCTGCGGCACGCCATGGCGAGGTCGGTCAACTCGGTGTACGCCCAGCTCGGCGTCGACGCCGGGCTGCCCGCCGTCCGCGACACCGCCGTCCGGCTCGGCCTGCCCGCCACCGTCCGCGGCCTCGACCCGGCCAACCCCTCGATGACGCTCGGCACCGCCACCCCCAGCGCGATCGACCTGACCGCCGTGTACGCCGCCCTCGCCAACCACGGCCAGGCCATCGCCCCCTGGGCCGTCCAGCGGCTGGAGCGCCCCGGCTACGACGGCGTCCCGCCGCTGCCCGGCCACCCGGTGCGCACCGCGCTCTCCCGGGGCACCGCCGACGCCGTCACCGACGTGCTGCGCGACGTGGTCTCCACCCGCGGCACCGGCGCCGCCGCGGTCGAGCTCGGCCGGCCCGCCGCGGGCAAGACCGGCACCACGGACAGCAACCTGTCCGCCTGGTTCGCCGGCTACACGCCCGAACTCGCCACCGCCGTCGGCATGTTCCGCGAACACCCGAAGACCCACGCCAAGGAGTCACTGGCCGGCACCGCCGGCCTGTCCCGGATCAACGGCGGCGCCTTCCCCACCCGGATCTGGACCGCCTACACAGCCGAGGCGCTGCGCGGCAGCCGGGTCCGCCGCTTCGAACTCGAACCCACCCGCGGCAACAGCCAGCCCCCGGAACCGCCGAGCCCGTCCCCCGCCCCCACGCCCACCGCGTCCCCGTCCGGCCCGCCGGCCGCCGGCAGCCCCGTCGGCACCACCGGCCCCGCCCCGGCCTCCCCCAGCGCCAGGGCCACCGTCGCCTCCACCGCGCCGACCCCGTCCGCCGCGCCCGCGCTCGCCCCGGCCACGACGGCGCCGACCCCGTCCCCCAGCCCCTGAGCAGGGCGGCGGACGGGGTCGGCACGGGCGGCGCGGGCGTCCCGGGCGGCACGGGCGGCGCGGCCGTCAGAGGTAGAGGCCGGTCGAGCCCTCGGTGTCGCCGAACCGGCCGGCCGCGACCGCGTGCAGGTCCCGCTCGCGCAGCAGCACGTACGTCGCCCCGCGCACCTCGACCTCCAGCTTGTCCTCCGGGTCGTACAGCACCCGGTCGCCCGGCTCCACCGAGCGGACGCTCTGGCCCACCGCCACCGCCTCCGCCCACGTGCAGCGGCGCGACAGCTCCGCCGTCGCCGGGATCAGGATGCCGCCGGTCGAGCGCCGCTCCCCCTCGCCGGTGTCGGTCTTGACCAGCACCCGGTCGTGCAGCATCCGGATCGGCAGCTTCTCCCCCAGCCGGTCGTGCCGGGGCTCGACGTGCAGGGTCGCACTGCTCTTCGTGTCGTTCTCGCTCACGTCCCGACCGTACCCGCCCCACGCCCCGCGCGCGCCGTCGGGCCCGCGCCGGGGGCGCGTACGGCGTCCGGGCACGCGAAATCGGGGCCCGAGCCCTCGGGCCCCGCTCCCCGGGAGCCGCGTTCCGGCGCCGGCCGCGCGTCAGCCCTTGCGGCGACTCAGCCCTTGCGGCGCTTGCGCGCCGCCGCCAGCAGCAGCACCGCGCCGACGCCCACCAGGGCGACCGGCACGATCCGCTCCGGCATCGGCTGCCCCTTCTCGTCCACGAACCGGCTCTTCGCCCGCTCCACCGCGCCGCTCGCCGCGACGTACACCTGCCCGGCCTTCTGCTCGACCGAGGCCAGCACCCGGGCCTTGGTCTGCGCCGCGACCGTCGCCGGGTGCACGCGCATCGCCAGCTCGTCCAGGGTCGAGGCGAGCCGATCACGGGCCTGGGCGATGTCCGCCTCGATCTGGGCCGTCGACCGCACCGCCGTGTCCTTGCTCGCTGCCACTCGGGCCACCCCTTCTCTCCCACCGTCCTACTGATGCGTCACCAGTCTGTCAGCTCGCTCCCGCGCCCGCGCAGCGCCACCCACCATCGGGGGTAGGTTTGACGGCGGTACGACCACCGAGCCCAGGAGTCTTCGAACGTGAGCGAGCGCCTCCAGGCGGGCGACACCGCCCCCGCCTTCACCCTGTCCGACGCCGACGGCAACCAGGTGTCCCTCGCCGACCACCTGGGCCGCAAGGTGATCGTCTACTTCTACCCCGCCGCCCTGACCCCCGGCTGCACCAAGCAGGCCTGCGACTTCACCGACAACCTGGAGGTCTTCGCCGGCGCCGGGTACGACGTGATCGGCATCTCCCCGGACAAGCCGGAGAAGCTCGGCAAGTTCCGCGAGACCGAGGACCTCAAGGTCACCCTGCTCTCCGACCCCGACCACGCCGTCCTGGAGGCCTACGCCGCCTACGGCGAGAAGCAGAACTACGGCCGCACCTACCAGGGCGTGATCCGCTCCACCGTGATCGTCGACGAGCACGGCAAGGTCGAGCGCGCCCTCTACAACGTCAAGGCCACCGGCCACGTCGCCAAGCTCCTGCGCGACCTCAAGATCGACGCCTGACGCCCGCCGGCCCGCCCCGGGGAGGGGCGGGCCCACGGCCCCCGCCGACGCCCCGGCCCGACGGTCACCGGCCACGGCCACGGCCCCGGCCCCGGCCCCGGCCCCGGCCCGAGGGTCACCCCCCGACGGCCTCCGGTCCGACCGTCACCGGGCCGCGCCACCGGCGACCGGCGTCGCGCCGATCCGCGCGGCGAGGGCCCCGGGCAGCGGGTACGCCGGCTCCGCCGGGATCAGCGCGTCCGCCTCCGCGGTGCGGCCCGCCCGGACCAGCCCGTGCACCTCGTGCGCCAGGCCGGTCACGTCGGTCAGCCCGACGATCCACCCGTCCACGTACCGGTCGACCGCCTCGCGCTCCAGCCCGAGCTGCAGCGCCCGGTGCGGCAGCGCCCCCAGCCGGGTCGACCGCTCCGGGTCCCACTGCAACCGCACCGGAGCGGCCTTCAGCTCTGCCTTCCACTCCGCCGCCGACCCGTGCCGCTCCCGGTCCCAGTGGCTGGGGCAGGCCCGCGCCAGCGCCCACTCGAACCCCGCCCGGCTGATCCGCACGGCCAGCACCCGCTCCTGTCCGTCCTTGGTCCCCCACCCGGAGCGGTACATCATCCAGCGGAACGACGGCTTGATCCAGGTCATCCGCTCCCGCTTGAACGGCGCCACGAACGTCCCCGCCGCCAGCGCCGCCTCCGCGATCCCCACGGGGTACGCCTGGTACACCGTCAGACTCTCCGCGTCGTGCGCCGCCCTGATCTGCCGCACCGGCACCGCCTGCTTCTCCACCGCGCCATCCTCACCGCACGGCCGCCCCACCGTCCACGCGATTACCCGGCCGCCGGCCCGGCCTCGCCCTCCAGTGCCGCCAGCGCGAGGGCGGACACCGCGAGCACCGTGTCCCAGTCCTCCTGGACGAGTTCCGGCAGGTCCTGCCGCAGTTGCTCGGGCACCGCACCGCCGACCGCCCCCTCCAGGAGCCGGGACAGCCCGGTCCCGGACGGCAGCACGCAGAGCCCGACGACCCGGCCGCCCCTGCCGGGCCAGGCCGAGACCCCCAGCCGCCCGGCCGCCGCGAGGTTGTCGGGCGTCTCGGACCCGAAGGCCAGCAGTCCGTCCGCCACCGCGGCCGCGAGCACCTCCGGCGGTTCCCCCGGCCCGTCCCCGATCGCCACCAGCGCGGCGCGGAACCGGCTCCAGGCCGGATCGGCCGTCACCCGGCCGCGCCGGACCGCGGAGGACTCGAGGCTCCGCAGCACCAGCTTCGCGATCAGCAGCGCGCTCTCCCACTCCTCCTGGGCGAGGTCCGGCCACCGCTCCCGCACCGGGGCGGGCACCTGGCACTCGCCCGCGAGCCAGAGCACCTCCGTCAGGCGGGCCCCGTCCCCGAGGCACAACCCGAGGTCGCTGCCCCACGGATGCTCCTCGACGGAGAGGCCGAGCCGCTCGACGACGGCGGGGGGTGCCGTGTCGGGGGCGAAGTCCGACAGCCCCGCCGCCACACCGGCGAGGACCGCCCCGGCCGGCCGGCCCGGGTACGCCCCGATCGCCAGAAGTGCCTCCCGGAGCGCGGCCCGCGGGCTCCGCCGTACCGTCATCCGTGCCTCCCCCGACCGGATCCCGTGCCGGTCCCGATCCTGCACGCTACGTCAATCGACGGGTGGCGGGCGGCTCCGTGTCACCACTCGGTACCGGTGCGGTCCGGTTACGGGCACGTGCCGTCCACGGGCTGCCGGGAGGCCGTAGCCTCCGGGGTGCCGGGTCGAGCAGCCCGGAAGACACCCACCGCACCGGGGAGTTCACCGCACCATGACCAGCCGCATCGTCCTCGCCGCCGCCGTCGCGGTCGCCGCCCTGACGCTCACCGCCTGCGACCCCGACGAGATCCCCGCCACCGACGCCGCGCCGACGGCGAGCACCGCGGCCCCCGCCCCCGCCTCTGCCTCTGCCTCTGCCGCCACGAAGCCGTCCGGCAGCGCCAAGCCCTCCCCGGCGGGCCACCGCACGGTCGCCGAGACACGCACCGCGGGCGGGCTGACCCTGGCCACCGGCCAGGGCACGCTCACCGACGTCCCGGTCGACCCGGGCGAGATGCGCGAGGGCATGCACTTCGTGCAGTCCGAGTACAACCGGCCGGGCCAGCCGGCCACCGCCCGCAAGATCCTCGTCCTGGCCGTGGACAACGTGCCCGAGGACCCGAACAAGCGCCGCGAGCACCTGTGGCGCGGCCTGATCGACTACGCGCTGGGCAACGGCTCCTCCGGCACCCCGACCACCGCCGAGCCGTACCAGGCGGGCCCGCTGGGCGGCTCGCTGGAGTGCCTGAGCCTGCCCGCCAAGTCGGGCCCCACCGACGTGATCTGCGGCTGGGCCGACGCCTCCACGGCCGGTGTGGCGCTGCTGCCGGGCACCACCCCGGCCGAGGCGGGCCGGCTGTTCGCCGCGATCCGCGCCGACGTCGAGCACTGACCGGGGAAGCAGCGGTGGCGGCCGACCCCCCGACCGGGTCGACCGCCACCGCCGTCTGTCACCTCAGGTCAGTCAGCACGGACCGAGGTCGTTCCACACGCCCCACTGACCGGTGGTCGAGGGGTCCTCGCCGGTGGTCCACCACTTGTTGGTGTACTGGTGGCCCTTCCAGGACACCTTGGTGCCGGTGGTGGCGTACACGGTGGCGGAGTTCCAGCTCGGCGCGGTGCAGGTGCCGGTGGAGGCGGAGGCCGACGGGCTGGCCGACTGCGACGCGGAGGCCGAGGCGGACGGGCTCGCCGACTGCGAGGCCGAGGCGGACGCGGACGGGCTGGCCGACTGCGAGGCGGACTGCGACGGGCTCGGCGAGGCGGTCGAGCCGACCGCGCCGCGGGTGAAGTCGCCGGTGATGCCGTACAGCGTGCCGCCGACGTTGACCGTCCAGTTCGCCGGGGTCGAGACCGGCAGGTAGTAGACGAAGTCCATGTCGACCGAGGCGCCGGGGGCGAGCGACTGCCAGGTGGGCAGCTTCACCGAGACGCGGTTGTAGACGCCCTTGAGGCCGCCGACGTTGTTGGCCGCGGTGTGGTCCTGGCGGATCACCGACAGCCCGAAGCCCGACTGGTCCTTGGCGTTGCCCGGGGCCGAGTTGGAGTAGTCGAACTGGAACTCGGTGCCGCCCGGCAGGGTGACCGTCGAGTTGTTGACGATGTGGATCTTCGGGTTGATCGGGTAGTTCGAGTCACCCAGCGCGAAGTTGGTGAACGACACGTCGATCGGCAGGGTCTGGGTGGGCAGCGCCACGGTGGAGCGCAGCGCGCCGTACGACGAGGAGGCCTTGAACTTGTCGTACATCAGCGAGGTGAGGGTGGAGCCCTGCACGTACTCGCCCTTGCCGCCGTTGGCGGTGGCATCCCACCGGTAGTCGCCCGCGAGCTCCCAGATCATCGCGCCGCCGGCGCCCTGGTTGACCACGTAGTCGGCCTTGGCGGCCACCGACTCCTCGTCCTCGGTGGAGAGGAAGACCTTCTTGCTGTCGTTCCACAGCCACGGGGCGACCAGCGCGGCGCTGTAGTTGCGGCTGTAGGTGCCCTGCAGGGCGGTGTCGGTCAGGCCGTACTTGGAGAGGTAGTCCGGGACGATGCCCTTCTCCAGGTTCTTGGCGTGCCACATCGGGTTGGAACCCGCCGGGGACTCCTTGCCGTTGGTGTCCAGGTCGTGCCAGAGGTTGTCGATGCCCACGGCACCGTCACCGCAGCTGGTCAGACCGGCGCCGGCCGGGCAGGTCGACGTCGAGGACGTGCCCCACAGGCCGTTGGTGCCGCCGGTCACGTTCTTGAAGCCGCGGGTGTAGTACGGCAGGCCGATGTTGATCCGGCCGGCCGGCATCGCGCCGCGGAAGTAGTGGTACGCCCAGTCGGTGTTCAGGTAGCCGATGCCGCCGTACTGCGAGGTGCCGTACACGTTGGCGGCCGCCAGCTCGGCGTCCTTGCCGTCGTCGTACAGCGAGGCGTTCGGGCCGACGTACTTGTTCCAGGCGCCGTGCAGGTCGTACGACATGATGTTGACGTAGTCCAGGTACTGGGTGACCTGGAACGTCTCCATGCCGCGCAGCAGGTAGCCGGAGGACGGCGCGGCGACCGACAGCAGGTAGTGCTTGCCGTCGGCGGCACCGGCCCGGTCGAGCTTCTCGCGCAGCGTCTTCATCAGCGCCGCGTAGCCCTTGACCAGGGACGCCCGCTTGGCGTTGGAGACGGTGGCGTCGAGCGGGTTGCCCGCGTCCTTCATCGAGGTCGGGTACTCGTAGTCGATGTCGACGCCGTTGAACCCGTACTTCTTGATGAAGTCGACGGAGGAGTCCGCGAAGGTGTTGATGCCGGCCTGGTTGACCGAACCGTCCGCGTTCACCGTCATGTTGTAGAAGCCGCCCGAGTTCACCCGGGCGCCGCTGTCGTCGAAGTAGCCGCCGGTCTCGGCCCAACCACCCACCGAGATCAGGGTCTTGACGTTCGGGAACTGCTTCTTGTACTTGGTCAGCAGGTTGAAGTGGCCCTTGTACGGCAGGCTCGGGTCCATCTCCGCGCCCGCGACGCCCGGGAACTCCATGCCGGTCGCGGCGTTGTTCGGGCCGTCGGTGCCGACCGACAGCTTGTTGTCGCCGCCGATGTGGCCGAACGCGTAGTTGAGGTGGGTGACCTTGTCCCACGGGATGTTGTTCACCAGGTAGGCGGGCGTGCCGTCCTTGCCGGTGCGCCAACCCGTGAAGTAGCCGATGATGCGGCGCTGGTGGTCCGCGCCCATCTTCTCGCGACCGGACGTGTCGTAGACGCTGCAGTACGGGGCGTCCACGCCCGGCGTGGTGTACATGCCGTCAGGACGACACGACTGGTTGTCGACGGCGGCCACCGACGGCGAAGCGCCCAGCGTGGCCACCAGCAGGCCGGCCAGCCCGGCCGCGGCCGCGGAGGCGAACGCCACCCGCCGACCGGAGGTCTTCTGACGGCGCGGAGCGGTGGGACGCTGCGCCGTCTCGTTACGGATCAACACTCGTCCTCCAGGAGAGAGTGTCGCGCGTACGCCTGTGGGAGGGCGCACACATGTGGGGGAAGTTGCGCCGAACTTAGAAGGTCTGGACCACTGGCGTCAACAGGTCTGTACCAACTGCGACCCAACCGCAAACCCCCGGACCCCCCGCCACCTCGCCCTCTCCCCCTCGCCGGCCCGGCCGAGGGGACGACACTTCGT
The DNA here is from genome assembly GCF_039542905.1 of Kitasatospora terrestris. Classification (NCBI taxonomy): domain Bacteria; kingdom Bacillati; phylum Actinomycetota; class Actinomycetes; order Kitasatosporales; family Streptomycetaceae; genus Kitasatospora; species Kitasatospora terrestris. The sequence continues at coordinate 3,185,719 of NZ_BAABIS010000001.1, forward strand.
CACCTGGAGGGGGCGGTGCCCGTCAAGTGCACCCGACTGCCGCGCCGTCACCCCGACGCACTGCGGCCGCAACAGGAAGCGCCCGCCGACGTCTTGACCGGCCCGCCGCACGTCGCTACCCAGCCCCGATTTGCACGGGGTAGGCTGGCAGGGCGTGCGTCCGTACCCCAGCTGGCTAGAGGGATGCGGTTTAGGTCCGCAGTGTCGTGGGTTCGAGTCCCACCGGGCGTACTGATGACGGTGCCCCCGCCGAGATCGGCGGGGGCACCGTCGCGTCCGGGGGCCCTCAGGCGAGTCCGGGGGCCCTCAGGCGAGGAGGTCGGCGACGACCGGGGCGAGGGCGCGGAAGGCCTGGCCGCGGTGGCTGATGGCGTTCTTCTCGGCGGGGGTGAGCTCCGCGCAGGTGCGGGTCTCGCCGAGCGGCTGGAGGACGGGGTCGTAACCGAAGCCACCGTCGCCCGCCGGGGCGGTGCGCAGGGTGCCGAGCAGGCGGCCCTCGACGACGCGCTCGGTGCCGTCGGGCAGGGCGAGGGCGGCGGCGCAGGCGAAGTGCGCGGCGCGGTGCTCGGGGCCGATGTCGGAGAGCTGGGCGAGCAGCAGGTCGAGGTTGGCGCGGTCGTCACCGTGCTTGCCGGCCCAGCGGGCGGAGAAGATGCCGGGGGCGCCGCCCAGGACGTCGACGCAGAGGCCGGAGTCGTCGGCGACGGCGGGCAGTCCGGTGGCCTGGGCCAGGGCGTGGGCCTTGAGCAGGGCGTTCTCGGCGAAGGTGACCCCGGTCTCGGGCACGTCGGGGATCTCGGGGTAGGCGTCGGCGCCGACGAGTTCGACGTCGAGCCCGGCCGCGCCGAGGATGTCGCGCAGTTCGGCGACCTTGTGCTTGTTCCGGGTGGCGAGGACGAGGCGTCGGGTTGTCATGCCCGAAAGCCTAGGGCCTGGGGGCGCGTCAGCCGGTGCAGGCCTTGGAGAGATTGGCGGCGGCGGCACCGAGCGGCTGGAGGTCGGGGACCTGGTTGGTGTCGGCGGCCTTCTGGAGGGCGCCGACCTGGTTCTGCAGGTCGGTGAGGGCCTTGGAGACGTCGGTGTCGCTGGAGTTGCGGCCGAGCTGGTCGAGGTCGTTCTTGAGCTGCTGGAGCGCCTGGCCGGCGGCCGCGGGGTCGTTGTTCGCGTTGTTGAAGGCGCTGCCGACCTGCGAGATGTCGCTGCTGATCTTGATGGCGGTGTTGCCGCAGTCGATGGCCTTCTGCGCCGCGGAGCAGCTGACCATGGAGAGCGGAAGGATCAGCACGAGTCCGGCCACGGCGAGGGCGGTGGTGCGGTTGATGCTGAGCGCCTGCGGCATCGGGGGTCCTCCGTGGTTGCTCCGGTCTCTGCTTCGAACCGTACGGGGTGGGCACGCGGCGTGTACAGCACGCGCGTGTCACCACCCCGTAATGGTTGACCCCCGTTCAGGCGTCCGCCGGGGCCCGGCGGTGGCCGGGCGCCGCAGTGGGTCAGGCGCCGAGGGCCTTGCGCTGGATCTCGTCGAGCTCGGCGCAGCCGAGGGCGCCGAGGTCGATCAGCCGGTTGAGCAGGTCGCGGTCGAAGGGGGCGCCTTCGGCGGTGCCCTGGACCTCGACGAAGCGGCCGTCGGAGGTGCAGACGATGTTCATGTCGGTCTCGGCGCGGACGTCCTCCTCGTAGCGGAGGTCGAGCATCGGGACGCCGTCGATGATGCCGACGCTGACGGCGGAGACGCCACCGGTGATGGGCTGGCCCTTGGCGCGCAGCAGCTTCTTGTCGCGGGCCCAGGCGACGGCGTCGACGAGGGCGACGTAGGCGCCGGTGATGGCGGCGGTGCGGGTGCCGCCGTCGGCCTGGAGGACGTCGCAGTCGAGGACGATGGTGTTCTCGGCGAGGGCGCGGTGGTCGACGACGGCGCGCAGGGAGCGGCCGATGAGCCGGCTGATCTCGTGGGTGCGGCCGCCGATCTTGCCGCGCACGGACTCGCGGTCGCCGCGGGTGTTGGTGGCGCGCGGGAGCATGGAGTACTCGGCGGTGACCCAGCCCTCGCCGCTGCCCTTGCGCCAGCGCGGGACGCCTTCGGTGACGCTGGCGGTGCAGAGCACCTTGGTGTCGCCGTAGGAGACGAGGACGGAGCCTTCGGCGTGCTTGCTCCAACCCCTTTCGATGGTGATCGGGCGGAGCTGGTCGGGGGTGCGGCCGTCGATGCGTGACATGCCGTCGAGCCTAGCCGTCCCGGGACGCGCGACGGCCCGCCGTCCGGTGCGGAGCGGCGGGCCGTCGGCGGTGCCGGGCCTGGGGTGGCTCAGCTCACATCATGTCTTCGATCTCGGCGGCGATCGGGTCGGCGTCGGTGCCGATGACGACCTGGATCGCGGTACCCATCTTGACCACACCGTGGGCGCCCGCGGCCTTGAGGGCGGCCTCGTCGACCTTGGAGGCGTCGTGAACCTCGGTGCGCAGGCGGGTGATGCAGCCTTCGACCTCGTCGATGTTCTCGATGCCGCCGAGACCGGCGACGATCTTCTCAGCCTTGCTGGCCATGGTCTTTCTCCCTCTGTCTCGGCGCTCCGGCGGTCGGTCGCCGGGTGCCGTACTGCGGTGGGCGTGGTCACTGCCGAAGATGGCATGGTTTCTGCCGGTGTGCCACGTTAGTCCACTTTTGGGCTATTTCGCCGCGCGCCCCTCTTTATCGGGACCGGAGGATGACGATCACCGGTATCCCGACCGGGCGAGCACGGCGGCGTCCCGACGAGTGGTCTACACCAATCCTACGGCGCTGCCGCCCTGGACACGGCACTCGGAGGGCCATGATGAGTTCGGCAGGCGCCACAGCCCCGCACACGCCCTGGTGGCACACCTTCTACGGCGGCCTGCAGAAGATGGGCCGCAGCCTGCAGCTCCCGGTCGCCGTCCTACCCGCCGCGGGCATCCTGAACCGGCTCGGCCAGCCCGACGTGTTCGGCGCCGACGGCCTCGGCTGGAACAACGTGGCCGCCGCGGTCGCCGCGGCGGGCGGGGCCCTGCTGAGCTCCTCCCTCGGCCTGCCGCTCCTCTTCTGCATCGGCGTGGCGATCGGCATGGCGAAGAAGGCCGACGGCTCGACGGCGCTGGCCGCGGTCGCCGGCTTCCTCGTCTACTGGTCCGTCCTGCAGGCCTTCCCGGTGGACTGCACCGGCGGCGCGGTGCTCAAGGGCAACCAGTGCGTGGACTTCGCCACCCAGAAGTCGAGCAACGCCGTCTACCAGAACCCGGGCGTGCTGGGCGGCATCCTGATGGGCCTGATGTCGGCCTGGCTGTGGGTGCGCTACCACCGGGTCAAGCTGGTGGACTGGCTGGGGTTCTTCAACGGCCGGCGCCTGGTGCCGATGATCACCGCGATGGTCGGCCTGCTGTTCGGCTCGCTGATGGTGTGGATCTGGCAGCCGATCGGCGACGGCCTGAACGACTTCTCGCAGTGGCTCGCCGACCTGGGCTCGTGGGGCGCCGGCATCTTCGGCGTGGCCAACCGCTCGCTGCTGCTGATCGGCATGCACCAGCTGCTGAACACCTTCGTCTGGTTCCAGTTCGGCTCGTACACCAAGCCGGACGGCACGGTGGTCAACGGCGACATCAACCGCTTCCTGGCGGGCGACCCGACGGCCGGCCAGTTCACCTCCGGCTTCTTCCCGATCATGATGTTCGCCCTGCCGGCCGCGGCCCTGGCCATCGCGCACTGCGCCAAACCGCACCGCCGCAAGGAGATCTACGGCCTGATGACCTCGGTGGCGCTGACCTCCTTCTTCACCGGCGTCACCGAGCCGATCGAGTACTCCTTCGCCTACATCGCGCCCCTCCTGTACGCGGTGCACGCGGTGCTGACCGGCGTGTCGATGGCGGTCACCTGGGGGCTCGGCGTCCACGACGGCTTCAGCTTCTCGGCCGGCCTGATCGACTACGTGATCAACTGGGGGCTGGCCACCAAGCCCTGGCTGATCATTCCGATCGGCCTCTGCTTCGCGGTCGTCTACTACGTGCTGTTCCGCTTCATCATCACCAAGTTCGACCTCAAGACACCGGGCCGGGAGGACGACGACGAGGTGGAGGACGTCACCAAGGCCTGATGCCGCGAAAGACCGCCGAAGGCCCCCGGACCCCTCCGCCCGGGGGCCTTCGGCACATCCGGGAAAGGACTCAATACCCTGCCGGAATTCACCGGTGAATACCTGGGAACGGCGAGCGTGCGGTGATTTTACTGTGGCGGATATATCCGCTCCGGAACGGGTTCGCACCCAACCGATGCAGACCAATGCGCGCACCCCTGGCCACCGGCGCGCAAGGACGCCCACCGCCGGAGGACCGCCCATGAGCACGTTGACCGCACCCGCGGCCCCACCGGTGAAGAAGCCGGGCGCCCACCTGATGCAGGGCCTCCAGAAGATCGGCCGCAGTCACCGGTCGCCGCGCCGCCCGCGGCCGGCATCCTGCTGCGCATCGGCCGGGCAAGGCGGCCACGGTCTTCACCACCGCCGGCGACGCGGCCTCCTCCGACCTCCCGCTTCCGTTCTGCGTCGGTGCGGTGGCGGGCCCGGCCCGGGGGTCGATCGGCAGCGGCCCCACCCGCGCGAGCGACCGGCGGACCGGCTGCTGATCCCGGTCGGCATGCACCAGTTCCTGAACCCCTCCCTCCAGCAGCTCGACCCCTTCACCGACGCCCCCGGCACGGTCCGGCACGGCGAGATCCCGCACTTCTTCCACGGCGACCCGACCGCGGGCCAGTTCATGACCGGCTTCTTCCCGATCGCGATGTTCGCCCTGTCGGCCGCCGCCCCCTACTACGCGCTCTTCCGTTTCGCGATCACCAGGTCCGACCCAGGACCCCGGGCCGCGGGCCCGAGGAGGAGATCGAGGACATCACCAGGGCCTGACGGTTCGTCAACGGAACACCATCCCTCACCGCCGGCCAGAGGTGGGGGAGGGCATTTTGTTGAGCAGCTCTCCAAAATATCGACTACAGCGGGTAGCCAAGATCGCCAATCCGCAGGAAGGTTTCGATTTCATAGCACTTCCCACCTGCGCGGCTTCCCGGGGTTCCGCACCCTCTCGGCCCGTGCTAGAAAACTGGTCTACACCACTTGTGGTGTAGACCAGTCCGCGTGTCGGCCCCCGATGCAGCACCCGACCGACCCGCCATGCCGTAAGGAACCACCCCCATGAGTACGACTGCGCAGGCACCGGCGCCCGCCTCGGCGCCGGCCCCCAAGCCCGGCAAGAAGTACGGCCAGAGCCTCCTGCAGGGCCTGCAGAAGATCGGCCGCAGCCTCCAGCTGCCGATCGCTGTCCTGCCCGCGGCCGGTCTGCTGCTGCGCCTGGGCCAGGACGACGTGTTCGGCAAGGACGGCCTGGGCTGGAACAAGGTCGCCGCCGTCTTCGCCACCGCCGGTGACGCCGTCTTCACCAACCTGCCGCTGCTGTTCGCGGTCGGCATCGCCATCGGCTTCGCCAAGAAGGCGGACGGCTCCACGGCACTGGCGGCCCTGGTCGGCTTCCTGGTCTACAAGAACGTGCTGACCGCGTTCCCGATCACCGAGTACAAGATCATGCCGGGCAAGGACATCCCTGCCACCTACCAGGACCCGGGCGTCCTCGGCGGCATCGTGATCGGTCTGCTCAGCGCCGTGCTGTGGCAGAAGTACCACCGCACCAAGCTGGTCGACTGGCTCGGCTTCTTCAACGGCCGTCGCCTGGTCCCGATCATCATGGCCTTCGTCGGCACCGCCGTCGGTGTGTTCTTCGCCCTGACCTGGGGCCCGATCGGCGACGCGATCAAGAGCCTGAACGACAGCCTGATCGGTGCCGGAGCGCTCGGCGCGGGCGCGTTCGGCCTGGTCAACCGCGGTCTGCTGCCGGTCGGCATGCACCAGTTCGTCAACTCCTACGCCTGGTTCCAGACCGGTGACTACGCCAAGGCCGACGGCACCGTGGTCCACGGCGACCTGCACCGCTTCTTCGCCGGCGACCCGACGGCCGGACAGTTCATGTCGGGCTTCTACCCGATCATGATGTTCGCGCTGCCCGCCGCCGCGCTGGCCATCGCCCACGCCGCCAAGCCGCACCGCCGCAAGGCCGTCCTCGGCATGATGATGTCGCTGGCCCTGACCTCCTTCGTCACCGGTGTCACCGAGCCGATCGAGTTCGCCTTCGTCTTCATCGCCCCGGTGCTGTACGTCATCCACGCCCTGCTCACCGCCGTCTCGATGGCCGTCACCTGGGCGCTCGGCGTGCACGACGGCTTCACCTTCTCGGCCGGCCTGATCGACTACGGCCTGGCCTGGAGCAAGGCCACCAACCCGTGGATGATCATCCCGATCGGCCTGGTCTTCGCGGCGCTGTACTACACGATCTTCCGCTTCGCGATCACCAAGTTCGACCTCAAGACCCCCGGTCGCGAGGACGACGACGAGGTCGAGGACGTCACCAAGGCCTGACGCCCCGCCGTCGGCCCCGAAGGACCCCGCCCAGCTGCTCAGGGCGGGGTCCTTCGCCGTCCGGGGGTGCTCAGATCCAGCCGAGCCGGGCGGCGTGGACGCCGGCCTGGAAGCGGGAGTCGGCGCCCAGGTCGGCGGTGAGGTCGGCGACCAGGCGGCGGACGGTGCGGTCGGAGATCTCCAGCTTGCGGCCGATCGCCCGGTCGGTGAGACCGGCCGCGAGCAGCCGCAGGACCTCGCGGTGGCGGTCGTCCGGGGCGGCCGGGCCGAGCAGCTCGGGCGGGATCCAGGCGGCGGCCCAGAAGTGCTCGAAGAGCTCGCGGACGACCCCGACCACGGCCGGGTCGCGGACCACCACCGCGGCGGCGCCCGCCTCCCCGGGGGCGGGCAGCACGGCCAGGTGGGCGTCGACCACGATCAGCCAGAGCGGCAGGGTGTGGGCGACCCGGATCCTGGCGCCGGCCGCGGTCAGCTCCTGGACGTGGGCGAGCACGGCGGGCCGGTGCAGGGCGGCGACCGGGTAGATGGTGCGCAGTTCGACCCGGCGGGCGAGGGCGATCCGCTCGCGGGCGAGCTTCCCGGCGAGGGCGCTCGGCGACCGGTCCTGTCCGGGGCGCAGCGACAGGGCCTCGGTGCGGGCGCCGCGGGCGGCGTCCTCGAGCAGGGCGGCGATCCGGTCGGGGCCGCGGACCAGTTCGTGCGCGGGGGCGGTCCGCAGCGGCAGGAAGTCGGTGTGCAGCCGGTCGACGGCGGCCCGGGTGGCCCGGGCCCGGTCGGCGAGTTCGGCGTAGCGGTGGTCGGCCTCGGCGAGCAGGGCGCGGACGGCGGTGTCCACCGGGACGGCGGTCAGCCGGCCGCTCGCCGGGGCCAGTCCGAGGGACCGCAGCTCGTCGACGGCGGCTTCGAACTCTTCTTCTCCGCAGCCGAGTTCGGCGCGCAGCTCGGCGGCCTCACGGCCCGGTTCGGCGAGCAGCAGGGCGTACAGGGCGGTGCTGGTCTCCACGTCCGGACCCTAGGCCCGGGGTCGCGATCCGGACGCGGCATTCCACCATCCGAGACGGCTGCTCCGGTCCCGGCCATGGCCGGATCCGGCGCGGCCGCGCCCCTCCCGGGGCCGGGGAGGGGCGCCCAGGATGGGCGGCATGGCGATGAACGAGGCTTCCACGATCTGGCTCGACGGCGCGCTGGTGCCCTGGCACGGGGCGAAGGTGCACGTCCTGTCGCACGGGCTGCACTACGGCACGGGGGTGCTGGAGGGCACCCGGGTGTTCGACACGGCCGACGGGCCGGCGGTCTTCCGGCTGCCGGAGCACCTGGCCCGGCTGGAGCGCAGCGCCCGGATGCTGCGGATCGGACTCCCCTTCTCCGCGGCCGAGTTGGCGCAGGCGACGGTGGAGCTGGTCCGGGCGAACGGCCACCGCTCGTGCTACCTGCGGCACTTCGCGTTCCTCGGCTACGGCTCGATGGGCCTGGACATGCGCGACTCCCCGACCACCACGGTGATCGCCGGCTGGGAGTGGCCCGACCACCTGGGCGGGCGGCCACTGCGGCTGAAGACCAGCAGTTGGCGGCGCAACGACCCGAACTCGGTGCCGCCGGCCGCCAAGGGCACCGGGCCGTACCTGAATTCGGCGCTGGCCCGGCGGGAGGCGACCGACGCGGGGTACGACGAGGCGCTGCTGCTGGCGGGCGACGGCTCGGTGAGCGAGTGCAGTGCGGAGAACGTGTTCACGGTGCGCGGCGGGGTGCTGCGCACGCCGCCGGCCAGTGCGGGCGCCCTGGAGGGCATCACCCAGGACACCGTGCTGACGCTGGCCCGCGATCTGGGCGTGGAGGTGCGGGTGGAGAGCCTGCTGCGCTCGGACCTGTACGCGGCGGACGAGGTGTTCGTCTGCGGGACGGCGGCCGGGGTGGTGCCGGTCGCCTCCCTCGACGACCGGGAACTACCGTCCGCCGAAGGCGACCTGACGAAGCGGCTGGCCGAGCTGTACCGGGCGGCGGTGACCGGCGCGGAGCCGCGCTACGCGCACTGGCTCACCCCGGTTCACAGCTCGTAGACGGCTCCGGGGCGCGCCAGTTCGACCGGGCCGGGGTAGCCGGCGGCGGCGTCGCGGAGGTTGCGTTCGGCGTCGGTCCACGGCGGGATGTGGGTGAGCACCAGGCGGCCGACCCCGGCGGCTGCGGCGTGCTCGCCCGCCTGGGTGCCGTTGAGGTGGATCGACTCGAAGGTCTCCTTGCCGTCGGTGTACGCGGCCTCGCAGAGGAAGAGGTCGGCGCCGCGGGCCAGCTCGACGAGTTCGGGGCAGGTGCCGGTGTCGCCGGAGTACACCAGGCTGCGGCCGCCGTGGTCGATCCGGAAGCCGTACGCCTCGGCGTCCAGGTGGTTGACCCGGACGGCGGTGACGGTGAGCGGGCCGAGTCGCAGCTCGGCGCCGTCGGAGAGCGCGCGGAAGTCGAAGACCTCGGTCATGCCGGGCTTCTCCGGCATGTCGTAGGCGCGGGCGAGCCGCTCGGCGGTGCCGGCCGGGCCGTAGACCGGGACCGGGTCCGGGCAGCCCTCGACCCGGTAGTTGCGGGCCACCCAGTACGCGCACAGGTCGACGCAGTGGTCGGCGTGCAGGTGGCTGAGCAGGATCGCGTCCACGTCGTACAGGCCGCAGTACTTCTGCAGTGCGCCGAGGGCGCCGTTGCCGAGGTCGAGGACCAGGCGGTAGCCGTCCGCCTCCACCAGGTAGCTGGAGCACGGCGAGTCGGCGGACGGGAAGCTCCCCGAGCATCCCACCACGGTCAGTTTCATGCCGAGCCCTTCCCGCCCCGTTGGGTCATGGTCCGCGCGGCCCGCACTACCTGCTGGTAGCGGGGTGTTCGCCTGTCGAGAGTAAGGGCCGCACGGCACTTTGCCCCCGTCCCCGTGCCGGGCTGTGGGCGGAATCACCAGAACGGGCCGGGGGCGGTGAGATCAGCGCTGCCGGGGCCGGTTGCGGGCCCAGGCCCGGATGGTCTCGGCGTACCAGCGGGGGTGACCTGCGGCGTCGACGGTGTCCGGGTCGGGCAGCAGGCCGTGCCGGCGGTAGTTGCGGACGGTCTCGGCCTGCACGTTGATGTGGCGGGCGATCTCGACGTACGACCAGAGTTCGGGTCCTGGCATGGAGGTCCACCTCCGGGGGTGTGGGCGATCCGGGTGCGCGATCAGCTTTTCCGGCCCAACGAGAACCTCGGCCGCCCGACCGCACCGGTCGACGTTCCGTGACGAAGCGGTCACACGGAACGGATAAATCCCGGAGTGTCACAGACCGAAGGCGCGGCACCCGCGAGGGGGTGCCGCGCCTTCGGGAGGTGCCGGCTCAGGCCCAGAGCTGGCCCTGCAGTGCCTCCACCGCGGCCTCGGTGGACTCGGCGGTGTAGATGCCGGTGGACAGGTACTTCCAGCCGGCGTCCGGGACGACGAAGACCACGTCGGCCCGCTCACCGGCCCTGGCGGCCTTGCGGCCGACGCCGATCGCGGCGTGCAGGATGGCGCCGGTGGAGACGCCGGCGAAGATGCCCTCCTGCTGGAGCAGGTCGCGGGTGCGCTGCACCGCGTCGGCGGAGCCGACCGAGAAGCGGGTGGTGAGCACCTCGGCGTCGTACAGCTCGGGGACGAAGCCCTCGTCGAGGTTGCGCAGGCCGTAGACCAGGTCGTCGTAGCGCGGCTCGGCGGCGACGACCTGCACGCCCGGGACCTTCTCCCGGAGGTAGCGGCCGACGCCCATCAGGGTGCCGGTGGTGCCGAGGCCCGCGACGAAGTGGGTGACGGTGGGCAGGTCGGCGAGGATCTCCGGGCCGGTGGTGGCGTAGTGCGCACCGGCGTTGTCGGGGTTGCCGTACTGGTAGAGCATCACCCAGTCGGGGTGCTCGGCGGCGATCTCCTTGGCGATCCGCACGGCGGTGTTGGAGCCGCCGGCGGCCGGCGAGGAGATGATCTCGGCGCCCCACATGCGGAGCAGCTCGCGCCGCTCCTCGCTGGTGTTCTCCGGCATCACGCAGACCATGCGGTAGCCCTTGAGCTTGGCCGCCATGGCGAGCGAGATGCCGGTGTTGCCGCTGGTGGGTTCGAGGATGGTGCAGCCCGGGGTGAGCCGGCCGTCGGCCTCCGCCCGCTCGATCATGTGCAGGGCCGGGCGGTCCTTGATCGAGCCGGTGGGGTTGCGGTCCTCCAGCTTGGCCCAGAGGGTGACCAGCCCGTCCTCGTTCCCGGGGACGGCCCGGGACAGCCGGGGCAGCCGGACCAGGGGGGTGTTGCCGACGGCTTCGATCGGGCTGTCGTAGCGCATTACTTCATGCCACCGGCGACGGCGGGGAGGATGGTGACGCTGTCGCCGTCGGCCAGGGCGGTGGAGATGCCCTCGAGGAAGCGGACGTCCTCGTCGTTCAGGTAGACGTTGACGAAGCGGCGCAGCTCACCGCCGTCCAGCAGGCGGCCGGCGATGCCCGGGTGGCGGGCGTCGAGGTCGGCGAAGAGCTCCCCGAGGTTGGTGCCGGTGCCCTCGACGGCCTTGGCGCCGTCGGTGTAGGTGCGGAGGATGGTCGGGATGCGGACCTCGATGGCCATGGCTGTGCGCTCCTGGTGGGGTGAGTTCGGGGTGCCGGGCTCGGGCGCGGCAGGAGGAGGGGCCCCGGGGGCACCGGGGCGGCTGGGTGTGCCGAAGTCAGCGGGCGTCGGAGGTGCCGGGACAGATCGCGCTGGCGAGCCGGCACAGGTCGACGTGCAGGCGCGCCACGAGGCGGGTGCCTGGGGCCTGATTGCTCACATCGACGGAACGCATGGACTCATCGTATAGATTCCCGGCCCCCTCCCGACATGCCCGTCTCGCGATCCGGTCGCATCCGTTCCGGGGAATGAGAAAGGGGCCCGTCGGCCGCGCTCGGGGCGGGGCCGCCGGACCCCCTCGGGGTGCGCCGCGATCAGGCCTGGTAGGCCTCGACCACCTCGACGTCTTCCTCCGTGATCACGCCGTCCACGATGCGGAACGAGCGGAACTGGAAGGGGTCGGACTCCTCGGTGCCCTCGGCGGTGGAGACCAGCACGTAGTGGGCGAAGGGCTCGGAGGCGTAGCTGACGTCCGTCCGGGACGGGTAGGCCTCGGTCGCGGTGTGCGAGTGGTAGATCACCACCGGCTCCTCGTCCCGGTCGTCCATCTCGCGGTACAGCTTGAGCAGGTCGCCGGAGTCGAACTCGTAGAAGGTGGGCGAGCGGGCCGCGTTGAGCATCGGGACGAACCGCTCGGGCCGGCCGCTGCCGGCCGGACCGGCGATGACGCCGCAGGCCTCGTCCGGGTGGTCCGCGCGGGCGTGGGCGACGATCCGGTCGCGCAGTTCTCGGGTGATGGTCAGCATGCGGTCAGGATAGCGAGACGCTCCGGCCGGCCCTCACCCGCCGTTTCGGGCGTGCAGGTGCTGGTGCGGGGCGCCGTGGACGGCCGCCGGGTTGCGCCGGCTGAGCACCCGGTAGCCGACCACCAGGGCGAGCGCCCAGGCCGGGAAGACGTAGAGCGCGATCCGGGCCTCCTCGTCCAGCGCGATCAGCACCACCACCATGGCCAGGAAGGCGAGCGCGATCCAGCTCGGCCCGGCCCCGCCGGGCGCGCGGAAGCTGGGCGGCGGCAGGTGGCCGCGCTTCCAGGCCGTCCGGTAGCGGATCTGGCTCAGCAGGATCACCGACCAGGTCCACAGCCCGCAGACCGTGGCGACCGAGGTGATGTACTCGAACGCCCGTGCCGGGACGAGGTAGTTGAGCACCACGCCGACGCCCATCAGCAGGCAGGACAGGGTGATCGCGACGGCCGGGGTGCGGTTGCGGTTGAGCGCGGTGAGCCGCCCGGGGGCCTGGCCCCGCAGCGCGAGGTCGCGCAGCATCCGACCGGTGGAGTACATGCCGGAGTTGCAGGAGGAGAGCGCGGCGGTCAGCACCACGAAGTTGATGATCCCGGCCGCCGCGGGGATGCCGACCTTGCCGAAGGCCGCCACGAACGGGCTGACGCCGGGCTGGAACTCGGTCCACGGGACGAGTGACAGGATGATGGTCAGCGCGCCGACGTAGAACAGCACGATCCGCCAGGGCAGGGTGTTGATCGCCCGCGGCAGGGTCTTCTGGGGGTTCTCGCTCTCCCCGGCCGTGACGCCGACCAGCTCCACGCCGAGGTAGGCGAACATGACGATCTGCAGGGTCATCACGGTCGCACCGACGCCCTTGGGGAAGAAGCCGCCGTCATCCCACAGGTTGGTGATCGAGGCGGTGTCCCCGGCGTCGCTGAAGCCGATGGTGAGCACGCCGATGCCGATCAGGATCATCCCGATGATCGCGGTGACCTTGACCATCGAGAACCAGAACTCGATCTCGCCGAACAGCTTCACCGAGATCAGGTTGGCCGCGTAGAGGAGCAACAGGAAGACCAGCGCGCTGAGCCACTGGGGGCAGCCGGGCGCCCAGAAGCGCACGTACACCGCCGCCGCGGTGGTCTCGGCCATGCCGGTGACCACCCAGAACAGCCAGTACGTCCAGCCCGTGACGAAGCCGGCGAACGGGCCGAGGAACTCCCGGGCGTACTCGGCGAAGCTGCCCGCCACCGGCCGGTAGGTGAGCAGCTCGCCGAGCGCGCGCATGATCACGAAGATCACCACGCCGGCCACCGCGTAGCTGAGGATCAGCGACGGGCCGGCCTTGGAGATCGCGGTGCCGGCACCGAGGAAGAGCCCGGTGCCGATCGCCCCGCCGATCGCGATCATCTGGATCTGACGGCTGTTCAGACCCCGCTCGTAGCCCTCTTCGTCCGGTACGGGGTCGGTCACCTCGTCGTACGACTGCTGTGCCATGCACCGCAGTCAAACACGGACACGCCGGATAGCGGTGCACATCTGAGCGTTATTTGAGCACCAACCCGTCCGGCTCAGCCGGCCATGGCCTCCAGCAGGCTCTCCTGCATCGCGCCGAGCCAGAGGTAGGCCATCACCAGGGGCTTGCGCGGGTCGTCGTCCGGCAGCCGGTAGAGGCCCTCGTCGTCCTCCTCGGTGACCTCCAGCCGGGTGCCGAGGGTGAGCCGCAGGTCGTTCAGCGCGCCCAGCCAGCGCACGCACTCCTCGGTGGAGAGCTTGAGCACGCCGCCCTCGCCGAGCAGCGGGTCCAGCGCCCGGACCACGGTCAGCGCGTCCTCGCGCTTGCGCGCCCGCAGGTCGAGCTCGGTGTAGCGGCGGAACTCGGCGGCCATCTCGACGGTCTCGGCGTCGGCCCGCTCGCCGGGCGCGCCGTAGGCGTCGGGGAACAGCCGCAGCAGCGCCGGGTCCTCCGGGGCCTCGGTCGGCCCCTCGGCGAACAGCGCCGCCAGCGGGTCCGCGTTCTCCCCGCCGGGCCCGGGGCCGATCAGCTCCAGCATCTGCACTTCCAGCGACCGCAGGATGGAGGCCTCGACCTCGTCCAGCGTGATCGCGGCGGCGCCGCCTCCGGCGGTCTCGAACAAGCCAGCCATGGGTTCCGTATCTGTCCTCGGTCGTGATCGGTCAGTCGTGCTGGAGAGTGGCCCACAGGCCGTAGCCGTGCATGGCCTGGACGTCCCGCTCCATCTCCTCGCGGGTGCCGCTGGAGACCACCGTCCGGCCCTTGGTGTGCACTTCCATCATCAGCTTCCGGGCCTTGTCCTTCGGGTAGCCGAAGTAGGCCTGGAAGACGTACTGGACGTAGCTCATCAGGTTGACCGGGTCGTTGTGGACGATGGTCACCCACGGGGTGTCGGGCTCCGCCACCGGAGCGCCCTCCACCTCCGGGCGCTCGATCTCCACCGGCGCGACACTCACAGGCTGACTCTCCTCGTTGACCTTCGCTTGCCCCCGTCCATGCTTCCATCCGAGGGACTCCTGGGCGAATCAGGGTCGCCTCCCGCGAGATATCGTCAAACTGACATTAAGTGGTGGTAGCATCATCACCATGGACGCCATCACCGCGCACCCCTCCACCGCGCTGCTCACCGACCGCTACGAGCTGACCATGCTGCAGGCCGCCCTTCGCAGCGGCGCCGCCGAGCGCCGCTCGGTCTTCGAGGTGTTCACCCGCCGCCTGCCCGCGGGCCGCCGCTACGGCGTGCTGGCCGGCACCGGCCGGGTGCTCGACGCGGTGGAGAACTTCCGCTTCACCACCCCGCAGCTGGACTGGCTGGCCGACCAGCAGGTGGTCGACCAGGACACCCTGCGCTTCCTCGCGGACTACCGCTTCACCGGCGACATCCACGGCTACCCGGAGGGCGAGGTCTACTTCCCCGGCTCGCCGCTGCTCACCGTCGAGGGCACCTTCGCCGAGGCGGTGATCCTGGAGACGGTGATCCTGTCGATCCTCAACTTCGACTCGGCGATCGCCGCCGCGGCCTCCCGGATGACCGCGGCCGCGGGCGGCCGCCCGGTGATCGAGATGGGTGCCCGCCGGGCCCACGAGCGGGCCGCGGTCTCCGCCGCCCGGGCCGCGTACGTCGCGGGCTTCAGCGCCACCTCCGACCTGGAGGCCGGCTTCACCCACGGCATCCCGACCACCGGCACCGCCGCGCACGCCTTCACCCTGCTGCACGACAGCGAGCGGGACGCGTTCACCGCCCAGATCGCCTCGATGGGCCGGGAGACCACCCTGCTGGTGGACACCTACGACCTGAACGAGGCGGTGCGCACCGCGGTCGAGGTGGCCGGCCCGGGTCTCGGCGCGGTCCGGATCGACTCCGGCGACCTGACCCTGCTCGCCCACCGGGTCCGCCGCCAGCTCGACGAGCTCGGCGCCACCGGCACCCGGATCATCGTCACCTCGGACCTGGACGAGTACGCCATCGCCGCGCTGGCCGCCGCGCCCGTGGACGGCTACGGCGTCGGCACCCAGCTGGTCACCGGCAGCGGCCACCCGACCTGCGCCATGGTCTACAAGCTGGTCGCCCGGGCGAGCACCCCCGGCGGGCCGCTGGAGCCGGTCGCCAAGCGCTCGGCGGGCGGCAAGAGCAGCGTCGGCGGCCGCAAGTGGGCCGCGCGCCGGCCGGACGCGGACGGCACCGCCGAGGCCGAGGTGGTCGGCACCGGGCCGGTCCCGGCCGAGCTGGAGCCGCACCTGCTGCACGTGCCGCTGATCCGCAAGGGCGAGGTGGTCGGCAGGGAGCCGCTGGCCGCCGCCCGCGAGCGCCACCTGCGGGCCCGCGCCGGGCTGCCGCTGTCGGCCACCCAGCTCTCCAAGGGCGAGCCGGTGATCGTCACCGAGCAGCTCCCGGGCTGATCGCGCGGGGAGGCCACCGCGCGCACCCTTCCGCCTACGCGCGTCACTCCCTAGAGTTTTCAACGCCGCACCCGAACACCCGAGCAAGAGAAGAGAAGCCAGCCATGCACCGGGCCCTGATCGTCGTCGACGTGCAGAACGACTTCTGCGAGGGCGGCAGTCTGGCCGTCGCCGGCGGTGCCGAGGTCGCCGCCGCCATCACCGACCTGATCGCCGAGTCCCAGCCCGGCTACACCCACATCGTGGCCACCAGGGACCACCACATCGACCCGGGCGCGCACTTCGCGGCCGAGCCGGACTACGTCCGCTCCTGGCCCGCGCACTGCGTGGCCGGCACCGAGGGCGTCGGCTTCCACCCGAACTTCGCCCCGTCGGTCACCTCCGGCGCGATCGAGGCGGTCTTCTCCAAGGGCGCGTACGCCGCGGCCTACAGCGGCTTCGAGGGGGAGGACGAGCACGGCGGCGGGCTCGCCGACTGGCTGCGCGAGCGCGAGGTCACCGAGGTCGACGTGGTCGGCATCGCCACCGACCACTGCGTGCGGGCGACCGCGCTGGACGCCGTCCGCGAGGGCTTCGCCACCCGCGTGCTGCTCGACCTCACGGCCGGCGTGGCAGCCGCCACCACCGAGACCGCACTGGCCGAACTCCGTTCGGCCGGGGTCGAGTTGACCGGCACCCCGGTGGTCCGGAGCTGATCCCGCTCCGCCCGGGTCACCGCTCGGTGACCACCAGCTCGACCACGTCCTCCCCGCCCAGGGCGAAGGCCTCGCGCAGCTCGCCGCCGACCGCGTCCGGCTCGGCGGCCAGCCGCTGCCCGCACACGTGCACCACCCGCACCCCCAGGTACTCCATCCGGTGCTGGCCGCCGCGCACCCAGGCCGCCTCGCCCTCGCTGACGCAGCGCAGCTCGGAATCCACCTCGACCGCCACCGCGGCCCCGGGCCAGTACAGGTCCGGCACCGCGACGTAGGTGCCGCCGCGCATCCGCAGCTCCGGGCCGGTCAGCGGGACGGGCAGCAGCCACTCGTCGATCAGCTCGCCGATCCGGCCGAACACCGACTCCCGCTCGGCGGCCAGCAGCTCGTCCAGCGCGGCGCGCACCCGGGGCGTCTCCAGCAGCTCGGCGTCGCGCAGCTCGCCCAGCAACTCCCGCACCGTGCAGGCGCCTTCGGGGCGGCTCACGGCCTCCCTGAGCACCGAGCGGAGCAGGCCCGGGCCGATCGCGCCGGTCTCGAAGGCGCCGGCGTCGGTCCACTCGCGGACCGCGTCGGCCACCGCGCGGGCCACCGGGGCGCAGGCCAGGCCGTGCACCGAGCGGGCCACCAGGGCGCGCGCGGTGCGCCGGATCCGCACTTCCCCCGCGTCCTTCAGCCGGCGCTGGCGGGGCACCAGCACCTCCACGCCGATGACGGCGGGCAGCCGCGGCATCGAGACGAAGCCGTACAGCGCGAGCGCCGCCGCACCGGTGATCACCGCACCCTCCCGGCCGCCCTCCACCCGCCCGTCCTGCGCCGCGTACAGCAGGGCCGCCCACATCCGCTGCTCGGGGGTCGGCCCGCTCTCCTGGAGCAGGTACACCCGGGGAAGCAGGCGCTGCCAGGGCCCGCCGCGCCGGCACTGCTCGCTGACCAGGCGGGTGGGCACGCCGAGGGCGCGCAACTGGCTGGCGGTGATCACGTTCTGCTGCCGGCGCGCCAGCTCTTCGAGGGACAACGGCTGGGACGGGATCTGGTAGCTCATGCCGTCAACCCTCCCCCGGACCTCTGACACGGCACTCCTGACCTGACGACCTGTTACCCAACCGTCGCGAAAACGGGACTGCTCCGCACTAAAGTCCCCATACCCTCACCCATTTGGCGGATAGGGCGTTCATTCGGTTGCCGGATTAGATCGGACTTTGGCCTGTACCATCCGATTTTCATCGAATCGACACCTGCCGGGCCGCCGACACCCCCGCCGACACCACCTGCGGATACTGACCCAGAGTGATCAAGGCCATACGGTGGAGTACCACCCCGCAGCCCCCCGGCCCCGGCCCATTGCCTACCATCACCCTCATGCCTCGTGACGAGTCCTCCGCCCAGCGCACCGCCCAGCTGCGCCTCGGCCGCCTGCCCGGCTACGTCCGCCGCCCCGACCCCGCCCGACGCGGCGGCGAGGACGGACGGGCGTACAAGAAGGGCTGGGAGGTCCGCTTCACCGCGCGCTCGGAGGCGGAGATAACGGAGATCCGCGACCTGGTGGTCGCCGCCGGATTCGCCCCGGCCCGGCCCTTCTTCAAGGGCCAGCAGCTGATCCAGCCGGTCTACGGCATCGCCGCGGTGGAGGCCTACCTGGCCGCCCGCGAGGCCGCCGAGCGCGCCGACCGCTCCGGCGCGCAGGGCGCCGCGCGCGCCGCCGCCCGCCCCGACGCGCGGACCGGCGGCGAGCCGGACCCCGCGGGCCGCGCCACCCCTGCGGTCCCGGCCGTTCCCGGCACCCCGGCCAGAGCCGCCATCCCCGAGCAGAGCCGCCGCGAGGCCGCCCCCGCGGCCGCCGCAGCAGCGGCGGTGGCAGCGGCAGCAGCGGCCGACGCCGCCCTGCGCACCCGGCGGTCCCGGGCCGCCGCCGCCGAGGGCGCCGAGCGGACCGGTTGCTGACGGGACGTCACACACCGGCCGGATCCGCACCCGGGAGCGGGCATCTCAACAGACTTGTCACCCACAGCAGCCGCCCGAGGGCCTAGAGTGAGCGCAGCACGCTCCCGCCGTCCCGATCCGATCGAGAGGGCAGATGTGACTGATCGTCATATCTCGGCCACCGGACCGGCGCCCGCCGACTGCCAGGTCGAACTCGCGGACATGCCGGTGGAGTTCACCGCCTTCTGCGAGATGAACAGGCCCCGGTACCTGAGCTACGCCCGGGTCTGGTTCCGCGAGCCCGGCGAGGCCGCCGAGGTGGTCCGCTGCGCGCTGCACGCCCTCGCGCGGGTCTGGCCCCAGGTCCTCGGCAGCCCCAACGCCCCGGCGGCCGCCTGGGAGGTCCTGCGCGAGACGGTCGCCGAACGGCACTCCCTCACCGACCCCGCCGGCCGCCGCCCCGGCCAGGCCGACGAGGACCTGGCCATCCTGCACTACGTCGTCGGCCTCGCCACCCCCGAGATCGCCGACGTCGTCGGCGGCGACACCGCCGGCATCGCCACCCGGCTCCGCCACGGCCTGCGCCCGACCGACTGACCGGCCGCCGCCCCGGGCCGGGCGCGCCCCCGGCCGGCGCTCCCTGGGCCGGAGTGTCCCCCGAGCCGGGTGCCTCCCCGGCCGGAATGCCCCCGGGCCGCCGCCTCGCCGGGCCGGCCCGGCATCAGTCCACCGGGACCGGTTCGCCACCGCCCTCCCGGTGGTAGGCGCGGGTCAGGAGGATCCGCACGACCGCACGGCCCTCCGCCAGCGCCTGCTCGGCGGCCTCCCGCCCGGCGAAGGCGCGCCGCTCCCGCAGGTACTCCTGCACGCCCTCGTGGCCCTCCAGGTCCGGGACGGCGTCCAGCTCGGCCCGGCTCCGGATCACCGTGACCACCAGCCGCTCGCGCGACCGCGGATCGTCGAAGTCCTGCCGCCCCTCGGGGCCGCGCACCCCGGCCGGCGCGCCCGACCAGCCCTCACTGATCGTCCGGGCGGCGGCGCCGTCCACCACGAGGTACCGCGAGAGCTCCCACTGGCACTGCAGCAGCCCCGGACCGGCCCCCTCGAACGGGCCGTCCCGCAGGCAGCGGTCCGCGGCCGCGTCACCGAGCGCCCGGGCCCCGCCCGGCAGCGCCGCCACCGTCTCGTCCAGCCGCTGCTGCGCCGCCGCGCGGGCCTGCCGGCTGGCGGAGTCCACCCCGGCGGTCGTGGCGGGGCCCGCCAGGCCCGGGAGGTACCAGGCATAGCACCACCACAGCGCGCCCCCGAGCAGGGACGCCACGGCCCCCGCGATCAGGACGCGGCGCAGGGTTCGGGGGATTCTCATGCGCCGATCCTGTCCGACCCGTGTCACGGATGCGCGACGGACCGGTGCGGAACCTGACACACCGCCAGGGTGACGCTCCTGTCCGGTGACCTCCGTCACCCGGGAGCGGGCTGGTCGCGGACGAACCGGAGGGCGAATGATGATCTCCAGTCGACCAGGACGGAGACCCCGCGTGTCACTCGACCACACCGTCAAGATGTTCCGGCTCCAGGCCGAGGCGTGCGAACGGCTCGGCTCGCCGCTGTCCGCCGCGCTGCTCCACCGGGCCGCCGGGGACATCGCCTCCGGCGGCCCCTGCGCCGCCGCCGTCACCGGCCACGAGGACGCCCCCGGCCCGGCCGCCGTCGCACTGCGCCTGCTCGGCGCCGTCCACGCCCTCGTCCTGACCGGCCGCGCCCCCGCGCTCGCCGCCCACTACCCCAGCGCCGGCGGCGCCTTCGACCCCGCCGACCCCGAGCCCGCCCGGCAGGCCTTCCTCGCCACCGTCGCCGCCGAACTCCCGTTCGTCCGCGCGTGGATGACCCGCCCGCCGCAGACCAACGAGGTCGGCCGGGCCAACCTGCTGGCCACCGGCGTGCGCTGGGTCCTCGGCGGACGCGACCTCCCGGTGCGCCTGTTCGAACTCGGGGCGAGCGCCGGCCTCAACCTGCTCGCCGACCGCTTCCGCTACGAATCGCCCGGCTTCGCCTACGGCCCGGCCGACTCCCCCGTGGTGCTCCGCGGCGCCTGGCGCGACCGGCCGCCGGCCTGGCTGCGCGGAACACCGCCCCCGCTGCGGTTCACCGAGCGCCGCGGCTGCGACCCGACCCCGATCGACCCGTGCTCCCCCGAGGGGGCGCTCGCCCTGCGCGCCTACGTCTGGGCCGACCAGTTGGAGCGCTTCGCCCGCCTGGACGGCGCGCTGCGGCTGGCCGCAGCGACCCCGCCCCGGGTGGACCCGGTCGGCGCGGCCGCGTTCCTGCGCACCGTCGAACCCGCCGAGGGCGCGCTCACCGTGGTCTGGCACTCGGTGATGCGCCAGTACGTTCCGGCCCCCGAATGGAGTGAGGTGGAGGCGGAGTTGGACCGCCTCGCCGCGGCTTCCACGCCGACCGCGCCGTTCGCCCGGGTCGCCCTGGAGCCGGGACGCCGCGAACAGGGCCACCGCTTCCTGCTGACCGTCCGCTCCGGCGGCGAGCCCGAGCAGGTCCTCGCCGAGGCGGTGCCGCACGGCCTCCCGGCCTGGCAGCCGGCCGACCTCACCACCCTCTGAGCACCCCCCGGCGGCCAGGAAGCGCCAGAAAGGGCCAGAAAGGGTCAGGAAGGTCAGCGGCCCGGGAAGGTCAGAGCCGCTCGCCGGTCACGTCGTACAGGTGGTGCACCGGGTCGTGGACCAGGTACCGGGAGAACGACTCAACGGTGAACCGGGCACCGTCGCTGCGGTCCCCGGTGCGCTGCCACTGCCCGTCCGCCACCTGCTCGAAGGCGGTGGCCAGCGCCTCGGCGCCGTCCGCGAGCTCGACCGCGACCCGGGACGGGTCCTGCTCCCGGTAGCGCTCGGCGACGGCGGTGGCGTCCTGGTCCCAGTTGGGGAAGAGCGGGCCGTCCTGGGTGAGCATCAGGTCGAGCCGGACCGCGAAGATCCGGAACACGTCCCGGACGTGGCAGGCGTACTCGAGGTCCGACCAGGTCTGCGGCTCGGGACGACGGCGCAGCTCCTCCGGGTCGGCCGCCAGCAGCCCCACCCAGGCCGCGGCATTGGCACGGATCATGCCGGGGACGGCCTCGCGGGCCACGGCCGGGGTGTCCAGGCCGCAGTCGGCGCAGGGGCGCTCCAGCACCCAGGTCCAGTCCTTGGTGTCAGGGATGATCATGCATTCAGGATCGCCGGGGCGGGCCGCCCGCAGCCAGTGGCCGAACCGACAGCTGACGTCAAGATACCGCCAACGCGCAACGGAACTGCGCGAGCTGCCGTGTACCGCTCAGTAGTACGATGAGCGCTTTGCGGAGGCGGGGGCGTCCGGAGCGCGTCCTCAGCACCGCGACGACACACGGGGGAACCGCACACATGCCAGTCGACCGCAGAACGCGCACCGCCCTGGCCCTGGCCGCCGCCGTGGCCCTGACCGCGCCGCTGGCCGGCTGCGCCAAGAAGGCCGACCGGCACCCCGGCGCCGAAGCCGCCCCGGCCGCCGTCACGGCGACCGCCACCGACAGCGGCTCGCCCGAGCCGAGCCCGAGCGCCAGCCCCAGTGCGAGCGCCAGCCCGAGCCCGTCCGCCGGCGCCTCGGGCAGCGCGTCGCCGAGCGCCTCGGCGACCCGCCGCAGCGCCTCGCCGACCGCCACCCGGGCGGCCAGCGCGCCGCCCCCGCCCGTCGCCAAGGCCGGCCCGGTCGCGCCCCCGCCGCCGCCCGTCACCACCCCGCACGTCCCGCCGCTGCAGAGCAGCTGCAAGCCGTCCTACTCGGGCACCAACGCCCCGACCGCCACCGTGGACGCGGCCCTGGTCGCCGCGGCCGGCAAGACCCGCACCTTCACCCTCTCCAACGGCGGCAAGGACACCATGCCCCCGCTGCCCACCGCGCTGGTCAAGGCGGTCGCCTGGCAGGAGAGCGGCTGGCAGTCCGCCATCCTGGCCTGCGACGGCGGCATCGGCCTGATGCAGGTCATGCCCGGCACGGTGACCATGATGAACAACAAGTTCGGCACCACCAGCGACCCCAAGACCGTCGAGGGCAACGTCCAGCTCGGCACCCAGCTGCTCGACTGGCTGGTCGCCTACTACGGCGACTCCTGCTTCGGCGGCAACTACGACCTCTCCCCCGACCCGGTCAGCGGCAAGACCCCGCTGCTCGACCTGGTGATCGCCGCCTACAACGCCGGTGCGGGCAACGTGCACTACAACACCGTCACCGACCTGGCGACCGGCGCGGTCAGCGGCGTCTCGCAGATCCCCAACCCGAGCTACGTCGCCAACGTCAAGGCCCTGATGACCCGGGCGCCGTGGACCGCCGCACACTGACGGACCGTCACGCACTGCCCTTCTCGACGCCGTCGAGGACGGACCGGATCCGCAGCGCGATCCGGTCCAACTCCTCGGCCGGCAGACTCGTGCCGTCCATCAGCCCGAACACCCGCGGGCCGCGCACCGGTTCCGGCAGGTCCACCGCCCGCGGCACCAGGTGGAAGTGCACGTGCGCGAAGCCCTCGCGCTCCGCGAACTGCGCCACGTACGTCTTCGCACACCCGGTCACCACCGCCAGCGCCCGGGACAGCCGGACCTGCCAACTCCCCAGCAACTCCGCCTCGGCATCGGTCAGTTCGGCGATCGACGTGACGTGGCGACGCGGCACCAGCACCAGCCAGCCCGGCAGCGGCACCCCGAACGCGTGCACCACCCGCCAGTGGTCGTCCACCGCGATCGACTCCCACGCGGGAAGCGAGTCGAACTCCGCCTCCCGATCACAGCTGTAGCACCCGGGTCCGGACCCGGATCCGGCCTGCTGTCCGGCCACCCGCTCAGCGATCGATTCATCCGGCATGCGTCCGAGCGTACGCGGCCGACCAGGTGGCCGCAGCCCTCCGCGGCCAGGTAGAACGGAGTACGTGATCAACCGCGCAGCCCTCTCCGTCAAGCCCACGCTCACCGGCGAACGCGTCCGCCTGGTCCCGCTGGCCCTCCGGCACGCCGAGGACTTCTGGCGCTCCGTCCAGGACCCCGAGCTGCGGAGACTCACCGGAACGGTACGGGAGTTCACCCTCGCCGACACCGAGCAGTGGTGCGCGGACCGGGCCGACCAGCCGGACCGCCTCGACCTCGCCATCGAGGACCCGCACACCGGCGAGTTCCTCGGCGAACTCGCCCTCAACGAGCTCGATCCCGACAACGACTCCGCCTCCTTCCGGATCGCCCTCGCCCCCGGTCGGCCCGGCCAGGGGCTCGGCCCCGAAGCGACCCGGCTGCTGCTGCGCCACGTCTTCGAGGAGATCCGGCTGAACCGCGTGCACCTGGAGGTTTTCGAGTACAACCCGCGCGCCGTCCGCTCCTACGAGAAGGCCGGCTTCGTCCACGAAGGCCGCAGCCGGCAGGCGCTCAAGTGGGACGGCCAGTACCACGACGTGCTGCACATGGCCGTCCTGCGGGAGGAGTGGCTGGCGGGCGACGCGCGCTGACGGCCGACGCGCGCCGACCGCCAGGCACTGGCCGCCGGGCACCGGCCACCACGCACCGACGGCCACGCGCCGACGGCCACGCGCCGCCGCCCGCCCGCTGCCGCCCGCCCGCTGCAGCGGGCGGGTCAGCCGCCGAACAGGCCCGAACCGTCCCAGCCCTGGACGTGGCCGGTCGAGTCCTGCTTCTCGGTGTTCACCGTGCACACCTCCTGCGTGGGCACCAGCCCGGGCAGGACCGACCCGAGCAGCTGCGAACACACCGCCGCCTCCTGGTCGTTCTTCGGCCCGTCGGCGAACGCCGGAGCGGCCGACGAGGGAACGGCGGTCGCCGCCACGAGCAGGACGAGGACGGCGAACTTCTTGCGCAACATGACGGACGGCCCTTCGGGTCGGTCGGAGACGGTCGAGCCATCTCCTACCCGAAGGGCCGTCACCACGCGAGGACCATCAGCCGTCCGTGGGCGTGTCAGCGCTGGTACGGATTGCCACCCGGTGCCGGAGGCTGCTGCGGCGCACCGTACGGCGGCTGCTGCTGCGGGTACCCGCCCTGCGGCGGAGCACCGTACGGCTGCTGCTGCGGGTACCCGCCACCACCCGTACCGCCGCCGCCCGGCGTGCCAGGCCCTCCGGGGCCGCCGGGGCCGCCGCCGTTGTTGTTCCGCGAACGGCGCACCACCAGCAGCACCACCACCAGGACCACCAGCACGGCGACCACACCGCCGACGACCAGCAGCGTCGAGCTGCTGCCGCTGTCCTTCTGCTCGGCCGCGTCGCCACCGGTGGCGCCGGGCACCGGCTGCTTCGACGCCGGCGCGGACGCCTGCGCCGAGGCCGACGCGCCGTCCTGCCGCTGCGGCTCCGGCCGGTTCAGCAGCGGATTCTCCCGCGGCCCGTTGTCGACGGTCGGGTTCGCCTCCAGCGCGCGCTGCGGGGAGGCGATGCCGTAGCCGTAGTTGCTGTTCGGCACCGCGGACTTGTCCGGCGGCGCGACCGCTGAGCTGGTCAACCGCCCGATCACCTGACCGGCCGACAGCTCGGGGTACTTCGCCCGCACCAGCGCGGCGATGGCGGAGACGTAAGCGGTGGCACCCGAAGTGCCGTCGGCCGTCACGTACGTGGTGGGCTTACCCGCCGCGTGCGGAAGACTCACACTGGGCGCGACCAGCGTGAGCTCGGGCCCCTTGTTCCCCTTGGCCCACGGCTTCCCGGCCTCGTCCACGCCTCCCACCGCGACCACACCGGGGATCGCCGCAGGGTAGTCGACGGGTTCGTTGTGGTTGCCACCGTTCCCGGAGGCACCGATCAGCACGACGTCGCGGCTGACCGCATAACTGATGGCGTCCCGAACTCCCTTGTCGGACTCACCACTGATGGACATGTTGATGATCTTTGCGCCGTGGTCCACCGAGTAGCGGATCGCGGCGGCGAGCTGTCCGGGCTCGCCCTTGAAGTCCGAAAGGCCACCGACCGCGATCTTGACCGGGAGGATCCTCGCCTTCGGCGCGAGACCGATGACGCCGGCGTTGTCGCCGTGGCCGCGCCCCGCGATCAGCGAGGCCATGCCGGTTCCGTGACCGGACTCGTCGGACCGCTCGTCCCCCGCCTCGCCCGAGAGGTTGGCCCCCGGGAGGATCTGGCCTTCGAGGTCCTGGTGCTTGGCCACACCGGTGTCGATCACCGCGACGATGACACCGTCGCCCTGGGTGATCGGCCAGACCTTGTTGGCGGCGTCGTACTTCCTGATGGGCCACTGCGCGTCCCGCGTGCTGTCCGCAGCGGCTGGGCCCGCGCCGAGGCCCCACACGAGGGCTCCGGTTGCGAGCACGGCCATACCGCGCGTGGTCCGGCTGGTCGTCAAGCCTCGTCACCCCACTCGTTGAACGGCCGCCCCGCAAGCTGACGCTCCCGGGACGGCCGTGTCGTTCGATTCGTCCTAACGGTCCGAGGTCATTCCACCACGTTCGGATTGACCTGGTCGCCGGACGCCCACGTCTCCTCGTCCTCGACGAGGTAGTCGGGACGATCCTTGCCCTGCTTCTTGTCCTTCTTGCCGGCCTGGCCCTGACCCAACGCGCCGTGGCCCTGGCCGCCCGCGCCCTGACCGGCGGCCTGGCCGCCGCGGCCGCGGCCGATGCCCGACCCGCCCTCGGTGAAGGCCCGCCCGCCGGCCCGGCCGGCCGACGCCTCGCCGACGACACCGCCGCCCTTGCGGACGAGGCCGGAACGGCCGCCCGCGCCGCCCTTGGCGCCCGCGCCGGCACCGTGACCGCCCTCGCCCATGCCGCCGGCGCCGAACGTGCCGGCCCGCGCAGCGTTGGAACCCAGACCACCGCGGCCCGAGTTCGAGCCGGCGCCGCCGCGAGCGCCACTGCCGCCGACGGGGCCGTTCGCACCGCCGCCCTTGACGCCGGTCCCACCGCCGCCACTGGTGGCGGGGCCGAGACCGCCGCCACCGTGGCCCTGCCCGCCGCCGGAGCCGCCCTGGAGCCCGCCGGGGCCGGTCGGGTGGTTGCCGGTGTTCGAGCCGGGAAGCGTGCCGGTACCGCCCAGGTGTGTGCCGTCGATACCGGTCGAGGGGCCCTTGGGACGCGGCGCCGGGTTGGCGGTGCCGCCCTTGATCCCGGAGTCGGTTGGACCGCCCGCGCCGATCACCCTCGGTGCCTGCGGCGCGAGCCGGCCCGACGGACCGCTCGTCCGACCGGTCGACGAGGTACCGGTGGTGGTCCGGCTTCCCCCGACGAAGCCCATGCCGCCACCCATGATCATGGCCCCGATCGCCTCGGCGCCCGAAGGGTCGTGCGGCGTCAACGGCGGGTCGCCGTCACGGACGTAACCCGGCACCTTCATGGAGTTCTTGGCCGCCGTGAACCGGACCGCCAGGGTCTGCATGACTGCGGCCGCCTCGGCCTTGCGCTCGTCCGAGATCGCCGTACGCGTGTCCTCGTCCTCGACACCGACCGCGCCCTTGGCGGTGTCACTGATCGCGTCACCGGCCTTGTCCCAGAAACTGGGCTCCTCCGGCATGTCCTGCTTGGCCTGGTCGATCGCCTTGGAGGCGAGCTCCATCGCGTTGGCGGCATCGTTGGCGTAGGCAGCGGCATCGTTGACCAGGACCGCCAGCTGCGTCATCCGCTCGTGGAACGCGCTGCTGGTCGAACCGTCCCAGGACGAAACCGCATCGGCCGAGGCGGTCTTGAGTGCGCCCTGGATGTCCTTGAGCGTCGTGCTGGCATTGCGCCACGGATCACTCGCGGCCATGATCGAGCCGGAGTCCATGGAGTCCAGCATGGCGCGCATCTGGCCGTGGCTGTAGCTGTGGAAGTTGGTTCCGCTCATCGCTCGACGTCCTCCGAACCGATTCGCCCAATGATCCTCGCGTTGGAGACGGTCACCACGTCTGCTCCGCCCCGGCATTGGTACCGGACGCCGACTGCCCATCGGAGGCTGCCGGGCGAGCCGGCCGCCCGGGTGCCACAGTGCGCGCCGGCGGCGGAGCCGTGGACCAGCCGTCGTCGCTCAGCTTCATCGTCCGGGAGGTCTCGTACTCCTGGTCCTCGTAGTTGGCGGCAGTTCGGTCCGCCTTCTGCTGGGCCTCGTCGATCGTGTCGTAGATGCCGTTCAGGACGCTCCGGAGCACGTCACGCATCTCTACGTACCGCTCGCGCAGTTCCTCCGCCTCCGCGAAGTTGCCGAACGCACCGGTCGACACACCGCTCAGGCCGTGCACCTTGCTGCCGTCCGCCCGGGCCTGGAACTCGCCCAGGAGGCCTCGCACCTGTGTGGCGAACGCCCGCAGGCTGTCGACTTCGACCCGGTAGCCGGACCCGCCGGTCCCCGTGCTCATGTTCTGGTA
Source organism: Kitasatospora terrestris (assembly GCF_039542905.1). Classification (NCBI taxonomy): domain Bacteria; kingdom Bacillati; phylum Actinomycetota; class Actinomycetes; order Kitasatosporales; family Streptomycetaceae; genus Kitasatospora; species Kitasatospora terrestris. The sequence goes on from NZ_BAABIS010000001.1 coordinate 3,213,446, forward strand.
CCTCCCCCGTACTGCTTAGCCGCCATGCGCCGCCGTAGCTCGGCTTCAACCCATATGTCTAACACATGCCACCCACCGTCAAGTCGGCACCTCACAGGCGGACTCCCGATCGGCGGCCTGGCCTGCGGCAGCCCCGGTTGCAACGATCGGGTCACTGCACGTCGGCGGCGGTCTCGGCGGCGAGGGCCCGCCGGCACAGGGAGTCGGCGCGGCGGGTGGTCTCGGGCAGCCGGTAGTGCGGGGCGAGGGCGAGGGTGATCTCGGCGGCCTCGGTGAGGCCGATGCGGTGGCCGACGGAGACGAAGACCGGTTTGACGCCTTCTCGGGTGCGGACGGCGCGGCCGACGGTCTCGCCGCGGTCGAGGAGCGGGCTCCAGTCGCCACGCCGGGGGCCCGGCTCCCGGTGCTCGAAGACGAACGGGGTCTTGGCGACGCCGATGGTCCGCAGGCCGGTGAGGACGCCGAGGTGGCTGGCGAGTCCGAAGCGGCGCGGGTGGGCGAGCCCGTACCCGTCGCACACCACCACCTCCGGCCGGACGGTCAGTCCGCGCAGCGCCTCGGTCACGGCGGGGAGTTCGCGGAAGGCCAGCAGGCCGGGCAGGTACGGGAAGGCGACCGGTCCGACGGCGGTGGTCTCCTCGACGACCTCCAGCGTGGCGTAGTCGAGCAGGACGGCCGCCGCGGCGACGACGTCTTTCTCGTCGTCGTACGCGACGTCCACGCCGGCGACGAGGACGCCGGGGGTCCGGTCGGGGGCGGGGCCCTCGGTGACGACCTGGGGCCGCAGGCGTTCCTGCTCGGCGAGGGCCTCGGTCTCGCCGGTCGGCCAGTCGGGCGGTACGGACACGGCTGGACTCCCCCGATCCGGGAACTGACGGTTCGCCATCCACCGTACCGACTGCCGGAACGCCCCCCACCGGTGCCCCGGCGCCCGTGGGCCGGCCCGTCCCGCGCGCCCATGCGCCCGTGAGCCCCGTGAGCCCGTGCGCCCCCCGTGCCCCTGCATATGCCGGTTCCGCGGGATTAGGGTGGACTTACCGACCCGTTGTCATGGGTAGACCTCCAGTACGGATCCCCCGGCCCCGCGCGAAGGAGTGAACCTCATGCCGCGCCCCAGCTCGGCCCAGTTGTTCACGGGCACTCTGATCGTCGTCGCCACCACGGTGGCGCTGCTCGCCGTCTCCGGTTCGACCGGGGTGTACGAGATCGCGGTGCTGGTGGCGTTCGCCATCGCACTGGGGACGCTCGCCACGGCGCTGTCGATGTCGGCCGCCGCCCAGCGCCGGTCGGCCGTCGCCGCTCCACCGCTCGCCCCGGCGGCGCCCGAACCGAGCCCGGCCCCGGAGTTCGCCCGCCAGCCGTGACGCGGCGCGGGGCCGGCCCCGACGCCTGCCGGGCCCGGCCCACGAGGCCGCGTCGAGCGACTGTCAGGCCGTGGTGACCACCACCGTCTTGGCCGCCTTGTCGTGGATGCACTGCCGGTACGGCTTGTCGAAGACGCCGAAGAGGCCGTCGATCGGCCACCACAGGGCACCGCAGCAGATCAGCGCGGGCACGATGAACGTCGCGGCCCGGGTCCACGCGGCCCCGGGGGTCGGGGAGCTGCCGTCGACCAGCATGGCGACCCGGACCTTCATCACCTTCTTGCCGACGGTCTGGCCGTCGCGGCTGAGCATGATGCCCTCGTACACCAGGTAGAGGCCGTAGCCGAGCCAGGTGGCGCCGACCCAGCCGTCCTGCCTGCCGTAGTTGACGAACGGCAGCAGCACCAGCACGGCGACGACTTCCACCAGGACGAAGTCGATCACGCGGGCGAGGATGCGGTTGGGCCAGCTGCCGAGCGGCGGCATGCCGGGGACCGGCCCCGCGCCGGGTGCGCCGTACGGCGCACCGTGGGGCTGGCCGGGCGGGGGCGGGGAGCCCTGGGGAGCACCGGCGCCGTACGGGCTGCCGGCGCCTCCGGGCGGTGCACCGTACGGAGCGCCGTAGCCAGGAGGGGTGTCGTACGGGCTGCCCGCGGACGGCGCCTGCGGCGCCTGAGGCGGGGGCTGCTTGTCGAAGGGGGGCTTGCCGCCCTCCTCCGGCTCGGTGCCTGAGGGGTCGTAGGTGCTCATGCCCCGAGTAGAACATCAGCATTACTACGATGTTGGGATATTTGGTCCGTTTTCGACTGTTTCGCCGCCTCGGGCCAGGACTCGTACGGGCGCCCCGGCCAGGTACGCCTCGATGTCCTCGACCGCCTGCCCGTAGTAGGTGCGGTAGTTGGCGTCCGTGACGTACCCGAGGTGCGGGGTGGCCAGCAGCCGGGGCGCCGTCCGCAGCGGGTGGTCGGCGGGCAGCGGCTCCTGCTCGAACACGTCGACGGCCGCACCCGCGATCCGGCCCTCGCGCAGGGCCGCGAGCAGGGCGTCCTGGTCGACGACGGCCGCCCGGGAGGTGTTCACCAGATGGGCGGTCGGTTTCATCCGGGCCAGTTCCGGGGCGCCGATCAGGCCGCGGGTCCGGTCGCCGAGCACCAGGTGGACGGAGACGAAGTCACTCGTCTCCAGCAACTCCTCCTTGGAGGCGGCGAGCACGGCGCCGGCCTGCGCCGCCCGCTGCGCGGTGAGGTTCTGGCTCCACGCCAGCACTTCCATGTCGAAGGCGAGTCCGATCCGCGCCACCCGGGCACCGATCTTCCCGAGGCCCAGCAGTCCGAGCCGACGCCCCGCCAGATCGGCACCCAGCGTGCTCTGCCACGGCCCGCCGGTGCGCAGCGCCGTGCTCTCCGGGACGATGCCGCGGGCCAGCCCGAGCAGCAGCGCCCAGGTCAGCTCCACCGGCGGGGTCGAGGAACTCTCCGTCCCGCACACCGTCACCCCGCCCTCGCGGGCCGCCGCCAGGTCGATCACCGAGTTCCGCATCCCGGACGCCACGAGCAGCCGCAGCCGGGGCAGCCGCCGCAGCACCTCCGCCGGGAAGGCCACCCGCTCCCGCAGGGTCACCACGACCTCGCAGTCCCCGACGGCGGCGACCAGCTCGTCCTCGGACCCGAAATGCTCCCGGAAGCGCACCACCTCCACCCGGTCGGCCAGCGTTGACCAGTCGGCCGCACCGGCGGCCGCGTCCTGGTAGTCGTCGAGCACCGCACAGCGAAGTCTCATGCCCGGCACTCTCCCAGACCGGAGGCCTACTTCCGGACGACCACCCGGGTCCGGGCCGCACGGTCGTGCCAGCCTCGGCGGGCGGTGCGGTCGAAGAGCGGCACCACCGCGCCGACCAGCAGCAGCGTGCCGAGCAGGCCCACCAGCCAGCGCGCGACCGAGCGGCCGACCGTCGGCGGCCTGCCGCCGGACGCGTCCACCACCCGGATCCGGGCCAGCCGCTTGCCGAAGGTCTGGCCGGTCCGCGCCGTGGGCATCACCTCGTACACCGCGCCGAAGAGCAGCAGCAGGGCGAGCAGGGCGCCGAGCTTCCCGAGCGTCACCGGGTCGACCAGCCACACCTGGACGCGCTGCCCGGTGCGGGCGGACGCGGTCTGCGCGTCCGCGATCTTCTGGTTCAGGTGTTCCAGCGCCGAACCGACCAGCGGCACCCCGACCGCGACGCCCACCACGGCGACCACCACCGTGTCCACCAGCCGCGCCAGCAGCCGCCGCCCGGGGCCGGCCACCGGCGCCTCGCGCCGACCCGTGCTCCGACCCGTGCTCCGCGAGCGGCTACCGGCGGTCCGGGCGGCGCCTCTCCGCGCGCCCTCGCCACCCGCCGCGCCACGGGCGGACGCGCCGCCCCGGGCGGACCCGGTCCGTGTGCCGCCGGACGCCGTGCCGCCGGACGCCGTGCCGGCCGGCGTCCCCGCCGCCTTGGCCGCACCGCTGCGGGCCGCCCGGTCCCGGGTGGCGGAAGTCGACGCGGCCCCGACCCGCACGGCCTCCGCCGCGCCGCCCGGGCCCTCCGCCACGCCCTGACCCGCACCCGCACCCGACTGCGCCGCCGGGCCCGGCACCTCGACCCCCCCGATCCGCTCCCGCTCCCGCGTCCGCGCCCGCCTCCGGACCCGGAGCCCCGCCCTCCCGATCCGCTCGCTCACGCGTACCCGCAACACCGCCGTCGACCGGATCGACCACCGTCGCCCCGGCATCCGCGACCGCCCCCGGGCCCGCCGGGGCGACGGTGCCGGGAGCCTCAGCCACCTCAGGTGCCTCGACTGCCTCCGGTGCCTCCACGACCGACTCCACGACCGGCTCCACGGCCGCTTCCACGGCCGGCTCCGCGGCGCCGATGCCCCACGACACCAACCGCGGCGCCCCGCCGGTCTCCAGCAGCCCGCGCTGCTCCCGCGGGTCGGCCCGCCAGCCGGACGGCGCCTCCGCCCCGGGCCGGGACTGCACAGCCGCCTCCACCGCGCCCGCCGCACCCACCTCGCCCGGCCCGGACCCCATCCGGTCCCCCGGCATCGCGTCCGCCCCCGGCTGCGCGTGCTCCGACGGCCGCTCCGGCAGCCCGGACAGGTACGTCGGTTCCAGTCCCGGCTGGGCCTCCAGCTCCGCGGCCGGCCGGCGTCCCGCGTCGACCGCCGGCCATCCGCCGGCGGCCTGGGCGGGGACGGCGGACAGGCCCTCCGCCCCGCCCAGCGCCTCCGCGCGGGCCCAGGACTGCGGGACCACCGGCCGCAACCCGCCGTCCACCGTCGCCCACGGCGCGGCGGAGGCCACCCCGGCGCCGTGGACGGACTCCAGCTCCGAACGCGGACGCAGCTCCAGCTCCGAGGCGGCCTCCGCCCCGCCCGGCGCCATCGCGAACGAGGTCCCGGCCGAGGTCTGGTCGAAGTACACCGGCCCGGTGTCCCCGAGCAGCCCGACGGCGGGCTCGACCGGCACGACCGGAGCGGCCGGTACGACGGGTGCGGCCGGTACGACCGGCGGCGGCACGTACTGCGCGGTGGCGACCTGCGGCCCCGGCGACCCCTGCGGCGCGTACGCCCCGTGCGGCATCTGCGGCGGCTGCCCGGCGTGCCCGGCCTGCGGCGCCTGGTCGACGTACCGGGACACGAAGCGGGGCGGCTCCAGCACCTCGCCGGGCGCCGGCGCGGGCCGACTGGTGCCGGGCACCCACCCGCTGCCGCCCCAGTAGCGGACGAACCCCGGGATGGACGGATCCGGGTAGTAGCCGGGGTGGGGCCGGTCCGTCATGTCGTACTTCTTTCCGTGCCAACGCCAGGAACGCCAGAGGGGGGCATAGGGGGGCACGCGACCTGCACAGAGTCGCGGAACAGTCACAAAGGGTAGTACCTGGAGCCCCCGGGCCCCCCTTGTTCAACGGAAAAAGACTTCTTCCGAAACGCGTGTAAGAGCCTGCACCCGTCGCGCTCTCTCCCGGTGCGGGCCGAGAAGCGGCCCGCACCGGGCGGACCGGGGAGTACGGAGAGAGGGAGTACGGCCATGGGGCACTCGACGGGCGTGGTGGAGCAGGAGCTGGAGCTGAACCTGGTGCTGTCGCCGGAGCGCAGCGTGCCGGTGGCGGCGCGGCTGTCGTACGGGAGTCACGACCCGTTCGCGGTGCACGTGACCTTCCACCTGGACAGCGGGGCGCCGGTGACCTGGGTGTTCGCGCGCGAGCTGCTGGTCGAGGGGACGTTCCGGCCGTGCGGGCAGGGGGACGTGCGGATCTGGCCGGCCCGGGCGGGGCGGCGCAGCGTGCTGTGCATGGCGCTGAGCTCGCCGGCCGGCGACGCGCTGCTGGAGGCGCCGCTGGCGACGGTCGCGGCGTGGCTGGAGAAGGCGCACCGGCTGGTGCCGCCGGGGGCGGAGCTGGCGGCGATGGACCTGGAGGGTTCGCTCGCCGAGCTCCTCGCATGACCCCGGACGCACCACCGCCGCGCACCACGTCCGTCAGCGGCCCACTCGGCCGCGCCGGGAGCGGGGGCCGGGGACGGGGGCTCAGCGGGCCGCGGGGGCCTGCTGGGTTCCGTCCGCGGTGCGCTGCCGCGGCAGCCGGACCAGGGGCGCCCCGGCGGCGATCCGCCGGGAGCGGACGCGCAGCGCGGCGACCGTGAGGAAGCACAGTCCGAGCAGCGGGTAGACCGAGGCGGGCAGCTGGTGGGTGGCGGGCAGGTGCAGGTCGAGGTCGCCCTTGTGCGGCACGACCCACATGCCGAAGCAGAGGAAGCCGAGCAGGGTCACGCCGAGAATGACCCGCCAGCGGGCCTTGCGCACGGCCGCCGGGCGGGAGCGCTCGTGGGCGGCCTCGGCGGCGAGCAGGACGAGCACGGGCACGCACCAGACCCAGTGGTGGGTCCAGCTGATCGGGGAGATCAGCACGGCGGTGACCGCCGCGCAGCAGACGCCCCAGGCCTCGGCGCGCGGGGCCCAGCGGGCGCTGCGGTACGCCCACGCGGCGACGGCGAGTCCGGCGATCGCGACGGCGGCTCCGGCGGCGGTGGCGAGCAGTCCGGGGTTCTCGGTGTGCAGCAGGCGGGCGACGGCGCCGCGCACCGACTGGTTGTCGACGATGACGGTCTTGCCGACCCGGGTGGAGTCGAAGAGGTACTTGGTCCAGAAGCCGTACGTGGCGTCGGGCAGGACCAGGGCGCCGAGCAGGAAGGTGCCGAGGAAGGTGAGGCCGGCCGTGAACGCGGCGCGGACCCGTCCGGTGATCAGCAGGTAGACGGCGAACAGGCCGGGGGTGAGCTTGATGCCGGCGGCGATGCCGATGGCCACGCCCTTGCCGCGGTGGCCGTCCGGCCGGGTGAGGTCCCAGAGGATCAGGCAGGCCAGGGCCAGGTTGATCTGGCCGTAGCGCAGGGTGGTGAAGACGGGTTCCAGCCAGACGCCGAGGCCGGCGACCAGGACGACGCCGACCGGGCGCAGCTCGCGCCGGGGGAAGCCGACCAGCTTGAAGGAGAGCGCGGCCAGCACGCCGAGCAGGGCGACGTTGCCGGCGGTGATGGCGACCCGCAGGAACCCGATCCCGAACCAGGTGGTGGGGACGAAGAGCATCGCGGCGAACGGCGGGTAGGTGGCGGGCAGGTTCCACTCGGTGACGCGCAGCGCGTAGAGGTCACGGCCGTGGGCGACGGCGGCGCCCTCCGCCCGGTAGACGATCATGTCGACCATCGAGGTGCCGACGAAGTGCCGGACGGTGGCGTAGGCGAGCAGGGAGACCAGGGCCACGGCCGAGGCGATCGCCATCGGCCGGCGCGGGGCCTCGCGGACGGCCCGGGCCGCCTCGACGTACGCCCGAACGGGTGAATTCAGGGCGCGTCGCCAGGCGGGCACAGGGGGCTGCTGGGGGCGCTGCCGGGGCGTCCCGCGTTCCTCTTGCACCGTGGTCACTGCCTTGCTCCGTCCGCCGATGCCCCCGGGGTCCGGTCCGGTGGGCCGACCGCGACCCTACCCGACGGTGCGGCGCCCGCCACCGGGCGAGATCCCCTGCCGGCGGCGGCCCCGGCGGCGGGCCCCGGGAGCGGAAGCGGCCGCGCCCGGCCGCCCCGCGGATCGGGGACGGCCGGGCGCGGCCCGAGGAGTGCGTACCGGCGGCGGCGTACCGGTCAGCCGGTGTAGGTGCCGAACGCCTTGGTGAAGGCCAGCGGCTGCTGGTCGATGCTGCTGCAGGTGGCGTCGGCGTACGCCTTGGCGCCGCCGGGGCAGGCCTTGTCGCGGGTGCCGGACCACATGGCCAGCCAGGCCAGGTGCTTGGTCTTGGCGAACTCGGCGAGCTGGGTGGCGTCCGCCACGGTGAACACCTCGGTGGCGACGTCGTTGACGCCGATCATCGGGGTGACCGCGGTCTTCGCCCACGCGGCGGCGTCGGAGAGGCCGAGCACGCTCTTGACCTGCGCCTGGGTGGCGGTGGCCGCGTCGATCGCGTACTTGCCCATCCGGCCCTGCGGGTTCGGGGCGACGCCGTCGCCGTAGTCCATCGCCATGATGTTGACGGCGCCGATGTCGACGCCGGCCGCCTTGGCTCCGCCGACCAGGTTGATGCCGTCCTGGGTCAGGCCGGTGGGCAGCGCGGGCAGGGTGAAGGAGACGTCGAGGGTGCGGCCCTTGCCGGCGGCGGTCTTCTGCAGCTGGGCGATGGCCTGGGCGCGGCGGGTGTTGGCGGCGGTGTTGCCGAGCGCGCCGCCCTCCACGTCGAAGTCGACCTTGGTCAGGCCGAAGGCGTCCACCGCCTTCTGGTAGGCGGCGGCCAGCTCGGCGGCCGAGGAGCAGGCCGTCGCCAGCTCGCTGCCGTTGGCGCCGCCGAAGGACACCCGGACGTCGCCGCCGGCCGCCCGCAGCGCGCCGATCTGGCCGGCGACCGCGTCGGCGGTCAGGTCGGTGACCCCGCCCCACTTCGGCACGCAGCCGCCGCCGGAGACCAGGAAGGCCAGGTTGTAGGTCTTCACGCCGGTCGCCTTGGCGGTGCCGACCAGGTCGAACGCCGGGTAGAGCGAGGTGTCCACGTAGGGCGCGAAGCGGCTGCCGGTGGTCGGGGCGGGCGTCGAGGTGGCGGTGGGCGTCGGCGCGGGGGTGGTCCTCGTCGCGGTCGGGGCCGGGCTGGTCCTGGTCGCGGTGGGGGCGGCGGTGGAGGCGCTCGGCGTGGGCGCGGCGGTGGTGGGCCGGCCGGACGGCGTCGGCGCCGGGCCGGTGCCGGCGGTGCAGGAGACGTTGTTGATCAGGCAGTTGCCGGGCTCGCCCTGAGCGGCGCCCGAGCCCTGGACGACGAAGCCGACGTTGACCGACTTGCCGGCCTCGATCCGCTTGTTCCAGTTCTCCGGCTTCACGGTGACGTGGCTGCCGGAGACGGTGAAGCCCGCGTTCCAGAGCGAGGAGATCTGCGCGCCGGCCGGGAGGTCGAAGCTCAGCGTCCAGTCGTCGATCGGGCCCGAGGTGGGGTTGTTGACCAGGTACTGGCCGGTGTAGCCGGACTCCCAGGTGCTGGTGCGGCTGTACACCGCGCCGATCGACGCGGCGCTGGCCGAGGACGCGAAGGCGACCACGCCGCCCGCGACGATCGCGGCGGCGACGGCGGACGCGCCGAGCACCACACCCTTCCGGCTGCGCCGGCGGTGTCCTGCACGTCGGGTGGGCTGGCTCGTCATGCTCGGCGTACCTCCGTGATCGGCGACCTCGTCCCGCAGGACGCTAGCGGCCCCACGCCCCCCGGACAGCCCTGCTCAGGCACCCGTAGCCCCGGCTTACGCCTCCTTTAAGGGAGACGGGCGAAGCCGCACAGAACGCGCTCAATTCCTCCGCGTCAGCCGACGCCGGCTCTGCCGCGGCAGCGGTGCGGCCTCGCTCCGGGTCTGCAGGCGCAGCCGGATCTCCGCCCCGCCGAGCACCGCCGAGCGGCCGAGCGCGACGTCCCCGCCGGTGGCCTCGGCGAGCTTGCGGACGATGTCGAGGCCGAGCCCGGTGGACCCCTCCCCGCCGTGGCCCGCGCCGCGCTCGATCGCGGTCGCCGGGTCGGTGAAGCCCGGGCCCGCGTCGCCGACCAGGACGATCACCGAGCTCTCGGTGACCAGCAGGTCCACCGAGAAGGCCGTGCCGATCGCGGTGTGCCGGAAGACGTTGCCGAGCAGCGCGTCCACCGCCGCGGCCAGGTCGCCGCGCTGGACGGGCACCGGCGCGGGCCGCTCGGCGCCGGCCAGCTGCCAGGCCCGGCCCTCGTCCTCGGCGAGCGCGGACCAGAAGCCGACCCGCTCCCGGATTACGTCGACGGCGTCGCAGCCGAGCACCACCGGCGGCGCGTCCTCGGGGTCGCGGCGCGCGGTGCGGATGATCTGGTCGACCTCGCGCTCCAGCTGCTCGACCGCGTGCCGGGTGGCGTCGGCGGCGTCGCCGTCGCCGAGCGAGGCGGCGTTCAGCCGGAGCACCGTCAGCGGCGTCCGCAGCCGGTGCGAGAGGTCGGCCGCCAGCTCGCGCTCCGCGGCCAGCAGGCGCACCACCCGGTCGGCCATCGCGTTGAACGCGTGCCCGGCCTCGATCAGCTCCTCGGGCGCGCCGGTGGCCGCCTTGCCGGTGACCGGCACCCGGACCGTCAGGTTGCCGGAGCCGAGCGAGCGCGCCGCTCCGGCCAGTCGCCGGGCGGACATGACGATCCGTCCGCCCATCCGGTCGGCGACCACGACCGACAGCGCGACCAGGGCGAGCGCGACGCCGGAGAGCACCAGCCAGGCCGTGCCCACGCCCCGGGTGAGGTCCCCGTCGGCGACGTACACCTCGACCACGGCGACCTGGCCGTTGTCGACGGCGAACGGCTGGAGCAGCGCGAAGCCGCCGGGGGCGCGGACGGTGCCGGCCCGGCCGTGCTCGACCGCGGCGGACAGGTCGACGGCGGCGACCCGGCCCTCGCCGACCACCGCGCCGGCCGGCAGGTGGACGGCGATCCGGTCCTGCGCGCCCGCGTCGGTGGAGGCCAGCGCCCGGGCGACGGCGTCCTGGTCGGTGGTGATCGCGAGGGCCGGACCGATCGCGGCGGCCTGCCGCTCGGCGGCGGTGAACGCCCGGTCGCGGGCGGTCTGCTGGACCATCAGCCCGAGCGGGATCAGGAAGGCGAGCGCGACCATCACGGTGCCGGCCACCGCGGCCTTCACCATCGCCCACCGCAGCGACCTGCGCAGCGCTATCGGCCGGCCCCCGGCCGGCCCGTCCCCCGTGAAACGGCTCATGTCGTGCACCCCACCGGCCCGCCCGGGGCTTCCAGCCGGACGCCGACGCCCCGCACGGTGTGCAGGTAGCGCGGCCTGGAGGCGGTCTCGCCGAGTTTGCGGCGCAGCCAGGACAGGTGGACGTCGATGGTCTGGTCGCCGCCGTAGGTCTGCCGCCAGACCTCGGCGAGGATCTCCCGGCGCGGCACGACCACCCCGGGCCGGGCGGCGAGGAAGGCCAGCAGGTCGAACTCCCGGCGGGTCAGGTCGAGCGGCCTGCCGTCGAGTACGGCCTCGCGCCGTTGCGGGTCGATGGCCAGGCCGCCGACCCGCAGGACCGGCGGCGCGGTGACGGCGCCGCCGCCGAGCCGGCGCAGCACGGCCGTCATCCGGGCCGTCAGGTGTTCGGGGGAGAACGGCTTCACCAGGTAGTCGTCGGCGCCGTCGTTCAGCAGCCGGATGATCTCGGCCTCGTCGTCCCGGGCGGTGGAGATGATCACCGGGACGTTGGTCAGGCCACGGATCATCTTGAGCGCCTCGCTGCCGTCCAGGTCGGGCAGTCCGAGGTCGAGGATGACCAGGTCGCACCCGACTTGGGCGACCTCGCGCAGCGCCTCCAGGGCCGTCCCGACGCTGCGCACCGCATGGCCGGTCTCGGACAGGTGGCGGATGAGGGCGGAGCGGACGAACGGGTCGTCCTCGACCACGAGCACTGTTGCCATGGCCCTGCACGGTACGGCATCGGGTTGGAATGGTCTGTACCTCGGGTACCGGCAGCGTGGTTCACGACGGCTTCTGGACGTTTTCCGCAACGTTTCTTCCGATTGCCAGGGCCGCTGACCTGCCGGGGACGGGCATGCGGCAGGATGGCCCGCAATGCGAAGCGGACTGGTGCAACTGGGCGCTTGGGCGGCGGCCACCGGGGCGGCGGTGGCGCTGTCCTGGTTCGGCGTGCACGCGGTGCTGGCCGACACGGTGTTCGAGCAGCCGGTGGCGCTCCCGCTGCCCTCGGCCCACCCGTCGCCGGACAGCGGGTCGCCGACCGACCCGCCGACCACCGGCGCCACGGCGACCACCCAGGCGGCCGTTCCGGTCAGCTCCGCTCCCCCGCCGAGCAAGCCCTCGACGCCCGCCACGCCCACCACCCGCAGGCCCAGCCCCACCGCCTCGGTGCACAGCTACGCCGTCCCCGGCGGCCGGGTCGCCCTGGACCTGCGCCAGGACCACGCGGACCTGGTCTCGGCGACGCCGGAGGCCGGCTGGCAGATGCAGATCTGGCACGGCGACCAGTGGATGCGGATCGACTTCTCCAAGGACGGCCGCACCAGTTCGGTCTTCGTCACCTGGAACGGCCACCCGCCCGACGTCCAGACCGTCCCCGGCTGACCGGTCGGCGGCCCGGGCCCCGGGTCGGCCGGCGGCCCGGGCCTCAGAGCGCGACGTACCCGGGCAGGTAGGGGCCGAGGTAGCGGCCGCGGTCGACCAGGGTGTGGGTGGCCGGGCCGAGGGCGACGGTGGCCAGCACCACCGTGCCCCAGTGGTCGCCGCTCTCGTACGGCTCGGTGACCGGGACGGCGCCGCGGTCCACGGCGTAGTCGAAGGCGGCGTACGCGTCGTCGACCCGCAGCGCGAGGTCGACCACGCCGCCGCTGCCGGGCACCAGCAGCTGGCGCAGGCCCGGCCCCTCCATCAGGTAGCTGCCGAGCCCCGGGTGGTGGGCGGTGCAGCGCAGCGCCAGGGCGGTGCGGTAGAGCTCGGCGCTGCGGCCGGGATCGGGTACGGCGAGGACGACGGCGTCCAGCCCGGCACAGGGCTCGAACGGGTCGTCGTCGAGTGCGAGGTACGTCGGCGCGGTGAAGATGTCGGTCACGGCGGTCCCTCCCCAGGGTGTCCCGCGGCCCGGTGTGGGGGCCCGCGCCGCGGGGTGTGGAGGAGCGTGGCGTGCACCGCGGGGTTGCGCAACTGTTCCGATTCCTCCTGGTCAAGCTGTGCCGTCGGACCGGAAAATGGCAGGCGACGCTGGACACTTTGCCCAAGGGACGGAGCGACCGTGCACTCTCCGAGCGATGCGATCGACGCGCTCGACGGAAAATTGATCAGACTCCTCAGCGAGGAGCCCAGGATCGGCGTGCTGGAGTGCTCGCGCCGGCTCCAGGTGGCCCGCGGCACCGTGCAGGCCCGGCTGGACCGGCTGCAGGCGAAGGGCGTGATCGGGGGCTTCGCCCCGCAGGTGGACCCGGCGGCGCTCGGGTACCCGGTGACCGCGTTCGCCACCCTGGAGATCTCCCAGGGCCAGGGCGCGGACGTCCGCGCCCACCTGTCGGCGGTGCCGGAGGTGCTGGAACTGCACACCATCACCGGCCACGGCGACATGCTGGTGCGGATCGTGGCCCGCTCCAACGCCGACCTGCAGCGGGTGATCGACCGGGTGGTGGGTTTCGAGGGGATCGTCCGGGCCTCCACCGCGATCGCCCTGGAGAACCCCGTGCCGTACCGGATCCTGCCGTTGGTGGAGCAGGCCTCGGGCGAGTGAACCCGGACGGGCCCGGCATACCGGCCGTTCCGGGCCTTCCCGGCGTGTCTGCCATCATCGTGCGATTTTTGGCATATGCCTGGGGACTGTGCACGCGAAGATCGCAGCCATGAACCCACAGAAGACCGTCGCACCGCGGAGCCGCACCGCCGGGTCGACGGCCCCCACCGCGGAGACGCCCACGCTGATCACCTCCGCCCAACGCGCCCTCAGGCTGCTGGAGGCGGCCGCCGGCCACCCCGCCGGCGCCACCGCCAAACAGCTCGCCCGGGACACCGGGCTGGCCCTCGGCACCGCCTACCACCTGCTGCGCACCCTGGTCCACGACCAGTACCTGGAACGGGTCGACGGCCGCTACCTGACCGGCCCGGCAGTCGCCGGACTGGCTCGGGAGGACAGTCCGACGGCCGGCCGCACCCGGCTGAACCGCCTGCTCGGCCGGCTCGCCCACGAGCTCTCCGCGGCCGTCTACTTCTCCTGGTACAAGCACGGCGAGGTCGAGCTGGTCGCCGCCGCCGCCGCACCCGGCGCCCCGACCGTCGACGCCCGCGGCTTCCGCGCGGGCGCCCACGCCCACTCCGCCGGCAAGACCCTGCTCGCCCTGATGTCCGCCGAGGAGCGCCGGGCCCACCTGACCCGCTACCCCATGGTCCCGTTCACCCCGTACACCCTGCGCGACCCCGCCCACCTGCCGCTGCTGCCCCGGCAGGGCCCGCAGCGGGCCGCGCCGATCACCCAGTACCAGGAGTACCTGATGGGCTTCGCCGGAGCCGCCGTCCCGATCGTGCTGGGCAGCGGGATAGCCGCGGTCTCGCTCACCCTGCCGATGACCCAGGCGCACCGCTTAGCCCAGGCCGCGGCGCAGCTGCGCACCCGGATCGGCGACGACATCACCACGGCCGCGTTCGGGCTCTGACCCCCGGACCGCGGATCAGCAGTGCGGGACGGTGCCACTCCCGGAGTGCAGGGCGGTCAGCGCGGCGACCGAGTCGGCCAGCGTCTCGACCGGCACCAGGCGCAGGCCCTCCGGGGTGTTCACCCGGGCCTCCGCGCACTCGCCCAACGGCACCAGGAAGACCGTGGCACCGTCCCGGGCCGCCGCCAGCGTCTTCAGCGGCACCCCGCCCACCGCGCCGATCCGGCCGTCGGCGTCCACCGTGCCGGTGCCCGCCACGACGGTGCCGCCGGTCAGGTCGCCGCCCTTGCCGTCACCGGCCAGCTTGTCGATGATCCCGAGCGCGATCATCTGCCCGGCGCTCGGCCCGCCGATGTCGCCCAGGTTCACCGTGACCTTCACCTGGGACGGCGACAGGTGGAGGTAGCCGAGCGCCGCCAGCGTCGCCGCGTCCTGCGACTCGGTCATCTGCCGCTGGGTCTCCTCCTGCGCGTCCGCCGGGTCGCTCTCGGGGTAGACCTGGTCGGTCGGGCGCAGCGCCTCGTCCTCGTTGGCCCACGCCTCCAGCGCCCGGCGCAGGCTCAGCTTCTGGTCCGGGTTGGTCGCCGAGATCGTCGTCGCCCGCAGCTGCCCCGTGGTGGTCCGCACGGGCGCACCGCTGATCGTGATCACCTGCTTGCCCTGGTACTCCCCCAGGGTGTCCACCGTGACCCCCGGCTGCGTCAGGGTGAACGGCAGCGGGACGAACGCGCCCACCAGGAGCAGCACGCACACCGCCAGCGAGCACAGGGCCAGGGCGCGGGTCTTCGGCGCGGTCAGGAACGCGGGCAGCTTCTGAGCAGACACAACCCGCATCCAACCACGCCGGAGCGCCCGCGCGGCAAAGGCTCAGCACACGGCCGGGCCGCGGCTCAGCGGAGCGCGTCGGCCACCTCGGTCGCCGCCTCCACCACGCGCGGGCCGACCCGCTCGGGCACCAGGCCGTTGAGCATCACCACGCCGACGCTGCCCTCGATCCCGCTCAGCCCGAGCAGGGCCGCCGCGGCCCCGCTGGCGCCGGACTGCTCCTCCGCGCGGGTGATCACGAAGCCCTGCTCCGGACGGCGCTGGTTCGGGAAGGTCCGCGCGTCCAGGATCGCCCGGCCCGCCGCGCTCTCGGTCAGCGGGTGGCGCAGCCCGGTCCGGTACGCGACGTGGAAGTCGGTCCAGGTCGGCTCGACCACCGCCACCGCCAGCGCCTCGTTGCCGTCCACCAGGGTCAGGTGCGCCGTCGCACCCAGGTCCTCGGCCAGGCTGCGCAGCGCCGGCAGCGCCGCCTCGCGCAGCAGCGGGTGCACCCGGTGCGCCAGGCGCAGCACGCCCAGGCCGACCCGGGCCCGGCCGCCGATGTCCCGGCGGACCAGCCCGTGCTGCTCCAGCGTGGCGAGCAGGCGGTAGACGACGGTGCGGTTGACCGCGAGCCGGGCGGCGAGCTCGGTGACGGTCAGCCCGCGCTCGGAGTCGGCGAGCAGTTTCAGTACCCGGACGCCTCTGTCCAGCGTCTGGGAAGTCTCAGCAGTCACGACGCGCAATTCCTTTCCGCGGCGTCGCCGGCCCGCCGGCAACTGCCGGGGCCGGGACGGAGGTTGTCGCGCGCAGGTGGGTGTCCGCGCTGGAGCGCATGCGTCGGCGCCATCGACGAGCGCACATGCTCCGCGGGCTCGCCTCGGTCGGGGTGGGCTTCGAGTGAGCGTGGGGAGAAAGTAGTGAACCGAAGGTGTACTGCGGAAGTGCTTGTCCAAAATCCGATCTGGATCGTCGCAGATTCGAGATTTGACTAGGGACGAATTGACCCATACCCGCCACAAAATCCGAACAGAAGTTCGACCCCACTCCGCACTCCGGACACCCCACCCACCACAGCCGCCCGCCCTTCGCCGCCATCTCCGTTCACCGAGGGCCCGACGCACCCGCCGCAGGCGCGGCCGCCTACGCCTTCGGCGCCATCCCCGTCCACCGAAGGCCCGGCGCAGCCCGACCTGCCCGCCGCAGACGCAGCCGCCTACGCCTTCGGCGCCATCTCCGTTCACCGGAGGCCCGGCGCAGCCCGAGGCGCCCGCCACAGGCGCAGCCCTGCCCGGCGCAGCCCGAGGCGCCCGCCACAGGCGCAGCCCTGCCCGGCGCAGCGCAGCCCGCCCCGCCGCAGGCGCAGCCCCACCCGGCGCAGCCGCCTACGCCTTCGGCGCCATCTCCGTCCACCGAAGGCCCGGCGGAGCCCCACCTGCCCGTCGCAGACGCAGCGCAGCCCGGCCTGCCCGCCGCAGGCGCAGGGCAGGCCGAGGTGCCCACCGCAGGCGGTCCCGCCTCCCTGACCGGCGCAGCCGGCTCGTGCTCACGCCGGCAGGTTGCGGAGCACCGTCCAGGCCAGGGCCGCGCCCAGGATCAGGGCGACGGCCGGGCGGCCCGGCCGGAAGCGCCAGGTGCGGCCGGCGAGGCCGTGGCGGAGCCAGGTGAGGTACAGGAGGGCGACCAGCGGGAGGGCCAGCAGCAGGGCGGCGTTGTCGTGCCAGGCGGCGGCGAGGTCTCCGTGCAGCAGGTCGTAGGTCATCCGGGTGCCGCCGCAGCCGGGGCACTGCAGTCCGGTGATCCGCCGCCACGGGCAGAAGGGCAGCCACTGCCCGGGCAGGTGCGGGTCGCGCCCGTAGAGGTACGCGGCCCCGGCGAGGCCGGCGCCGAGGACGGCGAGCGGCGGGGCCGCGGCGCGAATGCGGCCACCCCCGCCGGGTGCCCGGCGGGGGTGGGGGGTGTCGCGGTGGTGCGGCACGGGTCAGGCGCGCAGCTTGCGGCCCTGGGCGTCGGTGCGGTCGTCGCTGACGAGGAAGAGGATGCCGTCGATCAGCGACCAGAAGCCGAGGCCGCCGCAGGTGAGGAGCTGGGCGATGGCGATGCCGACGTGGCCGGTGTAGAAGCGGCCGATGCCGAGGGTGCCGAGGAAGATCTGCAGCAGGCCGGCGACGAGCTTCGACTTGTCGGACAGCTCGGGGTTGTTCTGGTACGACACGGTGGCACTCCTCCTGACGGCTCGCCGCAAATCGGGACAAGCCGTCTCACTGACTGAAAGGTTGTCAGGCCGCGTCCCCCCGTGGAGGCCCGCTCACGCCTGGGCACGCCGAACAGTAGCGGATGATCTCCGCCATGTCTCCACGGATTCTTTGCCGACGCATGACCCGGTCGCCGAGCGGCTCTCAACCGACCCGGAGCAGGCCCTCCCTGATGGCCGCGGCGACCGCGGCGCCGCGGCTCTCCACGCCGAGCTTGGCGTAGATGTTGGTCAGGTGGCTCTTGGCGGTGGCCTCGCTGATGAAGAGCTGGGAGGAGATCTGGCGGTTGGACAGCCCGTCGGCGAGGAGTTGGAGCACCTCGACCTCGCGCCGGGAGAGGCTGGGCGCGGCGTTGCGCATCCGCCGCAGCAGCCGGGTGACGGCGACCGGCCCGAGGACGGATTCGCCGCGGGCGGCGGCCCGGACGGCGGAGACGAGGCCTTCGGCGGCGGTCTCCTTGCCGAGGAAGCCGGAGGCGCCGGCGTCGATCGCGGCGAAGATGTCCTGTTCGGCGGCGAAGGCGCTGAGCACCAGGACGGCGGGCGGGTCGGCGAGGGCGACCAGGGAGCGGATCAGGTCGACGCCCTGGAAGAGTCCGGCGCCGAGGTGCATGTCGAGCAGGACGACGTCGGGCCGGTCGTCGCCGTGCAGGGCGGCCATCAGGTCGAGCAGTTCGTCGTCGCCGGCGGCCTCGCCGACCAGCCGGATGTCGGACTCGCAGGCGAGCATGGCGCGTACGCCGAGCCGGATCGCCGGGTGGTCGTCGACCACCACGACCCGGATCGACTTCGAGTCCGGCCCAGGCATGCCGCGGCTCCTGTGTGGTGCTGGTGGGGGAGGGGGGAACAGTATGGCAGGGCAGAAATATGGTCAGACAAATCGTCCGACCGTTTTCCACGGCCTGCGTGTCGAATACTCGAATTCCACCCGCACTGTGGTACCGGTGCCCGCATCACCCTCCACCGCCATCCGGCCGCCGAGTCCGACGATCCGTCGTCGCGCACCGAGGCGCGCGCAGCCGGTCCGGCAGGTGGTCGGGGTGGACGGTGACGCGGTGGGCGGCGGCGCGCCGGACCGCGTTTGGGATCCCCTCGCGCATCGACCGGAGCACCACGCTCTCCACCGGCAGCGGCAGCCGGCGCCGCGCGCCGCTGACCCGCAGTCGGATCTCGGGCACCCGGGGCTCGCCCAACCGGTCCACCCCGGGCCCCGTGTCCAGGAGTTGACGGACCGCCGCCATGTGGCGGCGGCACGGTTCGACGCACTGCTCCAGGGCGGGCACGAGACCGCCCGGGGCGAGTCCGGAGACGGCGGCGCCGGTGAGCGCACCGTCGGCGGCCCGGGCCGGCATCGCGATCCCGGCGAGTTCTTGCGCGATGGTGTCGCGCACCTCGCGTGCGACGCGTTCGCGTTCTTCCAGCCTGCCGGCCTCGCGCCAGCGCTCGGAGAGTGCCGTCAGGACGGAGAGGCGCGCGTTCCGCAGCCGAAGCCCCGCATATCACTTTCCCCAGTAAGTCGTCCACCGCCGAACCGCCTATTTCTTACCAGCCGATGCGCGGAATTTCCTCCCCGACTGTCGAATGATGTAACGGTTCGGTCAAGCGGGAAGGCTTGGACGTGAAACGACCGAATCGTGGACACGGGGGAACGAGATGCGTCATCAGGACATGTCGGACGGCCGGGAGCTGCCGGAGCACGGCGTCGGCCGTCCGGCCGTCCTGGCCGCCCGGCTGGCCATGGAGCTGGACGGCGGGCACGGCCTGGCCTTCCGCCTCCCGGTGGACGTCACGTACTCCGCCGCCGACCCGCTGGTGGTCGAGCTGACCTTCCTGCTCCCCGGCGACGCGCCGGTGCGCTGGACGGTCTCCCGCGAACTGCTGCTGGACGGCATCAGCGCCCCGGCCGGCGAGGGCGACATCCACGTCTGCCCGGACGGGGCGGACCCGGGCCTAGTCCGGATCCTGCTGCGCGCCCCCGGCGGCGAGGCCCTGCTGACCACCCGGGTCGCAGCCCTGCACGAGGTGCTGCTGCGCACCGACCTGCTGGTGCCCTTCGGTGCCGAGTGGTCCGAGTCCGACCTGGACCAGGAGCTGGCCCACATGCTCGCCGCCAACTAGGCCCGCAGGCAGGGCCGATCCCTGCGGGCCGGGCCCGCCCCCCGCGCACCCGCCGGGCCGGGCCCGCGGGGGCGGCGTCAGCCCTGGGTGGCCCACTCCCGGATCCGGCCGATCCGGGAGCGCAGCTGGTTGGCGGTGGCCTGGGCGGTGAGCGGGCCGCCGCACTGGCGGCGCAGCTCGTTGTGGATGGTGCCGTGCGGCTGGCTGGTGCGGTGGTGCCAGGCGGCGACCAGCGCGTTCAGCTCCTTGCGCAGCTCGCGCAGCTCCTGGTGGGTGACCACCGGCCGCTGCTCGGCGGGCAGCTCCAGCAGGTCGGCCTCGTCGGCGGGCTTGGCCTTGGAGCGCTGGATCTGCCGGTGCTGGCGCTTCTGCAGGAGCATCTGGACCTGGTCGGGCTCCAGCAGGCCGGGGATGCCGAGGTAATCCTCCTCCTCCTCGCTGCCCGGGTGCGCCTGCATCCCGAACTCCATGGCGTTGTAGAGCACCCGGTCGAAGACCGCGTCGCTGCCGAGCGCCTCGTAGGAGAACTCCTCGCCGCCGCCGTCCGGCCCGTCGTTGGCCTTCTCGGCCTCGGCGAGCAGCCGGTCCTCCTCGTCGAAGAGGCCTTCGCCCTCCTTCTTCGGCCGGTCGAGGACGTGGTCGCGCTGCAGCTCCATCTCGTTGGCGAAGGAGAGCAGCATCGGGATGGTCGGCAGGAAGACGGACGCGGTCTCGCCCCGCTTGCGGGCGCGCACGAAGCGGCCGACGGCCTGGGCGAAGAACAGCGGGGTGGAGATCGAGGTGGCGTACACGCCGACGCTGAGCCGCGGCACGTCGACGCCCTCGGACACCATGCGGACCGCGACCATCCAGCGCGAGGTGCCCTCGGAGAAGTCGGAGATCCGCTTCGAGGCCTCGGCCTCGTCGGAGAGCACCAGGGTGACCTTCTCGCCGCTGATCTCGCGCAGCAGCTTGGCGTAGGCGCGGGCGACGTTCTGGTCGGTGGCGATGACCAGGCCGCCGGCGTCCGGGATGGCCTTGCGGACCTCGGTGAGCCGCCGGTCGGCGGCCTGCAGCACGGCCGGGATCCACTCGCCCTGCGGGGCGAGCGCGGTGCGCCAGGCCTGGGCGATCAGGTCCTTGGTCATCGGTTCGCCGAGCCGGGCCTCCAGCTCGTCGCCGGCCTTGGTGCGCCAGCGCATGTTGCCGCTGTAGGAGAGGAAGATCACCGGGCGGACGACGTGGTCGGCGAGGGCGTGCCCGTAGCCGTAGGTGTAGTCGGCGACCGACTTGCGCAGCCCGTCGGTGTCGGCCTCGTAGCTGACGAACGGGATCGGGTTGGTGTCCGAGCGGAACGGCGTACCGGTCAGCGCGAGGCGCCGGGTGGCCGGTTCGAAGGCTTCGAAGCAGGCCTCGCCCCAGGACTTGGAGTCACCGGCGTGGTGGATCTCGTCCATGATCACGAGGGTCTTGCGGGCCTCGGTGCGGTTGCGGTGCAGCATCGGGTTGACGCCCACGCCCGCGTAGGTGACCACGATGCCGTGGTACTCCCTGGACAGCGGTCCGGAGGAGTAGGCCGGGTCGAGCTTGATCCCTATCCGGGCGGCGGCCTCGGCCCACTGCTTCTTCAGGTGCTCGGTGGGCGCGACGACCGTGATCTGCTGCACCAGGTGGTTGTGCAGCAGGTACGAGGCCAGGGTGAGCGCGAAGGTGGTCTTTCCGGCGCCGGGGGTGGCGACCGCGAGGAAGTCCCGCGGCTGCTTCTCGATGTACTTGTCCAGGGCGCCCTGCTGCCAGGCCCGGAGCTTGCCGGCGGTGCCCCAGGGGGCACGGCCGGGGAAGGCCGGTGACAGGTGCGCCGAGGCGGACGTACCGGCGGGCCGGGACGCGTGGGTGTCGGCGTGCGAGAACAGGGGGGCCATCGGCGAGGAGGCGGCAGTACTCACGGTCTCCGAGAGGGGTCGTCGCAGGTCGGGGCAGGTTTCCCGGCCCCGCCCCGCAGTCGGCAGGCGGTCGTACAACCCGCCCAGCCTACCGGCCCGCGGCGGCGGTCCGCGTTAGCGGCGCAGCCCGTCCAGCCGTTCCGCGATCACCGCGACCTCGTCCAGCTCCCCCGCGGCGACGGCCACCACCAGGTCGTACGCGGCGTCCTGGTCGACGTCCGCCATGTCGACGCCGTTGAGGTCGAGGAAGACCACGCAGCTCATCCAGGCGGTGCGCTTGTTGCCGTCGACGAAGGGGTGGTTGACCGCCAGCGAGTGGAGCAGCGCGGCGGCCTTCCCGAACAGCCCGGGGTAGGCCTCGACGCCGAACATCTGGGACTGCGGCCGGTGCGCGGCGGAGGCCAGCAGGCCGAGGTCGCGCACGCCCGGGTCCTGGCCCTGGCAGGCGTACTCGGCGAGCTCCAGGATCTCGGCGACGGTGAGGTACTTCACCGTCGCGGTCACTCGCCGAGCCTGCGCAGCAGCTCCGCGTGCTTGGCGGCGTACTTGGCGCCGAGCCGGCGGACGGCCGCCTGGTCGGTCTCCTCGTCCAGGTAGCGGTCGATGGCGCGCAGCACCACGGAGTGCATCGAGCGCCCCTCCTGCTCGGCGCGCTGCCGCAGCGCCTCCTGCTGGTCCTCGCTGAGTCGAAGGTTCATCGCCATGACGCCATGGTAGGCACCGGTGGGGTCATTCCGGTACCACCGTGCAGGCCGTGCCGTTGAGGTACATCACCGCGGGGGCCGGGTTCTCGCCCGCCCAACTGCCCTCGAAGCCCGAGTCGACGGCCCGACCGGGATCGATCCGGGCGTTCCAGCCGGCGACGGCGCCCGGCCCGGTGTTGCGGATCCGCAACCGGACCACGAACCGGCCCTCCCACTGACTGGTGATCAGGTAGCCCACCTCGCAGCCGCCGTCGGGCGCCTGCTCCGGTCCGCCGGCCGTGGTCGGCGGGGAGGCGCCTCCCCCGGGGGCGCGGCCGGGCTCGAGCGGCGGGATGACCGCCCAGTACGCGGCGCACTCGGGGTCGGCGGGCGCGCCGGGGTAGTCGCCCAGGTACGCGGTGCGCAGGCCCTCCCGGGCGCGGTGCAGCAGGACGCCGGCGGCGTTGCGGCGCAGTCCGAGCCGGGCGCCGACCTCCTCCAGCGGCAGGTCCTCGACCTCGGCCGGCCAGAGCACCTGGGCCCACCGTTCGGGCAGCCGGCCGAGCAGGTCGCGCAGGCGGGCGACCTCGGCGACGCGGTCGGCCGGGTCGGCGCCGGGTGCGGACCCGGGTGCGGCCGGGAGCGGGTCGGCGGCCTCCCGCGGGGCGGTGGCCAGATTCCGCACCGTGGTGGCGAGGTAGGCGCGCGGGTCGTCGATCCGGTGGCCGGCCGCGATCCGCTGCCAGACCCGCAGGTGGGCCTCGGCGACCAGGTCCTCGGCGAGGTGCCGGTCGCCGGTCAGGGTGCGGGCGTAGCGCAGCAGGCCGCGGTGGTGCTGCTGGTAGACGGCGGTGTAGGCGGCGAGCGCCAGCCGCTGCACCGCACCCGGTGGGACGATCGGGGCCTCCTCGAGCGCGTGTCGGCTCGCATCATGCGCCGCCGACGTCACCCCCGGAATCCGTTTGTGAGTCAGATCACAGGGAATTGGCCGGAAACCCGTGTAATACCGGCCACTCGGCGCGACTCCCATAAGCAGGAAAACGCCCTTGGAGGAAAATCACCCATGCCCGGTACGCCTGCCGTCGTCGAGCAGCTCGTCCACGCCCGTCTGCTGATCACCACGCACCGCTCCGCCCGGCTGCGGGTCACCCTGCGCTACCGGGCCGACGACCCGCTGGCGGTGCACATGCTGTTTCCGGCCGAGTACGCGCTGGACGCCGACCGGGCGGACCGGACGGAGGAGGCCGAGCCGGCGCCGGGCGGCCTGGCGCCGGCCCGGCCACCGGCCCCGCCGGAGATCGAGTGGGTGTTCGCCCGTCAGCTGCTGACGGCCGGGCTGGAGTTGCCCAGCGGCCTCGGCGACGTGCACATCCGGCCCGCGCTCGGCCGGCGGACCATGGTGGAACTGCGCTCCCCCGAGGGCACCGCGCTGCTCCAGTTCGACAGCAACGAGCTGCGGCGCTTCCTGTGGCGCAGCCACGTCGCCGTCCCGGAGGGCAGCGAGCCGGCCCACCTGGACGCCGACCGCGCGCTCGCCCAGCTGCTCGGCTGACGCCGGCCAGGGGTGCCCACACCACCTCTGGCCGCCCCGCTCAGGCGGACAGCTTGCGCATCAGCCGCACGCCCTGGGCCGGTGTCAGGTGCGGCAGGTACGCCTTCCCGATCGCCCGGGTGATCGCGGCCAGCGCCGCCGGGTCCGGGTAGACCATGTACATCGGCCGGTACTCCGGCTGGAACTTCGCCTTGAAGGCGAGCAGCGAGCGGAAGCCGTACACCGGTTCCAGCACCCGGCCCATCCAGTCCAGCATCCGCTGCAGCGCGGTCGGCGGCTCACCGCGGTCGGCGCGGGCCAGCGGCGCGCCGGACAGCGAGAGGAAGCGCGCGCCCTCCTCCTTGAAGCCCAGCGCCGCCGAGGCGATCAGGAACTCCATCACCCCGCGGAAGCCCTCCGAGCGGCGCCGCATGAAGTCCAGCGTCCAGCCGACCGGCGCCCCGTCCTCGTAGACCGGCATCCAGCTGGTCAGCCCGTGCACCGTCCGGTCCTGGTCGACGGCGACCAGCATCCGCACCGCCGGGTCGTCGAGTTCGGCCAGCCCGCCTAGGGTGAAGCCCATCTCCGGCAGGCCCTTGTCGGAGACCCATTCCTCGGAGATCGAGCGCACCTGGTCGCGGATGGCGATCGGCGCGTCCCGGTAGGTCCACCACTCGGCGGTGATCCCGGCCTTGCCGGCCTTGTTCAGCGAGGTGCGGATGTCCTGCCACTTCTTGCCGGTGAAGGCCAGCTCCGGCAGCGGCACCACGGTGTCCTCCGCCACCTGCAGCGAGCGCCAGCCGAGCTCCTCGGCGGCGTCCCTGATCTCCTGGGTGCAGCTGTAGAAGCACGGGGTCCAGCCCCGCGCGTCGCAGTACGCGGCGAAGCCGGCCACCGCCCGCCGCCGCGCCGCGGGCTCGCCGAAGGGGTCGCCGGTGGTCAGCGCCACCGTGGCGACCACCCGGTAGGGCACCGCCGCCCGGCCCTCGGCGTCGAACCAGTAGTGGTTGCCGTCCCAGGTGGAGATGAAGGAGAGCGTCGAGCCGCCGTGCGCGGTCAGCAGCGCCCTGGCCCGCTCGGCGTCCGCCGCGTCGCCGTGCACCACCGGCCGCCGGAAGGCCAGCAGCAGGGCGACCAGCGCGACCAGCCAGAAGAGCACGCCCAGGTAGTTCTCCAGGAACCGGGCGCCCCCGCCGACCGCCACCGGGTAGCCCGGCAGCAGGTCGTTGTAGGCGGGCGGCAGCAGCTCGGACGGCAGCCCGGCGAACAGCTTCCCGAGCGTCGCCTCCGGCTGGTACTGCTCGCGCAGCAGCCAGCCGATCCCCACGTACGCGGCGCAGGTGACCACCAGCGCGCCGCCGACCACCAGGGCGAGCCGGCGGACGTCCCGGCGGGGCAGCCGCTGGTCGAAGGAGCGCCGGGTGACGGCCAGCAGCACCACCATCGCGGCGGGCAGCAGCAGCGCCTCCCCGATCAGTTCGAACAGGTACGCGGTGCCGCCGTCCGCCGCGAAGTCGTCGTAGTTGATCGTCAGCACCCAGCACAGCACCGCGATCCAGGCCAGCTCGGTGACCTGGGTGATCCACCAGGCCAGCCGCAGGCCGCGGCGCAGGCCCTCTCCGAGCACCAGCAGCAGCGCGGGCACCAGGGCGGCCATCAGCCGGCCCGGCGAGTCGAAGAACTGGTCCACCGAGTGCGCCCGGGCGCAGGCGGCCGCCGACTCGGCGCAGGCGTCGGCGATCTCCTGGGCCGAGGGGCCGTGCGAGAAGTAGAGGTCGGCGAAGGAGTTGAACGGCCCGATCGCGTCCTCGTACAGCGAGGCGATCAGCGGTCCGAGCGCGGTCGCCGCCACGCACAGCGCGACCAGCACCCGGGTCTCGGCGAACGAGGCCCGGTGGGTGCGGCGCAGCGGCCGCTTGTGGATCAGCGCCCCGCCGAGCAGGCCGCAGGCCACCCCGGCGAGCCTCTGCACCCCTTGCAGGTGGCCCACGTACAGGGTCATCACCAGCGGGACCAGCACCACCAGCAGCCGCAGCCGGCGGCGCCACAGCGCGGTCAGCCGGTAGCTCAGCACGGCGGCCAGCGCGACCAGGCCGGCGCCGGGGCTGACCGCGATCTGGCTCTGGATGTCCTGCGTCCAGCCCAGGTCGGCGGCCACCCCGAGCCGCACCAGCGCGGTGCCCAGCAGGGTGCCCAGCACCTGGCCGGCCACCAGCACCACGGCCGACAGCGGGGTGCCCAGCCGCCGCTCGGCGAACGGCCCGATCAGCACCAGCAACAGGCTGAGCAGCACGTACGGGCCGATGCCGGAGCACCACAGCAGCGAGCTGAACGGCGTCCACCAGCGGCCGGCCTCCAGGGTGGGCAGGCCGACGCCGACCTGCTCCAGCAGCGACTGCGAGGGCCCTCCGCCGAGCGACCCGGTGGCCGCGCCGACCACCCAGAGCGCGGCCAGCAGCGCCAGGGTCAAGGGGGCGGCCCGCAGCTGGGCGCCGAGCGGGGCGAGGGCGAGCTGCCAGCGCCGCCAGCCGTGCTCGGGGCTGGGAGCGACCGGGGCGGCGTCGGTGGTCACGGCCTCGCTCATCGGATCAGTCCTTGCTGCCGGGCCAGCCACGGGACGGCCACCGTGATCTCGGCGTGGAAGGTCGACCAGTTGTGCCCGCCGGGCACCGTCTGGAACTCGGTGTGCATGCCGGCGGCGGTCGCGGCCGCGTACATCTGGTGCTGCTGCGGCCCGAACTCGGCGTCGTCGGTGCCGACCATGAACAGCCCGGCGGTGTCCGGGAACTTCGTGCGGGCCATCACGTGAGCCGGGTCGACCGCCTCGAACGCCGCCTCGTTCCCGCCGAACGCCTCCTTCACCGTCTCGTCGTGGGTGCCCAGGGTGGGTTCGGACTGACCCGACATGTCGGCGAACGAGCCGTAGACCTGAGGGGCGTTGACGGCGAGCTGCAGGGAGCAGGTGCCGCCGAAGGAGATCCCGGCGATCGAGGTGGCCCTGCGGTCGGTGGCGGTCTGCAGGTGGGTGCGGACCCAGTCCGGCACGTCCTCGGCCAGGTAGGTCTGCGCCTTGGCGATCTTCGAGTCCATGCAGAGCGTGTTGCCCAGGGTCGAACCGATCGGGTCGGCGATCACCACCACCGGCGCCAGGCCGTGGTGCGCGGCCGCGAAGTCGTCCAGCACCTGCTGGACGCCGCCCGAGTTCACCCAGTCGGCCGGGCCGCCCGGCTGGCCGGCCAGCAGCACGATCACCGGCAGCAGCGGCCGGGGGTCGGCCTGGTAGGCCGGCGGCAGGTAGACGTAGCCGTCACGGGCGTTGAAGCCGGACTTGGTGCCGGGGATGTCCACCGAGGAGAGCGTGCCCTTCGCGGGCATCCCGGCGGGCGGCTGCCACACCTCCGACAGGGTCTTCCCCGCCGGGACGGCCACCGTGTGCTCGGTCCGCCCCGTGGTCAGCGCCTCCGTCTTCGGCGCCAGCATCGCCCGCAGCGTCGGGTACTCCTGGTAGTGCCGGTTGACCTCGTTCGCCGCCATCGCGACCACCAGGGCGGCCGCCACCAGCGCGACGACCCGGCCGCGCCAGTGCAGCACCGGCATCCGGACCGCGGCCAGGCACAGGCCGAGCAGCGCGACCGCGATCCAGAACACCACGTCGCCCGGCAGGTCCTCCGGGAACGGGTGCCACCACTCGTCCACCCACACCACGACCAGGACGGTGAGCGCCGCCGCCGCGACCACCGCGCACGGCACCCGGCGGGTCCACCAGTGCCGGGTGGTGGAGACCGCCAGGCCGAGCAGCGAGACCCAGCCGGCGATCAGCAGCAGGACCGGCACCGGTCCGTGGATGAGCGACCAGTCGAGCGGGTTCATCGGGCTCCCGTCCGGTCAGGCCCGCTGCGCGCGGACGAGGTGGGCGAAGACCACGACGTTGCCGTCGTAGCCGGTGGACCGGGAGAAGCCGCCGCCGCAGGTGATCAGGCGCAGCTGGGCGTCCGGGGTCGGCCCGTACACCCGGCGGTCCGGGAAGTCCTTCTTCGGGAACACCTCGACCGCGTCGACCAGGAACCAGACGGTCGCGCGGTCGGCGCGGACCACCTCCAACTGGTCGCCGCGGCGCAGCGCACCCAGTCGGTAGAAGACCGCCGGACCCTCCGCGGTGTCCACGTGGCCGACCACGACGGCGGCGCCCTCCGCGCCAGGAGCGGCGCCGTCGCGGTACCAGCCCGCCAGGTTCCGGTCCCCCTCCGGCGGTGCGGTGAGCCGGCCCTCGCCGTCCAGGCCGAGGCCGGTCACCGGCGCGTCCACGCCCAGCACCGGGATCCGCACCCGGGTCGGCGGCGACGGCGACAGCGGCGGCACCACGGGCATCACCGCGCCCTGGTACGCCTGGGCCGCGCCGGGCGCGGGCGGCAGCCGCAGGCCCTCCCCGTCGGAGATCAGCCACGCGCCGAGCACCAGCGCCGTCCCGGCCGCCAGCGCCCCGGGCCACGCGCTCCGCGCCGCCTGCTGACTCACCCTCACTCCCCTCGTACCACCACGGACCTGCGCCCAGTCAACCGGCGCCGCAACCGGGCGGCACGTCGGGAGCGACCATCCAGGGGGCACGCCGTCCGGGCCCTAACGGCTCAGCCGGGGGCGGGTGAGCAGGCCCTCGGCGGTGGCGTTGGCCGAGGCGATCGCGGGGATCTCGGTGGCCCGCTCGTACAGCACGAACCGCGGCCGCCACGCCGGCCGGTACTCCGCGGTGGCCCGGTAGCGCGCCTCCAGCCGCCACCAGCGGGCCAGCAGCCGCAGCACCGACCGCGCCCCGCGCAGCACCAGGCCGCCGCCCTCCGACTCGAACGCCGCGCGGAAGGCGGTGAAGTTCAGCGACACCCGGGCCACGCCGAACTCCCCGGCCCGGAGCAGGACCTGGGTGACCGCGAAGTCGGCGAGCCCCGGGTCCGACTCGCGGTCGCGGCGCAGCAGGTCCAGGGTCAGCCCGTCCTCGCCCCAGGGCACGAAGGACAGCAGCGCGGCGGTCCGGCCGTTCTCGTCCCGGCACTCGGCGAGCAGGCACTCGCCGTCGTCCGGGTCGCCGAGTCGGCCGAGCGCCATCGAGAAGCCGCGTTCGCTGCGCCCGTGCCGCCAGGCGTCGGCGAGCCGGACCAGCTCGGTGAACTCCTCCGCCGGGACGTCCCGGTGGCGCCGGACCACCACCCGGTGGCCGGCCTCCCGCAGCCGCCGCTCGTTCTCCCGCAGGTACGCCATCCCCTCGGCCGCCGGATCGAACGCGGCGGCCTCCACCACCGCCTCGTCCCCCAGGTGCAGCACCCGCAGCCGCTCCCGGCTGCCGTACACCGCGCGGGCCGCCTCGCCCGCCCCCACCACCGCGGGGATCCAGCCGTGCACCCGGGCCTCCCGGCGCCACACCTCGATCGCGGCCGCCCATGCGGCGGGGTCGCCCACCGGGTCGCCGGAGGCGAGCGCCACCCCGTACACCACGCGGTAGAGCACTGCGGCGTCCCCGGACGGCGCCCAGCTGACCGCCTTGTCCCGGCGCAGCGCGAACCACCCGAGCGAGTCGCGCTCCCCCCAGAGCTCCAGCAGGGCGCGCAGCCGCGCCTCGTCCTCGGCGTCCTGCCGCAGCCGCCCGCGCGCGGAGCGCAGCAGCAGCCGCAGCGCCGTCAGCAGCAGCACCGCGCCGGCCGTGTTGAGCCCGAGGTCGACCCAGCCGGGCACGTCCACGTCCGCGTAGTCGAAGGCGCCGGAGACCGTCACCAGCCGCAGCAGCACGTACACCGCGGCCTCGCCCCAGCCGGGCGGCGATTCGGTGTACGTCCACCGCACCACCGCCGCGCCGATGCCCACCAGCAGCGCCCCGCCGACCAGCAGCACGGCCAGGGCCGCCGTCACGTTGCCCCGCCCGCCGCGCACCCGGAAGGCGGGGCGGCCGAGCAGCAGCACCACGAGCAGACCGGCGGTCAGGGCCGCCGACACCCAGTTGAACGGGTGCGCCCGGTAGGTGTCGGCGGTGAGCGCCAGCACGTACAGCGCCGCGTACGGCCCGACCACCACCACCGAGGCGATCCAGGCGGCCCGCTTGCGCCGGCGCAGCATCACCGCGAGCAGCCCCGCGAGCAGCGCCGCGGTGAGGCCGGAGGTGATCAGGACGGGGGTGAAGAACTCGCCGCGGTTGGCCCGGGCGACCTGCTCCCGGAACGGCTCGATCAGCGCGCCGAGGGTGTTGAGCACCGTGGCGATGCGGAAGTACCACTCCGCGACGGCCGCGCAGCGCTCCCGCCACGGGGCCACCGGCCCGGGCTCCGGCAGTTCCGGCAGCTCCGGCGGCTCCGGCTCGACCACCGGCACGGCCCCCGCCGCCTCGACCGGGACGCCGGGGCCGGCCGGCTCCGGGAGCGCCCGGTCGGGCGTCCCCGCCACCAGGTCGTAGGTCCGGGTCTTGAAGGCGACCAGCCGCCGGTGGAACCGGGCCTCCCGGCGCTCCGCCCGGGCCATCCGGCGGGGCCGGGCCCGGTAGCGCCAGCGCGCCCACGGGCTGGTCGGCCGGGCCAGGCGCAGCGCGCCGACCAGTGCCAGCGGCCAGAGCATCACACCGAGCAGCCCGGTCCAGATCTTGCCCTTGAAGAGGGTCACGCCGACCAGGGCCAGCAGGACCGCCGCCCCGACCAGCTGCGGGGCGTCCGGGTGGCGGGCGACGCCGCCGAGCGGCAGCTCGCCGATCAGCAGCAGGCCGATCACGGCGACGGCCAGCACCACCGCGTCCACCGAGGTGCGGCCCTGCTCGGCCCAGTAGACGTCCTGCAGATGGAGAACGAGCGCGAACTCGTCGAGCACCAGGCCGCAGCCCACGCCGAAGCCGAAGCCGAGCAGGTTCCACCACTGCCCGCCGTCGCCGCGGATGGCGAACGCGGAGATCCCGCAGATCAGCAGCAGCGCCTGGCCGAACACCACGTGGTGGATGTGCATCCCGCCGGGGGTGACGTTGCCCGGCCACCAGGAGGTGCCCCGGCGGATCATCCGCACGCTGAAGCGGATGAACAGGAAGGCCAGGACCAGGCCGAGCAGCAGCAGGAACAGCGGTTCGCGGCCGGTGTCGACGATCCGCTCCCGGTACGCGTCGAGCAGCGACTGCCACATGGCTGGTCCGTACCTCCGGGGGCTGGGTCATCCACCAGCTGACGTCGGATCAGCCGGGGACGCCACCGCTCGCCGTCCCGGCAGGCCCGAACAGGTGAGCGTCGCCGCCGCGCCCGGCGTGTCACCCGCCTGGCCTGCCGCGCTTCCCTCCCGGGCGGGCCCCTGCGTGCCATGCTGAGCCCCGACTCTCGGCCAGACGCATCCGCTCGGATCATCAGATGACCACACTGTCCGGGTGGCTGACTCCCCGCCGCACTTCTCGGTGAATGGATGTGAGACATGGACGCCCTCTCCCGCCGGACCCTGCTCGCCGCCGGGGCCGCGACCGCCGCCTCCCTCGCGGCGGGCTGCTCCGGCACCTCCGGCCACGACGGAGGTGAGCAGGCCGCGCCGCCCGCGGCCGCCTCGGGATCCGCAAGCCCCTCCGGCACCCCCAAGCCGCCCGCCAACCTGATCGGCGACGGCTCGACCTCCGACAGCGGCCCCCAGCCGAACCAGCCCAAGCCCGAGCCGCTCGCCCTCGGCGAGCGGCCCCCGCAGTTCGTGGTCTTCTCCTGGGACGGCGCCGGCGAGCTGGACAACCGGCTCTTCAGCCGCTTCCGGCAGCTCGCCAAGGACCACAAGGCCTCGATGACCTTCTTCTTCTCCGGCATCTACGCGCTGCCCGAGTCGAAGAAGTCGCTGTACCACCCGCCGCAGCACCCGGTCGGCGCCTCCGACATCGGCTACCTCTCGGACAACCACATCCGCGACACCATCCAGCAGCTCGGCGACGCCTGGCTGGAGGGGCACGAGATCGGCACCCACTTCAACGGGCACTTCTGCGGCGCCAACGGCGGCGGCCGCTGGTCCCCCGAGGACTGGGACAGCGAGATCGAGCAGGCCATGGGCTTCGTCATGAACTGGCGCACCAACACCGGCTTCACCGACCTGCCCCCGCTGCCGTTCGACTACCGCAAGGAGCTGATCGGCGGCCGCACCCCGTGCCTGGAGGGCCAGCGCGGCCTGCTGCCGACCGCCGTCAAGCGCGGCTGGAAGTACGACAGCAGCGGGCCCGGCGGCCTCCAGGTCTGGCCGCAGAAGTTCGCCGGCGGCGCGCTGTGGGACATGCCGCTGCAGTCCATCCCGTTCCCCGGACACAGCTTCCAGGTGCTCTCGATGGACTACAACATCATGTACAACCAGTCCGGCAACAACACCAAGGGCGACCCGGGCCAGCACGCCTTCTGGCAGGACCAGGCCCGCGGCTCCTACCTCGCCGGGTTCGAGCGGGCCTACAACTCCAACCGGGCGCCCTTCATCATCGGCAACCACTTCGAGCAGTGGAACGGCGGCATCTACATGAACGCCGTCGAGGACACCATCAAGGCGATCGCCGACAAGCCGGAGGTCCGGCTGGTCTCCTTCCGCCAGCTCATCCAGTGGCTGGAGGTGCAGGACCCGGCCGTGCTGAAGAAGCTCCAGGGCCTCGCCCCGGGCGAGTCCCCGGCCGGCGGCTGGTCCGCCTACCTCGGCGGCTCGGCGCCCGCCGCGTCCTCGGCCCCCGCCGTCTCCTCGGCCCCCGCCAAGGCCCCGGCCGCCTCGGCCTCGCCGAAGGCCTGAGCCGCCGCCCGGCCGGACCCGCTCCGGCCGGGCACGCCGCGGCCCGCCACCGCGGCCCCGGCCAGGGCTACCCCGGCCATCACCAGGAAGATCACCGCGAACGGGGTGGCCGGGGTCGACCCGTGGGCCTCGGCGGCGACCAGCGAGCCGCCGCCGAGCGCGGCGAAGAGCACCCCGGCCAGGCCGATCAGCAGCACGTTCCCCAGCGCGTCGCTCAGCTGCAGCGCCGCCGAGTTCGCGCCGGTCTCCTCGGGCTCGGAGAGCTTCATCATCAGCACGCTGATGCTCGCCACCGCCATGCCCATCCCGACCCCGCCGATCCCCCACGCCGTGGCGGCGGCCCAGGTCGGCACCGCCGGGACCAGCACCAGCGCCGCCCCGCCGATCGCCACCGCCGTCAGGACGAAACCGGCCCGGATCATCGCGCCCCGGTACCGCTCCGCCGCCGGGCGGCCCTGCAGCCACGAACCGAGCGCCCAGGAGAGTCCGCCGCTGGTCAGGGTCAGACCGGCGAGCGTCGGCGACAGTCCGCGCTGGGTGACCATCATCAGCGGGATGAACGCCTCCGCCGCGAAGAACGCGCCCGCCGCGACCCCGCGCAGCAGGATCACCGTCGGCAGCCCGCGCACCGCGCGCAGCGTGCCGGCCGGCAGCAGTCGCACCACGGCGGGCCCCAGCAGCGCCGCACCGGCCAGCGCCGGCAGCAGGGCGAGGGCGTCCAGCCGCTGCCCGGCGTACTGCAGCAGCCCGGCCCCGACCGCCGCCATCGCCGCGTCGGTGGTGCGCCGCCGGTCGTACGGC
The DNA here is from genome assembly GCF_039542905.1 of Kitasatospora terrestris. Classification (NCBI taxonomy): domain Bacteria; kingdom Bacillati; phylum Actinomycetota; class Actinomycetes; order Kitasatosporales; family Streptomycetaceae; genus Kitasatospora; species Kitasatospora terrestris. The sequence goes on from NZ_BAABIS010000001.1 coordinate 3,246,362, forward strand.
CTGGCCTCGGCCGGCTGCTGGGCGCGCTCCGAGCGGCGCAGCGGCGGCCACATCACCAGCAGCGGCGGCAGCACGAACACCGGCACCGCCAGGAACACCCAGCGCCAGCCCAGGTGCTCGGTGACCGCACCGGAGACCACCGGGCCGAGGATCGAGGGCAGCACCCAGGCCGCCGAGAAGGCGGCGAAGACCGCCGGGCGCAGCCGCTCCGGGAAGGCCCGGCCGACCACCACGTACAGCGCCACGATCACCAGCCCGCCGCCGAGGCCCTGGACCGCCCGGCCGGCCACGAACAGCCACATGTTGGCCGCCGTCCCGGCGGTGACCAGGCCGGCCGCGAAGACGGCGATGCCGGTGAAGAGCGGCGCCAGCGGCCCGCGCCGGTCGCACCACTGGCCGGACACCACCAGCGCGAACAGCGTGGTGGTGAAGTACCCGGAGAAGGCGAAGGCGTACAGCCCGAGACCGTGCAGCTCGCGGGCGGCCACCGGCATCGCCGTGTTCACGGCGGTCGCCTCGAAGGCCAGCAGCAGGACCACCGAGACGATCCCCAGGGTCAGCGCGCGGTACGGGCCGCTCAGCACGCCTCCGCCCTCCGGATCTCCGGGGAGCGGGGGCAGCTTGTCGACCGAGGTGGGGGAGGTGGTGGCCATGACCGACATCGTAAGCGGCGAACGCGCCGATGACTCCTGACCTGCGGGCTGGATCCGATCCACCCACCAGTCCCAGGAGCAGGTCAGTGCAGCACCTTCAGGCCGACCACGCCGCCGACGATCAGCACCAGGCAGGTGATCCGGGCCGCCGAGACGGTGTCGCCCATCGCGAGCATCCCGTACAGCGCGGTGCCGACCGCACCGATGCCGACCCACACCGCGTAGCCCGTCCCCAGCGGGATCGACCGCATCGCGTACGCCAGCCCGCCCATCGAGAACGCCAGCGCCACCGCGAACACCACGGTCGGGACCGGCCGCGAGAACCCCTTGGTCGCCTCCAGCGCGACCGCCCAGACGGTCTCCAGCACACCGGCGAGAACCAGCACCACCCACGCCATGACGACAAGCACCTCCGCAGTAGTCGTGGAACAGCTACCGCGTCGTCTTGTCGTGCCGGGTACGACGCACCTCGTCCGGGGCGGGCCGGAATCGGCCGCCTCACTCACGACGGTAACACACCACGACACACGGAATTCATATTCGGATATTGACGGGAGCGGCCCGGGTGCTCCACTATGAATTCACCAGGACAGCGAACGCGACGACAGGAGTCGGTCATGAGCAGGAAGCCGGAGGCCCGCACTGCGGCCCGTTCCTGTACCGCCTGTCGCAGCTGTCCCTGTTGCGCCTGAGCGCGCCCCCCTTTCGCGCCTGAGCGCGCTCCCCTTGCCCGGCCGTGTGCCCGAGTGGCCCAGGGAACCGTCTGCAACACGGTACACACGGGTTCGAATCCCGTCACGGCCTCAAGCTGCCCGCAGCCGTCCGTGAATTCCCGCAGGAATTCACGGACGGCCGTTCGGCATTTCCTTTTCCCATTGCCGCGCTTCTCCGCGACGGATTCCGGCGCCGGGTGCCGGCGCCGGATTCCGGCTACCCGCGGACCAGTGCGGAGAGGGCGTCCGCGTCGGCCGGGGAGTCCGCCACCACGGCGAGCAGCGAGCCGTCGGCGAAGACCAGGTCCACCCGCTCGGGCTGGCGGGAGCGGCGAACCCCGGTGCGGTGCAGCTCGGCCCGGCCGAAGACGCCCATCAGCTCGCCGTTGTCGTGGTCCACCAGCAGCACCCGGCGGTCGGTGACCGCCAGCAGCGCGCGATTGTGCCGGAACGCGCGGTGGCGCAGCGGCCCGGTCCGGACCGCGATCACGAACCGCCCGGCCGAGGAGCCCCAACCGCCCACGAACGGCCTGCCGTGGAACGCCCGGCGGATCCCCTTGAAGGTCTTCTCGAACAGCGCGTCGCCGAGCTCCTCGACCCAGCCCGCCACATCCAGCAGCTGGAGCGGCAGCAGCAGGACGGTCAGACAGCCCCGCCCCTCCTTCGCCCGCGCCTGCTCGCGGCCCGGCACCGGCGGCTTCTCCACCCGGTACCGCCGGGGCAGCTCCCGCCGGACGTACCGGTCCAGCCCGAGGTCGCAGACCCCGAACAGCCGCTCCCCCGGCTCCAGGTACGCCTCCGGCAGCCGCACCCAACCCGCCAGCCGCTCGCGGTACGCCTGCTCCGCCTTGGGACCACGCCGCGCCATCAGCCGAACGCCTCCTCGATCCGGGTCTTCGGCACGTGGTAGGCCGGCGCCGGCCGCTCGCCGTCGAACTGGTGGGTCACCGCGTCGATGTTGGTGTCGCTGTTGATCGCGTCCCCGATCGGCGCGGTCGGCGTACCGGTCAGCCCGGTCACCGCCTTGAACCCCGGCTCCGCCACCGCACCCTGGAAGCCCTTGAGCGCCGTCATGGTGAGGAAGCGCTCCGGCGACTTGTACGGGTTCATCCAGGTGCTGGGGTCCTTGAAGCTCTTGCCGCCCTTGCGCATCCGGCCGATCATCTTGCGCGCCGAGTTGGCCTTCTTGATCTTCTCGCCGAGCTTCTCGGCCTCGCGCATCTGCTTGATCAGGCGGCGCAGCGTCCGCAGCTTGCGGGCCAGGGTCACCGAGACCTTCTCCACCCGGGCGATGAAGACCAGCATCTCGGCCTCCACCACCAGCGCGTCCACCACGGTGGCCAGGCCCAGCGTCAGGATGTCCGCGACGATGCCGACCGCGATGGTGACCAGGATCCACTCGATCGCCTCGCGGATGATCTCCACGACCATGTCCTCGGCGAGCTTGCACTCCGCCGCCGCGCCGCTCAGCAGCTGGGCGGTCTGCGCCATGTCCTCGGCGGTCGCGTCGATCGCCTCGACCACCTGGCCCATGTGCCCGCCGAACGCCGCCGACGCCTCGCCGTGCCACTGCTCCGCCAGCTCGTCACCGCCGCGCCGCAGCTCGGCCGCCACGTCGCGGGTGGCCTGCGCCTGCGCCTGCCACTGCTGAGCGGCCGCGGTCAGCGCGCTGGCGTTGCCGGTGACCTTCTCCAGCATCTCCAGCAGACCGGTCTTCTCCAGCGTCCACCGGACCGCGTCGTCCAGCGCCCCGTCGATCGCCCCCTGCGCCGGGTTGTGGATCTCCGGGATCGGCAGCAGCGGCTCCTTGAGGTAGTCCCGCGTCCACTTGTACGCGCCGGCGACGTCCGCAGCCGTGGTCATCGGCCACCGCCGACCATGGTGTGGATGCCGTCCTCGGTCTCCCGGTAGTTGGCCGCGCTGTCCTGCAGGCCCTCCGCCGCGAAGTCCAGCACCTCCATCAGGTCCGAGAGGTTCTGCTGCTCACCGGTGGCGTGCTCGTTGTACCCCTCGTGCAGCTCGTCCGAGTCCGGCAGGTGCCCGAACGCCCCGCCGGGCACCTCGACACCCGCCAACACCGACTGAATCCTCGCCAGTTGCTCCCGCTGCTGCTGGATCAGCGCCGCGTAGCGGTCCAGCGCCTCGGGCCGCACCCGGAAATCGGGCTCGCTCATACCCCGTCGTCCTCCCCGTTGGTCCCGCACCGCACCGGTGGCGGCGGCACGTGACCGATCACCCTATCGACAGCCGAGCACATGTGCGGTCCGGGGCGGCCGACCACCCTGCCGATAGGATCGGCCGCCGAACTGGCGTACGGGGAAGCACACACCTTGGGGGAGAACCATGACGTACCCGCAGCCGCCCACCCCTCCGGGGGGACCGCAGCAGACTCCGCCGCCGCCCTGGCAGGAGCAGCCGGCGGCCGCACCGCCGCCCGGCCGGTTCCCCTCCCCGCAGTTCCCCGGCGGCCCGTACCAGCAGGGCCCGCAAGGCTCCCACCAGCAGGGGCCGCAGGGTCCGTACCAGCAGGGGCCGTTCCCTCCGGGCCAGTTCCCCCCGGGCCAGTTCCCCCCGGGGCAGTTCCCCACCCAGTACACCCCGCCCACCGGCCCCGAGGGCCGTCCGCCCCGGCGCGGACTGCGCGCCCTGCTCATCGTCGGGGGCGTCGTCCTCGGACTCGTCGCGATCTTCGCCGGCCTGGTGGTGTACAAGATCTCCACCAGACCCGCCCCGGTCGACCTCTCGCACGAGACCAGCCCGTGGCAGAAGCTCGCCGACAACATGACCGCCGCGCTCGCCGCCAAGGACGAGGAGGCCTTCCTCAAGCCGTTCCAGGGCGACGCGCTCCGTGAACAGCAGCGCAAGGTCTTCCGCAACCTCGTCAAGATCCCCTGGGAACAGGCGAAGTGGGAGACCGAGTACCCCTCCCCGCTCAACGGCGACATGATGGTCACCTTCGCCCACCAGGTGAAGGGCGTCGACAACAAGCCGGTCCCCGAGCGGTACAACTGGCGGGTCCAGCCCGGCACCGGAGCCCCGGTCATCACCGAGGTCGCCAGCGCGAAGGGACGCGACGGCAAGCCCCGCGAGGACGCCTACTACCCCGCGCCCTGGGACTACTACCCGGACTTCGCCGTCGAGATCCGCGACAACCTGGTCGCCGTCTCCGACCAGAAGCAGGTCGCCGAACTCAAGCGCGACATCGACGTGATGAGCCAGGCCGCCAAGGACGACCTCGCCGCCTGGAAGAAGTCCGCCCCCGCCGCGCCCAACGGCCGCGAGAGCGCCCGCGGCTTCTTCGTCGTCCTCGAGAAGGACCGCGCCGTCTATAACAAGCTCTACAACGGCGACGGCCGCGAGAACGACAAGCTCGAAGCCGGCGTCAACATGCCCGTCCCCGCCTACGGCACCGAGACCGAGAAGCAACTGGTGATCGGCGGCTCCCGGATCGTCATGGACACCTCGCTCAGCCGCTTCACCAGCGCCGACTGGAAGAACGGCGTCACCGAGATCAGCCGCCACGAGATGGGCCACGCCCTGGTCGAGGTCCTCGCCACCGAAGTCGTCCTGGTCGAAGGCCTCCAGGACACCCAGACCTGGGTCGTCGAAGGCTTCGGCGACTACATGGCGTTCCGCGGCAAGAACGACCGCTTCCTCGCCGACCTGCGCGCCTCCCTCCAGGGCTTCGCCTTCGACGGCGAACTCCCCGAGAGCATGGACTTCTACTCCAAGACAGCCCGCACCCGCTCCGCGAACTACGCGCTCGGGGCCTCCGCCGTGCGCTACATGGCCGAGACCTACGGCGAGGACAAGACCTTCGCCTTCGTCATCGCCCACTACACCGCGCCCAAGGAGTACAAGCAGCAGATCACCACGGCCACCGGCCGCAGCCTCGAACAGTTCCAGACCGAATGGGCCGCCTACGTCCGCGCCAAGGCCCCCGGCGTCGGCTGACCCGCCGGTCGGACGCGGAAGGAGCGGGCGGCCCGACGGGCCACCCGCTCCTTCCTGCTTCTACGGCCGTCCCCTGCCGCCGATCGACTACTCGATCACCGGCGGGTTGGCCGTGCCACCGCGCCAGGTGTCCTCGTCCTCGACCAGGTAGTCCGGACGGTTCCCGTCCTTGCCCTTCTTCTTGCCAGCGCCACCGGCACCCGGCGCACCGTGCATCCCGGCAGCACCAGCACCGGCCTGGCCACCACGGCCCCGGCCGAGGCCCGAACCGCCCTCGGTGAACGCCCGGCCGCTCGCAGCACCGCCCTTCGCGCCGCCGATCGTGCCACCGGCCTTGCGGACCAGGCCGCTTCCGCCCTTGCCGCCGCCCTTGGCACCACCGCCGCCGCCCATGCCGCCGCCGTGCATACCGCCCATGCCGCCCATACCGGCAGCACCACGGCCCTGCGCGGCACCACCGGCACCGGCACCACCGGCACCAGACCGGCCGCCCGCACCGGCACCACCCGCGCCACCACTGGCCGTCCCGGGACGCCCGGCACCGCCGGCACCGGTCACGCCACCGCGCGAACCGCCACCGACACCACCGCCGCCCATCCCCGGGATGTAACCGGCACCGCCGCCACCCGGCACGTAGCCGCCACCGCCGCCACCACCGCCGCCGACACCCGGCAGACCGCCACCACCGGTGCCCGGCAGCTGCGTACCGCCACCCGGCATGGTGTTGTGGTCCGGAGGCGTCCACCCGTCGATGTTCGTCCGCGGCGGGATCGCCGGCACGTGCCCCGGCAACGTCTCACCCGGCGGCACGTGCCCGGGCACCTGCGGCGGCTGCGGATGCTGCGGCGGCACCCCGGGCGAACTCGGCGGCAGGTCCCCGCCACCACCCGGATCCGTCGGCACCTTCTTCGGCGGCATCATCGGCGGAACGGGCTGCGTGGGCGTCTGCTGAACCGGCGGAGTCGTCGGCTTCGGCGGGAACGCCTCACGGTTCTCGTTGTCGTTCCCGTACTCGGGAGGCGGCGGCATCTCATTGGCCGCCTTCTCGTAGTACGGCGCGAGGTACTCCATCGTGCCGATGGCGTACTGGTGCTGGATCTCGGTCGCCGAGAGCTCGTCGTAGTTCTTGTTGACGGCGGCGAAGCGGTCCATGCCGCCGGCGAGGTCGGCCTTGAACTGCGCGTCGGAGCGGTCACCCATGTCGGTGACCCACTTCCAGCCGCTGTCCAGGCTGCTCGGGACCTCGATGTCGGCCATGGCGGACTTGGTCGCCTTGAGCGCGTTGGCAGCGAGGTGCATGGCCGACGAGGTCTTGGCTGCGTGATCGGCCGTGTTGCTGAGGCTGGTCTGGATCTGGGTGGCCTTGCTGGAGAAGCCGTCCGCGGCAGCGCCGTCCCAGTTGGCCCGTGCGTGCTCGACGGCCTTCTGGAGATCGGCTGCGGCGGACTGCAGCTCGGTCTGGACGGCGGCCCAGTGCTCGGCGGCCTTGCTCAGGTTCTCGGGGCTCGAGTTGGAGACCATCGCCTTGAGCGGGATGAGGGCCTGGCCCTCGAACTCGGGAATGCGTCGTGCGGCCATGTCAGTCCAACTCCTGCTGGTACTTGTTCATGGTGGCGACGCCTTCCATCTCCAGGCCCTTGTACGCGTTGTTGACGGTCTGGGTCTTGTCCCCGAACTCGTTGATCAGCGCGTTCAGATCGTTGATGGTGCGGCTGAGCCAGCCCTGCATGCGGTCGTGCGCCTGGTAGAGACCGTCGGCGTGGGTGAAGTTCACGCCGAAGTCCGACTGCGACACGATCGTGCCGTAGGTGCTCTTCTCAGTGGTCTGCGCCATGTTCTGCTGGATGGCCCGCAGTCTTTTTACGACTGCCTCCAGCTCGTCAGTGTTGACGCGGTATCCGTCGGCCACGCGGCCCTCTCCTCCCCCTGGAGTGTCGAATGCTTCCCCGTGTGCGTGCTCAACCAACAGGCGACAAGGTTCAGTTAGTCAGAGCGTTCGATCGTATCGCTTAACCGGCACTTACTCATACACCGTCAGCGCTGCTGCTGGTTCCCACCCTGACCATACGGGTTCTGGTACGGGTTGGGCTGTGGCTGCTGCGGGTTCTGCGGCGGGAAACCAGGCGGCGGAGCCTGGTTGCCGTACGGCTGCTGCTGGGCCGGCGGCCAGCCCGGAGCGGCGCCGTACGGAGGCTGCTGGGGCTGCCCGTAGGGCGGAGCCGGGGGTACGGACGGACGGCGACGGTTCTTGGTCGCGACGACGACGACGGCGATGAGGACCACCAGAAGAAGAACGATCCCCATGACGATCGTTCCGGGACTGATGCCCCCGCTGGAGCCGGACTTGCTGGCCGGCCCCGTGCCCGGAAGCGTCGGAAGATCGGAGTTCTGGCCCGCCCCACCTGGGGTGGCGGCTCCGGACGACGCAGTTGAGCCGGCGCTCTTGGCGAGCGGCCCCTGCGCCGACCCGGCCGGAATGTCCATGGTCAGCGCCTCGTACGGGCGAAGGATGCCGTACCCGTAATGCGGGTCCGGCAGCTTGGCCCCCTGGAGAGCTCCCGGAACCTTCGCCGACTTCACCAGCCGGTTGGCCACTTGACCAGCGGTCAGCTGGGGAAACTTGGCCCTGATCAACGCGGCGGCGGCAGAGACGTAGGCAGTCGAGTCGGAAGTACCGTCAGCCACGCAGTACAGACCGCCCGAGCAGTCTCCCGCGGTCACCATCCGTACTCCGGGCGCGGAGAGCAGAACCTGCGGACCGTAGTTCGACTTCGACCAGGCCGCGTCGCTCTTGTCGGTCGCCCCGACCGCGAGGACACCAGCCTCGTTGGCGGGGTTGTGGAGCACGTTCCTGCCGTCATTGCCGGCCGAGGCGACAACGAGGACATCGTGCTGGGCCGCGTACGCGAGCGCCTCGGTCAGGGCCGGCTCGCTACCTGCCGGGACGTACCCACCCTGGGAGACATTGATGATCTTCGCGCCGTGATCGACAGCCCACCGGATTCCCTGGGGGAATACGCTCCGCCCTTGTGAATCCTGCTTGTAGATCGGAAGGATCTTCGCCCCCGGCGCGAGCCCGACAACTCCCTCGCCGTTGCCATGCCCGTGGCCGGCGATCTCGGCGGCCATGCCGGTGCCGTGCGAATCGGTGGGCTTCTGGGCGAGGCCCTTGCCGCTGAGGTCGAAACCGGGGAGGACCTGTCCCGCAAGGTCCGGGTGGGAGGCGTCGACTCCCTCGTCGAGGACGGCGACGATGACTCCGTCGCCCTTGCTGACGCTCCACACCTTGCTGACGTCGTAGTAGGCGTTCACCCACTGCCCGTCACGCACCTGGTCCGCCGTGGCCAGGGGGGCAGCGGTGAGCAGCAGTGCGCCCGCCAAGGTCGTTGCGCCGAGTGCGCGCATGGCTTTGGTCAGCGTCATCAGTTCCCCGTCGGTCGAGTGCCGCAGCCCGTTCGTTCTCGCAGTGCCCCCCGCGTGGCAGGCCGTTCGATGGTATCTCCCGACTGCCTGTCATGCGCAGGGCCCACGGCTTTCGGCCCGTCAGGCGAGGACGGTGGCGTCCTCGGGCTGGATGGGGAGGCGGCCGACGGGGAGGCCGGTGGCGGCGCGGACGGCGGCGGCGACGGCGGCGGGGGCGACGACGGCGGGGGCGGCGCTGACGGCCTTGGCGCCGAAGGAGGCGACGACGTCGCGTTCTTCGACGAGGGTGGCGATGCGGATGTCGGGGGTGTCGAGGGAGGTGGGGAGGCGGTAGCCGGTGAGGGAGGGGTTGACGGGGACGCCGCCCTCGGTGCGGAGGTCTTCGAAGAGGGCGAGGCCGACGCCCTGGGCGACGGCGGCTTCGATGCGGTCCTCGATCTGACGCGGGTTCAGGGCGCGGCCGACGTCCTGGGCGACGGTCATGTCGACGACGCGGACGGTGCCGAGTTCGATGTCGACGTCGACGACGGCGCGCATGGCACAGTAGGCGATGGAGACGAAGGCGTCGCCCTGGCCGTTCTCGTCGAGGGGTTCGGTGGGGTGGGGGCGGCACTGGGCGGTGGCCCAGAGTTCGCGGCCTTCGAGTGCCTGGCTGACGGGCATGCCGAGGACGCCGTCGTACGAGGTGATCTTGCCGTCGGCGATGGTGAGGAGTTCGACGGACATGCCGAAGTCGGCGGCGATGGGCTGCAGCATCTGGTGGCGGACCATCAGTGCGGCGCGTTCGACGGCGCCGCCGGAGACCCAGGTGTGCCGGCCGCGGGCGGAGGGTCCGGCGGCGGACTGGTCGCTGTCGACGGGGGCGACGTAGACCTCGGAGACGCCGAGCACGGACTGGACGATCTGCCGGGCGAGGGTGGCGAAGCCCTGGCCGGAGTCGACGGCGGCGCAGATGACGGTGGCGTGGTCGCCGCTGACCCGGACGGTCGCGGTGGCGACCTCGTCCTCGCCCTCGGCGCCGAGCATGTGCACCATGCCGACGGCGTAGCCGATGCCGCGGCGGACGGCGGCGGGGTCGCCGGCGCCGCCGGGGCCGCCGGGGAGCAGCCAGTCGGCTTCGGGTTCGTCGAGCGGGAGGGCGGGCAGCGGGGAGTCGGCGAGGGCGTCGAGCAGGGCGCCGACGGGGGCGGGGCAGGTGACGGCCTGGCCGGTGGGCAGCGGGTCGCCGGTGGCCATGGCGTTGCGGCGGCGGATCTCCATCGGGTCGATGCCGACCCGGGCCGCGAGCTGGTCCATCTGCGACTCGTACGCGAAGCAGGCCTGGAGGGCTCCTTCGCCGCGCATCCGTCCGGCGGGCGGGTTGTTGGTGCGCACGGCCCAGGCCTCGACGAAGACGTTGGGGCAGACGTACGGGCCGGCGGAGAAGGCGACGGCGGCGGCGAGGGCCTCGGCGGAGACGTCGGCGTAGGCGCCGCCGTCGAGCAGGATCTGTGCCTCGACCTTGACCAGGCGGCCCTCGGCGTCGGCGTGGTGGCGGTAGCGCAGCAGGGCGGGGTGGCGCGAGACGTGGGTCTGGAAGGACTCCTCGCGGGTGAGGGTCATCTTCACGGGGCGGCCGGTGCGCAGTGCGAGGAGGGCGAGGACGACCTGGAAGGAGAGGTCCTCGCGGTCGGCGGTGGCGCCGGGGACGCCGGTGACGACCGTCCGGACCCGGTCGGGTTCGAGGCCGAGGCAGGCGGCGGTGCGGTCGCGGTCGCCGTGCGGGTCGGTGGTGGAGAGGTGGAGCTCGACGCCGCCGTCGGGGCGGGGGACGGCGAGGCCGGCTTCGGCGCCGATCGGGGCGGGGTCCTGGCGGCCGACCTGGTAGAGGCCCTCGACGATGACCTCGCCGACCGCGTCGGGGTCGCCGCTGCGCAGCGGGAGGTGGCGGAAGAGGTTGCCGTCGGGGTGCAGCGGCGGGGCGTTGAACGCGGCCTCGGGGTCGGTGACGGCCTCCAGCGGCTCGTACTCGACGACGATGGAGGCGGCGGCGAGCCGGGCGGTGTCGGGGTGGTCGGCGGCGACGGCGGCGACGGGTTCGCCGTGGTGGCGGACGACGCCGGCGGCGAGCACGGGGCGGTCGGCGACGACCGGGCCGGCGGGGGCGCCGTCGGGGGTGCCGTCGGGGCCGGGCGGGAGGTCAGCGGCGGTGACCACGGCGTGCACGCCGGGGACGGCGAGCGCGGCGGAGGTGTCGACGGAGACGATCCGGGCGTGCGGGTACGGGGAGCGCAGCACCGCGCCCCAGAGGAGGCCCTCGGCCCACAGGTCGGCGGCGTACGGGTAGATGCCGAGCGCCTTGGGCAGGGCGTCGGTGCGCAGCGGCGAGCTGCCGAGGCCGAAGGGTTCGGCCGGCTCCGCGGGGCCGGCGGCCGGGACCTCGGTGGCCGGGAGCTCGGTGGCGGAGGTCATGCGTTCTCGTCCTCGGGGAGCCGGATTCCGTGGGCGGGGGTGGCGCCGTCGTAGCCGTAGGGCACGCCGGGCCCGCCGTGCTGCGGGTCGTAGCCGGGGGTGCCGTACGCCGTGCCGTCCTCGTACACGCTGCCGTGGCCGGCGGCGGTGCCGTGCGGCGGGGTGGGGATGTACGGGGTGCCGTGGGCGGGGGTGCCGTCGTGCGGGTGGCCGTCGTGGGCGGTGCCGTGCGCGGGGGTGGCCTCGTAACCGCCGCCCTGGTAGCCGGCGGTCTCGTAGCCGGCCGGGTCGTAGCCGCCCTGGTGGCCGTGGGCCGGGTAGCCGCCCTGGTAGGGCACCTGGAAGGTGCCGGTGTCGTAGCCCTCGGCCTGCGCCGGCACGCCGTGCGCCGGTGCGCCCTGCGAAGGGATGCCCTGCGCGGGGACGCCCTGGCCGGGGACGCCCTGCGGCGGCAGGGTGTGGAAGGTGCCGGTGTCGTAGCCCGCGGCGGCGTCGTCGTACCCGGGGTAGGGCGCGTAGCCGGGCCCGCCGGCGGGCTCGTAGACGCCGGTCTGGTGGGTGGTGGTGGCGCCGGGGCCGGAGAGGCCGGCCAGCACCTCGTCCGGGACGACCCCGCCGACCGCGGCGGCGGTGGGCGGGGCGGGCACCTCGGCCTCGTGCCAGAGCTCGGCGTCGGCGTAGAGCGGCAGTTCGCCGGCGAGCGGCAGGTCGGCGGCGGACTGCGCGGTGGCCACGGCGGCGGCGAGCGCGTCCTGGTCGGTTCCGGTGGCCGGGGCCGCCGCGCGGGCGTCGCCGTCCGCGGCGGTCGGGGCCGCGGCGCGGGCCGCGTCCTCGGCGGCGGCCAGCTCGGCCTCCAGCTCGGCCTCGCGGGCCTCGGCGACGCTCTGGACGGCGGCGAGCACGCCGCGGTAGCCGGTGCAGCGGCAGAGGTTGCCGCACAGCGCCTGGCGGGCCTCGACCTCGCTCGGCCGGTGGTTGCGCTGCAGCAGGTCGTGGACGGCCATCGCGAGGCCGGGGGTGCAGTAGCCGCACTGCACGGCGCCGGAGTCGGCGAGCGCCTGCTGGACGTCGCTGGCACCGTCCGGTCCGGACAGGCCCTCGACGGTGGCGATCTCGCTGTCCGCGGCGAGCGCGGCGGGGACCAGGCAGCCGGCCACCAGCTGCCCGTCGACCTGCACCGAGCAGGCACCGCACTCGCCCTGCTCGCAGCCGTCCTTGGCGCCGGCCAGGCCGAGCCGCTCGCGCAGCACGTAGAGCAGGCTCTCGCCGATCCAGGCGTCGGTGACCGGCCGTTCGAAGCCGTTGACGCGCAGCGTGTACGAGGCGGTGGGGCGCACGTCGCCCACCGGACCACCGTGTCCGTGGTCGTGCCCACTCACGAGTTCGTCCGTCACTTCAGCGCCCTTCCCAGTGCCCGGCGGGCCAGCACCGATACGGTACGCCGCAGTCGGGCGGCTGCCGAGCCCGGCCCCTCGTCGCCGGCGCCGGTCTCGGGGACGCAGGCGCCCGCCACGTACTCGCCGAAGGCGGCGAGCGCGGCGGGGTCGATCAGTGCGGCGCCCTCCTCGCCCCGGGAGTCCCAGTCGATGCAGCCGCCGACCCAGGCCTCGGCCTCCAGCGGGCGCAGCGGCACGGGGGCGACGGCGCCGACCGCGCAGCGCACGGCGCGCCGGGCGGGGTCGAGGACCAGGGCGACGGAGGCGGTGGCGCGGGCCGGGCCGCTGCGGCCGCCGGCCTTGAGGAAGACCTGGGGGGCGTGCAGCAACGGCACGCGCACCCAGGTGAGCAGTTCGCCGGGGCGCAGCGGGTCGAGCCCGGTGAGCAGGTGGCTGATCGGGACCTCGCGGGTGCCGCCGGCCCTGGCGAGGGTGGCGGTGGCCTCCAGGGCGGCGAGCACGGGCAGGGTGTCGCCGGTGGGGGCGGCGGTGGCGATATTGCCGCCGAGCGTGCCGACGTTGCGCACCTGCGGGGGTCCGGCGGTGCGGGCGGCGTCGGCGAGGGCGGGGATGAGCGCGGCGAAGTCGGGCCGGTCCATCCGGGCGTGGGTGAGACCGGCGCCGAGGACGGCGGTGCCGCCGTCCTCGTAGCGCCAGCCGCGGAGTTCGGTGATCCGGCCGAGGCCGATCAGGGCGGCGGGCCTCAGCCGCCCGGCGTTGACGGCTTCCATGAGGTCGGTGGCGCCCGCCACCGGCACCGCGCCCGGGGTGGCCGCCAGCGCCTCGACGGCCTCGTCGACCGAGGTCGGCAGCATGATCGTCCGGTTCACCTGGATTCCACCGTGCTCCATCTGCAGTGCGGCTTCGCCCGTAGGGTACGGGCGATCGGTGCGGGTTGGGCAACTGTGGCACACAATGCCCGCTGATCATTTCCCGGGGCTCGGACAGTAATGCACAAGTCAGGACAACTCCGGGCGCAAAAGCGTCCAAGCCGTTGTACGGGTGATCGGCCCTCCATTCGATCTTGACGAGACGGCTCCGCCCGGAGTTCCCGGGGGGTCACCGAGGGTCACTCGGGGCGGTTGTCGTTCGGTCGGCCGAGCACCCCGGGGCGGCGCTGCCAGGGGCGCGGGCCCTCCGGCCGGCGGTACTCGACGCCGAGCGCGTCGAGGCGCCCGTAGTGGGCGGCCATCCGCTGCTCGAAGCCGGCCCAGTCGCGGGCGGCGGGCTCGCGCGGCAGGTCGGACCAGGCGACCTCGGCGAAGGCGGCGAGCCGCGGGAAGGCCCGGTAGTCGACGTCCCGCGCGTCGTCCATGAACTCGGTCCAGATGTTGGCCTGGGTGCCGATCACGTGGGCGGCGGCGTCGGCGTCGAGCTCCGGCGGCACCGGCTCGAAGCGGTAGACGTCCTCCAGGGTGCGCACGTACCCGACCGGGATCGGCTCGTCCTCGCCGCCGGCCTGCCGGTGGTCGAGGTAGACGTGCTGCTCGGGGCACATCACCACGTCGTGCCCGGCCTTCGCGGCGGCCACCCCGCCCTCGTACCCGCGCCAGCTCGACACCGCCGCGCCGGGGGCGAGGCCGCCCTCCAGGATCTCGTCCCAGCCGATCAGCCGGCGGCCCCGCCCGGCCAGCCAGCGGTCGAAGTGCCGGATGAACCAGCTCTGCAGCTCGTCCTCGTCGGCCAGGCCCAGCTCCTCGATCCGGGCCCGGGCGGCCGGGCTGGCCTTCCACTGGTCCTTGGGGCACTCGTCGCCGCCGAGGTGGACGAAGGTGGAGGGGAAGATCTCCAGCACCTCCTCCAGCACCTCCTCGACGAAGCGCAGGGTGGCGTCGGAGACGTTCAGCACGTTCTCGCAGACGCCCCAGTCGGTCCACACGCCGAGCGCGGCGGTGTCCACCACGTCGGTGTTGCCGAGCTCGGGGTAGGCCGCGATGGCGGCCTGCATGTGGCCGGGCACGTCGATCTCGGGGACGACGGTGATGTGCCGCTCGGCGGCGTACGCGACGATCTCGCGCAGGTCGTCCTGGGTGTAGTAGCCGCCGTGCGGGCGGTCGTCGCGCCGGTCGGCGGCGCGGAAGCCGACCATCGAGCGCTCCCGCCAGGCGCCGACCTCGGTGAGCCGCGGGTGGCGCCGGATCTCGATCCGCCAGCCCTGGTCGTCGGTGAGGTGCAGGTGCAGCACGTTCAGCTTGTGGGCGGCGAGCTGGTCGAGGAAGCGCAGCACGTCCGCCTTGGGCAGGAAGTGCCGGGAGACGTCCAGCAGGGCGCCGCGCCAGCCGAACCGCGGCCGGTCCTCGATCCGCACCGCCGGGACCCGCCACTCGGCGCCGGGCAGCGGGGCCCTGCGGTAGGCCGCGGGGCCGAGCAGCTGGCGGAGCGTCTGCCCGGCGTGCGCGAGGCCGGGCCCGCCGCCCGCGGTCAGCCGCACGCCCTCGGCGCCGGCCTCGATCCGGTACTCCTCGGCGCCGAGCGCCGGGTCGAGCTCCAGCGCGATCGCGCCCTCGGGGGCGGCGGCCGGGGGGAGGTCGAGGCCGGTGGCCGGGCCCAGTTCGGCGCGGAGCCGGCGGGCGGCCCGCTCCGTGCCGGGAGCGGCGTGCAGGCCGGTGTCCGGCCGCAGCTCGAAGGCGCCCTCACCGGCGCGGAAACGGGACGGGGCGGGGATGAGATCCATGCGGCTCATCCTGCCCCGGTCACCCCGGATTGGCATAGACCACTACAGGCGCGGCCCTGCCGACCGGGTCACTTCTTGTCGTCGCCGCCCTGGTCGGGGTTGTTGAGCCCCTCGTAGATCTCCTTGCACATCGGGCAGACCGGGTACTTCTTCGGGTCGCGCCCGGGCACCCAGACCTTGCCGCACAGCGCCACCACCGGAGAGCCCGACAGGGCGCTCTCCATGATCTTGTCCTTCTGGACGTAGTGCGCGTAGCGCTCGTGGTCGCCGTCGCCGTGCGAGGTCTGCGGGACGGGCTCGACCAGGGTGCCGGTGCCGAGACCGCGCTCGGGCTCAAGAGTGCTCATGGGTGCCAAGTCTATGGGGGCCGCCGAGAACCGGGCCACTGTCGCCGGGGCGGCCCGCCGGGGCGCCTGCGGTCAGTTCATCGTGGGGTCGTCGGGGTAGGTCGCGAGCATCGCCAGCGGCCCGCGCTGGCGGCGCAGCACCGAGCGCCACAGCCGGTCCGGGTCGGGGCAGAACACGTCGCCGGGCTCCGCGTCGACCAGGTACCAGGCACCCTCCTCGATCTCGCTCTCCAACTGGCCGGGCGACCAGCCCGAGTAGCCGGCGAACACCCGCAGGCCCCCCAGCTCCCCCGCCAGCACCTCCGGCGGCGCCTCCAGGTCGACCAGCCCGAGCGCCCCGTGCACCCGCCGCCAGCCGAGCGGTTCGACGTGACCCTCCTCACCCGGCACCAGCGCCACCGCCAGCGCCGAGTCCAGCGCCACCGGGCCGCCCTGGAAGACCACCGCGGGCAGCCCGGCCAGCTCCGCCCAGCCGTCCAGCACGGCGGCGATCTCGACCGGCGTCGGCCGGTTCAGCACCACCCCGAGGGCGCCCTGCGCGTCGTGGTCGAGCAGCAGCACCACGGCCCGGGCGAAGTTCGGGTCGGTGAGCACGGGCGTCGCGACGAGCAGGCGGCCGGTGTGCGAGAGGGCCGGGGTCATGCCTGCAATGATCCCCCAGGACACGCCGCAACGGGTGTCCAACACGAAACCCACCCATGACCCGTCCGGCCCCCGGTGGGGCCACTCGTCCGGCCCAATCACCGGGCTCGGAGGGGCCCCCGGGCCCATGATCACCAATAGGGCACACGGGAACCAATCGCCCACCCTCTACCATCTATGGGTGGTGAGGGGCTTTTCCCTCCACCCCGCAGCCGAAAACCTCCCCTGCGCACCCGGATTGCGAGAACGATGACCGACGACGTCCTGCTGGTTCACGGCGGAAACCCGCTCGAAGGCGAGATCCAGATCCGCGGTGCCAAGAACCTGGTCCCCAAGGCCATGGTCGCCGCGCTGCTCGGCCAGGGCCCCAGCAGACTGCGCAACGTGCCCGACATCCGGGACGTCAAGGTCGTCCGCGGCCTGCTGCAACTGCACGGGGTCACCGTGCGCACCGGCGACGAGGCCGGCGAGCTGATCCTCGACCCCTCCCACGTGGAGAGCGCGAACGTCGCCGACATCGACGCGCACGCCGGCTCCTCGCGGATCCCGATCCTCTTCTGCGGCCCGCTGCTGCACCGCATCGGCCACGCCTTCATCCCGGGCCTCGGCGGCTGCGACATCGGCGGTCGCCCGGTCGACTTCCACTTCGAGGTGCTGCGCCAGTTCGGCGCCACCATCGAGAAGCACCCGCAGGGCACCTACCTGGTCGCCCCGCAGCGGCTGCGCGGCACCAAGATCGAGCTGCCCTACCCCTCGGTCGGCGCGACCGAGCAGGTGCTGCTCACCGCGGTGCTCGCGGAGGGCGTCACCGAGCTGCGCAACGCGGCCATCGAGCCGGAGATCGTCGACCTGATCTGCGTCCTGCAGAAGATGGGCGCGATCATCTCGCTGGGCACCGACCGCACCATCCTGATCACCGGTGTGGACGAGCTCGGCGGCTACAACCACAAGGCTCTCCCGGACCGCCTCGAGGCGGCCTCCTGGGCCTGCGCCGCGCTGGCCACCCGCGGCGACATCTACGTCCGCGGCGCCGAGCAGATCCCGATGATGACCTTCCTGAACACCTTCCGGAAGGTCGGCGGCGCCTACGAGATCGACGACGAGGGCATCCGCTTCTGGCACCCGGGCGGCGAGCTCAAGGCGATCGCCCTGGAGACCGACGTGCACCCCGGCTTCCAGACCGACTGGCAGCAGCCGCTGGTGGTCGCGCTGACCCAGGCCACCGGCCTGTCGATCGTGCACGAGACGGTGTACGAGTCGCGGCTCGGCTTCACCGGCGCGCTGAACCAGATGGGCGCGCACATCCAGCTCTACCGCGAGTGCCTGGGCGGCACCCCCTGCCGCTTCGGCGCCCGCAACTTCAAGCACTCCGCGGTGGTCTCCGGCCCGTCCAAGCTGATCGGCGGCGAGCTGATCATCCCGGACCTGCGCGGCGGCTTCTCGTACCTGATCGCGGCGCTGGCGGCCGAGGGCACCTCGACCGTGCACGGCATCGACCTGATCAACCGCGGCTACGAGAACTTCATGGACAAGCTGCGCGACCTGGGCGCGCACATCGAGCTGCCGGCCGAGGCCGAGGAGCTCGTCACCGTCTGAGACGGTGCCCGGAACGACCGGTGGCCGGTCTCCCCGAGGGGAGACCGGCCACCGTCGTGTTCGGCGCTCAGAGACGCGTCACTTGCCCTTGGCGGCTTCCTTGAGCTTCGAGCCGGCGCTGACCTTGACGCTGTAGCCGGCCGCGATCTGGATCGGCTCGCCGGTCTGCGGGTTGCGGGCGGTGCGGGCGGCGCGGAGGGTGCGCTCGAAGGTCAGGAAACCGGGGATGGTGACCTTCTCGTCGCCCTTGGCGACGACCTCGCCGGTGATCTCGGCGAAGGCGGCCAGCACCGCGTCGGCGTCCTTGCGGGTCACCTCGGCGCGCTCGGCCAGAGCGGCCACCAGCTCACTGCGGTTCATGTGTACTCCTGTGGTCTGTTGCTATGCCGTGCACGGAGGCGTGGGCCGGTCCGTACACGTTGCTCATTCAGGCGAGGGGTGGTCAGGGGCCGGGCTCGCACCACGAAGCGCCGCAAACTGCCCGCCTGGGTACGAATCCTGCCCCGACCGGCACTGAGAAAGCCAATCGGCCCCCGGCGTGGTTGACCCGAACAGCGCCCGCCCGCCGGAGGTTTGACGCCCCGTCGGCTCCGGAGGGACCGGATCGGGCGGATGTCGAGCCGACACGCCGCGCGACACGGGGGGACGTACCGTACTTGTCGGACACGCCACCCCGTCGCAGGGCTACCGTACGCCCTGGCACCGACAAGCCCAAACACGCCCCTTCCCCTTGTGTCGCAAGGGCGAGGGGCGGTTTACCCGGCCGGGCGCCCGAACCTACAGCTGAACGGCCGGGAACGAGGTGGTGTCCAGCGTGCCGACGATGCCCGGAGTCGGCTTCGCCGGGGCGGCCTCGGCACCGCCGCGGGCGGCGACCGCCGCCTCCCGGACGGCGGCCGCGACGGTCTTGGCGACGTCCGGGTGGAAGACGCTGGGGATGATGTAGTTCGGGTTCAGCTGGTCGTCACCGACGGTGGTGGCCAGGGCCCTGGCCGCGGCCAGCATCATGTCGGTGTTCACCGTGTGGCTCTGGGCATCCAGCAGGCCGCGGAAGACGCCCGGGAAGACCAGCACGTTGTTGATCTGGTTCGGGAAGTCGCTGCGGCCGGTGGCGACCACCGCGGCGGTCTGCCGGGCGATCGCCGGGTCGACCTCCGGGTCGGGGTTGGCCAGCGCGAAGACGATCGCGTCCTTCGCCATGGTGGCCAGGTCGTCGCCGTCCAGCACGTTCGGCGCGGAGACGCCGATGAAGACGTCGGCGCCGGCCACGGCCTCCTTGAGGCTGCCGGTGCGGCCCGAACGGTTGGTGTTCTCGGCGATCCAGCGCAGGCTGTCGTTGAGGTCGTCCCGGCCCTCGTGGACCACGCCGCGGACGTCCGCCACGGTGGCGTGCCGCACCCCGGCCGCCATCAGCAGCTTGAGGATCGCGGTGCCGGCCGCGCCGGCGCCGGACATCACCACGCGGATCTCGGCGATCTCCTTGCCGACCACCTTCAGCGCGTTCATCAGCGCGGCCAGCACCACGATCGCGGTGCCGTGCTGGTCGTCGTGGAAGACCGGGATGTCCAGCGCCTCGCGCAGCCGGGCCTCGATCTCGAAGCAGCGCGGAGCCGAGATGTCCTCCAGGTTGATGCCGGCGAAGCCCGGGGCGATCGCCTTCACGATCGCCACGATCTCGTCCGCGTCCTGGGTGTCCAGGCAGATCGGCCACGCGTCGATGCCGGCGAAGCGCTTGAACAGGGCCGCCTTGCCCTCCATCACCGGCAGCGCGGCCTTCGGGCCGATGTTGCCGAGGCCGAGCACCGCGGAGCCGTCGGTGACCACGGCGACGCTGTTGCGCTTGATGGTGAGGCGGCGGGCGTCCTCGGGGTTCTCGGCGATCGCCATGCAGACCCGGGCGACGCCCGGGGTGTAGATCATCGAGAGGTCGTCGCGGTTGCGGATCGGCAGCTTCGAGGACATCTCGATCTTGCCGCCGAGGTGCATCAGGAAGGTGCGGTCCGAGACCTTGCCGATGCTCACGCCGTCGATCGCGCGCAGCTTCTCGACGATCTCCTCGCCGTGCGCGACCGAGGAGGCCGCGACCGTGACGTCGATCCGCAGCGCCTCCAGGCCGGAGGCGGTGACGTCGAGACCGGTGACCGAACCGCCGGAGGACTCGACGGCCGTGGTGATCGAGCTCACGGCGTTTCCGGTGGCCGGGACCTCCAGTCGCACCGTGATCGAGTTGCTGACACTGGGCACCGTCGCCATCGACGTCCTTCTTCCTGATTCAACATTCTGTTGAAGCTCGTTCACGCGGCATGCTAGACCTCGATCGTCGCACCTACCAGGGGGTAGCCAGAAATAACGTTCATTGAGTGTGCGGAGTCGACAACGCTCCTTGCCCCTCGGCGGCGATGCGTTACATTGGACAAGGCACCGGCTCGATCCAAGCCCCCGGGCCCAACCTTCGTCCCTTCGAGGGACCACTTGCCGCGAGGCGAGCATGGCGGGTCGGTGTCATAACGTGCGGAAGGCCCCTCACCAGGTGGTGAGGGGCCTTCTCGCGTCCGCCGGCTAGTGCAGCAGCGCCGGGACGCCGGCCGCGTCCGGCAGGTCGTCAGGGCCGGACAGGACGGTCAGGCGCTGGGTGGCACGGGTCAGCGCCACGTACAGCACCCGCAGGCCCGCCTCCGACTCGCCCGCGATGCCGGTCGGGTCGGCGACCACCGTGGCGTCGTACTCCAGGCCCTTGGCCTCCAGGCTGCCCAGCGCCACCACCCGCTCGCCCAGGCCCTCGGCCCAGGCCGCCGCCTCGGCCCGGCGGTCCATCGGCACCACGACCGCCACGGTGCCCTCCACCTCGCCCAGGAGTCGCTCCAGCTCCACCCGGGCCGCCTTGGCGAACGCCTCCGGCTCGGGGTCGGTCACCGCGGCGAAGCGCGGCACCGCGCCGGTCGAGCGGACCGCGCTCGGCGAGGGCGTGCCGGGCGCCGCCAGCGCCA
Organism: Kitasatospora terrestris; assembly: GCF_039542905.1. NCBI lineage: Bacteria > Bacillati > Actinomycetota > Actinomycetes > Kitasatosporales > Streptomycetaceae > Kitasatospora > Kitasatospora terrestris. Next base: position 3,267,238 of record NZ_BAABIS010000001.1, read on the forward strand.
GCACCTTGGCCGCCACCTCGGCGATCTCCGCCGGGTTGCGGTAGTTCACGGTCAGCGTGTGCCGGCGGCGCGGCTTGCCGGCCAGCACCTCGTCCATCGCCGCCTGCGCCTCCTGCGGGAACGGCCAGGAGGACTGCGCCGGGTCGCCGACGATCGTCCAGGTCGCCGTCCGCGAGCGGCGGCCGATCATCCGCCACTGCATCGGGGTGAGGTCCTGCGCCTCGTCCACGATCACGTGCGCGTACTCGCGGCGCTCCTCCACCACCCGCTCGCGCTGCTGCCGGTACGCCCGCTCGCCGTAGGTGGTGACCTCCTCCAGGCCGGTCAGCAGGTCCATCGCGTCCACCTCGCGGACCTTCGGCCGGGCCGGCTCGCCGAGCAGCAGCTGCAGCTCGTCCACCAGCGCCACGTCGTGCGCCGACAGCTCGCCCTCGCCCCTGTCGTTCAGGTGCCGCCAGGAGGCGCCCAGCAGGCGGGCCTCCTCCGGGGTGACCGCGCGGCGGGCGATCCGGTTGGTGTGGCGGTGGCTGCGCAGCGTCGCCAGCACCCGGCGCGGGGTCACGGCCGGCCACCAGGAGTCCAGGAAGTCCAGGAAGGCCTGCTCGTCGCTGACGTACTCGTCGAAGGACTCGCGCTCGTCCTGGCGCTGCTCGCGCTCGGCGTGGGTCTGCGGCTTGGGCAGGTTGCGGGTCAGCTCCGACCACAGCGCGTCCAGCAGCAGCCGGCGGGCACGCGGGCGGAGCAGGTTGAGCGGGGTGCCGCCGCCACCGATGACGTTGCCGCGCACCGCCTTCAGCCGGCCCGCGTCCAGCCGCAGCGCCTCGCCGCGGGCGAAGACCTTCAGCTCGGTCGGCGCGTGCAGCTCGACGGCGGCGCGGGCGGCCCGGCGCAGCAGCTGGACCATCCGGGCCGAGCCCTTGACCCGGGCGGTCTCCGGGGTGTCGTACCGGGTCGCCTCGATCCCGTCCACCAGCGAGCCGACGGCGCGGATCGCCACCTGCCCCTCCTCGCCGAGCGAGGGCAGCACGCCCTCGGTGTAGGAGACCAGCAGCGGGGTCGGGCTGACCACCAGGATGCCGCCCGCGTAGCGGCGCCGGTCCTGGTAGAGCAGGAACGCGGCGCGGTGCAGCGCGACCGCGGTCTTGCCGGTGCCGGGGCCGCCGGTGACCAGGGTCGCGCCCGCCGCGGCGGCGCGGATCACCTCGTCCTGCTCCTTCTGGATGGAGGAGACGATGTCGCGCATCGAGTGGCTGCGGGCCCGGCCGAGGGACGCCATCAGGGCGCCGTCGCCGACCACCGGCAGCTCCTCGCCGTTCAGGGTCGGGGCGAGGTCGGGGCGCAGCAGGTCGTCCTCGACGCCGATCACCCTGCGGCCCTTGGAGCGGATCACCCGGCGGCGGATCACCCGGCCGGGCTCCAGCGGCGTCGAACGGTAGAACGGGGCGGCGGCCGGGGCCCGCCAGTCGATCACCAGCGGGCCGTACTCGGCGTCCAGCACGCCGAGCCGGCCGATGTGCAGGGTCTCCGCGACGGCCGGGTCGGCCGGGTCGAGCGGGGTCTGCGAGGGGATGCCGTGCTCCTCCGGGGCGTCCGCCCGCTGGAGGTCGATCCGGCCGAACAGGAAGTCCTCGAACTCGTTGTTCAGCCGCTGCAGGTGCGCGCCCGCCCGGTAGACCTGCGCGTCGCGCTCGGCGAGCGCGCCCGGCGTACCGACCTGCACGCGCTTGGCGGCGTCCTCCAGGATGTACTCCGCCTCGGCGAGCTTCTCCTCAAGCCGCCGGTAGACGGTGTCGAGGTGCTGCTGCTCACCCGCGATCTCGCGGTCGCGGATGGTGTCGGTGGTGCGCGCTCCCAAGGGGACCCCAGTGGTGCGAGGAACGAAAAAGGCGGACGGATGATCCTACACGCCTGGGGAGGGCCGTCAGGAGCGCACCGACGGGTTCCTAGTAGCTTCCGGGCTCCGCCACCGGTTCGACGGCGAGGCGGTAGCCGCGTTTGACGACGGTGGCGATCAGGCGGGGGGTGCCCAGGGCGGCGCGCAGGCGGGCCATCGCGGTCTCGACGGCGTGCTCGTCGTCGCCGCTGCCGGGCAGCGCGCGCAGCAGCTCGGCGCGCGGGACGACCCAGCCGGGGCGGCGGGCCAACGCCCGGAGCAGGGCCATCCCGGCCGGCGGGACGGGCCGCAGCTCGCCGTCGACCAGGGCGGCCTGCCCGCGCAGCTCCAGGGCGTGCCCGGCGACGGCGAGGCGCCGGGCCCGGTCGGGCAACTGCGCGGTGAGGGTCTGCACCATGGCGCCGAGCCGCATCCGCTCGGGCCACACGGTGGGGACGTCCTGCTCCTCCAGCGGCGCGGCGGTGACCGGGCCGACGCACACCGGCAGCACGTCGCGGCGCAGCGCGTGCAGCAGTTCCGCGGTCAGCCCGCGCTGCTCGGCCCGTTCCAGCAGGCTGATCGCGGCGGGCGCGCTGGTGAAGGTGACGGCGTCCAGCGAGCCGTTGCAGACGGCGTCGAGCAGCCGGTCGAGCGGGCCGAGGTCGGCGGGCGGCAGCCACCGGTAGACGGGGACCTCGACGATCTCCGCACCGGCGGCGACGAGCGATTCGATGAAGCCGCGCAGCGGGGCGCCGTGCAGCTGGACGGCGATCCGGCGGCCGTCGACGCCCTGCTCCAGCAGGCGCTCCAGCACCTCGGCGGAGGACTCGGACTCCGGTGACCACTCCTCGCGCAGGCCGGCGGCGCGGATCGCGCCCTTGGCCTTGGGGCCGCGGGCGAGCACGGTCGCCTTGCCCAGGGTGGCGATCAGGTCGTCGCCGAGGCCCCAGCCTTCGGCGGCCTCGACCCAGCCGCGGAAGCCGATGCCGGTGGTGGCGACGGCGATGTCCGGCGGGTCGGCGACCAGGGTGCGGGTGGCGGCGAGCAGGTCGGAGTCGTCGGCGAGCGGCACGATCCGCAGGGCGGGCGCGCGGACGACGGTGGCGCCGCGGCGTTGCAGCAGGGCGGTGAGTTCGTCGGCGCGGCGGGCGGCGGTGATTCCGATGGTCCAGCCGGAGAGCGGCGGGGCGGACTCGGTCGGCTGGTCGGTCGGTTCGGCCATGACTGAGTTGTCCTTCGGGCGGCGCGACCCCGCCGCGGGGCGGCTCGACGGCGGGGCTTGGGGTGGGTGGACAGCCATCGTCCCGGGCTGCGATCACGCCCCCGGGTCGGTCCGATTACCGGCGTGTTTCGCCAGGTCGGGGCCGTCCCGGGGGTGGCGGTGCGTCAGGGCGCGTTCAGACCCGGGCGAGCGCCGGGGTGCGCTCGGCGGCCGGGGCGGCGGTGGGACGGCGCAGGTAGACCACGCCGGTGAGGACGAAGCAGACCGCGTAGGCGGCGAGGAAGGAGACGAAGGCGGGGGTGCCGGACTTCGCGACCAGGAAGGACTGCCGGAAGGCGAGGTTGATGAAGAGTCCGCCCAGGGCGCCGACCGCGCCGATCACGCCGATCGCCGCGCCGGACATCTTCCGCGACCAGGCGGCGGCGTCCTCGGCGCTCTCGCCGGCGGCGATCCGGTCCTGGGCCTTGGCGTCGAAGATGCCGGGGATCATCTTGTAGGTGGAGCCGTTGCCGATGCCGGCGAAGACGAACAGGCCGATGAACCCGGCCAGGAAGACCGGCAGCGACTTCACCGAGGAGGCGTAGGTGACCAGGCCGGCGGCCGCGGCCATGGTGACGAAGTTCCAGAAGGTGATCCGGGCGCCGCCCCAGCGGTCGGCCAGCCAGCCGCCGACCGGGCGGATCAGCGAGCCGAGCAGCGGGCCGATGAAGGTGAGCTGCGCGGCCTGCAGCGGGGTGCGGCCGAACTGGTTCTGCAGCACCAGGCCGAAGGCGAAGGAGAAGCCGATGAAGCTGCCGAAGGTGCCGATGTAGAGCACCGACATCAGCCAGGTGTGCTTCTCCCGGACGATGGCCGCGAGCGAGCCGGTGTCGGCCTTCATCGGCGCCAGGTTGTCCATGAACAGCGCGGCGCAGGTCGCCGAGACGACGATCAGCGGGATGTAGATGCCGAGCACCAGCCGCGGCGAGTCCGCCCCGGCCCAGGTGATCACGGCGAGCGCGACCAGCTGCAGGACGGGCACCCCGATGTTGCCGCCGCCCGCGTTCAGGCCGAGCGCCCAGCCCTTGCGGCGCATCGGGAAGTAGGCGTTGATGTTGGTCATCGAGGAGGCGAAGTTGCCGCCGCCGACGCCGGTCAGCGCGGCGACCACCATGAACGTGGTGTACGAGGTGCCGGGGTGCATCACGTACGCCCCCGCGATCGCCGGCACCAGCAGCAGCAGCGCCGCGACCACCGTCCAGTTGCGGCCGCCGAACCGGGCCACCGCCACCGTGTACGGGATGCGCACGAAGGCGCCGACCAGGGTCGGCATCGCCACCAGGAAGAACTTGCCGGCCGGGTCGATCCCGTACGGCTTGCCCATGAAGAGCACCATCACCGACCAGAGGCTCCAGATCGAGAAGCCGATGTGCTCGGAGAAGATCGAGAAGATCAGGTTCCGATTGGCGATCTTCTTTCCGGTGCGCTCCCAGAAGGAGACGTCCTCCGGGTCCCACTCCTGGATCCAGCGGCTTCCCGTCCTGGCCTTCGTGGCTGTGCTCATCGGTACTCCCCTTGCCTTCCGATGCCCTGTGGTGAAGACGCTAGGGAGCGCCGGTTTCCGGCTCCGCTGAGTCCTGTGAAGGCTGCGGAACCGACCTCTCACCCGGCGGCGGGCCCCGGTGTGAGGCCCCGGAAACGCAAGAGAGCCGCCCTCCGGGAAGGAGGACGGCTCTGCATGCACATGGGGTGGTGGAGATGCCGGGAATCGAACCCGGGTCCAATGGAGTGGATTCAGGACTTCTCCGAGCGCAGTCCGCTGTGATTTTCTCGGCCCTGGCAGTCACGCGGACAAGCCGCCAACAGGCCCAGCTACTGTTTGATTTCCCCAACACCCCCGCAGCCGGGGTGGCAGGTTGAGTTCCCTAGATTATGCCAGGATCCGGGTCGGGAACGCCCCGGGCTGACACCCATTACTCGCTACGATCAGGCAGCGAGGGCGAAAGACGCCTGGGAATCGCGCTTAGAGTTGGCGATTATTTTTTTGCGACAGATGGTTAACGAGATCATTGCCGCGTTCCTCGGCTCGCTTCTCCTGTTTCGACTACCACTGTCGAAACCGATCATCCCCATGTTGATTTGACAAGCTGCACCGGAGGGCCGGGGCCCTCCGGTTGTGCTGCACACATGGTACGCGCCGTGACCGGCGAGCGCCAAGCAGATTAACGCTGGCGCCGCCGGGCGGCGGCCACCGCGCGGTCCGACTCGCGCTTGTCCTGCTGCTCGCGCAGGGTCTGCCGCTTGTCGTACAGCTTCTTGCCGACCGCGAGCGCCAGCTCGATCTTGGCCCGGCCGTCCTTGAAGTACAGCGAGAGCGGCACCAGGGTGTGGCCGGTCTCCTTGACCTTGGACTCGATCTTGCGGATCTCCATCTTGTGCAGCAGCAGCTTGCGCTTGCGCCGCGCCGAGTGGTTGGTCCACGTCCCCTGGGTGTACTCGGGGATGAAGACGTTGTCGATCCACGCCTCGCCGCCCTGGACGTACGCGTAGCCGTCCACCAGGTTGGCCCGGCCCTCGCGGAGCGACTTCACCTCGGTACCGGTCAGCACCATGCCGCACTCGTAGGTGTCCAGGATGGTGTACTCGTGCCGCGCCTTCTTGTTCTGCGCGACCAGCTTCTTACCCGTTTCCTTTGCCATAGCGCTGGCCATTCTCGCATCCCGAGCGGGCGGAGGGCAGTCCCTTTAACCGCGCGCCCGCAGGCCGGCCAGCACCTGCAGGGCGAGCCCGGCCGCGTCGCCCCCGGCGGGGGCCGGGACGTCGGGGAGGAGGCCGACGCCGTCGGGGGTGTGGCCCGAGGGGGTCGACCAGCGGCCGACGGTGAGCTCCACCACGGAGCCGTCGGCGAGGCGGTTGGGCTGCTGGACACTGCCCTTGCCGAAGGTGCGGGTGCCCACCAGGACGGCGCGGCAGCGGTCCTGCAGCGCACCGGCCAGCAGTTCGGCGGAGCTCATGGTGCCGCCGTCGACCAGGACGACCAGCGGCGTCGCGGTGTCCCCGCCGGGCGCGGCGGTCAGCTCACGGGTCTCGCCGTGCTCCTGGTACGAGGCGACCGGCCCGCCGTCGAGGAAGAGCGAGGCGGTGGCCACGGCCTCCTCGACCAGGCCGCCGGAGCTGCCGCGCAGGTCGAGCACCAAGCCCTGACTTCCCCGGGCGGCCTCCCGGACCTGCGCGGCGACGCCCTCGGTGAAGGCGTGCACCGCGATCCGCACCACGCCGGGCCGCACCCGGTCGACCTCGACCTCGCGGGCGGCCAGCACGGCCCGGGTGAGCACCACGTCGCGCACCGGCCCGTCGGCCCGCTGCACCGAGAGCGCCACGGGCGTGCCGGCCCGCTGCCCGCGCAGGCGGGCGACCACGTCGGTGACGGGGAGCTGGTCGGCGGGGACGCCGTCGACGTGCAGCAGCCGGTCGCCGGCCGCGATGCCGGCCTCGGCCGCCGGGCCGCCGGGGACCACGGCGGAGACCGCGGTGGTGCCGCCGCTGCGGCCGACCGAGAGGCCGACGCCCAGGTAGCGGCCGCCGGTGAGGTCGGCGTACTCCTCGGGGCTCAGGTAGGCGGCCCAGCGGTCGCCGCTCTCGCCGACCAGCCGCTCGGCCTGGGCCGGGGAGAGGTCGGCGCCGTCCAGGTCGCGGGCGGCCAGCCGGGCGCTCTCCGAGGACGACCGCCAGGGGGCCGGCGAGGCCTCGCCCCACGCGCCGGCCGCCGCCCCGGCGAGCAGCACGGCACCGAACAGGACGGCCAAGGTGGCCCCCTGTCGTACCCGCTGCGCTGTCGGCATGGCAGGAGTCTAGGCCGCCGGGAGTCTCCCGGCGGCCGAACCCCCGTGACGAGCCGTCAGACCTTCAGGTACTTGCGCAGGGTGAAGAAGGCCGCGATGCCGGCCATGCCCATACCCACCACGACCAGCAGCGGGATCACGGTCAGCACCGAGGACAGGCCGATGAAGTGGATGAACAGCACCTTCTTGGCCAGCCAGCCGTGGACGAAGAAGTGCCCGCCCAGCAGCAGCACCGAGGCCAGCGCCGCGCCGAGCAGCGCCGCGAACGCCGCCTCGGCGATGAACGGCATCTGCACGTAGAAGTTGGACGCGCCGACCAGGCGCATGATGCCGGTCTCGCGCCGCCTGCTGAACGCCGACACCCGGACGGTGTTGACGATCAGCAGCAGGGCGACGAAGAGCATCAGCACCATGATCACGAACGCCGCGGTCTGCAGACCGTTCAGCAGGCCGAAGAGGTTCTCCAGGATCTTGCGCTGGTCCTCGACCGACTTCACGCCGGGCTTGCCGGCGAAGGCGCTCTGGATCACGTCGTACTTGGTCGGGTCGTGGAGCTTGACCCGCCAGGACTGCGGCATCGCCTCGGCGCCCACCGCTGCGAGCAGCGGGTTGTCCGGGTTGGTCTGCTTGAAGCGCTGGTACGCCTCGGCGGAGCTCTCGTAGGTGTAGTTCTCCACCAGGTCCATCTTGGCCAGGGCGTCCTTGACGTCCGCGACCTGCTGGTCGGTGGCGGCACCCGCGGCGCACTGCGCGGACTGCTTGTCCGACTTGGTGCAGAAGTAGATGCTCACCTCGACCTTGTCGTACCAGTACCCCTTCATGGAGTTGACCTGGTCGCGCACGAGCAGCGAGGCACCCGCGAGGGCGAGCGAGAGCGCGACGCTGACGACGACGGCGATGGTCATCGTCAGGTTGCGGCGGAGACCGACGCCGATCTCCGACAGAACGAACTGGGCGCGCATGCTTCTCTCTCTAGCTCTGGTAGCCGTAGACGCCGCGGGCCTGGTCACGGACCAGCAGACCCTTGTCGAGCTCGATGACGCGCTTGCGCATCTGGTCGACGATCGCCTGGTCGTGGGTGGCCATCAGGACCGTCGTCCCGGTGCGGTTGATCCGGTCCAGCAGCTTCATGATGCCGACCGAGTTCTGCGGGTCGAGGTTACCGGTGGGCTCGTCGGCGATCAGCAGCATCGGACGGTTCACGAAGGCGCGGGCGATGGCCACGCGCTGCTGCTCACCACCCGAGAGCTCGCCGGGCATCCGGTCCTCCTTGCCGCCGAGGCCGACCAGGTCGAGCACCTCGGGCACCACCTTGTTGATGGCGCTCTTCGGCTTGCCGATCACCTCGAGGGCGAACGCGACGTTCTGGCCGACGGTCTTGTTCGGCAGCAGGCGGAAGTCCTGGAAGACGGTGCCCAGCTGGCGGCGCATGTGCGGCACCTTCCAGTTGGACAGCTTGCCCAGGTCCTTGCCGAGCACGTGGACCGCGCCGGTGGAGGGCCGCTCCTCGCGCAGGCACAGGCGGAGGAACGTGGACTTGCCCGAGCCGGAGGAACCGACCAGGAAGACGAACTCGCCCTTCTCGATCTCCAGCGAGACGTTGTCCAGGGCCGGACGGTTCTGCTTGGGATAGGTCTTGGAGACGTTGTCGAATCTGATCACGGCTGCATCACGGAGGCCATCCTAGGTGGAGCGGAGTCAGTGACCTTACGCGATGCCCACGAACACCCGCAGTCCGCGAGCCGCTACCGACCGTGGTTTCGTCTGTTGCGGATCCGTTCTGCCCGCAAAATTGCGAGCTACGTCACAGACCGACCACCCTTCCCCTCCGGGAGCCGAAGGGTTCGGAACCTGGCAGAGTGGAGAGAGTCGGAACCAAAGCCGCCCCCTGCGCGTTGGCTGTAGCAGCAAGGAGGAGATCGCATGACCTGCGACCATCTGGTGTGCGCCAACTGCAACGGCCGCGTGAGTGACGGCCGGTGCCCGGTCTGCCGCGCCAACCGAGCCCGACTGCAGGAGCAGCAGGGCCCGTTCGCCGCGCTCAACCCGGCGCTGCTGCTCGGCCTGATCGCGGTCGCGCTGCTGACGCTGGTCGTCCTGGCCGTCCGCTGACCCCATGCACGACGAAGGCCCCGGAGCTCACGCTCCGGGGCCTCGTTCTTTCCTACGCTCAGCTCGCGGTCTCGCGCTGCTTGCGCCAGCGGATGCCGGCTTCGATGCTGCGTCCGATGTTCATCTCAGCCGGCCTCCTCCTCGCCTAGTTCGAAGAGGTTTCCCGCTGCTTGCGCCAGCGGATGCCGGCTTCGATGAAGCCGTCGATGTCGCCGTCCAGCACGCCCTGCGGGTTGCCGACCTCGAACTCGGTCCGCAGGTCCTTGACCATCTGGTACGGGTGCAGGACGTAGGAGCGCATCTGGTTGCCCCAGGACGAGCCGCCGTCCTTGAGCGCGTCCATCGCCGCGCGCTCCTCCTGGCGGCGCCGCTCCAGCAGCTTGGCCTGGAGGACGTTCATCGCCGAGGCCTTGTTCTGGATCTGCGAGCGCTCGTTCTGGCAGGAGACCACGATGCCGGTGGGCAGGTGGGTGATGCGCACCGCGGAGTCGGTGGTGTTGACGCCCTGGCCGCCGGGGCCGGAGGCGCGGTAGACGTCCACCCGCAGGTCGCCCTCGTCGATGTCGACGTGGTCGGAGGTCTCGACGACCGGGAGGACCTCGACACCGGCGAAGGAGGTCTGCCGGCGGCCCTGGTTGTCGAAGGGCGAGATGCGCACCAGGCGGTGGGTGCCCTGCTCGACGGAGAGGGTGCCGTAGGCGTACGGCGCCTTGACGGTGAAGGTCGCGGACTTGATGCCGGCCTCTTCCGCGTACGAGGTGTCGTAGACCTCGGTCGGGTACCCGTGCCGCTCGGCCCAGCGCAGGTACATGCGCATCAGCTGCTCGGCGAAGTCGGCGGCGTCCACGCCGCCCGCCTCGGCGCGGATGTTGACGAGCGCCTCGCGGGCGTCGTACTCGCCGGACAGCAGGGTGCGGACCTCGAGCTCCTCGACGGCCTTCTTGACGGACGTCAGCTCGACCTCGGCCTCGGCGCGGGTGTCCGCGTCGTCCTCGGCCTCGGCCAGCTCGAACAGGACGCCCAGGTCGTCGACCCGGCCGCGCAGGGTCTCGAACTTGCGCAGCTCGCCCTGGAGGAAGGAGAGCCGGCTGGTGACCTTCTGCGCGTTGGCGACGTCGTCCCAGAGGGTCGGGGCGGCTGCCTCCTCCTCCAGGGTCGCGATGTCGGCCCGGATCTTGTCCAGGTCGAGGACGGCCTCGATCGACCCCATGGTCGTCTCGAGGGACTTGAGCTCTTCGGAAGGATCGACGGCTGCCACGCCTCAAGCCTAATGGCTCGGCGGGGCACCTCGGCTACACCGGGGGGTGGAGGTGCCCCGGCAGCGCCACCGCCGGGGTGCGGGCGAAGGCGTGGGCGGCGCCCGGGGGCTCGGCCGCGAAGGCGGAGAACGCGGCGGCGGCGCCCGCCAGCAGGAGCAGCACGGCGACCAGGACGGCCAGCGTCCGGCGGCGGCGGATCCGGGCGGCACGGCTGCGCCGGTGGGCGGGCTGGCCGGCGGCCGAGCGCTGGGCGCGCGACTCGGCGGCGTACGAGGCGAGCTCCTCCGCGGAGGGGCGGCGCAGGCTGGTGTGGGTGTCCCGGGTGGAGTCCGGGGAGGGCGCGGGGACCAGCGGGACGGCCGGGCCGCGCCGGCGGCGGTGGGTGCCGGGGCCGGCGTCCACCTCGGCGTACACCGCCTCGGCGGGGGTGAGGGGCTCCTCGGCGGCGCGCGGGGCGGGCACCGCGAGCGGCGGCAGGCCCGCCAGCTCCGGCAGCAGCTCGCGCAGCCGGACGGCCAGCTCGGCGGCGCGCAGCCGGGAGGCGGGGGCCTTGGCCAGGCACTCGGAGATGATCCGCCACAGGCCGTCCGGCATCCCGGCGACCGGCGGGACGTTCTCGGTGACGTGCCGGCGCAGCACCGCGCCGGTGTGGCCGCCGCCGAACGGGGTGGCGCCGGTGAGCAGCTCGTACAGCACGGTGGCCAGCGCGTAGATGTCGACGGCGGCTCGCGGCTCCAGGCCCTCGATGATCTCGGGGGCCAGGTAGTCGGGGGTGCCGATGATCCGGGTGGCCCGGGTCCGGCGCGGGGCGTCGACCAGCCGGGCGATGCCGAAGTCGGTGAGCCGGGCGCGCGGCGCGCCGCCGGGGCCGGGCGGGGCGGCCAGGTCGAGCAGCACGTTCTCCGGCTTGACGTCCCGGTGCACGATGCCGGCCGCGTGGGCGGCGGCCAGGGCCTCGGCGACGTCGGCGATCACCGAGGCGGCGGCCTGCGGGGTGAGGACGCCCTCGCGCTCCAGGCGGGTGCGCAGGTCGCTGCCCCGGACCAGGTCCATCACCAGGGCGAGGTCGCTGCCGTCCACCACCATGTCGTGCACCCCGACCACGTTGGGGTGGTCGAGGCCGGTGAGGGCGGACCGCTCCTGGACGAAGCGGCCGACCAGGACCTGGTCGGACGCCAGGTCCTCGCGCAGCAGCTTGACCGCGACGGGACCGTCCGGGCCCTCGCCGAGCCACACCGTGCCGGCCGAGCCCCGGCCGATCACCTGGTGGACGGTGTACCGGCTGCCGATCTTGCGTGCCAATGCTGCTCCGTGGGCTCGTGAGGTCGGTGCTCAGCGAACAACCTACGCGCCCCGACGCCCTCCGGGAGCCCCGCGAAGCCGTCGGCGGGGCAGTTGACCGGAAGAAATCTTCAGAATTGTCGACAAAGCGTCAATTCGAGCTGCCCGAGACCGATCCGAGCCAGTCCCGTGCGGTGCCGAACCAGTCCTGAACGGTCGCCCACCACTCCGGGAGCGGGGTGAAGTTCCACAGCGCGACCGCCGCGACCGCCAGGATCAGCAGCACCATCAGGCAGCCCTTCAGGCAGCCCAGCCCCGGGATGTACATCCGGTTGCGGCTGCGGCCGCGCCGCTCGCGCGGCGGCTCCGGCTCCCGGTACTGCGGGGCCGGCGGCTCGGGACGGCGCTGCGGCTGCGGCTCCGGGCGGCGCGCGGGCGCCTGCTGCGGCTGCGGGTGCCCGTAGCCCGACGGCGCCTGCTGGGCGGGGCGCTGCCCCTGACCCGGCTGCTGCCCGTAGCCCTGGGGCTGGGCGGGCTGCTGCCCGTAGCCCGGGGCGGCCTGCTGGCCGTAGCCCTGCTGGGCGGGCCGCTGCTGCGCCTGGTACGGCGGCGGGGCCACCGGCGGGCGCTGACCGCGGCCGGGCCGGCCGGCGGGCGGCTGCTGCCCGTACCCCTGCGGGGGCTGCGGCGCGTACCGGCCCTGCTGGCCCTGCTGGCCCTGCTGGCCCTGCGGCGGCTGGCCCGGGCGCGGCGGCTGCTGGCCCGGCGGCGGGGCCTGGTACGGGCGGGGAGCGACCTGCGGGCGGTTCAGCTCCTCCGGGTCGAAGTAGCCGATCTCGGTCTGCTGGTTGCGGTCGCGGGCCGCGCGCAGCTGGGTCTGCCACGGGTGCGGCGCCTCCGGCTGGCCGGGCGGCGGGGCGGCGGGCCCGGCGGTCGGGGCGCCGGCCGGCATCGGCGGCATCACCCGGGTGCGGTCGGCGGGCGGCTGCTGCTGGCCCATCACCTGGGTGCGCGCCTCGGCGCCCGGGGCCTGGTGCATCACCTGCGTCCGGTCCTCGGCCCCGGCCGGGGGCTGCGCGGGCGGCGGCTGGTGGCCCATGACCTGGGTCGCGGCGGACGGGTCGAAGCCGCCGGCCGCGGGCGCGGCGGGCGCCGCGGCGGCGGCGAGCGCCGGGTCCGGCACCAGCAGGTCGCCGACGGCGAGCGCCGCCTCGACCGCCGCCGGACCGGCGTGCACGCCGACGCCGGCGGCGACCACCCGCAGGGCCCGGGCGAGCGAGACCGCGGTGGGCCGCTCGGCGGGGTTCTTGCGCAGGCAGCGCTCGATCACCGTCCACAGCGGCTCGGGCATCGAGCGGGGGCGCTCCGGCTCCTGCGCCAGGTGCGCCTGCAGGATCGCCAGCGGACCGTCCCCCTGGAACGGCTGCCGGCCGGTGACCAGCTCGTACAGCATGATGCCGGCGCCGTAGACGTCCACCGCGGCGGTCTGCGGGCGGCCCTCGGCGGACTCCGGGGCGACGTAGGCCGGGGTGCCGACGAACTCGTGGGTCCGGGTGATGCCCGGGGAGTCGGCGAGCCGGGCGATGCCGAAGTCGGTGAGCATCGGGTGCATCTGCTCGGTGCCGTCGGCCCGGACGGTGGCCAGCAGCACGTTGGCCGGCTTGAGGTCGCGGTGCACGATGCCGTCCGCGTGGCTGACCGCCAGCGCGTCCGCGACCTGCGCCATCAGCAGGGCGCCGGCGATCGGCGAGAAGGGGCCGTTGCTGCGCAGGTAGCGGTACAGGTCCGGGCCCTCGACCAGGTCCATCACCAGGGCGAGCAGCTCGCCCTCGACCACCAGGTCACGGGTGCGCACGATGTTCGGGTGGCTCAGGCGCAGCAGCACCGAGCGCTCGCGCAGGAAGCGCATCACCACGTCCGGGTCGGCCGCCAGCTCCTCGCGGAGCACCTTCACCGCGACCGCCTGGCCGGGCTGGAGCCCGGGCACGGCGACGTCCTCGCGGACCCGCCCGCGCCACACGGTGCCGGTGGCCCCGCGCCCGAGGCTGTCCTCGAGCAGATACTTGCTGCCGACTGGCCGCACCTGTGCACTCCTCGCCGGGCCCGTTACTGATTTTCGGCAACTCTAACGGTGTCCGAGCGCCTTTCCGAGGTGGGCGGGCAGTGTCCCGGGGCGGCCTCCGGGGGATCGGGTTGACCTGACGTACCGTCCGGCCCACCATGGCGATGATCGCAAGATCGTCAAATCCGGTACCGTGCGCGGACTGTCCGCCCCGGGTGGCAGGATGGCAGTCACCACAGGTGTGCAGAAGGGACACAGGGGCGAGATGCAGATCCGGCTCACCGTCCTTCGACCGCGCAGCGGCCCGGCGGGGTCGAGCGCATCCACGGACGTCCTGGTCACGGCGCCCGTCGGCACCGCGCTCGGCGCGGTCGCCGGCGCGCTGGCCGGCGCGGTCGGCGTGCGCGGCCCGCGCTCGGCCACCCATGTCCACCTGTACGCGGGCAGCCGTCGGCTCGACGAGCAGACCCCGCTCGGCCGGCCCCCGCTGGTCGACGGCGCCGTGCTCAGCCTCGGCGAGCCCGACCCGGACGCGGACGAGGAGAGCACCGAGCCCGCCACCGCCGAGCTGCGCGTGATCGGCGGCCCGGACGCGGGCGGCGTGCACCGCCTGCACGGTGAGGAGGTCCGGATCGGCCGCTCCTCCGAGGCCGACGTCCCGCTCGACGACCCGGACGTCTCCCGGCTGCACCTCTCCCTGCACCTGGCCGCCGACGGCACGGTGACCGTCCGCGACCTCGGCTCCACCAACGGCACCGTGCTCGACGACCCCCGCGGCGGAGCCGCTGACCAGTACTTCCTGCGGGACGGCAGCGCCGAGCTGGCGGACGGCGCGCTGGTGCGGATCGGCGAGTCCACGCTGCAGCTGGCCCGCCCGAAGACCGGGGAGAATTCCGGGTCGCCGCGCACCGCCGCCCCCGACGGCGAGGGCCACCTGCGGCTCGCCCCGCAGCCGCCCGCCCGCGCCACCCCGGTCCAGCCCGCGCCCGCCCCCGCGCCGGAGACCCCCGGCCCGGCCGGCCGCGCCTTCGGCCTGCTCTCCCGCCGCCGCCGGGCCGCCGAGCCCGACACGCCCGACGCCGCGCAGCAGCACGCCGCCGCCCGCAGCCGCCAGGCCGCCGCCCAGCGCGAGCGCTGGCCGGACCCGGCCGCCCTGCTGCTCACCGCCCTCACCACCGGCCCCCGGCTGTGGGAGCGCGGCCCGGCCCATCCGGACGCGCTGACCGTCCGGCTCGGCACCGCCGACCTCCCCGGCGGCCCCGGCACCGCACCCGGCACCCTGCTGCCGGCCGTCCCGGTCACCGTCGACCTGCAGACCGCCGGCAGCCTGGGCCTCAGCGGCCCCCGCCACCGGCTGGCCGGCCTGGCCCGCACCGTGGTCGCCCAGCTCGCCGCCCTGCACCCGCCGAGCGGCCTCGGCCTGGTGGTCGTCGCCGCCGAGCGGCCCGGGCCCGACCCCGACGGCGCGCCCGCCGACGACTGGTCCTGGGCCCAGTGGCTGCCGCACCTGCGCCCCACCCAGAGCCAGGCCTGCCGCCTGCTGTTCGGCCTCGGCCCGGAGCAGGCCGAGGCCCGGCTCGCCGAGCTCGCCACCGCCACCGCAGGCACCCCCGCCACCGTCCTGGTCGTCGACGGCGACCCCGGCAGCACCGCCGCCCGCGAGGCCCTCGCGGTGCTGCTCCGGCAGGGCCCGGCCGTCGGCGTCTTCACGCTCTGCCTCGCCGACACGCCCGAGCGGCTGCCCGCCGGCCTCGGCGCCCACGCCGAGATCACCGGCGAGGTCGCCACCCTGCTCACCGTGGAGCGGCCCGTCGGCGGCGCCCTGCAGCGGATCGACGACGTCGCCCTCGACGCCGTCTCGCCGGCCTGGGCCGAGCGGCTCGCCCGGGTCCTCGCCCCGCTCCGCGAGGCCGCACCCGCCGCCCGCGGGCCGCTGCCCTCCGCGCTGCGCCTGCTCGACCTGCTCCGGCTGGAGTCGATCTCCCCCGCCAAGCTCTCCGCCCGCTGGGAGGCCCTGCCGGCCGGCCCCGGCGCCGCCACCGCGCTGCTCGGCACCTCCCGCGACGACGACACCTGCACCCTCGACCTGGCCGACCCCGATCTGCTGGAGCCCGGCGAGAGCGGCGGCCCGCACCTGCTGATCGGCGGTGCTCCCGGCTCCGGGAAGACCGAGCTGCTGCGCACCCTGGTCGCCTCGCTCGCCGTCTCCGAGCACCCCGAGCGGCTCGCCGTCACCGTCGTCGAGGGCCGCCGGGTGGACGCCGCGGACGGCCTCGGCGGCTGCACCGACCTGCCGCACGTCACCACCCACTACAACGCCGCCGAGGACCCCCGGCAGGCCATGCTGCACGCCCAGGCCCTGCTCGACGCACTGGACGAGCGGGAGGCCCTGTTCGGCCGCCAGGGCTTCGCCGAGTGGCACGCGGCGCGGGCCCTCGACCGGACGCCCGCCCTGGTCGGCGGCGGCTCCCCCACCGACGGCGCGGCGTCCGCCCGGGTGATCGAGCCGCGGCGCGCGCCGGACCGGGCGCCGGCCGCCGACGGCCCCGCCCCGGGCCGGACGGTCCTCGTCGTCGACGACTACGACGCACTGCTCGCGCCCACCTCGCCGGGCGGGCGACCGCTCGCCCGCGCCCTCGCCGAGGTCGCCCGGCGCGGCGGCCGGCTCGGCGTCCACCTGATCGCCGCCACCGGCTCGCCCGAGGCCCTGGCCGGCAGCGAGCTGGACGAGGCGGCGCTGCTGCGGATAGCCCTGCGCACCGAACACGCCGCCGAGTCC
This sequence comes from Kitasatospora terrestris, assembly GCF_039542905.1. Classification (NCBI taxonomy): domain Bacteria; kingdom Bacillati; phylum Actinomycetota; class Actinomycetes; order Kitasatosporales; family Streptomycetaceae; genus Kitasatospora; species Kitasatospora terrestris. The sequence continues at coordinate 3,283,647 of NZ_BAABIS010000001.1, forward strand.
GACCTGCTCGTCCACATCCCCGACGCGGCGTCCCTGCCCGAGGGCACGCCCGGCCGCGGGTACCTGCGCCGGGCGGACGGCGGCGTGACGGCCTTCCAGGCCGCCCGGGTCAGCGGCCGGATCCCCCGCACCGCCACCCTCCGCCCGACGGTGGTCGCCACCGACCTCGCCGAGCACGGCGCGCCCCCGGCCCGCCGCCCGGTGCGCGAGCTGGGCAACGGGCCGACCGACCTGGCCCTGCTCGCCAGCGCCCTCCAGCGCGCGGCCGGCTGACGCCGGGGGTCGGCGGCCGGTCGGCCGCCGGCCCCGAGCGGTCAGCGGCCGTCGCCCGCCTTGTCGACGACCGTCCGCTCCACCACCGCCGAGTGCCCGATCACCGTGCCGGGCGCACCCCACTCGGTGCCCTCGGAGACCACCACGTCGCGCTCACCGAGGAACTCGTAGCTGCTCCGGTCGAAGATCCACTCGTAGCGGACCCCTCCGTCGACGTGCGCCACGCCGAAGCCGTGCCGCCCGGAGGCGTCCACCGCGTCGTCGGACACCTCGACCCCGGGGATCTTCCCGGCCGCCCGGTAGAGGCCGGCGGTCACCCCCGGCGGTGCGATCTGCTCGCGCAGCAGGTTGCCGATGGTCGCGAAGGCCCCCCGGTCACCGTTCTGCTTCCCGTTCGCGACGCCCTCGTAGATCTCCTTGAGCAGCGCGTCCGGGTCGGTGGGCAGCCCGGCCAGGAACTGGTAGGTCGGGCTGTTGACGCTCGGGTGGTCGTTGGGCTGCAGGGGAATGCTGCCGTCCGGGTTCGGCGCCCACGTGTCGCCCGGCTTGGTCCTGGTCGGCGGGGTCTGGCCCTCCTCGACCAGCAGACCGGGCCTGCTGCCGTCCACCGACAGCCAGATCTGCCGCTGGTGGGGCGTGCCCGGGACGTAGCGGTTGCCGCTGTCCGAGATGTGCAGCCCGGCGAACGCCACCGTCGACTTGACGTGGACGAACTGGTTAGGCTTCACGTCCTTGGCCGGCTTGGCGGCCGCGACGGCGGCGATGTGGTCCAGCACCAGCACGGCGCTGCTCCCCTTGCCCGCCGGCGGCCGTTCGGCTCCCGCCGAGGCCGGCGCCTGGGCCTGCGCCGGCGGCGCCGGCTGCGCCCCGCCGCTGCTCAGCGCCACCGCCACCGCCAGGCCGCCGGCCAGCGCGGGCAGCGCCAGCCAGCCGAGCCGCCGCTTCGGACGGGCGGCGGCAGCGGCGATCCGCTCGCGGTTGATCTCGCTCATCAGGTGTCCCCTCAACAGCTGGTGGCGGTCGGCGGCGAGCACCTCGCGTTCGTCGTTCATGGGTTCCTCCCCTGCATCGACCGGACCGCTCCGACGCGGTCACTGACTACCTGTCCGGCGCTTCCGGCGGGTTCCGTCCCGATCTGTCGCAGTTCGTCCTCGGCCAGGGCCCGGAGCCGGGTACGGGCGCGGGACAGCCGGGAGCGGACCGTGCCGACCGGGACTCCGAGGGCTTCCGCGGCGGAGGCGTAGTCCAGGCCGGACCAGACGCACAGGGCGAACACCTCGCGTTCGGTGCGGCGCAGCCGACCCAGCGCCCGGCGGGCGGCGGCCAGTCGGGCGCCGTCGTCGAGGCGGCCCACCAGCTCCTCGGCGAAGTCCGGCACCACGGCGCGCTCGGGCAGCCGCTCCATCGCGGCGCGGTGCCGGCGGGCGGCGCGGGCGGTGTTGCGCAGCACGTTGGTGGCGATGCCGAAGAGCCACGGCCGGACCGAGTCGCCCTCCTCCATCAGCTTCCCGCGCAGCCGCCAGGCCTCCAGGAACGTCAGCGAGACCACGTCCTCGGCGGCCCCCCAGTCGCCGAGGCGTCGTAACGCGTAGCCGTACACCGCCTGTGCATGGTCATCGAAGATCTCCCCGAAGGCTCGCTGGTCCCCGGCGCGCAGCCGCGCCCGCAGTGGCAGTTCCACGCCCCCTCCTGTCCGCAGCCGGACCAGGGTTCCACACGGGTTCCTCCGGGAACGCCGGACGGCCCGGGGAGCGGTGTCGCTCCCCGGGCCGTCCGGTCGGACCGTCAGCGGCCGTTGCGCAGCAGCGTGCGGATCACGCGCATCGCGACGGACAGGCTGGACAGCTCGTAGTTGTCCGAACCCCTTATGTCGTCGAGCGTGGTCTTCGCGCGGCTCAGCAGGGTGCCGTTGAGCTCCGCCCAGGCGCGGTAGCGGTCCTCCGGCGTGGCGCCCTCGGTACCGGCCGCCAGGACGTCGGCGGTGAGGGCGGCGTGGGCGGCGAACAGGTCCTCGCGGATCGCGGCACGGGCCATCGAGGACCACCGGTCGGTGCGCGGCAGCTCGATGATCCGGTCCAGCAGGTGGGTGATCTGCAGGCGGTCGGCGAGGTCGTAGTACAGCTCGGCGACCTCCATCACGTCGGCGTCCGAGCGGTCCGCGACCCCGACGATGTCGAGCGTCGGGAAGGCGGAGGACAGGCCGGCCATCCGGATCGCCAGGCCCTCCGGCACGCCGGTGCCGGCCAGCTCCTCGTACACCGAGTCGAACCAGCCCGCGTCCTCGCCGCGCAGCGGCTTGGGCAGGCTGTCCCAGACCAGGTTGACCCGGTCGTGGAAGAACTCGATGGTGCCGGCGATGTCGAGCGGCTGGCGGCGGTTGTTGAGCAGCCAGCGGGTGGCCCGCTCGACCAGGCGGCGCGAGTGCAGGCGCATCTTGGTCTGCACCTCGGCGGGCACCTGGTTGTCCAGGGACTCGACCTGGTCCCACATCTCCTCGAGGCCGAAGACGGCGCGCGCGGCGGCGTGGCTGCGGGCGATCTCCTCGTACGTCGCGCCCGTCTCCTCGCGGAGGCGGAAGGCGAAGGTGCAGCCACCGCGGTTGATCGTGTCGTTGACGATCAGCGTGGTGATGATCTCGCGGCGCAGCGGGTGGTTGTCGATCGCGTCGGCGAACCGGGCGCGCAGCGCGGTCGGGAAGTACTCGTGCAGGACCGTCCGGAAGTACGGGTCGTCCGGGAGGTCGGTGGCGAGCAGCTCGTCCGCCAGCGTGATCTTGGTGTAGGCGAGCAGCACCGACAGCTCGGGCTGCGAGAGGCCGCGGCCCGCCTGCTGGCGCTCGCGGATCGCCTTCTCGGCGGGCAGGAACTCCAGCGCCCGGTCGAGCCGGCCGTCGGACTCCAGCCGGTTGATCATCCGGGAGTGGACGTTGACCATGCTCGCGGCCTGGGCCACGGCGTTGGCCAGCACCACGTTCTGCGCGTAGTTGTTGCGCAGCACCAGGTGGCCGACCTCGTCGGTCATCTCGGCGAGCAGCGTGTTGCGCTGCTTGACCGTCATGTCGCCGTCGGCGACCACCTGGTTGAGCAGGATCTTGATGTTGACCTCGTGGTCCGAGGTGTCCACGCCGGCGGAGTTGTCGATGGCGTCGGTGTTGATCCAGCCGCCGGTGGCCTCCGGGCCGCCGACCGCCGCGAACTCGATCCGGCCGAGCTGGGTGCAGCCGAGGTTGCCGCCCTCGCCGATCACCCGGGCGCGGACGTCCGCGCCGTTGACCCGGATCGCGTCGTTGGCCTTGTCGCCGACCTCGGCGTTGGTCTCGGCCGTGGACTTCACGTAGGTGCCGATGCCGCCGTTCCAGAACAGGTCGACGGGCGCCTGCAGGATCGCCTTCATCAGCTCGGCCGGGGTGAGCTTGGCGGCCTCGATGCCGAGCCGCTCGCGCACCTGCGGCGACAGCTGGATGGACTTCGCGGTGCGCGGGAAGACGCCGCCGCCGGCCGAGATCAGCGACTTGTCGTAGTCGTCCCAGGAGCTGCGCGGCAGGTCGAACAGCCGGCGGCGCTCCGCGTAGGAGGCGGCCGCCTCCGGGTTCGGGTCGAGGAAGATGTGCCGGTGGTCGAAGGCGGCGACCAGGCGGATGTGCTCGGAGAGCAGCATGCCGTTGCCGAAGACGTCGCCGGACATGTCGCCGATGCCGATGACGGTGAAGTCCTCGGACTGGGTGTCGACGCCGAGCTCGCGGAAGTTGCGCTTGACCGACTCCCAGGCGCCGCGGGCGGTGATGCCCATGCCCTTGTGGTCGTAGCCGGCCGAGCCGCCGGAGGCGAAGGCGTCGCCCAGCCAGAAGCCGTACGACTCGGCGACCCCGTTGGCGATGTCGGAGAAGGTCGCGGTGCCCTTGTCGGCGGCGACCACCAGGTAGGTGTCGTCCTCGTCGTGGCGGACCACGTCCAGCGGGTGGACGACCGCGCCGCCGACCAGGTTGTCGGTGATGTCGAGCAGCGCGGAGATGAAGGTCTTGTACGAGGCGACGCCCTCGGCGAGCCACGCGTCGCGGTCGACCGACGGGTCCGGCAGCTGCTTGGCGACGAAGCCGCCCTTGGCGCCGACCGGGACGATCACGGTGTTCTTGACCATCTGGGCCTTGACCAGGCCGAGGATCTCGGTGCGGAAGTCCTCGCGACGGTCGGACCAGCGCAGGCCGCCGCGGGCGACCTTGCCGAAGCGCAGGTGGACGCCCTCGACGCGCGGCGAGTACACCCAGATCTCGAACGCCGGGCGCGGGGCCGGCAGGTCCGGGATGGCCTTCGGGTCGAACTTCATCGACACGTACGAGTGCAGGTCGCCCCGGCTGTCGTGCTGGAAGAAGTTGGTCCGCAGGGTGGCCCGGATCAGGTGGAGGAAGGAGCGCAGAATGCGGTCCTCGTCCAGCGAGACGACCTCGTCGAGGGCGCCGGACAGCTCCTCCAGGATCGCGTCGGTGAGCTCCTCGGCGCCCGAGCGGTGGCTGGGGCTGAGCCGGGCCTCGAAGAGGTTGACCAGCAGCCGGGTGGTGTGGGTGTTGTTGCGGAGCGCGTCCTCCATGTAGTCCTGGGAGAACGTGGAGCCCGCCTGGCGCAGGTACTTGGCGTACGCGCGCAGCACCATCGCCTGGCGCCAGGTCAGCTTGGCGGTGAGCACCAGCTCGTTGAAGCCGTCGTTCTCGGCCTGGCCCGTCCAGGTGGCGGAGAAGGTGTCCTGGAAGCGCTCGCGGTCCTCGTCGGAGAACTCGGTCGCCTCCTTCAGCTTCAGGCCGAAGTCGTACACCCACGCGGTGGTGCCGTCGGCGCGCTTGAGCGCGTACGGGTGCTCGTCGAGCACCTCGACGCCCAGGCGCTGGAGGACCGGCAGGACCTCGGTCAGCGAGATCGGGCCGCCGACCCGGTAGATCTTGAAGCGGCGCTCGTCGTCGCCCGCGCCGACCGGCTGGTAGAGGTTGAGCCGGAAGTCGCCCTCGCCGGACAGCGCCTCGATCTGCTTGAGGTCGGCGACGGCGGTGCGCGGCGGGAAGTCGGCGCGGTAGCCGTCGGGGAAGGCGTTGGCGTACTTGTGGCCGAGCTCGGCGGCCTTCTCCTCGCCCAGCTCGACGTGCAGCTGGTCGTTGAAGCCGTCCATCCAGAACCGGGCGGCCTCGGCCAGGCGGTTCTCGATCCGCTCGATGTCGGACTCGGAGAGCTGGGGCAGCTCGGTGCCGGGGGCGACCCGGATGACGAAGTGCAGGCGGGTCAGCACCGACTCGGTGGCGTACACCGTGTAGTCGATGTGCTCACCGGCCAGCTCCTCCTTCAGGATCTCCATCAGCCGCAGCCGGATCCGGGTGGTGTACCGGTCGCGCGGCAGGTAGACGAAGGCGGAGAAGTAGCGGCCGTACTCGTCCTGGCGCAGGAACAGCCGCAGTCGGCGGCGCTCCTGCAGGTAGAGCACGCTGGTGGCGATGGAGAGCAGCTCGGACGGCGCGGTCTGGAACATCTCGTCGCGCGGGAAGGTCTCCATGATCTGGAGCAGGTCGCGGCCGTCGTGGCTCTCGGCGGAGAAGCCGGAGGCGTTCACGACCTCCTGCACCTTGCGGCGCACCACCGGGATGCGGGTGACCGACTCGGTGTACGCGGCGGAGGAGAAGAGGCCGAGGAAGCGGCGCTCGCCGACCGGCTCGCCGTTGGCGTCGAACTTCTTCACGCCGACGTAGTCGAGGTACGCGGGGCGGTGCACGGTGGCCCGGCTGTTGGCCTTGGTCAGCACCAGCAGCTTCTTCTCGTGCGCCTTGGTGCGCACCGGGGCGGAGAGCCGGCTGAACGCCTCGGAGACCGGGTGGTGGTCGGTGTCGTGGCTCAGCGGGTCGGCGCGCAGGATGCCGAGGCCGGTGCCGGCGACCGCCTTGAGCACCTCCTCGCCCTCGTGCTCGACCAGGTCGTACTCGCGGTAGCCGAGGAAGGTGAACTTGTCGTCGGCCAGCCAGCGCATCAGCTCCCAGGCCTCGCCGACCTCCTGCTCGGAGAGGGCGGCCGGGGGCTGCTCGGCGAGCTCGTCGGCCAGCCGCAGCGCGGAGTCGCGCATCTTCGACCAGTCCTCGACGACCTCGCGGACGTCGCCCAGCACGCGGCGCAGGTTGGACTCGACGGAGCGCAGGTCCTCGCGGTCGGTCTCGCGGTCGATCTCGATGTGCATCCAGGACTCGACCACCGCGTCGGCCGGCCACTCGGCGCCGGCCGCCTGGCTGCGGGCGCAGGCGTCGATGTCGAGGATCTCCAGCAGCTTGCCGGTGATGTCACGGCGCACCACCAGCTGCGGGTGGACCACCAGGTGGATCGCGCGGTCCAGGCGGGTCAGCTCGTTGGTGACCGAGTCGACCAGGAACGGCATGTCGTCGGTGACGACCTCGACCACGGTGTGGCCGCAGGACCAGCCGTTCTCCTCGACGGTCGGGGTGTACACCCGGACCTCGGCGGTGCCCTGGGGGCGCTTCAGCCCCAGTCGGTAGTGGGAGGCCGCCGCCCCGTAGACGTCGACCGGGTCCCGGTCGATCAGGTCCTCGGGGGCGGTGTGGAGGTAGTAGTGGTGCAGGTACGCGGCCAGAGCACCGTTGCTCAGGCCCTCCCCGGGCGCCGCTCCCCCTACCTGGCTGTTCTCAGCGGCTGCCGCTGCTTTCTTGAGCAGGTCTGCCTTGGCTGCGTCCAGCTTGGTCTGCATGGCTGTATGGCTCCTGTCGCGCGCCGTTGCGTGACTCGGTGATGGCTGGGTGTCCACCGCCGGGTCTGTCCGCAATACTCCCGCACGTCCAGGGTGAAAGCCGCTCGTGCCACGCATGAGCGACCCTCCGCCTGGGTACGACAGATCGTTTGACCTGTGGGACCGGCCCGGCGACGCCAGTCAGCCTAACCTGAGGAAACGAAGGTGTCAGGGGACACGGAGGAGCAATCCCGCAGGATGATCGTTCCTTCCTGGACACCTTGTCCAAGCCGCCCGTCGTCAGCTGCGGTGACCCGGCTCCGGTGCCCATTCCATGTGCGGGTGCAGGTAGTCCGTCGGCGGCACGAACGTCTCCTTGATCGACCGGGTGGACGTCCAGCGCAGCAGGTTCTGCGCCGCGCCCGCCTTGTCGTTGGTCCCCGACGCCCGGCCGCCGCCGAACGGCTGCTGGCCGACCACCGCGCCGGTCGGCTTGTCGTTGATGTAGAAGTTCCCGGCGGTGAACCGCAGCCGCTCCAGCGCCTCGGCGATCGCCCGCCGGTCCTGCGCGATCACCGACCCGGTCAGCCCGTACGGCGCCGCCCGGTCCACCCTCTCCAGCGCCTCCGACCAGCGCGAGTCCTCGTACACCTGGACCGCCAGGATCGGCCCGAAGTACTCGGTGGAGAAGATCTCGTTGCGCTGGTCCCCGGAGAGCAGCACGGTCGGCCGCACGAAGTACCCGATCGCGTCGTCGTACTGCCCGCCCGCGACCAGCTCCACCTGCGGGTCGCGCTTCGCCCGCTCGATCGCCGCGGTGTTCTTCTCGTACGCCCGGCGGTCGATCAGCGCACCCATGAAGTTCGACAGGTCGGTGACGTCGCCGACGGTCAGCGCGTCCACCTCCGCCAGGAACTCGTCCTTGATCCGCAGCCACAGGCTGCGCGGCAGGTACGCCCGGGACAGCGCCGAGCACTTCTGCCCCTGGTACTCGAACGCGCCCCGGATCATCGCCGTCCGCAGCACCGCCGGGTCGGCCGACGGGTGCGCGATCAGGAAGTCCTTGCCGCCGGTCTCCCCGACGATCCGCGGGTACGCCCGGTAGCCGCCGATGTTGGCGCCGATCGTCCGCCACAGCTGCTGGAAGGTCTGCGTCGACCCGGTGAAGTGCAGCCCCGCCAGCGCGGGGTCGGCCAGCGCCACCCGGGAAACCGCGTGCCCGTCCCCGGTCACCAGGTTGATCACGCCGGGCGGCAGGCCCGCCGCCTCCAGCAGCCGCATCAGGTGGAACGCCGACAGCGTCTGCGCCGGCGCCGGCTTCCACACCACCGTGTTGCCCATCAGCGCCGGCGCGGTCGGCAGGTTGCCCGCGATCGCCGTGAAGTTGAACGGCGTCACCGCGTAGACGAAACCTTCCAGCGGCCGGTGGTCCGCCCGGTTCCACACCCCCGGACCGGAGAGCGGCTGCTCCGCCAGCAGCTGCCGGGCGAAGTGCACGTTGAACCGCCAGAAGTCCACCAGCTCGCACGGCGCGTCGATCTCCGCCTGCTGTGCCGTCTTCGACTGGCCCAGCATCGTCGCCGCCGCCACCGTCTCCCGCCACGGCCCGGCCAGCAGGTCCGCGGCCCGCAGGAACACCGCCGCCCGGTCGTCGAACGACAGCCCCCGCCACTCCGGCGCGGCCGCCAGCGCCGCGTCCACCGCCAGCTGCGCGTCCGCCTGCGTCGCGTTGCCGAGCACGCCCAGCTTCGCCGCGTGGTGGTGCGGCTGCACCACCTCGATCCGCTCGCCGCCGCCGAACCGCTGCTCCCCGGCGATCGTCATCGGCAGCGGGACCTGCTCCCCCGCCAGCTCGTCCAGTTTCGCCAGCAGCCGCGCCCGCTCCGGCGAACCCGGCGCGTAGGTGCGCACCGGCTCGTTGACGGGCGGCGGAACCTGGGTGACGGCGTCGATCGGCATGGTGCTCGGGTGCTCCGTACGGTCGTGCTCTGCTGCGGTCGTTCCAGGGTGGACCAGCGGCCCGGGCGCGGGCCCGGGACACGCGCGGTCAGGCGGTGATCCGCTCCGCCAGCGCGACCGCCTCCGCCAGCGAATCCACCACCGGGACACCCACCCCGGTCAGCTTCTCCCGGGTGTGCGAGCCGCCGGTGTACAGCACCGCGCGGATCCCCGACTCCAGCGCCGCCTCGGCGTCGTCCGCCGCGTCCCCGATCAGCACCGTACGCCCCGGGTCCACCTGCTCCGCCAGCGCCTCCAGGTGCAGCGCCAGGTGCCCGGCCTTGCGGCCGCCGCTCGCCCCGCGCCGCCCGTCCACCCGCAGGAAGTGCCCGGTCAGCCCGAACCCCTCCACCGCCGGCACCAGCTTCGCGTGCTCGTACATCGACAGCAGCGACTGGCTCCGCCCCGCCGCCACCCACCCGGTGAGCAGTTCCAGCGCCCCGTCGGTCAGCCGGCAGGCCGGGAACAGCTCGGTGTACTTCACGTGGAACGCGTCGTCCAGCGCCAGCCACTCCGCCTGGCTCGGCACCCGCCCCAGCAGCCGCTCGTAGAACCGCGGGATCGGGATCTCGTACTGCGCCCGGTACTCCTCCAAGGTCATCGGCGCCACGCCGACGGTCGCGAACGCGGCATTGCTCGCCCCGAGCACCGCCTCCATGTCGTGGAGGAGCGTCCCGTTCCAGTCCCAGACGATATGACTACGCACGAGGTGAAGGGTACGACCTCAACGTTCCCGGCCCACCCCCCGGGCCTGCCGAGCCCCGTGGTGCTCCGCCCCGAAGTGCGCGACCCAGTCCGCCAGCACCGCCTCCCGCAGCTCCTCACCCTCCGGCCGGCCCTGCCGCACCACCGCGGCGGCCAGCACCGTCCGCGCCTCCAGCGTCCGGTGGTGCACCGGCGCCAGGTACCGGCCGCACAGCTCCACGGCCTTCCGCGCGTCCGCCTCCGCGTCGACGAACCGACCGGCGGCCAGCTGTGCCGACGCCCGGGCGAAGGCGAGAGTGCTCTCGTCCTCCGGGCCGCCGTCGCCCGCGACCGCGGACACGACCGCCAGCGCCTCCTCACCCCGCCCCTGCCCCGTGAGTGCACGGGCCAGGTTGGCACCCAGGACGACTGTGAAGTCGTCCAGGCCGTCGCGCCCGGCATCGGCCAGAGCGGGGCGGAGCAACGCCTCCGCCTCCCCGTGGCGCCCGCGGAAGGCCAGGCCGATGGCGACCGAGTTGGTCACCGACAGCGCGGTGCGGACCCGGACGGCATCGTCCAACCCGGAGTACGTTCCTCCGAGGGCCTCGGCCTCCGCCTCGACCTCCTCGTACCGCCCCAGGTAGGCGAGGTGCGAGAGGACGTTGCTGCGTGCCTGGGCGGCGGGCGCGGCCGCGGCGGACCCGGCGATCGACCGGTACAGCTCCGCCGCCTCCGCGTGTCGTCCCAGATCGCCCACGGTCATCGCCAGCGTCCGCTGGGCCGCGGTCCGGAACGGACCGACGTCGACGACCGGGCCGGCCAGGGCGCGCCGGCAGACGGCCTCGGCCTCGGCGAGGCGGCCGGTCCGGCGCAGCAGACACGCGAGGTCGTCGCTGAGGGAGACCACGCGCTCGGTTCCGTGGTCCGCCCCGGTGGTCCCCTCGAGCGCGAGCCGGAGCTCCTGCTCCGACTCCGCCCAGCGCCCCTGCTCGTCCAGCGCGTAGGCCAGCACCATCCGGCATTCGAGGGTCGCCGGGTGGCCGGGGCTCAACAGCTCCGCGAAGGACGCCGCCGCGCGGCGGCCGTACCTCTCGGCCTCCGCCCACTCCCTCCGCGCGAAGCTGCGCGTACTGCGATCGAGGTCGGACCTGGCACGCCTGAGCCCCCAACCCGCCACCAGACCCACCGCACCCACCCCTTCGTCGACGACGGCGCAGATGCTAGCGGTGCGGCACTCAGGCCAGCAGGCCGGGGATCTCCTGGGTGGCGAACCAGAGCAGGTCGTGGTCCTCGGCGCCGTCGACGGTGAACTGGGCGTCCTGGTCGCCGCCGTCGGCGGCGGTGATCGCGGCGGCGGCCGCGGTGACGTCCTCGACCACGTCGGTGTCGTCCGCGTCGGCGTGCACCGCGGCGGCCTTGGCCAGCTTCACGGCGCCCTTGAGCACGACCCGGCCGAGCGAGGCCTGGTCCTGGTACTCGTCACCGGCGAACGGCGCGACCGCGGAGTCGGCCACCTCGACGGCGACCACGACGCGCCGGCGCGGCGCGTCGGGGTCGGCGGCGAGCAGGCGCAGCGAGGACTGCGCGGCCCGGTTGAGCGCGGCGTACTCCAGCTCCTCGATGTCGTCGCTGACGTACCACTCGCGGAGCGCCGGCGTCACCGCGTACGCCACCGCGTCCTCCAGCGCGCCGTCCTGATGAGCGGCGGCCAGCCCCCGCACCGTGGTGGGCACGTACACGCGCATCGCAGGCACCTTCCAGATCGGTCGTCAGGGCGTAAGCGTATCGGGAACGGGCGGGCGCCCTACCGGGTCGCCCGCAGCGCGTCCCGGGCGGTCTCCAGGGCCGCTTCGAGGGTGGCCTCGCGGCGCGCCGGGTCCATCATGTTCGGCCCCATCACGGCCAGGTCCGCCGGAGTGGGGGCGAGCAGCCGGACCCGGACGCCGTCGGCGCGCAGCTCGCGCGCCTCGCGCAGCAGCTGCCGGTTGACGGCCCGCCGGTAGCGGCTGACCAGCTGGGCGAGGGCGCCCCTGGGCCGGTCGTGGCCGCGCCGGCCGCCGGGGTCCGGGCGCAGGGCCATGGGGGCGAGCACGTACACCTCGTCGAGGCCGCGGCCGGCCAGCAGGTCGGCGTTGGTGGCGGACCAGCAGCCGCCGTCGACGTACCGGCTGCCGCCGACCTCGACGGGCGCGAACCAGCCGGGGATCGCGCAGGAGGCCATCACCGCGTCACAGACGCTGGCCCGCGGCGCGCCGGGGTCGCCGAAGACCACCCGGCGGCCGCTGCGGTAGTCGACCGCCGCGACCCGCAGCGGCGATCCCGGGGCGAACCCGTCCGCCCCGACCAGGTGGCGCACCAGCTCGCCGACGGCCGCCACCGACCCGCGGCCGGTCGGCACCGCGGCCGACACCATGGTGAGGAAGGGGTAGTCGCGCGGGTGCCGGACGGCGTCCCGCAGCAGCCCTGGCGAGCCGATCCCGGCGCGCGGCCGCGGCGGCAGCGCCCCGCCGACCGCCGTCTCGTAGTCGAACCGCGCCCCGGCGAGCGGGCCCTCCAGCACCTGCCCGCCGCGCTGGTGCCGGGCGAGCTGCTCGACGTCCACGCCCGCCGCCAGCATGGTCGCCAGGATCGCGCCGGCCGAGGTGCCGAGCAGGACGTCCGCCGTCCCGGGGCGCCAGCCGGTGGCCTCCTCGACGGCGGTCAGCGCGCCGATGGTCCAGGCCGCCCCGAGCATCCCGCCGCCGCCCAGCACCAGCCCGCGCCGCACCGGACCGTCCGTGTCCGCCCGGCCGTCCCCGACGGTCCGCCCCTTGCGGCCCTCGCGGACCGCCCGCCGCCCGCGCGCGCCGTCCTCCTCCTCGCCCGAGCACTCCTCGACCTGGGTCACCTGGCCCTCACCTCCGTGCCCGATCCTCCGCCCTACCACCGGGTAATCCGGGTTGCGACGTCCCCCTTCGTGCCCCGCGCCGCGCCGCCCGGCGTCAACACCCCGCGGGCCGCCGCACGCGAACGGGCCCGCCGTTGAGCGGCGGTCATCCGGATAGGGGACAGCCGCGCCGCCCTCCCCCACCGGCCCAGTCCGGCCTTGCCCGAGCCCGCGACACGCCGATAGCAAGGACGTCGTCCGCACCCGAACGGGAGTCACCGATGACCGAGCAGCACCTCGCCACCGCCACCGCCCCGCGCATCCGCCCGCTGGTGCACGCGGTGCACGCCCCCGGCCGTCCGCAGCCGCGCCGCCCGGTCCGCCACCCGCACCCGACGGGGGTCACCGGGGCGGCCCGCCGTCCGCGGGCCGCCTGCACCCCGGCACCGTCCAGCACCGACCGGCGCGACCTGGCGGCCCGCTTCGCCCACCGGCTGGTAGAGGTGCTGACCGGGGTCCGCCCGGTCGGCCAGCTGCAGCGCCACACCACCCTGCACGGCTACCAGCAGCTGACCGCCCTGGTCCGCACCGGCCCGCTGCGCCCTCGCGGCCGGGCGCCCCGGATGCGGCTCGGCCGGGTGTACGACTCCGCGCCGGCGCCGGACGCCCTGGAGGTCTGCGTCCGGGTGGAGTTCGGCCCGCGCCACCACATGGTGGCCTTCCGCCTGGAGCAGCACCACCGCACCGCCCAGTGGCAGTGCACCGCCGTCGAGGCGCACTGACCCGCCGACCGGCGGGGCCCCGACCGGGAACGCGCAGGGGCGCCACCCCGCCGGAGCGGAGTGGCGCCCCTGGTGGCGCCGGGGTCGTCAGGCCTTGCGGCGGCGGCCCTTGGCGGCCTTCGCGGCCTTGCGGCGCTCGGCCCGGGTGAGCCCGTCGCCGCCGTCGTCGATCAGGCCCTCGTCGTCGAAGTCGCCCTCGATGATGCCGCCGCCGATCTCCTCGGAGGGCGCGGTGTAGTGCAGCTTCTTGCGCTCGGGAGCCTCCAGGCCCTTGGCCTTGATCTCCGGGCGGCCCGCGGCGGCGTCCTTCTCCAGCTTGTCGAGCATGACCTCGGCGTCCTGGAGCGGAACCTCCTCGACCTGCTGCTCGACCTGGACCTCCAGGTTGAACAGGTAGCCGACGGACTCCTCCTTGATGCCCTCCATCATCGCGGAGAACAGGTCGAAGCCCTCGCGCTGGTACTCGACCAGCGGGTCGCGCTGGGCGTAGGCGCGCAGCGCGATGCCCTCCTGCAGGTAGTCCATCTCGTAGAGGTGCTCGCGCCAGCGGCGGTCGAGCACCGAGAGGACGACGCGGCGCTCGAGCTCGCGCATGATCTGCTCGCCGAGCTGGTCCTCGCGGCGGCCGTACGCGGCCTGGATGTCCTCCTGCAGCACCTTGACCAGGAACTCGGGGGTGAAGCCGCCGTTCTCGCCGGCCTCCTCCTCCAGCTCGTCGAGGTCGAGGGTGATCGGGTAGAGCTGCTTGAGCGCGGTCCAGAGCTTCTCGAGGTCCCAGTCGTCCTCGAAGCCCTCGCTGGTGGCCGCCTGGACGTACGCCTCGACGGTGTCGTCCATGAAGTGGCCGATCTGCTCCTGGAGGTCCTCGCCCTCCAGCACCCGGCGGCGCTCGGTGTAGATGACCTCGCGCTGGCGGTTCAGCACCTCGTCGTACTTCAGGACGTTCTTGCGGATCTCGAAGTTCTGCTGCTCGACCTGGGTCTGCGCGGAGGCGATGGCGCGGGTGACCATCTTCGACTCGATCGGCACGTCCTCCGGGACGTTCGCCATCGACAGCACGCGCTCGACCATGCCGGCCTTGAACAGGCGCATCAGGTCGTCGCCGAGCGAGAGGTAGAAGCGGGACTCGCCCGGGTCGCCCTGACGGCCGGAGCGGCCGCGCAGCTGGTTGTCGATCCGGCGGGACTCGTGGCGCTCGGTGCCGAGGACGTACAGGCCGCCGTTCTCCTGCACCTCCTCCTGCTCCTGCTTGACCGCGGCCTTGGCCTTCTCCAGCGCGGCCGGGAACGCGGCCTCGTACTCCTCCGGGGTGTCCTCGGCGGTGAGCCCGCGCTGGGCCAGCTCGGCGGCGGCCAGGTGCTCGGGGTTGCCGCCGAGCATGATGTCGGTGCCGCGGCCGGCCATGTTGGTGGCCACGGTGACGGCGCCCTTGCGGCCGGCCTGGGCGACGATCTGCGCCTCGCGCTCGTGGTGCTTGGCGTTGAGCACCTCGTGCGGGATGCCGCGCTTGCGCAGCTCCTGCGAGAGGTACTCGGACTTCTCGACCGAGACGGTGCCGACCAGGACCGGCTGGCCCTTCTCGTGGCGCTCGGCGATGTCCTCGACCACGGCGGCGAACTTGGCCGGCTCCGACTTGTAGATCAGGTCGGGCTGGTCGATGCGCTTGGGCGTCTTGTTGGTCGGGATCGGGACGACGCCCAGCTTGTAGATCTGGTGGAACTCGGCCGCCTCGGTGGTGCCGGTACCGGTCATGCCGGACAGCTTGGAGTAGAGGCGGAAGAAGTTCTGCAGGGTGATGGTGGCGAGCGTCTGGTTCTCGTTCTGGACCTCGACGCCTTCCTTGGCCTCGATCGCCTGGTGCATGCCCTCGTTGTAGCGGCGGCCGGCCAGGATGCGGCCGGTGTGCTCGTCGACGATCATGACCTCGCCGTTGATCACGACGTAGTCCTTGTCCCGCTTGTACAGCTCCTTCGCCTTGATGGCGTTGTTCAGGAAGCCGACCAGCGGGGTGTTCACCGACTCGTAGAGGTTGTCGATGCCCAGGTAGTCCTCGACCCGGGAGACGCCGTCCTCCAGGACGCCGACGGTGCGCTTCTTCTCGTCGACCTCGTAGTCGCGGTCGATCTTGAGGCGGGTGACCAGCTTGGCGAAGTCGGCGTACCACTTGGTCGCCTGGTCGGCCGGGCCGGAGATGATCAGCGGGGTGCGGGCCTCGTCGATCAGGATCGAGTCGACCTCGTCGACGATCGCGAAGTTGTGGCCGCGCTGCACCAGTTCGTCCTGCGACCACGCCATGTTGTCGCGCAGGTAGTCGAAGCCGAACTCGTTGTTGGTGCCGTAGGTGATGTCCATGGCGTACTGGCGCTGGCGCTCGGCCGGCGTCATGTTCGCCAGGATCACGCCGACCTCGAGGCCGAGGAAGCGGTGCACCCGGCCCATCCACTCCGAGTCACGCTCGGCGAGGTAGTCGTTGACGGTGATCAGGTGGACGCCCTTGCCGGTCAGCGCGTTCAGGTACGCGGGCAGGGTGCCGACCAGGGTCTTGCCCTCGCCGGTGCGCATCTCGGCGACGTGGCCGAAGTGCAGCGCGGCGCCGCCCATGATCTGGACGTCGTAGTGGCGCTGGCCGAGCACGCGCTTGGCCGCCTCGCGGACCGTGGCGAACGCCTCGGGGAGGATGTCGTCCAGCGACTCGCCGTCGGCGAGACGGGCCTTGTACTCGTCGGTCAGCGCGCGCAGCTCGTCGTCGGTGAGGTTGACGAAGTCCTCTTCGATCGAGTTGACCTGGGCAGCAATCCGCTGCAGCTTGCGAAGGATCTTGCCTTCGCCGGCGCGCAGGATCTTGTCGAAGACGGACATTGTGAGCGGGCTCCTTGCCTGGATCGGCTCTGGAATGACTTGCGGCGAGTCCTACCCCACCGTACGGGTCATCGTATGCGAGGAGGCCGAGCCGCCGGGAGGTCCGTCAGCACGGTATTCCCGTGTCACCCGCCGGTGCAAAGCTCCGCGAAGCATGGCCCGGCGGGTCAAACCGGACACCGTCCGACCTCCGCGCCATGCTCAACCGTCCGGCGGGCCCGGAGGTTCCCCGGGAAAACCGTTCGGCTTCCACCGACCCGCTCCGGAAGACTCCCGGCATGGAAGCACCCACGCTGCGAACCGACCGCCTGGTCCTGCGCCCGCCGCTGCCGTCCGACGTCGACGAGATCACCGCCGCCTGCCAGGACCCCGAGATCCAGCGCTGGACGGTGGTCCCGACGCCCTACCGCCGCACCGACGCCGAGTACTTCGTCGAGCGGATCGGCGCGGCGGGCTGGGCGGGCGGCACCAACTGCACCTGGGTGGTGCGCACCGCCGAGGACGGGGCCCTGGTCGGCGCGCAGGGCGTCGCGCTCAAGGCCGACCGGCCGGGCACCGGCGAGATCGGCTACTGGGTGGCCCCGGGCCTGCGCCGGCTCGGCTACGCGTACGAGGCGTCCCGGGCCGTGGTCGACTGGTCCTTCGCCGAGCTGGGCCTGCGCCGGCTGGAGTGGGTGGCGTACACGGGCAACGAGCCCTCGCGGGCGCTGGCCGACCGGCTGGGCTTCCGCTTCGAGGGCACCCTGCGCTCGTACGCCGAGCAGCGCGGCACCTTCCGGGACGCCTGGATCGCCGCCCTCCTGGCCGACGACCCGCGCTGAACGCGGCGTTGTCAGTGGGTGCCTCTACCCTGCCCGCATGACCGTCCCGTCGCCCGTGCTCCCGCTCTCCGCCGACCAGGCCCGTCGGATCGCCCTGCGCGCCCAGGGCCTGCTCGGCGCCCCCGACCGCCGGGGCGGCGTCCGGCAGGTGCTGCGGCACCTGGGCGCCGTCCAGTTGGACACCATCTCGGTGCTGGCCCGCTCGCACGAGCTGGTGCCGTACGCCCGGCTCGGCGCGGTCGGCCGCAGGACCGTGGAGCAGGCGTACTGGTGGCACGGCACCACCTTCGAGTACTGGTCGCACGCGGCGTGCATCCTGCCGGTCGAGGAGTGGCCGCTGTTCGCCTTCCGCCGCCGCGCCTACCGCGCCAAGGGCAACCTCTGGGGCCACCAGGTCTCCCCGGAGGCGTACCGCGAGGTGATCGCCCGGCTCGGCGCCGAGGGCCCGCTGACCTCCACCGAGCTCGGCGGCGCCAAGAAGACCGCGGAGTGGTGGGACTGGTCGGACACCAAGATCGCCGTCGAGCGGGCGCTGGCCTTCGGCGACGTGGTCTGCGCCGAGCGGCGCGGCTGGAAGCGGGTGTACGCGCTGGCGGAGCAGACCGTCCCCGCCGAGCTGTTCGGGCAGGAGCTCTCCGACGCCGAGTGCCTGGAGCGGCTGGTGGCGCAGGCCGGGGCGGCGCTCGGGGTGGCCACCCGGGCCGACCTGATGGACTACCACCGGCTGAAGGGCGCCCAGCTGGACGCGGCGCTGCCCGGCTCGGGCCTGCTGCCGGTCACCGTCGAGGGCTGGTCGGCCCCCGCCTGGGCCGACCCGGCGGCGCTGGAGTCCGAGCCCCGCGGGCGGCACCGGACGACCCTGCTCTCCCCGTTCGACTCACTGGTCTGGGACCGCGCCCGCACCGAGCGGATCTTCGGCATGACGCACCGGCTGGAGGCGTACACCCCCAAGCACAAGCGGGTGCACGGCTACTTCGCTATGCCGCTGCTGGCCGGCGGGCAGCTGGTCGGCCGGGTCGACCCGGCGCGCGAGGGCCGCACCCTGGTGGCCCGTCAGATCTCGCTGCACGCACCGAAGCACGTCGAGGCGCTGGCCGAGGCGCTGCGCGAGGCCGCCGCCTGGGTGGGCTGCGACAGCGTCCGCGTCGAGGCGCTGGACGACGAGTCGGTGCGCCCCGCCCTGGCGAAGCTGCTGGCCTGAGCCGGTCAGCCTATTTCGAGGATCTTCTCCCGCATCGCGTAGACCACCGCCTCCATCCTGGAGTGCAGTTGCAGCTTCTCCAGGATGTTGCGGACGTGGTTCTTCACCGTGTTCTCGCTGATGAAGAGCTCCTTGGCGATCTCCCGGTTGTTCATCCCGGTGGCCACCAGCTTGAGCACCTCCAGCTCCCGGTCGGTGAGCCGGGGCGCGGGCACCAGGTCCCGGTCGTCGGAGCGGCGCTGGATCATCGACTTGAACTCGGTGAGCAGCTTGGCCGCCATCGAGGGGCTGATCTGCGACTGCCCGTCGGCGACCGCGCGGATCGCGGTGGCCACCTCGTCCGTGGAGATCTCCTTCAGCAGGTAGCCGGTGGCCCCCGCCTTGATCGCCTCGTAGAGGTCGGCCTCCTCGTCGCTGATCGTCAGCATGATGATCTTGGCGCTGGGCACCACGTCCTTGATCGCGGTGCAGGCCTCGATCCCGCTGCGCCGGGGCATCCGGACGTCCATCAGGATGATGTCGGGCAGCAGGTCGGCGGCCTTGAGCACCGCCTCGGCGCCGTCCCCGGCCTCGCCGATGACCTTGATGTCCTCCTCCTCGGCGAGGACGATCTCCAGGCCGCGGCGGAACAGGGCGTGGTCGTCCACCACCAGGACGCGGATCGGTTCGGCGCGGCGCGGCCCGTACCCGGACTCCTCCGAGTCGGGCCCCAGACCCTCGCGCGAAAGCTCCCCCATCCGCTCCTCCCCCGGCTGCCGGTCGATGACGGGGTCAATCATTCCACGGCGCGAGCGCCGTGATCACCCTCCGCCGTCGAACCACCTCAGCTGGGTGACCCCGGGCGGCACGGCCGCCGGGGTCACCGGATCGTTCACCTCTGGATTGTCCGCCGTGGCTGCCCCGCCGGGGGTCAGTCCTCGTCCGGCCCGTTGATCGCACCGCCGGCACCGGCCGCGTCGACGGCCGCCGCCATGTCCTCCTTCAGGTGGATCACGCCGTAGTGGTAGCCGTGACGCCGGTACACCACGCTCGGCAGGCCGCTGTCCTTCTCCTGGAACAGGTAGAAGTCGTGGCCGACCAGCTCCATCTGGTACAGCGCCTGGTCGAGCGACATCGGCGCGGCGGCGTGGGTCTTCTCGCGGACGACCAGCGGGCCGTCGCCCTCGACCTCCACGGAACCCTGCATCGTCTTGCGGGCGGAACCGTTGTACCCGCTCTCGGCCGGTGCGGTCTCCGGGAGCGCGGCCAGCGCGGCGGTCGCCGCGGCGACGCTCACCGGCGTGCGGCCGTTGGCGCCGCCCTTGTGGACCCGGCGGCGGTCGGCGGACTTGCGCAGCTGCGCCTCCAGCTTGGCGGAGGCGAGGTCGAGTGCCGCCCACGGGTCGGTGGCGGCGGCCTCGGCGCGGATCACGGGACCGCGGCTGTGCAGGGTGATCTCCACCCGGTCGGAACGGTCGGCCTGCCGCGGGTTGTGCTCCTTGGACACCTCGACGTCCAGGCTGATCGCCTTGGTGTCGAACTTCTGGACCTTCTCCAGCTTTTCGGCCACGTGCTCGCGGAACCTCTGGGTCACCTCGGTCTTGCGGCCCTTGACGACGATGTCCACGCAGAACTCCGATCCCTTGTGCTGACGCCGAACCGGAGTGCGTACCGGATCGGCATGAGACCCAGCCGGACCAGCCGGTCCAGTCGCCGCCTCAGCTCCGCCGGGGGCGACGATCGCGACTGGTCCTCACCTCACTTCCTCCCCACCAGGAGCGCTTGAAACCCCCTGTAGCGTCATCGAACACCTCATCGGGGGATCTCGCCTCCCCAGTCGAACAACGTAGCGACGGAGGACCGGCTGTACAGCTGTTCCGCTCTGTTTACCCTCCTGCGGGTGAAACACCGGTAAACGGCTGGACAACACGCCTTGTACCGCCCACCGTATGGCCCAAGTCCCCGCCTGGCGAGCCCCCGGGAGCGGTTGTGACGACGCCGGTGACGACATCCCTGACCACGGCCCTGACGACGTCCCTGCTCGACCTGCTGCTGCCCACCCGGTGCCTGGGGTGCGGGGGCGGCCGCGGCCAGCTCTGCGGCGGCTGCCGCACCGCCCTGGCCCGCCTCGCCGCCGGTCCCGCCGGGCCGCACCCGCCCCCACCCGACCTGCCGCCCCTGCACTCCGCCGCCGCCTACGCCGACCCGCTGCGCCAACTGCTGATCGCCCACAAGGAGCGCGGCGCGCTGCGGCTGGCCGGGCCGCTCGGCACCGCCCTGGCCGCCGCCGTCCGCTCGGCCGCCGGGGCCGGCGCCGCCCCGCTGCTGCTCGTCCCGGTGCCGTCCACCCGGCGGGCCACCCGGGCCCGCGGGCACGACCCGATGCTGCGCCTGGCCGGCGCCGCCGCCCGCGAGCTGCACCTCGCCGGCATCGCCACCCGCGTCGCGCCCGTCCTGCGGCAGACCCGCCCGGTCGCCGACCAGGCCGGGCTGGACGCCGCCCAGCGCCGGCTCAACCTGCGCGGCGCGCTCGCCGTCCCCGCCCGCCTCGCCGCACGCCTGGCCGGCCACCGGCTGATCCTGGTCGACGACCTGGTCACCACCGGCGCCAGCCTCGCCGAGGCGGCCCGGGCGCTGCGCGCCGCCGGCTGCCCGCCGCGCGCCGCGGCCACCGTCGCGGCGACCGTGCGGCGCTCCGGCACCGGCCCGCCGGGGGCGCCGACGTGTCAGGCGCTCAGCTCGGGTAGCTGAAGGAGACCGCCCGGGACTTCACCGGGACCTCGCTCCACTGGTTGTCCTTCAACCGGTAGATCCCCTGGTCGGAGACGGTCAGCACGGCCGGCAGCGCCTGCACCGGATCGGTGCTGTTGCGGACCTCGGTCGCCGAGGCCGAGGTCATCGACTCGCCGCCCTGCTGCGGCGAGTCGGTGCTCGCCGACCCGTCCGTCCCCAGGTAGTGCAGCTGCTGCAGCTTGTCGACCTCCTTGCCGAGCACCAGCAGCTGGTCGCTGTCGGCCCAGGCCACCGAGGCGACCTCGGCGAGCTGCGGGGCGATCGGCCGCAGCCCGACGATCCGCGCCTGCGGCGAGCCGGGCGTCCCGCCGTGCACCACCAGGCCGAGCTCCAGGCTCTGCGCCCCGGTGGCGGACTTCAGCACCAGCGCGACCCTCGTCCCGTCCGAGGAGATCCGCAGCGCCTGGACGGTGCGGCCGCCCAGCCCCTCCACCTGCACGGTGGAGTGGCTGCGGCCGCGCACCATCAGCACCCGGGGCGCGGCCGGGTCGCGGTCGACGATCCACAGGTCGCGCCGTCCGTCCCAGCTCGGCGAGGCGAGGCCGCTGTCGGCCCTGGGGGCGCCGCTGGAGACCACGGAGTCACCGAGCTTGTCGGCCTCGCCGAGCCCGGTCAGGTAGAGCGACTTCCCCCCGGCGCCGACCACCGCGGCGGCGCCGCCGTCGCGGCTGACCGCGACCGACTGGTACCGGCCCTGTCCGGCGGCGGCGGGCTGGCCGAGCACACCGGGCACCGGGCTGCCCTGGCCGCCGTCCTGGTACCGCATCAGCTGACCGGTCTCCAGCTGGTAGTACGCCTGGCTGCCGGCCTGGCCGCCGGCCAGCGCGCCGGGCGCGACCTGGGTGACCTGGCCGGAGCCGACCGAGCAGCCGCCGGCGGCGCCGGTGACCTCCAGGCGTTCCAGCTGGCCCTTGCCCTGCTGGTCGGCGACGGCCTGGAAGAGCTGCTCGGCCATCTGCTGGCAGCTCTGCGGACGGCCCGTCAGGTCGGCGCCGTCGACCTTCACCGTGGCGACCTTGTTGTCGCCGACCGTCACGCTCCTGACCTGCACGCCGCCCAGCGCCGAGTAGACGGCCGGGGCCAGCCAGTCGGACGGGCCGGCGGCGGTCGCCTGCGCGGCGGCGGTCAGCGGGTCTATTCGGCGCCGCAGGTAGATCGGGTCCGGTACCAGGACCTGGACCGGCCGGTCCGCCGACGGGTCGGCGACGGCGAAGAAGTAGCGGTGGACGGCCTTGTAGCCGTTGTCGAAGTTGGTGCGGTCGAGGATCAGCCCGTCCGGCAGGCGGTTGATCCGCCACTCGCCCTTGTTGGGCCCCTCGGTCTCCTTCACGAAGCCGAAGGTCTGCTGGAAGGCCTCGCCGCGGGCGGGCTGGTAGGTGTGCTTGGCGTCGAGCTCGGCCACCCGGCTGCCGCTGACCGACACCTCGGCCGTGGTGTCGCCCTGCTCGGGGACGGCGTCACCGCCGTACTGCGGCTTGTCCAGCACCACCACCCGGGCCTCGGGCCGCCAGCCGCGGCTGGCGTCCGCGGTCAGGTACTGGCGGGCGGTGTCGTAGTTCGCCTGGTCGGCGTTGGAGGAGTCGAGGAAGCCGGCCAGCAGGTCCTGCGGCAGCTCCCCGGTGTGCGGGGCCACCGGGTAGACGTGCACCTGGAGGTCGTCGGCGGCGGCGCCCTGCGGCTCGACCCGCTCGGGCGGGCCACCGGAGGGCATGGTGACGCAGCCGGTGGCGAGCAGGCCGACCGCGGCCAGTCCGCCGAGGCGGCTAGCGGTCCCGCCGCCGGTCCTGCGGCGAGTCCTTGCCGTGCTCCGCGCCATCCTCCGCCCCCTCCTGGTCGCTCGGTTCCCGCTCCTCGGCGGGTGCGGCCTGCCGGGTCGGCGCCCGGCCGGCGGTCGTGTCGACCACCACGTGTGCGCCGGTGGCACCGTACCCCGCCGACGCCGCGCGGACGTCCGAGGGGTCGGCGACCGGGGCGGCCGGCCGGCGTCCCAGTTCCGGGCCGATCGCCAGGACGCCGCCGAGGCCGCTGCCGAAGCCGGGGCGCTCGGTGTCCGGGGTCTCCGGGACGGTGGTGGACTCGCCCGCCGCGGTCAGCGCGGTCGCACCGCCGCCGCGCACCGCGCGCCGGTACGGCGTGCCGGCCGAGGCCATGCCGCGGTTGTGCCGGGAGTCCTCCGGCTCCAGCCGGAACGGCGCCCGGCTGATCTCCCCGCCGCGGGTGCGCGGGAGGGTGAGCCGGAAGTGCGACCCGCCTCCGGGCTCGCCCCAGGCCTGCAGCCAGCCGCCGTGCAGGTGGGCGTCCTCGACGGCGATCGACAGGCCGAGACCGGTGCCGCCGGTGGTCCGCACCCGGGACGGGTCGGCCCGCCAGAAGCGGTGGAACACCCGGGAGGCCTCGCCCGGCTTGAGTCCGATGCCGTAGTCGCGGACGCCGACCGCGACCGCGCCCTCGGCGGAGCCGAGCCGCACCACGACGTCCCGGCCCTCGCCGTGCTCCAGCGCGTTGACCACCAGGTTGCGCAGGATCCGCTCGATCCGTCGGGCGTCCACCTCGGCCACCACCGGGTTCTCCGCGCCGCGGATGATCACCGCGCTGCCCTTGGCCTGCGCCAGCGGGTCGGCGGCCTCCACCACCCGGGTCACGATGTCGCGCAGGTCGACCGGCTCGGCGTCCAGGATCGCGGCGCCCGCGTCGAAGCGGCTGATCTCCAGCAGGTCGGCGAGCAGCGACTCGAAGCGGTCCAGCTGGTCCTGGAGCAGCTCGGCGGAGCGGGCCGCCATCGGGTCCAGGTCCTCGCGGCTGTCGTAGATCAGGTCGGCGGCCATCCGGACCGTGGTCAGCGGGGTGCGCAGCTCGTGCGAGACGTCCGAGACGAACCGGCGCTGCACCCGGGAGAGCTCCTCGAGCTGGTGGATCTGCGCCTGCAGGCCGTTGGCCATCCGGTTGAAGGACTCGCCGAGGCGGGCGATGTCGTCGGTGCCGGTGACCTTCATCCGCTCGTCGAAGTGCCCGGCGGCCAGCCGCTCGGAGATCCCGGCGGCCATCCGGACCGGGGTGACCACCTGCCGCACCACCAGCCAGGCGATGCCGCCGAGCAGCATCACCAGGAAGATCCCGGCGGTGGCCAGGGTGCCGACCACCAGGCTGAGCGTGTTGGTCTCCTGCTTGAACGAGAAGACGTAGTACAGCTGGTAGGTGTTGCGGTCGGGTCCGGTGAACTGCTTGCCGATCACCAGGCCCTTCTCGTCCTCGACCGGCGTGCCGTCGGCGGACGTGCGGTGGATCACCGCGGTCTGCTCGTGCGGGACGGCCGGTTCGGCGGCGACCTGGGCGCGCAGCTCCGGGGTGATGCTGCTGGGCAGGATCGACCCCGAGTAGCGCGCGCCGCGCAGCCCGGCGCTGGGCGCACTTGCCTCCTGGCCGTTGGACAGCGCGATCACCGAGTACACCCCGGCGCCGCCGCTGGCCAGGTCGGAGACCTGCTTGGTCAGCCAGGCGCCTATCTGGTCCCGGGACGGGTCGGCGGTCGCGCCGGCCTTCGCCTGGAGGTTGATCGCCTCGTTGATCTTGTCCTGCTCGATCTTGAAGCCGCCGATCGCCTGGTCCTGGGCGGCGTGCTTCTTGGTGTCCAGCAGGCCCGTACGGACCTGCGCGACCACCACCACGCCCAGCACCAGCACCACCACGAAGGACAGCAGCAGGGTGGTCGCCACCACCCGGAGCTGGATCGACCGCCGGTAGAGCGCCAGCAGCCGGTTGACCGGCCGTCGGAACAGACGCGCCACCATCGCGAGCAGCGCGGCCGGCCCCCGGCGGGGCCGGTGGCCCCGGACGGTGGAGCTCAGCACGTCCCCGCGCACAGCAGCAGCCTCCCCGTCGGGCAGCTCCTCGCCACCCGACGGGGAGTCGTCGGTCTCGTACGGCCGCGTCACGTCAGCTCGGACCCGCCTTGTAGCCCACGCCGCGGACCGTCACCACGATCTCGGGACGCTCCGGGTCCTTCTCGATCTTGGAACGCAGGCGCTGGACGTGCACGTTGACCAGGCGGGTGTCGGCGGCGTGCCGGTAGCCCCACACCTGCTCCAGCAGCACCTCGCGGGTGAACACCTGCCACGGCTTGCGGGCCAGCGCCACCAGCAGGTCGAACTCCAGCGGGGTCAGCGGGATGCCCCGCCCGTCCCGCTTCACCGAGTGGCCGGCCACGTCGATCACCAGATCGCCGATGGTCAGCTGCTCCGGCGTCGGCTCCTCCGCCCGCCGCAGCCGGGCCCGCACCCGGGCCACCAGCTCCTTCGGCTTGAACGGCTTCGTGACGTAGTCGTCCGCACCGGACTCCAGGCCCACCACGATGTCGACCGTGTCGGTCTTCGCGGTCAGCATCACGATCGGAATGCCCGACTCCGCCCGGATCTGCCGGCAGACGTCGATGCCGTCCCGGCCGGGCAGCATCAGGTCCAACAGCACCAGGTCGGGCTTCACCTCCCGGAACGCGGCTAGCGCCTTGTCCCCATCCGCGACGAAAAACGGCTCAAATCCTTCACCACGCAGCACAATGCCGAGCATCTCGGCCAGTGCTGTGTCGTCATCAACGACGAGGACGCGTCCCTTCATGACTCCATCTTCTCATTACCGGATTGTGACCTGCCGCACAGCCGTGCCATTCTGCCCCCTCGGCCCCGTTCCGAACCAGCCATAACGGCTCAAAAGGTCGCAGCCGTACGGTCGGCCGGGCCCGCAGCTCAGCGCCCCGCCGCCGACCGGGCCCGGAAGCCCCCGGACACCCCTGGGGTGCCCGGTCACGCCATGGCACGATGGGCGGCACCACCGACAAGGAGCCGTGATGACCGACACCCCGGGCTGGACCCCGCCCGGTCCGTCCGCCGAGCCCGACGCGTCGGCGCCCGCCGCGCCCGCGGCCACCCCGGCCCCGCAGGGCACCACCCCGCCGCCCGCCGCACCCGGCCCGTACGGCGGCGGCTACGGCTCCTGGGGCACCGGCCCGGCGGCACCCGGCCCCCAGCCCGGCGGCCCCTACGGCCCGCAGTTCGGCGGCCCGTACGGCTGGGGCGCTCCGCCCAGCCCCAAGCCCGGTGTCGTCCCGCTGCGCCCGCTCGGCGTCGGCGAGATCCTCGACGGCGCGTTCAGCACCGCCCGGATCCACTGGCGCACCTGCTTCGGCCTGTCGATCGTGCTCGCCGCGATCACCGAGGTCGTCCAGGCGCTCGCCGAGTGGTGGGGCTACCGCTCCGGCTCCGCGACCACCTACGCGTTCGCGTCGTACGCCGTGCTCCCGCTCGACCTGCTGGTCGGCGTGATCGCCGGCGGCCTGCTCACCATCGTGGTCAGCCGCGCCGTCCTCGGACAGCCCACCGACCTCAAGGACGCCTGGCGCTCCACCCGGCCCCGGCTCGGCCAGCTGCTCGGCCTCACCGGCCTGCAGGCGCTGATCATGGGCGGCCTGTTCGCCCTGCTCCTCGGCGCCGGGAGCACCGACCTGTTCGGACCGGCCCTGCCCTTGCTGATGCTGCCGATCCTCGCCGTCATCATCTGGGTCGTCGTCTCCATCGGCTTCGCCGCGCCCGCCCTGATGCTGGAGAAGCAGGACGTGATCACCGCCCTCAAGCGCTCCTGGCGGCTGGTCCACGGCGCCTGGTGGCGGATCTTCGGCATCAACGTCCTGCTCCAGCTGCTGCTCTTCCTGATCGCCGCGATCGCCGTCCTGCCCTTCGCCGCCCTCGCGTACGCCTTCGGCGCCGGCTTCGGCGACCCGTTCGCCGCCGAGTCCGACACCGCCGCGGGCATCGGCATCGCCCTGCTGGCCGTCGGCGGCACCGTCGTCAAGTGCATCACCATCCCGGCCGCCGCCGCCTGCACCGTCCTGCTCTACGTCGACCAGCGGATCCGCCGCGAGGCCCTGGACATCGAGCTCGCCCGCGCCGCCGGCCTGCCCGGCCACGGCGCACCGCACGCCACCGTGCCCGGCCAGACCACCCCGCCGGGGGCCTGACCGCATGCCGTACTGGGGGGAAGGGGCGCCGCTCGGCGGCGGCGCCCCCGTCACCGTGCCGCGCGATCCGGCCCGCGAAGCCGCCGAACGGGAGCTCCTCAACCCGGCGTACCACCACAACGACCCGGGAGTGATCGACCGCCTGATGGACTGGATCGGCGACCGCGTCGACGAGGTCCTCGACAGCGTCGGCACGCCGTTCGACACCGGCGCCACCGCCGCCGTGGTCGGCATCCTGCTGCTCCTCGTCCTGGTCGCCGTCCTCTGGTGGCGCCTCGGCGCCCCCGCCCGCCGCGCCCGCGGCCAGGACACCCTGTTCGCCTCCGAGGGCCCCCGCAGCGCCGCCCAGCACCGCGCCGCCGCCGCCGACCACGCCGCCGCCGGCGAGTGGGCCGACGCCGTCCGCGAACAGATGCGCGCCCTCGTCCGCGGCCTGGAGGAACGCGCCCTGCTCGACCCCCGGCCCGGCCGCACCGCCGACGAAGCCGCCGGCGAGGCCGGCCGCACCCTGCCGGAGCACGCCGCCGCCCTCACCGACGCCGCCCGCGTCTTCGACGACATCGCCTTCGGCGAGCGCACCGCCGACCAGAACGCCTACCGCGCCCTGGCCGACCTCGACCGCGCCCTGCAGGCCGCCCGCCCCACCCTCACCCCCGTCGGCGGAGGCCCCGCATGACCACCGCCGCCGGAACCACCGAGACCACCGAGCCCACCGAGACCGCCAGGGCCCCCGAGACCCCCTCGCACACCCCGCGCACCCTCTGGCGCCGCTCCCGCCACTACGTCCTGAGCGCGGGCGCCCTCGCCCTGGTCGGCGCCGTCGTCGCCGGCATCACCGACCAGACCTCCGACTACCCCGCCCTCGACCCGCGCTCCGGCGACCCGCACGGCACCCTCGCCGTCGTCCACCTGCTCGAACAGCGCGGCATCGGCGTCCGCACCGCCGCCACCGAGCAGGACCTCGCCACCGCCCTGCGCACCGGCGGCACCACCGTCGTCCTGCCCCGCGCCGACCTGCTCTCCCCCGACCAGCTGGCCCGCCTCGCCCGCGCCCCGCGCGGCGACGGCCGCCTCGTCCTGATCGCCCCCGAGCAGCCCGCCCTCGACGCCCTCCTGCCCGGCACCACCACCGGCACCGACGAGGGCACCGACGACCCGGTCGCCGTCCTCACCACCCCCGCCCGCTGCGCCCTCCCCGAAGCCGCCAACGCCGGCACCGCCACGCTCGGCGGCCTCACCTACCGCGCCGCCCCCGGCGACACCGCCTGCTACCCCCGGCACGGCCGCGAGACCCTGGTCCACCACCGCGCCGCCGGCAACCGCGAGACCGTCGCCCTCGGCACCGGGAACCTGCTCACCAACGACCGCATCGACGAGGACGGCAACGCCGCCCTCGCCCTCGGACTGCTCGGCTCCCGCCCCCAGCTGGTCTGGTACCTCCCGGACTACACCAACCCCGAGGCGCACCGCCGCACCCTGCTCGACTACGTCCCCGGCGGCTGGTACTGGGCCGGCCTCCAGCTCGCCCTCGCCGCCCTGCTCGCCGCCGCCTGGCGCGCCCGCCGCCTCGGCCCCGTGGTCACCGAGCCCCTCCCCGTGGTTGTCCGCGCCGCCGAGACCACCGAGGGCCGCGCCCGCCTCTACCAGCGCGCCCGCGCCCGCGGCCGGGCCGCCGACGCCCTCCGCGGCGCCGCCCGCCACCGGCTGGCCGGCGCCCTCGGCATCCCGCTGACCGCCGGAGAACCCGACGCCACCGCGCTCAGCGCCGCCACCGCCGCCCGCCTCGGCCGGCCAGCCGCCGACGTCCAGCACCTGCTGTACGGACCGGCGCCCACCGACGACGCCGCCCTGCTGCGGCTCACCGACCAGCTCGACGCCTTGGAAAGGCAGGTACGACAGCCGTGACCGAGCAGACCGCCCCGCTCACCCTCGACAAGACCCCCGAGGGCTCCGCCGCGGCCCTCCCGGCCCAGGCCGCGACCACTCCGGCCGCCCCCGCGTCCAGCACCCCGGGCGACGCCCGTACCGCCCTCACCGCGCTGCGCGCCGAGATCGCCAAGGCCGTCGTCGGCCAGGACGCCGCCGTCACCGGCCTCGTCGTCGCCCTGCTCTGCGGCGGCCACGTCCTGCTCGAAGGCGTCCCCGGCGTCGCCAAGACGCTGCTGATCCGCACCCTCTCCACCGCGCTCAGCCTGGGGACCAAGCGCATCCAGTTCACCCCCGACCTGATGCCCGGCGACGTCACCGGCTCGCTCGTCTACGACGCCCGCACCGCCGAGTTCTCCTTCCAGCCCGGCCCGGTCTTCACCAACCTGCTGCTCGCCGACGAGATCAACCGCACCCCGCCCAAGACCCAGGCCTCCCTGCTCGAAGCCATGGAGGAGCGCCAGGTCACCGTCGACGGCGAGCCCCGCCCGCTCCCCGAGCCCTTCCTGGTCGCCGCCACCCAGAACCCGCTCGAGTACGAGGGCACCTACCCGCTCCCCGAGGCCCAGCTCGACCGCTTCCTGCTCAAGCTGATCCTCCCGCTGCCCAACCGCGACCAGGAGTACCAGGTCCTCGCCCGGCACGCCGCCGGCTTCGACCCCCGCGACCTCGCCGCCGCCGGCGTCCGCCCCGTGGCCGGCCCCGCCCACCTCGCCGAGGCCCGCGCCCAGATCGCCGAGCTCACCGTCGCGCCCGAGATCCTCGCCTACATCGTCGACCTCTGCCGCGCGACCCGGCAGTCCCCGTCCCTCGCCATGGGCGTCTCCCCGCGCGGCGCCACCGCCCTGCTCGGCACCGCCCGCGCCTGGGCCTGGCTCGCCGGCCGCGACTACGTCACCCCCGACGACGTCAAGGCCCTCGCCCTGCCCACCCTGCGCCACCGCATCCAGCTGCGCGCCGAGGCCGAGATGGAGGGCGTCACCCCGGACTCCGTCATCCAGGCCGTCCTCGCCCAGACCCCCGCCCCGCGCTGAGCCCGAGGGGCTCCCCCCCTCCACCTCACCGGCCACCCCACCCGCGGCGGCGCACGCGCCCGACCTAGGAGCACCTAACCCCATGGCCCTGACCGGCCGCACGGCCCTCCTCGCCGCCCTCGGCGCCCTCGTCGTCGGCCTGGTCGCCCCGTCCTGGACCGGCATCCTCGCCGTCACCCTCCCCGTCCTGCTCGGCGTCCTCGCCGACCTGGCCCTCGCGGCCCCGGTCCGCGCGCTCGGGCTGGCCCGCGGCGGTGACACCACCGTCCGCCTCGGCGAGGACGCCACCGTCGAACTCACCGTCACCAACCCGGGCCGGCGCCCCCTGCGCGGCCAGGTCCGCGACGCCTGGGCCCCCTCCGCCTGGCGCCCCGGCAGCTCGTACGCCGCCTCCCGGCACACCGTCAGCATCCCGCCGGGCGAACGCCGCCGGCTCACCACCCCGCTCGCCCCCACCCGGCGCGGCGACCACCACGCCGTCAAGGTCACCGTCCGCTCGCTCGGCCCGCTCGGCCTGGCGGCCCGTCAGGGCTCCCGGACCGTCCCGTGGACGCTCCGCGCCCTTCCCCCGTTCACCAGCCGCAAGCACCTGCCCTCCCGACTCGCCCGGCTGCGCGAACTCGACGGCCGCACCAGCGTCCTGACCCGCGGCCAGGGCACCGAGTTCGACTCCCTCCGCGAGTACCTGCCCGGCGACGACGTGCGCTCCATCGACTGGCGCGCCAGCGCCCGGCGCAACACCGTCGCCGTCCGCACCTGGCGGCCCGAGCGCGACCGGCACGTCCTGATCGTCCTCGACACCGGCCGCACCTCCGCCGGCCGCGTCGGCGACGCCCCCCGCCTGGACGCCGCCCTCGACTCAGCGCTCCTCCTCGCCGCCCTCGCCACCAAGGCCGGCGACCGCGTCGACCTGCTCGCCCACGACCTCCACAAGCGCGCCACCGTCGTCGGCCGCTCCCCCGCCGACGTCCTCCCCGCGCTCACCGAGGCCATGGCCACCCTGGAACCCGCCCTCGTCGAGACCGACATGCGGGCCCTCACCGCGGCCGCCCTGCGCACCGCCCCGCACCGCTCCCTGATCGTCCTGCTCACCGGCCTCGACACCCGGCCCGTCGAGCAGGGGCTGCTCCCCCAGCTCCCCCTGCTCACCAAACGCCACGAGGTCGTCCTCGCCTCGGTCGCCGACCCCCGCCTCGACGAACTCGCCGCCGCCCGCGGCACCGTCCAGGACGTCTACGGCGCCGCCGCCGCCGAGCAGACCCGCGCCGACCGCCGCCGCACCGCCGCCCGCCTCACCCGCGCCGGCGTGACCGTCCTCGACGCCCCGCCCACCACCATCGCCCCGGTCCTGGCCGACACCTACCTCGCCCTCAAGGCCGCCGGCCGGCTCTAGGCGCCTTCCCCGGCCCCTCCCCCGGCGCCCATCGCCGCGATCGTCCGCGCGAGCCTGATCAGATCGGCCCGCATCCGCCGCTCCCCCAACTCGGGCAGCAGCGCCGCGACGTGCTCGGCCCCGACCGCCGCCAGCAGCGCGTGCGCCGTGTGCTCCGGATCCGGCACCCCGGCCAGCAGGATCGCCAGGTGCCGGTGCCAGAACCGGTACGCCCCGATCCGGTACCGCGCCCCCGCCGAGGCCGTCTCGGACATCCGCACCAGCGGCAGGTGCTCCACCAGGTAGTCGAAGTACGCCCCGACGAACGCCACCAACCGCTCCTCCGCCGGAGCCCCCGGCCCCAGCGGCGGCGGCCCCGACAGCACGCCGGCCTGCAACTCCCGCTCCCGGCTGTCGAGGAGCGCCACCGCCAGCCCCGACTTGTCCCCGAACCGGCGGAAGACCGTCCCCTTGCCCACCCCCGCCGCCGCTGCGACCTGGTCGAGCGACACCGCGTCCACGCCGTGCTCGGAGAACAACCGGGCCGCCGCCTCCAATACCGCCGCCCGGTTGCGGGCGGCGTCCGCCCGCTCCTTCGGCGGCGGCGAGACGAGGTCCTCCAGCGGGACTAGAAAAGCGGACTGCGGTCCGTTATTGTCGTTCATAACAGGACTGTAGTCCGATTCCACGGAAGGCACCATCACCATGGCCGCACTCATCACCCGCGACGAGCTCCGCACCGCCATCAGCGCCGGCACCGTCACCGTCGTCGACACCCTCGGCGGCGACTACTACGCCCAGCAGCACCTGCCCGGCGCCCTCGCCGTCCGCCCCGACGAGGTCGACAGCCACGCGCCGGCCCTGCTCCCCGACCGCACCGCCGCGATCGTCACCTACTGCTCCAACCCCGCCTGCCCCAACAGCGGCCAGGTCGCCGACCGCCTCACCGCCCTCGGCTACACGAACGTCCGCAAGTACCGCGAGGGCATCCAGGACTGGGTGGAGGCCGGCCTCCCTGTCGAATCCGCCTGACCGCAAACGCGAGAAAGCCCCTCCCGGGACCCGGGAGGGGCTTTCTCTGAATGATTGTTCGGCGGCGTCCTACTCTCCCACAGGGTCCCCCCTGCAGTACCATCGGCGCTGTGAGGCTTAGCTTCCGGGTTCGGAATGTAACCGGGCGTTTCCCTCACGCTATGACCACCGAAACACGGTGAAACTCTCCGCCGGAGCGGGTCGTGGTTTCAGAACCAACACAGTGGACGCGAGCAACTGAGGACAAGCCCTCGGCCTATTAGTACCGGTCAACTCCACCCCTTGCAGGGCTTCCATATCCGGCCTATCAACCCAGTCGTCTACTGGGAGCCTTACCCTCTCGAGGAGGTGGGAGTGCTCATCTCGAAGCAGGCTTCCCGCTTAGATGCTTTCAGCGGTTATCCCTCCCGAACGTAGCCAACCAGCCATGCCCTTGGCAGGACAACTGGCACACCAGAGGTTCGTCCGTCCCGGTCCTCTCGTACTAGGGACAGCCCTTCTCAACACTCCTACGCGCACAGCGGATAGGGACCGAACTGTCTCACGACGTTCTAAACCCAGCTCGCGTACCGCTTTAATGGGCGAACAGCCCAACCCTTGGGACCTACTCCAGCCCCAGGATGCGACGAGCCGACATCGAGGTGCCAAACCATCCCGTCGATATGGACTCTTGGGGAAGATCAGCCTGTTATCCCCGGGGTACCTTTTATCCGTTGAGCGACGGCGCTTCCACAAGCCACCGCCGGATCACTAGTCCCTACTTTCGTACCTGCTCGACCCGTCGGTCTCACAGTCAAGCTCCCTTGTGCACTTACACTCAACACCTGATTGCCAACCAGGCTGAGGGAACCTTTGGGCGCCTCCGTTACCCTTTAGGAGGCAACCGCCCCAGTTAAACTACCCACCAGACACTGTCCCTGATCCGGATCACGGACCCAGGTTAGACATCCAGCACGACCAGAGTGGTATTTCAACGACGACTCCACCATGACTGGCGTCACGGATTCACAGTCTCCCACCTATCCTACACAAGCCGAACCGAACACCAATATCAAGCTATAGTAAAGGTCCCGGGGTCTTTCCGTCCTGCTGCGCGAAACGAGCATCTTTACTCGTAATGCAATTTCACCGGGCCTGTGGTTGAGACAGTCGAGAAGTCGTTACGCCATTCGTGCAGGTCGGAACTTACCCGACAAGGAATTTCGCTACCTTAGGATGGTTATAGTTACCACCGCCGTTTACTGGCGCTTAAGTTCTCAGCTTCGCCCGACCGAAATCGGACTAACCGGTCCCCTTAACGTTCCAGCACCGGGCAGGCGTCAGTCCGTATACAGCGCCTTACGGCTTCGCACGGACCTGTGTTTTTAGTAAACAGTCGCTTCTCGCTGGTCTCTGCGGCCACCACCAGCTCAGGGAGCACGTCCCCTCACCAGCCGTGGCCCCCCTTCTCCCGAAGTTACGGGGGCATTTTGCCGAGTTCCTTAACCACAGTTCACCCGAACGCCTCGGTATTCTCTACCTGACCACCTGAGTCGGTTTGGGGTACGGGCCGCCATGAAACTCGCTAGAGGCTTTTCTCGACAGCATAGGATCATCCACTTCACCACAATCGGCTCGGCATCAGGTCTCAGGCTCATGTTGTGCGGATTTGCCTACACAACGCCCTACACCCTTACCCCGGGACTACCACCGCCCGGGCTGGACTACCTTCCTGCGTCACCCCATCGCTCACCTACTACAGACTTGGACCGGCGGCTCCACCACGTCCCATCGTCCGAAGACTCCGGGCCGGCTTCACGGCCTTAGCATCACCTGGTTCGACGTTGGCGCTTCAAAGCGGGTACGGGAATATCAACCCGTTGTCCATCGACTACGCCTGTCGGCCTCGCCTTAGGTCCCGACTTACCCTGGGCAGATCAGCTTGACCCAGGAACCCTTGGTCAATCGGCGCAAGAGTTTCCCACTCTTGTATCGCTACTCATGCCTGCATTCTCACTCGTGAACCGTCCACAACTGGATTCCTCCGCTGCTTCACCCGGCACACGACGCTCCCCTACCCATCACAGCAGGCGTTGGCCCTCTTGCTGCAATGACACGACTTCGGTGGTGTACTTGAGCCCCGCTACATTGTCGGCGCGGAATCACTTGACCAGTGAGCTATTACGCACTCTTTCAAGGGTGGCTGCTTCTAAGCCAACCTCCTGGTTGTCTCTGCGACTCCACATCCTTTCCCACTTAGCACACGCTTAGGGACCTTAGTCGGTGTTCTGGGCTGTTTCCCTCTCGACCATGGAGCTTATCCCCCACAGTCTCACTGCCGCGCTCTCACTTACCGGCATTCGGAGTTTGGCTAAGGTCAGTAACCCGGTGAGGCCCATCGCCTATCCAGTGCTCTACCTCCGGCAAGAAACACGCGACGCTGCACCTAAATGCATTTCGGGGAGAACCAGCTATCACGGAGTTTGATTGGCCTTTCACCCCTAACCACAGGTCATCCCCCAGGTTTTCAACCCTGGTGGGTTCGGTCCTCCACGCGGTCTTACCCGCGCTTCAACCTGCCCATGGCTAGATCACTCCGCTTCGGGTCTTGGGCATGCAACTCAATCGCCCTGTTCGGACTCGCTTTCGCTACGGCTACCCCACACGGGTTAACCTCGCTACACACCGCAAACTCGCAGGCTCATTCTTCAAAAGGCACGCAGTCACAGCCCGAAGGCTGCCCCCACGGCTTGTAGGCACACGGTTTCAGGTACTATTTCACTCCGCTCCCGCGGTACTTTTCACCATTCCCTCACGGTACTATCCGCTATCGGTCACCAGGGAATATTTAGGCTTAGCGGGTGGTCCCGCCAGATTCACACGGGATTTCTCGGGCCCCGTGCTACTTGGGTGTTCTTCAAGCGAGCCGTACAGATTTCGCCTACGGGGGTCTTACCCTCTACGCCGGACCTTTCGCATGTCCTTCGACTATCCATACGGTTTCTGACTCGCCGACCGGCCGGCAGACCGATCAAGAAAAAACCCACGACCCCGTCACGGCAACCCCTGCCGGGTCTCACACCATGACGGTTTAGCCTCATCCGGTTTCGCTCGCCACTACTCCCGGAATCACGGTTGTTTTCTCTTCCTGCGGGTACTGAGATGTTTCACTTCCCCGCGTTCCCTCCACATACCCTATGTGTTCAGGTATGGGTGACAGCCCATGACGACTGCCGGGTTTCCCCATTCGGACACCCCCGGATCAAAGCTCGGTTGACAGCTCCCCGGGGCCTATCGCGGCCTCCCACGTCCTTCATCGGTTCCTGGTGCCAAGGCATCCACCGTGCGCCCTTAAAAACTTGGCCACAGATGCTCGCGTCCACTGTGCAGTTCTCAAACAACGACCAGACACCCACCCTCGAATGCCCTGAAGCACCCTCAAGTGAGACCGGCACTGAGACAACGTTTCCGTTCCCTCAGGACCCAACAACGTGCCCGACACACCCGACCCCGATCCGCGTTCCACGCCCCGAAGAGCAGTACTGACGGTCATCACCGTGTGTGCCGAATAGTCAACGTTCCACCCATGAGCAACCGTGCGAGACATTCGCTCGCAACCGGCCATGTGCTCCTTAGAAAGGAGGTGATCCAGCCGCACCTTCCGGTACGGCTACCTTGTTACGACTTCGTCCCAATCGCTGGTCCCACCTTCGACGGCTCCCTCCCAAGGGTTAGGCCACCGGCTTCGGGTGTTACCGACTTTCGTGACGTGACGGGCGGTGTGTACAAGGCCCGGGAACGTATTCACCGCAGCATGCTGATCTGCGATTACTAGCAACTCCAACTTCATGGGGTCGAGTTGCAGACCCCAATCCGAACTGAGGCCGGCTTTTTGGGATTCGCTCCGCCTCGCGGCATCGCAGCCCTTTGTACCGACCATTGTAGCACGTGTGCAGCCCAAGACATAAGGGGCATGATGATTTGACGTCGTCCCCACCTTCCTCCGAGTTGACCCCGGCAGTCTCCTGTGAGTCCCCATCACCCCGAAAGGCATGCTGGCAACACAGAACAAGGGTTGCGCTCGTTGCGGGACTTAACCCAACATCTCACGACACGAGCTGACGACAACCATGCACCACCTGTACACCGACCACAAGGGGGCGCCCATCTCTGGACGTTTCCGGCGTATGTCAAGCCTTGGTAAGGTTCTTCGCGTTGCGTCGAATTAAGCCACATGCTCCGCTGCTTGTGCGGGCCCCCGTCAATTCCTTTGAGTTTTAGCCTTGCGGCCGTACTCCCCAGGCGGGGAACTTAATGCGTTAGCTGCGGCACCGACGACGTGGAATGTCGCCAACACCTAGTTCCCAACGTTTACGGCGTGGACTACCAGGGTATCTAATCCTGTTCGCTCCCCACGCTTTCGCTCCTCAGCGTCAGTAATGGCCCAGAGATCCGCCTTCGCCACCGGTGTTCCTCCTGATATCTGCGCATTTCACCGCTACACCAGGAATTCCGATCTCCCCTACCACACTCTAGCCTGCCCGTATCGAATGCAGACCCGGGGTTAAGCCCCGGGCTTTCACATCCGACGCGACAGGCCGCCTACGAGCTCTTTACGCCCAATAATTCCGGACAACGCTCGCACCCTACGTATTACCGCGGCTGCTGGCACGTAGTTAGCCGGTGCTTCTTCTGCAGGTACCGTCACTTGCGCTTCTTCCCTGCTGAAAGAGGTTTACAACCCGAAGGCCGTCATCCCTCACGCGGCGTCGCTGCATCAGGCTTTCGCCCATTGTGCAATATTCCCCACTGCTGCCTCCCGTAGGAGTCTGGGCCGTGTCTCAGTCCCAGTGTGGCCGGTCGCCCTCTCAGGCCGGCTACCCGTCGTCGCCTTGGTAGGCCATTACCCCACCAACAAGCTGATAGGCCGCGGGATCATCCTGCACCGCCGGAGCTTTCCACCAACCCCCATGCAGAGGAAGGTCATATCCGGTATTAGACCTCGTTTCCAAGGCTTGTCCCGGAGTGCAGGGCAGATTTCCCACGTGTTACTCACCCGTTCGCCACTGATCCACCCCGAAGGGCTTCACCGTTCGACTTGCATGTGTTAAGCACGCCGCCAGCGTTCGTCCTGAGCCAGGATCAAACTCTCCGTGAATGATTACCCGTAATCGGGTGCACACTCGCGTCGAGCGGCACGGCAACCACCGGAATAAGGCGGCCCCGCGCACTGCGTCCTCGCTAGTGTTATTTCAAAAGGAATCTCCAACCCCGGAACGATCCGGGGCCGGGGATGTCAACATATCTGGCGTTGACTTTTGGCACGCTGTTGAGTTCTCAAGGAACGGACACTTCCTTCGGACCGCCTTCCAGCGAGCCCTCCGGGCGCTTCGTTCTTTCGTGTTTCCAGCTTATCAGATCCGCTCCGGCCGTTTTAACCGGCCTTCGTTTCCCTGAATTCCCGCTGGGGGATTTCCTTCACTTCGCGGAGAAGCTTATCAAAAGCTTTTCACTGCTCAGTTCGGGTGGTTTGGATCTTCACCGGGCGCCTGCATCCGGAAGGACGCGAGCCTCGGCTCGACCGTGTCGTTGACACTACGCCTGGATCCAGCCTTTGTCCAGCTGGTCCCAACCGTTCAAACCTACTAGTGCGGGTGAATCACGTCAATGGTTCTCCCGCGCTGATCATCAGACTAGCAGGTCAGAGGGGGTACCTGTTCACGCGGCCGTCGGGCGGAGGTCCGCGCGGTCGGCGGCTTCGACGTCTCCGACCTCGCCGAGGGCTGCGGCACGGCGGCCGAGGACGAGGGCGTAGAGGAGGAAGAGGACCTCGGCGACCACGCCGATGCCGATGCGCGCCCAGGTCGGCAGGGACGACGGGGTCACGAAGGCTTCGAGGACGCCGGTGACCAGGAGGACGGCGGCCAGGCCGATGGCCATGCCGATGACAGAGCGGCCCTCCTCGGCGAGGGCGGCGGCCCGGGTGCGCGGGCCGGGGTCGATGACGGTCCAGCCCAGGCGCAGGCCGAGGCCGGCGGCGACGAAGACGGCGGTGAGTTCGAGCAGGCCGTGCGGCAGGAGCAGGCCGAGGAAGAGGTCGAGCCGGCCGGCGGAGGCCATCAGGCCGATGCCGACGCCGAGGTTCAGCACGTTCTCCAGGAGGACGTACAGCACGGGCAGGCCGAGCAGGACGCCGAAGGCCAGGCACTGGGCGGCGATCCACGCGTTGTTGGTCCACACCCGGGCGGCGAACGCCGTCGCAGGGTGGTCGGAGTAGTAGGACTCGTAGGCGCCGCCGGGCTTGGTGAGCTCCCGGATGTAGTCGGGCGGGGCTATCGAGTCGCGGACCTCGGGGTGGCTGGAGATCCACCAGGCGATCAGCGCGCTCAGGAGCAGCGAGACCACGGCGATCGGCACCCACCAGCGGCGGGAGCGGTAGAGCGCGGCGGGGAAGCTGACGGCGAAGTAGCGCCCGGCGTCGCGCCAGGAGGCGGTGCGGGCCCCGGTGACGGCGCTGCGACCGCCGGCGACCAGCGTGGTGAGGCGGCCCTCGAGCACCGGGTCCGGGGCGCTCGCCTGGACCTGGGCGAGGTGGCTGGTGGCCCGCTGGTAGAGGGTGATCAGTTCGTCCGCCTCCTCGCCGTCGAGGCTGCGCCGCTTGCTGAGAACCTCCAGACGGTGCCACTCCGCCTGGTGGGCGGCGACGAAGACGTCCAGGTCCATATGCGGCTCACTCCAGGGCTGTTGTGGTGCGGAGGCGAAGGACTGCGGCCCGGCCGGGGACGCGGGTGGGCGCGGGGTGGCCCTAGCTTGCCAGAGCGGGCCCGGGGTCCGGTGGGCGGTCCGGGCTTCCCGGGCCGGACGGGCCACCGTATGTTTGCGGCTGAGATCGCGGGGGTCGGACCGCGCGGTGGCCGTCCGACCAGGTGGGTCGGCGGGGCCGGGGGAACAAGGACGGGTGGGTGCGGTGAGCGACCTGGTGACGGGCGAGGCGGTCGTCCTCGGGCTGCGGGAGGCCAAGCTGCCGAGCCGGGCTCTGGCCCGGCTGCTGGACGGCGTGATCCAGGCGGTCGCCTGGTTCGTCCTGGCCGTGGTCTTCTCGATGCTGCTGGAGACCGTGGACGAGGCGGCGGTCGAGGCGGTCGCACTGTCCGTGTTCGTCCTCCTCGTGGTGGTGGTACCGGTCGTGGTGGAGACGCTGAGCAAGGGGCGGTCGCCCGGGAAGGCTGCGTTCGGCCTGCGGGTGGTGCGGGTGGACGGCGGACCGATCCGGTTCCGGCACGCGCTGGTGCGCGGCCTGGTCGGGATGGTCGACTTCGGGCTGATGGGGGTCCCGGCGGTGGTCAGCTCGCTGGTCTCGCCGCAGGGACGCCGGCTGGGGGACGTGTTCGCCGGGACGCTGGTGGTCCGGGAGCGGCTGCCGCGGGTGGCGCGGGAGCAGGGTGTCCTGCCGCCGGTGCCACCGCAGCTGCTGAACGCGCTGAGCGCCGAGCTGCTCTCGCTGGAGGTCTCGGCGGTGCCGGACCGGCTGTGGCTGGCGGTCCGTCAGTACCTGGGCCGGATGCGGCAGCTCGATCCGGCGGTGGCGGCGGCGATGGCGCAGCAGCTGGCGGCCGATCTGACGGCGCACACCGGGCGTCCGGTGCCGTACGGGGTGCCCCCGGCGGCGTACCTGGGTGCGGTGCTGGTGGAACGGCAGCGGCGCGAGTGGGTCCGGGCGACCGCGGCGGGCGAGATCCCGCAGGTGTACGCGGCGCCCTTCGGGCAGGCACCCGGGTACGGCGGGCAGCCGGCGTACGGACAGCCGCCTGCGTACGGACAGCCGGTGGCCCAGCCGCAGCCGCAGGTCCAGCCGCAGCCGTCGCAGCCGGGCGGGCCTCCGGTCCGGGTGCTGGGGTATCCGGCGCCGCAGCCCGCGTCGGCACCGGTGCAGGCGCCGCCGGTGCAGGCGCCGGTGGAGCAGCCCGCGCCGGAGCCGTCGGCCGGTGGGTTCGCGCCGCCGGCGTGACGGGGGCGCGACGGGGGCTGGGTCAGCCGGCGAAGTCGGTGGGCCAGGGGTTGGGCGGGGATTCGAGTTCTTCGAGTTCGAGGCCGGCGGCGGCGAGCACCACGTCGCCGGCCAGGTGGACGATCTGCTGTTCGCCGGTCTCCAGGTCGGCGACCTGGTAGCGCTCGACGTGCAGCGGTCCGCTGTCGGTGTCGTGGGTGTCGACCGCTTCGAGCAGCCAGCCCTGGTCGAGGGTGCGCGGGGCGAGCGCGTCGCCGGTGAAGGAGACCAGGCGGACGCGGGAGCCGGCACCGACGTCGAGGCGGAGCAGCCGGGCGGTGGCGACCAGGAAGCCGGGTGAGGCGCCGGTGAAGCCGTGGGCGCGGTCGTGGCCCTCGGTGGCGTGCTCGGCGCGGGGGTCGTCGGCGGCGGCGCGGACCCAGGCGACGCCGTCGACCGCGCCGCCGCGCACCTGCCAGCCCCCGGAGCGCAGTTCGAGCCGGAGCGGCCGGCTGCGGGAGTCCAGGGTGAGGTCGGTGGTGGCGAGGACGGTGCCGTCCGGGGCGTAGGTCTTGGAGACGTAGCGCCAGCCGGCGGCGCCGGGGGCGCAGCTGAAGCGCTCCTCGCCGAGCGGGGTGTGGTCGTGGGTGTCGTGGAGTGCGTAGCGGCCGTTCGGCATGGTCGAAGCCTACGGGGGCGACGGGAGCGGGGGTCCGCCGCGGATTCGCATGCAACCTTCCGGCGGCCCCGCCGCATCAGTGGGGCAGCGGTGGCAGTGGACGCCGCCGGACGAGGGAGGGAGGGGCCCCGGGGATGGCGAAGCAGTCGCGCGACGCCGAGTTCACCGCGTACGTGGCCTCCCGGGCGGGGTGGCTGCGCAAGGTGGCGTATCTGCTCAGCTCGGACTGGCACCGGGCGGACGATCTGGTCCAGGAGAGCATCACCAAGCTGTACACCAACTGGGCCCGGGCTGCCCGGGCGGAGAACCTGGACGGCTATGCCCGGACGGTGTTGGTGAACACCTTCCTGGCGGAGCAGCGCTCGTCGTGGCGCAGGCGGACCCGGACCTCCGCGCAGACCCCGGACGGGGTGACGGCCGGGACGGATCTGGATGTGTCGATGGATCTGCGGCAGGCGCTGGCGGCGCTGCCGCCCAAGCAGCGGGCCACGGTGGTGCTCCGGTACTACTGCGACCTGTCGGTGGAGCAGACCGCCGAGGCGATGGGCTGTTCCAGCGGCAACGTGAAGAGCCAGAGCTCGCGGGCGCTGGGTGCGCTGCGGGTGTCGGCGGCGCTGCGCGTGGCAGGGGGGTTCGAGGGATGAGCGGGGTGAGCGGGCTCGGCGAGCTCATGGCAGGGCTGACGGAGGCTCCGGCCCCCGAGAGCACGGTGGACGTGGCACTGGCGGTGCGGACCGGGCGGGTCCGGCTGCGTCGGCGGCGGCTGGCCGCGGTGGGCGCGGCGGTGGCGGTGGTCCTGACCGGGAGCGCGGTGCTGTCGCTGCGGCCGTCGGGCGCTCCCGCACCGGCGGCGCCGACGGTCAGCGCGTTGCCGTCGACACCGCCCTCGACGGCTCCGCAGCCGTCGGGGGGCGCGGCGGCGGGCGCCGCACCGGTGACCGCGGCGCCGGTCAACGGGAAGGATCCGCTGACGGTGGACGCGGACTTCGGCTGGCTGCCCCCGGAGGCCGACGCCGTGCACTACCAGTTGTCCCCGTACGAGACGACGGTCCGCGGCGAGTCGGTCGGCGGGATCGGTCCGCGGCTCACGCTGAGGGTCTTCGCGGCCGGGGCGGTGCCCGATCCGGCGAAGTCCCCGTTCGGGGCGATGGGCGTGCGGCGGGAGGTGGCCCCGGTGGCCGGCCGGTCGGCGTTCCTGGTGGCGGTGCCGGGCGACCACCAGAACGGCGTCCTCTACTGGCAGGGGCCAGACGGTCGCTGGCTGGAGCTGTACTTCCAGTACCTGAGCGGGACGGACACCGACCAGGTGGTGCACAAGGTCGCCGAGAAGGCCGTGGTCGGCCGGCACTCGATTCCGCTTCCGGCCACCTTCCAGCAGGCGCCGAAGAGCTTCACGCTGAGCAGCGGGTCGTTCGACCGGCAGAACATCCGCGGTCAGCAGTGGTGGACCATGCAGCTCAACTACGCGGCCGGTCCCGGCCAGTACTTCTCCACCACGATCACGCCGGACGGCAAGGCCCCGGATCCGCACCCGGAGATCACCGACCGGCCGCCGGTGCCGCCCGGAGACGCGGGGACCTGCCGGTCCGAGAACGGGCTCAGGGCCTGCGTGCGCGTCGCGCAGCAGGAGTCGATGCTCGACCCGGTGGGCGGTCCGGCGGGTTGGCTGAGCGGGGTGGGGCTGCTGGGCGCGGACGAGGCCCGCTGGACCACCGACGTGCTGCCCTAGGGCGGCGGCGGACGACGGACGGCCGGTGCACCCACGGGGGTGTGCACCGGCCGTCCGGTCGTACGGGAGTCGTACGGGGAGGGATCAGTAGCGGTACTGGTCCGACTTGTACGGGCCCTCGACCTGGACGCCGATGTAGTCGGCCTGGTCCTGGGTGAGGGTGGTGAGCTTGACGCCGAGGGCGTCGAGGTGGAGGCGGGCGACCTTCTCGTCCAGGTGCTTCGGGAGGACGTAGACGCCGATCGGGTACTGCTCGGTCTTGGTGAACAGCTCGATCTGCGCGATGGTCTGGTTCGCGAAGGAGTTGGACATCACGAAGGACGGGTGGCCGGTCGCGTTGCCGAGGTTCAGCAGGCGGCCCTCGGAGAGCACGATGATGGTGCGGCCGTCGGCCTTGCGCCACTCGTGGACCTGCGGCTTGACCTCGGTCTTCACCACGCCGGGGAGCTGGGCGAGGCCGGCCATGTCGATCTCGTTGTCGAAGTGGCCGATGTTGCCGACGATGGCCTGGTGCTTCATCCGCTCCATGTGGGAGGCGAGGATGATGTCCTTGTTGCCGGTGGTGGTGATGAAGATGTCGGCGGTCTCGACGACCTCGTCCAGGGTGGTGACCTGGTAGCCGTCCATCGCGGCCTGGAGGGCGCAGATCGGGTCGATCTCGGTGACGATGACCCGGGCGCCCTGGCCGCGGAGCGACTCGGCGCAGCCCTTGCCGACGTCGCCGTAGCCGCAGACGACCGCGACCTTGCCGCCGATCAGGACGTCGGTGGCGCGGTTGATGCCGTCGATCAGGGAGTGGCGGCAGCCGTACTTGTTGTCGAACTTCGACTTGGTGACCGAGTCGTTGACGTTGATGGCCGGGAACAGCAGCTTGCCGTCGCGGTGCATCTCGTACAGGCGGTGGACGCCGGTGGTGGTCTCCTCGGTGACGCCCTTGATGGTGGAGGCGACCTCGGTCCACTTGGCCGGGGACTCGGTGAGCGTGCGGTTGAGCAGCTCCAGGATGATCCGGTACTCGTCGTTGTCGGCGGTGGACGGGTCCGGGGCCTCGCCGGCCTTCTCGAACTCGACGCCCTTGTGGATCAGGAGGGTGGCGTCACCGCCGTCGTCCAGGATCATGTTGGGGGTCTCGCCGTTCGGCCAGGTGAGCGCCTGCTCGGTGCACCACCAGTACTCCTCCAGGGTCTCGCCCTTCCAGGCGAAGACCGGGACGCCCTGCGGGTCGTCCGGGGTGCCGTTCGGGCCGACCGCGATGGCGGCGGCGGCGTGGTCCTGGGTGGAGAAGATGTTGCAGGAGCACCAGCGGACCTGGGCGCCGAGCGCCGTCAGGGTCTCGATCAGCACGGCGGTCTGCACGGTCATGTGCAGCGAGCCGGTGATGCGGGCGCCGGCCAGCGGCTGGGAGGCGGCGTACTCGGCGCGGATCGACATCAGGCCGGGCATCTCGTGCTCGGCGAGCTGGATCTCCTTGCGGCCGAACGGGGCCTGGGAGAGGTCGGCGACCTTGAAGTCACCGGTGGTGTTCGACATGCGGGGAACTCCTCGCTGCATGGGCCTTGGTTAACGGGTGTGCTGGGCGGCAGAGGGGCGCGTGGGCGGCCCTCTGCTGCGGCACAATCCGTCGGAGGACCTCTCTCCCTCGGCCGGCGCGGGCTGCGCGCCGATCGACCGCCATCAGCAGCGACGTTTTGCTCTGATAGACGAATCTACACCGAGGGGCCCGGGGTCAGTGCGCGTTCCTGGCCGGACCGCCCGGGGTGGCGTCCGCGTCGGGGCCGGCCGCGGCCTTCTCCTCGCTGTAGATGTCCGGCTCCAGGTAGATCACCCGGGCGATCGGCACG
Organism: Kitasatospora terrestris; assembly: GCF_039542905.1. NCBI lineage: Bacteria > Bacillati > Actinomycetota > Actinomycetes > Kitasatosporales > Streptomycetaceae > Kitasatospora > Kitasatospora terrestris. The sequence goes on from NZ_BAABIS010000001.1 coordinate 3,328,194, forward strand.
GCCCGGCGGACCCGGGCCTCGGCGAGGTCGATCGCCTCGGCGATCTGGGCGGCGCTGTCCTCCGCGTTGACGCCGATCTTCGCGGCGACCAGCAGCTCCTCGGGGCCGAGGTGCAGGGTGCGCATGTGGATCACGTCGGTGACCGAGTCGTGGTCGACCAGCGCGTCGCGGATCTCGGTGACCACCTCGTGGTGGGCGGACTCGCCGATCAGCAGCGACTTGGTCTCCAGCGCCAGCACGATCGCGATCAGGATCAGCAGCAGGCCGATGCAGAGGGTGCCGATGCCGTCCCAGACCGCGTCCCCGGTGATCACGGTCAGGCCGACGCCGAGCAGCGCCAGCACCAGGCCGATCAGTGCGCCGGTGTCCTCCAGCAGCACCACGGGCAGCTCGGGGGCCTTGGCCCGCCGGATGTAAGAGGACCAGTTGTGGCCGCCCTTGTCCTTGCTCGCCTCGCGGTAGGCGGTCAGGAACGACCACCCCTCCAGCGCGATGGCGAAGACCAGCACGCCGACCGGCCAGTACCAGTTGTCCAGCTCGTGCGGGTGGGCGATCTTCTCGTAGCCCTCGTACACGGCGAACATGCCACCGACGCTGAACAGCACGATGGAGACCAGGAAGGCGTAGACGTACCGCTCGCGGCCGTAGCCGAAGGGGTGCTCGGGGGTGGCCTCGCGCTGGGCGCGCTTGCCGCCGACCAGCAGCAGCACCTGGTTGCCGGAGTCGGCGATCGAGTGCACGCCCTCGGCGAGCATCGAGGACGAACCGGAGAACGCGAACGCCACGAACTTGCCGAGCGCGATGCCCAGGTTCGCGGACAGTGCCGCGACCAGTGCCTTGGTGCCGCCTTCGGTACTCACGCTTAAGGTCCCTCCGCCTGCGAATGCTGCGATGCTGCGACGCTGTGACGAGGGGACCTTATCGTGACCCCGGATCAGCCCTTCGTGGCGAGGCCGAGGTAGACGGCGGCGAAGTCGGTCAGGCCGATCAGTTCGGCAAGCGCCTGCAGCGGGTCCTCCAGGCTGGAGGTGTAGTCGGTGAACCGGACCTCGTGGGCGTCGGCAAGGCGGCGGGCCCGGGCGACCGCGTAGCCCGGCTCGGACAGTTCGTCCACGCCGGGGGTGTGGCGCAGCAGCACGACCTGGAGCTGGAGCGGCCCCGGCTCGTCCACCCGGTCGCGGAAGAAGTCGTCCAGGTCGCCGCCGACGGCGCCGAGCCGGCCGGTGAACATGCCGCGGTGCGCGGTGAGCGCCTGCGGGAGCCGGCCGGTGGGGGCGGGCAGGCCGGCCTGGTCGGCGAGCATCGCGGCGAAGCGCTCGGCCGCCGCGGCGGTGGTCGGGCCGTCCGCCCAGAGCAGCGGGACGGTCTCGGCGAGCTGGCCGGCCAGGCCCTTCGCCGGGTTGCCGTACGCCTCGGCGTCGGGCCGGCAGCGGACCGCGACCTCGTCCAGCCGGTCGGCCGCCGCCTCCAGCGCGCCGGGGGCCAGCTGGGCCGCGCCGACCCGGTCGGCGAGGGCGAGCAGCGGGGTGAGGTAGGCCCAGAGCGCGGCCGGGTCCTCGACCGGCAGGTCGGGTTCGGGGCTGTCCTCCCCCTCCTCGACGCTGCTGGTCGCGAACGGCAGCGGGAGGCCGCGGACCTGCAGGGCGGCGTCGGCGAGCTCGCTGCCCTCGGGGGCGATCACGGCGATCGCGCAGCCCCGGGCGTAGGCCTGCTCGGCGAGGTTGATCAGGCCGCCCTCGCGGCCGGCGGAGCTGGCCAGCACGATCAGGTCGAGCGGGCCGGCCCAGCCCGGCAGCACCCAGGACTGGCCGTCGGTGAAGTACGGCGCGGACGGCCGGGTGTCGGCCGGCGGCAGCGGGAGGACCAGGCTGCTGGGTGCCGCCAGGGCGGCGAGCACAGCGGTGGCGGTCAGCGCGCTGCCGTGGCCGGCCACCAGGACGGCGCGCGGGCGGCCGTCGGGGCGCAGCGAGCTCAGCCCGGCGGCCTCGGCCAGCCGCAGGGCGATCCGGACCCGCGCGCCCGCCCCGGCCAGGGCGAGCAGAGCGTGCTGGCGGTCGGCGCGCTGCAGGGCGGCCGGGTCGTCGAGCAGTGAGTCGTCGAGCATGCGGCTTCGCCTCCAGCGGCTGCGTGACGGTCAGGAGGGGCGGCGGGCCTCGTCCACCAGGAGGACCGGGATGCCGTCGCGCACCGGGTAGACCAGGCCGCAGCTCTCGCCGGTGCAGCGCAGCTCGCCGGCCTCGTCCGAACCGCTCTCGGCGAGCGGGGCGTGGCACTGCGGGCAGACCAGGATCTCCAGCAGGAAGGGCGGCAGGCTCATGGCGGTCGGGCTCCAAGTGGTCGTGCGGGGCGGGCTCGGGACTTCGGGCCCGGGACATAGACGTACCCCGGCCGGTGGCAACCCTACCGGCCGGGGTGCGCGCGCCGGGGTCAGGCTCGGACGATCGCCAGCACGCCGTCGCGCAGTTCGGCCATCCGGGCCTCGTCCTTGGCCTCGACGTTGAGGCGCAGCAGCGGCTCGGTGTTGGAGGCGCGGAGGTTGAACCACCAGTCGGGGCCGGCCACGGTCAGGCCGTCGAGCTCGTCGACGGTGACGTCCTCGCCGGTCGCGTAGGCCGCGCGGACGGCCTCGGTGCGCCCGGCCTGGTCGGCGACGGTGGAGTTGATCTCGCCGGAGGCCGCGTAGCGGTTGTACCGGGCGGTCAGCGCGGACAGCGCCTGCGGCTGGCCGCCGAGCGCGGCGAGCACGTGCAGCGCGGCGAGCATGCCGGTGTCGGCGCGCCAGAAGTCGCGGAAGTAGTAGTGCGCGGAGTGCTCGCCGCCGAAGACGGCGTCGCTCACCGCCATCTCCTGCTTGATGAAGGAGTGGCCGACCCGGGTGCGGACCGGGTTCGCGCCGAGCTCGCGGACCACCTCGGGGACGCTCCAGGAGGTGATCAGGTTGTGGATGATCGTCGGCTGCTCCTCGCCGGCCTCGCGGGCGCGGGCGATCTCGCGCTCGGCGACCAGGGCGGTGATCGCGGACGGGGAGACCGGGTCGCCGTTCTCGTCCACCACGAAGCAGCGGTCGGCGTCGCCGTCGAAGGCGAGGCCGAGGTCGGCGCCGACCTCGCGGACCTTGGCCTGCAGGTCGACCAGGTTCTTCGGGTCGAGCGGGTTGGCCTCGTGGTTGGGGAAGGTGCCGTCCAGCTCGAAGTACATCGGGACCAGGTCGAGCGGCAGGCCCTCGAAGACGGTCGGCACGGTGTGGCCGCCCATGCCGTTGCCGGCGTCGACCGCGACCTTGAGCGGGCGGATCGCGGTCAGGTCGACCAGCGAGCGCAGGTGGTCGGCGTAGCCGGTCAGGGTCTCGCGGGAGGAGAGCGAGCCGGTGGCGGCGTCGACGACCGGGACGGTCACCTTGCCGTCCTCGTCCAGCCAGGACTCGACCAGCTCGCGGATCTCGGCCAGGCCGGTGTCCTGGCCGACCGGGGCGGCGCCGGCCTTGCACAGCTTGATGCCGTTGTACTCGGCCGGGTTGTGGCTCGCGGTGAACATCGCACCGGGCAGGTCCAGGCTGCCGGAGGCGTAGTACAGCTGGTCGGTGGAGCACAGGCCGATCTCGACCACGTCCGCGCCGTAGGCGGCGGCGCCCTCGGCGAACGCCCGGGAGAGGGACGGCGAGGACGGCCGCATGTCGTGGCCGACGACCACCGCGGAGGCGCCCAGCACCCGGACGAACGCGGCACCGAAGGCACGGGCCAACGACTCGTCCCACTGGTCCGGCACCACGCCCCGGACGTCGTAGGCCTTCACAAGCTGCTTGAGGTCCCGCACCTGAATGCTCCCGGATGTACGTCGTGCTCGGTCGAGGGCACTGTACCCGGCGGACGGGAACGGTTCGCTCAGGAGTCGGGCGAGCGGAGCACCCGGAGGTGGCCGCGACGGCCCGCCTCGGTCTCCTGGGGGCCCGGCTGGCGCGGGGCGCGCTCCTGCGGGCGGGCCGCCTCGCGGACGGCGTTGGCCAGCGCCTCCAGGTCGTCGCTGGTGCGGCGCAGCGGGCCGGCGTCGGCGGCGAGCCGGACCACGTCCCAGCCGCGCGGGGCGGTGAGGCGCTCGGCGTGCTCGGCGCACAGGTCGTAGCAGTGCGGTTCGGCGTAGGTGGCGAGCGGGCCGAGCACGGCGGTGGAGTCGGCGTAGACGTACGTCAGCGTCGCCACGGCCGGACGGCCGCACGCGGTCCGCGAACAACGACGTACAGAGCTCACGAGGGTGGACGGTACCGCACTCCCGACCGGGCCGCGAAGACCTCCCCCCGTCCCCGCGTGTCCCACCGGCCCCCGGCGCACCGCTACGCGCTGTGCCGGGGTGGTCCACTTTGGGGCACGCAAGGACTACTCTCGACACTGATATGGACAGTTCGACACCCTCGACACCCCAGTCACCCGGCGGGCCGGCGCGTCGGCCGCGGCACCGCGACCGGCACGGGCGGGGCCTGCGCGGCCCGTTGGCGCCGCCGCAGGTACCGATCTCGCTGACCCGGTCCGAGCTCTTCGACGACTACGTGCGCGAGTCGGTGGAGCGGCTGGAGCGGCGCTGGCCGCAGCTGGCGGACGTGGAGTTCGCGGTGGAGGAGGTCCCGCTGCCCGGCAAGGGCGAGCCGGACCCGGACGGGGTGCCGCTCGGGCGGGTGATTCCGGCGCACCAGGGGCGGCCCAGCCTGATCCTGGTCTTCCGCCGGCCGGTGGAGATCCGCGCGAAGTCGCGGGAGGACCGGGCGGCGCTGGTGCACGAGATCCTGATCGAGCAGGTCGCCGAGCTGCTGGGGCTGTCCCCCGACGCGATCGACCCGCGGTACGGCGAGGAGTGAGGCCGGCGGGGCGTGCGCACCGGGGCGGTGCGCACGCCCCGTCGGCTACTGGACGACCCCGGGGTCGTCCGCCGTGGTGGGGATGCGGACCGTGGAGCGGTCGTCGCGCAGCGGCTGGATGGTGAAGGCCGGGGTGTCCTTGACCGGGACGGTGAGGATCCGGGCGGCGACCACGGGCCCGCCGGACAGGGTCTCCACGGTGATGCCGTAGGTGCCGTTCAGCCCGGCCGGGTCGAGGCCCTCGACCTGGACGGTGGCGCCGGCCGGGATCTGGACCTCCTTGGTGGCGGGGGTGCCGCCACCGGTGCCGGCCGAGGAGGAGACCCGGACCTTCGCCTCGCCCTCGACCGCGGTGAGCAGCAGCTGGGACTGCCCGGCCCGGTTGTCGGCGATCGAGGCGCGCGGGCCGATCGGGGCGGCGCCGGAGATCCAGGCGGCCTCGGACTTGCCCTTGTTGGTGCGGTCGACGCGGAGGCCGGCGACGACCGGGGTCGGGTGCGCCGGGTCGCTGGGGCTGAGGCGGATCGCGCTGGCCTCGCCGCCGCGGGTGATCTGGCCGAGGTCGACCGCGGTGGTCATGCCGGCCTTGACGTGCAGGGTCTCGTGGCCGGCCGGGGTGAACCAGCCGTTCTTGCCGGAGACCTGGACCTTGAGGTCGGCGTCGTCCTCCGCCGGGGCGGCGACCACCAGGCGGGCGGTGGCGGTGTCGCCGGGCAGGCCGGGGACGGTGACGGCGGGCGCGGGGTCGGCCGAGGGCTGCAGCCAGTCGGCGCCGCGCGGGCCGTCGAGGGCGCGGATGCCCGCGCCGATCCGGCCGCTGCGGGCCACCACGTTGACCGCGAGGTCGTTGACCTGGCCCTTGGTCAGACCGGGCAGCCGGATGGACTGCCAGCTGCCGGGGGCGACGGCGATGCCGGAGGCGAGCTCGTTGTCGATCAGGCCCTTGTCGCCGTACATCCGGACGTCCACCACGGCGGGGACGGTCTCGGCGTTGACGACGGTGACGTAGTCGACCCGCTCGCCCGCGGTGGAGGCGCCGGCGAACCAGAAGCTGGTGCCGGAGGGCAGGCAGCCGACCCCGGAGAGGGCCGGCCCGGCCTGCTCGGAGGCGGTGGTCTGACCGACCGTGAAGCCCGGGGCGTACGCGCCGGTGGCGACGGCGAAGACACCGGGGGCGCTCTCGCCGTTGGTGGCGTTGCCGGTGGCTGGGACGCCGGGCTTGGCCGCGGTCACCAGGGCGTTGGCGGCCTGCGGGGCGGCCGGTGAACCGGCCGGCTGCGGGGAGCCGGACGCCTGCGGGGATCCCGAGGGCTGCGGCGGGGCGGCGGCCGGCGGGGCCATGGCGGCCGCGACCGCCTGCGGGGACACGTCGTTCAGCTGGGCGGTGCCGCCGGAGGCGGTGGCCCCGACCGGGGTGTACAGGGAGTACGTGGTGGAGCCGATCAGGCCCTGGGTGGGCGGCGGGCAGACCACCGCGGTGCGCTCGACCTGGGTGGTGGTGGCGCCGCCGCCCCGGCCGGCCGCCGCGGGGGCGACCGGGGAGCGCAGCTCGGCGACGCCGAACACCAGCGCCAGCACGGCGGCGCCGGCCAGCAGCGACTGCCCGGTGCGGCTGCCCCCGGCGATCGAGCCGAGGTCGGGCGCCTTGAGCTTGGGGGCCTTCAGGTTCGGGGCCTTCAGGTTGGGCTTCTTCATCGCGGGTCAGTTCCCCGTTCCGTGCGGGCCGGGGTGGCCGGGCCGGCCGCCGTAGGGGTCGTTGGGGTCGTAGTACTGCTCGGGCTGCTGCTGGTCGGGCAGCCAGGCCTGCTGCTGCCCGTACGGGTCCTCCCAGCCGGGCTGGGCGGCCTGCTGCTGGTAGCCGTACTGCGCGTACTGGTCGGCGTAGCCGCCGTCCTGGCCGGGCTGCTGGTAGGGCGCGCCGACCGGCTGCTGCGGCTGGGCGTACGGGTCGTAGCCGTACCCGTCGCCCTGGGCGTACGGGTCGCCCTGGGCGTAGTCGGCCTGGCTGTAGGGGTCGGCCTGGTACGGGTCGGCGTAGCCGGTCTCGGCGGCCTGGTAGCCGCTCTCGGCCTCGGGCTCGGCGGTGGCCTGGGCGGGGATGCCGGCGTAGACGCCGGTCTCGGCGTCGCCGCCCTCCTCCCCCTCGCCGCGCTCGGCCATCCGGCGGGCCCGGCGGCTGCCGGGGGCGGGCGCCTGGGCCTGGGCGGCGGCGGCCAGCGCCTGGGCGGCGACCACCTCCTCGGGGAGGTCGTCGTCGTTGTGGTTGCGCCGGCCGGGCAGGGCGAGCACCAGGACGGTCAGGCCGATCAGCAGCTGGCCCCAGACCCAGCCGGTGTGCGGCAGGCTGCCGGAGCGGGTGACGTCGAGCCGGCCGCCCCCGGCGGGCAGCTCGAAGCCCTGGGCCCAGCCGTCGACGGTGACCCGGTTGAGCGGGGTGCCGTCGAGGGTGGCCTGCCACTTCGGGTCGGCCTGCTCGGCGAGGCGCAGCGTGCGGCCGGCCGGGCCGGCCGGGAGCTCGGTCCAGATGTCGTGGGCGCCGGCCGCGACCGGGACCGGTGCCGCGTTCGGCGCGGTGATCACGGCCCGGGTGCCGGGGGCGCCGGTGACCTTCCAGAGCGCGACGCCGTTGTCCTTGGACTGCCGGGTCAGGCCGGGGGTGGTGTCCAGCACGTCGTCGACCCGGTCGATCATCGGGTCCTTCACCTCGACGTAGCCGATGCCGTAGCCGGCCAGCGCGCGGGCCTGGTCGCCGCCGGAGCCGGCCAGCAGCTTGCCGGTGAGCTCGCCGAGGCCGTGGTCGGCGTGGGCGTCGACGGTGGCCTCGGCCTGGCCGAGGGCCAGCCCGGCGCCGCGCACCAGGGCGTAGCGGACGGCGGCGGCGTCCGCGTCGCCGGTCAGCACCAGGGTGCGGGCCCGGTCGACGGTGGAGGCCTCCTCGGCGATGAACGCCGGGAGCTGGGCGGCGGGGGCGCGGTGCAGCGGGCCGTCGGCGCCGACGATCGCCCACCAGGCGGCGGTGCCCAGCGGGGCGAGCACCGCGGAGGCGACGACCAGGGCCGCGACCGGCTGGCGCCAGCCGAAGGCGATGCCGGAGACGCGGGCGTTGGCGCCGTCGGCGCCGATCGCGGCGGCGGCGAGCAGGGCGACACCGGCGAGCAGGGTGGCCGGGCCGGCCCAGGCGCCGTAGCCGGGGCCGCCGGAGGCCGCGGAGACCGTGGTGCCGGCCACCGCGACGGCGAAGACCAGGCCGGCGGCGGCGGCGCCCCAGGCGGCCAGCACCGCGCGGCGGCGGTCGGCGCGCAGCAGGGCGGCGAGCGCGGCCAGCACCACGCCGGCGGACAGCCAGACCGGCGGGGTGCCGGCGCCGCCCGGGTTGACCAGGACCAGGCCGAGCGGGCTGGCGGCAGGGCCGTTGAAGCCGGCCACGCCGGCCTCCAGCAGCAGCCGCGAGGGGTGCCGCAGGACGTGCAGCGACCAGGGGGCGAGGGCCAGCACGGGCACGCCGAGGATCACCGCGACGCGCAGGCCGAGCAGGCGCAGCGCCTGCCCGCCGGAACCGAAGGCGCCGCCGCGCAGCACCGCGTGGACCAGGGCGGCCAGGCAGAGCGGGACGGCGATGGCCCAGGTGAGCGGGACGAACGCGGTGCAGACGGTGAGCATCAGCACGGTCATCCAGGCGGACCGCCAGCCGGGGCGGGCGCCCTTGGCGGCGGTCTCGGCGCGGATGCCGAGGCCGGCGGTGATCGCCGCGGCGCGGGCCAGCGGCGGCAGCAGCACGGCGAGCACCGCGGTGCCGATCCGGCCCTGGGCCAGCGCGCCGGTCGCGGCGGGCAGCAGCGCGTAGGTGGCGCTGGCCCAGGAGCGCACCAGCTTGGACTCGATCAGCGGGCGGGAGACCAGGTAGGCGCTGACCGCGGCGAGCGGCACCGAGAGCAGCACGATCAGGGTGATCGCGAGGTCGGCGTTGCCGAACAGCGCCCAGGAGAGCACCGAGAGCACCGCGAGGTAGGGCGGTGCGGTGGCGGTGGAGCCGGTGCCGACCGGGTGCCAGGCGTCGGCGTACATCGACCACAGGCCGGAGGCGCCGTCGGCGGCCGGCAGCAGGGCGCCGCCCTGCAGGTAGCCGGAGCCGATCAGGTTGCGGCCGGCGGCCAGCGCGAAGACCAGCAGCAGGGCGAAGAGGACCGGGGCGGGGCGCCGGGCCAGCTTCTTGATCAGCGCGAACTGCTCGACCACCAGGTCGTCGGCGTCGTCGTCGCCGGGCCCGGACTCGACCGAGCCGTGCCGGCCGGCGCCGGGGTCCTCGCCGCCGCCGATGCCGAGCGCGGAGATGGCGTTCTCGACCGCCAGGCGCGCGGTGGCGCCGGGGGCCGGGAAGAGCGTGCGGTCGTCCAGCGAGTCGACCGCGCGGGTCCGCTTGCGGCGCTTGCGCGCCAGCATCAGCCGGGGCAGCCGGATCAACTCGTGGCCGAGGCCCGCGATCTCGTCGTACGCCTGCCGCGGGTCCTTGCCGATCAGGTTGGCGACCACCCGCAGCAGGGTGCCGAGGATCAGCCGGAGCAGGACGTAGGGGAAGAGCTTGCCCTTGGAGTTGGCGAGCAGCGTGTAGACGGCGCCGGCCTTGTCCACCCGGTGCGGGTGGGCGGCGGCGCAGTCGATCGCGCGGCGCTCGCGGCTGGCGGCCTCGGCGTGCCGGAGCACCGCGTCCGGGGCGACCACCACGCGGTGGCCGGCGGCGTTGACCCGCCAGCAGAAGTCGGTGTCGTCCCGCATCAGCGGGAGCGCCTTGTCGAAGCCGTCGAGCTCCTCGAACACGTCGCGGCGGACCAGCATGCCGGCGGTGGACACGGCCAGCACCGGGCGGACCTGGTCGTGCTGGCCCTGGTCCTGCTCGCGGCGGTCGAGCCCGGTCCAGCGGCGGCCGGAGCGGGCGATGGTCACGCCGACCTCCAGCAGCTGCCGGCGGTCGTACCAGCTGCGCAGCTTGGGGCCGACCACGGCGGCGCTCGGGGTGGAGTCGGCGACCTGGAGCAGCCGGCGCAGCGCGTCGGTCTGCGGCTCGCAGTCGTCGTGCAGCAGCCACAGCCACTCGATCGGCTCGCTCTGCCGCGGGCCGCCGCGGCCCAGCTCGTCCTCGGCGCCGAGCGGGTCGCCGAAGTCGTCCCAGCCCCCGGTCACCGGGTCGTAGCCGGACGGGTCGAGGCTGTACGGGAGGTCCTCGGGGCGCAGCGGGGCGCTGTTGAACACCGCCTCGCCGACCGCCCGGCCGAAGCCGGACCGGCGGCCGAGGACGATCGGGCCGCTCTCCGGCAGCCAGTCGCCGAGGTGCTCCTGCAGCAGCTGCGGGGAGTTGTCGGTGGAGCCGGTGTCGACGGCGAGGATGCGCTGCACCTGCCGGTCCTGGCCGAGCAGGCCGGACAGCGCCTGCGGGAGCCAGCGGGCGCCGTCGTGCGACACGATCACGGCGGTGACCAGATGGCGCGGGTACGCGGGCGGCCTGGCAGCGGAGAAGCCGCTCTGGTGGCTGTAGACAGTCATCGGGTGCGCGGACCACCGGTTCGGGTTTGACGGCAGATGACGCACCACACTAACGGCTCCGGCCGGGCGGGTTGCCCCCGGTGTGGGTGAAGAGCGGGAGGAGAAAGGGCCCGGACACGCGAAAGCGCCCCACCGAATGGTGGGGCGCCCGGCAGGAGGGGTCAGACCGCGCTCTTCTTGAGGCGACGGCGCTCGCGCTCGGAGAGACCGCCCCAGATGCCGAAGCGCTCGTCGTTGGCGAGGGCGTACTCCAGGCACTCGGCCCGGACCTCGCACGCCAGGCAGACCTTCTTGGCCTCCCGGGTGGACCCGCCCTTCTCGGGGAAGAAGGACTCGGGGTCGGTCTGGGCGCACAGCGCGCGCTCCTGCCAGCCGAGCTCCTCTTCCTCCTCCTCGATGCCCTCACCGATCAACAGCTCAAAGAGCTCGCTCATCTGGCGCGCCTCCTCTGCCCCTCTTGGCGTCCCCGTCGATTGCCGTTGGCCGGAGCGGCGGAACGACACGAGTGAAATTACAGTTGCGTCACTCTGGCCCAGTCAAGCCGGGCTCTGGTATTGGGCCAAGGATTCACTCCCCGGAACCAAGCCGTCACCATTAGTGTACATATCCGGACATCCCGGACATTCGGCCTGGTCGCTGACCCGTCGTCAACCCGGGTCCACCCGGCTCCCCCTCCGCCCGGGAGGGACGCCCGGAACGACTGGTCCGGTTGCCCGACGCCCCGGAACCGACGGGGTCACCGCCTCCCTTCCCGGCGATCTTCACATCGAAACATCAAGGGTGATTTATCACTCCATCCGGTGGTTCAGGTGGTCTGTGACCTGAATGTCCGTCGGATCGCCTTGACACCCGCAGCCCTGTTGCGGTCTGCTTGCACGCATGTCAGAGTTCCCCGCCCACCGGAGCCGCCGCCAGGCGCTGCTCGGTGCTGCCGTGAACTCGTCCTCCCGCTGTTGTCGCCTCTGTTCCTGTACCTAGGCGCACGCGTCCCACCGCGCGCCGCCCCGGATCAGAGGCCGCCCGCGCGACAGTCCCCCTGAACGCTCCTGCGGAGTCGGCTGAGCCCGCCAGTCATCAGCCGAACCCGAGGACGTCACGCCATGCGAATGCCCCGTTCCCGCAAGCGCAACCGCGACCGCAAGAAGCACGCCGCCGCCGTCACGGCCGGCCCGGCCGGGAAGTGGATCGACGGGCTGAGCGACGTCTCCATCGCCGGAGACCCGCTGGCCTTCCCGCACCTCGCCCGCACCGACCTGCCCGCGCACCCGACCACCATCGGCGGGTACGCGCAGCTCGTCCGGGAGATCGCCGCCGACCGCGCCCGCTGGGAGCCGCTGGTCCGGTACGACGCGCTGACCCGCTGGTACGCGCGGCTGGAGACCGGCCCCGGGTACGAGGTCTGGCTGCTCAGCTGGCTGCCCGGGCAGAGCAGCGGCTTCCACGACCACGGCCGGTCGGCCGGCGTGATGACGGTCGTCCAGGGCGAGCTGACCGAGCGCTCGCTGACCGGCGAGGGCGAGGCCACCCGCACGCTGGCCCCCGGCGGGCAGCGGGTCTACTCGGCCGGCTACCTGCACGAGGTGGTCAACGCCGCGCTGGAGCCGGCGGTCAGCGTCCACCTCTACACCCCGGGCCTGGTCGAGATGAACCACTACGCGCAGGACCGGGAGCGGAGCGTCACGGCCGACCGTTGAGGCAGGATGATCCCCATGCGGATCGTTGCGTTGGCAGGTGGGATCGGTGGGGCGCGCTTCCTGCGCGGGCTGAAGGAGGCGGTGGCGCCCGGGGACGAGATCACCGTCGTCGGGAACACCGGGGACGACATCCACCTCTACGGGCTGAAGGTCTGCCCCGACCTGGACACCCTGATGTACACCCTCGGCGGCGGGATCCACGAGGAACAGGGCTGGGGCCGGGCCGACGAGACCTGGTCCATCAAGGCGGAGATGAAGGAGTACGGCGTCGGCCCCGAGTGGTTCGGGCTCGGCGACCGGGACTTCGCCACCCACCTGGTGCGCAGTCAGATGCTGACCGCCGGGTACTCGCTCTCCCAGGTCACCGAGGCGCTGTGCGTGCGCTGGCAGCCGGGCGTGCGGCTGGTCCCGATGAGCGACGACCGGGTCGAGACCCACGTCCGGATCACCGAGGACGGCACCCCGAAGGTGGTCCACTTCCAGGAGTACTGGGTGCGGTTGCACGCGGCGGTCGACGCCGAGGCGATCGTCCCGGTCGGCGCGGACACCGCGAAGCCCGCGCCCGGGGTGCTGGAGGCGATCGCCGCGGCGGACGTGATCCTGCTCCCGCCGTCCAACCCGGTGGTGTCGATCGGCACCATCCTCGCCGTCCCGGGCATCCGGGAGGCGCTGGTGGCGGCGTCCGCGCCGGTCGTGGGGCTCTCCCCGATCGTCGGCGGCGCGCCCGTGCGCGGGATGGCGGACAAGGTGCTGGCCGCCGTCGGGGTGGAGAGCAGCGCGGCGGCGGTCGCCGCGCACTACGGCCCCGAGCTGCTGGACGGCTGGCTGGTGGACGCCTCCGACGCCGGGTCGGTGGCGGCGGTCGAGGAGGCGGGGATCCGCTGCCGCGCGGTGCCGCTGCTGATGACGGACGTGGCGGCGACCGCGGAGATGGCGCGGGCGGCGCTCGCGCTCGCCGAGGAGGTCCGGGCGTGACGGCCCCGGCACCGGGTGGGGCCGCGGCCGACGCGGCCGTGCCGGGCGCGGTCGCGGTGCTGCCGGTCACCGGGCTGCCGGAGGTCGAGCCCGGCGCCGACCTGGCGGAACTGATCGCCAAGGCCGGCGACTTCCAGGACGGCGACGTCCTGCTGGTCACCTCGAAGATCGTCAGCAAGGCCGAGGGCCGGATCCTGCGGGCCGCCGACCGGGAGGCGGCGATCGACGCCGAGACCGTCCGGGTGGTGGCCCGCCGGGGGAAGGCCCGGATCGTCGAGAACCGCAACGGGATGGTGATGGCGGCCGCCGGCGTCGACGCCTCCAACACCGCGCCCGGCACCGTGCTGCTGCTGCCCGAGGACCCGGACGCCTCGGCCCGCGCCCTGCGGGCCGCGCTGCAGCGGCTGACCGGCCGTCGGCTCGGCGTGCTGATCACCGACACCTTCGGCCGCCCGTGGCGCAACGGGCTCACCGACGTCGCGATCGGCGCCGCCGGCCTGCCCGTGCTGGCCGACCACCGGGGCCGGACCGACAGCCACGGCAACGAGCTCACCCTGACCGTGACCGCCACCGCCGACGAACTGGCCGCCGCCGGCGACCTGGTGAAGGGCAAGGCCACCGGCACCCCGGTCGCGGTGGTCCGCGGCCTGGGCGCGCTGGTCACCGAGGAGGACGGCGAGGGCGTCCGGCCGCTGATCCGGCCGGCCGCCGACGACATGTTCCGGCTCGGCACCTCCGAGGCGCTGCGCGAGGCCGTGACCCTGCGGCGGACGGTCCGTTCCTTCACCGCCGAACCGGTCGACCCGGACGCCGTCCGCCGCGCGGTCGCCGCCGCCGTCACCGCGCCCGCCCCGCACCACACCACGCCGTGGCGCTTCGTGCTGCTGGAGTCGGCCGCCGTCCGCGAGCGCCTGCTGGACGCGATGCTCGCCGCCTGGCAGCGCGACCTGCGCGAGCTCGACGGCTGGGACGCGGAGAAGACCGCCCGCCGGACCGCCCGGGGCGACGTGCTGCGCGCCGCGCCGTACCTGGTGGTGCCCTGCCTGGTGATGGACGGCTCGCACGCCTACCCGGACGCCCGCCGGGCGGGGGCCGAGCGGGAGATGTTCACCGTGGCGATCGGCGCCGCGGTGCAGAACCTGCTGGTCGCGCTCACCGGCGAGGGCTACGGCTCGGCCTGGGTCTCCTCCACCATGTTCTGCCGCGACACCGTCCGCGGGGTGCTCGACCTGCCCGACGGCTGGGACCCGATGGGCGCCGTCGCCGTCGGCCGCCCCGCCGAGGCCCCGCGGCACCGCCCGGCCCGCGACGCGGAGGCCTTCGTCGCGGTCCGCTGACCCGCGGTCCGCTGATCCGCGGCCGGCCGGGCTGCGGCCCGGCCGGGCGCGGTCAGCGGTTGCGGTGGTCGTTGGGAGTCAGCCGCGGCCCGTAGCGGGGGGCGTGCCAGGCGGTCAGGCGCAGCAGCCGGCAGACCCGGTAGCGGTGCGGCCGGTAGGGCTCCAGGAGTTCCAGCATCTGGGCGTCGTCGCTGCGCGGGCGGCCGGCCAGCGCCCAGCCGACCAGGTTGGGCAGGTGGTAGTCGCCGACCGAGACGGCGTCGGCGTCGCCGTTGGAGCGCTGGAGGGTCTCGGCGGCCGTCCAGACCCCGATGCCCGGGACGGCGGTGAGCCGGGCGAAGGCGTCGGCGTGGTCGAAGCCGGAGGCCTCCTCCAGGCGGGCGGCGAGCCGGGCGGCGCGCAGCACGGTGGCCGAGCGCTTGGGGTCCACCCCGGCCCGGTGCCACTCCCAGCTGGGGATCAGCGTCCACTCCCGGGCCGAGGGCGCGACCCGCATCCCCTCGGCGCCGGCCGGGCCGGGCGCCGGGGTGCCGAAGTCGCGCAGCAGGGTGCGCCAGGCGCGGTACGCCTCGTCGGTGGTGACCTTCTGCTCCAGGATCGAGGGGACCAGCGACTCCAGCACCAGGCCGGTGCGGGTCAGCCGCAGCCCGGGGAAGGTGCGCTGGGCCTCGCGCAGCGGGCCGGGCGGCAGGGCGAGGGCCGACGGGTCGTCAGTGGCGCCGAGCAGCTCCGGCAGCCGGTCGAGCAGCCACCCGGCTCCCGGCCCCCAGGCCCGGCCCTCGACCGCCCCGGCCGCCGCCGGGGCGATGCGCAGGGTGCCGGGCCCGGCCGGGGTCCGGGAGGCCCGCCAGACCGCGCCGTCCGGCGTGGTCCGGTACGCCGGGTCGGCGGGACCGTGGCGCAGCGGGAAGAGCGTCCGCCCGAGGTCGAGGGGGTACGGGGGGTGCCACTGCCGCACCGTGCCGGGCATGATCCACCGCCTTCCGCCGATATCGGGATGAACGATACGCACGGGGGCGGACAACCGCGGTGGTCTGCACCGATGACGGTCTCCCGGGGGCGGGGTCGCAGGGATTAGGGTGGACTGCACCATGACTGCGCCTTTCGCTGCCGATGCCCGCACGCCCGCCGAGCTGCTGCACGCCTATCTGCGCGCCGGGGCCCCCGATGCCGATCCGTCCCGTCCCCTGATCACCTTCTACGACGACTCGACCGGTGAACGGGTCGAGCTGTCGGCGAAGACCTTCGACAACTGGGTGGCGAAGACCGCCAACCTCCTCCAGGACGAGCTGAACGCCGGTCCGGACGACCGGGCGGCGCTGCTGCTGCCCGCGCACTGGCAGACCGCGGTCTGGCTGCTGGCGTGCTGGTCGGTGGGCGTCACGGCGGTGCCAGGCGGCGAACCGGCCGACGCGGACCTGGTGGTGAGCGGCCCGGAGGGGCTGGCGGCGGCGCAGGAGTGCTCCGGCGAGCGGGTGGCGCTGGCGCTGCGTCCGCTGGGCGGCCGGTTCCCGCAGCGGCCGGACGGGTTCCTGGACTACGCGGCCGAGGTGCCGGGCCAGGGCGACCGCTTCGCGCCGTACTCGCCGGTCGACCCCAGCTCCCCCGCGCTGGAGACGGTGATCGACGGGCTGCCGCTGAAGCTGTCCGGCGAGCAGTCGGTGGCGCTGGCCCGGGAGGGCGCGGCCCGGCTCGGGCTGGGCACGCAGAGCCGGGTGCTCTCCACGCTGTCCTTCGACGACTGGTCCGGTCTGGAGGCCGGGCTGCTGGCACCGCTGGCGGCCGGCGCCTCGGTGGTGCTGTGCCGGAACTCGGACGGTCTGACGGACGAGCAGTGGGAGAAGCGGATCGACGCCGAACGGGTGACTGTTCGTCTGAGCTGATCTCCGGCCCGATGCCCGCGGGGTAGGGATCCCCGCGATGGAAGAGGAGCAGGACACCGGCGAGCGCCCCCCGACCGACCAGGGCGGGGGGCGCCGCTCTTTCGTGCGCCGGCACTGGATCGCGCTGACCGGCGGGACGCTGGCGCTGGTGATGGCGGTGACGGGGACGCTGGCCTGGCTCGCGTACCGGAAGCTGAACGGCAACATCGAGGCCGACCGGATGACCGGCACGCTGCTCGGCCGGGCCTCGGACCGGCCGGCCCGCGGCGACGGACAGGCCGAGAACATCCTGCTGATCGGCAGCGACGACCGGACGGGGGCGAACGGCGCCTACGGCGAGGCCGGCGGCCAGCGGTCGGACACCACGATCCTGCTCCACCTGGCGGCGGACCGGCGGCACGCGACGGCGGTGTCGATCCCGCGCGACGTGATGGTGACCGTGCCGGCCTGCGACCTGCCGAACGGCACCCGGACGCGGCAGCAGGTCACCCAGTTCAACGCCGCCTTCGAACTGGGCGGCCCGGCCTGCACCATCCGCACGGTGGAGCGGCTGAGCGGGATCCGGGTCGACCACCACCTGATCCTGGACTTCACCGGCTTCAAGAAGATGGTGGACGCGGTCGGCGGCGTCGAGGTGTGCGTGCCGCGGGCGATCCACGACCGGAACGCCAAGCTGGACCTCGCCGCCGGACGGCAGACGCTCACCGGCGAGCAGGCGCTCGGGTACGTCCGGGTGCGGGAGACGATCGGGGACGGCAGCGACACCCAGCGGATGGGACGTCAGCAGCAGTTCCTGGCGTCGCTGCTGCGCAAGGTGCAGTCGCAGGGGGTGCTGTTCAACCCGGCCAGGCTGTGGCCGCTGCTGGACGCGGCGACCTCGGCGGTGAAGGCGGACCCGGAGCTCTCCTCGCTGGGCTCGCTGTACGACCTGGCGCAGGAGCTGCGCGGGATGGCGCCGTCGAACGTGGCGCTGCTGACCGCGCCGCGCCGGGCGTACCGGCTGAACGCCAACCGGGACGAGTTCGTGCAGCCGCAGACCGCCCAGCTGTTCGCGGCGCTGCGGGCGGACCAGCAGGTGGCGGTGAAGCCGTACGCGGCGAGCCCCAGTGCCGGCCCGAGTGCGAGCGCGAGTGCGAGCGCTCGGCCGGGTGCCGGGGCGAGCGGGTACGCGGCTCCCGGCGCGGACGGGAGCGTGAGCGCGGCGCCCGGAGCGGGTGATGCGGCAGCCGCCCCGGAGGAGGGCGAGGTGCTGGAGGACCCGACCGCGCTGCCGTCACCGTCGGCCTCCGGATTCGCCGGATCGAGTCCGGTGCTGGAGGGACGGACCGCCGACCAGGACACCTGCGGCATGCACTGACGTCGGGACGCGGCTTCCGCCCGCCCCTGCCGGACTCGTCCGGATCACGAAGATGAGCATGCGATGTGAAGACCGGTCAACGGTTATGTCCGGTTTGCCCGCAGTCGGGTCGGTGACGGCCGTCACAAGCCGACGGAGTTCGACCGATGCTCGTCTAGGGTGTCCGGGGTGAACAGCGGACACCGGAACACGAACAGCCTGGCGGACCCGTACCCGCACGGCGTCGACCCGGCCGATCAGTGGGTGCTCGACCCCGAGACCGGCGAGTTCCGCCTGGACCTGAACGCCGCCGCCGTTCCGTCCCCGCGCACCCCCCCGCACCGAGCGCGTCCGCGAACCCGCGTCGCGGCGCCGCGCGCCCGAGCCCGACCCCGCGGCCGGCGGCGGCCGGGCCGCCCGGCGCCGCGACGCGAGGACCGGGCGGGCCGGACGGCAGCGCGGCCGCCGCCGCGCCCTCAAGTGGACCGCCGGGGTGGCCGCCCTGGTGCTGGTGGCCGGCTGCGGCGGCGCGTACTACGCGTACCAGCACTTCAACCAGAACATCTCCTCGGTCGACGTCCAGGTCGGCAGCGACGCGGAGCGCCCGCAGGGCGTCACCGACGCGATGAACATCCTGGTGATCGGCACCGACAGCCGGGTCGGCCTCGGCCGCGAGTACGGCGACGAGGGCAGCACCGGACACGCCGACACCACGCTGCTGATGCACGTCTCCAAGGACCGCTCCAACGCCACGGTGATGTCCATCCCGCGCGACCTGATGGTGACCGTCCCGGAGTGCCAGACCGGCAACAAGAAGATCGCCGGCAGCGCCCGGGCGATGTTCAACGAGAGCCTCGGCCAGGAGGGCCGCGACCCCGGCTGCACCTGGAAGACGGTCGAGAAGATGACCGGCGTCCGGATCGACCACTTCATGATGGTCAACTTCGAGGCCGTGAAGACCCTCTCCACCGCCGTCGGCGGCGTCGAGGTGTGCGCCGCCAAGGACATCAACGACCCCGGCTCGCACCTGAAGATGTCCAAGGGCAAGCACGTGGTGCAGGGCGACGAGGCGCTCGCCTTCGTCCGGACCCGCCACGCGGTCGGCTACGGCGGCGACCTGACCCGCATTCCGCTGCAGCAGCAGTTCATCAGCTCGATGATCCGCAAGATGAAGAGCAGCGACACCCTGACCAGCCCGACCAAGCTGTGGAACCTCGCCGACGCCGCCACCAAGGCGCTGACCGTCGACTCGAAGATCAACGACGTCAACAAGCTGAAGGACCTGGCGCTCGACCTGGCCAAGGTGAACACCAAGAACATCACCTTCACCACCGTGCCGGTGCTGGACTCCACCGAGAAGGGCGAGAGCGGCCGGCTCGTCCTCAAGGACCCGGACGCCAAGCAGCTGTTCGCGATGATTGCCGGGGACAAGTCGCTCACCGACGTCCCGCAGCCCGCCGCGAGCGCGCCCGCCCCCTCCGCCGCGCCCACCACCGAGGCACCCGCCGTGCCGCAGGTCGACGCCAAGGCCGTCAAGGTCACCGTGCGCAACGGCAGCGGCGTCGCCCAGCAGGCCACCAAGGGCGCGACCGCGCTCCAGGGCAAGGGCTTCACCCTCGCCGCCCCCGGCAGCAACGCCGACCCGGCGGCCACCAGCGTCGTCCAGTACCCGGCCGGCAAGGCGGACCAGGCCGCGGCGGTGGCCGCCGCGCTCGGCCTGCCCGCGAGCGCCGCGCAGCAGAGCTCCAGGCTCGGTGCGAAGGACGGCCTGGTCGTGGTGGTCGGCAAGGACTACGCCGACGGCACCGCGCTCACCGCGGCGGCACCCACCGAGGCGCCGAAGGACCTCCAGCGGGTCCAGGCCGACGACGAGAACGTCTGCGCCAAGTAGCGCCGGCCGGCGGTCACTTCCGTGCGGGGTCGATCGGTTTCGTAACCTGCCCGTCCGCCGGAGCGTGGACACCGGTATGACGAGCGACCAACCGACGGGCGCGACGCACGCGATACCGGTCGACGGCGGGCGGGCGGCCACGAGGCGGCGCGCCGGACAGCAATCCGGCAGGACCCCCGAGCAAACCTCCGGACGAGCCGCCGGGCGCGGCGGGCGACGGCGGCGCCGTGCCACCGGCGTGCGGCGGTGGCTCAAGCCGGTCGCGCTGACCACCGGGCTGCTGCTGGTGGCCGGCTGCGGCGGCGCGTACCTGTACGTCCGGCACCTGGACTCCAACATCCGGCACGCCCCGCTCGGCGCCGGCAACGAACCGCCGCCCGCCGGGGCCGCCGACGCCCAGGGCCGGGTCGCGATGAACATCCTGGTGATCGGCACCGACAGCCGGAAGGGCCTGAACGGCGCCTACGGCGACCGGGACAACGTCGGCCTCGGCAACAACGACGTCGACATCGTCCTGCACGTCTACCCCGACCGGCGGGCCGCCGTCGCCATCGACCTGCCGCGCGACTCCCTGGTCGACCACCCCAAGTGCGTCGCGCCCGACGGCAAGGTCTACCCCGCGCGCAAGCACCGGCCGCTGAACGAGGCGATGTCCCGCGGCGGCCCCGGCTGCGTCCAGGACACCGTGCAGGCCATCACCAAACTGAAGATCGACCACTGGATGGTGGTCAACTTCGAGGGCGTCAAGCAGCTCACCGACGCCGTCGGCGGCGTGGACGTCGACCTGTGCACCCCGGTGAAGGACCGGGACTCGCAGCTCGACCTGCCGGCCGGGCGCAGCCACCTCAGCGGTGAGCAGGGCCTGCAGTTCGTCCGCACCCGGCACGCCGTCCAGGACGGCAGCTCGGTCGGCCGGTTCTCGATGCAGCGCGCCTTCCTCGCCGCGCTGCTGCGCAAGGTCACCGCGCAGGGGACCCTGCTCGACCCGAGCAAGGCGTTCCCGGTCGTCGAGGCCGCCACCAAGTCGATCACCGTGGACGACCCGCTCGCCGGCACCACCAAGCTGGTCGGGCTCGCCACGGACCTGCGGAACGTGAAGCCCTCGGACGTGACCTTCGTCCAGCCCGTGGTGGAGTACACCAAGGACGACCCCGATCCGGCACTGCGGGAGAAGGCCCGGATGGTGCAGCCGCAGGCGGACGCGCTGTTCGCGCTGGTCCTCGCCGACCGCACGCTCAACGGCGGCGAGGACCACACCGGCGGCTCGGCCGCGCCCTCGTCCCCGGCGGCCGCACCCGCCCCCGCGTCCTCCGCGCCGGCCGCTCCGGCGGTGGACCCGCGCGGGGTGAGCGTGACCGTGCTGAACGGCACCACCCGTCCGCAGCTGGCCACCACGACCGCGACGACGCTGAGCGGGCTCGGCTACCGGGCGAAGCCGGGCAGCGGGGCGCCGACCGGGCTGGCGGCGAGCACCGTCCGGTACGCCCAGGCCGACCAGAAGGCCGCCGCGCAGGCGGTGGCCGCGGCACTCGGGCTGCCCGCCGGCGCGGTGGCGGTCGGCGGCGGCGGACGCGGCGTCACCGTCACCCTCGGCGCGGACTTCGGCTCCCCCGCGGCCGCGCCCCCGGCGCCGGTGCCCAGCGCGCTGCCGACGGACGTGAAGACCCATCAGGGCGACGACGAGAGCTGCACCCAGACGAAGCTCAAGCAGTAGGCGCCGGGCGGGCCTCGGTCAGCGTTCCCCCGTGCTCGCGGTACTCCTCGCCGGTGCGGGGGCAGCGCCAGGTGGCCGGGTCGTCGGTGGGCAGGAGCGGTTCGCCGGCCCGGCCGACCCACTTGATGCGGCGGGCGGGGACGCCGGCGACCAGCGCGAAGTCGGGGACGTCGCGGTGGACCACGGCCCCGGCGGCGACCAGGGCCCAGCGGCCCACCGTCACACCGGCGACCAGGACGGCGCGGCCGCCGATCGAGCAGCCCTCGCGCAGGGTGACCCCCCGGGCGTGCCAGTCGTCGGTGCGCTTGAGCTTGCCGTCGACGTCCACCGAGCGCGGGTAGAGGTCGTTGGTGAGGACGGCCGCTGGGCCGACGAAGACGCCGTCCTCGACCACGGCGGGCTCGTACACCAGGGCGTGGTTCTGGAGTTTGACGCGGTCGCCGAGCTTGACCCCCGGACCGACGTACGCGCCGCGCCCGATGATGCAGTCGGCGCCGATCTCGGCGTCCTCGCGGACCTGGGCGAGGTGCCAGACCGTGGTGCCGGGACCGATCACCGCCCGGTCGTCGACGTCCGCGCTCGGCTGGATGCGGGCGGCCGCAGCCCCCTCAGTGCTCCCCATGCCGCGAAGATAGCGGCTGCGGGGCGGCGCCGAGGGGGAAACGGCGGCAGCCACGTCGTCAGGACGAGACCGGGCCCACCGGGGCCGGGGCCCTGCTGGCGATCACCTTGCGGGCGAGCGAGCGCGGCGAGGTGAGGAAGCCGAAGCCCCAGCTGAGGTGCATGGTCGCGAGGGCGACCGGCAGTCGGACCCGGGCCCGGGCGGACAGGCCCCGGCCGGCGACCGCGGCGCCGCCGAGCAGCCCGCACAGGTAGAGCAGCGGGACGGCGAGGAACGCCGGGTGGAGAGCGGCACCGAGCACCAGGCCGCCGAGCACGCCGAGCAGGGCGGCCGGCGGGGCGAGGTAGCGCAGGTTGACGGAGCCGCGGTGGTAGCGGGTCACCACCCGGCGCCAACGGCCGTAGTCCTTGTACTGCTTGGCGAGCGCACGGACGCTGGGACGCGGCCGGTAGGTCACCCTGAGCTGCGGGGTGAACCAGATCAGCCCGCCGTCCTGGCGGATCCGGTAGTTCAGCTCCCAGTCCTGGGCGCGGACGAACTCCTCGTTGTAGCCGCCGTGCGCGGCGAGCACCTCGCGGCGGAAGACGCCCAGGTACACCGTGTCGGCGGGGCCGGCCAGACCGCCGGTGTGGAAGGAGGCGTTGCCTACACCGATCCTGGAGGTCATGGCGGCGGCGACCGCCTTCTCCCACTGGGTCTCGCCCTCGGCGTGCATGATGCCGCCGACGTTGGCGGCGTCCATCTCGTCGAGCAGGCGGACGGCGGTGGAGATGTAACCCGGGGTCAGCAGGCCGTGGCCGTCCACCCGGACCACGACGGGGTGGCTGGAGGCGCGGACGGCCGCGTTCAGGCCGGCCGGGGTGCGGCCGGTGGGGTTCGGCACGGTCCGGACCCGGGGGTCCTCGGCCACCAGTTCGGCGGCGATCTCGTCTGTCCGGTCGTCGGACGGGCCGAGTGCGATCACCACCTCCAGCTCGCCCGGGTAGTCCTGTTCGAGGATCCGGCGGACGGCGGTACGGAGGTGACGTTCCTCGTTCAGCACCGGCATGATCACGGAGACCGCCGGCAGCTCCTCAGCAGCCTTGGTGTTCATCGTGCCCGAGCGTACCGGCGACGCCCCGGCCCTGTCGGACGCGGGGTGCGTCGACCCGGTGACCATCGCGGCGGAACGTTTCACCGCCCTCACCCGACTGCGGCGCGCCCTCCGGGAAACGGGCGGGACGCACGCCTACGATCCGGAGAATGCCCCGTACTGCGCCGTCCGACCGTCACGCCCCACCGTCCTCCCGACGCCGCTGGGGACGCTGGGCGGCGGGCACCGTGTCACTGGCGATCCTGGCCACCTCGTGCGGCGGCTGGGTGGTGCTGAACGGGGTCGGCGACGCGATCGACCGGGTCGACGCCTTCGGCGGCGACCGGGACCGCCCGGCGGACGACGGGGTGACCACCTTCCTGGTGGTCGGCACCGACGACCGCGAGGGCATTCCCGAGGCCACCCTGAAGGACGTGCTGCACGCGGGCGGGGAGTCCTGCCACTGCACCGACACCATGATGGTCGTCCAGCTCGCCGACGACGGCGGCCGGGCCAACGTGGTCTCCCTCCCCCGCGACTCGTACGTGGACATCCCCGCGTACAAGGACCGGGTGAGCGGCCGTCAGGTCGCGGCGAGCAAGGGGAAGATCAACGCCGCGTACGGCATGGGCGGCGCCCCGCTCACCGTCCGGACCGTCGAGCAGAACACCGGGCTGCGGATCGACCACTACCTCCAGGTCAACTTCCTCAGCTTCGTCGCCACGGTGGACGCGGTCGGCGGGGTGGAGGTGTGCACCGCCAAGCCGCTGAAGGACGAGTACTCCGGGCTGGACCTGCCCGCCGGCACCACCCGGCTGGACGGCGCGGGCGCGCTCAAGTACGTCCGGGCCCGGCACGTGGACGGCAGCTCGGACCTCGGCCGGATGCACCGCCAGCAGCGCTTCCTGGCCCAGCTGCTGCACCAGGCGACCTCCGGCGGCACGCTGCTCGACCCGGCGAGGCTGACCGGCCTGATGGACACCGTGCTGAGGTCGGTCAAGGCCGACGAGGACCTCTCCACCGAGGACCTGCTGCGGCTGGCGGGCCGGCTCAAGGAGCTCTCCGCCGCCAACGCCGACTTCACCACCGTGCCGATCGCGGACGTGGACTACCAGGTGCCGGGCTGGGGCTCCGCGGTGCGCTGGGAGGAGAAGGGCGCCAAGGCGCTGTTCGACGCGATGCGCACCGGGAAGTCGCTGACCGGACGGGCGGTCGCCCCGGCGGGCGGGCCCGCCGCGACCGCCTCCCCGGTCGCGGCGGGGACGGTGCCGCCCGCCCGGATCCGGGTGCAGGTGCTCAACGGCGCGGGGGTGTCCGGGCTCGGCTCGCGGGTGGACGGCGACCTGCGGAAGGCCGGCTTCGCGACCACCGGGACGCCGTCCAACGCCGGCCCGGAGGCCGGGCCGACACCGGTCGGGCGGACGGTGGTGCGGTACGACCCGCGGTGGGACGAGTCCTCGAAGACGCTGCTGGCCGCCCTGCCGGGCGCGGAGGCGGTGGCCGTCCCGGGGCTGGGGGCGACCCTCCAGGTGGTGGTCGGCGCCGACTACCGGGGTGTGGCCGGGGCCGCGCCCGCTGCGGCGAACCCGGCGGCGGCCGGGGCTGCGGCGGGGACGGGTGCGGCGGGGGCGGGCGCCTCGGCGGGGGCGACGGCGGCGGCGAACGGGGTGAGCGCGGAGACCGGGACGGCGATCAGCTGCCCGTGAACGCGCCCGAGGGGCGCGGAGCTCTGCGGGTGGGCAGAGCCTCGCGCCCCTCGGGGCGGTCGGTGACGCGGTGCCGGACCGGCGTCAGTGCGGCATCAGTCCGTGGCGATGGCGGCCAGGACGTTCATCCGGGCGGCCCGGAAGGCCGGGACCAGGGCGGCGAACAGGCCGACCACCGCGGAGCCGATCAGGATGCTGACGATGGTGCCGGTCGGGACGGTCAGGATGTCCAGCCCCTGGTCGGCGAGCACCTCGCGGGCGGTGATGCCCCAGCCGAGGCCCAGGCCGGTGCCGAGGACCGCACCGAAGAGGGCGATGACCACCGACTCCAGACGGACCATCCGGCGCAGCTGGCGGCGGGAGAGGCCGATGGCCCGCAGCAGGCCGATCTCCCGCGTCCGCTCGACCACCGACAGCGCCAGGGTGTTGACCACGCCGAGCACCGCGACCACGATCGCCAGGCCGAGCAGGCCGTAGATCATGTAGAGCAGCTGGTTGACCTGCGACTGGACGAGGTCCTTGTAGCCCGCCTTGTCGACCACGGTGACCTGCGGGTACGGCTCCATGGACTTCTTCAGGTCGTTGTAGACGGTGGCCTTGTCGGCACCGGCGGCCGCGCTGCCGTAGATGGCCTGGTCGAGCGGCAGATCGGCGGCGGGGACGACCTTGGCGACGGTGTCGATGGTGGCGAGCGGGTTGCCGCCGAAGAGGTTGCCGCTCTCGGCGACGGCGCCGAGCCGCAGGCTCTGGGTGCGGCCGTTGCCGTAGTCGACGGTGATCGAGTCGCCGATCTTGAGGTTGTGCTCCTTGGCGAGGTCCTCGTCCACCATCAGCCCGCCGTCGCGGAGGGCGTCCTCGATCCGGCCCGCGGTGGTGGGGACGGCGAAGTTCTCGCCGAAGTTGCCGGAGACCGCCTGCAGGGCGCTCTCCCACTGCTTTCCGTCCGGCAGGGTGAACTTCGTCTCCGGGAGGTGCTTCGCCTCGGTCACGGAGGTCAGGCCCTTGGTGGCCTTGACCGCGTCGACCATCGCCGAGTTGAAGTTGCTCGCCTGGCTGTTGAGGCCGAAGTCCGCGCCCACGGTGCTGTCGACCTTGGCGTTGGCGGAGCTGACCATCGAGGCGGTGACCACCGAGGCGCCGGTGACCAGGGCCAGGCCGATCATCAGGGCGGCGGCGGTGGCGCCGGTACGACGGGGGTTGCGCAGGGCGTTGCGCTGGGCGAGCTTGCCGGCCGGACCGAACAGGGCGGGCAGGGCCGCGCCGAGCACCCGGACGATGCCGGTGGCCAGCAGCGGGCCGAGGACCACGAACCCGATCAGCGAGAGCAGGACGCCCAGGCCCAGCAGCAGACCGGCGGTGCCGCCCTGGGTGCTGGCCGCGGCCCCGGCCATCGCGGCGGCACCGAGCGCGGTGACCAGGCTGCCGATGATCACGCGGCGGCGGTTGGCGCCGGCCTCGGCCGGGGTGCCGTGGTCGCGCAGGGCGGCCATCGGGGAGATCCGCGAGGCCCGGCGGGCCGGGATCCAGGCGGCGATCACGGTGATCAGGATGCCGACCGCGTACGAGGCGACCGGGACCGTCCAGTCGATCGCCAGCGAGGTGGCGTCGAGGTTCATCCCGGCGGCCTTCATCAGCTGGATCAGCAACATGGCGAGGCCGAGACCGCCGGCCAGGCCGAGGGTGGAGCCGATCAGGCCGAGCAGCAGGGCCTCGATCAGCACCGAGCGGTTGACCTGCTCGCGGCTGCCGCCGACGGCGCGCAGCAGGCCGATCTCGCGGGTGCGCTGGGCGACCAGCATGGAGAAGGTGTTGATGATCAGGAAGCCGCCGACCAGCAGCGAGACACCGGCGAAGCCAAGCATGGCGTACTTCATGAAGCCGAGGAAGGAACCGACGCCCTTGGCGCTCTCCTTCTGCTGCTCGGCGGAGGTCTGGGCCTCGAAGCCGCTGCCGAGGTCGGCCAGGGCGGCCGTCTTCAGCTGGTCGTTGGTCCGGCTGCCGTCACCGAACAGCTCGACGGAGGTGAAGGCGGTCTCGCCGAGCAGGTCCTGCTGGGCGGTCGGGGTGTCCAGGAAGGCCAGGGCCGCGCCGGGGTTGGTGGTGCGGAAGGTGGCGATGCCGGAGATGGTGTAGTCGTGGTTGCCGGTCGCCGCGATGACCCGCAGCTTGGCGCCGAGGCCGAGGCCGGCCTTCTTGGCGGTGTCGGCGTCCAGCACGACCTGGTCGGCGCCCTGCGGGGCGTGGCCGGAGGTGATGTCCACCGACTTGCGCGGGCTGTCCGTCCAGTTGCCGACGAAGGTCGGGGCGCCGCCGGTGGGGCTGACCGACTTGTTGGTGGCGGGGTCGACCAGCACGTTGGACTCGGTGAAGACGCTGCCGACGGCGCTCTTCACACCGGGCTCGGCGGCGAGCTTGGCCTGGGTGGCGACCGGGACGGTGGCCGGCTTGCCGCCGCCGTGCTGCGGCCCGGTGACGGCCTGCCGGACCGTCAGGTCGGATGCGGTGGAGGCGAACAGCCGGTCGAAGGTGGCGGTGGCGGTGTTGGAGAACACCAGCGTGCCGGAGACGAAGGCCACCGAGAGGACGACGGCCAGCAGGGAGAGCACCATCCGCCCCTTGTGGGCGAGGAAGCTCCGCAGTGAGGTCTTGAGCAGCATGATTTCCCGGCCCCGGCTCAGCTGGTGCGCTTGCCGTCGAAACGGCGCATGCGCTCGAGGACGGAGTCGGCGGTCGGGGCGTGCATCTCGTCGACGATCCGGCCGTCGGCGAGGAAGAGCACGCGGTCCGCGTACCCGGCGGCGACCGGGTCGTGGGTGACCATCACGATGGTCTGGCCCAGCTCGTCGACCGAGCGGCGCAGGAAGGTCAGCACCTCGGCGCCGGAGCGGGAGTCGAGGTTGCCGGTCGGCTCGTCACCGAAGATGATCTCGGGCCGGGCGGCCAGCGCCCGGGCCACCGCGACGCGCTGCTGCTGGCCGCCGGAGAGCTGGGTCGGCCGGTGCTTCAGCCGGTCGGCCAGACCGACGGTGGAGACCACCTGGTCGAGCCAGGCGGCATCGGGCTTGCGGCCGGCGATGTCCATCGGCAGCGTGATGTTCTCCAGGGCGTTGAGCGTGGGCAGCAGGTTGAACGCCTGGAAGATGAACCCGATCTTGTCCCGCCGGAGCCTGGTGAGCTGCTTGTCGCGCAGGCCGGTGATCTCGGTGTCACCGATCCAGATCCGCCCCTCGGTCACGGTGTCGAGGCCGGCCAGGCAGTGCATCAGGGTCGACTTGCCGGAGCCGGACGGGCCCATGATCGCGGTGAAGCGACCGCGGTGGATGTCCACGTCGACCGCGTCCAGCGCCGTGACCCGAGTCTCCCCGGCGCCGTACGCCTTGGTCACCTGCCGGGCCGAGGCCGCGATGGTCGCGGTCGTCTGCACGGCGTTCGCTGCCGTCGTCACTGGAATCTCCCTCTGTGGTGTCCACCCGTCGCCCCAAGCCTGCCGGTCGCGACCCGGGCCGCGGAATGGTGTGGGCATCCGTCTTGATGGTGGTGCCAGCACCACCATCCGGCGGGGGTCCTTGGGGATGACACCAACCGTAGGAGCAGCCCCGGGCGGGGTCATCCACCCCCGGGAGGAACACCGGTGGCAGGGAGATGTACGGGCTGGACGCGGGCTCCCCCTAGGGGACGAGGGCCCGGGCCTGAGGGTCGCCGGCCCTCCGGAGGGCGTCGCGGCAGGTCAGCCCGCGACCAGCGGCGCGGTGTGCCGGTCGAGCGCGGCCGCGAACGCGTCCACCACCGGGTGGAGGAGGACGTCCGTCTCCCGCTCGACCTCGGTCGAGCCGTCGTCCCGCACCGCGATGTCCCGGTCCAGGACGAACCAGCCCCGGCTGATGTGCTCGGCCCCCATCGAGCTGAGCACCGGGCGCAGCGCGTAGTCGACCGCCAGCACGTGCGCGGTGGAGCCGCCGGTGGCCAGCGGCAGCACGGACTTGCCGCGCAGCGCGTGCTGCGGCAGCACGTCCAGCAGGGTCTTCAGCAGGCCGGAGTAGGCGGCCTTGTAGACCGGGGTGCCGATCACCACGCCGTCGGCGCGCTCGAAGAGCTCGGCGAGGCGGACGATCGCCGGGTGCGCGAAGTCTGCGTGCAGCAGGGCCTCGGCGGGCAGTTCACGGGCCTCCAGCGGGACCACGTCGTGCCCGTGGGCGGTCAGCCGGGCGTCGACGTGGCGCAGCAGCCGGCTGGTGCGGGAGGTCCGGGACGGGGAGCCGGAGACGGAGAGGATCGTGGCCATGGGGGTGCACCTCGTGGGGCGGGGTGGGTGGGGGACGGCGGGAGCGGTCAGCCACGACACAGCGAACGGGACACGCGACCCAGGTCGACGTGGCGCCGACGGGTGAGAATCCTTCGCTGCTCCATGCGGGTCATGCAAACACGGGCCGTTTCGGGGGGTCAAGGCCGCATCCAGCAGGTGAACATGGCCCGGAACGGTCCGGCCCCTGCATCAAAACGGATACAAGAGGCCCGGTCAGCGCCCCGGAAGCACTGCGGGGCCCGGGTTTCGGGCATCCTCTCCCCCATGAACACGTGGCAGGAGGACCGCCCGGGCGGCGGTGGCTCGTACGGTCGGAGTGACGCGGCGCACGGCCACGGCGGTGCCCCCGCCGAGCCTCCGCTGCCGCCGGAGCTGAACCCGCGCGGCGCGGGCGCCCCGCTCGCCCGACCGGCCCAGCAGCCCCCGCAGCCCCCGCGGCAGCGGCGGGGAGGCGGCGAGGACCGCACCCTGGTCGACCCGCTCGGCCCGGACGGCCGGCCGGCCAGGCAGGCACAGCCGCAGCCCGGCCACGGGCAGCCCCCGTACGGGCAGCCGCAGCAGTACGGGCAGCCCGCCGCGCAGCCCGGCCGGCCGCAGCCCGCGGGCCCCGGCGGGCAGCCGCCGTACGGTCCGGCGACCCCGGGCGGCCCGGGTGCGCCCGGCGCCCCCGCCGGCGCGGCGCGCTCGCGCTGGCCGCGCCGCCGGAAGATCAAGGTGGCCGCGCTGGCCGTGGTCGGCGCGCTGCTGGTGACCGGCGTCTCCACCTACTTCTGGGCGGACTCCAAGCTCAACCACGAGAACGTGCTGGCCGACTACCCGAACCGGCCGGCCGAGGGCAAGGGCACCAACTGGCTGATCGTCGGCTCCGACAGCCGGCAGGGCCTCACGGACGCCCAGGAGGACTCGCTCCACACCGGCTCGGCGCAGGGCAAGCGCAGCGACTCGATGATGATCCTGCACATCGGCGACAACGGGAACACGCTGATGTCGATCCCGCGCGACTCCTGGGTCAACATCCCGGCGCACCCCGACACCAGCGGCAGCGGCAAGACGGTCCCGGCCGCCACCCGCAAGATCAACGCCGCCTTCAACACCGGCGGCGGGAAGCTGCTGGTGCAGACCGTGGAGGCCAACACCGGCCTGCACATCGACCACTACGCGGAGATCGGCTTCGCCGGGTTCGTCGGCATCGTCGACTCGGCCGGCGGCGTGGACATGTGCATCGACAAAGCGATCTCCGACAAGGACTCCGGCCTGAACCTGAAGGCCGGCTGCCAGACCCTGACCGGCGCCCAGTCGCTCGCCTTCGTCCGGCAGCGGCACCAGGAGGCGGACCAGGACCTCGGCCGGATGCGCAACCAGCAGAAGTTCCTCTCCGCCCTGGCCAAGCAGGCCGCCTCCCCGGCCACCCTGCTCAACCCGTTCGTCTTCTACCCGATGGTCTCCTCCGGCCTCGGCACCCTGATCGTGGACGACGACGCCGGCCTGACCGACCTGGGCTCGCTGTTCCTCGCCATGAAGGAGGTCTCCGGCGGCCAGGGCAAGTCCATCACCGTGCCGATCGGCAACCCGGACTTCCGCACCCCGACCGGCGAGTCCGCGGTGAAGTGGGACCCGGCCAAGTCCAAGGCCGTGTTCGACGCGCTGAAGAACGACGCCCCGGTGCCCGACACCAAGTGACGCCCCTCCCGGGTCGGCGGCCGCCGACCCGGGAGACCGGTGTGAAAGTCCGTCAACTCCGCGTGCCCCGCCCGGGCCGACCGGCGGAGGTCGGTTACGTTGCTCCTGGAAAGGGGCGACGGCCATGGCGAAGTCAGACCCCGAGGCGGCAACCACCCCGGACGCGGTCGCGGTCGCGGACGCGGACGCGGACGGATCCGCCGGCGTGCCGGACTCCGCGCTGCTCCCCGTCACGGGCTGCGTCTGGTGGCTGTTCCTCGCGGGCGCGCTGGAGATCCTGCTGGGACGGGCCGACCTCGCGCACGTCGGCCTCGGGACGTCCATGGTGGTGGCCGGCTTCGGGCTCCTGCGGCTGGAACGGTGGGCGTACTGGGCGGGGTGGGCGGCCGTCCTGGGCCTGGCCGCCGTCGCGTTCCGGACCTGGCCGAACGCGGTGCTCGCCGCCCTCGGCCCCTGCTTCCTGCTGCGCCCGGCCACCCGCCGGGCGGCGCACTTCCCCCCGTTCGCGGGCAGCCCGTTCTCCCCCGGGATCGCGCTCTGCGCGCTCGCCCTCGGCACGCCGTCCCTCGCCCTCGCCTTCGTCGTCGAGCACTTCGGGCGGAACCCGCGCGACCCCGCGTTCCTGCTCGGCGGCCTGCTCTGCGGCGCGCTGGTGACGGTGACGGCCTTCGCCGGCCTCGGGGTGCGCCGCTGGGTCTGGGCCTGCGACCTGCTCTGGATCGCCGCCCTGCTGGGGTTGTCGGCGTTCTGGTTCACCCTCGCCCGCTACGACGACCTCCAGGGCCTGGCCTTCTGCGGCATCAACCTGCTCTTCGCGGCGGCGGCCTGCGCCGCCCTGTTCCAGCGCGGCGTCCGCGGGCCGGTCTTCGGGGCCCGGACGAAGCGGGGGGTGTTCGCCCCGCCGGTCCTGGTCGGGGGGCCGGTGCTCGCCGCGGCCGCCGCGGCGACCTACCTGCTGCCGGGCCGGCTGGGCGCCCCGGTGCTCGCGTACACGGTGTTCGGCCTGGTGACGGGCACCGTGGTCGGGCTGGTGCCGGGCGCGAACCCGGCCGAGCGGATCGCGGCCTTCTCCGCCGGGCTGCTGCTGGCCGCCGCCTCGTACGTGGCGCGGGGCGGGCTGCTGCCGTACACCGGCCAGTGGTCGGCGGTGGTGGTCGGCGTGCTGTTCGTCCTGGTCACCGCCGTCGCGGCGGCGGTCCGCAGCCGGGCGTGGTTCGTCCTGCTGCTGCTGGGCGTCGGGACGGTCTACGGCGTCACCGAGCCGCTGTTCCAGGCGGCGCCGAGCACCTACCTGGCGACGCTGCGCTCCGGGGCGACCGGGATCTTCCTGGGCTTCTCGCTCGGCTTCACGGCCTCCGGCCTGCTGGGGCTGGAGCTGGTCGAGCGATGACGGCGGCCCGGGTCCGGCGCGGCGCCGCGGCGCTCGTCCTGGCCGTGCTGCCGTCCGCCGCCCCCGCGTGGGCGGGCGGGCCCCCCGGACCCGGGGACGGGACCTGGGTCGGCGTCTCCCAGACGGTGGTGGCGTCGGCCGCCGCCACCGGGGAGGTCACCGGCACGCCGAAGGTGTTCACCGAGGTCACCGCGGTCGGCCACGGTCCGGCCGACCTGAGGGTGCCGATGGCCGCGTCCGGCCTGCGGGACCTGGCCGGCTCCGGCCGGCCCCCGGTGGTCGACGGCGAGGCGGTGTGGAGCCTCGACCTGAAGGGCACCGCCACCCGGCGGACCGTCTCGGACTTCGACCGCGCGCAGCTGCCGGTGAAGGTCTCGGCGACCTACCGGCTGGACGGCGAGGAGCTGCCCGCCCGGGACGTCGTCGGCAGGTCCGGGCGGCTCACCGTCACCTACCGGATCGAGAACACCACCACGGCGCCCACCCCGGTCACGTTCACCAGCGTGCGGGGCGCGGCGGACAGCCGCTCGGTCGCGGCGCCCGTCCCGCTCGCCGCGACGGTCACCGTCGCCCTGCCGGCCGGGTTCGCCGCGGTCCGGGCGCCCGGGGCGACCGTCGCTCCGGACGCCACCGGCCGGGGCACGAGCACCGCCGTGTGGTCGCTGTTCCTCTTCGACCCGCTCGGCGGGGTCGACCAGTCGGTGGGCTACCAGGCGGACGTCACCGACGCGGTGGTCCCGCCGGCCACGGTCGGGGTCGCCCCGCTGGCGCCGACCGCGCCCGGGAGCCCCGCCGCGGCCACCGGACCCGCGGCGGCCGGACTCGCCCCGCCCGGGCCCGAGCTGCCCCGGCCCGAGCTGCCGGGGACGTCCGCAGACACCGTCGGGAGCCGGGTGGCCGCCCTGCAGAACGAGGCGCGGGCCTCCGTGCAGGACCTCGCGGCCAAGGCCTCGGCGGTCCTGACCGACCTCCAGCAGACCGCGCTGCCGGCCGCCCAACAGGTGGCGGCGGGAGCGGCCGAGGGCGCGGCCGCCCTCAAGGACCTGCCGTCCGACGCCCGGACCCTGTCCACGGCGGCGGCCGGCGCGGCCGCCGACTCCGCCGGGGCGGCGGAACGGGCCTCCGAACTCGCCCGCCGCGAGCGGGCCGCGCGCGAGCGGCTGGAGCAGTTGCCCGGCACGGTCAGGGACACCCAGGCGTACCGGCTGCTGCGCAGCGAGCTGCTGGTGCTGGAGGCCCGCGCGTCCGAGCAGGCGGCCGAGCTGGCGGCCCGGGCCGTCGAGGACCGGCTGGCGGAGGCCGGGGCGCAGCGGCAGGCGGCCGGGCTGGAGGCGCGGGCGTCCGCCGCCGACGCGCTCGCCGCGCAGGCCGCGCAGGCGGCCGCCGCCCTGGCCGCCGCCGCGGTGCCGCGGTCCGGGCCGGGCGAGCCGGTCCGGCCGGAGGAGCTCGGCGACAGCGCCGGGCTCCGGTCGGCCGTCGACCGGCTCGACGCCGCCATCGCGCAGTCCGGCGACGAGGTGGACCGCGGCCACGCCGGCCTGCTCGCGCTCGACCGGCGCTCGGCCCAGTACCTGCTGCCGGC
Organism: Kitasatospora terrestris; assembly: GCF_039542905.1. NCBI lineage: Bacteria > Bacillati > Actinomycetota > Actinomycetes > Kitasatosporales > Streptomycetaceae > Kitasatospora > Kitasatospora terrestris. Next base: position 3,361,763 of record NZ_BAABIS010000001.1, read on the forward strand.
GGGCAACGCGACCGGCGCCAGCGCCCAGACCGGTTCGTTCGTCATCACGGTCCGGGGCGCCGACGCCGCCGGGCGGCAGACCGGGCTCGCCGCGCTGGTCGGCGGCTCGGCGCTGCTGCTCGCCCTCACCCTCGGCGTCGGGCTGCACCGCGTCCGGCACGGCCTGCCCAGCTCGCTGAGGCGCCGGACGGGCCGCGCGGAGGGTGTTACGGGAGGTTGCGGGCCATGACGATGCGCTGGACCTGGTTGGTGCCCTCGTAGATCTGGGTGATCTTGGCGTCGCGCATCATCCGCTCGACCGGGTAGTCGCGGGTGTAGCCGTAGCCGCCGAGCAGCTGGACCGCGTCGGTGGTGACCTCCATCGCGACGTCCGAGGCGTAGCACTTGGCGGCCGCGCCGAAGAAGGTCAGGTCGGCGTCGGTGCGCTGGGACTTCGCGGCCGCGGCGTAGGTGAGCTGGCGGGCGGCCTCCAGCTTCATCGCCATGTCGGCGAGCATGAACTGCACGCCCTGGAACTCGGCGATGGCCTTGCCGAACTGCTTGCGCTCCTTGACGTAGCCCTTGGCGTAGTCCAGGGCGCCCTGCGCGATGCCGATCGCCTGCGCGGCGATGGTGACCCGGGTGTGGTCCAGGGTCTTCATCGCGGTCGCGAAGCCGGTGCCCTCCGCGCCGATCATCCGGTCCGCGGGGATGCGGACGTTGTCGAAGTACACCTCGCGGGTCGGCGAGCCCTTGATGCCGAGCTTCTTCTCCGGCGCGCCGAACGACACGCCCTGGTCGCCCTTCTCCACCACGAACGCGGAGATGCCCTTGGAGCGCAGCTCGGGGTCGGTGACCGCCATCACGGTGTAGAACTCGGAGACGCCGGCGTTGGTGATCCAGCGCTTCACGCCGTTCAGCACCCAGAAGTCGCCGTCGCGCACCGCGCGGGTCTTCATCCCCGCCGCGTCCGAGCCGGCCTCCGGCTCGGACAGGCAGTACGAGAACATGCCCTCGCCGCGGGCCAGCGCCCCCAGGTACTTCGCCTTCAGCTCCGGCGAACCGGACAGCTGCACCGGCAGCGACCCGAGCTTGTTCACCGCCGGGATCAGCGAGGACGAGCCGCACACCCGGGCGACCTCCTCGATCACCAGCACGGTCGCCAGCGCGTCCGCGCCCGCACCGCCGAACTCCTCCGGCACGTGCACCGCGTGCAGGTCGTTGGCCCGCAGCGCGTCCAGCGCCTCCTGCGGGAACCGGCCCTGCTCGTCCACCTCCGCGGCGAACGGCGCGATCTTCGCCTCCGCCAGCGCACGCACCGACTCCCGGAGCATCTCGTGCTCCTCGGACAGCCGGAAGAGGTCGAAAGTGTCGCTCATCTGCCTCGCCCCTCGGTTAATTACCGTTAAGTAGGGCCCATCCTAGGACCGTCACCGCACGCTCTCCCCGAGGGTGTCGCTGCTGGTGCCGTGCTGCGCCAGGTACTCGTCCATCCGGTCGTTGCGGATCGCCTCCCAGAGCAGGCCGGCCGCCCTGCCGTCCAGGTAGACCACGGACTGGCCCTGCTCGTCGCCGAAGCCGCCGAAGGGCGCGTTCATGAACCGCACGCCGTCCGCCCGCAGGCCGCGCATGCTCCAGGCGAGGTCGTAGAGGTCGGTGTTGCTGAGCCGGTCGTCGACGCTGACCACGTCGCCGACGCTCCGCAGCAGGCCGGTCAGGCGGGAGGGGCTGCCGAGCGTGCCGGAGTCCATGGTCTGGTTCATCAGGGCGCGCAGGAAGTTCTGCTGCCGCTTGGTGCGGTCCAGGTCGCCGTTGGGCAGGCCGTGGCGCTCGCGGACGTACAGCAGGGCCTCGGCGCCGTCCATGTGGTGGGTGCCCTTGTCCCACTGGCGGGCGTCGTCCTTGGCCTCGATGGTCTGCGGGATGGTGATGTCCACGCCGCCGACCGCGTCGGTGAGGGCGCGGAAGCCGTTCCAGTCGATCACCGCGAGGTGGTCCACCCGGATGCCGGTCACGTTCTGCACGGTCTGCACCGCCAGCGCCGGGCCGCCCCAGGAGTACGCGGCGTTGATCTTGGCCTTGCCGTGGCCCGGGACGTCCACCCAGGTGTCGCGGGCGATGGAGACCACCGCGACGCTCTTCCGGTCCGCCGCGATGTGCATCAGCATCATGGTGTCGCTGCGCTGCGCGCCCTCCTTCCAGGCCGGGGCCTTGGCGGAGCCCCCGGTGGTGGCGGTGTCGGAGCGGGCGTCCAGGCCGATCAGCAGGAAGGTCTGGCCGGCGTTGGCCACCGCCTTGGGCTGCGCGGAGTCGGCGACGGTCGGGAAGGCGTTCGGGATCCGCTCGACCGAGTCGGCGAAGTGGTTCGCCGTCCAGTACACCGCGGTGACGCCGCCGCCGAGCAGGAACAGCAGCACCGCCGATGCCCAGACCAGCAGCCGCCGGGCGCGCCGGCGCCGGCGCACCTCGCCGCCGGCGCCGGCGCCCTCCCCCTCATCGCCGTCCGGCCCCCCGGTCGGATCGTCCTCGAACAGACTCAGCCGACCGGACGCCTCGTCCTCGCCACCCCTCGCACCCATGGGCCGCATTGTGCCGCTCGGCCGACCGGGCCGCAGGGCCATCGGGGAAGTCCGGACAGGGCCGCAACCCGCCGTACCCCGTTTCGTTATCGGGCGGCCCCCCACCGGGCATCGGCGACCGCCTACGCGGGCCACCGGCGGGCGGATACCATCGGTGGCTGCGGCCGCCCGGACCCCGGCGCGGCCCCACCGACCCACCGAACCAAGGGGAAGCGCGTGGCCCTCCGCATCACCGTGATCGGTACCGGCTACCTGGGCGCGACGCACGCCGCGTGCATGGCCGAACTCGGCTTCGAGGTCCTCGGCCTGGACATCGACCCGGACAAGATCGCCGCGCTCTCCGCGGGCCGGGTGCCGATGTACGAGCCGGGCCTCGCGGAACTGCTGGTCAAGCACGTGCCCGGGCACGAGGGCTCGACCGGCCGGCTGCGCTTCACCACCTCGGTCGAGGAGGTGGCGGAGTTCGGCGACGTCCACTTCATCTGCGTGAACACCCCGCAGAAGAAGGGCGAGTTCGCCGCCGACATGTCCTACGTGGACTCCGCCGTGGACGCGCTCGCCCCGCACCTGACCCGCCCCTGCCTGGTGGTCGGCAAGTCCACCGTGCCGGTCGGCTCGGCCGGCCGGCTGGCCGAGCGGCTGGCCGCGCTCGCCCCGGTCGGCGAGGCCGCCGAACTCGCCTGGAACCCGGAGTTCCTGCGCGAGGGCTACGCCGTCGGCGACACCCTCCACCCGGACCGCCTGGTGGTCGGCGTGCGCAGCGAGCACGCCGAGCGGCTGCTGCGCGAGGTGTACGCCACCCCGGTCGCCGAGGGCGTGCCCTTCGTGGTCACCGACTTCCCGACCGCCGAGCTGGTGAAGGCCGCCGCCAACTCCTTCCTGGCCACCAAGATCTCCTTCATCAACGCGATGGCCGAGGTCTGCGAGAACGCCGGCGCGGACGTGGTGCAGCTCGCCCAGGCGCTCTCGCACGACGAGCGGATCGGCGGCAAGTTCCTGAACGCCGGGCTCGGCTTCGGCGGCGGCTGCCTGCCCAAGGACATCCGGGCGTTCATGGCCCGGGCCGGGGAGCTGGGCGCCGACCAGGCGCTGACCTTCCTGCGCGAGGTGGACTCGATCAACATGCGGCGCCGCAGCCGGATGGTCGAGCTCGCCCGCGAGCAGTGCGGCGGCGGCTTCCTCGGCCGCCGGGTCGCGGTGCTCGGCGCCGCCTTCAAGCCCAACTCGGACGACATCCGGGACTCGCCCGCGCTGAACGTCGCCGGGCAGATCCAGCTGCAGGGCGCCCAGGTCACCGTCTACGACCCCAAGGCCGTCGACAACGCCCGCAAGATGTTCCCCAGCCTGGCCTACGCCGACAGCGCGCTGGAGGCCTGCCAGGGCGCCCACGTGGTGCTGCACCTGACGGAGTGGCAGGAGTTCCGCGAGCTCGACCCGGCCGCGGTCGGCGCGGTGGTCTCCGAGCGCCGGCTGGTCGACGGCCGCAACGTGCTGGACGGCCCCCGCTGGCGCGCCGCCGGCTGGACCTACCGGGCGATGGGCCGCCCCGGCGCGGAATGACCCAGGCCGGGCGACGGTTGCCACCGGTATGAGCTACGGCGACGAAGCGACGGTCCGGCGGATCCTCCAGGAGACGGGCGACACCTGGGCGGTGGTCGGCCTGTCCACCAACACCCGGCGCGCGGCGTACGGCGTCGCCCGGGTCCTGCAGCGCGCGGGCAAGCGGGTGGTGCCCGTCCACCCGCGCGCCGAGACGGTGCTCGGCGAGCAGGGGTACGCCACGCTCGCCGACATCCCGTTCCCGGTCGACGTGGTCGACGTCTTCGTCAACTCCCACCTGGCCGGCGAGATCGCCGACCAGGCCGTCGAGGCCGGCGCCAAGGCCGTCTGGTTCCAGCTGGACGTCATCGACGAGGCCGCGTACGAGCGCACCACCGCCGCCGGCCTCGACATGGTGATGGACAAGTGCCCGGCGATCGAACTCCCGTTGCTGTAAGGACGTTCGCCGGACGGACGGGAGCGGCGGCCGCCACCCCGGCGAGCCGGCGTCAGACGACGGGGACGGCGATGTCGCAGGCCTCGTCGGCCGGGCCGATCAGCGACCAGTCGGCGAAGTAGACCTCCCGCGGGGCGTCGCCGGCGGTCAGGCCCCCGGCGCCGAGCCAGCGGAACACCGCGTCGTAGGCGGACAGGATCTGCGGGTACTCCACCTGCGACTTCACCAGCCGGGTGTACGCCTCGCGGTGGGCCGGCTCGGTGCGGTGCGGGGCCGTCAGGCCGGCCGCGCGGGCCGGGTCGATCGGGACGCACATCTCCACCGGGCCGTCGCCATCCTCGTTGACCTCGCCGTGGTAGACCACGAACGGCGCGCCGGCCACGCCGCCGTACTCGGCCGCGAGGCCGATCAGCCGGTCGCAGGACCGCGGGATCCACACCGGCAGCTCCTCCGGCCGGATGTGCCGCTGCTCGGTCAGCACCAGCTGCTCCGGCACCTCGCGCTGCTTGATCTCGTACATGTCCGTCATCCCTTCGCCACCCGACAGTTGGACGCGGAGGTGGTCCGCCAGCGAGCGCTGGCCGGCGACCCGCCGTTCGACGCCCTCCCAGTACCGGGCCACCGCCTCCGCCGCCTCGGGGCCCGGCAGGGCGAGCACCTCGGCGATGGTGGCGAGCGGCATGTCCAGCCCGCGCAGCAGCACGATCAGCCGGGCCTCGTCCAGCCGGCCCTCCCGGTAGTACCGGTAGCCGGTGGCCGGGTCCACCCGGTCGGGCCGCAGCACGCCCTGGCGGTCGTACAGCCGCAGCGCCTTCTGCGACAGCCGTGCCCGCCGGGCGAACGCCCCGATGCTGAGCAGTTCCTCCACGGCGTCCACCCTCCGGTCTCCCCCAGGGTCAAGGTCAAACGGACCGGGCCGCGTCCTCCGCGTCGCGCAGGACGCGCACCGCGTTGTGCCAGGTGAGCTTCCCCAGGTCCGCCTCGGACCAGCCCCGGTCCAGCAGTTCGGCGATCAGGTTGGGGTAGCCCGCGACGTCGTCGAGGCCGGCGGAGGTGAAGGCGGTGCCGTCGAAGTCGCCGCCGATGCCGAGGTGGTCGACGCCGGCGACCTCGCGCATGTGGTCGAGGTGGTCGGCGACGGTCGCGGCGGTGGGGACCGGGCGCGGATGGGCGGCCTCGAAGGCGCGCTGGACGGCCATCGCCTCCGGGGTGGTCTCCAGCGGGTGGAGGCCGTTGGCGCGCATGTTCTCGTCGGCGGCGAGGGTCCACTCGATCGCGGCGGGCAGCACGAACTTGGGCACGAAGGTCACCATCGCCACCCCGCCGTTGCCGGGCAGCTGCGCCAGCACGTCGTCGGGGATGTTGCGCGGGTGGTCGCAGACCGCGCGGGAGGAGGAGTGCGAGAAGATCACCGGCGCCCGGGTGACCCGGAGCGCGTCGCGCATCGTGTCGGCGGAGACGTGCGAGAGGTCGACCAGCATGCCGATCCGGTTCATCTCCCGCACCACGTCCTCGCCGAAGGCCGAGAGGCCGCCGTGGACGGGCGTGTCGGTGGCGGAGTCGGCCCACGGCACGTTGGAGTTGTGGGTGAGCGTCAGGTACCGGACGCCGAGCGTGTGCAGCGCGCGCAGGGTGGCCAGCGAGGAGTTGATGGAGTGTCCGCCCTCGGCGCCCATCAGCGAGGCGATCCGACCCTCGGCGCGGGCGGCCTCCAGCTCGTCGGCGGTGCGGGCGAGCCGCAGCCGGTCGGCGTGCCGCTCGGTCATCGCGTGGACGAAGTCGATCTGCTCCAGGGTGGCGCTGACCGCGTCGTCCCCGGCGAGTTCGGCCGGGACGTAGACCGACCAGAACTGCGCACCGACGCCGCCCGCCCGCAGGCGGTCGAGGTCGGTGTGCAGCCGGTGGCTCTGGTCGGCCGCCAGGTCGACGGCGTCCAGGTCGTAGCCGGCCTGGGCGCGCATCGCCCAGGGGAGGTCGTTGTGGCCGTCCACCACGGGGGTGGTGCGGAGGACGGCCCGGGCACGGTCGAGCAGTTCGGGGTTCATGGCCCCCGTTCTACTACTTGCCGAAGCCGAACGAGTCGTTGCCCGCCACCTTGGCGCGCAGCTTGCGGCCCTTCTCGGTGGCCTGGGTGTTCAGGTCGGCCTGGAAGTCGACCATCTTCTCGGCGAGCTCGGTGTCGAACGCGGCGAGCATCCGGACGGCGAGCAGGCCCGCGTTGCGGGCGCCGGCGACGGAGACGGTGGCGACCGGGACGCCGGCGGGCATCTGGACGATCGACATCAGGCTGTCCATGCCGTCCAGGTAGCGCAGCGGCACCGGGACGCCGATCACCGGCAGCGGGGTCACCGAGGCGAGCATGCCGGGCAGGTGGGCGGCGCCGCCCGCACCGGCGATGATCGCCTTCAGGCCGCGGCCGTGCGCGCGCTCGCCGTAGGCCACCATCTCGCGCGGCATCCGGTGGGCGGAGACCACGTCCACCTCGTACGGGATCTCGAACTCGTCGAGGGCCTGGGCGGCGGCCTCCATCACGGGCCAGTCGGAGTCCGAGCCCATCACGATGCCGACAAGGGGGGAGGTCATTCGGTGATCGTTCCTCGCAGGTAGGCGGCCGCGTGGCGGGCGCGCTCGCGGACGTCGTCGAGGTCGTCCCCGAAGACGTTGACGTGACCGACCTTGCGGCCGGGCTTCACGTCCTTCCCGTACATGTGGATCCGCAGACCGGGGTCGCGGGCCATGCAGTGCAGGAAGGCGCGGTACATGTCGGGGTAGTCGCCGCCGAGCACGTTGACCATCACGGTCCACTTGGCGCGCGGGCGCGGGTCGCCCAGCGGCAGGTCGAGGACGGCGCGCAGGTGGTTCTCGAACTGCGAGGTGACCGAGCCGTCCTGGGTCCAGTGGCCGGAGTTGTGCGGGCGCATGGCGAGCTCGTTGACCAGGATCCGGCCGTCCCGGGTCTGGAACAGCTCGACCGCGAGGTGGCCGGTGATGTCGAGCTCGCCGGCGATCCGCAGGGCGAGCTGCTGGGCCTCGTCGGACAGCGCCGGGTCCAGGTCGGGGGCGGGCGCGGTGACCTCGGCACAGACGCCGTTCTCCTGGACGCTCTCCACCACCGGGTACGCCACGGCCTGGCCGCTGGGCGACCGGACCACGTTGGCGGCCAGCTCGCGGACGAAGTCGACCTTCTCCTCGGCGAGCACCGGGACGCCGGCCAGGAACGGGGCCTGGGCCTCGGTCTCGTCGTCGACCACCCAGACGCCCTTGCCGTCGTAGCCGCCGCGGACGGTCTTCAGGACCACCGGGTAGCCGGAGCCCTCGTTCGCGAAGGCGGTGACGTCGGCCGGGTCGGCGACGATCCGGTGCCGGGGGCAGGGGACGCCGATGGAGTCCAGCTTGGCCCGCATCACCCCCTTGTCCTGGGCGTTGACCAGCGCGTCCGGGCCGGGCCGGACGGCGATGCCCTCCGCCTGCAGGGCGCGCAGGTGCTCGGTCGGCACGTGCTCGTGGTCGAAGGTGATCACGTCACAGCCGGCAGCGAAGCGGCGCAGGGTGTCGAGGTCGCGGTAGTCGCCCAGAACCACGTCGGAGACGACCTGGGAGGCGGAGTCCTGCGGGGTGTCCGCGAGGAGCTTGAACCGGATGCCCAGCGGGATGCCCGCCTGGTGCGCCATGCGGGCGAGCTGCCCGCCGCCGATCATGCCGACCACTGGAAAGGTTGTGTTGCCCGGGTGTGTCACGCAGCCCAGGATATCCGGGCCGGTAGGAGCGACCCCATCCACGCGGGTAGCCTGGTTGGCCGCACCCGAAAATTCCGCTCTTCCGATCTTTCGCCGACACGGAGACCGCCGCGATGACGACCAGCACCGAGCCGCGCCCCTCCCTCACCGAGCGGCTGCGCGGCATGTCCCCGGAGATGCTCGGCTTCGCCGTGATCGGCCTCTCCGGCGTCGTGGTCAACTTCGCCATCTTCTGGGTCTGCGTGAACGGCCTGGGCCTGGCGTCGCTGCGCTCCAACGTCGTGGCGACCGTGATCGCGATCGCCACCAACTACCTCGGCTACCGGTACTGGCTCTACCGGGACCGGGACGCCGCCTCCCGCAAGCGGGAGATCACGCTCTTCCTGCTGTTCAGCGGCATCGGGATGCTGATCGAGACCGGCGTGCTCGGCCTCTCCCGGTACGGGCTCGGCCTGGACGGGCACTACGAGCAGCTGGGCGCCAAGGTGGTCGGACTCGGGGTGGCCACCGTGTTCCGGTTCGTCTCGTACCGCACCTGGGTGTTCAAGGCGATGCCCGAACTGGCCGAGCCCGAGGTCGTCGCCGGGCCCGAGCCCGAGGTCGTCGCCGAGGCCGAGCTGCTGCTGGCCGCCGAGGAGCCCACGGCCTACGTGAAGTAGCCTCCTGCGACCGGTCAGCCGGTCAGTCGGTCGAGCGGCTCTGGGACAGGAACAGGGCGAAGACCGGCGGGTGCAGGGCGAGCAGCTCCAGGCGCCCGCCGTCGGCCTCGGCGAGGTCGCGGGCGACGGCGAGGCCGATGCCGGTGGAGTTGCGGCCGCTGACCGCGCGTTCGAAGACCCGGTTGCCGAGCTCGGCGGGGACGCCGAGCCCCTCGTCCTGGACCTCGGTGACCACCGAGGTGCCGGAGCGGCGGACCCGGACGGTGATGGTGCCGGCGCCGTGCATCAGGGAGTTCTCGATCAGCGTGGCGAGCACCTGGGCGACCGTGCCGGGGGTGCCGATCACCCGGGTGCCGCGGAGACCGTCGAGGTCGAGCCGCCGGCCGCCCTCGCGCAGCGTGGGGCCCCACTCCTCGACCTGCTGGCGGAGCACGTCGTCGAGCGGGAACGAGACGGCGGTCGGGTTGTTGGGGTCGCGCTGGTTGGTGAGCAGCCGCTGGACCACGTCGGTGAGCCGCTCGACCTGCTGGAGGCCGATGGTGGCCTCCTCGCGGACGGTGGCCGGGTCCTCGGCGAGCGCGGTGATCTCCTCCAGCCGCATGGAGAGCGCGGTGAGCGGGGTGCGCAGCTGGTGCGAGGCGTCGGCGGCGAGCCGGCGTTCGGCGGTGAGCATCCGGGCGATCCGTTCGGCGCTGGTGTCCAGCACCTCGGCGATCCGGTCGAGTTCGGGGACGCCGTAGCGGCGGCCCTGCGGGCGGGGGTCGCCGGAGCCGAGGCGTTCGGCGGTCTCGGCGAGTTCGGTGAGCGGCCGGGCGAGCCGCTTGGACTGCCACACGGCGAGCGCGACGGCGGCCTGGACGGCGAGCAGGGCGACCACGCCGAGCAGCAGCAGCATGTTGCCGATCTCGTGGTCGACGTCCTCGCGGGACTGGCTGACCGTGACCGTCTCGCCGCTGGCACCCTCCTCGGTGGCGGTGATCGCGGGCCCGTCGACCGGGCGGCCGGCCGCGATCAGCGGCTGCCCGGGGATGTCGACGGTGACGAAGGATCCGGTGGTGACCTGGGTGGCGAACTTCTCGCCGGTGACCGGCTCGCCCGCGGCGAGCCGGCTCTCCACCAGGCCGAGCACCCGGACCGCCTCGGCGTCGACCCGGTTGTTGGCGGCGTTGACGATGGACTGCTTCTCGACCAGTGCCAGCGGTACGCAGAACACCGTGACCACCACCAGGACCACGCCCAGCAGTGAGTTGATCATCCTGCGCTTCACGCCGGTGCTGCCCTAGTTCTTCTCGAAGCGGAAGCCGACGCCCCGCACGGTGGCGATGTAGCGCGGGTTGGCCGCGTCGTCGCCGAGCTTCTTGCGCAGCCAGGAGATGTGCATGTCCAGGGTCTTGGTGGAGGTCCACCAGGTGGTGTCCCAGACCTGGCGCATGATCTCCTCGCGGGTGACCACCCGGCCGGCGTCCCGGACCAGGACGCGCAGCAGCTCGAACTCCTTGGCGGAGAGCGTGAGCTCCTCGTCGCCGAGCCAGGCGCGGTGCGACTCGATGTCGATCTTCACGCCGTGCGCGCCGGTGGTCAGCTGGTCGACGTTGCCGCGGCGGAGCAGCGCCCGGACCCGGGCGAGCAGCTCGGCCAGCCGGAACGGCTTGGTGACGTAGTCGTCGGCGCCGGCGTCCAGGCCGACCACGGTGTCCACCTCGTCGGCGCGGGCGGTGAGCACCAGCACCGGGAAGCTCTTGCCGTCGGCGCGCAGGCGGCGGCAGACCTCCAGGCCGTCCATCTCGGGCAGGCCGAGGTCGAGGACGATCAGGTCGACGTCCTCGCCGAGGCCGGCGCTCAGCGCGGCCGGGCCGTCCTCGCGGACCAGCACCTCGTAGCCCTCGCGGCGCAGGGCGCGGGCCAGCGGTTCGGAGATTGCCGGGTCGTCCTCGGCCAGCAGCACACAGGTCATGGGCCGATGGTAGACCGCGCCCCCGGCACCGATCAGGGAGCGGAGGGCGCCTTGACCTTCCCATGACCCGCGGGCACCGGCGCGGGCCGGCGGGCTGTGAAGTAGTTCACAGAGCGTGATCGTTACCGCTTGGTTGTCATGGACCCGGATAACCGGCACCCAGTGGCCGTCCAGCGAAAATGCTAGCGTTGAGCCTTGGGTTCGAAGGAGATTTTCTGCCGGGGCCATCGAAAGGCCGACTCGGGCTTGCCTTCCCTTTACCACAATGGGTGCATTTGTCATCCCATGTCATGCAATGGCGACACGTACAGTGGCTGGGTCCACGTCCGCCCCACCCCCCTCGGCGGACGAAGTCAGGCAAGGAACCCCTCACACATGGCGACTACCACCCTGGACGCCGGCGTACAGCCGTCGGCGTCTCCGAGCGGCAAGACCTTCTTCGGGCACCCCCGAGGACTCGCCACGCTCTTCATGGCGGAAACCTTCGAACGGTTCAGCTACTACGGCATGCGGGCCCTGCTCGTGCTGTACATGGTCGCCAAGACCGGCGACGGCGGGCTGGAGATCCAGGCCGCCACCGCGGCCGCGGTCTACAGCGTGTACACGGCCATGGTCTACCTGCTGGCCCTGCCCGGCGGCTGGATCGCCGACCGGTTCCTCGGTGCGCGCAAGACCGTCGCGCTCGGCGGCGCGATCATCATGATCGGCCACTTCCTGCTGGCCGTGCCGGTGGAGGTCTCCTTCTTCGTCGGCCTGGCGTTCATCGCCCTCGGCTCGGGCCTGCTGAAGGCCAACATCTCCACGATGGTCGGCCACCTCTACGACGGCCCGAACGACCCCCGCCGCGACGGTGGCTTCACCATCTTCTACATGGGCATCAACCTCGGTGCCTTCCTCGCGCCGCTGGTCATCGGCACCGTCGGCCAGCAGGTCAACTGGCACCTGGGCTTCGCCCTCGCCGGCGTGGGCATGGCGCTCGGCCTCGGCCAGTTCCTGCTCGGCACCCGCCACCTGAGCCCCAAGAGCAACGTGGTGAACTCGCCGATCGGCCCGGCCGAGAAGAGCGCGATCTTCCGCAAGGCCGGCCTGTGGCTGGCGGCGGCCGCCGTCTTCTACGGCGTCGTCGCGCTGACCGGCCACTTCACCATCAACTGGGCGATCTGGCCGCTCTCCATCGCGGGCATCGCGATCCCCGTGGTGGTCTTCGCCCGGATGAAGCGCGACCGCGACCTCACCCCGGACGAGAAGTCGAAGATCGGCGGCTACGTCTGGTTCTTCGTCGCCGCCGCCGTGTTCTGGATGATCTACGACCAGTCCGGCTCGACGCTGAGCCTGTTCGCCGACGACAACACCGCGTCCACGCTGTTCGGCTTCCACTTCCCGTCCAGCTGGTTCCAGTCGCTGAACCCGCTGTACATCATGGCGCTGGCCCCGGTCGTCGCCTGGCTGTGGGTCTGGCTCGCCCAGCGCGGCAAGAACCCCAGCACCACCGCGAAGTTCGCCTTCGGCCTGCTGATGATCGGCGCGTCCTTCCTGGTCATGATGCTGGCCATGGCCGCCGCCTCCGGCGGTGCCAAGGTCACCCCGCTGTGGCTGGCGCTGGTCTACCTGATCCAGACCGTCGGCGAGCTGACCCTCTCCCCGGTCGGCCTCTCCGTCACCACCAAGCTGGCGCCCGCCAAGTACGCCAGCCAGATGATGGGTGTCTGGTTCCTCGCCGTCACCGCCGGCGACTGCGTCGCCGCCATCTTCCAGCTCGTCCTCGGTGACGACGTGGTCGGCTCGACCTGGTACTTCGCCGTCCAGGGCCTGATGGCCATCGCCGCGGGCATCGGCCTGTACGCCTACCGCAAGAAGGTCGTCGCGCTCATGGGCGACGTGCACTGACGCACCGCCGACACGTCGAAGGCCCGGACCCCGCCGAGGGGTCCGGGCCTTCGACGTACCGGGCGTCAGAGCGCGCGGACGCCCGCCCGCCAGACGGCGGCGGTCAGCGGGACGCCCGGGCGGTACGCCAGGTGGACGTGGGACGGCGCGTCGAGGAGCAGCAGGTCGGCGCGGCCGCCCGGGGTGACCCGGCCGACGTCGGTGCGGCGCAGCGCGCGGGCACCGCCCTCGGTGGCGGCGTGCACCGCCTCGTCCGGGGTCATCGCCATCTCGCGGACCGCCACCGCGACGCAGAACGCCATCGAGGTGGTGAAGCTCGATCCCGGGTTGCAGTCCGTGGACAGCGCGACGGTCGCGCCCGCGTCCAGCAGGCGACGGGCGTTCGGGTACGCGGCGCGGGTGGAGAACTCGGCGCCCGGCAGCAGGGTCGCCACCGTCCCGCTGCCGGCCAGCGCCGCCACGTCCTCGTCGGTCAGGTGGGTGCAGTGGTCGGCGGACGCCGCGCCCAGCTCGACCGCGAGCTGCACGCCCGGGCCGTACGAGAGCTGGTTCGCGTGGACGCGCGGGGTCAGCCCGCGCTTCGCCCCGGCGGTCAGGACCGCCCGGGCCTGGTCGCCGTCGAACGCGCCGCGCTCGCAGAACACGTCCACCCAGCGGGCGTGCGGGGCGCACGCGTCCAGCATCTCGCCGGTCACCAGGTCCACGTAGCCGGCCGGGTCGTCCGCGAACTCGGGGGCGACCACGTGCGCACCCAGGTAGGTGGTCTCCGGCGTGTGCGCGGCCGCGATCCGCAGGGCGCGCGCCTCGTCGGCGACGGTCAGGCCGTAGCCGGACTTGCACTCCACCGTGGTGGTGCCCTGGCGCAGTGCCTCGGCGAGGAAGCGGGTGACGTTCGCGTCCAGCTCGGCGTCGGTGGCGGCGCGGGTCGCGGCGACGGTGGTGCGGATGCCTCCGGCGGTGTACGCCTGGCCGGACATCCGGGCGTTGAACTCGGCGGTGCGGTCACCGGCGAAGACCAGGTGCGCGTGCGAGTCGACGAAGCCGGGCAGCAGCGCCCGGCCCGCGGCGTCGTACCGCTCGTCGGCGGCCGGGGCGGCCGCCGCGGGGCCGACCCACGCGATCCGCTCCCCGTCGACGACCACGGCGGCATCGGCCAGCAGCCCGAGCGGGCCCTCGCCGAGCGCGGGGTCGTTGGTGACCAGGCTGCCGATGTTGGTGATGAGCAGGCTCAACAGGGAGACCTCTCGCGATAGGGGTTGCGAAAACAGGGGCGCGTGGGGGTGCCTCCACGCCTTCGGCCGGGAGGTACCCCCACGCGCCCCTGGCGGGGCGTTGGCTACTGCAGGGCGGCGATCGCCGCGGCAAGCGCCTGCGGGACGTCGGGGACGAGCTGGTGGGTGCCGTCCTTGACGATGTGGCGGCCGCCGACGACCACGTGGCGGACGTCGGCCGCGGAGGCGGCGTAGACGGCGATCTCGGCGCCGAGCGCGGGCCGCGGCCCTGCGGTGCGGACGGTGTCGAGCGCGACCACGCAGAAGTCGGCGAGCGCCCCGGCCTCGATCCGGCCGGCCTCGGACCAGCCGAGCGAGGCGTGGCCGTCCTCGGTGGAGGCGCGGAGCAGGGCGTTGGCGGTCCAGTGCCCGCGGGTGCGGGTGCGCAGCCGCTCGTCCAGTTCGAGGGCGCGTGCCTCCTCGAACGGGTCGATGACGGCGTGGCTGTCGCTGCCCAGGGTGATCGGGCAGCCCGCGGAGGCGAGCCGCCGCGCGGGGCCGATGCCGTCGGCGAGGTCCCGTTCGGTGGTGGGGCACATGCAGACGATCGTCGAGGTGTCGGACAGCAGGTGGACGTCCTCGTCGGTCAGGTGGGTGGCGTGCACCACGGACGTCCGCGGGCCGAGGACGCCGTGGTCGCCGAGCAGTCGGGTCGGGGTGACGCCGTGCGCGGCGAGGCAGGCGTCGTTCTCGGCGGTCTGCTCGGAGAGGTGGACGTGCAGCGGGGCCTTGCGCATGACGGCCCAGTGCGCGACGGTGCCGAGCTGCTCGGCGGGGACGGCGCGCACGGAGTGGACGGCGGCGCCGATCCGGGCGTGCTCGGCGGGCTTGAGGTCGGAGATCCGCTCGGCCCAGGCGTCGGCGTCGCCGTCGGTGAAGCGCAGCTGCGGCCGGGTGGGCTCGGCGCCGAAGCCGGAGGAGAGGTAGCAGGTGTCGAGCAGGGTGATCCGGATGCCGGCCCGCTGGGCGGCCTCGACCAGGGCCTCGCCCATCGCGTTGGGGTTGTCGTAGCGAACGCCGCCGGGCGCGTGGTGGAGGTAGTGGAACTCGCCGACGGCGGTGATGCCGGCCAGCGCCATCTCGGCGTAGACCGCGGTGGCGAGGTCCAGGTAGCTGTCCGGGTCGAGCGCGCCGGCGAAGCGGTACATGGTGTCCCGCCAGGTCCAGAAGGTGCCGGAGCCGACCTGGACGTTGCCGCGCAGGGCGCGGTGGAAGGCGTGCGAGTGGGCGTTGGCGTGGCCGGGCAGCAGCAGCCCCGCCAGCCGGACGGCGTCCGGCGGGCAGGGGCCGCTGTCGGGGGTGACCCTGGCGATCCGCCCGCCGGGGCCGACGGCGATCAGCACGTCCTGCTCGACCACCGGGCCGTTGGCGTGCGGCAGCCAGGCGTGTTCCGCCCAGTACGTCACGACGGCTGACATGCGAGGTCCTCCAGTACGTCGGCGAGGGCGGCGACGCCGGCCAGGCAGTCGGCGAGCTCGGCGCGCTCGGCCGGCGAGTGCGAGACGCCGCTCGGGTTACGTACGAACAGCATGGCGGTCGGGATCGCGGATGCCAGGATTCCGGCGTCGTGTCCCGCGCCGGTCGGCAGGACGGGGACGCCTCCCAGCCGGGCGGCGAGCCGGTCGCGCAGCGGTCCGTCGAAGTCGACCACCGGGGTGTACGACTCGCGGGTCAGTTCCACCTTGACCCCGTCGCGCTCGCCGCGCTCGTGGGCGGCGAGCCGGATCTCCTCGACCAGGGCGGTCAGGGTCGCCTCGTCGGCGGCCCGGGAGTCCAGCCAGCCGCGGACCAGCGAGGCGATCGCGTTGGTGCCGTTCGGCTCGACGGCGACCTTGCCGAAGGTGGCCAGCGCGCCCGCCAGCTTCGCCTTCTTCCGCGCGGAGAGCACGGTGTTGGCGTAGGTCAGCATCGGGTCGCGGCGGTCCTCGATCCGGGTGGTGCCGGCGTGGTTGGCCTCGCCGTGGAAGTCGAACCGCCAGCGGCCGTGCGGCCAGATCGCGGACGCCACGCCGACCGGCTGGTCCTCGCCCAGGTACCGGCCCTGTTCGACGTGCAGCTCGACGAAGGCGCCGATCCGGGCCAGCCGGTCGGCGTCCGCGCCGATCGCGGTCGGGTCCTGGCCGGCCCGCTCCATCGCGTCGGGCAGCCGGACGCCGTCGGCGTCGCGCAGGGCGTACGCCTGCTCCTGGGAGAGCACGCCCGCGGTCAGCCGGGAGCCGATGCAGGCGACGCCGAACCGGGCGCCCTCCTCGTCGCCGAAGTTGACGATCGCCAGCGGCTTGCTGAACTCGGCCTCCCGGGAACGGAGTTCGTCCAGGGCGGCGAAGGAGGAGACCACGCCGAGCGGGCCGTCGAAGGCGCCGCCGTCCGGCACGGAGTCCAGGTGGGAGCCGGTGACCACGGCGCCCGCGCCGTGCGGGTCGCCGAGCCAGGCCCACTGGTTGCCGTTGCGGTCCAGCTCGTACGCCAGGCCGCGGTCGCGGGCCTGCTGCTCGAACCAGGCGCGGCACTCGGCGTCGGCGGAGTTCCACGCGAAGCGGCGGTAGCCGCCGGACGAGGCGGAGCGGCCCACGGGGAGCAGCTCCGCCCACATCGCCTCGAAGGAGTGACTCACAGCTCGCCCATGGGGACGCGCACGCCGCGCTCGCCGGCCACCTCGACCGCGCGGTCGTAACCGGCGTCGACGTGGCGGATGACGCCCATGCCCGGGTCGTTGGTGAGCACCCGGCGGATCTTCTCGCCGGCCAGCGCGGTGCCGTCGGCGACCGTCACCTGGCCGGCGTGGATCGAGCGGCCGATGCCGACGCCGCCGCCGTGGTGGATGGAGACCCAGGACGCGCCGGAGGCGACGTTGACCATGGCGTTGAGCAGCGGCCAGTCGGCGATCGCGTCGGAGCCGTCCAGCATCGCCTCGGTCTCGCGGTACGGGGAGGCGACCGAGCCGCAGTCCAGGTGGTCGCGGCCGATCACGATCGGCGCGGACAGCTCGCCGCTCGCCACCATGTCGTTGAAGCGCTCGCCGGCCTTGTCGCGCTCGCCGTAGCCGAGCCAGCAGATGCGCGCCGGGAGGCCCTGGAAGTGCACCTTCTCCTGGGCCATCTTGATCCAGCGGTGCAGCGACTCGTTCTCCGGGAAGAGGTCGAGCACAGCCTTGTCGGTCTTGTGGATGTCCTGCGCGTCACCGGACAGCGCGGCCCAGCGGAACGGGCCCTTGCCCTCGCAGAACAGTGGGCGGATGTACGCCGGGACGAAGCCCGGGAAGGCGAACGCCCGGTCGTAGCCGGCCAGCTGGGCCTCGCCGCGGATCGAGTTGCCGTAGTCGAAGACCTCGGCGCCGCGGTCCTGGAAGCCGACCATCGCCTCGACGTGCTTGGCCATCGACTCGCGGGAGCGCTGGGTGAACTCGGCGGGCTTCTCGGCGGCGTACGTCGCCATGTCCTCGAAGGCCACGCCGATCGGCAGGTACGACAGCGGGTCGTGCGCGCTGGTCTGGTCGGTGACGATGTCGATCGGCGCGTCCATCGCCAGCAGCTGCGGGAACAGCTCGGCGGCGTTGCCCAGCAGGCCGATGGAGAGCGGCTGCCGCTTGTCGCGGGCCTCGGTGGCCAGCTGCAGCGCGTGGTCGAGGTTCTTGGCCTCGACGTCCAGGTAGCGGTGCTCGATCCGGCGGGCGATCCGGGACGGGTCGCAGTCGATGCAGATCGCCACGCCGCCGTTCATGGTGACGGCCAGCGGCTGGGCGCCGCCCATGCCGCCGAGGCCGGCGGTCAGGGTGATGGTGCCCTCGAGGGTGTTGCCGAACTTCTTCGCCGCGACGGCGCCGAAGGTCTCGTACGTGCCCTGCAGGATGCCCTGGGTGCCGATGTAGATCCACGAACCGGCGGTCATCTGGCCGTACATGGTGAGGCCCAGCGACTCCAGCCGGCGGAACTCCTCCCAGTTCGCCCAGTCGCCGACCAGGTTGGAGTTGGCGATCAGCACGCGCGGCGCCCACTCGTGGGTCTGCATCACACCGACCGGGCGGCCGGACTGGACCAGCATGGTCTCGTCCTGCTTCAGGTTCTGCAGGGTGCGCACCATGGCGTCGTACGAGCGCCAGTCGCGCGCCGCCTTGCCGGTGCCGCCGTAGACCACCAGCTTGGAGGGGTGCTCGGCCACCTCGGGGTCGAGGTTGTTCATCAGCATCCGCAGGGCGGCCTCCTGCTGCCAGCCCTGCGCCGACAGCTTCGACCCACGCGCCGCCCGCACCTCGCGCGCTCCGCTCACCTGCTCTGCCATGGCCCAGCCTCCTTGCGGATGAAATTCATTCACTGACTACGAGACTGAATATATCCAAACACTCCCGCCCTGACCAGATCCCCCACCGTGCCCTTTCGATCCGCACAGGGGTTAACAGATCAGTGCGCAGTCCAATGCGCTTGCGTGGGAGAGATGCGCTGCCGTACTGTCCCTGAGAGCTGAAATACCGTCAGCAGAGTCCCGATCGGACTCCCACTCGGCGCTGCCAAAAAGCAGTGCCCCGGGCGGCGTGCTCAGCAGAGGCGGACCCGGGGCTTACGAGCCCAGGCTAACACCCACCACCCGGATGACAAGGGACCGAGAAGGGAGCCAGACCGTGACCGACAAGCTGCCGACGTGGATGCGAGCGGCGTTGTCCGAGCCGCGCCTGGCGGCCTACCTGGCGGCAACCGGTGGAGATCCCGGGGCCGCCCGCCTTCTCTACTGGTGGAACGCCGAAGTCTCGGGCGCCTTCCTCGGCCCCCTGCACAGCCTCGAACTCACGCTCCGGAACGCCCTGCACGACGAACTCGCCAAAGTCCACGGCCGCGCCGACTGGTGGGCACAAGCGCCGCTCAACGCCCACGGTCGGCGGCTCGTCGACGAGGCCCGGCGCAAGCGAAGCCGCCGGAGTCGCCGGACTGTCACTGCCGACGACCTCGTGGCCGAGCTCTCCTTCGGGTTCTGGGTGTCGCTGCTCAGCTCCGGAGACTCGTACGACCGGCGGTTCTGGGTTCCCGCTCTCCACCGGGCGTTCCCCCACTACTCGGGTCGTCGCGACCGACTGCATCGGAGCTTCGAGTCGATGCTCCTGTTCCGGAACAAGATCAGCCACCACGAGCCCATCCACCACCGCCCCCTGGAAGCCGACCACGCGAAGATCTACGAACTGCTTGAATACCTCAGTCCCGCCATGGCGTCCGAGACCCGTGCACTGGACCGCGTACCCACCGTCCTGCAGAGCCGTGAGGACACCTGCAGCGGCCGTCGTCCCCCACAGTTCTGATCACCCACCGCCCGAGCGCCCGGGGAGCCGAAGGATGAACGAGTCGGTCGAGTCCGACGGCCTGCTGTCCCGCTCCGAGATCTCCGAGCGAACGGGGGTCGCGCGCCCCGCGGTGACCAACTGGGAGCGGCGATATGCCGACTACCCCTCGGCCGTACGGGTGGGCGACGACGAGCTGTTCGACGCTCGGGAGGTGGCCGAGTGGCTCTCGACCCGGGTGATCCCCCGGAACAATCTCCGCCCGGGCGAACCTCACGGCACCACCTACGGCGATCGTTTCGTCTCGGCTGCGGCCCCCGGGCCGGAAGCCCCGGGAGCCGACGCGGCGCACGTCCGGCAGGTGACCGTCGGGCTCCTCGACGTCCTGCGGCGTTCTCCGGGCGGCCCCGGCGACAGCAGCAGCGTCCTGCTGATCCAACACCTGCTGCACATCCGCGGCCGTCGTCCCGAGAGCTGGGAGAGGATCAGGCACGAGGCTCCGCCCCGCCTCACCGACGAGGTCCGGCGCGGAGTCGAGTACAGCGAGGTGCCGTTCGCCCGCGGGTCCGAGCTGCTTCGGGACGTTCCCGACCGCGTGCTGCAGGAGGCCGTCCACCTCATCGGCACACTGCCGTCCGGGCCGTCGGTCGCACTGGCCTTCGACACCTTCCTGGCCGAGGTCGCCCGATGGCAGGGCAGGCGCGGGCACGACGTGTTCACCCCCGGCCCCGTCCGCGAGGTCATGCTCGCGATCCTCGACCAAGGTCCGTCCCCGTCGAGCATCCACGACCCGTTCTGTCGCGCAGGTGAGCTGCTGGTGGAGGCAGTTCGTCGCTGGTCCCCTACGCGGAGAAGCATCCGTACCTCCGGTTCCACGACGCTCAGCTCGCACGCGGAGATCGCCGCGCTCAACCTGGCGGTGCACTCCGTGGAGAGCACGCTCGCCGTCGAGCCGGATCTGCCCGCGAGCCGGATCGACGCAGGGGCCACGGCTCGCTACGACATCGTCCTCAGCAACCCTCCGTTCAGCCTCAAGGCGCCTTCCGGCAGTCCGTTCCGAGAGAGGAGCTGGCCCTTCGGTCCGCCCCCCGAGGGCAACGCCGACCTGGGATGGATCCAACACGCCGTCGTTTCGCTCGCTCGTGACGGCCGAGGCGCCGTGGTAATGCCCCACGGTGCTTCGTTCCGCTCCGGCAGGGAGCAGGCGATCCGGGCGAGGCTCGTCGAGGCGGGAGTCGTCGAGTGTCTGGTCTCGCTCCGCGCCGGGCTCTTCACCTCGACCGGCATTCCCGTGATGCTGTGGTTCCTGCGTGGCCCCGGTAGCGGCCGGATGCGCGACGTGCTGATGATCGATGCGGCGCGGCTGGGCGGAACGGACGCCACGGGTCGGGCGACGCTCAGCGCGAACGACGTCTCGACGATCGCCGCCGAGTACCGTGCCTGGCGGAGCGGTGACGCGCTGTCGTCCATCAGCGCCGCCGTGGCGCCCGACGTCCTCCGCGCGGCCGACTACAACCTCACCCCCGCGCGGTACGTTCGAGCGCAGGACGACGCAGAGCAGGAACAGGGCGGCCGCACCGTTGCCGACCTCCGCGCCGAGCTGGATCTCCTCGCCCTCCGAGCCGCGCGGGCCGACGCCGCCCTGGCACGAGCACTGGAGGAACGTATCCGATGAGCGTGGAGACCTCGGTCGCTCCGTCCTGGATCCGCCTGGCCGACTGCGGCACGATCCGGACCGGCCCCTCGGGCCAGCTGGTGGGCTCGGCCGAACGCACGGACAGTGGGATTCCAGTGCTGCGACCGCAGAACATCGGCATCGACCACCGGGTCGTCGAGGAGCCCCTGGTCCACGTCTCACCGGCCACCGCGGACCGGCTGGGCCCTTACCGCCTCCAGCCGGGTGACATCCTCTGCACCCGGACGGGGCGCCTGGGCCGACCGGCACTCGTGACGGAGCGCCAGAGCGGATGGATCTTCAGCGGCAACCTCTTCCGGATCCGACCGGATGTCGAAGGCGTGGACACCGAGTACCTCCTCCAGTTTCTGGCAAGTCCGTCGGCGGAGCGATGGATGCAGACGCGAGCGCGGCAGGGCACCGGCATTCCGAGCATCACTCTCGGAGACCTCTCCGATCTCCCGGTACCCCTGCTGCCGGTGGCGGCACAGCGGCGAATCGTCAGCGTCCTGAACGCTGTCGACGAGAAGATCTCGACCCACCAGCAGATCGTCCGCACATCCGAGCAGTTGCGTGAGGTCCTGAGCCGGGAGCTCTTCGACGATCAGGACTGACCCCTGTCGCCGGTCAGGCGGCGGCGTCGCCGTCCCAGTCGATGCCGATCTCGGCGAGCCAGCGGCGGTCGTCGGCGTCGGGTTCGGGGACCGGCTCGCCGGCCCGGGACGGGGCGCGCGGCGGGCGCGGGATCTCCTGGATCGGCCCGACGCCGTAGCGTTCGGCGGCCTCGGCGGCGGCGTCGGGTTCGAGGACCCCGATGTGCACGGCCTCCTCGTCGCCCGGGTCGAGGACGGTCAGGTCGGCGTGCGGCGGCCGGAACAGGGCGATCCGGCGGCCGCACTCCGGGCAGGACCACTCGTCGGCTCCCGAGCCGAGCTTCCCGGTCAGCCTCATCTGGTGGATCGGACGCATCGCGGACCCCCGTTCCGCCCCCGGCCGGGCGGTGCCCCGACAGCGGCCGAAGTCATGTCAATCCCCTGCGGAAATTCCCCTGTTGATGGCATGCCCGCTCGCGGGCCCGGTCCAACGTGGCGGTACGGTCATTTGCCGATGCCGTCGTCGCGGGAGGGGACCGCCGTGGAGCGCGAGTGGGTTGTCGAGGAGAGCGTCGTGGTCGGGGTGGCGCCGGAGGCGGCGTACGGGGTGGTGGCGCAGGTGCGGCGGACCGGCGAGTGGAGTCCCGAGTGCCGGGCGGTGTGGGCGCGCCGAGGGGCGCTGGTGGCGGGCGAGCGGTTCGTCGGCTGGAACCGCAAGGGCCTGCTGCTGTGGTTCACCACCTGCCGGGTGACGGTGGCCGAGCCGGGCCGCGAGTTCGCCTTCCGGGTGGGCGCGCTCGGGCTGCCGATCGCACTGTGGGGCTACCGCTTCGAGCCGGCGGCGGACGGCGGGACGGTGCTCACCGAGTACTGGCAGGACCTGCGGACCGGCCGGAGCCGCCGTCCGGCGGAGTTGCTGGGGCTGGTCTTCAGCGGCACCCGCGCCGAGGACCGGGCCGGGGTGAACCGGGCCGGCATGCGGACCACCCTGGAGCGGATGAAGGCCGCGCTGGAGCGGTAGCCGCCGGTCGGGCCGGCGGCGGCTACTCCAGGAACAGGCCGCGGGCGGCCGCGGACTGCTCGATGGCCTCCAGCCGGGCCTCGGCGCCGGGGAGTTCGTCGCACATGGTCTGCAGCAGCACCCGGCCGAGCATCATCGGCGCGCAGGCCGTGTCGAAGACCAGCCCGGTGCCGACGGCGGCGGGCAGCATCAGGTCGGAGAGCTTGGCGACCGGCGCGAAGACGGAGTCGGCGACGGTGAGCACGGTCAGCCCGCACTCGCGGGCGACGACGAGCGCCTCCATCAGCTCGCGCGGGTAGCGCGGCAGGGCGAAGCAGAGCAGAGCGGTGGCGCCGGCGGCGGCGGCCTGTTCGAGGCGGTCGGCGAGCATCGAGCCGCCCTCGTCGAGCAGCCGGATGTCGGGGTGGACCTTGGCGGCGAAGTACGCGAAGCCGCGGGCCTGGGCGGAGGCGGCGCGCAGGCCGAGCACGGGCAGCGGCCGGGAGGCGGCGAGCAGCCGGGCGGCGCGGACGATCGGCTCGGGGTCGGCGAGCAGTTCGGCGAGGTGGCGCAGGTGCTCGATCTCGGCGAGGACGGCCTGCTGGTGCTCGTTGCGGACGGCGTCGGCGGGCGACTCGGGGGCCTGCGGTTCGCCGGCGCCGAGTTCGCGCAGCTGCTTGCGCAGCGCCGGGTAGCCGTCGTAGCCGAGCGCGACGGCGAAGCGGGTGACCGAGGGCTGGCTGACGCCGGCGAGTTCGGCGACCTCGACGGAGGAGAGGAACGGGGCCTCGGTGGCGTGCCGGACCAGCGAGTGGGCGATCCGCCGCTGGGTGGGGGTCAGCCGGTGACCCTCGAAGAGCTGCAGCAGGCGCGCGGACGGCCCTGCGGCTCCGGTCTCGTCCAGGGCGGTCATCGGCGGTTCCTCCACGCTGCTGTCGGGCGGCCGTCGGTGGCTGCGGCGGCTGGGACGACTGTGGCGCATGCCCGGCGGACGGGCAATGCCGTTCCGCCCTGCGGGACGGGGTGCTCGACGGGCGGGGCGCCGTCGGGCGTCTCGGGGTGACCCTGATTCGTCCCTGAGGCGCCCCCGAAAACGCCCCGCGGAGCTGGCCGGGCCGACCGGGCGGGGGCCACGATGAGAGCCATGGACACTCGCCAGGACGACCTGCGGCGCGAGCTCGACGCCGCCCTGCAGACCCGCAAGGAGCTGGGGCCGGAGTACGAGAAGGAGATCATCGACTCCTTCGTCGCCCGGCTCGGCGGGAGGCTGGACGGGCCGGTGGAGCACCGCCCGGCACCGGTGCCGGAGAAGTCGCGCAACCGCCGGTTCACGATCCAGATCCTCTCGCTGGTGATGGGTGTGCCGCTGACCGCGATCGCCGTGGAGGGGGCCGGCGTGGTGGGCCTGCTGGCCTGCTGGCTCGGGATCGTCGGCGTCAACGTCTCCAGCGCGCTCGGTGAGCGCATCGACCGTACCCGCCGGAGCGACTGGGACTAGGCCCGGCCGCCCCGGCGGGCGGTGCGTCAGGCCAGCGGGCCGGTGACCTGCTCGACGGCGGCGACCAGGTCGCCGGAGGCGACGAGCGCGGCGGCGGCCTCCAGGTCCGGGGAGAGGAAGCGGTCCCGGCCCGGGCCGCCGACGCCGGCCGCGCGGGCGGCGGTGATCGCGGCGGCGGTGGCGGGGGCGAGGCTGCCGCCGGCGCCCTCGGCCCGGATCTCCAGGGCGCGGGCGGAGGCGAGCAGCTCGACGGCGAGCACCCGGCCCAGGTTGTCGACGGCCTGGCGGAGCTTGCGCGCCGCGGACCAGCCCATCGAGACGTGGTCCTCCTGCATCGCCGAGGACGGGATGGAGTCCACCGAGGCGGGGACGGCGAGCCGCTTGTTCTCGCTGACCAGCGCGGCCTGGGTGTACTGGGCGATCATCAGGCCGGAGTCGACACCCGGGTCGTCGGCGAGGAAGGCCGGCAGGCCGTGCGAGCGGGCCCTGTCGAGCAGCCGGTCGGTGCGCCGCTCGGAGATCGAGGCGAGGTCGGCGGCGGCGATGGCGAGGAAGTCCAGCACGTAGGCGACCGGGGCGCCGTGGAAGTTGCCGTTGGACTCGACCCGGCCGTCCGGCAGCACCACCGGGTTGTCGACCGAGGCGGCGAGCTCGCGGTCGGCGACGGTGCGGGCGTGCGCCAGGGTGTCGCGGCCGGCGCCGGCGACCTGCGGGGCGCAGCGGATCGAGTAGGCGTCCTGGACGCGCGGGGCGTCGTCCTGGTGGTGGCCGGTGAGGCCGGAGCCCTTGAGGACGGCCAGCATGTTGGCGGCGGAGAGCGCCTGGCCGGGGTGCGGGCGGATCGGGGCGTGCAGCTCGGGGGCGAGCACCTTGTCGCTGCCGAGCAGCGCCTCCAGCGACATCGCGGCGGTGATGTCGGCGGTGGTGTAGAGCCGCTGCAGGTCGGCGAGGGCCATCACCAGCATGCCGAGCATGCCGTCGGTGCCGTTGATGAGGGCCAGGCCCTCCTTCTCCAGCAGCTCGACCGGCTCGATGCCGGCGGCGGCGAGCAGCTCGGCGGCGTCCTTCTCCTCGCCGTCCGGGCCGGTGGCGACGCCCTCGCCCATCAGGACCAGGGCGCAGTGCGACAGCGGGGCCAGGTCGCCGGAGCAGCCGAGCGAGCCGAACTCGCGGACCACCGGGGTGATGCCGGCGTTCAGGATGGCGGCCATCGTCTCGGCGACCAGCGGGCGCACGCCGGTGCGGCCGGAGGCGAGGGTCTTCATCCGCAGGAACATCAGCGCTCGGACCACCTCGCGCTCGACCGCGGGGCCCATGCCGGCGGCGTGCGAGCGGACCAGCGAGCGCTGCAGCTGGGCGCGCAGCTCGGGGCTGATGTGCCGGACGGCGAGCGCGCCGAAGCCGGTGGAGACGCCGTAGACCGGGCGGGGCTCGGCCGCGAGGGCGTCGATCCGGGCGCGGGCGGCGGCCATCTCGGCGTGCGCGTCGGGGCCGATCTCGACCCGGGCGTTGCCGCGCGCGACGGCGAGCACGTCCTCGGCGGTGACGTCGGCCTTGCCGACCTGGACGACACTGTGCATATCCATATGCACAATCGAATCAGGTGAATGGGGATCTGACAACCGTCGACTTCCCCGGCCTGGTCTACTGGGAAGCACAGGAGGTGGCGATGGCACGCGCGACGGTACGGCGGCGGGTGGTGCGGCTGCGCGACGGCGCGCGGGGCGTCCGGCCGGACGCGCTGGCGGCGGAGGAGCCGCTGGAGATCCGGGTCGGCGGCGAGCCGCTGACCGTCACCATGCGCACCCCGGGGCACGACTTCGACCTGGTGGCGGGCTTCCTGGTCGGCGAGGGCGTGGTCGCCGCGGCGGAGCAGCTCGCCGCACTGCGCTACTGCGCCGGGACGGACGCCGAGGGCGCCAACACCTACAACGTGGTGGACGCGACCGTCCGGGGCGGCTCCACCGCGCTCTCCGCGCACCGCAACCTGCTGATGACCAGCGCCTGCGGGCTGTGCGGCCGGGACACCGTGGACGCGGTGCGCACGCACAGCCGCTGGCCGGTCGCCGAGGACGGCCTGACGGTCGACCAGGAACTGCTGTACGCCCTGCCCGACCGGCTGCGGGCGGCGCAGAAGACCTTCGAGTCCACCGGCGGGCTGCACGCCGCCGGGCTGTTCGACGCGCGCGGCGAGCTGCTCTGCGTCCGGGAGGACGTGGGCCGGCACAACGCGGTCGACAAGGTGGTGGGCTGGGCGCTGCGCGAGGGGCGGCTGCCGCTGACCGGGCACCTGCTGCTGGTCAGCGGGCGGGCCTCGTTCGAGCTGACCCAGAAGGCGGCGCTGGCCGGGATACCCCTGCTGGCCGCCGTCTCCGCGCCGTCCTCGCTGGCGGTGGAGCTCGCCGAGGAGCTCGGCCTCACCCTGGTGGGGTTCCTGCGCGGGCGCAGCGCCAACGTCTACGCCCGCGCGGACCGGATCAGCTCCGCCGGCTCCGCCTGACCACCACGACGATGACGACCACCACGAGGACCAGGATCACCAGGACCACCAGGCCGCCGATCAGCTTCCCGAAGAAGCTGCTCTTCTTCTTTTTCTTGCTCTTGCTCTTCGCGGCCAGCTGCTTGGTGTGCTCGGCCTGCGGTGCCGCCGCCGGTGCCTGGGCAGGTGCCGCCTGGGCCGGCGCCTGCTGAACCGACGTCACCGCCGCCGTCCGCGGCGCGGCCTGCGCCGCGCCCTCGGCCAGCGTCACGCCGCCCACCGCCAGTGCCAGGGAGAGCAGCGCCCCCGCGATCCTCGTCCGCATGTACCCCTCCTCGTTCGAACTGCGCCCCACACTGTCCCACGGACGGACGGCCCGGGGGCAGGCTCGTGCCGAGGTTGTTGCGCGACTGTGGCGGGGCCCGGAACACCCGACCGGCCGGACGTTCAGGCCGGGGGCGGGGAGCAGGGGCCGGAGAGGGCGACGGCGACCAGCGCCCGCAGGGCGGGGGCGATCTGACCGAGCGGCAGGGTCGACTCGTCGGCGAAGAGTTCGAGCAGCCACCCGCCGGCCGGGTTGCCGCCGCCGGCGGCGACCATCGCCTTGTAGCCGCTGACCACCATCATGGCCTCCTCGGCCGCGTCGTTGCCGGGTGCCCCGGCGCGCAGCGCGAAGGAGCCGCCGTGCACCGCCCGGCGGGTCAGCGGGTAGTGGCGCAGGTCGAAGACGGCGTCCGGGGCCTCGATCTGGGCGCGCTGGGTGACCGCCCGGCTGGAGCCGGGGCCGCCGGTCATCCGGTAGACGGCGTGCTGGGCGGTGCGCATCAGCTGGGAGCCGGGCGGCACGTACGAGACCCACCAGCCGACCGCGTTGAGCAGCCGGGAGGAGGTCTCGGCGACGCAGGCGAGCCGGGACAGCGTGTCGGCGGGGTGCGTGGTGCGCTGGAGTCCGCCCTGGTCGAGGGTGGTGAGCCCGGCGGCGAGCAGCTGTCCGGGGTCGGCGCTGTGCGCGGCGCCGCGGAAGCGCCGGCGGTCCCCGGCGGCGCCGCGCGCGCCGGGTGCGCCGCCGGGACGGCGGCCGTCCGCGCGGTGGTGCGGGTCGGCGGCGTCGGCGAGCAGCACGGTCGGGTCGGGGGCGAAGCCGGGGCCGTGGCTGCGGCCGGCCACCACGGGGTGGGCGGCGCGGGCGGCCTTGGCCCGGTACTGGGCGGCGTCGGCGAGCCGGAACAGCCGGTCGGCGGTGGTGACCGGGCCGATCGAGTCGCCGGTGGAGGCGACCCCGCAGGCCACCCCCTCGCCCTCGGTGAGTTCCAG
The DNA here is from genome assembly GCF_039542905.1 of Kitasatospora terrestris. Classification (NCBI taxonomy): domain Bacteria; kingdom Bacillati; phylum Actinomycetota; class Actinomycetes; order Kitasatosporales; family Streptomycetaceae; genus Kitasatospora; species Kitasatospora terrestris. Next base: position 3,389,647 of record NZ_BAABIS010000001.1, read on the forward strand.
GGCGCGGGTGCAGAGCTCCTCGGCGACGGCGACCACCTCGTCGGCGGTCTGGCCCTCGGCGAGCAGGCAGAACTCGTCGCCGCCGAGCCGGGCGGCCAGCGAGCCGGGCAGCTTGGCGGCGCACAGCGACAGCTGGTGGGCGAACTTCTCCAGCAGCCGGTCGCCCATCTCGTGGCCGAGCTCGTCGTTGACCCGCTTGAGGCCGTTGACGTCGCAGACCACCAGGGAGACCACGGTGTTGTCGCGGTTGTGCGCCTTGAGGGCGCTCTCCAGCCGGGCGTCCACGGCGCGCCGGTTGGCGAGGCCGGTGAGCGCGTCGGTGAAGGCGAGCCGGCGCAGGTCGGCGACGCGCTCGGTCTGGGCGAGCCCGGCGGAGATCTGCGCGGCGAGCAGGGTGGCGTAGTCGGCGTCGGCCTCGGTGAAGACCGGCATGCCGAGGGTGCGGGCCAGGTACAGCTCGCCCCAGGCCTGGCCGTGCAGGACGATCGGGGCGACCAGGCAGCACTCGCGGCCCCGCCGGCGCAGCCCGGCGGCGCGCTGCTGGCAGAAGGCGCCGGCCCCGGGGTGGGCGTGCACGACGGGCGGGGCGGTGTTCTCGGCGGTCTGGATCCAGGCCCGGGGCAGCCGGCCGGTGGTCCAGTGCTCTTCCAGGTAGGTGACGATCTCGGGGAAGTCGGCGACGGGGTAGGACTCGTCGTCCGGCAGCTCCTCCTCGCCGGCCGCCAGGTCGCCGTAGTTGACCAGCACCCGCAGCCGGCCGGACTCGCGGTCCCAGACCGAGACGGCGGCCATGGTGGCGGCCAGGGCCGAGGTGGCCCGGACGGCGGCGGCCCGGACCGCCTCCAGCGGGGTGAGGGCGCCGGCCATGTCCTGGGCGAGTTCGACCACCGCCTGCAGTCGCAGGTCGGGCGTGGAGATGACGTACGGGCTCTCCTCGGTCATGGTCGCCTCGCTCACCGATCGCCTCATCCCGGGTCCGGCCGCCGCGCGTCCGGGCGGCCTTTCGACCAGATTAGGGTGATTCGCGACCGGACGGGTCAGACGGCTCGCGCGCGGCTGAGCAGCCAGGGCTCGACCAGGCCGAGGCCGCGGACCGGGCGGCGCCACATCGGCTGGAGGTGGAAGCGCCGGTCGTCCTCGGGGTGGCGGCCGTCCTCGCCCGGGGTGGCGGCGGCACCGCTCTGCTCCAGCGCGGCGGACAGCTCGCCGTCGACCAGCACGGCGTCCTTGGGCGCGATCGAGGTGAGCCGGCTGGCCAGGTTGACCGTGGTGCCGAAGACGTCGCCCATCCGCGAGGTGACCGTGCCGAAGGCCATGCCGACCCGCAGGGCGGGCATGCCGTCCTCCTTGGCCAGCGTCTCCACCAGGCTGAGCGCGATCTCGGCGGCGGTCGCCGGGTCCTCGGAGACGTAGAGGATCTCGTCGCCGAGGGTCTTGACCACCCGCCCGCCCTGACCGGCGATCAGGTCGGAGCAGGTGTTCTCGAAGCCCTCGACCAGCTCGCCGAGCTCCTCCTCCTCCAGCCGCCGGGAGAGCCGGGTGAAGCCGACCAGGTCGGCGAAGCCGACGGCGAGGCGACCGCTGGTGATCTCGCTGTCCTCGGCGGCCTGCACCACCCGGCCGGTGACCGCGGCGAGCTGGCGGCGCCAGACGTACACCAGGAACTGCTCCAGCTCCGGCAGCAGCAGCTCGGTCAGCGGGTACGCGACCTCGGCCCGGGTCAGGCCCGGCTCCACGGACTGGGTGAGGTTCTCCAGGAAGGTGTCCATCTGCCAGCCGGCCAGCCGGGAGGTGGTCTGGCCGGTCGAGCGGGCCACCTGGATCGCCATCGACTCGCTGAGCAGCCCGGACTCCACCAGGCCGGCCAGCCGGCGCAGCGCGATCACGTCGTTGTCGGTGAGCGCCCGGGACTGGCCGATGTCGGGGAAGCCCATCGCCCGCCAGAAACGGGTGGCCAGCTCCATCGGGACGTCGGCCGCGCGGGCCGCCTGGTACGGGGTGTATCTGCGCGGAGCGTCCAGGATCAGCCGCTCCAGGTCCAGCGCGACGGTGCGGTCCGCCGTCTCGCCGCCGCCGTTCTCGCGCTGCTCTGCCACCGGTCCGTCCCCGTGCGGTTGCCGCACTTGCCTCGTCCCTACCTGTCCAACCGGCGCGCGACCACCCCCAGGGCCAGTGGCGCGCCTCACACCTGCCAGGTGGAATGTTCGCACGGAATCGCGCGATCCGGGGCATCCGGTCCGGGCCGGCGTCCGTCAGCCGGACCGCGGTCGGACGTGCACCACGTCGCCGGCGGCCACCGGGTGCCGGGTGCCGTCGGCGCCGCGGACGACCAACCGGCCGTCGCCGTCCACCGCCACGGCCTCGCCGAGCAGCTCCCGGTCGCCGGGCAGCTGCACCCTCACCTGCCGGCCGAGCGTGGTGCAGCGGGCGGTGTACGCGGGCAGCAGGCCGCTGGCGTGCGGGTCGCCGGCCGCGGCCACCCACTCGCCGTACAGCTCGGCGAACTCGCGCAGCAGGGCGCGCAGCAGGGTGTCCCGGTCGGTGACCTCGGCGCCGGCCAGCGCGAGCGAGGCCGCGGTCTCCACCGGCAGCTCGGGCTCCCGCAGCGTGACGTTGACGCCGAGCCCGGCGACCACCGCGCCGCCGCTCAGCTCGGTCAGGATGCCGCCGAGCTTGCGCTCGGCCCCGTCGACGGTCACCTGGAGGTCGTTCGGCCACTTCAGGCCGACCTCCAGCTTCGCGACCCGGGCCAGGGTGGCGGCCGCCGCGGTGCCGACCAGGATCGGCAGCCAGCCGTATCGCTCGATCGGGACGCCCTCGGGCCGCAGCAGCACGGAGAGGAACAGGCCGGAGCGCGGCGGGGCGGACCAGCGGCGGTCCAGCCGGCCGCGGCCGGCGCTCTGCGACTCGGCGACCAGCACCGCGCCCTGCGGGGCGCCGTCCTTCGCCCGGGCGGCCAGGTCGGAGTTGGTGGAGCCGGTCTCGGCCACCACCTCCAGGTCGGTCCACAGGCCGCCCGGACGCACCAGGTCGCGGCGCAGCGCGGCGCCGTCCAGCGGCGGCCGGTCCAGGTCGGTCCAGGGGGACGGCCCGGACTGGCCGAAGCCACGCAGGCCACTGCGGCGGGGACGGGGGGCGTCGGCGTCGGTCACGCGGCCAGGCTATCGGGCCGGCGCCCCCGGGCAGCCGCGTCGGGCCCGACCCTCCGGCGGCGTCACCGGCACCGCCGGGGCGACCGCGGCGGTGGCCGCGACACGCCCGGGCCGGACCGGGTCGCCCTCCCCCCGCACGGGGCCCTGGTCGGCCGTACGCCGCCCCATCGTCCCGCATAACGGGCGTTAACACACTGTGTCGATGGCCATAACCGCAAACGCCGCGCGATGGCTACGCTACTGAACGGTAGACCGCAGCGCCGCCCTGCCCGGAGCCGTCCAGCGACAGGTCGCGGCCCCGAGGATCCAGGAGAGCCACCGGATGACCGAGGCCCCGTACGACCCCCACACGACCGCCGGCAAGCTGGCCGACCTCCGCCGCCGGCTGGACGAGGCGGTGCACTCCGGCTCCTCCGCCGCGGTGGAGAAGCAGCACGCCAAGGGCAAGATGACGGCGCGTGAGCGGATCGTGGAGCTGCTGGACGAGGACTCCTTCGTGGAGTTCGACGAGTTCGCCCGCCACCGCTCCACCAACTTCGGCCAGGAGAAGAACCGGCCCTACGGCGACGGCGTGGTCACCGGCTACGGCACCGTGGACGGCCGCCAGGTCGCCGTCTTCGCGCAGGACTTCACGGTGTTCGGCGGCTCCCTCGGCGAGGTCTTCGGCGAGAAGATCGTCAAGGTGATGGACTTCGCCCTGAAGACCGGCTGCCCGATGATCGGCATCAACGACTCCGGCGGCGCCCGGATCCAGGAGGGCGTGGTCTCGCTCGGCCTGTACGGCGAGATCTTCCGCCGCAACGTGCACGCCTCGGGCGTCATCCCGCAGATCTCGCTGATCATGGGCCCGTGCGCCGGCGGCGCGGTCTACTCCCCCGCGGTGACCGACTTCGTGGTGATGGCCGACAAGACCTCGCACATGTTCATCACCGGCCCCGACGTGATCAAGACCGTCACCGGCGAGACCGTCGACATGGAGGAGCTGGGCGGCGCCCGGACCCACAACACCAAGTCCGGCAACGCCCACTACCTCGCGGCCGACGAGAAGGAGGCGATCGAGTACGTCAAGAGCCTGCTCTCGTACCTGCCCTCCAACAACCTCTCCGACCCGCCGGTCCACCCCGAGCAGGCCGACCTCTCCGTCACGGACGAGGACCTGGAGCTCGACACCATCGTGCCGGACTCCGCCAACCAGCCGTACGACATGCACAAGGTCATCGAGCACGTCCTCGACGACGCCGAGTTCCTCGAGGTCCAGCCGCTGTACGCGGGCAACATCATCACCGGCTTCGGCCGGGTCGAGGGCCACCCGGTGGGCGTGGTCGGCAACCAGCCGATGGACCTGGCCGGCTGCCTCGACATCGCGGCCAGCGAGAAGGCCGCGCGCTTCGTGCGGACCTGCGACGCGTTCAACATCCCGGTGCTGACCTTCGTGGACGTCCCGGGCTTCCTGCCCGGCACCGGCCAGGAGTGGGACGGCATCATCCGCCGCGGCGCCAAGCTGATCTACGCCTACGCCGAGGCCACCGTGCCGCTGATCACCGTCATCACCCGCAAGGCCTTCGGCGGCGCGTACGACGTCATGGGCTCCAAGCACCTCGGCGCCGACCTCAACCTGGCGTGGCCGACCGCGCAGATCGCGGTCATGGGCGCGCAGGGCGCGGTCAACATCCTGCACCGGCGCGAGCTCGCCGCGGCCGAGCAGGAGGGCATCCTGGAGGAGAAGCGGGCCGAGCTGCTCGCGTCCTACGAGGACACCCTGCTCAACCCGTACCTCGCCGCCGAGCGGGGCTACGTGGACGCGGTCGTCGCGCCCAGCGAGACCCGGCGGCACATCGTGCGGGGCCTGCGGGCCCTGCGCGGCAAGCGCGAGGTGCTGCCGCCCAAGAAGCACGGCAACATCCCGCTGTAGCAGAAGGGTTCGTGAGGATGTCCCCCATTCAGGTACTGCACGGGCAGCCGACCCCCGAGGAGCTGGCCACCGTCCTGGCGGTGGTCCAAGCCCGGGCCGCCGCCGCGCAGGCCGCCGCCCTGGCGGCCCCCCGGGGCCGGCGGCCCGGTCAACCCGTGGAACGACCACGCGAAGCGGCTCCGCCCGGCCCTGCGGCCCGGGCCGGGCGCCTGGCGCACCAGCGCCTGGGCCCGCTGACGCGGAGCCGGCCGCCGGGGGCGTCGATCGCCCCCGGCGGCCGGGCGAGCGCGCCCCGGATCCGAACGGCAGCGGTCGTGCGGGAACTGAGTACGCGTACTCAGGCGCGAGTCGAGGCACCGGGCGCACGCTGGTGATGTGCTCTGGTCAGACCCCCGCGACGAGCCGTCGCCCGAAGCCCGCCGCGCGCAGCAGATGCTGCTCCGCGCGAGCCGGCTGCTGGCGGTGCTCGCGGTCCTGGCGGCGATCCTGCTCGTCGCCTGACCCCGAGCGGGCCCGTGGGCGGCACCCGGCCCTCTAGGCTGGGGCGCATGACCAACCGCCGTGTTCTCGTGCTCGCGTCCGCCTCCCCCGCCCGGCTGGGTCTGCTGCGGCAGGCGGGGCTGGATCCCCGGGTCCAGGTCAGCGGGGTGGACGAGGACGCGATCTCGGCGCCGACGCCGGGCGAGCTGGCCCGGGTGCTGGCGGAGGCGAAGGCGAAGGCGGTGGCGGCCGGGCTCTCCGGCGGCGAGCTGGTGGTCGGCTGCGACTCGGTGCTGGAGCTGGACGGGCAGGCGCTCGGCAAGCCGAAGGACGCCGCCGACGCGCTGGAGCGCTGGCGGGCGATGCGCGGCCGCGCGGGCGTGCTGCAGACCGGCCACTGCGTGATCGACACGGTCACCGGCCGGCAGGTGTCGGCGACCGCGTCGACCACGGTGCGCTTCGGCACGCCGGACGACGAGGAGCTGGCGGCGTACATCGCCTCCGGCGAACCGCTGCACGTGGCGGGCGCGTTCACCCTGGACGGCCGGTCGGCGCCGTTCGTCGAGGGCATCGACGGCGACCCGGGCAACGTGATCGGCCTGTCCCTGCCGCTGCTGCGCCGCCTGCTCGCCGACCTGGACGTGCGGATCACCGACCTCTGGGCCTGAGGGCCAGCCGGTCGCCGGGGCGTTCGCGGCGAGGAAGGCCAGCACGTCGGGCAGCGCGCCGTCGGTGAGCAGCGGGGCGCCGTGGTTCGAGCCGGGGTAGAGCTTGAGCCGCTTCCCGGTGGCGGTGGCGGCGGCGTAGAGCGACTTGGCGTCGGCGCTGAAGGGCGCGTCGCCCTCCTCGGCGGCGAAGAAGGTCGGCGCCTCGACGGCCTTCACCGCGAGCGCGGCGTTGAACTGGCCGTACGCCTCGGGCGAGCTGAGGGTGACGATGGCGGCGACGGGCAGCGGGTTGTCGAGCTTGCCCGCGACCAGTGAGGCGGCGCCGCCCTTGGAGGCGCCGATCAGCACCATCCTGGTGACGCCCTTGCCCTTGAGGTGGGCGGCGGCGGCCTTGATGCCGTCGGTGACGTCCCCGCTGCAGGTGAAGGGGAGGACCGCGTACCCGGCCCTGGTGAAGGCGTCCAGGTGGGGGGCCCACTCGCAGAGCGAGCCGTCCAGCTGGTGGGAGAGGACGACGGCGACCTTGGCGCCGCCGGCGTCGGAGTCGCGGTAGTAGGCGTCGAGCGTGCCGCCCGCGGCGGTGCCGGCCTCCAGCCCGAAGGAGCCCTTGGCGGCCTGCTCCTTGGTGAGGCAGCCGTACGTCTTCGCGCTCGGACCCGGCGCCGGGGCGGCGTCGCCGCCCGGATCGGAGCCGGAGCACCCGGCGAGGAGCAGGGTCGCGGCGACCAGGGTCACCGGCAGGGCGGTTCGCTTCATCTCTCCCCCGTCGACATGGACTGCAACAGCCGCCCCGCACGCTAGGGAGGCCGACGATCGAGCGTCAATGGTCTGAACCAATCTGGTCCAAGACGTTACGGCCGGCGACGGAAGCGGCACCTCGACCTCCGCTTCCGGGGTGCCGATCCGGACAGAACCGGGGCCGCACATCTGTTGCAGGGAACCACCCCGCACCCCACCGGCCCCGGCTAGGCTGGCGCAGCCGACCGGCCGGGAAGGGGACCACGGAGCAATGACCGACAGCGTGCTCAACGTGGTGCTCGGGCTGGTCGCCACCGGCATCAGCGCCGGGCTCGGCTGGCTCGCCCAGACGGTGCGGCGCCGGCGGCGGCTCGGCCGGATCCAGGCGTTCTTCGGAATGCCGGCCGGCTCCGACTGCCTGCTCGTGGTGAACCGGAAGGCCGGCTCCGGCGGCAGCGTCTCGCGCAACGACGTGTACGCGCTGATGGAGCTGTCCGCGCTGGTCAAGGAGTGCGGCGCGCGCCCCGAGCTGGTGGCGCACGACCAGGTCCGCCAAGGCCTGGGCGCCAAGGCGGAGTTCTGCCTGGGCGGCCCGGCCAGCAACGACCGGACGGCCGCCCACCTGCGCTCCTGGCTGCCCGGGGTCGAGTTCGCGCTCGACTCCGACGGGCCGCCGTACGACCTGACCATACGGGCGGGCGAGCGGGAGTTCGCGTACCTGCACGAGCCCGGTCGGCCGGGCCGGGAGGTGTTCGCGGTGCTCGCCCGGCTGCGGGTCGGGCCGGACGCCCGGCCGGTCTTCCTGGTCGCCGGGCAGACCGCGGTCTCCAACCACGCGGCGGTCCGCTACCTGCTCGCCAACCACCGGGCGCTGGCCCGCCGTTACGGGTCGGACGGCGCGTTCGCCGTGGTGCTGCGGGTGGTCGACTCCGGCGCCTACGGGCCCGACGTGGTCGACCTGGCGGCGGACGTCAGCGACCTGGTGGCCGCCGCGCCCGCCCCGGTGGCGGGTTGAGGCACCGTCCGTGTGGCGAAGGCCACGCGGCGACCTGACGGGCGCGCCCGCCGCACGAGCCAGCTTCGACGTACGGCGCGTACCGTCACCACCAGCGGAGCATCCCGCTCCGTGCCCGCATGGTCACGCAGAAGCGTCACGCTCCGTGTGAGCATGCTCACCACCTGGTTCTACTCGCCGGTAGGACCTCTCGATCCCTAGACTCAACGAGGTTCAAGAAGGGAGCCACAGTGCGCAAGGTGCTCATCGCCAACCGCGGAGAAATCGCCGTCCGCGTCGCCCGGGCCTGCAGGGACGCCGGTATCGCCAGCGTCGCCGTGTACGCCGAGCCGGACCGGGACGCGCTGCACGTCCGCGCGGCCGACGAGGCCTACGCGCTCGGCGGCGACACCCCCGCCACCAGCTACCTGGACATCGCCAAGGTGCTCAAGGCGGCCGCCGACTCGGGTGCGGACGCCGTCCACCCCGGCTACGGCTTCCTGTCCGAGAACGCCGACTTCGCCCAGGCCGTGCTGGACGCGGGCCTGATCTGGATCGGCCCGCCGCCGCAGGCCATCCGCGACCTCGGCGACAAGGTCACCGCCCGGCACGTCGCCCAGCGCGCCGGTGCCCCGCTGGTCGCCGGCACCCCCGAGCCGGTCTCCGGCGCCGACGAGGTCGTCGCGTTCGCCACCGAGCACGGCCTGCCGGTCGCCATCAAGGCGGCGTACGGCGGCGGCGGCCGCGGCCTGAAGGTCGCCCGCACGCTCGAGGAGATCCCCGAGCTGTACGAGTCGGCGGTCCGCGAGGCGGTCGCCGCCTTCGGTCGCGGCGAGTGCTTCGTCGAGCAGTACCTCGACAAGCCGCGCCACGTCGAGACCCAGTGCCTGGCCGACCAGCACGGCAACGTGGTGATCGTCTCCACCCGTGACTGCTCGCTGCAGCGCCGGCACCAGAAGCTGGTCGAGGAGGCGCCCGCGCCGTTCCTCACCGCCGAGCAGAACGCCGAGCTCTACCGCGCCTCCAAGGCGATCCTGCGCGAGGCGGGCTACGTCGGCGCCGGCACCTGCGAGTTCCTGGTCTCCCAGGACGGCCTGATCTCCTTCCTGGAGGTCAACACCCGCCTGCAGGTCGAGCACCCGGTGTCCGAGGAGGTCACCGGCATCGACCTGGTCCGCGAGATGTTCCGGATCGCCGACGGCGAGGCGCTCGGCTACGACGACCCGGAGATCCGCGGCCACTCGATCGAGTTCCGCATCAACGGCGAGGACCCGGGCCGCAACTTCCTGCCCGCCCCGGGCACGGTGTCGCTGTTCGCCCCGCCGTCCGGCCCGGGCGTCCGCCTGGACGCCGGCGTCGAGACCGGTTCGGTCATCGGCCCCGCCTGGGACTCGCTGCTCGCCAAGCTGATCGTCACCGGCAGCACCCGGCAGCAGGCCCTCCAGCGTGCCGCCCGCGCGCTGGCGGAGTTCAAGGTGGAGGGCATGGCCACGGCCATCCCGTTCCACCGGGCGGTCGTCACCGACCCGGCGTTCGCGCCGGAGGTGCACGGCAGCGACGACCCGTTCACGGTCTACACCCGCTGGATCGAGACCGAGTTCGACAACACCATCCCGGCGTTCGCGGGTGCGGGCGCCGAGGGTGAGGAGGCCGAGGGCCGCGAGACCGTCGTGGTCGAGGTCGGCGGCAAGCGGATCGAGGTCTCGCTGCCGTCCTCGCTCGGCGTCTCCGCCGCCCCGGCGGCCGCCGCCGCGGGCTCCGCGAAGGCCAAGCGCCGGGTCGGCACCAAGAAGGCCGGTGCCGCGGTCTCCGGTGACACCCTCGCCTCGCCGATGCAGGGCACCATCGTCAAGGTCGCCGTGGAGGAGGGCCAGGTCGTCGCCGAGGGCGAGCTGATCGTCGTCCTGGAGGCGATGAAGATGGAGCAGCCGCTCAACGCCCACAAGGCGGGCACCGTCGTCGGCCTCAAGGCCGAGGTGGGCGCGTCGGTGAGCAGCGGCGCCGCGCTCTGCGAGATCAAGGACGTCTGAGTCCGGTCGTGACCCGACGGCCCGCACCCCGCCCGGGGTGCGGGCCGTCAGGCCTTTCCGGCCTCGGCCAGCACCAGCTCCTCGATGCCGTGGAGGAAGTCCGCCATGTCCCGGCGGGAGAGCAGCGCGCTGTCGGCGGTCATCGCCAGCTCCAGGGCGCCCGGCGCGGCGTTGACGTCCACCGCGAGGGTGGTGTTCTCCCGCGGCGGGAAGACCTGCGGCCAGAGCAGCTCGGTCGGGCCGTCGGCCGGGGCGGTGGGGCCGTCCATCAGGGCGGCCAGCGGGTCGCGGGTGTCGTTCCACCAGCAGGAGTGGTCGGCGGCGTCCAGCCCGGCGATGTCCCGCTCCAGGGCCGCGGCGTCGTAGCCGGCGTGCCGGTACGCGGCCAGCGAGGCGCCCTGGGTGCGGCGCACGGTGTCGGCGAAGTCCGGCCCGGGGCCGGGCAGGTGGAACAGCCCCTGCTGGGCCATGGTGGTCACCGCGTCGGCCGTCCCGGCGGTGAACCGGTTGGCCACCACCACCTGGAACATCGCGTCCGGCGCCCCGGAGAGCCGGCAGAGCATGGTCGCGCCGGCCGCCAGCAGCACCGTCGGCTCGCTCACCCGGTGCGCGGCCGCCACCCGGGCCACCGCCCGCGCGAGCCGCGGCGAGCGCAGCACCGCGTTCGGGAAGGGCCGGTCGGGGGCGGCGCCGTCCGGTGCGGGGAAGAGCCGGCGCGGGCCCGCGGCGAGCTTGTCCCGCCAGTGCCGGCGGGCGGCCGCGTCGCGCTTCGCCCCGCGCTCGGAGTGCTGCAGCGCGGCCTCCTGGAGCGGCTGCCGGCTCGGCCGCTCGGCGCGCAGCTCCTCGACGCCGCGGCCCAGCGAGAGCTCGGTCAGGTCGCGGACCAGCCGGCGCATGCCCCAGCCGTCGCAGGCGGTGTGCGAGAGCACCAGCACCAGCTGCCGGACCAGCCCGGCGACCTCCACCAGGCCCACCCGCAGCGGCCACTGGACGGCGCAGTCGAAGGGGCGGTCGCCCAGCTCGGCGAGGAGCGCGGCGGCCTCGTCGGCCGCCCGGTCGGGCGTGGACACCCGGACGGCGACGGCGAGTCCGCCCTCGGCGTCGACCTGCTGGCGCAGGCCGTCCGGGGCGGGCAGCAGCCGGGTCCGCAGCGCCTCGTGCAGGTGCAGCAGGCGGGTCAGGGCGTCGAGCACCGCGGCGACGGGCATGCCCGGGTCCACCGGAGCGGCCAGCCGCAGGTTGTACCGGGGCGCGTCGGCGCCGAGCCCGGCCACCTTGTCCGAGATCGCCCGCTGCCCCCAAGTCGCCTCCCCGGCACCGGAACTGGCACCGTGTACGACGATTCCCACCTGCTGCTCAGCGCTCACGCGCGGCAGCCTAGGGCACCCGGGGGCCGGCCGTCAGGGGGTTGCTCAGCGGATGCTCGCCAGCCGGGTCGGGAGCTGGCCGGGCGGGCCGTTGTGGGTGCCGGGGCGGCGCTGGCCGGGGAGCGGGGCGCCGGCCGGCGGGGGGCTGGGTCGGCGCGGGCCGGTCGCGGCGCCCGGCACCGGGTGGGCGGGCTGCTCGGCGGCCAGGCCCAGCGGGGCGACCGCGATCTGCACGCCGCAGTCGGCCAGCGCGTCCAGCTCCCGGGCGGTCGGGTCCTCGGCGGCGGTGTGCTCGTCGGTGACCAGCCGGGTGATCGCCTCGGTCGGCACGGTCTGGAACATGGTGTCGGTGCCGAGCTTGGTGTGGTCGGCGAGCACGATCACCTCCGCCGCCGCCTGCACCAGCGCCCGGTCGACGCTGGCGGAGAGCATGTTGGTGGTGGACAGGCCGCGCTCGGCGGTCAGCCCGCTGCCGGAGATGAACGCCTTGGCGACCCGCAGGCCGTGCAGCGACTGCTCGGCCCCGCTGCCCACCAGGGCGTAGTTGGAGCCGCGCAGGGTGCCGCCGGTCATCACCACCTCGACCCGGTTGGCATGGGCCAGCGCCTGGGCGACCAGCAGCGAGTTGGTGACCACGGTCAGGCCGGGGATGCGGGCGAGCCGGCGGGCCAGCTCCTGGGTCGTGGTGCCCGCGCCGACCACCACCGCGTCGCCCTCCTCGACGAGCCCGGCCGCCAGGTCGGCGATCGCGCTCTTCTCGGCGGCGGCGAGGTGGGTCTTCTGCGGGTATCCCGGCTCCCGGCTGAAGCCGCCGGGCAGCACCGCACCGCCGTGCCGGCGGTCGAGCAGCCCTTCGGCCTCCAGCGCCCGCACGTCTCTGCGTACGGTGACTTCGGAGGTCTGGACGACGCGGGCGAGCTCACGGAGCGACACGGCTCCGTTGGCGCGCACCATTTCGAGGATCAACTGGCGACGTTCTGCTGCAAACACAGGACCGACGGTAACCTGAGTGACCGTCTGCTTTCAGGCGTTTGCAGCCGGTAGTCGGAATTGCTCACCTCGGTGCGGCGCGCGACCGTACAATGCACGCTCCGCTGACCGAGTGACGCCGGTGGAGCAGTGGGACTCAGGCGTCCGAGGAGCCCTCGCGCTTGCGGATGTGCAGCTGGCGCGCGGCCTCGGCGGTGGAACCGGAGAGCGACGGGTAGACCGTGAAGGCACTGGCCACCTGTTCGACCGTCAGGTTGTTGTCCACCGCGAGCGAGATGGAGTGGATCAGCTCGCTGGCGCGCGGGGCGACCACCACGCCGCCGACCACGATGCCGGTGCCGGGGCGGGCGAAGAGCTTCACGAAGCCGTCCCGGATGCCCTGCATCTTGGCCCGCGGGTTGCCGCGCAGCGGCAGCTTGATCTCGACCGCGTCCATCTTCCCGCAGGAGACGTCGGCGGCGGTGTAGCCGACCGTGGCGATCTCCGGGTCGGTGAAGACGTTGGAGGCGACGGTCTTCAGGTTGAGCGGCTGCACCGCGTCGCCGAGCGCGTGGTACACCGCGATCCGGCCCTGCATGGCGGCCACCGAGGCGAGCATGAAGACGCCGGTGCAGTCGCCGGCCGCGTAGACGCCGGGGGCGGTGGTGCGGGAGACCCGGTCGACCTTGATCTGGCCCCAGTCGTTGAGCTGGACGCCGGCCTCCTCCAGGCCCATCTCCGCGGTGTTCGGGATCGAGCCGACCGCCATCAGGCAGTGGGTGCCCTCGATCACCGTGCCGTCGGACAGCGTGACCTCGACCCGGTCGCCGATCCGCTTGGCGCTCTCGGCGCGCGAACGGCCCATCACGTTCATGCCGCGGCGGCGGAAGACGTCCTCCAGCACCTCGGCGGCGTCCGGGTCCTCGCCGGGCAGCACCCGGTCGCGCGAGGAGACCAGGGTGACGTTGGAGCCGAGCGCCTGGTACGCGCCGGCGAACTCGGCGCCGGTGACGCCGGAGCCGACCACGATCAGCTCGCGGGGCAGCTCCTCCAGGTCGTACACCTGGGTCCAGGTCAGGATCCGCTCGCCGTCCGGCTGGGCGTCGGGCAGCTCGCGCGGGTGGACACCGGTGGCGATCAGCACCACGTCGGCGCGCAGCGACTCGGTGCTGCCGTCCTCGCGGTCCACCAGCACCTCGCGGGAGCCGTCGACCGCCTGGCCGCCGGCGCCGAGCCGGCCCTTGCCGCGCAGCACGGTGACGCCGGCCCGGGTGACCGCCTGGGTGATGTCGTGCGACTGGGCGATCGCCAGGCGCTTCACACGGCGGTTGACCTTGCCGAGGTCCACGCCGACCACCCGGGCCTGCTGCTCCAGCGGCGGGGTGTCGTCGGCGACGATGATGCCGAGCTCCTCGTACGAGGAGTCGAAGGTCGTCATCACCTCGGCGGTCGCGATCAGGGTCTTGGACGGCACGCAGTCCGTGAGCACCGCCGATCCGCCCAGGCCGTCGCGGTCGACGACGGTCACCTCCGCGCCGAGCTGGGCGGCCACCAGGGCCGCCTCGTATCCGCCGGGTCCGCCACCGATGATCACGATCCGAGTCACGTGCCCCATTCTCCCGCATGCCGGAACGGAATCCACGCCGGGGGCGTCGTTCCGGGGGTCCTGCGCCGTGATCGGGTCTCAGGTTCCCGCGGTGATCTCCCGTAGGCTGGCGACCATGTCGCTCTACGCCGCCTACGCCACCAACCTCGACGCCCGGCAGATGAGCCGGCGCGCCCCGCACTCCCCGCTGCGCGGCACCGGCTGGCTGCCCGGCTGGCGGCTGACCTTCGGCGGCGAGCAGCTGGGCTGGGAGGGCTCGCTGGCCACGGTGGTGGAGGACGAGAAGGAGCAGGTCTTCGTCTCGCTCTACGACGTGGCGCCGATGGACGAGGAGGGCCTGGACCGCTGGGAGGGCGTGCAGCTCGGCATCTACCGCAAGGTCCGGCTGCGCGCGCAGACCCTGGACGGCGAGGTGTCGGTCTGGACGTACGTGCTGAACGACTACGAGGGCGGGCTGCCGGCCGCGCGCTACCTCGGGCTGATCGCGGACGCCGCGGAGAGCGCCGGCGCCCCGGACGACTACGTGCTGGACCTGCGCCGCCGACCCTGTTGAGAGGTACCTCCAGGCGCGGCGGACCATAGCGGGTCGAAAGCTGTCGTTCTACGCAATCCGGGTAACGATCCGGCATGGCTTCCACGATCTGTCTACGCGCGTAGTGGTTTCTTGACTATCCTCGGCGACGTGAACGCTTCTCCTCAGTCGGTCGTCTCCGCCGACCCCTACGCCGCCGCCCGGGCCGCCGCCGATCGCCTGCGCGAGCTCACCGGCGCCGAGCACCACGACGTCGCCCTGGTGATGGGCTCCGGCTGGGTGCCGGCAGCCGACGCCCTCGGCGAGACGCTGGCCGAGTTCCCGGTCACCGAGCTGCCCGGCTTCCCCGCGCCCGCCGTGGCCGGCCACGCCGGCACCATCCGCTCGGTCCGGATCCCGGGCGGGGGCGACCGCCGCGCCCTGGTCTTCCTCGGCCGCAACCACTACTACGAGGGCCACGGCGTGGCCACCGTGGTGCACGGCGTGCGCACCGCCGCCGCGGCCGGCTGCCGGACCGTCGTGCTGACCAACGGCTGCGGCGGCCTGCGCGAGGGCTGGGTGCCCGGCCAGCCGGTCCTGATCAGCGACCACATCAACCTGACCGCGGACTCCCCGATCGTCGGCGCCAACTTCGTCGACCTCACCGACCTGTACTCCAAGCGCCTGCGCGCGCTGTGCCGCGAGGTCGACCCGAGCCTCGACGAGGCGGTCTACGTCCAGTTCCGCGGCCCGCACTACGAGACCCCGGCCGAGGTCCACATGGCCCGGGTCATCGGCGGCGAGCTGGTCGGCATGTCCACCACCCTGGAGGCCATCGCCGCCCGCGAGGCCGGCGCCGAGGTGCTCGGCATCTCCCTGGTCACCAACCTCGCCGCCGGCATCACCGGCGAGCCGCTCAACCACGCGGAGGTCCTGGAGGCCGGCAAGGCCTCGGCCGAGCGGATGGGCGCGCTGCTGGCGAAGGTGCTTGAGCGGATCTGATCCGCACCTGACGCAGAATCGGTAACGGACGGGCCGTCGGCCGGGGTGTGGGGCTGCCCCCACGCTCCGACCGGCGGCCCGGTCCCTTTGGCGACGACAACCTCACGAGGGAGCAGGGCACCCATGCCGCAGGCCTCCACCACCGACCTCCTCACCCGGGCCCGCGCCTGGCTCGCCGAGGACCCCGACCCGCAGACCCGCGAGGAGCTGACCTCCCTGCTGGCCGCCGCCGAAGGCCCCGAGGCCGAGGGCGAGGAGCGGATCGCCTGGTCCCGGCTGGCCGAACGCTTCGCCGACCGGCTCCAGTTCGGCACCGCCGGCCTGCGCGGCGAACTCGGCGCCGGCCCGATGCGGATGAACCGCGCCGTGGTCATCCGCGCCGCCGCCGGCCTCGCCGCGTACGTCCGCAAGAACCCCTCGCTCGGCGACCTCGTGGTGATCGGCTACGACGCCCGGCACAAGTCCTGGGACTTCGCCCGCGACACCGCCGCCGTCGTGGTCGGCGCCGGCCTGCGCGCCGCCCTGCTGCCCCGGCCGCTGCCCACCCCCGTGCTCGCCTTCGCCGTCCGCCACCTCGGCGCGGCCGCCGGCGTCACCGTCACGGCCAGCCACAACCCGCCGCAGGACAACGGCTACAAGGTGTACCTGGGCGACGGCTCGCAGATCGTCCCGCCCGCCGACATCGAGATCGCCGCCGAGATCGACGCGATCGGCTCGCTGGCCGACGTCCCGCGCGCCTCGGACGGCTGGGAGGTGCTCGGCGACGACGTCGTCGAGGCGTACCTGCGACGCGCCGTCACCGTCGTCGCCCCGGACGGCGCCCGCGACCTCGACGTCGTCTACACCCCGATGCACGGCGTCGGCCGGGACGTCCTGCTCGCCGCCTTCAAGGCGGCCGGCTTCCCCGCCCCCACCGTCGTCGCCGAACAGGGCGAGCCCGACCCCGACTTCCCGACCGTCGCCTTCCCCAACCCGGAAGAGCCCGGCGCGATGGACCTCGCCTTCCGCACCGCCGCCGCCGTCGGCCCCGACATCGTCATCGCCAACGACCCGGACGCCGACCGCTGCGCCGTCGCCGTCCCGGCGGGCGGCGGCAGCGGCGGCTGGCGGATGCTGCGCGGCGACGAGGTCGGCGCGCTGCTGGGCGCCGCGCTGGTCGACAAGCAGGCCACCGGCACCTTCGCCACCACCATCGTCTCCTCCACCCTGCTCGGCCGGATCGCCTCCGCCGCCGGCCTCGGCTACGCGGAGACCCTCACCGGCTTCAAGTGGATCTCCCGGGCGGACGGCCTGCGCTACGGCTACGAGGAGGCGCTCGGCTACTGCGTCGACCCGTCCGGCGTCCGCGACAAGGACGGCATCACCGCCGCCCTGCTGGTCGCCGAACTCGCCGCCGGCCTCAAGCGGACCGGGCGCACCCTCACCGACCTGCTCGACGACCTCGCCCTCGAACACGGGCTGCACGCCACCGACCAGCTGTCGGTCCGGGTGGACGACCTGACGGTGATCGCCGACGCGATGCGACGGCTGCGCGAGCAGCCGCCCACCGAGCTCGCCGGACTGCGCGTCACCCGCGCCGACGACCTCACCGCCGGCTCCGCCGACCTGCCGCCCACCGACGGCCTGCGCTACTACCTGGCCGGCGAGGGCGTCACCTCCGCCCGCATCGTGGTCCGGCCGTCCGGCACCGAGCCCAAGCTCAAGTGCTACCTCGAAGTCGTCCTCCCGGTGCCCACCGCGGCCGACCTCGCCGCCACCCGCGACCGCGCGGCGGAGGTCCTCGCCGCGATCAAGCGCGACCTGGCGGGCGCGGCGGGCATCTGAGGCCGCCCCGGAGAGTCCGACGGGGCGCCGGTCCGCCTGCTCGGCGGTCCGGCGCCCCGTGCGGGAAGCGCTGCGGTCAGTGGTGCTGCGGTCAGGTGGCGGCGATCAGGGCGACCAGGGCGACCAGGCCGACCAGGGTCGGGGCGATGATCCACCAGCACCAGGTGACCCGGGCCTCGCCGGCGGCCAGCGGGTTGGCCGCGTTGGTGTCGGCCAGTTCCTGCAGCTCGCTCACCACCTGGTCGGACCAGGCACGCGTCGGATCCGACTGGCCGGGCCGGGCGGTGCGGCCGGCCGGGACGCTCCACCGGCTGCTGGTGGTGTCGCCGGAGGCGGCGGCGCGGGCGGCCGTCCGGTTGGCCCGCTTGCGCTGGCGCAGCGACACCGGGACGGCCCAGACCTGGTACTTCTTGCCGCCGGCGAACAGCTCGACCGAGTAGCCGGCCTTCAGCCCCTCCACCGACGCCCACGGGACGTCGATCGTCCGCAGCGGGTTGCGGACCAGCAGCCGGCGGTCGTTGGAGAGCACGGCCGGACGCAGGGTGTACGCGATCACCGGGAAGGCGAAGACCGGGGCCGCCGCGAGGGCGATCCACGGGGTGCGGCCGGTGCCGTTGATCACCGCGTCGATGATCAGCCAGCCGGCGATGGCCAGCAGCATCACGCCGGCGATGATGCCGGGAACGGAGCGCTGCACGCGGTCGGCGTACTTCTGCTCGGGGGCGGCGGAGCCCTGGTCGGGCGTGCCGTCGGAATCGGTCATGCCGTCGATTCTGCCCCATCCCTCCCGTGCTTCCCAGAGCCTCCGGAGCACGACCAGGCCACGGGACGGCCACGAAGAGCGCCCGCCACCAGCGGCGACGGGCGGACGTCGGACGGAACGGGTCAGGCGGTGCGCCGCCGCAGGGTGGCGGCGCCGAGGGCGAGCGAGAGCAGCCCGCACACGGCGACCACGCCGAGGTCGAGCAGGGTCCGGCCCTGGACGCCGGCGGAGGTGGTGAGCCGGGCCATCGCGTCCACCGCGTACGAGAGCGGCAGCACGTCGGAGATCCAGCGCAGCAGGGGTGCCATGTCCTCGCGCGGCACGAACAGCCCGCAGAGCAGCAGTTGCGGCAGCAGCACCGCCGGCAGGAACTGCACGGCCTGGAACTCGGTGGCGGCGAAGGCGGAGACCAGCAGGCCGAGCGCCATCCCGAGCAGCCCGTCCGCGACCGCGACGGAGAAGACCAGCCAGGTCGGCCCGGCGATGTCCAGGCCGAGCACGCCGATGGTCAGCGCGGAGGCGAGCGCCGCCTGCACCAGGGCGACCGCGCCGAACGCCAGCGCGTAGCCCAGCAGCAGGTCGAGCTTGCCGAGCGGCATGGTGAGCAGCCGCTCCAGGGTGCCGGTGGTCCGCTCCCGCAGCATCGCCACCGAGGTGACCAGGAACATCACCATCAGCGGGAAGACGCCGAGCAGCGCGGGGCCGATCCGGTCGAAGGTGCCCGGCTGGGCGTCGAACATGTACTTCAGCAGGACCAGCAGCAGGCAGGGCACCACCAGCAGCAGCGCGATCGTGCGCGGGTCGTGGCGCAGCTGGGCGAGGACGCGCCGGGCGGTGGCGAGGGTACGGGTCGGGTTCATCGGGCGCTCTCCACGAGTTCCAGGAAGGCGCTGTCGATGTCGGCCGCGCCGGTGGACCTGAGCAGCTCGTCCGGGCTGTCGTGGGCGAGGAGTCGGCCCTCGCGCATCAGCAGCAGCCGGTCGCAGCGGGTGGCCTCGTCCATCACGTGGCTGGAGACCAGCAGGGTGGCGCCGCCGTCCGCGAGCTCGCGGAACAGCCGCCACAGGTCCTGCCGAAGCACCGGGTCGAGGCCGACCGTCGGCTCGTCCAGGATCAGCAGCTCGGGCGTGCCGAGCAGGGCCGCGGCGAGCGAGACCCGGGCCCGCTGGCCGCCGGAGAGCCGGCCGACCGCGTCGCGCTCGTGCCCGGCCAGGCCGACCCGGGCGACCACCCGGGCGGGGTCGGTGCGCGGGGCGCCGAGCACGGCGGCGAAGTAGTCGAGGTTCTCGGCGACGGTCAGGTCGGCGTAGACCGACGGCGCCTGGGTGACGTACCCGACGCGGTGGCGCAGGCCGGCGCCGCCCGCGGGTTCGCCGAGCACCTCGACCGTGCCGGCGGTGATCCGCTGCACGCCGACGACCGAGCGCAGCAGCGTGGTCTTGCCGCAGCCGCTCGGGCCGAGCAGGCCGGTGATCGATCCGCGCTCGAGCTCCAGGTCGAGGCCGTGCAGGACGGTGCGGCCGCCGCGGTCGACGGTGAGCCCGGCGATCCGGATCGCGGGGGCGGCGGACCCCGGCGAAGAATTCATCATGTGATGAGTTTTGCGGCGCCGACGCACCCCGTCAAGGGGGCGCGTGAGGTCAGCTCACGATGCGTCGAAGTACGACTGCACCGTCCGGCCGAGCAGCGGGACCAGTTCCTCGGGCGGCGCCGAGGCCAGCGGCTCCACCCCGATCACGTACCGGGCCATCGCCAGGCCGACGATCTGCGACATCGCCAACTCCACCCGCAGCTCCGGCCGCTCCCCGTCCAGCACCGCGGCCAGCCGGCCCACCAGTTCCGTCACCATGAAGCCGCGCACCAGCGCCGCGACCTCCTCCGACGCCGCCGCCGTGCGCAGCAGCGCCAGCAGCCGGTCGCGGATCGCCGGCTGCTCCCACAGCTCCAGCACGAACGCCGCCAGGCGCTCGCCCACCGAAGCGCGGTCCCCCGCGAGCACCACCCGCTCCACCACCGCCCGCGGGTCGATCGGAAACTCCAGCGCCGCCATGAACAGCCGGTCCTTGCTGCCGAAGTAGTGGTGCAGCAGCGCCGCGTCCACCCCGGCCGACCGGGCGATCGCCCGCATGCTCGCCTTCTGGTACCCCTTCGCCCCGAACTCCGCCCGGGCCGCCGCCAGCACCGCCCCCCGGGTGTCCTCCCCTCCGGGCCGCCGCCCGGTCCGCTTCTTCTCCGCGGCCTGCATCTCGTCGCTCACCCCGCCATTTTGACTTCCTCCCCACCCCGGCCCGGCCGATTGCGCCCCGCTGCGCGGCCGACGGCTCGAAAAGGCCTTGCCGCACGGACCGGTCGTGCGGAAACCTCACCGCACATGACGATCAGTAGGAGATCATTCGGTCTGGCGGCAGGGCTCCTGGCGGCCGCCGGGGCGCTCGGCCCGCTGTCCGCGGGCCCGGCCGGCGCCGCGACGAACCGCCCGAGGGGCACCGGGCTGCCGGCGGAGAAGGCCACGCCGGTGGCGCAGTGGCGGCTGGACACCGCCTCCGGTTCGCCGGCAGTCACCCCGGACGACTGGCAGGACCATCTGGACGCGCGCCTGGGCGGCGGTGCGACGATCGACCCGGCCGGCGGGCTGCTGCCGGTCCCGGGCAGTCTGGTCCTCGACGGTGTCGCCGCCCACGCCGAGGCCCCGGTGGCGGTGGACGTCACCGGCAGCTTCTCGCTCGCGCTGTGGGCCAGCCCGGTCGCCGAGCCGAGCCGGGACATGACGGTGCTGGCGCTGACCGGCCGGCGCGGCAGCGCGCTGACCCTGCGCTGGAAGCACGAGGGCGCCCCCGGCACCCCGAGCCCGATCGACCGCTGGGAGGTGGAGATCCGCGACTCGGACCGCCCGGACGCGACGCGCTCGGTGGCACCGCACACCCCCGCCTTCCCGTACGGGCCCGAGCTGCGGTGGGACCACCTGGCGGTCGTGTACGACGCCGACGCGGGCGAGCTCAGGCTGTACGTCAACGGAGCACCGGAGAACCAGCAGTGCGCCCCGGGCGACGAGTCCTGCGTCCCCCACGTGTCGACCGTGCCGTCGGTCCGGCCGTTCCCGAAGGTGGACGCCCTCCAGTTCGGGCGGTCGCTGACCGACCGGGAGTGGACCGACCACTTCGCCGGGGAGCTCGACGCCGTCTGGCTCTACCGGGGCGCGCTGACCGAGTCCCAGGTCGCGCAACTGGCGGACCCCAACATGGTCTACGAGCACCCGTACGCCCCCTGATCGCGCACCCGCCGCCGGCGCCGCTCGGCCGCCGGCGGCGGGTGGCTCCCGCCGCCCGGCTCAGGCGTCGGTGTCGAGGACGGCAGTGACCGCGGCGACGATGCGGGCCTCGGCGGCGGGCTTGGTGACGCCGAGGTCGGCGAGCGGGCCGGTGCCGTCCTGCTGTTCGAGCAGGGCGAGCAGGATGTGCTCGGTGCCGACGTAGTTGTGGCCGAGGCGGAGCGCCTCGCGGAAGGTGAGTTCGAGGGCCTTCTTGGCGCCGGCGTCGAAGGGGATGAGCGCCGGGAGCTCGTCGACGGCGGGCGGGAGGGCGGCGGTGGCCGCCTCGCGGACCGCGTCGGGCGTGGCGCCGAGCGCGTCGAGGGTGAGGGCGGCGAGCGCGTCGGGTTCGGCGGCGAGGCCGAGCAGGAGGTGCTCGGGGCGGATCTCGGGGTTGCCGGCGGCGCGGGCGGCCTCCTGGGCGGCGATCACGACCTTGCGGGCGGCGGTGGTGTAGCGGTTGAAGCCCTGACTGGGGTCGAGCTCCTCGGAGCCGGCGGCCGGGTCCTTGGGGACGAAGCGCTTCTGGGCGGCCTGTCGGGTGACGCCCATGGAGCGGCCGATGTCGGTCCAGGAGGCGCCGGAGCGGCGGGCCTGGTCGACGAAGTGGCCGATCAGGTGGTCGGCGACGTCGCCGAGGTGCTCGCCGACGAGGACGGCGTTGGTGAGCTGGTCGAGGGTGTCGGGATGGGCCTTGCGGATGCCGCTGATGAGGTCGTCGAGGCTGATCTGCGGGTTGATGCCGGCCGGATTCGTCATGTGTCAACCGTAGGTTGACACCCTGCGACTGTCAACCCCGGGTTGCACCCCCGCATTTCGGTCAGGCATCGAAACCGCCCGCCCCTAGCCCTCGGCTACGCGCGTAGATATGCTGGTCTGGTGACTATGTCCACTCTTGCAGCCAACGCCCCCGGCGCAGCGGGCAGCGGTCTCGAGGACGTCGCGGCGTCCGAGGCCTCGCTCCGCCGCTTCCTGCACGGTCTGCCCGGCGTCGACCAGGTGGGCCTGGAGGCCCGCGCGGCGACCCTCGGCACCCGTTCGATCAAGACCACGGCCAAGGCGTACGCCATCGACCTGGCCATTTCGATGATCGACCTGACCACGCTGGAAGGCGCGGACACGGTCGGCAAGGTGCGCGCCCTGTGCACCAAGGGCAGGACGCCCGACCCGACCGACCCGACCACCCCGCAGGTGGCCGCGATCTGCGTCTACCCGGACATGGTCGCCACCGCGAAGGAGGCCCTGCGCGGCACGCCGATCCAGGTCGCCTCGGTCGCCACCGCCTTCCCGGCCGGCCGGGCCGCGCTGCCGGTGAAGCTGGCCGACACCGCCGACGCGGTGGCCGCCGGCGCCGACGAGATCGACATGGTGATCGACCGGGGCGCCTTCCTCTCCGGCCGCTACCTGGACGTCTTCCACGAGATCGTCGCGGTCAAGGAGGCGTGCAAGCGCCCGGACGGCACCGCCGCCCACCTCAAGGTGATCTTCGAGACGGGCGAGCTGCAGACGTACGACAACGTCCGCCGGGTTTCCTGGCTGGCGATGCTGGCCGGCGCCGACTTCATCAAGACCTCCACGGGCAAGGTCGCGGTGAACGCGACTCCCCCGGTGACCCTGCTGATGCTCGAGGCCGTCCGCGACTTCAAGGCGCAGACTGGGATCCAGGTGGGCGTGAAGCCGGCCGGCGGTATCCGCACCACCAAGGACGCGATGAAGTACCTGGTGATGGTCAACGAGACCCTGGGCGACGACTGGCTGAGCCCGCACTGGTTCCGCTTCGGAGCCTCCAGCCTGCTCAACGACCTGCTGATGCAGCGCCAGAAGCTGACCACCGGACGGTACTCCGGTCCCGACTACGTGACGGTGGACTGAGGAACATGGCCAAGAACAAGAACACGGTCGACGAGCAGCCGGCGAAGTCCGGCCTCTTCGAGTACGCCCCGGCGCCCGAGTCGCCGGCCGCCGCGGGTGACATCGCGACCTCCTACGGGCACTTCATCGGCGGCGAGTTCGTCGACTCCTCCGGCAGCGAGGCGCTGAAGACCGTCAACCCGGCCACCGAGCAGGTGCTGGCGTCCTTCGCGCAGGGCACCGACGAGGACGTGGACCGCGCCGTCGCCGCCGCCCGCAAGGCGTTCGCCGACTGGTCGGCGCTGCCGGGCAGCGAGCGCGCCAAGTACCTGTTCCGGATCGCCCGGATCATCCAGGAGCGTTCGCGCGAGCTGGCGGTGCTGGAGTCGATCGACAACGGCAAGCCGATCCGCGAGACCCGCGACGTGGACCTGCCGCTGGTCGCCGCGCACTTCTTCTACTACGCGGGCTGGGCCGACAAGCTGGACTACGCCGGCTACGGCGCCGCCCCGAAGCCGCTGGGCGTGGCCGGCCAGGTCATCCCGTGGAACTTCCCGCTGCTGATGCTGGCGTGGAAGATCGCCCCGGCGCTGGCCACCGGCAACACGGTCGTCCTCAAGCCGGCCGAGACCACCCCGCTGACCGCGCTGCGCTTCGCCGAGATCTGCCGCCAGGCCGGTCTGCCGAAGGGCGTCGTCAACATCGTCACCGGTGACGGCCGGACGGGCGCGGCGCTGACCGCGCACCCGGACGTCAACAAGGTCGCCTTCACCGGCTCCACGCCGGTCGGCCGGGCGATCGCCAAGCAGCTCGCCGGCACCCGCAAGAAGCTCTCGCTGGAGCTCGGCGGCAAGGCCGCCAACATCGTCTTCGACGACGCGCCGCTCGACCAGGCGGTCGAGGGCATCGTCAACGGCATCTTCTTCAACCAGGGCCACGTCTGCTGCGCGGGCTCGCGCCTGCTGGTCCAGGAGTCGATCCAGGACGAGCTGCTGGACGCGCTGAAGCGCCGGATGGGCACCCTGCGGGTCGGCGACCCGCTGGACAAGAACACCGACATCGGCGCGATCAACTCCGCCGAGCAGCTGGCCCGGATCACCGCGCTCACCGAGATCGGCGAGTCCGAGGGCGCCGAGCGCTGGTCGCCGGCCTGCGAGCTGCCGGGCACCGGCTTCTGGTTCAAGCCGACGCTGTTCACCGGCGTCTCCCAGGCGCACCGGATCGCCCAGGAGGAGATCTTCGGCCCGGTGCTGTCGGTGCTGACCTTCCGCACCCCCGCCGAGGCGGTCGAGAAGGCCAACAACACGCCGTACGGCCTCTCCGCCGGCATCTGGACGGAGAAGGGCTCGCGCATCCTCTGGATGGCCAACAAGCTCAAGGCCGGTGTGGTCTGGGCGAACACCTTCAACAAGTTCGACCCGACCTCGCCGTTCGGCGGCTACAAGGAGTCGGGTTACGGCCGCGAGGGTGGCCGCCACGGTCTGGAGGCCTACCTCGATGTCTGATGTCATGCCGCGCCTCGATGTCTTCAAGACCTACAAGCTGTACGTCGGCGGGAAGTTCCCGCGCTCCGAGAGCGGGCGGGTGTACGAGGTGACCGACGCAAAGGGCCAGTGGCTGGCCAACGCCCCGCTCGGCACCCGCAAGGACACCCGGGACGCCGTCCTGGCCGCCCGCGCCGCGGTCAAGGGCTGGGCCGGCACCACCGCGTACAACCGCGGCCAGGTGCTGTACCGGGTCGCCGAGATGCTGCAGGGCCGCCGCGAGCAGTTCACCGCCGAGGTGGCGACGGCCGAGGGCCTGGGCGCCAAGAAGGCGGCCGCGCTGGTGGACGCCGCGATCGACCGCTGGGTCTGGTACGCGGGCTGGACCGACAAGGTCGCGCAGATCGCGGGCGGCGCCAACCCGGTCGCCGGGCCGTTCTTCAACCTGTCCACCCCGGAGCCGACCGGCGTGGTCGGCATCGTGGCGCCGCAGGCCGGCTACGGGTACTCGCTGCTCGGCCTGGTGTCGGTGGTCGCCCCGGCGATCGCCACCGGCAACACCGTCGTGGTCGCGGCCGCCGCCGGCGCGCCGCTGCCGGCGCTGTCGCTGGGCGAGGTGCTGGCCACCTCGGACGTGCCCGGCGGCGTGGTGAACATCCTCTCCGGGAAGACCGCCGACATCGCCCCGACGCTCGCCTCCCACCAGGACGTCAACGCGCTCGACCTGGCCGGGGCGATCGCCGCCGACGGGCCCGGCGCGGCGGCGCAGCTGGAGGCGTCCGCCGCGGATACGCTGAAGCGAGTCGTCCGGCCCCCGGTGGACCCGTCCGCCGCGGACTGGACGGACGCGCCCGGCACCGAGCGCCTGCTCTCCTTCCTGGAGACCAAGACGGTCTGGCACCCGATGGGTATCTGACCCGACCACAGACCGGCCGTCCCACGTGCCCCTACCCCCCCCCGGGGGCCCGGACGGTCTGACGGACCCGCGCCCTCCCCCCTGGTGCGGGTCCGTCCCCCTGTCCGGGCAGCGTCGTCCGGCCGCTGTCGCGAACATCTCGGTCCGCCCGGTATCGCACGGGCCGGGCGATACGTCAGACTGGTGTCTCGTGAGTGACCTCCCGCTGAACCGCCGTACCGCCGCACGTGCCCGCGTCATCCTGCTCTCGGGTCCGTCCGGCTCGGGGAAGTCCTCGCTGGCCGAGCGGACCGGCCTGCCGGTCCTCCAGCTCGACGACTTCTACAAGGACGGCGACGACCCCACCCTCCCGCAGTTCCCGGAGGACGGCGGCACGGACTGGGACTCCCCGCTCTCCTGGCACCGCGAGGACGCGCTCGCCGCCATCCGGCAGCTGGTGGACACCGGCCGCGCCGAGGTCCCGGTCTACTCGATCCCGGACAACGGCCGGGTCGGCACCCACACCCTGGAGCTGGGCGAGGCCCCCGCGTTCATCGCGGAGGGCATCTTCGCCGCCGAGATAGCCGAGCAGTGCCGGGCCGAGCACCTGCTCGGCGACGCGCTGTGCCTGCGCAACCGCCCGCTCACCACCGCCTGGCGCCGCTTCCGCCGCGATGTCCGGGAGGGCCGCAAGTCCGTCCCCTACCTGGTCCGCCGCGGCGTCCGCCTGATGCGCGCCGAGCGGGGCATCGTCGCCCGCCAGGTCGAGCTCGGCGCCTACGCCTGCGACGGCCTGGAGGCCGAGCGCCGGGTGCACGCCGTCGCCCGCCAGGAGGCCCGCGCGCTGCGCGTCTGAGGCCCCCGCGCCGTCCCGCGGCAGCACGACGACGGAACGGACCCGGTGCTTCTCCCCCGCACCGGGTCCGTTCCGTTTGTTCGGGCCGGGTTCCCCCCGCGGCTGCCGGTCCCCCCGAACCGGGTGCCGCCCGAGCCCTTCTTCACCCGTCCCCCGACGGGAGTCCCGTGCCGGCCGTCAGGCGACCAGCTCGCCGAAGGCGTGCACCGTGTCACCGGTGCGGTTGAGCTGCTCGTCCTCGCGCAGCCGGCGCAGCGCGCGCCAGATGGAGCTCTTCACCGTGCCGACGCTGATGCCGAGGATGTCGGCGATCTCCGGGTCGGTGCGGCCCTCGTAGTAGCGCAGGACGAGCATGGTCCGCTGGTTCTCCGGCAGCTTGGCCAGCGCCTGCCAGAGCACGGCGCGCAGCTCGGTGCCGCCCATCGCGTCGGTGTCGCCGGCGGTCTCCGGCAGCTCCTCGGTCGGGTACTCGTTGAGCTTGCGGCGCCGCCAGGCGGAGATGTGCAGGTTGGTCATGGTGCGGCGGAGGTAGCCGCCGACGGCCGCCTTGTCGGTGATCCGGTCCCAGGCGCGGTAGGTGGAGAACAGGGCGCTCTGCAGCAGGTCCTCGGCCTCGTACCGGTCGCCGGTCAGGTGGTAGGCGGTGGCGTAGAGCGCGGCGCGGCGCTCCCGCACGTAGGCGGTGAACTCGACGATGTTGTCGGTCCCGCGGGCGGTCTCGACCGGCGCGGCGAAGGACTCGACGACCGGCTGCGCCACCGGCTCCGCGACCGGCTCGACCACGGCGAGGCCGGGGCGGCGGGTGCGGTTGGTGTGGGTGCAGCCCCGCACGACGACCGAACCGGAGGCCCGGTCGGTGCGCACCTCGAACCGGGTCCGGGCCGAGCCGATGGCTGAACGCGTCGCGGTGCGGTTCATCAGCGTTGCGGTCATCGTGCACCCCCATGATCGGTACGAGCGGTATCTTCCGGTCCCCGTCGCACCGGTGGTGACCTGGTGCGTTGTTCCGGCGACAAGGAAAATCCTGCCCGGTCGACGTCATGGCGGTGTCCGCCGACTGTCACAGCGCTGTCACAAGGCCCGGGACTTTCGTCCACACCGCTGCCACTGGCGCGGACGCACGACGGGAACCGTCCGGTTCCCGGGTTGCTCCGGGTGGGTGCTCCGGAGCTCCGCTTGGGTCAGAATGAGCCCGTGCCTTTCCTGCTTCTGATCGAGGACGACGACGCCATCCGGACCGGCCTCGAACTCGCCCTCACCCGCCAGGGCCACCGCGTGGCCGCCGCCGCCTCGGGCGAGGACGGCCTGAAGCTCTTCAAGGAGCAGCGTCCGGACCTGATCGTGCTCGACGTGATGCTGCCCGGCATCGACGGCTTCGAGGTGTGCCGGCGGATCCGCCGCACCGACCAGCTGCCGATCATCCTGCTGACCGCGCGCTCGGACGACATCGACGTGGTGGTCGGCCTGGAGTCCGGGGCGGACGACTACGTGGTCAAGCCGGTGCAGCCGCGTGTGCTGGACGCCCGGATCCGCGCGGTGCTGCGCCGCGGCGAGCGGGAGAGCTCCGACTCCGCCGCCTACGGCAGCCTGGTGATCGACCGTTCGGCGATGACGGTCACCAAGGACGGCCAGGACCTGCAGCTGACCCCGACCGAGCTGCGGCTGCTGCTGGAGCTGAGCCGCCGCCCGGGGCAGGCGCTCTCCCGGCAGCAACTGCTGCGGCTGGTCTGGGAGCACGACTACCTGGGCGACTCCCGGCTGGTCGACGCGTGCGTGCAGCGGCTGCGGGCGAAGGTCGAGGAGGTGCCCTCGGCGCCGACTCTGATCCGCACCGTGCGCGGCGTGGGGTACCGTCTGGACCCGCCCGCGTAACTTTCCGAGCCCTGCGAGTTGTTGGTGACCGACCTGTCTGCTCCGCACCGTCCGCGCGCCGGGGCGCGCCGTCGGCTGCGCTCCCTGCGGGTGCGCCTGATCGCGGTGTTCGCCGTGGTGGCGCTGGTCACCGCGGTGTCCGCGTCCGGGATCGCGTACTGGCTGAACCGGGACGCGGTCCTCAAGCGCGCCCAGGACACCGCGTTGAACGACTTCCGGGTGTCGCTCACCCGGAACGTCTCCGCGCTGCCGCTCGACGCCTCCTGCCAGGAGCTGGCCAACCTCGCCGTGCAGGTCGCGAGTTCGGGCCTGAACTACGACGTGGTGGTGGTCGACGAGGCGCACCCGGAGTGCGTGGCCTCCTCCGACCCGGGCCGCTTCACCACCGCGCAGGTCCCCGGCCCGCTGGCCACCCAGGTGGGTCGGCCGCGGGAGATCGGTCCGGGCAACCCGTACGTCTACCACCTGTACTGGCAGCGGGTGAACCTGGACGGCCCGTACGTGGTCGGCGGGACGAAGGTGGTGCCGACCGGGCCGACCGCCTACATGTTCAAGTCGCTGCAGAACGAGCGGGCCGATCTCAACACCCTGGGCTGGTCGTTGGCGATCGCCACCCTGCTCGCGCTGATCGGCTCGGCGCTGCTGGCGCAGGCCGCGTCGGCCACCGTGCTGCGGCCGGTCAAGCGGCTGGGCGAGGCCGCCCGACGGCTCGGCGAGGGCGAGCTGGACACCCGGCTGGAGGTCGAGGGCGGCGACGAACTCGCCGACCTGGCAAGGACCTTCAACCGGGCCGCGGAGTCGCTGTCGGAGCAGGTCGCGGAGTTGAGCGCGCGCGAGGCGCAGTCCCGGCGGTTCGTCGCCGACATGTCGCACGAGCTGCGCACCCCGCTGACCGCGATGACGGCCGTCACCGACATCCTGGAGGACGAGGCCGACGCGCTGGACCCGATGATCGAGCCGGCCGTCCGGCTGGTGGTCAGCGAGACCCGGCGGCTGTCCGACCTGGTGGAGAACCTGATGGAGGTCACCCGCTTCGACGCGGGCACCGCCAAGCTGGTCGCCGACGAGGTGGACATCGCCGACCTGATCATGTCCTGCATCGACGGGCGCGCCTGGTACGACGCGGTGGAGGTGGACGCGCCCCGCGGGGTCCTCGCCGTGGTCGACCCGCGCCGCCTGGACGTGGTCTTCGCCAACCTGATCGGCAACGCGCTCAAGCACGGCGGCTCGCCGGTGCGGGTGAGGGTCCGGGAGGCCGACGGCTCGGTGGTGGTCCAGGTCTCCGACAGCGGACCCGGCATCCCGGAGGACGTGCTGCCGCACGTCTTCGACCGGTTCTACAAGGCCGACAAGGGCCGGGCCCGCTCCGAGGGCAGCGGCCTGGGCCTGTCCATCGCGATGGCCAACGCGCAGATACACGGCGGCACCATCACCGCCGCCAACGGGCCGCAGGGCGGCGCGGTGTTCACCCTGGTCCTGCCGCTCACCCCGCCCACCACCGACCCGGACCGGGCCGAGAACCCGAAGGAGGGCACCCAGTGACCCCCGGCCGCGCCCTCCCGATCGCCGTCCTCGCCCTGCTGGCCCTGGCCGGCTGCGGGATCCGCCCGACCGCCGTGCCGGTGGACGCGGGCGCCCCCGCCAGCCGGACGGCCTGCCCCAACCCGGTCCAGGTCCCCAGCGTGGCCACCAGCGCGGCGCCGACCCCGGTCCCGTCCGTGGCGCCGCCCGGGACGGCCGCGCCCGGCGAGAGCGGCGGCGTCCCGTCCGCCGACCCCGCGGTCACCGCCGCCACCACGCCGGCCGGCAAGACGCCCGGCCCGCCGAAGTCCCCGGCTCCGGTGTTCAGCGCCTCCCCCAGCCCGTCCGGCAGCCGCTGCCCCTGACCGGCGCGCACCGACCGGCGCGCCCGTGCCCCGGTGCGCGACGGCGCCCGGTGGCCGGGCGACCGGCATCCGGGTGACGCGGTCACCGGTGGGAACCGGCCGGAAGCGGACCGCGTCCTCCGGTACGTGCACCGACATGGCACCACCGCGCGTACCGGCGTTCCGACCGGCGACCGACCAGCGGGACCGGGAGCGTCCCGACCGCTGCGAACGACGGCACGGGTCCTGCTGGCGCTCCACCTGCTGCTGCTCGGCTGGCTGACGCTCCGCCCGCTGTCGGTGAGCTGGACCTACCCGGCCAACCTGACCCCGCTCGCCTCGGTCGAGCAGGCGCTGGCCACCCGCGGTCTCGCCGGTGCCGTCCAGCTCGCCTCCGGACTGCTGCCGCTGGCCCCGGTCGGGGTGCTGCTGCCGCTGGCCGGCGGGCGGCTGCGGGTGTCCTGGTTCCCGTCCCTGCTGCGCACCACGGGCACGGCGGCGCTGCTGGCCACCGGGCTGGAGATCCTCGGCGGCTCGGTGCCCGGCCACGTCCTGAACGTGGACGACATCCTGCTGGGCACCCTCGGCGCGGCCCTCGCCCACCTGGCGCTGGTCCCGGCGGTCCGGGCCGCGCTGCTGCACCGCCGCGGACGCGCGGCCCACGTCCCGGCGGCCCCCGTCCCGGTGGCGGACGCCCCGGCAGACGGCCGGGGCCGGTCCCGCGGGCGGCGCTCGGCACTGCCCGCGGGACCGGCCCCGTCGTTCACCGGGCTCAGCCCTTCAGGTACTTCGCCGCGTCGATGACCTGCGCGGCCGCGGGAGCGGTGACGGTGACCGGCTGCTGGAAGTCGGAGAACGTCATCGTGCTGGGCTCCTTGCCGGTGATGGAGAGCTGCAGCAGGTAGGGCTCGCCCTCGGCGGCGAAGGCGACCTCGGACTTCTCGCCGTCGGCCGCGTCGGTGACCACGACCGCCTTGAGGGAGCCGACCTGCTTCGGCGCGCCCTTGACCGCACCGGCGGTGTCGTCGGTGCCGTCGTCGTTCTTGCCGACCTTCTTCAGCGACTCCAGGCCGAGGTCGCAGAAGGTGGCGAGGTCCTTGAGGCGCGGGCCGTTCGCGTCGCCCGCCAGGTACTTGCCGGCCCCGGCCTTGGCCGCCTCCGGAGCGATGACCTGCCAGAACTTGGCGTCGGGCTTCAGCCAGATCTTGCCGCCGGTGCGCAGCAGGTCGAAGCTGCCCTTGTCGCCGTAGGTGACCTGGCCGACGCAGTTGCCGGTGGCGTCCTGGGCGACCGCGCCGGTGAGGTGGAGGCCCTCGCTGGTGAGATCGAAGGTGAGCTTCACCGAGGTGGCCCTGGCGCTGGCCTCCTGGCCCTTCTTGATGATCTCGGCGGCGGTGAGGTCGCCGAGCGCGGGGGCCTTGCTCGGGGCCGCGGCGGCGCTCTGGGCGGCGGCGTCGGTGCTCTTCTTCGCGTCGGTCGGGCCGCAGGCGGTGAGGCCGGCCAGGGCGGCGGAGCAGACGAGGGTGGCGGCGAGGAGCCGGGGTGCGTGCATGGTGCGGGGTGTCCTTGCGGTGGTACCTGGTGCCCCGGGGGTGCGGGGCAGGCGGAGTCTGGCAGTCCGGGGGTGCCCCGCCGGTCGCCGGGGCCCGCCGCTTTACGAAGCCTTTGCCCTCGGGCCGGGGTGCGGGGCGGAGTGTCAGGGACCGTCCCTGACTCGTCCCTGAGGGCGGGGTCGGCCTGCCCGGTGATACCTCGGGGGTGCGGATCGGCATGTGGGCTGACGATCGCGCGGGCCGCCGCCGGGAGTATGGAGTCATGCCCACCGGAGAGTCCGGACGGGGCCAACACCTCGGAGTGACCGATGAGTTCGCTTGCCCGCCCCCGCCACAACCGCGTCATCGCCGGCGTCTGCGCCGGGCTCGCCAAGCGCTTCGGCATGACGCCGTGGACCGTCCGGATCCTGTTCCTGCTCTCCTGCCTGCTGCCCGGCCCGCAGTTCCTGATCTACCTCGCGCTGTGGCTGCTCCTCCCCCAGGAGCCGTGACCCGCCCGGGAGGCGGTCCGCCCGGGAGTGGCCGGGAACGGGTCGAGGGCCGCTGCCGCGCACGTCGCGCGGCAGCGGCCCTCGGCCCGTTGTGCGGGGAGCGGGCGTCAGCCGCCGAGGCCCGGCAGCGACGGGGCGCCGCCGCCGGTCGGGCTCAGCCCGCTGAGGGTGCCGACCACGCCGCCGACCGGGGTCTTGGCCAGGCCCTGGCCGCCGGGGACCGAGTCCAGGCCGCCGACGCGGTTGGCGGCGGCGGGAGCGTCCGGCATGGCGGGCATCGCGGCGGCCGGGTCGGCGAGCTGCGCCTGCGCGGCCGGGGCCTGCTCGACGGGAGCCTGCGCGGCCGGCGCCTCGGCGGCGGGGGCCTGGGCAGCGGGAGCCTGCGCGGCCGGGGCCTGCGCGGCCGGGGCCTGGGCAGCCGGTGCCTGGGCGGCCGGCGCCGGGGCCAGCGGAGCGGCCACGTCCGGGTTGAGCGTGCCGGCCACCTGGGTGACCTGGTCGCCGCCGGGGACCTTGGCGACCGCGCCGGTCGCGGCACCGGTCAGGCCGGGGTTGGTCAGCGCGCTGGTCGGCAGTCCGAGACCGCCCGGGGCGGCGGCCGAGGCGGAACCCGCGGCAACGACGGCGATCGCGGCGCCCAGCGCAGCCGTACCGGCGGCCTTCAGAGTGGCCTGCTTCATGTGTGCGTCCTCGAGTCCTGGTCGGGCCCCGGCGTTCGGACGGCGCCTGGGACGCCGCCGTCACGCCGAGTCATCAATGACTGGCCCACCGTAGTGACAAGCGAGCACGCGGATCAAAGACGCGTCACTCCCAGGACTGAATAGTCGGATGAGCGTCGGGCTCTCGGCGACAGCCCGACGCCCCTCCGGTCCGGGTCAGGCGCGCGGGCTGAAGAGCCACTCCGCCTTGAGTTCGGCGTAGCCGGGCTTGATCACGTCGCTGATCATCGCGAGCCGCTCGTCGAAGGGCAGGAACGCGGACTTCATTGCGTTCACCGTGAACCACTCCATGTCGCCCAGGGTGTAGCCGAAGGCGTCCACCAGGTGCTGGAACTCCTGGCTCACGCTGGTGCCGCTCATCAGCCGGTTGTCGGTGTTGACGGTGACTCGGAACTTCAGCCGGCTGAGCATCCCGATCGGGTGCTCGGCGTACGAACTCGCGGCGCCGGTCTGCAGGTTGGAGGTCGGGCACATCTCCAGCGGGATCCGCTTGTCGCGCACGTACGCGGCCAGCCGGCCGAGCCGGACGGTGCCGTCCTCGGCGACCGTGATGTCGTCGACGATCCGCACGCCGTGGCCGAGCCGGTCGGCGCCGCAGCACTGCAGGGCCTCCCAGATCGACGGCAGGCCGAACGCCTCGCCCGCGTGGATGGTGAAGTGGTTGTTCTCGCCCTTGAGGTAGTCGAAGGCGGCCTGGTGGCGGGTGGGGGGGTAGCCCGCCTCGGCGCCGGCGATGTCGAAGCCGACCACACCCTGGTCGCGGTGGCGGTTGGCGAGCTCGGCGATCTCCTGGGAGCGGGCGGCGTGCCGCATCGCGGTCAGCAGGGTGCCGACCCGGATCCGGTTGCCCTGGGCCCGGGCGTTGGCCTCGCCGAGGCGGAAGCCCTCGTTGACCGCCTCCACCACCTGGTCGAGGGTGAGGCCGCCCTCCAGGTGCTGCTCGGGGGCGTACCGCACCTCGGCGTAGACCACGCCGTCGGCGGCCAGGTCCTCGGCGCAGTCGGCGGCGACCTTGACCAGTGCCTCGCGGGTCTGCATCACGGCACAGGTGTGCGCGAAGGTCTCCAGGTAGCGGACCAGCGAGCCGGAGTCGGCGGCCTCCCGGAACCAGACGCCGAGCTCCTTCGGGTCGGTGGTGGGCAGGCCCTCGTAGCCGCAGGCCGCGGCCAGTTCGACGATGGTCTCGGGGCGGAGCCCGCCGTCCAGGTGGTCGTGCAGGAGCACCTTGGGGGCGCGGACGATCTGCTCGGGGGTGGGAATGCGCGGGGCTGCGGTGCCCGCGGTGGCAGGGATCTGCTTCTCCATTGCGAGAGTGTAGCTCCTACGCGCGTAGATTCCCACTCGCCACACCACCCTCGCCTCATGTCGGAAAATTCCGACGCTTGACCTGTCGGAAATCTCCGACGTATCGTCGGGCCGTGGCCACCGACGTCTTCAGCGCCCTCGCCAACCCCGTCCGCCGCCGCCTGCTCGACGCCCTGCTCGACGGGCCGCGCGCCGCCGGCGACCTGGCCGGACGCTTCGAGCTCAGCCGCCCCGCCGTCTCCGAACACCTCCAGGTCCTCCGCCAGGCCGGCCTGGTCCGCGAGGAGCCCCGCGGACGGCAGCGCTACTACCACCTCGACCCCGCGCCACTCGCCCAGGTCGGCGCCTGGCTGCACCCCTTCGAGCACTACTGGCGCGGCCGGCTCACCGCCCTCGCCGACCTGCTCGACGCCGAACCGACCCCCACCGAGAAGGACACCCCCGCATGACCGGGCCCCGCCCCACCATCGAGCTCGACCGCTTCCTCCCGCACCCGCCCGCCAAGGTCTGGCGCGCCCTCACCGACCCCGGGACGCACGCCCGCTGGTGGGCCGCAGGCGACGTCCGCGCCGAGGTCGGCCACCGCTTCACCCTCGACATGGGACCGTGGGGCGAACAGCCCTGCGAGGTGCTCGCCGTCGAACCCGAGCGCCTGCTCCGCTACTCCTTCGCCGAGGGCACCCTCGACACCACCCTCACCTGGCGGCTCGTCCCCGAAGGCACCGGCACCCGCCTGCTGCTCGAACACGCCGGCTTCGACCTGGACTCCCCGCTGGGCCGCAGCGCCCTCGACGGCATGGGCCACGGCTGGCCGCACGTCCTCGACCGGCTGGCCGCGACCCTCGCCGAGTGACGCCCCGGGCGCCCTCCCCGCACAGGGTCGGAGCCCGTATACGGTGCGGCGCCTCGGCCGGTACAGCCCGACCTCCCCGCCGCCGTCCGCACGCCCCGGCCGGCGCGCCGGTGAACCCGACACCCCGCAGCGCGGTAGTCGCCTCCGGCCGGGCCCGCGCGCAAGGAGCCACCCCCGGGCCCGCACGCAGCGCGACGGACACCCTCCCGCCAGGCAGCGCGCAGCACAAAAGCGCCCCCACCGAGCCCGCACGCAGCGCGACGGACACCCTCCCGCCAGGCAGCGCGCAGCGCAGAAGTAACCCGCCGGGCAACGCGCAGCACGACGGCCCCACGGCGCGCAGCGCAAAAGGCGTCCCGCCGGGCCCGCGCGCAGCGCGGTTGCCTTCGCGCGGCCGCCGGTCAGTCGTGGTCGAGGAGGCGGCCGCGGCGGGAGAGGACGAAGTCGCGGAAGGCCGTCGCCGGAGGCGTGAGCGGGCGGCCGGCCACCCAGGCCAGGCCGATCGCGCGGCGGGTGCGCGGGGCGGTGACCTCCAGTTCCACCACGCCCGGCCGCGGCACCAGCGCGGGCGGCAGCAGCGCCACCCCCAGCCCGGCCGCCACCAGGCCCCGCAGGGTCTCCGCCTCCTCCCCCTCGAACGCGATCCGCGGCACGAACCCCGCCTCCGCGCAGAAGCCGTCGGTGATCACCCGCAGCCCGTACCCCTCCTCCACCGCGACCCACGGCTCCCGCGCGACCTCCGCGAGCCGGATCCGGCGGCGACCGGCGAGCCGGTGGTCGGCGGGGACGACCAGGTGCAGCCGCTGCTCGTCGAGCGGTCGGGCGACCAGGTCGGGGGCGTCCGGCACCGGGGAGACCAGGCAGAGGTCCAGCTCCCCGGCGCGCAGCCGTTCCAGCATCGCGGCGACGTAGTCCTGCACCAGCTGGAACCTCACCCGCGGGTGCTCGCTGCGAAAGCCCCGCAGCAGCGCGGGCACCGCGTCCGTCCCCATGGTGTGCAGGAAGCCGAACGCCACCCGCCCCGCCGCCGGGTCGGCCTCCGCCCGGGCGGCGTCCGCGCCGCGTTCCAGTTCGGCGAGGGCCCGCTCGACCGAGCCGAGCAGCAGCCGGCCGGCCCGGGTCAGCCGTACGGTGCGCCCCTGACGGGCCAGCAGGTCGACGCCGAGCTCGGCCTCCAGCCGGGCGACCGCCCGGGAGAGGGTGGGCTGCGGCATGCCGAGCAGCTGGGCCGCCTGCGTCACGTGCTCCAGTCGGGCGACCGCCGCGAACTCGGCCAACAGCGGTGCGAGGCGGGTCACGTCGGCCTCCGGGCCGAGCTCGGCGAGGCGGACCGGCTGCGAGCTGCTCTCATACGTCACGGTATGGATCTTCCATCATCCATGCATTGGACGCATCAACGACGCGGGTCCTACGTTCGATCCATGCAGCCCTCCAGTACCGGGGCGCCCGCCGGAGCGGGCGCCTCCACCCCGTCGTCCCCGCCCTCGGAAACCGACCTGCGCCACCGTCCGGGCGACCGCGCGTTCCGCCGCGCCAACCTGGCACTGTTCGCCGCCGGTGTGGCCACCTTCGTCCTGCTGTACTCCACCCAGGGCCTGCTGCCGATCCTCTCGGCCGACCTCGACCTGACGCCCGGCCAGGCCGCGTGGACCGCCTCCGCCGCCACCCTCGGCCTCGCCCTCGCCCTGCTCCCGGCCAGCGCGCTCTCCGACCGGTACGGCCGCACCGCGGTGATGACCGCCTCCACCGTCGCCGCCTCCGGCATCGCGCTGCTGCTGCCCCTCGCGCCGAACCTCACCACCCTGGTGGTGCTGCGCGCCGTCCAGGGCGCCGCGCTCGCCGGACTGCCCGCCACCGCGATGGCGTACCTCGCCGAGGAGATCCACCCGAGCGCGCTCGCCTCCGCGATGGGCCTGTACGTGGCCGGCAACTCGATCGGCGGCATGGGCGGCCGGCTGGTCTCCGGCTGGGCGGCC
Source organism: Kitasatospora terrestris (assembly GCF_039542905.1). Lineage (NCBI taxonomy): Bacteria > Bacillati > Actinomycetota > Actinomycetes > Kitasatosporales > Streptomycetaceae > Kitasatospora > Kitasatospora terrestris. The sequence continues at coordinate 3,426,690 of NZ_BAABIS010000001.1, forward strand.
GCCGCCTGGGGCTGGCGCTGGGGGCTCGCGGTCTCCGCCGCGCTCGCCCTGCTCGCCGCGCTCGCCTTCCGGCTGCTCATCCCCCGCGCCCGCAACTTCCGGCCCGTCCCGGTGGACGCCCGCGCCCTCGCCCGCACCGTCGGCACGCACCTGCGCAACCCGCTGCTGCTGCGCCTGTACGCCCTCGGGATGCTCTTCATGGCGGTCTTCGGCGCCGTCTACAACACGGTCGGCTACCGGCTGACCTCGGCGCCCTTCAACCTGCCGCAGTCGCTCGCCGCCTCGATCTTCGTCGTCTACCTGGTCGGCACCGCGTCCTCCGCCTCCGCCGGGCGCCTCACCGCACGGCTCGGCCGCCGCGGCACCCTGTACGTGGCCATCGGCACCACCGGCGCCGGCCTGCTGCTCTCGCTGGCCGGCTCGCTGGCCGCCGCGCTGCTCGGCCTGGTCCTGATCACCGCCGGATTCTTCGCCGGCCACGCGACCGCCTCCTCGGCCGTCGGCCGCACCGCCACCCACGGCCGCGCCCAGGCCTCCGCGCTCTACCTGATCGCCTACTACCTCGGCAACAGCCTCGGCGGCACCCTCGGCGCCGACGCCTACCACTCCTCCGGCTGGGACGGCGCCGCCGCGGTCGGCCTCACCGCGATGACCCTCGCCGCCGCCGTCACCCTCTACGCCACCCACCGCGCCCACCACGCGACCGTCCGGCCCCGGCCCGTCCGTGGCTAGACTCCGGACATGAGCATCGACCCTGCTGTGTACGCCCGGTTGCGCGAGATCGCCGACCAGCTCCCGCAGGTGCCCGGGATAGGGAAGATCGAGATCGCCGAGGGCGAGATCGTCATGATGATGTCGCCCGTGAGTCGTCACGAGCTCGCTGTGGTCCGGATCGCCCGACAGCTCAACAGTCAGATCGAGAGGACCCATCCGGGCCACATCGCACACGGCGGTGCCGATCTGGAGGATGTCGGCCTCGGCAGGCTGCGCAATCCGGACCTCATGGTGTTCGCGGAGGAAGCCCTCGAAGCCGAAAAACCTGCGCTGCTGCCCCACGAGGTCCTGCTCGTGGTCGAGGTGGTGTCGAAGTCGAACCCGGAGAACGACTACGAGCACAAGGTCCGCGACTACGCCGCCATGGGTATCCCGCTCTACCTCTTGGTCGACCCCCGCAAGGGGACCGGCATCATCCACGACCAGCCCGGCTACACCCTCCGGACACCGTTCGCCTTCGGTGACACGATCACGGTCGGCCCGTGGACCGTCGACACCAGCGTCCTGCTGACCTACGCCTGAGCCGTGCACAGCTGGATCGGCGGAACCGACTTCGGGCGCTACGTCCCGCTGCCCGAGGCCGCGGTGCCCACGTGGGGCGGGGAGGCCGCCGACGAGTGGACCGGCGAGTACGCGGCCGCGTTCGAGCTGCCGGGGCACGGCGACGTCGTGTCCCTCGGTGGCGAGCCGCTGTCGGTCACCTGGCTGCCCGGGGTGTCGGCGTTCGCCCGCTGGTACTCGGCGGACGACGACGGGGGTCTGGTGGCCGCCGTCGACCCGCTCCGGGACGAGCCGGGGTGGGAGGACGTCCGCACCGTCGAGCTCGCACCCGGCCGGTACCGGCTGCAGTCGCGCACCCTGGTCACCGCCACCGGCGACGAGTTCCTACTGGACCGCCTGCTGCCCGTCCGATCCACGCGCCGACGGCCGCACCCCCGCTCCGGGGGCACGGCCGTCCGTACGCGGCGTGTCAGGCGATGCGGTCGAGGACGATCGGGTCGGCGGTGAAGGCGGTGCCGGCCGGGCTGACGGTGATGCCGGTGGTCAGCGCCTCCAGCGCGTAGTCGAAGCGCTCGGGGGTGTCGGTGTGCAGGGTGAGCAGCGGCTGGCCGGCGGTCACCTCGGCACCGGGCTTGGCGTGGATCTCGACGCCGGCGCCGGCCTGGACGGGGTCCTCCTTGCGGGCGCGGCCGGCGCCGAGGCGCCAGGCGCAGACGCCGACGGCGTAGGCGTCGAGTTCGGTGAGGACGCCGCTCGCGGGGGCGGTGACGACGTGCTGCTCGCGGGCGACGGGGAGGGTGGCGTCGGGGTCGCCGCCCTGGGCGGCGATCATGCGGCGCCAGTGGTCCATGGCGGAGCCGTCGCGCAGGGCGTCGGCGGGGTCCTTGCCGTGGACGCCGGCAGCGGCGAGCATCTCGCGGGCGAGCGCGAGGGTGAGCTCGACGACGTCGGCGGGGCCGCCGCCGGCGAGGACCTCGACGGACTCGCGGACTTCGAGCGCGTTGCCGGCGGTGAGGCCGAGCGGCACGGACATGTCGGTGAGCAGGGCGACGGTGTTGACGCCGGCGCTGTTGCCGAGGCCGACCATGGTGCGGGCGAGTTCGCGGGCGTCGTCGAGGTTCTTCATGAAGGCGCCGCTGCCGACCTTGACGTCCAGCACGAGGGCGCCCGTACCCTCGGCGATCTTCTTGGACATGATCGAGGAGGCGATCAGCGGGATGGCCTCGACGGTGCCGGTGACGTCGCGGAGGGCGTAGAGCTTCTTGTCGGCGGGGGCGAGGCCGTCGCCGGCGGCGCAGATGACGGCGCCGGTGGTGCGCAGGACGTCCATCATCTCGTCGTTGGAGAGCAGGGCCCGCCAGCCGGGGATGGATTCGAGCTTGTCGAGGGTGCCGCCGGTGTGGCCGAGGCCGCGGCCGGAGAGCTGCGGGACGGCGGCGCCGCAGGCGGCGACGAGCGGGGCGAGCGGGAGGGTGATCTTGTCGCCGACGCCGCCCGTCGAGTGCTTGTCGGCGGTGGGGACGCCGAGGGCGGTGAAGTCCATCCGCTCGCCGGAGCGGATCATGGCGTCGGTCCAGCGGCTGATCTCGCGCGGGTTCATGCCGTTGAGCAGGATCGCCATGGCGAGGGCGGACATCTGCTCGTCGGCGACCTCGCCGCGGGTGTAGGCGTCGATCACCCAGTCGATCTGCGGATCGGTCAGTTCGCCGCGGTCGCGCTTGGTCCTGATGACGGAGATGGCGTCCATGGTGTTGTTCTCTCCCGGAGGGTGGGTCAGAAATGCGTAGAGTGCCGCGGGATGTCCTGCTCTCCCGCGACACTCTACGCGCGTAACAACCTCAGCGACTAGAGCCGCTCCGGCCCGAAGGCGTCGGGCAGCAGTTCGCTCATCGTCCGCACCCCGGAGGGCAGCTGGACCAGCAGCTCGGGGCCCCCGTGCTCGAACAGCAGCTGGCGGCAGCGGCCGCACGGCATCAGCAGCTCGCCGGCGCCGTCCACGCAGGTGAACGCCACCAGTCGGCCGCCGCCGCCGGCGTGCAGCGCGGAGACCAGGCCGCACTCGGCGCACAGCCCGAGCCCGTACGAGGCGTTCTCCACGTTGCAGCCGGTGACGGTGCGCCCGTCGTCGACCAGGGCCGCGGCCCCGACCGGGAACTTGCTGTACGGGGCGTAGGCGTGCGCCATCGCCTCCCGCGCGGCCTCGCGCAGCCGCGCCCAGTCGACGGCGGCCGTCACTTGCCCTCGCCCTTGCGGTAGATCTGGCCGTCCGCCTTGGGCATCCGCAGGCGTTGTGAGGCGAGGGCCAGCACGACCAGCGTGATGACGTACGGGGTGGCGACGATCAGCGGACGCTGGACGGTGTCGGTGAGCGCGTACCACAGGCCCAGGCCGACGGCGACGACCGCGCTGATCACCGCGCCGGTGAACTTGCGGCGGTAGAGCTGCCAGAGCGCGAGCAGCGCCATGGCGATCGCGATGACCAGCAGCAGGACGTGGACGTTGTCCGCGTCGCGCAGCTGGAGGCTGTCGGTGAAGCCGAACAGGCCGGCGCCCATGGCGAGGCCGCCGGGCATCCAGTTGCCGAAGATCATCGCGGCGAGGCCGATGAAGCCGCGGCCCTGGGTCTGGCCGTCCTTGTAGAAGTGCGCGGCGACCAGCGAGAGGTACGCGCCGCCGAGGCCGGCGAAGGCGCCCGAGGCGACCACCGCGTAGTACTTGTACTTGTAGACGTTGACGCCCAGCGACTCCGAGGCGGTGGGGTTCTCGCCGCAGGAGCGCAGCCGCAGGCCGAACACCGTGCGCCAGAGCAGGAAGTAGGTGACGACCAGCAGCACGGCGGCGATCACCACGACCACCGACAGGTTGGTGACCAGGCCGGCGAGGATGCCGGCGACGTCGGAGACCAGGAACCAGTGGTGCGACTCGATGCTCTCCAGCCAGCTGGAGAGGCCCGGAACGGTGATCTCGGGCAGCGGGTCGGCCGGCGGCGACTGGTTGGCGCCCGCGCCGTTCGCCACGTAGTCCTTGTAGTAGATCCGGTTGACGTACGCGCAGATGCCGGGGATCAGCAGGTTGATGCCGACGCCGGAGACGATGTGGTCGACGCCGAAGGTCACGGTGACCAGCGCGTGCAGCAGACCGCCGAGCGCGCCGCCCGCCATGCCGGCCAGCAGGCCGACCCACGGGTTGACCAGGTAGCCCGCCCAGGCGCCGCAGAAGGTGCCGGCGACCATCATGCCTTCGAGGCCGATGTTGACCACGCCGGCCCGCTCCGACCACAGACCGCCGAGACCGGCCATCGCGATCGGCACGGCCGAGGAGAGCGCCGCGCTGACCTGCCCGGAGGAGGTCAGGCCGTAGTTGCCGGTGTACGCCTCGACCGCGGAGACCAGCACCAGGGCACCGGCGATCAGCAGCAGGACGACGGGCCAGGTGATCTTCCCGCGCTTGGCGGGAGCCCCGCCCGACTTCGGCTTGGTGGCAATTGCCGTACTCACGCCGAGACCTCCTTCTTGGCGGCCGCGGCGGCCTGGGCGGCGAGCTCGGCGCCGACCTTCTGCTGCTGGCGCTTCAGGCCGTAGCGGCGGACCAGCTCGTAGGCGACGACGACGCAGATGACGATGGTTCCCTGCATGACCGCGACGATCTCCTGCGGGTAGTCGCCGCGCAGCGGCAGACGGGTACCCGCGACGTCGAGGAAGGCGAACAGCAGCGCCGAGAAGACGATGCCGATCGGCGTGTTGCGGCCGAGCAGGGCGACCGAGATGCCGATGAAGCCGAGGTTCAGCTGCACGCTCTGGCCGAAGTAGTACGAGTGCTGCAGCAGCTCCGGCAGGCCGATCATGCCGGCCAGCGCGCCGGACACCACCATGCTGGTGATGATCATGCGCTTGACGTTGACGCCCGAGGCCTTGGCGGCCGTCTCCGAGCGGCCGGTGGCGCGCAGGTCGAAGCCGAACCGGGTGCGGCTGAGGGTGAAGTGGAACAGCACGCCGATCGCGATGGCGACGAAGATGAAGCCGTACAGGTCGCCGCCCGCGGTCGGGATGGTGAAGAAGTGGCTGGACTGCGAGACCGGCGCGGTGTTGATCGCGTTGCTGCTGCCGCCCTTCGCCGGGGCGAAGACGCCCGGGACGAGCAGCAGGCCGACCACCGCGGTGGCGATGGCGTTCAGCATGATGGTCGAGATGACCTCGCTGACGCCGCGGTAGACCTTCAGCAGGGCGGCGATCGAGGCCCACAGGCCGCCGACCAGCATCGCGGTGATCAGCAGCAGCGGGATCTGCAGCACGGACGGCAGGTCGACCTGGCTGCCGACGTACGCGGCGAACAGCATGCCGAGCCGGTACTGGCCCTCGACGCCGATGTTGAACAGGTTCATCCGGAAGCCGAAGGCGGCGGCGCAACCGGCGACGTAGTACGTGGTGGCCCGGTTCAGGGTGAGCACCTGGCCGTCCGAGGCGGTGCCGTAGTCCCACATCACCTGGAAGGCGTTGAACGGGTCCTTGCCGGAGATCGCCAGCAGCACGCCGCAGATCACCGCGGAGAGCAGCACCGCGAGCACCGGCGCGGCCAGGGCCAGCAGGATGCGCTCGCCGTCGAAGCGGTCCTTGAAGGACGCCTTCGCGGCGGGGTTCTCAGTGGTCATCGGGTTACTCCCCCGCCTGCGGGTCGTCGGCGGTGTCGGTCGGACCGTCGGACTGGGTCTCGGTGCCCTCGGCGGCGACGGCCTGGGCCTCGGCGACCGCGTCGGGCTCGGACTCGATGTGGCCGCGGGCCGCACCGGTCATCGCGGTGCCCAGGTCCTCCGCGGTGACGGTGGCCGGGTCGGCGTCGGCGACCAGGCGGCCGCGGTAGATCACCTGGATCCGGTCGGAGAGGCCGATCAGCTCGTCCAGGTCGGCGGAGATCAGCAGCACCGCGAGGCCCTCGCGCTGCGCGGAGCGGATCTGCTCCCAGATCTGCGCCTGCGCGCCGACGTCCACGCCGCGGGTCGGGTGGGCGGCGATCAGCAGCTTGGGGCTGTGGCTCATCTCGCGGCCGATGATCAGCTTCTGCTGGTTGCCGCCGGAGAGGGAGGCCGCGGTGACCTCGATGCCGGGGGTGCGGACGTCGTACTCCTCGACGATCCGCAGGGTGTCCTTGCGGGCGCCGGCCGGGTCGAGCAGCGGGCCCTTGGAGTTGGGGGTCTCGGAGACGTGGCCGAGGATCCGGTTCTCCCAGAGCGGGGCCTCCAGCAGCAGGCCGTGCCGGTGGCGGTCCTCGGGGATGTAGCCGATGCCGGCCTCGCGGCGGGCCCGGGTGAGGGCGCCGGTGAGGTCCTTGCCGTCCAGCGAGACGCGGCCGGCGTCCAGCGGCAGCATGCCCATGATGGCCTCGACCAGTTCGGCCTGGCCGTTGCCCTCGACGCCGGCGATGCCGAGGATCTCGCCCTTGTGGATGGTCAGCGAGATGTCGTCGAGGACCACGCGCTCGATGCCCTCGGCGTCCGGCTTGGCGATCCGCAGCGCGTCGACGGTGAGCATCTCGGTGGTGGTGACGGTCGACTCGCGGGTCTGCGGGGAGGGCAGCTCGGCGCCGACCATCATCTCGGCCAGCTGGCGGGCGGTGACGCTCTGCGGGTCGGCGTCGCCGACGGTGGTGCCGCGGCGGATCACGCTGATCGCGTCGGCGACCGAGAGCACCTCGTGCAGCTTGTGCGAGATGAAGATGACGGTGACGCCCTCGGCCTTGAGGTCGCGCAGGTTGCCGAAGAGCGCGTCGACCTCCTGCGGCACCAGGACGGCGGTGGGCTCGTCCAGGATCAGGATCCGGGCCCCGCGGTAGAGGACCTTGAGGATCTCCACGCGCTGGCGGTCGGCCACGCCGAGGTCCTCGACCAGGGCGTCGGGCCTGACCCCGAGGCCGTACTGGTCGGAGATCTCGCGGATCTTCGCCTTGGCCTTGGCTCCTATCCCGTGCAGCTTCTCGCCGCCGAGGACGACGTTCTCCCACACGGTGAGGTTGTCCGCGAGCATGAAGTGCTGGTGCACCATGCCGATGCCGCGGTCGATGGCGTCGCCCGGGGTGTTGAACTCGACCTGCTCGCCGTTGATGGTGATGGTGCCCTCGTCCGGCTTCTGCATGCCGTAGAGGATCTTCATCAGCGTCGACTTGCCCGCGCCGTTCTCGCCCATCAGGGCGTGCACGGTGCCGCGCTGCACGGTGATGTCGATGTCGTGGTTGGCCACGACGCCGGGGAAGCGCTTGGTGATACCGCGCAGTTCGACGGCCGGTGTCGCCGTCCCCGCGCTGGGGAGTCCGCCCGGGAGGGCGGGGTCGGAGCCGGTGATGGCGATCTCCTCGTGGTCGTCTGGCGCATCGTCGCGCTGGAGAGATCTACGGACGGGGAACGGGATGGGGCCCGGGGGATGCGCGGGGTGCGCATCCGTCCGGGCCCCTCCCTGACTCTCCGTCATTCATACCCGCTGCCGGACGGCAGCCGGTGGAGGTGGGGCTTGGATCAGCCCTGCGGAGCGGTCGGGATCTTGGTCTGGCCGGAGGTGATCTTCGCGGCCGCCTCGTCCAGCTGCTTCTTGATGTCGTCGATGTGACCGCCGGTGGTGGCCAGCGAGACGCCGCCCTCCTTCAGGTCGAAGTTCTTCACACCGGTGATCGGGTTGCCGTTCTTCACGGACTCGATGTACTTGAAGACCGCGACGTCGACGTTCTTCACCATCGAGGTGAGGATGCGGGCGCTGTACTTCTGCAGGGCCGGCTGGGCGGCCTGGTCCGAGTCGACGCCGATGGCCCACTTGTTGGCGCCGGCGACGGCCTCGATGGCGCCGTTGCCGGAGGAGCCGGCGGCGGAGTAGATGACGTCCGCGCCCTTGTCGAGCTGGCCCTGGGCGGCCTGCTTGCCCTTGCCCGGGTCGGTGAAGCCCGAGAAGTCCGGCGGGGTGGTGAGGTAGGTGACCTCGACCTTCATGTTCGGGTCGACCGAGTGGACGCCCGCGACGTAGCCGGCCTCGAACTTCTTGATCAGCTCGGACTGGACGCCACCGATGAAGCCGACGTGCTTCGCGGTGGACTTCAGGGCGGCGGCGACACCGGCCAGGTAGGAGCCCTGCTCCTCCGAGAAGGTCAGCGAGGTGACGTTGGTCGGCTGGTCGGCCGACGCCGAGTCGATGATCGCGAACTTGACGTTCGGGTTGTCCTTCGCGACCTTGTTGACCGCGTCCTGGTAGACGAAGCCGACGGCGATGACCGGGTTGTAGCCCGACGAGACCAGGTCCTTGAGACGCTGCTCCTTGTCGGTCTCGGCCTCACCGGTCTTGGCCTCGGCCTCGTAGACCGTGGCACCCAGCTCGTTCTTGGCCTTGTCGAGACCACGGGCGGCGGAGTCGTTGAACGACTGGTCGCCACGGCCGCCGATGTCGTAGGCCATGCCGACCTTGAGGCCGGAGGCACCGGCGCCGGCGGTGGCGGAAGAGGAACCGGAGGTCGAGTCGCTCTTTGCGCCGCAAGCGGCGAGCGAGGCGATGCCCAGGGAACCCGAGAGCACAACCGCGGCGAGCTTCATTGAACGGCGCAAGGGAGTTTCTCCTTCTCACACACCCGTTTGGCGTGGTCGAGCGCCACCGTAACGCGCGTAGAACACGGTTGTGTTACGGCCTGCGAGGCCATCCGGGTTGTTATCAAAATGTGGTCGGACGTCCGAAGAAATCCGGACATAACGTCACATATGTTCAACCCGATGTCACTACCCAGTGGTATCGGGCCACCACGGTACGCCGATCTTGCCCCACCGGGCCAGTAACCGCGCCGAAATCCGGGGTGGCCCGGCGTTCACCCGCCGGGATCAGATCCGGCCGTGCTCCAGGGCCAGCGAGGAGAACAGTTCCACACCCACCGCGATGGCCCGCTCGTCCACGTCGAAGTCGCCCTGGTGCAGGTCCCGGACGCCCTTCTCGTGCGGGGCGCGGACGCCGAGCCGGGCCAGCGCGCCCGGCGCGTGCTCCAGGTACCAGGAGAAGTCCTCGCCGCCGAGGCTCTGCTCGGTGTCCTCCACCACCGGGCCGCGGCCGTCGGCGAAGCGGGCGGTCATCGCCGCCTCCAGCTGGGCGATCGACGCCTGCTCGTTGACCACCGGCGGCACCCCGCGGTGGTAGTCGATGGTCCACTTGGCCCGGTAGGTCTCGGCGATCCGGGCGACCAGCTCGTCCATCACCTCCGGCGCCTCCCGCCAGCCGGCCAGCTCCAGGCAGCGGACGGTGCCCTCCAGCTCGGCGTGGAGCGGGATGACGTTCGGCGCGGAGCCGGCCGCGATCCGGCCCCAGACCAGCGAGACGCCCCAGCGCGGGTCCATCCGCCGGGAGAACGCGGACGGCAGGTCCGCGGCCAGCTTGGCGACCGCGGTGACCAGGTCGGTGGTCAGGTGCGGGCGGGCGGTGTGGCCGCCGGGCCCGTCCAGGGTGAGCAGCACCCGGTCGCAGGCCGAGGTGATCGCGCCGACCCGCAGCCCGACCCGGCCGACCTGCACCTTGGGGTCGCAGTGCACGGCGAAGATCCGCCCGACGCCCTCCATCCCGCCGGCCTTGATCACGTCCAGCGCGCCGCCGGGCATCACCTCCTCGGCGGGCTGGAAGATCAGCCGGACCGGCTGCTTCAGCTCGCCCGCCGCCCGGGCCCGGGCCAGCACCAGGGCGGTGCCGAGCACCACCGAGGTGTGCACGTCGTGCCCGCAGGCGTGGGCCCGGCCGGGCAGGGTGGAGCGGTACGGCGCGTCCGTCTTGGTGTCGTCGATCGGCAGCGCGTCGATGTCCGCGCGGAACGCCAGCAGCTCCGTGCCGGGGCGGGTGCCCGCCGGGACGATGTCGACCAGCAGGCCGGTGCCGCCGGGGAGCACGGTGGGCTGCAGCCCGGCGGCGAGCAGCCGCTCGCGCAGCAGCCGGGTGGTGCGGAACTCCTGACGGCCCAGCTCCGGGTGCCGGTGCAGGTCACGGCGGAAGGCGATCAACTCGGCCTCGTGGGCGCGTACCCGGGCGCGCAGGTCTGCGGCGGGGCGGACGTCGGTCGCGAGGGCGGCTTGGGCGGCGGGCTGAGGATCGTTCACCTCAACCATCGTAGGCCGGTGGTGGGCTTTCTGCCCGGCTTCCGTCGAAGAGCTCACCGGATTGGTGCATACCGGCCGCGCGGATGGGTATGACATCTCGATTCAGCCGCCTTTCGGACGATCGCTGCCCTGTGCAACGACCCGGGCGCGTTCCGGACACGCGGCCTGCCCCCAACCAGGTCAAACGTTCCCTCTGCGCGGGCAAAGCTTTCTCCCACGCCCTTGAGTCCGGCACAACCGTGCGAATAGACAGCTTCCGCACAGTCGAACAGACGTGCATGACACTCCGTCAACTCACCACGTGGGGGGAACCGTCGTGCCCATCGCACGCCACCGGCTCGCCGGACTGGCCGCGCCGCTGACCGCGGCCCTGGTCCTGGGAACCATCGGGCTGGCCGCCCCGGCCGGCGCCGCCCCGGCCGGCGCCGCCACCGCCGCGCCGACCGCCAAGGAACTCACCGGCACCCACCCCGCCTGGGCCACCGCCCAGGCCGACGCGGGCGCCGTACCGGACTCCGCCCCGGGCAGCGCCCGGATCTACCTGGCCGGCCGCGACCGGGACGCGCTCGCCGCGCTCGCCCGCGCCGTCTCCGACCCCTCCTCCCCCGCGTACGGGAAGTACCTCGGCGACGCCGACGCCGAGGACCGGTTCGGCGCCACCGCCGAGCAGGTCGAGGCGGTCACCGCCTGGGTGACCGGCGCCGGCCTGACCGTGGACGCCGGCACCCCGCACTACCTGCAGGTCTCCGGCACCACCGGAGCGCTGTCCCGCGCCTTCGGCACCGGCTTCCGCAGCTACCGCACCGCCGACGGGCTGCACCGCGCCCCGGCGCAGGACGCCACCGTGCCCCCGGCCGCCGCCGGCGCGGTGCTCGCCGTCAGCGGGCTCAGCGACGCGGTCCGGCCGAACCTCTCGCACGCGGTCCCGGTCCGCGAGGCCGAGCAGCGCGCCCGGGCCGCGGCCGCCGGCCCGGACCGCAAGCAGCCCGCCACCCTGCCGACCGTCCCCACCTGCTCCGAGGACGGCTACGGCTCGAAGACCGCCAAGGGCGCGCCCGAGGGCTACGAGAAGAACGAGCCCTTCGCCCCCTGCTCGTACGTCCCGAGCCAGCTCCGCAAGGCCTACGGCGTGACCGACGCCAAGGTCTCCGGCAAGGGCGCCCGGATCGCGATCATCGACGCCTACGGCCTGCCCACCATGGAGCAGGACGCCGGCCGCTTCGCGACCCTGCACGGCGACCGGCCGTTCGCGCCGGGCCAGTACACCGAGTACGTCACCCCGGAGAAGTGGGTCCACCAGGACGAGTGCGGCGGCGCCGACGGCTGGGCCGGCGAGGAGGCGCTCGACGTCGAGATGGCCCACGGCCTCGCCCCCGACGCCCAGGTGGTCTACGTCGGCGGCAACTCCTGCTACGACGACGACCTCTACGACGCCATGGCCAAGGTGGTCGACGGCCACCTCGCCGACGTGGTCTCCAACTCCTGGGGCGAGATCATGCACGGCACCGGAGGGGACCTCGACCCCGCCGTGGTCGCCGCCGACAACCAGCTCTTCCAGCTCGGCGCGGTCACCGGCATCGGCTTCACCTTCTCCTCCGGCGACTGCGGCGACAGCTCCCCCGGCGCCGCCGCCACCGGCGTCAACTGCCAGGCCGACACCAGCCAGGCGCAGGCCGACTGGCCCTCCGCCTCCCCCTGGGTCACCTCGGTCGGCGGCACCGCGCTGCAGCTCGCCGACAAGGCCGGCCACTACGGCCACGAGGTCTCGATGGGCGACCGGCGCTCGGTCCTCTCCGCCGACCAGAAGTCCTGGACGCCCTTCCCCGGCAACTTCTACTTCGGCGGTGGCGGCGGCGTCTCCAAGGACTTCGCCCAGCCCTGGTACCAGCACGGCGTCGTCCCCGACTCCGTCTCGCACACCGCGGCCGACGGCACCCCGTCCGCCACGCCGCTGCGCGCCACCCCCGACGTCGCGATGAGCGGCGACCTGGTCGCCGCCACCCTGGTCGGCTACACCTCCGGCGGCACCTACAGCGAGGGCGGCTACGGCGGCACCTCGGTCTCCGCGCCCGAGTTCGCGGCGATGGTCGCCGACGCGATCGACGCCCGCGGCGGCCGCGCGATCGGCTTCGCCAACCCGTACCTCTACGACCGGGCCGGCACCGGCGCCTTCCGCGACGTCGACGACGCCAAGGTGCACACCAAGCTCGGCAACGTGGTCGACCTCGGCGAGGTCAACGGCGTCCTCAAGGTCCGCCTGTACAAGATCGCCTCCGACTACGGCCTGACCGCGACCCGCGGCTACGACACCGCCACCGGCCTCGGCACCCCGGGCGGATCCTTCTTCCGCCGCTGACGTCCACCCCGCCGGGGGCGCGGCTCCCCGTGCCCCCGCTCGTCGCCCTCCTGGGATGATCTGTGCGGATCGACCGGACACGGAGGGACAGGGCAATGAGCGAGCAGAAGGTGGCCGTGGTCACCGGGGCCAGCAGCGGCATCGGCGCGGCGACCGCGCGGCGGCTGGCGGCGGACGGCTTCCAGGTGGTGCTGACGGCCCGCCGGACCGAGCGGATCGAGGCGCTGGCCAAGGAGATCGGCGGCCGCGCGTACACCGTGGACGTCACCGACCGGGCCGCGGTGGACGCCTTCGCCGCCGAGGTCGGCCGGGTGGACGTGCTGGTCAACAACGCGGGCGGCGCGATCGGCGCGGAGACCGTGGAGGCGGGCGACCCGGCGGACTGGCTGGCCATGTACGAGGTCAACGTGCTCGGCGTGCTGCACGTGACGCAGGCGCTGCTGCCGGCGCTGCGCGCGACCGGCGACGGCACGGTGCTGGTGATGTCCTCGACCGCCGCGCTGGCCGCGTACGAGGGCGGCGGCGGGTACGTGGCGGCGAAGCACGCCGCGCACACCATCGCCGCGACGCTGCGCCTGGAGCTGTGCGGGGAGCCGATCCGGGTGATCGAGATCGCCCCGGGCATGGTGAAGTCGGAGGGCTTCGCGGTCACCCGCTTCCGCGGCGACGAGGACAAGGCGGCGGCGGTCTACGCGGGCGTGGCGGAGCCGCTCACCTCCGAGGACATCGCGGACACCGTCTCCTGGGCAGTGACCCGGCCGAGCCACGTCAACATCGACCTGCTGGTGGTCCGCCCCCGCGCCCAGGCCGCCAACCACAAGGTGCACCGCGAGCGCTGAGCGGACGCCGGTGAACGCCATGAGGCAGCGGATCACAACTTGATAGCTCGTACGAGTGAATTCCGTCCGCTGCCTCCACAACTGATGAGCGCTCAACTACCGTGGTGCCGCTGCCCGGGCGGCCCGTAGCGGGTCCTGGGGCCGAGGTACGTCGCGCAACCGCACAGCACCTACTTTCGTCTCTGGAGCATCCCCCCTTCCCGCCCTCACGAGGAGGACCCGCTGACCAGCGACATCCCGCCGCAGCGTCTGGACGCGCGGACGGATCCGTCCCTGCTCGGGCTTCACCGCTTCAACGAGGCCGACTCCGGCGCCGCCGAGGAGGCCCTGCTCGCCTGCTGCGGCAGTCACCGGTGGGCCCTGCGGCTCACCGCACACCGGCCGTACCCCGACATAGAGTCCCTGCTCGCCGCCGCCAGCGAGGCGTCGTACGACCTGCGGCCGGCCGACCTGGCCGAGGCGCTGGCCGACGAGAGCTGGATGCCGCAGCCGCTGCTCGGCATGCGCGCCCCCGGGAGCCAGGCGGCGCACACCGCCCTGCGGGCCGCGCACGCCGCGTACGAGGCCCGGTTCGGCCACGTCTTCGTGGTCTCCCTCGACGGGGTGGAGCCGGAGGAGATGCTCGACGGCGTGCTCACCTCGATCCGCACCCGGCTCGCCAACGACCCGGACGAGGAGCGCCTGGTCGCCTCGGAGGAGCTGCGCCGGATCGCGCTGACCCGCCTGGAGCACCTGGTGGCCACCCACGCGGCGGCCGGCAAGCGCTGACCGCACCGCCCCTCTCCCACCGCCGGGCCCCGCTCCACCGGAGCGGGGCCCGGCGGTCAGTGGTGGGTGAGCCTGGCCAGCTGCGCCCGGACCACCTGCCGGTCGGGCTCGGGCGTCGGCTCCTTCGGCGAGCCGACCGTGGTGAAGACCGCCAGCACCTCGCCCGTCCTGGCCATCAGGGCCCGCTGGACCAGCGCGGTGCCCTCGGATTCATTCGTCAGGGTGAACGCGGTGACGGCGTCCGCTCCCTCCGGGGTGGGCGTGTCGATCCGCTGCAGCCGGTGCGTGGTGGTCGGACCGCCCGCGGCCGCGGAGTGGAAGGCGGTACAGACGGTGAGGAGCCGGTCGAGCTCGGCCCGGATCCGCTCGGCCCGGCCGGCCCGGAAGGCGAGCAGCCCGGCGTAGACGCTGCGCCGCCCGTCGTCGGCCTGCGCGATGTCCAGGTCGACCTCGGCGAGCGGGCCGGAGCCGCTGGCCCCGGGCGAGACCGCGTCCAGGATCGGCTGGCAGGCGGGGCGGTCGGCCTTCTCCCCCGGCGCGGCGGGGTCGCCCTGGCCGGGGTTCATCAGGGTGACGGTCCAGCCGGGCCCGAGGTCGGCGTCGGTCAGGGCGGCGGCCCGCAGCGCGGCCGCGTCCGGCGCCGCCGACGGCGCGGCGCCGTCGGCGGACGGCGCGGGGGCGGTGGAGCCGCAGCCGGCCAGCAGGGCGAGGGCGCCGACCGCCAGGACGCGGACGGTTCGGGTGAGGGGCATGCGCGCACCGTAGCGCAACGAATCGACTACTTTGCGTCACGGTTCCCGCCTGGATTAGCCCGTGCGTGCCTGATTGATCACACCTGGGGCCCCCGGAGGCATCGGCGGACATGGCGTCGATAGGATGCTCGCGGCCGGTGGACCGTACCCGGCCGGGCTGACCGACACCGAAGCCGGCCGAGCCCCCAACCCCGCTTCCGGAGGGTTTTCCGTGCCGGCTGGAACGCTGTACCGCGGCCGGGAAGGCATGTGGAGCTGGGTGGCTCACCGAGTCACCGGCGTCCTCATCTTCTTCTTCCTTTTCGCGCACGTCCTCGACACCGCCTTGGTGCGGGTGTCGCCCGAGGATTACGACACCGTCATCGCGACCTACAAGACCTGGTACGTGAACCTGATGGAGTACGGCCTGAGCGCCGCCATCCTGTTCCACGCACTGAACGGCCTGCGGGTCGTGGCGGTCGACTTCTGGGCCAAGGGCCCGAAGTACCAGAAGCAGATGCTCTGGACCGTCGTGGGTGTCTGGGTCGTCCTGATGGCCGGCGCCTTCTACCCGATCCTCCAGCACACCCTTCGCACCTGGTTCGGGGGCTGATCTCCATGTCTGAGACCAAGGACGTGATCGTCCCCTCCCTGCAGGCCCACACGGGCCAGGGCCTGGGGACGGGCAACCCGGCCGACGCCTTCGTCGTCGAGCCGGCCCGCACGCGGAGCAAGAAGACCCCGCGCCGCACCCGCACCAACTTCGAGATGCTCGCCTGGCTGTTCATGCGCCTGTCGGGTGTCGTCCTGGTGGTGCTGGTCCTCGGCCACCTGCTGATCAACCTCGTCCTCGACGGCGGCGTCTCCAAGATCAGCTTCGCCTTCGTGGCCGGCCGCTGGGCCTCGCCGTTCTGGCAGGTCTGGGACCTCCTGATGCTGTGGCTGGCGATGCTGCACGGTGCCAACGGCATGCGCACCGTCATCAACGACTACGCGGAGAAGGACTCCACTCGTCTGTGGCTGAAGGGCCTCCTGGGTGTCGCGACCGTGTTCACGGTCCTGCTCGGCACCCTGGTGATCTTCACCTTCGACCCGAACATCTGACGAGCCAGAGGCGACTGACCCCCATGCAGATTCACCAGTACGACACTGTCATCGTCGGCGCCGGCGGCGCGGGCATGCGCGCGGCCATCGAGTCGACCAAGCGCAGCCGCACGGCGGTGCTGACCAAGCTCTACCCCACCCGGTCCCACACCGGCGCGGCCCAGGGCGGCATGTGCGCCGCCCTCGCCAACGTCGAGGAGGACAACTGGGAGTGGCACACCTTCGACACGGTCAAGGGCGGTGACTACCTGGTCGACCAGGACGCCGCCGAGATCATGTGCAAGGAGGCCATCGACGCCGTCCTCGACCTGGAGAAGATGGGTCTCCCCTTCTCCCGGACCGACCAGGGCCGGATCGACCAGCGGCGCTTCGGCGGCCACACCCGCAACCACGGCGAGGCCCCGGTCCGCCGGTCCTGCTACGCGGCCGACCGCACCGGTCACATGATCCTCCAGACGCTGTTCCAGAACTGCGTCAAGGAGGGCGTGGAGTTCTTCAACGAGTTCTACGTCCTCGACCTGCTGCTCAACGAGGGCAAGACCGCGGGCGTCGTCGCCTACGAGCTGGCCACCGGCGAGATCCACGTCTTCCAGGCCAAGGCCGTGGTGTTCGCCTCCGGCGGCACCGGCAAGATGTTCAAGGTCACCTCGAACGCCCACACCCTGACCGGTGACGGCCAGGCGGTGGCGCTGCGCCGCGGCCTGCCGCTGGAGGACATGGAGTTCTTCCAGTTCCACCCGACGGGCATCTGGCGGATGGGCATCCTGCTCACCGAGGGCGCCCGCGGCGAGGGCGGCATCCTGCGCAACAAGGACGGCGAGCGCTTCATGGAGCGCTACGCCCCCGTCATGAAGGACCTCGCGTCCCGTGACGTCTGCTCCCGCGCGATCTACACCGAGATCCGCGAGGGTCGCGGCTGCGGTCCGGACGGCGACCACGTCTACCTGGACCTCACCCACATCGAGCCGGAGCAGCTGGACGCCAAGCTGCCGGACATCACCGAGTTCGCGCGCACCTACCTCGGCATCGAGCCCTACACGGACCCGATCCCGATCCAGCCGACCGCGCACTACGCCATGGGCGGCATCCCGACCAACGTCGAGGGCGAGGTGCTGGCCAACAACACCGACATCGTCCCCGGCCTGTACGCCGCCGGCGAGGTCGCCTGCGTGTCGGTGCACGGTGCCAACCGCCTGGGCACCAACTCGCTGCTGGACATCAACGTGTTCGGCCGCCGCGCGGGCATCGCCGCCGCCGAGTACGCCGAGGGCGCCGAGTTCGTCGAGCTCCCGGCCGACCCGGGCGCGCTGGTCCAGAACATGGTCGACCAGCTCCGCGAGTCCACCGGTACCGAGTCGGTCGCGCAGATCCGCAAGGAGCTGCAGGAGTCCATGGACACCAACGCGTCCGTGTACCGCACCGGCAAGACCCTGGAGCAGGCCGTCCAGGACATCGCCGCCCTCAAGGAGCGCTTCAAGAACGTGGCGATCCAGGACAAGGGCATGCGGTACAACACCGACCTGCTGGAGGCCATCGAGCTGGGCAACCTGCTCGACCTGGCCGAGGTGCTGGCCGTCTCCGCGCTGGCCCGCGAGGAGTCCCGCGGCGGTCACTTCCGCGAGGACTTCCCGAAGCGCGACGACGTGAAGTTCATGCAGCACACCATGGCGTACCAGGAGGTCGCCGCCGACGGCTCCACCTCCATCCGCCTCGACTACAAGCCGGTCGTCACGACCCGCTACCAGCCGATGGAGCGTAAGTACTGATGAGCACCCCGACTGTCGAGCAGCACTCGGCCGCTCTGGACGCGGCCGAGGCGGGCTCCACCCAGCTGATCAACGTCACCCTGCGGATCCGCCGGTTCAACCCGGAGGAGCACCCGGACCCGGTGTGGGTCGACTACCAGCTGCTGATGGACCCCAAGGAGCGCGTCCTGGACGCCCTCAACAAGGTCAAGTGGGAGCAGGACGGCACCCTGACGTACCGCCGCTCGTGCGCCCACGGCATCTGCGGCTCGGACGCCATGCGGATCAACGGCCGCAACCGGCTGGCCTGCAAGACCCTGATCAAGGACGTCAACCCGGAGAAGCCGATCACGATCGAGGCCATCAAGGGCCTCGCGGTCCTCAAGGACCTGATCGTCGACATGGACCCGTTCTTCCAGGCGTACAAGGACGTCATGCCGTTCCTCATCACCAAGGGGAACGACCCGACCCGCGAGCGCCTGCAGTCGCAGGAGGACCGCGAGCGGTTCGACGACACCACCAAGTGCATCCTGTGCGCCGCGTGCACCTCGTCGTGCCCGGTGTTCTGGAACGACGGCCAGTACTTCGGCCCGGCGGCGATCGTCAACGCGCACCGCTTCATCTTCGACTCGCGCGACGAGGGCGGCGAGCAGCGCCTGGAGATCCTGAACGACCGTGAGGGCGTGTGGCGCTGCCGCACCACCTTCAACTGCTCGGAGGCCTGCCCGCGCGGCATCGAGGTCACCAAGGCGATCCAGGAGGTGAAGCGCGCGCTCGTCACGCGTCGCTTCTAGTCCACCGCCCTGAGGGCCCGTCCGGAGTTCGCTCCGGACGGGCCCTCAGGCGTTCCGGCGGCGCGGTGCGGTGACCAGGGTGAGCAGCAGCGGGCCGAGGAAGAGCGCGGGCGCCATCGTCCGGTGGTCCTGTCCGGTGGCGGTGGCCAGCAGGCCGGCCTGGACGGCGAGCAGCACGGCCGCCCCGACCGGGAGGGCGGCGGGCAGCCGGTGCCGTCGGGCGTGCACCAGCAGGGCGGCGCAGGCGATCCAGCTCCAGGTGGCGCCGCGCCACAGCAGCCAGTCCAGCTGCGGGACGCGGAACGCGGTGTGCAGCCAGGCGGCGGCGCGGCCGAGCGGCCCACCGGTGGTGCCGGGGGCGGCCACGCCGGTGGCGCCGCCGAGCTCCGCCGGGCCGGGTCCGACCGACCAGGCCAGCTGGCCGCGGCACAGCCGGGCGGCCAGCACCAGGTCGGGGCGGCGGCCGAGCAGGGTGGTCCACTGGTCGGCCGGCCCGGTGAACTCCGGCGCCCGGTAGCAGCGTTCACCGGCCAGGTCCCAGTCGGCGAGCGGCGCGGCGGCGGCCAGGTCGGCCCGCTCGGCGGCGGTGAAGGCGCCGGGGTCGCGGTGGTACGCCACCGCGAGGTCGCCGAGGCG
Source organism: Kitasatospora terrestris (assembly GCF_039542905.1). NCBI lineage: Bacteria > Bacillati > Actinomycetota > Actinomycetes > Kitasatosporales > Streptomycetaceae > Kitasatospora > Kitasatospora terrestris. Next base: position 3,446,032 of record NZ_BAABIS010000001.1, read on the forward strand.
CAGCGCGTGGACCGTGTGGGCGGGCGGGCGGTGCACGCCGGGGATCCGGACGATGCCGAGCACCACCGGGACCACCACGGCCACCGCCGTCGCGAGGGCGATCCGGCGGCGCGCCCCGCCGAGCAGGAGCAGCAGCGGCACGGCGGTCAGCAGGACGACCAGCGGGCCGTGCGGGTGGAGGGTGCCCAGGCCCAGCAGGGCGGCGGCCAGCACCAGCAGGTCCAGCCGCAGGACCGGGCCGCGGCCGTCCAGCGTGCCGTCCGCACGGCGGGCCAGCAGGCGCAGCGCGGCGGCGGTCGCCAGCACCGCGCAGACGGTGGAGGGCACGTCCGGGGCGAGCGCCACCACGAACGCTCCGGTGGGCGGGGCCGCGGCCAGCAGCAGCGCGGTCGGGGCGGTCCAGCGGGCCCGGGTTCCCAGGCGGGCCAGGGCGGCCGCCGTGTAGCCGAGGGCGAGCGCCGCGAGGGTGGTCTGCGCGAGGGCGAGCGGCCCGGCGCCGCCGGCCAGCCGGACGGAGCCGCGGAGCGCCGCCGTGTACAGCCCGTACGGGTCGGCGCCGCCGTAGCCGGCGGCCGGCGCCCGGTGATCGGTGGCGGCCCACCAGAAGAGCCAGACCGCCTGGGTGGCGGCGGTCACGGCGAGCGGCATCCGCACCCGTGAGCGGGCCCGCCGGTGCCGCCGGTGGCCCTGGGAGCGCACCGGTTCGGCCACGGTCGAGGGCCTGAGGGTCGCGCTGCCGGACATGTGGCCTCCCCTGCGTCCCCCACACCCCGGGACGGGCGCCTCGACCGCCAGTTCGGCCGAGTGTGTGCGGCAGGCTAGCAGCAGCCCCCGCCCCGCCGTCCATGCTCCTGACAGGACGGGCCCGTCCGATCGCGGGATCGGACGGGCCCGGGCGCGCCGGAGGCGGGATCAGCGCAGCGTGCCGAGGTCCTTCGGCGCGGTGGTGCCGCGGTAGGTCAGCAGGTGTCGGTCGGCGGTCACCGCGTACAGGTCGGGCAGGCCGTCGCCGTCACCGTCGCCGGAGCTGCCCAGCGTCGGGTAGTCGGCGACCGGGAAGGTGCCGAGCACGGTGCCGGACGCCGGGTCGGCGAGCGCCGAGAAGTCGCGGACCCCGTCGGCGCCGACCGGCATCGGGTACGCGCGCAGCGTGCCGGTGGCCCGCTCGCGCGCCCAGAGCGCGACCGACCCGTCGGCGGCCTTGCCGGGGGCGACCAGGTCGTAGCCGGCCCAGACCCCGCCGGTGGAGAGCTTCTTGACGTTCCAGAACTGGAAGCGGAAACCCGGGTCGGTGAACAGCCACAGGTCGCCGTTCTCCACGGTGGCCAGCGAGGGCTGGGTGTACTGGTCGAGCGACCCGAGCGAGACGAGCTGTTCCACCCTGGACCAGGTCGGGGCGTAGTCGGCCGGGCAGGCCGTGTCGCCGCAGCTGTCCGGGCGGTCGACCAGCGTGATGCCGGACCCGTTGAAGACGCCCAGGGAGGTGTTGCGGATCGCGTAGAGGTAGGCGGTCCCAGGCGCGTGCGCGAAGAGGTCGTCGACCGGTGCGTGGTTGTCCCAGCCGCGGTGCGCCACCTGGAGCGCGCCCCAGCCGTTGCCGCGCGGCGCGGCCGCGGCGGGGGACACCGAGGTCGGCACGGTGGTCGTGGCGGCGGCGCTGATGATCTGCAGGTTACCCGCGGTGTCCGGGAGCAGGATGTCGGGGACGGCGTCGCCGTCCACGTCGCCCGGGGCCTGGGGCGGGTTGGGGTTCCACGGGGCGTAGAAGGTGTAGCTGACCGGCTGCGAGACGTTGCCCGCCCGGTCGACGGCCTGGACGGTGAGGAAGTTGGTGCCCCACTGGGCCGGCCGCAGTTGGACGGTGGCGGTGCCGTCCGGGCCGGCCTGGACCTGGCAGTCGCCGCCGACGTCCGAGGTGCCGTTGAGGACGTACCGGAAGCACGCGGTGCCGGAGCCGGTGTCGCTGCCGGTGAGGGTGAAGGTGCCGAGCTGGCCGGCGTACTTCTGCGGGATCTGCCCGCTGCCGGACTCGGGGAAGTCGGTGGAGGCGACGGCGACCCGCGGGGCGGTGGTGTCGACGCCGAACCCGCAGGTGTCGGTGGGCTTCCCGCTGCCCGGGCCATACTCGGGCCAGGCCTGCCAGGTGTAGCCGACGGCCTCGGCGAGGCCGGTCGGCAGCGCCTTGACGGTGCCGTCGGGGCCGGTCTCGGCGGTGGCGTCGAAGACCTTCTGCCCGGTGGCGTCCCAGACCTTGAAGCGGGCGGCGGGCGCGTCGGTGTGCGCGGTGAGCGCGGGCGGGCCGGCGGCCAGCCAGCTGTGGCAGTCGGCGGTCGTGGCGGACCGGCCGTCCTGGGCCGCGGCGGTGGGCGCGGCGACGGTCAGCAGGACCACGGCTGCGGCGCCCAGCACGGCGGCGGGCGTACGGCGGTTGACGGGCAAAACAGGGCCCCCTCGGACTCGTCCGGACTCGAACGAGCGGAGACTCTGCCAGCCCGCCGGAGGCCGCGTCAAAGGGATTCCGCGGCCTGGCGGCGCAGGGCCCGCAGGCCGCGGACGCCGATCGCGCCGATGGCCAGGCCCAGCGCGAGGGAGGTGACGGCGAGCAGCAGGTGGACCCAGAAGAAGGCGGTGGGCTGGGAGTGGTCGCCGCCCACGAAGGCCTGCCCGCCGGAGTCCTTCCAGAGGTTCTTCACGAAGGTGGTCCAGATGAACAGCGACCAGACGCCGAAGGCGGTGAGGAACCAGGACACGGTGCGGCTGAGCTTCATGGCACCCAGTATGGACGGTGCGCCGAGCGGCCCAGCGGCGGGCACCCGGACGAGGTAAATCCGCTTATATGCCAAGGATCGGCCGAGGCCGCGGGTACCTTCCCCCAATGCAGCTACTCCGTCGCTTCGGACTCCTGCCGACCGCCGCGGTGATCGGTCTGCTGGCCCCGGGCCCGGCCGTCGCGCTGACGGCCGACGGACCGCCGCCGGCCCGGCCGGTGATCGGCGGGGCCCGGCTGGCCGCCTCGGGCGTGCAGGTGGCGCCGCGACCGGGGGCGCCGGCGCTGCCCGCGGACCTGACCGGGAAGTCCTGGGTGGTGGCGGACGCGGACTCCGGCGAGGTGCTGGCCTCGTTCAACGCGCACGCGCAGCTGCCACCGGCGTCCACCCTGAAGATGCTGTTCGCGGACACCGTGCTGCCCAAGTTCGACCGGGCGGCGGTGCACCGGGTGGCGCCCGCCGAGCTGGCCGGCATGGGCCCGGGCTCCAGCCTGGTCGGGATCAAGGAGGACCTGGAGTACCGGGTCGAGGACCTGTGGCGCGGGGTGTTCCTGGCCTCCGGCAACGACGCGGTCCGGGTGCTCGCCCACATGAACGGCGGGATCGAGCGGACCGTCGCCGAGATGCAGGACCGGGCGCGGTCGCTGCAGGCCGACGACACCCGGGTGGTCACCCCCGACGGCTACGACGAGGACGGGCAGCTCTCCTCGGCGTACGACCTGACCCTGTTCGCCCGGGCGGGCCTGCGCAACCCCGACTTCCGGGCGTACTGCGCGACCCGCTCGGCGCAGTTCCCCGGTGCGGTGGACAAGGCGACCGGGCAGCGCGGCTCGTTCGGCATCGCCAACACCGACCGGCTGCTGGGCCGCTACCCGGGGCTGATCGGGGTGAAGAACGGCTACACCACCAACGCCGGGGCGACCTTCACCGGCGCCGCCGAGCGCGGCGGGCGGACGCTGCTGGTCACGGTGATGCACACGGAGACCAATCCGAAGGTGTACGACGAGACCGCGGCGCTGCTCGACTGGGGCTTCGCGGCGGCGGGCAAGGTGGCGCCGGTCGGCACGCTGGCCGAGGACCTGGCCCCGCCGGCCGACCGGCCCGCGGCCGCCGCCGACCGCCCGGCGGGGGCCGCGCCGCAGGCCGCCCCGGCCGCGCTCACGGTCGGCGACGGCGGGGCGCTGGGCTGGGCCACCGCGCTGCTCGGCGCCGTCGCGGCGGGCCTGGCGCTGCTGCGCGCGCGGGCGGTGCGCCGCCGCCGCTGAGCGGTCAGAGGTCGGCCAGGGCCTCGTCCCGGGCGGCGTCGGCCTGGGCGAGGGCCCGCTCGCGGGCGTCCTTGCGGTCGGCGAGCGCGGTCCAGGCCGCGCAGTACATCAGCAGCCGGGTGACGAAGTTCATCCACAGCAGCAGGGCGACCGGGACGCCGAAGGCGCCGTACAGGCTGCGACCGGCGACCGAGCCGAGGTACGAGGAGAGCAGCAGCTTGAGCAGCTCGAAGCCGACCGCGCCGATCAGCGCGCCCTGCAGCAGGTCGCGGCGACTGCGGCCGGTGGCCAGCTGGTCGGTGATCAGCGGGAACGGGCCGAGCAGGTAGGCGAAGAGCAGCAGGTCGGCGCCGACCGCGATCAGGAAGCCGACCGCGGTCAGCGCCCAGCGGCCGGCGCCGCCGTCCAGGCCGATCGCGTCGGCGAGGCGGCGGGCCAGCGTGGTGGCGGCGGCGGAGGCGCCGAGCGAGAGCAGGCAGACCACGCCGAGGCCGAGCAGCACCACGCAGTCGCGGGCCTTGAGCAGCACCGGGTTGCCGCTCTCGGCGGGCAGCCGCCAGACGTCCCGGATCGAGCCGCGCATGGTGTCCACCCAACCGAGGCCGGAGAGCAGCAGGATCACGCCGCTGACCAGTCCGACGGTGGCGGCGTTGGCGACCAGCGAGTCCAGGTCGAGCGCGTCGGACAGGCCGGGCAGCTGCTCGGAGATCTTGTCCTGGAGCTCCTGCACCCGGTGGTCGGAGAGGGTCGCCACCGCGATCGCCAGGGCCACGGTGAGCAGCGGGAACAGCGCGAGGAAGCCGAAGAAGGTGACCGCGCCGGCCAGCCGGTTGGCCTTCACCGCGGTGAAGTGTTCGTAGGTCCGGTACGGGCGGCTGCGCATCACCCGGGCGGCGGCGGGGCCGATCACGGGCAGCTTGGTGAGGAACTCCACGCAGGGTGTATACCGTGCTGCGCAGCGCCCGTGCGGGACCGGCGCGGCCACGTGTCACGGCTGCCGGCTCCCCCGACCCGGCCTGGCCACGCGACGATCAGCGAGGTTCGGCAGGTAGGATTTCGGCTGGTAACCTGCCGGATCTTCCCGTCCGGGCACCCCGGTCGCACTCCCTGATGAAAGGCTCTGCGCAGCCGATGGCACCCCGCCTCTCCGTCGTCGTCCCGATCTACAACGTCGAGCGCTACCTGGAGGAATGCCTCGACTCGATCGCCGCACAGACCTTCAGCGACTTCGAGTGCGTCATGGTCGACGACGGCTCCAAGGACTCCAGCGCCGCGATCGCCGACGCGTACGCCGCCAAGGACTCCCGCTTCCGTCTCGTCCGCCAGGAGAACAAGGGCCTCGGCGCCGCCCGCAACACCGGCTGGCGCCACCTCTCCGAGGGCACCGAGTTCCTGGCCTTCGTGGACAGCGACGACACGCTGCCGCCGAGCGCCTACGAGTTGATGATCGGCACCCTGGACGAGACCGGGTCCGACTTCTGCACCGGCAACGTGCTGCGCTTCCGCGCCGTCGGGTACTACCCGTCCGGCGGCCACCGCAAGCCGTTCAAGGAGACCCGGCTCAAGACCCACGTGACCGAGATCCCGGCGCTGGTCACCGACCGCACCGCCTGGAACAAGGTCTACCGCCGCACCTTCTTCGACACCGCCGGCATCCTCTACCCCGAGGGCATCCTCTACGAGGACGCCCCGGTCAGCGTGCCGCACCACTACCTCGCCAAGAGCGTCGACGTGCTCTCCGAGCCGATCTACCACTGGCGCGAGCGCGAGGTCGGCGAGATGTCGATCACGCAGATGAAGACCAACCCCAAGGGCGTCATCGACCGGGTGAAGTCGATGGAGCTGGTCCGCGCCTGGATGCTGGAGCAGACCGACCCGAAGTTCCGCGGCTACCTCAACTCCTACGACGAGAACAATCTCCTCGAGGAGATTCCGATGTTCTTCTGGTCGGTGGCGGAGGGCGACCCGGCGTACAACGCGGCCTACCAGGAGTCGGTCAGCCGGCTGCTGCGCGCGATCGGCCCCGAGCAGGTGCGCAAGCTGCGCGCGCCGCTGCGGCTGAAGTACCACCTGACGCTGCAGGGCCGGATCGACGAGCTGATCGAGCAGATGGAGTTCGAGAAGGACAGCAACGGCGCGGCCCCGGCGCGCGGCCTGCTGCGTCCGTACGCGGACTACCCCTTCCTGCGCGGCGGCCGCAAGAGCGTGCCGGCCGAGCTGCTGCGGCTGAACAACGCGCTGGTGATGCGCAGCCGGCTGTACGAGGCGACCTGGCGGGAGGGCAAGCTGCACCTGACCGGGCACGCCTTCCCGGAGCACCTGGGCGCCGAGAACAAGCACGACATGATCAAGGTGCTGGTGCTGCGCGAGGCCAGGGGCCGCCGCGTGGTCATGGTGCAGACCCGGACGACGTACAGCCCGGAGGCCACCGCCAGCTCCCCGCACGCGCTGTACAGCTGCGACTGGGCGGGCTTCGACGCCGTGATCGACCCGGCCCGGCTCAAGCACCGCGGCCAGTGGAAGGACGGCTCCTGGCGGGTGCTCATCGCGGGCGCCGGCAAGGGCGGCGTCTACAAGGGCCGCGTCTCCGGCGGCTGGAGCGACACCGCCGAGCACCCGCCGGCGCACTGGGTCGACCGGGACGTGCGGATCACCTCCTGGCTGAAGGACGGCCACGTCAACCTGCGGGTCGAGCTGGTCAAGGCCCGGATGACCGCGGTGACCGCCGCGCGCGGCACCGTCCGGATCGAGGGCTCGGCGCTGTCCGGCTCCGAGCTGTCCGGCGCCGTCCTGCGGCTGACCCACGCCGAGTCGGACCGGCCGCTGACCTTCCCCCTGGAGCTCGGCACCCCCGTCGACCGCAGCGTCCCGTTCTCCGCCGACGTGCCGGTCGCCGAGCTGACCGTGGTCCGCGACGCGTGGGACGCCCTCGACCCGGCCGCCGACGAGCGCTACCGCGACCACTGGAACGCCGCCCTGCTGCTCGCCGACGGCACGGTGCTGCCGATCGCGGTCGACGAGCGCGCCGCGGCCACCCACGTCCACGTGCCGATCGGCACCGACGGCGCCCGCGCGCTGTACTCCAAGCCGTCCTCCAACGGGCACCTGCAGCTGTGCGACCAGGTGCTGCAGCCGGTCGTCGAGGAGGTCTCGGCCGCCCTCGACGGCGAGGGCTTCGTACTCAGCGGCAGCTTCCCGCTGCCCGGCACGCACCGGTACGAGCTGGTGATCCGGCACGACTGGCGCGAGGAGGAGCACCACTACCCGGTGGAGATCGCCGACGGCCGGTTCCGCGCGGCGCTGCCCGCGGTGCCGACCGCCAGCTACGCCGGCCAGGTGCCGCTGCACAAGGGCACCTGGGAGGTCTACTTCCGCCCGGTCGACGCGCCGGCCGACTCCCACTGGCCGCAGATCCTGCTCGCCCCGTCCTGCCACGCCGCGCTGCCCGTCGAGGTGCTCGCCCGCGGCAAGCGGGTCGCGCTGGAGCGCCGCCAGTTCGACCTGCTGTCGCTGGAGTCGCACGAGGTGCTGCCGCCCGAGGAGCGCAGCGGCTACCGCCAGCGCACACAGCGCGCCGCCTACCCGGCGATGCAGCAGCGGCCGCTGACCGACACCGTGGTGTACTACACCGGCCGCCGCAGCCGCTACGCCGGCTCGCCGCGCGCGATCCACGAGGAGCTGGTGCGCCGCGGCACGCCGGTGCGCCACCTGTGGGCCAGCGACGACCTGCAGGCCGACCTGCCGCAGACCGCCGAGCCGCTGCGCCGCTGGTCGCCGGAGTGGTACGAGGCCCTGGCCACCGCCAAGTACGTGGTGACCAGCTCGCACCTGCCGGAGTTCTTCACCCGGCGGCCCGGCCAGCAGGTCGTGCAGACCTGGCACGGCACCCCGCTGAAGCAGATCGGCCACGACTTCGAGAAGGTCTGGTTCACCGACGCGGAGTACCTGGAGCACCTCGACCGCGAGGTGCCGCACTGGTCGCTGCTGCTGTCGCAGAACGAGGTCTCCACCCCGGTGCTGCGCCGCGCCTTCAAGTACGAGGGCACGGTGCTGGAGAGCGGCTACCCGCGCAACGACGTGCTGTTCGCCGCCGACCGGGAGAAGACCGCCGAGCAGGTCCGCGAGCGCCTCGGCCTGCCCGAGGGCAAGAAGGTGGTGCTGTACGCGCCGACCTACCGCGAGGACCGGCGCCGGCCGCAGGACGGCTACCAGCTGGACCTGCGGATCGACCTGGCCGCCGCCAAGGACGCGCTGGGCGAGGACCAGGTGCTGCTGGTCCGCGGCCACGAGCTGGTCTGCGCCCGGGTGCCGGAGGCCGGCGACGGCTACGTCTGGGACGTCACCAGCTACCCCGACATGGCCGAGCTGCTGCTGATCACGGACGTCCTGGTCACCGACTACTCCTCGGTGATGTTCGACTTCGCGGTCACCGGCCGTCCGATGGTGTTCTTCACCTACGACCTGGAGCACTACCGGGACAACCTGCGCGGCTTCACCTTCGACCTGACCGCCCAGGCGCCGGGCCCGATGGTGGGCGACTCCGCGGAGCTGATCGCCGCGCTGGGCCGGGTCGAGGCCGACGCGGCCGCCCACCGGGAGGCCTACCGCGCCTTCCGCGAGGCCTACTGTTCGTTGGAGGACGGTCACGCCTCGGAGCGGGTGGTGGACGCGATGCTGGGGGACTGATCGCACACGCCGCACCGGGGGATTTTTTCACCGGACATTCATTGACCAGGGGTGTCTCCGCCCTGTGAGATGACTGTCTGTTCCTGCACGAGAGTAAGAGGCGTCCCCCGGTGCCGCTGTCCACTTCCACCTCCGTCGTCCCGTCCCCCCGCTCCGGTGGGACGACCGCCCCGCCCGAACCGGCCGAGCCGGTGATCCGCGCGATGTCCACCACCTGGACGGCGCGCGGGTTCGAGATCACCGGGGTCGCCCGGCACGGCGACCGCGACACCGGCCGGCTGGCCGCCGCGCTCACCCGGGTCTGGCTCCGGCCGACCGGCAACGGCCCGGCGGTCCGGGTGCGCACCCGGGCGCTGTTCCTGCCGGAGGCCACCGACGACAGCGAGCAGACCAGGTTCAGCCACGACTGGGCCGGCTTCACCGCGTCCGTCGATCCGGAGCGGCTGCGCCGCGGCGGGCGCTGGCGGGACGGCGAGTGGCAGGTCGAGGTGGTGCTGCAGGACGGCCTGCGCACCGTGCACGGGCCGATCGCCCAGCACTGGTGCGGATCCGGCGAGTACCCGCTGAGCCGGTGGGTCGGCGACGCGGCCCGGATCGTCCCGCACTTCCACGACGGGGCGCTGCGGATACGGGTGGAGAACGTCCGGGCCCGGATCACCGGCGCCGAACGGGACGGCGACGCGCTGCTGCTCTCCGGGGCGGCCGACCTCCCCGAGGGCTCGGTCCTGCGGCTGCGGCACCGCGAGTCGTCCGCCGAGCCCGCCTTCCCGCTCCGGCCGGCCGGAGCGGGCCGGTTCACCGTCCGGGTCGGGCTGGAGCACTTCACCGGCGTCGCCGACCCGGAGCGCGAGCACTGGGACGCCGAGCTGGTCCGCCCGGACGGCTCCGCGGTGCGCCCGGTCCTGGACCACCGGCAGGCGCCGATAGCGGGCCAGTTCCGGCTGCCCGGCGCCGACCGGGTGCTCTACCTCAAGGAGCTCTCCGACGGGTACCCGCAGTTCTGCGCCCAGCAGGCGGCCGGCCTGGTGGGGCGGATCACCGCCACCGCGGACGGGTTCGAGCTGACCGGCCACGCCCCGCTGCCGGACCGGGGCCCGCTGGAGCTGGTCCTGCGGCACGACCAGGGCACCGGCGAGAGCGTCCACCGGCTCGACGGCGGCGAGCACTTCACCGTGCACCTGCCCGCGATGCGGACCGACCCGGACGGCCGGCGCTTCCCGCTGCGCAAGGGCGTGTGGGGGCTGCGGATCCGCCCGGCCGGACAGCCCGACGCCGAGCGGCCGGTGCTGCTCGCCCCGGACGCGCTGACCGCGCTGCCGCTGCCGGTCGAGGTCGGCTCCGACACCACCGGCACCAAGCGGGTGCTGCTCCAGCGCCGCTGGCACGACACCCTGATCGTGGACTCCACCCCGGTGCTGTCCGCCGCCGAGCGCAGCGCGTACGCCCAGGAGCGGCTGCGCGAGGTGCACTACCCGCAGGCCCGGCAGCAGCCGCTGCGCGAGGCGGTGCTGTACGACGTGTTCAGCGGCCGCGGCTACGCGGACTCGCCGCGCGCCGTCCACGCCGAACTGGTGCGCCGCGGCGAGCCGCTGGAGCACCTGTGGGCGGTGGACGACGCGCAGGCCGAGGTGCCCGCCGGGGTGCGGCCGGTGCGGGTCTTCAGCCCGGAGTGGTACGAGGCGCTGGCCACCTCCCGGTACCTGGTGGGCAACACCCACCTGCCGGAGTTCCTGGAGCGCCGGCCGGGCCAGGTGGTGGTGCAGACCTGGCACGGCTCGCTGATCAAGCGGATCGCCCACGACGTGGAGAACAGCTGGCTCGGCGACGCCGGCTACCTGGCCGCGCTGGACCGCGAGGTGCCCAACTGGAGCCTGCTGGTCTCCCCCAGCGGCTACGCGACGCCGATCCTGCGGCGGGCCTTCCGGTACGAGGGCGAGATCCTGGAGTCCGGCTACCCGCGCAACGACGTGCTGGCCCGGGCCGGCGCGGCCGAGGCCGCCGGGGTCCGCCGCCGGCTCGGCCTGCCCGAGGGCAAGCGGGTGGTGCTCTACGCGCCGACCTGGCGCGAGGACCAGCAGGCGGAGGGCGGCGAGGGCTTCCGCCTCGACCTGCGGATCGACGTGGCCGCCGCCAAGGAAGCGCTCGGCGAGGACCACGTGCTGCTGGTCCGCCCGCACGCGCACGTCCGCGAGCCGCTGCTGGGCGCCGGCGACGGCTTCCTGTACGACCTGGCCAGCTACCCGGACGTGCAGGACCTGCTGCTGGTCGCCGACGTGCTGGTCACCGACTACTCCTCGATCGCCTTCGACTTCGCGGTGACCGGCCGGCCGATGCTGTTCTTCACCTACGACCTGGAGCACTACCGGGACACCCTGCGCGGCTTCTACTTCGACTTCGAGCAGGACGCGCCCGGTCCGCTGGTGCCCGGCTCCGCGGAGCTGGTCGCCGGGCTGCGCCGGCTCGCCGACGAGGGCGCGCTGCCCGAGCGGTACGAGGAGAAGTACCGGCGGTTCCGGGAGCTGCACTGTCGGCTCGACGACGGCGGCGCCGCGGGCCGGGTGGTGACCCGGATGCTGGAACTGGGTGCCGAACAGGCGCCGGTAGGGTAACCCCGCTCGTCCCGAACGACCTTCCACCAGCCGCTCCCCCGAGGCCATCCATGACTGCCACGATCGACCAGCCCACCGGCCTTCCGGTGCGGTCCCGCCGACACGCCCGGACCGTCCCGCCCCGGTGGCGGCTGCCGCTGGCCGTCGCGGTCTTCGCCGAAGTGGTGCTGCTGCTCTGGTGGGCGGCCGTCTACCCGGGCCTGAGCAGCTACGACTCGGCGATGTACGTCCTGCAGGTGACCACCGGCGACTGGGCCTCCGACCACTCGGTGCTCTACGACGCCCTGGTCTGGTGCGCCCTGCACCTCCCCGGTCGGCTGGCGGTGCTGACCCTGGGGCAGACCGTGCTGGCCTCGGCCACCCTGGCGTACACCTGCGTGGCGCTGCGCGCGCTCGGGGTGCGCGGCCGGTGGACGGCGGCGGTGGCGATCCTGCTCGCGGCGGCCCCGCCGACCGGCGCGTTCGTCCTGTTCATCTGGAAGGACGTGCCGTTCACGCTGTGCGCGGTGCTGGTGTTCGCGGCGTCCGCCCGGCTGGTGGCACGCCGGGCGGGCCGGCCGGACTGGTGGGTGCTGGGCGTCTCGCTGGCCGCGATGGGCCTGTTCCGCAACAACGGACTGGGCATGGCCCTGGTCGCGGGCGTCTTCCTGGTCGTCGCGGTGCGCGGCAGGCGGCTGCTGCTGTCGGTGCTGACCGTGGTCGCGGTCTCGCTGTCGCTGGTCTGCCAGCTGTACCTGTACCCGGCGCTCGGGATCCGGCAGCCCTCGGTGGTCTCGGTGCACTCACTGCACTACCACGACCTGGCGGTGGCCTACGCGGGCGATCCCGCCGCCTTCCGGGACTCCGACCGGGCGGTGCTGGCCGCCGTCATGCCGCTGGACCGGTGGAGCAACGACGGCACCAACTGCTACGTCGGCGACCAGCTCTTCCACGACGCGTCCTTCGACCAGACCGCCGCGGGGCGGCTGGACGACCGGCTGATCGGCATCTGGAAGCGGGTGCTGAAGGAGCGGCCCGACCTGATCGCGGACGCCCACATCTGCCGCGGCCACATCGCCTGGGCGCCGTTCCCCGGCCCGAAGGCGCTGAACGGCTACACCTGGATCGGCTCGCCCGGCCCGACACCGGACGACCTGTACGGGCTCGCGCAGCCGGGGTGGGAGATGTCGCGCAACCCGTATAAGGCGGCGCTGCTCACCGACCCGCTCTCCACCCGGCTGAACCACGCGGCGCGGGCCTGGTACAACGCGTCCAAGACCCGGCAGCTGGACTGGCTGCTGTTCCGCGGCGCCACCTGGGCGTACCTGGGGTACGCGGCGCTGTGGCTGTTCGCCCGCGGCCGGCGGATGCGCCCGGTGCTGGCGCTGGCCGGCGTGACGGCCGGCTACCAGCTGTCCATCCTGGTCGCCAACCCGGCGCCGCTGTACCGCTACATGGTCGGGCCGATGTTCATCGGCGCGTTCTGCCTGACCCTGCTCACCGCCCGCCGGGAGGGTCAGCGGGCGGAGCCGAAGGGGTAGTCGCGGCAGGGCCGCCAGACCTCGTCCGGCCCGAACCGGGAGAGCACGAAGCCGTCCACCGCGAAGGCCGCGGCGAAGCCCCGGGCCTTCTCGTACGCCTCGTCGAGCACCTGCTCGGCGAGGCCGTGGGCCACCGTGACGTGCGGGTGGTACGGGAACGCCAGCTCCCGGGAGAGCGGCCCGGAACGGACCTCGGCCTCCAGCACCCGGCACTCCTGGGCGCCCTCCTCGACCCGGACGAAGACGACCGGGGAGACCGGCCGGAAGGTGCCGCTGCCCTGCAGCAGCATCCGGAACGGCCGGTGCCGGGCCGCCACCGCGCGCAGGTGCGCCTCGATGCCGGGCAGCGCGGCCGCCGCCACCTCGGTCGGCGGCAGCAGCGTGACGTGGGTGGGTATCGACCGTGCCGCCGGGTCGCCGTGCCCGGCCCGGGCGTCCTGCAGGGCCGTGCCGTACGGCTCGGGCACGTGTATGGACACGCCGATGGTGACGGCCTCGGGGAGGCCGTCACCGGGCGCGGCGACGTCGGCGGGCATCAGCGCTTGGGCGGGAGGAAGCCGATGCGGTCGTAGACGGTGGCCAGGGTCTCGGAGGCCACCGCGCGCGCCTTGTCGGCGCCCAGCCCGAGGACCCGGTCCAGCTCGGCCGGGTCGTCCAGGAACTCGCGGGTGCGGGCCTGGAAGGGCTCCACCCACTCGGTGAACAGCTCGGCCAGCTCGGTCTTCAGGGCGCCGTACATCTTGCCCTCGAAGTGCGCGACCAACTGCTCGATGCTCTGCCCGCTCAGCGCGGAGTGGATCCGCAGCAGGTTGGAGACGCCGGCCTTCTCCTGCTCGTCGTAGGAGACCACCGTGCCGGTGTCGGTCACCGCGCTCTTGAACTTCTTGGCGGAGGCCTTCGGCTCGTCCAGGAGGCTGATCAGGCCCTTCGGCGAGGACGCCGACTTGCTCATCTTGATCGCCGGGTCCTGCAGGTCCTGGATCTTCGCCGTCTCCTTGAGGATGTACGGCTTGGGGACGGTGAAGGTCGGCGCGTAGCGGCTGTTGAAGCGCTCCGCGAGGTCGCGGGTCAGCTCCACGTGCTGGCGCTGGTCCTCGCCGACCGGGACGGCGTCCGCCTGGTACAGCAGGATGTCGGCGATCTGCAGGATCGGGTAGGTGAACAGGCCGACCGTGGTGCCCTCGGCGCCCTGCTTGGAGGACTTGTCCTTGAACTGGGTCATCCGGCTGGCCTCGCCGAAGCCGGTCAGGCAGTTCATCACCCAGCCGAGCTGCGCGTGCTCGGGCACGTGCGACTGCACGAACAGGGTGCAGCGCTCCGGGTCGAGGCCCGCGCCGAGCAGCTGCGCGGCGGAGATCCGGGTGTTCTCCCGCAGGGTCGCCGGGTCCTGCGGCACGGTGATCGCGTGCAGGTCGACCACCATGTAGAAGGCGTCGTTGGCCTCCTGGAGGTCCACCCACTGGCGCACCGCGCCGAGGTAGTTGCCCAGGTGGAAGGAGCCGGACGTGGGCTGGATGCCGGAGAGCACCCGAGGACGGTCCTTCACGGGACCGGTGACCGCTGCGTTGACCATGGGCGCCATTGTTCCAGCTTCGGCGTCCGCTCAGGAAACTTCCGCTCCTGGAGGATCCGACAGTGTGACCGCACTCACCCGGATCCGTTCGATCCGCCGGCCGTCCAGCCGGGCCACGGTCAGCCGGGCACCGTCCGCGGTGGTCACCTGGTCGCCCTTGGCCGGCAGCCGGCCCAGCTCGCGCACCAGGAAGCCGGCGACCGTCTCGTACGGGCCCTCCGGCAGCGCGAACCCGGTCTCCTGGGCGAAGTCCGCCAGGTTGAGCAGGCCGTCCAGCTCCAGCGCGCCGCCGGCCAGCAGCCGGGTCGCGGTGGTGTCCTGGGCGTCGTACTCGTCGCGGATCTCGCCGATCACCTCCTCGACCAGGTCCTCCAGGGTGACGATGCCGGCCGTGCCGCCGTACTCGTCGACCACGATCGCCAGGTGGTGGCCCTCCCGGCGCATCTCGCTCATCGCCTCCAGCACCCGCTTGGTGGCGGGCAGCAGCTTGATCGGCCGGGCCAGGTCGCGGACCCGGGCGGCCCGCTCGCCGCGCGCCCCGTACAGGTCGCGGACGTGCACGAAGCCGGCCACCGCGTCGTAGGAGCCCTCGACCACCGGGTAGCGCGAGTGCGGGGAGTCGTCGGTCTCCGGGCGGACCTCGGCGACCAGCCGCTCGGCGTCCAGGAAGGTGACCTCGGTGCGCGGCACCATCACCTCGCGCAGCTGGCGCTCGCCGGCCGCGAAGACGTCGTTGATCAGCGCCCGCTCGTCGCTGCCCAGCTCGGTGTTGGCGGCCACCAGGCCGCGCAGCTCCTCCGAGCTCATGTGGCCGCGGCCGGCCTTGGGGTCGCCGCCGAGCAGCCGGACCACCAGATTGGTGGAGTGCCCGAGCAGCCAGATCACCGGCCGCAGGGTGACCGACATGACGTCCACCACGGGGGCGGCGAGCACCGCGACGGACTCCGCCCGCTGCAGGCCGAGCCGCTTGGGGGCGAGCTCGCCGAGGACCAGCGAGACGTAGGAGATCACCAGGGTCAGGCCGACCAGGGCGACGGCGTCCGCGACCGCCGGGTCCAGGCCCAGCTCGACGAAGAGCGGCGCGGCCTTGCCGGCCAGCGTGTCGGCGCCGAGCGCGGCCGACAGGAAGCCCATGCAGGTCACCCCGACCTGGGCGGCGGCCAGGAAGCGGTTGGGGTCGGCGGCCAGGTGCGCGGCCCGGACGGCGCGCCGGGAGCCGGTCGCCTCCAAGGCCCGGATCTGGCCCTCGCGCAGCGAGATCAGCGAGATCTCGGCCACGTTGAACAGGCCGCCCAGCATGATGAAGACCAGGACGAGTGCCGCATCCTGAAGGGTTTCGCTCACAGCCGGACATCCTAGGGCGGCCGCGGGTCACCGCATCGGACTGTGATAATTCCAGGGCCAAGAGCGATCTTTCCCGAAGGACGGCCGATTCCATGCCCCCGACCTTGTCCAGCGCCCCGGACGCCTCCGAGCGGCGCCCGGAACAGCCACGTCACAGACGCGGTCTCGACGCGCTGCACCGGGTGCCGCGACCGGTCCGCAGCGTCTGGCTGTGGCCGGTCCTGGCGACGCTGGTGGTGGGCCTGTACCACGTCACCGTCCCGGTGATGTGGCACGACGAGCTGGCCACCCTGTCGGTGGTGCGGCGGCCGGCCGGCGACATCGTCGACATGATCCGGCACGTGGACGCGGTCCACGGCACGTACTACCTGTTCCTGCACTTCTGGATCTCGGTCTTCGGCGAGAGCCCGCTGGCGATGCGTCTGCCGAGCGTGCTGGCCATGGCCGGCGCGGCCGGGTGCACGGCGCTCGCCGGACGCCGGATGTTCGACGCGCGCGCCGGCCTGGTCGCCGGCCTGGTCTTCGCGATGCTGCCGACGGTGGCCCGGTACGGCCAGGAGGCCCGGTCGTACGGCTTCGTGGTGTTCGCGGCGGCCGCGGCCCTGGTCCTGCTGCTGCGCGCCCTGGAGCGGCCCACCGCGCTGCGCTGGCTGGCCTACGCGGCGGCGCTCTGCTGCTCCGGCTACCTGCACCTGGTGTCGCTGGTCTACCTCGCCCCGCACGCCGTCGGGGTGGCCCTGGCCTGGTGGCGGGACCGGCGGAACTGGCGGCTGCCGGCCGGGTTCGTCGGCGCGGTGCTGGCGGCGGTGGCCGCCGCCTACCCGCTGGTCCACCTGAGCGGCAAGCAGGCCGCCCGTCAGATCGGCTGGATCGGCCGACCGGTGTTCGGCGACCTCTGGAACATCTGGCCGCAGATACTCGGCGGCACGTCGGTCACCGTCGCCGTGCTGACGGTCGCGGTGCTGGCGGTCGGCTCGAAGCGGCCGGGCTCGGTGCTGCTCGGCTGGTGCCTGGTGCTGATCCCGGTGGGGGCGCTCTGGGTGGCGTCCACGCACGGCTCGGTGTCGTACTTCATGCCGAAGTACATGTTCTTCGTGCTGCCGGGCGTGTCGGTGCTCGCCGGTGCGGGCCTCGCCCTGGTCCGGCTCCGGGCCACCCTGGCCGGCCTGGCGGTGATCGGCCTGCTGGCGCTCCCCGACCAGCGGGTGCTGCACGGCACGCTCTCGCACGCCAAGTACGTCTACCCGGTGCCGGTCACCTGGTTCGACCCGCTGGACTACCGCGCCGCCGCCCGCCTGGTGGCGGCGGGCTACCACCCGGGCGACGCCGCCGCGTTCGGCCAGAACCAGTGGCAGCTGTGGTGGGGCGTCGACATCGGCGTCCGGTACTACCTGCCCGAGGACGTCGTGCTGCGGGACGTGTTCGCCGGGCAGAGCGGGCAGCAGCGCGACGACCTGTGGCCGACCATGACCCCCGACCCGAAGGCCGCGCTGGGCACCACGCCCCCGCCGCGGATCTGGCTGGTGGCCAAGGACGGCGGCCAGGACCCGTTCGGCACCCTGCCGCCCGCGTACGCCAAGGCGCTCCAGGAGCGCTACAAGCTGGACCACGTCAAGACGGTGTCGGGCATGTCCGTGTCGCTCCTGGTCCGCCGCTGACGGCGCCGCACCCCCGACGGCCGACGGCCGGGCACCCCGTTCCCGGGGGGCCCGGCCGTCGGGCCGTTCAGGTCGCGGGGGCTCAGATGAGGCCGAGCTCCTGGACCGCGTCGCGCTCCTCGGCGAGCTCGCCGACCGAGGCGTCGATCCGCTTGCGGTCGAACTCGGAGAGGTCCAGGCCCTGGACGATCTCGAAGGTGCCGTTCTGGGTGGTGACCGGGAAGGAGGAGATCAGGCCCTCCGGCACGCCGTACGAGCCGTCGGAGACGATGCCCATGGAGGTCCAGTCGCCGGCCGGGGTGCCGTTGACCCAGGTGTACACGTGGTCGATGGCGGCGTTGGCGGCCGAGGCGGCCGAGGACGCGCCGCGGACCTCGATGATCTCGGCGCCGCGCTTGGCGACCTTGGGGATGAAGAAGTCCTCGACCCACTTCTGGTCGGCGCCGACGGCCTCGAAGGCCGACTTGCCGGAGATCTCGGCGTGGAACAGGTCCGGGTACTGGGTGGCGGAGTGGTTGCCCCAGATGGTGACCTTCTTGACGTCCTCGACGGTGACGCCGGCCTTCTTGGCGAGCTGCGCGACGGCGCGGTTGTGGTCGAGGCGGGTCATCGCGGTGAAGCGCTCGGCCGGCACGTCCGGGGCGTTGCGCTGGGCGATCAGGGCGTTGGTGTTGGCCGGGTTGCCGACCACCAGGACCTTGATGTCGTCCGCGGCGTTGTCGTTGATCGCCTTGCCCTGCGGGCCGAAGATGCCGCCGTTGGCGGACAGCAGGTCGCCGCGCTCCATGCCGGCGGTGCGCGGGCGGGCGCCGACCAGCAGGGCGACGTTGGCGCCGTCGAAGGCCACGTTCGCCTGGTCGGTGATGGTGATGTCGCGCAGCAGCGGGAAGGCGCAGTCGTCGAGCTCCATC
The DNA here is from genome assembly GCF_039542905.1 of Kitasatospora terrestris. Classification (NCBI taxonomy): domain Bacteria; kingdom Bacillati; phylum Actinomycetota; class Actinomycetes; order Kitasatosporales; family Streptomycetaceae; genus Kitasatospora; species Kitasatospora terrestris. Next base: position 3,464,366 of record NZ_BAABIS010000001.1, read on the forward strand.
GCGACGCCCTCGGCGGCCTTGAGGCCCTGCGGGATCTCCAGCAGACGGAGGTTCACCGGGACATCGGCGCCGAGCAGGTGGCCCGAGGCGATGCGGAAGAGCAGCGCGTAGCCGATCTGGCCGGCCGCTCCGGTGACCGTGACGTTGACGGGGGTGCGAGTCATATCTACCTACTCCAGCAAATCGCCAGGTGCCCCAGGCACGTCGGCGCACTGGAGCCGAGGATGATCTCTCGATATCGAGAGAACCGACCCAGGTTATCGCAAGGGGAGCCCGCCGGTTGCGAACGGGCTCCCCATGAGACGAGCGTTACTCGCCGTCGGTGCGGCGCGCGGCCGACCGGGTCAGTGCGGCGCGCGGCCGACCAGCCGCCCGATGTTGTCCAGCAGCGGCATCCGCAGCCACGGGTCCGGCTGGGCCACCAGGGTGAGCACGGTGATCACCCCGCCGAGGAACAGCAGCACCGCCACGTCGGTGAAGCGGCTGCGCACCGCCAGCATGCCGACCTCCGGCAGCACCAGGCGCAGCGCCGCCGCGATCAGCAGCGAACCGCCGACCACCAGCAGGCCGAGCCGGAACCCGCCGGTGGAGGTGATCAGCAGCCCGAGTCCCGCGACGGCCAGCACCATCGTTATCGGCCACTGCCGGACCGGCAGCGGGTGGCTGCGGTCCAGCGCGGGAGCGGCACCCTCGGGCGGATGGGTGCTGGTGGTCCGCCCGGGCAACCGGCGTCGGCTGGCCATGCCTGTCAGACGCCGGCGCGGCGCTCGGCCGCCTCGACGATGTTGTTGAGCAGCATCGCGCGGGTCATCGGGCCGACACCGCCGGGGTTCGGGGAGATCCAGCCCGCCACCTCGGCCACGCCCGGGTGGACGTCACCGACAATCTTGCCCTCGCTGCGGCTGACGCCGACGTCCAGCACGGCCGCGCCGGCCTTGATGTCCTCCGGCTTGATCAGGTGCGGCACGCCGGCGGCGGCCACCACCACGTCGGCCTTGCGCAGGTGGTAGCCGAGGTCGCGGGTGCCGGTGTGGCACAGCGTGACGGTGGCGTTCTCGGTGCGGCGGGTGAGCAGCAGGCCGATCGAGCGGCCGACGGTCACGCCGCGGCCGACCACGACCACCTCGGCGCCGTCCAGCTGCACGTCGTGCCGGCGCAGCAGCTCGACGATGCCCAGCGGGGTGCAGGGCAGCGGGCCCCGGATGCCGAGCGTGAGGCGGCCGAGCGAGGTCGGGTGCAGGCCGTCGGCGTCCTTGTCCGGGTCCATCAGCTCCAGGACCGGGTTGGGGTCGAGGCCCTTGGGCAGCGGCAGCTGCACGATGTAGCCGGTGCAGGCCGGGTCGGCGTTGAGCTCGCGGACGACGTTCTCCACGTCCTCCTGGGTGGCGGTGGCCGGGAGCTCGCGCTGGATGGACGCGATGCCGACCTCGGCGCAGTCCTTGTGCTTGCCGTTGACGTACCAGCGGCTGCCCGGGTCGTCGCCGACCAGGACGGTGCCGAGGCCGGGGACGATGCCCCGCTCCTTGAGGGCCGCCACGCGGACGGCGAGTTCGGACTTGATCGCGGCCGCGGTGGCCTTGCCATCGAGAATCTGGGCAGTCATGCGCCCATTCTCCCGTATGGAGCGCGTTGCGGTTGCGCCACAGTTGTGTCCGTGCGATGAGCGCCGCTGGACACCGCGGGGCGCCACCCGCGACGATGTGGGCTGCAGACATGTGCCGATCCGACCTGGTGACGGGGGGTCGGGCGCGACGGGGGAACGATCTCGGGGGAACCAAGGTGAGCAATCCGTACCAGACACCCGACCCGTACGGTCAGGGCGGCGGCTACGGCCAGCCGCAGCAGCAGCCCGGCTACGGGTACCCCCAGCAGACGCCTCCGCCGGGCTACCAGCAGGGCGGGTACCCGCAGCAGCAGCCGCCGTACCAGGCGCAGCAGCCGTACCAGCCCTACCCGCAGCAGCCGGGCGCGGCCGCGCCGCAGAACCAGCTGGCCACCGCGTCCGTGGTGATCGGCTTCATCGCGATCCTGCTCTCCTGCTTCTACGGCGGCATCCTCGGCCTGGTCGGCCTCGGCATCGGCATCGGCGGCCTGAACCGGTCGACCAAGACCGGCCAGGGCCGCGGCGCGGCGATCGGCGGGATCGTCCTCAACACCTTGGCGGTGCTGGTCTTCATCGCCGTCATCGTGTTCGTCGTCGTCGCCCCGGACGCATGAGTGGCACCGGCGCGGCCGCCGCACGACTGACCGACCGTTGGCGGCGCTCCGCCGACTCGGTGCAGGGCGCGCTGCTGCGGGTGCTGCTGCGCGGCGCCGGCGGCGCGGTCGCCGCGGTGGCGGTCGCCCAGGTGCACGACGCGCACGACCCCGGAGTGCTGTGCCTGCTGCGCCGGTTCACCGGCGTCCCGTGCCCGGCCTGCGGGTCGACCACGGTGTTCATCGAGGCGGGGCACGGCGACTGGACCGCCGCCCTGGCCGCCAACCCGGTCACCGTGATCGCCGCGACCGGCCTGCTGCTGGCCCCGCTCGGCCCCGGCCGCTGGTGGTGGGGCCTGTCGAGCCGCCGCCGGGGCGCCCTGATCGGCGCGGCCGTGGTCGCCGCCTGGACCTGGCAGCTGCACCGGTTGGGCATCTCCCGGCCCTGAACCGCGCTCCGGCGGACGTCCGTCGGGTCGAGATCGCTCTCCCCGGCGTCACCGCCGTCCGCTAATCTCCCACCCGGTCGGTGTCTCACATGCCCGTCCGTCCCAGGAACTTCCTGTCACCCGTCCTCATGTCCCATCCTGCCCGGAGGCATTGATGAGCTACCCGCCCGACCCCAACAACCCGTACGGCCAGCAGCCGCCGCAGGGCTACGGCGCCCCGCAGCAGCCCGGCTACGGCTACCCGCAGCAGGCCCCCGGCTACGGCTACCCGCAGCAGCAGCCGGCCCCGGGCTACGGCACCGTCCCGCAGCAGGGCTACGGCTACCCGCAGCAGCCCGGCTACCCGGGCGGCTACCCCAACGCGGGCATGGTGGCGAACTTCTACGCGGGCTGGGGCAGCCGCGTGGTGGCGCGCATCATCGACCAGTTCACCATCTTCCTGATCCCCGGCATCGTGCTGGGCATCGGCTACTCGAAGATGATCAGCGCCACGGTCGGCGCGGCCCAGGCCGGTTACATCGACGCCAACGGCGAGTACGTCGCGGGCACCGTGAACGCGAGCGACGCCGGCAGCGGCACCGTCTTCTTCCTGATCGGCGGTCTGCTGCAGCTCGCCGCCGTGGCGTTCTACACCTACCTGCAGGGTGTGAAGGGCCAGAGCCTCGGCCAGCGCGCGGTCAACATCCGCCTGGTCCGCGAGGCCGACGGCCAGCCGGTCGGCTGGGGCATGGCGTTCGTCCGCCAGCTCTGCCACGTGCTGGACGGCTTCTGCTGCCTCGGCTACCTGTGGCCGCTGTGGGACGCGAAGAAGCAGACCTTCGCCGACAAGATCATGAGCACCGTGGTCGTCAAGTCCCAGTGACGCGCACGGCGAAGGCCCCGCACTCCGAGCTCGGGGTGCGGGGCCTTCGCCGTTCCGTCAGTGGAAGAAGTGCCGGGTACCGGTGAGGTACATCGTCACCCCGGCGGCGGTCGCGGCCGCGACCACCTCCTCGTCACGGACCGAACCGCCGGGCTGGACCACGGCCTTGACGCCGCCGTCGATCAGCACCTGGAGACCGTCCGGGAACGGGAAGAACGCGTCGGACGCGGCGTACGAGCCCTTGGCCCGCTCGCCGGCCCGCTCGACCGCGAGCTTCGCGGAGTCGACCCGGTTGACCTGGCCCATGCCCACGCCCACCGAGGCATTGTCCTTGGCCAGCAGGATCGCGTTGGACTTGACGGCCCGGCAGGCCCGCCAGGCGAACGCCAGCTCGGCCAGCTCGGCCTCGCCCAGCGCCTCGCCGGTGGCCAGCGTCCAGGTCGCCGGGTCGTCGCCCTCGGCGTGGATCCGGTCGGTCTCCTGCAGCAGCACGCCGCCGGAGATCGGACGGACCTCCTTGGCGTTGGCCGGGGCCTCGGGCGCGACCAGCACGCGGATGTTCTTCTTGCGGGCCAGCACCTCGACGGCGCCGTCCTCGTAACCCGGGGCCACCACGACCTCGGTGAAGATCTCGGCGACCTGCTCCGCCATCTCCACGCTCACCGGGCGGTTGACCGCGATCACGCCGCCGAACGCCGACAGCGGGTCGCAGGCGTGCGCCTTGCGGTGCGCCTCGGCGACGTCCGCGCCGGTGGCGATGCCGCACGGGTTGGCGTGCTTGATGATCGCGACGGCCGGCTCGGCGTGGTCGTACGCGGCGCGGCGGGCCGCGTCGGTGTCCACGTAGTTGTTGTACGACATCTCCTTGCCGTGCAGCTGCTCGGCGCCCGCCAGGCCGCCGGAGCCGTCGGAGTAGATGGCGGCCGACTGGTGCGGGTTCTCGCCGTAGCGCAGCACGTTCTGGCGCTCGTACGTGGCGCCCAGGAAGGCCGGGAAGCCCGCGGCGGAGCCGCTGGTGTCCGCAGCCTCGGACTCCGTGTAGCCGGACTCCTCGAACCAGGAGGCCACGGCCACGTCGTAGGCGGCGGTGTGCGCGAACGCGGCGGCCGCCAGGCGCTTGCGGGTCAGCAGGTCGAAGCCGCCCTCGGCGGCGGCCTTCAGCACGTCGCCGTAGCGGGCCGGGTCGACGACCACGGCGACCGACGGGTGGTTCTTGGCGGCGGCGCGGACCATCGACGGGCCGCCGATGTCGATCTGCTCCACGCACTCGTCCGGGGTGGCGCCGGAGGCGACGGTCGCCTTGAACGGGTAGAGGTTCACCACGACCAGGTCGAAGGGCTCGACGCCGAGCTCGGCCAGCTGCGCGCGGTGCGACTCCAGGCGCAGGTCGGCGAGGACGCCGGCGTGCACGCGGGGGTGCAGGGTCTTGACCCGGCCGTCCAGGCACTCCGGGAAGCCGGTCAGCTCGGACACCTCGGTGACCGGCACGCCGGCGGCGGCGATCCGGCCGGCGGTGGAGCCGGTGGAGACGATGGTGACCCCGGCGGCGTGCAGGCCCTGGGCCAGCTCCTCCAGACCGGTCTTGTCGTACACGCTGATCAGCGCGCGGCGGATCGGGCGGACGTTCTCGGACACGGGGGGCGTGGTGCTGGAGGCGGCGCTCATGCCGGAATCCATACCTTTCGGTCTTCGATGCGATGGCCTTCGCGGGCCAGCCGGCCCACGACCTCGACGAGCAGCTTGCGCTCGACAGTCTTGATGCGCTCGTGCAGCGCTTCGCCGCCGTCGGCGTGGTCGGCGTCCTCGACCTCCACCACGCCCTGGGCGATGATCGGCCCGGTGTCCACCCCGGCGTCGACCAGGTGGACCGTGCAGCCGGTGACCTTCACGCCGTACGCGAGGGCGTCCGGGACGCCGTGCGCACCGGGGAAGGCCGGCAGCAGGGCCGGGTGGGTGTTGACGATCCGGCCCGCGAAGGCGGCGACGAACTCCGGGCCGAGGATCTTCATGAAGCCGGCCGTCACCACCACGTCGGGCTGGTGGGCGGCGACGGCGGCGGTCAGCGCGGCGTCCCAGGCGGCCCGGTCGGCGTGGTCCTTGATCCGCTCGACGAAGGTCCCGATACCGGCCTTCTCGGCACGGTCCAGGCCGGCGATGTCGGTGCGGTCGGCGCCCACGGCGACGATCTCGGCGCCGTACGCCGGGTCCGCCGCGGCGTCGATCAGCGCCTGCAGGTTGGTGCCGGAACCGGAGACCAGCACCACCAGCCGGGCCGGTCCGGGCGTGCGGGGCGGGAACACTTGGGCGGAAGCGGCGGCCACTGCGCGAATCTCCGTACGTCATGTTGCTCCCCCCAGCCTTCGGCCGGGAGGTGCCCCCGTGCTGGTACATCCACCGGCGGTGGGGCCACTACAAGGGGCGCGGAAGGTCGAACCGGGTACCGGCGGATGCACCGGGAGACGCGGCGCTGCGGACCGCCCGGGAACCGTGGTGAGCTGCTGACCGTCACCACGATAACGGCTGGTCGAAGGCCATCCGTAACCGCCGGGCAACGCTACGCGCGTAGTTGAGACGGGGATCTCGCCCCGGTCCGGACCCGACCCGGGCCGAGCTCCCGCCACCACCCGCCGAACCCAACGGGCGGGGCGCCGTCCGGGCGTCGAACGGCTGGGGGATCATTGACCCGCGGGCCGCCACCCCGGCGCCCGCACGCCCCCACGAGAAGGAACGGGCCGACACCATGAGCAGCGGCGAGGACACCGGCGAGCGCAACCCCTTCGCGCCCCCGCCGGAGGGCACCCCCGACCAGCCGTGGCGTCCCCGCACCCCGGCCGGCGGGCCGAACGGCGGCCCGAACGGCGGGTCTGCCGACAACGGTCCGTCCGGCAACGGCTGGTCCGGCGGTGCGGACGAGGACGGCCCCGTCCAGGTGCCGCCGCCGCACCCCTGGAGCCCCGGCTACCGGGGCGGCTGGTCCGCTCCCCCGCAGCAGCCGCCCACACCGCCGCAGCCGAAGTTCGACCCCAACGACCCGGTCCAGCGCCGCTCCCGCTACGCGCTCAGCGCCGGCCTCGGGGCGATGTTCTGCACCCTGCTCAGCCTGTCGTACGTGGCCCTGGTGCTCGGCCTGCTCGCGGTCCACTGGGCGCTCAGCTCCCTGCGCGCCGGACGCGCCGCCGCCGCACCCGCCCCGAGCGGCGCGCCCGCCGTCGGCGGCAACGGCAACGGCGGGAACCTGGCCGGCTGGCCCACCCCGCCCCAGGTCCCGGCCGCGCTCGGCGGACTCATCACCGGCGGCATCGCGCTGCTCTTCACCTTCGCCTGGTTCGGCGTCCAGCTGTACTACCAGGACTACCTGAGCTGCGTGAGCGACGCCCTCACCGACCAGGGCGCCGCCTCCTGCAGCGACCTCGCACCGCACTGGCTGGTCAACCTGATCACCGGCCCGCAGTAGCCGGCCCCGCCGGAACCGGAGCAGCACCCCGGTCCCGGCCCCCGGCGCCCGAGCTCGACGGCCGCGCAGCGACGGCCCGGCGCCGGCGTCCTCAGCCCGCGACCCGGCCCCGGGCGGCCCCGGGCGGCCCCGGGCGGCCCTGTGGCAACGAACCAGCCCTGACCACCTGGGCTCGACAGGCCGCGCTCCTTCCACGCCCCGCACTCGGCGGCCGCGCAGCGACAGCCCGGCGCCGGCGTCCTCAGCCCGCGACCGGCCCCGGACGGCCCGCCGCAGGCGGCCCTGCGGGCAGCGGACCGGCCCCGACCGGCCCGGCCCGTCGACTCCGCCGGGCGGGTCAGCCGTTTCGCCGGAGGGCCGCCCAGGGTGACGGCAGAGCGGCGAGCCACGCCAGCGTCCGGTTGAGCGCCACCCGCGGCCGTGCCGTCCATCGCACGCCCAGCCGGGTCAGCCGCGCCCACCAGTCCCGCTCCGCGCCGCGCAGGCCCCACCAGCGGACCAGCACCGCGCCCGGCACCGCCGCCAGCGCCAGCCAGCCCGCCGCGGCCACCCCGGTCTGCCAGACGGACGGCCCCAGTGCCGACATCCGCCCCGCCCCGAGCGCACCGCCCGCCGCCCACGCCACCACCGCCGCCGCGATCCCCGCGCACCCCGCCGCCCCGAGCGCCGCCACCGCCGTCCCCCGCACCCCCCACCGCCCGCCGTCCCGCAGGGCACCGGCCGGGCCCTGCGCGGCGTCGGCGTACCGCCCGCCGGAGTGCCGCGAGCCGCCCGGGTACCACCGACCGCCGGGGCCGTGCCCCGCGTCGGCCGCCCCCACCGCGCCGTGGTCTCCGTAGCCGTGGTCTCCGTAGCCGTGGTCTCCGTAGCGGGCCGAGCCGAACGGGGCCCGGCCGTCGGCGGCCACCACCCGGCCCCGCAGGACCCGCGACCCGTCGCCGGAAGCGCCGTACTCCACCGGGTCGACCAGGTCCCCCGCCCTCTCAGGTCCCGCCGGGTCGGCCGGGTACCGGGAGTCCGCCTCGATCGCCGCCCGGCCGAGGAGCAGCGCGGGCAGGACGCCCGCCCCCAGCGGCAGGGCGCAGGCCAGCAGCCCCCAGCCCGCACCGCCCGGCGCGGGTACCAGCGCGAACAGCGGGAAGTCGGGCACCGCGCCCAGCCGGGTGCCGAGCGGCGCCGCCACCGTCCCCGTGCCGACCGCGAAGCCCGGGCCGAGCGCGTACGCCGCCGCCCAGACCACCGCGTTCGGCAGCAGCGCGGCGCACGCCAGCAGGATCCCGAGCCAGTCCGCCGGCCCGCTCCCGAGCAGCCGTGCCGACCGGCCCGCCGTGCCCAGCACCACCGCGAGGACCAGCACCGCTCCCCCGGCCGCCACCATCGCCAGCAGCCACAGCGCGGCTGCCCGGCCGGCCACCCGGGCCGCCCCGGCGGGCCGGAGCGCCGCCGGCACCCGGTGCGACCAGCGGCCCGTCCGGCGTTCGCCCCCGCCGGCCCCGCGGGTCCCGTCGACCCCGCCGGCCGCCCGGTGCGCGGCCGGGCGGACAGCACGTCGGGCGGCCGGGTGCCGGGCCGTCCCGTCCCGGTGGGCGCCGCGCAGGCCGGCCCGTACGCCGGTGGTCAGCGCGGCTGCGGCGAGTGCCGCCACCGCCGCCAGGTCGGCCACCGGACGGGCGCGCAGGGTCGCGTCCGGTACCGCGCACTGTGCCACCGCCCCGGCCGCCACCAGCAGGTATCCGGCGCCCACCGCCAGCGGGGCGCGCCAGCTGAACCGTCCGCGCCGGGCGATGCGCCGCCCCGCGCGGTGCAGCAGGACCGCCGCGACCACGGTCAGCAGCAGCGGGGCGACCGTCACCGGCGCTTCCTCCACGCCTCTGCGCAGCGGTCCGCCGTGGCCGAGCAGCCAGACCGCGGACGCCACCCGGGCCGCTGCGGGCGCGGTGTCGTCGCCGTACGGGGCCAGGACCCACAGGCCCAGCACGGGGACCGCGACCAGGGAGAAGGTGAGCAGCCCGGCACGGACCCCGGCGAGCAGGTCGGCGAGGGCCGAACGGGCACCCAGTTCGCCCGGCAGCCCCAGAATCGGACGACCCATCAGCTGCGTCATGGGCTTCATGCTCCCAAGATCACCCGTTGCGGGGTGTCAACGGGCGAACCTTCGCCGTGTCCCTGATTATCAGGCTATGTGCGTAATTCCGGGACGCCCGTCCGGTGGGGAGGTCCACGCCCGGTGACCACCCCCTCGCCCCCGACCTCGCCCGAGACCGCCGAGCCCCCGCAGCCCGGAGGTCCGTCCGCACGCGCCCGGGCCGACGCCGCCAAGGCGCTGCGCCTGCTGACGCCCCGCGAGGCCGAGGTCCTCGCCCGGCTCGCCGCCGGGGACGACCTGCGCGCCGCCGCCGACCACCTCGACCTGGCGCCCGCCACCGTGCGCGCCTACGTCCACCGCGCGATGCGCAAGCTCGGCGTCAGCAGCCGGGACGAGGCCCTCGCCCTCACCGGCCTGCTCGCCGGCCCCACCCCGGCGCCCGCACCGGCCTCCGCGCCCGCACCGCCGCCGACACCGGGCGCAGCCCCGGCCCCACCGCCCGCTGCGGCTGCGCCCCTCAGCCCGAGCCCGACCGCCACGACGCCGACCACGCCTCCGGCCCCCGCGACTACGCCTCCGGCCCCCGCGACCGCGCCGAGCCCGACACCGTCACCCGCTGCGGCCGCGCCCCTCGTCCCCGGCCCGACCGCCACCCCGGCCCCGGCTCCGGCCCCGGCTGCGCCCCCGACTCCGGTGGCGGCTCCGTCGCCGGACACGGCCCCCGGGTCCGGACCCGCCCCGGTCGCGACTCCAGGGGCGGAGGCCCACCGGCCCTCGCCGGCGCCCGCCAGGCCCGCACCCACGGAGCCGGACCCCGCACCCCCGCCGGCCGTCGCGGCCGAGGCCGCACCGGTGGGCTTCGCCGAGCTGTGCGCGGTCGCCCACACCCGCCTGGTGCAGCAGACGTACCTGCTGACCGGGCACCGTCGCCGCGCCACGCACTGCGTGAACCTCGCGCTCGGCGACGCGTGCCGCAGCTGGGCCGCGGTGTCGGCGCTGCCCGACCCGGAGGGCTGGGTCCGGGCGCGGGCGTTCGAGTCCGCACTGTCGCCGTGGCGCCGGGGCAGCCCGCGCCGCTCGCACCTGCTGCGGCTGCCGCACCGCCGGATCAGGGTCGGCCCGGCGACGGAACCGGAGGCACCGGACCGGCTGACCCCGCGTGACCGGGCGCTGCTGAAGGCCTTGCACCGGCTGTCCCGCCCGCAGCGCCAGGCGCTGGTCCTCCACGACACGCTGGGCCTGCCGGTGTCGGCGGTCGCGGCGTCGGTGGAGTCGAGCACGGCGGCCGCCGAGGGACGGGTGCTGACGGCCCGGGCGGCGCTGGCCAGGTCGGTGCCGGAGCTGGTCGGCGGGGATCCGACGGAGGACGGGTTCGGCGAGCGGCTCGGCGGCCTGCTGTACCGGGCGGCGGTGCACGGCTGCCCTTCGCCGCGGCTGCCCGCTGCCGCGATGCTGGTGTCCGGCAGCCGGCTGCGGTCGGCGGTGACCACGGGTTCGGCGGCGTTGCTGTCGGCGGCGATGGGGACGGCGGTGGTGACGACGCTGCTGGGCAGCGGCCCGTCCGAGCTGTTCCGGCCGGCGGAGCCCGCGCCGCCCGCGGTGTGCACCACGGCGTCGCTGGGCAGCGCCGGACCGGCCGCGCTGCCGGACGGCGCGCCCGGTCTGCGCAGCGCGTGGTGCAGCCCGGCGCCGGGCCTGCCAGCCCGGTTCGTCGCGCCGCCCGCCCTGGCCGCGGCCGCCCAGCCGTCCGGGGTCCAGCCGTCCGGGGTCCAGCCGTCGGCCGGGCAGGGGCCCGTCGGGCAGGCACCCGCCGCCCAGGATCCGACGCAGTCGGTGCAGCCGCCGCCGGCTACCCGCTGAAACGTTTCTCCAGAGCGCACGAACGCCGAGGGCGCCGCGGACGGAAGAACCGTCCGCGGCGCCCTCGGCGTGTACCGCGTGGGTGTCGCCCCGAGTGTTACTTCGCGGCGTTGAACAGCTCGCGGGCCAGGCGGGCGGTCTCGGACGGCGTCTTGCCGACCTTGACGCCGGCGGCCTCGAGGGCCTCCTTCTTCGCCTGGGCGGTGCCGGAGGAGCCGGAGACGATGGCGCCGGCGTGGCCCATGGTCTTGCCCTCGGGCGCGGTGAAGCCCGCGACGTAGCCGACGACCGGCTTGGTGACGTGCTCGGCGATGTAGGCCGCGGCACGCTCCTCGGCGTCGCCGCCGATCTCGCCGATCATGACGATGATCTTGGTCTCCGGGTCCGCCTCGAACGCCGCGAGGGCGTCGATGTGGGTGGTGCCGATGACCGGGTCGCCACCGATGCCGACGGCGGAGGAGAAGCCGAGGTCACGCAGCTCGTACATGAGCTGGTAGGTCAGCGTGCCGGACTTCGAGACCAGGCCGATCGGGCCGGTGGAGGTGATGTCCGCCGGGATGATGCCCGCGTTGGACTGTCCGGGGGAGATCAGGCCGGGGCAGTTCGGGCCGATGATCCGGGTCTTGTTGCCCTTGGAGCCGGCGTACGCCCAGAAGGCGGCCGAGTCGTGGACCGGCACACCCTCGGTGATGACGACGGCGAGGCCGATCTCGGCGTCGATCGCCTCGACGACGGCGTCCTTGGTGAACTTCGGCGGCACGAAGATGACGGTGACGTCGGCACCGGTCTCCTTCATGGCCTCGGCCACGGTGCCGAAGACGGGCACGTCGGTGCCGTCGACGTCAACGGTGGTGCCGGCCTTGCGCGGGTTCACACCGCCGACGATCTGGGTGCCGGAGGCGAGCATGCGGCGGGTGTGCTTCATGCCCTCGGAGCCGGTCATGCCCTGGACGATGACCTTGCTGTCCTTGGTAAGGAAGATAGCCATGGTGTTAGTCCCCTTCCTTACTTGGCGTTCGCCAGCTCGGCGGCGCGGTCGGCCGCACCGTCCATGGTGTCCACCTGCTGGACCAGCGGGTGGTTGGCGTCGGTCAGGATCTGACGACCCAGCTCGGCGTTGTTGCCGTCCAGGCGGACGACGAGCGGCTTGGTGACGGCCTCGCCCTTCTCCTCGAGGAGGGCGAGCGCCTGCACGATGCCGTTGGCGACCGCGTCGCACGCGGTGATGCCGCCGAAGACGTTGACGAAGACCGACTTGACGTCGGTGTCGCCCAGGATGATCTCCAGGCCGTTCGCCATCACCTCGGCGGAGGCGCCGCCACCGATGTCGAGGAAGTTGGCGGGCTTGACGCCACCGTGCTTCTCACCGGCGTAGGCGACGACGTCCAGGGTGCTCATGACGAGACCCGCGCCGTTGCCGATGATGCCGACCTCGCCCTCGAGCTTGACGTAGTTCAGGCCCTTGGCCTTCGCCGCCGCCTCGAGCGGGTTGGCGGCGGCCTTGTCCTCGAGCGCCTCGTGCTCGGGCTGGCGGAACTCGGCGTTCTCGTCCAGGGAGACCTTGCCGTCAAGCGCGATGATCTTGCCGTCGCCGGACTTGATCAGCGGGTTGACCTCGACGAGGAGCGCGTCCTCGGCGATGAAGACCTTCCACAGCTGCACCAGGACATCGGCAACCTGGTCGGCGACGTCGGCCGGGAACTTCGCCGCGGCGACGATCTCGGCGGCCTTGGCCGGGGTGCAGCCCTCGTTGGCGTCCACCGGGATCTTGGCCAGCGCGTCCGGGTTCTCCTCGGCCACGACCTCGATCTCCACGCCGCCCTCGACGCTGGCCATGGCCAGGAAGGTGCGGTTGGTGCGGTCCAGCAGGAACGAGACGTAGTACTCGTCCTTGATGTCCGCGGTCTGGGCCAGCATCACCTTGTGCACGGTGTGGCCCTTGATGTCCATGCCGAGGATCGCCTCGGCCTTGGCGACGGCGTCCGCCGGGTCGGCGGCGAGCTTCACGCCACCGGCCTTGCCTCGGCCACCCACCTTCACCTGAGCCTTGACGACGGCGCGGCCGCCGAAGCGCTCCGCGATGGCGGCAGCGTCTGCGGCGGTCTCGATGACATCACCGTCAAGCACGGGTACACCGTGCTTGGCGAAGAGGTCCCTCGCCTGGTACTCGAACAGGTCCACGTGTTTGTCCTTGTTCGTGGTCGCGGAATGTGTCTCTACGAGCGTGCCACGGCAGGATCTTCGCTGCGGGTCGTCGGGGCTGAGCGGGTACGCAGATGTACAGCCTTGCGGCCCACGCAGCTACCGGGCGCATCGTCAATCAACACGCGCGTCACGTCCGTCTGGCAGGTTATCCCCGTACGACGGGCGTGTTTCGCCCGGGACCGGGTCCGCTTTGGTGAGAACCGTCACAGCGGGTGGCTCCGGCCTTGTCCTTCCGTGGGCCTCACCTCCACCGCCGACGCACCGTGAGGTCCGGCGGGGCCGACCCCGACCGGACCGGAAGCGTCCGGAAAGCACCCGCCGGGATCACTCGGCCGGGTGAACCGGATCGGGTCAGCGCTGCTCCGGCACCGGCAGCGGCCGCTTCTCGATCGCGGCGGCCATGATGTCCGGGAACACGTCCGGTGTGCAGGCGAACGCCGGCGCGCCGAGCGCGGCCAGCGCGGCCGCGTGGCCGTGGTCGTACGCGGGGGCGCCCTCGTCGGAGAGCGCGAGCAGCGCGATGAACTGGACGCCCGACGCCTTCATCGCCGCCACCCGCTTGAGCATCTCGTTGCGGATGCCGCCCTCGTAGAGGTCGCTGATCAGCACCACGACGGTCTCCGACGGCCGGGTGATCTTCGACTGGCAGTACGCCAGGGCCCGGTTGATGTCGGTGCCGCCGCCGAGCCTGGTCGCGAACAGCACGTCGACCGGGTCGTCCAGTTGCTCGGTCAGGTCGACCACCGAGGTGTCGAAGACCACCAGCCGGGTGTCCAGGCTGTGCATCGAGGCCAGCACCGCGCCGAACACCGCCGAGTGCACCACCGAGGCCGCCATCGAACCGGACTGGTCGATGCAGAGGATGACGTCCTTCTTCACCGCCCGCTGGGCGCGGGCGTATCCGACCAGCCGCTCGGGGACGACCGTGCCGCGCCCGTCCGGCCCGGCGTCGGGCAGGTAGTTCTTCAGGTTGGCCCGGATGGTGCGGCCCCAGTCGATGTCCCGGTGGCGCGGCCGGTTGACCCGGGCACTGCGGTCCAGGGCGCCGCCCAGCGTGGAGCGGGTGCGGTCGGCCAGCCGTCGCTCCAGCTCCGCCACCACCTTGCCGACCACCGCGCGGGCGCTCTCCCGAGTGGTCTCGGGCAGCGCGTGCTTGAGCGAGAGCAGGGTGCCGACCAGGTGCACGTCCGGCTCGACGGCCTCCAGCATCTCCGGCTCCAGCAGCAGCCGGTCGAGCCCGAGGCGGGTGATCGCGTCCTGCTGCATCAGCTGCACCACGGAGGTCGGGAAGTACTCGCGGATGTCGCCCAGCCAGCGGGCCACCTGCGGGGCCGAACCGCCCAGGCCCGCCGAGCGGGCCGACCGGGACCGGGCCTCGCCGCCGGACTCGGCGCCCCGGTACAGCGCCGCCAGCGCGCCGTCCATCGCCGCGTCCCGGCCGGAGAGCCGGCAGCCGGTGCCGTCGGCCTCCCCGCCGAGCACGAGCCGCCAGCGGCGCAGCCGCTCGACGGCGGGGTCGGCGGGTGCCTGAACGGTGGTCATCTGACACTCCTTCGAGCTGGGGGTGGGGCGGGGCGTTGTCCGCGGTGGCGGAGGCGCTCCGGGGCGGCGGGCGACGCGGCCGGGCAGCGGTGCCCGGTCAGGAGGCCCGGCGGTCGGTCTGGCGGGGGATGCGCGGCCCGCCGGGCCGGTGGCACGGGGCCGCGGCGGGCAGCCCGAGCAGCAGGGCGAGGGTGGGCAGGGCCGCGTCGGCGCGGTCCGGGTCGAGGTCGGCCGCGACCGCGGCGACCGGGACGGGCCGGTCGGTGAGCGGCCCGGTGGCGACCCGCTCGCCGACGGTGCGGCGGACACCCGCCTCCAGTGCGGAGAAGGTGCGGCGCAGCACCGGCAGCAGATCGGTGAAGGAGTCGGCGGGGACCGCGCACAGCCAGTCGTCGAGCAGACCGAGCAGGGCGGTGTCGTGGAGCAGCAGGGCGCCCTGGCCGGCCAGGAAGCCCTCGATCCAGCCGGCGGCGTCGGCGGGCGCGCCCGCCGTGGAGAGCACCAGCCCCATCCGGCGGCCCGCCTCGGCGGTGTCGAGCCGGGCGTCGTCCAGTAGCAGTCGGACCGCGCGGCCGCGCAGCAGCCCCGGCACCCCGGTCGCCGGGCCGCCGGCCGGCTCCCGCTCGGCCAGCGAGCGCAGGGCGGCGGCCCACCGCTCGTCGATCCCGGCCCCGTCGGCGGGGACTCCCGGGGCGCCCGCGTGCGCGGCGACGGCAACGGCACCGGCACCGGCACCGGCACCGGGCTCGGACGGGGGCGCGGGCTGGGGCACGGTGGCGGGCTGGGCACCGGACTCGGTGTGGGCCTCGACCGTGCCGTGCGCGCCCGTGGCTCCTGCGGGGCGGCCCCGGTCGGCTCCCGCGGCGGCGGCAGCAGGGCCCGCGGCGGCGGCGGCCGGGCCGCCGGCCTCTCCGCCGTCCGTCGCCGGCGCGGCGGAGCCGGTGGCGCGGCCGGGGCCGGCGAGCAGGGCGACGGCGGCGTGGACGGCGTCCAGGTGGGCGCGCATGGCGGTGGCGCCGTCGGCGTCCAGGCCGGTGCAGGCGGGCGGCAGGCCGACGCAGATGCGCTCGGCCAGGCCGTGGGCGACCTCGCCGAGGGCGTGGCCGTCGGTGGCCCGGACGTCGCCGTAGCGCAGTGAGCGGACCAGGGCGGGCAGGGCGGCCGCCAGGTGGGCGACGTCGGTGTCGAGCGCGGCGCGGTCGGCGAGCAGCCGCATCACGGCGGGCAGGGCGTCGGGCAGCCCGGCCAGCAGGCAGCGCTCGGCCAGCGCGGTCAGCTCGGCGAGCTCGGCGGCGCGGACCGCCTCCTCGACGGCCCTGCCGGTCGCCGCGGACTCCACGGTGGTGCCCCACTGGGCGGCCTCGACCACCCGGACGGCGAACTCCGGCTCCCAGCGCAGGCGCCAGGTCTCCCGGAAGGTGCCGGTGGAGTTGACGGCGGATCGGCTGGGGGTGCCCCAGTCGATGCCGAGCAGGCGCAGCCGGTGCAGCAGCCGGGAGCGCTCGCCGTCGAGCTCCTTGCGCAGGTCGAGGACGAGCTCGCGCTCACCCGCCTCCGGCTTGAGCCGCAGGCTGCGCTGGACCCGGGCGAGGTCGCGCTGGAGCGGCACGGCGGGTGCGTCGGCCGGGACCTCGCCGAGCGCGTCGCCGACCACCAGCCGGTCCTGGACCAGGGCGAGCGCGACGTCCGACCCGTCGCACATGACGGCGCGCACGGCGTCCAGCGTCTCGGTGAGGCCGGGCAGCGGGCGGCCGCGCACGGCGGCCAGGGTGTCGGCGAGCCGGACGGCCTCGATGACGTGGGCGGAGGAGACCGGGTGGTCCTCGGCGCGGAGGAGTTCGGCGACCCGGGTCATCCAGTGGGCGATGGTGTTCCGCCCGGTGGCCGGGCCGGTGCCGTCGGTGACTCGGGTGTCGTCCTGACCGGTGGTGAAGAGGTGGTGGTACCAGCCGGGCGAGTCGATCCCGGCGCCGTACCCGGTGTGCTGGGAGAGCCTGCGGTGCGTCCACGGCACCCAGGTGACCTCGGTCTTCGGCTTCTTCGGGAGGCCGGCGAGCAGCGCGCGGTCGTGGGCGACGCTGGGCATGGACTGCAGGGCGGGGACGTGCCAGGCGCCGCAGACCACGGCGATCCGCTGGTGTCCGGCGCGGCGGGCGGCCCGGATCTGCTGGCGCATCCACGCCTCGCGCAGCTCGTCCCTCCGCCCGGCGGCGCCCTCCTCGCGCAGGGCGGCCATCGCCTCGGCGACCGCCGCGAACGGGGCGAGCGCGTCGGCGCCGGGCGAGCGGTGCTCGATCACGTCCTCCCACCAGCGCTCGGGGTCGTCGTGGCCGGCGGCGCGGGCCAGCTCGCCGATCGGGTCGCCGATCGTCGGGCCGTCGTCCTCCTGCGGGCCCGTCCCGTCGGAAGTGCCCCCCGGCACTCCCGACGGGGCGCCCGGCCCGCCCTGCGCCTCCTCGGCCCGCCGGGCGGCGAGCGCGAAGGTCAGCGCGGCGGGGAGGTCGATGAAGCCGACCGCGGACCCGGCGTCGGCCGCGTACCGCAGGGCCACCCACTCCGGGGAGAAGACGGCGAACGGCCAGAACGCGGCCCGGCCCGGGTCGTCCACCACGTGGGCGAGCAGGGCCACCGGGGGCACCAGCTCCTTGTCGCCGGCCATCGCGGCGAGCGCGTCCGCCTCGGGCGGACCCTCGATCAGCACGGCGTCCGGCCGGAGCTGCTCCAGGGCGGCGGCCACCGCCCGGGCCGAGCCGGGACCGTGGTGGCGGATGCCCAGCAGGGTCACCTGGGGGGTCGTCATGCGCGCACCTCCCGGGCGGCCCGGTAGAAGTCCTTCCAGCCGTCGCGCTCGCGGACCACGCCCTCCAGGTACTCGCGCCAGACCTGCCGGTCGGCGACCGGGTCGCGGACCACCGCGCCGCGGATGCCGTCGGCGACGTCGCCCGCGCGCAGCACGCCGTCGCCGAAGTGGGTGGCGAGGGCGAGGCCGTTGGTGACCACCGAGATCGCCTCGGCGGTGGAGAGGGTGCCGCTGGGCGTCTTCACCTTGGTGCGGCCGTCGGCGGTCAGGCCGGCCCGCAGCTCGCGGAAGACGGTGACGACCCGTCGGATCTCCTCCGCGCCCCCGGGCAGCTCCGGCAGGTCGAGCGAGCGGCCGAGCTGGCCGACCCGGCGGGTGACGATCTCGACCTCCTCCTCCAGGGTGGCCGGCAGCGGCAGCACGACGGTGTTGAACCGGCGGCGCAGTGCGGAGGAGAGCTCGTTGACGCCGCGGTCGCGGTCGTTGGCGGTGGCGATCAGGTTGAAGCCGCGGACGGCCTGGATCTCGGTGCCGAGCTCGGGGACCGGCAGGGTCTTCTCGGAGAGGATGGTGATCAGGCTGTCCTGCACGTCGGCGGGGATGCGGGTGAGCTCCTCCACCCGGGCGATCCGGCCGTCGGCCATCGCCCGCATCAGCGGGGACGGGACCAGGGCGTCGCGGCTGGGGCCGTGGGCGAGCAGCTGCGCATAGTTCCACCCGTAGCGGACGGCCTCCTCGGGGGTGCCCGCGGTGCCCTGGACGAGCAGCGTGGAGTCGCCGCTGATCGCGGCCGCGAGGTGCTCGGAGACCCAGGTCTTGGCGGTGCCGGGGACGCCGAGCAGCAGCAGCGCGCGGTCGGTGGCCAGGGTGGTGACCGCGACCTCCACCACGCGGCGGGGGCCGATGTACTTCGGCGTGATCACGGTGCCGTCGGGCAGCTCGCCGCCGAGCAGGTAGGTGGCCACCGCCCACGGCGAGAGCCGCCAGCGCTCCGGGCGCGGCCGGTCGTCGTGCGCCGCGAGCGCGGCCAGCTCGGCGGCGAAGGCGTCCTCCGCGTGCTGCCGGAGCACCGCCCCGGTGGTCGTCGGCTCGCTGGTCGTCGTGGTCATCAACTGCTCCTTCGGACGGGCGGCTCGGGATGCACCGGTGGCGGGGCGCGAGCAGCTCAGGGGGTCGGCGGGACCATCGGCGCAGAGGCCGTGCAGGGGCCGGGACCAGGCGTTTCGTACGCCCGTTCGCGGCCTGTGGGAACAACCATGCACCCCGGCACTGACAGAACCCGGCCCGGATTTTGATCGTTCATCAGTTCGAGTGACAGCCGGGCCCGACCCTCCCGGATTTGTCAGTGGCGGCTCCTAGCGTCGTGGCCATGGAGGAACGCTGGAGCACCGAACACGTCCTGTCCCTCGCCCCCGACCCGGCCTCCCGGAAGGCCGCCGGCAAGCTGTCCGCCCCCGCGCCATGGTCCGAGACCGGCTGGGGCGGGGGCGTCCTGTGGGGCCAGTGCAAGGGCAGCGGCAGCACGCCGTACCGGACGGCCGTCGAGCTCGGCACGCCCGCGTACACGTGCAGCTGCCCCAGCCGGAAGTTCCCGTGCAAGCACGCCCTCGGGCTGCTCCTGCTGTGGAGCGGCAGCCCGGAGGCGGTCCAGGAGGGGTCCGAGCCGCCCGAGTGGGTCTCCGAGTGGACCGGCGGGCGTCGCCGGGCCGCCGAGCAGAAGGCCACCCGGCAGCAGGCCAGGGCCGCCGAGGCCGACCCGGCCGCCGCCGGCCGCCGGGCCGAGCGGCGGGCCGCCCGGGTCGCCGCGGGCGCGCAGGAGTTGCGGCTGCGCCTGGCCGACGACATCCGGCGCGGCCTCGCCGAGCCCACCCCGCCCGGCGTCTGGGAGGAGGTCGCGGCCCGCATGGTCGACGCCCAGGCCCCCGGCCTGGCCGGCCGGGTCCGCGAGCTGGCCGACGCACCGCAGGAGAGCCTGCTGGAGGAGTACGCGATGCTGCACCTGCTGGCCGGCGCCTACGGCCGGATCGACGCCCTGCCCGCCCCGCTGGCGGCCACCGTCCGCACCCGCGTCGGCTTCACCGCCGACTCCGCCGAGCTGCTGGCCGGCCCCACCGTCCGCGACCGCTGGCACGTCCTCGGCAGCCGCGACACGGCCGACGAGCGGCTCACCACCCGGCGGCTGTGGCTGCGCGGCGCCAAGACCGGCCGCGACGCCCTGCTGCTCGCCTTCGGGCGGCCCGGCCAGGCCCCCGACCTCGCCCTGCCCACCGGGCAGACGGTCGAGGCCGAGCTCGCCTTCCACCCCGGCGCCCGGCAGCTGCGCGCCGTCCTCGGCACCCGGTACGGCGCGCCCGAGGCCGGGCCGGCCGAGCCGCCGGCCGGGCTGTCCCCCGCCGAGGCGATGGCCGAGTACGGCTCCGCCGTCGCCGACGATCCCTGGCTGGACGCCTGGCCCACCGTCCTCACCGGTGTGGTCCCGGTCCTCGGACCAGACGGCTGGCAGCTGACGGACGGACACCGGGCCCTGCGCGTCCGCCCCGGCTCGGTGCCCGAGTCGGCCCTGTGGCGGCTGGCCGCCGTCTCGGCCGGCCACCCGGTCACCCTCTTCGGCGAGTGCGGCCACGCCGGCTTCGCCCCCGTCACCGCCTGGACGCAGTCCGCCCGACCGATCGGAGTGAGCCAGTGACGACGCACCTCATGCCCACCGCCACCGGCTGGAGCCGCAGGTGGCGCACCGTCCGCCGCTGCGAGGCGCCGGCCCTCGCCGGGCGCCCGGCCCCCGGCCCGGGCACCGCGCGCGCCACCGGCCGGCCGGCGCCCGGCGCCCGCCGTCCGGTCGGAGCGCGCCCGTCGATCGGAGCCCGGCCGTGACCGCCACCACCGCCACGCCCGCCGCCGCGCCCGTCGGCGACGACTGGACCGAGCTGCGCACCGCCGCCCTGCTCGGCACCGACCGGCGGCCGCTGCCCGCACCGGTCGGCAGCACCGCGCTGCTGGCCGCCGCCGACGCGATCGACCGCACCGACCAGGCCACCGCGCTGCTCGACCTGGCCGCGCTCGCCGCCGTCCGCCGCCGGGCCGGCGCGCTCGCCGACCCGGCACCCGAGCTGCCGGAGCCGGCACCCGCCGACCCGCGCCCGGAGGTCACCGAGGCCGCCGCCCGCCGGCTCTCCGTCCTGCTCGGCGGCCGGTCCGCCGTCACCACCGCCAATCTGGCCGAGCTGCTGCCGCAGTGGCTCGCCGTCGCCCGCGAGCACGAGTACCGGCTGCCGCCCGCGCTCGTCCCGGCGCTGCTCGACGCCGCCCGCGCCCGCAGCGAGCTGCGGCCCGACGCGGTCGCCCTGGCCGGCCCGCTCGGCCGCTGGCTCGCCGCGCGGAACACCGAGTGGCGCTTCGTCGCCCGCACCGTCGCCGAGACCGCCGGGACGGCCGGGACCGCCGGGACGGCCGAAGCCCCGGAAGCCACACCCGCACCCGCCGCCGGCAACCCCACCGGCAACCCCGGCGACGCACCCGACGCGGCCGACGCGGCCGACGCGGACGGCCGGGGCGGCGCCGAGAGCGGTGACCAGCTCTGGCAGGAGGGCCTGTTCGCCGAGCGGGTCACCCACCTGACCAGGCTGCGCCGTCGGGATCCGGCCGCCGGCCTGGCCCTGCTCCGCTCCACCTGGTCCACCGAGCGCGCCGAGGACAGGGTGCTCTTCCTGGACGCCCTGCAGGACGGCCTCTCCCTCGCCGACGAGCCCTTCGTCGAGGCGGCCCTGACGGACCGTTCGAAGAACGTCCGGGCCACCGCCGCCGAGCTGCTCTCCACCCTGCCCGGCTCCGCCCTCGCGGCCCGGATGGCCGAGCGTGCCCGGGCCGCCGTCCACCTGGAGTCCGCCCCTGGGCGGATCGTCGTCACCCCGCCCGCCGAGTGCGACGCCGCGATGCAGCACGACGGAATACCCGTCAAGTCGCCGACCGGCCGGGGCGAGCGGGCGTGGTGGTTCGGCGAGATCGTGGCCGCCGCCCCGCTCTCGCTGTGGACCGCGGACACCGGCCTGACGCCCGACGAGCTGCTGCGGCTGCCCGCCGCCGACGGCGACGCGGACTGGACGGACGACCTGCGCGAGGCCTGGGCCCGCGCCGCGGTCCGCCAGCAGGACGCGACCTGGGCCCGGGCGCTGCTCGGCCCCGCGCCGAAGCCCGACCGGGCCGATCGCACCCCCGGCGCGCCCGCCCGGCTGCTGGCCGTCCTGCCCCCGGCCGAGCGCGCCACCTGGACGGCCGCGTTCGTCCGGACCCACGGGCTCGGCGATGCCTTCCAGCTGCTCGGCGCCTGCGCGACGCCGTGGACGCCACCGCTCAGCACCGCCGTGGTGGCCGCGCTGGAGCGGGCCGCCACCACCGGGGCGTACCCGTGGAGCCACAGCGGGGTCCTCGGCATGACCGAGCGGGCGCTCGCCCCGGAGACCGCGCCGGCGGTGGAGGCGCTGGCCGCCGGCGCCTCGCCGGACACCGCCTGGGCGGACACCTTCGGCCGGCTGGCCGGCACCCTGCGCTTCCGCGCGGCGATGCTCGACGAGCTCACCGGGCAACCGCACCGAGCATCGAGCACCGAGCACTGAGCACCGAGCACCGAGCACCGGACGCAGGACGAGGCGCGAAGGGGGTCGGGCACCCGCCCGGCCCCCGCGCCGCCGCACGGACGGGCCTCAGCCCGCCGGGCGCAGGTTCGCCTCGGCCCAGCCCACCAGGGCCCGGGTGGAGGTGCCGGGCGTGAAGACGTCGGCGACGCCGAGGGCCTTCAGCTCGGCGATGTCCTCGTCCGGGACGATCCCGCCGCAGAACACGGTGATGTCCTCGGCGTCCCGTTCGCGGAGCAGTTCGACGACCTCGGCGCAGAGCGTCATGTGCGCACCGGAGAGGACGGAGAGCCCGATGCCGTCCGCGTCCTCCTGGATCGCCGTGTCGACGATCTGCTCCGGCGTCTGGTGCGGGCCGGTGCAGACGACCTCCATGCCGGCGTCGCGCAGCGCGCGGGCGACGGCCTTCGCCCCGCGGTCGTGGCCGTCCAGCCCCGGCCCGGCGACCACGACACGGATCGGCCCTGCCACACCCATCGCTGCCTCCCGGGCGACGCCGTCCACGACTACCGTGCCGACGGGTTCCCTCCGGACCGGGCGGCGGGTGGCGCCCGCCGGGCCGGTCGGCCGTTTCCGGCTGCCGCGGCGCGGGGAAAATCAAAGCCCCACCCCGGGAGAGCCGATGACCATCCCGTTCGGCCGGACCACCGCCGCGCTCCGGGGCGCGGGCGGCGAAGCGGCCGCGCTCGCCCACCACCTGCTCCGCTACCCCACCGGCGTGGGCGGCAACCGTACGGTCGCCGCCGTGTGCCCGGCCCGGCCGGTCACCGCCCCGCCGCACCACGGCCCGGTCCTGCTGCTGCACGGCCTGGTGGACAACCGCGCGGTCTTCGGCCCGCTGCTGCGCCACCTGCACCGGCACGGCTGGACGCACCTGCACGCCCTCAACCACTCACCGCTGACCGCCGACGTCCGGGCCGCCGCCGTCCTGCTCGCCCGGCACGTCGAGTGGGCGGCCCGCGCACACGACGGCCGCCCGGTCACCCTGATCGGGCACAGCCTGGGCGGCCTGATCGCCCGGTACTACGTCCAACGCCTCGGCGGGGCGGGCCTCGCCCCGCACGTGGTCACCCTCGCGACCCCGCACGAGGGCACGGCCGTCGCACGGCTGCCCGCACTGCTGCCGATCACCCGCCAGCTGCGCCCGGGCAGCGACCTGCTGGTCGAGCTGCGGCGGCCTGCGCCGGGCTGCACCGCCCGGTTCACCGCGCTCGCCGCCGAGTTGGACGAGGTGGTGGTGCCCCGTCGCAGCGCCTGGATCCGCCACCCGGACCTGCCGTCCGACAATCTGATGGTCCCGGGCGTCGGCCATCTCGCGCTGCCCGCGCACCCGCTGGCGCTCGACCTGGTCCGGCACGCGCTCTCCGGGCCGGAGCTGACGGAGCGCCACGCCTGCTGAGATGCACACTTTGTCCGCTCTGACCGCAAAGGACTACAGTCTCGGCTGATTTCTCCTGATTCGGCAGCACCTCCCCGAGGCGGCACCATGGCACCGACCACCCGCACCGGAAACCGCGGCGAACTCCGGGCCGAGCGACGCGCCCGCGCCCGCAGCGCGACCCGGACGGCCGTCCTGACCGTGGCGCTGCCCTCGGCGGCGACCCTCGGCGTGTTCGCCGCGGCCGCCGTGGCGGTGCACCAGCGGACCGCCGACCGCCCCACCCCCTCCTCCGGCCGGGGCGGGAACGGCGCCACCGACGCCCGCGCCGGCACCGGACTCGCCGGCACCGACGTCGGCGGGGCCGGACGGCACCAGGCCGAACAGCGGGCCGAGCAGCAGGAGGCCGTCCGTCGGCAGCTCGCCCGCCGGGAGGCCCAGCGCGCCGACCGCGAGCGGGCCGACCACGCCGCCCCGGCCCAGCGCCAGGCGGAGGCCGAGGCCGCCCGACCGCGCTACGCGCTGCCGGTCGAGCAGCACGGGCTCAGCGCCGGCTTCGGACAGACCGGCGCGCACTGGACCGCCCGGCACACCGGCATCGACTTCCCGGTGGCCACCGGCACGCCGGTCCGGGCGGTCACCGACGGCACCGTCTCCACCCGGTGGAGCAGCGCGTACGGCTACCTGGCGACGGTCACCGCGCCGGACGGCACCCAGACCTGGTACGGCCACCTGCGGTCGTACCGGGTGCGCAAGGGCCCCGTCCGGGCGGGCGACGTGATCGCCTACTCGGGTTCCACCGGCAACAGCACCGGGCCGCACCTCCACTTCGAGGTCCGGCCGGACGGCGAGGACCCGGTCGACCCCGTCCCGTGGCTGCTCGGCCACGGCCTGGACCCCCGCTGACCGACCACCGACCGGCTACCGGCCGCCCGCGGCGCCGAGCGAACGGCCGACCGCGCCGACCGAGCGGCCGGCTACCAGGCCGGCCGGTGCTCCGCTACAGCTTCTCCACCGGCGCGTAGCGCAGCAGGAGCTGCTTGCGCCCGGCGGAGCCGAAATCGACGGTGGCCTGGGCCTTGTCGCCGACGCCCTGGGTGGCGACGACCGTACCGAGGCCGAAGGTGTCGTGGGTGACCCGGTCGCCGACGGCGAGCGCGACGACGTCCCGGTCGGCGACGGTGCGCGCGGACTTGCCCCAGCCGGCCTTCGGCGCGGCGTGCGCGCCGCCGCCCGACATCCGCCCGCCGCCCCGCGAACCGCCCGAACCGCCCGAGCCGGAACCGCCCGAGGAGCCGCCGTACGAGCCGTACGACCCGCCGGTGAGCCGGGAGGGCGGCGCCGAGGCGGCGCCGGTGCGCTTCCACTGCACGAGCGAGTCCGGGATCTCCTCCAGGAAGCGCGAGGCGGGGTTGTACGAGGGCTGCCCCCAGGCGCTGCGCAGCACCGAGCGGGTCAGGTAGAGCCGCTGCCGGGCGCGGGTGAGGCCGACGTAGGCGAGCCGGCGCTCCTCCTCCAGCTCCTTGACCTGGTTGAGGGCGCGCATGTGCGGGAAGATCCCGTCCTCCATGCCGGTCAGGAAGACCACCGGGAACTCCAGGCCCTTGGCGGTGTGCAGGGTCATCATGGTGATGACGCCGCCGCCGTCCTCGTCGTCCTCGGGGATCTGGTCGGAGTCGGCGACCAGGGCGACCCGCTCCAGGAAGTCGGCGAGCGAGCCGACCGGCGGGCCGTCGTCGCCGTCGCTCTCGGGGCGCTCGCCGGGGTCCTTCTCGTACTCGAGGGCGACCGAGGCGAGCTCCTGGAGGTTCTCCACCCGGGTCTCGTCCTGCGGGTCGGTGGAGGCCTGGAGCTCGGCCAGGTATCCGGTCTCCTCCAGGACGGCCTCCAGCACGGCCGCCGGCCCGGCGCCGGACTCGACGACCTGCCGGAGCCCGGCCAGCAGGTCGTTGAACTTCTTGACGGCGTTGGCGGAGCGCGCGGCCATCCCGTACGCCTCGTCGACCCGGACCAGCGCCTGGGCGAAGCTGATCCGCTCGCGCGCCGCCAGGGCGTCGATCATCGCCTCGGCGCGCTCGCCGATGCCGCGCTTGGGCACGTTGAGGATGCGGCGCAGCGGCACGGTGTCCTCGGGGTTGGACAGCACCCGCAGGTAGGCGAGGACGTCCTTGACCTCCTTGCGCTCGTAGAAGCGCACACCGCCGACCACCTTGTACGGCAGGCCGACCCGGATGAACACCTCTTCGAAGACGCGGGACTGCGCGTTGGTCCGGTAGAAGATCGCCACATCGCCGGGGCGGGCGTCCTTGGCGTCGGTCAGCCGGTCGATCTCGTCGGCGATGAACTGCGCCTCGCCGTGCTCGTCGTCGGCGACGTACCCGACCACCTGCTCGCCCTGGTCGCCCGCCGTCCAGAGGTTCTTCTTGCGCCGGTTGGTGTTGCGCTCGATGACGGCGTTGGCGGCGCTCAGGATGGTCTGGGTGGAGCGGTAGTTCTGCTCCAGCAGGATCGTGGTCGCGTTCGGGTAGTCCTCCTCGAACTGGAGGATGTTGCGGATGGTCGCCCCGCGGAAGGCGTAGATCGACTGGTCGGCGTCGCCGACCACGCAGAGCTCGGCGGGGGCGATCTGGGCGAGCCGGGCGTCGGCCGGGTTCACGAAGTCGCCGTCGGCGGTGAGCTTCGGCGCGTGCGCGGCGGCGCCGCCGCTGAGCTCGCGGACCAGCGTGTACTGGGCGTGGTTGGTGTCCTGGTACTCGTCGACCAGGATGTGCCGGAAGCGGCGCCGGTAGTGCTCGGCGACGTCCGGGAACGCCTGCAGCAGGTTCACCGTGGTCATGATGATGTCGTCGAAGTCGAGGGCGTTGGCCTCGCGCAGCCGCCGCTGGTAGAGGAAGTACGCCTCGGCGAGCTTCTTCTCCATCGGGTTGGCGGCCTGGTCGGCGTACGTCTCCTCGTCGATCAGCTCGTTCTTCAGGTTGCTGATCTTCGCGGTGAAGGACTTCGGCGGGAACTGCTTGGGGTCGAGGTCGAGGTCGCGGCAGACCAGCGCCATCAGCCGCTGCGAGTCGGCCGCGTCGTAGATCGAGAAGCTGGACGTGAAGCCGAGCAGCTTGGACTCGCGGCGCAGGATCCGCACGCACGCGCTGTGGAAGGTGGACACCCACATCGCCCGGGCCCGCGGCCCGACCAGGGCCTCCACCCGCTCGCGCATCTCACCGGCGGCCTTGTTGGTGAAGGTGATCGCCAGGATCTCGCCGGGCTGCACGCCGCGCGCGGCCAGCAGGTGGGCGATCCGGTGGGTCAGCACCCGGGTCTTGCCCGAGCCGGCGCCGGCCACGATGAGCACCGGCGAGCCGTGGTGCAGCACCGCCTCGCGCTGCGGGTCGTTCATGCCCTCCAGCAGCTGCGCCGGGTCGATCACCGGCCGGGCGGCGCCGTTGCGGTAGAAGGCGTCGCGCTCGTCCTGCGCCGCGAAGTCGGTCTGGAACAGATCCCCCGGGATCTCCTCCTCGAACGGCACGGCGTCGTAGGGCACGGCGTCGTAGGGCGGAGCCTCCTCGTACGGGGGCTCCTCGTCGTAGGGCACGGGCTCGGCGGCGGGACGGCTCGACCCGACGGCGGGGTCCTCGAAACCGGGGAGCGGGAGGTCGTCAAAGAGGCTACTCATGGCACTCCGAGTCTATGGCCCGCCGCCGACAGTCCGGAGGCCCTTCATCTCCGGTCGCCCCGGCCACCCGAAGCGGTCACCGTCCGCACCATCACCGCCACCGAGGCGGACAGGAACGGACAGTTCCGCAGGATTGCGCTCACGCCCGTGACGCACGGCCTGTCGCGCGCCGCGGCCCGCTAGCGTCGCCCTCCCATCGCCGGACCGCCCACCCCGGAACCACCCGCGCGGGCCGGCTCGAAAGGAGAGCGCCGCCATGGCGTCGCACAAAAAACCGGTCGGCAACCGCCACCGCAAGCCCGCCCCGGTCCGCCGCACCCACGCCCTCGCACTCACCACCGCCGCCGGGGCCGCCGCGGTCACCGGCACGCTGGCGCCGGCCGCCCACGCCGAGCCGCTCGCGGGTCCGGACCTGATCGCCGCCCGGATCGACGAGGCGTACCAGCAGGCCGAGCAGGCCACCCAGCAGTACGACGGCACCAAGGACGAGATCGACACCCTGCAGCGGCAGGTCACCCAGCTCCAGGACGAGCTGGCCCGGCGCACCTCCGAGGCGGAGGAGGCCAGGACGCGGCTCGGCGCCGTCGCCGCCGAGCAGTACCGCAGCGGCGGCTTCTCCGCCGCGATGCAGCTGGCACTCTCCGACGACCCGCAGGAGTTCCTGGAGCGCTCCGCCCGGCTCGGGCAGGCCGGCCAGGCCGAGCAGGAGGCGCTGCGGCAGTTCGGCCGCCAGCAGGCCGCCGCCCGCGACCGGGCCGCCGAGGCCCGGGCCAGGCTGGCCGACCTCGCCGAGCGGCAGCAGCGCCTGGCCGGCCAGAAGGCCGAGGTGCAGCGGCGGCTCGCCGAGACCCAGACCCTGCTCGCCGGCCTCGACCCGGTCCAGCGCGCTGCCGTCGCCCGGGCCTCCCGCAGCGGCGCCCGCGCCCTGCTCGACACCGGCACCGGCCTCGACGCGCTGACCGCCACCGCCCTCGACGCCCTGGTCCCGGTCACCGACGCGCGGGCCGCCCAGGCCATCGCCTTCGCCCGCGCCCAGCTCGGCAAGCCCTACGTGTGGGGCGCCACCGGCCCGGACTCGTACGACTGCTCCGGCCTGGTCCAGGCGGCCTGGCGGAGCGCCGGCGTCTCGCTCCCCCGCACCACCTGGTCCCAGATCGCGGCCGCGCCCCGGGTCACCCGCGACCAGCTGCTCCCGGGCGACCTGGTGTTCTTCTTCTCCGGCATCAGCCACGTCGGCCTCTACACCGGCAACGGCCGGATGATCCACGCCCCGCACCCGGGCGCCCCGGTCCGCTACGAGTCCATCGACGCGATGCCCTTCGCCGGGGCGGTGCGCCCCGCCTGACGGCCCGTCCGCCGCACCGACCCGGTCACCCCCGGACCGAGCCCCCGGCCGAACCTCCCGCCGGGCCCCGGTCAGACCAGGCGGCGCGCGGCCGCCCAGCGGGTGAGTTCGTGACGGTTGCTCAGCTGGAGCTTGCGCAGCACGGCGGATACGTGGCTCTCGACGGTCTTCACCGAGATGAAGAGCTGCTTGGCGATCTCCTTGTACGCGTAGCCGCGGGCGATCAGGCGCAGCACCTCGCGCTCGCGCTGGGTGAGGCGGTCGAGGTCCTCGTCGACGGGCGGGGTGTCGGTGGCGGCGAAGGCGTCGAGGACGAAGCCGGCCAGCCGCGGGGAGAAGACGGCGTCGCCGTCGGCGATCCGGAAGATGGCGTTGACCAGGTCGGTGCCGGTGATGGTCTTGGTGACGTAGCCGCGGGCGCCGCCGCGGATGACGCCGATGACGTCCTCGGCGGCGTCGGAGACGGAGAGCGCGAGGAAGCGGACGCCGCCGGACTCGCCCATCAGCGGGGCGGAGCGGCGCAGCACCTCGACGCCGCCGCCGCCGGGCAGGTGGACGTCGAGCAGGACCACGTCGGGCCGGGTCTCGGCGACCACCTGGACGGCGGACTCGACGTCGTCGGCCTCGCCGACCACGTCGATGCCGGTGGTCTCGGTGCGGCCGATCTCGGCGCGCACGCCGGTCCGGAACATCCGGTGGTCGTCGACCAGGACCACGCGTGCGGTGCGTCCCGGTTCCGCGGCGGTCTCAACGCCGGACTCAGTCATCTGCCCTCTCCATCTCCAGCTCGACCTCGGTGCCGCCGTCCGGCGCGGGGCGCACCTTGGCGGTGCCCCCGTTGCGCCTCATCCGGCCGATGATCGACTCGCGTACGCCCATCCGGTCCTCGGGGAGGTCGTCGGGGTCGAAGCCGGGGCCGTGGTCGCGGACGAACACCGACACCGTCCTCCCCTCGACCTCCGCGTAGACCTGGACCGGTCCCCCGCCACCGTACTTGGCCGCGTTGACCATCGCCTCCCTCGCGGCCTGCATCTGCGCGGAGATCTTCTCGTCCATCGGGCAGTCGCCGACGCAGACGAGTTCGACGGGGACGCCGTGCCGGTCCTCGACCTCGGCGACCACGGAGCGGATCCGCTCGGCGAGCGTGTCGGGTGCGGCCTCGGCGACCGCCTCGGGGCGGTAGAGCCACAGCCGCAGTTCGCGTTCCTGGGCGCGGGCGAGGCGCAGGACCTCCTTGGGGTCCTCGGCGCGGCGCTGGATCAGGGTGAGGGTGTGCAGGACGGAGTCGTGGACGTGCGCGGCGATCTCGGCGCGCTCCTGGGCGCGGATGCGGGCGGTGCGCTCGTCGCCGAGGTCCTGCCACAGGCGCAGCGCGTACGGGCCGACCAGGACGAGGCAGCCGGCCAGGACGGCGACGATCGACTCGATGACCAGGGCGAGCGGGGAGGCGTGGCCCTGGAGGATGAAGAAGACCACGATGCCGACCAGGACCAGCAGGACGCCGGCGCCGATCCGCAGGTAGGCGCGGCTCTTGCGGCTGCCGTCCTCCAGGCCGAACCAGCGCTGCCAGCGCGAGTCGTCGGCCTGCCGCCAGACCAGGGCGACGCCGACGCCGACGGCGAGCAGCGGCCAGACGTACGGCTTGGCGGTCTGGATGCCGAGGGCGCTGAGCAGGGCCATCAGACCGATCACCAGGGCGAGCAGGGCGAAGAGTTGGCCGAGCCCGCCGCCGCGCTTGGTGTCGCCGGCCCCTGCCGCGGAGGCCCCGGAAGCGCCGACGGCGCCGGGTTCTGCGGCCGGGTCGCGGTCGGTCTCGCCGTGGAAGGAGCGCTGGACCAGTTCGCGCAGCCGGCCGGCGCGGCCGGAGGCGCCCTTGCTGATCTCGCCGCCGCCGTCGCCGGCGCCGGCCCGGACGAAGCCGCCGCGGGTGTAGACCCAGCGGTCGGCGCTGCCGGGGGCGGGCTCGCCGATGCCGAGCGGCACCACGACCCAGAACGCGGCGTACAGCAGCGCGCCGATGCCTTCGGTGAAGAAGAGCAGGATGAAGGCGATCCGCACCCAGGCGACCGGCAGGCCGAGGTGGACCGCGAGCCCGTGGGCGACGCCGCCCAGGATCCGGCCGCGCGGGCTGCGGTAGAGCCGGCGGTACGGGAGGGGTTCGGCGGTCGCGGGGTCGCCCGCCGCGGTCTCGGGGGCGCTCGGCCTGGTGTCGGGTGCTGCCACGGGTCCGATGGTCGCAGGTGCGCGGGTGCGGGCGCATCAGGGTCCGGCCCTGAGACGGGTATCAGGGAGAGTTCAGGGTCCGGCCGGGGCGTCCGGCGGTTAAAGAAGGCGACCGGAGCGGCCAGGATGGTGGGTATGACGGACGCCCCTGACAACGAGCGCGAACAGACCCCGGCTCGACCGCCGTTGACCCGTTCCTCCCGGCACCGGGTGGTGGCGGGTGTCTGCGGCGGCCTCGGCCGCTACCTGGACATCGACCCGGTGGTCTTCCGGGTGGTCGTCGCGGTGCTCGGGCTGACCGGCGGCCTCGGCCTCTTCCTGTACGGCCTGGCCTGGCTGGTGGTTCCGCGCGAGGCGGTGGCCGGCGACGGGGACGGCGGCCGCAGCGAGGTGCAGCGGGTGCTGACCGGGCGGGTGGACGGGCAGTCGATCGGCGCGGTGCTGCTGACCGTGATCGGCACGGGGGTGTTCTTCTCCTCGATGGGCGACGGCGATCAGCTGTTCCCGCTGCTGCTGCTCGGCGGCCTGGTGTTCCTGGCGGTCCGGTACGACCCGGAGCGCCGTCGCCGGGCGCACGGCGAGCACGGCCATGGCCATGGGCATGGGCACGGGCACGGGCACGGGCACGGCCACGGCAGTCCCGGCGCGGACGCGAAGGCCCCGCGGGACCGGCTGGCGGACTCCGGCGAGCCGGTGGACTGGGCGACCTGGGGCCGGCGGCTCTCGGCGGACCTGCGCAGCGAGTGGGAGGCGCGGGCGGCGGAGGTGCACGAGCGGATGACGGCGGCGCACCGGGCGCACGCCGAGGCGCGGGAGAGCGGCAAGGTACCCGCCGACACCCCGCCGGCCGGCCCGAGCGGCTACCTGTGGGACCCGCGGCATCCGGAGCGCAATCCGTACCAGGGGGCGACGCCGCCGCCGGGGGCTGCGGCGCCGGCCTGGTGGCAGCGGACCGACCTGCCGGAGGGCGACCCGCTGCGCAAGCGGCCCCTGGACGCGGAGGGCGGGGCCGCGGCGCCGGTGAAGGTGGTGAAGCACCGCTCGTACCTGGGTCCGCTCGCGGTGCTGGCCTCGGCGGGGGCGGGGACGGCGGCGTTCCTGGTCGGCCGCGACCACCCGGGTCTGCCGCTCACCGCGGTGCTGGCGGCGGCGCTGCTGCCGCTCGGCCTGGCGATGCTGGTCGGCACCCGGTGGGGCCGGGTGCGGGGGCTGGCCGTGCCGGCGATGCTGCTGACGCTGGGACTGGCCGGGTCGGCGGGTTCGGCGGCGACGGTCGACTCGACCTTCGGCGACCGGAACTGGACGGTGACCTCGGCGGCCGATCTGAAGCCGCACTACAGCCTGGGCGCGGGCGACGTGAAGCTGGACCTGTCCGGGCTCGACCCGGCGGGCGCAACGCTGACCACCGAGGTCCGGCTCGGCGCGGGCGATCTGACGGTGACCGTGCCGGACGACGTGGAGGTGCGGCTGACGGTCCGCAACGGCCTGGGCGAGGTGACGCTGCCGGGCGGGGAGAAGATCTCCGGCGGGGGCACCGACCGGGACGTGCAGCTCCATCCGACGGGCGGTCGGACCGCCAGGGGAACGCTCGACCTCACGGTGCTGGTCGGGCTCGGCGACGCTGAGGTGGTGCAGGGATGAGGAAGCACGGGTTCGACCTGTTCTCGCTGGTCGCGGGGGTGCTGTTCACCGGGATCGCGGTGCTGTACCTGGTGGCGGCGGCGACCGACCGCGAGGTGGCCGGGCACCTGGTGGTGCCGGTCGCGGTGGTGACGCTGGTGGCCGGCGGCCTCGGCGGGGCGGTGGTGGCGATGGCCCGCCGCGGCCGCGGCCGCTGACCCGGCGGGGCCGCTGACCCGGCGGGGCGGCTGACCCGGCGGGGCGGCTGACCTGCCGGGGCGGCTGACCTGCCGGGGGGCGGGTCAGCTCTGCTTGGCGCCGAGTTCCAGCTGGTCGCCGTTCTTGGTGACGGTGTACTTGGGCAGCGGCTTGGTGGCCGGGCCGGTGATCACCGCTCCGGTGGTCGCGTTGAACTTGGAGCCGTGGCAGGGGCAGTACAGCTCGCCGTTCTTCGGCGCGTTGACGGTGCACCCGGAGTGGGTGCAGATCGAGGAGAAGCCGCAGTACTGGCCGGCGGTCGGCTGCACGATGTACACCGCGTCGCCGGTCCCGGGCTCCTGCACCTGCGCCGAGCCGCCGACCGGCACCGAGGAGGCCGCCACGGTCACCTTCGCCCCGCCGGAAGCCCCGCCGGAAGCCCCGCCCGGCGCGCCACCGGACGCGGCCGGCGCGGGGGCGGTGGAGCCGGGCGTGGCCGCGACCGGGGCGGTGTCCTTCTTCCGGACGAAGGTGGCGGTCAGCGAGCCGGCCAGCAGCCCGGCGCCGCCGAGCGCGACCGCCGCGATGCCGCCGTCCAGCAGCGAGCGCCGGCGCACCGCGGCGTCGTCCAGGCCCCGGCGCCGGTCGCGCCGCGCCCGGGCGGCCAGGTAGCCGTCGACCGAGAGGTACGGGGTTCCGGCCAGCAGCAGCGGCGTCCACGCGAAGAGGTAGGCGAGGTCGTTGCCCAGGTAGTACGGGCTGACGCCCCAGCTGACGGTCAGCCAGAGGGTGGCGCTGAGCGCGGCGCCGCCGGCCGCGGCGACCCGGCCCCACAGGCCGAACAGGGTGCCGAGGCCGACCGCCAGCTCGCCGAAGGCGATCAGCAGGCCGAAGAGGGTCGGCGCGGACAGCGCCGGGCCGAGCAGGAAGCCGATCGGGCTGCTCCCCTTGACCGCCTGGGTCTGGGAGTAGAAGGACGCCGCGTCCCCGGCGCCGGCCAGGTAGTGGGAGTCGGAGAGTTTGTCGAAGGCCGCGTAGACGAAGGTCACGCCGAGGAAGAGCCGCAGCGGCAGCAGTGCGTACGTGGAAGCGGTCTCCTTCCAGCCGGCTCTGTCCGTCGTCCGCTGGTCGCCATGCCCGCCCGTCATGCCGCTGCCTCTCGCTCACCACCGGTCGACTTCCGACCGGTTCCGGTCCGATTCTGCCTTCTCGTGCGCACACACGGTGCACACACGGCCGCGCCGCCACTCCCTTGTCGTACGGGAGCGGCGGCGCGGCCGTTTCGAACGCGTGGGGAGACTACTCCCACTCGATGGTGCCCGGCGGCTTGCTGGTGACGTCCAGCACCACGCGGTTCACGTCGCGGACCTCGTTGGTGATCCGGGTGGAGATCTTCGCCAGCACCTCGTACGGCAGGCGCGACCAGTCGGCGGTCATCGCGTCCTCGGAGGAGACCGGGCGGAGCACGATCGGGTGGCCGTAGGTGCGACCGTCGCCCTGGACGCCGACCGAGCGGACGTCGCCGAGCAGGACGACCGGGCACTGCCAGATCTCACGGTCCAGGCCGGCCGCGGTCAGCTCCTCGCGGGCGATCGCGTCCGCGTCGCGGAGCAGGTCCAGGCGCTCCTTGGTGACCTCGCCGACGATCCGGATGCCCAGGCCCGGGCCGGGGAACGGCTGGCGCTGGACGATCTCCTCCGGCAGGCCGAGCTCCTGGCCGACCATCCGGACCTCGTCCTTGAACAGCTTGCGCAGCGGCTCGACCAGCTGGAACTCGAGGTCCTCCGGCAGGCCGCCGACGTTGTGGTGGGACTTGATGTTGGCGGTGCCGGTGCCGCCGCCGGACTCCACCACGTCCGGGTACAGGGTGCCCTGGACCAGGAACTCCACCGCCGGACCCTCGTCCGCGATGATGTCGGCCTGGGCCTGCTCGAAGACCCGGATGAACTCCCGGCCGATGATCTTGCGCTTCTCCTCGGGGTCCGAGACGCCCTTGAGGGCGTTCAGGAAGCGCTCCTCGGCGTCCACGACCACCAGCTTGACGCCGGTCGCGGCCACGAAGTCCTTCTCGACCTGCTCGGTCTCGCCCTTGCGCATCAGGCCGTGGTCGACGTAGACGCAGGTCAGGCGGTCGCCGATGGCGCGCTGCACCAGCGCGGCGGCGACGGCGGAGTCCACGCCGCCGGACAGGCCGCAGATGGCGCGCTTGTCGCCGACCTGCTCGCGGATCAGCGCGACCTGCTCGTCGACCACGTTGACCGTGGTCCAGTTCGGGGCGATGCCGGCACCGCGGTACAGGAAGTGCTCCAGCACCTGCTGGCCGTACTCGGAGTGCATGACCTCCGGGTGGTACTGCACGCCGTACAGCTTCAGCGCGTCGTTCTCGAAGGCGGCGACCGGCACCACGTCGGTGGAGGCGGTGACGGTGAAGCCCTCCGGCGCGGCGGAGCAGGCGTCGCCGTGCGACATCCACACCGACTGCTGCGCCGGGGTGCCCTCGAACAGGGTGGAGCCGGGGCGGGAGACGGACAGCGGGGTGCGGCCGTACTCGCGGGCGCCGCTGTTGTCGACGGTGCCGCCGAGCGTCACGGCCATCAGCTGGAAGCCGTAGCACATGCCGAAGACCGGGACGCCGGCCTCGAAGAGCGCCCGGTCGATCTGCGGCGCGCCCTCCTCGTAGACCGACGACGGACCGCCGGAGAGGATGATCGCCTTCGGGTTCTTGGCGAGCATCTCGGCGACCGGCATGCTGCTCGGCACGATCTCGCTGTAGACCCGCGCCTCACGCACCCGACGGGCGATGAGCTGGGCGTACTGGGCACCGAAGTCGACCACCAGGACGGTGTCGTTCTCAGGTACGGACTGAACGGGAATAGCAGAGGACACGGACGGCCTTCCGGCAGCGGTGTGGGGAGTGTCTGAGGTCGAGTCTACCGGGCTGCTCGAACGCCCCCGGTTCACTCGTCTGCCGATCCGGCGCACCGTGACCGGCCGGGGTGCCGAATCGTTGCACCCGGCAGACCGTACGACCGCCGCGCGGCCAGCCAGGAAGCGGGCGGTGGGTACGGGGAACCACGCGTGGATCAACACTCCGGTCCACCGGTGCGCGTGGCGGGCACGGGCCCGCCGTGGGACCGCGCCCCGGTGCTGCGGTCGGGTCAGCAGGGGACAGCGACCCCCGACCGCGACCGGGCGGACCCGGGGGTGTGGCGGCCGGTACCGGTGCCGACCGCCACACCCCTTCGGACCGCCCGCCCCGGCGTACGCCCCAGTGCGCCCCCACCTGCCGATTACTACGCACCGTGACTGCCCGCCGGCTCCCGGACGGGCCGGTCCGGGGCGGTCCGCCCGAAATTGGACTGTGCCGAAGTGCGTCGAATCGGTTGCACAGTAAGGCCTCCTTCCAGCACGATGCTGATGTGGGGGCCACCGGACCACCGATCCGGCCCACCCGAAGACCGTTGACGAGAACGGTTATCACCTCACGCTCCGTGAGCCCCACGTGGCCCGCGCGCGTGCCACAGACCATTCGACGAGACGGCGCTCCTCCCCCGGCGCCGTCACCCCAGCACCGGCGCAGCCCTGACGCCGCGTGCTGAGCGACAAAGGGCCCCGTTCCCCCGCGGGGCCCTTTGCCCTGCCCGGCCCGGCCCTTTGCCCGGCCCGGCCGCTCCGCCGCCGTCCCGCGCGGGTTCAGTCGCCGACCGGCCGCCGGTAGGCGGCGTGCGCGTCCCCGCCGACGGGCGCCGACACCGGCGCGGGCCCGTCCGACACCGGCGCGGGCCCGTCCGGCAGCACCGCACCGACCTGCTCGACCTGAGCCGGCACCGCCCCTTCCGCCGGGACGACGGGCGGGGCGGGCCGGAGCGAGGAGACCCCGCTGAACGCGCCGAGCGCGGCCCAGAACACGCTCGCCAGCAGGACGGTTCCCGCCGTCCACCCGGTGGAGAGGTCGAGCGACTGGGCGTTGCGGACGGCCTCCGCACCGAACTCGTCGGGGCTGTTCCGGGAGAAGGTGAAGGTCGCCCCGGCCGCCAGGGTCAGCCCGCAGAGCACCGCGCCGTGCACCGCCGCGAGCTTCAGCCGGTCCGCCGGGCCGAGGGCCGCGCGGCGGGCGAGCACCGCGAGCAGCGCCGCGCAGGCCAGCGGCAGCAGCACCAGCCACCACAGGTGCGGGGACCTGCCGTCGAGGTCGAGCAGCGAGACGGAGACCTGCTCGCCGGCCCCGAGGTAGCCGCCCTCGGGCGCGACCGCCTCGGCGCCGGAGCCGATGCCCAGCGCGAACATGCCGACGTTCGCGCCGAGCAGCGAGCGGGTCCAGCTCTCCCCGTCGAGCGCGGCGAAGACCCAGCCCACCACGGCGGCCAGGCCCAGGGTGGCCGCGGCCACCCGGGCCGAGATGCCCGCCGCGGTGAGCCAGTCGTCGAGCGCGCGGCGCCGGCCGGCCTCCGCGCGCAGCGCGTCCCGGCCGTAGGTGGCGAAGGCGAGCAGGCCGGCGGCGAGGGCGAAGGTCAGGGCCGCCTGCCAGACCACCGCTCCCGCGTCGATCCCGGTGTAGCGGTCCATGTCCTCGTCGGTGCCGACCGCGATCCGCACGCCGCCGACGGTGGCCAGCAGCCAGGCGATCAGGCCCGCGGCGAGGGCGGTCCGGGCCGCCTCGACCCCCGCCTCGCGCAGCGAGGGCGCGGCGCCGGTCCGGACCCGGGCGCGCAGGGCCCGCCGCGCGGTGAGGCGGAGCAGCAGCAGCCAGCCCAGCGACACCACGAGCGGCACGGCCCGCAGCTCGGTGGTGGTGCCGAAGGAGACCGCACCGCCCTCGAACACGGTGGTCGAGCGCCAGGGCGCCCCGAAGGCGGTGAGGACGAAGCCGAGCCAGGTGCCGTAGTGCTCCGCGTAGTCGCCGCCGCCGCGGATCAGCCAGCCGCTCGCGGCGCCGCCGAGGACGAGCGGGACGACGAGCAGCAGCGCGGTCGGCAGCAGCAGGACACGGGGCGCGACCAGCCAGGCGCGGTCGAAGCGCAGGCGTTCGCCGCGGGCGTGGTGCACCACGCCCTTGCCCCAGACCGACGTGGCCGGTTCGCCGCCGGTCTCCTCCACCACCTCGCCGATGGCCGGACCGAACGGGTCGGCGCCGGTGCCCGGGGCGGCACCGCTCCCGGTGGTGAAGGCCGTGCCGCAGGAGGCGCACCGCCGGGTGCCCTCCGGTGAGCCCGCCCCGCAGACCATGCAGATCGCCATGCCGTCCCCGCCCCCGTAGCCCTGTGGTTCACCGGAAGGGCTGTTATATCCCATGGGGCCGCGGGGGCTGTCGGACGCTCAGGCCCCGGTGCGCTTCGGCACCTCCGGCACGGCGAGCAGCGGCAGCCTGAGCGCGCCGAAGGCGTTCTCGGGGACGGCGGGCCGCTCCGGCGCGACCGGCCGGACGCGGCGGTAGTCCTCGCCCTGGGCGGGGCGCGGGTCGGCCTCGCCGCGGTTGGGCCACATCGACATGGCGCGCTCGGCCTGGGCGGTGATGGTCAGCGAGGGGTTGACGCCGAGATTGGCGGAGACCGCGGAGCCGTCCACCACGCTGATCCCGGGGTAGCCGTAGAGGCGGTGGTAGGGGTCGACGACTCCGGTCTCGGCGCTGTCGCCGATCGGGCAGCCGCCGAGGAAGTGCGCGGTCATCGGGATGTCGAAGATCTCGCCGACGGTGGAGCCGGGGAAGCCGTTGATCGACTCGGCGAGCGCCTTGGCGCCCTCCTCGGCGGCCGGGATCCAGGTCGGGTTGGGCGCGCCGTGGCCCTGGCGGGAGGTCAGCTTGCCCTTGCCGGTGCCGGACTTCTTCAGCGAGACGGTGAGCGAGTTGTCCAGCGACTGCATCACCAGCCCGATGATGATCTTCTCGGACCAGCGGTGCTGGTTCATCGACTGGGCGAAGATCCACGGGTGGCGGGCGGCGGTCAGCGCGTAGCGCAGCCAGCGCGGGCCGCGCCCGGCGCCGGGGACCTGCTGGATGGAGAGCGCGCCCATCGCGTTGGAGCCCTTGCCGTAGCGGACCGGCTCGATGTGGGTGTTCGCGTCCGGGTGGATGGACGAGGTGATGGCGACGCCCTTGGTGAAGTCGACCCTCTCCCCGTACCGCCGGTCGGTGGTCTGCGCGCCGACCAGCGCCTCGGAGTTGGTGCGGGTCAGCTCGCCGAGCCGGCCGGAGATCGCGGGCAGGTGGCCGCCCTCGCGCATCCGGTGCAGCAGGGTCTGGGTGCCGTAGGTGCCGGCCGCGACCACCACCCGGGCGGCGGTGACGGTGCGGGCGCCGGCCTTCTTCGGGTCCTTCGAGCGCGAGTCGGTGCGCCGCACGTCCACGGCGTAGCCCTCGCCGTGCGGGCGCAGCCGGGCGACGGTGGTCAGCGGGTGGATCTCGGCGCCGTTCCGCTCGGCGAGGTGGAGGTAGTTCTCGGTGAGCATGTTCTTGGCGCCGTGCCGGCAGCCGGTCATGCACTCGCCGCACTCCACGCAGGCCTTGCGGCTGGGGCCGGCGCCGCCGAAGTACGGGTCGGGGACCTCAGCGCCGGGGGTCGTCCTGGCCTCGCCGTCGGAGTCCTGGCCGTCGCCGAAGAAGACGCCGACCGGGGCCATGTGGAAGGTGTCCCCGCAGCCCATCTTCTCGGCGGCCTCCTTGAGGTGGACGTCCGAGGGGGTCAGCGTCGGGTTGAGCCGCACGCCCAGCATCCGCTGCGCCTGGTCGTAGAAGGGCGCGAGCTCCTCCTGCCAGTCGGTGATGTGCGCCCACTGGCGGTCCTCGAAGAACGGCTTCGGCGGGACGTAGAGGGTGTTGGCGTAGTTGAGCGACCCGCCGCCGACGCCGGCGCCGGCCAGGATCAGCACGTTGCGCAGCAGGTGGATCCGCTGGATGCCGTAGAGGCCCAGGGCCGGGGCCCACAGGTAGTTCCTGGTGTCCCAGGAGTTCTTCGGCAGCTCGTCGCGGCCGAAGCGGCGCCCGGCCTCCAGGACCGCGACCCGGTAGCCCTTCTCGGTGAGCCGCAGCGCGGAGACCGCGCCGCCGAATCCCGAGCCAACCACCACCACGTCGTAGTCGAAACCGCTGTCCGTCATGACCGACTCCTGCTTTCGGGTGTGGTGGTCGCTCACTTGAGCCGGAACGCCTTCATGGCCTTCAGGCCGGTGGTGAAGAGCCGGGCGAACGCCTCGTCGTCCAGGCCCATCGAGGGGCCGATCGGCAGGATCCGCTGCACGGCCACGGTCTGCGCCTCGGTGTAGCGCAGGATGCCCTCGGAGCCGTGCCGCCGGCCGAGGCCGGACTCGCCCATGCCGCCCATCGGCGAGGCGACCGAGCCGTAGGCGGCCGCGTACGCCTCGTTGACGTTGACCGTGCCGGTGCGCAGCCGGGCCGCGACCGCCCGGCCGCGCCGGGTGTCCCTGGTCCAGACGCTGGAGTTCAGGCCGTACGGGGTGGCGTTGGCGGCGGCGACCGCCTCGTCGTCGGTGTCGAAGCGGTAGATCGAGACGACCGGGCCGAAGGTCTCCTCGGCGCAGACCGCCATCCCGGGGGTGACGCCGTCCAGGATGGTCGGCTCGTAGAACAGCGGGCCGAGGTCGGGGCGGGCGCGGCCGCCGGCCAGCACGGTGGCACCGGCCCCGACCGCCTCCTCGACGTGCCGGGCGACCGTCTCCAGCTGGCGCGGGGAGACCAGCGAGCCCATGTCGGCGCCGTACGCCAGGCCGCCGCCGAGCCGCAGCGCGGCGGTGCGGGCGGCGAACCGGGCCAGGAAGTCCTCGGCGACCGAGCGGTGCACGTACAGCCGCTCGATCGAGATGCACAGCTGCCCGGCGGAGGAGAAGCAGGCCCGGACGGCGCCCTCGGCGGCCCTGTCCAGGTCGGCGTCGGCCAGCACCAGCATGGCGTTCTTGCCGCCGAGCTCCAGGGAGGCGCCGACCAGCCGGGCGGCGGCCTTCTGGGCGACCTCGCGGCCGGTGCGGGTGGAACCGGTGAAGGCCACGTAGTCGGCCCGGTCGACCACCTCGGGGCCGACCACCGGGCCGTCGCCGAGCACGATCTGCCAGATCTCGGCGGGCAGCCCGGCCTCGACGAACAGCTCGCGGGCCCACAGCGCGGTGAGCGCGGTCTGGGTGTCCGGCTTGTTGACCACCGCGTTGCCGGCCACGAAGGCGGGCAGCGCGTCGCCGACCGACAGCTCGAAGGGGTAGTTCCACGGCGATATCTGGCCGACCACGCCCTTGGGGCGGCGCGCCTCGACGGCGCTGGTCAGGCCGGGCACCGCGCCGCCGCGGTGGCGGTCGCGCAGGTAGGAGGCGGCCTTGCGGCCGTAGTGGCGGGCGGCCGAGGCGACCGCCATCACCTCCTCGAAGGCGTGCAGCCGGGCCTTGCCGGTCTCGGCCTGGATCAGGTCCAGCACCTCGTCCTGCCGCTTCAGCAGCAGGTCGTGGAAGCGCAGCAGCACCGCGGCCCGGCGGCGCACCGGCAGCGCCGCCCAGGCGGGCTGCGCCGCCCGGGCCTGCCGGAAGGCGCGCTCGACGTCGACCGGGCCGGAGAGCGGCAGCTCGGCCAGCTTCTCGCCGGTCAGCGGGGCGATGGTGCCGGCGGTGCCGGCGCTGCCGTCCGC
Source organism: Kitasatospora terrestris (assembly GCF_039542905.1). Taxonomy (NCBI): domain Bacteria; kingdom Bacillati; phylum Actinomycetota; class Actinomycetes; order Kitasatosporales; family Streptomycetaceae; genus Kitasatospora; species Kitasatospora terrestris. The sequence goes on from NZ_BAABIS010000001.1 coordinate 3,505,503, forward strand.
GGTGACGCCCCGGGCCAGCCGGGCGATCACGGCGGGCGTGACCGCCGAGCCGACCGTGCGCCCGCCGCCGGGCGCCGCGGGGTTGCGCCCGGCCGTGCCGGCGGCGGGGGCCTGTGCGTCTGCCGAGATGTCCGTCATGGCGGACACCCTAGGCGCTCCGCGCGCCGTTGTGTACCCGTCGGTAACAGGAAATGCTCTGTGTCGGAGTTACCTCAGCGGGTGGGCGCGAAACTGTTGAGGACGGTGGTGAAGCGGCGCTGCAGCGCCGTCCAGTCCTTCTCCGGGCCGGAGATGTACACCGCGTACGAGGTGCCGTCGGTGTCCCGGAACTCCGCCTCCTTCGCCCGCCGGCGCGAGCCATCCTTCGCGGTGTACGAGAACTCCCACACCGCGCCCTCCCGGTCGTTGATCCGGGCGGCGGCCATGCTCAGCGACAGGTAGTCCTTGAGGCTCTTGCTGACCGACGCCTCCATCTCCTTGAAGTGCTCGCGCGGGGTCAGCGGCTGCCCGACCGTCACCGCGAACTGCAGGTAGTGCACCTTGGCGTCCGGGCTGTAGTAGACCTGCCCGTTCTCCTCGGTGCGCAGCCACTGCTGGTCGGTGGGCAGCAGGAAGCGGAAGCCCTCGACGTCGTCCCGCCAGGTCCAGCCGGCCGGCGCCGGGTCGCCCGACGCGATCGGGTCCACCGCGGTCGCCGACGGGTTCGGGTCGCCGCCCGGGCCGTCGGCACGGTTCTGCAGCACCGCCCAGGCGCCGCCGCCCGCGAGCAGCGCCAGCACCAGCGCGCCGCCCAGCAGCACCAGCGGCCGGCGCCGACGACGGGCCGGACGGGGACTCACCGCGGGGACCGGCTCGGTCGGCGCGCCCGGCAGGGTCGCCGCGGTCGCGCCGGGAGCCGCGGGACCGGCGGGAGCGCCGGGACCTGCGGGGACACCGGGAACGGCGGGAACACCGGGAACGGCGGGAACACCGGGGTCTGCGGGACCGGCGGGTGCGGTGGCGGCGGTGGGCGAGGCCGCCCCGTCCGCCGCGGGGCCGGCGGCCGGCGGGTCGACCCGGTCCACCACCGGCACGTACTGGGTGGGCACCCGGGACGGCTCCGCCGGGCCCGGCCCGGACACCCGGATGCCCAGCGTCGCCCCGGCCGCGACCTCGCGCAGCATACGCAGCGCCTCGTCCGCGCCCGGCCGCCCGGCCGGGTCCTTGCCCATCAGCGCGGCCAGCACCGGCGCCAGCGCGCCCGCCCGGTGCGGCTCCGGCAGCGGCTCGTCGACCACCGCCGCGAGCGTGGCCAGCGGCGTGTCCCGGCGGAACGGGGACGTCCCCTCCACCGCGGTGTACAGCGTCGCGCCGAGCGCCCACAGGTCCGAGGCCGGGCCCGGCCGGTGGCCCTGGGCCCGCTCCGGCGCGAGGTAGTCCGGGGAGCCGACCAGGTCGCCCGGCCGGGTCAGCTCGATGCCCGCGTCCTCGAACTTGGCGATGCCGAAGTCCAGCAGCACCACCCGCCCGGTGCCGTGCTCCAGCAGCACGTTGGCCGGCTTCACGTCCCGGTGCAGCACGCCGAGCTGGTGCCCCCGGTGCAGCGCGGCCAGCACCTGCACCCCGACCTCGGCGGCCTCGCGCGGACTCAGCGCGCCGTCCTCGGAGACCACCGCGGACAGCGGGCGGCCGTCCACCAGCTCCATCACGATCCACGGGCGGCCGTCCTGCTCCACCACGTCGTGGATGGTGATCACCCCCGGGTGCTTGATCCGCGCGGCGGCTCTCGCCTCGCGCTTCATCCGGGACTGGAGGATCTCCAGGTCCTCCTCCGACAGGTGGCTGACGGTCAGCTCCTTGACCGCCACCTCCCGGTCCAGCATCTCGTCCCGGGCCCGCCAGACGGTCCCCATCCCGCCCCGGCCCAGCCGCTCCCCCAACGCGTACCGGCCCGCGAGCACCCGGCCCGTCGACTGGTCCTGAACACCCATCTGGCGACCGTTCCCCCTCATCACCCCGCCGCCGCTCCGGCGGAGGGCCGGTGCACCGCAGTCACCGCAACGTCTCTTTCCGGGCCCAGCCTATGCGGCACATCACACGCCCGTACGGTCGCCCCGGCCCCGTCCCGCAACCGTGGCCGCGGCGTGACCGCACCCGGCTCAGCCCGCGAACGCCACCACCGCCGCCAGCGCCGCGACCAGTGCCAGCACCACCCCGCCCACCAGCAGCGGGCCGAGCAGCGCCGGCGGCACCCGCGGCGGCCGCCGGGGCTCCACCCCGGGACTTCGCTCCGCACCCTGACGATCCGTCCGCCGCAAAGCCCGGGCCCCGCGCGGCCGGGGCACCAGCGGACCGGCCGGCGGCCGCAGCACCGGCAGCAGCGGCGCCTGCACCGCCCCCGCGCCGAACGGCTCGGGCGCACCCGCCAGCACCGTCCGCAGCTCCTGCCGCACCGCCGCCGCGTCCGGCCGCAGCCCCGCCTCCGGCTGCAGCAACCGCTCGACCAGCGGCCGCAGCACCCCGCAGCCGTCCGCCGGACGGAACCGGCCGTCGCGCACCGCGCCGAGCAGCGTCGGCAGGTCCTGCTCCGGGTAGGGCCCGTACCCGGACAGCAGCCGGTAGAGCAGCACTCCGAGCGCCCAGCAGTCGGCCGGCGCGCCCGCGTCGATCGGCCACCGCTCCGCCCGCGCCCCCACCAGCAGCGCCCGGGCCTCGTACACCCGGCGCGGCACCGGGCCGCCGACCGCCTGGCAGAGCTCCTCCTCCGCGGCGCCGCGCAGCAGCCCGCCGAGCACCGCCGCGCCGTCCTCGCACACCACCACCGCCTCGGCGGTCAGGTTGCCGTGCGTCAGACCGGTGCGGTGCAGCGCCTCCAGCGCGCCCGCCAGGTCCGCGGCGATCTCCGCCACCCGGTACGGGGAGACCGGCCCGTTGCCGGCCAGCCGGGAGAGCGGCTCACCCGGCAGCCGCTCCTCCGCGACCCACAGCAGCCCGCCCTCCGGCACCGCCCCCAGGCCCCGCAGCAGTCGCGGATGGTCCGGCGCGGCAGCCGCCACCGCGGCCACCCGCTCGGCCACCCGCGGGCCCTGACCGGGCTGCTCCTCCACCTCGGGCCGCAGCGGGTCGAGGAACTCGGGGAGCTCCAGCGCGGACAGCGTCACCAGCGCGCCGCTCACCGCGTCCCGCGCGGGAACGCCCGCCGACGGGTGCGCCGGCACCTCGGCCGGACGGTCCGTCACCCGGTACCGCCCGCCCACCACCTGCCCCGGGACCGCTCGCATTCCCATCCCTCCCCGCCGCCCTCTCGGGCCAGGGTACGGCGCCCGCCGCCGAAGCGGCCGTCATCCGCCGCCGCACCGCCGCGCCCGCACCCCCGGGCCGGCCGCACCGGCGCTACGGCGCCGGTTCGAAGGTGTCGTACGAGACCTGCCGCGCCTGCGAGTTGGCCGGAAGGCTCCAGTCCGACTCGGGCATGGTCCAGTAGATCGCGTAGCCGTACTTGCCGCCGCCGGTCACGAAGCCCCGGTTGAGCGAGTGCTGGGTGGCGCCGCTCTTGCCGGAGTACGTCCACTCCCAGTCGGCCGCGTTGGTCCAGGTCCGGAAGGTCATGCCCTCGACCCGGATCCGCCGGTAGTTGCTGAAGTTGGCCGACCGGTCGGAGTCCTGCCAGTCCTTCAGGGCGCTGCCGCCCGCCGGGCTCTGCCAGTCGATCACCAGGCGCACGCCGCGGCCCTCGAAGCGCCGGCTGGTGTCGTCGTAGTCCGGGCCCTTGTCGGCGAGCCAGTCCGGCAGGGCTATGGAGAAGCCCGAGGCGTCCTTGAAGGTGGCGAACCCGGCCGGCAGCGTGCCGCCCGCCGAGGTGCCCGCGGACGCCGCCCCGCCGCCCTGCGACGAGCCGCCGCCCTGCGGCGAGCCGCCGCCCTGCGGCGAGGCCGCCGGGGCCGGGGTCGAGGCCGCCGGGCTCGCCGGGGCACCCGAGGCGCCCGTCCCGCCGGTACCGCCGGCCGACGCCTGGGCCGAGGCCGGGGCCGACGCCCCGTCGGCGGAGGTCCTGCCGTCCGGATCGCCGTCCCGCACCAGCGCGACCAGCCCGGCGACCAGCGCCAGGACCGCGACCAGGGCCGCGGCGGCGAGCAGCGCGGTCCGCCGCCGGTCCGGGGTCAGCCGGGCGCCGACCGTGGCGAGCAGCCCGGTCTCCGCCTCGGCGGGCTCCACCGCGGCGTTCGCCGCGCCGGGCGTCCCGGCACCGGCCGCAGGAGCGGGCGCGCCGCTCACGGCGTCCGCGCCGCGCGGAACGCCGGCGCCGCCCGCCGCGGCCACCGCACCGCCGGCGGCGCTCCCGCCCCGGACCGTGCCCGGAGCACGCCGGACGCTCACGCCGCGCGAGGCGGTCGCGGGCCGCGCGGCGCCCTGCGGGGCCCGGGAGCCCTGCTCGGCACCGGCCTTCGCCGCGCCGTCGGCCTTCGCCGTGCCGTCGGCCTTCGCAGCCGACCCGGACGCCGCCGACGACGCCCCCGCCGCGGCCGCCACCGGGGCCGGCACCGCCTGCTGCGTGGTCGCCTCCGCGCGGGCCGCGCCGTCCGCGACGATCCGCTTGAGCATCGCCCGGGCGGCCGCCGCGTCGAGGCGCTCGGCCGGGTCCTTGGCCAGCAGGCCCTCGATCACCGGTGCCAGCGGGCCGGCGTTCGCCGGCGTCTCCAGCTCCTCGGTCATCACGGCGGTCAGCGTGGCCAGCGCGGAGCCGCGGTCGTACGGCGGCTTGCCCTCGACCATCGCGTACAGCGTGCCGCCGAGCGACCAGAGGTCGGCGGGCGGGCCGGGCTTCTGGCCGCGCGCCCGCTCGGGCGAGATGTACGAGGGGGCGCCGACCAGCATGCCGGTGGAGGTGATGGAGGTGTCGCCCTCGACGCTGGCGATGCCGAAGTCGGTGAGGACCACCCGCCCGTCCTCGCCGATCAGCACGTTGGACGGCTTCACGTCGCGGTGCAGCACGCCCTGGGCGTGCGCGGCGCCGAGCACGCCCAGCAGGTCGAGCGCGATCTCCGCGGCCCGGACCGGCGTGAGGGTGCCGTCGTCCTTGATCACCTCGGCGAGCGAGCGGGACTCCACCAGCTCCATCACGATCCAGGGCCGCTCGTCCTCCTCGACCACGTCGAAGACGGTGACGGCGGCGGTGTGCCGGATCCGGGCGGTGGCCTTGGCCTCGCGCAGCGTGCGGACGATCAGGCGGTGCTTCTCGTCCTCGTCGACGGCGCCGGTCATCCGCAGTTCCTTGACCGCGACGATCCGGCCGAGCATCTCGTCCTCGGCCCGCCAGACCGTGCCCATGCCGCCCCGGCCGAGCACGTCGTTGAGCCGGTAACGCCCCGCCAACAGACGGCCGGTGGACTTCTGCGGCTGCGTCATCGGTGCGCTCTCCCCCGTGTGTTACCGGCCAGAGGTTCCATCATCCCCTGCCGGGGCACCCGCTGGCCAACCGGCCCCACCCTTCGCCGCCGCCCGGCCGGCCGGGTCGGGGAAATACGAGGGGCCCCCGCCGGCGGCGGGGGCCCTGATCGTCAACTGACGGATCGTCAGCGGTGGTTGAGCGCCGGGTTGACGGTCACCTCGACCCGCTGGAACTCCTTCAGCTCGGTGTAGCCGGTGGTCGCCATGGCCCGGCGCAGCGCGCCGAACAGGTTCATGGTGCCGTCCGGGGTGTGCGAGGGGCCGGTGAGGATCTCCTCGGTGGTGCCGACGGTGCCGAGGTCCACGCGCTTGCCGCGCGGCAGCTCCTCGTGGACCGCCTCCATGCCCCAGTGGTAGCCCTTGCCGGGCGCGTCGGTGGCCCGGGCCAGCGCGGCACCGATCATCACCGCGTCCGCGCCGCAGGCGACGGCCTTCGGGATGTCGCCGCTGTAGCCGACGCCGCCGTCCGCGATGACGTGCACGTAGCGGCCGCCGGACTCGTCCATGTAGTCGCGGCGGGCGGCGGCCACGTCGGCCACCGCGGTCGCCATCGGCACCTGGATGCCCAGCACGCCCCGGGTGGTGTGCGCAGCGCCGCCGCCGAAGCCGACCAGCACGCCGGCCGCGCCGGTGCGCATCAGGTGCAGCGCGGCGGTGTACGTGGCGCAGCCGCCGACGATCACCGGCACGTCGAGCTCGTAGATGAACTGCTTGAGGTTGAGCGGCTCGGCCGCGCCGGAGACGTGCTCGGCGGAGACCGTGGTGCCGCGGATGACGAAGACGTCCACCCCGGCGTCGACGACGGCCTTGGAGAACTCGGCGGTGCGCTGCGGCGAGAGCGCGGCGGCGGTGACCACGCCGGAGTCGCGGACCTGCTTGATCCGCTCCTTGATCAGCTCGGCCTTGATCGGCTCGGCGTAGATCTCCTGCAGGCGACGGGTGGCGGCCACCTCGTCGGAGATCGAGGCGATCTCGTCGAACAGCGGCTGCGGGTCCTCGTAGCGGGTCCACAGGCCCTCGAGGTTCAGCACGCCGAGGCCGCCGAGCTGGCCGATGGCGATCGCCTGGGCGGGCGAGACCACGCTGTCCATCGGGGCCGCGAGGAACGGCAGCTCGAAGCGGTAGGCGTCGATCTGCCAGGCGATCGAGACCTCCTTCGGGTCCCGGGTACGGCGGCTGGGGACGACGGCGATGTCGTCGAAGGCGTACGCCCGTCGGCCGCGCTTGCCTCGCCCGATCTCGATCTCAGTCACTTCGAGCCCTTCTGCAGCTTTCATCTCCCGACCGGGTCACCCCGGCCGCCCACCAGTATCCCGCACCGTCCGGCCCCCTGCCGCGCCCGGCCGAGTGGCGGACGCTTAGGGTTCGCCCATGTTCGCTGCTCTCACCGACGCGTTTCCCGTCACGGCACGGGAAGCGCGGCCCGGGGACCTGTCCGGGTACCCCGATCCCGTCCGCCGCGTGCTCGGCCCGATGGGCGGGTCGACCCTGGCCGACGGCCTGTACCGGTTCCACACCGCCGACAGCGCCGCCTCGGCGAACGCCGCCTGCGCCGAGCTGGTCCCGGGCTTCGCCGAGCGGTACGGGGTGTTCGCCTTCGACTGGCTGGGCCGCGAGTTCGCGGTGAACACCGAGGACGGCACGGTGGCCGCGGTGGACTTCGGCTCGGACGAGTTCCTGGAGAGCGAGCTGAGCCTGGACGAGTGGCACGACGTGGTCGCCGCCGAGGCCGACGACCTGCTGCTGCTCGCCCAGTACCTGGAGTGGCGCGCCGCCAACCCGCAGACCGGCCCGCTCGCCTTCGACCAGGTGGTGTGCCACCGCCACCCGCTCTTCCTGGGCGGCGCGGACGAGGTGGACAACCTGGAGCTGAGCGACAAGGACGTGCACCGCACCCTGTTCACCCAGATCGCCGTCCAGGTCCGCGACCTCCCGCCGGGCACCCCGATCCACCTGGACCTGGGCTAGAGCGCGCGAAGGGGCGCGGGGTGGAACCCCGCGCCCCTTCGAAGGTCGTACCGTCAGCGGCTGGTGTAGTTCGGCGCCTCGACGGTCATCTGGATGTCGTGCGGGTGGCTCTCCTTGAGGCCCGCGGAGGTGATCCGCACGAACCGGCCCTTGGACTCCATCTCGGCGACGGTGGCGGCGCCCACGTAGCCCATGGTCTGGCGCAGGCCGCCGACCAGCTGGTACAGCACCGCGGAGAGCGGGCCGCGGTAGGGGACCTGGCCCTCGATGCCCTCGGCGATCAGCTTCTCGTCGGAGGAGACGTCGGCCTGGAAGTAGCGGTCCTTGGAGAAGGACTTCGCCTGGCCGCGGGACTGCATGGCGCCCAGCGAGCCCATGCCGCGGTAGGACTTGAACTGCTTGCCGTTGATGAACAGCAGCTCGCCCGGCGACTCCTCGCAGCCGGCCAGCAGCGAGCCGAGCATCACGGTGTCGGCGCCGGCGGCCAGCGCCTTGCCGATGTCGCCGGAGTACTGCAGGCCGCCGTCGCCGATCACCGGCACGCCGGCCGCCTGGCAGGCGAGCGCGGCCTCGTAGATCGCGGTGACCTGCGGGACGCCGATGCCGGCGACCACGCGGGTGGTGCAGATGGAGCCCGGGCCGACGCCGACCTTGACGCCGTCCACGCCGGCGTCGATCAGCGCCTGGGCGCCGTCGCGGGTGGCGACGTTGCCGCCGACCACGTCGACGCCGACCGCGGCCTTGATCTTGGCGATCCAGGCCAGCGCGTTGTGCGAGTGGCCGTGCGAGGTGTCGACGACCAGGAAGTCCACGCCGGCGCCGACCAGGGCCTGGGCCCGGTCGAAGGCCTCGGCGGAGGCGCCCACGGCGGCGCCGACCAGCAGACGGCCCTCGGCGTCCTTGGCGGCGTTGGGGTACTTCTCAGCCTTGACGAAGTCCTTGACGGTGATCAGGCCCTTGATCCGGCCCTCGTCGTCGACCAGCGGCAGCTTCTCGATCTTGTGGCGGCGCAGCAGCGCCATCGCGTCCTCGCCGGAGATCCCGACCTTGCCGGTGATCAGCGGCATCGGCGTCATGATCTCGGAGACCCGGCGGCTGCGGTCGCTCTCGAAGGCCATGTCACGGTTGGTCACGATGCCCAGCAGCTTGCCGTCGGGCGAGGCGACCGGCACGCCGGAGATCCGGAAGCGGGCGCACAGCGCGTCCGCCTCGGCCAGGGTGGCCTCCGGGCCGACGGTGATCGGGTCGGTGACCATGCCGGACTCGGAGCGCTTCACCAGGTCGACCTGGTTGACCTGGTCCTCGATCGACAGGTTGCGGTGCAGCACGCCGACGCCGCCCTGACGGGCCATCGCGATCGCCATCCGCGACTCGGTGACCTTGTCCATCGCCGCGGACAGCAGGGGGATGTTGACCCGAACGTTGCGCGAGACCCGCGAGGAGGTGTCGACCTGGTTGGGGAGCACCTCGGAGGCCCCGGGCAGCAGCAGGACGTCGTCGTACGTGAGTCCGAGCATCGCGAACTTCTCGGGTACGCCTGCGGCGTTGTAAGACATGTGAAGGGGACCTTCCGTGGCGGGCCGTCGATCTCTGTCGCGCCCAGCGAGGGTTTCCGGGCACGTCTCTCTGCTGGGTGGACGGCCGCGGTCGCGGCGACCACCCGCGCGCACCGGCATCGGCCTCGGCCGCCAAGACGCCCGGTGTTTGGAGGAACCTCCGAGGAAACCCCGCTCACACCCACGAAACTTTGGCGACCCGACCAGGCGCCGATACCCCATGGTACTGGTGTCCGGGGGTGTCCCCGTCGCGCCTTCTTGACAACACCGGAGCTACGAGGACTCTTCCGCGAGCGCGCGGAGCCGGCTCAGCGCCCGGTGCTGGGCCACCCGGACGGCGCCCGGCGACATCCCCAGCACCTCGCCGGTCTCCTCGGCCGACAGCCCGTCCGCCACCCGCAGCAGCACCAGCTCGCGCTGGCGGGCCGGCAGGTTGGACAGCAGCTCCTTGATCCAGGCGGCGTCACTGCTCAGCAGCGCCCGCTCCTCCGGGCCGAGCGACTCGTCCGGCGTCTCCGGCAGGTCGTCCGGCGGGATCACCGTCGAGCCTGGCCCGCGCATCGCGGCCCGCTGCAGATCGGCGACCTTGTGCGCTGCGATCCCGTACACGAAGGCCTCGAAGGGACGCCCGGTGTCGCGGTAGCGCGGCAGCGCCACGAACACGGCGACGCAGACCTCCTGCGCGACGTCGTCCACGTGGTGCCTCGCGTTGCCGGGCAGCCGGACCAGCCGGCCCCGGCAGTAGCGCAGCGCCAGCGGGAGGACGTAGCCCAGCAGCGCCTCGATCGCCGGACCCTCGCCGCGCACCGCGGCCGCGACCAGTTCGGCGATCTCCGGCGAGGTGGAGCCGGCCGGCTGCTCGGCACGACGGTCCGACGCGTACGACGGATCGGCGGCCGGGCCCTCGGGCTCGGGCCGGGCCGGCTCGGGCCGGGCCGCACTCGGGGCGGCTGCCTCGTCGTCGCGCATCGGTCCATGGTGCCTGCTCGGCGCGGAAAACGCGGCACCGCGTCCGGACTTGTGCATCGGAACGTTATGCGTCGCCGGGTGCACCGTGCCGCCTCCCCTGCCTGTCCGCTGGTCCCCGAGGTGCTCCACTCCTCCATGGTGCAGCCTCGGGACCGCAACGTCACACGTCCGCGCTCAGCGGACCAGGCCCCAGCGGAAGCCGAGCGCCACCGCGTGCGCGCGGTCCGAGGCGCCGAGCTTCTTGAACAGCCGCCGGGCGTGGGTCTTCACGGTGTCCTCGGAGAGGAACAGCTCGCGACCGATCTCGGCGTTGCTGCGGCCGTGGCTCATGCCCTCCAGCACCTGGATCTCACGCGCCGTCAACGTCGGCGCGGCACCCATGTCGGGGCTGCGCAGCCGGCGCGGCGCGAGCCGCCAGGTCGGGTCGGCGAGCGCCTGGGTGACGGTGGCCCGCAGTTCGGCGCGCGAGGCGTCCTTGTGCAGGTACCCGCGGGCGCCGGCGGCGACCGCGAGCGCCACGCCGTCCAGGTCCTCGGCGACGGTGAGCATGATGATGCGGGCGCCCGGGTCGGCCGAGAGCAGTCGGCGGACCGTCTCCACCCCGCCGAGGCCGGGCATCCGGACGTCCATCAGAACGAGATCGGAGCGGTCGGCCACCCAGCGGCGGAGGACCTCCTCACCGTTCGTCGCAGTGGTCACCCGGTCGACGCCGGGCACGGTCGCGACCGCACGGCGAAGCGCCTCCCGGGCGAGCGGGGAATCGTCGCAGACGAGTACGGATGTCATGACCGTCGTCCTCCGCAGCTGATCCGCGTCACGTTGAGCCTCCTGGCTGGTACGAACCTCTCCGACACGGCCGGCCGACGACGGACCCCGGAATTGATCGCCGATGCCACCGCGATCGTTCCCGGGCTCCCACGCCCGCTAACCGCCTCCGCACATCCAACGACCGTCACCCGAATGAGTTACGGCCTTCAGGGCCATCTCCACCACTGTACGTGGCCAACCCATCACGGATCAGGCACCTCGCGGTGCACACGCCGCACTTTTGTGCTGCTCGCGCGCGGTGCCCGCGTCCTGCACGCCGTCCGACGGCCTTCCGCGCCCGGCGCGCCACCCGGTTGCCGCAGCACACCCGTCCAAACCTATTGCCCCGTTTGTCCGTTTTTATAGCTTCTGTGGGGTCATTGACTGTTGTGCCGGTCTGTGGGTGACTTGTCCTGTTGGTTGGCGTAAGTCATATTTCCAGGTGTCCCTACCGGCCCCGTGCAGCCTCGCCGCACCATCCTCGCCGAGCTGTCAGGTCCCGAGTCCTCGAAGGGTATGAGCCATGGCAGATTTCTCCCGCCTCCCCGGCCCCAACGCCGACCTGTGGGACTGGCAGCTGTCCGCCGCCTGCCGCGGCGTGGACAGCTCGCTCTTCTTCCACCCGGAGGGCGAGCGCGGGGCCGCCCGGAGCTCGCGCGAGGCGAGCGCCAAAGAGGTGTGCATGCGCTGCCCGGTACGCGCCCAGTGCGCCGCCCACGCCCTGGCGGTGCGCGAGCCCTACGGCGTCTGGGGCGGACTGACCGAGGACGAGCGCGAGGAGTTGCTGGGCCGGGCCCGCAACCGGCTGGCCGAGGTGCCGCTGGCCATGCCGAGCACCATCCGGCGCTGACCGCGCCGGCCGTGCCGGCCGTGCCGGGCGGCGCTCAGCGCGGGGCCGCCGCCGCCTCCAGCTGATCCAGCATCAGCGCCACCGCCGGGACCTCCGCCAGGTCCGGCAGGGTCAGCGCCACCACCTGACGGCGGGCCGGCCCGCCGACCGCCGCCCGCACCGGTACCGCGACCACCCCGGTGTGGCGCACCGACTCCAGCGCCAGCCCCGGCAGCACCGCCACTCCCAGCCCGGCCGCCACCAGGCCGACCACCGCGGGGTAGTCGTCGGTCGCGAAGTCGATCCGGGGCTCGAAGCCGGCGTCCGCGCACAGCTCCACCAGGTGCCCCCGGCACTGCGGGCAGCCCGCGATCCACTGCTCGCCGGAGAGCTCCGCCAGCTCCACCGGGCGGTCGGCGCCGCGGTCCGCCAGCGGGTGCCCCTCCGGCACCACGCCCACCAGCGGGTCGTCCAGCAGCGGGCGCACCACCAGGTCCGACCAGTCGTTCGCCGCCGCCGAGGCGGCCGCCTCCAGCGCCGCCTCGGCCCGCGCCTCGCGCGGCGTGGCGTGCGGCGACGGGCGGAAGGCGGCGCCGCCCTGCGAGTCCGGGTAGCGGAACGCCAGCGCCACCTCGCACTCGCCGCCGCGCAGCATCGTCAGCGACTCCGGCGGCTCCGCCTCCACCAGCGACACGCGCACCCCCGGACGGGCGGCACGCAACCGGGCGACGGAACGCGGCACCAGGGTGGAACTCGCGGTCGGGAACGACACCAACCGCACCCGTCCGGCCCTCAGTCCGGCGATCGCCGCGACCTCCTCCTCGGCGGCGGACAGGCCCGCGAGGATCCCCGTGGCGTGCTTCAGCAGCACCCGGCCGGCCTCGCTCAGCTGCATGCCCTTGCCCGAGCGCACCACCAGCGGGGTGGCCACCGACTTCTCCAGCGCCTTCATCTGCTGGCTCACCGCCGGCTGGGTGCAGCCCAGCTCCCGGGCGGCGGCGGAGTAGGACCCGGTCCTGGAGACGGCACGCAGGACACGCAGATGGCGGGCTTCGATCACGGGGTCAACGATACGGAAAGCGCCAGGGGCGCGAGGAATGGTTCCTCGCGCCCCTGGTCAGCTGTTCAAGCCGTGCCGCGTGCCTCAGTGGCTGTGGCCGTGGCCGCCGTGCGAGTGGCCGTGCCCGTTGTCGGCCTCCTCCTCCTTCTTCTCCACCACGAGGGTCTCGGTGGTGAGCAGCAGGGAGGCGATGGAGGCGGCGTTCTCCAGGGCGGAGCGGGTGACCTTGACCGGGTCGATGACGCCGGCCTTCAGCAGGTCGCCGTACTCGCCGGTGGCGGCGTTGAAGCCGTGGCCGGCCTCCAGCTCCGCGACCTTGTGGGTGATGACGTAGCCCTCGAGGCCGGCGTTCTGGGCGATCCAGCGCAGCGGCTCGGCGAGCGCCTTGCGGACGACCGCGACACCGGTCGCCTCGTCGCCGGTCAGGCCGAGGCCGTCGGCCAGCACCTTCTGGGCGTGCACGAGGGAGGCGCCACCACCGGCGACGATGCCCTCCTCGACCGCGGCGCGGGTCGCGGAGATGGCGTCCTCCAGGCGGTGCTTGCGCTCCTTGAGCTCGACCTCGGTGGCCGCGCCGACCTTGATGACGCAGACGCCGCCGGCCAGCTTGGCCAGGCGCTCCTGCAGCTTCTCGCGGTCCCAGTCGGAGTCGGTGTTGGCGATCTCGGCCTTGATCTGGTTGACCCGGCCGGCGACCTCCTCGGAGGCACCGGCGCCGTCGACGACGATGGTCTCGTCCTTGGTGACGGTCACGCGGCGGGCGGTGCCGAGCACCTCCAGGCCGACCTGGTCGAGCTTGAGGCCGACCTCCTCGGAGACGACCTGGCCGCCGGTGAGGGTGGCGATGTCGCCGAGGATGGCCTTGCGGCGGTCGCCGAAGCCCGGGGCCTTGACCGCGACCGCGTTGAAGGTGCCGCGGATCTTGTTGACCACCAGGGTGGAGAGCGCCTCGCCGTCCACGTCCTCGGCGATGATCAGCAGCGGCTTGGAGGCGCCGGCCTGCAGGACCTTCTCCAGCAGCGGCAGCAGCTCCTGGATGGAGGAGATCTTGCCCTGGTTGATCAGGATGTACGGGTCCTCGAGGACGGCTTCCTGGCGCTCCGCGTCGGTGACGAAGTACGGCGACAGGTAGCCCTTGTCGAACTGCATGCCCTCGGTGAAGTCCAGCTCCACGCCGAAGGTGTTGGACTCCTCGACGGTGATCACACCGTCCTTGCCGACCTTGGCGATGGCCTCGCCGATCAGCTCGCCGACCTGCGGGTCCTGCGCGGAGAGGGCGGCGACGGCGGCGACGTCCTCCTGGCCCTCGATCTCGCGGGCGATGGAGAGCAGGTGCTCGGAGACGGCGGCGACGGCCTTGTCGATGCCCTTCTTCAGGGCGGCCGGGCCGGCGCCGGCGGCGACGTTGCGCAGGCCCTCGTTGACCAGGGCCTGGGCGAGCACGGTGGCGGTGGTGGTGCCGTCGCCCGCGACGTCGTTGGTCTTGGTGGCGACCTCCTTGACCAGCTGCGCGCCGAGGTTCTCGTACGGGTCGTCGAGCTCGACCTCGCGGGCGATGGTCACACCGTCGTTGGTGATGGTGGGGGCGCCGAACTTCTTGTCGATGACGACGTTGCGGCCCTTGGGGCCGATGGTCACCTTGACGGTGTCGGCCAGCTTGTTGACGCCGCGCTCCAGCGAGCGGCGGGCGTCCTCGTCGAACTGCAGGGTCTTCGCCATGATCCCGTTTCCCTAGGGTTGTGCTGCCTACGTGAACCAACAACCGCGCCCCGGGCCCCTGTCAGTACTGACACGGATCCGGGGCGGGCTGGAACGACTTACTTCTCGATGATCGCGAGGACGTCGCGAGCCGAGAGGACCAGGTACTCCTCGCCCTGGTACTTCACCTCGGTGCCGCCGTACTTCGAGTACAGGACGATGTCACCGACGGCGACGTCGAGCGGCAGGCGCTGGCCGTCCTCGAAGCGGCCCGGGCCGACGGCCAGGACGACGCCCTCCTGGGGCTTCTCCTTGGCGGTGTCCGGGATAACCAGGCCGGAGGCCGTGGTGGTCTCGGCGTCGAGCGGCTGGACCACGATGCGGTCCTCGAGCGGCTTGATGGCAACCTTGCTGCTGGTGGTCACGTCCGAGCTCCCCTTCGGAGATTACGGGGTTGTCTAACAGGTAGGGGGCGATGACCGCACGTCTGCCGTCGCGGGGGTCAGACACGCTCCATCGCGTTAGCACTCTCCCTGGGGGGAGTGCCAGGAACGACCTTAGGACGCCGTTAGCACTCAGTCAACCAGAGTGCCAACAGCGTCGCGCGGAACTCGCGCGGACCCGGGGGAGAATGGTCCCGTGGAGATCGAATCGTTCCGGGCGCTGCTGACCGGTCAGGGCCGCGACCTGCTGGCCGAGCTGCGGGAGTTCACGCCGTCCGAGGAGCTGGCGCTGGCCACCCGGCTGCGCCGGGACCACCCGGCCGAACTGGTCCGGGCCGCGTTCGAGCAGGCCCGGCTGCGACAGCGGGCCCGGGACAAGTTCGGCGCGGACGCCGAGGCGATGTTCTTCACCCCGGACGGCGTCGAGCAGGCGACCCGGCGCAGCGTCGCCGACTGGCGGGCCCGGCGCTTCGCCGGGCTCGGCGTGGCGCGCCTCGCCGACCTGTGCTGCGGGATCGGCGGCGACGCGATCGCCCTGGCCCGCGCCGGGGTGGCGGTGCTGGCGGTCGACCGCGACCCGCTGACCTGCGCGGTCGCCGAGGCGAACGCGGCGGCGCTGGGCCTGGCCGAGCTCGTCGAGGTGCGCTGCGCGGACGTCTCCGAGGTCGACACCACCGGGTACGACGCGGTCTTCACCGACCCGGCGCGGCGCACCTCGCGGGGCCGGGTGTTCGACCCGGAGGCGTACTCGCCGCCGCTGTCCTGGGCGGTCGAGGCGGCCCGGCGCACCCCGTACGGCGCGCTGAAGGTCGCCCCGGGCATCCCGCACGAGCTGGTCCCGGACGGTGCGGAGGCGGAATGGGTCTCCGACCACGGCGACGTGAAGGAGGCGGTGATCTGGTTCGGCACGGGGGCGGCCGCCCCGCACCGCGCCACCCTGCTCCCGGGCGACCGGACGCTCACCGGCGGCGACCTCCCGGATCCGGAGGCCGGCCCGGTCGGCCGCTACCTGTACGAGCCGGACGGCGCGGTGATCCGCGCCCACATGGTCGCCGAGGTGGCCGCGCAGGTCGGGGGCCGGCTGATCGACCCGATGATCGCGTACGTCACCTCCGACCGACTGGTGCCCACCCCGTTCGCGCACGCCTTCGAGCTGACCGACGTCCTGCCGTACAACGTCAAGAAGCTCAAGGCGCTGCTGCGCGAACGGAAGGTCGGCACCGTGGTGATCAAGAAGCGCGGCATGTCGGTCACCCCGGAGGAGCTGCGCCGCCAACTGAAGCCCTCCGGGCCGAACACGGCGACGGTGATCCTCTCCCGCACCGACCACGGGCCGCTGATGATGCTGGGTCAGCCGGTCGGGGCCTGGATGTAGTCCTCCAGGCGGGCGACCGCGAAGCCCTGCTCGTGGATGCGGCGCAGCATCTCGGCGAACATCTCGGTCATGGTCTCGCCCTTGAGGTCCTTGGGGCCGCGGAAGTGGGCGAGGATGATGTCGCCGGGCTTCAGCTTCTTGTCGGCGGCCTGGTACTGCATGTCGTGGATCTGCATGGACTCGCGCCAGAGCACGATCGCGCGCGGACCGCACTGCTGCACCGCGGTGTTGAGGGCCGCCGTGTTGGCGCCGTCGCCGTAGGGCGGGCGGAACAGCAGCGGGGCGGTGCCGTACTGCCCGGTGAGGGCGGTCTGGGCGTCGCAGATCTCGGAGTGCTGCTTCTCGGCCGGGACCTTGCTCATGATCGCGTGGTCCACGGTGTGGTTGTGGATGTGGTTGCCGAGCGCCTGGAGCGGCTTGAAGTAGCCGTAGTCGTCCTTGACGATGTCGCGGGTCAGGAACATCGAGACGGGGACCTTGAGGTCGGTCATCATCTCGACGAACCTCGGGTCCTTCTCGGCGCCGTCGTCGATGGTGATGAAGACGACCCTGTCCTTGGTCGGCACCTCGCTGAACACCGGCACGGCACCGGACCCGGCCAGCTTGATCGGCTTGTCGGCGGGCGCGGCCGGGGCGGCGGCGAGCGGCTGCAGACCCCACTTGGCCCACCCGGCGCCCGAGCCGGCGGCCGCTGACGCGGCGGCAGGACCGGACGCCGAGGGCGCGGCCGCGGGGGCCGAAGAGGCGGGTACGGGGAGGTTGTTGGCGGAGCTCGGCGCGGATCCCCCGCAGCCGGTGGCGGTCGCCAGCAGGGCCAGCACGGCCACCGCGCCGTACGTCTTCTTCACCGTTACCGCTCTCCCCGGAATCGCCCAGCGACGTCTCAGGGAACGCTACTCGACGTGGGTGCGGCTGAATGTCCACCTGTGGACGGGTCTTGCCAGCAGATCGGCGGGGGTCTCGGGCGCGTCCGCGGCCTCGCCCGTCCACCAGGTGATCAGCAGCACCCGCTCGCCCGGCGCGGTGAGCACCTCGGCGCGCTCCAGGCCGGGCGTGCCGCGCAGCGCGGGCAGCGCGACCTCCCGGACCCAGGCGTGCAGTTCGGGCCCGCGCCCGTCGGCGGCGCGGGCCTCCCACATCCGGGCCAGGGTCACGAGGAGAGCGCCCGGTGGGCGTGCGCGTGGACGTCGCCGTGCTCGGCCGGGGTGCCCGGCACGTGCGTCTCGGTGACCGGCAGCGAGGAGTCCGCGGACAGGTCGAAGGAGGACGCGGCGCGGTTCCGCCAGACCATCTCGGAGCCGAGCGCGGCGACCATCGCGCCGTTGTCGGTGCACAGGCCCGGCCGGGGCACCCGCAGCACGATGCCGGCCTTGTCGCAGCGCTGCTGGGCCATCTCGCGCAGCCGGGAGTTGGCGGCCACGCCGCCGCCGATCATCAGGTGGTCGACGCCGTTGTCCTTGCAGGCGCGGACCGCCTTGCGGGTGAGCACGTCGGTGACGGCCTCCTGGAAGGACGCGGCGACGTCGGCGACCGGCACCTCCTCGCCGGCCCGGCGCCTGGCCTCCACCCAGCGGGCGACGGCGGTCTTCAGGCCGGAGAAGGAGAAGTCGTACGCCGGGTCGCCGGCGTTGCTCAGGCCGCGCGGGAAGGCGATGGCCTTCCCGTCGCCCTCGCGGGCCATCCGGTCGACCACCGGGCCGCCGGGGAAGCCGAGGCCGAGCACCCGGGCGACCTTGTCGAAGGCCTCGCCGGCGGCGTCGTCGATGGTGGCGCCGAGCGGGCGGACGTCGCTGGTGATGTCGGAGGACAGCAGCAGCGAGGAGTGGCCGCCGGAGACCAGCAGCGCCATGGTCGGCTCGGGCAGCCGGCCGTGCTCCAGCTGGTCGACGCAGATGTGCGAGGCGAGGTGGTTGACGCCGTACAGCGGCTTGTCGAGCGCCCAGGCGTAGGCCTTGGCGGCGCTGACGCCGACCAGCAGGGCGCCGGCCAGGCCGGGGCCGGCGGTGACCGCGATGCCGTCCAGGTCGCTCGCCTTGACCCCGGCGGTGTCCAGGGCGCGCCGGATGGTGGGGACCATCGCCTCCAGGTGCGCGCGGCTGGCGATCTCCGGGACGACGCCGCCGTAGCGGGCGTGGTCGTTGACGCTGGAGGCGACCGCGTCGGCGAGCAGGGTGGTGCCGCGGACGATGCCGACGCCGGTCTCGTCGCAGGAGGTCTCGATGCCGAGGACGAGGGGTTCGTCAGCCATGGTCAGGGTCCTTGGATTCGTGAGCTTCGTGCGTGGGGTGGTCGAGGCGCATCACCAGCGCGTCCACGTTGGCCGGCTGGTAGTAGCCGCGGCGGATGCCGACCGGCCGGAACCCGTGGCGCTCGTACAGCTGCTGGGCGCGGGCGTTGTCGACCCGCACCTCCAGCAGCAGTTCGGCGCAGCCGCGGCGGCGCGACTCCTCGATCAGGTCGGTGAGCAGGGCGCCGCCGAGGCCGCGGCCCTGTCGTTCGGTGTCGACGGCGATGGTCTGGACGTCGCTCTCCCCACCGACCGCCATCAGCCCGGCGTAGCCGAGGATCGCGCCGTCCGGGTCGGTGGCGACGGTGTAGTGCCGGGTGCCGCCGTCGTGCGCCTCGGCCAGCTCGGACCAGTACATGCCGCGCGACCAGGCGTCCTCGGGGAAGAGGCGCAGTTCGAGTTCCATGACCGGCTCGATGTCCCACCACCGCATGGGTCGCAGGGTGACCGCGGTCATTGCGGGAGCACCGCCTTGTAGCCGGCCGGCACCTGGGCGTCCGGGCGGCGCAGGTAGAGCGGCGCGTTGGCGAGCAGTTCGCGGCCGGCGGCCAGCTCGGCCGCGGCGAAGTCGGCGAGCGCGCCGGCCGAGACGTGCTCGGGGCCGCTCGCCCCGCCGAGGCCGTACAGCAGCGCGCCGGCGCCGACCGACCGCTCGACCGGCGGGAGTTCGGCCGGGCGGTCGACGGCGGGGCCGGCGGTGCGGCGGCCCTCGGCGTCGTAGGCGGCCCAGTAGACCTCCTTGCGCCGGGCGTCGGTGGCGACCGTGATCGGCCCCTCGACGCCCTCGCGGCGGGCCTGGTGGGCGATCGCGTCCAGGGTGCAGACGCCGTGCACGGGCAGGCCGAGCGCGTCGCCGAGCGCGGCGGCGGTGACCAGGCCGACCCGCAGGCCGGTGTACGGGCCGGGGCCGACGCCGACCGCGATCCCGGTCAGGTCGCGCTTGTCGACGCCCGCCTCGCGCAGCACCCGGTCGACGGTGGGCAGCAGCAGTTCGCCGTGGCGTCTGGCGTCCACCTGGAACGCTTCGGCGAGGACGGCCGTGCCGTCGTGGACGGCGGCGGTGACGGCGGGGGTTGCGGTGTCGAACGCGAGCAGCAGCACGGCTCCAAGGTTAGAGGGTGCCGGGCGGGGCGCAGGACCACCCGGGAACACCATCCGATGAGTCGGGCTGCGCGGTGCGGAGCTGGCACGATGGGCGCGGAGAGCTGATGCGGGCACGAGCCGACGGTGGGAGCTGACGTGGCGAAGCTGGGTCCTGGTGTGGTGGTCGGCGGTCTGACCGCGGGTGCGCTGGCCGTGGTGGGCGTGCTGGCCTTCCAGGCGAGCGGCGCGCCGGGCCGGGCCGCGGCCGCGCCGAGCGCCCCGGCCTCCGCCTCCGCCTCCGCTTCGCCGTCGCCCTCCGCGACCGTCGCGGGGCCCGCGCTGCCCGCCGAGTCGGGCACCGGGCTGCGGGTGGTGTACGCCGTGAAGGACCACCAGGTGTGGCTGGTCGACCCGAAGAAGACGCCGCAGGTGGTGGCCGCGTTCAAGGTCTCCCCGGGCTCGGTGGACCCGGCGGTGGGCACCTACACGGTGTACGGCCGGACGGCCTCCGGCACGGGCACCGACCAGCGGCCGATCGAGCACGTGGTGCGGTTCGCCAAGCAGGGCGAGACGGTCTTCGGCTTCAGCGCGCTGGTCGACGAGAAGGCGCCGGCGCCGTCCGCCGCCGCGGGCCTGAAGACCGGCGGCATCCGGGCCTCCCGGGCCGACGGCCAGACGCTGTGGGACTTCGCCCCGACCGGCACCCGGGTGGTCGTGCTCCCGTGACGGCCGGTCGCGCGCTAGATGATTGATGCCAAGGGCTCGCTGGCACGCATGACATGAAGCGAGGGAGTCCAAAGGTCGGTTGTGACGCCTAACCTGGACTCCCTCGCGACCGCACTCTACGTGAAGACCGACGACCTGCTGAAGGAATCGCCGTACCTGGCGCCGTGGCGCCCCGCTGTCGGCATCGCACCCCGGCTCACGGACGCGGAACTGGTCACCCTCGCGGTGATGCAGGCACTCCTCGGCTTCACCTCCGAACGCCGCTGGATCCGCCACGCCTCGTCCCATCTGCGGCACCTGTTCCCCTACCTGCCCGGGCAGTCCGGCTACAACCGGCGGCTGCGCAAGGCCGCCGACCTGATCGCCCAGGTCAACCGCCTCCTCGCGACGGACACCTCCCTGTGGACCGACACCGTGTGGGTCGTCGACTCCACGCCGGTGGAGTGCGGGCGCTCCCGCGAGACCGCAAAGCGCTCGGACCTGGCCGGATGGGCCGAGTACGGCTACTGCGCCAGCCACTCCCGGTACTTCTGGGGCCTGCGCCTGCACCTGGTGTGCACCCTGCAGGGCCTGCCCGTCGCCTTCACTCTCACCGGAGCGAAGGCCGACGAGCGGCAGACCCTGCTCGGCATGCTCCACACCGAACCCGGCCTCGTCGCCGCCCGCCCGGGCCAGACCCTCATCGCCGACCGGCACTACTACGGCCGCGCCTTCGAACACGAACTGGCTGAGTGGGGCGTCCACCTGCTGCGGCCGGCCCGCAGGGGCGAACCCCCACGAGCCGGATCCGCCCTGTTCAAACCGCTCCGACAGGTCATCGAGTCCGTCAACCAGACCTTCAAGGCCCAACTCGACCTCGAACGCCACCAAGGCCGCACCCCGGGCGGTGTCATGGCCCGCGTCCTACAACGCATCCTCGCCCTGACCTGCGCGATCTGGCACAACGACCGCACCGGCCAGCCCATCATGCGCTCGCTGACCGCCTATGACCACTAACCCTTCGCATCATTCATCTAGGCGGCCCTGGGGGCGCGCTCCGGCGGGGTGGAGACGGCGGCGGCCGCCCGGCAGGCGGCCAGCAGCGCGCTCATCGGCACCTCGGCCGGGGCCTGCTCGGGCCGGGCGGGCTGCTCGACGGGTCGGGGCCGCTCGGCGGCCGGGGTGGTGCTCGACATGGGGCGCCTCCCAGTTAGGCATACCTAACCTGTGACGGCCATCCCATCACGGGCGCGCGCCCCGCCGCAACACCCCGGGGGCGGACCGGTTACGAACCGACCGGCCGCTCACCCATTTCGGTGAGATCCACGCCGGCCCAGCGCCCGCCCAGACCCGTGAGGGTGACCGTGCGCGGATCGCTGTCGTCGGTGGCCTCCGCGCCGATCGCCCGCTCGATCCGGACCTCCAGCCGGTCCTCGGACAGCTGCTCGACCTTGCCCTCGCCCCACTCCACGACCACCACCGACTCGGGCAGCGAGACGTCCAGGTCGAGGTCCTCCATCTCGTCGAGGCCGCCGCCGAGCCGGTACGCGTCCACGTGCACCAGCGCCGGGCCGTCGCCGAGCGGGGGGTGCACCCGGGCGATCACGAAGGTCGGCGAGGTGACCGCGCCGCGCACCCCGAGCCCCTCGCCGAGGCCCCGGGTCAGCGTGGTCTTGCCCGCACCGAGCTCGCCGGAGAGCAGCACCAGGTCGCCCGGGCGCAGCAGCGCGGCCAGCTCCCGGCCGAGGCGGTTCATCCGGGCGGCGGAGTCGACGGTCAGAGTGGTCCGGTTTCCCATCGGGGGGCGGTGTCCTTCCCTCAGTGTTCGCGGTCAGTCCGGGCCGTCCGCCAGGTCCTGGACGGACGGCGGGAGCGGCGCGGCGTGGGCGTGCGCGGCGGCGGCCACCAGCAGCGCGGCGAGCTGCCGGTCGACGGTCCCGGGGCGCTCCAGCATCACCAGGTGCCCGGCGTCCGGGACCAGGACCGGCTCGACGCCGGGCAGCGCCCGGGCGATCGCCTCGCTGTGCCCGGGCGGGGTGAGCAGGTCCCTGGTGCCGGCCAGCACCAGGGTGGGGATGTCCTTCAGGACGGCCAGGGCCGCCTGCTTGTCGTGCGCGGAGAACGCCGGGTAGAACTCGGCGACCACGTCGATCGGGGTGGCGTCCAGCAGCTGCTCGGCGAACCGCACGACGGCCGGGTCGACGTCCTTGGTGCCGAACGAGAAGCGCCGGTAGAACACCGCGCTGACGTCCGCGCCGAACCGCCGGGTGGCCTCCACCAGCTCGACCTGGCGCCCCAGCATCCGCACCACGCCCGGCGCCACCCGCTTGAACAGCCGGGCGCCGGCCGCGGGCAGGCCCAGCGTCACCGAGTCCCAGTCGCTCGCCAGGGTGCCGATCAGCGCGACCCCGGCGACCCGCTCGCGGAACAGCTCCGGGTGCCGGTCGGCCAGCGCCATCACCGTCATGCCGCCCATCGAGTGGCCGACCAGCACCAGCGGGCCGGTCGGCGCCACGGTGTCCACCACGGCCTTCAGGTCGGCGCCCAGCTGGTCGATCGAGGCCGGGTCCCCGGCCAGGTACGAGCGCGAGCGCTCGGAGCGGCCGTGGCTGCGCTGGTCCCAGAAGACCAGCCGCAGGCCCTCGCGCAGGGCGGCCCGCTGGAAGTGCCAGCTGTCCTGGTTCAGGCAGTAGCCGTGGCAGAACACCACGGTCAGCGGCTCGCCGCCGGCGGTGCGCCGCGCCGCGCCGAAGAGCGGCCGGCCGGCCGCCCGGACCAGCGCGCCGGAACCGCCCAGCACCCCGGGCAGCCCGCTGCGGTCCACCGGCGCCTCGCCGCGCCGGCGCGGGAACCAGCCGCGCCGCGAGCCGTCCTCCTCCGGGTGCACCTGCACCGGGTCCGGCCAGCCGGTGCCGTCCAGCTCCACGTACAGCTCGGTGCCGTCCGGGGCGGGGACGGTCCGCGGGCGGCCGCGGAGCGAGCCGAACGGCGCGGCGGCGTCCAGCTCCTCGCGGGCCCGGCGCATCGCCCGGCCCATCGTCAGCCGCTCGATCGCCACACCGGCGGCGGCGCCCGCCGCCACCACGCCCAGCGAGATGCCGATCAGCCCGGCACGGCTCACCCCGGTCGCGGCCCCGGCCGCCCTGGCGACCTGCGCGACCGGATTCGAGGCGTCCGGCTCGGTCACGCGGTGACCCCGCCGACGTACCGGCGCGGCACCCGCGAGCCGATCCGGGTGATGATCTCGTAGCTGATGGTGCCGCAGGCCCGGCCCCAGTCCTCGGCGGTCGGCTCGCCGTGCTCGCCGGAGCCGAACAGCAGCACCTCGGTGCCGACCCCGGGCGTGTCGCCCCCGAGGTCCACCACGAACTGGTCCATCGCCACCCGGCCGGCGACCCGGTACCACTTGCCGCCGATCTGGACCGGGCCGGTGTTGCTCGCGTGCCGCGGCACGCCGTCCGCGTAGCCGACCGGCACCAGGCCCAGCGTGGTGGGGCCCGGCGTCGTGTAGTGGTGCCCGTAGCTGACCCCGTGGCCGCCCGGCGCGCTCTTCACCAGCGCCAGGCGCGCCGTCAGCGACATCACCGGGCGCAGCCCGTAGTCGGCCGGCCCGCCGAGGTCCGGCACCGGCGACAGCCCGTACATCGCCAGACCCGGCCGGACCAGGTCGTAGTGCGACTGCGGGAGCGTCAGGGTGGCCGGCGAGTTCGCCAGGTGCCGCACCTCCGGACGCACCCCGGCGCCCTCGGCGAAGGCCAGCGCCGCCGCGAAGGAGTCCAGCTGGGCCTGGATCGAGGGGTGGCCCGGCTCGTCGGCGGCCGCGAAGTGCGACCACAGGCCGACCACCTCCAGCAGGCCCTCCGCCTGGGCGCGCAGCGCCTCGTCCACCAGGTCCGGCCAGTCGTGCGGCTGGCAGCCGTTGCGACCCAGGCCGGTGTCCACCTTCAGGTGCACCCGGGCGGACACCCCGGTCTCCCGGACCGCCGCCAGCAGCTCGGCCAGCGCCCAGCGGCCGCTCACCGAGACGTCGATCCGCTGCCGCAGGGCCTCCTGCCAGGGGCCGCCCGGCGTCCACAGCCAGCACAGGATCCGGGCCCGGTCGGGGCCGATCCCGGCGGCGCGCAGCGCCAGTGCCTCCTCCGGCGTGGCCGTGCCCAGCCAGCGGGCGCCCGCCGCGACCGCCTCCCGCGCGCACCGGACCGCGCCGTGGCCGTAGGCGTCCGCCTTGACCACCGCCATCAGCTCCGGCCCCGCCACCCGCTCACGGAGCGCCGCGAGGTTGTCGCGCAGCGCACCCAGGTCGATCGTCGCCTCGGCGCGGGCCCCCGTGGTGAGGGCCGCCGTCCCGGTGGTGTTCGCAGTCGTCATCACCCTCAGTCTCCCAGACGGAAGGCCCGAGTCCCGCTAGGGGCTCGACCGCCGTCGATTCGCGGCTCCGCCGCGCGGGCGACACCGACCGTGCGACGGGCCGGCCCGCGACCCGTCCCCCGGCTCCCCGTCAGAACCGCACGTGCTCCGCGACCTCCATCGCCGTGATCGGCGTCCGCC
This sequence comes from Kitasatospora terrestris, assembly GCF_039542905.1. Classification (NCBI taxonomy): domain Bacteria; kingdom Bacillati; phylum Actinomycetota; class Actinomycetes; order Kitasatosporales; family Streptomycetaceae; genus Kitasatospora; species Kitasatospora terrestris. The sequence continues at coordinate 3,530,258 of NZ_BAABIS010000001.1, forward strand.
GCTCCGCCGCGTCCCGTCCCGCCATGCCGTGCAGGTACGCCCCCACCGAGGCCGCGTCCAGCGGCGCCAGGCCGGCGGCGAGCAGCGAACCGGTGAGCCCGGACAGCACGTCGCCGCTGCCCGCGGTGGCCAGCCACGGCGTGCCCGTCGCGTTCACCCGGACGCCGCCGCCGGGGTCGGCGACCACCGTGGTCGAACCCTTGAGCAGCACGGTCGCCCGGTACGCCGCCGCCAGCCGCCGGGCGGTCGCCAGCCGCGCCGCGGCCGCCGCGTCGGCGGGCGGCGGCGGCCCGCCCAGGGCGCCGGCCAGCAGCCGCGCCGCCTCCCCGGCGTGCGGGGTGAGCACGGTCGGCGCGGTCCGGTCGCGCAGCGCGTCCGGGCCGAGCCGGGCCAGCTCGGTCAGCCCGTCCGCGTCGACCAGCACCGGGACGTCGGAGGCCAGCGCCTCGGCGAGGGCCGCGCCCGCGCCCTCGCCGCCGCCGGGGCCGACCACCCAGGCCTGCACCCGGCCCGCGCCGCCCGGCGTCCCCTCGGTGACCAGCACCTCCGGGAAGCGCCGCACCACCTCCTCGGCGGCCGTCCCGGCGTACCGCACCGCGCCGGCGCCGCCGCGCAGCGCGCCCGCGACGGCCAGCACCGCCGCCCCCGGGTAGCGCGCCGACCCGGCCGCGACGCCCACCACGCCGCGCCGGTACTTGTCGCTCTCGGCCGCGGGCCGCGGCAGCAGCCCGGCCACGTCCTGCTCCTGCAGCGCCGTCACCGGCGCGGGCGGCAGCTCCAGCCCGATGCCGACCAGGTGCAGCACGCCCGCGTACGACGCCCCCGGGTCGATCAGCAGACCCGGCTTGTACGTGCCGAAGCACACCGTCACGTCCGCCCGCAGCGCGACGCCGTCGACCTCGCCGGTGTCGGCGTCCACCCCGCTCGGCACGTCCACCGCGACCACCGGGCCGCTCCGCCGCATCCCGGCGTACGGCGCGGCCGCGGGGCGCAGCCCGCCCCGCCCGCCGATCCCGACGATGCCGTCGAGCACCAGGTCGGCCCGCTCGAACTCGGCCGGGTCGGCCGTCACCCGCCCGCCCGCGGCCAGCAGCTCGGCCAGCCCGTCGGCGTGCGCCCGCTCCGGCGTCAGCAGCACCACCCGCACCGACGCGCCGCGCCGGGCGAGGCGGGCGCCCGCGTACAGCGCGTCGCCGCCGTTGTCGCCGCTGCCCGCCAGGACCAGCACCCGGCTGCCGTACACCCGGGGCAGCAGCCGCACGCACACCGCGGCCAGTCCGGCGGCGGCCCGCTGCATCAGCGTCCCCTCCGGCAGCCGGGCCATCAGCGCGGCCTCCGCCGCCCGTACCTGCTCGACCGCGTGCGCGTGCCGCATCCGTACCTCCCGAACGGTCAGCCCTCGGCAATCACCACGGCCGACGCTACGCCCGCGTCGTGGCTCAGCGACACGTGCCACGACTTCACGCCGAGCTCCGCCGCGCGCGCCGCCACCGTCCCGGTGACCCGCAGCACCGGCCGGCCGGACTCCTCGACCAGCACCTCGGCGTCCGTCCAGCGCAGCCCGGCGGGCGCGCCCAGCGCCTTGGCCAGCGCCTCCTTCGCCGCGAACCGCGCGGCCAGCGACGCCGTCCCGCGCCGCGCCCCGGACGGCAGCACCAGCTCCCCCGCCGTGAACAGCCGCTCCGCCGTCCCGGGCGTGCGCTCCAGGGTCGCCCCGAACCGCTCGATCTCCGCCACGTCGATGCCGACCCCGATGATCACCTGCGCGCTCCCTGACTTCCGCTCCTGCCGGGGGACCTTACGGCACCTGCGGCGCCGGGCCCGCCCACGCCCGGCACGGCGCCCCTGCGGCAGAGCGCAGCCACCGCAGGGGCACCGAACCGTCGTGAGCGGCTACTCGACGGTGACCGACTTGGCCAGGTTGCGCGGCTGGTCGACCTCGTGGCCCTTGGCGGTGGCCAGCTCGCAGGCGAAGACCTGCAGCGGCACGGTGGAGACCAGCGGCTGGAGCAGGGTCGGGGTGGCCGGGATGCGGATCAGGTGGTCCGCGTACGGCACGACGGCCTCGTCGCCCTCCTCGGCGATGACGATGGTGCGGGCACCGCGGGCGCGGATCTCCTGGATGTTGGAGACGATCTTGTCGTGCAGGATCGAGCGGCCGCGCGGCGAGGGCACCACGACGACGACCGGCAGGCCGTCCTCGATCAGCGCGATCGGGCCGTGCTTGAGCTCGCCGGCGGCGAAGCCCTCGGCGTGCATGTAGGCGAGCTCCTTGAGCTTCAGCGCGCCCTCCAGGGCGACCGGGAAGCCCACGTGGCGGCCGAGGAAGAGCACCGAGCGGGCGTCGGCCAGCGAGCGGGCCAGCTCGCGGACCGGCTCCATGGTCCCCAGCACCTCCTCGACGTGCTTCGGCATGTCACCGAGCTCGCGGATGATGCCGAAGATCTCGTCGCCCCACTTGGTGCCGCGGACCTGGCCCAGGTAGAGCGCGACCAGGTAGCAGGCCACCAGCTGGGTCAGGAACGCCTTGGTGGAGGCGACGGCGACCTCGGGGCCGGCGTGGGTGTAGAGCACCGCGTCGGACTCGCGCGGGATGGTCGAGCCGTTGGTGTTGCAGATGGCCAGCACCTTGGCGCCCTGCTCGCGGGCGTGCCGCAGCGCCATCAGGGTGTCCATGGTCTCGCCGGACTGCGAGATGGCGACGACCAGGGTGCGGTCGTCCATGATCGGGTCGCGGTAGCGGAACTCCGAGGCGACCTCGACCTCGCAGGGGATGCGGGTCCAGTGCTCGATCGCGTACTTGGCGATCATGCCGGCGTGGAAGGCGGTGCCGCACGCCACGATGACGACCTTGTCGATCTCCCGCAGCACCTGGTCCGGGATGCGCAGCTCGTCGAGGGTGAGCCGGCCGTCGGTGCCGATCCGGCCGAGGAGGGTGTCGGCGACGGCCTTCGGCTGCTCGGCGATCTCCTTGAGCATGAAGTAGTCGTAGCCGCCCTTCTCGGCGGCGGAGGCGTCCCAGTCGACGTGGTACTCGCGGACCTCGGCGGGGGTGCCGTCGAAGTCGGTCACGGTCACGCCGGAGCGGCGCAGCTCGACGACCTGGTCCTGGCCGAGCTCGATCGCCTCACGGGTGTGCGCGATGAACGCGGCGACGTCCGAGGCGAGGAAGTTCTCGCCCTCGCCGACACCGACCACCAGCGGCGAGTTCCGGCGCGCGCCGACCACCACGTCGGGGGCGTCCGCGTGCACCGCCACCAGCGTGAAGGCGCCGTCGAGCTGCCGGCAGACGGCCCGCATGGCCTCGGCCAGGTCACCGTCGTACGCCTCGGCCAGCAGGTGGGCGACCACCTCGGTGTCGGTCTCCGAGCGCAGGGTGTGCCCGCGCTCGGCGATCTCGGCCCGCAGCTGGGCGAAGTTCTCGATGATGCCGTTGTGGACGACCGCCACCTTGCGGTGGTCGTCCAGGTGGGGGTGGGCGTTGGCGTCGGTCGGGCCGCCGTGGGTGGCCCACCGGGTGTGCCCGATGCCCGTCGTGCCGGCCGGCAGAGGGGTTTCGGCCAGCGACTTCTCCAGGTTGGCGAGCTTGCCCGCCCGCTTGTCCGTCGCGAGGGACCACTGCCCGGAGGCCCCCTGCGTCTGCACGGCCACACCGGCCGAGTCGTACCCTCGGTACTCGAGTCGCCGAAGACCGGCGATCACCACGTCAAGGGCCGACTGGGGGCCCACATATCCAACAATTCCGCACATGCGCGCCAGCATATGCGGCTCGCGAAGGGCTCACGCCGCGCCGGTGGCGACACCGGGTGACCGACACCACACCACCCGTCCTCCACCGCACGGCCCACAATGGACGATGTGCTGACCGAACTCTGTACGCGGGGCGCCGCCACGCCCACTCCCTCCCCGTACGTGGATCTGGACCGCGCCGAGTGGAGCGCGCTGCGCGAGCGCACCCCGCTGCCGCTGACCGCGGAAGAGGTCGAGCGGCTGCGCGGCCTGGGCACCGCCCTCGACCTCGACGAGGTCCGGGACGTCTACCTGCCGCTCTCCCGGCTGCTGAACCTGTACATCCACGCCACCCACGAGCTGCGCGGCGCCCTCGGGACGTTCCTGGACACCCCCGACACCGAGCGCACCCGCACGCCGTTCATCATCGGCGTGGCCGGTTCGGTGGCCGTCGGCAAGTCCACCACCGCCCGCCTGCTGCAGGCACTGCTGGCCCGCTGGCCCGAGCACCCCCGGGTCGAGCTGGTCACCACCGACGGCTTCCTGCTCCCCAACGCGGAGCTGCGCCGCCGCGGCCTGATGGCCCGCAAGGGCTTCCCCGAGTCGTACGACCGGCGGGCGCTGATGCGCTTCGTCGCCGACGTGAAGGCCGGCAAGGACCGCGTCTCCGCGCCCGTCTACTCGCACCTCGTCTACGACATCGTCCCGGACGAGCGGCTGACCGTGGAGCGCCCGGACATCCTGATCGTCGAGGGCCTGAACGTCCTCCAGCCCGCACTGCCCGGCACCGACGGCCGGACCCGGCTGGCCGTCGCCGACTACTTCGACTTCTCCATCTACGTCGACGCGCGCACCGACGACATCGAACGCTGGTACCTGGACCGCTTCCGGAAGCTGCGGCAGACCGCCTTCCAGGACCCCAACTCCTACTTCCGCCGGTTCACCGAGGTGCCGGAGGAGGAGGCGATGGACTACGGCCGGCAGGTCTGGCGCACCATCAACAAGCCCAACCTGCTGGAGAACGTGCTGCCCACCCGCGGCCGGGCCACCCTGATCCTGCAGAAGGGCCAGGACCACAAGGTCCGCCGCGCCCTGCTGCGCAAGCTCTGACCGGCCCAGCGGGGGCTCCCGAACACACGGCCGCCTCCGCTGGCTTACTCTGTTGCGCATGTTTGCGCACACGGGGAAGCGTCAGCGGCTGATCGTCGCACTGGTCTCGTTCGCCGTGGCCGCCACGGCGACGATCCTGGCCGCCGAGACCTCGTCGAACTCCTCGGCGGCGGACAACTCCAGCACCTTGGCCGATCCGACGGTGTCGCCGTCCCCCGTGACCCCGGCGCAGGACGGCAACCGCCTGCGGCTCGGCCTGGCCTACGGCGACACCCTGACCTGGAAGTCCGACCACGCGCTGGCCTCGGCGCTGGACGACGCCACCGCGCTCGGCACGAAGTGGATCCGGGTCGACCTGTCCTGGAACAACATCCAGCCGGACAACCCGAAGAACTTCAACTGGCAGCGGTTCGACCGGGTGCTGAAGGCCGCTCAGCAGCGCGGGCTGGAGGTGCTGCCGACGATCAGCTACACCCCGAAGTGGGCCCGGAAGTCCAACTGCCCCGGCGACGACCCCTCCTGCGCCCCGGCCAAGCCGGAGGACTTCGCGAACTTCGCCAAGGACGCCGCCAAGCGCTACGCGCCGATGGGCGTGCACACCTGGGAGATCTGGAACGAGCCGAACATCCCGTTCTGGGCCCCCAAGCCCGACGCGGCCGCGTACACCAACCTGCTGAAGCTCACCACGAAGGCGATGCGCGCCGCCGATCCCAAGGCGTACCTGCTGATGGGCGGTCTGGCCGCGGTCGGCACCGACCCGGCCAAGGGCTTCGTGTCGCACACCGAGTTCCTCGACCAGGTCTCCAAGCTGGGGGCCAACAAGCTGGTGGACGCGATCGCCTACCACCCCTACACCTATCCGCACCTGCCGAGCGCGAAGACCGACTTCGGCACCGCCTTCGAGCAGATCAGCAGCTCGAAGGACAACCTGGTCGCGGTCCTGGACAAGTACGGCACGCCCGACCTCCCGATCTGGCTGACCGAGACCGGCGCCGCCACCAACGGGCCCGGCGCCGCCGCCGACGCCAACACGATCCCGGACGGCGCCACCCACGTCACCGAGGACTTCCAGGCCGCCATCGCCGCGGACACGGTGCCGGCCGCCGCGGCGAACAAGCACGTCGGCGCGGTCTTCTGGTTCGCCCACCAGGACACCGGCACGGCCAAGGACAAGCAGCGCCGGTCGATGTTCTACGGCCTGCGGCGGTACGACGGGACGGCGAAGCCCGCGTTCAACGCCCTGCGGGACGCGATCGCGGCCTACCAGCGCAAGACCCAGTAGCGCCGGCCTCAGGAGCCCCCGAAGGAGCGGAAGAGGTCGAGGTAGCGGGCGGTCAGTCCGGACCACGCGTAGTGCTGTTCGACCCGTCGACGTCCGGCGGCGCCGAGGCGGTCGGCCAGTTGCCCGTCCGACAGCACGCGCGTGCACGCCGCGGCCAGCGCTGCCACCTCGCCCGGCGGTACCAGCAGGCCGCTCTCCCCGCCGGCCAGGACGTACGGGATGCCGCCGACCGCCGAACCGATCACGGGCGTGCCGCAGGCCATCGCCTCCACCAGCGCCATCCCGAAGGACTCGGCCTCGGTCCGCGACGGCAGGACCAGCGCCGCGGCGGTCCGCAGCGACTCGACCAGGTCGTCCCCGGTCAGCTCGCCGACGGACTCGACCCGGTCGGCCACACCCAGCTCGGCGGCGAGGTCCAGCAGACCGGGCAGGGCGTCCCCGCCACCGACCAGGCGCAGCCGGGCCCCGGGCACGGCCGGCGCCAGCTCGGCGAAGGCGCGGACCAGGACGTCCACGCCCTTCCAGGCCGAGGAGCGGTCCATCCGGCCCGCGTAGACCAGGGTGCGGGGCCGTTGCGAGGCCGCGGCGCCCGGCGTGAACCGCGCGGTGTCGACGCCCGGTGTGATCTCCACCGCGTGCGGCCGGCCGGCCGCCAGCGACACCGGCGAGACCGCGACCAGCGTCCGCGCCCGCCGGAAGACCCGGGGCAGCACCCGGCGTTCGTACGCGCCGATCAGCCGGTCCGCGAGTCCGCTGCCCGGCTCGCCCTTGTGCATCGAACCCGCGTGGTACGTCAGCACGGTGGGCCGGTTGCCGGCCACCGCGACGGCCAGGTCGGCCATGCCGGGGACCGGGGCGTGGGCGTTCACCACCTCGGCCCCGCTGCGGCGCAGCCAGCGGCGGAGCTGGACGGGCCACAGCGGGCTCAGCGGGGTGTTCGACAGCCGGAGCCAGGTACCGAGCCGGATCACCCGGATGCCGTCCTCGTCGGTGACCGAGGTCCGCAAGCCGGAGAGCCGGCTGGTGATCACGACCGCCCGCAGGTCCGGGCTGTCCGCGACCGCCCGGGCGACCCGGGCCGCGTAGTTCTCCACTCCCCCGATCTTGGGCGGGTAGTACGGGGCGACGACCGCCACGGTCCGCCGGCCGCTCACCGGACCACCCGGCGCAGCAGCTCGGGGAAGTTCTCCGCGTCCGCCACGTACTCGGGGAGCCGGTCGCGCAGTGCGGAGCGGTACGCGGCCGGGTCGTCGCGCAGGCCGGCCGCCAGCGGCCACAGCCGTTCGAAGGTCACGTCCTCGATGGGCAGCACCCACTGGCCGAGACCGAGGTCCGCCATGATGCCGCGGGTCTTGTGCTCGTACTCGATGGCGACGCACGGCACGCCGCTGGTCAGCGAGAAGATCACCGAGTGGAACCGGGTGCCGATCAGCATCGAGCACTCGCCGTAGACGCCCTTGAGGTCGCGGTAGTCGACCCGGTCCTCGACCAGGATCGGCGCGTCGGCGCAGTACTGGGCGATCCGGCGCTCGACCACCCGGTCGTCGTCGCCGAGGTAGTCGGTGCTGACCTGGGGTATCAGCACCACCCGGGCGCCCTCGGCCTGGAGCCGGTCGACGGTCCGGGCCAGCGCCCGCTCGTACCGTTCCTGGGCCGCCGGGGGGAGCCAGCGGCGCGCGGTGATGCCGATCAGCGGCTGCCCCGGGTCGACCCCGAGCCGGGCCCGCCAGTCGGAGGTCACGGGCGGGGCGAACGCGAACCCGGCGTCCACCGCGCGGCGGATCCGGTCGGCGGGCATCCCGCACTCCGTCAACAGCTCCACGCTGACGTCCTCGCGGGCGAGGACCAGCGGCGAGCGCTTCAGCACGTGGGCGACCAGTCGGCGCTGCAGCGCGGCCGGGAACGGGCCGAAGGACTGCGGCGCCCACACCACCGGGACGCCGAACTTCTGCGCGATCAGCGCCGGCAGCAGCACGAAGTAGACGTTCTGGTAGCCGTCCAGGCCGCCGCGGGCGAGCAGGTAGCCGCCGCCCATGGAGACCACCAGGTCGGCCTCGGCGACGGCCAGCGCCTCCCGCCTCGCCTCGGCGGGCAGCAGCCGCAGCAGCGCCCGGGCGGCGGGCTTCGGCAGCAGGAGGGCCACGGTGCACAGCGCGGCCACCATCAGGCGGCGGACCAGGCGCACCGCGAACGCGGCCCCGCCGTCCGCGACGTACCGACGGATCGAGCCCAGGTTGGCGACGCCCTCGAAGTCGCCGTGGACGGCCGGGCTCTCCATGCCGGCGATGTCCGTCCGGGCGTCCGGGAAGGCCTCCCGGACGTGGCGGAGGCAGACCGAGAGCAGCGCGGCGTCGCCCGCGTTCTCCCGGACGTAGGCGTTGACGACCACGGTCTTCATCAGTGGGGGTACCCCTCGGCAGGAATCATGGCGGCGGGCGCGGCCGGCCGCGGCGGCTGCTGCGGCGGCTGCGGGACGGCCGGACGGCGCCCGAGCAGGGCACCGGCCGCGTACAGCCCGGAGATCAGGTTGCCGACGCCCCAGGCCCACCCGACCCACACCAGGCCGCGCGGCGCCCAGAGCTGGGCGAGCCCGATGGTGAGGACGGCACCGAGGACGTTGCTGAGGACCAGGTGGCGCATCCGCTGGGTCACCTTGAGCGCGGAGTTGGCCCAGGTCCTCAGCGCGACGGCCAGGGCGCCCACGGCGAGGACCACCAGCAGGCCCTGTGCCCGGTTCCGGTAGTCGCCGCCGAAGACGTGCAGGAGCAGGCCGCTGCCGAGCACCACCGCGGCGACCGCCGGGATCTGCACCACCGCGATGATCCGGGCGGAGCGGCGCAGCAGTTCGCCGAGCCGGGACAGGTCCGAGGAGGCCTCGGCGAACATGGCCTCCCCCACCGCCGAGGACACCGCGTTGAGCAGCGCCGCTATCTGGAACGCGACGAAGAAGCAGCCCGCCGCGGCCGCGCCCAGCCGGTGCAGCACGGTCAGCGGGAGCACCATCATCGGCACCATGCCGAGCAGCCCGGAGACGTGGCTGGCGAACGAGTAGCGGAGCTGCTCGCGGAGCCTGGTGCGCCGGGTCCGCACGTCGAACCGGAAGCCGAGCCGTCGGCGCATCGCGAACAGCGCCCCGACCACGGCCACTGCGTAGCCGGCCCCGGTCGCCCCGACGATGCCGGCGGTGCCGAACACCACCAGGACGGTCGGCGTGACGAGCTTGACCACGCCCTGGAGCAGCCCGTCGATGACCACGTTGTACTGCGGCACCCTGGCCCCGACGAAGACCGACTTGGTCAGCAGGTTGACCGCGGCCAGCGCGCAGCACACCACGAAGGCGGCGGCTCCCAGCGGCTCGTCCCGGAAGAACAGCAGCTTGCTGCCGTACAGCGGCAGGCCCAGCAGGTAGACCACGGCGGCCAGGCAGGCCGTCGCCGCCACCACCACGATCGACTGGGTGATCTGGCCGTTGCGGGCGAAGGCCGGCGCGGGGAATCGGATCAGCGTGTTGTTCAGGCCGAACAGGCTGAGGTTGGCCAGCAGCACGCTCGCCGAGACCAGCGAGGTGGCCAGGCCGACCTGCTCGATCGAGTAGTACCGGGCGACGACCACCCAGAACAGGAAGCCGAGCGCCGCCGTTATCACGGTCGAGGCCAGCAGGAAGAAGGAGCTGCGGTAGACCTGGTCGGTCGGTCGGGCGTGCCGGGCCGGCCGGCCGGCCGCGGCCGGCCGTCTGGAGCCGCGCTGTCCGCTGTGCCTAGCCACGCCCGGTCCGAGCCTGCCGGTAGTGGCGGAGCAGCGAACGCACGTGCTCCTCCCAGGTGAAGGCGGCGACCGCGTGCTCCCGGGAGTGACGCCCCATCCGCTCACGGCGCGGCGCGTCGGCGGCCAGTTCGTCCAGGGTGGCGCCGAGCGTCTCGACCTCGCGCCGCACCAGCGCGACCAGGGAGCGGTCCAAGTCGTACGGGGCGTAGCCGGGATCGTCGGTGGTCACCACCGGGAGGCCCGAGGCCATCGCCTCCTGCACCGTCAGCGGGAAGCCCTCGGCCGTGGACGGCAACGCGAACAGGTCGCACGCCCGGTAGGCCTCGGCGAGCTCCTCGGGCCGGAGGGTGCCGAGGTGGTGCACCCCGGGCCGGCCCGCCAGCGCCGCCGAGTCGCCGTCCCCGGCGAACACCAGGTCGTAACCGGCGGTGCCCCGGTGGGCGGCCAGCAGCAGGTCGTACCCCTTCTTGGGGACCAGCCGGCCCGCGAACAGCACCAGGACCCGGTCGGCCGGCAGCCCGAGGCGCTTGCGGGCCAGCAGCCGCTCCTCCGCCGACCCGGCGGGCCGGAACAGCGCGGTGTCGACGCCGTTGGCGAGATGGCGGGCGCGCTCGGGGCGGGCGCCGAGGCCGAGGACGAAAGCGGCGACCGAGGCGTTGAGGGTGAACACGTTCGCGGCGCGGCGCAGCAGCGCCCGCCCGGCCACCGCGTACACCGCCCGCTGCACCGCGCGGACCACCGCGGACGGGTGCTCCACCATGGCGACGTGCTGGGTGAGGACGTGCGGGGTGCGGGTGAGGACGGCGGCGAGGCCGGCCGTCCACGAGGTCAGGTAGAGGCAGTCGTGCACGTGCACGACGTCGGCCCAGCGCGCCCAGCGGAGCGCGACCGGGAGCGCGGCCGGCGACAGCACCGGGAAGGGCACGCCGGCCCGCTCCGCGCCGTTCCAGGCCGCCACCCGCACCACGCGGACGCCGTCCTCCTCGCCGACGGCGCTGCGCTCACCACTGGTGAGCACCGTGACCTCGGCGCCCGCGGCGACCAGGTTGACCGCCTCCTGCCGCACGACGTTCTCGATGCCGCCCAGGTGCGGGGGGTAGTAGTGGCTGACGAGCAGTACCCGTTGCGGCCCGCTGGCGCTGCTCATCGGTAGATCCTCGCTCCCTCGCTGCTGTAGATCTGGTTCTTGGTGGCGTCCAGCAGACCCATCGGGTAACGGTAGGTGATCAGGTCTCCGCGGTAGAAGACGGTCACCTCGTCCTTCCTGGCCGCGGTCGTGCCGAGCAGCACGTAGGAGTGCGTGCGCATGAAGGTCGGGAAGATCTCGCCCTGGCTCTTGCCGGTGAGCAGGGTCTGCAGCCGGCTGAAGCCGTAGCGGTCCGTCTGGACCAGTTGGCCCTTGTCGTTGGCGGTCCGCTGGGCCAGCCAGAACGCCGCCTGGCGCTCCTCGGCGTGCGGGTAGTAGATGTCGTAGTAGCGGCCGGCGTTGCTCAGCTGGAGCTGCGCCGGGTACCCGCCCAGCACCTTGGGCACCACACCGGTCAGGTCGAGGAACAGCGCCGTGGTCAGCACGCAGGCCAGCGGCACGGTACGCCGGTTCGCCCAGCGCAGCGCCCACAGGGTGCCGGCCGCCACGAACGGCGCGAAGAAGAAGAGCCCCTGCTGGAAGGCGCGGAGCACGCTGTAGTCCACCGACAGCTGGGGCAGCAGCGTGAACAGCGCCACGACGGCGAGTGCCCCGGCGGTCAGCGTGACCTGGTCGCGGGCCGGCCGGAAAGAGCGGCTGCGGCTGCGGAAGACCACCACGAAGCCGACCAGCACCAGCAGTTGGAGGAGCAGCGCCGCCCCCTGCCGCAGCGCCCCGTTGAGCGCCGGGACCGGGATGCCGACCGCCTCCAGGGCCTTGCCGAGCCCGGTCACCGGCAGGTCCGCCTGCGCCACCACGGGCGTGGGGGTGGACTTCAGCTTGGTGAGCGGCATGTAGGCGCCGGCGGCACGCTGGCTCTCGGTCTGTTCGATGGACTCCTCGCGGAATTCGGCGAGCAGTTCCTCCGGGCTCGCCTTGGTGCCGCCGAGCAGGCTGTACGAGGTGTCGGACGAACCGCTCTGCGCCTGACCCGGGTGCAACACGTTCTGCGCCACGATCCGCAGCGTGCTCTGCAGCTGTCCCGAGGTCCCGGTGACCGGCCCGGCCCAGAGCAGCGCGAGGACCGCCGGCAGGAGCACCATCCACCAGGTCACGAACGAGGTGGACTGGTCGTTCTGACTGCGCCGGCGGGGCCGGGGCTCCCGCGACCGCGCGGCCAGCCGCCAGACCTTGTCCACCGCGAAGGCGATGCCTAGGGTCGCCACGACCACGTAGGTCGTGGAGTAGTGCGAGAGGACCACGCCGGCCATCAGCACGCTGAACGTCCAGCGCCGTCGTGCCAGTGGCCGGCCGGGGTCGGTCAGCACCACCATCGAACAGCCGAGCAGCAGGAACGCGACCTCCTGGCGGCCCAGGAAGGTCATGTCGCTGAAGAAGGTCGGGAAGACCATGAAGTAGACGGCCGAGAGCAGCGCCACGAACTGCGGTGCCACGTTGCGCACCGAGCGGTAGACCAGCACCGGGGTGAGGGCGAACAGCAGCGGGAGCAGCGCCTTGAAGACGTACAGGTCCGGAACGGCGGTCAGCCGGACCACGCTGACCGGCAGCAGGGTGACGCTCAGGCAGGCGTTGTAGGCGTCGACGTAGGTCGAGGGATCCCACAGCGAGCCGCCGAGGGTGAGCCGGAAGTACTTGTACTCGCGCTGGATGTCGTGGCCGGTGATGTACCAGCCGCGCAGGGAGTTGAGCAGCAGCAGCGCGGTGGCGGCGACGTACAGCCCGGTCTCCAGCAGGGACGCCGGATAGCGCCGCCGCCGGACCACCAGGAGCACCAGCAGGGCGGCGACCGTCACCAGCGCCACCGTGCTGACCGCGCCGCTGAAGCCGTTGTTGAGCCGGATCGGTCCGGCGACCGAGAGCAGCAGGGCGAGGGCCCCGAGGCCGCCGACGGCCGCCGCCCCCGCCGGCGGGCCCGAGCCCGCCGGCGGCTCCTCGCGCTCCTCCTCGGGTGCGAGGACACCGATCACCAGCAGCACCGTCATGGTCGCCGCCGACAGGTCCAGGCGGCCGAGCGGGCGGTCGTCCCCGAACAGCGGCAGCACCGTGTTCAGTCCGAGGGCCACCAGGATGTCGGTCACCACGGCGAAGCCGACCGCCAGCATCAGCGAGGCGTCGCGGGTGGAGACCACCCGGCTCGCCGTACCGCGCCAGAGCGCCACCGGCGCACCGAGGAGCAGCCACAGGCCGGCCAGGGTGCGCGGAACGGCCGGCATCCCCGGCACCGCCTCCAGCACGCAGGCCAGGCTGACGCCCACCATCACGCCGAGCCGCCCCCGCAGGACGGCGGGCACGGTCATGCCGCCACCGCCGGGTAGAGCGCGCCGTAGACCTCTTCGACCCGGGCGGCGACCGCCTCCCAGGAGTAGCCGCGGGCGGCCTCGGCGCTCCGCGCCGACAGCGCCCCGCGCAGGGCGGGGTCGGCGGCCAGCCGGTCGATCGCGGCGGCCAGCGCGGCCGGCTCGGGCGCCGCGAGCAGGCCCACCTCGCCGAGCAGTTCGGTGTTGCCGGGGACGGCGGTGGCCAGGACCGGCAGTGCCGCCGCCATGGCCTCCAGCGCGACCAGCGGCATCCCCTCCCGGTCGGAGGGCAGCACGAAGGCGTCCGCCGCCTCGTAGGCCGCCACCAGGTCCGCCCCGTGCAGGCCGCCCGCGAACTCGACCGAGCCGAGGCGCAGCTCCGCCGCCCGGGCCTCCAGCCGCTCCCGCAGCTCGCCGTCGCCGACCAGACGGAGCCTGACGGGCTGCCGGACCAGAGCCATCGCCTCCAGCAGGCGGGCGACGTTCTTCTGCGCGCTGAGCCGGCCGACGTACAGCAGCTCGAGCGGACGCTGCCGCGGCTCCCGGACGGGCCGGAAGAACTCCCGGCCGACCCCGTTGGGCACCACGAACACCCGCTCCGCGGGAACGCGGTACCGGTCGCGAACGAAGTCGGCCTGGGACGGGGTCAGGACGATCACGCCGGCCGCCGCGCGCAGCACCCGGCCGAAGACGTGCTTCTTGTACAGCGGCAGCAGCCGGCCGAGCGGACCGGAGGAGTCCACGTCGAGGTGGAAGTGGACCAGGAACCGCCCGCGGCGCACCAGGCTGGTGAGCGCCACCAGTTCCGGCAGCAGCGCGTGGGCGCAGTGCAGGTGGACCACCGAGTCGCGGGGGGCCCGGAGCAGGGAGAGCGGGAGCCCGGGAGCGACGGCGGTGTGGGCGACCTCGACCGCCCGGTGCCGGCGCACGCCCAGCCGGCCCCGCTGCTCGCGCCGTTCCGCGCCCGCGGCGCCGAGCACGGTGGTGACGACGCGCACGTCGTGCCGGTGGGACAGCTGCTGGGAGAGGTGCTCGACGACCCGTTCCAGCCCGCCCAGGTGCGGCGGGTAGTAGGGGGTGACCTGCAGGACGGTACGCATCGGGGTTCCTGGGCGGAGGGTTCGCGGTCCGGAGGTCACGGCTTGCCCTTGATCTGGGCGCTTCCGAACCTGTAGTGCAGCTTCTGCGGGTGACCGGGCAGAGAGACGCGCACCACCGACACCTCGCCCTTGGCGTCGAGGCGGACGACGATCGGCACCGGAGCCCCCTCGTGCGGTACCAGCGGCACGCTGGTGGTGGCCACCGCCTTGCCGTCGGCCGATTCTAGCGTCACCTTCACCTCGTACGACTTCGCGCCCGTGCCGTGGTCGTTGAGCGCCAGCGGCACCACCACGGTGGCGCCCTCGAAGGTCGGCGAGGCGGTGAAGTACAGCTCCGCGAAAGGGGTCTGCTGCTTGGTGAAGGACTGCTCCAGCACGGTTCGCACGGGCTCCAGCGAGCACACCCCGACCACCGCGACCGCGGCGGCCAGGACGGCGGCCGCCAGGCGCAGGCGTCTCCCGTTCCCGGTCGGCCGTCGGCGTCGCGGCCGGGCCGCCGTCCGCGGTGCGGGCGGGTCGGCGGGCAGGTCCGCAGACCGCTCGACGGTCCGGGCGGACTCGCTCACGTGCTCAGACCGCCTCGTAATGCGCGGTCAGCGTGCTGTCCGGAGCGGGCTCGACCACCGGCGCGGCCGGCCTCGGGGTGAGGGCTCCCGGGGACTCGGTGCGTCGCCCGGCCTCCTTCCGGAGCCGGTGCTCGAAGAGCTGCCGGAGGTTGGCCATCCCGTCCGGGAGCGCCTTCAGCTTCACCTCGCCGCCGCGCGGGCGGTACTCGATCGGCACTTCGAGGTAGCGGTACCCGGCCCGGGTCGCCGCGTTCTTGATCTCCTGCGAGAAGGCCATGCCGGGCGAGCGGACGTCCAGCCCGTCCCAGACGTAGCGCCGGAACACCCACATGCCCGACTGGGAATCCCGCAGGCCGTTGCGGAAGAGCCCGCGGCTGAGTGCGCTGAGCGCGTGGTTGGCGATGGTGTGGGTGCGCTTCATCGCCGAGCGGTTCTCGCGGCCGAGCCGATTGGTCGTCATGAACTCCACGTCCTGGTCGACCAGGACGCCCAGCAGCTCGGGCAGCGAGTCGAACGGGTAGGTGCAGTCCGCGTCGCCGGTGGATATGACGTCACCGGTCGCCCGGTCGAACCCGGCCTGGTAGGCGTTGCCGTAGCCGCGCCGGGGCTGCGACACCACGGTGGCGCCGAGGGCCCGGGCAACGTCCGCGGTCCCGTCGGTGGAGGCGTTGTCCACCACGACCACCTCGGTCTGCCAGCCGGCCGCCTCCAGCTCCGCCACCGGGATGGTGTCGAAGACCGTTGGCAGGTTCTCGGCTTCGTTGAGCGCCGGGATGACGATCGACAGACGACTCACGTGGCTCCCCCCTGGAGCGGATGCTTGGCGTTTCCGGCTCCGGGTGGTCCCCACCTCGGATGCCGTCCGCCCACGACAATCGCTCCGTCCCGGACCGGGCTGCGGTGTGGACGACCGCGTACGACGGAGCGCTGGACTCGAACCGCGGGCAAGCCTAGTCCATTTCCGGGCACCACTCGACGCGCGCGTGATCACATTGTGACGGCGGGCTGACGGGCCATTGGCTAGACTGGAGTTTTTCGCTCAGCCCACCAACCAGGCGTTGGTGGGCTTGGCACCCGCATCGGCCTTTCCGTCCTTCAGGCTTGCCACCTGAGCGGGGCTCAGCGCCTTGTCCCAGACCTTGACGTTGGCGAGCACACCGGCCCAGTAGTTGCCCCAGATCCCGTGGTGGCGGCTGCGTCCGAGCTGGAGCGGGCCCGGGCCCGCCCAGATGCCGGGCACCGTCGCGGTGCCGGCCGGGGCGCCGTTGACGTACAGCGCGACCGTCTTGGACGAGGCGTCATAGGTGCCGGTGAGCAGCGCCCACTGACCCGACGTGGTGTCACTCGCCGACATCACCTCGACGGCGGTGCTGTCAGCGCCCTTGTCGGCGGTCTGGACCCGGAAGACCCAGCCCTTCTTGCCATTGGTGTCGTCGCGGCCCAGCTCGAAGGAGTAGGAGACGCCGTCGCCCTCGCTGATGGCCATCCGGGCGCCGGCCGGCGCCTCGCAGTAGACCCACGCCGAGATGCTGAAGCTCTTGGTGACGTCGACCAGCCGGTCGGCGGACTGCGCGAAGGAGTTGCCGTTGCTCCGCAGGCGCAGCACGTTCCCGTTCTTGTCCTTGCCCACCTGGGCGTCCGGGCCCATCGCCAGGTGTGCCTGGCCGGCCCGGTCGGCGAGCAGGTTCTCGTCGCCCGGCACGGTGGCCGCGGATCCGCCGCCGCCGGCGGACGCCGAGGCGCTCGCACTCGCCGAGGAGCTCGGGTCGGCGACCGGGGTGCCGCTGTGACGGGTCTTCACCACCACCACACCGGCGCCCACACCGAGCAGCACCGCGACGGCCACCACCGCGGCGGTCAGCCGCCGCCGCTTGCGCTTCGCGTCCGCCTCCGCCTCGTCCGCCAGCGCCGACCAGTCGGGCTCGGTCGGCGGGCCGGACTGCATCGGGAACGCGGGCGGCGGACCGTACTGACCCTGCGGGTACCCGTAGCCGCCGGTCTCGTACGGGTACCCGTATCCGCCCTGCTGGGGCGGGTATCCGTACCCGGGCTGCGGCACGGGCGGCTGCCCGCCCGGGAAGGGCTCCGGGGGCGTGGCACTGGGGCCCGGGCCGGGCGCGGCAGCCCCGTCGGGCTGGTGGGTACCGTCAGTCATAGACCGGATGCTAGAACATCCGGTCGTTCATCCCAACGGCGGATGCCGGTGAAGACCCTTCATCGAAACATTTCCGGGTCTTTACGGTGGCCTGACCATCGGTCAGGCCACCGCCGGGACCGTCGGCCCGTCAGCCCAGGTGGGTGCGGACGGCGTCGGCGAGGCGCCCGCAGACGGCGTTCGCCTGGGCCTCGTCCGCCGCCTCGACCATCACGCGGACCAGCGGCTCGGTGCCGGACTTGCGCAGCAGCACCCGCCCGGTGGCGCCGAGCTCGGCCTCCGCCTCGCGGACCGCGGCCTGCAGCTCCTCGCAGCTCTCGACCCGGTTCTTGTCCACGCCCTTGACGTTGATCAGCACCTGCGGCAGCCGGGTCATCACCGACGCCAGGTCGGCCAGCGACTGCTTGGTGGCCGCCAGCCGGGCGCCCAGCATCAGGCCGGTGAGGGTGCCGTCGCCGGTGGTCGCGTGGTCGAGCAGGATCACGTGGCCGGACTGCTCGCCGCCGAGCGCGAAGCCGTGCTGCTTCATCTCCTCCAGCACGTACCGGTCGCCGACCGCGGTCTGCACCAGCTCGATGCCCTCGCGCTCCATCGCCAGCTTGAAGCCCAGGTTGGACATCACGGTGGCGACGGCGGTGCCGCGGCGCAGCGTGCCGGCCTCCTTCATGGCGACCGCGAGGATCGCGATGATCTGGTCGCCGTCGACCTCGTTGCCGTCCGCGTCGGCGGCCAGGCAGCGGTCGGCGTCGCCGTCGAGGGCGATGCCGAGGTCCGCGGCGTGCTCCTTCATCGCGACGCGCAGCTTGTCCAGGTGGGTGGAGCCGACGCCGTCGTTGATGTTGAGGCCGGTGGGCTCGGCGCCGAGGGTGTAGACGACCTCCGCGCCGGCCCGGGCGAAGGCCTCCGGGGCGACCCGGGCGGCGGCGCCGTGCGCGCCGTCGATGACGACCTTGACGCCGTCCAGGCGGTTCGGCAGGACGGCGACCAGGTGGGCGACGTACTTGTCGAAGCCCTCGTTGTAGCTGCGGACCCGGCCGACGTCGGCGCCGGTGGGGCGCTTCCACTCGTCGTCGCCGACGCCGTAGCGCCGGTAGTGGGCCTCGATCGCGTCCTCGATCGCGTCGTCCAGCTTGTGGCCGCCACGGGCGAGGAACTTGATGCCGTTGTCCGGCATGGCGTTGTGGCTGGCGGAGAGCATCACGCCGAAGTCGGCGCCGAGCGCGCCGGTGAGGTACGCCACGGCCGGGGTGGGCAGCACGCCGACCCGCAGGACGTCCACGCCCGCGCTGGCCAGGCCGGCGATCACGGCGGCCTCCAGGAACTCTCCGGAGGCGCGCGGGTCACGTCCGACCACGGCGACCGGACGGTGTCCGTCGAAGGCGCCGGCGTCGCCGAGCACGTGAGCCGCCGCGACCGACAGGCCGAGGGCTAGTTCGGCGGTCAGGCCCTCGTTGGCCACACCGCGCACCCCGTCGGTTCCGAAGAGTCGTCCCATGCTTGTCGTCCTGTCCTCAGCGTTCCAGCCGTCGTCGACCGGCTTTCCATCGAATCACTCCACGACCTCCGCACAAGGCCGGGAGCACGACGCCCCGGAGTACACGGGGTACTCCGGGGCGTACGAGTCGCACTCGCGGGATGCGATTAGCGCTTGCTGTACTGCGGCGCCTTGCGGGCCTTCTTGAGACCGGCCTTCTTGCGCTCGACGGCGCGGGCGTCACGGGTCAGGAAGCCGGCCTTCTTGAGCGGGCCGCGGTTGTTGTCCACGTCCGCCTCGTTCAGGGCGCGGGCCACGCCGAGGCGCAGCGCGTAGGCCTGACCGGAGACGCCGCCGCCCGAGATGCGGGCGATGACGTCGTAACGGCCGTCGAGCTCGAGGAGCTTGAACGGCTCGTTGACGGTCTGCTGGTGCACCTTGTTGGGGAAGTAGTTCTCCAGGGTGCGACCGTTGATCTTCCACTGGCCGGTGCCGGGGACGATGCGCACGCGGGCGATCGCCTCCTTGCGGCGGCCGAGGCCGGCGCCGGGGACGGCCTCGCCGAAGCGGCCGGCCAGCGACTCGGTGGTGTACTCGGTCTCGGTGGTGTACTCCTCGACGTTCTCGTCGAAGTCGACCTCGAGGGTGCTCTCGATGGCAGTCTCGGCCACGGTGTTCCTCAGCTCCTGCTTTTCAGTGATGGGGTTGGTGGCCGGAATTACTGCGCGACCTGGGTGATCTCGAACGGCACCGGCTGCTGCGCAGCGTGCGGGTGCTGGTCGCCCGAGTAGACCTTCAGCTTCGAGAGCATCTGACGGCCCAGGGTGTTCTTGGGGAGCATGCCCTTGATGGCCTTCTCGACGGCCTTCTCGGGGTTCTTGTCGAGCAGCTCGTCGTAGCGGACCGAGCGGAGACCGCCCGGGAAGCCGCTGTGGCGGTACGCCATCTTCTGGGTCTTCTTGTTACCCGACAGGTGCACCTTGTCAGCGTTGATGATGACGACGAAGTCGCCGGTGTCAACGTGCGGCGCGTAGATCGCCTTGTGCTTGCCGCGGAGCAGGCTGGCGGCCTGGGAGGCCAGGCGGCCGAGCACGACGTCGGTCGCGTCGATGACGTGCCACTGACGCTGGACGTCGCCGGGCTTGGGGCTGTACGTACGCACGGTCGTAGCCTTCGCTTTTCAGTGAGTGTGTCTGACAGGAGCTCCCTGGACCGAGGGATCAGCCTTGCCCGCCCCGGACGCAATCGGGTTGGGCCGCTGGTCATCGGCCTTGGTGTCTCCGGCGTACCGACCTCTCACGTGAGATGGAGCGAGCCAATACGCACAACAAGGGCCCACGATACCGGGGCGAGGGGGCTGAATCCAAACTCAGCGGTCACGGACCACGCGGGTCACGTCCCAGACCGGCTCGGGAGCCTCGTACACCCGGCCGTCCTCGCCGAAGACCAGGAAGCGGTCGAAGCTCCGGGCGAACCAGCGGTCGTGGGTCACGCACAGCACCGTGCCGTCGAAGGCCTCCAGGCCCTGCTGCAGCGCCTCGGCGCTCTCCAGGTCCAGGTTGTCGGTCGGCTCGTCCAGCAGCAGCGCGGTCGAGCCGGACAGCTCCAGCTTGAGGATCATCAGCCGGGCCTGCTGGCCGCCGGAGAGCGACTCGAACTTCTGCTCCTCCTGCCGGTCCAGCTCGTAGCGGCGCAGCGCCCCCATCGCGGCGCCCCGGCTGAGCGCGTGCTCCTCCTCCACGATCGAGCGCACCGTGCGTCCCAGCAGCTCCGGATGGGCGTGGGACTGCCGGAAGTGGCCCGGCACCACGCGGGCGCCGAGCTTCCAGCTGCCGCCGTGCCTCACGCTCTCGTCGCCGGCCAGCAGCCGCAGGAAGTGCGACTTGCCGGAGCCGTTGGAGCCCAGCACCGCGACCCGCTCGCCGTAGAAGACCTCCAGGTCGAAGGGCTTCATCAGGCCGGTCAGCTCCAGCTGCTCCATGGTGAAGGCCCGCACGCCGGTGCGGCCGCCCTTCAGGCGCATGGAGATCGACTGCTCGCGCGGCGGAGCCTCCGGCGGGCCCGCCGCCTCGAACTTCTTCAGCCGGGTCTGCGCGGCCGCGTACCGCGAGGCCATCTCGTGGCTGACCGCGGCCGCCTGCCGCAGGGTGAGCACCAGCTTCTTCAGCTTGGCGTGCTCCTCGTCCCAGCGGCGGCGCAGCTCCTCGAAGCGCTCGAAGCGGGCCCGGCGGGCGTCGTGGAAGGAGTCGAAGCCGCCGCCGTGCACCCAGACGCTGGAGCCGGCCGCGCCGGACTCCACGCTGATGATCTTGTCTGCGGTGGTGGAGAGCAGCTCGCGGTCGTGCGAGATGAACAGCACCGTCTTGGAGGTCGCCTTGATGGCCTGCTCCAGCCAGCGCTTGCCCGGTACGTCCAGGTAGTTGTCCGGCTCGTCGAGCAGCAGCACCTCGTCCGGGCCGCGCAGCAGCGCCTCCAGCACCAGCCGCTTCTGCTCGCCGCCGGAGAGGGTGTTCAGCCCGCGCCACTGCGCCTTGTCGAAGGGGATGCCGAGCGCGGCCATGGTGCACACGTCCCAGTCGGCCTCGTACTCGTAGCCACCGGCGTCGGACCAGTCGGAGAGCGCCTGGGCGTAGGCCATCTGCGTCTTCTCGTCGTCCTGCGCCATCATCGCCAGCTCGGCCGCGTCGACCGTGCGGGCGGCGGCGGCGATCCGGGCCGGGGCGACCGAGACCAGCAGGTCGCGCACCGAGGCGTCGGCGGGCAGCGCGCCCGGGCCGCCCTCGCCGTCGGCCGCGGCCCTGGTGTCCTCCCGGCCGGTGGTGCCGACGAACTGGCGCATCACGCCGAGCCCGCCGGTGACCGTCACCGACCCGCCGTGCGGCTGCACGTCGCCGGCGATCATGCGCAGCAGCGTGGTCTTGCCCGCGCCGTTGGCGCCCACCAGGGCGACCGCGGAGCCCTCGCCGACCCGGAAGGACGCGTCGTCGAACAGCACCCGCCCGTCCGGCAGGTAGTACTCAAGGTGCGAAATCTCGACGTGTCCCATGGTCGCGATTGTGCCCGGACCCCCGCGGCGGCTCCAAACGGCTTTTCCCGCCACCCGCAGGAGTGAGGCACCTCACACGCCGGTCAGCTCCCGGGCAGGGTGCGCAGCCGGCGGGCCGCCCTGTTGCGGGCGGCCAGCTGGTCGTCGGCCGGGTAGCCGACCTCCTCCAGGGTCAGCCCGTACGGCCGGATCACGTTGACCGCGGAGTTGCGCACCCCGCCGGCCAGCACCTCGCCGGGGAACTCCACCGGCCGGTGCCCGTCGCCGACCAGCAGCATCGCGCCGACCAGCGCCCGCACCATGTTGTGGCAGAAGGCGTCCGCCCGGACGGTGGCCACCGCCAGCGAGCCCTCCTGCGCCGCGTACGGGTCGACCGGCACCCGGTCCCAGTGCAGCTCCAGCAGGGTGCGGATGGTGGTCGCGCCCTCGCGCTTCTTGCAGTACGCGGCGAAGTCGTGCTCGCCGAGCAGCAGCTTCGCCGCGGCGTTCATCTTCTCGACGTCCAGCGGCCGGTCGTGCCACAGCACGTGCCCGCGCAGCAGCGGGTCGACCCCGCCGGGGTGATCGGCGACCCGGTAGGCGTACCGCCGCCAGATCGCCGAGAAGCGGGCGTCGAAGCCGTGCGGCGCCTCGGCGACCCGGTAGATCCGGACGTCGCCGGGCAGCCGTCCGGCGAGCCGGCGCAGCAGCTTCTCGCCGTGCGCGGCCCACAGCTCGACCGGCAGGTCGACGTGCGCGACCTGGCCGCGGGCGTGCACGCCGGCGTCGGTGCGGCCGGCCACGGTCAGCGGGAAGGACTCGGAGCTGCGGGTGACGACCTGCAGCGCGCTCTCGATCTCCTCCTGGACGGTGCGCCGCCCGCGCTGCCGCGCCCAGCCGGAGAACTCGGCCCCGTGGTAGGCGAGGTCCAGCCGGATCCGGACGTACCCGTCGGCGGGGCCGTCCTTCACGGGGGGCTGCTCGGCGCAATCAGTGACCACATCTACTCCAGAGAGAAGGA
Source organism: Kitasatospora terrestris (assembly GCF_039542905.1). NCBI lineage: Bacteria > Bacillati > Actinomycetota > Actinomycetes > Kitasatosporales > Streptomycetaceae > Kitasatospora > Kitasatospora terrestris. The sequence goes on from NZ_BAABIS010000001.1 coordinate 3,552,929, forward strand.
ACGGGCCCGCTCCCCCACGGATGGGAGAACGGGCCCGCAGCAACGCCCAAAGCGGCGACGCCCGAAGGCGTCAGGCCTGCTCGGCCTCGGTGGCCTCGGTGGCCTCGGCCTGCTCGGCCTCCTTGACCGCGCGCTTGGCGGCGGCCTCGGCCTCGGCAACGGTCGCCTTGGTGGCGATCTCGCCCTCGACCAGCTCGATCACGGCCATCGAGGCGTTGTCGCCACGACGGGTGCCGATCTTGGTGATGCGGGTGTAGCCACCCGGGCGGTTCTCGAAGCGCGGCGCGATCTCGGTGAAGAGGGTGTGCAGCACCGACACGTCGGTGATGGTCTTGCGCACCAGGCGACGGTTGTGGATGTCGCCCTTCTTCGCCTTGGTGATCAGCTTCTCCGCCAGCGGGCGCATCCGACGGGCCTTGGCCTCGGTCGTGGTGATGCGGCCGTACTGGAAGAGCTCCCGGCACAGACCGGCGAGCAGCAGCGGCTCGTGGTGCGGGCCGCCGCCGAGGCGGGCACCCTTGGTGGGACGCGGCATGGAATTACTCCTTGGATCTCCTACTGCGGCCGTACCAGGTACCGCAGCGGGCCTGGGCGCACTGTGCTCCCAGGACTTGCATCGACCCGCGGGAACGGCCGCCGAAGCGGCCGTTCCGACGGTTCAAACTCAGTACTGCTCGGTCTCCGCGTAACCCTGGTCGTCCAGGTCGTCGGCGCCGAAGGCGTCGGCGGCGGCGGTCGGGTCGAACCCGGGCGGGCTGTCCTTGAGGGCCAGGCCCATGCCGGCCAGCTTCGCCTTGACCTCGTCGATCGACTTCGCACCGAAGTTGCGGATGTCGAGCAGGTCGGCCTCGGAGCGGGCGACGAGCTCACCCACGGTGTGGATGCCCTCGCGCTTGAGGCAGTTGTACGACCGAACGGTGAGCTCCAGCTCCTCGATCGGCAGCGCCAGGTCGGCGGCCAGGGCGGCGTCCGTCGGGGACGGGCCCATGTCGATGCCCTCGGCGTCGACGTTCAGCTCGCGGGCGAGGCCGAACAGCTCGACGAGGGTCTTGCCGGCCGAGGCCATGGCGTCACGGGGGCGCATGGCGGGCTTGGTCTCGACGTCGACGATGAGCTTGTCGAAGTCGGTCCGCTGCTCGACACGGGTGGCCTCGACCTTGTAGGTGACCTTCAGCACGGGGCTGTAGATCGAGTCGACCGGGATGCGGCCGATCTCCTGGCCGGAAGCCTTGTTCTGCACGGCGGAGACGTAGCCGCGACCGCGCTCGACGGTCAGCTCCATCTCCAGCTTGCCCTTGCCGTTCAGCGTGGCGAGGACCAGCTCGGGGTTGTGCACCTCGACACCGGCCGGGGGCGCGATGTCGGCGGCGGTGACCACACCCGGGCCCTGCTTGCGCAGGTACATCACGACCGGCTCGTCGTGCTCAGAGGAGACGACCAGCTGCTTGATGTTGAGGATGAGGTCGGTCACGTCCTCCTTGACGCCCGGCACGGTGGTGAACTCGTGCAGGACGCCGTCGATCCGGATGCTGGTGACGGCGGCACCGGGGATCGACGACAGCAGGGTGCGACGCAGGGAGTTGCCGAGGGTGTAGCCGAAGCCCGGCTCGAGCGGCTCGATCACGAACCGCGAGCGGAACTCGTCGACGACCTCTTCGGTCAGCGAGGGACGCTGAGCGATCAGCATGTTTCTGGATCCTCCAGTTGTCTTCGGCACCCACTATTTGATGCCGATGGACTCAAGCGTACGGGGTCCTGTGGGAAACAGGACCCCGTACGAGGTTTCAACGCGGCGCTACGGCGTCAGACGCGGCGGCGCTTCGGCGGACGGCAGCCGTTGTGCGGGGTGGGGGTGACGTCCTGGATCGAGCCGACCTCGATGCCGGTGGCGGACAGCGAACGGATCGCGGTCTCGCGGCCGGAACCCGGGCCCTTGACGAAGACGTCGACCTTGCGCATGCCGTGCTCCATCGCGCGACGGGCAGCGGCCTCGGCGGCCATCTGCGCGGCGAACGGGGTGGACTTGCGCGAGCCCTTGAAACCGACGTGGCCGGCCGAGGCCCAGGAGATCACGTTGCCCTGCGGGTCGGTGATCGAAACGATGGTGTTGTTGAACGTGCTCTTGATGTGGGCGTGCCCGTGAGCGACGTTCTTCTTCTCCTTGCGGCGGATCTTCTTCGCGCCGGCAGCCTGACGACCCTTGGGGGGCATAAGTCTGTTCTCCTACTGAGGTGGTCGGTCCGCTAACCCGCGGGCCGGAGGGATGTCCGGTTACGGGACGGACTACTTCTTGCCCGGCTTCTTCTTGCCGGCGATCGCGCGACGCGGGCCCTTGCGGGTACGCGCGTTGGTGTGGGTGCGCTGACCGCGGACCGGCAGGCCGCGACGGTGACGCAGACCCTCGTAGCAGCCGATCTCGACCTTGCGGCGGATGTCGGCGGCGACGGCACGGCGGAGGTCACCCTCGACCTCGAAGTTCGCGTCCACGAACTTCTGCAGCTTGACGAGGTCGTCCTCGGTGATGTCACGGACGCGGATGTCCGGGTTCACGCCGGTCTCGGCCAGCGCCAGCTGCGCGCGGGTCTTGCCGATGCCGTAGACGTAGGTGAGGGCGATCTCGATCCGCTTCTCGCGGGGGAGATCAACGCCGGAAAGGCGTGCCATTCATGGCTCCTGTGGTTCTTTCAGAGGTCTTGCGTGCCGCCTACTCGATGTCTCTCGACAAGGAGCCCCGGCCTCTGACCGGGGGTGGCAGTCCGTTCGGGGAACGGATCGGGCGGCCCGCTTATGACGTTGTGCGCGTCGCGCGAAGTACTACGAGAAATGCTGGGGCGAGGATCAGCCCTGGCGCTGCTTGTGGCGCAGGTTGTCGCAGATCACCATGACCCGGCCGTGGCGGCGGATCACCTTGCACTTGTCGCAGATCTTCTTGACGCTCGGCTTGACCTTCATGATTCAGGTTCTCCGGGGTCTAGATCTGGAGCGATTTACTTGTATCGGTAGACGATCCGGCCGCGGGTCAGGTCGTAGGGAGAGAGCTCCACGACGACCCGGTCATCCGGGAGGATGCGGATGTAGTGCATGCGCATCTTGCCGCTGATGTGCGCGAGGACCTTGTGACCGTTCTGCAGCTCGACCTTGAACATCGCGTTCGGAAGAGACTCGATCACGGTGCCCTCGATCTCAATGGCGCCTTGCTTCTTAGCCATGAACTGCGAGATCCACCCTTCGGGGTCCGGCTACCGTATGCGGAACGCTCGTGCGAACCAGGCTTCACCTCGTCCCGGCAGGGATGAGGGCGTGCCGAAACACGCTACGAGAGAGCCGACAGTCCATGCTACACGCTCAGAGAGCGGTCGCTGCCACCGGCTCCACGTGCGCGGTGCAGGCCGAGCAGCGGCGGGCGGCCTGCGGTATCTCGGTCAGGCACTCGGGGCACGGGCGCTTGGGGGTCTTCGGCTTCTTCGGCAGGTAGCGCTCGGTGGCCTTGGTCACCGGCAGCACCACGCAGAAGTAGAGCACCGCGGCGGTCATCGTGAACGCGATCAGCACGTTCAGGAACTGTCCGTACGGGAACGTGACGCTCGCCACCGTGAACTTGTACGAGCTGAAGTCGCCGGCCGCCCCGACCACCACACCCACGAGGGGGGTGAGGAAGGCCGAGACGAAGCCGGTGACGACGGCGGTGAAGGCCGCACCGATCACCACACCGACGGCCATGTCGATCACGTTGCCGCGCATCATGAAGTCGCGGAAACCCTTGAGCACTGCTCGCTCCCCTGCCTGATTCGTCCCTGGTCTTCGAACCAGAGACGATACCGGCTAGCCGAGCGGGTCAGGAGCCGCCTGCACGCCGAGCTTGGCCAGCTCCGCCTTCCCGCCGTCGAAGGCGGTCAGCACCAGCGGGCCCTGCTCGGTGACGGCCACCGAGTGCTCCCAGTGCGAGGCCCAGGTGCCGTCGTCGGTGACGACCGTCCAGTCGTCCTCCAGCACGGTGGTGTGCGGAGTGCCGAGGCTCACCATCGGCTCGATCGCCAGCACGGTGCCGGGCACCAGCTTCATGCCCTTGCCGCGGCCGGCGACGTAGTTCAGCACGTGCGGCTCCATGTGCATCGCGGTGCCGATGCCGTGGCCGCCGTACCCCTCGGTGATGCCCCACTTGCCCTTGGGCGGCAGCGGCTGGCGGCGGATGAAGCCCTCGATCGCCCGGGAGACGTCGACCAGCCGGTTGCCCTTCTTCATCTGGGCGATGCCGGCCCACATGGAGCCCTCGGTGACCCGGGAGAGCATCTCGTTCTCCTGGGCGGTGGCGCCGACCGCGACCGTGATCGCCGCGTCGCCGTGCCAGCCGTCCAGGATCGCGCCGCAGTCGATCGAGATCAGGTCGCCCTCGCGGAGCACCCGCTCGCCGGGGATGCCGTGGACGACCTCCTCGTTCACCGAGGCGCAGATCACGCCCGGGAACCACAGGCCGCCGTGGTCGGCGCGGAAGTTCGAGGTGGCGCCGTGGTCGGTGATGACCTTGTCGGCGATGTCGTTCAGGTCCTGGGTGGTGATGCCCGGGGCCACCGCCTCCCGGCACGCCTTCAGCGCCTCGGCGACGACCAGCCCGGCCGCCCGCATCTTCGCGATCTGCTCGGGGGTCTTGATCTCCACCATCTGGTCAACGCCTTCCGTCTGCTTCTCGTCTGCTTCGCTACCAACGGTACGACGCACGGACGGCCGGGAAGCCCCACTGGGCTTCCCGGCCGTCCGGCGACGTCGTGCGTCAGTCGTTCTTCTTGAGGGCGGCGACCGCGCGCTCGGTCACCTCGTCGACCTTCCCCAGGGCGGAGATGGTCACCAGGAGGCCCTGCTCCTGGTAGTAGCCGATGATCGGCTCGGTCTTGGAGTGGTACTCCTCCAGCCGGACCCGCACGGCCTCCTCGGTGTCGTCCGAGCGCTGGTACAGCTCGCCGCCGCACTCGTCGCAGACGCCCTCGGTCTTCGGCGCGTTGTAGTCCACGTGGAAGACGTGGGCGCCGTTGGTGCGGCAGAGCCGGCGGCCGGCGATCCGCTTGACGACCTCGTCCTCGGGGACCTCCAGGTCGAGCACACCGTCGAGGGCGATGCCCTCGGTGGCCAGGATCTCGTCCAGGGCCTTGGCCTGGCCGAGGTTGCGGGGGAAGCCGTCCAGCAGGAAGCCGTTCGCGGCGTCCTCCTGGAGCATCCGGTCCTTGGCCATCCCGATGGTGACCTCATCCGGCACCAGGCGACCCGCGTCCATGTACGCCTTCGCCTCAAGGCCCAGCTTGGTGCCCTGGCTGATGTTGGCGCGGAACAGGTCTCCGGTGGAGATGTGGGGAATGGACAGGGTCTTGGCCAGAACGTGCGCCTGAGTACCCTTCCCGGCCCCGGGGGGTCCGACGAGGACGATTCGCATCAGCGGAGGAACCCTTCGTAATTGCGCTGCTGGAGCTGGCTCTCGATCTGCTTCACAGTTTCGAGTCCAACGCCTACGACGATGAGGACGGAGGTGCCGCCGAACGGGAAGTTGGTCTGCTGTCCGAAGGCGACCAGGGCGATCATCGGGATGAGGGCGATCAGGCCCAGGTAGAGCGAACCCGGCCACGTGATGCGGGTGAGCACGTAGTTCAGGTACTCGGCCGTGGGGCGGCCGGCCCGGATGCCCGGGATGAACCCACCATACTTCTTCATATTGTCGGCAACTTCTTCGGGGTTGAAGGAGATGGCGACGTAGAAGAAGGCGAAGAACACGATCAGCACGAAGTACGTGAGCATGTAGATCGGGTGGTCACCGCGGACGAAGTTGGTCCGGATCCAGGTGGCCCAACCGGCCTGGGAGTTGGTCAGCTGTACGACCAGCGCAGGGATGTACAGCAGCGACGAGGCGAAGATGACCGGAATCACACCGGCCTGGTTCACCTTGAGCGGGATGTAGGTCGAGGTGCCGCCGAACGCACGGCGGCCGATCATGCGCTTCGCGTACTGGACCGGGATCCGACGCTGTGCCTGCTCCACGAAGATGACCAGGCAGACGACGATGATGCCGACCGCGACGACCGCGAAGAACTCGCCCCAGCCGTCCAGCAGCTTGCCGGACTGCTTGATCGCCCACATCGAACCGGGGAAGCCCGCCGCGATCGAGGTGAAGATCAGGATGGACATGCCGTTGCCGATACCGCGGTCGGTGATCAGCTCGCCCAGCCACATGATCACGGTGGTGCCGGCGGTCATGATGATCACCATGGTGGCGATCCGGAAGACCGAGGTGTCCGGCACGATGTCGCTCGCGTACTGGCAGCCGGAGAACAGCGCGCCGCTGGACGCGGTCGCGAGGATGCCGGTGCCCTGGAGCACCGCGAGCGCGATGGTCAGGTAGCGGGTGTACTGGGTGATCTTCGCGGTACCGGCCTGGCCCTCCTTCTTCAGCGCCTCGAGCCGCGGGATGACCACGGTGAGGAGCTGGAGGATGATGCTGGCCGTGATGTACGGCATGATGCCGAGGGCGAAGATCGTCAACTGCAGCAGCGCGCCGCCGCTGAACAGGTTGACGAGCCCGAACAGCCCCTGCTTGGTGTCCTTCACGCACGCGTTGACCGCGGTGAAGTTGACGCCGGGTACGGGGATGTGGGCGCCCAGCCGGAACAGCACCATGATGCCCAGCGTGAACAGCAGCTTCTTGCGCAGGTCGGGCGTCTGGAACGCCCGCGCGAACGCACTGAGCACGGTGCCTCCTGCGCCTCCCGCGCGTCGTCGGCGGAAGGGTCGGTCCTGATGTGGGGATAGTGAACTTCACGGACTCTAACAGTGCCCGGCCTGTCCACAGAAGCGTGGACGCCCGCTCCCCCACTGACGGGGTACGGCTTGCCCGGATTTGACACGAGAATCACGCGCATACGACACCGGGCCCCGCACCCCCTGGAAGGAGGGCGCGGGGCCCGGTGTCTGCGCTTGGCGTCAGAGCAGCTCGGTGACCGAGCCGCCGGCTGCGGCGATCTTCTCGGCGGCGGAGCCGGAGACGGCGTCGACCGTCACCTGCAGCGCCACGGAGACCTCGCCCTGGCCCAGCACCTTGACGAGCTCGTTCTTGCGAACGGCGCCCTTGGCGACCAGGTCGGCCACGGTGACCTCGCCACCGTTCGGGTAGAGCTCGGCCAGCTTGTCCAGGTTCACGACCTGGAACTGCTTGTGGGCCGGGTTCTTGAAGCCCTTCAGCTTCGGGAGGCGCATGTGGAGCGGCATGGCGCCACCCTGGAAGCGCTCCGGAACCTGGTAACGGGCCTTGGTGCCCTTGGTACCACGACCTGCGGTCTTACCCTTGGAACCCTCACCACGACCGACGCGGATCTTCTCGGTCTTGGCGCCGGGGGCCGGGCGCAGGTTGTGGATCTTGATCGGGTTGTCGCCCATGTCAGTCCACCTCCTCGACCGTGACGAGGTGACGAACGGTGTGGACCATGCCGCGGATCTCCGGGCGGTCCTCCTTCACCACGGTGTCGTTCAGCCGCTTGAGGCCGAGCGAACGGAGGGTGTCACGGTGGTTCTGCTTGCTACCGATGTACGACTTGGTCTGGGTGACCTTCAGGCGAGCCATCAGGCGCTCACCCCAGCCGCACGGGCCCGGAGCAGCGCGGCCGGGGCCACGTCCTCCAGGGGCAGGCCACGACGGGCAGCGATCTCCTCGGGGCGCACGAGACCCTTCAGAGCGGCCACGGTGGCGTGCACGATGTTGATCGCGTTGTCCGAGCCGAGCGACTTCGACAGGATGTCGTGAACGCCGGCGCACTCCAGGACGGCACGCACCGGGCCACCGGCGATAACACCGGTACCGGGGGAAGCCGGCTTCAGGAGCACGACGCCAGCGGCCTTCTCGCCCTGGATCGGGTGCGGGATGGTGCCCTGGATACGGGGAACCTTGAAGAAGTTCTTCTTGGCCTCCTCAACGCCCTTGGCGATGGCGGCCGGAACCTCCTTCGCCTTCCCGTAACCGACACCCACGGTGCCGTCACCGTCGCCCACCACGACCAGCGCGGTGAAGCTGAAACGACGACCACCCTTGACAACCTTGGCCACACGGTTGATGGCGACAACGCGCTCGACGTAAGCGGTCTTCTCGGCGACCGGGGCGCCGCCCCGCTCGTCGCGCTTACGGTCGCGCCGCTCGCCACCCGTGCCGCCGCCGGCGCCGCTACCGCGGCGCTGGGGTCCAGCCATTGGAATTACCTCTCTCGTTTACGTCCGTCGACAGAGTCGACGAGCGGCTTAGAAGTCGAGCCCGGCCTCACGGGCCGCGTCCGCCAGGGCGGCGATGCGGCCGGCGTACCGGTTGCCCGCGCGGTCGAAGACGACCGACTCGACGCCGGCGGCCTTGGCACGCTCGGCGACCAGGCTTCCGACCTTCTTGGCCAGCTCGGTCTTGTCGCCCTCGGTGCCCTTGATGGACACGTCGAGGGTGGACGCCGACGCCAGGGTGTGACCCTTGGCGTCGTCGATGACCTGGGCGACCATGTGGCGGTTCGAACGCGTCACGACGAGGCGCGGACGCACCTCGGTGCCGACGACGCGCTTGCGAACGCGGATCGCGCGGCGCTTGCGAGCGGCGCTCTTGTAGGCGTTGCCCTTGCCGATCTTGACAGAGACGCTCATCGCTTACTTACCACTCTTTCCGACCTTGCGGCGGATGACCTCGCCCGCGTACTTGACGCCCTTGGCCTTGTACGGGTCGGGCTTGCGCAGCTTGCGGATCTTAGCGGCGACCTCGCCGACCTTCTGCTTGTCGATGCCGTCCACGTGGAACTTGGTCGGCGACTCGACGACGAAGGAGATGCCCTCCGGCGCGGGGACCAGGATCGGGTGGCTGTAGCCCAGCGCGAACTCCATGTCGGAGCCCTTCGCCGTGACTCGGTAACCAACACCGCTGATCTCCAGCGACTTGCGGTAGCCCGCGGTCACGCCGGTGATCATGTTCGCCACCAGCGTGCGGGTCAGGCCGTGCAGGGCCTTCGACTGCCGCTCGTCGTTGGGGCGGGAGACGAGCAGGGTGCCGTCCTCGCCCTTGCCGACCTCGATCGGCGCGGCAACGACGTGGGTGAGGGTGCCCTTGGGGCCCTTCACCGACACCTCGCGGCCATCGATGGTGACGTCCACGCCGGCGGGAACCGAGATGGGCAGCCGTCCAATGCGAGACATTGCTGTACCTCCGTTTCCCGAATTACCAGACGTAGGCGAGAACTTCTCCGCCTACGCCCTTCTTGGCGGCCTGCTTGTCCGTGAGGAGACCCGAGGACGTGGAGATGATCGCCACGCCCAGGCCGCCGAGGACCTTCGGCAGGTTGGTGGACTTTGCGTAAACGCGCAGACCCGGCTTGCTGATGCGCTTGATGCCGGCGATGGAGCGCTCACGGTTGGGGCCGAACTTGAGCTCGATGGTCAGCTTCTTGCCGACCTCGCCCTCGACGGGCTCCTCAACCTTGTAGGAGGAGATGTACCCCTCCTGCTGCAGGATCTCGGCGACGTGCGCCTTGATCTTGCTGGCCGGCATCGCCACGGAGTCGTGGTACGCCGAGTTCGCGTTACGCAGACGCGTGAGCATGTCTGCGATGGGGTCGGTCATGGTCATGGTGGCCTCAGGCCTCTCCCGCCGTGGTTTCTCCGCACCAGGTCCCCCTCCGCGCACTCGGACAAGAGTGCGAAAGGGGCACAAGCGCAGGGGACCTACGACGTAGTAAGACATGGGTGCGAGCCCTCAAAGGAGAGCCGCGAGCATCCATGGAGATGCCGCGGCAGGGGGCCCGACCCCACTACCTTACGGGATCCCTGGCGGGAACCCAAAAGCGGTGGAGCCGGGCACGCCTGCTTCGCGTGTGCGGTGCCTAGGGCTGCTGGATTACCAGGAGCTCTTGGTCACGCCCGGCAGCTCGCCGCGGTGCGCCATCTCACGGAGGCACACACGGCACAGGCCGAACTTGCGGTACACCGAGTGCGGACGGCCGCAGCGCTGGCACCGGGTGTACGCCCGGACGCCGAACTTCGGCTTGCGCTCGGACTTAGCGATAAGGGCCTTCTTCGCCATGGCTCACGCCTCCTTGAACGGGAAGCCCAGAGCGCGCAGCAGCGCCCGGCCCTCATCGTCGGTCTGAGCGGTGGTCACGACGGTGATGTCCATACCGCGCTGACGGTCGACCTTGTCCTGGTCGATCTCGTGGAACATGACCTGCTCGGTGAGACCGAAGGTGTAGTTGCCACGGCCGTCGAACTGCTTCGGCGAGAGGCCGCGGAAGTCACGGATACGCGGCAGGGCCAGCGACACCAGACGGTCCACGAACTCCCACATGCGGTCACCACGGAGGGTGACGTGGGCACCGATCGGCTGGCCCTCGCGCAGCTTGAACTGCGCGATGGACTTGCGGGCCTTGGTGACGGCCGGCTTCTGACCGGTGATCGCGGTCAGGTCCTTGATGGCACCCTCGATCAGCTTGCTGTCACGGGCGGCCTCGCCGACACCCATGTTGACCACGACCTTGACCAGGCCGGGGATCAGCATGACGTTCTCGTACGAGAACTGCTCGTGCAGCTGACCCTTGATCTCGGAGTTGTAACGCTCCTTGAGACGGGGGGTCACCTTCTCAACAGTCGTCTCAGACATCAGATGTCCTCACCGGTCCGCTTGGCAACGCGGATCTTGTTGCCCTGGTCGTCAAAGCGGTAGCCGACCCGGGTGACGACCTTCTTGCCGTCCTTCTCCACGACCAGCTGGACGTTGGAGACGTGCACCGGGGCCTCGACGGTCACGATGCCACCCTGGGTGCCGGGGCCCGGCTTGGTGTGCTTCTTGACCCGGTTGACACCCTCGACGAGGACCTTGTTCTCAGCGGGGATGGCCTGGATGACCTTGCCCTGCTTGCCCTTGTCCTTGCCGGTGATGACCTGGACCAGGTCACCCTTCTTGATCTTCATGCTGTTCGCCATGGGTTAGAGCACCTCCGGCGCAAGCGAGATGATCTTCATGAACTTCTTGTCGCGCAGCTCGCGGCCCACCGGGCCGAAGATGCGGGTACCGCGGGGGTCGCCATCAGCGTTCTTGATGACGACGGCGGCGTTCTCGTCGAAGCGGATGTACGAGCCATCCGGACGACGACGCGACTTGACGGTGCGGACGACGACGCACTTGACGACGTCACCCTTCTTCACCGAACCACCGGGGATCGCGTCCTTGACGGTCGCGACGATGACGTCCCCGATACCGGCGTAGCGACGACCGGAGCCGCCGAGAACGCGGATGCAGAGAATCTCCTTGGCACCCGTGTTGTCGGCGACACGCAGTCGCGACTCCTGCTGGATCACAGCTTTCTCCTGATCGTCAACGAGAGTCGACGGGCCGGCCGCTGCTCACACCAGCATCCGTGGACCTGGTGCACATACGGCCGTACCTCATCGGCTTCGTTACTTGGCCTTCTCGAGGATCTCGACGACGCGCCAGCGCTTCGTCGCGGACAGCGGCCGGGTCTCCATGAGGAGGACACGGTCGCCGATGCCGCACGCGTTCTGCTCGTCGTGCGCCTTCAGCTTGCTGGTACGGCGGATGACCTTGCCGTACAGCGCGTGCTTGACGCGGTCCTCGACGGCGACGACGACGGTCTTGTCCATCTTGTCGCTGACGACGAGACCCTCGCGGGTCTTGCGGAAACCGCGCGTCTCGTTGGTGTTCTCAGTCATCAGGCGTTCTCCACCGTCTCGATGCCCAGCTCGCGCTCGCGCATCAGGGTGTAGATCCGCGCGATGTCCTTACGGACCAGCCGGAGCCGGCCGTGGTTGTCGAGCTGCCCGGTCGCCGCCTGGAAGCGGAGGTTGAACAGCTCCTCCTTGGCCTCACGCAGCTTGGCAACGAGACCCTCGTTGTCCAGCTGGCGAAGCTCAGCAGCCTTGGTAGCGGCCGACATCAGCTCTCACCGTCCTCGCGCCGAACGATCCGGCACTTCATCGGAAGCTTGTGCGCGGCACGCGTGAGCGCCTCGCGGGCAATCTTCTCGTTCGGGTACGACAGTTCGAACATGACCCGACCCGGGTGCACGTTCGCGATCCACCACTCCGGCGAACCCTTACCGGAACCCATGCGGGTCTCGGCCGGCTTCTTGGTCAGCGGGCGGTCCGGGTAGATGTTGATCCAGACCTTGCCGCCACGACGGATGTGACGGGTGATCGCGATACGAGCGGACTCGATCTGACGGTTCGTCACGTAGGCCGGGGTCACGGCCTGGATGCCGAACTGGCCGAACGCCAGCTCGGTGCCACCCTTCGAGGCGCCGCGGCGCTTCGGGTGGTGCTGCTTGCGGTGCTTGACCCGACGGGGGATCAGCATGTCGGTCAGGCCTCCGTTCCGGTGTTCTCAGCAGCCGGCGCCTCGACGGCCGGGGCCGCGGGGGCCTCGGCAGCGGCGGGACGGCGGCCACGGCCACCGCGCTCGCCACCGCGGCGCTCGCCACCGCGGGCGGGACGACCACCCTCGGGACGGGCCGGGCGGTTGCCCGAGCGGGCAGCGGCGTTCTCAGCGCGGACCTCGGCGATGTTCTTGACGTCGCCCTTGTAGATCCAGACCTTCACGCCGATGCGGCCGAAGGTGGTCTTGGCCTCGAAGAAGCCGTAGTCGACGTTCGCGCGCAGGGTGTGCAGCGGCACACGGCCCTCGCGGTAGAACTCCGAACGGCTCATCTCGGCGCCGCCGAGACGACCGGAGCACTGAACCTTGATGCCCTTGGCACCGGCCTTCATCGTCGACTGCATGCTCTTGCGCATGGCGCGACGGAAGGAGACGCGGGAGGACAGCTGCTCAGCAACACCCTGAGCCACGAGCTGGGCGTCCAGCTCGGGGTTCTTGACCTCGAGGATGTTCAGCTGGACCTGCTTGCCGGTCAGCTTCTCGAGGTTGCCGCGGATCTTGTCGGCCTCCGCACCACGGCGGCCGATCACGATGCCCGGGCGGGCGGTGTGGATGTCCACGCGGACGCGGTCACGGGTGCGCTCGATCTCGACCTTGGAGATGCCGGCGCGCTCCATGCCCTTCGTCATGAGACGCCGGATGGCGACGTCTTCCTTGACGTAGTCCTTGTACAGCTTGTCGGCGTACCAGCGGGACTTGAAGTCCGTGCTGATGCCGAGGCGGAACCCGTGCGGGTTAACCTTCTGGCCCATTACCGGGTCCCTTCCTTGCTGCTGACGACCACGGTGATGTGGCTGGTCCGCTTGCGGATCCGGTAGGCGCGGCCCTGGGCGCGCGGACGGAACCGCTTCAGGGTCGGACCCTCGTCGACGTAGGCCTCGGAGATGTAGAGGCTGTTCACGTCGCTGTGGTTGTAGTTGTGCGCGGCGTTGGCAATGGCGCTGTCGAGCACCTTGCCGACCGGCACGGTGGCGGCCTGCGGAGCGAAACGCAGGACGGCCTGGGCCTCCGTGGCGTTGAGGCCACGGATGAGGTCCACCACGCGGCGGGCCTTCATGGGCGTGACGCGGATGTACCGCGCCTGGGCCCTGGCTTCCATGGTTGTCCCCTTAATGGAGTAAGTCATTGAGTCGTTCTGGCGCTAAAGCTCGCGGAGCGACTAGCGACGCTTCGACTTGCGGTCTTCCTTCACGTGCCCCTTGAAGGTGCGCGTGGGAGCGAACTCGCCGAGCTTGTGGCCGACCATCGACTCGGTGACGAACACCGGGACGTGCTTGCGGCCATCGTGGACCGCGATCGTGTGGCCCAGCATGGCCGGGGAGATCACGGAACGACGGGACCAGGTCTTGATGACGTTCTGCGTGCCCGCCTCGTTCTGCACGTCCACCTTCTTCTGAAGGTGGTCGTCGATGAAGGGGCCCTTCTTGAGACTGCGCGGCATCTGACCTGCTCCTAGCGCTTCTTGTTGGTCTTGCGGCGGCGCACGATGAGCTTGTCCGACGCCTTGTTCGGGCGACGGGTGCGGCCCTCGGGCTTGCCCCACGGCGAGACCGGGTGGCGACCACCGGAGGTCTTACCCTCACCACCACCGTGCGGGTGGTCGATCGGGTTCATGGCCACACCACGCACGGTCGGGCGGACGCCCTTCCAGCGCATACGGCCGGCCTTGCCCCAGTTGATGTTCGACTGCTCGGCGTTGCCGACCTCGCCGACGGTCGCGCGGCAGCGCGCGTCCACCAGGCGGATCTCACCGGAGGGCATGCGCAGGTGCGCCATCTTGCCCTCACGAGCCAGCAGCTGAATGCCGGAACCCGCGGAGCGGGCCAGCTTGGCGCCACCGCCGGGACGGAGCTCCACCGCGTGGATGGTGGTACCGACCGGGATGTTGCGCAGCGGCAGGTTGTTGCCCGGCTTGATGTCGGCGCCAGCGCCGTTCTCGATCCGGTCACCCTGGGTGATGCCGCGCGGGGCGATGATGTAGCGCTTCTCGCCGTCCGCGTAGTGCAGGAGCGCGATGCGCGCGGTGCGGTTCGGGTCGTACTCGATGTGCGCGACCTTGGCCGGCACGCCGTCCTTGTCGTGACGACGGAAGTCGATCACGCGGTAGGCGCGCTTGTGACCGCCACCCTGGTGGCGAGCAGTGACACGACCGGCGTTGTTACGGCCGCCCTTGCTGTGCAGGGGGCGAACCAGCGACTTCTCCGGCGTGGACCGCGTGATTTCGACGAAGTCGGCCACGCTGGAGCCACGGCGGCCCGGCGTAGTCGGCTTGTACTTGCGGATACCCATTTTAGTCCTCGTCCTAATCGACGATCACGATCCCCGTCAGGCGGAGACCGGACCACCGAAGATGTCGATGCGGTTGCCCTCGGCCAGCGTCACGATGGCGCGCTTGGTGTCCTTGCGCTTACCGAAACCCGTCTTGGAGCGCTTGCGCTTGCCCTGACGGTTCAGCGTGTTGACGGCCTCGACCTTGACCGAGAAGACCGCCTCGACGGCCTGCTTGATCTGGGTCTTGTTGGCACCGGGAGCCACGACGAACGTGTACTTGTTCTCGTCGAGGAGCGAGTAGCTCTTCTCCGAGATGACCGGCTTGATCAGGACGTCACGGGGGTCCGAGTACGTCTTGCTCGTGATCTCTGCAGCCATCAGGCGGCGCTCCCTTCGAGCTCGCCCTCAGCGGCAACGGCCTTGGCGGACGCGGCCGGACCGGCCACGAAACGCTCGAAGGCGGCCTGAGTGAAGACCACATCGTCGGAGACGAGCACGTCGTAGGTGTTCAGCTGGCCCGCGTCCAGGATGTGCACGTGCGCCAGGTTGCGAGCGGACAGCAGACCCAGCTCGTCCTCGCGCTCGACCACCAGGAGGAGGCTCTTGCGCTCGGAGATCTTGGCGAACAGGGCCTTGGCGGCCTTGGTCGACGGCGCCTCGGTCGCGGTCACGCCGGTGACGACGTGGATGCGGTTGTGGCGGGCCCGGTCGGTGAGCGCGCTGCGCAGGGCGGCGGCGATCATCTTCTTCGGGGTCCGCTGCGAGTAGTCGCGCGGCACGGGGCCGTGCACGACGCCACCGCCGACGAACTGCGGCGCGCGGGTCGAGCCCTGACGGGCGCGGCCGGTGCCCTTCTGGCGGTACGGCTTGCGGCCGCCGCCTCGGACCTCGCCGCGGGACTTGACCTTGTGCGTGCCCTGACGGGCCGCGGCCAGCTGAGCCACGACGACCTGGTGCATCAGCGGAACGCTGACCTTGGCGTCGAAGATCTCCGCGGGCAGCTCGAGGCTGCCGGCCTTGTCGCCCGAGGGCGACAGGATGTCAATGGTGCTCATATCCTCACAGCCCCTTCGCCGCGGTGCGGACGAGGACGAGGCCGCCATTCGGGCCCGGGATTGCGCCCTTGATGAGGAGCAGCCCCTTCTCCGCGTCAACGGCGTGGATGGTCAGGTTCTGGGTGGTCACGCGCTCGTGGCCCATCCGGCCGGCCATCTTCATGCCCTTGAACACGCGACCCGGGGTGGCGCAGCCACCGATCGAGCCGGGCGAACGGTGCTTGCGCTGCACGCCGTGACCGGCGCCGAGGCCCCGGAAGTTGTGGCGCTTCATGACACCGGCGAAGCCCTTGCCCTTGGAGGTGCCGGTCACGTCGACCTTGACACCCGCCTCGAACAGCTCGGCGGTGATCTCCTGGCCCAGGGTGTACTCGGACGCGTCCGAGGTACGGAGCTCGACCAGGTGGCGGCGGGGGGTGACACCGGCCTTGGCGAAGTGGCCCTGGAGGGGCTTGTTCACCTTGCGGGGGTCGATCTCGCCGAAGCCGATCTGGACGGCGTCGTAGCCGGCCGGGCTGTCGGCGGTGTGGACCTGGGTCACGACATTGGGCCCAGCCTTGACGACGGTCACCGGGACGACCCGGTTGTTCTCGTCCCAGACCTGGGTCATGCCGAGCTTCTCGCCCAGGATGCCCTTAATCTGCTTAGCCATCTTCGGTGCGCCTCTCAGAGCTTGATCTCGATGTCGACGCCCGCCGGCAGGTCGAGACGCATCAGCGAGTCAACCGTCTTCGGCGTGGGGTCGAGGATGTCGATCAGACGCTTGTGAGTACGCATCTCGAAGTGCTCGCGCGAGTCCTTGTACTTGTGCGGCGAGCGGATGACGCAGTACACGTTCTTCTCAGTGGGCAGCGGCACCGGGCCCGCGACCTGCGCACCAGTACGGATCACCGTCTCGACGATCTTCTTCGCCGAGGAGTCGATGACCTCGTGGTCGTAGGCCTTGAGCCGGATGCGGATCTTCTGTCCCGCCATGGCTACTCAGTAGTCCTTTGTGTCGTCCGTTGCTTCACGACCGCTTCTCCGACCCCCGCGCTCGGGCGTGTCGCCCTTGCGCTTGCAAAAAAACCGGCGAAGACATCTCGTCGGTTTGGAACTGCCGGGGTTTGGTGAAGCTCCGGGTCGAGGCCCCGCACACGCTTCCCGGAAGATTCCCGTACGTCCGCCCCGCAGCTGCCGCGGTGTCGACTTCACACCACTGCATTCACATACAGCACGTGAACACATGAACGGCCATCACGGGAACGACGAGTACATGGGACTCGCTTCCGGTCCTCCCGGCGGGAGGCGCGCAGCATCGGCACTCAACCGAGCAACTTGGACATACTGCCACAGGCGTGGAGCGGAAAGCCAATCGGGGCCGGCGTGGCACGCGCCACGCCGGCCCCGACCGGAGGTTCACCCGCTCGTCACCAGGGACGGGCCCGGCCGCAGATCGCCCACCACTCGTCCTCCTTCTCGGTCTTCGTCGCGTTGCCGCAGAACAGCTTCCCGCTGTCCGGACCGAAGGTGTACTCGGAGAGCTCCGTGTTGATCGGCGAGCACTTGCCGCCGGAGTACTTGGGGCACTGGCCGTTCTGCTGCTTGATGAAGTGCGCCCGGTAGGCGTCCAGGCCCAGGTCCTCGACGCCCTTCTCGGTGCTCGGCATGTAGCGGTTGGCCGACCAGGAGGCGCCCATGGTGGTGAACAGCGCCAGCACGCAGAGCGCGCCCGCCGTGAGCTTCGCCACGCCGGGGGTGATCCGAGCCACCGTGGGGCGCGAGGTCCGATCCTCGCGCGCCTCGTCGAGGCCGCGGACCCAATTGGCGATCCGGCCGCTGGTGAACATCAGGCCCAGCACCGCCAGCACGATGAGGCTGTACATGATGATCCAGGTGGTCCGCGGGTAGAGCTGGACCGCCTGGTCGTGCTCCATGTGCGAAGCGAACCAGAAGCGCAGCAGCCAGGCGCTGATCAGACCGGCCGCGGCGGTGCGCACCGCGATGCTGCGCAGGCCGAGGGCCAGCGCCAGGCCGACCGCGGCCAGCAGCAGCAGGGTGAAGGCGCTCTGACCGGCGAACTCCCCCTGCGGGGGGAACACGTGGTAATTCTCGTGGCCCTGCCGGTCTGAGACCCAGCCCATCACGTAGGCGGGGTCGATGTAGGTCATGACGTAGGCGTAGCGGTCCTTGGTGGTCGCGCCGAGCCGGACGATCTGGATCAGCAGCGGCGAGCCGACCACGCCGGCCGCCAGCAGGGTGGCGCCGAGGTAGGTCAGCGCCGCCTTGAGCCGCGCCGCGCCGCCGCGCCACGGCACCAGGAAGAGCGCGAGCACCAGGACACCGGGCGCGGTCCAGATGAACCAGCCGGAGTACCAGAGGAACAGCACGCCGAAGACGGCGCCGAAGCCCACCCCGCGCAGCAGCCGGGAGCGCAGCGACAGCTCGTGCACGCGGCCCAGCTCGCGCAGGCAGCCGGCCACCATCGGGACCAGCACGATCATGGTGGCGTGACTGTACGGCCGGATCGGGTCCATGAAGAGCACCGCGGAGGGCGCGGCGATCAGCAGCGCCCAGAACGGGCGCAGCATCAGGCGCCAGGCCAGGTAGGCCAGCGGTCCGGCCAGCGCGGTGCACAGCAGCTGGAGGTCCTGCATGGCGTACCCGACGCCGACGACACCGTTGTGGAACCACTTGGCGGTCAGCGCGAGGACGGCGGGGAACAGCGGCGGGTAGACGCCCGGGAGCAGGCCCTTGCCGTTCATCATGTCGTTGGCCATGCCCATGACGTTGCCGGGGTCGCCCTCCTGGCCGCCGAGGCCGAAGGGCGTCCCGTTCAGGGCGACGGCGATGCCGGCCGCCACCGCACCGGTGGACAGGCCCGCGAGCGCGGCGCAGACCAGGCGCTGGATCACCTGGTAGCGGGCCGGCGCACCCCGGTAGGCGGTGTACAGCAGCAGCGCGAGGACCGGCAGGCCGAGGAAGGCGCCGTACTGCTGCACCTTGGCCAGGCCGCTGACCTGGCCGACCCGGTTGAGCGGGTTGACGCTGATGTGCTGGCCGAGGCGCAGAAACACCAACGCGGCGACCACGGCGACCACGGCCTCCAGGGCACGCAGTTGCCAGGGCTTCAACCGGAGGATGCGGTCGCCCACGGCGGAGGCCGACGCGCCGAGCCGCGGGCGGCGCCGTTCGGCGGCGCCGTCCGCGCCGCCGACCGGGTCGGTAACCAGATCCGTCATGTCATCCCTCTCAGTTGCCGCCGACCAGCTGCCGCTGGGGCTGCCGGGCGGGCGCGGCGTGGGCGAGGTTCTTCAGGTGCGGGGGCATCCGCCGGATCATCGCCAGCAGCAGGACCAGCCCGGCCCGGGTGAGGTAGACGGTCGCCTTGATCGGCGAAGCGCTCGGGGTGCCGGTGGTGCGCTCGCGCATCGCCACCGGGACCTGCCGGACGGTGAAGCCGCAGCGGGCGGCACCGACCATGCTCTCGATGGTGTCGCCCAGGTACTCCACGGGGTACCACTGCGCGAAGAACTCGATCATCTGCTTGTTGCAGGCACGGAAGCCCGAGGTGGTGTCGGTCAGCCGGGTCCGGGTGATCCGGGAGAGGACCACGGACAGCAGCTTCATCGCCCACTTTCGCGGCCCGCGGACCGTGTAGTCGCCCTGGCCGGCGAAACGGGCGCCGATCACCAGGTCGGCCTCCTCGAGCTTCGCCAGCAACTGCGGGACGTAGGACGGGTTGTGCTGGCCGTCCGAGTCCACCTGGATCGCCACGTCGTAGCCGTGCAGGTGCGCGTAGCGGTAGCCGAGCCGCATCGCGCCGCCGACGCCCAGGTTGTACGGCAGCTGGGCGACCGGGGAGCCGTTCTCGGTGGCGACCGCGGCGGTGCGATCGGTGGAGCCGTCGTCCACGACCAGGGTGTCGACCCCGGGCAGCTCGGTCTGGATCTCCTTGAGGACGCCGGGCAGGCCCTCGGCCTCGTTCCAGGCCGGGAGGATGATGAGGACGCGCTTGCCGTCGATCATGAGTACACCTCGGTGTCCTGGGCCGGCGTCGCCGCCGTCCCGTCCTTGCGCACCGGGTAGCCGTGGTGCTCGACCAGGTGAGAGCGCAGCAGCGCGACCTCCTCGGCCAGGCTCCTGGTTTCGGCCTCCAGGCGGCTGGCCTCCCAGCTGAGGTGCAGGCTGACCAGGAAAATCAGGATGATGCCGGCGAACAGGACCAGGCTGACGCCGGAAGCGATGCCGAGCCGGCGGGCGGTGGAGTCCAGGATCGACGGGAAGAAGCCCAGCGGAGCGACAACCAGGCCGATCACGAGCCAGATCGCCGCGTACTTCTCACGGAGCTGCTGGCGCCGCAGCAGCTCCAAGATGTACACGAGCACCAGCACGCCGGTGATCGAGGTGATGATCGTTAGTCGCACGACGGTTCGCGCCTTTCAGCGGCAGCTGGGCGTGGCTGCCACGAATAAGGGGATCAGGATCCGGGTACTGCCGCTGCGGAGCTCGGTCCCTCAGCGGGGGCGGGCGCGGCCACGGCGGACGGCCGTCCTGCCGGGAGGGAGCGGAACAGCGACCACAGCATGCCAGCCGCGCTCACGGCAGCACCAGCCAGGTATCCCAGTTCCGCGCGGGTGCCGACGTCCCCGGGACCGAGGGTGACGAGCACCAGCACCGCGGTGCCGGCGAGCCAGGAGAGCAGCTGCTGCTGGTGGCGACCGAGCGAGAGCAGAGCCTGACCGAAGACCGTGGCCAGCATAAAACAGAGGGTGCCGAGGACCAGCCAGAGGAAGTCCAGGCAGCCGAGCGCCGGGCCGGCGTTGAACAGCAGCTGGATCAGCCACGGGCCGAGCACCACGGTGGGCACGCCGGCGGCCGTGCACATCAGGCCGACCACGGCGGTGGTGCGCAGCAGCGTCCGGCGGAACTCGCCGTGGTCGCCGGCCGCGGCACTGCCGGACAGGGTGGAGACCAGGGAGGCCTGGATGGCCGCGTAGGCGAAGAGCGGCACCCGGGCCAGCACGACGGCGCTGAGCAGCGCGCCGACCAGGACCACGTCGTCGGGCGAGAGCAACTTCACACTGACCACCGCGGCGTTCACCATCAGCTGGGAGAGCAGGGTGGAGCCGATCAGCAGTCCGACGCCGCGGGACACCCCGCCCCAGGCGGGGGCGGGTCCGCCGCGGCGGTCCGCCAGCACCTGGCGCAGGCCGATCAGCGAGGCGGCGAGCGGGGCGACCACCAGGATCAGGCTGAACGCCAGCGCCGAGTGCAGGCCGGCCAGCGGCAGCAGCGCGGCCAGGCCGATCCGCAGGCCGCCGTCGACCGCCAGCTGGGCGCCGTACGGGCGGAACAGGCCGAGGCCGGCCAGCACGCCGCGGACCACCGAGCTGACCGCGAGGCCGACCATGGCGCCGCCGAGGCCGAGCACCAGGCCGAGGTCCCCGGAGAACAGCCGGTCGGCCAGCGGCCGGGCGAAGGCGGCGACGAGCGCGAGCACCAGGGCGAGCACCCCGGCGGTGAAGAGCGCGACCCGGCGGACCGCCGGCAGCGGGCCGTGGCCCTCGACGTCACGGGCGGAGACGATCCGGTTGAGTTCGAGCTCCACCGGGGTGAACAGGCCGTAGCCGACCGACATGACGACGGTCCACAGCACCGAGACCCCGGCCACGTCGGTGGCGTCCAGGCTGTATCCGGCGAGCGCCAGGTAGATGTACGAGGAGGCGCCCAGCACGACGGTGCCGCCGAGGATCAGCCGCACCCCCGGGGGGAGTGCGGCGAACACCTTCGCGATCGGGTTGGCCACGGCCGCGGTCCCCCGTCTCAGCCGGTGAGGCCGGTGCGGGCCTTGAGCGGCTCCCACCAGGCGCGGTTCTCGCGGTACCAGGCGATGGTGGCGGCGAGGCCGTCCTCGAACCGCACCTGCGGGGCGTAGCCCAGCTCCTCGCTGATCTTGCTGATGTCCAGCGAGTAGCGCAGGTCGTGGCCCTTGCGGTCGGCGACCCGCTCGACCATGTCCCAGTCGGCGCCGGCGGCCTCCAGCAGCAGGCCGGTGAGCTCCTTGTTGGTCAGCTCGGTGCCGCCGCCGATGTTGTAGACCTCGCCGGCCCGGCCCTTGCGCATGGCCAGCTCGATGCCGCGGCAGTGGTCGGAGACGTGCAGCCAGTCGCGGATGTTGCCGCCCTCGCCGTACAGCGGGACCTTCTTGCCGTCCAGCAGGTTGGTGGTGAAGAGCGGGATGACCTTCTCCGGGAACTGGTAGTGCCCGTAGTTGTTGGAGCAGCGGGTGACCACCACGTCCATGCCGTGGGTGCGGTGGTACGCCAGCGCCAGCAGGTCGGAGCCGGCCTTGGAGGCGGAGTACGGGGAGTTCGGGGCCAGCGGCCAGGTCTCGGTCCAGGAGCCCTCGGAGATCGAGCCGTAGACCTCGTCGGTGGAGACGTGGACGAAGCGGGCGACGCCGTGCTTGCGGGCGGCGTCCAGCAGCACCTGGGTGCCCACCACGTTGGTCAGCACGAACGGGCCGGCGCCCTCGATCGAGCGGTCGACGTGCGACTCGGCGGCGAAGTGCACGACCACGTCGTGGCCGGCCATCACGCGGTCGACGGCGTCGACGTCGCAGATGTCACCCTGCACGAAGGCGTAGCCGGGGTGGTCCGCCACCGGGGCGAGGTTCGCCTCGACTCCCGAGTAGGTGAGCTTGTCGAGGACGGTGATCCGGGCCGTCGGGTCCGCGCCCAGCAGCTGACGGACGAACTCTGAACCGATGAATCCGGCGCCGCCGGTTACGAGGATGCGCATAGTGGCCGCAGTCTACCTGCCGGGCCCGGCCGCCCCACCCTGAGTCAGCGGCGCCCCGGCAGCCTCGAATAAGCTGCCGGTCATGCGTGGAATCCTCCTGGCGGGCGGCACCGGCTCGCGACTCTGGCCGCTGACCCGGGCAGTCTCTAAGCAGCTGCTCCCGGTCTTCGACAAGCCCATGATCTACTACCCGCTCTCGACCCTGGTCATGGCGGGCATCCGCGAGATCCTGATCATCACCACCCCGCAGGACCAGGACCAGTTCGTCCGGCTGCTGGGCGACGGCTCGCAGTTCGGCCTGAAGCTGGAGTACGCCGTCCAGGAGCGCCCCGAGGGCATCGCCCAGGCCTTCGTGCTGGGCCGCGAGTTCATCGGCGACGAGCCGGTCGCGCTGATCCTCGGCGACAACATCTTCCACGGCAGCGGCCTGGGCACCCGGCTCGCCCAGCACACCGAGCCGGTCGGCGGGCGGGTCTTCGCGTACCCGGTGGCCGACCCGACGGCGTACGGCGTGGTCGAGTTCGACGAGGACGGCAAGGTCATCTCCATCGAGGAGAAGCCGGTGAAGCCGAAGTCCCGCTACGCCGTCCCCGGCCTGTACTTCTACGACAACCAGGTGGTCGAGATCGCCGCCGGGCTGAAGCCCAGCGCCCGCGGCGAGCTGGAGATCACCGCCGTCAACGACGCCTACCTGCAGCGGGGTGAGCTCCAGGTCACCACGCTCGACCGGGGCACCGCGTGGTTGGACACCGGCACCTTCGTCTCGATGGTGCAGGCCTCCGAGTTCGTCCGGGTCATCGAGGAGCGCCAGGGCTTCAAGATCGGCTGCCTGGAGGAGACCGCGTGGCGGGCCGGGCTGATCGACGACGCGCAGCTGCGCGCCCTGGCCGAGCCGCTCACCAAGAGCGGTTACGGCGAGTACCTGCTGGCCCTGCTCGACGAGGAGACCGGTCGATGAAGATCCGCGAGCTGTCGATCCAGGGGGCCTTCGAGGTCACCCCGCAGCAGCACGGCGACCCGCGCGGCCTGTTCATGGAGTGGTACCGCCACGACCGGCTGGCCGAGGCGGTGGGCCACCCGCTGCGCCTCGCCCAGGGCAACCTGTCGGTGTCGGCCAAGGACGTGGTGCGCGGCATCCACTTCGCCGACGTGCCGCCCGGCCAGGCCAAGTACGTCAGCTGCGTGCGCGGCGCGGTGCTGGACGTGATCGTCGACCTGCGGGTCGGCTCCCCCACGTTCAAGCAGTGGGAGTTCGTCCGCCTGGACGACGTGGAGCGCCGCTCGGTGTACATCGCCGAGGGCCTCGGCCACGGCTTCTGCGCGCTGACCGACGACGCCACGCTGTCGTACGTCTGCTCCGAGACCTACAACCCGACCGGCGAGCACGCGGTCCACCCGCTCGACCCGGACCTGGCGATCGAGTGGCCCGCCGAGGCCCCGCAGCTCTCCGCCCGGGACGCCGCCGCGCCCACCCTGGCCGAGGCGCTGGCCACCGGCCTGCTCCCCGACTACGAGGCCTGCCAGGCCTTCTACCGCACTCTGAAGACGGGCTGAGCATGAGCACGCTTGACATCCTGCTGCCGTACTACGGCGACGTCGCCCTGATGCAGGCCGCGGTCCGCAGCGTGCTCGCCCAGACCGACGGGGACTGGCGGCTGACCGTGGTGGACGACGGCAAGGAGCCCGGCGTCCCGGAGTGGTTCGCGGAGCTCGGCGACCCCCGGGTGCGCTACTTCCGCAACGAGCAGAACCTCGGCGTGACCGGCAACTACCGCAAGTGCCTGGGCCTGGCGGAGCACGAGTACCTGGTGTTCATGGGCACCGACGACATCATGCTGCCCAACTACATCGCCAACGTGCGGGCCTCGATGGCCGCCTACCCGGGCGTCGCGATGATCCAGCCCGGCGTCGAGGTGATCGGCAGCGACGGCCGGCCGAGCAGCACGCTCGCCGACGAGTCCAAGCGCCGGCTGTACGCGCCGAAGCAGCGCGGCCGCTTCCTGATGGGCGGCGAGGAGCTGGCGACCAGCCTGCTCAAGGGCAACTGGCTGTACTTCCCGTCGATCTGCTGGCGCACCGAGGTGGTCAAGAACACCGGCTTCCGGGACGACGTCGAGATCATCCAGGACCTGGCGCTGGTGATCGACCTGCTGCAGGCGGGCGAGCAGATGGCGATCGACGACGTCCGGTGCTTCCAGTACCGCCGGCACGCCGTCTCGGTCTCCTCGACCTCGGCGTTCTCCGGGGCGCGGTTCGAGGAGGCCCGCCGCTACTTCCTCGATGTCGCGGACCGGCTCGACCGGCAGGGCTGGCACCGCGCCGCCAGGGCCTCCCGGCTGCACATCTCCGCGCGCATCCACGCCCTGACCCTGGTGCCCGGCGCGCTGCGGGCCAAGCAGTGGAACGGCGCCAAGTCGCTCCTGAAGAACGCCACGTCCACCTCCGGCCAGCCCCGCTGACCCCGTCCTCCTCCAGGAGTGTCGCCCCCATGACCGCACCCCTCGCCGCGCCGCTGCGCGTGGCCGTCCTGGGCGGAACCGGCTTCATCGGACGGGTGCTCTGCGCCCGCCTGGTCGAGCAGGGCCACGAGGTCCTCTCGCTGGCCCGCAGCGTCCCCGCCGACCCGCCGGCCGGCCGGTTCACCAGCGTCGACCTCAGCACCACCGCCCCGGTCGAGCTCGCCCGGCTGCTCGACGAGGAGCGGATCGACGCCGTGGTCAACGCGGCCGGCGGCATGTGGGGCCTGACCGACGAGCAGATGTACGAGGCCAACGTCGTCCTGGTCGGCCGGCTGGTCGAAGCCGTCGCGGCGATGACCGCGCCGGCCCGGCTGGTCCACCTCGGCACCGTGCACGAGTACGGCATGGCACCGATCGGCACCAGCCAGCGCGAGTCCGACGCCCCCGCGCCGGTGATGGAGTACGGCAAGCTCAAGCTCGCCGCCACCGAGTCGGTCACCCGGGCCGTCGAGGCCGGCCTGGTCCGGGGCGTCACGCTGCGCCTGGGCAACGTGGTCGGCGCCGGTCAGCCCGGCCACAGCCTGCTCGGCGTGATGGCCGCCAAGCTGGACGGCGCCCGCCTCGCCGGCGAGCCCGCCCGGCTCGACCTGCAGCCGCTGACCGCCCAGCGCGACTTCGTCGACCTCACGGACACCGTGGACGCGGTGCTCGCGGCGATCGCCACCCCGACCACCGCCCCGGTGATCAACGTCGGCACCGGCAGCGCCACCGCCGCCCGGGTGCTGGTCGACCTGCTGATCGAGGTCAGCGGCGTCCCGGTGGAGGTCACCGAGGTGCCCGCCCCGGCCGGCAGCGGCCCCGAGACCGAGTGGCAGCAGATGGACACCGCGCTGGCGGCCGAGCAGCTGGGCTGGACCCCGGGGCGGTCCCTGCGTCAGGCTGTGGACTCGCTCTGGCAGGCCCGTATCGCGTCCGCGACCAGCTGACCGGCGCGCACCGTTTCCTCCCCTCCCCGCTCATCCCCACATCCGAGGAACCCATGAGACGCCTCAACGGTCTGCTGCACTCGCGAGGGACGCTGGCAGAGCTGTTCTCGAGCCGCGCCAACAGCTTCGGCCTGCTGCGACTGGCGCTGGCCACCGCCGTGGTGGTCTCGCACCTCTACCCGCTGGGGTACGGGCCCCTCGACCCCCTGTGGATGCGCAGCGGCCAGCAGACCGACCTCGGCAAGATGTCCGTGGTCGGCTTCTTCGTGCTCTCCGGATTCATGATCACCGGCAGCGGCCGACGGACCTCCATCGGCCGCTACAGCTGGCACCGCGCGCTGCGCATCCTGCCCGGCCTCTGGGGCTCGCTGCTGATCTCGACGCTGGTCATCATCCCGTTCCTGTACCACTACGCGCACGGCTCGCTGGCGGGCTTCTGGAACCACCCCCAGGGCCCGCTGAACTACCTCAAGGGCACCTGGAACACCTCGCTCTCGGGCGGCTGGGACGTCTCCGGCACCATCCACGAGGGCATCCGGCGCGGCACCAACCACGACCAGAGCGTCAACGGCGCCCTGTGGTCGCTCAAGTACGAGCTGCTCTGCTACGTGATGGTCGGCCTGCTGGCGGCCGGCGGCGTCCTCACCCGGGCTCGCCGCTTCATCCCGCTCGCCGCCTTCGCGCTCTGGATCCTCATCCTCAACGACTGGCTCAACGCCCCCGGTTGGCGGGGCATCCCCGGCGACATGGGCACCTACGTCGCCGTGCCGCTGCTGGGCGGCATGTCGGTGCACTTCCTGGTCCACCTGGGCTTCGTGTTCCTGCTCGGCGCCGCGGTCCAGCTGTACCGGGAGAAGGTCCCGGTGCACGACGGCCTGGCGCTGGTCGCGCTGCTCACCCTCGCGGTGACGATGCGCTGGGGCGGCCTCTTCGTGATCGGCTACCCGGCCTTCGCGTACCTGCTGTTCTGGCTGGCCATCCGGCTGCCCCGGCCGTTCCAGACGGTCGGCCGCAAGCGGGACTTCTCGTACGGCATCTACATCTACGGCTTCACCGTCGAGCAGGCGCTGGCCATGCTCGGCTTCGTGAAGTACGGCAAGCCGGTCTACCTGGCGACCGCGCTGGCGTGCACCGTGGTGCTGGCGGCGTTCTCCTGGTACGCCATCGAGTCCCCGGCGATGCGCCTGAAGGACTGGACGCCGCGGCCGATCGCCCGGCTGAAGGCCCGCCGCGCGGCGGGCCGCGGCGAGGCGGCCGGCGACCCGGCCCAGGCGGCCGCGGAGACCGCCAAGGGCGCCGCCGAGGCCACCCGCTCCAGCGTCCGGGCCTGACCTCCCGGCCGGCTCCGCAGAGCACGCACGAACGACGAGGGCCCCGGCCCGGGTTCACCACCCGGGCCGGGGCCCTTCGCCGTCCTGCCGCGACACGCCCCGCCGCGACACGTCCTGCCGCCGCACGTCCTGCCGCGACACGTCCTGTCCCAGCACGCCCTGTCGCGCATCCTGCTGGGGGCGCCGTCCTGCCGCCGCCGTGCGTCCCGCGCCGCAGGACGGGCCCGCAGACGCGGAGAGGCCCCCAGCACCGCGAGGTGCTGGGGGCCTCTCTCAGACGAACCTGTTCGTCACAGGCAGGTCAGAGCGTCGAGAATTACTTGACGATCTTGGTGACCTGGCCGGCGCCGACGGTGCGGCCACCCTCACGGATGGCGAACTTCAGGCCCTCCTCCATGGCGACCGGCTGGATCAGCGCGACCGTCATGGCGGTGTTGTCGCCCGGCATGACCATCTCGGTGCCCTCGGGGAGGGTCACGACGCCGGTCACGTCAGTGGTACGGAAGTAGAACTGCGGGCGGTAGTTGTTGAAGAACGGGGTGTGGCGGCCACCCTCGTCCTTCGACAGGATGTAGGCCTGGGCCTCGAAGTCGGTGTGCGGGGTGACCGAACCCGGCTTGATGATGACCTGGCCGCGCTCGACGTCCTCGCGCTTGATGCCACGGAGGAGCAGACCGACGTTCTCACCGGCCTGGCCCTCGTCGAGCAGCTTGCGGAACATCTCGATACCGGTGACCGTGGTGGTGGTCTTGGTGGTCTTGATGCCGATGATGTCGACGGTCTCGTTGACCTTGAGGATGCCACGCTCGATACGACCGGTGACGACGGTGCCACGACCGGTGATCGTGAAGACGTCCTCGATCGGCATCAGGAACGGCTGGTCGGTGAGACGGGCCGGGGTCGGGATGGCCTCGTCCACGGCCTCCATGAGGCCGAGGAGCTTCTGGCCCCACTCGGCGTCGCCCTCGAGCGCCTTCAGCGCCGAGACGCGCACGACCGGCAGGTCGTCGCCCGGGAACTCGTACTCGGAGAGGAGCTCACGGACCTCGAGCTCGACGAGCTCCAGGATCTCCTCGTCGTCCACCATGTCGGCCTTGTTCAGGGCGACGACGATGTAGGGGACGCCGACCTGGCGGGCCAGGAGGACGTGCTCCTTGGTCTGCGGCATCGGGCCGTCGGTGGCGGCGACGACGAGGATCGCGCCGTCCATCTGAGCCGCACCGGTGATCATGTTCTTGATGTAGTCGGCGTGACCCGGGCAGTCGACGTGGGCGTAGTGACGCGCCTCGGTCTGGTACTCGACGTGCGCGATCGAGATGGTGATACCGCGCTGCCGCTCCTCCGGCGCCTTGTCGATCTGGTCGAACGGCGTGAAGGGGTTGATCTCCGGGTACGCGTCGTGCAGCACCTTGGTGATCGCCGCGGTCAGCGTGGTCTTACCGTGGTCGATGTGACCGATGGTGCCGATGTTGACGTGGGGCTTCGTCCGCTCGAACTTCGCCTTCGCCACTGCAGTCCTCCTGGGGACAGTTCTGTACGCCGTACGACGTCAGTTGGTCTTTGATTGGGGTGCCGGAGGGCTTGGGGGGACCGGGGACCGATCCCCCCAAGCAGGCCTCCTTCTAGCCTAAAGGGTCTGATTCATCCCGAATGCCGGGACGTCACTCGCCCTTGGCCTTGGCGATGATGTCGTCCGCCACGTTCCGCGGAACCTCGGCGTACGAGTCGAACTGCATCGAGTAGCTCGCGCGACCAGAGGTCTTGCTGCGCAGGTCACCGACGTAGCCGAACATCTCGGAGAGCGGCACCAGCGCGTTGACCACGCGGGCGCCGTGACGCTCGTCCATGGACCGGATCTGGCCACGGCGAGAGTTGATGTCGCCGATGACCTCGCCCATGTAGTCCTCGGGGGTGGTGACCTCGACGGCCATCATCGGCTCGAGCAGAGCCGGAGACGCCTTGCGAGCACCCTCCTTGAACGCCATGGAACCGGCGATCTTGAACGCGAGCTCGGACGAGTCGACGTCGTGCGCCGCACCGTCGAGCAGCGTCACGCGGACACCCTGCAGCGGGTAGCCGGCGAGAACACCGAACTCCATGGCCTCCTGGCAACCGGCGTCGACCGACGGGATGTACTCCCGCGGCACGCGGCCACCGGTGACCTTGTTCACGAACTCGTAGCCGTCACCGGACTCGAGCGGCTCGATCGCGATCTGGATCTTCGCGAACTGGCCGGAACCACCGGTCTGCTTCTTGTGCGTGTAGTCGATACGCTCGACGGCCTTGCGGATCGTCTCGCGGTACGCGACCTGCGGCTTGCCGACGTTGGCCTCGACCTTGAACTCACGGCGCATACGGTCGACGAGCACCTCGAGGTGCAGCTCGCCCATACCCGCGATGATGGTCTGGCCGGTCTCCTCGTCCGTGTTGACCTGGAAGGACGGGTCCTCCTCGGCGAGACGCTGGATGGCGACACCCAGCTTCTCCTGGTCACCCTTGGACTTGGGCTCGATGGCGACGCGGATGACCGGGGCCGGGAAGTCCATGGACTCCAGGATGACCGCGTTCTTCTCGTCGCACAGCGTCTCACCGGTGGTGGTCTGCTTGAGGCCCATCACGGCGATGATGTCGCCGGCGCCCACCGAGTCGATCTCCTCACGCTTGTTCGCGTGCATGCGGTAGATCTTGCCGATGCGCTCCTTCTTGCCCTTCACGGAGTTCAGCACCGAGGTGCCGGACTCCAGGCGGCCGGAGTACACGCGAACGAAGGTCAGCTTGCCCAGGTGCGGGTCAGACATGATCTTGAACGCGAGAGCGGCGAGGGGCTCGTCGTCAGAGGCCTGACGGACGATCTTCTCCTCGTCGTTGCCCGGCTTGGTGCCCTCGATGCCCTCGATGTCGAGGGGCGACGGCAGGTACTTCACGACCGCGTCGAGCAGGGGCTGGACGCCCTTGTTCTTGAACGCGGAGCCGCAGAAGATCGGGGTGAAGTCCGAGTTCAGCGTGCCCTTGCGGATCGCGGCGATCAGCAGCTCCTCGGGGATGTCCTCGCCCTCCAGGGCGAGCTCCATCACCTCGTCGCTGACGTTCGACACGGTGTCGATCAGGGCCTCGCGGTACTCGGCCGCCTTCTCCGCCAGGTCGGCCGGGATGTCGACGGTGTCGTACATCTCGCCCTTGGGCGCGTCGGCGGACCAGACCAGGGCCTTCATCTTCACCAGGTCGACGACGCCGGCGAAGTCGCCCTCGGCGCCGATCGGCAGCTGCATGACCAGCGGGGTGGCGCCGAGGCGGTCCACGATGGTCTGCACGCAGAAGTAGAAGTTCGCGCCCGTGCGGTCCAGCTTGTTGATGAAGCAGATGCGCGGGACGCCGTAGCGGTCAGCCTGCCGCCACACGGTCTCGGACTGGGGCTCGACACCGGCGACGCCGTCGAACACCGTCACGCCACCGTCGA
This sequence comes from Kitasatospora terrestris, assembly GCF_039542905.1. Lineage (NCBI taxonomy): Bacteria > Bacillati > Actinomycetota > Actinomycetes > Kitasatosporales > Streptomycetaceae > Kitasatospora > Kitasatospora terrestris. The sequence goes on from NZ_BAABIS010000001.1 coordinate 3,583,710, forward strand.
GCACGCGCAGCGAACGCTCCACCTCGACGGTGAAGTCGACGTGGCCCGGGGTGTCGATGATGTTGATGGTGTGGTCGGAACCGTCGAGGGTCCAGTGACAGGTCGTCGCGGCGGACGTGATGGTGATGCCGCGCTCCTGCTCCTGCTCCATCCAGTCCATGGTGGCAGCGCCATCGTGGACCTCACCGATCTTGTACGACACGCCGGTGTAGAACAGGATCCGCTCGGTGGTGGTGGTCTTGCCCGCGTCGATGTGCGCCATGATCCCGATGTTGCGGACCTTGGCGAGGTCAAGGGAGGTTGCAGCCATGGTGGCTCGTTCTCTCTCTGTCTAGTGACGGGGTTCGGACTACCAGCGGTAGTGCGCGAAGGCCTTGTTGGACTCGGCCATCTTGTGGGTGTCCTCGCGACGCTTCACGGAAGCGCCCAGGCCGTTGCTGGCGTCGAGGATCTCGTTGAGCAGACGCTCGGTCATGGTCTTCTCGCGACGGGCGCGGGAGTAGCCGACCAGCCAGCGCAGCGCCAGGGTGTTGGCGCGGCCCGGGCGGACCTCGACCGGCACCTGGTAGGTGGCGCCACCGACGCGGCGGGACTTGACCTCGAGGGTCGGCTTGACGTTCTCCAGCGCGCGCTTGAGCGCGATCACCGGGTCGGCGCCGGTCTTCTCACGGACGCCCTCGAGGGCGCCGTAGACGATCCGCTCGGCGGTGGAGCGCTTGCCGTGCAGCAGGATCTTGTTGACCAGCGAGGTCACCAGCGGGGAGCCGTAAACCGGGTCGATGATGACCGGGCGCTTCGGGGCGGGGCCCTTACGAGGCATTCTTACTTCTCCTTCTTGGCGCCGTAGCGGCTGCGAGCCTGCTTGCGGTTCTTGACACCCTGGGTGTCGAGGGAACCGCGGATGATCTTGTAGCGGACACCAGGAAGGTCCTTCACACGGCCACCGCGGACCAGCACGATGGAGTGCTCCTGCAGGTTGTGGCCCTCGCCCGGGATGTAAGCGGTGACCTCGATCCCGCTGGTGAGGCGCACACGGGCGACCTTACGAAGCGCCGAGTTCGGCTTCTTCGGGGTGGTCGTGTACACACGCGTGCAGACGCCGCGGCGCTGGGGCGAACCCTTCAGTGCGGGCGTCTTGTTCTTCTCGACCTTGTCCTGCCGGCCCTTTCGGACCAGCTGCTGGATCGTAGGCACCGTTTCTCCGTTTTCTGTGTGCCAAGGCGGGTGAAACTAACCTGCGGTGTTTCCCGTCACGCTCCGACCCACGCGGTCGGGCGTGTTGGGCCTCTTCGAGGGAGGAATCGCGGAATCCCAGCTGATGTGCAGCGTCGGCGCGGCCGAACGGGCGGACCCACTCGGCGGCGGCGGCCGGTCTGCTGGCACGCACAAGGACCCGGGCACACCCCAGGCACAAGGTCAGAGCGTACCTAGCGCATAGCCGCCGGTCAAAACAAATGGGACACGGCCGGACGCGTCAGCTGCCCGCAGCGGCGGCGAACAGCATCAGGGTCAGCAGCAACGCCCAGCCCGCGACCGACAGCCAGCCGATGATCAGACCCGCCATGGCCAGGCCGTCCCCGTCCTCGCCCCGGACGCGGATCTGCGAGCGCGCGATGTGCCCGGTGATCACGGCGGGCAGGCCGGTCAGACCGCCGGTGGCGAAGCAGCTCACACCGAGCACCAGCGAGGTCACCGCGACCGGGTTCATCCGGCGGCGGACCGGCATCGGCGGCGGCAGGAAGGTCGGCGGCACCACCGGCACCGGGGCGCCGAACGGCGCCACCATCGGGCCGGCCGGCAGGTCGGCGACCAGGGCGCCCAGCTCGCCGTACGTCTGCGCGCGGTGCGCCGCGTCGAAGCGCTGGGAGTACTCCTGGGCACTCAGCCGGCCCTCGGCGTACGCGGCCTTCAGCACGTCCACCGCGCGCTCGCGGTCGGTGTGCGCGGCCCGCATCGCGGACTGCGGGGTGTGCGCGGGCTGCCAGGGCTGCCCGTAGGGCGACGGCGACTGCCCGAAGGGGGACGGCTGCTGCCCCCACGGCTGTACGGCCATTGCGGCCTCCTCCCGACCCCGGTCCGACCCCGATCCCACTGCCGGCCTCCAGGATGCAGGACGAACGGGGGGCCCGAGTAGTTGCCGACACGCCGGACGCAATGTCAGCCCGCCCGTCACGACCGGCCGATCGGGGGATTCCGCCGTCCGGGGGCGCGCCATAGGGTCGGTTCGACCCCGCCCCGTTGCTCCATCGGAGGGAATCCCGCCATGCAGGCGCCCACGCCGCCGCCCGCCGTCTCCGTCCACGACCTGTGGAAGAGCTTCGGCCCGCAGACCGCCGTCGCCGGCCTGACCCTCGACCTGCCGGCCGGCTCGTTCATCGGCCTGGTCGGCCCCAACGGCGCGGGCAAGACCACCACCCTGTCGATGGTCACCGGCCTGCTCCGGCCCGACCGGGGCACGGTGCTGGTGCACGGCGCCGACGTCTGGCAGGACCCGGTCGCGGTCAAGGCGCGGATCGGCATCCTGCCCGAGGGCCTGCGGATGTTCGAGCGGCTCAGCGGCCGCGAGCTGCTGCAGTACAACGGCCGGCTGCGCGGCCTGCCCGGCGCCGAGGTGAACCGGCGGGCCGAGGAGCTGCTGGCCGTCCTCGACCTGGCCGGCTCGGCCGACAAGCTGGTCGCCGACTACTCCACCGGCATGCGCAAGAAGATCGGCCTGGCCGCCGCCCTGCTGCACAACCCGGACGTGCTGTTCCTGGACGAGCCGTTCGAGGGCGTCGACCCGGTCTCCGCGCAGACCATCCGGGGCGTGCTGACCCGGTACGCCGCCTCCGGCTCCACCGTGGTCTTCTCCAGCCACGTGATGGAGCTGGTGGAGTCGCTGTGCGACTGGGTCGCGGTGGTCAACGCCGGCCAGGTGGTGGCCCGCGGGCCGCTGGACGCGGTACGCGGCGACCGCTCGCTGCACCAGGCCTTCCTGGACCTGGTCGGCGTCCGCGAGGACGGCGGCGGCGAGGCGCTCGGCTGGCTGGGCGGTGCGTCCCGGTGAGCACCTTCGCCGACGACCGGACCGTGGTGCGGACGCTGGTCCGGCTCAAGCTGCGGCTGCTGGCCAACGGCCTGCGGCGCAGCTCCGAACGGATGGCCGGGTACGTGATCGGCTCGCTGGTCGGGCTGGTCGTGGTGTTCGGGATCTCGGCCGGCCTGTTCCTGCTGCCGGACCGCTCGGCCGCCGACGCGGCGACGGTGCTGGCCGCGGCGCTCACCGTGATGTGGGCGGCGGCGCCGCTGTTCCTGTTCTCCGGGGACGAGAGCGCCGACCCGACCCGGCTGACCATGCTGCCGCTGCGCCCGGCGCCGCTGATGCGCGGCACCCTGCTGGGCGCGCTGATCGGCCCCGGACCGGTACTGGCGCTGCTGCTGCTCACCGGCTGCGCGGTGGCCTCGGCCACCGGCCCGGCGGCGGTGGCCGCGGCGGTGCTCGGGGTGCCGCTGGCCACCGTCACCATGCTGGTGCTCTCCCGCGCGGTGGCCTCGGCCAACGCGCGGATGCTGTCCAGCCGGCGCGGCAAGGACTTCGCGATCTTCGGCGGGCTGCTGTTCGCGGTGCTCACCCAGGTCGGCAACCTGGGCGTGCAGAGCGTGGTCGGCCACCCCGGTTCGCAGCTGGACCTGGCGCCGCTGCGGCCGTACGCGGCGGTGCTGCGCTGGGTGCCGCCGGTCTCCGCCGTGGACTCGGTGCGCAGCGCCGCCGACGGCGCGTACCCGGCCGCCCTCGCGCAGCTGGCCCTGACCGGCGGGCTGCTGGTGCTGCTGGTGCGCTGGTGGCTGCGCAGCCTGGAGACGCTGATGGTCACCACCGACGCGTCCACCCTGGTCGCCACCCGGGGCCGGGGCGGCTCGCGGCTGTGGCGGCTGCTGCCGGCCGGCCGGGCGGGTGCGGCGATGCAGCGTCACCTGCGCTACGCCTGGCGGGAGCCGCGGGCCAAGGCGGCGATCTTCACCAGCATCGGGATGACCGGGGTGTTCACCGCGCTCTCGCTGGTCCAGGGCTGGTCCTCGGTGTACGTGCTGGCGCTGGGCGGGCTGATGCTGGGCCTGCAGACGGTCAACCTGTTCGGCATGGACGGCTCGGCGTTCTGGATGGTCGCGCAGACGATCGCCGACGAACGCGACGCCCGGGCCGAGCTGCGCGGCCGGGCGCTGGCGGTGCTGGTGTTCGCGGTGCCCTCGGTGCTGGTGCTGGCGCCGGTCCTCGGCGCGGCCACCGGGCAGTGGGCGGCGCTGCCGTCCGCGCTCGGCCTGACCCTGGGCGCGCTCGGCGTCGGCCTGGGTCTGGGCGGCGTGCTGAGCGTGCGGGCGCCGTACGCGATGCCGGTGGACAGCAGCCCGATGCGCAACGCGGCGCCCGGCCAGTCCGGGCTGGTGCTGCTGAACGGCTTCGGCTCGATGGCCGGTGTGGCGCTGCTGACCCTGCCGCTCGGCGGGCTGCTGGCGGCGTTGCTGCCGGCCGGCCTGCCGACCTGGCCGCTGCTGCCGGTGGGCCTCGGCTACGGCGCGCTGTCGGCGGTGCTCGGGGTGCGGTACGCGGCCCGGCTGCTGCCCGGTCGGCTGCCGGAGATCCTGGCGGCCGCGATCGAGCGCTGAGCCGTCGTTCCCCGGGGTGCTGCATCATGGACGGGGATCTGCGGACGGAAGAGGCGACGTGGCGAAGGGCAGCGGCTCGGCGAAGGCCGGAGGCTCGGCGAGGGCCGGGGGCGCCGAGGACATCGACGGGCTGCTGGAGCGGGCCGTGCACGAGGCCGTCGCGGCGCGGCCGGAGACGCTGGACTGGGTGCTGGACGGCGGGGCCTCGCTGCTCGCCGCGTCCGCCGAGCGCTGGCCCGCCGTCAGCCGGGCCCTGCTCGGGTACGCCGAGCGCGCCGTCGGCCGCTGCTGGACGGCCGGCTGGCGGCCCGCCGACCTGGTCCGGGTGGTGCGGCGCGAGCTGGGTGCGGCGCACCTGGCGCTGGCCGTCGACCTGATCGCCGCCGAGGGCCGCCGGCACCCCGCCGCCGCGCTGGACCGGCGCTGGCACGAGCAGTTGCGCGAACTCGCCGTCGAGGTGTGGTGGGAGAGCGACGAGCAGTACCTGGGCGCCTTCGCCGAACGGCACCGGCAGGACCGGTTCGCGCTCGCCACCACCGCGCTGGAGCTGCTGCGCTGCTGGGCGCTGCTGCCCCCGGTCAACCCGGTCGGGCCGGTGCCCGGCGGGTCGGCGCCCCGGGCGGGCGCGCCGGTGGCGGGCGAGCCGCGGATGCTCGGCCGGATCCGGGCCCTGCTGGCGAAGGCCGAGTCCACCGAGTACCCGGAGGAGGCCGAGGCGCTCAGCGAGAAGGCCCAGCAGCTGATGGCCCAGCACTCCATCGACGAGGCGCTGCTGGCCGCCGGGGCGCCCGCCCCGGACGCGCCGGCCGCGCTGCGGATCGGCATCGACAGCCCGTACGAGGGCCCCAAGGCGATGCTGCTGGACGCGGTGGCGGCGGCGAACCGCTGCAAGGTCGTGTGGGCGAAGGAGTTCGGCTTCTGCACCATCGTCGGCTTCGACGCCGACCTGGACGCGGTCGAGCTGCTGTACACCTCGCTGCTGGTGCAGGCCACCGCCGCGATGAGCCGCGAGGGCGGCCGGAAGCACCGCGACGGCGCCCCGCGCACCAAGGCGTTCCGGCAGTCCTTCCTGATCGCGTACGCTGCGCGGATCCGGGAGCGGCTGACCGCCGCCACCGAGCAGGCGACCTCCGACGCGGCCGCCGGCCGGCGGCTGCGCGAGGACGGCACCGTGGAGCGGGTCGCCGACGCGGAGCGGCTGCTGCCGGTGCTCAAGGCCCGCGAGGAGGCCGTCGAGGACGCGGTCGGGCGGATGTTCCCGAAGCTGGTCTCGCAGCGGGTGCGGGTGAGCGACGGCGAGGGGTGGGCGGCCGGCCGGGCCGCCGCCGACCGGGCCGCGCTGAACGGACGGTCGGGCGCGATCGGGCGCTGACCCTTCAGGAGGGGGTTGTCGGGTGGGGCAGTACGTCGACTACGCGGACCGGGTGCGGGGCTCGCTGCTGGGCGGGTCGCTCGGCGACGCGCTGGGCTGGCCGGTGGAGTTCCTGCGGCTGGACGCGATCCGGGACCGGTTCGGGCCCGCCGGGATCACCTCGCTGCTCCTGCGGGGCGGGGAGGCGGAGGTCACCGACGACACCCAGATGACCCTGTTCACCGCCGAGGGCCTGCTGCGCGGCGGCACGCCCGAGGCCGTCCGCGAGGCGTACGGGCGGTGGTTCCTCACCCAGCGCCTCCCCGGCCCCGAGCGGCGGCCGGACGGCTGGCTGCTCGCCCAGCCGTTCCTGTACGCCTCCCGGGCGCCCGGCAACGCCTGCCTGAGCGGGCTGGCCGGCTACCCGTACCGGCCCGCCGTCGCCTTCGGCACTCCCGGGCCGGTCAACCCGGACTCCAAGGGCTGCGGGACGGTGATGCGCTCGGCGCCGTTCGGGCTGATCGGGCTGGGCCCCGGGCCCGCCTTCGAACTGGCCGCGCGGTGCGCGCAGCAGACCCACGGCCACCCGACCGGGTACCTGGCCGCGGGCGCCTTCGCCGCGCTGCTGGAGCGGGTCTGCGCGGGCGTCGAGCCGCGGCGGGCGGTCGAGGAGACCGCCGTCCAGACCGCGCGGCACCCCTCCTCGGAGGAGACCGTGGAGGCCCTGCTGCGGGCGCTGCGGATCGTCGACGAGGGCGCGCCGTCGGCGGAGGCGGTCGAGCGGGTCGGCCTCGGCTGGATCGCCGAGGAGTGCCTGGCGATCGCGGTGTACTGCGCGCTGGCGGGGGCGGACGCGCGGGCCGCGCTGGTCCTGTCGGTCAACCACTCCGGGGACAGCGACTCCGCGGGGGCCGTGTGCGGCAACCTGGTCGGCGCGATGTACGGCACCGCCGGGCTGCCGGCCGACTGGCTCGCCGTGGTCGAGGGCCGCGAGGTCGTCCGCCAGGTCGCCGACGACCTGCTGATAGCCCACACCTACGGTGATCCGGCCCGCATCGCCGACCGCTACCCGCCCGCCGCCACGGCCGCCGCCGCCCCGGCCGCCGAGCCCGCCCCGCCGGCCAAGCCCCGCTTCCGCAGCCGCCCCTGACACCCGGCCCCGCCGGCCGGGGCGGCGGCACGGGACGTTCCCCGGCCGCGGATCGCCGCGGTCGCGGGCCGGGAGACGGCTGCGCCGAGCCGCCGGGCCGCCGCGACGCCGCGCCGGTGGGCCGCTCCGCCGCCGGTGCGCCTCGGCCTGCGGCAGCAGCTGCGCCGGAGGCCGCAGGATCCGGTGGCGTGCCGGGGCGTGTTGCCGCGGCTCAGTCCCAGAGGGCGCCGAGGGCGAGGAGTTCGTCGCGGTGCTCGATCCGCTCGACCCAGTCGGCCGGCCAGGCGGCGGCGCCGTGGTGGGCGCCGGCGAAGGCGCCGGCCAGGCAGGCGATCGAGTCGGAGTCGCCGGAGGAGCAGGCGCCGCGCCGGACCGCCGCGACCGGGTCGTCGGGGAACAGCAGGAAGCACAGCAGGGCGGTGGCGAAGGCCTCTTCGGCGATCCACCCCTCGCCGGTGATCTCGCACGGGTCGCCGTCCCGCGCGGGCCGGGCCAGCGCCGCGTCGAGCCGGTCGAGGACGGCCAGGCAGTCGTCCCATCCGCGGGCGATGAACTCCTCGGCGGAGTGGTCCTGGGCGCGCGCGGCCAGGTCGCCGAGCCAGAACGCGTCGTAACGGGTGCGGTTGGCGAGGGCGTGCTCGCGCAGTCGGGCGGGCAGCTCGGCCGGGGCGACGCCCTCGGCGAGCCGGCGGACGGTGAACGCGGTGAGTTCACTGGCGGCCAGCGCGGTCGGGTGGCCGTGGGTCAGCCCGGACTGCAGCTGGGCCGCCCCGGCGACCTGGCGGTCGGTCAGCTCGCGGACCAGGCCGAGCGGGGCGACCCGCATGTTGGCGCCGCAGCCCTTGGAGCCGATGTCACTGGCCTCCTGCCAGGGCCGCCCCGGCCTGCTGAGCCGCCAGCAGGACTTCATGCAGGTCATGCCGGGCGCCCGGTTGTTCTCCGGGGAGCGCCACCACTCCACGAACTCCTCGCGCAGCGGCCGCTCCAGGCGCAGCGGGACGAGCGGGCCGGCCGCGAGGGCGGCCTTGAGGGCGCGGGCGAGGGCGAGCGTCATCTGGGTGTCGTCGGTGACCAGCGCCTTCTCGGGGAGCGGGAGTTCGCGCCAGTCGGGGGTGCTCCGGGTGAGCTCGTCCCAGGGGGTGAACTCGGTGGGCTTGCCGAGGGCGTCGCCGATCGCCAGGCCCAGCATCGCTCCGGTCGCCCGCTTCATGTCCCGCCGCCCTCACCGGATCTCGACGATCAGTTCCTCCAGGCCGCGGATCACGTAGCCCGGGCGCCAGACGGGTTCGCTGACCAGCGAGAGCCCGGGGGCCCGGCGCAGCAGTGCGCCGTACGACTCGGTGAGCTCCATTCTGGCGAGCGGCGCGCCCAGGCAGAAGTGGATTCCGGCACCGAAGGTGATGTGCGGGTTGTCGGCGCGGCCGAGGTCGAGGCGGTCGGGGTCGGCGAAGCGGGCGGGGTCGCGGTTGGCGGAGCCGAAGAGCAGGGCGACCTCCGACCCGCGCGGGATCGTCACGCCGGCCACCTCGATGTCCTCCAGCACCCAGCGTTCGAACATCTGCAGCGGGGTGTCCCAGCGCATCAGTTCCTCGACGGCGGTGGGCAGGAGCGCGTCGACGGAGCCGCGCAGCCGGGCGAGTTCGCCGGGGTTGCGGAAGAGCGCCCACCAGCCGTTGCCGGTGGTGTTGACGGTGGCCTCGTGGCCGGCGTTGAGCAGCAGGACGCAGGTGGAGACCGTCTCCTGCTCGCTGAGCACGTCACCCTCGTCGGCGACCTGGGCGAGCCGGCTGATCAGGTCCTCGCCGGGAGCGGCACGGCGTTCGCGGATCAGTGCGCGCAGGTAGTCGGAGAACTCGACACTGGCCCGGACGGCCCGCTCGGCGGTCTCCGGGCCCGGGTTCAGCTCGAACATCCCGGTGATGTCGGCGGACCAGGGCCTCAGCAGGTGCCGGTCGGATTCGGGGACGCCGAGCATCTCGGCGATCACCGCGACCGGCAGCGGTTCGGCGACCTCGGCGATCAGGTCGCCGCCGCCGTCCGCCAGCAGCCCGCCGACCAGCTCGTCGGCGAGCCGGGCGACGGTGGGCCGCAGGGATTCGACCATGCGCGGGGTGAAGGCCTTGGAGACCAGCCGGCGGATCCGGGTGTGGTCGGGGGCCTCCAGGTCGAGCAGCCCGTGGTCGTTGAGGGTGTGGAAGGGCTCGTGCGCGGGGTCGGGCGCGGGCCGGCCGAACTCCTCGTGGGTGAAGCGGTGGGTGTAGGTGCGGCCGAGCCGGCGGTCCCGGAGCAGCGCGCTGACGTCGGCGTACCGGGAGACCAGCCACTGGCCGCTGGGCTCGTACCAGCTGACCGGTGCGTTCGCCCGCAGGTCGGCGTAGGCGTCGTACGGGTGCGCCACGAACTCGGCCGACCACGGGTCGAACGTACCGGTCGCCATCGATCACTCCCTGCTCGTCGGGGTGCCATCGTAGGCACCGGCGACGATCCTCCCGACCAGGGCGGGCAGCGCGGTGGAGATCGGTTGGCGGATCACCTCGACGGCGTCCGCGTCGTACGGCGTGGGTTCGCCGTTGACGACGATCAGCCGGGCGCCGTGCTCCAGGGCGATCCGCGGCAGTGCGGCCGCCGGGTTCACCTGCAGGCTGCTGCCGACCGCGACGAACAGGTCGCAGGCCTTGGCGACGGCGTCCGCCTTGTCGATCACCACGGGGTCGAGCATCTCGCCGAACATCACGGTGCACGGCTTGAGCACGCCGCCGCAGGCCTCGCAGGCCGGGTCGTCCTCGCCGGCGGCGACCCGGGCCAGCGCCGCGTCCATACCGCTGCGCACCCGGCACTTCACGCACTGCACCTCGGTGGCGGTGCCGTGCAGTTCGATCACCTTGCGGGCCGGCAGTCCGGCCCGCTGGTGCAGGCCGTCGACGTTCTGGGTGAGCACCCGCATCGGCACCCCGGAGCGTTCCAGGTCGACCAGCGCGCGGTGGCCGGCGTTGGGCTCGGCGGCGGCCGCACCGATGTCCCGGCGCATCAGCCAGGAGCGGCGGCGCACGTCCGGGTCGGCCAGGTACGGGCCGATGGTGACCAGCTCCTGCGCGCTCGGGTCGCGCTGCCAGAGCCCCTGCGGGCCACGGTAGTCGGGGATGCCTGAGTCGGTGGAGATGCCGGCGCCGGTCATCACGGCGATCAGCGGACGCTTCTGGGTCATGCCCGGACCGTACGGCGCTCCGGCCGCCGGACGCCACCGGAAAAACCCGGTGCGGCGGGCGCCGGCCGGGCGCACACTGACCGGGCGTCCCCCCGAACCGAAGGAGCCCCACTTGCAGGGTGCCGTCACCGTGTCGCCGTCCCAGGTACCGGAGTTGCTGCTGGGTCTGGCCACCGTCCGGCCGGTCTTCCTGTGGGGCGCGCCCGGCATCGGGAAGTCCTCGCTGGTCCGGGAGTTCGCCGACTCGCTGGGCCTGGAGTGCGTCAGCCTGATCGGCACCCAGCTGGGCCGGAGGAGATCGCCGGACGGGACCGGGTCCGCGGGCGGGGCGGCACCGTGCTGCAGCCCGGCGTCGACCTGCTGGAACGGGCCGAGGACTTCCCGCCCGGCGCACCCGTCCTGGTGATCACCGACGGCGAGTGCGACGTGCTGCGGATCCGGCGCGAGCACGCGTACCTGGTGCCGCAGGCCGCCGGCCTGCCCTTCACGCCGCGCGGGCCGGTGTTCCGGATGCGCTGACCCGGCCGGCCGGGCGGGCCAGCGGGGCGAAGGCGGCCAGGTAGAGCAGGCCGCCGACCGGCAGCAGGTCCAGCGTGACGGCGGGCAGCGCGCTCGCCAGGAACACCAGCACCGGGCTCCACCAGGGCAGCCGGCGGACCACGGCGGCGCCGACGGCCAGTGCCAGCAGGCCGACGTACAGCAGCAGCGGGCCCGCCGAGTAGAACGCCGGCACCACCCCGGCGTGCGACTGGATCCGGTCGAACATCGCGTGCTGCTCGGCCTTGTCGGCGGCCGCCGCGCCGACGTACAGGTCGATGCCGGCCTGGCCGAGCGAGCAGGCCACGCCGAGCACGGTCGCGCCCAGCCCGGCCCCGGCGGCGGTCCGTCCCACGGCGGTGCGCGGCCGGATGCGGCGGTGCACCTCGGCCAGGCCGATGCCGAGCAGCAGCAGCCCTGCGAACAGGGCGAGGTGCCCGATCGTCCAACCCGGGCCCGGCTGCCGGGAGCCCGGGACCAGTCGGACCGTGCCGTACAGGGTGAGCAGAAGGGGCGCGGACAGCAGTGCCTTGGTACCCGGGTTCATCGTGAACTCCTCCGGTGCGGTGTCTGGTTCGCTGCCCAGCCTGCCGCCGCCGGGGCACCCTCCGGATCGCCGGTGCCGGTGATCCCCGCCCCTCCCCCGTGCGAGCTAGGGGATCTCCCGGAGGGGTTCTCCCCCATCCGCCGAGCCCGCCACCACCGCCCCCGACTCGTACGCGAAGACCACCGCGTGCACCCGGTCGCGCAACTGCAACTTGGCCAGCACGTTGCTGACATGGGTCTTCACGGTGTGCTCGCTGACCACCAGGTCGGCGGCGATCTCGGCGTTGGACAGGCCCCGGGCGAGCAGCCGCAGGGTCTCCGCCTCACGGGCCGTCAGCTGCTCCAGCAGCCGCGAGGGCGCCCGCGAGGGCTGCGCCGGGCCGCCGCCGGCCGCCCCCCGCCGGGCGGTGAACTCACCGATCAGCCGCCGGGTGACGGACGGCGCCAGCAGCGCCTCGCCGGAGGCGACCATCCTGACGCCGTGCGCCAGGTCGTCCCGCCGGACGTCCTTCAGCAGGAAGCCGCTGGCCCCCGCGTACAGCGCGTCGTAGACGTAGTCGTCGATGTCGAACGTGGTCAGCATGATCACCTTGCAGTCCGGGAACTCCGCGCAGACCCGCCGGGCCGCCTCCAGCCCGTCCATCACCGGCATCCGGACGTCGAGCAGCAGCACGTCCGGGGCGTGCGCGCGGACCGCCTCGATCGCCTGCTCCCCGTCGGCGGCCTCGGCCACCACCTCGATGTCCGGCTGCGCGTCCAGGATCATGCCGAACCCGGCCCGCACCAGCTCCTGGTCGTCCGCGACGACCACCCGAATCGGCATCTCCCGCCCTCTCTCCACGCCCGTTGCCACTACGCCTGCAGGGGCAGCCGCGCCGCCACCCTGAACCCGCGCCCGCTCGGGCCGGGGCCCGCCTGCGCGCTGCCGCCGCAGGCCGCGGCCCGCTCCCTGATCGACACCAGTCCGCGGCCGCCCGACCACCCGCTGACCGCGTCCGTCGGGCCGACCGCCCCGCGGCCGTCGTCACTGACCTCCACCGCCAGCTCCGCACCCGCCCTGGCCACCCGGACGGTCACCCGGGAGGCCTCCGCGTGCTTGACCGTGTTGGTCAGCGCCTCCTGGACGATCCGGTACGCCGCCGCCTGCACGTCCGCCGGCCCGCACTCCTCGATCCGGGCGTCCACCCGGACTCCGGACGCGCGCACCCGCTCGACCACGGCGGGCAGTTCGGCCAGCCGGGGCTGCGGGGCGAGCAGCGGCCCGGCCCCGTCCTCCTTCAGCACCCCGAGCACCCTGCGCAGCTGCACCATCGCGTCGCGACCCGAGTCGGCGATGGTGTCGAAGGTCCGCACCGCCCGGTCCGGATCGCTGCGGACCACCAGCGGACCGGCCTCCGCCTGGATCACCATCAGCGAGACGGCGTGCGCCAGGATGTCGTGCATCTCCCGGGCGATCCTGGCCCGCTCCTCGGCGACCGCCCGGGCCGCGTCGCTGGCCGCGCGCAGTTCGACCTGGTGCGCCCGCTCCGCCTCCACGCTGGCGAGCCGGCGCAGCTCGCGCACCAGCGAGCCGAAGACGAAGCTGCCGACCGAGACCAGCAGGCTGAACAGCGCGCCGCTCGGCGATCGGGTGCCCACGATGTTGCCGACCACCAGGACCGCCAGGGTCAGCAGCCGCTGCCAGTCCCGGCCGCGGTCGGCCAGCGTGTATATCGCGACCACGGCGAAGACCTGCACCTGGGGCATCACCGAGTGGGCCACCACCGACAGCGCCGCGGCGGGAACGGTGCTGGCAAGCAGCACCGCACCGGGGAAGCGCCGCCGCCACGGCAGTGCGAAGGACGAGGAGGCCGCCAACAGGTACACCCACCACGACCACGCCGGTGTGTCGTCGTACACCGACCACAGCGAGACGCCCGCCGAGAACAGCGCCAGCAGGGCATCGGCCACCATCGGATCCACTCGGCCCAGCCGGTCCGAGAGCCACGCTCGCGCCCGCACCGCACGCTCCATGTCCGCCCCTCCCCAGAGCTCCGGGGGACGATCATGCCGTACCACCGGCGCCCGGCACGTCCTCCGGCCGGGGTCAGCCACGGGTGACCGTGACGTCACCGGTCCCGCTGCGGGCGGTGACCCGGCGCGGGGCGGAGGTCGAGCGCTCCACCCCCACCCGCACCTCGCCGGTGCCGGACCTGGCGTCCACGTCGTACGTCCGGCCGGTGGGCAGGGTGACCTCCACACTGCCGGTCGCACTGGTCGCCGTCACCTCGGCGGGAGCGTCCTCGAACGAGGCCCTGACCTCACCGGTACTGCTCTCCAGCCGGACCGCCGACGCCGTCAGCCCCCGCGCCACCACCCTCCCGGTCGAGCTCCGTGCCTCCACCCGGCCCGCCGGCCCGGTGATCCGCACGTCACCGGTCGAGTTGTGCACCGTCACCGCGGTGGCCTCGGGCACCTCCACCCGGTAGCCCACCGAGCAGTCCGAGCAGCGGTAGGACACGGTCAGCGTGCCGTCCACGACCTGGTGGACGGCCTCCGGGGCGCGGCCCCGGTACCGGTGGCGCTCCACCACCGTCAGCGCGCTGCCTCCGCTGACGACCTCGACGTCGCCGGTCGCCCCCTCCACCACCAGGGCCCTTACCGGCCCGTCGACCCCGTACGCGATCTCACGGCGCTGCTCGGGCCCGATCGAGCACCCAGCCAGCACCCCCACCGCCACCGTACCCGCCGCGACCCACACCGATGTCCGCCTCATTGCGCCTGCTCCCACCCGGGCCCGGCCCCTCCGTGCCCACCTCAGCAGGCTCCTCCGCACCCGCCCCGCCCCGGATCCCCCGCCGGAGCCATCCGATCTCCTCCCCCGTGCGGGGGATCAGCGACCGTCACGGCTCTGATCCACCACCCGACCCCACAGCCCCGGACCTCCACTCCGCGAGGACCGTCGGGTCGCTCACCACGACCCGTCCACGACCGACCCGGATCAGGCCGTCGCCCACCAGGTCGCTCAACGCCCGCACCACCGACTCGCGAGAGGCTCCCACCGCTCCGGCCAACTCGTGCTGGGTGATCGACAGCCGGCGGGCCGTGGCGCACTCCGGCGACCCGAGGGTTTCGCCGTAGCGCCGGGAGAGCCGTGCGAGCACGACGGCCGTACGAGTACCGACCGGCAGGGCCCCGAGGTCTCCCCGCTCGATGTCGGATTCCCGGAGCCGGAGGGCGACACAACGCAGCACCGCCAGTGCCAGCCCGGGGTGCACCTCGAGGAGCCCGGTGAACGTGCGCGCGGGGACCGAAACTCCGGAGACCGCCCCCATCGCGCTGGCCGTGGCCGATCGTGGCCCACCGTCCACACAGGACAGTTCGCCGAGCAGTTCACCCGCACCCCGCAAGGCCAGCAGGCTGGTGTAGCCGGTGGCCGACTCCGTGGTGACCTTCACCAGCCCGCGGTCCAGAAGGATGACCCGCTCAGCTGCCTCCCCCTGCCGCATGAGCAGCTCTCCACGCTGCCAGGAGCTCTTGTGCCCGGCAGCCCTGATGATGTGCACCCACCGTGCGGGCACCGTCGATCCGTCCACGCTCAGCCCCCTTCGGGACGTCACCGTAGCCCGACCGACCTCACTCTGCGCCGTTTGACGCAGACTGCCCGACACGGCTCCGGTACCAAGGTGACCAGGCGGCAGCCGAAGCCGGTTCGGCAGCCAGTACCCATGGGAGCCAAGGGCGCCATGAACAGCGATGCGACGACAACCGCCCCGGCAGAAATCCACCAGGACCGGGGATCCAACGGCGACGCACTTGGCGCCGCCTGGCAGATCCACGGCGCTGTCTCGGAGTTGATCGGCCGGGTCGACAGCAAGGCCTCACTCGCGCTGAGTCTCGAATCCGCAGCCCTCGTGGCCATCACTACCCTCACCCAGGCAACCGGTTCGCATCCGAGGCTGCAGCAGACGGCCGCCACGGTGGCGGCCTGGGCCGGAGCAGTCGCGATCGTGACGGCGCTGGTCCTCGCGATCGCGGCGGTCCTCCCTCGTACCGGTTCACCGGTGCAGCCGGGCGACTGGCGGTCCAACATCGTGTACTTCGGTCACCTGCGCCACGGTGATGCCGAGCAGTTGGTCCGCGAGCTGTCCGAACAGGATCTTCTGCCCGCTCTCAGCCGGCAGCTGATCGAGCTCTCGCACATAGCCTGGGCGAAACACCGCTGTGTCCGTGCCTCCCTGGTTCTGGCCGGAATCGGCATCGTCACCGCGACCGCACCGATGATGATGGAGACCCTGGGTTGACCATTCCTGACACCCTGTCGCCCGCCTCAAGAGCCCAGAGAAGGATCCGGTCCATGCCGCCTGCCGCGCCTCCGCACTTGTGGGACATTCCCCCCGAGCAGACGTTATTCGTCGTCGACATCAAGGACTTCAGCAAGGTGCAGGAGCACCGCCAGCCCCGGCTCCGGCTGGCCATGGACAGAGCGGTGGAAGCCGCGTTCGTCCGAAGCGGGCTGGCAACGGAGTGGGACATCACCGCCCGGCACGACCGAGGTGACGGCTTCATCATGGTCCTTCCGCCGGCCCGTACCTGGCGATTGGTGGATCCGCTGATCCGACTGCTCGACGATGAGTTGCGCAGCCACGAGGAGCACCGGGCAAAGGACGATCCGCCCCTGCGCGTGCGGGTGAGCGTGCACGTCGGACCCATGCCTACCAGCAACCTCGCGGATGCCGTCAACGACGCGGCCCGGTTCGTCGACAGCGACGCCGCACGTGTGGGCATCGCCGCGGCGGCCGCCCACGGCAGCTACGCGGCGCTCGTGCTCTCCGACGACATGTACCGCCGGACCGTCCTCGCCGGGCGGAGCAAGCTGCTGCCGGACAGCGACTTCCTGCCCTGGCAGGCCGCCGTTACGGGCAAGGCGTTCCGACGGCAGGCGTGGATCCACGTACCTCGGCTCAGTCCCGCTGTGATCGCCCAGTTCCTGCCTCAGCCGGACGTACCTCGTACGCAGGACCCCGGCCCGCAGGAGGCACCGCCGTCGTCGATCGCCCCTCGGGGGATCCAGGTGTCGGGCAACGTCAGCATCAACACCATGGCGGACCGCATCGAGAACCTTCGGACCCACCAGATCAACCACGCGCCCCAGTCGATCGGTGCGGACACAGGGATCCGCCGCCTGCCGCAGCCCGGAGGGCAGCACCTCCCGTGACCACCGCCGACGACTCCACTCCGGACGACCTGGAGTTCCTGCTCGCTCAGGTCCCTGTGCGGTCCCGTCCGCCCACGGTCGATCCCGCCGAACCGTCCCGCTGGTTCCTCCCGCCTCCGATCGACCCCCGGGTGCGACTTCCTCCCCAGGCGAACGCCGTCCCTTCGCAGGTCAATATCGACGTACTCGCCAATACCGTCGAGAACCTCCACCAGGAGACCCGCAGGCGGGACACCCTGGAAGGGACGCTCCTGAACCGCCGTGAGCTGGAGGATTGGCAGTACTTCGTCGAACCGGAGGAGTGGCGTCAGTCCTGGGCCGACGGTCGTGACGCACTCCGAGCGGAGGATCGGCGCATCCTGCTGATCGTCGGACGTCGAGGCCATGGCGTCACAACGTTCGCGCGGCACCTGAGTGCCCGCCACGCTTCCCGCGGGTCCACCTTGCTGGATCTGGAGACGGACTGGGAGAAGCCGTCCGTCGGACGGTTTCCGCTCGGCCGTGGGCACACCTATCTGCTGGAGCTGAAGGACCCCGACAACGACCGGATCGACAGCACTTTCCTCGAACGGCTGTCCGACTTCTCGTCCAGGCTCCGTCAGGCTGACTCACGGCTGGTGGCAACCGTCACCGACATCCTGTGGAAGGGACACCACAACTGGGCCGGTGCGGGCGTCACCGTGGTTCGCCTTCCCGCGGCACCCGATGCGCAGCAACTCGTCGAGCACCACCTGAAAGCCAGAGGCCTGGCATCGCTGATCCCCTACGTCCAGTCGCCAACGGCGCGGGCCTCCATCCGCGGGCGCAACGCCGTCGAAGCCATGCGGTCCGTGGAGACGGTCATCCGGCAGTGGGTCGATCACCAGAAAGGAACATCGGACCGTCAGGTCACGGTCGTTCCGGGTCAGCTCAGTCGTCCGTACCGCCTGGAGAACTCGGCCCTCGCAGACCAGCCCGTCGACGACCTTCAGACCAGGATCGAGCAGGCCCTGACGGACTGGAGGGAGAGCTTCGACGTTCTGTTCAACGAACCCGGCCTCACGACAGCCGCGAAGGAGCGGCCCCTCTCGCTGCCGAATCGCTGCCTGCTCCTCAGCCTCGCCGTCCATCAGGCGGGCCCTGCCGCCTGGATCGGCAGCGACGCACAGGCCCTGGAAGCAGCCGTCGGGGGCCCGCCCGGCAGCTCCGGCGCGACCGGCCCGGCCGGTGTCGCCGCCATCTTCGCCGGGCAGGGCCTGCGTCCCCGGCTGACCGCTCTCGGCGCCGAGGTCGATCTGCAGGACCAGGTCGTCTACGACCGCCCCGGATATGCGGAAGCTGCACTCGTCTACGTCTGGGACAACTTCCCACCGATGCGCACCGTGCTGCTCGACTGGCTGGTCAACCTCCCTGTGCGCGAGTACTCGGGCGGTGACCCAGCCGTGCGGGCCCTCTCGGCCCTGATCCTGCGCCACAAGGATCCGAAGCACCTGGACGACCTCCGGGAGCGGACCCTGAAAGCCGGCCGAGGGCAGGTCCTGGCCGCCGTCACCGAACGAGCGCTTGGCGACGGACACATGAGCAGCGGCACCTGGCAGTTGCTCGGGAGGTGGGCGAAGCTGCTCACGCCGGTCCGCGCGGTGGTCGCAGACATCTGCCGCTCGGTCCTGACGGACGACAGCAGTTCCCAGGCCGAGCGGCGGATGGCGATGACCCGGCTTCGCAGCCTGGCCCGCACGGAGAGCACCGTCGTCGATCACCAGGTCCTTCCGGTGTACGACGCCTTGGCGAAGCGGCCCGAGAGCCGGCTTCTGCTGGTGCGTGAGGTCGAGAACTGGCTGGTCCGCGAAGGGTCGCCAGCCGCCGGCCGGCTGGCGCTGCTCGCGCTGATGCCCTGTACGGAGGCCGGCCACCCGTGGCTGTACACGCCGTCCTGCCCCCTCCCGCACGCCCGGGTCCAGGAAGGCCTGCGGGAGTTGTTCAGCTCCAAGGCCCAGCGGGCGGAGGGGGTCGAGCGGGCGGCCGGATGGCTGCGCGCTTCCGTTGAGGACAGCGCGACCGCCGAGCTCGTCCTGGACGGGCTGGCATCCGCACTGCGCGGAGAAGCCCAGGGCCATGCCGCCCTGGAGCTTCTCCAAGCCGTACGCGACCTGTACCTTCCGGACAGCTGCCGCGCCTCGGACCGTCTGCTCGACCACATCGGACGCGGGAACGCCGCAGGGCGGCCACCCCGTGTGGGGTGACCGCCCTGCGGTTCAGGAGCGTCCGACTCAGCCGGTGTACGGGCCGTAGTCGTAGTCGTCCAGCGGGACCGCCTGGCCGGAGCCGGCGCCGAAGGGCGACAGGTCGTAGTCGTCGTAGCCGACGGCCGAGTACATGGCGGCCTTGGCCTCCTCGGTCGGCTCGACCCGGATGTTGCGGTAGCGGGGCAGACCCGTACCGGCCGGGATGAGCTTACCGAGGATGACGTTCTCCTTGAGGCCCAGCAGCGGGTCCGACTTGGCGTGGATCGCCGCGTCGGTGAGGACCCGGGTCGTCTCCTGGAAGGAGGCGGCCGACAGCCAGGACTCGGTGGCCAGCGAGGCCTTGGTGATACCCATCAGCTGCGGACGGCCGGAGGCGGGGTGACCGCCCTCGGAGACCACGCGACGGTTCTCGGTCTCGAAGCGGCCGCGCTCGACGAGCTCGCCCGGGAGCAGCTCGGCGTCGCCCGACTCGATGATCGTCACGCGGCGGAGCATCTGCCGGATGATGATCTCGATGTGCTTGTCGTGGATCGACACGCCCTGCGAGTTGTAGACCTTCTGGACCTCGGCCACCAGGTGGATCTGGACGGCACGCTGGCCCATGATGCGCAGGACGTCGTGCGGGTTGGTCGCACCGACGGTCAGCTTCTGGCCGACCTCGACCGCCTCGCCCTCGCTGACGAGCAGCTTGACGCGCTTGGAGACCGGGTAGGCGATCTCGTCGCTGCCGTCGTCGGGGGTGACGACGAGCTTGCGGGTCTTCTCGGTGTCCTCGATCCGGACGCGGCCCTGGGCCTCCGAGATCGGGGCCACACCCTTGGGGGTACGGGCCTCGAAGAGCTCGACGACACGGGGCAGACCCTGGGTGATGTCGTCACCGGCCACACCACCGGTGTGGAAGGTGCGCATGGTGAGCTGGGTGCCGGGCTCACCGATGGACTGGGCGGCGATGATGCCGACCGCCTCACCGATGTCGACCAGCTTGCCGGTGGCCAGCGAGCGGCCGTAGCACATGGCGCAGGTGCCGACCGCCGACTCACAGGTGAGGATCGAGCGGGTCTTGACCTCGCTGATGTCGTGCCGGATCAGCTCGTCGATCAGCACGTCACCGAGGTCGGTGTTGGCGGTGGCGAGGAGCTTGCCGTCCACCGTGATGTCCTCGGCGAGCATGCGGGCGTAGACGCTGGTCTCGACGTCGTCGGCCTTGCGCAGCACGCCGTCGGCGCCCACGGAGCCGATCGACAGCTTGAGGCCGCGCTCGGTGCCGCAGTCCTCCTCGCGAATGATGACGTCCTGGGAGACGTCGACCAGACGACGGGTGAGGTAGCCGGAGTCGGCGGTGCGCAGGGCGGTGTCGGCGAGACCCTTACGGGCACCGTGGGTGGAGATGAAGTACTCCAGCACGGAGAGACCCTCACGGAACGACGCCTTGATGGGGCGCGCGATGGTCTCGTTCTTCGCGTTCGACACCAGACCGCGCATACCGGCGATCTGACGCATCTGCATCATGTTTCCACGAGCACCCGAGTCGACCATCATGAAGATGGGGTTGGTCTTCGGGAAGTTCGCGGCCATGGCCTCGGCGACCTCGTTGGTCGCGCGGGTCCAGATGCCGACCAGCTCGGACTTGCGCTCGTTGTCCGTGATCAGACCGCGCTCGTACTGCTTCTGGACCTTCTCGGCCTGCGCCTCGTAGCCCTCGAGGATCGCGGGCTTGCTCGGCGGGACGATGACGTCCGAGATCGAGACGGTGACGCCGGAACGGGTCGACCAGTGGAAGCCGGCCGCCTTCAGGTTGTCCAGCGTCGCGGCGACGACGACCTTGGGGTAGCGCTCGGCCAGGTCGTTGACGATGGCCGAGAGCTGCTTCTTGCCGACCTCGTAGTCGACGAACGGGTAGTCCTCGGGCAGCAGCTCGTTGAAGAGCGCGCGGCCCAGGGTCGTGGTGATGCGGAAGGGCTCACCCTCGAACCAGGTCGGCTGCCCGTCCTCGTCGACCGGGGCGACCCAGCCGCGCGGCGGCACGGTGCCGGCCGGCATCCGCAGGTCGATCGGGGCCTGGACGTCCAGCTCGCGGGCGTCGAAGGCCATGATCGCCTCGGCGGTGGAGGAGAAGGAGCGGCCACCGCCCTTCACCTCCTCGCGGTCCGAGGTGAGGAAGAACAGACCGAGCACCATGTCCTGGGTCGGCATGGTGACCGGACGGCCGTCGGCCGGCTTGAGGATGTTGTTCGAGGACAGCATCAGGATGCGGGCCTCGGCCTGCGCCTCCGCGGAGAGCGGCAGGTGGACGGCCATCTGGTCACCGTCGAAGTCCGCGTTGAACGCGGTGCAGACGAGCGGGTGGATCTGGATGGCCTTGCCCTCGACCAGCTGCGGCTCGAAGGCCTGGATGCCGAGGCGGTGCAGGGTGGGCGCACGGTTCAGCAGGACCGGGTGCTCGGCGATGACCTCTTCGAGGACGTCCCACACGACCGGACGGGCGCGCTCGACCATGCGCTTGGCCGACTTGATGTTCTGCGCGTGGTTCAGGTCGACCAGGCGCTTCATCACGAACGGCTTGAAGAGCTCCAGCGCCATCGCCTTGGGCAGGCCGCACTGGTGCAGCTTGAGCTGCGGGCCGACGACGATGACCGAACGGGCCGAGTAGTCGACTCGCTTGCCGAGCAGGTTCTGACGGAAACGGCCCTGCTTGCCCTTGAGCATGTCGGACAGCGACTTCAGCGGACGGTTGCCGGGGCCCGTGACCGGGCGACCACGACGGCCGTTGTCGAAGAGCGCGTCAACGGCCTCCTGGAGCATGCGCTTCTCGTTGTTCACGATGATCTCGGGGGCACCGAGGTCGAGGAGGCGCTTCAGGCGGTTGTTGCGGTTGATCACGCGGCGGTACAGGTCGTTCAGGTCGGAGGTCGCGAAGCGGCCACCGTCCAGCTGCACCATCGGACGCAGGTCCGGCGGGATCACCGGGACGCAGTCGAGCACCATGCCCTTGGGCTTGTTGCTGGTCTGCAGGAAGGCGGAGACGACCTTGAGGCGCTTGAGCGCACGGGTCTTCTTCTGGCCCTTGCCGGTGCGGATGATCTCGCGGAGGCGCTCGGCCTCCTCGGCGAGGTCGAAGCTCTCCAGGCGGTCCTTGAGCGCGGCGGCACCCATGGAGCCCGAGAAGTACGTGCCGAAACGGTCACGCAGCTCGCGGTAGAGGAGCTCGTCGCCCTCCAGGTCCTGGACCTTGAGGTTCTTGAAGCGCGCCCAGACCTCGTCCAGGCGGTCGATCTCGCGCTGGGTGCGGTCGCGGAGCTGCTTCATCTCGCGCTCGGCGCCCTCGCGGACCTTGCGGCGGACGTCGGCCTTGGCGCCCTCCGCCTCCAGCTCGGCCAGGTCGGTCTCGGCCTTCTTGGCGCGGGCCTCGAGGTCGGCGTCGCGGCGGTTCTCGATCTGCTGGCGCTCGACCGAGATGTGCGCCTCGAGGGACGGCAGGTCGCGCTGACGGCGCTCGTCGTCCACCCAGGTGATCATGTAGGCGGCGAAGTAGATGACCTTCTCGAGGTCCTTCGGCGCCAGGTCGAGCAGGTAGCCCAGGCGGGACGGGACACCCTTGAAGTACCAGATGTGGGTGACCGGGGCGGCCAGCTCGATGTGGCCCATCCGCTCGCGGCGGACCTTGGCGCGAGTGACCTCGACGCCGCAGCGCTCGCAGATGATGCCCTTGAAGCGGACGCGCTTGTACTTACCGCAGTAGCACTCCCAGTCCCGGGTCGGGCCGAAGATCTTCTCGCAGAAGAGGCCGTCCTTTTCGGGCTTCAGGGTGCGGTAGTTGATGGTCTCCGGCTTCTTGACCTCGCCGTGGGACCACTGGCGGATGTCGTCGGCGGTGGCCAGGCCGATGCGGAGCTCGTCGAAGAAGTTGACGTCAAGCACTGGTCGTCAAGCCCTCTTTCGTGAATCGAGAGTCTGTCTGTTGGTCTGAGGGGGGCCTGGGGGCGGGCCGGCTACCCGGACGGATGGCCGGCCCGACCTCCGTCAGACCTCTTCGACGCTGCTCGGCTCGCGCCGGGACAGGTCAATGCCGAGCTCCTCGGCGGCGCGGAACACGTCTTCGTCGGAGTCACGCATCTCGATGGACTGGCCGTCCGAGGACAGCACCTCCACGTTGAGGCAGAGCGACTGCATTTCCTTGATGAGGACCTTGAAGGACTCGGGAATGCCGGGCTCGGGGATGTTCTCGCCCTTGACGATGGCCTCGTAGACCTTGACGCGGCCGAGGACGTCGTCGGACTTGATGGTGAGGAGCTCCTGCAGTGCGTACGCGGCGCCGTACGCCTCCAGGGCCCACACCTCCATCTCACCGAAGCGCTGACCACCGAACTGCGCCTTACCACCGAGCGGCTGCTGGGTGATCATCGAGTACGGGCCGGTCGAGCGGGCG
This sequence comes from Kitasatospora terrestris, assembly GCF_039542905.1. NCBI lineage: Bacteria > Bacillati > Actinomycetota > Actinomycetes > Kitasatosporales > Streptomycetaceae > Kitasatospora > Kitasatospora terrestris. The sequence continues at coordinate 3,606,991 of NZ_BAABIS010000001.1, forward strand.
TGCAGCTTGTCGTCGACCAGGTGGTGCAGCTTGAGGATGTACATGTAGCCGACCGAGACCGGCATCGGGAACGGCTCGCCGGAGCGGCCGTCGAACAGCCGGGCCTTGCCGGTGGAGTTCACCAGGCGCTCACCGTCACGGGTGAGGGTGGTGTTGTCCAGCATGCCGGTGATCTCGTCCTCGCGGGCGCCGTCGAAGACCGGGGTGGCGAGGTTGGTGCCGCCCTGGACCTGGTCGGCGCCGATCGCCTGCAGGCGCTGGGCCCACTCGTCGGCGAGGCCGGAGACGTCCCAGCCCTGCTTGGCGAGCCACCCGAGGTGGATCTCCAGGACCTGTCCCGGGTTCATTCGGGACGGGACACCCAGCGGGTTGAGGATGATGTCGACCGGGGTGCCGTCCTCCAGGAACGGCATGTCCTCGACCGGCAGGATCTTGGAGATGACGCCCTTGTTGCCGTGACGGCCGGCGAGCTTGTCACCGTTGGTGATCTTGCGCTTCTGGGCGACGTAGACGCGGACCAGCTGGTTCACGCCCGGGGGAAGCTCGTCCCCCTCCTCGCGGTCGAAGACGCGGACGCCGATGACCTTGCCGGACTCGCCGTGCGGCACCTTCAGCGAGGTGTCGCGGACCTCGCGCGCCTTCTCACCGAAGATCGCGCGGAGCAGGCGCTCCTCCGGGGTCAGCTCGGTCTCACCCTTCGGGGTGACCTTGCCGACCAGGATGTCGCCGGTGACGACGTCGGCGCCGATCCGGATGATGCCGCGCTCGTCGAGGTCGGCGAGGACCTCCTCGGAGACGTTCGGGATGTCCCGGGTGATCTCCTCGGGGCCCAGCTTGGTGTCACGGGCGTCGACCTCGTGCTCCTCGATGTGGATCGAGGAGAGGACGTCGTCCTGGACGAGGCGCTGCGACAGGATGATCGCGTCCTCGTAGTTGTGACCCTCCCACGACATGAACGCCACGAGGAGGTTCTTGCCGAGGGCCATCTCGCCCTCGTCGGTGCAGGGGCCGTCGGCCAGCACCTGGTTGACCTCGACGCGGGAGCCCTCGTCGACGAGCACCTTCTGGTTGAAGGAGGTGCCCTGGTTGGAACGGGTGAACTTGGCGGCACGGTACGTGGTGTAGGTGCCGTCGTCGTTGGCCACGGTGATGTAGTCGGCCGAGACCTCCTGCACCACACCGGCCTTGTCGGCGGTGATCACGTCGCCGGCGTCGACCGCGCAGCGGTACTCCATGCCGGTGCCGACCAGCGGGGCCTCGCTCTTCAGCAGCGGCACCGCCTGGCGCATCATGTTCGAGCCCATGAGCGCGCGGTTGGCGTCGTCGTGCTCGAGGAAGGGGATCATGGCGGTCGCGACCGACACCATCTGGCGCGGCGAGACGTCCATGTAGTCGATCTCGGTGCCCGGGATGTAGTCGATCTCGCCGCCGCGGCGGCGGACCAGGACGCGGGGCTCCGCGAAGTGCAGGTCGTTCGTCAGCGGGGCGTTGGCCTGCGCGATGACGTAACGGTCCTCCTCGTCGGCGGTGAGGTAGTCCACCTGCTCGGTGACCACACCGTCGACGACCTTGCGGTACGGGGTCTCGATGAAGCCGAACGCGTTGACCCGGCCGTAGGAGGCGAGCGAGCCGATCAGACCGATGTTCGGGCCTTCGGGGGTCTCGATCGGACACATGCGGCCGTAGTGCGAGGGGTGCACGTCTCGGACCTCGAAGCCGGCCCGCTCACGGGACAGACCACCGGGGCCGAGCGCGGACAGACGACGCTTGTGGGTCAGGCCCGACAGCGGGTTCGTCTGGTCCATGAACTGCGACAGCTGGCTGGTGCCGAAGAACTCCTTGATGGAGGCGACGACCGGCCGGATGTTGATCAGGGTCTGCGGCGTGATCGCCTCGACGTCCTGGGTGGTCATGCGCTCGCGCACGACGCGCTCCATGCGGGCGAGACCCGTACGGACCTGGTTCTGGATCAGCTCGCCGACGTTGCGGAGACGACGGTTGCCGAAGTGGTCGATGTCGTCGACCTCGATGACGATGTCGCGGCCGTCGCCGTCGCGCCACTCGGTCTCGCCGGCGTGCAGCTTCACCAGGTACTTGATCGCGCCGATGATGTCCGGCTCGGTGAGCACGCCGGAGTCCAGGGACTCGGCGTTGCCCAGCTTGCGGTTCACCTTGTAGCGGCCGACCTTCGCGAGGTCGTAGCGCTTCGGGTTGAAGTACAGGTTCTCCAGCAGCGTCTGCGCGGCCTCACGCGTGGGCGGCTCGCCCGGGCGCAGCTTGCGGTAGATGTCGAGGAGGGCGTCGTCCTGGCCCTGGGTGTGGTCCTTCTCCAGGGTGGCGCGCATCGACTCGTACTCGCCGAACTCCTCGAGAATCATCTCGTTGGTCCAGCCGAGGGCCTTGAGCAGCACGGTGACCGACTGCTTGCGCTTGCGGTCGATGCGGACACCGACCATGTCGCGCTTGTCGATCTCCATCTCCAGCCAGGCACCGCGCGAGGGGATGACCTTGCAGGAGTAGATGTCCTTGTCGGACACCTTGTCCAGGGTGGAGTCGAAGTAGACGCCGGGGGAGCGCACCAGCTGAGACACGACGACACGCTCGGTGCCGTTGATGACGAAGGTGCCCTTGTTGGTCATGAGCGGGAAGTCGCCCATGAAGACCGTCTGGGACTTGATCTCACCGGTCTCGTTGTTGGTGAACTCCGCGGTGACGAAGAGCGGGGCCGCGTAGGTGAAGTCGCGGTCCTTGCACTCGTCGATGGAGTTCTTCGGCGGCTCGAAACGGTGGTCGCGGAAGGTCAGCGACATCGACCCGCTGAAGTCCTCGATCGGGGAGATCTCCTCGAAGATCTCCTCCAGACCAGAGGTCGTGGGGACGTCCTGACCACTCTCCAGCGCCTCCTCGACCCGGGACTTCCAGGCCGCGTTGCCGAGCAGCCAGTCAAAGCTCTCGGTCTGCAGGGCGAGGAGGTTCGGGACCTCGAGGGGCTCCTTGATCTTCGCGAACGAGACGCGGAGCGGGGCGGTGGATGCGGCGGAATTGTTCGAGGCGTTGCGCGGCGCGGCCAAGAGGGGGGTCCTTCCGAGGGCTCGGAGCTCACTACGCGCATACCGGCCGGACCTTAGCCAAGGGCTAAAACCCCAGGTCAGGACTGGGACTGCTCCGGGCGACGAGTCACGGAACAGCTAACAGGCAGCGCAAAGGGACAGTGTAGCCAAAGGCGACACTGTTGACAAGCCCTGATTCGGAGACCGAATCGGACGCTCCTCCCGTACAACCGACAGCCCGGGACACCCCGGGCCACCGCACTCACAACGAGTCACTGGACAAGTTCCCAGTGCCGCCGCCGAATATGCATCCGGCGCCGGTTCGCTTTGGGCACGCGCCACGAGAATCGCGCGCCGCGTGCTGTTCGTCAAGGCCCGCACCAGGGTGTGGACCTCGCACTGCCCATCGCTCGGACCCCGACCGGCGTTACACCGGCCGTGCCCGCGGGGGCTCTCCGACGACAGCGATCACCATACTCGCCCCCACGGACAGTGGCGGAGCCCACGCTCGGCCGCCGGGAGACGAAGCAGGCCGGGCCGGCCACCCCGAAGGGTGGCCGGCCCGGCCCGTGAGCCCTCTCAGAGAGGGCGAGGAGTCACTTGACGGTGACCTTGGCGCCAGCGCCCTCGAGCTGCGCCTTGGCCTTCTCGGCAACGTCCTTGGCGACCTTCTCGAGAACCTTCGCACCGGCGGTGTCGACGAGGTCCTTGGCCTCCTTCAGGCCGAGGGAGGTGAGGGCGCGCACCTCCTTGATGACCTGGATCTTCTTGTCGCCGGCGCCGTCGAGGATGACGTCGAACTCGTCCTGCTCCTCGACAGCGGCCTCGGCGCCACCGGCACCGCCGGCAACGACGACGGCAGCGGCCGGGGCGGCAGCGGTGACGTCGAACTTCTCCTCGAAGGCCTTCACGAACTCGGAGAGCTCGATGAGGGTCATCTCCTCGAACTGCGCGAGCAGGTCGTCCTGGGACAGCTTCGCCATGATGGCGTCCTTCCACTAAATCGGCAGGTGGTGCCGGATGTACGGGTTAGGCGGGCGCACGGCCCACAGCGAGGCAACAGCCTGCGGAACTACTCCGCGGCCGCTTCCTCGGCGGCGGGAGCCGGCGTACCGGCACCGCCCTCCTCGACCTTGACGCGGAGGGCCTCCACGGTCCGGACGAGCTTCGACGGCAGAGCCTGGAAGAGCGCGGCAGCCTGGGACTGCTTGCCCTTCATGGCACCGGCCAGCTTGGAGAGCAGAACCTCGCGGGACTCGAGGTCCGCGAGCTTCTTGATCTCGTCAGCCGACAGCGCCTTGCCGTCAAGGACACCGCCCTTGATGATCAGGGCGGGGTTCTCCTTGGCGAAGTCACGCAGAGCCTTCGCCGACTCCACCGGGTCACCGGTGACGAAGGCGACAGCCGTCGGACCCGCGAACAGGTCGTCGAGCGAAGAGATCCCGGCCTCGTTGGCCGCAATCTTGGTCAGCGTGTTCTTCACCACGGCGTACTGGGCGTTCCCACCCAGCGAGCGACGCAGGTTCTTGACCTGCTTCACCGAGAGACCGCGGTACTCGGTCAGCACGGCCGCGTTCGAGCCACGGAAAAGCTCCGTGATCTCGGCGACGGCAGCAGCCTTGTCGGGCCTGGCCATAGGCTTACGCCTCCTTCCGTGATGTCGAAGTCCGGCCGACCTTCGAGAAGTCGACCATTCGGGGGCCGCTGACCGCGAGCAAACGAAAGAGCCCCATGCGCAGGGCGCACGGGGCTCGGCAGACCTCGACAGCCCCGAAGGGCCGGAAGTCATAAGCACCAGACACACCTGCGCGGGCCGCCCGCGCAAGCGCGGGACCTTCGGTGCCAGCTCCCTTGCGGGCGCATGGCGACAACCAGCGGTCTTTGGCAGTCACCACGGTACCCGGCCGACCGCGCAGGACAAAATCCGCCCTCCGCGGGGACGGCCACGGGCCGGCCGCAGGTCCTCCGCGGGGTCGGTCGCGGGCCCGGCTACGGGGCCGGCGGGAGGCTGCGGTCGCCCGCGTCGGCGGTGTCCGCCTCGGCCGGGGCCTGGACCGAGAGCGGCCCGGCGTACTCGGTGTACCCGATCAGGTCGACCCCGCCGCCGGAGGAGCGGCGGATCTGCACCGGCTGGTCCTTGTCGTTCAGCCACAGGTCCAGCACCACCGGGGCGCTGCCGAGCGCCTGCTCCAGGGCCTGCCGGCGGGCGGGGCCGAGCTGGGTCTGCGCCGCCGCGTAGCGGTCCGCGCCGACGGTCACCCGGTAGTGGTCGACCGTGGAGTCCAGCAGCTTCTCCTCGCCGACCAGCTCGGGGCCGTCGGCGGCGGCCGCCGCGGTGGCGGCGACCAGCGGGTTGAGCCGGTCGATCAGCCCCGCGTACGGGACCTCCCGGTCGCCGGCGTACTTCTCCCAGTGCCGCCCGCCGAGCCGGGCCGCGGTCTCCTGGTCGCCGCCGAGGTAGGCGGAGGTGTCCAGCACGATCAGCTGCCGGGTACCGCCCTCCGGCTTCAGCTGGAGCACCGTCTTGGGCGCCCAGAAGAGCATGCCGCGGGCCCGCTCCCCGCCGAGCGAGGAGCGGAACTCGACCCGGCGGGCGTCGTGCGCGGCGAGCTGCGCGGCCAGCAGCACGCCGTGCGGGGAGCGGTCGGTGGGGGTGGCCGGCCCGGTGCTCGGCGGCGCGCTGCTGGGGGCGGTGGGCTTGTCCGCCCCGTTCCCGCCCCCGCAGCCGGCGGCCAGCGCCGAGGCGAGCAGCACGACTGCCGCCGCCCGCCACCGCCGTACCGCCATGCCTCGTCCTCCCGTGCCGTCCGTTCCGTCCACCTTGCCATGCCCCGGCCGGGGGTCAGCCGGTGGCGGCGCCCTGCTGCGCGGCCTTGAGGAGCTCGGCGAAGTCCACGGTGTCCGCCTTGGCCGGGGCCTTGGTCTCGACCGGGGTGCCGTAGCCGGAGTAGACCGAGGCGGCCTCGAAGTGGCCGGCCTTGGTCTCGAAGCTCTCGACCTTCTTCAGCAGCAGCTGGTCCGCGCCGACCCAGACCTCGACGTGGTCGGCGCCGACCACGGTCTGCTCGAACTGCGTCTTCAGCGCCTTGACCTGATCGGCCGTCAGGCCGTTGGTGGCCATCCGGTCCAGGTCGGCCGCGGTGAAGTCGCCCTGGTACTTGGTGGCCTTGGTGCCGTTGACCGACTCCTCGCCGACCTTGGCGACCTTGCCGCTGGCGATCAGCGTCCGCACCGCGGCCACCGGGTCGGCGGACTTGAACTGGCTGCGCAGCGCGTCGCCGCTGGCACCCATCAGGGTGGCCATGTCCTCGTAGCCGTAGCGCAGCCAGTGCTTGCCCTGCAGCTGACGGGCCATCGCGTCGCCCATGTTCACGTAGTAGGCGTCGGAGAGGTAGCGGGCGGTGAAGGTGCCGTCGCCGCCGACCTGCGAGAGCGCCTGGCCCATCTTGCCGCCGGTGGCGCTGCCCTTGAGCTCGCCCTGCAGGCCGTCCTGCCAGGAGATCGCGCCCTGGAAGTGCATCACGCCGTCGCCGGCCTTGATGTCCGACTCGACCTTGGCGCTCTTGGCCGCGCTGGTGCGGTCGCCGACCGCCTTGAGCAGCGCCTCGGGGGCGAGCTCGGCGGCCTTCTCGACGGCGTTCTGGGCGATCGGGGCGGCGCCGCCGCCGGAGCAGCCGGCCAGGGTCAGCGCGAGGCCGGCCGCCGCGGCGGCGAGCAGCGCCCGGGCCGGACGGACGCCACGGGTGCGGGTGCGCATCACTGGCCCGCCTTGGCGAGCACCTCGGCGAGGTCGAAGACCTGGTCGGCGGCGGGCGCCTTGGGCGCGGCCACGGTGCCCAGCTCGCTGTACTTGGCGGTGCTGGTGCCGCTGCCGTCGCCGACGCCGAGCTGGTTGCCGGAGAGCTGGACCAGCTCGCCCTTGGCGTTGATCCACAGCTCGACGGTGGTGCTGCTGCCGCCCTTCTTCAGCTGCTCCAGCACCTTGGCCTTGACCTCGGCGGTCAGGTTCATCCCGGCGACCAGCGTCTCCACCGGCACGACGCTGCGGTAGTGCACGGTGTCGACGCCGTCGACCTTCTCGCTGCCGACCTTGGTGGCGGTGGGCGCGGCGGCGGCCAGCTGGATCGCCGGGTTCATCATCTGCGCCATGGTGGCGACGGAGCCGGTGTCCTCGGAGCCCGCGGCCTTGTTGGCGGCCTTCAGGTCGATCTTCATCCACTGCTTGCCGCCGGCCAGCACGGCCAGCTGCTCGGGCGCGCCGACGTACATCATGTCGCCGATCAGCAGGACCTTGTAGTCCTTGCCCTCGTTCTTGGTGGTCATCTCGAAGGCGCCCGGGCTCTTCCAGACGATCACGCCGGTGCCGCCGTCGTCTGCGGTGGCGCCCTTCGCGGTGATCTTCGCGCTGCCCGCCTTGTCCATCACGGCGGCGGAGGCCAGCAGCGCCTCCTTCGGCGCGAGGTCCTTGACCGAGCCGCCGGCCGCCGAGCCGGGGCCTCCGGAGGCGCCGGCCGAGGCGGAGGCGCCCGCCGAGGCCGCGGCGGACGAGCCGCCCTTGGCGTCCGAGCCGGTGCCGGCCTTGCTGCCACCGCACGCCGTCAGGCCGCCGACCAGTACGGCCGAGACGGCGACGGCGGAGGCGATCCGCAGGGAAGTACGCATCGAAGGGTCCCCCTCTAAGTCAATTCTCATACAAGAGCCAGGTGCGGACTCTACCCGCCCGGAACGACAGCCTGCCCGCACCCCGAGGGGGTGCGGGCAGGCTGTTTCAGACCTGGTACGGATCAGACCGCGGCCGGGTCCTCCTCGACGAGGAGGTTGCGGGTGCGGTTCGGGTCCACCTGGATGCCGGGGCCGATGGTGGTCGAGAAGGCGATCTTCTTGATGTAGCGGCCCTTGGCGGCGGCGGGCTTGGCCCGGAGGACCTCGTCCAGCGCGGCGCCGTAGTTCTCGACCAGCTGCTCGTCGGTGAAGGAGGCCTTACCGATGATCAGGTGCAGGTTCGAGTGCTTGTCGACGCGGAACTCGATCTTGCCGCCCTTGATGTCGTTGACAGCCTTGGCGACATCGGGGGTGACGGTGCCGGTCTTCGGGTTCGGCATCAGGCCACGGGGACCGAGCACGCGGCCGAGGCGGCCGACCTTGCCCATGAGGTCCGGGGTGGCGACGACGGCGTCGAAGTCCAGGCGGCCCTTGGCGACCTCGTCGATCAGCTCGTCCGAGCCGACGATGTCGGCGCCCGCAGCACGCGCGGCCTCGGCACGGTCACCGGTCGCGAAGACCAGGACCCGAGCGGTCTTACCGGTGCCGTGCGGGAGGATGACGGTGCTGCGGACCATCTGGTCGGCCTTGCGCGGGTCGACGCCCAGACGCATGGCGACCTCGACGGTGCCGTCGAACTTGGTGGTGGAGGTCGCCTTGGCGAGGCGGATCGCCTCGAGCGGGGCGTAGATGCGGCTGCGGTCGACCTGGGCGTCCGCGGCCTTGAGGGCCTTGCTGCGCTTCACTGCTGCTCCTGAATTTCGGGCCCCTCCTGCACGCTGGCGGGCGAGGAGGGAGGAGTCGTGGTGTGTGCGGGCCGCGCTGGGCCCTACCACGGGGGACGAGAAGGGGGTGATCAGCCCTCGACGGTGATGCCCATCGACCGGGCGGTGCCGGCGATGATCTTCTCCGCCGCGTCCAGGTCGTTGGCGTTCAGGTCGGGGAGCTTCACCGTGGCGATCTCGCGCACCTGGGCCGAGGTCAGCTTGGCGACCTTGGTCTTGTGCGGCTCGGCGGAGCCCTTGTCGACACCGGCGGCCTTCAGGATGAGGCGCGCGGCCGGCGGGGTCTTCGTGATGAAGGTGAAGGAGCGGTCCTCGTAGACCGTGATCTCCACCGGCACGATCATGCCGCGCTGCGACTCGGTGGCCGCGTTGTAGGCCTTGCAGAACTCCATGATGTTGACGCCGTGCTGACCCAGCGCGGGGCCGACCGGCGGGGCCGGGTTGGCAGCACCGGCGTTGATCTGGAGCTTGATAAGCCCCGTGATCTTCTTCTTCTTGGGAGGCATTTCTCTCCGGGTCCTTCCGAGAGGTGATTGCTGGTGTGTGCACCGCCGCAGCGACATGCGGCTGCCAGCACACACATCGGACCAGGCTAACCGCTGAGGCGGTCCTGGACCAAAACGGTTCCGGGGCGGGGCCACCAGGCCCCGCCCCGGAACCGAAGACCGTGGGTGGTCAGTTCTTGGTGATCTGGTCGAAGGAGAGCTCGACCGGGGTCTCCCGGCCGAAGATCTCGACCAGGCCCTTGACCTTCTTCGAGTCCGGGTTGATCTCGTTGATGGTCGCCTGCAGGGTGGCGAACGGACCGTCGGTGACGGTGACCGAGTCGCCGACCTCGAAGTCCAGCACCTGGATCTCGCTCGGCTTGACCGGCGACGGCTTGCCGGCCTCCTTGGCGGCGGCGCGCTCCACGTCCGGGGCGAGCATCTTGACGACCTCGTCCAGGGTCAGCGGGTACGGGTCGTAGGCGTTGCCGACGAAGCCGGTGACGCCGGGGGTGTTGCGCACCACGCCCCAGGACTCCGGGGTCAGGTCCATGCGCACCAGGACGTAGCCGGGGAGCTTGTTCTGCCGGATCGTCTTGCGGTCGCCGTTCTTGATCTGGACGACCTCCTCCTGCGGAACCTGGGACTCGAAGATGTAGTCCTCGACGTTCAGCGAGACGGCCCGCTGCTCCAGGTTCTGCTTCACCCGGTTCTCGTAGCCCGCGTAGGTGTGGATGACGTACCACTCGCCCGGGGCGATCCGGAGCTGCTCGCGGAACTCGGCGACCGGGTCGCTCTCCTCCGCCGGGGCGGCCTCGGCGTCGGCGTCGGCCTCGACCTCGGCGACGGCCTCGGCGAACGCCTCGTCGGCGGCGGCCCCGTCGTCCTCACCGGCCTCGTGCAGCGCGGCGGCCTCGGCGGGCTCGCCGGCCTCCTCCTCGGCGGCCTCGACCTCGTCCAGCTCGGCGTCCGCGGCGTCGACGATCTCCTGGTCAGCCTCGGCATCGGCAGCCTCGGCCGCGTCCAGCTCGGCGGCGACATCCGCCTCGCGGACGGTCTCGTCGGCGTCGTACAGGGGGGAATCGGACACGGTCGCTGCTTCTTTCCTGGTTGTGGAACGTTGTGGAGAACGTTGTGGAACGGATACCTCAACAGTACCCAGTCAACGGTAGCCGCCTCGTCCGGTTCGCGCCGACAGCTCGACCCGGGCCGAAGAATTCGACCCGGGTCGGAGAGTGGTTCTGTGGAGGATCCGGCGTCAGCCGAAGACCCAGAAGCTGAGCTTGGAGAAGCCCCAGTCGAGGCCGGCCACCAGCAGCATCATCACGATGACGAAGACCACCACGACGGTGGTGTACTGCATCAGCTCGTTGCGGGTCGGCCAGACGACCTTGCGCAGCTCGGCGATGATCTGGCGATAGAAGATCGCGATCCGGGCGAACAGGCCCTTCTTGGCCCGCTTGCCGGACTTCTTGCCGCCCTCGCCACCGGCGGCCTTGTTGGCACGCCGGCGCTCGCGCCGGGAGAGCTTGGCGTCCGCGGCAGCGGTGTCGTCCGCGCCGTCGGCACCCTCGGGGTTGCCGCTCTCAGGCGTTGCGGTGGAGCCCGTGGTCTCCGTCACTCGTCCTCACCTGAATCCGGGTCCTGCCGAGGTCCGTGCCGAGTTGCACGGGCGATCCGGCGAAAGCAGTGCTTGGGTGGGGCCCTCTCCGCGTCAAGCCCGCTCGCTCAGCGGAGCGAACGGGCTCGGTACGGGTCAAGCAGCAGGGCACGAGGGACTCGAACCCCCAACCGCCGGTTTTGGAGACCGGTGCTCTACCAATTGAGCTAGTGCCCTACGGAACCTCGCGGCTCCGGGTGGCCCCCAACCTACCGCATCCGAGCCGCCGCGTGGTGTACGCGGCGGAAGGATCCGCAGTTCGGAAGCCGTCGAGCAGTGAGTGTACGGGATCCTTCGCCGATTGGTCGAACCTCATTCACGCGGACCGTCCACGGCGGCGTACACATGGTGAAACCACCGTGCTCCAGCGCACGCGCTTCTGGGACCATGCAGTCATGAGCGCACCCACCCCCGAGAACGTCCGCCCCGCCGACCGCCGGGTCTCCGCCCGGGTCGGCGCCATCGCCGAGTCCGCCACCCTCGCCGTCGACGCCAAGGCGAAGGCCCTCAAGGCGGCCGGCCGCCCCGTGATCGGCTTCGGCGCCGGCGAGCCGGACTTCCCGACCCCCGGCTACATCGTCGACGCCGCCGTCGCCGCCTGCCAGGACCCGGCCAACCACCGGTACACCCCGGCCGGCGGCCTGCCCGAGCTCAAGGCCGCGATCGCCGCCAAGACGCTGCGCGACTCCGGCTACCAGGTGGACCCCTCGCAGGTGCTGGTCACCAACGGCGGCAAGCAGGCGATCTACAACGCCTTCGCCGCGATCCTCGACCCGGGCGACGAGGTGATCATCCCCGCGCCGTACTGGACCACCTACCCGGAGGCCGTGAAGCTGGCCGGCGGCACCCCGGTCGAGGTGGTCGCCGACGAGACCACCGGCTACAAGGTCTCGGTCGAGCAGCTGGAGGCCGCCCGCACCGAGAACAGCAAGGTCGTCCTCTTCGTCTCGCCGTCCAACCCGACCGGCGCGGTGTACACCCGCGCCGAGGCCGAGGCGATCGGCCGCTGGGCGCTCGAGCACGGCCTGTGGGTGCTCACCGACGAGATCTACGAGCACCTGGTCTACGGCGACGCGACCTTCACCTCGCTGCCGGCCCTGCTGCCCGAGCTCGCCGACAAGTGCATCGTGGTCAACGGCGTGGCCAAGACCTACGCCATGACCGGCTGGCGGGTGGGCTGGATGATCGGCCCCAAGGACGTCGTCAACGCCGCGGCCAACCTGCAGTCGCACGCCACCTCCAACGTCTCCAACGTGGCGCAGCGCGCGGCCGTCGCCGCGGTCGCCGGCGACCTGTCCGCGGTGGACGAGATGAAGACCGCGTTCGACCGTCGCCGCAAGACCATCGTGAAGATGCTCAACGAGATCGAGGGCGTGTTCTGCCCCGAGCCGGAGGGCGCGTTCTACGCCTACCCGTCGGTCAAGGAGCTGCTCGGCAAGGAGATCCGCGGCAAGCGCCCGCAGACCTCCGCGGAGCTGGCCGCGCTGATCCTGGACGAGGCCGAGGTCGCGGTCGTCCCCGGCGAGGCCTTCGGCACCCCCGGCTACCTGCGGCTCTCCTACGCACTCGGCGACGCCGACCTGGTCGAGGGCATCAGCCGCCTGCAGAAGCTGCTGGCCGAGGCGAGCTGACCGCCGCGCGCCCCCGGAGCCGCCCCCGTCACCCCTTCGAGGGATGTGCCGGGGGCGGTTCCCGTTTGCGGGCCGGATGCGGCAGGATTCGTGAATGGATGAGCAGCCTGACGCCCGTGATGTCCGGGGCCTGCCGAAGGCCCACCTGCACCTGCACTTCACCGGTGCGATGCGCCCCGCGACCCTGCTCGAACTGGCCGACAAGCACGGCGTCCGCCTGCCCGAGGCGCTGATCTCGGACGAGCCGCCGAAGCTGCGGGCCACCGACGAGCGCGGCTGGTTCCGGTTCCAGCGGCTGTACGACACCGCGCGGTCCTGCCTCCGCGACGAGGCCGACATCCGGCGGCTGGTCCGCGAGGTCGCCGAGGACGAGGCGGCGGACGGCTCGCGCTGGCTGGAGATCCAGGTCGACCCGACCTCGTACGCGCCCCGCCTCGGCGGGCTCACCCCCACCCTGGAGCTGATCCTGGACGCCGTCCGGGAGGCCTCCGCGGCCACCGGCGTGGGGATGCGGGTGCTGGTCGCCGCCAACCGGATGAAGTCCCCGATGGACGCCCGCACGCTGGCCCGGCTCGCCGTCCGCTACGCCGACCGGGGGGTGGTCGGCTTCGGCCTGTCCAACGACGAACGGCGGGGCCTGGCCCGCGACTTCGACCGCGCCTTCGCGATCGCCCGGGACGGCGGGCTGCTCGCCGCCCCGCACGGCGGGGAGCTGGCCGGGCCGGAGTCCGTCCGGGACTGCCTGGACGACCTGGGGGCCGGGCGGATCGGGCACGGCGTGCGCGCCGCCGAGGACGAGCGGCTGCTCCAGCGGCTCGCCGACCGGCAGGTCACCTGCGAGGTGTGCCCCGCGTCCAACGTGGCGCTCGGGGTCTACGAGAAGCCCGAGGACGTCCCGCTGCGCCGGCTCTTCGACGCCGGGGTCCCGCTCGCGCTCGGCGCCGACGACCCGCTGCTCTTCGGCTCCCGGCTGGCCGCGCAGTACGAGCTCGCCCGCGACGTCCACCACTTCACCGACGCCGAACTGGCCGAGCTGGCCCGCCAGTCGGTGCGCTCCTCGCGCGCGCCGGAGGCCACCCGCAAGGAGCTGCTCGCCGACATCGACGCCTGGCTGACCGCCTGACCCGCCGGGCGGGGGCCCTAGAGGGTGACGCCCACCATCACCGGCTCGTTCACCAGCTCCACGCCGAAGGCGGCGCGGACGCCGTCCCGGACCTCGCGGGCGAGGGCCAGCAGGTCCTCGGTGGTGGCGCCGCCGCGGTTGGTCAGGGCCAGCGTGTGCTTGGTGGAGAGCGTCGCCGGGCGGCCCGTGCCGTGGCCCTTGCGGAAACCAGCGTTGTCGATCAGCCAGGCCGCGCTGGTCTTGGTGCGGCCCTCGCCCGCCGGGTAGGCGGGGGCGGCCAGCCCGTCCAGGCGGCGCAGGAAGGCGGCGTACTGGTCGTCCGTCAGCACCGGGTTGGTGAAGAACGAGCCGGCCGACCAGGTGTCGTGGTCCTCCGGGTCGAGCACCATGCCCTTGCCCGCCCGCAGCTTCAGCACCGTCTCGTACGCGGTCCGCAGCTCCACCCGCTGCCCGGCCTCGACACCGAGGGTGCGGGCCACCTCCGCGTACTTCACCGGGGAGGACATCCCGCCCTCGTCGGCGAGCCGGAAGCGGACCCGCAGCACCACGTACCGGTCGGGGTCGGCCTTGAAGCGGCTGTGCCGGTAGGAGAAGGCGCAGTCCTCGCCGGTCAGGGTGACCGTCTCGTGCAGCAGCCGGTCGTAGGCGACCACCTCGGTGATCGTCTCGGCGACCTCCTGGCCGTACGCGCCGACGTTCTGCACCGGGGTGGCGCCGGCCGAGCCGGGGATGCCGGCCAGGAACTCGATGCCCGCCAGGCCCGCGTCGACGGCCCGGGCGACCGCGTCGGTCCACACCTCGCCGGCCGCCAGCTCCAGCAGCGTGCCGTCGAGGGCGAAGCCCTCGGTGGCGATCCGCAGCACGGTCCCGTCGAACCCGGCGTCGCCGATCACCAGGTTGGAGCCGCCGCCGATCACCAGCAGCGGCTCCCCCGCCGCGTCCGCGGCCCGGACGGTCTCGACGACCTCGGCGTCGGTGACGGCGGTCACCAGGCGCCGTGCCGGCCCACCGAGTCGGAGCGTGGTCAGCGGGGCGAGCGGGGCATCGTTGTCGACAAGCACGCCCCCAGCGTACGGGGTCGCCCCGGCGGAAACCGCTTGCCCGCGACCGACCGCCGTGACACGGTGCCCACGGACTTCGGCGCGGCCCGACCACCGCCCGCACCACGGCCCCGCTCGCGGGCTGAGCCTTCCCGGTGCGCGACGGGTGGTGGCCCCCGGCAGACGCCGGGGGCCACCGCCCGTCGTGGTGTCCGGCCACCCGGCCCGCGTCAGGCCGTCCCGTTCCGTCGGGCCTCGATCCGGCGGTCCGCCTCGGCCCAGTCGGGGAGCCGGTCGCCGGTGGTGGTCCAGAAGGTGAAGACCGAGGCCTCCATGGCGGGGCGCATCCGCTTCATGGTGGAGCGGTGGGGCTCGGCGCCGACCAGGGCCTCCAGCGCGGGACGGCTCTCCCAGGCCGAGAGCGTCCAGAAGGTCCGGCGCAGCGGGGCGGCCCGCAGGCTCGTCCCGACGGCGCCGGCGGTGGCCAGGGCCTGCTTGCGGATCACCAGCGAGGCGCGCAGGAAGCCGGGCACCTGGCTGAGTCGACGGAGCTTGAACTCGGAGGCCATCACGGTGACTTCGCCGCTGTGTCCGGCAGCCGGCCCGGCGGTCCAGGGGATGGTGGGCATCGCTGTCTCCTTCGCTCTCTGACGGGGTGGACGGGGTGTCGGTGGGTCCTGTCCGGGCTCAGTGCTGTGCGGTTGCGACCGTTTCGAGCGGCGCGGCGGGCGCGGTGCCCGGGTCGGCGGCGGGTGCGGTGCGGCGGCGCGGGATCAGGGCGGCGGCGACGGCGGCCGCGCCGACCGCGGCGGCACCGACGTACAGCGCGGGCAGCAGTCCGTCGTGGAACTGCTGGGCGGAGCCGTAGCCGCCGCGGGAGGAGAAGACCGCGGCGAGCACGGCGACGCCGAGCGCTCCGCCGACCTCGCGCATGGCGTTGCTGGCGCCGGAGGCGATGCCCTGTTCCTCGGGCCGGACGCTGGACATCACCAGGGCGGCCATCGGGGCGAAGAACAGCGCCATGCCGATCCCGCAGATCACCAGCACCGGCACCTGGGCGGCGTACGAGTAGCCGCCGCTGCGCTCGACCAGCGCGAAGGAGGCCAGTCCGACCGCCTGCAGGACGAGGCCGGTGACCACGATCGGCCGTCCGCCGATCCGGCCGGCCAGGGCGCCGGCGATCGGGGCGACGATCAGCGGCATGCCGGTCCAGGGCAGCATCCGGACGCCGGCCTGCTGCGGGCTGTAGCCGCCGACGTTCTGCAGGTACTGGCTGATCAGGAAGATCGAGCCGAACATGCCGAGGAACATCAGCAGACCGGCGACGTTCACCGCCGAGAAGGCCCGGCTGCGGAACAGGCGCATCGGCAGCATCGGCGCGGCCGCGACGCGCAGCTCGTACCGGACGAAGGCGGCCAGCAGGGCGACGCCGCCGATCAGCGAGCCGAGGACCAGCGGGCTGGTCCAGCCGTCGGGGTTGCCGCGGATCAGGCCGAGGACGAGGCCGAACATGCCGACGCTGGCCAGGGCGGCGCCGGGGACGTCCAGGCGGGGGTTGACGCCGCGGCTCTCGACCAGGCCGAACCGGACGACGGGGAACAGCAGCAGGCCGATCGGGACGTTCAGCCAGAAGATCCACTGCCAGGAGAGGTGCTCGGTGAGGACGCCGCCGACCAGCGGCCCGACGGCCACGCCGAGGCCGTTGACACCGGACCAGATGCCGAAGGCGAGCGGGCGCCGGGCGGGCGGGGTGGCGGCGGTGAGCAGGGTGAGGGTGAGCGGCATCATCACCGCGGCGCCGGCACCCTGGACGGCGCGCGCGGCGATCAGCGCGCCGATGTTCGGGGCGAGCGCGGCTCCGGCCGAGCCGAGGGTGAACACGGTCAGGCCGAGCGTGAACATCCGGCGGCGCCCGAAGCGGTCACCGAGGGCGGAGCCGAGCATCAGCAGGACGGCGAAGCTCAGGGTGAACGCGCTGACCGTCCACTCCAGGTCGGAGAGGCCGCCGCCGAGCTCCTCCCGGATGGCGGGCAGCGCGGTGGTGACGACCAGGTTGTCGAGGCTGGCCATGAAGCCGGCCGTGCTGGCGACGACCAGCGTCCAGAGTGCTGTTCTGTCCTTCACGAGGCCCCCCGGGGTCTCTGGTAGTTATTGCTCAATAACTTTCACGGGCCGAGAAAAGGGCACGCCGCACGGACGCGCCCGCTCCCTCAGTCGCCGCGGCCGGGCTCGCGCCCGGGAGGAGTTCCGAAGCCCTCCCAGATCCGGTGGCCGTCCGGATAGCCCAGCGCCACCAGGGTGTTGATCAGCATGCCGTAGGCCATGAAGTCGGTGGCCTCCCTGGTGTCGCCGCCGATCCTGATCCGGACCCGGTCGAACAGGTCCAGCCAGCCGGCCCGCGCGATCTCGCCGATCTCCGTGTCGCCGGCCGCCTCAGCGGCGAACACCGACACGTACATCTGCATCTGCATCATCAGCTTGTCGCGGTCCTCGATCAGCGCGAGGTAGCCGGCCGACATCGCCTCTTTCGCGGCCTCGCCGGTCAGGCCCTCGGACGCCCGGTCGAAGGCCTGCCAGGTCTCGTCCATGCAGCGCTCGCACGCCGCCCGGAAGATCGCCTCCTTGCCGGGGAACAGCCGGAACAGGTACGGCTGCGAGACCCCGACCCGCTTGGCGATCGCCTCGGTGGAGGTGCCCCGGTAGCCGCCGCGACCGAACTCGATCATCGCGGCCCGCACGACGCTCTCCCGCCGCTCCTCCGCCGTCATCCTTGCCATGGGCCCTAAGTTAGTGGCCAATCACTACTTTGGCAAGGGCGGGCATCGGGAACGCCGGAGGGGCGCACCGACGGGCACGCCCCTCCGTTCCGCGACACACGGCTCAGGCCAGCCGGACGACCGCCCGCGACATGCCGAGCACCTTCTGCCCACCACTGGTCGCCACCAGGTCGACCCGGACCTTGCGGTCCTCCAGCAGCGCCGCCACCTTGCCGGTGACCTCGATCACCGCGCCGACCCCGTCGTTCGGCACCGGCACCGGACGGGTGAAGCGCACCCCGTACTCGACCACCGCGCCCGGGTCGCCGACCCAGTCGGTCACCACGCGGACCGCCTCGGCCATGGTGAACATGCCGTGCGCGATGACGTCCGGCAGGCCCACCTCCAGCGCGAACTTCTCGTTCCAGTGGATCGGGTTGAAGTCACCCGACGCGCCCGCGTACCGCACCAGCGTGGCGCGGGTCACCGGGAAGGACTGCGCCGGCAGCTCGGTGCCGACCTCGACCTCGTCGAAGCTGATCGCCATGCCCGTCACTCCCCCGCCTCGTCGGCCGCCCGCGCCACCAGCGTCATGACCGCCGTCACCACGTGCTCGCCGCTCGCGTCGTGCACCTCGCCACGCACCGTCAGGACGTCGTTGCCGGCCAGCGACTTGATCGCGTCGATGGCCACCGTCACCGCCAGCCGGTCGCCCGCCCGCACCGGCCGGGTGTACGAGAACTTCTGGTCCCCGTGCACCACCCGGCTGTAGTCCAGACCCAGCTCCGGGTCGTTCACCACCTGCGCCGCGGCCTCGTACGTGATCACGAACGGGAAGGTCGGCGGCGCGATCACGTCCGGGTGGCCCAGCGCCTTGGCCGCCTCCCGGTCGGTGTACGCCGGGTTCGCGTCGCCCACGGCGACGGCGAACTCGCGGATCTTCTCGCGGCCGACCTCGTACGGCTCGGTGGGCGGGTAGGTCCGCCCGATGAACGAGGGGTCGAGCGGCATGGGCTACTCCTCGGAATTCCTCTGATGGATCGTCACGCCCGCCGCACCGGCCCGGCGCGGAGAACGCAGAAAAGACTCCAGGCCGCGCCCCGAACGGGGTGCGGCCTGGAGTCGAGGCAAAGTCAGCGGGTCTCGCGGTGCGCCGTGTGCGAGTTGCAACGCGGGCAGTGCTTCTTCATCTCAAGACGGTCCGGGTCGTTGCGCCGGTTCTTCTTGGTGATGTAGTTCCGCTCCTTGCACTCCACGCAGGCCAGCGTGATCTTCGGGCGGACGTCGGTGGCAGCCACGGGAGTGCCTTCCTGGGACAACGAATAAGAACACAGACAAGAGTAGCCGATCGGGAGCAGAACCCCCGATCGACTACGCGGAGTAGCGGTGACCGGACTTGAACCGGTGACACAGCGATTATGAGCCGCTTGCTCTACCAACTGAGCTACACCGCTTAGATGATCAGCACCCGCCGAAGCGGACCACCTCTCACCAGAGCCCCCATGCGGAATCGAACCGCAGACCTTCTCCTTACCATGGAGACGCTCTACCGACTGAGCTATAGGGGCGAACGAGGAAGAGATTACACGTTTCCCGGCCAGAGGTGAAATCCGTATCCCGGCCGGAACGTCGCAGGTCGGCGGGGTCGCACTGACACCCCGTCCAGGAACCCCCGTTCGACCTCGCCGCAACCCGGCCCGATCCGGCCGATACGACTTATGCCCGCCCGCGAGCGTCCGAGGAGCGTCCCGGCCGGGCCCGCAATAGGCTCGACTGTCAGTGATCTTGCGAGCGCGCGCGGGCCCCCAGCGGCCGGCACGCGGACAGGCGCGTCGGCGGCCCGCACGCCGCACGCGCACCGGCGGGCAGCGAGGAGGGTCGCATGACGGACAGCACACCGGCCGAAGGGCCGCACCCCGGACCGGCCGCCAACCCGCTCGGGCACGGCCCCGTCCTCCTGCTCGCCGGTGCCCGGCTCGCCGACGGCCGCATCGTCGACGTCCGGATCAGCGGCGACCGCATCCAGGCCGTCGGCACCGCCGGCAGCCTCGGACCGCTCCCCGCCCTCCCCGGCCAGCCCACCGTCACCACCGGCGCCCGGATCGACCTGTCCGGCTACCTCCTGCTCCCCGCCCCGGCCGAACCGCACGCCCACTACGACCACGCCTTCTCCGCGGCCCTCCCCGGCCCGCCCCCGGACCACCCCGCCGACCTCGTCCGCCGGGTCACCGAAGCCGCCCTCACCTCCCTCGGCTACGGCGCCACCGCCCAGCGCACCCACGTCCGGATCGGCGACCTGCACGGCCTGCGCCGCCTCGAAGCCGTCCTCACCGCCCGCCAGGCCCTGCGCGGACTCGCCGAACTCCAGGCCGTCGCCATGCCCCGCCTGCTCACCGGCCGGGCCGGCGCCGACGGCCGCGCCCAACTCCGCGACGCCCTCAAACTCGGCGCCGACGCCGCCGGCGGCTGCCCCGACCTCGACCCCGACCCGATCGGCTACGTCCAGATCCTGGCCGACGCCGCCCGCGACGCCGACTGCCCCGTCGACCTCCACACCGCCGGCCGCGACCAGGCCCAACTCGCCCGCCTCGCGGCCGCCCTGGCACCCCTTCGGCCGCGCGTCACACTCGGCCCGTGCAGCACCCTCGCCGCCGGCGGCGGCCCCGTCCTCGCCACCGCCGGCATGCGCGTCGTCTGCCTCCCGCAGAACGGCTCCTGCACCGGCCTCGAAGGCCCCGCGCCCGGCCTCAACCCCTCCCTCGTAAGGGAGTTGGCCGACGCCAGGGTGCCACTCAGCGCCGGCAGCGGCGCCCTCCGCGACCCCGCCAACCCGGTCGGCCGCGCCGACCCGCTCGAAGCCGCCCACCTGCTCGCCGCCTCCGGCACCCTCAGCCCCGACGCCGCCTACGACGCCGTCTCCACCCAGGCCCGGCTCGCCCTCGGCCTGCCGCCCGTCCGCGTCGACGCCGGCTTCCCCGCCGAACTCCTCGCCGTCCGCGGCGACAGCCTCCCCGGCGCGCTCTCCGGCGGCCACAGCCGCCTCGTCATCCACAGCGGGCGCGTGGTCAGCCGCACCAGCGCCGTCCGCGAGTTCGCCGACACCGTCGCCCTCGCCCTCCCCCGCCAGAACCACCCCGGCTGACCCCGGACGCACCACAGCCCCCGACCCGCGTTCCCCGGCTCGGGGGCCGCTCACAGCTCGATCCGGCGCCGGCCGGCCACTATCGGGACGGCGGGCCGGCGTGACGTAGTGCGGCCACCAGACCGAGCACGGGCACCACCATCAGCCCCAACAAGGCCGGCAACTCCCACACCCCCGGCGCCACCGCCGCCACCAGGAAAGCGACCGGGAACGCCAGCAGCGCCGCCGCCTGCGCCCACCACCGCCCCGCCCCCAGGCGCCACCACGCCACCAACCAGAACACCGCCACGAGCACCGCGAGCCCGGCGCACAGCACCGCCGCGAGCTGCGCCAACGCAGGACCCAGCAGGTCGTCCCCGTCCACGGCCCCCGGCGGCGCGGTGTCCACCGCGGCCGCGACCGCCCCGGCCCCCGCCGCGACCACCAGCCAGTACCCGGCCTGCCCCCACACCCATCGCCGTCGCACCACTGCGCCCCTCCGCCACCCCGTGCCCCCGTGCCCCCGTGCCCCGTGACAGACGAAACAGCCCCTGATCTGCGTTTCCGCAGATCAGGGGCTGTTTTCTATCCTGTGGCTGGTGCAGGGTTCGAACCTGCGTAGCTTGCGCGACAGATTTACAGTCTGCTCCCTTTGGCCGCTCGGGCAACCAGCCAGGATTGGTGTCTCACAGGGGGCTGCCCCGTTCGACGTCGTAAACGATACCTGATGAAGGGGGGTGGTCTGCCACTCGAAATGTCACGTGATGATCAAGGGCGGCGCGCGGCCGCAGCGGGCGGGGTGCGGGGTGCGCTGGATAGGCTTGGGCGTCGCCTGCCCGGGATGGGCGGCGGTGACCGTGTTGCCAGTAGCTCAAGGAGACCAACACCCATGGCCGACTCCAGTTTCGACATCGTCTCGAAGGTCGATTGGCAGGAGGTCGACAACGCGATCAACCAGACCTCTCGTGAGATCGCGACCCGCTTCGACTTCAAGAACGTGGGCGCGGAGATCAAGCGGTCCGGCGAGAAGATCGAGATGAAGGCCAACGGCGAGGAGCGGGTCCGGGCGATCCTGGACGTGCTGCAGACGAAGTTCGTCAAGCGCGGGCTGTCGCTGAAGGCTCTGGACCCGGAGGAGCCGCGGCTCTCCGGCAAGGAGTACAAGCTCGATGCCAACGTGAAGGAAGGCATCACCCAGGACGACGCCAAGAAGGTCGCGAAGATCATCCGCGACGAGGGCCCGAAGGGCGTCAAGGCGCAGGTGCAGGGCGACGAACTGCGCGTCAGCTCGAAGTCGCGCGACGACCTGCAGGCCATCCAGGCCCTGCTCAAGGGCAAGGACCTGGACTTCCCGCTCCAGTTCGTGAACTACCGCTGACCCGCCGCACCGAGGTGCGGAGGCGTTAGCTTCCGGGGGCCCAGGAGGGCGCGCCGGGCACGCGCAGACGACCGTTCACGGTCGGCGCCGCCCGGTGTGCTCTCCTCCTCATTGACGGGCCCCTTCCGCCGGAAACCGGTGTCGAGCAGGGCACGCCCCGCGGAGCGTCAAGATCGCTGGACAACGAGACACCGCGGGGGCGGCTTGCGGGACGACATCGGGGAGGTAATCGCAGCGGGGCGCGCCGCCTTCCACCAGACCTTCGTCGCCGCCGGGAACCGGCACATCAACGTGATCGAACCTGCGTACGCGCCGCAGATCGCCCAGGCCCTCGGCCTCGCTCGCCACGTCCGCGAACTGGTCGATCGATCTCTGCGACTACGGGCTCGCAGACCGGGTCGCGCGGGGCCTCAAGGGCGTCGTCGTCCGCTACGACGGGCAGTAGGCGTCCGGCGGACGGCCGGCGGGGCCGGTGCGGGAGTGCGGCGGAACGCACTCCCGCACCGGCCCCGCGGGTCTGTCGGGTGGGTCAGGCGGGCGGCGCCGGCAGGACGGGGAGCAGCTGACCGAGGAGGTCGTTGATCAGGCCGGTCAGCTGGTCGACGAGTTTCTGCAGGTCACCCGGGTCCGGGGTGCCGCCGGCCGGTGGGGTGGCGGCGCTGAGGAGCTGGTTGATGAGGTCCTGCAGGGCGCCGAGGTCCAGGCCCTGGGGGGTGGCGCCCACCGGTGCCGAGCCGGCCGACACCGAGCCTGCGGTGGCCGAGCCGGTCGTGAGCGAGCCGGTCGGCGGGGAGCCGGTGAGGTGGGTGGGCGCGGTCGGCGCGGCGGGGAGGGCCGGGCGGTACGGATGGCCGGCGGCGAAGAGCGAGGCCGGCGGTGCGACGCCTGACATCGGGAAGGTCGCGCGGGGGTGGGACGCGTCGGTCGCGGCCGACGGGTTGGCGGGGGCCGCGGTGGCGGCAGTGGCGGCGGTGAGGCTCAGAGCCGCGGCGAGCGCGGCGGCCGCCCAGGTGGCACGCATGGTAAAGCCGTTCCTTTCAGCGGAGTTCAGGCTTTTCGCCTGCACCACACGTTGAGCCACCGCCGGGACGGGGGCCACCGTTCGTACGCCGAATGGTGCGGGCTCCGCCGAGGGCCGGTCGGGGAGCGGCCGGGGGGAACGGCCGGGGAGCGACCGGGAGCGACCGGGAACGGCCGGGCGGCGGTCAGCCGGTGGCGTCCTGCTGCTCGGGGCCGTCGTGGGCGGCACGGGCGTGCGCGGCGAGGGCGGCGAGGGCGAGGGCGGTGGACTCGTCGGGGTGGGCGGCGCGGTCGGTGCCGAGGAGGCGCAGGGCCCGGTCGGCGGCGTCCGGCGAGGGCCCGTCGGGGGTGAGGACGAGCCGGCCGTCGTGCCAGACGGCGGCGCGCTGGGGGCCGTCGGGGAGGACGGCTTCGAGGTAGGCGATCGGCGCCGACTTGGACCAGGCGGCGAAGCGGAGGGTGTTGCCGCCGGGGAAGCGCTTGAAGCCGAGGTCGGGGCCGCTGTCGGGCTGCTGCAGGGCGTCGTGGAGCCGGTCGGTCATCGGAATGAGCGCGAGGCCCTGGGCGAGGTCCACGACCCGGGCGGCCGGGACCTCGGCGGCGACCACCCGGAGCAGGTCGGCGGTGGCGATCATCGCGTTCAGTTCGTGTGACATCCCAATATTCTGCGCATCTCGGCGCCGGACGACAGGCGATTATTCGAACTGGTATCCATCGGGTCAACGAATGCCGTTGGTCCGGCCGGAACAGGGCAGAGTGGTGCCATGACGACCGATCGTGCGAGACCGACCGCCGAGCAGCTGGCCGCCGCGCAGGACGCGACCATCGCGGACGTGGCGGCGCCGGGGCTGCGGGTGCTGTTCTGCGGGATCAATCCGGGGCTGTGGTCGGGGGCGACCGGGCACCATTTCGCCCGTCCGGGCAACCGGTTCTGGCCGGCGCTGCACCGGTCCGGCTTCACGCCGAGGCAGTTGCGGCCCGAGGAGCAGCAGGAGCTGCTGGCGCTGGGGCTGGGCATCACCAATGTGGTGGCCCGGACGACCGCGAAGGCGTCCGAACTGACCGCCGAGGAGTACCGGTCGGGCGGCGAGGCGCTGGTGGAGCGGGTGACCCGGCTGGCGCCGCGGGCGCTGGCGGTGCTGGGCATCGGCGCGTACCGGGCGGCGTTCGGCAGGCCGCACGCGGCGGTGGGCCGGCAGGTGGAGCGGATCGGCGACAGCGAGGTCTGGGTGCTGCCCAACCCCAGTGGCCTGAACGCGCATTACACGCTGGACGGGATCGCGGCGGAGTTCGCGAAGCTGCGCGAGGCGGTCGGCCCGGCCGACTCCTGAGGGCGACGCCGCGAGGGCGCCGGCCACCTGCCCGGACGCCCAGCCGACCCGGACGCCCAGCCGACTCGGGCGCTCAGCCGGCCCGGACGCTCAGCGGGCCCGGGTGAGGCCCGGCGGCAGCGGGACGGAGCGCAGTTCACGGATGGCGGCACGGACGGCCGCGGTCCGGGCGAGTTCGGGGGTGGTGACGTAGCCGACCTGGCGGGTGGGCGGCCGGGGGCCGAGGTCGGTGACGGCGAGGCCCTGCGGCGGGTTGGCGAGGGTGAGCATCGGCATGATCGCCATGCCGACGCCCTGGGCGGCCAGCGAGAGCACCACGGTGTCGTCGGCGACGTTGATGGTGGCGGACGGGATCCAGTCCTGCCTCCCCCACCAACTCCTGGTGTAGGAGCCGCAGTTCTCGTCCCAGTCGACGAGGGGGAGGCTGCGCGGGTCGGGGTGTCCGGCCGGGTGGGCGAGTGCGTACGACTCGGTGAAGAGCGGGGCGGCGAGCAGGCCGGGGACGGCGGCGGTGTCGGCGTCGAGGGTGGCGAGGCCGAGGTCGGCCCGGCCGTCGGCGACCTCGCCGGCGGTGCCGCGGCCGATCTCGCGGACGATCCGCACCTCGGGGGTGAGCTGCGGGTGCCGTTCGGCGAGCCGGGTCAGGACGGCGGGCAGCAGCTGGGCGGCGACGCTGCGGAAGGCCGCGATCCGCAGCGGGCCGGCGATCCGGGCGGATTCGGTCGCGCGGGCCTCCGCGGGCAGCAGCTCCAGCAGCCGCAGGATCCGGCGGGCGTGTCCGACCACGCGCTCCCCGGCGGGGGTCGGGGTGGCGCCGCCACGGCCGCGCTCGAACAGGACGGCGCCGAGTTTGCGTTCGCAGCCGCGGACGGCGTGCGAGACCGCGGACTGGGTCAGGCCCAGGCTCGCGGCGGCGGCGGTGAAGCCGCCCTCGTGCGCGACGGCGACGAGGACGCGGAGTTCCTGCGGGGCGAGTTCGGTGGCCACGGACGGCAATCTACCTGCATCCATGAGCAGGATTCATGGAAGGGCGGCAGCCATCGACGCGGCGGGCTGCCCGGCGCCGCGACGGCTTCCTACGGTGGTCACCGACCCCGGCGCCGGTCCCGGCACCGATCGCGGCGCCGGTCCCGCCGGCGCTCCCACCACCACTCCCCCGGAGGCATGTCATGCCCGTCACCGCCCACGCCGTCCACCAGGTCGCCCGCCCGCAGGGCATGCCCGGCGCCGAGCACTTCGCATTCGTCACCGAGCGGCTGCCCGCCCTGGTGGAGGGCACCGCGCTGGTCGAGAACCTGTACCTGTCGGTCGACCCGTACATGCGGGAGGAGATGGACGGCGGCTGGGCGCTGGGCGCGCCGCTGGAGGGCCGGGCGATCGGCCGGGTGGTGGAGTCCTGCTCGGACGCACTGCCGGTCGGCGCGCTGCTCTTCCACCGCAAGGGCTGGCGGACCCACGCGGTGGTCTCCCCCGCCGAGGCGCGCCCGCTGGTGGAGCTGCCCGGTGTGCCGCTCAGCGCGCACCTGGGGATCCTCGGCGGGACCGGGCTGTCGGCCTGGGTCGGGCTGACCCGGATCGCCCGGCTGCAGCCCGGCGAGGACCTGTTCGTCTCCGCCGCGGCCGGCGGCGTGGGCACCGCCGCCGGGCAGCTCGCCCGGCTGCTGGGCGCCCGCCGGGTGGTCGGCAGCGCGGGCAGCGCCGCCAAGGTGGAGCACCTGACCGAGCGCCTGGGCTTCGACGCCGCCTTCGACTACCACGACGGCCCGGTGACCGGACTGCTGCGCCGGGCCGCGCCGGACGGGCTCGACGTCTACCTGGACAACGTCGGCGGCGACCACCTGGAGGCGGCGATCGACGTGCTGCGCGACCACGGCCGGATCGCCTGGTGCGGCGCGGTCGCCCAGTACAACGGCACCGAGCCGCCGAGCGCGCCGCGCAACCTCTACGACGTGGTCGGCAAGAGCCTGCGACTGGAGGGCTTCCTGGTCCGCGAGCACCTGGACGCGCAGCAGGAGTTGAACGACTTCCTGGCCCCGCACCTGCGGTCCGGGGCGGTGGTGTCGGACGAGACCGTGGTGGAGGGCTTCGACCGGGTGGTGGAGGCGTTCCTGGGCGTGCTGCGCGGGGCCAACACCGGCAAGATGCTGGTCCGGCTCTGACCGGTGCGCACGGCGCGCGGCGGCTCAGCGGCCGGCGAAGCCCTCGTCGCTGGCGACGATCTCGCGGCCCAGCGGTGCGATCGAGATCGGGATCATCTTCAGGTTCGCCCAGCCGAACGGGATGCCGATGATCGACAGGAAGAGCGGGATGCTGGTGGCGACGTGCGCGATCGCCAGCCACCAGCCGGCGAAGACGAACCAGATCACGTTGCCGACGCAGGACGGCGCGCCGGCGTCCGGCTTCTCCACCGTCGTCCGCCCGAACGGCCACAGCACGTAGCCCGCGATCCGGAAGGACGCGATGCCGAACGGGATGGTGATGATCAGGATGCAGCAGATGATGCCCGCCACCGCGTAGGCGATGGCCATCCAGATGCCACAGAAGAGCAGCCAGATCACGTTGAGGACGAAACCGATCACCTTCATGGGATCAGCTTTCCATGCCGGGCGTCCCGGCGCTCGGCCGCGCTAGCGCTTCGCGCGGCGCCTCGCGGCGAGCCAGCCGATGGCGGCGCCGACCACCAGGGTGACGGCCAGGACCACCCAGAGCGGCATGGTCACATTGGCGACCCACAGGGTGATCTGCACGGAGTCCGTGTTCACCGCGATGAACCAGATCGCCAGCACGGCCAGGACCGCGATCCCGACGGTGCGCATCCGGTACTCGCGCCCGCCGACGGTGACGCTCGACCGACGCTGCGAGTCGGTGGTTTTGTCAGCCATACCTACCATTATCGGTCGATATCACCGATTCGCAGGGCAGGGAGACCGGGCTCAGGCACCCCCGCCGGGAACCGGGCTCAGGTGCCGGCCCCGGGGAGCAGCAGCAGCCGCTCGGGGTCGTACGGCATCCAGTGCTCGCCGGTGCGCAGGGCGTGGACGCGGCACCACGGGGTGCCGTCGTCGGGCTGCCACCAGGCGTTGATCCGGCCGAGCGCCCAGGTGCCGTCCTCGCGGTGGATCTCGACCGGTTGGTAGACCCGACGGATCTCGGTCTCCGGTGGCTGCCAGTCCTGCCAGTCCTCGTTGTGTCCCACCCGAACGACTCTACAGACCTGTAGTAGATGCACGAAGCTGTTCGGCCTAGGGTCCGTCAGAACGCGTCCCTCGCGCCCGACGCTTGTTCGACCGCAGGACACCCTCGGGCCGCAGCGTGTTCACGTGCCGCTCCTAGCGTCGCACCGCCCGGGTGTTCCCCGGGTGCGCGCGCGGTGGGCAAGGCCGGGTGCGCCGAGCGTCGAGGAGACGTCAGACATGCAGCGCAAGGCCTTCAAGGCCGCCATGGTGGTCGCTCTGGCGAGCACCATGGTCGGGGGTGCGGCCGTCGCCGCCTATTCCGAGCCTTCGGACCAGAACGACTACAGCTACGGGCGCGACGACCGGGGCGACCGCCACGGCGAGATCCGCAACGTCATCTACCTGCTCGGCGACGGCATGGGCCGCACCCACGTCACCGCGGGCCGCGACCGTTTCTACGGCGCCTCCGGCCGCCTGAACATGGAGCGCCTGCCGTACGTCGGCCAGGTCGCCACCTTCGCGGTGGAGAAGGGCACCAACAAGCCCGCCCTGGTCACCGACTCGGCCAGCTCGGCGACCGCCTGGTCGTCCGGCGTGAAGACCTACAACGCGGCGCTCGGCGTGGACGCGTACGAGAAGCGCGTCGCCACGCTGATGGAGCAGGCCAAGGCGGCGGGCTTCGCCACCGGCAACGTCTCCACCGCGGAGATCACCGACGCCACCCCGGCCGGCGAGTTCAGCCACGTGCTGCTGCGCGGCTGCCAGGGCCCGTCCTACTCGGACGCGGCCTGCCTGCCGAAGAACGCGGACGGCACCTTCGAGGCCAAGCCGGCCGACTCCACCCTGATCACCCCGGTCGCCGAGCAGATCGCCCGCAACGGCACGGCCGACGTGATCCTCGGCGGCGGCCTGGCCCGGTTCGAGCCGGACGACCAGAAGGCGCTGGAGGCCCAGGGCTACCAGGTGCTCGGCAGCTTCGGCGACGCCGCGCTGCCCGCCCAGTCCGCCGCCAGCCAGAAGGTCGCCACCAAGGCCGACCTCGACGCGGCCAAGGGCAAGAAGGTCGTCGGCCTGTTCAACCGCGGCAACCTGACGGTGGAGACGGCCAAGGCCGCGCTGCCGGCCGGCGCCCCGGAGAAGTCCGAGCCGACCCTCTCGGACATGACCACCAAGGCCATCGACCTGCTGTCGAAGAAGAACAAGAAGGGCTTCTTCCTGCAGATCGAGGGCGCCCAGATCGACAAGCGCTCGCACGCCAACGACGCCACCCAGACCCTGGGCGAGATCAAGGCGTTCGACGACGCGGTGGCCAAGGCCGTGGACTTCGCCAAGAAGGACGGCCACACCCTGGTGATCGTCACGGCCGACCACGAGTGCGCCGGCTTCAACATCATCGAGAAGGGCACCTTCACCAACGCCGAGGCGGCCGCCCCGCCCACCAACACCGACGCGGGCAACCCGGCCAACAACGGTTCGCCGGCCCGCACCTCGGGCAACGTGAAGGACGCGCTCCGCTCGACCGGCCCGGTCAACGGCGCCGGCTCGAAGGACCCGAAGAACTTCGCCCCGGCCACCTTCCGCACCCCGGACGACGCGGCCGACGTCAAGGACGGCTCGCCCGAGGCCAGCCTCTGGCTGACCTACCTGTCCGGCAACCACACCGGCGCCGACGTGCCGATCTTCGCGTACGGCCCCGGCGGCCAGCGCTTCGCCGCCAGCCAGGACAACACCGAGCTGTACGGCAAGGTGTACCGCGCGCTCTTCAACCGGGCCCCGCAGCGCTGACGCACCGGCACTGGCCCGAAGCCCGACCGGGGCCGGGAGGCGTCCGTCCTCCCGGCCCCGCCGCCACCTGCCCAGGAGAGCACCGCCATGAAGCACCCCGTCCGTACCGCCACCGTGCTGGCCGCCTTGGCGTTCGGCCTGCTCACCGGCTGCTCCGACGGCGGCGAGCCCGCCGAGCCGGCGCCCCCGGCCTCGCCGAGCGCCGTCGCGCTGCCCGCGCCGAAGCAGATCGCCGCGCCCGCCTCCGTGCTGGCCACCCCGGCGAAGCCCGGCGAGGTGCGGGTCGAGCCGGGCCCCTTCACCGACCGGGTGGCCTTCACCGGGCTCGCCCTGGACAAGGGCTCGACCGTGAAGGGGCACCTGACGATCACCTCCGACGTCAGCGACGTGCTCGCGCTGGAGGTGCGCGCCGGCTTCTACGACGCGGCCGGACACCTGGTCGGCAGTGGTGTCTTCCACTACCAGGAGGAGGAGGCCGCCACCGGCGAGCACGACGGCCCGCGCGCCGCCGACGGGGGCATCGACTTCTCGCTGCCCGCCGAGAAGCTCACCGGCACGCCGGTCGGCGTGGTGCTCACCCTGCCGGTGCTGGTCAACGAGTGAACGGCGGCCTGTTCGGCACGGCCCCGGTGGCCCGGGGCGCCGGGCGGCGCCCGGGAGGGCGGCGGCTAGCGGATGGCCTCGGTGTCGTTCTGCAGGTGGTCCAGCTCGGCGATCTCCGGGTGGTGCAGGTCGAACGCCGGGCACTCGGAGCGGATCCGCGGCAGCGTGTGGAAGTTGTGGCGCGGCGGCGGGCAGGAGGTCGCCCACTCCAGCGAGCGGCCGTACCCCCACGGGTCGTCCTCGGTCACCAGCGGCGCCCGGCGGCGGGTCAGCCAGACGTTGTACAGGAACGGCAGGGTGGACAGGCCGAGCAGGAAGGAGCCGATGGTCGAGATGGTGTTGAGCGTGGTGAAGCCGTCGGTGGAGAGGTAGTCGGCGTACCGGCGGGGCATGCCCTCGGCGCCCAGCCAGTGCTGCACCAGGAAGGTGGTGTGGAAGCCGACGAACAGCGTCCAGAAGTGGACCGCGCCCAGCCGCTCGTCGAGCATCCGGCCGGTCATCTTCGGCCACCAGAAGTAGAAGCCCGCGAACATCGCGAAGACCACCGTGCCGAAGACCACGTAGTGGAAGTGGGCCACCACGAAGTAGCTGTCGGAGACGTGGAAGTCGATCGGCGGCGAGGCCAGCAGAACGCCCGTCAGGCCGCCGAACAGGAAGGTCACCAGGAAGCCGATCGACCACAGCATCGGTGACTCGAAGCTCAGCGAGCCCTGCCACATGGTGCCGATCCAGTTGAAGAACTTCACCCCGGTGGGCACGGCGATCAGCAGCGTCATGAAGGAGAAGAACGGCAGCAGCACCTGGCCGGTGACGAACATGTGGTGCGCCCAGACCGTCACCGACAGGCCGGTGATCGCGATCGTGGCGGCGATCAGGCCGGAGTAGCCGAAGATCGGCTTGCGGCTGAAGACCGGGATGATCTCGGTGACGATGCCGAAGAACGGCAGCGCGATGATGTACACCTCGGGGTGGCCGAAGAACCAGAACAGGTGCTGCCAGAGGATCGGCCCGCCGTTCGCGGGGTCGAAGACGTGCGCGCCGAACTTGCGGTCGGCCTCCAGGCAGAGCAGTGCGGCGGCCAGCACCGGGAAGGCGAACAGCACCAGGATGCTGGTGAACAGGATGTTCCAGGTGAAGATCGACATCCGGAACATGGTCATCCCCGGCGCCCGCAGGCAGGCGATCGTGGTGATGAAGTTGACCGAGCCGAGGATGGTGCCGAAGCCGGAGAACGCCAGGCCCATGATCCACAGGTCGGCGCCGACCAGCGGCGAGTGGACCTCGCTGTTCAGCGGCGCGTAGGCGAACCAGCCGAAGTCGGCGGCGCCGTCCGGGGTGAGGAAGCCGCCGACCGCGATCAGGCTGCCGAACAGGTAGAACCAGTAGGCCAGGGCGTTCAGCCGGGGGAAGGCGACGTCCGGGGCGCCGATCTGCAGCGGCATGAACCAGTTGGCGAAGCCCGCGAAGAGCGGGGTCGCGAACATCAGCAGCATGATCGTGCCGTGCATGGTGAACGCCTGGTTGAACTGCTCGTTCGAGAGGATCTGCGTCCCCGGACGGGCCAGCTCGGCGCGCATGACCAGGGCGAGGACGCCGCCGACCAGGAAGAAGGCGAACGAGGTCGCCATGTAGAGGGTGCCGATCTGCTTGTGATCGGTGGTGGTCAGCCAGCGCACCAGCGCCCGGCCGCCCCGGCGCCGGCGGCCGGGCCACCGGCGCGGCTTCGGCGGCCGGGGCGGCGCACCCATGGATTCGCTCGGCAGGATCGTCACCGCAGCACCCCTCAGCGTCGCCGGGTAGTCGGTCAAGCACTACCAGTGACGGGTGGTCGGGTGCGGTGGCGCGCCCTAGGGGGTCACCCGGTCGGCCGCAGCGCGGTCAGTGGCCGGCCATGCGTTCGAGGCGGGCGATGCGTTCGCGCATCGGGGGGTGGGTGGAGAACAGCCGGGTGCCCGCCTCGCCGGGGCGGAAGGGGTTCGCGATCATCATGTGACTGGCCGTCTGGAGCTGCGGCTCGGGCCGGAGCGGGAGGCGCTGGGTGCCGGCGTCGAGCTTGCGCAGGGCGCCGGCGAGGGCCAGCGGGTCGCCGGTGATCCGGGCGCCGTCGGCATCGGCCTGGTACTCGCGGGAGCGGCTGACCGCGAGCTGGATCAGCCCGGCCGCGATCGGCCCGAGGATCATGATCATCAGCATCCCGACCAGGCCCGGACCGTCGTCGTCGTCGCTGCGGCCGATCGGGATCAGCCAGGCGAAGTTGACCAGGAACATCACCACCGAGGCGAGCGCCCCGGCCACCGAGGAGATCAGGATGTCCCGGTTGTAGACGTGGCTGAGCTCGTGGCCGAGGACCCCGCGCAGCTCGCGCTCGTCCAGCAGTTGGAGGATGCCGTCGGTGCAGCAGACCGCCGCGTTGCGCGGGTTGCGGCCGGTGGCGAAGGCGTTCGGCGCGGGGGTGGGGGAGATGTACAGCCGGGGCATCGGCTGGCGGGCGGAGGTGGAGAGCTCTCGGACGATCCGGTACAGCTGCGGCGCCTCGATCTCGCTCACCGGCCGGGCCCGCATGGCCCGCAGGGCCAGCTTGTCGCTGTTCCAGTACGCGTACGCGTTGGTGCCGACGGCCACCAGCAGGGCGACCAGGAGACCGGTGCGGCCGAAGAAGCTGCCGATCACCAGGATCAGCGCGGACAGCCCGCCGAGAAGGACGGCGGTCCGCAAACCGTTGTGCTGGCGGTGCACTGCAGGGCCCTCCGTGGTGGTGCGATGGGAAGCCTTCTGCGACTCATCCTCTGCCGGGGTCAACGGAGGAGAGCTGCGGGTTCGTTCCCCTCAGCACTGTTCCACAGCTCAGAACAGCGTGCCGCCCACCACCTGGAGGACCAGCTGCGGGGCGACCGAGAGCACCACCGCGCCGGACGCCGCGAGGCCGAGGGTGGCGGCCAGCGGGCCGGGCACCCGGCCGCTCTCCACCGCGTCGGGGCCCGCCGGGGCGAAGAGCTTCGCCGTCCACAGCAGGTAGTAGTACAGGGCGATCACCACATTGACGGCCATCACCACGGCCAGCCAGCCCAGGCCGGCGTCGACCGCCGCCTGGAAGACCACGACCTTGCCGAACAGGCCGACCACGCCCGGCGGCAGACCCGCCAGGCAGAGCAGGAAGAACGCCAGCGCCAGCGCCGCCCAGCGGTTGCGGGCGTACAGGCCGCGGAAGTCGTCCAGCCGGCTCGCGCCGGAGCGGGCCACCACCGCGACCACGCCGAAGGCGCCCAGGTTGACCAGACCGTAGATCAGCGCGTACGCCACGGTCGCACCGAGCGGCTCGGTCGAACCCCGGTAGCCGGCGGCGGCCAGCGGGACCAGCAGGTAGCCGGCCTGGCCGACCGAGGACCAGGCGAGCAGGCGCAGCGCGCCGAACCGGGTGTCGGAGCGCTGGCGCAGCGCGCCGACGTTGCCGGCCGTCATGGTGAGCGCGGCCAGCACCGCGAGCACCAGACCCCAGGTGCGGCCGTACGGGTGGAAGGCGAGGGTGGTGACCAGGGCGAGTCCGGCCAGGCCGGAGGCCTTGCCGACGACCGAGAGGTAGCCCGCCACCGGCAGCGGGGCGCCGGTGTAGGTGTCGGGCACCCAGAAGTGGAAGGGGACGGCGGCCACCTTGAAGGCGAAGCCGACCAGGGTGAGCACCGCGCCGGCCTCGGCCAGCGGCTTCAGCTGCGGCTGGACGTGTCCGAGGCCGTCGGCGACCGCGCCCAGGTGGATCGAACCGGTGGCGGCGTAGACGAAGCTGACGCCGAGCAGCATCACGGCGGTCGCGGTGACCGAGGAGAGGAAGAACTTCAGCGCGCTCTCCGCGCCGCGGCCGTCGCGGCGCAGCGCCACCAGCGCGAAGGCCGGCAGCGAGGCCACCTCCAGCGCGATGATCAGCGTCGCCAGGTCGCGGGAGGCGGGCAGCAGGGCGGCGCCGGCGGCGCTGCTGAGCAGCAGGAACCAGTACTCGCCGCCCGGCAGCTTCTCCTCCTCCACGGTGTGCAGCGAGAGCAGCGCGGTGATCAGCGCGCCGCCGAGCGCCAGCAGCTGGAAGACCAGCGCGAACGGGTCGGCGACGTACGAGCAGCCGGCGTCCTTCAGGCAGAAGGTCGAGCGGGTGCCGCCGGTGGCGAGCGGGAGCAGCAGGGCCAGCGAGGCGGCCAGGCCGGCGACCGTGATCCAGCCGAGGACGCGCTTGCGGGCCTCCGGCAGGAAGAGGTCGGCGAGCAGCACCGCCAGGGCGACCAGGGCCGCGGTCAGCGGCGGCGCGACGGCCAGCCAGTCGACGGACTGGATCAGCGCGCCGGGGTCGGCGACGGCGAGCGAGGTCATGGCGGGCTGCCCCAGGTGAGGAGTGGGAGTCATCTCAGCCACCTCCGAGGAGGTGCTTCACGGCCGGGTCGGAGAGGCTCAGCAGCAGGGCCGGCCACAAGCCCGCGACCACGGTGAGCGCGACCAGCGGGGTCCAGCTGACCGCCTCGTACGCTTTCAGGTCGGACAGGCCGGCGACCGGGGCGGGCTGCTTCGGGTCGCCCATGCAGACCCGCTTGACGACCAGCAGCAGGTAGCCGGCGGTGAGCAGGGTGCCGAGGCCGGCCATCACCATGTAGGTGACGAAGGCCGGGCGGGAGAGGCCGGCGGCCGGGTCGAAGGCGCCGTACATGGCGAGCAGCTCGCCCCAGAAGCCGGCCAGGCCGGGCAGGCCGAGGCTGGCGACGGCGGCGAAGGCGAGCAGGGCGCCGATCCGCGGGGCGCGGCCGTAGAGGGCGGCGCCGGTGGTGCCGGCCAGGGTGTCCAGGTCGGCCGTGCCGTAGCGGTCCTTGACGGCGCCGACCAGGAAGAACAGCAGGCCGGTGATCAGGCCGTGGGCGATGTTGGCGAACAGCGCGCCGTTGACGCCGGTCGGGGTGAGCGAGGCGATGCCCAGCAGCACGAAGCCCATGTGGCCGACCGAGGAGTACGCGATCAGCCGCTTGAGGTCGCCCTCGGCGCCGGGCCTGGCCAGCGCCAGGCAGGCCAGCGAGCCGTAGAGGATGCCGACGGCGGCCAGCGCGCCCAGGTACGGGGCGAAGGTGGCGGTGCCGTCCGGGACGATCGGCAGCAGCACCCGGACCAGGCCGTAGGTGCCCATCTTCAGCAGCACGCCGGCCAGCAGCACCGAGCCGACGGTCGGGGCGGCGGTGTGCGCGTCCGGCAGCCAGCTGTGCAGCGGCCAGGCCGGGGCCTTGACCGCCAGGCCGACCAGGATGGCCAGCGCGGCGACCACCTGGGTGGTGTGGCTCAGGCCGCTGCCGTGCGCCTCGGCGAGCCGGGTCATGTCGAAGGTGCCGGCGTTCAGGCCGATCAGCAGGAAGCCGAGCAGCATCACGGCGGAGCCGAGCAGCGTGTAGAGGATGAAGCGGTTGGCGGCGAACACCTTCGCGCCGCTGCCCCAGCGGGCGATCAGGAAGTACATCGGGATCAGCACGATCTCGAACGCCACGAAGAACAGCACCAGGTCGAGCACCGCGAAGGTGGCGAGCATGCCGACCTCCAGCAGGAGCAGCAGCCCGGTGAAGGCCCGCGCGCCCGGGACGCCCTCGCCGCTCGGCAGGCGCTTGGTGGAGTACACCGCGCAGAGCAGGCTGAGCAGGGCGGTGAGCACCAGCAGCGGCAGCGAGATGCCGTCCACCCCGAGGTGGAGGCGGACGTTCAGGGCGGGGATCCAGGCGACGTCGGTGACCGCCTGCATCCGGCTCGGGCGGTCGTGGTCGAAGCCCGCGGCGAGCACAACGGACAGGGCCAGCGCCGCGCCGGTGACCGCGACGCCGAGCCGCAGCGCGAGCCGGTCGGCGATCGGCGCCAGGGTGAGGGCGGCGCCGAGCAGCGGCAGCACCAGGAGGGCGATGAGGACTGCGTTCACCGGGTGCTCCCAGGGCGTGCCGGGTCGGGACGGGAAATCTGGATCATGAGCCGACCGCCACCAGGACGGCGAGCACGACGGCTCCGGCGAGCAGCGCGCTCAGGTAGGCCTGGGCGTTGCCGCTCTGTGCCCGGCGGACCAGCCAGCCGAGCGCGGTGGCCCCGTTGCCGGCGCCGCGCACGTACGTCTCGACCACCTCGCGGTCGAGGAACTGCACCAGTCGGGCCAGTGCCCCGGTCGGGCGGACGAACAGCGCGCTGTACAGCCGGTCCACGCCGAAGCCGTGCTGGGCGGGGCCGAAGAGCGGGCCGAGCAGGCTGCGTCCGGGGTCGGCGGGCAGCTGCTCGACGGCCGGCGGTCCGGCCTGCTCGGGCACCCGGCCCTCGACCTGCGGGGCGCGGGCGGCCTGCCGGGCGCCGGCGGAGCGCCAGGCGGCGTACGCGATCAGCAAGCCGGCCACCGCGAGGCCGGTGCCGATCACGGCGGTGTCCACCGAGGGGCGCAGCGAGCTGCCGCCGAGCAGGGCAGGCAGCCAGTCGGTGCGCAGCCCGAGGATGCCGAGGCCCATGGTCGGGACCGCCAGCACCCACAGCGGCCAGCGCATCGCGGCCGGCTCGGCCTTCGCCGGGTCGGCCTCGTCGATCTCCGGCGAGTAGGGGGCGCCGGCCTGCGGCTCGGCCGGGAGGCCGGTCAGCGCGCGGCCGTGGAAGGCGACCAGCCACAGCCGGGTCGCGTACGCGGCGGTGAGCAGCGCGGTCAGCGAGCCGGACACCAGCACGATCCAGCCCGCGGCGGACGGCACCGCGGAGGCCGGGGCCAGGCCGCCGGTGATCGCCTCGCCGGTCGCGGCGTGCTCGGCGGCGGTCAGCACCGCCTCCTTGGAGAAGAACCCGGAGAACGGCGGCAGGCCGACCAGGGCGACCAGGCCGATCCCCATCGTCCAGTAGGCGTCCGGGACGCGGCGGCGCAGGCCGGGCATCCGGGACATCGCCGAGATGGAGTTGGTGTGCGCGGCGTGGATCACCACGCCGGCCGCCAGGAACAGCAGCGCCTTGAACGCGCCGTGGGTGAGCAGGTGGAACACGGCAGCGTCGCGGTCGCCGGAGGCGAGGGCGCCGGCCATGTAGCCGAGCTGGCCGACCGTCGAGTAGGCGAGCACCCGCTTCAGGTCGTCCTGGGCGAGCGCGCACAGCGCCGAGCCGATCATGGTGACGGCCGCCATCACGGAGAGGACGACCAGCGCGGCGGCGGAGAGCAGGAAGACCGGCAGCAGCCGGGCGACCAGGTAGATGCCGGCCGCGACCATGGTGGCGGCGTGGATCAGCGCGGAGACCGGCGTCGGACCGGCCATCGCGTCCGGGAGCCAGGTGTGCAGCGGGAACTGCGCGCTCTTGCCGGCCACGCCGGCGAGCAGCAGCAGCGCGATCAGCGTCGGGTGGCCGAGGCGCCCGTCCGCGGCGGCGGTCAGCACCCCGTCGATCCGGAAGGTGCCGGCGTCCGCGCCGAGCAGGAAGAGGCCGAACAGGAACGGCACGTCACCGAGCTTGGTGACCAGGAACGCCTTCAGCGACGCCGAGCGGGCGTCCGCGGTCTCCCAGTGGTGGCCGATCAGGAAGTACGAGCAGATGCCCATGACCTCCCAGCCGACCAGCAGGACGATCAGGTCGCCGGAGTAGACGACCACGAACATCGCCGCGGTGAAGAGCGAGACCAGGGCCGCGTACGAGGGGTAGCGCGGGTCGTCCTTCAGGTAGGCCGTGGAGTACACCTGCACGCAGGTGGCGACCAGGCCGACCAGGACGGAGATCACCGAGGTGAAGCCGTCCAGGTGCAGGGCCAGGGTGATGTCCGGGCCGCCGGTCGGGGTCAGCCGGGTGGCGGCGTCCAGCGTGCCGGTGCCCAGCTGCAGGGCGACCAGGAGGGCCAGCACGGCCGAGACCGCGACCGGCAGGATCGCCAGCGGGCGGGCCAGGCCCGGCACCTTGCGGCCGGTGGCCAGGGTGGCCGCCGCGCCGAGCGCGGGCAGCACGGGGACCAGGATCGGCAGGGCGAGGTTCATGCGACGGCCTGCGCTTCCTCGGTCTCCGCGGACGGCTCCGCGGCTTCGGACGGGTCGCCGAGGGCGGTGATCCGGTCCACGTCGGCGGTGCGGCGGGTGCGGAACACCAGCAGCACGATCGCCAGGCCCAGGCCGATCTCGGCGGCCGCGATCGTGATGGTGAA
Source organism: Kitasatospora terrestris (assembly GCF_039542905.1). Classification (NCBI taxonomy): domain Bacteria; kingdom Bacillati; phylum Actinomycetota; class Actinomycetes; order Kitasatosporales; family Streptomycetaceae; genus Kitasatospora; species Kitasatospora terrestris. Next base: position 3,644,842 of record NZ_BAABIS010000001.1, read on the forward strand.
CAGGGTCAGTGCCTGACCGGCGTGCAGCGCGTCGCGCAGCCAGGTGTCGAACGCCACCAGGTTGAGGTTGACCGCGTTGAGCATCAGCTCGACGGACATCAGCACCAGCACGACGTTGCGCCGGGCGAGCACGCCGTAGACGCCGACGCTGAACAGCAGCGCGGCGAGGACGGCGGGGTAGGCGAGGTGCACGGTCAGCGCCCCTTCGACGCGGCGGGAGCCTTGGCGGAGCGGACGGCGGCGCGCAGCTGCCCGGCGCGGGGGCGCGGCAGCCGGCCCTTCCCGTTCCGGGAGAGCACGATCGCGCCGACCAGCGCGGCCAGCAGCAGGACGGACAGCGCCTCGAACGGCAGCACCCAGTACCGGAACAGGTACTCGCCGGTGGCCCTGGTCGAGCCGGCACCGGCCGACAGGTCGATCCACGAGCTGCGGAACGCGTCCACGACCAGGGTGACCAGGGTCGCGGCCGAGGCCAGGCCGACCGCCAGCGCGGCCCACCGGTTGCCCGAGTCGGCGTCCGGGGAACGTCCGATCGGCGCCCTGGTCAGCATCAGGCCGAACAGGACGAGGACGACCACCGAACCGAGGTAGATCAGCACCTGCACCCAGGCGATGAACTCCGCCGTCAGCAGCAGGAACTCGACGGCCAGGCCGCCCAGCGCCACCACCAGCCACAGCGCGGCGTGCACCAGCTGCTTGGTGGTCACCGAGACGACAGCGGCGCCGAGCACCGCGACACCGACCAGCAGGAAGACGACCTCCTGCCCGGTCGGCGACAGGAAGGACCGGGCGGCCGGCTCCAGCGAACCGGCGGCGGCCAGCAGCGCGCTCACTCCTGCTCACCTCCCGCGGCCGCGGCCTCGGCGGCCGCCGCCAGCTTCTCGGCCGCCTTGCGGGCCATGGCGATCTCCTTGGGCTCCTCGGCCCCCGGGTCGTGCGCGGGCGGCGCGGGCACCGTCCACATCCACTCGCGCAGCCGCTCCCGCTCGTGGGTGAGGTCGAGGATGTCGGTCTCCGCGTACTCGAACTCCGGCGACCAGAACAGCGCGTCGAACGGGCACACCTCGATGCAGATGCCGCAGTACATGCAGAGCGAGAAGTCGATCGCGAACCGGTCCAGCACGTTGCGGGTGCGGGCGCGGGCGTTCGGATCGGCGGCGGGCAGCGTCTCCTTGTGGGAGTCGATGTAGATGCACCAGTCCGGGCACTCGCGGGCGCACAGCATGCAGACCGTGCAGTTCTCCTCCAGCAGCGCGATCACCCCGCGGCTGCGCGGCGGCAGCACCGGCTGCACGTCCGGGTACTGCGCGGTGACGCTCCTGCGCGTCATCGTGCGCAGCGTGACGGCCAGGCCCTTGGCCAGACCGGAACCGGGAATGGGCATTAGGAGATCGCCACCTTGATGATGCCGGTCAGGGCCAGCTGGACCAGCGCGAGCGGGATCAGCACCGTCCACGCGAAGCGCATCAGCTGGTCCTCGCGCAGCCGGGGATAGGTGACCCGCAGCCAGATCACCACGAACGCCAGCGCGAACGTCTTGAGCAGGGTCCACAGCCAGCCGAGGCTGTCCGGGAACGGGCCGTGCCAGCCGCCGAGGAACAACACCGTGGTCAGGCCCGAGACCACCACGATGCCCGCGTACTCCGACAGCAGGAACAGCGCGAAGCGCAGACCGGTGTACTCGGTGTACGCGCCGAAGATGATCTCCGAGTCGGCGACCGGCATGTCGAACGGCGGGCGCTGCAGCTCGGCGAGGCCCGCCGTGAAGAACACGAACGCGCCGATCGCCTGCCACGGCAGCCACCACCAGTGGAACGCGTCCACGATGCCCGGCAGCGACACCGTCCCCGCCGCCATCGCCACCGACGCCGCGGCCAGCAGCATCGGCAGCTCGTACGACATCAGCTGCGCGGCCGTGCGCAGGCCGCCCAGGAGGGAGAACTTGTTCGCCGACGCCCAGCCCGCCATCAGCGAGCCCAGCACGCCGATGCCCATCACGGCCAGGACGAAGAAGATGCCCGCGTCGATCGCCTGACCGACGAACCCGCCCGGACCGACCGGGATCGCCAGCAGGACCAGGAGGTACGGGAGCAGCGCGACGGCCGGGGCGTACCGGAAGATCCGGCGGTCCGCGCCGGAGGGGACGATGTCCTCCTTCTGCGCGAACTTCACGCCGTCGGCGACCAGCTGCGCCCAGCCGTGGAAACCACCCGCGTACATCGGGCCGAGACGGCCCTGCATGTGCGCCATCACCTTGTGCTCGGTCTGACCGACCACCAGCGGCAGCACCAGGAACGCGACCAGCGTCGCGACGCAGCGCAGCAGCGTGTCGAGAAGATTCACGCGCCGTCTCCGTTCCGCGCACCGTCGTCGTCCACATCCGCACCCGGCTCCGCGTCGGCGGGAGCCTGCGGCTCGGCGCCCTCCCGCTCCCCGTCGGCGGGGGCTTCCGGCGCAGACGTCCCCGCGCCAGCGGGAGCCTGCGGCTCGGCAGCCTCGGACGCAGCGGCCTCCGGCTTCGCCGTCCCCGCGTCAGCGGGGGCCTGCGGCGCAGCCGAGGAAGCAGGCGCAGACGTCCCCGCGCCAGCGGGGGCCTGCGGCTCGGCCGCCTCCGGCGCAGCGGGTTCAGCAGTCTCCGGCCTCGCCGACTCCTCGCTGGCGGGGGCCTGCGGCACAGCGGGCTCAGCAACCTCCGGCTTCGCGCTCGGCGCAGCCGGGCTCGCAGCCGGAGGTTCGTGGGCGGGGACCGGGGTGTGCCAGGGGGCGTCGGTGGAGCGGGTGCGCGGGGTCGCGGGGCGCTCGGTGCCGGCGGGGGTCTGGCTGACGGAGCCGGCGTCGACGCTGCGGGTGCGGCGGGGCCGGTCGGCCCGTACCGCGGGGGCGTCGCCCGTGGCCGGGGTCTCCTCGGTCTGGCTGACGGAGCCGTCGCTGATGGAACGGGTGCGTCGCGGACGGTCGGCCCGCACCGCCGCCGCGCCTTCACCCGCGGCGGCGCCGGCGGCAGCCGCTCGCGGCGTCCGGGCGGCCCGCGCGGGCCGCTCCGCGATCGGCGGCAGGGTGCCCTTGAGCGGCCCCCACTCGTTGGGGTCGGGGACTCCGGCGGGCTGCATCTTGCGGCGGGCGGGCCCGTCGCCGTGGTCGGACTCGCCGGGTTCCTTCGCTCCGGGCCAGGCCTTGGCGACGCGTGCGGCGAGGACGAAGTCCTTGCGCAGCGGGTGGCCCTCGAAGCCGTCCGGCAGCAGCAGGGTGATCAGGTGCGGGTGTCCGGCGAAGTCGATGCCGAACATCTCGTTGGTCTCGCGCTCGTGCCACGCGGCCCCCGCGTACACGCCGGTCGCGGTGGGCAGCACGGCCTTGTCGCGCGGCACGCGGGTGCGGACCAGCAGGTGGCGGACGGTGCCGGGGACGCCGACGGACGCCAGGTGCGCCGAGACGGAGAACCCTTCCGCCAGCTCGTCGACGGCGCTCAGCCAGTCGAAGTAGGTGAGTCCCAGCCCGTCCCGGGCGGCGGTCAGCGCCTCGATCCAGTGCTCGGCGGGGACGTCGACGGTCAGCAGGTCGTACGCCTCGGCGGCGGTCGCCCACGCGCCGATCGCGGCGGCGGTCCGCTCGGCGGCGGTCGGCTCCGCGGGGGTCGGCTCGGCGGGGGTCGGCTCGGGGGTGGTCACTGGGCCGCCTCCCCGGGGCCGGTGACGAGCGGGCGGCGCAGCGCGGACGCGGGTGCGGCGTAGCGCTCGGGCAGCTGCTCGGCGGCGATCTTCTCCTGGAGCTTGAGGATGCCCTGGAGCAGGGCCTCGGGCCGGGGCGGGCAGCCGGGCACGTAGACGTCGACCGGGATGATCTGGTCGACGCCCTTGGTGACGGAGTAGGAGTCCCAGTAGGGGCCGCCGGAGTTGGAGCAGGCGCCGAAGGAGATGACGTACTTGGGCTCGGGCATCTGCTCGTAGAGGCGCTTGACGGCGGGCGCCATCTTGTCGGTGACGGTGCCCGAGACGATCATCAGGTCGGCCTGGCGGGGGCCGGGCGCGAACGGGATGACACCCATCCGGATGAAGTCGTGCTTGGCCATCGACGCGGCGATGAACTCGATCGCGCAGCAGGCGAGGCCGAAGTTGAAGCACCAGAGGCTGTAGCGGCGCCCCCAGTTGAGGACGACCTTGACCGGGTCCGGGGCGAGCCGGGCGAGCGGGCCGAGGCGGCGCTGCTCGACGGCGGCGCCGGGGTGCGCGGGGTCCGGCATGCCGAGCGGGATCGGCCCGCCCTGGTCGCCGTGCGCGTGGCTGTGGGTCACGTCCATTCCAGAACGCCCTTCTTCCAGGCGTAGAGCAGCCCGACCGCGAGGAAGCCGATGAAGACGAACATCTCCACCAGCGTCGTCGCCCCGTACCCCGCGGCGGCGAAGACCGTCGCCCAGGGGAAGAGGTAGATCGCGTCGACCGCGAAGATCACGTAGAGGAAGGCATAGACGTAGTAGCGGACCTGGGTGTGCGCCCAGCCCTCGCCGACCGGGTCGACGCCGCATTCGTACGCCAGCAGCTTCTCCGGCGAGTGGACGACCGGGCGCAGCAGGCGGTTGGCGGTGAACGCCAAGGCCACGAAGAGCACGCCGACGACGGCGAGCAGGCCCACCGCCGCGTACGCGTCGAAGTAGCCACTGCCCGCGGCAGGGTCGGCAGCGACCGGCTGCCACTTCATGCGCTCGCCTCTCTTCTTTGCACACCCATAACCATCGCTAGGGCGTGAGTCTAAGTGCACCGTCCGTCTACTCCTCCACCTGCCCGCTGTGCAAGACGGTCGGTGGACACCGCACCAGGTTGAGGGGTGGGGCTAGCACCAGGGTCAAGACGGAGCTCAGCACCATGGCGGCGCGGTACCGGCAACCGGGATGCTGATCACGGAAGAACGGATCGAGCCCGGAAGTGGGTGCAGGCAGGCCATGACGGAAGAAGCGAAGTCCCCGTCGCCGTACGGGGCGCCGATGTGGCGGCGGGTGCGGCACCAGTTGCTGAATCTGCCGGTCGGCATCGCCGGGTTCGTCTTCGCCGTCGTGCTGCTCTCGGTGGGTGTGGGCCTGGCGGTGACGGTGGTGGGTCTGCCGCTGCTGGCGGCCGGGCTGGTGGGCTGCCGCTGGTTCGGGCGCCTGGCGCGCGGCCGGGCCCGGGCGGACCTGGGCAGCGGGATACCCGAGCCGGGGCCGATGGTGGTGCCCCGCTCCGGGGTGGCGGGCTGGGTGATCGCGGCGCTGACGGATTCGCTGAACTGGCGCTCGGTGATCTACTGCGTGCTGCTGCTGCCGTGGGGGGTGCTCGGCTTCGCGCTGACGCTGGTGCTGCTGGTGGTGGGATGGCCGCTGCTGCCCTGGGCGATGCGGGCGCTGGCTCTGGTCGACCGGGTGCTGGTGGAGAGCCTGGTCAGTCCGAACGCGCTGGCCGAGCGGGTCCGCGAGCTGGAGGACGACCGGGGTGCGGTGGTCGACACCGCCGCCGCCGACCTGCGCCGGATCGAGCGCGACCTGCACGACGGCGCCCAGGCCCGGCTGGTCGCGCTGGCGATGGACCTCGGCCTGGCCAAGGAGCGGCTGACCGAGGAGGTGACACCCGAGAGCATGGCGTCCGCCGCGAAGATGGTCGACGCGGCGCACGGCGAGGTGAAGCTGGCCCTGCAGGAGCTGCGGGATCTGGCCCGGGGCATCCACCCCGCGGTGCTCACCGACCGGGGGCTGGACGCTGCGCTCTCCGCGGTGGCGGCCCGCTGCACCGTCCCGGGCGGGGTGAAGGTCCACGTCGAGCTCGGTCCGGACGGCGCCCGGCCGGATTCCGCGGTCGAGGGCATCGCCTACTTCACGGTCAGCGAGCTGCTCACCAATGTCTCCAAGCACTCCGGTGCCCGCTCGGCGACGGTGGACGTCTGGCGCCACGACGACCGGCTGATGCTGCTGGTGCAGGACGACGGCGCCGGCGGGGCGACCACCCGGCCGGGCGGCGGCCTGGCCGGGCTGGCCGAGCGGGTCGGCGCGGTGGACGGTGTCTTCCTGGTGGAGAGCCCGGCCGGCGGCCCGACCTCGGTGACCGTGGAGCTCCCCTGGCGCACCCGGGCCACCCGCGCCTGACCGATCCTGGCTGACCGACCCCTGCCGACCGGCTCAGGCCCCGGCCGCAGCGAGCCGGGCCCCGACGTGACCGGGCCCGGAGTGCCGCCGGCCCTTGCGCGGTGGCGGCGCTCCGGGCCCGGGGCCGGTGGAGCCGGTTGCGGCTACAGCGAGCCGAGCGTGATGTCGGCGGTCTTGGTCGCGCCGCTGCGCTGGTAGGTGACGGTGACCTTGTCGCCGGGTGTCAGGGAGGCCAGGGCGGTGGTCAGCGAGGCGAGCGTGGTGATCTGGGTGTCGCCCAGCTTGGTGATCACGTCGCCGGGCTGCAGGCCGGCCGAGGCGGCCGGGCCGCCCGCGGTGACCGAGACGAGCACGGCGCCGGCCGGCTGGTACTCGGCGTTGAAGTAGGTCCGGGCGGTGACCCCGAGGGCGGCCCGGCCGGAGTTGGTGACCTTGCCGTCCTTGATCAGCTGGTTGGCGATGTTGGTCACGGTGGCCGCCGGGATGGCGAAGCCGATGCCGGGGGCGGCACTGCCGTTGAGCTCCTGGTCGACGGCGGCCAGGGTGTTGATGCCGATCACCTGGCTGGCGAGGTTCGCGAGGGCGCCCCCGGAGTTGCCGGGGTTGATCGCGGCCGAGGTCTGCACCATGTTGCCGATGGTGGCGCCGGGCGAGCCCGCGGTCTGGGGCTCGCTGACGGTGCGTCCGGTGGCCGAGACGATGCCCTGGGTCACGCTGCTGGACAGGCCCAGCGGGCTGCCCATCGCCAGGGTGATCTGGCCGACCTCGACCTTGCTGCTGTCGCCGAAGACCGCCGGCCTGAGGCCGCTCGGCGGGCTGCTGAGCTTGATCACCGCGAGGTCGGACTCCGGGTAGCTGCCGACCAGCGTGGCCTCCAGCTCGGTGGTGGAGTTGGCCAGGGTCACGGTGAACTTCTGCGCCGTGCCGACGACGTGGGCGTTGGTGACGATGTCGCCCTTGTCGTCGAAGACGATCCCTGAGCCGAGGCTGTCGCCGGCGGTGATCTGCACCACCGAGGGCAGCACGTTGGCGATCACCCGCTGGTAGTCGTCCTGCAGCTGGTTGCTGCCGGACGACGCGGCGGAGGGGGCGCCGCTCGCGCCGGCCGAGGCCGTGGTGGCCGAGGCCGTGGTGGCGGAGGGCGACGAGGAGGACGAGGACGTCGAACTGCTGCAGCCGGTGACCAGCAGTCCGACCAGCGCCAGCGCCAGCGCGGCGACCGGGGCCGGCCACAGCTTGGGCCCGGTGGGGCGTGGGCCCGCCGGGAGCGGACGGGTCGGTTCCTTCTTCGGGCGCACCTGGACAACCTCCGGGATCTCAAATGACTTTGTCAGCATTTCACCTTTATGTCCGAATCAATCGGCAGGCGCGCCCGGCATTGCGCCGACGGGCATAGGATCCCGGCATGACCTGGCTGATCACCGGAGGAGCGGGCTACATCGGCGGCCACGTGGTGCGTTCGCTGACCGGAGCGGGTGTGCCGGTGGTGGTCCTGGACGACCTGAGCAGCGGCGGGCGGGACCGTCTGCCCGCCGGCGTGCCGCTCGAGGTCGGCTCCACCCTCGACCCGGCGGCCGTCGAGCGGGTGCTGAGCCGGTATCCGGTCCGCGGCGTGCTGCACATCGCCGCCAAGAAGCAGCCCGCCGAGTCGGTGGCCGAGCCGCTGCGCTACTACCGCGAGAACGTCGAGGGCATGCGGACCGTCCTGTCCGCGGCCGTGGCGGCCGGCGTGCGGCGGGTGCTGTTCTCCTCCTCCGCCGCCGTCTACGGCATGCCCCACGACGTCGAGCTGGTCACCGAGTCCACCCCGTGCGCGCCGCTCAATCCGTACGGCGAGACCAAGCTGGCCGGCGAGTGGCTGCTGGCCGCCTGCGCGCGGGCGTACGGGATCTCCGGGGTCTCGCTGCGGTACTTCAACGTGGCCGGGACGGCGACGGCCGGGCTGGCCGACCGCGGCGCGGCCAACCTGGTCCCGATGGTCTTCCAGCGGCTGACCGAGGGGCGGGCGCCGCTGGTGTTCGGCACCGACTACCCGACCCCGGACGGCAGCTGCGTCCGGGACTACATCCACGTCGCGGACGTGGCCTCGGCCCACCTGGCGGCCGTCCGGCACCTGGACGCCGATCCGGAGCCCGGCGCGCTGACCCTGAACGTCGGACGCGGCGAGGGGGTGTCGGTCCTGGAGATGCTGGACGTGATCGCCCGGGTGACGGGGCGCCGGTTCACCCCGGAGACCGCCCCGCGCCGCCCCGGGGACCCGGCCAAGGTGGTGGCCTCGGCCGACCGGATCCGCGCGGAGTTCGGCTGGAGCGCCGAGCACGACGTGGAGTCGATGGTCGCCTCGGCCTGGCAGGCCTGGCTGCACCACAACCCGCGGGCCCGGACCGGCCACTGAGCCCGGGCCGGAACCCCGGCCAGTACCCGGGCCGGCGTCCGGACCAGTGCCCGGACCAGCACCCGGGCCCGCCGGGGCCCGGGCACCGCGCCGGCCGCTACGGCACCGCGGTGCCGTAGAACGAGTCCAGGGCGTAGACGCAGCGGTCCTTGGAGCCGACGAACACCCGGCCGCCGACCGCCACCGGGGACCCGGTGAGCTCGCCCTTGGTGCCGAGCTCCCAGCGCAGTCGGCCGGTGCCGAGCTCCACGGTGTGCAGCGAGTGGTCACGGCTGCCGAGGTGCACCAGCCCGTCGGCGACCGCCGGGGAGCCGACGATCTCGCCGCGCGCCTGGTACCGCCAGCGCTCCCGCCCGGTGGCGGTGTCGAAGGCGAACAGGGTGTCCCCGGAGCCGAGCAGCGCGGTGGACTCGGCCAGCACCACCGGTTCGGCGCCCTGCCGGGCGGCGGTGGAGCCGCGCCAGCGGTCGCGTCCGGTGGCGGCGTCCAGCGCGTACAGGGTGCCGAGGTAGTCCGCGACGTACACCGCGCCGTCCGCCACCGCGGGCGGGGTGAACAGCACCACGGGCGCGTCGAAGCGCCAGCGCTCGGCGCCGGTGGCGGCGTCCAGCGCGTACACGTGCGAACCGGAGGTCAGGTACAGCACGCCGCCGCGCTCGACCGGGCGGGAGGGGACGTCGCCGCCGATCGCCACCGACCAGCGCAGCCCGGCGCCGCGCGGGTCGACGCAGCGCAGCCGGCCGCCGCCCTGGTAGTAGACCGCGCCGGCCACCAGGGCCGGTCCGGACTGCGGGTTCTCGTACTCCTGCTGGGCGTCGTCGGCCCGCCACAGCTCGGCGCCGTTGGCGGCGGAGCGCAGCTGCACGCCGCCGCCCCGGATGCCGCAGCACAGGACGCCGTCGGCGGCGTCCAGCGAGTAGATCCAGCCGTCCAGCGAGTTGCGCCAGCGGGAGGTGCCGTCGGCGGCGTCCACGGTGTACAGGTGCGGCCCGTCGGCGGCGTGCACCCGGCCGGAGTCCACGGCGAGCGCCCAGGCCACGTCGTGGGTCTTGTAGCGGCGCTGTCCGGAGGCGATGTCGAGGGCGTGCACCTCGAAGCTGGAGACGAACAGGGTGCCGTCGGCGACCACCGGGGTGCCCCAGACGTCGTTGGACATCCGGAACCGCCAGGGCCGCCAGCGCGGCGCCGGGGCGGGCTGCGGCGGCACCGGGGCCGTCCCGGGCCGCCCGGAGGGGTCGGTGGTGCCGGGCGCGCCGGTCCGTCGCACCCAGTCGGTACCGGGGGACGGCGCGACGTGCGCGCTGGTCTCCGCCCGGGGACCGGGCCCTATCGCCACACTGGCGCCGGGCAGCCGGACCTCCGCCCCGGACGGGCCCAGGACCTGCCGCCCGCCCATCCGCTCGGTGGCCACGTGGTCGGAGCCGGGGGCGCCGCCGTGGGGACCGCCGTGCGCGGGGCCGCCGTGGACGAGGCCGGGCCGCACCGGACCGCCCTGGACCGGCCCGGGCTGAGGGAGCGGCAGCGGGTGCGGGTGCGGCTGGGGGTGCGGCTGCGGCGGTACGGGCCGACGGCCGCGCTTGCGCTCGATCAGGTCGAGGGCGGCGGGCGGCAGCCAATCCCCCGCCTCCCCGGCGGCGTCGTTGGAGAACAGGTGGGGGGCCAGCTCGGCCTGGATCTGAGCGGGCGTCGGGCGGTGCTCGGGGGCCGGTCTCATGCAGGCCCGCACCAGGTCCACCAGGTCCACCGGGAGCCCGGACAGGTCGGGCTGCTCGCGCAGCAGCTGGAACACCGTCTCCACCGGGTTGGCGCCCCGGTAGGGGGCGTGCCCGGTGGCACAGAAGACGATCAGCGAGCCCAGCGAGAAGATGTCGCTGGCGCCGGTGACGCTGCGGCTGTCCCGGGCCTGCTCGGGCGACATGTAGGCGGGGGTGCCGACCGCCACGTTGGTCATGGTCAGCCGGGTGTTGGAGACCCCGGCGGCGATGCCGAAGTCGATCACCCGGGGGCCGTCCTCGACCACCAGCACGTTGGACGGCTTGAGGTCGCGGTGCACCAGGTTGGCCGCGTGGATGGACTGCAGCGCCTCGGCGATGCCGGCGGTCAGCCAGCGCACCGCGTCCACCGGCAGCGGCCCGCACTGGTTGACCAGGTCCTCCAGCGAGGGTGCCGGGACGTACGCGGTGGCCAGCCAGGGCACCGCCGCGTCGGCGTCGGCGTCCACCACGGCGGCGGTGTAGAAGCCGCCGACCGTCTTCGCGGCCTCGATCTCGCGGGCGAAGCGGACCCGGAACAGGTCGTCCTCGGCGAGCTCGGCGCGCACGGTCTTGATCGCGACCCGGCGGCCGGAGGCGGACCGCGCCAGGTAGACCAGGCCCATCCCGCCCGCTCCGAGCCGGCCGAGCACCTCGAAGGGCCCGATCCGCCTCGGATCGTGCGCCGTCAGCTGGTCCACTCCGCAGCCACCTCCCCGTCGGGCCGCCACCCGTCGGGCCGCCGCACCGATTCTCCAATGCGCACCGCCCGGGATCCAATCTCCCCCGCCACCAACACGCGGGACACCCGCCCCTTCCCGGCCACTCGGGGCACCCGCGGGAGGGCCTCCGGGGCTCCGGAGGGTCACGGCGGGGGCTCCGACGGCGACCGGAAGCATCGAAGTGATCACGAATCAGCCGACTTGTCGTCACGCTGTGGGGTCATCAGTACACGGGGGGGCTACAACGTGATCTGATGCCCTGGAATTGCCGACCCCCATGCGGACTAATAGTCGCATCACCGAATCGCGCCAAGATCTTGCCACGGTAAGCTGACGGCATGACAGGACAAGTTCGCACCGTCGACGGTCGCGTCGCCGGGCGACGCGGACAGGAGACGCGGCAGAAGCTGCTCGACTGCCTCCGCGAGATGCTCAGCACGTCGCCTTACCGGGACGTCAAGGTCATCGACGTCGCCCGTATGGCGGGTACCTCCCCCGCGACCTTCTACCAGTACTTCCCGGATGTCGAGGGCGCCGTCCTTGAGATCGCCGAGGAAATGGCCGAGGACAGCGTCGGGCTCAAAGAGCTCGTCGATGGAAAGTCCTGGGCGGGAAAGACCGGCTTCACCACTTCCGAAGAAGTGGTGGACGGATTCCTCGCCTTCTGGCGCAAGAATGACGCCATTCTCCGAGTCGTCACGCTCGGTGCCGCCGAAGGGGACAAGCGGTTCTTCAAGATCCGCATGAAGGTCCTCAACTCGGTCGTCGCCCCGCTGACCGAAGCGGTTCGGAACAACCAGGGCAAGACCGACAAGACCGTGGATCCGGCGGCGATCGCCGGCGCGCTGGTCTCGCTGCTGGCCTCCGCCGCCGAACACCAGAAGGCCTTCACCTCCTGGGGCGTCAAGGTGAAGGACCTCAAGCCCAATCTGGCCCTCCAGGTGTACCTCGGTGTCACCGGGAAGAAGCCGCCGAAGTAACCGTTCCCCAGCCGATTGGCGCGTGGCCCCGGTCTCCTGTTCCGGGGTGTGTCGGACGGCGGCCGTGTCCTCGGGGGAGGTTCGCCGACGTACCGTGACGTGCCCGAACACGACAGTGGGGCGGCAACCGGACCTGTCCGGTTGCCGCCCCGTCGGCGTCGTCCTCGAAGGTGCCCGCGGGTCAGGGGCAGCGCACGACCTGGCCGGCGTACGCCAGCCCGCCGCCGAAGCCGAAGAGCAGCACCGGGTCGCCGCTGTTCAGCTCGCCGCGCTCGACCAGCTTGCTGAGGGCCAGCGGGATGGAGGCGGCGGAGGTGTTGCCGGAGTCGACCACGTCGCGGGCGACCACCGCGTCCTCGGCCAGGCCGAGCTTGCCGGCGATGGCGTCGATGATCCGCAGGTTGGCCTGGTGGGCGACGAAGCCGCGCAGCTCGGACGGGTCGTGGCCGGCCTTCAGGGCGGCCTGCCGGGCCAGCGGGGCGATCTTGGTGGTGGCCCAGCGGAAGACCGTCTGGCCCTGCTGGCTGATGGTCGGGTCCCAGCCGGAGATGGTGACCGCGTCGCCCTTCTCGGGCTCGGTGCCCCAGACCACCGGGCCGATGCCGGCCTGCTCGTCCGGGACGGCCTCGACCAGCGCGGCGCCCGCCCCGTCGCCGAAGATCACGCAGGTGGTGCGGTCGGTCCAGTCGAGGGTGTCGGACATCCGCTCGGCGCCGATCACCAGCGCCCGGGTGGCCGCGCCGGCCCGGATGGCGTGGTCGGCGGTGGCGAGGGCGTACGAGAAGCCGGAGCAGACCGTGTTCACGTCGTACGCGGCGGGCGTGGGGATGCCGAGCCGGGCGGCGACGGCGGCGGCGGTGTAGGGGCTGCGCTCGGTGGCGGTGCAGGTGGCGACCACGACCAGGTCGACCTGGTCGGCGGTGCGGCCGGCGTGGGCCAGGGCCTTCTGGGCCGCCTCGGCGGCCAGGTCGACCAGGGTCTCGTCCTCCGCGATGTGCCGGGTGCGGATTCCGACCCGGGAGCGGATCCACTCGTCGTCGGTGTCGACCAGCTTCTCCAGGTCGTCGTTGCTGAGGACCTTGGGCGGCTGGTAGTGGCCGAGCGCCACGATACGGGAGGCGGTCATACCGCCACTCAACCCCGTTACCGGTGAGTCACCCGGTGACGCCCTGGTACAGGATCCGGCGCCGGTTGCTGTAGGGGACGGACAACTCATCCGGAAAGGGACTGTGCGTCGCCCATCGCGATCATCGGGTGCAGGGCCGGGTCGAGGGCGCGGACCAGTTCGACCATGTGGTCCTCGGTCAGCGAGACGCAGCCGTGGGTCGGGCCGCCGTGGTCCAGGTGCAGCCAGATGCCGCCGCCCTTGGCAGCGCCCTCGGGGGTCCGGGTGTCCAGCGGCGAGCTGCCGGCCACCCGGTTGTAGTTGATCGCGACCACGTAGTCGAAGGAACCGGCCAGCGGCTCGTTGTTGAAGCCCCGCCCGCCCATCACGAAGTCGGCGTCCTGGTCGTACGGGAGCTTGGTGCCCGGGTTCGCCTTGCGGCCGCCGGCGTCGGTGAGGGCGAACAGGCCGATCGGGCTGCGCAGGTCGCCGGAGCGGTGCTCGGCGGTCCAGCCCTTGTACGCGTTGTGCGCGGGCCACGCCTGGCCGGCCTGCCAGACGCCGTCGGCGCCGCGGGTCCAGAGCGTGACGGTGGTGTCGGAGGAGTCCTTGCCCTTGCCGCTGGCGACCAGCAGTTGGCGGGTCTCGGCGGGGATCTTCGCCGTCCAGGACGGGCCGAGGCCGGGTATCGAGGTCAGCTTCGTCCGGTCGGAGCGGTCGGCGGCCGGGGCCTCGGTGTGTATCTCGGCGGCGCGCATCGGCACCACCTGGTCGTCCGGATTGCGGTCCGGGGCGGCGGCCGTGGTCTGCGGGAAGGTGCGGCCCGGCCCGACGGTGAACCAGCCGGCGGCCAGCGCCAGCAGTGTCGCGGTGGAGACCGTCAGCTTGCGCACCCGGCGCGGCTTGGGCCTGCGCCGGCGCCCGCGGCCGACGGCCGGCTCCTCGGCCGCGACCCGGGGGGCGGACGCCCCGGCGGCGGCCCGGTCGGCCGCGCGTCCGGCGCCGCGGCCCTCGGTGCGCGGGCTCGGCGCGGAGCGCGAGCGGCGGTGCGAGGCGGCGCGGTGGGAACCGGACATGCGGACGATCCTCCCAGAGCGCCGTCCGGAAACGGAACCCGAGATGTGTGATGGGCCTGTGAGCATACGCGCCCCCAGGCCCACCGGACGCACACGGGTGCGCGGTCAGAGGCGCATGGCCTGCGGGGTCTCGCGGCGCTGCAGGTCCGGGCCGTCGTACTCGCGGATGACCTCGTACCGGGTGTTGCGCTCCACCGGGCGGAAGCCGGCGTCGCGGATCAGGTCGAGCAGGTCGTCGCGGCCGAGCTTGTTCGGCGTGCCGAAGTTGTCCGCGTCGTGGGTGATCTTGTACTCGACCACCGAGCCGTCCATGTCGTCCGCGCCGTGGCTGAGCGCCAGCTGGGCGGTGGTGACGCCGTGCATCACCCAGAAGACCTTGACGTGCGGCACGTTGTCGAAGAGCAGCCGGGAGACCGCGAAGGTCTTCAGCGCCTCGGCACCGGTGGCCATCTCGGTCCGCTCCATCAGGCGGTTGCGGACCACGCCGTCCTTGGAGTCGTGGAAGTCGTGCTGGTAGCGCAGCGGGATGAAGACCTGGAAGCCGCCGGTCTCGTCCTGCAGTTCGCGCAGCCGCAGCACGTGGTCGACCCGGTGCCGGGGCTCCTCGATGTGGCCGTAGAGCATGGTGCACGGGGTCTTCAGACCCTTCTCGTGCGCCAGACGGTGGATCCGCGACCAGTCCTCCCAGTGGGTCTCGTGGTCGACGATGTGCTGGCGGACCTCCCAGTCGAAGATCTCCGCGCCGCCGCCGGTCAGCGACTCCAGGCCGGCGTCGATCAGCTCGTCCAGGATCTCCGAGGCGGTCAGGCCGCTGATCCGCTCGAACCAGTGGATCTCGGTGGCGGTGAAGGCCTTCAGCGAGACGTTCGGCAGCGCGGCCTTCAGCTCCCGCAGCGAGCGCGGGTAGTAGCGCCACGGCAGGGTCGGGTGCAGGCCGTTGACGATGTGCAGCTCGGTGAGGGACTCCGACTCCATCGCCTTGGCGAGCCGGACGGCCTCCTCGATGCGCATCGTGTACGCGTCCTTCTCGCCCGGCTTGCGCTGGAACGAGCAGTACGCGCAGGAGGCGCTGCACACGTTGGTCATGTTGAGGTGGCGGTTGACGTTGAAGTGGACGACGTCGCCGTTCTTCCGCGTGCGCACGTGGTGCGCCAGGCCGCCCAGCCAGGCCAGGTCGTCGCTCTCGTAGAGCGCGATGCCGTCCTCGCGGGTCAGCCGCTCACCGGCGTAGACCTTCGCCTCCAGCTCGCGCTTGAGCCCTGCGTCCATGCGGCGCTCCGCCTCCATCCGACTTCGATTCGTTGCCGGAACGAGCCTACGCCTCGGTACCCAGCAGTTCCGCGAGGAGGGTCGGCTCGATGTTGCCGCCGCTCACCACCGCCGCGACCACCCGGCCGCCGATCTCCTCGGCGCGGTGGAAGTACGCGGCCGGTGCGACCGCGCCGGACGGCTCGGCGACCAGCCGTCCGCGGCGGGCGAGCAGCGCCACGGTGGCGCGGATCTCCGCCTCGCTGACCGTCACGATGTCGTCCACGTACGCCTGCAGGTGGGCGAACGGCAGGGTGCCGACGGACGGGGTGCGCAGGCCGTCCGCGACGGTGCGGTAGGTGTCGGCGACCGGCCAGGCGGTGTGCACGCCGGTGCGCAGGCTGGCCTGGGCGTCAGCGGCCAGCTCGGGCTCGACGCCGACCACCCGGACGCCCGGGCAGGTCAGCTTGAGCGCGGCCGCCGTCCCGGAGATCAGCCCGCCGCCGGAGACCGGCACCAGCACGGTGTCCAGCTCGTCCGGGGCGTCCTCGGCGAGCTCCAGGCCGACCGTGCCCTGGCCGGCGATGATGTACGGGTCGTCGTAGGGCGGCACCCAGACGTACCCGTGGCGCTCGGCCAGCTCGGCCGGGAGGGTGTCCCGCTCGCCCGGGGGCACCAGGATCACCTCGGCGCCGAAGGAGCGGGTGTTCTCCACCTTGACGGCGGGTGAGGTGTCGGGCATCACGATGACGGCCTTGATGCCCAGCTCCCGGGCCGCGTAGGCGACCGCCTGCGCGTGGTTGCCGCTGGACTGGGCGACCACCCCGCGGGCCCGCTCCTCCTCGGTGAGCGCGGCGAGGCGGTTGTGGGCGCCGCGGATCTTGAACGCCCCGGTCGGTTGGAGGCTCTCCGGCTTCAGGTACAGCCGGCGGGTGCCGTCCGCCGCCCAGGGGCAGGGCAGCAGGGGCGTCCGGACCGCGACGCCCGCGATCCGCTGCTGCGCGGCGCGCAGCTCCTCCACTCCGACCAGCGTCATCCGACCCGTCACTCCCCCGTGTTCAACGGCAGTTCGCTCACCCGGTTCTCCCACTTGGTGGAGAGTACGACGGTGGTACGGGTACGCGCGACACCCTTGGTGCCGGAGAGCCGCTTCACGACCGACTCCAGGCCCTCCACGTCGGGCACCCGGACCTTCAGCATGTACGAGTCGTCACCCGCGATGAACCAGCAGTCCTCCACCTCGGGGAGGTCCTTGAGCCGGTGCGAGACGTCGTCGTGGTCGGCGGCGTCGGTCAGCTGAAGACCGATCAGCGCGGTCACGCCGTAGCCGAGCGACGCCGGGTTGACGGTCGCCCGGTAGCCGGTGATCACGCCCGCCTGCTCCAACCGGTTGATCCGGTCGGTGACGCTCGGACCGGAGAGGCCGACCAACCGGCCCAGCTCCGCGTACGAGGCGCGGCCGTTCTCCCGGAGCGCCTGGATGAGCTGTCTGTCCACAGAGTCCATGTGCCTGCCCGCGTCCTTCCGAAACTCTCCAGACCCACTGATCATTATCCGGAATCCAAGGCGCTGTGCGCGGATCGACCCGGATATCACAGAGAACATACTCTCCCGGCCGGAGCGCTCTCACGCGCCCCGGGCGGCACCGCCGAGTTCTCCGTCCCAGCGGCGGTACAGCTCGTGCCGGACCCCCACCGCGTCCAGTACCCGCCCGGCCACGAAATCCACCAGTTCGCGGACGGTCGAGCCGCCCGCGTAGAAGCCCGGCGAGGCCGGCAGGACCACGGCGCCCTGCGCGTCCAGGGTCACCAGGTGCTGGAGTGTGACGCCGTTCAGCGGGGTCTCGCGGACGCAGACCACGAGCGGGCGGCGCTCCTTCAGGGTCACCGACGCCACCCGCTGCAGCAGGTCCTTGGAGAGGCCCAGCGCGATGCCGGCGACGGCGCCGGTGGTCGCCGGGACGACCAGCATGCCCTTCGCCGGGTACGAGCCGGAGGACGGGCCGGCCGCGAAGTCGCCGGCCGGCCAGTACCGGACGTCGTCCAGGTCGTCGGTGCCGATCCAGCCGGCCAGGTCCTCGCGCCAGTGCGCGTCGCGGAAGGAGATGCCGGTCTCGTCCAGGATGGTGAGCCGCGCCGCCCGGCTGACCACCAGGTCGACCGCCTCGCCCGCCGCCAGCAGCGCCCGGATCACCGACGCCGCGTACGGCGTCCCCGACGCACCGGAGACCCCGACCACCCACGGCTCGCGCAATTCACTCATAGGGGACATGCAACCAGGGGCCCGGCCGGTTGCGCGAAAATCGCCCCATGGCTGCCTCGCTGATCGACCTCACGCACCCGGTGACCTCCGGGATGCCGGTGTACCCCGGGGACCCGGAGGTGGTGCTGCGGCCCGCGCTCACGGTGGCGGCCGACGGGGTGAACGTGCTGGACGTGCACCTGGGTTCGCAGTCCGGCACGCACGTCGACGCCCCGTACCACCTGGACGTCACCTGGCCCACGCTGGACGGCCTGCCGCTGGAGCTGTTCACCGGCCCGGCCGTCGTCGCCGACCTGCGCGGGCTCGCCCCGCGCAGCGGGATCACCGCCGAGCGGCTCGCCCCCGCGCTCGCAGCCTGCCGCGCCGGGACGGTCCTGCTGCTGGCCACCGGCTGGCCCCGGCACTGGGGCACCGAGCACTACCTGGCGCACCCCTGGCTGACCCCGGCCGCGGCCGAGGCGATCGTCGCGGCCGGCGTGCGGACGGTCGCCGTGGACGCCCTCTCGGTCGACCCGACCGCCGACCCGGGCCCGGCCGATCCGGAGGTCGCCGCGCTGCTCGCGGAACTGACGGACGAACACGACCCGGAGCCGGAGCCGCCGAGCCTGGCCGCGCACCGGATCCTGCTCGGCCGCGAGGGCGGCGGGGTGATCGCCGAGAACCTCACCGACCTGACCCCGCTGATCGAGGCCCAGGCGGCCGGACTGCCGGTGCAGGTCTCGCTGTTCCCGGTGCGGCTGACGGCGGCGGACGGCGCCCCCGTGCGGGCGGTGGCCCGGATCGACCGGCCGGACGCCGACCGGACCGGAGGGTAACCATAGGTCTAGACCAAGGGTCGGGGGCGCCGCTAGGCTCCCGCCATGGCTGAGATCATCGGAGTCGTCGAACGGCTCTGGCGCTACCCGGTGAAGTCCACCGGTGGCGAGCTGCTCGACACCGTCGAGGTGGACGGGCGCGGGCTCGCCGGCGACCGGCTGTACGCCGTCCGGGACGGCTCCGGGAAGCTCGGCTCCGGCAAGAACACCCGCCGCTTCCGCCGGATGGACGGCCTGCTCCGTCTCGGCTCCCGGCTCGGCGCCCGGATCGACGCCCCCGAGCTGATCGACCCGCTCGGCACCCCCGTCGCCGACCCCACCGCCTTCCTGCGCGCCTACCTCGAACAGGACGACGTCGAACTCGCCCGCGAGGACGCCGTCCCGCACTTCGACCAGCTGCCGGTCAGCGTGCTCACCACCGCCACCCTCGACTGGGTGCGCGCGGCCGTCCCCACCGCCGTCGTCGACGAACGGCGCTTCCGGCCCAACGTCCTGCTGCGCACCCCGCCCGGCACCCCGCCGTTCGCCGAGGACGCCTGGTTCGGCCGCGAGGGCACGCTGGGCGGCGGCGTCCGGCTCGCCTTCGTCCGCGCCAGCGAGCGCTGCGCCATGAGCGGCACCGCCCAGCCCGGACTCCCCCACGCGCCGGAGATCCTCAGGGCGATCACCCGGGCCCACGGCACGCGCCTCGACGCCCTCGCCACCGTCGCCCGCCCCGGCCGGCTGCGCCTGGGCGACGCCCTGACCCTCGGCTGACCGCTCAGCCGGTGGCCGCGACCAGGCAGAAGGGGTGGCCGGCCGGGTCCAGGAAGACCCGCCAGCCGGTCTCGGTGTCCTTGAGCTCGGCGCCGAGGGCCAGCACCCGGGCCTCGGCCGCGTCGAGGTCCTCGACGTCGATGTCGAGGTGGAACTGCTGCGGGTGCGCCGGGTCGGGCCACATCGGGGGGCGGTAGTCCTCGACCCGCTGGAAGGCCAGCACCATGCCGCCGGGGACGTGGACGGTCGACCACTCGTCGTCCAGCGACCAGCGCGGGTCCGGGCGGTCGACCTCGCCGCCGAGCAGCGCGGCGTAGAAGTGCGCCAACCCCCTCGGGTAGTGGCAGTCCAGCACCACGCACTGCAGCTTGCCGATCATCGGTCACCACTCCTCGGGAACGACAGCACGCCCCCAGCATCCCTCAGGCCGGCGCCCGCGTCCCCGCCGACGCGAGGTCCGCCTCCGGGTGGTACCGGAGGCTGCCGTCCGGCAGCTCGACCCAGTACGTCCAGGACTCGCCGTCGGTGTGCGCGCTGCCCACCACCGCCGGCCCGTCGGGGCCGCGGACCGCCTGGCCCTCGGTGAAGCGCGGCGGCCGGGCGGACTCGACGGCGGAGCCGGTGACGGTGTGCACGCTCGGAAGCAGGAGGCGGCCGCCCCACTGGCGCGACCACAGGGCCTGCTCCCCCTCGACGACGATCCCGATGGCCGCCGCACAGTCGGCGAGGGCGGCGTCCGGAGTGAGGACCACCTCGAACTCCAGCAGTTCGGGGATCTTCCCGTACGGTCCGCGCGCCTCGACCCGCACGGTGCCGTACGGCGTGAAGGCGGCGGTCAGCTCGGCCGCGAGCACCCCGGCCCGTTCGGGCGGGGCCTCGGCCCAGAGGTTGAGGTCGAAACGGCGGTACTCGGCCACGGGGCGTCAGATCCCGAGACCCCGGGTGATCAGGTCGAGCAGGGCGAAGGCGAAGAGCGAGATGCCGACGAAGCCGTTGGTGGAGAAGAACGCCCGGTTGAGGCGGGAGAGGTCGTTCGGCCTGACGATGGTGTGCTCGTAGAGGAAGGCGCCGGCGACGACCGCGAGGCCGAGCCAGAAGGCCGGGCCGGCGTCGGTGAGGACGGCGTACCAGACCAGCAGCGCGGTGGTGACGGCGTGGCAGGCGCGGGCGCCCCGGACGGCGGCGGGGACGCCGTAGCGGGCGGGCACCGAGCGGACGCCCTCGGCCCGGTCGGACTCGACGTCCTGGCAGGCGTAGATCAGGTCGAAGCCGCCGATCCAGATGCCGACGGCGAGGCCCAGCACCACCGCGTCCCAGGACCAGGTGCCGGTCACCGCCAGCCAGGCGCCGATCGGGCCCATCGCCTGGGCCAGGCCCAGGATGGCCTGCGGGAAGTTCGTGAACCGCTTGCCGTACGGGTAGACCACCATCGGGACCACGGCGACGGGGGCCAGCACCAGGCAGAGCGGGTTGAGCATCGCCGCGGCGGCGAGGAAGACCACCAGGGCGACCGCCGAGCCGACGTACGCGGTGCGGACGGACACGGCGCCGGTGACCAGCTCACGGCCGGCGGTGCGCGGGTTCCGGGCGTCGACCTCGCGGTCGATGATCCGGTTGGCGGCCATCGCGAAGGTCCGCAGGCCGACCATGCAGACGGTGACCAGCAGCAGCTCGCCCCAGTGCACCCGCTTGTCGGCGAGGAACATCGCGGTGAGCGCGGCGATGTAGGCGAACGGGAGGGCGAAGACCGAGTGCTCGATCATCACCAGCCGCAGGAAGGCCTTGACCCGGTTCTGCGGGACCTCGGGGAGGGCGGCGGTCGTCACAGCCCGTACTCCTTCCAGCGCTTGGTGACCAGGGCGGCCGTCTCCGGGTCGGAGGTGACCATCTCGGGCCAGCCGCCGTCCCGGGTGTAGCCCTCCTCGGGGAGCTTGCGGGTCGCGTCGATGCCCGCCTTGCCGCCCCAGAACTGCTGGTAGGAGGCGTGGTCGAGGTGGTCGACCGGGCCCTCGACGACGGACAGGTCGCGGCTGTAGTCGACGTTGCCGAGCGCCCGCCAGGCGACCTCCTGGTAGTCGTGCACGTCGCAGTCGGCGTCCACCACGACGATCAGCTTGGTCAGCGACATCATGTGGGCGCCCCAGATGGCGTGCATGACCTTCTGCGCGTGCTTGGGGTACTTCTTGTCGATCGAGACGATCACGCAGTTGTGGAAGCCGCCGGCCTCGGGCAGGTCGTAGTCGACGATGTCCGGGATGATCACCTTGAGCAGCGGCAGGAAGAAGCGCTCGGTGAACTTGCCGAGCGGGCCGTCCTCGGTCGGCGGACGGCCGACCACGATGGACTGCAGGATCGGGCGGCGGCGCATGGTGACGCAGTCGATCGTCAGCGCCGGGAACGGCTCCTGCGGCGTGTAGAAGCCGGTGTGGTCGCCGAACGGGCCCTCGGGCAGCATCTTCCCGGGCTCCAGCCAGCCCTCCAGCACCACCTCGGCGTCGGCCGGGACCTGCAGCGGGACGGTCTTGCAGTCGACCATCTTCACCCGCTCCCCCGCCACGAAGCCGGCGAACAGGTACTCGTCGATGTCACCCGGCAGCGGCGCGGTCGCCGCGTACGTCACGGCGGGCGGGCAGCCGAAGGCGATCGCGACCGGCAGGCGCTCGCCGCGCCTGGCGGCGACGGCGGCGTGGTTGCGGCTGTCCTTGTGGATCTGCCAGTGCATGCCGATGGTGCGCCGGTCGTGCCGCTGCAGCCGGTACAGGCCGAGGTTGCGCACCCCGCTGTCCGGGTCCTTGGTGTGGGTCAGGCCCAGGTTGAAGAAGGAGCCCCCGTCCATCGGCCAGGTGAAGAGCGCCGGCAGCTGCTCCAGGTCGACGTCGTCGCCGGTGAGCACCACCTCCTGCACCGGGGCGTCGCCGGACTTCACGTGCTTCGGCGGGACGTGCGCCATCGAGGCGAGCTTGCCGAAGGCCTCGCGGAAGCCGGTGAAGCCCTGCGGCAGCTCCGGCTTCAGCAGCCCGGCGATCTTCTCGGCGATGTCGTCCGGCGACTTCAGGCCGAGCGACTTGGCGAGCCGGCGCTCGGTGCCGAAGACGTTCATCGCCAGCGGCATCGAGGAGCCCTTGACGTTCTCGAAGAGCAGCGCGGGGCCCTTCGCCTTCTGCACCCGGTCGACGATCTCGCCGACCTCCAGATACGGGTCGACCTCGGCCTTGATCCGCTTGAGGTCGCCCTCCCGCTCCAGGGCCCGGAGGAACGAACGGAGATCGTCGTATGCCATACCTGTCAGTATCGGGTACGGGCTAACCTGGCCCCGCCAAGAGGGTCCCATCTGTTGCTCATCGTTCGGGGGAGTACGACGCCGTGCTGAGGATTCTGCCCACCGTGGCGCTGCTGGCGCTGTGGGTGTGGGCGTTCATCGACTGCCTGATCACGCCCGAGGACGAGATCCGCCACCTGCCCAAGGTGGTCTGGATCATCATCGTCCTGTTCTTCCCGCTGGTCGGCTCGATCGCCTGGCTGGTGGCCGGCAAGGACCGGGCCGGGGCCCGCTCCCGCCGCAACGTGGCGTGGCCGTCCGGCCCCACCGCGGGCTACCCCGAGTACGAGCGGCCGCAGCAGCGCCGGGTGGTCGCCCCGGACGACGACCCCGAGTTCCTCGCCTCCCTCAAGCGCGACAACGCCCGCCACGAGGACATGCTCAAGCAGTGGGAGGCGGACCTGCGCCGCCGCGAGGAGGAACTGCGCCGCGACGAGAACCCGGAGGGAGGCGCCAAGGGCTGAGCAATCGGCTTTTGGTGCATCTCTACCATCAGACCTGACAGACAACCCGGGTCATCGGCTGCCGACATATCGCCGCCCGCCACCGGCGGAGCGCGTGTCGGCAGCCTTTTCCACGCCCTCGGACCTACCCTGAGCTGGGACTCCGCGCGAATTTCGGCGCCCGGACGGCGCCTGCGCGGCAAGCCGCGGGCGGGCCGCGGGCCGCCGATCGACCCGTAGGGCTTCTGTCAGCCCTGTACAGCGATCGGCGCCCGACCTTGTACGGAATCGACGCCGAAACGCGGCCGCCCTCCCTCGTAGTGTCGTAAGTGAAGAAGTGTTCGCTGCTTCCCGCGAGCTTGGAGTGTGTACGAGATGACGGTTCTGCACGATGCGCCGGTCGGTGACGAGATCCCCGAGATCCCGGCCGACGCGCGCGGTCGGGTGGCCGAGCTGCACAGCCTCCGCGAGCGGGTCCTGCGCGGGCCCAGCGAGAAGGCCACCGAGGCCCAGCACGCCAAGGGCAAGCTGACCGCCCGCGAGCGGATCGACCTGCTGCTGGACGAGGGCTCGTTCCACGAGGTGGAGCCGCTGCGCCGGCACCGCGCCACCGGCTTCGGCCTGGAGGCGAAGAAGCCGCACACCGACGGCGTGGTGGTCGGCTGGGGCACCGTGCACGGCCGCACCGTCTTCACCTACGCCCACGACTTCCGGATCTTCGGCGGCGCCCTCGGCGAGGCCCACGCCCAGAAGATCCACAAGATCATGGACATGGCCATCGCGGCCGGTGCCCCGCTGGTCTCGCTGAACGACGGCGCCGGCGCCCGCATCCAGGAGGGCGTCACCGCCCTCGCCGGCTACGGCGGCATCTTCCAGCGCAACACCCGGGCCTCCGGCGTCATCCCGCAGATCTCCGTGATGCTCGGCCCCTGCGCCGGCGGCGCGGCGTACTCGCCGGCCCTGACCGACTTCGTCTTCATGGTCCGCGAGACCTCGCAGATGTTCATCACCGGCCCGGACGTCGTCCAGGCCGTCACCGGCGAGAAGATCACCCAGAACGGCCTCGGCGGCGCCGACGTCCACTCCAGCGTCTCGGGCGTCTCGCACTTCGTCTACGACGACGAGCAGTCCTGCATCGAAGAGGTGCGCTACCTGCTCTCGCTGCTGCCGCAGAACAACCGCGAGATGCCGCCGGTGCAGCCGAACGACGACCCGGTGGAGCGGCGCAACGAGTCGCTGCTCGACCTCGTCCCGGCCGACGGCAACCGCCCGTACGACATGCGCAAGGTCATCGAGGAGATCGTCGACCACGGCGAGTACCTGGAGGTCCACGAGCGCTGGGCCACCAACGTGATCTGCGCGCTGGCCCGGGTCGACGGCCACGTGGTCGGCATCATCGCCAACCAGCCGCAGTCGCTGGCCGGCGTGCTCGACATCAACGCCAGCGAGAAGTCCGCGCGCTTCGTACAGATGTGCGACGCCTTCAACATCCCGCTGGTCACCATGCTGGACGTGCCGGGCTTCCTCCCCGGTGTCGACCAGGAGCACGACGGCATCATCCGGCACGGCGCCAAGCTGCTCTACGCCTACTGCAACGCCACCGTGCCGCGGATCCAGCTGATCCTGCGCAAGGCCTACGGCGGCGCCTACATCGTGATGGACTCCCGCTCCATCGGCGCGGACCTGTCCTTCGCCTGGCCCACCAATGAGATCGCCGTGATGGGCGCCGAGGGCGCGGCCAACGTGATCTTCCGCCGGGACATCGCCGGGGCCGAGGACCCCGAGGCGATGCGGGCGCAGAAGATCAAGGAGTACAAGACCGAGCTGATGCACCCGTACTACGCGGCCGAGCGCGGCCTGGTGGACGACGTGATCGACCCGGCCGAGACCCGCGCGGTGCTGGCCTCCTCGCTGGCGATGCTCCGCACCAAGCACGCCGACCTGCCGAGCCGCAAGCACGGCAACCCCCCGATGTAACGCCCCCGTCGGCGCATCGGAACCCGGAAGACTTCAAGCCGCGAAAGAATCAGGAATCATGAGCGAACCTCTTGTCCGCATCGTCCGCGGCTCGCTGAACGCCGAGGAGCTGGCCGCGCTCACCGCGGTGCTCGCCGCCCGCGCCGCCGCCCAGCAGGCCGCCGCCGCGACCGCCACCGCGGTGGTCGAGCCGATCGCCAACTGGCAGCGCCTGGAGCGCCGCACGGCCTACTACTCGCCGGTCAGCTGGCAGCAGGCCGCGTAGGCGCAGGCACACGACAGGGGCGCGAGGAACCGGGCGGTTCCTCGCGCCCCTGCGCTTCTCGCCCCTAGGCGGCGACGAGTGCGGCCGGCCTTCCGGCGTGCATGGTGGAGAGGTTGGCCGCCAGGCGCTGCGGGTCCTGGGCCAGCCAGAGCCTGAGGGCGGCTCCGAGCATGGCGCAGGACGAGCCGAGCCGGACGCCGGTGGACTGGGCGACCCGGGCGGTGGCGAGCACCAGCAGGTCGGCCAGGGCGGCCGGCAGCCAGACGGTGAGCGCGCACGGCGCCGGGACGGCCACCGCGGCGAGCAGCCGGTGGGCGTCTGCGGGGCAGTGCAGGGCCGGCAGGACGTCCAGCAGGCCGTCGGCGACCACCTCCGAGACGTCGCTGTGGTGGCCCTGGGCGAGATGCCGGAGCAGTGTTCTCTCCGCGGCGGTGATTCGGACGGTCAGCATGACCTCGTCGCACTCCAATGTGCGGCCCTCCTCGCGGCTGGTTCGGATTCTGCAGGGGAGACGACGCGGCGCCCCCCGGTGTGACACGGCTCTGGTCAGACGCCGGCGTACGAGTGCTTGCCGGTGACGAAGATGTTGACGCCGTAGTAGTTGAAGAGCCAGCAGGCGAAGGCCAGCAGGGCCAGGTAGGCGGCCTTGCGGCCGCGCCAGCCGGCGGTGGCGCGGGCGTGCAGGTAGCAGGCGTAGGCGACCCAGGTGATGAAGGACCAGGTCTCCTTGGGGTCCCACTCCCAGTACTTGCCCCAGGCGGCCTCGGCCCAGATGGCGCCCGCGATGATGGTGAAGGTCCACAGCGGGAAGACCAGGGCGTTGATCCGGTAGGAGAGCTTGTCGAGCGTGGCGGAGGCCGGGAGGCGGCCCCAGACGGAGCCGGCCCGCGGGGTGGCGCCGGCGGCCAGGCGCCGCTCGTAGGAGTCCTTGCCGAGGTAGAGCACGGTGGCCACGGCCGCCGCGTAGAACGCGCCGCCGCACATGATGGCGGTGGAGACGTGGATCGCCAGCCAGTACGAGTGCAGGGCGGGGACGAGCTGCTCGGACTCGGTGTAGAGCACGGTGACCGCGATGCCGAGGGTGAGCAGCGCGGCGATCACCACCGGCAGGCCGAGCCAGCGGACGTTCTTCTTCGCGGCCAGCAGGCCGAGGTACGCGGTGATCATCATCAGCGCGAAGGCGCAGGAGAACTCGTACATGTTGCCCCACGGCCAGCGCATGACCGACAGGCCGCGGGTGAGCACGCCGCCGGCGTGCAGCAGGGCGCCGAGGACGGTGAGCGAGACGGCGATCCGGCCCGCCAGGTCGCCCTTCTCGCTGCCGCCGGCGGCGCCCGGGCCGTCCACCGGGGCGCCGTCGCCGCGGCCGCTGGTGACCGTGGTGGCGCCGGCGTCGGCGAGGGCGGTGCGGGTGAGCGTGGTGGTGCCGCCGCCGGAGGACGCGACGGTGACGGTGACCTTGCGGACGCCCTTGGCGGAGTCGTCCGCGGCGGCGACGGTCTCGGCCAGCGAGGACTGCTCGGCGGAGCGGACCGCGACCGCGCCCTTGGCGCCGAACGTCCACTCGAAGAGGTGGGCGAACATGGCCAGGGTGTACACGGCCATCGCCGAGTAGATCAGCTTGTTGGAGAGGTCGGCCAGCTGCGGGTCGACCGAGGCGAGATGCACCGTCTACTCCTTGGAGTCCGGGTCGGCGGGGGTAACCGGGTCTGAGGGCCCGTCGGAGAGCTCGGTGGCGGGCTCGGTGGCGGGCTCGGTGGCGGGCTCGGGTGCGTCGATCGCCGGGGCGTCGTCCTGGAGCTCGACGGCGAGGTCGGCGAGCTCCTCGGCGGTCTTCGCGGACTCGCTGCGGGCCAGGCCCGCCACCTCGACGAGGGTGCGGCCGTCCGGTCCGGCGGTGGCGCGGACCCAGATCCGGCGGCGCTGGACGAACAGCGAGCCGATCAGGCCGAGGACGGCGGCGACGGCGCCGGCCAGCGCGACCGCGTTGCCGGGGCGGTGGGAGACGTTGAAGCTGGCCCACTGCTGGTAGCCGTCGAAGGTGATCGACCCGTAGCCGTCCGGGAGGGTCCAGCCCTGGCCGGGCTTGAGGCGGGCGCGGGCGATGGTGCCGTCCTGCTGGAGCTGGGTCATCGCCTTGGTGTCGAGCTGGTACACGTTCTGCGGCACGCCGGCGTCCGAGCGCAGGTCGCCCGCGTACGCGGTGAGCACCAGCATCGGGTCGGCGGCGCCCGGGAACATCGAGATCGGGCCGGTCTTCTCGAAGGACTCCGGCGCGGTCGGCAGGAAGTACCCGCTGAAGCCGAGCTGGGTCTTCTTGCCGCCGGCGTCCTGGCCGTAGTCGTTGACCTTGATCACACCGGTGGAGGTGAGGTTGCCGTCCTGCGGGAGGAAGGCCGTCGGGCCGCGGTAGACGATCTCGTTCTTGGCGTTGCGGACGGTGACCACCGGCGCGTAGCCGTGGCCGATCAGGAAGACCTTGGAGCTGCCGATCTCCAGCGGGTGGTTGACCGAGATGGTGGAGGTCTTCAGCCTGGTGGCGTCCGCCCCCTCCCAGTACCGGATGTGCGCGGTGAACTCGCGGGCGCTGCCCGCCTGGTCGCCGCTGGTCTGGTACTTCGCGGTGAAGCCGTCCAGCTTGAAGCCGAAGGCGTCCAGGTCCTCGGCGGTGTAGAACGCCGAGCCGGTGAAGTCGTCCAGCTGGGTGGTGGTGTTGGAGTAGCCCTGGCCCTCGACCACCAGCTTGCCGCCGGAGCCGCTGGCCAGGCTGGCCCAGGCGAAGCCGGCCAGCAGGGCGAACAGCGAGAGGTGGAAGGCCAGGTTGCCGACCTCGCGCAGGTAGCCCTTCTCGGAGGAGACCGCGCCGCCGGCCAGGTTCGCCCGGAAGCCGCGCTTCTTCAGCAGCCGGTACGCGGCGGCGTTGACCGCCTTCGGGTCGGCGCCGGTGTGCCAGGCGGCGTACACCGGCATCCGGGTCAGGACGCGCGGGGCGGCCGGCGGCTGGGCGCGCAGCACGCCGACGAACTGCCAGGTGCGCGGCACGATGCAGCCGGCCAGCGAGACGAACAGCAGGATGTAGATCGCGGAGAACCAGACCGAGCTGTAGACGTCGAACAGCTGGAGCTTCTCGTAGACCGGCGTGACGCCCTTGTGCGCCGCCTTCCACTGCTCGACCTTGAACGCGTTCTGCCCGGTCTGCGGGATCAGCGAGCCGGGGATGGCGGCGAGCGACAGCAGGAAGAGCAGGATCAGCGCGACCCGCATCGAGGTCAGCTGGCGCCACATCCACAGCATCCAGCCGCGGATCCCTATCCCGACGACCGGCCCGTCCGACTCCTCGGGGGCACTGGTCAGCCGCTCGGCGTCCGCCGTGTCGGGGCCGGTCTTGGTGTCGCTCACGGTCAGATTCCGATCGGGAAGTCGCTGGTGAGGTACTGGAGCTGGTTGACCATGGCGTCCCAGGCCCCGGTCACCAGCAGCAGGCCGACCGCGACGAGCATGCCGCCACCGATCCGCATGACCCACTGGTAGTGCTGCTTGATCCAGCCGAACGCGCCGAGCGCCTTGCGGAAGGCGAGCGCGGCCAACACGAACGGTACGCCCAGGCCCAGGCAGTAGACGGCCATCAGCAGCGCGCCGCGCCCGGCGCTGGCCTGGGTGAAGGCCAGCGACTGGATCGCGCCCATGGTCGGGCCGATGCACGGCGTCCAGCCGAGGCCGAAGACCACGCCGAGCAGCGGCGCGCCGGCCAGGCCCACCGCGGGGCGGCGGTGGGTGCGCAGCTCGCGCATGGTGAAGCCGGGCAGCAGGCCCATGAAGGCCAGGCCCATGGCGACGGTCAGGACGCCCATCACGATGCTGATCGCCCGCTTGTGGTCCAGCAGGGTCTGCCCGAAGGAGCCGAACAGCGCGCCCATCGAGACGAAGACCGCCGCGAACCCGGCGATGAACAGCGCCGAGCCGAGCAGCATCCGGCCGCGCCGCCCGCCGCGGGCGTCCGCGAGGTCGGCGGCGGAGAAGCCGGTGACGTAGGAGAGGTAGCCGGGGACGAGCGGCAGCACGCAGGGCGAGAAGAAGGAGACCAGGCCGGCGGCGAGCGCGATCGGGAGGGCGAGCAGCAGCGCGCCGCTGCCGACCGTGTCGTTGTACCCGACGGCGGCCGCGAGGTCGGTGGTCACTTCGGCTCCGCCACGACCGGCTTGATCATCGACTCGAGGTCCTCGGCGGAGATCGCGTGCATCGAGCGGGCGGCCAGCCTGCCCTCGCGGTCGACCACGATGGTGGTGGGGATCGACTGGGGGTTGAGGCTGCCCTTGGGGAACTTCAGGATCTGGGTGCCGTCCGGGTCGTAGATGGACGGGTAGGTGATGCCGAAGTTCTTCTCGAAGCTCACCGCGTTGGCCGGGTCGGTGTCCCGGGTGTTGATGCCGAGGAACTGGACGCCCTGGTCGGCGTACTTCTGGGCGACCTCCTGCAGGCCCTTGGCCTCGGCCCGGCAGGGGTTGCACCAGGAGCCCCAGATGTTGAGCACCACGACCTTGCCCTTGTAGTCGGCGAGGGCGAGGGTGCCGGAGCCGTCCAGTCCGGTGCCGGAGATGTCCGGGGCGGGGGTGCGGTGGCCGGCCGCGGCGGTGTCGATGCCGCCCTTGCCGGTGATGAAGCCGGTCTGCCCGTCACCGCTCGTCGAACCGGAGCTCGAACAGCCGGCGAGGGCGAGGACACTGGCCGCGCCGAGGACGGCGGCGAGGCGGAGGCGGCGGTGGGTCGTCCCAGACATGTGAAAAGTTTCGCATGGGACTCCGGGCCGTTTGAGGGGGGTCCGGCCTTGTCTGCCGAACCCCCCATGACCTGCGGTTTCATCCCTTATGATCCACTTAGTCCGGGCATTTTGGACCGTGGTCGGGCTTACGCGCCGAAGCTCTTGGCGACCGGCGCGTCGCCCTTCTTGCCCTTGCCCACCAGGTGCGCCGGGAGCAGGTCGCGGGCCGGCTCGCGGTAGCCGACCGAGACGATCCGGTCGCCCTCGTACGTGAAGCTGGTCAGCGAGGCGAGCGAGCACTGGCGGCGGCGCGGGTCGTGCCACAGCCGGCGGCGCTCGGCGAAGGAGCGGACGATCCAGATCGGCAGCTGGTGGCTGACGCAGACCGCCTCGTGCCCGCGGGCGGCGTCCCGGGCGGCGGCCAGCGCGCCCATCATCCGCACCACCTGCTCGATGTACGGCTCGCCCCAGGACGGCTTGAACGGGTTGGTCAGGTACTTCCAGTGGCTCGGGTTCTTCAGCGAGCCGTCGCCGACGCCGAAGGTCTTGCCCTGGAAGATGTTGTCCGCCTCGATCAGCCGCTCGTCGACCGCGACCTCCAGGCCGTGCGCCTTGCCGATCGGCTCGGCGGTCTCCTGCGCCCGCTCCAGCGGCGAGGCCACCACGTAGGTGATGTCCCGGTCCGCCAGGTGCTCGGCCACCCGGTCGGCCATCTGCCGGCCCAGCTCCGAGAGGTGGTAGCCGGGCAGCCGGCCGTACAGGAGGCCCTCGGGGTTGTGCACCTCGCCGTGCCGCATCAGGTGGACGACGGTGGTGTCCTTGCTCACGTTCTCTCCTCGGTGGCGCCGTGCGTTCGGGGTACTGCTCAGGCGGTGGCTTCGGCGGCCGCGCGGGCGGCGGCCGGCAGCGCGGCGGCGATCCGCTCGATCGCCCGCTCGTCGTGGGCGGACGAGACGAACCAGGACTCGAACGCCGACGGCGGCAGGTAGACGCCCTGGCTCAGCATCGCGTGGAAGAAGGCGTTGAAGCGGAACGCCTCCTGGCGCTTGGCCGTCTCGTAGTCGGTCACCTGCTCGTCGGTGAAGAACACCGAGAACATGTTGCCCGCCTTCTGCAGCCGGTGGACCACGCCCTCCTTGGCCAGGGCGTCGGAGACCAGGCCGGAGACCTGCTCGGCGACACGGTCCACGGTGGCGTACGCCTCGTCGGTGCAGTGCCGCAGCTGGGCCAGGCCGGCGGCGGTGGCGATCGGGTTGCCGGAGAGGGTGCCCGCCTGGTAGACCGGGCCGGCCGGGGCCAGGTACGCCATCACGTCCGCGCGGCCGCCGAACGCCGCGGCCGGGAAGCCGCCGCCCATCACCTTGCCGAAGGTCAGCAGGTCCGGCGCCCAGCCCTCGTGGGCCGCCTCCAGGCCGTACCAGCCGGCCCGGGAGACGCGGAAGCCGGTCATCACCTCGTCCGAGACGAACAGCGCCCCGTCGGCCCGGCAGAGCTCCGCCAGGCCCTTGTTGAAGCCGGGCAGCGGCGGGACGACGCCCATGTTGCCCGGGGACGCCTCGGTGATCACGCAGGCGATCTCGCCGGGGTGCGCCTTGAACGCCTGCTCGACGGCGGCCAGGTCGTTGTACGGCAGGACGATGGTGTCGCCCGCCTGGGCACCGGTGACGCCCGGGGTGTCCGGCAGGCCGAAGGTCGCGACGCCGGAACCGGCGGCGGCCAGCAGCGCGTCCACGTGACCGTGGTAACAACCGGCGAACTTCACGATCTTGGCCCGGCCGGTGAAGCCGCGGGCCAGCCGGATCGCCGACATGGTCGCCTCGGTGCCCGAGGACACCAGGCGCACCTGCTCGACCGGCGCGATCCGGGAGACGATCTCCTCGGCCAGCTCCACCTCGCCCTGGCCGGGCGTGCCGAAGGACGTGCCGCGCGACACCGCCTGCCGCACCGCCTCCACCACGGCCGGGTGCGCGTGGCCCAGGATCATCGGGCCCCAGGAGCAGACCAGGTCGACGTACTCGCGCCCGTCCGCGTCGGTCAGGTACGGGCCGGTGCCCGACACCATGAAGCGCGGGGTGCCGCCCACCGCGCGGAACGCGCGCACCGGCGAGTTCACGCCACCGGGGGTCACGACCGAGGCGCGCTCGAACAGCGACTGGGACTGGGGGGCTTCGTACGGGTAGCTCATCGGCACGCTCATCGGGCTCGCTCATCCGTGGGTCCGCGGGAGGGTTACCCGGACATGCTCTCAAATCGTGTCCTTGCGTTCTGCATGTCGGACCCGATCATCTGGAACGATGATCCGTGTGCTGGTGCCTTTACAGGCCGTGTCGAAGGTAGGGTCTGAGGTACGCCTGTCCTTACGGCGATGACTAGGACGGCGCAAGACGGGTAATGGGCACGTTCGGAGGACACCGAGCGTGCGGGGGTCTGTCGATTCCGGCGAATTCCGGTGAGGATGGTCCGAGTGTCCGAGGCGCAGGACGGTTTCGAGGAGGCGGCGGGTGGTTCCCGCAGGCCTGCCGGGGCCGCTGGCGGGGGTGCGGCGGGTGCGGGCAGGGGCAGGCGGGGAGGCGAGGGCAGAGTGGGGGTCACCTACAAGTACTTCGGCGCACCCGACCGGGCCACCGCCGCCAGAGTCCCCACCGCACTGGGCCCCGGCGGCCTCGGACTGGACGCGGGCGAGCTCGGCGCGCTCGGCCGGCTCGGCGACCTCATGGAGACCAGCGGCTCGACCAACGGCCACCTCTCCACCAAGATCAAGCCGGAGACCATGAGCGCCATGGTCCTCACCGGCATCACCGGTGTGCCCCTGCACCAGGTGCCGCCGCTCGAACTGGTCGTGCTCCACCCCGACTACGCCGTCGTCCAGCTCCCGCACAACGTCGTCGAACCGCTCCGCAAGGCCGACGAGACCGAGCTCGGCGCCGCCGCGTTCATCTGGTCCACCGTCCCCGACCGGCGCGGCCCGCGGGACGCCTTCGTGATCTACCAGATGCTCCACGAGTGGCAGGACTTCGCCAACCGCCTGCACGACGCCGGGCACCAGCTGTACTGCCTGGTCTGGCCGTAGCGGCGGACCCGGCCGAGCGCGGCTCTGCTCCGCCGGCCGCCGCCGGCCGACCCCGCCCGGGTCAGTCCCCCGGGTGGGCCATCGAGTCGATGGCGATCGCGGCGGCCAGGACCGTGGCGTGGTCCGTGTCCGGACCGATGTCCAGGCCGTAGGTGTCGCGGACCCGGAACCACTTCTTGGACACCTCGGCGACCTTGAAGCCGTCGCGTTCGATCGTGTACTCGTGGTCGACGACGTTGCCCTGGACGGTCAGCTCCGGGCCGTCCTCCTGCTCGATCCGCCAGCGCTCGCGCAACGGGTCGACCATCGCCTTCTTCACCATCGCCACCCGGTGGCCGTCCGCGCCCTCGATCTCCATCGACTCCCGGATCCGCAACGGCCGGCTCTGCACGGTCGCCACCCGGTGCCCCGCCCGGTCCTCGATGTGGAAGGTCTTGCGCATCCGCAACGCCTTCCCGTCGACCTTGTACACGTGGTCGCCGGACTCGTCGTCGATCCAGTAGTCGTCCCCGATCGCGAACAGCTTCTGCCGCATCCGGTACCGGGTGACCCCCTCGCCGTGCTCGAACGCCCTGTTCGCCTGACGGCGCTCCCGCCGCTCCCCGAACATCCCGGCCTCCTCTCGTCGGCACCCCGCCCGCCCTTCGTACCCCGAACGGCCCCCACCCGCATCCCGGGGCCGGTCAGAGGAAGCGGCGCAGGAGCCTGGACTTGCCCGGGGTGAGGGGCGGGTAGGCGAGGCGCAGGGTGTCGAGCGGGAGGGGCTTGTCGAGGACGGCCTTGAGGTGGCTGAAGGTCTCCAGGGAGTGGTGGCCGTGGTAGCGGCCCTGACCGCTCTCGCCGACGCCGCCGAAGGGGAGGCCGGGCACGGCGAGATGAGCGTTGGGGACGCCGAAGGCGAGGGCGCCGGAGGAGGTCTCGGCGGCGAGGCGTCGCTTGGTGCGGGCGGAGGCGGTGAAGGCGTACAGGGCGAGCGGCTTGTCGCGGGCGGTGATGAAGGCGATCGCCGCGTCGAGGTCGGGGACGCGGACGATCGGCAGGATCGGCCCGAAGATCTCCTCGCACATCACGGGTGAGTCGGGGTCGACGTCGGCGAGGACGGTCGGGGCGAGGTAGCGGTCGGCCCGGTCGTGGCTGCCGCCGGTGACGGTCCGGCCGGAGGGCAGGAGCGCGGTCAGGCGGTCGAAGTGGCGCTCGTTGACGATGCGTCCGTAGTCGCCGGCCGCGGCCGGGTCGTCGCCGTACATCTCGCGGACCGCCGCGGCCAGGTGCGGCTCGATCGCGGGCCCGGCGTCGCCGATCGCGAGGACGTAGTCGGGTGCGACGCAGGTCTGGCCGGCGTTCATGAACTTGCCCCAGGCGATCCGGCGGGCGGCGGCCGCCAGGTCGGTGCCGGGTTCGACGACGGCGGGGCTCTTGCCGCCCAGCTCCAGGGTGACCGGGGTGAGGTGGCGGGCCGCGGCGGCCATCACGACGCGCGCGACGGTGCCGTTGCCGGTGTAGAAGACGTGGTCGAAGCGCTGTTCCAGCAGTGCGGTGGTCTCCGGTACGCCGCCCTCGACGACGGCGACGGCGTCCCGGTCGAGGACCCGGGGCAGCCAGTGGGCGAGCGCGGCGGAGGTCGCGGGGGCGAGTTCGCTGGGCTTGACGAGCGCGCAGTTGCCGGCGGCGATCGCGCCGACGAACGGGGCGAGGGCCAGCTGCAGCGGGTAGTTCCAGGGGCTGACGATCAGGACGGTGCCGAGCGGTTCGCGGACGGCGCGGGCGCGGGCGGGCCGGAGCGAGAGCGGCACGCGGACGCGGCGCGGGCGCAGCCAGCGGTCGAGGTGGCGCAGGGTGTAGTCGATCTCGTTGACCGTGAAGCCGATCTCGGTGGTGTACGCCTCGGTGGCGCTCTTGCCGAGGTCGGCGTGGAGCGCGGCCGCGAAGGCGGCCTCCTGGTCGACCAGGAGGCGTCGCAGTGCGCGCAGTTGGGCCTTGCGCCAGGCGAGCGGCTTGGTGCGGCCGGTGGCGAAGGTGCCGTGCAGGCGGGCGACGGTCGCCGCCGCGTGGACCTGGGGGGTGTCCGTGGGAGCGCTCATGCCGTGGAGCATATACGAAACGAAGCCATTTCGTTTCGTAAAGGTATGCTGATTTCCATGCCCCGCACCACCGCCACCACCGCGCCTACTCCTGCCGCCGTGCCCCGCCGGGGGCGTCCGCGCGACGCGGGCCGGGACCGGGCCCTGCTCGACGCGACCCTGGCCGTGCTGGGCGAGAGCGGCTACGCGGCCCTGACCACCGCCGCCGTCGCGGCCCGGGCGGGCACCTCCACCGCCACGCTGTACCGCCGCTGGTCCTCCAAGGAGGACCTGGTGATCGCCGCCGCCACCACCTACAGCGAAGGCCTGGACGTCGACACCGACACCGGCGGCGTCGAGGGCGACCTGCGGGCCCTGCTCCGCGACAAGGCCGCCGCGCTGACCGGCGAGGGCGGCCGCGTGCTGCGCGCCCTGATCGGCGAGGCCACCCACAACACCGCCCTCGCGGAGGCGCTCACCGCCGCCGTCCTCGCGCCGGTGCACCGGCGGATCGGCGGGATCGTCCGCCGCGCCGTCGCCCGCGGCGAGATCCCGCCCCCGGCGGACACCGACCTCCTCGGCGACGTGGTCGTCGGCCCGATCGTCAGCCACTTCTTCCTGACCGCCCGGCTCCCCGACCAGGTCGACCCGGCCACCGCCGAGGCGACCGCCGACCGCCTGCTCCCCTTCGCCCTCCGCGCCCTGGGCGGCCAGGTGTTCTGACTTGTGAGGCCGGGTGGCGCCGCCGGCGGCGGCGGGCTCCGCCGGGGACGGCGTCAGGCGTCACCGGCCCGGTCGAGGGCGGGAGGGGCGGCGCCCGGGTCGGCGGCGGGGCGGGCGGTGAGGGCGCGCAGGTTGTCGGTGAGGCGGGTGGAGGTGGCCCGCAGGCGCTTGGCGCGTTCGGTGTGGGTGCCGGCGCGGGGGGACTTGGCGATGGTGACCGGGATGCCGCGGGCACGGGCGGCGGCGACCAGGCTCTCCCCCGCCTCCGGGACGGTGGTGAGGACGGACGCCGCGAAGAGTCCGCCGGCCATGGTCCGCGGCCGGCCGAGCAGGTTCTTGTGGACGATCTCGCAGGGCAGCAGCCGCTCCCCCCGCTCGGCGGCCTCGCTCGCCGCGAGCGCGACGGTGAGCAGCCCTTCGGCCGCCTTGGTGACCAGCCACTTGCGGCCCGGGACGGGCGGCAGGAACTCCCGGATCCGGTCGACCTCGCGCTCCACCACGACGTCCGGCAGGAGATCGACCGCCGAGTACTGGCGGATCTCCACCACCCTCTCCCAGTCGACCTCCTCGCCGTCGAAGCCGATGCGCTTCGGGCCGATCGAGACCTGGCCGAGCCCGTCCAGCAGGTGCAGCAGCCTCACCGCCGGGCCCGGTACGCGCGGGAGCCGGCCGACCATCCCGGCGAGTGAGATCTCCCACGGCTCGGCGGTCGGCACCGCGGGACGCGGGTGGTTCTCGATCGCGCGGCGGGCCCAGTCGCCGCCGACCTTCGTCCGCGCCGCCGACGCGGCGCGGGTCACCGCCCCGGCCACGTCCTTGATTCCCGCCACCGCCGCCCCCGTTCGACCGTTCCGCCCGTTGCACGGAGGACGCTACGCGACGCGCGTGAAGTTGCGGGCACGTCCCGGCACTTGACGGTCAGTGGCGCGCTCCGGGACGGGCCGCGAATCTCGGTGGCGGTGCGGGTACGGATGAGCGAGCATGCGCGCATGAGCGACCGACCCGAACGATGGACCGAGGCGACCGTCTACCCCGACATGTGGGTCGACCCGGACAAGGACCCCCGCGACAACGACGGGCCCGGCCCCGAGGGCGAGGCGGCGACCCTGGCCGACTACCTGACGACCTTCCGCCTGACCCTGCGGATGAAGTGCGAGGGCCTGGACGCCGAGCAGTTGGCGCGCCGGTCCGTCCCGCCGTCGACGATGTCGCTGCTCGGGCTGGTGCGCCACCTCGCCGAGGTGGAACGGGACTGGCGGACCTGGCTCGACGACCCCGAGCCGCTGCCCAAGCTCTACGGGGTGCGCGACGGCGACTTCGACGGTGCCGTCGCGGACCCGGCCGTGGTCGAGGGCGCGTTCCGCGACCTGGAGCGCGAGCAGGCGGCGACCGACGCCGCGCTGGCCGCGTACGAGGACCTGGGCCGGCGGGTCGGCAAGGACGGGATCTCGATCCGGGAGCTGCTGGTGCACCGGGTGGAGGAGTACGCCCGGCACTGCGGGCACGCGGACCTGCTGCGCGAGTGCGTGGACGGCCGGGTGGGCCAGTAGCGGGAGCACGGCCGGCGCCGACGCGTCAGACCTGGACGCCTCGGGCCCGGACGCGTCAGGCGTCGGCAGGCCGGGCCCGGACGCGTCAGGCCCGGACGCCTCAGGCGTCGGCGAGTTCGGCGTTGGCGCGTTCGGCGATCAGGGCGAGCAGGCGGCCCGCGACGGCGGCCTCCTCCGGCGGGATGCCGGCGTAGAGGCGGCCCGCGATGGCGGCGGCGGCTTCGGCGGTGCGGGCCTGGAGGGCGGCACCCTCGCGGGTGAGGGCGAGCCCGGCCTGGCCGGCGGGCGCCAGGAGGCCGGCGTCGGCGAGGCCGGCGAGCGCTGTCTCGGCGGCCCCGCTGTCGATCTTCAGGCTGCCGGTCAGCCGGGCCACCAGGGCGGCCCGGTCGATGGTGCCGCCGCCGGCGGCGGTCGCGTTGAGCGCGAGGTTCTGCTCGAAGCCGATGCCGGTGCCGGCCAGCTCGCGCTGGAGCAGTGCGCGGGCGGCGTAGTGGGCCTGGCCGATCACCTGGCTGTTGAAGGGCTGGACGGTCATGGCGGTTCCCCCTTGAGTCGGCTGCGGGCCGCACGATCGGCCCGCTTTCTGATGCCCAGACTCTAATGGGACTGAGTCTCAATTTGCAACGGGTGTCGATTGGGTCTGCGACTCGGATAGGCTGCCGCCATGACGCCCGAACCCCGGCACGCCACCGACCGCGCCCTCCCGCTGCGCGAGCGCAAGAAGCTGCGGACCCGTCAGGCCCTGGCCGCCGCCGCGCTGCAGATGTTCAGCGAGCGCGGACTGGACGCCACCACCGTGGAGGACCTGGTCGACCGGGCAGAGGTCTCCAGGAGCACCTTCTTCCGGGTCTTCCCGGCCAAGGAGGCCCCGGCGATCGAGGCCGAGGTCGAGCTGTGGACGGCGGTCCTGGCCGCGCTCGGGGAGCGGCCGCTCGCCGGCCCGGTCCTCGACGCGCTGCGGGACGTGTTGCGCGAGACGGTCGGCGCGCTCGGCACCGAGTGGGCGCACCGGTACGTCGACACCCGCCGACTGGTGCTCGCCGAGCCGGCGCTGCTCGCGTACACGGGCCGCTACCGCGCCGAGGTGGAGCAGCGGCTCGCGGAGCGGCTGGCCGACCGGCTCGGGCTGCCCGCCGAGGACATCCGGCCGCAGGTGCTGGCCGAGCTGACCACCACGGGGTGGCGGATCGCCGCCCGGGGCTGGGTCCACGCGGGCGGGCCGGGCGGGGTCGAGGTGCTGGCGGAGCGGGTCGGCGAGGCGTTCGCGGCGGTGCCGGCGAGCCTGGAGCTCACCGCACCGAGCTGAACATTTCACCAGCGGAAATATTCACCTGCTCACGGGATGTTGTCCGGAGCTGGACCATCCGCTTGCCCCTGCTGGAGGAGAGACCGTGCGCGTCGAGATCTGGAGCGACATCAACTGCCCGTGGTGCTACGTGGGCAAGGCCCGCTTCGAGGCCGCGCTGGCGCAGTTCCCGCACCGCGACCAGGTCGAGGTGGTGCACCGCTCGTTCGAGCTCGACCCGCGCCTGGGCGGCGAGGCGAAGGCGGTCGTCCCGGCGATCGCCGCCAAGTACCGGATCGACCTCGAGCAGGCCCGGGCCGCCGAGCAGCGGGTGCGCGAGCACGCGCACGGCGAGGGCCTGGAGTTCCACGGCGGCGAGCGCGACTACGCGAACACCTTCGACATGCACCGCCTGCTGCACTTCGCCGCCGAGCACGGCCGCCAGGCGCAGCTGCTCGACCTGCTCTACCGGGCCAACTTCGCCGAGGAGCGCTCCGCGTTCGGCGACGAGCGGCTGCTGGAGCTCGCGGTCGAGGCCGGCCTGGACGGGACGGCCGCCGCCCGGGTGATCGCCGACCGGGACGCGTACGCGGAGGCCGTCCGGGAGGACGAGGCGACCGCGACGGCGCTGGGCGCCACCGGGGTGCCGTTCTTCGTCTTCGACCGGCGCCTCGGCGTCTCCGGCGCCCAGCCGCCCGCCGCCTTCGCGGGCGCCTTGGACCAGGCCTGGGCCACCCGCCCCGTCCCGCAGCTGGTCACGCTCGGCGCGGACGGCGGCGAGGCGTGCGGTCCGGACGGGTGCGCGGTGCCGCAGGCCTGACCCGCGGACCCGGGGCGCGAGGAGCGCCCGGGGCGCCCGGGGCGCTCAGGACGTGAGGGGCTTGGCGCGGACGTGGATCCGTTCGCCCTGCGCGCCGAAGAGGCTGAGGATCTCCACCGGGGCGTCCCCGGTGGAGCCGAACCAGTGCGGCACCCGGGTGTCGAACTCGGCCGCCTCCCCCGCCCTCAGGACCACGTCGTGCTCGGCCAGCATCAGCCGCAGCCTGCCGCTGAGCACGTACAGCCACTCGTAGCCCTCGTGCGTGCGCAGCTCCGGCTCGCACCGGGTCACCGGGATCACCATCTTGTACGCCTGCGGCCCGCCCGGGAGTTGGGTGAGCGGGATGATCGTCGCGCCGTGCCGGGTGATCGGCTTCAGCCGCACCCGGGGGTCGCCGACCTGCGGCGCGCCGACCAGTTCGTCGAGCGGCACCCGGTAGGCCCGGGCCAGCGGCAGCAGCAGCTCCAGGTTGGGCTTGCGCTCGCCGGACTCCAGCCGGGAGAGGGTGGAGACCGAGATCCCGGTGGTCCGGGCGAGCTCGGCGAGGGTGAGTTCGTGCCTGGCCCGCAGGGCCCGCAGGCGCGGGCCGACGGAGGCCAGCACCTCCGCGTCGTTGTTTGCCATATCGGCAACAATACTTTGCCGCCTCGGGGATGCGGGAGCACTGTGGGGTCGGACGGACGACCGGCTTCCCACGGAGGGCACTCATGACGGCGGAACACGCGCGGCAGGCGGAGCGGACGGAGCGGTACGACGTGGTCGTGGTGGGCGGTGGCGCGGCCGGGCTGAGCGGGGCGCTCGCGCTGGCCCGGGCGCGCCGCTCGGTGCTGGTGGTGGACTCCGGCCGGCCGCGCAACGCACCGGCCGGACACGTGCACAACTTCCTGACCAGGGAGGGAACCCCTCCCGAGGAGCTGCTCGCGGCCGGGCGCGCCGAGGTCGCCGGGTACGGCGGCCGGGTGACGGACGGCCGGGTCGTCCGGGCGGAGCGCGACGGGGACGGATTCCGGCTCACCCTCGCCGCCGACGGCACCGGCCCGGCCTCCGACGCCTCGCGGGAGATCCGGGCGCGGCGGCTGCTGGTGACGACCGGGCTGGTCGACGAGCTGCCCGAGGTGCCGGGGCTGGCCGCGCGGTGGGGCCGGGACGTGCTGCACTGCCCGTACTGCCACGGCTGGGAGGTCCGCGACCGGCGGATCGGCGTCCTGGCGACCGGTCCGCTGGCCTGGCACCAGGCCGAGATGTGGCGGCAGTGGAGTCCGGACCTGGTCGTCCTGCTGCACGGGGCCGAGCGGCCCGCGCCCGAGCAGGCGGAGCGGCTGGCGGCCCGCGGCATCCCGGTGGTGACCGGTCCGGTCGCGGAGCTGGAGACGGCGGACGACGCGCTGACCGGTGTCCGGCTGGCCTCCGGCGAGCGGGTGGCGCTGGACGCGCTGGTGGTGACGGCCCGGGTGACCGCCCGCGCCGAACTGCTGGAGTCCCTCGGACTGGCCCCGGAGCCGGTGGAGTTCGGCGGACTGGTGGTGGGCAGCCAGATCGCCGCCGACCCGGTCGGGGCGACCGCCGTGCCCGGCGTGTGGGTGGCGGGCAACGTCGCCGACGTCCAGGCGCAGGTGGTGACGGCGGCGGCCGCCGGGCTGAAGGCGGGTGCGGCGATCAACGCCGACCTGACCGCCGAGGACACCCGCGCGGCGGTGGCGGAGCACCGCGCACGGGTCGGCGAGATGTTCGAGCAGGAGGCGTGGGAGGAGCGCTACCGCTCGCGCCCGGTGCTGTGGAGCGGCCGACCGAACCCGCAACTCGTGCTCGAGGCGGATTCGTTGGAGCCGGGACGGGCGCTGGAGGTGGGTGCGGGCGAGGGTGCCGACGCGCTCTGGCTGGCCGAACGCGGCTGGCAGGTCGACGCGGTGGACATCTCCGCCACCGCCCTGGAGCGGGCCGCCGCGCACGCCGTCGGCCGCCCCGGCGCCGAGTCCGTCAGCTGGATCCGGGCCGACCTGCGGGAGGAGCCGCCCGCCGAGGGCGGGTACGACCTGGTGACCGCCCAGTACATGCACCTGCCCGGCGCCGCCCGGACCGAGCTGTACGCCCGGCTGGCCGACGCCGTCGCCCCCGGCGGCACCCTGTTGCTGGTCGGCCACGACCCGAGCGACCTGCGGGTCGCGACCCGGTCCGCGCTGGTGCCCGACGCGCTGTTCACCGGCGGGGAGTTGGCGTCCGCGCTCGACCCCGACCGGTGGCAGGTCGCGGCGGCCGAGACCCGCACCCGGGAGGTCGTGGACGGCGACGGGAACTCCGTCCTGGTCCGCGACGCCGTGCTGGTGGCCCGCCGCCGGGAGGACGCGTGAGAACCCTGGCCGTCGAAGGTCCCCCGCGGGTGCGGACCCGCCGGACCGGGTGGGCGACGGCCGCCCTGGCCCTGGCCGTCCTGCTGCCCTCGCTGGGCACCAGCATCGCCAATGTGGCCCTGCCGACCCTGGGTTCGGCGTTCGGAGCCCCGTTCCAGCAGGTCCAGTGGGTGGTGGTCGGATACCTGTTGGCCATCACCACCCTGGTCGTCGGGGCCGGACGGCTCGGTGACCTGTACGGCCGTCGGCGGCTGCTGCTCGGCGGGATCGCGCTCTTCACCGCCGCCTCGGTGGCGGCCGGACTCGCGCCGACGCTGTGGCTGCTGATCGCCGCCCGGGCGGTCCAGGGCCTCGGCGCGGCCGCGATGACCGCACTCGCGATGGCCCTGGTCGGCGAGACCGTGCCGAAGGAGCGGACCGGGCGGGCGATGGGCCTGCTCGGGACGGTGTCGGCGATCGGCACGGCGCTCGGGCCGACCCTGGGCGGGCTGCTGATCGCGGGCATCGGTTGGCGGGCGGTGTTCCTGGTGAACGTGCCGCTGGGCGTGGGCGCGCTGCTGCTCGCCCGCCGCCAGGTGCCGGCGACCGGCCGGGCACCGGGGGCCGTCCCCGGCTTCGACCGGACGGGCACCCTGCTGCTGGCGGTGACCCTCGCCGCGTACGCGCTGGCGATGACCGTGGGGCACGGCTTCGGCCCGGCCGCCCTGGTGCTGCTCGGCGGGGCGCTGCTCGGCGGCGTGCTGTTCGTCCGCACGGAGGCCCGGATCGAGGCCCGGGCGGGGGCGGGGGCCCCGGCGGCGGCGCGGGGGGACGTCCGCGGGGTGGCACCGCTGGTGCGGGTCGGGATGTTCCGCGACGCGGGACTGAGCGCCGGGCTGGTCACCAACGCCCTGGTGTCGACGGTGATGATGGCGACCCTGGTGGTCGGTCCGTTCCACCTGGCGCGGGCGCTCGGCCTGCCGGCCGTCGCCGTCGGACTGGTGATGTCCGCCGGGCCGGTGGTCACCGCGCTCAGCGGCATCCCGGCCGGGCGGATCGTCGACCGGTTCGGCGCCGGGCGGATCACGGTCGGCGGGCTGACCGCGATGACCGTCGGATGCGTCCTGCTCGCGGCGCTGCCGGGGTCGTTCGGCGCGGCCGGCTGGATCGGCTCGATCACCGTCCTGACCGTGGGTTACGCCCTGTTCCAGACCGCCAACAACACGGCGGTCCTCGCGGAGGTCCCCGCCGACCGGCGCGGGGTGGTCTCCGGGCTGCTCAACCTGGCCCGCAACCTGGGTCTGGTGACCGGCAGTTCGGCGCTCGCCGCGGTCTTCGCGGCGGCCGCCGGCACCGCCGGCCTCGCCGACGCTCCGGCGGGCGCGGTGGCCGACGGCACCCGGGCCGCGTTCGCGGTCGCCGCGGTCCTCACCCTGGCGGCACTGGCGGTCACGGCCGCCGGGCGGGTGCTCGCCCGGCGGCGGACGTGAGCGGTCAGTAGTCGTCGAACTCGTCGGGGTCGTCCCATTCGGGCTCCACGGCCGCCTGGGGTTCGGCGACCCAGCCGGCGGCCAGGACCAGCCGCGAGGTGCGGCGCACGGCCAGGAAGCCGAACGGGCGGTCGAACGCCACCGCCACCGACTTCACCCGGTACCGCAGGTCCGGGAGGCCGGCCCCCACCGCCCCGAACGCGGTGACCGCGGCGGCCCGGAAGCCGTCCGGGCCGAAGGCGGCGGTCGCGGACTGCCGTCCGGAGCCGATGGACAGCGGCTCCGCGGTGGTGATCCCGGGGAAGTGGCCGGCCGGGGCCGCCGCGGAGGCGGCGGTGGCGAGACCGAACACCTCCGGCCGGGCCAGCAGGTCGTGGTCCGCCCGGATCGTGAACGCCGGGACCGCCACCCGCAGCATGTGCTCGCGGTGCTCGCTCCGGATCCGGGTGACCTCCAGCCCGGGCCCGGGCCTGCCGGTCGGCAGCAGGTCGCCGGTCACCCGGGCGTGGGTGCGGTCGAGGATGCCGAGACCGGCGTCGAGGACGGCGCCGGGCTTCGCGCCCTCCTCGCCGAGCAGCAGGTGGACGTCGATGCCGTTGCCGCCGAG
Organism: Kitasatospora terrestris; assembly: GCF_039542905.1. Taxonomy (NCBI): domain Bacteria; kingdom Bacillati; phylum Actinomycetota; class Actinomycetes; order Kitasatosporales; family Streptomycetaceae; genus Kitasatospora; species Kitasatospora terrestris. The sequence continues at coordinate 3,688,756 of NZ_BAABIS010000001.1, forward strand.
GACCCGCAGTTCGGTCAGCTGACCGGCCGGGGTGGCGGCGACCGCGACCCGGTCGAGCAGGCCGGTGGTCCGCGCCAGGAACGCGTACCCTTCCGCGGTCCACGGGCCGTCCGAGGGCCGGTAGTACGTCGTGTGGAAGGGGCGGATCCAGTCGGTGCTGACGCTGAGCGCGGAGGCGAGGACCAGCCGGGTGTCGGGTTCGACCGCGACCGGCATCGACTCGATCAGGCCGTCGGTGTTCCGGGCCGCCCAGGCGTCCAGCCGTCGGCGGTCCTCCGGCTCGACGCCGGTGAGGACGCCGTGCACGTCCGCGGGCAGGCCCGCCAGCCAGGACGGCTCCAGGCGGATCAGGTCGGAGGTCCACAGGCCGACGGCGGCCGAGGAGCCGGGCAGTGTCCGCAGAGTGGTGAGCAAATCCCTTGCGTGGCGCCCGGCTTCGTCACGGCGCATGCCGAGGGCGTCCTCCAGTTCGGCGACCGCGGGGCCGTGCGCGCCCGTCGCCAGGAAGGCCAGCAGCGGCCACACCCCGGCCGGCATGAAGACGGTGCTGTCGCCCTCCGCCGGACCCGCCCACCGTGCCGCCAGCCGGTTCACCGCGCGGACCGTCGCGCTGCTGCCCATGGTTCTCCCTCCCCGGACGATCCGCCCGAGCGTAGGGCGCGGGCGGACCGGCGGCGAGCGGATTTCGCGCCCGATCGCGGCGCGCGGGCCCGGCGTAAGGACCTTTGGCGTACGGACCCTTCGGCGCACGGACCCTTCGGCGTACGGGGTTCGGCGGCCGGTTCCGGCGGCCGGTTCCGGTGGCGGACGCTCAGCGCGCCCGGGTGAGGGCCGCGTGCAGGCGCTCGTCCGCGCGGCCGAGTCCGCGGGCGGCGAGCCAGGCGGCGGCGCCGGCCGGGTCGCCCGCCGGGCGCAGGGCGGCGTCCGGCCACCGGGCGGTGATGCGTGTGCGGACCGCCGCGGTGAGCGGTGTGTCGGGGGTGAGCACCCCGCCCGCCAGGACGATCGGCCGGCGGGAGTCCGGTTCGCGGACGGTCGCCAGCGTGTCGAGCAGGTGCCCGGCCGCCCGCTCGACCAGCGCCGTCGCGTCCGGGTCACCCTCGGCGGCCCGGCGCAGCACCAGCGGTGCCAGCTTGGCCAGGTGGACCGGAGCGTGCGCGTGCGCGGCCGCGATCACCGCGGTCCGGAGGTTGGCGGCGGCCGGCAGCGGGCCGGCCAGTGCCTCCACGACGGCGGCGGCCAGGCCCGCGAGCGGGCCGCCGTCCGCGCGGTCGATCGCGGTGAGGGCGTCCGCGACGGCCGCGCGGCCCAGCCAGTAGCCGGAGCCCAGGTCGCCGAGCAGCCAGCCGTGGCCGTCCGCCGTCCGGACCGGGGTGTGCGCCCGGCACTCGGCGGCGACCGCGCCCGTACCGGCGATCAGCACCGAGCCGTCCGGTGCGAACGTGCCTGCCGTGTAGGCGAGTTCAGCGTCGCCCACCAGCGCGGGGCGGCAACCCAGGCCGAGCCCGGGCCACAGCACGTCCAGCGCCCCGCCCGCGACCGAACCGCCCGCCAGGCCGATCACCCCGGACGCCACCCGGGCCGGATCGGCGCCCGCCTCGGCGAGCGCCCGGCGGACCGTGTCGCCGACCGCGCGGACGGCCGCCGCGGCCCCGTGCGAGACCGGGTTGCCGCCCTCGCCCCGGGCGGCGCCCAGCACGGTGCCGTCCAGATCGGCGAGCAGCACCCGGGTGGTGCTGCCGCCGACGTCGAGGCCCACCACCAGCGGGCCGCCGGTCACGCCGTCCGCCGGATCCGGCCGGCGTAACGCGCCTCCAGCTCCTGGTTGTGCGCGTCGCCGCCGGGGATGTTCGCCGACAGGTAGACCGGCGGAACCCCGCCCGACTCCTCGATCCGGCGGATCACCTCGGCGACGATCTGCTGCGCGAGCAGTGCGGCCGTGATCGAGGAGATGCCGCACGCCAGGCCGCCGCCGGCCATCGGCAGGACCGCGTCGCCGTACGGGGCTGCGTTGTCCAGCGCCACGTCGGCGTAGTCGCGCAGGCGCAGGCCGGACGGGTGCTTGGGCTCCACCCGCGCGGTGTGCTCGGCGGAGGTGATCACGATCAGCGGGTGACCGTTCTCCTTGGCGAGCCGGGCGAGCTCCACCACGCAGCCGTTGACGCCCGAGTTGGACGCCAGCACGAACACGTCCGCCGGGTGCGGGGCGGTCAGCTCCCAGAGCAGGGCCGCCGATTCGGTGCCGCGCTCCAGGTCCGGGCCCTCCAGCGACTCCAGCGGCCGGCCGCCGTACAGCACGGTGTCCCGCAGCGCGATCCGGTTGCTCGGCACCAGGCCGCCGGCCCGGCCGGCGATCTCCATCGCGAGCGCCTCGGAGTGGCCGGTGCCGAAGGCCTGCACGATGCCGCCGTCGGCCAACGCACCGACGATCAATTCGGCGGCCCGGACGACGTTCTCGGCCTGCTCCTTGGTGACGCGGTCGATCGCGGCGTGCGCCGCGGCCGCGAAGTCCACCGCTGACGGTGTGGGCATCTGGACCTCTCTCGTCATGGTCACTGATGCTGCCCAACTATCGACCGCCCCCGACCCACTGTCAACGAGTGGACTAGACCATCCGGGGGCGCTGCCACCACCGCACCGCGCCCTCGCCGGGCCCCTCGGGCGCGCCGAACCAGAACGACACGCCCAGCCGCTCGGCCACCGCCCGACCCAGCTCACGCGCCACGCCGGTCTCCGAGCCCGGCGGCACCCCGCCCGACCCCCGCAGCTCGGCACCGGACCGGACCGCCGCCAGCTCCGCCTCCGCGTACGGCCCGGAGGCCACCGCGAGCAGCAGCACGAACGAGGCCTCGCCCTGCTCGCGCCACACGGCCTCCACCGCCTCCGGGCGGAACGGCAGCGCCTCCGCCAGGGCGGCGAGTTCCGCCGGGTCGGGGGCGGCCGTCGGCGCGGGGGCCGCGAGCGCCGCCTGGCGTTCCACCAGGAAGTCCACCGTCGCGCGGAGCCCGGGCCCGGGGCCGGCCGAGGCCTCCCTGACCGCCATGACGGCCGGAATCATCCGGTCGTCGCGCAGGTGGGCGTCGACCAGGGCTCGCACGGGGGCGGGCAGCGCGTTCCAGATCCTGTCGTCCATGGGCGCCGTGGTCGCCGCCGGGCGGGGGCGGGGCAACGGGGTTACGGGGCGGGCGGGAGGAGGATGCTGCGTTCGACCGGGGAGGAGAGGACGATCGAGGTGGTGGTGCGGCCCAGGGAGGAGAGCTGCTCGAGGAGTTCTTCGAGGTGGCCGGTGTTGCGGACGGCGATCTTGAGGATCCAGCAGTCCTCGCCGATCACGTGGTGGACCTCCAGGATCTCCGGGCGGTGGATCAGCTCCTGGGTGCGGAAGTGGCACAGCGTGATGCCGCCGTGCGGGGAGAGCCGGACGAACGCCTGGATGCCGTAGCCGAGGCGTTCCGGGGAGACCCTCGCGGTGTAGCCGGTGATGGTGCCGTTGGCCTCCAGGCGGCGGATCCGCTCGCCGACGGCGGCCGGGCTCATGGACACCCGGCGGCCGAGCTCGCTGAGGGTGATCCGGCCCTCGGTCTGGACGAGCTCCAGGAGCTTCAGGTCGACCGCGTCGAAGCCCGCTGACGAAGCGTCGGCCGAACCGCGGAAACCTCGCTGATCTTTTGGCGAAAGTGCCGGAACACCCATGGATCCCCCTTCATCGGACGGTGACTCACCGTGAGACTAGTACCTGTCCGGGAACGAGAGGAGAGCACCGTCATGGACGAGGTCTGCGTCATCGGCGGCAGCCGCTACTTCGGCCGCCGGCTGATCGAGCGGCTCCGCGACGCCGGAGCGAAGGTCACCGTGATCAACCGGGGCTCCACTCCCCCGCCGCCCGGGGTGGAGCACCTGGTCGCCGACCGCGACGACGAGGCGGCACTGCGGGCGGCGCTGGGCGACCGCCGGTTCGACGTGGTGATCGACCAGATCTGCTACACCCCCGTGCAGGCGGCCGTCGCCAAGCGGGTGTTCGCGGGCCGGACCGGACGGTACGTGCTCACCTCCACGATCGAGGTGTACCAGTCGCTGCACGCCGACGCCCCGCTCGCCGAATCGGCGGTGGACCCGGCGGATGTCGCGGTCGACCTGGAACTCCCCTGGAGCGATCCGCAGTTCGCCGAGGGCCGGTACGCCGAGGGGAAGCGCCAGGCGGAGGCGGTGCTGCTGGTCGACCCGGCGTTCCCGACGGTCGCGGTGCGGACCGCCCACGTCCTGGGCGGCGGGGCCGAGGACTTCACCGGCCGGCTGGCCCACTACGTCGAGCGGATCCGTGCGGGCGAGCCGATCGCGGTGCACGCCGAGGCCCGGCCGTCCTCCTTCGTCGAGTACGAGGAGATCGCCGACTTCCTGCTCTGGACGGCGGCCGCCGACTTCACCGGACCGGTCAACGCCTGCTCCGACGGCGAGTTCGGGGTCGCGCAACTGGCGGACCGGATCGGCCGGGCGATCGGCGGGACGAACGGCGGCGAACTGCGGCTGCGGACCGCGCCGGAGCCGTCACCGTTCTCCTTCGGCCACTACTACGGTATGGACAACTCCCTAGCCCGCGAGCTCGGTTACCGCTTCTCGCACACCTCCGACTGGCTGCCGCAGATCGTCGCCGAAGCCGTCGCCGAAGCCGTCGCCACCACCGGCACTCGATAGGAGCACCCCCCATGCGCACCAGGTTCATCGGCACGGTCGAGGTCGGCGCGATCGGGTACGGCGCGATGCCGCTGTCCATCGAGGGCCGACCGGACGAGGCGCAGGCGATCAGCACCGTGCACGCCGCGCTGGACGCCGGGATCACCCTGCTCGACACCGCCGACTCGTACCACTGGCACGCCCAGGAGATCGGCCACAACGAGGAGCTGCTCGCCCGGGCACTGCGCGGGTACGGCGCCGACCGGTCCCGGGTGCTGGTCGCGACCAAGGGCGGACGGGGACGGCCCGGGGACGGCAGCTGGACGATCGACGGGCGGCCGGAACACCTGCGGCGGGCCTGCGAGGGCTCGCTGCGACGCCTGGGGGTGGAGGCGATCGGGCTGTACCAGCTGCACCACCCGGACCGGAACGTGCCGTGGGCCGAGTCGGTCGGCGCCGTCGCCGGGCTGCTGGACGAGGGCAAGGTCCGGGCGGTGGGCATCTCCAACGCGGACGCCGGGCAGATCCGCGAGGCGCACCGGATCCTCGGGCCGGGGCGGCTGGTGTCGGTGCAGAACGAGTACTCGCCCGCGGTGCGCGGCGGGGAGGCCGAGATCCGGGTCTGCGAGGAGCTCGGGCTGGCGTACCTGCCGTGGGGACCGCTCGGCGGGATCGGCGCCGCGGGCGGGCTCGGGCAGGAGCACGCGGCGTTCCGGGAGGTCGCCGAGCGGCACGGGGTGAGCCCGCAACGGGTGTGCCTGGCCTGGCTGCTGGCGAAGTCGCCGGCCATCGTGCCGATCCCCGGCGCACGTCGGCCGGAGACCGTCCGCGACTCCGCCGCCGCGGCGGAACTCCACCTGGACGCCGAGGAGTTCGCCCTGCTGGACGGCAAGCCCGCCGCCTGACGGATGCCCCGCCGGCCGCTCGGGCTCCGCCCGGAGGCAGGGATCCCCACGGGAATCAGGCGCTACCGGGCCACCCGTCACCGCGGAGCGTGGCCCCGCCCGGGGCCAACCCGCAGCGGGCAGCTCCGGCTCCGCCGGATGGCCCGACGCCCGGGAAGGCCGACCTGCCTGCAGCTCGGCTTGCGATCGAAGGCTTCGGCTCCGCCAGGTGGCCCGGCGCCCGGGAGGGCCACCCCTGCTGACGGCTCGGAGGCGCGGATTCCTGCTAGGCCCGGGGTCGGTCGGATGGCCTGTGCTCGGAGGGCCGCTCTGCCGATGGCTCGGCTTGTGATCGACGGCTCCGGCTCCGCCGGGTGACCCGGCGCCCAGGAGGGCCGACCTGCCTGCGGCTCGGCTCACGGCCGACAGCTCCGGCTCCGCCGGGTGGCCCGGCACCCGGGAGGGCCACCCTGCCTGCGGCTCGGACCCTGCCGGAGGCACAGGTTCCTGCGAGGCTCCAGGGTCCACCGGGTGGCCCGGCGCCCGGGGAGGCCAACCTGCCTGCGGCCCGGCTTACGGCCCGATGGCTCCGGCTCCGCCGGGCGGCCCGGCGCCCGGGAAGGCTGCCCCGCTGGCGGCTCGGAGGCGCGGATTCCTGCGAGGCCCAGGGTCGGCCGGGTGGCCCGGCGTCCGGGGGGCCGTCCTGCTGGCGGCTCGGCTTGCGGCCGACGGCTCTGGCTTCGGCTCCGGCGGCTTTCCCTGTCCGGGGCTGGGCTCAGCGGCCGGGGAGGAGGCGGGAGCGCCAGAGCCACCAGGGGAGGCGGTGGCGGGGGACGAAGGCCCAGATGTCGTCGTCGGCCTCGTTGCCGCGGGGCAGGCGGCGCAGCAGGTCGAGGCAGGCGCGGTCGACGGTCCCGTGGAGGCGGGCGGTGTGGGCGAGGGCGACGGTGGCCTGGTGGACCAGGTCGGGGTCGTCGGAGGCCAGGGCCCGGGCGACGCGGGGCAGGATGTTGGCCGGGTCGGGGTGGGTGACGGCGAGGCCGATCAGGGCGACGCCGGCCAGCGGGTCGGACCGGTCGAGGGCCGCGTCGACCTCCTCGGGCCGGTCGGTGCCCATCAGCGCGGTGGTGGAGCTCCAGTCCATGCCCCGGCCGTCGGCGGCGCGGTCGAGCAGGAACTCCTGGCGGCCGGCCGGGTCGGGGGTGCCGGCGACACAGGTGCAGAGGTAGGCCCAGACCCGGTCGAGGCCGTCCCGGCCGGCGGCGAGCGCGCGGCAGTCGGCGTCGAGCTGCTCGGAGTTCTCCAGCAGCGCGAAGTCCTGACCCCGGGTGTCGAGGTCGCAGCGGCGCAGGAAGGCGAGGAACTGGGTGTCCTCGGCGTCGAGGCGTCCGGCGAGGTGGGCCCAGGCGAGTTCGGCGGGCTCCAGGGCGGCGGCGTAGCGGACCAGGTCGGCGAGAGGGGACGGCACCCGCCGACCCTATCCCGCCCGGGAGGGCGGGCGGCCGGGGCCCCAGCAGCCCCGGCCGCCCTGCTCGGGGGGTGGCGTCGCCCGGGTGAGGGCGCTCAGCCGTGCAGGTAGACGATGCCGAGCTTGGTGAGCTGCCAGTGCTGCCCGGCGGCGCCGGTGTCGTTGGCGAGCTCGACGTACGGGTTGCCGCCGCCGTCGGTGGCGGCGGAGAGCGAGACCAGCTTGCTCGGGTCCTGGGAGTCGGCGATCTTCCAGGTGCCGTCGCCGACCGGGCTGAGGATCCAGTGCTGGTTGGCGCCGCCGTTGCAGCGCCACTGCTCCAGGCGGGTGCCGGGGGCGGTGGAGGCGCCGGTGGCGTCGAAGCACATGTCGCGGTTGCCGCTGAAGTCGAGCTCGTAGCTGCCGCCGGACTTGATCTCGAAGACGAAGGACTGGTTGAGCCCGCCGGTCGCCGGATAGGTGATCGCGGCCCGCCCGTTGGTGGAGTCGCCGTAGGTGCCGCCGCCGCTGAGGTCGAGGGCCTTGCCGTTGGCGGCGTTGGTGAGCTGGTACCAGGCGCCGTCCTCGGGCCCGTCGGGGAAGGGCTTGCCGGGGGTGAGCGGTTCGATCGAGGTGGTGTTCTGCTGGTTGAGCGTGCAGAACGCCTCCCGCTGGCCGGGCTGGGCGTAGAACTGCGCCAGGCAGGCGGCCTCGGCGCGGTAGCCGGCGACCCGCAGGTGGTACGACTGGCGCACCATGTTCATGCAGACGCCGGGGATGCCGATCTCCGAGTCGCAGCCGTTGCGGGTCTTCTCGGAGAGGTCGATGACGTCGCCGTTGGTGTACTCGTACGGCGAGCTGGTCCACTCGGCGCAGACCTCGTGGCCGTAGGAGACCCGCCGCTGGTCGAGGTAGCGGACTCCGGGGACGCGGGCGGCGGACTCGCGGAGGGCGTCGCTGAGCCGGGGCACCACCCAGTTGTGGCCCCAGGCGAGGTCCTCGGGGAAGGCCGGGCAGCCGTCGGCGACCTTGCCGGCGTAGTCGTTGCGCCGGATGTCCGGGGTGATCGGGGTGAAGTACGACTGGTAGACCAGCTGGTACGCGGAGTCGTCGTAGCCGGCCTTGCGCATGGTGTTGCGGATGTTGGTGAGTGCGGCGACCACCTTGGGCTTGACGCCCTCGGCGCGCCTGGCGATCTCGGCGCTGCCGATGGTGTCGCGGCAGCCCTTGTCCTTGGGGATCGGGAAGTACTGCACCAGGCAGTTCATCATGATCCCGGCGAAGTCGAAGTCGTCGTTGGCACCGATCGTGACGACCACCATCTTGACGTCGTACTGGCCCGCCACCGAGGCGAGTTGGACGTCCTGTTTGGGCTCGCCGAAGTCGCCGCTGCCGCCGCCGGTGATCTTCGCCAGCTCGGGGTCGCTGACCAGGTCGCCGGTCTGGGCGCCGGAGCAGGCGAGGTTGATCGGGGTGACGCCGGGCAGGCCGGTCTGGAAGATCTCGGACCTGGTGGAGCGGTGGCAGTAGTTGGTGGGGGTGTCGGTGCCCGGGACGTAGTCGTCGCCGGTGTCGGTGCCGGCGCCCTCACCGGAGATGGCGCTGTCGCCGAGCGCGACGATGGCGGCGGGCCTGCCGGCCGAGGGGGATCCGCCGGCAGCGGCGGCGGTGGCGCCGGTGAGGCCGCTGCCGAGGCCGAGGGCGGCCAGCAGGGCGGCGGTGGCGAGCAGGGCGGGTGGCCGGGACCGGCGCACGCCGACCCGTGGGGACCTGGTCACTCATGACTCCTGGAGGGTGGGGGTCCGCCGGCGGGTGCCGGCGGTGGGGAGCATGGGTTGAACATGAGCCAGGCTCACATGCTAGGTACTGACAGGTAACGCAACAAGAGTCAGGACCGCCCCACCGGGCAGGAGTTGGCCGGACGACGACCGAGCCGCCGCCCGCGCCTCAGGAGGGGTGGAGGCGGGGGACGGCGGCTCGGCTGTGCGGAATCGACCGGCCAGGTCAGACGACCTGCCGGAGTCAGCCGACGTTGGCGCAGGAGTTGCCGAACGCCGGGTTCAGCACGCCGATGATGTCGACGGAGTTGCCGCAGAGGTTGACCGGGATGTGCACCGGAACCTGGATGGCGTTGCCGGAGGCGACACCGGGAGAGTTCGCCGCGACGCCCTCGGCCTCGGCGCTCGCCATGGCGGTGCCGGCACCGGCCGCGACGATGCCGACGACGGCGGCGCCGACCGCGGCAGCCTTCTTGACGCTCATATGAGTCTCCTCGATAAATCAGATCTTCCAATTGCCGCGCACTGGAGGCTCAGCACGGAAGCGCACAGGGCGTGCACCACGGGCAACGAGACCCGATCACTTCGGTTGCGCCCGGCCTCCGACAATCACCCGTCCGGCGCAACCGGCGCATTCGGGTGATCGCGGAATCAGCCCGTTTCCCTCCGCGCGCTGCGTCGTTCTTCCCTGCGTAACCGCTTCACCGCACAAGAAATGAGACTGCATCATGCGCAAGCTCGCCTACGGCGCGTTCGGCTCCGCGGCCGCCGCGGCCCTGCTCCTCGGTGCCGCCGGCGCGGCCTCGGCCCACGGCGCCCACGGCGCGTCTGCCGAGGGCGTGGCCGCCGGCTCCCCCGGCGTGCTGTCCGGCAACCTGATCCAGGTGCCGGTGCACGTGCCGGTGAACGTCTGCGGCAACACCGTGAACGTCATCGGTCTCCTGAACCCGGCGTTCGGCAACTCCTGCGTCAACGCCTGACGGCCGGACGGGCCCGTCCGGCCGCCCGCCGTCACCGGCGTGCGGCGGCCCGACGGGCCGGCTCCGCAGACCCCAGGATGACGCAACCGCTCTCCTGGACGCGCCGTCGCGCGCTCCTCTCCCTGCCGTGGGGAACGGACGCCTGGCGCACCCCAATGCGGCATTCCGCTTCGCTCAATCCACGTGCGACACGCGGGTCTTGAGCCGCGTGAGTGACAATCACGGCCCAACCGGAAATCCCCGGGCGATGATGCTGATTCGCCCGGCTCCCGACCTTCCAACAGTCGGGCAGAAATCGGAGGAAGAACCCCATGCGCAACTTCAAGAAGGCTGCCGTCCTGTCGATTGCCGCTGCCGGCCTCGCGTTCGGCTCGGCCGGCGTCGCCGCCGCGTCCTCGACCGCCGAGGGCGTCGCCGCCGGCTCCCCGGGCGTGCTGTCCGGCAACCTGATCCAGGTGCCGGTCCACATCCCGGTGAACGTCTGCGGCAACACCATCAGCGTCATCGGTGCGCTGAACCCGGCGTTCGGCAACCACTGCGCGAACATCGGCTGACTCAGCGAGAGCTGACGCGGGGTGCCGCCCTCCGGCGGCACCCCGCACCCCTCCCCGTGTGTGATCTAGGAGATCAACCCCCATGCAGAACGTGAAGAAGGCCGCCGTCCTCTCGGCCGCCGCTGCCGGCCTGGTGATGACCGCCGCCGGTGTTGCCAACGCCGGCGCCGAGGCCCAGGGCGTCGCCACCAACTCTCCCGGCGTGCTCTCCGGCAACCTGATCCAGGTGCCGGTGCACGTTCCGGTGAACGTCTGCGGCAACTCCGTCGACGTCGTCGGCCTGCTGAACCCCGCGTTCGGCAACTCCTGCGCCAACGTGGACGCCCCTCCGATGGAGGAGGACTGCTGATCGGCCACCGCTGATCGACAGCCCCGCACGTCCACTGCCCCTCGGCCGACCCGGGCCGAGGGGCAGTAGGCGTACCCGCACGCACACCCCCATCGGAGGAACCCCATGTCCCGTACCAGGACCGGCGCCGGCGCCCTGGCCGCGATCGGCACCGCCGTGCTGCTGAGCGGCGCCAACGCGGGCGCCGCGCAGGCCGAACAGGTCCTTCCCGCGGACCTCCCGCTGCCCGCCACCCAGCTGCAGAACACCGACGCCGCGCAGGCCGTGGGCGGCACCACCAGCGGCCTCGGCTACGCGATCGCACCGGTGAAGGAGCTGCGACTGGACCCGTGGGCCGGGTCCTCGGCCGACTTCCTGAACAACGGCGTCGCGGTGGCCCCGGACAACGGCATGCCGCCGGTCGCCACCTCCGCGGTGACCGGTCCGCTCTCCAACGGCGGCGGTGCCAAGGACCTGCCGGTGGCCGGCGCCCTGCTGGGCGCGCTGCCGCTCTGACGGCCCGTCGGTCGGCATGCGAGGAGGGCCCGGTACCGGCGGTACCGGGCCCTTCGGCACGCCGAGGAGCAGCGGGCTAGCTAGACGTCCGTCTGGTCCATCGCCGAGCCGACGGTCTCCACCGGCTCGGCCTGGGCGAGGATGCCGCCGACCGTGCCGGTGGTGGTCGCGGTGAGGTTCTGCACCGAGTCGGTCACCGAGATCTCGTCCGGGTTGCCGCCCAGCTCCGCCTTGGCGCCCGGGACGGCCTGCACCGGGCCGGTCACCAGGTGCGGGTCCACCTTGTCCAGGGAGAGCGCCGCGTCGGTGAGTTCACCGCTGCGGCCCTCGACGAAGGTGACCGGCCGGCCGAGGCCGACCGCCGGACCGGCCAGGTTGAGCGGCGCCGCCGGCGCGTCCAGGCCGAGGGTGCCGAGGTCGGTCGACTCGTCGGCGACCGGCAGCGGCAGGGTGGCGCCGAGCGCCGGGCCCTCCTTGCCGCCGTTCAGGGCGGGCACGATGTGGTCCGGGATCGGCTGCTTGGGGTCGGCGTTGGTCTCGGTCGGCGGCATCAGCGGCGAGGTGGGGAAGGAACCGTGGATCTCACCGCCGTCCGGCAGCAGCGGGATCGGGTCGGTCGCCGCGCCGAGCGGAATGGTGTACGGCACCTCCTGGTGGCCGAGGTCGTTCTCGATCGCCGCCACCTCAGCGGGGGTCTTGGGGGCCGCCGCATGCGCGAGGCCCTGGGTGCTCGCGACGCCGGCGCCGACCGCCAGCAGCAGGGCACCGGTCGCCCGCTTGGAGAGCTTCATGCTGTTCACCGTTCTGTGCGTGGCTGTTGCGTGGGCATCCTGCGGAACGAGTCAGGGCCGGGCGAGAAGCAAGAGTTAACCGGAACGGCCTAATAATCCGACCGCACTTCGTGGCGGAATGGAGATCGTCGGCAATTTTTCACGCCGCCCCGTAACTTTCCCGCCCGCCATTCTTTGATCCGGTCGTCGCAGCCACGACGGGGTGCGCGGCAGGTCGCGAATCCGCTCCAACGGGCTAGCAACCACCCGCCCGACTTCTCGTTGAGTGCGGTGGACGGCAATTCCAGAGAGGTTTCTCCCATGCTCAAGAAGACTTTCGCGTCCGTCGGCCTGGCTGCCGCCGCGCTGGCCGCGGCGTCCGCCCCCGCCGGCGCCATCGCGAACTCGGACGGCTCGGCCGGTTCCATCCAGGGCAACGGCGGCACCAACGCCACCGGCACCTGGGGCAACCACAGCCCGAACTTCCACTTCGCGGACAACCCGAACATCTGCCTCCCCGAGATCCACAACATCGGTGTGGCGGTCCTCGGCGTGGCGGTTCCGGTCGAGGTCGACGCACTCAACAACCAGCCCAAGCAGACCTGCGTGGTCGGCCAGGGCACCATCGGCAGCGGCGACGGCGGCGTCTCCCACCTGGTCGGCTGACGCACCGTCACTGCCAGCCCGCGGAGCCCCCGCTCCGTACGGCTCCCGCCGTCCGGCCGCTCCCCCCGGCCGGACGGCGACCCGCCCGGTTCGCGCCACGAGTCGGGCCCCCGCTCCACCTCCATCAGATCCGAAAAGGAACTCCAGAGATGATCAAGAAGGCTCTCGCCGCCGCCGGTATCGCCGCCGCCGGCCTCACCTTCGCCACCTCTCCCGCGATGGCGATCGCCGACTCCGACGGCTCCGCCACCTCGCTCCAGGGCAACGGCGGCACCAACGCCACCGGCACCCAGGGCAACCACAGCCCCAACACCCACACCCTGGACAACCCGAACCTCTGCCTGCCGGAGGTCCACAACATCGCCGTCGCCGTCATCGGCGCCGCGGTGCCGATCGAGGTCAAGGCTCTGAACAACAACCCGGAGCAGACCTGCGTCGTCGGCCAGAACACCGTGGGCAGCGGCGACGGTGGCGTCAGCCACCTGATCGGCTGATCACCTACCGGTTGATCTGATCGACGCTCCACAGACGGCCGCCGGGTTCGGGGGGATCCACTCCCCGGGCCCGGCGGTTTTCACGTCCGCGCCCGATCCCGTCCGTTCGGGTGAGAGGCCGCGGCGGCGGCGCGTGCTCCGCTCCGGCGGGCCCGCCGTGTGATCACGTGTAGTGACAGTCTTTCACCAGAGAGGATCACTGATTCTGATGAAGAGCATGCTGGGCAAGGCCGTTCTGACCTCGGTCGTCGCGCTCGCGGCGATCGGCGTCGCCGCTCCCGCCTACGCCCACGTGGCGACCGGCGGCGGGCAGGAGGGCGTGGCCACCGCGGACGAGCCCTTCGTCGCGGGCCACTGGGCCGGCTTCGCCGAGACCAGCCACATCTTCGCGGCCGGCCACGGCTGGGGCTGGGCGACCTCCACCGCGGTCGGTGGCGGCCAGGAGGGCATCGTCGTCATCGACGACTGATCCCCGCGTCGCACGGGGGAGGGCCGGGACACCGATCGGTGTCCCGGCCCTCCCCCGTGCGACGCGGGGGTGCTACCCGATCATCCGGGCGGCCTCGACCGCCCAGTAGGTGAGGATCTGCTCGGCGCCCGCGCGGCGGATCGAGGTGAGGGTCTCCAGGATGGTCCGCTCCCGCTCGATCCAGCCGTTGGCGGCCGCCGCCTCGACCATCGCGTACTCGCCGGAGATCTGGTACGCGGCCACCGGGACCGGCGAACGGTCGGCGACCTGGCGCAGCACGTCCAGGTACAGCATGGCCGGCTTCACCATCACCAGGTCTGCGCCCTCGGCGAGGTCCAGCTCCAGCTCGCGGAGCGCCTCGCGGGCGTTCGCCGGATCCTGCTGGTAGCTCTTGCGGTCGCCCTTGAGCGAGGAGTTGACCGCCTCGCGGAACGGGCCGTACAGCGCCGACGCGTACTTCGCGGTGTACGCGAGGACGGCGACGTCCTGGTGGCCGGCCTCCTCCAACGCCCGCCGGATCACGCCGATCTGACCGTCCATCATGCCGGACGGGCCGACCATGTGGACGCCCGCCTCGGCCTGGACGACCGCCATCTCGGCGTAGCGGGCCAGGGTGGCGTCGTTGTCGACGCTGCCGTCCTCGGCGAGCACGCCGCAGTGGCCGTGGTCGGTGAACTCGTCCAGGCACAGGTCGGCCATCACCACGAGCTCGTCGCCGACCTCGGCGACCACGTCGCGGATCGCCCGCTGCAGGATGCCGTCGGGGTTGGTGCCCTCGGAGCCGACCGCGTCCTTGAGCTCGGGCAGCCCGAACAGCATGATGCCGCCGACCCCCGCCTCCGCCGCCTCGACGGCGGCCCGCCGCAGGCTGTCCCGGGTGTGCTGGACCACGCCCGGCATGGAGCCGATCGGGTTCGGCTCGCTGATGTCCTCCCGGACGAACGCGGGCAGGATCAGCTCCGCCGGGTGCACCCTGGTCTCCGCGACCAGCCGGCGCACGGCGGGGGTCGTCCGCAGGCGGCGCGGACGGACGGACGGGAATTCGGCAGGCATGGGATCTCCGAGTGATCGGTCACGCCCCTGACGGGGCGCTACCTCGCGGCCTTGCGGCGGGAGCCGGGACGGCGCTCGCTGGGACGGTAGACCGGTTCGCCGGCGGCGGTCGCGGTGTCGCGGCGCTTGGCCCCGAAGTCTGCCAGAGCCTGCGCGAGCGCCGAGGCCGACGGGGCCGGGGCCATCACGTCGACCCGCAGGCCGTGCTCCTCGGCGGTCTTCGCGGTGGCCGGCCCGATGCAGGCGATCACGGTGACGTTGTGCGGCTTGCCGGCGATGCCGACCAGGTTCCGCACGGTGGACGACGAGGTGAACAGCACCGCGTCGAAGCCGCCGCCCTTGATCGCCTCGCGGGTCTCGGCCGGCGGCGGCGAGGCGCGCACGGTCCGGTACGCGGTCACGTCGTCGACCTCCCAGCCGAGGTCGACCAGGCCGGCGACCAGGGTCTCGGTGGCGATGTCGGCGCGCGGCAGCAGGACGCGGTCGATCGGGTCGAAGACCGGGTCGTACGGCGGCCAGTCCTCCAGCAGGCCGGCGGCGGACTGCTCGCCGCTGGGCACCAGGTCCGGCTTGACGCCGAAGTCGACCAGGGCCTGCGCGGTGGTCTCGCCGACCGCGGCGACCTTGATGCCGGCGAAGGCGCGGGCGTCGAGCCCGTACTCCTCGAACTTCTCCCGGACCGCCTTGACGGCGTTGACCGAGGTGAAGGCGATCCACTCGTACCGGCCGGTGACCAGGCCCTTGATGGCGCGCTCCATCTGCTGCGGGGTGCGCGGGGGCTCCACCGCGATGGTGGGCACCTCCTGCGGCACCGCGCCGTACGAGCGCAGTTGCTCGGACAGGCCGTGGGCCTGCTCCTTGGTGCGCGGGACGAGGACGTTCCAGCCGAACAGCGGCTTGGTCTCGAACCACGAGTGCGAGGCGCGGTGGGCGACCTGCTCGCCCACCACGGCTATCACCGGCGTCGCCGGGTCGACCGGGGCCGAGACCGGCGAGGGCAGCACCCGGGCGGCCTTGAGGTCGGCGGCGATGGTGGCCAGCGTGGAGGTGAAGGTGCGCTGGCGGGTGGTGGTGCCGGAGAGCGTCGCCGACAGCGCCGCGTCGGGCTTGCGGCCGCACGCCACCAGCGCGTTGGCGGTGGCGGGCAGCTGGCCCAGGGTGGTGCGGACGACCAGGGTGGTCTCGGCGGCGCCGAGGTCGACCGGCTGGCCGGCCAGCAGCGCGCCCGCGTCGACGAAGCGCAGGTCGGCGCCGTGGCCGCCGCGCAGCGGGACGCCCGCGTAGGCGGGCACGCCGACCGACTGGGCGACGCCCGGGATCAGCTCGAACGGGATGCCGGCCGAGGCGCAGCAGAGCATCTCGTCGGCGGCGCAGCCGTCCAGGCCGGGGTCGCCGTCGATGGTGCGGACCACGTGCTTGCCGGCCCGGACGGCGTCCGCGACCAGCTCGGCGACGTCGAGGGCGGGGTCCTCGGCGGGGTGGTGGACGGTCACGCCGGCCGGGCAGTGGGTGCGCACGGCGGCGGCGGTCATCGGGTCGGCGATCAGCACGTCCGCGGTGGAGAGCACGTCGACCGCGCGGAGGGTGAGCAGCCCGGGGTCGCCGGGACCGGCACCCAGGAAGGAGCAGCGGCCGGCAGCCGGAACAGGATTAGCGGTCATCGAACTCGCTCCCCCATCAGGTCGGCCGCGCCGGATGCGAGCAGCCGGGCGGCGAGGGCGCGGCCCAGGGCGGCGGCCTGCTCCTCGGCGGCCCCGTCCTGGACGATCGGGCCGTTGGCGGTCATCTTCAGCAGGGTGGCGCCGTCGACGGTGCCGACCACGCCCTCCAGCCGCAGCTCGGTTCCGGTCCAGCCGGCCAGCGCGGCGACGGGCGCCGAGCAGCCGGCCTCCAGGGCGGCGAGCAGGGCCCGCTCGGCGACCACGGCGGCCCGGGTGGGCAGGTGGTCGAGGGCGGCGAGCCGCCGGGCGAGCGCGGGGTCGACGCACTCGACGGCGAGGGCGCCCTGGCCGGGGGCCGGGAGCATCAGCTCGGGGTCGAGGTGCTCGGTGATCTCGGTGGAGCGGCCGAGGCGGTTGAGGCCGGCGGTGGCGAGCACCACCGCGTCCAGTTCGCCCTTGGTGACGTAGCCGATCCGGGTGTCGACGTTGCCGCGGATCGGGACGGTCTCGATCGCGGCGCCGTTGGCGGCGGCCCAGGCGTTGAGCTGGGCCATCCGGCGCGGGGAGCCGGTGCCGATCCGGGCGGGGTGCCCGGCGAGCTTCTCGACGAGCTGCTCCAGGGCGAGGCCGTCGCGGGCGACCAGGGCGTCGCGGACGTCCTCGCGCTGGGGGACGGCAGCCAGCAGCAGCCCGGCGGGGGCGGCGGTGGGCAGGTCCTTGAGCGAGTGGACGGCGAGGTCGATCCGGCCTTCGAGGAGCGCGTCGCGCAGGGCGGAGACGAAGACGCCGGTGCCGCCGATCTGCGCGAGGGCCTCGCGGGAGGTGTCGCCGTAGGTGGTGATCTCGACCAGCTCGACGGGGCGGCCGGTGAGCCGGGTCACCTCCCGGGCGACCATGCCGGACTGGGCCATGGCGAGTGCGCTGCGGCGCGTGCCGAGCCGCAGGGGCGTCACTGACTCTTGACCGTTCATGAGGGGATCGTCCTGGTCGTGCTGGTGGGCGGACTGGTGGTTCATCTGGCTGCCCCGGTGGGGACGGCGCCGGACTGGGCGGCGGGGCCCCTGCTCATTTCGGGAAGGGCCCCCGCCGGGATCGACGTCCCGGCCTGACTGCCGACCGGGGTGCCGGAGACAGCCTGCACTGCCGCGGGGTCCAAGTCGAACAGTTCGCGCAGCGCCTCCGCGTAGGAGGCTCCGCCGGGCTCGGCGGCGAGCTGCTTGACCTTGACGGTCGGCGCGTGGAGGAGCTTGTCGACCACCCGCCGGACGGTCTGGGCGATCTCCGCGCGGGAGCGCTCGTCCAGGTCGGGGAGGCGGGACTCGAGCCGGCCGAGCTCGCCGGCGACCACGTCGGAGGCCATCGAGCGGAGCGCGACCACGGTCGGGGCGATCCGGGCGGCGCGCTGGGCCTGGCCGAAGGCGGTGACCTCGTCGGCGACGATCCGGGTGACCGCGTCCACGTCGCCGGCGCCGGGGGCGGCGGCGTGCGCGTGGGAGAGGCTCTCCAGGTCGACCAGCAGGGCGCCGGGCAGGCCGTGGACGGCGTGGTCGACGTCGCGCGGCATGGCGAGGTCGAGGAAGGCAAGCGGGGTCCGGGCGGTGCGCTGGGCGATCGCGGCGGCCACCTCGGTGGCGCTGATCACGGTGCCGGCCGCGCCGGTGCAGGAGACCACCAGGTCGACGTCGGCGAGCGCCTCGGGGACCTTCGCGAAGTCCAGCGTCCGGGCGCCGCCGCCGAGGATCTCGGCCAGCCGCTCGGCGCGGACGGCCGTCCGGTTGGCGATCAGCAGGTCCTGCACGCCGGCCCGGGCCAGGGTGGCGGCGGCCAGCGAGCTCATCGAGCCGGCGCCGACCACCAGGGCGCGCTTGCCGGCGATCTCGCCGGCCCCGGCGGCGACCTGCTCCAGGCCGAAGGTGACCAGGGACTGGCCGGCCCGGTCGATGCCGGTCTCGCTGTGGGCGCGCTTGCCGACCCGCAGGGCCTGCTGGAACAGCTCGTTGAGGCCGCGGCCGGCGGTGTGCTCGTCCTGCGCCTTGGCGAGCGCGTCGCGCAGCTGGCCGAGGATCTGGCCCTCGCCGACGACCATCGAGTCCAGGCCGCAGGCCACCGAGAAGAGGTGGTGGACGGCGCGGTCCTCGTAGTGGACGTACAGGTGCGGGGTGAGCTCCTCCAGGTCGACGCCGCTGCGGGCGGCGAGCAGCTGGGAGAGCTCGGCGACGCCGGCGTGGAACTTGTCCACGTCCGCGTAGAGCTCGATCCGGTTGCAGGTGTTGACCAGGGCGGCCTCGGCGACCGTCGCGCTGGCGGCGGCGTCGTGCAGCAGGCGCGTCGGGGTCTCGCCGGTGAGCGCGGCGCGCTCCAGCACGCCGACCGGCGCGGTCCGGTGGCTCAGCCCGACCACGAGCAGACTCATGCCCCCACCTCGCTTCGCTCGGTGGTGGCTCCGCCACTCACAGCGCTGATGGTTCGCTCGCTTCGCTCGCTCACGTGCCCCCCTGCTGCGATACAGGAATTGTGCTTCACGCCGGCATCACCGCGGAGATGTCGCCGTCCGGTCCCTTGCCCGACTTGCCCTTGCCCGCGTCGGACTTGGCCGTACCGCCCGCGGCGCGGCGCAGTTTGGCCGCGGCGGCGCGGACCGGGCCGGGGGCGCGGTCGAGGACGGAGTCGCCGGAGGTCGGCTCGTCGCCGGCCTTGCGCTGCTCGTGGAAGGCGAGGATCTGCAGCTCTATCGACAGGTCGACCTTGCGCACGTCGACGCCGTCGGGGACGGTCAGGACGGTCGGGGCGAAGTTCAGGATGCTGGTCACACCGGCCTCCACCAGGCGGTCGCAGACCTGCTGGGCGGCGCCGGGCGGCGTGGTGATCACGCCGATCGACACGTGCTGGGAGGCCACGATCTCCTCCAGCTCGTCCATGTGCCGCACCGGGAGTCCGGCTGCGGTGCTGCCGACCACGGCCGGGTCGGCGTCCAGCAGGGCGGCTACCCGGAAGCCGCGGGAGGCGAAACCGCCGTAGTTGGCGAGCGCGTGGCCGAGGTTCCCGATGCCGACGATGACGACCGGCCAGTCCTGGGTGAGGCCGAGCTCGCGGGAGATCTGGTACACGAGGTACTCGACGTCGTAGCCGACGCCGCGGGTGCCGTACGAGCCGAGGTAGGAGAAGTCCTTGCGCAGCTTGGCGGAGTTCACGCCGGCGGCGGCGGCCAGCTCCTCGGAGGAGACGGTGGGCACCGAGCGCTCCGACAGGGCGGTCAGCGCCCGGAGGTACAGCGGCAGCCGGGCCACGGTCGCCTCCGGGATGCCCCGGGCACGCGAGGGTCGGCGCGCGGCGCCCGAGTCGGGCGTCTGCGGAGAGCTGGGTGAGGGTCGGCCGATTGCCACGGTGCTCCTGTGGGTGAAGCTGGGCTTGGACAGCCAGGCTATGCGTTTGTGAACGTGTGCACAAAGATGGTGTCCGATTTGTCCCTGCACAGTGACACGCATCACTCGCCACCGGCCGTGCTCGCCAGCCGGCCCGCCGGCCCGGCACCGGGCAGCCACGGCCCGGCCGGCAGCGCCCTGCTCAGCACCGGGACCTGCCCCTCGCCGTCGAGCGACCGGGCCCGGCCCAGCCGCGGCCACGGCACCGCGGCCGCCACCGGCAGTTCGGCGGGCGGGCCCGCCTGCGCGTCCAGGCAGTGCCGCAGCAGGCCCGCGGCGGCCCGCGCGTCACCGAGCGCGGTGTGCGCCGGGTACCAGCCCAGGCCGGCCGCCCGGACGCACGCGGCCAGGCCCCAGCCGCCCGCCTCGGGCAGCAGCTCGCGGGCCAGCCGCATGGTGCACAGCAGCGGGACGGCGGGCAGCACCACCCCGATCCGGGCGAACTCCCGGTCCAGGAAGGCGTGGTCGCAGGTCACGTGGTGGCCGACCAGCACCCGGCCGGCCAGCAGGTCCAGCAGCTCCGGGGCCAGCTCGCGGAAGCGCGGGGCGCCGACCACGTCCTCCTGCGCTATCCGGTGCACGTGGGTCGGGCCCACCGGCCCCAGCGGGTCGACCAGCGAGGAGAACTCGCCCTCCGGCCGCAGCCCGGCGTCCAGCAGGACGACGGCGATCTCGACCACCCGGTGGCGCCACGGGCTACGGCCGGTGGCCTCGACGTCGACGACGGCATAGCCGGGCATCGCGCCCTCCTCTGCAGGCAGCCCCCGGCGGACAACAAACGGGTTAGATCGTAAGCCCACCATTCAGGAAGTCGTAAGGATCCCGTCAGCTTCGTGAGCAACCCCACTCCGGGGGCCGGGCCGGCTAGGCGCCGAGGGCGGTGCGCAGGCGCTTCTCGTCGACCCGCCAGAAGTCGTGCTGGCGGCCGTCGACCAGGGTGACCGGGATCTGCTCCCAGTACTTCTCGTACAGCTCCTCGTCGGCCAGGATGTCCTTCTCCTCGAAGGAGGCGCCCAGCTCCCCGGTCACCTTGAGGATCACCGCACGGGCCTCGTCGCACAGGTGGCAGCCCGGCTTGCCGATCAGCGTCACGGTGGACTCGGCCGGGTTCTTCTTCTCACGTCGCAGCAGGCTCACCGCCCCATTCTGCCCGCCCGGCCGCCGTGCACCGTTAACCCCGCCTGCACGCCGCCGTCACGGGATCCACCCGCCCGGCTGGCTATGCTCGGTGCCATGGCCGCGCTGCGAAGGCTCACCCGGGCAAGGCGTTCCCCCGACGAACGGACCGCACTGGCGGGCGAGGCCGCCGCCGAGGCGGCCGAGGCGGGCCTGGAGGCGGCACCGGCCGCCAGGGCCCCGCGCGCGCCCGCCGAGGACCACACGCCGACCCCGGGCGACCCGCGGGCCGCCGCGTTCTTCGACTGCGACAACACCATCCTGCGCGGCGCCGCGATCTTCTACCTCGGGGTCGGCCTGTACCGCCGCCGGTTCGTCACCCGCCGCGACGTCGCCCGCTTCGTCTGGCAGCAGGCCTGCTTCCGGCTGCGCGGCTCGGAGGACCCGGCGCACATCGCCGACGCGCAGGACACCGCGCTCTCGCTGGTGGCCGGGAAGCGCACCGCCGACCTGGAGCGGATCTGCGAGGAGATCTTCGAGCCGGTGCTGGCGGAGAAGATCTGGCCGGGCACCCGCGCCCTGGTGCAGATGCACCAGGACGCGGGCCAGCGGGTCTGGCTGGTCACCGCCGCCCCGCAGGAGGTGGCCCGGATCATCGCCCGCCGGCTCGGCATGACCGGCGCGCTCGGCACCGTCGCGGAGACCGCCGACGGCGAGTACACCGGCCGGCTGGTCGGCGGGCTGCTGCACGGCCCGGCCAAGGCGGCCGCGGTGCAGGCGCTGGCCCGCCGCGAGCGGCTGGACCTGGCCCGGTGCGCGGCGTTCAGCGACTCGGCGAACGACATCCCGATGCTCGGCCTGGTCGGCCACCCGTACGTGATCAACCCGGACGCGGCGCTGCGCCGGCACGCCCGCGCGATGGGCTGGCGGGTGCGGGACTTCCGGACCGGCCGCAAGGCGGCCCGGGTCGGGCTGCCGGCCGCCGCCGGGCTCGGTGTGGCGGCCGGCGCGGCCGCCGTGCTGCTCGCCCAGCGCCGCCGCCGGGCCGCCGCCTGAACCCGCTCGGGCCACCCGCCGGGCCGCCGCCCGGACCCCCGTCAACCTGCGGCGATCCGATCCACCCCGACGGTGATCCGGACTCACACCCAGGCGTGAACCGGGACACCCCGGCGGGTACTTCGCATCAGACCGCCGGTGACCGGAACTGATCGTTCGACGTCTCGGGAAAGTCGGGGGTTGCGAAGCGCCAAGGCTGGGAAACCGGCGCCCCCGCAGCGAAATCGGTCACACCGTGCGCACAGGCGATCACGTTGAGCCGGATGGATGGCGGCAATTTCGATCAGTGACAGGTGAATATGCGCAAGAAGTGGACCTCATCCGACCACTTCGACCACAGGGTGTAGCTGTCATTGCACAAAGCGTTATTCTCTCCTGGACGCACGCCACCCGCGCGTCCCCGCTGACGAGGGGTCGGGAGTGTGCTCTCCGCGCCGGCGGAGGTGAATCCCGTCCACAGTTCTGCCTCTGGGAGTCCCGTGTACCCACCCGTCCGGAACGACGCGCCAGCCACCTCCCGCCCGTCGACCGCCACCCTGCGCCGCGGTGCGAGCCTGGAGCGGCTGTGGGCCGCGATCCGCGAGTTCGAACTCCTGGTCCCCCAACCCGCCGTGGCCGGTGCCGCGTTCGTCCGCCCCGTCACCGTCCGCCCGCAGCTCCCCGGCGTCCTGCAGCGCTCCACCGCCACCGGCACGTCCTCCGGCACCTCCGCCGGCTCCGCGACGGGCCGCGGCCGCGCCACCACCGTCGGCTCCCCGCGGACCCGCGCCCGGACGGCCCCCACCGGGCCGGGCACCGGCACCGAGACCGAGCACAACCCGATCGTCGACCTGGTCGAGCGCGCCCAGAACGGGGAGAGCGAGGCCTTCGGCCGGCTCTACGACCACTACGCCGACACCGTCTACCGGTACATCTACTACCGGGTCGGCAGCCGGGCCACCGCCGAGGACCTGACCAGCGAGACCTTCCTGCGGGCGCTGCGCCGGATCGGCACCTTCACCTGGCAGGGCCGGGACTTCGGCGCCTGGCTGGTCACCATCGCCCGCAACCTGGTCGCCGACCACTTCAAGTCCAGCCGCTTCCGGCTGGAGGTGACCACCGGCGAGATGCTCGACTCCAACGAGTGCGAGCGCAGCCCGGAGGACTCCGTGCTGGAGTCGCTGTCCAACGCCGCGCTGCTGGAGGCCGTCCGGCGGCTCAACCCGCAGCAGCAGGAGTGCGTCACCCTCCGCTTCCTGCAGGGCCTCTCGGTCGCCGAGACGGCACGGATCATGGGCAAGAACGAGGGCGCCATCAAGACCCTCCAGTACCGCGCCGTCCGCACCCTGGCCCGGCTGCTGCCGCCCGACGCCCGGTGACCGCGTGATCCGGGCCGTGATATCCGACGGACCGTCACCGGCCTTCCGGCACGCACACGTGCGGGTGAAGAGGCGGTCACATGATCAGAGCTGCGTAACCGACCGCCGACACCGCTCGTTGGCCAGCGTGCAGTCCGCCACCGGGTCTTCAGTCAAGTGGGATCCAGACCTGTCACCCGATGGTGTGGTTTCGGCCAGCCGGGGCAACCGTCCGGCCGGCCACGGTGTCGAACACGACGAAGGGAGGTGTGGCCCGTGACGGCAAACGTGCTGGAGCACCGGCGGGCGAAGTCCTTCGCCGAGGCGCTGGAGGCCCACCAGGCTGAGAACGGGAGCACCGGCTCGCACCGGGCCGGCTCCACCGCGATGGCCGAGCTGTTCGCCATCGCCGACTCGCTCGGCGCACTGCCCGAGCCCGAGCTGAGCCCCGAGGTGCGGACGGTCCAACGCGCCCAGTTGATGGCCGCGTTCGAGCAGGAGTGGGCCGGCGGCGGGGCCGCGGCGGCCGTGCCCAAGCAGCGCGGCCACCGGGCCGCCCGGGCCCGCCGCACCCGTTGGGGCCGCCGCCTGGTGATCGGCGGCCTGGTCGGCGCCGTCGCCGTCGGCAGCTTCGCCGGCGCGGCCGCCGCGGCCGGCAACGCGCTGCCCGGGGACGCCCTGTACGGCATGAAGCGCGGCCTCGAAGGCCTCCGCCTGGACTGGGCCGACTCCGACGCCGAGCGCGGCGCCCTGCTCCTGCAGCAGGCCTCCACCCGGCTCGACGAGGCGCAGTCCCTGCTCAACCGGGACGGCTCGCCGACCGCGCTCAGCCCCGGCACCGTGGAGCAGGTCCGCCGCGCGCTCGACGACATGCACGCCGAGGCGCTGCGCGGCCGCGACCTGCTGCGCTCGGTGTACCGGTCCAACGGCTCCCTCGCCCCGATGCAGAAGCTGGCCAGCTTCGCCGGCGGCCAGGACTCGCGCTGGACGGCGATGCAGAGCCGGCTCCCGTCCGGTCTGGCCACCCAGGCCGGCAAGGTCGACCGCCTCTTCGAGGACATAAGCGAGGACGTCGCGCCCCTCCGCCTGGAGCAGCCCACCGGCACGACCGGCGGCTCCGGCGGGGGGACGGGCGGCGCCCAGCAGTCCCCCGGCACCACCGGCGGCGCCGGCACCACGGCGGGGACGGGCACCCAGCGCGGCGGCCCCGGCTCCGCGCCCACCGCGCACGGCACCGGCACCACGTCCGGGACGGGCACCGCGCCGTCGACCGCGCCGGGCCTCGGCTCGGTCCTCAACCCGCTGACCGGTCCGCTGACCGGCGGCGGTGCCACGCCGAGCCCCTCGGCCGGCGCGCAGGACGCGGGCTCCAGCCCCTCGGGCGCGGCCTCGCCGGAGCCCCAGCAGGGCCTGAGCATCCCGCCGCTGATCCCGGGCCTGCTGCCCGGTCTCACCCTGGGCTAGCGCAACGCCCGAGACGGAGACGCCCCGCCCCCGGCGGGGCGTCTCCGTCTCAGAAGAAGACGGACCGGCGCTGCACCAGCAGCTTGTAGAGCGTGTGCTGGATCGTCTCCCGGACCTGGTCGGCGAGGTTGAAGACCAGCATCGGGTCGTCCGCCGCCTCCGGCGGGTAGCCGTCGGTCGGGATCGGCTCGCCGAAGCGGATGGTCCACTTCGTCGGCAGCGGCACGGCCCCGAGCGGCCCCAGCCAGGGGAAGGTCGGCGTGATCGGCACGTACGGCAGGCCCAGCAGCCGGGCCACCGACTTGAGGTTCCCGATCATCGGGTAGGTCTCCTCCGCCCCGACGATCGAGCAGGGCACGATCGGCACCCCGGCCCGCAGCGCCGAGGCGACGAAGCCGCCGCGGCCGAAGCGCTGCAGCTTGTACCGCTCGCTGAACGGCTTCCCGATGCCCTTGAAGCCCTCCGGCCAGACGCCGACCACCTCGCCGCGCTCCAGCAGCGCCTGCGCGTCCTCGTTGCAGGCCAGGGTGTGCCCGGCCTTGCGGGCCAGCTCGTTGACCACCGGGAGCAGGAAGACCAGGTCGGCGGCGAGCATCCGCAGGTGCCGCTGCGCGGGGTGGTGGTCGTGCACGGCGACCTGGGTCATCAGGGCGTCCAGCGGGACGGTCCCGGAGTGGTTGGCGACGATCAGCACGCCGCCCTCGGCGGGGATGTTCTCGATGCCCTGCACGTCGACCCGGAAGTACTTCTCGGCGAGCGGCCTCAGCAGCGAGAGGAAGACCTCCTCGGTCAGCTCCTGGTCGAAGCCGAACTCGTCGACCTCGTAGTCGCCGGTGATGCGGCGGCGCAGGAAGCCGAGCCCGCTCGCGGCCCTGTCCTCCCAGCCCTTGCCGAACACCTTCTCCGCGGTCGCGCCGAGCCGGCCGGCGAGCGCGCCGCCGACCGCGTCGGCGATCCGGTCGGCGAGGTCGGGCCCGGGCGCGTGCCAGCTGGGCGCGGACTCGATCGGGATCACCTTCGCCGCACCGGCGGCCTGCTCCCTGGCGGCGGTCATCGCGTCCTCAACTCCTGGTCCGGGAAGGGCCGGTACGGCGGTCGGTCGGGGGGTCGGTGCGGGGGGTGTCGCCGAGCAGCCCGGCGATCCGGTCGGTGACGGCGGTCAGCCGCTCGGGCGGCAGCAGGCCGGTGCGCTGCGCGGCGGCGAAGTCCGCGAAGGCCTCGGCGGTGCTGAAGGCCGGCGTGTAGCCGAACGTGCCGCGCAGCTGGGAGGTGTCCACCACCCGTCCGTGGGTGAGCAGTTGGAGCTGCTCGTGGGACATGTCGGCGAGCCGGGTCTGCCGGACCAGCCCGGCCACCACGCCGAGCGCGGGCCGCAGCAGCGGGACGGTGGGCCGGCCGAGCCGGCGGGCGCACTGGGAGAGCAGCAGGACGCCGTCCCCGGCGACGTTGAAGGTCCCGGTGTTGCTGGTGCCCGGCCGCGGGTCGAGCGCGGAGCGGCGGAGCACCTCGACCGCGTCGTCCTCGTGGACGAACTGCAGCCGGGGGTCGAAGCCGAGCACGGTGGGCAGCAGCGGCAGCGCGAAGTACGCGGCGAGCGGGGTGTCGCCGGCCGGGCCGACGATGTTGGCGAAGCGCAGCACGGTCACCGCGACGTCGGGGCGCCGGCGGGCGAAGCCGCGGACGTAGCCCTCGACCTCGGCGGCGTCCTTGGCGAAGCCGCCGGCGGGCAGGTCCTTGGGCTGCATCCGTTCGCCGAACACGGCGGGGTCGCGCGGCGCGGAACCGTACACGGCGGTGGTGGACTTCACCACCAGGCGCCGCACCCCGGGGGCCTTCTGGCAGGCGCCGAGGAGCTGCATGGTGCCGATGACGTTGGTCTCCTTGACCGCGGCGCGGCCGCCGTGGCCGGTGGCGCTCACGTTGAGGTGGACCACGGTGTCGACGTCGTGCTCGGCGATCACCCGCGCGACGGCGGGGCGTCGCAGGTCGACCATGGCGACGTGCACCTTGGCGGGCAGTTCGGCGGCGGGCGGTTGGAGGTCGACGCCGACCACCCGGTCGACGCCCGGGTCGGCGGCGATCTCGGCGGCGAACCGGGCCCCGAGGTTCCGGGCCACACCGGTGACGAGCACGACCTTGCCCACGTTCCCGGATCCTCCTCGCGCTCGGCTCCCGACCTGCACCGTACCGCGTCGCCGTTTCGCCGGTGGAAACGCCACTGCCCGCCCCGGAGGTTTCTCCGGAACGGGCAGTCGCTGACACCTAGGACGCGAGGCGCCGTGGGTGCTACTTCTTGTTGCGACGCTGCACGCGAGTGCGCTTCAGAAGCTTGCGGTGCTTCTTCTTGGCCATACGCTTGCGACGCTTCTTGATGACAGAGCCCACGGAACATTCCTCGCTCACTCGGACCCGCGCCCGTGAGAGACGGGAGTCCATACGACTGACGGAGGCCTTAGCCTACCCTCCACGCCGCGTTTGCCGTAATCGGTGCCCCCGGTTACGTGTCCGACCTACGCGCTCTGCAACCTCACGTAGGACTCCTCCAGGTACTCGTGAACCTTCTGCTCGGGCACGCGGAAGGAGCGGCCGACCCTGATGGCCGGAAGCTCGCCGCTGTGTACCAGTCGGTACACCGTCATCTTGGACACCCGCATGACAGCGGCCACTTCGGCCACGGTCAGAAAGACGACATCCTGCAGAGGGCGCTCGCCGGAACTCATGACCTCACCCGACCCTTTTCCGTGTGTGCAAGGCACCGGCTTCCCCTCCGGTGACTCCACCGGCACACGCGTATCCCCAGAGTAGTTATGCGTGGTACGGGTGGGAAGAGGGTGTCCGCGGGTCCTTCTACAATGCGAGATCCGCCCGTTGCAGTACGTAGTCGCTCAGCGGTCCGTAGCAGGCGGGCGCGGACCCGTCGTCCACCGGCACCACCACGGCGACCGTGCCCTCCTCCTCCGCGGCGAACGGGGCGACGTCGTTGCAGTCGGCGAGGCCGCCCGCGGGGATGCCGAGGCGGCCGGCCCCGCAGAGCCAGCCGTGGTCGCCGAGCACCAGGTCGGGCGGGGGGTGCCCGGCGTCGGCGAGGGCGGCCAGGGTGAGCCGGACCGGCTGCGGGGAGTGGGTGTGGCGCAGCTCCCCGGCCGCCGTTCCGCCGCGGCCGCGGGCGCCGCCGGACCGGCCTGCGGCGAACTCCGGGTAGCCGTCCAGGTCGCGGATCACGGTCACCGCGCCGACCGCGTCGGTGATCCGGCCGCGCTCGCCCTCGGGGGTGGGCTCACGGAAGCGCAGACCGCGCACCGGGGCGTGCACGCGGCACCCGGCCGCTTCGAGCGCCCGCACGAGCGCCCCGTGGAAGCCGGGGAGCTTCTGCGGGTGCCCGGTGCCCGCCAGCACGGTGCCGCGGGCGTCGGCGGTGGCCCGGAGCAGCGCGGCGAGGCGGTCCAGGGCGTCCAGGGTGCGTTCGGGGTCGATGGTGTCGGGCCCCTCGGTGTACCGGGGGTCGGGGTCGACGCCGACCCTGGCCGCCATCATCGCGAGGACGGCGGCCTCGTCCCAGCGGCGCTCGGGGTCGAGGCCCATCAGCGCCTTGGGGTCGGCCTGCGCGAACAGCCGGTAGTGGCGCAGGTTGTTCTGCCGGGGCGTGGGGACCTCCGGGCCGGCCAGCCGGGTGCGCAGCAGGTGGTCGCGCAGCGCGTCGCGGGTGACCGGCGGCCGGCCGGCCGGGGTGCGGCCCGGGGCGGTCACGGCATCAGCCCGTGGTGCGGGAGGACGGCCCGGCGGGCGGCCAGGATCGCCTGGTCGAGGCGGTCGCCGGGGTCGTAGCCGCCGTCGTGGAAGTCCTTCCAGTCGGGGGTGGCGCCGTCGGTCATCCGCATCGGCGCCTGCTGCCGGGTGAGCCGGAAGACCTCGGCGCGCCAGTCCTCGGGGGTCTCGGTGGCCGGGTCGACGGGGCGGCCGGCGGCGGTGGCGACCAGGTGCGTCCAGGCTCTGGGGACGACGTCCACCACCGCGTACCCGCCGCCGCCGGTGGCGACCCAACGGCCCTCGGCGTGCTCGTGGGCCAGGTGGTGGATCGACTCGGCGATCACCCGCTGGGCGTCCAGCGACACCGCGAGGTGGGCCAGCGGGTCCTCGACGTGGGTGTCGGCGCCGTGCTGGGTGACCAGGACCTGGGGGCGGAAGGCGGCGAGCAGTTCGGGCACGAGCGCGTGGAAGGCGCGCAGCCAGCCCGCGTCGCCGGTGCCGGCCGGGAGCGGCAGGTTGGCGGCGGTGCCGGGGGCGTCCGGGCCGCCGGTCTCGGTGGACCAGCCGGTCTGCGGGAAGAGGGTGGCGGGGCTCTCGTGGAGCGAGACGGTGAGCACCCGGGGGTCGTTCCAGAACGCCTGCTGCACGCCGTCGCCGTGGTGGACGTCCACGTCGACGTAGGCGACCCGTTCGGCGCCGAGCTCCAGCAGGCGGGCGATGGCGAGCGCCGGGTCGTTGTAGATGCAGAAGCCGGACGCGGTGTCCGGCATGGCGTGGTGCAGGCCGCCGGTGAAGTTCACCGCGTGCGGGGTCTCGCCGCGCCAGACCGCCTCGGCGGCGGCGACCGACTGACCGGCGATCAGCGCGGAGGCCGTGTGCAGGCCGGGGAACGTCCAGTTGTCGTCGGTGCCGAGGCCGTGCGGGGCGTCCTCGCCCGTCGGGTCGGCGGCGGCCCGCTTCACCGCCTCGATGTACCCGGCGCTGTGCACCAGCCGCAGCGTCGACTCCCCGGCGGCCGGTGCCGACCGGACGGTGACCGCCGGGTCCCGGGCGAGGCCCAGGGACTCCACCAGCCGCATGGTCAGGGCCAGTCGGGTCGGGTCCATCGGGTGGCCCGGACCGAAGTCGTACGCGGTCGCGGCCTCGTCCCAGAACAGTTGCAGGGCACAGCGGGTGTCCACCATGGGCACCACGCTATCGGTCAGGCCACGCTCTGCGCTGCGCGCTCCTCGTCACGCCCGGCCGCGGTCGGCTCCGGGGCGAAGTACCCGCCCAGCGGGACGATCGCCAGGATCAGCACCATCGGCGCGAGGAACGCCCAGCGGTAGGAGCTCGCGTCGGCGATCGCGCCGACCAGCGGGGAGCCGATCAGGAAGCCGACGTAGTTGAACAGGTTGAGGCGGGCCACCGCGGCGTCGGAGTCGTGCGGGAAGAGCCGCCCGCCCGCGGCGAAGACCTGCGGGATGATCGCGCAGATGCCGAAGCCCAGCAGCGTGAAGCCGAGGATGCCCGCCCAGGTGCCGGGCGCGGCCGCCGCGACCGCGAAGCCGGCGGCGGCCAGCAGCGCCCCGCCGCGGACCACCGGCACCGCGCCGAACCGCTGCACCGCCCGGTCGCCGAGCGCCCGGCCGAGCAGCATCGCCACCATGTAGCCCAGGTAGGACAGCTTGGCGAGGTCCTCCGGGCTGTTCAGCCCGTCGGTGAGGTACTTGACGCTGTAGTTGGAGACCGAGGCGTCGGCGATGTACGCGAACGCCATCGCCAGGCAGAGCGGCAGCAGCGGCTTCCACGGGATCGAGCGGGCGGCGGCCTCGGCGGCCTCCCGGACGGCGTCGCCCAGTTCGGCCGGCCCGGCGAACCAGCGGCCGGCCACCAGCGCGGCGGGGATCAGCACCACCGCCGCGCCGCCGAACAGGGTCGGCAGGCCCAGGTGGTAGTGCGCGCCGAGGCCGGCGACCGCGGCGCCGAGGATGCCGCCGAGGCTGAACGCGGCGTGGAAGCCCAGCATGATCGAGCGGCCGTAGCGGTGCTGCAGGCCGACCCCGAGCATGTTCATCGAGGCGTCGAGGGCGCCGACCAGCAGGCCGAACAGGCCGAGCGCGAGGGCGAGCGCCCACAGCCGGTCGCCGAAGCCGGCCAGGGCGAGGGCGGCGCAGACGGCGGGCTGCACGACCCGCAGCACGCCGCGGGCGGTGGTCCGCTTCACCACCCACTCGGAGGTGATGGAGCCGACGCCGGCCAGGATCGGCACCGCCGCCAGGAAGACCGGCAGCAGCGAGTCGCTGAGCCCGTACCGGTCCTGGATCTCCGGGATGCAGGTGACCAGCAGGGCGAAGGTGGTGCCCTGCAGCAGGAAGCTCACCGCCAGGGCGGCGCGCGCCTGCTTCAGGCGTCCGGTGGTCTCTGCCCGCATCGCCGACCTCGCTCACCACCGGCGCTACCCGCCGGTACGAAAAGTGTTGGCGCGAGCGTAGGCGTTCGGTGCGTCCGGCGGGAGGGGGTCGGGGCGATCAGTTCGCCAGCAGCCGCAGGACGTCGGCGAGGTCGGTGAACAGTCCGGTCGCGCCCGCGCCGGTCAGCCTGGCCGGGTCGGTGAGCGCCGCGTAGCCGTACACGTCCATGCCGGCCGCGCGGGCGGCGAGCACGCCGTTGCGGCTGTCCTCCAGCACCAGGCAGCGCCCGGGGGCGACGCCCATGGTGCTCGCGGCGTGCAGGAACAGGTCCGGGGCGGGCTTGCCGACGCCCACGTCCTGGGCGCTGAAGAGCAGGTCGTCGGTGAAGTACGGGTCCAGGGCGGTCAGGCGGTGGGCGGTGCGGATCCACGCGTGGTGCGCGGAGGACGCCACGCAGTACCGGACGCCCTGCTCGCGCAGCGTCTTCAGCAGGGTGTCCGCCCCGCGGACGGGCGTCAGCTCCGCCTCGAACGCGGCGAACACCCGGGCGTGGAACAGCTCGTCGAACCCCTCCGGCAGGGTGGCGCCGTAGCGCTCGCCGATCACGTCGTGCACGGTGTGCGCGGCGCAGCCCATGAAGTCGCGGTAGGAGTCCTCGACCGTGGTGGGGTACCCCAGCTCGGTCAGGTACTCGGCCAGCACCCGGTTGGAGATGGGCTCGCTGTCCACCAGGACGCCGTCGTTGTCGAAGACCACCAGCTCGTAGCTCACCCGGCCGAGCCTAGCCGCGGGCTCTCGGCCGGGTGCCGTCGGGCGCGGCTACTTGCCGCCGGTGGCGAGCTCGCGGGAGCGGTCGCGGGCGGCTTCGAGGGCGCCGAGCATCGCGGCGCGCACGCCGTGGTTCTCCAGCTCGCGGATGGCGGCGATGGTGGTGCCGGCCGGGGAGGTGACCGCCTCGCGGAGCTTGACGGGGTGTTCGCCGGAGTCCCGGAGCATGATCGAGGCGCCGACCGCGGACTGGACGATCAGCTCGTGCGCGACCTGCCGGGGCAGGCCGAGCAGGATGCCGGCGTCGATCATCGCCTCGACGAGGAAGTAGAAGTACGCGGGCCCGGAGCCGGACAGCGCGGTGGCGGCGTCCTGCTGGCTCTCGGGGACGCGCAGCGCCTTGCCGACCGAGCGGAAGATCTCCTCGGTGCGGGCGAGGTGCGCCTCGGCCGCGTGCGAGCCGCCGGAGATCACGCTCATGCCCTCGTCGACCAGGACCGGGGTGTTGGGCATGACGCGGACGACCGGCGTGCCGGCCGCGAGGCGGGCCTCGAACCAGGTGGTGGGGATGCCCGCGGCCGCGGAGACGACCAGCTTGTCGGCGGCGACGTGCGGCGCGAGCTCGTCGAGCAGGGCGCCCATGTCCTGCGGCTTGACGGCGAGGATCAGGGTGTCGGCGAGCTTGGCGGCGTCGGCGTTGGTGACCGCGGTGACGCCGTACCGGGCGGTGAGCTCCTCGGCGCGTTCGGTCCGCCGGGCGGTGACCATCACGTCGGCGGGCGCCGTGCCGGCCCGGAGCAGGCCGGAGAGCAGCGCCTCGCCGATCTTGCCGGTGCCCAGAAAGGCGATCTTCTGTCCGCTCGTGCTGCTCATGAGCCGCTCTCCTCACGTCCGTTCCTGTCGGCCATCCTCGCACCGGGGGGACGCCCGGCGCGGATCCGTCCACGGTGCGGTCAGCCGCGCCGGGCCGACCCCGGCGCTCCCCGTAGGGGGAAAGTCAGGGGTCCGGGCTCTGGTGCCGGGGTCGTCGGGGGCGCACCGTGGAGTCATGGGACACGGTGAGATGTCACGACGTGAGACTCGTCAGGTCGCGGTCGCCTCGGCGACGCTCGGGCCGTGGCGGACGGCCACCGCGGTCGGTGCGGTGGTGGGCGGCGCCGCGCTGGCGGTGGACGTGGTCACGCTCGACTGGGGGCTCGACATGCTGGCCTGGCCGGCCGGTCTCGGCCTGTTCTTCTTCTTCCTGGTGGGGACGGTCGGCGCCCGGCTGCGCAAGGACTCGGGCGACCGGCGGCTGCACCGCTGGATGGCCGAGCACCCGTGGCAGTCGGCGCTGCCGGCCGCCGGCGCGCTGTGGGGGCTGAACACGGTGGCGCTGTGGGTGCTGAGCAGCGCGGGGCTGTTCGAGGCGCTGGTCACCTCGCTGCTGCCGGCCGGCATGCTGCTCGCGGTGGCCGGTGTGGTCGGCTCGGTGAAGCGCTCCCGGAAGGGCTGACGGCGGATCGGGGCACGACAAAGCATCCCAATTCCGCACGCACCGAGCACTGTTCGTCCACCGCCCCCCCTCCCCGGTGGAGCGTCTGTCGGCACCGGTCGGCATACTTCCGACCCGTGCCGATAGCCGAAGACCCCGAACCCCGCCCCGCCGCCGAAGACGACCCGTTCGACGGGCTCGTCCTGGACGACGACTTCGTCCGGGGCGCGTCCGTGAAGGAGCCGTCCGGGCGGGCCCGGATGCTCACCGAGAAGTGGAAGCGCCAGCCGCCGGAGGCGGAGCCGTGGCGCCCGGTGACCGAGATCCGGCGCAGCCGCTTCGGCCGCCGGGCCCGCCGGCTGGACGCCTGGGGCAACCCGGTGCGCCGTCGGCGGCGCAACTGGCAGGCGCCGGTGTTCGTCCTGCTCGCCGTCGCGGTGACCGCGGCCGCGCTCAACATCGACAAGCTGCGCGACTGGTACCACCACGACGACACCCCGGTGTCCTCCGCGCTGCCGTCGGTCGGTCCCGAGACCGCCAGGCCGACCACGGCCGCGCCGAGCGTCGCCCCGGACGTGCCGACCGCCGAGCACCCGTGGGCCGGCTCCCCGGCCGAGGCGTGGCCGGAGGGCGCGGACGCCCTGGTGCTGCCCGAGGCGCAGGCGGTGGGCGTGTTCGGCAAGGACGAGGTCGCCGAGCAGCTGAAGAACGTCAAGGCGTTCCTGGTCGCCGCCAACATCGACCCGGCCACCCTGCACGGCGGCACCCCGGAGGCCGCGCTGTCCCTGCTGGACCGCAAGGACCGGGACATGGTCGAGGAGTACCTCGCGCACCCCAGCGACGAGAATGACCCGACCTCCTGGATCAGCCGCTTCAACCCGAAGCTGGCGGTCCCGGTCACCGACCGGGTGAAGGTGCAGGGACGGATCACCTTCGAGAGCGACGGCGACAAGGGCGTCCTGGTGCACACCGATGTCAGCTACGTGTACGCGCTGCGCCCGGGCCCCGAGGTCGGCAAGCAGCAGTCCGCGCCGTCCGCCGCGCCGTCCACCGGCGGGTCGGGCGGGGGCGGCGACACCAAGCCGGTGTCGCTGCGCGAGGGGACGACGGCCACGGTCGAGCGGGAGATCGTCCGTCGGCAGCAGGACTTCCGGTTCTACGACCCGGCCCGCTACCAGGTGAAGCGCGGCAAGCTGGTACTGGGCCACGGCTTCAGCGACTTCGCCAACAACGTGTGCGCGATGGGCAGCGGTTACCTGGAGACCGACTTCCCCACCAGCGTGCCGACGGGCAGCCCGCAGCCCAAGGACGGGTCCACGACCGACCCGTACGACCGCTCGAAGTCGCTGGAGCAGCACGACGGCTGCGGCACCATCACCCGTAGCTGACCCCCGGTCAGCTGCGGTGCTTCTTCCCGCCGCTCCGTCCGTTCCGGGCGGAGCGGCGGCGCTCCCAGGTCGCGGTGGCCCGGTCGTGGGTGGCGCGCCGCAGGCCCTCGCCGGGGGCCTCGACCAGGCTGCGGAGGAAGTACGCGACGAGCGCGCCGACGAAGCCGATCGCCCAGACCGCGCCCAGCGACCGGTCGGCCATCCAGCCGCTCAGCGACTGCCGGCCCTCGGTGAGCAGCTTCCAGGTGCGCAGCCCGGACATCGCCGAGCAGACCGCGATGCCGCCGATCAGCAGCGCGCCGACCAGCGACCCGGCGTCCGACATCCGCACGCCCTGCACGGCGAAGCGCAGCAGCAGCGCCCCGCCGGCGGCGGCGGCCAGCGCGCCGAGCGAGACGCCGGCCCGGCGCAGCCAGTAGCCCGCGCCGCGGTCGACCCAGCTGGTGCCGAACCAGCGGAGCGGCTCGGGTGCGGGGGCGCCGTCGCGGTCGGTCGTCGGGGTGCTCTGCTCGTCCACGAGTCCGATTATGGCCGGGTGGGCGGGCAGAGCCCCCGTGCGGCGCGTCGTCAGCCGAGCTTGGAGACGTCGCGGACGGCGCCCTTGTCGGCGGAGGTGGCCATCGCGGCGTACGCCTTGAGCGCGGCGCTGACCTGGCGGTCGCGGTTCTTCGGGCGGTAGCCGCCCTCGGACTCCAGCTTGAGCCGGCGCTCGTGCAGCTCCTCGAAGGAGACGTCGAGGTTGATGGTGCGGGCCGGGATGTCGATGGTGATCGAATCGCCGTCCTCGACCAGGGCGATGGCGCCGCCGGAGGCCGCCTCGGGCGACACGTGCCCGATGGACAGGCCCGAGGTGCCGCCGGAGAACCGGCCGTCGGTGATCAGCGCGCAGGCCTTGCCGAGGCCCCGGCCCTTGAGGAACGAGGTCGGGTAGAGCATCTCCTGCATGCCGGGGCCGCCCTTGGGGCCCTCGTAGCGGATGACCACCACGTCGCCCTCGCGGACCTGCTTGGCGAGGATCTTCTCGACCGCCTCGTCCTGCGACTCGCAGACCACGGCCTTGCCCTGGAAGCGCCAGATCGACTCGTCCACGCCGGCGGTCTTCACCACGCAGCCGTCCTCGGCGATGTTGCCGTACAGCACGGCGAGGCCGCCCTCGACGGAGTAGGCGTGCTCGACACTGCGGATGCAGCCCTTGGCGGCGTCGGTGTCCAGGGTGTCCCAGCGCTCGGACTGGCTGAACGCCTCGGCGGAGCGGACGCAGCCGGGGGCGGCGTGCCACAGCTCGACGGCCTCGGCGGACGGCGAGCCGCCGCGGATGTCCCAGGTCTTCAGCCACTCCTCCATCGAGGCGGAGTGCACGGTGGAGACGTTCTCGTTGAGCAGGCCGCCGCGGTACAGCTCGCCGAGGATGGCGGGGATGCCGCCGGCCCGGTGCACGTCCTCCATGTAGTACGAGCCGTTCGGCGCGACCTTGGACAGGCACGGGACCTTGCGCGAGATGGCGTCGATGTCGCGCATGTCGAAGTCCAGCTCGGCCTCCTGGGCGGCGGCCAGCAGGTGCAGGATGGTGTTGGTGGAGCCGCCCATCGCGATGTCCAGCGCCATGGCGTTCTCGAACGCGGCGCGGGAGGCGACGGCGCGCGGCAGCACCGAGGCGTCGTCCTGCTCGTAGTGGCGCTTGGTGATCGCGACGACGGTCTCGCCGGCGGTCTCGTACAGCGCCTTGCGGGCGGTGTGGGTGGCCAGCACCGAGCCGTTGCCGGGCAGCGAGAGGCCGATCGCCTCGGTCAGGCAGTTCATCGAGTTGGCGGTGAACATGCCGGAACACGAGCCGCAGGTCGGGCAGGCGTTCTCCTCGATGATCGCGATGTCCTCGTCGGAGACGTTCTCGTTGACCGCCTGGGAGATCGCGTCGACCAGGTCCAGCTTGCGGACGGTGCCGTCGACCAGCACCGCCTTGCCGGCCTCCATCGGGCCGCCGGAGACGAACACGGTCGGGATGTTCAGGCGCAGCGCGGCCATCAGCATGCCCGGGGTGATCTTGTCGCAGTTGGAGATGCAGATCAGGGCGTCCGCGCAGTGCGCGTTGACCATGTACTCCACGCTGTCGGCGATCAGGTCGCGGGACGGCAGCGAGTAGAGCATGCCGTTGTGGCCCATCGCGATGCCGTCGTCCACCGCGATGGTGTTGAACTCGCGCGGGATGCCGCCGGCGCGCTTGATCGCCTCGGAGACGATCCGGCCGACCGGCTGCAGGTGGGTGTGGCCCGGCACGAACTCGGTGAAGGAGTTGGCCACCGCGATGATCGGCTTGCCGAAGTCCTCGCGGGCTACGCCGGCCGCGCGCAGAAGGGCGCGCGCGCCCGCCATGTTGCGACCCTGGGTGACCGTGTTCGACCTCAGCTGGGGCATTCCGACCGCTCCTTCGGAGACTATCCGTGTCAGTCGAGCCTACGCCCCCGGTCCTGCCCGGCGGACACGCTGTCCGCGATGCGGTCAGGCCCGGCCCGCCACGAACAGGTCCAGCACGTACGGCTCGGTCAGCACCCCGTCCGGGAACTCGGCGAGCAGCGCCGCCCGCTCCGCGGCCAGCACCGGCGCCCGCTGCTCCTCGGTGAGCACCGCGAAGTACGAGCGCGAGGTCAGGTCGGTCAGGTGGCTGTCCACCGTGACCTGCCGCTCCCAGTGCAGGGTGACGTGCTCCACCGCCAGGCCGGCCTCGGTCAGCTGCTCGGCGCCGGCGATCACCCCGCCGTACGCGTGGTAGTTGGGCAGTGCGACGACCAGCCGGTCCTCCTGGGCCTTGATCCAGCCGGTGGCGCGGTCCTTGACGTTCCACCACAGGGCGAGCTTTCCACCCGGACGGAGGACCCGCAGGGCCTCCGGGATCGACTTCGCCGGGTCGGTCCAGTGGAAGGCCTGCGCGTAGCCGACCAGGTCCAGCGAGGCGTCGTGGAAGGGCAGCTCGTCGCCGACGCCCTTGACCACCGGGATTCCCGGGCTGACCCGCCGCAGCAGGGCCGCCATCCCCGGGCTCGGCTCCAGCGCCACCACCCGGGCGCCGCGGGCGGCCAGCAGCCGGGTCGCGATGCCGGTGCCGGCGCCGACGTCCAGCACGTCCGCGTCCTTCAGCGGGCGGCCGAGCAGCCGCTCCAGCTCGTCGAACAGCTCCGCCGGGTAGGACGGCCGGGCCGCCTCGTACTGCGCGGCCACCGGGCCGAAGGAGAGCGCGTGCTGCTGAATGTCGGTCATGGTCCCTGGTCCCCCCGTCGGTTCGGGCCCACCCTAGGCGAGGCCGGCCGGAATGTCAGGGCCGTTTCGGCCGGTGCGGGGTCGCCAGGTGGAGCCGGGTGAAGGCCAGCGCCTCCGCCAGGTCGGCCTCCCGTTCGGCGGGCGAGGCCGAACGGCGGGTGTTGACCTCCAGCACCACGTGCCCGTCGAACGACGACCGGGCCAGCCGCTCCAGCAGCTCCGCGCAGGGCTGCTTGCCGCGGCCCGGGATCAGGTGCTCGTCCTTGCCGGAGCCGCTGCCGTCCGCCAGGTGCACGTGCGCCAGCCGGCCGTCCATCCGGTCGACCATGCCCAGCGCGTCGATCCGCGAGGTCGCCGCGTGGGAGAGGTCGATGGTGAAGTGCCGGTAGTCCTCGTCGGTGACGTCCCAGCCCGGCGCGTACGCCAGCATCTCGCGGTCCCGGTAGCGCCACGGGTACATGTTCTCCACCGCGAAGCGCACCTGGGTCTCCCCCGCCATCCTGGCGATGCCCTCCACGAAGTCCCGGGCGTACTGGCGCTGCCAGCGGAACGGCGGGTGGACCACCACGGTGTCGGCGCCCAGCTTCTCCGCGGCCGCCCGGGCCCGCACCAGCTTGGTCCACGGGTCGGTCG
Organism: Kitasatospora terrestris; assembly: GCF_039542905.1. NCBI lineage: Bacteria > Bacillati > Actinomycetota > Actinomycetes > Kitasatosporales > Streptomycetaceae > Kitasatospora > Kitasatospora terrestris. The sequence continues at coordinate 3,727,077 of NZ_BAABIS010000001.1, forward strand.
ACCACACCCGCTGGGTGATCAGCAGGCAGGGGGCGTGCACCGCCAGGATCGGGATCCGGTGCATGTCGGAGAGCCGCCGCAGCGCCTCGACGTCCTGGCTGACCGGGTCGTTCCACACCATCACCTCGACGCCGTCGTAGCCGAGGCGGCTCGCCAGCTCGAAGGCGATCGCGGTGTTCGCCGGGTACACCGAGGCGGTGGACAGCGCGACCTTGGTGTCCGGGACGTGCAGCTGCGGGTGCGGGGGCAGCACCAGGCGGTCCGTGGTGCGCAGCAGCGGGTCGCGGCGGGCGGGCGCCTTGCGGGCGGTGCGGGCGGTCTTCACCGCCTTCGCGACCTTCTTCACCTGCGCGCTCTTCGCCGCCTTCACCGACCGCGCCGCCTTCGCCACGCGGCCGGCGGCCTGCTCCCCCGGCGCGCCCGGTGCCGGGGGCGCGGTGGGTGCGGTGGGCACGGTGGGCACGGTGGGCACGGCCGGGTTGCCCTGCGTGCCGTCCGCGAGCGGCGACGGGGCGTGCCCGGGCGCGGCGGTCGCCCGGGGCGTGCGGCGCGGGCGCGGAGGCCGTGCCTGCCGGCGCCCGGCAGCACGGCCCGCTCCGGATGACTCCTCGTCCGCAGGATGGCCCACGCGCACCAGGGTAAGCGGATCCGCCCTCCGCCGAGCGGCTACGGGGTCAGCGCGGGGCGGCGCTCGACCGGGCCGGACATGGTGTCCAGGCGGCGGAGGATGATGCCCTCGCGCAGCGCCCAGGGGCAGATGTCCAGTTCGTCGAGGCCGAAGAGGTCCATCGCGGCGTCGGCGACCAGCGCGCCGGCCAGCAGCTGGCGGGCCCGGCCCTCGGAGACGCCGGGGATCCGGGCGCGCTCGGTGGGCGTCATCGCGGCCAGCCGGGGCAGCCACGCCGACAGCCCGGCCCGGGTGAGCTTGCGCGGGACCCGCGCGCCCGCCCCCTCCGGCGCCGCGCCGGTCATCCGGGCGAGCTGCTTGAAGGTCTTGGAGGTGGCGACCGCGTGGTCGGGCGCCCCGATCCGGGCGAATTCACCCACCACCTGGGCGATCTCGGCGCGGATGTCGCGTCTCAGCTCGCGCAGGTCCTCGGGGTCGGCGAGGTCGCCGGGCAGCCGGGCGGTGAGCCGGCCCGCGCCCAGCGGCAGCGAGCAGGCGACGTCGGGCTGCTCGTCGATGCCGCAGGCGATCTCCAGCGAGCCGCCGCCGATGTCCAGGTTGAGCAGCCGCCCGGAGGACCAGCCGAACCAGCGGCGGACCGCGAGGAAGGTGAGCCGGGCCTCGTCCTGCCCGGACAGCACCTGGAGCTCGACCCCGGTCTCGGTGGCGACCCGGTTCAGCACCTGCTCGCCGTTGGCGGCCTCGCGCACCGCGGAGGTGGCGAACGGCAGCATCGCCACCACGCCCTTGTCCTCGGCGACCCTTATCGACGAGGCGACCATCGACACCAGCTTGTCGACGCCGACCTCGGTGATCGCCCCCCCGCTCGTCGAGCAGCTCGGCGAGGCGCAGCTCGGCCTTGTGCGAGTACGCGGGCAGCGGGGCAGCGCCGGGGTGGGCGTCCACCACGAGGAAGTGGACGGTGTTGGAACCTACGTCGAGCACACCGAGTCGCATAGCCGTCCACGCTAACCGATCGGTGACCGCTCACCTGCCCGAATCGGTCCTCCCTGCCTGTTCGATTGCCCGGCCGGCGGTCGGGGGAGGACACTGCCCGGCACCGCCTCCCTCACCATCTTCCGCGAGGAGAAACCGACATGACGATCACTCACCGGATCATCGGCAGCGGCGAGCACCGGGTCATCGTGCTGCACGACTGGTTCGGCACCAGCGCAGGCTGGAGCGCCTTCCTGGACTGCCTGGACGGCGACGTGTTCACCTACGCCCTGCCGGACTACCGGGGGTACGGGGATCGGCTGGACGTCCCCGGCACGTACACGCTGGCGGAGATCGCCGAGGACGTGCTGGCGCTCGCCGACGAGCTGGGCTGGGAGGAGTTCTCGCTGGTCGGGCACTCGATGGGCGGCAAGGCGGTGCAGCGGGTGCTGGCCGAGGCACCGCACCGGGTCCGCAAACTGGTCGGGCTGACCCCGGTGCCGGCCTCGGAGTACCGGCTGGAGGGCGACGCGTACGACCTCTTCCACGGCGCCGTGGAGCGGCCCGCGAACCGGCGGGCCATCCTCGACCTGGTCACCGGCCAGCGGGCGGGCGCGGTGTGGCTGGACCGGATGACCGCCCAGTCGCTCGCCCAGTCCCGCCCGGAGGCCTTCGCCGGGTACCTCGCCGACTGGACCACCCAGGACTTCGCCGCCAAGATCGCCGGCTCCCGCCTCCCCGTGAAGGTCTTCATCGGCGAGCACGACGTCGCCCTGAACGAGCCCCTGATGCGCGCCACCTGGCTCACCCACTACCCGGAGGCGGAGCTGGAGGTGCTCGGCAACTGCGGCCACTACCCGCAGTACGAGCTGCCCGTGCGCCTCGCCGCCCGCCTGGAGGCCTTCCTCAACGAGTGAGCGGCCCCGCCGGGGCGCCGGGCGCCCCACCCGTTGACCGCGGACCGGGCGGGGCGCCCGGTCCGCCCGGTCAGAGCACGCCGTGCCAGAGCTGCTCGACGATCACGGCCCACCAGTTCTCCGGGTCGGCGAACGCGGTGGCGTCCAGCGTGGCCAGCGCCCACTGGAGCTCGGCGACGGCCGGCCCGGCGGCCGCCGGCGGCAGGTCGCGCAGGCGCGGGTAGCGCTCGGCGAACAGCAGCAGCGACCGGAGGAACGCCGTCAGGTCGGCATTGCAGTGCCGGGCCGCGCAGTCGTCCGGGTCGATCGCGCGGACCCGCCCCTGCGCGGTGTCCACGGTGATCAGCGCCCAGCCGTCCGAGCCGAGCAGCAGCTGCCCCAGGAGCGCCGCCCGGGCCGCCGCGGTCGCCCGAGCACCCCGGCCGAGCGCCTCGACCAGCGCGGCGACGTCCGGCAGCACCGGACCCGCCGCCTCGGCGACACCGTCCGCCGCCGGATGGTGCACCGCGAAGAAGCCCTCGACCCGCCGCGGCAGACCCACCTCCAGCAGCGGACCCGCCACCGCCGCCGGCAGATCGGCGGCGGCCACCGCGTCCGGATCGAACCGGCACACGCCGTCCGCCCCGAACACCGCCGCCAGCCGCCCCGCCAGCGCCTGCGCCGACTCGACCGGCGCCGGCGCCACCGCGACCGGGAACGGCACCCGGTTGAACGGGGTGCCGCGCCGCCCGGCCAGGGTCCGGACGTCCGCCGCCCGGTGGTCGAACCGCGGCCCGTACGGCAGGTCGTAGCCGACCGGCACCTCGGGCAGCTCCGCCAGCAGGCGCTGCGCCCAGTAGCCGCCCGGCAGCATCGTCGGCCGCAGGTCGGTACGGATCGCCAGCACGTCGGCCGCGGTCACGCCCTGCCGCTGCAACTGCTGCCAGCCGCGCAGCGCCGGATGCGGCAGCCCCGGCGCCGACTCCACCACCAGCGACTGCGGCTCGCCCGCCGCGTCCCGGTAGGCGAGCTCGGTCCGCGAACCCGGGCCGGTCACCGGCGGCAACGCCGGATCGTGACTGCCCGCACCCAGCCGGTCCCGGTACACCCGGACCACCTCCGGCACCGGCACTGACGGCCACACGCTCAACTCACCGCTCGCCCGGTCCACCACCGCGCACGCAGCGCCGATCTCCTCCGGCGCCCGGCGCGCCCCGGTCAGCGGATCCACCTGCACCGGCGACGGCTCCGGCCACACCACCCAGCCCAGGTCGAACTCGAACGAACGCACCGGCCGCGCGGTGTCCTGCGGAAGGTCGCCGTTCACCCAGCGGTGGGCGGCGGCGAGAGCCTGCTCTCGGGTGATCATCGCTTGCTGCTCCCGGCGGTGCGGTGGACAGTGAGCCGCGACCGCGGCGCGGCAGGCGCCGGCTCCGCCGGGGAGGCGGAAGGCCGCGCCGAGGCAACGGTTTCCGGCTCCGCCGGATGGCCGGCCGGCTGCGCCGGTGCGGTGGCACCGGTTCCCGGCTCCGCCGGGGGGCCGGACGGCTGCGTCACCACGACCTCGCCCACCGGCTCCGCCGGGCGGCCGGACGGCTGGTCCGCGGCAGCGCCGCCCACCGCCCCGGCGGCGGCCGGGACCGGCTCCGCCGGGCGGGCCGCCTCGACGGGCGGCTGCGCCGGAGCGGTGGCGACGGCAGCCGGCTCCGCCGGGGTGGCGGGGACGGCGGTGGTGGCGGGGAGGGGTTCGGCGAGGTCGAGCGGGCGGTTGTCCGCGGCGACGGCGATGGCCCAGAGACCGTTGTCGGCCGGGTAGAGCGGCCGGTCGGAGCGGTAGCCGGTGAGGTGGTCGAGCCAGGTGATCTCGCCCTGGTGGTTGACCGCGTTCCAGGTGTGCGAGCGCCCGAACCCGTCCAGCGTGAGCAGGACCGCGCGGCTGCCGCTGCCCGCGGCCCGCAGCGCTCCCGCCACCTGCCGGTAGCCGCCGTCGCCGTCCCCGAGGTCGAGGAAGGGCGCGCCGAGTTCCCGTTCGGCGCGGTCGCGTCCGCCGCGCTCGCCGGCGGGCCCGTCGGGCAGCCGGGGTGCGGCGCAGGTCGGGTACCCGCCGACGGTGTCCACGCCGGACAGCGCGACGTCGACGGAGTTGTTGGCGCGCCCGGCCTCGCGGGGGCCGCCGCCGTTGAGCGCCTCGATCCAGTCGCCGGCCCGCGGGTCGGGTGCGGGCAGCGGGGTGCGGCGGACGGCGTCCGCCTGGTGTGCGGGGTCGACCGGGCCGAGTCCGCCGGGCAGGCCGTACGGGCGGCTGTCGGCGATGGTCCGCGGGGTGCCGGGTTCGGCGGGCGGCGCGGGGGGCGCGGTGCGGTAGGTCTGCCAGACGAGCCAGGCGGCGGCGACCTGTCCGGGGTGGACGGGCAGCGCGGAGAGCGGTCCGCCGTCGGGGCCGCGGCGGCGGTCGGTGTCGGTGACCGGGTCGAAGCGGACCGGGTTGGCGGGCGTGTACTGCCCGATCGCACCGCCGCCGGGCTGCGCGGGGCCGCCGACGGGCGGTCGCGGGCCGGTGCCGGGTGCCTGCTGGGTGGTGTGCTGGCCGACGCCGATGACGGCGGCGCCGCCCTGCTGGGCACCGGCGCCCGCCGAACCGGCGGCACCCGGCGAGCCGGCGGCACCGGGCGCGCCGGCGACCGGACCGGTCTGGACGGGGGTGCCGCCCGCACCGGCTGCGGGCGCGGCGCCGCCGGGTGCCGCGCCGGCGACGGGACCGGCACCGACCGGACCTCCGCCGACGACGGGTGCACCGGCGACCGGGCCCGCGCCGACCGGTCCGCCTAGCATGCCGCCGCCCGCGACGGATCCGCCGCCGAGCGGGGAGCCGCCGCCGACCGGGCCGAGCTGGAAGTTCCCGGAGCCCGCCGAGGCGTGCCCGCCGCCGGACGCGCCGCCGCCGAAGGACGGCTCGGCCGCCCGGTGGCCGCCACCGCCGCCGCCGGACCAGATGTCGCCGGTGGAGACGGGTGCGCTGGGCGCGGGGGCGACCGCGACGGAGTCGGTGTGCACGGCCGCCGGGCCGTGGTGGACCGGGGGCGGCGTCCAGTCGTCGCCGGGGTCGAAGGCCGGTGCCGGCGCCTGGTACCCGCCGGTGTAGCCGCCGTTGGCGTGGCCGGTGTAGGTGCTGCTGCGGCCGTGTCCGCCGGACTGGCCGCCGCTGCCCTGGTCGTAGCCGCCGTTCGGCCGGACGCCGCCGTCGGCCGGGGTCTGGACGCCCGCGGACATGCCGGCCGCCTGGACGCTGATGCCGCCGCGCCCGTCCGGCCCGTCGGGGCCGATCACGACCTGCGGGCCGCCGTGCTTGCCGTGCGGTGCGGGGCCGTCCCCGGGGGTGTCGGCGCCGATCTGGACGCCGTGCTGGTCCACGCCGAGCACCGGCTGCCCGCCGATGTTCACCTGCAGCCCGCCGTGGTCGCCGGGGCCGCCGAGCGGGACCGGCCGGCCGTGCTGGTCGAAGACCACGGTGCGGCCGTCCGGACCGGTGGCGTGGCCGTCCTGACCGACCGTCACCGCCGTGCCGTCGACGCCGGCCAGCAGTCGGCCCTGGGAGTCGGCGGCGAGCGCGGAGACCTGTCGGCCGTCCGCGCCGAGCAGCACGGGGTGGCCGTCGGCGCCGACCTGCGGCCGGCCGTCGGCGGAGAGGGCCAGGGCGAGGCCGGTGCCGATCAGGACGCCGGTGCCGCCGACCAGCAGCGGCTTGCCGTCGGTGCCGCGCAGCGGGCGGCCGTCCTCGCCGACGGCGAGGCCGCTGACCGGCTTGCCCTCGGCGTCGACCACCTGGGCGCGGCCGTCCTCGCCGACGGTGATCTGCACGCCTTCGACGCCGCGGACCTCCTTGCCGTCCGCGCCGACCAGGATCGGGTTGCCGTGCCGGTCGGTCTTGATCGCGCCGTCCTGGTCGACGGCGGGGCGCAGTTCGCGGACCCCGGCGACCTCGACCGAGCGGGCGACCTTCGCGGCGGCGGCTCCGGCCGCTCCGCCGGCGCTGCCGGCAGACATCACCCGGGCGGCGCTGTACTCGCGCTTCTCGCCGTGCAGGCCGCGCCCGTCCGCCTGGGCGATCCGCTCCAGCGCGATGACCGCCGGCTCCTTGGCGGCGGCCTGGACGGCTTCCTTCATCTCCCGGGCGAGCTCGTGCAGCAGCCCGGCGATCTTCAGCTTGGCACCCTCGACGGCGACCGCCTCGCCGACCTCGGCGACCACGTCCTTGACCGCGCCGACGGCTGCGCCGACCAGCCCGGCGAGGCCGTCGCCGGCGTGCGCCATCTGCTGCTCGGCCTTCGCCTCGGCGGCGTCGGCCTTCTTGATCTCCTCGGCCAACTCGGTGAGGACGGCGATCACTTCGGCCTTGCAGTGGTCGACGGCGCAGGCCGCCCGGTCGAAGGCCCGGCCCATCGTCTCGGCGGCGGCGTGCGCGTCGTCCAGGTGGCCGCGGCCGCTCCCGGCGAACGCTCGCCAGTGCTCGGCGAAGGCGTCGACGGCCGGCCCGGAGTTCTCGGCGGTGACCCGCTCGGCGGACGAAGCGCCGCGCCGGGCCAGCTGCTCGGCGTCGGCGCCGAACTCCCGCCACACCGCCGCTGCCCGGCGCAGCCCGTCCTCGTCCGCCTGCGGCCAGTGGTGACCGGTCCGCGCCAGCGCGGGGGCCAGCTCCTCGGGCAGCTTCCTGGACACGTGCTCTCCCCCTTCGGGTGGTGCGGGATCAGGCGTGGTGCGAATGCGAGTGCGATGTCAGGTGCGATGTCGGGTGCGACGTCGGACACGGTTCGAGCCGGCGTACGGCAACTGCGTGCCGCCGCCCACCTGTTCCGGGAATCAGACGGCGCCGGGGCCGTGCCCGGTTGCGCCGGGCGCGGCGGAGCCGAGTCCGCCCTCCAGCCCGGTGAAGTCGACCTTGACCTGGCGGTCGGTGCGCTCGACGCTGTCCGCCATGGTGTGCAGGCCGGTGCCGATCCGGCCGAGCCGGTCCGCCAGGCCCTGCAGTCCGGCCAGCACGCCCTCGCGCGCCTCGCCGTACGCCCCGCCGAACGGCGCCCCCGGCTCGTCGGTGCCCCACGGGGTGCCGAGCCCGGCCAGCTGCTGCTCCAGGTTCACCGCCGCGCGCTGGAACTCGCCCGAGACGGTCTCGAACTCCCGCCCCTCGCCGTGGACTTCCCACGTGTTGATCCTGACATCGGCCATCGCCGCGTCCCTCCCCCGTCCCCGTGGGCGCCGGAGCACCCGGCCGTCGTCCGGCCTCGCGCCATCCTAGGCCCGCCCCCCGGGCCCACCGCCCCGGCTGCGGCCCTTTTCACAGCGGTTTCACCACCCTCGACCGGACCATTGCGGACGTTCGTCGAGAAATCGTCGCAATTGCCACCGCCGACCGCGCCCGGTCCGGCCCTCCGAGGCCATACCCTTGCCGGGTGGCAGCAGCAGAGACCGCGAAGAGCAAGAAGACCAAGAAGGCCAAGGCCGTCGACCTGGCGATGCCGACCGTCGGCGAGGTGCCGCTCGACTTCCCGCGCGCCTGGGTCGAGTTCACCGACCCGGCCGACGCCGACCAGGTGTTCCGCTGCGACCTGACCTGGCTGACCTCCCGCTGGGGCTGCATCTTCGGCAAGGGCTGCCACGGCATCCGGCCCGGCCGCGGCGAGTCCGACGGCTGCTGCACGCTCGGCGCCCACTACTCCGACGAGGACGACGAGCAGCGCGTCATCGGGCACGCCTCCCGGCTCACCCCGGACATCTGGGAGAACCACGGGCACGGCACCGACGCCGAGGGCCGGATCCTGGTCGACGGCGGCATCACCATGTTCGACGAGGACGGCGACCGCCAGACCCGCCGGGTGAACGGCGCCTGCCTCTTCCTGAACAGCCCCGGGTTCCCCGGCGGCGCGGGCTGCTCGCTGCACATCCTGGCCCTGCGCGAGGGCAAGGAGCCGCTGGAGACCAAGCCGGACGTCTGCTGGCAGCTCCCGATCCGCCGCACCTACGACTGGATCGACCGCCCCGACGACACCCGCTACCTCCAGGTCTCCATCGGCGAGTACGACCGCCGCGGCTGGGGCCCCGGCGGCCACGACCTGCACTGGTGGTGCACCGGCTCCCCGGAGGCCCACAACGCCCCCGACCCGGTCTACGTCAGCTACCGCCCCGAGCTCACCGAGCTGATGGGCGAGCCCGCGTACGACGTCCTGGTCGAGCTCTGCGAGGCCCGCATCGCGGCCAAGGGCCACAAGAAGCTGGCCCCCCACCCCGCCGACTGACTCCGGGCACCGGCGTCGCCGCCGTACGGCGTCTCGACCTGCCAGTGCTCCCACTGGTCGAGATCGTGCATGACGTAGCGCCGCATGAAGTTCCCGGGGCAAAATGCCCCGGGTGCGCCGGAGAGTGAGCGGCGTGGAACGAGGAACAACGGGGACGAACGGATGCCGCCCGTCCGGCGGTCACTTGTCGATGTCGCCGACGACGAAGAACATCGAGCCGAGGATCGCCACCATGTCGGCCACCAGCGTGCCGGGCAGCAGTTCGGTCAGCGCCTGGATGTTGTTGTAGGACGCCGAGCGCAGCTTGAGGCGCCACGGCGTCTTCTCGCCGCGCGAGACCAGGTAGTAGCCGTTGATGCCGAGCGGGTTCTCGGTCCAGGCGTAGGTCTCGCCCTCGGGGGCCTTGAGCACCTTGGGCAGTCGCAGGTTGATCGGGCCCGGCGGGAGTTCGGCGAGCCGGTCGAGGCAGGCGTCGGCGAGCTCCAGCGCGTTGACGGTCTGCTCCAGCAGGCACTCGAACCGGGCGAGGCAGTCGCCCTCGTCCCGGACCGAGACCCTGAGGACGTCCTGCAGCTCGCCGTACGCGAGGTAGGGCTCGTCCCGGCGCAGGTCGAAGTCGACGCCGCTGGCCCGGCCGATCGGGCCGCTGACGCCGTACGCGTGGACCTGCTCGCGGCTGAGCACGCCGACGCCGGCGGTGCGGCCGCGGAAGATCTCGTTGCCGAGGACCAGGTCCTCGAAGACCGGGAGCTGGGAGCGGACCACGCCGACCGCGGTCCGGACCCGGCCGAGCCAGCCGGCGGGCAGGTCCTCCTTGAGGCCGCCGACCCGGTTGAACATGTAGTGCATGCGCCCGCCGGAAGCCTCCTCCAGGACGTGCTGGAGCTCCTCGCGGCCGTTGAAGGCGTGGAAGATCGGGGTGATGCCGCCGAGCTCCAGCGGGTACGAGCCGAGGAACATCAGGTGGTTGAGCACCCGGTTGAGCTCGGCCAGCAGCGTCCGCAGCCAGACCGCGCGCCGGGGGACCTCCATGCCGAGCATCCGCTCGACGGCGAGGACGACGCCGAGCTCGTTGGCGAAGGCGGAGAGCCAGTCGTGCCGGTTGGCCAGCATGATGATCTGCCGGTAGTCGCGGGCCTCGAAGAGCTTCTCCGCGCCGCGGTGCATGTAGCCGATCACCGGCTCGGCGGCGACGATGCGCTCGCCGTCGAGCACCAGCTTGAGCCGCAGCACGCCGTGGGTGGACGGGTGCTGGGGGCCGATGTTGAGCACCATGTCGCTGGTGCCCAGCTCGCCCGTCAGCGTCTGTGCGCCCGCGCCGATCCCGACCGTGGTCTCCCTCATGGGGACAGAGTCTGCCACCCCGGCAGGCCCTCCAGCCCCTCCGGTACCGGCATGCGGACAGCCTGGACCAGCCACTGGAAGCCGCCGAGCCCGGCGGGGTCGGTCAGCTCGGCGGCCTCGCCCGCCCCGGACAGCGCCCGGAGGTAGCCGGCGGGGTCGCTGCCCGCCAGGGCCAGCGGCGGCCGGTCGCCGCGGACGCCGAGTGCCCGCAGCGCCTCCCGCTGGGTCGTCCACAGGCTGTGGACGGCGCGCCCCCCGGTCGAGGGGACGGCCACCGCGTCCAGCGCGACGTGCGCGGTGACGTCGCAGCCGCCGTCGGGGACGGGGGCGACCTCCCGGCCGTCCCGGAAGCCGGTCAGCGTGCCGAACCAGGGCCGGGTCTCCGCCGTGTGCGCGTAGTCCACGGCCACCGCGAGCCCGCGCTCCAGCGCCCCGACGGCCGCCGCCCACGCCTCGTCGCGGGGCCGCCCGAGCTCGATCCGCTCGCCCTGCGGCCACCACCGGCGCGCCCAGGCCGCGTCCTCGGGCTCCAGCTCGGCGCCCGGCCGCTCCTCGCCGTCCGCCGCGACCTCGACGTAGCGCAGCACGCCGTCCTCGTCCAGCTCGGCGACGTCCAGCGGCACGTTGTCCAGCCACTCGTTGGCGAACAGCAGGCCGGTGACGCCCTCGGGCACCCGGTCCGTCCACACCACCCCGTCCGGCAGCCCGGCGGGGCGGTCGGCCAGCTCGACGGCGTACGGGCGCAGCCGCCCCGCCAGCTCCGGCGCGGCGGCGGCGAGCACGCCGGCGGTCAGTTCGCCGCGGCCGGCCCCGAGGTCGACGAAGGCCAGCTCCGCCGGGCGGCCGAGGGCGAGGTCGGTCTCCGCGAGGAGGCGGGCGACCGCCCGGGCGTAGTGCGGTGAGGCGTGCACGGAGGTTCGGAAATGGCCCGCCGGGCCCTCCGGCCTGCGGTAGAAGCCGCCGTCGGGCCGGTAGAGGGCGTGTTCCATGGCGGGTCGCCAGCGCATCCACGTCATGTCCGAGGACGCTACCGAAGGGCGGGGCGTCTCCACCCTGCGGAGTAGGCCGGGATCGCCCTCCCGGCGGACCTGGGAGGTGGTCCGGACTCCCTAGGCTTGAAGGGTGCATCGACTCAACGCGTGGCTCCGCCGACACCCGATGGTGGTGGACGCTGCCTGGGCGCTGCTGCTGTTCGCCTTCGGCCTGCTGGTGGCGATCGAGGACTCCGGCTCCTCGGAGGACCCGATCTCGTCCTGGCAGCACGCGGTGGGCATCGCGCTGGCGGTGGTGATCCCGGCCCTGATGGTGGTCCGCCGGCGCTGGCCGAACGCGGTGGCCTCGGTCGGCCTCGGGCTGGGCCTGGTGCAGTGCCTGATGGGCGTCAATCCGGGCATGTCGTCGATCGGGTACCTGGTCTTCACGTACACCGGCGCGGCGTTCGGCTCGAAGTGGACCTCGCGGCTGGCGCTGGCCGCCTCCCTGACGGCCGGTCCGCTGACCCTGGTGCTGATCTCGCCCGCCAACGAGCGCAGCGACGCGCTGCGGGCGCTGTTCCTGGCCGGGCTGCTGACCACGCCGTTCATCCTGTGCTGGGCGTGGGGCCGGCTGACCCGGGTCCGCCGGGCGTACCTGGTGGAGCTGGAGGACCGGGCCGCCCGGCTGGAGCGCGAGCGCGACGCCCAGGCGAAGGTGGCGGTCGCCGCCGAGCGGGCCCGGATCGCCCGCGAGCTGCACGACGTGGTCGCGCACAACGTCTCGGTCATGATCGTCCAGGCCGACGGCGCCGCGTACGTGCTGGACAACTCGCCGCAGCAGGCCAAGGAGGCGCTGGCCACCATCGCCTCCACCGGCCGGCAGGCGCTGGTGGAGATGCGCCGCCTGCTCGGGGTGCTGCGCACCGCCGACACCGCCGAGGAGTACGTGCCGCAGCCCAGTGTGGAGGAGCTGCCGGAGCTGCTGGACCAGGTCCGCTCCGCCGGGCTGCCGGTGGACTTCGACGCCACCGGCGAGGTCCGCGAGCTGCCGCGCGGTGTGGAGCTGACGGTCTACCGGATCGTCCAGGAGGCGCTCACCAACGTCCGCAAGCACGGCGGTCCGGGCGCCCGGGCCAGGGTCGCGGTGGACTTCCGCGAGCGCGACCTCGAAGTGCTGATCGAGGACGACGGACGCGGTTCCACCGCCGAGCAGCTGGCCGCCGGTGGTACCGACGGCCAGGGCCATGGTCTGATCGGCATGCGGGAGCGGGTCGGCATGGTCAGCGGCAGTCTGGACGTCGGTCCGCGGCCGGGCGGCGGCTTCCGGATCCGGGCCGTGCTCCCCCTCAAGGCCGCCAAGTGAAGCAAGAGAAGGAGAGTCTCCAGTGACCATCCGGGTGATGCTCGTCGACGACCAGGAGCTGCTGCGCACCGGCTTCCGGATGGTCCTGCAGTCGCAGGGCGACATCGAGATCACGGCCGAGGCGGGCGACGGCGCCCAGGCGCTGGAGGTGCTCCGCTCGACCGAGGTCGACGTGATCCTGATGGACGTCCGGATGCCCCGCCTGGACGGCGTCCAGGCCACCCGGCGGATCTGCCTCGACGAGGCGGGCAGCCCGCTGCCGGACGCGCCCCGGGTGCTCATCCTGACCACCTTCGACCTGGACGAGTACGCCTTCGCCGCGCTCAAGGCCGGGGCCAGCGGCTTCCTGCTCAAGGACGTGCCGCCGACCGAGCTGGTCGCCGCGATCCGCGCCGTGCACGGCGGCGACGCGGTGGTCGCCCCGACCACCACCCGGCGCATGATCGACCGCTTCGCCGAGGTCCTGCCCGTCCCGTCCGGCACGCCGGGCGCCCCGATCCTCGCCCCGCTCACCGAGCGCGAGCGCGAGGTCTTCCTGCTGGTCGCCCAGGGCCTGTCCAACGGCGAGATCGCCGCCCGGCTGACCCTCTCCGAGGCCACCGTGAAGACCCACGTCGGCCGCATCCTCGCCAAGCTCGGCCTGCGCGACCGCGTCCAGGCCGTGGTGCTGGCCTACGAGAACGGTCTCGTCCGGGCGGGAGCCTCCGACTGACCCCTGCGGCGGGCCGTACGATGTAGCGGTACGTCTGGTACCCGCCGAGGACTGGAACGGAAGTTGCACGAGGAATTCGGCCCGCTCGCCGACCCCTTCGGTGATCCGGGCGACCCCGGGAACCGCCCCGGGCGGTTGGCCGTGGGGGTGGTCGGCACCGGCCGGGTGGGGCCCGCGCTGGGCGCCGCCCTGCAGTTGGCCGGGCACCGGGTGGTCGCCGCCTCCGGCGTCTCCGACGCCTCCCGCCGCCGCGCCGAGGCGCTGCTGCCGGGCGTCCGCCTGGTCACGCCGCCGCAGGTGCTGGCCGCGGCCGACCTGGTCCTGCTGACCGTCCCGGACGACGCGCTGCCCGAGCTGGTGGCCGGCCTGGCCGCGACCGGCGCGGTGCGGCCGGGGCAGCTGCTGGTGCACACCTCGGGCGCGCACGGCGTCGCGGTGCTGGAGCCGGCGACCAGGACCGGTGCGCTGCCGCTGGCCCTGCACCCCGCGATGACCTTCACCGGCACCTCGGTGGACGTGGCCAGGCTGGCCGGCTGCCCGTTCGGGGTGACCGCGCCGGAGGAGCTGCGGCCGGTCGCCGAGGCGCTGGTGGTGGAGATGGGCGGCGAGCCGTCCTGGGTGCCGGAGGAGGTCCGGGCGACCTACCACACGGCCCTGGCGCACGGCGCGAACCACCTGGTCACGCTGGTCGCCCAGGCGATGGAGCTGCTGCGCACCGCGGGCGTCGCGGAGCCGGGCCAGATGCTCGGCCCGCTGCTCGGCGCGGCCCTGGACAACGCGCTGCGCTCCGGCGACCTGGCGCTGACCGGCCCGGTCGCCCGCGGGGACGTGGGCACGGTGCGCAAGCACCTGGACCGGCTCGCTACGGTGTCCCCCGACATCGGGCAGGCGTACCGGGCGATGGCCCGGGCGACCGCGCAGCGGGCCGTCCGCAACGGGTCGCTCAAGGCAGGACCGGCGGCGGCGCTGCTGGACGTACTGAACGAGGAGAACCACTGATGGCACGTGACCGGCGCCCCGCCAAGGCCCCGAAGGCTCCGAAGGTCCGCAAGGCGGAGCTGACCCGCACGGTCGAGGAGTTCGAGGCGGCGTTCTGGCCGGACGAGCAGCCGGTCGACAACGCCGTGGTGATGACCATGGGCGCGCTGCACGACGGGCACGCCGCGCTGATCCGGGCGGCCCGCCGCCAGGTCGGCCGGGACGGCCGGGTGGCGGTCACCGTGTTCGTGAACCCGCTGCAGTTCGGCGCCGGCGAGGACCTGGACCGCTACCCGCGCACCCTGGACGCCGACCTGGCGCTCGCCGAGGAGGCCGGTGCGGACGTGGTGTTCGCCCCGACCGCGGAGGAGGTGTACCCGAACGGCGAGCCGCAGGTCCGGCTGGCGGCCGGCCCGATGGGCGCCGGCTTCGAGGGCGCGTCCCGCCCGGGCCACTTCGACGGCGTGCTGACCGTGGTCGCCAAGCTGCTGCACATCACCGACCCGGACTTCGCGTTCTTCGGCGAGAAGGACGCCCAGCAGCTGGCGCTGGTCCGCCGGATGGTCGCCGACCTCGACTTCGACGTGGAGATCGTCGGCGTGCCGACCGTCCGCGAGGAGGACGGCCTGGCGCTGTCCTCGCGCAACCGCTACCTCTCCGAGGACGAGCGCAAGCAGGCGCTCGCCCTCTCCCGCGCCCTGTTCGCCGGCCGCGACGCCGGCGCCGAGGGCGCGACCGCCGTGCGCGAGGCGGCCACCGCCGCGCTCGCCGGGGCGGACGGCATCACCCTCGACTACCTCGCCCTGATCGACCCGGACACCTTCACCGAGGCGCCGGACGACTTCCGGGGCGAGGCGGTGCTGGCCGTCGCGGCCAAGGTCGGCTCGACCCGGCTCATCGACAACGTCGGCATCATCGTCCGGTAAGCGTTCGACCACAGAAGCAATCCTCAGGCATGCACTCACAGGAGGCGTGACCCATGCTCCGCACCATGCTCAAGTCCAAGATCCACCGGGCCACCGTGACCCAGGCCGACCTGCACTACGTCGGCTCGGTCACGGTGGACGAGGACCTGCTCGACGCCGCGGACCTGCTCCCCGGCGAGCTGGTCCACATCGTCGACATCAACAACGGCGCCCGGCTGGAGACCTACACCATCGCCGGCCCGCGCGGCTCCGGCGTGATCGGCATCAACGGTGCCGCCGCCCGCCTGGTGCACCCGGGCGACCTGGTGATCCTGATCGCCTACGGGCAGATGGAGACCGCCGAGGCCAAGGCGTACATACCCAAGGTCGTGTTCGTGGACGGCGAGAACAAGATCACCGGATTCGGCGGCGACCCCGCCGAGGCGCCCGAGGGCAGCGGGCTGCTCCGCGGCGACGCGGCGTACGGTGATGCCAACGGCGCGGCCCAGACCGCCGCGCGCTGAAGGAGCCTGTGAAGCCATGTCCTACCGTCTGACCGCCCCCGCGCCGGGCTGGACCACGACCACCGACGTCGTCGTGGTCGGCTCCGGCGTGGCCGGCCTGACCGTCGCGCTCAACGTCCGCAGGGCCGGCCTGAGGGCCATGGTGGTCACCAAGGCGATGCTGGACGACGGCTCCACCCGCTGGGCCCAGGGCGGCATCGCCGCCGCCCTGGGCGACGGCGACACCCCCGAGCAGCACCTCGACGACACCCTGGTCGCCGGCGCCGGCCTCTGCGACGAGGACGCGGTGCGCACCCTGGTCACCGAGGGCCCGGACGCGGTCCGCCGGCTGATCGCCGTCGGCGCCGCCTTCGACCGCGACGCGGACGGCGGGATCCTGCTCACCCGCGAGGGCGGCCACCACCGCCGCCGGATCGCCCACGCCGGCGGCGACGCCACCGGCGCGGAGATATCGCGCGCCCTGGTCGCCGCCGTCCGCTCCGACCCCGGCATCGAGCTGATCGAGCACGCCCTCGTCCTCGACCTGCTCAAGGACGCCGGCGGCCACGCCGCCGGGATCACCCTGCACGTCATGGGCGAGGGCCAGCGCGACGGCGTCGGCGCGATCCGCGCCCGCGCCGTGGTCCTCGCCACCGGCGGCATGGGCCAGGTCTTCTCCGCCACCACCAACCCGGCCGTCTCCACCGGCGACGGCGTGGCGCTCGCGCTGCGGGCCGGCGCCGAGGTCACCGACCTGGAGTTCGTGCAGTTCCACCCCACCGTGCTCTTCCTCGGCCCGGACGCGGAGGGCCAGCAGCCGCTGGTCTCCGAGGCGGTCCGCGGCGAGGGCGCGTACCTGATCGACCGCGACGGCGTGCGCTTCATGGTCGGGCAGCACGAGCTGAACGAGCTCGCGCCGCGCGACATCGTCGCCAAGGCCATCACCCGCCGCATGCAGGAGCACGGCACCCTGCACGTGTACCTGGACGGGCGGCACTTCGGCGCCGAGATGTGGGCCGAGCGCTTCCCCACCATTCTCGCCTCCTGCCGCGCCCACGGCATCGACCCGGTCACCGAGCCGATCCCGGTCGCCCCCGCCGCGCACTACGCCTCCGGTGGCATCCGCACCGACCTGCACGGCCGCACCACGGTGCCCGGCCTGTACGCCTGCGGCGAGGTCGCCTGCACCGGCGTGCACGGCGCCAACCGGCTCGCCTCCAACTCCCTGCTCGAAGGCCTGGTGTTCGCCGAGCGGATCGCCGCCGACCTCACCGCCCGGCACACCGCCGGCGAGCTGGCCGAGCGCACCGTGGACGTCGCCGCCGCTCGCGCCGACCGGCCCGTGCCGCTGCTCGCGCCCGAGGCCCGCGCCCGGGTCCAGCACCTGATGACCACCGGCGCCGGCGTGATCCGCTCCGCGGCCTCGCTGGCCGCCACCGCGCAGGGCCTGGAGCAGCTCGCCGAGGAAGCCCACGACCGGCTCGCCGACGAGAAGCCCGCCGACCCGCGGGTCGAGACCTGGGAGGCCACCAACCTCCACCTGGTCGCCTCCGCGCTGGTCGCCGCCGGGGCGCTCCGCGAGGAGACCCGCGGCTGCCACTGGCGCGAGGACTTCCCCGACCGCGACGACACCCACTGGCAGCGCCACGTTGCGCTGACGGCGGCCCCCCAGGGGCGCGGGGCTCTACCCATCAGCGGCTCCGCCGCGGTGCGCGCCCGGCCCACCCCGGACAGCAAGATCGCGGCACGTGCAACCGACCCTCGCGAGAGCGACTGACGCACGTGGCGTTCCCCTTCGCGCAGTTCCCCGCGCCCCTGATTGGAGCATCAACATGACCCACTCCGAGCTTCCGCTCGCGTCCGACGGTTGCGGCGACGGCTGCGCGTGCGGTGACGGCGAGGCGTACGAGACCGGGCTGGACCCGGCGCTCGCCGCGCTGCTGGAGGAGGCCGGCCTGGACCCGGTCGAGGTGGAGGACATCGCCGCGATGGCGCTGTCCGAGGACCTGGCCGGCGGCGAGGACGTGACGTCGGTGGCGACGGTGCCGGCGGACGCGGTGGCGACCGCGGACTTCACCGCCCGCCAGGCCGGCGTGGTCGCCGGCCTGCGGGTGGCGGAGGCGGTCGTCTCGCTGGTCTGCGAGGAGGAGTTCGAGGTCGAGCGGCACGTCGAGGACGGCTCCGCGGTCGAGGCGGGCCAGGTGCTGCTGAGCGTCCGCAGCCGGACCCGCGACCTGCTGACCGCCGAGCGCAGCGCGCTGAACCTGCTCTGCCACCTGTCCGGCATCGCGACCGCGACCCGCGCCTGGGCGGACGCCCTGGAGGGCACCGGCGCGACCGTCCGCGACACCCGCAAGACCACCCCGGGCCTGCGCTCGCTGGAGAAGTACGCGGTGCGCGCCGGCGGCGGCGCCAACCACCGGATGGCGCTCTCCGACGCGGCCCTGGTCAAGGACAACCACGTGGTCGCGGCGGGCGGTGTCGCGGAGGCGTTCAAGGCGGTGCGCGCCGCGTACCCGGAGCTGCCGGTCGAGATCGAGGTGGACGACCTGGAGCAGATCCCGCCGGTGCTGGAGGCCGGAGCGGACCTGGTCCTGCTGGACAACTTCACCCCGGAGCAGATGCGCGAGGCGGTGGCGCTGGTGGCCGGCCGGGCGAAGCTGGAGGCTTCCGGCGGCCTGACCCTGGCCACGGCGCGCGAGGTCGCCGAGACTGGTGTCGACTACCTGGCCGTCGGCGCGCTGACCCACTCCTCGCCGATCCTGGACATCGGCCTGGACCTCCGCAGCTCCTGACCCCTCCGACCGCAGAAAGCAGCCCATGCTCCTCACCATCGACGTCGGCAACACCCAGACCACGCTCGGCCTGTTCGACGGCGAGGAGATCGTCGAGCACTGGCGGATCTCCACCGATCCGCGCCGCACGGCGGACGAACTGGCCGTGCTGCTGCAGGGGCTGATGGGCGCCCACCCGATCGTCTCCGCGGACGACCGGGTGGCGGGGATCTCGATCTGCTCCTCCGTCCCGGCCGTGCTCCACGAGCTCCGCGAGGTGACCCGCCGGTACTACGGCGACGTGCCCGCGGTGATCGTGGAGCCGGGCGTGAAGACCGGGGTGCACGTCCTGATGGACAACCCCAAGGAGGTCGGCGCCGACCGGATCGTGAACGCGCTGGCCGCCAACCACCTGTACGGCGGCCCGTGCATCGTGGTCGACTTCGGCACCGCGACCACCTTCGACGCGATCAACGCGCGCGGCGACTACGTGGGCGGCGCGATCGCGCCCGGCATCGAGATCTCGGTGGAGGCGCTGGGCATGCGCGGCGCGCTGCTGCGCAAGATCGAGCTGGTCCGGCCGCGCAACGTGATCGGCAAGAACACCGTCGAGGGCATGCAGTCCGGCGTGCTGTACGGCTTCGCCGGCCAGGTGGACGGCATGGTGAACCGGATGGCGAAGGAGCTGGCCAAGGACCCCAGCGACGTCCAGGTGATCGCCACCGGCGGGCTGGCCCCGCTGGTGCTCGGCGAGGCCGAGGAGATCGACGTCCACGAGCCGTGGCTGACCCTGATCGGCCTGCGCCTGATCTTCGAGCGGAACCGCCCCGCCACCACCTGACGCGATCCGCGACGACAGGCCCTCCGCGCCCAGCGGGGGGCCTGTCGTCGCACGGGCCGGGACTGCCATCCGACGGCCCGTCAGCCGATGCCGCAGGACCGGCCAACTCGCCCACCTTCCGGATCAGTTGGCCGTGTACACTCTGGCCCCTCGCTTCGGGAAGCGGTTGGTGACGGACAGTCAGGTGGTCGGCTCGTGTCAGAGGGATCCGGCGGACTCGCGAAGCGGCGGCGGTTGCTCGTTCTCGTCGCGGCAGGTGCGGTCCTCCTGTCGGGCGGGGGCGTGGCCGCGTCGTTCGGCATCAAGTCGCCCGCGCAGGCCGCCGCGGACGCCGAACCGCCCGCGCCGGACACGCTCACCGCGCCGGTCGAGCGGCGGGTGGTGGTGGACACCGTGGTGACCCGCGGGACGGTGACCGCCGAGCAGTCCTTCGAGGTGGCCCCCACCGGTTCCGCCGCCGGCGGCTCCAGGCCGGTGATCACCAAGCTGCCGCTGGCCGCGGGCGCCCGGGTGGACTCCGGCCAGGCGGTGCTGGAGGTGGCGGGACGGCCGGTGTTCGCGCTGCCCGGCGACGTCCCCGTCTACCGCGACCTCAAACCGGGCGCCACCGGGGAGGACGTCCGGCAGCTCCAGACCGGCCTGCGGTCGCTCGGCTTCGACCCCGGCGGCGACCCCGCGGGCACCTACGGCGGCGCCACCAAGTCCGCCGTCCGGGCGTTCTACGCCGCCCGCGGCTACGAGCCGCTGCCGGCCTCCCCCGACGGGCAGGAACGGACGACGGCCGCCGAGGACGGCGTCACCGCCGCCGAGCGGGCCGCCGCGGACGCCGGGGACGCCCTGGCCGCGGCCCGGAGCGGCCAGGGCGCCGCGGCGCCGGGCGGGGGCCCCGCGGTCGAGGCGGCCCGGAAGCAGGCGGCCCGGACGGCGGAGGACCTGGCCCGGGCCAGGCGGCGGCTCGCCGAGGTGGTGGCGGCCAACGGGCCGATGGTCCCCAGCTCCGAACTGCTCTTCCTGTCGGGCTTCCCGGCCCGGGTCGACAGCGTCGCGGGGCGGGTCGGCGGTCAGGTGACCGGCACCGTGCTGACCGTCTCCGCCGGGGCACTGGTCGTCAAGGGCGAGCTGGACGGCGCCGACAAGGGGCTGATCCGCGCCGGGCAGCAGGTGGAGATCCTCTCCGAACTGGCCGGCCGGAAGGCCGCCGGCACCGTCGCGGGCGTGTCGGACACCCCCGGTCCGGCCACCGCCGGCCAGTCCGGTGCCGGCGGTTCCGGGCAGCAGCCCGCCTCCCGCGCGGGCTCCGGCGGCTACCAGCTCCTGGTGAAGCCCGACGACCCGCTCGACCCCGGGCTGGCCGGCCAGGACGTCCGGATCACGGTCCGGGCCGCGGCCTCCAGCGGGCCGGTGCTGGTCGTCCCGCTGTCGGCGGTCTCCGCCACCGCGGACGGCCGGACGGTGGTGACCCTGCTGCGCGAGGGGCGGCGCAGCCAGGTCGAGGTGACACCGGGGACGGTGGGCGGGGGCAGCGCCGAGGTCCGGCCGCTGGTGCCCGGCAGCCTGGCCGAGGGCGACCGCGTCGTGGTCGGCACCAGGTCGGCGCCGGGTCGGACGGAGGCCCGGTGACCGTGCCCGTCCCCCCGGTCGTGGAGTTCCGGCAGGCCGGGCTCACCTACCCGGGCCCGCCCCCGGTCACCGCCCTCAGGCCCTGCGACCTGACCGTGGACCGGGGCGAGTACGTGACCGTGGTCGGCCCGTCCGGGTCCGGCAAGTCGAGCTTCCTCAACCTCGCCGGGCTGCTCGACGCGCCGACCACCGGACGCTACCTGTTCGACGGCGTGGACACCGCCCAGCTGCCGGACCGGGAGCGCACCGCCCTGCGCGGGCGCCGGATCGGCTTCGTCTTCCAGTCCTTCCACCTGCTCCCGCACCGGACCGCCGTCGAGAACGTCGCGCTCGCGATGCTGTACGCGTCGCCGTCCGGCCGCCGGGCCGCCGCGGCACGGCGGGAGCGGGCCGAGGAGGCGCTGGTCGAGGTCGGCCTGGGACACCGGCTCCGGACGACCACCGACCGGCTGTCCGGCGGGGAGCGCCAGCGGGTCGCCATCGCGCGGGCCCTGGTGAACCGGCCGGCCCTGGTCCTGTGCGACGAACCGACCGGCAACCTGGACTCGGCGACCGCCGAGTCCGTCCTGACCCTGCTCGACGGGCTGCACGCGGACGGGCTGACCGTCGTCCTGATCACCCACGACCCCCAGGTCGCCGCGCGCGGCCTGCGGACGGTGGCGATCCGCGACGGCGAACTGCACGGGACGGAGCGGGGGTGAAGGTGTTCGGGCTGCCCCGGCGAGGCGCGCGCGGCACGCGCGGCACCGACCGGACGGCGCCGACCCGGCTCGCCGCCCGGGACCTGCTGGCCGAGGCCGTGTCCGGCCTGCTGCAGCGGCCCGCCCGCTCGGCGCTCACCGCGCTCGGCACCGTGCTCGGGGTCGGGGCCTTCGTGGCGGTCCTCGGCCTGACGGCGACCGCCTCCTCCCAGATCGACGCGCGCTTCGACGCGCTGAGCGCCACCGAGGTCACCGTGGAGGACGTCGGCGGCGGCCGCCCGGGCGCCACCGGGCTGTCCTTCCCCGCCGACGCCGACCGGCGCATCGGGCAGCTGAACGGCGTGCGGGCCGCCGGCGTCTACTGGCCGGTCGACCTGGCCGACGACACCGTGCGCGCGGCACCGGTCGGCCCGCGGCGGACCGGGGAGCAGGTGGCCGTGGTCGCGGCGTCCGCCGGGGCGGTGGCCGCGGCCGCCCCGCACTTCGCCCAGGGGCGGGGGTTCGACCAGTGGCACGACTCGACCGCCCGGCAGGTGGCCGTGATCGGCTCCGGCACGGCCGCCAGGCTCGGCATCACCACCCTGGACACCCAGCCCGCCGTCTTCATCGGCGGCCGGCCGTTCGCCGTGATCGGCATCGTGGACGAGGTGCAGCGCAAGGCCGACCTGCTGCTGTCCGTGACCGTGCCGCGCGGAACCGCGGCGAAGCTCTGGGGCGAGCCGGGCCGGGAACGCGCCAGGATGCTCATCGTCACCCGGCTCGGGGCGGCCCGGCAGGTGGCGGCCGAGGCCCCGCTCGCCCTGGACGCCACCCATCCCGAGCACTTCAGGCCGCTGCCCCCGCCGGACCCCCGGGCCCTGCGCGGCGGCGTGTCCTCGGACCTGGACCAGCTCTTCCTGCTGCTGGCCGGCATCTGCCTGGTGATCGGGACGGCCGGCATCGCCAACACCACGCTGGTCGCCGTCCTCGAACGGGTCGGGGAGATCGGCCTGCGCCGCGCCCTGGGCGCCCGCCGGCGGCACATCACCGCCCAGTTCCTCGCCGAGTCCGCCTCGCTCGGCCTGCTCGGCGGGCTGGTCGGCACCTCGCTCGGGGTGCTCACCGTCCTCGGCGTGGCGGTCGGCCGGAACTGGACCCCGGTGATCGACCCGGTGACCGTCGCGGCGGCGCCCGCCATCGGACTGGCCACCGGCCTGCTGGCCGGTGCCTACCCGGCCTGGCGGGCCACCCGGATCCAGCCCGCGGAGGCGCTCCGCCGCTGATCCGGCACCGCCCTGTCAGACGATCCGCAGATAGGCCGAACCGGGCCTGTCACCTCGTCAATCGCCATAAATCGGACGTACGCCACGTAGTGTCGTGCCATGCCAACGCCACACGGATCGCGCGGCGGCATGGCCTTCAGCGCCGACGAAGTCCGGGTGCTGCGCCGTGTCCTCGCCCAAGCCCTGCACCCCGCCGACCGGATCCAACCGCCCACCGCCACCGAGCTGTGGACCGAGGACGTCCAGGACGCGCTGCGGCTCACCGAGGCCATCGACGAGGCGGTGCAGGAGGGCGGCCGGCTGCGCGCCTTCCTGCTCGCCGACCTCGCCCGCTACCGCAGTGCGCTGCCCGGCGGCGCGGCCGGCTACCTGGACCGACTGGAGGAGGCGGTCGCCGACGGCTACCTGCCCACCCCCGAGGACCTGGCCGCGCTGCGCTCGCTCTCCCGAATGCCGTGCGGCACCGCCGAGCGCTCCCGCCGGTCCCGGCTGGCCGGGCGCTGCCACGCGCTCGCCGAGGCCGAGATCCGCGAACGGCTGTTCCTGACGTCCGGGCAGCGCCACCTCACGGCGGTGCCCAGCCCGACGCCCGAACCCCTGCCCACCATCCCCGTTGGAGGACGGATCCCGATGAGCACCCAGAAGCCCCCGCCCCCCGCGGACCGCCCCCAGCCCCGCCGCATGCCCACCCCCGCCGAGCTGTTCGGCCGCCGCCCCCAGCCCGCTCCCCGCCCCCACCCGGACGACCGCGCCGCCGACGAGGAGCGCCCCGAACTCGCCACCGGCACCGACGGCTGACCGTCACCACCGCCCCCGCCGAACCGGGTTGACGTGCCGACACGGCGGGCGCGGTGGGGGCGTGGGGGTACGGGAGCAGCTCATCACGAATTGGCAAAGGTTCCGGTGCGGTACGAACTGTCCTGCCCCGAACTGTCCTCTTTCGGCCATTGGACTGGCCTGAAACCTCCCCTAGGGTCTGCTCGCACACATCACGATCAGACAGATCCACACCGGGGGGACCATGCGCACCCTGCGCGCCCGCACACTCGCTCTCCCGACGGCCGTGGCGGCGCTGGCCCTCAGCGCTGCCGCCGTCCCCGCCCACGCGGACGACATCAAGCTCAGCCTGTCCGCGCCGGGCAGCGTCCAGATTCCCGGCAAGCCGGTGACGAAGCAGGAGTGGGACGAGAACCTGCACCTGCGGATCGGCCGGACCGGCAACACCGACGTGAAGAACGTCAAGGTCGTCTTCGACACCAAGGACCTCGCCGGGATCGCCGCCCTGTCGGTGGACCGCTGCGCCGTCCAGGGCACCGTGACCACCTGCGACCAGCCCGACCTGCGGTTCGACTCGATCAACATCAGCCAGCACCCGTTCCTCAACGCGGTCGACGGGGTCAAGCCCGGCACCAGCGGGGTGCTGCACATCAAGGTCACCGCTTCCGGTGCCACCGAGGCCACCGCCGACGTGCGGGTCGACGTGGGCGGACCGGACTTCAAGGCCAAGGACCTGGCCCCGATCACCGACGCCAAGGTGGGCGGCGCCGTCACACCGGCGATCGTGTTCGCGAACCGCGGCGGGACGGCCTCCAGGAAGATCGTGGTCGAGGTGAGCGCGGTCTCCGCCCTGGAGGTCCGCCAGTGGCCGTCCAACTGCGAGTACGCCCAGGAGCCGGACGGCTCGTACGAAGGCCGCTCCTGGCCGGGCGCGCTCGACGGCGTCTGCGTGATCGACACCCCGGTGGCCCCCGGCGAGGTCTTCAAGCTGAGCCCGCTGACCTTCACCGTCGGCGCCACCGCCGAGTACGACTTCGCCGACATCTCGGTCTACCCGACCGAGGACAGCGAGGTCTCGGCCATCCCGCTCTGGCGCAAGAACCTGAAGCTGACCCGCGGCACCGGCCCGGCGATGACCGCCACCAAGACCACCGACGCCGCGCTGCTGACCGAGGAGCGCCACCCGTACGACATGCGGGTCGAGCAGGAGGTCAGGACCGACAACCCGGCCGACTTCTCGGCGCTCGGTGCCTGGGCCCCCGCCCCCGGCGGCAGGACCGGCACGCTGACGGTGGGCGAGCGCAACGACGGCCCGGCGTCGATCTACGACCGCAGCGGTGGCGAGGCCGCACCGTCCGTGCGGGTGGTGTTCCCGGACGGGGTTTCGGTCACCAAAACGCCGACCGGCTGCTCGGCGGTCACCTGGGAGGACGGACAGCAGGTCGCGAAGCCGAACAAGTACGACTGCGGCGGCCCGTGGTGGGTCCCGTCCGGCTTCCAGGGGACCTACGCCTTCGAGCTGGCCGTCGCCGCCCCGGAGTCCGCGCCCGCCGCGACGGTCTCGCTGCAGAACACCGAGAGCAAGTACGGCACCGGGCACGCCTCGGCCGTGATGTCCTGGGACCACAACGCGGCGAACGACCTGGTCAAGGTCGCCCTCGGCACCTCGGCGAGCGGCTCGATCCCGACCGCCAAGCCGAAGCCGACCCCGACCTCGACCGGTCCCACCAGCGCCCCGGTCGTCTCGCTGCCGACCGCGACGCCGTCCGCCCAGCGCAGCACCGGCGCCCCGTCCTCGGCCCCGGCCGGCGGCTCGGCGTCGCACACCGGCGGCAACCTCGCCTCCACCGGTGCCTCCGGCATCGGCCCGATGGTCGGCGGCGGCATCGCCGCGATCGCCCTCGGTGGCGGCGTGATCGCCCTGGTGGCCCGCCGCCGCAAGGCCGGCGCGCACCAGTAGCACCCGCCCGACCCTCCGGTCGCCGGCCCCCGGGACGCCCTCGCGGCTCCCGGGGGCCGTTGCGCCGCAGGGGTAATCCCGTGGCGGGAGTGCGCGTGGGCCTGGCTACCCTTGTGGGGTGAGCGATCAGAGCAGCGTCCCCCAGGCCGACGACCTTCCGGAGCAGATGCGCGTCCGGCGCGAGAAGCTGGACCGGCTCCGGGCGGCCGGCATCGACCCGTACCCGGTCGGCTTCCCCCGTACCTCCACCATCGCGGACCTGCGCGCCAAGCACCCCGACCTGGAGCCGGACACCGCCACCGGCGAGCGGGCCGGCATCACCGGCCGGGTGATCCTGGCCCGGACCGGCGGCAAGCTGTGCTTCGCGACGCTCCGCGACGGCTCCGGCGACCTGCAGGTGATGCTCTCGCTCGACAAGCTGGGCGAGGAGCGGCTGGCCGCCTGGAAGGCCGACATCGACCTGGGCGACCAGGTGGGCGTCGAGGGCGAGGTGATCACCTCCCGCCGCGGCGAGCTGTCGGTGATGGTGGACCGCTGGGAGCTCACCGCCAAGTGCCTGCGCCCGCTGCCGGACAAGCACAAGGGCCTGACCGACCCGGAGGCCCGGGTCCGCCAGCGGTACGTGGACCTGATCGTGAACCCCGAGGCGCGCGAGATGCTGCAGCTGCGCACCAAGGTGGTCCGCTCGATCCGCCGCACCTACGAGGACCGCGGCTACCTCGAGGTCGAGACCCCGATGCTGCAGCCGATCCACGGCGGCGCCAACGCCCGCCCGTTCAAGACGCACATCAACGCGTACGACATCGAGCTCTACCTGCGCATCGCGACCGAGCTCTACCTCAAGCGCCTGGTGGTCGGCGGCGCCGAGAAGGTCTTCGAGATCAACCGGAACTTCCGCAACGAGGGCGCCGACGCAACCCACAACCCGGAGTTCACCGCGCTGGAGTCGTACGAGGCGTACGGCGACTACGACACCCAGGCAGAGCTGATCCGGGCGATCATCATCAACGCCGCCCGCGACGCCCTGGGCGGCACCGTGGTGCGCGGCCTCGGCCCGGACGGCCAGGAGCACGAGATCGACCTGGCCGAGCCGTGGGAGGAGGTGTCGGTCTACCCCGGCATCTCGGCCCGCCTGGGCGCCGAGGTCACCCCGGAGACCTCCGTCGAGGAGCTGCGCCGGCTCGCCGACGGCGCGGGCGTGCCGTGGGAGAAGGAGTGGGGCCACGGCCAGATCGTCCTGGAGATGATCGAGCGCCTGCTGGAGCACCACGCGATCCGGCCGACCTTCATCAAGGACTACCCGACCGAGGTCTCCCCGCTGACCCGCCAGCACCGCTCGATCCCGGGCGTGGCGGAGAAGTGGGACCTGGTCATCTTCGGCACCGAGATCGGCACCGCCTACTCCGAGCTGATCGACCCGGTCGAGCAGCGGGCCCGCCTCACCGCCCAGTCGCTGCTGGCGGCCGGCGGCGACGTCGAGGCGATGCAGCTGGACGAGGACTTCCTGCGCGCCCTGGAGTACGCGATGCCCCCCACCGGCGGCCTCGGCCTCGGTGTGGACCGCCTGATCATGCTGCTCACCGGCAAGAACATCCGCGAGACGGTGCTCTTCCCGCTGGTGAAGCCGGCCGCGAAGGCCGCCGCCGGCGCGGACGCCGGGACCGAGAGCTCCGAGGAGGAGTGACCTGATGGACTACGTCAGCGCAATCGTGCCGCCGCTCGTCATGGCGATCGGCTTCGGGTTCCTGGTGCGGGCCATCATCCGCAGCCAGGGCGGCGCCCAGAAGGCCAAGGAGGACGCGGCCGCCGAGGCGCTGGCGGCCCGTTCCGCGGGTGCCGCGGGCGAATAGATCCACGGATCGCACCGGCGCGCCGTCACCCCTGGGGGTGGCGGCGCGCCGGTTTGTTTGTCAATGGATGCGTTTGTCCGTATCGGCCCTATCCTGGCCGCACTATGGTGCGGCAACTCGGAGAACTCGAGAACGACATCATGACCCGGGTCTGGCAGTGGAACCGCCCGGTCACGGTTCGCGAGGTTCTGCAGGATCTGGTGTCGGAACGCGAAATCGCGTACACGACGGTGATGACGGTGCTCGACAAGCTCTACCGAAAGGGCTGGCTGCGGCGCGAGCAGTCCGGGCGGGCGTATGTATATGAGCCGGTCTCCTCGCGGGAGGCCTACACCGCCGCGTTGATGAACGAGGCGTGGGCCACCAGCGACAATCCGGCGGCGGCGCTGGTGCACTTCTTCGGACTGATGTCACCGGAGCAGCGGGAGGCGCTGCGCGATGCGCTGCGGGTGGCCGGTGTCGATACGGATGAGACCCGGGAGCCCCCGGCGCGATAACGTCCCGCCCATGGAGGTCACCATCCGCCGGGCGCGGACCACCGACGTGCGGGCCGTTCGCCGGCTCATCGACGCGTACTCGCGCGAGGGCATTCTGCTCGACAAGCCGACCGTCACGCTGTTCGAATCCGTCCAGGAGTTCTGGGTGGCCGAGCGCGACGAGGACGGCGCGGTGGTGGCCTGCGGGGCGCTGCACGTGATGTGGGAGGACCTCGCCGAGGTGCGCACCCTGGCGGTGGATCCGGCCTGCAAGGGGCACGGTATCGGCCATCTTCTGCTGGCGAAGCTGCTGCAGACCGCGCGTTGGCTCGGAGTCCGTCGGATTTTCTGCTTGACGTTCGAGACCGTGTTCTTCGCGAAACACGGCTTCGTGGAGATCGGCGAAAACGACGATCGTACGTCAGACCCGGCAGTCGTGGCCACGGAAGTCTATGAAGAACTCCTGCGCTCGTACGATGAAGGAGTGGCGGAGTTCCTGGACCTGGAGCGGGTGAAGCCGAACACGCTCGGCAACTCGCGCATGCTGCTGCACCTCAGCTGACCCTCCCGGGGCGCCCAGGGGTTTGTGTTTTCCGGGAAAAGGCGGTTTCCTTTCCTCAGGCAATGGATCGTTAACGCGGAAAGGGAAGCCCGTGGCACAGAGGGTTCAGGTCATTCTGGAAGACGATCTCGACGGCGGCTCCGCGGACGAGACCGTGACGTTCGCCCTGGACGGCGTGGCCTACGAGATCGACCTGAAGAGCGACAACGCCGAGAAGCTGCGCGTCCTGCTGGCGCCGTACGTGGAGAAGGGCCGCAAGCAGAGCGGCCGGCTCTCCGCGCCTCGCCGCAGCAGCGGCCGGGCCGCCGGTCGGGCCGCCGGGGGCGGCCAGCCCGACACGGCGAAGATCCGCGAGTGGGCGAAGGAGAACGGCTTCCAGGTCAACGACCGCGGCCGCGTCCCGAGCAACGTGCGCGAGGCGTACGAGAAGGCCAACGCCTCCTGACACCGGCCTAGCGCGCCTGCGGCAGCCCCAGGCGCAGCCGCAGGCAGGCGTCGGCCAGGCAGTCGAGCAGCCGCAGCAGGTCGGGTGAGCCCAGGTCCAGCGCGGGCCCGGGCGCGCTCCGGTCGGGGTGCGGCGGCGGCTCGTCGGCGCCGCGCTGCGCGGGCACCCGGTCGGCGGTCGCGCGGCCGCCGGCGTCCAGTTCGACGGGCAGCCGCAGCTCCTCGCCCCAGCCGAGCCAGCGGAGCAGTTCCGGGACGAGTTCGGCGGCGCCCGGGGCGAGCGGGAAGGCCGCCCGGTCGCCGTGCGGCTCCACCGGCCCGGCGGGTCGGCCGAGCCGCTCCAGCCGGGCCAGCGCGGCCCGCGCGGCGGCGAGCGGCACCAGCAGCAGGTCCGCCCCGGGCGGCGGCGCGGCCGGGGCGGGATCCCCTACGAGCGGCGCGACGGTCATGGGCTGTGCAACGCTGTACGGGTGAAGCGGTAACGCGACCCGCCGCCGGATGGCGGTAGGTCACCCCGCCGGGCCGAGCGGCTGTCACCTCCGCCGTCGCCCGCACGCCCCGGACGGGACTTCTCGCGGGGCGAACACCACCGGCCCGGAAACTGCGCGAAACCCGCCGGAATTCCGGGTATGAATGCAGGTGGACGAGGTCTCCGGGCCCCGTCCGAGGCAGTTCGCGCGACCGGTCGCCCGGTACCCGCCGAGCCATGTTCGCCGTTGGCGTAGCGCGAAGCGGTGCATCGGGCCCGTCTCCGGGAACACCGTCTTCCAGCATCGGGTTGGATTTGGTGTCGGCTGGTCGCGCAGCGATGTTGCTCCCGCGTACGCGGGAGTTCCGGAGCCGCGCCGCTGAGCGGGACTAGCATGCGGAAGGACAGGGCGGGGACGGCCCCCGAACTGACCGACCGCTCTGAGGAGCGATTAACGATGTTCGAGAGGTTCACCGACCGCGCGCGGCGGGTTGTCGTCCTGGCTCAGGAAGAAGCCCGGATGCTCAACCACAACTACATCGGCACCGAGCACATTCTCCTGGGCCTGATCCACGAGGGCGAGGGTGTCGCCGCCAAGGCGCTGGAGAGCCTCGGGATCTCGCTCGAGGCGGTCCGCCAGCAGGTCGAGGAGATCATCGGCCAGGGCCAGCAGGCCCCGTCCGGTCACATCCCCTTCACCCCCCGGGCGAAGAAGGTCCTGGAGCTGTCGCTCCGCGAGGCCCTCCAGCTCGGCCACAACTACATCGGCACCGAGCACATCCTGCTCGGCCTGATCCGCGAGGGCGAGGGCGTCGCCGCCCAGGTCCTGGTGAAGCTGGGCGCCGATCTCAACCGGGTGCGTCAGCAGGTCATCCAACTGCTCTCCGGCTACCAGGGCGGCGGCAAGGAGTCGGCGGCCGCCGGCGGCCCCGCCGAGGGCACCCCGTCCACCTCGCTGGTCCTCGACCAGTTCGGCCGGAACCTCACCCAGGCCGCCCGCGAGGCCAAGCTCGACCCGGTGATCGGGCGCGAGAAGGAGATCGAGCGGGTCATGCAGGTGCTGTCCCGCCGCACCAAGAACAACCCCGTGCTGATCGGCGAGCCCGGCGTCGGCAAGACCGCCGTCGTCGAGGGCCTGGCACAGGCGATCGTCAAGGGCGAGGTCCCGGAGACGCTGAAGGACAAGCAGCTCTACACCCTCGACCTGGGCGCCCTGGTGGCCGGCTCCCGGTACCGCGGTGACTTCGAGGAGCGCCTGAAGAAGGTGCTCAAGGAGATCCGCACCCGCGGCGACATCATCCTGTTCATCGACGAGCTGCACACCCTGGTCGGCGCGGGCGCCGCCGAGGGCGCGATCGACGCCGCCTCCATCCTCAAGCCGATGCTGGCCCGCGGTGAGCTCCAGACCATCGGTGCCACCACGCTGGACGAGTACCGCAAGCACCTGGAGAAGGACGCCGCGCTGGAGCGCCGCTTCCAGCCCATCCAGGTCGCCGAGCCCTCGCTCCCGCACACCATCGAGATCCTCAAGGGCCTGCGCGACCGGTACGAGGCGCACCACCGCGTCTCGATCACCGACGCGGCCCTGGTCGCCGCCGCCACCCTGGCCGACCGGTACATCTCGGACCGCTTCCTGCCGGACAAGGCGATCGACCTGATCGACGAGGCCGGTTCCCGGATGCGCATCCGCCGGATGACCGCGCCGCCGGACCTGCGCGAGTTCGACGAGAAGATCGCCGACGTGCGCCGGGAGAAGGAGTCCGCGATCGACGCGCAGGACTTCGAGAAGGCCGCCTCGCTGCGCGACAACGAGAAGCAGCTGCTCACCGCGAAGGCGAAGCGGGAGAAGGAGTGGAAGGCCGGCGACATGGACGTCGTCGCCGAGGTGGACGAGGAGCTCATCGCCGAGGTCCTGGCCACCGCCACCGGCATCCCGGTCTTCAAGCTGACCGAGGAGGAGTCCTCGCGCCTGCTGCGCATGGAGGACGAGCTGCACAAGCGGGTCATCGGCCAGGAGGACGCCATCAAGGCGCTCTCCCAGGCGATCCGCCGCACCCGTGCCGGCCTGAAGGACCCGAAGCGCCCGGGTGGCTCGTTCATCTTCGCCGGCCCGTCCGGTGTCGGTAAGACCGAGCTGTCCAAGACGCTGGCGGAGTTCCTGTTCGGCGACGAGGACGCGCTGATCGCGCTCGACATGTCCGAGTTCTCCGAGAAGCACACCGTCTCGCGCCTCTTCGGCTCCCCGCCCGGCTACGTGGGCTACGAGGAGGGCGGCCAGCTCACCGAGAAGGTGCGCCGCAAGCCGTTCTCGGTCGTCCTCTTCGACGAGGTCGAGAAGGCCCACCCGGACATCTTCAACTCGCTGCTGCAGATCCTGGAGGACGGTCGCCTGACCGACTCCCAGGGCCGCGTGGTCGACTTCAAGAACACGGTCATCATCATGACCACCAACCTCGGCACCCGGGACATCTCCAAGGGCTTCAACCTGGGCTTCGCGGCCACGGGTGACACGGCCACCGGGTACGAGCGGATGAAGGCCAAGGTCAGCGAGGAGCTCAAGCAGCACTTCCGGCCCGAGTTCCTGAACCGTGTCGACGACATCGTGGTCTTCCACCAGCTGTCCGAGGCCGACATCATCCAGATCGTCGACCTGATGATCGACAAGGTGGACGGCCGCCTCAAGGACCGCGACATGGGCCTGGAGCTCAGCGTCGAGGCCAAGAAGCTGCTGGCCAAGCGCGGCTACGACCCGATCCTGGGTGCCCGCCCGCTGCGCCGCACCATCCAGCGCGACATCGAGGACCACCTGTCCGAGAAGATCCTCTTCGGGGAGCTGCGGGCCGGCCACATCGTGGTCGTCGGCGTGGAGGGTGAGGGCAAGGAGGCCAAGTTCACCTTCCGCGGCGAGGAGAAGTCCCCGGTGGCCGACACCCCGGCGGCGGTCTCCTCCACGGCGGGTCCGGATCTGACGAAGTAAATCTGTCGACAAAGGCAGGGCCCCGGCGATATATGCCGGGGCCCTGCCTATTTTCTCGGCCTTTTCAGTTGCAAAACTGTTTACGCTTCCATCCGCGTGTGAATCAGGCCGGTCCGGGGCCGAACGGGCGACCGCGCTCCCTCGTACGGATGCGATGGACCGCCTGGTTGAGCGGCTGCGAGGTAGATTGACTGACTATCAGATCAGCTGCGCCGCGGGAGGATAGCGCCGTGACCATGCCATGGTCAAGGTCTTTCTTTTTTACTCATACTTGGATCGAATGTCCTCCACCTGTCTTTCATTGGTTCACCGGCGCATGCCAAGAGCAACGCCGGTAAGGGGAGGACGTCACCACCTTGAAGATATCCAAGAGGGCCGCTGCGGCCTCGGCCGCCGTTATGGTCGCCGCGGCGCTCGGCGCGGGCATGCTCCCGGGTATGGCCACCGCCGCGCCCGTCACGCAGTCGCACGACCCGGCCGACGCTGCTTCCAGCGTCAAGGGCGGCGACTACGACCTGCCCGGCCCGAAGACCGCCGAGGTCAAGGCCGAGCAGCAGGCTGCCGTCGAGCAGATCGTCAACGGCACCGCGAAGATCGAGCAGCACGGCGGCTCCACCAGCGTGAAGCTCGGCCGTGACAAGTACGTCGAGCTCAAGCGCGAGCGCACCGACAAGATCTTCACCATCCTGGTGGAGTTCGGCGACGAGGTGGACAACACCACCAAGCTGCCCGACGGCACCGTCAAGTACGGCGGCGAGCCCGGCCCGCGTCACAACCAGATCGCGCAGCCGGACAAGGCCAACGACAACTCGACCGCCTGGCAGGCCGACTACAACCAGGCGCACTTCCAGAACATGTACTTCTCGAAGTCCCAGCCCTCGCTGAAGACTTACTACGAGAAGCAGTCCTCCGGCCGGTACTCCGTCGACGGCCAGGTCACCGACTGGGTGAAGGTCTCGGCGAACGAGGCCCGCTACGGCTCGGACTACTGCAAGCAGCACGTCTGCAACAACGCGCAGGACCTGATCCGCGACGGCGTCAACGCCTGGGTCGCCGACCAGAAGGCCAAGGGCCAGACGGACGAGCAGATCAAGGCCACCATCGCGTCGTACGACCAGTGGGACCGTTACGACTTCGACGGCGACGGCAACTTCAACGAGCCCGACGGTTACATCGACCACTTCCAGATCGTGCACGCCGGTGAGGACCAGTCCGCCGGCGGCGGCGCCCAGGGCACCAACGCCCTGTGGGCCCACCGCTCGTACGTGTACGGCAACCAGGCCGGCAAGCAGGGCCCCGACAACAACAAGCTCGGTGGCACCCCGGTCGGCAACTCCGGCATCTGGATCGGCGACTACACCATGCAGCCGGAGAACGGCGGCCTGGGCGTCTTCGCCCACGAGTACGGTCACGACCTCGGTCTGCCGGACCTCTACGACACCTCCGGCACCGGCATCGACAACTCGGTCGGCTTCTGGTCGCTGATGTCGTCCGGTTCCTGGCTCGGCGAGGGCAAGGACCAGATCGGCGACATGCCGAACGACCTCGACGTCTGGTCGAAGCTGCAGCTCGGCTGGCTGGACTTCGACAAGGCCAAGGCGGGCGAGCGCAAGCTCAGCCTGATCGGCCCGGTCGAGTACAACAACCGCCTGCCCCAGGCGCTGGTCGTCGACCTGCCGAAGAAGACCGTCACCACCGAGATCAACACCCCGTTCGCCGGTGCGAACGAGTGGTGGAGCGGCAGCGACGACAACCTCAACGTCACGCTGACCCGTGGCCTCGACCTCACCGGGAAGACCTCGGCCAAGCTCACCGCGAAGGCCTGGTACGACCTGGAGACCGACTACGACTACGCGTACCTCGAGGTCTCCGCGGACAACGGCGCCACCTGGACCTCCGTCCCCGGCACCTTCAACGGCACCGCGCTCCCGGACAACGCCATCAACGGCTCCTCCGGCGGCAACTGGGGCGACCTGGCCTTCTCGCTCGACGCCTTCGCCGGCAAGAACGTCAAGGTCCGCTTCCACAACACCACCGACGGTGGCGTCCACATGAAGGGCCTGGCCCTGGACGACATCGCGATCACCGTCGACGGTGCGGCCGTCCTCACCGACGGCGCGGAGAGCGGCGACAACGGCTGGACCGCTGCCGGCTTCTCCCGCATCACCGGCAAGTTCTCGAAGGACTACGACCAGAAGTACCTGATCGAGAACCGCCAGTACGTGTCCTTCGACACCACGCTGAAGACCGGCCCGTACAACTTCGGCTTCAGCAACACCCGTCCGGACTGGGTGGAGCACTACGCCAACCAGAACGGCCTGCTGATCTGGCTGTGGGACTCCTCGCAGACGGACAACAACGTCGCCAACCACCCGGGTGCCGGCCTCGTCCTCCCGGTCGACGCCCACCCGGCGCCGCTGAAGTGGTCCGACGGCACCCTGATGCGTCCGCGCCTCCAGGGCTACGACTCGACCTTCGGCTTCGAGCGCACCGACGGCCTGAACCTGCACAAGGCCGACGTCGCCACCACCATCAAGGGCGAGCGCGGTGTCACGGTCTTCAACGACCACACCAACAAGTACTGGGACGCGTCCAACCAGTACGCCGGTGTGAACGTCCCCGACACCCACACCCAGATCGAGGTCCTCTGGAACAGCATGAACAAGCTGGAGACCCTGATCTACGTCAAGCCCGTGAAGTGACCTTCCGGTACTGACTGACCGACGTCACGGCCCCCGGCGGAGCGATCCGCCGGGGGCCGTGCGGCGTTCCGGAGCACCCCTCGCCCGGCCTGAACCCCCGCCGCCGGCCCCGGGGCTGATCGATCGTCAGATCAGGGCGAGGAAGCGTTCCACGGCCTCGGTGACCTCCTTGCCGCTCCACTCCAGCGCGTCGGCGCCGACGGTGATCTCAGTCATCGCGAGGCCGGGCAGCGGGCCGGGTTCGCTCCAGGCGCCGAAGAGGGCGACGCCGTCGCGGCGGGCGAGTTCCAGGCCGGCCCGTTCGAGGTCGGCCGCAGGGTGGGGCAGCCAGAGCTGGAACTGGTGGGTGTGCGGCGGGTCGGGGTTGATCCGGGCGCCGGGGACGTCGGCGAGCGCGGCGGCGACCACCCGGGCCTGGTCGAGGTAGGAGTCGAGGCGGGGCAGTTCGGTGTCCAGGCCGCGCAGGGCGGCGAGGGCGGTGGGCCACTGCTGGAACAGCTGGCCGCCGTAGCGGTGCCGCCAGACCTTGGCGCGGGCGACGAACTCCTCGCCCCCGGCGAGCACGGCACCGCTGACGCCGCCGAGCGTCTTGTAGCAGGAGACGTAGACGGAGTCCGCGGCCGCGCAGATCTCGGGCAGGGTGCGGCCGAAGTGCCGGGTGGACTCCCAGAGCCGGGCGCCGTCGAGGTGGACGGACCAGTTGCCCTCGGCCGCCTCGTAGAGCGCGGAGAGCTCGTCCCAGGTGGGGAGGACGAATCCGGCGTCGCGCAGCGGGAGCTCGAGCATCAGGGTGTGGAAGGGCTCGTCGAGAGCGAGGAGCTCGGCCGGGGTGGGCTGGCGCGGCGCGGTGGTGGGCCAGACCGTGCGCAGGCCGCTGAGGTCGGCGTAGGCGCGGCGCTCGTGCCGTTCGGGGTGGGAGAGCGGGTGCATGGCGACCGTGGTGCCGCCGCCGGGGAGGTCGGCGAGGCAGCGCAGGGCGACCTGCTGGGCCATGGTGCCGGTGGGGAAGAAGGCGGCGTCGTCCTTGCCGAGCAGCTCGGCGACGCGGAGCTCCAGGGTGCGGACCAGGCCGTCGCCGTACAGGTCGGTGGGCACGTCGAGGTCGTACGGGCCGTCGGCGGTGGCGGCGAGGTCGGCGAGGCGTTCGCGGACGGTCTGCGGGCGGGGACCGGAGAGGATGCGGTCGGCACCCCGGCGGGCGGCGAAGCGGCGGGCGCGGAGGTCGGCGGCCGGGTCGGACGCAGCGCTGGTGGCATCGGTCATCCGCCGATCATCGCCGATCCGGGGCGGGCCGGGAACCACCCGGACGGTCCGTGTTCGCACAGTCGCGTCAAGGTCCCATGCCCCGCCCGGAGCGTCCCGAAACCAGCCCGTTTTCGGTGGTGCTGGTCACAGGGGGTGAGCTCGATACGACGGCCGATAGTAGGACGTCGGGCGCCCGGTGCGCTGTCGGGCGGCGGACGCGCCCGTCCGGCACTACCCACCGTCGTACGTCACACCGTTTGGGGTCCCCGGCCGGGCCCGTTTACACCTGAATCCGTTGCATCCAGCCCGGCGAGCAGCACTGCTCGGCCCCGCGCTGGCCCCGTCCGCGAGGTCTGTCACCCGATGCGTTCGCTCCCCACCGCCGGCCGCCGTCTCCTGCAGGCGATCGGTTCCTCCCAGCACGTCCGTTCGATGCTCTCCGCCGACCGCACCGCCGCCCTGCGGCTGCCCTTCGGCCGGGCGCACCTGGCGAGCGTCCGCAAGACCCCCGCCACGGCGGTGTGGGGTGGCGCCGCGGTGCTGGCCTTCGGTGTGCTGCTGATGCCGGGCCACGCGGCCGCGCAGACCGTCCACCCGACCACCCCGGGCAGCTCGGTGTTCACCACCCACGGCGCCGCGGTCGAGCCGGTGGGCGTGCAGATCGCCGAGCCGAGCGCGTACGAGGTGCCGGCCGGCGAGTCGACGCAGGACCGGGTCGCGGTCGCCGCGAACCTGACCGACGACGCCGCCGTCGAGGCCCAGGCGCAGGCCGCCCAGGCCCAGGCCCAGGCGGACGCCGCCGCGGCGGCGCAGGCCGCGGACCAGGCCGCCCGTGACGCCCAGCGCGCCGCCCTGCCGGCCGCCGGGCAGCCGGCCGAGCAGCCGGCCCCGGCGAAGCCGTCCTGGTCCTCCCCCGCGCCGGGTGCCCAGATCAGCAACCCGTACGGCAAGGCCAACGCGCACTACGCGGCCGGCTACCACACCGGTACCGACTTCGCGGTGTCCGTCGGCACCCCGCTGCTCGCGGTCGGCGACGCCACCGTGGTGTCGGCGGGCCCGGACGGCGCGTACGGCAACGAGATCGTGCTGAAGCTCTCGGACGGCAAGTTCGCCCAGTACGCGCACATGTCGAAGCTCTCGGTGAAGGCCGGCCAGCACGTCTCGGCGGGCGACACCATCGGCCTGTCCGGCAACACCGGCAACTCGACCGGCCCGCACCTGCACTTCGAGATCCGCAACGCCAACCGCTACGCGGCCGTGATCGACCCGCTGACGTACCTGAAGCAGCACGGCGCGAACAACTTCTAGGCGCTCTTCGGCCGCTCGATCCGGGCGGCGATCTCCAGCGAGACCTCCAGGCCGGCGGCCATCGCCTCCTCGAGGGTGCCGGGCCGGGACTCCAGGTAGCTGATGTCCCGGTCCTCCTCGCACTCGTCGAGGTCGTGCTTGAGCAGGAACATCGCGGAGTTCACCGAGAACAGCGCCATGGTGGCGCGCAGCCGGTCCCGGAAGTCGGAGCCCGGCGGGTGCAGCAGCCGCACCATCCGCACCATCCGGTCCTTGAACGCCAGCCCGGCCTGCGACTCGCGCAGGGCGGGCTGGTTCTCGTGGAAGAAGCGCAGCAGCGGCGCCCGGTCGGCCATCCCGGCGGCGAACCGCCGGATCAGCTCGTCCCGCAGCTCGGGCGACCAGGGCTTGCCCTCGCCGTAGGCGATCGCCTCGTCCATCGGCGCGGCCATCGACTCGACGATGCCGCGGACGATGTCGTCCTTGGTCTTGAAGTGGTAGTAGAGGGCCGCCTTGGTCACGCCCAGCCGGTCGGCGATCTCGCGCAGCGAGGTCTTCTCGTACCCGTGCTCGGAGAACAGCTCCAGCGCCACGTCGAGGATCCGCGCGCGGGTGTCGCTGCGGGGGCTCTGCGTCGTACTCATCGCTGGCGGCCTGCCTTGTGACTGCGGTCGGTGGGTCGGCCGGCGGTCTGGCGCCGACGGCTCGGTGCATTCTCCCTGCCCGGACGTGTCGCCCCGAAACTGACTTGACGCCCGGCTAGGGAACAACTTACCGTGCCGGACGACGATTCACTAGCCGGTCGTCAAGTAAGTGAGCCGCGCGGCCCCCAGGAGCGCGGCCTAGCAGCCGTCGGGGAGACGCACGATGACCAAACCCACGTCCGAGACCGCCGCCGACGAACCATCGGCACCCGTGGATCCCAACGAGCCCGTGGAGCGCTCGCCGCGCGAGATCCGGCTGGTGATGGTCGGCCTGGTCATCACCATGCTGCTGGCCATGCTGGACAACCTGATCATCGGCACCGCGATGCCGACGATCGTCGGCGAGCTGCACGGCTCCGAGCACATGGCCTGGGTGGTCACCGCCTACACCCTGGCCACCGCCGTCTCCACCCCGATCTGGGGCAAGCTCGGCGACCTCTACGGCCGCAAGGGCTCCTTCCTGATCTCGATCGGCATCTTCCTGGCGGGCTCCGCGCTCTCCGGCCTCGCCGACTCGATGACCGCGCTGATCGCCTTCCGCGCCGTCCAGGGCCTGGGCGCCGGCGGCCTGATGGTCGGCGTGATGTCGATCATGGGTGCGCTGGTCGCGCCGCGCGACCGCGGCAAGTACCAGGGCATGTTCGCCGCCGTGATGGCGCTGGCCACCGTCGGCGGCCCGCTGATCGGCGGCTTCATCACCGACCACCTGAGCTGGCGCTGGACGTTCTACGTCAACCTGCCGCTGGGCGCCGTGGCGCTGGCCTTCGTCATCGCCACCCTGAAGCTCCCCAAGGTCCGCTCCACCGCGAAGATCGACTACCTCGGCGCGATCCTGCTGACCCTCGGCATCACCTCGCTGGTCCTGATCACCACCTGGGGCGGCCAGGAGTACGCCTGGGGCTCGAAGCAGATCCTCGGCCTCGCCGCGCTCGGCGCCGCCTCGCTGATCGGCTTCTGCTACGTCGAGCAGCGCGCCGAGGAGCCGGTCATCCCGCTCGGCCTGTTCCGCAACCGCAACTTCACCATGGTCTCGGTCATCGGCTTCATCGTCGGTTTCGCGATGTTCGGCGCGGTCGCCTACCTGCCGCTGTACCAGCAGATCGTGCAGGGCGCCTCGGCCACCAACTCCGGCCTGCTGCTGATGCCGATGATGTTCGGCATGCTGGTCATCTCGCTGGTCGTCGGCCAGGCGGTCACCAAGACCGGCAAGTACCGGATCTACCCGATCATCGGCACCGCCGTGATGGCCGGCGGCTCGCTGCTGCTGTCCACCCTCGCCGTGGACACCGGCCGCTTCGCCTCCGCCTGCTACATGGTGGTGCTCGGCGCCGGCATGGGCTTCCTGATGCAGATCACCATGCTGGTCGCGCAGAACAGCGTGGAGCTCAAGGACATGGGCGTCGCCTCGTCCTCCGCCACCCTGTTCCGCACCATCGGCGGCTCCTTCGGCGTCGCCCTGTTCGGTGCCCTGTTCAACAACCAGGTCAAGGACACCATGGCGGCCGGCGGCGGCGCCGCCGCGGGCTCCGGCGGCGGCCAGCCGATCGACCCGGCGACGCTGCTCGACCCGACCAAGCTGAAGAAGCTCTCCGACCCCGTGCAGGACCTGGTCCACCACGCCGTCTCCAACGGCATGCACACGGTGTTCGTGTGGGGCGCCGTGATCAGCCTGGTCGCCGTCGCCGCCGCGGTCTTCCTGCGCGAGGTGCCGCTGCGCGGCGCCGGCCAGGGCGCCCCGAAGGACGCCGCCCCCGAGGCCCAGCTGGAAGCCGCCCTCTAGTCGCGCCGGGCGGTCACCGGTCGGTCACACCGGCAGCCGGTAGACCCCCGGGCCGACCGGCTCCACCAGCCCGTCCGCCACGAGCCCGTCCAGCGCCCGAGCGCGCTGGACGGGCTCGTGCCACACCTCGTCCAGCCGGGCCTGCTCGACCTCCCCGTGCGCGTCCCGCAGCACCGCGAGCAGCTTCCCCCGCACCTGACGGTCGGTCCCCTCGTACGTCTGGCCGCGCCGCGCCGGGCCCTCGTACGGCGGACACCCCGCCCGCTGCCACGCGCACTCCGCCCGCAGCGGGCACGCCCCGCACTCCGGGCCGCGCGCCGTGCAGACCAGCGCACCCAGCTCCATCACCGCGACCGCCCAGGTCGCCGCGGTCTCCTCGCGGGCGGGCAGCAGCTCGACGGCGGTCCGCCGCTCGGCCGCGGTGGTCGCCTGCGCCGGGTACTCGACACCCGTGACCGCCCGCGCGAACACCCGCCGCACGTTGGTGTCCAGCACCGCGTGCCGCTGCCGGAACGCGAACGAGGCGACCGCCGCGGCGGTGTACTCGCCCACCCCGGGCAGCGCCAGCAGCTGCGCGTGGTCGGTGGGCACCTCGCCGCCGTGCTCCTCGGTGATCGCGGTGGCGGCGGCGTGCAGGCGCAGCGCCCGGCGCGGGTAGCCGAGCCGGCCCCACATCCGGACCGCCTCGCCGGGGGCGTCGGCGGCGAGCGCCGCCGGGGTGGGCCAGCGCTCCAGCCACGCCGCGTACGCCGGCAGCACCCGCTTGACGGGGGTCTGCTGCAGCATGAACTCGCTCACCATCACCGCCCACGGCGAGGCGTCGGCCGTCCGCCAGGGCAGGTCGCGGGCGTTGGCCCGGTACCAGTCGATGACGGTGCGGTGCAGCCGGGAGACGGCGGCCGCCGGGAGCGCGGTGGAGGAAGCGGTAACCATGGCCCCCCGATCCTCCCACGTCCGCCGGGGCCGGCGGGCGGGCCGGTCGGACGGCCGGTCGGGCCGGTCGGGCGGGCCGGTCGGGCGGGCCTCAGAGGCCGAGGTCGTCCAGCTCCTTGTGCAGCGCGGCCCGGGGGCTGTCCGGCCGTGCTCCGCCGGTCTGCGCGGGGACGGCCGTGGCGGCCGCCGCCCGTCGGGTGGAGCGGTCGCGGAAGATCCACGCCCCGGCGAGGCCGCCGAGCAGCCCGCCCAGGTGCCCCAGCCAGCTGATCCCGGGGGTGCCGGGCAGCGCGGTGGTGAGCAGGTAGGCGAAGGAGGCGAACATCACCAGCCCGATCAGGCTGTCGATCAGGTTCCGGTCGAAGAGGCCGCGCAGCACCACGTAGCCGAAGTACCCGAAGACCACGCCGCTGGCACCGGCCGTCACCGAGCGGACGTCCGCGAAGCACCACACCGCCGCGCCGCTGGTGAGCGCCACCAGCAGGGTCAGGCCGAGGAACTTCTTCACACCGCGGTACGCGGCGAGGAAGCCGAACACGAACAGCGGGCCCGAATTGCCCTCCAGGTGAGCCCAGTTCAGGTGCAGGAACGGCGCGGAGAGCAGGTTCGGCAGCGCGGACACGTCGTGCGGGCGGATGCCGCCGTCCACGAACAACCGGGAGTCGTCGAGCCAGTTGACCACTTGCAGGACCCACACCGCGCACAGGAAGCCGAACACGGTGAAGAAGGCGCGCCGCGCCTCCTCGATCATCCGTACCGGATCGATGCTGCTGCCGGCGCGGGCGCCGTGGTCGGTGGCCATGAGGGCGACCCTAGCGCGGGGTGCGGCCGGAACGCTTCCCCCGTCCGGAGCAAATGGCGGATCATGTGAAGGAAGTGGCCCCGGCGAGGTGTTGATGCGTCAGACGGTCCACACAGTCTCGTAGAGTTTGCGCGTGCCCTCTCTGCGTCAACCCGTCGGACCGCTGCCGGCCTCGATCTACTGGCGACGGCGCCTCATCGTGCTCGCCGCGCTGGCGGCGATCCTCGTCCTGATCGTCTGGCTGACCTACGGCACGGGCGGTGGCGGCGGCAAGCCCAAGCAGGGCGCGCATCCGGCGCCGGCCCAGTCGATCACGCCGGGCGCCTCGCCGTCCGGTTCGGCGATCACCAGCCGGCCCGGCGGTACGGGCGGTGGCGGTGGCGGTGGCGGTGGGACGGTCTCCGGCGGCGGTGGCGGCGAGGTCTCCATCAGCACCGGCGGCGTCGGCGGCTCCGCCACCCCGGGCACGGGCTCCACCGCGGGCACCGGGGGCACCGGGGGCTCGGCCGGCGGCACGGGCACCGGCGGCACGGGCGGCGGCACCGGCGGCGGGGCGCCGCAGGTGAACACCGCCGACGTGATGGCCCTGCCGATCTGCTCGGTCTCGCAGCTCGCCCTGGAGCTGGCCAGTGCCCAGAACGCGTACCAGCCCAAGGACCGTCCGCGCCTCGCGCTGACCGTCCGCAACACCTCCGGCGCCAACTGCCGCGTCGACCTGGGCCGCACCGCGTCGACCCTGACGGTCACCTCCAGCAGCGGCGAGCGGGTGTGGTCCTCGGGCGACTGCCCGAACGACCGGGCCGGCGCCTGGGCGCAGATCCCGGCGGGCAGCGGCCTGACCGAGACCTTCAACTGGGACCGCAGCCGCTCCAAGCCGCAGTGCGCCACCGCCGACCCGACGCCCGCCCAGCCGGGCAACTACCTGGTCCAGGCGGACCTCTCCGGCCCGTCCGGCGGCCCGGTCTCGGCCCGCACCTCGATCCGGCTGGACAGCTGACCCCTCGCCCGGTCCGACCTCCCCGATCCGAGCCGCCACCATCCGACCCGCCGTCATCCGGCCACCGGAGGGCGGCCCGGCCGGCCGCCGTGTGGCGGCCGGCTGTCGGCGTCCTGGCCGCCGTGTTGCGCCGTGCTGCCGCCGGCCACCGGTCCCGGCCGCCGCGTCCGCTTCGTCCGCGTCTGTCACTGCCACCCGATTGCTTTGACGTGTCCGCCACATGACGGCACGAAAGCCTCTTCGTCGCGTCCCTGCCAGAGCCGCAGGCTGGATCCGTCGCACCAGCCGAGTGCGCCGCATCCCGGCACCACCGACGCAGAGGAGACCCCTCCATGGCAGCGCAACGCCCCCGCGCCCACCGGCTCGCCACCGCCGTCGCCACCGTCCTGGCCGGCGCCGCCCTCGCCGGGGCCGCCTCCCTCCCGGCCGCCGCGGCCCCCGCCGCGCCGGAGGGCACCGTCCAGCAGGCCGACTCGCCGACCGCGATACCCGGCAGCTTCATCGTCACCCTGAAGCCGTCCGCCGGCCTCGCCCCGGCCTCCGAGCAGGGCCGGCAGCTGGTCGCCCGGCACCACGGCCGGATCAAGCAGACCTGGGACGCCGCCGCACACGGCTTCGAGGTCGAGCTCTCCGCCGTCGAGGCCCGCCGGTTGGCCGCCGACCCGGCCGTCGCCGCGGTCGAGCAGAACCAGACCGTGCACGCCGACACCACCCAGACCAACCCGCCGTCCTGGGGCCTGGACCGGATCGACCAGGCCGCCCTACCGCTCAACTCGGCCTACACCTACCCCTCGACGGCCGGCGGCGGGGTCACCGCGTACGTGATCGACACCGGGGTGCGGATCAGCCACGGGCAGTTCGGCGGCCGCGCCGCCAACGGCTACGACTTCGTCGACAACGACGCCGTCGCCCAGGACGGCAACGGGCACGGCACCCACGTCGCCGGCACCATCGCGGGCAGCGCGTACGGCGTCGCCAAGGCGGCCCGGGTGGTCGGCGTCCGGGTGCTCGACAACAACGGCTCCGGCACCACCGCCGGCGTCATCTCCGGCGTCAACTGGGTCACCGCCAACGCCGCCAAGCCCGCCGTGGCCAACCTCAGCCTCGGCGGCGGCGCGAGCACCGCGCTGGACAACGCGGTCGCCAACTCCATCGCCTCCGGCGTCACCTACGCGGTCGCCGCCGGCAACTCCAACGCCAACGCCGACAACTACTCACCGGCCCGGGTCCCGACCGCGATCACGGTCGGCGCCACCACCTCCACCGACGCCCGGGCGAGCTACTCCAACTACGGGACGCGGGTGGACGTCTTCGCGCCCGGCTCGTCCATCACCTCGTCCTGGAACACCAGCGACACCGCCACCAACACCATCTCCGGCACCTCGATGGCCACCCCGCACGTGGCCGGCGCTGCCGCCGTCTACCTGGCCGGCCACCCCTCCGCCACCCCCGCGGCCGTCGACAGCGCGCTGAAGGCCGCCGCCACCAACGGCGTCCTCACCGGCATCGGCACCGGCAGCCCCAACCGCCTGCTGCGGGTCACCGGCTGACGCTCCCCCGAACGCCGACGGCGGGAGTCGCCCACCCCTCGGTGGACGACTCCCGCCGCCGCCTCTCCCGCAGCCCCCCGCGCCACGGGCCCAGGCGGTCCCGTGCGGCCTCAGGCGGGCCAGGACGTCCCGCGCAGCGACCGGCCCAGGGTCGACGGCAGCAGGCCGAGGCCCAGCAGCGCGGCCAGCGCCACCAGCACCGGGCCCGCCGCGAAGCGGTCGAGCAGCAGGCCGGAGACGAAGGTCCCGATCGGCATGCC
The DNA here is from genome assembly GCF_039542905.1 of Kitasatospora terrestris. Taxonomy (NCBI): domain Bacteria; kingdom Bacillati; phylum Actinomycetota; class Actinomycetes; order Kitasatosporales; family Streptomycetaceae; genus Kitasatospora; species Kitasatospora terrestris. Next base: position 3,771,618 of record NZ_BAABIS010000001.1, read on the forward strand.
CACCATCAGCAGGGTCATCGTCGCCGCGATCACCCGGCCGCGCAGCTCGTCCGGCACCTGCTGGAAGATCAGCACGTCCACCATCACCCGCAGCGCCGGGACGCCGAGCATCATCACGGCGAGCGAGCAGAACACCACCACCGGACCGCCCAGCAGCGCCGGCAGCAGGAACATCGGCACCGCCGACCAGGCCACCACCAGCAGCAGCGCGCCGGGCGCGAGCCGCTTGTGCAGCCGGGTGACCAGCGGGGCGCCGAGCAGGCCGCCCACCGCCTCGCCGGCCAGCGCCAGACCGATGCCGCCGGTGGAGGTGCCGCCGTCGCGCAGCCGCACCATGACGGCCAGCAGCATCGCGGAGCCCGCCAGGTTCATCGCCAGGGTGACCAGCAGGGTCGAGCGCAGCAGCTTCTTCGACAGCAGGTAGCGCACCCCCTCCAGCACGGCGCCGCGCTGCTCGCCGCCCTCCCCGTCCGCGCCGCCGTCGGCGTTCTGCGCCGGGCTCTCGAACCGGACCGCCCAGGAGGCGGAGAGCGCGAGCAGCGAGGTGACCGCGGTGGTGAGGAACGGGACCGCGGTGCCGAGACCGAGCAGGAAGCCGCCCAGCGGCGGGCCGATCAGCGCGGCACCGTTGACCCGCAGCTCGTCCTGGGCGAGTGCCTGACGCAGTTGCACGGCCGGCACCACCGCGCGGATCGCCAGCATCCGGACCGGGCCGCCGTACGCCATGGTCGCGCCGAGGACGGCGGCGACCAGCAGGGTGTGCGGCACGGTGAGCCGGTGCAGGGCCAGCGCGGCGACCACGCTGAGCGCGGCGAGCAGCCGGACGGCGTCGGCGGCGAGCAGGATCCGGCGCCGGTCGTGGCGGTCGGCGACCGCGCCGCCGTGCAGGCCGAACACGGCGGAGGCGGCGAACTGCACCGCGCCGAACGCCCCGGCCAGGGCCGGCGAGCCGGTCATGGCCAGCAGCAGGAGGGGGTAGGCGGTGTCGGCGAGGCAGGTGCCGAGCATCGCGGAGGCCGCGCCGCCCCACAGCACCTGGAACCGCCAGTTGCGCCGCAGCGGCACCGGCTGCTGCGCGTCGGCCTGGGCCCGGGCCGCCGTCCCGAGGTCCGTCGTCATGGTTCCCACCCCTTGTCCGGGCCGTTCGACCCATTCACGCCCGCGCCGCCATTCATGGCTTCGCAACCATTCACGCTTGGGTGAATGGTTGCACCTCCGAGAATGATTGCGCAAGCGTTGACGTTGTGAGAACTTGAGAACGTGGTTGAGCAGATGAAAGAACGCGAGGTCAGCGACGTGGCGACGCTGAAGGCGATCGCCGACCCGGTGCGCCTGGCGATCCTGGACGCGCTGATGCGACGCGACCCCGAGCCGCAGTCGGTCAAGGAACTCGCGGCGGAGATGGGCGAGACGCCCACCAAGCTCTACCGGCACATCAAGGTGCTGGAGCAGACCGGACTGATCATGGTCGCCGAGACCCGCCTGGTCTCCGGCATCGTGGAGAGCCGCTACCGCCCGGCGCAGCGCTCACTGCGGCTGTCGCCGCACGTCTTCTCCGACGGCGGGTCGGAGCGCCCCGAGGTGCTCGGTGCGATGCTCGCCGCCCTCGACATGGTCCGCACCGACTTCGAGAACCGCTTCCACGCGGGCCGGATCGACCTCTCGGCGCTGCCGGACGGCACCTCCAGCCCGGGCAAGTTCGCGCACTTCAGCATGCGGGTCCGCCCCGAGCGCCTGGTGAAGCTCCGCGAGCAGCTGAACGCCCTGCTGGACGAGCTCGCCGACGAGGGCGACTCCACCGACGAGGACGCGGTGGACATCACCCTGATGACCCTGCTCTACGCCCTCAAGCCGGAACGCCCCCGGCCGTAACGCCCTCAGCCGTAACGCCCCCGGCCTTAGCGCCCACCGACCCGGCGCCCCGGCCGGCGCACTCCCGGCCGGGCGGCGTCCTCAGACGTAACGCTCGAGGATGGACGATTCTGCGAGCCGCGACAGACCCTCGCGCACCGAGCGCGCCCGGGTCTCGCCGACGCCCTCCACCGTCTGCAGGTCGTCGATCGACGCCGCCAGCAGCTTCTGCAGCCCGCCGAAGTGCTCCACCAGCCGCTCGATGACGGTGTTGGGCAGCCGCGGCACCTTGGCCAGCAGCCGGTACCCGCGCGGCGAGACCGCCGAGTCCAGCGACTCCGGCGTGCCGGTGTACCCGAGCGCCTTGGCGACCGTCTGCAGGTCGAGCAGCTCGGCGTGGGTGAGCGCCTCCAGGTCGGACAGCACCTCGGTGACGGTACGGCCCTTCTTGGCCGCCCGCTCCGGGAAGTAGTCACGGGCGACCAGCTCTCGCTCCGGCTCGACGCCGGCGATCAGCTCGTCCAGCTGCAACGAGAGCAGTCGGCCGTCGGTGCCGAGCTCCAGCACGTACCCGGCGATCTCGGCGGCGATCAGCCGGACCATCTCCAGGCGCTGCACCACCGCCGACACGTCGCGGACGGTGACCAGGTCCTCGATCTCCAGCGCGGAGAGGGTGCCGGCCACCTCGTCCAGGCGGAGCTTGTACCGCTCCAGCGTGGCGAGCGCCTGGTTGGCGCGGGAGAGCACGGTGGTGGAGTCCTCCAGCACCCGCCGCGTCCCGTTGACGTACATCGCGATCAGCCGCATCGAGTGCGAGACGGCGACCACCGGGAAGCCGGTCTGCCGGTTGACCCGCTCGGCGGTGCGGTGCCGGGTGCCGGTCTCGTCGGTGGGGATGGTCGCATCCGGCATCAGGTGGACGCCAGCACGGACGATCTTGGTGATGTCCTTGTCCAGCACCACGGCGCCGTCGAGCTTGCACAGCTCGCGCAGCCGGGTGGCGGTGAACTCGACGTCCAGCACGAAGCCGCCGGTGGACAGTGCGTCCACGCTCTTGTCGAACCCGAGCACGATCAGACCGCCCGTGTTGGCCCGGAGCACCCGCTCCAGACCGTCGCGGAGCGCCGTGCCCGGCGCGATGGCACTGAGGGAAGCCCGCAGCAGGGCCTCCTCGCGGGAGGACTTGTCCGCCCGGTCGCTGGCTGCCACGTGACTCCTCCGGCCGACCCGGACCGTGTGGCGCGGCGCCCGACGGTCTGTCTCTTATTACTGCACTTGATGCCAATTAGACAGGGCAAAGTCTAACTGCGTGCGGCAATAACAGGACGTGGGTCAGCCCAGTTCGTCCGAGTCGACCGGTTCCCAGCCCGCCATGAGCTCGTCGGAGTAGGCTGCGACGCTTGGCCGCCCGGGTGCCGCGGGGGCCTGCCGGGGCGCCGGGGCACCCTCCGCACGGGGCTTGGCGGCGGCCTTGCGGCGGCCCGGGATGGCCCGCAGTGCCTCGCCGATGTCGGCCACCTCCACCACCTTCATTCCCGGCGGCACCTTGCCCGGGTCCGGCGGGACGAGCGCGTGGGTGAAGCCCAGCCGGTGCGCCTCGGCGAGCCGCCGCTGCACCCCGGTCACCCGGCGGACCTCGCCGGCCAGGCCGACCTCGCCGATCGCCACCAGGTTGCTGGGCAGCGGGGTGTCCGAGGAGGAGCTGGCCACGGCCAGGGCGATCGCCAGGTCGGCGGACGGCTCGGTGAGCTTCACCCCGCCGACGGTCGCGGTGTAGATGTCCTGCTTGCCGAGCTTGACGCCGCCGTGCCGCTCGACCACCGCCAGGATCATCGCGATCCGCGGCGACTCCAGGCCGGAGGTCGTCCGCCGCGGCGAGGGGATCTGCGAATCCACCATCAGCGCCTGCACCTCGGCGACCAGCGGGCGCTTGCCCTCCAGGGTGACGGTCAGGCAGGTGCCCGGCACCGGCTTGGCCCGGCGGGTGAGGAACAGCCCGGACGGGTCGGCCAGCCCCTCGATGCCCTCGTCGTGCAGCTCGAAGCAGCCCACCTCGTCGGTGGCGCCGTACCGGTTCTTGACGCCCCGGATGAGGCGCAGCCGGGCGTGCCGGTCGCCCTCGAAGGAGAGCACCACGTCGACCAGGTGCTCCAGCAGGCGGGGGCCGGCGATCTGCCCGTCCTTGGTGACGTGGCCGACCAGCAGGGTGGCCATGCCGCGCTCCTTGGACGCCCGGATCAGCGCGCCCGCCACCTCGCGGACCTGCGCCGGGCCGCCGGGCGCGCCGTCCAGCTCCGCCGAGGCGATGGTCTGCACCGAGTCGAGGATCAGCAGGCCGGGGTTGACCGCCTCGATGTGGCCGAGCACCGCGCCGAGGTCCGACTCGGCCGCCAGGTACAGGTGGTCGGAGAGGGCGTTGATCCGGTCCGCCCGCATCTTCACCTGCCCGGCGGACTCCTCACCGGTGACGTAGAGCGTGCGGTGCCGCTCGGTGGCCGCCTTCGCCGCCACGTCCAGCAGCAGGGTGGACTTGCCGACGCCCGGCTCGCCCGCCAGCAGCACCACGGCGCCCGGCACCAGGCCGCCGCCGAGCACCCGGTCCAGCTCCGGCACGCCGGTGGAGCGGGCCGTCGCCACCTGCCCGTCGACCTGCGCGATCGGCTTGGCCGGGGAGCTCACCGGGCCCGCCGCGGTCGTCCGGATCGGCACCGCGCCGTACTCCTCCACCGTGCCCCAGGAGTTGCACTCGGGGCAGCGGCCCACCCACTTCGGGAGCTGGTTGCCGCACTCCGTGCAGCGGTACGCCGGGCGCGGCTTGGCGGTGGTCTTGGTACGGGCTGCCATGCGGCCAACCGTAGCGGGTGGGTCCGACAACACGGCGCCGCCCAGACCGCGGTCCTGTTACCCGAAAGAAGTACAAGCCCCCGAAACCACCCGGGCGGGCGGCCCCGCGTCCCTACCGTCGGGAACGTGACGACCAGGTTCGCCTCCCCCACGAGCGCCGCCGGCTCCGACCTGCTGCGCGCCTACGGCCACAGCGTCGACGGGCTGTTCACCTACTGCCTGTCGGTGCTGTGCGAGCACGACGCGGCGGTCACCGCCCTCGCCGAGGTCCGCGACCTCGCCCTGCGCAACGGTGACCGGCTCGCCGATCCGGCGCTGCTGCGCGCCTGGCTGTACGCGCTCGCCCGGCACGCCTGCCTGGCCCGGCTGGAGCGCGGGGTCGGCCCGTCCGCCCCGGTCGGCGCCGAGCGCGCCGCCGAGCGCCGCCGCGAACTCGCCTCGCTCGCCTGGCCGGAGGCCGCCGGCACCGACCCCGAGCAGCGCGAGGCGCTGGAGCTGGCGGTCCGCCACCGGCTCTCCGCCGACGAGGTCGCGGCCGTCCTCGGCCGCACCGCCGAGGACGCGGGCGCCCTGCTGGACGCCGCCGGCGCGGAGGTCGCCCGGACCCGGACCGCCCTGCTGGTGCTCGGCGTCGGCAACTGCCCCGAACTGGTCCGGCTCGGCGGCGTCGGCGCGGAGAGCTGGCGCGGCTGGGTGCTCGGCCCGGCGCTGCGCCGCGAGCTGGTCGCCCACGTGGTCGACTGCCCGACCTGCCGGGGCACCGCCGACCGGGTCGGCGGCGAGCTCGGCACCGGGCTGCCCGGCCTGCCGCTGCTCCCCGCGCCGGTGACGGTCCGGGTCGGCGGCGCCGCCGACCGGCTGCCGGGCGGAACGGCCGGCGCCGCCTTCCTGGCCGGTGCGGCCGCCGCGCGCCGGGCCGCCGCCCCCGTCCCGCCGGGCGGGCCCGAGCCGCGCTTCGACCAGCGCGGCTTCCCCCGGCACCGGGCGCCGTCCACCGGGCGGGCCGCCGCGGTACGGCAGCGGATGGTCACCACCGGCGTGCTGGCCGCCGTGCTCACCGCGCCCGTGGTGGCCCTCTGGGCCGCCCACCGGGACGGCGACGGGCCCGCCGGCGCGGCCCCGGTCTCCTCCGTCCGGGTCGACGGCGCGCCCACCCCCGCCGCCGACCACCCCGCGGAACCCGTGCCGGTGACCGACCCGACCCCGCCCGCCGACGCGGTGCAGCTGGTCGGAGCGGCCGTCGATGCAGAAACGTCCCTCCCCCCGGTCCAGGGCCCGCTGGTCCCGGTGCCCTCGCACGGCACGCGCGCGCTCTCCAGCCCCGCCCTCTCCCCCGTCCACGCCGCGCCCGACGCCCCCGCGCCGCAGGCCCCCGCCGCGACGCCCGGGCAGCTCACCGTCGAGGCCGGCGAGTACGGCAACCGGACGGTCATCACCCTCACCAACAGCGGCGGCAGCCCGATCGCCTGGCACGCCGTCCTGGACGTCGACTGGCTGCGCCTCAGCCGCGACTCCGGAACCCTCACCCCCGGGCAGCGGATCACCGTGACCGTCACGGTGGACGAGGCGCGCGCCCCCGAAAGCCACTGGACGGCCCGGATCGCCCTGCCCCCGTCCCAGGCCGTGGTCACCCTGGAGGGCGGCCCCGTCCACCGCGGCGGCCAGACCCCGCCCCCGACCGACCCCACCCCGGACCCGGCCCCCACCGACCCCGGCACACCGCCCCCGGCCACCACGCCGCCCGCCGACCCCGCACCCAGCACCCCCGGCACCCCAAGCACCCCAAGCACCCCGCCCCCCGCCGACCCCCCGCCCGGCACCCCCGCCCCGACCACCGGACCCGCCACCGCCGCCCCGTCCGCCTGATCCCTCGCACCTCGGCGGCACCTCGACGGCGCCCGGGGCGGCGCCCCGGCGTCACTTCCGCCGGATCGGCGGGATGCGGTACGTGCCGTCGAGGACCGCCGTGCCGGGCTCGTACAGCCGGATCATCGGCCGGAACCCGCCCTCCGGCGCGGGCAGCCAGTTGGCCGCCTCGGCCGGATCGGCGGGCCGCTCGCGCTGGATCACCAGGGTCAGCGAACCGTCCGGCGCGTACACCAGACCGGGCGTCCGGTCGCCGATCGAGTAGCGGCCGGCCGGGTTCTCCACCAGGTAGTACTCCGGAACGCCGTACATCGTCACCGACCAGAACCCGTCCACCGGCGGCAGCTCGTCGAAGCGCAGCGTGTACGCGTGGGCGCCGGTCAGCGGCTTGCCCTCGGCGTCGTCGTACGTGTTGCCGTACACCGCCTCGTACGCGTGGTTGCCCCACAGGCCCATCCGGGCGGCGACCGCGCGGGTCAGGTAGGCGGCCCTGCGGTCGGCGATCCGGAACCGCGGCTCGTCGCGGGTGCCCGGGCCGAGGTGGTCCAGGTTGTAGTCGAAGAGGTGCAGGTTGACGTTCCACTCGCCGACCGGCCGGCCCTCGGCGGGGCGGGTCGCCGCCTCGACCCGCTCCCTGCCGTCCGCCAGGCCGGCGACCAGCGCGCCCACCCACTCGGCCGGGCCGTCCCGGTACGGGGAGCGGTCGTCGTCGAGCAGGCCGATCGGGGCGAAGCGCTGCTGGTAGGCGAGGTCCGCCTCGGCGGGCGGGAAGGCGGCCGCCCAGACCCGCAGCTGCTCCAGGAGGCGCAGCTCCTCGGGCACGTCCGGGTCGGGCTCGGGGATCCCCGCCAGGATGCCGCCCGGTTCGAGCGGCGCGAGGGTGAGCTTCCGCTGCAGGGCCGCCACCCGGGGCAGGTCCTCGGGGCCGTCGCAGGCGAAGCGCGCCGCGACGGTGGCCACGGTGGTCGGCGCGGTGATCACTCCGACGCCGGCGGGCGGGGTGCCGTGCCAGTGCGGCGGGGCGATCAGCCAGGTCTGCTCGCCGGTCCCGGTGGACCGGCGGCCGATGTACGCGAAGTTGTTGGTCCAGGCGTCGATGAACTGCAGCACGTAGTACGCCCCGGCGGTGTCCGGCACGTGCAGCAGCAGCGGGCCGCCGGACAGGTCCAGCTGCGCCGCCGAGTAGACGGTGTCGTTGTTCACCGAGACGAAGTGGCTGGCGGGGGTGGCCAGTTCGTCGGCGTGCCCGAAGGTGTTGAACGGCCCCGGCCCGATCGCGCCGAGCCCCGAGACGTGGAACGTCCCGACCATGCTCAGGTCGCAGACCAGCGGGTAGCCGTAGACGTACGCGTCGGCGGCCAGCGTCCGGGGGGTTCCGTCGGCCATGCGGGAGCACTCCTGAGAGGTTGGTGGGGGTCGGTTCCGCCCGGTCGGCGGGGCGGGCGGCACGGCTGCAGTGCGGTGGGGCGGGTGGGCCGGTGGGGCGGGTGGGCCGGTGGGGCGGGTGGGGCGGGTGGGCCAGCAGGCCGGTTCAGTCCGCGGAGGTGAGCCCGGGCAGCGGCCAGCGGCCGTCGAGGACGGCCGGCTCGGGCCCGTACACCCGGATCACCGCCGTGAACGGGCCGTCCGGCGCGGGCAGCCAGTTGGTCTCCTCCTCCGGGTCGGCCGGGCGCTCGTGCCGGAGGTGGAGGGTCAGTCCACCGTCCGCGTCGTAGCGCAGGCCCGGGGTGCGGTCGCCGATCGAGTACCGGTCGACCGGGTTGTCCACCAGGAAGCGCTCGGGCATCCGGTACATGGTGATCGACCAGAAGAACCGGGCCGCGGGCAGCCCGCCGGGCGGGAAGCGCACGGTGTACCCGCGCCCGCCGGAGCAGTCGCCCGTCCAGCCGCTGTACCAGGCCTCCTCCTCCGGCAGCCCGTACAGGCCCTTCATCGCTCCGACCGCCCGGCCCAGGTAGTCGCCGCCCAGCTGGGCGCGGGTGCCGAACAGGCCGTGCGACCCGGTGGTCCGCTCCGCCGCCTCCTCCAGCCTGGCCCGGCCGTCCTTGATGCCGAGCAGCAGGGCCTCACGGGTCTCCGCCGGGAGCGCGGCAGGCTCGAAGTCGCCGCTGCCCACGCCCAGTTCGGCCAGCCGGCCACGCAGCTCCGCCTCCGCGGGGAGCACCGGGAAGAAGCCGAGCAGGAAGTCCAGGTCGGTGAAGAACTCCAGGGTGTCCAGCACCTCCTCGCCGCGCCAGACCGGCCAGACCGGCTCGGCCGCCACCGGCCTGGGCATGCCCAGGTGCTCGCTCAGCGGCTTCAGCACGTACTGGGCCTGCAGCCGCTCCAGCGCGGCGACGTCGTCCGGACCGGCCAGGTAGGTGCGACCGATGATCCCCACCAGGTTGGTGTCGGCGCGCAGCATCCCGTCGAAGTCGGCCGGCTGCTCGCCGTGGTAGCCCGGCCCGGCCACCAGGTACCGCCCCGCCTGCCGGCCGGTGGTGCGGGAGCCGATGAAGCCGACGTAGCTGGTGTCCAGGTCGTGCACCGGGATCACGTAGTACCGGTCGGTGGCCGGCACCTCCAATACCCACGGCTCCGCGCGCAGGTCGAGCCAGGCCATCGAGTACGGGGTGTCGTTGTTGGGCGTCACCACATCGGTGTTGGCCGGGGTGAAGGGATGTGGGTAGTGCCGGAAGACGCCGAAGCCACCGACGTGCCGCGGGTCGGCGTCGTCGATGGCCTGCGGATAGATCGTCCGGTAGTTCTCCAGCAGCGCGTAGCCCCAGATCCACGCCTCGGCGGCGGTCGCCCGCACGGTCGTCGGGTCGACGAGCACCGGGTTGCCCACGGCACACCCCTCCTCTGATTGCGGATGAATCAGACATATCACCCAGACGGGTACAGGGGGATGCTATGCGCCGCATGACGGCCCGGCATGTCGGCTCCCGGCCTGTCGACTCCCGGCTCCTCGGCCGACCGGCCGACCAGCCGGTCGGCCGGTCGGTCGGTCCGCCGTCGGTGAACACCCTCCGCCGACAGTGAACGCATCTGTGCGAACGGCCCCCGGCGGAGAGGCTGGGTGCATGGATCTCCTGATACTCGGCGGCTCGAAGTTCCTCGGCCGCGCCTACGCCGGAGCGGCCCTCGCCCGCGGACACCGCGTCACCACCTTCAACCGGGGGGTCAGCCGCACCGACCTGCCCGGCGTCGAAGCCGTCCAGGGCGACCGCACCGACGCCGCCGACCTGGCCCGGCTGGTCGACGGCCGCCGCTGGGACGCCGTCATCGACACCTCCGGCCAGCAGCCGCACGACGTCGCCCGGGCGGCCGAGCTGCTCCGCGAGCACGCCGGCCACTACAGCTTCGTCTCCTCCGTCCACGCCTTCGCCCACTGGCCCGCCGAACAGGTGGACGAGAACTCACCGACCCACCCCTGCGACCCCGACCTGCCGGCCGACCAGCCCGCCGCCAACGCGCTCAAGGCGGGCTGCGAGCGCGCCGTGCTCAAGTACTTCGGCGAGCAGTCGTCCCTGCTCAACTGCGGGCTGCTGATCGGCCCGCACGAGTCGGTCGGAAGGCTCCCCTGGTGGCTCGACCGGATCGCCCGCGGGGGCAGGGTGCTCGCCCCCGGCGACCCGGAGCAGCCGCTGAGCCTGATCGACGCCCGTGACTTCGCCGCCTTCGGCCTCGACCTGGTGGAGCAGGGCGCCACCGGCCGGTACGTCACCACCGCGCCGATCGGCTCGACCAGCATGGGCGAGCTGCTGCGTGCGTGCGTCGCCGCCACCGGCTCCGACGCCGAGCTGGTGTGGACCGCGGACACCGTCCTGACCGCCGCCGAAGTCGGCCCCTGGCTGGAACTCCCGCTGTGGACCCCCGGCGCCGACCCCGAGTGGTACGGCACCTGGCGTGCCGACAGCTCCAAGGCCGCGGCGGCCGGCCTGCGGATCCGACCGCTCGCCGACACCGTCCGCGACACCTGGGCCTGGCTGGAGGCCGGCGGCCGCAGCGAGGTCTCCTCCCTGGTGGTGGGCAACCCGCTGGGCATCGACCCGGAGAAGGAGCAGAAGATCCTCTCCGCCTGACCGGGCACCGGCGGCGGCGCAGAGGGCTCCTGGCACCGCAGAGGGCTCCTGGCGCCGCGGAGGGCCGCCTGCGGGGCCGGAGGTCTGCCGGCGGCCCGGAGGGCTTGCCGACGGGGCAGGGGCCTGCCGGCGGCCGGAGAGCTGCCGGCAGGGTGTCAGTGGGAGCGGCGGGTGACCAGCTCGGCGAGGGCGAGCAGCTCGTCGGCCGCCGCCGGGGCGGGGACCGCCTCGGCGAGGTGCGCGATGGCGGCCGCCATCCGGTCGCAGGACTCCCCCTGCGCCCACTCGCGGCCGCCCGCCGCCTCCACCGCGGCGGCGGCCCGCTGCAGCTCCTCCGCGCTCAACGGGCGCTCGTGCGCGTACAGCTCCGCCAGCTCGGCACCGGCCGGGGTGCCGGAGCGGAGCGCGAACACCACCGGCAACGACTTCTTCCGGGCGGCGAGATCCGCGCCGACCGGCTTGCCGGTGACCGCCGGGTCGCCCCAGATGCCGATCAGGTCGTCGATCAGCTGGAAGGCCAGACCGATCTCCCGGCCGAAGGCGTCCAGGGCGTCAGCGGCCGCCGTGGACGCCCCCGCGTACAGCCCGCCGAGCGCACTGGCGCAGCCGAGCAGGGCCCCGGTCTTGGCCTCCGCCATCGCCAGGCACTCGGCGAGCGACACGTCCGCCCGCTGTTCGAAGGCGCAGTCGGCCTGCTGCCCGGCGCACAGCTCCACCACGCAGTCGGCGATCCGGCGGACCGCGGCGGGCGCGGCCGGGTGCGGATCCTCGGCGAGCACCCGCAGCGCCAGCGAGTGCATCGCGTCGCCGACCAGGATGGCGCCGGTGGTGCCGAACACCCGCCAGGCGGTGGGCCGGTGCCGGCGGGTCTGGTCGCGGTCGATCACGTCGTCGTGCAGCAGGGTGAAGTTGTGCACCAGCTCGACCGCGGTGGCCGCCCGGACCGCCTCGACCGGCCAGCCGCCGAGCGCCCGGGCGGCGGCCAGCACCATCGCCGGGCGGAAGGCCTTGCCGGAACCGGTGTTGCTCGGCGTACCGTCCGCCTCCCACCAGCCGAAGTGGTAGCCGGAGACCAGGCGCATCGACTCGGGCAGCGACTCGACGGCCGCCCGCAGGGCCGGATCGACCACCGCCCGGGCCCGGTCGAGGAGCTCGCGCGCGAGCTCCTGGTCCCCGCCCTCCTCCGAGCTACCGGACTCTCCGTCGGACTCGCTCGATTCGCCGTCCGGCCGGCCCCGGTGGTCACGCTCCAGCGTGAAGATCCCCATCCTGCTTCCCCCCTGGCGGTGGTGCTCGGTACTCGATACGTGGTGCTCGGTGCTTTGAACTCGGTGAACTCGGTGCTCGGTCAGTTGCGCGGTGCGGCGATGTCGACGTTCTCCAGCACGCCGATCGCGTCGGGGACGAGGACCGCAGCGGAGTAGTAGGCGCTGACCAGGTACGAGATGACCGCCTTCTCGTCGATCCCCATGAACCGCACCGAGAGCCCGGGCTCGTACTCGTCCGGCAACCCGGTCTGGTGGAGGCCGATCACGCCCTGCTTGTCCTCGCCGGTACGCATGGCGAGGATCGAGGTGGTGTTCTGCGCGGTGATCGGGATCTTGTTGCAGGTCAGCACCGGGACGCCGCGCCAGGCCGGGACCTGGCGGCCGTGCAGCTCGACGGTGGCGGGGTACAGGCCGCGGCTGTTGCACTCGCGCTGGAAGGCGGCGATCGCCCTCGGGTGGGCGAGGTAGAACTTGGTGCCCCGGCGGCGGCTGAGCAGCTCGTCCATGTCGTCCGGGGTGGGCGGGCCGGAGTGGGTCGAGATCCGCTGGCTGTACTCCGCGTTGGCCAGCAGGCCGAACTCGGGGTTGTTGACCATCTCGTGCTCCTGGCGCTCGCGCAGCGCCTCGATGGTCAGTCGGAGCTGGTGCTCGGTCTGGTTCATCGGCTGGTTGTAGAGGTCGGCGACGCGGGTGTGGACCCGCAGCACGGTCTGCGCGACGCTCAGCTCGTACTCGCGCGGCTTGAGCTCGTAGTCGACGAAGGTCGCGGGCAGCTCGAACTCGCCCTCGTGGCCGGCCGACAGGGAGATCTCGGCCTCGCCCTTCCGGCCCTGCGGCCGACGGGCGTTGGCGATGAAGCCGAGGATCTGGTCGCGCAGCGCCGCGGAGCGGTCGACCAGCTCCTGGAAGTCGGGCCAGCGCAGCACCATGACGGTGCCGGCGGTGGCGGCCCGCACGCTGTACGGCCAGCGGCCGTCGGCCTCGGTCAGCGCCTCGTCGCCGATGTGGTCGCCGTCGGCGAAGACGCCGAGCACGGCGGGGTCGCCGTACCGCCCGGTGCCGACCTTGTCGACCCGGCCGTGCGCGATCAGGAACACCTCGTCGATCGCCGAGCCCTGCTCGACGATCACCTCGCCGGGGGCGACCTGGCGTGCGATGAACCGACCGGCCAGCTCCTCCAGCAGCGCGTCGTCCGGGAAGTCGCGGAGCACCGGGACCTCGCGCAGCGACGGCGCGAGCACCCGGACGTCCGAACCGGTCTGCACGAAGCTCACCCGGCCGCGGCCGACGGCGTAGCTCAGGCGGCGGTTGACCCGGTACGTACCGGCGGAGACCTCGACCCAGGGCAGCATCCGGAGCAGCCAGCGAGAGGTGATCTCCTGCATCTGCGGAGCGGACTTGGTGGTCGACGCCAGATTCTTCGCGGCGGCTACGCTGAGGCTGGTCTGCGAGCCGCCCTCCATCGGCCCCGCCTGGCCGGGAATACCGATGCTGGTCTCGGTCGACATATGGGAACCCCTCCGCACGCTGGCCGCGTTGACACTCTGCATCAGCCATGCTGACGGCCATTCAGGTATTCCCGCAATCACTCAAACGAGTGGTCAATATGGGTGGACAAAGAGGACGACTGGATCACCAGCCCGACTGCCGTTCGATCGGTGTTCGAGCGACGCCCCGCGACACCCCGGGGCCGGGCTCCGCACCCCCGGCCCCGCGCACCGGGCCCGCTCCCCGCCCCCGGCCGAGATTTCACCCAATCGCAACGTCCGCCCACCCGCCGGAACCGGCCCGCAACATTCCACCAACTCCACTGCCCAGCAAGGGAGTTGAGAGCAGCTGTCGACCTGACCGGCAGTTCCGCCGGAGCCACGGGCCCGGCCGGGGCCACCCGGTGCCGAAACGGTGCCCACCCCCCGTTCTCCGGGCCCTCCGCGGGCGCTAAGGTGCCACCTCAAGAGCGCGGCGGATGCGATGGCCGAATCCGGTGGCCCGACTGCGCCCTCTCCACCATCACGCCCTTTTTCAGGGAGAATTCCGTGAGCGCCCCTGTCCGCGTCTGGCTCAACCGCACCTACGCCGAGAACGTCTTCTTCATCGACCTGCTCAGGAGCGCTCCGCAGCAGGTCGAGGTGTACGCGACACACGTCGATCCCGATTCGCCGGTGCTGGCCGCCGCGGATTTCGGCGCGCTCGAACCCGACGGCCTCTCTCCCGAGGCCTACCTGGAATTCGCCCTGGAATTCTGCGCCCGCAACCGAATAGACGTCTTCCTGCCCCGGCTCAACCAGCTCGCCATTTCGCTGCACCGCCTCGAATTCGAGGAAATCGGCACCGCCCTGGTCTGCCCGAGCGCCGCCGCGATCGCGGTGTTCGAGAGCAAGGCCGACGGCTACGCCGCGATGGACGCGATCGGCCTGCCCACCCCGCTGTGGCGGCACGTCCGCACCGCCGACGAGCTGCTCGCGGCGGTCGGCGAGATCGAGGCCACCGGCGGCCAGGCCTGCCTGAAGCCCGCCAACGGCGCGGGCGGCGAGGGCTTCCGGATGCTCACCCGCGAGCCGTTCAGCCTCCGCCGGCTGGCCGGCTTCGTCGACGCCAGCGTCCAACTCGACCTGGTGGTCGCCGCACTGGACGCCGCCGAGGAGCCCGCCGACCTGCTGGTGATGCCCTACCTGCGCGGCCCCGAGGTCTCGGTGGACTGCCTGACCTCCCCCGAGGGCCCGCTGCTCACCGCCCTCGGCCGGACCAAGAGCGGGCGCCGCCGCGGCTTCACCGCCGACCCGGTCTACCTGGAGCCGGCCCGCCGCCTGGTCGAGGAGTTCGGCGTCGGCTACCTGTCCAACGTGCAGTTCCGCCACGACGCGGACGGCCGGCCGGTGGTCCTCGACGTCAACACCCGCCCCTCCGGCGGCCTGCACCAGCTGCGGCTGTGCGGCCTCAACCTGCCGTGGGCCGCCGTCGAACTCGCCCTCGGCGGCACCCCCCGACTGCTGCCCACCGCCGAGCTCGTGCTCCGCGACTACACCCTCGTCGCCACCGCGCAGCCCGTCCTCCCCCACCGGGCCACCGCGCCACTGGCCACCCGCACCGCCGAACTCGAACCCGCCTGAGCGACGCGCCGGCCGGCGCGTACCGGAACGAGCCGGCCTAGAAGTCTGATGAAGATGTTGGGTTCTGGCCTCGTCGCGTGTGCGGTGGGGCCAGACTCGTTTCGTGGCGATGGGGGAATGGGCTGGGGAGTTGGTCGGGCCGGATGTGTGGGAGACCTGCCGGGAGTTGATCCCGGCCGGGAGTGTGTTCGCGTTCCTGGCCGAGCACCGGGAGGCCCTGTTCCCGGGCTCGATGTTCGCGGACATGTATCCGTCGAGGAACGGGCGGCCGAGTATGCCGCCGCAGGTCCTGGCGGCGGCCGTGGTCCTGCAGAGCCTGCACGGCCTGTCGGACGTCGACACGGTCCAGCAGTTGCGGTGCGACCTGCGGTGGAAGGCCGCGTGCGGGCTCGGCCTGCACGACACCGCGTTCGACCCGTCGCTGCTGGCCTACTTCCGGCGCCGGCTGCAGCGCTCACCGGATCCGAACCGGTTGTTCGCCCGGGTCAAGGAGGTGGTGGCGGCCACCGGCGTGCTCAGGGGCAGGCAGCGGCGGGCGCTGGACTCCACCGTGCTGGACGACGCGGTGGCCACCCAGGACACCGTCACCCAGCTGATCGCCGCGATCCGCCGGGTGATCCGGGACGTCCCCGACGCGGAGCGGACCGCCGCCGCGTGGTGCACCGCCCACGACTACACCGACCCGGGCAAGCCCCGCATCGCCTGGAGTGACGAGGCCGCCCGCACCGCACTGGTGGACGCCCTGGTCACCGACGCGCTGAACCTGCTGGGCCGCCTGCCCGAACGGCCACTGGACGAGAAGGCCGCGGACGCCGTCGGACTGCTGGCCCTGGTCGCCGGTCAGGACGTCGAGGTCGCCGACGGCTCCGACGGACGCGACGGCCGATGGCGGATCGCCCGCGGCACCGCCCGCGACCGCATCGTGTCCACGGTGGACCCCGAGGCCCGGCACATCCACAAGAACCGCACCCGCCACCAGGAGGGCTTCCGCGCCCACGCCGCGTTCGAGCCCGAGACCGGTCTGCTGACCGAGGTCGCCCTCACCGCCGGCACCGGAGCGGACAACCACGAGGCCGCCGTCGCCCAGGACCTGCTCGCCGACGAGACCGGGACCCTGACCGTCCTCGGCGACACCGCCTACGGCACCGGCGACCTGCGCGAAGCCCTCGAGGACGACGGCCACACCCTGATCATCAAGCCCCCGCCACTGCGGCAGGCCGTCCCCGGCGGCTTCACCGGCGACGACTTCCACGTCGACACCCACGCCGGCACCGTCACCTGCCCCGCCGGCCACACCAAACCCCTCGGCCGCCCGGATGCCAAGGGCGCCCGGGCAGCCCAGTTCAAGAAGCTCTGCACCGACTGTCCCCTGCGCGATCGGTGCACCCGCTCCAAGACCGGCCGAGCATTCCAGGTCCACGCCCACTACGACCGCCTGAAAGCCGCCCGCGACCAGGCAGCCGACCCCGACTGGCAGGCCGAATACCGCCGCTGGCGGCCACCGGTCGAACGCGCCATTGCCTGGCTCACCGCACAGGCCAACCGCCGCGTCCCCTACCGAGGCGTCCTGAGGAACGACACCTGGCTCCACAACCGCGCCGCCGCACTCAACCTCCGCCGACTGATCAACCTCGGACTCACCCGCACCCGCCACACCTGGACCATCACCCCCACCACCACATAGCGCAGAAGGGCCGCCCCAACCGGGACAGCCCTCCCAATGCCAAGATCTTCATCAGACTTCTAGACCTCCGGCCCGTCCCAGTCGAGCGTCGGCTGCAGCACCCCCTCCAGGGTGAGCAGCCAGCGCTTGACCTCCGGGCCCTCGCGCCAGCCCGCGCCGAAGCCGCCCAGGCCGTCCGCCGCCACCACCCGGTGGCAGGGGACGAGCAGCGACAGCGGGTTGGCGCCCATCATCTGCCCGACCGTGCGGGCCGCCGCACCGGGTTCGGTCAGCTCCTCGAACACCCCGCTGCGGGCGGCCAGCTCTCCGTACGTGATGGTCCGGCCCCAGCCCACCTCGGTCTGCAGGCACTGCAGCACGGCGCGGTGCGGGCCGGAGCTGAGCCGCCAGTCCAACGGCAGGTCGAGGGTGCGCCGGCGGGCCGTGAAGTAGGCGGTGACCCGCTCGGTCACCAGCTCCGCGCGCCGCCCGTCGGAGCACGGCGGGCCGCCGACCGGCAGCCCGCCCAGGCCGTCCGCGGTGTACGTGGCCGCGGCCACCCCGCGATCGGTCACCCCGAACCTCATCGGCCCACTGGGCAGCGGCGTGCCCACGGTCACCCAGGTCAGGTCGGCGAGGCCGGAACGGTCCATGCCCGCCAACCTACCCGGCGGCACCGACGGGGTCAGAGGTGCTGGCGCAGGTACTCGGCGAGCTGCCAGGACCACGCGGCGAGCTCGTCCCGATCGGCCTCGCCCCCGCTCAGCGCGCCGATCTGCGCATCGGAGAGCCGGACGTCGGCCGGCTGCCTCCCCATGAGGCGGGACATCTCCCGCAGCATCGCCGCCAGCCGCTCCGCGTCCGCATGGCTGAGCATCACGAGCGCGTCGGTGTGGCCGATGGTCATCGAACCGGGCATCGCGGCCTCCTCTCGGTGGCCCCCTCGTCCACGGTACGGCCGCTCGCCCGTTCGGCGCAGCTCCGCTCGCCCGCACCGCCCCGCAGCCCGGAGGGTCGGAAGGACGACCGTCCCCAGCCGCAGGGAGCGCAGATGCCTCAGCAGGACGCCGGCCGGCCCCCCGGGCTGCGCGCCATGCTGATGAGCTCCGGGTACGCCCGCCTGCTGCTGGTCTCGGTCCTGGTCGGCGTCCCGGTCTCGCTCGCGGCGTTCGGCTTCGTCAGCCTGGAGCACGAGCTCCAGCACTGGGTGTGGGAGACGCTCCCCCAGCAGCTCGACTACGCCGAGGCCCCCTGGTGGTGGCCGCTGCCCGCCCTGCTGCTGGCCGGCCTGCTGGTCGCCCCGGTGATCACCAAGCTGCCGGGGCACGGCGGACACGTCCCGGTCCAGGGCCTGGGCGGACCTCCCACCCCTCCGATCGCGGTGCCCTCCGTCGTCCTCGCCGCACTCGCCGGCCTGCCGCTCGGCGTCGTGCTCGGCCCCGAGGCGCCGCTGATGGCGATGGGCAGCGGTCTGGCGCTGCTCTCGGTCAGCCGGGCGAAGCGCGCGGCCAACCCCCGGGTCGGGCCGATGCTCGGCGCGGCCGGCTCCACCGCGGCGATCTCCACCATCTTCGGCAGCCCGATCGTCGCGGCCGTGATGATGATCGAAGCGGCCGGGCTGGGCGGTCCGCAGCTGACCCTGCTGCTCCTGCCCTGCCTGCTGTCCGCGGGCGTCGGCGCGCTGGTCTTCACCGGCTTCGGCAACTGGACCGGCCTGTCGATCGGCGCGCTGTCCCTGTCCGGGGTGCCCAAGGCCCTCACCCCGGACGCCGGCGACTTCCTGTGGGGCATCCCGACCGCCGTCCTGATCGCGGTGGTGCTCGTGGCCGGACAGACGCTCGGCCACCGGGTGGCGGGCCTCACCTCCCGGCACACGGCCGTCCGCACCGTGGCCTGCGCGGTCCTGGTCGGCATCTGCATCGCCGCGTACGCGCTGACCACCGGCCGGTCACCGGAGGAGGCCGCCCTGTCCGGCCAGATCACCCTCGGGACGCTGGCGTCCGACCCGCAGGCCTGGCCGATCGGGGCCCTGATCGCCCTGGTCGTCTTCAAGGGCCTCGGCTGGGGCATCGCCCTGGGCAGTCTGCGCGGTGGCCCGATCTTCCCGGCGATCCTGATCGGCGCCGCGCTCGGCATCGCCTGCGGCGCCCTGCCCGGCTACGGCACCGCCGCCGGCCTGGCCACCGGGCTCGCCGCGTCCGGCGCCGCGGTCACGCGGCTGCCCCTCACCAGCACCGTACTGGCAGCCGTCCTGCTCGGGAGCCAGTCCGTCCCCGAGACGCCCCTGATCATCGTCGCCTCGGTCACCGCCTTCGTCACCGCCGAACTGCTCCGCCGCACGCCCGCCCCCGCCGCCACCGCACCCGCCGCGGCCACCGCCGCCGGCGGTCACCCGGACACCACCTGACCCCCGCGAAAACCCCTCGGCCGCCCTGACAACCTTTCACCCCGCTCCGCGCGTGAGAGCGTCGTGAGTCGAGAAACCGAGGACGCCGCCTACGCGGCCTTCGTCGAAGCCGCCTGGTACCGGCACCTGCGCACCGCGACCCTGATCACCGGCGACCGGCACCGCGCCGAGGAACTGCTCCAGGACTGCCTGGTCAAGCTGTACGTCCGCTGGCGCCGCGCCGCCACCGACGACCCGCACGCCTACCTGCGGCGGATGCTCGTCAACGGCCACGTCAGCTGGTGGCGCCGACGACGGCGCGAACTCCTCGCCGCCGACCCGCCCGAATCCGCCGCCCCGCACGCCGACGGCCACCGCCTCGACCCGCTCGACGAACTGCACCGCGCACTGCGCGCCCTGCCCGACCGCCAACGCGCCGTCGTCGTCCTGCGCCACGTCGAGGACCTCTCCGAGAAGGACACCGCCGCCGCGCTCGGCTGCTCGATCGGCACCGTCAAGAGCCAGAACGCCCGGGCGATGGCCCGGCTGCGCACCGCCCTGCTGCAGAACCAGGAGGCCACCCCGTGACCGAGGACGACGAGCGGATCGCCCACGCCCTGCACGACCTGGCGGACCGCCGCACCACCACCGACGCCGCCGGCCCCCTCGACGCCCTCGGGCCCGTCGGCGCCCTCGGACCCGTCGGCGCCGTCCCGGTCGCCGAACTGATCCGCCGCGGGCGGCGCGGCCGACGGCTGCGCACCCTGACCCGCACCGTCGCCGCGGCCGGTGCGGTCGCCCTCGCCTGCACCGCGGGAATCGCCCTCGCACCCGGCGGCGCCACCACCCCCGCCCCCGTACCCCCCGCCGCCCGCAGCACCTCCGCCCCGGCCCCCGCCACCCCCTCCCCCAGCGCCACACCGGCCACCCCCGACCAGGCCCTCGACCTGCTCCGGTCCAAGCTGCCCGGCACGCTGCGGCTCAGCCTGCCCTGGACGTACGGCCCCCCGCCGAAGGGCCTGCCCGGCGCCTACCGGATCGCCGCCTCCTACACCGTCACCGACGGCAGCCGCACCGGCTCGGTCCACATCGAGATCGCCCGTGCCGAACCACGGACGGCGGACCCCTGCCCCATCCCCGACTGCACGGTCACCGCCCTCCCCGACGGCAGCCAACTCACCGTCTACCTCCCGACCGTCGGCGACCTCCAGGACTGGCGCGCCGAACTGCGCCGCCCCGACGGCACCTTCATCACCGCCGGCGCCGGCAACGTCCCCGGCCCGGGCGACCACCGCCGCGAGCCCTACCCCAACTCCCCCCTCCTCGACGGCGCCCAACTCACCGCCCTCGCCAAGGACCCCGTCTGGCACCAACTGGCCCTCACCTTCCCCAGCCACTGACCCGCCCGGGAAACGACGAAGGGCCGGCCCCCGAGGATCACCCTCGCGAGCCGGCCCTTCCGGCGCATCTGTCACGGAGCCCTGTCGGGTTCGAACCGACGACCCCGCTCTACAAGCTTCATCGGCGGGTGTGGGTAACTCACGGGCGCCGCGCGCCCCGGCACCCCCGCAGACCGCGGGCGCCTCCAAGGGGCCCACGCAGTACGCCCGTGCTGATGTCGGACGGCGATGTCAGCGCCGAACCCAGCCGGGCCGCGCCTGGGCTCGGCCGGCGGCGGGCAGCAACCCGTCCAGACGCTGCAATCAGGCCGACGATCGCCCGTCGGATCCGCCGGGGTCTCTCAACTCAACTTGGAGGTCTTCCACGTCGAAATCCGGCACCCCTTCATCAGAAAATCCCGCGAACAAGTTCGTCGGGCCCGGGCGCTCAGCCCCGTGCGGCCGGGGCCGGCCGCGGGACGCGATTGAGCCCGCGCAGCCGCTCGGCCTCGGCCGTCGCCTCCGCGGAGAGCGGGCGGCGGATTCCGGCGCTCGGACAAGGCCGTACCTCGACCGGGCGGTGCCGGGTGGAGCCCCCCAGTCCCACGATCTCCAGGCCGCCGGCCACCGTCAGCCCCGCGCCGCGCGGCGCGAGTTCGTGGCAGGCGATCACCGCTCCGGCGGTCGTGCCGATCGACAGGTGGGTCTCGTCGAGGCGCCGGCTCACCTCCACGACCACCCCGGCCAGGTCGGGCGGGACGGAGTAGAAGTTGCCGCGGAACGGGACCAGCCCCGCCGGGCCGACGACGCGGCGCACGCGCAGCCGCACCGGATAGGGAGAGCCGGGCAGCTCGCACAGCGATCCCGGGCCGCCGAGGACGGTGCGGGGCGCGGGCACCCTCTCGACGGGTGCCCTCTCTGTGGGCGCCCTCCCTGCGGGCACCCTGTCCGCCGTGGTCGCCCGCCGGTCGCTGCGCAGCGCCAGCCGGTCGACCAGCACCTGGGCCTCCGCCTCGCCCGCACCGTGGGCGGCATCGCTCCACCAGCGTCTGAGGGCGGCCACTTCCGCGTCCTCGTCGGCGCACCGGGCCCGGTCGAGTTCAACCTCCGCGCCGTAGTACCGGCCGACCCGGGCCATCGCCGGGGTGAGCCGGCCGGTGGCCGGGCAGCGCAGGGGGGTTGCCCGGTCGAAGCACCAGCGCGGGGCTGTGCCGCCGAGGCGCCGCAGGACCTCGTCCACCCCCTCGACCACGTGCGGGAAGTCCGCGGTGTCGACCAGCACGCCGCGCCAGCGGCCGGCGTCGGACGATCCGGCGAGCGTGCCGGTGAGGAGATGCACGTGGTCCCCTCCCGGAGGCGCCGACCGCGACCGTCCGAGCGGGATCCACCGGAACCGGATCTCCTCCACGGCCCGGCCCCGCGGACCCGTCGGACCGGGCGGCGGTCCGAGGTGGCAGAGCCCGCACGACGGTCGGACGCGGTGGCGGCGGAGCGCACGCGTGAAGGTGGAGTAGCCGCCGCCGTAGCCCAGCTCGACGACCTCGTCGAACAGGACGCTCGCCTGGAGGTGCGGATCGTCCTCCAGCCTCCGGCGGCAGTAGGGCAGGAAGACCAGGAACGCGTCCTCGGTGGAGGCGCGCACCCCGGGCACCCGTTCCCCCGCGAGGTAGGACCGCACGGTCTTGCGGTCGCGCCCGAGGTGGCCGGCGATCGCCGTGATCGACCAGCCCTGGGCGCGCAGCCGACACGCGTCCAAGTACTCCGCCATGGTGAGCATTCCGAACCCCCACGTGCAGGGCGTGCCGGACACGCCGCCTCCGAATTCACTCGGATTCTTCGCAGGGACGAGACCCTACATCAATGATTTGAAGATCGGAATCGAGTGAAACGTTTCACCGTTCATCGCGCACAGGGTAATTTCAGTGAGCAGAAATCCCTGCCGCGCCACCCCCGTGGCGATAGCATGGACATCTCGGCTTCCCGGGCCGGGGAACTCGGGCGAGCTGGCCGGAAAACTAGGATGGAAGGACACCCGGATTCCGCACAACCGGGGCCGAGGCGGCTTCGTTGAGCCGGACGTGATTTCCACGCGTGATCAAATTGCTTCGAGCCCCCGCCACCGCGATCCGATCTGTCCGATCGGAAGCTGGCTCTTCGTGCCGGACCGGACCAACGCCGCAGGTGACGTGCAGACCGGCTACCTGGTCCGCAACGGCGAGCGCGTCATCCTCCGGCACTGCTCCCGACTTCTCGCGGAATTCCTCCGCACCATTCGCCAGCTCGAGATCGGCTTCGCGGTCCGCGGCGGCACACCGCCGCCGCCGATCATCGCCATCACTCCCGGGATGTGCGGACGGCGCGACCGTTCCGCCGAGTCGACGCAGCACAGGCCGAGCCATGTATGACCACCCGGACTCCTTATTCCGACCGTCCGGCCCGTCCCCCTACGACATCCTGGACCGCCCGCCCCACGCGGCGGCCGACGAGCACCTCCACCGGTATTCCGGAGCGAACGCGCCGTATGCCGACAGCAGCACTTCGCCGACCATGGAAATGTTCGGCACCTGGAATCCGGACCTATTCGTCCCGCCCCCTCGGGCGCACCGAACGGACCCGCCCCCGGAGACCGACCACCTCCACGTGTCCCGCGGCTCTCGGAAACGCCGACGCGCCCGCTCGACGGCCGAGCGGCGGACCCGACTGGTCGGCGAACTGTTCCGCACCCTGATCGCGGTGGCCGTGACCGTCGTGTGCGTGCTCGGCTGGACGCTGTCCTACGCCCCGCTGCAGGATCTGGCCTTCTCCAGCGTGCCGCCCGGCCTCTCGGAGCTCTGGCCGGCCGTCGTGTACGGACCGTGGCTCGCCGGATGCCTCTCCATCCTGCGCGCCGCCCTCGACGGCCGGCGGTCCGTCCACTCGTGGGTCGTGGTCCTCGCGTTCTCAGCCGCCGCGACCGGCCTGTGCATCTGCGACATGTCCCGGAGCGCGCCGGAGATGATCGTCGCGGGACTTCCGCCCATCGCGGCCGCGATCTGCCTGGACCAGCTCGTGCGCCAGTTCGTCGCGCCGCAGCAGGTGCGGCGCCCACGGGCCCGGCACGTGGCACGGGCCCGGCGAACGGAGTAGTCGGACGGGGGGACGGCCGCCGGGCGCCACCACCGGCGGGCAAGCGGGGGGTTGAGCAGCCAACGACAGCTCCTCTTCGTCACGGTTTCGATCCGTCACGCGTACAGCAGTGCCACCCTACGGAGCCGTCGGCATATGCACGGGTCAACTCGGAGACTTCTCCACGGATTCACCCCATCGTGTGCGGAGGCGGTGCGCGCGCGGCGGGTGGACGGGCCACGCCGCGCCCGCCGGAGCGGTCCGACCTCCGCGTGCCTGCGGAGACCGGACCGCCCGGGTTCGATCAGGGGTGCTCGATCAAGGGTGCTCGATCAGGAGGTCGATCACAGGAGGCGTCCGTCCAGGTTCGCCCTTCGCCTGGTGGAAGCTGCGGAACGGGGAGCCTCCGACGGCCGCGCCGACGGGGATCTTCGCGCCCGACTGAGCCAGTTCCCCCGTCGCCAGTTGCGGGATGAGCTTCCCGTAGCAGGCCGGAATCCATGACGTGCTGTGGGCCACGATGCCGTGCCGATCTCGGTAGACCCGGCTGCACCTGATCACGTCGGCGCCAGGCCGAGTGTCGAGCGCCTGCGCCACGTCAAGTCAGCAGGCACGGACACCACCGCGGCTTGATGTGAGTCGGACCTCTCGCCCGCCCCCAGCTAGCCAGCGTGCAACCGCAGGATCTGATGGCGATCCTCGGACACAGCCAGATCGCGGTCACGATGGAGATCTACGTACACGTGGTCCAGGACAACCAGCGGGCGGCGATGAGCCACATGGACCGGTTGCTGAAGCGGCGCCGACCGGCCCGCTGATGTCAGCTTGAGATGTCGAAAGGCCCCGGACCGCTCTCGGTCCGGGGCCTTTCTGCGTTTGCAGGCCATTGACCTGCATAAACCAATGAGCCCCCTGTCGGGTTCGAACCGACGACCCCCGCTTTACAAGGATTGACGTGGGGAACCTGCTCCGACCTGCGGCCCTCCCGACCTGGCCGCTCCAGGCCCTCAACGCCGCCGACGCCCGTAACTGACCGCTACGTACCGCCCGATCTGGCACGCCTGTGGCACGGCGGATACGCTGCCCCTGCCCTGCGTCGGCCGGTGCAAGACCCCTACGTGCCGCTCCATCTGTGGAGGGGACCAGCCGTGTTCGAGCCGGGCCAGGGTGGGGTCAACCGTCTGCTGCCGCCAACAGGTACAGCCGCTCGCACGGAAGGCCGGCCCGCCGCCGCGGCACAAGCGCCGATCACTCCCCTGACCTGCAGGGAAGTGATCGGTGGTTGTCATCCTTGAGTGCCGGTGGCTCCACTCGCACGGCCCGAGACGGCCCGGCCAAAAGCCGGGCTGGCAGCTAACCGGCGTTCTGCAGATCTGCAGATCTGCGCCCCCAGTCGTAACGTGTACAGAGTAGTGCGAATGTAACGTCGCACTGGTAGGTGATCATGAATAAGAGGCGAGAGGCGAAAGCCCGAGCAACGTACAAGGCTCGCACAGGGCGCGATGACTGGGATGAGTTCATGAAATTGAGCCCTCTGGCTAGGCTCAAGATGCTGCGCAACCCACCAGTTGACGGTCTTTGTGACCTTCACATTGAGCAGAACATGAGTCGAGCCGGCGGCCTCGGCACAACGGATGCCCTGCGTTGGCACTGGTGGATCACTGCTCCTGACGGGCGGATCGTGCACTCGGACTACCAGCTCAGCATGAAGCTATCTGACCGAGCCGCCCGGCAATGGGCTACTAAACACTCAATTCAACTCAAATAGCGGGTACCGTTGGCGGAATTCGCGAGTGGCGGAGCCTCAATGACTGAGTCAAGACGCTGGCCGTAAGCAGCCACCTCCGGAGGGCGGCAGGTGCTCACCACGCGCGACCTGCGCAGATACGGCCCGGCCGAGACCAGCAAACCAGCCCGCCAGTGACCCCAGCTGACCGTGGCGTACCGGTCGATCTGGCACGGACTGTGGCACGCCCTGGCGATCGAGGCCGGAGCGTGCGGGTCTGAGGTAACGGACGCCGTGCTTGCTTACGTGTCAGCGAGCCGCCGCAGGACGAGCCGGTATTTGTTGATGAACTCATCAATTGGGTAGAAGTCGTCGTAGAACGCTTCAGTGTCGACGCCGTCTTCTTCGCGAAGTCGGCACCGTTCCCGGACACGTTTCACGACCTGGACGTCTGCATCCCGGTTAAAGCCAGGGAAGACAATTGTGTCGATGTTGGTTGTGGATCCGCCCTCATGAACCCGGACCACGTGAATGAAGCTCTTGGCTGCGTTTTGGAGATCGAAGCCGTGCTTCTGGATTAGCTTCCTGAGGTCACGGTACTTGATCGACCGCTCGCCTCGCTTCACCGGGGCCACGTGCTGGTTAAGCCAGTCGGAGAAATATCGCACCTCTACATCGGAGGAGCTCTCACCCTCCAGGAACTCGATATCCCTGCCGAGGCGCTCGGCGGCCCATTCGACGATAGTCTTCTCGGCTACTGCGAGGATCATCTCATAAAGCTCGTCCTGGTCGGTTCCCCATAGGCAGAGCTTGTTGCGATCCAGGTGCACCAAGATGCCAACCAGTGCAGTTCTCTTGTTCCCATTGAAGAATGGGTGATTATTGCAGAGTCCATATCCAAGGGTGGCGGCGTTCGCAACTGGATTGGCATATTTTAGGGCCGTGCCGCTACCTACCATCTGTCGGCTAACCGCAGACTCAAGGAGGTTCTCATCTCGCACGCCGGCTGGTGCGATTGGATCTTCGTTCTCAGAGAAGTCTTTGACTAGGTGGTCGTAGATTTGGAGGACATCTGACGTTTCGAGATGCTGTAGATCCACGGATTCTCCCTGGATAAACCCGGCGTTCGTGCGGCAGTCCAAAGCCTAGTCTTCAGGGATCTCGTTGTCTCGGAACTACCGAACTTCGCCTGAGTCGAGTGGGAACCGCGCGGGCGGTGGAGCGGTTTTGGCCGGTGTCCTGTCTGGTCTGGGTCCGAGCATGATCGGGGGGCCGTAAGCTGTTGCGACTCGGTCAGGGCTGTTGGGGCTGACCGCAATTTGGCCGAGTGGCCCCCCGGTCTTGCTCGGTGCGGGTCCCGGTCCTGGCAGGTGGGTAAAACCGTGGAGCCGTCCGCCCCAGCCCCTGCGGGGTTCTGGGCTCAGCCCTCTTCTGCCGTCCGTCCGCCGGCACGGCCGGGGCGCCGCCGGAGCGGGGCGAAGACAGGAGCGTCGGCGAGCGGCCAGGGCCGCGCGCTGGCGCGCTGTGCGCGTTTTGATGAAGTAGCGAAACTCGTAACAGCCTGCTTCCTGAAGGCGTGTTCGGCCTCAGGCGATGCTTGGCTTGGTACGGGCCGCGACCGTCCCAGCGCCACCGCCAAGGACCTCGGCCCGTTGATGGCCCATAGGATCGCAGGCGGTCCGGCGGACCATGCCGGTCCCGTTCGCGGCTGGGGGGTTCGGATGAAGGTACGGAACGGCTTGCTGGCGGCCGCGTCGTTGATGGCGCCGGTCACCGCATGCGGCAGTGAGGCCGAGCCGCCACCGACTGCTGCGCCGACCAAGCTCGAAATTCGCACCAGCACAACGGAGCTGACTGCACGTCTGCCCGGGTTGGGCCAGCTTGCCGAAGCCCACTGGCAGTTCGACCTGCACGACAACTCGGGTGGTCGGGTGCCCGGGCCGTCCGACTTCTCCATCGATGCCGTGGTGCGACTCCAGCCGGGAGCGGTGGCTGGTCTGCTCAAGGGGCGGGAGGCCCGGGACATGGCGCTTCCTGGGGTTTCCGCGGGACTCGCCCCCTTCCTGCCGAGCGGCGCGGTCTGGCTGCACAGCCCGGAGCTCGACCGTGAACTGGCCGTGGCCACTTCGGCGACCTTCTGGTTCGATCCGGCGTCCGACAGCGTCTACGTGTCCACCACCAACATGTCCACGCAAAAGGTCGCCACTCCGTCCGCCGGGTGACGGCGGATACGCCCTACAGGCGGCTCAGGCTTTCTTCTTCACAGGACCGCGCGACGGCACGCTCCGCCGCACCAACTTCTGGAACGGCTGGATCGCGGGCCGCACCAGGCGGGCGTGGCACGAGTGGGTCACGGCCGGACTGACCGGCTTCACCACCCGAACAACGACGAAGGGCCAGCTTTCGAGGATCACCCTCGTGAGCCGGCCCTTTCGGCATGTCCGGCGCGGAGCCCCCTGTCGGGTTCGAACCGACGACCCCCGCTTTACAAGAGCGGTGCTCTGGCCAGCTGAGCTAAGGAGGCACGGTGACCGTCCGCGGCGGACCACGCCGGTACCAGTGGGCAGTGTACCGGGCCGGGCGCGGGCGGTGGCGGCGGATATCAGCGGCGGCGGGGCGCGGGTGGTTCGGGAGGATGTGTCCCGGTTGTGATCGGACCGATGCCGAATTCGGCCACCGGCGAGGGCTGACAAACAGATGAACGGACAGGTAGCGTCGCGAGGAGCCGGCCCGTGCCCGTGGTTCAGACCACCGGCGAGGGACCGGCCGAACAACAATCCAACCTTTACTCGGATCGTCCGGCACGTTCCTGCCGGTGAAGGAGATCAGTCATGGCTTCCGTGACGTACGACAAGGCGACCCGCATCTACCCGGGCGCCACCAAGCCGTCCGTGGACGCGCTGGACCTGCACATCGAGGACGGCGAGTTCCTCGTGCTGGTCGGCCCCTCCGGCTGTGGCAAGTCGACCAGCCTCCGCATGCTGGCCGGCCTGGAGGACGTGAACGGCGGTGCGATCCGCATCGGCGACCGCGACGTCACCCACCTGCCGCCGAAGGACCGGGACATCGCGATGGTGTTCCAGAACTACGCGCTCTACCCGCACATGACCGTCGCGGAGAACATGGGCTTCGCCCTCAAGATCGCCGGCGTCAACAAGGCCGAGATCCGCACCAAGGTCGAAGAGGCCGCGAAGATCCTCGACCTGACCGACTACCTGGACCGCAAGCCGAAGGCGCTCTCCGGCGGCCAGCGCCAGCGCGTCGCGATGGGCCGCGCGATCGTGCGCCAGCCGCAGGTCTTCCTGATGGACGAGCCGCTGTCCAACCTGGACGCCAAGCTCCGCGTCTCCACCCGTACCCAGATCGCCGGCCTGCAGCGCCGCCTGGGCATCACCACGGTCTACGTCACCCACGACCAGACCGAGGCCATGACCATGGGCGACCGCGTCGCGGTCCTCAAGGACGGTCTGCTGCAGCAGGTCGACACCCCGCGCAACATGTACGACCGCCCGGCGAACCTGTTCGTGGCCGGCTTCATCGGCTCCCCGGCGATGAACCTGATCGACGTTCCGCTGGTCGACGGCGGCGTGAAGTTCGGCGGCTCGGTCATCAACATCTCGCGCGAGGACCTGGCCAAGGCCGGCTCCGACAAGTCGGTGACCGTCGGTATCCGTCCGGAGCACTTCGAGATCGTCCCGGCCGGCGGCATCGAGGGCGTCGCGGTCACCGTGAACGTCGTCGAGGAGCTCGGCGCGGACGGCTTCGTCTACGGCACCACCAAGGTGAGCGGCGAGGACAAGGACATCGTCGTGCGCGTGCACGGCCGGCAGATCCCGCAGAAGGGCGAGACCATCAACGTGGTCCCGGCCGGCGGTGAGCCGCACGTCTTCTCCACCACCTCGGGCGAGCGCCTGAGCAACTGACCTCCGGTCAGTACCCGCGGGTTTCGAGCCCCTGCCGGACGGCGGTCCGGCAGGGGCTCATCCGTCTGTGCGCCCCCGGTCAACCGGGCGGCGGAACAAATCGGGACACCGGTCACCCGATGGTGTAACGGAGTGCTCATGCGGCGCGACCCAGCGCTACGCTCCTGTGCGTGAAACAGCTCGTGCGCCGTATCGGCCAGACGTTTGCCCTCACCCTGCCGGTGATCCTGGTGACCACCGGTACGCTCGCCGTGACCCGCGTCCCCTGGGCCCCGCCGACCGGGCTGGACCAGCAGGTGGTCGCGGCCTCCAGCGGCGACGGCAGCATCGGCCGGACCTCCACCGCTCCCGGCACCCAGGGCCTCGCCCCGCAGGACGCGCTCCGCGTCGACTTGCTGGAGGAGCTGAAGAACCACAACCCGGGCACCGCGCTCGACCTGCTGGAGCGCACCATGCGCGAGAAGCCGTCGCTGACGCCGTACTGCAGCCAGCTCTCCTCGGAGCTCGGCCGGGCCGCCGTCCGCAAGTACCAGGGCGACGCGCAGCGGGCCCGCTCCTTCGCCCGCCCGGTGTGCGACGGCTCGTTCGCCGCGGGCGTGGTGGGCTGACGGCCCGGGACTCCCCGGTCGGGACTCCCCGGTCGGGACTCCCCGGTCGGGACTCCCCCGGTCGGGAGTCGTGACGGGGCGACGGTCGTGACGGGTCGACGGTCGCAAGGGTCAGGGGTGGCGGCGGGTCAAGGGTCGTGACGGGGTCCGCGGCGACGCGGACCCTATTGTGTCCGCATGACCGCTGACTCCACCCGACCCACCATCACCGCGGCGCCCGCCGTCACCCAGGCCGTGATCCTGGCCGGCGGCCAGGGCTCGCGGCTCCGCCCGTACACCGACGACCGCCCGAAGCCGCTGGTGGAGATCCCCGGCACGGGCACGCCGATCATCGGCCACCAGCTGGCCTGGCTGGCCGCCGAGGGCGTCACCGACGCGGTGATCTCGTGCGGCCACCTCGCCGAGGTCCTCCAGGAGTGGCTGGACCAGGCCGACCTGCCGCTGAAGGTCACCACGGTGGTCGAGGGCGAGCCGCTGGGCCGCGGCGGCGGGCTGAAGTACGCCTCCGGCGCGCTGCCCCGCCCCGACGAGCCCTGGTACGCCACCAACGGCGACATCTGGACCCGCTTCAGCCTGCGGGACATGGCCTCCTTCCACCACGAGCGCGGCGCGACCGCCACCCTGGCGCTGGCCCGGCCGCGGATCCCGTGGGGCGCGGTGGAGACCGACCAGTTCGGCAACGTGCTGGACTTCATCGAGGCGCCGCCCTCGCCGTTCCTGATCAACGCCGGCCTGTACGTCTTCGGCCCCGGCTTCCGCGAGCTGCTGCCGGACGTCGGCGACCACGAGCGGACCACCTTCCCGCAGCTCGCCCGCAGCCGCCGGCTGGCCGGGTACCAGCTGCCGCAGGGCGTCTACTGGCGGGCGATCGACACCGCGAAGGACCTCACCGAGGCCGCCAAGGAGCTTGCCGCAGCTCAGAACTGACGGGACGGGGCCCCGGACCGGGCAGAGCGGGTCCGAGCCGTACAGGGCAGGGCAGAGCAGGGCCGAGAGCAGGCCGGGGCCGAGCAGGAGAGCCGTGCGGCAGCAGAGGGGCCCGGGGAACCGTGCAGGTTCCCCGGGCCCCTCGTACGCGCTCGGACGCCGTCGCTCGTGCCCTTCGTCAGGCGCCCTCGCTCTGGCTGAGCCCGAGCAGCGGCGGCCGGCTGCCGAGGACGCCGCCGATCAGGCCGCCACCCCCGCCGGTCGGGGTGGAGCGCGGGGTGGAGGAGCCGCCGCCGGTGCCGGTGTGGCCGGTGGAGGTGGTGCCCCCGGTGGTCCCGCCGGTGGGCTGGCGGCCGGTGCTGCTGGGGCTGGTGCCGGGCTTCGGCTTGGTGCTGGCGCCGCCGCTCTTGCTCGCCCCGGGGGACGGCGTGGGCGAGGCCGGAGCCTTGGAGGGGGTCGGGGTCGGGGTGGGCTTGGGGGACGGCGAGGCCGGGCCGTTGCCGGGCCACATCGGCGAACCGAAGTCGGTGGGCGGGCGCACCGGGGTCCGGGTGTTCCCGGTCCGGACGGCCGCGCCGAGCATCGAGCCGGTCAGGAGGGTGAGGCCGATCACGACCGCGGTGACCACCGACCGGCGCCGGACCATCCGCCGCCGCACCCCGCCCGGGTTCCCGGGGCCGCACCGGCGCCAGGCCTCCAGGGCGATCCGCCCGTCCAGCGAGCCGAACGGCGCGCCGGCGATCAGCAGCGGGCTCCACGCGGCGAGGAAGATCAGGTCCGGGGTGTCGTAGACCGGGACGGCCTTCCAGCTGACGGTGAAGAGCAGCGCCGCGGAGAGCGCCATCGCGATGCCCGCCGCGGCCCGCTGCCACAGGCCGAGGATGGACAGCACGCCCACCACGATCTCGATGAACGCCACCGCCAGGCCGGAGCCGACCGGGTGCGCCATCGCGAAGTCCAGCAGCGGCTGGGCGACCTTCCACGGGTGCAGCGAGGACAGCCAGCGCATCATCGAGCCGCGCTCGCCGCCGTCGAAGTACACCGGGTCGCAGAGCTTGCTGAACCCGGCGTAGACGGAGAGCCCGCCGAGCACGATCCGCAGCGGCAGCAGGACCAGGCCGAGGTCGACCCGGCGGCCCGGGTACCAGGCGTGCTTGGAGGAGTCGCCGGCCATCGACGGCACCTCGGGCAGCTCGCCGTCGGGCGCCCAGGCGCGGTTCGCGCCGACCCGGACGGCCTCGTCCAGCACCTCGGGGACGCCGACCACGGGGGCCTCGGCACCCGGCGGCGGCGAGGCCTGCCGGGGCACCGCGTGCAGCGGCTGGGTGTCCTCGACGCCCGGCGGCGCCTGCGCCGGAGCCGGCACGGTGTTGAGCCGGACGGCGTCCAGGAGCCCGGTGGCGGCCAGGTCGCCGGCGGCCGCCTGTCCGCTCCAGGTGGTGACGACCCGCGCCTTGCGCCGCGGCGCCGCCGACGAGCCCGCGATGACGGCACCGGCCGCGCCGACGCCGGCCAGCGCCACCGAGGACGCCGGGACGACGACCTGCGGGGTGACCAGCGGCCGTCCGCCGAGGCTCTGCATGCCGTACGGGTCGCCGAAGGCGGCGCCCGCCGGGGTGTCGATCAGCGGGGCCACCGGGGCCGCGAGCCGGACCCGGAAGCTGGCCTGGGTGCTGCTGAGCTTCGCCGGGTCGGACGGCACCTTCACGGTGTTGAGGCCGGGGCCGTCGTCTATCCCCGCGGGGATCCCCACAGGGCCGCCCGGGCGCCGAGGTGTTCTGGTGTCCACACCCCTCTAACCGGGTGACGGGCCCGGAGGACACTCTCCCGGGTGGATATCGGGCGACAGCTTGAAGTGATCATGAGAAAACCGACCGGGCCCGACAGGACCCGATCGGTTCGCTCGAACTCCGCGTGCAGAAACGGTCAGCCGCGCTTGGCCCGGAGCCTGGCGGCCTCGTACAGCACGATGCCGGCCGCCACGCCGGCGTTCAGCGACTCGGTCTGACCCGGCATCGGGATCCGCACCCGCATGTCGCAGGTCTCGGAGACCAGCCGGGACAGGCCCTTGCCCTCGGAGCCGGCCACGATCACGACCGGGCCGGTGAGCAGCTCCAGGTCGCCGATCTCGGCCTCGCCGTCGGCGGCCAGGCCGATCACCATCAGACCGGCCTTCTGGTAGGCCTCCAGGGCGCGGGTGAGGTTGGTGGCCCGGGCCACGGGCAGCCGGGCGGCGGCGCCGGAGGAGGTCTTCCAGGCACCGGCGGTCATGCCGGCCGCGCGGCGCTCGGGGATGACCACACCGTGCGCGCCGAAGGCGGCGGCGGAGCGGACCACGGCGCCGAGGTTGCGGGAGTCGGTGACCCCGTCCAGCGCGATGATCAGCGCGTCCTGGCCGGCGTCCGAGGCATCGGCCAGCAGGTCGTCCGGGTGGGCGTACTCGTACGGCGGGACCTGGAGCACCAGGCCCTGGTGGTTGAGCCCGCCGGTCATCTGGTCGAGCTGGGGGCGCGGGGCCTCCATCAGCGGGACGCCGCGCTCGTTGGCGGCCTGGAAGGCCTCGCGGACCCGGTCGTCGGTGTCGATGAACTGCTGGACGTACAGCGCGTTGGCGGGCACGCCGCCCTGCAGCGCCTCGACCACCGAGTTGCGGCCGACCACCAGCTCGGCCGCGCCCGCGCCGCCGCGCCCGCTGCGCGAACCGGCACCGGCCCGGCGCATGCCGGCCCGGGACTTGGCGTCGCGCTCACGCTTGAGCGCGGCGTTGGCGGCGCGCTGCTTGGGGTGGCCCTTGCGCTCCTCGCCGCGCGGGGTCGGGCCCTTGCCCTGCAGTGCCTTCCGGCTGTGGCCGCCGGTACCGACACTCGCGCCCTTCTTCGATCCGGGGTTGCGGCGGTTCCTGCGCTGGCTGTTGCCGGCCATGGCTGTACTTCCTGTCTTCTACGTCGTCTGCGTCATGCGTGCGGGCCGTCCCTCTTGTCGAGAGTACGGCCCGTCCGCGCCCCGGGGGGCTACTGGTCGCGCCCGTCAGGGCTACTTGTCGATCGTCCAGCGGGGGCCGGACGGGGTGTCCTCGATCGCCAGCCCGGCCGCGCCGAGCTGGTCGCGGATGGCGTCGGCGGTGGCGAAGTCCTTGCGGACCCGGGCCGCCTGCCGCTGGTCGAGCACCAGCCGGACCAGGGCGTCCACCACGCCGTGCAGGTCGTCGCCGCGCTCGGTGCCGGCCCACTGCTCGTCCAGCGGGTCGAGGCCGAGCACGCCGAGCATCGCCCGGACCTCGGCCAGCCGCTCGACCGCGCTCTCCTTGTCGTCCGCGGTCAGGGCGCTGTTGCCCTGGCGGACGGCGGTGTGCAGCACGGCCAGCGCCTGCGGGACGCCCAGGTCGTCGTCCATCGCCTCGGCGAAGGCCAGCGGCACCTCGGGCGCCGGGTCGACCGGGCCGCAGCGCTCGACGGCACGCTCGATGAAGCCCTCGATCCGGGCGAAGGAGGTGTCCGCCTCGCGGAGCGCCTCCTCGCTGTACTCGATCATCGAGCGGTAGTGCGGGCCGGCCAGGTAGTAGCGCAGCACGATCGGGCGCCAGCGCTGCACCATCTCGGAGACCAGCACCGAGTTGCCGAGCGACTTGGACATCTTCTCGCCGGCCAGGGTCACCCAGGCGTTGTGCACCCAGAAGTTGGCGAACTCGTCGCCGAACGCCCGGGACTGGGCGATCTCGTTCTCGTGGTGCGGGAAGATCAGGTCCAGGCCTCCGCCGTGGATGTCGAACCCGGTGCCGAGGTACTTGTGCGCCATCGCCGAGCACTCCAGGTGCCAGCCCGGACGGCCGCGGCCCCACGGGGTCTCCCAGCTCGGCTCGCCCGGCTTGGCCGCCTTCCACATCGCGAAGTCGCGCGGGTCGCGCTTGCCGGTCTCGCCCTCGCCGGACGGCTGGCGCAGGTTGTCCAGCTCCTGGTTGGACAGCGCCAGGTACTCCGCGAAGGTGGTGACCGCGAAGTACACGTTGCCCTCGACGGCGTACGCGTGGCCGCGCTCGATCAGCCCGCGCATCATCTCGATCATCTCCGGCACGTGGCCGGTGGCCCGCGGCTCGACCGAGGGCGGCAGGC
Organism: Kitasatospora terrestris; assembly: GCF_039542905.1. Lineage (NCBI taxonomy): Bacteria > Bacillati > Actinomycetota > Actinomycetes > Kitasatosporales > Streptomycetaceae > Kitasatospora > Kitasatospora terrestris. The sequence goes on from NZ_BAABIS010000001.1 coordinate 3,806,450, forward strand.
AGCCGAGCGCGTTGTACCCCTCGTTGAAGGCGCGCTCGTTGGCGTAGGCGATCTCGTACCAGGGGGTACCGGACTCCAGCCCCTTGGCGATCACCTTGTCGTCGATGTCGGTGACGTTGCGCACGAAGCTGACCCGGTACCCGCGGTAGCCGAACCAGCGGCGCATCACGTCGAAGTTGAGGTACGACCGGATGTGCCCGATGTGCGGCGGCGACTGCACGGTGGCGCCGCACAGGTAGATCGAGACACAGCCCGGCACGAGCGGGACGAAGTCGCGTACCTGGCGGGTCATGGTGTCGTACAGACGAAGGCTCACAGCCTCAAGGGTAGTGGGCGACGGGGCATGCCCCGCCACCCTTTCCCGGTACGCGTCACCTACGGGAGGGTCAGATGTTCCCGACGATCTTCCGGGGCGACAGCCGGACCACCACCCGCACGTCCTCGGGGCCGTCGGCGTCGTAGTCCTTGCCGTGCCGGTACTTGCGGGAGAGCTCGTCGATCAGCTCCCGCCCGCCGGTCCGGACCATGGTGACCTCGCCGCGCGCCTCGAAGTACTGGTACGGGTGGTCCGGCGGGTTGATCACCAGGCTGACCCGCGGGTCGCGGACCATGTTGAGGTGCTTGCGGCGCCCCTCCAGGGTGGAGAACAGGATGTCGTCGCCGTCCCGCTTCACCCAGACGACGGACGCCTGCGGGCTGCCGTCCGGCTGGACGGTCGCCACCACGGCGAAGCTCTTGCCGTCCAGCAGCTCCCGTGCCCGTTCGGAGAGTTCCACACCCACGACGCCTCCCTGGAGGGGATCCGGCTGATCACCCGTCAGCAGTCAGGCTAGGCCGGGGGGAGCTCGTAGACCAGCGCCGTGGCGATCGCGGCGAGTCCCTCGGCGCGGCCGGTGAGGCCGAGGCCGTCGGTGGTGGTCCCGGAGACCGAGACCCTGGCGCCGACCGCCTCGGAGAGCACGCGCTGGGCCTCGTCCCGGCGCTTGCCGATCTTCGGGCGGACGCCGATCACCTGGATCGCGACGTTGCCGATCTCGTACCCGGCCGCGCGGACGATCCGGGCCGCCTCGGCCAGCAGGGCCACCCCGGCCGCGCCGGCCCACTCGGGCCGGTCGGTGCCGAAGTGCGCGCCCAGGTCGCCCAGGCCGGCCGCCGAGAACAGCGCGTCGCAGGCGGCGTGCGCCGCCACGTCCGCGTCGGAGTGCCCGGCCAGGCCGACGTCGGAGTCCGCCCACTCCAGCCCGGCGACCCGCAGCGGCCGGCCGGCCTCGAAGGCGTGGACGTCGGTGCCGATGCCGACCAGCGGAACGACCGGACGGGTGGGATCAGTAGCCATCGGTGGCCCTCCTCCGGGCGAGTACGGCCTCGGCGAGCACGAGGTCCAGCGGGCGGGTGACCTTGAACGCCTCCTCGTGGCCGGGCACCACGACCACCCGGCCACCGAAGTGCTCGATCAGCCCGGCGTCGTCGGTGACCTGCGCCTCGCCGTCGAGCGCCTTCTCGTGCGCCTCGGCCAGCGCGGCCCGGCGGAACCCCTGCGGGGTCTGCACGGCGCGCAGGGCGGAGCGGTCGGGGGTCTCCAGCACCGGCTCGGGGGCGCCGGCCGGCTGCGGCTCGACCCGCTTCACGGTGTCGGCCAGCGGCACCGCGGGCACCACGGCCCCGGCGCCGGCCCGGACGGCCGCGGCGACCGCGTCCACCACCTCGACCGGGACCAGCGGACGGGCCGCGTCGTGCACCAGCACCACCTCGGTCTCCGCCGGGATCGCGGCCAGGCCGAGGCGCACGGACTCCTGCCGGGTCGCGCCGCCGGCCACCACCTTGACGTCCTTGCCGTCCAGGCCGTGGCTGTCCAGCAGCGCGGCGACCTCGGCGACGCCCTGCGGCGGTGCGGCGACCACCACCAGGCCGACCGCGCGGCTGCGCGCGAGCGCCCGGACGGCGTGCACCAGCAGCGGCACCCCGCCGAGCTCGCGCAGGGCCTTGGGTGCGCCGGGGCCCAGTCGCTCCCCGCGCCCGGCGGCCGGAACGACGGCCGCGGCGAGCTGTGCTGTGGCGTTCAGGTTTCGCTCCTCGGTCGCGATGGGTATGGCCCTGCCGAACGCATCGAGCGCGCGGGACGGCCCCCTTCCGGACTGCACGTTAGTGGACCCGCCGGGCTCCGGCGGAACGCGACCGGCGCTTCCGCCCCGCCGGCGGCGCGCCGCCGGCCCACGGCATGCCGAGGACCCCTCCGGCGGGCATGCCGAAGCGCCCGAGGTGCGGGTGCACCGCCGGGCGCCGCGTCATACGCGCCGGTGAGGGCGTGTCAGGAGGCGAGGACCTCGTCGAGCAGCGTCTCCGCCTTGTCCTCGTTGGTGTTCTCGGCGAGCGCGAGCTCGCTGACCAGGATCTGGCGCGCCTTGGCCAGCATGCGCTTCTCGCCGGCCGACAGGCCGCGCTCGCGCTCCCGACGCCACAGGTCGCGGACGACCTCGGCGACCTTGATGACATCGCCCGAAGCGAGCTTCTCGAGGTTCGCCTTGTAGCGGCGGGACCAGTTGGTGGGCTCTTCGGTGTACGGTGCACGCAGCACCTCGAACACGCGGTCCAGACCCTCCTGGCCGACCACATCCCGGACGCCGACGAACTCGGCGTTCTCGGCGGGTACGCGCAGCGTCAGATCTCCCTGCTGCACCTTCAGCACCAGGTAGGTCTTGTCCACACCTTTGATCTGGCGGGTTTCGATGGCCTCGATCAGCGCTGCCCCGTGATGGGGGTAGACCACCGTGTCGCCAACCTTGAACGTCATGTGACAGGACCCCTTCCGTGGCTTACCAGAATAACACGGTTTCGAGCGCACCCGAAGGGCGTTTTCGCAGGTCAGGGCGGGTCTCAGGGCTTGACAACCACCCCCATGGCGTGCTGCGACCGGTGTTCGACAGGGGCTTACCGCAGGTGGGAGGCGGTGTGCCGGGTTCGCGAAACCTCTGGTCAACACTCCCGCAACCATGATTGGATCTTGAGTTTTTACCCAGGACGCCACGGCGGGGCCGATCGTGATCCGATCGCGACACGGGGCCACCCCGTGAGAACGGGATAAGTAAGGGTCAGTAGTCTGAGGGTGACCACCGAAACGGTGATCATCACTGATCGACACCCAAGGAGAAGTCGCCGCCGTGAGCCGGAGCCTTCGACGCGGCGCCATCGCCGCCCTCGTCCTCGCCGCGATCGTCCCGCTGTCCGCCTGCGCGGCGGGCAACACGCCGGCGACGCTGCAGATCAAGCCGGACAACGCGGCGACCTCGATCGGCAACGACCTCCGGCTGAACAACATCGTGGTGGTCGCCCCGGCGACCGCCGCGGCCGAGTACGAAGGCCCGCTGGCGGTCACGGTCAACATCAGCAACACCGGCACCGTCCCCCACTCGCTGAAGACGCTCCTGGTCGGCACGTCCGCCGCGACCTTCACCGACGACAAGGGCGGTGCCCTCTCCGAGATCGTCGTCCCGGCCGGCGGCGCGGTGCTGCTCGGCGGCGACGGCCAGCCGGCCGCCCGGGTGACCGGTACCAAGGTGACCGTCGGCGGCAACGCCGAGACCTCGTTCGGCTTCGGCGACGCCGGCAAGGTCACCGCGCCGGCGTACGTCCAGCCGGCCGTCGGCTACTACGCCGGCTACGGCCCGGCCGAGGAGGCGGCGAAGCCGTCCGCCGCGCCTTCCCCCTCGGCCTCCGCGTCGGGCTCCCCCGCCGCCTCCGCGTCCGCCTCCCCCGGTGCCTCCACCTCGCCGTCGGCCGGTGCGTCCGCCTCGGCCTCGGCCGGCGCCTCCGCATCGACCACGCCGCTGGCCGGCCGCGCGAGCGGTTCGCCCAGCCCGAGCGCGCACTGACCGCACGCAGCGACGCGAAGGGGCCCCTGCCGAGCAGGGGCCCCTTCCGCGCATGCGGGCCGGTCTACGGCTCGAACTTGTACCCGAGGCCGCGGACGGTCACCAGGTAGCGCGGGGCACCCGGGTCCGGCTCGATCTTGGCGCGCAGCCGCTTGACGTGGACGTCCAGCGTCTTGGTGTCGCCCACGTAGTCGGCGCCCCAGACCCGGTCGATCAGCTGCATCCGGGTGAGCACCCGGCCGGCGTTGCGCAGCAGCATCTCCAGCAGGTCGAACTCCTTGAGCGGCAGGTCGACCTTGGCGCCGTCGACGGTCACCACGTGCCGGTCGACGTCCATCCGCACCGGGCCGGCCTCCAGCGCGCCGGGCACGGTCGCGCCCTCGGCGCCGCCGTCCTCGCCGCGGCGGCGCAGCACCGCGCGGATCCGGGCCACCAGCTCGCGGGTGGAGTAGGGCTTGGTGACGTAGTCGTCCGCCCCTATCTCCAGCCCGACGACCTTGTCGATCTCGCTGTCCTTGGCGGTGACCATGATCACCGGAACGTTGGAGCGGACCCGCAGCTGGCGGCAGACCTCGGTGCCGGGCAGGCCCGGCAGCATCAGGTCGAGCAGGACCAGGTCGGCGCCGTTGCGCTCGAACTGCTCCAGGGCGTCGGGCCCGGTGGCGGCGACGGCCACCTCGAAGCCCTCCTTGCGGAGCATGTACGAGAGGGCGTCGCTGAACGACTCCTCGTCCTCGACCACCAGTACACGGGTCACGATCGGGCCTCCGGGGCAGGAAGGTGGGTTGTTGCTTCGGTTTCGTCGGTCAGGGTGCGGTCCTGGTCCGGGGCCTTCCCGGCCGGGAGCCGCAGGGTGAAGGTGGACCCCTGGCCCTCGACGCTCCACACCGACACCGTGCCGCGGTGGGACGCGGCGACGTGTTTGACGATGGAGAGTCCGAGGCCGGTTCCACCGGTCAGTCGGGAGCGGGCCGGGTCGACCCGGTAGAAGCGCTCGAAGATCCGCTCGCGGTCCTTCTCCGAGATGCCGATGCCCTGGTCGGTCACCGAGATCTCGATCAGCTCGCCGTCCGCCTCGCCGAGCGCGGCGGCGCTGGAGATCCGGCGGGTGGCGAGCGCCACCCGGGTGCGCGGCGGGCTGTAGTTGACGGCGTTCTCGACCAGGTTGCCGAGCGCGGCGGCGAGCTGCCCGCGGTTGCCGTTCAGGTAGAGGCCGCCCACCCCGCCGGAGGCGATGTGGATCTGCTTGGCCGCGGCGGTCTGCCGGCAGCGGTCGATCGCCTCGGACAGCAGCTCGTCCACCGGCACCGGCTCCGGGTCGACCTTGAGCCGGTCGTCCTGGACCCGGGAGAGGTCGATGATCTCCTGCACCAGGCTGGCCAGCCGGGTCGCCTCGACCTGCATCCGGCCGGCGAAGCGCTGCACCGCCTCCGGGTCGTCGGAGGCGTCCGCGACCGCCTCGGAGAGCAGCGACAGGGCGCCCACCGGGGTCTTCAGCTCGTGCGAGACGTTGGCCACGAAGTCGCGCCGGATCGCCTCGATCCGGCGGCGCTCGGTGAGGTCCTCGACCAGCACCAGGACCAGCCGGGAGCCCAGCGGGGCCACCCGGACCGAGACCGCCAGCGGATCGGCGGCGCGCGCGGCGCCGCCGGGTCGGGTCAGTTCCAGGTCCACTTGACGGATCTCACCGTCCCGGCGGGTGGCGCGGGCCAGCGACAGCATCTGGTCCACGGCCATCGCGCCGCCGCGGACCAGGCCCATCGCGTAGGCGGCGGAGCTGGCCTTGACCACCTCGTCGCCGTCGCCGAGCACGATGGCGCAGGAGCGCAGCACCGAGAGCACGGTGTCCACACCGGGCGGGAGGGCCGGCTCCTGCGCCGGGGCGGATCCCGCGCCGTTCTTCGTACCGCCGCTGCCGCGTGCCTGCTCGCGCTCGCTCCAGCGGAAGGCGATGGCGGCCGTGAGGCCGACGCCGAGCCCGGCTATGGCGCAGGCAGCGGCGGCGGCCACGTTCACGTCCATAACGCCAGCGTAAGCGCATGACGGGCGCGCTCCGTAAGGGTGCGATCAAGGCATCGGCCGTACGTTGCCGAGAATTCACCTTCAGGATTCCGTCGATTCACTGTCCCGGCCGTGCCCCGTCGCCCGAACGGCTCAGTGTTGGCGGAGCACGCCCGTGTGGGCGGTGGCACGGCTACCATTCGCGCCACCAGCAGCGGTCGCCCCTCTCCGGGCGGCCGGTCGGCACCGCCACCGACACAGGTACTGGAAAGGGATGAACCGCATGCGCGACGCGTACCACGAGGAACTCGACTCGATCAGCGACGGCCTGGTGGAGCTCGCCCGGATGGTGGGTTCGGCGATGGGCCGTGCCACCACCGCGCTGCTCGACGCCGACCTCGCCCTGGCGGAGAGCGTCATCGCGGCCGACGAGAAGATCAACGAGCTGCACCACGAGCTGGAGAACCGCGCCATCGACCTGCTGGCCCGCCAGCAGCCGGTCGCCACCGACCTGCGGATCGTCGTCACCTCGCTGCGGATGAGCGCCGACCTGGAGCGCTGCGGCGACCTCGCCCGGCACGTCGCCAAGGTCGCCCGGCTCCGCTTCCCGGAGACCGCCGTCCCCAACGACCTGCACCCGATCGTCCTGGAGATGGGCCAGCTCGCCCAGCGCCTGGTCGCCAAGGCCGGCCTGGTCATCGCCACCAAGGACGTCGACAAGGCGCTCGAACTGGAGCGGGACGACGACGCGATCGACGCGCTGCACCGCGAGCTCTTCTCGCACCTGCTGGACGACCGCTGGCAGCACGGCATCGAGACCGCGGTGGACGTGACCCTGGTCGGCCGCTACTACGAGCGCTTCGCCGACCACGCGGTGTCGGTCGCCAAGCGCGTGGTGTTCCTGGTCACCGGCGAGCACGTGGACGACTTCGTCGCCACCGCCGAGCCGACCGAGTAACCGGCCGCCGGCCGCGGGGGCGCACGCAGGGGTGCGGCCGGCGCCCCCGCGCGCCCGTTGACGCACCGTCACGGGCCGGGCTTCACTCGTGTCGTAGGCGTACCTTCGGTGCGCCCGGACGAGGAAGGCTTCAGCGCGATGAAGGCGATCCCCACCTCCACCACCCACCCGTCCGACCACGCCGCCCCGAGCGCCGCCAGGCTGCTGCCCGTCGTCGCCGCGGGATGCGGCTGCGGCCCGGGCTGCGGGTGCGGCTGCCAGTCGGGCGCGCCCTGCCAGTGCGGCGGCGCGAGCGGCGGCTGCTGCGGCGGGCACTGAGACCACGCACGGCCGGGCACCCGCGCGGGGTGCCCGGCCGCTCTGCTGCCGCGGCCCGGGAGGACTCAGTACGTGACGTCCAGGCACTGGTAGAAGGCGTTGCCGGTGTCCGCGATGTCCCAGACCGCGAGGACCACCTGGTGGCCGGTCCGGCCCGAGGGCATCGTCGCGGTGTGGCTCACCGTGGTCGGCGGCTGCGCGCCGTTGTACGGCACGGTCAGGAACGGCGTCAGGTCGAGGTTGCTGCGGGTCAGCTTGGTGCTCGCGCTGTAGCCCGGCTTGGTCATGAAGTACCGGAACCGGGTGGTCGCGTGCCGGGCGGTGAACTTCCAGGTGAAGGTCAGCTGCTGCCCGGCGGTCACCTGCTTCGCCGGCCAGGCGCCGCCGCGCGGGTCGTCCAGCTGGGCGAAGCGGCTGTTGCCGCCCGCGCACAGCGTGCCGTCGGCCGGGCCCGAGGTGGGGAAGTTCTTCGGGCCCTCGACGCTCTGCGGTTCCCACTGGATGTCGCCGCAGTTGGTCACCGTGCCGGCCGCGCAGTACGCGGCCCGGCTCGGCGGGGTGGTCACCCAGCCGTGCGAACCGGCCGGCACCGCCGTCGCCAGCGGTAGGGCGAGCGCGGCCGTGACGGCCGCGAAGATGGTGCGCTTGCGCATGGTGCTCCTCCGTGGGGGTGGATGGAGTACGCCGAACACGGGCGCGACAAGGCGTGGCCGTCGGGGGTTGTCATGCCCGCACCGGTCTAGTCCTCCCACGCTAGGGAGCCCACCGCCCGCCGTCAATGGTCTGAACCATCAAGCCCCACACGGGAGTTGGCGTCGACCGCCCGGCCCACTCGGCCCACCGGACCGCCCGGAACGGCAACGGCCCGCCGCCCGCGCTGTTGGCGCGGGGGGCGGGCCGTTTCGCCTTCGGGCTTACTTCTTGCCCTGGTTCTTGACCGCCTCGATGGCGGCCGCGGCGGCCTCCGGGTCGAGGTAGCGGCCGCCGGGGGTGACCGGCTTGAAGTCGGCGTCGAGCTCGTAGACCAGCGGGATGCCGGTCGGGATGTTCAGGCCGGCGATGTCGGCGTCGGAGATGCCGTCCAGATGCTTGACCAGGGCGCGCAGGCTGTTGCCGTGCGCGGTGACCAGGACGGTGTTGCCCTCGGCGAGATCCGGGACGATCGCGTCGTACCAGTACGGGAGCATCCGCTCGACGACGTCCTTGAGGCACTCGGTGGCGGGCCGCAGCTCCGAGGGGATCTCGGCGTAGCGGGCGTCACCGGCCTGCGAGTACTCGGCGTCGTCGGCGAGCACGGGCGGCGGGGTGTCGTACGAGCGGCGCCACAGCTGGAACTGGTCCTCGCCGAACTCGGCCAGGGTCTGGGCCTTGTCCTTGCCCTGGAGGGCGCCGTAGTGGCGCTCGTTCAGGCGCCAGCTGCGGCGGACCGGGATCCAGTGGCGGTCGGCCTTGTCCAGGGCGATCTGCGAGGTGCGGATCGCGCGGCGCAGGAGGGAGGTGTGCACGACGTCGGGGAGCAGGCCCTCGGCAAGGAGCAGCTCACCGCCGCGCGCGGCTTCCTTCTCGCCCTTCTCGTTGAGGTCGACGTCGACCCAGCCGGTGAAGAGGTTCTTCTGGTTCCACTGGCTTTCGCCGTGGCGGAGCAGGATCAGTCGGTAGGTCGTGTCAGCCATGGCCCCCAGCTTAGTGGCTCGAATTTAAGTGCTGGTCGGGCCGAGGGTCCGCTAGTAATGTGTGCGCCACCATCCTGCCTCTTACCGTCGTGCTGAGCGGACCACCCCGCCCCGCTCAGCGGGCGTCCACGTCCCGGGAGCCCCCATTGGCTGCGCCAAGCCGTGTCCGCACCGCCGTCTCGGAGACCGTGGGAGGACTCCCGCAGCAGTTCTGGTGGCTGTGGGCGAGCACGCTGGTGAACCGGCTCGGCGGCTTCGTGGTCACCTTCCTGGCCCTGTACCTGACCGCCGAGCGGGGTTACTCCGCCTCGTACGCCGGACTGGTCTCCGCGCTGTTCGGCCTCGGCGCGGCCATCGCGGCGCTCGGCGCGGGCGTGCTGACCGACCGGCTCGGCCGGCGGCCCACCCTGCTGGCGGCGCAGCTCGCCACGGCCGTGTTCACCGCGGTGCTGGGCTTCACCGACGGTCCGGTGGCAATCGCGGTGGTGGCGTTCCTCACGGGCCTGGCGAACAACGCCGCCCGCCCCGCGATCTCGGCGATCATCGCCGACGTCGTCCCGGCCGAGGACCGGGTCCGGGCGTACTCGCTGAACTACTGGGCGATCAACATCGGCTTCGGCGTCTCCGCGGCCGCGGCCGGACTGATCGCCACCCACGGCTACCTCACCCTGTTCCTGCTGGACGCGCTCTCCACGCTGCTCTGCGCGGTGCTGATCTTCGTCCGGATCCCCGAGACCCGGCCCGAGCGGACGGCCGCCGTCGCCCCCGGCACCAAGCCGGTCGGACTGGGCACCGTCTTCCGCGACGGCCCGTTCATGGCCGTCTTCGGCGTCAACCTGCTGCTCGCCATGGTCTTCCAGCAGGGCTCCACCACGCTGGCCGTCGACATGGGGCAGCACTCCATCACCACCACCGAGTTCGGCCTGGTCGCCAGCCTCAACGGCGTGCTGATCGTGCTGCTGCAGCTGCCGGTCACCCGCTGGATGGAAGGCCGCAGCCGGACGGGCCTGCTGGTCGTCGGCGCCCTGCTGATCGGCTGGGGCTTCGGGTTGAGCGCCCTCGCCGGCAGCTCCGCCGCGCTGTACGCCCTCACCGTGGCGGTCTGGACGATCGGCGAGATCATCAACGCGCCGACCATGATGGGCCTGGTCGCCGAACTCTCCCCCGCCGAGGCGCGCGGCCGCTACCAGGGCGTGTACTCGCTCTCCTGGTCGCTCGCGTCCTTCCTCGGACCGGCCGCGGGCGGCCTGCTGCTCGACCACGCCGGACCCGCGGTGCTCTGGGGCACCTGCGCCGTCGTCGGCACGATCGCGGCCGTCGCCTTCGTCCCGATCGGCCGCCGAAAGACCGTCGCCCCGCTCCCGGTCCCGGTCGCCGAACAGCCGGCCGCCGCCGTCGCCTCCTGAACTCCGGCGCTCCGCCCGGGCCTCAGGCGCCCTCGGCCTGGCGGATCCTGATCCACGCCTCGTGGTCGCCCCGGGCGATCTCCTCGAACTCGGCGTGCACCCGGTCGACGTCCTCCGGGGCCGGCGGCTCCTCGCCGAGCCCCGCCCGGAGGTAGTCGATCGACCGGGCCAGGGTGGTGAGCCGGTGGACGGTGTCCGCGCGCTGGATCCACACCGTGCGGTACGAGAAGAACGTCGCCCACGCCGCCAGCACCGTCACCAGCGCGCCGAGCGCCAGCGCCACGTTCGCCAGCCACTGCTCCGCGCCCGTCGACACCTTCACCCCGAGCAGGACGGTGATCAGCGCCGACAGCGTCACCGTCGCCAGCTGCAGGGTGAACGCCCGCCGCCGGTCCCAGTCCCGACGGCGCCGGCGCTCGACCAGCTCCGCGCGCACCAACTGCTCCAGGTACGCCAACCGCCGTCCGGCGGCCCCCGCCGCGTCCGTCATCCGCCCGCCCCCCGTCTGCGTGTTCGAACGGCCATCCAAGCAGAGCGGGCCGGCGCGGGGCGGGGGTTCCGCTCAGGCGGTGGCGGGGGGCTGCTCCGCCGCGGGGCCGGCGAGGTGCGCGAACGCCTCCAGGTTGCGGGTGGACTCGCCGCGCTTGGTCCGCCACTCCCACTCGCGGCGGATCGCGCTCGCGAAGCCCAGCTCCAGCAGGGTGTTGAACGGCTCGTCCGCGTTCTGCAGCACCGTGCCGAGCAGCCGGTCCACCGCGTCCCCGGTCAGCGCCTCCAGCGGCAGCCGGCCCGCCAGGTAGACGTCGCCCAGCGGGTCGATCGCGTACGCCACCCCGTACAGGCGGGTGTTGCGCTCCAGCAGCCAGCGGTAGACGCCCTCGTGGTTCTCGTCCGGGCGGCGGATCACGAACGCGTTCACCGACAGCGTGTGGTCGCCGACCCGCAGCGCGCACGTGGTCGACAGCTTCCGCGTCCCGGGCAGCGTCGCCACCAGCGTGTACGGATCGGCCGCCGCCGGCTCCCACGCCACCCCGGCCTCGTCCAACGCCCCCCGCAGCAGGGCCAGCGCCCCGTCCTTGTCACCCATGCCCCCACGCTATCCGCCCACCCCGCACCGCCGCCCTGTCACCCGCATCACGCCGCGAGCGCCGCGCAGCGGGCGGAGGCCCGGCCCGGAAGCCCCGCGCAGCGGGCACCGGGCCGGGCGGTCAGGCGAAGCGGAGGCGGGAGGGGGTGCGGGGGGTGAGCGCGGAGGCGTAGACGTCGGCGGTGGTGGCGGCGGAGGCGGACCAGCCGAAGGCGGTGGCGTGGTGGGCGGCGGCCTGCCCGAGGCGGGCGACGAGGGCGGGGTCGGTCGCGTAGGGCTCCAGCGCGTGGGCCCAGGCCTCGGGGTCGTGGCCGTTGACCAGGGTGCCGGTGCGGCCGTCGCCGACGGCGACCGGCAGGCCGCCGACGGCGGCGGCGACCACGGGGGTGCCGCAGGCCTGGGCCTCCAGGGCGACCAGGCCGAAGGACTCGCTGTGCGAGGGCATGACGAGCGCGCTCGCGGCGCGGTACCACTCGGCGAGCTGGGCCTGCCCGACCGGCGGGTGGAAGCGGACCACGTCGCCGATGCCGAGCTGTGCGGCGAGCTTGTGCAGGCTCTCGGGCTTGGCGAGGCCGGTGCCGGAGGGGCCGCCGACGACCGGGACGACGAGCCGTTCGCGCAGTTCGGGGCGGTGGGCGAGCAGCTGGGCGACGGCCTTGAGCAGGACGTCCGGCGCCTTGAGGGGCTGTATTCGCCCGGCGAAGAGCAGGACGGCGGCGTCCTGCGGCAGCCCGAGCCGGGCGCGGGCGGCGGCGCGGTCGCCGGGCCGGAAGACGTCCAGGTTGACGCCGGGGTGGACGACGGCGAGCTGCTCGGGGCGGGCGCCGTAGTGCCGGGTGAGCTCGGCGGCCTCCTCGGCGGTGTTGGCGATCAGCCGGTCGGCGGCGTCGACGACCTGGGTCTCGCCGATGACGCGGGCGGCGGGCTCGGGGGTGTCGCCGTCGGCGAGTGCGGCGTTCTTGACCTTGGCCATGGTGTGCATGGTGTGCACGAGGGGCACGCCCCACCGTTCGGCGGCGAGCCAGCCGACCTGGCCGGAGAGCCAGTAGTGGGAGTGGACGAGGTCGTAGTGGCCGGGCCGGTGCCCGGCCTCGGTGCGCAGCACGGCGTGGGTGAAGGCGCAGAGCTGGGCGGGGAGGTCTTCCTTGATCAGGCCTTCGTAGGGGCCTGCGGTGACGTGCCGGACCAGGACGCCGGGGGCGAGCTCGACGACGGGCGCGTCGTCGGAGCTGGTGGCGCGGGTGAAGACCTCGACCTCGATGTCGATCTCGGCGAGCCGCTTGGCGAGCTCGACGATGTAGACGTTCATGCCGCCGGCGTCGCCGGTGCCGGGCTGGTGCAGCGGGGAGGTGTGGACACTGAGCATGGCGATCCGGCGCGGTCGGCGGCGGCCGCCGACGAGGGCCTGGAGGCGGGCGCGGGATGGCACGGTGAGCCGGTCGCGGCGGGCCGTCCGGACGAGGTGCTGGGTCACCTGGCTGAAGCCTCCTCTGTGCTCCGGGCGGGGCCGGCGCGCGGCGGTACTGGTCGGCGGCACTGGTCGGTGGTGGGGCGTCCCGGCGCGGGTCCCCGGCCGGTGACGTGCGGCCGCCCGCGGCCGGGGGCAGCGGGCGGACAGACATCCAGTGTGCCAACCACGGCACGAGTGCCGCCTATTCCCCGTCTCAGCCCGTGAGACCGGGTGCCCGGAATTGCGTACGCTTGCCCGCATGGCCGCCTCCGACCACCCCACGACCCCGCCCGGCCCGCCGGGTCGCGGCCGCGCCCCCCGGCCGGTCGGAACGATCACGCGCGGCACCACCGGCACCAACCGCCTGCGCCGGATGGACCGCTGGATCGCGCACACCGCGGCCGGTCCGCTGCGGCTGGCGGAGCGGCCCCCGATCGCCGTGGACCTGGGCTACGGGGCGGCGCCGTGGACGGCGGTGGAGCTGTCGGCCCGCCTGCGGGCGGTGCGGCCGGACGTGCGGGTGGTCGGCATCGAGATCGACCCGGCCAGGGTGGCGGCGGCCGCGCCGTACGCCGAGGAGCCGCTGCTGACCTTCCGGCGGGGCGGGTTCGAGGTGCCGCTGGACGGCGCGCGGGCCCAGCTGATCCGGGCGGCGAACGTGCTGCGCCAGTACGACGAGGACGCGGTCGCGGAGGTCTGGGAGCGGCTGTGCGGGCGGCTGGCGCCGGACGGACTGCTGGTCGAGGGGACCTGCGACGAGATCGGGCGGCGGCACGTCTGGGTGGCACTGGGCCCGGAGGGGCCGCGGACGGTGACCTTCGCGGCCCGCCTGGGCAGCCTGGGCCGGCCGTCGGACCTGGCGGAGCGGCTGCCGAAGGCGCTGATCCACCACAACGTGCCGGGTCGTCCGGTGCACGCGTTCCTGGCCGACTTCGACCGGGCGTGGGCGGCCGCGGCGCCGTACGCCGCGTTCGGGGCCCGGCAGCGCTGGGCGGCGGCGTGCGCGGCGCTGGCGGCCGACTGGCCGCTGGTGGACGCGCGGGGGCGCCGGCGGCAGGGCGAGGTCACGGTGGCCTGGTCGGCGCTGGCCCCGCGCTGAGCGCTCCGGTGTGCGGATCGCGTGTTTCACTCGAACGAATTATCGAACATCGCTGGCGTGTTGACGCCCCGCCGCGCCACCATGGAGGCGGACACCCGCCCTGCCCCGTCCGCCATGTGACCGCCCATCAGCCCAGCTCGCGCCAGATCCGTTCGAACGTCTCGTACGCCGCCCCGTCGAAGAGCACGAACCGCACCTCCTCCAGCACACCGCGACCAGCCTCCGCCCCGGTGACGGCGGTGAGGGCGATCCGCGCCGCGTCCTCCATCGGCCAGCCGAAGATTCCCGCCGAGATCGCCGGGAAGGCCACCGTCCGCGCCCCCAACTCCACCGCCACCCCCAGCGATTCGCGATAACAGGAGGCCAGCAGTCCGGCCCGCCCCTCGTAGTCGGCGGCCGAATACACCGGTCCGACGGTGTGCACCACCCAGCGGGCCGGCAGCCGTCCCGCCGTGGTGGCGACCGCACGGCCGGTCGGCAGCCCCTTGCCGTAGTGGGAGGCGCGCAGCCGGCGGCAGTCCGCGAGGATCTCCGGGCCGCCCCGCCGGTGGATCGCGCCGTCCACCCCGCCGCCGCCGAGCAGGCTCGAATTCGCGGCGTTCACCACCACGTCCACCTGCTGATCCGTGATGTCACCCTGCACCAGCGTGATCCGCGTCACCGATCCCGACCTCCATCGCTCCCGTCGGTACGGCGCCGTCCGGCCCGCCGCACTGACCCGAACCGTAACCAGAACACCCACCAAGAGCGTGGCAATAACCACATCGGCGGCGCTCGGTCCGAGAAATTTCCGGAGATCACGTTATGGTCGCGAGAAGCTCCTCGACCCGCGGTGGTGCCAGGCGGGCACTGCGCGCGGACCCCAGCCGTTGGGCAGTCGGGGAAAGGAAGGACCGACCCATGCCCGCAACGGGAGACGGGCGGGCAGCCGCCGCGCGGACCGCTGTCGCCGCCGGCGCCGCCGTCCACGGCGGCGGCACCACCGGTACCGGAGCCGAGACGGGCACGCCGATACCGCACCCGCGGAGCACCGCCGGCCGGCGCCCCGCCGCGGCCCCGTCGCCCGCCGTGCCGGCGCCCGGCCCCCGGCCCGGCGGCCCGAGGAGCGGTCCCGGCGGCCCGGGCGGCCCGGGCGGATCCGGCAGCGGGCGGCCCGAGCGACTGCTGGTGATCACCGGCCCGGTCGGCGAGTGCACGCTGTACGACACCCTGGCGGGCGAGACCGGTCCGGGCATCGAGCTGCACCGCGTCCCCGGCGTGGAGCAGGCCCTGGACCTGCTGCCCCCCGCCCCGGGCACCGGCCGCCGCGCCGCGCACCAGCTCGACTTCACCTGCATCCTGCTCGACCTGGGCACCCCCGGCGAGCTGCCGCCCGGCTCCGACGGCCTGGACGGGCTGCGCGCCCTGCTGGCCCGCGCGCCGTACACCGCGGTGGTCGTCCTCACCGACGCCGCCGGCACCGAGCTGGGCGCCGCCGCGGTCGCCGCCGGCGCCCAGGACTTCCTGATCCGGCAGGAGACCGACGGTCCGCTGCTGGCCCGCGCCCTGCGGTACGCGGTGGAGCGCAAGCGGGCCGACGAGTCGCAGCGCCGCCTCGTCGAGGCCGAGCTGCGCGGCCAGGAGAACGCGCGCCTCCAGCGCCACCTGCTGCCCACCCCGCTGCTGGACGGCGCCAACCTCGCCTTCACCCGCCGGTACCGGCCGGGCCGCCGCCGCGCCCTGCTCGGCGGCGACTTCTACGACGCGGTCCGCACCAAGGACGGCCGGGTCCACGTGGTGATCGGCGACGTCTGCGGCCACGGCCCGGACGAGGCCGCGCTCGGGGTCGCGCTGCGGATAGCGTGGCGCACCCTGGTCTTCGCCGGGCTGTCCGGCGGCGAGCTGCTCACCACCCTCCAGCACGTCCTGGAGCACGAGCGGCGCAGCGACGAGATCTTCGCGACGCTCTGCATGGTGGTCCTCACCCCGCAGGAGTCGGCGGAGGTGCCGGGCACCGACGAGGCCGAGCTGTACCTGGCCGGCCACCCCGCGCCGCTGCTGCTCGCCCCGGCGGAGCGGCCCGCGCTGCTGCCGTCCGACCTGGCCGGTCCGGCGCTGGGCCTGCTGCCCTGCGACGCCAGCCACGCCGCCTGGCCCGCGCACCGACTGCGGCTGCACCCCGGCTGGCGGCTGATGCTGTACACCGACGGCCTGGTCGAGGGCCGGGTCGGCGCCGGCTCCCGGCGCCTGGGGCAGGACGGCCTGATCGACCTGATCGCCGACCACCAGGCGGGCGGCCTCACCCGCGGCCGGCTGGTCGACAGCGCCATCGCCGAGGTCGAGGAGCTGAACGGCGGCGCGCTCGCCGACGACGTCGCCGTGCTGCTGCTGGAGCGCAACCCGGTGCCGTTGATCATGGGCTGAGCCGGCCCCGGCCGGCCGGGCGGACGCACTGGAGGACGCACTGGAGGACGTGCGGGAGGACGTGCGGGAGGGCGGCACCCCCGATCCGCGGGGTGCCGCCCTCCCGTACGCCTGCCCGCGCCTACCGGCGCCGGGCGCTCCGGCTCACCACGGCCCGTAGGGGCCGGTGTTCCGGTTGTTGCCGCTGCCGCGGCCGTCGGTCAGCTGCTTGATCGCGGGGCGGACGTCCACCACGTACACGATCGCGGCGACCAGGCCGATCAGCGTCAGGAAGCCGGTGATCGGGTTGGCGCCGAACAGCAGGTCGAGGCCGAGTGCCAGGCCGAGGACGACCAGCCAGAACGGCTTCGTCTTCTTGTCCGCCGCCCGGTACGCGTCCTCGCGGCGGGTCGCGGCGTCGACGAAGGCGAACGTCTTGAAACCGATGATCGCGGTCGCGATCCACCAGAACGGATTCAGGACGTCGAAGTACAGGATCTGCACTGCGTTCTCCTCACTGCGGCTTCCGGGATCCCACCGTCCATCGTGGCACGCCCGGCCACCCGTCCGCGGCTACTCCTTCGGAGCGGCGGACTTCCGGGCCCGGGTGGTCTTCTTCGCGGCGGGCTTCTCGGCCGGAGCCCCGTCCACGGCCACGGCCTCGGCCTCGACCACCGGCTCGGCGTCCACCACGACCTCGGCCACCACGACCTCCGCGGCCGCCTCGGCGCCGCCGGTGGTCTTCTCCACCACGACCCGGCCGCGCACGGCCAGCTCGTCGTAGGCCTCCTTGGCCTTGACCGCGAACTCCAGCGCGCGGCCGACCTGCTGCATGGCGAACTCCTGCGCCTTCTCCTGCAGCACCTTGACGTCGGTGGGCAGGGTGCCGACCGACTCGGTCAGCTTCGCCTGCGCCTCGACGAGCTTGCTGCCCGCCTCCTGCAGCGCGGCGGCGGCCTTCTCCTGGGTGCCCTTGCGGTCGGCGGCCAGCGCCTCGACCCGGCCCGGCACTTCGCGCAGCTTCTCCACCGCGAGGTCGCCGGCGCCCGCCAGGGCGTACAGCGGGGTCGGGTCGCTGAGGGTCTTCTTGATGTCGTCGGTGATCGCCATGTCCGGTCCTCCCGGGTGTGTGGTGCGTTCGGTCAGCCGTCGCCGTCGGCTTCGCGCTCCTCGCGGTTCTCCTTGAGGAACGCCTCGTACACGGCGAGCAGCGCCTGCTTCTGCCGCTCGCCGATCTGCGGATCCGCCAGGATCGCGGCCCGCAGCCCGGGCCCCTCCTCCTGCCGCTCCTCCAGGATCCCGGCCTGCACGTACAGCGTCTCCGCCGAGATCCGCAGGGCCTTCGCGATCTGCTGCAGGATCTCCGCGCTCGGCTTGCGCAGCCCGCGCTCGATCTGGCTCAGGTAGGGGTTGGACACGCCGGCCGCCTCCGCGAGCTGCCGCAACGAGTACTGCGCGTTGCGCCGCTGCTCCCGGATGTACTCGCCCAGCGAGCCGACGTTGAGTGACCCCATGGCCACAGCATGCCCCGGCCTGCTTGCAATTGCAAGCAGGCCGCTAACTCCCGCAACCGCGCGGCGCCGGGCGGGCCGGTAGCGTGCCGGTATGACGGAGGACGGGGCGGGAGCGGGGCGGCCGGGGGCGCTGGTGTGCGACCTGGACGGGGTGCTGCGGCTGTGGGACGCGGAGGACATGGCGGCACTCGACCGGTCGTACGGCCTGGCGGCCGGGACGCTGGCCGGGGCCGCGTTCCGGGAGGAGCGGCTGGTGCCGGCGGTGACCGGGCGGGTCACGGACGAGGAGTGGCGCGCGGCGGTGGCGGCGGACCTGGCCGGACCGTGCGGCTCCGCCGAGCGGGCCCGCGAGCTGGTCGAGCGGTGGGGCCGGCAGCCGGCCCGGGTGGACGAGCGGGTGCTGGCGCTGCTGAACGCGGCCGCGCGGCGGATGCCGGTGGCGCTGCTGACCAACGCGACCACCCGGCTGGAGGCCGACCTCGCCGCGCTGGGCCTGGACGCGGCGCTGGCCGCGACCGTGGTGAGCACCGCCCGGATCGGCGTCGCCAAGCCCGACCCCCGCGCCTACCTGGCCGCCGCCGAGCGGCTCGGCGTCGTGCCCCGGCGGTGCCTGTTCGTCGACGACACCGCCGCCAACCTGCCCGGCGCCCGGGCGGTCGGGATGGCCGTCCACCACTACCGGCACGTCGACGGTCTGCGGGCGCTGCTGGAGCCGTCCACGGGGTGAAATCCGCGGCCCCGGCGGGAGGGCCCGTGCCACGATCGGCGCCATGCCGATCTTCACCTCGTACGACGGAACCGCGCTCTGGTACGACCTCTCCGGCGCCGGCCGCCCCCTGGTGGCACTGGCCGGCGGCCCGGGCGCGGACGCCCGCTACCTGGGCGACCTCGGCGGGCTGCCGGCCGACCGCACGGTGATCCGGCTGCACGCCCGGGCGACCGGCCGCTCGGCGGTGCCCGACGGCAGGGCCGGCTGCTCCTTCACCGAGCAGTGGCGGGACGTCGAGGCGCTCCGCGCCCACCTGGGTCTGGACGCGATCGACCTGCTGGGCCACTCCGCCGGTGCGCTGACCGCCCAGCGCTACGCCGCCGAGCTGCCCGCGCGGGTGCGCCGGCTGGCCCTGGTGACGCCGGTCGGCCGGTCGGCGCGGGAGCCGCAGGACGCCGAGCTGGCGGCGATCCGGGCGTCCCGGTCGGCGGAGCCGTGGTACCCGGACGCGGCGGCGGCCGACCGGGAGCTGCGGGCCGGCGGCGACGCGGCCGAACTCTCCGCCCGGATCACCCCGTTCTTCTGGGGCCGGTGGGACGAGCGGGCCCGCGCCGAGGCCTTCGACCCGGAGCTGGTGCCCGCGCGGCCGTGGATCCGCGAGGCGTTCTACGCCGGGGCGGGCGAGCCCGAGCCGGTGGGGGTTCCGGTGCTGGTGGTGGCGGGCGCGCTGGACGGGGTGATCGGCACCGTCCCGGCGCGGCTGGTCGCCGAGTGCCACCCGGACTCCCGGCTGGAGGTGCTGGCCGGTGCCGGGCACCGGCCGTGGGTGGACCGGCCGGAGGAGTTCCGGGCCCTGCTGGCCGGCTTCCTGGACGGCCCGGAGGCGGTCAGCGCCGACCGGTGAGATCGCGGTACGCGGGCGCCAGCAGGGCGGCGAGGTCCCGGCCGCGCACCGTGATGCCGGACGGGTCGGGCTCGGGCGCGGCGGGCGGGGCGTCGTCGCCCCCCCGCGTCGGCGCGCAGGGTGAACCCGCCCCGCCAGAAGTCCTCCAGGCAGTCGTCGAGCGGTCGGTCGCCGAGCGGCACGGCGTCGGGCACGGGTCTCACGCTCCGGACGGGTCGAGGGTGTCGGCGGAGAGGCTGAGCAGGTCGCGCAGCCGGTCGGCGGGCAGTTCGGTCAGCCACTGCTCGCCGGGGGTGACCACGGCGTGGGCCAAGGCGCGTTTGGCGTCGATGAGTTCGGCGATCCGCTCCTCGACCGTGCCGGTGCAGACCAGCCGCCGGACCTGTACGGTGCGGCGCTGGCCGATCCGGTGGGCGCGGTCGGTGGCCTGGTCCTCGACGGCCGGGTTCCACCAGCGGTCCAGGTGGATCACCTGGTTGGCGGCGGTCAGGTTGAGCCCCGTCCCGCCCGCCTTCAGCGAGAGCAGGAACACCCGTGGCCCGTCCGGCTGTTGGAAGCGCGCCACCAGCTCGTCCCGGCGCGCCTTGGGCACCGCGCCGTGCAGGTGCGACACCTCCTCCCCGAGCCGGCCGCGCAGGTACGGCACCAGCATCCGGCCGAACTCGGCGTACTGGGTGAAGACCAGCACCCGGTCGCCCTCGTCCAGCGCCTCGCGCAGCAGGTCGACCAGCCGCTCGACCTTGCCCGAGCGGCCCGCCAGCGCCGAGCCGTCGTGCAGCAGTTGGGCCGGGTGGTTGCACACCTGCTTGAGCCGGCCGATCGCCGCGAGGACCGCCCCCTTGCGCTCCACGCCGCGCAGCCCGCCCAGCCGCTGCAGCAGGTCGGCGACGACCGCCCGGTAGAGCCCGGCCTGCTCGGCGGTGAGGTCGCAGCGGACGGTGAACTCCTGCTTGGCGGGCAGGTCGTCGACGATCGCCGGGTCGCTCTTCAGCCGGCGCAGCACGAACGGGCGGGTGAGCCGGGCGAGCCGGGCCGCGGCCTCGGCGTTCCCGGACTGCTCGACCGGCACCGCGAACCGCTCCCGGAACGACTCCGCACTGCCGAACAGGCCGGGGTTGGCGAACTCCAGCACCGCGTGCAGCTCGGCGAGCCGGTTCTCCACCGGCGTGCCGGTGAGCGCGATCCGCGGCCCCGAGCGCAGCGAACGGATCGCCCGCGACTGCCGGGCCCCGAGGTTCTTGATGTGCTGCGCCTCGTCGGCGACGATCCGCCGCCAGCGGATCCGGCGCAGCGCGACCGCGTCCCGCTGCAGCACGCCGTAGGTGGTGACGACCAGGTCCGCCGAGGCGTCCGGGGCGCCGGCGCGGTCGGCGCCGTGGTGGACGTGCACCCGCAGGCCGGGCGTGAACCGGGCCGCCTCCCGCTGCCAGTTGCCGACCAGCGACATCGGGCAGACCAGCAGCGCCGGCCCGGTCGCGCCCCGCGCCTTCTCCACCGCCAGCAGCGCGAGGGTCTGGACGGTCTTGCCGAGGCCCATGTCGTCCGCCAGCACCGCGCCGAGACCGAGCCGGCCGAGACCGTCCAGCCAGGCCAGGCCGCGCTGCTGGTACGGCCGGAGGGTGCCGGTGAAGTCCCCCGGGAGGGCGGGCGGGCGGAGGTCGGGGAGCGGGCGGCCGGCGAGCAGGTCGCCGAGCGGGCCGTCGGCGTGGACGGTGACCACCGGGAAGCCGTCGACGGTCGCCGCGTCGTCCGCCGCGAGCCGGAACAGCTCGGCCGGTTCGAGCGGGTCGGTGCCGCGGTGGGCGAGGAAGCGGACGGCGGCGGCGATCTGCGCCGGATCCACCGCGACCCACCGGCCGCGCAGCCGGACCAGGCCCTGCTGGGCGGCGGCGAGCTCCTCCAGCTCCTGCTGGGTGAGCGTCAGTCCGCCGATCGCGAGCTGCCAGCGGAAGTCGAGGACGGCGTCCCGGTCGACCTGCGCGGTGCGCTTCACCGCGCCGGCGATCGCGGGGGTGGCCGTCAGCGCGAGGCCGAGCCGGGGGCGGCGCTGCCACCAGGAGGGCAGGAGCACGCCGAAACCCGCGCGGGCGAGCACGGGCGCGGTGTCGGTGAGGAAGTCGAGGGCGGCCGCGCGGTCGAGGTCGACGCCGGCGGGTCGGGTGCGGTGGAAGCCGTCCCGCAGGCCGGGGCGGAGCCCGGCGGCCCGGTCGAGTTCGGCGAGGAACGCCTCGGCGGCGTCGGGGACGGCACGGGCGAGCGCGGCGCGGCCGGGGCCGTCGGCCCACAGGTCGGCCGCCGGGACCACGAGCGAGGGCCGGTCGGCGGGGCGGACCAGCAGGTCGAGCCGCCAGACCTCGCCGGGCGCCGTCCCCTGCGGGTCCGCGCCGTCCGGGCCGAGCGGTTCGGACAGCCGGAAGTCCAGCCGGACGGGGCTCAACCGCCCCTCCGCCGCCGCCAGCCACCCGTCGAGCGCCTCGCCCAGCCCCCCGGCGGGCTCCCCGGCGAGCCGCCCGTCCCCCCGGAACAGCGCCCCGACCCACTCCTCGGCCCCGTCCGCACCCGCGGTGACGGGCGCGGGCACGGCGGTGCCGGCCAGGGCGGCGCGGGCCTCCTGGTCGACCAGGGCCTCCAGGACGGTGTCGAGGAGCTGGGTTCCGGTGCGTTCGGGGGCGCCGTGCTCGGCGCGGGCGATCGGGGGGCAGCCGGCGGCCAGGGCCGCGGCCTCGGCGCGGGTCGCGGGGTCGTGGACGGGACGCCACCGGGCGTACCGGCCCCCGGGCCCGCCGCGCAGGGCGGGGAGCACCCGCCCCTGTCCGACCAGTCGCCAGGCGAGGTCGTGGACGGCGGTCAGCCAGCGCAGCGAGGCGCCGTACGCGATCTCGACCTGCCGTCCGTCGGGGAGTTCGGCGGTGGCTCCGGCCCAGTGCGGGTCGAAGAGCGCGCCGAGCAGTTGGGTCGCGTGGGCGGGTTCGAGGAGCAGGCCGGGGATGCGCCAGGCGTCGAGGGCGAGGCCGGCCCTGGGGGGTGCGCCGATCGGCAGGTCGGGCGAGGGGACGGGCCGGCCGCCCAGGCCGGGCAGGCGCAGGCCGGTCCAGCGTTCGGCGGCCTGCTCGGCGAGCCAGCCGAGCCCGGGGCCGATCCCGGCGAGCAGGTCGGCGACGGCCGCGGCCCCGCACGCGTAGGGGTGGGCGGCGCCGGGGCCCGCGCCGCCACCGGAGGCGTGGAGTTCCGCGCTCTCCGCCCAGAGCGCGAGGCGGCCGTCGGCGCGCCAGATCGCGTGCAGGGCGTACATCCGGCGGGCCTCCGGGAGCGGGGACGAACGGGGATTCCCACCCTAGCCCCGCCCGATCGAGGACCGAATCTGTCCGCATGCCCCGATAGCGTCGGTCCTACCGAAACGGCGACGAGAGGACTGCACGATGCCTTCCCTGGTGAACGCGGAGACCGACGAGCGCGACGCCCTGCTCGCCTTCCTGGCGGCCCAGCGCGGCGGGCTGCGCCGCGCGGTGCTCGGCCTGTCCGAGGAGCAGGCGGCCGGCACCCCGACCGTGAGCAGCCTGTCCCTCGCGGTGCTGATCAAGCACGCGGCGCGCTGCGAGCGCTTCTGGATCACCGAGAACCTGCTGCAGCGGGGCGGCGGGGAGGAGTCGGCCTCGATGGAACGCTGGGCGGACGAGTACCGCCTGGTGGAGGGCGACACCCTGGCGGGCTGGCTGGCGGTGTACGAGCAGGTGGCGGCGGAGACCGAGAAGGCGGTCCGCGAGCTGCCGAGCCTGGAGGTGGACTTCCCGCTGCCGGTGGCGCCGTGGTTCCCGCCGAACAGCCGCCGGACGGCGCGCTGGGCGCTGCTGCACCTGATCCAGGAGACGGCGCGGCACGCGGGCCACGCGGACATCATCCGGGAGACGGTCGACGGCAAGGTGGCCTTCCAGCTGCTGGCCGAGGAGCAGGGCACCCCCTGGAACTGATCGCCCGATCGGGTGGACCTCGGGGCTCCTCGAACCAGGTGGTTGAAACTTGAACCAGAAAGGGTTACGGTGGAGCCAACAAGTTGAAGCCTAAACAACCGGCTTCGAACCCGAGGAGGAGCCATGGGATTCTTCAACCGCACCAACAAGTCCGACGCCCCCGCCGCTGCCGTCGCGGTCGCCGAGCCGAAGGCCGACCTGGCCCACGTGACCGGCGACTACGCGATCGACCAGGCGCACAGCAAGATCGGCTTCGCGGTCCGGCACGCGATGGTCACCAACGTGCGCGGCGAGTTCGCCGAGTACGAGGGCAAGCTCCACCTGGACGGCACGAACCCGGCCGCCTCCACCGCCGAGCTGGTGATCAAGGTCGCCTCGATCGACACCAACCAGGCCCAGCGCGACGAGCACCTGCGCACCAGCGACTTCTTCGAGGCGGACGCCTACCCGGAGATCACCTTCAAGTCCACCTCCGCCGAGCGGATCAACGGCGACACCTTCCGGATGCACGGTGACCTGACCATCAAGGGCACCACCCGCCCGGTCTCGCTGGACCTGGAGTTCACCGGCACCGCCACCGACCTGTACGGCGCCGACCGGGTCGGCTTCGAGGGCGGCACCACGGTCGACCGCACCGACTGGGGCCTGACCTACAACGCCGCGCTGGAGACCGGCGGCGTGCTGATCGGCGAGAAGGTCAAGCTGTCCTTCGACATCTCCGCGGTCAAGGCCGCCTGACCGCCCCCCGGCAGTACGCAGAGATCTCCCGGTACCGCCCCCGCCACTCCCCGGCGGGGGCGCCGCCGTTTCCCGGCGCGGCAGCGCGGCTTCCCAGGCGCGGCAGCGCGGCTTCCCAGGCGCGGCAGCGCGGCTTCCCAGGCGCGGCAGCGCGGCGTCCCAGGCGCGGCAGCGCGGCGTCCCCCGGCGCGGCGGCGAGGCTCCCCTCAGCGCAGCAGCGCGGCGTCCTCGGCCGGCAGCCAGCTGCCCGCCGGCCGCGCCAACCAGCCTTCGGCCGAGCCGAGGGCGCCGGCCGCCTCGCACAGCGCGGCGAGCGCGGGATGCCGGAACGCGGGCCGGTGGACCAGCCCGACCAGGGCCAGCGGCACCGGATCGACCAGCGGCCGGGTGACCGTGCCCTCGGGCGCCGGCCCGCCGACCGTGGTCAGCACCGGGTCGCCGTGCCGGACCACGTACCGGCCGAACTCCCCCTGCCCGACGGCCGGCGGCCGCCCCGGCGCGGCCGTCAGACCGTGCTCGGCGAGCAGGCGCAGACCCAGCGCGGTCCACTCGGTGGTCGCCGGGTTCCCGACGCAGACGTCCACCGGGTGGCCCGCCAGTGCGGCCACCGGCACCTGCGGCAGCCCCGCCAGCGGATGCCCGAGCGGCAGCACCACCGCCATCCGCTCCAGCCTGACGGGCAGGTGGGCGAGCTGCGCCCGCTCCGGGGCCGGCAGCCCGGCGAAGCGGCCGAACGAGACGTCCAGCCGGTGCGCGATCAACTCCCCCGCCGCGGCCGCCAGTCCGCCGTGGAAGCGGGCCAGCAGCTCGCACTCCGGGCGGGCCGCGCGGGCCGCCGCGAGCAGCCGGTCGGCGGTCAGGTCCGGGCCGCTCACCTCGCTGTTGAGGTCCACCAGCAGCGCCCGGGAGCCGTCCGGGACGGCGATCTCGTCGTGCAGCTCCAGGAAGCGCCGGGCCTTCGGCAGCAGTCGGTGGCCGGCCGCGGTCAGTGCCACGCTGCGCGTCGACCGGTCGAAGAGCCGCTCCCCCAGCGCCCGTTCGAGGCTCCGGACGTCCCGGCTGAGTGCCTGCTGAGCGGTGTGCAGCCGCTCGGCGGCCCGGCCGAAGTGCAGCGTCTCGGCGGTCGCGACGAAACCGCGCAGCAGGCGGGGGTGCAGGTCACGGGGCATGCGCGCCAGATTAACAACGCGGCTGCGTCAATGCCGCGAATATCCGGAGCGGCTGTCGGCACCGGATGCGAGCATGGCCGCCATGGGGGAGACGATCACGTACGTGCGCGGCGACGCCACCGCCCCGCAGGGCAAGGGCGTCAAGATCGTCGCCCACGTCTGCAACGACCTGGGCGGCTGGGGCAAGGGATTCGTGCTGGCCGTGTCGCGCCGGTGGCCGGAGCCCGAGGCGGCGTACCGGCGCTGGCACCGGGAGCGGGCGGGCAACGGCTTCGGGCTGGGCGCGGTGCAGCTGGTCCGGGTCGGGCCGCACCTGTGGGTGGCGAACCTGGTGGGCCAGCGCGGGATCCGCACCGGCCGGTCCAGCGGGGCGCCGGTGCGCTACGAGGCGATCGACACCGCGCTGGCGACCCTCGGCGGGCACGCGCTGCGCCTCGGCGCCTCCGTCCACATGCCGCGGATCGGCTGCGGCCTGGCCGGCGGGCGCTGGGAGCGGGTGGAGCCGCTGGTGACCGCCCGGCTCGGCGACCGGGGCGTGCCGGTCACGGTGTACGACCACTAGACCCTGCGCCCCCGGGCAGCCCATGGCCCCTCAGGTCGTCGCGGGCCAGAGGTACTCGTACTCGGGGAGCAGGTGGCCGCCGGGGAAGGCGGCGACCCGTTCGTCGGTGCGGACGCCGCCCTCGCGCTCGTAGAAGGCGACGGCGCGGACGTTGTCCCGCAGCACCTCCAGCCGCAGCGGGCGGCCGGCCGCCGCGGTGCGGTCGAGGGCGGCGCGCAGCAGCAGGGCGCCGATGCCGCCGCCGGTGCGGCCGGGGCGGACGTGCAGGTTGTCGAGCAGGACCCTGCCGTCCGGCTCGGGCACCAGGTAGGCGAAGCCGACCGGGGTGCCGTCGGGCTCCTCGGCGATCAGCAGCACGGGGGTGTCGGCGGGCGGCCCGTAGTCGGCGGTGAGCCGGATCTCCCAGATCGCCAGGCGTTCGCCCGCGAGGCCGTCGCCGAGCGCCTCGGCGGGGACGATCCCTTCGTACGCGGTGCGCCAGCTGTCGGCGTGGAGGGTGGCGACGGCGGCGGCGTCGGCCGGCCCTCCGGTGCGGACCACGATCGGGGAATCCATGGGAGGAGCCTCCCACACCCGCATACTTGAACGCGTTCAAAAGACCCTCTACAGTCATCCCCGTCGAGCTTTTGAACACGTTCGAAACGGAGTGGTCCCGATGGACTGCACAGTCGTCAGCTATGCCGCCTACCTGCCGATCGCCACCGGCGTGACGGTCTGGGTGGCCCGCACCCTCAGCCGCAACGGCCGGCTCTTCCTCTCCGACGTCTTCGCCGGGGACGAGCGGCTGGCCGACGCCGTCAACCACCTCCTGGTGGTCGGCTTCTACTTGATCAACCTCGGCTTCGTCGCCCTGTGGATGCGCAACGACGAGACCGTCGACAGCACCGCGGGCATCTTCAACGCCCTCTCGTACAAGCTCGGCACCGTGCTCCTGCTGCTCGGCGTGATGCACCTCGGCAACGTGTACGTGCTCAACCGGATCCGCCGCCGGGGCGCGCTGGAGCGCCAGCAGCGGCCGCCGGTCGCGCCGCAGGGCTGGGTCAAGCCCGCCGAGGCGTGAGCCCGGTGACCACCACCGCATCCGCGGCGCCGGCGACACGGCCGGCGCCGGTCGGCCGGCTGACCGTGCTGCACGACCCGGGCTGCCTGCTCTGCCGGCACCTCACCGCGTGGCTGCGCGGACAGGCGCAGCTGGTGCCGCTGGAGTTCGTCGCGGTGAACTCCGCCGAGGCGCACCGGCTCTTCCCCGGCCTCGACCACGACGCCTCGCTCGGCGAGATCACCGTGGTCGGCGACACCGGCGAGGTCTGGCGCGGGGCGCCCGCCTTCGTGGTCTGCCTCTGGGCGCTGGCCGAGCACCGGCCGCTGGCCCATCGGCTCTCGACCCCGGCCGGTCTGCCGCTGGCCCGGGCGGCGGCCTTCGCCGCCAGCAAGTACCGGCAGGCCACCGGCGCGGGCCGGGCGCCGGCACTGGGTGTACAGGGGTCACCCAGTGCCGTGCAGCCCGGGCCGTCACCGGCCGCGATCCCGTACGCCGGGGGGCGTCACGGCATCGCGGCCCCGGATCCCGCGAACCCGTACGGCGCTCCGCCCGCCGGGGGGCCGGGCGCGGGGGGCCCGCACACCGGCGGCCCGTACGGCAACGGCCCGTACGGCGGGGGCCCGCACACCGGCGGCCCGTACGGCGGGGGGCCGTACACGGCGGGACCGTACGACCCGGCGGCGTACGGGGTGCCGCCGGAGCCCGGGTGCGGTGACGGCAGCTGCTCGGTGTCGCCCTAGTGCACCGGCGCAGGGCCACCGCGCAGCGCACCGCCCCGGGCCGGGGGGACCGGCCCGGGGCGGCGGCCCGGGTAGGCTCGACCACCGTGGAGGAGCCGAACCAGAGCGACCGCGTCACCGACGGCAGGGTCGAGAGCGCGCCCGAGCTTCCCGGCGGGCGGGCACTGCCCAAGACGGACAAGAGCGAGCAGACCCGCGCCCTGATCCTGGAGACCGCGATGCGGCTGTTCCAGGAGCGCGGGTACGAGAAGACCACGATGCGGGCCATCGCCACCGAGGCGGGGATCTCGGTCGGCAACGCGTACTACTACTTCGCCGGAAAAGAGTTCCTGATCCAGGGGTTCTACGACCGGATGACGTACGAGCACGCGGCGGACGCCAGGCGGCGGATGGCGCACACCCGGGACTTCGCCCAGCGCCTGGAGATCGCGCTGGAGTCGTGGCTGGACACCGCGGCGCCGTACCACGAGTTCGCGGCCCAGTTCTTCCGGACGGCCGCCGACCCGACCAGCTCGCTCAGCCCGTTCTCCAACGAGTCGCACCCGGCCCGGGCCACCGCGGTGGCCCTCTTCCGGGAGGTGCTGGCCGGCTCGGAGCTGGCGCCCAAGCTGGACGCCGAGCTGGTCGAGCTGCTGCCGGACGTGCTGTGGCTGCACCTGATGATCGTGGTGCTCTACTGGGTGTTCGACCGCACGCCGGACACCGAGCGGACCCGGGAGTTCGTCCGCCGCTCCACGCCGATGGCGGCCCGGGTCATCAACCTCTCCCGCTACAAGGTGTTCCGGCCGATCGTCCGGGACGCCAAGGGCCTGATCCAGGACTTCATCCTGCCGACCATCGGCAGGACCGCGAAGTAGCGGGCACCGCCCCGGGTCACGGATCAGAAGCCGTCGGGGTTCCAGCCGGCGGTCGGGGTGCGCAGCAGCAGGTCGGCGGTGGCGGCGGCGCCGGGGCGGTGCTCGGTGAGCAGGCCCGCGGCCAGCAGCCGGGTCGCGGACTCGGCGCCGAGGTAGAGGCTGCCGACCCGGCCGATGTCCAGGGTGAGGTCCGCCGGGTCGTCGGTGCGGGTGCAGCGGCCGGTGCCGTCGGCGGCGGTCTCCAGCGCCCAGCGGCCGGCCGTCCAGCCCTCCGGGTCGGTGACCTGGAGGACCAGGCGGCCGGGTGCGGCGTAGCTGCGGGCGGCCAGCGCGGCGGGCAGGTCGAGCAGCCGCAGCCAGAGGAAGTCGCAGCTCTCCTCGTGCGGCTTGGCGCCGCGCGGGTCGTTCAGCAGGAGCGGCAGCGGGTCGTCCGGGGAGAGGTTGCCGACCGCGACGTGCCGCACCCAGTCGACGGAGAAGGCGAACCTCCACAGCGCGTTGGCGGTCGGCCGGTCGAGGGCGAGGAAGTCGTTGACGGTGAGGGTGCAGTTGGGGAACGCGCCGTCCCAGGTGTCGTCGACGGAGTACCAGATCAGGCCGGTGACCACGCCGTCGGCGTCCCGGTGGGCCGCGTAGAAGCCCTCTTTCCAGTCGTAGCCGGGGAGGGTGACCTCGCCGGTGTGCAGCTTCCACCAGGCGGGGCTGCGGGTGATCGCGCCGGGCTGGGTGAGCCGCCAGCGGTCGTGCAGCTCGGGGCCGAGCTTGCGGAGCTCCTCCAGCGAGAGGAAGTCGACCCGGCCGCCCTCGGGCACGGGCAGGTCGGCGCGCAGGCCGCCGGAGCGCAGCAGGTCGATGCGCAGGCCGTGGGCGCGGGTCGCCGGGCCGTAGCCGAAGCGGCCGTAGATGTTGTACTCGGCGGCGATCAGGATCGCGGCGAGGCTGCCGCGCTCCCGGGCGGCGGCCAGGTCCTGGCGCATCATGCCGGAGAGCAGGCCGCGGCGGCGGTGGGTGGAGTTGACGGTGACGGCGGTGACCGCGTCCACCGGGAGGGTGCCGTTGCCGGGGACGGTCAGCTCGGCGTCGAAGCTGCGGAAAGTGGCCACGCAGCGGTCGCCGTCGGCCCGGTCGAAGGCGGCGAGGAACCGGCCGGGCTCGAAGGTCAGCCGCCGGAACTCGGTGCCGTCGGCGATGTGCGGCCGCAGGAAGCCCCGCGCGATCGCCCGGTCCCAGACCGGGATCTCCTCCTCGGTGATGGCGCGGATCTCGATGTCCTGGCCGGGGCGGCCGTGTGCGTCGTTGCCCATCCCGTCACGGTACGTCGGGCCCGGTGCGCGGGCATCCGGTTTTCCGCCGGGTCCGATCGGCGTCGCGGAGCACCTCCGGGAGCGGCCCCCGGCGTCGGGGAGGCCCCGGTTGTCGGTGCCGGCCGCTAGCGTGCGCGCATGACCTCCGAGCACGACCGCAGCTTCCCGCCCGCGCTGGCCGCCGCGCTGGCGGTGCCGTTCGACGAGCGGGAGGGGGTCGAGTTCGAGCCGTTCCCGGAGTTCCTGCCGGCCGGGCGGACCACCGAGTGGTTCCGGGCGTGGACGGGCGACGCGGCGGCGAGCGGCGACGACTTCCTGGTCCTCGGGCAGGACGGCACCGGCGGGTACGCGGCGTTCTGGCTGGTCCGCGTCGGTGTGCCGGTGGCCGAGCAGCCGCTGGTCTTCCTCGGCTCCGAGGGAGGGGCGGCGGTGCTGGCCCGCGACCTGGGCGAGTTCCTGTGGCTGCTGGCCGCGGGCTTCGGCCCGCGGGAGGCTGCGGCGCACGGGCCCGACTGGGCGGCGGTGCCGGACCGGGCGCTGACCGAGGTCGCGGAGCGGTTCGCGCCGGGCGCCCGGCGGCCGGCCGCCGAGGTGCTGGCCCGGGCGGCGGCGGAGTTCCCGGACTTCGAGGAGGCGCTGATGGAGTTCTGCCAGTGACACTGCGGGGCGACGAGGCTGCGAAGTAGGGTGACAGAGTGCCAGTGATCATGGATTCCGATGCCGTCGTCGAGCGGCTCGAGCCGTTCCGGCGGGAGCTCACCGCGTACTGCTACCGGATGCTCGGCTCGGCCTTCGAGGCCGAGGACGCGGTGCAGGAGACGCTGGTCCGGGCCTGGTCGAAGTACGCCGGTTTCGAGGGGCGTTCGGCGTTGCGGACGTGGCTGTACCGGATCGCGACCAACGTCTGCCTGGACATGGCGCCGGCCGCGCAGCGGCGGGCCCGGCCGATGGACCTGACCTCGCCGGTCGCGGCGCACGCGCCGGACCTGACCCAGCTGGAGGAGAACATCTGGGTCGGGCCGGTGCCCGACGGCCGGGTGCTGGCCGGGGATCCGGCCGAGGTCGCGGTCGGCCGGGAGACGATCCGGCTGGCGTTCGTGACGGCCCTGCAGAAGCTGCCGGCGAAGCAGCGGGCGGTCCTGGTGCTGCGCGAGGTGCTGGCCTGGTCGGCGGCGGAGACCGCCGAGCTGCTGGACACCAGCGTGGCGTCGGTCAACAGCGCGCTGCAGCGCGCCCGGGCGACCCTCGCCGAGGGCGGCGGCGTCCCGGCGAGCGACACCTACCGGCCGTTGGACGAGACGCAGCAGGCCCTGCTGGCCCGGTACGTGCAGGCCTTCGAGGCGTTCGACGTCGACGGCCTGAAGAAGCTCCTGCACGAGGACGCGGTGCTCAACATGCCGCCGTACCAGATGTGGGTGCAGGGCGTGGTGGAGCTCGGCGCGTGGTGGCTGGGCGCGGGCTGCGGCTGCCGCGGCTCGCGGCTGCTGCCGGTGGAGGCGAACGGCTCGCCCGCGTTCGCGCAGTACCGGCCGGCCGAGGACGGGAACGGCTGGACGCCGTGGGGCATCACCGTGCTGGAGATCACCGACGGCCGGATCGCCACCATGACCAACCACATGGACACCGACCGGCTGTTCCCGCTGTGGGAGCTACCGATGCGGCTGCCCGCCGGCAGCTGACGGTTCGTCGTCCGCGAGCACGCCGTCCAGGCCGGTCAGCGCCAGCAGCAGTCGCAGGCGCGGGCCGGCCCCGCGCAGGACGAGTCCGGCGCCGGCCCTCCGGGCGGCCAGGCGCAGCCGGGCCAGCCGGTCGAGGTCGGCGGGCCCGGGCGCGGTCAGCCGCCCGACCTCGCAGACCACGAGCCGGACGTCCGGCCGGTCGGCGAGCAGGTCGGCCAGCTCCTCGGGTGCCGGCGGCGCCGGGAAAAGCAGTCTCTCCACACCTATGGGGACTGCTCGGCGGCGCCGTTCTCATCGGTCGCGAAAAGATCTTGGAACTTCTTCGCCGCGGAGCGATGAGTCCCGCGGCCGGCCCCCGTCTGACCGGGTGAGAGCACTTCACACCCGCTGATCCAGGGAGCACCCCATGCGCAAGATCACCGCCGGTCTGTTCATCGCCGCCGACGGCGTCGTCGAGAGCCCGGAGCAGTGGCACTTCCCCTACTTCAACGACGAGATGGGGGCGGCCGTCGGGGCCCAGCTCGGCGCGGCCGACACCGTGCTGCTCGGCCGCGTCACCTACGACGGCTTCGCCGCCGCCTGGCCCGGCCGGGAGGACGCGGGCGGCGAGGACGCGCCGATGGCGAAGGCGCTCGGCGACGCCCGCAAGGTCGTCGTCTCCCGCTCCGACCTGGCGTTCGCCTGGCGCAACTCCGAGCAGCTGAAGGGCGACCTGGTCGAGGGCGTCACCGCGCTGAAGCAGGAGGAGGGCGGGCCGATCGGGATGTCCGGCTCGATCTCCGTGGTGCGCGCGCTGCTCGCCGCCGGCCTGATCGACGAGCTGCACCTGTTCGTCCACCCGATCGCGGTCGGCAAGGGCCTGCGCCTGTTCGACGGGCACGCCGAGCCGATCCGGCTGAAGCTGCTGGAGAACACCGTCTTCTCCACCGGCGTGCTGCACACCGTCTACGGCCCGGCCGACAACTGACCTCCCGAACGACCTTCCAGGAGACCGAGATGACCACCCCCGTCAAGGGCCCCGCCAGCTACTTCCCGTCGATCGAGAAGAAGTACGGCCGTCCGATCGCCGAGTGGCAGGAGCTGATCCGCTCCTCGCCGCTGACCAAGCACATGGAGCTGGTCGGCTGGCTGAAGACCGAGCACGGCCTGGGCCACGGCCACGCCAACGCCCTGGTCGCCCACACCCTCGCCGAGCAGACCTCCCGGAAGGACGCGTCATGACCGCCGTCGTCTCCGCCGACGGGACGACCGTCGCCCGCACCGTGACCGGCAGCGGCCCGGCCGTCGTCCTGGTCGACGGCGCGCTCTGCCACCGGGCCTTCGGGCCCGCCCAGGGCCTGGCCGCGCAGCTCGCCGCCCACCACACCGTCCACACCTACGACCGGCGCGGGCGCGGGGAGAGCGGCGACACCGCGCCGTACGCGGTGGAGCGGGAGATCGAGGACCTGGCCGCGGTGATCGCCGCCGCGGGCGGCACGGCGGCCGTGTACGGCATCTCCTCCGGCGCCGCCCTCGCCCTGCGGGCCGCCGAGCGCGGTCTCGGCATCACCCGGCTCGCGGTGTACGAGCCCCCGTTCGCCACCGAGGACGGGCAGCGCGAGCGCTTCACCGGGTACGCGGCGGGCCTGGCCGCCGACCTGGCCGAGGGCCGGCCCGGGGACGCGGTCGCCCGGTTCATGGCCTTCGTCGGCGCGCCGGAGCCCGTGGTGGAGCAGATGCGCAGCTCACCGGCGTGGCCCGCGTTCGAGGCGGTGGCGCCCACCCTCGCGTACGACGCCGCCGTGCTCGACGCGCCCGCCGGCGCGGGCGTCCCGATGGCGGCGCTCGCCGGACTCGCTGTGCCGGTCCTGGTGCTGGCCGGCGGGGCCAGCCCGGAGCTGTTGCAGGCCCCGGCCCGGGCGGTGGCGGCCGTCCCCGGCGCCGAGTACCTGGCCCTGCCGGAGCAGACCCACGACGTGGCACCCGAGGCACTCGCGCCGGAGCTGCTGAAGTTCTTCGCCGGCTGAGTCCGCCGCCGGAGGGGCTACGGCCGGGCGTAGAAGTCCGGCCGGCCCATGATCCAGAGGCTGGCCTGCTTGATCGCGGTGCCCGGCCGCGGGGCTTCGATCATCTGGTCGTCGCCGATGTAGATGCCGACGTGGTAGATGTCCGCGGCCCGGCCGGTCTTGGTCCAGAACACCAGGTCGCCGGGCCGGAGCTGGGCGTACGACACCGGCGTGGACTCGGCGTACTGGTCCGCCGCGAAGTGGGTGAGGTTCTTGCCGCCCCGGCGCCACGCCATCATCGTCAGGCCCGAGCAGTCGTAGCCCTCCGGGCCCTCCCCGCCCCAGATGTACGGCAGGCCGATCTTGGAGCGGGCGAACGCGATCGCGGCCGCCGCGCCGTCCGCCGACCAGGCGCTCTCCGGGGTCGGGTTCGGGCGCGCCGCCCACTGGGCGGCCGCCGCCGCGGCGGCGGCCCGCGCCGCCTCCTCCGCCTCCCGGGCGGCGATCGCCTCCAGCGCCTCGCGGCGCCGGCGCTCCAGGTCGACGGTGGTGTTGCGGGCCGCCGCGAGCTCGACGAGCAACTGCTCGCGGCGTTGGCCGATGGCGGCGACCTGCGCCTGCTGGGCGGCCAGCCGCGCCTCGGCCTGCTCCTTCGCGGCCCGGACCGCCTCGGCGGCCCGGCCCGCCGCGTCCTCCGCGGCGCGGGCGGCGTCCCGGGCGCGGGTCGCCTCGGCGGCGGTGGACGTGGCGTCGTCCAGGATCTGCCGGGTCCGGGCACCGGTCACGCCGATCGCCGCCGTCCGGTCGCTCAGCGCGCCGGGGCCGCCGGCGCCGAGCAGCGCGTTGATCGCCGACAGCTCCGGGGAGCCGCCCTGCCGGTACACCTCGGCGAGCAGCCCCGCCGCCCGGTCCGCCGCCTCCACCCGCGCCGCCTCGGCCGCGGTGGCCCGGCCCGCCGCCGCCTCCGCCTCCGCCTTGGCCCGGACCAGCCGGGCCTGGGCCCCGTTGTACGCCTCGACCGCCTGCTCGGCGGTCCGGCCCGCCTCCTCCAGCTCCGCCTGGGCCGCGGTCAGCCGGGCCTCGATCGCCCCGACGTCGCCGGCCTTGGCGTCCGCCTCGGCCTGCGCCCGGGCGATGTCCTCGGCGGACGGGTACGGATCGTCGGCCGGCGAGGCCGGCCGGGCCGGTGCCGGAGCCGCGGCGGCGGCGGGCAGCAGCCCGAGCACGCCGGCGACGGCCAGGAGCAGGGTCGGCAGGAATCTGCGGGCCACGGTCGGCACCTCATTTCGCCGGTCTGACGATCAGCCAAATATCCCATCACGTGACAATTCAGTCACTCGACGTAATATTCTCAGACCTGACGATTCCTCACCGCTATCGCCATACGCCCGCCCGGGTGAGATGTCCGATTGTCAGCTCCGCCTACGGATCTCCCGGTACCGCTGCTCGACGTCCGCCCTCCGCCCGGACACCGTTCCGCTCCACCGGGCCGGCTCGTCCCTGGGCAGCAGCCGGCGGAGCCGTTCGCCGGTCGTGCCCGACAGGTCCCCTTGCAGCACCATGTCGCTTCCCCCCCCTAGGATCGGGTGGGGGCGAACGTCAGCGGCGGGGCTGGGGGTGCGGGAGGCGGGGGTG
Source organism: Kitasatospora terrestris (assembly GCF_039542905.1). NCBI lineage: Bacteria > Bacillati > Actinomycetota > Actinomycetes > Kitasatosporales > Streptomycetaceae > Kitasatospora > Kitasatospora terrestris. Next base: position 3,841,499 of record NZ_BAABIS010000001.1, read on the forward strand.
GCGGTACGGGGTGTGGGGTTCGGGGCGGGCGGGGGCGGGGCGGACGGCGTAGGTGCGGTGGCGGCCGGCCCGGACGGTGCGACGGCGGCGCCGGGCCTGGTCCTGGCGGGCCGGGTCGACCGGGACGGAGCCGGCCTCGGTGCGGCGGTCGGCGAGCCGGGCGTGCCGGCGGGCGAGGGCGCGGGCGGCGTGCGCGTCGAGGTGGGCGGTGGCGCGGGCGGCGATCCGCTCGGCGGCCCGGTGGGTGGCGGTGTGGTGGGCGGGGACCTTGTCGGGTGCGCCCGCGATCAGGTCGAAGAGCCAGGTGCGGGCGCGTTCGGCGCGGGCGTGCAGCAGCCGCTCCCGCCGGACGGCGCGGCGCATCGCCCGCGGCCGCTTCGCGTACCGCCACCGCGCCCACGGGCTGCCGGGCCGGGCGAGCCGGATCGCGCCGATCCAGGAGATGCCGGGGACCATGATGCCGAGCAGGCCGGTCCACATCTTGCCCTTGAGCAGGGCGACGATCGCGGCGAGCGCGTTGACGGAGATGACCGAGATCAGGCCCCACCGGGTGTCCTGGCCGGGGACGACGCCGAGCGGGACGTACCCGATGAGCAGCAGGGCGGTGACCAGGATGCCGAGGATGACGGCGTCCACGGACTTGCGGCCCTGTTCGCCCCAGTAGACGTCGTCGAGGTGCAGGATCAGCGCGAACTCGTCGAGCACCAGGCCGCAGCCGATGCCGAAGGCGAGTCCGAACCAGTCGATCCACGGGTGGCCGCCGTTGGTGGCGAAGACGCCGATGCCGCCGAGCAGCAGGAAGCCCAGGCCGAAGACCATGTGGTGGATGTGCAGGCCGCCGGGGGTGATGTTGCCGGGCCACCAGCGGACCTTTGCGCGGATCATCCGCACGCTGAACCGGATCATGACGAACGAGCAGATGAACCCGGTCAGCAGCAGGAAGAGCGGTTGCTTGTGCGCGGCCACGATGTGGCTCCGGTAGCCGTCCAGCAGTGCACTGATCATGGGTGGTGCCTTCGTTCGTCGAACCGTCCCGTCTGCTAACGCCGGGTCAGAACCCGCGGGTGCGTTTGGCCGCCCGGCGCGGGACGAGCAGGTGGGGCGCGAGGCGCTCGGTCGCGCCGGGGCTCTTGAGGAACAGCCGGGCCACTTCGCCTCCCAGGTTCACGCCGATGGCCAGCGCCATCGCCAGCGCGGCGGCCCGGGTGACCGAGACCAGTCCGGCGCTGGGGTGGCCCTGGGCGAAGGCGAGCATGCCGAGGTAGAGCGCCGAGCCGGGCATCAGCGGTCCGATCGCGGCGGTCACGTACGGCAGCGCGCTGGCGTAGCGGTAGCGCGCCATCAGCTGGCCGGACAGGCCGACCAGGCCGGCCGCCACGCCGGTGGCCACGATCGGGGAGATCCGGGCGTTGTTGGTCAGCACGCCGTACGTGGACCAGCCGATCGCGGTGTTCAGCACGACCATCGGCAGCGTCCGCCGGTCGGTCTGCAGCAGCATCGCGAAGGCGGCGGACAGCAGTATCGCGGCGACCAGCTGCACCGGCGGGTCGGCCTGGCCGCCCAGGCTCTCGTCCGGTCGGAGCTCGGCGTTGTAGTTGACGCCCAGGTAGAGCACCAGCATGACGCCGATGACGATGCCGGCGATGAGGTACATGACTTCCAGCAGCCGGGCGGCGGCGGTGATGTAGAAGCCGGTCAGGCCGTCCTGGACGGCGGCCACCAGCGCCCGGCCGGGCAGCAGCGCGAAGAGCCCGCCGGTGATCACCACCGAGCCGCGCAGGTGCAGGTCGTTGAAGGAGAGCAGGATGCCGAGCAGCGCGGCGGGCATCGCGGCGATCACGAACTGGTAGAACTCCGGCAGGCCGCGCCGCGCGATCATCGATGCCAGGCGGTCGCCCGCCACCGCGGCGACGAACGCGTTGGCGAACACCAGCCACGCCTTGGTGTCGGTCTGCCCGCCGACCAGGAAGGTCGCCGCCCCCGCCAGCAGACCGGTGGCCAGCGCGAGCCCCCACGCCGGGTAGGGGTGCCGGTTGCGGCGGATCTCCGCGAGCCGCCGGTACCCGTCGTTGACGCTGACCCGCTCCTCGGTGATGTCCGCGACGAGCCGGTGGACGGCGGCCAGCCGGGTGTAGTCGGAGGTGCGCCGGCGCACCACGCGGTCGGCGGTGACCGGGGCGTCGATCAGCGACGGCTGGTGCGAGATGGAGATCAGCGTGAAGGTGACCTGCGGCTCGCAGTGGTCGAGCCGGTAGGCGTGCGCGATGCCGAGCATCGCCGCCTCCACGTCCTCCGCCGCCTCGCCGCTGGCCAGCAGCAGCTCGCCGATGCGCAGCGACAGGTCGAGGATCCGCGGGATGTTCTTCGCCGCCGACGGGTGCAGCTCGCGCGCGGTCCGTTCGAACGCGGGGCGCTCGACCATCGGCGTGCGCAGCAGGGTGCGCATCCGGTCGGGCCACGGCGCGTCGCCGGGTGCGCCGGGCTGCAGCGGGGGCACGGCGGTGCCGGTCGGCGGGGTGTAGCCGGCCGCCCGCCACTCCTCCGGGGTCAGGGTGTCCTGGCCGAGCCCGCCGGTGGGGCGGGGCCGCTCCGGCGGCTCCTCGGTCGGCGCGGGTACCAGCAGGCCCCCGGTCGTCGGCGGTTCGGGCGCCAGCGGCACGGGGGTCGGCTTCTCCACCGGCGGCACGTCGGGCCCGAGCAGCCCCTCGGTCGGTCGGCCCCGCTTTCGCACTCCGCTGTCCCCTCGGCTCCGTCGGTCGTCGGCTCCCACCTTGCCTGATCGAACGTACGAGTGCACAGGTGCCGCACGCTCATGATCCGCATGAAATCGGACATACTCTCCCACTATGGGTGAGGAGAACACAGGGAACGAAGAGAGCGTCACCACCGTCGTGGTGGCCGGGGCCTGCAACCTCGGCATCGCCGCCGCGAAGGCCCTGGCGGGTCTCGTCAGCGGGTCCAGCGCGATGCTCTCCGAGGCGGCGCACTCCTTCGCCGACACCGTCACCGAGCTGCTGCTCTTCGCCTCGCTCAAGCGCGGGGAGCGGCCCGCCGACGCGGCCCACCCGTTCGGCCACGGGCGGGAGCGCTACCTGTGGGCGCTGATCGCCTCGGTCGCGACCTTCGTCGGCGGCGCGGTGTTCTCGGTGTACGACGGCGTCCACACCCTGACCCACGGGGAGGAGCTGGGCGACCCGGCGCTCTCGTACGTGATCCTGGGCGTCGCCTTCGTCCTGGAGGGCGTGTCGCTGGCGCGGACGGTCCGTCAGCTGGAGGCGGAGACCGCCCGGCTCGGCGTCGGCCGCCTCCGCTTCCTGCGGCACACGGCCGACACCGCGCTGAAGGCCGTCTTCCTGGAGGACTGCGCCGCCCTGGTCGGCCTGCTGCTGGCGTTCGGCGGCCTGCTCGGCTCCCAGCTCAGCGGGTCCGGGGCGTGGGACGGCACCGCGTCGGTCCTGATCGGCCTGCTGCTGGCCTGGGTCGCGTACGTCCTCGCCCGGGACAACGTCTCGCTGCTGCTCGGCCGGGCCCTGCCCGGGCCCCTGGAGGAGAGGCTGGTCGCGGTCCTCCGCGACCAGCCCCACGTGGTCGAGGTGCTCGACCTCGCCACCAGCGTCTTCGGCCCCGACGACATCCTCGTCGCGGCCAAGGTCGACTTCGCCGACCTGGCCACGGCCGCCGAGGTCGAGCAGGCCTGCGACACCGCCGAGCTCGCGCTGCGCAAGGCCTTCCCGGCGGTCACCAAGGTCTACCTCGACCCGACCCCGTCCAGGGCTCAGAGCTCGTAGCGCTCCGCGATCCCCCGGTGCCGGGCGAGGTCGGCTCCGGCCGCCTCGGCCAGGTCGAGCCAGGCGAGCGGGTGGCGCCAGGGTGCGGTGAGGCGGGTGAGCAGGGCGTCCGCGTCCGCCGCCGAGGCGGTGGGCGGGACGCCGACCGCCGCGTAGACGCCGGGCAGGGTGCCGCCCGAGGGGTCGGTGATCTCGTACTGGTCGCCGCTGTAGGCCCACAGGCCGTAGCCCGCGTCGTGGAGGGCGCCGCGCAGGGCGACCCACGCGTCGTCGCCGGGCCAGGCACCGTCGATCCAGTACGTGGTGTACCCGGCGGGGTCGAGCAGGGTGAGCAGCTCGAACACCGGCCGCCACTCCTGCTCCTCGCCCTCGGCGGGCGGGTCGTTGAGCACGGCGGGCCCGAACACCACGGTGTCCCGGTGGTTGAGCGGCAGCTCGTCGCCGAGGACGGGCAGCACCCGCGCGGTGGCCGGCCCGGTGCGCAGCGCGGGCAGCTCCGCGGTCGTGCCGTTGGTCCGGGTGGCGCGCAGGGTGACGAGCTGCCACTCCTCCTCGACCGGCCCGCCGTCCGCGTCGAACTCGATGCCCAGCCGCGCGCCGGTGGACCGGACGGCCGCCCAGTCCCGGTTGGCGGTGGCGACGGTGATCAGGTGCCAGAGGTCGGGCTCCTGCACCCGGCGGTGGGCCTGCTCGGGGTCCTCGTCGCCGGCCGGCAGGGCGTGCGCCAACAGGTCCTCGTAGAGCCGCTGCGCCTCGGCCCAGTCGCCCCGGTGGGTGGCGGCGGTCGCGGCGAGCCGGCGGGTGTTGACGGCGTCGGGCTCGTGCACCAGCACGGCGGCGCAGTGCTCGCCGACCTCCGCCCAGCGGCCCTCGGACGCGGCCCACCGGGCCAGCAGCCAGCTGCCGTCCGCGGGGCTCCCGGCCGCCAGCCGGGCGGCGAGCTTCCGGACGCCCTCCTCGTCCGAGGCGTCGATCAGGACGGATCCGAGCATCCCGACCAGGTACTCGTGGCCCGGGTCGATCTCGATCTGGGCCCAGAGCAGGTCGGCGACCGCGCGGGCGTGTCCGAGCGCGCCCAGCGCGCCGGCGAGGTTGGCGACCAGCACCGAGTCCGGCTCGCCGTCACCGGCGGCGAGCGCCGCGGCGATCAGGTCGGCGCCGGTCTCCGGGTCCGGGGTGTGCTCGGCGAGCCATCCGGCGAGCTCGTCCGGGGCGACCGGCAGTTCGGGCCGGGGCAGGGCGAGCGCGGCGGCCCGCAGCGCGGCCAGGTCCTCGGTGACGCCGTCGGTCCGGCGCAGCGAGCCGAGCTTGCGCTCACCAGTGGCGGCCAGGGTCAGTGCCACCTCGCGCGCCCCGCGGGCGACGGCGAGCCGGCCGGCGATCAGCAGCAGGTCGACGCAGGGCCGGTGCGAGCCGGCGGCGTCCAGGTAGCCGACCCAGCGGGCGAGCCGGGCGCCCAGCGCCGAGTCGTTCGGGTACCGGTCCGCGGCGGCGAGCAGTTCGACCGCCTGGGTCCAGCGGTGCCGGACGTCGGCGTACTGCTCGGCCTGCTCGGCGTCGGGCAGCAGCTCCAGGGCCTGCTCGTGGCGGCCGAGCCGGGCGAGGTTGAGGGCGCGTCCGACGGCGAGCTTGCGCCGGTCGTCGTCGTCCAGTTGGTTGCGGGCGGAGACGTAGGCGAGTTCGGCGGCGTCGTAGGCGGCGAGGGCGTCCTGGTAGCGGCCGAGCCTGCCGAGCGCGGAGGCGCGGGAGTGCCCGAAGGCGAGCGAGACGTGCTCGCCGGCGGCCTGGATGCGGGCCTGGGCGCGGTCGAGGTGGGTCAGTGCCTCCTCGGCGCGCCCGTCGTCCTCCAGGGTGTCGGCGTACTCGCGGGAGAGGCAGTCGAAGCAGGCCCGGGCGGGTTCGACCCGCTCCAGGGTTTCCTCCAGGACGGCGAGCCGCTCGGCGACGTAGCCGGGGCCGTCGATGTTGGCGTGGCAGATGGTGAAGTCCTGCACGGCGCAGACGGACTGCGGGCAGGAGGCGGTCTCCTCGCGGTGCGCGAACTCGAGCAGGGACACCGCCTCGGCCATCGCGGCCTCGCCCTGGTGGCGCTTGTTGAGCAGGTTCTGCAGCCGCCAGTGGCGCAGGAAGACCTCGACCCAGGGCAGGCCGAGGGCCCGCGCGGAGGCGAGCGCCTCGGGGTACATGGCGTCGAGCTGCTCGTTGCGGCCCTCGACGGCGTGTCCGGCGATCTCGACGACGGCGGTGGCGAGCCGGTGCTGCCCCGATTCGGCGAGCTGGCGGTGGGTGTCCTGGACCCAGGCCCAGATGTCGGTGGTCACGAGTGGTCTCCAAGGTCCTGGGAGAGGTCGGCGGTGAGCGCGGCGACCGCGGTGGACACGCCGCCCAGGGCGGCGCCGAGGTCGCCCGCCGAGGAGCCGGACGCGGCCGCCATGATCACCTTGAGCGAGCGGAGCAGCCCGGCGGCGGTGGCGGCGCCGGTGCGCCCGGCCCGGTAGGCGGTGAGCAGGTCCTCGACGGCGGGCGAGGCGAGGTTGAGGTAGAGGCGGGCCTTGACGGTCCCGTCGGTGCGGGCGGTGAAGGCGCGGGCGAGGCGCAGCGCGGCGGACGGGATCCGGGCGTCGGCCTGGTCGTCCTCGATCCGGGCCTTGAGCTCGGCCTCCCGGTCCGGCACCAGGACCAGCGGCAGGCCGGGCGGGTCGAAGCGGGCGGGGACGAGCTCCTCGCCCTCGTCGGCGAGGGCGGCGGCGAGCCAGCCGCGCTCCTCGGCGGGCAGCGGCGCGGCGGGTTCGCGGAACAGCTCCCGGTTGCCGCTCTCGCTGCCGAGCTCGACGATCCGGCAGTCGCGCAGCTGGGCGTAGCGGCGCAGGAAGGGCAGGACGGCGTACCGGTCGCCGCGGGCGATCGGCACCTGCATGGCGCGGTAGAGCATCTCCTCGAAGCCGCCGCCGCTGCCGAGCGCGACGTGCACCGCGCCGGAGCCGGCCGCGCGCAGCGCGCCGGCGGTCAGGTCGCCCTGCGAGGTGGGCACCGGGACGTCGTCGGCGAGCAGGGTGAACAGCCGGTCGTCGCAGAGCGCGGCGCCGAGCAGGTCCTGGCCGTGCCGGGTGAGGATCCGCCGCCAGGCGTTGGGGTGCAGCCGGGCGGTCTCGTAGAGGCCGTCGACGACGGCGTCGGCGAGGGCCCGCTGGAGCGCGCGGTAGTGCTCGTCGCGCTGCAGGTCCTCGCGGCTGGCGGTGGGGGTGAGCCGGCTGGACTCGATCACGCCGCCGATGAACCCGGCCCAGCTGGGCAGCAGGTCGCGGGCGTCGTCGGCGAGCAGCATGCCGCGCAGGTAGACGGCGAGATCGCGGTTGTCGGTGGAGCCGTAGGTGCCGCCGTCCTGCACCCAGAGCAGGCCGACGGCGTCGGTCCGGTCCTCGGCGGGGGTGACGGGGAAGGCGGTGAGCGGTTCGAAGCTGCGGGCGAAGGCGTTCGCGAAGCGCATCCGGTGGAGGTGCGGCGAGCCGGGCAGGTCCTGCCGCCAGGGCACCGGGACGTCGTTGACCGGCTGCTCGTCGGTGCCGACGTACACCGGGATCGGCAGCAGCACGCAGTACCGGCGGAGGACCTCGCGCAGCGCCTCCTCGTCGGCGAGGTGGGCGTGCTCGGGCTTGAGGGTCAGTTCGACGACGGTGCCGGGGCCGGGCCGGGGCGCGACGGGTTCGACGCCGTAGCGCTCGCCGCCGCGGCTGCGGTAGCGGTGGGCGAGGTGCGGTTCGCGGTGCGAGGCGGTGGTGACGGTGACCTCGTCGGCGACCGAGAAGGCGGAGAGGAAGCCGAGGCCGAAGGCGCCGATCAGGTCCTGGTCGCCGGTCAGGTCGCGCAGCATCCGGGTGTAGCCGGTGCCGACGGTGGCCAGGTAGGCGTGGATCTCCGGCTCGGTGAGGCCGGCGCCGGTGTCCTCGATCGCCACGGTCCGGGCGGCCGGGTCGCCGCTGACCCGGATCAGCGGCCGGTACGGGGTGTCGGGGTCCTCCAGCCGGCGCCGGGTGTGCGAGTCGTGGGCGTTCTGGACCAGTTCGCGCAGGGCGACCAGCGGGGTGGAGTAGAGGTGGGTGGCCAGCACGCCCACCAGGCCGCCGAGGTCCACCTCCGTCGTGCGCAGCTTCTCGGCTTCAGACATGAGGCCACAGTGTGCCAGTACGACTATCTGTCGACCAGCGATTTCCGATTCGCGGCCAATTCCGGGTTTATTCCGAACGGGTGACACCTTCGAGCGAACCGACCCGGGACGGGCTGGAAGTCAATCGGCCGTCCGGGGAATCCTGATCGGGCGACGTCAGAACCGGCGCACCCGGGGCGGCCACCCCGCGCGCCACCATTCGCACCACTCGACAGGGAGACCACCGTGTCCCGTATTCGCGCAGTCGCCGCCGTCACCGCCCTCGGGGCCTTCCTCCTGGCCGGGATCGGCACCGCTCAGGCTGACAACGGCGCGGGCGCCGACAACGGATCCAACGCCTCCGTGGTCAGCAACACCGGGTCGGGCAACATCGTGGGCGGCGTCCTCGGCAATGCCGCCGCGACCCAGCAGAGCGCCACCGGTTCGGGCGGCAGCAACCAGAACAACAACCTCGGCGTGGCCGGCAACTCCGGTGGTGTCGGCGCGGTCCAGGGCAATGGCAACCTCGCCCACCACGTGTACTACCCGTTCGTCCTCTACTGAGCCGTCGGTTCCCGACGGGGCGCGGGGGGGGGCTCCCCGCACCCCGTCACCGTTCTCCGCGCGGTCCCAGCACCGCCCGGCCCAGCACCAGCAGCCGCCCGGCGCGCTCCCCCGCCCCGGGCGGCAGCCGCACGCCGTCGTTGACCAACGCGAACATCGCGTGCACCCGGATCCGCGCCTCGGCGTCCTCGCACCCGGGCCGCACCTGCTGGAGCAGACCGACCCAGGTCCGCAGGAAGTCCCGGCGGAAGTCCACCGCCGCTCGCCGGTCGGCCGGCGCCAGGCGCTCGGTCTCACTGACCATCACGCCCAGGTAGTCGCTGTGCCGCACGGCGAAGCCCACGTACGCCGCCAGGCCCGCCGCCAGCGCTTCCTCCGGCGAGGCGGCCCCGTCCAGCGCGGCGGACACCTCCCGCGCCAGCCGCTCCCGGCAGCGCACCAGCGCGGCCGCCAGCAGCTCGGCCTTGGTGGCGAAGTGCTTGTAGACGCTCGGCCCGGCGATGCCGACCGCCGCCCCGAGCCGGTCGGTGGAGACGTTGTCGAACCCGCGCGCGTGGAACAGCCGGACGGCCGCCGCCAGCAGCTCCTCCCGCCGCGAGGCGGGCACCGGCTCCGGCCCCTCCGCGGCGGCCGGGAGCGACGGCGCGGCGGCCGGGTCGGCCGCCAGCAGGTCGCCGCCCAGGGTGCGCAGCAGCGCCTCGAACCGCCGCCGGGGCGGGGCGAAGCTGTGGTTGCTCAGGCCGCCGTACGCCGACAGCACCGACCAGCAGAGCAACTCGGCGTCGAGCCGCTCGAGTTCGGGACGGGCCGCGGCGACCACCGGCACCATCCCGGCCACCGCCGCCCGCAACTCCCGTCCCAGCTCGGCGCGCTGGGCCGGGGGCAGCAGGCGGGCGTCGCGCTGCCACAGGGTGCCGAGCGCCCGGTGGTCGATCGCCACCTCGGCCAGCGCCGCGCACAGCTGCTCCGGCCCGCCGGCCCCGGCCCGGACCGCCTCGCGCAGCGCGTCGAGGCCGGCCGCGACGGCGCTGCGCAGCAGCTCGGGCTTGCTGCGGAAGTGCCGGTAGAGCGCGGGGGCGGTGATGCCCACCTCGGCGGCCACCTCCGCCATCGACACCTGGTGGTAGCCGCGCCGGTGGAACTGCCCCTCGGCGGCGGCCAGGATGACCGCCCGCCGCCCCGGCGGCCGCCGCACGACGGCCCGCTCCGTCGCCACTCCCCGCCCCCTCGGCTCGGCCCGACCGTACGCCGTCAGGGTAGCAAGCATTCACTTGACCGGCCGGAGAGCCTGCGGAACAAGGCTCACCACTCTGGACAGCCGAAGCTACCGACGATTAACTTGTGGAGCGTTCAGCGGGCACAGGAAGGGAGCGCCACCGTGCGCCGTACCGTGTACAACGAGGACCACGAGGCGTTCCGGGCGACCATCCGGGACTTCATCGCCAAGGAGGTCGTCCCGGTCTACGAGGGCTGGGAGGCCGAGGGCCACCCGCCGCGCGACTTCTACCGCAAGCTCGGGGCGCTCGGCGTGTACGGCATCGAGGTGCCCGAGGAGTACGGCGGCGCCGGCGAGAGCGGCTTCAAGTACCAGGCCGTGATCTACGAGGAGACCGCCCGCGCGGGCGTCACCTTCGGCTCCTCCGGGGTGCACACCGGCCTGGTGCTGCCCTACCTGCTGGAGTACGCCAACGAGGAGCAGAAGCAGCGCTGGCTGCCCGACTTCGTCTCCGGCGACATGATGACCGCCATCGCGATGACCGAGCCCGGCGCGGGCTCGGACCTCGCGGGCATCGCCACCACCGCCAGGCTGTCCGAGGACGGCACCCACTACGTGCTCAACGGCGCCAAGACCTTCATCACCGGCGGCGTCCTCGCCGACCTGGTGCTGGTGATCTGCCGGACCGCCCCGTACGACCCGGCGAACCGCCGCGCGGGCCTGTCCATCCTGTGCGTGGACACCGCGTCCGAGGGCTACACGGTCGGCCGCAAGCTGCAGAAGATCGGCCTGCGCACCTCCGACACCGCCGAACTCTCCTTCAGCGACGTCAAGGTGCCGGTGGAGAACCTGCTCGGCGAGGAGGGCAAGGCCTTCTCGTACCTGACCCACAACCTGGTCCAGGAGCGCCTGGCGATCGCGGTCGGCGCCTACGCCTCGGCCGCCGCCGCGGTCGGCTTCGCGGTGAAGTACGTGAAGGAGCGCAAGGTCTTCGGCCAGGCGGTGGCCGAGTTCCAGAACACCAAGTTCACCCTGGCCGACTGCCAGGCCCAGGTGCTCGCCCAGCAGGCGATGGTCGACCAGGCGCTGGAGCTCTACCAGACCGGCGAACTGACCGTGGCCGACGCGGCCGCCGCCAAGCTGTTCTGCACCGAGTCGGCGTCCCAGGTGATCGACAAGTGCCTGCAGTTGCACGGCGGCTACGGCTACATCCTGGAGTACCCGATCGCCCGCCTCTACACCGACAACCGGGTCTTCCGGATCTACGGCGGCACCAGCGAGGTCATGCGGACGATCATCGCCAAGTCCCTGGGCCTGTAACCCGGGGCGCGGCGGCACGAGCACGCGGCGGTCCGGGACCCACCACCCGGACCGCCGCGTTCCTTCGCGCTGCGCCGCTCGGCGCCGCTCCGCCGCGCGGGAGGTCAGTTGACCGAGGCCTTGCCCTCCGCCTTCCACGCCTCCAGGCCGGCCAGTGAAGCCGCCCTGGCCTGGTTGATCGCGCGCGCCGCCAGCTCGCTCGGCGGGGTGTCCATCTGCTGCATCCAGCCGCGTCCGGCAGACGCCAGGGAGTAGCAGACGAGTGCGGTGCCGGCGAGGCCGATCACCGCGCCGAGGCCGGTGAGCACGACGCCACCGCCCAGCATCGAACGGTTGACCTGGAATCCTGAGAACTTCTGCGTCATCGCCATGGATCCACGATCGGGCCGCACACCGCGAACCGCACGCCGGGCGGCCCGCCCGCGTCCCCCGGGCGAGTGAACCGGCGCGCGCGAACGCCGCTCGGCCGCCTATGGTCGCGACGGGGTGCACCGGGCACCCGCGGCGGGGGACGTCCGATCGGAAGGCGGCAGCCACCATGACCGAGCCGGCCCACATCGACCTGAACGCGGTCGCCGACGAGCACGCCGCGAAGGCCGCCGACAGCCCGCACGGCCGCAGCGCCCACCTGCTGCTGCACGACGGCATCCTGCGGCAGACCGTGATCGCGCTGACCGCCGGCTCCGCGCTGGACGAGCACAACGCCCCGGTCGCCGCCAGCCTCCAGGTGCTGCGCGGCCGGGTCTCGCTCACCGTCGCCGGTCACCAGCAGGAGGTCCGGGCCGGCGAGCTGCACGTGCTCCCGCAGGACCGGCACGGCCTGCTCGCCCACACCGACGCGGTCGTGCTGCTCACCGCGGTGACCAACTAGGCCCTGGGCGCCAGGTCGGCGGCGACCGTCCGCAGGCCGCGCAGGAAGTCGGCGCCGGACGGCGCCAGCTCGGGCGCGATCATCCACTGCGCGGCCAGGCCGGTCAGCAGCGACTGGTAGACGGTGCCGCGCTCCAGCTCCTCCGGGGTGTCCAGCGGCTCGGTCCGCCCCTGGAAGAGCATCGCCAGCCCGAGCCGGCCGTCCTTCTGCACCGCCGTCAGCTGCTTCTTGAGCTCCGGCAGGTGCTCGATCTGCGAGACCATCTCGAACTGCACCGCCCACAGCCCGCGGTGCTCCGTGAAGCTCGCCAGCACCGCGTCCCACGCCCTGACGAAGCGCTCGTCCGGATCGGTGACGCCCGCGGTCTCGGCCAGCACCGCGCCCAGCGAGTCCCCCCATTCGCCGATCGCCTCGATCATCGCCCGGACCAGCAGCGCGTCCTTGGACCCGTAGTGGTAGCCGATCGCGGCCAGGCTGACCCCGGCGCCGGTGGCGATGTCCCGGGCGGTGGTCCGCCCGAAGCCCTTCTCGATCAGGCAGCGCCTGGCGCTGGCCAGCAGATCCTCGCGGTTTCCCATGCCACCGATGCTACGCGACCCATGGACGGATGTCTTGAACGCTAGATTTAGACGCTTGTACTAGACAGACGTGTCACACGTCCGTACAGTCCTTCCCATGACCGCAACCAACGGCCTCGCCGGCCGACGCGAGTGGACGGGTCTCGCCGTCCTGCTGCTGCCGACCCTGGTCCTCGCCATGGACATGGGCGTCCTCTTCTTCGCCGTCCCGTTCATCGCCACCGACCTGCACCCCAGCGGCACCCAGCAGCTGTGGATCATGGACATGTACTCGTTCCTGCTGGCCGGCCTGCTGATCCCGATGGGCGCCCTGGGCGACCGGATCGGGCGGCGGAAGCTGCTGATGGCGGGGACCGCCGGTTTCGCCGCCGCCTCACTGGTCGCGGCGTACGCGGACGGCGCGGCCCAGCTGATCGCCGCGCGGGCCCTGCTCGGGATCTTCGGCGCGGTCTTCGGCCCGTCCACGCTGGCGCTGATCCGCACCACCTTCCACGACCCCAAGCAGCGGCAGGCCGCGATCGGCGCGTGGAGCGGCATGATGATGGCCGGCGTCACGCTGGGCCCGGTGGTCGGCGGTCTGCTGCTCGACCACTTCTGGTGGGGCTCCGCCTTCCTGCCCGCCGTCCCGCTGATGCTGGTCACCCTGGCCGCCGCGCCGTTCGTGCTGCCCGAGCAGCGCGCCGCCGAGCGCACCGGCCGCTTCGACCTGCTCGGCGCCGCGCTCTCGATGGCCACCGTGCTGCCGGTCGTCTACGGCATCAAGACGCTCGCCGTCGAGGGCTGGAGCCCGCTCGCCGCGCTGGTCCTCGCCGCCGGGCTGGCGGTCGGCGCCGGCCTGGTGGTCCGGCTGCGGACCGCGGCGAACCCGCTGGTCGACCTGGGCCTGTTCCGGATCCGCACCTTCAGCGGGGCGATCACCGTCAACACCATCGCGATGTTCGCGATGATCGGCTTCACCCTCTTCACCTCGCAGTACCTGCAGTTGGTCAAGGGCCTCAGCCCGCTCAGCGCCTCGCTCTGGGCCCTGCTGCCCAGCCTCGGGGTCGGCGCCGCGGTCGGCGGGTTCGGGGCGCTGGCCGGGAAGGTCCGGCCCGCGATCCTGCTCACCACCGGCTTCCTGATCAGCGCCGCCGGCTTCGCCCTGATCACGCAGATCGGGCCGGACACCCCGATGGCCGCCGTCCTGGTCGCCGCCGGCGTGATCGCCGCCGGATCGGTCGGCACCATCACCATCACCGCCGACATGGTGGTCTCCGCCGCCCCCGCCGACCGGGCCGGCGCGGCCGGCGCCACCTCGGAGACCGCGCAGGAGCTCGGCGGCTCGCTCGGCATCGCGATCCTCGGCGCCGCCGGTGCCGCGATCTACCGCACCAGGCTGGACGGGCAGCTCCCGGCCGGGGTGACCGGCGAGGCCGCCTCGGCGGCCCGGGACACCCTCGGCGGAGCGGCGACGGTGGCCGCACAGCTCGGCGGCGAGACCGCGGAGCGGCTGATGGACGCGGCGCGGGCCGCGTTCGCGGACGGGATGCACGTCGCGGCGGCGGTCGGCGTGGTCTTCATGGTGGCGGCCGCGCTGACGGCCAACCGCCTGATGCGGCACCTGCCGCCGGCCGGCGCGGAGCGGCCCGCGGACGAGCCGAAGGTGCTCGCCGCGTAGGGGAGAACAGGGCGCGTGGAACTGCGCGACCGGCCATCGCTCCACGGAGTGGTGGTCGGCCGCGCAGTTCCACGCGCCCATGGGTCCGTGCGGGGCTATGGTCGCCGATATGGCGGACCCGGGCGACGAGGACGATCTGGACTACCGGTTCTCGCTGGCGAACGAGCGGACGTTCCTGGCGTGGATCAGGACGGCGCTGGCGCTGCTCGCCGGGGCGATCGCGCTGGACCAGCTGGCCCCGGACCTGGGGCCGCGGCCGGTCCGGATGGCGGTGTCGGTGGTGCTGGCACTGGGCGGGGCGTGCCTGGGGGCGGCGTCGTACCGGCGGTGGGCGCGGGTGGAGCGGGCGATGCGGGCCGGCGAACCGCTGCCGTACACCCGGACGATGCTGGTGCTGACGGTGTGCGTGGCGGTGGCGGCGGTGCTGTTCTCGGTGCTGATCGTCGGCTGGACGCGGTGAAGCGCGATCCCGGGCTGCAGCCCGAGCGGACGATGCTGGCGTGGAGCCGGACCGCCCTGGTGCTGGCGGTGGACGCGCTGCTGGTCCTGCGCACCGGCCTGGTCGGCCGGCAGCCGGGCCTGGCCGCCCTGGGCGGGCTGCTGGCGGGGGCGGCGGGCTGGTTCCACTGGTACGGGGTGCACCGCCGGCGTCGGCAGCTGGACCGTCCGGGGCGGGTCCGGCCGGGTCCGGTGCGGGCCCTGGCGCTGGTGGTGCTGGTGGTCGCGGCCGGCAGCGCCTGGGCGGTCGCGGTCGGCCCGCGGAGCTGACCGAGCCCCTAGTGGTCCAGACCACAGGACCGAAATCACCGGTTTTTCCCCGGGTGTTTGCCGGCGGGTGTATACGTTCGCCGACAAGGCCAGGCATACTGGCCGGGTCGGGCCGGTCGGCCCGACCTTCGTACTCACGACGAGAACCTTCCGCGAAAGGACCGGTGGTCAGGGATGTTCCGTAACGGTGTCGAGCCCTGGCACATCTTCATCATGGTGGCGGTGCTCGTCCTTCTGTTCGGCTCGAAGAAGCTGCCGGAGATGGCCCGCGGCCTCGGTAAGTCGATGCGCATCCTCAAGGCCGAGACCAAGGCCATGCGCGAGGACGACGCTCCGGCGGCCGAGGGCACTGCCACCTCGCAGGCCTCCGAGGCGGCCCGCCCGGCCGTCGAGCCGACCAACGTGACCAAGGCCGCCGACCCCAAGTCGACCACCACGGCCTGATCGCGTCGGACCACAGGAGCCGTCGGCCCGCCAGTTGGCGGGCCGGCGGCTCCGTCGTTCTCCTGGCCCAATCCCCGTGGCCGTCCGATTGGTCCTGCTGTCTCCTGGTAGTCACCTGACGACCGACCACCCGGAGGCCTCCGTGTCGGAACCCGCAGGCGACGACGAGGTCGCACGGCTGCGTCGACGGATCGCCGTCCTGGAAAGGCGTGGCTGGGCTGGGGTGCGGTCGGCGCGGCGGCACTCGCCCTGGTGCTGTGGGGCTACCCGGCCGAGATGGTCGTGGTCTGGCCGGCGATCTCGCTGGTCGGGGTGCCGGCGGTGATCGAGTTCCTGGACGGGCCGGGTCCCGGCCCCTCGGTCGGGCCGGTGGCGGCGTGACCCCACGACGGAGCGGGGCCGCCGTCACCCAGGCGATCGTGACCGTGATGCTGCCGCCGGCCGCGCTGCTGACGCTCTGGTTCCTGATCCCGCTCGGCTCCTTCGGACCGGACAACCCCGCGCTCAGCTGGCTGGCCTTCTCGGCGGCACTGGTGGCGCTCGCCGGGGTGCTGCTGCGGGAGATCCGGCGGGAGATGCTGAACGAGCCCGGACACCCGGCGCTGGTGATCGTGTTCCTGCTCAGCAGCGCCCTGGTGGTGTTCGCGACGGCGTACCTGGGGCTGGCCAAGCGGCCCGGCGAGCTCAGCGGGGTGAGCACGAAGGTCGACGCGCTCTACTTCACGGTGATCACCATGTCGACGGTCGGCTACGGCGACATCGTCCCGGTGGGCCAGGCCGCCCGGGTCGTGGTGATGCTGCAGATCCTGTACACCCTGGTGTTCCTGACCGCCGGGTTCACCGCGCTCACCCGGACGATCCGCAACCGGGTGGCCAGCCGGATCGGCGGCGATCCCCCGCAGTAGCCCGCTCAGTCCTGCTGGGCCTGGGCGTGCAGGACGGCGACCAGGCCGGTGAGGCGGGCCTGCCAGTTGGCGAGGGTGGCCGGGTCGACGGCCTTGCGCTTCTGGAGGTCGCGGACCAGGCGCTGGGCGTCCTTGAGCCGGTCCTCGGCGTCGTCGGGGCGGCGGGCGGCGACGGCCTGGGTCGCGTCGTCGAGGATCCGGGTGAGGTCGTCCTGGCGGTCGCGCTCCTTGGTGAAGTCGGCCTGCGCGACGCTCGCCCGGAGCTGGGCGATCTGACCGGCGACCGAGAGCTTGCTCGGGCTCGCGGAGGCGCTGGGACTCGCGGAAGAGGCCGGGCTCGACGCGGCGGAGGCCGGGCTCGGCGCGGCGGAGCTCGCCGGGGCGGAGGCGGCCGGCGTCGCGGCGGGCGTCCGGTCGGCCCCGTCGCCGCTGAAGGCGAAGGCCGCGACGGCGGCGCAGACCGCGGCCACGCCGACGCCGACACCGGCGTACACCAGCGGGTTGCGGCCCCGGCGGGGCCGCTCGTCCTCGTACCGGGCCTCGTACCCGCCCTCGTCGGCCATCGCCGCCATCGAGGGCAGCGGCGGCAGGACGGAGGTCCGGTGGGGCTCCACGTACGGTGCGGCGGGCGGGAAGCCGGACGGCGGGGTGACCGGGGGGAGGACCTGGGTCGCGGAGTTGAGCAGCGCGCTGGTGCGGTCGGCGGGCGCGGCGGGGACGGACGCGAGGAGCTCGGCGAGGGCCCGGCCGGCGTCCGCGGGACGGTCGTCGGGGTTCTTGGCGAGCAGCCGCAGCACGGCGGCGTCGAGCGCGGGCGGCACGTCCGGCCGGTGCACCGAGACCGGGACGGGGTACTCGGTGACGTGCTTGAAGGCGATGGCGACCGGGGTGTCGGCGGTGAACGGCGGCGCGCCGGTGAGCATCTCGACCAGCACGCAGCCGACCGCGTACAGGTCGGAGCGGCCGTCGACCGGCGCGGCCTGGGCCTGCTCGGGCGAGAGGTAGGCGGCGGTGCCGAGGACGGTGTGGGTCTGGGTGAGCTGCTGCCCGCTGGAGGACCCGGCCCGGGCGATGCCGAAGTCCACCACCTTCACCCCGCCGTCGGCGGTGATCATGATGTTGCCGGGCTTGATGTCCCGGTGGACCAGGCCCTGGCCGTGGGCGGCGGCCAGCGCCTCCAGGACGGCGGCCGCGACGCCGACCGCCCGCTCCACCGGCAGCGGGCCGGTCTGGGCGATCAGCCGGCCGAGGGTGATCCCGTCGACCAGCTCCATCACCAGGTACGGGGAGCCCTGGTCGACGCCGGAGTCGAAGACGGTGACGATCCGCGGGTGGACCAGCAGCGCGGCGTGCTGCGCCTCACGGGCGAAGCGGTCGGCGAAGCGGGGGTCGTCGGCGAGGCCGCCGTTGAGCACCTTGACCGCGACCGGGCGGCCGAGCTGCCGGTCCAGGCCGCGGTGGACGGTGGCCATGCCGCCGACGCCGAGTATCTCGCCGAGCTCGTAGCGCCCGTTCAGCGCGCGTCCGATCATCGGGATCTCCCCTCGCTCCTGTCGGCCATCCGTGAACCATAGCGGTCACGGACCCGCGGCAGGAGGCGGGACCTGGAGGCTGCCGTAGCGCTGCATCCGCTGCCAGCGCAGCCGGGAGCCGGCCAGTGCGGTGCACACGGACTGGATGACCACCAGGTACATCAGCTGGCGGTACACGACCTGCTGGAGCGGGAGGGTCCAGAGCGGGCCGAGGCGTTCCCGGTCGAGGCGGAAGGCGTAGACGGCGGTGGCGGTCTGCAGCAGCTGGAAGACCAGCCACAGGCCGACCACCCGGACCGGGTCGAGGAAAACCAGGCCGTACAGCGCGAAGACGTCCACCACCGGGCCGAGCAGCGGCATCAGCACCTGGAAGAGCAGCAGGTAGAGCAGGCCGCGGCGGCCCAGCTTGCCGGCCTGGCCGCGCTGGCCCAGGGCGCCGCGGTGCTTCCACATCGCCTGCAGGGTGCCGTAGCACCAGCGGTAGCGCTGGCGCCAGAGCGCGGAGAGCGAGGCGGGGGCCTCGGTCCAGGCCTTGGCGCGCTCCTCGTAGACCACCCGCCAGCCGGCCCGGCAGAGCGCCATGGTGAGGTCGGTGTCCTCGGCGAGGGTCTCCCCCGCGACGCCGCCGATCCGCAGCAGCGCCGAGCGGCGGAAGGCGCCGACCGCGCCGGGGACGGTGGGCATGCACTCGGCGAGGTCGAAGAGCCGGCGGTCCAGGTTGAAGCCGACCACGTACTCGATGTGCTGCCAGCGGCCGAGCAGGCCGCCGCGGTTGACCACCTTGGCGTTGCCGGAGACCGCGCCGACCCGGCGGTCGGCGAAGGGCTGGACGAGGTGCCGGACGGCGTCGGGTTCGAAGACGGTGTCGCCGTCGACCATCACCACCAGTTCGGCGCGGGCGTGCCGCAGGCCGTTGTTGAGCGCGGCCGGCTTGCCCGCGTTGGCCTGCCGGACCACCCGGACGTACGGGAGGTTCAGCGACTCGACCAGGTCGGCGGTGCCGTCGGTGGAGCCGTCGTCCACCACGATCACCTCGACCGGGTGGTCGGAGGCCAGCAGCGAGCGGACCGCCGCCTCGATGCCGGCGCTCTCGTTGTACGCGGGCACGATCACCGAGACCGGGTCGGTGACCGGCGGCCCCCAGCCCTTGCGGCGCAGCTTCTTGTGCCGGCGGGCGGCGACCACCAGGGCGACGGCGCGGACCACGCCGATCGCTCCGGCGCCCCAGAGCAGCCAGCCGAGCACCCGCAGCGCCCAGTCGCTGCCGGCCAGCGCGGCGAGCAGCGCGCGGCCCTGCCAGCGGTCGGGGGTGGCGGCGGGGTGCGAGGTGGCGGGCAGCGCGGCGGCGTCGCCGACGGTGGTGACCCGGAAGCCGGCCGCCTTGAGCTTCGGCAGCAGCCGTTCGAGGGCGGTGACGGTCTGCGCGCGGTCCCCGCCGGCGTCGTGCATCAGCAGGACCTGGCCGTCCGGGCCCTTCGGGGTGGCGTTGGCGACGATCTCCTCGACGCCGGGGCGGCGCCAGTCCTCGCTGTCCAGGGTGGTGAGGACGGTCAGGTAGCCGGCGTGCGCGGCGTCCTGGAGGGCGGCCCAGTCCGGGTCGGTGAGCGCGGAGTTCTCGGAGGAGTAGGGCGGGCGGAGCAGCGAACTGGTGGTGCCGGTGGCGCCGGCCAGGGCGAGCTGGGCCTCGCGCAGCTCCAGGGTGCGGCGCCAGGGGGAGGCGGCCGCGAGGTCGGTGTGGGTGAAGGTGTGGATGCCGATCTGGTGGCCCTCGGCGAGGATCCGCCGGGTCAGGTCGGGGTTGTCGGCGACCTGGGTGCCGACCACGAAGAAGGTCGCGTGCACCTGGGCGCGCTTCAGCACGTCGAGGATCTTCGGGGTCCAGACCGGGTCCGGTCCGTCGTCGAAGGTGAGGGCGACGGTGTGCGCGGCGGGCTTCGCGGTCCGGACGGCGGCCGCGTCGATCACCGGGCCGCCGTCGGCGATCTGCGGCGGGACGGCTCCGGCGGACGCCTTCGGGCGGTCCGCGCCGTCGGGGGCGGTGCCGATCATGTGCCGGGTGTAGCCCTGGAGCAGCAGCGCCGTCGCCAGGGTCAGCACCAGGACGGTGAGCAGCAGCCAGTGGGTGCGCAGCGAGGTCTGGCGCACCACCCCGCGGCGGCCGCGGCGGGCCCGGGGTCGGGTGGAGGTGGTGGGCATCAGGGGCTCTTGGTGGGTTTGTGGGTGTTGGGGGCGGTGGGGCGGCCGCGGCTCGCCGAGGCGGTCGGGGCGGCGGTCGTCGGGTCCGCGGTCGGCGCGGCGCCGGTGGCGGTGGCGGCGGTGGGAGCGGGCGGGGCGGTCGCCCGCCGGGTGGCCGGCGCGGAGGACGTCGGGTCGGCTGCGGCGGCGCTGGTGGCCGCACTGTCAGGCGCGGTCCCGGTGGGCTGCGGGACCTGCGGGGCGGGGGTGGTCCGCTCGGGCGGCTGGGGCAGGAACGGCGCGTCCACGGCGGGGCCGCCGAGCAGGTTGCTGGCCAGCAGGAGTAGGTAACCGGCGGCCGGGACCGCCAGGAGCCGGCCGACCCGCTGGACCCGGCGGCGGCGGCGCCCGGAGGCGTCGACGAAGACCGGGGCCTCCTCGGCGGGCAGGGCGTCGGCGCGGCGCGGGCCCGGGACGGTGCCGGGTACGGGGGGTGCGGGGCGGGGCGGGGCCAGCTGTGCCGTGTCGTCGTTCACCGTGTGGTCCTGTCGGGGACGCCGGCGGTACCGGCTGCAGGCAAGGACGCCGGGCGGCCGGTGGACACGGGGGAATCCACCGACCGCCCGAGCTCGTCGTCCGCCCTCGGAGGCGGATCCGGATGGGCGGCGGACCCGGGGGAGTACCTCCGCCCATCCGGAACTTCACCGGACGGGCGACGGGTCCGGGGGAACCCGCCGACCGTCCGGAACAGGTGCCCACGCACGGCGGCGCGTGGGCGGTCGTTCCCGGTCGGACGATGGGCCCGGGGGGTTTGCCCACCGTCCGACCGGAGTCTTCGGTCAGCCGCCGGAGTCGGAACTCCGGGCGGCCTTCTGGTCCGCGCTGGGCGCGGTGGTCTTCTCACGCTCGCCCTTCGTCGACGTCGGCGTCGGCGTGGGCGTGGGCTTGCCGTGGTCGCCGGGCGAGGCGTTGCCGGGCGAGGCGTTGCCCTTGCCCACGACGGTGGCGCAGTACGGGGCGACCCTGTCGGCGCCGCCGGCGGCCTTCACCAGCGGCTGCATCGACTCCTCGGTCAGCAGCTCACGGAGCTTGGTCGTGTTGCCGGTGCGCTCTCCGACGGTCTTGCACAGCTTGGCCAGGTCCGGCAGCCGCGACGGGTCGCCGGAGGCTCCCGCGCTCGCGCCGGCCGTGCCGGAGGCGTCGGCCGAGGGCTTGGCGGTGCCGCCCGGCTGCGTGCCCGTCCGGCCGGACGGGTCGCCCGGACGGTCCGTTCCGCCGTCCGGTCCGGCGGAGTGCGAGGAGCCCCCGGTCAGGACCGGGGACTCGACCGGGCCGTGGCCGCCGAGCACCGTCGGCAGGTTGCCGGTCGACGCGGCGAAGGCCACGCCGCCGACCGCGGTGGCGGCCAGCGCGGCGGCGAGGGCCTTCGCGCTGAAGGCCCGCGCGAGCGCGGTGTCCGCCATCGTTCGTCTCCGGTGCTGTGGGGCCAGGTGCTGGGCAGTGCTGTGACGAGCCGCCCGGTACGCGGCCATCACCTGCTCCTCGCCGGGCAGCGCCTCCTCCGCCGGGCCCGCCGCGGGCGCCTTGGCCGCGGCGAGCAGCCCGGCGAGGGCCGCTTGTCCGGTGAGGGAGGCCTGACCGGCCTCCGAGCCGACCGGGTCACCGCCGAGCAGCTGCTCGGCCGTGTCGCGGTCGATCCGGCGGGATCGGTTGGTGCTCATCTCATGTCCTTCAGCGTCGTGGCCCGCGCCGGTGTCACACCTTGCGCGGATTTTTTCTTCGCCGGTGTGCGGCGGCGGCCGGCGGGCACGTCCGCGGGCGGGGCGGCCGGCCCGGCGGGGGCCTGCTGGTGGGGGATGCCGGTGGCGGCCCCGCCGGTCTGGTCGAGCAGCTTGGCTAGCTTGCGCAGCCCGCGGTGGGCCGCCATCCGGACCGTGCCGGCGCGCTTGCCGAGCACCCGGGCGGCGGTCTCCGCGTCCAGTTCGAGGACCACCCGCAGCAGGACGGCCTCGGCCTGGTCCTTGGGCAGGCCGGCGATCATCGCCAGCGCGTCCGAGGTGGCGACCGCGGCCATCGCGGTGCCGGCGGTGTCCTCCAGCGCGGCGAGCTCGGCCAGGTACTCGACGGGCAGGTCGGCGACCGGGCGGCGGCGCTGGCGACGGAGGTGGTCCATGGCTCGGTTGCGGGCGATGGTCGCCGCCCAGCCGCGGAAGCCGTCCGAGTCGCCGGTGAACGAGGAGAGGTCGCGGGCGATCTGCAGCCACGCCTCGGAGGCGATGTCCTCGGCGTCCTCCGACCGGCCGCCGACCAGGACCCGCAGGTAGCGGAGCAGGCCCGGCTGGACCGCCCGGAACAGGGTCCGGAACGCCTCCTCGTCACCGGCCCGGGCCGCCTCCACGGCCGCCGTCAGATCGGTCCGCCGGTCCGGCGGCAGGTCCCCGGGTCCTGGGGGGTGGCCGGCCTCGTCGTCGTCCACCCCGTGGTGTTCAGCACTGTGCACCGCCACATGATGCGCCATACGGGGGACGTGAAAAGCCGGGACCAACGTCCTGTCAGTGACTGCCATTCGCCCGCAGCCCCGAGGACTGTCCGAAACATACGTTTTATACGTAAAAGGTCCGCTTGACGACGGGAGTGCCATGGCGACCGCCCCCGAGCTCTTCACCGAGGGGATGCGCGACCACTTCGCGCCCGCCCTGCGGGCGATGGGGTTCACCGGGTGGCGGTACTCCTTCTCGGTGCCGGACCCGGCCCGCTGGGCGGTCCTCTCCGTCCAGGTGCTGCCCGCCCCGGACGACCGCTCGGTCCGCTACACCCTCAATCTGAGCGTCACGCCCAAGGCCGTCTGGGGCGGCCGGGCGGCCCGGCCCGACGCCAACGCGGCGCACGGCCTGGAGAGCTGGCGGGCCCCGATCGGCGAGGTGCTGCCGGTCGGCGGCGAGCTGTGGTGGGAGATCTCCCCCGGGCCGCGGTGGCTGGTCGCCGTCGAGGACTCGATCGCCGCCGTCCGCCACTACGGGCTGCCCGAGCTGCTCCGCCGGCTCGCCGCCGTCCCGCACACCTACCTCTCCCCCGGCGAGCTCGACGGCGTCAACGCCGCGCTCGCCCAGGCCGCCGTCGCCCGCATCCAGCGCGCCGAGCTGGCCGACGGCGTCCTGCTGCTGCACGGCGCCTGGAGCCGCGCCGACCGGATCGCCCGCCAGGTCCTGGAGTCCGCCGCCCGGGGCTTCCTCTCCGCCGGGGACGACCGCTTCGCCCGCGTCCGCGCCCTCGACACCCTCGGCCGCGACCTGTGGACCTTCGGCGAGGAGGACGAGTACGGCCTGACGCCCTGAGCCGCGTCGTCCACGCGGGTCACGCGCCCGGGGCGCCGAACCAGGTGGCGAGCGCCTCGGCCAGGCCCGCCGCGTCGGAGCTGCCGGCGGCCCAGGCGGTGAAGCCGTCGGGGCGCAGCAGCAGCGCGGCCAGGTCCGGCCGGTCGGGGCAGGTCGCGGTGACGGTGCGGACCCGGTCGGCGCGGCCGGGCGCGTGCGGGGCGTCCGGGGCGAGCCGCAGCAGCAGGCCGCCGCCGCCGTGGCAGTGCTCGGACAGCCGGGTGCCGTCGGCGAACTCCAGCTCCGGCGGGACGGTGCCGACCAGTGGGTGGCCGCCGCCGCCCTCGGGCAGGACGCGCTGCGCGGCGCCGGAGAAGTCCCGGGCGATCCGGGTGGCGCCGTCCGGCGTGCCGAGCAGCTCGGCCACCACCCCGCGCAGCGCCCGCTCGTGCGGCCGCGGCCGCATCAGCGCGATCTGCGCCCGGGTCCAGTCCAGCACCTGCGCGGCGATCGGACGGCGCTCGGCGGTGTAGCTGTCGAGCAGTTCCTCGCCGGCGGCGGCGCGCACCACCGCGGCGAGCTTCCAGCCGAGGTTCACGGCGTCGCCGAGCCCGAGGTTGAGCCCCTGCCCGCCGAACGGCGAGTGGACGTGGGCCGCGTCCCCGGCGAGCAGCACCCGGCCGAGGCGGTAGGTGTCCGCCAGGCGGGCGTTGTCGGTGAAGCGGGTCGCCGAGTGCACGGCGGTGACGGTGACCGGCTCGCCGGTGACCCGGCGGACCGCGTCGGTCAGCTCCGGCGCGGTGACCGGCGCCCCGCGGTCGGCGGGCGGCCCGTCGAACTGCACGGTGAGGATCCGCCCGGCCATCGGCCCGCTGACGTAGACGCCGGTGTCGGTGGCGTTCCAGCCGGGGCGCAGCTTCTCCGCGCCCTCCATCTCGACCATCGCCTGGTGGCCGGTGATCTCCGGGTCCGTCCCGGGGAAGGCGAAGCCCGCGAGCCGGCGGACGGTGGAGCGGCCGCCGTCGGCGCCGACCAGCCAGCCGGCCCGCACCCGGGAGCCGTCGGCGAGGTGCACGGTGACGGCGCCCTGCTCCCGGTCGAATCCCACCACCTCGGCGCCCCGGCGGATCTCCACGCCGAGCTCGGCGGCCCGGGCCGCCAGGATCGCCTCGACGGCCTGCTGCGGGACGACGAGCACCTCGGCGGCCGGGCCGAGGCCGGCCAGCAGCGGGTCGCGCTCGTCGATCAGCGCGGGGTCGAGCATGACGCCGCCGAAGTGGGCGGCGTACCGGGGCAGCCGGGCAGGGACGGTGCCGCCCGGCCGGGCGGCGGCGAAGGAGCGGATCCGGGCCAGCGCCTGCTCCTGGGCGGCGGCGAGCTGCGGCAGCAGGCCGCGCCGGTCCAGCAGGCGGGCGGTGGCGGCGTTGACCGAACCCGCCTTGGCGGTGGGGTCGATCTCCGTGCGCCGTTCGACGACCAGGGCGTGCGCGCCGGCCAGCGCGAGTTCGCAGGCGAGGAGCAGGCCGACCGGACCCGCCCCCGCGATCACCACATCGGTGTTGATGTCGAGGTCCATGGACAAGACTTTATACCCGGTCAAAGTTTTGGTCCAGTACACTTTCCCTATGGACCAGGACTCCCCCCACATCCCGCTGCGCGAACGCAAGAAGCAGCAGACCCGGCTGGCCATCTCCCGGGCCGCCACCACGCTCTTCCTGGACCGGGGCTTCGACGAGGTCTCGGTCGCCGAGGTCGCCCACGCGGCCGGGGTCTCGAAGATGACGGTGTTCAACTACTTCCCCCGCAAGGAAGAACTGCTGTTCGACCGAGTGCCGGAGGTGACCGGGCTGCTCGCCGGTGCGGTCGCCGGCCGGGCGCCGGGCAGCAGCCCGCTCGACGCACTGCGGCGGCTGATGCACGGCCTCGCCGAGCAGGGGCACCCGCTCACCGGCTTCGGCGAGAACATCGCCGTCTTCTGGCGCACGGTGCTGGACTCGGCCGCGCTGCGCGGATTCGTCCGCGAGGCGGCGGAGGAACTGGAACGCGGCCTCGCCGAGCAGCTCGCCGCCGAACCGGGGGCCGACCCGCTGCGCGCCCGGTTCACCGCCTCGCTCGGCATGGCCGCGATCCGTACGGTCTTCACCACCACCGCCCGCCGGATCCTGGCCGGCGAACCCTCCGCCGCGGTCGCCGCCGACCACGCCGCCCTGGTCGACCGCGCCTTCGCCGCCGTGGAACAGGCCCGGAAGGCCTTCTGACGGTGCAACCGCCGACCCGGTCGGCGGTGTCCTGGTCAGCAGGGGCGCGGGGCCCCTGCTGACTTACGGGGGACAACTCGAGATGAGCGACGCGCGGCACCTGGTGTGGGACGGCTGCCTGAACGTCCGGGACCTGGGCGGCCTGCCGCTCACCGGCGGCGGGCGGACCCGGCCGGGAGCGGTGGTCCGCGCCGACAACCTGGACCGGCTGACCGCCGAGGGCTGGGCCGCGCTGCGCTCGTACGGCGTGCGCACCGTCGTCGACCTGCGCAACGAGGAGGAGTACCGCCCGCTGCTGCCGCTGCCCGAGGGCCTCACGCTGGTCCGGGTGCCGCTCGACGAGCTGGCCGGCCCGCAGTGGTGGGCCCGGTTCGGCGGGCTGGACGGTACGCCGCTGGCCTTCCGCCCCTACCTGGACAACTGCCCGGACGCGGTCGCCGCGGTGGTCGCCGCCGTCGCGCACGCGGCGCCGGGCGGCGTGGTGGTGCACTGCGGCGCGGGCCGCGACCGGACCGGCCTGGCGGCCCTGGTGCTGCTCGCCCTCGCCGGGGTGGCCCCGGAGGCGATCGCCGCCGACTACCGGCTGAGCGCGGACAACCTGCGCCCGCTCTGGGGCCTGCTGGGCCGCCCGGACGAGCAGGCGGCGATCGAGAAGATCCTCGCGAACGCCGGCACCACCGCGCACGAGGTGGTGCTGGAGGTGCTCGCCGAATTCGATCCGGCCGAGCTGCTGCCCGCCGCCGACATCGCCGCCGTCCGCGCCCGCCTGGCCGGCTGACCGCGCCGGGGCGCGCCACGACGGGTTCGAGCTGTCGCTGCGGCGGGCCGGAAGCCGTCCGCGGACCGGCCGGTCAGAAGCCGGAGTTGGGGGCCGTGACGATCCGGGTCCGGCCGTCGGCGCGGGCGGCGAGACCGGCGGTCAGGCGCAGCGCGCGGGCGGGGCCGAGGAGTTCGAGGGCCTCGTCGACGCCGGCCCAGCGGTGGGCGTCGAGCTCGCCGGCCGGCAGGGCGATCGGGCTGTCGGCCGGGATGGTGCCCAGGTCGAAGAGGAAGTGGCAGGCGGGGTGGTCGAGTTCCTCGCCGGGGTGGGTCCAGGCGACCGCGAGCAGGTCGCCGGCGGCGCCCACCAGGCCGGTCTCCTCCAGGAGTTCGCGCTCGGCGCACTGCCGGGGGTTCTCGTTCAGGTCCACCGTCCCGCCGACGAACTGCCAGTGCTCGCGGTAGCCCGCCTTGACGATCAGCACCCGGCCCTCCGGGTCGGTGATCAGGCAGCCGGCGGCGGCGTACACGCGGTGCAGCGAGGCGAGCCACTCCTCGCGGGACTTGAACTCGGGCGCTTCGGTCACGGCACTCCTCGGGGCGGAGGTGGGAGGTGTCGCGATCACTCTCCCACCTCCGCGCGGGCCGGGGTCAGTGCGCCGAGTGCTTCTCCGCGCCGCGGTGGC
Source organism: Kitasatospora terrestris (assembly GCF_039542905.1). NCBI lineage: Bacteria > Bacillati > Actinomycetota > Actinomycetes > Kitasatosporales > Streptomycetaceae > Kitasatospora > Kitasatospora terrestris. The sequence goes on from NZ_BAABIS010000001.1 coordinate 3,868,478, forward strand.
GGTGGCCCGGCAGTTCGGTGTGTCCGGCCGGGCCCCCGAGCGGTCCGGCGGGGACGGAGACGCGGCGGCCGCCGTGGCTGAACACCGCGTCGCCGAAGTACGGCCCGGTCCGGGCTGCGGTGGCACTGTCGGTGTGCAACTGCGGGGCGAGCGGGCTGGGATCGGCGGCCATGGCACGGCGCTCGAGGAGTTCCTGGGTGCCCTTGCGGAGCTTGGTCATCTTGCCGGTCGATCGCTTGGTCATCGTCGACCTCCCTTCGGCGGCCGGCCGCACGGAGGGCGGGTGGTGGCCGCATGGGTGCGGTATCCGTTCCGGTATGCCCGGATAACACACCATATACACACCACACTACGCGGCCACCGCTCCGGAAACGGCCACCCGGGTCGAACACCGGTGTGGGAGCATGCCGCGTGGCCACGGTGATACACGCTGACGAAGCCGGCGCGGCACTTGCCGACCCGCCCCGGTCCGGGGACCGCCGGGTGCGGCACCCGGCGTCACTGATCCGGCTGCTGGCCGGCCTCGGCAGCATCGGGCTGACCCTGCTGCTCGCCGGCTACGCGCAGGCCACCGCCGGCGGCCTGGACGCCGACGTCTCGCTCGGCGCCGGGCTGCTGCCCTGGCCGCCGGTCAAGCTGACCGCCGCGCTGTGCGCCGGCGCCCTGCTGCTGGTCCCGCTCTCCTTCGCCGTCGACCGGCTGCTGCGCGGCGACCGCCGCCGGGTCGCCGACGGCGTGCTCGCCGCCGTCGCCGCCTACGGCCTCACGCTCGGCCTGGACCTCGCCGCCGGCGGCCTCACCACCCTCACCCACCCGCTCCCCGGCGGGATCGGCCGCACCGACCCGGTCTACGGCCACCTCGCCCCGGTGCTGGCCTTCATGACCGCCGTCTCCACCGCCGGGCTGCGCCGCTGGCGCACCGCGCTCGCCACCACCCTCACCCTCGCCGGACTCTCCGGCCTGGTCACCGGCTACGCCAGCCCGCTCTCCCTGGTGCTCGCCCTGCTGATCGGCTGGACCACCGCGCACGGCATCCGGTACGCCGTCGGCGAGCCGCTGCCCTGCCCCACCGTGCGGCAGGTCGAGCAGACCCTCGCCCAGTGCGGGGTCCGCCCGCTGACCGTCACCGCCACCGGCCCGTGCTCGTACCTGGTCACCCAGCGGGACGGGCGGCCGGTGCTGGACGTCCACCTGATCGACCGGCAGGCCCAGGCCAGCGGCCTGCTCCGGCACCTGTGGGTGGTGCTGCGGGTCCGCACCGCCCCGCGCCCGCTCGGCCTGCGGCCACTGCGCGCCGGGCTCGAGCACCAGACCCTGCTCTCGTACGCCGCCACCGCCGCCGGGGCACGCACCCGCACCCCCGAGGCGGTCGCCCAACTCGGCCCGGACGCCGCCCTGGTGGCGTACCGGCAGCTGATCGCCCGGCCGATCGCCGAACTCACCGAGGACGAGCTCACCGACGAGGTCCTCACCGACGCCTGGCAGCAGCTCGCCCTGCTCCAGCGCCGCCGGATCGCGCACCGGGCGCTCGACCCGCGGAACGTCCTGGTCGACGCCGGGGGCGCGGTCCACCTGGTCGGACTGACCGAGGGCGAGATCGCCGCCGGCGACCTGCTGCTGCGCCTGGACGTCGCCGGGCTGCTCACCGTGCTCGCCCTGCACGCCGGCCCCACCCGCACCGTCGCCGCCGCGATGCGGGTGCTCGGCCCGGGCCCGGTCGGCGCCGCCCTGCCGCTGCTCCAGCCGATCGCCCTCCCCCGCGCCACCCGCGCCGCGCTGCGGCCCCACCGCGAACTCACCGCCGAACTGCGCGCCGAGGTGCAGCGCCACCTGCCGCAGGCCCCCTCCGAACCCGTCCGGCTGGAACGGCTGCGCCCGCGGACCCTGCTCACCGTCGCCGCCGGCATGCTCGCCGGGTACCTGCTGCTGCAGACCCTCTTCACCGCCGACCGCAACCCGATCGGCGTGCTCGCCGACGCCGACCCCGGCTGGCTGGCCGGCGCCGCGCTCGCCGCCGTCGCCAGCTACCTGGTGGCCACCCTCGGCGTGATCGGCTTCGTCCCGGAACGGCTCCCCTTCGGCACCGCGCTCACCGCCCAGGTGGCCGGCGGCTTCGTCAAACTGGTCTCCCCCGGCGGCGTCGGCGGCATCGCCCTCAACACCCGCTTCCTGCAGTGCGCCGGCATCCCCACCGCGCAGGCGCTCTCCAGCGTCGGCGCCTCCCAGATGATCGGCCTCGCCCTGCACCTGCTCCAGCTCGCCGTGGTCAGCTCGCTGCTCGGCCTGGACTCCGACGGCCCGGTCGAGGAACTGCCCAGCGGCTGGGTGCTCGCCCTCGGCCTCGCCGGGCTCGCCGTGCTGATCGTCTCCGCCACCGCCGTCCCCTGGCTGCGCCGCCGGGTCCAGGCCCTGCTGCGGCCGCTGCGCGCCGAGGTGCTGCCCCGGCTGCTCGACATGCTCCAGCAGCCCGGCAAGCTCGCCGTCGGCTTCGCCGGGCAGGCGATGGTCTCGGCGACCTTCGTCACCTGCCTCTACTGCTGCGCCCGCGCGGTCGGCGAACAACCGGGCCTGCTGGCCGTCGCCTTCGTCTTCATGGCCGGGAACGCCGCCGGCAACGTGATGCCCACCCCCGGCGGCGCGGGCGGCGTCGAAGTGCTGCTCACCAACCTGCTGGTCGGCGCGAGCACCATGGACAAGCCCGCCGCGTTCGCGGCGGTGATGCTGTTCCGGCTGCTGACCTTCCTGCTGCCGATCCTGCCGGGGTGGGCGGCGTTCGCCTGGCTCCAGCGCAGGCGGGCACTGTAGCGGGACCGACGGCTACTCGCGGTAGTCCTCGTCGTCGACCGCGACCTCGCGGACCTGCTCGACGGCGTCGCCGTCGTCCGCGTCGTCGGCACCCAGCGCGCGGTGCTGGCTCAGCACCTCCAGGTCGTCCAGCTCGTGCTCGACGACCTCGCGTCGCGCGTCCTCCGGCTCCATCGCCGCCGGCGACTCCTCGTCGAGGTCCTCGGGGAACTCGGGATTCTCAGGGTTCAGGCGCATACCGTCAGTATCCGCCCGGGCGGCGGCCGACGCCCGTGCTACACGCCCGCCGCGGCGCGTCAGGCCGCCGACGGCTCCGGCGCCTCGCGCCGGTACTGACCCGGCGGCAGGCCGTACGCCCGCTTGAACGCCTTGGCGAAGGCGAACTCCGAGCCGTAGCCGACCCGGGCACCGACCGTGCCGATCCCCAGGTCCGACTGGCGCAGCAGCCGGGCCGCGGTGGTCATCCGCCAGCGGGTCAGGTACGCCAGCGGCGGCTCGCCGACCAGCCCGGTGAAACGCCGCGCGAACGCCGCCCGGGACAACCCGACCCGCTCGCCGAGGCCCTCCACCGTCCAGGCGTGCCCCGGGTCGGCGTGGATCGCCCGCAGCGCCGGCGCGATCGCCGGATCGGTCAGCGCCGCCGACCAGCCGGCCGTCGCGCAGTCCGGCTGCTCCGCCAGCCACGCCCGCAGGATGTACAGCAGCAGCAGGTCGATCAGCTCGGCGACGACGCCGTCGGACCCCGGGCCCGGACTGTTCAGCTCGGCACCGAGCAGCTCGATCGCCGCCCGCAGCGCCGGGTGCCGGCCCGGCTGCGCCGGCAGGTGGATCAGCTCCGGAAGGCTCGCCACCAGCGGGTGCTGCCGGGTGCGGTCCAGGTGGTACGAGCCGCAGAGCAGGGTGGTGCGCGGACCTTCGCCGCCGTCCAGCGCGAAGTGGCCGAGCACCGTGCTGTCGTCCGGCGCGGCCGGCTCCGGCCGGAAGTCCCGCACCGGGGAGCCCGGGTCGTCCGTCAGCACATGCTCCGCGCCCCGGCGCAGGAACACCACGTCGCCCACGCCCAGCGCCGTCGCACCGCCGTCCGGGGTGAGCAGCCAGCAGGACCCGGACAGCACGATGTGGAAGCCCGAACCCGCCTCCTCGTGGAAGCGCAGCCCCCACGGCCCCCGGCACTCGGTGCGGGCGGCGCGGGCGCGGTCGGTCCGCATGGAGGCGACGGCCTCGGTGAGGATGTCCATACGACCAATGTAGACGAGCAGGCGGGCCGTGACGAGACGATCGGACAGGGAATCAAGACTTCTGACCATTCATCGTCTCTGACGGTGCTTCTAGCGTTGGGGTCAACAACGGAGCAGGAAACCGCCAGAGGAGACAGTCATGCGAGCGATCACCCAGCGTTCCGTCGGTGGGCCGTCGGTCCTGGAGAGCGTCGAGATCGAGCGGCCCGTACCGACCGTCACCGAGGTGCTGGTCAAGGTGCACGCGACCTCGGTCAACCCGGTCGACGCGTACGTCCGGGCCGGGGCCTTCCCGCTGCTCGGCGAACCGCCCTTCGTCCTCGGCTGGGACGTCTCCGGCGTCGTCGAGGAGGTCGTGCCCGGCGTCACCGACCTCAAGGTCGGCGACGAGGTCTACGGCATGCCGCTCTTCCCCCGCCAGGCCGGCACCTACGCCGAGTACGTCGCCGCGCCCTCCCGGCAGTTCGCCCGCAAGCCGAAGGGCCTCAGCCACGCCGAGGCCGCCGCCCTGCCGCTCGCCGGACTCACCGCCTGGCAGTCCCTCGTCGACGGCGCCCGGCTGCAGGCCGGACAGCGGGTCCTGATCCACGCCGCCGGCGGCGGCGTCGGCCACCTCGCCGTGCAGATCGCCAAGGCACTCGGCGCCGAGGTGTACGCCACCGCCGGCGCCGAGAAGCACGACTTCCTGCGCGAGCTCGGCGCGGACCACCTGATCGACCACCGCACCGCGGACTTCACCGACGGGCTCACCGGACTCGACGTGGTGCTCGACGGCATCGGCGGGGACGTCGCCGAGCGCTCGCTCGGCGTGCTGCGGGACGGCGGGGCACTGGTGACCCTGGTGCGGTCCTCCGACCGGGAGTTCGCCGAGCGGACGGCGGCCGCCGGACGGCGCTTCGTCCCCTTCACCGCCGAGCCCGACCGGGTCGGCCTCGCCGCGCTCACCGACCTGGTGGAGACCGGCCGCCTGCGCCCCCACGTCGAGCACCGGCTCCCGCTCGCCGACGCAGCCAAGGCCCACGAGCTGATCGCGACCGGCCGCACCAAGGGCAAGATCGTCCTGATCCCCTGACGCACCATGGGCTCCACCGCTCCGCCCCGTCACCGCCCCGCCGGCGTGCGGGGCGGTGACGGGGGTGGCGCCTAGGGTGGGGCGCATGGGGACGAGGGTGACGCACGAGCAGGTGTTCGCGTGGCGGTTGCGGCGGCAGGGGTTGGTGCCGCGGGGCGGGGGCGGGGTCGCGGAGGTGGTGCGGCGGCTGGGCGGGGTGCAGGCGCAGGTGGCGTCGGCCGCGGAGCTGGCGGTCGCGGTGCGGCAGGAGGCTCCGCAGCCCGGCGCGGTGGCGGCGGCGCTGGCCGACCGCACGGTCGTCCGCACCTGGGCGATGCGCGGCACCCTGCACCTGATGGACCCGGGCGACCTGCCGTCGTACCTCTCGCTGATCTCCGCCGCCCGCACCTGGGAGAAGCCGTCCTGGCAGCGCACCTTCGGCGTCACTCCGGACCGGATGGCGGCGCTCGGTGACGCGGTCGAGGAACTGCTGTCGGCCGGCCCGCTGAGCCGGGCGGAACTCACCGAGGCGCTGGTGGCCCGGCCCGCGTTCGCCGATCTGCGGGAGCAGCTGACGTCCGGTTGGGGCACGGTGCTGAAGCCGCTCGCCTGGACCGGACGGCTCTGCAACGGCCCCGGCGAGGGCAACCGGGCCGGCTTCGCCGCGCCGCGCACGTGGATCGCCGGCTGGCCCGAGACGCTGCCCGAACCCGAGCAGGCCGCGCACACCGTCCTGCCCGCCTACCTGGGGGCGCACGGCCCGACCACCGCCGAGTCCTTCGACGCGTGGCTGTTGCGCGGCGCGTCGAGGAAGGCCCGGCTGCGCGGCTGGTTCACCGCGCTCGGCGACCGGCTGGCCGAGGTGTCGGTGGACGGGGAGCCGCGCCGGATGCTCGCCGAGGACGTGGCGGAGCTGGCGGCCACGCAGCCGTCCACGGAGGTGGTGCTGCTGCCCGGCTTCGACCAGTACGTGCTCGGCACCGGCACGTCCGACGCCCGGCTGCTCGCGCCGGAGCGCCGCCCGGAGGTGTCCCGGGCGGCGGGCTGGATCTCGCCGGTGGTGGTGCACGGGGGCAGGATCGCCGGGGTGTGGGAGTTCGACGGGGACGTCGTGGACGTGCGGCTCTTCGCCGAGCACGGCGCCCTGCCGGCAGGCGCGCTGGAGGCGGCGGCGGAGCGGCTGGCCACCTGCACCGGCGAGCCGCGCAGCCTCGCAGTGCGGACGATCTGAACCGGCGCGCCGCGCGCAGGCCGGTAGTGCGAACCGACTGCCCCGGAAAGCCCCGCAGGCTCGCGGTACGAACCCGGCCGACCCGGCGCGCCCGCTGGGCTACCGGGCGCCGCCGCGGTGAGGATGGAGCCATGCACCTCGCGGACCTGGCCCGGACGTCACGGCAGCTCACGCGGACGACCGCGCGGAACGCGAAGGTCGCGCTGCTCGCCGAGCTCTTCCGGCACGCGGAGCCGGCCGAGGCGCCCGTGGTGATCACCTATCTGGCGGGCCGGCTGCCGCAGCGGCGGATCGGCGTGGGCTGGCAGACCCTGCGCGACCGTCCGGAGCCGGCCGCCGAGCCGACCCTGCGGGTGCTGGAGGTGGACGCCCGGCTGGAGCGGATCGCCGCGGTCTCCGGCGCCGGCGCGCAGGCCGAACGCAAGCGCCTGGTCGACGCGTTGATGGCGGAGGCCACCGAGGAGGAGCAGGCGTTCCTGCTCGAGCTGATCGGCGGAGAGTTGCGCCAGGGCGCGCTGGACGCGCTCGCGGTGGAGGGCTTGGCGGCGGCGGTCGGTGTCGAGGCCGGGGCGGTGCGGCGGGCGGTGATGCTGTCCGGCTCGGCGGGTGCGCTGGCGGCCCGGCTGCTGGCCGAAGGCCCTGAGGTGCTGGGCGAGTTCACCCTGAGCGTGGGCCGTCCGGTGCTGCCGATGCTGGCGCAGTCCGCGAAGACCGTGGCCGAGGCGTTGGAGCGGCTCGGGCCGTGTGCGGTGGAGGAGAAGCTGGACGGCATCCGGATCCAGGTCCACCGGGACGGCGACCGGGTGCGGATCTACACCCGCACGCTCGCCGAGATCACCGCGCGGCTTCCGGAAGTCATCGAACTGGTGCGGGAGTTGCCGGTCGAGCAGGTGGTGCTGGACGGCGAGGTGCTGGCGCTGGACGCCGGGGGCCGGCCGCGGCCGTTCCAGCAGACGTCCGGGCGGGTCGGTTCCGCGGCCGACGCGGCGGGCGAGAACGCCGGACTACCGCTCTCCCCGGTCTTCTTCGACCTGCTGGCGGTGGACGGGCGGGTGCTGCTGGACGCCCCGGCCGCTGAGCGGCAGGCCGAACTGGCCCGGCTGGTGCCGGAGTCCGCGCGGGTGCGCCGACTGGTGGTGGCCGACCCGGCGGATCCGGCGGCCCGCGCCGCGGCGGAGGAGTTCGCCGAACGGGCCACCGGGGAGCGCCGGCACGAGGGCGTGGTGGTGAAGGGGCTGGACGCACCGTACGGCGCCGGCCGGCGGGGCGCCTCCTGGCTGAAGGTGAAGCCCGTGCACACCCTGGACCTGGTGGTGCTGGCCGCCGAGTGGGGGCACGGGCGGCGGGCCGGACGGCTGTCCAACCTGCACCTGGGGGCGCGCCGGGAGGACGGCTCGTACGCGATGCTCGGGAAGACGTTCAAGGGGCTGACCGACGCGTTGCTGGCGTGGCAGACCGGACGGCTGCGCGAGCTGGCGGTGCGGGAGGAGCCGTGGGGGGTGGTGGTGCGGCCGGAGCTGGTGGTGGAGATCGCCTTCGACGGCGTGCAGCGGTCCTCGCGCTACCCGGACGGGGTGGCCCTGCGGTTCGCCCGGGTGGTGCGGTACCGGGAGGACAAGACGGCCGCCGAGGCGGACACCGTCGCGGCGGTCAGCGCATTGCTGCCCAGCGGGTGACCGCCACCTGGGCGCAGGCGGTGTCGTCCGCGGGCTCGGGGGCGCCGCTGACCCCGATGCCGCCGACGATCCGGCCGGCGACGTCGAGCAGCGGGATGCCTCCACCGAAGATCACGTAGCGGCCCCCCGCGGCCGCGTGCAGGCCGAAGAGCGGGCCGCCGGGCGCGGCGGCAACGGCCAGTTCGTGGGTGGGGGCGCTGTTGGCGACGGCGGTGTACGCCTTGTCCGGGGCGAGCACCGGCCCGGCGATCTCGGCACCGTCCATCCGGGCGAAGGCGATCAGGTGGCCGCCGGCGTCGACGACCGCGACCGAGACGACGAGCCGGCGCCGGGCCGCCTCGGTGAGCGCGGCGGTGCAGAGCGACTGGGCGACGGCGAGGTTCAGGGTCATGGGGCCGAGCCTGCCAGCGGCAGGCCCGGCCGCGCGCCGACGGACTGTCAGCGGATGCCCCGCCGTCCTTACACGCCGCTGCCGAGCGCCGGGCTCAGGCGGGCGAGGACCGGGGCGGCCGCCTCGCGGGTGAGGAAGGCCAGCCGGGCCCGCTTCTCCGGCTTGTCGATCTCGGGGCCGAGCTCGAAGCCGCTGCGGACCAGGCGGCTCAGCGCCTTCTCGTTGCGGGCGTCGGGTTCGGCGACGATCCGCCGGTGGGCGGGGTCGTCGAGGACGAAGGCGATCAGGACGGCGATGAGCGCCTCGGTGAAGCCGGGCCGGGCCTCCCCGTCGGCGGGCCCGATCAGCAGGTGGACGCCGTGGTCGCCGTCCAGGACCGGGTAGCACCCGCCGACCGGGTCGTGCTCGGGCCGGTAGGTCTGGAAGAGGGCGACCGGTTCGCCGTCGCGCAGGGCGAGGTAGGCGTGGTGGGTGGTGAGCGAGTCGACGTACGCGTAGGTCTCCTGGACGGCGGCCCGGTCGTGGTCGAGCATGCCCCAGAAGCGGGCGCGCTCCTGGGTGACCCAGCCGTGGACGAGCTCGGCGTCGCCGACCGGGTCGAGCGGCCGCAGCCGGACCTCGCCGAAGCCGGGGACGGTGCGTCGGAAGTCGGTCATCGCGGAGGGCTCCTCGGTGAGCTGGTTCCAGTCGGTGGTGACGGGCGCCAACCGGCCGGCCAGCCAGAGCGGCAGCTGGTCGCGGTGGTGCGGGTGCCCGGGGAGGCCGGAGGCGCCGAACGGGACGACCCACCGGCTGTTCGCGCGGTCGGCGAGGTCCCAGACGTAGCGGGCGGCGGGCCCGCGGGCGCTGAGGTCGGTGAGTCCGGGCACGGAGGAGGTGGAGAGCACGCAGTCGTGGTCGCCGCCGAGGCCCGGCCACTCGGCGGGTGCGGGGAGCGCCTGCCAGGGGGCCAGCCGGTGGGTCTCGGCCCAGCTCCCGGGCAGCGGACCGGCCGCGACCTGCTCCAGCGCGGCCCGGACCAGCGCCGGCCGGTCGAGCGCCGGCAGCCGGTCGGTGGTGAGCAGGCTCTCCAGGGCGTGGCCGATCCGGGGCAGCAGCGCCTGCCAGGGCAGCAGCGCCTCCGGGAGCTCGGGCAGCGCGGCCAGCCCGGCGAACACCGGGTGGTCCGCCAACTCCCGCACCACGGCGGCCCGGAGGGCGGCGTACGCGGCGGCGTCGGCCGAGTCGGCGGCCATCGTGCGGTCCCAGCCGAGCAGCCGGGTGCGCAGCGCGGCGGCGCTCGGGGTGAGGCCGTCGAGACCGGCGACCAGGTCGAGCAGCGGGCCGGCCGAGCCGAGGTGGGTGTCGGTGTGCACGGCGGCGACCGTGTCGGCGGTCCAGCCCTGCCGCGCGTCGAGGAGTTCGGCGATCCGCCGGGCGCGGTGCGGGGCGGAGAACTCGACGCCGAGCGGGGCGGCGATGCCGCGCTGGTTGGCCATCACCGCGCGTCCGTCGACCGGTTCGCGCAGCGGCGCCCGCCAGCCGCGCCAGGCGTACGCGGCGTCCCAGCCGGGTACCGGGCCGAGGCCGTTGGCGGGGTCGCGGAGCGGGACGGCCCCGGCGGTGCGGTGCAGCAGGCCGCCCGCGGTGTCGGCGGCGAGGACGACGTTGACGGGTTCGGCCCAGTGGTCCATCGCCCGGTCGACGTCGGCGACGGTGCGGGCGCGCAGCAGGGCGGGGAGTGCCTCGAAGCCGAGCTTCGCCCGGACCCGCGGCGGGTAGCGCAGGCTGACCGCCTCGCCGTCCGGGCCGCCGGTCAGCACCGGGCCGCGCGCGGTCTCCAGCACCTCGACGGTGACCGGGTCGCCGCCGGCGACGTGGACGGTCTCGGTGTGGGCGTGGGCGGGGCGCCAGCCGTCCGGGCCGAGCGCCTCGACGCCGTCGCCGGTGCGGCGGAGCCGTTCGCGGTACAGGTCCTGGTAGTCCGCCATGGCGTTGGTGATCGCCCAGGCCACGCCGCCGGTGTGGCCGAAGTGGGCGAGGCCGGGGACGCCGGGGACGGCGAGGCCGACCACGTCGTACTCGGGGCAGGCGAGGCGGATCTGCTGGTAGACGCCGGGGGCCTCGATGAAGCGGTGCGGGTCGCCGGCGATCAGCGCGGCGCCGGTGGCGGTGCGCCCGCCGGCCAGCAGCCAGCCGTTGGAGCCGGAGCTGCCGGGGCCGTCGGTGGCGAACAGTTCGACGGCGTCCGGGCCGAGTTCGCGGGCGACCCGCTCGCGCCAGAGCTTGGCGGGGAAGCCCGCGAAGAGCAGGTGGTGGGAGAGCCAGACGGCCAGCGGCGTCCATGGCTTCCACTCCCCCGGCCGCACTCCGGCGGCGGCGAACTCCGGCGCGTGTCCGGCGTGTTCGGCCAGGCCGGCATTGACGCCGTCGACGTAGGCGAGCACCCAGCCGGCGGTGGACCGGTCGAGGGCGGCGAAGCAGCGGCGGGCGGTGTCGGCGAGCCGGACCCGGCGGGCGAGGACGTCCCAGGAGAACGCCTCGGGGCCGAGGAAGGCGGCGGAGCCGCCCTGCGCGCGGTGCCGTTCGACCTCCAGCTGCCAGGCGCGGTCGGCGGCGGCGTTGTGTCCCTGGGCGAAGGCGAGTCCGCGCGGGCCGTCGGCCCGCAGGTGGGGGATGCCGTGGGCGTCGCGGAAGACCCGGTGGCTCATCGGGCGGCGGGCTTCCGGGCGGCCGGTACGACCAGCGGGGTACCGCTCTCCGGGTCCTCGATGACCCGGCAGGGCAGCCGGAAGACCTCCTCGACCAGCTCGGCGGTGACGATCTCGCCGGGCGGGCCGGCGGCGACCACCCGGCCGTCGCGCATGGCGATCAGGTGGGTGGCGTACCGGGCGGCGTGGTTGAGGTCGTGCAGGACGGCGACCAGGGTGCGGCCGCGCTCCTCGTGGAGGCGGGCGCAGAGGTCGAGGACGTCGATCTGGTGGGCGATGTCCAGGTAGGTGGTGGGCTCGTCGAGGAGCAGCAGCGGGGTCTCCTGGGCGAGCGCCATGGCGATCCAGACGCGCTGGCGCTGGCCGCCGGAGAGCTCGTCGACCAGCCGGTCGGCGAGGTTCTCGACGCCGGTGGCGGCCATCGACCCGGTGACCACCCGCTCGTCCTCGGGCGACCACTGGCGCAGCAGGCCCTGGTGCGGGTAGCGGCCGCGGGAGACCAGTTCGGCCACGGTGATGCCGTCGGGCGCGGTGGAGGACTGCGGGAGCAGCCCGAGGGTGCGGGCGACCTGCTTGGCCGGGATCTCCGCGATCGAGCGGCCGTCGAGCAGCACCTGTCCGGCGGTGGGCCGCAGGGTGCGGGAGAGGGCGCGCAGCAGGGTGGACTTGCCGCAGGCGTTGGGGCCGACGACCACGGTGAAGGAGTGGTCGGGGATGTCCACGGTCAGCTGTTCGGCGATGGTCCGGCGTTCGTAGGCGAGGGTGAGGTCGCGGCCGGCCAGCCGCGGGGTGCCGTCCGGCATGGGGTTCGCTCCGTTCGGTGCGGTGGGCACGGCAGTGGTCGTTCCGGCGCCGGTCACAGCCGGCCCGCCCGGCGTTCGGTGGCGAGCAGCCGGATCAGGTAGCCGCCGCCGAGCACGCCGGTGACCACGCCGACCGGCAGCTGGTGGTCGGGGACGATCCGCTGGGCCGCGAAGTCGGCGGTGACGGTGAGGGCGGCGCCGGTGCACAGCGCGGCGAGCAGGTTGGGGCCGGGGGCCCGGGTGAGCCGCCGGGCGAGCTGGGGGGCGACGAGGGCGACGAAGGAGACCGGTCCGGCGGCGGCCGCGGCGAGCGAGGCGAGCAGCACCGCGGCGGCGAGCAGGGCGAGGCGCAGCCGTTCGGGGCTCAGGCCGAGGCCGCTCGCGGAGTCGTCGCCCATCTCCAGGATCCGCAGCGCGGGACCGCAGCCGATCAGCACGGCGGGGACGAGCACGGCGAGGGCGATCAGCAGCGGCAGGGCGTCGCCCCAGCCGCGGCCGTCCAGGCTGCCGGTGAGCCAGAGCACGGCCCGGGCGGCGTCCATGAGTTGGGCGCGGGTGAGCAGGTAGCCGTTGACGCCGGTGAGGATCGCGGCGGTGCCGATGCCGACCAGGACGAGCCGGCTGCCGTGCACGCCGTGCTTCCAGGCGAGGGCGTGGATCGCGACGCCGGTGAGCAGCCCGCCGGCGACGGCGCCGCCGGCCAGTGCGAGGCTGCTGCCGCCGGCCACCACGACCAGCAGGGCCCCGGTGGCGGCGCCCTGGGTGAAGCCGAGGATGTCGGGGCTGCCGAGCGGGTTGCGGACCAGCGACTGGAAGAGCGCGCCGGAGAGCGCGAGCGCGGCGCCGACCAGCAGGGCGGTGGCGACCCGGGGCAGCCGCAGCTCCTGGACGATGAACTCCTCGGCGGGGGTGCCGCCGCCGGTCAGGGTGCGCAGCACGTCCGCCGGGCTCATCGGGTAGTCGCCGGTGCCGAGCGCGAGGACGGCGACCAGCAGGGCGAGCAGCGCGCAGGCCGTTCCGGCGGCCAGGGCGCGCGGGCGGTAGCGGACGGAGAGGGTGCCGATGCGGAGCACGTTCATGCCCGGGACCTCCCGCGGCGGGCGAAGAAGAGGAAGAAGGGACCGCCGAGGACGGCGGTGACGATGCCGACCTGGAGTTCGCCGGGCCGGCCGAGCACCCGGCCGAGCACGTCGGCGCCCAGCAGCAGCACGGGGGCGAGCAGCACGCAGTAGGCGAAGAGCCGGCGCAGGTCGGGGCCGGTGACGGCGCGGACCAGGTGCGGGACCATCAGGCCGACGAAGACGACCGGCCCGCAGGCGGCGGTGGCGGCGCCGCACAGCAAGGTGACCGCGAGGATCGCGGCGGCCCGGGTGGCGGCCGGGCGGGCGCCGAGGGCGCGGGCGGAGTCGTCGCCGAGGGCGAGCGCGTTCAGCGGCCGGGCGAGGGCGAGGGCGAGCAGCAGGCCGACGGCGATGAACGGCAGGACCTGGCGGACGGTGGAGGGTTGGGCGCCGGCCAGCGAGCCGACGGTCCAGAAGCGCATCCGCTCCAGCGAGGCGGCGTTCAGCAGCATCACCGCGCTGACGAAGGAGTACAGGGTGGCGTTGATCGCGGAGCCGGCCAGCGCGAGCCGGGCCGGGGTGGCGCCGCGGCCGCCGCCGACGGCGTACACCAGGACGGCGACGCAGGCGGCGCCGGCCAGGGCGAACCACACGTAGCCGCTGAACGCGGTGACCCCGAGCAGGCCGGCGGCCGTGGCGACCGCGGCGGAGGCACCGGCGTTGATGCCGAGCAGGCCGGGGTCGGCGAGCGGATTGCGGGTCAGCGCCTGCATCACCGCTCCGGCGAGGCCGAGCGCGCTGCCGGCCAGCAGGCCGAGCAGGGTGCGCGGCAGCCGCATCTCGTGCACCACGGTGTACGTCGGCGCGGTGGGGTCGGTGAGGCCCTGCCAGACCTCGGCGAGCGAGAGCTGGCGGGCGCCGAAGCCGATGCTGAGCGCCAGGACGCCGAGCAGTACCAGCCCGGCCGCGGCCGGCCCGGCGGCCCGGGCGGATCGTCGGCGGGCCGGCCGGGCCGCCGTCACGGCAAGGGAGTTGACGTCGGACAAGGGCTGCTCCGGGGCGTGCTGAGGAGTGGTTCGGACACCCCTGGACAAGAACTTAGGTTAGGTTAACCTATCTTCCGATTCGCCCGACAGACACCCGTGAGGAAGTGCTCCGCCATGCCCATGCCCAGAACTGCCGACCTCTCCCGCCGCGGGCTGCTCGCCGCCGCCGGCGCCACCGCCGCCGGCGCCCTGCTCGCCGCCTGCGGCGGCAAGGCCGACAGCAAGGGCGGCGCCACCTCGGGCGAGGCCAAGTCCGGCGCCGCCGCCGGTCCGTGGAGCTTCACCGACGACCGGAAGAAGGAGGTCACCGCCAAGGCCGCGCCCGCCCGGGTGGTCGCCTTCACCGGCACCGCCGCCGCCCTGGCCGACTTCGGTCTGGACAGGCAGATCGTCGGCGTCTTCGGCGAGACCAAGGGCGCCGACGGCAAGCCCGACCCGCAGGCCGGCGACCTGGACGTGGGCAAGGTCGAGATCCTCGGCAACGCCTGGGGCGAGTTCTCGGTCGAGAAGTACGCGGCGCTCCGCCCCGAGCTGCTGGTCACCCACATGTACGACCCGGACGCCCTCTGGTACGTGCCGGACGAGTCCAAGGACAAGATCCTGCAGCTCGCCCCGAGCGTCGCGATCACCACCGGCCGGGTGCCGATGACCCAGCCGATCGAGCGCTACGCCAAGCTCGCCGAGTCGCTCGGCGCCGACCTGAAGGCGAAGAAGGTCACCGACGCCAAGGCCCGCTACGAGGCCGCGGCCGAGCAGCTGCGGCAGGCCGCCAAGGCGGCCGGCGGCATCAAGGTGATGGCCTGCTCCGGCGCCGCCGACATCTTCTACGTCTCCAACCCGAAGATCGCCACCGACCTGATCACCTTCGCCGAGCTGGGCGTGGACTTCGTCCAGCCCGAGAAGCTGGAGGCCGGCGACTACTTCGAGGCGCTGAGCTGGGAGAACGCCGGCAAGTTCCACGCCGACCTGCTGCTGCTCGACAAGCGCTCCACCGCGCTGCAGCCCAAGGACCTGGCCGCCAAGCCCGCCTGGAACCAGCTGCCCGCCGTCAAGGCCGGCCAGATCGTCCCCTGGGACGCCGTGCCGCGGTTCTCCTGGGCCGGCGCCGCGCCGCTGCTGGAGAACCTGGCCAAGGCCGTCCAGTCCGCGAAGAAGCTGTCATGAGCGACCCGATCGAGGACGAGGCGGCGGACCTGGCCGCCCAGTTCGGCTTCTTCGAGGCGCAGGTGGTCCGCTCGGCGCGGCTCGGCCCGACCATGGTCCGGATCACCCTCGGCGGCGAGCAGCTGGAGGGCTTCGAGAGCGGCGGCCGGGACCAGAGCTTCTCGCTCTTCCTGCCGCACCCCGGCCAGCCGGCGCCGCTGCTGCCGATCGAGGCGGGCCTCGACTGGTTCGGCGCCTGGCGCGCCCTGCCGGCCGAGCAGCGGGCGGTGATGCGCTCGTACACCATCCGCGCGCACCGGCCCGAACTCGCCGAGGTGGACGTGGACTTCGCCCTGCACGGCACCGGTCCCGGCTCCGGCGCGGCCGGTCCGGCGGCCCGCTGGGCGGCCACCGCCGGGCCCGGCGACCGGGTGGTCCTGCTCGGTCCGCGCCGGGCGGAGAACCGCAGCGTCGGCTTCCGGCCGCCGCAGGGCACCGACTGGCTGCTGCTGGCCGCGGACGAGACCGCGCTGCCCGCCGTCGGCGGCGTCCTGGAGTGGCTGCCCGCCGACGCCCGGGCCCGGGTGTGGATCGAGGTCCCGCACGCCGAGGACATCCAGGACCTGCCCGCCGGGCCCGAGGTGGAGATCGTCTGGCTGATCCGCGAGGCCGGCCGGCCCACCGCCCTCACCGATGCCGTGCGCGCCGCCGAGCTGCCCGCCGGCACGCCATACGCCTGGATCGCCGGCGAGTCCGGCACGGTGAAGTCGCTGCGCCGGCACCTGGTCGGCGAGCGCGGCTTCGACCGCCGCGCGGTCGCCTTCTCCGGCTACTGGCGGCGCGGCGCCTCCGAGGAGCAACTGCGCGAGGAGGCGTCGGCCGAGGCCTGACCAGCCCTTTTCCCGACACGAGAGCCCGTTCCCGACATCACGGGGGCGGGCTCTCGCCTTGGTCATTTTAGTTAGGTTAGGCTAACCTAACTAAATCAACTCGCCCTTGACCCTTGGGGACTGACGATGACCATGCCGGCACCTGCCACCGGGGCCCGCTCCCACCTGTTCAACGACCGGACGCTGCCCGCCTACCGGGCCGCCGTCGCCGCCGGGGTCGACCGCGTCACCCGCCGGGTCGCCACCGCCGGTCCGTTCAGCGGGATCACCCCGGACCGGCTCGGCCCCGAGATCGCGGCCGTCGACCTGGACCGGCCGCTCGGTGAAACCGGCGCCGCCCTCGACGAGTTGGAGCAGGTCTACCTGCGCGACGCGGTGTACTTCCACCACCCCCGCTACCTGGCCCACCTCAACTGCCCGGTGGTCATCCCCGCGCTGCTCGGCGAGGCCGTGCTCAGCGCGGTCAACTCCTCGCTGGACACCTGGGACCAGAGCGCCGGCGGCACCCTGATCGAGCGCCGTCTGATCGACTGGACGGCCGACCGGATCGGCCTCGGCCCGGACGCCGACGGCGTGTTCACCAGCGGCGGCTCGCAGTCCAACTTCCAGGCCCTGCTGCTGGCTCGCGAGCAGGCGCTGGCCGCCACCGCGCTCCCCCGCCACCAGGCACTGCCGCGACTGCGGGTGCTCACCTCGCGGGCCGGACACTTCAGCGTGCAGAAGTCCGCCAAGATGCTCGGCCTCGCGCCGGACGCGGTGATCGCCGTGGAGACCGACCGCGGCCGCCGGATGCGGCCCGCCGTGCTCGCCCGCGAACTGGAGCGCTGCCGCCGCGCCGGACTCCCGGTGATGGCCGTGGTCGCCACCGCCGGCACCACCGACTTCGGCTCGATCGACCCGCTGCCCGAGATCGCCGACGCCTGCGCGCGGGCCGGCGCCCGGCTGCACGTCGACGCCGCGTACGGCTGCGGGCTGCTGGTCTCGCGCACCCGCCGCCACCTGCTGGCCGGCATCGAACGGGCCGACTCGGTCACCGTCGACTTCCACAAGTCCTTCTTCCAGCCCGTCAGTTCCAGCGCCCTGCTGGTCCGCGACCGGACCGTGCTGCGGCACGCCACGCACCACGCCGACTACCTCAACCCGGCCCGCGCCGCCGAGCAGCGGATCCCCAACCAGGTCGACAAGTCCGTGCAGACCACCCGGCGCTTCGACGCGCTCAAGCTCTGGCTGACCCTGCGGGTGATGGGCGCCGACGCGGTCGGCGAACTCTTCGACCAGGTGGTCGACCGGGCCGCCGAGGCGTACGCGCTGCTCGCCGCCGACCCGCGCTTCGAGGTGGTCACCCGCTCGCAGCTGTCCACCGTGGTCTTCCGCCACCTGCCGCCCGCCGGCACCGACCCCGCGGACGCCGACGAGGCCAACCTGCACGCCCGCCGGGCGCTGGCCGCCTCCGGCGAGGGGGTGGTGGCCGGCACCAAGGTCGACGGCCGGCACCACCTCAAGTTCACCCTGCTCAACCCGGAGACCACCACCGCGGACATCGCCCACGTCCTCGACCTGGTCGCCGGCCACGCCGAGCAGTACCTGTCCGACCAGGCCGCGGCCGCCGGACTCTGCCGCGCCGCCGGCTGAAAAGGACCCCCTCCCATGACCACCCACGACTTCGTCGCGATCGGCCTCGGCCCGTACAACCTGGGCCTCGCCTGCCTGACCGCGCCGCTCACCGGCGAACTGGACGGCCTCTTCCTGGAGAGCCGCCCCGAGTTCTCCTGGCACCCCGGGATGCTGCTGGACTCCGCCACCCTGCAGACCCCGTTCATGGCCGACCTGGTCACCCTGGCCGACCCGACCTCGCCGTACTCCTTCCTCAACTACCTGAAGGAGAACGGGCGGCTGTACCCGTTCTACATCCGCGAGCTGTTCTACCCGGTGCGCGCCGAGTACGACGCCTACTGCCGCTGGGCCGCCGGACGGCTGCCCGGCATCCGCTTCGGCCAGCACGTCACCCTGGTGGAGTACGACGAGCGCCGGGCGCTGTACACCGTCACCGCCGAGACCGCCGACGGCACCGTCCGCCACCGCGCCCGGCACCTGGTGCTCGGCACCGGCACCCCGCCGCACCTGCCCGAGGTCTGCCGCGGTCTCGGCGGTGACCTGCTGCACAACTCCCGCTACCTGGAGGAGAAGCAGGCGCTGCAGCGGAAGGAGTCGATCACCGTGGTGGGCAGCGGCCAGAGCGCCGCCGAGATCTACTACGACCTGCTCTCCGAGCAGGAGCAGCACGGCTACCGGCTGACCTGGGTGACCCGCTCGCCGCGCTTCTTCCCGCTGGAGTACACCAAGCTCACCCTGGAGCTGACCTCTCCCGAGTACGTGGACTACTTCCACGCACTGCCCGAGGAGACCCGCTACCGGCTGGAGTCCGAGCAGAAGGCCCTGTTCAAGGGCATCGACGCGGATCTGATCAACGCCATCCACGACCTGCTGTACCGGCGCAGCATCCACGGCCCGGTCCCGACCCGGCTGTTCACCAACTCCGAACTGCGCGCGGCCTCCTACGACGACGCCACCGGCCGCTACACCCTCGGCCTGCACCACGCCGAGCAGGACCGCGGCTACACGGTGAGCACCGAGGGCCTGGTGCTGGCCACCGGCTACCGGCACCGCGTCCCCGAGTTCCTGGCACCGGTCCGCGACCGGATCCGGCTCGACGGGCACGGCCGCCCCGACGTGGCCCGCAACTACGCGATCGACACCACCGGGCGCGGGATCTTCCTGCAGAACGGCGGCACCCACACCCACAGCATCACCTCGCCCGACCTCGGCATGGGCGCGTACCGCAACTCCTGGATCATCCGCGAGCTGCTCGGCCGCGAGGTCTACCCGATCGAGAAGGCCATCGCCTACCAGGAGTTCGGCGCACCGGAAGGGCTCGTCGCATGACCCCGTTCAGCCTGGACCTCCCCGGCGTCGGCGAGCTCACCGTCCGTCCGCTCGACGTCGACGCCGACGGCGCGCTGCTGCACCGCTGGGTCACCCATCCCAAAGCCGTCTACTGGATGATGCAGCAGGCCACCTTGGACGAGGTCGCCGCCGAGTACCGGGCGATCACCGGACACCCTGACCGCGACGCCTACCTGGGCCTGCACGACGGCCGCCCCGCCTTCCTGGTCGAGCGCTACGACCCCGCCCGGGTCGAACTCGCCGGCCTGTACGAGGCGCAGCCGGGCGACGTCGGCATGCACTTCCTGTGCGCGCCCGGCGACACCCCGGTGCACGGCTTCACCCGGGCCGTGATCACCACCGTGCTGGCCTTCCTGTTCCAGGACCCGGCCACCCGCCGGGTCGTGGTCGAGCCGGACATCCGCAACACCGCCGTGCAGGCGCTCAACACCGCCGTCGGCTTCCGGGTGGTCGGGGCGGTCGCCAAGCCCGAGAAGGAAGCGCTGCTCAGCACCTGCACCCGCGCCCAGTTCACCGCCGCCACCGGAGCCCTCTCGTGACCCCCGCCGCCTCGCCCATCGCCTCGTCCGCCGCTGCCTCCCCCGCCGCCGCCTCGCCCGCCGCCGCCGTGTCCTCCGCCGGGTCCCCCGTCGCCGCCGTCGGCCACCTCACCCCCGGGCTGTGGCAGCGCGCCAACCGCCACCTGGTCCGCAAGGCGCTCGCCGAGTTCTCGCACGAGCGCCTGCTCACCCCGCAGCCGCTGCCCGACGGGCGGTACGCGGTGCGCGCCGACGACGGCACGGTCGAGTACCGCTTCGCCGCCCGGCTGCGCGCCCTGGACCACTGGCAGATCGACCCCGGGTCCATCACCCGGCACCGGGGCGAGCAGGAACTGCCGCTGGACGCCGTCGACCTCTGCCTGGAGCTGCGGTCGTCGCTGGGCCTGTCGGACGAGATCCTCCCGGTCTACCTGGAAGAGATCTCCGCCACCCTGGCCGGCGCCGCGGACAAGCTCTCCCGGCCGCAGCCCACCGCCGCCGAGCTGGCCCGCGCCGACTTCCAGACCATTGAGGCCGCGATGACCGAGGGCCACCCCGGCTTCGTCGCCAACAACGGCCGGATCGGCTTCGGCGTGGACGACCACCACCGGTACGCGCCGGAGGCCGCCGCGCCGGTCCGGCTGGTCTGGCTGGCCGCCCACCGCGAGCACGCCACCTTCACCTGCGGCGCCGACCTCTCCTACTCCGCCCTGATGCGCGCCGAGTTGGGCGAGGCCCAGCTCGACCGGTTCGCCGGGCGGCTGACCGGCCTCGGCCTGGACCCGGACGACTACCTGCTGCTGCCCGTGCACCCCTGGCAGTGGTGGAACAAGCTCTCCGTCACCTTCGCCGGGGAGCTGGCCACCCGCCGCCTGGTCTGCCTCGGCGAGGGCGAGGACCGGTACCGGGCGCAGCAGTCGATCCGCACCTTCTTCAACCTCGACCACCCCTCCAAGCACTACGTGAAGACCGCCATCTCGGTCCTCAACATGGGCTTCATGCGCGGGCTGTCGGCCGCGTACATGGAGGCCACCCCGGCGATCAACGACTGGCTGGCCCGGCTGATCGAGAGCGACGAGGTGCTGCGCGGCACCGGGCTGACGATCATCCGGGAGCACGCGGCGATCGGGTACCGGCACCGCCAGTTCGAGGCGGCGACCGACCGGTACTCGCCGTACCGCAAGATGCTCGCCGCGCTGTGGCGGGAGAGCCCGGTGCCCGCGCTGGCACCCGGGGAGCGGCTGGCCACCATGGCCTCGCTGCTGCACGTGGACGCCGCCGGCGACGGGGTCGCCGCCGCGCTGGTCGAGCGGTCCGGGCTGGCTCCCGAGGTGTGGCTGCGCCGCTACCTGGACGCCTACCTGACCCCGCTGCTGCACTGCTTCTACGCCTACGACCTGGCGTTCATGCCGCACGGCGAGAACACCGTCCTGGTGCTGGACGAGTCGGGCGCGGTGGTCCGGGCGGTGTTCAAGGACATCGCCGAGGAGATCGTGGTGATGGATCCGCTGGCCGTCCTGCCGCCCGCGGTGCAGCGGGTCCGGGCCGCGGTGCCGGACGAGCTGAAGCTGCTGTCGGTCTTCACCGACGTCTTCGACTGCTTCTTCCGCTACCTGAGCGCGCTGCTCGACGAGGCCGGGGTGCTCGACGAGGAGGCCTTCTGGCGCACGGTCGCCGCCTGCGCGGCCGACTACCGCGACTCGGTGCCGCACCTGGCGGAGAAGTTCGAGCGCTTCGACCTGTTCGCCGCCGAGTTCCCGCTCTCCTGCCTCAACCGGCTCCAACTGCGCGACAACCGGCAGATGGTGGACCTGGCCGACCCGTCCGCCGCGCTCCAATTGGTCGGCACCCTGCGCAACCCGATCGCCCCCTGACGTTCTATCGCCTGATAGTCGCTATTGCGCATAGCATGCAATAGTGTGGGTCGGGCGTGATGATCAACGTCTGTCGAAAGGGGCCGTGTCCCGATGGGCACCTACTCGCTGCCTGACCTGCCGTACGACTACTCCGCGCTGGAGCGCGCGATGTCGGCGGAGATCCTCGAACTCCACCACTCCAAGCACCACGCGGCGTACGTCAAGGGCGCCAACGACACCGTCGACCAGCTCGCCGAGGCCCGCGACAAGGGGCAGTTCGGCGGGCTGGTCGGCCTGCAGAAGACGCTCGCCTTCCACCTCTCCGGCCACGTGCTGCACTCGCTGTTCTGGCAGAACCTCTCCCCCGAGGGCGGCGACCGCCCCGAGGGCGACCTCGCCGACGCGATCGGCGAGCACTTCGGCTCCTTCGACGCCTTCCGGCAGCAGCTCACCGCCGCCACCGTCGGCGTCCAGGGCAGCGGCTGGGGCATCCTCTCCTGGGAACCGCTGGGCCGGCGCCTGATCGTCGAGCAGGTCTACGACCACCACGGCAACGTCGGCCAGGGCACCACCCCGCTGCTCGCCTTCGACGCCTGGGAGCACGCGTACTACCTGCAGTACCGCAACGTCCGCCCCGACTACGTCGAGCGGCTCTGGGACGTGGTCAATTGGCAGGACGTGGCGTCCCGCTACACCGCCGCCGTCCAGGCCTGACCACCCACGGCCGGCCCGCCGCATCCCCCCGGCGCGGCGGGGCCCCCGGCCGTCTCCCCGGATATACAGAAACGGTCCGGTCGGAATATCCGACCGGACCGGTTCTCCTGGAGCCGCCTGCGGGATTCGAACCCGCGACCTACGCATTACGAGTGCGTTGCTCTGGCCAACTGAGCTAAGGCGGCGCCGCCGCCGGATCGCCCGACCGCGTGGGTCGAGGATCGCATCGGCAACGCGGGCCAGTCTACACAGTTTCGGGCGCCGGTCCGCACACGGCTCAGGCGGAGGAGACGGCCAGCTTGGCGGCGAAGCCGGCGAAGAGGACGGCGACGCCGCTGGTGAGGCCTGCGGAGAGGCGCTTGCGGCGGTGGAAGGCGGCGGCGAGCGTGGTGCCGGCGAAGATCAGCAGCGAGAGGTAGAGCACGCTGAAGGTCTGCAGGATGCCGCCGAGCAGCGCGAAGGAGAGGGCGGGGGCGCCGTACGTCGGGTCGACGAACTGGGTGAAGAAGGAGAGCAGGAAGAGGATCGCCTTGGGGTTGAGCAGGCTGATCACCAGTGCCCGGCGGAACGGCTTCTCGCCGTCCTCGACGACGGCTTCGACCGAGGGCGCGGCGGGGGCGCGGTGTTCGCGCCAGAGCTGCCGGGCGGCGCGGAGCATGCCGAGGCCGATCCAGAGCAGGTACGCGGCGCCGCCGAACTTCACGACGGCGAAGACGGCCGGGTTGGCTTCGAGGAGGGAGGAGGCGCCGAGGGCGGTGAGGCTGATGAGGGTGAAGTCGCCGACGAAAACGCCGGCGGCGGCCCGGTAGCCGATGCTGATGCCCTTGCGGGCGGCCACCGAGAGCACGTACAGGGAGTTGGGGCCGGGCAGCAGGACGATGACCAGGGCGCCGAGGACGTACGTGGTCAGGTCGTTGACTCCGAGCACGGTGGGCTCCTAGCGGGACGAAGCGGCGTGGGGGATGCGCCATCGTATCCGCCAGGGCCGTCCACCCGAAACGGTCATGACCGCGGTCGGGCCGTGACCGTGTTCACTTGGCGCAGCGGGTGCCGTTGGCGGGGGCTTCGCCGCCGAGCAGGTAGCGGTTGACGGCGTTGTCGATGCAGGTGCTGCGGCGCCCGTACGCGGTGTGGCCGTCGCCGTCGTAGGTGAGCAGCCGGCCGGACTCCAGCTGGGCGGCGAGGGACTTGGCCCAGGCGTAGGGGGTGGCAGGGTCGCGGGTGGTGCCGACGACGACGATCGGGGAGGCGCCGGCGGCGCGG
The DNA here is from genome assembly GCF_039542905.1 of Kitasatospora terrestris. Classification (NCBI taxonomy): domain Bacteria; kingdom Bacillati; phylum Actinomycetota; class Actinomycetes; order Kitasatosporales; family Streptomycetaceae; genus Kitasatospora; species Kitasatospora terrestris. Next base: position 3,891,818 of record NZ_BAABIS010000001.1, read on the forward strand.
ATGGTGTGGGGGGCACCGGTGGCCTTGGTGGGCCAGTAGGCGCAGCCGAGGGCCATCCAGGCCATGTCGCGGCCGAAGTGGGCGGAGGCCTGCTCGAAGTCGGGGACGGCCTGCTGGACGGCGGCCGGGTCGGCGAAGGGGGCGGGCAGGTCGAGGCAGTTGACGGCCATGTTGGCGAACATCAGGTTGGGGTAGCTGCCGTCGGACGAGCGCTCGTAGTAGTCGTCGGAGAGCCGGAGCAGCGCGCTGCCGTCGCCGGCCTTGGCGGTGGTGAGGGCTTCGCGCAGGGTGTGCCAGAGCGACTCGGAGTACATCGCCTGGATGACGCCGGTGGTGGCCATCGACTCGGTGAGGACCCGGTCGGACTCGGTGCCGAGCGGCTTGGCGTCGATCTGCCGGAAGAGCGCGGTGAGCTGCTGGCCGGCTTCCTTCTCGGAGCGGCCGAGCGGGCAGTCGTCGCGCTTGGCGCAGTCGGCGGCGAAGGCGGCCCAGGCGGTCTCGAAGCCGCCGGCCTGGGTGCGGTTGCCGGCCCGGGAGTCGAGCGAGGGGTCGACGGCGCCGTCGAGGACCATCCGGCCGACGTTGCCGGGGAAGAGCCCGGCGTAGGTGGCGCCGAGGAAGGTGCCGTAGGACTTGCCGAGGTAGTTGAGCTTGGCGTCGCCGACCAGGGCGCGCAGGACGTCCATGTCGCGGGCGGCCTCGACGGTCGAGACGTGGCCGATGAGCTCGCCGGACTCCTGCTGGCAGGCGGCGGCGAACTCCTTGTCGGCGGCGACCAGCGCGTCGATCTCGGCCTGGTCGTCGGGGGTGATGTCGACGGCGGTGTAGGCGTCCATCCGGGGGCCGCTGAGGCAGCTGACGGGGGTGGATTCGCCGACGCCGCGCGGGTCGAGGCCGACCAGGTCGTACGAGGAGCGCACGCCGGGGTCGGCGGCGCGGGCGGCGTTCTGCACGTAGTCGACGGCGGAGCCGCCGGGGCCGCCGGGGTTCATCAGCAGGGAGCCGAGCCGGTGCGCGGGGTCGGTGGCGGTCTTGCGGATCGCCGAGAGGGTGATCTCGCGGCGGTCGGGGTGCTCGTAGTCGAGCGGCACCTTGAAGGTGGTGCACTCGAAGTCGCCGCGGCAGTTCTGCCAGCTGAGCTTCTGCGCGTAGTAGGTGGCGAGCGCGGCGGGGGTACCGGCGGGGAGCGGCTGCAGCGGGGCGGCGCCGGGGGCACCGGCGGCGGTGGAGCCGGAGACGGCGTCCGAGGACGCGCCGGCGGTGGAGCCCGTGGTGGAGCCTGCGGTGCATCCGGCGAGCAGCAGCACGGCCAGCGCGGCGACCGGCGCGAAACGGCGGGACCGGTACTGGCCAGCACGCATCTGTGGTTCTCCCCTCGGACGCCGGGACCCGGCGCAGGACGCCGGTTCCCGGCTCAGCCGAGCCTAGCTGGCGGGAGCTGTCACGAGGGCTTGGCCAGGCTCTCGGCCAGCGACTGCACCGCCACCCGGACCAGTCGCAGCCGTTCCCGCTGCGGGGTGTAGTCCTGGACGAGGTCGGAGATCCGGACGTCCGCGGCCTTGGCCCGACCGCCGCCGGCCTTCAGCGCGGACTGGAGGCGGCGGGCGTCGGTCAGTCCGGCGGTGTCGCCCTTGGCGGCGGCGAGGAGCAGCCGGGCTCCGCTGGTGCCGGGGGCCTCGGCGGCGGCCTGGGTGAGCGCCGCCGGGTCGTAACGGCCGGAGACCGCGGCGGCCGCGCCGTACAGGTCGGGGCGGGCCAGGCCGGCGGCGGCCGCGCAGGGGGCTCCGCTCTCGACGCCGAGGGCGCCCCAGCCGCCTGGCCCGGCCGGCAGGGTGCGGAAGGCGGCGACGACGGCGGTGCGCAGCGCGGCGTCGTCGGCGATGGCCTGGGGGGCGGCGGCGACCAGTTCGCACGGCTGCCCGGTGCCGCTGGGCGGCTCGGGGGCGACCACGACGAACGGGCGGGAGCGGCCCAGCTTCACCGCCGAGGCGACGCCGTCGAAGAGGTCCGGCAGGTCGGCGTCGGCGGTCTTCCCGGCGGTGCCGGAGTGCACCACGATCACCGGGAAGCGGGCCTTGGCGTCCTTCTTGTACTCGGCCGGCAGCCAGACCCGGACGGTCCGCGGCCGACCGTCCGGTCCGGAGACGGTGCCCTGCAGCAGTTCGCCCTCGGCGGGGCTGCCGACGGGCGCGAACTGGGTGATCACCGGCGGCACCTCCGACGTCCCCGCGGCCGTCCCCGCGGCGGTTCCGGTGCCGTCGGCGGACGGCTCGGGCGGCGCGGCCGGCCGGGGTGCGGCGGCGGCCCGGAGCTGCTCGGCGTCCAGCCCGCCGCCGAGCGGACGTCCGCCCACCAGCAGCGCGACGCCGAGTCCGGTCACGCAGAGCAGGCACAGTCCGGCGGCTCCCGCCCGGACCAGCATCGGGCGGGCCTCGGCGACGAGTTCGTACGTGCGGGCGGCCCGGAGGTCACGCCAGCGGAGCCATGCGGAACGGGCGGCCCAGCAGCCGACGGCGACCGCGATCAACAAGGGGACGACGAGGATCGGACGGGACATGGCGCACCACCTCGGAGGAGGGACGGGCTGCCGGACACGGCGGGCTTGGCTGGCCTGGCGGGCTCAGTCCACAGGGTGCACAACGTGTCGCCCCGGGAGCTCCGGGCCGTACGGGCGGCGCCCGACGTTCACTCGAACGAGCGTCTTCCCGGCGCGCCGTCCGACGACCGATCAGACCCGCGCGGGGGCAGCCGGGTTCCGTCGGCGTCCGGCAGGCCGGCGCAGGAAAAAGGCGGGGCGGAGTGGTTCAGCCCGCGCGGAGGGCGACCGTCATCGCCTCGACCGCGAGCAGCGGGTCGACGTTCCGGTCCAGCGCCCGGCGGCAGGCCAGCACCGCCTCGATTCGGCGCAGCGTGTTCTCCGGCATGCCGCCGGAGGCGATCCTCTGCAGTGCGGGCCGCTGGTCCTCGTTGGCGAGCGCCCCGGTGGTGCCGAGCTGCACGGCCAGCACGTCGCGGTAGAAGCCGAGCAGATCGCCCAGGGCCACGCCCAGCGTCTCGCGGCGGGTGCGGGTGGCCCGGCTCTTCTGACGCTTCTCCAGCTCCTTCACCGCGCCGGCCATGCCGCGCGGCGCCCGGCTGCCCTCGGCGGCGCCGTACGCGGCCTTGAGGTCCTCGGTCTCCTTGGCGTCCTGCGTATCGGCGAGCGCCTCGGCGTCGGCCTTCGCGGTGTCCACCAGACGCTGTGCGGCGGCCAGGCAGCCGCCCAGGTCGGCGACCTCCAGCGGGATCCGCAGGACGTCGGCGCGGCGGGCCCGCGCCTGCTCGTCCACGGCCAGGCGGCGGGAGCGGTCGATGTTGCCCTGCCCGGCCAGCGCCGCCAGCCGGGCCGTCTCCGGCTCGACGCCGTCCCGGCTGACCAGCATGTCGGCCACCGCATCGGCGGACGGGGTGCGCAGCACCAGCAGCCGGCAGCGCGAGCGGATGGTCGGCAGCACGTCCTGCACGGACGGCGCGCACAGCAGCCACACCGTCCGGGGGGACGGCTCCTCGACGCCCTTCAGCAGCGCGTTGGCCGCCGCCTCGGTCAGCCGGTGCGCGGCGTCGATCAGGATCACCGACCAGCGGCCGCCGGTCGGGTAGCTGGACGCCCGCAGCACCAGGTCACGCATGTCGCCGACGCCGATCGACAGGCCGTCGGTGCGGACCTGCTTCACATCGGCATGGCTGCCCGCCAGCACGGTGTGGCAGCCGTCGCAGAACCCGCAGCCGGGCGTGCCGCCGAGGGCGAGGTCGGGGCTGGTGCACTGGAGCGCGGCCGCGAACGAGCGCGCCGCGGTGATCTGGCCCGCACCGGGCGGGCCGGTGAACAGCCACGCGTGGGTCATCAGCGAGGCGTTGCCCCCGGGCACGGGCGCCGCCGACCGGCCGGCCACCGCCGTCGCGTTCGCCGCGCGGGCAGCCGCCTCCAGCTGCTCGACCACCCGATCCTGGCCGACCAGGTCGTCCCACACACTCACGCCGAGCTCCCTACCGCACCGCCAACCAGCCCACCGAGCCTAACGCGCCCCACGGACACCCCGGAGACCGACGATCCGATCGGCCACGCCGCCCGGCGACGGCCCCGGCGAGCACGCCACCCGACAACACCCGCCCCACGGTGCGCAGCCGGGTACCGGTCGACGCCGCGCCTGCGCCGGGCCCGGGTCCCGCCCGTCCCGGCGGCTCCTGCCGACCCGGAACGGCGACGCCGGCCCGACCCGGTAGAACCCGCCCGTGTGGCGGAGCGGGTCCGCACGGCAGGACCGGTCCGCGTGGCGGGGTTGGTCCGCGTGGCGGGGCCGGTCCGCGTGGCGGGGCCGGTCCGCCCGGTGGAGTCGGTGTCGTCGGACCCCACCGGTGCCGGACGTGTCAGTCCTTGCGGCGGCGCCAGCCCCGGCCGCGCTGCTGCTGGTCGTTGCCCTGGCCCTGCTGCTGCCCGTCCGCGGGCTCGTCCGCCTCCCAGCGGGCCCACTCCTCACGGGAGCCGAGCAGCGAGTCGGTCAGGCTGGGCAGGTCGTCGAGCGGCGTCTCCTCGGCCCACTCGGGCCGGGGCCGCAGCTCGCGGGTCTCCGCGGAGTCCTCCGGCTCCGGCCTCCACAGGCCGGGCGGCACCCGGTCCTGCGCAGACCCGGCCGGCCGGACCGGCGGGAGCACCGCGGTCTCGTCGGGGGCGTTCTCCGACACCTTGGGCAGCACAGCGGTCCGGTCGACGGCCGGGGCGGCCTTCGGCAGGACGGCGGTCTCGTCGGCCTTCGGCAGGACGGCGGTCTCCTCGACGGCCTGGGCGGCCTTCGGCAACACCGCGGTCTCGTCCGCGGCGGGGGCGACCTTCGGCATCTCGGCCGTCCGGTCCGCCTTGCCGGCGGACTCGGCCTGCGCGGCCTGCACCGCGGCCTGCCGGACCTCCTCCGGGATCTCCGCCGTCACCTGGTCGTCGTCGCCGTCGTCCCCGATCTGCGGCAGCTCCGCGGTCTCGCCCGCCGAAGCCCCAGCACCGGCCCCGGAACCAACTCCGGCCCCAGCACCAGCGGCCGACCCCGGCCTCGCAGCCGACCCCGCACCCGCAGCCGCAGCGGTGGCCGCAGCCGCCGCCTCCGCCGCCAGCCGGGCCTCCTCCGCACGCTGCAGCGCCTCCTCGGCGCGCCGCCGCTGCTCCTCGCGCTGCAGCTCCCGCTGCCGCTGGAACTCGGCCTGCGCCGCCTCCTCGGCCTCCTGCCGACGCCGGGCCTCCGCCTCGGCGGCCAGCCGGGTCTCCTCGGCGGCCTTGCGGCGTGCCTCCTCCTCGGCCCGCACGGCAGCGGCCGCTTCGGCGGCGATCCGGGCCTCCTCGGCGGCCTTGGCGCGCGCCTCGGCCTCGACCCGCTCGGCCTCCGCCTTGGCAAGCCGCTCCTTCTCGGCCTGCTCGGCGCGCAGCTGCTCCAGCAGGGCCTGCCGCTTGCGCTCGGCCTCGGCCTCCTCGGCGGCCTTGCGGGCGGCTTCGGCGGCCTTCCGCTCGGCCTCGGCCCGGGCCTGCCGCTCCTGCTCGACCTTGGCGGCCTTCTCCTGGTCGGAGAGCGGCAGCTCGCGGTCGAGACGGTGGCGGATCGCGGTGGTGACGACGTTGGGCTGCTGCGAGCCGTCGACGACGAGGTAGCGGCCGGGGTCGGCGGCGGCGAGCGCCAGGAACCCGGTGCGGACCCGCTGGTGGAACTCGGTCGGCTCGGACTCCAGCCGGTCCAGCGCCTCGGTGAACCGTTCCCGCGCCGCGCCCGGGTCGACGTCCAGCACCACGGTCAGGTCGGGAACCAGCCCGCCGGTGGCCCAGCGGGAGATCCGCGCGACCTCGGTGGCGGCCAGGTCGCGGCCCGCGCCCTGGTAGGCGATCGAGGAGTCCATGTACCGGTCGGTGATCACCACGGCGCCGCGGGCGAGCGCGGGACGGATCACGTTCTCGACGTGCTCGGCCCGGTCGGCGGCGTAGATCAGCGCCTCGGCGCGGTGCGAGAGACCGGTGTTGCCGACGTCCAGGACCAGGGCGCGCAGCCGCTGCCCGATCGGGGAGCCGCCGGGCTCGCGGGTGAGCACGACCTCGTGGCCCTTGCTGCGGATCCACTCGGCGAGCGCGTGCGCCTGGGTGGACTTGCCGGCGCCGTCGCCGCCCTCCAGGGCGATGAAGAAGCCGGTGCCGGCGACCCGGTGCGGGGCCGGCTCGACGCCGCCGCGCACGGCCCGGACCAGCTCGCGGCCGAACGGCATCTCGCCGCGCCGGTCGTCGGTCTTCAGCAGGACGACGGCGGCGAGCACCAGGGTGAGCAGTCCGGCGGTGGAGACGGCGAGCGCCGCCCCGCCGTGGATGAAGGTGAAGCCGCCCGGCCGGACCTCGCCGTACTCGACCTCGCCGTACGCGGCGGCGAGCAGCGGCATGCCGATCAGCGCGGCGCCGACCACGACCCGGAGCACCGCGTACAGGTGCTCGGTGACCTTGGGGAGCCGCAGCTCCTCGATCTCCTGGGCGAGCAGGGTGCGGCCGGTGGAGATCACGGTGCCGGCGGCGAGGCCGGCCAGCACGGTGAGCAGCAGGACCAGGACGAAGTCGAGCACCAGCCCGGCGAGGATCAGCGAGACGCCCTCGACCAGCAGGGCGAGCGCGAGCAGCCGGCGACGGGAGAGGCCGGGCAGCACGGCGCGGGAGGCGCGGACGCCGATCGCGGGGGCACCGGCGGCGGCGAGCACCAGCAGGCCGTAGCCGATCGCACCGGCCCGGTGGTCGACGGCGGTCAGCAGGCCGAGTGCGGTGACGCCGGCCATCGCGGCGTACCCGGCGGCGACCGCGAAGGTGAAGTAGGGGGCGGAGCCGGTGCGGCCCTTGCGGAGCGCCGGGCCGGGGGTGGCGTCGGTCGGGGCGCGCAGGCCCTGCAGAGGGGAGCGCGGGGCGACCGCGGCGCCGGCGGGCAGCTCCTGCAGGTAGACCAGGACGGCGGAGGCGGCGAACAGCAGCGCGGCGCCGACCCCGGCCGAGGTGGCCTGGTGGCCGCGCAGCCAGTCCGAACCGAGGGCGGCCAGCACGTTGTTGACCAGGGTGAGGCCGATCAGCGCGGTCGCGGCGAGCGGCAGGGCCGCCCAGCCGGTGCGGACGTCCAGCGTGCGCACCGCGTCGAGCGCGGCGGCGGACGGGGCGGCCTTCCCCTCGGCGATCGGCAGCAGTCCGGGAACGGCGGCGGCCTTGCCGACGGTCCAGACGCGCTCGGCGGCTCCGGCCAGGAACGCGGTGCCGAGCAGCAGCCAGGTCGCCGAGTCCGGCGACCAGATCAGCCACCAGGGGGCGATGCCGATCAGCACGGCGCGCAGCACGTCGGCGCCGAACAGCGCCCAGCGCCGGTCGAGCGGACCGGCGAGCAGCGCGTGCACGGGACCGAGCAGTGCGGCGCCGAACAGCACGGTGGCGAGCAGGCGGGCGGCGAACAGCGCCGCCACCGCGAGCGCCAGCGCCCGGTAGCCGTCGCCGAACTGTCCGCCCGCCACGGCGGCGACCACGGTCAACGGCACCAGCACGAGCAGCGCCAGCCGGTCCGCGGTGCCGCCGACCAGCTGCGCGGTCCACAGCCGTCGGTACGGGCGCAACCTCAGCAGCGCGCGGGCGCGCTCGCCGGGTGTCCCGGCAGGGGCCACCTCGGGGAGGGCGGGTGCGGCGGTGCTCGAAGGGGGCTGCTCCTCGCTCGTCATACGGTCAGCGTAGCGGTCGCCGGTTGGCGCAAAAGAGGGGTACGGCCGTCCGGATAGCCGTCATGACAGGGTTGTGACGGATCGAACGCTTCCCGAACACAAGCGGGGGCCCGCACACCCGCGCGGACCCCCGTTCCTGTCACTGCCAGCTGACCGATCTGTCTTCCGGTCAGCCCTCGTCGGGCGCCGAGGCCGCCGACTTGCTCGCGACGGTCTTCTTCGCCGCCGTCTTCTTCGTCGCGGTCTTCTTCGCGACCGTCTTCTTGGCCGCCGTCTTCTTCGCCGCGGTCTTGGTGGCCGCGGTCTTGGTCGCGGTGGCCTTGGCGGTGGTCTTCTTCGCCGGAGCCTTCTTGGCAGCCTTCTTCACCGGCCCGCGCGCCCGCTTCTCGGCGAGCAGCTCGTAGCCGCGCTCCGGCGTGATGGTCTCGACCTCGTCGTCCTTGCGCAGGGTCGCGTTGGTCTCGCCGTCGGTCACGTACGGGCCGAAGCGGCCGTCCTTGACCACCACCGGACGCTCGCTCACCGGGTCGGTGCCCAGCTCCTTGAGCGGCGCGGCGGCCGCGGCCCGGCCACGCTGCTTGGGCTGGGCGTAGATCGCCAGCGCCTCCTCCAGCGTGATGGTGAGCAGCTGGTCCTCGCTGGTCAGCGACCGCGAGTCGGTGCCGCGCTTCAGGTACGGGCCGTAGCGGCCGTTCTGCGCGGTGATCTCGTTGCCCTCGGCGTCGTTGCCGACCACCCGGGGCAGCGAGAGCAGGCGCAGCGCGTCCTCCAGGGTGACGGTGTCCAGGGACATCGTCTTGAAGAGCGAGGCGGTGCGCGGCTTGACCGCGTTCTTGCCGGTCTTCGGGGTGCCCTCGGGCAGCACCTCGGTGACGTACGGGCCGTACCGGCCGTCCTTGGCGACCAGCGGGTTGCCGCTGACCGGGTCGGTGCCGAGGGCACGCTCGCCGCTGGGCTTGGCCAGCAGCTCCTCGGCCAGCTCGACGGTCAGCTCGTCCGGCGGCAGGTCGTCCGGGATGTCGGCGCGCCGGCCGGCCTCGCCCTCGACCTCGGACACCTTCTCCACGTACGGGCCGTACCGGCCGACGCGCAGCACCAGGCCCTCGGCGATCGGGAAGGAGCTGATTTCCCGGGCGTCGATCGCACCGAGGTCGGTGACCAGTTCCTTGAGGCCGCCGAGGTGGTCGCCGTCGCCGTTGCCGGCCTCCGCGGCGGTGCCGGCGCCCTCGCCCTCTCCGAAGTAGAAGCGCTTCAGCCACGGCACGGACTCGGCCTGGCCGGCCGCGATCCGGTCGAGGTCGTCCTCCATCTTGGCGGTGAAGTCGTAGTCGACCAGCCGGCCGAAGTGCTTCTCCAGCAGGTTCACGACCGCGAAGGAGAGGAAGGACGGGACGAGCGCCGTGCCCTTCTTGAACACGTACTTGCGGTTGATGATCGTGTCGATGATCGACGCGTAGGTCGACGGACGGCCGATCTCGCGGTCTTCCAGCTCCTTGACCAGCGAGGCCTCGGTGTAGCGGGCCGGCGGCTTGGTGGCGTGGCCCTCCGGGGTGAGCCGGTCGGCGGCCAGCGGGTCGCCCTCGGTGACCTGGGGGAGCCGGCGCTCGCGGTCGTCCAGCTCGGCGTTCGGGTCGTCCGCGCCCTCGACGTAGGCCTTGAGGAAGCCGTGGAAGGTGATGATCTTGCCGGACGCGGAGAACTCGACGTCCCGGCCGTCGGCCGAGCGGCCGCCGACCCGGACGGTCACCGACTGGCCGACCGCGTCCTTCATCTGGGAGGCGACGGTGCGCATCCAGATCAGCTCGTACAGGCGGAAGTCGTCGCCCGCCAGGCCGGTCTCCGCCGGGGTGCGGAAGCGGTCGCCGGAGGGGCGGATCGCCTCGTGCGCCTCCTGGGCGTTCTTCACCTTGGACGCGTAGGTGCGCGGCGCGTCCGGCAGGTAGTCGGCCCCGTACAGCTGGGTGACCTGGGCGCGGGCGGCGGAGATCGCGGTGTCCGACAGCGTGGTGGAGTCGGTACGCATATAGGTGATGAAGCCGTTCTCGTACAGCTTCTGCGCGACCTGCATCGTCCGCTTGGCGCCGAAGCCCAGCTTGCGGCTGGCCTCCTGCTGCAGCGTGGTGGTGCGGAACGGCGCGTACGGCGAGCGGCGGTACGGCTTCGACTCGACGCTGCGCACCGAGAACGCGGTCTGCTCCAGGGCGGCGGCCAGCGCGCGGGCGGCCTGCTCGTCCAGGTGCAGGGTGTTGGCGGTCTTCAGCTGACCGTCCTGGCCGAAGTCGCGGCCGGTGGCGATCCGCTTGCCGTCCACGCCGACCAGGCGGGCGCCGAAGGACTCCGGGTTGGCGGCGTCTGCGGCGGTCCGGCCGGTGGCGAAGGTGGCGATCAGGTCCCAGTACGAGGCGGAGCGGAACGCCATCCGCTCCCGCTCGCGCTCCACCACCAGGCGGGTCGCGACGGACTGCACACGGCCTGCCGAGAGCTTCGGCATGACCTTCTTCCACAGCACCGGCGAGACCTCGTAGCCGTAGAGGCGGTCGAGGATGCGGCGGGTCTCCTGGGCGTCGACCAGGCGCTGGTTGAGGTCGCGCGGGTTGCGCACCGCCTCCTGGATCGCGTCCTTGGTGATCTCGTGGAAGACCATCCGGTGCACCGGCACCTTGGGCTTCAGGACTTCCTGCAGGTGCCACGCGATGGCCTCGCCCTCGCGGTCCTCATCGGTGGCGAGGTAGAGCTCGTCGGACTCCTTGAGAAGCGACTTGAGCTTGGTGACCTGCGACTTCTTGTCCGGGTTGACCACGTAGATCGGGGCGAAGTCGTGCTCGACGTCCACGCCGAGGCGACGGACCTCACCCGTGTACTCGTCCGGGACCTCGGCGGCCGTACCGGGCAGGTCGCGGATGTGCCCGACGCTGGCCTCGACGATGTAGCCGGGGCCGAGGTAGCCCTTGATCGTCTTGGCCTTGGCCGGCGACTCGACGATGACGAGTCGCTTGCCGTGCGCGGTCTCGCTGCTCGGGGACACCTTCGCTCTTCTCTCCCGGATCGTTTACGTCTGCTCCTGGGCTGCCGCTCAGCGACGGCCCCACCAGCGGAGTGTGACCGTACCCTGGCCACCCTTGTCAAACGGACGGATCCCGCTTTTTCACCGGCAAGGCCGACCGACGCCACTCGAACGGTAACCCGATGATGCTCGTCCGCGCCGCGTGGAGCGGATTCCGGGGTGTCCGGAAATCAAGGATCCGTACAGAACCGGCCGGCAGAAACAGGACAACCGCCTGGAAGAATGCGGTTCCCGGAAGGTCAGCGGGCCACCGTGGCCAGCAGCGTCGCCCCGCCCGCCAGCGCGGCGATGCCCAGCAGCGACCAGAACAGATCCGCCGGCACGGTCGGGACGTCCTCGTGCGCGGCCAGCACCACCCGGCTCGGCCGACGCGGATCGTACGCGACCTGCACCAGCGCGCCCGGCACCAGCCGCAACGGCCGCCGCAGCGGAGTGTGACCGCGGGGCCGCGCCAGCACCGACCGGCTCGGTCCCGACCCCTCCTCGACCGCCCGCAGCTCGCACCCGCCGACCGGCCGCCTCCGCTCGGTGCCCCCGGCCCCCGCGCCGGCGGCCGGGGTGGCGCCGGGCAACCTCCCTCCGGCCGGGGCAGCACCGGGCAGCGGTCCTCCAGCCACCGCGCCGTCCAGCGCGGTGTACGCCAGCAGCGGGCTACTGTCGAGCGTGCCGAAGCCCTCGTCGGGCCGCATGCCGTACGGATCGACATCGGCGACCACCCGGGCGGTGGCCGGAATGCCATGGCGGCGGAGCCGGTGGCGAAGACGCAGTTCCACGGCGCACCAGAGCAGGAGTGCGCCGCCGAAAAGGGTCAGGACCACCCCGCCTGCCAGCGCCGTCGGCGTCTCCATCCCCGGTCCCCTCCCTGCCGGCCCGTGCTGTCCACAGCCTGTGGACAGCACGTTCGCAGCCGGTGGACAACCCCGGACCGACGTTCGACGTCCTGCGGGGAACGCCCAGGAGACGGATGGGTGAACGGCCGCCACCCCGCTCGCGTCACGGACCGGCGCCGACCGTCACAGACCTGCCCCCGCCGTCACAGCCACGCAACCGCCACGCAACCGCGGCAACCGCCCCCGGGCCCGCCGCCGTGTGCACGGACAGGTACCGCGCCACCGCCGAACCACCGGCGAACGGCCGTCGAACCACCCGTCGAACCGCCGCGCCTCCAGGGGGACTCCAGCCATGGCCACCACCGCCCACCGCCTGCTCACCACCACCGCGCTGCTCGCCACCGCCGTCCTCGCCCTGACCGCCTGCGACGCGGACGACCCCGCCCCCGGCACGGCAGCGGCCACGGCTTCCGCCTCGGGGCCGGCCGCGGCCACCGCCTCGCCGTCCGGCAGCGCCACTGCCGCTGCCACCGCCTCCGGGAAGGCCGTGGGCGCCACCGGCACGCCCTCCGCGCGGGCCACCAAGTCCGCTGCCGGCGCCGCCTCTACCGGAGCCGGTGCCGGTGCCGGTGCCGGTGCCGGTGCCGGTGCTGGCAAGGCGGCGCCGAGCCAGGACTGCACCGCCGCGGCCCAGCGCCCGGGCCACAAGGTGATCAACGCCACGTCCGCGACAACCACCCGGCTGACCGCCACCGCGACCGCCTTCGTCTGCGGACCGGAGGTCGAGAACGACGGCTACTGGACCCCGGTCGGCGCCGCCGGCCCGTACGCCTTCGCCCCCGGCGCCACCGCCGAACTGGTCACCCTCGCAGGCCCCGTCACCACCGCCACGGTGCCGCTCACCACCCTGGTCCAGCACGTCAACGACTGCGCGGCGCACCACGAGCCGCCCGCCCCGTACAGCTGCTTCGGCGGCAACTACGACATCACCGTCGACGGGGCAGGTCACATCACCAAGGTCTCCGAGCTCTTCCACCCCTGACGGCACGGGTCCACCTGACGGCGCGGGCAGATTTCCCCGGCGGGCACCCGCCCGCCCGGCCTCAGACCGCGGGCTCGATGAAGCCCTGCTCCGTGAGCAGCCGCAGCGACTCCGGAACCCGGTCGCGCAGCACCACCTTCTCCTCGCCGAGCAACTGGGCGATCGCGTCCACGATCTCACCGGCCGCCAGGGTGCCGTCGCAGACGCCGACGAACCCGGCACCGACCGTGTCCACCTTGGTCGCCCGCCGCATGCCCCGGTTGTGACGCAGGATCACGTGCTCGGGGTCCTCCGCGCCGGGCGCGCCGACCTGCTCCTGCACCACCTCGTCCGCCAGCACGAACCGGGCCGCCAGCAGGCCCGCGTCGTCGTGCTCGCGCAGGAAGTCCTGGCGGGCGAACCAGCTCTCGATGTGCGGACCGAGCGGCTGCTCGACCGGGTGCGGCCACTCCTCGATCCGGACCGTCGGGTCCGAGGCGCCGCTCGCCCGCAGGGTGATCCAGCCGAAGCCGATGCCCTCCACGCCCGCCGCCTCGAAGGTGTCCAGCCACTCGCCGTAGCGGTCCTGGTAGTCGGAGCCGGGGCCGCGGTGGTCGCCGCCGTCGCGCAGCCACAGCTCCGCGTACTGAGCGGCGTCCTGCACCTCCCGCTGCACCACCCAGGCGTCCAGGCCGGTGCCGGCGACCCAGCCGGCCAACCGCTCCTGCCAGTCCTCGCCCTTGACGTGCTGCCAGTTCGCCAGCAGGTGGCAGTACCCGCCCGGCTCCAGGTGCGCGGCCGCGCCCCGGACCACCGACCGGCACAGCTCGTCCCCGGCCATCCCGCCGTCCCGGTAGGTGAACCGCCCGGCGGGCGAGATCACGAACGGCGGGTTCGACACGATCAGGTCGAACCGGCGGTCCCCGACCGGCTCGAACAGGCTCCCCTCGGCCGTCGCGGTGTTCTCGAACCCGGAGAGCGCCAGCGTCAGCCGGGTGAAGTGCAGGGCCCTCGGGTTCAGGTCGGTGGCCGTGACCCGCTGGGCGTGCCGAGCGGCGTGCAGCGCCTGCACACCGGACCCGGAGCCCAGGTCCAGCGCCTCCCGCACCGGTCGGCGCACCGTCAGATTGGCCAGCGTGGTGGAGGCTCCGCCGACGCCGAGCACCAGGTCGCGGCGTGCGATCCCGGCCGCCGTCTCCCCGGAACCGATCCCGCCGGCCCCGCCCACCGCACACCCCAGGTCGGACACCACCCAGGCATCCGCACTCGGCAGCCCCGCCACCTCGTTGGCGTACGGCCGCACGTCCACGGTCGCCCGGACCTGCTCGCCGTCGCGCACCAGCCACCCGTCGGCCAGGCAGTCCTCGACCGGCAGCGCCACCGCGGCGGCCGCGTACGGCACCGGCTGCTGCAGCAGGAACAGCAGCACCAGCGTCTCCAACGGCGAACCACCCCTGGTCGCCCGGAGCGCCGGCACCGCCTCGCTCCGCGCCAACGCCGCGTACGCCGTGGGACCGAGCAGGTCCAGGCAGCCGTCAGCGGTGAACGACGCGGCGAGCAGCGCCTCACGCAGCTTCGCCAGCCGGCTGGAGTCGAGAACGGGAGCGGGGGCAACGGGGCTACTGGTCACCCCGCCATTCTCCCCCCACCCGACCGCCCGACCACCCACCCCGCCGCGCCGCGCCGCTCCCCGCGGCGCTGGACGGTCCGGCCGTACGAGCAGCCGCTTGCCCCTCCGACCCGCAGGCGCCCGATGGGCGCCGTGGACCGCGGACGGCCGCACGGAACGGGCTGGCCGTCGAAGCGGGCCGGCCGTCGAAGCGGCCGTGGCAGGGATTCAGAGCCTCGGAAGCCCTCCCCCGGACCGGGCAGGCCGCCACGGCCACCAGGAGCGGCTCGGCAGTCGGCCTGCGAACCAGGTCCTGGGAGCCAGCCGGCACCGACGTGGATGGCCGCACCGTCCGCCGGACGGCCCCTGCCCCGCGTCAGCCGGAGGCGCTGGCGCTCGCGCTCGGCTTCGCCGAACCGGAGGCCGCCGGGGCCGCCCCGCCGGACTGCGCAGCCGACGGCGACGGGCCTGCGCCGGCGCTGGCTCCGGCACTCGCGTCCGCCCCGGTCCCGGTCCCGGTCCCGGTCCCGGTCCCGGTCCCGGACGCCGCCGGCGCGCTGGCCTTGCAGCCGGGCTGCTTCTTGATCGCGTCACCCAGCGCACCGCTCTGCAGCTTCTGCATCGCCTGCGTGGACTGCTGCGACAGCTGCTGCACCTGGTCACCCACACTCCGCAGACCGTCGGCGAACTTCGCCTGGTCCGCGGTGGGAAGCCCGTCCAGCTTCTTCTGCGCCTCCTGGTAGCCCTGAGCAGCCTGCCGCAGCTCGCCGACGGCGTCCTGCTGCAGCTTTGCGCCGTCGTCGACCTTCGGCGCCCCGGCCTTGTCCACGGCGTCGGCGAGCTGCTGGCTGCTCGCGCCGAGCGTGGCGAGACCGGCCGAGAGCCGCTTCTGCAGGTCGGCCGGGGCCTCGCCCGGTATCACCTTGGTGCTGTCGGCGAGGGCCGCCCGGGACTTGGCGGTCGGGTCCTGCGCCGCGTCGCAGACGCTCTTCGCCCAGCCGTTCAGCTGCTCGGAGTCGTCGCCGCTGCACGCAACGGCGCCGAACGCGAGCAGCGCTCCGAGCGCGGAGACGGTCAGCAGTCGCTTGTTCACCGGAGGCCCCTTCGGTATCGGACGTCGACCAGCGAACCTACACGGCCGCCGCGGCGCGCCGCCCGGCAGCCGCCGGAACCCGTCCTGCTCCCCTGCTCAGCCGTGCCCGCGCTCCGCCCGGCTGCACTTCGGCCCAAGGCCGGTCTCGGGTCGCTCTCAGGCGCGCTCGACCCTGATCGAGTCGCCGCTGCGGACCGTCCGCAGCACCTGCGGGTCCTGGTCCAGGGTGCCGAGCACGTTGCAGGCGCTGGCGAGCCGGCACTCACCGTCACGCGAGACGGGTGTGGGACCGAAGGGCAGCGCCAGGCTGTCGCCGTCCGTCCAGAACGCGACCGTCCCGGGCTCGACCACCTGCTCGGCGTCCGGCTCCCGCTCGACGTTGATCGCGGTGTCGAAGTAGACCTCTTCGCCCCAGGTGTTGGCGCGCGAGGCGATCGGCAGCGCTGCCCAGAGCGCCTCGGCGGTGGGCGTCGACGGCAGTTCGGCAGTCGCCTGCCCGGCGGGCCACAGGATGCGTATCCGCATGGGTTCCTCTTCCGTACCTCTCGAACCGAATCCGGTCGCGCCGAGAGCAGGGAACCGCCATATTCAACAATTTGTCAACCGGCAGGGGGTGGTCAACCCGGGAGTGTCGGCCCCGCCGGCGTCCGGTTCGGAGGGACTCAGACCTCGACGGTGGCCGTCGACACCGGCCAGCTCATCCGGATCACGCCGCCGTCGGAACCCTTGCCGACCTCGACGTCCTCCACCAGCCCGGTGATCACCGCGAGCCCGAGCTCGTCGTCACCGCTGTCGCCGCCCCCGGCAGTGCCGCCGGCGCCGACAGCCGATACGCCGTCGGACCCGCCCCGAAGGCCGGCCTCGTCCTCGACCTCGATGAGGAAACGCTTCTCCTGCTCGATCAGCGCCACCCGGACAGCGCCGTCCGAACCACTGCGCCGGTGCAGACCGACCGCACGGGAACACGCCTCGCCCACGGCGAGCCGCACCTCGTCGAGCACCGACTCGTCCACCCCGGCGCGTCTGGCCACCGCGGCAGCCACCAGCCGGGCGGTGCGCACGTGCTCGGGAAGCGCGCTGAATCGAAGTTCGACGGTTGCCATCTCTCCCCCTCCGGGGTTGCTCCCAGCCCGGCCCGGGAGTGGCGGCTCAGCGCGGACTCCTCGGGCGGCGAGGGCGATGCCTGGCCGTCCGCCCGGCGGGGCGCACGAAGCAACCCCGCCGGACGCACGGCGAGTCAGGACGCGATCGAGCGATCGCGCGGTACGCGATCAGGCGATCGCGGTCAGTCGGTCGCCGCGACGGCCTCGTCCACCGAGTTGTGGATCGGGAACACCTTGGTCAGACCGGTGATCCGGAAGATCTTCAGGATGCACTCCTGGTTGCAGACCAGGCGCAGCGAACCCTCGTGCGCACGCACCCGCTTCAGGCCGCCAACCAGGACGCCCAGACCGGTCGAGTCGAGGAAGTCAACGCCCTCCATGTCGACAACCAGGTGGTAATTGCCCTCGTTGACGAGCTCAACAAGCTGCTCGCGCAGCTTGGGGGCGGTGTACACATCGATCTCGCCGCCAACCTCGACGACCGTGCGATCACCGACTGTACGGGTCGACAGGGACAGGTCCACGGAACCTCCAGCACCTTGCCTTGCTACGTCATTGCGATCATCGGCCAGGCGGCCGCCACCGCGCTGGTCGCAGTGCCTGGGCGCGGCAAACCGGCAGGTCGGAGGCCCCAGCAATGCGACCCTCGGCCATGCGGCCGTCACGGGCTCATTCAACCACCTGCGACCATGCCCGCACGATGGCTTAGGGCGATTCTCCGTCACGCCGGTGACACACTGGGTCCTCATGCCACCCCGTCACCAACCGCCCGAGGCCTTGCTCGAGACCCTGTCCACCGAGCGCGGACGGTCCGACCGCCTCACCCATACGGAGCATCTGCCCGCCCGGGAGGCCCGCTACGCGCCTTGGCCGACGGCAATCCGGACCGAGATCGTCGCGGCCGCCGCAGGGCTCGGGGTCGGGCTGCCGTGGGCGCACCAGGCCGAGGCGATGGATCTGGCCAAAAACGGACAAAGTGTGGTGATTGCCACAGGGACCGCCTCGGGCAAGTCGCTCGGCTACCTGGCCCCGGTGCTGAGCGACCTCCTGGACGGGACCGAGGCGCCCAACGGGCGGGGCGCGACCGCGCTGTACCTGGCGCCGACCAAGGCGCTCGCCGCCGACCAGCGCCGACGGGCCGCCGAACTCGTCCCGCCCCGGGTCCGGGTCGCCCTGTACGACGGCGACACCCCGCCGGAGGAACGCGAGTGGGTCCGCCAGTACGCCTCGTACGTGCTGACCAACCCGGACATGCTGCACCGGGGGATCCTGCCCGCCCATCCACGCTGGTCCACCTTCCTGAAGGCGCTGAAGTACGTCGTCGTGGACGAGTGCCACAGCTACCGGGGGGTCTTCGGCTCGCACGTCGCCCAGGTATTGCGTCGCCTGCGCCGGCTCGCCGCCCGCTACGGCGCGTCGCCCACCTTCCTGCTCGCCTCGGCCACCACGGCCGAGCCCGCCGTCACCGCCCGTCGGCTGACCGGCGTGCCCGCGACCGCCGTCACCGACGACGCCTCCCCGCGCGGGCCGATGGTCTTCGCCCTCTGGGAGCCGCCGCTCACCGAGAACGTCGGCGAGCACGGCGCCCCGGTCCGGCGCACGGCCACCGCCGAGGCCGGGTACCTGCTCACCGACCTGGTCGGGGCCGGCACCCGCACCGTGGTCTTCGTCCGGTCCCGCCGGGCCGCCGAACTGGTCGCCCTCCAGGCGCAGGACCAGCTCGGCTCCCCGCTCGCCGCCCGGGTCGCCGCGTACCGGGGCGGCTATCTGGCCGAGGAACGCCGCGCCCTGGAGCGCGAGCTCCACTCCGGGCGACTGCTGGGGCTCGCCTCCACCTCCGCCCTCGAACTCGGCGTGGACGTCTCCGGCCTGGACGCCGTCCTGCTGGCCGGGTACCCCGGCACCCGGGCGTCGCTGTGGCAGCAGGCCGGCCGGGCCGGCCGCGAGGCCCAAGGCGCCCTCGCCGTCCTGATCGCCCGGGACGACCCGCTGGACACCTACCTGGTCCACCACCCCGAGGCGCTGTTCGCCAACCCGGTCGAGGCCACCGTGCTGGACCCGGACAACCCGCACGTCCTCGCCCCACACCTGTGCGCCGCCGCCGCGGAGCTCCCGCTCACCGACTCCGACCTCGAGCTCTTCGGCCCGTCCACCGCCCAGCTGCTGCCGGTGCTGGAGCGGCGCGGCCTGCTGCGCCGCCGACCGGACGGCTCCTGGTACTGGACCCGCCGCGAACGCGCCGCGGACCGCGTCGACCTGCGGGGCAGCGGCGGCAGCCCGGTGCAGATCGTCGAGGCGGACACCGGACGGCTGCTCGGCACCGTCGACGCCGCGGCCTCCCACACCACGGTGCACACCGGCGCCGTCCACCTCCATCAGGGCCGCACCTACCTGGTCCGCGACCTCGACCTGGACGCGTCGGTCGCCCTGGTCGCCCTCGCAGACCCGCCGTACACCACCTCCGCCCGGGACATCACCTCGATCTCCGTCCTCTCCACCGACACCACCGAGGAGTGGGGCGAGGCCACGCTCAGCTTCGGCTCGGTGGAGGTGGTCAACCAGGTCGTCGGGTACCTCCGGAAACGGATCGCGACCGGCGAGATCCTCGGCGAGAGCAAGCTCGACCTGCCACCCCGGACCCTGCGTACCCGGGCCGTCTGGTGGTCCGTCACCGAGGACCAACTGCTCGACGCCGACATCCCGCTCGACCTGCTCCCCGGTGCCGCCCACGCCGCCGAGCACGCCTTGATCGGCCTGCTTCCGCTCTTCGCCACCTGCGACCGCTGGGACATCGGCGGTGTGTCCGTTCCCCTCCACCCGGACACAGGCTTGCCCACGGTCTTCGTGTACGACGGCCACTCGGGCGGTGCGGGCTTCGCCGAGCGGGGCTTCCGCCGCGCGGTGGAGTGGCTCACCGCGACCCGCGACGCGATCAGCGCCTGCGAGTGCGAGCGGGGCTGCCCGTCCTGCGTCCAGTCGCCCAAGTGCGGCAACGGGAACGACCCGCTCGACAAGGCCGCGGCCGTACGGCTGCTCGACATCCTGCTCGCCGGTGCTCCGCGCCCGCAGGGGCCACCGAGCGGGGCGAAGGCCCGGAACGGGCAGGACACGGGCGCGAACGACGCTCCGGACGAGGATCACGCGCGGGACGCGGGCGACGCTCCGGACCCCAGCGATGCTCGGGGCGGGAGCGACGATCCGGACCGCAGCGGAACTCGGGGCGGGAGCGACGATCCGGACCGCAGTGGGGCTCCGGACCGCAGCGGGGATGCCGTCGGCACCGGCGAATCCGGCGGGGCCGGCGCTGCCCCCGCAGCCCCTGGTACCGATGCAGGGCCCGCAGCGCCGGACCCTGCGGGTCCGGGCACCGGCTGATCGACGCCCGGCCGGCTGCCGGCCCAGCGGCGTGGGGGCATCGGCGGCGCCGACCGCAGCGAGGTCGTCGGTGCCCCAGCTCCACACCGGACCGGCGCGGGAGCGGGCCTCGGCCGGGCCGACGGGCACGGGCAGCCCGTCGATCGGGATCCGGACGACCACCTCCACCATGTCCGCTCCCGGCACGGGCATGCACGAGACCAGGTCGGCCCGCTGCTCGCGGACCAGCGCGGCGGCCCGTGAGCAGCCACCGTCCGGGTCCAGCAGCAGCCGGTCGGCCGCCGCCAGGGCGGCCAGGTCGGCGACGGCCTCAGCCCGGTGCCGTGCAGCGACGATCGTGCCCAGCATCAGGCTCACCAGGAACACCAGGCAGCCCAACATCCCGAGCGCCACCAGCCAGATCGTCGCCGAACCGCGGTCGGCCGCCTGGCCGTCCCACCTCTGCCGCATCCCCATCACCCCACCTCCGACGCCTCGGCGCCGACGACGTCCTCCCGGGCTGCCACCGCCGAGGCACTGAGTCGGACCGACAAGGCCGTCCCGAGCCGCCCCGGCCCCGGGCAGGGCGCCTCGACCGTCACCCGGACCGTCTCGGCCGCCTGCTCGACCCGGACCTCCGCCCCGGCCGGGGCGGCGGCCAGCGCCACGGACACCGCGTCCGTGTCGCCGCGGGCCGCCGCACGCGCCCCCACCCGGGCGGCGTCCACGCACCGGATCTGGGCCGCCGCGGCCACGATCGCCCAGATCAACATCGCGGCCAACAGCACCAGGGCCGGAAGCGCCACCGCGGTCTCCGCAGTGACCATTCCCGCGTCCCGCCGACCGCCGCTCCACCGCCAGCGCCCGGCGGGACGCCGGCGGGCGGAGCGGCGGGCGGAGCGGCGGGCGGCGCCTTGGCCGGCGAGGCCGTGACGGACCGGGCAGCGACGGGAACCCGCCGACCGCTCAGACCGCATGGAGCGCCCGGTCGAGCAGCTCGGACACGGCACCCGAGACCGTCCCGCTGGTCACCACGCGGTACAGCACGGCGGCGAACGCGCACGCCGCGACCGTGCCGATGGCGTACTCCGCGGTGGTCATCCCGGCATCCCGGCCGCTCCCCCGCCATCGTGCCGTTCTGGCACCCAACCAGCGACGACTGTGACGCAGGAGGACACGGACCGGACCTGCCTCAGAACTCCGGACGGGAACCATGGCACACCAACTCCTCAGGCAATGCGGATGCGGATTCGGGGGTGGTACTAGATGCGGTGGGCGAAGCCGCTGGTCAGCCCCATCACCACCGGTGCGACTCCGACCAGGACGAAGGCCGGGAGGAAGCAGAGACCCAGTGGTGCGGTCGCGAGCACTCCGGCCCGGCGCACCCGGGCGTGGGCCGCCCGGACGGCCGTCGCCCGCTGCGCCTGGGCCAGCCCTGCCAGCGCGGCTGCCGGTGGGGCGCCGCTGAGGGTGGTCCGGACGAGGCACTGGGCAAGCGGGCCGAGCGGCGGACAGCCGACCGCCATTTCTTCCCAGCAACTCTCCGGCGCAGCGCCGAGCGAGAGTTGGGCGGCCGCAGCGGCGAGCCGATCCCGCATCGGGGGTTCGACGCTCTCCGCCACCGCTGCGGCCGCGAGTGCCGGGGCGGAGCAGGAGCCGAGGCAGGCGGCCAGCAGATCGGCCGTCAGGGGGAGCTGTCGTACCAGCAGTTCGTGTTCCTCGGCCGCACGCCGTGCCGCCGGTGAGCGCAGTCTCGGCACGAGTCGGCGGGCCCCGAGGCCGACCAGTAGGCCGACGGCCGCCCCGGTCACCCCACCGACCACCGCCATCACGCCAAGGGCGACCAGCCAGGGCAGGCACTGCTCCGGCGACAACCATCGAGGCCGCCGCGGACGCCACCGGCTCCCGCGAGGTGACCTCCCCCGCGCCGACAGGCACCCGGGCACCCGGCGCCGGACCTCCCGCCGCCGTGCCGCGCGAAGTGCCCCGGACGTGGCGCCCGCGACCAGGGCCAGCCCACCGAGCGCCGCCGCCCGGCCGGCCGACGGAGCTCCCCCGGTCAACGCCGCTCCACCGACCGGCCCCAGGCCGCCGACCAGTTCCAGTCCGCCGGCCAGCACCGGCGGCCCCGTCAGCATCACGTCCACGCCGCCCTCCCCGCACTCCCGCTCCGTCCGTGCACCGGCCGCCGCCACCAGGGCGACGCACGGCCTGCCCGACTGCGCCCGTCCGTCCGCCCGGTCGCCGGCGGCCGGGCCCCGAGCAGCACATCCGCACGCACTCCGACCCGTCGGCGGACGGGCTGGCGCCCGCCGCTCGACAACCCGCTGCCGTCTGCGGTGCGCACCCGGGACAGGCCGCACCCGACGGCATCGGTCCCTCTCCGCGACGGCGAGACCGACATCTCGGCCCGCCCACGGTCCCGGTCCCGGTCACAGTCCCCGTTCCGGTCCCCGCCCCGGTCCCGAGTCGGCAGCGGCGTCGGCGGGGCCTCCGCCGCCCGCACGATCCGGGCCGTCCACACCAGCCCGGCCGCCTCGAACAGCACCCCGCCCGTGAGGCAGAGCAGCCCGGCGGGCGTGTGCAGCAGGATGCGGACCGGTCCGGCACCGAGTGCCGCGCCGAGGCACATCCCGATCACGGGCAGGGCCGCGAGCACCGCAGTGGTCGTCCGCGGCCCGGCGAGCTCTCCGCAGATCTCCTCGGTCAACGCGCGCTCGACTCGCAGGGCTTCGGCGACCTGTTCAAGACCCACCGCGAGACCACTGCCGCTCTCCGCGCTGACCTGCCAGCAGGCGGCGAGCGCGGCGGCGCCGCGTCCACCCGGGCGCTCGGCCACCAGGCGCAGCGCTGCAGGGACGTCACCGCCGTAGCGACCGGCCGCGAGCCGTGCGGCCGGCTCCCGGCCGAGCGTCCGCACCAGGGACGGCCCGGCCCGGGACGTGACCGTGTGCAGGGCCTGCTCGGGTGTGGCGCCGCTCCGCAGTTCGGCCGCGAGCCCGGCGCAGAGGTCGATCACCGCGGCGGCACGACGCCTCGCCTCCGCAGCCCGCCGCCGTCCCCGAACGAACCGGTGCAACGGGAACACCGCCAGCGCGGCTCCCAGGACCGGCACCGGAGAGTCCGCCCATCGGGCCAGCAGCAGCCCGACGGGCAGCAGCAGGAGCTCCGGCACCAGCCACACCGGCCGGAGCCCAGTCGGCCACCTCCGCACCTGCCGGAGCAGCCGGCCACCGGGCCCCGCGGCGCCGAACCACCAGGCACCGGACGGCGCCGCACCCGAGCCGTCGCCCGGCGCTTTGCCCGACGACCCACCAGGCCCCACGCCCGACACCGCGACAGGCCCCCCGCTCGGTGCCGCGAGGATGCCTCCCGTCCCGATCAACGTCCGTGCTCTGCGGGCCCGGCTCCAACGCGGCCACAGGGCCGCGCCGCATCCCGCCGCCGCGGCGGCGACCGGTGGCAGCCACGGCTCGCCCAACACCGGCACCCAGGTCATCGGAACCCCCTGACCGCTGCCTGGAGCAGCCACCACGCACCGGCACAGACCCCGCACAGGACCAGCGCCCAGACCAGCTCCACCTGTCGTCCCGTCACTGCCCGCCCCCTCCGTCCGCCGTCGTCGGCACTCCCGCCCCGGTCCTCGCCGGAGCCGGGAGGCCGGCGGGAGGAGCCAGCTCGACGCCACGTTCGGCGCAGGCCCCGCGCAGTCGGTCCCATCCCGGCCCGATCTGGCAGCCGCCGTCCGCCGGGAAGGCGACCGCCTCGGTCGTACGGGCGAGGCCGTGCCGCGCCTCGTCGAGGACGTGGAGCGCCGCGACCCGGCGAAGACCGGTGGCGGGGTCGCGGACGAGGTGAATCACCACGTCGAGCGCTGCTCTGAGTTGGCTGTGCAGCGAGACGCGGTCGAGCCCGGCGAGCGAGCCGAGCGCCTCCAGCCGGGCCGGAACGTCCGCGGCGGTATTGGCGTGAACCGTGCCGCAGCCGCCCTCGTGGCCGGTGTTGAGTGCTGCCAGCAGGTCGACCACCTCGGCGCCTCTGACCTCGCCCACCACCAACCGGTCGGGCCGCATCCGCAGCGCCTGGCGGACCAGGTCCCGCAGGGTGAGCTCGCCGAGCGACTCCTGGTTCGGCGGGCGGCTCTGCAGGCGCACCACGTGCGGGTGGTCCGGCCGGAGTTCGGCGGAGTCCTCGGCGAGGACGATCCGCTCGTCGTGCGGAACGAGCCCGAGCAGGGCGGCGAGGAGAGTGGTCTTCCCGGTGCCCGTACCGCCGGAGATCAGCAGCGAGAGCCTGGCGCGGAGGATGCCGCCGAGCAGCTCGGCGCCGTCCTCGGGGAGTGATCCACCGGCCACCAGCTCGGCCAGGGTGAAGGGTTGCGAGCGGCTGGTCCGCAGCGAGATGTGGGTGCAGCCGGCGGCGATCGGCGGGAGGACGGCGTGCAGCCGGGTGCCGTCCGGGAGCCGGGCGTCCACCCACGGTCGGGCGTCGTCCAGCCGTCGACCCGCGGCGGTGGCGAGCCGATGGGCGAGGCGGCGGACGGCCGCCGCGTCGGGGAAGCGGATCCCCGATGCCCGTTGCAGGCCGCCGCCGCGGTCCACCCAGATCTCGTCCGGCCCGTTCACCAGGACGTCGGTGACGCCGGGCTCGGCGAGCAGCGGATCGAGCGGACCTGCGCCGACCAGCTCGGCCCGGAGCGTCCGGACCGCGTCGAGGACGTCTCCGCCACCGAGCGGTGGTCGGGCCGCGCGCAGAGCGGCCGCGACCGACTCGTCGGTGGGTGGCGCGCCGGCCTCGGCCAGCCGCAGCCGGACTGCGTCGACCAGGGCGGCGGCGCGATCGGCGGGCTCTCCCGTCCCGAGGTGGCGGGCCGCGGGCCGCCGGGGCTCGGCTTCCGCTCCGACGACCATCAGGCCGGCCGGGCGGCGCTGCGGCGCACCCCCGCCCGCTGTGCCCACGCCGGTACCCGCGCGGCCCGTCCGGATCGGCCGGGCGGTCGGGGTGTCGGAGGCGGCTCCGGCCCGGCCTTCCGGCGCCGGCCCGATCACGAGCGTGCTCGCGCCATAGCCGGAGTCGGCACCGGCACCGGCACCGGCACGGGGCGCGGCCTCGGTGCCGGCCGGGCACGCGACGGTGGCACCGGGTGCGGCGCCCGCCGGCGCCTCGACCGGGACACCCGCGCCGTCCGCGTCCGTCGTCGGTCCGGTGGAACCGGCCCGCACCGCAGGCGCGCCGCGTGCGGCGCCGTCCTCGGTGCTGCCGGCGGTGCCGCCCGGTCCGGTGGGCGGGACTCCGGTCGGGCGCCCGTCGGGCGGCCCTGAGCCCGCGCCCGGGTGGGTGCCGGGCCGGGCGCGCGAGACCAGGACCCGACGGTTCGATCGGGTGGCGGCCCGGTGGATGTTGCGCAGGTCTCCCCTGCGCAGGCGTTCGGTCACAGCACCCCTCCTCACGCCACCGGCACCGGCGGCATGGCTTCGGTCAGGAATCCGTCGCAGAAGCGGGCCAGCGGCCCACGCCCGCGGATGCCGGGCGGGGATCCGCGCTCGGCGTCGACGGTGATGCCGGGTTCGGGGAGCAGCTCGCCGGCCAGCCTGAGGCGCAGCCCGCGAGCGATCTCGCGTCCGGTCAGTCCGGCCGGGCCCGGCACCCGGACCACCGCCCGCAGGTCGGTGAGCCGCATCCGGGCCATCGCGGCGACCCGGTCGGCGGCGGCCACCGCCCGGAGCTCGGCCGGGACCACCAGCAGCCCGGTGTCGGCTTGCTCCAGCGCCTGTGCGGCGGCCGGGTCGAGGTGCCGAGGCACGTCGAGGACGACCAGGCCGCCGCGCCGCCGGGCGGCCGCCAGGACGCTCTGCATGGCTTCGGGCGGGATCGCCAGGGTGTCCGAGCGGTCCCACGAGAGCGCGGAGAGCCGATGCAGTTCGGGCAGGGCCTTGGCCAGCTCGGCGCCGCTGACCCGGCCTCGGGAACCGGCCAGGTCGGGCCAGCGGAGGCCGCCGGCCTGCTCTCCACCGAGCAGCACGTCGAGCCCGCCCCCGAGTGGGTCGGCGTCGATCAGCATGGTCCGGTGGCCGGCTCTGGCGCCGGTGACGGCGAGGGCGCAGGCGAGGGTGGAGGCCCCCGCGCCGCCCCGGCCGCCGAGTACGGCGACGGTGAGCGCGGCGGGGCCCACTCCCTCGGTCGCGTCGGCGATCCGGTCCAGCAGCCAGGACTGTGCGTCCGGCAGGAAGAGCACGTGCTCGGCGCCGAGTTGGACGGCCCGGACCCAGATCTCACCGTCGTCGAGGTCGAGGCCGAGCAGGAGCACCCCGGGTCTGCGGGCGAGGCCGGAGCAGAGTTGCGCCTGGTCGTCGCCGACCAGCACCAGCGGTGCGGCCTCCCAGATCCGTCTGGGCGGGGGCTCGCCGTGGAACAGGTGGGGCTCCGCGCCGGCGGCGGCGCAGAGCCGGGCGAGTTGCTCGGCCAGCAGCGGATCCGCGGTGACGATGAGCGGCCCGCGGGGGGCGGGCGGCTCCGCGGCGTGGGGATCGGTGGTGGGCGTCGACATGGCTGTCTCCCCGGAAGGGTTCGGTCCGACAGGACGTCAGCCCGGCTCGGACCGTTCGGCGGCCGGGGCGACGCGTGGACCACGGTCCGGCACGCGGGGAGTCCCGTCAGCCCCCTCCCGAATCCCTGTGGACAAGGCGGGGCTGTGGATAACGAATGTCACTCGGACGGGGGGAGGATCCGATCTCCATTGACGATCGCGGGGGCGCTCGACGCCGTCCCGGCATTAGCGGGAGCCCGCATCACGAAGAATCGGAACAGCATGCGAATTGACTACCGAGAGTGAACGATCAGTCCCGGTCGGATGCACCGCTCGAGCGTCGGGAGATCGTCGAGGAAGGGCCGGAGCGATCTCGTTCGCAGACGCAAGACCCCTGGGAAATGGCCCCGGACATGCGACGACCCCCGCCGGGGGGGAGAGCGGGGGTCGTCTATCCACGGCCCGACTCGGGGGGGAGGAGCCGGACCGGGTTAGCACGGTCGCGAACGATCCGTGACTTCCATGGTGTACCCGAGCGGCCAGAAACACAAACCCGCACGCCTGCGAGTACGCCGAATGGCGGGGTGATTTGTGCCGCCCTCTATCCTCGGTTCCCGTGGACACCACCGAGAACGCCGACACCGCCGGACCGGGCCCCGACGCTGCCGACGGGACCGCCTCCGAGCCCGCAGCCGCCGCGCCGCACCGCCCGTACGGGGCGCCGCGCACCGCGGCCTTCTTCGACCTCGACAAGACGATCATCGCCAAGTCGAGCGCGCTGGCCTTCAGCCGGCCCTTCTACCAAGGCGGCCTGATCAACCGTCGGGCGGTGCTGAAGAGTGCCTACGCCCAGTTCGTCTTCCTGGTGGGTGGCGCGGACCACGACCAGATGGAGAAGATGCGGGCCTACCTCTCGGCCCTCACCCGCGGCTGGAACGTGCAGCAGGTGCGCGAGATCGTCGCCGAGACCCTGCACGGCATGATCGATCCGATCATCTACGAGGAAGCCGCCTCCCTGATCGAGCAGCACCACGCCGCCGGGCGCGACGTGGTGATCGTCAGCAGCTCCGGCTCCGAGGTGGTCGAGCCGATCGGCCGCCTGCTCGGCGCGGACCACGTCATTGCGACCCGACTGCAGATCGCGGACGGGCGGTACACCGGCGAGATCGAATACTACGCCTACGCGGAGAACAAGGCAGCCGCGATCCGCGAGCTGGCCGCGGCCGAAGGGTACGACCTGGCCAACTGCTATGCCTACAGCGACTCCTCGACCGACCTGCCGATGCTGGAGGCGGTGGGCCATCCGTCCGCCGTCAACCCCGACCGGGCACTGCGCAAGGAGGCGACGGCCCGCGAGTGGCCGGTGCTGGTCTTCAGCCGGCCGGTCGAACTGCAGCGCCGGCTACCGGAGTTCCGCGCCCCCAGCAACACCGTTCTCACCGCGGTGGCGGTCGGCGCGGCGGTGCTCACCGCCGGACTGCTCTGGTACGGCGCCAAGCGGCGGCGCTCGGCGGCCTGAACGGGCGACAGCGGCAGGTTCGCCAAATCGGACAAATGACAAAAGCTTCCCGTTTCGGGTTCCACTTTCGCCCAAACCGCGATAGAAATGACTTACGGCCCGCGCGACCCGGTCAGGACCCTACGGGGTCGTTCCGACAACGCAGTTCAGGCCCACGGACCGATGTACAGATGGCTGAGCACCCACATGCAGCCGACCCGCTGTCGGGCCGCCGCACCAGGTGAACGGGCAGGATCCCCGCCTGATGGGCACATTCCGGTGCATGCTTGGTAACTCGGCACCTGTACCAGCGGCGGCGCCCGGCACGATGAGGCGCCGCCGCAACCCTGTTCGCAAGCAGGGGTCCCGAAGGCCTGGCAGGGCTCAGACCATGCCGCGCTGCATCGCCTCGCACACCGCGGTGCTCTCCCGGACGCCGAGCCGCAGCGCCTGCCCGCAGTGCGTGATCCAGCGTGCCACGCCCTCCGGGGTGCCGCTCAGGTAGCCGTTGAGCGCCTCGCGGTAGGCGGCCGTGCCGAGCTCGGCGAGACCGACCTCGGCCGGGCAGATCGCCTTCGGGTCGAGGCCCTCCGCGATCAGCACGATCCTCTGCGCGGCCCGCGCGACCAGCCCGTTGCATCGGCCGAACGGGCGAAGGGCGAGCAGTTCTCCGTGCACGATCGCCGCGACCACGAGCGCAGGGGCACCCCCGGTGGGCCGCTCGGCCCGCTCGACCAGGAGCTTCGCCAGCTGGTCCAGCCGCGCCGCGGCCTCGTCGGCGGACGGCGCCGGTGGCAGCTCCGCCTCCATCGCGCCCACGGGCTCGCCCTCGCCGTGCGCGTCATCGTGCGCGTCCGCGCTCTCGGTGGCCTTCAGTGCGATCGGGAAGAGCTCCTCGGCCGTCTCCGCGCCCTGCCGCGGCCGACCGGCCGCGGGGTCGGCGTCGCCCAGGGCGAGCAGGTGCAGCCGGGCGAGCACCTGCAGCGGCGAGGTCCGCCAGACGCTGAGCAGCTGACCGGCCTCGGCGGAGATCCGCAGCGCGGCCCCGACCGTTCGGGCCTCGGGGTCGGCGCCGAAGTCGGTGCGTCGACGGACCTCCTCCAGCGGCCAGTCCGCGCCGTCCAGCGCGGCCGAGGCGCGGGCTCCGCGCAGCGCGGACTCCGAGGTCACCTCGCCGGCTCGGCGGCGCATCACGCGGTGCCCGTACAGGCGGTCGACGGCCTTGCGCACCTCGGCGACGGCCTCGGGCACCCCGGGCAGCTCGGCCAGCGGGGCGAGGGGATCAGTTCCAGTGCTCACCTACCCGAGGGTAATGACCCCCCCTCCCGGGACCGGTACAGCAACCCCGGCATCACCCGTTCGAGGCAATCCGCAGTTCCCCCATGTGCGATGCGCCAAACCACCGCTAGCATGACGACTAGTCGGTGACGATAACGATTTCCAATAGGGCCGGAGACTCAGATGAAGATCGCCTTCGTCGGCAAGGGCGGCAGCGGCAAGACCACCCTGTCCGCGCTGTTCATCCGCCACCTGGCAGCGGCCGGCAGCCCGGTGATCGCCGTCGATGCCGACATCAACCAACACCTCGGGCCGGCGCTCGGCCTGACGGACGAACAGGCCGCCGCACTCCCCTCGCTCGGCTCCCACCTGCCGCAGATCAAGGAGCACCTGCGCGGCACCAACCCGCTGATCCGCTCGGCCGAGGAGATGATCAAGACCACTCCGCCGGGCCGCGGTTCACGCCTGCTGCGGATCGTCGAGGAGAACCCGGTGTACGCCGCGTGCGCCCGGCCGATCGCACTGGACGAGGGCTCGGTGCGACTGCTGGCCACCGGCGCCTTCACCGAGGAGGACCTCGGGGTCGCCTGCTACCACTCCAAGGTCGGCGCGGTCGAGCTGCTGCTGAACCACCTGGTGGACGGCCCGGAGGAGTACTTCGTCACCGACATGACCGCCGGATCGGACTCCTTCGCCTCCGGGCTCTTCACCCGCTTCGACCTGACCTTCCTGGTCGCGGAGCCGACCCGCAAGGGCGTCTCCGTCTACCGCCAGTACAAGGAGTACGCCCAGGACTTCGGCGTCCGACTGCGCGTGGTGGGCAACAAGGTGCAGGGTCCGGACGACCTCGCGTTCCTGCGCCGCGAGGTGGGGGACGACCTGCTCACCACGTTCGGCCACTCCGACTGGGTGCGCCGCCTGGAACGCGGCGACGAGCCGGCGCTGCGGACGCTGGAGCCCGCGAACCGCACCGTGCTGGAGCAGCTGAAGGCCGAAGCCGATGCCGCCCACCGGATGCGCGACCCGCGCCGCTACACCGAGCAGGCGGTCCACTTCCACCTGCGGAACGCCGAGAGCTGGGGCAACGCCAAGATCGGGATCGACCTCGCGACCCAGGTGGACGCCGACTTCGTCCTCGGCGCCCAGCAGGCCGAGGCCGCCGGCGTCTGAGCGGATCCCGCGCAGCGCCGAAGGGTCGGCGGCCCCCGTCCGGGGCCGCCGACCCTTCGGCGCATCCGGGCCGACCTGCGCCTTTGCACATTGTTCCCGACTGGTTCGACCACCACCCGAAGTGGTGAATCCCGGGCTCCGCACTTCCGTTCGGAACTCACGCTGTGCAAAGGTTCCATTACTCTCGGTTTACCAACTCTTTGATGGTCATGGGCCGCCGCGGACAACCGCCGCCCGTGCCCAGCGCCATCCCGCCACACCGTCGCGACCCACGACAGCCGATCCGACTCCGAGCACCACCTCCGGACCTGACTGCGTTCGTTCCCCCGGAAGACGGGAAGACCATGACCCTCGATCTCTCCAGCGCACCCATTCCGTCGGACACCACCGACCACGCGCCGCCGCCCACCCGGCCGGGCCGGGCGGGCACCCAGCTCCTGCACGATCTGCCCGCCTCGGTGGCGGTGTTCCTGATCGCCGTCCCCTTCGCGCTCGGCATCGCCCTCGCGACCGGCGCTCCACCCACCGCCGGGCTGGTCGCGGCCGCCGTCGGCGGACTGGTTGCCGGGCTGCTCGGCGGCACCCCGCTCCAGGTGAGCGGTCCCTCGGCGGCGCTCACCGTGATCGTCGCCGGCATCATCGCCCAGTTCGGCTGGCGCACGGCCTGCGCAGTCACCGTCGCCGCCGGGCTGGTCCAGCTGCTCCTCGGCTCCCTGCGCGTCGCCCGGGCCGCACTCGCCGTGTCTCCCGCGATCGTGCACGGCATGCTCGCCGGCGTCGGTCTGACCATCGCAATCGCCCAGCTCCACGTCGTCCTCGGTGGTTCCCCGCAGAGCTCGGCCCTGGCCAATCTGATCGCTCTGCCCGGGCAGTTGGCCGGCCCGCACCCACCCGCGCTGGCGGTCGGCGCGCTGGCCGTCGCGGTGCTCTACGGCTGGCCCCGGCTCGGGCGACTGCCCGGCAAGGCCGGACGGGTCGGCGCCACCCTCAGCCGGCTGCCCGCCGCCCTCGTCGCAGTCGCCCTCGCCACCGGCCTGTCGATGACCGCCGGTCTCCGGCTGGCCCGGATCAACCTGCCCGACTGGGCCGGCCACCAGCCCGCCGCCCTACCGGACGGCGCAATGCTGGCGGCCCACTGGCCGACGCTGCTCGGCCTGGTCCTGACGGTCACCGCCGTCGCCGGGGTGGAGTCACTGCTCTCATCGGTCGCCGTCGACCGGATGACCCACCGGTCCAGTGACCTCGACCGCGAGCTGCGCGCACAGGGCGCGTCCAACATGCTCTCCGGCCTGCTCGGCGGCCTCCCGGTGGCGGGCGGTGCGGTTCGCAGCACCGCCAACATCCGGGCCGGAGCGGCCACCCGGATGTCCGCCGTGCTGCACGGCTGCTGGGTGCTGCTGGCAGCGGTGGCGCTGACCGGCGGGCTGCGCCGGATCCCGCTGGCGGCGCTGGCCGCGCTGGTGCTGGTGGTCGGCGTCCAGATGGTGAGCCTGGCGCACATCCGCCGGGTCCACCGGCACCGCGAGTTCCCGGTGTACCTGGTCACGGTGCTCGGCGTGGTGTTGCTCGGCGTGCCCCTCGGGGTGGCCCTGGGCGGCACGGTGGCGGTGCTGCTGGCGCTGTACCGGCTGACCAGGGCACATGTGGATGTGCTGACCGAGTCCGACGGCGGGTACACCGTCCGCACCCACGGGCCGCTGACCTTCGCCGCCGTCCCGAAGCTCAGCCGGGCGCTCGGCCGGATCCCGTCCGGCGTGCGGGTGACGGTCTGCCACGACGGTTCCTTCCTCGACCACGCGGCCTACGAGGCACTGCACTCCTGGCGGTCCAGCCATCAGGGCGCCGGCGGGCTGGTGTCGATGGTGACGGAGCGCCAGAGCGGCGAGGTGCTCGATCCGGACGGCACGCTCCGCGCGGGCAGCTCCCCCGGCCTCCACCGCTGCCGGGCCTGGACGCCCTGGGTCGGCCACCACTGCATCGAGCAGGGCGAATCAGATCCGCACGGCCGCCTGCTGGACGGCGTACGCGGCTTCCAGCAGCACACCGCACCACTGATCCGCCAGGAGCTGGCCCGGCTGGCCCGGGACGGGCAGACCCCGTCGCAGCTCTTCCTGACCTGCGCCGACTCGCGCATGGTGACCAGCATGATCACCAACAGCGGTCCCGGTGACCTGTTCACCGTCCGCAACGTGGGCAATCTGGTCCCCGCCCCGCACGAGCCCGGCGCGGCCGACGACTCGGTGGCCGCGGCGGTCCAGTACGCGGTGGAGGTCCTGGAGGTCGGCAGCATCACAGTGTGCGGCCACTCGGGCTGCGGCGCCATGAAGGCGCTGCTCGACGGAGTCCACGAGCAGGCCGGTCCTCCCACCCCGCTGGCCCGCTGGCTGCGCAACGGTCGCGGTTCACTGGACCGGCTGCGTCGTGCGCCGGCCGAGTTCGAGGGGCGGCCGGTCGTCGACACGGCGGAGCAGCTGTGCCTGACCAATGTGGTCCAGCAGCTCGACCAACTGTTGGCCAACCCGTCCGTCGGGCGACGGGTGGCGGACGGCACCTTGCGTCTGGTCGGGATGTACTTCGACTTCGCCACCGCCCAGGCCTACGTGCTCGACCAGGCGACCGGCCGGTTCGTCCCCGTCTCGGCACACCCCGGCCAGCCCGACCGCGGCGACGACCTGGAGGTCCAGGGGCTGGCAGCCTGACAGCAGCCACCAAGCACACCGGTACCGGGCGTCACCCCGTTCGGTACCGGCAGCCCGGCAGCCCGCCGATCAGGTGAATCTCTCTGCCTGTCAGAGCAGGCACCGGATGCGCTCCGCTCAGCGCTGGAGGAGGTTGGCGAGGTCTGCGGGGGTGACGTAGCCGGGCCACCGGCCGTCCGAGAAGAGGTGCACGCCGGCGTCCTGGTAGCACTGGTCGACCAGTTGGGAGCAGATCATGTGCCGGGTGTCCGCGACGTAGCGGCGGAGTACCGGTCCGATCGGCAGATGGAGTCGGGCGGCGGCGAGCGCCGCGTAGTCGAGCAAGCTGTAGGGGACGCCGATGTAGCGGCGGGCGGCGGCAACGATCTGATCCCGCTGGCTATCGGTGAGGGGAACGCGGCCGGTCGACCAGAGCACCGGGTGGCCGTCGTAGACGGACAGGGGGCGGAGTTCGGCGCCGCCGGGCTGGGCTTCCACCAGTTCGCCGACGCCGACGTACACGAAGGCGTGCTCGTAGTCGGCGAAGCCGTCGCCGTTGAGCCACTGGCCGATGCGGATCAGGCGCCCCGCGCGGCCACCCATGCGGACGACGGCGAAGTCACCGGGAAGCGGAGGGGACGTGGACGGTGCGGTGGACGATCCGGACATGGCTCTACCCCCGACACAGTACGAAGACAACAGGGAGGGAGGGGCGGATGGGACCGGTTCTGTCAGTCACTGTCAGTGGAGTACTGCTATGTCAGGTCGTCAAGGCTCCGTGCGCGCCCGATTTCTGCCGATTGGCAGGTCCGCGCCCCGATGACAGTGAAAGGTCTACACCAATTCGCCGAAGCCTCTTGTCAACACGGCGCCTCGCCTGGTGAGCTGTGCGCTGGGACACACGGGACAATCCCTCCGCACGGGGTTACCCGGAAGATGAGACTCGATGAGGAGTGCGCGTTGAGCAACGAGAGCCTGGCCAATCTGCTCAAGGAGGAGCGGCGTTTCGCCCCGCCCGCGGAGCTGGCCGCTTCGGCCAACGTCACCGCGGACGCCTACACCCGGGCCTCCGAGGACCGGCTCGCGTTCTGGGCCGAGCAGGCCCGGCGCCTGGACTGGGCCGTGGAGCCCACCGAGACCCTGGACTGGTCCAACCCCCCGTTCGCGAAGTGGTTCGCCGACGGGAAGCTCAACGTCGCCCACAACTGCGTCGACCGCCACGTCGAGGCCGGCCACGGCGACCGCGTCGCCATCCACTTCGAGGGCGAACCCGGCGACAGCCGCACCATCACCTACGCCCAGCTCAAGGACGAGGTCTCCAAGGCCGCCAACGCCCTGACCGCCCTCGGCGTCACCACCGGCGACCGCGTCGCCGTCTACCTCCCCATGATCCCCGAAGCCGTCATCTCGATGCTCGCCTGCGCCCGCATCGGCGCCGCCCACTCCGTGGTCTTCGGCGGCTTCTCCGCCGACGCGGTGGCCTCCCGGATCGCCGACGCCGACGCCAAACTGGTGATCACCGCGGACGGCGGCTACCGCCGCGGCAAGCCCTCCGCGCTCAAGCCCGCCATCGACGAGGCCCTGACCAAGGTCGACGGCGTCCAGAAGGTCCTGGTCGTGCGCCGCACCGGCCAGCAGGTGGCCTGGACCGAGGGCCGCGACGTGTGGTGGCACGAGGCGGTCGACACCCAGAGCCCCGAACACACCGCCCAGGCGCACGACGCCGAGCAGCCGCTGTTCATCCTCTACACCTCCGGCACCACCGGCAAGCCCAAGGGCATCCTGCACACCTCCGGCGGCTACCTCACCCAGGCCGCCTACACCCACCACGCGGTGTTCGACCTGAAGCCGGAGTCGGACGTGTACTGGTGCACCGCCGACATCGGCTGGGTCACCGGCCACTCCTACATCACCTACGGCCCGCTGGCCAACGGCGCGACCCAGGTCATCTACGAGGGCACCCCCGACACCCCCCACCAGGGCCGGTTCTGGGAGATCGTCCAGAAGTACAAGGTCACCATCCTCTACACCGCCCCCACCGCGATCCGCACCTTCATGAAGTGGGGCGACGACATCCCCGCCCGCTTCGACCTGTCCAGCCTGCGGATCCTCGGCTCGGTCGGCGAACCCATCAACCCCGAAGCCTGGATCTGGTACCGCGAGCACATCGGCGCCGGCAAGACCCCGATCGTCGACACCTGGTGGCAGACCGAGACCGGCGCCATGATGATCAGCCCCCTGCCCGGCGTCACCCACACCAAGCCCGGCTCCGCCCAGCGGCCGCTGCCCGGCATCGCCGCCACCGTCGTCGACGACAACGCCGCCGAGGTCCCCGACGGCTCCGGCGGCTACCTCGTCCTCACCGAGCCCTGGCCCTCCATGCTCCGCACCGTCTGGGGCGACGACCAGCGCTACATCGACACCTACTGGTCCCGCTTCGAGGGCAAGTACTTCGCCGGCGACGGCGCCAAGAAGGACCAGGACGGCGACATCTGGCTGCTCGGCCGGGTCGACGACGTCATGCTCGTCTCCGGCCACAACATCTCCACCACCGAGGTCGAGTCCGCGCTGGTCGGCCACCCCGCCGTCGCCGAGTCCGCCGTCGTCGGCGCCACCGATGCCACCACCGGCCAGGCCATCGTCGCGTTCGTCATCCTGCGCGGCACCGCCACCCCCGACGACGACCTCGTCACCGACCTGCGCAACCACGTCGGCAAGACCCTCGGCCCGATCGCCAAGCCCAAGCAGATCAAGATCGTCGCCGAACTCCCCAAGACCCGCTCCGGCAAGATCATGCGCCGCCTGCTCCGCGACATCGCCGAAGGCCGCGAGGTCGGCGACACCACCACCCTCGCCGACTCCACCGTCATGAACCTCATCCAGGCCCAACTCCCCACCACCGACAACAAGAGCTGATCCTCGGGTACCCGGGTCAACCCCGTGGGGCCGGGAGCACGCGGTGCGTGCTCCCGGCCCCACAGCCGTTTCAGCGGCTCAAGCAACGGCGCCTAGACCGCCAGGTCACGCAAGGTGTCGAACGCGGTCTGGGCGAAGCGGCGACGAGCCGTCGGCCCGGTGCGGGCCATCGCGACCAGTCCGACCTGGGCGGTCCGGTTGAAGCCGGCGAAGGCGGCGAAGCCCCCGGTGGAACCGGAGTGGTAGACCACGTCCGTGCCAGCCGCAGCGCTCGCACCACCAGCACCGCTGCCCGGCCCAGACCCGTCCGGCCCAACGTCCGGCTCGACCCCGCCGAGCTCGATCCCGCCGAGCTCGACCCCACCCAGCTCGACCCCGCCGAGCTCAACCCCACCGAGCTCAACCCCACCGAGCTCAACCCCACGCAGCTCGGACGCGTCGACGACGGGCGCGCCGGGTGCCGCCGGGTCCAGGAGGCGACGCTGGTTCCAGGTCAGGCAGATCCCCGCGCCCGAGCGGCGCCGGGTCACGCGGGGCAGGCAGACCTCGCGCAGCGCGGTGCGCAGCGCGGCGGCGGCGCCGGTCTGCTCCGGGATCGGCACGGCGTCCACCGCGAGGTGGGCCTGCAGGTAGCGGAGCATGTCGTCGGCGGTGGAGCGCAGGGCGGCGGCCCCGGGCAGGGCGGGGATCTTGAACGAGGGCAGTCGGCGGCCACGGCGGTAGCCGATGCTGGGTTCGCGTCCGGCGCCGCAGGAGGTGTCGATCAGGCCGAGCGGTTCGCAGACCCGGCTGGCGAGCAGGTCCTCGTAGCGCTGTCCGGCGGCGTGCTCCAGGACCAGGCCGAGCAGTCCGGCGCCAAGGCTGGAGTAGCGGACCTGCGCGCCCGGTGTGCCGCGGACCGGCGTGCGGGGCAGGGCCCGCAGCAGGTGGGCTGCGCTGAAGGTGGCGTACGGGCTGGTGAACCAGCGGGGCACCGCGGACGGAACGAGGCCGACCGGGAGCCGGGGCAGGCCCGAGGTGTGGGTGGCGAGGTGGAGCAGGGTGATCGGTCGCTCGTGCGGGTAGCCGGGCACGGTGCCGGCGGGCAGGTAGCGGTCGATCGGGTCGTCGTAGCTGACCTCGCCGCGGGCGGCCATCTCGGCCAGCAGCAGGGCGGTGAAGGTCTTGGTGACCGAGCCGAGTTCGAAGCGGGTGTCGGCGCGGATCGGGCGTTCACCGGCCCGGTCGGCGTAGCCGCGGCAGGCGACGGTGCGTTCGTTGCCGCGGATCACGGCGACGGCGACCCCGCCTTCGGGTGCGGCGAGGGCGAAGAGCGGGCGCAGGCGGCGGGCGAGTTCGGGCGAGGGGGAGCCGGGTTCGGATAACAGGGGTGGGGCGGTCGTGTCGCCCTCGGCTCCCCTCCGTATGGAGGCGGTGGACTCGGTGGACTCGGCGGAGTGGGCAGACTCGCCGGAGTCGGTGGAATCGGCCGGTACGGCTTCGGCCGGTTGACCGGGCATGGGGGGATCTCCGTCTCGGGAAGCAGGCCACCGGGTGAGTGGCGGTTGCGGTCGACGATAGGAAGCACACCAACCCTCCGCACCCGCTCGAACCCATTCGGGTCAGCGCCCCGCCTCGTGGCCGCACCACGCGACCACGCCACACGACCCGCGCCACACGACCTGCACCACGCGACCACGCCACACGACCCGCGCCACACGACCCGCACCGCGCGAACGCACCACACGACTCAAATCGCCATACCATCGGACAAAACGGATGGTGCCCGAAATTCGGCAGGTAGGCTGTCAGCACAACAACGAGATCCCCAGGGCGCGCCGGGAAGTCTGGTCGGCACCATCCATTGCCGTACCCACCCCCAGGAGGCCGTCCCGTGGCCACACCGCCGCCGACCGATCGCCGCCAGTTCCTCGGGCTGCTCCCACTGCCCGAACGGCGCTTCATCACCGATGCCCTGCGCACCGAGACGGTCGGCGGCGTCCTGCTGCTGGTCGCGGCCGTGGTGGCGCTGGTCTGGGCGAACGTCTGGCCGCACTCGTACGAGACGGTCAGCGAGTTCACGGTCGGCCCGTCGGGGCCGCTGCACCTGGACCTCCCGTTGGAGGCGTGGGCCCAGGACGGGCTGCTGACGATCTTCTTCTTCGTGGCCGGGATCGAGCTCAAGCGCGAGTTCGTGGCCGGTGAGCTGCGGACGCCGAGCGCCGCACTGCTGCCGGTGGTGGCGGCGGTGTGCGGGGTGGCGCTGCCGGCGGCGCTGTACGCGCTGATCAACTCGGGGGCGGGCGGGCATCCGGGCGGGTGGGCGATCCCGACCGCGACCGACATCGCCTTCGCGCTCGGCGTGCTGGCGGTGGTGGGCAGTCACCTGCCGTCCGCACTGCGGGCGTTCCTGCTGACGCTCGCCGTGGTGGACGACCTGATCGCGATCCTGATCATCGCGGTGTTCTACAGCTCGGGCATCAAGTTCTGGGCGCTGGGGCTGTCGCTGGCCGGGCTGGTGCTGTTCTGGTTCCTGAACCGGCGCGGGGTGCACGGCTGGTACCTCTACCTGCCGCTGGCCTTCGCGATCTGGGCGCTGATGCACGAGAGCGGGGTGCACGCCACGGTCGCGGGCGTGGCGATGGGTCTGCTGCTGCGCTGCCACACCGAGGGCGACGAGGAGCAGTCCCCCGGCGAGCACATCGAGCACCTGGTGCGGCCGGTCTCGGCGGGGCTCGCGGTGCCGCTGTTCGCACTGTTCGCGGCGGGCGTGTCGATCTCCGGGCCGGCGCTGCGCGAGGTGTTCACCCAGGCGGTGCCGCTCGGCATCGTCATCGGCCTGCTGGTGGGCAAGACGGTCGGCATCTTCGGCGGCACCTGGCTGGCGGCCCGGTTCACCCGGGCCGAGCTCAATCCGCGGCTGAAGTGGGCGGACCTGTTCGCGGTCTCCACGGTCGCCGGGATCGGCTTCACCGTCTCGCTGCTGATCAGCGAGCTGGCCTTCCCGGACGATCCCGCGCTGGCCGACAAGGCGAAGGCCGCGGTGCTGGTCGGTTCGCTGCTCTGCGCACTGGTGGCGACCGTGCTGCTGAAGCTGCGCAACCGGCACTACCGGCAGCTCTGCGAGGACGAGGACCGCGACTCCGACGGGGACGGCATCCCCGATGTGTACCAACAGGTCAGGTGACACGCCGTCGCAGGACGGACCCGGAGTGGTGCCTGACTGACCGGTAGGGGCATGATGCTGAGCTGTCGACGCATCTGTCGTCCGCGAGCCGATGCGGGCGGCACCCCGGGTGAATGGAGAACCGCCGATGGCCGCAGGAGCCGCCGACCCGTCCCGCAGTGGACGCCCCCCGCACGAGGGGGAGCGCTCGATCGGGGAGCTGTTCGCCGCGGCCAGCGCCGACCTGTCGGCATTGGTGCACGACGAGATCGCGCTCGCCAAGGCGGAGATCCGGGCCGATGTGAAGCGCGGCGTCTCCGGTGGCGTCTCGCTCACCGTCGCGGGTGTGGTGGCGCTGGCGTCGATCCCGATGCTGAGCTTCGCCGCCGCGTACGGCCTGCAGGCGCTCGGGCTGACCCTGGGCTGGTCGTTCCTGATCGTGGGCGGCGCGTACCTGCTGCTGGCCGCGCTGCTGGGCCTGCTGTCGCTGCGCTCGTTCAAGAAGATCCAGAAGCCGGAGCGCACCATCGCCGGTGCCCAGGCCACCGCCGAGGTGCTGAAGAACGCCAGGCCGCGGCCGGCCACCAAGGAGGAGATCGACCGGGCGCTGGGCCGGATCCCGTAGGCACCGGGAGTGCCGGGAGGGTGTTCCCGGCACGGGTATGACAGGCTGCGGGGTATGTCGTTGGACCAGAAGCCCGTGGAGCAACAGCCCGGAACGTCGGCGGGCACCTCGGTGGAGCCGGTTGCGGCGGCCCCCGTGCCGGCCTGGAGCGTCCGCTCCCCCGGCCCGTGGACCCACCGGGACGTGGCCGCCAACGGCGCCCGGTTCCACATCGCCGAGGTCGGCGACGGGCCGCTGGTGCTGCTGGTGCACGGCTGGCCGCAGTACTGGTGGGCCTGGCGGCACCAGCTCACCGCGCTGGCCGAGGCCGGCTACCGGGCGGTGGCGGTGGACCTGCGCGGGATGGGCGGCAGCGACCGCACCCCGCGCGGCTACGACCCCGGCAACCTGGCGCTGGACATCACCGGGGTGATCCGTTCGCTCGGTGAGCGGCGGGCGCACCTGGTCGGCCACGCCACCGGTGGCACGCTCGCCTGGGTCGCGGCGGTGATGCGCCCCTCGGTGATCCAGAGCCTGACCGTGGTCTCCGCCGCGCACCCGCGGCACCTGCGCAAGGCGCTGCTGACCGACCGGCGGCAGATGGCCGCCTTCGACCACGTGCTGGGCTTCCAGCGGCCGTGGATCCCGGAGCGCCGGCTGGTCGCGGACGACGGCGCGCTGGTCGGCGAGTACCTGCGGGCCTGGACCGGCCCGAACGCGCTGGAGCCGGACGCGGTCACCGCGTACCGGAAGGCGATCCAGGTGCCGAGCACCGCGCACTGCTCGATCGAGCCGTACCGCTGGCTGCTGCGCTCGATGGCGCGGCCCGACGGCATCCAGTTCGCCCGGCGGATGAAGCGGCCGATCACCGCGCCGACCCTGCACCTGCAGGGGGCGGCGGACCCGGTGCTGCTCTCGCACACCGCGCTGGGCGCGGACGAGTACGTGCAGGCGCCGTACCGGTGGCGGCTGATGCCCGGGGTGGGGCACTTCCCGCACGAGGAGACGCCGGATCAGGTCACCGCGGAGCTGCTGGACTGGATCGGCAGCCACAAGGGCTGACGGTGGGCCAGTAGCGGAACCTGACAGACAAGTTCATATGACAATCGCATAGGACAGGTGCATCCCCCGGAGGCGGTTACTCCGCCCGGCCCCCGGGAATCCCTCCGGTATGACCTGGATGCCCGATCGCGAGGAAGCGCCGCGCCGACGCCGCCGCAGCGCCGGCTCGCAGCAGCACTCGTCCCACCAGCCCGAATGGCCCTACGAGCCCTACCAGGCGACCGGAAGGCCACAACGCGGCGGGGGCTACCGGCTGGGCATCCCGCGGATCATCGGCCGCCGGGCCCGCTGGGTGGGCGCACGACTGAGGCGCGAGGCCTGAGCCCCGCGCCCCTGAAGTCCCTGTGCGTCGGAGAGCCCCGTGCGTCAGAGAGCCCCTGTGTCAGGGGATCCCTGCGCGTCGGGGAGCCCCTGTGCGTCAGACCAGCACGGTCGGCGAGACCGCGGTGAACCAGAGCAGCACGAAGGTCGCGATCGTCATCACCGGGACCAGGATCTTGGTCTCGACGTTGTTGCCGGTGCGCTTGATCAGCACGATCTCGTAGCGCTCCTTGTGCGGCCACAGCAGCGGTGCGCCCTGCTTGGTGATGCAGTCGCCGAGCAGGTGCGCCAGCGAGCCCAGAGCGACCGCGTACGGCAGCCAGCCCGGGGCGCTGGGCATCCAGTTGTTCATGCCCGCGGTGCCGAGCACGGACATGCCCATCACGGTCACCCAGGCGGTCGGCCCGTCGCCCGGCGGGTGCAGGCGCAGCGCCTTGATCGCCATGGCCAGCAGGAAGAAGGTCAGGCCGAGGGTGAAGCCGCGGCCGATGAAGGTGATCCCGGCCCAGCTGCCGACGCCCGTCAGCGCGACGAACAGCAGCGAGTGGGTGGCCTTGCGGTGCCCGCCGGAGACCCAGGCGACGAACTGGCAGATCACCTTGGAGACCGGGCCGAGGAAGTTGGCGATGGTGCCGTCGTGGTGGTCCAGGTCCGGCAGCAGGGCCGCGCCGGCGCACAGCACGGTGCCCATCAGGATGTCGGCCGGCTGCAGGTGGATGCCCAGCAGCGGGGGCAGGAACGGCGCCGAGGCCGCGTACAGCATCGCGCCGCTGACCGCGTGCGAGTGACCCATCATGACGCTTCCCAGACCTCCCGTCGGGCTCCCGCCGTGGCGGCCCGGGTGAGCCGAACGGGTGAGCGCGGCCGACGTTATCAGGCGGGACGGACAGTCCGTCAGGGGTGATCGCGGCACCCCGGGGCGTTGCGGTCGCGCCGCCCCCGGGAGGTCGCCCGGGAGGTCGCCGGGAGGTCAGAGCGCGCAGCCCTCGGTGTCGACCGGGGAGGTCGCGGTGGCTCCCTGGGCGACGTCCTCGCGGACCTCGGCCGAGGTCAGCACGTAGCCGGTGTCGGAGCTGTCCAGGGACTTGGCGAAGACCACCCCGTACACCTGGCCGTCCGGGGTGAGCAGCGGGCCGCCGCTGTTGCCCTGGCGGACCAGCGAACGGACCGAGTAGACGTCGCGGACCACCTGGCCGCGGTGGTAGATGTCCGGGCCGTTGGCCTGGATCCGGCCGCGGATGCGGGCGGGCTGGACGTTGAAGGCGCCGTTCTCCGGGAACCCGGCCACGATCGCGCTGTCGTTGGTGCGGGCGTCGCCGGCGAAGGTCAGCGGCGGGGCGTTGAGCTTGGGGACGTCCAGCACGGCGATGTCGCGCTGCCAGTCGTAGCGGACCACGGTGGCGTCGTACAGCTGCCCGGCGCCGCCGATCTGCACGGTCGGCTCGTCGACGCCCCCGACCACGTGGGCGTTGGTCATCACCCGGTGCGGGGCGAACACGAAGCCGCTGCCCTCCAGGGTCTTGCCGCAGGCGGTGGCGGTGCCGACCACCTTGACCAGGCTCTGCCGGGCGCGCTGCACCCCCGGGCTGTTGGCCAGCGCCGGGTCCGGGGCCGCGACCTCGGTGATCGGCTCGTGCTCGAACGGGTTGAACACCTGCGGGAAGCCGTTGCGGGCCAGCTCCTTGGAGAAGTCGGAGAACCAGTTCGGCGCGTCCGCGGGCAGCGTCCCCTGGACCCCGCCGAGGATCGCCGAGGTGCGGACCTGCTTGGAGACGGTCGGCAGCGAGGTGCCCGCCAGCGCCGAACCGATCAGCCAGGCCACCAGCAGCATCGAGACGACGTTGACCAGCGAGCCGCCGATCGCGTCCAGGGTCTTCACCCGGCCGCGGCCGATCCGGCCGCGCAGCTTCCAGCCGAAGTGCGTGGTGATCGCCTGCCCGATGGCCGCCAGCACGATCACCACCACCACCGCGACCACCGAGGCCGTCGTGGAACCCGGCCCGATGTGCCGCAGCAGCAGGGGCAGCAGTTGCACCGCGATCAGGCCGCCGCCGAGGAAGCCGATCACGGACAGCACGCCGACCACGAAGCCCTGCCGGTAGCCGGAGACGGCGAAGCCCAGCGCGGCGGCGATCAGCAGCAGATCCAGGACGTTCACCCGGATACCCTCCCACGTCCCGCCGGGCGGGGGACACAGCCGGACCGATCGGGCCCTCCGACATGCGGAGAGTGCCCGCTCCTGCGACGGTCGGACCGTCCGATGATCGACGGGGAGTCCCTGCAGAGCGCGAGGAGCGGCCGTGGCCACCTGGGAGATGCCGATGCCGGCAGCCGAGCCGGAGTTCCTCCCCGCGCTGGACATCCCCGAGCCGGGGAGTCAGCGCCGCTGGACCGTCCTGCTGCGGATGCTGCTGCTCCTCCCCCAGTACATCGTGCTCTGGGTGCTGTCGGTGATCGCCTTCGTGGTGGCGGTGATCGGCTGGTTCGGCGCCCTGTTCACCGGGCGGCTGCCCGACTTCGCGGCCGGCTTCCTGCGCGGGTACCTGGAGTACGACACGCGCGTGTACGCCTACCTGATGCTCACCGTCGACCGGTACCCGCCGTTCAGCTTCGAGGAGCCCGGCCACCCCGTCCGGGTGGAGGTGCGGCCCGGGCCGCTGAACCGGCTCGCGGTGTTCTTCCGCCTGGTGCTGGCCGTCCCCGCGGCGATCGTCCAGAGCGTGCTGAGCGCCGGCTGGTGGGCGGTGTGCTTCATCAGCTGGCTGGTCGTGCTGATCCTCGGCCGGATGCCGCGGCCGCTGTTCGAGGCGACCGCCGCGGTGCTGCGCTACCGGATGCGGTTCCAGGCGTACTTCCTGATGCTCAGCTCCGCGTACCCCAAGCGGATCTTCGGCGACCCGGAGAAGGAGCAGCCGTTCACCTCCGCCACCCGGCCGCTGGTGATGAGCAGCAGCGGCAAGGCTCTGCTGGTGGTGTTCATCGTGCTCGGGGTCGCCGCGACGGTCGCGTCCTCGGTGACCGGGTCGATCGACCACGACGACGACTACGACGACAACCCGACGGTCCGCGTGACCGGGCCGCTCGTACCCGGGCGGTAGGTGCCGGGTACGAGCGGCCGGGCGGTCAGGAGCGCGAGCGGCGGGAGAGGCTGAGCGCCTCGTCGGAGAGCTCGACCGTGCGGCTGGTGTCCCACGGCCGCTCCAGGCCGCTGTAGTGCAGCACCCGGTCGATCACGCCCGCGGTGAAGCCCCACACCAACCGGCCCGCCACCTCGAACGCCGGGCCGGTGAAACCCGAGGGGTGGCGCAGCCGGGCCCGGTTCGCCGGATCGGTCAGCTCCGCCAGCGGCACCCGGAACACCGCACCGGTCTCCGCCGGGTCCACCGGCGCCACCGGCGACTCCTGCCGCCACCAGCCCAGCACCGGCGTCACCACGAAGCCGCTCACCGGGATGAACAGCGTCGGCAGGGTGGCGAACAGCTGCACCCCCGACGGGTCCAGCCCGGTCTCCTCCTCGGCCTCGCGCAGCGCCGCCGCCAGCGGGCCGCTGCCCGCCGGGTCGCCGTCCTCCGGATCGAGCGCGCCGCCCGGGAACGAGGACTGGCCGGCGTGCGAGCGCAGGCT
Source organism: Kitasatospora terrestris (assembly GCF_039542905.1). Taxonomy (NCBI): domain Bacteria; kingdom Bacillati; phylum Actinomycetota; class Actinomycetes; order Kitasatosporales; family Streptomycetaceae; genus Kitasatospora; species Kitasatospora terrestris. The sequence goes on from NZ_BAABIS010000001.1 coordinate 3,936,454, forward strand.
GCGGGCCCGCTCGATCAGCAACAGGTCCGGGCCGCCGTCGCCCTCGCCGAACAGCATCAGCACTGCCGACGGGCGGCCGCCCTCGGCCGGCGGCAGGAAGCGGCTCAGCTGCTGCGGCCGGACGGTCTCGGCGGCCTCCCGGACCGGCAGCAGCCAGGACGGCAGACCCTCCCGGTCGATCACCGGGACGGGCGCGGGCGTCGATGTCATGCGGCGTCCCCCTCGCCGTCGGCGGTCGCCAGGTCGGCGACCCGGCCGTCATGGGCGACCGCGTCGGCGCGGGCCGCCGCCTCCCCCGGGAAGTCCGCGGGCGGGCGCAGCCGCTGACCGGGCTTGCCGGCCAGCTCGTACTTGAGCAGCCCGGCCGCCTTCTCGGGGTCGGTCACCCCCACCCCGTACGAGGGGCACAGCCCGGCCACCGGGCAGGCGCCGCAGGCCGGCTTCTGCGCGTGGCAGACGCGGCGGCCGTGGAAGACCACGCGGTGCGAGAGCATCGTCCACTCCGACGTGGGGAAGATCGCGGCGACCGCCGCCTCGACCTTCACCGGATCCTCCTCGGCCGTCCAGCCGAAGCGGCGGGCGAGCCGACCGAAGTGGGTGTCCACCGTGATGCCCGGCACGCCGAAGGCGTTGCCCAGCACCACGTTGGCGGTCTTGCGGCCGACACCGGGCAGGGTGACCAGGTCCTCCAGGCGGCCGGGAACCTCGCCGCCGAACTCGTCCCGCAGCGCGGTGGAGAGCCCCAGCAGCGACTTCGCCTTGTTGCGGAAGAAGCCGGTCGGCCGGATCAGCTCCTCCAGCTCCTCCGGGACGGCCGCGGCCATGTCCTCCGGCGTGGGGTACTTCGCGAACAGCGCCGGCGTGGTCTGGTTCACCCGCAGGTCGGTGGTCTGCGCGGACAGCACGGTCGCCACCAGCAGCTGGAACGGGTTGTCGAAGTCCAGCTCCGGGTGCGCGTACGGGTACAGCTCCGCCAGCTCCCGGTTGATCCGCCGGGCCCGCCGCACCATCGCCAGTTGCGACTCCGGCTTCTTCGGCTTCACCGCCGCCTTCTTCGCCGCCGGCTTCGGCGCCGCCGCCTTCCGGACCTTGCTCTCTGCCATGCACGAAGGCTACGCCGGATCACCGCGGGCCCAGCGGCAAACCGGAGGAGGAGTTGGGTACGGGGCCGGTGGGCCGGGGTCAGGGGGTGAAGTGGGCGTTGACGGTGGGGAAGTCGAAGACGCCGTCGAGGGTGGTGAGGCCGCCGGTGGTGAGGAGTTCGGTGGCGGCGCGGTGGGCGGCGGTGTAGGCGGCCTGGGCGAGGGCGGTGCCCAGGCTGATCCGGCGGACGCCGGCGGCGGCGAGTTCGGTGGCGGTCGGGCCGCCCGGGACGGCCATGGCGTTGACCGGGAGGGGTGAGCGCGCGCAGAGCTCGCGCAGCGCGTCCAGGTCGAGCAGGCCCGGGACGAAGAGGCCGTCGGCTCCGGCCTCGGCGTACGCCTCGGCCCGGCGCAGCGTCTCCTCCGGGCGGTCGGCCGGGGCGCCGATGCCGAAGAGGTGGACGTCGGTGCGGGCGTTGAGGAAGAACTCCGGCAGGCCCGCGTCGGCGGCGGCCCGCCGGGCGGCGCGCAGCCGGGCGACCTGCTCCTCGATCCCGAACAGCGGACCGCCGACCGCTGCGGAGTCCTCCAGGTTGACGCCCACGGCGCCCGCCCCCACCACGGCCCGGACGGTCTCGGCGACCGCGTCGGGCGCCGGGCCGTAGCCGCCCTCGATGTCGGCGGTCACCGGGACGTCGACGGCGTCGGCCACGCGGCGGATCGCGTCGACCATCTCCTGCCGGTCCAGCCGCTGGCCGTCGCCGCGCCCGACCGACCAGGACACGCCCCCGCTGGTGGTGGCGATCACCTCGGCTCCGGCCCCCGCGATCACCGCCGCGCTGCCGGCGTCCCAGGCGTTGGGGAGGATCAGTGCGGCGGGACCGGCCGCGAGGGCGCGCAGGCGGCGGGCCCGGTCGAGGGTGCGGGGGGCGGTGGGAGCAATGGGGTGCTGGATCTCGGTGGTCATGGGGAGCATGCAACCGGGCGGACGGGCGGTAGCAAACTGATTAGGCTCAGACCGAATCCTGGTGCGAGGAGGCGGTTGTGCGGACCCGGTTGACGCTCTCGGCGGGCGACCTCGCCCGGACCCGGTTCGCCGTCTCACCGATGTGGGAGGTGGTCACCGGCTTCCGGGCACTGGCCGCCTCGCCGGTGCCGGAGGTGCACCGCGCCTGGGCGGCGCAGGTCCGGCCCCGGCTGGCGGCCGCCGGGCTCGACCGCGGCTGGCTCGCGGAGATGGTCCCGGCCGCGGGCCACCTCCCGGACTTCCTCAACCCGCCGCCCGCCGGGGCGGTCGGCGAGCTGGAGCAGGAGCTGTCGACCGTCCGCCGGACGGACCCGGCGCAGGTGCGGCGCGACCTCGACCTGCTGGCCGCCGAGCGCGGCGGGCGGCTGTCCGCGAGGCTGCACGGCCTGTACCGGGAGCCCGAGCGCCGGCTCCCCCGGGTGACCGCCGAGATCGAGGCGTACTGGCAGCTGGCGCTGGCCCCGTACTGGGCCCGGATCCGGGCCCTGCTGGAGGCGGACGTCTTCCACCGGGCCCGGCAGGCGGCCGAGCACGGCACCGCCGAGGTGCTGAACGGTCTCCACCGGACCGTGCGGTGGGAGGAGGGCGAGCTGCTCCTGACCGAACGGCACTGCCCGGTCACCCGGATCCCGACCGCGGCCGGGCTGGTGCTCGTGCCGTCCGCGTTCGCGTGGCCGCGGGTGCTCACCCGGTCGCCGGGCGGCGACCCGCCGCAGCTGGCCTACCCGGCGCGGGGCAGCGCGACGCTGTGGGAGCGCCGGGAGCCGCCGCGGGCCGACGGGCTCGCGCTGGTGCTCGGACGCTCCCGGACCGTCCTGCTCGCGGAACTGGCGGCACCCGCCTCCACCACCGAGCTGGCACGCCGCTGCGAGCTGTCGGCGGCGGCCGTCTCCGAGCACCTGGCGGCGCTGCGCGCGGCCGGCCTGGTCAGCGGCCACCGTGCCGGGCGGTCGGTGCTGTACGCCCGGACCGCCGTCGCCGACGCGCTGCTCGACGCCCAGGCGTGACGCCAGGTGCGACGCCAGGTGTGAGGACGCGGCGGGCCGGGGGAACGGCTGCCGGGTGGGTGGGTCAGACGCGTTCCGCGGCGTAGCGGGCGGCGAGGGCGGCGACCTGGGCGGGGGTGGTGACGGTGGTGGCGGGGGTGTCGGGGGTGATGTGCCGGGCCAGGTCGGCGAGGGTGGTGCCGGGGCCGAGTTCGATCAGTTCGGCGGCGGCGGAGTCGGGGCCGACCAGGGTGCGGACGGTGCTGTCCCAGCGGACCGGCTCGACCAGGTGACGGATCATCAGCGCGCGCCACTCCGCGGGGTCGCCGTCGCGGACGCGGCCGTCCGCGGTGGCGACCACCGGGAAGCGGGCGGCGCGCAGCGGGGCGCGGACGAGTGCCGCCGAGAGCCGGTACTGCGCCGGGATCATCAGTGGCGAGTGGAACGCGCCGCCGGACGGGTGCGGAACCGCCCGGAAGCCCGCCTCGGGCGCCTGCTCGACGAGCGCCTCCACACCGGCCCGGGTGCCGGAGACCACCACGCGGTCGGGCCCGTCGAGGTGGGCGAGCCAGACCCGGGCACCGGCGCCCCGCAGCCGTTCGGTGAGGCGGCCGGCCGCCTGTGGGTCGCCGCCGGTCAGGACCGCCATGGCTCCCTCGGCGGCGCGGGCGGCGTCCGCCATCGCGGCGCCGCGCTCGGCGACGAGCTGCGCGGCGTCGGCCGGCTTCAGCACCCCGGCGGCGGCGAGGGCCGCGTACTCGCCGACGCCGTGTCCGGCGCAGGCCACCACCGGCAGGCCCGGGACGGCCGCGCGGACCGCCTGGAGGAGCATCGTCTCCAGGGCGAAGAGTGCGAGTTGGGCGTTGTCGGTGCGGCGCAGACGTTCGGTGTCGGCGTCGATCAGGAGGGCTCCGACGTCCCGTCCGACGCGGTGCGAGAGGGCGTCCACCAGCTGCCACTGCGGGGTGTCCAGCCAGGGCAGGCCCATGCCGGGGTACTGGGCGCCCTGGCCCGGGAACATCAGGGCGATCCGGTCGGTCCGGGCGTTCATGGGGGTCCTTCCACAGGTGTCGGCGGGTGGCGGGTGCCGTTGGCGGCGGGTGCCGTTGGTGGCGGATGCCGTTGGCGGCGGATGCCGTTGGCGGCGGGCGGGATCGGGCGGGGTCAGCGGGTGAGGGTGTCCGGGATCCCGACCACGCCGAGGAGTTGGAGTGCCTGCTCCGAGCTGCTGCCCGGCTCGGCGGTGTAGGTCACCAGGGTCTGGCCGTCGCCGTCGGAGAGGGCGAGCGCCTCGTAGTCCAGGGTGAGCTCGCCGACCGTGCGGTGGTGCATCCGCTTGGTGCCGTGGCCCTTCTCCTTGACGTCGTGCATCGACCAGAGCCGGCGGAAGTCCGGGCTCTTGACCGAGAGTTCGCCGACCAGCGCGGCCAGCGCCGGGTCGTCCGGCCAGCGTCCGCCGGCCATCCGCAGGAAGGCGATCGACTCCCGGGCGATCTCCTCCCAGTCGAGGTAGAAGTCCCTCGCCCAGGGGTCCATGAAGGCGATCCAGACCATGTTGCGGCGGGCCGTGGGCATCGCGGCGAAGTCGGCGATCAGCGCGGCGGCGAGCGGGTTCCAGGCGAGCACGTCCATCCGCCGGCCGAGCACGAAGGCGGGGGTGGTCGCGGAGAAGACGTCGAGCAGCCGCTGGACGCCGGGGCGGACGCGCTCGGTGCTGCGCGGCGGGCGCGGCTGCGGGCGGCCCTCGGTGAGGGCGAGCTCCTCCAGGTGGCGCTGCTCGTCCTCGTCGAGCCGCAGGGCGCGGCCGATGGCGCCGAGGATCTCGGGCGAGGGGTTGCGGCCGCGGCCCTGTTCGATCCGGGTGTAGTAGTCGACGCTGACGCCGGAGAGCCGGGCCACGTCCTCCCGGCGCAGCCCCGGGGAGCGGCCGCGCGACTGGCGCTGCAGGCCGACGGACTCGGGCTGCACCCGGGCCCGGCGGGTGCGCAGGAAGTCGGTGAGCTCTTCGCGTCGGTCCATGCGTTCCATCATGGCCAGGACGGGCCGGGCGCGGCACCTCGCAACCTGGCCCTGCCAGAACCAGGTTCGCCGACGCGGCTACTGCACCAGGCCGAGCAGCAGGACCGCCGCGAGGACGGCCAGGCCGGCCGCGGGGCCGGCCAGGGCGACCAGCGAGGCGCCGAGGTGGAGGACCGGGGCGGCGCGGTGGCGGCGGCACAGCGTGGCGGCGGTGCCGGGCGGGCCGTGCCGCCGGCGGGTGCGGGTGGCCCGCAGCCAGAGGGCGTTGAGCAGGGTGCCGGCGACGGCGAGGGCGAGGCCGAAGGCGATGGTGGTGCCGGCGGTGAGGTCGCGGGCCAGGGCGTGGGTGGCCAGCGGCAGCAGCACGAGCGCGGTGAGCAGCAGGGCGTCCAGGGTGCGCAGGGCGCGGTCGGGCCGGCGGATCCGGGCGAGCACGGTGCGGCGGTCGTGCCAGAGGGTGCCGACGGCGAGGAATCCGAGGGCGTGGACGGCGTACTCGGGCCAGCCGGCGGCCGGGTGGAGGTCCAGCGCCAGCAGGGTGAGGGCGACCACGGCGGCGGTGTCGCCGGCCAGGTCGCTGTGGGCGAGTGCGTGGGTGCTGGGCATGGCGTCCGACCTCCGCCGGGGTGGAGTGCGCGCGGCCCGGGGCCGCCGGTGGGGCGGCCCCGGGCCGGGACGCGAGGGGACTGGCGCGGGCTCAGTCGTTCGCGGACTCGGAGCCGATGAACCAGTGCTGACGGACCGCCATCCGGTGGATGTAGCGGGTCTCGACGAACTCGGCGAGGTCCTGCTCCAGGGCGGCGTACTCGGGCGAGGCGAGCGCCGTGCGCAGCGCCTCCTCGCTCTCGAAGGAGAGCTGGTAGGCGACGTCGAGGGTGGCCTCGCCGATCGCGTAGGCGCCGTCGCGGGTGAAGCCCTGGACGTAGCGGACCAGGCCGGGCACCTCGAGGGCGAGCTTGGCGTGCGCGTCGAGGCTGCGGGCCCGGAAGTCGGCCAGCGGGGTGCCGGCGGCACGCTTGGCGAGGACGAACAGCTTGGCGCCGGCCGGGCGGGCGGTGCCGGGGCCGGGGCGCAGCACGTGGGCCTCGGTGTCGAGCACGAGGGTGCGCCAGAAGGCGGCCCAGTTGGGCTCGTCGAGGCGGGCGCCCTGGAGGAACTCCGGCGACTGCAGGGAGGCGAGCTGCTCCTCGTCGTTGTTGAGCCAGATCTCGGCGATGCCGCTCCACAGCGGGTCCTCGCCGTCGCCGTCGAGCGGGATGCGGGTGTCCACGGCGTACTTGCGGATCTGCTTGATCTTGGAGGCGTAGTTGGGGGCGTGCACCTCCAGCCAGTACCGCTGGAACTCCTCCTCACTCATCCCGGGCTTGGGGTGGGCGAAGATCAGCTGGTGGATCATGGGGACTCCTCGGGGTGTCCTCGGGATGAAGGTCCGGTCAGACCTGGTAGCGCTTCTTGACGTCCTCGGCGAAACCCAGGTAGTCGCGCAGCGGCCAGACCTGCTCGAACTCCAGGTACTCGCGCATGGGGAGCCGGCCGAGCGCGGTGCGGTCGAGCTCCTCGGCGTCGGGGGAGTCGATGATGGCGATCACGCGCTTCTGCGCGGCGACCTTCCAGATACCCACGCAGAAGCCGGAGTTGATGGTCTCGACGGCGTGCTCGGCCTCTTCCTGCTCGACCTCCCAGAGCTCGTCGAGGGAGATCCGGCCTTCGTGGTTCCACTTCATCTGGACGTAGAACAGCATGTCGCTCTCCTCGTGCTGAGGCAGGTGTCAGGGGTGGATGACAATGATTTAACTGAGGTTGTCGATTTCAGTCAAGATATGTTTGACAGCACTCTGCGGGCCGTGTTGACTGCCGGTGCACCCGACTTCGCACAGTGCGGCCCGCGAACTGCCGATGCCTCCGCCCCGGCCGGTCCGGCCTCGCCGACGGGGCTCGGGCGCAGGTAGACAGGATCCGAACCGAGGCCCCAACACCCCTTCCACCGAAGGAGATCACCGCCGATGGCGAAGAAGAGAATCCTTGTCGTGCTCTCCGAGTACGGCTACTGGGGCGAAGAGCTGATCGGTCCGCTGGAGACCTTCGACAAGGCCGGCTACGAGGTCAGCTTCGCCACCCCGACCGGCAAGCGCCCGGTCGCCCTGCCGCCGAGCTACGACCCCGAGTACATCGACCCGCCGCTGGGCCGCTCGGTCACCAGCACCGAGATGGCCGAGAAGGTCCGCGCGGTCGACACCTCGAACCGGTTGGACAACCCGCTCGACCTGTCCTCCTGGCTGCCCGACCGGCCCTACCGCAGCCGCAGCGACTTCCTGCGCGCCTGGGAGGGCTACAACACCCGCCGCGAGCACGTGCAGACGCAGATCGCCGACCGCTACGACGCGCTGCTGATCGTCGGCGGCTCCGGCCCGATCGTCGACCTCGCCAACAACTGGCGGGTGCACGACCTGATCCTGGCCTTCTACAACCTGGGCCTGCCGATCGCCGCCGAGTGCTACGGCGTGGCCTGCCTGGCGTTCGCCCGCGAGCAGGACGACCGGACCAGCATCATCCGCAACAAGCACGTCACCGGTCACTGCATCGAGTACGACTACAAGGACGGCACCGGCTTCATGGGCACCGACTTCGTGATCGGCCCGCCGCCGTACCCGCTGGAGTACATCCTGCGCGACGCCACCGCTCCCGAGGGCGCCTACCACGGCAACTTCGGCAAGGAGACCTCGGTGATCGTCGACTTCCCGTTCATCACCGGGCGCTCCACCCCGGACTCCTACCTCACCGGCCAGAAGGTCGTCGAGGTGCTGGAGCAGGGCCTGCGCCAGTGGGGCTTCGGCGAGCACCGGGCCTGACCCGGTTCCCGGCCGGGCGGCCGCGCACACCCCGAGCGGGGCGGTGCGGCCGCCCGCCGGAGCGGCACACCCCAACGACCCGCGAGACGGAGAGGACGCACGCTATGGCCAGCAGGCCCGCTCGGGTGGCGATGCTCGAGCAGTTCAAGGCGGACGGCATCAGGTACATGTTCGGCAACCCCGGCACCGTCGAACAGGGCTTCCTGGACGAACTGCGGGGCTTCCCCGAGATCGAGTACGTGCTGTCGCTCCAGGAGGCCGTGGTGGTCGGCATCGCCGACGGCTACGCCCGGGCCACCCGCAAGCCCACCCTGCTCCAACTGCACTCCGGGGTCGGCCTCGGCAACGGCATCGGCATGCTCTACCAGGCGATGCGCGGCCACGCGCCGCTGGTGGTGATCGTCGGCGAGTCGGGCCTGGCCTACGACTCGATGGAGGCGCAGATGGCCGCCGACCTGGTCGGCATGGCCAAGCCCGTCACCAAGTGGTCGACCCGGGTGGTCGACCCGGAGTCCACCCTGCGGGTGCTGCGCCGGGCGTTCAAGGTGGCCGCCACTCCCCCGTACGGCCCGGTCATGGTGGTGCTGCCCGCCGACGTGATGGACAGCCTGACCAGCGAGAAGGTCGTGCCGACCTCCTACCTGCACACCGTGGTCAGCCCGGACGGCGAGACCGTCGCCGACGCCGCCGCGCTGCTCGCCGACGCCCGCAGGCCGCTGGTGATCGCCGGTGACGGCGTCCACTTCTCCGGCGCACAGGGCGAGTTGGCGAAGTTCGCGGAGACCTGGGGCGCCGAGGTGTGGGGCGCGGACTGGGCCGAGGTCAACCTGCCGGCCGACCACCCGCTCTACCGCGGCCAGTTGGGCCACATGTTCGGCGAGGACAGCGCCCGGGTGACCGCCGCCGCGGACGCCGTGCTGATCGTCGGCACCTACACCCTCCCCGAGGTGTACCCGCTGCTGGACGGCGTGTTCGCCGAGGACGCCCGGATCGTCCACATCGACCTGGACTCCGGCGCGATCGCCAAGAACTTCCCGGTCGACCTCGGCCTGGTCGCCGACCCCAAGCTGACCCTCGCCAGGCTCGCCGAGGCGCTGGAGGGCCGGCAGACCCCGGACCAGCGCCGGGCCGCCGCCGACCGGGTCCGCGTCTCCGCCGAGCAGAAGGCCGCCGCCTACGACCTGGCGCTCGCCCAGGACCTGGCCACCGACCAGCAGGGCCCGCTCACCGCCGCCTACTTCGGCCGCGAGCTGGCCAAGCAGCTGCCCGCCGACGCGATCCTCTTCGACGAGGCACTGACCTCCTCCCCCGGCCTGTTCCGCTACAACCCGCCGAACCAGCCCGGCGGCTGGCACCAGACCCGGGGCGGATCGCTGGGCGTCGGCATCCCCGGCGCGATCGGCGCCAAGCTCGCCCACCCGGACCGCACGGTGATCGGCTTCACCGGCGACGGCGGCTCGATGTACACCGTCCAGGGCCTGTGGACCGCCGCCCGGTACGACATCGACGCCAAGTTCGTGATCTGCAACAACGGCCGCTACCGGCTGCTCGACCTCAACATCGAGCAGTACTGGAAGACCCAGGACATCGAGCACCACGACTTCCCGGGCCCGTTCGACCTGTCCCACCCCGAGATCGACTTCGCGGCGCTCTCCGCCTCGCTCGGCGTGCCCGCCATCCGGGTCGAGAAGCCGGACGAGGTCGCGCCGGCCATCGCCAAGGCGCTGGCCCACCCCGGCCCGTTCCTGATCGACCTGATCGTCGGCCGCGACCAGTAGCGGGAGGAGAACCGTGCAGCTCACCGGCCAGAAGATCGCCGTCCTGATGGAGAGCGACTTCTACGAACCCGAGATCCTCTACTACCAGCGCCGCTTCGCCGAGGAGGGCGCCGAGGTCCACTTCCTCACCCGGCTGTGGGGCAACGAGCGGATCGTCTTCCGGGGCCACGAGCACCGGATGCCGTTCGAGGTCAGCGAGTCCTTCGAGGACATGGACGAGTACGGCCTCAAGGAGTACGCGGCGGTCATCGTGCCCTCCGGCATCGTGGCCGACCGGCTGCGCTACACCGAGGACGTCGAGACCCTTCCGCCGGCGGCGGCCTTCCTGCGCCGGGCCTTCGCCGATCCCGCCATCGTCAAGGGCATCATCTGCCACGGCATGTGGCTGGCCGCGCCGATCCCCTCGGTGATCCGCGGCCGGCGCGCGGTGGTCCACAACAACCTGCTCGGCGACCTCAACAACATGGGCGGCGTCTACGTCAACCAGGACGTGGTGGTCGACGGCGACCTGGTCACCGCCCGCACCGGCAACCACTGCCACGTGTTCGCCCGGACCATCATCGAGCAGCTCGCCGCCCGGACCCGGCGGCGCCCGGGCGACCTGGCGGCCTGAGCCGCCGCAGGCCCCGCGGCACCGCACGCACCGCGCCACCGCCCACGACCCGCCCACCCGTGAGAGGAGATCCGGCGAGATGAGCACCACCGCACGGGCTACCCGCCGGCAGCCCGACCCGATCGGACGGATACCCGTCCTGGACGTGCGCCCGGCGGTCGACTCCGGGCGGCGCCCCGCCAAGGCGGTGGTCGGCGAACGGATCCCGGTCTCCGCGACCGTGTTCCGCGAGGGCCACGACGCGGTCGGCGCCAACGTGGTGCTACGCGGGCCGCGCGGCCGCAAGGGGCCGTGGACGCCGATGCGCGAACTCGCCGAGGGCACCGACCGCTGGGGCGCGGACGTCGTCCCCACCGTGCCGGGCCGCTGGACGTACACCGTGGAGGCCTGGAGCGACCCGGTCGCCACCTGGCTGCACACCGCCGGGATCAAGATCCCGGCCGGGGTGGACGTCCAGATCACCCTGGAGGAGGGCGCGCTGCTGCTGGAGCGGGCCGCCGCCGGCGTCCCCCGGGGCAGCGCCCGGACCGCGGTGCTGGCGGCCGCCGCGGCGCTCGGCGACGACGCCCGCCCGGCCGCCGACCGACTGGCCGCCGCCACGGCCGGGCCGGTCGCGGCCGCCCTCGCCCGCCACCCGCTGCGCGAACTGGTCTCCGCCACCGAGCCGTTGGAGCTGGTTGTGCACCGGAAGCGGGCACTGCACGGCGCCTGGTACGAGTTCTTCCCGCGCTCCGAGGGCGCGGTCGTCGACGCCTCCGGCACCCTGGTCTCCGGGACGCTGCGCACCGCCGCCGAGCGGCTGCCCGCGGTCGCCGCGATGGGCTTCGACGTGGTCTACCTGCCGCCGATCCACCCGATCGGCCGGGCCTACCGCAAGGGCCCCGACAACTCCCTGACCGCCGGCCCGCACGACGTCGGCTCGCCGTGGGCGATCGGCTCCCCCGAGGGCGGCCACGACGCCGTCCACCCGGACCTCGGCACCATCGAGGACTTCGACCACTTCGTCGCCGAGGCCACCGCCCTCGACCTGGAGGTCGCGCTCGACTTCGCCCTCCAGTGCTCGCCGGACCACCCGTGGGTCAACAAGCACCCCGAGTGGTTCACCCACCGCCCCGACGGCACCATCGCCTACGCCGAGAACCCGCCGAAGAAGTACCAGGACATCTACCCGATCAACTTCGACCAGGACTTCGACGGCCTGGTCAGAGAGACGGTGCGGCTCCTCAGACACTGGATGGCGCACGGCGTGCGGATCTTCCGCGTGGACAACCCGCACACCAAGCCGGTCAGCTTCTGGGAGCGGGTGCTCGGGGAGATCGCCCGCACCGACCCCGACGTGCTGTTCCTCGCCGAGGCCTTCACCCGGCCCGCGATGATGCACGCCCTCGGCAAGGTCGGCTTCCACCAGTCCTACACCTACTTCACCTGGCGCGAGAGCAAGCCCGAGCTCACCGAGTACCTGACCGAACTCACCCGTGAGAGCGCCGACTTCATGCGGCCGAACCTCTTCCCCAGCACCCCGGACATCCTGCCCGGCCACCTGCAGACCGGCGGCCCGGCCGCGTTCGCCGTCCGCGCGGTGCTGGCCGCCACCCTGTCGCCCGCGTACGGGATCTACGCCGGCTACGAGCACTGCGAGAACGAGCCCGTCCGCCCCGGCTCGGAGGAGTACATGCGCTCGGAGAAGTACGAACTGCGCCCGCGCGACTGGACCAGGACCGACACCCTGGCCCCGCTGTTCACCACACTCAACCAGTTGCGGCGCCGCCACCCCGCGCTCCAGCAGCTGCGGGACCTGCGCTTCCACCACGCCGACAACGGCCAGGTCCTCGCCTTCTCCAAGCACGAGGGCGAGGACACCGTGATCGTCGTGGTCAACCTGGACCCGCACCACGTCCAGGAGGCCACCGTGACCCTGCCCTGGGACGGCCCGCTCACCGTGCACGACGAACTCTCCGGCGCCACCTGGACCTGGGGGCGCAGCAACTACGTCCGGCTGGACCCGGCGGTCGGCCCGGCCCACCTGCTCACCGTCCGCAAGGCGGCGGCATGACCACCGCCGTCGCCGTGTGCGACTCCTGCACCAAGGCCCGCTACCGCCCCGCGCAGCGCGCCGACGAACTGCTGCGCCCGCTGCTGCCCGCCATGGTGCCCTGGCTGGCCGGCCGCCGCTGGTTCGCCCACGAGCGCGGCTGCCTGCAGGAGCTGCGGCCGGTCACCAGCACGGTGATCCCGCTCGACCCGTCCGACCCGGACTCGCCGGTGCTGGTGCACGCCGTGATGGTGGCCCGGCACTCCACCAACGCCACCCACCGCTACCAGCTGCTGCTCGGTGTCCGCCGCGGCCTGCCCGAACGGCTGGCCCCCGCGCTGATCGGCCAGGCCGTCGGCGGCGAGTGGGACGGCCGGATGGTCTACGAGGCGACCGCCGACCCGGAGTTGATGTCGCGCCTGCTGGAGTGGACCGCGCTCGGCGGCAGCGACTCGCTGCGGCTGTCCCGGCCGGACGCCGCCCCGATCCCGCTCGACCTGCCGCCCCACCCGCTCTCGGTGGAGCAGAGCAACACCTCCGTGGTGTACGGCGACCGGCTGATGCTCAAGCTGCTGCGCCGCCCGGAGCCCGGCCTGCACCCCGAGGTCGAGGTGCTGGGCGCGCTCACCGAGGTCGGCTCGACCCGCACCACCCGGCTGCTCGGCTGGCTCAGCACCGGTGACGGCGACGGCGAGTCGACCGTCCTGGGCATCCTCACCGAGTTCCTGCCGGCGCACGGCAGCGGCTGGGACATGGCGGTCGGCCACGCCGCCGACTGCCTGACCGGCGGCCGCCGGGCGGTGCCCACCATCGGCGGGTTCACCAGCGACGCGCTGGCCCTCGGCGAGGCCGTCGCCGAACTGCACGCCGCGCTCGCCCAGGCGTTCGGCGTCACCAGGATGGCACCCGACGAGGTCGACGAGCTGACCGACGGCATGCAGCGCCGGCTGCGCGCCGCCGTCCGCGCCGTCCCCGAGCTGGAGCCGTACGCGGGCCGGATCGCCACCCTGTACCAGGACTTCGGCAAGGTCGCGCTGCGCGGCCGCGGCGTCGACGGCCAGCGGATCCACGGCGACCTGCACCTCGGCCAGGTGCTCTCCGGCGACGCCGGCTGGAAGATCATCGACTTCGAGGGCGAGCCCTCCAAACCGGTCGCCGAACGCGGCCGGCCGGAGCCCGCGCTGCGCGACGTCGCCGGGATGCTCCGCTCCTTCGACTACGCCGCCCAGCAGGCACTCGGCGAGACCCTGCGCCGCGAGGGCGGCACCGAGCAGCCCGCCGACGGCGAGCCGTCCGCGGCCCGGCTGCGCCGCATCCGCCGGGCCCAGGCCTGGGCGGTCCGCAACCGCCGGGCGTTCAACGCCGGCTACGCCGCCGCCGGCGGCACCGACCCGCACTGCCACCCGGTCGCGCTGCGCGCCTTCGAGGCGGACAAGGCCGTCTACGAGGCGGTGTACGAGTCGCAGCACCGCCCCGAGTGGCTCCCGATCCCGATGTCCGCCGTCCAGCGACTGGTCTCCGGCCGCTGAGGCCGCCCGTACCGACCGCGCCACCAGCGCCACCCGTACCACCGCCGGCCACGGCCCCCATCGCCCGCCCACGACGAAGAGGACCCAGACCGTGACTGTCCCCTCGCTGCTGCCCCCGGCCCTGGAGTCGGTGCCCCCCGCCCCACTGGGCGAGGCGGACCGCGACCGGCTGCTCGGCGGTCGCCACCACGATCCGCACGCGCTGCTCGGCGCCCACCCGGGCCCGGACGGCGTGGCGGTGCGGGTGCTGCGGCCCGGTGCCGAGCGGGTGGTGCTGGAGGTCGAGGACGGCGAGATCGAGCTGGTCCCGGACGGCGACGGGCTGTTCACCGCGCTGCTGCCCGGCTACGAGGCGCCCGAGTACACCCTGCTGATCGGCTACCCGGACGGCGTCAAGGAGCGCGAGGAGGACGGGTACCGGCTGCTGCCCGTCCTCGGCGAGCTGGACCTGCACCTGCTCGCCGAGGGCCGGCACGAGCAGCTGTGGAAGGTGCTCGGCTCGCACGTCCGCGAGCACGAGGGGGTGGCCGGCACCTCCTTCGCGGTGTGGGCGCCGAACGCCGAAGGGGTCGGCCTGGTCGGCGACTTCAACCACTGGGACGGCACCGGGCACCCGATGCGCTCGCTCGGCTCCTCCGGCGTCTGGGAGCTGTTCGTCCCCGGCCTGGGGAGCGGGGCCCGCTACAAGTACCGGATCCGGACCCGGTCCGGCGCGCTGCTCGACAAGGCCGACCCGCTGGCCCGGGCCGCCGAGTGCCCGCCCGCCACCGCCTCGGTGGTGCACGAGTCCACCCACGAGTGGACCGACCAGCAGTGGATGGCCGACCGGGTCGGCTACGCGCCGCACCGGGCGCCGATGTCGGTGTACGAGATGCACCTGCCGTCCTGGCGGCCGGGCGCCACCTACCGCCGGCTGGCCGAGGAGCTTCCCCCGTACCTGGCCGAACTGGGCTTCACCCACGTGGAGTTCATGCCGGTGATGGAGCACCCCTTCGGCGGCTCCTGGGGCTACCAGGTCTCCGGCTTCTTCGCGCCGACCTCGCGGCTCGGCACCCCGGACGACTTCAAGCACCTGGTGGACACCCTGCACCGGCACGGCATCGGCGTGATCGTCGACTGGGTGCCCGCGCACTTCCCCAAGGACGCCTTCGCACTGTCCCGGTTCGACGGCGAGCCGCTCTACGAGCCGGCCGACCCGCTGCGCGCCGAGCACCCCGACTGGGGGACGCTGGAGTTCGACTACGGCCGCACCGAGGTGCGCAACTTCCTGGTCGCCAACGCGGTCTACTGGTGCGAGGAGTTCCACGTCGACGGCCTGCGGGTGGACGCGGTGGCCTCGATGCTCTACCTCGACTACTCGCGGGTCGACGGCCAGTGGACGCCCAACCAGTACGGCGGGCACGAGAACCTGGACGCGGTGCGCTTCCTGCAGGAGATGAACGCCACCGTCTACCGCCGCTGCCCGGGCGTGGTGACCATCGCCGAGGAGTCCACCGCCTGGGACGGCGTGACCCGCCCGACCGACCACGGGGGCCTGGGCTTCGGCCTGAAGTGGAACATGGGCTGGATGCACGACTCGCTCAGCTACTTCGGCCGCGAGGCCTGCCACCGCCGGTACCACCACAACGAGTTGACCTTCTCGATGGTCTACGCGTACTCGGAGAACTACGTGCTGCCGATCTCGCACGACGAGGTGGTGCACGGCAAGGGCGCGCTGGTCTCCAAGATGCCCGGCGACTGGTGGCAGCAGCGGGCCCACCAGCGGGCCTACCTGGCCTACATGTGGGCCCACCCCGGCAAGCAACTGCTCTTCATGGGGCAGGAGTTCGCGCAGGGCGCCGAGTGGGACCACGAGGCCGGCCCGCAGTGGTGGCTGCTGGAGGACGAATGGCCGGCCGCCGCCGACCACCTGGGCGTGCGCGCCCTGGTCGGCGACCTCAACCACGCGTACCGGCAACGCCCCGAGCTGTGGCTGCTGGACAGCGACCCGGCCGGCTTCCGCTGGCTGGACGCCGACGCCGCCGACGAGAACGTGCTGGCCTTCGCCCGGCGCGACGGCCAGGGCCGCGAACTGGTCTGCGTCAGCAACTTCTCGCCCGTGCCGCGCCCCCGCTTCCGGGTCGCCCTGCCGCGGGGCGGCCGCTGGCGCACCGTCCTGGACACCGACGCCCGCGCGTACGGCGGCAGCGGGGCCTCCCCCGACCTGCCGTTCCAGGCCGAGCCGATGCCGTGGAAGGGCTTCCAGCACAGCGCCGAACTGGTGCTGCCCCCGCTGGCGACGGTGTGGCTGGCCCCGGAGGACACCGAACCGTCGACCGAGTGAGTGAGAGGGACCGCATGAGACCCGAGACCGCCGCCCACGCCGTCCGCACGTACGACATCCGGGGCCTCTCTCCCGAGGAGCTGGACGAGGAGGCGGCGTACCGGATCGGCGCCGCGTTCGCCGGGCTCGTCGGGGCGCCGCTGATCGCGGTGGTCCGGGACATGCGGCTGTCCTCCCCCGCGCTGGCCGGCGCGTTCACCAAGGGCGTGCTGGAGCAGGGCGTGGACGTACTGGACGCCGGCCTCGGCTCCACCGACCGCCTCTACTACCTCTCCGGCCTGCACGGCGTCCCCGGCGCCATGGTCACCGCCAGCCACAACCCGGCGGGCTGGAACGGGTTCAAGCTCTGCCGGGCCGGCGCGGTGCCGGTCGCCGAGGGCAGCGGCCTGGAACGCGTCCGGGCCGCGCTGCTCGGGCCCCGGCCGCAGCGCGCCGCGGTCACCGGCGTCCGCCGGCCGGCCGGACCGGTCGAGGAGTTCGCCGCCCACCTGCGCTCCCTGGTCGACCTCACGGGCCTGCGCCCGCTGACCGTGGTGGTCGACGCGGGCAACGGCATGGCCGGACAGACCGCGCCGTTGGTCCTCGACCACCCGGCGCTGCGGCTGGTGCCGCTCCACTTCGAGCTGGACGGCAGCTTCCCGCACCACGAGGCGGACCCGATGAAGCCCGCCAACCTGGCCGAGCTGCGCGCCCGGGTGGTGGCCGAGGGCGCCGACCTCGGGCTCGCCTTCGACGGCGACGCGGACCGGGTGTTCGCGGTGGACGAGCGCGGCGAGCCGGTCCCGGCGGCGGCCCTGCTGGCGCTGCTCGCGGGACGGCTGCTGGCCGCCGAGCCGGGCGCCGCGGTGGTGCACAACCTGATCGCGCCGCGCTCGGCGGTGGCCGCGGTGGAACGGGCCGGCGGTGTGCCGGTCCGCACCCGGGTCGGGCACTCCCACCTGAAGGCGGCGATGGCCGAGCACCTCGCGGTGCTCGGCGGGGAGCACTCCGGCCACTACTACTTCCGGGACTTCTGGTTCGCCGACAGCGGCCTGCTGGCCGCCCTGCACCTGCTGGCGGAACTCTCCGCGCAGGCGCGGCCGCTGTCGAAGCTGGCGGCCGGCCACGACCGCTGGGCCGGCTCGGGCGAGCTGAACCTGGAGGTGGCCGACCCGGCCGGCGCGGTGGCGGCGGTGGAGCGCTCGCTGGGCGACTCCGGTGCGCGGGTGGACCGGCTCGACGGGCTGACCGCCGAGTTCCCGGACGGCTCCTGGTTCAACCTGCGGGCCTCGCGCACCGAGGCGGTGCTGCGGTTGAACGCCGAGGCACCGGACACCCGCACCCTGGACGCGCTCACCGACCACGTGCTCAGCGCCGTCCGCGACGCCGAACAGAACTGACGCCCAACGACGTTCGGGCCCGTCCCCGCGAGCTGCGGGGGCGGGCCCGGAGGCCGTGGGTGTTCAGCCGCGCTCGGAGGGCAGCGCGGAGGTGGTGCGGCTCGGCAGGGCCAGCAGCCCGACCTCGGCCAGCGCGTTCTCGTACGCGGACAACGCCTCGGCGGCGTGGCCCAGCTCCTTCCAGAGGTCGCCGACGTGCCGCCAGACCGTGGCGTGGTCCCGGCTGACCGGCACCTGGCCGAGCTGCCGCTCGACCGCCCGCAGGGTGGTCTCGGCGTTGTCCCGGTCCCCGCTCATGAACTGGGCGCGGGCCAGGATCACCCGGGCCTCGGCGGCCTCCCAGCGCTGGTTGTTGCGCAGCAGGCCGAGGGCCCGGCTGGCGTGCGCGAGGGCGTCGGCCGGCTTGCCGAGCCGGACCGCGAGCCGGGCCAGGTTGACCTCGTTGCGGGCCTGCTCCATGGCGCTGCCGACGTCCAGCAGGGCCTCCTGGGACTCCTCCAGGAGCTCCTTGGTGCGCTCCAGGTCGGCCTCCGGCATGGAGAGCAGGAGGTACCCGTAGGCACCCTTGAGCAGGGCCTGGTGCCGGACGTTGTCGCTCTCCGCCATCATCGCCAGGGCGCGCTCGGTGAGGGTGAGCGCCTCCCGGATGCGGCCCTGCGAGATGGCGACCACGGCTGCGTTCCAGTACACCGAGCCGCGGGCCACCCGGGAGCCGGTCTGCTCGGCCGCCGGGATGAGCCGGTTGGCGATCAGGTGGGCCTGGGTGAGGTCGCCTCGGCTCTGGTAGCAGCTGATCAGGGTGGCGCCCAACTGGATGTGGTCGTCGGTGACGGCGAGGCCGAGCCCGTCCAGGGTGCGCATGGCGCGCTCACCGATCTCCACGCTGAGCAGCTGGTCGCCGGCGTCGCGGTAGCAGCGGCACAGGGCCACCGCCAACTGCGTCCACTCCGCCGAGCCGGGCACCGACGCCGGGTCCTCGAACAGCGAGGTCAGCATCTGGATCGCGGCTTCCAGCTGTCCGAGCTTCTCGAAGGCGGTGGCCTGCCCGATCCGGGCACGGCGGACCATGGCGTCGCTCAGGAACGGCGCGGCCGCGAGGGCCTCGCTGTACGACTGGAGAGCCTCGCCGTTGGCGCCGTTGCGCATCGCCATGTCGCCGAACGCGATCTTCAGTTCCAGCTCCTGGACCCGGGCGTCGTCGCGGCCCGTGCGCAGGTACTCCACGGAACAGCCGACCCGCTCGGCCAGGGTCTTCAACACCGCCTCGGAAGGGGCCCGCTTGCCGGTCTCGATCAGGGACACGTAGCTGACCGAGATGTCGGCGGAGGCGAGATCCTGCTGGTTCAGCCCCTTCTTCTGGCGCAGCTCGCGGAGTCTCTGTCCGATGCCACTTGTACCGCTCTGTGGTTGCTCCATGTCTCTCCGGTCAACGGCGCCGTTTTACTGACAGTTTTACAGAAGTATCCCCTGCTGGCCAGCGTCTCAAGCGTGAGCCCCACTACAGCCTCAAACCCCCTTCGATCAACGATTGACAAGGTGTGTCAATTTCGATTGACTCCTCCTGTCAACCCGGCCAGTCACTCGCAGAGAAGGCATCACCATGCGTAAGTTCGTCGCGGTCCTGTTCCTCGGTGCAGCTGTGGCCTCCGGCGTCGCACTCACCGCGCCCGCCGCCAGCGCCGGCACGGGCACCGACCCCGGCACCGCCACCACGACCACCACCAACGAGTCGGTGGTCTCCCCCTCGCCGAGCCCCACGGGTCTGACCGTCCCGCAGTGCTGCTGACCCCGGCCGGCCAGGGAGAACCCCCGATGCGCGTCGATCTGCTGACCAGGGAGTATCCGCCGGAGGTCTACGGCGGGGCCGGCGTCCACGCCACCGAACTGACCCGGGCACTGCGCCGGCTGATCGACGTCCGGGTGCGCTGCTTCGGCGCCGAGCGCGCCGAGCACGGCACCACCGCCTACTCCGCCCCCGCCGACCTGGTCGCGGGCAACCCGGCTCTCGGCTTCCTCGGCGCGGGGCTCCGGATGGCGGACGAGTGCACCGGGGCCGACCTGGTGCACAGCCACACCTGGTACGCCAACACCGCCGGCCACGTCGCGGCCCGGCTGCACGGCATCCCGCACGTGATGACCGCGCACAGCCTGGAACCGCTGCGCCCGTGGAAGGCCGAGCAGCTCGGCAGCGGCTACGGCCTCTCCCGCTGGATGGAACGCACCTCCGCGCTCGGCGCGGACGGCCTGATCGCGGTCTCCCGGGCGATGCGCCAGGACATCCTGGACGTCTATCCCGAGATCGACCCGGCCCGGGTGCACGTCATCCACAACGGCATCGACACCGGGGTGTTCCAACCCGACGACTCCACTGCCGCCCTGGAGCGGTACGGCGTCGACCCCGACCGCCCGTACGTGCTGTTCGTCGGCCGCGTCACCCGCCAGAAGGGGCTGCAGCACCTGCTCCGGGCGGCGTTCCACCTGGCCCCGGAGGCCCAACTGGTGCTCTGCTGCGGCCAGCCCGACACCCCGGAGATCGCCGCCGAGGTGGCGCACCTGGTCGAGGAGCTCAGCCGCACCCGCACCGGCGTGGTCCGGATCGACGGCATGCTGGACGGTTCGTCCGTCCGTCAGCTGCTCACCCGGGCCGCCGTGTTCGTCTGCCCGTCGCTGTACGAGCCGATGGGCATCGTCAACCTGGAGGCGATGGCCTGCGGGACCGCCGTGGTCGCGACCGAGGTCGGCGGCATCCCCGAGGTGGTCGAACACGACCGCACCGGGCTGCTGGTGGGCTACGAGCCCCGCCCCGACGGCACCGGCGAACCCGCCGACCCCGAGGGGCTCGCCCGCGCCCTCGCCGACGCCGTCAACCGGCTGCTCGCCGACCCCGGGTTGGCCGCCAAGTTCGGCGCGGCCGGCCAGGAACGGGCCCGGGACGTCTTCTCCTGGGACCAGGTCGCCCGGCGCACCCTGGACGTCTACCGGAGCCTGACCGGCGCGGTCTGACGGCCCGGGGGTTCCGTGGGGCGGTCACGAAGGCGCCGGGCCCGGGAACACCCCCGATCGCGGGCCCGGCGTCATCGGATCACCCCACGGCGCTGCCGTCCCGCTCGGGCTGCCACCGCGAGCCGGCCGGCACGGCCGGGGTGTCGTCCGCCCGGCGTTCGCCCCGCTCCAGCAGGGCGAGCGCCGGACCGGCGGCCATCGTCAGCACCAGCGCCGCCAGCATCAGCAGTTCGAACAGCTCCCGGCCGATCAGCCCCGCCTGGTGGCCCGCGACCAGCACCACGATCTCGGTCAGGCCCTTGGTGTTCATCAGCACCCCGAGCCGCAGCGCGTCCCGCGTGCCGAAGCCCTGCATCCGCCCCACCACGGTGGACACCAGCAGCTTCGAGACCGTCATCACCACCAGGACGGCCGCCAGCCGGCCCAGGAACGCCGGACGCAGCAGGTCACCACCCAGGTCGACCTGCTGCCCCGCCCCCAGGAAGAAGCACGGCAGCAGCGCCGAGGCCAGCAGGCCCAACCCCGCCGGACCCGAGTTGACCGACGGTTTGACAGCCCGGTCGACCGCGGCCCGCCGGCCGTCAGCCCGCTCGCCGGCCCGCTCGCCGGACGGCCAGAGCAGACCCAGCACCAGCCCGCCGAACAGCGCGTGCAGACCCAGCGCCGAGGAGAGCGCCGCCGCCAGGCACACCGCACCCAGCATCGGCACCACGCCCCACTCCCGCCGGCCGTCCGTCACCGGATCCGGCCCGGCGGACGCGGTGCCCACCGCGCTGCCGGCCACCACCCGGCTCGGCACCCGGCCGCCGCTCTGCCGCGCGATCCGCCGCCAGGCCGCCAGCGCCGCGCCGACCAGTGCGGCCAGGCCGAGCAGCAGCAGCGGCAGCTCGATCCGCCCGGCCAGCCACATCGCCACCGCCAGCAGGCACCAGCACGCCCCGTCGCCGATCGACGCCGCGGCCAGCGACAGCCGCCCCACCGGGGTGGCGTCCAGGTGCCGGTCCTGCAGGATCCGGGCCAGCACCGGCACCGCGGTCACCCCGAACGCGCAGGCCAGGAAGATCGCGAACGGCGCGCTGACCTGCGGCTGCCCGGCCCCCAGCCACGGCGCGATCAGCAGCCCCGCGGCCCCCGGGACCAGGAACGACGCCAGCGCCAGCGGCACCGGCGAGTGGTGCCTCCCGGCCGCGGACGCCACCGGCGCCGGCCGCGCGATGTGCGCGCCGATCCCGAACGCGTAGAGCGCCACCGCGATCTGGGCGAGCCCGCCGTACACCGTCGTGGTCGACGGCCCGAACAGCTCCCGGTGCACCCCCGGCAGCAGCCGGCCGAGCACGGTCGGGCCGAGCACGATGCCGACCGCGATCTCCGCCAGCACCGGCGGCTGCGCGAACCGGAGGGCGACCCGCCCCGCCAGCCGACTGAGCGCCAGGATCACCGCGAGCCCCAGCAGGAGACGGGACGTCGGATCTGCGAGCAGTGCCATGGATCGGCCTTCCGGTCGATGTGACAAGACTGTTTACGGCCGGAAACCTATGTAGTCACATCCTGCACTGTCGACGGATCGGCCGGTTCCCGCCCGTACTCTCCGAGGTCCGGGCCCCGCGCACCGCGGTTCAGGCCGAACGGCGACGGCCGAACCACAGCACCCCGTCGCCGGCACCGTCCTGGAGCGCCCCGGTCACCGGCGCCGCCGCCGCGGTGGTCGCCGAGGCGGGGGTGGTCGGCGCGGGGGTGGTCGGCGCGGGGGTGGTCGGCGCGGGGGTGGTCGGGGCGACCACGGTGACCTTCGCCTGCTCGCCGCACATGGTGGTACCGACCAGCGGCCGGTCGACCCGCTCGTTGACGATCGCGCAGTGCCCGATCTCGGTCGCGCCGAGCGGGGTGCCGGCCGGGTAGGAGACGCGGACCCGGTGACCCGCCGACCGCATCGCGAGCAGCTCGGCGCCGGGGCCGTCGAGCCGGAAGGCGGCCCGGCCCTCGCCGCCGGCCCCCGGCACGGCGGCCAGGGTCTTCCAGCTGCCGTCGCCCAGGCGCGTCTCCACCTTGGCACCGGCCGCGGTGTACAGGACGTCGGACAGCCGGTCGTAGTCGGAGCGCGTGTTGTTGGTGAGCCCGGACTCGAACTCGATCCCCGCACCGCCCGCGACCGCCTGCCCCGGCACCGGGGAGAACACCGGGGTGATCCCGCGCACCGGGACGGTCCTCTCCACCTCGCCCAGCGGCTCCGTGGTGCCCTCCGCCACCAGGGTGGTCCGCAGCTTGACCGACTCGATGCCCCCGTTGGTGGCACCGTTGCCCGGGCCGCCCAGCGGGGTGCCGACGAGCAGGTGCAAAATCTCGATCTGGCCCGGCTGCACCGTCACGGTCACCGGCACGGTGCCGGAGTAGACACCGTTGGCGAAGGTCAGCGGCACGGGCTTGGCCGTCCCCCCGTTGGCGTCGTCACTGAAGTTGATCACGAACCAGCCGGCGGGCGCCTGGAAGCCGATGTCGGCGGTGACCTTCAGCTGGGCCTTCAGCACCGTGGTGCCCGGGTTGGAGATGGCGTTGGAAGTCCCCGCCGGGCGGCCGCCGAGGCCGATCGCCTCCGGCATGGTGGTGGTGAGGTACTGCTTCGCCGGCTCGGCGGCCAGCGCGGCCGGAGCGGCCAGCACACCGCCGGCGAGCAGGCCGGCGACCAGGACGGCGGCGGTGCGGGCACGGAGCGAGCTGTTCTTGCGCATGGCGAAGTCCCCCTGGGCACAGTGGTGTTGGGGCCCGGCGGGACTCGCCGCCGGGCGGTTGCGGGTCTCTCTCGCCCGCTCAACCTGATAGACGTGCGGCCCCGCCGGAGGTTGCAGGTGGTTCCGAGGAAATATTTCTGCGCGTCCGGACCGGGGCAAGTGGGAGAATCGGGGCATGACGACGCTCAAGGAGCAGCTGCAGGAGGACCTCACGGCTGCCATCAAGACCCGGGACGAGCTCCGCTCGTCCACCATCCGGCTGACGCTGGCCGCGGTCACCGCCCAGGAGGTGGCGGGCACGACCAAGCGCGAGCTGTCCGACGCCGAGGTGCTGAACGTGATCGCCAAGGAGGCGAAGAAGCGCCGCGAGGCCGCGGAGGCCTTCGAGGGCGCCGGCCGGGCCGAGTCGGCCGCCCAGGAGCGCGCCGAGGGCGAGGTGCTGGCCGGCTACCTGCCGAAGCAGCTCTCGGACGAGGAGCTGACGGGGATCGTCGCCGCCGCGGTGGCCGAGAGCGGGGCCACCGGCCCGCAGGCGATGGGCGCCGTGATGAAGCTGGTGAAGCCGAAGGTGGAGGGCCTGGCCGACGGCGGCCGGGTGGCCGCCGCGGTGAAGGCCGCGCTGGCGGGCTGAGCCGTCGCGCCGGGCACCGGCGCCGAGCACGACGAAGGGGTGGGGCCCGACCGGGCCCCACCCCTTCCGCGTCCGCCGCCGGCGCCTACCGGTGGCCCGGCTTGCCGCCGTTGTTGCCGCCCCAGCCGGGCGGCAGCGTGAAGCCGCCGTTGATCAGCCCGCCGTTGCCGTTGCCGTTGGCGTTGTCCCCGGAGGGCGGGGAGGCGCCGTCGGTCGGCGTGGTGGTCGGGGTCGGCGCCGGGATGTTGACGGTCTGGAACTGGCTCTTCGGGGTCCCGTCGAGCGCGTCGTTCATCGCCATCTGCCAGATCGGGCCGGGGCCGGTGGCGCCGAAGACCGAGTCGAAGTACGTGTTGCCGATCTTCATGTTCTTCATCGACACGTTGCCGCCGACGCCGCCGAGCCAGACCGAGGTGGCCAGCTCGGGGGTGTAGCCGGTGAACCAGGCGGCGTACCGGTTGTCGGTGGTACCGGTCTTGCCGGCGATCGGCCGTCCGTCGTCCAGGCCGAGCGAGGCGGCGGTGCCCTTCTCGGTCACGCCGAGCAGCAGGGTGTTGATGCCGTCCGCGGTGGTCTGGGCCATCGCCTGGGAGCAGTTGGCCTTCGGCACGTCGAGCTTCTTGCCCTCGGCGTTGACCACCGAGGTCAGCGCGACCGGGCTGCAGTACAGGCCGCGGGCCGCGAAGGCGGCGTAGGCGCTGGCCATGGTCAGCGGCGAGACCTCCTGGGTGCCGAGCACCATGGAGGGGACCTGCTTGAGCGGGGTGCCGTTGGCCAGGTTCTTGATGCCGAGCTTGTTGGCCATCTGCTTCATCGGGCAGAGGCCGACGTTCTCCTCCATCTGCACGAAGTAGGTGTTGACCGACTTCGCCATGGCGTCCTTGAGGTTGTACGGGCCGATTTCCTTCTCGGACTCGTTCTGGACCGGGACGCCCTTCTCGTTCCAGTTGCCGTCGCAGGTGGACATCTTCGGGTAGTCCATCTTGTTCGGCGAGGGGTACTCCTGGGAGATCGGCAGCCCGGACTCCAGGGCCGCCGCCGCCAGGATCGGCTTGAAGGTCGAGCCGGGCGAGAAGCCGTTGCCGCCGCCCATGTTTGCGTCGACGTTCAGGTTGAGCACGGTCTGGTTCTTGCCGTTGTCCAGGCCGTACGGACGGGTCTGGGCCATCGCCAGGATCTCGCCGGTGCCCGGCTTGACCATGGTGGCGGCGGCCGAGACCTTGTCGGTGACGTTCACCTTCTTGGTGACCGCGTTGTACGTGGCGGCCTGCTTCGCCGGGTCGATGGTGGTGTAGATCTTCAGGCCGCCCTGGCTCCACAGCTTCTGCCGGTCGGCGGCGGTCTTGCCGAACACCGGGTCCTGCTTGACCACGCGGCGCACGTAGTCGCAGAAGAAGCCCATGCCGTTCTGCGCGGTGATGCAGCCGTTCTGCGGCTCGCGGTACTTGATGCCGAGCGGCGCGGCGAGCGCGGCCTTGGCGTCGTCCGGCGAGATGTGCTTGTACTCCAGCAGCTTGTTGATCACCGTGTTGCGGCGGGTCTGCGCCGCCTGCGGGTGGGCGATCGGGTCGTACGCCGAGGGGTTCTGCACCAGGCCCGCCAGCATCGCGGCCTCGGGGACGGTGAGGTCCTTGGCGCTCTTGCTGAAGTAGCGGTTGGCGGCGGCCTCGATGCCGTACGCCTGGTGGCCGTAGAAGGTGATGTTCAGGTAGTTGGTGAGGATCTGGTCCTTGCTCAGGTCCTCTTCCAGCTTGATGGCGTACTTCAGCTCCTGGATCTTGCGACCCATGCTCTTCTTGGTCGCCTCCAGGAACGCCTGCTGGTCGTCGCCGGCCTGCTCGACGAAGACGTTCTTCACGTACTGCTGGGTGAGCGTGGAGGCGCCCTGGGTGGCGGAGCCCGCCTCGGCGTTCTTGCTTATGGCGCGGAGCACGCCCTTGAGGTCGACGGCGCCGTGCTCGTAGAAGCGGGCGTCCTCGATGTCCACCTGGGCCTGGCGCATGATCGGCGCCATCTGCTCCTTGGTGAGGATGGTGCGGTCCCGGTCGTAGACCTTCGCGATCAGCCCGCCCTTGGCGTCGTAGATCATCGACGCCTGCGAGAGGGTCGGCTGCTTGAAGTCGTCCGGGATGTTGTCGAAGCTGTCGGCGGTGTCCTTCGCCGTGAGCCCGAGCGCACCGACGGCCGGCAGCGCCATCCCGGCGACCAGGATTCCGGCCAGCACGGCGCTGCCCAGGAACTTGACACCGAGCCCTGCCTTGTCGAGGGCGTTGCCCGCGGATCGCTGAGAAGCCATGGAGAGAACCCTACGTCGCGGATTCCCGTACAGGGGGGCAGGTGTTCGCCTACGCTTGTCACAGGTTCGCGACAGCTTCGCTCTGTTCATCAACATCACTCTTGTGAGTGATGAGCTTCGCCCGATTTGCACCGGAAACTCCCCCATTTCCGGAAGAGTCCAGGCCTACACCGTCGCACAGCGTGACCAAATCAGACCTCTCAGTATCTGACAAGGTCTCCGACCTGCGATCACTCCAACGAGTGAGCTAACGGGCACCCATAGTCCGATCGGGTCATTCGAGATTGGGCCCCTAGGGGCTGTTGCGCCGTGCCGTTCTTCCGTAACGTCCTCAACTGGCAGCGGTGAATATGCCGTTGCCGCCGTGGGGGAGCCCCGATTCGGGAGAGGACGGCGCCGGCATGGGCTGGGTGGATGACTGGAGCGCACAGGCGGCCTGCCGCACGAGCGATCCGGACGAATTGTTCGTACAGGGGGCGGCGCAGAACCGCGCCAAGGCGGTGTGCAGCGGGTGCCCGGTGCGCACCGAGTGCCTCGCCGACGCACTGGACAACCGGGTGGAGTTCGGGGTCTGGGGCGGAATGACCGAGCGCGAGCGCCGGGCGCTGCTGCGCCGCCGGCCGACGGTCGGCTCGTGGCGCCGACTGCTGGAGACCGCTCGCACGGAGTACGAGGAGTCGCTGGCCACGGGTGTGGTCCTGCGGGACTACGCGCAGGCGGGCTGACGCTCCGTCCCCCTGACGGAGCGTCCGCCCGTACCGATCCCGTCCCGATCAACCGCCGAGGCGGTCGCCGACCGCCCGCAGGCCGTCCAGGTCGTGGACGTCCCCGGGCAGCGCGGGCACCTCGACGATCGGGACGTCCGGGTAGACCGAGGCGAAGCGGTCCCTGGTGCGTCGCTCCCGGGCCATGATCTGCATCCGCTCGGCGTGCAGCCGCAGCAGTCCGGCGGCCAGCGTCTCGGCCGCCGGGGTCGAGGTCTGGGCGCCGTTCTCCTCCAGCGCCTCGGCGGCAGCCAGGGCGCGCTCGGCCGTGAGCTGGGGGGCTCCGGTCGAGTGCACCCGGTTGAGCACCAGGCCGGCCAGCGGCATCTCGTCCGCCGCCAGCCGGTCGACGAAGTACGCCGCCTCGCGCAGCGCGTCCCGCTCGGGCGCCGCCACCACCAGGAAGGCGGTGCCCTCCGCCTTCAGCAGCTGGTACGTGCGGTCGGCGCGCTCGCGGAAGCCGCCGAACATCGAGTCCATGGCGGAGACGAAGGTCTGCACGTCGGTCAGCAGCTGGGCGCCGAAGATCTTGCCCAGGGTGCCGGTGATCAGGCCCATCCCGACGTTCAGGAACTTCATCGCGGACCGCCCGCCGACCTTGGCCGGGGCGGTCAGCAGCCGGATCACCTTCCCGTCGAGGAAGGAGCCCAGCCGGCTCGGCGCGTCCAGGAAGTCCAGCGCGGAGCGCGAGGGCGGGGTGTCGACCACGATCAGGTCCCAGCGGTCCTCGGCGCGCAGCTGCCCCAGCTTCTCCATCGCCATGTACTCCTGCGTGCCGGCGAAGCCGGCCGACAGGGACTGGTAGAACGGGTTCTCCATGATCGCCCTGGCCCGCTCGGGCTCGGCGTGGGCCAGCACGACCTCGTCGAAGGTCCGCTTCATGTCCAGCATCATGGCCTGCAGTTCGCCCTTGCCGGCCACGTCCTTCACCAGCCGCGGGGTGTTGTCCAGCTCGCTCAGGCCCATCGACTGGGCGAGCCGGCGGGCCGGGTCGATGGTCAGCACGAC
Source organism: Kitasatospora terrestris (assembly GCF_039542905.1). NCBI lineage: Bacteria > Bacillati > Actinomycetota > Actinomycetes > Kitasatosporales > Streptomycetaceae > Kitasatospora > Kitasatospora terrestris. Next base: position 3,964,499 of record NZ_BAABIS010000001.1, read on the forward strand.
CACCTTGCGGCCGCGCTCGGCGGCGCGCAGCCCGATCGCCGCGGCAGTGGTGGTCTTGCCCACGCCGCCCGAGCCGCAGCACACCACGATCCGGGTCGCCGGGTCGTCGATCAGCGCGTCGACCTCCAGCCTGGCCGTCATGCCGCCCCCTGCCGCTTGAGCTCGCCCGCCAGCCGGTACAGCCCGGCCAGGTCCACGCCCTCGCCGAGCAGCGGCAGTTCGTACGTCGGCAGCTTCAGCTGCTGCAGGTCGGCGCGCTGCTCGCGCTCCAGCTCGACCCGCTCGGCGTGCTCCCTGGCCTGCTCCAGCAGCGGTCCGAGCAGCGGCTCGACGTGCGCCCGGACCGTCTCCGGCTTGCGGGAGCGGCCGCCCAGCCCGGCCTCGCCGAGCGCCAGCGCGACCTCCTCGCGGTGGTCGCCGTCCACCGCCGCCACTGCCGCGGCGTCCAGCACCGGCGGGCGGACCATGTTCACCAGCACGCCGCCGACCGGCAGTTTCGCCTCGCGCAGGTCCGCGATGCCGTCCACCGTCTCCTGCACCGGCATCTCCTCCAGCAGCGTCACGAAGTGCACCGTGGTCTCCGGCGACCGCAGGACCCGCATCACCGCCTGCGCCTGGGAGTGGATCGGCCCGATCCGGGCCAGCCCCGCGACCTCCGAGTTCACGTTGAGGAAGCGGGTGATCCGGCCGGTCGGCGGCGCGTCCATCACCACCGCGTCGTACACCGGGGTGCCGTCCTGCCCCTTGCGCCGGGCCGCCTCGCAGGCCTTCCCGGTGAGCAGCACGTCCCGCACGCCCGGGGCGATCGTCGTCGCGAAGTCCACGAAGCCGACCTTCTGCAGCGCCTTCCCGGCGCGGCCCAGCTTGTAGAACATCTCCAGGTACTCCAGCAGCGCCAGCTCGGTGTCGATCGCCAGCGCGTGCACCTCGCCGTGCCGGCGGCCCGGCAGCCCCAGCTGCGCGGGGGTCACGGTGGCCACCCGGCGCTCCTCGTACGGCAGCGCGGCGATCCCGAACAGCTCGGCGATGCCCTGCCGGCCCTCCACCTCGATCAGCAGCGTGCGGCGCCCCTGCGCCGCCAGCGCGATCGCCAGTGCGGCCGCGACCGTCGTCTTCCCGGTACCGCCCTTGCCGGTGACGACGTGCAGCCTGACACCCTCCCAGTCCGGGTCGCTCGACGCCGTCGGACTGCTGCCTGCCACGCTCCGTCTCCGTCCGTCGGTCGACCGGCACCCGGCGGTGCCCACACCGCGAGCGTAACCAGCGAGCGACCCCGATGCCGGGAGCATCCCGGCGGCCCGGCTGAATCATGCCCTCTTTGTGTCCCACCTCACACCGGCCGCTCCGGCTAGAGTCACCCCCATGACCAAGTGGGAATACGTCACCGTGCCGCTCCTCGTGCACGCCACCAAGCAGATCCTCGACACCTGGGGCCAGGACGGCTGGGAGCTCGTCCAGGTCGTGCCCGGGCCCAACCCCGAGCAGCTCGTCGCCTACCTGAAGCGGGAGAAGGCCTGACATGAGCAAGGTCGAGGAGAAGCTCGCCGAGCTCGGGCTCACCCTGCCGGAGGTCGCGGCGCCGGTCGCCGCGTACGTGCCGGCCGTGCGCACCGGCGAGTACGTGTTCACCTCCGGCCAGCTGCCGATGGTCGCCGGCAAGCTGCCGAGCACCGGCAAGGTCGGCGCCGAGGTCACCGCGGAGGAGGCCAAGCAGCTCGCCCAGATCTGCGCGCTGAACGCGCTCGCCGCGATCAAGTCCGTGATCGGTGACCTGGACGAGGTCGAGCAGGTCGTGAAGGTGGTCGGCTTCGTCGCCTCCGCCCCCGACTTCACCGGCCAGCCCGGTGTGATCAACGGTGCCAGCGAGCTGCTGGGCGCCGCGCTCGGTGCCGCCGGCGTGCACGCCCGCAGCGCGGTCGGCGTCGCCGTCCTCCCCCTCGACGCCCCCGTCGAGGTCGAGCTCCAGGTCCGCGTCCGGAGCTGACGCGAGCCGGGCGCAGGGCACAACCAGGGGTGCGTGGGGGTACCTGGTTGTGCCCTCGCCGGTTGCCCTAGCATCCCGCCCATGGATCACCCTCCGCTCCCCATGCCCCCCGGCTGGCCTGCCCGGATCCGGGCGCTCGCGGCCGGCGAGCTGACCCCGCCGACCCCGAAGCCGTCGGCCACCGTGGTGCTGCTGCGCGAGGGCGCCGAGGGCCCCGAGGCGTACCTGCTGCGCCGCCGCACCTCGATGGCGTTCGCCGCCGGCATGTACGCCTACCCCGGCGGCGGTGTCGACCCGCGGGACGCCGGGGCGGCTCCCGCGTGGGCGGGCCCGAGCCCCGCCGAGTGGGCCGAGCGGCTGGGCACCGACCCGGCGACCGCGACCGCCGTGGTGTGCGCCGCCGTCCGCGAGACCTTCGAGGAGGCCGGCGTCCTGCTGGCCGGACCGGACGCCGACGGTGTGGTCGAACCGCGCGACTGGACGGCCGAGCGGGCCGCGCTGGAGGCGCACGAGCTGTCCTTCGCCGAGTTCCTGACCGAGCACGGGCTGGTGCTGCGCAGCGACCTGCTGGGCGGGTGGGCGCGCTGGGTGACGCCGGAGTTCGAGGAGCGCCGGTTCGACACCTGGTTCTTCGTGGCGGCGCTGCCGTCCGGGCAGTCGGCGGCCTCGACCGTCGGCGAGGCGGACCGGGTGGCGTGGCTGTCCCCGGCGGAGGCGGTCGCGGGCTACGCGGAGGGCCGGTACGGGATGCTGCCGCCGACCGTCTCGGTGCTGCGGGAGCTGGTCGCGGTCCGTTCGCCGCAGGACGCGCTGGCCGCGGCCCGGTCCCGGACGGTGCGCCCGGTGCTCGGCCGGGCCGAGGTCGCCGGCGACCGTATGACGGTCCGGTGGCCGGGGTATGAGGAGCTGACCATCGACGGGGAGTTCCCGATCTGATGGGATGAGCAGTACATCCGAAGCACGGACCGCCGTGACGACCAGGAAGGACGATCGGCCGATGATCCACAACGACGTGGCTCGCCGGACGGCACCTCGCATGCCCGCCCGCAGCCTCACCCCCCGCACGCTCGCCTGCACCGACTGCGCGGTCCCGGACGAGCCGACCCCGCGCCTGCTGACCCGCCCGCTGCCGCTGCGGGCCCTGGGCCGGACCGAGACGGACGGGTAATGGCCGGTCTCCTTCCCGGTGACCCCGCCGACACCGTCGGCGGGGCCGCCACCCCCCGCGCGCTGTGCGTCCTCGCGCCCAATCCGTCGCCGATGACGCTCGACGGGACGAACACCTGGCTGCTCTCCGAGCCCGGCTCGGACCTGGCCGTGGTGATCGACCCGGGTCCGCTGGACGAGGGGCACCTGCGCCGGGTGGTGCGGACCGCCGAGGAGCAGGGCAAGCGGATCGCCCTGACCCTGCTCACGCACGGGCACCACGACCACGCCGAGGGCGCGGCGCGGTTCGCCGAGCTGACCGGGACGCCGGTGCGCGCGCTCGACCCCGCGCACCGGCTGGGTGACGAGGGGCTGCACGGCGGCCAGCGGATCGAGGTCGGCGGCCTCGACCTGCGGGTGGTCGCCACCCCGGGGCACACCTCGGACTCGCTGACCTTCCACCTGCCGGCGGACGGCGCGATCCTCACCGGTGACACCGTGCTGGGGCGCGGCACCACGATGGTGGCCCACCCGGACGGGCGGCTCGGCGACTACCTGGACTCGCTGCGGCGGCTGCACACCATGGCGTCCGAGCACAGTGTCCGGACGGTGCTGCCCGGCCACGGGCCGGTGCTCGCGGACGCGCTCGGCGCCGTCGACTACTACCTGGCGCACCGGGCCGGCCGGCTGGCCCAGGTGGAGACCGCGGTGGAGGCCGGCTGCCGGACCGCCGCCGAAGTGGTCGCCCGGGTCTACGCGGACGTGGACCCGGCGCTCTGGCCGGCGGCCGAACTCTCGGTCCGGGCCCAGCTCACGTACCTCGAGGACCACGGCCTGATCTGAGCACCGGCGGTACGCGAAGGGCGCGGGGTGTCCACCGGTCCGCGGACCGGTGGACACCCCGCGCCCTTCGGGCCTTCCCGGCCTAGCGGGAGCGGCGGGAGAGGCGCTCGACGTCCATCAGGACGACGGCGCGGGCCTCCAGCTTGAGCCAGCCGCGACCGGCGAAGTCGGCGAGCGCCTTGTTGACCGTCTCGCGGGAGGCGCCGACCAGCTGGGCGAGCTCCTCCTGGGTGAGGTCGTGGGCGACGTGGATGCCCTCGTCGGACTGGACGCCGAAGCGGCGCGACAGGTCGAGCAGCGCCTTGGCGACGCGGCCCGGCACGTCCGAGAAGACCAGGTCGGACATCACGTCGTTGGTCCGGCGGAGCCGTCGGGCGATGGCGCGCAGCAGGGCGATGGACACCTCGGGCCGGGCGTGCAGCAGCGGGAGCAGGTCGCCGTGGCCGAGGCCGAGCAGCTTGCACTCGGTCAGGGCGGTGGCGGTCGCGGTGCGCGGGCCCGGGTCGAACAGCGACAGTTCGCCGATCATCTCGCTGGGGCCGAGCACCGCGAGCATGTTCTCGCGGCCGTCGGGCGAGGCCCGGTGGAGCTTGACCTTGCCTTCGACGACGACGTACAGGCGGTCACCCGGGTCGCCCTCGTGGAACAGCGACTCACCGCGGGCGAGGGTCACCTCGGTCATGGAAGCCCGCAGCTCGGCAGCCTGGTCGTCGTCGAGAGCCGCGAACAGCGCGGCGCGCCGCAGAACGTCGTCCACGAGCTTCCTCCTGCTGGTGTCTGGGCAGTGCTATTCACCACCAAGGATGACGCATGTCGCTCCGATCATATGAGGAGGGGGTGCGGCGGGGGTTGTCTACGGGGCCATTCGCGCCTCGGCCCGCCCCGGTGTCCCGCCCGGCACCACCCGGACGGGTCAGCAGGCCTCGGCCTGCTCACCGAGCTCCTGCAGGGTGTGGAAGCCGCGGGCGGCGGAGACCAGGGTGACGTGGTGGTGCCAGCCCCGGAAGGAGCGGCCCTCGAAGTCGCCGAGGCCGTACTCGCGGTGCAGGCGTTCGCAGCCGCGGGCCGAGTGGTGGCGCAGCTCGGCCAGCGCTACGGTCTCGGCGAGCTGCTCGGCGGGCAGGTTGGTCAGCCAGTAGGTGCGCGGCTTGGGCCGGCCGAACGGCCACTCGGCGATCAGGTGCCGGACCCGGCCGCCGGCCGCGCGCCGGTCGCCGGGGGCGGCGGGGCCGCCGGGCAGCCGGACGGCGAGGAACTGGGAGCGCCGGACGTTGGCGGCCGGTGCGTCGCGCCAGGCGATCACCTCGCGGTGGGCCCGGTCGAGCAGGGCGTGCGCGACCTCGGCGACGGTGCGGGTGTGCGGCGCGCGGTGGTGCACGCCGACCCGGACCGGGTGCCGTCCGACCGGGATGTGGCTGGCCGCGCCGACCTCCAGCAGGTAGCCGAGGCCGCGGTCCTCCAGGCCCAGCAGCAGCGGTTCGACCTGGGACTCCATGGTCCAGTCGGCGAGCACCGGGGCCTGGGGCAGGTCCCAGTCCTGGAGCAGTTCGTCGACCGAGTCGAGCAGGTAGTGCCAGCGCGGCCGGTGCCGCTCGTGGTGCGGGACGTGGGCGCGGTCGCGCAGGTCCTCGTCGTCGTCCCAGTGCCGGGGCAGCATCAGGTGCCAGTTGACCGGCAGGCAGGACTGCGGGTGGACCAGTGAGGTGGCGAGCGCCAGCTGGCAGTTGATGGTCCGCCGCGCGGTGGAGGCGAACTGCCGGGCGACGCCCACCGAGCGGGTGCCGTTCTTGGGGAAGGCGACCTCGTCGAAGGCCCAGGCCCGCGGCGCGGCGGCCGCGGTGTAGGCCTCGGCGAGCTGCCGGCGGATCCAACCCGACTCCCACGTACTGTGGTTGACGAACTGCTGGATGGGCTGGGCGGTCCGCCGGCCGAGCACCTGCTCGGAGATGTTGCTGGGGGTGCGGCGGCCCGAGGCGTGCAGCAGGCCGCGCAGGTACACCTCGCCCCAGCGGCGCTGGTCCGAGCGGGCCAGCGGGGCGAACAGGTCCTGGCAGTACGCGGAGATCTCGTCCGTACTCTCTCCAGCGAGCGGTTCGCCGGGCCGCGTCAGTGTGCGCACGTCGATCCTCCGGGAGTCGGAAGCGGTCGGAAAGGGGGGTGGACAGAGCCCTGCCCTCCCTCGGTGTGTGGGGGGTTCACCGCGGGAGGGCAGGGTGGGCCGGGCGGAGCCGGCTGGGGGTGGCGCGGTGGGGGTGAAGGGGGGACGGGTCAGTCCCGGTCGCAGCTGCCCTCGTCGTCGAGCTCGACGACGAACGCGTCGGTGGCGAGCAGGGCCTGGGTGACCTCGGGCAGTGCGCAGCCGACGATCACGAACTCGACGTCCAGGCCGATCTTGGCGCGCTGGAAGAGCAGCTCGTTGATGGCGGGCCGGGTGATCTCGGTGGTCTTGCAGAGGTGGAACTCCACCCGGCGCGGCTCGACGGAGAGCGCCTCGACGAGCGCCCGGCGGAACTTGTCCAGCTCGTCGCGGTCGATCACGCCGTCGCAGTGGATGTGCGCGGTGTTGCCATCGAACTCGCTGGTGACCCGCAGCCGCATGTCGGCCGGCTCGACGTCGACCCGGACCTTCAGCGGGACGTCGCTCTCCGGCAGGTTGACGGTCAGCGCCTTCGGGTCGAAGTCCAGGTACGGCTGGTCGTCGATCCAGACCCGGTCGATCTGGACGGTGCCCTCGGGCAGCAGGTCCGGGGAGACCCGCAGCACGCGGCCGGGGAAGGTCTCCGGCAGCGGCCGGAAGTGCAGGGTGAGCGGCGAGGAGGTGAGCAGCAGCCCGGTGTAGGCGGCGGCCAGGTAGCACAGCTCCAGCGCGTGGTAGCCGGCCATCGAGTGGCTGCCCTTGAGCCGCTCGGTGCCGAGCAGGTACGGGATGCCGTTGGCGAGCACGTTGAAGTACACGCCGCCGTCGTCGTAGTCCAGGAAGAAGGCGTTGTAGAAGGCGGCGGCCTCGCGGGCGAGGCGGCGGTGCTCGGGGTCGCCGTCGACGCCGGCCAGGATCAGGTAGGCGAGGATCGACTGCTCCTGCTGCCACCAGGCCTTGCGGTCGTGCCAGACCAGGCGGTGCGCGCCGCTGGCCGGGTCGGCCCGGCGGTCGACCACGTCGTACCAGCCGCCGCGCTGCTGGTCGCTGCCGACCGGCGGCATGATGTCGGCGATCCGCTCGGCGAGGGCGGCGTACTCGGGCTTGTCGCGCAGGGCGCGGATCCGGGTCAGGTTCCAGGCGATCTTGAGGTTGTGGCCGACCACGGCGCGGTCCTGCTGCCAGCCCCAGGTGCGGTCGGGGCTCCAGTCCTCGTGGAAGCGCTCCTGGACGAACGGGCTGTTGGGCTCGTCCGGGAAGTACTTGGTGATGGTGTCGGCGGTGTTCTCCAGCAGCTCGGCGAAGTCCTCGCGGCCGGTCGCCAGATAGGCGTTGATCAGGTACGCGGGGGCGTGGTCGCCGACCGAGTTCCAGTTCTTGCGGGACCGGTTGCGGCCGAGCGAGTCGGCGCGCGGGTCCATGGTGATCGGGTCGAGGTGGGAGAAGAAGCCGCCCCGGTCCTCGTCCTTGAAGTAGCGGTGGAACAGCGCGACGGTGCGGTCGATGTCCTCGAGGATCCGCGGGTCGCCGGTGATCCGGTAGGTCTGGGTCGGGCCGGCCAGCGCGTAGATCTGCTCGTACATCGGGATGGCGTCGAAGTCGTCGCCGAACTCGGAGGCGAAGACCTTGCGCTGGCCCGAGCTGGTGATGTCGATGCCGTGGTACCAGTAGGCGACGCCCTCGCGCTCGTCCACCACCCGCATGTGCTCGCGCAGGTAGTCGGTGCCGGACTGGGCCGCCTCCAGGAAGCGGTCCTCGCCGGTCAGCATGAAGGCGGTGGCGAGGCCGTAGACCAGCCGGGAGATGGTGTCGGTCTCCTGGCGGACGTCCTGGCCGGCGAACTCGGGCAGGTGGGTGCCGCTCAGGGTCAGCTTGGTGCGGAAGTTGCGCCAGTCGTACACCCCGTCGGGGAAGTGCCCGCGCAGGTAGAAGTCGGCGATCTCGGCGGCCTGCTGGACCCACCAGGTCGGCTTCTCGAAGACGTAGGCGCCGCGGGTCTCCTCGGGGAAGGTGATCTGCCGGGCCTCGATCCGCTCGCCGCCCTCCCACTGGTAGAAGAGGCCGTGGACGAAGACGAAGCGCCCCTCGGCGAGCATGTCCCGGGTGGATCCGCTGGTGTCCCGGCGCTCGTCGCCCAGGTTGCGCACGATCTCCGACCCGATCAGACCGTCGAGGTGGATGGTGAACTCGCGATCGTCCGAGGTCCGCAGGCCGAACCTGTCGTGGACCGGGTCGAACGAGGTGACGTAGCCGGCGATGCTGTCCGAGTACGTGCGGCGGGCTGCAGGTGCGCTCATCGGGTGACTCCATCGTCGGGCAGGGCGGTCAGGACGACCACGCTGCGGCCGTGGGCGTGGAAGAGGTGGCCCTCGACAGGGGCTTCCGCGCCCGGGGGGAGGATGTCGTTGGGGCTGGTCCGGGCCGTGTCGACGGACCTGGCCCAGTAGTGGCCGGGGAGGTGGGGAAGCTCGAAGTCCAGGCCGAGGTGGTACATGTTGAAGATGACGTGCAGGTCGGGTTCGCCGTCGAAGCCGGCCAGGGTGAAGCTGAGCACCCGGGCGTCGGTGTCCTCCCAGCCCGGCTGCTCCAGCCTGGTGCCGTGCCAGGTGACGTCCGGAAGATCCCGTTCGTTGCGGCGCCCGGAGAAGAACCGGGGCGCGCGCAGTGCGCCGTGGCGCTTGCGGAAGGCGATCATCTCGCGGAAGAACCGCTGGACGTCGACCTCCTTCTCGGCCTGCTGCCAGTCCAGCCAGGCGATCTCGTTGCCCTGGCAGTAGGCGTTGTTGTTGCCGAGCTGGCTGTTGCGGAACTCGTCGCCGGCCAGGATCATCGGCACGCCGCGGCTGAGCAGCAGGATCGCGGCGTGGTTCTTGATCTGCCGCACCCGCAGCTGGTCCACGTCCCAGGCGTCGGTCGGGCCCTCCACGCCGCAGTTCCAGCTGAAGTTCTCGTCCGAGCCGTCCGCGTTGGACTCGCCGTTGGCGTGGTTGTGCTTGCCGTTGTAGCTGACCAGGTCGTTCAGCGTGAAGCCGTCGTGGCAGGTGATGAAGTTGATGCTGTTGGTGGGGAGTTCACCGGCCTTGGCGAACAGGTCGCGGGAGCCGCCCACCCGGGTGGCCACGGTGCCGACCATCCCGGCGTCGCCGCGCACGAACCGCCGGACGTCGTCGCGGAACGGACCGTTCCACTGCGCCCAGCGCTTCCCCGGGAAGCGGCCGACCTGGTAGAGGCCGCCGCCGTCCCACGGCTCGGCGATGATCTTGGTGTCGGAGAGGATGCCGGACAGCTCGATCCCCCACAGCACCGGCGGGGTCTCCATCTCGTAGCCCTCGGCGCCGCGCGAGAGCTCGGAGGCCAGGTCGAAGCGGAAGCCGTCCACGTGGTGCTCGGTGACCCAGTACTCCAGGCACTCGATGATGAACTTCGCCACCGCCGGGTGGTTGGCGTTGATCGCGTTGCCGCAGCCGGTGAAGTCCATGTAGTGCCGGCGGTCCTGCGGCCACAGGTGGTAGTACACCTCGTTGGCCTGGCCCCGGAAGCTGATCGTCGGACCGTGCTCGTTGCCCTCGCTGGTGTGGTTGAAGACCACGTCCAGGATGACCTCGATGCCGGCCTTGTGCAGCGCCTTCACCATGTCGCGGAACTCGGTGATGTGGGTGCACTCGCACGGGTCGGAGCAGTACGAGGTGTGCGGCGCGAAGAAGCCGAACGGGTCGTAGCCCCAGTAGTTGTGCAGCGGCGCGCCGTTCGGGCCGGTGCGCAGCACCTGGCGCTCGTCGAAGTCGAAGACCGGCAGCAGCTCGACCGCGGTGACGCCGAGCTCCTTCAGGTACGGGATCTTCTCGACCACGCCGGTGAAGGTGCCCGGGTGGCGCACCCCGGAGGTCGGCGAGGAGGTCAGGCCGCCGACGTGCATCTCGTAGATCACGGTCTCGGACAGCGGGCGGCGCAGCGGCTCGTCGCCCTCCCAGTCGTAGCTGTCCAGGTCGACGACCATGGAGCGCATCGAGTAGGCGCAGTTGTCCTCCGGGCCGACCGCGCGCACCCGGTCCCACAGGGTGTTGACGTTGGCGCGCGCGTACGGGTCCAGCAGCACCTTGCGGTGGTTGAAGCGGGTGCCGGACTCCTTGGTGTGGCGGGGGCCGTCCATCCGGTAGGCGTAGGTCTGGCCGACCTTCAGCCCGGAGACGTGGCAGTGCCAGAAGTGGTAGCTGCGGTGCTCGTCCGGTTCGAGGTTGATGATCCGACTGGGTGCCAGGTCGTCGTGCTTGTCGAAGAGCAGCAGCTCGACCCGGTTGGCGTGCTCGGAGAACACCGAGAAGTTCACGCCGTCGGCGTCCAGCGTCGCGCCCAGGGGCTGGGAGCGCCCCGCCGTGACTCTGGCCCCGGCGAGGCCCTCCAGGGCCACCGGGATCTCTTGACTCGTTGTCATCGTCTCTGCCGTTTCTCTCGGTGCGGCTGGGAAAGGTGGCGCGGTGGCACACTCGGGCGTGGCGGCACTCGGGCGTGGCGCACTTCCGTCGCGGCGCGGTCAGGCCACGACGACGCGGTCCGTCTCCAGGGCGGCGAACGCCTGCTCCCAGTCGGTGAGTCGCGAACCCGGCTCGTTGAACATCTCGAAGGTGACCCCGGTCGCCGACGGCGAGTACAGGGCCTGCACGCAGGCGTCGGCCACGTCGGTGCGGCTGACCTGGCCGAAGCCCTGGTCGCCCTGCTCCAGTCGGACCCGGTCGCCGGCCGCGTGGTCGTCGATCAGCCAGCCCGGCCGGACCACCGTGTAGGGCAGGCCCCACTCGCGGAGCAGCTCCTCGCCGGCCCGGCGCCAGTCCAGCACCCGGCCGTAGGCGTTCAGCGGGTGGCCGCGGTGGGTCGCGTGCAGCTGGCTGACCAGCACCACGTGCGGCCGGGCGCCGCCGGCGGTGGCCGCCTCCAGTACGTTGCGCAGCCCCAGGTACAGGGTCGCCTCGGGCCGGTCGGGGCCCTCGTCGTCGGTGCCCGGCTCGACGCAGAAGACCACCGCGGAGGTCCACGCCAGCGGCTCGGCCAGGGTGGCGGGGTCGCGTACGTCACCCGGGGTGAAGGTCGCCCCGGGTGGCAGCAGCCGTCTTGCCGGCTGCACCGTACGCCCGAGTGCGCGTACCGTCTCGCCGCGGTCCAGCAGGCGCTGAACGATCAGTCGTCCGAGTCGGCCGGAACCGCCGACCACCGCAACGGGGCTGTCCATCAGGGTCCTCCTCTGAGCTGTGCTGGGCTTAAGGGGCTGTCCCGTTCCTTGGGCTGTACGAGGGTGCCGCGAGCCGTCGACCTGTCGGCAGGCCGGCCGAGCAAAACGTTTCTTCAGATCCGTGGGCGGCCGGGTCAGACCCAGCGCAGGATGTCGTCCGAGCTGGTCAGCCTGGTCCCCGAGGGCAGGTTGGCGATCGCCGGGACCTTCAGCCGCGGGTAGACGCTGACGCCCGAGAGACGGGTGCCGGGCCACAGGTAGGCGCCGTCGCCGACCGCCGAGTACGAGTCGAGCCGCACCGGCTGGGCCCGCTCCGAGCGGATCTCCACCATCGGCCCGACGTAGCTGTCCTTGATGTCCGCGTACGGGCCGACCACCGCCGAGTCGCCCAGCGAGGTGCCGACCAGGGTGGCGCCCTCCCGGACCTCGACCCCGTCGCCGATGTCCGCGTACTCCAGCCGCACGTCGTTGCCGATGGTCACGTGACGGCCGATCCGCACGCCCGGGCCGATCCGCACCGAGCCGTCGGCGATCTTGTCGGCCAGCGTGGTCCCGGTGACGTCGTCCCGGGTCACCAGGCTGGACTCGTGCACCCAGAACCGGGGCTTGTCGCTGTGCGGGGCCGGCATCAGCTGGTTCATCTGGGGGTAGTCGCCGGCCAGCACGTTGCGCAGGGTCACCAGGTAGTCCTCGACGTTGCCGAGGTCGCCCAGCCGGGCGATGTGGTGCGAGGCCACCGTGTGGCCGTGGCAGACCAGCCAGGGCAGCAGCTCGCCGCCCCAGTCGAGGCGCTGCTGCGCCTGGCGCATCAGCTTCGGCTCCCGGGCCAGCGCCCGCAGCCGACCGCAGTCGATCAGGTACATCCCCGCGTTGGTGGGGATCAGCGCGCCCGTGTCGCCCATCGCGTCCGGGAACACCTCGTGCACCCGGGCCAGGTCCGGCTTCTCCACGAAGCCGGTGACCCGCCCCTCGGCGTCGGTGGTCATCGCGCCGTACTTGCCCGACACCTCGACGGGGGTGCGGGCGACCGCCGCGACGGTCACCACGGCCCCGGTCGTCCGGTGCGTGGTCTGCAGCTCGGCCAGCGAGAAGTCGAAGATGGAGTCGACCGGCAGCACCAGCGCACTGCCCGTCAGGTCCCACTGCTCCAGGTTGTGCAGGGTCGCCGCGCCGGACCCGACGTTGTACCGGTCGAAGCTCGACCGGGAGTAGCGGACGTCGACGCCGTACCGCTCGCCGTGGCCGAGCAGCAGCTTGATCTGGCTGCGGTTCTCCAGGCCCTGGGCGACCACGTAGAAGCGGCGGATGCCCTGCTCGCGGCAGGCGTCGATCACCCACTCGATCAGGCGGCGCCCGGCGAACGGGATCAGCGCCTTGCTGCGTATGTAGTCGGCGGACTCCAGGGTGATGGGCTTGGCCCGCTCACCCCGGCCCCCGGCCAGGATGATCCCGACCGTGTCGACGTCTCCCCCGGTCATGTCATTCCTCTGCGTCGGCAACCCTGTCCGACGAGAGTCAACACGACTTGTAAATATCTGTCAATCATGATGTCAATACGATCGACCTGGGCCGCACCCGCCCTGCTCAAGCCCGGCTCGGGCGGCCTGTGACAGGGCCCCGTCAGCTGATCCATCGTCAGTCTCCGCCGCTGCCACGGGAGCTGACCGTCGCGGCCGGGCGCCGGACGGGGCCGGAGCGGGGGCGTTGTGCGCCGATTGCCCCGATCCGCGCATTCCCGAGCCATTGCGCGAATTTACAATCGTTCCGCGCCGCTTTGCCCCATTCCGACTGCGATTTTTGAACCAATCGCAACCCTGCTCCGTCATCCAACGTCGCTGCGCGATCACCCAATGCGCTATTTTTCACTGGTACACCATTGGCCGCCCGCCAATGGTCCGAGCTGTGGGGGCAGGCGTGGCAGGCGGAGGCGCGGACGATTTTGCGGTGGCGGAGCTGCGGCGGGCGGCATTCTTCGATCTCAGGGAGGGTGTGACGGATTCGGCGGCACTCGCCGCCGACGCGATGATCCGCCACCGCGAAGCCGGCGACTTAGTGGTCCACATGGTCCACCGAATCGAGGAGGAGCCGCCGGACGGCCGCCCGGAAGGCGCCCCCGACCTGCTCCTCTACGTCGAGAACGACCTCGGGCACGGGATCGGCCCGGAGGTTCGCAGTCCGTTCGGCGCCCGGCTCGGCGCAGTTGTCGAGTTCATGGCAAGGCTGGGACTCTCCCCCACCCGCTGCTTCGGATACGGCGATCACCTGGACGCCGCCGGAATGCTCTGCGTCGTCGGCAATCCGCGCGTCCTCGGCCAGGACCCGGAAATCATCGAATACGCCCGTGAGCGCGGCTGGCCGACATCCGGCGATTCGACCATCGGGATTTCGTAACGCCCCACCGGCGGTCTGCACCACTTACGCCCGGCGCATCCGACCGGCTCCCAGACTGCGCGACTAACCATTGACAGCCAGTCAAGCCGGTGTCAACCCCGTTTCCGCGCAACGCCGTTTTCACGCCGCCCTCCCGCCTCCGCCGCAGCTCGGGCCCCTTCCCGCCCTGCCCCCGCCCTGCCCCCGCCCCGCGCCCGCCCCCGTTTCAGCGCTCGGCCCGCGGGCTGAGAGCATGGACCGATGCGACCCCTGTACTCCGTGCCCCTCGGCATCGCCGCAGCCGGTGCCGCCTGTCTCGCCTACTCCGCCGGGTACGAAGTGCGCGCGTTCCGGCTGCGACGCGTCGAGGTGCCGATCCTGCCGGCCGGGGCCAGGCCGATCCGCGTCCTCCAGGTCTCCGACATCCACATGGTCACCGGCCAGGCCAAGAAGCAGCGCTGGCTGCAGAGCCTCGCCGGACTCCGGCCCGACCTCGTCGTCAACACCGGGGACAACCTCTCCGACCCGCTCGGCGTGCCCGCCGCCCTCGACGCGCTCGGCCCGCTGATGGAGTTCCCCGGCGTCTACGTCTTCGGCTCCAACGACTACTACGGCCCCGCCCGCAAGAGCCCCACCCGGTACCTCAAGGCCCTGCGCACCGGCGTCCACGGCCTCAACAACCCCGACGGCTCCAGCCGCCGCGGCATCACCGGCGCCGTCCACAACCCCTGGCAGGACCTCCGCGACGGCTTCGACGCCGCCGGCTGGCTCGACCTCAACAACGCCCGCGGCCGCCTCGACGTCGCAGGCCTCGACATCGAGTTCACCGGCCTCGACGACCCGCACATCCGCCACGACCGCTACGAGAAGGTCGCCGGCGGCCCCTCCGCCGACGCCGACCTCTCCCTCGCCGTCGTCCACGCGCCCTACCTCCGCGTCCTCGACGCCTTCACCGCCGACCGCTACCCGCTCGTCCTCGCCGGCCACACCCACGGCGGCCAGCTCTGCATCCCCTTCTACGGCGCCCTGGTCACCAACTGCGACCTCGACACCGACCGGGTCAAGGGCCTCTCCACCCACACCGCCGGCGGCCACCGCTCCTACCTCCACGTCTCCGCCGGCTGCGGCACCAACCGCTACACCCCCGTCCGCTTCGCCTGCCCCCCGGAGGCCACCCTCCTCACCCTCACCCCCGCCCCCCGCTGACCCGCCCCTGACCAGCGACGACGCCCCGCCGGGAATCGGATTTCGTCTCTCGCCGCACCTCCTGTAGAGTTCTACTCGTTGCGCCGGAGACGGAAGGCAACGAAGCAGGACCGGGGTATAGCGCAGCTTGGTAGCGCGCTTCGTTCGGGACGAAGAGGCCGTGGGTTCAAATCCCGCTACCCCGACTTCGTAACACCAGCTCAGGGCCGGTGACTCGCAAGAGTCACCGGCCCTGACTGCGTTTCGGGTGCCGTGCCGGAGCCGGTGGGGAGAAAGCCGAAGGGCCCGCACCGTGCGGGTGCACGGTGCGGGCCCGGGCTGCTCGGCGGTGCCTGGCAGCGGGACGTACTAGAGCGGGCGAATGTTCTCCGCCTGCGGGCCCTTCTGGCCCTGCGTGACGTCGAACTCGACCTTCTGGCCCTCGAGCAGCTCACGGAAGCCGTTGGCCTGGATGTTCGAGTAGTGGGCGAACACGTCGGGACCGCCGCCCTCCTGCTCGATGAAGCCGAAGCCCTTCTCCGAGTTGAACCACTTCACGGTGCCGTTAGCCATAAAAAATATCCTTCGAATGGGGAGGTTCGGAACCCACGGGCAAACGGTCCGGGCAGAAAAATGCGCCTGCGTCGGAACCAGCAGGCGCACACCAAGCTCAAGCTCATGGGAACCACAACTGCAACTACCACCGACTGTACCAGGGGCCGAACCGAAACGGGCGAATTCTCCGCACCCGTTTCACCACTGCACCTCTGACCTTCGGCGATGCCGGGAAGTCAGCGTGGCACGGGCCCCTCCCCGCGCGGCTGACCGGGCAATTCGCGCCGGAGATCCTCTCGTTTTACGACCATGGGAGGAATGCGGCCCGGGCTGGTGCCCTCTCCGTGGACGGCCGCAGAAAATCGCTTGCGGCGGGAATGCGGCGCGGGCGGACGGACCGGGCTACGCCTCCCGGCGGTAGCGGCCCGGGGGCAGGCCGTGGTCGCGTTTGAAGGCGTGGGCGAAGGCGTACTCGAGGCGTAGCCGACGTGGGCGGCGACGGCGCGCAAGGGATGGTCGGTGGTGCGCAGGAGGCGGGCGGCAGTGGTCATCCGCCACCAGGTGAGGTAGGCCGGCGGGGCCGGCCGAGCAGGTGCGGATCGTCGGGGAGGCGACGGGCCGGCCGGCCCGGTGGGAGGAGCTCCCCCGGGAGGACGCCCGCCGGCGGATGCTCGACAGCGGCCGGCCGTCCGCGATCGTGGACGGCGCACTCGATCACCTCGCCGCGCGGATCGCCGATCCGGAGCGGGCCGGCACCGCCGTCGAGGACGTCACCGGCGCACCGGCCCGCTCACCGCGTTCCCGGGCCGCCGACCATGCCGGGCTGCTCCGCTGAGGGAGGGTCACCAGGCCAGCGGGCGGCCGTGGCGGAAGAAGCCGCCGGTGGGGCCGGAGTCGGGGATGGTGACGGCCCACAGGACGCTGGCGGCGCCCGTGGAGACGGGGGCGCCGCCGCCTCCGCCCATGTCGGTGGCGACCCAGCCGGGGCAGACGGCGTTGACCAGGACGCCGTCGGAACGGAGTTCGCCGGCGAGGGTGCGGGTGAGGGCGTTGAGGGCGGCCTTGGTGAGGCTGTAGGAGGGGGTGCCGCCGCCCATGGAGGCGAGGGAGCCGCCCTCGCTGGAGACGTTGACGATCCGGGGGTGGTCCGACCGGCGGAGCAGGGGGATGAACGCCTGGGCGACCTGCCAGGCGCCGTACAGGTTGGTCTCCATGGTGCGGCGGACCTCGTCGAGGTCGACGGAGACGGCGCGGCGGCCGGTGTCGTAGTTGATCGCGGCGTTGTTGACCAGGACGTCGAGGCGGCCGAACTCGGCGTCGACGGAGCGGGCGAGCTCGTGGACGCCGGCGGCGTCCGTGACGTCGAGCGCGCGGGGCAGGACGGTGCCGCGCAGGCGGGAACCGCGGGTCAGGTCGGCGGCGGCGTTCTTGGCGGCCTGCGGGTCGCGGGCGCAGAGCAGCACGGTGTGGCCGAGTTCGGCGAGCTGCCGGACGGTCTCGCGGCCGATGCCGCGGTTGGCGCCGGTGACGAGCGAGATCGGTGCCGAGGAGGCGGAGGAGTCCATGGCCGACCCCTTCCCCCTCCGCCGCGGATCATCCCGGCGACCTGGGACAGTCAGCCGACGGACTTGTAGAAGAAACTGCAGGACGCCAGGGTGCCGTCCGGGTCGGCGGCGTAGCCGGGGACGAGGCCGTACCGGGTCCAGCCGGCCGAGTGGTAGAGCCGCTCGGCGGGGCTGCCGGTGCGGGTGTCGAGCAGCAGGAGGGTGGCGGAGGCGGCGGCCGCGGCGTGTTCGGCGGTGTCGAGGAGCCGACGGGCGAGGCCCCGGCCGCGGGCGTCGCGGTGGACCATCAGCTTCACCACCTCGGCGCGGTGGCGGCCGTTGTCCTTGTCGCCGAGGACGAGGCTGACGGTGCCGAGGATCCGGCCGCCGGGATCGCGGGCGACCCAGGTCAGGCGGCTCCCGTCGGCCAGTGCCGTCTCGTACCGGAGCCACCAGGCGGCCGCGTCGGCGTGGTCGAGGGCGGCCAGGAAGCCGATCGACGCACCGTCGGCGACGGCGTCGAGGAGCAGCTCGCCGAGCCCGTCCCGGCAGGCCGTCAGGTCGGTGGCGGTGAGGCGGACGATCTCGGTCACGGCGGGTGTCCCCCGGTCGGTGGCGGTGTTCACGCGGTCGGTGGCGGTGTTCACGGCAGGACCACGGCGATGACGTAGCGGACGGGGTCCGGGCCGGGGCAGTGGAAGCGGGACGGCCCCCAGAGCCGGAAGCGCAGGCAGTCGCCGGCGGCGAGGAGGTGGGACTCGCCGCGGACGGTGATCTCGAGCGTGCCGTCCAGGACCCACAGGTGCTGTTCGAGCCCGGGAACGGGCGGGGCGTCGTAGTCGATGGCGGCGGCGGGACGCAGCGTGCCCTCGATCAGCTCGCCGCGCAGGCCGGCGTGCGGCGGGGAGACGGAGCGGCGGACGAAGCCGGACGCGGTGTCCTGCCAGACCGGCTGGTCGGCGGCGCGGAGCAGTTGCGGGGGCTCGGCCTCGACCTCGGCGAGCAGGCGGGACATGGTGCGGCCGTACGCGGAGCAGAGGCGGCCGAGCTGGGCGGCGGTGGGGCTGATCTCCGCGCGTTCGAGGCGGGAGAGGGTGGAGCGGCTGACGCCGCTGCGGGCGGCGAGGTCGTCGAGCGACCAGGCGTGCTCGGCGCGGAGCCCGGCGAGGCGGGCGGCGAGGCGCAGGTCTTCGGGGGACGGTTCCGGTTCTCTCACATCCGGGAGGATATCCCGAATCAGGGACGCGAGGGGACGGCCGTCCGCGGCGGGGCGGGAGGCGGGGCTACGCCCACCCGGGTGACGGGCGGCGGGCGGCGGGCGGCGCGGGGCTCCGGGTCGCTGGGCTGCGCCCGGCCCGGGCAGAGCTCGCGGGCCGGGCGCAGGATCGGGGGGTCGGGCCGGGGCGGTCGTCCGGCGACGGACACCGGGGCGGCAGGCGGCTGAAGGCCGGGGCGGCAGGCGGCTGGAGGCCGGGTCGGCGGGCCGTCAGATGCCGAGATGGAGGGCGCGGGTGGCGGCGTGCGCGAGGAGCTGGTGGACGTCGGCCCGGGTGGTGGTGGGGTGGTCGTTGTAGGCGTCCGGGGAGTCGACGGGCCGGCCGGTGGCGTGGAGGACCTCCATGACCTGGGCGCGGGCGCGGCGGACGGTGTACGGGGTGCCGTAGCCGTGGGCGAGGACGGCGGCCTGGGCGCCGAGCAGGCAGACCCGGCCGGCGGCGTCCCACATGGCTCCCTGGAGCCAGCCGTGCGCGGTGAGGTAGCGGGAGGTGAGGGTGAGGTGGCCGGCGACGGTGACGTCCGCGGGGCGGGCCGGGCGGCGGACGACCCGGTCGAGGAGGGTGCGGCGGGGCAGCGGGTAGCCGGCGTTCCAGGGCTGGAGGGTGGAGCCGAGCGGGCTGACGTAGGGGCGGGAGGGGCGGGCGGGGGCGGGGAGGGTGGCCAGGTACGCCTCGATCTCCTCGGCGAGGCCGGAGCCGTCGACGAGGTCCAGCAGCGGGGCGTGCGGGGCGCGCAGGGTGTCGGACAACGGAACTCCATTGCTATTTGTCCATATTCGTACCGCTTTCGTTGATAACCCCTGTCGCCGTCCGCTGCCTGTCGGCGCGCCGGATCGGGTTGGATGGTGGCCATGAGCGAGCAGACGACGAGCGCCGTACCGGCGTGGGAGCAGCGGTTCCGGGCAGCGCGGGTCTCGCTGCCCGAGTGGGCGGACGACGCCCCGGACCGCGCGCTGTACGTGTCGAACGCGACCGGCACCTACGAGGTGTACGCGTGGGACCGCACGGCGGGCACCCACCGCCGGGTCACCGACCGTCCGAACGGCACCACCGACGCCGAGCTGAGCCCCGACGGCGCGTGGATCTGGTGGTTCGACGACACCGACGGCGACGAGTTCGGCGTCTGGCGCCGGCAGCCGTTCGCGGGCGGCGCCGACGAGGAGGCCGTCCCCGGCGTGCCGGCCGCGTACTCCGCGGGGCTGGCCCTCGGCCGGGACGGCACCGTGGTGGTCGGCACCTCCACCGACGACGAGGGCACCACCCTCCACCTGCGGCGCCCCGGCGCCGAGACGACGGAGGTGATCTACCACCACGCCGAGTACGGGGGCGTCGGCGACCTCTCCCAGGACGGCGCGCTGCTGGCCATCGACCACACCGAGCACGGCGACGCCATGCACTCCGCGATCCGGGTGGTGCGCACCGCCGACGGCTCGACCGTCGCCGAGCTGGACGAGGTGACCGGCCGCCAGGAGCAGGAGGCCCGCGGCGTGGCCTGCCTCGGCTTCGCCCCGGCCGACGGCGACCCCCGGCTGCTGGTCGCGCACCAGCGCCGCGGCCGCTGGGAGCCGATGATCTGGGACGTCGCCGCCGGCACCGAGACCGAGCTGAAGCTGCGCGACGAGCAGGGCCGCGAGTTCCCCGGCGACCTGTCCGCGCAGTGGCGGCCGGACGCCCGCGCGCTGCTGATCGAGCACGAGTACGAGGCGCGCAGCGAGCTGTTCTCGTACGACCTCGCGGGCGGCGAGCTGACCCGCCTGGACACCCCGCGCGGCACCGTCTCCGGCGCCACCGCGCGGCCGGACGGCACGGTCGAGTTCCTGTGGTCCTCGGCGGCGGAGCCGTCCGCCGTCCGCTCCACCTCCGGCGAGGTGGTGCTGCGGGCCCCCGGGCCGGTCCCGCCGCGCTCGGTGCCGATCGAGGACGTCTGGGTCGACGGACCGGGCGGCCGGGTGCACGCCCTGGTCCAGCGCCCGGCCGGCGAGGGCCCGTACCCGACCGTGTTCGAGATCCACGGCGGGCCGACGTACCACGACAGCGACTCCTTCGCGGCCGGCCCGGCCGCCTGGCTCGACCACGGCTTCGCCGTCGTCCGGGTCAACTACCGGGGCTCCACCGGCTACGGACAGGCGTGGACCGACGCGCTGCGCGAGCGGGTCGGCCTGATCGAGCTGGAGGACATCGCCGCGGTCCGCGCCTGGGCGGTGGAGTCCGGCCTCGCCGACCCGTCCCGGCTGGTGCTCTCCGGCGGCTCCTGGGGCGGCTACCTGACCCTGCTCGGCCTCGGCACCCAGCCCGACCACTGGACGCTCGGCCTCGCCGCCGTCCCGGTCGCCGACTACCTCACGGCGTACGCGGACGAGATGGAGGCGCTCAAGTCGCTGGACCGCACGCTCTTCGGCGGCACCCCGGAGGAGGTCCCCGAGCGCTGGCGCGCCTCCTCCCCCCTCACCTACGTCGAGCAGGTCAGCGCCCCGGTGTACATCAGCGCCGGCGTCAACGACCCCCGCTGCCCGATCCGGCAGATCGAGAACTACGTCGAAAGGCTGGAGGCCCTCGGCAAGACCCACGAGGTCTACCGCTACGATGCCGGACACGGTTCGCTGGTCGTCGACGAGCGGATCAAGCAGCTCCGCCTGGAGATCGACTTCGTCCGGCGGCACCTCGGGGAGGGAGACGGCCAGTGATCGGACGCGTCGCGTCGGCCGGCGCGCTGGCCGCGGTGCTGATCTTCGGGACCACCGCGTGCTCCGACCGCGACGACTGCTCGTCGGCCTCGGCCGCCTCGGCCGTCTCCGCCCAGCTGCTCGCCAAGGGCGGCGGCGGTCACGGCGGTGGCGGCGGTGGTGGCGGGAAGAGCAGCAGCAGTAGCGGCAGCAGCAAGGGCTCACGCACCTCCAAGGGGTCCAAGAGCTCCGGATCCGGCTCCAGCAGCACCTCCCGCACCACCCGGACCGGCGGCTCCGACAACTGCGGCAACCGCACACCGGTGCCCGGCAACCCCACGGGGGTCAAGCGGTGAACGCCCGGACCACGGCCGCCACCCTCGCGGTGGCGGCCCTGCTGCTCACCACGAGCGGCTGCTCCGACCAGGACGAGGACGGCTGCGGCGACGCGGCCGGCCCCGTCACCTCCGTCGACGCCTTCATCCCGGCGGACGCCTCCGCCCAACTGCTCGCCAAGAGCAGCAAGGGCGGCAGGAGCAGCTCCGGCAGCCGCGGCTCCAAGAGCTCGCGCACCACCGTCCACCACCACTCGCACGGGGACGGGGACGGCGACGACTGCGCCGCACCCTCGCCGAAGCCCTCCTGGACCTTCCCGCCGGCGACGCCCACGCGGTAGCCCGGCCGCCGGCGGCGGCCGGTTGCTACGCGGCGGGCTCCAGGCCCAGCTCGCGGTCCTCGACGGCCTCCGCCTCACGGCGCACCAGCCGCCACCACATGAACACCACGAACCCGGCGAAGACGAACCACTCCAAGGTGTAGCCCAGGTTCTGGAACGCCCGCAGGCTCAGACCGTCCCCGCCCTGCGGCTGCACCGTCGGCACCGCCGTCAGACCGGCCGGCGCCGCGTCCGCGGCCACCCAGCCGTCGTACACGGCGTACGGCATCACGTTCACCAGCGTCGCCGGGCTGATCGTGCCCAGCTGGCCGGACGGCAGACCGCCCGCCACCGCACCGCCACTGCCGCTGTTCTCCGGCGCCTGCAGCCGGCCCACCACCGTCACCTCGCCGTCCGGGACGGCCGGCACCGCCGCGCCCGCCGCGGCACCCGGCGCCCAGCCCCGCACCACCGCGACCGCCCGGCCGTCGGACGTGGTCAGCGGGGTCAGCACGTAGAAGCCCTGGCGGCCGTCGACCGTGCGGTCGGGGACCAGCAACTGGTGCGAGGCGTCGAACCGGCCGGTCGCGGTGACCGTCCGCCCGACCGTGTCCGTACCGACCCTGGCGGCCGGACCCTCCAGCACCTGCGACAGCGGCTGCGCCGCAGCGGTCGACGCGGAGGCCGCCGCCCTGGACGTGTCCTTGTGCGAGTCGACCCGGTCCTCGAACCGCCCCAGCTGCCAGGAACCGAGCAACAGGCAGACCACGATCGCCGCCAACGCGACAACAGTGCCGCCGAGCCACCGCGGGGTCAGGAGAAACCGGTACACACCACCACGGTAACCACCCCCGACACCGCCCCCGCCCACCGGGGCACGACACCACCACCCGAGGGCATCTCCCGCGCACTCCCGTCCCAGCCGGAGGCCCCCCACGGCCGCCGGCCGGGACCGCGGCGGAACGAACGCGACCCCCGAGCGGACCACCGTCCCGCCGGAGGCGGTCGTTCTCCCGTGGAGCGTCCCGCCGAAGGCGATCCCGCGGAGCACCCCACCGAAGGCGATCGTTCTCCCGGAGCGGCCGCCGGAGGCGATCCCGCGGACCACCGTCCCGCCGGAGGCGGTCGTTCTCCCGTGGAGCGTCCCGCCGAAGGCGATCCCGCGGAGCACCCCGCCGGAGGCGATCGTTCTCCCGGAGCGTCCCGCCGGAGGCGATCCCGCGGAGCACCCCGCCGGAGGCGATCCCGCGGAGCACCCCGCCGGAGGCGGTCGTTCTCCCGCGGAGCGTCCCGCCGAAGGCGATCCCGCGGAGCACCCCGCCGGAGGCGGTGCCGTCCCGGACCGTGGCTCCGCCCGAAGCGGTGCCGTCCCGGACCGTGGCCCTGTCGGGGCGTGGGGTCAGCTCGGGGTGGGGGTGGGTGGGGCCGGGGTGGGAGTGGGGGCGGGTTCGGGGGCGGACTGGTAGACGGTGCCGTCGCAGGCGCCCTTGAGCTGAGCGGTGGCGAGGGCGGGGGTGCCGGTGGCGAGGGCGTAGGAGAGCGTCAGGGTGTTGTCGGGCCCGGCGGTGGTGGCGGTGGGGGCGGCCGTCGGGTCGGTGGAGGGGCCGGGGCTGGACCCGGGGGCGGCGCTGCCCGCAGGGGCGACGGCGGCCGCGCTGGTGTCGGCCTGGGCGACGGACTGGCCGGCGGCGCTGGGGGCGGCGGTGGCGGTGTCGCAGGCCCGGCCGGGAACCCAGCCGAACCGGACGACGTACGCGGCGCCCGGCGCGAGCACGACCTCGCGCGGCAGGCTCGCCGGATCGGGCAGCCCGTCGGCCGGGTCGCCGGCCGCGTGGGCGAGGACCCGGACGGTGCCGCCGCCGGCGCCGGGGGCGGCGACTGCGTCGACGGTGCCGGCCCGGTCGATCCGGCAGCTCTGCGCGGAGGTGTTGGCGACGTGGAACCAGCCGTAGACCCGGCCGGCGGCGTCGGCGGGGTCGATCCGGGCGTCGGCCTTGCCGAGGGCGGCGGGGAGGCAGGCGGGGACGGCGCCGGTCGCGCCGGGCGTCGGTGTGCCGCTCGGGCCGGCGCTGCCGCTGGCGGTGGGAGCGGCGCTGGAGGGGTCGGCGGCGGCGGGTGGCTGGGCGGGGGCGGATCTGGTGACGGATCCGGTCGGCGGGTGGGTGGGGCGGGCGCTGCCGGGGGCGCCGGCGGCACCGGCCGTGGCACCGCCGGAGAGGTCGAAGAGCGGGTCGACGCCGTGCAGGGCGGGCAGGGCGACGGCGGCGGTGAGGGTAACGGCGGCGGCGCCGGTCCAGGCGTTGCGGCGGCGGGCACGGCGGCGCGGTACGGCGACCCGGAGCCGGGGCAGGGCGGCGGCGTCGGGTTCGAGGTCGTCGACGGCGAGGCGCAGCCGGGCGCGGAGTTCACGTTCCGTCATCCCGCCCCCGCCGGAGCCGGACCCGCCCGGGCCGGATCCGGCCGGGCGCCCCGGACCACCCGGGCCGCCCGGTGCTCCCGGGCCGCCCGGGCCGGGGCCCGCGGAGCGGTCAGTCATCGCTGCCGCTCTCCATCAGCGTGCGCAGTGCCGTGAGTCCGCGCGAGCCGTACGCCTTCACCGAGCCGATGGAGATGCCGAGCACCTCGGCGACCTGAGCCTCGGTCAGATCCGCGTAGTAGCGCAGCACGAGCACCTCCCGCTGACGGCGTTGCAACCCCCGTAGCGCGGTCCTCAGCTGATCGCGCTCCAGCGCATCGTAGGCCCCTTCCTCTGCACTGGCCATGTCAGGCATGGGCTTGGGCAGCAGCCGCAGGCCGAGGATCCGTCGCCGCAGCGTGGACCGGGAGAGGTTGACCACGGTCTGCCGCAGGTAGGCCAGGGTCTTCTCCGGGTCGCGGACCCGTCGCCGGGCGGCGTGCACCCGGATGAAGGCTTCCTGGACGACGTCCTCGCAGGAGGAGAGGTCGTCGAGGAGCAGGGCCGCCAGTCGCAGCAGGGAACGGTAGTGCGCCTGGTAGGTCTCGGTGAGCTGATCGACGCTGGCCCCGGTCGCGTCCGCTGCCGCCGCAGCAAGGCCCATCCGACTATCGACCGGCCGTCGGGCCGCCCCGAGCGGGATGGCCACCGCCACCGCCGCCCCCATCATGTTCGCCACGCCTGTTGGACACTCGATCCCCTGTCCTGGTTGCCCTGACCCGGGGGGCATTCTCCACCAAAGGCGAATCCCCCTCCAGAGCTCGGACGCTCCGGAAGGGGATTCTGACAGACTGTCTCACCGCCCGCTGGGGGAACGGCTACGATCCCGGCCGACGGCGGGGGTCGGCGACCGCCGGTCAGCGGCCGGTGCCCCCGTAGACGACGGCCTCGTCGGTGTCGCTGTCCAGGCCGAACGCGGTGTGCACGGCGCGGACGGCCTCCGGGACGTCCTCGGCGCGGGTGACCACCGAGATGCGGATCTCCGAGGTGGAGATCAGCTCGATGTTGACGCCGGCCTCGGAGAGCGCCTCGAAGAAGGTCGCGGTGACACCCGGGTTGGACCGCATGCCAGCGCCGACCAGGGAGATCTTGCCGATCGCGTCGTCGTAGCGCAGCGACTCGTAGCCGATGCCCTCCTTGACCCGGCCGAGCGCGTCGATGGCCTTCTGGCCCTCGGTCTTCGGCAGGGTGAAGGTGATGTCGGTGAGGCCGGTGGAGGTGGCGGAGACGTTCTGCACCACCATGTCGATGTTGACCTCGGCGTCCGCGATGGCGCGGAAGATGCGGGCCGCCTCGCCC
Source organism: Kitasatospora terrestris (assembly GCF_039542905.1). NCBI lineage: Bacteria > Bacillati > Actinomycetota > Actinomycetes > Kitasatosporales > Streptomycetaceae > Kitasatospora > Kitasatospora terrestris. The sequence continues at coordinate 3,989,836 of NZ_BAABIS010000001.1, forward strand.
GGCTTGTCCGGCACGCCGACGACCGTGATCTTGGCCTCGGACGTGTCGTGGGCGACTCCGGAGATGATGGCCTGCTCCATCTCGCCCCCTTCGGGCTTGTTCGGGTTGTCGTTGCTGACGATCGTCCCCGGGAGACCGGAGAAGGACGAGCGTACGTGAATCGGGATGTTGTAGCGCCGCGCGTACTCCACGCAGCGGTCCAGCAGCACCTTGGAGCCGGAGGAGGCCAGCTCCAGCATGTCCTCGAACGCGATCCAGTCGATCTTGCGCGCCTTCTTGACCACGCGCGGGTCGGCGGTGAAGACGCCGTCGACGTCGGTGTAGATCTCGCAGACCTCGGCGCCGAGCGCCGCGGCCAGCGCGACGGCGGTGGTGTCGGAGCCGCCGCGGCCGAGCGTGGTGATGTCCTTGGAGACCTGGGAGACGCCCTGGAAGCCGGCCACGATCGCGACGTTGCCCTCGTCGAGGGCGTTGCGGATGCGGCCCGGCGTCACGTCGATGATGCGCGCCTTGTTGTGCGTCGAGTCGGTGATCACACCGGCCTGGCTGCCCGTGAAGGACTGGGCGTCGAAGCCCAGCGTTTTGATCGCCATGGCCAGCAGCGCCATGGAGATGCGCTCTCCGGCGGTCAGCAGCATGTCGAACTCACGGCCGGACGGAATAGGGGTCACCTGCTCCGCGAGTTCGATGAGCTCGTCCGTCGTGTCGCCCATCGCGGAGACCACGACGACGACCTCATGGCCGGCCTTCCTGGTGTCCACGATTCGACGGGCGACGCGCTTGATGCCCTCGGCATCCGCAACGGATGAGCCGCCGTACTTCTGCACGACAAGGCCCACGGGGGCTCCTCGACTTGGGGTGGTCTGGTCGCGGCCAGTCTAACGACGCGGTCACGCCGAACCGGGGCATTCCGCATACTGAGACGGCCATATCGAACCGTGGTCACCCCGGACGGGCAGGTCTGCGGACCCGGCCCGGCCGCCCAGGAGATTTGCCGGGGAGCCGACCGCCTGCTCCCCGGATTTCGCGCGCCCGGAAATTTCTGACGGTTGCGTCACAGCGCCCGTCGGAGACCCGTCACAGCCCGAGTTCGGCGGCCATCAGGTCGCCCGCCTGCTTCTCCAGCTCCTCGTCGCTCAGCCCGTCGTTGTCGGTGTCCGCACCGTCGGGCGCGGCGCCGAGCGGGCTGTCCAGCCGGACGTGCGCGACCAGCGACTGCAGCGCCCGCAGCACCGCCGAGCAGGTCGTGCCCCAGTTGGACAGGTACGAGAACTGCCACCACCACAGCGCCTCGCTGATCCGGCCCTCCCGGTAGTGGGTCAGGCCGTGCCGCAGCTCGCTGACCACCCCCGCGAGGTCGTCGGAGATCCGGAAGGCGTTCGGCATCTCCGACGGCCCGTACGGGTCGAAGACCTCGTGGTAGACGTCGATCGGGGCGAGCAGCTCGGCCAGCCGGTCCCGCAGCTCCACGCCGTCCGGCTCGGGGCCCGCGTCGGGCTCGAAGCGGTCCTCCGGCAGGACGTCCTCGATCGCACCGAGCCGGCCGCCGGCCAGCAGCAGCTGGGAGACCTCGAGCAGCAGCAGCGAGATGGCGCTGCCCGGCTCGTCGCCCTTGGCGACCTCGGTGACGGCGAGCACGAAGCTCTCCACCGAGTCGGCGATCTGGACCGCGAAGTCGTCGGGCTCGTCGTTGTGGGTGAGGGTGTGGCTACGTTCAGACATCGAGCAGTCGTCTCCCTTCGAAGGCCCGGCCGAGGGTGACCTCGTCGGCGTACTCCAAGTCCCCGCCGACGGGCAGGCCGCTCGCCAGCCGGGTGACCTTGAGGCCCATCGGCTTGCACAGCCGGGCCAGGTAGGTGGCGGTGGCCTCCCCCTCCAGATTGGGGTCGGTGGCCAGGATCAGCTCGGTGACGGTGCCGTCGGCGAGCCGGGTCATCAGCTCGCGGATCCGCAGGTCGTCCGGGCCGACGCCCTCGATCGGGCTGATCGCGCCGCCCAGCACGTGGTAGCGGCCGCGGAACTCCCGGGTGCGCTCGATGGCCACCACGTCCTTGGGCTCCTCGACCACGCAGATCACCGCCAGGTCGCGGCGCGGGTCCAGACAGACCCGGCACCGCTCGGCCTCGGCGACGTTGCCGCACACCACGCAGAAGCGGACCCGGTCCTTGACCTCCAGCAGCGCGTGCGCCAGCCGGCGGACGTCCACCGGGTCGGACTGCAGCACGTGGAAGGCGATCCGCTGCGCGCTCTTGGGCCCGACGCCGGGCAGCCTGCCCAGTTCGTCGATCAGGTCCTGAACCACGCCCTCGTACAACGTCACGCCTTCCGCCGGCCCGGACGGTCACCGGGGTCCGATTGCTCCGGTGCCATCATCCAACGAATCGGGCGTCGGACACACCATCCGACGCCCGACTCGTGGAATCCGTTCCCGTCGCACCCGGCTCGGGCCCGATCGGGCCCGGCTCAGACGTAGCGGCCGATCACGTCGACGATCACACCGTCCTTGATCAGGTAGGCGTAGGTGAAGTGCTCGGTGACCCCGCCGCCGCGGGCGGTGAAGACGTACTCGATCACGGTGCGGTCGCCCTTGGTGGTGACCGAGATCTCCCGGTAGTGGCCCTTGTCGTCCACCACGTCGGGGCGGATGAAGGTGTTGACGATCGCGTCCCGGCCGGTGAACTGCGAACCGGCCCGGTCGAAGTGGGCGTTCGGGGCGAACGCCGCGGTGATGCCCGCGACGTCGCCGCGGTTGGCGGCGTCGGTGTAGCCGCGCGCCACCCCGAGGTCGCCCGCGCCGGGGGTGCCGGTGCTCGCGGGCAGCGCCTCGGCGGCGGCCACCACGGCGTCGGTGGTGCCGGTGGCGCTGATCTCGGCGGCGGCGGGCCGCCGGTCGGCGCCGGAGTCGGTGGTGGCCGCGCAGGCGGTGCAGAGCACGGCGACGCTGAGCATGGCGGCCGCGGCCTGGGCGGCCCGGCGGGTCAGCTGGTCGGTCATCGGTCTGGCTCCTCGCGTTCGGCTGTTCTCGGCTTCGGCGGTTGTCGGCTTCTGCGGTTGTCGTCGGGATGCGGTCCGCTGCGGGATCCGGCCGGTCAGGCCCGCTGGACGTGGAAGTTGAAGTCCCAGGTGCCGAGCGCGCCCCACACCCGGATCCAGAGCGGCAGCAGCTGCTCGGTGCCGCGGGCCGCGGTCAGGTCGCCGAGGTCGACGACCGACCCGGCGGGCCAGCCGAAGGCGGCCAGCAGCTCGGCGGTCTCCTTCTTGGCGGCCTCGTCGTCGCCGCACAGGAAGACCTCGTGCGGGCCGGCCAGCCGGCCGGGCTCGACCATCACCGAGCAGTTCATGGTGTTGAGCGTCTTGACCACCCGGGCGGCCGGGAAGGCCCGCTGGATGGACTCGGCGAGGCTGTCGGTGTTGACCGGGTCCAGGGTCGGCGGCATCCCGTTCGAGAAGTCGAGCGGGTTGGCGACGTCGATCAGCACCTTGCCGGCCAGGTTCTCCGCGCCGGCGGCGGTCAGCGCGCCGATGCTGGCCGAGCCGAGCGAGGCGTTGACCACCGTGTCGGCGCCGGCCGCGGCCTCGGCGAAGCCGGTCAGCTCGATCTCGGGGTGCTCGGCGGCCCAGAGGGCGTACGGCGGGTTGCCGTAGCCGTCCGGCTCGGTGCGGGCCAGGGTCTGCTCGACGTCCCGGGTGCCGACGGCGACCCGGTGGCCGAGCGAGGCCAGCTTGGCCGCCAGGGTCCGGCCGACGATGCCGGTTCCGATGACTGCGTAGCGCATGGCGGTGTGCTCTCCCTGTCGGTGGCAGTGGTGGGGCGACACGCCTGCGGGCCCCGGGAGCGGCCCCGGGGCCCGCAGGGTGCTTCGGGGGCGTCAGGCCGCCGGGGCCAGCCGGACGGCCAGCTCGTGGTCGGCGCCGAGCACCTCGACCGCCAGGTCGTACGGGGTCTTGCCGTCGTGACCGGTCAGGTCGGTGCGGGCGCCCGCGTCGATCAGGATCCGGGCGCAGTCCTCCCAGCCGTGCCACAGCGCGTCGTGCAGCGGGGTGTAGCCGTTGGTGGCGCCCTGGAAGTCCAGGTCGATGCCGTCCGCCACCACCAGGTCGGCGGTGATCGCGGCGTGGCCGTTGTAGACGGCCTTGTGCAGCGGGACGGCGCCGAAGCAGGGCTCGACCGCGTTGACGGCGGCGCCGGCGGCGAGCAGCAGGCGGGTGATCTCCTGGTGGCCGTCGCGGGTGGCGACGTGCAGCGGGGTGTGGCCGTCGTTGAAGCCGTTGAGCCGCGGGAAGCGGGCCTCGACGTCCGCGCCGGCCGCCAGCAGCGAGCGGACCTGCTCGACGTCGTCGGCGACCACGGCGGCCATCAGCTGCTGGGAGGCGACCGTCTCGGCGTCGCTCTTGCGGCGGTCCTCCAGCAGCTGCTCGGCGCGCAGCAGCAGGTCCTTGCCGCGGGTGTTGACGTTGAGCTCGTACTCGAAGTGCTGGCGCAGCGAGAAGCCGTAGTGGGTGTAGACCTCCAGGCCGGCGCCCTGGTCGAGCAGGTAGCCGACCAGGTCCGGGTACTTGAACCAGAGGGCGTCCATCAGCGGGGTGTGGCCCGTGGTGGGCGCGACCGCGTCGACGAAGGCGCCGGCCTCGACCAGCAGGCGGGCGACCGCGACGCTGCCGCTCTGGCAGGCCTTGTGCAGCGCGGTGGCGCCGGCCCGGGAGTCGGCGGTGTGCGGGTCGGCGCCGGCCTCCAGCAGCAGGGCGACGAGGGTCTCGTCGCCGCGGCCGGCGGCGATCAGCAGCGGGGTGAGGCCGCTGTCGGCGTCCCGGCGGTTGACGTCGGCGCCCTCGACCTCGATCAGGGTGCGGGCGGTGTCGGCGTCGCCGGCGTGCACGGCGGCGAGCAGGCGCTCCTGGCGGTCGGCGGTGAAGGCCGCCACCTCGCCGTTGGGGTCGAAGTAGACCTTCCAGTGGGTGATCTTGCCGGAGTCTCCGACGACGAAGCGGTGCGCGTCCTCGATCTCGAACTCCTGCCGGGTGCGGGTCTGCGCGGCCCGGGTGTAGACCACGGCGAACGCGGTGTCGCCCTCGGCCCGCAGGTCGCGGACGCCGTAGTCGAGCACCTCGGTGGTCTCGGCCCGGACGCCGAACGCCGCCTGGACGGCCTCCCGGCCGAGGTGCCGGCCCAGGTAGGGGATGACCTGGTTGTAGCGGTCCTGCGGCAGCTCGAAGTCGATGTCCTCGGCCAGGGTGCCTATGACGGTCTCCATGTCGCCGCGGCTGAGGGCGTCGAACCAGCCGGCCACGACCTCGTGGGTGCGGTTGCTGTCCATTGCGGGCGGGCTCCTATCGGACGGGATCCGGGATCAGAGGGACTGCTCCGGACTCAGTGAGAATCGGGGGTCAGCGTGCTGAACAGGTCGTCCCAGTCGGCTCGGACGCCGCCGGACGTGTTGTACATCTCGAAGGTCAGCGAGCGGGCGGCCGGGCTGTAGAGCGACTGCACCACGGCGTCCGCGACGTCCTGGCGGGTGATCTCGCCGTCGCCGGTGTCGCCCTGCTCCAGGCGCACGCCGGTGCCGCCGCGGCCGCCGGTCAGCCAGCTGGGCCGGACCACGGTGTAGGGCAGGCCGGAGCGGCGGATCGCGTCCTCGCCGGCCAGGCGCATGTCGAGCATCCGGCCGGTCCGGTTGATCGGGTGGTTCTTGCGGGTCACGTAGATCTGGCTGACCAGCACGACGTGCGGCTTCTCGCCGCCGGCGGTGGCCGCGTCCAGGACGTTGAGCACGCCCTGGTACATGGTGGCCTCGGGGCTGTCCGGGCCGCTGTTGGCGGTGCCCGGCTCGACGCTGATCACCACGGCCGAGAGGCCGGCCAGCGGGAGGGACAGCGACTGGCGGTCCCGCACGTCCGCCTGGTGGGGCTCGGCGCCGGACTGGACGCCGCGCGGACGGCGGCTCAGCACCCGCACCTCCTCGCCGCGTTCGAGCAGTCCGGCCACCACCAGGCGGCCGATCCGACCCGCTCCGCCGACGACCGCTACCGGGTTCTCCACTGGTGCTCCTTCAGGTTCGGCGCCGGCGCGGCTCAGGCGAACCGGCCGACGATCTCGGTGATATGACCCATATTCACCCGATAGGTGTACACAAGGTCCTCACGCAGGCCTCGGGGTGTCGCGAACCGGTAGCCGACGGCCACCTCGCCCGGGCGGTCCTCGGCGGGCGCCCCGGTCTCCCGGTACCGCCCCGCCACCTCCACCACCCAGGGGACGAAGAAACGGTGCACCGCCGACTCGCGGCCCTCGTAGACGGCGCCGGCCATCTCCACCCTGGCCTCGGGGGCGAGGGCGGCGAGCAGCTCGGACACGTCTCCCCGATTGGCCGCCGCGATGAACTCGCGGGCGACGTCCAGGGCTTCCGACATTTATTAATCCAAGTCTATGACTGTTTGTCAAACAGCGAGTCAAATGCGCTTTCCGGAGGCGCCCGCCGGACCGAGGGAGAAGAGGTCCGGCGGGCACCGGGGAACCGGGCGGTTCAGCGCTCGGCCGCGGCCTCGCTCAGCGGGCGGGAGGCCGCCCGCTCGGCGGGGGCGGCCACCGCGGCGGCCGCCGTCGGACGCAGGCCGAAGAAGCCGACCAGCAGACCGGCGACCGAGAACAGGCCGGCCACCAGGAAGGCCCAGCGGAAGTGCGCGACACCCGCGTCGGCGCCACCGGTCGCGGTCAGCACCGCGGCCAGCACGGCCACGCCGACACCGGCGCCGACCTGGTACGAGGCGGTGATCAGACCGGCCGCGACGCCCTGGCGCTCGTCCGCCACGCCGCTGACGCCGGCGATGTTGACGGTCGGGTAGACCAGGCCGTTGCCGATGCCGTGCAGGATGATGCCCGGCAGGATCGCGGTGGTGTACCCGCTGCCCACGCCCACGCCCAGGTAGAGCAGGACGCCGGTGGCCTGGATCAGCATGCCGATGGTGACCACCGCGCGGGTGCCCCAGCGGCCGACCAGCGGACCGGCCGCGAACTTCGCCACCGCGACGATGATCACGCCGAGCGGCAGGAAGGCGAAGGCCGTGGTCAGCGCCGAGTAGTGCAGGGTCTCCTGCAGGTACAGGGTGGCGACGAACTGCCAGCCGATGGTGGAGCCGGCCCACACCACGCTCACCAGGTTGGCGGTGCTCAGCGAGCGGGAGCGGAACAGCGAGAGCGGGACCAGCGGCGAGCGGTGGCGCGCCTCGATGGCCACGAACGCGACCAGCAGGGCCACCGCGCCGGCCAGCGTGCCGATGGTGCCGGCCGACGCCCAGCCCCAGGCCGGGGCCTGGACCAGGCCGTAGACCAGCAGCATGACGCCGAGGGTCACGGTCAGCGCGCCCGCGGCGTCGATCTTCGAGCCGCCGGTCCGCGGGCCGTCCGCCTTGATCAGCGGGCTGGCCAGCAGCACCGCGATCGCGATGACGCCCGGCGCGAAGAACACCAGCCGCCAGTCGATCTCGGTCAGCACGCCGGAGAGGACCAGGCCGAAGCTGTAGCCGCCGGCGCCGGTCATCGCGAAGACGCCGAGCGCGCGGTTGCGCTCGTCGCCCTCCCGGAAGGTGGTGGTGATCAGCGACATCGCGGCGGGGGCGGTGAAGCCGGCCGCGATGCCCTTGAGCACGCGGGTGGCGATCAGCAGGCCGCCCGCGGTGAGGATGCCGCCGAGCAGGCTGGCGACGATGAAGACGACGGTCGCGGCCATGAAGGTGCGGCGACGGCCCCAGATGTCGGCGACCCGGCCGCCGAGCAGGAGGAACCCGCCGTAACCCACGGTGTAGCCCGAGACGAGCCACTGCAGCGAGCCGTCGGACAGGCCCAGGCCGGTCTTGATGCTGGGCAGCGAGACGCCCAGCAGGGAGATGTCGAGCGCGTCGAGGAAGACCGCCCCGCACAGGATCAGCAGCGCCAGCCGCTTCCTGCTGTCGGACAGCTCTCCCGGGTCCGCGGTCGATACGCGGTCGATGGTTGTCATGACGGTTCTGGCTCCTCAGGTCTCTGGACAGGACGAGGTCGGGGAGCGCGGAAACCCACGCCCCTTCAGAAAACTCCTAGAGTCAAATATTGTCAATCGCACAGTCAATCGCCTACGCTGCCGAGCACGCCATCGGACCACCCACGGAGGATCCATGACCACCGAGTTGACCCGGGAAGAGGCGCGGGAGTTGACGCGGGAAAACGTCCGGGACCAGGTCTCCCGGCACGTCACCGGGATGTCGAGCTGCCTGGTGGTGGCCGACCTCGACCGCGCCGCGCACTGGTACCGGCGGGTGTTCGGCTTCGAGACCGTCAGCCGGCTCGACATCCCCGAGCGCGGCGAGCGGGTCGCCTTCCTCGCCGCCGGCCCGCTGCGCCTCGAACTCGCCGAGCGGGACGGCTCCGCCGCCCTGCACCGGGCCGACCCGCCCGAGCACGGATTCGTCCAGGGCCCCAGCCACCTGGCCTTCTACGTCGACGACCTGGACGCCGTCCTCGCCGAGCTCGCCGGCCTCGGCGTGCCCGTCGCCGTCGGACCGGTCGACATCGCCCCGCTCGCCCTCTCGGTCGCCTTCGTGCGCGACATCGAGGGCCACCTCATCGAGTTCGTCCAGAGCCCCGGCCGGAGCTGACCCGAGGTCAGCCCGCGTCCGCCCGCCCCGATCGGAGGAAGCCCCGCATGGTGACCGCGACCGAACCGATGGTCGAGGAGGCCGAGGACGCCCTCGGCAACGTGGAGATGTCCCCGCAGCGGCTGGAGGCGTTCAGCGACGGCGTGTTCGCGATCGCCATCACCCTGCTGATCCTCGAGGTCCACGCCCCCGGACCGGAGGCGATGCGCGCCGGTCTCGGCGACGCCCTGCTCCACCTGTGGCCCTCGTACGCGGCCTACTCGGTCACCTTCCTGCTGATCGGGATGATCTGGCTCAACCACCACCTGGTGTTCCACTACATCACCAAGGTGGACCGGCCGCTGATGATCCTCAACCTGATGATGCTGCTGTCGGTGGCCTTCCTGCCCTTCCCCACCGCCGTGCTCGCCGACGCCGTGACCGTCGGCCACGGCGAGAAGGTGGCCGCCGCGCTGTACGGCATCGTGCTCATCCTCGGCGGCGTCTTCTTCAACGCCATCTGGATCTACGCCTCGCGCGACCACCAGCACCTCGGCGGGCACATCACCCCCGAACAGGCCCGGCGGATCCGCGTCCGCTTCGGCATCGGCCCGTTCCTGTACCTCACCGCGGTGCTGATCTCGATCTTCAACGCGACCGTGAGCATCTGCTTCTACGTCGTGCTGCTGATCTCCTACTTCATCGACGTCAGCCCCAAGTCGTCCCGGCCCCAGGCCACTTCGCCCGAACCGCCTAAGGAGTACTGAGATGACCGAGACCATGCGCGCCGTCCGCCAGCACAGCTACGGCGCTCCCGAGGTGCTCCGCCTGGAGGAGAACGTCCCGCGCCCCGAGCCGCTGTGGACCGAGGTGCTGGTCCGGGTGCACGCCGCCGGCGTCAACCCGGTCGACTGCAAGACCCGCGACGGCGGCGGGATCTCCCCCTCGCAGGGCCCGCTCCCGATCACCATCGGCTGGGACGTCTCCGGCACCGTCGTGGAGATCGGCGGCGGCGTCACCCGCTTCGCCGTCGGCGACGAGGTCTACGGGATGATCAACTTCCCGCGGATCGGCGGCGGTTACGCCGAGTACGTGACCGTCGACTCCCGCCAGCTCGCCCCCAAGCCCGAGTCGCTCACCCACGTCGAGGCGGCCGGCGTCCCGCTGGTCTCGCTGACCGCCTGGCAGAGCCTGGTCAGCGTCGGCAAGACCGGCCCCGGCACCCGCGTCCTGGTCCACGGCGCGGCCGGCGGCCTCGGCCACCTCGCCGTCCAGATCGCCCGCGCCCGCGGCGCCTACGTCTGCGGCACCGCCTCCACCGACCAGGTCGAGCTGGTCCGCAGCCTCGGCGCCGACGAGGTCTTCGACTACACCAAGGTCCGTTTCGAGGAGCACGCCCACGACATCGACGTGGTCGTCGACACCGTCGCCGGCGAGAACGGCCTGCGCTCGCTGAAGACCATGCGCACCGGCGGCGTCCTGGTCTCGCTGCCCGTCCCGCCGGACGAGGCCACCGCCGCCGAGGCCGCCCGGCTCGGCCTGCGCGCCGTCTCGCTCACCGTCGAGGGCGACCGCAAGGACCTCGAGGACATCACCGCGCTGATCAACGCCGGCGCCCTCAAGCCGATCATCGGCAACGTCCTGCCCCTGGAGCGGGCCGACAAGGCCCACGAGCTCATCGAGACCGGCCAGGCCAAGGGCAAGGTCGTCCTCCAGGTCATCTGACCGCAGTCGTCCGGCCGCCGTCCCCACCCGTACGAATCGAGGATCCCCATGCCCATCATCCGGGTCAGTCTCATCGAAGGCTTCGCCAGCATGGCGGAGAAGGCGCAGATCACCACGGAGATGACCGACGCACTGGTCGCCGTCATGGGCGAGGTCGCCCGGCCCTTCATCTACGTGACCGTCGACGACATGAAGCCCGGCGCCACCTCGGTCGGCGGCACGCTCCTCACCGAGGAGATGATGCGCGGCGGGATCGTCAGCTCCGAGCAGGAGCTCGCCGTCAAGCTCACCCCGAAGCGGGTCGGCGACGCGTACGCCGCACTGGACAGCGGCGACCGCGCCCAGATCGAGCAGTACTGGGACAAGGACCTGGTCTGGCACGTCCCCGGCGACAACCAGCTGGCCGGCAAGTACGAGGGCCTGGACGCCTTCCTCGGCTACGCCAAGTCGCGGCAGGAGATCACCGGCGGCTCGTTCCGCTCCGAGACCGAGCAGATCATGATCGACGGGCACGTCTCCGCCTACCTGTGCCGCAACTCCGCGCACCGCACCGGCGAGGACTGCTCCTGCTCGCTCGCGGTGGACGTCGTCCAGCTGCTGCACTGGAAGGACGGCAAGGTCGTCACCGGCCACGAGGCCTACTTCGGCGACGGCCCCACCGGCAACGACACCTTCTGGCGCTGACGGGCCCGCGGACGGCTGGGCCCGGCGGGAACCCCACCGCCGGGCCCATCCGTCCGCCCTCCGTCCTGACGACGGATCAGAACGGCAGACCGGGGATCCCACCGCCGCCGAGGCCCTGGGTCAGCGGGCCCATCCGCTCCGCCTGCAGCTTCTGCGCCGCCGCGGTCGCCTCCCGGACGGCCAGCAGCACCAGGTCCGCCAGCGTCTCGGTGTCCTCCGGATCCACCGCCGCCGGGGCGATCGTCAGCGCCACCAGCTCGCCCGCGCCGGTCACCGTCGCCTCGACCAGGCCACCGCCCGACGAACCGCTCACCTTCGTCTCGGCCAGCTCCTGCTGAGCCCGGCCGAGCTCCTCCTGCATCTTCTGCGCCTGCTTCAGCAGCTGCTGCATGTTGGGCTGGCCACCAGGGAACACGGCACTCTCCTGCCTTCGAACCGATCTCTTCGCCGTCGAGCCTACGCGCCGGAACCCGGCACCGGCGCCGGATGCAGGTCGAGCCCCAGCTCCAGCAGCCGAGCCGCCGGATCCAGCGGGTACGGCCGCTCCCCGCCGGTCGGCGCGTACCCCAGCCGCTCGTAGAACGCCCGCGCCCGGCCGTTCCCCTCGTGCACCTCCAGCAGTGCCAGCCCGACGCCCGGCTGCTCCCGCGCCCACCCGGTCACCGTGCCCAGCAACAGCTCCGCCGCCCCCGCCGCACGGCCCCGGTGCGCCGGATCCACCCAGACGCTGACCACCTTCGCCACCGGCACCGCCGTCCGGAACTCCCCGTCGTACGCCAACCGGGACACCACGTACCCGCCCGCCAGGCCGACCCAGTCGCCGTCCGGTGTCACCGCCGCCACCCCGATGGTGGCTGGCCACGACTGCCGCGCCGCCCGGTCCCGCCACTCGGCCTCCGGCAGCGCCGCCGCGTCCGCCCAGCGCTCGCCGAACGCCTCCGGCGCGTCCCGCAGCATCGCCAACCGCACCTCGCGGTACGGCTCCCAGTCCCCCGGACCGATCCGGTGCACGCGGTACGCCACGCCCACGGCTCCCCTCCCCCGTCTCAGTTGCTGTGGTGGATCTCCTCCAGCACCGTCGCGCCCAACTCCCGGACGATCAGATCCTGCGAGGAGAACGCCTCTTCGTTCAGATCCGGGTCGTCGTCCTCCGGGACGTCGTCCTCCGGCGCGACCTGCGGAGGCACCGGCTCCGCCGGACGCTGCGCCTGCGGAGTCTGCTGCACCGGCGCGGCGGACCCCACCGGCACAGCCGGCTGCGCCGCCGCCTCCGGCACCACCGGCACCGGAGCAGACTGCGCGGGCGCCGCCTGCGGACGCGCCGCCGGCTGCCCCCAACCGCCGCCACCGGCCTGCGGCGCCGGTGCGCCACCGCCACCGCCGCCACCGAAACCGCTCGCACCGCTCGGGCCGCCGAAGGCACCACCGGACGGGCCACCGCCGGACGGACCGGCCGTACCGCCCGACGGGTCGACGATGCACTCCACCCGCCAGTCGACCCCGAGCGCGTCGGCGAGCGCCTGGCGCAGCACGTCGTCACTGTGGCTGCTGACGAAGCTGTCCCGGGCGCCCGCGTTCACGAACGACACCTGCAGCACGTTGCCGTCGAAACCCGCCACCTGGCCGTTCTGGCTGAGCAGGATCCAGGTGAAACGCCGGCGGTTCTTCACCGCGTCCAGGATCTGCGGCCACATCTGCCGGATCTGCGCCGCGCCCTGCTGCGCGGCCGCCGACGGCTGCTGCGCCGCGGCCGCCGCGGGGGCGGGTGTCGGCGGTGCCACCGGGGCGGGCGCGGGGGCCGCGACCGGTGCCGGGGCCTGCTGCTGCGGTGCCTGCTGTGCCGGCGCCGGCTCACCGCCGGCCGGCGGGAAGCTGCGCGGAATCGGCCACGCACCGGGCGGCGGGCCGGCCAGAGCGGGCGCGGCCTGGACCGGCGCCGCCGGCGCTGCGGCCGGGGTGGTCGGCGCCTCGTGCGCCGCCGGAGCGACCGGAGCGGCCGGAACCGCCTGGGCGACCGGCGCCTCGTACGCCGCCGAAGCCTGCTGCACCGGGCTCGGCGCGGCGAACACCGCGGCCCCACCCGCCGGCGCGGCGAAACCACCGGCCGCCGCCCGGCGCTCCAGCTTGTCCAGCCGCGCCTGCAGCGACAGCTCGTCGCTGTACGCGCCGGGCAGCATCACCCGGGCGCAGATCAGCTCGAGCTGCAGCCGGGGCGCCGCGTTGCCGCGCATCTCGGTCAGCCCGGTGTTGACGATGTCGGCGCCGCGGCTCAGCTCCGCCGCGCCGAAGCGGTCGGCCTGCGCCTGCATGATCGCGACCCGGTCCGCCGGGGCGTCGATCAGCCCCTTCTCCCCCGCGTCCGGCACTGTGGCGAGGATCACCAGGTCGCGCAGCCGCTCCAGCAGGTCCGTCACGAACCGGCGCGGGTCGTGCCCGCCCTCGACGACCCGGTCGATCACCTGGAACACGGTCGCGCCGTCCTGCGCGGCGAACGCGTCCACCACCTCGTCCAGCAGCGCCGAGTCCGTGTACCCGAGCAGCGCGGTCGCCATCCCGTACGTGACACCGGCCTCGTCGGCGCCCGCCAGCAGCTGGTCCATCACCGACATCGAGTCACGCACCGAACCGGCGCCCGCCCGCACCACCAGCGGGAACACCGAGTCTTCGACCTGGATGCCCTCCCGCCCGCAGACCTCCGCCAGGTAGTCGCGCAGCGTGCCGGGCGGCACCAGCCGGAACGGGTAGTGGTGCGTCCGGGACCGGATCGTCCCGATCACCTTCTCCGGCTCGGTCGTGGCGAAGATGAACTTCAGGTGCTCCGGCGGCTCCTCCACCACCTTCAGCAGCGCGTTGAAGCCGGCCGAGGTCACCATGTGCGCCTCGTCCAGGATGAAGATCTTGTACCGGCTGTGCACCGGCGCGAAGAACGCCCGTTCGCGCAGCTCGCGTGCGTCGTCCACACCACCGTGCGAGGCCGCGTCGATCTCGATCACGTCGATCGAACCCGGGCCACCGGTCGCCAGGTCCCGGCAGGACTGGCACTCGCCGCACGGCGTCGGCGTCGGGCCCTGCTCACAGTTCAGACAGCGCGCCAGGATGCGGGCACTGGTCGTCTTGCCACAGCCGCGCGGACCACTGAACAGGTACGCGTGGTTGACCCTGTTGTTGCGCAGGGCCTGCTGGAGCGGGGCGGTCACGTGCTCCTGCCCGATGACCTCCGCGAAGGTCTCGGGGCGGTAGCGGCGGTACAGGGCTAGGGACACGCCACCGAGGTTATCGGCCCGGACCGACAAACGCGGCACCCCGCCCACCACCGCGCCCGGGAACGCAAGGACCCCCCGTGCACCCGCCAGAGCCCTCTTACCCTTGCTGCCTTCCGGCCCTGGGGGGGTTCAGAGAGATGACGCCACACGAGGGGCTGGTCCCCAGAGTAGCGGATCCCCGCCCCGCCCAGGACCACCGACCCCGATCTGAGATCCCCAGGCACCTTCCCCCACCCACCTGCGAGACAGCGGTTCGCGAGCACCCCTCGACATGTACTAAGCTCTCCCACGGAGGATTCGCCTAGAGGCCTAGGGCGCACGCTTGGAAAGCGTGTTGGGGGCAACCCCTCACGAGTTCGAATCTCGTATCCTCCGCCTTGATCGAAGGCCCGGACCGTCTCGCACGGTCCGGGCCTTCGTCGTTTACTCTCTGGCCCACTCGATGGACGTACATTATTCTGTACAACATGAAGACGATGAGTGCCACCGAGTTCCGCGGCAATCTCGCCGCCGCGCTCGACGCCGTTGAGAGCGACGCCGAAGAGCTCGTCATCACACGCGCCGGCCACGAGCCGCTGGTCGTCGTTTCCTTGGCCGAGTACGCCTCGCTCCGCGAAACCGACTACCTGCTGCGCTCGCCGGCCAACGCCGACCACCTTCGCCGCTCCCTGCAGGAGTACCGGGAGGGCCGTGCGGTGGCCCGCGAACTGCTCGACCCCGAAGACCTCACCGAGCAGGGCGCGTGAAGGTCCAGTTCACCGAGCGCGGCTGGAGCGACTACCTGTCCTGGCAGGCGGACGATCGTCGTCTCCTCAAGCGCATCAATCTGCTGATCGACGACATCCGCCGAAACGGCAACGAGGGCATCAGCAAACCCGAACCCTTGCGGCACGAGCTCGCCGGGGCCTGGTCCCGCCGGATCGATCAGGAACACCGCCTGGTGTACATCCTTGACGAGCAGGCCGACGCCCTGTGCGTCATCGCATGCCGTTACCACTACGGCAAGTAGAGCCTGGGACCAGCAGAGAGACTCGCGCCCTGGTCTCAGTTCTGGTCTCGTTCACCCCCGTCCAGCCGGGTTCAGCCCTTGCCCTGTGGTGTACTCCGCCGCAGGTCAGAACGGGTGCGGACCTGCGGCGGATGCCGTTCGTGAGAATTGGAAAGCGTGTTGGGGGCAACCCCTCACGAGTTCGAATCTCGCATCCTCCGCCTTCGCCCGCCAGGGCAGACGACGGCCCCGACCGCTCAGCCGTCGGGGCCATCCTCGTTCGCAGTCTCATCTACGGTCTCAACGGACCTTCCCGGCGGCCTTCTTGGCGTCAGGCCCGCACGCCTCGAACGGCGACCGTCAGACAGCCACGAGACGCACGCGATCACCGCAGAGCTCGGTCATGTCGTCAATGTCCGACGCCGGCAAAACGACCGGCCGCCGCTGTCGCAGTGCCATCTCGGCTACTACCGCGTCGATCGCGTACTTGTGGCCGTGAAGGCCGGCCGCGATCAGCAGGGCGGACGCTGCCCGGGCCTCCTCGTCGCCCACCTGCACGATTCGCAGGCCGGGCAGAATCCACCGGAGACGAGCCTGGTCGGTACGGCTGTGCACGGCTTCGATGATGGTCAAGGCACTGATCACCACCTCCATGCCCCGCTTCCGGGCTTCAGCGACTAGCGCAACCGCGGGTTCGTGGTCGTTGAGCAGCTTGCAGAAGCCCTCGGAGTCGAGCACCAGGGTGCCCTCGTGGCTCAGCTTGCGACGGGCCATCCGCCCTCCTCGGCGAACACCTCGTCGAAGACCTGGCGGGCTCGGTCCTGCTCCGCTGCCGAGATCGATCCCTTTCGACGTTCATAGTCAGCCAGGTACTCGTCCAGGATCTGACCGCGCAACTCTCGCTCGACAGCCGCGGTGATGAACGCGGAGAACTCGCGCTTGCCCACTCGTTGGCGGATGGCCTCGGCCGTACCTTCGGGCAGGGAGAGGCTGACCCCTGTGCCTGAGGCCGCTTCGCGGCAGGTCAGGACGCCTGCACTCGTCGCCGGACCACTGGACGATCGGTGGGCCATCGCGTGGAGGAACCAGCGGTCCGGTCCCTCGTCGCACGCGCCTCCGCTGGTACGTCATCCTTGTGCTCCTGACCGGCTCCGGCAGAGCACGGACGTCTTCTCCTATGTAGTGAGGTGCCTCATCGGCAAGAAGAGCGGATCGACGCTGGCCACATGGCTGCGCGGTCTGGACACGGCCGGGCTGGCACGAGTCCTGGCCGCGCGGCCGGACGCCGTATCGCTTCCGGAACCGCGGTCGGTCGGTGAACTGGCCGATCGCCTCCAGCGCCAGGCCTCCGTGGCGCTGGCGCTGCCCCGGCTCTCGCTGCCGTGCCTGCAGGTGGCGGAGGCCGTGGCCGCACTGCCAGCCGTCTCCCGGAAGGATCTGGCGGTCCTCCTGGACGCGACACGCGGTGACCGCGCCCACGGTTTGGATGCCGCCCTGGAGACGCTGGCGGATCGCGCTCTGGTGTGGCCGGGCGGCAATGAGCTGCTGCAGATCGCGGCGCCGCTGCGGTCCGCGTGGGGCACGCCCCTCGGGCTCGACGCGCCGCTCGCGCACCTGCTCGCGGGCGTGACCTCCGACGAGTTGGGCCGCATGCTGGCGAAACTCGAGGTCAAACCCGCCGCCAACAGGAAGGAGCAGCGGCTGGCGGCGCTGGTCGACCATCACCGCGATCCGGCCCGGGTCGCCGCGCTGATGGCCACGGCACCCACGGCCGCCCGCAGACTCCTCGACCAGCGAGCCCATGAGGCTCATGGGCGGCCGGGCTTCATCATGTTCGGGGCTCCGGCGACCGACTCCGCCCCCGGCGAACAATGGGCGCTGGAGCGGGGGTTGCTGATCCGCGACCGTTACCGGTACGGGCCGGCCCGGATGCCCGCGGAGGTCACCCTCGCACTGCGCGGCTCCGACTGGCACGCGCCGTTCACACCTGTCCCGCCCGCCGTACGGTCAGTGCCGGCCGCCGGCTCGGACATCGACCGGGAGGCCGCAGCCGCCGCGATGGCGTTCGGCGCCCATGCCGTGTCCGTCCTCGGGGTATGCGCGGCCGCTCCGCCGGCCCGGCTCAAGGCCGGCGGGATCGGCGCCCGTGAACTGTCCCGGCTCAGCAAAGCAGCCCAGTGCGACGAGATCCTGGTCCGCCTCGTCCTGGAGACGGCGAGCGCCACCGGGCTGCTGGCCCGGGACGGCGACCGGGTCGCGGCGACCGCGGCCTACGACACCTGGGCCGAGCAAGAACCGGCCGACCAACTCGCCGTGCTGCTCCAGGCATGGTGGGCGCTCCCGTCGACCCCCGGCGGGAACCGCGACGAGGACGGGAAGACCCTGCCGGCGCTCGCCGGGGCACCGCCCTGCGGAGGCTGCGTACAGGCGCGGCACGGACTGCTCACCGCCGCATCGCAGCTACCCGCCGGCCACGGTGCGGGAAACTCGGCGGACCTGGGCGCGCTGCTGGTGTGGCTGCGCCCGCTCGCCGACGAACTCCCCCAGGACGTGACGCCGTTCGCCACCCTGGTCCGGGAGGCGGAACTGCTGGGCGCACTAGCTCTCGGGGCCGTGTCCCCGATCGGGGCAGCTCTGCTCGCCGACGACGCCGAGGCCCTGACCGAAGCCTGTCGGCGGCTGCTGCCCTCCGCCAGCGGCACCGCCCGTTTCGGCAGCGATCTCACCGCTGTGGTCGCCGGTACGCCGACTGCGCACCTCCTCACACTGCTGGACTCGGCCGCGGACCGGGAGACCGCCGGTGCGGCCTCCGTCTGGCGATTCAGCCCCGGAAGCATCCGCCGTGCCCTCGATGCCGGCCTCACCCCCGACGCCCTCACGGCCGACCTGGCCGCCGTTGCCGTCGAGCCGCTTCCCCAACCGCTCTCGTACCTGATCCACGACACCGCGCGCCGCCACGGCCGGGTGCGCGTGGTCTCCGCGTCCTGTGTGATCCACGGTGAGGAGCCCGCCCTGCTGGCCGAACTGGCGGCGCACCGCAAGCTCAAGGGGCTCGGCCTGCGGCTGCTTGCACCGACGGTGCTGATCAGCCGGACCCCACCGGACAAGACGCTGGCGGAACTGAGGTCTGCCGGCTACGCCCCGGTCGCCGAGAAGCCCGACGGATCCGTCCACATCGAGCGGACCCAACGGCCCCGTGCGGCGGGTCCGGTCCCGTCTCCGCGCCGACCGGCCGGCAGACAGCCGAACGGCGCCCGCACCGCCAGCGCCCGCACCGCCGACAGCCGCACCGCCGCCGACCTGAGCGCACTCGCCGAGCGGCTCCGGGCCACCCCACAGGACACTCCCGAACCCGGCCCGGAGAGTGGGCACCCTTACAGCAGCGGCACCGAGGAGATCCTCGCCGGCTACGCGCGCAACCTGTCCTTCACCGACGTCCGCCAGCTGGCCCACGCCGTCGACGAAGGGAGGCCGATCACCGTCGAGTACGTCGCCACCTCCGGCAGTGCGACCGTCCGCACCCTCAGCCGACTCGAACTCGATGCCCCCTACCTCCACGCCTGGTGCCACCTGCGGAACGACGAGCGGACGTTCACCATCTCCCGCATCCACGGCGTGATGCCCGCGTAGCCCCGGCCGCCCGGATCTCGTGTCCTCCGCCCTCACGAAGGACCGGACCGCTCAGCGGCCCGGCTTCGTCGTGCGGTGCCTCCGAGGGAAGCTCGCCGCGGGGAGCCCGGCGAGGGGCCGTGCGGCGGTCGGGTCAGAGGTTGAACATCCCGTTGTACGGCTCGGTGATGCGCTCCTGTCGTGATCCGAAGTCGACCAGAACCGCGGTGTCGCCTTCGGCGCCGATGACCCGGCCGAGGCCGTAGGCGTCATGGGTGACGCGGTCGCCGATGGCGAAGTGCTTGCGCGGCGCTTCGATCCTGGCCTTGAAGGGGCTGGTGGGCAGGTGCCGGCGGACTGCTTCAGATTTTCTCATCACTGCCAGTATGCGCCGTGGAGCACGGGAGGCGACCTTTTCTGACGGCCCGAATTCTGGATGCCCGAAATGCGAGGTGTGTCGAACGGCACTCCCGTCGGGGGCGCGCGTCCGGAGGATCACCACGGGTCGGCCGCCACACCGGTGCGCCCTGCACCGCCGGGCCACCTGCCTTGCCCGGAGGGCCCGTTGGCGTACGGGCCGGACCCGGTCCGGCGGCGCCGGGGGCGACCTCCTCCGAAACCGGGTGGAAATGTCCCCTCCGTAGCGGGCCCGGGGCTGCTACAGTCGAAGGAGTTGCAGTAGTGGTTCCCATGAACTTGTGTGCGCCTGCTGATGTTTCGCGGGCGCATTTTTGTTTTCCGGTTGTTTTCCGGGCGGGCGCTCATCACGGTGACTCGGCGCCCGTATCGTGCGGGTGTCGGAAAGTCCCTTGAAGGAGATTTCTTACATGGCTAATGGCACCGTGAAGTGGTTCAACGCGGAAAAGGGCTTCGGCTTCATCGAGCAGGAGGGTGGCGGCCCGGACGTGTTCGCCCACTACTCGAACATCAACGCCAGCGGCTTCCGCGAGCTGCTCGAGGGCCAGAAGGTCGAGTTCGACGTCACGCAGGGCCAGAAGGGCCCGCAGGCCGAGAACATTCGCCCGCTGTAGTTCCCACTGCCACGGCAAACGCTTGGCAGCGAGGGGCCCGCACCGCGCACATGATGCCGGTGCGGGCCCCTCGGCTTTTTCGCCGCACCCGGCTGCACCGGCTGTTCCGGCCTTGGCGCATCCGGTCCACCGGCCGCCTTCCCGCACGAATTCCCAGTGTCACGTCCGGATCTGCATCATGTCCGGCGGTCCGCGGTTCAGGGTTCTCCGCTCCCGCTTTCCGGTGAGCGCCGACCCGTACGTCACTGACGCCCCGAGGAGGGTCTCCCCTATGAACCGTTCCAGCCGCCCTCCGCGCCGACCCGCCGGTTCCCGATCCGCACCGGGCAGCGGCGCGGGGTCCGCCTCGCGGCAGGAGTTCGCGGTGCCGGTGAGCGTCGTGCCGGCCCTGCCTGCCGTCGAGTCCTTCGAGGAACTGGACCTGCCGAGGGAACTGCTGACGATCCTGGCACGGAGGGGCGTCACCGCCCCCTTCCCGATCCAGGCCGCGACGCTGCCGAACTCGCTGGTCGGACGCGATGTACTGGGGCGCGGACGCACCGGCTCCGGCAAGACCCTGGCGTTCGGTCTCGCCGTGCTGGCCCGCACCGCCGGGCAGCAGGCCGAGCCGCGGTCCCCCCTCGCGCTGGTCCTGGTCCCCACCCGTGAACTCGCTCAGCAGGTCACCGAAGCGCTCACCCCGTACGCCCACGCGCTGCGCCTGCGGACGGCCACCGTGGTCGGCGGGGTGCCGGTCCGCCGCCAGGCGCAGGTGCTGAACCGTGGTGCGGAGATCGTGGTGGCCACACCCGGTCGGCTGGGCGACCTGGTCGAGCGCGGGCTCTGCCGGCTGGACCGGGTCGCTGTCACCGTCCTCGACGAGGCCGACCAGATGACCGACATGGGCTTCCTGCCGGAGGTCACCGCGCTCCTCGAACAGGTCGCCGGGGGCGGCCAGACGATGTTGTTCTCCGCCACCTTGGACCGCAACGTCGACAGCCTGGTGCGGCGCTTCCTGAAGGACCCGGTCACGCACTCGGTGGACCCGTCCGCGGGAGCGGTCAGCACCATGGAGCACCACGTTCTGCACGTGCAGAACGCCGACAAGAACGCCACGATCGCCCACATCGCCTCCCGCGACGGCAGGGTGATCATGTTCATCGACACCAAGCAGAGTGCGGACCGCCTGGTCGAGAAGCTGCTCGCCGACGGGGTGAAGGCCGCGGCCCTGCACGGGGGCAAGTCCCAGCCGCAGCGCACCCGCACCCTTGAGCAGTTCCGCTCCGGGCACGTGGCCGCGCTCGTCGCGACCGACGTCGCCGCCCGGGGCATCCACGTCGACGGCCTGGACCTGGTCGTCAACCTGGACCCGCCCGCCGACCACAAGGACTACCTGCACCGCGGCGGACGCACCGCCCGGGCCGGCGAGTCCGGCACCGTCGTCACCCTGGTCCTCCCCAACCAGCGCCGCGGGACGGCCCGGATGATGACCACGGCCGGCATCACCCCCGTCACCACCAAGGTCCGGGCCGGCGATGAGGAACTCAGCCGGATCACCGGTGCCCGCGTGCCCACCGGCGTGCCCGTCACGATCCCCGACCCCGTCGTCGAGCGGCCCCGCCACAACCGGTCGAACAACCGGAACCGTTACGGCCGCCCCGCCTCCGCCACCTGCGCCCGGCCGACCGCCGACGGCCCGCGCGGCACCACGCCCCGGGCGCACAACGGATAGTCGCGACCGGCCGCACACGGCACCGGCACCCCCACGAGTCCGAACCTCGACCGCCGCCGTCACCGGTCGGCGGAAGTTCGCCGGCACCCCCACCGTCTGCCACCCGAAGTGTGCGGCCGCGCCGGGCGAGGCGGGTCGCAGCTCCCCCTCAGGAGGGAGGAGGGCCCCGCCCCGGCGGGATCCGGGGGTGGGGGGCGGGCCGGTTGACTCGGGTTACCGAGAACAACCGGGGAGGACACGATGGGGCGCAAGCGGATCGGGCGGCTGTTGGCCCAGGTCGCGGCGGTGGCCGTGCTGGCCGGGACGGCGGTGGCGCCGGCCGCCGCGGCGGAGGTGGCGGGGCCGGTCGACATCCGGGCGGCCGTCGCGGGGGTGCCGGGCCTGCGGGTGGTGGAGGAGAAGCCGGCCGCGCCGGGCTTCCGGTTCTTCGTGCTGGCGCTGCGGCAGCCCGCCGACCACCACCACCCGGAGCGGGGCGACTTCGAGCAGCGGCTGACGCTGTTGCACCGGGGCACGGACCGTCCGACGGTGTTGTTCACCAGCGGCTACACGGTCTCCGGCTCGCAGGCGCGTTCGGAGCCCGCCGAGTTGCTGGACGGCAACCAGGTGAGCACCGAGCAGCGGTTCTTCGGCACCTCCCGCCCCGAGCCCGCCGACTGGTCGGAGCTGGACATCTGGCAGGCGGCGGCCGACCACCACCACGTGGTGGAGGCACTGCGCCAGGTCTACCGCGCGCCGTGGATCTCCACCGGCGGCAGCAAGGGCGGCATGGCGACCGTCTACCACCGGCGGTTCTTCCCGCAGGACGTGGCCGGCTCGGTGGCCTACTCGGCGCCGAACAACGTCGACGACCGCGAGGACTCCGCCTACCTCGACTTCCTGCGCACGGTCGGCACTCCCGAGTGCCGCGGCGCGCTGGAGGCGGCCCAGCGGGCGCTGCTGGAGCGCCGGGAGGCGCTGGTCGCCCGGTACCGGGCGTGGGCGGACGCCCGCGGGGACGGCTTCGGGCTGGTCGGTGGCGCGGACCGGGCCTTCGAGATCGCGGTGCTGCGGGCGCCGTTCATGTTCTGGCAGGGCCGGGGCCAGGCCGCGTGCCCGGCGGTGCCCGCGCCGGACGCGTCCGACGACGCGTTGTACGGCTGGCTCTCGGACGTCGCCCAACTCCCGGTCTACGCGGACTCGGTGGCGAACCAGTTCGTCCCGTACTTCTACCAGCTGGGCACCCAGCTGGGGTACTTCCCGGTCGAGACGGACCACCTCTCCGACCTGCTGCGCCACCCCGGGGCGACCGAGCCGCGCAGCTTCGTCCCGCGCGACGTCCCGCTCCGCTACCGGCCGCAGGCGATGCGGGACGTGGACCGCTGGGTGCGGACGGACGGCGAGCGGCTGATGTTCGTCAACGGCGGTGCCGACCCCTCGGTGGCCGAGCCCTTCCGCCTCGGCCGGGGCTCGCACGACTCGTACGTCTTCCAGGTCCCCGGGGGCACCCACTCCGTCCGGATCTCCCAGCTCCCGTCCCCTGAGGCCACCTCGGCCTCGGCCACCCTCCGCCGCTGGGCCGGGGTGTAGCGCCGACCGGCCCCGGGGCGCCGGAGCACCGGACGCCAGAGCACCGGACGCCGGGCCCCGGACCGCTCGCGGCGGTCCGGGCGGGGAGGACCGCGAGGACACCGGCACGGGAAGCCGCCCTCCTCGGCGGCCGGGGCCGGGGCGGCCACCGGCGCTTCCGTCCGCGTCCCGGGAGCGATGTGAGTGCGGCCGGTGCATCATGCCGGGATGGACTTGGAGCCGTACCGGGGTGAGCTGGTGGCGTACTGCTACCGGATGCTGGGGTCGTTCCACGACGCCGAGGACCTGGCGCAGGAGACGCTGCTGCGGGCGTGGAAGGCCCGGGAGCGGTACGACCCGGCGCGGGCGTCGGTGCGGACGTGGCTGTACCGGATCGCCACCAACGCGTGTCTGACGGCGTTGGAGGGCCGGGCGAGGCGGCCGCTGCCGTCGGGGCTCGGGGCGCCGGGCGGGGATCCGGAGGTGCCGCTGACCGCGGCGCCCGAGGTGCCGTGGCTGGAGCCGTTCCCCGATGCCCGGTTCGACGTGGACGCCCGGACGGACCTGCGGTTGGCGTGGGTGGCCGCGGTGCAGTTGCTGCCGGCCCGGCAGCGGGCGGTGCTGGTGCTGCGCGAGGTGCTGGCGTTCTCCGCGGCGGAGGTGGCCGACCAGCTGGGGACGTCGGTGCAGGCGGTCAACAGCGCGCTGCAGCGGGCCCGGGCGACGGTCGCGAGGGCGGGGGCGGGGGCGGACGGCGAGGTCCGCGAGTCGGACGGCGCCGAGGCGCGCGCCGTGGTGGAGCGGTACCTGCGGGCGTTCGAGGCGGCCGACGTGCCCGCGCTGGTGCGGCTGCTGGCCGAGGACGCGGTGCTGGAGATGCCGCCGGTGCCGCTGTGGTTCCGCGGCCGGGAGGCGTACGGGGCGTTCATGGAGCGGGTGTTCCGGATGCGCGGCACCGGCTGGGCGGCGCGGCCGCTCACCGCCAACGGGCAGCCGGCGCTGGCCGCGTACGCGCCGGACCCCGCGGAGGGCGGCGGGCGGCGGCTGCACAGCCTGCAGCTGTTCACGGTCGTCGGCGGCCGGGTCGCGCGCACGGTGGTGTTCGCTGATCCGGGCCGGCTCGGGGCGTTCGACCTGCCGCCGGTGCTGCCCTGAGAAATGGGAGGCCAGGAGCGATGAGTCCGGGGTGCTCCACCGGTACGTACCGGTGGAGCACCCCGCTCGGACAAGGAGAGTCGCCATGGGCGTCGTCGTCATCGAGTTCATCACCCTGGACGGGATCGTCACCGACCCGGACGGCCGGGGCGGTACGCCGCTCGGCGGCTGGGCGTTCCGGTTCGGCCCGGAGGCGGTCGCCGGGGACAAGTTCCGGCTCGGCAGCCTGCTGGACGAGGGCGTCCTGCTGCTCGGGCGGAGCACGTGGGAGCTGTTCGCGTCGCTCTGGCCGGGCCGCGACGACCCGTTCTCGGCGCGGATGAACGCCGCGTCGAAGCTGGTCGCCTCCCGCACCCTGGGCGACGTCTCGGGCTGGGCCAACTCCCGCCTGATCGAAGGCGATCTGCTCGACGCGGTGAAGCGGGAGGAGCGCGACGTCGTGGTCGCCGGGAGTGTCGGTGTGGTCCACCAGCTGATCGCGGCCGGTCTGGTCGACGAGTACCGGCTGCTGACCTTCCCCGTGGTGCTGGGCACCGGTCGGCGGCTGTTCCCGGCCGAGGGGCCGAGCACCGACCTGGAGTGCCTGTCGGCCGAGCGGAGCGGCGCCGCCGTCCTCACCCGGCACCGCCGGGCGGGGTGAGAAGGCTCAGTGGGCCGGGCCGGCCGCCGGGAGAGCGGGTGAATCCTCCGGCGCCTCCCGCTGCTCTTACTGGTACCGGCGAGGCGCCGGAACGAGGAAGCGGAGGCTGTCGTGATCGTTGGTGTGGTCGTCGCGGGCGGACTGGTGCTGCTCTGCACGTGCGTGTTGGTCGTCCGCAAGCGCAGCAGGAGCGGTCGTGGGTGACTCGGTCTGGCCCGGTGAGCAGGTGGTGGTGGCCGCCCAGCAGGGCGACGTGGACGCGCTCGCCGAGCTGGTGGCGGCCTCCCACCCGAACGTACGGCGGTTCGCCCTCTCGCTCTGCGCGTCCCGGGAGGACGCCGAGGACGCGGCGCAGGAGGCCCTGATCGTCCTGTACCGCAAGGTCGGGATGCTGCGGGCGTCCGGGGCGCTGGCCTCGTGGATGTTCCGGATCGTCCGCAACGAGTGCCTGCGGCGGGCGCGGACGGTGCGGCGGAACGCGGCGCCGCCGCAGCACCGGGAAGCCGACGACGTGGTGTCCTCGGCCGAGGAGGAGGTGCTGCGGCGCCTGGAGGCGGGCCTGGTGGCGGAGGCGATCGCGGCCCTGCCGGCGGACCAGCGCCGGGTGCTGGTGATGCGGGACGTACAGGGGCACAGCGGGCGGGCGGTCTCCGACGCGCTGGGTCTGAGCACGGCGGCCATGAAGTCGCGGCTGCACCGGGCCCGCGCGGCGGTACGGGTGGCGCTCGGCCCGGCGGCGGAGCCGTCGTACGCCCCACCGTCCGGCCGGGTGGCGGGGTCGGCGACCGGCCGGGTGGCGGATCGGGTAGCCGGTCGGGCGGCGGGAGGGGAGCGATGAGCACGGCGAAGACCGACCGACCGGACTTCTCCAGCTCCTCCCTCCCCCGCCACCTGGCACGTGGCGCGGCAGGGTTCGGCCTGCTGGTCGGGCCGCTCGCGCTCGTCCCGGTGGCCGGGCCGGTCGTCCTGCTGCTCCTGCCGGCCGGTCTGCTCGTGCTGCGCGGCTGTCCGATGTGCTGGGCGGTCGGACTGGTGCAGACCGTCTCCCGGGGACGGCTGCGGAAGTCCTGCTCGGACGGCAGCTGCCGGCTGACCGTCGACCGCCGGGGGCCGACCTGAGCCACCCCGGTCCGGCCACCCCGCCCCTGGGCGCCACTGCGTCCGGGGGGCGGCCCTGCGCCCGGGGCCGGCCGGACGCGCAGCCGCCCGGAGGCCGAGCGGCTGCGCGTCCGGTCGGCCGGCGCCCTGGGGTCGACCGACCGGTGACGGGTCCGGCGGCTCAGCCCGCCCGCTCCATCCGCAGCGCCAGCCCGTCCAGCACGACCTCCAGGCCGTAGGCGAACTTGGCGTCGCGGATCCCGGCCGGGTCCTGTGCCGCCACCGTCGCGGCCGCGGCGTACGAGCCGCCGAGGTGCTCGTGGCCCGCGGCGGCCTCCTGGGCGGCGGGCATCAGGCGGGCGATGAAGTCGGCCTCGGTCTCGCCGGATCGGGCGACGGTGGTGAGCCAGGCCGCCTCGGTGGTGCTCATGCCGATCGTGTACGAGAGCACGGTGTCGATCGCCCGGTCCGGTTCGGGGAAGCCGACGTCGGCGAAGAGCGCGGCGAGCCGCTCGGAGAACGCCATCAGGTTGGGGCCGAGGTAGGCGAGCCCGGCCTGGCCGAGCACCGAGGCGAGCCAGGGGTGGCGCAGCGCGGTGACCCGGAAGGAGCCGGCGGCCGCGGTGACGTCGGCCCGCCAGTCGGCGCCGGCCCGCGGAACGTGGATCTCGGCGGCGACCTCGTCGACGGCGAGCTCCATGAGTTCGTCCTTGGTGGCGACGTGCCGGTAGAGCGAGGTGGCGCCGGCGTTCAGGCGGGCGCCGAGCTTGCGCATGCTCAGTGCTTCGATGCCGTCGGCGTCCAGCATCGCGACGGCCTCGCGGACGATCGAGGCCCGGCTGAGCGAGGGCTGGTCGGCCTCGCGCCGGCGGCGGGCCCAGACGGACGGGATCGGGTTGCTCTCGGCGGTCATCGGCACGCTCCCGGCTCTGATGCGTACAACGTTCGCATTCAGCGTACACCGATGCCCACTTGCGAACACTGTGCGCAGCTGCGTACATTGTTCGCATCGACGGAACGGTGTACGCAGCCGCCAGACCCGAAGGGGAACCTCCCATGAGCACACCCAGCAGCACCCGCGATCCGCGCCGCTGGTGGATCCTGATCGTGCTGTGCCTCAGCTCGCTCGTCCTGGTGGTGGACGGCATGGCGCTGACCGTGGCGGTCCCCTCGATGACCGGGGACCTGCACGCCACGACCCAGGACACCCAGTGGATCCTCGACTCCTATGTGCTGGTCTTCGCCGGCCTGCTGCTCACCTCGGGGAGCCTCGGCGACCGGTTCGGCCGCCGTAAGGTCATGGTCGTCGGCCTGCTGCTGTTCGGCGCGGCCTCGCTCGCGGCCACCTTCTGCACCGACCCCGGCCAGGTGATCGCGGTCCGGATCGCGATGGGCGTCGGCGGCGCGCTGATCATGCCCTCCACCCTGTCGATCCTGATCACGGTCTTCGACGAGGACGAGCGCGGCCGGGCGATGGCGGCCTGGGGATCGGTGTCGATGCTCGGCCTGGTCGGCTCCCCGGTGCTCGGCGGCGTGCTGATCGACCACTTCTCCTGGCACTCGATCTTCCTGATCAACGTCCCGGTGGTCGCCCTGGCCGTGCTCGCCGCCCTCACCCTGATGCCGGAGTCCAGGGGCCCGTGGCAGAAGCCGGACCCGCTCGGCGCGGTGCTCTCCGCCGCCGGCATGACCGCCCTGGTCTGGTGGATCATCGAGATCCCGCAGCACGGCGCGTTCGGCGGCCGCTCGCTGGTCACCCTGGCCGTCGCGGTGCTCGCCCTCGGCGGCTTCGTGGTCTGGGAGAACGTCACCTCGGCGCCGATGGTCCCGCTGGCGCTGTTCAGGCACCGCAACTTCAGCGGCGGCTCGCTCTCGCTCACCCTGGTCCAGATCGGCAACGGCGGCCTGCTGCTGGTCCTCACCCAGTACCTGCAGTTCGTCCTCGGCTACTCGCCGCTGAAGGCGGGCCTGGCGTTCGTCCCGCTGGCGGTGGCCGCCCTGATCGGCAACGGCGCCGGGGCCGGCCTGGCGGCGAAGCTGGGCCACCGGGTGCTGATCCTGACCGGCATGCTGGTGATGGCCTCCTCCTTCGCCCTGCTGACCACCGTCGGCGCGGGCACCGGCTTCACCGTCCCGGCGGTGGCCCTCGGCCTGCTCGGCCTCGGCGCGGGCCTCGCCATGCCGGCCGCGGTCGGCGCCCTGATGGGCACCATCCCGCCGGAGCAGGCCGGCGTCGGCTCCGCGCTGAACGACACCATCCAGCAGGCCGGCACCGCGCTCGGCATCGCGATCCTCGGCTCGCTGCTCGCCCACGGCTTCGCCGCCGAGATGCCCGCCGGCGCCCCCGAGCAGGCCAAGCAGTCGATCGGCGGCGCACTGGCCACCGCCCAGGGCGACCCCGGCCTGATCGCCACCGCCCGCGGGGCCTTCACCTCCGCGATGTCCACCACCTTCACGATCAGCGCGATCGGCGTCCTGGCCGCCGCCCTGCTCGCCACCCTGGTGATGCGCGACCGCAAGTCCGGCGACCACGGGCCGGGCGCTCCGGAGCAGGCCCCGGACCCGGCCGAGGCGGAGGTCCAGCCCGTCGCCTGAGCCACCGCGTGCACCGTCGAGCGGCCGGTGCCCCGATCGGGGCACCGGCCTTCGGCGTCGCCACCCGGGTACCGTGGAGGAACACCTGTCCGAGGAAGGCTGGGGCCCTTGTCACCTGACGGTCTGTGGAGCATCGGAGAGCTCGCCGAACACGCCGGCGTCACCGTGAAGACCGTCCGTTTCTACTCCGACCGCGGCCTGCTCCCCGACGCCGGCCGCAGCACCGGCGGCCACCGCCGCTACGGTCCCGAGGCCCTCGACCGGCTGCGGCTGATCCGCTCGCTGCGCACCCTCGACCTGCCGGTCCCGGAGGTCGGCCGGGTGCTCGGCGCCGGGGACGCGCTGGACGGCGAGCTCAGCGACGTGATCGCCCGCCGACTGGACGACATCGGCTCCCAACTGACCGCGCTGCGCTGGCGCGAGTCCGCCCTGCGGCTGGTCCAGGAGTGCCCACCCGAGCAGCGCGCCGACCGCCTCCGGCTGATCGGCTCCCTCGCCACCCCGCCGAACACCACCGCGCTCGCCCGGTTCTGGCGCCGGGTGCTCCCGGTCCGGCTGCCCGCCCGGCTGGTCGACTCGATCCTGGACGTCGCGGTGGCCGTGCCCCCGGACGACCCGACCCCCGCGCAGGTGCTGGCCTTCGCCCGGCTGCACGCCCTGGTCACCGCGCCCTGCCCGCCGGGCGGCAACGGCCCGCCCCTGCCGCCGCCCGGCGCGCCCTACCGCCCGGCGGTGCTGTACGACGGCCTCCACGAGGCGTACGCGCTGGCCGTCGCGGAGCTGACCGCGGGCCGCACCCCCGCGGCGGGCGAGGCCCTGGACTGCTTCGTCGCGGCCCACGCCGCCGCCCGCTCCGTGCGGGACACCCCCGAGTTCCGCCACGGCCTCGCCGAGCAGCTGGCCGTCGAGACGGTGATGGACCGCTACTGGGAGCTCGCCGCCGAGCTCGCCGACCCGGAGCCCACCATGGGCGACGCGCACGCCTGGCTCCGCACCGCCCTGGCCGCCCCCGGGCACTGACCGGGCGCTGACCGCCCCGGCCGGCCCGACCGCCCCGGTGGCCGGACCGCTTCAGTGACCGGCGCGCTCGTCCGTACCGGCGGCCTTGGCGGTGGCCGGCGCCACCCGGTTCCAGGTGTTGACGGTGCAGATCAGCGCGATCAGCCGGGCCGGCGTCGGCCGGTCGAACTCGGCGGCCGCCCGGGCGTACACCTCGTCCGGCACCCCGCCGTCGGCGACCAGGGTGAGCGCCTAGGTCAGCGCCGGCGCCGCCTGCTCGGCGGGGCTGGAGAAGTGCCGGGCCTCCCGCCAGACCGCGACCAGGTGCAGCCGGTCCTCGCTCTCCCCCGCCCCGCGGGCGTCGTCGGTGTGCATGTGCAGGCAGTACGCGCAGCCGTTCAGCAACGAGGCGCGGATCTGCACCAGCTCCACGAGTGCCGGGTCCAGCCCCTCGCGGGCGGCGGCGTCGAAGCCGATCAGGGCCTTGAAGGCCCTCGGCGCGGCCTCGGCGAAGTCGACGCGGTCGGCGGTCCGCTCCAGCTGAGCGATCGTCATGCGAACCACGCCAGGCCCCGGATGGACCCACGATAGGGTTCATTCCCATGGCGGAACCATGGGTCAATTCGGCCCAGCGGATCGGTGTCGACCTGCACCTGGAGCTGTCCGGTCCGGGCAGCCGGCGGGCGGTGCTCACGCAGGCGCTGCGCGAGGCCGTCCGGGACGGCCGGCTCGCCGCCGGCACCCGGCTGCCGCCGTACCGCTCGCTCGCCGCCGACCTCGGCCTGGCCCGCAACACCGTCGCCGACGCGTACGCCGAACTGGTCGCCGAGGGCTGGCTGACCGCCCGTCAGGGCTCCGGCACCCGGGTCGCCGAACGGGTCCGGCCGCGTGCGGACCGCGTCCCGGCCCGCGCCCCGGACCGCCGCCGGGCACCCGTCCACCGGCTCGGACAGGGCCAACCGGACGCCGGCTCGTTCCCCCGCACCGCCTGGCTCGCCTCCGCCCGGCGCGCCCTGACCGCCGCCCCCGACGACGCCTTCGGCCCGGGCGACCCGCAGGGCCGGATCGAACTGCGCCGCGCCCTCGCCGACTACCTGGCCCGCGCCCGCGGCGTGCGCGCCGACCCCGAGCGAATCGTGGTCTGCTCCGGCTTCGCGCACGCCCTGCGGCTGCTCTTCGGCGGGGCGGGCGGCAGCGGCGGGGCGGGCGCGGTGCTGCGCGGCCCGCTCGCGGTCGAGGCGTACGGGCTGCCGTTCCACCGTTCGCTGCTGGCCGCCGCGGGGGTCGCCACCCGGCCGCTGCCGATCGACGGGCACGGCGCGCTGACCAGCGGGCTCACCGGGATGCGCGGCGTCCGCGCCGCGCTGCTCACCCCCGCGCACCAGTTCCCCACCGGCGGGCCGCTGCACCGCGAGCGCCGCAGCGCCGCCGTGGACTGGGCGCGGGCCAGTGGCGGCGTGGTGCTGGAGGACGACTACGACGGCGAGTTCCGCTACGACCGGCAGCCGGTCGGCGCCCTGCAGGGCCTGGACCCGGAGCGGGTGGCCTACCTGGGCTCGGTCAGCAAGTCGCTGAGCCCGGCGCTGCGGCTCGGCTGGATGGTGCTGCCCGCCCACCTCGTCGCACCGGTGCTGGCGGTCAAGGGCGAGCGGGAGGCCTGGGCGAGCGTCCTCGACCAGCTCACCCTCGCCGACTTCCTGGAGAGCGGCGGCTACGACCGGCACGTGCGCCGGATGCGGCAGCAGTACCGGCGGCGGCGCGACCAGCTGCTCTCCGCCCTCGCCGAGCACGCCCCGCACGTCACCGTCAGCGGCGTCGCCGCCGGGCTGCACGCGGTGCTCCGCCTTCCGCCCGGCACCGAGGCCGGCACCCTCAAGGCCGCCGCCCGGCTCGGCATCGCGGTGGACGGCCTGGCCCCCTACCGCCATCCCGACGCCCCGCCCGAGCCCACCGCCGACGGCCTGGTCGTCGGCTACGCCACCCCGTCGTCGGCGGCGTACGCGGCGGCGCTGGACGCCCTGTGCCGGGCCCTGCCGCCCGCGATGGCCTAGGCTCGGCGACCGTGATCGATTCCCGCATGCCGGTCCGGATCGCCCGCCCGTCCCGCGACCTCGCGGCCGCCGAGGACTTCTGGGTCGGAGGTCTCGGCCTCGACGTGCTGTGGCGCAGCACCGAGCGGGTGCCCGGCGAGCACGACCTGCTGATGGTCGGGCCCGCCGGGGGCACCTGGCACTTCGAGCTCACCCACGACCCCGACCACCCGCTCGACCCCACCCCCACGGTCGACGACCTCTTCGTCCTCTACCTCGGCGCGCCGGTCGACCCGGCGCTGGTGGAGCGCCTGCTCGCGCACGGCGGCAGCCGGGTCGCCGCCCACAACCCGTACTGGGACGAGTGGGGCGTCACCGTCGCCGACCCCGACGGTTACCGCCTGGTGCTGTGCAGCCGCGGCTGGAACGCCTGACGGCCGGTCACCCCATGGTCTTCTGACCGTCCAGCGACTCCCGGATGATGTCCGCGTGCCCGGAGTGCTGGGCGGTCTCGGCGATGACGTGCAGCAGCACCCGCCGCACCGACCACTTCGCGCCGGGCGGGAACCACGGCGCCTCCGGCAGCGGGTGCGCGAGGTCGAGGTCGAGCTCGCGCACCAGGGCGTCGGTCCGCCGCGCGACCTCCTCGTACCGCTCCAGCAGCGCGGCGAGGGTCTCGCCGTCCATCCGGAACTGGCCCTCCCAGTCGACCGGCTCGCTGCGCATCGCCTCGGCCCCGCCGGTGGCGAACCGCATCCAGCGCTCCTCGACGCCGGCGACGTGCTTGATCAGCCCGCCGAGGCACAGCTCGCTGGCGGTGGTGCGCCGGGCGGCCTGCTCGTCGTCCAGCCCGCGCACGGTGTACCGGAGGAACCCGCGGTGCTTGTCGAGCGTCTCCAGCAGGTCCTCGCGCTCGCCCATCTCAGGCCACGTCCGTCATGGCGGGCAGCTCGCCCTCGACGGTGTCGCCGTCGATGATCGAGAAGGCCGCGCCCTGCGGGTCGACCAGCGAGGCGAACCGCCCGAACGGCATGGTCATCGGGCCGAAGACCAGTTTGCCGCCGGCCTCGACGGCGCGGGCGACGGCGGCGTCGCAGTCGTCGACGCCGAAGAAGACGTTCACGTACGACGGCACCTCGGCCGGGATCTCGGCGGTCATCTCCATCCGCCCGAGCACCGGCTCGCCGCCCAGGCCGAGCACCCGGTAGTCGACGTTGTCGTCGTCCATCTGCTGCACGGAGTACGGGAAGACCGCCGGGAAGAAGCCGTCCGCCTTGCCCGGCTCGCGGGTGAAGACCTCCGCCCAGGCGTACCCGCCGTGCTCGGTGCGCTTCTCGAAGCCCTCGTGGCTGCCGGCCTGCCAGACGCCGAAGAGCACGCCGCCCGGGTCCTGGGCGAGCGCCATGGTGCCGAAGTCACCGACCTGCATCGGCTCCATCAGCACCGTGCCGCCGGCCTCCCGGATCTTCCCGGCGGTCGCGGCGGCGTCCGGCGAGGCCAGGTACAGGCACCACTGGGGGTGGCCCTCCTGGCCGGGCATCGGCGGGACGACGGCGGCGACCGCCTTGCCGTCCGAGTACGCCTGCGTGTAGTTCCCGTACTCCGGCGAGGACTCGCCGAAGGTCCAACCGAGGACCTTCCCGTAGAACTGCTTGGCGCCCTCCAGGTCGGGGAACATCGCATCGGCCCAGCAGGGCATGCCTTCGGGGTGCACGGCCATGGGTCCAACTCCCTGCACGACGGTGTGGAAACGCGGACCCGTGCCACGCTAGCGACTGGGTCCGTCACCTGCCCGTCGAGCCAGTTCGGCGCGCAGCTCGGCCAGGTGCGCGTCGCCGGTGGCGTACGGCAGGTGCTCGACCACGTCGACGAACCGGAAGAGCACGCGGTCGGCGGTGACCGCGTACTCGTAGTCGGCGAAGCCCACCACCGCGCCGCCGGCGCCGCGGGCCGCGCCGCGCACCACGTGGCCGGTCAGCCCGTCGCCGCCCTCGGCGGACAGGCCGCGCCGGGCGTTCGGCCGGGCCAGGTAGGGGCAGACCATCGCCGCGTAGAGCATGCAGGCCCGGTGACCGGGGCCCTCCAGCGTCGCCGCGAGGTTCCGGTACGGCAGGCCCCCGGCCAGGGCGGCGCCGATCGCCTCGCTCTCGGCGGTGCCGACCACCCGCCAGACCGGGCCCCGCTCCATCAGGACGCCGCAGACCGAGCACAGGCGCTCGGTGGCGCAGCGGGCGCTGCGCCCGTGGTCGGTCAGCGCGAACTGCGGCTGCCCGTCCTGCCAGGGCGTGATCGCCGGTACGGGGTAGCCCCGGTCGTCGTGCGGGCGGGCCGCGACCGTCGGGGGTTCGGGAACGCTGTCGAAACGCACCCGGCCACCGTAGCCACCGGGTCAATCGCCCCCGGCGGCGGTGCCCCGCGGGACGGCGAAGGCGGTCAGTTCGGCGGTGGCGGGTGCGAGCGCCGCCCAGCCGGTCGGCACCCGCAGGACGGCGATGCCGGAGGTCGGGTACTTCTCGCGGACCCGTGCCAGCGGCTCGCTCTCCCGCTCGTCCGCGAGCAGCAGCACCAGGTCCCGCACCTCGGGACGGTGGCCGACCAGCAGGGCCGTCCGGGTGCCGGCGGGCAGTTCGCGGAGCACGCCGAGCAGGTCCTCGGCGTCGGCCCCGTACGCGCGCGGGTCCAGCACCACCCGCGGGTCGGCGCCCAGCTCCGGTTGCGCCAGGTCCCAGGTCTGCCGGGTGCGCCGGGCCGGTGAGCAGACCACCAGGTCGGGCAGCACGCCGTGCTCCCGCAGCCACCGGCCGGCGGCCGGCGCGTCGGCCTCGCCGCGGGGGGCGAGCGGCCGGTCCTCGTCGGGTACGTCCGGCCACGCCGCCTTCGCGTGCCGCAACACCACCAAGCGAACGGATTGGTCCATGTACCCAATATGCCCCCGCCGGGGCGTCCTGCCAGCATGGGCACATGACCGTCAGCCTCCGCCTCGCCCTGCTGGGCAAGCGGCTCGGCGTCCGGCCGACCGGCTGGCGGACATCACCGGGCCGGATTCGCTGGTGCGGGTCCGTGCCTTCAAGCAGGCAGGGGGCGAAGCGCGCCGCCCGGGCCGCGGAGGAGGGCTGAGGCTCAGACCGCGGCCAGGTCGCCGAGGAAGGCCTCCCAGCCCCGACCGCCACGCTCGGCGCCGGTCCCGGCCAGGTTGTCGCCGGCCCGGTAGGCGCGGCCGACCTTGCCGGGCACCCGGACGGGCAGCTGCACGCGCCGCCGCCCCCGGGCCGCCAGGTAGCCGGCCGTCAGCTCGCCGAGGGTGTAGACCCGGGGCCCGACCAGGTCGGGGACGAGGCCGGCGGGCTCGCCGAGGGTGAGGTCGACCAGCCGCTCGGCGACGTGGCGGACGTCGACCGGCTCGCAGCGCATCCCGCCGGGCGCGGGGACCACGGGCAGCTTGGCCGCCTTCTCCACGTAGGCCAGCGCGAAGGTGTGGAACTGGGCGGCGCGCAGGGTGGTGTACGGGATGCCCGACCCGGCGACGGCCTGCTCCGCGGCGTGCTTGGAGCGGTAGTAGGCGAGCGGGATCCGGTCGGCGGCGACCACCGAGATGTAGACCAGGTGCCGGACGCCGGCCCGCCGCGCGGCGGCGACCAGGCGGGCGGTGGTGACCTCGTCGCCCTTGGGCCCGCCGGCCAGGTGGAGCACGGTGTCGACGCCGGCCAGCGCCGCGTCCAGGCCGGCGCCGGTGGCCAGGTCGCAGGCGACCTGCTCGACGCCGTCGGTGGCGGGCCGCGGGTGGCGGCTGAGCACCCGGACTTCCCGCCCGGCGGCCCGCAGCAGCGGGACGACCTCCCGGCCGAGGGTGCCGGTGCCGCCGGTGACCAGGATGGGGTCGGTGGTCATGGTCGTGTCTCCGTCTCTGCGTCCTGCCGCGCCGGCCTCGTGCTCGGTGCGCCTGCCGGTACGACGGAGCAGGCCCCGGGTTCGTGACACGGCCCGTGCGGACGGGCCGATATTCGGACGACAGGCGCATACCGGTCGGCTAGCGTCGGCCCAATGCGTGCACTGACCGAGAACGAGATCCGCGAGTCCTTCGTCAACTGCTCCAAGGGCGAGGCCCGCAGGTTGCACGTCCCGCGCGACCTGGCGGTGCTGCCGTGGGCGGACCTGGACTTCCTGGGGTGGCGCGACCCGGGCGCCCCCGACCGGGGCTACCTGGTGGCGGAGACCGCCGGCGGCCTGGTCGGGGTGACCCTGCGGACGCCGAACGTCCGCCGCAGCCTGACCAAGACCAACGTCTGCTCGCTGTGCGTGACCGCGCACGCGGGCTCGGGCGTGGCGCTGCTGACCGCCCGCCGGGCGGGTGCGGCGGGCCGCGAGGGCAACACCGTGGGCACCTACATCTGCGCGGACCTGGCGTGTCCGCTGTACGTGCGTGGGATCCGGCGGCCGGCGACGGTCAGCCGCCCGGACGAGTCGCTGTCGCTGGAGGAGCAGGTCGCCCGGACGGTGGCCAACCTGGACGCGTTCCTCGCCCAGGTGCTGCAGACCGCCTGATCCGCGCGGCCGTCAGCCGGACTTGTACTCCACGGTGAGCATGGCCCGCCCGACGGCGTGCGCGGCGAGCCGGAAGCCGACGGCGGCGGCCGGGGTGTCCCGGGTGACGCCGAGCGAGGCGGTGTCCAGGGCGTGCACCACGAAGACGTAGCGGTGCGCCGGGCCGGGCGGCGGCGCGGCGCCGTCGTACCGGTACTCCGGGAAGTCGTTGCGCACGTGGAAGGCCGTCCCGGGCAGGTCGGCGTCGGTGGCGCCGGCGCCGGTGGCGAGCTCGGTGGTGGAGGCCGGCAGGTCGACCGCGATCCAGTGCCACCAGCCGCTGCCGGTGGGCGCGTCCGGGTCGAAGCAGGTGACGGCGAAGCCCCGGGTGGTCTCCGGGAAGCCGGACCAGGACAGCTGCGGGGAGCGGTTCCCGGCGGAGTAGACCTGCTCGTCCGGCATGGTGGCGCCGTCGGTGAGGTCGGTACTGGTCAGCTCGAAGGCGGGGACCTGCCGCAGGAAGTCGTACGGAAGCGGTGGACGATCGGTCATGACGCTGCCCTTCTCCTCGTGCCCTTGGGGGTTGAGGCGCAGTCTACGGACCGTCAGGCCCCGGTCAGTTCCGCCACCGCCGCGCCGAGCTCGGTGTCCGTCCGGCCGAGGTCGAGCGGCAGGTCGAAGTGGTTGCGGCCCTTCACCACCAGCTCCCGCAGCGCCGTCCCGGTGGCCCGCGCGGCGGCCGCGAACTCGGCCTGCTGGCGGCCGAACTCCGCCGTCTCGTGCTCGCCGAGCGCGATCACCAGCGGCGGCAGGCCGGCCTCGGGCAGGGCGTCCGCCAGCAGGTGCAGCGGGCTGTTGCGGCGGGCGCCGTCGGCGTCCAGGCCGAGCGGCCCGTTGACGTAGCTGAGGGCGATCGGCTCCAGGTCGTAGACGCCGCTGAGCAGCACCGCGCCGGCCACCCGGCCGGCGATCCGCGGGTCGAGCAGGGCCATCGCGACCAGGTGGGCGCCGGCCGAGCTGCCGCTGAGCCAGACCCGGGCCGGGTCGACGCCCAACTGCTCGGCGTCGTCGAGCAGCCGGAGCACGGCGCGGCGGACCTGGTCGACGATCGCGTCGAGGTCCCAGCCGGGCGCGAGGCCGTAGCCGACGGCGGCGAAGGCGGCGCCCCGCCGGACGAGGTCGGGGGCGGCGAAGGCCGAGTCGGTCTTGTCCAGCTCCTGCCAGTAGCCGCCGTGGACGTACACGTGCAGCGGCGCGGGGCCGTCGGCGCCCTCGGCCGGGAAGAAGTCGGTCCGCTCGGGCGCCTCGGGGCCGTACGGCAGGTCGCGGCGCACCGTCAGCTCGCGGTACGCCGACCCGCTGACCGCGGTGGCGTGCGCCAGCTCGGCGCCCATGTCGGCGACCATGCTGCTGGGCGAGTACTCGCGATCGAGCTCCGCCTGCCCGAACCCCCGGTAGACCGCCGCCATGCCGCACCCCTCGCCCAGCCATAAGGTATAGACCATTACGGGGCGCCCGGATAGCGTGGAGGCCCCGCACCACCGTTCTCCGGAGCCGCCCCGTGGAGTCGTCCGTCCTCGCCTTCGCCACCGATCTGCTCGACGAGGGGGCCGACACCTTCTTCGGCAACCTTACCGACCGGGCCGGGGTCGGCGGCGTCACGCTCGCCTCGGTCTACCACGAGGCCCGGGACGTCTTCCCGCACAACCCGCGCCGGGTGATCCGCTACCTGGAGCCGGGCGCCGCGTACTTCCGGCCCGACCCGGCCCGCTGGGCCGGCCGCCGGCTCGCCCCGGTGCCGTCCACCGCGATCGGCGACCGCGACCCGTTCGCCGAGGCCGCCGCGGAGACCCGGCGCCGCGGCCTCAAGCTGCACGCCTGGACGGTCTTCTGCCACAACGACCGGCTCGGCTTCGCCCACCCCGACTGCTCCCCCGCCAACGCCTTCGGCGACCGACACCTCACCGAGCTCTGCCCGGCCAACCCCGAGGTCCGCGCGTACGCCCACGGCCTGGTCGAGGAGCTGGCCCGGTACGGCGTGGACGCGATCCGCGCCGAGTCGCTGCACTTCCACGGCCTGCGCCACGGCTACCACCACGAGCGCTACTTCGAGGAGCTCGGCCCGGTCACCGAGGCGCTGCTCGGCATCTGCTTCTGCCCGCACTGCCGGGCCGCCGCCGACAACGCCGGGGTGGACGCCGACGACGTCCACCGCGCCGTCCGGGACGAGCTGCGCGCCCGGATCGCCGACGAGGAGTGCGCCCTCGCCCCCGCCGCCCTGGACGGCCTCGCCGACGGCGCCGTCGCCGCGTACCTGGACGCCGCCACCCTGACCGTCACCTCGCTCGCCGCCGAGCTCGCCGACGCGGCGGCCGGCCACGGCATGCGGCTGACCTTCATGGACGGCGGCGGGCCCGGCCGGGGCTGGCTCTCCGGCATCGACCTGCCCGCGCTCGCCAAGGCCGTGCCGCAGATCGAGACCCTGGGCTACGCCAGGTCCCCCGAGGACGTCCGCGAGAAGGTCGCCGCCTTCGCCCTGCACGGTGTACGCCCCGAGCAGATGGCCGTCGTCCTGCGTCCGATGGCATCCGACTGCGA
The DNA here is from genome assembly GCF_039542905.1 of Kitasatospora terrestris. Classification (NCBI taxonomy): domain Bacteria; kingdom Bacillati; phylum Actinomycetota; class Actinomycetes; order Kitasatosporales; family Streptomycetaceae; genus Kitasatospora; species Kitasatospora terrestris. The sequence continues at coordinate 4,028,635 of NZ_BAABIS010000001.1, forward strand.
CGGCCCGGCCAACCTCGCCGCCAAGATCGCCACCCTGCACGAACTGGGCGTTCCCGAGGTCGAGTTCTACAACTACGGCCTGATGCGGCTGTCCTCGATGGACCGGATCGGCGCGGCGCTGGCCCAGCTGTCACACCCCTGAGCGACAGTGGGGGGCATGCCCCTGCACTGGAAGCTCGTCATCGACTGCACGGACGCCCCCGCCCTCGCCGAGTTCTGGGCTGCGGCGCTGGAGTACGAGGTGGAGGACCCCAGCCCGCTGATCGAGCAGCTGCTCGCCGCCGGGCACCTCCCCGAGTCGGCCGTCGTCCACCGCGGCGGCCGCCGGCTCTTCCGCGGCGCCTCCGGGATCCGCCACCCCGAGGACCCGTACGACGCCACCAGCGGGGTCGGGCACGGCCGGCGGCTGCTGTTCCAGGAGGTGCCCGAGCCCAAGTCCGGCAAGAACCGGCTGCACCTCGACGTGCACAGCGGCCCCGCCGGGCCGGACGCGCTGGTCGCCCGGCTGGAGGCGCTCGGCGCGAGCCGGCTGCACGAGGTCGACAAGGGCCCCGCGGGCCGCTGGTGGGTCATGCGGGACCCGGAGGGCAACGAGTTCTGCGCGGCCTGACCCGCGAGGTCAGCGCCTGCGGCGGGAGGTCCCGAAGATGCTGCGGCTGATCTCCCGCCCCAGCTGCGTGCCCGCCGAGCGGGCGAAGGACCTCAGCGCCGGGCTGCTCAGCAGCGAGCCGAGCAGCCCGCCCTCCTCCTTGCGCCCCTTCCGCTCCTCGGCCCGCGGCTCCGGCTCGGCCGCGGGTTCCGGCGCCCCCTCGGGCTCGACGGCCGGCGGGCGGGTCAGCTTCTCGTAGGCCGACTCCCGGTCGACCGCGTCCCGGTACTTCGGGGTCAGCGGCGAGGCGTCCACCGCCGCCCGCAGCGCCGCCGGGTCCACCGGCCCCATCAGCGACTGCGGCGCCCGCAGCCGGGTCGCCGCCACCGGCGTCGGCGCCCCCCTCTCCGACAGCACCGTCACCACCGCCTCGCCGGTGCCCAGCTGGGTCAGCACCTCGGTCAGGTCGTACGAGGACTTCGGGAACGTCGACACCGTGGCCTTCAGCGCCTTGGCGTCGTCCGGGGTGAACGCGCGGAGCGCGTGCTGCACCCGGTTGCCGAGCTGGGCCAGCACGTCCGCCGGCACGTCCTTCGGCGTCTGGGTGACGAAGAAGATGCCGACCCCCTTGGAGCGGATCAGCCGCACCGTCTGGGTGATCGCCTCCAGGAAGGCCTTGGAGGCGCCCTTGAAGAGCAGGTGCGCCTCGTCGAAGAAGAACACCAGCTTCGGCCTGTCCAGGTCGCCGACCTCGGGCAGCTCCTGGTAGAGGTCGGCCAGCAGCCACATCAGGAAGGTGGAGAACAGCCGCGGCCGGTCCTGCACCGCCGGCAGCTCCAGCACCGACACCGTGCCGCGCCCGTCCGCCGCGGTGCGCAGCAGCTCCGCGGTGTCGAACTCCGGCTCGCCGAAGAACGCCCCGGCGCCCTCGTTCTCCAGCACCGTCAACGACCGCAGGATCACCCCCGCGGTGGCCGCCGACAGCCCGCCGATGCCCTTCAGCTCCTCCTTGCCCTCCGGCGAGGTCAGGAAGGAGATCACCGCGGTGAGGTCCTTGAGGTCGTACAGCTCCAGGCCGCGCCGGTCCGCGTAGTGGAAGACCAGGCCGAGCGAGGCCTCCTGGGTCTCGTTCAGCTCCAGCACCTTGGACAGCAGCAGCGGGCCGAAGCTGGTCACGGTGGCCCGGACCGGGATGCCCGCCCCCTGGCCGCCCAGCGCGTAGAACTCGGTCGGACAGCCCTGCGCCGTCCAGTCCTGGCCGACCTCGGCGGCCCGCGCGGCCACCCTGTCGTTCGCCGTGCCCGGCGCGCAGATGCCGGAGACGTCGCCCTTGACGTCGGCGAGGAAGACCGGCACGCCCTGCGCGGAGAGCTGCTCGGCGATCAGCTGCAGTGTCTTGGTCTTGCCGGTGCCGGTCGCCCCGGCGACCAGCCCGTGCCGGTTGAGCACCCCGAGCGGGATCCGCACCTGCGCGTCGGGGTAGGCGGTGGTGCCCTGCAGCGCGGCGCCCAGCTCCAGCGCCGGGCCGGTGAACGCGTACCCGGCGGCGATCTGCAGGACCGCCTCCGGTGGGGCGGCGGGGGTCGTGGCGGGCGGGGTGGTCGGCGCTGCGGCGTTGCGGTCGGGGGTGGTCATCGCGACGGGCTCCCGGGCATAAGGGGATGAAAACGTCATTCCCATCAAAACCTCGGTGCCCGCGCCGCGCAGGTCAGGTCCGGCGTGCTGCGCCCGGTGTGCCCCGAACGGTAGGCTTTCCGTGTGATCTTCAAGCGCATCGGCAACGGACGCCCGTACCCGGATCACGGCCGGACCAGCACCCGCCAGTGGGCGGACGTCGCGCCGCGTCCGGTGCGGCTGGACCAGTTGGTGACCACCAAGGGTCAGCTCGACCTCGAGACCCTGCTCGCCGAGGACTCCACGTTCTACGGCGACCTCTTCGCCCACGTGGTCAAGTGGCGGGGCGACCTCTACCTGGAGGACGGGCTGCACCGTGCGGTCCGGGCCGCCCTCCAGCAGCGCCAGGTCCTGCACGCCCGCGTGCTGGAGATGGACTGACCGCTCGTCATCCCGACCCCGGGCCGCTCACCGGCGGCGCGGGTACATCCTTTCGAGTGCCCTCGTACTCCAGATGATGATCATTTAGTACCTTCGCAGCGTAGTCGCACTAATCTGCTGACAAGGCCGCGTCGCGGTCCTCGGAACCCGCCCCGGCACCTCTTGGGGGAGACAGACCATGAGCATGTTGACTCCCCAGGGCTTGAAGGGGAAGCAGTACCGGATCACCGGCAACTCGTACCCGCGTCTCGGCCGCCCGCCGCGCCGCAGCCGCAAGGTGCTGGCCGCGATCGGCGGCGTCCTCGCGCTGGCCCTGGTGGCCCTCGGCGGCGTCCAGCTGTTCGACATCTTCACCGGCAAGGGCAAGAACGCCACCGCCCAGGCCTGCGCGACCCCCGCCGCCTCCGGCAAGCCGCTCGCCGCTCCCGTCCCGTCCGGCTCGGCCGGCGCCCCGGCCGCCTCGGGCGCACCGGCCGCCGCCTCGGGCGCCGCGGCCCCGGGCGCTCCGGCCGCGAGCAGCACCGCCGTGCCCCAGCCGCAGGCCGTCACGGTCAACGTCTACAACGCCACCGACAAGTCGGGCCTGGCGGCACGGACGGCCGAGGAGCTCAAGAAGCGCGGGTTCACCGTGGGCAAGGTCGGCAACGCGCCGTCCGCGCTCGGGAAGGTGCCCGGCACCATCCTGGTGGTCAGCGGCCCCGGCGGGCTCGGCGCCGCGACCCTGCTGAAGTCGCAGGCCTCCGGCGCCACCGCCACCGAGGACACCCGCGCCGACGCCACCGTCGACTTCGTCATCGGCGACACCTACGCCGCGCTGCTCGACCCGACCCAGGCGGCCGCCGCGCTCGCCGAGGCCACCAAGCCGGTCACCCCGACCTCGGCCCCGGGCAGCTGCTGACCGGAGGCGAAAGCGAGAGGGGAGCCCCGTCGGGGCTCCCCTCCTGTTCTCCGTGCGGGCCGCGTTGCGTGCGGTTCAGCCCGCGGTGCCGTAGAGGCGGTCCCCCGCGTCGCCGAGGCCCGGGACGATGTAGCCGTGCTCGTTCAGGCGCTGGTCGAGCGCGGCGGTCACCACGGTGACCGGCTGGCCGGCGAGCTCCTTCTCCATCAGCGCGACGCCCTCCGGCGCGGCCAGCAGCACCACCGCGGTGACGTCGGTCGCGCCGCGCTCCAGCAGCATCCGGATCGCCGCCACCAGCGTGCCGCCGGTCGCGAGCATCGGGTCGAGCACGTACACCTGCCGCCCGGACAGGTCGTCCGGCATCCGGGTCGCGTACGTGGACGCCTCCAGCGTCTCCTCGTTGCGGACCATGCCGAGGAAGCCGACCTCGGCGGTCGGCAGCAGCCGGGTCATGCCGTCCAGCATGCCGAGGCCGGCCCGCAGGATCGGCACCACCAGCGGACGCGGGTAGCTCAGCCGGGTGCCCTGGGTGACGGCGACCGGGGTGGTGATCTCGACCTCGTCGGTGCGGACGTCCCGGGTCGCCTCGTACGCGAGCAGGGTCACCAGCTCGTCGGTGAGCCGCCGGAAGGTCGGCGAGTCCGTGCGCTCGTCGCGCAGGGTGGAGAGTTTGTGGGCGACCAGCGGGTGGTCGACGACGTGGAGGCGCATGTACCCGACGATAACGGCCGCGAGCACGTACGTACGACTCGCCGCGTCCGGCCCCGCCCTTTGTGTCAATGACCGAAGCATCGTCCGCGCTGTGGTATCAAGCGGACACTTCTGGGAAAGTCGGACTCTATGAAGAGCAACCCGGTGATCGGGCCCGGCTCGACAGACGAGTCCCAGCCCAAACCTGAGACCGAGGCGGAGCGGCGCAAACGTCGCGCCGTGTTCCTCCGCGAGCTCACGGAGGCGCGCGAACTGCGCGCCCGCGTCCAGCCGAGACGGACCAAGGAGCGTCGGATGCGCGAAGCGATGCGGATGCGAACCTTCCGGATCTGACCCGCCATCCGGCCCCTCCACGCCCTTCCGGCGGTCCTCCACCGGCGTTTTGCCCGCCTTCGGCCGCCCCCCGGCCGACCATTCCGACACGACCTGCGAAGACGCGGTGCCGAACACCCCCCGCAGCGGCGGGCTTTCTGTCACGATGCGGTGGGACGGTCCGAACAGCGGACCGCCTGCTGGCGCGGGGGCGGCCGGACCGCACCCGCCCGAGATGCCGACAGCCGAGACCAATCTTGGGAGTGTCCCTGGTGGCGTACTTCGCTGCAGTGCTTGCTCGCACCGGTGCCGGGTGGGATGTGAGCGAGACGGAACTCGACGACGTGGAAACCCTGGCCGACCTTGCCGACCTGGCCCGCGAGGCCGCGGAGGACGAGGACACCGTCCTGGTCTTCATCGAGCAGGAGGACGCGTGGTTCGCGGTCGTCCGGGTGGACGGTGAGGACGATCCGCGGATCTTCGTCTCCGATGCCGCCGCGGCCGCCCGCAGCTCCTACGGCGCCGTCCTCACCGACGAGCTGATCGAACAGGACGGCGAGGCAGACTTCGACGACCTCGACAACCTGGTGGCCGAACTCGACGACGAGGACGCCGCGTCCGGCGCCGACGAGGACGACGAGGACGCCGCGGGCACCGCGACCGGCCTCGGCGCCGCCCCGGTCGGCCCGCTCGGCGACTCCGAGATCCTCGCCGAGTACGGCCTCGGCGCCGGCGACCTGATGGCCCTCGCCGGGGAGGGCGCCGACTCCGGCGACGCCCTCGCCGAGATCGCCGAGGCGCTCGGCTGCGGCGAGGTCCTGGAGGCCGTTCGGTAACGGCGGCACCGGTGCCCGACACTGGGTCCATGCAGCCCGCTCCCGCCCCGACCGCCGCCGATCTCGACACCACCGGGATCCGGCCGCTGCCGGCCCCGGTGCGCCCCGATCCGGTCCGCGACCGGTGGACCGGCCTGATGCGCCTCGCCATGGACGAGGCCGCCCGGGCCACCGCCACCGGCGACGTACCGGTCGGGGCGCTCGTGCTCGGGCCCGACGGCAGCGTGCTCGGGCGCGGCCACAACGTCCGCGAGGCGGTCGGCGACCCCACCGGCCACGCCGAGGTGGTCGCCATCCGGGAGGCCGCCCGCGCCGTCGGCGAGTGGCGGCTCGGCGGCTGCACCCTGGTGGTCACCCTGGAGCCCTGCACCATGTGCGCCGGGGCGATCGTGCTCTCCCGGATCGACCGCGTCGTCTACGGCGCCCTCGACCCGAAGGCCGGCGCGGCCGGGTCGCTCTTCGACGTGATGCGCGACAACCGCCTCAACCACCGCCCCGAGGTCGTCCCCGGCGTCCTCGCCGACGAGTGCTCCGCCCAGCTCCTCGCCTTCTTCGACACCCACCGCTGATACGGATTTCGTCCCACCGCGACCCGTCCGGTAGAGTCTCCCTCGGTAGCGTGTCCGAGCGGCCAAAGGAGCACGCCTCGAAAGCGTGTGTGGGGGCAACTCCACCGTGGGTTCGAATCCCACCGCTACCGCCAGCATTCCGAAGGGCCCCGACCGGAGACGGTCGGGGCCCTTCGGCGTTCCCGGGGAACGGGAGTGGCTCGTGGAGCTGCGCGAGTTCCGGGCGGAGGGGAGACGAAGGGTGGGGGCGCCCGTCCCGGGGGGACGGACGGGCGCCCTGGCGGAGGTCCCACTACCGGTGCCGCGTCAGGGGGGAAGCCGCGGCACCGGTCCCACAGCGGGGACCTCCGGACCCACGCACCGGGGATTCCTGCCAGATCCTCGGTACGTCAACCATCCTGCCGGGGCGGCGGGGCGGGCACATCCGGAGAAAGGCCTCTGCGGGGAGGACCTTCGTCCCGGCGGGTGAACAGGGTGCTCACGGCTTGGGCCGAACGGTGGATAAGCTGCGCGCAGCAGGAGGGGCGCCCGGGGACAAGGCGGCGGCCCGCGCCAGGGAAGGCAGGCCCGTTCGATGGCTCAGGCGAAGAAGATCGGCACGTGGCTCCTGCTCATCTTCGTCATCTACACGATCATCACCTCGCCGCAGCGGGCGGCGGAGCTGGTCCAGTCGGGCTTCGTCGGCATCTCGGACGCGGCGAAGGCGGTCGGGACGTTCATGACCGGGCTGGTGTCGTAGCGGGCCCGACCGGATGGTGGGCAGCGGCGCTGGGCGGCGGGCGCGGGCGGTTACGGTGGCGGGGTTCGACAACCCTCACCATCCGCGAGGAGCGGCACCGTGATCCGACACCTGGTCCTGTTCAAGCTCAATGAAGGCGTCGCCAAGGACGACCCGCGCGCGCTGGCCGGCGCGAAGGCGTTCGAGGAGCTGGGTGCGCTGATCCCGGAGCTGCGCGAGTGGGAGTGCGGCTGGAACACCACCGACCGCGACATCGCATACGACTACGCGATCAACAGCCTGGTCGAGGACCGCGAGGCGCTGGTCGCGTACCTCGGCCACCCGGCGCACCAGGCCGCCGCCGGGCAGTGGCGCGAGTTCGCCACCTGGGTGATCGCGGACGTCGAGGTCTGAGTCCGGCATCACCCGGACGGCCCAGAAGTCGCACACGCACGACCCTTGCAGCCCCTCGCCGATGACCGTGGCGGGGGGCTGCGGTGCGTCCGAACGCCGAATCGACGGTCCGTCAACACGCCTCGGCGTGGTGCTTGCCCGGCTACCGAGCAACTTGTGATGCTATGACCGGTTTTGCCGGATATGGCGACCCGCGACGGCAGCGAGGTGGTGAGCGCGGCCCGACCAGCAGACAGGCGGCGGCCTCTTGATCACAGGTTCGACTAGGGAGGGGTGACGGTCCGTGCGGACACAGGACAGCGCACCGGAGGACGGGTTGGCGCAGGAGCTGAAGGACGAGTCGGCCGAGGAGCTGACCGCCCGCCGGCCCGGCGCGGCCGGTGCGCGTGGTTCGGTGGACGTGCGGACGCTGACCCGGGTGCTGTTCGAGCGGCTGGCCGAACTGCCCTCCGGCGCCCCCGAGCGGGCCCGGGTGCGGGCCGCGCTGATCGAGATCAACATCCCGCTGGTGCGGTACGCCGCGACCCGCTTCCGCAGCCGCAGCGAGCCGATGGAGGACATCGTCCAGGTCGGCACGATCGGGCTGATCAACGCGATCGACCGGTTCGACCCGACCCGGGGCGTGCAGTTCCCGACGTACGCGCTGCCGACCATCCTCGGCGAGATCAAGCGCTACTTCCGGGACAACGTCCGCACCATGCACGTGCCGCGCCGGCTGCAGGAGCTGTGGGTGCAGGTCAGCAGTGCGATGGAGGAGCTGACCGTGGTCCACGGGCGGGCCCCCAAGGTGCCCGAGATCGCCGCCAACCTGCGGATCCCCGAGGAGGACGTGCGGGCCTGCCTGGATGCCGGGCGAGCGTACAACGCCGCCTCGCTGGAGGCCGCGCAGGAGCACGAGGGCGGGCTCGCCCTGCTCGACCGGCTCGGCTACGAGGACTCGGCGCTCGCCGACGTGGAGCACCGCGACATGGTCCGCCACCTGCTGGTGCAGCTGCCCGAGCGGGAGCGCCGGATCATCATGCTGCGCTTCTTCGCCAACCTCACCCAGTCGCAGATCTCCACCGAGCTGGGGATGTCCCAGATGCACGTGTCCCGGCTGCTGTCACGGATCCTGACGCGGCTGCGGACCGGGAACGCGTGGGAGGAGTGAGGCGCGGCCGCGCGGCAGTCGCTCCGCGTTACCGCGGTGTGACATCTCGCGATGTTCGGGTTTGCCGGACTCGGCGGGCCGGTATTGACCTGGAGGACGTCGTCAACCGGGAACCACCGTGTGGTGGTGGCCGTTGAACAGTCAGTCACGAGGGGGTGGGCGCATGTCCGCAGAGCTGGGCAGTGCGGTGGCAGGGGCCGTCCAGGACGTTCCCGCCGTCGAGGCGGTCGGGGTCGTGGAGCTCGTCGAAGTCGCCGGGGCCGCACCGGCCGGGGCGGAGGCCGCGATCGAGGTGGTCGACCGGGCGCTGGACACGCGGACGCTGTCGCGCTCGCTGTTCCGCCGCATCGCCGCCCTGGAGCCGGGCAGCGCCGAGCACACCTACGTGCGCGACACCCTGATCGAGCTCAACCTGCCGCTGGTCCGGTACGCCTCCGCGCGCTTCCGCAGCCGCAACGAGCCGATGGAGGACATCGTCCAGGTCGGCACGATCGGCCTGATCAAGGCGATCGACCGGTTCGACCCGGACCGCGGGGTGGAGTTCCCGACCTTCGCCATGCCCACCGTGGTCGGCGAGATCAAGCGCTTCTTCCGCGACACCAGCTGGTCGGTCCGGGTCCCGCGGCGCCTCCAAGAGCTGCGGCTGGCCCTCACCAAGGCCGGCGACGACCTCTCCCAGACGCTCGACCGCTCCCCCACCGTCCCCGAGCTGGCCGCCTACCTCGGCGTCAGCGAGGAGGACGTGGTGGAGGGCCTCGCCGTCGGCAACGCCTACACCGCCAGCTCGCTCGACTCCGCCCCCAACGAGGACGAGGGCGGCGACGGCCCGCTCGCCGACCGACTCGGCTACGAGGACCTCGCCCTCGAAGGCGTCGAGTACCGCGAGTCGCTCAAGCCGCTGCTCGCCAAGCTCCCGCCGCGCGAGCGCCGGATCATCATGCTGCGCTTCTTCGGCAACCTCACCCAGTCCCAGATCGGCGAGGAGATCGGCATCTCCCAGATGCACGTCTCCCGGCTGCTCACCAAGACCCTCGCCCAGCTCCGGGACGGCCTGATCGCGGAGTGACGGGCCGCTGCATGACGGGCCGCTGCATGACGGCGGCCCTGCGGGCGGGGCAGCAGGGGTACTCACCGGTACGGTGAGTACTTCCGCTCTGCCCGCAGGGCCGCCGTCACGGAATGCTCGGGGCATGCGATCGAAGCCCCTGAACCCCGTCTCAGCCCTGCTGCTCGCCCTGGTGCCGATGGCCGCCTGGGCCGCCTGGCTCGGCTGGGACCAGCTCCGCGACGTCCACGCCGACGGCTCCGAGACGGGCCCCTACGAGGCCTGGCAGGTCATCGGGCTGCTGCTGACCCTGCTGCCCGCCGTCTGCTGGGCGGCGTACCGGCGGCGCGTCGCGGACGCGGTGGTCGGCACCACCGGCGGGCTGGTCGCCGCCGTCGGGTACGACTGGTGGGACGACGGCGGCATCCTCCTCGTCGGCCTGGGCATGATCGCCGCCGCCTGCCTGGGAGCGACCGTCCTGGTCTCCGCCCTGGTCACCGCCGTCACGCCGGAGCGCCCGCAGGGCTGACCCCGCCGGCCGGCGGGGTCAGGGGTTCAGCAGGTTGACACGCAGGCCGTCGAGGACGTCCCCGTCCAGGCCTAGGCCGGCCTGCCAGAAGTGGTCGAAGTCGTCCCAGCCCGCGGCGACCTCCTCGAAGGCGGCTTCGAGGTAGCCGCGCTCGGCACGGAAGACCGGGAGGAGCAGCTCGGGCTCCTTCATCAGACCGCGGGTGTAGAAGGTGTCGACGATCTGCTCGACGATCGCGGCGGAGCGCTCGTTGGTCAGCAGGTAGTCCTCGAACACGGTGTCCCGGTCGACGCCGAGGGCGGTGAGGACCAGCGCGGCCGTCCAGCCGGTGCGGTCCTTGCCGGCCGAGCAGTGGAAGAGCAGCGGGGTGCCGTCCGGCTCGGCGAGCAGGCGGATTACCGTGGCGAATCGCTCGCGGGCCAGCCGGTCGGTGACGAACCAGCGGTACAGGCCGGTCATCAGCCCGGCGGCCCGGCCGTTGCCGAGCAGGGCGCGCTGCTTGTCGGCGTCCCGGTCGGCCAGGGCGTCACGCAGCGCGACGTAGATATCGAAGTCCGCGGCGAAGACCGGCAGGTGGTGCAGGGTGATGCCGTCGGGGGTGGTCCGCTCGACGGTGACCGCGGTGCCGGACAGCTCGGCGGCGGCGATCTCGGCCACCGGCAGGCCCGGTATCCGGTCCGGACCGGCCTCGCGGACCTCGTCCAGGCTGCGCAGGTCGACGACCTGGCGCAGGCCGTGCGCGGCGAGCGCGGCCATGTCGGCCTCGCCGAGCCGGTGCAGGGCGTCGGCGCGCAGCGCGGTGCCGTGCCGCAGCACCCGGCCGTCCCCGGTGCGGTAGCCGCCCAGGTCGCGGGCGTTGACCGCGCCGGTCAGGCCCAGGCTGCGGGCCGGCTCCGGGGCCTGGACGGCGGTCTCGGCGGGCTGCGCGGTCACGGGACCTCCAGAGGGCACGGGCGAGATCGGGGCGGGTGCCCGCCCAGTCTAGGTCCGTGCCCTGACGCGCACCCTGCCGCGCGGGGCGGGAACTACTTGACGGCCAGCCAGATCACGCCGACCACGACCACCAGCGCCAGGACGGCGGAGATCGCGATCAGCGGGGTGCGGCTGGAGGAGGAGGTGCTGCCGTAGGTGTTGACGGTGCCCGGGGCCTGCGGGGCCGGGGCCTCGTCGACGAACGCCCGGAACATCTGCGTGCTGCCGGCGGGGTCGTAGTCGTTGTCAGCCATGGCAAGGGACTCTAGCCAACCCGGCAGCTCCCACGACAGTCCGGTACCCCCGCCGATTGACGTTCTGCACGGGGTTCTCACCTCGTGCGACGTCCGCGCGCCTCCGTCCACAGGCTGTGGACGGAGGCGCGCGGGGGTTCGCGGCCGGGGTCGCGGGCCGGTCGGGGACGGGTCAGGGGCGGCCGAAGAAGTCCGGGTAGTAACCGCTGGTGAGGCGGGAGACCCGGACGTTCTTGCCGGGGCGGGGAGCCTCCACGTACGTGCCGTCGCCGAGGTAGATCGCGACGTGGTGGATGCCGGAGACCCGTCCGTTGCCCGACCAGAAGACCAGGTCGCCGCGGCGCAGCCGGCTCGCGTCGATCGGGGTGGTGGCCCGGTACTGGTCGTCGGCGACCCGGGGGGTCGCGACGCCGGCCCGGCGGTACGCCTGCTGGACCAGGCCGGAGCAGTCGAAGCCGTTCGGGCCGTTGCCGCCCCACAGGTACGGCTTGCCGACCTGGGCGAGCGCGTAGGAGACCGCGGCCTCGTATCCCGCGCGGGAGGGCGACTGGGGCTGGGCCTGCCCGGCGGAGTCAGCGGAACCGGCGGAGCCGGTGCGGGCCCGGTAGGTGCTGAGGTACTTGGTGTACCGCCACTCGCCCGCGGCGTTCCTGAACCAGTACACCGAGCCGTCCCAGCCCGGCTTGGCGGGGGCGGGCACCGCCTCCGCGGTACCGGCACCGAGGCCGAGGCCCAGCACGCCGGCGCCGGCCAGCACGGTGGTGGCGAGGCAGGTGGAGCGGACGGCCCGGTGTATTCGGCCGCCGGGCCGCCCGCCGCTCTCGGCCCCGCGCGCCGGCACCGACGAGCAGTGGCGGCAGCGGCAGTCCTGGGTGAACGTCTCGTCGAAGCCGGGCAGCGCGGAGGCGTCGGCTATCGCTCCGGTCGTCGTGGTCACGCGGGCTTTCCTTCCTTGCGCACCGTACGGGCGGCCGGCGCGGGCACCGAGGCGGTGACCCCGGCCGGGGTGACGAAGGCGACCAGCAGCTGCTCCATCAGCGAGCTGCGGGCGGCCTCGTCCAACTCGTGGGCGGTGGCCCGTTCCAGGCGGCGGACGGCGAGCGCGGCCGCCTCGACCGCGTCGTCGACCAGGACCGTGCGCAGGCCCGCGTCCAGATCGGCGAGCCGGCGGCGGCGCATCGACTCGGCGACCTCCGGGGCGTAGTCCAGGGCCAGCGGCTGGACCGAGTAGACCTCGATGCCGGCCGGGGCGGTCTCGGCCGCCAGGGCGCGGGTGAGCTCGTCGGCGAACCACTGGCCGTCGCGCAGGGCCGGGCCGGGTGCCGAGTTCGAGTCGCAGGGCAGGGCGGACGAGGTGCGGGTCAGCACCGCCTGGGTCTGCTCGCGCAGGTACGTCTCGTGCTCGGCGATGCCGAGGGTGGCCCGGGCGGTGTCCTTGACCCGCCAGACGATCAGCAGCCGGACCACCAGCGGGGTGCCCGCCCGGTCGGTGACGTGGACCGGGTCGCTGCGCCAGTGGCGCAGCCGGACGTCCACCCGGCGGCGGCGCACCAGCGGGTTGACCCAGAGCAGGCCCGTCCGGCGGACGGTGCCGCGGTAGCGGCCCCAGCGGGTGAGCAGCCGGGTCTGGCCGCCCGGGTTGGAGAGCAGCCCGGCGAGGGCGAGCAGCACCAGCAGGCAGGCGCCCGTGACGACGCCGATCGCCAGGTCGGTGACCTCGGGCCGGCCGCTCGCCCGCGCGGCGTCGCTGCGGACGTCGGGCAGGGCGTCCAGCTGCGGGATCAGGCCGGTCCAGGCCAGCACCAGGACCACGCCGGACACCCCGAGCAGGATCACCAGCAGGGGGATCCAGCCCGGCAGCGCGAACGCCCGGTACTCCCGGATCGACTGGTCCGCGCGCGGCGGGCGGCGGGTGGCCGGCGAGTCGGCGGCGGTGGGGTGCTCGGCGGGCACCGCGGCGGGGCGGGCCACCGGCGCAGCGCCGTGCCGGCCCGCGCCGAAGTGGTCGCCGCCGAAGTGGTCGCCGCCGAGATGGTCCGCGCCGATCGGCTCGGTGAGGACCTGGGTGGCCTCCAGCTCGTCCTCGGGCGGCGGGAGCGGTTTGATCAGCGGCTTGGCCACGGCGCGCGCGACCGCTTTGGTCAGCTGGGTCGCACCGACCGGGGCGCCCGGTACGGCGGGGGGCCAGGAGTTGGGTCGCGGCGAAGAATCGCGGGTGACGTCCATGCACGGATCCTCGGGGTCGGTGTGTCGCGCAACGGGCGGCCCGGATCTGACGGGCAGTGCCAGACTCAGGCTAGGTTGATAAGTCATCAAATGCGACATTTCGCCTGACGGCGTGTCGGTCGGGACGGCCCGGTGCCGGGCGATCCCACCCGCTCCGACCTGCGGGAACGGGTGGGATCCGACGGACCGTCAGCGTCGCCGGGAGCCGCTTCCGCGACTGAACACCCGGCGTGTCACCAGACCCAGCGCGGCCAGGATCAGCAGGACGCCGCACGCGAGGCCCCGCCAGCCGGTCGGCGACGAGTTCCGCGTCGTCGTCATCGGGCCGGGCGGCGGAGCGGCGGGCGTACCGGCGCTCCTGGCCGCCGCCTCGGTGTCGGCGACCGCGTCGGCGCCCTCACCGTCCGCCGGGCGGCCGACACCGGGCCCCCGCGCGCCCGGCGGCGCCCCGGCCGCCGGGGAGGAGCCGGCACCGGACGGGGAGGGCGGACCGGACGCCACCGCGGAGGCGGACGCCGAGACAGCGGCGGAGGCCGTCACGGTCGGGGACGCCGGCGTGGAAGCGGACGCGGACGCGGCGGCAGGGGTCTTGGAGGCCGCTGCGGCGAGCGGGTCAGCTGCCGGGCCGCCGCTCGGCGACGCCCCCTGCGGGGCCGGGGCGGACGGCAGGCCCGGGACCGGCGAGCCGACCGGCGGGGCGGCGGGCGACGCGGAGGTGGGCGGCGCCACGGCGGGGGCGCTCGGTGCGGCCGGGCCGGAGGCCGCGGATGCGCTCGGTACGGCCGAACCGGAGGCCGCGGACGCGCTCGGTACGGCCGGGCCGGAGGCCGCGGATGCGCTCGGTACGGCCGAACCGGAGGCCGCGGACGCGCTCGGTACGGCCGAACCGGAGGCCGCCGCGGCACCGGAGCCGCTCGGGGACGGCGCCGCGGAGGCGGACGTCCCCGGGGACGGCACGGCCGAGGTGGAGCCGACCGGGACGGACACCGGGGGCAGGAACGGCAGCAGCACCGGCGGCACCACGATCGGGAGCAGCCCGGGCGGGAGCGGGACGGTGAGGTCCGGGCCGTCCGAGGGCGAGGTGCTCGGGGACGGCCCGGTCGAGCCGCCGGCCGCAGCAGAAGCAGACGGGGAAGCGGACGCGGACGGTGAACCGGAGGCGGGCACCGAGGCCGACGGGGAGCCGGACACCGCGGCCGGACCGGACGCCGAGGCAGATGCGGAGGCCGAGGCCGAACCGGAAACGGAAGCGGAAGCGGACGGCGACGCCGGGACGCTCGCACTCGCGCTCGGCGAGGGCGCCACGGACGGCGAGGGCGACGCCGGGGGCGAGACCGGCGAAACGGCCGGGAGGGAGACGTGGACGGTGACGGGCTCCCCCGCCGTGCCGTTGCCCGCGCGGTCGGTGGCGGTGGCGAGCAGGGTCTGCTCACCGTCCGTCAGGTCGCGGACGGCGGTGCACGCCCACGTCCCGTCGGCCGTCGCGACGCCGCTGCACAGGGTGGCGCGTTCGCTGCCGGTGGCCCGGACGGTGACGGTGACCGTGGTGCCGGGTTCGGCCCGGCCGGTGAGCCGGGGCCGCGCGGTGCGGACGGTCTCGCCACCGGCGGGGCCGGTCAGGGCGGGCCGGTCGGGAGCGACGGTGTCGACGGTCAGTGCGGCGGGCTTGCCGTCGGTGCGGTTGCCGGCGGCGTCCACGGCGACGGGCTGGAGCTGGTGGCGCCCGTCGGGGAGGTTCTCGACCGGGAGGCAGGACCAGCTGCCGTCGCTGCCGACGGCGGTGCTGCACAGCTCGCCGCCGGTGCCGGGGCGGCCGCCGAGGGGGGTGACCGCCACGGAGACGGTGGAGCCGGGTTCGCCGAGGCCGGTGACCAGCAGGCCGGGGTCGTTGGTGAACTCGGGCAGGGTGAGCTGCGGGGCGGTCGGCGGGGTGGTCTTGACGGTCAGTCGGACCGGTTCGCCGCGCAGCACCATGCCGCCCTTGGTGGTCTCCACCGCGACGAGCGTGTGCCGGCCCTCGGCGAGCGGCCGTTCGGGGCGGCAGGACCAGGTGCCGTCGGACCCGGCACGGGCGGTGCACAAGGTGGTGTCGCCCTCGGTGATGGCGACGGTGGCGCCGGCCACCGCGCCCTCGCCGTGGAAGGTGGGGCGCGGGTCGGCGGTGACGGTGCCGCTGACGGGTCCGGAGATCTCCGGCTGTGCGGTGGCGACGGCGATGTTGATCTTCTGGTCGAGCACCTGGCCGGAGTCGGCGAATCCGCCGGAGCCGACGAGTTGGGCGCCGCTGCGGGCGATCCGGAGCCGCGCCCAGGTCTCGCCGCCGGCCGCGCCCTTCTGGACGTTCCACTCCAGGGCGGCGGTCGTCGCGCCGGGCTGGACCTCGGCCTGCACCCGCTCCAGCGGATCGAAGCGGCCGTTGTGGTCGAAGTCGATCCAGCCGGCCAGGGTGGCGGGCCCGGCGCCGGCGCTGACCGGGACGTCCAGCCGGTAGTAGCGGCCGACGGCCGCCTCGGCGGGGAACTTCAGGGTCGGGTCGGCGCCCTGGTACTCGCCGCGGCCGGGCTGGAGCTGCGGCGGCGCGGGGTTGGCCCACTGGCTGCGGCGGCCGGCGCCACCGTCGAGCTGGACGGCCGGTCCGGGGTCGTAGGGCGGCGGCGCGGGGGCGTTCGGCCCGGGCAGCAGGGGCCGCTGGACGGTCTGCGCGAGTCCGGGACGGGAGCGGGCGGCGCCGGCCGCGGCGTCCTGGCCGAGGAAGAGGTCGGAAATGACGTGCGAGGCGTTGCCGTACCCCGCGGGGGCGGTGCCGAGTCCCTCGTCGAGGGTCACGGTGTAGGCCTGGCGCAGCGTCGCGGGCGGCGTGGTAGAGCCGGCCCGGGCGGTGGAGCGCTGTTCGACCCGGAACGTCACGGTGGCGACGGTGCCGCCGAGTTCGAGGGTGCCGTTGCCGTCCCGGTCGCCGTCGGTGCTGCCGTCGCCGGCCGGGGCGAGCTCGCCGGGGGCGACCGTCCAGCCGGTCCAGGGAGTGCGGCCGACCAGGGTGGGGGCGCCGGGCGAGCCGCCGGCGACGGTCAGCCGGGTGGCGGTGCCGGTGGTGCCGGTCCTGCCGGTGGCGAGGCCGGCCAGGCCGCTGAGGTGCAGTCGGGGGTTGCGAACGGGCCGGGAGAAGGTCAGCTGGAGGGTGCCCAGGGTGCGCCAGGAGCCGTCGGCGACGGGCCGCTGCTCGGCGGCCTGGAAGGTCTCGGCGGGATCGCCCGCGCGCATGCCGTCGGTGTAGACGGCGGCGCCGCCGACGCGGTCCGCGAGCTTTCCGGGAGCCGCGGTGGCCTTCACGCCGGGGAGGGGGGAGAAATCCAGCTGGATGGCGAATCCGGAGGGCAGCACGGCACGCCGGTCACCGTTCCAGGAGTCGGGTGACTGCTGCGCCGCGGCAGGGGTCGAATTCAGGCCGGCCAGGAGTCCGGTGGCGAGAAACACCGCCGCGCTCCGGGTGACTGCGCGCATCCGGCTCTCCTCTCGGTGTCGTCCGCCAAGTCGCATGCCCGGTGTGGGATCTGACACGTCGGTACATCTGACAAAAGGGAATCACGATCGAGAGTCCGTCATACTGCGACACCTGTCCTTTCGCCCGAGTACCACCCGATTGGTCGTCCCCCGCGCGCAGCGCAGGAACAGGTCGGAGGTGTGGAGGTCGCGGCATCGGAAGCGCTACTCAACGGAACGTTACTGACCAGTGCTTGACCATTCATCAACCTGATCTGTTCGAATTGGCCCGCTTATCAGTAGAGTCGACGCCCGTGACGATTAATCCCGTTCTCATCAAGAGCAGCTATGCCGCGATCGAGGCGCACGGCAGCGAGGTGACGGCCCACTTCTACCGTCACCTGTTCGAGCACCACCCGGCGGTCCGTCCGCTCTTCGCCGAGCACCTGGACGAGCAGCAGGACCGGCTCTGGGCGGCCATCGGCGCCCTGGTCACCCACCTGGAGGACACCGAGACGCTGGTCGGCGTCCTGGAGGGCCTCGGTCGCCGGCATGCGGGCTACGGCGCGCTGCCCGCGCACTTCCCGGCCGTCGGCGGGAGCCTGCTCGCCACCCTCGCGCACTTCGCCGGGGACGCCTGGACGCCCGAGACCGAGGAGTCCTGGACCGCCGTCTACGGCGTGGTCACCGACGTGATGGGCCGGGCGCTGACCGCCGAGCTCGCCACCGGATCCGCCTGAGGCCGCCGCGGTGCCCTTCGACCCCGCGGTCATCCGCGCCAGCTTCGCCGTCGTCGAGCGCCGCGCCGACCAGCTGACCAAGTTCTTCTACGCCCACCTGTTCACCCACAACCCCGGCGTCCAGGAGCTCTTCCCGGACCGCCTCGCCGAACAGCGCGACCGGCTCTTCGCCGCCCTCACCCAACTGGTGCTGCGGCTGGAGGAGCCGGAGAAGCTGACCGGCTACCTGGCTGCGCTCGGGCGCGACCACCGCAAGTTCCAGGCCGCGCCCGAGCACTTCCCCGCCGTCGGGGCCAGCCTGATCGCCGCGCTCAAGCACTTCTCCGGCCACGCCTGGACGCCCGAGATCGAGAAGGCGTGGACCGAGGCGTACACGGTGATCTCCCAGGCGATGATCGACGCCGCGGCCGCCGTCCCGGCCGGGACCCCCGCCTGGTGGGAGGCCGAGGTGGTGGACCGCCGACGCGCCGCCCCCGACATCGCCGTGCTCACCCTGGCCCCCGACCGGCCGTACCCCTTCACCGCCGGCCAGTACCTGACCGCCGGCTCGCCGCGCCAACCCCGGGTCTGGCGCCCGTACTCGATCGCCTGCGCCCCCCGCCCCGACGGGACGCTGGAACTGCACGTCCGGCGGGTGCCCGGCGGACTGCTCTCCACCGCCCTGGTGAACGACGTCATGCCGGGCGAGCGGCTGCGGCTCGGCCCGCCGCTCGGCGACGCCGTCCTCGACCCGCACTCCGACCGGCCGTTGCTCGCCGTCGCCGGCGGCACCGGCTGGGCCCAGGTCAAGTCCCTGATCGAACAGCTCGCCCTGGACGGCGGACGGCCCGCCAGCGTCTTCCTGGCCGCCCGCTCCGACGCCGACCAGTACGACCTGCCCGCCGTCGAGGAGCTGGTCGTCCGGCACACCTGGCTGCGGGTCGCGCTCGCCGCCCCCGCCGACGGCGGCACCCGGCCCGAAGCCACCGAACTGCTCCGCGAGGGCCTGCGCCGCTACGGCGACTGCGCCGGCCACGACATCCACCTCAGCGGACCGCCGGACCTCGCCCCCGAGATCGCCCGGCAACTCCTCGGCCAGGGCGCCGACCCCGAACTGCTCCGGCACGACCCGGTCGCCGACACCTTCAACCGCAGCCGCCCGCTCACCCCCGCCGAGTGGTTCCTCGACCAGCGCGACATCCCGTGGATCAACCGCACCGAACTGGGCGGGTGAGAACGACGAAGGCCCCGGACGACGTCCGGGGCCTTCGGCTGGTGCGCTCAGCAGGATTCGAACCTGCAACCTCTTGATCCGTAGTCAAGTGCTCTATCCGTTGAGCTATGAGCGCTCGGACGACCCTGACGGGCCGCGAGCGGGGAGGTGGTGCGCTCAGCAGGATTCGAACCTGCAACCTCTTGATCCGTAGTCAAGTGCTCTATCCGTTGAGCTATGAGCGCTCGCCCTGTCGGCCTGGGCCTCCGGGGCGGTGCGGGGACAACATTACATGACCCTCGACCTGGGACGAAATCGGATTGATCCGCTCGGACCCGGGCAAGCGTCGAAGCCCCGGGATCCATGATCACCGGGGCTTCCACGAGGCGGAGGCGGAGGGATTTGAACCCTCGATGGGCTTTAAGACCCAAACCGCATTAGCAGTGCGGCGCCATAGACCGGACTAGGCGACGCCTCCCTCACTCGGACCGCCCCGGCAGCTTCACCGGCGCACTCCGCGCGACTGCGATGATGCCACAGCCTGAGGCCCTGGCACCAACCACGGACAACGATACTGGGCGGGTCCTCCACGACGCAAAGAAGAATGAGATACTTCAGCCTCCGGAGAGCCGTGAGGAGACCTGTCGACGTGAGCAGCAGGCCGACCCGAGGCGCTGCTCGCCTCGCCGCGATACTCGACGCACTGCCCGACCCGCTGTTGCTGGTGAACAGCAACGGCACCGTGGTGGACGCCAACCAGGCCGCCGTGCAGAGCCTTCAGGCGCCCGGCACCTCCCTGGTCGGGATGGGCGTGCTGGACCTGCTTCCCGAGTTCGACCCGAGCCGGATCCCCGGCTCGATGCGGCCACCGGCGAGCGAGACCGAGAGCCTGGACCGACCCGTCCGGATGACCGCCCGCCGGACCGACGGCACCACCTTCACCGTCGAGGTCTCCGGCAACGACTTCACCGACGACGGCACCGGCGAGGCGCACGGGTTCCTCTCGTACGCCACCACCGACCGGGACCTCCTGCTGCTCCTGGTCCGCGACCTGACCACCCGGCTCGGCGTCGAGGCGGAGCTGCGCCGGCAGCACAAGCAGACCGAGATGATCCTGCGGGCCGCCGCCGAGGGCGTGCTCGGCGTCGACCTCGACGGCCGCGTGGTGCTGGTCAACCCGGCCGCCGCGCACATCCTCGACTACCGGGCCAGCGAGCTGGGCGGCCGCGAGCTGCACCCGCTGATCCAGCACTCCCAGCCGGACGGCAGCCCGCTCGCCCTGGAGGGCTCGGCGCTGCTCGACACCCTGATGTCCGGCCGCAAGCACCGGGTGAAGAACACCGTGCTGTGGCGCAAGGACGGCTCCCCGGTGACCGTCGACCTGACCACCGCCCCGGTCCGCGACGGCGACCAGCTGGTCGGCGCGGTGATGACCTTCACCGACAAGACCCGCGAACTCTCCCTCAACGCCCGCAACGAGCATCTGACCGCCGTCCTGGAGCAGGAGCTCGGCGACGCGCTCGGCGCCCTGCACCGGCGGATCGACGCGCTGGCCGGCGACCCGGCCGGGCAGCTGTGGCCGGAGGCCAACTGGACGCTGCGCCGGCTCGCCGACGAGTGCCGGCGGTTCGAGCGGCTGATCGAGGGCGTCCTGGACCACCAGCGCTTCGAGGCCGGGGCGGACGGCGGCAAGAACGCCCTGGAGCTCGAACCGGTCGGCCTGGACGCGGTCGTCCAGCTCGCGGTCGAGCAGGCCGGCGAGCTGGTCGGGCCCGGCCGGGTCCGCTACTCGGTGCACGCCGCCGCCGTCGAGGTCGCCGCCGACCGCGAACGCCTCGCCCGGGCACTCGCCCACCTGGTCGCCGACGTCAGCGGGGTGACGCCCTCGCTGGAGGCCGGCGGCGGCGCGCCCTCGCTCGGCGTTCCGGCGCTGCCGCCGTCCGGCGGGGACGTGCCGATGGTGGTGCTCGCCGCCGCCCAGCGCGGCACGGTGGCGCGGATCGAGGTCCGCGGCCCGGCCCGCAAGGCCAGCGCCGTCCACCTGCCGATCGCGCGCTCGGCCGTCCAGCGGCACGGCGGCGTGCTCCAGCGCCACGAGCTGCCCAACCGGGCCGGCACGACGTACGTGGTCGAGCTGCCGCTGGACCCGGACGCGGCCGCGTCCGGCCCCGAGGCGCGGCACGTCCCCAAGGACACCGACACCGCGATGCTGCCGGACCTGCCGGAGGTCGCCCCGGCGCCCGACGGCGCGGCGGACGGCGCCCGCGCAGGCGGCCGGCCGGCCGCGGCCGGAACACCGGAGGACGACCGGAACGGCGCAGCCGCGGCGGCCTCCGGCCCGGCCGCCGGTGCCGACGGCGCGCCGCGCGGGCCGATCGCGCTCGGCCCGGGCCGGGCCGACGACGCTTCCGCGCAGGTCCCGGCTGGCGGGCAGGCAGCCGCTCCGGCCGCCGACGCCGCGGTCGGGACAGGCTCCGGGCCCGGTACGGATGGTGCGCCCGCCGAGTCGCAGCCGGCTGCCGACGCCGGCCGGGCCTCGCGGCGCCGGCGCAAGGCCTCCGCGGGCGAGGAGTCGCACGGCGCGCTGTCGCTTCCGGGCATCCCGGACCCCGGCACGCCGGTGTACCCGGGCCTGGAGCACGCGCTGCCCGCCGGCCCGCCGGCCACCGCGGCGGCGACCCCCGCGGTCCAGCCGACCGGCCGCCGCCGGCGCCTCGCGCTGCCGACCGACCACGCCGACGCCTCCGAGGCGGCGACCACCGTCCTGCCCGCCGTACCGGCCCTGCCGCCGACGGCCGATCGGCCCGCCCCGGCCGCCGGCGAGCTGCCGGGCGGACAGCCGGGCGACCAGGAGGCGGTCGACGGGACCGACCGGGTGGCCGCGCAGGCCGCTCAGGCCGGGCCGGGCGTTCCGGGCACCGGCCTGGCACCGGTCTCGGGCGCCCTGGAACTGGCCGGGCGGCCCGGTCCCGCGGCGGAGCCGGCGCAGCCGCGCCCGGTGAGCAGCGGGCTCGGCGAGCTGGCGCCGCCGCGTCCGATGGGCGGCGGCTTCGCGACGACCTTCCCGGGGGCGGAGGCGGCGCGGCCCGAACTCGCGCCCGCCGAGGTGAACGGGGCCGCCGGCGCGAACGGTGCGCTGAACGGTACGGCGAACGGGACGGCCCAGGCCCCGGGACCGGCCTCGGGATCGGCCTCGGCCGAGCTGCGGACGCCGCCGCGGCCGATGGCCGAGCTGGCCGCCGCCAAGGAGTCGCAGCCGGAGATCGAGGCGCAGGCCATGGTCCCGAGCGTCGACGGCACCCCGCGCCGGCTGCTGGTGTGGCCCGAGCCCGACCCGTCGACCAAGCAGGCGCTGACCGACCGCGGCTACCGCCCGGTGATCGTGCGCTCCCGCGAGGAGGTGGACGCGCAGATCGCGGGCCTGCCCGCGGCGCTGTTCGTCGACCCGCTGACCGGGCCGATCACCCGGACCGCCCTGCAGTCGCTGCGGACCGCGGCGCTGAACAGCCGGGTGCCGGTGCTGGTCACCGCCGGCCTCGGGCAGGCCACCCGGGACGCCGCGTACGGCGCGGACCCGGCCGTGCTGCTGCGGGCGCTCGCGCCGCGCGACAGCGAGCAGCACGCCGCGCGCGTGCTGCTGGTCGAGTCCGACCCGGACATCGCGGCGGCGCTGATCGCCAGCCTGGAACGGCGCGGCATGCACGTCGAACACGCGGCCGACGAGAACGAGGCGGTCGCCCGGGCGAGCAGCGTCCAGCCGAACCTGGTGGTGATGGACCTGCTGCAGATCCGCCGCCGCCGGGTCGGCCTGCTGGACTGGCTGCGCGCCAACGACCGGCTGTACCGGACTCCGCTGGTCGTCTACACCTCGGTCGACCTGGACCCGCAGGAGCTGCCGCGGCTGCGGACCGGCGAGACGGTGCTGTTCCTCGCCGAGCGCTCGACCACCGAGGACGTGCAGTCCCGGATCGTCGACCTGCTGACCCGGATCGGCGCGATGGGCGAGATGTCCGTCGCGGGCGGTGTGCCGCAGGCGGGCTGACCGCCGGTCAGCCCGCGGCCAGGGGGTCCCCGGCCAGGGGGTCCCCGGCCAGGGGCAGGCGCAGGACGAACCGTGCACCGGACACTCCGGGCGCGCCGGGCGCGCCGGGCGCGCCGGGCGCGCCGGGCGGCTCGGCGGTGAGGGTGCCGCCGTGGTGGGTGGCCAGGTCGCGGGCGATGGCCAGGCCCAGTCCGGCGCCGCCGAGTTCACGGCTGCGCGCGTCGTCGAGCCGGGTGAACCGTTCGAAGACCCGCTCGCGGTCCTCGGCCGGGATGCCCGGGCCGTCGTCGCGGACCTCCAGGACGGCGGTGCGGCCGACGGCCCGGACCCGGACCTCGATCCGGCGGCCGGCGTAGCGCTGGGCGTTGTCCAGCAGGTTGGTGAGCAGGCGGGCGAGCCGGGTGCGGTTGCCCCGCACGGTGGTCCCCGGCGCCAGGTCCGCGGCGACCGGAACGCGTTCGGGGCCGCGGACGGCGAGGGTGTCCTCGCAGAGCCGGGCCAGGTCGAGCGGCTCGGTGGCGACCGGTTCGGCGGCGTCCAGGCGGGCCAGCAGCAGGAGGTCGGCGGCCAGGTCCTGGAGCCGGACGGTGTCCTCCAGGACCTCCCGGACCAGCTCCGGCCACGGCGCCGACCCCGGGTGGGCGAGGGCGACCTCCAGCTGGGTGCGGAGCACGGTGATCGGGCTGCGCAGTTCGTGCGAGGCGTCGGCGATGAAGCGGCGCTGGCGGGTGCCCGCATCCTCCAGCCGGTCCAGGGTGGCGTTGACCGTCGCGGCGAGCCGGGCGACCTCGTCGTCCGTGTGCGGCACCGGCACCCGGCGGTGCAGGTCGTGCTCGGTGATCTCGGCGAACTCGGCCCGGATCGCCTCGACCGGCTGCAGCGCCCGCCCCGCCACCCGCCACGTCACCAGCGCGACCGTGAGCAGCAGCAGCGGCACCCCGACCGCGAGCGACAGCGCGGTGGCCCGGAACGCGGCGTCGATGTCGCGCAGCGAGGTCGCCGCGTAGACCGTGTACCGGCCGACCGGGCCGACCATGGTGGCCTGGACGACGCGCTGGCGGTACTCGCCGTCCACCGGCACCGGCGCGTCCGGGGGCTGCGGCGGCTGCGGCCGGACCGGAGCGTCCCAGCCCTCGACCGCCCGGACGTCCTCCCTCGGCGGCCCGAGCAGGCCCTGGCTGAACGCCACGACCGCGCCGTTCTCGTCGACGACCTTGACGAAGTCCGTACCCCGCACCGGGAGCACGGGCGGGAGCCGGCCCGCCGCCGCCATCTTGGCGATGCCCATGGCCTGCTGGGTGGCGGCGTCGTCCGCCCGGCTGAGCAGGTAGGAGTGCAGCATCGCCATCAGGGCGACGGACGCCGCGCCGAGGGCGAGGGCGACGGTGGTGGTCGCGGCGAGGGTCGCCCGGGCGCGGACCGAGCGCGGGACCAGGCGGGCAGCGCGGCGGCGCAGCGCGTCGACGGGGCGGGGCGCTCGGGGGACGAGGGGCGAGCGGGGTGGGAGGCGGTCAGCCACCGTCCACCGCCAGGCGGTAGCCGGCGCCGCGTACGGTGCCCACGGTGGCGCGGCCGTACGGGGTGTCGATCTTCCGGCGGAGGGCGCTGACGTGCACCTCCACGATGTTCGGGTCGCCGTCGAAGGCGGAGTCCCAGACGCTCTCCAGGATCTCCCGCTTCGACACCACCCCGCCGCCCGCCCGCGCCAGGCACTCCAGCACGGCGAACTCCCGGGCGGTGAGGCGGATCTCCGCGCCGGCGCGGGTGCAGGTGCGGCGGGCGGGGTCGACCGCGAGGTCGCCGAAGGCGAGCGTCTGCGGCAGGCGGCGGCCGGTCCGGCGCACCAGGGCGCGCAGCCGGGCCACCAGCACCACGTACGAGAACGGCTTGGAGAGGAAGTCGTCGGCGCCCGTGTCCAGCGCCTCCGCCTCGTCGTACTCGCCGTCCTTCGCCGTGAGCATCAGGATCGGCGTCTCGTCGCCCGCGGCCCGCAGCCGGGCGCACACCCGGTAGCCGTTCAGCCGGGGCAGCATCAGGTCGAGCACGATCGCGTCGTAACCGTGCTCGGTGGCCAGCCACAGTCCTTCCTCGCCGTCGTGGGCGAGGTCGACGGCGAAGCCCTCGGCGCGAAGTCCGCGCTGCAGCGCGGCGGCGAGCCGCCGTTCGTCCTCCACCACCAGTACGCGCATGGCGTACAGGGTGACAGCAGGGGTGTTCGTTCGGCCTAAACGCCTTCAGCGGACCTTCAGCCTCGGCCGACCCGGCGCCGACGGGACCGCTCGCGCATGCGGACGCGCGGAGGCCGCGCCGAGGCCGCACGGAGGCCGCGCGGTGTCTTCAGGTTGGCTTCAGGAGGGTGGCGGCATGCTGACGGCCTGCCGGGCAGGGGTCCCGGCGGTACGAGGAGCGTGTGATGTCGGAAGCGAACGGGCCGGAGCCGGTGGAGACCGCCGGGGAGGAGCCGGTGGCGGCGAAGCCGTCCGGGCGGCGGGGGTTCGTGTGGCTGCCGCGGCGCCGGTGGGCGCGGTGGACGGCGGGTGCAGCCGCGGCCGTGATGCTGGGGGCGCTGGCGGGGACGACGGTGGTGGTCGCCGCTCACCACGACGGGATGCGGGTGCGGGCGTTCGAGGCGGAGGGGAAGCCGTTCCCGCCGCTGCCGGGTGGGGTGTTCCGGGGGCCGAACGGTGAGGTCCGGGCGCTGAAGGGCGGCCCCGGGGGCTACCGGGTGGACGGGGACGGCCCGGCCGTACCGGTGGTGCCGGGCCTGCCCGGGTTCGTCGTGGAGGGCCGGGGGACGGCGCAAGGCGGCGGGAAGCTCGCGCCCGCCCCGCTGCCGTCGGTCGCGGCTGACCAGGCGCTGGCCAAGGCGGTCGCCGCGGTGCCGGGCGGCAAGGCCGCCGGGCTGACGGTGGTCGGCCGGGAGGGCGGGGGCAGCTCCTGGCTGGTGGAGGTGCTCGGTTCGGACGGGGTGCGGCACCTGGTGACGGTGGACGGCACCGACGGCTCGGTCACCGGCAACACGGTGGCCGACGGCCACTGAGCGGAGCGGAACCGGCCGGGGACCGGCAACGGGGGCGGACGGACGCGGGGCGGCCCGCCGGGGAGAGGGGATCTCCCGGCGGGCCGCCCCGCGTCGCCGTTCCGACGGTGGGTCAGTGGTAGGCGTGGACCACGGCGTGGCCCTTGCCGCGGCCGATCAGCCAGCGGTTGACCGGCACGGTGACCAGGAAGGCGAGCACCAGCGAACCGGCGAGCGACCCCCAGAACAGCAGGTCGCCGAGGCCCGCGTCCATCGCGCCGGGGACGGCGACCATCGCGGTGTTGTCGATGACCTCCATGACCACGATCGACACGGTGTCGGCGGCCAGCGCGACCTTCACCGCCTGGCCGAAGGTCAGGCCGGCGCGGAGGACGCCGCGCATGGTGAGCGCGTAGCCGAAGACGAAGGCGAGCAGGACCGAGAGCACGATGGTGGTGCCGTTGTGCAGGCCGAACGCGGTGCCGATGACCAGGCCGAGGACCTCGCCGACGGCGCAGCCGGTGAGGCAGTGCAGGGTGGCCTGCGCGGCGGTCCGCCAGCTGCTCCCGCCGCCGCCGTGGTGCGCGTGGTGCTGGTGATCGTGGTGCTGGTGGTGCTCGTGCTGGGCGTGCTCGTGCTGGGTTTGCTGGTGCTGGGCGTGCTCGTGCTGGGCGTGCGCTGCGTGGTCTCCGTGGTTCATGGCCGGCCCCCGTCCTCGTCAGGCTGCGTGTTGCGTACGACTGCCACAACGACATACCCCCTGGGGGTATTCCGCAGCCTGACAGGAATCTTCTCCGGGCCGGGTTACTCCTTGCCGAGGACGGTGACGTCCAGCTGGTCGGCGGCGTACTCGGCGCGGATCACCTTCTTGTCGAACTTGCCGACCGAGGTCTTCGGCACCGCCTCCACGATCGCCCAGCGCTCGGGCAGCTGCCAGGACGCGATCCGCCCGGCCAGGAAGGCCCGCAGCTCGGGGAGGCCGGCCGTGGCACCGGGCCGCAGCACCACGGTGGCCAGCGGGCGCTCGCCCCACTTCTCGTCCGGGACGGCGACGACCGCGGCCTCGGCGACCTCGGGGTGGGCCATCAGCTGGTTCTCCAGCTCGACCGAGGAGATCCACTCACCGCCGGACTTGATCACGTCCTTGGCCCGGTCGGTGAGGGTGAGGAAGCCGTCCGGGGTGATGGTGCCGACGTCGCCGGTGCGCAGCCAGCCGTCCTCGCTGAACTTGTCGTCGGGGCGCTCGGGGTCGTTGCCCGCGCCGCCGAAGTACGCGCCGGCGATCCACGGGCCGCGGACCTCCAGCTCGCCGGCGGCCTCGCCGTCGTGCGGCATCCGCTCGCCGGCCGGGCCGATCAGCCGGGCCTCGACCGAGGCGGGGAACCGGCCCTGGGTGACCCGGTACGGCCACTCCTGCTCGGGGGTGAGGCCACCGGGCGGGGTGGCGAAGGAGCCGAGCGGCGAGGTCTCGGTCATGCCCCAGGCGTGCACCACGCGGATGCCGTGACGCTCCTCGAAGCCCTTCATCAGGGCGGGCGGGCAGGCGGAGCCGCCGATCACGACCATGCGCAGCGAGGAGACGTCGTAGTCGCCGCCGTCCAGCTCGTCCAGCAGGCCGTTCCAGATGGTCGGGACGGCGGCGCTGACGGTCGGCTTCACCGCGGCGATCATCTCGGCGAGCGGCTCGGGCTGCAGGAAGCGGTCGGGCATCAGCAGGTTGGCGCCGGACATGAAGGCGGCGTGCGGGATGCCCCAGGCGTTCACGTGGAACATCGGGACCACCGGCAGCGCGGTGTCCTGGGCGGTCAGGCCGAACATGTCGGCGGCGTTGACCTGCAGGCAGTGCAGGTAGACGGAGCGATGGCTGTAGACCACGCCCTTGGGGTCGCCGGTGGTGCCGGAGGTGTAGCAGAGGGCGGCGGCGGTCCGCTCGTCCAGGTCGGTGCGCCACGGGTAGTCGTCGGGGCGGTCGGCGATCAGCGCCTCGTACTCGTGCACGGTGCCGGCGAAGCCGGCCAGCAGCGCCGGGTCGTACGCGCCGGAGACCACGATGTGCTTGAGGGTGTCGTTCAGCTGCGGCAGGACGCCGGCCAGCAGCGGCAGCACGCTGCCGTTGACGATGATCACGTGGTCGGCGGCGTGGTCGATGATGTACGCCAGCTGGTGGGCGGGCAGCCGCAGGTTCAGGGTGTGCAGCACGGCGCCCATGGAGGGGACGGCGAGGTACGCCTCCTGGTGCTCGGTGTTGTTCCACATCAGGGTCGCGACCACGGTGCCCTCGCGGACGCCCAGCTCGTCCCGCAGCGCGTGCGCCAGCCGTCCCGCCCGCGCGCCGACCTCGGCGAAGCTGCGGACCACCGGACCGGCACCGTCCCAGGTGGTGACGGTGGAGCCGCCGTGGATGGTGGACCCGTGCACCAGGATCCGGGCGACGGTGAGCGGAACGTCCTGCATCGTGCTGTACACGCGGGGTCCTCCTTGACCGGACGACACTCGACTACCCGCTAGTAGCCGGGGGTTCCGCCCGATTCTTCCGCCGCGGCCGGGGCGCTGTCAGCAGCCGCGACCCAGATGAGACCTGCGGCTCACCCGGAATCCGCCCCGCAGGACGGCCGGCGGCCGGCCAACGTCCGGCGGACGGCGGACGGCGGACGGCGGACGGCGGACGGTCACCGGGCGACCGGCGCGTCCAGTCGGTTGCGGTCGATGTTGAGGGTGACGCCGCCGTACGACTCCTGGACGTTGCCCTGGTACTGGTGGATCCGGCTGCGGTCGCGCCACAGGTCGGCGGCGCCGAGCGCGCCGGCACCGTCGGTGGTGGTGGCCCTGCCGTCCCAACGGGCGTACCAGACCGCGTCCGGCAGCGGGGTGCTGCCGGCCCGGGCGGCGGCGGCCAGGTCGGCGACGCCGGAGTCGGTGGAGGAGTAGAAACCGGAGCGGTAGCCCGCCTTGTGCAGGGCCTGGGTCCAGCCGAGGGTGAACTCGACCACCGCCTGGCTGCACGCCGACTCGCGCGGGTACGACTCGATGTCCAGGTAGACCGGGCTGCCGCCGCGCAGGCCGAGCGCCTTCATCGCGCGGACCGCCGCGGCCGCCTCGTCCCGGCCCTGCTGGGCGGCGCGCGCCGGGTCGATCCGGCTGGTCTTGCGGCTGATCGTGGAGCACGGCGCCTGCAGGCCGACGTGGGTGGGGATCAGCCGCCAGCCCATCTCCCTGGCCTTCGACACCCAGTCGGCGGTGAGTCGCGGCTGGTCGCAGGCGCGCTGCGCGCCGCTCACGTAGATGCCGAGCGCGCCGTACGGGGAGGTGCCGCGCCAGGCGCGCAGGGCGTCCAGCGAGGGGGCGGTGCAGGCGTCGAAGCCCTCGCCGGTGAACAGCTCCTGCGGGAGCGACTCGCGGCGCTTGGCCCAGCCGGTGTCGGGGAGCGCCTTGCGGGTCAGCACGACCGGCTTCGATGCCGGTTCGAGCTGGGCCCGGCCGATCTGGGCGCTGCGGCCGGGGCGGGCGGGCTGGGCGGTGAGCTGGGCGGCGGCAAGCTCGACGGTGTCGGTCGCTGCCGGGCCGGTCGCGGCGGTGGGTCCGCCGGCACCGGCGGCGGCTGCGGTCGTGGCGGCGGGCTCCGGCTCGGGGAGACCGCCCTCGGCGGCGAGGAACAGGACGAGAGACGCGGCCGTCAGGGCCGCCGGTCCGAGGAAACGCACCCTCCAGAGCTACTGACCGTTCATCACATCGAGGCGCGGACACGCTGAGGGCGTGACGTCGGTCACCCCTGTGGCGGGTATCCGACCTGCAGAAGTAACTGGCTTTGACCTTGTGCACTCCTTACGCCAGACTCGTCCGCATGCCCAGCACCACCACCGCCACCACCGGCCCCGCGCTCACCACCGCCCCCGACGCCCGCTCCTTCTCCCGTCCCGTGGTGGAGGTGCGACGACGCGCGCGAGGCGTCCCCGCGCCGGTGCTGTGCGTGGTGTCGATGGTCGCGGTGCAGCTCGGCATCGCCGCCTCCAAGCCGCTGTTCGGGGTGCTCGGCGTCGCCGGGGCGACCTTCCTGCGGCTCACCTTCGCCGCCGCCGTCCTGCTCGCCTTCACCCGGCCCCGGTTGCGCGGCCGCAGCCACCGGGACCTGGTGATGGCCGGACTGCTCGGTGTGGCGTCCGCCGGGATGACCGCGCTGTTCGCCGGCGCCGTCGACCGGCTGCCGATGGGCACCGCCGCCACCATCGAGTTCCTCGGCCCGCTCGCCGTCGCCCTGGTCTTCGCCCGCCGGGCCGGTCACGTCCTGTGGGCGCTGCTGGCCGGCGGCGGCGTCGCCCTGCTCACCCTGTTCGGCTCCGAGGGCCCGGACGGCGCCGGACTCGACCCGGTCGGCTTGGCGTACGCCTTCGGCGCGGCCGCCTGCTACGCCGGGTACATCCTGTTCACCGACAAGGTCGGCGCCGCCTTCAAGGGCTTCGAGGGGCTGGCCGTCTCCTTCACCATCGCCACCGTCGCCCTGGCACCGTTCGGCGCCGCGGAGGCCTGGCACGGACTGGCCGCCTCCGACACCCCGTGGCTGGCGCTGCTCGCCGTGGCCGGCGTGGCACTGCTCTTCCCGGTGCTGCCCTACGCGCTGGAGATGACCGCACTGCGACGGATGGAGCAGCGGGTCTTCAGCGTGATCGTCAGCCTCGACCCCGCGGTCAGCGCCGCGGTCGGCCTGCTGGTGCTCGGTCAGCTGCTGGGCTGGCCGCAGGTGCTGGGCATCGGCTGCGTGGTGCTGGCCAGCGTCGGGGCCACACTCACCGCGCGCCGCTGACGCCCCGCGCGGCGCTGACGCCCACACGCCGCTGACGCCCTCGCATCCGTGCGGCCGTGCGGCCGTGCGGCCGTGCGGCCGTGCGGCCGTGCACCCGTGCGTCCGTGCGGCCGAGCACCGGACACGCAGGAGGGGCTCGGGGAGGTGTCTCTCCGAGCCCCTCTGTCGTCCGTCGTCCCGTCGGACCCGCCCGGTGCGGTGACCCTTTCCGGCCGGGCGGTGCGACGGCCGGCGTCAGTCGGCGAGGACCGGCGCGAAGACGAAGGTGAAGTTGGCGTTGGACTGGTCGGCGAGGACCAGGCCCGCGTTGTCCTTCACCCCGAGGTTGTTGTTCTGGTTCGAGGCACCGGCCCCGGTCGCCGTCTGCTGCGTCCAGCCGTAGTTGCCGTCGACGGAACCGAAGACGTTGCCGCTGCCGATGTTCGAGACCACGCTGCCGTTCGAGCCGTGGTCGGCAGCCGCACCGTTGTCGGCCGCTGCGGCGCCGACCCCGACGAGCAGCAGACCGGCTGCGAGCGGGACGGCGGCCAACAGGCCGGCCAGGCGAGTGGTGCGGAAGCGCGCCATGAATTCCTCCGTGGTGCCGTGGTACTGGGAACTGCTGATGGTTGCGGGAGTTCGCGGCCAGACGGACCCCTGCGGCTGCGACGCCGAGGACCAGACTTCCGCAACAAATCGACAAAGCACCAGCACCGGAACGGCTTTTCCCCCGTTAGCGTGACGTCGACGTGTCGGCGCATAGTCCGCACATCATCGGTTCGTTGACAGACACACCGCCGCCGACCTGCGAATTGACCCGTACGGCTGCGGGCCGCACCCAACCGGACGCCGCGCGGGCGGAGCACGTTCGGCGAGCCGCGCGACTCGCACGGCGCACGAACCACCGAACGCGCCCCGGAAAAGTCGAATCAGCCATCCATGTCGACATTTCCAGCCGAATCGACCCACTTTGGATGAAATGAATAATGACGGTCAGAAGGTCTTACCCGGATTGAGGATTCCCAGCGGGTCGAAGACTCCCTTGATCTGCCGCTGCAACTCCAGCCCGACCGGCCCCAGCTCCCGCGCCAGCCACTCCCGCTTCAGCAGCCCGATGCCGTGCTCGCCCGTCACCGTGCCGCCCAGCTCCAGCCCCAGCGCCATGATCTCGTCGAACGAACGGCGCGCCCGCTCCGTCTCGTCCTCGTCCTTCGCGTCGAAGATCACCACCGGGTGGGTGTTGCCGTCGCCCGCGTGCGACACCACGCCGATCGTCAGCCGGTGCCGGTCCGCGATCTCCGCCACCCCGTTCAGCATCTGCGCCAGTCGCGCCCGCGGCACCGCGACGTCGTCGATCATCGTCGTCCCCATCCGCTCCATCGCCGGCAGGGACAACCGCCGCGCCTGCATCAGCAGCTCCGACTCCGCCCGGTCCTCGGCCGGCACCACCCCCGTCGCCCCAGCCTCGGCACACACCTCCGCCACCGCCGCCACCCGTTCCCGGCGGTCCGGACCGTCGAACGCCACCAGCAGCAGCGCCCGCGTCGACTCCGGCAGGCCCATCTGCGCCATCTCGTTCACCGCGCGCACCGTCGTCGCATCCATCAACTCCATCAGCGACGGCACGAACCCCCGCGCCATCACCTCGCACACCGCCGCCCCCGCGGCGTCCACGCTGTCGAACTCCGCCGCCAGCACCAGCGCCGGCTCCGGCGCCGGACGCAGCGCCACCACCGCCTCCACCACCACCCCCAGCGTCCCCTCCGAGCCGACCAGCAGCCGCGTCAGGTCGTAGCCCGCCACGCCCTTCGCCGTCCGCCGCCCGGTCCGCAGCAGCCGTCCGTCCGCCAGCACCACCTCCAGGCCCAGCACGTACTCGCTGGTCACCCCGTACTTCACGCAGCACAGACCACCCGCGCCGGTGCCGATGTTGCCGCCGATCGTGCACGACTCCCAACTCGACGGGTCCGGCGGGTACGCCAACCCCACCTCGCCCGCCGCGCGCGACAGCTCCGCGTTCACCACCCCCGGCTGCACCACCGCGATCCGCTCCACGGGATCGACCGCCAGGATCCGGTTCATCTTCGTCAGCGACAGCAGGACGCAGCCGTCCACCGCGTTCGCCCCGCCCGACAGGCCCGTCCGCGCACCCTGCGGCACCACCGGCACCCGCAGCTCGCTCGCCGTCCGCATCACGTGCTGCACCTGCTCCACCGACTCCGGGAACACCAGCACCGCCGGCTCGCCCGCCGCGCAGAACCCCGCCATGTCGTGCTTGTACGCCGCCAGCACGTCCCCGTCCACCGCCACCGCGCCCGCCGGCAGTCCCTGCCGCAGCCGCTCCACCAACTCGCCCATACCGCGCCGCCTCCGCACTCGGGTACCCCTGTCCGCCTCGCACTCTCCCCCGCCCCGAAGTACACGGCAAGCACTCGGGCCCAGCCCGCTTCCGGCCCGCCCGCGGACCACGACGGCGCCCGACCGGGTCGTCCGGTCGGGCGCCGTCGTCAAGCAGCGCGAATCAGCCGGACAACGGCACCACGGCGAGCCACACGCGCCCCCAGATCCCCACCGCACCGGCGGCCGCCGACGCGAACCGCCCGAAGCCTCCGCGTGCCTGCGCCGGCCTGGCCCGGATCCACCCGCCGCACACGAGCACAGCCGCCAGCACGGCACCGACAGCCCAAGTCGCCCCCGGAGAAGTCCGGTACGCCCACCGGGCACCGAAATGCACCCCGCCGAACCGAGCACCAGCACGGTGACGACGACCTCCAGCACCGCTTCCCCGCCCAGGTGCGCCAAGGTCCGCCCCGGGCCCGCCCCCCCGTTACCTTCTTCGTGGCCCCGCAACGGGGCTCCCGGCCTCCGGTCCGGCATGACTGTTCCCCCCTGTAGTTCGCATGATCCGGGGGGTGGTGTCACCGGGCCGGAGGCATCGGTAGACCGCTGATAGAGGCAGGACCACCAGCGTGCTGGGAGGCTCTTCGTAACGTGGATGCCGGCGACTGGTGCCACGCCAACGAGGCCGGGACAGCACGACCTCGTAAGGGATCAGCGTGATCGACACCGACGACGTGGACGTCTTCCTCGGCCTGGACGTCGGCAAGGGCGAACACCACGGAACCGCGATGACCCGGGCCGGTAAACGGGTCTTCGACAAGCGGCTGCCGAACAGCGAGCCCAAGATGCGGGCCATGCTGGACAAGCTCACCGCGAAGCACGGCACCGTCCTGGTCGTGGTCGACCAGCCGGCCTCCATCGGCGCCCTGCCGCTCGCGGTCGCGCGGGACGTCGGATGCCGCGTCGCCTACCTGCCCGGCCTGACGATGCGCCGCCTCGCCGACCTCTACCCCGGCGAGGCCAAGACCGATGCCCGCGACGCGGCCATCATCGCGGACGCCGCCCGCACCATGCCGCACACCCTGTGCGGTATCGAGCTCGCCGACGAGACCATCGCCGAGCTGGAGATGATCGTCGGCTTCGACGACGACCTCGCCGGCGAGGCAACCAGGATCGCCAACCGGCTGCGCGGCCTGCTCACCCAGATCCACCCGCATCTGGAGCGCGTGCTGGGGCCCAGGATCGACCACCCCGCGGTGCTGGCCCTGCTGGAGCGGTTCGGCTCGCCGGCCGCCCTGCGCAAGGCCGGACGCCGCCGCCTGCTGAACATCGCCCGGCCGTTGGCCCCGCGCATGTTCGAGCGCCTGGTCGAGGACATCCTCACCGCGTTCGACGAGCAGACCGTCGTCGTCCCGGGCACCGAGGCAGCCGCGCTGATCGTGCCGAGTCTGGCCGGCTCGCTGCGGGCCGTCCTCGACCAGCGCAAGGTCCTGGAGAAGCGGATCCAGGAACTGCTGGACGAGCACCCCCTCTCGAAGATCCTCACCTCCATACCCGGCATCGGAACCCGGACCGGTGCCCGGGTTCTGATCGACGTCGGCGACGCGAGCGCGTTCCCGACCGCCGCCCACCTCGCCTCCTACGCCGGGCTCGCCCCTGCGACCCGCAGTTCCGGGTCCTCCATACGCGGTGAGCAACCCTCCCGCCGGGGCAACAAGCAGCTGAAACGGGCGTTCTTCCTGGCCGCGTTCGCCTCGCTCGGCGATCCGGCCTCCCGCGCCTACTACGACAAAAAATCGGTCAGGGGAAACGCCATACTCAGGCTCTCCTCTGCCTGGCCAGACGCCGGGTCGACGTCCTGTTCGCGATGCTCCGCGACGGGACCTTCTACGAGTCCCGGCCGGCCACAGCAGTCAGCTGAGCTGCGGGTCCGCCATCAGCAGCACACGGTCCGCCGCAGGGTCGAAACCGAGCACCGGATTCCCGTAGTCGCCTTCGGCCGTCATGACCACCTGCTTGCCGAGCCGACGACCGACCGCGGCCAGGAACTCGCACAGGACGTCTACGCCTTCCTGGCCCTGCAGTTCGCGAAGGTCGACATCGAAGTCGATCTCCTCGACAGACATCGGACGGAAGATCGCCAGCACGCCCGGGACCGGCCAGACCCGCAGATCGACCGTCTCCGCATCAACGGGCCGCGCCAGCACCTCCGCCGCAGAAGGCAGCGGACCCGCGACTCCGCCCTCCAGGTAATCCCACGTCCATCCGCTCGACCGGACCAGGTCAAACATTGCCTGCCAGTCCTCGACCGTGGTGCCCTCCACACACACGTCCGGCAGAGCACCCATCAGCTCAGGGTCGAAGAAGTTCCTGACGTTGTCCCACAGCAGATCCGGCATGTCGCCATGCTGCCCGGCCAGCGCGCCCGGACGCAGCCCGATTTCCTTGACGAACCCCATAGAGGCACCCCCCGACAGCCCGCGATCGCACGCACGACCGAACGACGAAGGGCGGGCGCCGACTTGCGTCGACACCCGCCATTGCGCGGTGGATCATCCACCCTGGCGGAGGGTGTGGGATTTGAACCCACGGTGGCGCAAGGCCACGACAGTTTTCAAGACGAACACCACCTTCAGCCCAAATTTGTGTCCTGAACTGCGGGCATACTCCAGTAGGAGTCACGCAAATAGGAGGCTGGCCCACAGATGGCCCACAGTCCAGGTAGACATCCTCGGGTTAAGGACGGCCCATCTCCGGAGCAACGACCCGAAGCACTGTCACCACAGCATCAAGGCGCGCCGGACTGGCGTAGCCGCTAGCGGCCGATCCGGCCATCCTCCGCCACCGTGATCCGGTCGCACAGCACGGGCCGGCCGAGGACGGGGAACAACAGCATTCATAGCCTGCCAGTTTGGGCGAAAGGCTCTATGGAGGGCGACGACTACGGATCACACGCACCGAACTCCAGCACTACGGACCGCCGACACTTATCTGGGATCCAGTTTTTCAATAAACCAATCTGCGACGATATCAACATCCGAGCGCAGAGCTACGGCCTTTGCGGAGTTCATCCCCTCATTGAGACCGTGGGCGATCTTATGCCTCCTGTCCACGAGGAGTGATATCTCGCGATACAGGCGCTGATCATCCTCCTCAAGCAGTACTTTGAACTCATCCGAGAGGGCCCCATCAAACCTCCCAAGGAGCTCCATCATATTGTCCGGGGATGGGTTTCGCGTGCGAGAGAGCCACGTTAGAGCAAATGTCCGGACAAGGCCAAATGACTTGTCCGCCACGAACGCTCGCGCAGTTTCATAGGTCACCTGCTCCAGATATCCACAACTGCGAATAACCAGGAACCTGGTAAGCCAGATGTGCTCATCATCGCTCCTCCCCTTGGGCCTCTCCGCCACAGATGAAGTTAGAGAATCGAGTGATTCCTTCAGGCTCGGGATCGGCCATGGCGGCCACTGATTACGCACTAATCCCCCTGGGAAATCAGGCGCGCGAGAAAGCGCGAGTGGCCAGCTCCAGCCGAGTCCTCACACTTTCTTCAGTGCCGGTCGATCCAGAAATTACGGCCGCCATTGCATCGTCTTTCACGAGTCGATTTGCAGCTCGCGTAACGCTCGGCCGGGAGACGTTCTCCTTCACCTGGATTCGCCGCATTAGACCGACAAGCAATGCTTCCGCGAAGGCAACATTAACGCGGTTGCTCTGGAAGCGCAGGGCGTTCTTCCCCGGCCCACCGAGGAGGGCCTCAGACGCGTCCGTGAAGTTCTTGCGAATCTCATCGACGGGCAGCCCCTGAAGCTTCCTATGGTTCCCCAAGAAGTCATTGAGGAACTTTTTCAATGGGCGATAGTATCCGTTCGCATTGGTATAGAGAGCAACAATTCGAAGAATTAGCTCCTGATCCCTGAGCCGCGGGGATCGCGGTCCATACAGCTGCCGCCAAGCCGGAGTCTTGTTCAGCTCTTCAAGGAAGTCGACAAAAACTCCCGGATAAAGGGCGATTCGGATCTCGTGCGGCGTAAGCTGAGTTCCGCCGGAATTGAGCCGTTCAAATACCTGATAAATCGACTCTAGCGATTCATTCGAGCCGTCCGTCTTGACAATTGTCGCCTGAATGAACGTATTGTCGAGCTGGCGCCTCAACTCGGGAGGGAGCGTATTATAGGTCAGCCCCTTAAAGGAATCGGCAACGTTATCAAGGGCAAACTCTCGCCCCTGGTGGACTCCGGCATAGAATGCAGCCATCGACCGCAGGCGCTGCTGGCCATCTAGCACCAGGTAACGCTTATCCGCCTGCTGGACTAGCATGATCCCGGGGATTGGATACCCCAACAGAAGAGACTCGATGAAACGGTCCATTTGCGGGCGGCGCCATACGAACCCGCGCTGGAATCCGGCGGTTTCAAGAGACGGGTCTCCGTGACCGAATGTCGGAATTACAATGTCTTGCCTATTGAGGCGGCGAACAATTCCCTCTACGTCGAAATCAGTACCGGTATAGGAAACGGGCTCCGCTTGCGGCTCCGCGGAATTGAGCTCATCGAGCTCTTCTGCCGTAAGCTCTACACCCTCAGCCTGCTCGTTCGAGTCAGTTTCTTGCACCACTGCCGCCCCTTTTACGCCTGCACAATCTTCCACGACCATTCACCGACGACACTATGGTGTCAGGCAGGTGGGGTGCGAGGCTAGTTGTGCATCTGCCGGAGCTTGGTTACACCTGGCTCTCGGTCTTCTGCTTGAGGCGCTCGTAAGGGGTCTGGCCGCCGAGCGCGCCGTGTGGGCGGTGGAAGTTGTAGTAGTCCTCCCATTCTCGGAGTTTGTCGTTGAGGACGCCGGTGTCGTCGGTGACGACACCGGCGAGCATGCGGTAGAACTCCTCGGCGTCGATGCGGTGGGAGCGTTCGACCTTGCCGTTGAGGTGCGGCGATGCCGGCTTGATGTAGGTGTGGGCGATGCCTCTGTCGAGGACGTGCCAGTGGAACGCGGACTGGAACTCCGCGCCGTTGTCGGTCTGGATCACCTCGACGCGGAACGGAAGTCGTTCCAGGACGTAGTCCAGGAACTGGACGGCGGTCTTCTGGTCACACCGTGGGTAGATCCGCAGCACGCGCAGCCGGGTGCAGTCGTCGATTGCGGTGAACTGGTAGTACTTGGCCCGGCGGCGGGTCTTGGGGGCCGTGCCGGTGACCGGAACCGGGGTCTGGGGCTGGGTTGGGAGCCCGATCGGTTCGATGAACTTCACGTCGATCTGGACACGGTTGCCGGGCAGCTGCTTCTCGTAGCGGGTGTGGCGCTTGTCGTGGCGCTGGTAGCGCTGGGACGAGGGCAGGCGGTTCAGGCCCAGCCGTTTGAGGATGCGGTAGACAGCTGAGCAGGCGATGTCGATGTCGTGGTACCGCTTGAGGTACATCTGGATCTTCATCGGGCCGAAGTGGTAGTTCTGCCGCAGGTAGACGATCTTGTTCACGATGTCGGCGTCGGTGGCGTGCGGGCAGTGGTGCGGCGCGCTGGAGCGGTCGCGCAGGCCCTCGATGCCTTCCTCCTGGTAGCGCCGCTGCCACTTGTAGAAGCAGTTGCGGCTGATCCCGTAGTACCGGCAGGTCAGCGAGACGTTCCCGGTGACTTCCTCGGCGTGTCGCAGGACCGCCAGGCGTCGCTGGGCCTGGCGGTCCTGCTGCTGTTGCAGCGAAGGGGGCATAACAGGACTCCGTCGTAGTCGGAGATCCATGTGTCACCAATGTCCGGCAGTTTTATAGCTAGTCGAAGCGCACGGCGAGCACCACCAGGTCGTCCTCGGCCGGCCCGTCGCCGGCCACGGCCGGCGCCAGCAGGTGCTCGCACAGCCGGTCCGGGTCCAGCCGGACGTCGCGCGGCGCGTCCGAGGCGGCCCGCCGCAGCGCGGCCTGCCCGCCGTGCAGGGTCGATCCGCAGCGCCGGGCGAGGCTCTCGGTGTACAGCACCAGGACGTCGCCGGGTTCGGCGGTCAGCTCCACCCCGGGCGCCTCCCAGCAGCTCAGCATGCCGAGCGGCGCGGACAGCGAGGTCTCCACGAAGTTGGCGCCGAAGCGGGTGAGCAGCACCGGCGGGCAGTGGCCGGCGCCGGCCAGCGAGATCTGCCGGTCGTCCGGGTTGACGCAGGCGTACACCGCGGTCGCCGACCGGGTCGGCTCGGTGGTCTTCAGCAGCAGTTCCAGGTCGCCGAGGACGGACACCGGGTCCTCGCCCTCCAGCACCGCGTACGCGCGCAGGGCGGCCCGCACCCGGCCCATCGCGGCGGCCGCGCCGGGCGCGGAACCGGGGCCCGCGCCCGGGCCGTCGCCCAGCACGCTGCCGACGGTGAGCCCGAGCGTGCCGTCCGGCAGGGCGATCGCGTCGTACCAGGCGCTGCCCGCCGAGCGCTCCAGCGCGCCGGGCCGGCAGCGGGCCGCGACCTTCACCCCGGGCGCGGTCGGCAGGTGGTCGGGCAGCAGGCCGCGGCGCAGCGCCTCGGTGGCCCGGACCGCCTGCTCGGCCTCCAGCTGCCGGGCCAGCAGCTGCGCGGCGAACTCGCAGTAGCGCTGGGCCAGGTGCTCGCGCCGCTCGTCCGGGCGGCCGGGCTCGTCGTAGAACCAGGCCGCGGCGCCCAGCGGCCCGTCCGCCTCGGTGGCCAGCGGCAGCGCGTAGCAGGCGCCGAGGCCCAGCTGGGCGGCGACCTCGCGGAACCGCGGGCCGACCGTCGGATCGGTGGCCAGGTCGTCGATCAGCAGCCGGCCGCCCCGGACGGGGTGGCTGAGCAGTTCGGCGAACGGGCCGTGCTCGGCGGGGACGGTCTCCAGCGCGCCGAGCATCGAGCGGTCCAGGCCGAGGCCGACCGGGCGGCCCAGGGTGCGGGCCGGGCCCGGCCGGACGGTGACGATCAGGCCGCGGCGGGCGCCGAGCAGCGCGGCGCCGGAGTCCAGCACGGTGTCCAGGGTGGCGGCCAGGCCGCGCGCCCGGGCCAGCAGCTCGGTGTGCTCCTGCAGGCTGGTGAAATCGGACAGCCATCCGGCCAAACGGTCCTGCAGGTCGGCCGAGGGCTCACCGAAGTCGGGCAGCGTCGCCACCGGCAGCAGCGGTTGGACGTCGGTCATGTGCAACTCCCCACAATCCGGAACATGTCACGCAGGACCCCCGAGACCGACCGATACGGTTCTTGACTCACTTCTCGGCACGAATCCACCACTTGTACACAGCCCGATCGGGGCATGTCCATACCGCTGCCGGGACCGGAGTGTGACGGATGATCAAGTCGCGTTCGGGATCGTATGCTTCGGCCGCCACTCACCCACCCGAGCGGGCGCCACCTCACTCGTACGGTGGAACCGGGGGCCTCCGGGCGGCGTCCATCTGGACGTATGGGGGATTCTCGTTCCAGGGCCCGGTCTCCTCGCGGTGCCTCCCCCACACAACTCAGCCCGGTCACCCACCCCGGTCGCGGAAGGGAACGAGCCGCCATGCGCCGTACGCGCCCTGGTCAGATGTCCGAGCCGACCGCCCGGCTGTGGTGGCCGCCCCTGCGGCGGGCCCGGACGGTCGCCCTCGCCGCCGCGCTGGACGCGGCGGTCGGCCGGGGCTGGCCGGTGGTGCCCGGCGCCCGCGCGCTCCGCGGCGACGACGGCCCCTGCTCGTGCGGCGCGCCCGTCTGCCCGGCCCCGGGGGAGCACCCGCTGGATCCGCCGCTGGAGGCCGCCACCACCGACCCGCGGATGGTCCGCTGGTGGTGGGAGCGGCGGGCGCCCGGCGCGCCGGTGCTGGTGGCCACCGGGCGGGCGGTCTGCGCGGTCAGCCTGCCCCGCGCGGCCGGGCCGTGGCTGCTGCGCCACCTCGCCGAGACCGGGGTGATGGCCGGCCCGGTGCTCGCCACCGCCGACCACTTCGTACTGCTGACCGCGCCGTACACGCTGGACGAGTTGGGGTCGCTGCTGGCCGAGCGGCCGTGGGTGCCGGGGTCGCTGCGCTACCACGGTCCGGGCGGCTACCTGGCGCTGCCGCCGTCGCGGACCGGCGCGGGCGGGGTGCACTGGGTGCGCCGGCCACTGCAGGGGGAGCCCTGGCTGCCCCAAGTCGGCACGCTGCTCGGAGGCTTGATCACCGCCAGTGCGGTCACCCTGCCGCACCGGTAAAAAAAGATCCGACCGCTGGCGACGGGGGATGCACCAGCGGTCGGACTATTGAAACAGTAACAAAGATCCGCCTCCGCGCCAATTTGTCCACGCCGACGGGGTCTTGGAATTTTCCGCAGGCCGGATAAATGTGACGCAGGTCACT
Source organism: Kitasatospora terrestris (assembly GCF_039542905.1). Taxonomy (NCBI): domain Bacteria; kingdom Bacillati; phylum Actinomycetota; class Actinomycetes; order Kitasatosporales; family Streptomycetaceae; genus Kitasatospora; species Kitasatospora terrestris. The sequence goes on from NZ_BAABIS010000001.1 coordinate 4,069,804, forward strand.
CGAAGGCGCCTCGATTCCGGAACGGAATCAGTTCAGCGTGACCTGACGGCTCACCAGGTTGGCGCGCGCCCGACGCTCCTCCGCGGTCAGCGGGGCCGGCGCGGCCAGCACCTCGGCGAGGCGCTGCGCGAACTCGGCGGCCGGCTTCTCGCAGTCGTCCGCGGTCATCTCCAGCGGCAGGTCCCAGACCGGCACCGTCAGGCCGTGCGCGCGGAACGAGCCGACCAGCTTGGTGCCCTCGCCCAGCGAGGAGGTGCCCGCGGCGGACAGGCGCGCCAGCGCGTCCAGCAGTTCCTCCTCCGGCACGGTCATCACCCAGCGCAGGTGGTTCTTGTCCGGGGTGCCGCACCAGTACGCGGAGTCCACGCTGGTGACCTTCTCGGTGGGGATCGCCGAGGCGTTGGCGCGCTCCAGCGAGGCCGCGACCTCACCGGTCGCCGACTCGGCGTCCTCCAGCCAGAACTCGAAACCGGTGTGCACCGCGGGGGTGAACTCGGCCGAGGTGTCCAGCAGTTCCTGCAGGCGGCGGCCGCCCGCACCGGTCCGGCGGGCCGGCACCGGGCTGCCCGGCTCGGTCGCCAGGGCCGCCTCCAGCGCCTCCGCCAGGTCACGGCTCAGGTCGCCCGACGAGGACTGGGTCTGCAGGCCCAGCATGATCGAACCGTCCGGGCGGCGCAGCGCCGGCCAGGCCAGCGGCAGCACGGTCGCCAGCGTCACCGACGGCACCTCGCCCACCGCGGACTCCGCCACCCCGGCGGCCAGCGTCAGCGGCACGGTCGCGGCCGGCACCAGCTCGCGCAGCGCCACCCAGTCCGCCTCGCCCGGCAGGCCCTCGAACGGGCGGTGCACCAACTCCTGCACCGCGTGGGCGGCCTGGCGGCCGTGGCAGGCCTTGTACCGGCGGCCGGAACCGCACGGGCACGCCTCACGGGCACCGACGACGGGGATGTCACCCTCGACGGCGGTGGACTGACCGGTCTGCTTCTTGGCGGCCTTCTTGGCCATGGTGCGGCTCTCCCGGGGACGGCGACGTTGCTCCCCGCAGCCTAGACCTTCACGCGCCCCGCTCAGCGGCCGTGCCGCTCCGCAGCCGCTCCGACCTGCTCGAACGCCGGCAGCTCCGCCCACACCGTCACCTGACCGGGTGCGTGCCGCACCCCCCAGTCGCTGGCCAGCTCGCCCACGATGTTCAGCCCCCGGCCGCCGTGCGCGCTCACCGACGGACTGCCCGGCCGAGGTCTGGTGCTCGCGCCGCCGTCGGTCACCTCCAGGGTGAGCAGCCCGTCCCGCCGCATTCCCCACCGCACCAGCACCGTTCCGTCCTGATCGGCCGACGCCTCGTCGACGTCCAACGGACGTGCGTGCCGACAGGAATTGCTGAGCAGTTCGGAGAGAATCAGCACCGCATCGTCGATCACCGCGTCAGGTATCGCGCGGTCACCGAGATCGGTACGCAGCCTGCGCCGGGCCACGCCGACGCTGGACGGACCGTGTGGAACCGCCATCGCCGATGAGGTCGTCCCGGCTGCAACTGGCACAGTACGCGCCACCATCAACGCCACCCCCGGACCTCCTTCAGCTCCTGCCGAGGGATGGATGCCCCTTGGTAATGCGTCGGAAACGGGCGTTCGGCGATCGTCGACGGCCATTTCGGGGCACCGCCACACACGGTGTGCAAAAGGTGATGCGCAGCTCACGTTCCGTCGTGAAAACGGCTGGAAATTAACCGTTTTCAACGACCGAGCTGAGCGAGTACCTCGGCCGGCCGATTGGTGATCAGTGCCTCGACGCCGAGTTCCAGACAGAGTTCGACATCTTCCGGCCGGTCCACCGTCCACACGTGCACCCGGTGCCCGGCCCGGCGCAGCGCCGTCACCAGCCCGGGGTCGCGGCGCACCAGCTCGATGCCCGGTCCGGCGATCCGCGCGCCGCCCGGCAGCGCCCTGGTCCGGCCGATCACCGGCAGCTTCCGCTCCAGCAGGTACACCGTGGGCACCTGCGGCGCGGCCCGTCGCACCCGGTGCAGCGACAGCTCGGAGAAGCTCATCACCCGCACCGAGGACTCCGCGGGGTCTTTCGGCATCAACCCGAACCGCTCCAGCACGCGCAGCAGTTCGGCCTCGGTCCGGCCCGCGAACCGGGTCGGGTGCTTGGTCTCGATCGCCAGCTCCACCCGCCGCCCGGCGTCCGCCACCAGCTCCAGCAGCGCGCTCAGCGTCAGGATCGACGCCGGGATCGGCGCCTGCGGCGACTTCCACGAGCCGAAGTCCAGCTCGGACAGCTGCGCCAGGGTCAGCGACGAGACCGCGCCCTGCCCGTCCGAGGTCCGGCGCACCGTGCGGTCGTGCACGCACACCAACTCCCCGTCGGCGCTCAGCCGGACGTCGCACTCCAGCCCGTCCGCGCCCTCCTCGATCGCCCGGGCGTACGCCGCGACGGTGTGCTCGGGCAGGGCGGCGGAGGAACCGCGGTGCGCGATGACCTTCACGGCCGAGCGGTCGGCCGGGGCGGCTGCGCCGGGAACGGGGAGGGGCTGGGTGTCCACGTCAATCACCCTACTGGGGCTCCCGTGACGCCCCCGCACCGCCACGGGGAACCCGGGGTGAACAGCTCCGCCGGGGCGTGCGCCGGGCCGCGCACCGTGCCCCGACGAGCGCTGCCGAGCGCCCCGGGCACGGCGGCTGCCCATGGCAGGGCGCTGCCCACGGCAAGGCGCTGGCACTGCCCCTGGCACGGTGCTTCCCATGGCAGCGCCCGGCCGCCGTGCGGTGCCCGGCCGCCATACGGTGCCCGCTCGCCGTACGGTGCCCGCTCGCCGCGCCGCGTGCTCACCGCACCGCGTGCTCGTCCGCCGGGAAGGGGCCGCCGTGGCCCGGCACGATCACGTCGGCCGCCGCCAGCACCCGCTCCCGGGAGGCCCGCAGCCCGTCCCGGTCCGGCGCCACCGGGTCCTCGGCCGGGCCGTCCGGCCGCCACCACAGGTCCCCGGCGAACGCCACCACCCCGTCCGCCGTGCCCGCCAGCAGCGTGATGTCCTCCGGGCTGTGCCCCGGCGTGCGGATCAGCCGCAGCGACGGCGTCAGCTCGTACCCCTCGGCGTCCCGGTCCACCCACTGGTCGGCCAGGTACTCCGCCTTGTGGTCGTGCACCCGGGCCCGGCCGAAAAGACCGACGTTCAGCACGTTGTCCGGGTGGTGGTGGCTGAGCACCACGTCGGTCACGTCGTCCGGGCCGTACCCCAGCTCCGCCAGCGGCCCGAGGATCCGGTCGCGGCTCGCCACCATGCCGGGGTCGATCACCACCCGGCGGTCCCCGTCCTCGACGAAGGAGACGGTGGCGGCCACCCCGGGGCCGGTGGACAGGGTGTAGCCGGTGGTCAGGATCGTGTAGGCGGCGCTGCGGCCGACCGGTGCGTCAGTCATGGCAGCAAGCCTGCCGGGGCGACCGGGACGCGACGAGTGGCCGCCGTGCCACCGATCGCAGGAATCGTGCCAACGCCCCTCGACCGTGCCAGACTGCCCGGATGCCGCCGTTCCGCAACGTCGCCGCCTACCTGCCGCCCGGAGCCGGACTGCTCGCCGTGGGCGTGGTCTGCGAGGTGTTCGGCGCCCCGCCCGCCGCCCTGCCGCGCTTCGACTTCGCGCTCTGCACCGACCGGCCGGGCCCCGTCCCCACCGACCTCGGCGCCCCGCTCACCGTCGAGCACGGCCTCGACCGGATCGCCGAGGCCGACCTGGTCCTCGCCCTGCCCTGGACGGACTTCCGCACCCCGCCGCCGCCCGCCGCGCTCGACGCCCTGCGCGCCGCCCACGAGCGCGGCGCCCTGGTCGCCGCGCACTGCGTCGGCACCTTCGCACTGGCCGCCGCCGGACTCCTCGACGGCCGCCGCGCCACCACCCACTGGCGCTTCGCCGACCTGCTCGCCGAACGCCACCCGGCCACCACCGTCGACCTCGACGCCCTCTACGTCGACGAGGGCAGCGTGGTCACCGGCGCCGGCGCCGCCGCCGGACTCGACCTCTGCCTGCACCTGGTCCGCCGCGAGTACGGCGCGGCCGCCGCCAACGCCCTCGCCCGGGAACTCGTCGCACCCCCGCACCGCGACGGCGGCCAGGCCCAGTACCTGGCCGCCCCCGTGCCCGACGACGGCGACGACGACCGGCTCACCGAGGTCCTCGCCTGGGCCCGTGAACACCTCGACCGGCCGCTGCCGGTCGCCGAGCTCGCCCGCCGCGCCCTGATGAGCCGCCGCTCCTTCGCCCGCCGCTTCACCGCCGCCACCGGCACGACCCCGCACGCCTGGCTGCTCGGCCTGCGCCTGGCCCGGGCCGAGGAACTGCTGGAGACCACCGACCTCCCGGTCGAGGAGGTCGCCCGCCGCTCCGGCTTCGGCAGCGCCGCGGTCCTGCGCGAACAGTTCGTCCGCCGCCGCGGCGTGCCGCCCCGCACCTACCGGCGCACCTTCACCCGCGCCGAGCCGGCCCCGACCGGCCCGTAGACCGCCCCGGCGTGCTCGGCCCGCCGCCTCGGAGGGCCCGGCGGAGCGCGCCTGCCGGCGTGCCTGCCGGCGCGCCTGCCGGAGCGCCTGAAGCTCCTATAGATCGTCAAGCGGTCTGAAGGAGCGGTTGGGGGCTGATTGATGGCTGGACGAGGTGCTTGTAGACCTCGCGGGCGATGAAGCGTTTGAGGCAGCGCAGGATGTCCTTCTTGGACATGCCTTCGGCGGTGCGACGGGCGACGTATTCGCGGGTGCGTGGGTCATGGCGCATCCGGACCAGGGCGATGACGTGGAGGGCGTTGTTGGCTTGTCGGTCGCCGCCGCGGTTGAGACGGTGTCGGTGGGTGCGGCCGGAGCTGGCGGGAACTGGGGCGGCCGCGCACAGGTGCGCGAAGGACGCCTCTGACCTGAGCCGGTCGGAGTTGTCACCGGCGGTGATCAGGAGCTGGGCCGCGGTCTCGGTGCCGACTCCGGACAGTGCGACCAGTTCGGGGGCCGCCTGGGTGACCAGCGGTTTGAGCTCGGCGTCGGCGTTGGTGATCTCGTCGGTGAGGTACTGGTAGCGGCGGGCCAGGCGCCGCAGCGCGATCCTGACCGCGCCCGCCGGGTCGTGGGTGTGTGTGCCCGGCCGGGAGCGGGCCAGCTGTCTGATCAGCTCGCTGGTGGGCAGGCCGCGCAGCTTTTCGCGGACCTCTGCGGGGGCGGTGACGATGAGGTTGCGGATCTGGTTGATGGTCTGGGTGCGGGACTTGATGGCTGAGCGGCGGACGACCCGCAGGGACCGGATGGCCTCCACGATGCCGTCGCGGGTCTTGGGTGTGCCGCCGGCCCGGCCGGAGAGCACTGCGGTCGCGGCGGCGTAGGCGTCGACGGGGTCGGACTTGCCGTTGGCCCGGCGGGCCCTGCGGTCGGGCCGGTCCACGTCGACGACGGTGACCTGGTTCGTCCGTAGGTGGCGGGCGAGTTCGGCTCCGTAGGCGCCGGTGCCCTCCACCCCGACGGCCATCAGATCGCCGTGCGAGCGCAGCCAGTCCAGCAGTCGCCGGTAGCCGTCGGGTGTGGTGGGGAACGACTCGGTCGCCAGGTGGCGGCCGATGGAGTCAATCACGGCGGCCTGGTGGAAGTCGGTGTGGGTGTCGACGCCGCCGACGACCGCTATGTGGTCTGACATGCTGGGCCCTGCTGTCCTTCCGTACGACGTGCGGGGGATGGCACGCGCCGGTCGGGCGGCAGGACAAGACTGTGATGGGACCTTTGGCCGGGCTCCTATGAAGTCACAGGCGCCCGACCGGCCGCGTGCATAGCGGCACCGCTCGGACGGTCGACGATTCAACCGAAGGACAGCCGAAGCGTCAGTCAGAGGGAGGGTCAGACCGCCGAGCGATGCGATCTACATCCTCACAGTCAGAGGGCCTGGAGCTTCGGCTTGTTCAGCGCCGCGACCGAGGCGGTCACCACGCCCGCCACGAGGAAGGAGAACAGCGAGGCCGAGGACCACGCCTGCGGCGTGAAGTGCACCGCCTCCTGCGCCTTCGTCCAGAAGTCCGTCCACCCGGCGGTGATCGCCGTCGGCGCCAGGAACTGGTACGTGGCGAAGCCCAGCACCCACGGCAGCAGCATCGACCAGCGGGACGGCGCGTCCTGCCCCAGGTCCCAGCCCCGCCGACCCGCGCCGAAGAAGTAGTCCACCGCCAGCACCGCCAGCAGCGGCACGAACACCGACCCGATCAGGCCCAGGAACGCGTAGTACGAGTCGGTGAACTCCTGGATCCGCAGCGCCAGCACCGTGGTCAGCACGCCGATCCCGCCGGTCAGCACCCGGCGGTCCACCCGCGGCAGCAGGTTGTGCACCGACATCGCGGTCGAGTACACGTTGGCGAACGACTGGTCGGTCTCCCGCACCACCAGCACCAGCAGGAACGCCCAGCCCGCCGCCACCCCGGTGAACGAGGAGAAGATCTTCTCGGGGTCCCCGCCGGACTGCAGCAGCGCGATCAGTCCCAGCACGTAGCACCACACCTGCGCCACCGTGTAGCCGGAGAACGTCCCCCAGAACGAGGACCGCGCGGTCCGCGCGTGCCGGGTGTAGTCCGCGGCCAGCGGCACGAACGAGATCGACACCGCGATGATCGCGTCGGTCGCCTTCAGGAAGCCGTCCCAGTTGCCCGCACCCGGGTCCGGGAAGCCCTGCCGGCCCAGCTGGACCGTGAAGTACACCATCGCCACGCCCACCGCGATCGCCACGTACTTGCGCAGCACCGCGATCGCACCCAGCGGCCAGATGGTCAGCACCGTGGTCAGCGCACCCGCCAGCACCACGAACAGCCAGCGCCAGCCCTCGGTCCCGGCCACCGTCTGGGCACCCCAGGCGATCACCGTCAGCTCGTACACGCCCCAGCCGATGCACTGCAGGATGTTCAGCACCGTCGGCACGTACGACAGCCGGGTGCCGAACAGACCGCGCAGCACCGCCATCGCCGGAGCGCCGGTCCGAGTGCCGATCAGCGCCGCCACACCGAGCATCGCGGTACCGATCGCGGTACCGGCGACGATCGCCGTCACCGCCGCCGCGAAGCCCAGCTCCTGGCCCGGCGCCCCCAGCACCGTCGCCGCCGAGGTGAAGCCGATCAGCGACACCCCGAGGTTGGCCCAGAGCGCGAACAGCGCCCGGAAGTCGAGGGTGCGCGGCGGCGCGGTGTCCAGCACCAGCGGCGCCTCGGCACGCGCCGACGAGGTCTCTTCGGAAATTGGGGCAGGCGAAACAGCCGTCATGGCCGATACTCCCTACGCCGGCATTACCCGGACAGGTTCCGGCGGTCTGCACCCCCTCGACCGCCCTGGCGTCACCGCCATGGCATACGGTCGAACCGGTGCACTCTCAGCCTGGTTGGTCCAAGCTCCCGCGATTCTTCGGTTACAAGGGCGACAGGCTAACGCCAGGAGGGGAGAGTGCCAAGGCCAAGGGGGTACCCGTCCGTATCCCGGGACCACCGGCAGGGGTTGTCAGCGGCGCCTAAGCCTTCTCATGGATTCTTCAGGAGGCCGCTTACGGCGCCCGAACCGGCTATGCGAAAAACTATGGGCCAAGGTCCTGTCAGCTATGGAGGTCGTCCGTGAGCACCGAGCACGCGAGTGGTTCCACCGGGCCGGAGGAGCAGCAGAGCTCCACCGGCTCCGAGGCCGTTGCTCCCGCTCCCGACACCGCGCCGCCGTCGTACATCGACGCTCCGCCGCCGGTCGTCCCGCCCGCGCCCGCCGCCCCCGCGGCCCCGGCCGCGCCCGCCGCGCCCGCCGCGCCCTCGCTCGCGAAGGCCGACAGCCCGGAGCCCGCCGCGCCCGCAGCCCCTGGCGCCCCGGTGGCACCCGCCGCCTCGCAGCCGCCGGCCGACCCTTACGCCCGACCGGCCGAGGGCGCGCCGCAGCAGCCCGCCAACCCGTACGCCGCGCCGGCCGCACCCGCTGCGTCCGCCGTGCCCGCTGCGCCTGTTCCGCCGACCGCCGACACCGCCGCGTTCGCCCAGCCGGCGCCCGGCACCCACCCCGCCGCCCCGGCCGCTCCCGGTGAGCCGCACCACCCCTTCGGCGCCGGCCAGCCGCTCGGCGGCTGGGGCCACGGCGCGGGCGGCGGCTCCGGCACCCCCGAGTACCCGTCCGCCTGGGGCACCCCCGCCCCCGGCGGCCCGCAGCCCGGACGCAAGCGCGGTGGCCTGATCGCCCTGGTCGCCGCCGTCGCCCTGGTGGCCGGCCTGGTCGGCGGCGCGATCGGCGCCGCCAGCCGTGACGGCGGCAGCAGCTCCGCGGGCGGTAACAGCCACACCAGCACCACCGTCTCCGTCGGCGACAGCAAGCAGAACCTCGACCGCGCCCCCGGCTCCGTCGCCGGCATCGCGGCCAAGGCCCTGCCCAGCACCGTCACCATCAAGGCCCAGGGCTCCAGCGAGTCCGGTACCGGCACCGGCTTCGTCTTCGACACCGAGGGCCACATCCTCACCAACAACCACGTGGTCGCCCCCGCGGCCGAAGGCGGCAAACTGACCGTCAAGTTCTCCGACGGCTCCTCCTACTCGGCCTCCGTGGTCGGCCGCGCCCAGGGATACGACGTCGCCGTCATCAAGCTCGACAACCCGCCCACCGGCAAGCTCGCCCCGCTGCCGCTCGGCGACTCCGACAAGGTCGTCATCGGCGACGCCACCATCGCCATCGGTGCCCCGTACGGCCTCGAAGGCACCGTCACCACCGGCATCATCAGCGCCAAGGACCGTCCCGTCGCCTCCGGCGACGAGACCGGCGCCCAGGCGTCCTACATGAACGCCCTGCAGACCGACGCCTCGATCAACCCCGGCAACTCCGGCGGCCCCCTGCTCAACGCCGAGGGCGCCGTGATCGGCATCAACTCCGCGATCCAGTCCAACAGCTCGGGCTCCGGCCGGGCCGGCTCCATCGGCCTCGGCTTCGCCATCCCGATCAACCAGGCCAAGTGGGTCGCCCAGACCCTGATCAAGGACGGCACGCCCGTCTACGCGATCCTCGGCGTCCTGCGCAACGACGAGTACAAGGGCGACGGCGCCCAGATCCAGACCTCCGCCGTCAAGGGCACCCCGCCCGTCACCCCCGGCGGCCCCGCCGACCAGGCCGGTCTCAAGCCCGGCGACGTCATCACCAAGCTCGGCGGCATCTCCATCGACAGCGGCCCGACCCTGGTCAGCGAGATCTGGACCCACAAGCCCGGCGAGAAGGTCGAGGTCGAGTACACCCGCGACGGCGAGCCCCACAAGACCACCGTCACCCTCGGCGAGCGCAAGGGCGACAGCTGACCCGTCCGAAACGGTGTGCACCGAACCCACCCGAACCCGTTAGGCTGGCCTCCGCCGAGGAGGGTTGCCCGAGCGGCCTAAGGGAACAGTCTTGAAAACTGTCGTGGCCTTGCGTCACCGTGGGTTCAAATCCCACACCCTCCGCCGAGGTGGATGAACCACCAGGTCAGAGCGGGTGCCGACTCCGGTCGGCACCCGCTCTTTCGTCATCCTGTCCCACCGTGTGCACCCCGTGTCCCGGCCCGATCCAGTGCGTGTGGAACATACGTGGAACGTTTCCGGGCCCCTCACCGATCCCAGGGGACGACCTGGCGGAGGTCAGTTCCACGGTTCCCGGTACGGGTTTTCGCCCAGCACCTTCGCCGCAGCCACGCAGAGGTCTTCGCCGTAGAGCTGGTTGCTGCCCCATTCTGAGCCCCACAGGTCGGACGCAGCCTGGGCCACGGCGCGCCAGCTGTAGTCCTCATCGACTCGCCACGCGCGGATCTGATCAGCCATCTCCGGCGTGATCGTCGCCGGATCCACAGTGTTGTGTGTCATTCAACCGACCCTACGGACCCTGCGGAGAAGACGGCCATCGGATTACGTCTGCGCCTGCCTGCCACCTCGAACGCCCTCATCGAGGTCTTCACCGTTCAGGAAGCGCTCGATGAGGGCGTTCGAGTGCTCCTCACGATCGCTGATGACCTTCGCGTAGAACCGGAGGAGCACGGCGATGCTGTGCCCGGCCCGCCGGGCAACCTCGGCCTTGTCCACGCCAGCGGTCAGCCAGCCCGAGACCGCGGTGTGCCGCGCGGAGTACGGCACGTCAGCGAAGGGGCTGGCGACCTGCTCCGGCGTCAGGACCAGCTTGCGGGCCTCCTTCCACACCTCTGCGGTCTCCTTGGTGAGGATGAGACCGCCCTCCGCGGCCTGGAATAGGCGCCCGTCTGGCGCGACGCCGAACTCCTCGATGTGCTCCCGCAAGAGCTGGACGAGAACGGGAGGAATCGGCACCGGCCGTGTGGCACTGCGCGCCCGTCGCTTCAACCCCCGCTTCTCGTGGGACTGCCCATCATCGGTCCACCGCGAGCCGACCCGTGGCGAACTCCCGTTCAGGAGGAGTTGGCCCCATCCGGACTCTGGAAGGGTGCAGTCGGCCTTACTCACTGGGCGTTTCGTCCCTGGCTTTGGAGCTCAGGTTCCGCGCCAGGTCGGTGTGGTTTCGCCGGTGAGTCGGCGGGTCATGAGGCTGATCATGGCGACGTGGACCATGGCTTCGGAGCGGGCCGGGAGTGCCTCGTAGTCGCGGGCGAGGCGGCGGTGGTTCATGAGCCAGCCGAAGGTCCGCTCGACGACCCAGCGGCGGCGCTGGACGACGAATCCCCTGGTGGCAGGGTCGCGCCGGACGATCTCGAGGTCGATACCGAGAGCGGCGGCGTGTTCGACGACGGCGTTCTTGTAGCCCATGTCGGCCCAGGCCTTGCCGATGGTCGGGTGCTCGGCCGCGACGGCGGTCAGCAGCTGCCGGCCGGCGGTGCCGTCCTGGACGCTCGCGGCGGTGACCAGCACGACGAGCAGCAGACCGATCGTGTCGGTGACGATGTTGCGTTTCCTGCCGACGATCCGCTTCCCGACATCGGCGCCTTGGGTGGCGCTGGGAACGTTGGTGGAGGTCTTGATGCTCTGCGAGTCGATGATGCACGCAGTTGGTTCCGGATCGCGGCCCTCGGCGGTGCGGACCAGGCGACGCAACAAGCCGTTGAGCTGCTCGAACACCCCTTCCTTCTGCCATCGGGCGAAGTAGGCGTAGACGGTTTCCCAGGGCGGGTAGTCGTGCGGGAGGTAGCGCCAGGGGATTCCGGTGCGGTCGACGTACAGGATCGCGTCCAGCAGGTCGCGCAGGTCGTGCTCGGGCGGCCGGCCGAACGCCAGGCCCGCTCGGTTCGGGCCTGGCGCCAGGCAGTGAGGGTGGGCTCGACGAGGGCCCAGCGGGCATCGGACAGGTCGCTCGGATACGGTCGACGATCCGTCATGATGACGGCATACTGCGGGATCGTCGCTCTGCCCAGGGCTTACGGTTCTCGGGAGACAAACATCTTCCAGTCTGGCTTTTTGGGATGAGACAAGAGGAAGCGCGCAGTTCCGGCAGACATTCGTACGCAGGCAGCCCTCCCGTCGCAGCAGCCTCTGGAGTTACCGCAGGAAAACTGGCCAGGCGGTCCGGAAACTGGGAGCAACTGGCTCTTTCGCGGGTGAAACGCCCAGTGAGACCGCGTTTGAGATCTGCCATGGGACGATCGGTCGGTGACTCGACTCGTGAACCGTGACCGTTCCCTTGAGGAGCTTGAGCGCGACCGCTGGTCGGCCCCGTCGGGCGGGGAAACCCGGCTGATGGCGACCGTGCGCGAGCTTCGGCGCAAGCCGATTGGCGGCCTGACGGTCGAGGACATGCGGTTGCTGATCAGGCAAGACGTGGGCCTTGCCTATCTCCTGCCCCTGGCAGTGGAGGTCCTCCGGGCCGACCCACTGGTCGAAGGCGACATGTACGAGGGCGACCTGCTGGCCGCCGTGCTCACCAGGAGTGTGGAGGTCTGGAGCGAGTTCCCCGACCTCGGACAGGAGGTCCGCCTGATCGCCTCGGAGTTGGCCCACGTGCCGCCGGCCCTGGAACGCGAGATCGAGGGGTTCCTGGCTCGGTAGCTCAGCGCCAGCAGCTGCCGCCGGCAAGGGGTCGACGGGCTCGCTACGAGGATTGCCGCACGAGCGGTCGTGGGCCAGGCCGGGTTGCCGGCCGGCCCCGGGTAAGCCGGCGGACCATGATGCCGATCATCGCCCATCGGATCATCGTCTCGGAGTGGGCCGGACTGGTCTCGTAGTCCCTGGCCAGGCGCCGGTTGGCGGTGAGCCAGGAGAAAGTCCGCTGCACCGCCCACCGCTTGGGCTGGACCTGGAAGCCCCGCTGGCCGGGGTCTTTGCGGACGATCTCCAGGTCGCGGCCGAGGATCTGGGCGGTCCACTCGACCAGACGGCCGGCGAAGCCCTGGTCGGCCCAGATCTTCTTGACGCCGGGGTGGTCGAGACGGGTCCACAGCAACGGCCGCTTCGCCCCATCGCGGTCCTGCATGCTCGCCGCGACGACGTGGACAGCCAGTAGCAGGCCGAGGGTGTCGGTGACGATGAACCGCTTGCGGCCCTTGACCTTCTTGCCCGCGTCGAAGCCCCTGGTGGCCGCGGGGACGGTGTCGGCGGTGCGGACGGACTGCGAGTCGATCAGGCCTGCGCTCGGCTCCGTGTCGCGGCCGTCGGCTTCCCGGACCTTGCCGCGCAGGGCGTCGTGGATGCGCTCGACGGTGCCGTCGTCGTGCCACCAGGTGAAGTACCAGTACACCGTCGGCCATGGCGGGAAGTCCTTCGGCAGCTGCCGCCAGGCATACCCGGTCCGCACCGCGTAGAAGATCGCGTCCACGATCCGCCGCCGTGGATGCTTCTCCCGCCGGCCGCCCTTCGGACCCACCCGTGCCGGCGGGAGCAACGGCTCCACCAACGCCCACTGCTCGTCCGCCAGGTCCGACGGATACCCACCCCCAACACCGCTCACGGTGAGCTCAACGAACCCTTCAGCAACGAGACACGGCAGATCTCAAACGCGGTCTCACTGGGCGTTTCACCCGCGAAAGAGCCAGTTGCTCCCAGTTTCCGGACCGCCTGGCCAGTTTTCCTGCGGTAACTCCAGAGGCTGCTGCGACGGGAGGGCTGCCTGCGTACGAATGTCTGCCGGAACTGCGCGCTTCCTCTTGTCTCATCCCAAAAAGCCAGACTGGAAGATGTTTGTCTCCCGAGAACCGTAAGCCCTGGGCAGAGCGACGATCCCGCAGTATGCCGTCATCATGACGGATCGTCGACCGTATCCGAGCGACCTGTCCGATGCCCGCTGGGCCCTCGTCGAGCCCACCCTCACTGCCTGGCGCCAGGCCCGAACCGAGCGGGCCCTGGCGTTCGGCCGGCCGCCCGAGCACGACCTGCGCGACCTGCTGGACGCGATCCTGTACGTCGACCGCACCGGAATCCCCTGGCGCTACCTCCCGCACGCCTACCCGCCCTGGGAAACCGTCTACGCCTACTTCGCCCGATGGCAGAAGGAAGGGGTGTTCGAGCAGCTCAACGGCTTGTTGCGTCGCCTGGTCCGCACCGCCGAGGGCCGCGATCCGGAACCAACTGCGTGCATCATCGACTCGCAGAGCATCAAGACCTCCACCAACGTTCCCAGCGCCACCCAAGGCGCCGATGTCGGGAAGCGGATCGTCGGCAGGAAACGCAACATCGTCACCGACACGATCGGTCTGCTGCTCGTCGTGCTGGTCACCGCCGCGAGCGTCCAGGACGGCACCGCCGGCCGGCAGCTGCTGACCGCCGTCGCGGCCGAGCACCCGACCATCGGCAAGGCCTGGGCCGACATGGGCTACAAGAACGCCGTCGTCGAACACGCCGCCGCTCTCGGTATCGACCTCGAGATCGTCCGGCGCGACCCTGCCACCAGGGGATTCGTCGTCCAGCGCCGCCGCTGGGTCGTCGAGCGGACCTTCGGCTGGCTCATGAACCACCGCCGCCTCGCCCGCGACTACGAGGCACTCCCGGCCCGCTCCGAAGCCATGGTCCACGTCGCCATGATCAGCCTCATGACCCGCCGACTCACCGGCGAAACCACACCGACCTGGCGCGGAACCTGAGCTCCAAAGCCAGGGACGAAACGCCCCGTCACTCATTTCAAGATCACCTGGCCGTGAACCCTGTCACCAACCTCCGTGGTCAGTACAACTAGCCGCCCCCGCGGAGGCCGGGGGCGGGCCGGGGGTGGGGCTCCCGGTACCGAACGGTTGTTTCGTACCATGGTCGCAACGGCCGCCCGCCGCCCCCGCGACCCGGGTGCGCGACCGGCGGCACCACGCGCGCAAGGAGGCGACGTACGTGACCGAGGACCGTACCCCGGCGGTGTCCGAGAACCCCGAGGGAGCCGCCGCGGCGGAAGAGGACAAGCCGATCAAGTCCCGCAAGAACGGGCTCTACGGCGAGATCTCCGACGAGCTCGCGGCCTCGATGAAGTCCGGCTGGGCCGACACCGAGCTGCGCGGCCTGCAGCCCGTGCCGCAGGCGGCGTACGCCGCCGAGCGCCGGGCGAAGCTCTCCGCCGCCTTCCCCGGCGAGCGCCTGGTGATCCCGGCCGGCAACCTGCGGGTGCGCGCCAACGACACCGACTACGCCTTCCGCGCCGCCAGCGAGTACGTGCACCTGACCGGCGAGCAGAGCGAGGACGCCGTCCTCGTCGCCGAGCCGGCCGGCGAGCAGGGCCACGTCTTCGCGCTGTACCTGCGCCCGCGCTCCGACCGCGAGAACGGCGAGTTCTGGCTCGACGGCCACGGCGAGCTGTGGGTCGGCCGCCGGCACAGCCTCACCGAGGCCGAGGAGCTGTACGGCCTGCCCACCCGCGACTGCCGCAAGGCCGCCGAGGAGCTGGCCGCCGCCACCGTCCCGACCCGGATCGTCCGCGGCTACGACGCCGGCCTGGAGGCCGCCCTCACCGCGCAGCTCGACGAGGAGAAGGACGACGAGCTCAAGGTCTTCCTCTCCGGCCTGCGCCTGGTCAAGGACGAGTGGGAGGTCGCGGAGCTGCGCGCCGCCTGCGACGCCACCGTCAAGGGCTTCACCGACGTGGTCCGCGAGCTCGGCCAGGCCGTCGCCACCTCCGAGCGCTGGATCGAGGGCACCTTCTGGCGCCGTGCCCGGGTCGACGGCAACGACGTCGGCTACGGCTCCATCGCCGCGGCCGGTCCGCACGCCACCACGCTGCACTGGGTCCGCAACGACGGCGACGTCCGCCCCGGCGAGCTCCTGCTGCTGGACGCCGGCGTGGAGACCCGCAACCTGTACACCGCGGACGTCACCCGCACCCTGCCGATCAACGGCCGTTTCGACGCGCTGCAGCGCAAGATCTACGACGCCGTGTACGACGCGCAGGAGGCCGGCATCGCGGCGGTGAAGCCGGGCGGCCGGTTCCGCGACTTCCACGACGCCGCGCAGCGCGTCCTCGCCGAGCGGCTGCTCGCCTGGGGCCTGCTCGACCCGGCCGTCTACGACGTCGAGAAGGTCCTGGAGCTCGGCCTGCAGCGCCGCTGGACCCTGCACGGCACCGGCCACATGCTCGGCCTGGACGTGCACGACTGCGCGCACGCCCGCCGCGAGAACTACGTCGACGCGCTGCTCGTCCCCGGCATGGTGCTGACCGTCGAGCCCGGCCTGTACTTCCAGGCCGACGACCTCACCGTCCCCGAGGAGTACCGCGGCATCGGCGTGCGGATCGAGGACGACATCCTGGTCACCGCCGACGGCAACGAGAACCTCTCCGCCGGCCTGCCGCGCACCGCCGACGAGGTCGAGGCCTGGATGGCCTCGCTCGCCGGCTGATCACCTGGCCGGCCCCGGACCGGACACCGGCACGTCAGCCCCGGTAGGCGGGCGTGCCGGTGTACTCGGAGACCAGCGTCGGCGCGGCCGAGCCGTCGGCGGGCAGGGTGACGATCCCCTGCGCGGTGCGGGCCGCGACCGTCTTCTCGTCCCGGGAGAAGACGGGCGCCGCGTAGTCGGTGGTCGCCTTCGGCGTCAGGTCGTGGGCGCCCCCGTCCATCCGCTTGGTCGCGAAGAGGTGGGCGTGGCCGTCGACCGAGCGGACGAAGACGATGTCGTCCCCGTCGGACGACAGGGCCGGCTCGGAGCCCTTGCCGAGGGCGTAGCCGGTCTGGCGGATGAAGTCGTCGCGCACGAAGACCTCGCCCGTGTTCCGGTTGGCGTAGACCGCGACGCCCTGGTCTCCCCCGCCGTCCGGCCAGAGGTTACCGGTCTGCGGCAGCGGCTTGCTGTCCGGGCCGCTCTCGTTGCCGAGGCTGATCGGCTGCGGGGCGCCCTCGACGGCCGAGGACTTCACTCGCATCAGCCGCAGCACACCGTTGGTCTCGGCCGCGAACAGGAGGTTGCTCCGCGCCGGCACCATCCCCTGCCCCTGGACCGGGTTGACCTGCCAGGTGGGGTGGGTCCAGACCTGGCCACCCGGGTTCTTGGCAACCGTGGTGCGGGCGGTCCCGTCCGGCGCGGAGACCACCAGGCTCCCGGAGCCGTCGATGAACGCCGCGTGCTTGCCGTCCGGCGACCACGCCAGATCGTGCACCTCGGTCCCGAAGTCGACCAGCTTGCCGTCCATCACCACGAACTTCGTACCGTCACTGACGGTCAGCCCGCCCTTCTCCGTCCCGTTCAACTTCGAACGCGAAGGGGACGGCGACGCCGAGGGCGACGACGCGACCGGCGGAACAGCCTGCGGCGGCCCGCTCGACACCGCAGCAGACGCCGCAGCAGACGCCGCGGCGGTCGACACAGCGGAATCAGCCGAACGGTGCGACGGATCGGCACACCCGCTCAGGCCGGTCGCGAGTGCCGCCGCCAACGGGACAGCCAGCACCGCCCGACGGCCACGCCGGACCGAACCACGGAGAACAGACGCGCGCATCACGCAACCTTCCTTCCATGAAAAACGGATCAGCGTCCGGTTCTGGCCGCAGCGGTGGTCGCAGCGGCAGGCACCGAGGCTCCGGTGCTCGGGTCAGCGCTCGTGGACGCTGCGGGAACAGACTGGCTGGGCCGGGGGGTGGGGGTGGCGCTCGGTGAGGCAACCGCTGCGCCGCCGTCGCAGCCCGATCCGGGACCGGTCGTGGCGGGTAGCACCTTCACGTCGATGTTGGCGGAGCCGAGCGTGTCGGCGTGGCGGAGCGAGGGATCCGGGCTGGGACCGGCATACGCGTTGGAGATGCCGTACGCCGCCGCAGTGAGCAGGAGCGAGTCCGCAGGCTGGCGGTGGGAGTCCAGCCTGATCCGGTATTTGATGGTGCGGCTCTCACCCGGGCCGAGGGAGAACCCGCCGTCGCCACGCTGGACCTGGTCGTACACCTTGGTCTCGTCTCCGGCGGCCGAGTCCTTCCAGCCCGAGCCCGAGTCGAACTGCAGCTGGTCAGGGCCGGCCGCGGCGCACACCGGCACCGTACCCAGCCAGCGGAGGGCGGGCACCACCTTGGGGAAGGACACCTCGGTGGTGTTGGTGAAGGTCACCTTGAACACCAACGGGTCCGCACCGGCCGTCAGGGTCGTGCCCTTGGCCAGGCCGTCGACCGTGACGGTGAACGCGGCCGACTGGTAGTCCTGAGGAATGGCCGGAACACCGCCCGGGGTGATGGTCATCGACGGTGAGGGTGACGGGCTCGGTTCGACCGGGATCTGGATGTCGCCGGTGGGCGGGGCGGTCGCGGAGACGGAGGCCGCGGGGCCGTTGTCGCGCTTGGCGGCGGTGGGGGTGCCGTGGATGGTGTAGAAGCCGGCCGAGGCGGCGGCCAGGGCGAAGAGCGGGACGGTCACCGCGTAGACGGGCTTGAGCTTGCGGAGCCTCCTCTTCGGCGGGGCGGCCTGGCGGAGGCTGTGGACGGTGACCTGGTTGGCGCGGGCGGTGAGCGCCTCGCGCAGCAGCCGTTCGGTGGGGGTCTCCTCGGCGGGATGCTTGTCGCTGCTCATCGGACCTTCTCCAGGTGCTTCTCCAGGGCGTCCAGGGCCCGGCTGGCGGTGGACTTCACAGCGCCCCGGGACAGGCCCAGGGTGTCGGCGATCTGCGCCTCGGTCATGTCCGACCAGTACCGCAGCACGAGCACCTCGCGCTGGCGCTGCGTCAGTTCGTTCAGGGCGAGCAGCACCCGGCGGTGCTCGTCGTTGAGGACGGCGTGGTCCTCGGCGGAGGGCGCGTCGGCCTCGTGCGGCGGCACGTACTCGCGGGCGGTCTTGCGGCGGCGCAGCACCGAGCGGGCGCCGTTGACGACGGAGGTGCGCAGGTAGCCGAGGGTGTTGTCGAGGTCGTCGAGGTGTTCGCCGTGCTTGGAGTAGAGGGCGGTGAAGGCCTCCTGGACGACGTCCTCGGCGATGTCCTGGTGGTCGACCAGCAGGACGGCCATCCGGACCAGGCCGAGCCGGTGCGCGTGGTAGAGCTCGGTGAGGGTGGGCCGCTGCTCGTCGGCCGGCCTGCCGCCGCGCAGCAGGCGCAAGCCCCGTCGCGGTTCCGGCCGCGCCTCGCCCGCGGGGGCGCCGAGCGCCCCGAACAGCAGCCGGACGAAGCCCCGAACGCCGCCGTGTGCCGTCGCTGCGGCCACCGGCGCGATCGCCATGGACATCTGTGTGTTCCGCTTTCCCCCGGGACGTCCGGTGGCCTACCGGCCACCGCCGTCTGGACCAATGATCAAGAAGGATGATCGGACGTATCCTGCACCACCGCGTCGCACACGGAGCAGGCAGGCGGTGTTTCAGTGACCGACCGTGAGCTGCCGGGTGGTCAGGGCCGCGTAGTGGCCGTCCGCGTGGGCACCGACGGCGACGGTCAGCGCCGTCAGGTCGGCGGGGGCGGTCCTCGCCAGCGAGAAGCGGAACATCATCCGCTCGCCGCGGCCGGCCGCGAGCGCCTGGTCGAAGGCGGCGGTGTCGACCTTGAGGCCGCCGGTCGCGCCGCTGCAGGTCTCGACGGTGGGAACGGACTGCCAGGCGCCCTTCCAGAACACCTCGGCCCTGACGTCCTCCTTGCGCAGCACCTGCCGGGTACGGAACGGGCTGGTCTGCACGTCGAGCAGGCTGACCTCGGGCGCGGCGGCCTTGAACGGCCCGCCGGTGAAGTTGACCACCTGGGTCTCGACCACGACCGCGTCGCCGCCGGCCGTCACGGAGCCGGGCAGCTTCTGGGTGAGGGCGGCCGTCGGGCGGTGCGGGTCGACCACCTGGACGTCCGTCACGGTGGCCTTGCCGAGCCGCTGGAAGTCGTCGCCGATGTAGGCGGTGGCCTCGACCGGCAGGGTGCCGGGGCCGTTGTCGGCGGCGAGCGCCATCCGGTACTCGATGGTGCGGGCGGCGCCGGGGGCGAGGTCGAAGCGGGCGTTGTTGCCGGTGGTCGCGTAGTCCATGCCGGTGCCCTGGGAGAGCGAGGGCAGCTTGGTCCAACCGCCGGTGTCCTTGCGCTCCAGCGTCCCGGCCGCCATCGGCATCGGGTCGCCGCAGCGGGCGCCCGCGAAGTCGCGGGAGGCGACCACCGGGCGGATGCCCCGGTAGCTGCGGTCGGTGTCGTTGGTCCAGGTCACCGAGAACGCGACGGTCCTGCCGCCGGCCTCGGCCCTGGCACCGGCCAGGCCGTTGATGCGGACCGAGAAGCCCGTGCGGGCGGCGGCCTTGACGGGGGCGGGCGTGGTCGCGGCACCGGTCGGCGCGGTGGTGCCGGTAGCGGCCGGGGTGGACGGGGCCTGGGCCGGGGTGGACGGCAGGGCGGACGCCGGGACGGACGGCGCGGAGGACGGGGCCGAGGTGGTCGGCACGGCCGTGGCGGCGGTGGAGGTCGCGGCGGCGGCCTTGCGGGCGCCCGGGTTGTCGCAGGCGACGGCGCCGACCGCCAGCACTGCGGCCAGCGGGACGGTCGCCGCGAGACGGCGGCCGCGGCGGGACCAGCCGCTGCGGGCCAGTGCGACGTTCTTCGCGAAACGGTTGATAACGGACGTGCTCATGGCGCAACCCCCCAGGGAACGGACGTGCTTCGGATTCGGAGCGGGAGCCGGTGGCGCTCCTCGCGCCGCTTCCCTTGCCCTCGTCCTGATAGACGTCCATCCCCCCGGGGGGTTGCAGGTGGTTCCAGAAGTTTTTTTCGACCTCCGGTCAGCAGACCAGGCCGAGGTCGGCGGGGGTGGCGGTCTCGGGGTCGATCGGCCGCCGGCCCTCGGTCGGCCAGCCCTCGCGGACCCAGTACTCCAGGCCGCCGATCATCTCCTTGACCTCCCGGCCGAGCGCGGCCAGCTTCATCGCACCCTTGGTGGAACCGTTGCAGGCCGGGCCCCAGCAGTAGACGACCAGCAGGCCCGCGGGCAGTTCGGCGACCCGCTCGGCGGTGATCGCGGAGATCGGCAGGCTGATCGCGCCCGGCAGGTGCGCCTTGCGGTGGGCGCCCTCGGCGCGGACGTCCAGCACGGTGAAGTCCTGCTTCCCGTCCCGCATCGCGTACCAGACGTCCGCCGGGTCGGCCTGGCAGCCGAGGCGCTCGGCGAAGAAGGCGAAGGCCTTCTCGGGGGCGAGGGCGGGGATCTCGGTCACGGGCGAAGCGGTGGTGGTCATCTGCGGTCTCCTGGCGGTCCGTTGTGCTGCGCTTTCCGACGTCTCGATCTTCCGATCCGGACACCGGGCGCCGACAGTGGCGGCTACGACTACACTCGCCAAGATTCCGCCAGCCAGGAGCAACCCGGGGAGAGCCCATGTCCGCACCCGTGGCCGTCACCATCGGCCCGCGCCCGGAGCCGGTGCACACCATCGCCGTGTACGCCTTCGCCGGCATGGCACCGTTCGAACTCGGCGTCGTGGTCGAGGTGTTCGGACTGGCCAGGCCGGAGCTCAGCGGGCTGCTGGCGGCGCCCTGGTACGACGTCAGGGTCTGCGCCGACCGGCCGGGCGAGCCGCTGGAGGCCGTCGGCGGCTTCGCCGTCACGCCCCGGCACGGCCTGGACGAACTCGCCGCAGCCGACACGGTGATGGTGGTCGGCGTGCCCAACGCGTTCAGCGGCGAAGTCTCCCCCGGCCTGGTGGAGGCACTGCGCACCGCCCACCAGCGGGGCGCCCGGATCGTCTCGATCTGCTCGGGTGCCTTCGCCCTGGCCGCCGCCGGCCTGCTGGACGGGCTGGAGGCCACCACCCACTGGCGCTACGCCGCGCTGCTCCAGCAGCGGCATCCGCTGGTGAGGGTCAATCCGGACGTGCTGTACGTGGACAACGGCTCGGTGCTGACCAGTGCCGGCAGCGCGGCCGGCATCGACCTGTGCCTCCACCTGGTCCGGCAGGACCACGGCGCCAAGGTCGCCAACACGGTCGCCCGGCGCTTCGTCGTGCCGCCGCACCGGGACGGCGGGCAGGCCCAGTTCATCGAGGCGGCGGTGCGTCCGGTCGACGAGACGGACGACGGTGTCGGGCGCTCGATGCGGTGGGCGCTCGACCACCTCGCCGAGCCGCTCACCGTGCCGGCCCTCGCCCGGGTCGCCCGGATGTCGGACCGCTCGTACCTGCGGCACTTCACCGCCCGCAACGGCACCAGCCCGATGCGCTGGGTGATCACCCAGCGCATCGCGGCCAGCCTGCCCCTGCTCGAAGCCCCCGAGGGGACGGTGGAGGAGATCGCGGCGGCCGTCGGCTTCGAGAGCGCGGCGACCTTCCGGCACCACTTCGGGCGGACCATGCGCACCTCGCCCACCGCGTACCGCCGCACCTTCGGCCGCACCGCGGCCTGACCGGGCCCCCGGCGCCCCCCGGCGCCGGGGGCCGCTACTCCCAGATGATGTTGGCGGCGTTGGCCGTGGCGGCCAGGACCGGCACGGAGGCGAGGGCGAGGGCGGCGACCGCGGCGGCCTTGGCGAGGCGGGAGCGAAGCATGGCGGGATTCCTTCGGGAGGTCGGCTGGAGGGGCCGGATCCTGCGTCCCGCGGTGACGCGCCGTCCGGCGATCACCACTCTCACCCAGCCGCTGACCTGCGGGAAGGACATTCAGCTGGACGGAACCGGCCCTGGACAGTTCCGTCCAGCCGGGCAGGCCGGTGCGAGCGTCCGCTCGTGGAAGGGCGCGATCAGCGGCACCTCGGCCGGGCCGAAGTCCCAGCCGCGCAGCTCGGGCAGCTCGTCCACGGCGCGCCGGACCAGCGCGGCGGTGCGCCGCTCGGCGTCCGCCAGCCGGTCCGCGACCAGGAACACGCCGACCACCGGAGCGGGTTCGGCGTCCGGGTGGACCACGACGTGCTCGACCTGGTCGGGGCCGGCCAGCGCGCGGATCGACGCGGCGAGGCCGGGCGCCAGCGGGCCGCCACCGGCGGGCGGAGCGTTCAGGGTCGCGTGCACGAGGTACATGGCTCCGACTGTCCCAAGGTCGGCGGTGCCCACAACAGGCCTGTCGGCTGGACCCTTTGGGCCCTGACCGGTTCCGTCCACGGTCCGGCGGCCCGCCTGGTAACACCTTGGCGACACACCGTCACACAACCCGATCGGCCGATAAACACCCGTGCGATCATCGTGGGGATCCGACCAACCACACAGTCTTCATCCCCGGGGGGACCACTGTGCTTGCCGTGCTCGGCCTCGATTCCGCGTCGGAGCGGGTCTACCGCGCGATGCTCGCCCGTCCGCGCGACGGCGTCGCCGCCCTCGCCGCCCGGCTGGGCCTCAGCGAGGAGGAGACCCGCCGCAGCCTGGAGCAGCTCAGCGAACTGGCCCTGATCCGGCCCTCGCACCAGCACCGGGGCGAGCTGCGGGCGGTCTCGCCGGACGTCGGCATGGAGCTGCTGATGGCCCGCCAGCAGGCCGACCTCGCCGCCCAGCAGCTGCGGATCGAGGCCTCCCGGGCGGCGGCCGCGCAGCTCATCGCCGAGTACTCCGATCTGCGTCCGGCCGACCGCAGCCCGGGCGTGGAGCAGCTGATCGGCCTGGACGAGATCCGCGACCGGATGGGCGGGCTGGCCCGCGAGCTGCGGACCGAGGTGATGACCTTCGCCCCGGGCGGCGGCCACCGGCCGGAGACCATCGCGGCGGCCAAGCCGCACGACCGGGCGGTGCTGGAGCGGGGCGTCCGGATGCGCACCGTCTACCTGGACAGCGTCCGCAACAGCCAGCCGACGCTGGAGTACGTGACCTGGCTGGCGGAGCTCGGCGGCGAGGTGCGGACCGCGCCGGAGCTGCCCACCCGGATGATCATCTTCGACCGGACCACCGCGCTGATCCCGGTCAGCAGCGAGGACACCGCGGCCGGCGCGGTGGTGCTGACCGGGAACGGGACGCTGACCGCGCTGTGCGCCCTGTTCGAGAACGTCTGGGCCGGCGCGCAGCCGCTCGGCGGCACGGTCCGCGACCGGAGCGGGCTCAGCCCGCAGGAGTCGGCGGTGGTCCGGCTGCTCGCGCAGGGTCTCACCGACGACGCCATCTCCAAGCGGCTCGCGGTCTCCCCGCGCACCGCCCGTCGGATGGCCACCGAGCTGATGGAACGCCTGGAGGCCCGCAGCCGCTTCGAGTTCGGCGTGCGGGCCGTCCAGCAGGGGTGGCTGCCGTCCGAGCGTTAGCCGTCAGGCCCGTTCGGCGCGGTCGGCGTTGGCGACGATCGCGTCGCGCAGCCACCGGGCGAGGCCGGGGGCGAGCTTCTCGTAGGTGGCGGTGAACCGCGGGTCGGCGACGTACATCTCGCCGAGGCAGCGGTGCATGCCGGGCGGGCAGTCGTAGAAGTGCCCGGTGATGTGCAGGCGGTGCTCCTCGGCGAGGGCCGTCGCCTGCTCGCTGTCGGGGGCGACGCCCGCGGTGAGCGCCTCGACGAGGCGGGCGTTGAGCTCGTCCATCTCGTCCTTGATGCGCTGCCAGTCGGCCTTGCCGTAGCCGCCGGTGCGCCGCCGGGACTGCTTCCAGGCGTCGGTGTCGCCCCAGCGCTGCTCGGCCTCGTCCTCCCAGCCCTCCTGGTAGTCGGGGCCGAAGACCTCGAACTTCTCCTCGGGCGTCAGCTGCATGCCCGTCCTCCTCGCTTCCATGGCTCGTTCGACGGCCGCGGCCAGCTCCTGGAGGTGCCGGATCCGGTCGCCGATCAGCTCGTGCTGCCGGCGCAGGTGCTCGGTCGGGGTGACCGAGGGGTCGTCCAGGATGGCCGCGATCTCTTCGAGGGGGAAGCCGAGCTCCCGGTAGAACAGGATCTGCTGGAGCCGGTCCAGGTCCGCGTCGGTGTACCGGCGGTAGCCGGACGCGGTGCGCGCACCGGGCGACAGCAGGCCGATCCCGTCGTAGTGGTGCAGCGTGCGCACGGTCACCTTGGCGAGCGCGGCCAGCTGTCCCACGGAGTACCCGTCCACCGGGGGCTCCCTTCCTCGTGTGGCACCAGCCTGCGCTCTCACGTCGCGTGAGGGTCAAGTCGGTGCGCACCTGCCGTACGAGTCTCCGAGCGGCGGCCCCGCCGGGGCGGCGCCGCTTCGGCACACCTGCCAATTGTCCGGGTCGCGGCGGTGCCAGCAGCATGACGGGCATGATGACGACTCCCCTGCCCAGGCGGCTGGCCGCCGAGGCGGTCGGCACGGCGCTGCTGGCCGCGGTGCTGGTCGGCTCCGGCGTCCGGGCGAGCGGGCTGAGCGCGGACGGCGGGGTGCAGCTGCTCGCCAACGTGCTCGCCTCGGTGCTGGCGCTCGGCGTGCTGGTCGCGCTGCTCTCCCCGGTCTCCGGCGCGCACCTGAACCCGGTGCTGACCGCGGCCGCCTGGTGGACCGGGCGGCGCGACGGCACCGGTCCGGGCGCGGGCGAGCTGGGCGGGTACCTGCTGGCGCAGCTGGGCGGCGCGGTGGCGGGGGTGGCGCTGGCGGACGCCATGTTCGGCCGGCCGCTGCTGGCGCCGGCCACCCAGGTGCGCGCCTCGGGGCAGCTGTGGCTGGCCGAGGCGGTGGCGACCGGCGGGCTGGTGCTGCTGGTCTTCGGCCTGCTGCGGACCGGCCGGGGCCGGCTGGCGCCGGTGGCGGTGGCGGCGTGGATCGGCGCCGCGTGCTGGGGCACCTCCTCGGGCAGCTTCGCCAATCCGGCGCTGACCGTGGGCCGGGCGCTGAGCGACGGGTACACGGGGATCGCGCCGGGTTCGGTGGCGGGCTTCGTGCTGGCGCAGGTGGCGGGCGCGGTGGTCGGGTTGGCCCTGGTGGCGGTGGTGTTCGGCCCCCGTCCGGGCCCGGGCGCCCGCCCGGGATCAGGCGGGGACGGGCGCGGGGGCGGTGGCGAAGAAGGTCTCGGCGCGGCGCAGCGCGGCGGTGTCGTCGAGGACCTGCCCGGGCTTGCTGCCGTTGCCCAGCAGTAGCCCGCCCCAGCGCATGCCGAGGTAGCTGCCGGAGGTGCGCAGGGTGCCGGCCAGCGGGTCGGCGAGTGCCGGGTCCTCGTCGGCCATGGCGGTGATCGCCCACAGGGTGCGGCCGTTCATCCGGGCGCGGAAGTCCACGCCGGGCACCCGCAGCCAGCCGGACCAGTGGTCGAGGTAGTGCTTGACGCTGGTGGTGACGCTGTACCAGTAGAGCGGGGAGACGATCACCAGGTCGGTGGCGTCCAGGGTGGCGTCCAGCAGGGTGCGCAGGTGGCCGGTGGGCTCGGGGTAGCCGGTGTCGCCGTGCCGTTCGTCGCTGAAGGGGGGCAGCGGCAGGTCGCCGAGGTGCAGCCAGCGCTGGGCGGTGCCGGCCGGGAGCTGCGCGGCGGCGTGGCGGGCGAGCAGCTCGGAGTTGCCCTGGTGGCGGGTCGAGCCGAGCAGGAAGAGGAATCGGCGCTCGGCGGGGTCGGCCGCGGCGGGCTGGTCCATCGGGTCCTCCGGGATGTGGCGGGACGGGCTACCGGGAGCAAGTCCGCCGCGGCCCGCCGCATTCCCGGCGGCCGGTCAGACGCCCGCGCGGCGGGAGAGGACGCCGACCTCGCGGTCGGCGTAGCAGTGCATCGGCTCGCCGAAGGCGGGGTCGGGGCGCAGGCCGAGGTCGGTGAGGCCGAGCCGGTCGGCGACCGCGCGGGAGGCCGCGTTGTGGGCGTGCACCCAGGCGATGAACGGCAGGTCGGGGTCGTGCCGGTAGGCGGCGTCGTGGGCGGCCCTGGCGAGTTCGGTGGCGTAGCCGCGGCCCCAGTGGGCGGGGTCGAAGCGGTAGTACAGGTTCCAGAAGCCGGGCTCGTGGCGCTGGGCGCCGCCGATGCCGATCACCTCGCCGGTGCCGCGCAGCCGGGCGGTCCAGTAGCTGAGGCCGTCGGTGTGCCAGCGGGCGGCGGCGCGGTCGATCCAGTCGCGGGTGGTGGCGAGGGAGGCGTGCCGGCCTTCGGGCAGGTGGGTCCAGGTGCGGGGGTCGGCGTTGATCCGGTGCAGGGCGTCCAGGTCGTGCTGGCCGACGGCGCGGAGGTCGAGGCGGTCGGTCAGCATGCGGTGGAGCTCGCTGAAGTCGCTCATCCGGTGATCGTACTGACCCCGGGTCAGTCGGCGGAGCCGTAGCGGACCAGGTAGGCGGCGAAGGCGGCGACGTCCGGGTCGGCCCAGCCCTCGAAGCGCTCGGTGAAGGAGCGGCGGCGCTGCTCGTTGGCGTCGGCGAGCAGCTGCTCGCCCGCGGCGGTGAGCCGGAGCAGCTGGCCGCGCTGGTCCTCGGGGTCGGCCCGGCGCCCGAGCAGGCCGAGCTTCTCCAGGCCGCCGACCTGGCGGCTGACGGTGGACTTGTCGAGCATGAAGTGCGCGGCGAGGTCGGCGGCCCGGCAGGCGCCGCGCTCCTTGACCAGGTCGAGCATGCTGTAGGTGACCAGCGACAGGTCGGGGTGGAGCTGGGAGGCCTTCTGCCGGGCCCGACGGGCGAACGCGGTGAGTTCCCGCTGGATGGTCTCCAGCGCGGCGTCGCGGTCGGGCATGGCGGTGGCTCCTTCGGTCCGTTTGCTGCGGACCACGGTAGGCGCCCCCGGTTCGGGGGCGGCCACCGCGGTGGCCTGCGGCGTTGCCCGGACGCCGGCCGCCGGGGGCGGCTACGGCTGCAGGACGTCGTCCAGCTCGCGCAGCAGCCGGGCCTTCGCCCGCGCCCCGACCAGCACGCGCACCGGCTCGCCGCCGCGGAACACCATCAGCGTCGGCATCGACAGCACGCCGTACGCCGCCTGGGTCTCCGGGTTGGTGTCCACGTCCAGCGAGACCACCTTCAGCCGCTCGGCGTGCTCGGCGGCGACCTCCGCCAGCACCGGCGCGATCTGCCGGCAGGGCGGGCACCAGTCCGCCGTGAACTTCACCAGCACCGGCCGCTCGGCGGCCAGCACCTCCCGCCGGAAGGTCTCGTCGGTGACCGTCGTCAGTCCAGCCATTGCCCTGCTCCCCTCGGTTCAGTCCTGTTCGGCTTCCGCGGCGCGGGTGAGTTCGCAGCGCGGCACCGGGCCGTCCGGGGCGTCCGCCGCGCGGGCCAGCCGGTCGCGGTCCTCCTCGGCCCGGGTCAGCTGCCCGGCCACCCGCTCGCGGACCTCCAGCAGCCGGTCGATGCACGCGTCCAGCTCGGCCAGCTTGGCGCGGTACACGTCCAGCGAGGCCGGGCAGGAGTCGCCCGCCGGGTGGCCCGCCTGCAGGCACTCGACGAACGGCCGGGTCTGCTCCAGGTCGAAGCCGAACTCCTGCAGGGTCCGGATCTGCTGCAGCAGCCGCAGGTCCTCCTCGTCGTACGCGCGGTAGCCGTTGCCGCCGCGCCGCGCGGGCAGCAGCCCGCGCGACTCGTAGTACCGCAGGGTGCGCGTGGTCGTGCCCGCGCGCGCCGCCAACTCACCGATCCGCATGCCTCCGACGGTAGACCTTGACCTCGACGTCAACGCCAGGCGATTACAGTCCGGCTGTGAACGATCATCGAAACGAGCACCAGGACGGCGCCGCGGAGCTGCTCGCGGCCTACGACGCCCAGCTGCGGGGTGTCGACCCCGACCCGCCGGCCGGGATCGAGCACCAGCAGGACGGCCCGGTCACCCGGGTGGTCGGGCAGTTCCGCGGCTTCGTCGCCGCGCCGGCCGACCTCGGGGTGGACGGCGCCGACCTGGACGCGCTGATCGCCCGGCAGCGGGACTTCTTCGCGGCCCGCGGCGAGGCCGTGGAGTGGAAGACCCGCGGCCACGACCGGCCCGCCGGGCTGCCCGGCCGGCTGGCGGCGGCCGGGTTCGTCCCGGAGGACCCGGAGACCGTGCTGATCGGCCGGGTGGAGGAGCTGGCCGGCGAGCCGGTGCTGCCCGAGGGCGTCGTCCTGCGCGAGACCTCCGACCCCGAGGACCTGCGCCGGATCGCCGCGCTCGAGTCGGAGATCTGGGGCTTCGACATGAGCTGGCTCGGCGAGGAGCTGATCGCCCGCACCGCCGCCTCGTCCGCCGCCTTCCAGGTCCTGGTCGCCGAGGCGGACGGGCGGCCGGTGTCCGCCGCCTGGCTGGCCCTGCGGCCGGGCAGCGAGTTCGGCGGGCTGTGGGGCGGCTCCACGCTGGAGGCCTGGCGGGGCCGCGGCATCTACCGCGCCCTGGTTGCCGCCCGGGCCACCCGCGCGCGGTCGCTCGGCTACCGCTACCTCCAGGTCGACGCCTCCGACGACAGCCTGCCGATCCTGCGCCGGCTCGGCATGGTCCCGGTCACCAGCACCACCCCGTACGTGTGGACGCCGCCGGCCGCCTGACGCTCACCCCTGCGGGCCGCCGATCCCGGTGATCGACCGGTCGGCGGCCCGCACCGTGTACCGCACCGGCAGCGTGCCGCCCCGCCGCCACTCCTCCACGACCAGCACCGCCCCGCCCGCGCACCCCGTCCGCCACGCGTCCGGCGGGTCCGCGGCCCGGAACACCGGGTCCAGCCGGTGCGCGGCGGCCCACGCGTCGAGCCGCGCGTTCAGCTCCGGCGTCAGGTAGAGCGCCCGCACCTCGGACGGCGTCCGCCCGGTGCCGCCGAGACCGAGCACCGCGTCCCGGTACGCGGCCACGAACTCCCCCACCAGGGCGGCGTCCTGCCCGCACCCGGCCGCCTCGGCGGCCGCCGGGCCCTGCGCCGCGAGGGTCAGCGCCGCCACCAGGACCACCTTGCGGAACATATAACCACTACTCCAAGATTGAAGGGTTAGGATCGGACCTGCCGAGGAGCCCCCGTGACCGTGCCGCGCCCACCGCTGCCCCCGTTCACCGCCGAGAGCGCCCGCGCCAAGGTGCAGGCCGCCGAGGACGCCTGGAACTCCCGCGACCCGCAGCGGGTCGCGCTCGCGTACACACCGGACTCGGTCTGGCGCAACCGCGAGCAGTTCATCACCGGCCGCGCCGAGATCGAAGCGTTCCTCACCCGGAAGTGGGAGAAGGAAAAGGAGTACGCCCTGCGCAAGGAGCTCTGGGCGCACACCGAGGACCGGATCGCGGTGCGCTTCCAGTACGAGTGGCACGACACCGACGGCCGCTGGTGGCGCTCGTACGGCAACGAGCTGTGGGAGTTCGACGAGGCCGGCCTGATGCGCCGCCGCGAGGCGTCGATCAACGACGTGGAGATCTCCGAGGCGGAGCGCACGATCTTCGGACCCCGCGTCCGCTGACCACCCGCGGGCCCGGCAAGCTGGACCTGACCGACCGGAGGAGCGCCGCCATGCCCGACACCTGGACCACCGCGCTCGCGCTCGGCGCGATCGTGCTGGTCGGCTCCTCGGTGCAGCGGATGGCGGGGATCGGCTTCGCCCTGGTCTCGGCGCCCGCACTGGTGATGGTGCTGCCGGCGACCGAGGGCGTGGCGCTGTCCAACTGCGCGGCGGGCGTGATCAGCGCGATCGGCCTGGCGGGCGCGTGGCGGCAGGTACGGCTGCGGGCGATGCTGCCGCTGGTCGCGGCGGCCGCGGTGACCGTGCCGGTCGGCGCGTGGGTGGCGGCCCGGCTGCCGGAGCCTGCCCTGCTGGTGTCGATGGGCGTGCTGGTGACCGCGGCGGTGCTGCTGGTGCTGCGCGGGGCCCGGGTGCCGGCGCTGCGCGGGACGGGCGGGGCGTTCACGGCGGGCGCGGCGAGCGGGTTCATGAACGCCTCCGCGGGCGTGGGCGGCCCGGCGATCTCGCTGTACGCGGTGAACGCGGGTTGGACCGTCCGCGAGTTCGTGCCGAACGCCCAGTTCTACGGACTGCTGGTGAACGTCTTCTCGGTCACCGCCAAGGGCCTGCCGCACCTGGCGGCGCCGTCCTGGGCCCTGTGCGGCGCCGCCGTGCTGGCCGGCAGCGCGATCGGGACGGTGCTGGCCGCCCGGACGCCGGAGGGCCCCGCCCGGCGCTTCGTGCTGCTGCTGGCGCTGGCCGGCGGGGTCACCACCGCCGTCAAGGGCATGTCGGGACTGTGAGCCGGGAAAGATCTTCGAAAAGTTTCCGGGGCGGATGTCGAGAAGCCCGTCCGGGCTCCGACTGAGGGACGACAGCACAGCGCGAGAGGGGACACCCGGGATGAAGTACCTGCTGATGACCTACGGCAACCAGGAGAAGTGGGCCGCCCTGTCGGCCGAGGAGTGGCCGGCCGCGATCGCCGCGCAGGAGGCGTTCAACACCCGGTACCGGGAGAGCGGCGAACTGCTCGGCGCGTACGGGCTCGGCGACGCGGCCGTCTCGCGGCTGGTGCGCCGCCAGGAGGGCCTGCCGGCGGTCAGCGACGGCCCGTACCTGGAGACCAAGGAGTACATGGCCAGCTTCTACCTGCTGGACTGCGAGAGCGAGGAGCGCGCGCTGCGGATCGCGGCGGACATGCCGTGGGCGGACCGCGAGCCGGTCGAGCTGTGGCCGATCCTGCACGAGTCCCCGATGGCCGGATGAGCACCGGACCCCTGCCCGAGGACCTGCTGCGCGAGCTGGCGCCGCAGGTCCTCGGCGCGCTGGTGCGCCGCCACGGGCAGTTCGACAGCTGCGAGGACGCGGTGCAGGAGGCGCTGCTGGCCGCGGCCGTGCAGTGGCCGGCCGAGGGCGTGCCGGCCAACCCGCGCGGCTGGCTGGTGACGGTCGCCTCCCGCCGGCTGGTGGACCAGGTGCGCAGCGACCGCGCCCGCCGCGAGCGGGAGGACCGGATCGTCTTCGCCACCCCGCAGTCGGAGCTGCTGGCCCGGCCCGCCGACGCGGACGCCGGCCAGGACCGGGACGACTCGCTGGCCCTGCTGTTCCTGTGCTGCCACCCGGCGCTGTCCGCGCCGAGCCGGATCGCGCTGACCCTGCGCGCGGTGGGCGGCCTGTCCACCGCGCAGATCTCGGCGGCGCTGCTGGTGCCGGAGGCGACCATGGCGCAGAGGATCAGCCGGGCGAAGCAGACCGTCCGCAGCTCCGGCCTGCCGTTCGCGCTGCCGGAGCCCGCCGAGCGGGCGCAGCGGCTGCGCGAGGTGCTGCAGGTGCTGTACCTGGTCTTCAACGAGGGCTACACGGCCAGCTCGGGGCCGGAGTTGACCGCTCCGGCGCTCTCCGCGGAGGCGGTCCGGCTGGCCCGGCTGCTGCGGGCGCTGCTGCCCGAGGACGCCGAGGTGGCGGGTCTGCTGGCGCTGATGCTGCTGACCGAGGCCCGGCGGGAGGCCCGGACGGCCGCGGACGGTGCGCTGGTGCCGCTGGCGGAGCAGGACCGTGCCCGCTGGGACGCCGGGGCGATCGCCGAGGGGGTGACGCTGGTGTCCTGGGCGCTGCCGCGCGGCGAGGTCGGCCCGTACCAGCTGCAGGCGGCGATCGCGGCGGTGCACGACGAGGCGCCGTCGGTGGCGGAGACCGACTGGCCGCAGATCCTGGGCCTGTACGAGCTGTTGGAGCGGGTGTCGCCCGGTCCGATGGTGACGCTGAACCGGGCGGTGGCGGTGGCGATGGTCCACGGGCCTTCGGCGGGGCTGGAGTTGCTGGAGGTGCTGGCGCAGGACCGGCGGACGGCCCGGCACCACCGGCTGGTCGCGACCCGCGCCCACCTGCTGGAGCTGAGCGGTGAGCGCGCGGCCGCGGCCGCCGCGTACCGGCAGGCGGCGGCGCTGGCCACGAGCGTGGCCGAGCGCCGCCACCTGGCGGGCAGGGCTGTGGAGCTGGGCGATCAGCTGCCGGGGACGGTGTCGGTGAAGGTGGTGCCGGCGGAGCGGTAGCCGGCGACCTTCGAGGAGACCTGGGCCGGGGTCAGCACCTGGTCCTTGACGAAGTACACCCAGTCGACCTGCTCGTTGTACGAGCGCGGGGTGGACGAGGTCTGCCCGTTGAGGTCGATCAGCCAGTGGTTGAAGTCGATCCACTGCGGGGTCTCGGGCAGGTAGGGCTCGCCGTGGGTGGCGACGACCTGGCCGTCGATCCAGTAGGTGATGGCGGAGTTGTCGACGGTCAGCAGCAGGTCGTGCCACCCGTCGTAGGACTGCCGCTGCTCGCCGTGGGCGTTGACGGCGTTCCACGGGTCCGGGTTGTAGGTCTCCCAGGAGGTCTCGTACATGATGTTGCCCTGCTCGCCCCAGCCGCCGTTGGGCAGGTACTCGAAGTCCTGCTCGCTGTAGTTCGGGTCCATCGGGGCGTTGAGCGGGGTGAAGGTGAAGAAGGTCTGGTTGACGTGGTCGCCGTCGGGGCCGCCGGTCGGGGTGTCGTTGAACTTGACCCGGGCCGCGTAGGTGCCGTTCTTGAACTTCCGCGCGGTGGTCTGGATCTCGGTCTCGCGGGTGCCGGCGGCGGTGCCGTCGGTGGTCAGCCGCATGTTCATCACGGTGGCGCTGCCGGTGCCGACGAAGGTGATGTCCTGCGGGGACCAGGTGGCGCCGGGGACGCCGGGGCCGCCCTGGCCGGACTTGACGGTCCAGCCGTGCTGCTGGATCGCGGCGTCGGAGCTGCTGCCGTACGCGAAGTCGTCGAACAGCGCGGGGGCGTTGGGGTCGACCGGCGGGGTGGAGGTGGAGCCGGACGGCGAGGGCGACGGCGAGGAGGTCGGGTTGTTGCCGGCCGGGGCGGTGCCCCAGATCAGCGCGCCGTTCTTCTGGACGGTGACCTTGGTCCAGTTGGCGTAGGAGGTCTGGCTGCCGCTGAAGGAGTAGTCGTCCGACTGGGTCAGGGTCTGCCAGTCGGAGCGGTAGAAGCGCAGTTGCATGTCGCCGGTGGACTGGCCCGGGGCGAGCGAGCCGGCGCCGGCGGTGAAGCCGATCTCCAGGTAGCGGTCGGCGGTGGCGGTGGGGTTGGCCAGGGTGCCGAAGGTGCCGGTGATGTTGCCGCAGCCCTTGACCGCCCAGGAGCAGGCGAAGCGGTAGCTCACCGACGGGCCGTCGGACTTGAAGTAGTAGCGCAGCGTGGTGCCGCTGAGCGCGACGGTGGTGGTGCCGGTGTTGGTGAGCTGCAGCCAGGGCTCGGACTGGTCGGCGGTGGCTCCGCTCGCGCTGGTGCGGTACTGGGCGGTGAGCGCGTCACCGGCCGCGGCCGCGGGTTCGGCGAGGACGAGGCCGGTGCCGATCAGTCCGGCGGCGGTGGCGGCGGCCAGCGCGGCGCGGGCACTGGCGGGTATGCGCAGTCGTGCGGACACGAGATCCCTTTCCGTGGGGGTGGTGGTACGGGACGTGCTGCGGTGCTGGTGTGCGGTGCTACCTGCGGGTGGTGATGCCCAGCGCGGCCAGCCGGGGGGCGTGGTCGCGCAGGGCGGGCAGGAAGTCGGTGGCCCAGTCGCCCGCCGGGTTCCAGGCGCGGTCGGCGAGGGCGAGCAGGCGGGGGTAGAGCAGGTGGTCGTACTGCTCCTCGGTGGTGACGAACTCGGTCCACAGCTGGGCCTGGGTGCCGAGCACCCGGGCGGTGTCGGCGGGCGCCCAGTGCGCGGGGGCCGGGTCGCCGGCGTGGACGGCGTGCAGGTCGACGACGGCGCCGGCCTGGCCGAGCGGCTCGTCGGGGGAGTCGCTCTGCGGGTAGTCCAGGTAGGTGGACAGGTGCGGGGCCATCACCACGTCGTGGCCGCGGCGGGCGGCGGCCAGGCCGTGGTCGGCGTCGCGCCAGGGCATCACGGTGAACTCGGGCGGCAGCGAGGAGGAGCTGTCCTCGGCCCAGCAGACCGGGCGGCGGCCGTTGGCCATCAGGTGGGCGCCGACCTGGGCGAGGAACCAGCCGTGCAGCTCCTTCGGTGCGGCGAGGCCCAGTTCGGCGGTGCGGGCGAGCGCGCCGGGGGCGGTCTCCCACTCGGTGGTGGGGCACTCGTCGCCGCCGAGGTGGATGTACCGGGACGGGAAGAGGTCCATGGTCTCGTCGAGGACGGTGCGGCAGAAGTCCAGCACCCCGTCGTGGACGCCGAGGATGGTGTCGCACACGCCCCACTCGGTCCACACGTCCAGCTGCCGCCCGGGCCGGTTGCCGAGCTCCGGGTAGGCGGCCAGCGCGGCGCGGACGTGTCCGGGCATCTCGATCTCCGGCACCACCCGCACCCCGCGCTCGGCGGCGTACGCGACCAGGTGGCGCAGTTCCGCCTTGGTGTAGGCGCCGCCGTGCGGGACGTCGTCCCAGCGGTCGGAGCCGGCCTGGCCGAGCATGGAGCGGGCGCGGACCGAGCCGATCTCGGTGAGCCGGGGGTAGGCGTCGACGGGCAGCCGCCAGCCCTGGTCGTCGGTGAGGTGCAGGTGCAGCACGTTGAGCTTGTGCAGGGCGATCCGGTCGACGGTGCGCAGCAGGCGGTCCATCGGCTGGAAGTGCCGGGCGGTGTCGACCATCAGGCCGCGCCAGGGGTGCCGGGGCCGGTCGGCGATCTCCACACAGGGCAGGGTCCAGGCGGTGCCGGGGGCCGGGCGGTCCCGCAGGGCCTCCGGTGGGAGGAGCTGGCGCAGGGTCTGGATGCCGTGCAGCAGTCCGGCGGGGCGGGCGGCGACCAGCCGGACGCCGTCGGGGGTGATGCTGAGCCGGTACCCCTCGGCGCCGAGCACGGCCGGGTCGAGGGCGAGGACCACGGCGCCGTCCGGGGAGACGGGCAGCGGCAGCCCGGTGGCGGGGGCGAGCAGGGTGCGCAGCAGCCGGGCGGCCGGCTCGGCGGCGGCTTCGGCGCGGACGGCGGTGGCGGCGTCGAGGGTGAACCGGCCGGCGGTGCGGTGGGCCCGCACGGGGGTCGGGAGGATCACGGGGGGTTCTCCTGGGGTCGGGGGTTCCTGGTGGACGGTCAGCCCTTGACGGCGCCGGCGGTCAGACCGGCGGTGACCTTGTTCTGGAGGACCAGGAAGATCAGCAGCACGGGCAGCATGAACAGCCCGGCGGCGGCCATGGTGGCGCCCCAGTCGGTGCCGAAGACGTTGGCGAAGGAGGACAGCCAGACCGGCAGGGTGCGGGCGTCCTGGTTCTTGATGATCAGGGTGTTGGCGAAGGCGAACTCGTTCCAGGCGGTGATGAAGCCGAACAGCGAGGTGGCGAGCAGGCCGGGGGCGAGCAGCGGCAGGGTGATCCGGCGGAAGGCCTCGGGCCGGGTGCAGCCGTCGACCCGGGCGGCCTCCTCCAGTTCGACCGGGACGGCGGCGAGGAAGCCGCGCAGGGTGACGATGGTGAACGGCAGGGTGGTCATGAAGTAGACCAGGGTGAGCATGGTCAGGCTGTCCAGCAGGTCGGTGTCCCGGGCGATCACGTACATCGGGATCAGCAGCGCCTCCCAGGGCGCCATCTGCGCGGTGAACACCAGCAGCAGGAAGGCGCGCCGGCCGTGCCAGCGCAGCCGGGCGACGGCGAACGCGGCGAGCAGCGCGACCAGCAGGGCGAGCAGCACCGAAGCACCGGTGACCAGCAGGCTGTTGCGCCAGAAGGTGCCGAAGCCGGGGGCGGAGACGGCGGTGCGGTAGTGCTCCAGGGTGGGGTGGAGCGGCAGGAAGGTCGGGGTGTCGGCCTGGATCTCGGCGGTGGGCTTCAGCGCGGTGATCGCCATCCAGTACACCGGGAAGGCGCAGACCGCGAGGACGGCGAGGCCGGCGAGGTTGAGCGGCAGGCGCCGCAGGGCGGGGATCACGGGTTCTCCTCGGCTTCCTGGCGGTGCATCCGGCGCAGGGTGGCGACCAGGGCGGTGAGCAGGATCAGCACGGTCAGGGTGGAGACCGCCGAGCCGAGGTCGTACTTGTGCAGGGACTGGGCGATCTGGAAGGCGTAGACGGGCAGGGTGGTGGTGGCGCTGTTCGGACCGCCCTGGCTGACCACCCAGATCTGGGCGAAGCACTTGAAGGTCCAGATCACCTCCAGCGAGGTGACCAGGGCGAACAGCGGGCGCAGGACGGGGAAGGTGACCAGCCGGAAGGTCTGCCAGGGTCCGGCGCCGTCCAGGCGGGCTGACTCGTACAGCTCGTTCGGGATGGTGGTCAGCCCGCCGTACAGGGTGAGTGCGGCGAACGGCACCGACTGCCAGACGATCAGCGCGACCAGCACGGCGAAGGTGGCGTCCTCGTGGGCGAACCAGGCGTAGTCGCGGAAGCCGTGCAGCCCCAACTGGTCAAGTACCCAGTTGACCACTCCGAACCGGGACTGGAAGAGCCACTGGAAGACGGTGGTCGCGGCGATCACCGGGGTGGCCCAGGTGAGGACCAGGGCGCTCATCACCGCGAGCCGCATCCGCCGGCCGAGCCGGATCAGCAGCAGCGCGGTGAGGGTGCCGAGCACGGTGATCAGGACGGTGTTGAGCGCGGTCCAGGCGAGCGTGCGGCGGACCACCCGCCAGAACTCCGGGTCGTCCAGCACCTCGGTGTAGTTGGCGATGCCGACCCAGGGCGCACCGCCGCGGATCAGCTCGGCCATCCGGAAGTGCTGGAAGGAGATCAGCAGGTTCCGGGCGAGCGGGTAGAGCAGGAGGAACGCCGCGCCCACCACGGTGGGGGCGACCAGCAGGTAGGGCCCGACCCGGCTGCGGATCGGCGGTCGGGCGGTGGGCGCGGCGGTGGGCACGGCGGTGGACTCCCGGTCAGGACGAGCTGTTGAGGGCCTTGGTGATGGCGTCGGAGGCTGCCTTGCCGGCCGCGTCCGGGTCGGCGCCGGTGAGCACCTGGGTCATGTACTGCTTGATCGGGTTGTTGGCCTCGACGGCCGCCCAGTTCGGCGAGTTGGGGGTGGCGTGGCCGTTGACCGCGCCGGCCGCCATCGCCACCGCGCCCTCGTTGCCGGCCAGTGCGCCGGCCAGCGAGGTGCGGTTGGGGACGTAGCTCATCTCCTTGGCCATCTCGGTCTGCCACTTCGCCCCGGCCAGCGCCTTGACCACCTGGTAGGCGGCGTCCTGGTGCTTGGAGGACTCGGGGACGACCAGGTCGGAGCCGCCGGTGAAGACCGCGCCGGGCTTGGCCGCGCTCTTGCCGGGGATCGGGAAGAAGCCCAGCTTGTCCTTGAGCTCCGGGTTGGCCTTGACGATGGCGTTGGCGCCGCCGGGGGTGGAGATCACCTGGGCGATGTGGCCCTTGGCGAACACCTCGGCCTGCAGCGGCTTGCCCTCGTCGGCGTCCTTGGGGCCCTTCCCGAGCGCCTGGAGCCGGCGGTAGAAGTCGATCGCGGCGCGGGCCTGCGGGGTGTCCAGGGCGCCCTTCCACTTGCCGTCCGAGCCCTTGACCGCCAGGTCGCCGCCCTCGTCCCAGACGAAGCCGGCCAGCGCGTACCAGGTCTGCCCGGTCAGGTAGATGCCCTCGTTGCCGCCGGAGTTGAGCTTCTCGGTGGCGGCCAGCCACTCCTCGCGGGTCTTCGGCAGGGCGGTGACGCCGGCCTGCTCGAAGAGGTCCTTGCGGTAGATCACCACGCGGTTGGCGGCGTACCAGGGGATGCCGTACTGCTTGCCGTCGATCCGTCCGGGCTCGGCCAGGCCCGGGATCCAGTCCAGGCCCTCCAGCTCGGCGACCTTGTCGCTGAAGTCGTGCACGCCGCCGCTGGCCGCGTACTGGGCGACCTGGGTGTTGCCGACCTCGATGACGTCCGGCGCGTCCTTACTGGCCAAGGCACTGGTCACCTTCTGGCCGATGCCGTCCCATTCCTGGATCTGGACGTTCAGCTTCAGGTTCGGGTGGGTCGCCTCGAAGTCGGCGCGGAACCGCTGGAGGTAGCCGTCGGTGACGCTGTCACGCATGATCCAGACGGTCAACTCCTGGCTGCTGGAGGAGCTTTCACTCGACTGTCCGGTGGAGGAGCAGGCCGCCGTACCGGCCAGGACAGCGGCGGCGAGGAGCAGGCGCAGCGGTGGTGCGGAGGGTCTCACGGAGACGTCACCTCATGGGGGAAGGGGCCGAAAACTTACCAGTGGCTCTGACTGGTAAAGGAATGTGGCA
The DNA here is from genome assembly GCF_039542905.1 of Kitasatospora terrestris. Classification (NCBI taxonomy): domain Bacteria; kingdom Bacillati; phylum Actinomycetota; class Actinomycetes; order Kitasatosporales; family Streptomycetaceae; genus Kitasatospora; species Kitasatospora terrestris. The sequence continues at coordinate 4,107,923 of NZ_BAABIS010000001.1, forward strand.
TAGACCAGTTGGGCCGTCAAGGCCTGCGGCGGGGGTGGATGGTGCACACTGGTCAAGGCCCGACTACGCTCGGCCGCTGGTTCGACCACGACAGGAAGGGCGGAACGGCATGGGCGGCGAGGCCTCCGGTCCCGCGTACAAGCGCACCCGGGTCCGCGACTACCTGCGGGACTACGTCGAGTCGCGCTCCCCCGGCGACCCGATCCCCTCCGAACGGACCCTGTGCGAACAGCTCGCCGTCTCCCGGCCGACCCTGCGCTCCGCCGTCGACGAACTGGTCTCCACCGGGCTGATCGTCCGCGAGCACGGCCGCGGCATGTTCGTCGCCCCCGCGAAGATCACCCAGGAGCTGGCCGCCGCCACCGAGGACCACGCCTTCGTCCTGCCGCGCGCCGCCGGCACCTGGACCAGCCGGGTGCTGGAGTTCTCCACCGTCCGGGCCGGCGCCCGCGTCGGCCGCAAGCTCAACCTCTCCCCCGCGGTCGAGATCGTCTACATCGCCCGGCTGCGGCTGGTCGACGGCGAGCCGATGGCCATCGAGTACCTGCACGTCCCGGCCTCCCTGGTCGGCGGACTGCGGGCCGAGGAGATGGAGAGCGGCGACTTCTACGAATTGCTGCGCGACGCCCACGGCGTCCGGGTGCACGAGGCCACCCAGTGGATGGAGCCCACCGTGGTCAGCGAGAAGGAGGCCCGGCTGCTCGACGTCCCGGTGCTCTCCCCCGCCCTGCACGTCGAACGCCTCACCACCGACCGCACCGGCCGCCCCGTCGAGTACGTCCACTCGCTCTACCGCGGCGACCGCTACCGGATCGTCTCCCACCTCTCGCTCGGCGACCCGGACGCCCCCGCCGGGTGAGCCCCGCGCCACACCGGCGCGCACCCGGGCCACACCCGGCCCCGCCGTGCTGCTCCCGGTCCACAACCGCGACAGGAGGGCGCACGACGACCGATCCCGAACCGGCGACCGAGACCTACCTCGACCACCGGGAAGTGCTCTTCTCCACCGTCCACTCCGTGCTCGGCAGCGTCGCCGACACCGAGGGCGTCCTGCAGGAGACCCGGCTCGCCCGGACCACCCGCACCGCCGGCCCGGCCGGAGACCGGGGGAGAACTGCGAGGCCGGCCACGCGGCTGGCCGGATCCGCGCTGTCGGCCGGTCACGGAGCCGGCGTCGCCCACGCGGCAAAGCCGCACATCGGCGGAGCCCCGAGCCCCGGCCACTTCACCGCCGGGGGTCCGCGCCTGCCCCCAGCAGCGCCTCCAGCGGCAGCATCGCCGCCCCGAACGCCACCGCGTCCGACCCCAGCGACCCCATCTCGACCGTCACCTGCCCGAACGGGAACGCCAGCGCCTGCCGCTCCGCCGCCTCCCGGATCCGCGGCAGCAGCCGGGGCCCGAGCAGCAGCCCGGCCCACCCGCCGAGCACCACCCGCTCCGGGTTGAACAGGTTGATCAGGTTGGCGATCCCCGCGCCCAGGTAGTCCGCCGTCTCCGCCAGGACCCGCTCCGCCTCGGCGGACGGGTCGGCGAGCAGCGCCGCGATCGCCGCCTCCTGGTCGTCCCCGGCGAGTCCGCCGCCGACCTCCCGGTGCCGTTCCACGACCGCCCCGGCGCCGACGTACGCCTCCAGGCAGCCCCGGGCCCCGCAGCGGCACTCCCGCCCGCCGTACACGAGCGTGGTGTGCCCCCACTCGCCGGCGGTGGAGCCGGCGCCCCGGTAGGCCGCGCCGTCGTTGATCACCGCGGCGCCGACGCCGGACCCGACCAGGGCCACCACCGCGTGCCGGGCCCCGCGCCCGGCGCCGAACCACATCTCGGCGCGCCCCTGCGCCTTCGCCCCGTTGTCGACGAACACGGGTGCGGTGACGCCGCGTTCGCGCAGCAGCCGCTCCAGCGGCACCGCCTGCCAGCCGATGGTCGGGGCGTGCACGGCGATGCTCTCGCCGCGCTCGACCATGCCGGGGACGGCCACCCCGATGCCGATCACCTGGTCGGCCTGGACGCCGGCCGCGCCGAGCACCCGGGCGAGCCCGGCCACCACGTGGTCGGCGACCTCGGCGGGTGTCGGCCGCTCGCCGGCCAGCGGCAGGTCGGCCTCGCCGCGCCGTTCCATCGCGAGGTCGAAGAGCTCGACCTTGACCCCGGTCTCGCCGACGTCGGCGCCGACGAGGTACCCGTAGCGGGGGTCGACCCGGAGCATCACGCGCGGCCGCCCGCCGTCGGATTCGACCTGGCCGACGGGCACGATCAGCCGCTCGTCGACGAGTTCGCCGGTGAGGTTGGAGACGGTGGCGCCGCTGAGCCCGGTGAGCTGGGCGAGTTCCAGCCGGCTGAGCGGGGCGTCGAAGAACAGCTTGGAGAGCAGTATCGAGCGGTTGCGGCGGCGGATGTCGCGCGCGCTGGTGCGGGACCTGTCGTCCATGGGGCTGTCCTCGACTCGCGGGCTTCGGTGGGTCCTGTTGTCGCTCACCATCTTGACGCTTCGACCGCCTCAAGATTTAATCCAGACGATAATTCAATGCTTGAGTTAAGCCCGCGAGGGCTTCTTGGGGAGCAACATGAGCCAGCTGCGGGACCTTGGGCCGGAGTTCGTCTGGGGTGCGGCCACCTCCGCGTACCAGATCGAGGGTGCCGCCGCCGAGGACGGCCGTACCCCGTCCATCTGGGACACGTTCAGCCGGGTGCCCGGCGCGATCGACAACGCCGACCACGGCGACGTGGCCTGCGACCACTACCACCGGATGCCCGGGGACGTCGCCCTGATGCGCGAGCTCGGCCTGGACGCGTACCGCTTCTCGGTGTCCTGGAGCCGGGTGCTGCCGGAGGGCACCGGCCGGATCAACGAGGCGGGCCTCGGCTTCTACGACCGCCTGGTCGACGAACTGCTCGCAGGCGGGATCACCCCGTACGCCACCGTCTACCACTGGGACCTGCCGCAGGCCCTGCAGGACCGCGGCGGCTGGCCGGAGCGCGACACCGCCCACCGCCTCGCCGAGTTCGCCGGGGTGCTCGGCGAGCGCCTGGGCGACCGGGTCGCCGACTGGTTCACCATCAACGAGCCGCTGTGCTCGGCGTGGATCGGCCACCTGGAGGGCCGGATGGCCCCGGGCGAGCGCGACCTGGAGCGGGCCGTCCGCGCCTCGCACCACCTGCTGCTCGGCCACGGCCTGAGCATGGAGGCGCTGCGCGCCGCCTCGCCCGGCCCGGTCCGGGTCGGCGCGGTGCTCAACCCCAGCCCGGTGGAGGCCGCCTCCGACCGCCCGGAGGACGTCGCCGCCGCCCGCCGGGTCGACGGCCACGTCAACCGGTGGTGGATGGACCCGCTGTTCGGCCGCGGCTACCCGGCCGACATGGTCGAGGCGTACGGCGTCGAGCCGCCGGTCCAGGAGGGCGACCTGGAGCTGATCGGCGCCCCCGCCGACCACATCGGCATCAACTACTACTTCCGCCAGATCATCGAGGACGACCCGCAGGGCCCGGCACCGCGCGGCCGGATGGTCACCGACCCGTCGTGGCCGGTCACCGGCATGGACTGGGAGATCCACCCGGCCGGCCTGGAGGACGTGCTGCTGCGGATCACCGACGAGTACGGCGCCCGCAAGGTGTTCGTGGCCGAGAACGGGTCCGCCTTCCCCGACCTGGTCCGGGCCGACGGCAGCATCGACGACCGGGAGCGCACCGAGTTCCTGGAGCAGCACCTGGCGGCCGCCGCCCGGGCGGTCGCCAAGGGCGTCCCGCTGGCCGGCTACTTCGCCTGGTCGCTGATGGACAACTTCGAGTGGGCGTACGGCTACGACAAGCGCTTCGGCCTGGTGCACGTCGACTACGACACCCAGGTCCGCACGGTGAAGGCCAGCGGCCGGCGCTACGCCGACCTGATCGCCCACCACCGAGGGCTCGTCCGAGGCTGACCCGCAGCCGGCCGAGGACGCAGGCGACGAGGGGGCCGGCAGCAGCCGGCCCCCTCGTCCGCGTCCGGAGGCGTCAACGGGCCGCGCGGGCGGCCCGCACCACCGCCGCCGCCAGCCGGTCGTTCTCCGGCGCGGCACCGGACGGCGGGAAGACGAAGCGCCGCCGGGTGTAGCCGTACGCCACGCCGCTCGCCGGGTCGGCGAACCCCTGCGCGCCGGACACCCCGCAGTGGCCGAAGGCGTCCGGGCCGAGGAACGGGTAGCTCAGGCCCGACGTCTCGAAGCCCAGCGCGAAGTTGTCCACCGAGCCGGTGACCAGGTCGGTGCCCGGGTAGTGGACGGTGGTGAACTCGGCGACGGTCTCCGGCTCCAGCAGCGGCCCGCGGCCACCGAGCCCGCTGATCGCCGCCGCGTACAGCCCGGCGACGCCGCGGGCGCTGCCCACCCCGCCGGCCGAGGCCGAGCCCCCGGCCCGGGTCTCCCGCTCGTTGACGAAGTTCACCAGGTCGGTGCGCAGGTTGAAGGAGATCGCGAACAGGCTGTCCTTCCCGGGCATCGGCTGCGCGAGGAACTCGGTCAGCTGCTCCGGCGTCGGCTCGGCGCGCAGCAGGGAGCGGAAGCGCGGCTCCAGCTCGGCGGGCAGCCCGAGGTACAGCTCCAGGCCGTGCGGGGCACGGATCCGCTCCTCGTACAGCTCCTGCAGGGTGCGGCCGGTCGCCCGGAGGACCACCTCGCCGGTCAGCGCGCCGATCACGGTGGCGTGGTACCCGTGGGCGCTTCCGGGCTCCCAGTACGGCTTCTGCGCGGCCAGCCGGGCGGCGATCAGCCGGTCGTCGGCCAGCTCGGCGGCGGTGAACCCGTCCTCGACCGAGATCACCCCGGCCCGGTGGGCGAGCAGCTCGCGCAGGGTCAGCCGGTCCTTGCCCTCCGCCGCGAACTCCGGCCAGTACGCGGCGACCTCGCGGTCGAGGTCGAGCACGCCGTCCTGCACCAGCAGGGCGACCAGCAGGTGCGCGGCGCCCTTGGTCACCGAGTAGACGCCGGTCAGGCTGTCCTGCTCGACGCCTTCGGACCACAGGTCCACCACCGGCCGCCCGTCCAGGTACGCGGCGAGCTGTGCGCCGGGCGCGGCCGGCTCCTCGGCCAGGAAAGCCCCGAACTCCTCGCGGACGCCTTCGAACCCCTCGGCGACCGTCCCGTGCACGGACATGGCTGACCCCCTTGTTGACCGCGTGACGCCGGGTCAACAAGGGGGCGGATGTGGGCTATTCCCGTCCCTGGCGGCCGGTGGCGCGGACCCGGGCGATGGTGTCGCGCAGCCACAGCGCGCTCTGCTTGGGCGTCCGCTCCTGGGTCTCGTAGTCGACCCGGACGATGCCGAAGCGCTTGTCGTAGCCGTACGCCCACTCGAAGTTGTCCAGCAGCGACCAGGCGAAGTAGCCGCGCACGTCGGCGCCGCCGGCCCGGGCCTCGGCGACCGCGGCGAGGTGGGAGGCCAGGTACTCGGTGCGGTCGGCGTCGGCGACGAAGCCGGTGGCGTCGGGCTTGTCGTCGTACGCGGCGCCGTTCTCGGTGATCACCAGCGGGATGCCGGGATAGTCGCGGGAGATCCGCAGCAGCAGCCGGGTGAAGTCCTCCGGCATGACCTCCCAGTCGAGGTGGGTCACCGGCAGGCCGCCGATCGGCAGGTGGCGGGTGACCGGCAGGCCGTCCGCGTCGGTGGTGGAGCCGTCCTCGGCGTGGCCGCTGGACTTGCCGGAGCGGTAGTAGTTGACGCCCAGGGTGTCGATCGGGCTGGAGATGACCTCCAGGTCGCCGTCCTGCACCGGGATCTCGACGCCGCGCCGGGCGAGGTCGGTGACCAGGTCCTCGGGGTAGCTGCCGCGCAGGATCGGGTCGAGGTACATGCGGAAACCCAGCGCGTCGGCCCGGCGGGCCGCCTCCCGGTCGACCTCCGAGTCGGTGGCCGGGATGGCGTTGGAGAGCAGCTGGGTGACGGCCAGGTCGAGCGGGCGGCCCGCGGGGGCGAGGGCGCGCAGCCGCTGGACGGCGAGGCCGTGCGCGAGGTGCAGGTGGTGGACGGCGCGGACGCCGTCGGCGAAGTCGCGGCGGCCGGGGGCGTGCACGCCCTGGACGTAGCCGAGGACGGCCGAGCACCAGGGCTCGTTGAAGGTGGTCCAGTGCTCGACCCGGTCGCCGAGCCGCTGGTAGACCAGCTCCGCGTAGTCGGCGAAGCGGTACGCGGTGTCGCGCGCGGGCCAGCCGCCGGCGTCCTCCAGCTCCTGGGGCAGGTCCCAGTGGTAGAGGGTGAGCCAGGGGGTGATCCCGCCTGCGAGCAGCTCGTCGACCAGGCGGTCGTAGAAGCCGAGGCCGGCCTCGTTGGCCGGGCCGGTGCCGCCGGGCTGGACGCGCGGCCAGGAGACCGAGAAGCGGTAGGTGTCCAGGCCCAGCGAGCGGATCAGGGCGACGTCCTCGGGCATCCGGTGGTAGTGGTCGCAGGCCACGTCACCGGTGTCGGCGTTGTCGATCGCGCCCGGCACCCGGCACAGGGTGTCCCAGATCGAGGGGGTGCGGCCGTCCTCGGCGACGGCGCCCTCGATCTGGTAGGCCGAGGTGGCCACGCCCCAGCGGAAGTCGGCGGGCAGCCGGTCGATCGAGTCGTTGTAGCGGTCCAAGACGTCTCCAGGTGTCACGAAGCGGTGGGGTGCAGCCAGCATGCGACGCTGCGGTCCGGATGGCCGTCCGGCGGGCCGAGGCGCGGGACCTCGGTGGCGCAGCGGTCGAAGGCCTTCGGGCAGCGCGGGGCGAAGGCGCAGCCGGCCGGCATGGCGCGCAGGTCCGGCGGGGAGCCGGGGATGCCGGTCAGTTCGCGGCGCGGGCCGTGCAGGGCCGGGAAGGAGTGCAGCAGGCCGTCGCTGTAGGGGTGCAGGGAGTCGCGGTAGATCGCGCCGGACGGGGCCTGTTCGACGATCCGGCCGCCGTACATGATGGCGATCCGGTCGGAGAACTCGACCAGCAGCGACAGGTCGTGGGTGATGAAGAGCACCGAGAAGCCGAGCTCCTCGCGCAGCCTGACCAGTTGGCGCAGGATCTGGCGCTGCATCACCACGTCGAGGGCGGTGGTCGGCTCGTCCATGATGACGACCTGGGGTTCCAGCGCCAGGGCCATCGCGATCATGACGCGCTGGCGCATGCCGCCGGAGAGCTGGTGCGGGTAGCTCTCCAGCCGGTCCGCGGCGATGCCGACCAGCCTGAGCAGCTCCCGGGCCCGCACCAGCCGCTGGGCCTGGGTGCTGTCGGGCTCGTGTGCCTTGATGACGTCGGTGAGCTGGGTCGAGATCTTGTGCACCGGGTTGAGCGAGTTCATCGCGCCCTGGAAGACGATCGAGGTCTCGGCCCAGCGGAAGGCCCGCAGGCCGGCCTCGTCCAGGCCGAGGATGTCGACCGCCGGTCCGCCGTCGCGCGGGTGGTAGAGCACCTCGCCGCCGGTGATCACGCCGGGCGGCGGGAGCAGCCGGGTGAGCCCGTACGCCAGGGTGGACTTGCCGCTGCCGCTCTCGCCGGCCAGGCCGAGCACCTCGCCGCGGCCCAGGGTGAGGTTGACGTCGTGGATCGCCCGGACGGCGCCGGGGCCGTAGCCGTAGTCGACGTCGAGGCCCTTGATCTCCAGCACCGGGCGGCTCATCGGGCGGCCCCTTCCTTGACGACCGGCGTCGCGGGAACGGCGACCGGGGCGGTACGGACGACCGGGGTGAAGCCGGGACGCATCCGGATCCGGCCGGCCGGGGTCTTCAGGTCGCGGCCGGCGGTGCGCAGGCGCGGGTTGACGATCTCGTCGATGCCGAAGTTGACGAGCGAGAGCGCGGTGCCGAGCAGGGCGATGGCCAGGCCGGCGGGGACGAACCACCACCAGGCGCCGAGGCCGAGGGCCTGCTGGGTCTGCGCCCAGTAGAGGATCACGCCCCAGTTCCACGGGGACATGCCGGGGATGCCGATGAAGGCGAGCGAGATCTCGGTCATCACGGCGTACATCACGGTGCCGATGAAGGAGGAGGCGATGATCGCGGTGAGGTTCGGCAGGATCTCGAAGACCACCACGCGGAAGGTGGACTCGCCGGTGGCCTTGGCGGCGACCACGAAGTCGCGGCGGCGCAGCGAGAGGGTCTGGGCGCGCAGGACGCGGGCGCCCCAGGCCCAGGAGATCATGCCGATGATCAGGGCGACCATCAGGTCTCCGCTGTGCGGCATCACCGAGGAGACGATGATGATCAGCGGCAGCGCGGGGATGACCAGGAAGACGTTGGAGATCGCCGACATGGTCTCGGCGCCGGGGCCGGAGAGGTAGCCGGAGGTGACGCCGACCAGGACGGCGACCACGGTGGCGAGGACGCCCGCCACGACGCCGACCAGGATGATCGAGCGGGTGCCGACCAGCAGTTGGCTGAAGATGTCCTGGCCGAGGTGGGTGGTGCCGAGCCAGTGCTTGCCGGACGGGCCCTCCATCAGGTCGGTGGAGCGGGCGTCCGGGTCGAAGGGGGCGATCCACGGGCCGATCACGGCGATCAGCCCGAAGAACGCCAGCATGGCGAGGCCGATCCGGGTCTTGGTGTTGGCGAGCACGGTGTCAGCCCTCCCGGCGGGTACGCGGGTCGAGCGCCAGGTAGGCGAGGTCGGCGAGCAGGTTGGCGGCGAGCACCGAGAGGGTGATCACCAGGAAGATCCCTTGCATCAGCGGGTAGTCCTTGACGCCGATGGCCTGCACCAGTTCCAGACCGATGCCGGGGTAGGAGAAGACCACCTCGACCAGGAAGGTGCCGCCGACGACCAGGCCGAGGGCCATGCCGAAGCCGGAGACGCTGGGGAGCAGGGCGTTGCGGGCGGCGTAGGAGAGCATCACCCGGCGTCCGCTGAGGCCCTTGGCGTGGGCGACGGTGATGTAGTCCTCGGCGGTGACGGTGACCATCATGTTGCGCATGCTCATGATCCAGCCGGCCACCGAGGAGACCAGGATGGTGAGCGAGGGCAGCAGCGAGTGGTTGATCGCGCTGCCGATGAACTCCGGGTCGAAGTGCGGCACCAGGCCCGGCTCGTAGCCGCCCGACGAGGGCAGGAAGCTGCCGCTGCCGGTGAGGAAGGCGATCGCGATCAGCGCCAGCCAGAAGTACGGGATGGAGGCGAAGAAGGTGGAGACCGGGAGCAGCGCGTCCGCCCAGGAGCCGCGCCGCCAGCCGGCCAGCACGCCGGCGAGGGTGCCGAGGCCGAAGGCGAGCACGGTGGTGACGCCGACCAGGCCGACGGTCCACGGCAGGGTGGTGCCGATCACCTCGGAGACCGGGGCGGGGAAGGACTTGAAGGAGATGCCCAGGTCGCCGTGGGCGAGCTGGCCCAGGTAGCTGAGGTACTGCTCCCACAGGCTCTGGTGCTTGTCCAGGCCGAAGAGCACGGTCAGCGACTGCACCGCCTGCGGGTCCAGCTGGCCCTGGTACTGCGCCATCAGCGCGGTGACCGGGTCGCCGGGGGTGAGCCGGGGGATGAAGAAGTTGATGGTGATCGCGGCCCAGGCGGTGAACAGGTAGAACCCGAGCCGTTGCAGCAGGTACTTCACTTGGCCGTCTCCTCGTCGTACAGCCAGCACGCGGCCCAGTGCCCGGGCGCGTCGCCGATCTCGATCCGCGGAGGCAGCTCCACCCGGCAGCGTTCCATCGCCATCGGGCAGCGCGGGTTGAAGCGGCAGCCGGCGGGCGGGACGATCAGGCTGGGCGGCTCGCCGCCGTCCTCCTCCTCGCCGTCGCCGGCACCTCCCGTACCCGGCTCCCGATCAGCGGTGCCGATGTGGTCCGGGTCGGGCGCGGAGGAGATCAGCAGCCGGGTGTAGGGGTGCGCCGGGGCCTGCGTGACGGTCTCGCTGTCGCCGCCCTCGACCATCCGGCCGGCGTACATCACCATCGTCTCGTCGGCGAAGTAGCGGGCCGAGGCGATGTCGTGGGTGATGTAGAGGATCGCCAGGTCGAGGCGTTCCTTGAGGTCGCGCAGCAGGTTGAGGATGCCGAGCCGGATCGACACGTCGAGCATCGAGACCGGCTCGTCGGCGAGCAGCGCGTCCGGGTCGGCGGCCAGCGCGCGGGCGATGGCGACGCGCTGGCGCTGGCCGCCGGAGAGCTCGTGCGGGTACTTGTCCAGGTAGTTGTCGGCCGGGGTGAGGTGCACCCGCCCGAGCAGTTCCTGGAGCGCCGCCTCCAGTCCGTCCTTGCCGCTGCCGGCCCGCCCGTGCACCTTGAGCGCGCGGGAGAGGTGGTAGCGGACGGTGTGCACCGGGTTGAGCGAGCCGAACGGGTCCTGGAAGATCATCTGGACCTTCCGGGCGTACCGCCGGAACGCCCGCCCGCCGCGCACCGCGGTGGACGCGCCGTGCAGCCGGATGTCTCCCCCGGTGCGCGGGTAGAGCTGCGCCAGCAGGCGGGCCACGGTGGACTTCCCGGAGCCGGATTCGCCGACCAGCGCGGTGACGCGGCCCCGGCGCAGGGTGAGGGTCACGTCGTCGACCGCGTGCACCACCGAGGGGGTGCGGGAGAGCAGGGCCCGGCCCCGCTTGGGGACCGGGAAGTGCTTGGTGAGGCCGTCGGCCTCCAGGACCACCCCGTCCGGGACGGACGGGGCGGTCGCCGGGGTGTGGTTCGTGATCGTCATCAGTGAGCCGGCTTGAGGTGGAGCACCACGTCCAGGGCGTTGACCTGGGTGGGCTGGATGGGGGCGTAGGGGTTGCTGTCGTCCGGCCAGCCGGTCCAGTTCTTGGTGGAGTACTCGGCGCCGTAGTTGCCGGCCGAGGTCGGGATCATCGGCATCTGCTCGACGAAGATCCGCTGCAGGGTGGCCAGCGCGGCCTTGCGGGCCGACTCGTCCGCGGCGTTGGCGTAGTCGGCCAGCGCCTGGGTCGCCTCCTTGTTGTCGAAGCGCCCGTAGTTGTTGGTGGCGGGCGAGCCGACCGGCTGGAGGCCGGCCCCGTCCATGATGTTCTGGTACATGTCGTACGGGGTGGCGCCGCCGTTCGACCAGTGCATCGCGGCCTGGAAGTTGCCGTTGGCGATGGCGGTGAACCAGGCGTCCTGGTCGGCCTTCTCCGGGGTGGCCTTGATGCCGATCTGCTTCAGGTTGTCGGAGATGATCGTCAGGGTGGTCTGGTAGTCGCCCCAGCCCGCCGGGTCGGTCATGGTCAGGGTGACCGGCTTGCCGGTCGGGTCCTGCAGGGTGTCGCCGTTGTAGGTGAAGCCGGCGTCGGTGAGCAGCTTCTTGGCGCTCGCCACGTCGCCCTCGGACTTCTTGCCCTGGTACTCCGGCGAGATGAACGCGTCGCCGATCGGGGTCGGCAGGCCGGTGATCGACTCGACGGCGGGCTTGAAGTAGCCGGCCGAGGCCTGGTTGAAGATGTCCTGGCGGTTGATCACCAGCGACATCGCGCGGCGCAGCGCCGGGTTGTCGAACGGCTTGTTGGTGGTGTTGATCCACAGGCCGTCGGCGGAGAGGTTCGCCGGGAACCAGAGCTTGTTGTGCTCCGGGTCCTTGGCCGTGTAGAGCTTCTTGGCGTCCGGGATGAAGGCGTAGGTCCACTCCAGCGCGCCCGAGGTGAGCGCCGAGGTGATCGCGTCGTTGCCGCTGTACGTGGTGTACCGCAGCTCCTTGATCTTCGGCGCGTCCTGCCAGTAGCCGTTGCGCGTGGTCAGCGTGACGGTCTGCGGCGTGAAGGACTTCAGGGTGTACGGGCCGGTGCCGACCGGGTTCTCGACGGTGTCGGTGGCCGGGTCGGCGATGGCCGACCAGAGGTGCTTGGGCAGCACCAGGGTGGAGAGCACCACGGCCTGGCGGACGAACTGCGAGGTGCCGAACTTGACGGTGACGTCCTTGCCCGAGGCGGTGACCGACTCGATGGGCAGGGCGGCGGTGTTGAGCGCCTTGTTGTCCTTCATCAGCTGGAAGCTGTAGGCGATGTCCTCGGCGGTCATCGGCTTGCCGTCGGAGAAGGTCACGCCGTCGCGCGCGGTGAGGGTGAGTGTTCTGTAGTTGTCCGCCCACTCGAACTTCGAGGCCAGCCAGGGCTTGGCGGGCTCGGTCGGCTTGACCAGGTTCACCATCGCCAGGGGCTCGTAGATCATGTAGCGGTAGCCGAGCACCGCGGCGGCCGAGGTCGGCAGCAGCGGGTTGCTGTTGTTCTTCACGGTGGCGCCCTGGGGCATGCCGACGTTCAGCACGCCGGAGGCGCCGCCGCCGGCGCCGTCACCCTTGTTGGCGGAGCCCGGGTTGCTGCTGCAGCCGGCCACCAGGGCCAGCGAGATCGCGGCGACCACGAGCGGCGCCATGGTGCGCCGGGCTGCGGAACCGGTGGACGCGAAGGACATTGCTCCTCCTGGAGTGGGGAGAACCGGCGGCGGTGCCGTCCCGCTTCGGGGTGTGCGGCAGCGCGGTCGGACGCGGCGCGTCCGGCCGGTGGCGTGGGTGGTGGATCAGCTCGAGGCTGAGGTGGAGCCCCGGACGACGAGGTCGGTCGGGATGACGGTCGCCTCCACCGGCAGCGGCTCGCCGGCGAAGTGGGCCATCAGCATCCGGGCCGCCGCGGCCCCCATCTCGCGCAGCGGCTGTCGGACGGTGGTGAGCGGCGGTTCCGTCTGGGAGGCGAGCGGCACGTCGTCGAAGCCGACGATCGCCACCTCCCCGGGGACCGCACGACCGGCCTCTCTCAGCGCCTGGAGGGCGCCCGCAGCGGAGAGGTCGTTGTGCGCGAAGACCGCGTCGAACTCGACGCCGTCCTCGATGAATCGGCGCATCACGGCGCGGCCGGTCTCGAAGGTGAAGTCACCTTCGACGACCGAGCCGGCCGGGAGCGGCCGGCCGCCCTCGGCGTACACCGCGGTGAACCCGTCGAGGCGTTCCACGGTGCAGCCCCACGCGAGGGTGCCGGTGATCACGACCGGCCGGGTGCGGCCGTTCGCGAGCAGGTGCCGGGCGGCGGACTCGCCGCCCGCGCGGTTGGTGGTGGCCACCGAGGCGAACTGCGGGCGCAGTTCGCGGTCGTCGATGAGGACGACCGGCAGCCCCTGCCCGTGCAGCTCGGTGATGTAGTCGAGCTGCCCCTCGGGCTCGATCACCAGGAGGCCGTCGAAGGCCTTGGCGGACGCCTTGTTGGCGAACTGGCGCATCGACTGGTCGCCCTGGTTGCAGGTGAAGAGCATCAGGCCGTAGCCGTTGCTCTCGACCGTGTCGACGGCGCCCTGGAGGACTTCGCCGATCCACGGCCAGGTGAGCGAGGGGACGAGCATGCCGATCACCCCGGCCCTGCCTCGCGCCAGGCCCACGGCCCGCGCGCTCGGCACGTACCCGAGCTCCTCGATGACCCTCCTGACCCGGGCCGCCGTGGAGGGCTCGAGTTCGCCCTTGCCGTTGAGCACCCGGGAGACGGTGGTCTTGCTGACCCCGGCCCGGGACGCCACGTCGGCGATGGTGATCGGCATGGTGCCCCTCCTCGGAACCGGTTTCGGAAGCGGTTCCGAGGAGAGTGAACACCGCGCAACACCCAGGACACAATCACGGGGCGGTAACGAACTCGCACTTAATACAAGCCTGAAAGAATGTCCCGCCCCGGCGGGCGCCGGGGCGGGACGGTGACGGGGAGGGCGGGAGGCGGGTCAGGCGCGGCCGGCCGCCTTCTGGGTCCGCCGGGCCAGCGAGTCGATGACCACCGCCGCCAGCAGCACCGCACCGGTGATCATGAACTGGATGGCGTTGCTCAGGCCCTGGATGTTCATGCCGGACTGGATCGACCCGATGACCAGCGCACCCAGCAGTGCCGACCAGGTCGAACCCCGGCCGCCGAAGAGGCTGGTGCCGCCGATGACGGCCGCCGCGATCGCGTTCATCAGCAGGTTGCCGCCGCCCGAGGTCTGGCTGGCCGACTGGATCTGCGCAGCCAGGAACAGACCTCCGATCGCCGCCATCGTGGAACAGATCATGAACACCGTGATCCGGACCATCGACACGTTGATGCCCGCCCGCCGGGCGCCCTCGATGTTGCCGCCCAGCGCGAACACCTGGCGCCCATACGGGGTCCGGCGCAGCACCCACTCCAGCACCACGATGAAGATCAGGAAGACCAGCAGCGCCAGCGGCAGGCCCTTGTACTGGTTGAGGGTGTACGCCGCCAGGAAGGCGACCACCGCCAGCAGCCCGGTGCGCAGCGCGATGTCGGACACCGGCCGGGACGGGATGCCGGCCGCCTTCCGCCGGCGGGTGTCCAGCAGCGAGGCCCCCAGGAAGAGCAGCACGCCCACCACGGCCACCCCGTACGCGGCGATCTGCTGCCCGTAGATGGTCGAGTAGAGCCGGGAGACGATGTCCGTGCCGGAGAGGTTGACGGTGCCCTGGCTGCCCAGGATCTGCAGCATCAGGCCGTTCCAGCCGAGGTTGCCGGCCAGGGTGACGACGAAGGCCGGGACGCCGACCTTGGCGAAGAAGAAGCCCTGGATCAGGCCGACCAGCGCGCCGCCGACCAGGGCCGAGAGCAGCGCCACCCACTGGTTGACGCCGTGGGTCACGTTCATCACCGCGAAGATCGCCGCGCACAGGCCGCTGACCGAGCCGACCGACAGGTCGATCTCGCCGAGCAGCAGCACGAAGACCACGCCGATGGCGATCATCCCGGTGCCGACGATCTGCTGCGAGAGGTTGGAGAGGTTCTGCGCCGAGAGGAAGCTGCTGTTCAGGCTGCCGAACACGGCCCAGATCACGATCAGCGCCACCACCACCGGCAGCGAGCCGAGCTCACCGCTGCTGAGCCGCCGCTTGAACTCGCCGAGGTAGCCCTTGACGCCCTCCTGCCGGACGATCAGCCGGGGGTCGACCGCCGGGGTGGCCTCCGCCGCCACCGGCACCGCGGCGTTCACCCCGCCCTTGGGCATGTTGTCCTCGGGCAGCGGGTGGTGCCTCTCCTGGCCGTCACCCGGCATGTTCCCGCTCATTGCGCACCCTCCGAGCCCCGGGCCCTGCGGCGGGTCACGGCGTTGTCCGTGGCGCCGGTGATGGCCGAGATGATCTCTTCCTGGTTGGTCTGCCGCTTGTCGAAGACGCCGTTGTTGCGGCCCAGGCGCAGCACCGCGACGGTGTCCGCGACGGCCATCACGTCGGCCATGTTGTGGCTGATCAGGATCACGCCCAGGCCCCGGTCGCGCAGCCGCTCGACCAGGTCGAGCACCTGGGCGGTCTGCTCCACCCCGAGGGCTGCGGTCGGCTCGTCCAGGATGACTACCTTGGGCGAGCCGATCAGCGCACGGGCGATCGCCACCACCTGCCGCTGGCCGCCGGAGAGCGAGGCGATCGGGATCCGGACGCTGGGGATCCGAATCGACAGGGTGTCCAGCAGGTCCCGGGAGCGCTGCTCCATGCCGACCTCGTCGAGGACCAGCCCGAAGTGCTTCAACTCCCGCCCCAGGAAGAGGTTTCCGACCACGTCCAGGTTGTCGCAGAGCGCCAGGTCCTGGTACACGGTGGCGACGCCGAGGTGCTGGGCGTCCTGCGGCCGGTGGATGGAGACCGGGCGGCCCTCCCACTCGATCGTGCCTTCGTCCGGCTGGTGCACCCCGGCGATCGACTTCACCAGGGTCGACTTGCCGGCGCCGTTGTCGCCGACCAGCGCGACCACCTCGCCGGGGTGCACCTCCAACTCGATGTCGGTCAGCGCCTGCACGGCGCCGAACCGCTTGGAGACGCCGCGCAAGGCCAGTACCGGCTCACCCGTCACCATCTCCAACTCCCTTCCGCAGCAGTCCGGTCGTAGACGGTTACTGCAGTCCGGCAGCGGCGCAGGCCGAGGCGTAGTCCGGGGTGCAGATCTGCGCGACGGTGTACAGGCCGTCCGCGACCACGGTGGACTTGATGTTGTCCTTGGTCAGCACCGTCGGGGCGATCAGCAGCGAGGGGACGGTGGCGCCGCTGCCGTTCTTCGAGGTGGTCGGCGCCTGCGAGGGCTCCAGCGACTTGCCCTGCGCGAAGGCCACCGCCATGGCGCCCGCCGCGTCCGCCTCCGGCTTGTACGGCTTGTAGATCGACATGGTCTGGGTGCCGGCCAGGATCCGCTGCACGGCGTCGAGTTGGGCGTCCTGGCCGGTCAGCGGCACGCTCAGGTTGGCCGCCTTCAGCGCGGTCGCGATACCGGCCGCCATGCCGTCGTTCGCCGAGTAGACGCCGACCACGTTCGGCCCGCCGATCGCGGTGATGCCCGCCGCCGCCTCCTGGTTAGCGGTGTTCGGGTCCCACTGCGGGGTGTCGTACTCCTTGCCGATCTGCAGCTTGCCGTCGATCGCGCTGTGCGCGCCGGCCTTGAACTCCGCGGCGTTCGGGTCGGTCGGCGAACCGTTGATCATGATGATCTGGCCGCTGCTCGCCTTGCCGCCGACCGCCGCCACCAGCGCCTCACCCTGCAGCCGGCCCACCGCGCGGTTGTCGAAGGACACGTACGCGTCCACCGGCCCCTGCGCCAGGCGGTCGTACGCGATCACCTTCACGCCCGCGTCGTGCGCCTTCTGCACCGAGGACTGGATCGCCTTGGAGTCCACCGCGTCCAGGATCAGGACCTTGTCGCCCTTGGTCAGCGCGGTGTCCACCTGGGTCTGCTGCTGCGTCGCGTCCTGGTTGGCGTTGTAGTAGTCGATCTGCGCGTCCGGGACCAGTGACTTGATCTTGGCCTCGATGAGCGGCTTGTCGAACTGCTCGTACCGGGTCGTCTTCGTCTCCGGCAGCAACAACCCGATCTTCACCGCCCCCGCGGCGGTGCCGGACGCGCCACCCGAGCCGGTGGACTGTTTTGCACTGCCGCAGGCCGCGAGCGACAGCCCGAGCGAGGCCACCGCGGTGACCAGGGCGATACGACGGAAACCGATGTTCATGACGAGGGTGCCTCTCCGGTTGAATCCACTCCCGTCACTCAGTGTGAGGAGCCCCGTGCGACCCCACGATCCGGACTGAGCCGAACGGGGTGAGATGTCCCCGAACCGGCCGCACCGCCGTCGGCACTCACCGCCCGCCCTCGGGCATGCCCGCCCTCGACACCGCCCACGGCGACAAGCCCGACAAGGCCTTCGGCACCGTCGGGCACCGACCCCGCCGACGGCCGCGGGTCACCCCGGGCCCGCGACCGGCCGCATCACGCCACGGTCCGGGCAAACAGAGAACCCCAGGTCTTCGACCTGGGGTTCTCCCTGTGTGGAGCGGGCGACGAGAATCGAACTCGCGCTCTAAGCTTGGGAATCTCACCAACTAGGTTGGCGGGAGAGGCTTCTGACGTGCAGATACTGCACTTGGCGGCCCATCGTCGACCGGGTCGCCAGGCTCCGCTGTTGACCGTCATTTACCGCTTGCCCCCGCTCCGTAGGGCACGGGTAGGGCACGGCAGAAGGTCGCCGTCAGGTCGTGGTCAGCTCGGGCGGATACTCCTCAGGGCGAGGGTCGCGCACGGACTCAACGAATCGCTCCTCACAAGCTCCTACAGCCTGGAAGTTCCGCCGCGCTTCCGCCAGGCTGAGCCGACCGTTCGGCCCGCCTCGGACGCGGCTCGCGTCGTGATCGTCCTGGCCGTCGTCCTCCCAGAAGCACACGGAGCAGATCTCATACCCGCCACGTTCGCCGAGAGTGACGAAGCCGCAGCATGGACAGCGATACGGGCCGTCCTCGGGCTTGCCATAGATGTTCACGAACGGGGTCACCATGGCTGCATACTGCCCGATCGGAAGCGCCGGCGCGCCAGGTTAACCGCGCCGGCCTCCGACACCGCCAGGAGCCGTCCTCTTCGTCCCGAAGCAATCCGGGCACCTGCTCGACCTGGTCGCACAACGCCGATGACCAGCGCACACAGTCCCCGAATGTCCGTGGTTGTCCGTCGAAGTACGGGGCCGTTGTAGCGCAGTTAGACACTCAGCCTCATCGAGCGTGTGAGGCTCCGCTGCCCGACTGACCTAGCGCGCTCGGCCTCAACTCGCCTTCGTGCCAGTCCGGTCAGTTGCTGCTGCGATGAAGCGACGCGCCTCTCGGTCTTGTCTCGGCTCGACGTCTCTGTGCCAACACCACCACTATGCTGGCACGGTGGCGTCTGACGATCTGACCATCGAAGTCCCGGGTAGCTCCAGCCTGGCACAGCCCGCGCGTGAAGCCCTGGAAGCCTGTCTGGTTGAGTACGGAAGCGACGTGCTGAGGGAGGCTGGCCGCCTGGAGGCCACGATGCACGTGGGACCCGGCGCAGCGATGATCACTAACAGTATGATCCAGGAAGCCAACTTGCTCGGTCGGCGAGGACACATCCAGCCTCGCACTTCTAAGTTCAAGCACTTCCTAACAGTGACGACCTACGTGGCTGCCGCGGTCGGCGGTGCGTTTGCCGGAAACCTAAACACGCCCGTCGGGTCTATCGGTTTCGCCGCATCTGTGATTGTCGGAATTCTGGCACTTCTGGCGGGGCGTGAATGATGACAGGGTCCAACCAGAAGGGCTATGAAACTTTTACGCCGGAAGCCGTTGAGGAAGTTCAGCGAGCAACTAGCAGGATTCAACGAGAGCTGCTTATTAAGGCTCGACTAGTCGCCGATGCCCGAAACTCGGATAAGGTGACGCGAATTGATGTTTACCGAGCCGAGCGGGCAATGGCAGATAGCGCGCCAGAGGTGCGCAGTCGGCGTGTCCAATCCAGTTGGCTCTCGTCACTGGCTCCTGCGGTTGGAGCATTGGGGTCCCTGGCTCTTGCGCTCGCCGTTTATTGGTTGATCGGCCTCAACGAGAAGAGCTCTAAGGTATCGCTCCTCTTCGCCGCTGGGGCAACTACTGCCAGCTTTGTCGGAGCTGCATTCTCGGTCTGGACGCACAGGGCAGAGCGCAACGAGAGGCTGGAGATCGCTGCCGCAAGTCGTGGCTCACGGCCGACTCGCGATGAACAGCGGTGGGAGTTGGTTGCCACCTGGGCTGACATCGAAAGAATGCTAACGGAAAGCATTCCTCGTGAGTCAGATCGGCACGCTCCAGTCGGCATCATTGTGCGAGATTATGCACGCAGAAGCGGGCTCGGTGAAGAATTTATTGAGGATATTAATCGGGCGCTATCTGCACGAAACAAGGTAGCCCACGGGGCGGCTGGCGACCTGACGGGTTCCGACCTAGAGTCTGCTCTCGCGGCTGCCAAACGGCTAAAGTCAGAGATCTCGCAGCAAGTCTCCGAGAATTGATATTAGGAAATCTTGCCATGAGCCTGCCCTTGGAGTTCCCTAGTCGGTGAATGATGGGCGCGTGGGCTCTCGTGCGCCGTAGTCATGGCGCGGGTGGTGGAGCGGTTTTGGCCGGTGTCCTGTCTGGTCTGGGGTCGAGCATGATCGGGGGGCCGTAAGCTATTGCGACTCGGTCAGGGCTCTTTGGGCCTGACCGCAATTTGGCCGAGTGGCCCCCCGTTCTTGCTCGACGCGGGTCCCGGTCCGGGCAGGTGGGTAAAACCGCGGAGCCGCCCGCCCCGGCCCCGGTGGGGTTGGTTCTGACCCCTGCCTTCTTCGCCGTCCTCCGCCGTGCGGGTAGGAAGTTGGACCTTGTCCGTTTCCGCCCCGGCCTTAGCTTTCCGCCCCTTGCGGGCGCGGCCGACGACGGCGAGTGCCCCAGCCGGGGCGCAGACAGGAGGCGGGGCGCGCGCCGGAGGAAGGCCGGCGCCGCCCGCGCTCTTGCGCGGCATCCCGAACAAACAGTGAGGCTGCCATCCATCAGCAGTTCAGGAGGCCGGGAGTCCACGCCGGATCTTCGATCCGCCGTAGATGTTGCCTTCCCTTGGGCTCCGCCCACCTCCCCGCCGAGCGGAGCGAGGTGGCTTGATGAAGTAGCGAAACTCGTAACAACGCCCTCCATCCCTGTCGTGCTTCCGATCCTCGGGGTCCGCTGGTCGGCTTGGCTGACGGCGTTCTTGTCAGACCCGTACCGCGCGTGCTGATCTCGTGTCAGGGATCGCGCGAAGGGGGAAACGTGCAGGAACTGACGGTTAAGCTCTGGCGAGTGCCGGGCAAGGAGCGGCTGTACGTCAACCTGTCGGGCGCCCGCGGTGAGGCTGTTGCATGGCTCGACTGCCGAACAGGTGCAGTGGAGATCAAGGTCGAGCGCCTGAGAGCTGCAGCGCTCGCGAAGGTCGAGGAGTGGGTCGCAGCCTCTGGCCGGCCAATCCCGGCGCGCACAGTCACTGCTGCTTCACCAGAACCTGCGCCGATCCGCGTACAGCAAGATCCGCCTCTGAGGCCAACAGCAGTCGCTGCGGCCTCGATCCCCGCGTTGCCTCCGTTCACCGCAGAGGATGACCTCGCGGGAAACCTTCCAGGCACTGGTGTCCAGGGCATGATCCGCGAGGAGATGGACCAACGGAAGTGGCTCGTTCGGGTAGCCGCGAAGTTGGCGGGTGATCCGTTGACGTCCCAGAAGCTGGTGACCGGGCTCCGCGGTGAAGAGATCGTCGGGAGCCACCTCAATGGGCTCCGCGGTCATGGCTGGCACGTGCTGCACAGCGTCCCGCTGCCGAGTGGCGCGGACATCGACCACGTGGTGATCGGCCCCCCAGGGGTCTTCACAGTAAATACGAAGCACCACCCCGATTCTTCGGTATGGGTGGGTGACAAGCGGGTCCTGGTGAACCGGGTCAGCTATCCCTACCTGGCGAACGCAGAGTTTGAGGCGGCCCGGGTGACCCGGCTCCTGGAGCGCTGGTGTGGCCACTCTGTGCCGGTTCGAGCCATCGTTGCCGTAGTCGGCGCTCGCAAGATCACCGTTCAGGGCAGCCCGATCGTCGAAGTGCTGGACGGTGAGCGGATCGCCTCGCTCCTTACGGGTCGGCCGGCATCGCTTGCGCCGCATCGAGTCGACTCGGTGTTCACTGTGGCCCGTCGGCGAAGTGTGTGGGCGCAGATTGGGAAGCGCGGCTAACCAGGGATCTGACCGCCGAGCCATTGCCGGCCGTCATGGGTGCGAATGCTTGGAGCCACATCGACCTGGAGCGCGTCCAGCATGCGCACGGCGTAGACCTCCGCCATACGCTCGGCGACCTCCTCCGGAGTCAGCCAGTCCACCGCCGTGGACTCGTCCGAGACCCGCTCGGTCCCGCTCTCGGGGTGGCACCGGAACACCAAGGCAACGACTCCACGCGTGACGTTCTTGTAGACGCCCGTCAGGCGTTCGACGTCCACCCTGATACCGGTCTCTTCGAAGACCTCCCGTCGAACGCCGTCCTCGACGCTCTCTGTGAGCTCAAGTACACCGCCCGGGGGCTCCCAGGTGCCGTTGTCGGCTCGGCGGATGGCCAGGACCCTCCCGTCTTCACGAACGACAGCACCCGCCACAGACACCGAGTGGAGGGGCGTTGAAACTTGCAGTGCGGGGCTGCTACTCATGTACAGGAGAATAGGAGCCCTAAAGGACTATGGCGAGCAACGAGGTGGCCTCCTCGGCCAAGGCGAAGTATCTGCAGATTGCGGATGATCTCGCCGCGCAAATCAAGTCAGGTGCTCTGGCGCCCGGCTCGGCGGTCCCCAGTGAGGCCGAACTTATGCAGCGGTACGGCGTTGCCTCCGGGACGGTGCGCAAGGCGATTGCTGAGCTGCGGACCTCGCAGCTGATCGAGACCCACCACGGCCGCGGCTCCTTCGTGCGTTCTCGCCCACCGGTGCAGCGCAAGTCGTCGGACCGTTTCCGCCGCGCGCACCGGATGGCCGGCAAGGCGGCCTACCTGGCCGAGGCGGAGGTTTCCGGTGGGACGCCGTCCGTGACTGTGCTGTTCGTCGGGCCCACTGAGGCCCCTGCCGACATCGCCGAGCGGCTGAGCGTTCCCGCCGGCACCCAGGTGCTGGCCCGCAAGCGCCGGTACTTCCGGGACGGCGTGCCGACGGAGGAAGCGACTTCCTACCTGCCGTGGGACGTGGTGAAGGACATCCCCGAGATGTTCGCCGAGAACCCGGGCGGCGGCGGCATCTACGCCCGACTCGAAGAGCGCGGCCAGCAGCTCGCCGAGTTCACCGAGACCGTTCGGGCCCGCCTGGCGACCAAGCCTGAGACCGCCGCGCTGGCCCTCAGCCCAGGCTCACCCGTGATCCACCTGGTCCGTGATGCAATCACCACCGACGGGCGCGTGGTCGAAGTCTGCGACACCGTCATGGCTGCTGATCAGTTCGTTCTTGACTATCGCTTCCCCGCCAAGGACTGACGGAACATCACCTTCCGCAACCCGTCTGGGCTTTCAGGCCTAGGCGGGTTGACTCATGTACAGGAGTCGGGCACTCTTCTAGTCATCACTCCTGTACATGAGTGCAGGAGATCACCTCATTTAGAGGAGAGCCATCATGGCTGTGTTCAAGGTCGACACCTCCACCGCGTTCGTGTTCGTGGCCGTTCCGCCGGCCCCCAAGGTGGTGAACCGCCAGACGGGCGAGATCGCGCTCGACAAGGAGACCGGCGCGAAGATGATGACCGTCGGTCTAACCATCGCCGACGACGGCGAGGCCAACCTCTACACGGTCTCTGTGCCGGAGACCGGCCTGTCGGAGGGCCTGGCGGTCGGGATGCCGGTCGCGCTGACCGGGCTCAAGGCGCGTGACTGGGAGAACGAGTTCAACGGCCAGAAGCGGCACGGCATTTCGTTCCGTGCGGCGGCGGTCACCTCGCTCGTTCCGGTTCAGGGCTGACGTCATGTCGGGGGCTCTGGAACTCGCTGAGGTGGGCGTCCCGCTCGCTGCCATCGCCGGTGGTGCCGCGTACGCCCGGGTGAAGGCTCCGGCCGTGTACTGGTCGGCGGTCGGTCTTCCCGTCACGGCGGTGAGGTTCGCCGCGACCTACGGGAGCACGATGGACGCGTGCGGGCTGACGGTGAACCCGTCGCGGTTGCGGGTCCTGGTCACCCGGGCGACCACCCGCCGGGAGATCCGCCCGGTTCCGCCCCGCATCCGCCGGATCCGGCCGACCACGACCGGGCTCCGGGTCCGGCTGCGGCTCGCGCCCGGTCAGGAACCGGCTGACGTGGCCGCGTCGGCGGAGCGTCTGCGGCACGCCTGGGGTGTGCACGCCGTGCACGTCTCGCTGATCAAGCCCGGCGTGGTCGAGCTGCGGATGACCGGCTTCGACGTGCTCCGCAAGGTCCGGATGCCCCGCCGCGCACGGTCCGGTGAGCTGGTGGTGCCGGTGGCAATGCGGGAGGACGGCACCGCGTACGTGCGGGACTACCGGGCCATCCCGCACTCCCTGTACCTGGGGGCGACGGAGAGCGGCAAGTCGGTGCACATGCGGAACCTGATCACCGGTCTCGCTGATCGCCACGTTGCTCTGGTGGGGATCGACTGCAAGCGCGGCGTGGAACACGCACCGTTCGCCCCGCGCCTGTCGGCTCTGGCCACGGACCCCGACATGGCGT
This sequence comes from Kitasatospora terrestris, assembly GCF_039542905.1. Classification (NCBI taxonomy): domain Bacteria; kingdom Bacillati; phylum Actinomycetota; class Actinomycetes; order Kitasatosporales; family Streptomycetaceae; genus Kitasatospora; species Kitasatospora terrestris. Next base: position 4,131,278 of record NZ_BAABIS010000001.1, read on the forward strand.
CTGATCTGCTGGATGCGCTCGTGGAGCTGATGGAGGAGCGCTACGAGCTGATCCGTGAGCGTCAGGGCATTGCCCGCGCGGTCGCGGATGAGGAGATCACTTCCGACATCTGGGGGCTGCCCGCCGAGCTCCGCCCGGTGCCGGTGATCCTTCTGATCGATGAGGTGGCGGAGTTGTTCCTCGTCGCCACGCGGAAGGAGGAGGTGCAGCGGGACCACATGGTCACCCAGCTGATCCGCCTGGCCCAGCTCGGCCGCGCGGCCGGGGTCTACCTGGAGGTCTGCGGGCAGCGGTTCGGCTCTGAGCTCGGCAAGGGAGCGACCATGCTCCGTGCCCAGCTCACCGGCCGGGTGGTCCACCGTGTGAACGACAAGCAGACGGCGGAAATGGGCCTGGGCGACATCTCCCCCGAAGCGGTGCTGGCCGCCACGCAGATCGCCCCCGAGATGCCCGGTGTCGCGGTGGCCGGTGACTCCTCCGGCGGCTGGTCGCGCATCCGCACCCCGAACCTCTCCCTCGCCGACGCGGTCGCCATCTGCCGGCGCACCGCCCACCTCGTGCCGGACCTGCCCGCCCTGGACCAGTTCCGGCCGCACGTCCCCGAGGCCACCGCCGCGGCCGATGCGCCGTCGCTGGTCAAGCCCCTTCCGGTGACCGGCTAACACCACCCCGTCCCACGGTCGGCGCGACCGTTCCGCGCCACGTCCCTACCCCGGCATGCCCGAAACCGACCCGAGAGGACGACCGATGACCGCCACCACCCGCAAGCGCACGCCCGCCGTCCCGGCCAAGTGCCCCGCCTGCGCTGGTGAGGGCTGGGTCAGTGAGACCCACCACGCCGGTCGCGGCAAGAACGCTCGCCCCGCCGGTCAGGTCGAGGTCCTCTGCCCGACCTGCCTCGGCACCGGAACCGCACCCAAGTAGCCCACCCAGACGCCCCGGCCGGGCGACAGGAACCCCGCGCCGCCCGGCCGGGCCCCAACTCCCGGAAGGAGAGCGACCGATGCGCCTGCCCCGCCCCGACGCGGTGATCGTGCAAGCCGTCATCGCCGGTGCCCTGTCCTTCGCCCACCTCCACGACCTTGCCGAAGCCGCTGGGCAACACGGCTGGAAGGCCTGGGCCTACCCCATCTCCGTGGACCTGCTTTTGGTCGCCGCCTGGCACCGCATGCGCACCCTGCGCGCCTCCGGCCGCGCCGCCAGCGCCGCCTGGACCTGGTTCGCCATCGCCCTGACCGCCTCGCTCGGCGCGAACGTCGCCACCGCAGGACTCCTCGACCTGGCCCGCGTCCCGGCCTGGCTGCGGATCCTGGTCGCCGGATGGCCCGCCCTCGCCTTCTTCGGCGGCACCCTCCTCGCCCACACCCGCACCACCCAACCCGCCACCGTGCCCGAGCCGGAGCCGGAGCCCGAACTCCCTCTCTACGTAGAGCCCGAGGGCCCCGCGCCCGCCCTGGCGCCCGAGTCGGCCCCGGCCGCAGTCGAGCCGCCCACCGCCGCACCGGCCCTGCCCGCCCCACCTGCTCCGGCTCCGCCGGTCGCTGTGCCGGCCGCGCTGGTCGAGCACGCCCGCAAGGTCGCCGCCGAGCACCAGACCCGCACCGGTGAGCCGATCGACACCGACACGCTCCGCGTCCGCCTCGGTCTCCCACCGCACTTCGCCACCGCCATCGCCGCCCAACTCGACTGACCGCGAAAGGAGAACGCGCCATGCCCCGCCCGATCCGCCCCCGCAACGTGATCCGCATCGGCCCCGTCCAGGTCGCCACCTACTACGACGGCCGCGGCCGCGAACGCCACACCGCCGCCTGCACCGCCCCGCGCTGTGGCTTCTCCGCCGACTACGACAGCCGCGCCGCCGCCGAGATCGCCGCCCGCACCCACCGCTGCACCATCCGCTGACAGGAGAACTCCGCCATGACCATCACCCTGCCCCTGGTCCTCGTCCTCGGCATCGTCACCTGGGCCGCGATCAAGTTCCTCGGCATCCGCCTGTGGGTTGCCGTCGTGATCGGCCTCTTCGGCTTCTACCTCGCCAGCACCTTCCTCAGCCCGGTGATCGACGGAGCCACCCGCACCGGGGTCCAGGTCGTCAACGGCACCCAGCAGAAGTGACAGGGAGACGACCATGAACGTCGCCACCCTGCTCCCGGGACCGCTCGTCCTGACCCCGGAAGGCTCCGCGCTCGTCGCAGAAATCGAGGCATACCTCGCCTCCCTCCCGGCGGCGGCCCGGCTGACCATCCCGTACATCTGCCCGCTCGGCTCCACCGTCCAGCCCTGGAACACCGGGTTTCCCGTTCCCCGGCCGACGCTCCTCGACCGCATCTCCCACCGCCCGGCCCGTCCGGTCGAAGTGACCGTCGCGGACCACCTGCGGCTCACCTCGCGCTACATCTCCGCCTTCGGCTGGGTCCAGGGCGCCATGTGGGACACCACCGGCCGCGTCTGCCTCCTCGGCGCCCAGACTGCCGTCCTCGCACACGGTTACGGCACTCCGCGCACCGTCAGCCGGGCCCGCAACCAGGTGATGGAGATCCTTCACGCCACCGGACGGCCTGTCAGCTCCCCGGACGTCTTCAACGACGCCCCGACCACCCGGCAGGCCGACGTGCACCACCTGCTCGACCGGGCCTCCGCCCGCGCACTGTCCCTCGGCATCTGAACCATTCGGCCCCGGGGCGGCAACAGCCGCCAAGCATCCTCCGCCCCGGCCGGTACCTCGTCCCTTCGCCCAGACAAGGAACCGCACGATGGACCTCGCCCCGATCCTCGCCGCCGGTGTCCCGCTCCTCGGCTGGACCACTCACGGCACCTACCTCGCCCGCCGCCTGGCCACCGCCCGCCGCGACCCGCTCACCGGGCTCCTCACCCGCGACGGCTTCACCACCCGCGCCGAACGCCTCATCCGCTCCCACCCCGACCGGACCACCGTGCTCCTGATCGACCTGGACGACTTCAAGACGATCAACGACACCCACGGCCACGCCGCCGGAGACGCGGTGCTCGCCGCAACCGCCGACCGGCTGACTGCCTGGTGCGGCTCCTCCGGACTCGCGGCCCGACTCGGCGGGGACGAGTTCGCCGTCGTCGTCCTCGACTCCGCCGACCGGCTCGGCGACTTGCGGACCGCGCTCAATCAGCCCGTCCCGGTGGGTGGCCTGTTCCTGAACGTCGGCGCGTCCGTCGGCGCCTCGCACCCGGCCGCGCTCCTGCTGACCGAGGCACTGTCCGCGGCCGACCGCGACATGTACGCCCACAAGCCCGGCGGCCGGACCTCGCGCCGCCGCTGAATCAACCCTCCGGGGCGGCAACAGCCGCCAAGCATCCCGCCGCCCCGGAAGGCCTCGCCCCATCCGAAACGCAGCACTCGACCACGCCCAGAGAGGAACGACCATCATGCCCCAGCACACCCACGCCCCAGTGAGGATCTGCCCCGACTGCGACGGCTTCGCCCGTGCGGCCATCGACACCGGCAACCGCCACCCGGACGGCACCCGCCACACCCTCACCGCCCACTGCACCACCTGCCGCGGCACCGGCACCACCACCCAGCGAACCACCGCCCACGCCTCGGCCCAGAGCTGACCGCCATGGCGCTCCTCGACTGGCGCGACTCCCGCCACTGGGACAACAAGCCCGCCCCCTGCGGCGTCTGCACCAAGCCCACCAACCTCCGCTCCGACCGCGGCAAGCCCGTGCACAAGGTCTGCGCCGAGACCTGGACCGACCAGCACGCCAAGCCCACGCCCGACCAGTCCTGACCACCCGCCCCGGAGCCGCGCACCCCCGCCAGCTCCGGGGCTCACCCCGCCAGGCAGGTGAACATGCACCACCTCACCGAACGCCCCGACCTCGCCGTCGCCGACCTCGCCCGGCTCGCCGCCCGCGGCGACCTGCCCCGCCTCGAAGACCAGATCCGGCGTACCGGCGGCTGCTCGAACCCGATCCACCTCAAGGGCTTCCGCACCCTCACCCACGCCCCCACGGGAGCGGTGTGGCACCGGTACTCCACCGAGCACGAGCCCGGCCACCGGCTCAAGGTCGCTTGCGGCAACCGCCGCGCCTCCCGCTGCCCGGCCTGCGCCCGCACCTACTCGGCAGACACCTTCCACCTGATCCGCGCCGGACTCGCCGGAGACACCAGCAAGGGCGTCCCGGCTACCGTCCGCTCACACCCCCGGGTCTTCGCCACCCTCACCGCGCCGTCGTTCGGCCCCGTCCACAACCGTCCCGACCACGGCCGGTGCCGCTGCGGCTCCGACCACCCGGCCGGCGCGGCTGTCCTCGGTACTCCGCTGGACCTGGAGCGGTACGACTACGCGCACGCGGTGCTGTGGAACAACCACGCCCCGGACCTGTGGCGGCGCTTCACGATCTACCTGTTCCGCACGATGGCGAAGATGGCCGGGCTGTACCAGTACGAGTTCAAGGAGCAAGCGAAGATCTCGTTCGGCAAGGTCGCCGAGTACCAGCGGCGCGGTGCCGTCCACTTCCACGCCGTGATCCGCATCGACGGCCCAGGAGGACCCGACACGCCCCCGCCGGCCTGGGCGACCATGGCCCTCCTCGAAGCCGCAATCCGAGCCGCCGCCCGCCGTGCCGGGGTCCCCGTGGCCGGTGCTGGTGATCTCCCGGCACGGGTGCTCCAGTGGGGCTCGCAGGTGGACGTGCGGCCGATCGGCGCGTTTGCCTCGGGGGAGATCTCCGAGCAGGCGGTGGCCTCGTATGTGGCCAAGTACGCCACCAAGAGCGCTGAGGCGACCGAGACCGTGGACCGCCGGATCCTGGAGCGCCACGAACTCGACCGGCACGACCTCCCCGCGCACACCCGCCGCCTGATCGAGACCTGCTGGGACCTCGACAGCCTCTACCCGGATCGACTGCTGGCGCACTGGTCCCACATGCTCGGCTTCCGCGGCCACTTCTCCTCGAAGTCGCCCACCTACTCGACCACCCTCGGCGCCCTCCGGCAGGTCCGCGCCGACTACCGCGCCGACCAAGCCCGCTCCGACCTCCGGGACCGGCTCCTCGCCGCCGGGCTCCCGGACCTGGACGACCTGCCCGAGGCGGAAACCCTCGTCGTCGCCCACTGGGCCTTCGCCGGAGCAGGCAACAGCCCCGGGGAATCCATGCTCGCCGCCACGATCGCCCGGGACCTGCACGAACGCCGCACCACCGACCGACAGGAGATGAACGCGCTGATCGCGCGAGAAGGGGAGGAACTGGCATGGACCGACTGTTGACCGTCAAGGAAGTCGCCGAACACCTCGGCACCTGGGAGACCAGCGGGGAGCGCTTCCCGCGGCGCCTCGTCGCCGAACGGCGCATCGCCTTCGTCAAGGTCGGCCGGCACGTCCGCATCCCCGCGGCTGCCCTCGCCGACTTCATCGCAGCCAACACCGTCCAGCCGGTCACCCGGCGGACCCGTCGGCTGCGGGCGGTGGCCTGATGACTGGCAAGCGCCGGCAGTTCGGCCGGATCCGGAAGCTCCCGTCGGGCCGTTTTCAGGCTCGCTACCTCGACCCGGATGGCCTGCTCCGCCCTGCGCCGGAGACGTTCGAGACCAAGGCGGACGCCGATGACTGGCTCGCCGAGATGCAGACCGCCATCCGCAAGAAGGACTGGCGCGACCCTGACGCCGGGGCGGTGAACTTCACCGAGTACGCCGAAGCCTGGATCACTGAGCGCGGGCTGATGCCGACCACGGAGGAGCTGTACCGGCGGTTGCTGCGGCTGCACCTCGTGCCCACCTTCGGCGAGTGGGACTTGGACGAGATCACACCACCGCGCATCCGGACCTGGCGGGCCACACTGTTGGCGACCGGCAAGAGCACAACCACGGCGAAGGCGTACCGCCTGCTCAAGGCCGTCATGGCGACCGCCACCGACGACGAGCTGATCAAGCGCAACCCGTGCCGAATCAAGGGGGCAGGCAAGGAGTCCGCTGCGGAACGAGGGATCGCCACCGTCGACCAGGTCTACGAGCTGGCCGAGCTGGTGGGGCCTCGCTGGCGCCTGATGGTGCTGCTCGGCGCCTTCACGACGCTCCGTCCGGAGGAGTTGGCCGAGCTTCGGCGGCCGGACTTCGACCTGGTCGCCGGGACGGTCCGGATCCGCCTTGCTGCCCCGGAGCTGAACACCGGCCGGCGGGCCCTCGGCGAGACCAAGACCGAGGCGGGCAAGCGGATCATCACGATCCCTGCGGCCGTACTCCCGGACGTCCGGACGCACCTGGAGCTATTCGCCGAGAAGGAGCCGACCGGGCTCGTCTTCGTCGGTGAGAAGGGCGCCCCGTTCCGCCGGACCAGCTTCGGCCGGATCTGGCGCAAGGCTCGTGCCAAGGCAGGCATGCCGGGCTTCCGCTTCTACGACCTCCGCCACACCGGCAACACCATGGCGGCCGCCACCGGTGCCAGCCTCAAGGAGCTGATGGCGCGCATGGGGCATGCCTCCGTTCGGGCGGCGCTGATCTACCAGCACGCAACCAGCGAGCGGGACAAGAAGATCGCCGACGGCATGGACGCGGAGATCACCCGTCGGATCGGCCGGGGCGCGCCCCCGCCGGCAGAGGCATAAGGCACGCAGGGGGCACGCGGTCCCGGAATTGGTCCAGACAACGAAGAAACCCCAGGTTGCTGACCTGGGGTTTTCTCTATGGAGCGGGCGACGAGAATCGAACTCGCGCTCTAAGCTTGGGAAGCTCATGTTCTACCATTAAACTACGCCCGCATCTGACAGCCCGTCACGGACGGCCTGATCAAGCACCACTGTACCCCATCGCCGGAGCGGTTTGGGGCGTGCTGCGACGGGCGGCGAGCCGCTGTGCACCGTGTCCGGAAGATCCCCTAATGTGACGCTGTCGCCTGGGCGCAGGCCGCGGAAGAGTGTGGGGAAAGGGGACCGATGGAGCAGCACACCGTCGTTCGTTGTGCCGAGGGGCACGTGTTCAGCACCGCCACGTTTCCGATGCAGAACCTCCTGGAGGGGCGGCTCGGGCCGGGGAGACTGATCCGCTGCCCGCAGTGCGGACGGCTGCGGAACTCGGTGCCGGCGGACGTCGCGGAGCTGTCCGGTGCCCAACTGGCCCGCGCGTTGCGGCTGGAGGCGGTCGAGTCGCTGGCCTGAGCCGTCCCCGAACGGTTCGAACGGCCTCCGGAGGGCCCCCGCGATTGGGCGGGGGCCCTCCGCTGCACGTAATCTCGGGGGCGTGCTGCTCTCTGACAAGGACATCCGTACCGAGATCGACAAGGGCCGGGTCGTGATCGACCCGTTCGAGCCCGCGATGGTCCAGCCCTCCAGCATCGACGTGCGGCTGGACCGTTTCTTCCGGGTGTTCGAGAACCACCGGTACCCGTACATCGACCCCTCCGAGGAGCAGTCGGACCTGACCCGGCTGGTGGAGCCGGAGGGCGACGAGGCGTTCATCCTGCACCCGGGCGAGTTCGTGCTGGCCTCGACGTACGAGGTGATCACGCTGCCGGACGACGTGGCGGCGCGCCTGGAGGGCAAGTCGAGCCTCGGCCGGCTCGGTCTGCTGACGCACTCGACGGCCGGGTTCATCGACCCGGGCTTCAGCGGTCACGTGACCCTGGAGCTGTCGAACGTGGCGACCCTGCCGATCAAGCTGTACCCGGGCATGAAGATCGGCCAGCTGTGCCTGTTCCGGCTGAGCTCGCCCGCCGAGCACCCGTACGGCTCGGAGCGGTACGGCTCGCGCTACCAGGGCCAGCGCGGCCCGACGGCCTCGCGTTCGCACCTGAACTTCCACCGCACCCAGGTCTGACCGACCGCGGACGAGAAGCACCGGAGGGCGGCCCGGTCCCGGCAGGGACGGGCCGCCCTCGCGCGTGTCCGCCGACGGGCTCGGCGGGGGCGTTCCGGGCCGCTCAGGCGCGCTTGGGGCGGGTGACGGCGACCAGTTCGGCGCCGTCCTCGGAGAGCCGCAGTTCGGTGCGGAGCTCGGCGAGTTCGCCGAGGTGGTGCAGGTGGGTGCCGCCGCAGAAGATCTCGGCGGGGCCGGCCGGGAGGTCGGCGTGCCAGCGGCGACGGGCGGTCAGCTCCGGGCCGGGGACCTCGATGCGGACGGCAGCGTCGGCGGCGACCCAGGCGGCGAGCTGGGCGTTGACGGTCTCGGTGAGGGCGGGCAGCGCGTCGGCGAGGGAGGGCAGCTCGTCGGTGGCGTCGGTGGTGAAGCCCTTCTTGCGCAGCGACTTGCCGAGCCGGTAGGTGTCGGTGCTGGCCTCGGTGTCCATCACCGAGGTGTCCATCGCGAGGCTGTCGAAGTCGGGGCTGCCGAAGGCGTCGGAGCGGCCCGGGTCCTTGCGCCAGCGCGGGGCGAGCGCGGCGTTGAGGGCGAGCGCGAGCAGGTGGCAGCCGGTGTGCGAGGCGGAGAGCAGGCCCCGGCGCTCGGCGTCCACGGCGAGTGCGGCGGACTTGCCGACCACGTCGGCCGGGATCTCCTCGACCACGTGCAGGACCAGCCAGGACCACTCCTCGTCGCCGCGGCGGACCGGGATGTCGGCGCCGACCAGCGGGTCGCCGCCGTCCGGGCCGACGCCGCCGGTGAGGCAGTCGACGACGGCGTAGCCGGTGCCGTCCACGGTCAGCGTGCCGAGGTCGGCGGGCTGGTCGGGCCAGGTGTGGTCGAGCGGGTGGAACGGGGTCGCCTCGGTGACCACGGCGCTGCGGCCGTCGGCGAGGCGGTGCACGGCGATGATCGGCGACTCGCCGGTCACCGCCCCGGCCGGGAAGCTGACGTGGGTGGTGGGCAGGGGCATGCGGGGCTCCGGAGCACGAGGGTCGACCGGGGATCGCCCGGCGTCGAACACCACAGCCTACAAAATCCCAGCATGCGGACAGCCGGGGCGGGAGCCGGGCGGCTGGAGAACCGGGGAGCCGCGCGGCCCCGGGAGCCGGCCGGCTCAGCCCAGCGTGGGCAGCTTGATCAGCACCAGCAGGGCGAGCAGCTGCACGGCGGCGGCCCCGGCCGCCTTGCCCCAGGGCAGGTCGTGCACCCGGCGGACCATGGTGGTCAGCAGGGCGGCGCAGGCCAGCCAGGTCGCCCAGCCGACCACCTGCACCACCGGGTTGGTGACCGGAAGGAAGAGCGCGAGCAGCAGCCGCGGCGCGTCCGTGGTCCAGGTGATCAGGACGGCCAGGCCGACGGTGGACTGCCAGGGCCCGTCACCGCCGAACTGGCGGGCCAGCGCGTGGGTGACGGCGCCGAGCACCGCCCCGGCGAGGCTGAAGCCGACCGCGGCGGCGACGATCGCCCAGACCGCGACCGAGAAGGTGGAGTTGACCACGTCCCCGCGGGTGGAGCCGATCGCGAAGACGGCGAGCACGCCGTAGAGCAGCGAGACGCAGAGGGCGGGCAGCCAGACCTGGTGGTCGCGCATCCGGTCGAAGGTCCGGTTCGGCTCGCGGTACATCCCGACCAGCAGCTCCCGCCAGGGCAGCCGGGGGCCGCCCTGGTGCGGTGAGGACTGGCCGCCGGCCCGGTAGACGGCGACGTTGTCCTCGCCCCGGTAGCCGCCGTGCGGGTCCTGCTCGGGGCCGCCGCCGTCGTACCCGCCGTCGTAGCCGCCCTGGTAGCCGTAGTCGCCCTCGTACGGCTGGTAGGGCTCGGTGCCGCCGTACGGGTGACCGCCGTACGGCTGGCCCCCGATCGGGAAGGCGCGGGTGTGCCCCGGCTGGTCGCCGGGGCCGTCCGCCGGGTAGGGCGGCTGCGGGGCGGTGAAGTACTCGGGCTCCCCCGCCGGGCCGCCGTACTGCGGCGTCTGCCCGCCGGGCGTCGACCACCCCTGTCGGGGGTCGACGCCCTGCCCGTTGTCGTGTCGATTGCCAGCCACGCTTCGACGGTACCTGCTGTCGCTGACCGTCCGTCCGTTGATCACGGCGCCGGGCCGCGATTGCAGCCGTCCTGTGACGCGGGCCGGGCGGTGGCCCGGGAGCCCCCCTGGTGCCCCCGGCGGGGGCCGGGGTCAGCTCCCGACGCGGGCGGCCGGGGCGTGCACCGCGGCGGCGGCGGTGGTGCCGGCCGGGCAGCCGCCGGGGCCGGCGGTGAGCCGGACGGCGCCGGTGGGCAGCAGGGTGCCGCAGGCGATCCGCAGGCCGGGCGGCAGCTCGTTCTCGGGCTCCAGCACCGCGCCGTCGCCGATCACCGCGCCGTCCAGCGAGCAGCGCTCGCCGACCACGGCGAACGCGCCGACGATCGAGTCCTTCACGTAGGCGTCCGGGCCGATCGCGGCGCCGGGGAGGATCACGCTGCCCTCGACGATGGCGCCGGCGGCCACGGTGGCGTCCTCGGAGACCACGGTGCCGTTGGAGAGCACGGCGCCCTGGTCGACCCGGGCACCGGGCAGCAGCAGCGCCTCACCGGTCGGGCCGGGGACGGCCGGGGAGTCGACCTTGCCGAGCACCAGGTCGGCGGAGCCGCGGACGAACGCGCCGGGCGTGCCCAGGTCCAGCCAGTACGAGGTGTCGACCACGCCGCGCAGCAGGGCGCCCCCGGCGAGCAGCTCGGGGAAGGTCTCGCGCTCGACGGACACCTCCCGGCCGGCCGGGATGGTGTCGATCACCGAACGGGTGAAGACGTAGCAGCCAGCGTTGATCTGGTCGGTGACGATCTGCTCGGGGGTCTCCGGCTTCTCCAGGAACTCCAGCACCCGCCCGTCCTCGTCGGTCGGGACCAGGCCGAAGGCGCGCGGGTCCTCGACCCGGGTGAGGTGCAGGGTGACGTCGGCGCCGCTGGCCACGTGGCTGTCGCGCAGCGCGGCGATGTCCACGCCGGAGAGGATGTCGCCGTTGAAGACCAGGACCGGCTCGTCGGGGCCGCAGGTCAGGCCGGAGGCGGCGTTGCGGATGGCGCCGCCGGTGCCGAGCGGTTCCTTCTCGGTGAGGTAGACCAGCTCGATGCCGTACGGGCTGCCGTCCTGGAAGTGGTCCTCGAAGACCTCGGCGAGGTACGAGGTGGCCAGCACGACCCGGGTGACTCCGGCGGCGGCGGCGCGGGCCAGCTGGTGCGCGATGAACGGCACCCCGGCGACCGGCAGCATCGGCTTCGGCGTGTGGGTGGTCAGCGGGCGCAGCCTGGTGCCCTTGCCACCGACCAGCATGATCGCCTCGGGCATGCGGTACGTCTCCCTTTGCTGCGTTGCCGTCGGGCCCTGTCCGGTCGCCTCCGGCGGACCCGCAGGTCGCGGGTCCGCAGCCTAATCTAGTTCCCCCGCTCCGCGCCCCGGTCAGCCAGGGGTCGGGCTGGGGCCTGCCGATCGGCGGGGGCCCGCGGGTCGCTCAGGGCAGCAACCAGGAGTACGCCGCGGGAGCCCCGGCCGAGGTGCCGCCGCTCGCGTTCAGCCGGCCGACGGCGTCGGCCGCGAGGGCCTGGTTCCAGATCTGCAGGTCGGCGATGGCACCGTCCCAGTTGTCGGTCCACTGGTCCTTCCAGCGGGTGCGGCCGATCTGGGTGGGGCCGCCGGTCTGCCAGATCCCGGGGACGGCGGTGGTCTGCTGGAGGGCGCCGTTGACGTACAGCGAGATCTTCTTGCTGCCCGCGTCGTAGACGCCGGTGAGCAGCAGCCACTGGCCGGTGGTGGCGGTGGCGGTGGAGAAGGCCTGGCGGACGTTGCGGTCGTCGTTGCCGGCCGCGCTCTGGATCTTGAAGACCCACTGGTTGTGCTCGCCCCAGTAGTCGCGGCCCAGGTAGAACGAGTAGTAGCCGCCGGTGCCCTGACTGATGACCGCCCGGGCGCCGGTGGGGGCGTTGTTGCGGACCACGGCGGAGACCGTGAAGCTCTTGCCGGTGTCGACCAGCGGGGCCCCGCTCTGGGCGTTGCCGTCGGCGCTGCCGTGCAGGTCGAGGGTCGGGCCGCGGTGGCCGTCGGCGGTGCCGACCGAGGCGCCCGCGCCGAGGGTCAGGCCGGCCAGCTGGGCCGGCGGCGCGGGAGCGGTGGCGCCCGCGGGGGCGGAGGCGCTCTTCCCGGGCCTGGGGGAGCCGCTGGGGCTCGCGGAGGCGGACGCTCCGGGCGAGGCCGGGGCGGAGGCCGGTCCGGACGCGGAGGCGGACGGGGCGGCGCTGTCCGGCGCGGGCCCGTCGGGCGCGGCGCTGACCGGTGCGGTGGGGGCCGCGGCGTCGTGCCGCTCGCCCCCGCCGGGGCGGGAGACGGCCAGCGCGGTGGCGACCAGGGCGCCGACCACGAGCACGGCGGCCGCGCCGCCGCCGATCTTCCACAACCGCTTGCGCCGGTGCTCGCGCTCGTTGGCCTCGGCCAGTGCCGCCCAGTCCGGGGCGGCGCTGGTCACGGTCGGCAACTGCCCGCCCCAGCCCGGCGTTCCCCCGCCCGGCACTCCCCCGCCATCGCTCATGGCGCCGATGCTAGGCCATCCCGAACAGGCGTACGCGAAGACCCCGCCCGCCGCCACGGGGGCGGTGGACGGGGCCTTCGGGGCGGGCGGCCGTCAGGCCTCGACCGGCTCCGCCTCGGGCTCCACGGGCTGTGCCTTGACCGAGTCCAGCAGCAGCTGGGCGACGTCGACCACCTTCAGGTGCTCCTTGGCGGCGCCCTCGTTCTTCTTGCCGTTGACCGAGTCGGAGAGCATCACCAGGCAGAACGGGCAGGCGGTGGAGACGATGTCCGGGTTGAGGGACAGCGCCTCGTCCACGCGCTCGGTGTTGATGCGCTTGCCGATCCGCTCCTCCATCCACATCCGCGCGCCGCCGGCGCCGCAGCAGAAGCCCCGCTCCTTGTGGCGGTGCATCTCCTGCTGGCGCAGGCCCGGGACCTTGTCCATGATCTCGCGCGGCGGCGAGTAGACCTTGTTGTGGCGGCCCAGGTAGCAGGGGTCGTGGTAGGTGATCAGACCCTCGACCGGGTTGACCGGCAGCAGCTTGCCCTCGTCGATCAGGTGCTGCAGCAGCTGGGTGTGGTGGATGACCTCGAAGTGGCCGCCCAGCTGCGGGTACTCGTTGGCGATGGTGTTGAAGCAGTGCGGGCAGGTGGCCACGATCCGCTTGGTCGGGGCGTCCTCGAGCGCGGCGTTCAGGGTCTCGACGTTCTGCGCGCCGAGCATCTGGAACAGGAACTCGTTGCCCAGGCGGCGCGGGGAGTCACCGGTGCAGGTCTCCTCCTTGCCGAGGATCGCGAACTTCACGCCCGCGGTGTGCAGCAGCTCGGCGAAGGCCTTGGTGGTCTTCTTGGCCCGGTCCTCCAGGGCGCCGGCGCAGCCGACCCAGTAGAGGTACTCCACCTCGGCGGGGTCGATGTCCTCGCCGATCACCGGCACCTCGATGCCGGTCTCCTTCTTGAGCTCCTTGACCCAGTCCAGGCGCGCCTTGGTGGCCAGGCCCCACGGGTTGCCCTTGTTCTCCAGGTTCTTGAGCATCGTCCCGGCCTCGGTCGGGAAGCTGCTCTCGATCATCACCTGGTAGCGGCGCATGTCGACGATGTGGTCGACGTGCTCGATGTCCACCGGGCACTGCTCGACGCAGGCGCCGCAGGTGGTGCAGGACCACAGCACGTCCGGGTCGATGACGCCGTTCTCCTCGGCGGTGCCGATCAGCGGGCGCTCGGCCTCGGCCAGCGCCTCGGCGGGCACGCCCGCCAGCTGCTCGGCGGTCGCCTTCTCCTCGCCCTCCATGTCCTTGCCGCCGCCGGCGAGCAGGTAGGGGGCCTTGGCGTAGGCGTGCTCGCGCAGGCTCATGATCAGCAGCTTCGGCGAGAGCGGCTTGCCGGTGTTCCAGGCGGGGCACTGCGACTGGCAGCGGCCGCACTCGGTGCAGGTGGAGAAGTCGAGGATGCCCTTCCAGGAGAAGTGCTCGACCTGGGAGACGCCGAAGACCGCGTCGTCGGCCGGGTCCTCGAAGTCGATCGGGGCGCCGCCGCTGGTCATCGGACGGAGCGCGCCGAGTGCGGTGGCGCCGTCCTCCTCGCGCTTGAAGTAGATGTTGAAGAAGCCGAGGAAGCGGTGCCAGGCGACACCCATCGACGGGTTGATGCCGATGGTGATGGCCCACGCGAAGGAGATGCAGATCTTCAGCATCGCGAAGACGTAGATCAGGTTGACCAGCGTGCCGTGCGCGACGCCGTTGAACGCGGCGACGATCGGGTACGAGACCAGGTACGTCGGGTCGTAGGAGTCGACACCCTCCAGGGCGCCCTCCAGGCCGCGCAGCATCATGATGCACAGGCCGATGCCGAGGATCGTGTACTCGACGTAGAACGCCTGCCAGGCGATCGAGCCGGCGAACCGGGACTTGCGGCCGGCCCGCGAGGGCAGGCTGAGCAGCCGGATCACGATCAGGGTCAGGATGCCCAGCGTGGTCAGGGTGCCGATCAGCTCGACGAAGATGTTCCAGGGCAGCCAGTGGCCGATCACCGGCAGCGCGAACTCGGCGTCGAAGAGCTGGCCGAAGGCGTTGACCAGGGTCAGCACCAGGGAGAAGAAGCCGACCGCGACGAACCAGTGCGCGATGCCGACGATGCCCCAGCGGTTCATCCTGGTGTGGCCGAGGAATTCGACCGCGACGGTCCTCACCCGCTGCAGGGGCGAACCGAAGCGGGTGGTGTCGACCGCGCCGGTCCTCACCACCCGGTAGATGTACGCGGCCGCACGGGCGGCGAGCGCGGTGCCGATCACAGTCGTGACCAGCGAGATGACGATCGCTGCTAGCTGCATCGGCTCTCCGTCTCCAGCGGCTTCGTGGCAGTGTCCTGATTGATTGTACTGGTCGGTAACTTGCATGGCCGACGCGCCGGACATTACCGGTCGTTAACACTTCTTCTGAAGATGCTCAAGGTATGGCGGCAGTCACGTAAGGCCACACTCACCCGGTCGGACGGCATCGCGACATAAGCGCTCAGTAAAGTTGAGCGACACGGACTCATGGCTGTTGACGCTGTCCGGTCGGTCATGCATGCTTGAGTCCGTACAGCTCAACTTCTCCCCGGAGGTATTCACGATGGCACGCGCGGTCGGCATCGACCTCGGTACGACGAACTCCGTCGTCAGTGTTCTTGAGGGCGGTGAGCCCACGGTCATCACCAACGCCGAGGGCGCTCGGACCACGCCGTCCGTCGTCGCCTTCGCCAAGAACGGCGAGGTCCTGGTCGGTGAGGTCGCCAAGCGTCAGGCGGTCACCAACGTCGACAGGACCATCCGGTCGGTCAAGCGCCACATGGGCACCGACTGGAAGATCAACCTGGACGGCAAGGACTTCAACCCCCAGCAGATCTCGGCCTTCATCCTGCAGAAGCTGAAGCGGGACGCCGAGGCCTACCTGGGCGAGACGGTCACCGACGCCGTCATCACCGTCCCGGCCTACTTCAACGACTCCGAGCGCCAGGCCACCAAGGAGGCCGGCGAGATCGCGGGCCTGAACGTCCTGCGCATCGTCAACGAGCCGACCGCGGCCGCCCTGGCCTACGGCCTGGACAAGGACGACCAGACCATCCTGGTCTTCGACCTCGGTGGCGGCACCTTCGACGTCTCGCTGCTGGAGATCGGCGACGGTGTCGTCGAGGTGAAGGCCACCAACGGTGACAACCACCTCGGTGGTGACGACTGGGACCAGCGCGTCGTCGACCACCTGGTGAAGACCTTCCAGGCCGGCCACGGCGTCGACCTGTCCAAGGACAAGATGGCCGTCCAGCGCCTGCGCGAGGCCGCCGAGAAGGCCAAGATCGAGCTGTCCTCGTCCTCCGAGACCTCGATCAACCTGCCCTACATCACGGCCTCCGCCGAGGGCCCGCTGCACCTGGACGAGAAGCTCACCCGCTCCCAGTTCCAGCAGCTGACCGCCGACCTGCTGGACCGCTGCAAGGTCCCGTTCCACAACGTCATCAAGGACGCCGGCATCCAGCTGTCCGAGATCGACCACGTGGTCCTGGTCGGTGGCTCCACCCGCATGCCGGCCGTCGCCGAGCTCGTCCGCGAGCTGACCGGCGGCAAGGACGCCAACAAGGGCGTCAACCCGGACGAGGTCGTCGCCATCGGCGCGTCCCTGCAGGCCGGTGTGCTGAAGGGCGAGGTCAAGGACGTCCTGCTGCTCGACGTCACCCCGCTGTCCCTGGGCATCGAGACCAAGGGCGGCATCATGACCAAGCTGATCGAGCGCAACACCACGATCCCGACCAAGCGCTCCGAGATCTTCACCACGGCCGAGGACAACCAGCCGTCCGTGCAGATCCAGGTCTACCAGGGCGAGCGCGAGATCGCGGCGTACAACAAGAAGCTCGGCATGTTCGAGCTGACCGGCCTCCCGCCGGCGCCGCGCGGCCTGCCGCAGATCGAGGTCACCTTCGACATCGACGCCAACGGCATCATGCACGTGGCCGCGAAGGACCTCGGCACCGGCAAGGAGCAGAAGATGACCGTCACCGGCGGCTCCTCGCTGCCGAAGGACGAGGTCAACCGGATGCGCGAAGAGGCCGAGAAGTACGCGGAGGAGGACCACAAGCGCCGCGAGGCCGTGGAGACCCGCAACCAGGGCGAGCAGCTCGTCTACTCGACCGAGAAGTTCATCGCCGACAACGCCGACAAGCTCCCGGCCGACGTCAAGACCGAGGTCGAGACCGCCATCGGCGAGCTCAAGGAGGCCCTGAAGGGCGAGGACTCCGCGGCGATCCGCGAGGCCACCGAGAAGGTCTCCACCACCGCCCAGAAGCTCGGCGCCGCGCTCTACTCGCAGGCCGACGGCGCGGGTGCGGCCGGTGCCGCCGATGCCGGCGAGTCCGCCGCAAAGGACGACGACGTGGTCGACGCCGAGATCGTCGACGACGAGAAGCCCAAGGGTGGTGCGGCATGACGGAGAAGCCGCAGGGCGAGCAGCCCGGCGACGACTCCGCCGCCGAGGAGGCCGTCCTCAAGGCGGCCGAGGAGGCCGTGTCCGGTGCGGCGGGCGAGGAGCTCGCCGCCGCCAAGCGGGAGGCCGGCGAGCGCACGGCCGACCTCCAGCGCCTCCAGGCCGAGTACCAGAACTACCGCAAGCGGGTCGAGCGCGACCGGCTGACGGTCCGCGAGATCGCCGTCTCCAACATCCTGGAGTCGCTGATCCCGGTGCTGGACGACATCGGCCGGGCCCGTGAGCACGGCGAGGTGACCGGCGGCTTCAAGTCCGTCGCCGAGTCGCTGGAGACCGTGGTCGCCAAGCTGGGCCTGCAGCAGTTCGGCAAGGAGGGCGAGCCCTTCGACCCGACGCTGCACGAGGCTCTGATGCACAGCTACTCCTCGGAGGTCACCGAGGACACCTGCGTGCAGATCCTCCAGCCGGGCTACCGGATCGGCGAGCGGATCATCCGCCCGGCGATGGTCGCGGTGGCCGAGCCCCAGCCCGGCACCCAGACCACCGCGGAGCCCGACGCCGACAAGGCCGACGGCACCGAGAGCTGAACCAGCTGACCCCAGCTGACAACCCGTGCGCTGCGGAGTCGTACGTCGTCCAGTACGACGGCCGGCTCCGCAGCGCCGTATCCACGCACAGACGTCTCCGGGAGGTGGCGGTAACCAGCCATGAGCGCTAAGGACTACGTGGAGAAGGACTACTACAAGGTCCTCGGCGTGCCCAAGGACGCCACCGCCGCCGAGATCAAGAAGACGTACCGGAAGCTCGCCCGCGAGTTCCACCCGGACGCCAACAAGGGCGACGCCAAGGCCGAGGAGCGCTTCAAGGACATCTCCGAGGCCTACGACGTCCTCTCGGACGACAAGCGCCGCAAGGAGTACGACGAGGCCCGCTCGCTGTTCGGCTCGGGCGGATTCCGGCCGAACGGCGCCGCCGGCGGCTCCTTCGACTTCGGCGACCTGTTCGGCGGGGCCGGCCCGCAGGGCGGCGGCGGGCTCGGCGACGTGTTCGGCGGCCTGTTCAACCGCGGCGGCCGCACCGCCCAGCCGCGCCGCGGCGCCGACGTCGAGACCGAGGTCACCCTCTCCTTCGAGGAGGCGGTCGACGGCGCCACCGTCCCGCTGCGGATGACCAGCCAGGCCGCCTGCCGCTCCTGCGCCGGGACGGGCGCCAAGGCCGGCACCACCCCGCGGGTCTGTCCGACCTGCGTCGGCGCCGGCACCGTCAGCCGCGGCCAGGGCGCCTTCGCGCTCTCCGAGCCCTGCCGGGACTGCAAGGGCCGGGGCATGATCGTCGACGACCCGTGCACCGTCTGCCACGGCAGCGGCCGGGCCTCCTCCGCCCGCACCATGCAGGTCCGCATCCCCGCGGGCGTGCAGGACAGCCAGCGGATCAGGCTCAAGGGCAAGGGCGCCCAGGGCGAGCGCGGCGGCCAGCCCGGCGACCTGTACGTCACCGTGCACGTCGACGCGCACCCGGTCTTCGGCCGCAAGGGCGACAACCTCACCGTCACCGTGCCGGTGACCTTCCCCGAAGCCGCGCTCGGCGGCACCATCGAGGTGCCGACGCTGAACGGCCCCGCCGTGAAGCTGAAGCTGCCCGCCGGCAGCGCCAACGGCCTCACCATGCGGGCCCGCGGCAAGGGCGCCACCCGCAAGGACGGCACCCGCGGCGACCTCCTGGTCACCGTGGAGGTCGTCGTCCCCAAGCACGTCACCGGCGACGCGCTGGACGCCTTGGAGCAGTACCGCGAGGCCACCGCCTCGGACGACCCGCGAGCCGCCCTCTTCAAGGCGGCGGAGGGAGCGTGATCACCCCATGACCCCGACCCCCGACAGTCCCATCGGCCCCGGCCTCGGCGAGGGCCTGCCCGGCCCCGCCGGCCCGACCGCGCGCCGCGTCACCGCGACGGCGTACGTGCTCACCGAGGACACCCCGGTCTACGTGATCTCGGTCGCCGCCGAGCTCTCCGGCCTGCACCCGCAGACCCTGCGCCAGTACGACCGGCTCGGCCTGGTCTGCCCCGACCGCACCGCCGGCCGCGGCCGGCGCTACTCCGCGCGCGACATCCAGCAACTGCGCGAGGTCCAGCGGCTCTCCCAGGACGAGGGCATCAACCTGGCGGGCATCAAGCGCATCATCGAGCTGGAGAACCAGGTCGCCGCCCTGCAGTCCCGGGTCGCCGAGCTGGCCGACGCCCTCGACGGCGCCGCCGCCACCCTCCAGCAGCGCGAGGCCACCATCCACGCCTCCTACCGCCGCGACCTGGTCCCCTACCAGCAGGTCCAGCAGTCCAGCGCCCTGGTCGTCTGGCGCCCCAAGCGCTGACCCCCCGGTCCCGAGCCGCCGACGCCCCTCTGTCCGGGGGGTGCCGGCGGCTTGCCGATCCGTGAGACAGTGCAGATCACACAGTCTGACTATTCCTTTACGGTGCCTTGCCCGAGCGGAGTCCCCCGCGAAGGCATTCACCCTAAGATCACAATGGAGCACGACCCAGCCGGGCAGAGCAAGGAGCCACATATGAGTGGACGGGAGTCGTCCGGAACAGTCGGCAACACGTCGACGCTCTCGATGGAGGCTCGGACGCTCTACCTGAAGATCGTCGAGGACGGCGGGAAGCTGCACCGCGACACCGCCGTCTGCGGTGCCGAACTCGACGAACTCGTGCGGATCGGCCTGCTCGTGCCCGATTCGGACGAGCCCGGAATTCTGGTCGCCGTCGATCCCGCACAGCTGTCCGACAGCCTCAGCAAGGGGTGGCAGCGACAGGCACTGGATCTGCTCTCCCAGGCCGTATCCATTCCCTCGGAATTCCAGGAACTGGTCCAGGCGTTCCATGTTCCGGAAAAGAGCGGCGGGTCGATCGAGCACGTCCGCGGCAAAGTCCTGATCAATCAGCGCATCGCCCAGGTCGTGGCAGCCGGAATGGAAGAGGCCCTCGCCATGCAGCCCGGCGGCCCCCGGCCGCCCGATGTGCTCGCGTCAATGATCGAACGCGACCTCGACACGCTGCAGCGCGGTACCACCATGCGCACGATCTATCACGCCAGCACCCGCTACCACCAGCCCACTCGGGACTATGTGGCGACCCTCGCGAAGGCCGGCGGACAGTACCGGACGCTCGACGAGCCCTATACCCGGCTGATTGTGATAGACCGTCGAATTGCCGTCATACCGCTGCTCGACGACATGAATCTCGCGGTATTCATTCACGATCCCGCGGTGGTCAATTACATGGCCGAGGAAGTATTCGAGAAGTGCTGGAGCCGGGCACTCGATTTCGACGGCGACCGGGCCGTTCCGCAGCAAGTGGTGTCGCGACTTCGGCAGACCATCATCGACCTGCTGCTGGCGGGCACCAATCACCGCGTCATCGCCCGGAGGCTCGGCATCAGCGAGCGCACGCTCGCGCGGCACATCGCCGAAATGCGGGAGGACTACAACGTCGAGTCGCTGTTCCAGCTCGGCTACGTCCTGGCCCGCGCGTCACACGAAACCCCGTCCTGACCCAGCATCGGCTGTGGCTGCCCCGGCAGCTCCGCGCCACGCTTCCCGCGAGCGGAGACCGAGTCCCCACGTCCGGGCGCCACACCCGCCGGCGGTCGAGGTGCGACCTCAGGTCCAGGCGAGATCGTCGGCCGCAGCCGCCGCGGCCACCGTGCCGTTGGCCCCACTGTCCGCCAACTGCGCTCCACTCCCGGCCTGCGCAAAGCAAGCAACGGCCAGCGCAGCCGCGCCGACGGCAAGCGAGATGACAGCCTTACGGACAAACCGGTGCATGCGAGACATGCGCCCACCCCTTCCTTCAAGTTCTGCTGATCGGACTTAATCGGCAGTCCTAGCACATTCGTTCACATGATGCCGTACAAGGCTGGAAGGTGTCACCTGACGCGCTCGCGACGATGTGCGTCATCTCCCTGCCAGGCATCCACATGACACGGGCCAGACCTGGACGCAGCCTTGGCGCCCGATGGACGATCAGTTCGCGCTCAATGGTCTCGGCGAGACCACCACACTTGCCGATGTACCTTCAATTGTTCGCTCAGTAAAACATCTCGGCTCGTCTGTTTGAGCAGCCATCAACCGAAGCGCCCTCCGGCACCAGTCCCACCCGGTCGGCCATTCTCCCCGGAGTCGACATGAGTGAGCCCCACCTGCGTCAACGCGCGGCCCAGACCCCCGAGGGCCGGCGTGCACGTGTGTTCCTGGCCGCGCCGCTGATGCGGCTCACCGGTCCGGCCGACAGCGTGGTGACGCTCGCCAGCCGGGCGCGGCTGACCACCCTGCGCACCACGCTGCTGCGCAGCGGCGCGGCGGTCTACAGCGCGCACCACAGCGACGCCTGGACGGTGGCCGGCCGCGCGCCGGAGCCACGGGTGCCCTCGGACTTCCGGGCCCTGCAGACCGCCGACCTGGTGTTCGCGTACGTCGGCGCGCCGCTGTCGGCCGGGGTCAGCCTGGAGCTGGGCTGGGCGTCGGCGCTGCGCAAGCCGATCGTGCTGCTGGTGGACGAGGCGATCACCCACAACCCGCTGATCGCCACGATCGAGCAGGTCTCCCCGGTGCTGCCGCTGGTCTTCGACGACACCTGGTCGCAGGACGCGCTGCACCACACCGTGGAGACCGCGCTGGACTGGGCGGGCATGGCGCTCTCGCTGCGCGGCGGCTTCTGGACCGCCCCGGGCGACCAGTTCCCGCGCCCGCGTCGCGAGCCCCCGGCAGGCGGCCCGTACGGTTTCTGGTCCTCCGAGGTCGCGACCGGCTGACGGCCGGCCGGACGGCCGGCCCACCCGCCGGCTCAGTCCGCCGACGGACCCTCGGCTCCCCGCATCTGCCAGCCCAACTGGAAGAGGGTCTCGGCGTCGTAGAGCTCGCGCAGGCGGGAGATGTGGCCGGCGACGGTCCGCTCGCTCAGCCCGAGCCGGTTGGCGATCGCCCGCTGGGTCAGGCCCTTGGCCAGCAGCCGGCCGACCTGCTCGTGCACCGGCAGGCTCTCGGCGCTGTCGCTGACCGAGCCCCACTGGACCCGCTCCGCCCGCTCCCAGTCCCGTTCGAACACCCCGACCAGGAAGCCGACCACCGCCGGGTCCTCGATGAAGGCCGCGCTGCTGTTGTCGGCGGAGGCGGGGATGATCGCCACCCGGCGGTCGAACAGCAGCACCCGGGTGAACGGCTCGCTGAGGATCCGGATCCGCTCGCCCCAGTCGGTGACCTGCGCCGCGTAGCGGACGGTGGCCTCGTCGAAGCGCGCCGCCGGCTGGTAGAGCGTGCGCAGCCGGCCGCCCTGGGCGAGGTACTCGCGGGTGCGCGGCAGTGCGTACTCCAGGTGGTCCGCCGGCCGGGCCCCGCCGGGCTGGGCCGCCAGCACCTCCTCGCGGCACTCCGCCTCCAGCTGGACGATCCGGTGCCGGATCTCCCGGAAGTCGTCGATGTGCTGGATCTCACTGGAGCGGTCCACCTTGCGCGGGGTGGCGTCGTACGCCTCCGTCAGCTCGGCCAGCAGCGAGGGCATCTCCTCGGCCTGGACCAGCATCCGGGTGCCGGCCGAGCGGAGCTCGGCGCTGATCCGCTCGCTGACCGAGCGCGGGTTGACCGCGGTCAGCGATTCGTCGGCGGTGTGGTGGATCACCAGGCCGAGCTCGATCAGCCGCAGCACGCCGGCCACGTCCTGCTCGACCGCCTCGCGGAAGCCGACCCGTCCGCCCTGCTCGAGGATCGCCTGGTAGAGCTTGCGCTCCGCCTCGTTGGGCAGCGATCCCGCCTTCAACCCACTCACTCCGCACCTCGCATCTGCCATCCCAACTGGAACAGCGTCTGAGCGCCGTAAACGTCACGCAGACCCGCGATATGTCCTGCCACCGTTCGCTCGCTCAGCCCAGCCGGCCGGCGACCGCCCGCTGGGTGAGGCCCTCGGCGAGCAGCTGCCCGATCTGTTGGTGAACCGTCAGACCGTCCCGCTGTCCGAGATCTTCCCACCGGACCCGCTCGGCGCGCTCCCAGTCCCGCAGGAACGCGCTCACCAGCGTGTCGACCGCGGCCGGTTCACGGACGAACGCGGCGCTGCTGTCGTCCGCCGCCGCCGGAACCACCGCGATCCGGCGGTCGAAGACCGTCGTTCGCCGGAAGGGCTCGTCCAGGACCCGGAAGCGCATCCCCCAGCCGGTGGCCCTGGCCGCGTAGCGCGCCGTGTTGCCGTCCTGCTTGGCGGACGGCTGGTAGAGGACCGAGGCGGCTACTCCCGGGCCATCGTCCGGCGCGGCCGGGACTCGTCCGCCGGCAGCTCGGCCGGTCGGTGGCCCGGTCGGGCGGCCGGCACCCCCTGCCGGCACTCGGTCTCCAGCTGCAGCACCTGGTGGCGGATCTGGGCCTTCTCGTCGACGTGCCGGACGGTGGCGACGCGGTCCCCGGTGCGCGGGGCGCCGTCGTACGCCTCGGCGAGGTCGGCCGGCTCCTCGGCCACCCGGTCGGCGCGGCGCAGGCGGGCCAGGCCCTCGGCGCGCAGGCGGTTGCCGGTGCGCTCGGCGGCCGCCCGCGGGTCGACGGCGCCGAGCGTGCCGTCGGGGGTCCGGTGGACCAGCAGGCCGCGCCGCACCGGGGCGAGGACGGCGTCGGCGTCCTCCGGCACCGCCTCGTGGAACGAGGTCCGCCCGCCTTGGGCCGGCACCGCCAGGTACATCGCCCGCTCCGCCGCGCCGGGCGCGGCCCGTTCAGTCACGGCGGCTGCCGCGCATCAGCCAGCCGAGCTGGAAGAGCGTCTGGGCGCCGTAGCGCTCCCGCAGCCGGGAGATGTGGCCGGCCACCGTCCGCTCGCTCAGGCCGAGCCGGGAGGCGACCCCGCGCTGGGTCAGACCGGTGGCGAGCAGCCGGCCGACCCGGTCGGAGACGGAGCGGGTGACCTGACGGGCGTCCACCTGGTGCCACTGGACGAGGTCGGCGCGGGCCCAGTCCCGTTCGAAGCAGGCGACCAGGAAGGCGACGGCGGCCGGGTCGGAGAGCAGGACGGCGCGACTGTGGTCGTCGGCGGCCGGGATGACGGCGCACCGGCGGTCGACGATGATCATCCGCTGGTACGGCTCGTCGAGGAGGCGGAACCCGGCCCCGAGGGCGGTCAGCTCGGCGGCGTACTCGACGGTCATCGGCTCGCCGAGGACCATCGGCTGGTAGATGGTGCGGAGCTTCCCGCCGCGGCCGACGAAGGCGCTGTCCTGGGGCCTGGCGAGTTCGAGGCTGGAGGGGGGCCGGGGGCCGGGCTGGGCGGTGAGCAGCTCCTCCTTGCAGTCGGAGACGAGCTCGGCGATGCGGTGGCGGATCCGGTCGCGGCCTTCGAGGTAGACGGTGGGGCGGCTCTGGTCGGCCTCGCGGGGCATCGCGTCGTAGGCGCGGGCGAGGCCGGCGAGGGCGTCGGGCAGCCGGTCGGCGTTCTGGAGGAGGCGGGCCGCCCGGGAGCGCATGTCCGCGCCCAGCCGGTCGCCGACGGAGCGGGGGCTGACGGCGAGGTAGGCGGCGTCGATGGGGTTGGCCATGACGAGGCCGATCGTGAGCAGCTGGTCGATCGCGGGCCGGTCGGCGTCGGTGACGGAGGCGACGGGGATCCGGCCGCCCTCGGCGAGGATGGCGAGGTAGCGGCGCGCCGCGGCTTCGTCGGGGAGGCCGTCGCCCTGGTCGGTTGCGGGTTCGGCGGCCACGTCGAGCTCTCCTGCCGGTCTCCTCGGGTCTGTGCGCAGGACATGCTCTCAGCAGCGTCGGCCTGCGGGAACGCGGGAGGCCCGCGTCCGGGCGTGTTCCCCGGGGCCAGCGCGCAGTTGCACTCTGAAACCCCGGGGAACCCGCTCGGTTCACGCCGGTCCTGTGACGCTTTCGGCGAGGCGGAGCAGCAACGCCTCACCGACTCCGGTTCCGGGGGCCACCACCACACGTGGCTTCCCGGCCGGCGCTCTTCTTCCCCCCGGTCCGTCGGTGCGGGACGCACCTCTCGCACCCACGACGAAGAGCAAGCTCACTCCGGGCTGCGGCGGCCCGTGCGACCTGGCGTGGCACAACCCTCACAGCGCGGCGTCCCGCGGACAAGTGCTCTCCGGCTGCAGGTTCCCGCAAGTGCATGAACCTGCAGAGTGTGCGCGCGGCGACCTGCGGGAATTCCGATTTTCCGGAAGCACTCCCTGCCGCCTCACGACCATTCGGTCGACCGGCCGGAAGGCCATTCGAACACCTGGACAGTCATGTACACAACACCGAAGTGACCGGCCGCCACCAGGCATCCCGCGACCGGCCCGGCCCGGAGACCGTTCGGACCCCAGAATTTCCGAATTCTTCGCAGAACCATCGGAAACGGAATCCCGCCCCCCACCCCCGGCCCGTCGCCCCGGGTGGGGGCTATTGGGGGTGCCGGCTCACAGCAGCCGGCCGTCCAGCAGCCCCGCGACGGTCCGCGCGGCGGCCACCGCCCAGGCGCCGACCAGCAGCACCAGCAGCCCGGCGGCCAGGCCGGTGAAGCCCGCGAACCCGGTGTGCCGCTCCAGCCCGGCGGCGCCGGTCACCAGGGTGCCGAGCGGGAAGGTGAAGGCCCACCAGGTCATCGCGAACGGCATCTCGGCCCGCAGCGCCCGCAGGTTGGCGCCCAGCGCCACCAGCAGCCACAGCAGCGCGAAGCCCATCACGGCGACGCCGTACAGCACCGCGAAGGCGGTGGCGGGCCCGGCCAGCGCCGGCGCGGCGTTGCGGGTGGCGTCGGCCAGCGCGTTGGCGGCGGTGGTGGACTGCCCGAGCGGTCCGAGCACCAGGAAGAGCGAGGGGGTCAGCACCAGCGCGGGCAGCTTGTGGTGGACCAGCCCGGCGAAGACCACCGGCAGCAGCACCAGGGTGGCCAGCAGGCTGGCGCCGAACAGCGCGAAGCAGACGTAGAGCATCGCGGCCCGGGCCCCGCCCTCGGGCAGGTGCGGGATCAGCGCGGGGCCGAGCGCGGCGGCCACCATCGGCGCCACCACCGGCAGCAGCCAGGTGGGGTTGGCCTCCAGGACCGAGAGCCGGTGCCGGGTGATCATCAGCAGCGGGATGCCGGCCGCCACCGCGACCGCGTACAGGGTGCCGACCGTCCACAGCGTCAGGTCGACGGCGACGGCCGGGCCCTCTCCGATGAGCGGGGCGCCGACCGCCAGGGTGCCGTAGCCGACGGCGACCAGGGCCATCGGCGGGCAGCCGTAGAAGACCGCGGCGGCGGGCTCGTCCAGCAGGTGGCGGCGGGCGGCCTCGCGGTGCCGCAGCAGGTGGACGGCGCGGGCCGGGACCAGGACGGCCAGCGCGGCCAGGGCGAGCACCCACATCAGCTCCGCGAAGCCGGTCCGGCCGGGCACGTCGAGCGGGAGGGCGGCGGCGCCGTTGGCGACGATCGCGGTGCCCATCACGGTGGCGTACCAGTTGGGGCCGAGCCGGCCGAGGTCGAGGGCCGCGAACCGGGCCCGGGGAGCGAGGAGGAGTGCCATGGTTCCACCCTCGCGGCCCGCTCCGACCTGCGGTAGCGTCCGCCGGGCTATGAGGACATAGCCTGACCCTATGGCCCTCTCCCCGCACGTCCCCGAGCTCGGCGCCCTCGAACTGCTGCTGGCGGTGGCCCGGCTGGGCAGCGTCGGCCGGGCCGCCGCCGAGCTGGGAGTCAGCCAGCCGGCCGCCAGCGCGCGGATCAAGGGCATGGAGCGGCAGATCGGCGTCCCGCTGCTGGAGCGCTCGCCGCGCGGCTCCCGGCCCACCGAGGCGGGCCGGCTGGTGGTCGAGTGGGCCCGGAACGTGGTGGAGGCGGCACAGGCACTGGACGCCGGCATCGACGCGCTGCGCGGCAAGCGGGACACCCGGCTGCGGGTGGTGGCCAGCCTGACGGTGGCCGAGTACCTGATGCCCGGCTGGCTGCTGGCGCTCCACCAGGCCAGCCCGGGCACCGCGGTGACGCTGCGCACCGCCAACTCCTCGGACGTGGCCGCGCACGTGCTGGCGGGCGACGCCGACCTGGGCTTCGTCGAGGGCACCGGGACGCCCGCCGGGCTGGAGGGCGCGGTGGTCGCCGCGGACACCCTGGTGGTCGTGGTGGCGCCGGAGCACCGCTGGGCCCGCCGCCGGGCGCCGGTCACCGGCGAGGAGCTGGCGGCCACCCCGCTGGTGCTGCGGGAGCCGGGCTCGGGCACCCGGGAGGTGCTGGAGGAGGCGCTGGCCCGGTTCGGCGGGGCGGCGGCGCCGCGGCTGGAACTGGCCTCCTCGACCGCGCTGAAGGCGGCCGCGCTGGCCGGTGCCGGGCCGGTCTGCCTGAGCGAGCTGGCGGTCACCGAGGAACTGGCCACCGGCCGCCTGGTCGCCGTCCCGGTGGCGGGGCTGGACCTGCACCGGCCGCTCCGGGCGGTCTGGCCGTCCGGGCAGCGGCCGGTCGGGCCGGCCCGGGCGCTGCTCGGGCTGACCCGGGTGGACGTCCCGCGCGGCCCGAGAAGGAGTTCACCCAGAAGTTGAGTGGAATAGACTCAACTTAGTGCATGCTGTAGAGAGCAACAGTCTTCCCGATCGAAAGGGGTACGCCAGCAGTGGATGCCAGCAAGTTCACCAGCAAGACGCAGGACGCCCTGTCCTCCGCGATCCAGCGGGCCGGCGCCGCGGGTAACCCGGACGTCAAGCCGGTGCACATCCTGCTGGCGCTGCTCGACCAGCCCGAGGGCCTCGCCCGCCCGCTGCTGGAGGCCGTCGGGGCGGACGTCGCGCCGCTGACCGCCGCCGCCCGGCAGCAGGCCGCCGCGCTTCCCACCGCGCAGGGCTCCACGGTCGCCGCGCCACAGCTCGCCCGGGACACCCTCGCGGTGCTGGAGGAGGCCGGCCGGCGCGCCGCCGACCTGGACGACCAGTACGTCTCCACCGAGCACCTGATGGTCGGCCTGGCCGCCGAGGGCGGCGCGGTCGCCGACCTGCTCGGCCGGCAGGGCGCCACCGCCAAGGCGCTGCTGGCGGCGTTCAAGGACGTCCGCGGCTCCGCCCGGGTCACCTCGCCGGACCCGGAGGGCACCTACAAGGCCCTGGAGAAGTACGGCTCCGACCTCACCCAGGCCGCCCGCAGCGGCAAGCTCGACCCGGTGATCGGCCGGGACCAGGAGATCCGCCGGGTGGTCCAGGTGCTCTCCCGCCGGACCAAGAACAACCCGGTGCTGATCGGCGAGCCCGGCGTCGGCAAGACCGCCGTGGTCGAGGGCCTGGCCCAGCGGATCGTGGCCGGCGACGTGCCCGAGTCGCTGCGCGGCAAGCGCCTGGTCGCGCTGGACCTCGCGGCGATGGTGGCCGGCGCCAAGTACCGCGGCGAGTTCGAGGAGCGGCTGAAGGCCGTCCTGAACGACATCAAGGCCTCCGACGGCCAGGTGATCACCTTCATCGACGAGCTGCACACCATGGTCGGCGCGGGCGCCGGCGGCGACTCGGCGATGGACGCGGGCAACATGCTCAAGCCGATGCTGGCCCGCGGCGAGCTGCGGATGGTCGGCGCCACCACGCTGGACGAGTACCGCGAGCGGATCGAGAAGGACCCGGCGCTGGAGCGCCGCTTCCAGCAGGTGCTGGTCGGCGAGCCCAGCGTGGAGGACACCATCGCGATCCTGCGCGGCCTCAAGGGCCGCTACGAGGCGCACCACAAGGTGGAGATCAGCGACGCCGCGCTGGTCGCCGCCGCCACCCTGTCCAACCGGTACATCACCGCCCGCTTCCTGCCGGACAAGGCCATCGACCTGGTCGACGAGGCCGCCTCCCGGCTGCGGATGGAGATCGACTCCTCCCCGGTGGAGATCGACGAGCTGCAGCGCTCGGTCGACCGCCTGCGGATGGAGGAGCTGGCGCTGGAGAAGGAGTCGGACCCGGCCTCGGTCGAGCGGCTCGGCAAGCTGCGCCGCGATCTCGCCGACAAACAGGAGCAGTTGAGCACCCTCAACGCCCGCTGGGAGCAGGAGAAGAAGTCGCTGAACCGGGTCGGCGAGCTCAAGGAGCGCCTGGACGACCTGCGCGGCGCGCTCGAACGCGCCCAGCGGGACGGCGACTTCGAGCGCGCGTCGAAGCTGATGTACGCCGAGATCCCGGCCGCCGAGCGGGAGTTGACCGAGGCTCAGGACCGCGCCGCGGACGACCCGGCCGCCACCATGGTCAAGGAGCAGGTCGGCCCGGACGACGTGGCCGACGTGGTCGCCTCCTGGACGGGCATCCCGGCCGGCCGGCTGATGGAGGGCGAGAGCGCCAAACTGCTGCGGATGGAGGAGGAGCTGGGCCGCCGCCTGATCGGCCAGGGCGAGGCCGTCCGGGCCGTGTCGGACGCGGTGCGCCGCACCCGTTCCGGCATCGCCGACCCGGACCGCCCGACCGGCTCCTTCCTCTTCCTCGGCCCGACCGGCGTCGGCAAGACCGAACTGGCCAAGGCGCTCGCGGACTTCCTGTTCGACGACGAGCGGGCGATGGTCCGGATCGACATGAGCGAGTACGGCGAGAAGCACTCGGTCTCCCGCCTGGTCGGCGCCCCGCCCGGGTACGTCGGCTACGAGGAGGGCGGCCAGCTCACCGAGGCCGTGCGGCGCCGCCCGTACAGCGTGGTGCTGCTGGACGAGGTGGAGAAGGCCCACCCCGAGGTGTTCGACGTGCTGCTCCAGGTGCTGGACGACGGGCGGCTCACCGACGGCCAGGGCCGCACGGTGGACTTCCGCAACGCGATCCTGATCCTCACCTCCAACCTGGGCAGCCAGTACCTGGTCGACCCGACCACGCCGGAGGAGCGCAAGAAGCAGCTGGTGCTGGAGACGGTGCGCGGCGCGTTCAAGCCGGAGTTCCTGAACCGGCTGGACGACATCGTGGTCTTCGACCCGCTGGGCACCGAGGAGCTCAGCCGGATCGTCGACCTGCAGGTGGCGGCCCTGGCCAAGCGCCTGCACGAGCGCCGGCTCAGCCTGGAGGTCACCCCGGCCGCCCGCGACTGGCTGGCGCTGGCCGGCTACGACCCGGCGTACGGCGCCCGGCCGCTGCGCCGGCTGGTGCAGTCGGCGATCGGCGACCAGCTGGCCAAGGAGATCCTCTCGGGGCGGGTGCACGACGGCGACACCGTGCTGGTCGAGCGGGACGAGGCGCAGGACGGGCTCGGCGTCGGGCCCAAGCCCTCGCTGGAGAAGTAGCGGGCCCCGTGCGGAGGGCGGGCCGGGGTCTCCCGGTCCGCCCTCCGCCCTGCCCGGCCCGGCGCGCTCAGGCGCCGTTCTCGGCGAGGACCGCGGCGATCCGGTCGGCCCGCTCGCGCAGCTGGCGCCGCATCCCGGCGAGCTGCTCGCCGTGGCGCTCGATCTGCTGCTGCTGGTAGCCGGCCAGCACCGCGAACCAGATGCCGGCCAGGCCCGCGGTGGCGGTGCAGTCCGCGTCCGCCCGGGCCGCGGACAGCTCGTCGGGCTGCACCGAGGGGCTCCGGCGGTAGCGGGCCACCAGCGTCTCCGGGTCCTCGACCCGGAACCCGGCCCCGGCCATGCACTCCCGCCAGGCGGCGGTGGCCGCCACCACCCGGTGGTCCTTGCCGACCGCGACCAGCGAGGCGCCGAACAGCTCGGACACCAGCCTGCTCTCCGCCGACTCCGGCAGCTGGAGCCGCTGCAGGCCCTCCCGGGTGCACCGCTCGGTCATCGACCGCTCGGCCTCCGAGCCGGCCGGTGCCGCGGCTGCGGCGGCCGCGCCGGGCCCCTCCGCGGGCCGGGCGTGGAAGCCCTGGACGGCGGCGGCCGCGGTGCCGAGGTACCCCCAGGCGCCGCCCGGCATCGCAGTGTCGTTGTCCACGTCCGCCGGGGCGGACCCGCGGAACAGCGACGCCGGGTCGACCCGGAAGCCGGCGTCCCGCAGGCACTTCGCGGTGAGCGCCCGCACCGCCCGGAAGTGCTCCTCGGACTGCCGGTCGTCGCTGCGGTACGCGGAGAGCGGCAGCCCCAGCATGCCGCCCCGCCCGCTGGCCGGCGCGGCCGGCGCGGCCGCGATCGGCGGCGGGGTGACCGCACCGGCCGGCGCGGCACCCGGCCCGCCGCCCGACGCGCAGCCCGCGAGCAGCAGCACCGCGGCCGCGGCGGCCGCGAGCGCCCGCCTCACGCGTAGGCCTCCGTCCGCGGGCCGCCCGCCCGGTAGCGGCTGCGGGCCGTCCGGTCGCGCTGGATCCTGGCCAGCCGGTTGAGCTCCTCGCGCTGCTCCTCGGACAGGCCGAAGGCCTGCGCCAGCAGCCGGATGGTGGAGATCCGCGGGCAGGACACCCCCCGCTCCACATCGCTGATGGTGCGGACGCTGATGCTGGTCGCGGCGCCCAGGTCCTCCTGGGTCAGGCCGCAGTCGAGCCGGAGGCCGCGCAGCCGCTCCCCCAGGCCGCCCGTGCGTTCCGGGACCCCTTGCTCCGACACGTCTCCCCCCAAGGTGGCGTGCAGCGGCCCGGCGGCCGCTCCGGTGGCGCGCCGCGCCTACGGCGCGACTGTCGTCCGGACGCTAACGGCCCTGCCGACCCGGCTGCAACTCCCCTACCAGGCTTGGTCGGTGAGCAAATTCACGGCCCCCGGGGGTTTGTCCGGGGCAACCGGCAGTTCCTCCGGACAGGTTCCTGACAACTTCCTGGCGGCGGCCACCGGGCGCCACCCAGCATGGGGCGTCCGACCGACGGGAGGAGCACCACCGTGGCATCCGTACGCCGCCGCGCCGCACTGGTCCTCGCCGGTGCCGCCGCCCTGGCCCTGCCGACCAGCGACGCCTCAGCGATCAGCCGGGTCAGCTGCAACGGCCGCTATGACTTCGTGAACGTCTTCAACTACAACTGGAGCGGCCGCCTCTGCTTCGCCAACGCCGGGTACACCGGGGTCACGATCTACAGCGTCGACGACGTCTACTCGGGCAACAACGAGGTCTGGTTCTACCTGGACGGCGGGATCGGCACCCACCGGCTCTCCCCGTGGACCTGGCAGAGCGACGTGTACTACGACGCGGGCGCCAGGAGCACCATGCGCTGGATCCAGATCGGGTGATCACGCACCCCGGTGGTCTCTGTGCCGCAGGCCACGAATGAGGCAGGATGGAGGGAGACCCGAGGGCGGCCCCCGTCGCTGACAGCAGCCACCCTTGCGCACCGTGTGAAAGGGACCCCCGTGAGCATCGACCCGTCGTCCATCCCGTCCTTCGGCATGCCGCAGCCGCCGCAGGGTGGCGGCCAGCCCGGCGGCGCTCCGGCCGGTCCGCCGCCGGTGGTCGTGCCGGACCAGAACCTGGTGTCCCAGCTGCTCGACCAGATGCAGCTCAAGCACGTCGTGGACGAGGAGGGTGACCTCACCGCGCCGTGGGAGGGCTTCCGGGTCTACTACATGTTCCGCGGCGACCACAAGGAGCTCTTCGCGGTCCGCGCCTTCTACGACCGCTCGTACCCGCTCGAGCGCAAGGGCGAGATCCTCGACCTGATCGACGAGTGGAACCGCGAGACCCTGTGGCCCAAGGTCTACACCCACACCCACGAGGACGGCGTGGTCCGCCTGATCGGCGAGTCCCAGATGATCGTCGGCGCCGGCGTCAACCTGGACTACTTCGTCACCACCACCGCGAACTGGACCCAGGCCTCGGTCGGGTTCGAGCAGTGGATCGTCGAGCGCCTCGGCCTCCAGGAGGAGATCGAGGGCGAGGACGGCGAGAACGGCGAGGGCCCGGCCGACGAGGCCTGATCCTCCCCCGCACCCGCTGACGGGCCGCCCCGCACGCCGGGGCGGCCCGTCACTGCTTGTGACCGGACCCCGCGCGCCCGATGATGGTCTGCGACGACGAGGCATGAGGAGCCGGAATGAGCGCGAGGCCGCTGTTGAACCGCCGGTTGGCGGGCCTGGGGACGACGATCTTCGCGGAGATGTCGGCGCTGGCCACGTCCACCGGTTCGATCAACCTCGGCCAGGGCTTCCCCGACACCGACGGGCCCGCCGGGATCGCCCGGGCCGCCGCCGACGCGGTGCTGACCGGCCGCGGCAACCAGTACCCGCCCGGCCCCGGCGTCCCCGAGCTGCGGCAGGCCGTCGCCGAGCACCAGCGGCGCTTCTACGGCCTCGACTGGGACCCGGACACCGAGGTGCTGGTCACCGCGGGCGCCACCGAGGCGATCGCGGCGGCGATGCTCGCCCTGCTGGAGCCGGGCGACGAGGTGATCGCCTTCGAGCCGTTCTACGACTCGTACGCGGCCTGCATCGCGATGGCCGGCGCCACCCGCGTCCCGCTGACCCTGCGGGCCCCCTCGTTCCGGCCCGACCTGGACGAGCTGCGTTCGCTGATCACCCCGCGCACCCGGCTGCTGCTGGTCAACACCCCGCACAACCCGACCGGTCTGGTGCTCCACGCCGAGGAGCTCGCCGGGATCGCCCGGCTCGCGGTGGAGCACGACCTGCTGGTCGTCACCGACGAGGTCTACGAGCACCTGGCCTTCAGCGGCGGGCACCACCCGATCGCCGCGCTGCCCGGGATGCGCGAGCGGACCGTCTCGATCTCCTCGGCCGGCAAGACCTTCTCCTTCACCGGCTGGAAGGTCGGCTGGGTGACCGCCGCCCCCGCGCTGGTGTCCGCCGTCCGCACCGCCAAGCAGTACCTGACCTACGTCTCCGCCGGCCCGTTCCAGTACGCCGTCGCCGAGGCACTGCGGCTGCCCGACAGCTACTTCGACACCCTCCGCGCCGACCTGCGCCGCAAGCGCGACCTGCTCGCCGACGGCCTGGCCGCGGCGGGCTTCGGCGTCTTCACGCCGGAGGGGACGTACTTCATCACCACCGACATCACCCCGCTCGGCGAGAAGGACGGCCTGGAGTTCTGCCGCTCGCTCCCCGCCCGCTGCGGCGTGGTCGCCATTCCGAACGTGGTGTTCTACGACGACGCCGAGGCCGGCCGCCCGCTCGTCCGCTTCACCTTCTGCAAGCAGGACGCCGTCCTCGAAGAGGCCGTGGCCCGGCTGCAGCGGCTCTGACGTCAGCAGAACGCCCTTCCCCTTCACCCGTGCGCAGTAGCTCCGAAGGGATGATTCCGCGCCCGTCGGGTGGGGCGTACGACCCGCGCGCACGGCGCACGCGCCCGGGCGGAGGCGTGCGGTGGACAGAGACAATCCCGCCGATGATCACACCCAGTCGGACACTGCGCCCAGAACGGTGAATGCACGACAAAGATGGGTAAATCCCTGACGGACCCGGAGAATTCGTGCTTCTCTGCTGCTGAATCTCCAGCCGGAATCCTTCCTTCCACGGTCGGCCGCGTCCTGGACCGGACAGCCTCGAACAGCCTCGCCCCGCCGAGACCGACGCTGCCCGCAGGACGTGCACGGAGCTGAAACGCGGAGCCGAGCATGCTCACCACACTGCAGACCTCCTACACGGACACCCGCGCCGGCGACCTGGCGTGGCAGCTGGGCGGTGACCCGCTGCCCGCGCTGGCCGTCCGGGACCTGAAACTGGACGGCACGGACGGCCCCGACGGCGCCGGCGACCCCGGCTCCGACGGCGATCCCGACCACGACCGCGGGCGGATCCGCGGCACCCTCCAGCTGCGCCTGCTCGGCGCCTCCCACCAGGTGATCCTGGCGGCCGGCCCCGGTGACTGCCTGGAGACGGTGGCCTGCCTGCCCGGCCGGCGCACCCCGCTGCCCGCCCGGGTGGCCGAGCAGGTCGCGGGCTGGGAGTACGAGTTCGCCGCCCGGATCGAGGAGCTGCCGCCGCACGTGTTCGCCGCCCGCGCCCAGGAGCTGCTGGCCCTGGTGGAGGGCCATCCGCGCGGCCTGGCCGGGATCTTCCCGGGCGACCCCAGCGCCTTCACCGCGCTGGTCGCGCACTGCGAGGACCGCCGCGTCCTGTGGCGCACCTGGCACGCCTACCCGCAGGAGGGAAGACTGGTCTGCACCCGCTCCTCGCTGGTCCTGCGCACCGCCACCACCTCGGGCGACACCCTTGGAACCTGGTGACGAAACGTCAATGCAGCCACCGCAGTTGTCACTCCGACGGGTGCAGCTATCGGTGGCGGTTCTCACGTAGCGTCACGACATGATCAACCATCCGGCCCGACCGTCCGCTCAGCCGGGTCACGACGGCCCCGCGGATCCGCCGTCGCGCCCGCCGGGGCCGCCCGTCGGCGCGGTCCGGGCCGGCGGCGCCATACGGATCCCGCTGCGGCCCCGGGCCGCCCGGCTGCTGGTGCTGCTGGCCGCGTTCGTCTGCGCGGCCTGCGGCCTGGTGTACGAGCTGGAGCTGGTCGCCCTCGGCGGGTACCTGCTGGGCGACTCGGTCACCCAGACCTCCGTGGTGCTGTCCGTGATGGTCTTCGCGATGGGCGTGGGCTCGCTGCTCGCCAAGGGCCTGACCCGGCGCCCGGCCACCTCCTTCGCCCTGGTCGAGTGCGCGCTGGCGCTGACCGGCGGCCTCTCGGTGCTCGGCCTGTACGCGGGCTGGGCCTGGCTGGACCACCACCGCGCGGCGATGGCCGCGCTGGTCGCCACCACCTTCCTGATCGGCCTGCTGATCGGCGCCGAGATCCCGCTGCTGATGACCCTGATCCAGCGGATCCGGCGGGAGCACGCCGGCCGGGCCGCCGCCGACCTGTTCGCCGCCGACTACGTGGGCGCGCTGATCGGCGGCCTGGCCTTCCCGTTCCTGCTGCTGCCCGCGGTCGGCCAGGCGACCGGGGCGCTGCTCACCGGCGCGGTGAACGCGCTGGCCGGCGCCGCCGTGGTGCTCTGGCTGTTCCGCGCCGAGCCGCCGCGCCGGGCCCGCCCGCTGCTGTGGACCGGCTGCGGCCTGGTCCTCGCGGTGCTCGCGCTGGCCGCCGCCTGCACCGGCCTGATCGAGCGGGCCGCCCGGCAGGCGCTGTACGGCGGGCAGATCCGCTTCGCGGCGCAGAGCCGCTACCAGGAGATCGTGCTCGTCGGCGGCCCGCCCGCCGCCGGGCCGGCCCCCGACGGTGCGGCCGCCCGGGTGCCCGAGCAGCGCCCGGCCCCGCCGCTGGAGCTCTACCTGGACGGCCGGCTCGCGGTCTGCGGAGCCGACGAGTACCGCGAGCACGAGGCTTTGGTCCGTCCGGCGATGGCGGCCGCGCTGGCCGTCCGGGTGCTGGTGCTCGGCGGGGACGGCCTGGCCCTGCGCGAGGTGCTGCGCCACCCGGGGGTCGGCTCGGTCCAGGTGGTCGAGCTCGATCCGGAGCTGACCGACCTGGCCCGCCGCGACCCGGCGCTGGCCGCGCTCGGCGGCTACCCGTACCGGGATCCGCGGGTGCGGGTGACCGGCGCCGATCCGCTGGACTGGCTGCGGTCGACCGGGCCGCAGTTCGACGTGATCGTCTCGGACCTGGACGGCTCCGCGCACGGCGGCAAGTACCGCTCCCGGGAGTTCCTGGGGCTGGCCGCCCGGCGGCTGGCTCCCGGCGGGCGGATCGCGGTGCGCACCGGCCCGGTCGGGCCGCAGCTGTGGTCGGCCGAGGCGGGCCTGGCCGCGGCGGGCCTGCGGACCGTGCCGTACCAGGGCGCGGACGGCCCGGCGGGCTGCGGGCAGCGGGTCGAGCGGCCGGCCTTCGTGCTGGCCGGGCAGGAGCGCCCGCAGCTCGCCCTGGCGGCGGACGCGCCCGCGCCGCGCTCGCTGACCGTGGACGCCCTGCGCGGCTCCGCGGCCCGGCTGGCCGCCGCCCGGCCGCCCGGGCCGACCGCGCCGCACAGCCTGGTCGACTGAGCCCCGGCCGGGGCCGCCGCAAGCCCTGCGGTGGCCCGTCCGGGCGGCCGCGCGCCCCAACCTGACCGCAAGTCTCCGCAGTGGGCGCCCGGATGGGTAGGCTCGCAGGCATGGAGCATGAGGTTGTCGTCCCGCTGCCGGCCGAGGTCGTCCGGGAGGCCCTGCTGGACCGCGAGCTGGTGGCGCGCTGCGTCCCCGGCCTGAGCGCCATCTCGGAGGCGTCCTCGCCCGTCGAGACCGGCGGGCGGCTGCGGGTGCGGATCGGCGGCTCCACCATCACGTACGGCGGCTCGCTGTCCGGTGACGGCTGGGTCGGCGACGAACTGCTGGTCCGGCTGTCCGGCGAGGAGATCCGGGGCGGGGCGGCGGTCTCGGCGCTGCTGCGGATCACCGTGGCCGAGGCCCCGGGCGGCACCCGGGTCCGGTTCGACGCGGTGGCGGAGGTCGCCGGGCGGCTGGCCGCCTTCGACGCCGAGACCCGGGAGGCCACCGCGCGGCGGCTGCTCGACCGGGCGGCGGCGACGCTGGTCGAGGAGCTCACCGTGGCCGAGGAGGACCTGGACGGCACGGACGAGGACGGCGCCACCGTGGTCTACCTGGAGGACCGGTCGATCGGCGGCGATCTGGACGACGACCTGTCCGACCTGATCGCCTTCAGCGACGACGAGCCGGGCCTGCCGTTCGGCGAGCCGGACGCACTGCCCGTCCCGCAGCCGGAGCCGACCTACGAGTCCGAGCCGGTCCCGGTCGGCGGCCCGGTGCGGCGCTCGATCGTCGGCCGCTCCGCCGAGGAGGTCGACCACGCCCCGCCGCACGGCCGGTACGCGCCGACCCCGCCGTCCCACAGCGCCCGGGCCCGGGCCGCGTCCCGCTGGGGCGGCGTGGAGCCCACCCTGCTCTCCGGGCACCCCGGTGAGCGCAGCGCGATGCCCTGGGTGATCGGCGGCGGCGTGGCCCTGATCGGCGGCGCCGTGGTGCTGGTCCGCGCGCTGCGCCGACGCTGACGCGTCTCCGGGCTCCGGGCGCCCGTAAACTGGCTGCTCATGAGCAATGACCGGGACGCCCTGCTGGCGCAGATCAAGGACAAGGCCGTCGTGCACGGCAAGGTCACCCTCTCCTCCGGGCTGGAGGCCGACTACTACGTCGACCTGCGCCGCATCACGCTGGACGCCGAGGCGGCGCCGCTGGTCGGCAAGGTCATGCTGGACACGACCGCGGACCTGGAGTACGACGCGGTCGGCGGACTGACCCTGGGTGCCGACCCGGTGGCCGCGTCGATGCTGCACGCCGCCGCCGCCCGCGGCCGCAAGCTGGACGCCTTCGTCGTCCGCAAGGCGGGCAAGGCGCACGGTCTGCAGCGCCGGATCGAGGGCCCGGACGTGAAGGGCCGCCGGGTGCTGGCGGTCGAGGACACCTCCACCACCGGCGGCTCGGTGCTGACCGCGGTCGAGGCGCTGCGCGAGGCGGGTGCCGAGGTGGTCGGCGTCGCGGTGATCGTGGAGCGCGGCGCCGCCCCCGCGATCGAGAAGGCGGGCCTGCCGTACTACACCGCCTACACCCTGGACGACCTGGGCCTCTGAGTCCGCGAGCAGGCGCGCCCGCGCCGACGCGAACGGCCGGTGTTTCACGTGAAACACCGGCCGTTGCCGTCTCCCGCCGCGGTCAGCCCTTGCGGTGGCGGCCGCCGCCGACCGGCTCGCCGGGCTGCTCGGCCCCGGCGCCGGCCTTCTTCTTCTTCCGCTCGCGGATCACCTCGACGATGATCGGCGAGACCGACAGCAGGATGATGAACGCCATCGCGGGCAGCAGGTACTTGTCGATCACCGGCGCCATCGCGTCGCCGAAGAAGTAGCCGATCATCAGCATGGACTCGGTCCACAGGACGCCGCCGACCACGTTCCAGACGAAGAACTTCCGGGCGGGCATGCCGAGGGTGCCGGCCACCGGGTTGAGGAAGGTCCGCACCACCGGGATGAAGCGGGCCATCACCACGGCCTTGGCCGGGCCGAACTTGTCGAAGTACTCCTCGGCCTTCACCACGAACTCGCGCCGGAAGATCTTCGACTCCGGCTTCTCGAAGAGCCGCGGCCCCACCTTCGTGCCGAACGCGTGGCCCAGCTGGGCGCCGGCGATGGCGCAGATCGGCGCGCCGACGAACAGGATCGCGGCCGGCAGCCGGGCACCCTCGCCGAGCACCTTGTCCGCGGCGCTGGAGGCGGCGACGCCCGCCAGGATCAGCAGGGAGTCACCGGGGAAGAAGAACCCGACCAGCAGGCCGGTCTCGGCGAAGATGATCGCGAGAATCCCGATGGCGCCCACGGACGCGACGAGCGACTTGGCGTCGAGCAGGTTGACGGCTAGCTGGTTGTAGTCCACGGGCGCAGGATAGCGCTCCCCCCTTACGAGCGGCCTAAAGTCCCGCGGCCGACGGGACCGCGGCCGTCGCTTCCCCCGTCATCCGT
This sequence comes from Kitasatospora terrestris, assembly GCF_039542905.1. NCBI lineage: Bacteria > Bacillati > Actinomycetota > Actinomycetes > Kitasatosporales > Streptomycetaceae > Kitasatospora > Kitasatospora terrestris. The sequence goes on from NZ_BAABIS010000001.1 coordinate 4,170,304, forward strand.
CCCAAGGGGCGGGCCGCTGGGTGTGCGGGAAGGGCGAGTCTGGGAAGATGGCCCTGGTGTCCGGCCGGCGGTCGAGGACCACCCTCTTCTCGTACCGATCGCGCCCGTGACCAGAGGCGTATCGAGCAGTCGGACAGCGTCGTCCGATCGCCCCACACCGACAGGAGCGGATTCGCATGCCCATCGCAACCCCCGATGTCTACAACGAGATGCTGGACCGGGCCAAGGCGGGCAAGTTCGCCTACCCGGCCATCAACGTGACCTCGTCGCAGACGCTGCACGCCGCCCTGCGCGGCTTCGCCGAGGCCGAGAGCGACGGCATCATCCAGATCTCCACGGGTGGCGCGGAGTTCCTCGGCGGCCAGCACAACAAGGACATGGTGACCGGCGCGGTCGCCCTGGCCGAGTTCGCGCACATCGTCGCCGCCAAGTACGACATCACCGTCGCGCTGCACACCGACCACTGCCCGAAGGACAAGCTGGACGCCTACGTCCGCCCGCTGCTGGCGATCTCCGCCGAGCGCGTGGCCAAGGGTCAGAACCCGCTGTTCCAGTCGCACATGTGGGACGGCTCCGCCGAGACCCTGGCCGACAACCTGGCCATCGGCCAGGAGCTGCTGGCCCAGGCCGCCGCCGCCAAGATCATCCTCGAGGTCGAGATCACCCCGACCGGCGGCGAGGAGGACGGCGTCTCGCACGAGATCAACGACGAGCTGTACACCACCGTCAACGACGCCGTCCGCACCGCCGAGGCGCTGGGCCTGGGCGAGAAGGGCCGCTACCTGCTGGCCGCCTCCTTCGGCAACGTGCACGGCGTGTACAAGCCGGGCAACGTCGTGCTGAAGCCGGAGCTCCTGCGCGACCTGCAGGACGAGATCGGCAAGCAGTACGGCAAGGCCGACCCGTTCGACTTCGTCTTCCACGGCGGCTCCGGCTCCACCGCCGAGGAGATCGCCACCGCGCTGCAGAACGGCGTGGTGAAGATGAACCTCGACACCGACACCCAGTACGCCTTCACCCGCCCGGTCGTGGACCACATGTTCCGCAACTACGACGGCGTGCTGAAGGTCGACGGCGAGGTCGGCAAGAAGAACACCTACGACCCGCGCACCTGGGGCAAGCTGGCCGAGGCCGGCATGGCCGCCCGCGTGCTCGAGGCCGCGCAGCAGCTGCGCTCGGCGGGCAACCGCATCAAGTAGGGCCCTCCCGGTGCCCCGGACGGTCGGACCCAGGTCCCGGCCGCCCGGGGCACCGGCGTGTCCGGGCGGCGGCCCGGGGATGGTTGACTGGGGCCATGAGCATTCACGAGAACCTGCTCGGCGGCCCCCCGCCGACCCACCTGCCGGCCGAGCCCGGCCCGCTGGAGCTGCTGGCCTCTGGTGCCACCCCCGCGGAGGTCGCGGCCGCCTACCCGACCTCCTCGCTCGCCTGGGCGCAGCTGGCCGACGACGCCTTCGCGGCCGGTCGCACGGTCGAGTCCTACGCGTACGCCCGCACCGGGTACCACCGCGGGCTGGACGCGCTGCGCCGCAGCGGCTGGAAGGGCCACGGCCCGGTGCCGTGGGAGCACGAGCCGAACCGCGGCTTCCTGCGGGCGCTGCACGCGCTGGGCCGGGCCGCCGGCGCGATCGGCGAGAAGGACGAGGCCGAGCGCTGCACGCAGTTCCTGCGCGACTCCTCGCCGACCGCGGCGGACACCCTGAGCTGACCTCCGCAGCCCCTCGAACCGCCGTCCGGCTCCGTGCCGGGCGGCGGTTCCCCATGTCCGCCGCCTACGGGCGGCGCAGTTCGAGGGCGACCAGGCCGTCGTCCAGTCCGGCCAGCAGGGTGTCACCGACCAGGGCCAGGGTCCGGACCGGGGATCCGAGCCGCAGGTCGAGCGGGCCGCCCGGCTGTTCCGGCCGGCGGATCCGGATCAGCCCGTCGGCCCAGGCCGCGGCGACCACCAGGCCGGCCGGGCCGGTGCCGAGCGCGACCGCCGCGACCGCGCAGGGCCGCCGGTCGGCCGGGTCCGGCATCGGGTCGCCGTCCGGGCCCCAGAGCCGGACGGCCCCGTCGAAGCCGCCGCTGGCGAGCAGGGCGGGCCCGGGGTCGGCCGGGCCGGTGCCGAGGGCGGTGCCCGCCAGCGCGGTCACCGGGCCGGCGTGCAGCGGCCGGCTGTGCACGTCACCGCGTTCGTACCAGTGCACCGCGCCGGAGGTGTCGCCGAGGGCCGGGGCGGCGTCCGGCAGGCCGGGGATCCCGGCCAGGGCGGTCGCCTCGCCGCCGAGGGCGGTGCGCAGCCGGGCCAGCACCGCGTCCAGGGCGTACGGGTCGAGGCCCGGGGCGGGCTCGGCCGGGGCGACCGGCTCGATGCCGCCCCAGGCGTCGAGCAGCACCAGGCTGCCGCCCGCGGTCGCGGCGAGCCCGCGGAGCGGTTTGGGGCCGGGCACGGGGATCCGGCCGAGGGTGGCACCGGTGAGCGGGGCGAGCGTGCGGACGGATCCGGTGCCGTCGGCGAGCAGCCACTGGTCCCGGTGGGGTCCGGCGCCGGCGGTGGAGACGGTGATCGTGCCGGGCTCCCAGTGCGCCCAGCGGGCGCTCCAGGCGCTGGGCGCGGAACCGAGCCGGGCCGCGGCGGCGTCGTCCACGCCCAGCAGGCGGGTGCGCAGCAGGTGGGCGCGCTGGGCGGCGTCGGGGGTCTCGACGAGGCCGGGTCCGGCGGCGTCCCAGGCGGTGGCGAGGGTGCCGTCGGCGGTCTCCAGCCCGGCGGTGACGGCCACGGGGTGGGCGAGCACGGCCAGCAGCGGGTCGGCGGTGAGCGGGCCCGGGTCGCGCTCGTGCGCGGCGGCCGTCCACAGCTCGGTGAGCAGGGGCTCGCCGGCGGTCGCCAGGTCGGGGGTGCCGTCCGCGCCGGGCGGCGCTGTGGCGAGGATCTCGGCGAACGGGCGGGGAGCGGTCGGCTCGACGCCGAGGGCCCGGCCGGGGCTCGGGTAGGCGTCGGGGTCGGCGTCCTGCTGGGCGCACCACTGGGCGAAGCGGTCCCGGTCGGTCCACTGCGGGTCGTCCAGTTCCAACACCGCGGGGGTGGGCACCACGGTGAAGGCGCCGGCCTCCAGCGAGTCGGTGGAAGCCTCGACCAACAGCCGGACGTGCTCCAGCTCCAGGAGGGGGTTGAGGAACTCGTAGACGATGCGGATCGGCGCCACGGCCCGGTCGAGCTCGGGTACGCAGATGACCGTCCGACGCGGGTCGGCGGCCAGCGCGGCGATCAGGTCGTCCGGGGTGCGGGCCGGGACCTCCAGTTGCCGGGCGAGTTGCCAGACCAGTCCGCGCAGGCTGAGTCCGTCGGCCGGGACGACGGCGTTGAGGCGCTGCGCCGGCGGGGTCTCGGGTGTGGTGCAGCCGGTGACCAGCCAGGCCAGCAGGTGGGTCCTGCCGGATCCCGGCGAGCCGGAGACCCGGCACAGCCGGGGTGCGCGCTCGTCGTCCAGCCAGCCGAGCAGGGCGGCTCCGGCTGCCCTGCGGCCGGCGCGCAGTGGCGGTATTCGACGGTCGGTTCCCATGTTCCTTGCCCCCGTTCCGAACAGTCCTACGATCCGAGCCTACTCACCGGACCCCTGTCGAGGGGGCCGGAGAGTTGACCCCCGCCCACAGCAGACTGATAGTCATATGACCACTCTCGGGGGAAGGGGAACAGATGGGCGTCGTGCTGCCCGACGAACTCGCCTGGGTGCTCGACCTGATCGGGATCAACTGGCCCAATGTCGACGAGGACGAGTACCGCGAGATGGCGGACGAACTCCGGGACCTCGCATCGACGTTGAACGCCGACAAGGACCTGATCGCCGGCGCCGCGCAGGAATTCCTGGGCATCAGCCAGGGCGCCGGCGCGGACGCCTTCCAGGCGCACTGGGACAAGGTGGCCGGCACCCACATGCCCCAAGTCGCCCAGGCTCTGGACGTGTTCGCGATGGGGCTGGACGGCGCGGCACTGGTGATCAGCGGCGCGAAGATCGCCGCGATCGTCCAACTCGGCATCATGGCGGCCGAGGTGATCGCCGCCCAGGCCGCCGCACCGTTCACCTTCGGCCTCTCGGAGGCGGGCGCGCTCGGCGCCACCCAGGCCACCCGGATCATCGTCAAACGCCTCCTCAAGGAGGCCGAGCAGCAGCTGCTGTCCGAGCTGGTGTCGCTGGTCGAGGGGCCGGTCTTCGCCGCCCTCGGCAACATCGCCCAGGACCTGGTGGTCCAGCTCGCCCGCAACGCCCTCGGCGCCCAGGACGGCATCGACTGGGGCGAGGCCGCCGACGCCGGCAAGCAGGGCCTCAAGGAAGGCGTCCAGCAGTCGGTCGACCAGGTCAAGGGCTACGCCGACGATCCGCTGGGCAGCGCCCGGAACTTCGCCCAGAACACCGTCACCGGCGCCGCGCAGGGCACCCAGCAGCAGGCGCCGTCCCACCGAGGTGCGCGATGACCGACATCAAACACGACTTCGACGCGGCCGAGACCCTCGCCCGGAACTTCGACACCCACTTCGACCGGATGCGCGAGCACCACACCCGCACCACGCGCAACCGCACCCGCTCGGTCAGCGGCCGACACACCAACGACCCGATGGGCAAGATCGTCTCCGACATGGCCGACCGGGCCCTCGGCGCGATCGAGACCGCGCTCAGCGGCCTCGCCCAGCACGCCAAGGACACCGGCGCCGGCATCCGGAGGATGAGCCAGAACCACAAGGACCTGGAAGCCAAGCTCGCCGACCACTACAAGCGGATCGTCAACAAGCACGACACCACGCCGGTCTACCTGCTCGACCACAAGGGGGACGTGCACCGCGTCCACCCCGACGGCAGCAAGACGAAGATCGACGACGAGAACGACTCCGGCATCAAGCACTTCTTCAAGAACGGCCGGTCGGAGCTCTTCCGGGTGACCAAGGCCGACGTCCCGCCCCAGGACGCGAAGCGCACCGGCTCGCGCAAGGTCCGACCCGGCGGCTCCGAGCTGGCCCGGGCCACCCAGCGCGCCCGCCTCGCCCAGCGCGACTACGGCAGCTACGGACCGGACAGCCAGGCGCGCGCCAACTACGCCGCGCTGCACTACCAGGACGGCGAGCGGAACTTCATCCTCGTCGCCCGCAGCGACTTCCTGAACAACGCCCACTCCGAACGGCGCATCGGCCACCCGATCCTGGACAGGATGCAGGGTCCCAACGTGCGGTCGCTGTACAGCGAACGGGCGCCCTGCGACTCCAAGCTCTCCAACTGCGGGAGCTGGCTGCACGCCAAGTTCCCGCACCTGACCGACGTCAGCCACAGCATCGACTACCCGGGAACCGAGGACCACTCGAAGTACCTCAAGGACCTCAAGGAACGCCATTTCCAGATCTTCCGCCGACGACGGTGACGCCGGGATCGCCCTCCCGCCCACGGATAGGCTGTGCCCATGACGCCCGACGAACCGAACCCGCAGAGCCGGCCCGTCACCCGCGCCGCCCTGGAAGAGGTCTACGGCGCCGACGGGCTCGTCCGGGTGCCCGCCGACCGGCTGCCCGCCGCGGTCACCGATCCGGCCGCACGGGCCTTCCTCACCGACGTCGGCCTGCCGGTCGCCCCCGGTGCGGTGGTCCGGGCCGACCCGGCCGCGCGCGCCGACGGCCTGCCCGGCCTGGCCGAGTCCTGCCTGCCGGAGAAGGTCGACGAGGCGTACCCGGGGCTGCCCGGCGACGGCGCCGCCCTGCTGGTCGTCGGGCACTACGGCGCGGGCCTGTTCGTGCTCGACGGCGCCTCCGGCGCGGTCCACGCGCTCGCCCCGCACCAGGACCCGGCGGTCAACGGCCGCCCCGCCCACCGCGATCTGCACGCGTACGTCCGCTGCCTGCTCGCCTTCGGCGGGCGGGAGCTCTGGCTGCTCTCCGACCTGATGGACCCGGACACCGCGGACTGGTGCCGCGGCCACTTCCCGGAGTTCGCCGAGCTCTGCCCGGCCCGCGACGAGGACGACGACGACTTCTTCCTCGAGGAGGACGAGGAGCAGGAGCTCCTCGCCCGGATGCCCGACGTGGACGAGGTCCTGGCCGGGCTGACCGCGAAGCTCCGCCAGGTGGAGCCGGACATCACCGACCAGCCGGTCTGGCAGCAGATCCTGCACGACTTCCGCCACGGCTACTGACCCTGAACGACGGAGCCATGACCGCAGAACTCTCCCAGCGCCTGCTCGACCGTTTCGGCCCCGCCGGCCTGCGCCGACCGGACGCCGAGGAACTCGCGGCGACCGCCGTACCCGGCGAGACCGCCGCCCTGCTCGCCGCCGCGGGCCTCCCGGTCCAGGTGGGGCCATACTTCACCACCGCCGCCGACGATCCAGTGACCCTCGCCGCCTACGCCGAGCAGATCGGGCTGGACCCCGCCGACCGGCCGGAGGCGGACTGGGCACGGCTCGGCACCGACCGCGGCGCGGAGCTGTGCGTCGACGGACAGGGCCGGGTCTGGGCGGTCTACCTCGCCTTTCCCGAGCCCCCCGTCCTGGTCGACACCTCGCTCGCGGCCTTCCTCGACAACCTCTGCGAGCTCGACGAGACCCTCCGGGCGCTGGCCGCCACCGACGTCCCGGACGAGGTCTTCCGCCTGTTCTCCGCCGTGGAGAGCCGGATGCGGGCCACCGACCTGCGCGCGTTCGAGGACGACGAACTGTGGTGGCCCCGGGTCCTGGAGGACGTCCGGCACACCCGCGGCGTGCCCGGCTACGCCGCGTTCAAGTACCGCGGCCCCAAGGGCGAGCCGGAGATCGTCACGGCCGACGGCTCGCTCGCGCTGCACCCCGAGGAGGCGCTCTGGAGCCGCCTCGGCGGCTCCGGCGTCGACCCCGAGGACGTCCTGGAGGTCTACACCGAGCTGCAGGCCTGCTTCATGCCCGGCCACTACTGCAGCGTCTGGCTGGCCCGGACCTTCCCGAACGCCGAGTTCAGCCACAGCTACGACTACGGCGACACCGCGGCCGAACGGGAGGCCGGCATCCGCGAACTCGCGACCGCGCTCGCGGAAGAGCCGCGTGGCTGACCCCCGGACCACCGGGCCGGTCACCCGCGGAGCCCTGGAGGGCTTCTTCGGCGCGGACGGGCTGCTCCGCGTCCCCGCCGAGCGGCTCCCCGCGAGCCTGACCGATCCCGGTGCCCGGGCCTTCCTCACCGGCATCGGCCTTCCCCGGACCCGGTGACGCCGCTGGAACCCCACAGCCGCGTCGAGCACGGCATGATCCGGCTGGCCGAGCTGTACCTGCCGCACCACCGGCTGTTCGAGATGCACCGGGGCCTGCCCGCCGGGGCCGGCGACTGGCTGGTCCTCGGCACCCACGGCGAGGTGCCGTTCGCCCCGGACGGCGGCTCGGGCGCCGTCCACACCGTCGCGGGCGACCCGGACGCGGCGTACGCCCGTCCCGCCCACCGCGACCTCCACTCACTGGCGCGCTGCCTGATGGCCTACGACGCCGAGGTGATGAGGCTGCTCCTCGCCGACTTCCTCGACGAGGAGCAGCTCGCCTGGTGCGCCGAGCACCTCCCACACTGGAACGAGGTCGAGGACGCGGACCACGAGGAGGTCGTGGCCCGCTTCACCGCGCGCCTCGAAGCGGCCGAACCCGGTATCCTCACCAACCCCGGCCGGCAGGGCGCCGTCCACACGCTCCGCCACGGCTTCCAGCCCTCCCCTCCGGCACCTCCGGCACCGGCTGCAACCGCAGCGGCCGGGCGGGCCGTCCCAGTCGGTAGCCGACCAGGAAGCATCAACCCGTGCCCACGACCCGCAGTGCCGCCGTGTCCCGCCGTGCCCGCAACGCCCTGCGCCGTCGGCGCGAGCGCCTGCGGCGGCTGCGGCGGACGGTCCTGGTGGCCGTGGTGCTGGTGGCGGCCGGGGTGGCGGTGCTGCTGCACGGCGGGGGCGGCCCGGAGCCGGGGCCGACCGCGCAGGCCCGTCCGGTCCCGCCCGCCGAGGCGACGGCGAAGCCGAGTCCGAGCCCGACGCCCAGCCCCACACCGACCCCGACGCCGCCCCCCTCGCCCGCACCGACCGTGGTCGCCCGCGGCGAGGGCACCTTCACCTCCGCCCGGGCGGACGGCAAGGCGGTCGGCAAGGGCACCGTCCGCCGCTACAAGGTCGAGGTGGAGGACGGCATCGGCATCGATCCACAGGCGGCCGCGGGCATCGTCCAGGCCGTCCTCGCCGACCGGCGCGGCTGGACCGCGAGCGGCACGAACGGCTTCCAGCTGGTCGCCTCCGGCAGCTACGACTTCACCGTGCGGATAGCCTCGCCGGCCACCGTCGACAAGATCTGCGCCACCGTCGGGCTGAACACCAAGGGCGAGGTGAACTGCGACGCCGGCAGCCAGGTGATGGTCAACTCCAAGCGCTGGCTGACCGGTTCACCGCAGTTCAACGGTCCGCTGGCCGACTACCGGGCGCTGATCGTCAACCACGAGGTGGGCCACCGGATCGGCCGCGGCCATGAGGGGTGCCCGGGCCCGGGCAAGCCGGCGCCCGCCATGATGCAGCAGATCTACGGCCTGGACGGCTGCACCCCCAACGCCTGGCCGTACACCGCCGACGGCGAGTACATCAGCGGCCCGTCGGTGCCGTAGCGGGAGGCGCCCGGCGGTCAGCCCAGCACCGGCAGAAGGGTGCTGAGGTCGCTGCGCTCGCCGCTCGCCGAGAGCGACACGTCCAGCACCTCCGCCCAGGCCACCCGCCCGGTGGCCAGCCGGATCCAGGTCAGCGGTTCGGCCTCCACCACGTTCGGCGGCGTCCCCCGGGTGTGCTTCGGGCCCTCCACGGCCTGCACCACGGCGTACGGCGGCACCCTCAACTCGACCGCACCGCCCGGCACCTGGTCGGCGAAGGCGTCGGCGAGCAGCCGGGTCGCGGCGGCCACCGCCTGCTTCTCGTGCGCGAAGTCGGTGCCCAGCGCCTGCGCCAGGTCGTCCGCGTGGACCACGGTCTCCACCAGCCGGGTCACCAGGAAGTCGGCCAGCGGCATCGGCCCGAAGCGCATCGCGATCAGCCGGCCGGGCTCCTCGGCGGCCGGCAACGCCGCCAGCAGCGCGTCGCAGCACCGGTCGAACTCGGCGGCGACCGCGGCGGCCGGTCCGGCGAACGCCCCGGCGGCCAGCTCCTCGGCGATGTCGTTGATGGTGGCGGCGGCCGTCCTGGTCTGCCGCGCCCAGTACAGCGGGGTGATCGGCCGCACGTCCGGGATCGGGTCGTCCAGATGGGCCGGCACCCAGCTGACCACCATGCCCAGGTGGGACACCAACTCCCGTACCCGCCAGTCCCCGAGCCGGGTCGGGAGGCTCAACTGCGCCTCGTCCAGGCCACGGACGGTGGAGCGCAGGGCCTCGATCTGCCCGGCCAGCGCAGCGCGCACCCTGGCCGGGTCGTAGGTGCGGGTCTTGGTCGCCATGGACGGCAGCGTACGCGCCGAAGGGCGGTCCGCGCAGAATGTGCGGACCGCCCTTCGGACGCAGGGGCCGGATCAGGCCAGCAGGGCCTCGATGACGCCGGTGTTGGCGTCCTTCAGCTCGGCCAGCGAGACGGTGAACTGGCCCTGGACGTCCAGGACGTCGCCGTCCACGACACCGATGCGGGTGGCCGGCAGGCCACGCGCGCCGCACATGTCGTTGAAGCGGAGCTCCTCGCTGCGCGGGACCGAGACCACCGCGCGGCCGGCCGACTCGGAGAACAGGAACACGAACGGGTCCAGGCCCTCCGGGACGACGACGCGAGCGCCGCGGCCGCCCTTGAGCGAGCTCTCCACCAGCGCCATGCCGAGGCCGCCGTCGGAGAGGTCGTGCGCGGCGTCGATCATGCCGTCGCGGGAGCCCGCGATCAGGATCTCGCCGAGCAGCCGCTCGCGCTCCAGGTCGACCTTGGGCGGCAGGCCGCCCAGGTGGCCGTGGACGACCTGGGTCCAGGCGGAGCCGCCCAGCTCGTCCTCGGTGTCGCCGAGGAGGTAGAGCAGCTGCCCCTCCTCGCCGAAGCCGATCGGGGTGCGGCGGGTGACGTCGTCGATGACGCCGAGCACCGCGACCACGGGGGTCGGGTGGATGGCGACCTCGCCGGTCTGGTTGTACAGCGAGACGTTACCGCCGGTGACCGGGGTGCCGAGCACCAGGCAGGCGTCGGCCAGGCCGCGGGTGGCCTCGGCGAACTGCCACATCACGTCCGGGTCCTCGGGGGAGCCGAAGTTGAGGCAGTCGGAGACCGCGAGCGGCTTGGCGCCGCCGGCCGCGACGTTGCGGTACGCCTCGGCCAGGGCCAGCTGGGCACCGGTGTACGGGTCCAGCTTGGCGTAGCGGCCGTTGCCGTCGGTGGCGACCGAGACGCCGAGGTTGGTCTCGTCGTCGATCCGGATCATGCCGGAGTCCTCGCCGTGCGAGAGCACGGTGTTGCCGAGCACGTAGCGGTCGTACTGGTCGGTGATCCACGCCTTGGAGGCCTGGTTCGGCGAGGCGGCGACCTTGAGCAGCGCGTCCTTGAGCTCGGCGCCGTTCGCCGGGCGGGCCAGCCGCTCGGCGGTCGGGGCGTCGGCCTGCAGCGCGTCCTGCCAGCTCGGGCGGGCGTACGGGCGCTGGTAGGTCGGCCCCTCGTGGGCGACGGTGCGCGGCGGCACGTCGACGACCTGCTCACCGTGCCAGAAGATCTCCAGGCGCTCGCCGTCGGTCACCTCACCGATGACGGTGGCGATGACGTCCCACTTCTCGCAGATCTCCAGGAAGCGCTCGACCTTGGCCGGCTCGACGATGGCGCACATGCGCTCCTGCGACTCGCTCATGAGGATCTCCTCGGGCGAGAGCGTGTTGTCGCGCAGCGGCACGGTGTCCAGCTCGACCCGCATGCCGCCGGTGCCGGCGGAGGCGAGCTCGGAGGTCGCGCAGGACAGGCCCGCGCCACCGAGGTCCTGGATACCGGCGACCAGGTCCTCCTTGAAGATCTCCAGGGTGCACTCGATGAGGAGCTTCTCCTGGAAGGGGTCGCCGACCTGGACGGCGGGGCGCTTGGCCGGGCCGGTGGCGTCGAAGGTCTCCGAGGCGAGCACGGAGACGCCGCCGATGCCGTCGCCGCCGGTGCGGGCGCCGTAGAGGATGACCTTGTTGCCGGGGCCGGAGGCCTTGGCGAGGTGGATGTCCTCGTGCTTCATCACGCCGACGCACAGCGCGTTGACCAGCGGGTTGCCCTGGTAGCAGGAGTCGAAGACGACCTCGCCGCCGATGTTGGGCAGGCCCAGGCAGTTGCCGTAGCCGCCGATGCCCGCGACGATGCCGGGCAGCACGCGCCGGGTGTCCGGGTGGTCCGCGGCGCCGAAGCGCAGCGGGTCCATCACGGCGACCGGGCGGGCGCCCATCGCGAGGATGTCGCGGACGATGCCGCCGATGCCGGTGGCCGCGCCCTGGTAGGGCTCGATGTACGACGGGTGGTTGTGCGACTCGACCTTGAAGGTGACCGCGTAGCCCTGGCCGACGTCGACCACACCGGCGTTCTCGCCGATGCCGACGAGCATGGCGTCGTTCTCGGGCGCCTTCTCGCCGAACTGCTTGAGGTGCACCTTGGAGCTCTTGTACGAGCAGTGCTCCGACCACATGACGGAGTACATGGCGAGCTCGGCGCCGGTGGGACGGCGGCCGAGGATCTCGCGGATCCGCGCGTACTCGTCTTCCTTGAGACCCAGCTCGGCCCAGGGCTGGGCGGCGTCCGGGGTCTGCTCGGCGTTCTTGACGGTGTCCAGGGTCATCAGGCGTTCACCAGCTGCTTGAGGACGGAAGTGAAGAAGCCCAGGCCCTCGGTGGTCGGGCCGGTGAGCGGCTCGACGGCGTGCTCCGGGTGCGGCATCAGGCCGACGACATTGCCCGCGGCGTTGGTGATGCCGGCGATGTCGCGGTACGAACCGTTGGGGTTCACGTCCAGGTACCGGGCGACGACGCGGCCTTCGGCCTCGAGCTCGTCGAGGACGTGGGCGTCGGCGACGAAGCGGCCCTCGCCGTTCTTCAGCGGAACGACGATTTCCTGGCCGGCCGAGTAATCCCGGGTCCAGGCGGTGCCGGCGTTCTCGATGCGCAGCTTCTGGTCGCGGCAGATGAAGTGCAGCGAGTCGTTGCGGGTGAGCGCGCCGGGCAGCAGGTGCGATTCGCAGAGGACCTGGAAGCCGTTGCAGATACCGAGGACCGGCATTCCGAGCTTGGCCTGCTCGATGACGGTGTCCATCACCGGCGAGAAGCGGGAGATGGCCCCGCAGCGCAGATAGTCGCCGTAGGAGAATCCGCCCGGCAGGACGACGGCGTCGACCTGGTGGAGATCCTTGTCACGGTGCCAGAGGGCGACCGGCTCGGCGCCGGCCAGGCGGACCGCGCGCTGCGCGTCGCGGTCGTCGAGGGAACCGGGGAAAGTGACGACGCCGACTCGGGTGGTCACTTGCCCTCCTCCTCGACGCGGACGGTGAAGTCCTCGATCACGGTGTTGGCGAGGAAGGTCTCGGCGGCTTCGCGGATGCGGGCGAGGGCGGCGTCGTCGACCGGGCCCTCCAGCTCCAGCTCGAAGCGCTTTCCCTGGCGGACGTCGGCGATCCCGGCGAATCCGAGACGCGGCAGTGCACGCTGCACCGCCTGTCCCTGGGGGTCGAGGATCTCCGGCTTGAGCATGACGTCGACTACGACGCGTGCCACTGGCACTCCCGGTGGTGATTGCGTGAAGGCGGGGGACCTTCAGCCTACCTGGGGTTCGGGGCCGGATTGCTGGCCCGGGAGGGTGACGCGCGTAGACACCCGCCCCTTACGCCGCAAGGGTTCCGGGCCCCTCCGGCGCCCCAGGGGGGCATCCGATTTCGGAGGTTTAATCCCTTCCGTAACGCCCGTGTATCGACGCATCGGGGAAGCACGTGAATATCCGGAAAAAAGGAATCGAGACCCTTCGATTTCCCCCGCCTTTGGGTGCAGAATAGGGCGACCGGCAGCCGGGCGCGCTGCGTATCCGGTTCGGGCCCCCACGCCCTCCGTATGCGCCCGCGCAGCGGCACACCGGGCCGACGGGGCACCCGAGACACCCGGCGGCCTAATTGCCCGAGAGGATTGACACCCATGGCTCAGCGTGTAGTCGTCACGCTCTCCGACGACCTGGACGGCGGCGCCGCCGCGGAAACCGTCCACTTCGGCGTTGACGGGAAGTCGTACGAGATCGACCTGTCCGCCGACAACGCGGAAAAGCTCCGGGAGGCCCTCGCCCCGTTCGTCGCGGCCGGCCGCCGCCAGAGCCGCAGCGGAAAGTCCTTCCGCCGCACCGCGCTGACCCCGGACCCGGCCGCGGTGCGCGCCTGGGCCCAGTCCAACGGCATGGAGCTGCCCGCCCGCGGCCGCATCCCGAAGCACGTGTACGAGGCGTTCGCCGACGCGAACTGACCGCCTGCGGTCCGCCCCACCCGACCCGGAGAGGAAGGGTGGGGCGAGCACTCTCACGGATGTTGTAGAGTATTTCTCGTCGCCAAGGGGAACACCCCGGGAGCGGCCGGCGCCCCAGGTGCCGTGCGGACGTGGCTCAGTTGGTAGAGCATCACCTTGCCAAGGTGAGGGTCGCGAGTTCGAATCTCGTCGTCCGCTCGCAGTGCCGAAAGGCGCAGCAGCACAAGTGAATAGACCTGCGGACGTGGCTCAGTTGGTAGAGCATCACCTTGCCAAGGTGAGGGTCGCGAGTTCGAATCTCGTCGTCCGCTCCATGACGGAAGGCCCCCTCGATCGAGGGGGCCTTCTGCGTTGCCCCGCCCCTCCCCCATGACATTTGTCACCGCCGACCCGTGGATCCGCACCGGCGACCGGTGACGGCCCGCACTGCCCGCGAGGCCGGGGCGACGGGAGGCTGGAGCCATGACCGACACCAGTCGCCCCGCCGTCGAGGCCGTGGGCCTGCACCGCCGCTACGGGCCTGCCGAGGGCGCCGGATTCGACGCCGTCCGCGGCCTCGACCTCACCGTCCACCGGGGCGAGCTGTTCGCCCTGCTCGGCACCAACGGCGCGGGCAAGACCTCCACCATGGAGCTGCTCGAAGGGCTCGCCGAACCCACCGCGGGGCAGATCCGGGTGCTCGGCCACGACCCGTACCGGGAGCGCGCCGCGGTCCGGCCGCGGATCGGCATCATGCTGCAGGAGGGCGGCTTCCCGGGCGAGCTGACCGTCGCCGAGGCCGGCCGCTGCTGGGCCGGGCTGACCAGCGACGCCCGCCCGGTGGACGAGGCGCTGGACCTGGTCGGCCTGCTGGACCGCCGCTCGGTGCGGGTCAAGCAGCTCTCCGGCGGCGAGCGCCGCCGGCTCGACCTGGCGGTGGCCCTGCTCGGCCGGCCCGAGGTGCTGTTCCTGGACGAGCCGAGCACCGGCCTCGACCCGGAGGCCCGGGCCTCGGTCTGGCAGCTGGTCCGCGAGCTGCGCGCGGGGGGCACCACCGTGCTGCTCACCACGCACTACCTGGAGGAGGCGGAGGAGCTCGCCGACCGGCTGGCCATCATGCACCGCGGCCGGGTGGTCGTCGCCGGCACCGTCGCCGAGGTGATCGCCGACCGCCCGTCCCGGATCGGCTTCGAGCTGCCGGAGCGCAGCGGCCCGCACGGGGACCTGGTGCTGCCGCCGCTCGCCGGGGCCGAGGTGACCGCCGAGGGCCGCCGGATCACCGTCCGCACCACCACCCTGCAGGCCACCCTGACCGACCTGCTCGGCTGGGCCGCCCACCACGGGGTCGCGCTCGGCGGTCTGGACGCCCGCAGCGCCTCGCTGGAGGAGGCCTTCCTCGCCATCGCCGCCGGCGCCGAGGCGTCCGGCCCCCGCGTCCCGTCCCCGATCGGAGCCTCGCTGTGACCACCGCCACCGGCCGCATGCTCGCCCTCGGCCGCGCCGAGGCCACCCTGCTGCTGCGCAACCGCACGGCGCTGTTCACCGCGCTGCTGCTGCCGCCGGCCATGGTCGTCGGGCTGTCCAGCGCCCTGGAGCAGCAGGCCGAGGACAACCCCGGGCTGGACGTCCATGCCAGTGTGATCAGCGGCCTGGCCGGAGTCATCCTGCTGTTCGTCGTCTACTACACGCTGACCGCCTCGTACGTGGCCCGCCGCGGCGAGCTGGTCCTCAAGCGGCTGCGCACCGGCGAGGCCCGGGACGCCGAGATCCTGCTCGGCACCTCGGTGCCCGCGGTCGCCCTGGCGCTGCTGGAGGTCGTGCTGCTCGGCGGGATCGGCGGGGTGGTGTTCGACCTGCCGGTGCCGGCCAACCCGGTGCTGCTGCTGGCCGGCGTGCTGCTGTCGCTCGCCGTGCTGATCGCCCTGGCGGCGCTCTCCAGCGCCTTCACCAGGACGGTGGAGAGCGCCGGGCTGACCACCCTGCCGCTGCTGCTGGTCTCCCAGCTCGGCTCGGGCCTGATGTTCCCGCTGGAGGTCATGCCGGACGGGCTCGCCCGGATCTGCCAGTCGCTGCCGACCACGCCCGGCTTCCAGCTGATCCGGCTCGGCTGGTTCGGCACCGACGGTTCCGCCCCGCCCACCGGGTTCCTCGGCACCTGGGGCGAGGCCTGGCCGCACCTGCTGCTGGGCGTCGTGTGGACGGTCGCGGCCGCCTGGGCCGCCCGCCGGTACTTCCGGTGGGAGCCGCGTCGCTGACGGCCCCGGGCCCGGCTGGTATGAAGAAGGCCGAACCGAAGGGGGGCGACCACATGGACGTGGCGATGCCGGTCCGCCGCTGGCGGGCCACCGGGAAGCCGCAGCGCACCGAGCTGTACGTCCGGTGGTCGCTCTACGCCGTCTCGCTGGTGCAGCCGCTGGCCACCCTCGGCATGCTCGGCGGCGCCGCCCGGAACGAGGCCGACCCCGCGGTGCTGCGGATCGCCGCCGTCGGGACGGTGGTGGCCGCGGCGCTCAACGCCGCGCTGTTCAAGGTCGCGCTGCCCGCCTACCTGGGCCGGCGGCCCCGCCCGACCGGCTGGCTCGTGGTCAGCGGCCTGATCACCTACGGCATCGCCTTCGCGGTGCTGCTGCTCGCCCCGGCCCTCGACCGGCAGGGGCAGCCGTCCTTCGGCGTGGGCATCGCGGTGATCACCACGACCTTCTGGGTCGCGGCGGCCTCGCTCGCCCTGAGGATCCGCGAGGCCGCGGTCGTCGGGGTGGCCGCGATCGCGCTCACCGGTGTCCCGCTGGTGCTCGCCGGCCTGCCGGGGTCGAGCACCGCCGGGGCGCTGACCGGTGCCGCGATCGGCGCGCTGGCCGCCGCCACCACCTGCCGCTGCTCGGCGTGGACGGCGGCGGTGGTGTGGGAGCTGGACTCCGCCCGGGAGGCGCAGGCCCGGCTCGCGGTCGCCGAGGAGCGGCTGCGCTTCTCCCGCGACCTGCACGACGTGCTCGGCCGCAACCTCACCACCATGGCGCTCAAGAGCGAGCTGGCCGTGCAGCTGTCCAAACGCGGCCGCCCGGAGGCGGTCGACCAGATGACCGAGGTGCAGCGGATCGCCCAGGAGTCGCACCGCGAGGTCCGCGAACTGGTCCGCGGCTACCGGGAGGCCGACCTGCCGGCCGAGGTGGCCGGTGCCCGCTCGGTGCTGCGCGCCGCCGACGTGGAGTGCGAGACCGACTTCGCGATGGAACCCGGCACGCTGCCGCCGCGGGTGCAGTCGGTGCTCGGCTGGGTGGTCCGCGAGGCGACCACCAACGTGCTGCGGCACAGCGAGGCCGGGCACTGCGCGATCCGGCTGCGGGTGCGCGGCGGAGCGGCCGTCCTGGAGGTGGAGAACGACGGGGTGCCGCTGGTCCCCTCCCCCCGCCCGGCCGACGGCGCGGGCGGGCACGGGCTGAGCGGCCTGCGCGAGCGGCTCGCCCCGCACGGCGGCGTCCTGGACCTGCCCGCCGTCGCGGCCGGCAGCTTCCGGCTCACCGCGACCCTGCCGCTGACCGATCCCGCACCGGAGGCACCGACCCGATGAACCGGACACCCGTCCGCGTGCTGCTCGCCGACGACGAGCACCTGATCCGCGGCGCACTGGCCGCGCTGCTCGCCCTGGAGGACGACATCACGGTCGTCGCCGAGGCCGCGTCCGGCGGGGAGGCGCTGGCCATGGCCACCGCGCACCGGCCGGACGTCGCCGTGCTCGACCTGCAGATGCCCGGTCTGGACGGCATCGAGGTGGCCGCCGAGCTGCGGCACCGCCTGCCGGAGTGCCGGACGATGATCGTCACCGGGCACGGGCGGCCCGGCTACCTCAAGCGGGCGCTGGAGGTCGGGGTGCGCGGCTTCCTGCCGAAGACCGTCTCCGCGTCCGACCTGGCCAGGATCATCCGCACCGTGCAGGGCGGCGGGCGGTACGTCGACCCGGAGCTGGCCGCCGACGCGATCAGCTCCGGCGACAGCCCCCTGACGCCCCGTGAGACGGACGTCCTGGAGCTGGCCGCGCACGGCACCTCGGTCGCCGAGATCGCCGAGCGCGCGGCCCTCTCCCCCGGGACGGTCCGCAACTACCTGTCCTCGGCGGCCACCAAGCTCGGTGCCGAGAACCGCCACGCGGCCGTGCGGATCGCCCGGGAGCACGGCTGGATCTGAGCGCCTACCAGGACAGGCCGGTGAGCCGCTCGTAGGCCTCGATGTAGCGGGCCCGGGTGTGCTCGACGACCTCCAGCGGGAGGGCCGGCGGCGGGAGCTCGCCGGACGGGTCCCAGCCGGAGGCCGGCGAGGCCAGCCAGTTGCGGATGATCTGCTTGTCGAAGGACGGCTGGCTCTGCCCGGGCTTCCACTCGTCGGCCGGCCAGTAGCGCGAGGAGTCCGGGGTGAGCACCTCGTCGCCGATCACCAGCTCGCCGTCCAGCAGGCCGAACTCGAACTTGGTGTCCGCCAGGATCAGCCCGCGCTCCCGGGCGACGTCCTGGGCCCGGGAGTAGACCGCGAGGGTGGTCTGGCGGAGGGTGGCGGCCAGCTCCGCGCCGATCCGCCGCGCGGTCTCCTCGTACGGGACGTTCTCGTCGTGCTCGCCGACCTCGGCCTTGAGCGCCGGGGTGTAGATCGGCGCGGGGAGCTCCGAGCCGTCCTCCAGGCCCTCCGGCAGGGCGATGCCGCAGACCGTCCGGTCGGCCAGGTACTCCTTCAGGCCGGAGCCGGTGAGGTAGCCGCGGGCGACGCACTCGACCGGGACCATCTCCAGGTTGCGGCAGATCATCGTCCGCCCGGCCCAGTCGGCGGGGGCGCCGACCGGGACCTCGGTGGAGACCACGTGGTTGGGCACCAGGTCGGCGATCCGCTCGAACCACCACAGGGACAGCTGGGTGAGGATCCGGCCCTTGTCGGGGATCTCGTTGGGCAGCACCCAGTCGAACGCCGACGTCCGGTCGCTGGCCACCATCACCAGGTCGCCGTTCTCGGCCCGGTACAGGTCGCGCACCTTTCCGGTGTGCAGGTGGACCAGGCCGGGCACCTGGACCGGCTCGGGCTTGGTGACGAATCCGCTCAAGATCAGTCCTCAGGGCGAAAGGAAGGGGAGATTCGCCACCGAGTCTTTCACGGGTCGGCTCACCCCTCCTTGCAGAGGTGGTCCAGCAGGTTCGCGGTGGCCCGCTGGATCCGCTCGTCGGTGTGCCCCGGCCGGTCCAGCGCGGGCGACCAGGCGAAGGTGCCGGACGCGAAGACGTAGGCGCCGCTGGCCGCACGGTACAGCGAGGTCTCCTGGTGGGTGACCCGCCCGGCGGCGTCCCGGTACGGCGAGTGGGCGAGCAGGATCCGCTCGGTGTGCTCGGGCAGCGCGACCTTCGGGAAGTACCGGTCGGCCTCGCCGGCCACCAGGCCGGGCAGCTGGTCGCCGTCGCGCAGGCCGGTGCCCTCCCACAGCCAGTGCTCGGTGTTCCGGGCGACCAGCGGGACGGGCGCGGGCACGCTGCCCGCGTACTGCACGCCGAGCAGGTGCTGCTCCGGCTCGCCGGCGTCCCGCCACAGCGCGCTGGCGGCCCCGGGGACGCCGGCCGCCGGGCTGTCCGCGTCGACCCGCTGCCGCTTGCGGCAGTTCAGCAGCCGGTTCGGCTCGCCGGAGGCGCCGGCGGTCAGCTCGACGCGCCAGTACATGCTGTTGGCGGAGAGGAAGACCAGCGAGGTGCCGCCGTCCCGGGCCCGCTCGACGGCCCGCCGCATCTGCTCGGACCAGTACTCGTCGTGCCCGGGGAAGACCAGCGCCTTGTGCCGGGACGGGTCGACCAGCCCGGCGTGCAGGTCGGTCGCGGTGGCGTAGGCGAGGTCGTAGCCGTAGCGCTCGGCCCAGCGGATGAAGTCGTAGGCGTGGCCGACGTGCAGCGGCAGCCCGGCCCCGGCGTGCGGGCGGTCGAAGGAGACGGTGACCGCCGCCTCCCGCTCGCCGACCAGCCGGCCGTCCCCGTCCCAGGCGTGGTAGAGGCTGGCCCCCCGGTGGCCGTCCTCGGGGAAGAGGTTGTAGGCCTGCCAGGTGACGTCCGGGATCACCAGGAGCAGTTCGGCGGCGTGCGTGGTGGGGCTGAAGTCCCGTACGGTGAACGGGATGTGGCTGCGGTGGCCGCCGTCGGCGGTGGTCAGTACCGCGACGTAGGCGCCGGGCCGCCAGTCGGTCGGGACCTGCAGCCGCCAGGACTGCCACCAGTGGTGGCAGGAGACGGTGCGGCCGACCACCAGCGGCGCCGCCTGCGCCATACCGGCGATCAGCGGGCTGGAGTGGACCTGCCGGGCGCCGTCGCCGCCGTCGTGGCCGATCCGGTAGACGTCCACCTGGAACTCGCGCGGCGGGTTGACGGTGACCCGGAAGTCCACCGAGCCGCCGGGGCGGATCACCCCGGCCGAGGCGAAGCCCTTGATCTGCTGGTCCACGTCGTCCGCGTTGCGCGGGGTGCCGACGGGCGGCCGGGGGCGGGCGCCGGCGGTCAGCGGGCGCTGGCCGGGGGCGTCCACGCTGACGTACCAGGGCACGGCGGCCTCGCCGTCGGCGAGGTAGTGGTCGGGGCTGCGCAGCCAGGGCAGCGGGCCCTGCCCGAAGGGGTCCGAGACGCCGTGTGCCAGCGTGGCGGACTCCCATCTCCCGTTGGGTTCCGTCCCCACACGCCCTCCCCACCCCTGGCCCATCCGTCGCGGGTGGCAATTGCCATACGGATGTGCGTGCGGTCTAGCACACCACGACCGCTGGCGCTCCGTCACCCCACCGTAGCAAGTAGTACTCGTGAATCCGGGTCAGCCGGACAGCCGCACCGGCCGCTCCAACCGCACCCCCGCCGACTCCAGCCAGGCGCGCAGCGGAGCGTCGTCGCCCTGCTCCACCGCGGCGCAGACCGCCGGGCCCAGGTCGGCCCGCCGACCGGCCGGCAGCAGCACCGGCCCGTCCAGCCAGTCCAGCCCCGGGGTGGCCGCACCGGCGTCCGCCGCGGCGCAGCAGACCGTCGCGGTGATGTGCTCGACGAGCAGCTCACGGCCGCTGCGCACGGGTGCGGTCGGGGGCGTGACCCGGGCGGCGCGCGCCACCTGGCCGGCCAGGGCGGCGGCGAGCTGCTCGCTCTCGCCCGCCTTCAGCCGGGCCAGCAGCCGGGCCAGGCTGGGGCCGTCGGCCGGGCCGGCCGACGGGCGGTCGCCGGGCGTTCCGGGCCGGTCGAGCGCGGCGTGCAGGGCGGCGGCCTGGGTCCGCCAGCCGAGGTCGACCACGGCGCAGGGGTAGTCGGCCCAGTCGAGCTCGCACCAGCCGGTGGCGGGCTCCTCGTGCAGCAGGGCGGCGGCGACCCGGGAGACCTCGGCGTCGATCCGGCCCGGCTCCTCCAGCAGGTCGCAGGCGGGGCGGTCGCCCAGCCGCGTCCCGTAGCCGTCGGCCAGCCGGTCGCGGCGGGACAGCTCGGTCAGCGCGGCGACCACGCCGGCGTTGAGGTGGGTGGGGTGGCGGCCGAGCCGCCAGGCGGGCTCCGCCACGCGGGTGAGGAGGCGGTCCCACCCCGCGTAGGCGAGGCCGACCTGCTCCTGCGCGGCGATCCGCAGGCCGTAGTCGACGGCCTTGGCCTGCTCGGAGGCGGCGGCCGCGACCGCGTGCTCCAGCGCGGCGGAGTGCTCGCGGCAGGAGCGCAGCAGGGCGCGGTTGATCCGGTCGACCAGGGCGGCGGGGCCGCGGTGGCGGTCGCCGAGGGCCGCGTCCAGGCTGCGGACGAAGCGGCGGGCGGCGGCGATCTCGGGGTCGGCCGAGGCGGCGGTGCCGGCCACCACCGGGGCGAGCAGGGCGCGCAGCTCGCCGGCCCGCATCCACCACAGGAAGGGGGAGCCGATGACCAGGACGGGCGCGGGCGGCTCGTGGTGCCGGTGGAGCGGGCCGGGGGCCTCCTCCAGCCAGCTGTCGCAGTCCGGGGTGAGTTCGACGGCGGAGGGGACGGGCACCTCCAGCCGCTCGGCGAGGTCGCCGATCAGGCGGTACAGCTCGGGGGCCTCGGCGGGGTCGAGCCGGACCGCCGGGGTGACCGGTGGGACGGCACGCCGGTGCGAGCGGGTGACCAGCGCGGCGAGCAGCAGGCCGAGCGCGGCGACGGCGGCCACCACCAGGCGCACCGCGTCCCACGCTGCGGCGTCCGGCGAGCCGGGTGCGCCGATCCGGCCGGTGAGGCGCCCGGCGGTCAGCACCGCGGCGAGGGCGGCGGGCAGCGCGGCGGCCGCCAGGGCCCGTCCGCGGACCCGCAGGACGGCCTGGGCGTGTGTGCGTGCGGCATCGACAGCGACCATTCGACGCGGCACCCCCTTCGCAGCCGACTAGAAACGATCAACATCCGGGTGGAGAGCGGCCTTCACGGCCCCCGCCCGTGCATCCTGCGTGGCACTTCCGACAGTTTTGACGCCCGCGTGCAGACGGGTGTTCCGGATCGCCATGGATTCCACCCGTCCTGGTGACGGGGCGTGCGCACGCTCCCCCAGCATCCCCCCGGCGCCGCCCCGCCACGAGTGGCGGCCGCGCCGGCACGGCCCGGCCCATCGCGATCCAGCGCACCCTACGACCGCCGCCGGGGCTCCGTCAGCCGGATGCCCGGAACATCACCCGAAGGACTGGAATTCCGGGCTGCCGGCCGGTACCCGACCGGCTCGGAAAAGACTGCGGGGCGCTGCGTCCGGACGGGTAGTCCGTGCACAGCGCCCCGGTGGGGCCGTCCGTCAGCGGGCGGCCTTGAGCGCGATGTCGGTGCGGTGCTGGGCGCCCTTGAAGGCGATCCGCTCCACGCCGCGGTAGGCCTTGGCGCGGGCCTCGGCCAGGTCGCCGCCGGTGGCGGTGACCGACAGGACGCGGCCGCCGGCGGTGAGCACCGCGCCGTCCTCGCCGAGCCTGGTGCCGGCGTGCAGCACGAAGGCGGTGCCGTCGGCCTCCGCCTCGGCCAGGCCCTCGATCGGGTCGCCGGTGCGCGGCGCGGCCGGGTAGCCCTCGGAGGCGAGCACCACGGTCACCGCGGCGCCGTCGCTCCAGCGCAGCGGCTCCAGCTCGGCCAGGGTGCCGTTGGCGGCCGCCAGCAGCACGCCGGCCAGCGGGGTCTCCAGGCGGGCCAGCACGACCTGGGTCTCCGGGTCGCCGAAGCGGGCGTTGAACTCGATCACCCGGGTG
This sequence comes from Kitasatospora terrestris, assembly GCF_039542905.1. Taxonomy (NCBI): domain Bacteria; kingdom Bacillati; phylum Actinomycetota; class Actinomycetes; order Kitasatosporales; family Streptomycetaceae; genus Kitasatospora; species Kitasatospora terrestris. The sequence goes on from NZ_BAABIS010000001.1 coordinate 4,192,899, forward strand.
CCGCGCGAGGTGAGCGCGAGCCCGGCGTAGAGCAGGCCGGAGAACGGGGTGCCGCGGCGGCGCAGCTCGTCCACGGTCGGCTGCAGGACGGTGTCCAGCACCTCCTGGACCAGGCCCTCGGGGGCCCAGGGCAGCGGGGAGTAGGCGCCCATGCCGCCGGTGTTCGGGCCCTCGTCGCCGTCCAGGGCGCGCTTGAAGTCCTGGGCCGGGACGAGCGGCAGCACGGTGGTGCCGTCGGTGATCGCGAAGAGCGAGACCTCGGGGCCGTCCAGGTACTCCTCGATCACCACGCGCTCGCAGGAGGCGGCGTGGGCCAGCGCGGCCTCGCGGTCGGAGGTGACCACGACGCCCTTGCCGGCGGCCAGGCCGTCGTCCTTGACCACGTAGGGGGCGCCGAAGGCGTCCAGCGCCGCGGCGGCCTCCTCGACGGTGGTGCAGACGTAGGAGCGGGCGGTGGGCACGCCGGCGCCGGCCATCACGTCCTTGGCGAAGGCCTTGGAGCCCTCCAGCTGGGCGGCCTCGGCGGACGGGCCGAAGACCGGGATCCCGGCGGCGCGCAGCGGGTCGGCGACGCCGGCCACCAGCGGGGCCTCCGGGCCGACCACCACCAGGTCGGCGGACAGCTCCCGGGCCAGCGCGGTGACGGCGGTGCCGTCCAGCTGGTCGACCGGGTGGACCGTCGCCACCTGCGCGATCCCGGCGTTGCCCGGGGCGCAGTGCAGCGCGGTGACAGCGGGATCTTGGGACAGAGAGCGGCACAGGGCGTGTTCGCGGGCGCCGCCGCCGATGACGAGGACCTTCACGCCTGGAAAGCGTAGTCGCTGGTGGAAGCTCCAATAGCAGGCGATCCAGGGCGTGGACACTTGGACGATCCTCCAGTCTGCCCGGAGGGTCAGGCCGGCAACCGTTCTTCACCTCGCTCGGACGAGTGAAATCCGTCCGGGCCCCGAAACCCGCTCACCTCGTGTTCCGGAGGTGAAATCCGATAACGATCACTGGCGAAGCGGCCCCACGGTCAGCCATTTGGCGGTAAGAAGTGCTGTTGGACCCGATCCGGCCCCACCCCCGGACACGGCACCATGGGCGGCCCACACCCGCACTCGGCGCCGCGGGCCCGACGACCGACGCGTTCGACTTCCGTCAGCCGGACGCGCAGTCAGATGCACGCACCGCCAGTCCCGGTACCCGCCGGGCCTCCGCAGTCACCCCGCCACAGGGAGCGCCACAGGTGAGCCAGCCGGAAATGCAGCCCGAGGAGAGCCCCTGGGGCAAGGAGATCGGTGAGGAGGACCAGCCGACCGTGCCCGCCCAGGGCCGGACGCCGACCGGCCGCCGCACCGACCTGAGTGCCCGCCAGTTCCCCCTGGGCGACTGGGGGGAGCCGGCCGAGCGCCTGGAGGAGCTCTACCGCTGGTCCGAGGAGCGCGCCGTCGAGGCGATCGACTGGTACCGCCGGGACCGGATCTGGAAGCGCCGCTGGGCCCGGTTCCTGCGCTTCGACGCGGCGGTCTTCGGTGCGGCCGGGGTGGCCGCACCGCTGGTCGCGCTCACCGGGGTGATCCACCACGCCGCCGAGTGGGGGTACCTCGGCCTCGCGCTCTCCGGCGCCTGCCTGCTCGCCGACCGCGCCTTCGGCCTGACCTCCGGCTGGATGCGGGACGTCTCCACCGCGCAGGCCCTGCAGCGGCGGCTGGAGGCCTTCCAGTTCGACTGGGCCTCGGAGTGCGTGCGCGAGGTGCTCGGCCCCACCGAGGGCACCGCGGGCGAGGCCGCCGAGCGCTGCCTCGGGGTGCTGCGGCGCTTCTGCGAGGACGTCTCCGACATGGTCCGCTCCGAGACCTCGGAGTGGATGCTGGAGTTCCGTGCCGGGATGAGCCGGCTGCCCACCCAGGTGCCCGGCGCCTGGGCCGGCCGCAGCGAGGGCGGCCCGGGCGCCCAGGTCCGCGTCCTGCCGCCGCCCGGCACCCGGCCCACCATGCCGCGCCAGCGGCCGCCGGAGGGCCCGCTGCGCTGAGCGGGACCGGACCCGGCCGGATCTGCCGGGCCGGCCGCTAGGCGAAGACGACCATCGACCCCTGCGTGACGCTGCGGGTGGCCGCCGCGTAGAGGCCGGCCCAGGCGTGCCGCTCGCGCGCGTAGGGGTGGAGGTCGTCGATCGGCGGCCCGAACGGCTGCTCCAGCTCGGTCGGCCCCAACGGCCGGGTCGGCACGGGCGGGTTGAGCACGTCGATACCCAACACCGGTGCCACCGCCTGCAGTTCCCGCAGCAGCCCGAACGAGGAGCCGAGCGGGCCACCGGCCGCCAGCAGGCCGTCGTCCACCAGCGGCAGCTGGAAGTCGACCGGGACGTAGGCGCCGGCGTGGTCGAAGTGCCAGACCAGGTGCGACTGCTCGGCCGTGGACTCGAACATCTCCAGCAGCTGCTCGTAGTCGCCGCCGAGCGCGTCCACCGGGGTGATCTCGAAGCCGGTGATGCCCAACAGGTAGGCCCGGCGCAGGAAGTGGAGCGAGTCGTAGTCGAAGGCGGCTATCGGCTCCACCTCGCCGCTGAACCCCGGCACGTACTGGTGGACCGGGACGGCCGGCAGGCCGTTCGAGGCCAGCACGCCGTTGTAGCGGTCGAGGTCGTCCCGGAAGGGGTTCTCCGGGCTGTGGGTCAGGACGTCCACGAGCGGGACGAGCCAGAGGTCGCAGGCCATGGCCGGCTCATCCTCCTCCGAGAGGCGGGCAACGACGGCTCACCCTACCGGCCGGGCGCGGGCTCCCCGCTCCCCCCTCCGAACCGGCCCAGCGGATGCGGCGGCCCCTCCAGCCGGCCCGGCGGCAGATGCCTGGGCATCGGCACCCGGCCCAGCCCGACCTCGGTCACCGTCTCGGCGACCACCTCCGCGACCACCTCGCCCGACGCCTGCTCCGCCGGACCCCCGAGGGGCTGCTCCGGCACCAGCGGCGGCGTCTCCGGGTCGCGCAGCAGGGGCAGCACCGCCACCGACTCCAGCGTCCTGCCGAGCAGCCGGGCCAGCAGCCGGACGGTGAACAGGTTGTAGTCGTTGATGATCCGGTGCGCGCCGGCCTGGTCCCGGTCCTCGATCCGGTCGACCAGCTCGCCGTGCCGGTCCCAGCAGACCCCGCTCAGGTCGCCGGCCGCCCGCAGGTGCGGGGCGGCGAACATCCAGGACTGCACCCGCAGCCAGCCCAGGTACCCGGCGATCCGGTCGTTGCACAGCAGCGCCGCCGCCTCCTGCCAGAACCGCAGGTCGCAGCCGACCAGCACGTCCAGCTGGCCGGAGCGCGAGGCGCGCACCGCGGCGTCCGCCCGGCGGCGCAGCGAGGACAGCCGCGCCCAGTCGTACCGGCCGATCCGGCCGGACAGGTGGCGCAGCGCGTTGTCGGTCAGCAGCGTGCGGGCCTCGAAGATCTCCAGGAAGTCGTCCCAGTCGAAGGACGGGACGGTGAAGCCGCGGTGGTGCTCGGCGGTGAGCAGCCCCTGGGCGGCCAGGTCCACCAGCGCCTCGCGCGCCGGGGTGGCGGAGACGCCGTACAGGTCGGCGATCTCCTTCACGGTGAAGTTCCGGCCGGCCGGGAAACGGCCCGCCATCAGCTCCTCGCGCAGGGCGTCGGCGATCTGCTCCCGGAGGCTGTTGCGGCGGATCGCCGACCGACCGTCGCCGGAACGGCTCGCCGAACTCCCGAACAGGCCGCTGCCGACCATCACCCACCCCCTCCCGCCCCGCCTGCCCGACCCCGGTCGTGCTCGCAAAATCGCGCACAGGGTACCCAACGGCCCCAATCCGGACCAAGCCCCCCGCTCGCGCGCCGCCGGAGCGGGCCCCGGGCCGGGCCCCGGGCGGGCCCTCGGCGGCGAGCCCGGCGACGCGCGGGCCGGTGGTGCGCGTGCTAGCGCTGGACGGGGGCCGGGATGCCGAGCAGGCGGTCCCGGTGCACCGGGAACTCGGCGCGGGCCTTGGCCACCTCCGCCGGGTCGAACTCCACCGTCAGCACCTGCTCGTCCGCGCCCGCCTCGGCCAGCACCCGGCCCCACGGGTCCACCACGATGCTGTGCCCGCCCTGCTCGACGCCGCCGTGCGTCCCCGCGGTGTTGCAGGCCAGCACGTACGCCTGCTCCTCCACCGCGCGGGCCCGGGCCAGCAGCGTCCAGTGCTCCACCCGCCGGGCCGGCCACGCCGCCGGGACCACCAGCAGCTCCGCACCGGCGTCCAGCAGCGCCCGGAACAGCTCCGGGAAGCGCAGGTCGTAGCAGGTCGCCAGGCCCAGCGTGGCGAAGTCGGCGGCGGCCGTGACGATCTCCTGCCCGGCGCCCATCACCACGGCCTCGCCGCTGTCGAAGCCGAAGCGGTGGATCTTGCGGTAGGTGTGCACCAGCTCGCCGTCCGGGGCGAACAGCAGCGAGGTGTTGTAGATCGGCCCGTCCGGATCCCGTTCGACGATCGACCCGGCGTGCAGCCAGGCCCCGATCGACTTCGCCGCCGCCGACATCGCCTCCGCGGTCGGCCCGTCCAGCGGCTCGGCGCCGTCGGACCACAGCTCGTACGCGAAGCCGCCCAGCGGCCACAGCTCGGGCAGCACGACCAGGTCGGCGCCCGCCTGGGCACGGACCACGGCCGCCGCCCGGGCCCGCCGCTCGGCGGCCGGCTCGGCGTCGGAGACCGCGAGTTGGATCAATGAAGCGCGCACAGTACCACCGTCCACGGCAAGAGTCCTACGATCGTCACCCGAAAGCGCTGCCCTGCGCTCACCGGGCAGCGTAACGTGCCGGTAGCGCGTCCGCCCGGAGGTCCCGACGGCCCGGGGCGGCGCCGGACGGAAGCTGACGGAGGGCCGGAGATTCCCGTGACGGACAACCAGACCGTGCAGGCGCACATCGACGCGTGGACCCACTCCATCGAAGCGATATCCGAGCTGCTCGCCCCGCTCCCCACCGACGCGTGGAACCGCCCCACCGAGTGCCCCGGCTGGTCGGTCCGCGACGTCGTCTCGCACATCATCGGCTTCGAGTCCGAGCTGCTCGGCGACCCCCGGCCGATCCACGCCCTCCCGAGCGACCTGCGGCACGTCACCACCGAGACCGCCCGCTACCTGGAGCTGCCGGTCGACAAGCGGCGCTGCCACACCCCCGTCGAGATCACCAGCGAGCTCGAGTACACGATCATCCGGCGCTCGCGCGCCCTGCGGAACGCCCGCCACCAGCCCACCGACCTGGTCCGCCTGCCGCTCGGCCCGCAGGGCGAGGAGGTCCCGTACGTCGAGCTGCTGCGCAAGCGCGTCTTCGACGTCTGGGTGCACGAGCAGGACCTCCGCCGCGCCCTGCGCGAGCCCGGCAACCTGGCCTCCCCCGGTGCCCTGGTCACCCGCGACCTGCTGCTCTCCGGCCTCCCGCTGGTCGTCGCCAAGCAGGCCGGCGCCCCGGCCGGCACCACCCTCGCCGTCGAGGTCACCGGCCCGGTGGAGTTCCTGCGCACCGTCCGCGTCGACGCGGACGGGCGCGGCACCGCCGACGAGTCGGTGACCCTCGCCCCGGACGCCCGGCTCACCCTCGACTGGGAGACCTACCTCCGCCTCGCCTGCGGCCGCGTCCGCCCCGAGGCAGTCACGGACCGTGTCCACATCCAGGGCGACCACGAACTGTCGACGAGGGTCCTGGCCAACTTCTCACTGACGCCCTAATCAGACGGGTTACATGTGACTAGTGGCATTGGTCGTTAGAACACTCCGGTGCCGCACTTCGCACCTCCGCACGGCGACGGCTGGCCGTCGCCCTCACCCGTTCGGCCTCGTTTGACCGGGCAGCCCATCACCGAGAGTGAAGGAGGGGCTGCCTTGAAGAACGAGGCCGACATGGTGCTGGTGCACTCCAGCTTCCCCGTCACGGGTCAACCGATCCGGGTCGTGGTCATCGACGGCGACCCGTGGTTCGCGACCGCGGACGTCTGCAGGATCCTCGGCATCGCCAACCCGCGCGACGCCGCCGGCGGTCTCCGGCCGGAGCACCGGCAGACCGTGAATACCGTCGGCATTACCGTCGCCGAAACCGACGGTAATACCGAACCCGCAGGTCAGCTGCCCCGCAGGCGCGGAAACCCGGTCCTCGGCGTGATCAGCGAGGCGGGGCTGTACACGCTCCTGATGCGATCGAACAAGCACGCCGCGCGGCCGTTCCAGGAATGGGTGACCGGTGACCTCCTGCCGTCGATCCGACGGGGCGACGCGGACGTCCCGTGGCACCGGGAGCGGATGGCCGAGACCCTCGCCGAGGCGATCGGGCAGCGGGTGGACGTGCTCGCCGAGTTCGACCACGACACCGCGTTCGCGATCAACGTTCGCTCGGACGGGACGGTGCACTGCCGGCACGGCGAGATGGAGTTCGTGGTGCCCGCGCCCGAGGAGGACAGCGGGCCGCCGTACGGCGGGTACTTCCGCTGCCCGAGCGTGGAGCGGGTGGGGATCCGCGGCGGCCGGGCGCTCCCCCGGTGCGCCAAGCTGAAGCTGGTGGACCTGACCACGCACCTGGCGCACGCGCGGCTCCAGGAGCCCCGCCGCCAGCCGGACGGCGGCCCGCTGCTGTTCGAGTACGGCAGGGCCCGGATCCACGGCGAGGCGCCGGACATCGCGGCGCTGCTCAGGGAGATGGGCGAGCTGTAGGAAGCGGCGGTTCCGGGCTCAGCCCGGGACCGCCGCGGTCTTCCGGCGCAGGCGCAGGATCATGCCGGTGCCGGCCGCCAGCGGCAGGAACTGGAAGCAGAAGGCCAGCCGGTACGCGTGGGCCGAGTAGCCGTCCCCGTCCGAGAGCAGGTCGAGCAGGACGCCGATCCCGAGCAGGGTCACCATCGCCCCGATGAAGCCGCCCATGTTGGCGATGCCGGAGGCGGTGCCCATCCGTTCGGCGGGGTTGGACGAGCGGGCGTAGTCGAGGCCGATCAGCGAGGCGGGTCCGTTGCTGCCCATCACCACCAGCAGCAGCACCAGCAGCCACGGCGGCGGATGCCCGCCCGACCAGGCCAGGGTGACGGCCCAGCCGAGCGCGGTGACGCCGAGCACGGTCAGCGTGATCGGCATCCGCAGCGCGGCGGAGCGCGAGACCAGCCGTCCGAAGAGCAGGCCGAACGCCATGCTGCTGAGCACCAGCAGGCTGAGCATGCCGCCCGCCCCGGCGCGGGTCATGCCCTGGCCCTCGACCAGGTAGGGCAGGCCCCAGAGCAGGCCGAACGCGGCGGCGGGGAAGGCGGTGGTGAAGTGCACCCACATGCCGAGCCGGGTTCCGGGCTCGCGCCAGGAGTCGCGGATCTGCCGCCGGACCGACAGCCGGCGCACCGGCTCGACCGGGAGCACCGACGTCCCGGGCGGGCCTTCCCGCAGCAGCAGGGCGACCAGGGCGAAGACGGCCGTGCCGGCCACCGCGATGGTGCCGAAGGTGCGGGTCCAGCCCTGGCTGTGCAGGGCCTGGGCGAGGACGACCGTGGTGACCAGGTTGCCGCCGGTGCCGACCAGGCCGGTGAGCTGGGCGACCAGCGGGTTGCGGGCGGGCGGGAACCAGCGGGCGGCGACCCGCAGGACGCTGATGAAGGTCATCGCGTCGCCGCAGCCGAGCACCGCCCGGGAGACCAGCGCGGGCCCGTACCCGGTGGAGAGCGCGAAGGCGAGCTGTCCGCCGCTCATCAGCAGGACGCCGAGCAGCAGCACCCGGCGCGGTCCGAAGCGGTCGACCAGCAGCCCGACCGGGATCTGCATGGCCGCGTAGACCAGCACCTGGAGGATCGAGAAGGTGGCGAGCGCGGACGCGCCGATGCCGAAGCGGGCGGTGGCGTCCAGTCCGGCGACGCCGAGGCTGGTGCGGTGCACCACGGCGAGGACGTAGACGGAGCACCCGATCGCCCAGGCGGCCCAGGCGGCCCGGCCACCGGGCGGCAGGACGGCCTCGGCGGCGCGGCGGGGGCGGGGCACGGATACGGAGGGTGCGGACTGTGCGGTGCCTGCTGGGTCCACGGTCATAGTGGAACCAGGCTAGTCATCCCATCAAATGATCAATTGTCCGGGTCACCCGGTGAGCGTCCAGCTCGCCGTGCGGGTCATGAACTGGTCGCGGAAGGCCTCGTCGCGCACCCAGTCGGTGGTGTCCCGGACGGTCGCCGTGACGACGGTCTTCCGACCGGGGGCCAGGGCCAGCGTCGAGGTGTCCAGCCAGGTCCGGTCGGCGGCGGTCGGTTCGACCGGCTGCCCGTCGACCGTCCAGTCGACCCGGAGCTGGCGCGGGCCGGTCAGCGGGAGCGGGTGGACGGCCAGCCGGGGGCGGCCGTCGACCGGTCCGGCGGCGGGTTCGGGCGCGTCCACCGGGCGGACCCGGCGGTAGATCTGCTCCAGGATCGCCTCCCGCGAGGGCAGGTTGTACGTGCCGCCCAGGGTGCGCATCACCGAGTCCGGGGTGGGCCGGTACAGGCCGTTGGCGCTGCGGTACGCACCGACCGGGCCGCCGCCGTCCGGCGAGGGGGCGTCCAGCCAGCGCCACCACTTGGTGTGGGTCCGGCGCATCTCGTCCGCGTCCGCGGTGGACAGGTTGGGGTAGTCCGGGTCGGTCGGGGCGCTGTCGTACTCGTCGCCCAGGTCGCCGATGGTGTGGCCTATCTCGTGCTGGATGATCCGCCCGGCGTCCGGGCTGCCGCCGGCCAGCGTGGTCACCCCGGTGCCGCCGGCGCCGCCGTACTCGGTGGAGTTGGCCAGCGCGATCAGGTACTGCGGCCCCTCGCCCTCGCCTGCGTACCGGGCGGTGGCGTTCTCGTCGGCGCAGAGCAGCCGGGCGGTGCCCTCGCACCAGAAGTGCATGCCCAGCGGGGTGCTGGTGGAGCGGCCGGCGCTCTCGCTCTCGGCGATGCCCGAGACGGTGGAGACCACGTCCACCCGCCTTATGTTGAAGAACGACTGGTACGAGCGGAACGGCTCGATCTCCAGCAGCGCCCGCCAGGTCCGGTCGGCCTGATCCCGGAAGAGCGGCTGCTGGGCGTCGGTGTACCCGTCGCCCAGCAGCACCAGGGTGATCCGGTTGCCCGGGTCGCCGGAGAGCTTCAGGTCGACGGTGGGCGCCGCGCCGGGGGCGCGCAGGTCGGCGGCGCGGGGCCGGTTCGGCGGGACGGCGCGGTCGGTCACCGGGCCGACCGGGGGTCCTATCACCGCGGACGGGGCGGGCGACGCCAGCTCCAGAACCGCGGGCAGCACCGCCGCGGCGGCGAGCACCAGGGCGGCGGCGGTCCGCATCACGGGGCCGGGATTGCCAGGCGTCATACGCGGGCGCCCTCCGTACGACGGCCACCCGGCGGGACGCGCGGGTGGGTGGTCGCACAGACGTACCCATGGACGGCGCACACGGCTCGCCGCGTGCCCCCGGCTCCCCCGCGCGGCCCAACCGGACGACCCGCCCGGCCCTCCCGGGAGGCGCCCGGGGGGCGCGGCCGCTAGCGGCGGCGCGCGGTCAGCACCACGTGGGTGGCCACGCCCAGCAGGAGGCCCCAGAACGGCGCGCCGATGCCGAGGACGCTCATCCCCGAGGCGGTCGCCAGGAAGGTCACCACCGCGCCGTCGCGGCCGCCCTCGTCGGCCACCGCGGCGGCCAGGCTGCCCTGGAAGGCGGCCAGCAGGGCGACGCCGGCGATCACCGCGATCAGCGCGTGCGGCAGACCGGTGAACAGGCTGACCAGCATCCCGCCGAAACTGCCCACCACCAGGTACAGCACGCCGGCCGACATCCCGGCGACGTACCGGCGGCGCGGGTCCGGGTGGCTCTCCGGGCTGGTGCAGATCGCGGCGGTGATCGCGGCCAGGTTGACGCCCGGCGAGCCGAACGGCGCCAGCAGCACCGACAGGCCACCGGTCGCGCCGATCAGCAGCCGGTCGTCCGGCCGGTAGCCGGAGGCCCGCATGATGGCCAGGCCCGGCGCGTTCTGCGAGGCCAGCGCCACGATGGTGAGCGGCAGCGCCAGGCCGACCAGCGAGGCCCAGGAGAACGCCGGCACGGTGAGCACCGGCCGGACCGGCCCGCCGTCGCCCAGGTGCACCGGCAGCCCCACCGTGGCCGCCGCCAGCCCCGCGCCGACCAGCAGTGCCACCGGCACCGCGTACCGGGGCAGCAGCCGCTTGGCGACCAGGAACGCGGCGAAGCTGCCGAGCACCAGCACCGGGGCCGCCTTGAGCTCGGCGAAGATGCCCGCGCCGAAGGTGAACAGGATGCCCGCCAGCATCGCGTTGACGATCCCCACCGGTATCGCCCGGATCAGCCGCCCGAACAGCCCGGTCACCCCGAAGACCGCCACCGCCACGCTGCTCACCAGGAAGGCGCCGACCGCCTCCCGGTACGGGAAGGCACCGAGGCTCGCCACCAGCAGCGCCGCCCCCGGGGTGGACCAGGCGGTGATCACCGGGGTGCGGGTCCACCAGCTGAGCAGCAGGCAGGTCAGGCCGCTGCCGATGGACACCGCCCAGATCCAGGACGCCGTGTGCGCCTGGTCCAGCCGCCCGGCGGCCGCTGCCGCCAGCACCACCACCAGCGGGCCGGAGAACGACACCGCGATGCACACCAGCCCCGCCAGAAGCGCCGGCAGCGACGCGTCCCGCCGCAGCGAGGGCCGCGGCCCCTGCTCCCCGAGCGCCGCCCCGACCCGCGTCACCGTTCCCTGTTCCGTCACCCCGGCAGTATTCCGGAGCCCTTGCCGGGGGCCCGGAAAATTTCTCCGGAACCACCTGCAACCCCCTCGGGGGATGCACGTCTATCAGGGTGAAGGCGCGGGAAGCGCCCGGCTCCGAAAATCACCCAGCTCACCGTCCGGGGGGACCCCTGTCATGCGTACGTCCGCTATCTCCCGATTTGTCGCCACCTCCGCCGCCACCCTCACCCTCGGCGTCGCCCTCCCGCTGCTGGCCTCCACCCCGGCCTCCGCCTGCGGCGACCAGCCGGACACCACCGCCGTCTCCGCCCCGGCCCCGGGCGGCCTGGCGCAGGCGGACGGAGCCGGCGCGGCCCCGGCCGAGAAGGTGGAGCACAAGGGCGTGCTGTCCGTCTCGGTCCTCAAGGCCCCCACCACCGTGGCGGTCGGCGCGGAGCCGCAGGAGGTCTCGGTCGACATCACCAACAACACCGACGGCGCCTACTCGGCCGTCCGCCCGTCCTTCGCGATGAACAACCCGCGCGGCGGACTGGAGATCCCCGACCTCACCGTGGAGTGGTGGAACCGCGGCGCCTGGCGGCCGATGGCGCTGCGGCACAGCTGCGACCCGACGGTCTGGGTGCGCGACGACGCCATGCCCACCTTCGGCCTCGGCAAGGGCGAGACCGCCCACATGCGCTACCGCTTCGGCGTCTCGGCGAAGCTGCCGAAGAACGTCACGGCCGTCGTCATCGGGCTCGGCGCCCTGGCCGAGGACGACAAGATCTCGGACTTCACGAACCTCGACATCAAGGTCGACCGCCCGAAGCCGGCCCCCGCCCCGACCGCTCCCGCCCCGGCGAAGCCGACCGCGGTGCCCGCCGCGGCCACCTCTGCCCCCGCGACCGCCCCCGCCGCGACGCCGACCACGGCTGCGCCCGCCACCCCCGCCACCCCCGCGACCACCGCTCCGCAGGAGCTGGCGTCCACCGGGCCGTCGAAGGCCACCGGGTTCCTGGTGTGGTCGGCCGGCGCGATGCTGCTGCTCGGTGGTGCGGTGCTGTACGGCGTCAAGCGGTTCGCCGAGCGCTGAGCACGCGGAAGGGCCCCGCTCCCTGGGGAGCGGGGCCCTTCGCCGTTCGCGGGGTGTCAGCCCCAGGTGATCAGGCGCTTCGGGTACTCCAGGATCGCCGCCACGTCGGCGAGGACCTTGGAGCCGAGCTCGCCGTCGACCAGGCGGTGGTCGAAGGAGAGCGCGAGGGTGGTGACCTGGCGCGGCACCACCTTGCCCTTGTGCACCCACGGCATGTCCCGGACCGCGCCGAAGGCGAGGATGGCCGCCTCGCCCGGGTTGAGGATCGGGGTGCCGGTGTCGACGCCGAAGACGCCGACGTTGGTGATGGTGATCGAGCCGCCGGTCATGTCGCCGGGCGAGGTCTTGCCCTGGCGGGCGGTCTCGACCAGCTCGCCCAGCGAGATCGCCAGCTGCGAGAGCGTCTTCGACCCGGCGTCCTTGATATTCGGGACGATCAGGCCGCGCGGGGTGGCCGCGGCGATGCCGAGGTTGACCGCACCCTTGAGGACGATCTCCTGGGCCGCCTCGTCCCAGCTGGCGTTGATCTCCGGGTGGCGCTTGACCGCGGTCAGCAGCGCCTTGGCGACCAGCAGCAGCGGGCTGACCCGCACGCCCGCGCCCAGTTCGCCGCTCTCCTTGAGCTTGCGGACCAGCTTCATCGTGCGGGTCACGTCGACCTGGACGAACTCGGTGACGTGCGGCGCGGTGAAGGCCGAGGAGACCATGGCCGCGGCGGTCGCCTTGCGCACGCCCTTGACCGGGATCCGCACGTCCCCGGCGGCGGAGGCCACCGGGACCGGCTGCTCGACGGCCGGGGCCGCGACGACCGCCGGCTGCTCGACCGCGGCGACGGCGACCGGAGCCGGCGCCGGAGCGGCGGCGGCGTGCACGTCCTCGCGGGTGATCACACCGCCCGGGCCGGTCGGGGTGACCGCCCGCAGGTCGATGCCGAGGTCCTTGGCGAGCTTGCGCACCGGCGGCTTGGCCAGCGGGCGGTCGTCGCCCGCCGACTGGGCCGGCAGCACCGGGACGGGCGCCGGGACCGGGACGGCGGCAGGCGCGACCGGGGCGGCCACCGGCGGGGTGACGGGCGCGACCGGCGCGGCGGTGGTCCGGCGGGCCCGGCGCTGGGCGGTGCCGGTGCGCGGGCCGTAGCCGACCAGCACCTCGCGGCGCTCCGGCTCGGTCTCGGCGGCCGGAGCGGCAGCGGCGGGAGCCGCAGCCACGGGCGCGGCGGCCTCGGCCGGGGCGGCGCCCTCGACGGCGACCGCGATGATCGAGGTACCGACGTCGACGGTGGCGCCCGCCGGGAAGTGCAGCGCCTCGACCACGCCGGTGAACGGGATCGGCAGCTCGACGGCGGCCTTGGCGGTCTCGACCTCGCAGACCACCTGCCCGTCGGTGACGGTGTCGCCCGGCTTGACGTACCAGGTGAGGATCTCGGCCTCGGTGAGGCCCTCGCCCACGTCGGGCATCTTGAACTCGCGGAGCGAGCGAACAGCGTTGGTCATTCTCGCTCTCCGGTTCAGAAGGCCAGCGCGCGGTCGACGGCGTCGAGCACGCGGTCCAGGTCGGGCAGGAAGGTCTCCTCCACCCGGGACGGCGGGTACGGGGCGAAGTAGCCGCCGACCCGCAGGATCGGCGCCTCCAGGTGGAAGAAGCACTTCTCGGTCAGGCGGGCGGCGAGCTCGGCCCCGATGCCCATGAAGACCGGCGCCTCGTGCACCACGATGCCGCGGCCGGTCCGCTTGACCGACTCCTCCAGGGTCGCGAAGTCGATCGGCGACAGCGAGCGCAGGTCGACGACCTCGAGCCGGCGGCCGTCCTCCTCGGCGGCCGCGGCGGCCTCCTGGCAGACCTTGACCATCGGGCCGTACGCGATCAGGGTCGCGTCGGTGCCGGGGCGCACCACCTTGGCCGAGTGCAGCGGGATCATCGGATCGTCGCCGACCTCGCCCTTGTCCCAGTAGCGGCGCTTGGGCTCCAGGAAGATCACCGGGTCGTCCGACTCGATGGACTGGCGGAGCATCCAGTGCGCGTCGTGCGCGTTGGACGGGGTGACCACCCGCAGACCGGCGGTGTGCGCGAAGTACGACTCGTGCGACTCGCTGTGGTGCTCGACCGCGCCGATGCCGCCGCCGTACGGGATGCGGACGGTGATCGGGAGCTTGACGTGGCCGAGCGCGCGGGCGTGCATCTTGGCCAGCTGGCAGACGATCTGGTCGAAGGCCGGGTAGACGAAGCCGTCGAACTGGATCTCCACCACCGGGCGGTAGCCGCGCAGCGCGAGGCCGATCGCGGTGCCCATGATGCCGGCCTCGGCGAGCGGGGTGTCGATCACCCGGTCGTCGCCGAAGTCCTTCTGCAGGCCGTCGGTGATCCGGAAGACGCCACCGAGCTTGCCGATGTCCTCGCCCATCAGGACGGTCTTCGGGTCGCTCTCGAGCGACTTGCGCAGCGCCTCGTTGAGCGCCTTGGCGATGCTGAGCTGACCGGTCATCAGTGGTGCTCCCCACCCTCGAAGGAGGCCGCGTACTCGACGAACTCCGCGCGTTCCTCGTCCACCAGCGTGTGCGGCTCGCTGTACACGTGGTCGAAGATCAGGGTCGGGTCCGGGTCCGGCATCGAGCGCACGCCCTCGCGCACCCGCAGGCCCAGCTTCTCGCTCTCGGCCTCGACCTCGGCGAAGAACGCCTCGTCGGCCAGGCCCTCCTTGTCCAGGTAGGCCTTCAGGCGCAGGATCGGGTCCTTGGCCTTCCACGCCTCGGTCTCCTCGGAGAGCCGGTAGCGGGTCGGGTCGTCGGAGGTGGTGTGCGCGCCCATCCGGTAGGTGAAGGCCTCCACCAGCACCGGGCCCTGGCCGCTGCGGGCGTGGTCGAGCGCCCAGCGGGTGACCGCGAGGCAGGCGAGCACGTCGTTGCCGTCCACCCGGACGCCCGGGAAGCCGAAGCCGGAGGCGCGGCGGTAGAGCGGGACGCGGGTCTGCATGGTGGTGGGCTCGGAGATCGCCCACTGGTTGTTCTGGCAGAAGAAGACCACCGGGCTGTTGTAGACCGAGGCGAAGGTGAAGGCCTCGTTGACGTCGCCCTGGCTGGAGGCGCCGTCGCCGAAGTAGGCGATCACCGCGTCGTCCGCGCCGTCCTTGGTGATGCCCATCGCGTAGCCGGTCGCGTGCAGGGTCTGCGCGCCGATCACGATGGTGTACAGGTGGAAGTTCTTCTCGTTCGGGTCCCAGCCGCCGTGGTTCACGCCGCGGAACATGCCGAGCAGGTTCAGCGGGTCGACGTCGCGGCACCAGGCCACACCGTGCTCGCGGTAGGTCGGGAAGGCGTAGTCGCCGGGACGCATCGCGCGCCCCGAACCGACCTGGGCCGCCTCCTGGCCGAGCAGCGAGGCCCACAGGCCCAGCTCGCCCTGGCGCTGCAGCGAGGTCGCCTCGGCGTCGAAGCGCCGGACCAGCACCAGGTCCCGGTAGAGCCCGCGGAGCTCCTCCGGGGTGGTCGTCAGCGGGAAGTCCGGGTGCTCGACGCGCTCGCCTTCCGGCGTGAGCAGCTGTACGAGCTCCGGCGCGGCGCCCGAGCCGGCCTGCTTGTCAGGGACGGAGGGGGCCGCCTTCTTGCGCGCCCTCGCCGTGCTTTTGACAGTCACGTTCACTCCTCGGTCTGTCCGGCCGCCCGGGGTCGCCGGTGACCGGTCCGGTCACCGCCCCGTACGAATGCGTGGGTGTACGCACCGACTGCGGGGCAGGTGGTGTTCCGATTCCGACGGCGTCCCTCACGAGAACGTTACCCAGCGCCGCCCTTAGGCGCGCTTGAGCTAGGACGTCCTAGTTGTTCTCTCTCGATCGCCGCAGGTGTGGTGCGGCTCCCATTTCCGGTGCCGTCGGGACACCAGCGCACGGTATCCGGGCAGCGGCCCGAACGTAAGGGGGTAACAGGCATCGATTTGTGCGAGGCTTTGCAAATGACTGATAACGGACAAATCCGGGTGTTTCTACTCGATGATCACGAGGTGGTGCGACGGGGCGTCCACGACCTTCTGTCCATGGAGGGCGACATCGCGGTGGTCGGCGAGGCCGGAACGGCCGCCGAGGCGCTGACCCGCATCCCGGCGGTCCACCCGGACGTGGCGGTGCTGGACGTCCGGCTGCCGGACGGCAACGGGGTGGAGGTCTGCCGCGAGGTCCGCTCCATGGACCCCTCGATCCGCTGCCTGATGCTCACCTCCTTCTCCGACGACGAGGCGCTGTTCGACGCGATCATGGCCGGGGCTTCGGGATATGTCCTGAAAGCGATCCGCGGCACCGACCTGCTCTCGGCCGTGCGCGACGTCGCGGCGGGCAAGTCGCTGCTCGACCCGATCGCGACCAGCCGGGTGCTGGAGCGGCTGCGCGACGGGGGCGAGAAGGAGGACGAGCGGCTCGCCCAGTTGACGAAGCAGGAGCGCCGGATCCTCGACCTGATCGGCGAGGGCATGACCAACCGGCAGATCGGCAACGAACTGCACCTGGCCGAGAAGACGGTGAAGAACTACGTCAGCAGCCTGCTCGCCAAGATGGGGATGGAGCGGCGGACCCAGGCGGCGGCCTATGTCGCCCGCCACCAGGCCGATCACCAGCACTGATCATATCATTGACGTTCTGTCAAGTCGCCAACCGGCCGAGTATTACGCTCGACCCCGTGACGGACGGTCAGATCATCGCCCTCGCGCCCGCCCGCCCGGACGTGGCCGCACCCCCCGTCGGAACCCTCAGCCCCCCGGTCGCGCACGCCGCCGTGGCCGGGGTGCTGAGCGCCTATCCGACCTCACCACCGCTCTCGGTCGACCCGGTCGCCGAGGGCCTGCTCAACCGCGGGTACCGGGTCACCACCCGGTCCGGCGGCGCCTACTTCCTCAAGTGCTACGTCGACCGGGCCACCGCCGGTCGCGCCGCGATCACCGCGCAGCACCGGGCCAGTGCGGGCCTCGCCGCGCTCGGCCTGCCGGTGGTCCCGCCGCTGCCCGCCCGGGACGGCCGGACGGTCACCGCGCGCGGCGGCCGGCTGTTCGCCCTGTACCCCTGGGTGGAGGGCGAGCACCGGCACGGCACCGACCTCGACCAACCGGGGTGCGCCGGGCTCGGTGCGCTGCTCGGCCGACTGCACGGCGCGCTGGTCGAGGTCTGCGCCCCCGTCCGGCAGCCCGCCGGGGTGCTCTCCGCCGATCCCGAGGAGACCGCCCGGATCGTCGCGGAGCTGCGGGTGCACGCCCGCGAGCACCGCCCGTACGGGGAGCTCGACGCGCTGGTCGAACGGCGGCTGGCGGAGCGGCTGGAGCTGCTCGACACTCACCGGCACCGTCGGCCGGGCCCGGCCGACGCCCCGCCGACCGGCTGGACGCACGGCGACTTCCACGGCCTCAACCTGCTCCACCGGGGCGGCCGGGTGACGGCCGTGCTGGACTGGGACAAGCTCGGGCTGCACCCGGTCGCCGAGGAGGCGGTGCGCGCCGCCACCCTGCTGTTCAACGACCGTGCCACCGGGGTGCTCGACCTGGTCCGGGTCCGGCACTACGCCCGCGCCTACCGCGCCACCGGCGCCGCCGACGCGGCACAGCTGGCCGCCGCCGCCCACCGGGTGTGGTGGGAGCGGCTGAACGACCTGTGGATGCTGCAGTGGCGCTACCAGCGCCGCGACCACCGCGCCGACCCGCTCTTCCCGGCCTCCGCGGGCCAGTTGACCTGGTGGTGCGAGGAGTACGAGCAGGTGCTGGACGCCTTCACCAACTGACCGCCGAGCGGGCCGGCCCGCTCGGCCGGCCCGGTCCGACGGCCGGGACGCGCTACTGCTCGGGCCCGGGCGTGGGGGACTTCACCGGCGGCGGCGCGCTGCTGGCGGCGCTGGGCGACCCCGCGCTGGCCGAGGGCGACGCCGAGCGGGAGGGCGAGGCGGAGGCGCTGCCGCTGGCCGAGGCGCTGGCCGAGGCCGACGGCGAGGCCGACTTCGACGGCGACGCCGAGGGGCTGTAGCTCGGACTCTCCGGCGCCCGGGTGGTGGTCTGCGGCCTGGTGGGCGCCTGGGTGGTCGGCTTCTCCTCGGTCGGCGTGCTCGGCGTGGAGGTGACCGTGGTGACGCTCGGCTGCGGCGCGGGGGTGTTGCCCTGGCCGCCGGACAGCGCGAAGCCGATCCCGGCCCCGACGGCCGCCAGCAGTCCGAGCCCGGCGAGCACCCAGCCCCACTTGCGCGAGCCGTGCCCGTTGCCGCCGTTGCCGCCCCCGCCGTAGCCGTCCTCGGCGCTTCCGCCGGCACCGCCGTAGGGCTGGGCGGGCGTCTGGTACGACATCGCCTCGGTCGGGCCGGTCGCGGCGGCCTTGCCGAGCGGCTCGGTGAGCGCCGTGCCGCCGCTGGGCACGCCCTCGTAGCCCGGGTAGTTGCCGGTGTTCCCGGAGGCGGCCGCGGCCAGCCCGGCCGCGGCGGCGGCAGCGGCGGCCGCACCGGCCGCGTACCCGGCGCCGCCCGCGCCGTGCATCTCGCGCAGCGCGTGCTGGACGTGGGCGCGGAACTCGTCGGCGCTCTGGAAGCGGTCCTCCGGGTTCTTCTCCAACGCCCGCAGCACCAGCGCGTCCAGCTGCGGCGGCACCCGGTCGTTGGCCCGGGAGGGCGCAACCGGCGCGTCCTGGACGTGCTGGTAGACCACCGAGAGCGGGGTGTCGCCGGTGAACGGCGGCCGCAGCGCGAGCAGCTCGTAGAGCATGCAGCCCGCCGCGTAGAGGTCGGAGCGGTGGTCGACCGACTTGCCGAGCGCCTGCTCCGGCGACAGGTACTGCGGGGTGCCCATCACCATGCCGGTCTGGGTCATGGTGGAGGCGGCGCCGGTCAGCGCCCGCGCGATGCCGAAGTCCATCACCTTCACCGCGCCGCTGACGGTGATGATGACGTTGGCGGGCTTGATGTCGCGGTGCACGATGCCGTGCCGGTGGCTGTACGACAGCGCCTCCAGCACCCCGGCGGTGATGATCAGCGCCTGGTCGACCGGCGGCGCCGCCTCGTCCACCAGCAGCTCGCGCACGGTCCGGCCCTCGACCAGCTCCATCACGATGTACGGGGTGGTGTCCCCCGCGTCGTCGTGCTCCTCGCCGGTGTCGTAGACCGCGACGATCGAGTGGTGGTTGAGCGAGGCGACAGATTGCGCCTCCCGGGTGAACCGCAGCCGCGCGGTGTCGTCCTGGGACAGCTCCGGGCGGAGCAGCTTGACCGCGACGGTGCGGCCCAGCCGGATGTCCTGGGCCGCGAAGACCTCCGCCATGCCGCCCCGGCCGAGCCGCTTGGTCAGCCGGTAGCGCCCCTCCCCGACGGTGCCGTACGGGGCCGCCGTGCCGCGCGCGGGCGTGGCCGCGCCGGCGGGCAGCACCGTGGTCTCCGCCGTTCCGTCGGCCTCGGCGGGTTGTTCGGCCTCCGCCGTCCCGTCACCGGCCGCGGGAACGTCCTGCTCGTCCGCGCCGTCGCCCGGCTGCTCAGTCTGGCCCATCGCTCCTCGCCCCGGGCACTCGCTCGGCGCGCGGTCGCCCTGTCGGTTCCGTCCTCAGGAACGCTACCGCCTTTGGCCGTCAGCCGTTGACGGCGGCGGCCGCGGGCCCGGTCAGATCCGGCCGTCCGCGGCGGAGGTGCCGCCGAGGTCGAGCACGGTGGCGGTGCGCGGCGCACCGTAGGTGTCGTTGTTGCTGTTCGCGGTCGCCGCGATCATCACGATGACGACGGCCAGCACGATCACGCCGACGATCACGCCGACCACGATCAGCGCGGTCGAGCAACCGCTGTTGTTGTTCGCCGCCGGGTTGGGTGCGAACTGCGGGGCGGGCATCGGCCGCGGCGTGTTCATCTGCTGCTGCGGGAACGGCTGCGGCGTCGAGTACGGCTGCGGGAAGACCGGCTGGCCGAACGGCGGCGGCGTCTGTGCCGCCTGCGGGAACGGCTGCGGGGTCTGCGCCGCCTGCGGGAAGGGCTGCGGCGTCTGCGCGTACGGCGGCGGGGTGTGCGGACCGGGCGCGGGCTGGTACGGCTGCTGGACCTGCGGCGCCGGGGTCCGCAGATCGGCGTTCACCTGCGGGAAGTTGGTGAGCGACGGCGCGGCGTGCACGGAGCGCGGGCCCTCGCTGATCACCAGCGGCGTGGAGGCCTGCAGCGGGGTGGCGGCCTGCTCGCCGGACGAGACGCGCTCCACCTCCTCGCGCATCGCCGCCGCGGTCGGGAAGCGGTGCGCCGGGTCCTTGCGCAGGGCACGGGCCACCAGCGCGTCCACCGCCGGGGTGACCGCCCGGTTCAGCGCGGACGGCGCCGAGGGCTCCTCCTGGACGTGCTTGTACGCGATCGAGAAGGCCGAGTCGCCGTCGAACGGCAGCTGTCCGCTGAGCAGTTCGAACAGCATGCAGCCCACCGAGTACAGGTCGGACCGGGCGTCCACGCTCTTGCCGAGCGCCTGCTCCGGCGACAGGTACTGCGGGGTGCCGACCACCATGCCGGTCTGGGTCATCGAGGTGACCCCGGACTGCAGCGCCCGCGCGATGCCGAAGTCCATCACCTTGACGGTGCCCTTGGAGCTGACCATCACGTTGCCGGGCTTGATGTCGCGGTGCACCAGGCCCTGGTCGTGCGAGGCCTCCAGCGCCGACAGCACCGCGGCGGTGATCTTCAGCGCCTGCTCGGTCGGCATCGCGCCGTACCGGGCGATCGCGTCGTCCAGCACGTCCTTGAGCGACTGGCCCTCGACGTACTCCATGACGATGTACGGGGTGGTGGCGCCGTCGGCTGCGACGTCCTCGCCGGAGTCGAAGACCGAGACGATGTTGGTGTGCTGCAGCCGGGCCACCGCCTGCGCCTCGCGCCGGAACCGCTCCTTGAACGAGGCCTCGCGGCCCAGTTCGGTGTGGAGGGTCTTCACCGCGACCTGGCGGTCGAGCACGGAGTCGTACGCCAGGTGCACCGACGCCATGCCGCCCTGGCCGAGCAGCCGCTGGAGCACGTAGCGGCCGTTGCCCAGCGAGTGGCCCTCGGCCGTGGTGCCGTCACTCATCGTCGGTGTTCCCCCTCGGCGCGGTACGTCCGGACAGGGGGCCAGGGTATCGGCTCGGGGCCGCGCCGATACGCGGCCCCCGCCGATGGTTACGGGTCCGGAACTCCGCCTACGGAGCGGCCTACAGGTACGGGCCGGAGCGGATGCCGCGGCCGGGGGCCGGCTCCTCGGGGTCCTCCGGGCCGTGCAGTCCGGGCGGCAGCGCGCGGCGCATCTGCTCCAGCTGGGCGCGGGCCGCCATCTGCTGGGCGAACAGCGCGGTCTGGATGCCGTGGAACAGGCCCTCCAGCCAGCCGACCAGCTGGGCCTGGGCGATCCGCAGCTCGGCCTCGGTCGGCACCGAGTCGTCGGTGAAGGGCAGCGACAGCCGCTCCAGCTCCTCGACCAGCTCGGGGGCCAGGCCCAGCTCCAGCTCCTTGATCGAGCTGGCGTGGATCTCCTTGAGCCGCACCCGGCTCGCCTCGTCCAGCGGCGCCTGGCGGACCTCCTCCAGCAGCTGCTTGATCATGCTGCCGATCCGCATCACCTTGGCCGGCTGCTCGACCATCTCGGTCACCGGCAGCTCGCGCGGCTCACCGGACTCGTCGCCGCCCCGGCCGAACCCGGTGCCCGGCACCATGCCGACGGGCATCCCGTCGGGCCCGACGATCAGCACCTTGGGGCTGTCCTCCGAGGGGTCCTGCTGCGACCGTTCGTTCATCGGGTTGGTCATAGCTCCTTCATATGCTTCGTCCACCGAGCTGGTCAACGAACCGGGTCCGGCGATCGTCCCACAGCCGTCCGCGGTTCTCAGCCAACACCCGCTGATTCCAGGGCAGATGCCCGGGGGGTGGAGGGCGCGGTTCAGCGGTGGCGCAGCCGGAAGCCGACCAGCGCCAGGCCGAAGCCGATCAGGGTCAGGCCGGCGCCCAGCGGGAGCTGCAGGGTGGAGGGGTCGGTCCAGTGCAGCGGCAGCGCGGCGTCCGCCTGGGCCTGCGCGGCGGCCTGCGGCCGGGTCGCACCGGTGGCCGCGGTGACCGGGGCGGAGGGCGAGGGGCCGTCCGGGCCGGCCATCGGGGGCAGCGCGTCGCCGGCCTCCTCGTCCCAGCCGTCGGCCGGTTCGGCGGGGACGACGAGCTCGGGCTCCTCGGGCAGCGCGGCCGCCGGGGCGGGCTGGTGCCGGGTCCCGCGCTCGCCGCCGTGCGCCGGCGGGATCCGGCCGGCCGCGGCGGTCGGGACCGGCGAGGCCGACGGGGACGCGGTGGCCGTTGCGGACGCCGAGGAGGTGGGCGAGACGGAGGGGGAGGCGGGGACGGAGGGGCTCGGCTCGGCCGCGTCGCTCGGCTCGGCGGACGGCGAGGGCACCGGGGTGGCGCGGGTGGGCTCGCCGCTCGGCGGGCAGGTCTCGCCGGGATCGGTCGGCACCGGAGTCGAGGGCTGCACCGTCACCGCGGACGCCACGGGGACCTGGGGCAGCTGCGGCAGCCCGGGGAGCACCGGTGTCACGGGGACGGCCGGCAGGGCCGCGGATATCCGGGCCGGCACCTGCTGGACGGCCGGCTCCACCGTCCGCCCCTCCCCCGGCGGGGTGTCCGGGCCGGTCGCCGCCGCGGTGCCCGCGACCAGCAGCGGCAGGGCCAGGCCGGCGCCGGTCACCGCCGCCCAGCGGCGGGCGGCGGTGAGGCGGGGCGAGAGGAACGCTGAGCGCGGGTACCGAGGCGCGGCCATGGGAACAGGTCCTTCCGACGGCCGACCGCGCCGGGGGGCGGTCGGAGGCGGAACAGCTCCGGACCAGCGTCACACATTCCGACATTCCGGGCATTTCGGGTGCGGAGCAGTCGTCCCCGATCCGGCGGTCACAGCTTCCGGTGCATGCCGTCACAGCTCCCGGTACATCAGGTGCAGCCCGACCCGGCCGAGCCCGGGGTGGGCGAACGCGCCGGGCACCGTGCCGAGCACCTCGAAGCCGAGCCGCCGGTACAGCTCGACCGCCGGGGCATTGCTCTCCACCACGGCGTTGAACTGCATGCCCGCGTACCCCTCGCGGCGCGCCCAGTCCAGCGCCGTCTCGCAGAGCGCGCGGCCCACGCCCTTCCCCCGGGCGCCGGCGGCGACCATGAAGCTCGCGGTCGACACGTGGGCACCCGGCCCGGGCCGGTTGGGGCCCATCTTGGCGGTACCGAGGACCCGGTCGCCGTCGACCGCCACCACGGTCCGGCCCGGCGCGGACTCGATCCAGGTGGCACGGGCGTCCGCCTCGTCCAGCCCGGGGTCGTAGACGAAGGTCTCCTGCGCCCGGACGACCTCGCGGACGATCTCCCACACCTGCGGCCAGTCGGCCTCGGTGAACTCTCGAATCTGCATGGACCTCGAATACCACGACAGATGGCGGCGGGCCGGACAGTGTGATCAACCTTTTCCGGATTCCCACACTCCACCCGTTGCACCTGGTGTTTCAGAGGCCCGCCGTTTCCCTGCGGCCCCCTTGGGCCACCGGGGAAATGAACGTGGCAATCCTGCGCACCGGGCGTTTCGTCGGCCTCGTGCGGCGCTGCGCCGAAGAAGCCGAGGCGGAACTCGACCCGGCCGCCGCCGTGCGGCACGGCTCACGGCCGGCCGACCCGGACGAACAGTTCGAGCACATTCGATCCCTGGAAAGCACCACCCGGAAACTCGTCCGGAAGCGGCTGATCGCCGCTGCGACAGCTGCGCCGTACGTTCCAGCACGTCGGCCCGGTACCGGTGCACATCGGCGCCCGGAACTTCACCGACCTCGGCAGAGCGGCCGATCCGGCCGGGGCAGGGGAACCCGCCCCGGCCGGCCGTTCCCCGTCGGGCCGTCAGACCGTGAGGACGACCTTGCCGACCTGCTCGCCCGCCTCGACCACGCGGTGCGCCTCGGCGGCGTCCGCCATCGGCAGCACCCGGTCCACCACCGGCCGCACCACACCCGCCTCGACCAGCGGCCAGACGTGCTCGCGGACGGCGGCGACGATCGCCGCCTTCTCCGCCAGCGGGCGGCCGCGCAGGTTGGTGGCGATCACCGCGGCCCGCTTGCGCAACAGCGCGTTCAGGTCGAGCTCGCCCTTGACCCCGCCCTGCAGGCCGATGATCACCAGCCGGCCGTTGACCGCCAGCGCCTCCACGTTCCGCTGCAGGTACTTGGCGCCGATGATGTCCAGGACCACGTCCGCCCCGGCGCCGTCCGTCGCCTTCCGGACCTCCGCCACGAAGTCCTGCTCGCGGTAGTCGATCAGGACGTCCGCGCCCAGCTCCGCACAGCGCTCCAGCTTCGCCGCGCTGCCGGCGGTGACCAGCACCCGCGCCCCGACCGCCTTCGCCAGCTGGATCGCCATCGTGCCGATCCCGCTCGCCCCGCCGTGGACCAGCACCGTCTCGGCGGGCCGCAGGTGCGCCGTCATGAAGAGGTTCGACCAGACCGTGCAGACCACCTCGGGCAGCGCCGCCGCCCGCTCCGCGTCCAGACCCGCCGGGACCGGCAGCAGCTGGCCGGCCGGCACCGCCACCCGCTCCGCGTACCCGCCGCCGGTCAGCAGCGCGCACACCTCGTCCCCGACGCCCCAGCCCGCGACGCCCGGACCGAGCGCGACGATCCGCCCGGCGCACTCCAGCCCCGGGTACGGCGAGGTGCCGGGCGGCGGGTCGTAGAAGCCCTGACGCTGCAACAGGTCGGCCCGGTTGACCGCACCGGCCGCGACCTCGACCAGGACCTCGCCCGCACCGGGCACGGGATCGGGCACCTCGGCCCAGGTCAGCACCTCGGGTCCGCCCGGCCGGGAAATCGTGATGGCTCGCATGCGGCCCACGCTACAAGTGGGCCCGGCGTCAAGTGACGTGGCGTCCGGATGTCGGGGTGGCGACACTCCGCGAAAGGGTGTCCCGAAGGGCGGTACGCCCCCCATCCTTGACCGTGTGCCGTACTCGAACCCGCCGATCGTCTCCCTGCCGGCCCGGCCCACCACGCCGCCGATCCGGCAGGTCCTCAAGCGGCTGCTGCTGGCCCTGGGCGTCCTCGTCCTCACCGCGCTGGTCGTCTGGGCCGACCACGCCGGGTACAACGACAACTCCGACGGCAGCGTCGACTTCCTGGACGCCGCGTACTACGCCACCGTCACCCTCTCGACCACCGGCTACGGCGACATCACCCCGGTCAGCGACAGCGCCCGGCTGATCAACATCCTGGTGATCACCCCGCTGCGCGTGGTCTTCCTGATCATCCTGGTCGGCACCACCCTCGAGGTGCTCACCGAACGCACCCGCCAGCAATGGCGCATCGGACGCTGGAGGTCCACCGTGCGCGAGCACACCGTCGTGATCGGCTACGGCACCAAGGGCCGCAGCGCGGTGGACACCCTGATCGGCCAGGGCGTGCCCAAAACCTCCATCGTGGTCGTCGACCCGCACCCCCGGGCCGTCGAACAGGCCACCCACCACGGCCTCACCGGCGTGGTCGGCGACGCCACCCGCACCGAGACCCTGCTCCGCGCCGAACTCCCCCGCGCCGCGCAGGTGGTCGTCGCCCCCGAACGCGACGACACCGCCGCGCTGATCACCCTCACCGCCCGCCAGCTCAACAAGAGCGCCACCGTGGTCGCCGCCGTCCGCGAGGACGAGAACGCCCCGCTGCTGCGCCAGAGCGGCGCCGACGTCGTGGTCACCAGCTCCAGCTCGGCCGGCCGGCTGCTCGGCATGTCGATGCTCAGCCCGCACGCCGGCTCGGTGATGGAGGACCTGCTCACCTACGGCAACGGCCTGGACGTGGTCGAGCGCCCGGTCAACCGGGCCGAGGCCGGGCGCAGCCCGCGCGAGGTCGAGGAGCTGGTCGTCGCGGTGGTCCGCGGCCGACGGGTGCTCAACTACACCGAGCCGGAAGCCGCCACCCTCCAGCTCACCGACCGTCTGATCGTCATCAAGCCGGCCACCGCCCCGACCCCGCAGTGACCGGCCCCCGCCCCCGGACAGCACCGATCCGCCGGCAGCACGGCGCGACGGCGGAACCGGGTCGGCGGGGTCCGGTCAGTGCAGCGGGAGGAGTTCGGCCCGGCCGCCGGCCGGGACGCCGCCCGGGGGGACCACGGCCAGCGCCTCGGCCAGGGCCAGGCCGCGCAGCATCGCCGGGCCGTCGAACGGCAGCGGCACCGCGCCGTCGGTCCGGCGGACCACCGGGACCAGCCGGGTGTCCCGCGGGTGGCCCGGCAGCTCGGCGGCGACCCGTTCGGTCCGCCCACGCCCGTCCCCCGGTGCCGGGCGACCCCTGAGCGCGCGCAACAGCGGCAGGGCGAGGGTCACCGTGCCGGCCACCGCCGCCAGCGGGTTGCCGGGCAGGCCGACCAGGTGCCGGCCGCCGGGCAGCCGGGCGAGCAGCATCGGGTGCCCGGGCCGGACGGCCACCCCGTCCACCAGCAGGTGCCCGCCGGTCGCCTCCAGCGCGGCGTGCAGGAAGTCCACCGGCCCGGCGGCGGTACCGCCGGTGGTCAGCACCACGTCGGCGGGCGAGTGCCGGATCGCGTCGCGCAGCAGCCCGAAGTCGTCCCGGACGCAGCGCCGTCCGATCACCTCCGCACCGGCGGCGGCGAGCATCGGCGGCAGCAGCGGCCCGAGCGCGTCCCGGACCCGCCCGGGCCCGGGCACCCCGTTCTCCTGCAGTTCGTCCCCGAGGACCAGCAGTTCCACCGTCGGCCGGCGCCGGACCAGCAGCGTGTCGTGCCCGGCGGCCGCGGCCAGCCCCAGCACCACCGCCGTCACCTCGGTCCCGGCCGGCAGCAGGGCCTCGCCCCTCCGGCACTCCTGCCCGCGAGGCCGTACGTCCTGCCCGGGCCCCACGGACCCGTGCAGCAGCCCGCCGCCGCCCGGCCGTACCGCGGCCGCAGGTTCGCCACCACTCGCCCCCGCCGACCCGTCGGACCGGCGCCCCGCACCCGCCGTGCCCCGTCCGACGGAGCCCCGGGCCCCGGGCCCCGCCCCCGCCCGGCCGCCGGTTTTCGCCGACCCGTGCTCCTGCTCGGCCGGGAAGCCCGGAGCGGTACCCTCAGCGGCCGCCCCACCGGGGCCGTTCGGGCCCGCCGGCGGTTCCACGCGGCCGTGCTCCCGGCGCAGGACGCCGGTCGCGCCGGACGGCAGCTGCGCCCCGGTGGCGATCTCCACCGCCTCGCCGTCGGCGAGCGGCCCGGCCGGCTGCCCGGCCAGCACCCGTCCGGCGAGCCGCCACGGCCCGGGGCCGGCCACCGCCCATCCGTCCATCGCCGAGGTATCGAACGCGGGCAGGTCGGTGAGCGCCGTGAGCGGCTCGGCCAGCGTCCGGCCGAGCGACTCGGCGAGCGTTTCCTCCCGCGCCGCCAGCGGCCCGGCGGCGGCCCGCTCGGCCGCCTGCCGGGCCTGCGGCCAGGGGCAGTGCCGCAGGGTGGGCGGGACGTCCGGCAGGACCGGCCCGTCGAAGGGGTCCACCGGGTGCAGCGACTCCACCGGGTTCATGCCCCCGCCGGCCCCGCGCCGCCCGCGCCCTGCCCGGTCGGCGGTGCGGCGGGCGGCCGGGCCGCCTCGACCCACCGCTCGGCCAGCGCCCCGGCCTTCGCGCTCGCCTCCGCGACCGCCGCCGCCCCGCCGCCGCGCTGCGCGGCCGCGTACCCGACCAGGAAGGCGGTCAGTGGCGCGGCCGGGCGGTCGACCCCGTGCGCGACCACCCGGGTGAGGTCGAGCAGCCCCCGGACGTCGACGTCCAGTTCGATGCCCAACTCGGTGCTGACCTCGGCGATCCAGTCGTCCAGCGTGCGCTCCATAGCCCCATGCTGCCCGATCCGGGGCCGCCGGGGCCGCTCGCCCGGTGAGCATCGCGGGTCGTTTCGCTCACGGCGTCGTCCGCACGGCGGTGAGACGGCGTCCCGGCGGGATCCCGGCGGGCGGCGCGGCGGCGTCCCGCCGGTCAGCGCCCGCCCCGCTGCGCCCGCTCCCGCTCGCGGGCCCGCTCCAGTTCCTCCCAGGTGTCGCAGTCGTACGCGGCGCCCCGGGGGTCGGCCAGCCGGACCAGTCGCAGCCCCGCGGTGAGCCGCCGCACCGGCTTCCCCGCCGGATCGCCGAGCCCGTCGAGCGCGGTCCGCAGCGGCCCGGTCCGGTAGCCGGCCGCGAGCGGCTGGTCCCGCCCGTCCGCGTCGACCAGCAGCGCCCCGTCCGCGGCGTCCTCCGTGCCCGGGGCCGGTCCGTCGAGTGCGGCGAGCAGCCGCCGCACCGTCGCCGGGTCCAGGAACGGCAGGTCGGCGGCGAGCAGCAGCACCCGCTCGGCGGTGACCTCCGCCAGTCCGGCGGCGACCGCGGCGACCGGCCCGCCGCCCGGGGGCTGCTCGCGGGTCCAGCGCACCTGCGGGTGCCGGGTGGCCCGTTCCGGCCCGACCACCACGACGGTCCGCGCGCCCGCGCAGGCGTCCAGCACCCGGTCGAGCAGGGTGCGGCCCCCCACCGCGAGGCCGGGCTTGTCGGCCCCGCCCAGTCGGCTGCCCGCGCCGCCGGCCAGCACCACCACGTCGTACTCCGTCGCCGTCATGCGGCCAGTATCCGCCGGGCGCCGGGCCGGCTACGGCTCGTCGTCCTCGACGATCTCCGCGTCCACGATGCCGTTGTCCTCCGGCGCCGGCGGCTCGGTGACGTTGGCGGCGGCGCCCAGCTCCAGGATGGCCGGCAGGGTCAGCCCGCCGTAGCGCTCGTTGACCGCCGCGGCCAGCGCCTCCGCGTCGTGCGGGTGCTCGGCGAGGGCGTGGTCGAAGTCGCGCAGGTAGCCGTCGGTGAAGGTGAGCACCCGCATCGCGTCGTCGTCGGAGCCGGGCGCCCGGTGTCCGGCGATCACCCGTTCCACCCCGAGTTCGGCGATCCGGGCCAGGTTCGCGGCCCACTCGGCGCGCTCGCCCGGGCCGGTGTCGGCCGTCCACACGTGGGTGCCGTTGTAGACGAAGTCGCCGGCCACCACCGTGCGGATGCTCGGTAGGTGCGCCACCGTGGAGCCCCCGCAGTCGCCCTGGCCGAGCTCCAGCACCCGGATGAACTGCCGGTCGAGCACCAGCGGCTGCGGCAGCAGCGGGCTGGGCACCAGCGGCTGGTCGGGGATGTCGTCGCCGTACACCGGCTTCCACTGCTCGACCTTGGCGGCGGCGGTCCGCATGATCCCGTCGACCACCGAGGGGGCGGCGAGCAGCTGCGCGGCGGGGAACAGCCGCAGCACCTCCTCGGCACCGAAGTAGTGGTCGGGGTGCTGGTGGGTGACCAGGATGGCGAGCAGCTGCCGGTCCTTCCCGGCGATCCACTCGGCGAGCTCCCGGCCCGCGCTGCGGGTCAGCTGGGCGTCGACCAGGACCGCCGTGCGCTCGCCCATGATCAACGCGGACGTCGCGAAGAACGCGGTCTCGGGGCCGGTGAAGACGTCCACCTCCAGGGGCGGCGGCAACGGCTGCGGACCGGCACCGCCGGGGACCGCCCGGTCCACTCCGCCGGTCTCGTCGGGCGGGAACGCCGTCACGTCTGCTCCCTGGTCGAGGCGGTGGGCCGCACCGGCCCCGTCCCCACCAGCTTGGGAGGAAGCCCGGGCCGATGCCGGGTAGGCGCGCCCAGGAGGGTGATCATCCGTGGCCGAATCAGGCCGGTCACGGACGTCGGCTAGAGTCTGATCCTTCACGAGGCGGCCCACCGGTACAGAGAGCAGGGAGCACGCCATGGACAGGCTCCGCAACGCCGTCCGCCCCTACGCCTGGGGATCGGTCACGGCCATCCCGGCACTGCTCGGGCAGGCCCCCACCGGCGAACCGCAGGCCGAACTGTGGATGGGCGCGCACCCCGGCGACCCTTCGTGGATCGACCGGGGCGACGGCCCCCGCTCGCTCGCCGACGTGATCGCCGCCGACCCGCGGGCCGAGCTCGGTGCCGCCGCGGTCGCCAAGTTCGGCACCGAACTGCCCTTCCTGTTCAAGGTGCTGGCCGCCGGACTCCCGCTCTCCCTGCAGGCGCACCCCACCCTCGACCAGGCCAGGGCCGGCTTCGCCGACGAGGAGGCCCGCGGCGTCCCGCTGGACGCCCCGCACCGCAACTACCGGGACGCGAACCACAAGCCCGAGCTGATCTGCGCGCTGGACGAGTTCGAGGGCCTGTGCGGCTTCCGCGCACCCGCCGCCACCGCCGACCTGATGGCCTCGCTCGGCGTGCCCGCGCTCGACCCGCTGATCGACGTGCTGCGGGCCAAGCCCGAGTCCGAGGCGCTGCGCGAGGTCCTCGCCACCGTCCTGTCGATGACCGGCCCCGAGGCCGAGCACACCGTCAGCGAGGTCGCCCGCGCCCTGACCGCGGCCGCACCCGGCGACCCGACCGGCGCCCTGGCCGGCTACGCCTTCGCCGCCGCCGAGCACCCCGGCGACACCGGGCTGCTCGCCGCACTGCTGCTCAACCACGTCGTGCTGCGGCCCGGCGAGGCCCTCTACCTCGGCGCCGGCGTCCCGCACGCCTACCTGCGCGGCACCGGCGTGGAGATCATGGCCAACTCCGACAACGTGCTGCGCTGCGGGCTCACCCCCAAGCACGTGGACGTCCCGGAGCTGCTCCGGGTGGTCGACTTCGAGGCCGCCGCACCGCAGGTGCTTCGCCCGGAGGCGGACGCCGCCGGCGAGCGGCTCTACCCGGTGCCGATCGACGAGTTCCGGATCAGCCGGTACGAGCCGGCCGACCGGCCCGTCGAGCTGCCCGGCGGTGCCCCGCAGATCCTGCTCTGCACCGAGGGCACGGCCTTCCTGTCCGCCGCCGACGGCACCGGGCTGACGCTGGCGCGCGGCGAGTCCGCCTTCCTGCCCGCCGGGGGCGGCCCCGTCGGGCTGCGTGGCGCCGGCGCCACGGTCTTCCGGGCCACCGTCACCCTCTGACACCCGCTCGGGCCGCACCTCCCGCGCCGGGAAGTACGGCCTACCCGCGGGTGGTGCGGGCCGCGACCTGGCCCAGCAGCCGGTCCAGCAGGCCGACCAGGACGGTCCGCTCGTCCGCCGTCAGACCGGCCACCAGCTCCGCCTCCCGGCCGAGCACCGCGTCCACCGAACGCTCGATCACCGCGTGCCCCTCCTCGGTCAGCGACACCTCCACCGAACGGCGGCCGGCGGCGGACGGCGCCCTGCGCACCAGCCCCTCCCGCTCCGCCCGGGCCACCCGCTGCGAGATCGCCCCGGCCGTCACCAGCGTCCGCCGGGCCAGCTCGCGGGTGGTCAGCACGTACGGCGGCCCGGAGCGGCGCAGCGTGGAGAGCAGGTCGAGGGTGGCCGCGTCGATGTCCGCCTCGCGCAGCACGCGGCCGCGGTCGTCCGCGAACAGCTTGGCGAGCCGCCAGATCGGCGTGACCACCTCGATCGACCCGGTGGGGGTGCCGGGCCGCTCCCGGTGCCAGGCCGCCGCGATCTCGGCCGCCGAGTAGGGTGCCCGGTATCCCGCGCCGTCCTCGACCATGTGCGTTCCTCCCGCTATGTTTAGATCTAAACGTATCAGTCGGGAGGGAACCCGTGACCGAAGCCGCCGAAGCCACCGGAGCCGCCGGAGCCGCCGCCCGGACCGTCCTCGTCACCGGCGGCGGCAGCGGCATCGGCCGCGCCGTGGCCGCCCGCTTCGCCGCCGACGGCTCGCGTGTCATCATCACCGGCCGCCGACCCGACGCCCTCGCCGAGACCGCCGCCGACCTCGGCGTCGAAGCCTTCCCCTGCGACGCCACCGACCCCGGCCGGACGGCCGCCCTCGCCGAGCGGATCGACCGGCTGGACGTCCTGGTGAACGCCGCCGGCGGTCTCGCCGCCACCCCCGACGGCCCCCCGCTGGACGCCCTGCTCGCCCGCTGGCGGGCCGACCTCGCCCAGAACCTGCTCGGAGCGGTGCTCACCACCACCGCCCTGCGCGAGCGGCTCCGCCCCGGCTCGGCGGTGATCAGCATCGGCTCGATCGGCGCCGAACGGCGCGGCGGCTCGTACGGCGCCGCCAAGGCCGCACTCGCCGCCTGGAACGCCTTCTTCTCCGCCGAGGCGGCCCCGCACGGCATCACCGCCAACGTGATCGCCGCCGGCTACGTCGCCGACACCGCCTTCTTCGGCGGCGCGCTGCCCGAGGCCCGCCGCACCGCGCTGCTCGCCGAGACCCACAACGGCCGGGCCGGTGCCCCCGAGGACATCGCCGCGACCGCGCACTTCCTCGCCTCCCCCGGCGCCCGCCACATCACCGGCCAGACCCTGCACGTCAACGGCGGCGCCCACACCACCCGCTGATCCGGGATCAGGCACGGTCGAGCCGTTCGCCGGGCACCGACGGGTTTCCCGCGCCACGCTGGTCCGTACGCCAAAACACCCACGCGCGGAAGGCTGGCCATGCGGAAACTGATCTACGGCATGAACCTGACCCTGGACGGCTACGTCGCCGCGGCCGGCGACGACATCGGCTGGGGCGGACCGCCGAGCCCGGAGCTGTTCCAGTACTGGCTCGACCACGAGCGGGCGAGCGGCCTGACGCTGTACGGGCGCAAGCTGTGGGAGACGATGAGCTCCTACTGGCCGACCGGCGACCAGCGGCCCGGCGCCACCCCGGCGGAGATCGAGTTCGCCCGGAACTGGCGGGACACGCCGAAGGTGGTGTTCTCCTCGACGCTCGACGGAGTCGGCTGGAACGCCCGCCTGGTCGGCGGCGACGCGATCGCCGAGATCACCCGGCTCAAGGCCGGGGGCGGCGGCCCGATGACCGTCGGCGGCGCGACGCTCGCCGGGGCGGCCATGCGCGCCGGGCTGATCGACGAGTACGTGATCGCCACCCATCCGGTCCTGGTGGGCGGCGGCACGCCGTTCTTCAGCGCGCTGGACGGCTGGGTGAGGCTGGACCTGCTGGAGACCCGGACGCTTCCCGGCGGCGTGGTCGTGACCAGGTACGGGACGAGGCGCTGAGCGGCCGTCCCGGACGGATCAGGTGACGTCCCGGGTCATGTCGACGAAGCGCGAGTAGTGGCCCTGGAAGGCGACCGTGATCGTCGCGGTGGGGCCGTTGCGGTGCTTGGCGACGATCAGGTCGGCCTCGCCCGCCCGCGGGGACTCCTTCTCGTACGCGTCCTCGCGGTGCAGCAGGATGACCATGTCGGCGTCCTGCTCGATCGAGCCGGACTCGCGGAGGTCGGAGACCATCGGCCGCTTGTCGGTGCGCTGCTCGGGGCCACGGTTCAGCTGCGAGAGCGCGATGACCGGGAGCTCCAGCTCCTTGGCGAGCAGCTTGAGGTTACGGGACATGTCCGAGACCTCCTGCTGACGGTTCTCGGCCCGTCGGGAGCCGCCGGACTGCATCAGCTGGAGGTAGTCGATGACGACCAGGCGGATGTCGTTGCGCTGCTTGAGCCGGCGGCACTTGGCCCGGATCTCCATCATCGACAGGTTGGGCGAGTCGTCGATGAACAGCGGCGCGTTGGTGACGTCCGGCATCCGCCGGGCGACCCGGGTCCAGTCGTCGTCCGTCATGTTGCCGGAGCGCATGTGGTGCAGGGCCACCCGGGCCTCGGCGGAGAGCAGGCGCATGGCGATCTCGTTGCGCCCCATTTCGAGCGAGAAGATCACGCTCGGCAGGTTGTTGTGGATCGAGCAGGCCCGCGCGAAGTCCAGCGCCAGCGTCGACTTGCCCATGGCGGGACGGGCCGCGATGACGATCATCTGGCCGGGGTGGAGGCCGTTGGTGAGCTGGTCGAAGTCGGCGAAGCCGGTCGGCACCCCGGACATCTCTCCGTTGCGGGAGCCGATCGCCTCGATCTCGTCGAGGGCGCCCTCCATGATGTCCGCGAGCGGGGCGTAGTCCTCGTTGGTGCGCTGCTCGGTGACCGCGTAGATCTCGGCCTGGGCGGCGTTGACGATCTCGTCCACGTCGCCCTCGGCGGCGTAGCCCATGCCGGCGATCCGGGTGCCGGCCTCGACCAGGCGGCGCAGCACGGCACGCTCGTGGACGATCTCGGCGTAGTACTCGGCGTTGGCCGCGGTCGGGACGGAGTTGACCAGGGTGTGCAGGTAGGAGGCGCCGCCGACGCGGGCCAGCTCGCCGCGCTTGGTCAGCTCGCCGGCGACGGTGATCGGGTCGGCGGGCTCGCCGCGCGCGTACAGGTCGAGGATCGCGCCGTGGATGAGTTCGTGGGCCGGCCGGTAGTAGTCGGCGGGCTTGAGCACCTCGACCACGTCGGCGATGGCGTCCTTGGAGAGCAGCATGCCGCCGAGCACCGACTGCTCGGCCGCGAGGTCCTGCGGGGGGACGCGTTCGAAGCCCTCGCCGGAGCCGCCGCGGTCCTGGTCGCGGTCGCCGTCCCGGTCGCGCCGGTCGCCCTTGCCGCCGTACCCGCCCTTGCCGCCGAAGCCCTGGCCGCCCTGGCCCTGCCCGTCGCGCTTGGAGAAGCCGCCCTCGCGCCGTCGGACGGGCAGCCGGTCGCCGGGGCCGTCGGGGAAGCCGTCCGGGGAGAAGGCGTCGTCGGACGGCTGCCAGTCGTCCTCCGGCGGCGGGGGGACGTCGTGGTCGTCGAACTGGGGGCCGGTCACGCGAAATCCCCGATCAGCAGTGGTGCGGTTGTGGTGCGGGCCTGTCCTGGCGCACCCTCTTTCTTACGCCACCGGGCGGACAACTCCGGCCCCCGGTGGGCGGTGTCGCGCAGCCACCCCAGGTCTTGTCGCGGCCCACGCTACGGCCGTTGGGCGGGTTCCACCAAGATGGTTATCCACAGGCTGTGTGGATAAGTTCGCCGCCGCTGTGGAGAACTGGCCCAAAGCTGTGAACAACCCTGTGGATACCTCTGTGGATAACCACACCATCAGCCCAGCGTCAACCCGCTGACCAGCAATGACTTCCCCCATTCGGCTGTGCATGAGAATTTCTTCACACGTGCGGGGAGGCGCTCGCCACACCATCCGCCGGTACGTTCGATCAAGATTTCGAGTAATGGACGAAGCTCCGTTGCGCCACTTACCTGTGGATGAGTACGCTGGCCTCCATGACGACCGCCACCGACCGCCGCCCCGAGCGCGCCCCACGCCAGGACCGCCGCCGGTACGACCGCGAGATCCTCGCCCTGGCGGTGCCGGCCTTCGGCGCGCTGGTCGCCGAGCCGCTCTTCCTGATGGCGGACGCCGCGATCGTCGGCCACCTCGGCACGGCCGAGCTGGCCGGCTTCGGCATCGCCGCCACCGCGCTCGCCGCCGTGGCCGGGATCTTCGTGTTCCTGGCGTACGCCACCACCGGCGCGGTGGCCCGCCGGGTCGGCGCCGGCGACCGCCGGGCCGCCATCCAGCAGGGCGTCGACGGCATCTGGCTGGCCCTGGCCCTCGGCGCCGGCATGGTGGTGCTCACCCTGGCCCTCGCCCCGCAGGCCGCCGCCCTGCTCGGCGCCTCCCCCACCGCCGCCCCGCACGCGGTCACCTACCTGCGGATCAGCGCCCTGGGCGTGCCCGCGATGCTGATGGTGCTGGCCGCCACCGGCGTGCTCCGCGGCCTGCAGAACACCCGGACGCCGCTGGTCGTCGCGGTCTCCGGATTCACCGCCAACATCCTGCTCAACCTGACCCTGGTGCACGGCGCCGGGCTCGGCGTGGCCGGCTCCGCCTGGGGCACCGTGCTGGCCCAGACCGGCATGGCCGGCGCCTACCTGTGGGTGGTCGTCCGCGGCGCCCGCCGGGAGGGCGCGAGCCTGCGGCCGGACCGGGCCGGCATCCGGGCCTGCGCCAGGGCCGGCGGCCCGCTGATGCTGCGCACCCTCAGCCTGCGGGCGGTGCTGCTGCTGGCCACCGCCGTGGCCGCCGGGCTCGGCGACGCCGAGATGGCGGCCCACCAGATCACCATGACGGTGTGGAGCTTCGTGGCCTTCGCGCTGGACGCCATCGCGATCGCCGGGCAGGCCATCATCGGCCGCCACCTGGGCGCCGGTGACGTACCTGGCACCCGGGCGGCCACCCGGCGGATGGTCGAGTGGGGCGTCGGCTCCGGCGTGCTGCTCGGCCTGCTGATGGTGCTGGCCCGGCCGCTGTACGTGCCGCTCTTCACCTCGGACCCGGCGGTGCAGCACCAGCTGTCGGCGGTGCTGCTGCTGGCCGCGCTCACCCAGCCGCTGGGCGGCCTGGTCTTCGTGCTGGACGGGGTGCTGATGGGCGCCGGGGACGGCACCTACCTGGCCTGGGCGATGCTGGCCACCCTGGTGGTCTTCGCCCCGGCGGCGCTCGCCGTCCCGGCGCTGGGCGCCGGCGTGGTCGGCCTGTGGTGGGCGATGAACCTCTTCATGCTGGTCCGCGCGGCGCTGATGGCCTGGCGGGCGCGCGGCGGCAAGTGGCTGGTCACCGGCGCGGTCCGGGCCTGAGCCGTCCGGACCCGAGCGGTCACGGCCCGGCGGGCCTGTCCGCCACCGCGAACGACCGAGGGCCGGACTCCCGAAGGAGTCCGGCCCTCAGCACTGGCTACCGGGTGGCTCAGCCGGCCACAACGTTGACGTTGAGGTCGGCCTTGACGTCGGCGTGCAGCTTGACCGAGACCTTGTGGCTGCCCACGGTCTTGATCGGCGAGGCGATCGCGACGGCGCGCTTGTCCACGGCCGGGCCGTCGGCGGCCTTGATGGCCTCGACGACGTCGGCCTGGGTCACCGAGCCGAACAGGCGGCCGGCGTCGCCGGAGCGGACGGCCAGCTTGACCTGGAGGGCCTCCAGCTTGGCCTTGACCTCGTTGGCGGCCTCGAGGGTCTGGATGGCGTGGATCTTCCGGGCGCGACGGATGGCGTCGACGTCCTTCTGACCGCCCTTGGTCCAGCGGATGGCGAAGCCACGCGGGACCAGGTAGTTGCGGGCGTAGCCGTCCTTGACCTCGACGACCTCGCCGGCGCTGCCGAGACCGGGGACCTCGTGAGTGAGGATGATCTTCATTCTTCGGTCACCCTCTCTTAGCGCGTGGTGGAGGTGTAGGGCAGCAGGGCCATCTCACGGCTGTTCTTCACGGCCGTGGCGACGTCACGCTGGTGCTGGGTGCAGTTGCCGGTGACCCGGCGGGCACGGATCTTGCCGCGGTCGGAGATGAACTTCCGCAGCAGGTTCGTGTCCTTGTAGTCAACGTAGTTGACCTTGTCCTTGCAGAAGACGCAAACCTTCTTCTTCGGCTTGCGAGCAGGCGGCTTCGCCATCATGTGCTCCAGTGGGTACGAAATCTGTCAGCGATACCGGGCGTGGGCCCGGCCCGCACCGTTTAGAACGGGGGCTCTTCCGAGTAGCCGCCGCCGGACGGGGCACCCCAGCCGCCGCCACCCTGGTTGCCACCAGAGGGAGCGCTGGACGCCCAGGGGTCGTCGGAGGGGCCGGACTGACCGCCGGAGTTTCCACCCCAGCCGCCGCCCTGCTGGCCGCCGCCGTAACCGCCGCCGCCCTGCTGACCGCCGCCGAAGCCACCGCCGCCGCCGGGACCGCCGGAGCGGTTGGCGCGGGTGACCTTGGCGGTCGCCGAGCGCAGGCTCGGGCCGACCTCGTCGACCTCGACCTCGAAGACCGTCCGCTTCTCGCCTTCCTTGGTCTCGTAAGACCGCTGGCGCAGTCGGCCCTGCACGATGACGCGCATGCCGCGCTGCAGCGACTCGGCCACGTTCTCCGCCGGCTGACGCCAGACGTTGCACGTGAGGAAGAGGCTCTCGCCGTCCTTCCACTCGTTCGTCTGACGGTCGAAGGTGCGCGGGGTCGAAGCGATACGGAACTTCGCCACCGCGGCACCCGACGGGGTGAAGCGCAGCTCGGGGTCGTCGACGAGGTTGCCGACGAGGGTGATGACGGTCTCGCCTGCCATGTGGTGATGACCTCTCGGAAAAGGAGTTCTGCGGTGCTCGTCAGCGATGTTTCACGTGAAACATCGGACGTGAGCCACCTGGCGCCCTAGGGCGTCAGGGAAGGGCTCAGTGGGTGTCCGGGCGCAGGACCTTGGTCCGCAGAACCGACTCGCTCAGGCTGAGCTGGCGGTCGAGCTCCTTGACGACCTCAGGCGTGGCCTTCAGGTCGATGACCGAGTAGATGCCCTCGGACTGCTTGTTGATCTCGTACGCCAGACGGCGACGACCCCAGGTGTCGACCTTCTCGACCTTGCCGCCACCGGTGCGGACAACGTTGAGGAAGTTCTCGATCAGCGGGGCGACAGCGCGCTCCTCGACCGACGGGTCGAGGATGACCATCAGCTCGTAGTGACGCATGTGGAACCCACCTCCTTTGGACTCAGCGGCCACGGTCTCTCCGTGGCAGGAGGGTTGTGCAGCGTCGGCACCGGCGAGAGGGCATGAGAAGCCACCCCTACACCAGTGCAGAGAACTCAGCCTACCGGGTGGCACCCACAGCGAACAAAACACTTCCGGGGTTGTGATCAGGGACATATCCGACGCAATCTGGACGGAACGGCAAGCGTCCTCCCTCAGGAGGTGGGTCCATGTCACAGGTCATCCGCGGGATGCCCCCGCTCACCCTCAACACCGACGGCCACCCGCACCCGCGGGAGAACACCCTGGTGGTGCTGGCCGCCGTCCTCGGGCTGCTGTCCTTCGTCACCACGTTCTTCTACAGCCTGCACATCCTCAGCTCGTGGACCGGGCTGATCGGCATCGTCCTGGCGGTGGCCGCGCTGTGGAGCTCGGTCACCACGGCCGAGCGGTTCGTCACGGTGATCGCGCTCGGTGCGGCTTCGGTCGGTTTCTATCTCGGAATCGCCCACGGCGGCCTGATCTAGGCGCACGACGGCCCGCCGGTGCCGCATCCGGCGACCGAACCGCACGACACGTAACCTCGGACGCCCTCTCCGCGTAGTACCTAGGCGGAGAGGGCGTCGCCACGTGGCCAGGCCATGCCGAAACGGACCATTCGGGCGATAGGGTCACCCCTGGATCGGCCGACCGAGGAGGAGCGAGGACAGCATGAGCCTGCGTCTGCGGACGATTTCCCGCAAGGAACACCTGGCGTTCATCGAGAGCCGGCCGTCGGCCAGCCACATGCAGGTCCCGTCCTGGGCGGATGTGAAGGCCGAGTGGCGCTCCGAGAGCCTGGGCTGGTTCGACCCGGCGGGCGAGCTCGTCGGCGCCGGGCTGGTGCTCTACCGCCAGCTGCCCAAGGTGAAGCGCTACCTCGCCTACCTGCCCGAGGGGCCTGTGATCGACTGGTTCGACCGCGACCTCGAGCAGTGGCTGGAGCCGATGCTGGCGCACCTGAAGTCGCAGGGCGCCTTCTCGGTGAAGATGGGCCCGCCGGTGGTGGTCCGACGCTGGGAGGCCTCCACCATCAAGGAGGCGATCGCCTCCAAGGAGGCCAAGCGGCTGCGCGACGTGGAGCCGGACTGGTACGAGCCGCGCGCCTTCGAGGTGGCCGACCGGCTGCGCAAGGCCGGCTGGCTGCAGGGCGAGGACGGCGGGGCCGGCTTCGGCGACGTCCAGCCCCGGTACGTCTTCCAGGTGCCGCTGGCCGGCCGCTCGCTGGACGACATCCAGAAGGGCTTCAACCAGCTCTGGCGGCGCAACATCAAGAAGGCCGAGAAGAGCGGCGTCGAGGTGGTCCAGGGCGGCTACGACGACCTCGCGGTCTTCCACCAGCTGTACGTGGTCACCGCCGAGCGCGACCACTTCACCCCGCGTCCGCTGGCCTACTTCCAGCGGATGTGGAAGGCGCTGACCGACGAGGACCCCAACCGGATGCGGCTGTACATCGCGTACCACGAGGGCGAACCGCTGGCCGCGACCACCATGCTCGTCGTGGGCGAGCACGTCTGGTACTCCTACGGCGCCTCCGCCAACCACAAGCGCGAGGTCAAGCCCTCCAACGCGGTCCAGTGGCGGATGATCCGCGACTCGTACGCGCTCGGCGCCGGGCTGTACGACCTGCGCGGGATCAGCGACACGCTCGACGAGGACGACCACCTCTTCGGCCTGATCCAGTTCAAGGTCGGGACCGGCGGGCAGGCCGCCGAGTACCTCGGCGAGTGGGACTTCCCGCTGAACAAGCTGCTGCACAAGGCGCTTGACCTCTACATGTCGCGGCGCTGATCCGCCGTCGGATCCGAACTCCCGGGGAGAGTCACCGATGACCCTGTCGATGTACGTGGACGCCGCCCGCTGGCGGGCCCACCAGCGGGCGATGCTCGCCGAGTTCCCCGGGCTGGTGCCGGTCGCCAAGGGCAACGGGTACGGGTTCGGCAACGTGCGGCTGGCCGCCGAGGCGGCCGGGCTGGGCAGCCCGGTGCTGGCGGTCGGCACCGTCCGGGAGGCCGTCGAGGTGGCCGGGGCCTTCCCCGGCGACCTGCTGGTGCTGACCCCGTACCGGGTCGGCGAGGAGGAGTCCGGGCTGCCGGCCGGCCGGGTGGTGCGGACGGTGGCGCACTCCGAGGCGCTGGCCTCGGTCGCGCCGGGCACCCGGGTCGTGGTGGAGTGCATGACCTCGATGCGCCGGCACGGCGTCTCCCGCGCCGACCTGGGCCGGCTGCCGGTCGGGCGGGCCGTGCTGGAGGGCTTCGCGCTGCACCTGCCGCTGGACCGGCCGGACGGGTCCGACCCGGTGGCGGAGGTGTCCGAGTGGGTGCGGGCGATCGCCGCCGCCGGCCTGCCCACCGCCACGGTCTACCTCAGCCACCTCGGCGCCCGGGACGTCGCCCGGCTCGCCGGGCTCTTCCCGGACACCGTCTTCCGCTCCCGGATCGGCACCCGGCTGTGGCTGGGCGACGTCGAGGCGCTGAGCTCCCGGGCGACCGTGCTGGACGTGACCCCGGTGGCGCGCGGCGACCGGTACGGCTACCGCCAGCACAAGGCGCCGTCCGACGGCCACCTGCTGGTGGTCACCGGCGGCACCGCGCACGGCGTCGGGCTGGAGGCGCCCAAGTACGTGCACGGGATGGTGCCCCGGGCCAAGGGCCTGGCCCGGGCCGGCCTCGCCACCGTCAACCGGACGCTCTCGCCCTACTCCTGGCAGGGCCGACAGCTGTGGTTCGCCGAGCCGCCGCACATGCAGGTGTCGATCCTCTTCCTGCCGGGCGACTCCAAGCCCCCGGCGGTGGGTGACGAACTGCCGCTGGTCGTCCGTCACACCACCACCCACTTCGACCGGGTCGAGGACCGCCCGGCGTGATCCCGGGGTGAGGGCCTAGCGCTTGCTGGGCTCCGCCTCGGCGAGCCAGTCGGGTTCGCCCACGGGGGCGTACGCGGCGTAGGTCTCCTCCTCGCGCAGGCGGCGGGCGGAGCCGAGGACGAAGGCGTCCGGGGCGTGGTCGAGGACGCCCCCGGACGGGTCGTCGCTGCCGTCCCAGCGGACCGGGTCGCGCTCCGGCTGGAGGATGTCGCGGACCACCAGGTAGCAGAGGTACAGCGTGCCGACCAGGTGGACGACGATCGCCAGGTGGTACCAGTCCTGGCCGATGCCGTGCTGCTTGGAGTCGCCGGAGTAGGCCAGGTACGACCAGACGCCGAGGAAGTACAGCACCTCGCAGGCCTGCCAGATCAGGAAGTCCCGCCAGCGCGGCCGGGCCAGCGCGGCGAGCGGGATCAGCCAGAGCACGTACTGCGGCGAGTAGACCTTGTTGGTGAGCACGAAGGCGGCGACCACCAGGAAGGCCAGCTGGGCGAAGCGCGGCCGGCGCGGGGCGCTGACGGCCAGCCAGCCGACGCCCAGGCAGCACAGCACCAGCAGGGCGCCGATCCAGGTGTTGAGGGTCTCCAGCTGCTTGCCGCGGTCCTGCATCAGGATCAGCCAGAAGGAGCCGAAGTCCTCCTTGCGGGTCTGGCTGAAGGTGTAGAAGGTCGCCCAGCCCTTCCAGTTGGCCATCATGATCGGCAGGTCGACCAGCAGCCAGGCGCCGACCGCGCCGCCGGCCGCCTGGAAGAAGGCCCGCCACTTGCCGGCGCGCCAGCACAGCACCAGGAGCGGGCCGAGCAGCAGGACGGGGTAGAGCTTCGCGGCGGTGGCCAGGCCGATGAACACGCCGGCCCAGACCGGGCGGGAGCCGGACCAGTAGGCCATCGCGACGGCGCACAGCGCGACCGCCAGCAGGTCCCAGTTGATGGTGGAGTCCAGCGCCAGGCAGGGGGCCAGGGCGAACAGCAGCGCGTCCCAGGGGCGGCGGCGGTGGATCCGGGAGAGCGCCACCACGGTGACCACCGCGCAGATCATCAGCATCCCGGCGTTGACCATCCAGAACCACTGCTCGCGGTCCTGCACGGTGCCGTTGGGCGTGGTGAGCCAGGCGGCCACCTGCATGAAGAGGCCGGTGAGCACCGGGTACTCGAGGTACTGCATGTCCGGCGAGGGCTGCGGCAGCTGGTCCAGGTACGGGTGCAGCCCGCTGGCGAAGCCGCGGCCCGAGAACAGGTGCGGGATGTCGCTGTAGCAGGCGTGCGTGTACTGGGTGGTGGCGCCGTGGAACCAGCCGTCCTCGTAGCAGGGCGCCTTCTGGGCGAGGCCCAGCACGAAGGTCACGATGACGACCAGGACCAGGAACTTGGCCGGCGTCCACCAGCTCACGCCGAGCAGGGCGCGCCGTCCGGGCGGGCCGCCGAACAGCTCGCTGCCTGCGGCGGAGACCGGGTCCTCGTCCGCGGGGACGACCACGGTGTTGGGCAGCGGTCCCTCGCTCGGCCCCTCGGTCGGCCCGTCGGCGGGCCCGGGGGTCTCGTCACGCGTGCTCGACGTCATGGCGCACATCCTGCCGCACCGCTCCCCCGCCGAGCGAGCCCCTGACCCGAGTCGGCCCCGAGTGGCACAGACCACTCGACCGCGCGCGGAGACGGGAACGGCCGAGGGCGGCCCCTCCCTTCCGGGAGGAACCGCCCTCGGTGGCACCGCTACTGTCCGGCTCCGCCGGCCGCCGGTGGGGCGGTGGTGGTGTCGGTCGGGCTGGGTGTCTTGGTGGGGGTGGGCTTTCCGCCGCCACCGCCGGGGGACCGGCTGGGCGGGCAGAGTCCGAGCAGGCAGCTCGGCGAGGAGCTGGGGCTGGGGCTGGTGCTCGGGCTCGGTCCGCTGCTGGCACTCGGGCTCGCCTCGGCCGTGGCGGTCGGCGTGGCGGTCGGCGAGGCCGAGTCGGACGGCGAGGCCGACGCGCTGACCGGGGCTCCGGAGGAGTCGACCTTCTCGCCGAACGGCTCGGAGACCGGGAAGTCCTTCGGCTGGCCCGGACCGACCACCTTCATGTAGCGGGTGAAGATGTCGGCGGGGAAGTCACCACCGTGGATCTCGCTCTTGCCCGCGGTGCCGTCCAGCGAGAGCAGACCGGGCTTGCCCGGCTCCTCGCGCCACATGCCGACCGAGGTGGCCAGGCTCGGCGTGTAGCCGACCCACCAGGCCGAGGTGCCGGCGTCGGTGGTACCGGTCTTGCCCGCCACCGGGAAGCCGAGCTCCCGGGTCTTGCTGCCGGTACCGTTCTTCGCCACGTTCTGCAGCACGTCGGTGATGGTGTCGGCGACCGGCTGGTCCAGCGCGGTCTTCGCCGGGGCCTTGGTGAACTGCGGCAGCTCCTTGCCCTTCTCGATCACCTTGGCCACCGAGTACGGGTCGGTCTGCTGGCCGCGGGCGGCGAACACCGAGTAGGCCGAGGCCATCCGGATCGCGCTCGGGGTCGAGGTGCCGAGCGGGAAGGTGAGGGTCGAGGACGGCGCCAGGCTCTCCTTGCGCAGACCCAGCTTGATCACCATGTCCTCGACGTTCTTGCCGCCGACGTCCTGGCCGAGCTGCACGAACGGCACGTTGTACGAGTACTGCATGGCCGTCTTCAGCGAGACGTAGCCCTTCTTGCCCGGGCTGCTGTTGCGCTGCTTGTACGGCTTGCCGTCGTCGCCCATGACGGGCGTGCCGTCCTTCTTGTAGATCTGCGCC
Organism: Kitasatospora terrestris; assembly: GCF_039542905.1. Classification (NCBI taxonomy): domain Bacteria; kingdom Bacillati; phylum Actinomycetota; class Actinomycetes; order Kitasatosporales; family Streptomycetaceae; genus Kitasatospora; species Kitasatospora terrestris. The sequence goes on from NZ_BAABIS010000001.1 coordinate 4,236,515, forward strand.
ATGTCGTCGGCCAGGTACAGCGACTCGGGGCTGATCCGGGCCGGCTTGCCGTCCTCGCCCTGCTTGGTGAGCACGCCGGTCTGCATGGCGGTCGCCAGGACCAGCGGCTTGAAGGTCGAGCCGACCGGGATGCCGGTGCCGTCGGCGTTGTTGGTGTAGTGCCCGTTCTCGATGCCGGCGCCGCCGTAGATCGCCACGATCGCGCCGTCGTTCGGGACCACCGAGGCGGCGCCGATCTGGACGAACTTGTCCTCGTTGCGCTTGTCCGGCTTCAGCGTCTGCGCCTGGAAGTCGTCCACGGCCTTCTTCAGCGACTCCACCTTGTCCTTCTGGAAGGTGGTGTAGATGCTGTAGCCGCCGCGGTCGATGGAGGCCTGCGGGATGCCCTTGGCCGCCAGGTACTTGTTGGCGGTCTCGACGAGGTAGTAGACCTCGCCGTTCATGTTCGCCGAGGCCTTCTGCTTGATCGGCTCCGGGAAGTCGGCGCACTTGGCGCGCTGGTCGGCGGTGAGCGCCTTGGTGATCACCATCCGGTCCAGGATCCACTTCCAGCGGTCCACGGCGCGCTGGTGGTTGGCCGGGATCGACGGGTCGTAGAGGGCCGCGCCCTTGAGCAGGCCGGCCAGCATGGCGCCCTGACAGGCGTTCAGGTCCTTGGCGTCCACGCCGTAGTAGGCCTGGGCCGCGGCCTGGATGCCGGTGGCGCCGCGGCCGTACCAGGCGGTGTTCAGGTACCCGGTGAGGATCTCGTCCTTGGTCTTGTCGCCGTTGAGCTTCAGGGTGATGAAGAATTCCTTCATCTTGCGGGTGAGGGTCTGGTCCTGGCTCAGGTAGGCGTTCTTCACGTACTGCTGGGTGATGGTCGAGCCGCCCTGGGTCTCGCCACCGGTCGCCATGTTGTAGACGGCGCGGGCGATGCCCTTCGGGTCGATGCCGCTGTCGCTGCGGAAGGTCTCGTTCTCCGCCGCGATCACCGCGTCCTGGGCCTCCCGGCTGATCGCCGAGAGCTCGACCAGCTGGCGGTTGGTGTCGCCCTTGCGGGTCATCTCCGAACCGTCGGCCCAGTAGTAGATGTTGTTCTGGTCGTGGATGAAGTCCTTCGGGTCCGGCACCGGCGTCATCGCGTACGCCGCGCCGACCGCGGCCACGCCGCCGCCGAAGAAGATCAGGAACAGGCTGAGGACCTGCTTCCACGAGGGCACCCAGCGCCGGAAGCCGGTCTTGCCGAACCGCGGGTAGTCGACGAGGCGCTTCTTGCCGGGTCGGCCGCCGCGGCCGGCCGGAGCGGTGCCCGCGCCGCGGCGTCCGCCGCCGGCACCCGAACCGTCACCGGCGCCACCGCCCCTGCGGCCCTGCCTGCGCATCTCGGCCCGGGTCATCCGGGGCTGCTGGGCGGTCTCCCGCGCACCGCGCCGGATGCCCTCCGAGCGCAGCTCGTCGCGGTTCTGGCCGCGGCCGTAGCTGGGAGCGCCCTCCACCGGGGTGCCGTAGGCGTACGGACGCCCGCTGTCAGGCCCGTGGCCCGGGGGCTGCTCGCCGCCCGGGTTGTTCGGCCTCCGCCGCTGTCCGCTCATCTCTCAGCCACTCCTCGGTACCCGCAGGTGGTCCTCGTGCACACGCGACAGCGTACGCACCCCTGAAACCACACCAATCGGACATCCGAGACCAAGACCCACAAACCGATGCCCGATCATTACACGCCCGTTGCCGAACACCTTGTGATCACCTTCACGCGTGCCCCCCTTGCCCGTTCCGTTACCCGGGTTTACTGTTCTCGATATATCGAGCCGATACATCGGCGCGACACATCGCTTCGGCATACTGGGGAGAAGGGAGGCGGACGGCATGAGCAGACGCTCCGGCGTTCTGGAATTCGCCGTCCTCGGCCTGCTCCACGACGCGCCGATGCACGGATACGAGCTGCGCAAGCGGCTCAACGTCCTGCTGGGCTCGTTCCGGGCCTTCTCCTACGGCACGCTCTACCCCTGCCTGAAGAGCCTGGTCGCCCAGGGTTTCCTGGTCGAGGACAACCCGGATGTCGAGTACGTCCCGGCCACCGCGCTCAACGGCAAGCGGTCGAAGATCGTCTACCGGCTCTCCCCGGAGGGCAAGGAGCGCTTCGAGGAGCTGCTGGCCGAGTCGGGTCCGGAGGCCTGGGAGGACGAGCACTTCGGTGTCCGCTTCGCCTTCTTCGGTCAGACCGACCGGGCCGTCCGGATGCGCGTCCTGGAAGGACGCCGCAGCCGGCTGGAGGAGCGGCTGGAGCGGATGCGCAGCTCGATCGCCCGTACCCGCGAACGGTTCGACGACTACACGCTGGAGCTCCAGCGCCATGGTCTGGAATCGGTGGAGCGCGAGGTCCGCTGGCTCAACGAGCTGATCGAGACCGAGCGGGCCACCCGGACGGCGCGCGCCTCGGATCCGCCGGGGCACGACCAACCGGGGCGCTCCGGCACGGAGCACTGAACCTGCGCGTCGGCCCCGTGCCCGCAGCAGGCGAGGGCGCTCCGCGCGCCCGTCAGACAGTCAGAACAGATGTTGAACGAGGAACCACCGCACCACGGTGGACCTCATGAGATTCAGGGAGCAACCGGAATGGGTTCGGTTCGCGTAGCCATCGTCGGCGTGGGCAACTGCGCCGCCTCGCTGGTGCAGGGTGTCGAGTACTACAAGGACGCCGACCCGGCCGGTAAGGTCCCGGGCCTGATGCACGTGCAGTTCGGCGACTACCACGTCAGCGACGTGGAGTTCGTCGCCGCCTTCGACGTCGACGCCAAGAAGGTCGGCTTCGACCTGGCCGACGCCATCGGCAACAGCGAGAACAACACCATCAAGATCTGCGACGTGCCGCCGACCGGCGTCACCGTGCAGCGCGGCCACACCCTCGACGGCCTGGGCAAGTACTACCTGGAGACCATCGAGGAGTCCGACGAGGCCCCGGTCGACGTCGTCCAGGTCCTGAAGGACCAGCAGGTCGACGTCCTGGTCTGCTACCTGCCGGTGGGCTCCGAGGCCGCCGCCAAGTTCTACGCCCAGTGCGCCATCGACGCCAAGGTCGCCTTCGTGAACGCCCTCCCGGTGTTCATCGCCGGCACCAAGGAGTGGGCGGACAAGTTCACCGAGGCCGGCGTGCCGATCGTCGGTGACGACATCAAGTCCCAGGTCGGCGCCACCATCACGCACCGCGTGATGGCGAAGCTCTTCGAGGACCGCGGCGTCATCCTCGAGCGCACCATGCAGCTGAACGTCGGCGGCAACATGGACTTCAAGAACATGCTCGAGCGCGAGCGCCTGGAGTCCAAGAAGATCTCCAAGACCCAGGCCGTCACCTCGCAGATCCGCGACCGCGAGCTGGGCTCCAAGAACGTCCACATCGGCCCGTCCGACTACGTCGCGTGGCTCGACGACCGCAAGTGGGCGTACGTCCGCCTCGAGGGCCGCGCGTTCGGCGACGTCCCGCTGAACCTCGAGTACAAGCTCGAGGTCTGGGACTCCCCGAACTCGGCCGGTGTCATCATCGACGCCGTGCGCGCCGCGAAGATCGCCAAGGACCGCGGCATCGGTGGCCCGATCCTGTCGGCGTCCTCGTACTTCATGAAGTCCCCGCCGGTGCAGTACTTCGACGACGAGGCCAAGGAGAACGTCGAGAAGTTCATCCGCGGCGAGGTCGAGCGCTGAGCGCTGAGCCTCACGCTCTCGTTGTGACCGGGGCCCCGACCGTCAGGTCGGGGCCCCCGTCCGTTGGCCGATGTTTCACGTGAAACATGCACCGGGCGTGGCACCCTTGGCGGGTGATCACCGAACGGGCACCTGAAGGGACCGGCCTGCGCGCGCTGCTGCGCGGCCAGGACTTCCGCCGGCTGCTGGCCGTCCGGATGCTCTCCCAACTCTCCGACGGCGTCTTCCAGGTCTCGCTGGCGGTCTTCGCGATCTTCTCCCCGGAGAAGCAGTCCTCCCCCGCCGACATCGCCGCCGTCCTGGCCGTGATGCTGCTGCCGTTCTCGGTGATCGGCCCGTTCGCCGGCGTGATGCTCGACCGCTGGCGCCGCCGCCAGGTGCTGCTCTTCGGCAACCTGGCCCGGTTCGGACTGGGCCTGGCCACCGCCGCCCTGCTGCTGGGCAAGACACCCGAGTGGCTGTTCCTCACCGCCGCACTGCTGGTCACCGCGCTCAACCGGTTCATCCTGGCGGGTCTCTCCGCCGCCCTCCCCCTGGTCGTCCGCCCGGTCGAACTGGTCACCGCCAACGCGGTCTCCCCCACCCTGGGCACCGTCGCGGCCGCCGGCGGCGCCGGCATCGGCTTCCTGGTCCACCAGGTGCTGCCCACCGGCCGGGGGACCGACGCCCTGCTGGTCACCGTGGCCGCCCTGCTCTACCTCTCCGCCGCGCTCGCCGCCCAGCGGATCGACCGAGAGCTGCTGGGACCGGAACTCCACCCCGACCGGCCGGCGCTGCGCGAGGCGCTCGCCACTGCCTGGCGCGGACTGCTCGCCGGCGTGCGCCACCTGGTCAGGGACTGCCGGCCCGCGGTGCACGCGCTGGCCGCCGTCACCGTCGCCCGGTTCTGCTACGGCGTCCTGATCGTCATGGTGCTGCTGCTCTCGCGGTACACCTTCAACAGCGGCGCCGACGTCGACGGCGGACTCGCCAGCTTCGGCCGGGCCGTCGTCTGCTCGGCCGTCGGCTTCTTCCTCGCCGCCGTGATCAGCCCCTGGTGCACCCGACGGCTCGGCCTGGCGGGCTGGATGACGACCTGTCTGGCCTCCGCCGCGCTCTTCGTCCCCGCGCTCGGACTGGCCTTCGCCGAGGTCCCGACCATGCTCGCCGCGCTGCTGCTCGGGGTGGTCACCCAGGGCACCAAGATCTGCGCCGATACCCTGGTCCAGGAGTCCGTCGAGGACGAGTACCGGGGCCGCGTCTTCGCCCTCTACGACGTGCTGTTCAACGTCTCCTTCGTGGCCGCGGCCGGTGTCACCGCCGTCGTCCTGCCGCTCGACGGGCGCTCCGCGGCGGTCGTCCTCGGTGTCGCCGGGGTGTACGCGCTCGGGGCGCTGCTCTACTTCCGTTCGGCGCGCCGCAAGTGAGGCGTCACCAGGGCTGACCGGCCGGAAGGCCGCGGGGAAGGGAACCTGGTGCCGCGCCGTCTTCGGCTACCGATAGCATCTGCGCCTCACCAAACGCCTCAATCGGGGGAAGTCTCATGTCCACGCCGCCCCAGTCGCCCTACGGCGCCACCCCGCCGCCCGCGCCCAACCCGTACGCCACCGGCGCCCCGGTCCCGCCGCAGCCCGGCTACGGCGCGACCCCGCCGCAGGCACCGCCGCCGCTCGCGTACGGCGTGCCCGGCCAGGCCGACCCGCAGCAGCAGGCCTACGGCGCGATGCCCGGCCAGGCCTTCGGCCAGCCGGCGCCCGGCTTCGGCGGGATGCCGCAGCCCGGGTACGGCCCCTCCTGCCGCTTCTGCGGCGGCATGCCGGCGGTGGACGCCACGATCCGCGGCCACCAGGGCCTGATCGTGATCATGAAGTTCCTGAAGCTCCAGGGCCCGTTCTGTCGCACCTGCGGCATCGCCGCGCACCGCGACATGACCGCCAAGAGCCTGCTCCAGGGCTGGTGGGGCATCGGCTCGGCGATCATCAACCCGATCACCATGCTGATCAACCTGCCGCAGCGCGCGAAGATCAACAAGCTGCCGGAGCCCGCCCCGGGCGCCCCCGGCATGCCGATGAACCCCGGCAAGCCGCTGCTCCAGCGCCCGGCCGCGCTCGGCTTCCTGCTCCCGATCATCGCGCTGGTCCTGATCATCGTCGCCGCCGTCAACGCGCCCACCACGCCGCGCTCCGCCGCCGTCGGCGACTGCGTCCACAACCGTCACGTCGCGGCGTCCGACAGTGGCGACGACCACCCGGACGTGGTGGTCCTGCCCTGCAGCGACCCCAAGGCCGAGGCGCGGATCGTCGGCAAGGTCGACGGCACCGCCAACGCCGAGACGGCCTGCAAGAAGTTCGCCGACGCGGACGGCTACTACACCGAGGAGCGGGGCTCCCGGAAGTACACCCTCTGCCTGCACTTCACCAAGTAACCCCGCGGCACCGCCCGGGCCCGCCGCTCCCCCACGGGGACGCGGCGGGCCCGCGGCGTTCGCTCACTGCTGCTGCGCCCACCACTCCCGCAGGGCGGCGACGGCCGCGTCGTGGTCCATCGGGCCGTGCTCCAGACGGAGTTCCAGCAGGTGCTTGTAGGCCTTGCCGACCTGCGGGCCCGGCTTGAGGCCGAGGATCCCCATGATCTCGTTGCCGTCGAGCGCGGGGCGGATCGAGTCGAGCTCCTCCTGCGCCTTGAGCTTCTCGATCCGGTCCTCGAGCGAGTCGTAGGTGCGGGCGAGCGCCGCCGCCTTCTTCTTGTTACGCGTGGTGCAGTCGGAGCGGGTCAGCCTGTGCAGGCGCTCCAGCAGCGGGCCGGCGTCGGTCACGTAGCGGCGGACCGCGGAGTCGGTCCACTCGCCGCCGCCGTAGCCGTGGAAGCGCAGGTGGAGCTCGACCAGCCGGGAGACCTCCTCGACCATCTCCTTGGAGTACTTGAGGTCGCGCATCCGCTTGCGGGTCATCTTGGCGCCGACCACCTCGTGGTGGTGGAAGGAGACCCGGCCGTCGGCCTCGAAGCGGCGGGTCCGCGGCTTGCCGATGTCGTGGAGCAGCGCGGCCAGCCGCAGCACCAGGTCGGGCCCGTCGGTCTCCAGGGCGATCGCCTGCTCCAGGACGGTGAGCGAGTGCTCGTAGACGTCCTTGTGCCGGTGGTGCTCGTCGGTCTCCAGCTTCAGCGCGGGCAGCTCGGGCAGCACGTGGTCGGCGAGGCCGGTGTCCACCAGCAGCCGCAGGCCCTTCACCGGGTGGGCGGCCAGCAGCAGCTTGTTGAGCTCGGCCTGGACCCGCTCGGCGGAGACGATGGTGATCCGCTCGGCCATCGCGGTCATCGCCTCGACCACGTCCGGCGCCGGGTCGAAGTCCAGCTGGGCGGCGAAGCGGGCGGCGCGCATCATCCGCAGCGGGTCGTCCGAGAAGGACTCCTCCGGAGTGGCGGGCGTGCGCAGCACCCGCGCCTCCAGGTCCTCCAGGCCGCGGTGCGGGTCGACGAAGCCGCGCCCCGGCAGGTCGACGGCCATCGCGTTGACGGTGAAGTCCCGGCGCACCAGGTCCTGCTCGATGGTGTCGCCGTAGGTCACCTCGGGCTTGCGCGAGGTGCGGTCGTACGCCTCGCAGCGGTACGTGGTGATCTCGATCAGGAAGGAGCCGTCGCCGGTGTCCTTGCGCGCGCCGACGGTGCCGAAGGCGATGCCCACGTCCCAGACCGCGTCCGCCCAGCCCTTGACCAGCTTGAGGACCTGCTCCGGCCGGGCGTCGGTGGTGAAGTCGAGGTCGTTGCCGAGCCGGCCCAGCAGGGCGTCCCGGACCGAGCCGCCGACCAGCGCCAGGCGGTGGCCCGCGGCCTGGAAGCGGCTCGCGATCTCGTCGGCGACCGGGGAGACCCGCAGCAGCTCCTGGAGGCCGAGGGTCTGCGCCTCGGTCAGCCCCGGGAGGGCCGCCGGGCCGGCGGCGGTGGAATGATTGGCGCTGGACGCGTTGGCAGTGGACACGGCTCACAAGGGTACGTGCCCGGCCTCCCCCGCCGCTTTCGTGTTTCCCTCCCCGCGGGTGCCCGGCCGCACCACCCGGGCCACCCGGTCAGCTCCGGGCCCGCAACACTGCGGGCCCGGCAACCTCGTTACCATGCCGGGGGACGCTCCCTCGGGGGCCCGGTGTGCGCCGCGGGCGACCCGCGGCGGTGCGTGAAGTGATCGAACACGATCGAGAACGGCGAGGACGCGTGGACGAGCGGACCGGGCGGAGCGTTGCGGGGCGCGTGCTTCGCGGACGGCGCACGGCGGCCAGGGCCGCCGCCGCACTGCTGGCGGGCGGGCTGATCACGGCCGCCGCCACCCCGGCGCTGGCCCTCCCCGACCTGGTGGTCACCGCCTCCCCCGACTTCCCGGCCCAGGTGGAGATCACCTCGGTCACCCCGCGGACCGCCGACGGCGGCAGCGTCACCATCACCGGGAAGATCACCAACTCCGGCCGGTCCACTCTGAAGTCGCCGTCGGTCGCGGTCCGCGCCCCGTACCAGTCGCGCCCGCTGAAGACCCGCAGCGACCTCAACCTGGTCGCCACCCGCACCGCGCCGGTCACCCAGGACGGCGCCGACCTGCCGCACCCGACCCAGGACCTCGGCGACCTCGAACCCGGCCGGAGCGCGACCTTCACGCTCCCCTCCGTCGCGGTGGCCGACCTGGAGATCAAGTCCGCGGGCGTGTACGAGCTCGCGGTGGACGTCCGCGGCACCACCGACGGGCAGAAGGCCCACTCGGTCGGCATCGGCCGGACCTTCCTGCCCCACCAGAACGGCTCCACCGCCAAGCCGACCCAGCTCTCGGTGGTCTGGCCGATCACCCACAGCCCGGACCTGGTCGCCCAGACCATGCCCGACAACGACCAGATGCCGGTGCTGCGCGACGACAGCCTGGTCGGCGAGCTCGTCGGCGGCCGGCTGGACCAGCTGGTCACCATCGGCGCCGACCTGCCCGGCCTGACCTGGGTGATCGACCCGGACCTGCTGGACACCGTGTACGCGATGACCAAGCCCTACCGGGTGCAGAAGCCGGGCACCGGCGGCGAGTCCGCGCGTGAGGACAACACCGTCCCCGGCACCGGCAAGGACGCCGCCACCGCGTGGCTGGCCAAGCTCCGCACCGCCGTCGCCAAGGCCGGCGACCAGGTCGTCTCGCTGCCCTACGCCGACCCCGACCTGGCCTCGATCGCGCACAACGGCGCCGGGCTGAACGGCATGGACACCGCGCTGCGCAAGGCGTCGACCGCCGGCCAGGTCACCGCCGAGGGCCGGCTCGCGGTCGACGTGAAGTCGAACGTGGCCTGGCCGTACCAGGGCTGGCTGGACAAGGCGACCGCGGCCACCGCCGGCACCGCCGGCGGGCAGCTGCTGCTGGTGAACGGCGACAGCATGCCCGAGTCCCGGGACCTCACCTACACCCCCTCCGCCGCCCGTCCGGTCGGCAACGGGCAGACCGCGGTGGTCGCCGACCCGACCGTCTCCGCGCTGTTCCAGGGAGACCTGGCCACCGACACCGCCCGCACCGGCGCGGTGCAGCGCTTCCTCGCCGAGACCATGATGATCACCGGGCAGGAGCCGGAGCACCAGCGCACCCTGCTGGTGCTGCCGCCGCGCTCGCTGACCACCGGCACCGCCACCGCCCTGCACGACGCCGTGCTGGGCGCCAGGAGCGGCGGCTGGATCGCCCCCGTGAACCTGGAGACGGTCGCCACCGCCGCCGCCGACCCGTCGGCCAACACCGCCGTGCCGGACGGCTACTCGCGCGAGCTGGCCGGCTCCGAGCTGTCCGCCGGCGAGCTGGCCGACACCATGGCCGTCCAGGACGGCCTGGACCAGCTGATGGTGATCCTCACCCAGCCGCAGCGGGTGCGCGGCCCGTTCAGCGCGGCGATGGTCCGCTCGATGTCCACCCAGTGGCGCGACCAGCCGAAGGCCGGCTCGCAGTACCGGGTCGGCGTGCACAACTACCTGGACGGGCTGAGGGCCGCGGTCAAGGTGCCGAGCAAGGCAACCGTCACGCTCCCAGGTGACAACGCGACCCTGCTGGTCAGTGTGAAGAACGACCTCACCCAGGCGGTCGGCAACCTGGAGCTGCGGCTCACCTCCAGCCAGCTCAACCGCCTCAACGTCGGCGACAAGCAGCCCGTGGTGCTCGACGCCATGACCAGCCGCACCTTCCGCTTCCCCGCCGAGGCCCAGGTCAACGGTCCGGTCCAGGTGACCGCCCAGCTGTGGACCACCGGCCCCGACGCGCAGAAGTACGGCGCCCCGGTCACCTTCACCGTCGAGGTCACCTCGGTGTCCAGCGGCGTCTGGTACGTGATCGGCGGCGGCCTGGTGCTGATGGTGCTGGCCGGCCTGCGGTTCACCCTGCAGCGCCGCAAGCGCGCCGCGAACGGCGAGGCGGACGAGGACCCCGAGCGCCCGGCGGACGCCCCGGCCGCGGAGGACGGCGACGGACCGGCCGCCGACCCGCAGGCGTCGGTTGACCCCGATCGGGTCGCCGGTGATGAGAAGGTGGATCACTGAGGCTGCCCCAGCCCGGGCGCCCCACCTTCTAGCCCTGGATTGGTGGCATGAACGAGCGGAGTGAGCGACCGGCTCAGGACGACTGGTACGTGGCCGACACCTACGCCCGCGACCCGTACGCCGACGAGGTGTTCGAGGACAGCACCGGGCCCGACCCGTACGGCAGGGCCGCCGCCGTCACCGACGTCACGGAGGAGCCCGCCGCCGCGGTCCCGGGCCAGGCGGACCGAGCCCCGGACGCCACGCTCCACCTGACCGCCCCCGCCGCCCGCTGGGCCGGCGCCACCTCTCCCGCCGAGCCCGCCGCCCCGGCCCCGGCGACCGCGCCGGAGCACCCCGCGGAGCATCCCGACGCCCGCTGGTCGGTGCCCGAGGAGCCGGTCGAGTACGTCGGCGTCGACACCCTGCTCAGCGGCGGTCCGGCCACCGCTCCCGGCCCGGCCGCCGGAGCCGAGGACGGATCCGGGACCGGGGCCGAGCCGCCCGCCGACGGCCACCCGTACGTCCCGCCGATCGAGTTCGACCCGCCGCTGTCCGAGGAGGAGGCGTTGATCCAGGCCACCGCCGCGGTGGCCGAGGCCAACGCCACCGACGACGGCACCCCGCGGCCGCCCGCCGAGCCCACCGGCGGCGGTGGCGGCGGCCGGGTCGCGGGCCTGCTCAACTCCAGCGCCGTGATGGCCGCCGGCACCCTGGTCTCCCGCGGCACCGGCTTCCTGCGCACCATGGTGATCGCCGCCGCGATCGGCGTCGGCACCATGGGCGACTCGTACAACGCCGCCAACACGCTGCCCACCCTGCTCTACATCCTGATCGGCGGCGGCGCGCTGAACGCGGTCTTCGTGCCGCAGCTGGTGCGCGCCATGAAGAGCGACGAGGACGGCGGCACCGCCTACGCCAACCGGCTGCTCACCCTGGTGATGACGGGCCTGGCCGGCGTGGTCTTCGTCTCGGTGCTGGCCGCGCCGGTGCTGGTCCAGCTGATCTCGCACTCGCTGATGCGCGACCAGGCCAGCGCCGACACCACGGTCGCCCTCGCCCGCTACTGCCTGCCCACCATCTTCTTCATGGGCGTGCACGTGGTGATGGGCCAGATCCTCAACGCCCGCGGCCGGTTCGGCGCGATGATGTGGACGCCGGTCCTCAACAACATCGTGGTGATCTTCACCTTCGCGATGTACATCGCCGTCTACGGCACCTTCGAGACCAGCCAGGTCACCCCGGCGACCGTCACCCCCGAGGGCGTCCGGCTGCTCGGCATCGGCACCCTGCTCGGCCTCGCCGTCCAGGCCCTGTCGATGATCCCGTACCTGCGCGCCTCCGGGTTCCGCTTCCGGCCGCGCTTCGACTGGCGCGGCCACGGCCTCGGCAAGGCCGCCCGGCTGGCCAAGTGGACCTTCCTGTTCGTCCTCGCCAACCAGGCCGGGTACCTGGTGGTCACCCAGCTCGCCACCGCCTCCGGCCAGGCCGCCGAGGACAAGGGCTACCTGGGCGTCGGCCTCGCCGCCTACTCCAACGCCCTGCTGATCTGGCAGCTGCCGATGGCGGTGATCACCGTCTCGGTGATGAGCGCCGTCCTGCCCCGGCTCTCCCGCGCCGCCGCCGACCACGACTCCGGCGCCGTCCGTGACGACCTGTCGTACGGGCTGCGCACCTCCGCGGTGGCGATCGTCCCGGCCGCCTTCCTGTTCCTCGCGCTCGGCCCGGTGATCGGCTCGGCCATCTACGGCCTCGGCAACGGCGGCGCGGTCGCCCACGGCACCACCGCGGTCGGCTTCATGCTCTCCGCCTTCGCCCTCGGCCTGATCCCGTACTCCGTCCAGTACGTGCTGCTGCGCGGCTTCTACGCCTACGAGGACACCCGGACCCCGTTCTCCAACACCGTCTGGGTCGCCGCCAGCCAGGCCGGCACCGCGGTGCTGTGCTGGCTGGTGCTCCCCCCGCAGTGGGCCGTCACCGGAATGGCCCTGGGCTACGGACTCTCCTACGCGGTCGGCGTGGCCGTCGCCGTCCCCAAGCTGAAGGTCAGGATCGGCGGACTGGACACCGCCCGGATCGCCAAGACCTACGTCCGCCTGGCCATCGCCTCGCTGCCCGCCGCCGCGGTCGGCGTGGTCGTCGAACTGCTGCTGTGGAACCTGCTCGACGGCTGGTCGGGCAGCGTCCTCACCCTGCTGGTCGCGGGCGGCGCCCAGCTCGGCGTCTTCCTCCTGCTGGCCCGCCGGATGCGGATCGAGGAGCTCGGCGCCCTCACCTCGATGGTCCGCCGGCGCCTCGGACGCTGACCGGACGTCAACCGTTCGCCCGGATCCCCCGAATGTGCGTGATCACGCAACCACCCGGCCCCCTCATCGGTCGTACCAGGGGACGAGAAGTGGGCACAATTGACCTGGCACACTTCGGGGCGATCCAAGGGGAGGCTGGACCACGGTGGCTGATGGCACCAAGGCGGTCGTCGACACGTCGGCGGCGGACGAGGCGGCGCCGGCCATGGCGGTCGACGAACCGTCGGACGACCTCGGCCGCGAGGCGGACGACGTCGCCGCACCCGCCGACGGGCCGGGCACCGACCCGGCCGACGCGACCGGCGACGGACCGGACGCCGAAGCCGGTGCCGGAGCGGACGACCGGCCGGCCGACGACAGCCGGGACGACGCCGCGGGCGAGCCGGCAGAGGAGGAGCCGGCGGAGGAGGAGCCGGCGGAGGAGGAGCCCGCGGAGGAGGAGTCCACCGCCCCGCTGTCCGCCGCGGAGATCGCCGCCGAACTCGCCGCCGGCGCCGCCGGCCGGAAGGCCAAGGCCAAGGCCGCGACCGCGGCGAAGGCCGGGCGCACCGCCGGCCCGGAGCAGGACCGTACCCCGGCCGTCAGCACCGAGACGCTGGACGCCGACACCCACACCCTCCCCGTGGTGCGTCCCGCGCCGCTGCGGCACAGCGGCGACGTGATCTCCGGCCGCTACCGGCTGGAGGAGTGCATCTCGCAGTCCGAGTCCTTCAGCAGCTGGCGCGCCGTCGACGAGAAGCTCCGCCGCGCCGTCGGCATCCACCTGCTGGCCGCCGGGCACCGCCGGGCCAAGGCCGTCCTGACCGCCGCCCGCTCCGCCGCGCTGCTGAACGACCCCCGCTTCGTCCAGGTCCTCGACGCCGTCCAGGAGGGCGACCTGGTCTACGTCATCCGCGAGTGGCTGCCCGGCGCCCAGGACCTCGCCGGCCTCCTCGCCGGCGGCCCGATGGAGCCCCACGACGCGTACCAGATGGTCCGCCAGGTCACCGACGCGATCACCGCCGCCCACCAGCGCGGCCAGGCGCACCTGCGGCTCACCCCCAAGTGCGTGCTGCGCACCGAGAGCGGCCAGTACCGGATCAACGGCATCGCGGTCGACGCCGCCCTGCGCGGCCTGTCCGCCGACGACGCCGAACGCACCGACGTCCGGGCGATCGGCGCCCTGCTGTACGCCGCGCTCACCCACCGGTGGCCCTTCCCCGAGGACCGCTACGACCTCAAGGGCCTGCCCAAGGACCTCGGCTGCGTCCCGCCGGACCAGGTCAAGGCCGGCGTCCACAAGGGCCTCTCCGAGCTGACCGCCCGGATCCTGTGCGACAACCCGCCCGGCCACAAGGAGCCCATCACCACCCCCGGGCAGCTGGCCAAGGCGATCGCCCTGATGCCGAAGATCCGCCAGCCCGAGCCGCCCGCCCCGCCCGCGCTGCGTCCGCTGCCCGCCACCGCCCCGCCCCGGTACGCGGCCGGCCGGCCCACCCAGGTGCTGCCGCCCGTCGTCGAGCCGACCCTGCCGGTGCCGTCCCCGCGGCGCCGCCGCGGTCTGCGGACCGCCGGCAAGTGGACCGCCTCGGTCCTCGCCCTGGCCGCCATCGCGGTCGGCTCCTGGCAGCTGGTCGACCGTCTGAACCACACCGACGCCTCGACCGGCGACCACGTCACCACCGGCCCGACCGCCTCGCACAGCCCGCTGCCCGGGCCGGTCGGCGCCAAGCTCGCCATCGCCTCCCTCGCCCCGTTCAACGCCTACGGCGAGACCAAGGCCGAGCACGTCTCCGAGCTCCCGCTCGCCACCGACGGCAACCCGACCACCGCCTGGAGCACCCAGAGCTACATCGACCCGTTCGGCGCCGGCTACCGGCCCGGCACCGGCCTGCTGGTCGACCTGGGCAGCGAGCGGCCGGTCGACTCGGTCGACCTCCAGTTCATCGGCGACCACAAGGTCGAACTGCGCGCCGCCCCCGCCGGCACCACCGCGGCGCCCACCGCCGACGACGCCGGCTTCCGCAGCTTCGGCCCCGCCGTCGCCACCGGCTCCGGCGCCGCGGTGACCCTCAAGCCCTCCGCCCCGGTCTCCACCCGGTACCTGCTGATCTGGCTCACCGGCGTCCCCACCGACTCCGAGGGCGGCTACCGCGGCAAGGTCGCCGAGATCCAGGTCAGGAGCTGACCCGCGGCAGGGCCGGTGCGGCGCGTCCCGCACCACCGCGCCGGCCCGAACGGCCGGTCCGGCCTCTTGATCCGGACCGCGCCATCCCCAACGATGTGACAGCGGCACCGCGCCGCACCGAGCGGCGGCACGGCGGGACCGCACGACGGCACGGCTGGACCGGAGGAGGCGGGGCATGGCGGAGGAGGTCGGCGACGCCGAGCTGCTCGCCCGGCACGTGGCCGGCGACCCGGACGCCTTCGGCCGGCTGGTCCACCGTCACCGGGACCGCCTCTGGGCGGTGGCCCTACGCACCCTCGGCGACCCCGAGGAGGCCGCCGACGCCCTCCAGGACGCCCTCGTCTCCGCGTTCCGGGGCGCCCACACCTTCCAGGGCCGATCGGCCGTCACGACCTGGCTGCACCGGATCGTCGTCAACGCCTGCCTCGACCGGGCCCGGCGCACCGCCGTCCGCCGCACCGGCTCGCTCGACCAGGACCCCCGCCCGCTCGAAGGCGCCCTCGGCAGCGCCGAACCCGCCGACGCGCCCGTCGTCCGCGCCGAGCTCCGCGCCGAGGTGACCGCCGCGCTCGGCGCCCTCCCCGAGGACCAGCGGGCCGCCCTGGTCCTGGTCGACATGCAGGGCTACCCGGTCGCCGAGGCGTCGGCGATCCTCGGCGTCCCGGTCGGCACGGTGAAGAGCCGCTGCGCCCGCGGCCGGGCCCGGCTGCTGCCCCTGCTCCGGCACCTGCGCACCCAGGCTCCGTCGGACGGCACCGACCCGCACGGCCCGGGCGGTGTTTCACGTGAAACACCGCCCCCGCCGGGGAACCCGGAGCGGCCCGCGTCCGTCCCATCCACGGGCCGCCCCCGGCCCACCGCCGACCTGGAAGGAGATGCGACCCCGCGATGACGCCGCACCCGCCTTCCCCCGGCCCCCACGACCACCCCGACCTGGACCTGATCGCCGACCTCGCCGAGGGCCTGCTCCCCGCCGCGAGCGCCGACGAACTGCGCGCCCACCTCGCCGGGTGCCCGGAGTGCGCCGACACCTCCGCCGCGCTCGCCGAGGTCTCCGAGCTGCTCGGCGGGGTCGAGGCACCGTCGCTGCCCGACACCGTCGCGGCCCGGATCGACGCCGCCCTGGCCGCCGAGTCCGCCGCCCGCTCCGCCGTCACCCCCGGCGCCCCCCGCCTCCCCGCCCCGGCCGGCCCCCACGGCGCCCCCGGCGGCGCCCAGGGGGCTCCCCCGCCGCGCCCGGCCCGGCCGCCCGCCGCCACCGGCCCGGGCCGCACCGGCCGCCCCCGGCGACGCCGCACGGCCGCCCTGCTGCTGGGCACCGCCACCGCGCTGGCCGGGGTGCTCACCCTCGGCGGCCTCCTGCTCGCCCGTCAGGACACCACCGCGGGCACCGCCGCCTCCGACACCGGCGCCCACGAACCCGCCGTCGCGGGCCGGCCCAGCGCCGGCGGCAACGGCGACGGCGCGACCAAGGGCCTGCCCGAGTACCGCGCCGACAACCTCCCCGACCGGGTCCGCGAGCTGCTCGCCGCCCACGGATCCTCGCCCAGGCTCGGCACCGAGAGCTCCGGCAGCGGCGCCGGCACCGTCACCGCACCGGGCTGCGTCACCGCCGCCACCGGCCACCCCACCGACACGCCCCTGGCGACCGCCTCCGGCCGGTACGCGGGGCAGACCGTCACCGTGCTGCTCTTCCCGGCCGCCGACCGGGCCGACCGGCTGGACGTCTACCTGGTCACCCCGGACTGCCCGGGCGCCACCGTGCTGCTGCGGGACACCGTCCCGGCGCCCTGACCGACCTGACGACCCCGCGTCCGACCTGACACTCACCCGCTGAATCGTCCGCCGCGCGGGCGTCGCACGCCCACACTCCGAGCGACGGGTGCGCCGCGGCCTGGGAATGCGGGACACTGGTCAGTCGTTGTCCCGGGCGGCGGAGCAGACCGCCCTCCCCGCCACCGAGCGGGTCGCGATGCGAACCAGGAGATTCAGTGAGCGACGTCCGTAACGTGATCATCATCGGGTCCGGCCCGGCCGGCTACACCGCCGCTCTCTACACGGCGCGCGCCTCCCTGAAGCCGCTGGTCTTCGAGGGCGCCGTCACCGCCGGCGGTGCGCTGATGAACACCACCGAGGTCGAGAACTTCCCGGGCTTCCGCGACGGCATCATGGGCCCCGAGCTGATGGACAACATGCGGGCCCAGGCCGAGCGCTTCGGCGCCGAGCTGGTGCCGGACGACATCGTCGCCGTCGACCTCACCGGTGACATCAAGACCGTCACCGACTCCGAGGGCACCGTGCACCGCGCCCGCGCCGTGATCGTCACCACCGGCTCGCAGCACCGCAAGCTCGACCTGCCCCGCGAGGACGAGCTGTCCGGCCGCGGCGTCTCCTGGTGCGCCACCTGCGACGGCTTCTTCTTCCGCGACCAGGACATCGCGGTCGTCGGCGGCGGCGACACCGCCCTGGAGGAGGCGACCTTCCTCTCCCGCTTCGCCCGCTCGGTGACGGTCGTCCACCGCCGCGACTCGCTGCGCGCCTCCAAGGCGATGCAGGAGCGCGCCTTCGCCGACCCGAAGATCTCCTTCGCGTGGGACAGCGCGGTCGACGCCATCCACGGCGACCCGAAGCTGACCGGCGTGACCCTGCGCGACACCACCACCGGCGAGAAGCGCGAGCTGCCGGTCACCGGCCTGTTCATCGCGATCGGCCACGACCCGCGCACCGAGCTCTTCAAGGGCCAGCTGGAGCTGGACGCCGAGGGCTACCTCAAGGTCGACGCCCCCTCCACCCGGACCAACATCCCCGGCGTCTTCGGCGCCGGTGACGTGGTCGACCACACCTACCGCCAGGCGATCACCGCCTCCGGCACCGGCTGCGCCGCCGCGCTGGACGCCGAGCGCTACCTCGCCTCGCTGGCCGACCTGGAGTCCCAGGCCGCCGTCGTCGCGGTCTGACCCCCGACAGCCCACCCCCGGCAAGGTCAGAAACATAACCGCGCATCCGGTTGTTGTTCCTGACGAACCACCCCTCGATCCCAAGGAGTTCCCGTGGCCGGCGCCACCAAAGAAGTGACCGACGCGACCTTCGACGCCGAGGTGCTCAAGAGCGACAAGCCCGTGCTGGTCGACTTCTGGGCCACCTGGTGCGGCCCGTGCCGCCAGGTCGCCCCGATCCTGGAGGAGATCGCGGCCGAGCACGGCGACAAGCTGACCATCGCCAAGCTCGACGTGGACGCCAACCAGCAGACCGCCGCGGCGTACAACGTCATCTCCATCCCGACGCTGAACGTGTACCAGAACGGCGAGCTGGTGAAGACCATCACCGGCGCCCGCCCGAAGGCCGCGCTGCTGCGCGAGCTCGCCGAGTACATCTAGTCGCACCGCACCGACAGACGGCGGCGGCCCCCGGACCTCACCGGGGGCCGCCGCCGTTCCACGTGGAACACGTACCGCGGACGCCGCTCAGAACGGCCGCAGCGCCGGCTCCTTCCGCCGCCCGCCGAGCAGCCGCTCCAGCGCGCCCTCCACGTCGCCGCGCCAGCTGAGCGTGGTCCGCGCCTCCAGCCGCAGCCGCGGGTAACGGTGGTGCGGACGCACCGTCTTGAAGCCCACCGCCAGCAGGTGGTCGGCCGGCAGCACGCAGCTCGGGACCTCCCGCCCGACCGCGCCGAACGCCTCGATCGCCCGGAAGCCCCGCCCGATCAGGTCCTTGGCCACCGACTGCACCAGCACCCGGCCCAGCCCCTGCCCCTGGAAGTCCGGCAGCAGCCTGCTGACCATCAGCTGCACCGCGTCCGGCGCGATCGGACTGGTCGGGAAGGACTGCGACCTCGGCACGTACGCCGGCGGGGCGTACAGCACGAACCCCGCCGGCCTGCCGTCCACGTACGCCACCCGCCCGCAGGACCCCCAGTCCAGCAGCACCGCCGAGACCCAGCCCTCCTTCTCCAGCTCGGCCTTGCCGGACTCCACCGCGGCCCGGCCGCTCACCGGGTCCAACTCCCAGAACACGCACGATCGGCAGGTGTTCGGAAGGTCCGCGAGGTTGTCCAGCGTCAACGGAACGATCTTCCGCCCCACGCCCCGCACCTCCTCCTCCGCGTCGGACTCCAGTCTGCGCCGGACAGCAGAACGGGTGCACGTTTCACGTGAAACATGCACCCGTCCTGACGTGATCGGCCTCAGCCCTGGGAGAGCCGCAGCCCTTCCTCCCCCGGCGCGAGGCTGTCCAGGATCCGGTTCAGGTCGTCCACGGAGGCGAACTCCAGGACCACCTTGCCCTTGCCGAGCTTCCCGCCGCGCTGCGACACCTCGACCTTGACCCGGGTGTCGAACCGGTCCGAGAGCCGGCCCGCCAGCTCGTTGAAGGCCGGAGACACGATCTTCCCGGCCTTCGGCGTGGCGGCCTTCCGCGGCTGGTCGTCCTCACGGTTCATCAGCTGGACGATCTCCTCGGTGGTGCGCACCGAGAGGCCCTCCGCGACGATCCGCAGCGCCAGCGCGTCCTGCTTCTCCGGGTCCGCGATGCCGAGCAGCGCCCGGGCGTGGCCCGCGCTCAGGATCGAGGCGGCCACCCGGCGCTGCACCGCCGGCGAGAGCTTCAGCAGCCGCAGCGTGTTGGACACGTGCGACCGGGAGCGGCCGATCCGGTCGGCCAGCTCGTCGTGGGTGCAGGAGAAGTCGCGCAGCAGCTGGTCGTACGCGGCCGCCTCCTCCAGCGGGTTCAGCTCGGCGCGGTGCAGGTTCTCCAGCAGCGCGTCCAGCAGCAGCTTGTCGTCCTCGGTCGCCCGGACGATCGCGGGGATCAGGCCCAGGCCGGCCTCCCGGGAGGCCCGCCAGCGCCGCTCGCCCATGATCAGCTCGTACCGGTCGGCGCCGGTCTGCCGGACCACCACCGGCTGCAGCAGGCCCACCTCCTTGATGGAGGCGACCAGCTCGGCCAGCTTGTCCCCGTCGAACACCTCGCGCGGCTGGCGCGGGTTCGGCGAGATCGAGTCCAGCGGCAGCTCGGCGAACCGGGCACCGTCGACCGGCGCCAGGGTCTCCTCCAGCACGCTGCGCGGGGTGCTCTCCCCCGCCAGCTCCCGCAGGCTCTCGGCGGCCGCCTTGGCCGCCACCGTGCCCCGGTCGGCCGGCAGCACCGGCACCGCGGGCGACGGGACCGGACCGGCGGGCCGGGTCTGCGTGGCCGCCGTAGCGGGCGCCCCCTGGGCCGGCGGGACGGCCGGGATCAGCGCCCCCAGCCCACGTCCCAGACCTCTGCGCGGTGCACTCACCGGTTGCCCTCCATCGTCGTGCTGCCCTGCTCTGCCTTCGGCGGCGCCGCGTGCCGGCCGCCACTGCGCTGCGGCCCGACCGTGCCGGCCGGGGCGCCCTCGGCGCCACGCAGCGCCAGCTCCCGGGCCGCCTCCAGGTAGGACAGCGCACCGCTGGAACCCGGATCGTACGTCAGCACGGTCTGCCCGTAGCTGGGGGCCTCCGAGATCCGGACCGAACGCGGGATCGCGGTCCGCAGCACCTCGTCCTCGAAGTGGGTGCGGACCTCCTCGGCGACCTGGGCGGCCAGCCGGGTCCGGGCGTCGTACATGGTGAGCAGGATGGTGGAGACGTGCAGCACCGGGTTGAGGTGCGCGCGCACCAGTTCCACGTTGCGCAGCAGCTGCCCCAGGCCCTCCAGCGCGTAGTACTCGCACTGGATCGGGATCAGCACCTCGGCGCCGGCCACCAGCGCGTTGACGGTCAGCAGGCCGAGCGAGGGCGGGC
Source organism: Kitasatospora terrestris (assembly GCF_039542905.1). Lineage (NCBI taxonomy): Bacteria > Bacillati > Actinomycetota > Actinomycetes > Kitasatosporales > Streptomycetaceae > Kitasatospora > Kitasatospora terrestris. The sequence continues at coordinate 4,256,923 of NZ_BAABIS010000001.1, forward strand.
AGTCGATCAGGATGTAGTCCAGCGGCTGCTCGTACGCGGCGATCGCGCGCTGCAGCCGGCTCTCCCGGGCCACCAGGGAGACCAGCTCGATCTCGGCGCCCGCCAGGTCGATGGTGGCCGGGCAGCAGAACAGCCCCTCCACGTCGACCACCGGCTGCACCACGTCGGCCAGCGGCTTGCCCTCCACCAGCACGTCGTAGATCGACGGCACCTCCGCGTGGTGGTCGATGCCGAGCGCGGTGGAGGCATTGCCCTGCGGGTCCAGGTCGATCACCAGCACCCGCAACCCGTGCATGGCCAGCGAGGCGGCCATGTTGACGGTGGTGGTGGTCTTGCCCACCCCGCCCTTCTGGTTGGCGACCACCATCACCCGGGTCGAGGCGGGCCTGGGCAGCGCCTCACCCGTCCGTCCCGCGACCTGCACCGCCGCCTGGGCGGCGCGGGCGATGGGCGTGTCATCGACCTGAGCGACGATCTCCGAGTCCTGCATGGGGGTCAGTGTTTCACGTGAAACCGGAGGGTCAACAGTCGCCGTCCGGGCGCGGCCGAGGATTCCCGTGAGCAGAGAGGGACGTTTCACGTGAAACACGATGCCCGGAATGTCGCAAATCTGACGGACCGACACACCGGGAAAGGCTCAACGGCGGCGCCGTCCCCCACTCCGAGCAGCACCTTCGCCACCCTTGCCGCCCCGCCCGGCCCGGGCCGCCCTGGCCCGCCGAGTGGCGGCCTTCACACCGCCGGGGCTCTCCCCGGCCTCCACCCGTACCACCCGGGTCGAGGTCTCCAGCACGCCCTCGCCCACCGACAGCACCGAAGAATTCACCGCACCCAGCCGGGTCAGCGCCGCCCGCGACTCCGCCAGCTCCTGCTCCGCGGTGTCCCCCTTGAGCGCCAGCATCTGCCCATACGGACGCAGCAGCGGCATCCCCCAGCCCGCCAGCCGGTCCAGCGGAGCCACCGCCCGCGCGGTCACCACGTCCACCGCCAGCTTGCCGACCGTCTCCTCGGCCCGCCCGCGCAGCACCGTCACGTTGTCCAGGCCCAGCTCCCGGACCACCTCCTCCAGGAAGGTGGTCCGCCGCAGCAGCGGCTCCAGCAGAGTCACCGACACGTCCGGCCGGGCCAGCGCCACCGGGATGCCCGGCAGACCCGCACCCGAGCCCACGTCGCACAGCGAGACGTTCGGTGGCAGCAGCTCGGCGAGGACCGCACAGTTCAGCACGTGCCGGTCCCACAGCCGGGGCACCTCGCGCGGACCGATCAGCCCCCGCTGCACACCCGCCGTCGCCAGCAACTCGGTGTAGCGCACGGCCATCGGCAGGCGATCCCCGAAGATCTCCCCAGCCACCGCCGGAGCCTCGGCCAGGCCCTCCACCGGCCCACCCTCGGCCGGAACCCCGGCCGCCACGCCGTCCCTGTCCATCTCTGCCTCTCCGCTCACCGTCGTATCCACCCGCAGTACCAGCACTGTTTCACGTGAAACGTCCCACCGCGCAAAGGAGACGACCCCGCCCGCGCAAAGCGGACGGGGTCGGTCACCAGACCGCCACCGGCATCAGGCCGGAAGCACGACCACGCAACGCTGGGGCTCCTCGCCCTCCGACTCGCTCCGCAGCCCCGCCGCCGCCACGGCGTCGTGCACCACCTTGCGCTCGAACGGGGTCATCGGCCGCAGCTTGACCTGCTCGCCGCTCTTGCGGACCTGCTCGGCCGCCTCGGCGCCCAGCGAGGCCAGCTCGGCCCGCTTGCGCGCACGGAAGCCCGCCACGTCCAGCATGAGGCGGCTGCGCTCACCGGTCTCCCGGTGCACAGCCAACCGGGTCAGCTCCTGCAGAGCCTCCAGCACCTCGCCGTCGTGCCCCACCAGACGCTGCAGCGTCCGGTCGTTTCCTTCACTGACGATGGACACCAGGGCGCGGTCGCCCTCGACGTCCATGTCGATGTCACCGTCGAGGTCCGCGATGTCCAGCAGACCCTCCAGGTAGTCGGCGGCGATGTCACCCTCGCGCTCCAGACGCGCCAGGGTGCCCTCCGCGGAGGGCGCGTCGACGGCGGAGGTGGTGCCTTCCGTCACAGGGGGACTCCTTCAGGGATGGGCCCTCGGGTGGGGCCGGGTACAAGGACCTGGAGAGGCCCGGTCAGGACTTCTTCTTCGGCCGCTGGCCGCCGCGCTTGGGCTGCTGCCGCTGCCCCTGCCGGGCGGCCGGCTTCGCCGCACCGGACGGACCCGAGCCACCGCTCGCCTGCCCGGCCGGCTCGGCGGCGTCCTCGTGCTCCTCGGGCGCCGCGTCCTGCGGCTCGGCCTTGGTCAGCGAGGTCGGCTGGTGGCCACCGGTCGCCTGCCGCTGCGCCTTGCTCTGCTTGCGCGGCTGCTGCCGGCGGACGTGCACGCTCTCCTCGACCACGGCTTCCGCGGAGGCCGACGAGGAGGAACCGCGGGAGAACATCGCCGCCAGGCCGACCTTCTGGACCGAACCGTCGGGGTTGATCCGGCCCGCCTTGCGCAGCCGCTCCTGGCGCTCGGCGAAGGCCTTGCTGCCCGGCGTCGGGTTGTTGCGGATGACGATCAGCTGCTGGCCCATCGACCACACGTTGGTGGTCAGCCAGTAGACGAGCACACCGACCGGGAAGTTGATGCCCATCACGGCGAACATGATCGGGAAGACGTACATCAGCATCTTCTGCTGCTGCATGAACGGCGTCTTCACCGTCAGGTCGACATTCTTGGTCATCAGCTGGCGCTGGGTGATGAACTGCGACAGCGACATCAGGATGATCATGATCGCGACGACGACCTTGACCTGGAGGTCGTCCGACCCCAGGAAGGTCGCCGACAGCGGAGCACCGAAGATGTGCGCCTGCTTGGCGCTGTCCAGCAGCTGCTCGTTGATTACGCCGATCGGCTTGTCATTGGCGACCGAGGCCAGCACACCGTAGAGCGCGGTGAAGAACGGCGCCTGGACGAGAATCGGAAGGCAGCTGGAGAACGGGTTGGTACCCGCCTCCTTGTACAGCTTCATCATCTCTTCGGACTGGCGCTGCTTGTCGTTCTTGTAGCGCTCCTGGATGGCCTTCATCTTCGGCTGGATCGCCTGCATGGCCCGGGTCGCCTTGATCTGCTTCACGAAGAGCGGGATCAGGCAGATCCGGATGACGACCACCATCATCACGATGGACAGGCCCCAGGCCCAGCCGCCGTCCGGGTCGAAGACGTGGCTGAACAGCGAGTGGAACTGGACGATGATCCAGGACACCGCCGTGTAGAGGGGACTCAGAAAACCGAAGGTCACCGGTCAGACTCCTTGGACATCGGGCTTCGCCACCGGCTCCGGCCCGGCGGTCCCGCTCGTGGGGCTCAGCAGATTGCGCAGCCGGCGGTGCCACACCGGATGCCTGCGCGGCGGAACGTGGTCGACCCCACCGGGGGACCAGGGATTGCAGCGCAGAATGCGCCATGCGGTCAGGCCACTGCCCTTGATCGCGCCATGGACGCGCACCGCCTCGTACCCGTAGTGCGAGCACGAGGGGTAGTAGCGGCAGACCGGACCGAGCAGCGGACTGATGGTCCACTGGTAGAGCCTGATCAGCCCCATCAGCAGGTACTTCATCGCCCTGCTCCTGTCGGCGCACTGCCGGTCGGCTCCGCCCGGAGCAGACGCCTCAGCGCCGCGTCCAGGTCGTGTTCCAGATCGAGGTAGGGGGCGTCCGCCGCAGCCGGCAGCGCACGCACCACTATCAGGCTACCTGCGGGCAGCCCGGACAGACGCTCACGGACCAGATGCCGCAGTCGGCGCTTCACCAGGTTGCGCACGACCGCGGGGCCCACGGCCTTGCTCACGACGAAACCCGCACGCGCCGAAGGAATCCCCTCGGCGACGTGCGGGCGGGAGTCGCTGTTCGGAACGGTCGGCCCCGACGGCTCGCCACCTCTGTGGAGGTGGACCACCAGCAGGGGCCGACCGGCCCGGCGACCGCGTTTCACCGCGGTCGCGAAGTCCTGGCGCCGCCGCAGCCGATTCTCGGTGGGCAGCACTGCAGACCCTTGGCGAAGATCAGGCGGACAGCGCGGCGCGGCCCTTGCCACGGCGGGCCGACAGGATGGCGCGGCCGGCGCGGGTACGCATGCGCAGCCGGAAGCCGTGGGTCTTGGCGCGACGACGGTTGTTCGGCTGGAAGGTGCGCTTGCTCACTCGGGGGCTCCTGGGGTGAATCGTAGGATGACGGGAAGTCGCTTGGCCGTCACCGTGCGTCCGCGTGATCTCCCCTTCGAATGGGAAATCCGGCCCCAAAAGCCCAGATCTGCTGGGATTGAGGCAATCCACGGCGCCCGTGCTGCGCGCGTCATGGAAGCGGGCGGACCCGCGGACATGCGGCAGCGGCCATCGACAACTCGACCTGGTTACGGTACGCGGCGGCGGGGGCGAGGGTCAAACCAGCCGTCCCGCGGCCGGTCGCCCACAGCCTGTGGACAACAACTTGAATCAGCTCTGTCCGCTGACTACCGTTGCAGGACTTGTCTGGTTTGTTCTGTCCCTTGACACCCCCTCCCCGGGGAACGAGAAAGCGTGCTCCAGTGGCTGACGTCAACAGCGATCTCGTCCTCGTCTGGGCAAAGGTCGTCGAGCAACTGGTCAACGACGCCGGGGCGGCGGACAGCGACAAGATGTGGCTGCGACGAACCCAGCCCATGTGGATGATGCACGACACCGCGCTGCTCGCCACGCCCAACGAGCGGGCCAAGCAGGTCCTGGAGGGCCGGCTGCTCCCCCAGCTCACCGACGCGCTCTCCCGCGAGTTCGGCCGCCCGGTGCGGATCGCCGTGATGGTGGACGCCGGCGCCACGCCGCCCACCCCCGCCGCACCGGCCGCCCCCGAGCTGCCCGCCCCCGCCGAGGAGTGGTCCCCGCACCCCGGCTACGACCAGGGGCCCGCCTACCCCCGGCAGCAGCCCGGTTCCTGGCCCACCTCCGAGAGCTACCCCCAGCCGTCGGCCCAGGACTACCAGCAGCCCTACCAGGGCGGCTACCAGCAGCCCGAGCCCTACGGCTCCCCCGCGCCCGACTACCGCCAGGGCGGCTACCAGCAGTCCGGCGACTGGCAGCCCCAGGCCGCTCCCCCGGAGCGCCGCCCCGAACCCGCGCCGCGGCGCACCAGCCGGCCCACCGCCGACTCCGCCCAGGGCGATCTCTTCGGCGGCGCCCTCGGCTCCCCCGACGAGGACCGGCCGCGCTCCTCCTCGCCCGCCCGCCGCAGCCCCGCCCGGCCCCCCGCGCAGCACGGACCCGGCCTCGGGCCGACCGACCGCGCCCCGGCCCCCGGCGTGCCCGCGCCCCCCGGCGCTCCCCCGGCCGGCGGTCCGCGCAAGGACGAGCCGGCCGCCCGGCTGAACCCCAAGTACCTCTTCGACACCTTCGTCATCGGCGCCAGCAACCGCTTCGCGCACGCCGCCGCGGTCGCGGTCGCCGAGGCCCCGGCGAAGGCGTACAACCCGCTCTTCATCTACGGCGAGTCCGGCCTCGGCAAGACCCACCTGCTGCACGCCATCGGCCACTACTCGCGCAGCCTCTTCCCGGGCACCCGGGTGCGGTACGTGAGCTCCGAGGAGTTCACCAACGAGTTCATCAACTCCATCCGGGACGGCAAGGCGGACGCGTTCCGCAAGCGCTACCGGGACGTGGACATCCTGCTCGTCGACGACGTGCAGTTCCTGGCCAGCAAGGAGTCCACCCAGGAGGAGTTCTTCCACACCTTCAACACCCTGCACAACGCGAACAAGCAGATCGTGCTCTCCTCCGACCGGCCGCCCAAGCAGCTGATCACCCTGGAGGACCGGCTGCGCAACCGCTTCGAGTGGGGTCTGATCACGGACGTCACCCCGCCCGAGCTGGAGACCCGGATCGCGATCCTGCGGAAGAAGGCGATCCAGGAGCAGCTGAACGCGCCGGCCGACGTGCTGGAGTTCATCGCCTCCCGGATCACCCGCAACATCCGCGAGCTGGAGGGCGCGCTGATCCGGGTCACCGCCTTCGCCAACCTCAACCGGGCGCCGGTCGACCTGGAGCTGGCCGGGATCGTCCTCAAGGACCTGATCCCCGGCGGCGACGAGGACGCCGGCCCGGAGATCACCGCGCAGGTGATCATGCAGCAGACGGCCGCCTACTTCGGCCTGGGCGTGGAGGACCTGTGCGGCTCCTCACGCAGCCGGGTGCTGGTGACGGCCCGGCAGATCGCGATGTACCTGTGCCGCGAGCTGACCGACCTCTCGCTGCCGAAGATCGGCGCGCAGTTCGGCGGCCGCGACCACACCACGGTGATGCACGCGGACCGCAAGATCCGTTCCCTGATGGCCGAGCGCCGGTCCATCTACAACCAGGTCACCGAGCTCACCAACCGCATCAAGAGCTAATCTCCGCAGTGCAGTTGTCCGTGAAGGGGAGTCAGGCCGCCGGCCCGGCTCCCCTTCGGCGTTCCTCGGCCCGCCGCCGTCCCACCCCTCCCGCCCTCCCGCCTTCCCGGCCCTCCCGCCCCCCGGCCCGTCGGCGCGGCGGCGACCGGATGGCCGCCCGGCAGGTGTACCGGCGGCGGAAAGCGGGGAGGAATGCCGCCAGCCGACGTCCCGCCAGGCGAGCCGCAGCGCCGCACATCTGACCGGCAATTCGAACGGTCCGGGCCGCGGTCGGCGTCGTCCACAGCTACGGGTGCCCCTTCCCCGTCCACAGCCCGCAGAGCTCCGAGTTATCCCGAATTCCTCCACAGGCCGTCGAGCGCTACGCTCGTCTGTGCAGGTCAGACCCGTGTGGACTTGTGCACAAGCGTTATCCACAGGATGTGGAAATCTGCCGCCCCGTCAGCGGGCCATTCAGGTTGTCCACCGCTTGTCCCCAGGGAAAAGGCAGTTATCCCCAGGTTCTCCACAGCTCTGTCCACAGTTCGACAACATTGTGCGGGCGTTCACTCCCAGGTGTGAAAGGCGTCACGTGATGTTGCCCAGGGTGCCGTGGATAACCCACCCATGATCTGGGGACAAGCCTGGGGATAACCTGTGGATACTCACTGTGGGCTGTGGGTAACTCTCCGTTGTCCACAGCAGGCCCTGGTTGTCCACACTCCCGGTCCACAGGCGCTGTGGATGAAATCTGGGGCCTGACCTGCGCAAACGGGGTTATCCACGGTTTCCACAGGCCCTACTACTACTACTGAACCTAGAGAGCTCAGAACTTGATCAACAGCGGGGCGGGCCGAAATCTGTGGACAACGCGGACCCGACATCCGTTCGGTGACTTGCGCCCGTCTGCCCCGAGTGTCGGCGGAGTACGTCAGACTGTTCTCCAGCACCTGGAAGGACGGGTGCCGGATGACGATCGACAGCCAGGAGGCGGTTACCGGTGAAGTTCCGGGTGGAGCGTGATGTCCTCGCGGAGGCGGTGGCCTGGGCTGCTCGCAGCCTCCCGGCGCGGCCGCCGGTGCCGGTGCTGGCCGGCCTGCTGCTGACCGCGCAGGAGGGCACCCTGGCGCTCTCGGGGTTCGACTACGAGGTCTCGGCCCGGGTCGAGCTGGAGGCGGACGTCGAGGAGGCGGGCACGGTCCTGGTCTCCGGCCGTCTGCTCAACGACATCTCCCGCAACCTGCCGAACCGTCCGGTGGAGATCTCCACCGACGGCATGCGGGTCAGCGTGGTCTGCGGCAGCTCGCGGTTCACCCTGCCGACCCTCCCGGTCGACGAGTACCCGTCGCTGCCCCAGATGCCGACCGCGACCGGCACGGTCTCCGGCGACGTGTTCGCCGCCGCCGTCAGCCAGGCCGCCGTGGCCGCCGGGCGCGACGACACCCTGCCGGTGCTGACCGGTGTGCGGGTCGAGATCGACGGCGACAAGATCACCCTGGCCGCCACCGACCGGTACCGCTTCGCCGTCCGCGACCTGCTGTGGAAGCCGGAGCAGTCGGACATCAACGCGGTCGCCCTGGTGCCCGCCAAGACCCTGCAGGACATCGCCAAGTCCCTGGGCAGCGGCGACACGGTCTCCATCGCGCTGGCCACCGGCGGTGCCGGTGAGGGCCTGATCGGCTTCGAGGGCGCCGGCCGACGGACCACCACCCGTCTGCTGGAGGGCGAGTTCCCGAAGTTCCGGTCGATCTTCCCGACCGAGTTCTCGGCGGTCGCCGCGGTGCAGACCCAGCCCTTCCTGGAGGCGCTGAAGCGCGTCTCGCTGGTGGCCGAGCGCAACACCCCGGTGCGGCTCAACTTCGAGCAGGGCGTGCTGACCCTGGAGGCCGGTTCCGGTGACGACGCGCAGGCGTCCGAGCGGGTCGAGGCCGACCTCGAGGGCGACGACATCTCGATCGCCTTCAACCCGGGCTACCTGGAGGAGGGACTGAAGGCCATCGACTCCGCCTACGCCCAGCTGAGCTTCACCACCCCGACCAAGCCGGCCCTGCTGACCGGCAAGGCGGCGGTGGACGCGGAGTCCGACGAGGCCTACCAGTACCTGATCATGCCGGTGCGCCTCTCCGGCTGACCGCACGCGCTCGACCCGCGCCGCGCCCCAGGGCCGTCCACAGCCTGGGGACGGACTTGGGGATGTACGGGCCTCTCCCGCTCGGCGGGAGGGGCCCAGCGCGCTTCCCGGCGTAGGCTCAGGCTGTGCGGCAAGGGCGCCGCCTCCAGGCAGATCACCACAGCTAAGGACTTCTCATGGAGCTCGGCCTCATCGGTCTCGGCAAGATGGGCGGCAACATGCGCGAGCGCATCCGCCGCGCCGGCCACACCGTCATCGGCTACGACCGCAATCCGGACCTCGCCGACGTCGACTCCCTGGAGGCGCTCGTCGCCAAGCTGGAGGGCCCGCGGGTGGTCTGGGTGATGGTCCCGGCCGGCGGCCCGACCCAGGACACCGTGGACCGGCTCGCCGAGCTGCTCTCCCCCGGCGACGTGGTGGTGGACGGCGGAAACTCCCGTTGGACGGACGACATCTCGCACGCCGAGACGCTGGCCGCCAAGGGCATCGGCTTCGTCGACTGCGGCGTCTCCGGCGGTGTCTGGGGCCTGGAGAACGGCTACGCGCTGATGTACGGCGGCGACGCCGAGCACGTGGCGAAGGTCCAGCCGATCTTCGACGCGCTGAAGCCGGAGGGCGAGTTCGGCTCGGTGCACGCGGGCAAGGTCGGCGCCGGCCACTTCGCCAAGATGGTCCACAACGGCATCGAGTACGCGATGATGCAGGCCTTCGCCGAGGGCTGGGAGCTGCTGGAGGCGGCGCCCGAGGTCACCGACGTGCGCGAGGTCTTCCGCAGCTGGCAGGAGGGCACGGTCATCCGTTCCTGGCTGCTGGACCTGGCGGTCCGCGCGCTGGACGACGACGAGCACCTCGCCAAGCTCAAGGGCTGGGCCGCCGACTCGGGCGAGGGCCGCTGGACGGTCGAGGCCGCGATCGACCACGCGGTGCCGCTGCCGGCGATCACCGCCTCGCTGTTCGCGCGCTTCGCCTCCCGTCAGGACGACTCGCCGCAGATGAAGATGATCGCCGCGCTGCGCAACCAGTTCGGCGGCCACGCGGTCGAGTCCAAGTAGTCGGACCAGAAGGCGAGCGCAGTTCTCCACCATGCATGTCGCGCATCTGTCGCTCGCCGATTTCCGCTCCTACGCCCGGGTCGAGGTTCCGCTCGACCCGGGCGTCACCGCGTTCGTGGGGCCGAACGGCCAGGGCAAGACCAACCTGGTGGAGGCCGTCGGGTACGTGGCGACGCTGGGCAGCCACCGGGTGGCCAACGACGCCCCGCTGGTGCGGCTGGGCGCCGAGCGGGCGGTGATCCGCACCAACGTGGTGCAGGGCGGCCGGACCACCCTGGTGGAGCTGGAGATCACCCCGGGCAGGGCCAACCGGGCCCGGCTGAACCGCTCGGACAACGTGCGCCCGCGCGACGTGCTGGGCGTGCTGCGGACGGTCCTGTTCGCTCCCGAGGACCTGGCCCTGGTGAAGGGCGACCCGAGCGAGCGCCGGCGGTTCCTGGACGAACTGCTGACCGCCCGGGCCCCCCGGCTGGCGGGTGTGCGCTCGGACTACGAGCGGGTGCTGAAGCAGCGCAACGCGCTGCTGAAGACCGCGGCGACGGCCCGTCGGGCCGGCGGCGGCAAGGGCGCCGACCTGTCCACCCTGGAGGTGTGGGACGGCCACCTGGCCCGGGCCGGGGCGGAGCTGACCGCCTTCCGGCTGCAGCTGGTGGCGGCGCTGCAGCCGCTGGTGGCGCAGGCGTACCGGCAGCTGGCCCCGGAGGGCGGGGAGACCGCGCTGGAGTACCGGTCCTCGTTCGAGGGGGAGCTGCCGACCAGCCGGGAGCAGGCGGAGCTGCAGCTGCTGGAGGCGCTGCGGGAGGTCCGCGGCCAGGAGGTCGCCCGCGGGCTGACCCTGGTCGGTCCGCACCGGGACGAGCTGGTGCTGAAGCTGGGGCCGCTGCCGGCGAAGGGGTACGCCAGCCACGGGGAGTCCTGGTCGTTCGCGCTGGCGCTGCGGCTGGCCTCGTACGAGCTGCTGCGCTCGGACGGCGGGGAGCCGGTGCTGGTACTGGACGACGTGTTCGCGGAGCTGGACGCGCGGCGGCGGGACCGGTTGGCGGAGCTGGTGGCCGGGGGCGAGCAGGTGCTGGTGACGGCGGCGGTGGCGGAGGACGTTCCGAAGGCGCTGGCGGGGGCGCGGTTCGGCGTCTCACAGGGCTCGGTGGACCGTCTGGACCCGTAGGCACCGAGGGTTCCGTACTCTTGAGTACTTCACCGTCCACAGCCTGGGGATAAAGGAGCGCCATGACCGGGACCCCGGAGCCTTCGGGCGTGGACCTGGCGCGGGTGGCGCTCCGGGCGGCGAAGGAGCAGGCCCGGCTGCGGGGCGAGCAGGTGCGGGAGAAGCGCGAGGCGCGGCGGCACGGGCTGCGCAGCGGTGCGCGGTCGGACGGGCGCGACCCGGTCCCGTTGGGGGCGGCGCTGAATCGTTTGATCACGGAGCGCGGTTGGGAGGCTCCGGCGGCGGTCGGCGGGGTGATGGGCCGGTGGCCGCAGATCGTGGGTCCGGACATCGCGGCGCACTGCGTGCCGAAGTCGTACGTGGAGGCCGAAGCGGTCCTCACGGTGCAGTGCGACTCGACCGCATGGGCGACTCAACTGCGTTTGCTGGCTCGCCAGTTGGTGGCGCGCCTGAATCACGAGCTGGGGCACGGCACGGTCCGCGTGATCAAGGTGCTGGGGCCGGACGCGCCGGTGCGCGGGTACGGGCGGCTGCGTGCGCCGGGCAGCAAGGGGCCGGGCGACACCTGGGGGTGAGCCCGCCGGACGGGCCGGGCTCACGCGGAGTGATCTCTTCCGGAACGCCTGGCGGCCCGCGTGAGGGCTCTGAGCCCCCTGGTCGAGTATCGGGACATGTCCCGTGGGGCTTCAGGGCGGCACATCTGCCTTCAGGGGCTGCCAAACGCCCCTCGCTGTCAGTCGTACCGGTAGACTGGAAGCCAAACACTGTTGCTTGCAGCAACCGAGTCGAAACGCCGTGGTCGCACGCCTGCCCAATCGGGGGTGGGCAGGCGGCCCGCGTTGTGCCAGAGAGGGCGCTTCGTGGCCGATTCCGGCAACCCCAGCCAGACCCCAGACCCCACCGACCCGTCCGGCAGCAAGGCCTACGACGCCAGCGCGATCCAGGTGCTGGAAGGCCTCGACGCCGTCCGCAAGCGCCCCGGCATGTACATCGGCTCGACCGGTGAGCGCGGCCTGCACCACCTGGTGCAGGAAATCGTGGACAACTCCGTCGACGAGGCGATGGCCGGCCACGCGGACACCATCGACGTGACCATCCTGGCCGACGGCGGCGTGCGCGTGGTCGACAACGGCCGCGGCATCCCGGTCGGCATCATGCCCGGCCAGGACAAGCCCGCGGTCGAGGTCGTGCTCACCGTCCTGCACGCCGGCGGCAAGTTCGGCGGCGCCGGCTACGCCGTCTCCGGCGGTCTGCACGGCGTCGGCATCTCCGTGGTGAACGCGCTGTCCACCCGCCTCGCGGTGGAGATCTGGACCGACGGTGCCCGCTGGACGCAGGAGTACAAGTCGGGTGCCCCGGTCGCCCCGCTGGACCGGCACGAGGCCACCGAGCGCACCGGCACCAGCGTGACCTTCTGGGCCGACGGCGACATCTTCGAGACCACGGTCTACTCCTTCGAGACGCTGTCGCGGCGCTTCCAGGAGATGGCGTTCCTCAACAAGGGCCTGACCATCTCGCTGACCGACGAGCGCGTCGAGCACCTCGACGAGGAGGGCAAGCCCCTCTCGGTCACCTACAAGTACGACGGCGGCATCGCCGACTACGTCGCGCACCTGAACTCCCGCAAGGGCGAGCCGGTCCACCCCTCGGTGATCGACTTCGAGGCGGAGGACAAGGACAAGCGGATCTCGGTCGAGATCGCGATGCAGTGGAACGCGTCCTACACCGAGGGCGTGTACTCCTTCGCCAACACCATCCACACCCACGGCGGCGGCACCCACGAGGAGGGCTTCCGCGCCGCGCTGACCGGTCTGATGAACCGGTACGCGCGCGACAAGAAGCTGCTCCGGGAGAAGGACGACAACCTCTCCGGCGAGGACATCCGCGAGGGTCTCACCGCGATCATCTCGATCAAGCTGGGCGAGCCGCAGTTCGAGGGCCAGACCAAGGACAAGCTCGGCAACACCGAGGCCAAGACCTTCGTGCAGAAGGTGGTCAACGAGCACCTGGCGGACTGGCTGGACCGCAACCCCAACGAGGCCGCGGACATCGTCCGCAAGTCCATCCAGGCGGCCAGCGCCCGGGTGGCGGCCCGCAAGGCGCGCGACCTGACCCGCCGCAAGGGCCTGCTGGAGTCGGCCTCGCTGCCCGGCAAGCTCTCGGACTGCCAGTCCAAGGACGCGGCCGAGTGCGAGATCTTCATCGTCGAGGGCGACTCGGCCGGCGGTTCGGCCAAGCAGGGCCGCGACCCGCGCACCCAGGCGATCCTCCCGATCCGCGGCAAGATCCTGAACGTCGAGAAGGCGCGGATCGACAAGGTCCTGCAGAACACCGAGGTCCAGGCGCTGATCTCGGCCTTCGGCTGCGGCATCCAGGAGGACTACGACGAGTCCAAGCTCCGCTATCACAAGATCGTCCTGATGGCCGACGCCGACGTCGACGGCCAGCACATCCGCACCCTGCTGCTGACCCTGCTGTTCCGCTTCATGCGGCCGCTGGTCGAGGCCGGGTACGTCTACCTGGCGATGCCCCCGCTGTACAAGATCAAGTGGGGCAAGGACGACTTCGAGTACGCCTACTCCGACCGCGAGCGCGACGCGCTCATCGCGGCCGGCGTGGAGGCCGGGCGCCGACTGCCCAAGGACGACGCCATCCAGCGCTTCAAGGGTCTGGGCGAGATGAACGCCGAGGAGCTGCGGGTCACCACCATGGACGCCGCGCACCGCCTGCTGCTCCAGGTCACCCTGGAGGACGCGGCCCGTGCCGACGACCTGTTCTCCGTCCTGATGGGCGAGGACGTCGAGGCCCGCCGGTCCTTCATCCAGCGCAACGCCAAGGACGTCCGCTTCCTCGACGTCTGACGGACCGTCAAGGATCGTTGAAAGGAAACTGACCAGCAGTGGTCGACGACAACCGTCCGGACGGCGCCGAGCAGCCCGAGGACACCAGCACCGCCCAGAGCGTCATGCGGGTCGAGCCGATCGAGCTCGAGACCGAGATGCAGCGCTCCTACCTCGACTACGCGATGAGCGTCATCGTCTCGCGTGCCCTGCCGGAGGTCCGCGACGGCCTCAAGCCGGTGCACCGGCGCGTGCTCTACGCGATGTACGACGGCGGGTACCGGCCCGAGAAGGGCTACTACAAGTGCGCCCGCGTGGTCGGCGACGTGATGGGCAACTACCACCCGCACGGCGACACCTCGATCTACGACACCCTGGTGCGCCTCGCCCAGACGTGGTCGATGCGGATGCCCCTGGTGGACGGCAACGGCAACTTCGGCTCCCCGGGCAACGACCCGGCCGCGGCCATGCGCTACACCGAGTGCAAGATGATGCCGCTGGCCATGGAGATGATGCGCGACATCGACGAGGAGACCGTCGATTTCGCCGCCAACTACGACGGCCGGCAGCAGGAGCCGACCGTCCTGCCCGCGCGCATCCCCAACCTGCTGATCAACGGTGCCACCGGCATCGCGGTCGGCATGGCCACCAACATCCCGCCGCACAACCTGCGCGAGGTCGCCTCCGGCGCGCTCTGGGCGCTGGAGCACCCGGACGCCTCCAACGAGGAGCTGCTGGAAGCCCTGATCGAGCGGATCAAGGGCCCGGACTTCCCGACCGGCGCCCTGATCGTCGGCCGCCGCGGCATCGAGGACGCGTACCGCACCGGCCGCGGCTCGATCACCATGCGCGCGGTGGTGGAGGTCGAGGAGATCCAGGGCCGGCAGTGCCTGGTGATCACCGAGCTGCCGTACCAGGTGAACCCGGACAACCTCGCGCTGAAGATCGCCGACCTGGTCAAGGACGGCAAGATCGCCGGCATCGCCGACGTCCGCGACGAGTCCTCGTCCCGGACCGGCCAGCGCCTGGTCATCGTGCTCAAGCGCGACGCGGTCGCCAAGGTCGTGCTGAACAACCTCTACAAGCACACCGACCTGCAGACCAACTTCGGCGCCAACATGCTGGCCCTGGTCGACGGCGTGCCGCGCACCCTGTCGCTGGACGCCTTCATCCGGCACTGGGTCACCCACCAGGTCGAGGTCATCGTCCGCCGCACCACCTTCCGCCTGCGCAAGGCGGAGGAGCGCGCCCACATCCTGCGCGCGCTGCTCAAGGCGCTCGACCAGATCGACGCGGTGATCGCGCTGATCCGGGCCTCGGAGAGCGCCGACGCCGCCCGCACCGGCCTGATGCAGCTGCTCACCATCGACGAGATCCAGGCCAACGCCATCCTCGAGATGCAGCTGCGCCGCCTGGCCGCCCTGGAGAGCGCCCGCATCCTCAGCGAGCACGACGAGCTCCAGGCGAAGATCAACGAGTACAACGCGATCCTCGCCTCGCCCTCGCGCCAGCGCGAGATCATCTCCGAGGAGCTCACCGCGATCGTCGAGAAGTACGGCGACGAGCGGCGCTCCACCCTGATCCCCTCCGACGGCGACCTCTCGATCGAGGACCTGATCGCCGAGGAGGACATCGTCGTCACCATCACCCGCGGCGGCTACGTCAAGCGCACCCGTTCCGACCTGTACCGCTCGCAGAAGCGCGGCGGCAAGGGCGTGCGCGGCGCGCAGCTGAAGCAGGACGACATCGTCGACCACTTCTTCGTGACGACCACCCACAACTGGATCCTGTTCTTCACCAACAAGGGCCGGGTCTACCGCGCGAAGGGCTACGAGCTGCCCGACGCCGGCCGGGACGCCCGCGGCCAGCACGTGGCCAACCTGCTGGCCTTCCAGCCGGAGGAGCACATCGCCCAGGTGATGGCGGTCCGCACCTACGAGGACAAGCCGTACCTGGTGCTGGCCACCCGCAACGGCCTGGTGAAGAAGTCCCTGCTGAAGGACTACGACTCGCCGCGCTCCGGCGGCCTGATCGCGATCAACCTGCGGCAGGACGAGGAGGGCCGGGACGACGAGCTGATCGGCGCCGAGCTGGTCTCCGCCGAGGACGACCTGCTGCTGATCTCCCGGAAGGCGCAGTCGATCCGGTTCACCGCGACCGACGAGGCGCTGCGGCCGATGAGCCGGGCCACCTCCGGCGTGAAGGGCATGTCGTTCCGCGAGGACGACGAGCTGCTGTCGATGAACGTGATCCGGGCCGGCACCTTCGTCTTCACCGCCACCGACGGCGGTTACGCCAAGCGGACGTCGGTCGACGAGTACCGTGTCCAGGGACGCGGCGGTTTCGGTATCAAGGCGGCGAAGATCGTCGAGGGCCGGGGCTCGCTGGTCGGCGCGCTGGTCGTCGAGGAGACCGACGAGATCATGGCCATCACGCTCTCCGGCGGCGTGATCCGGACCAGGGTTTCCGAAGTCCGTGAAACCGGACGTGACACCATGGGCGTCCAACTGATCAACCTCGGAAAGCGCGACGCGGTGGTGGGCATGGCCCGCAACGCGGAGGCCGACGAGGAGGAGGTACCGGGAGAGGACGCCGCCGAGGCGTCGGAGACCGGGACCACCGAGCAGGCAACGGCGGGCGGCGGGGCCGAGCAGGGCTGACCGCGCCACCCGCGGGCCGGTGCCCGTCCCCCTGCCGGGACGGGCACCGACCGCTGACCGGGACCGGTTGACCGGTTCCGGCCGCGCCGGGGCCGTACGGTGGACGGCGGAGCACAGGTGACCAGGACGGCGGGTGCCGGCCTGGAGAACGGTTCGGGAGGACCAGGGTGAGTGGAGCCACGGGTGCTGGAGGTGCCACGGGCGGCCTGCCGGGCGCGCCACAGGGTGGAGCGTCGTACGGCGGCGGCGTGCCCCCGCGTCCGGCCGAGCACCCCGCCGCGTCCACGTCGCTGATGCCGCCGGTGGCCTCGGCCGCCCAGCAGGGCGGCGGCGGGACGCACGGCGCGGGGTTCAGCGCCGTCCCGCCGAGCCCGGCCACCCCGCCGGCGCCGCCGAGCACGCCGCCGGCCGCCGGGTCGGGAGGCTTCTCCCAGCCCACCACCTACGGCGCCAACGGCCAGCCGACGCCGGCCCGCGGCACCCGCACCGACGGTGCCCGCAGCGAGGGCAGCGGCCGCCGCCCCGCCGCCACTCCCCCGGCCGCCGCCGGGCGCACCCGCCGGGCCCGGCTGCGGGTCACCAAGGTCGACCCGTGGTCGGTGATGAAGGTCAGCTTCCTGCTGTCCCTCGCCGTCGGCGTGATCATCATCGTGGCCTCGGCCGTCCTGTGGATGGTCCTCAACGGCCTCGGCGTCTTCGACTCGCTCAGCTCCACCCTGACCGACGTCACCGGCAACGACAGCGGCGGCGGCTTCAAGCTGATGGACTACATCGGCTTCGGCCGGGTGTTCATGTTCACCACGCTGATCGCCGTGGTCGACGTGGTGCTGATGACCGCGTTGGCCACCCTGTCGGCGTTCATCTACAACACCGCCGCGGGCTTCGCCGGCGGCGTCGAGCTGACCCTCGCCGAGGAGGACTGACCCTCCCCGCACGGTTCGGGCCCCTGACGGCCCCGAAGGCCCTTGCCGGACTTCGGGGCCGTCTGCCGTTCCGGGCAGGGCCTCCTGCGGGCCCTCCGGGCGTTCTCGGGCGTCTCGCGGGCCGCGGGCCCCAGGGTGGCCCTGGCGGCCCCGCAGGGGCTTCCCCACCGGTCGTAGCGGCTCCGGGTGGGCTCCGTGCGGCTTCGTGCGGCTTCGGGAGGCGCGGGGCGGTGCGAGGACCCCGTGCGGTCTCCGATCGGGTGAGCGGGCGGCGTGCCGCGGCCCGCCCTGCGTCGCTGCCGCACCCGGCCGTGGATTAGTGGAGGAACCCGGGGGGAAGCCTGGACAGGACTGCACCCGGGCGCCGGGCGGTGCTGGACGGTTGGGACGGACGGCTGGGTCGGAGGTCTTGCCATGGCTGAGCTCGCGAAGCAACTGACCACCGCGGTGGAGGGCCTGCTCGGCCTGCCGCTGCCACTGCGCCTGCGGGCCTGGGACGGCTCGCTCGCCGGCCCCGCCGGCGCGCCCACGGTGGTGCTGCGCAACCGGCGGGCCGCCCGCCGCCTGCTCTGGCAGCCCGGCGAACTCGGCCTGGCCCGCGCGTACGTCTCCGGAGACCTGGAGATCGGCCCCGGCGACGACCTGTACGAGGTCCTGGACGCGGTCGCGGCCTTCGCCGAGCACCCGCGGATCCGGCAGCTGAAGCTCGGCCCGCGCGAGGTCCTCGGGCCGCGCGGACGCGCCCTGCTCGGCACCGCGCTGCGCGCCGGCCTCGTCGGCCCGCAGCCCGCTCCCCCGGCCGAGGAGGCCCGCCGCCACCGCGGCCCGCTGCACAGCCGGCTGCGCGACCGCGCCGCGATCAGCCACCACTACGACGTCGGCAACGACTACTACGGGCTCGTCCTCGGCCCCTCGATGGTCTACTCGTGCGCCTACTGGACCCCCGAGGCCAAGAGCCTGGAGGCCGCCCAGGAGGCCAAGCTCGACCTGATCTGCCGCAAGCTCGGCCTGCGGCCCGGCATGCGCCTGCTGGACGTCGGCTGCGGCTGGGGCTCGCTGGTGCTGCACGCCGCCCGTCACCACGGCGTCCACGCCGTCGGGGTCTCCATCTCCACCGAGCAGGTCGCCCTGGCCCGCCACCGGGTCGCCGAGGCCGGTCTGGACGACCGGATCGAGATCCGCCTCCAGGACTACCGAGAGATCCCCGACGGCCCCTTCGACGCCGTCTCCAGCGTCGGCATGGCCGAGCACGTCGGCGCCGCCCAATACCTGGCCTACGCGACCCACCTCTACGAGCTGCTGACCCCCGGCGGCCGCCTGCTCAACCACCAGATCGCCCGCCGCCCCACCCCGCCCGGCGAGGACTACCGGCCCAGCCCCTTCATCGACCGCTACGTCTTCCCCGACGGCGAGCTCTCCCCCGTCGGCACCACCGTCTCGCTCCTGGAGGAGTCCGGCTTCGAGGTCCGCGACGTCGAGTCGCTGCGCGAGCACTACGGCCTCACCCTTCGCGAGTGGGTCGCCAACCTCGAAGCGCACTGGCCCGAGGCCGTCCGGCTGGCCGGCCGCGGCCGCGCCCGGGTCTGGCGCCTCTACATGGCCGCCTCCGCCCTCGCCTTCGAGCAGAACCGCATCGGCATCAACCAGGTCCTCGCCGTCCACCCCGGCCCCGACGGCGCCAGCGGGCTGCCCGCGACCCGCGCCCAGTGGCTCGCCGCCCCCGCTGATCTGCACCGCTCGGCGGGCCCCGCCGATACGGATTTGGGAGATCGGCCATCGGTCCGCTAATCTTTCAGTGCGGCAAGGGGCTATAGCTCAGACGGTTAGAGCGCTTCCCTGATAAGGAAGAGGCCACAGGTTCAAGTCCTGTTAGCCCCACCGAAGTTGAAGGGCCCGATCACCTGGTGATCGGGCCCTTCGACGTTTTCGGCGTAACCCCGGGCGGGGCGTGGTCGTTGTGCCGGGTGCGCAGGGGTGACATGTGGGTGGGATAGCCGGGCGCCAGTACCGGTCATGGGATCTGTGGACGTAGCGCGACCTCTGCTCTTGCCGGCGGAAGACCGGTCCCGTTCGCCTGGGGATACAGGGCGCTTCACAGAGATCACTTCAACCGTGTGAGGCATCCCCATGTCCATGGAAGCCGTCATCCTCGAATCGCCGACCTTCCGTCGGCAACTCGCCGGGCGCACCGACGCCCTCGACAAGGTCAAGGCGCTCGTCCTCCTCCCGGACGGTGTGCACATCACCACCCGGATGGTCGCCGACTACTTCGAGGTGGACGAGAAGGTCGTCCAGAAGGTGACGGAACGTCACCGTTCCGAGCTGGCCGCCAACGGCATGGCCGTGTTGCGCGGCGCTGAGCTGCAGGAATTTAAGACCGACATGTTGTCGGTGTTTCCTGCGGGTTATCCACAGGCCCGTTCCGGGCTGGCCCTGTTCACCCGGAGGGCGGTGCTGAACGTGGCACTGCTGCTGCGGGGGAGCGCCGTCGCCCGGCAGGTGCGGCAGCACGTCCTGGACGTGGTCGAGGCGGCCCGGGAGCCCGGGGTCGCGCCGGTGCGGCCGTGGAAGCGGTGGAACGAGCTGCGGTGGGACGAGTACGAGGTGGTCACCCGCGACCCGGCCGCCCAGGCGTGGCAGCGCAAGATCGACGGGCTGGACCCGTTCGCCGAGCCGGAGGAGGACCCGATCGGCTCGGTCGAGCGCCGGCTGGACGCGCAGGACGCGGTGATCACGGCGATGGGCGAGCGGGTCTGCCGGTACGGCGACGACCTGAGGGCGCTCCGGCAGGAGCTGATCCGTTCTCGGATCCGTCACCGTAAGTAACCAAATTTTAGACCGACAGGCTGTCGGTCTAAATCCGGGCGTTAGACCGACAGCCTGTCGGTCTAACGCCCTCGGTTTTCCACAGGCTGGGGAACGTCGCTGGGGACGCCGCCGTTGGAGGGGCATGGCGGTGTTCTGGGCGATGAGTCTTCCCGGGCTGGTCTGCGCACTGGTGGTGCTGGCGTTCGTCGACCAGCTCGCGCTGAGGGCTCGCCGGGCCCGGTGGATCCCGTGGCGCGGGACGGGCCGGGAGGGGCAGGTGTCCTCGACCGGGTTCGAACAGTTGCACGCCCAGTTCGCGGCCGGCAAGCAGGCCGAGCTCGAGCAGCGGAAGACCACGCTGATGCTCCGGGACGAGGAGGGCGAGGGGGCGCCGCCGCGGACCAGGGTGGATCTGGACGGGGGAGTGGCGGTGGTGCCGGCACCGGCGTCAATCCCGGGTTCGGATCGGCCGGTTGGACGCAGTGGTGGCCGCTCTTGATTGGGTTACCGGTGTGTATCATCGGCCGCAGGGCGGTCTGTAGCCTGACCGCTGGTTCGTGCTCGTACACCACACGCAAGCAAGAAGGACGAGGTCCCGCGGTGAAGAAGCTTCTCCTGGTCGCCCTGGTCGCCCTCGGCGGCTTCTTTGTCTACCGTCAGGTCCAGGCGGACAAGGCCGAGCAGGACCTGTGGACCGAGGCCACCGACCCGGTCCCGGCCGGCCGCTGAGGTCCCGGACGATCTTCGGCGGGTCGGTCCCGGCCGTCGTCCGGGACCGACCCGAACCCGCTCAGGATTTCCGTCCGGAGCGGGTACTCTAGTGCTCGGTGCTTGGCACTCGGGGCTTTAGCTCAGTTGGTAGAGCGCTGTCTTTGCATGGCAGATGTCAGGAGTTCGAATCTCCTAAGCTCCACAGCGGTACACGGCGGAGGGCCGCCGATCCCGGTAGACGGGGTCGGCGGCCCTTTCGCGTTGCGGGCACCGGGCCGGGGTCAGTGCGGCTTGCGCGGGTCGTGCGGCTTGGGCCGGTCGTCGGAGGCCGGTGCGGCGGGCTTGGCGGCGTCGGGCTCGGGGCCGGGAGAGTCCTTCGGGCCCTCCTCGGCCGTGGGGCGCGGGGCGGAGCCGTTCATCACGGCGTCGCCGACCGGTGTGCCGGTGGCGCTCCCGGCCGGGGCGTCGGACGAGGCGGAGGCGTGGGCGCCGCTGCCGCCACCGTTCAGCCCTCCGGAGCCGGAGCCGGAGCCGGTGGCGGTACCGGAGCCCGTGGCGGTGTCGGCGGCCGGCACCGGCGGCTCGACCAGCCACTCGGGGTTGTTCTGCTTGCGGTACCACTGCCAGGCGAGCACGCCGGTGCCGATGGCGATGGTGCCAGCCACCGCGAGGCCGGTGGCCCAGCCGCTGCGGTGGTGGTTCTCCTTCTTGATGTTCTTGGCGGCCAGCTCGCTGATCTCGGCGGCGCTGACGTGCCCCTGGAGCGCGGTCAGGGCGGCGGCGCCGCGGGCCTGCGCCTCCTGGGCGTAGGGGGTGACCGACTCGACGGCGCCGTTGTAGGCGTCGGCGACCTTGGGGACCACGGTGGAGCGGGCCTGGCCGGCGGCCTGGGTGGCGGAGAGCTTGGCGGCGAGCGCGGCCTCCTGGGCCCGGTGCACGGCCTTCAGGGTGGCCTTCTGGGTCTCCGGGGGCAGGCTGGTGAAGGCGTTCTCCAGGCGCGGGGCGACGTGCTTGGCGTACTGCACCCGGGCGGCCTGGGCGGCGTTGGAGGCGCCGGTGCGGGCCTGGACGCCGGCGGATGCCGCCTTCGGGCCGAGCGCCTCCAGCTTGGGGCCGATCAGGTGCTTGGCCTCGTCCGCGTAGTGCAGTGCGGCGTCCTTGGCGGTGGCGGCGTAGGGCGCGATGGCGTCCTTCGTCCGTCCTGCGGTCTCGCGCGCTGTATCCATACGGGTCACGGCTTCTCCTCCTCGGCGGATTCCGGCGGGTGTCCGGTATGCACATTTCCACCTGATTGGAGATCATGCATCCGCTCCCCTCTCGCGGCACGCCGGGCTGGGCCGTCTGCGGCGGCAGGCGGCGCGCCTCACCGGCCGGTCGGGCGGTGGGCGCCATGCTGTGCACCGGCGCCGGTTGTCCACAGTGCGCTTGCGGCTGTGCACAGCCGGTGCTCGGCCGTTGGGGGACAGGGCGGAAAGGACCCGTTCTACGCGCGTTGTGCTGCGTGAATGCCGGAATTCGGAAGGTCGGGAGCGGTTCTGGACGACCCAAGTTATCCACAGGCTGGAGTGACTTTTCCCCAGTGTGGATAACCGTGTGGATAAACGTTCGGCCAGGCCGTGGGACGTTCGGTGGAGGGCAGCCGAAAGCACCGCTCCGGGTCGTTCCGGAGCGGTGCCGGTGAAACGCCTGTGACTGGTGCTTCGGGTGTGGTGGCGGTGAGGAGCGGGCGAGCCGCTACTTCCACTGGGTGGAGACGCCGAAGCCCGCGGCGATGAAGCCGAACCCGGCCAGGATGTTCCAGTTGCCCCAGGCCTGGACCGGCCAGGTGCCACTGGTCACGTAGTAGGTGACGATCCAGACCAGGCCGATCAGGAACAGCGCCAGCATCAGCGGGGCGACCCAGCCGCGCCCGGAACTGATCTTCACCGCCGTCGGCGATCCGGTCGGCGGGGTGTAGTCGGACTTCTTGCGGAGTCGAGACTTCGGCACGAGAGGTTCTCCTGTCGATGCGCTGTGACCGCGCAGTGTGCAGCGGGGCGAGGCGGCTGTGGGGGCCGGTCCGTACGGGAGGTACTCCGCACATGCCACCGGCGTCCGTTAGCGTAGTGGTTCGCCGGGTGTTAAGGAGATAAGGGTACGGTGCCGAATTCCACGATTCCCCCCCAGCCCGGCCCTCCGCGCCCCCGAAGGATCCGAATTGTCGGACCTGCCCTGACCTGCGCCGTCTTCGCACTCGCCGGACTGCTCTTCTACATCAGCGGTCAGACCGCGAAGGGCACCGATCTGCGGACCGACAACTCGCTGCTGAAGCTGAGCGACGTGATACGGCAGCGGTCCACCCAGAACCAGCAGCTCGAGCAGCAGGTCGGCGAGGACCAGGAGCGGGCCGACCGGCTGGCCCAGCAGCAGGGGCAGAGCCCGTTGGAGGCCGCCCGGCTGGACGCCCTGGAGCAGGCCGCCGGGATGGACCCGCTGCGCGGCCCAGGTCTGACCGTGACCCTCAACGACGCCCCGCCGAACGCCACCGCCCGCATCCCCGGGGTGCCCGAGCCCGGCGTCAACGACCTGGTCATCCACCAGCAGGACATCCAGGCCGTGGTCAACGCGCTGTGGCGGGGCGGCGCCGAGGGGATCCAGGTGATGGACCAGCGGCTGATCGCCACCAGCGCGGTCCGCTGCGTGGGCAACACCCTGCTGCTCCAGGGCCGGGTCTACTCCCCGCCGTACGTGATCAAGGCGGTCGGGCGGACCGACCAGCTGAAGGCCGCGGTGGACGCGGACCCGACCATCCGGAACTACCTGGGCTACGTCACGGCCTACGGGCTGGGCTGGAAGGTCCAGGAGAGCGGCGACCTGACCGTCCCCGGCTACGCGGGCTCGGTCGACCTCAGGTACGCCACCCCCGTCCAGTGAAGCCGCAGCAAAGTGGCGGTGCTGCCCGCCGCGCACCCAATACGCTTGTGCGGACCTGAACCACTGAGGAGCTCCATGTACGGCTGGATCTGGCGGCACCTGCCCGGCAACACCGCGGTACGGGCCGTGATCTGCCTGCTGCTGGTGCTCGGGGTGGTCTACGTCCTGTTCCAGTACGTCTTCCCGTGGGCCGAGCCGCTGCTGCCCTTCGGCGACGTGACGGTGGACCAGGGCGGCGCCGGCTGAGCCCGGTCGCCGCGCCCGCCGCCCCAGCCCCGATCCGCACCCGCCCGATCCCGCACACCAGGAGAGCCCGATGACCTCCGCCGGCCGCCAGCCCCGGATCCTCGTGGTCGACAACTACGACAGCTTCGTCTTCAACCTCGTCCAGTACCTGTACCAGCTGGGCGCCACCTGCGAGGTGGTGCGCAACGACGAGGTGACGGTGGAGCACGCGGTGCCCCGCGACGGCGGGGCCGGCTTCGACGGGGTGCTGCTCTCCCCCGGCCCGGGGACGCCGGAGGAGGCCGGGGTGTGCGTGGACATGGTCCACCACTGCGCCTCGGTCGGGCTGCCGGTGTTCGGGGTGTGCCTGGGCCTGCAGTCGATCGCGGTGGCGTACGGCGCGGTGGTCGGCCGGGCGCCGGAGCTGCTGCACGGCAAGACCTCGCTGGTCGAGCACGAGGACGGCGGGGTGTTCGCGGGCCTGCCCGCGCCGATGACCGCGACCCGGTACCACTCGCTGGCCGTCGACCCGGCGACCGTGCCCGAGGAGCTGGTGGTCACCGCCCGGACCGAGGGCAGCGGCGTGATCATGGGCCTGCGGCACCGGGAGCTCCCGGTGGAGGGCGTGCAGTTCCACCCGGAGTCGGTGCTGACCGAGGGCGGGCACCGGATGCTGGCCAACTGGCTGGCCGAGTGCGGCTTCCCGGAGGCGGTGGGCCGGTCGGCCGGCCTGGCCCCGGTGATCGGGCGGGGCTGACCGGTGACCGCGCTACGGCCCGAGGGGGGCGCGCAGGGCGGCACCGGCGACCATGACGGCTGGGGCGTGTACGAGCCGGCCGAGCCGGAGCAGGACGACCGGACGATGCGGCTGCGGCTGCCCGCACCGGCCACGGCCCAGGAGCCGCCGGACAGCAGGTCGGAGCGGCGCCGGGCGGAGAAGGCCAGGGCGCTGGGCCCGGGCCCGGGCCGCCGCCGGGCCGCCGGTCGCGGCGGCGCGGCGCGGGTGCGTCCCAAGGAGCGCGCGCGGGTGGTGGCCGCCCGGCTGGTGGGCGAGCTGTTCATCACGCTGGGCGTGGTGATGCTGCTGTTCGTCTCGTACCAGCTCTGGTGGACCAACGTGCAGGCCGATCAGCAGGCCGACGCGGCGGGGCAGCAGCTGGAGCAGCAGTGGAACGGCCAGCAGCAGCCGACCGCGGCGCCGGGCGCGCCCGGCGCCAAGCCGGCCGGGACGTTCGAGCCGGGCCAGGGCTTCGCCATCATCCACATCCCGAAGCTGGGGCTGAAGTACCCGGTCGCGGAGGGCACCCAGAAGCAGCAGGTGCTCGACAAGGGCCTGGTGGGCCACTACACGGGTACCGCGATGCCGGCCGACGCGGCGGGGAACTTCGCGGTGGCCGCGCACCGGACGACGCACGGTCAGCCGTTCCGCAAGATCGGCCAGTTGGCGCCGGGGGACCTGATCGTGGTGGAGACCGCGACGGCGTACTACACGTACAAGGTGGCGGGCGGGATCCCGGAGACGCCGCCGACCAACGTCGGGGTGATCCAGCCGGTGCCGAAGGGGTCGCCGTTCACCCGACCGGGTCGGTACATCACGTTGACGACATGCACGCCGGAGTTCAGTGCCCGGGGTCGGCTGATCGTCTTTGGCAGTATGACCGAGGAACGGCCGAGGAGTCAGGGACAGCCGGACGCGCTGACCGGCCGTCAGTGATCGGTCCGTCCGGCCGGTGAGGGGCGTGTCGCCATGGAATCGGTCGGGGACGGGCGGGTCGGCCGGCGGAGGTCCGCCGGGGCGGTCGGGGTGGTCGGCGAGCTGCTGATCACCTTCGGCCTGGTGCTGGCGCTCTTCGTCGGGTACTCGCTGTGGTGGACCGACGTGGTCGCCGAGGGCGCCGCCGGGAAGGCGGGGGAGCGGCTGCGGCAGGGCTGGGCGGCGCAGCCGCCGCCCGGGCCGTCGGAGTCCGGCCGCCCGGTGCCGGAGGCCCGGAGCTTCACGCCGGGGTCGGGGATCGGCTTCCTGCGGGTGCCGGCGCTGGGCAGGGACTTCGAGGTGCTGATCCGGATGGGCACCGGGCCGGAGGTCCTCGACGCGGGCGCGGCCGGGGTGTACGAGGAGCCGTACGAGGCGGCGATGCCCTGGGCGGCGAGCGGCAACTTCGCGTTGGCAGCGCATCGGGACGGGCACGGCGCGAAGTTCCACGACCTGGACCGGCTGAGGCCGGGCGACGCGGTGGCGGTGGAGACGGTGGACCGCTGGTTCGTGTACCGGGTGGCGGGGACGCTGGAGCAGACCTCGAAGTACGACACCGGGATCGTCGCGCCGGTGCCGAAGGGGTCGCCGTTCACCGGGCCGGGGCGGTACATCACGCTGACCACCTGCACGCCGGTGTACACCTCGCGCTACCGGATGGCGGTCTTCGGCGAGCTGGTCCGGGAGGAGCCGGTGGACGCCCGGCGCAGTCTCCCGGCCGAGCTGCGCTGATCCCGGCAGCCGGGGAGAACGCGGAGGGGCCCGCACCGTGCGGTGCGGGCCCCTCGGGCGTCGGTGCCGGGTCAGTTCGGCGGCGTGGTGGCGTCGCCGGGCTTCCCGAAGCCGGTGAACAGCTGGACGCTCGAGTTGGCGTCGACCAGGTTGTTCGGGCCGGGGGCGGTGTTGATGACGACGTTGTTGTCGCTGCCGCCGGCGCCGCCGAAGGTCCAGGTCAGGCCGAGGGCCTTGAGCTGGGCGGTGGCCTCCTTGACGGTCTTGCCCTTGAGGTCGGGGACCTGCACCTTGTCGGCCTGCTTGCCGACGGTGATGGTGACCGTGGTGCCCTTCTTCGCCGTGGCGTTCTTCGGCGTCTGGTCGATGACCTGGCCGATCTTGGCGGCGTCGGTGACCGGGGCGGTCTTCACCTGGGGGGTGAAGCCGGCGTCGGTGAGGGCCTGGCTGGCGGCGTCCTGCTGCTGGCCGACGACGTTGGGGACGGCGACCTTCTGCTGGCCGGAGGAGATGACCAGGTTGATGGTGGCGCCCGCCGCGGCCTTGCCGGTCGGGCTCTGCGAGACGACCTTCTCCTGGTCGACCTTGTCGTCGTTCTGGTAGGTCGTGGTGACGGTGAAGCCGGCCTTCTGCAGGGTGGCGGTGGCGGCGTCCTTGGTCTGTCCGGTGACGTCCGGGACGGTGGCCTCGGCCGGGCCGGAGGACAGGTGCACCTTGATGGTGGAGCTGGCGGAGACCTGGGTGCCGGCGGCCTGGTCCTGGGTGCAGACCTGGTCCTTCTGGATCTTGGCTTCGGGGCAGGCGGTCGGGTCGCCGGCCTCGACCTTGAGGCTCGCGTTCTGCGCGCGGGCGGCGGTCTGGGCCTCGGTGAGGGTCTTGCCGACCAGGTTGGGCACGGTGGTCTTGTCGCCGGCCGAGTCGCCGCTCTTGACCATCGCCTGGACCACGAAGAAGGCGCCGACCAGGACCAGGACGGCGGCGACTGCCAGGATGATCCAGGAGGTGTTGTTCTTCTTCGGCTGGTCGTCGCGGCGGCGGCCGCCGCCCCCGCCGTAGCTGTCGTCGTACCCGCCGCCGGAGCCGCCCGAGCCGTGGTCGGCGGTGTCGTAGCCGTACCCCTGCTGCTGGTTGCCGACCTGCGGGAGCATGGTGGTCGGGCCGGCCGCGCCCTGCTGGGGCAGCACGTTGGTCTGGCCGTACGGGTCGTACTGGCCGCCGTTCTGGTCGTAGCCGTAGCCGTAGCCGGCCGCGCCCATGCCGTAGGCGGCCTGCTGGGCGGCGGCGACCGGGAGGCCGTCGAGGAAGCGCTCGATGTCGTCGCGCATCTCGTCGGCGGACTGGTACCGGTAGTCGCGCTCCTTGGCGAGGGCCTTGAGCACGATCGCGTCGACCTCGGGGCGGACCTCGGGGTCGTACGCGGACGGCGGCTGGGCCTCCTCGCGGACGTGCTGGTAGGCCACCGCCACCGGGGAGTCGCCGACGAACGGCGGGCGCACGGTGAGCAGCTCGTAGAGCAGGCAGCCGGTGGAGTACAGGTCGGAGCGGGCGTCGACGGTCTCGCCCTTGGCCTGCTCGGGGGAGAGGTACTGGGCGGTGCCGATGACCGCGGAGGTCTGGGTCATCGTCATGCCGGCGTCGCCCATGGCGCGGGCGATGCCGAAGTCCATGACCTTGACGTTGCCCTGGCGGGTGAGCATGACGTTGGCGGGCTTGATGTCGCGGTGGACGATGCCGGCCCGGTGCGAGTACTCCAGGGCCTGGAGGATGCCGATGGTCATCTCCAGGGCGCGCTCGGGCAGCAGCCGGCGGCCGGAGTGCAGCAGTTCGCGCAGGGTGGAGCCCTCGACGTACTCCATCACGATGTACGGGATGGAGATGCCGTCGATGTAGTCCTCGCCGGTGTCGTACACGGCGACGATGGCGGGGTGGTTGAGGGACGCCGCGGACTGGGCCTCGCGGCGGAAGCGGGCCTGGAAGGAGGGGTCGCGGGCCATGTCGGCGCGGAGGGTCTTCACGGCGACCGAGCGGCCGAGCCGGGTGTCATGCCCGAGGTAGACCTCGGCCATGCCGCCGCGTCCTAGGACGCCGCCGAGCTCGTACCTGCCGCCGAGGCGACGAGGCTCTTCCATATCTCCGACCCTCTCCCCCACCGGTCGGTGAGGATGTGACGTAGGTTCCCCGCACGCACTGTTGGCGAATACGCTACCGGCCCTGTCCGATGGAGCCCGAACAGGCTGCCAGCTGAGACCAGACCGGTACCGACCGGAACCGGTCCATTGTGACAATTCAGGCCGGTGGGCGGAGCGGATCCACCGTTTTGTGACGTATACGACCAGTGCCTACTTGTTCAGCACGGCCTGCATCACGGCCTTGGCGATCGGCGCGGCCAGGGCCCCGCCGCTGATCTCGTTGCGCTCCTGCGAGCCGTCCTCGACCACCACCGCGACCGCGACCTGGGCGCCGTCGCCGCCCTTGGCGTACGACATGAACCAGGCGAAGGGCAGGCCCGCGTTGTCCTGGCCGTGCTGGGCGGTACCGGTCTTGCCGCCCACCGTGGCGCCGTCGATCTTGGCCTTCTTGCCGGTTCCGTTCTGCACCACGCTCTCCATCAGCTGCTGGAGCTTCTGCGCGGTGGCGGGCGAGACGGCCTGGCCGAGCTGGTGCTCGGTGTGGTTGGAGATCACGTCGGTGGCCGAGCGCTCCTGCTGCACCAGGTACGGCTGCATCAGGGTGCCGTTGTTGGCGATCGCGGCGGCGACCATCGCCATCTGCAGCGGGGTGGCCCGGGTGTCGTGCTGGCCGATCGAGTCCATCGCGGTGCCGGCGGGGTCGGACGCCTTGGGGAAGACGCTGGTGACCGGCCGGATCGGGACGTCCAGCTTGTCGTTGTTGAAGCCGAACTTCTCCGCCTGGGCGCGCATCTTGTCCTTGCCCAGGTCCGCGCCGATCTTGCCGTAGACCGTGTTGCACGAGTAGTCCATGGCGACCTTGAGCGTGGCGTTCTCGCAGGGCTCGTCGTCGCTGGAGTTCTTCAGCTCGGTCTTGGTGTTCGGCAGGACGTACGGGTCCGGGGTGTCGGTCCTGTCGTCGATCGACTGGAACTTGCCGTTCTCGAACGCGGCGGCCGCGGTGACCAGCTTGAAGGTCGAGCCGGGCGGGTAGGTCTCGCGCAGCGCCCGGTTGAGCATGGGCTTGTTGGGGTCCGCGTTGAGGTCGGTCCAGGCCTTGGAGTCCGCGTCGGAGCTGCCGGAGAAGCTGCCCGGGTCGTACGAGGGGGTGGAGACCAGCGCCAGGATCGCCCCGGTGCGCGGGTCGATGGCGACCGCGGCGCCCTTGCGGTTGCCCAGGCCCTCGAAGGCGGCCTTCTGCGCCTTCGGGTTGATCGTGGTCACCACGTCGCCGCCCTGCTTGGGCTTGCCGGTGAGCATGTCCAGGGTGTTGCGGAAGAACAGCCGGGAGTCGTTGCCCGAGAGGATGCCGTCCTCGAGCTTCTCCAGCTGGCTGGCGTCGAAGGACTGCGAGGACCACCCGGTCACCGGCGCGTACATCGGCCCGTCGACCCAGGAGCGCTTGTACTTGTAGCGCAGGCCGTTGACCTTGTCCGAGCTGGTGATCGCCTGGCCGCCGACGATGATGTTGCCGCGCGGGTAGGCGTAGCGGTCGTACTTGTTGCGGTCGTTGTGCGGGTTGTTCGCCCAGGCGGTGGCCTGGACGCCCTGCACCCAGTTGACCCGCACCATCAGGGCCAGGACCAGCACCAGGCAGAAGATCGCGACGCGGCGGATGGGCTTGTTCACGAGGCGGGTCCCCTGGTCGGTTCCGGGATGGCGGCGGCCGGCTCGGCGGTGGGGCGGCGCGCGATGTCGCTGATCTTCAGCAGGATCGCGATCAGCGCCCAGTTGGCGACCAGTGAGGATCCGCCCTGCGCCAGGAACGGCATGGTCATGCCGGTCAGCGGGATCAGCCCGGTGACGCCGCCGGCCACCACGAAGACCTGCAGCGCGAAGGCCGAGGTCAGGCCGGTGGCGAGCAGCTTGCCGAAGGCGTCGCGGGCGGCCAGCGCGGTGCGCAGGCCGCGCTGCACGATCAGCCCGTACACCAGGAAGATCGCCATCAGCCCGGTCAGGCCGAGCTCCTCGCCGAAGGAGCCGAGGATGAAGTCGCTCTTGGCGGCGAACTGGATCAGCCAGGACCGGCCCTGGCCGAGGCCGGTGCCGGTGGTGCCGCCGGAGCCCAGCGCCATCAGGGTCTGGCCGATCTGCTCGCTGGACTGCTTGGGCGGGTGCGGCCCGAACGCCGCCATCGGGTCCAGCCAGGCGTTGATGCGGGTCTTGACGTGCGGCTCCACGGTGGCGACCACGGCCGCGCCGCCGATCGACATCACCAGGCCGAAGATGATCCAGCTGGTCCGCTCGGTGGCGACGTAGAGCATCACCACGAAGAGGCCGAAGAACAGGAACGAGGTGCCGAGGTCGGTCTCGAAGACGAGGATCAGGATCGACAGCAGCCAGACCAGCAGGATCGGGCCGAGGTCGCGCCCGCGCGGCAGCAGCATGCCCATGAAGCGACGGCTGGCCAGCGCCAGCGCGTCCTTCTTGACCATCAGGAAGCCGGCGAAGAACACCGTGATGATGATCTTGGCGAACTCGCCGGGCTGGATCGAGAAGCTGCCGAAGCGGATCCAGATCTTGGCGCCGAAGTCCTCGTCCCGGGAGGGGAAGAAGGCCGGCGCCGCCAGCAGCACCAGCGCGACCACCATCGAGATGTAGGTGTAGCGCTGCAGGATCCGGTGGTCCTTGAGCAGCCAGACCACGCCGATGAACAGCAGCACGCCCAGGCCCGACCACATCAGCTGGTTGCTGGCCGCCGGGAAGTTGTTGCGCAGCAGCTTGCCGGCCTTGTCCAGGCGCCAGATCATCACCACCCCGAGCCCGTTGAGCAGGGTGGCCAGCGGCAGCAGCAGCGGGTCGGCGTACGCTGCGAAGCGGCGCACCGCGAGGTGGGCGAGCAGGGCGAGCACCGCCATGCCCAGGCCGTAGCCGAGCATGCCGGCGGGCAGGGCGCCGTCCATCGCCAGGCCCACGTTGGCGTAGGCCAGCACCGGGATGGCGACGGCGAAGCCGAGCATCGCCAGCTCGGTGTTGCGCCGGTTCGGCGCCGCCTGCGGCGTGATCGTGGTGTTGGCGCGTCTGCCGGTGCTGCTGCTCTGGGCGTTCAAGTCAAAAGTGCTCACGTCTGTGGCCGCTCCCCGACGGCTGGTGCGGCCTACTGGCCCGGGCAGGAGGCGGCCAGCTGCTGCTCCGCCTCGGTCAGCGGGGCGGGGCTGGGTGCGGTGCCGGCGGTGCCCGCGGCGGCCTGGGTGGAGGCCTCCTTGGCGGCGGCCACCTTCTTGCACACGGCAGCCTGCTCGCCGAGCTTGCGGACCTGGTCCTTGGCGTCGGCCAGGCTCTTGGCCTGGATGGTGTTGGTCACCTGGGTGCGCTGGTAGGCGGGCAGGAACTTCAGCTCGACGTCGGCGTGCTTCTCGAAGACCGAGGAGAGCCCGAAGCCGGCCAGGTTCTGGTTGACCCCGCGGTACACCGCGACGGACTCGCCGTCGGCGCCCACGTAGTACTGGTCCTGCGTCCACTGGTAGCCGAACCAGCCGGCCGCGCCGAGCAGGCCGAGGGCGACCAGCGCGGACACGGTGATCTTGAGGCCGCGCCGGCGGCGGCGCCTGCGCGGCGCCCGCGGCTCGTAGTCCTCGTAGTCGGCGTCGCCGAACGAGCCGGCCGGG
This sequence comes from Kitasatospora terrestris, assembly GCF_039542905.1. Classification (NCBI taxonomy): domain Bacteria; kingdom Bacillati; phylum Actinomycetota; class Actinomycetes; order Kitasatosporales; family Streptomycetaceae; genus Kitasatospora; species Kitasatospora terrestris. The sequence goes on from NZ_BAABIS010000001.1 coordinate 4,289,000, forward strand.
CTCTCGTCGTAGCCCTGCGCCGGGCCGAAGCCGGCGCCGTACCCGGCCGCGCCCTCGCCGTAGCCGTCGCCGTAGCCCTCGGCGGGGCCGAAGGCGCCCTGCGGGGTCTGCGGACGGCCGAGGCCGGCCGCCCGCCCGGCGGGGGTGTCCAGCACGCTCGGGTCGGCCAGCGGGTGCGGCGGGGCGTCGGCGACCGCGCCGACCACCACCGGGATGTCCACCAGCTGACCGCTGAGGGTGTCGGTGGCGCCGACGTCGATCACGTCGGCGACGATGCAGGTGATGTTGTCCGGGCCGCCGCCGCGCAGCGCCAGCTGGATCAGCTCCTGGACGGTCTGCTGCGGGGCGTAGAAGCTCCCGAGCGTGGCCTCCAGGGTCTCGTGGCTGACCGGGCCGGAGAGGCCGTCGGAACAGATCAGGTAGCGGTCGCCGGCCCGGACCTCGCGGATCGACAGGTCGGGCTCGACCTGGCCGCGGCCGTCCAGGGCGCGCATCAGCAGCGAGCGCTGCGGGTGGGTCTCGGCCTCCTCGGGGGTGATCCGCCCCTCGTCGACCAGGCGCTGCACCCAGGTGTGGTCCTGGGTGATCTGCATCAGCGAGCCGTCCCGCAGCAGGTACGCCCGGGAGTCGCCGATGTGCACCAGGCCCATCCGCTGGCCGGTCCACAGCATCGCGGTCAGGGTGCAGCCCATGCCCTCGAGCTGGGGGTCCTCCTCGACCATCTGCCGCAGCCGGTCGTTGGCGGTCTGGACGGCGTCGTTCAGCAGGGTCAGCAGGTCGGCGCCGGGCACGTCCTCGTCCAGGCGGACGATCGAGCCGAGCACCTCGGAGGAGGCCACCTCGCCGGCGGCCGCGCCGCCCATGCCGTCGGCGACGGCCAGCAGCCGGGGACCGGCGTAGCCGGAGTCCTCGTTCCCCTCCCGGATCAGGCCCTTGTGCGAGCCGGCGGCGAAGCGCAGCACGAGAGTCATGCGGTCCGTACCCTCCTCTGGGTGGACGGGGTGCTGGTCCTCATGCGCTGACTACTTCCGTAGCTCGATGACGGTCCTGCCGATGCGGATCGGCATCCCGACCTGGAGCGGCGTCGGCGCGGTGAGCCGCTGCCGGTCCAGGTAGGTGCCGTTGGTGGAGCCTAGATCCTCGACCGTCCACTGCCCAGTCTGGTCGGGGTAGATCCTGGCATGCCGGGAGGACGCGTAGTCGTCGTCGAGCACGATGGTGGAGTCGTGGGCCCGGCCCAGGGTGATGGTCTGGCCCTGCAGGGCGACCGTGGTGCCCTGCAGCGAGCCGGCCGTCACCACGAGGTGCGTGGGGGCCCCGCGGCGCTGCCGCGGCTGCTGCTGTTGCTGCGCCGGGGCGGGCCGCTCCTGGGACGGCCGCGCGGCCGGGGTGCCGGCGGCGGCCGGGGCCGCTGCCCGCCCGCTCCGCTGGTTCACCCGCGTACCGAACAGGTCGCTGCGGATGACCTGCACCGCGACGATGACGAACAGCCACAGCACGGCGAGGAATCCCAGCCGCATGACCGTCAGGGTCAAATCTGACATCGGTGCCCGCTCTACCCTTCGACCTGTCGGTAGACGATGGTGGTGGACCCGAGGACGATTCGGGAGCCGTCGCGGAGCGTAGCGCGCTGGGTGTGCTGCCCGTCCACCACGATGCCGTTGGTCGACCCGAGATCGAGCACCATCGCTGGCGTCCCGGGGCGGATCTCCGCGTGCTTGCGGGACACCCCGGGGTCGTCGATCCGGATGTCCGCCTCGGTGGAACGGCCCAGGACCACGGCGTTCCCGGTGATCTGGTGCCGGGTGCCGTTGACCTCGATCCAGCGCCGGGTGGCCGCGCCGGAGTGCCCGGCACCCGGGAACGGCCGGACGTTGCCCGCGGCGGCCGGCGGGGCCGGCGGCATCGCGGGGGGCGCGGCCGGCGGCGGTGGCGCGCCGTACGGCGCCGCGCCCTGCTGCTGCCACGGCGCGCCGGGCGCGGGCGGGGTGGGCTGGCGCCCGTACCCCGGGGGCGCGGCCGGCGGGGCGGGGGGCTGCGGCGCCTGCTCGGCGGCCAGGGTGCGGCTGCGCACCCGGTACAGGCCGGTGTCGAGGTCGTCCGCCTTCTCCAGGGTGACCTGGAGCGGGCCCATGAAGCTGTAGCGCTGCGCCTCGGCGTACTCGCGCACCATCCCGGCCAGCTCGGTGCCGAGCTGGGTCGAGTAGGGGCTCAGCCGCTCGTGGTCGTGCGGGCTGAGCTCGACGATGAAGTCGTTGGGGACGACCGTGCGGTCGCGGTTCCAGATGGTGGCGTTGTTGTCGCACTCGCGCTGCAGCGCGCCCGCGATCTCCACCGGCTGGACCTCGGACTTGAACACCTTGGCGAAGGTGCCGTTCACGAGACCCTCGAGCCGCTGCTCGAACTTCTTCAGGACTCCCACGGGGCACCCCCTTCCAGGGCGTCGGGGCCGGGCCGGGGTTCGGTCGGCCCGAAAGCGGTACTTCCGTACTGATCGTATCCACGCCCGGCCCGTCCGTACGGTTCCCCCGGGCACGTCGCGCCCGGGAGGGCTACCCGCCCGGGGCCCCGCTCACTCGTTCGCCTCCCTCCGTTTGCGGGTCCCCGGGATATGGATTCGGAGGTGGCCCGCAGGTCGTGCTAATGTTTTCCATGTCGGAAGGGGCGCCCGAGAGGGAGCCGGACGGAAGACCCCGCGAGATGCGCTAAGCTTCTCAACAGGTCGGAAGAGCGGCAAGCATCTGAAGACAACACCCATGCGCGGGTGGCGGAATAGGCAGACGCGCTGGATTCAGGTTCCAGTGCCCGAAAGGGCGTGGGGGTTCAACTCCCCCCTCGCGCACAGCGAAGGCCCCGCAGATCGAAAGATCTGCGGGGCCTTTCTCGTTGCCCCGGAGGTTCCGGCCGGTGCCCGGGGCGTCCGGTCGTCGCCGGACTACTCGCCGACGGCGGGGAGTTCGGCGCGGACGGCGAAGCCGCCGTCGGAGGTCGGTACGGCGGAGAAGGTGCCGCCGAGCAGTTGGGCGCGCTCGCGCAGACCGACCAGGCCGTGGCCGCCGCCGGGCAGCGGGGCGGGCGCGGCGCTCGGGCGCTCGGGCGCGGGCCCGTTGTGGACGTCGACCAGCAGCCGGGCGCCGCGGGCGGTGATCCGGACGGTGACGGCGGCCCCGGGCGCGTGCTTGCTGATGTTGGTGAGGGCCTCCTGGACGGTCCGGTACGCGGCCCGCTCGACCGCTTCGGGCCAGACCCGGCCGCCGGGGTGGAGTTCGGCGGTGACGTGCTGCCCGCTGCCCTCGATCAGCCGCGCGAGGTCGGCCAGCCGCGGCTGCGGGGCGAGCGGCTCGTCGCGCCGCACGCCGGCGGCCCGCAGCACCCCGACCATCTGGCGCAGCTCCTCCAGGGTGCGCACGGACAGCTCGCGGATGGTGCGGGCGGTGTCCCGGGCGGCCGGGTCGGCGGTGGAGACCTGGAGCGCGCCGGCCTGGATGGAGATCAGGCTGACCTGGTGGGAGACCACGTCGTGCATCTCGCGGGCGAGCCGGGCGCGCTCCGCGGCGAGGACCCGTTCGGCGAGCAGCCGGCTCTCCCGCTGCCGGCCCTCGGTCAGCTCGGTGAGCCGGGCGGCGAGTTCCCGGCGGGTGCGGGTGAGCAGGCCGAGCGCGGCGGGCCCGGCACCGAGCATCAGCGACTGGATGGCGTACAGCGCGTTGTCGCGGGTGAGCTCGTACAGCTCCTCGGCGAGCGGCCAGTGGAAGAACTCGACCAGCGAGAAGGCGGCGGCGCTCGGCACCACCACGCGCAGCGCGCTGTAGGCGGCGGCGACCGAGTAGACGGCGGTCATCGGGGCCAGCCAGATGTCGTTGACCCAGGCGCCGGGCAGGGTGAGCAGCAGCACGGTGAGCGGCAGCCGGCGGCGCAGCAGCAGGGCGAAGGCGGCGAGGAAGGACAGCGCCAGCTGCCAGGGCGGGGAGTCGCGGGCGACCAGGGCGGAGTCCAGGACGGCGACCGCGACGGGGACCAGCAGGGTGGTGCGGCGGGAGGTGAGCCAGGTTCTCGGGGTGGTCATGAGCCGGCCTGGTCGCCGTCGCGGACCAGGCCGGCCCGGTGGGCGACCACGGCGGCCTGGACCCGGTTGGCGGCGCCGAGCTTGGCCAGGATGGCGCTGATGTGGTCCTTGACGGTGCCGGTGCCCAGGTAGAGCCGGTCGGCGATCTCGGCGTTGGACAGGCCCTCGCCGAGCAGCGCGAGCACGTCCAGTTCGCGCCCGGTGAGCTGGCGGGTCAGTGCGGTGGCCTCGGTGTCGGGGCCGCCGCCCTCGACGTAGCCGCCGATCACGGTGCGGGTGACGGTGGGGGAGAGCACGCTGCCGCCGCTGGCGAGCACCCGGACGGCGTGCACCAGTTGCTCGGGGGCGGTGTCCTTGAGCAGGAAGCCGGCCGCGCCGGCCCGCAGCGCGGTGCCGATGTACTCGTCGGTGTCGAAGGTGGTGAGCATCGCCACGGCCGGCGGGTCGGGCAGGGCCCGCAGCCGGCGCAGCACGCTGATGCCGTCCAGGTCGGGCATCCGGATGTCGAGCAGCACGACGTCGGGGGCGAGGTCGGCGGTCTGCTGCTCGGCCTGGCCGCCCGAGCAGCTGCCGACCACCTCCAGGTCGGGGGCGGAGCCGACGATCAGGCCGAGACCCGAGCGGACCAGTACCTCGTCGTCCACGATCAGGACCCGGGTCGGCGGCATGCGGAGGTCTCTTTCCGTACGGGTGCGCGGTGCACGGGTGTGCCCGGTTACGAGCCTAGGCGGCCGGGCGGCGCCGGGAGGTGGCCGCCCGGGCGACGTCCACCCCCGCCGATCGGCGGGGGTCGGAATCCGCTACCGGATTCACGCAATTCTCATCCGGGGTGGGCAACCATGGAAATCGGGCGGTGTTGCCCGGGTGTCGTGCGGATGCGCCCCGAAATCCGATCGTTTGGAATGGAAGCTGTGTCCACGGTGAAGACGGCGCCCTCGGCCGTGCCTGCCGACCGGCAGGGTGATGAATCCGGTTCGGCCCGCTGGCAGCGGCGGGCCGCCGCCCTGACGGTCTGGTACCTGCGGCTGGCGGCGCTGCTCAATCTGGTGGCGGTGCTCTCGGTGCCGTTCCGGGAGCAGGTGCGCACCCACAACGAGGGCGAGTACTTCACCCCGTACCTGGTGACCGCGGGTCTGACCACGGTGCTGCTGGCGCTGTTCCTGGCGGTGGCGATGCGTCGGCGCAAGCGCGCGGCGTGGATCTTCAACACGGTGGTGTCGGGGGTGCTGCTGGCCGGTTTCGTCGGCTGGCTGGTCTCGGACGAGAAGTACCGGACCCATCCGCTGAACTGGATTTCCACGGTGCTGACCGGAATCTTCTTCCTGGCGCTGCTGGCGTCCTGGCGGCTGTTCACCTCCAAGGGCGACCGGTCGAACCCGAAGACCGCGGTGGCGGCGACCGTGCTGGGCCTGGGCCTGGGCGGCCTGGTCGGCTCGATGCTGGTGCAGCTGACCAACGAGCTGAACGGCGCGAGCTTCGCCGACCGCTTCGTGTACTCGTTCTTCCGGATGGTCACCGTCAACCCGTCCAGCCGGGTGGCGGACGTGATCTCCGTCCCGATCTGGGTGAACGCGGCGATCAACGTGATGGGCGCGCTGCTGTTCCTGGCCGTGGTGTACGTGACCTTCCGCAGCCCGCGCGGTGAGGAACTGCTCAGCGACGAGGACGAGCAGAGGCTGCGGGCGCTGCTGGAGAGGCAGGGCGAGCGGGACTCGCTGGGGTACTTCGCGCTGCGCCGGGACAAGGCGGTGGTCTTCTCGCCGTCCGGGAAGGCGGCGGTGGCGTACCGGGTGGTCGGCGGGGTGTCGCTGGCCTCGGGGGATCCGATCGGCGACCCGGAGGCCTGGCCGGGGGCGATCGAGGCGTGGCTGTCGGAGGCCCGGGAGCACGCCTGGGTGCCGGCGGTGATGGGGGCGTCCGAGGAGGCCGGGGTGATCTACGCCCGGCACGGGCTGGACGCGCTGGAGCTGGGCGACGAGGCGATCGTCGAGCTGGACGAGTTCTCGCTGGACGGCCGGGCGATGCGGGTGGTGCGCCAGGCGTACAACCGGGTCAAGCGGGCCGGGTACACGGTGCGGATCCGCCGGCACGAGGCCATTCCGGAGGCGGAGATGGCCGCCCTGGTGGCCAGGGCCGACCACTGGCGCGACGGCGCGACCGAGCGCGGCTTCTCGATGGCGCTGGGCCGGCTCGGGGATCCGGGGGACGGGCGCTGCGTGATGCTGGAGTGCTTCGACGGCGACGGCGAGCTGCGGGCGCTGCTGAGTTTCGTCCCGTGGGGCGGGAAGGGCCTGTCGCTGGACCTGATGCGCCGTGACCGCGACAGCGAGAACGGCCTGATGGAATTCATGGTGATCGAGCTGCTGCAGCGCGCCGAGGAGGTCGGGCTGGAGCGGGTGTCGCTGAACTTCGCGATGTTCCGCTCGGTCTTCGAGCGCGGTTCGAGGCTGGGTGCGGGGCCGGTGCTCAGGCTGTGGCGGTCCGTGCTCGGATTCTTCTCCCGCTGGTGGCAGATCGAATCCCTCTACCGGGCCAATGCGAAGTACCGGCCGATCTGGGAGCCGCGCTACCTGCTGTTCGAGAAGAGCAGCGAGATCCCGCGGATCGGAATCGCCAGTGCCCGGGCCGAGGGATTCATCACGGCTCCCGGACTTCCCGCGCTGTTCCGGCGACGGCACAAGCGCGGGTAGGGGTGGTCCCTCCGCCGGGGGGCGGAGGGAGACCGGTGTCCGCTACTTCTTTGGGATGACTTCGGTTGGGCGGTAAAGCTGATGCCCGCCGTTTATCCGATGCATAGGCTCGATGTAGTGGCACAGAGAAAGATGTTTCTCATCGGATCGGACGGGGAGCGGGCGGCTGTGGGACGGAACTCACGCGCGGGGGGCGCAGAATTGGGGCTCGGCGCATTTGCCGTCCGGGCCGCTGTGGCGGAGTGGGGCACGCTGTTCGCCACCCTGAAGGACGGGCTGCTGCGGCGGAAGTTCGCGGCCGTTCCATTGGCCACCACGGCGACGCTGCTGATCCTGGCCTTCTCGATCGTCCAGCACCTGCCGGGCGGCGAGCGCTTCGTCACCGGACTGGGCGTGGTCAAGGCCTCGCTGCCGCTGGACGTGTCGCTGCTGCGCACCCCGCTGTCGCTGTACGTGCCGGCCCTGGACCTGCCGGTCTGGGGCGCGCTGGCGCAGGTCTTCCTGGTCTTCGGGGTCGCCGAGATCGTGCTGGGCCGGCGGCTGACCCTGGTGGTGGCGTACGCCTGCACGCTGGCGGGCACGCTCTTCGCCCGGGTCGGGGTGATGATCGGCCCGGAGCACCTGTTCGGCTTCCCGCGCTGGGTGGCGCACGTGCGCGACACCGGGCCGTCGGCGGCCGTGGTGGCGCTGGCCGTGGTGGTGGCATTCCGCTGCCGTGCCTGGTGGACGGCCGGCGCGGTGCTGCTGGCCATGGTCGTCGAGGCCGTGCTGCTGCCCAACCTGGCGGGCCTGGAGCACGTGGTGGCGGGGCTCACCGCGGTGCTGATCGCCTGCTCGGTCGAGGTGTTCGGCGACTTCTGGCCGCGGGTGCTGGGCGGGGTGCGGGCCGCGGCCTCGGTCGCCGCCGAGGCCGGGCGCCGCACCGTGCTGGCGCCGCGCTGACCCGCTACCCGCGGGGCAGCGGCATCTCGAAGTAGACGACCTTGCCGACCGCCTTGCGGGCGGTGCCCCACTTCTCGGCGAGCTTGGACACCAGGTTGAGGCCGCGGCCGTGCTCGTCCATCGACTCGGCCGGCTCCAGCGAGGGCAGGTTGTGGTTGTCGTCGCTGACCTCGACCAGCAGCTTGTCCACCCGGATCAGCTGGAGCTGCACCTCGGCCCGGGCCACCCGGACGGCGTTGGTGACCAGCTCGGAGACCAGCAGCTCGACGGACTCGGTGAGTGCGCTCAGCTGCCAGGCGGCCAGCTGGCTGCGCACCAGCCCGCGGGCCCGGCCGACCTCGGCCTCGGTGACGCCGAGCTGCCAGGTGGCCACCTCGGTCGGCGGGACGCCGTCGAAGCGGGCCACCAGCAGTGCGATGTCGTCCTGCCGGTCCTCCGAATGCAGGGTGTTCAGGACGGTGTCGCAGGCCTCCTCCGGGGTCTGCTTGGGGTCGATCAGGTTGCCGCAGAGCGCGGCCAGCCCCTCCCCTATGTCGCCGCCCCGGACCTCGACCAGGCCGTCGGTGCACAGCACCAGCATCGAGCCGTCCGAGACGTCGATCTTCTTCGCCACGAACGGCACCCCGCCGACGCCGATCGGCGCGCCCTCGGGGATCTCCAGCAGCTCGCCGCGCCCGTCCGGGTGGACCAGGACCGGCGGGACGTGGCCGGCGCTGGCCAGCTCGCAGGTCCGGTTGATCGGGTCGTAGACCGCGTACAGGCAGGTCGCCAGGTGGTCGTCGCCGAGCTTGTGGGCCAGGTTGTCCAGGTGGCGCAGCAGCTGGCCGGGCGGCAGGTCGAGCGCGGCCAGGGTCTGCATCGCGGTGCGGAAGCGGCCCATCGCGGCCGCCGAGTGCAGGCCGTGGCCCATCACGTCGCCGACCACCAGGGCGACCCGGCTGCCGGGCAGCTGGATCGCGTCGAACCAGTCGCCGCCGACCTCGGCCTTGCGGTCGCCCGGCATGTAGCGGTGGGCGATCTGCACGCCGGGGATCTTCGGCGGGCGGGTCGGGATCATCGAGCGCTGCAGGGTGGTGGCGACCTTGGACTCGGCCCGGTGCAGCCGGGCGTTGTCCAGCGACAGCGCGGCGCGGACCGCCAGCTCCTGCAGGGTGTCGGCGTCGCTCCGGGTGAACGGCGCCCGGTCGGGCAGCCGCAGCAGCTTGAGGATGCCGAGCATCTTGCCGCGCGCGGACAGCGGCAGCACCAGCATCGAGCGGCCGGCGACCACCGGGACCAGCTCCGGGCCGCCGAGCGAGATGGCGTACTCCACCGCCACGTCCGGGCTGATCGTCGGGACCAGCACCGGCTTGTTCTCCTGCAGGGCCAGGCCCGGCGGGGTGGAGGCGGGCATGGTGAGCAGCGCGCCCTCGTCCAGGACGTGGTCCCACTGGCCGGAGGCGGGGTTGAAGGCCCGGGCGACCCGGCGCAGCTCGGTGCGGTCGTCCGGCGGGGCGTCGGACAGCTCGGCGTCGGAGATCAGCCCGTCCAGCAGGTCGACGCAGGCGAAGTCCGCGACCCGGCGGACCAGGACCTCGCACAGCTCGTGCGCGGTGGTGTCCAGGTCGAGGGTGGTGCCGACCTGGCTGCCGATGGTGGACAGCAGGGCCAGCTCGTTGTCGTCCGGGACGCCGCGGACCACCTCGACGCCGTCGTTCGGCGCGGCGGGCTGCGGGGGCACCTCGGCGGTGCGGTGCGCGGTGCCGTTCGGGGACGGGTCGGGGACGGCGGGGGCGCGGCCGTTCGCGGCGGCGTCGATGGTGGGGCCTCCCGGGGTCGGACCGTGGGCGGTGGAGGTGCCGTCGGCGTCCCGGGGCTGCGCGCCGCGCTGGCCCGGGACCGTGGTGCCGAGACCTCGGCCCTCGCCGGACGGCGGGACCTCGGCGGTGGGGAGTATCCGGCCGGCGACGGGCCGCTGGGGCTCGGGCGGGCGGCGGGCCGCGCGCTGCTGCGGGGTGGGGTAGCGGCGGCCGATCCCGGCCGCCAGCCGGGCGGTGCCGGACGCGGACGGCTGGTAGGGCACCACCGGAAGCCTGGTCGCCGCGTCCACCCACAGGGCCGGCAGGCCGGCCTCGGCGAGCTGGGCGAGCAGCCGGGCACGGCGCTCCTCGGAGCTCTTGGGCAGCAGCGAGGCGAGCGCCGCCGGGTCGGTCGGGCCGGGCGGGGCGAAGGCGGCGGCCACCCGGTGCGGCCGGCCGCCGCCCGGGGCGGCCGCGTACAGGCTGTCGCCGAGCGCGAGCCGGGGGCCGGCGGCGCGCAGCGGGCGGGCGTCGGCGGCCAGCGCGAGCAGCGACCGGCCGACCGGCTCGACCAGCGGGTACGCCCACCAGAGCACGTCCCGCAGCCGCTCCTCGCGGTCGTGGACGGCCATCGCGCCGGCCCACGGGGTGTCCAGGCGGGTCAGGTCGTCGAGGGTGTCCAGGGCGTCGCAGCGGCGGCCGGCGCCGCCGGGCCCGGCGGTCTCGCCGCGCGGCTCGACGGCGGGCAGCAGGCCGTGCGCGGAGCGGCCGAAGGCGACCTCGGCGCGGTGGCCGAACAGCTCCTCGGCGGTGCGGTTCCACTGGGCGATCCGGCCGTCCGGGTCGACCAGGACGGCGGCGACCCGGAGCAGGGCGACCACGCCCGCCGGGTGGCCACCCGGCACGTCTCCCCGGTTCGGTGTGGAGTTGGGCTGGTCCACCATGGATTCGGTCTGCCCCTTTTCGCCCCGGTCTGACCCCGGTCTGCTGTCGGCCGCTGCTCCTCGCCTGGTTTTCGTGCGTCTTCCAGCGAAGCACGGACGGGGGCGCATTCGACAGCGAATCGGGGAGATTCGTGAGTATCAGTTGCGTGTCACCCTCCGTGCGCCCCCGGACGCCCCGGGTTCACCCCGGCGGAGGCGGGTGTCGCCTTGCGGGGCCGCGGGTAGGGTGGCGCGGGTGAGTGCACAGAGCCCCGCGGTCCGCTTCGACCCGGAGCGGCAGCAGTTGGAGGAACAGGTCGCCGCGGCCGAGCTGGCCTGGCTGACCCTGGACGTCGACGTGGCCACCCTGCGGGTGGAGATCGACAACTTCGCGCTGCTCCACCACCAGCTGCTCGGCCCGCTCTACGCGCGCCTCGACGAGCTGGACGCCCTGGTCGCCGAGGCGCGGGCGGCGCTCAGCGGCGACCCGGAGGACCTGCGGCTGGCCGCCGAGGCCCGGGCCCGGGTCGAGCCGCCGATCGAGCCGGAGCTGCGCGAGGCCGAACCGGACGCCCGCCGGGTCCGCCCGGACCGCGACGCCCAGCGGGTCTACCGCGAGCTGGCCCGCCGCGCCCACCCCGACCTGACCACCGACGAGGGCGAGCGGGAGCGCCGCTCGGCGTTCATCGCCCGCGCCAACGAGGCGTACGCGGTGGGCGACACCGCCGCCCTGGAGCAGCTCGCCCAGGAGTGGTCCACCTCCCCCGACTCCGCGCCCGCCGAGGACGCCGCCGAGCGCCCGGACTGGCTGCGCCGCCGCCTGGAGTGGCTGACCGGCCGGATCGGCGCGCTCGCCACCGAGCAGGTCCGTCTGGAGATGACCCCGATGGGCGAGCTGCTGCTGCTCGACCGGCAGCGTCCCGAGCTGCTGCTGGAGGAGCTCGCCGAGCGGCTGCTGGCCACCGCCGCCGAGCGGCAGGCCGTGCTGGTCGGGCTGCTGCCCGAGGGCCCGGCCCCGGCGAGCCACAATGGGGGGACAGACCCCAAGGACCAGGAGAGTCACCAGGTGTTCGCTCAGCTGCCCACCATCGCCGCCGCCTCGGTGCCCGCCGACGCCCCCCTGCTGGACGTCCGCGAGCAGGACGAGTGGGACGCCGGGCACGTCGACGGCGCGCTGCACATCCCGATCGGCGAGCTGATCGCCCGGATCGAGGAGCTGCCGGAGGAGAAGCTGTACGTGATGTGCCGGGTCGGCGGGCGCTCCGCGCAGGTGGTGCAGTACCTCGTCGCGCAGGGCCGCGAGGCGGTCAACATCGACGGCGGCATGTACGCGTGGGAGGCCGCCGGCCGCCCGATGGTCAGCGCCTCCGGCGGGACCGCGTTCGTCCTCTGATCGTCCGCTCCCCACCCTGTCGCACCCGGGGGCGGGTGCGGCAGGATGGCCGCCGTGCGTGTCTGGTCGGTGCCCGCTCGGGCCGTGCTCTCGGTCGCGGCCCTCGCCCTGGCCGCCGGCACGCTGGCGTTCCTGGCCGCCCTGTTCCTGCACGTGGCACCGGCCAACTCGGTCTCGCGGGCGTACGCGGCCGAGGTCGACGCGGTGGTCTACCCCGAGTTCGAGCAGAACTGGAAGCTGTTCGCCCCCGACCCGCTGCAGCAGAACATCACGCTGGACGCCCGGGTGCAGACCATCGCCGAGGACGGCCGGATCTCCACCCGCGACTGGTTCGGGCTGACCGCGCGCGACTTCGCCGCCGTCCGGCACAACCCGGCGCCCAGCCACGTCGACCAGAACCTGCTGCGCCGGGCTTTCGACTTCTACCGGTCGACCCACTCCGAGCAGGACGGCGCGCCCGCCGGCCCGCAGGGCAGGCTCGCCGAGCAGTACCTGAAGCGGATCGCCCTGCAGCGCACCGGACCCTCCTCCGACGGCGAGCGGATCCTGCAGATCCAGTTCCGGGTCTCCACCGCCACCGTCGCCCCGCCGCCGTGGAGCGAGGAGCAGGTCGACACCGCCGCGCACACCCGCGAGCTGCCCTGGTGGCCGGTGGACGAGGCGGACCTGCGGGGGCTGCGGTGAGACTCGACGCGCTGCTCGCCGCCCTCACCCGCCCGCACGGCCGCCACCAGCTGGCCGCGGTGCGGATCGGCACCGCCCTCGCCTGGGGCGGCTATCTGCTCCGCGAGTGGCCGAACCGGCGGGTGCTGTACGGCGACCGCTCGCCCTGGTCGGCGGAGCTCTCCCACCGGCTGCTGGCCGACAGCCACGCGTTCACCGCGCTGGCCTGGTCCGACGGACGGCTGTGGTTCGAGGCGGTCTACCACCTGGCGATCGTGGCGGCGGCGCTGCTGCTGGTCGGCTGGCGGACCCGGGCGACGAGCGTGCTGTTCGCGGTGACCGTGCTGTCGCTGCAGAACCGCAACGTGCTGGTCGGCGACGGCGGCGACAACGTGGTGCACCTGCTGGCGATCTACCTGGTGCTCACCCGCTGCGGACTGGTCTGGTCGCTGGACGCCCGACGCGCCCGCAGGCGCGCCGAGCCGGAGTCGGAGCCGGGGGCCGAGCCGCGGCCGGAGCCGGAGTGGCGGGCCGTCCGGGACGGCCTGGTCTCGATGCTGCACAACTGCGGGCTGCTGGTGATCGCCGCACAGGTGGTGCTGATCTACGCCACCGCCGGCTGGTACAAGGTGCAGGGCACCCGCTGGCAGGACGGCACCGCCGTGCACTACCCGCTGCACCTGGGCTACTTCTCGCCCTGGCCGGCGCTGTCCGGGCTGGTCTCGGCGAGCCTGCTGCTCACCTTCGCGCTGTCGTACGGCACGGTGGCCGTCCAGGTCGCCTTCCCCTTCACGCTGGCGAACCGGCGGCTGAAGAACGCGCTGCTGCTGCTGATGCTCGGCGAGCACGCCGCGATCGCGGTCGTCCTCGGGCTGCCGTTCTTCTCGCTGGCGATGGCCGCGGCGGACGCGGTGTTCCTGCCGACCGCCTGGCTGCTGGGGATCGGGGCCGTGCTCGGGCGGCTGCCGGTGCAGCTGCCGGGGCGCCGACCGGGGCGGGAGGTCGGGCTCCGGGTGCCCGACCCGGAGCCGATCAGCAGCTAAGCTCCCGTTATGTCCTGGTTTGCAGCGCTTCGTGACACCGCGAAGGCCGGGCTGACCCTGGACCGCTCCCTCACCAACCCGATGCGCGCCCTGCGCGGCGCCGTCGCCGCCGGGCTGGTCGTGCTGCCGACCCTCGCGGTCCTCGGCCCCTCGCAGGCCACCTCCGCCGCGATGGGCGCCTTCATCGCCGGCACCGCGACCTTCCAGCGCAGCTTCCGCCCGCGCGCCTCGCTGGCGGTCGCCGCCGGCATCGGCCTCGGCATGTCCACCTTCCTCGGCTACCTGGCGGTCGGCGTCCCCGTCGCCTTCGTCGCGCTGCTCGCCCTCTGGGCGTTCGGCGCGGGCATGGCCTGGGCGGTCGGACCCACCGCCGGGGTGGTCGCCGCCACCACCCTCGCCGTGATGCTGGTCGTCGTCGAGCTGCCCGTCTCGGTCACCGGGGCGCTCGGCCACGGGCTGCTCTGCGCGCTCGGCGGCGCCGTCCAGGCCCTGGTCGTCCTCGCCTGGCCGATCGACAGCTGGCGGGCCCAGCGCGACGCCCTCGCCGACACCTACGCCGCCCTTGCCGACTACGCCCGCCGGCTGCGCCAGGACCCGACCGCGCACGTCGACCCGGAACCCTTCGTGGTCGCCCGGCAGGCCGCCGCACTGACGCCCTGGCAGGAACGGCGCCGACCGCCCGAACTGAGGGGCCTGCGCACCATCGCCGAACGGATCCGCCCCACCCTGGCCGCCCTCGCCGACCCCAAGGTCGGCGCCCCCGCCGAGGGCCCCGAACGCGACCGGGCCCGGCACATCCTGGCTGGCGCCGCCCAGGTGCTGGACGGACTCGCCCGCGCCATCCGCAGCGGCGACCCCTTCACCATGCCCGAGGACAGCGCGAGCCTCGCCCTGGCCCGCCCCGCCACCGACGGACCCGGCCTGCGCGGCGCCGCCCGGCGCTCCGCCCGCCGACTGGTCGGCCTGCTCGGCAAGGCCGCCGACCGGCTCGACCGGGAGGACCGCTCCGCCGTCACCCCCGCCGCCCCGGCCGGCACCGGCCTGCGCCGCCCGCCGCTGTTCCGGGTGGTGCCCAGCGCGCTGCGCACCGTCCGCCGCCAGTTCCAGCCCCGCTCGGCGGTCTTCCAGCACGCCCTGCGGCTGTCCGGGGTGGCCGTCTTCGCCTACCTCGCCGCCCGGATCTCCGGCATCCACCACGGGTACTGGGCGCCGATGACCGCCGCGATGGTGATGCGCCCCGACTTCGCCCAGACCTACAGCCGGGGCGTCGCCCGGCTGGCCGGCACCACCGCCGGCGTCCTGATCGCCACCGGCGTGGTGCAGCTCTTCCACCCGGGCCCCTGGGTGCTCGCCGTCCTCGCCGTGCTCTGCATGGGCGGCGCCTACCTGACCCTGCGCACCGGATACGCCCTGATGACCGTCTGCGTCTCCTCGTACGTGGTGTTCCTGCTCGGCCTGCAGCCCGGCGACCCGGTGCGGACCGCGCTGGAACGGGTCGTCATGACGCTGCTCGGCGGCGCCCTCGCGCTCGGCGCGTACGCGCTCTTCCCCACCTGGCAGACCTCCCGGCTGCCCGAGCGGCTCGCCGAGTGGCTGGCCGCCGCCGGACGGTACTCCGCCGCGGTGCTCGCCGCCTTCGGCGACCCCGCCGGGCCGAGCCCGGACCTGGTGCGGGCCGCGCTGCTGGACTCCCGGGAGGCCCGCAGCGAGATGCTGGCCGCCCTCGACCGGGCCGAGGTCGAACCGGTCCACCGCACCGGCACCGAGCTGACCCGCAAGCAGATCGAACGGGCCCGGACCGCGGTCGGCCTGCTCGGCCGCTCCACCGTGCTGATGGAGGCCCACCTGCCCGGCCCGGACAGCGAGCCGGTGCCGGGCGCGGCGGGCTTCGCCGACGACGTCCGGGACGCCACCGCGGTCGCCGCCGCCGCCGTGCTGCTCGGCCAGGGCGTCGACTTCACCCAGCTGCGCGCCGAGCACGCCCGCTGGGACGCCGAGCTCGCCGCCCGGCCCGCCGACGACCGGATCGAGGTGGCCCGGGCCGGCGCCAAGCTGGTGATGCACGCGCTGGCCGAGCTGGAGAAGGCCGTCCGCCCGCGGGCCACCGCCGCCCCGGCCGACCCGGCCGGGGCCGTACCCTCGAGGGCGTGAACCAGACGGGTGAGCCCCACCAGGGGGAGCAGTACGACGACGGCTTCGCCGCCGAGGACCGCGAGATCGGAGTCGGCCCGCATCCCGAGCCGTGGCCCACCGGGCCCCGGTGGGACCCGGAGCTGCTGGCCGGCGGCGACCGGCGCAACGTCGTCGACGGCTACCGCTACTGGACCCGCGAGGCGATCGTCGCCGACCTCGACACCCGCCGGCACGGCTTCCACGTCGCGGTCGAGAACTGGCAGCACGACTTCAACATCGGCTCGGTGGTGCGCACCGCCAACGCCTTCCTCGCCGAGCAGGTGCACATCGTCGGCCGGCGCCGCTGGAACCGGCGCGGGGCCATGGTCACCGACCGGTACCAGCACGTGCGGCACCACGACTCGGTCGCCACGCTGGCCGCCTTCGCGGCCGAGCGGGACCTGCCGGTCATCGGGATCGACAACCTGCCGGGCGCGGTGCCGATCGAGACCTTCGAGCTGCCGGAGCGCTGCGTGCTGCTCTTCGGCCAGGAGGGGCCGGGCCTGACCGAGGAGGCGTGGGCGCACTCCGCGGCGGTCTGCTCGATCGCCCAGTTCGGCTCCACCCGGTCCATCAACGCCGGTGCGGCGGCCGCCATCGCCATGCACGCCTGGATCAGGGCGCACGCGAAGGTCTGACCGCCGCCGCTCCCGCCGCCGCGGCTCAGCCGAACAGCAGCTTCCAGGTGTCGGGGCCCGGGTAGCCGTCCGCCTCGGCGCCGCTCCAGCCCTGCGCCCGCTGGAAGGCCTCGACGTTGCGCCGGTCCGCCTCGCCCCAGTCCGGGCTCGGACCCTCGGTGTAGTAGCGGCCGTAGCCCTTCCGGACCAGCTGCTCGCCGAGGAGCCGGACGAAGTCGTTGACCTGGCCGGGCCGGAACCGGTCGGCGCCGGGGAAGCCGGCCGGTGCGGGCGGCGCGGGCGGCGCGGGCGGCGTGGTGGTCGACGGGGCCGGCGGGGAGGTGCCGGCGGCGGCGGGCGGGATGTCCTTGCCCCGGTGGTTCACCAGGTAGTCCCAGGTGTCCTTGCCCGGGATGCCGTCCGCCTCGGCGCCGCGCCACCCCTGGGCCAGCTGGAACGCCTCGGTGGCCCGGCGGTCCGCCTCGCCCCAGTCCGGGCTCGGCCCCTCCCTGTAGAACCGGCCGCCGCCGCGCTGGACCAGCATCTCGCCCAGCCGGGTGACGTACGGGTTGACCTTGCCGGGCCCGAACTTGTCGGTGCCGGGGAAGGCGTCCGGCACCGGCATCGGCTGCGACAGCCCCCGGTAGCGGTAGGGCAGGTAGCTGCCGGAGTTGCTCCAGTACGCGTACGGGGTGGAGCGCTTGGTGGTGGCCGGGCGGGTCTGCTCCAGCGCGACGTACCGGGTGCGCGAGGAGTCCGTCCAGCCGCCGAACAGGACCACGTGCGAACCCGACTCCGGGTTGGCCGGGTTGTTGTAGATCAGCGCGTCGCCGGGCTGCAGGTCGTCCTTGGATATCCGGTCGGCGAAGTTCGGCAGGGTCCAGGTGGTCTGGCTGGAGCCCAGGTTCCACGCCATCGAGACGAAGCCCGAGCAGTCCTGGCGGTAGCCGTCCGACCAGTAGCGGCTCATCGAGTACGGCACCTGCTGGTCGACCCAGCGCTGCGCCCGCTGCATGATCTCGGCGCGCGTGGTGGCCGGCTGGGCGGCCCGCAGCCGCGGGGCGGTGGTGGATTCGCCGTGCAGGCCGCTCACCCCGCCCTGCGGCGTGTCGGGTATCGGGGTGCCGGAATTCGGCTGCGGGGCGGGGGCGGCCGTGGCACCGCCGGCACCGCCCAGCACGCTGCCGACCGCGGCCACCAGGACGGCTGCGCGGCGGGCGCCGCGTGCCGAGCGGTGGCCGCCGTCCTCGATCCGCGCGGCGTGCAGCCGGGCGCGGCGGCGCGACGCGCAGCCGCCGCAGACGCAGTCCGCGTCCGGCTCGACGTCCGTGAACTCCATCAGCACGGGGGCCTGCCTTTCCTTCGGGGAATGGCACAACCGTGTACGGCGGAGTGACGCCGTACCACCCGATAGGGCGTCAAACAGGGCGAATCGGGTGACGTGGCCGGGCGACCGGTGGATTGACCGGCGAGAACTCGGGGGCCGACCAGGTCAGGGCGGTGGCGTGGGCGAGCTCCACCACCCGGTCGACGGCGTAGTCGACGGCCGGGGCCCCCGGGTCGCTCCAGTCGACGGTGGCGCGGCCGGTCAGCAGGAGGGATCCGCCGGTCTCCCAGTCGGGGAGGAGGAGGCCGGCGGACGGGCCGAGCTCCAGGTTGCCGAGCGTGTTGTACATCGCGTTGCCGGCGTACTCGGGCCAGCGCAGCCGGTCGGGGCCGAGGACCCGGACGAAGCCGGGGTTCCCGCCGCGGTGCGAGGCGTCGACGCGGCCGTCCGGGCCGGCGGAGGCGACGAAGAAGGTGTCGGCGGTGGAGACGGCGAGCTGCTGGCCGGTGGAGAGCCGGTCGGTGGCGGTGGCGGTGGCGCCGCCCGGGTGGGCGGGGGAGGGCGCGGGGGTGCGGCGCTGGATGTACTTGGGGCAGTTGGCGTACACCTGGGCCGCGGCGACGGTGAAGCCCTCGGCGGTGGGGGCGGCCCGGCCGTTGAGGCGCATCCGGCGGCGGTTCGCCGGGTCGAGGGCGATGGTGCCGACCTCGGCGGGGGAGGCCAGCGCCTCGGCGAGCGGGTCCCCGGGCGCCGGGCGGGCGGCGACGGTCAGCGTGGACGCGTCGGCGGCCCGCAGGAAGCCCGGCTCACCGGTCAGCGCGGTCGCCCAGAGCCGGCCCTCGCGGTCGGCGGCGCCCACCACCAGCATCCTGCGCTCGGTCAGGAAGCGGGCGGCGACGGCGGGGATGGTGGAGCCGATCGAGCGGCCCACGTGGTCCGCCCGGTCGGCGACCCCGGCGCGGGCCTGGGCGGCGCGCTCGCCGGGGTGGAAGGTGCTGGGCATGCGGGCCTCCGGGGTGGGGGAGCCGAGGGTCTAGAAGAAGCCGCAGGTGGGGGCCGCCCCGGCGGGAGCCTCGGCCTGCTCCAGGCCCTCGGGGGTGAAGATCTCCAGGCGGATGCCGTCGGGGTCGTGGAAGAAGATCCCGCCGGAGCTCGCGCCCTCGCGGTGGGGGACGAGGCCGTCGTGGGCGAAGACGGCGCCGAGCTCCTTGAGGACGGCCTCGGCGGCCCGGACGTCCTCCACCGAGTCGGCCCGGAAGGAGAGGTGGTGCAGGCCGGGGCGGTCGGCGGCGTGGGCGCCGGCCGACTGCTGCCAGAGGGTGAGGACGGGGGCGCCGTCGCGGCCGAGGAAGGCGAAGGGGCGCTCGGCGTCGTGGCTCTCGGCGACCACGTCGAGGCCGAGGACCCGGCGGTAGAAGGCCGTTGAGCGGGCCAGGTCGGTGACGTTCAGGCCGACGTGGCCGGTCTGCAGGGTGCTGGGCATGTCTGTTCCCCTCGATCATCTAACCGTTACTGAAGAGAGTAAGGGTTAGATGATCGAGAGGTCAACCGGTATGGAGTTCTGAAGGGGTTAGAGGGTGGTCACTCCCACTGCCAGCGGATGCCGACCTGGCCCGGCTGCTGGTCGGTGACCAGGACGTGGGCGCTGGCGGAGGCGCCGATCCAGAGCTGCTGGCGGCTGCGGTCGGTCTCCTCCGCGGGGGACCGGTCGAAGCGCTCGCACTGCACCGGCACCGCCGACGGGTCGAAGTGCACCTGGAGCACGTACTCGCGGACCGGCACGGCGAAGAACCGGCCGTAGTCGGTGGTCTCGCCGCTGTCGGGGATCTGCACCTCGTACTCGAAGACGGTGGAGTCGCCGAGGGCCAGCGGCCGGTCCAGCAGGAGTTCGGCGACCAGCAGGCCGCTCTCGGGGCGACGGCGGACCCGGCCGAGGCGGGCGTGCCGGACGGAGGTGATCTCGGGACAGACGGTGACGCCCTCGTCCGCCTTGTGGACGACGACGTGGCGGGTGACCTCCGCCACGGTGGCGCGCACGACCTGGCGCATCCGGAGCAGGTGGCCGCGGCGGCCGGCGTCGACGAAGTACGAGTCGTGGATCGACAGCCGCTCCAGCTCGCCGCTGGCGGGGGCGTCGAGCTCGGCGAAGACCTCGGCGATCTCCTGCTCGCCCGGCCAGACCTGCTCGACCCGCAGGCCGTCCGGCGTGCCGGTCTGGGCGACCCAGCGGCCGCGCGGGCGCGGCGGGCCGAGCAGCGCGGTGAGCGTGGTGTGGCGCAGGCCCAGCAGCTCCTCGAGGAGGTGCACGGCCCGCAGCGAGGTGGCGCGCTCGGGCTGGCTGCGGCCGCGGCGCCAGTAACTGAGCGTGGTGATGGAGACCCTGACACCCTGTTTCGCCAGGGCGGAGCGGATCCGGTCCAGACTGAGACCGCTCGCCTCGATGGCGGCGTTCAGCACTTCGGCGAAGCCCGCACCGGTGACGGGGCCGGGAGCCGGCCCGGCCACGGCAGGCACCGGGACGGCACCGACCGCCGCGGCGGCCGGAGCCTCGTCGGGTCCGGAGTCGCGCTGGCCGACCAGTCGGAGCCGGCCGGCGTGCTGTGGTTGCTGTGAGCCCATGCGACACCTTCCCCACGAGGCGAGATCGGGGCGGGTTCGCCCCCGGCGCCACTTTGCGCCGGAGGGAGTGCCACCGAGCTGTGGGAACCCTAATCAGGGTCGAGAGGCTACGTCATCAACCCGGACATATGACAGTGGTCACGACAAAGAAATCGCAGATCAGCCCAGGTTGAAACATTCTCGCAACAATGGACGCCGGCGCGGCCACCGAGGGCCGCACCGGCGTCACCTGAGTCCACGTCAGGAAACGTTGACCGCAGCGTCGTCGATCACGAAGCTGGTCTGCAGCGAGGAGTCCTCGGTGCCGGTGAACTTCAGGGTCACGCTCTGTCCGGCGAAGGCCGACAGGTCGAAGGACTTCTGGACCCAGCCGGTGGCCGCGTTGGCGTTGGAGACGGTGGCCAGGGTGGTGGTGCCGGCCTGGACGGTCAGCTTGTCGTACGCGGTGGTGCCGGTCTCGGCGGTGTCCACGTGCAGCCAGAAGCTGAAGGTGGCCCGGCAGCCCGCCGGGATCGAGACGGTCTGCGAGACGGTGTCGGTGTGGGCGGAGCCGTAGCCGTCCATCCAGGCCTTCCAGGAGCCCGTGTGGGCGGCCTCGGAGGTGCTGTTGTCGACCACGCCGCCGGAGGTGGTCCACGGGGCGGCGGTGCCGGTCTCGAAGCCGCCGTTGCCGATCAGCTGGGCGGCGGTGCAGGTGCCGGTGGGCGGCGGGGTGGTGCCGCCGAGCAGGGCGGTGGTCAGCGCGTCGGCGACCGGGGTGCCCCAGCCGGTGACCTGGTCGTAGCCGGCCCTGGTCGAGAAGTCCTGGTTGGCGCCGCTGGTCACGTCGTGGAAGGCCGAGCCGTACGAGGCGGAGTTGGCCAGCGCGTAGAGCTTCGGGTTGGCCTCGCCGAGCACCGGCTGGGCGGACGCCTTGGCCTTCTGGTTGAACAGCGCGGCGTAGCCGGACCAGAGCGGGGCAGCCGCCGAGGTGCCGCCGTAGACCTGCCAGCCCGCGCTGGTCGAGCCCTGGGTGTAGATCGCGAAGCCGCTCGCCGGGTCGGCGTTGGAGGAGACGTCCGGGACGGTGCGCATGGTGCCGCTCACCCCGGTGCCGGTCTGCCAGGAGGGCTTGGCGAACTGGGTGGAGACGCCGCCGCCCGCGGTGGACCAGGCGGACTCGGAGGAGTAGGCGGTGCCGGAGACCTTGAGGTTGGTGCCGCCGACACCGGTGTTGTACGGGCTGGAGGCCGGGAAGTCGACCGCCTTGACGGTGGAGCCGCTGGTGGAGCGGGTGCAGTCGCGGGAGCCGTCGTCGCCGGAGGCGGAGAAGACGGATATGCCCTGGGCGGCGGCCTGCTTGAAGGAGTTGTTCACCGCCGTCATCGAGGAGGCGGTGGTGTCCGGCTCGCAGGAGCCCCAGGAGATCGAGATCACCGAGACCCGGTTGTCGGCGACGATCTTGGCGGCCATGTCGATCTCGCCCTGGTCGCTGTTGGGGGCCTCGTAGACCAGCTGGGTGGCCTTGGGGGCGACGCCGCGGACGATCTCGGAGTCCAGCTCCACCTCGCCCTGGCCCTCGCCGGGCTTGGAGTCGTAGTTCGCGCCGTCCACCGACACCGTGGAGACCGCCGGGCCCGAGAGGCCGAACTGGGTGTCGTAGGTGGAGAGGTTGGCGCTCTTGTAGCCGTCGAACTCCCAGAGCGCCACGGTGGTGCCGGTGCCGTCGGTGCCGACCTTGTTCAGGTTGTAGGCGCCGTCGTACTGCGCCGGGCCGAAGCCGCCGGGGGTGGCGGCGAGCGCGGCGCCCGCAGGCTTGGCCAGCCGGGTGGTGCGCACGGTGTGGTCGTTCAGGCCGGAGACGCCCTCGACCACGCCCGCCAGCGCGGCCGGCACCGAGGCGGCGGCGTCGTTGGCGAAGAAGGTCCGCCCGCCCTGCTGCGGGTCGCTGTAGGTCGACTCGTGGGTGCCGAAGGCCTGCGCGACCTTCGCCGCGGAGCCGGTGGCGTTGATCACCTGGCGGTTGGCGCTGACCGAGGTGACCTTCAGGCCCTGGGAGGCCAGGAAGGCACTGACCCGGTCCACGTCGCCCTGGGTGGCGCCGAACCGGGCGCCGAACTGCTCGGGCGTCAGGTAGTGGCCGTACTCGGCGGTGCCGGGGGTGGCCACCGCCTGCAGGAAGCGGTCCAGCTCCGCGGTGTCGCGCAGCTTGAGGCTGACCGCGACGCCGATCTGACGGTCGGTGGGCAGGTCGCCCTTCTTCTGCGAGCGGGCGACCGCGGGGGTGACGGTCTGCGGCAGGGCCACCCGGGCGGTGGCGTTGGGGGTCGGGACCGAGGCCTGGGCGCTGCCGGCGCCGAGGGTCACCGCGGTCAGCGGCAGGACGGCAAGCGCCGAGGCAAGGACGAGCGAGCGGGGTCGCACGGGGCTCCTCCGGAAGGTGTGGGGCGTCCGGTTTCGAAAACGCTTGCCAGAATCTCCCAGAGAACTCTCAGGAATAGGCCCATGCCTGGGCAATTACTCAGCCAATAACAGTCAAGTGTGGAATGTGAATTCAAAACACTGAATATCGGCCGCACGGAACAGAGTTACACTCGACCGCATGACCGACCCCCGTGACCCGCGCCCGCTGATCGGTGAGCCCCTGGCGCTCGATCTGCTGAACACGCGCTGGCGCGGCACCCCCGTCAACGACCTGCTCACCGACGTCGAGGGCTACCGGATCTGGCTGTCCTCCAACGGCCTGGCCGAGCGCTGCCCGGCCGACCGGGCCGGCCTGGAGGCGGTGCTGACCGCCCGGGAGGCCTTGGCGCAGCTGGTCGAGGCCGCCGAGCAGCAGCGTCCGGCACCGCTCGACGGGCTGAACGCGGTGCTCGCCCACGGGCGCACGGTCCACCGGCTCACCGAGGCCGGGCCGCGCCGCGAGGTCGAGGTCGACCGGCCGTTGTGGCTGGCCGCCTGGCTCGCCGCCGACGACTACCTGGACCTGCTCGACCAGGGCGCCCACCGCATCAAGGCGTGCGCCCATCCGACCTGCATCCTGCATTTCCTCGACACCTCGCAGAACGGCCGCCGGCGCTGGTGCTCGATGGCCGTCTGCGGAAACCGGGCGAAAGCGGCCCGGCACTACCAGAAAATCACCGGATAGCGGTCAGTCCGCCGGCCGCCCCAGCCACTGGCCCAGCGCCGTGCGCAGCTCGCCGCGGGTCGGGTCCACCCCGGCCCAGGCCGCGTACCCGTCCGGCCGGACCAGCAGCACGGTGTCGCGCAGCTTGCCGTGCGGGTCGGCCGGCGCGGCCGTCACCACCCGGTCCGCCCAGGAGTCCGCCACCGACAGCTCGTCGTTGCTGATCAGCACCGCTTTGCCGGCCCGCAGCGCCTCGTACAGCCGGGACGGGTCGCCCGGCGCGTCCACCGCCAGACGCAGGTCGGGCAGCCGGCGGCCGACCAGCGGGTGCGAACCCTTCTGCGCCGGGTAGGAGATGCCGATCCCCGAGACCTGCTTGGCACCCAGCGCGGCGACCGGGCCGAGGTGCTCGGCGACCGTGGAGACCGCCGAACGCAGCGCCCGCGCCGGGGTGTTCTGCGCCAGCGCCACCCGCACCAGCGCGCCGGAGCTGCGCAGCACCGCCCTGCCGACCGGGTGACGCTCCGTCTGGTAGGTGTCCAACAGGGCGTCGGGCGCCCAGCCCCGGACCGCCGCGGCCAGCTTCCAGCCCAGGTTGGCGGCGTCCTGCAGGCCCGTGTTCATGCCCTGGCCGCCCGCCGGGGAGTGGCAGTGCGCGGCGTCGCCCGCCAGGAACACCCGGCCCGAGCGGTACGTCGGCACCTGCCGCTCGTCGCTGTGGAAGCGCGAGGTCCAACGGGCGTCCCGCAGACCGAAGTCCTCGCCGAACACGGTCCGGGCGAGCTCCGCCAGCTCGACCATGTCGACCGGATCGGAGTCCGGGCGCTGCCGCTCCCGGTCCCAGGCGATCACCCGGTACCAGCCGTCGCCGAACGGCGCCATGAAGGCGAACCCCGCCTCGGTCGCGCCGACCGTGACCGCCTCGTCCGGCTCCCGGTCGACGCGGACGTCCGCCAGCATCACCGAGTTGACCACCGACTCGCCCGGGAACGGGATGCCCAGCAGGTCCCGGACCGAGCTGTGCACCCCGTCGGCGCCGACCGCGTACCGGGCCCGGTGGACGACCGTCGAACCGCCCTCGCGGACCGTCAGCGACACCCCCTCGGCGTCCTGCCGCAGACCGGTCACCTCGGCACCCCGCACCAGCACCGCCCCGGCCTTCAACGCCCGCTCCTGGAGCAGCCGTTCGGTGTTGGACTGCGGAGTGATCAGGACGAACGGGAAACGGGTCGGCAGGTTGCCCAGCTCGATCCGCAGCCGGCCGAACAGGCGCAGCGACCCCAACGGCCGCCCGGTGGCGATCAGCTCGTCCGCCAGCCCGCGCGCGTCCAACTGCTCCAGGGTGCGGGCGTGCACCGCGAACGCCCGGGTCAGGTTGGACTCCGCCGCGCGCTTCTCCAGCACCGTCACCCGCAGCCCGGCCGTCGCCAGGTCGCCGGCCAGCAGCAGACCGGTCGGTCCGGCCCCCACGACCAGGACGTCGGCGGTGAGCTCCATCTCGGACATCGTCGTCTCCCGTTGCTCGGAGTGCGGGTTCTCAGCGCGCTCTCAGACTGCCATCATGGCTGCCCCATCCGGGGCTGTGAACCTCCTTCCCATGACACAGCCCGCAATGCGGGGCGCGACCGCGATCGCCCCCCTGACAACCGACGACACCGCGGTGCGTACGCGGCTGGTCGAGGTGGTCGTCCCGGTCCACAACGAGGAGCACACCGTCGAGCGCTGCGTGCGCCGACTGCACGCGTACCTCGGCGAGACCTTCCCGTACGACTACCGGATCACCATCGCCGACAACGCCTCCGTGGACGGCACCTGGCAGGTCGCCACCGCGCTCGCCGAGGAGATCCCGCAGGTCGGCGCCGTCCACCTGGACCTCAAGGGCCGCGGCCGGGCGCTGCGCCAGGTCTGGGGCGACAGCGACGCGGACGTGGTCGCCTACATGGACGTCGACCTGTCCACCGGACTGGAGGCCTTCCTGCCGCTGGTCGCCCCGCTGCTCTCCGGCCACAGCGACCTGGCCATCGGCAGCCGGCTGCACCGCGGCTCGGCCGTGGTGCGCGGCCCCAAGCGCGAGTTCATCTCCCGCACCTACAACTTCCTGCTGCGGGCCACCATGGCCGCCAAGTTCTCCGACGCCCAGTGCGGCTTCAAGGCCGGACGCACCGACGTGGTCCGCCGACTGCTCGCAGAGGTCGAGGACAACGCCTGGTTCTTCGACACCGAGCTGCTCCTCCTCGCCGAACGCTCCGGCCTGCGCATCCACGAGGTGCCGGTCGACTGGGTCGACGACCCGGACAGCCGGGTCGACATCGTCCGCACCGCGCTCGACGACCTCAAGGGCATGGCCCGGGTCGCCCGCCGCTCGCTCGCCGGCACCGCCCGCGTCGAGGTGCCCGTGGGGGTCCCCCCGGCCGGAGGCTGGGGGAGGGTCGAGCAGGCCCGGCTGCCGCCCGGCCTCGGCTGGCAGCTCGCCAGCTTCGCGGTGATCGGGACGCTCTCCACCCTGGCGTACGTGCTCCTCTACCTGGGCCTGCGCCAGGTCGTGCCGGCGCTGCTCGCCAACGCCTTCGCGCTCGGCGTCACCGCGGTCTTCAACACCGCCGCCAACCGGCGCTTCACCTTCGGCGTCACCGGGCCGCGCGACGCGCTCAAGCACCAGGTGGAGGGCGGGATCGCCTTCGTCATCGGGCTGGTGCTCAGCAGCGGCGCGATCGCCCTGCTGCACGCCGTGCGGCCCGACGCCGGGCGCGCGGTGGAGCTGGCCGCGCTGATCGGCGCCAACGCGCTGGCCACCCTGGTGCGCTTCCTGCTGCTGCGGGTCTGGGTGTTCAACCCGCGGCGGGCCCGGAGATAGGCCCCGTCCCCTCCTCCGCACGGACTCCGGTGGCCCGCTCCCCGCCCCCTCCGGGAGCGGGCCACCGGTCCTACGGGCGTCCGCGTCAGACGTGGCGGCGGATCTCCACCGTGCGGAAGCGGTTCGCGACGAACGCGCCGTCGCAGTAGGCCGAGTTGGCCGCCGGGTTGGCGCCGGTGCCGTGCAGGTCGGAGAAGGCGGCCGTCTGGTTGACGAACACCCCGCCGGTCAGGTTCAGCGACAGCGACACGCCCGCGTCCAGGCAGGCCGCGACCATCGCCGCCTCCACCGCGTCGTCCACGGTGTAGCCGCCCGCCGTCATCGCACCCTGCTCGCTCACCGTCCGGCGCAGCAGCTCCACGGCGGCCTCGGTGGACTCCACCGCCACCGCGAACGCCACCGGGCCGAAGCACTCGCCGAGGAACGCCGTCCGGTCGTCCGGCTTGTCCGCGTCCACCTTCACCAGCGCGGGCGTGCGGATCGTCGCCGCCGGGAACTCCGGCGACTCCACCACCCGCGGCGCCAGCGCCAGCTCGCCGAACTCGCCGCCCGCCGCGGCCACGCTGCGCTGCAGCACACCCGGGTTGACCACGGCGCCCAGGATCTGCGCCGCCCGGGCGTCGTCGCCCAGCAGCCCCGAGATCGCGCCGGCCAGGTCGGCGACCACCTCGTCGTACGACTTGGAGCCCTCGTCGGTCCGGATGCCGGTGCGCGGGACCAGCAGGTTCTGCGGGGTGGTGCACATCTGGCCGCTGTACAGGCTCAGCGCGAACGCCAGGTTGTTCAGCATGCCGCGGTAGTTGTCGGTGGAGTCGATCACCACCGTGTTCACACCGGCCTTCTCGGTGTACACCTGGGCCTGGCGGGCGTTGTCCTCCAGCCAGTCGCCGAACCCGGTCGAACCGGTGTAGTCGATCAGCTTCACCTCCGGGCGGACCGCGAGGGTCGCCGCGACCGTGCCGCCCTCGTGCTCGGCCGCCAGGCAGACCAGGTTCGGGTCGAAGCCCGCCTCGGCCAGCACCTCACGGGCGATCCGCACCGTCAGCGCCAGCGGGAGCACCGCCCGCGGGTGCGGCTTCACCAGCACGCCGTTGCCGGTCGCCAGCGAGGCGAACAGGCCCGGGTAGCCGTTCCAGGTCGGGAAGGTGTTGCAGCCGATCAGCAGCGCCGTGCCGCGCGGCACCACGGTGAACTCCTTCACCATGGACAGCGGGTCGCGCTTGCCCTGCGGCTTCGTCCAGCCCGCGCTCTGCGGCAGCCTGGTCTGCTCGCGGAACGCGTACGCCACCGCCTCCAGGCCGCGGTCCTGCGCGTGCGGGCCGCCCGCCTGGAACGCCATGCCGTACGCCTGGCCGGTGGTGTGCATCACCGCGTGCGCGAACTCGTGCGAGCGGGCGTTGATCCGGCCCAGGATCTCCAGGCAGACCGCCGCGCGGGCCGCCGGCCCGGCCGCCGCCCACGC
This sequence comes from Kitasatospora terrestris, assembly GCF_039542905.1. NCBI lineage: Bacteria > Bacillati > Actinomycetota > Actinomycetes > Kitasatosporales > Streptomycetaceae > Kitasatospora > Kitasatospora terrestris. The sequence continues at coordinate 4,316,655 of NZ_BAABIS010000001.1, forward strand.
CGGGCGGGCCGCCTCCAGCGCGGCGAACAGCGCGTCCGTCTCCGCGTGCGGGTAGCTCACCCCCAGCTCGATGCCGAACGGCGACGCCTCCCCGGCGACCAGGTCGCCGTCGCCCGGCTGGCCCTCGATCGGGAAGACCTGGCCCAGCAGCGCCTCGAACGCCGCCTTGCCGTCCGCGGGGCCGGTCTCGCCGTACGCCTTCGCGATCTCCGGGTACGGCGACCAGTAGTCGCGGCTGTCGATCGCGGCCAGCGCGCGATCGAGGGTCTCCTGATGGCGGTCGATCAGTACGGCGACCGACGGGGTGGGGGTCGCAGCAGCCATGGTGCGCTCCTCATAGGGGCGGCGGACGGTTCCGCTCCTCAGCGTAACCGAACGATCGGTCGGGGCGAAGACCCCGCCCGGTGATCGTCCGCGCGGCTCTGCAACGATCTGACCTCAGCCCGCGTCCGTACGGGCGACGGGGAGTGGCGGGGATCTCGGGGGAGGTCTGGATTTGTCGATCGAACTTCCGGACGAACTGGTCTGGGTGATGAACCTCATCGGGCTCAACTGGCCCGACGTGGACGAGGACGAACTGCGCGAATGGGCCTCCCACGTAAGGGAGTTCGCTGCCGGACTGCAGGACGCGCAGGACGGCACACACGGCATGGTGCAGGGCCTCGGCGGGGCTTACCAGGGCGCCTCCTACGAGGCCCTGGTCGAACGCTGGGGGCGTGCCTCCACGGAGCACATGACGGTGCTCCTGGACTGCTGCGAAGTGCTGGCCGCCGGCCTGGAGGTCGCCGCCGTCGGCATCGTCGCCGCCAAGGGCGCGGTGATCGCCGAGCTGGTCGCCATGGTCGCCGAGTTCGCCGCCGAACAGGCCGCCGCGGTCGCCACCCTCGGCCTCGCCGAGGCCGCCAACGTCCTCATCATCGAGGCCGGGAAGCGGGTGGTGAACGCCATCCTCGACCAGATCGAGCAGGAGATCATCGGCCGGCTGGTCTCGCTGGCGATCGAACCCTTCCAGGAAGAGATCTCCCGGGCCGTCTCCGGCCTGGTCTTCGAAGGCGTCGAGGCGGCACTCGGAAGAGCGGCATGAGCGGTGGATTCCAGGCGGACCCGAACGGGCTCGACGAGGCGGCCAGGAAGGCGCACGAGCACGCGGACCGGGTCGACGAACGCGCCCGGAACCTCGGGTCCCGCACCCGGGAGCGATAGATCACCCGGAAGAACATCGACGATGCCGAGGAGTCGATCCGCAAGCAGCTCAAGCGGGACCACCGGGCCCGCGAGGCCGGGGTCGAAGTCAAGGTCGGCGAACAGGTGCTCGGCGAGCACGGCCTGCGCGAGCAGTACCACAAGCGGATCGGCACCCGCGTCAACGGCCTGCGCAAGCAGGGCCACGGACCCCAGCGCCACCTCGACCCCAGTGACGACATGCTCAAGGCTTCGACGCGATGCCGATCGCGCCGAACTGAGCACCCCGACGGGGGACGAGGAGCGGCTGCGACAGTTCCGGTCGCGGCCGTTCGGCCCGTCCGGGACGAGGGACACCGGTGCCCGTTACGGGATGCCGAGCTCGAAGAGGACGTAGCCGGCGTACCAGCCGGAGGCTGCGGCGGTGAGGCCGAGGACGACGGCGAGGGAGGGGAGGGAGAGGCGCTTGAGGGCGACGGCGATCGGGACGAAGAGGGGGAAGCAGGGGAGCAGGTAGCGGGAGGTGTTGCCGAAGATCTGCTGGCTGCCGAGCACCAGGACGACGGTGACCAGGGTGTAGACGAGCAGGAAGACCGGCGGGCGCAGCCGGACCAGCAGGAAGATCAGCACCGGCAGCGAGAAGACCAGCAGCACGCCGATCAGGTCCTCGGTGGGGTAGCCGAAGACGTAGTCGTGGTGGCCGAGCAGGACGCCGCGCAGCACCTTGCCGGTGTGGGCGCCCCAGTCGAAGAAGTGCAGCCAGCCACCGCGCTGGAGCTCGAAGTAGGAGGTCCAGCTGCCCATCCGCCAGCTGGCCCAGGCGATGTAGCCGGCCAGGCCGATCGGGGCGATCAGCACGGCGGCGACCGGGCCGACGACGCCGTCGCGGCGGCGATACAGGGCGATCAGGGCGGCCACGCCGAGGGCGGCGATCAGGGCGGCGGAGGTTGGGCGGTTGAGGCCCGCGACGAAGGCGGTGACACCGGCCGGGAGCCAGCTGCCGCACATGACGAACCAGCAGGTCCAGGCGGCGAGGGCGACGAAGAGGGAGTCCGAGTAGACCGCCCATTCGGCGCCGGAGCCGGGGAACAGGCCCCAGACGCCGGCGGCGATCACGCCGGCCCGGCGGCCGGTCAGCTTGGCGGTCACCGCGTAGATGCCGGCCGCCGCGGCGAACGAGGCGAGGACGGAGACCAGCATGCCCGCGCCGTACGGGCCGAGCCCGGTGACGGTGGAGACCAGCCGCATCAGGCCGGGGTAGAGCGGGAAGAAGGCGACCGAGTTCTGCTCGTACGCCCACGGGCCGCTGGTGAGGGGGACCAGCGCCGGGTGGTAGCCCTCGACGGCGACCCGCTGGTACCACCAGCCGTCCCAGCCGCCGAGCACGTCCCAGGTGTGGGTGCCGCCGCCGAACCGCGGGTTCTTGGTGAGGTACTCGCCGGACCAGCCGAGCAGCGCCATGAAGGCGGTGAAGCCGATCAGCTTGACGGCCCCGTACACGGCGAGGGACGGCCCGTACTCGCGCCCGCTGCGGCGGGCCCACTGCCGGAAGGTCTCGGGTGCGGGGCGCTCCGGGGGCTCCGCGTGGTCGACCGTCTCGGGGAGTGCGCCGGTGGACATCTGGTCCCCTCCTGCTCGGCGTGTCCGGGTGAGCCTACGGCACGGGTCACTGGTCTGTACCTGCCGGAGCGTCGGATCGGTAGGATCCGAGCACCGTACGACGACCCGCGGGGGCACCTGATGAGTTCAGCGGCACGCACCGGGATCACGCTCTCCGTGGTCGTCCCGATGTTCAACGAGCAGGACGCGCTGGCGGCGCTGGTCGCCCGGCTGCGTCCGGCGCTCGACGGGATCGGCGAACCGTACGAGGTGGTCGCGGTCGACGACGGCTCCACCGACAAGACCCCGGAGCTGCTGCACGACCTGCGGGCCGGCTGGCCCGAGCTGCGGATGGTCCGGCTGCGGCGCAACTGCGGGCACCAGGCGGCGCTGACCGCCGGGCTGGAGCTGGCCGTCGGCGCGTACGTGGCCAGCATCGACGCCGACCTGCAGGACCCGCCGGAGAAGGTCGCCGAGATGCTGGCGCTGGCCCGCGCCGAGCGGCTGGACATCGTGTACGGCGTCCGCGAGGACCGTTCCACCGACAGCGGCTTCAAGCGGCGCACCGCCGGCGCCTACTACTGGCTGATCCGTCGCCTGGTCGGCCGTCAGGTGCCCGCGCAGGCCGGCGACTTCCGGCTGCTCAGCCGGGAGGCGGTGGAGGCGCTGCGGGAGCTGCCCGAGCAGCACCGGGTCTACCGGCTGCTGGTGCCGTGGCTGGGCTTCCCCAGCGGTGAGGTGCGCTACGTCCGGGAGGAGCGGGTCGCCGGGCGGACCAAGTACCCGGTCGGCAAGATGGTGCGGCTCGCCCTGGACAGCGTCACCGGCTTCTCGGCCGCCCCGCTGCGGGTGGCGACCTGGCTGGGCGTGCTCTCGTTCCTGACCTGCCTGCTGCTGGTGGTCTTCAGCCTGAGCGTCTACCTGGCCGGGATGACCGTCCCCGGCTGGACCTCGCTCTTCGTCGGCGTGCTGTTCATCGGCGCGGTGCAGCTGGTCTGCGTCGGGCTGCTGGGCGAGTACGTCGCGCGGATCTACACCGCGGTCCAGCGGCGGCCCGCCTACTTCGTCGCCGAGGACACCGGGACGGACCCCACCGCCCAGCGCTGACCCGGTCTGCCGCGGGTGATCGCCGACGGGGATACTCATGACCATGGCCGAGAACACCACGCGCACCGCCTACACCGTCGAGTCCCTGCTCGCCGTCACGGTCGAGGTCTTCAACGAGCGCGGGTACGACGGCACCTCGATGGAGGACCTGTCGAAGGCCGCGGGGATCTCCAAGTCCTCCATCTACCACCACGTGCGCGGCAAGGAGGAACTGCTGCGGCTCGCGGTCGGCCGGGCCCTGGACGCGCTGTTCGCGATCCTCGACGAGGCGGAAGCGACGACCGGCGAGCCGGTGGACCGGCTGGAGCACGTGGTGCGGCGCACCACCGAGGTGCTGCTCGCGGAGCTGCCGTACGTCACCCTGCTGCTGCGGGTGCGCGGGAACACCACCACCGAGCAGTGGGCGCTGGAGCGGCGCCGGGACTTCGACCACCGGGTCGCCGAGCTGGTGCGCGACGCGGTCACCGAGGGCCAGCTGCGCGCCGACGTGGAGCCCCGGCTGGCCACCCGGCTGCTCTTCGGCATGATCAACTCGATCGTCGAGTGGTACCGCCCGGGCAGCAAGGCCCCGGACGGGGTGGCCGACGCCGTGGTGCACCTGGCCTTCGACGGCCTGCGGGCGCGCTGACGCCGGGGGCGGACCCGGGGACCGGGCGTCCTGGCGCCCTGATACCTTCCCCTCGATCCGTTGTCGGTCGCACAGGGAAGATCGGACGACCCGTTGCCCCAGCCCACCCGTAAACCGTTCACCCGACTGCCGCTGCGGACGGCCGCGGCCTCGGCCGCGGCGCTGGCCCTGGTGGCCGGCGCGGGCTCCGGCCCGGCGCTGGCCCAGCCCGGGGCCCCCACCGGCCTGCAGGCCCAGTTCGCCGCCGCGGCCAAGGAGTTCAAGGTCCCGGAGAGCCTGCTGCTGGCCGTCGCCTACCAGCAGACCCGCTGGGAGTCCCACCAGGGCCGGCCGAGCACCACCGGCAACTACAACGTGATGGGGCTGACCCAGGTCGACCTGGCCGCGGTCGCCGCGGCCCAGGCCGCCGCCCAGCCCGAGGTCGACCTGCGCGGGGACGGCGACCCCAAGGCCCGCAAGCACGCCGTGCCCGTCCCCGAGGCCCCGGTGGACAGCCCCGCGCTGCACACCCTGGACGCGGCCGCCAAGCTGATCGGCCGCCCGGCGGCCGAGCTGCGCGAGGACACCCTGCAGTCGATCCGCGGCGGCGCGGCGCTGCTGGCCGAGCAGCAGCGCCGGGGGAAGAAGCCGCCGGCCGCCGACCCGGCGGCGTGGTTCGGCGCCGTGGTGGCGTTCAGCAACGGCGGTGCCGGCGACGGCCGGGCCGAGGGCCGGGAGTTCGCCGACCGGGTCTACGGCACCCTCAAGGTCGGCGCGGCCCGGACCACCTCCGAGGGCCAGCCGGTCGTCCTGGCGGCCGACCCGGCCGCCGCCGCGCACAGCCCGGCGGTGGACCGCGGGGTGGAGCGCCAGCCGGCCTCCCGGGCCGCGGTCCGCACCGCGCTCCCCGCGGCGGCCGCCGCCGACCCGCTCGAGTGCCCGGCCACCCTCGACTGCGACTTCAACCCGGCCGCGTACGCCCAGTACGGCGCCACCACCGGCGACTTCGGCAACTACTCGATCGCCGCGCGGACCGGCGCGGACATCGACCACATCGTCGTCCACGACACCGAGGGCGGCTACGCCGGTGCGCTGGCCACCTTCCAGAAGGCGTCCAGCGAGGCCAGCGCGCACTACCTGATCCGCTCCAGCGACGGTCACGTGACCCAGATGGTGGCCGACAAGAACATCGCCTGGCACGCCGGCAACAAGACGCTCAACATGCACAGCGTCGGCATCGAGCACGAGGGCTTCGCGCTGAGCGGCGCCAGCTGGTACTCGGAGCAGCTGTACCAGTCGTCGGCGACGCTGACCCGCTACCTGGCGGACCGCTTCGGCGTCCCGCTGGACCGCCGGCACATCATCGGCCACGACGAGGTCCCCGGCCCGACCCAGAGCGCCGTCGCCGGCATGCACTGGGACCCCGGCACGTTCTGGGACTGGAACCACTACATGGACCTGGTCGGCGCCCACGTCGGCGCGGACCGGAACTACGTGGTCGGCGGGCGGGTCGTGATCAACCCGCCGTTCTCGAACGCCTACCGCCCGGTGGTCAACGGGGCCGCCTCCCAGCCGGTCAACTTCGTCTACCTGTACGCCTCCCCCGGCGGCCCGCTGATCGGCAACGGCACCCAGAACGCCTCCGACTGGACGGACAAGGCGGTGGCCGGCAGCAGCTACGCGGTCGCCGACATCCAGGGCCAGTGGACGGCCATCTGGTTCAACGGCCAGAAGGCGTGGTTCTGGAACGACGGCTCGATCGCCGCCGCGGACAACCGCAAGGGCCAGTTCCTGCTGACGGCCCGGGCGGGTGCCGCGTCCGTCCCGGTGTACGGGCGCTCCTACCCCGAACCCGAGGCCTACACGGCGGCCGACGTGCCGGTGCCCGACCCCAACATCACGCCGCTGAACGCCACCCTGCCGGCCGGGCAGTCCTACGTGCCGGGCACCACCACCCCGGTGGCCGGCGACTTCTACTACGCCCCGACCGTCGACGGCAGCGCCGCCCACGACCGCACCCTGGTGACCGGCGGCCGGACGTACTACCCGATCCAGTACAACCACCGGCTGGCGTACGTCGCGGCCGAGGACGTCCGGCTGGTGCCTGCGCCGACCGACGCGCTCTCCACCGGCGAGCGCGTCCAACTGCTGGCCCGGACCGCGTCCGGCCCGGTCAACGCCGGCGCCAACTTCACCCGGGGCGTCTGGGAGTTCTACCACCCGATCCCGGCCCCCGGCGGCACGTCCGACCCGAACCAGCGGTTCGCCGAGCTCTACCTGGGCAACCGGCTGCACGCCGTGACCGTCGCCGGCGGGCGGGTCTACACCGCCGACCGGGACCTCGACAGCGGCGAGTGGACCCCCTGGTACAACCTGGACACGTCCGGCCCCGGCACGCTGCCGGCCCCCGCCACCGAGGTGGCGGTCGCCGCCATCGGCAACCGGATGCACGTGGTCGTCGTCGCCGGCGGGCGCCTGCTGGAGGCAACCGCCGACTACGGCGCCGGCCGCTGGTACCCGTGGGGCGACGTGTCGAGCGCGATCGGCCTCCCGACCGGGGGCCTCACCCGGATCGCCGCGGCGGCCAACGGCAACGTGCTGCACGTGGACGGCGTGGGCACCGACGGGCGGGTCCACGTCGCCGACGCCGACTACGACCGGGGCCGGTGGGCTTGGGGCGACATCACCGGCGCGGTGGGCGCCCTGCCGGGCACCGTCACCGGGCTGGCCACCGTCTCGGTCGGCAGCAAGCAGCACCTGCTGGTGCTGGCCGACGGCCGGGTCCGGCAGGCCAGCGCCGACTACGCGGCCGGCGTGTGGAGCGGATGGGGCGACGTGGCGGGCGCGACCGGCCAGACCACCCCGATGAGCGCGATCGCCGCCACCTGGACCGGCTCCAGCCTGCGGGTCTTCGGCGTGGCCGACGGCCGGATCCTCAACGCCAACGGCGACTACGCCGTCGGCCGCTGGTCGCGCTGGATGGACACCGAGGACGCCTTCGCCGCGGGACCGGTGGACCGGGTCGCCGCCCTGGCGGTGGCCGGCGTCTGACCCGCACGGCCTGCACCACCCCGCTGCCCCGGACGGCCCGCACCACACCGCTGCCCCGGACGGCCCGCCGCCCGGGGCAGCGGCGTTCTCAGAGGTCCGGGGGCACCTGATCGGTCTCCTCGAACACCAGCATGGTCTGGGTGGACAGGATCTGCGGGACGGACTGGATGCGGTTGAGCACCAGCTCGCGCAGGGAGCGGTTGTCGGCGGTGTGCACCAGCAGCAGGACGTCGAAGTCGCCGCCGACCAGCGCGATGTGGGCGACACCGGGGAGCTGGAGCAGCTGCTCGCGGACCGTCCGCCAGGAGTTCTGGACGATCTTCAGGGTGATGTAGGCGGTCGCGCCCTGGCCGGCCCGCTCGTGGTCCACCCGGGCGGTGAAGCCGCGGATGATGCCGTCCTCGACCATCCTGGAGATCCGGGCGTACGCGTTGGCCCGGGAGACGTGCACCCGCTCGGCCACCGAGCGGATGGAAGCGCGACCGTCCTGCTGCAGCAGCCGCAGGATCGACCGGTCGACACGGTCGAGTCTGGACATCTGTTCAGCCGACATGGCCCCCCACCCTCGCCGATTGGACGTGCTGACTCCAGAAGACAGCCATTCGGGCCGACTGTCCACCACCTTGTCACGCTTCTGGTCAAGATGAACAGACGACCGAACAATCGGTAGGGAGCCCCCACCACCCCCGGAGGTGCCCGAGATGACCGTTCTCGACCACAGACACACCGCCGCCGTACCCGGCTGGCTCCCGGGCGCCACCGCCCCCCGCACCGACCCCGCGCCCCTGCTGCCGGACACCGCGCCGGTCCGCGTCCTCGGCACACCCGCCGCGGAGAAGGCCGACCCCGCGCTGCTGCGCGAGCTCTACCGCCGCCTGGTCGTCGGCCGCCGCTACAACCAGCAGGCCACCACGCTGACCAAGCAGGGCCGGCTCGCCGTCTACCCGGCCTCCACCGGCCAGGAGGCCTGCCAGGTCGCCGCCGCACTCGCCCTCGGCGACCAGGACTGGCTGTTCCCCAGCTACCGCGACACCCTCGCCGTGGTCTCCCGGGGCGTCGACCCGCTGGAGGCCCTGACCCTGCTGCGCGGCAACGCCCACACCGGCTACGACCCGAGGGCCAGCCGCACCGCGCCGCTCTCCACCCCGCTCGCCACCCAGGCCCCGCACGCCGTCGGCCTGGCGCACGCCGCCCGCCTGGCGGGCGACCCGGTGGTCGCGCTGACCATGCTCGGCGACGGCGGCACCAGCGAGGGCGACTTCCACGAGGCGCTGAACTTCGCCGCCGTGCTGCACGCCCCGGTGGTCTTCCTGGTGCAGAACAACGGCTACGCCATCTCCGTCCCGCTCACCCAGCAGTCCGCCGCACCGACCCTGGCCCACAAGGCCGTCGGGTACGGCATGCCCGGCCGCCTGGTGGACGGCAACGACGCCGCCGCGGTGCACGCGGTGCTCGGCGAGGCCGTCGAGCGGGCCCGGCAGGGCGGCGGCCCGACCCTGGTCGAGGCGCTGACCTACCGCGTCGAGGCGCACACCAACGCCGACGACGCCACCCGCTACCGGCAGGACGAGGAGGTCGCCGCCTGGCGCGAGCACGACCCGATCCTGCTCATGGAGCGTGCCCTGCGCGAGCTCGGCCTGCTGGACGAGCAGCTCGTCCAGGACGCCGCCGACGAGGCCGAGGCCCTGGCCGCCCGGATGCGCGCCGAGTTCCACGCCGACCCCGAGCTCGACCCGATGTCGCTGTTCGCCCACGTCTACGCCGAGCCCACCCAGCAGCTGCGCGAGCAGGCCGCGCAGCTCGCTGCCGAACTGGCCGCCGAGGCCGAGGTGCACCACTGATGACCACGGCTCCCGCCCTGAACGGCACAGCCACCAGGACCTCCACCATGGCGCAGGCGCTCAACGGCGCCCTGCGCGACGCCATGCGGGCCGACCCGACCGTCCACGTGATGGGCGAGGACGTCGGCACCCTCGGCGGAGTCTTCCGGATCACCGACGGACTGACCGCCGAGTTCGGTCCCGAGCGCTGCCTGGACACCCCGCTCGCCGAGGCCGGCATCCTCGGCACCGCCGTCGGCATGGCCATGTACGGGCTGCGCCCCGTGGTCGAGATGCAGTTCGACGCCTTCGCCTACCCGGCGCTGGAGCAGCTCTTCTCGCACGTCGCCAAGATGCGCAACCGCACCGGCGGCAAGCTGCCGCTGCCGATCACCGTCCGGGTCCCCTACGGCGGCGGCATCGGCGGCGTCGAGCACCACAGCGACGCCTCCGAGGCGTACTACGCCCACACCCCCGGCCTGCACGTGGTCACCCCCGCCACCGTCGCCGACGCCTACGGGCTGCTGCGCGCCTCGATCGCCTCCGACGACCCGGTGGTCTTCCTGGAGCCCAAGCGGCTCTACTGGGGCAAGACGGAGTGGGACCCGACCGCGCCGGTCGAGCCGATCGGCAAGGCCGTGCTGCGCCGTACCGGGCACTCCGCGGTGCTGATCACCTACGGCCCCTCGCTGCCGGTCTGCCTGGAGGCCGCCGAGGCGGCCAGGGCGGAGGGCTGGGACCTCGCCGTGCTCGACCTGCGCTCCCTGGTGCCGTTCGACGAGGCGACCGCCTGCGAGGTGGTCCGCTCGATCGGGCGGGCCGTCGTGGTGCACGAGGCGAGCGGCTTCGGCGGGGCCGGTGCGGAGATCGCCGCCCGGCTCACCGAGAAGTGCTTCCACCACCTGTCCGCCCCGGTGCTGCGGGTGACCGGATTCGACATCCCCTACCCGCCGCCGATGCTGGAGCACCACCACCTCCCCGGGGTGGACCGGATCCTGGACGCCGTGGCCCGGCTCCAGTGGGAGGACTGATGGCCATGCCGGTCGTACGGGAATTCACGCTGCCCGACCTCGGTGAGGGGCTCACCGGGGCCGAGGTGGTCCGCTGGATGGTGGAGGTCGGCGAGGTCATCGCCGTGGACCAGCCGGTGGTGGAGGTGGAGACGGCCAAGGCCGTGGTCGAGGTGCCCTGCCCGTACGGCGGGGTGGTCACCGCCCGGTTCGGCGAGGTCGGCCAGGAGGTTCCGGTCGGCGCCCCGCTGGTGACCGTCGCGGTCGCCCCGGCGGACGGCGCGCCGGTGGCCGAGGTGGAACGGCCGCTGGTCGGCTACGGCGTCGCCGAGGGCGGCAAGGGCGCCCGGCGCCGCCGGGTGGTGGCGAACGCCGCCGCGGCACCCGCCGCGCAGGCTCCGGCCCCGGCTCCGGCGCCCGTGGCTCCCGCCGCGACCGCGACCGCGAGCGCGACCGTGACCGTGACAGCGGCTCCGGCGGTGGTGGCGGTGATCTCGCCGCTGGTGCGCCGGATGGCGCGCGAGCACGGGATCGACCTCGCCACCGTGGCCGGCAGCGGCCCGGACGGGCTGGTCATGCGGCGCGACGTGGAGCGGGCGCTGTCCGCCCCGGCCCCGGCGCCCGCTGTTTCACGTGAAACAGCGGCCACCGCCGACGAGGTCGTCCCGCTGCGCGGGCTGCGCCGGACGATCGCCGAGAAGCTCACCCGCAGCCACCAGGAGATCCCGGCCGCCACCTGCTGGGTGGACGCCGACGCCACCGAGCTGATGGCCCTGCGCCGGCAGCTCAACGAGGCGCCCGGCCCCAAGGTCAGCGTGCTCGCCCTGCTGGCCCGGATCTGCACCGCCGCGCTGGAGCGCTTCCCCGACCTCAACACCAGCGTGGTCGCCGAGGGCATCCGCCGGCACTCCGCCGTCCACCTGGGCTTCGCCGCGCAGAGCGAGCGCGGCCTGGTGGTGCCGGTGGTGCGCGACGCCCACCTGCTGCGCACCGAGGAGCTGTCCGTCGAACTGGCCCGGCTGACCGAGGCCGCCCGGGTGGGCGCGCTCACCCCGGCCGAGCTCACCGGCGGCACCTTCACGCTCAACAACTACGGGGTCTTCGGGGTGGACGGCTCCACGCCGATCCTCAACCACCCCGAGGCGGCGATGCTCGGCGTCGGCCGGATCACCCCCAAGCCGTGGGTGCACGAGGGCGGGCTGGCGGTCCGCCAGGTCACCCAGCTGTCCTTCACCTTCGACCACCGGGTGTGCGACGGCGGCACGGCGGGCGGCTTCCTGCGCTTCGTCGCGGACTGCGTCGAGCAGCCCGGGACGCTGCTGCGCAGGCTCTGAGGGGCGGCGACCGGTCACCTTGCGTGGTGGTTCCACTGCGCAAGGTGGCCACAGGTCGAGCGAGCCTAGCGTGCGCCGGGCGCGGGTGTCCGGGATTCGCGGGATTTGTCGGATGAGCTTCACGCGTGGTGCCAATGTGCTGAAGGCGTCAGCAGATTGGTCGACCGGAAGCGAAACGATTCTCTTGGGCACTCGTCAGATCGCGCTGAAAAGCAGGCCGCTGAAGGTCGTCCGGGCCGGACACGGTTCGATGGCGGCATCCGACGTACCGGGGCTGCTGCCCGTCGCTCCGGCGGCGCCGGCACCGGCCGCACCGGCGACACCGGCCGCGGAGCCCGCCGAGGCGGAGCCGGAGCCCGAGCCGGAGGCGGCCGTGGACCGGCCGGCCGAGGAGGACGGCGGTACGGCGGCGGCCGCGCTGCCGGCCATTCCGGCGAAGCCCAGCGAGCCGCCACTGATTCCCGCGCCGAGCCTGCCGCAGGACGTCCACCCGACCGGCTACCAGCCGCTGTTCACCGACGCGCCGGGCCTCAACTGGGCCGGCCCGGGTGACAGCTGGAGCCGGGCCTGGGCGCTGGAGACGCTCGCCGAGGCGCCCGCCGCCCCGGCCGCCGCACCGGGGCAGCCGGGCGCGCTGCAGCCGCCCACCGCCGAGGACATCGAGCTGATCCGTGCCACGCTGGCCGTGGTCGAGCCGGTCGCGGACCGGGCCACCGCCCACTTCTACGCGCTGATCTTCGTCAACCACCCGGAGGTCCGGGCGCTCTTCCCGGCGGCCATGGACGTCCAGCGCGACCGGCTGTTCCACGCCCTGCTGATGGCCGCCGCCAGCGCCGACGACCCCGCCGGGCTGACCGCCTACCTGACCCGGCTGGGCAGCGGGCACCGCAAGTACGGCACCCTGAGCGGGCACTACGCCCCGGTCGGCGAGTGCCTGATCGCCGCGCTGGCCCGCTACTGCGGCAGCCGCTGGGACACCCGGACCGAGCTGGCCTGGCGCCGGGTCTACGGCCTGGTCTCCTCGATCATGATCGGGGCCGCCGAGCAGGCCGCCCGGACCTCCCCGCCCTGGTGGCAGGCCGAGGTGGTGGCGCACGAGCGGCGCACCCGGGACATCGCGGTGCTCACCCTGCGCCCCGACCAGGCCTACCCTTACCGGGCCGGCCAGTACGCCACCGTGGAGACCCCCTGGTGGCCGCGGGTGTGGCGGCACTTCTCCTTCTCCACCGCCCCCCGCCCGGACGGCCTGCTCACCTTCCACGTCAAGGCGGTGCAGGCGGGCTGGGTGAGCAACGCCCTGGTCCACCGGGCCGGCCCGGGCGACGTGCTGCGGCTGGGTCCGGCGGCCGGCGGCATGGTGGTCGACCACGCGGCGCACGCGAATCTGCTCTGCGTGGGCGGCGGCACCGGCATCGCGCCGATCAGCGCGCTGATCGAGGAGGTCGCCGAGCACGGGGCCGCCGGCCGCTCCGTGGAGGTCTTTTACGGCGCCCGGCAGAGCTCCGAGCTGTACGAGCTGGAGCGGCTGCGCGGCCTGGCCGAGCTGCACCCCTGGCTCACCGTGCGGCCGGTGGTCTCCGAGCAGCAGGCGGTGCCGGGCGGTGCGCTGGCCGGGGAGCTGCCCGAGGTGGTGGCCCGGTACGCGCCGTGGCACGGCTTCCGGGCGTACCTGAGCGGGCCGCCGGCCATGGTGCGGCGCGGCACGGCGGCGCTCAAGCGCTCCGGACTGCGCAGCCGGGACATCCACCACGACCTGGTGGACGACCTGGCCTGACGGCCCCGGCCGGTCAGCCCAGGTCGGGGGCGAGCAGCGCGCGGACGCCCTCGATGTTGGCCGCGAGGTAGCGGCGCAGGCTCGGCGGGACCACGTTCACCGAGGTGACGCCCTCCCGGGTGAAGGGCAGCCGGACGATCTCGTACTCGCCGTGCGGCTCGTCGACCTCGGGCCCGTGCCGGCGGGCCGGGTCCATCCCGGTGAGCCGGCAGACGAAGAAGTGCTGCACCTTGACCCCGTGCGGGTGCGCCAGGGTGCCGTCCTCGTGGTGGGAGTGGGCGACGGTGTCGACGAAGGCGGGGACCACGTCCTCGACCTTGCCGCCGAGCTCCTCGTCCACCTCGCGGTGCAGGGCGTCGACCACGCTCCGGTCGGTGGGCTCGACGCCGCCGCCGGGGGTGATCCAGTACGGGTGCGGGGAGCCCGGCCGGACGCGCTTGATCAGCACGATGGTGGCGGGCGCGTGCGGGTTGTCCGGGTCCAGCTCCAGCAGGATCGCCCTGGCCGTGCGTTTGACGACCGGGCGGACCGGGCCGACCATGCTGCCACCTCCGGGGCGCGAGCGTTGTGCGGGAGTCTCCCGCGCGGCGGAGGGGGTGAAACTCGTACAGACGAACGAATCGGAGTGGCCGGTTCCGCCGAACGGTGGATCCGGCATGCCCGGGTGTGTCAGGGTCGGTCGATGGAACCTGTGCGAGTGGATCTTCGATGTCGAGGCTGATCGATGCCAGGAATCCACCAGCGTGGCGCCGAACGCACCTTGCACCTTCGAAATGAAGGTGAAAAGGCCTCTGTGTGCAGGGAAATAATTGCAGGCCGGGTGGCCCTGTGCTGCAATGAGCCGCTACCGGGCGGAAGTGGAGCAAACCGCTCCTCGTGGCTAGGGGGAAGTGATGGCCGTGAACCAGACGGCGGAGGCGGCCGGGCAGGGGGAGCGGGGCATACGGACGCCCCGCTCCCCCACCCTGATCGCCTCGGTGCAGCGCGCGCTGCGCCTGCTCGAGGCGGTCGGCAACCACCTGCAGGGCGCCACCGCCAAGCAGCTCGCCCGCGCCGCCGACCTCCCCCTCGGCACCACCTACCACCTGCTGCGCACCCTCACCCACGAGGGCTACCTGCGCCGGATCGGCGGGAAGTTCTTCTACGGCGACTCGGTCGACGGGATCAGCCGCGCCGACTCCCGGCAGGCCGAGCGCGCCGACCTCCGCAGCCGGATGGAGGAGCTGGGCGACGAGCTCGACGCCGCCGTGTACTACGCCGTCTACGAGGACGGCGAGATCCGGGTGGTCGACGTGGTCGCCGACGGCGGCCGCCCCGCCGTCGAGGAGTGGGCCGACTTCCGGGCCACCGCGCACGCGCACGCGATCGGACTCTGCCTCCTCGCCCAGCTCGGCGAGGAGGAGCGGCGCGACCACCTGGCCCGGTACCGCCCGGACGCCCTCACCCCCTCCACCGTGGCGGAACCGGCCGTGGTGATGCGTCGGCTGGCCTCGGCCCGGCCGACCATGCCGGTGCTGGAGCGCCAGGAGTACGCGCTCGGCACGGTGTGCGCCGCGGTGCCCATCACGATCGGCTCGGCGGTCGCCACCATGGCGATCTCGCTGCCGCTGGAGCAGTCCGAGCGGCTGGTGCCCGCGGCCGGACGGCTGCGCTCGCTGGTCGGCGCGATGTCCCCGTCATTCGTTCGCTGACATCCGCCCGTGTTCGTTCACCATTTGAAAAACCTCATCTTGTCCGGATCGTTGCCAAACGTGGACGATGAGGATCGAACGGGGACTCAGGGACACAAACTTCACAAACCGTCCCCACAAGCCGTTCCACCGCAGTGAACACGAGAGGTACTGGCGCATGCACAGCACAGTCCAAGCCCACATGGTCATGCACCTCGTGGCGTCGACCGAGCTCTCCTTCCGCATCGTGGTCGACCTGGAGTACGACGCGGACGACCCGTTCGCGGTCGCCCTCACCTTCCACCTCCCCGGCGACGCCCCGGTCACCTGGGTCTTCGCCCGGGAGCTCCTGGTGGACGGGATCAGCCGGCCCACCGGGGAGGGAGACGTGCACATCCACCCGCTGGGCGACGACCTCGGCGAGGTGTGCATCGTGCTGCACTCCACCGAGGGCGACGCCATGCTGCGGGCCGCGGCCGCGCCGCTGATCGCCTTCCTGGCGCGGACCGACCGGATCGTGCCGATGGGCCAGGAGCTCAGCGGCGGCGAGCTCGACGCGCAGCTGGCGAGCATCCTCTCCGCACCGGGCTGCGAGAACGCGGGCTGAGGGGCACGGAGCACGAGGGCCCGCCGCCGGAGTCGATCCGGCGGCGGGCCCTCGTGCTCCGCGGCGCCGGGCTCAGTCGTCCCCGAGGGCCAGGTTGAGGCCCCAGGACACCACGCTGATGATCAGCGCGCCGAGCAGCGCGGCCCAGAAACCGTCCACGTGGAAGTCCAGGTCGAGCTTGTCCGAGGCCCAGGAGGTCAGCCAGAGCATCAGCGCGTTGATCACGAAGGTGATCAGCCCCAGGGTGAGGACGAACAGCGGCAGGGAGAACAGCTTCACGAACGGCTTGATCAGGAAGTTCACCAGCCCGAAGATCAGGGCCACCGCGATCACCGTGACCGTCTTCTGCTGCCAGTCGTCCCCGGAAAGCGTGATGCCCGTGACGATCCAGGCCGCCACCCAGATCGCCAGCGCGTTGATGAGCGTTTTGACCACGAAACTCTTCATGCAGCGGATCGTCGCAGGCCGAGCGGCCGCTGGGAAGCTCTCGGCGGCGATGTTGTTCAATGGGGCCGGACCCGGAGAGGAGCGGCGCCGATGAAGGTGTTCCGGCTGGACGAGCTGGACGTGGAACGGGCGGGCGGCCGGGGCGCGTACCTGCGCTTCCTGAAGGAGCGGAACATGTCCGCCGGGCTGTTCGCGCTCTCCCCCGGGGACACCGACCCGCAGACGCCCCACGACCAGGACGAGATCTACCAGGTGATCAGCGGCCGGGCCGAGCTGACCGTCGGGAACGAGACCACCACCGTCGCCCGCGGCACCGTGGCCTACGTCCCCGCCGGGGTGCCGCACCGGTTCCACCACATCACCGAGGAACTGCGGGTCCTGGTCGTGTTCTCGCCGCCGGAACCGTGAACCAGCCTGTGAGGAGCGTTTTCCCGTGAAGTTGACCGACGAGCTGTGGGCGGCGATCGAGCCGATCTACGCGGAGATCCTCGACCACCCCTTCCTGCGCGGCCTGACCGACGGCACGCTGCCGCAGGACGCCTTCCGCCACTTCGTCGTCCAGGACTCGCACTACCTGCGCGACTACGCCCGCGCGCTCGCCGTCTGCGCCGCCAAGGCACCCGGCGAGGCCGAGGTGCGGGCCTTCGCCGACGACGCCGTCGGCGCGATCGCCGCCGAACAGGGCATGCACGCCGAGTTCATGACCGCCTTCGGCGGCAGCGCCGAACAGGCCGCCGAGGAGCCGGTGCTGCCCACCACCCGCGCCTACACCAGCTACCTGCTGGCCACCGTGTACGGCGGCTCGTTCGCCGAGGCCGTCGCCGCGGTCCTCCCCTGCTACTGGATCTACGCCCGGGTCGGCGAGGAACTGCTGGCCAAGTCCTCCCCCGAGCCGCTCTACGCCAAGTGGATCGCGACCTACGGCGACGAGGCCTTCCAGTCGGTGGTCCGCCGGGTGCTGGAGCTCACCGACCGGCTCGGCGAGGAGATCTCCCCGGCCGAACGGCGGCGCGCGGTCGAGCACTTCGCCACCACCTCGCGCTACGAGTGGATGTTCTGGGACGCCGCCTGGCGCGGCGAGCGCTGGCCGGTCTGACCGGCCCGACCCGCCGGATGGGGGATGCCCCCCAGACCGGGTCTCGGGGTGATCTCCGGGTTCTCTCGGGGCCGTGAGCCCTCGTTTCCCCTCTGCCGTCCCTGTACGGTCGAAGTACCGGAAGACAGCGGGACCGCGGCGGAACAGACCGACGCCGAGCCCGAGGGGAGAGAAGGAACGGACATGGCTGAGCTCTGGAAGTCGCTGCCCTCGTGGGTGCGCAACATCGTCGTCCCGATCATCGCGCTGGTGGTCGCCTGGAAGCTGATGTGGTTCGTGATCGGCGTCGTCGCAGGCCTGGTCGGCTTCCTGATCAACGTCCTGCTGCTGGTCGGCATCGCCGCCGCCGTGGTGATCCTGGTGAAGAAGGCAGCCAAGAGCTAGCCCGACTCCCGCTCACCGAGCGCCCGCACACCCCCGGTGTGCGGGCGCTCCGCGCTGTCGCGGCAGAAGCCGTCGAGGTCGTGGACCGGACGCCAGCCCAGGGCACGCGCCTTGGCGGTGTCCAGCACCACGCTGCGGGCCAGCTGGTCGATCGCGTACGGGGTCGACGTGCGCGAACGGGCCAGCCGGGCCAGCCCGGTGAGGGGCAGCGGGAGGTGCAGGATCCGGGCCCGGACCCCGTGCGCGGCGAGCACCCGGCGCAGCGCCGCGTCCCGCCGGTAGGGGACGGCGTCGGCGATGTTGTACGCGCCGGCGGGCCAGCCGGCGGCGTCCAGGCAGGCGGCCGCCAGGTTGTGGACCGAGGTCAGGCTCAACCCGACATCCGGACCCGGAAGCGCGAGGACCCCGCCCGGGCGGACCCGGGCCAGCAGCCGGGGGAGCAGGTGCGGATCGCCCGGCCCGTACACCGCGCGCGGACGCAGCACCACGGCGCCCGCGGCGAGCGCGAGGCGCTCACCGGCGGCCTTGCTGCGGCCGTAGGCGTTCAGGTGCCCACCGGACGTGGGGTGCTCCTCGGTCACCGACGAGCGGTCCCGGCGCGGGTCGTAGACGCTCGCGCTGCTCACCCAGACCACCGGGCGGCCGGCGGCGGCTTCGAGCAGCCGGGCGGTGCCGTCCACGTTGACGGCGAACTGCTCGGCCTCGGCCGGCGATCCCGGGAGGTGGTCGCCGACCGCCGCCGCGCAGTGCACGACCACGTCGGCGTCGCCGAGGTCGGGGAGTTCGGCGGTCGCGTCCCAGCGGACGTGCGTGCCCACCGGGCCCGGCCGGCGGCCCAGACAGCGGACGTCCGCGCCGCGGTCGGCCGCCGCGAGGGCGACCCGGGCGCCGCAGAAACCGGACGCCCCGGTGATGGCGATGCGCACGCCTGCTGCCTCTCGCTCGTGGTGACGGTGGCTCATGGAGTCCTGCCGTGGTACCGCTCGCCGGTGACGACCACCTCGGCGTAGCCGGGGAGCGCCGTGCGGCGGGCCGGGACGGACCGGAGCAGAACGGGCCGGTGCGGGGCCAGGGCCACCAGGAAGTCGGTGAGTTGGACGCGGGCCAGGGCCGCCCCGGGGCAGGCGTGCGGGCCGGCGCCGAAGACCGCCTGGGCGGCCGCCGCCGGATCGGCGGGGGAGTCGCGGTGGGACTGCGCGGCGTGCCGGGCGACCAGGACCAGCCGGTCACCGCGACGGATGCGGGTGCCGGCGACGGTGGCGTCGGCGGCGGCGACCCGCGGCAGGATCGGCGACGGCGCGGTCAACCGGAGCAGCTCGGAGGCGAGTTCGGGACCGGTCCGGTCCCAGAGCCGGGCCCGGGCGCACCAGGCGGCGGCGCGCGGGAGCGCGGCGACGGTGGTGTTGACGGCGGCCACGGCGAGCATGGCGTCGCGCGGGTCCGGCAGCAGCGCGTTCAGCCGGGCGGCGGCCCGCTCGGCGGTTCCGTTACGGGGGCGGAGGGTGGGGAGGTGGTCGCGGGCGGCGGCTGCAGCGGCGTCCAGCGCGGCGTCGGCCAGCACCTGCGGCGGGGCCGGACTGCCGGTCAGTGCGGCGGCGGTGGCACCGGCCAGCTCGCGGACGACCGGCACCAGGTCGGTCGGCCCGCGCAGCTCGCCCAGCCGGTCGGAGAGCAGCCGCTGCCAGGCGGGCCGCAGCTCGGCGACGGCCCGGGCGCCGAGCCGGGCGGTGAGGTCGCGGCGGGCGGCCCGGTGCTCGGTGCCGTCCTGGTCGAAGAGCAGGCCGCCGCCGTCGGTGAGGCGGGCGGCGGCGCCGCCGGTGGTGTGCTCCGCGGTGCGGTCCAGCGGGACGCGGGTGAGGACGTGGCGGTACGCGTCGGGGTCGTGCACCAGGACGGTCCGGCCCAGCCGGAGCACCGGGCGGCGCCGGGTGGCCGCGAGCAGCGCGAACAGCACCGGGTGCGAGGCCAGGTACACGCCCCGGTCCGCCCGCCGGGCGGCGGAGCGACGGGAGGCTGCGGCGGGCACGGGGGAGCCGGCTTCGGGGAGGGTGCGGTCGGTGGGAAGGGCGCGGTCGACGGGGTGGGCGGGCTCCGGGCACCCGGGGGCGGCGGACGGCCGCTGCGCGGAGGCGGAGCGCCCTGGTGCCCGGTCGGCCGCGGTTGGCGCGGAGTCGACGTCGGCAGGCACGCGGTCGGTGGAGTGGGCGTGGGCGGGGCAGCCGCGAGGGGGGAGAGGCGCGGGAGTGGTCATCGGGTGCCCAGCTGTTGCGCGCAGTAGCGGGCGGCGGCGGCGCGGTCGGGCTTGCGGGAGCGGCCGGCGAGCGGGACGTCGGCGAGCAGCAGGGCGTCGGGGCGGGCGCTGCCCATCCGGGCGAGGGGCTGCTGGAGGGCGGCCCGCAGGCGGCGGGGATCGGCGCCGGGACGGGCCTGGACGAGGGCGACCAGGCGTTCGTCGCCCTCCCGGTCGGGGTCGGGGACGCCGACCAGGACGGCTAGTTCGACCTCGGGCAGGTGCAGGGCGGGCTCGTACAGGCCGGGGTAGATGTTCTCGGCGCGGCGCAGCACCATGTCCTTGAGCCGGCCCGCCAGCACGATCCGGCCGCCGGGGTCGATCCGGGCCCGGTCGCCGGTGCGGATCCAGGGGTCGGACGGTTCGCCGAGGTAGCGGTCGCGGGCCGCGGGGCCGGCGAGCAGCAGTTCGCCGCAGTCGCCGAGCCGGGTGCTGACCCCCGGCAGCGGGTGGCCGAGCAGGTCGCCGTCCTCGGTGAACGCGGCCTTGTCGGCGGCCTCGACGGCGGCCGCGGGGAAGAGCTCGGTGAGCGCGTACACGCCCCAGGCCTGGCGGGCGCCGGACCGGCGGACCCGGGCCAGCAGCGCCGCGGAGGCGGGGGCGGAGCCGGTCCAGACCCGGCCGGTGAACCGGTCGAGGGAACGCAGCTGGGGCGGCGTCAGGTAGGTCTCGTCCGGCCGCAGGGCGTCGATCTGGCGCTGCAGGGTGCGGGCCGAGCGGGCCGGGAGGGCGACGGTGGCGCCCGCGGCGAGGGCGGGGGCGAGGACGAAGAAGGTGCCGCCGAGGACGGCGGAGCCCGGCCGCGGGTCGACCAGTGCGGTGACGCCGCGCATGCCCGCGGCCAGGCCGCCGCGGGTGTGGACCACGGCGCGCGGCGCGGTGGTGGTGCCGGAGGTGAAGACGATCACGGCGTCGCCGTCCCCGTCGTACGGCGCCGGCGGCGGGGCGGCGGCGGTGGCGAGCGCGGGCGCGCAGCCGGGGCGGCGGGGGCCGAGGGTGGCGACCGGACCGAGGGTGCGCAGCGGGGGCAGGGCGAGGTCGGCGCGGCGGGCGAGCGGGCGGGCCCAGCCGGCGACCGCTTGGGCGGCGGCGTCGGCGAGGACCAGGGCGGGCGGTGCGAGGGCGAGCCGGGCGCGCAGCACGTCCGGCCCGGCGGCGGGGTCCAGGACCGCGGCGCGCAGGCCGAGCCGGTGGGCGGCGAGCAGGACGGTGAGCGCGCGCGGCCCGGGACGGACGGCGACGCCGAGGGTGTCGCCGGCCCGCAGCCCGTACCGGTGGTGCAGGGCGGCGGCCAGCCCGTCGGCCGCGGAGGCGAGTTCGTCGCAGCGGGCCAGTACCCGCGGGCGGCCGCCGCGGGTGGCGCCGAGCAGGGCGGGCCGGCTGCCGCCGGTGCGCAGGGTGTGGTCGAGGCGGTCGAGCACGGCGCTCTCCTCAGCGGACGTCGACGCCGCGCGCGCCGGCGCCGCGTTCCAGGTACCAGCGGGCGGTGCCGAGCACGCCGTAGGCGCGGATCCGGCGGGTGGAGTTCTGCACCACCATGTCGCGGCGGTGGACGATCGCGGTGGTGTGCCGGCGGACCGCGTTGATGAACATCCGGTCGGTCGGCGAGGGACGCCGCGGCATGCCGCCGACCGCCTGGTACAGCTCGGCGGTGATCGCCATGTTGTTGCCGGCGTGCATCCGGTACGGGGTGAGGTAGCCGTGCCGGCGGTGGTGCGCGGGCCGGATCCGGCCGAAGAACGCGCCGAGCACGACGAGGGTGCGGAAGACCGACCGGCCGAGCGGGCCGTGCTCGTCGGGGCGGGCGGTGATGTGGCCGCAGACCAGGCCGCGGGAGGCGACCAGCCCGGCCCGGGCGGCGGCGGACCAGCCGGGCTGCGGCAGGCAGTCGGCGTCGGTGCGGGCGAGCAGGGCGGCCCCGTGCGCGATGGCGTACCGGAAGCCGGTGTCCACCGCCGAACCGACGCCCTTCTCCGGTTCGGTGAGCAGCTCGACCGGGAACGGCGCCCGGGCGGCGAACGACCGGACCAGCTCGGCGGTCGCGTCGGTGGAGCCGTTGTCGACCACCAGCAGGGTGAACTCCCGGTCCCGCTGCGCGGCGAGGGCCTCCAGGGTGCCGGTGATCCGGGCGGCCTCCTGGTAGGCGGGGACCACCACCCACAGCTCGGTCATGACTTCTCCCAGACCATCGTCATCAGGCTGACCCCGCCGCCGAGGCCCACCATCAGCACCCGGTCGCCGGGCGCCAGGCCGGGCTGGACCCGGTCGAGCTGGACGCCGATGGTGGCGCTCGCCAGGTTGCCGAGTTCGGCCACGGTGACCTCCAGCTTCTCCTCGGGCACCCCCGTCAGCTCCACGAAGCGCTCCAGGTACGGCAGCGTCACCTGGTGGACCAGCACCTTCGCGTACGCGTCCCAGCCGAAGCCGGTCCGGGCGGCGGTCCGGGTCAGGATGTCGCCGCCGATCTTCTCGAACACGCCGCGCAACTCCTTCCCGCCGCCCCGGAAATAGCTCCACTCGTCGCCGCGCGGGTGACGCGAACCGCCGCCCGGGATGCCGCCGACCGACCAGTGCTCGGACGCGGTCTCGGTCTCCACGTCGAGGATGCCGCCGCGCGCCACCGGCTCCACCACCACCGCCGCGCCCGCGTCGCCGAAGGTGTACCCGGCGAAGCCGTCCCGGAACTCGGCGAGGCCGCCCGGGTCGCGCCGCATCGCCCGGCTCGGGGTCTCCCCCGTCACCACCAGCGCCCGGCGGGCCCGGCCGGCCAGGATCATGGCGCGTGCCGTGTCGATCCCGTTCAGGAAGCTGTTGCAGGCGTTGGATACGTCCAACGCGTGTGCCCGGGAGCCGAGTTCCGCCTGCACCAGGTGGGCGGTGGCGGGCTCGCAGACGTCCCGGGTGGCGGAGGCGTACACCAGCAGGTCGATGTCGGCCGGGAGGTACCCGCCGCCCGCCAGCGCCCGGCGGGCCGCGCCGAGGGCCAGGGTCGAGGCGTACTCGCCGTCGGTGACGAAGCGCCGGGTGCGGATCCCGGTCGCCTTCTCGAAGGTCCGCTCCGGCAGGCGCAGCCCGCTGCCGGCCGTCACCTCGTCCTGGAGCTGCTGCGAGGTCAACTCCCGCTCCGGAAGGCAGGATCCGACCGCGGTGATGCCCACGCGCGTGAAGTGGAGGTCCATGCCAGCCATGGTCGGGCCCCGGGCCGGTCGCCGGCCTGAGTACGGGTACTCAGCCGGGCCCGGGGACGGTGCCCAACCATGACATCCGTCATGCGCTTTCCGGCACGGGCGACACTGCCGACCGACCGGGCCGCCGCGGGAGCCTTGGGGGCAACGGGAGAACGACCGGACAGGGGAGACGGACCATGGCCACCATCACCGCGCACGCCACCACCGCGCACGCCACCACCGCGCACGTCACCACCGGGCAGAACGAGTCGCGCACCGCCGCGCTGAGGCCGCTGGCGATCGACGTGGCCGTCCCGCTCGCCACCTACTACGTCGCGCACTCCGCGCTCGGCCTCGGCCTGGTCGCCTCGCTCGCCCTGGGCAGCGCCGTCCCGGCCGTCCGCACCGCCGCCGCGCTGCTCCGCGAGCGCCGGGTCAACGGGCTGGCGCTGCTGATGCTGCTGGTCAACACGGTCGGCATCGCGCTCTCCGCGGTGGCCGGGGACCCGCGGCTGATGCTCGCCAAGGACGGCGCGACCACCGGCGTGATCGGCGTCTCGGTCATGGTCTCCGCCCTGGTCGGCCGACCGCTGATGACCGCCGGACTGCGGCCCTTCATCGTCAAGGGCCGGGCCGCCCGCGCCGCCGCCTGGGACCGGCTCGCCGCCGGCGACGCCCGCTTCGCCCGCCGGGAGCGGCTGTTCTCGCTGATCTGGGGCGGTGCGCTGCTCGCCGAGTGCGTCGCCAAGGTGGCCGGTGCCTACACCGTGCCGGTGGAGACCATGGTGTGGCTGGGCACCGTCATCCTGCTCGCCGCGATCGGCCTGGGCGTCCTGGCCGGCAACGCGGTGGCCGGCCGGATGGCCGACCAGGTGATCGCCGAGGCCGAGTGAGCGGCGGGGCACCGGTCCGTGCGACGGGCGGCATGCGGAAACCGGCCACCCGCCGCACGGTGCTCAGGAACGCGCCTGCTCCTGCTGCACGGGGATCACCTGGGGGACCGGCGGCTTCCCGGTCGCCGACGGCTCGGCCTTCGCCCCGTCCGCCCCCATGGTGGCCAGCAACTGACGGGCCAGCCCGAGGCCGGTGCCGCCCATGGTCAGCGCCTTGGCGAACATGTCCGCCATGCCGTCCGCGCCGTTCAGCAGCACCATGTGCTCGACGTTGCCGAACGCCTCGGCACCGGCCTTCACGATCTGCGGCCAGTTCTCCGCCAACTGCTGCGCGACCACCGCCTCCTGGTTCTCCGCCAGCGCGGCCGCACGGGCCTTGATCGCCTCCGCCTCGGCCAGACCCAGCGCCCGCGCCGCCTCGGCCTGCGCCAGACCGCGCGCCTCCGCCGCCGCGGCCTCCGCCTCACCGGTCGCCCGGGTCGCCTCCGCCGAGGCCAGGCCCCGGGCCCTGGTCGCCTCCGCCTCCGCGGTCGCCGCGACCTTCACCCGGTTCGCCTCCGCCGCGGTCTTCAGCTCGGTCTCCCGGGCCAGCGCCTCCGCCGCCGAGATCCGCGCGTCACGGTCCGCCACCGCCTTCGTCCGGGTCTCGTACGCCCGGGCATCGGCCGGCTTGCGGACGTCCGCCTGCAGCTGCTGCTCCCGGTGGTGCGCCTCCAGCTCGGCGACCTTGGTCTCCTGGACCACGACCTCCTGCCGGGACGCCGCCTGGGCGAGCGGACCCGCCTGCTGCGCGCGGGCCGCCGCGGTGTCCAGCTCCGCCTGGTAACCGGCCTGTTGGATGCCGGAGTTGCGGGTCGCCTCGGCCTTGCGGGCGGCCGCCTCCTGCTCCGCCTCGGTGGCCGCCCGGTCCGCCTCCGCGGCCGCGATGCGGGCGTCCCGGTGGACCGCTGCGGCGTGCGGCGCGGCCAGGTTCTCGATGTAGCCGGTCGGGTCCAGGATCTCCTGGATCTGCAGCGAGTCGATGATCAGGCCGAGCTTCTCCATCTCCGACCCGGACGCGGCCCGGGTCTCCCCGGTCATCCGCTCGCGGTCGCGGATCATGTCCTCGACCGTCAACCCGCCGACGATGGACCGCAGATGACCGGCGAACACGTTGTGCACGCGCTGCCCCATCGCCTTCTGCTGGTCCAGGAAACGGCGGGCCGCATTGGCGATCGACACCGGGTCGTCGCCCACCTTGAAGATCACAACGCCCTTGACGTGGACCGGGATCCCCTGCTTCGTCACGCACTCGACGTCCAACTCGGCCTCGTTCAGGTCGAGCGACAGCCGGCGAACCACCTGGATGCCCGGCAGCACCAGCGTGCCCCGGCCGGTGACGGTCCGGAAGCCCAGCCCCTCGCCGTGCTTGGACCCCGAGATGATCAGCGCCTCGTTCGGCTCGGCGACCCGCCACATGAGCTTGAACAGCACGATCAGGACGATGATGGACGCCACGACGGCGCCCGCGATGCCGATGACCATCGGCTGACTCCCCCTTCGGGCACACCGGTTCCGTGGCTGCGCTCGGTCGTGCAGGATGGCGCGGAACACGGTGGCAACGGGAGATTCTGCGCCTGCCGGGATCGCCGGGGAAGAGTGGTGCGTACGGAATCCGTCCCGGAAGCGTCAAGGTTCCGTCAAAGCGTCAGGACGTCGGAGTGTCAGAGCGGAGCCACGTACACGGTCCGCGGCGGCTGGTACTCGACCACCACCACCTGCGACCCCGGCTCCAGGGTCTCTCCCGGCACCGCCGGGTACGCCAGGAACGCCTCCGTCCCCTGCCGCTGCGGCACGTGCACCATCACCTCCCCCACCAGCCCCGCCCCGACCCGCCCGGTCACCCGCCCCGTCGCACCCACCATGCCGGGAAGTCTGCCCCACGGCTCCCGGCCCGGAACGGCAGACGCCCGTCCGGATCGGCCGGACGGGCGTCGCCGCGCGGTGCCGGGTCAGCCGTGCGAGCCCTGGCGGCGGCGCAGCGCCACCACGATCCCGCCGCCGAGCACCACCAGGGCGGTACCGGCCGCGGCCATCGGCAGTGCGCTGCCGGCACCGGTTTCGGCCAGCTCGGGAATGACCGCCGCCTGGGTGGTGGCCGTCCCCGGACGCGTCACCGTGGCGGTGGCTGTGGTGGTCGAGCTCGGCCGGGACGGCGACGCCGACGGGGAGGGCGACGCCGACGGGGAGGGCGACGCCGACGGGGAGGGCGAGGACGACGGCGACGGCGAGGGCGACGGGGCGTCCACAACCGTGAAGTGGACCGCCGGGCCGGAAGACGTCCAGCTGGTGCAGGTGCCCGGCCCGCCGGGGTGAGCTGCCGGGCCGCTGTACTGGAGGTCCTCGGGCGTGAGCAGGACGCCCGTGTCATTGTCGACGGTGTCGCTCGATCCGCCGCCGAACACGAAGTCGTACCGCTCGGCCGTGGCGGTCGGCTTCGCGGTGACCCGGATCTGCACCGTGAAGACCGCGCCTGCGGCCATGTCCCGGGTGCCGAGCTCGGCCCAGATGGCGAGGCGCCGGCCGACGAAGGAGGCCGGGGACCACGCGTTCTCCCCGGGGAGCTTCGTCTCCACGGTCAGGTCGTCGGTGTCGTAGTCGTAGTTCTCGTTGTTCACCAGGAACTCGCTGGTCACCTGGTGCAGCAGGCGGCCCGAGTTGTTGGTGAGCGTGAGGGTGCTCACCACCGGGTCGCCGCCCTTGACCAGGGTTGCCCGGTCGATCCCGGTCCAGGTGGTCGGCAGCAGGTTCCAGCTGGTGCCGTTCTTGCAGTGGACGACCGGGGGCGGGGGAACGGAGGGTGCGGCGGAGGCGGTGCCGGCGCCCAGCGCCAGGGACGCGGTGAGGACCGCGGAGGCGGCCAGGACGCGAGAGGTTCCCACGAGTCAATCCCCCAAAGTTTCACGAATGATGACGAGTTGGGGCGCACATCGCACCCGAACAGTCGTGCGGTGGGCAGCCTACTGAATCCGGACACCGTCCGCCCGGACGTTCCAGCCCTGGACCGGACGACCCTCAGCCGCTACGGTGTTGGCCGTCCTGCGCTCGCAGGACACGGGAGCTCGGAGCACCGGGCTGAGAGGACGCTGAACGGCACGTCGACGGACGTGTCGGCCGCTGCGTCGACCGCAGGAACCTGACCGGGTAATGCCGGCGTAGGGAGTAGAGGTCAGATGACCACGTTCGATGCACAGCCGCAGTCTGCCCAGTCCGCTGTCAGCAGCGCCGCGACCGGCTACCCGACCCCCGCGTGGCGCAAGGCGTACCGCGAGGGCAGCCGCCCGGACCTGCGGGTCCCCTACCGTGAAGTGCTGCTGACCAACGGCCGTTCGGTGCCGCTGTACGACACCTCCGGCCCGTACACCGACCCCGCCTACGAGCCCGACGTGCGGCGCGGACTGCCCGCGCTGCGCGACCCGTGGATCCGCCAGCGCGGCGACGTCGAGGAGTACGAGGGCCGCGAGCCCCGTCCCGAGGACGACGGCATCAAGCACACCGCCCCGCGCGGCGGCAACCTGCGCAACCTGGACGCCGTCTTCCCCGGCCGCCCGCGCCGACCGCTGCGCGGCCGCGAGGGTGTCGCCGTCAGCCAACTCGCCTACGCGAAGCGGGGGATCGTCACTCCCGAGATGGAGTTCGTGGCCCTCCGCGAGGGACTGGCCCCGGAGTACGTCCGCGACGAGGTGGCCCGCGGCCGGGCCGTCATCCCGGTCAACGTCAACCACCCCGAGGTCGAGCCGGCCATCATCGGCACCAACTTCCTGGTGAAGATCAACGCCAACATCGGCAACTCGGCCGTCACCTCCTCCATCGAGGAGGAGGTCGAGAAGATGACCTGGGCCACCCGCTGGGGCGCCGACACGGTCATGGACCTCTCCACCGGCCGCAACATCCACACCACCCGCGAGTGGATCCTGCGCAACTCCCCCGTGCCGATCGGCACCGTGCCGCTCTACCAGGCCCTGGAGAAGGTCGACGGCCGGGCCGAGGAGCTGTCCTGGGAGGTCTACCGGGACACGGTCATCGAGCAGTGCGAGCAGGGCGTCGACTACATGACCGTGCACGCCGGCGTGCTGCTGCGGTACGTCCCGCTGACGGCCCGTCGCAAGACCGGAATCGTCTCCCGCGGCGGCTCGATCATGGCGGCCTGGTGCCTCGCGCACCACCAGGAGAACTTCCTCTACACCAACTTCGAGGAGCTCTGCGACATCCTCGCGGCGTACGACGTCACCTTCTCGCTCGGTGACGGCCTGCGGCCCGGCTCCATCGCGGACGCCAACGACGAGGCGCAGTTCGCCGAACTGCAGACCCTCGGGGAGCTCGGGCGGATCGCCCGCGAGCGCGACGTCCAGGTGATGATCGAGGGCCCGGGCCACGTCCCGATGAACAAGATCAAGGAGAACATGGATCTCCAGAAGGAGATCTGCGACGAGGCCCCGTTCTACACGCTCGGCCCGCTCACCACCGACGTCGCCCCCGGCTACGACCACATCACCTCCGGCATCGGCGCGGCGATGATCGCCTGGTGGGGCACCGCGATGCTCTGCTACGTCACGCCCAAGGAGCACCTCGGCCTGCCCAACCGCGACGACGTCAAGACCGGTGTGATCACCTACAAGATCGCCGCGCACGCCGCCGACCTCGCCAAGGGCCACCCCGGCGCCCAGGAGTGGGACGACGCCCTCTCCGACGCCCGCTTCGAATTCCGCTGGGAGGACCAGTTCAATCTGGCCCTCGACCCGGAGACCGCCCGCGACTTCCACGACGAGACCCTTCCCGCCGAACCGGCCAAGACCGCGCACTTCTGTTCCATGTGCGGGCCCAAGTTCTGCTCCATGAAGATCAGTAAAAGCATCATGGACACTTACGGCGACGACATGGCCGTGACCGGCGACGATGAAGCCGTGGCCGGTATGAAGGCGAAGTCCGCCGAGTTCGCGGCCAAGGGAAACCGCGTCTACCTTCCGCTCGCAGACTGACGGACCACCGGACCGTGGCGCCGAACCGGGAGGCAGGAGGGGGCTTCCCGGCTCGGCGCTTCGCCGGTCGATCGGTGCAGGCGGGGGAGAGCGGCCGAACCGGGCTTATCCGCTGGAAGGATGTCGCGGGATCAGCTCTCGCGCGAGAAATCCGGTGACCTCCGGGCCCCAGTTCCTGGAGCGGCCAGTGCGACGGACTCATCGGGCTCGGTTCGCAGTTGGAATGTCCGGCTGAAACCAACCACTCGGGTGAACATGGCCTTGTTTGCCCGAGTGCGTCCCCCGAGAGCAGCCACCATCGGTGGGAGTTCGGTGGGTGTTGAGCTGTATGGCGTCCATGGTCGGTTCACGTGCGTGTCAGAGTCATCACGCGTCCGAAATGCTTCAGAATGTCAGGAACTATCCACGTGGTGGCCTGGTCGTCCCGATGTCGAGGAGCGTAGATCATGCGTGTTCCTGAATGGCTCCCCGATCAGCCTGTCCGCATCGGCCGTACCGACTGGCCCGAGCACAGCAGCGACGACGGACCGTACCTTCGCCTGCGGGTGGGGCAGACCGTCGTCCTGGACCGGCAGCCCTGGCACCTCCTGGAGATCCACGAGTACCCCGACCGCGAGTGGCCCGAGTCCTACCGGAAAGCCTGGCGCGAGCACGTCGAGTTGTGGAGGCACGCCGAGAACCTCCACGGTGCGAGTGGAGGGGCGACCACGCTGCCCCCCGAGCGGACCAGCTTCTACAAGCGCCCCGTGATCCTGGTCCTGCGCAACGAGAACCTTCCCAGGTCGACGCCGAAGCACTGGTGCGCCCCGGCCAGCCACGACTGGCAGGTCCTCCCGGAGCACTACGCGGTCTGCCGCACCTGCGGTGAACTGCCGCCCTGCCACAACGGGGAGTACCGCTGGGACGGCGGCCCCCGGTCGGCCGAGCACAACCGGGGCGTCCCTCTCATCGTTCCGCCCGACTGCTGCATGGGCTGTGCGGAGCTCATCAAGCCCCGGGTGCGGACGGTGCGCTTTCCCGGCCCGAACCTCTGGTACCCCGAACTGGGTCACGACAGCGCGGTCTTCCACGCCCGCAGCGCCTGCGCCGACCAGGTCGACTGCTACCGCAAGCAGTGGAGGGCCGAATACACCGTCCGCCAACCCCAGTCGGCTCCCGACCTGCTGTTCCCGGACGGAGAGGGCTTCACGCTGCCACGGACGAGGCTCGCGTCGGATTACGCGAAGTCGGCCAAGGACACTTCGGCGGAGAGCGGTTTTGCCTCTACGGCGAATGCGATGTTCTCGGCGCCCCCGGTGAATTTCCTGCCTGCCGTTCCCCCCGCACCGCCGGAGTTCCAGGCCCCTTCCACCCATCAGCCGCCGCCCTCCGGCTACATGTCGCATCCGGAGCCTTCCGCCCACCAGCCGCCGGCCCCCGGCTACATGTCGCTTCCGGAGCCTTCCGCCCACCAGCCGCTCTCCGGTTACATGTCGCTTCCGGAGCCTTCCGCCCACCAGCCGCCGGCCCCCGGCTACATGTCGCTTCCGGAGCCTTCCGCCGGCCCCGTGCAGCCCTCGGCTTCCTCCGAGGACCTCGATGCGGTGCTTCGGCTCACGGGAGCCCTCGATCTCGCCATGGCCGACCGTCCGGCTTTCCACAACGCGGAGCAGGCCGCCCGGGTGATCGAGGAACTCACCGCTGCGGTACGCAATATCGCCCTCTGCCTGAACGGTACGAACACACGCGCTCGCCCCTGACCGCCTCGGCCGGTCCGGTGGGGATCCGCGACGAGCACGGCGACGGCTCCAGCGCCGTCGCCGGCACGCGGGCCGGGTCGGAGGAGTTCGCCGCTCACGGACGGACAGCACGGCTCGCAGTGGCGCAGAGGTCACTGGCCGCCGGGGGCGAGGTACTGCTCGATGCGGCGCTGGTTGTCGACCAGGCGGAGGCAGAGGTGGCGGAGTTGGGCCAGCTCGTCCGGGGTGAAGCCGTGGAAGACGGCGGACATGGCGTGCTGGGTGGGGTGGCGGAAGGAGTCGAGCCAGGCCCGGCCGGCGTCGGTGATGTGGACCCGGACGGCCCGGCGGTCCTGCGGGTCGGGGGCGCGGCGGGCGAGTGAGTCGCGTTCGAGGGTGTCGACCAGGCCGGTGATGTTGCGGGAGGTGACGTCGCCGGCGCGGGCGAGCTCGCCGATGCTCATGCCGTCGGGGGTGGCGGAGAGGCGGATCAGGACGTCCAGGGCGCCGGAGCTGAGGCCGCGGCCTTCGCTGCCGTGGCTGCGGAGGCGTTCGACGGCGTGGTGGGCGGCGCGGGTGGCGGCGGCGGCTTCGAGGGCGAGCGTGTCGCCGCCCTGCGTGAAGGCGGTCATCACCTCGCGGACGCGGGGGTCGTAGCGCAGGCCGGCGGGGTCGGAGGGGGAGTCGGACGAAGTATGTACCTGCTTCATGATGAAGCGATTCTGGACCTCGGGCTGACGCCGGGTCAAGGGGTGGCGGGGCGGGCGTTCGTGAATTCGTGCGAGACGCCGGGGGCGGGGGTCCGGTACTGTACGCGAGCACTTCAAACTTTATGCATACCTTATGTCCAGTTTGGGAATCCTCGTGAACATCGACTTCAGCCTCGAGCCCCTTTTCTCCTGGTACGTCGTCCTCCTGATCGTCAGCGGTATCGCGATGACCGGTATCGGCGCGATGGGCAACTCCGGCCTCAGCAACGGATGGCGCATCTTCAACGGCGTGGCCGGTGTCGGATTCGTCGGCTACGGCATTTACCTCGGGTTCATTTTCGAGGGCGGCACGTACATCATCTTCTTCAAGGCGTTCATTCTGCCGGTCGTGATGATCATCAACTTCGTGCGGTCGCTGGCCAACCGCAACCAGGCCGCCGCGCAGCAGCCGCCGGTGCAGTTCCAGCAGCCGTTCCCGCAGCCGGATGCCCCTCAGGCTCCGGTGCCGGCCCAGGCACAGCCGCAGGCTCCGGCGCAGCCGGCCGATGCCAACGGTGCGCACCAGGCCGGCTGAGCCGCCCCGCAGCGGACCCGACGCCGCCCCACCCGAGCAGGGTGGGGCGGCGTTTCCGCGTTCCGGGTGCGGGCCGGGCGGGTGGCAGGTGGCGAGGAGCGGACGACGGGGTTATGGGCGGGCCGCGACCCGGCGACCGCGCCGGTCAACCACGCGCCGGACGCCCGGTTCGACGGCGCGGTGCTCCCGGACGCCGCCACCCTGCTCGCCGCCCTCGCGCTGGAGCGGGCGGCTCAGACCTCGTCGGGGCCGGTGAAGTCCGGCGGGGTGTAGCCGGGGCCGGTGAACTCGGCGTGCCGGGGGCTGCGGCCCTGCGGGTCGGTCAGCCCTTCGACGCCCGGGCTGGTGAAGCCGGGGCTGGCGTAGGTGCCGCGGCTGTAGCCGGGGCTGAGCAGGTCGGGCGGCGCGGGCCGCTGCCCGGGCTGCGGGGAGAGCGCGGGTTCGGAGTCGAGGTTGGCCAGCAGCCAGGGCAGGATCGCCCGGTCGCGCAGGGCGGTGTGCCAGGCGCGGCGGGCGTCGGCGAGGTCGGCGTACAACTGCGGGTCCTGGCCGCGCGGGGTGGCGGAGCCGTCCCGCAGGGCGGTGAGGACCAGGCCGACGCCGCCGGCGGTGAGGGCGGCGACACCGGCGGCGAGCGCGACCCAGCCGGCGGTGAGCACGGTCCGGCCGAGGACCAGGTCGGGTGCGGCGCCGCGCAGCGCGTACCCGATCAGCAGCAGCAGGAGCGCCGCGGACCAGGCGAGAATCGGCGCCAGCACGGTCAGTACCGGGAAGAAGCCGGCGCCCTCCTCCGAGCGCAGCCGGGCGGTCAGCCCGCCGCCCGGGTGGGAGGCCGGGGCGTCGGCCAGTGCGGTGCGCAGCGCCAGGTAGTGCCGGTACTCCTCGGCCGCGCCGGCGGCGATCGGTTCGGCGTGCAGCATCGCCTTGGTGTGCAGCTGTTCGGCGGTCAGGTGGCGGCCGTCGGCGCGCAGCGCCTGCTGGACGGTGGTGTCGCGCAGCGCGTCGTCGAGGACCCGCGTGAAGTCCGGGCGGTCCTCGGCGAGCAGGTGCGTGCCGTTGCTCATGTGGGGTACCCCGTTCGGCAAGGTCACCTCCGCGAGGTCGCGCGGAGGTGGACTCGGTGCCTCGATGGTAGGGGTGCCCCGGAGGGCGCTGACAGACTGTTTCCAGAACTTCAGTCCCGTCAGCGCCCTTGCAGCAGTCGACAGTTGTTCAGTTCAACGGCAGCCGGGCGACCAGCAGGCGGCCGTTCATGGTGACGCCGCCGTCCATCGCGATGGCCAGTTCGTCGGCGTAGATGTACGGGCCGGGCACGTGCGGCTTGGCGCCGTCGTCGGGGTGGTCGGCGCCGGTCAGGTACGGGATCGGGCTGTGTCCGTGCACCACCCGGTAGCCGCCGTAGGTGGAGAGCAGCTCCTGCGCGGCCATGGTGCCGGCCTGGCCGCGGAAGGCGAAGCGCTTGGTGAACTTGCGGAAGCAGTCCCACAGCTCGTCGATGCCCTCGTCGGCGAGCACGGTGTGCACGGCGTCGTTGACGTCGGCGATGGTCTCGCCGTACTCGAGGTACGCGGTGGTGTCGGAGTGCAGCAGCAGGTGGCCGTCCTCGACGCCCATCGCGGGGAGCCGGGAGAGCCAGCTGATGTGGTGCGGCTCCAGGCGTTCCAGGTCGTGCTGCTGGCCGCCGTTGAGCCGCCAGGCGGCGAGGAAGGAGGCGGTGCCGGCGGTGGACTGCACCGGCTCGTCGCCGTACTTGGCGGCGCCGAGGAAGAGCAGCTCGTGGTTGCCCATCAGGGCGCGGCAGTACCCGCCGGCGGCGGCGGCCTCGGCGGC
Organism: Kitasatospora terrestris; assembly: GCF_039542905.1. Taxonomy (NCBI): domain Bacteria; kingdom Bacillati; phylum Actinomycetota; class Actinomycetes; order Kitasatosporales; family Streptomycetaceae; genus Kitasatospora; species Kitasatospora terrestris. Next base: position 4,350,543 of record NZ_BAABIS010000001.1, read on the forward strand.
CAGCTGCATCACCAGGTCGATCACGCCGATGCCGTCCGGGCCGCGGTCGGTGAAGTCGCCGAGGAACCAGACCCGGGAGCGGCCGGCCGACCAGTGGCCCTCGGCGTCGATCAGGCCCTGCTGGTGGAGGGCGGCGAGCAGGTCGTCCAGGTAGCCGTGGACATCGCCGATGACGTAGAGCGGGCCGGGGCCCTCGCCGGGCTCGGGCTGCGGGTAGGGGAAGTGCACGTCGAGGACGGGCGGGCCGAGTTCCAGGGTGGGCGGGTCCTCGGGCTGCGGCTCCTCGGCCGGCGGGCCGGCGGTGCCGTCGCTGCCGGTGGGCGCCCAGTGGCCGGGCACCTGGACGGCGGGCTCGTCGAACTGCGAGGCCGGGTGCGGCCAGTGCTGTTCGAGGTAGCTGGCGCCGCCGTAGGTGGAGTGGGTCTCCTCGTACGAGTACCCGGCCGCGGCCTCGGCCGGCTCGGCGGGGCCGAACCAGGAGCCGTAGGGGAGCACGTCGAGGTCCTGCTGGGGGCGGGTGCCTGAGTGCGGCGGCTCAGGTTCGCGGAAGAGGTCCTCGGGTGTCATTCGACCATCATAGGAAGAGCACTTCCCCGCCGTCCTCACCTGGTCGGTATCCAAATCCTTCGGGCCGTCAGTCGGGCGGTCGGGCGGTGCCCCGGCTCGCCCGGTCTGCCCCGGTCTGAGATGGTCCAGACCACGGGGGTGACCGGGCGTTGCCGGGGCGGGGGCGGGGGTCAGCTCTCGCCCGGCGGGCGCGGCGGGCTGACCGTGGTGCGCGGGTGCCGGCGTTGCGAGGAGGCCCGGACGATCAGCTCGGTGGGCATCAGCGTGCCGGGCGGCGGCCCGCTGCCGGCGGTCCGGAAGCGGGGCGGGAAGAGCCGCCCGCCGGCGGCCGGCTCGGCGGGTGCCGCGCCGGTGCCCGCCGTCGCGCCGGAGTCGACGCCCTCGATGGCGTCGATCAGCAGGTTGACCACCGTGGTGCCGATCCGGCGCGGCTTGAGCGACAGGGTGGTGATCGGCGGCTCGGTGCCGGCGTACACGTCGCTCTCGCTGCAGCACACCAGCAGCAGGTCGTCCGGCACCCGCATGCCGTACCGCCGGGCGGCGGCCAGCAGGTCGGTGCCGTTCGGGTCGAACAGGCCGTACACCGCGTCCGGCCGGTCCGGCCGGGCCAGCAGCCGGTCGGCGGCCACCGCCCCGGCGGCCGGGTCGTGCGCGGGGTAGGCCTCGTACACCGGCTCCTGGCCGACCCGGGCGCACCAGCCGAGGTACGCCTCGGTGGACAGCCGGGTGTAGGTGTCGGTGGAGGTGCCGGTGAGCAGGCCGATCCTGCGGGCACCGGCCTCGCTCAGGTGCTCCAGGATGCCGAGCACCGCGGCCTCGTGGTCGTTGTCGACCCAGGCGGTGACCGGGCAGTTTCCCGGTTTGCCGTCGCTGACCACCGGCACGCCGGACCGGTAGAGCTCGCTGACCAGCGGGTCCTGGTCGGGCGGGTCGATCACCACGGTGCCGTCGAGGGCGATGTTGCTCCAGACGTCGTGCCGGGAGGACGCGGGAAGCACCACCAGGGCGTAGCCGCGGCTGAGCGCGGCGCTGGTGGCGGCCCGGGCCATCTCGGCGAAGTAGGCGAACTCGGTGAAGGTGAAGGGCTCCTCGCCGTAGGTGGTGACGGTCAGTCCGATCAGGCCGGACCGGCCGGTACGCAGGGTGCGGGCGGCCGCGGACGGGCGGTAGCCGAGGCGCTCGGCGACCTCCCGCACCCTGCTTCTGGTCTCGTCGGGCAGGCGTCCCTTGCCGTTCAGAGCGTCCGAGACCGTGGTGATGGACACTCCGGCGGCCGCCGCCACGTCCCGGATGCCGGCCCGCTCCAGACGCCGCGAGGTGGTGGGTCGCCGACCGTTCTGGTTGGCTGCTGCTGTCATGGCGGACCGATCGTATGGCGCATGACGGCGGTCCGTGACCGGTTCGCTACAGAACGCTGAAGATACGTTTCTCCGTGAGCGGGTCCGACCGACACCCTTCGATAGCTGCGGTTTTCCCGCCAAGTTCCCTCTGACATGTGCCATCGGAACCCGGCAGAATGGCTGATCTGCACCCGTAACCCGGATGAGCATCTCACCCCTACGGGTGAGGGCGATCGGTATCGTTCAAGGCACCCGACCGGGGTGGTACGAACCGTTCGCACGGAAGAGAAACGGAGAGACCCGTGAGCGAGCTTGGTCCCCGGCTGCGCCCGACGCTGGACGCCATCCCCACCTACAAGCCCGGAAAGCCCGCCGGCGCCGACTCCTTCAAGCTGTCCTCCAACGAGAACCCGTACCCGCCGCTGCCCGGCGTGCTGGAGGCGGCCGTCGCCGCGGCCGGCAGCTTCAACCGCTACCCGGACATGGCGGTCTCCGGTCTGACCGCCGAGCTCGCCCAGCGCCTCGGCGTCCCCGCCGAGCACATCGCCACCGGCCCCGGCTCGGTCGGCGTCGCCCAGTCCCTGGTGCTCTCCACCGCCGGCGAGGGCGACGAGGTGATCTTCGCCTGGCGCTCCTTCGAGGCCTACCCGATCATCACCCAGGTCGCCGGCGCGACCCCGGTCCCGGTCCCGCTCACCGCCGACGAGGCCCACGACCTCGACGCGATGCTCGCCGCGATCACCGACCGGACCCGGCTGATCTTCGTCTGCAACCCGAACAACCCGACCGGCGCGGCCATCCACCGCGAGGAGCTGGTCCGCTTCCTCGACGCCGTCCCCGGCCACGTCCTGGTCGTGCTGGACGAGGCCTACCGCGAGTTCATCCGCGACGAGCAGGTCCCGGACGGCATCGAGCTCTACCGCGACCGCCCCAACGTCTGCGTGCTGCGCACCTTCTCCAAGGCGTACGGCCTGGCCGGCCTGCGGGTCGGCTTCGCCGTCGCGCACGAGGACGTGGCCACCGCGCTGCGCAAGACCGCCGTGCCGTTCGGCGTCAGCCAGCTCGCCCAGGACGCGGCGGTCGCCTCGCTGCGCGCCGAGGACGCGCTGTTCGAGCGGGTCGAGGCGCTGGTCGGCGAGCGCACCCGGGTCTCGGCCGCGCTCGCGGCCCAGGGCTGGACCGTGGTCGACTCGCAGGCCAACTTCGTCTGGCTGCGGCTCGGCGAGCGGACCCTGGACTTCGCCGCGGCCTGCGGCGAGGCCGGCGTGGTGGTCCGCCCGTTCCCCGGCGAGGGCGTCCGGGTCTCGATCGGCGAGGTGGAGGGCAACGACCTGTTCCTCGCCACCGCCGAGGCCTTCCGCAAGGAGTTCTGACCGGCGCCCGGCGCTCCGGGCGGCGCGTCCCCTCAGCGGGGGAGGGCGCCGTCCCGGACGTCGGCCCAGCACCGTACGGCGGCCTCCTCCAGCTCCATCAGGTGCCCGACGATCTCGTTCCTGGAGAGCACGGCCGTGTCGGCGCGCAGGGACACCTCGACCGCGTCGGGCGAGTGGTGCACCACCCGCAGGAAGAACTTCCGGCCGGCGCGGTCCCGGGCGGTGCCGATCTCCTGGCTGATCCGGGTCCGGGCGCGCAGCCCGGCGAGCTCGTCGGGGGTCGCCCGCCCGGCGCGCTCGGCCAGGCCGTGGTCGATCCCGTTCATGGCGAGCCTGAGGTTGACGTTGCAGGAGAGGTCCACGGGCTCGCCGCGCTCGCGCTCGACCTCGGCGACGGCCGCCGCCACCTCGGCCGGGTCCCACTTGGCCGCCGCGTAGGAGGACATCGCGGCCCGGGCGGCCCGGTGCACCACCGCCGCGAAGTCCGCGCCGGCCAGGTCGACCGTGATCGGCGCGTCCTGCGCGACCGTCCCGGTGGCCCTGGTCTCGGCCGGGGTGACCCGGTTGTGGAAGCCCAGCAGGAAGTGCGCCCGGCTCCCGCCGGTGAGCCGGCCCAGCGCGGTCGAGGCGAGGCCGATGAACACGGCGGTCGGACTCGTCCGCAGGGCGCGTGCCAGGCCGTACAGCGCGACCGCCATCGCCTCGGACTCGACGTACACCTCGTGGAAGCGCAGCGGCTCGGGCACGGCCGCCCGCCCGCGGAAGACGTCGGCCGGCCAGTCGGCGAGCTGCTTGCGCCAGTACCGGACGGACCGCCGGGACACCTCCCGCCCCTCGGGGCCCGCCTCCCACCCGGCCTGGTCCAGGGGGTGCGGCCGCCGCTCGGCCCCCGCGGCCCCCGGAGCCCCGCGCGAGCCCAGCAACTGCTCGGCCTCGGCGGCGAGGCCGCCCATGTCCCAGGCGTCCGCGGCCAGGTGGAAGACGACGAGCACCAGGTGGAGCGGCCGGCCGCCACCGGTGACGATCCCCGCCCGGACGGGGAACTCGTCCAGCGAGAACGGAACGCCCCGCAGCTCGGCCGCCAGCGCCTCGGCGGCGTCCCGGGCCCGCTCGCCGGCCGCGTCCCGTTCGACCACCCGGAGCAGGGCGGCCGGGGGCACGTGCTGGTACGGCCGGCCCGCCGCGGAGCGCGGATAGACCGTCCGCAGGGACTCGCGGTCCTCCAGGAGGACCTTCAGGGCCCGCAGGACGTCGGCCGGCTCCGCGTCCGGCGGGACGTCGAGGACGAGGCCCATGTTGAAGTGCGCGTGGTCGGGGGCGAACGACTCCGCCTCGTCCCAGATGCACTGCTGACCCCAGGTCAGCCCGGCGTCCCCGGTCCGGTCGCCGAGGACGTGTACGTCGTGGATTTTCGTCACCGTTTCGACCTGTTCCCGTGCAAGAGGTTCTCAGAGGCCCAGCGAACGGCCGACGAGTTCCTTCATGACCTCGTTGGCGCCGCCGTAGATGGGCATCATCCGCGTCTCCCGGTAGGCGCGGGCGGCGCGGCTGTCGTGCGGAAGTCCGTCCTCGCAGACCAGTTGCAGGCAGCGGTCGACCACCCGCTGCTGCAGGGCCGTGGTCCACCACTTCGCCTGCGCGGCGGCCACGGCGGCCGCCGCGGGCGGCAGCAGGCCCTCGACCAGGTCGAGCACGCAGCGGTCGAGGTAGGCGCGGGCCGCCTCCAGGTCGGCGGCCACCTCGGCGAGCACGAACCTGGCGGCCTGGGAGTCCGGGCCCGGGGGCGCCGCGGCCCGCCGCTCCAGCGTGTCGGCGAACACCGCCTCGGCGCCCGCGACCGCGGCCACCGCGATGCTCAGCCGCTCCCGGGCCAGGTTGCCGGTCAACTGGCCCAGTCCCCGGCCCTCCTGGCCGAGCAGCCGGTCGGCCGGCACCCGGACGTCGGCCAGGTGGAGGTCGACGACATCGGTCAGCGGCGACCCGAGCGTGCGCATCGGCCTGCCCCGGTCGAGGCCGGCCGGGTCGCCCTCCAGGACGAAGAGGCTGATGCCGCCCCCGCGCCGGACCCGGGCCCGGTCGGTGACCGCCGCGACCACGATCAGCTCGGCGTGGCTGCCGTTGCTGACGAAGGTCTTGGTGCCGTTCAGCACGTAGTGGGAGCCGTCCCGGACCGCGGTGGTGCGCATCGCCCGCAGGTCGCTGCCGCAGTCCGGCTCGCTCATGGCGATGGCCACCCGGAGCCGGCCGGCGCAGAACCCGGGCAGCCACCGGGCGCGCTGCGCGGCGTCGGTCAGGTCGGTCAGGTAGGGGGCCACGACGTCGTTGTGCAGCGCGAAGCCGACCCCGGCCGCGCCGGCCCGGACCAGTTCGGTGTCGAGCAGGAAGTGGTGGCGCAGGTCGGTCAGCCCGCGGCCGCCCCAGGCCGGGGGGACGTCCAGGCCGAGCAGCCCGGCGGCGCCGGCCGCGGTCCACAGGGCGGGGTCCACCGCCCCCTGCTCCTCCCAGCGGGCGTAGTGCGGGGTGATCTCCGCGGCGACGAAGGCCCGGGCCTCGGCCTGGAAGGCGAGGTGGTGCGGTCGGAGGTGGTCGGGTCTCACCGAGCTGCCCCGGGGAGCAGCGCGCGGAGCTCCTCGACCAGGTCGGCGACCGTCTCGGCGTCGTAGATGAGGGTGGTCGGCACCTCGACCCCCGTCAGGGTGCCCAGCCTGGCGGCCAGCTGCATCATGGCCAGCGAGTGCGCGCCGAGCGCGAAGAGGTCGTCCGCGGGGGTGATCAGCGGGACGCCCAGGACCTCCTGGCACAGGCCGCAGACCTCGTCGACCAGCGAGCCGCCCGCGGTCGACCGCGGCTCCCCCGGCTCCGCCGCCCCGGCGGGTGCGGTGCGGTCGGCCGCGAGCGCGCTCAGCGCGGCCCGGTCCACCTTGTCGTGGGCGGTCAGGGGGAGCCGGTCCAGCGTCACCACGACGCCGGGCACCAGGGCCTCGGGGACCAGCGCCGCCATGTGGGCGCGGACCTGGGCGCCGGTCGGCACGGACTCCCCGTGCGCGGCCGGGACGACGAAGGCGATCAGCGTGTCCTCGTGCACGGTCGCCGCGGCCGCGCCGAGGCCCGGGTGCTGGGCCAACCGGCTCTCCACCTCGCCGAGTTCGATCCGCTGGCCGCGGAGCTTCACCTGCCCGTCCTCGCGGCCCAGGTACTCCAGCACGCCGTCGGAGCCGATCCGGCACCGGTCGCCGGTGCGGTAGCAGCGGGAGCCGGGGACGCCCGGCTCGTCCGAGAAGCGCTCGGCGTCCAGGGCGGGCCGGTTCAGGTAGCCCAGCGTCACGCCCGCGCCGGCCAGGTACAGCTCGCCCGGCTCGCCGGGGGCCACCGGCCGGCGCAGGTCGTCGAGGAGGTAGGCCCGGGTGTTGGCGATCGGGCGGCCGATCGCCGTCACCGCGCCGTCCGCGAGGTCCGCGGGGACCTGCCACAGGGTGGAGAGCACCGTCGTCTCGGTCGGGCCGTAGCCGTTGACCAGGTCGGCGAGGCGCGGCCGGAGCCGCTGGGCGAGGGCGGGCGTGAGGGCCTCCCCGCCGGTCATCGCCCGCGTCGACGGGCCGTCGAAGCCGGCGTCCAGCAGGGCCGTCCACTGCGCGGGCACCGCCTGCATCCGGTCGACGCCCTCGGCGGCGAGCAGGCGGACCAGGGCCGCGGCGTCCCGGAGCTCCTCCTCGGTGGGGACGACCAGCCGGGCGCCGGTGGCGAGCGGGACCCAGAGCTCGCCGAGGGAGATGTCGAACGTCCAGGGGGCGAGGGTGGCCCAGCGGCTCTCCGGGGTCGTCCGCAGGACGTCGGCGAGTTCGAGCACGACGTTGAGCAGGGCGCGGTGGCTGCCCCGGACGCCCTTGGGCTGCCCGGTCGAGCCGGAGGTGTAGAGGAGGTAGGCCGGGCTGCGGTCCGTCACCGGGCCCCGGGGGGCGAGCGGTCCGTTGGCATCGGCCGCCTCCTCGTGGAGCCCGTCGGTGACGGGGACCACCGGCGGGCCGAAGGATCCGAAGCGCGGCGCCGAGGCCACGTCGGCCAGTACGGCCCCGGCCCCCGCGTCGTCCAGCAGGAAGGCGATCCGGTCGTCCGGGTGCCGCGGGTCGACGGGCAGGACGACGGCGTCGAGCTTCCACACCGCGACCATGGCGACGACGGAGGCCGCGGAGCGGGTGGTGGCGACCGCGACCGTCGTACCCCGGCCGACCCCTGCGGCGGCGAGCCGGCGGGCGGCGGCGTCGGCGGCCCGGTCGAGTCGGCCGTAGGTGTGCCGCTCCCCCCGGCAGACCAGGGCGATCGCGTCGGGGGCCGCCTGCGCGCGGGCCTCGAAGAGGTCGAGCACCCCGCCGTCCGGCAGGGCGCGCTCGGCTCCCGCCAGGGCGGGAGCGGGCGAGGACGTCGTCATGGGTGCCGTTGACACTGGATCCCCCTCGTGCCGGAGTCACGGAACGCGGGAAGCGTAGCGGCGGCGGCCCTTCGCCAGCAATGCATTTCTGCAAGTTACTGCAAAACTTTGCTGGCCAGCGGGGGTGCGGCGACCTGCGGGCGGGCCGGGACCAGGCGCAGCGAGAGCGCCAGGGCCAGCAGGGCGGCGAGCGCGGGCACCCGGTAGCCGCTGCCGGGGGCCAGGTGGTCGACCAGCCAGCCGCCGGCCGCCACCCCCGCCGAGATCCCGACCAGCAGGCCGGTCGTCGTCCAGGTGAAGCCCTCGGTGAGCTTCCCCTCCGGCACCAGTTCGCCGACCATGCCCATCGCGGTGGACATCGTCGGGGCTGTGGTGAAGCCCGCGAGGAACAGCACCACGGCGACCTGCGGCAGTGTCCGCACGAACACCAGCGGCGTCAGCGACAGGGCCATCGCGGCCAGCGCCCAGCGCAACCGGGTCAGCGCGCGGCCGCGCGGCCGCCACAGGCCGAAGGCGATGCCGGACAGGCACGAGCCGAGCGCGTAGCAGGACAGCACCAGGCTCGCCGCCGTCTTCTGGCCGTGGGCCTGGGCGAAGCCGACGGTGGTGATCTCCATCGTCCCGAAGACGCCGCCGGTCGCGACCAGCACCAGCACCAGGGCCGCCACCCCGCCGCTGCGCAGCGCGGACGCCCTGTCGGCGGCCGCCGCCGGGGGCGCGGGCGGCGGCTCGGTGCGGCGCTGGGTGGCGAGGGCGAGGCTGCCGAGCAGCGCGATCGCGTTCGCCGCCGCGTAGGCGGTCAGCGGGGAGAAGGCGGTGACCAGACCCATGACGGCGACCGGCCCCAGGATGAAGCAGATCTCGTCGGCGACGCCCTCGTAGGCGTAGGCGGCGTGCAGGGTGTGCTCGTCGCCCTTGTGCAGGTGGGCCCAGCGGGCGCGGGCCAGCGACCCGGTGTTGGGGCCGACCCCGCTGAGCGCGCAGCCGAGCAGGTAGGCCCAGGTCGGCGCGTGCGTGGTGAGGGCGGCCAGGACGGCGCAGCTGCCGAGTGCGGACAGCACCGCGGCGGGCACGGAGACCCGGCTCTGCCCGTAGCGGTCCACCAGCCGGGCCTGGCGCGGGCCGGTGGCCGCGATGGTGACCAGGACGACCGCGCCGCCGAGCCCGGCGAGGCTGTACGAGCCGTGCAGCGAGGTGACCAGCATGGTCGCCGCGAGGGAGAACATGCCCGCGGGGAAGCGGGCGAACAGGGCGATCAGGGTCAGGGGCAGCGCGCCCGGAGGGGCGAAGAGGGCTCGGTAGCCGCGGAACACGGTTCTCCTGGAACGGAAACGGGGGTGGGAGGGGGGAGGCCCCGGGATGCCGGACGGGCCGCGACGTCGAGTATCGAGCCGCCCGTCCGGCGCGGTCCAACACCAGTTCTGACCCCATTGACACGTTTCCGTTGTCAAAGTCCGACCCCGGTGGCCGGCCGGGGTGCGATGTCTTCTTGGCCCGGGTCGGCCACGACCCGAAGCCCTGCCGGCGGGCGCCGATGCAGACCTTCGGCGCCTCGGTGACGGCCGGCCCGAGCGGGTTGACCGCGGTCGGCCGGGCGGTGCTGGAGCGGGACCCCGCAGGCCGCCGGCAGCCCGGCCATCTCGGAGGCGGTCGAGGCGCTCGCGTGCCGGGAGAGCGGCTGACCGGCTGAGATCTCGGCGGCAAACCCTGGGAGGTTCCTGACCGTTGCGCCAAGGCCGGGTAGGGATCCGGTCCCGATCCCCACCCGGCCGGGCCGAAAAGCGGCGTCTGTCCGGATCGCCGGACCCAGCGTGCTCCCAGCTTCCGCCCAGGGGCCCGAAAGAGCCCCCGGCGAAGCTGTCCGCCATGAAGGTGCTCCCGCGACGGCGTGGTGCCGTCCTCGTCAACTCCGCGCTCGGTGTGGCCCTGCTGGGCGGCGCCGCGCTGGCGTACACCACCCTGGACAGCGGTACCAGCGCGGCCGCCGGTGCGACCAGGACGCGGTCCGCGACCGTGGCCAAGGGCACGGTCCTGGCCACCGTGTCCGGATCCGGCACGCTCGCCTCGCCGTCCGACACCGCGCAGGACTTCACCACCGGCGGCAAGGTCACCTCGGTCAAGGTGGCGGTCGGCGACGCGGTGAAGAAGGGCCAGGTGCTCGCGACCGTCGACCCCACCACGGCCCAGCAGCAGGTCAACGCCGCCCAGGCGGCGCTGACCACGGCCGAGGCCAACCTGGACAAGGCGGAGGCCGGTGAGACCGTCACCACCCAGGTGAGCGGCACCGGCGGCCAGTCCTCCGGAGGGCGGACCGGCACCGGCACCGCGGCCACCCCGCAGCCCACCACCACGACCACCACCAAGGTGGACTCCGCCCAGGTCGCCCAGGCGCAGCAGCAGGTGGACACCGCCGAGACCAACCTCGCCAACGCCAAGGCCTCGCTGGCCGGCACCACCCTGACCGCCACCGCCGACGGCACGGTCGCCTCGATCGCCGGCAAGGTCGGCGACACGGTCTCCGCGAGCGGCGGCTCGGGCACCGGCTCGACCACCAAGTCGACCACCGGCAGCAGCGGTTCCTCGTCGGCGCCGTCCGGCTTCGTCGTGCTGACCAACCCGGCCGGGATGCAGGTCACCGCGAACTTCTCCGAACTGGACTCGCTGAAGCTGAAGAAGGGGCAGACGGCCACCGTCACGCTCAACGCGCAGTCCGACACCAAGCTCGCCGCCACCGTCCTGTCGGTCAGCTCGCTGCCCTCCAGCAGCAGCAACGGCGCGGTGCAGTACGGCGCGACGCTGCAGATCACCGGCGACACCTCCACCCTGCGCACCGGCCTGTCGGCGACCGTCTCGGTGGTCACCGGCGAGGCGGACAACGCCCTGTCGCTGCCGGCCGCCGCCCTGTCCGGCACCGGCACCACCCGGACCGCGACCCTGCTGCACGAGGACGGCACCACCGAGCGGGTCCAGGTCACCGTCGGCATCGAGGGCGACGCCACCGTGCAGGTCACCGAGGGCCTCAAGGAGGGCGACCGGGTCGAACTGGCCGCCACCACGGCCGGCAACGGCAACGGCTTCCCGTCCGGCAACTTCCCCGGCCTGAACGGCGGCGGCCTCGGCGGCGCGGTCGGCGGCACCGGCGGAGGCGCGGGCGGCGGCGGGGCGCGCAGCGGCGGCGGCGCGGGTGCCGGCGGAGGCACCCGCTGATGGCGACCGGCAAGCCCCCGGTGATCCAGCTCCGCCGGGTCACCAAGTCCTACGGCCACGGCGACGCCACGGTCCACGCGCTGCGCGGCCCGTCCGCCCCCGACGGCAGCCCGCTCGGCGTCGCCCTGGACGTCGAGGAGGGCGACTACGTGGCGGTGATGGGCAGTTCGGGCTCCGGCAAGTCCACCCTGATGAACATCCTGGGCTGTCTGGACGTCCCCACCGCCGGCCGCTACCTGCTCGACGGCATCGACGTCGGCCACCTGGACGAGGGCCAGCTCTCGCTGGTCCGCAACCGCAAGATCGGTTTCGTCTTCCAGTCCTTCAACCTGGTGCCGCGCACCACCGCGCTCGCCCAGGTCGAACTCCCGCTCGCCTACGCCGGCGTGCGGGCCGCCGAACGGCGCCGCCGGGCGCTGGCCGCGCTCTCCCTGGTGGGCCTCGCCGACCGGGCCGGACACAAGCCCAACGAGCTCTCCGGCGGCCAGCAGCAGCGCGTCGCGGTGGCCCGGGCGCTGGTCACCGCCCCGGCGATGCTGCTCGCCGACGAACCCACCGGCAACCTGGACAGCCGCTCCACCGAGGAGGTGCTCGCCATCATCGACGGGCTCAACGCGGCCGGCCGCACCGTCGTGGTGATCACCCACGAGGACGAGGTCGCCGCGCACGCCAAGCGGGTGGTCCGGCTGGTCGACGGCGCGATCACCAGCGACGTCCGGCAGGCGGAGGTCGACGGGCCGCCGCCCGCGCTCGCCGCGGGGGTGGTCGCGTGACCGCCTGGCAGATGCTCCGCTTCGCGGTCGGCGGCCTGGTCGCCAACAAGGTCCGCTCCGCCCTCACCATGCTCGGCGTGCTGATCGGCGTCGCCTCGGTGATCCTGCTGCTGGCGGTCGGCAACGGCTCGTCCGTCGCGGTGAAGAACTCCATCACCTCGCTCGGCACCAACTCGCTGACCGTCTCCTCGACCTCGGCCCGCGGCGCCGCGACCGCGGCGAAGAAGCTCACCGTGGACGACGCCCGCGCGCTCGCGAGCGCCACCGACACGCCCGCGATCAAGTCGGTCGCCCCGGTGGTCACCACCAGCGGCACCGCGCTGTACGGAGACGTCTCGTACCAGGTCGGCTCGATCGTCGGCACCTACCCGGCGTACTTCGAGACCGCCAACCAGAAGGTCGCGCACGGCGAGTACTTCACCGCCGACGACGTCCTCAACTCCCGCAAGGTCGCGGTGATCGGCTCCACCACCGCCAAGCAGCTCTTCGACACCGAGGACCCGGTCGGCAGGCGGATCACCATCGGCGGCACCCCGTTCACCGTCACCGGCGTCCTCCAGGCCAAGGGCTCCACCGGCTTCAACGACCCGGACGACGTGGTGATCGCCCCGCTGCCGACCGTGCAGAACGCCTTCACCGGCTTCGGCTCGGTCAACCAGATCCTGGTCCAGGCCGCCTCGGCGGAGACCACCACCGAGGCCCAGGCCGACATCACCCGGATCCTGATGGGCACCCACGCCCTCAAGGACGCGAGCAAGCTCGACTTCCGGATCTCCAACCAGGCCTCGCTGCTCACCGCCCGCGAGTCCACCACCAAGACCTTCACCGTGCTGCTCGGCGCGGTGGCGGCGATCTCGCTGCTGGTCGGCGGCATCGGCATCACCAACATCATGCTGGTCACCGTCACCGAGCGGACCAAGGAGATCGGCATCCGCAAGGCGCTCGGCGCCCCGCGCTCCGTGATCCTCGGCCAGTTCCTCGCCGAGTCCACCCTGCTGTCGGTGGTCGGCGCCGGGCTCGGCGTCCTCGCCGGCCTGGTCGGCTCGCACTTCAGGATCGTCGGCATCCAGCCGGTGGTCATTCCCGAGTCGGTGCTCGGCGCCTTCGCCATCGCCGTGGCCATCGGCCTGTTCTTCGGCAGCTACCCGGCCAACCGGGCCGCCGCGCTGCGCCCGATCGACGCCCTGCGACACGAGTAGACACGAGTAGGAGAGACCCATGTCCGAGGAGCAGCAGCTGCTCGCCACCGCGCCGGACGCCCGCGACGTCACCGCCGAGCTGGCCGCCCCGCCCCGCCGCAAGCTGCCCTGGGTGACCATGGCGCTGGCCGGCTGCGTGATCGCCACGCTCTCCTTCGCGGGCGGCGTCTGGTACCAGAAGGACAGCGGCACCACGGCGGGCGCGACCCGGGCGGGCGGCCAGGGCCAGCGGCAGGGCTTCCCCGGCGGCTACGGCGGGTACGGCGGCGGCCAGAACGGCACCCGCGGCCAGAACGGCACCGGTCAGGTGCCCGGCCAGAACGGCGCCGGCTTCACCCGCGGCACCGTGAGCGCGGTGGACGGCACCACCGTCTACCTCACCGACGCCAACGGCAACACCGTCAAGGTCACCACCGGGGACTCCACCAAGGTCACCCTGAACAAGCAGGGCAAGGTCGCCGACCTCCAGCCCGGCCAGACCGTCACCGTGGTCGGCACCAAGGGCGCCGACGGCGGCTACAGCGCCACACAGCTCACCGAGGGCGCGGCCGGGGGCTTCGGCGGAGCACGTTCCGGCAACGGTGGGTGATTAATACAACCTTCATCGACCCCGCGTAGCCTCCCCGAGCTATCGTCCATGGAGACAGTCGACCAGGAGGCGGATCACAGGTGTCAGGGACAGCACAGGCGACCAGCGCGTCCGGCGAGGCGTTCCTGCTGGTGGTGGACGACGAGCCGAACATCCGCGAGCTGCTCTCCGCCAGCCTGCGCTTCTCCGGATTCCGGGTGGCCTCCGCCGCCACCGGCGAGGAGGCGCTCGCGGCCGTCGCCGCCGAGCGTCCCGACCTGGTCGTGCTCGACGTGATGCTGCCCGACCTGGACGGCTTCACCGTGGTCGAGCGGCTGCGCGACCCCGCCCAGTGGCCGCACAGCCCCGAGCACGTCCCGGTGCTCTTCCTCACCGCGAAGGACGGCACCGGCGACAAGGTCCAGGGCCTCGCCGCCGGCGCCGACGACTACGTGACCAAGCCGTTCAGCCTGGAGGAGCTGATCGCCCGGATCCGGGCGATCCTCCGCCGCTCCGGCGGCCCCGCCGAGGACGGCCGGCTCACCGTCGCCGACCTCGTCCTCGACCCGCTCGCCCACGAGGTCACCCGGGCCGGCGTCCCGGTCGCGCTCTCCCCCACCGAGTTCAAGCTGCTGCACTACCTGATGGCCAACGTCGGCCGGGTGGTCTCCAAGGCGCAGATCCTCGACCACGTCTGGGCGTACGACTTCGGCGGCGACCTCTCCATCGTCGAGTCGTACATCTCCTACCTGCGCCGCAAGCTCGACTCCGGCCCCGCCCACGGCCCCAAGCTGATCCACACCGTGCGCGGCATCGGCTACGCCCTGCGCCGCCCGCCGCAGGGCTGATGGCCGCCCGGCTCTCGCTGCGCGCCCGGCTGCTGGTCCTGGCGCTGCTGCTGGTCACCACCGGGCTCGTGGTCAGCGACACCCTGGTGCTCGGCACGGTCCGCGGCCAGCTGGTCGAGCGGGCCGACCAGCAGCTGCGCCGCACCGCCGACCAGCTCGCCCGGCGGGTGCCCGCCCGGGCCCAGCAGCAGCCCAACCTGGTCAACCAGCAGCAGCAGCCGGGCCGCCGGGTCGCCCTGCCCAGCCAGTTCGTGGTCCAGTACCTCGGCGCCGACGGCAGCCCGCAGTCCACGATCCGCCAGCCCATGGCCGACACCGATCCGGCCCCGCAGCTGCCCGGGATGAACGCGGCCGCCCTCGACGAGCGCCAGGGCCACCCGTTCACCGCCCCCGCCGGGCGCGGCGGCCACTGGCGGACCCTGGTCATGCCGGTGCAGCGGGCCAACCGGACCGACTTCTCCACCCCCGCCTACGTCCTGGTCGCCATCCCCACGGACGACGTCGACGAGACCATCGGCAGGCTGCGCACCACCTTCCTCACCATCGGCGGCGCCGTGCTGGCCGGGATCGCCGTGCTCGGAGCCTTCGCCGTACGGGCCGGGCTGCGCCCGCTGCGCCAGCTGGAGGAGGGCGCCGAGCGGATCGCCTCCGGCGAGCTCTCGCACCGGATGCCCGAACTGGGCGGCAGCACCGAGGTCGGCCGGCTCTCGGCCGCGCTCAACGCGATGCTCAGCCAGATCGAGTCGGCGTTCGCCGCCCGGGCCGCCTCCGAGGCCCGGATGCGGCGCTTCGTCGCCGACGCCTCGCACGAGCTGCGCACCCCGCTGGCCGGCATCCGCGGCTTCGCCGAACTGCACCGGATGGGCGCCCTGGAGGACGTCGACCGGGCGATGGACCGGATCGAGTCGGAGGCGGTCCGGATGGCGGGCCTGGTCGAGGACCTGCTGATGCTGGCCCGGCTGGACGAGGAGCGCCCGCTCGACCTGGCCCCGATGGACCTGCGCACCCTGGCGGCCGACGCCCTGCACGACCTCACCGCGCTCGACCCCGGCCGCCCGGTCTCGCTCACCGGGCCGGACGGCACCGGCGCACCCCAGCCCGCTCCGGTCCTCGGCGACGAGGCCCGGCTGCGCCAGGTGGTCACCAACCTGGTCGGCAACGCGGTCAAGCACACCCCGGCCGGCACCGCGGTCCGGATCGGGGTCGGCTCCGGCTCCGCCGGCTGCCTGCTGGAGGTGGCCGACCAGGGGCCGGGGCTGGACGAGGACCAGGCCGCGCTGGTCTTCGAGCGCTTCTACCGGGTCGACTCCTCGCGCAGCCGCACCGGCGGCGGGGGAGCGGGCCTGGGCCTGGCCATCGCGTCGGCGCTGGTCCGGGCGCACGGCGGGACCATCTCGCTGGACACCGCGCCCGGCCGGGGCGCCGCCTTCCGGGTCGAGCTGCCCCGCCAGCGCTGAGCTGTCAAGCGCCGATCGGTACAGCCGACCTGCCCGGATGTTCCTTGTGACCGGCCGATCCCGCGTCGGATCATCGCCCTGTCCGAAAGTCGTACCCCGCCCGCCGAGCCCGTGTAAGCATCGTGGATACTCTCCTTGTGAAAGTGTTCACTTTCACAAGCGGGCAAGCTTGGCGTGGTTCGGCGCGGTTGGATGCTAGAAGTACGCTTTGTCCGTTATATGGAAATTCACGGCCGAGAGAGGGCGCAGTGGAGCTAGCAGTCGCTCACGAGACCATCGCGCGATGGCAGTTCGGCATCACCACCGTCTACCACTTCCTCTTCGTCCCGCTGACGATCAGCCTGGCCTCGATCGTGGCCGGCCTGGAGACCGCCTGGGTCCGGACGGGCAAGGAGAAGTACTTCCACGCCACCAGGTTCTGGGGCAAGCTCTTCCTGATCAACATCGCGATGGGCGTGGTCACCGGCATCGTCCAGGAGTTCCAGTTCGGCATGAACTGGTCCGACTACTCGCGCTTCGTCGGCGACGTGTTCGGCGCACCGCTGGCGATGGAGGCGCTGATCGCCTTCTTCTTCGAGTCGACCTTCATCGGCCTGTGGATCTTCGGCTGGGACCGGCTCCCGAAGAAGCTGCACTGCGCCTGCATCTGGCTGGTCGCCGTCGGCACGGTCCTCTCCGGCTACTTCATCCTGGCCGCCAACTCCTGGATGCAGCACCCGGTCGGCTACCGGATCGACGAGGCCACCGGCAAGGCGCAGCTCACCGACATCGGCCGGGTGCTGTTCCAGAACACCACGCTGGTCCAGGTCTTCCACACCCTGACCGCCGCCTTCCTCACCGGCGCCGCCTTCGTGGTCGGCATCGCCTCGTACCACCTGTGGCGGGCCAAGCGCGGAAAGGAGGAGGACCGCAAGAAGGTCGCCGCGATGGTCACCTCGCTGCGGGTGGGCCTGGCCATCGCCGCGATCGCCGGCCTCGGCACCGCGCTCAGCGGCGACACCCTGGCCAAGGTGATGTTCGAGCAGCAGCCGATGAAGATGGCGGCCGCCGAGGCGCTCTGGGAGACCCAGTCGCCCGCCCCGTTCTCGATCTTCGCGGTCGGCAACGTCAACGAGGGCCACAACTCGGTCGAGCTGGAGGTCCCCGGGATACTCTCCTTCCTCGCCAACGGCGACTTCTCCTCCTCGGTGCCGGGCATCAACGACACCGCCGCCGCCGAGGCCGCCGCGTACGGCGGGCAGCCCGGCGACTACATCCCGAGCATCTTCGTCACCTACTGGGGCTTCCGCCTCATGATCGGCTTCGGGATGACCTCCTTCGTGGCCGCCGTGATCGGCCTGTGGACCACCCGGCGGAAGTTCTGGCTCGCCCCCGAGCACCGCACCGGCGAGGACGTCCCGCCCAGGCTGATGCTCACCAAGCACCGCGAGATGAACACCTTCTTCACCAGGTGGAGCTGGCGGATCGGCATCCTCACCATGGGCTTCCCGCTGATCGCCAACAGCTTCGGCTGGATCTTCACCGAGATGGGCCGTCAGCCCTGGGTCGTCTTCGGCCTGATGCGCACCGCCGACGCCGTCTCCCCCAACGTCAGCGTCGGCCTGCAGATCGGCGCGCTGACCACCTTCACCGTGCTGTACGCGATCCTCGCGGTCATCGAGGTCCGCCTGCTGGTCAAGTACGCCAAGCCGGGCCCGGTCACCTCCGAGCAGCCGCCCGCGAAGGACCCGACGCTGCGCGGGCCGTCCTCCGACGAGGACGCCGACAAGCCCCTCGCCTTCGCCTACTGAGGACGGACGATGCACCTCCACGACCTCTGGTTCATCCTGATCGCCGTCCTGTGGATCGGCTACTTCTTCCTCGAGGGCTTCGACTTCGGCATCGGCGTCCTGACCCGGACGCTGGCCCGGAACACCACCGAGCGACGCGTCCTGATCAACACCATCGGCCCGGTCTGGGACGGCAACGAGGTGTGGCTGCTGACCGCCGGTGGCGCCACCTTCGCGGCCTTCCCCGACTGGTACGCCACCCTGTTCAGCGGCTTCTACATCCCGCTGCTGGCCATCCTGGTCTGCCTGATCGTGCGCGGCGTGGCCTTCGAGTACCGGGCCAAGCGCGACGACGAGCGCTGGCAGCGCAACTGGGAGACGGCCATCTTCTGGACCTCCCTGCTGCCCGCCTTCCTGTGGGGCGTCGCCTTCGCCAACATCGTCCACGGCGTCGACATCGACCAGGACAAGAACTACGTCGGCACCTTCTGGGACCTGCTCAACCCGTACGCCATCCTCGGCGGCCTCACCACCCTGGCGCTGTTCACCTTCCACGGCGCCCTGTTCGCCGCGCTGAAGACCGTCGGCGACATCCGGGAACGGGCCCGCGCCCAGGCACTGGTGCTCGGCGCCGTCACCGCCGTCCTGGCCCTGGTCTTCCTGATCTGGACCCAGGCCCACGGCGGCAACGGCTGGTCGCTCGCCGCCACGGTGGTCGCGGTGCTGGCCCTGCTCGGCGCGCTGGCGGCCAACCAACTGGCCCGGGAGGGCTGGGCGTTCGTGCTCTCCGGCCTGACGGTCGTGGCGGCGGTCGCGATGCTCTTCCTCGCGCTCTTCCCGGACGTCATGCCCTCCACGCTGAACCCGGACTGGTCGCTGACCGTCACCAACGCCGCCTCGTCCGCCTACACCCTCAAGGTGATGTCGATCGTCGCGGCGGTCTTCACCCCGATCGTGCTGCTCTACCAGGGCTGGACGTACTGGGTGTTCCGCAAGCGGATCGGTGTCCAGCACATCCCCTCGGCCCACTGAAGCCCACTGGAACTGGAGCGGTGCAGTGATGGAACGCCGGCAGCAGCGGATGCGCCCCGTCGACCCGCGGCTGCTGGCGCACGCCCGCACCACCCGGGCCTTCCTCGCCGGATCGGTCCTGCTCGGCGGGGCCGGCGCGGTCCTGGTCGTGCTCCAGGCCGGACTGATCGCCGAACTGGTCGTCCGGTCCTTCCAGCAGGGCTCGCGGGACGTCGGCGGGCTGCTGCTCGCCCTCCTCGCCGTCGCGGCCGGCCGGGCGGCCGTCGCCTGGCTGACCGAACTGACCGCCCACCGCTCGGTGGCGCGGGTGAAGTCCACGCTCCGGCGCCGGCTGCTGGAGCACGCCACCGCCCTCGGGCCGGCCTACCTGCAGGGGCGGCGGACCGGGGAGCTGACCGCCCTCGCCACCCGCGGCGTCGACGCCCTCGACGACTACTTCGCGCGGTACCTGCCGCAGCTGGCCCTCGCCGTCGTCGTCCCCGCGGTGGTGCTCGCCCGGATCCTCGGCGCGGACTGGGAGTCGGCGGCGGTCATCGCCGTCACGCTGCCGCTGATCCCGCTGTTCATGGTGCTCATCGGGCTCGCCACCCAGGCCCGGATGGACCGTCAGTGGACCGGCCTCGCCCGGCTCTCCCACCACTTCCTCGACGTGGTCGAAGGGCTGCCCACGCTCAAGGTGTTCGGACGGGCGAAGGCCCAGGCCCGGACCATCGCCCGGATCACCGACGAGTACCGCCGCTCCACCCTGCGGACCCTGCGGATCGCCTTCGTCTCCTCCTTCGCCCTGGAGCTGCTGTCCACCCTGTCGGTGGCCCTGGTCGCGGTGTCGATCGGCTTCCGGCTGGTCAACGGCACCCTCGACCTGGAGACCGGCCTGCTGGTCCTGGTCCTCGCCCCCGAGGTCTACCTGCCGATCCGGCAGGTCGGCGCGCTCTACCACTCCAGCGTCGAAGGACTGACCGCGGCGGGCGAGGTCTTCGAGGTCCTGGAGACTCCGGTCCCGGCCGGCGGCACCCGGACCGTACCGCCGCTCGGCAGCGCGACGATCACCCTGGACGGCGTGGGCGTCACCCACCCCGGGCGGGAGCTGCCCGCGCTGCGCGAGGTCTCCTTCGCACTGCCGGCCGGCGCGACCACGGTCGTCACCGGCCCGAGCGGCGCGGGCAAGTCCACCCTGCTGGCCGTGCTGCTCGGCTTCGTCCGGCCCGAGCGCGGCCGGGTCCTGGTCGACGGGCACGACCTCGCCGAGTACGACCCGGACGGCTGGCGGAGCCAGATCGCCTGGGTGCCGCAGCACCCGCACCTGTTCGC
Organism: Kitasatospora terrestris; assembly: GCF_039542905.1. Lineage (NCBI taxonomy): Bacteria > Bacillati > Actinomycetota > Actinomycetes > Kitasatosporales > Streptomycetaceae > Kitasatospora > Kitasatospora terrestris. The sequence continues at coordinate 4,370,413 of NZ_BAABIS010000001.1, forward strand.
CGGGACGGTCGCGGACAACGTCCGGCTCGCCCGGCCCTCGGCCGACGACCACGAGGTGCGGGAGGCCCTGGCCGCCGCCCACGCCCTGGAGTTCGCCGAGCCGCAGACCGTCCTCGGCGAGGGCGGCGCCGGGCTGTCCGCCGGGCAGCGGCAGCGGATCGCCCTGGCCCGCGCGATCCTCGCCGACCGGCCCGTCCTGCTCCTCGACGAGCCCACCGCCAACCTCGACGGCGCGAGCGAAGCCGCCCTGGTCGCCACCGTCCGCGAGCTCGCCGTCGGCCGTACCGTCCTGCTGATCGCCCACCGCCCGGCCCTCCTCGCCCTCCCGCACCACCGGGTGCACCTGGACGGGCCGCCCGCCGATCGGCCCGCCGGCCCGGGGGCCGCGGTCCCGCCGGTCGGCACCGCCGCGGCTGCGGGCGGTGCGGCTGCGGGCGGTGCGGATCCCGGGCCGACGCCCGCGGAGCCGGTCGCCGCCGCGCCCGCGGAGCCGGTCGCGGCCACGCGCGTGCGGCTCGCCCCGGCCGTCGTGCTCGGCGCGCTGGCCCTCGGGTGCGCGGTGGCCCTGATGGCCACGTCCGGCTGGCTGATCTCGTACGCCTCGCAGATGCCGCCCGTGCTGTACCTGATGATGGCGGTGACCTCCGTCCGGGCCTTCGGCATCGGCCGCAGCGTCTTCCGCTACGCCGAGCGGCTGGTCTCGCACGACGCCGTGCTCAAGGCGCTGGCCGGGGTCAGGACCGCCGTCTACACCCGGCTCGAACAGCTCGCCCCCGCCGGCCTCCCCGCGTTCCGCCGCGGCGACCTGCTGGCCCGGCTGGTCTCCGACGTCGACGCCGTGCAGGACCACTACCTGCGCTGGCGCCTGCCCGCCGCCGTCGCGGCGCTCGTCTCGCTCGCCGCGTCGGCCGCCACGGCCGCGTTCCTCCCGGCCGCCGGGGTGGTCCTGGCAGCGGGCCTGCTGCTCGCCGGGGCCGTCGTCCCCGCCCTCGCGGTGCGCCTCTCCGGCCGGGCCGAGCGCCGCCGGGCCTCGGCCCGGGGCGAGCTGGCGGTGTCCGTGGTCGACACCTTCACCGGCACCGCCGAGCTGACCGTGGCCGGCGCCCTCCCGGCCCGGCTCGCCGCCGTCCGGGCCGCCGACGCCCGGCTGACCGGGTTGGCCGCCCGCTCGGCGGCCACCGCCGGCCTGGGAGCCGGCCTGACCGCGCTGGTCACCGGCGCGACCGTGACCCTCTCCGCCGCGATCGGGGTGCAGGCGGTGGCGGCGGGCTCACTGCCGGGCACCTGCCTGGCCGTGGTCGTCCTCACCCCGCTGGCCGCGTTCGAGGCGGTCGCCGGGATGCCGACGGCGGTGCAGTTCCGCGAGCGGGCGCGGGCTGCCCGGGCCCGGCTGGACGAGGTGCTGGCCCGCCCCGTCCCGGTCGCCGAACCCGCCGACCCGGCGCCCGTCCCGGCCGACCCGCTGCCGATCGCCCTGCGCGGGGTGACCGCCCGCTGGCCGGGCGCCGACCGCGACGCGCTGACCGGTGTCGACCTCGACCTGACCGCCGGCCGCCGGATCGCCGTGGTCGGCCCGTCCGGCTCCGGGAAGACCACCCTCGCCCAGGTGCTGCTGCGCTTCCTCGACCAGGCGTCCGGCACGGTGACCCTCGCCGCCGGCCGTCCACAGGCTGTGGACACCCGTTCGACCGCGGCCGACGAGGTCCGCCGCACCGTCGGCCTGTGCGCCCAGGACGCGCACGTCTTCGACAGCTCCCTCCGCGAGAACCTGCGCCTCGCCCGCCCCGACGCCACCGACGCCGACCTGCGCGGCGCACTCGCCGCCGCCCGGCTGCTCGACTGGGTGGAAACCCTGCCCGCCGGGCTGGACACCATGGTCGGCGAGCACGGCGCCCGGATCTCCGGCGGCCAGCGGCAGCGCCTCGCCCTGGCCCGGGCCCTGCTCGCGGACTTCCCGGTGCTGGTCCTCGACGAGCCGGCCGAGCACCTCGACCTGCCGACCGCCGACGCGCTCACCGCCGACCTGCTCGCCGCCACCGCGGGCCGCACCACCCTGCTGATCACCCACCGGCTGGCCGGGTTGGACGACACCACCATCGACGAGGTGCTGGTGCTGGACGCCGGCCGGGTGGCCGAGCGCGGCCCCTGGTCCGCGCTGGCGGGCGACGACCGGAGCCGGCTGGCCGCGATGCTGCGCCGCGAGCGGGAGGCCGACGCGGCGACGAGCGCGGCGGGCGCGGCGGGCGCGGACACGCTGACCGTCGCGGTCTGACTTTCGGACAAAGCGAGGCAAACTAGCCCCATGGAGACCCCGCTCCCGGCCACCTCCCCCGACGCGTCCTCCGCCGGGCCCGACGCGTCCGCCGCGGACCCCGGACCGGCCGCGCCGCGCGTCCCCGAGATCTCCTCACTCGGCCTGGACACCCTGGTCACCGAGGTCTCCGAGCGCCTGCAGTCGGCCGCCGCCGTCACCGACCGGATGCAGCGGCTCCTGGAGGCGGTGGTCTCGGTCGGCGCCGGGCTCGACCTGCACGCCACCCTGCAACGGATCGCCAGCGGCGCCGCCGAGCTGGTCGACGCCAAGTACGCGGCGCTCGGCGTGATCTCCCCGCACGGCACCGGCCTGTCCGACTTCATCCACATCGGCATCGACGACGCGACCGCCGCCGCGATCGGCGAGCTGCCGGCCGGCCGCGGCATCCTCGGCGCACTGATCGACAACCCCGAGCCGCTGCGCCTGGCCGACCTCTCCGAGGACCCGCGCTCCACCGGGTTCCCCGCCCACCACCCGCCGATGCGGTCCTTCCTCGGCGTGCCGATCCGGGTCCGCGGCGAGGTGTTCGGCAACCTCTACCTGACCGAGAAGCAGGGCGCCGGCGGGTTCACGCCCGAGGACAAGCAGGTGGTGCTCGCGCTGGCGGCCGCCGCCGGCGTGGCGATCGAGAACTCCCGGCTGTACGAGGAGGGCCGCCGCCGCGAGCGGTGGATCGCCGGCGCGGCCGCGGTCACCACCGCGCTGCTCTCCACCGACGAGGCGCAGGTCGCGCTGACGGTGGCCGCCGAACAGGTCCGCGAACTCGCGGACGGCGCGGTCGGCATGATCCTGCTGCCGGCCGGCGACAGCCAGATGCGGGTCGCGCACGCCTCCGGAGAGGCCGCCGAGTACCTCAACGGCGAACTGCTGCCCGAGGACAGCTTCACCGCCCGGCTGCTGGCCGGCGAACCGATCTACCTGGAGGACATGTCCACCGACCCGACCGTGGTGATCCGGATCGCCCGCGAGTTCGGCCCGTCGATGGCGGTGCCGATGGTGTCCGCCGGACGCGTCCTCGGCGGCCTGTGCGTGTGGCGGCCGCGCGGCACCGCCCCGTTCACCGCCGCGGAGAAGCAGCTCGCCCAGACCTTCGCCTCCCAGGCCGCCCTCGCCCTGCGGCTCGCCGAGTACCAGCGCGACAAGCAGCGCCTGGCCGTCTTCCAGGACCGCGACCGGATCGCCCGCGACCTGCACGACCTGGTCATCCAGCGGCTCTTCGCCACCGGGATGATGCTGGAGAGCGCCGCCCGCCGCGCCGTCGTCCCCGAGGTGCGGACCGGCATCGGCAAGGCGGTGGACGAGCTGGACGCCACCATCCAGGAGGTCCGCACCACCATCTACGCCCTCCAGCACGGCGACAGCGACGACGAACCGGACACCCTCCGGACCCGCGTCCTGCGCGAGGGCAGCCAGGCCGCCGCCGCGCTCGGCTTCAAGCCCGCGATCACCTTCACCGGCCCGGTGGAGAGCCTGGTCGGCGAGCAGACCTCGCGCCAACTCCTCGCCGCGCTGCGCGAGATGCTCTCCAACACGGCCAGGCACGCGCGGGCCTCCCGGGTCGCCGTCGACGTCGACGCCACCGTCCACCTCGGCGACCGCGGGCGGCCGCTCTCCGGCGACCCCGAGGCCCCGGTCCGGGCCGGCCGGCCCGGCGTCCTGCTCACCGTCACCGACGACGGCGTGGGCATCCCGGACGGCGGCCGGCGCAGCGGACTGCGCAACCTCACCCGCCGTGCCGAGACGCTCGGCGGCGACGCCTGGCACGAGACCGGCCCGAACGGCAAGGGCACCCGGGTCCGCTGGACCGCCCGGCTCTGACCGGCCCGCCCCTCCGACCGGCCCGCCCCTCCGACCGGCCGGCTGCTCCGGCCGGCCCGCCCCTCCGACCGGCCGGCTGCTCCGGCCGGCCGGCTGCTCCGGCCGGCCGGCTCTGCCAGGCTCCGACCGTCCGCGCCGCGGACCTCAGGCGAGCAGGGTCTCGATCACCGCGGCCACGCCGTCGTGCTCGTTGCTCACCGTGTGCCGGGCCACCGCCGCCAGCACCTGCGGGTGCGCGTTGGCGACCGCGTACGAGTCGCCCGCCCAGGCCAGCATCTCCAGGTCGTTCGGCATGTCCCCGAACGCCACCACCTCGGACCGGTCGATGCCCTGCTCGCGGCACCACCGGGCCAGCGTGCTCGCCTTGGTCACTCCCGGCGCGCTGATCTCCAGCAGCGCCACCGGGCTGGACCGGGTGATCTCGGCGTGCTGCCCGGCCACCGCCCGCGCCCGGGCCAGGAACTCGTCCGGCTCCAGCTCCGGGTGCTTCGCCAGCAGCTTGAACATGCCCTCCACGGTGCCGTCCGCCAGCAACCGCTCGGCCGGCGCCACCGGGTGCTCCTTGTCGGACTCCCACATCACCAGGGTGTACTCCGGCTCCCGGGCGAACCCGTCCGGGTACTCGAACGCGAAAGCGGTGCCCGGCAGTTCGGCCTTCAGCGCGGCCACCACCGCCAGCGCGTCCGCCGTCCGCAGCGGGAAGCTCTCCAGCAGCTCCCCGCGCCGCACGTCCACCACCGCGCCGCCGTTCGAGCAGATCGCCACCCCGTGGCCGCCGATGTGCCCGGTCACCTGCTTCATCCAGCGCGGCGGCCGGCCCGTCACGAACACCACCTGGACACCCGCCGCCTCCGCCGCCGCCAGCGCGGCGGCGGTCCGCTCGGAGACGGTTCCGCCCGAGCAGAGCAGGGTGCCGTCGAGGTCGGTGGCGATCAGGCGGGGGCGCGGGGAGGTGGTCACCCGACCATCTTCGCGCACCCCGCCCGAACGGCGTAGCTCCCCGACCCTGACGGCGGCGGCCACGGCGTGGGCGACCGGATCGCGGCCGCCGGGACCGAGTGGGCGCTCCGGAGCGGGGAAGACGCCGGACATGGGAGAGATCCGGGTCGGCGTGTGCTCGTGGACGGACAAGGAGCTGCTGTCCAGCGGCTGGTACCCACAGGGCGGCTCCAGCTCCGAGGCCAGGCTCCGGTACTACACCACCAGGTTCCCGGTGGTGGAGGTGGACGCCACCTACTACTCGCTGCCCAGCACCCGCAACAGTGTCCTCTGGTCCGAACGTTCACCGGACGGTTTCCGCTTCGACGTGAAGGCGTTCTCACTGCTCACCGGCCATCCGACGCGACCGGGCGCACTGCCCCACGACCTGCGGTCGGCCCTCGCCCGGCGGCGCGGCCGGCCCGAGGCGGACCAAGGGCTGCTGGACGAGGTGTGGAACCGGTTCAGCGGCGCCCTCGAACCGCTGCGGCAGGCGGAACGCCTGGGCACCCTCCTCTTCCAGTTCCCTCCGCAGCTCGCCCCGGACAAGTCGGCGGTATCACTGCTGCGCCGATGCCGGGAGCGCACCGCGGGGTGGCCCGTGGCCGTGGAGTTCCGGCATCCGGACTGGTGGCGGGACGAGCACTACGCCACCACCTCCGGTCTGCTGGCGGAGCTGGAGATGGCTGCCGTGGCCGTGGACACGGCCCAGGGACTCCCCACATCCGTACCGCCCGTCACCCCGGTCACCTCCACCCGCCTCGCGGTCGTGCGCTTCCACGGACGCAACCCCGCCTGGGGCACGGGTTCGAAGGAAGAGCGGTTCCGCCACGGCTACACGCCCGGGGAACTGTCGTCCTGGATCCCGGCCGTCCACGCCATGGCCGACCGCGCCCACGAGGTCCACGTCCTGTTCAACAACTGCTGCGGCGACGCGGCAGTCCGTGCGGCGGAGACGATGAGCCTCCTGCTCGGCCGACAGGACCCCCTCGGCGGGGACGACGCCCGGGACGGCTGAAGTACGCCGCTCCGTGGGCAGGGCGGCCGTGATGCGGGTGGTGGCCGCCATGGAGCGAGCGGGCCGGTATGCACACCTCCGTCGGGCTTCCGACGGCATAGTGTCGGGGCCATGCGACTGAGCACGGTGATCCTCCCCATCCACCGGTGGAGCGAGGGGCAGAAGATCTGGCGGCGGGCCGAGGACCTCGGGTTCCATGCCGCCTACACGTACGACCACCTGAGCTGGCGGAGCTTCCGGGACGAGCCGTGGTTCGGCTCGGTCCCGACGCTGACCGCGGCGGCCACGGCGACCGAGCGGATCCGGCTCGGGACGCTGGTGACGTCGCCGAACTTCCGGCACCCGGTGACGCTGGCCAAGGAGCTGATCACGCTGGACGACGTGTCCGGCGGTCGGCTGACGCTGGGGATCGGGGCCGGCGGGGTCGGGTTCGACGCGACGGCGATGGGGCAGGAGGCCTGGTCGCCGAAGGAGCGGGCGGACCGCTTCGCGGAGTTCCTGCCGCTGCTGGACGAGCTGCTGACCACCGACGCGACGACGCGCGAGGGCACGTACTACTCGGCGGTGGAGGCGCGGAACATCCCCGGCTGCGTGCAGACGCCCCGGGTGCCGTTCTACGTGGCGGCGACCGGTCCGCGCGGGCTGCGGCTGGCGGCGGAGCACGGGCAGGGCTGGGTGACGTACGGCGACCCGCGCGGCCCGGCCGACGTCCCGGTGGAGCAGGCGCCCGCCGTGATCGCGAAGCAGCTGGCGAAGCTGACGGAGGCCTGCGAGGCGCGCGGCCGGGACGCCGGCGAGCTGGCGAAGGTGCTGCTGCAGGGGTCGACGGCGGAGCGGCCGCTGCAGTCGCTGGACGCCTTCGTGGACTGGGCCGGGCGGTACCGGGAGATCGGCATCACCGAGCTGGTGATCCACTGGCCGGTGCCGGACTCGATCTTCGAGAACGACCTCGCGGTCTTCGAGCGCATCGCCACCGAGGGCCTGGCCCAGCTGGGTTGAGGGGGACCCTGCAAAAAGGGAGCGGAAGCGATTTCGCGCGTTCGCCGGGGGTTCACGCGCGGGACGGCGGGTGTTGGCCGGTCGCTGGGAGTGTCGCGGGCACAATTCCGCACTTCCCGCGAGGAGCGTCATGCGTTTCAGACTTCCGTCCGCCCGGATCGCGGCGGTCGGAGCCGCGCTGGCCGTCGCCGCCGGATCGGCGCCGGCCGCGTTCGCGGCGCCGGGTGCGCCGGGCACCCGGCCGTCGTTCTGCGGTCACGACAGCCGGCACGCGCCGTTCGCGCAGTACCTGTGCGCCCAGGAGGGCGACCTGCTGGACGTCCGGATCGGCGACGTGCACCCGACCCAGCCGGCGCTGGGCTACGACGAGGTGTACTACAAGCTCGGCCGGTACACCCTCGGCAAGGACGCGATCAACAAGAAGTTCAGTGACTGGTGCGAGGCGGACGGCCGGATCGAGGCCGTGGCGGCGGCACCCGGTGCGCGCCTGGACGACCCGTCCTCGTTCACCTGCGCGCTGCCGGTGGGCGGGGAGACCGCGGCGAGCACCGAGCCGATGAAGACGGTCGTGATCGGCCCCGGCGGGGAGCCGTTCCTGACGGACGGCCACCACACCCTGACCTCGTTCTTCGAGACCCCGGACGGCGGCGCCGACCTGCACGTCCGGCTGCGGGTGCAGGCCAACTTCAGCAACCTGACCCGGCAGGCGTTCTGGGCCGAGATGCAGGCCCACAAGTGGGTGTACCTGAGCGACCCCGAGGGCAACCCCGTCAAGATCAACAAGCTGCCGACCGGTGTCGGCCTGGCCAACTTCGAGAACGACAAGTACCGCGGCCTGCTCTACTTCGGCCGCGACATCGGCTACGCGCAGAACGGCCTGCCGTTCCAGGAGTTCTACTGGGGCAGCTGGGTGCGCGACACCGCGCCGGTGGCCGGCTGGGACACCACCGACCAGGCCGGCTACCTGGCGGCGGTGCGGACCGTGACCGAGGCGATGACCGCGCTGCCCAAGGACGCCGTGGTGGACAGCGGGTTCACCGCCGGCCGGCTCGGCGCGCTGAGCCAGTGGAACGCGGGCAAGGCCGCCAACAAGGGCGAGTTCGACAAGCTGAGCAAGCCGTACTCCGACGCGAAGCCGGGGAAGCTGGCGTACGCGCTGGAGTACAAGCGGGTGCACGGCCTGGGCTGACCGCACGGGGGGAGCAGGGGGGACGGAGGGGACCGGCACGGGGTGCCGGTCCCCTCCGGCGTACCCGACCCCTCGGCAGGCCGGTGCTACTGCCGTATGATCCGCTCGCCCCCGATCGATCCCGCCGGGCGAACGCGGGATCCCGCACCACGAGGAAGAACCATGGCCGCACCCACCGTCCCGGTCACCCAGGAACCACTGCCGGAGGCCGTGCAGGCGCTGGCCGCCGCCGAGCGGCTCGGCGCGCTGCGCGAGACCTTCCTGCCCAAGCGCCACGGCGCCGGCCGGGTCACCGCGATGCTGTTCTTCACCGTGCTCGGCCTCGCCTGCTTCGTCCTGCCCGGGCTGTTCTTCCTCTGGGTGCTGTGGCAGACGCCGAACTTCAACCGCAAGCAGGCGGCCCGGCGCCTCCACCTCTTCGACCACGGCCTCGTCGTGGTCGACCACACCGGCCCGGTCGGGGCCCTGCGCTGGGACTCGATGGCCGCGCTCCAGCAGATCACCGAGCGCTACGCCAACGGCATCCACGTCGGCACCGGCTACGTCTACACGCTGTACAAGCGGGACGGCGCCACCATCAAGGTCACCGACCTGTTCGCCAACCCCGAGCGCTGGGGCGTGATCATCCAGCACGCCATCACCAACGCCCAGCTGCCGGGCGTCCTGGAGGCACTGGGACGCGGCGAGACCGTCCGCTTCGGCGACATCGCGGTGACCACCGGCGGCGTGGCGACGCCCAAGCGCGGCGCGACCGGGTGGGCCGAGGTCCAGCGCTTCGAGGTGAAGAACGGCATGGTGTTCCTCTCCAAGGCGGGCAAGCTCCTGCCCTGGTCGAGCACCCCGGTCGCCAAGATCCCGAACTTCTTCCTCTTCCTCGCGACCGTCGAGCGGCTGCGCCGGCAGCAGTCCGCGGCCTGACCACCGAACACCCGGAAACACCAGGGGGGACGCACCATGAGCGAGCACCAGTACCAGTACCAGTACTTCCATCCCGGGCCGCCGCCCGCCCCGCAGCCGGGTGTCGTCCCGCTGCGGCCGCTCGGCTTCGGCGACGTGCTCAGCGGCGTGATGAACACCGTGCGCCGCTACTTCGCGCAGCTCTACGTGCCGGTGCTCGCCGCGACGGCGGGCGTGCTGCTGGTCCTCGGGGCCTACGCGGTGGTGGCGTACGTGCTGCTGATCGACCTCTACCGGCAGGTCGTCGACGACAAGTGGTACGAGCCGACCGACAACCAGCTGGCCACCCTGATCGCCGTCGCCGCCTGCGGCTGGCTGCTGCTGGTGCTCTGCCTCACCGCGCTCGGTGTGGTGGCCGCCGCGGCCGGCACGGTGGTCACCCGGCACGCGGTGATCGGCAGGCCGGTGACCACCCGGGAGGTGTGGGCCGAGTCGCGCAACCACCTGGGACGGATCACCGCCGAGTACCTGCTGCTGGGCGGCGCTGCCCTCCTCGGGACGGCCGTGCTGATGGTGCTGTGGGTGGCCGTGTCGGCCGTGCTGGGCAGCGCGGTGGTCAGCGTCCTCTTCGGGCTGCTCGCCGTGGCCTGCTGGGTGGGGCTGTTCTACGCGCAGGTGCGGCTGACCCTGCTGGTGCCGGTCCTGGTGATGGAGGAGAGCCGCCCGCTGGCCGCCGTCCCGCGCGCCTGGCGGCTCAACGAGGGCGCCTGGCTGCGCAGCTTCGGCATCCCGTACGTGGTGAACCTGATCGCCTCGATGGGCGGGCAGCTGGTGGCCACGCCGTTCGTGGTGGCCGGCATGGTGATCGTGCTGCCGTTCGGGGCGGACCCGCAGCCGCCGTCGCCCGGGGCGCTGGTCGCGGCCGCGCTGCTGTTCCTGGTCGGCGTGCTGCTGAGCACCGCGGTGACGCTGCCGCTGCTGCCGGTCTGCCACGCGCTGCTGTACGTGGACCGGCGGATCCGCCGGGAGCGGCTGGACATCGCGCTCGGCGAGGCGGCGGGCCTGTGGACCACGCAGCCGCCGGCGCCGCCCGCGCAGCCCGCGGAGCCCTCCGCGGAGGGCGGGAGCACGGGCGCGGCGGAGTAGCGGGCCCCGGGTCGGGCGGGGCCGCAGCTCCGTGCCGGGCCCGGGTCAGCCCTGGCGCAGCGCCGGCATCGGGACGGGGATCGCGTACGCGGTGGCCCCGGCCCCGACGCCGCCCGCGCAGCCGTTCGGGGGCTGGGTGGTGACGCCGCGGGTGGAGGGCCGTTCGGCGGCCCAGAACATGTAGCCGAGCAGGCCGCTGGTGGTGCCCGCGCCGTTGGGCGCGGCGTTCTGCAGCCAGCCGCCGGTGGCCTTCTGCAGGGAGTTGGCGAAGTCGGTGCACTCCGGTCGCACCTTGGAGCCCTCGGCGATGTACAGGCCGCCGGTGAACTTCGCCGGGGCGAGCGGCAGGACCGGCGGGCTGTACGTCGGCTTGCCGTCCAGGTGCTCCTGCCAGTTGTCGGTGGCTCCCGCGGCCGACGGCTGCCGGGCCGGCACCATCGCGTTGGCGTAGTCGAGGACCGGGGTGTCGGTGCGCAGCCAGTTGGCGGTGGCGTACCGGTTGATGTCGATCAGCCAGCGGTCGCCGGCCGCGGTGTCGATGGTCAGCCGGGCCGCCGGGTCGGCGCCGGTGGCGTCGTACGGGTGGACGGCGCGGTAGGCGTCGACGAAGGCCTGCAGGCCGGCCAGGTTCGGGTTGGTGTTCTGCTCGTAGTCGATCTCGATGCCCACACCCAGCCGGGTGGCCAGCGCGGCGGCCTTCTGCCCGAGCAGCGCGGGGTTCTGGGCGAGGGCCTGGTCCCAGGCGTCGGTGTAGGTGATGCCGCCGATGGAGAGCATCACCCGCACGCCGCGGCTCTTGAACCAGTCGACGACGGCCTGGTTGATGCCGCGGGGGACGCCGTCCACGGTGGTGGCGTCGTTGGTGCCGACCAGCAGCTTCAGCGGGTGGACGAAGCTGAGGATCGCCAGGTTCACGGACGGGCGGCCGTCGCCGCGGTCGATCAGCCAGTGGTTCTTGGCGTCGAACTCGGCCATGTCGCGGACGGTGCCCCAGATGCAGGCGTCGTCACCGCAGTGCCAGGCGCCGTAGACCTGGATCGGGGAGCCGGCGGCGGCCGCGGCCGGCGGGACGGTGGGCGCCAGTGCCGCACCCAGCAGGGCGGCGGTGGCCATGATCGGGCGGAGCCGGTGGAACGGAACGCGCATCAGCGAACGCCTCCAGTCGGACGGACGGGCCCCCGGGCGGATCACAGCATGAGGTCTGGACCAGCTGCGGTCAACGGTGCCGGCACCGGCCTTTCCGTCCTGCGGTCAGAAGGGGTTGACATGTCGTCAATCCCGAAACAGCCCCCGCTACACCCTGCACATCCCCGCCGGGGAGTGATGCACAGCACACTGGGCCGACCCGGCGCCCCACAGCCGTCGGTGCCTTCCCTCGCGCCCGAGTACCGCCCGGTACCGCCCGTTTCGCCCAGAGGAGTCGCCCGTGTCCGCCGTCGAGCAGTCCCCAGCGGTCCAGGACCCGCCACCCGTCCAGCGCCTCAAGGCCGGCTCGGTCGGCCTGGTCGGGGTGATCTTCATGGCGCTGGCGACCGCCGCGCCGATCACCGCGATGACCGGCAACCTTCCGGTCATCGTCGGCGCGGGCAACGGCGTGCACGCGCCGGCCGGCTTCCTGTTCGTGACCCTGGTCCTGACCGTCTTCACCGTCGGCTACGTCGCGATGGCCCGGCACATCACCACCGCGGGCGCCTTCTACGGCTTCGTCTCGCACGGCCTCGGCCGGATCGCCGGCATGGCCTCCGGCCTGCTCGCGGTCCTCGCCTACGTGGTCTTCGAGGCCTCGATCGTCGGCATCTTCGCCTACTTCGGGCAGCAGGCCGTGGAGTCGCAGTTCGGCGTGGACCTGCCCTGGCAGGTCTTCGCCCTGGCGATGCTGGCGATCACCGCGGTGCTCTCCTACTTCGACCTGGAGGTCGCCTCGAAGGTGCTCGGCGTCTTCCTGGTGGGCGAGGTGCTGATGCTGGTCCTGCTCGGCGGCTCGATCCTGCTGCACGGCGGCGGCCCCGACGGCCTGCAGCTGTCCTCGCTCAACCCGACCGGAGCCTTCGCCGGGGTGAACGCCGGTGTCGGCCTGTTCTTCTGCTTCTGGTCCTGGATCGGCTTCGAGTCCACCGCGATGTACGGCGAGGAGTCCCGCAACCCCAAGCGGATCATCCCCCGGGCCACCCTGCTCGCCGTGGTCGGCCTCGGCGTGCTCTACACCTTCGTCTCCTGGATGGCGCTGGCCGGCAACGGCGGCGCCGGGTCCGTGGAGATCGTGGGCGGTTCCAGCCCGCTCGACCTGTTCCTCGCCCCCGCCCAGCAGTACCTGGGGCACTGGGCGGTGACCGCCTTCCAGTGGCTCATGGTCACCAGCGCCTTCGCCTGCGGCATGGCCTTCCACCAGTGCGCCGCCCGCTACCTGTACGCGATCGGACGCGAGGGCATCCTGCTCCCCGCGCTCGGCCGCACCCACGCCCGGCACGGCTCCCCGTACGTCGCCTCCTTCGCGCAGACCGGCATCGCGCTCGCGATCATCGGCGGCTTCTGGGCGGCCGGCCAGGACCCGTACGTCAGCCTCTACACGCTGACCGCGATCCTCGGCACGCTCGCCCTGCTGGTGGTCCAGACGCTCTGCTCCTTCGCGGTGGTCGCCTACTTCCGCAAGAACCACCCCGAGTCCCGGCACTGGTTCCGCACCCTGACCGCGCCGCTGCTCGGCGGCCTGGGCATGCTCGCCGCGATCGTCCTGCTGGTGGTCAACCTCGACACCGCGGCCGGCGCCGCCTCCAAGATCCTCTTCTTCAAGCTGATCCCGTGGATCGTCGCGGCGGTCTTCCTCGGCGGCATCGCGCTGGCCCTGTACATGCGCGCCCGGCACCCGCAGAAGTACGAGGTGATGGGCCGCCTGGTGGTCGAGAACACCCAGGAGCGCTCGGACGAGGAGCAGGTCGTCCCCGCCCAGGTCTGACCCTTTCTCCCCCACACCCAGAGAGGTTGACCCCCCATGGCACGCACCCCCCACGCCGGCCGGATCGCGCAGCTGCTCGCCGACCGGTCCGCCGCCGAACGCCTGCGGATGCCCGTCGACGAGTACCGGGGCCTGCGCGACGAGGCCCGCGCCGAGCCGGACGGCGTCTCCCGCCGGGCGCTGCTCGGCCGGGCCGCCGCCCTCGGCCTCGCCGTGACCGCCGGCACCGCCTCGGTCGCCCCGCGGGCCCGCGCCGCGACCACCGACCGGCCGATCACCGGCGGCGCCCGGATCGCGATCATCGGCGCCGGCATCTCCGGCCTGAACGCCGCCCTCACCCTCGCCGACAAGGGCGTCGCCGCCACCGTCTACGAGGCCAACCCCACCCGGATCGGCGGCCGGATGTACTCCGGCGGCGGCGTCAGCAGCCCCGGCCTGTGGAACCAGGGCCAGGTCTCCGAGTGGGGCGGCGAGCTGGTCGACACCGGCCACCACGAGATCAAGCAGCTCTGCCAGCGCTTCGGCCTCGGTCTGGTGGACGTCAGCTCCACCCTGCCGGCCGGCGCCGAGGGCATCTTCCACGTCAACGGGCACTACTACCCGAAGACCCAGGTCGACATCGACTTCAAGCAGGTCTGGCAGTCGGTCAAGAGCGACATCCAGGCCGGCGGTTCCGCCCCCACCTGGAACAACCACAACGCCGCGTCGGTCGCGCTCGACACCATGACCATCCGGGACTGGATCAACTCCCGCGTCCCGGGCGGCTACGGCAGCGACCTCGGCCGCCTCCTCGACGTCGCGTACGCCGTGGAGTACGGCGCCGACACCACGGAGCAGTCCTCGTACGCGATGCTGCTGATGGTGTCCTGGCAGTCCAGCCCCGGCAACTTCTCCATCTGGGGCGGCTCCGACGAGCGGTACCACATCGTCGGAGGCAACGACCAGGTCCCGCGGGCCATCGCCGGGGCCCTGCCGGCCGGCACCGTCCAGCTCGGCCACACCCTCCAGGCGGTGGTCCGCAACGCGGACGGCAGCCAGACCCTCACCTTCGCGCTGGACGGCGGCGGCACCAAGACCGTGGTGGCCGACCACACGATCCTCACCGTGCCGCTGCCCGTCCTCCAGCAGCGGATCGACCTGACCCGGGCCGGCCTGGACCCGATGATGCGCGGCGTGCTGGCCAACATGCGGATGGGCGCCTGCACCAAGCTCAACATGCAGTTCAACAGCCGCCCCTGGTACGGCACCAGCCCGTGGACCGGCCAGTCCAACGGCGAGTGCTTCGCCGACCTGCCGTTCCAGCAGGCCTGGGACGTCACCCGCGGCCAGGCCGGCAGCAACGGCATCGCCGTGCAGTACGGCGGCGGCAGCCTCGCCCGCGGCCTCACCCCGCCGTCGGCCTTCACCACCGCCTCGACCCCGTACACCCGCAACCTGGTGGACGACTACCTCAGCCAGATCGACAGCGTCTGGCCCGGCACCAAGGCCGCCTGGAACGGCCGGGCCACCCTCTCCGCCTGGCACCTCAACCCGTACTCGTACGGCGCCTACTCGTACTGGCCGACCGGATACCTGACCACGTACGCGGGCTACGAGGGAACCGCCCAGGGGAACCTGCACTTCGCGGGCGAACACACCTCGTACGACTTCCAGGGGTACATGAACGGCGGCGCCGTCGAGGGCGCCCGCGCGGCCGGGGAGGTGCTCGCCGCGCTCGGGGCCTGACGGCCCGCAGGACGCCGGGGCGGTCCGCATGGCGGGCCGCCCCGTTGCGGTTCGGTCACGACGTGTCGGATTGGCGCGAATTGCGCTGATTGGCGGCCGGAATCGTGTTGTTGGGCATGCGGACGAACTCTCATAATGCGCAGACCGCACGGTGATCGAGACCCGTCGCGCTGCCGGGGGGAACGGCGGTCGGGCACTCGCGTGCGGCCCGTCGACCGTCACTCTGGGGGGAAGACCCTTGTCCGTACCCGACCCCGCAACACCGGCCGTGCCCGAGCCGGAGACCGCGGCCGTCGAGCCCGCCGCCGCCCCGGCCGCCGAGCCCCTTGCCGAGCCCGTGGCCGCGCTGCCCAGGGAGGCCGGGGAGTCCGCCACCGCCGAGTCCTCCGAGTTTGCCGAGTCCGCCGGTGAGCCGGTCGTCGCGTCCGGCGCCGAGCCGGTGGCCGCGACGCGGCGAAAGCTGTCCCGGACCGCCACCGTGGCGCTCGGCGTGGCCGGCCTGCTCGCGGTGACCGCCGCCAGCGCCACCGTCACCGTGGCCGTCGGCAAGCCGGACCGCTCCCCCCGGACCACCGCCGCCGCGCCCGCCGCGAGCGCCTCCGCGTCCGCCTCGGCCTCGGCCTCGGCGAGCGCCAGCCCCTCGCCGACGCCCACCCCTTCTCCGACCGTCGCGCCCCGCCCGAGCAGCACCCTCAAGGGCACCGTCTCCGGCGGCAGGCACAGCGGCGACCTGCGGTACTTCCTCCTCCCGGTGCCCGACCAGGCCGACCCGTACGGCTCGCCGGACGGCACCGACATGACGATGGAGGACATCGCGAAGCACTACTCCAAGGACACCGACATCAAGGGGATCCTGGACTCCTGGGGCTTCGACTCGGCCGCCACCCGCACCTACCGCACCCGTGACGGCAAGGTCGAGGTGACCGTCGAACTGAAGAAGTTCGGCCGCGCCGACCGGGCCCGCGGCTTCGCCGAGAACTCCTCCTTCAAGGGCGACTCCTTCGACGTGGACGGCGTCTCCGGTGCCAAGGGCTACGTCTTCAAGCCCGAACAGCAGGCCTACACCGGAGAGTTGGTCGGCATCGGCTACCAGGGCGACATCTGCTTCGAGGTCACCGTCGAGGTGAAGGGCGACCCGGACAAGGCACTGCTCAACGACGCCATGCGCCGCCAGTACGAACGCCTCGCCAACGGCTGACGCCCTCCCACGACCACCCTTCCCAGGAGCCTTCCTTGAGCACCGAGACCGTGGGACCGGACGTCCCCGAGCCGGTCGTTCCGCCCCAGCCGGACACCACCGCCGCCGTACCGGCGCAGGCCGCCGAGCCCGCCGCCGAGACCCTGCCCGCCGAGGCCGCCGCCGAGCAGGCCGCGACCGCGGACGAGCAGCCCGTACCCGCCGAGGAGCTCCTCACCGCCGGGCCCGAGCCGGAGCCCGCGTCCGCCGAGGGCGGGCCCCGGCCCGCCCGCCGGCTGAGCACCGGACGGCTGCTGCTGGCCGCCGCGCTGCTCGGCCCGGTGGTCGGCGCCGGTGTCGGCTACGCCGTCCAGGCGTCCCGGCCCGCCACCCCGCTGCCCGCCCTGGCCGCGGTCAAGCTCGCCTACCCCGCCGAGCGGGTCGATCCCAAGGCGCTCGCCGCGGCCGCGCCCCAGCCGCTGAACATCGACGGCGACCTGCGCGACCTGCTGCTCAAGCGCCCGGACGGCACCCAGGACTGGGACGACACCGGGGCCCGCGGCAGCTGGCAGGACGCCGCCGAGTACGCCGAGTCGTTCGGCGACAGCCGGGCCACGTTCTCCCGCCTGCTGGACAAGGGCTTCCGTCGCTCGGCGGTGATCGGCTGGAAGTCCGGCGAGACCAAGTACCGGATCCGGCTCATCCAGTACCGCTCCGACTCCGCGTCCGCAGCGATCAGTTGGGACTACTCGGGCGCGTCCGGCGAGAACGAGGTCGGCAAGATCCCGGGCAACCCGCAGAGCACGCTGGTCATCGACACCAAGCCGGACCACTACGCGGACAGCACCGAGCAGTTCTACTACGGCGAGGCCATCGCCCGTAAGGGAGACCTGATCATGGAGATCGAGGTCTTCGCACCGAGCAAGGTCGACCGCGCCCAGCTCGAGGACATCGCCAAGCGCCAGTGGGAGCGGATCGCATGACCGCCATCGAACCGAACGACCTGACCCCCGCCGGGACCCCCGGCACCCCGCAGCCGGCAGCCGAGTCGCCGGCCGTCGAGTCGCCGGTCGGCGAGCCGGTCGCCGACGCGCCGGCCGTCGAGCAGCCCGCGCCCGAGCAGTCGGCCGCCGAGCAGCCGACCGAGCAGCCTGCCGCCGAGCGGCCCGCCCGGCCGAAGCGGCTGCTGCTGCGTGCCTCCGGCGCCGTGCTCGCAGCCGTCCTGCTCGGTGTCGGCATCGGCGAGGTGATCCTCCACGTCGCGTACGACGACCAGCCGGTCCGGGCCGCCGCCGCGCCCGCGGCGCCGTCCGCCTCGCCGTCCGCGCCGTTCGGCGCCAAGGAGAACGGCAACCACTTCGGCAGCCTGCGCGACCTGCTGCTGCCGATGCCGTCGGGCTTCGACCCGGGCCCGGACGCCGGTGTGTTCGGCAACGACAACGAGTACGGCCCGGAGCAGCTGGACAAGCGCTTCCAGGAGTTCCTCGACACCGTGCCGGACAAGTATCGGGACGGGGCGAAGGGCGCCTGGGAGTCGCTGCACTACAAGGCCAGCGGCGTGCGCACGTACCAGTCGCACAAGACCGACCTCGAGATCGACATCCTGCTGGACCAGTTCAACCAGCAGGCGATCTCGAAGGAGGCGGAGCTGTACGGCTCGATGATCGACGACACCGGCCTGTTCCGGCAGGGCCCGGGCGTCGCCGGGCACCCGGCGGCGCGCTGCGCGCTGCCGCCGCTGCGCGCCGGCGACCAGCTCGACTACATGCACTGCGTCTCCGCCGAGGGCGACCTGATGGTCACGCTGGACGCGTCCGGCGTCGCCCCCTTGGACCAGAACAAGGTCGTCGACCTGTTCCGTCAGCAGCTGGACCGTCTGGCCCGCCCGGGAGCCTCCGCATGAGCAACAACGACACCACCCCCGCCCAGCCCGAGCCCGCGAAGCCGGTGTTCGAGAAGCCCGCGGCCGGATCGCCAGGCGACCCCGCTCCGACCGACCCGACCCCCGCGGACCCGACCCCCGCCGGGCCGACCGCCGCCGCGGGCACCGCGCCGGACACGGACGTCTGGGCGCTGCCCTCCGCACCCACCGCCGACCTGCTCACCGGGCAGCCGGGCGACGTCTGGGCCGTGCCCGCCGAGCTGCAGCCGCGCCCGCGCCGGGACCGGACCGCGGTGCGCCGCCTGGTCGCGGCCGCCGCAGTCCTGCTGGTGACCGCAACGGCGACCGCCGTGGCCGTGACCCTGCCGGACCGCACCGACGTCCCCGGCCTGGCGACCCCGAACGACGGCCGCTACACCTTCCCGGACCTCGCCCTGCCGCCGCTGCCCGTCGACGGCAAGCTGCCGATGGACGTGAAGGGCCGTCACCAGGCCGACCTGCGCGGCCTGCTGCTGCCCGCCCCGAAGGAGGCGCTCCCGGAGCCCGCGACCGCCGCGAGCCCGAGCGCCACGGTCTCCGCGTCCCCCGGCGCCTCGGCGTCGGCGGCTCCGGCCTCGCCGAGCGCCACGGCCTCCTCGGCCTCGCCCGCGGCGAGCCTGCCGCCCGTCGTCGGCCACTGGGTGACGTGCGACACGGAGGGCACGCTCGGCCGCAACGCCGAGGAGGTCAACGCCCGGCTGACCGAGAACGCCTGCCGGGCCGCCGCCGCCCAGGGCTGGACCGCCAAGGACGGCACCCGCACCGAGATCCGCCTCCTGCGCTTCGGCTCGCAGGAGGAGGCGACCGACCTGCTCGGCCTGCTCTCCAGCATGTCCGGGACGAAGCACATCGAGTCCTCCAAGCGCGACGCCCTCACCGAGTACCCCGTCGGCGCCGGCACCGTGCTGGCCCGGAACTCGGACGCCCGGGCGACCGGAGACATCCCCACCGGCCGGGTCGCGTACCTGCAGTGCGGCGACGTGGTCGCGGTCATCGAGCTGACCAACCCGAAGGGCGTGCCCGGACAGGCGTTCCGCCAGCTGATCGCCCTGCAGAGCAGCATGCTCGGCTGAGAACGGCCAGGGCCGGGCCCGACCCCTAGGGGACGGGCCCGGCACGTCATCCTGAGGGCTGATCAACGGATCGGCATCCCAGTGCATACCGCGCCGCAGGCCACGACGCTACGTTGGGCACGTGTCCACAGTCATCAAGACGGACGGCCTCACCAAGAGGTTCCCCAGGGTCACCGCACTCGACCGGCTCACCGTGGAGGTGCAGCCCGGCGTGGTCGGCCTGGTGGGGGCGAACGGCGCGGGCAAGTCCACACTCATCAAGATCCTCCTGGGCCTCTCCCCGGCCACCGAGGGCACCGGTCAGGTGCTCGGCCTCGACATCGCCACCGAGGGCCCTGCCATCCGCGAGCGGGTCGGGTACATGCCCGAGCACGACTGCCTGCCGCCCGACGTGTCCGCCACCGAGTTCGTCGTCCACATGGCCCGGATGTCCGGCCTGCCGGCCGCCGCGGCCCGCGAGCGGACCGCCGACACGCTGCGCCACGTCGGCCTCTACGAGGAGCGCTACCGCCCGATGGGCGGCTACTCCACCGGCATGAAGCAGCGCGTCAAGCTCGCCCAGGCGCTGGTCCACGACCCGCAGTTGGTGCTGCTCGACGAGCCCACCAACGGCCTCGACCCGGTCGGCCGCGACGAGATGCTGGCGCTGATCCGCCGCGTCCACAGCGACTTCGGGATCTCCGTCCTGGTCACCACCCACCTGCTGGGCGAACTCGAGCGCACCTGCGACCACCTCGTCGTCATCGACGGCGGCAAGCTGCTGCGCTCCTCCTCCACCGCCTCCTTCACCGAGGCCACCCAGCTGCTCGCCGTCGAGGTCACCGACGCGGCGGACACCGTCCTCGCCTCGCTGACCGACCTCGGCGTGAGCGTCCGCGCCGACGGCCCGCGACTGCTGCTGGTCGAGATCGCCGGAGACGACACCTACGACACCGTCCGCGACACCGTCGCCGACCTCGGACTCGGCCTGGTCCGCCTGGAACAGCGCCGCCACAGGGTCGCCGAGATCTTCGCCGACGCCGCCCAGAACGGAGGTGGCCCGGATGGCGACGCCGCCTGAGCCCCAGACCGGTGTCATCCACGACATCGGCTACCGCTCCTACGCCGGCCCCCGGCTCGGCCGCTCCTACGCCACCCGCTCGCTCTTCACCCAGAGCCTGCGCGCCGCGTACGGCCTCGGCCGCTCCGGCAAGTCCAAGGTGCTGCCGATGCTGCTGCTGGGCGCCATGGTGCTGCCCGCCGCGGTGATGATCGCCGTCGCCGTGATGACCGGCCTCACCAAGTACCCGGTGGACTACCCCGTCTACCTGACCAGCTTCGGGCTGTTCCCGCAGATCTTCATCGCCTCGCAGGCACCCGTCCTGATGTCCCGCGACCTGCGCCACCACATCGTGCCGCTGTACTTCTCCCGGCCGATCACCCGCGGCGACTACGTCCGCGCCAAGACCGCCGCGATGACCTGCGCGGTGCTGCTGATGATGGTGCTGCCGCTGCTGGTGATGTGGCTCGGCGCCCTGCTGGCCGGCCTGCCGTTCGGCGACAACACCACGCACCTGCTCTACGGCCTGACCGCCGCCGTGCTCTACTCCGTGCTCTACTCGGCGCTCGCCCTGCTGATCGCCGCCGCCACCCCGCGCCGCGGTTTCGGCGTCGCCGCCATCATGGGCATGCTGGTCATCTCCAGCGTGATCGCCAACATCGTCCTCGGCCTGAACGGCGCCTACCGCCCCGAGCCCGTCGAGTCCGCGATGTGGGGCGCCGCGCTCTCCCCGGCGACCCTGGTCTCCGCCCTGGTCAACCAGCTCTTCGGCCTCACCGGCGACGGCATGGTCCACGCCCCCGGCGGCCTCGGCGTCGCGGTCTTCGCGGCCGAGATCGTCGCCCTCGCGGCCGGCTCGTACGCGCTGCTGCTGCGCCGCTACCGGAACGTCTGAGAGGCAGCCATGGCCGTCATCACCATCGACAAGGTCTCCCGCTGGTTCGGCAACGTGGTCGCCGTCAACGACGTCTCCATGCGGATCGGTCCCGGCATCACCGGCCTGCTCGGCCCCAACGGCGCCGGCAAGTCCACCCTCATCCACATGATGAGCGGCTTCCTCGCGCCCTCGGCCGGCGCCGTCACCCTCGACGGCGCCCCGATCTGGCGCAACCAGGAGGTCTACCGGCAGATCGGACTCGTCCCCGAGCGCGAGTCCATGTACGACTACCTCACCGGCTGGGAGTTCGTCCTCGCCAACGCCGAACTCCACGGCCTCACCGACCCCGCCGCCGCCGCGAAGCGCGCCATCGGCCTGGTCGAGATGGAGTACGCCCAGGACCGGCAGACCGGCACCTACTCCAAGGGCATGAAGCAGCGCGTCAAGATGGCCTCCGCGCTGGTCCACGACCCCGCCGTGCTCCTCCTCGACGAGCCCTTCAACGGCATGGACCCCCGCCAGCGGCTCCAACTCATGGAACTGCTCCGCCGGTTCGGCGCCGACGGCCGCACCGTGCTGTTCTCCTCCCACATCCTCGAAGAGGTCGAACAGCTCGCCCGGCACATCGAGGTCGTCGTCGCCGGCCGGCACGCCGCCTCCGGCGACTTCCGCGAGATCCGCCGCCTGATGACCGACCGGCCGCACCGCTACCTGGTCCGCTCCAGCGACGACCGCCGGCTGGCCGCCGCGCTGATCGCCGACCCGTCCACCGCCGGCATCGAACTCGACTGGCACGAGCGGGCCCTGCGCATCCAGGCGATCAACTTCAACGGCTTCACCACGCTGCTGCCCAAGGTCGCCCGCGACGCCGGCATCCGCCTCTACACCGTCTCCCCGGCGGACGAGTCCCTGGAGAGCGTCTTCTCCTACCTCGTCTCGTCCTGAAGGGCTGGAAACCGTGAACACCACCGTCGCCCGGCTCACCGTCCGGGGCCTGTTCGGACGCCGCCGCGCGCTGCTCCTGCTGCTCGTCCCCGCCCTGCTCCTGGTCATCGCCGTCGTCGCCCGCAACTCCGACAGCGACAAGCACGACCTGATCCAGAGCGTCGTCGGCCAGCTCGGCCTCGGCACCCTGGTGCCCATCCTCGGCCTGATCGTCGGCACCGGCGTGATCGCCAACGAGATCGACGACGGCTCCATCGTCTACCTGCTCGCCAAGCCGCTGCCCCGCTGGAAGATCGTCACCAGCAAGCTCGCCGTGGCGATCGGCACCACCTGGCTCTTCGCCGCCGTCCCCGTCCTCGTCGCCGGCCTGATCATCTACGGCAACCAGGACGACCTGGCCGTCGGCTACACCCTCGGCGCGCTCGCCTCCGGTGCCGCCTACAGCGCCTTCTTCCTGCTGCTCGGCGTCGTCACCCGGCACGCCGTGGTGGCCGGCCTCGCCTACGCGCTGGTGTGGGAGAGCCTCGTCGGGAACTACGTGAAGGGCGCCAAGACCCTCTCCATCCAGCAGTGGGGCCTGTCGATCGCCGAGGCCACCGCCACCGAGGGCGTGCTCACCGCCCCGGTCGCCCTCGGCGTCGCCCTCGCCCTGCTGACCGCCGTCACCTCGATCGCCACCATCCTGGCGGCGACCAGGCTGGCCGGCCTCACCCTGGCGAGCGAGGAGTAACCACCGTCCCCGAGCCCCGAGCCCCGAGCCCGGATCCCGAGCCCCGAGCCCCGACAGGGGCTCGGGGCTCCGTCGATCGTCGGTCCCGCCGCGGGGCGGGCCCAGACCCGCGGACCCGCAGCCGCTCAGCGCGCGCCGAGCACCGTGTCCCGTCCCGCGCCCCAACCCGCCGCCGCCGCGATCCCGGTCAGCCCGAGCATCACCACCAGCACCAGGCCCCACCCGCCGGAGGCCTGGTGCAGCGCACCGGCCCCGACCGGCCCGGCCGCCGCCACCAGGTAGCCCACCGCCTGGCTCATCCCGCCCAGCTGCGCGGCCCCCGCCGCACTGCCGGTCCGCAGCACGATGAACGCCAGCGCCAGCCCCAGCGACCCGCCCTGGGCCAGCCCCAGCACCCCGGCCGCGACCCAGGCGCCGCCCACCGGCGCGAGCAGCAGCACCGCGATCCCCGCCGCGTTCAGCAGCGCCATCGCGACCGCGAGCCCCCGCTGCCGGGTCATCCGCCCGGCCGCCAGCGGCACCAGGAACGCACCCGCCACCTGCACCAGGTTGCTGAACGCGAACACCAGCCCGGCCCGGCCCCGGTCCATCCCGTGGTCCGCGAGGATCGTCGGCATCCACGCCACCAGCGTGTACACCAGCAGCGAGGAGATGCCCATGAACAGGCTGATCCGCCAGGCCAGGCCGTTGCGCCAGATCCCCTCGACCGCCCGGCCGGCCGGCGCCGCCGCCACCGCCGCACGCTCCTGACGGGACCTCAGCACCTGCGGCAGCCAGGCCACCGCGGCGACCACCGCCAGCACCGACCACGAGCCCAGCGAGGCCTGCCAGCCGCCGCCCAGCACGTGCTCCAGCGGCACCGACAGGCCCGCCGCCAGGGTCGCCCCGACCAGCATCGTGGTCGAGTACACCCCGGTCATCGCCGCCGCCCGGGCCGGGAACTCCCGCTTCACCAGACCCGGCATCGACACGTTCAGCACCGCGATGGCCACCCCGATCACCACGCACCCGGCGTACAGCGCCGCCACCGAGGGCAGCACCCGCAGCAGCACGCCCGCGCCGAGCACCAGCACCGCACCCAGCACCACCCGCTCGGTCCCGAACCGCCGGGCGAGGCGGGGCGTCAGCGGCGCGCCGACGCCCTGGAACAGCACGGGCACCGTGGTGATCAGCCCGCTGGCCGTCGCCGACAGGCCGAAGGTCCGCTGGATCTCGCCGACCATCGGCGACACCGCCGCCAGACAGGCCCGCATGTTCAGGGCGACCAGCACGATGCCGGCCAGCAGCAGGGCCGGATGGGCCAACCTCGTTCGGGCACTGACCTTCAGCTCGTGGACGGGCTGGACAGCACGGACGACCGACATGACGCGAAGAACTCTCTCTACCTGAGAACGAAAAGGGGGAAGGGCGGGGCGGTGCCCGCCGTCACTTCCGCGCCGCGATCGCGGCCAGCAACTGCTCCACCGCCGCCGTCGGCTCCGCCAGCAGCTCCCGGCAGGCAGCCTCGGCCCGCTCCGGATCGCCGCTCTCCACCGCGTCCACCAGTGCGGTGTGCGTCCGGAGGTCGACCTCGGGCATCTCGTGGTCGCCGAACGCGGCCCGCATCGACTCCCGCACCGAGGCTCCGAAGTACCGGTACACCTCGGTCAGCGCCGGATTGTGCGCCGCCTCGACCAGCGCCGTGTGGAACTCCAGGTCGTGCTCGACCGTCGCCTCGCGACCCGCCCGCTCCGGGCTGGCCGCCATCACCTCGACCTCGCGGGCCAGCGCACCCCGCATCCGGGCGATGTCCTCGGCGGTGTGCCGGACCGCGGCCAGCCGCGCGGCCTCCGCCTCCAGCGCCGCCCGGACCTCCAGCACGTCCCGGACGTCCGAGCGCTGCACACCGCGCAGCACCGCCGCCGGGTCGCTGGTCGACCGGACGAACGTCCCCTCGCCCTGGCGCGAGACCAGCATCCCCGCGTGCACCAGCACCCGGATCGCCTCCCGCACCGTGTTGCGCCCCACCTGCAGCCGCTCGGCCAGCTCGTGCTCGGTCGGGATCCGCGACCCCACCGGCCACGCCCCGGCCAGCAGCTGCTCCCGCAGCTGCTCGATCGCCACGTCCACCAGCGAGCGCCGCCCCGCGGCCTGCAGCCCCTCACCCACGGCGGACACCCCTCTCGAACCCGGAACGACGATCGACAGCAGTCATCCTACAACCGCTTGCCCGGTCATCCTACAACTGGCTCGCCCGGAACCGGTCCGCCGCCACCCGCGTTCTTCTCCTCAGCTCGACCACTCGCCACATCCCACCTCCCCCGGAGCCAGACCCCATGGTGTTCAAGAAGCTGCTCGGTGCGCTCGGTGTCGGCGGACCGTCCGTCGACACGGTCCTCGCGAACCCCGTCGCCCAGCCGGGCGGCACCCTCCAGGGCCAGGTCAACCTGGTCGGCGGGACGCAGGACGTCCAGATCACCGGCATCACGCTGACCCTGGTCGCCCGGGTCGAGCACGAGCACTCCGAGGGCGAGTCGGTCAGCAACACCGCCTTCGCCAAGTTCGGGGTGAGCGCGCCGCTGAAGCTCACCGCGGGGGAGAACCGGTCGATCCCGTTCGCCGTGCAACTGCCGTACGAGACGCCGGTCACCACGGTCGGCGGCTGGCAGCTCCCCGGCATGGCGATCGGCGTACGGACCGAGGTGGAGATCGCCGGCGCCCTGGACAAGGGCGACGCCGACCCGCTCGGCATCGCACCGCTGCCGGTGCAGCAGCGGGTGATCGAGGCGTTCGGCGCGCTCGGCTTCCGGCTGCGCTCGGCCGACCTGGAGGCCGGGCACATCCGGGACAGCGCGCAGAGCCTCCCCTTCTACCAGGAGATCGAGTTCGCCGCGGCGCCGCAGTACGCGCACCTGTGCCAGGCCGTCGAACTGACCTTCCTCACCACCCCGCACCAGGTCGAGGTGGTCCTGGAGTTCGACCGCCGCCGCGGCAGCGACGTGATCAACCGATACCACCTGGACCACTCCGCCGCCGAGCAGGACCTCACCGGCACTGTCGACGGCTGGCTCCAGCAGGCCGCCGCCGGCGGCCACCACGGCCACGGCGGGCACGGCGGCGGGCACGGCGCCGGTTGGGGCGCGGTCGCCGCCGGCGCGGCCGTCGGCGTGGTCGGCGGCTTCGTCCTCGACGAGATCGTCGACGAGGCCGTCGAAGAGTTCTTCGAGGACTGACGGGCGGGGCGGCAGAAAGGCCCCCGGCACCACCGGGGGGAGGTACGATCGCCAACCCGCCCGGTGACGCCGAAGTGATGCCTTTATATGCTCCGCTGAAGTTGAAGCGTCCGCGCCGCACACGGTGCGCTGTCGAGGCTGTGTGGTGCGGCCGCAGTGAAGGGTGTTCGTATGGCAGGCCAGAGGGCGGGGGCGTCCGACTCGGACGCGGGCTGGTGGCGGGACGACTCCCCTCAGCAGGGGGACGGGCACGGCGGGTACCCCGACGACGCCCCGCGCCGTGACGACGCCTACCGCGGCACCGAGCCCGCCGTCCCGCGCCGGCGCTCCCAGCAGCACGACGACCTGCCGCGCACCGGCGGCCGCGCCGAGGCCCGCCGCGCCCAGCAGGGCCGCGGCGGGAACGGCGGCCCCGGCGGCCAGGGCGGCCGCGGAGCCCGGGCGGCCGACCAGCCGGCCGGCCGCGCCGCCACCCGGGCCGCCGGCCGCCGCAACCGCAGCCGCAGCCGCAAGAAGATCGTCACCTGGGTCGCGGTCGGCTCGGTGGGCCTGGTGGTCGCCGCCGGCGGCGCCCTCTACCTGAAGCTCAACGGCAACATCGACTCCTTCGGCGACGAGGGCGTCTCCAAGGACCGCCCCGCCGCCGCGGCCGCCGACGCCCAGGGCCGGATCCCCGTCAACATCCTGCTGATCGGCTCCGACAGCCGCGCCGGCGCCAACAAGGACCTCGGCGGCGGCGAGGACGGCGGAGCCCGCTCCGACACCACGATCCTGCTGCACGTCTACGCCGACCACAAACACGCCGTCGGCGTCTCCTTCCCCCGCGACGCCCTGGTCGACGTCCCGCCCTGCCTGCTGCCCACCGGCAAGTGGACCAAGGCCCAGACCGGCGTCATGTTCAACAGCGCCTTCTCCGTCGGCAACACCGACAAGGGCAACCCCGCCTGCACCCAGAACACCGTCGAGAAGCTCACCGGCATCCGCATCGACCACACCATGGTGGTCAACTTCGAGGGCTTCGCCTCGATGACCAGCGCGGTCGGCGGCGTCCCGGTCTGCCTGCCGAACGACATCCACGAGGGCGACCTCAACCCCAACCTCGGCAAGAAGGGCAAGCTGCTCTACCCCAAGGGCCTGCAGAAGGTCCAGGGCCAGGCCGCGCTCGACTACGTCCGCCTGCGCCACGGCATCGGCGACGGCTCCGACGTCGGCCGGATGCGCCGTCAGCAGGCCTTCATGTCCTCCCTCATCAAGGAGGTCAAGAGCAAGGGCATGGACCCCACCACCCTGCTCCCGCTCGCCGACGCCGCCACCAAGTCACTGACCGTCGACTCCGGGCTCAACTCCGCCGACAAGCTGATCGGCTTCGCGATGAGCCTGAAGAACCTCGACCTGCACGACGTCAAGTTCCTCACCCCGCCGTGGCGCTTCGAGAAGGAGCGCATCGCGCTCGTCCACCCCGACGTCGACCAGCTGTGGGCCGCCCTCAAGGCCGACCGCACCCTCGACGGCCAGGACGCCAGCGGCGGCAGCGCCAGCCCCTCCCCGGCCGCCCCGGAGAGCCCCGCCGCCCCCACCACCCCGGCGCCGCCCGCCACCACCGTGAAGGCCGCCAACGTCCGGGTCGGCGTCTACAACGGCACCACCACGCCCGGGCTGACCACCAAGGCCGCAGCCACCCTCAAGGGCGCCGGCTTCACCGTCACCACCACCGCCAACGCCAGCTCGCAGAACCACGCCACCACCGTCGTCCAGTACGGCCCCGGCGAGAAGGCGAACGCGCAGGCCGTCGCCGCGATGTTCCCCGGCGCGACCCTGGAGAGCAGCACCAAGGCGGGCGTGTCCCTGGTCCTCGGCAAGGACTACGCGGCCGGCAACGGCGCCGCGGCACCCTCCACCCCGGCGGGCCCGCTGCCCAGCTCCGTCGCCAAGGAGACCCGATCCGCGGACGACGACCCCTGCTCCAACGTCTCCTTCGGCTGAGCACCCCTCGGGGGCGCGCCCCGCGCGCCCTCGAGGACCCGCGCCCCCGAGGACCCGGAGGTCAGCCGTACAGGCGCTCCAGCACGACGGCCACGCCGTCCTCGTCGTTGCCCACCGTCAGCTCGTCGGCGACGGCCTTGAGTTCCTCGTGCGCGTTGCCCATCGCCACGCCGTACCCGGCCCAGCCGAACATCGGCACGTCGTTCGGCATGTCCCCGAACGCGATCGTCCCCGCCGCCGTCGCACCGAGCCGCCGCGCGGCCAGCGACAGGCCGGTCGCCTTGGTCAGCCCGAGCGGCAGCACCTCCACCACGCCCGCGCCCGCCACGGTGATCCCCACCAGCTGCCCGGCGACCGCCCGCGCCGCCTCGGCCAGCTCGTCGTCCGAGTACCGGGGGTGCTGGAGGAACAGCTTCGCGATCGGCGCGGCGAGCAGTTCGGAACCCTCCACCGGCACGACCGGCAGATCGGTGCCGATCTGCAGCGCGTAGCCGGGCCCGGCGAGCACCTCGCCCTCCAGCCCGTCCTGGCTGGCGGCGACGGCCAGCGGGCCGACCTCCGCCTCGATCTTGGCCAGGGCCACCGCGGCGAGCTGCCGGTCCAGGGTCACGGAGGTGAGCAGCCGGTGCGCCCCGGCGTCGTACACCTGGGCGCCCTGGCCGCAGACGGCGATGCCGGTGTAGCCGATCTCGTCGAGGACCGGCCGGGTCCACCGGGCGGAGCGGCCGGTGACGATGATGTGCTGCGCGCCGCGCCCGGCCACCAGGGCGAGCGCGGCGCGGGTCCGCTCGGAGACGGTTTCCGCCGGGTTCAGCAGCGTGCCGTCGAGGTCGGTGGCGACCAGCCGGAAGGGCAGGTGGCCACCGGGGGGGACGTCGGTCGGGTGGGCGTTGGTGCTCATGGGCCGTGCGTCTCCCGGGTGTTGCTGGGGTGGTGCGTGGTGCCTTACTTGGCGGCCGGTTCGAGGACCGTGCGCCCGCCGAGGTACGGCCGCAGGGCCTCGGGCACGACCACCGAGCCGTCGGCCTGCTGGTGGTTCTCCAGCAGGGCGACGATCACGCGCGGCACGGCGACCAGGGTGCCGTTCAGGGTGGCGAGCGGACGGACCTTGCCGTCCTCGCGCATCCGGATGGAGAGCCGGCGCGACTGGTACTCGGTGGTGTTCGAGGTGGAGGTGACCTCGCGGTACTTGCCCTGGGTCGGGATCCACGCCTCGATGTCGAACTTCCGGGCGGCCGAGGCGCCGAGGTCGCCGGAGGCGACGTCGATCACCCGGTACGGCAGCTCCAGGGCGTTCAGGAAGTCCTTCTCCCACTGGAGCAGGCGGCGGTGCTCGGCCTCGGCCTCCTCCGGCGTGGTGAAGACGAACATCTCCACCTTCTCGAACTGGTGGACCCGGATGATGCCGCGGGTGTCCTTGCCGTAGGTGCCGGCCTCGCGGCGGAAGCAGGAGGAGTATCCGGCGTAGCGCAGCGGCAGCTTGTCCGCGTCGATGATCTCGTCCATGTGGTACGCGGCGAGCGGCACCTCGCTGGTGCCGACCAGGTACCGGTCGTCGTCCTCGAGGAAGTAGACGTTCTCCGCGGCCTGGCCGAGGAAGCCGGTGCCGTCCATGGCGGCCGGGCGGACCAGCGCCGGGGTGATCATCGGGATGAAGCCGGCAGCGGTGGCCTGCGAGATCGCCATGTTGACCAGGGCGAGCTCCAGCAGCGCGCCGGGACCGGTCAGGTAGTACGAGCGGGCGCCGGCCACCTTGGCCCCGCGCTCGGTGTCGATCGCGCCGAGGATCTGGCCGAGCTCGACGTGGTCGCGGGGCTCGAAGCCCTCGGCGGCGAAGTCGCGCGGGGTGCCGATCTCCTCGAGGGTGACGAAGTCCTCCTCGCCGCCGACCGGGGCGGCCGGGTCGATCAGGTTGGCCAGCGAACGGAGCAGGCGCTCCGCCTCGTCCTTGGCCTCGCCCTGCTCGGCGTCGGCGGCCTTGACGGCGGCGGCCAGCTCCTTGGTGCGCTCCAGCAGGGCGGACTTCTCCTCGCCCTTGGCCTGGGCGACCTGCTTCCCGAGCACCTTCTGCTCGTTGCGCAGTTCGTCGAAGCGACTGCCCGAGGACCGGCGGCGCTCGTCGGCGGAGAGGAGGGCGTCGACCAGGTCGACGTCCTCGCCACGGGCACGCTGCGAGGCGCGCACTCGGTCGGGGTCCTCACGGAGCAGGCGAAGGTCAATCACGGTCCCAAGCCTACCGGGGGAGGGGCCCGCCGAAGGAACCCGTTTGTCGCGGCGGCGGCGCGGTCCTTTCGCCACGTTCTGTCCGAAATGTGGCATGATGCGCCCTGGAGGTCGGCCGACACCTCTCCGGCCCTGGGGATAACCGCCCTCAGCCTGTGGATAACCCTGGTGAAAAACCCGGCGTGGGTGGTGTTTTCCACAGGTTCGGGCCCTGGCCTGTGGATCGTGGGAAGCGGTCGGCTCCGGTGGCGATCCACCAAGGAATTGAGGTTTCAAACCTTGATAAGCCTTCCCGAGTGAGGTAATTAGCTCACTCGGCTGGGTGATTTGTCGGCTGAGGGGTGACTCTGGTCCGATTAGTCAGTCGTGTGACGCTAGCTGATGATCCGACCGGACTCGCCAATGGCTATACCGTTTTGTCGACTTTCCCTTGACCCTGTGGATAACCAGCCGTCCGGACTGCCTGTGGACGGAGTGGATCGCTTGTGGATGACGCGGCCGGAGCCGCTCCGGCCGCGCCCACGGGCGTTCCACCGGGAAGGTGATCTTCCGGTGTGTCGAATATGAACATGGAATGATCTGCCCGTCGCCATTCCGAAAGGAACCGCTCGGGGCCCGGCCGAAGTGCCAGGTCAGAGCTCGCCGCGGCCGTCCAGGCAGCGGGACAGCCAGTCCGACGCCCGGGCGAAGGCCTCGTCCGAGGTCCCCGGCCGCACCGGGGTCGAGACGCCCTTGTCCGCCCGGGGATAGGAACCGAGGAAGCGCACCTGCGGGCAGATCCGCTTCAGCCCCATCAGCGCCTCGCTCACCCGGCGCTCGCTCAGGTGGCCCTCGCAGTCGATCAGGAAGCAGTAGCTGCCCATGCCCTCGCCGGTCGGCCGGGACTCGATCCGCATCAGGTTGATCCCGCGCACCGCGAACTCCTGCAGCAGCTCCAGCAGCGCGCCCGGGTGGTCGTCCGGCAGCCAGACCACCATCGAGGTCTTGTCCGCGCCGGTCGCCGAGGAGACCCGTCCGGGCCGGCCGACCAGGATGAAGCGGGTGGTCGGGGCGGCGGCATCGCGGATGTCGTCCGCCAGCACCTCCAGCCCGTACAGCGGAGCGGCGAACGCGCCCGCCAGCGCCGCGTCGTAGCGGCCGTCCTGGACCAGCCGGGCGCCCTCCGCGTTGGACGAGGCCGCCTCCCACTGCGCGTCCGGCAGGTTGGCGGCCAGCCAGCGGCGCAGCTGGGCCTGGGCGACCGGGTGGCTGGTGACCGTCTTGATGTCGGCGAGCCCGGTGCCCGGGCGGACCAGCAGCGCGAAGGTGATCGGCAGCAGCACCTCGCGGTAGATCATCAGCGGTGTGCCGTTGACCAGCTCGTCGCTGGTCGCGGTGACCGCGCCCTCCACGGAGTTCTCCACCGCGACGAACGCGCCGGCGGCCTCGCCGTTGCGGACCGCGTCCAGTGCCACCGGCACCGACGCCACCGGCACCAGCTCCCGCGTCCCCGCCTCCGGCAGGGTGCGCAGCGCCACCTCGGTGAAGGTGCCCGCGGGCCCGAGATAGGTGTACCGGGTCGCCGACATGACCGCCTCCGTAACGCTGGTGGTACCGAAACCGCCACTCTAGTCTCGCGCGTCCGCCCGGGTTCCCCCGTTCCACCCACTGGGCCCGGGGTCCTCAGCCCTCCAGCAGCTGCTGTCCGACGTACCCGCCCTCGGGGGCGCCCGGGGGCACCGCGTACAGGCCGCTCGCCTCGTGCCGGAGGAACCGGGACAGGCCGTCGCCGCGGGCCAGCCGCCGCTGCACGGGGACGAATCCGCGCGCCGGGTCCGCCTGGAACGCGACGAACAGCAGGCCGGCGTCGGGGGAGCCGTCGGCGAGCAGCCCGTCCTGGTAGGAGAAGCCGCGGCGCAGCATCGCGGCGCCGCCGTTGGAGGCGGGCGCGGCGACCCGGACGTGCGCGTCGGGGGCGATCGCGAGGGTGCCGTCCGGTCCGGTCGCCGCCAGGTCGACCGGGGTGGTCTCGCCGGCGCCGGGGCCGCCGGACAGCGGTGCGCCGTCCGACTTGCGGCGTCCGATCACCCGTTCCTGACGGTCGGTCGGCTGGTTCTCCCAGTCGTCCAGCAGCATCCGGATCCGCCGCACCACCGCGTAGCTGCCGCCGGCCAGCCACGCCGGTCCGGTGGCGAACACCTTCGCGGCGAAGTCCGGGTCGTCCGGCTTCGGGTTGTTGGTGCCGTCGACCTGCCCCATCAGGTTGCGGCCGGTCGTCGGCCGGGCGGTGGCGCCCGGGGTCCGGCCGAAGCCGGCCATCTGCCAGCGCGGCACCGCCAGGCCGGCGGCCTGCCGCTGCAGCACCCGCAGCGCGTGGAAGGCCACCAGCGCGTCGTCCGCGCCGATCTGCAGCCACAGGTCGCCGTCGCCGCGGGCCGGGTCCAGTGCGTCTCCGGGGAAGGCGGGCAGCGGCGCCAGCGCCTCGGGCCGCCGGTCGGCGAGGCCAGCCTTGTCGAACAGCGTGGCGCCGAAGCCGAAGGTGACGGTCAGCGAGCAGGGGCCGGCGTCCAGCGCGATCTGGTTCTCGTGCCCGTCGGCCGGCTCGCCGCGGGTCAGCCGGGCGGCGGTCGCGGACCAGATCCGCAGCAGTGTCCGCAGCTGCTCCCGTCCGGCGGCCGGTGCCAGGTCGAAGGCGGCGAGGTGCACCCGCGCCTGGGCCGGCTCGACGATCCCGGCCTGCCGCGGCCCGTGGAACGGCACCGCGGCGGCGCCCGTGCCCGGTGCGGCGGCCGGGCCCGGCGAGGCCGCCGCCCGTCCGCCGACCGCGCCGCCGATCGCGCCGACCGCCAGCCCGGCCCCGGCGCCGCCCAGCAGGGCCCGCCGCGAGAACCCCTGCGCACCCATCTGCGTCACCTCTCCGCCTCAGCCGCCGAGCTTGAGCTGCTGAACGGCCGTCACCTGGTCGATGTCGGAGGACCGGACGGTCACCGACACCACCCAGTTGCCCGCCAGCGGCAGCTGCGCGGTGCCCGACCAGCGGCCCGTGCCCCCGGACGTGAGGGCGACCGGCAGCGGGCCGAGGTCCCGGTCGGGCAGGGTGAACGCCAGCTCGATCTCCGGCACCTCGGTGGGGCGGCCGGTGGAGTCGTCCAGCTCCAGCCCGACCGCGTTCGGCCCGACCGCGGCCGGGTTGATCGACACGGTCGCGGTGCCCTTGGCGCCCGGGGTCCGTCCGCCGGTGTCGTACGGGATCTTCAGCTCGACGGTCCTCCCCGGCACGGTGGACACCCCGGGGGCGGGCGTCTGCGCGGTGACGGCGGACGCGGCCTGCGCGACCCGCCCGGGCGGGGAGTTGGTGAGCATCGTGGTGACCACCAGGACGGCGACGGCGACCGCCGCCTCGACCACGACGGTCCGCCGCAGGCCCGCCCGGGCGCCGTCCGGTCGGGTGCCGGCGCTCGCGCGGGCCGCCTGCTGGCGGGCGAGCTGCGCGGCGCGGTCCGGGTCGACAGCCGCCGCGGGGCCGGCCGGTCCCGCGGGCGCGGCCGGCTCGGTGACGGGCGCCGCGGCGTCGACGGCCTCCGGCGCCGCCGCGCGGAGCTTCGCGGTCCAGGAGCGGGAGATCCACGCCACGCCGACCATCGCCGCGACGCAGCCGACCTTCACGAGCAGCAGGCGCCCGTACTCGGTGTCGACCAGCGCGCTCCACGAGCCGAGGCCGCGCCAGGACTGGTAGACGCCGGTCACCACGAGCGCGGTGACCGCGCCGAGCGCGAGCCGGGAGAACCGCTCGACCCCGCTCGCCGGCAGGCCGTTGCGCAGCCCGACCAGGACCGCCACCAGCCCGCCGAGCCAGAGCGCCATCGCGAGCAGGTGGACGGCGGCCATCGGCAGGGCGAGCGGGACCTGGATGCCGACGGAGGAGTGGTCCGCGCCGACCCAGGTCGCGCTCAGCGCCACGGCGAGGGCGAGTCCGGTGATGCCGAGGCCGAGCCGGGCGTCCCACTGCGGCCGGTCGGCGGCGCGCCGCTCCAGCCGCCGCAGCTCCGCCTCCTCGGCGGTGTCCTCGTCCACGGGGCCGCCGGCCGCCGTGCCCTCGTCCTCCGTGCCCTCGGTCTCCGGGCCGTCGGCCGCTGCGGTTTTCCGGGTGTCGGCCAACTGCCCGACCAGCAGCGACAGGAAGACGCCCGCAGCGGCGAGCAGCAGCAGCCGGGCGGCGAGCGCGGTGCCGATCCGCTCGTCGAGCGTGGTGCGCACCAGCGACAGGTCGAGGGCCTGCGCGATGCCGCTGCCCCGCTCGTACGGTCCGCGCAGCAGCAGCACGCCGACGGTGGAGACGAGCAGGGCGATCCAGCCGCCCATGAGCAGCCGCTGCACCGCCTGGACGGCGATCCCGCGCGGCCACACGACCAGCACGAACGCGGCGACGCCGACCAGCAGCGCGAAG
Source organism: Kitasatospora terrestris (assembly GCF_039542905.1). Classification (NCBI taxonomy): domain Bacteria; kingdom Bacillati; phylum Actinomycetota; class Actinomycetes; order Kitasatosporales; family Streptomycetaceae; genus Kitasatospora; species Kitasatospora terrestris. The sequence goes on from NZ_BAABIS010000001.1 coordinate 4,405,056, forward strand.
GCGGCGTAGGCGACGGTCCGGCCGAGGCCGTAGGCGAAGGCGACCGTGGTGTCGGCCTTGCCGCCCTGGACGGCGGTGGCGGAGACGGAGGTGTCCGAGGGGGCGCCGATGGAGAAGGTGAAGGCGCCGCCGATGGGGTGGGAGTCCTCGGAGACGGCCCGCCAGGCGACCGTGTAGGTGCCGTTGGCGAGGCCGCTCCTGAGGGTGACCCGGGCGGTGTCGGCCTTGCCGTCGGCGTGCTTGGGGTCGCCGTTGTCGACGGGCTTCCCGGCCGGGTCGAGGACCCGGACGGAGTCGGCGGCGAGCGAGACGCCCTCGCTGAAGACCAGCGTGACGGCGGCCGGGGCGCTGGGCACCACGGAGTCGCGCGCGGGGTCGGTGGACACCAGGTTGGCGTGCGCGGCGGCCGTCCCGGCCCCGCCGAGCAGCAGCGCCAGTACGGTGCCGAGCACCGCGAGCAGCGCGGCCGCCCTCCCGCGTACCGTCATTGCGGTCACCCTCTCCTCCATCTCGGCCGTCAGCTTCCTGGACGGTACGTCAGCGGCTTGACCGGGACCTTGACCGCGATGGTGCCGCTCTTGGCGAAGGTCAGGTCGAGTTCCAGTTCGTCGCCGAGGGCGGGCTGCCTGGTCCACCCCATGATCATCAGGTGGGTGCCGCCGCGGGCGAGGTCCAGGGTGCCGTGCGCGGGCACGGGGAGGCTCTGCACCTCCTCCATCGAGCCGGTGGTGGAGCGGTGCATGGTGACCGATCCGGCGGCGGGGCTGGTGACCTTGAGCAGCCGGTCCTCGCCCTCGCCCTCGTTGCGGACGGTCAGGTAGCCGGCGCCCATCCCGCCGGGCGTCGCCGGCAGCGGGATGTAGGGGTCGGCGACGGTCAGCTTCGCCGCCGCGTCCGAGGAGGGCGCCGGTCCGGACTCCGACCCGCAGCCGACCAGTATCACCGCGGCGGTCAGCGCGACCGCGGTGCCCGCGCCGATCAGCGCGGCCCGCCTCACGCCGGCACCCCCTTGGCGAGCAGCGCCACGTCGTGGGCGAAGGTCTCCATGGTGGTCCCGCTCATGTACAGCAGGTGCGCCTTGTCGTCGGACGGCAGGAAGCCGAGCACCTGGGCGCCGTGGGTGGAGGTGACGGTGCCGTCGGCGTTGACGATCGGGTCCTCGACCAGGATGCCGAGCGGCTTGGCGGCCTCCTTGACCTTGGCGAGGTCGCCGGTGAGGCCGATGAAGCCGGTGCCCATCGAGTCGAGCCAGGTGCGCAGCACCTTCGGGGTGTCGCGCTCGGGGTCGGTGGAGACGAAGACGACGTCGATCTTCTTGCGGTCCTCGGCGGGGAGCCTGGACATCGCGACGCCGATGTCGCCCATGGTGGTCGGGCAGACGTCGGGGCAGCTGGTGTAGCCGAAGAACAGCAGGGTGGCCTTGCCGGCGGTCTGCTCGCGCAGGTCGTACGGCCGGCCGGAGGTGTCGGTGAGCACCAGGCCGGGCTTGTCGAAGTGCTTCTTCAGCACGGAGGCCTGGTAGGGGGAGCCGCTGCTCTCCTTGCTGACCTTGGCGGGCGAGTCGCCGCTGCCGGAGCCGCCGGAGGAGGAGCAGGCGGTGAGGGCGAGGGCGGCGGACAGCGCGAGGGCGGCGGTGCCGAGCAGCCGGCGGTGGGTGGAAGCCATGGGGACGTGATCCTTCGTGCGGGGCGAGGGCGGGCCGCCGGGCCGCGTCCGCGGGGGACGCGGCCCGGCCGCTGGGGTCAGGCGTTCTTGCGGCGCAGGCCGGCGACGCCGAGCGCGGCGCCGATCACGCCGACCACGATGCCGACCACACCGAGGGTGCGGGCGGTGGCGTCGTCGGACGCGGCGGCGGCCTGCCCGGGGGAGGCCTGGGGCTTGGCCGCGGCGGCGTCGCCGGAGTGGTGGTCGCCGGCCGCGGCGGCCTTGTCGAGGGTGAGGACCGGCGCGGGCTTGGCCGGCTCGGGCTGGCCGTCCTTGGCCTCCTCGATCCAGCGGGCGACGTCGCCGTTGTCGTACGTCTGGAGGGCCTTGAAGGTCAGCTTGTCGGTGTCGGTCGGCAGCGCGCCGAGCGAGACCCGGAACTCCTGGAACTGGCCGGGCCCGATCTTCGTCCCGGCGTCGGCGGTCCAGGTGATCTTCGAGACGGCCTCGGTGATCTCCTTGCCGTGCGCGTTCAGCGGCTTGTCGAGCTTGGACTTCTCCAGGGTGGCGGTCCAGCCGGGCAGCGGCTGGGTGCGCACCGAGGCCATCGGGTGGTCCATCGGCAGGTTGACCTCGAGCTTCACGGTCGAGGCGGTGTCGCTCTCGTTCGGCACCCGGAAGGCGACGGCGGTGTAGCCGCCCTGGGTGGCGTTGCCGGGCTGGACGGTGACGTGCGCGGCGGCCGGCAGGGCGGCGGCGAGCACGGCGACGGTGGCGAGCAGGCCGGCGGAGGCCAGGCGGACGGCAGGAAGGGCACGCATCAGGGGTTCTCCGGAGGAGGACGGCGGGGCCGCACGCACGGCGGGCCCGCGGGAACGGGGTGTGGGTGGCCGTCCCGCGCGTGGGCGGGCGACGGCATCGCGTGGGCGCGCCCGAACCCCGTCGTACCGGGCCCGGGTCAGCGCGCGAACGCCGCCGGGGGCCCTCGCCGGATCGGGCTGCACAGCAGCGCGGCAGCCGCCGGCAGCCGCCGATCCTCGGCCCGGGTGCGCCGCCGGGCGGGTGTACGGCCCTCGGCGAGCGGCCCGAGCAGCAGGGCGGCGGCCAGCGCCAGCACGGTGCGCAGCGGACCGGCCCACTGCCGGGCGGTGTGCGCGGTGAGCCGGACCAGCCGCCACAGCGCGGCCTCGCCGCGGCGCAGCCACCAGCCGGCCACCAGGGCGGCGGCGAGGTGGCCGAGCAGCATGCCGGGGGTCGTCCCGAGCAGCCCGGAGGCGTGCGTCCCGGCGGCCGTCGCGGTGAACGCCTGCGGGTCGAGGCCCGCGGCGCTGACCACCTGCTCGGCGGTGGTGCCGGGCGGCACGGGGGTCGGGCCGTTGCCGACCCGGTCGTCGCAGAGCAGCCGGCCGGCGGCCTGGGCCAGTGCGTCCGGGTGGTGCATTCCGGCCATCGCCGGGCCGCCCGGCACGCCGCCGGACACGCTGTGGAAGAGGTAGTGCAGGCCGAGCTGGCCGAGGCCGAGCGCCGCGGCGATCACCGGCAGGCCGCGCTCGCGGCCGCCGAGCAGGGCGGCGAGCACACCGACCGCCAGGAAGCCCGTGACCAGCGCCCGCGGCGCCACCTCGCCGCCGCCGACCAGCGCGTGGCCGACCGCCGCGATCAAGGTGCACACCAGGGCGAACGGCACCGCGCGCAGCACCCGCAGATCCCAGGCGGCGGCCGTCACCCCGGCGGGTGCGGCGGCGCCCCGGCGGGCTGCGGCGGTGAGGTCAGTCATGGCCGGGCCATCATCTCACCGCCTACACCGCCGTCCGGGCCAGGGGCCGGAATGCGCCGCGGCCGGGGTGCGGCACGGCCGGAAACCGCTCCCCGGCCGGTGGTGCGCCGGTCCGCGCGTTGACCCGAACGGGCCCGGCGCGCGCGGCGCTGCGCGCGCCGCTCGGCACACTCATCCGCACCAGTCCATCCGCCGAACGGGCGGCGTTCGGCCCTACGGACGGTTCACCGCGAAATCACTCGGAGATACCTAGTTGTATGTGGAGCCGCAGCCAGGAGGGACCTCCCGTGGACATCTGGTGGACTCTGCACCTCAAGCGCGACCCGGCCAGCGTGCCGCTCGCCCGCCGCATCCTGCTCGGCGCCATGGAGACGGCCGGGGTGGACCGGCAGATCGCCTTCGACCTCGGGGTCGCGCTGACCGAGGCGTGTGCCAACGCCGTCGAGCACGCCGTCACCGACCGCCCCGACGAGGGCTTCCAGGTGACCGCCTCGCTGGCCGGCGACCGGCTGCGGATCGAGGTGGTGGACTCCGGCCCCGGCCTGCCGCCGATCGCCGCGCCGGTGCCGTCCGCCGAGCCCGCGCCGCGCCGCACCGTCCCGGCCCCGCCGGGCCGCCCCACCGCCGCCCGGTGTCGCACCCGCCGGGGCCGGGCCTCGCTGCCGGCCCGGGTGCTCTCCCCGCACCGGCCGCGCCCGGCCGACCGGCCCGCCCCGTACGACACCCACGTCGTCCCGGCCGGCCGGCCGCTGCCCGCCGCCGTGCGCGCCCCCGATGCCGGAGCGGTGCCCGACCTGGCCGCCGAGTCCGGCCGCGGCCTGTTCCTGATCCACGCGCTGACCGACCACGTCCAGCTGCGCAACCACCCGCTGCGCGGGGCGATCGTCAGCTTCGACAAGATCCTCAAGTGGCAGGACGACGCCCTGCTCCGGGCCTCCTGACCGGCCCCTGCGACCGCGCCGGAAAAAACTTCGGAGATTCCCGCCACGACATGTCGAGAACGCCGCCCCGGCTTCTACCTGTCCGTGAGAGCGTCCTTCGGGGGCGCCGTCACCAGAAGGAGCGGGACCATGAAGTACATGCTGCTGATGCAGTTCAGCCAGGCCGGCGCCGACTTCCCGTCGATCACCGACTGGACGCCGGAGGAGATCCGGGCGCACATCGGGTTCATGCGCGAGACCAACGCCAAGCTGGCCGCCGCCGGTGAGCTGGTCGACGCACAGGGCCTGGCGATGCCGGACACCGCGCGGATCGTCCGCTCCGGCCCGGCGGGGGAGCCGCTGGTCACCGAGGGGCCGTTCGCCGAGACCAAGGAGTTCCTGGCCGGCTGGTGGATCGTCGACGTGGAGAGCGCGGAGCGCGCGGTGGCCATCGCCGCCGGCTGCTCGGCCGCCCCCGGCCCGGGCGGGGCGCCGCTGAACATGCCGATCGAGGTCCGCGAAGTGATGTCCGCGCCGCCCACCGAGGAGGCGTGAGCCCCACCGCCCACGACGGCCTGCTGCGCACCCTGGCGCCGCAGGTCGTCGGCCTGCTCACCCGCCGCTGGGGGGACTTCGACGCGGCGGAGGACGCGGTGCAGGAGGCGCTGATCGCCGCCTTCGCGCAGTGGCCCGAGCAAGGCGTGCCGGACAACCCGCGCGGCTGGCTGATCCAGGTGGCGAGCCGCCGGATGACCGAGCAGGTCAGGGGCGAGCAGGCCCGGCGCCGCCGGGAGGACCGGGTGGCCCGGGAGGACGACCGCCGCACCGCGCCGCCCGCCGACGCCGAGGACCCGGCCGCCCGGGACGACACCCTCACCCTGCTGTTCCTGTGCTGCCACCCCGCGCTGACCCGGGCCTCGGCGGTCGCGCTGACGCTGCGTTCGGTCGGCGGTCTGACCACCGGTGAGATCGCCCGGGCCTTCCTGGTGCCGGAGACCACCATGGGCCAGCGGATCAGCCGCGCCAAGCAGCGGATCACCTCCTCGGGCCTGCCGTTCGCGCTGCCCGAGCCCGGGGAGCGCGCGGCCCGGCTGACCGAGGTGCTGGACGTGCTCTACCTGGTCTTCAACGAGGGGTACGCCACCGGGGCGGGCACCGAGCTGCAGCGGGTCGAGCTCGCCCGGGAGGCGATCCGGCTGGCCCGGGAGCTGCACCGGCTGCTGCCGGAGGACAGCGAGGTGGCCGGGCTGCTGGCGCTGATGCTGCTGACCGACGCCCGCAGCGCCGCCCGGACCGGCCCGGACGGCGAACTGGTGCCGCTCGCCGAGCAGGACCGCGGCCGCTGGGACGCCGCACGGATCGCCGAGGGCATCGCGCTGGTCACCGCGGCGCTGCCGCGCGGACCGGTCGGCCCGTACCAGGTGCAGGCCGCGATCGCGGCGGTCCACGACGAGGCGCCGAGCGCCGAGGAGACCGACTGGCCGCAGATCCTCGCCCTGTACGGCGTGCTGGGTCGGCTCTCGGCCGGCCCGCTGGTCGCGCTCAACCGCGCGGTGGCGCTCGCCATGGTGCACGGCCCGGACGCCGGCCTGGCCGCGCTGGACGCGCTGGCCGGGGATCCGCGGCTGGCCGGCGGGCACCGGCTCGCCGCCGTCCGCGCCCACCTGCTGGAACGGGCCGGACAGTGCGAGGCCGCCGCCGTCCAGTACCGGACGGCGGCGGCCCGCACCGCCAGCCTGCCGGAGCGCCACTACCTCGCCCTGCGGGCGGCGCGGCTCACCGGCGGCGGGTGATCACTTCTTGTTGTCGCCCAGGCAGAGGGTGTAGGACTCGCGCCCCGTCACGACGTACGAGGCGACCACGTCCTCGACGTTGTCGCACCCGTTCTTGTCGTCGTAGGAGATCCGCTTCAGCACCTTGAACTCGGCGTCGGCCGCGCCGCAGTCCACGACCTTGACGCTCGGCTTGGCATCGGTGCCCGAGTTGTGCACGCAGTTGCCGGCCTCGGCGATCGCCGGGTCGTCGGTCAGCCAGTTGTACACGGCGGTGCCGAGCACGGCGACCACGGCGACCGCGACGATGCCCACGAAGCGCAGGAGGAGCTTGCCGACCTTGCCCTTCGTCTTCGCCGGGGCGGTCGCCTCGACGGGGATCTCCGGGTAGGGGGAAGCGGCCTGGCCCTCGGCGGGGGCGGGGGACTGGCTCGGGGGAGTGGTCACGTGTTTCCTCGGTCAGCTGCTCGGATCGGCTGCCGAAGACTAGAGGGGCCTTTTACCTTACAGAAAGCTTATGTGAGTGAATTTTGCCTGAAGTTGGCTTGAAATCGCTGCCTAGCGGGGCAAAGCGGGCGACCGACGACACCGAATCCCCGCACCGTACGCTGGCCCGATGACGGACTGGGATCTGCGCAGGCTACGAGTGCTCCAGGCACTCGACGAGTGCGGTACGGTCACCGCCGCCGCCGGGCGGCTGCACCTCACCCCCTCTGCGGTCTCCCAGCAACTGGCCGCCCTCGGAAAGCAGTTGGGGGCGCCCATGGTCGAGCCGGACGGCCGCCGGGTCCGCCTGACCAGCGCCGCCCGACTGCTGCTCGGCCACGCCGAACGGGTCTTCGGCCAGCTGGAGCAGGCCGAGGCCGACCTCGCCGGATACCTGCACGGCGCCGCCGGAGAGGTCCGGATCGGCGCCTTCGCCACCGCGATCGGGGCCCTGGTCGTCCCCGCCGTCCGCCGACTGGCCCTCGACGCCCCGGCCCTGCGGATCACCGTCACCGACCCCCGCCGCGCCACCCACCTGCGGATCCGCCAGTACCCGACGGCGGGATCGCCCGCCTGCGCCTGCACGGCACCCTGACCTGATCCCCGAGCTGCGCGGATCCCCGCGGACGGCGTTCCCGACCCCCTCGGGCATCGCCCGTCCCGCCCGTACGAATTGCCGCCCCCGCGGGCCCGGCGGACCATGGTGATCATGATGCATCAGATGCGGGCCGAGTACGGCCCGGCCGGCAGCTCCGGCCCCGTCGCCAACTGGCACATCGTCCGCAACGACGACCTGGTCGCCATGTGCGGACGCGAACTCGACGCCGCCGCCCCCCTCCAGGACGCCGCCCACTGGACCGCCGACCCCGACCGCAACTGCCACACCTGCGGGGCGCTCTACCTCCGCGAGAGCCCATACCTCCCCGACGAGCACGGCTGAGCCGGACGCACTCCGGCCCGCCGCCATGGAACCGCTGATCCGGCCCGTCCCGCTGCTCCGCGAGGCCGCCGACCTGCGCGCCGGCCACCCGGACCCGGCCGCGCACGTCGAGGAGCTGTGCACCCGGATCGACCGGATCGACCCCGCCGTCCGGGCCTTCGTCCCCGAACCCGGACGCTACGACCGGCTCGCCGGGCAGGCCCGGCAGCTCGCCGCCCGCCACCCCGACCCCGACGGCCGACCACCGCTCTTCGCGGTCGCCGTCGGGGTCAAGGACGTCCTGCACGTCGACGGGCTGCCCACGCACGCCGGATCCGTGCTGCCCCCCGGCGTCCTCGCCGGGCCCGAGGCCGTCGCCGTCACCCGGCTGCGCGCCGCCGGGGCGCTGATCGCGGGCAAGACGGCGACCGCCGAGTTCGCGGTCACCGCCCCCGGCCCCACCCGCAACCCGCACCGGCCCGCCCACACCCCCGGCGGCTCCAGCAGCGGCTCCGCGGCCGCCGTCGCCACCGGCCTCGTCCCGCTCGCCCTCGGCACCCAGACCCTCGGCTCGGTGATCCGGCCCGCCGCGTACTGCGGCGTGGTCGGCTTCCGCCCCACCGCCGGGCGGATCCCGCTCGACGGCGTGATCGCGCACGCGCCCGGCCTGGACACCGTCGGCCTGTTCACCGCCGACCTCGCCGGCGCCGAGCTCGCCGCGTCCGTCCTGTGCGACGGCTGGACGCCCGGCGGGCCCGCCACTTGCGAGCCGGTCCTCGGCGTCCCCACCGGCGGCTACCTCGACCAGGTCGCACCCGCCGCCCGGAAGGCGTTCGAGCAGGCCCTGGACCGGCTCGGCGTACCCGTCCGGCGGGTCGACGCGCTGCCCGACCTGGACGACCTGCGCCGACACCTGATGGTCATCAGCCGCTACGAACTCGCGCGCGTCCACCAGGAGTTGTTCGCCCGCTTCGCGGGGCTGTACCGGGCCGAGACCGCCGCCGCGATCCGCCGCGGACAGGAGATCGACCGGGCCGACTACCAGGCCGCACTCGCCGCCCGGGCCCGCTTCCGCCGCCGCCTCGCCGACCGCGCCGCCGCCGACTCGATCGACCTCTGGGCGAGCCCCGCCGCGACCGGGCCCGCCCCGCACGGCCTCGACTCCACCGGCGACCCCGCCATGTCCGCCCCCTGGAGCTACGCGGGCCTCCCCGCCCTCACCCTCCCCGCCGGCCACCTGGACGGCCTCCCCCTCGGCCTCCAGCTCGCCGCCCGCCCCCACACCGACGAACACCTCCTCACCGCCGCCGCCACCCTCGCCCCCCGCCTCACCCCCTGACGCCCCGCGTCCTTCACACGCGGCGTGGACCCGGCCCGCGGTGCGCCGTGCGGGGCCGGGTCGGGGCGGACGGCGGCGGCGTAGGCTGGGCGTCTGCCGACGGGTGGGCCGGGCGGCTGGGTGGTGGGCGGAGGTGGAGCGCGGTGGTCGACGCCTCGACGGACGGCCGGGTGCAGCGGGGCAACGAGACCCGTCGCGCGGTGCTGGCGCGGTCGGTGCAGATCGCCTCGGTCGAGGGCCTCGGCGCCCTCTCCATCGGCCGGCTCGCCTCGGACCTGAAGCTGAGCAAGAGCGGTGTGTTCGCCGGCTTCGGCTCCAAGGAGGAGCTCCAGCTGGCCACCGTCCGGGCCGCCGGCCGGATGTTCTACGACGCCGTGGTCGCCCCGGTCGAGGCCCTCCCGGACGGACGGGCCAAGGCGCTGGCGCTCTGCGAGCAATGGCTGGCCTACTCGCGGGACCGGGTCTTCGACGGCGGGTGCTTCTTCTACGCGGTGGGCGCGGAGTTCGACGCCCGGCCGGGCCCGGTGCGGGACGCGCTGGCCGCGGCCGCGCTCGCCTGGGAGCGCAACCTGGAGGACCTGCTGCGCGCCGCCGCCGCGGCGGGCGAGCTGCCGGCCGGCACCGACCCGGTGGACACCGCGTTCCTGCTGATCGCGGCGCTGGAGACGGCCAACGCGCAGAGCCTGCTGCACGACGACCCGTCCCGCTACGACCGGGCCGCCCGCACCGTCCGCCGTCTGCTCGCCGCCTGACCCCGCCGCCGGCTCCCGGGCCTGCTGCCGCACCCTAAAAACTGCACGAACGGTCGTGCTAATATCTCGTCGCAGCAAGGTCCGCCCTTCGCCGCAGCTCCGTGGAGAGACCATGGCCCCGATCGACGCCGCCGTCCGCACCGCCCTGAACGCCACCTCCCTGCTGTCCCCCTCGCTCGCGGGCCGCGCGGCGTTCGCGCTCTTCTGCCGCCCGCTGCGCCGCAGCCGCGTCCGCAGCGCCGAACTCGACGTGCACGCCCGCGCCGCCACCGAGGAGCTCGCCGTCAACGGCAAGCGGGTGGTCGCGTACCGCTGGGGCGACGGCACCCGCCCGGTCCTGCTGCTGCACGGCTGGCGGTCGCGGGCCTCGCGCTTCGCCGACTGGATCCCCCGCCTGCTGGACCTCGGCTACAGCCCGGTCGGCTTCGACGCGCCGGGCCACGGCGACTCGGAGGGCCGCGGCACCACGATCCTGGAGTACCGCGAACTGATCGGCCGGCTCCAGGACCGGTACGGGCACTTCGAGGGGGTGGTCGCGCACTCCTTCGGCGTCCTGTGCGCCTTTCACGCGCTGCGCACGGGCGTCACCGCCGAGCGCCTGGTCGCCCTCTCCGGGGTCTCGGACTTCACCTTCGTCGTGGACGGCTTCTGCGCGGGCCTCGGCGTCAACGACCGGATCCGGCGCGAACTGGTACGCCGCATCGAGCGCGAGCTGTTCCCCGGCACCCCCGACCCGCTGCGGGTGTTCGACGCCGGCCGGGCGCCGGGGGAGGTCCCGCTGCCGATCCTGGTGGTCCACGACGAGCAGGACGACGTCGTCCCGCACGGCCAGGCCCGTCGGCTGCAGGCCGCGTACGGGGAGCGCCTGCGGCTGCTCACCACCCGGGGCCTGGGCCACCGCCGGATCGTCGCGGAGCCGACCGTGGTCGACAACGCGGTCGGTTTCCTGGCCGAGCCGGCTCCGGCCGGGGTCCCCGCCCCTGCCCCCGCCCCCGCCCGCTGACGCCGACGGGGCGGGCCCCGAAGGACCCGCCCCGCCGGTGCGGACGGCACGGAGCGCCGGCCGCTCGGCCGGCGCTCGGGAGGTGGTCGGTCAGCCGCCGCTCTTGCGGCGGAAGGTGCGCTTGCCGCCGGCCGCCGCGTGGGCGCCGTGGATCTTCGACCCGCCGCCCGTGCCGGCCGCGCCGCCGTGTCCGCCGCCCTTGCGCTCCAGCGCGGCGAGGAACTTCGCCTTCACGTCGTCCGGCTCGGCGGTCTCGGCCGCAGCGGCGGTGTCGGCCTCGGTCGTCGCCTCCGCCGGTTCGGCTGCTTCACTGCTCATTCGGGGACCTCCTGGACGCGAGCCGGTGCTGATGTGCACTGCACACCCTGCCACGTCCGCCGCGCTGACGGACCATCGTTTCTCAGGGCTGCCGCCGGTCGTGGTACTCCAGGCCGCCGATCATGTAGAGCAGCGCCAGGGTCGGGAAGCCGATCGAGGCGATCACCAGGACGAAGAACTGCCACACCATCGGAAAACTCCTCCCAGGACACTGCAGTCGTCTTCTGGACGATATGTCCGTATCATCCCTTTCCGCCATCGGAGGCTCATCTTTCGAGGGATCACGGTCCGACCCCTGGCCCCGGGCGCGCCCCGGTGCGCAGACTGAGTGGCATGCAGGTAGACCTCGCAGGAGAGCCCCGCCGCCCGGACCGCGTCAACGAGGACTTCGCCGCCGCCTCCTCCGAGGCCCTGGTGCTGCTGGACGGCTCCAGTTCGCCGGCCGGCCTGGAGTCGGGCTGCCGGCACGGCATCGCCTGGTACGTCCGCCGGCTCGGCGTGCACCTGCTGGCCCGGATGACCGACCGCTCGGACCGGTCGATCGCCGAGTGCCTCTCCGACGCCATCGCGGAGACGGCCGCCCTGCACGGCGGCCGCTGCGACCTGGCGCACCCCAACACCCCGGCCGCCATGGTGGTCGCGGCCCGGCTGCACGGCGGCTCGCTGGAGTACCTGGTGCTCGGCGACTCGCTGCTGGTCCTGCACCTCAAGGACGGTCCGCCGCGGGTGCTCGGCGACAACCAGCGCTTCCCCGCCGGGGAGACGCTGCGCCGGCAGATCTGGACCACCGTGCCCGGCTCCGCCGAGCGGGCCGCGCTGCACATGCGGTACGCGCTCGCGGTGCGGGCGGTCCGCAACACCGGCCACGGGCCGTGGATCGCCGCCGCCTCGCCGAGGGCCGCCGAGCACGCCGAGACCGGCTTCGTGGAGCTGGGCGACCTGCACGGCGTCGCCGCCCTCAGTGACGGTGCCGCCCGCTTCACCGACCGCTTCGACCTGGGCAGTTGGGCGGACGCGGTCCGTCTGCTGGCCGAATCCGGGCCCGCCGAGCTGATCTCCCGGGTCCGCGCGGCGGAGCGCTCCGACGCCGACTGCCTGCGCTGGCCGCGCGGCAAGGCGCACGACGACGCCTCCGCCCTCTACGCCCGCGTCTGAGAAAGTGTTGGGTAATCGGATGATTACTCGTTCTTGAGGTCGTCGGCGAGGCGGCGGGCCGCTTCGGTCTCGATGGGACCGTGCGGTTCGATCTCCTCGCCGGCGAGGCGGGCGGCCATGAGCCGGATCATCGCGACCTTGATCATCGCTTCGGCGTGCGCGGTCTTGCGCTCGTAGTCCCGTGCCAACCGTCTGCACCGTCCCAGCCAGGAGAATGTCCGCTCGACCACCCACCTGCGGGGCAGTACCTGGAACCCTTTCACATCGGCGTTGCGCGGCACCGCAACGATCTCCAGCCCTTCGTGCTCGGCCGCCCAGCCGACCAGTCCCGCGTCGACCACGTTCACGTATCCGCCGTCCACCCAGACCAGCCCGACCTGCGGAAACGAGCTCCGGATCCCGGCGAGAACCAACTTCGCGCCCGCCCGGTCCTGCACCGAGGCCGAGTGCACCACCGCCCGCAGCACCAGTCCGCAGGTGTCCACCAGCAGGTGCCGCTTGCGGCCCCGCACCCGTTTGCCGGCGTCGTAGCCGACCGCCTGCCCGCCCTGGTGGCTGCGGGCGGACTGCGAGTCCAGCACCGCCGCCGAGGGCTGCGGATCCCGCCCGTCCGCCACCCGCACCCGCTCGCGCAGCGTGTCGTGGACCCGGTTCCAGGTGCCGTCCGCAGTCCAGGCCCGGAACCACCGGTAGGCCGCGTCCCACGGGGCCAGATCGTGCGGCACCAACCGCCAGGCGCAACCGCTGACCAGCACATACAGCACCGTGTCCACGACCAGCCGGCGCGGGAACTTCAGCGGCCGACCCGCCCTGCGCGGATCCCGCACCGGCAGCAGCGGCTCGATCACCGCCCACTGGGCATCCGTCAACGACGAGGAATAGGAAGGCTTGCACGCACAGACACACATGGCGGTGATCTTCACGGACACCGTGGCCGCAAAGATCACCGCCAGGGCATCACACCAAGCAGTTGATCAATTACCCAACACTTTCTGAGGCGCACCCGGCGGAGGCGTCGTCGCGGAGGTGCTAGGCGCCGGCCGGCGGCCACTCGCGGCGCAGCACCGACATCAGCACCTGGTCGTGCCAGCCGCCGGAGCGGTACACGGCCTCCCGGCGGCGGCCCTCCTCCACGAACCCGGCCCGCGCGTAGGCGGCGATCGCCCGGGCGTTGTAGCTGTTGACGGTCAGCTCCACCCGGTTGAGTCCGAGTTCGTCGAACGCGTAGCCGATGGTGGTGCGCAGGGCGTCGGTTCCGAGTCCCCGGTCCTGGAAGGGCGGGCCCATGACGATGGCCAGGGTCGCGGCGCGGTCCTTCGGGTTGGCGCCGTAGAGGGTGATGTGGCCGGCGAGTTCGCGGGTCTCCACGGTCTCGACGCTCAGCCCCAGGTCGCCGCCGGTGTTGCGGCTCCAGGCGCGGAACATCTCGGCGAGCGCGCCGTCCGGCTGGGGGTGGACCGGCCCGGTCACCTGCTGGACGGCGAGGGCGGGATCCCGCCACCAGTCGGCGAGCCGGGGGAGGTCGCTCTCGCGCAGCTCGCGCAGTCGGACGAGCTTGCCGGTCAGCGGATCGCCGTTGATCGCCATGGTGGTGCCCCTCGGGGGTTCGGTGGTGCGGAGGTTCGCTCGGTTCGGCCTCACCGTAGGACCCGGGCCGGTGTCCGGCGGCCGGTGATGTCAGGTTGTGTCCTTCCCGACGCCCGATGCGGACCCAGGTCCTCGGTGCCGTCGGGAAAGCCGCAGGCCCCGGCCGCCCGTCACGGGCGGCCGGGGCCTGCGGACGGCCGGGCCGGTCAGTTCCGGTCGGCCGGGACGGTGCCGAGACGGCCGGCCTGGAAGTCCTCCATGGCCTGCTGGAGCTCGCGGTGGCTGTTCATCACGAACGGCCCGTACCAGGCGACCGGCTCGCGGATCGGCAGGCCGCCGAGCAGGACCACCTCGAAGGTGGAGCTGCGCGAGTCCTGCTTCTCGTCGGCCCGGACGGTCAGCGAGTCGCCGTCGCCGAAGACGACCGCCTGGCCCATCCGGAACGGGCGGCGCTCGGTGCCGGCCGTGCCGCTTCCGGCCAGGCCGTACGCGAGGGCGTTGAAGTCGGACCGCCAGGGGAGGGTGACCTCGGCGCCCGGGTTCACCGAGACGTGGATCATGGTGATCGGGGTGTGGGTGGCGCCGGGGCCCTGGTGGCCGGCGATGTCGCCGGCGATCAGGCGGATCAGCGCGCCGCCGTCCTCGGTGGTCAGCAGCTTGACGCTGCCGCCGCGGATGTCCTGGTACTTCGGGGTGATCATCTTGTCCGAGGCGGGCAGGTTGACCCACAGCTGGAGGCCGTGGAACAGGCCGCCCGACATCACCAGCGACTCCGGCGGGGTCTCGATGTGCAGCAGGCCGGAGCCGGCCGTCATCCACTGGGTGTCGCCGTCGGTGATCACGCCGCCGCCGCCGTGCGAGTCCTGGTGCACGAAGGTGCCGTCGATGATGTAGGTGACGGTCTCGAAGCCGCGGTGCGGGTGCCAGGGGGTGCCCTTGGGCTCACCGGCCGCGTAGTCCACCTCGCCCATCTGGTCCATCATGATGAACGGGTCGAGGTACTTGGTGTTGACCTTCGCGAAGGCCCGGCGCACCGGGAATCCCTCGCCCTCGAAGCCCTCCGGGGCGGTGACCACCGTCATCGCCGGGCGGGCGACCGCACCGACCGGGTCGGGGGTGGCGACGCGCGGGAGGGTCAGCGGGTTCTCGACGGTCACGGCGGGCATGTCGGCCTCCTTCGGGGTTACTGGCCTGGGTCCAGAGTAGTTCAACTCTCAACCACTCGCAAGGTTGAACATTGAACTACCTCTGGCCATTCCCGGCCGTGCCCGCGCCGCCGCCCGCCCTACCGCCCCTTGCCGCGCAGCGCGTCCTGGGCCTCGACGTACTTCAGCATCAGGCGGGCGAAGTCCAGCCGCTCGCGATCGCTCCAGTCCGCGGTGATCTGGTCGAAGGCCGCGCGCTGGTGGCGCAGGAAGCGGTCCATCAGCTCCTCGCCGCCCGGGGCCAGGTGCAGCACGGTGCGCCGGCCGTCCTGCTGCGAGGCGGCGCGCACCAGGTAGCCCGAGGCGATGCAGTCGGACACCATCCGGCTGGCCACCGAGGGGTCCACGCCCAGGTGGTCGGCGACCGCGCCGACCGTCACCTCGCGGGCGCCGCCGGGCCCCCGGCCCTCCTCCGGGCGGTCCGCCTCCTGGACGATCCGCAGCACCAGGGTGCGGCTGAGGTCCTTCTGGCTGATCGGGTCCTCGACGTCCAGCAGCGAGGAGCGGCGCAGTCGCCCGAACGCCGGACCGACGGCGTTCAGCAGGTCCTCGTCAGTGGCGGGCTCGCGGTTCGTCATGCCGTCAGTCTACGGGTGCGTGACGGGGTGAAGGCATGTGTTGACATGAAAACGTGTGCAGGACATCATGCATATGTCATCAGCAATGAATTGATCGGAGTCCACCGTGACCATCCTCGTCACCGGCGGCCGCGGCCGGATCGCCCGAGCCGTCACCACCCGTCTGCACGCCGCCGGCCTCCCGGTCCGCGTGGCCGGCAGCAGGCCCGCCGAGCTGGCCGCCCCGACCGGAGTCGAGACCGTCGAACTGGCCCTCGGTCGGCCGGAGACCTTCGCCACCGCCCTCCGCGGCGTCCGGCAGGTCTTCCTCTACCCCGAGCCGGCCGGCATCGGGGCACTGATCGAGGAGGCCGGGGCGGCCGGCGTCGAGCACGTCGTCCTGCTCTCCTCCTCCGCGGTCCTCGGCCCCGACCCCGAGGAGGACCCGCTCGCCGACCACCACCTGCGGGTCGAGCGGGCCCTCGCCGGCTCCGCCCTGACCGCCACCTTCCTGCGGCCGGACGCCTTCGCCAGCAACGCGCTCGGCTGGGCGCACCCGGTCTCCCGGGCCCAGCCGGTCCAGCTGCCCTACCCGGACGCCGGCGTGGTGCCCGTCCACCCCGAGGACATCGCCGACATCGCCGTCGAGGCGCTCACCGGCGGCCGCCTCGCCGGCCGCGCGCTGACCCTCACCGGGGCCGAGCCGCTCACCTTCCGCGAGCAGCTCGCCGTCCTCGCCGACGTGCTCGGCCGCGAGATCCCGGTCGAACGGATCACCCGCGACGAGGCCGAGCGGCAGCTCTCCGCCTTCATGCCCGCGCCGCTGGTCGGCTCGCTGCTCGACTTCTGGCAGCGGGCCGACGCGGAGCCGGTCGCGGTGGCCGACACCACCGCCACCCTGCTCGGACGCCCCGCCCGCAGCTTCCGCCAGTGGGCGGCCGAGCACGCCGACGCCTTCGCCCCCGGGCGGACCGCCGTCTGACCGGCGACACCTTCGAGAGGAGCCCGCCATGCGCCCGATCGGGTACTGGCTCAACCGCACCGACCGCGCCCTCACCACCCGGATGGACGCGATGCTCGCCGAGGACGGCCTCACCCGGCTCGGCTGGCAGGTGCTGAACGCGGTCCACGACGACCCGCGGGCCGGCGACGCCGCCGTGGCCGGCCTGCTCGCCGCCAACGCGACACCCGCCGCCCTGGCCGGCGCCGTCGAGGCGCTGCTCGCCGACGGCCGGCTCACCCGCCCCGCCCCGGGCGCGCTCGCCCTGACCGCCGCCGGCCGCGACTGCCTCACCGAGGTGGGCGCCAAGGTCCGGGCCTTCCGCCGGCTGGCCGCCGAAGGCGTCCCCGACGAGGACTACCGCACCGCGATCGCCGTCCTCGAACGCATCGCCCGCAACGTCGAGGCCATGGGGGAGGGCGCGGACCGCCGGTAGGCCCGGGTGGACCTTCGGACGGCACGCCGCCGCGGCCGGCGGGGTGGCCCCGACGGCGGTACGGACTAGCCGTACATCCGGCGCATGGTGAAGTCGACCATCTGCTCGACGGCCTTGGCGTCGAAGACCATCCGGTGCTCGCCCTCCATGTCGAGGGCGAAGCCGTAGCCGGTGGGGAGCAGGTCGAGGATCTCGGCGCCGGTGACGCTGAAGTGCTTGGACTCCTTGCCGGCGTAGCGCTTCAGCTCCTTGAGCGAGCTGAACATCGGGATCACCGGGGTCGGGGTGTTGTGCAGCGCGAGGAAGCCGGGGCGGTCGCCGCGCGGGCAGTAGACCTTGGAGGTGATGAAGATGGCCTGGAAGTCCTCGACCGCCATCGAGCCGGTGGTGAAGGCGCGCACCGCGTCGGCGAGGGACGGCGGAGACGGCTCCGGGTACAGGGACTGCTGCTGGGCGCCCTGCTGGTGCGGGTCCCCGTACGGGCCGGCGCCGGGCATGCCGTTCATCCCCTGCTGCATCTGCTGCTGCTGGTAGGGGTCGCCCTGGTAGGCGGTCTGCTCGTAGCCGTACACGGGAACAAGGCTATCGGGCGGACGGTCTTTCGTGGGGCGGTGATCCGCACAATGCGGCCCGGGGCGGCATTGTGGGACGTGACCACGTTCATAGGCCTTTCGTCCCGAAGGGCTTGAACAAGTTACCAACGGGTAGCATCATGGTCCCTACTGGTGGGTAAGTGGGACGCGCCGAGCCGGCGGGCCCGCGGAAGCAGACGAACCGGAGAAACGGTCATGGGTCACTACAAGTCCAACCTGCGGGACGTGGAGTTCAACCTCTTCGAGGTGTTCGGCCGCGACCAGGTGTACGGCACCGGTCCGTTCGCCGACATGGACGTCGAGACCGCGAAGAACATCCTGAGCGAGATCTCGCGCCTGGCCGAGAACGAGCTGGCCGCGTCCTTCGTCGACGCCGACCGCACCCCGCCGGTCTTCGACCCGGAGACCAACACCGCTCCGATCCCGGAGACCTTCAAGCGCAGCTACCAGGCGTTCATGGACGCCGAGTGGTGGCGCCTGGGCATCCCGGAGGGCATCGGCGGCCAGGTCACCCCGTCCTCGCTGGTCTGGGCGTACGCCGAGCAGGTCCTGGGCTCCAACCCGGCCATCTGGATGTACTCCTCCGGCCCGGCCTTCGCCGGCGTCGTCTTCGACGAGGGCACCGAGGAGCAGCAGAAGGTCGCCCAGCGCATGGTCGACGGCCTCTGGGGCGCCACCATGGTGCTGACCGAGCCGGACGCCGGCTCGGACGTGGGCGCCGGCCGCACCAAGGCGGTCAAGCAGGAGGACGGCTCCTGGCACATCGAGGGCGTGAAGCGCTTCATCACCTCCGGTGAGCACGACATGTCCGACAACATCATCCACCTGGTGCTGGCCCGCCCCGAGGGCGGCGCCCCCGGCACCAAGGGCCTCGGCCTCTACATCGTGCCGAAGTACGACTTCGACTGGGAGACCGGCGAGCTCGGCGAGCGCAACGGCGTCTACGCCACCAACGTCGAGCACAAGATGGGCCTCAAGGCCTCCAACACCTGCGAGATGACCTTCGGTGCCAAGCACCCGGCCAAGGGCTGGCTGCTCGGCGAGAAGATCGACGGCATCCGCCAGATGTTCAAGATCATCGAGTTCGCCCGCATGATGGTCGGCACGAAGGCGATCGCCACCCTGTCCACCGGCTACCTGAACGCGCTGGAGTACGCCAAGGAGCGCGTGCAGGGCGCCGACATCTCGCAGTTCATGGACAAGACCGCGCCGCGCGTCACCATCACCAACCACCCGGACGTCCGCCGCTCGCTGCTGCAGCAGAAGGCGTACGCCGAGGGCATGCGCGCCCTGGTCCTCTACACCGCCTCGGTCCAGGACGACCTGCTGGCCGCCCGCCTGCGCGGCGAGAACGACGAGGCCGCCGAGCGCCTGAACGACCTGCTGCTGCCGATCGTCAAGGGCTACGGCTCGGAGAAGTCCTACGAGCAGCTCGCCCAGTCCCTGCAGATCTTCGGTGGCTCCGGCTACCTGCAGGAGTACCCGATCGAGCAGTACATCCGCGACGCCAAGATCGACACCCTGTACGAGGGCACCACGGCGATCCAGGGCCTGGACTTCTTCTTCCGCAAGATCGTGAAGGACGGCGGCCAGGCGCTGACCGCGGTCTCCGAGCAGATCCAGAAGTTCCTCGGCGCCGGCGAGGGCGGCGACGCCCTGGCCGACGAGCGCGCCGCGCTCGCCAAGGCCGCCGGCGACCTGGAGGCCATCGTCGGCAAGCTGCTCGCCGACCTGTCCTCGGTCGAGCAGGACGTCAAGAACATGTACAAGGTGGGCCAGAACACCACCCGCCTGCTGATGGTCTCCGGCGACGTCGTGATCGGCTGGCTGCTGCTCCGCCAGGCCGCCGTCGCGCTGGCCAAGCTGGAGGCCGGCGCCTCGGAGAAGGACGTCCCCTTCTACCGGGGCAAGGTCGCCGCGGCCCGCTTCTTCGCCCGCAACGTCCTCCCGACCACCACCTCGCAGCGGAAGATCGCCGAGGGCGTGGACAACGAGATCATGGACCTCGCGGAGGAGGCCTTCTAGGCCCGCCCGAACCACCTGACACACCCTCAACACGCAGGGCCCGGCACCCGCCGGGCCCTGCTGTGTGTGACGGTCCTTCACTGTTCTGTCACTCTTGGCGGGATAGCGCTGTCCTGTCCGTGTACGGGCATATGCTCGGGGCGGAGCCGGTCCCCCATCCGGTTGCCGATCTCCCTCAACTCAGGAGCAACATGTCGACCGCCGCCCGAACGGCCTCCTTCGACCGGACGCACACCGACGACCTGATCGCGTTCCTGCGCGACTCTCCGTCGCCGTACCACGCCGTGGCGAGCGCCGCCGAGCGGCTGGAGAAGGCCGGCTTCCGCCGCGTGCAGGAGACCGACGCCTGGGACGGGGCCACGGGCGGCCGGTACCTCATCCGCGGCGGCGCGCTGATCGCCTGGTACGTGCCCGAGGGCGCGACCCCGGCGACGCCGTTCCGGGTGGTGGGCACCCACACCGACTCGCCCAACCTGAGGGTCAAGCCCGTCCCCGACACCGGGTCGGCCGGCTGGCGGCAGATCGCGGTCGAGATCTACGGCGGCGTCCCGCTCAACACCTGGCTCGACCGCGACCTCGGCCTCTCCGGCCGGCTCGCGCTGCGCGACGGCACCACCCGGCTGGTCAAGATCGACGAGCCGCTGCTGCGCGTCCCGCAGCTCGCCATCCACCTCGACCGCCAGGTCAACGAGGGCCTCAAGCTCGACAAGCAGCGCCACCTCACGCCGATCTGGGGAATCGGCAAGGTCACCGAGGGCGCGCTGGTCGAGTACGTCGCGGAGCGGGCGGGCGTGGCGGCCGCCGACATCGCCGGCTGGGACCTGATGACCCACGACGTCCAGCCGCCCTGCTACCTGGGCCGCGACCGCGAGCTGCTGGCCGGCCCGCGCCTGGACAACCTGCTGTCCGTGCACGCCGCCACCGCGGCGGTCGCCGCCGTCGCCGGCGCCGACCTGCCCCACATCCCGGTGCTCGCCGCCTTCGACCACGAGGAGACCGGCAGCGAGTCCGACACCGGCGCGCAGAGCCCGCTGCTCGGCAACGTCCTGGAGCGCAGCGTCCACTCCCGCGGCGGCAACGCCGAGGACCGCGCCCGCGCCCTGGCCGGCACCGTCTGCCTCTCCTCCGACATGGGCCACGCCGTCCACCCGAACTACAGCGAGCGCCACGAGCCCGGCCACCACCCGATGCCCAACGGCGGCCCGATCCTCAAGGTCAACGTCAACAACCGGTACGCCACCGACGCGCTCGGCCGGGCCGTGTTCGCCGCCGCCTGCGAGAAGGCCGGCGTGCCCTGGCAGACCTTCGTCTCCAACAACGCCATGCCCTGCGGCACCACGATCGGCCCGATCACCGCCGCCCGCCTCGGCATCACCACCGTCGACTGCGGCATCGCGGCGCTGTCCATGCACTCCGCCCGCGAGCTGTGCGGCGCCGACGACCCGTTCCTGCTGGCCGCCGCGATCAAGGCCTTCCTGGAGGGCTGAGAACGGCTCGGGGAGCCCCGGGGCGGGGCTCCCTGCCGCAGCGGACTACTCCAGGCCGGCCAGCACCAGCGGCAGGCGGGTCGCCCCGCCCCCGGCCAGCCGCACCGGCACGCCCCAGTCCTGCTGGTGCACGTGGCACGCCGGGTACTCGATCTCCGGGTCGTCGTCGCAGGACGCCGCCATCGCCGACACGTGCAGCACGCCCTCGGCGACCTCCCCGTTCAGCACCAGCTCCCGCGACAGGTCGGTGTCCGCACCCGACCCCGCCAGCAGCAGCTCCGGAGGCGTCGAGGAGACCAGCAGCCGGGTCGACGGACCGTAGCGCTCGTCCAGCTTCTGCCCGGACGGCGCCCGGAACACCACGTCCAGACGCAGCGCGCCCGGCGCCACCTCGGTCGCCGCCCGCTGGGTCCGGTGCGCCACCGCCTCCACCCGCACGGCCTCCTCGGGCAGCCGCAGCCGGGTCAGCCGGTGCCGGGCCGACTCCACCACCACGATGTCCCCGTCCACCAGCACCGCGCCCGACGGCTCCCGCAGGTCCGTCGCCAGCGTCGTCACCTCGCCCGACACCGGGTCGAAACGGCGCAGCGCGTGGTTGTAGGTGTCGGAGACCGCCACCGAGCCGTCCGGCAGGACGGTCACCCCCAGCGGGTGCTGGAGCAGGGCCTGACCGGCCGCGCCGTCCCGGTGCCCGAAGTCGAACAGGCCGGTGCCGACCGCCGTGTGCACCTCCTTCGTTTCACGTGAAACCCAGCGCACCGCCGAGGTCTCCGAGTCCGCGACCCACAGCCGCTCACCGTCCGCCGAGACCGCCAGGCCCGACGGCTGCGCGAACCACGCCTCCGCGGCCGGGCCGTCCACCAGGCCCTCGTTGGTGGTGCCGGCCGCCACTTCGACCGTGCCCGCCACCGGGTCGAACGCCCACAGCTGGTGCACGCCCGCCATCGCGATCCACACCCGGCCGTCGAAGAACGCCACGTCCCACGGCGAGGACAGGTCCACCTCCAGGGCCGGCCCCCCGGTCGGCGAACCCTGCCACCACTGCCGACCGGTCCCGGCCAGCGTGGTCACCGAGCCGTCCGCCAGCCGCACACCGCGCAGCGCGTGGTTCACGGTGTCCGCCACCACCACGTCGTAGCCCAGCTCCAGCCCGGCCGGGACCAGCGCCAGCCCCTGCGGCTCGCTGAACCGGGGCTCGGCGCCGTCCCGCAGCCCCCGCTCGCCGTCGCCGATCCGCCGCACCACGCTCTCGCCGTCCTCCGCCAGCTCCACCAGCGCGTGGTGGCCGGAGTCCGCGACCAGGAAGTGCCCGTCCGGCAGGCGCACCGCCTTCCCCGGGAACTTCAGGTCCCCGGCGGTCGGCTCCGGCGGCACGTACGGGCCCTCGCCGCGGCGCAGCGTGCCCTTCGCGGCGTGCTCCGCCTCCAACTCCTCCACCAGCCGGGCGATCGCGTGCGCGTGGCCCTCACCGGCGTGCTGCGCCACCACGTAGCCCTCGGGGTCGATCACCACCAGGGTCGGCCAGGCGCGCACCGCGTACTGCTTCCAGGTGGCCAGCTCCGGGTCGTCCAGCACCGGGTGGTGCACCTCGTAGCGGTCCACCGCGTCGACCACGGCCCGGTGGTCGGCCTCGTGCACGAACTTCGGCGAGTGCACGCCGACGATCACCACGGTGTCGCGGTGCTTCTCCTCCAGCTCCCGGAGTTCGTCCAGGACGTGGAGGCAGTTGATGCAGCAGAACGTCCAGAAGTCTAGTACGACACACTTACCTCGCAGGTCGGCAAGCTTGAGTTCCTTGCCGCCTGTGTTGAGCCATCCACCGGCGCCGACCAGCTCGGGGGCGCGGACACGTGCACGAGAAGCCATGTCCTCATCCAACCCCATCAGTCCCTGGCCGATTCCGAGGCGCTGGCACAGGGAGATGGTCAAGACGTCGAGGTGTGCCCCGTCGGAGTCTGGGCAACCTCGGGGCAGTAGCCGTAGGCTCGCTCGGCGGGACCGCACACGCTCCCTCCGGGGCGTCCGAATGTACAGCGGCTCTGATCGAGCTACGTTGGAGGAGAGTCCCGCCTCAGGAGGACCCCCGATGGGTTATTCGGTTCGAGATGTCGCCACACCACACGGCGAACTTCGGCACTTGGAGCTGCCTGAGGACGAGTCTGTCATCATCGATCTTCGTGGGCCCGACCTACTGTTCAGCTGGACCGGCGCGTGCCACGCGAGCGACTTCATCAGCTTGTGTCAGCGTCTGCCGCCTCGGCGCGGGAAGAGACGCGTCACGATCTCGCTGAATGGGAAAATGCTGGGCGGCGACTCGAAGGAAATCATCAAAGCGCTGGACGCCATTCCGGTGGAGCGGCTCGATAGGGAATGCCGCTTTGCGCGATTTGATCTCGCAAAGATTGGGCTCGCTTTCCATGTGCTCCCGTCTGCAGGTTCCACTGACTCGATACAGCTGATAACTGCTTTTGGGCGCAGGATTGGCTACAACTGCCTCATTGAGGCCGTAACGGCTACAGGTGGAAAACATACGGTCGACATGATGCACCACATCATTGAGAACGAGATTCCGCAGGACAGCATGGACTGGGGTGACCACCTGCCTCCAGTTTCACGGACGGTTGGTCAATATGAGCAAGCCCCAGCTATCGAGTAATGATCCACCGCCGAGGCCGAAGCGAAGTGGCAAATGCATTGGAGAAATTCCCGGTCTCCCTGACTGCTTCCAGACTGCCGAAACTTATGTGTCATCGAATGGCTGCTCAATCGAACCGTCCGGGGAGCACGTAGTATTAATCGATAATTCATCACCGCTGCCTTTCGAGATGTCCATCGAGTGTCATTGTGATGGTAAGGGAGTGCGGTACATTCAGGGGCGGTCAATTCGCATAAAGTGGTGCACAAGTGGTTGGATTCCTGGGAGCCACCAGGGTTGGTGTACTCGCGCGCTCAAGGCGAGAGTCAAGGAGCCACAGCAGCGAGTTGTCGTTGATATAGTTCGGGCGCAGGCATCTGGGTACGAATCCCTGATTGGGCTATACGAGAGTGCGGGCCCGGTGACGCTGGTTGTCGACGCATCAAGTGACGAATGAGCTGCGATCGAAATGGATCGCTACCTGCCATTCGTGGCCGCGATAATAGCTAGCCTGATGAGTCCAATTCTAGTCGAACGAGCGGCTGACCGTGTGATTGCATCGATTTCTCGAAGCAATGCATCGTTGAAATCGCCGCCACTGATTTCGCCACACTATAGCGATGACTTTATTCGGAGTTACCTGCGATTTGCGGCCGATGTGGCCCAGATAATACCGATAATGTTTCTCGCGGGCGTAGGAGTTGTCCTCTCGCTGCCGGATGGCTGGTCCACGTCGGCGGCCGCTCCTGTCCTAATCCTCACAAGTCTCGGAATCTTCGCTGAAGCAAAGACTCTTAAGAAAGGGCCGATGCAATATGGCGGAGAGGCAAGCGGTGGCTATTCGTTCGTCTCGAAGTTTGGAGTCTGTGTTAATCTTGGCGCTATGATCTTCGTCTGGACTGTTAATATCTTCTCCAAGTAGCCGAAAAGTGATAGGCTCTTTGGAGTTTGCATGCAGGCGATAGCCTATGACTTCAAGCAAAGCTTCGATTGAGTTTGCCGAGCAATCCTTGAACATGTTCGGCCATTCGTTAGTCTGCGGCGGGAATGACCTGGAGCGGCGGCGCTGCGCGACATGGGGGCTCGCGACGGCGGTGAGTGCCTGCGGATACGCGCCGCACTGATTCACCAGGCCGTAGGCGCGGGCGTAGCGCGCTCCCACAGCTCTTCGGCGTGTGCTGCGAACCGGTCGAACATCCCACCTTGTTGCTGTCGGCGGAGATGCATCATTGGGGAGTCGTGTCCGACCAACCTGGCCAGGTGAGGCGTCACGAGGGCCTGAGAGTCGAAGCGGAACACCGACAGGCTCACATGGTTGGTGGCGTCGTCAGCGGCGCTGTAACGGGCCTCGACGCCCTCTACGCCGCGCAGCTTGGCCAGGTTCTCCAGGGTGATCCGGATGCGCGTGGAGACGGTGAGCGCGACGTCCTCGATCCGCTCACGCTGCGCCGTGGTCTCACCGTCGGGGTCACCCAGCAGGAAGCGCACCCGGCACCCGGCTTCGGCCTTGGCGCGCAGCGTGCCGAGAAAGTTCGGCTGCTCCAGCCACAGGAAGTAGTTGGTGTAGCCGGCGAAGAACAGGTCACCCTTGGCATCACCGATCAGCTGGCCCCACGCGGACGACGGGCAGGCAGAGCGGTAGGGATAGACAGAGACGATCTCTCGATCGGGGCCGGTCTTGATCGCCGACCGAACCACGTTCGGCCACAGCATCGCTTCACTCACCCCTAGCACTTCGCTCACGTCCGCCCGGTTCCGTGGGTGAGGGACCAGGGCCTCATCTGTCAGCCATCGTTCCACCGTCTTAGGTGCCACCCCGACGCGGGTCGCCAGCTGACGGGCGCTCAACCGAGCATCGCCCATAGCGCGGCGAAGAGCAGTGTTCAAGAGGTCCCCCGGGACATTTGGGCGTTCTATGACGCTACCGCCGAGCCGGTCAGTCTGTCCCCGCTTTGGCCGCTGATCTCGCCCGAACGGGCCGCTACATCAGTACGGACCAGCACCTTCCCGAGTGGAGCCGACATGCCAGCAGCCGCACGAACTGAACGTCGCTACGGAGTCGTCCCGATGCCACCCCAGCACGGGACCCCCTTGCTCGACCTATGGGGCGTAGCCGACCGACACAACGGCAGCCACCCCGTGCAGCAGCCGGACGGTAAGCCGGTGATTTTCTACAGCTTCGCCGATGCCGCACGATGGGCGGCCGATCATGAGTGAGCAGTCGGAACCGCAGGTTGGACAGACGGTGCATGACCGGCGCTCCGGCAGGCTTGTGCGGATCATGGCCGTACACACCTTCGGCGTGTTCGTCCGACCGCTCAAGGGCGGGCGGGAGAGCATCACGAAACTACGCGACCTGATCCCGCCGGACGACGCTCCCGGAGGATTTAACGACTGGTCGGCGAGCAGGGGCTAAAAACGCGGTCACACCTAGCGTGCGTGCGCCGAGCTTGGGCCGGGGTCGCTGGTGGGCCGAGCGTCGAACTTTCGCAGCGCATACCGCCTCCAGCCGAGACAGAGCAAAGAGCCGCCTATCCGTAACAGGTAGACAGCTCTTGCTAGTTAGCCTCCGCGACTACTCCCCGAGATTCCGGTACAGCGTCGCGCGGCTCACCCCGAGCGCCTTGGCAATCGCCGTCACGCTCTCACCGTTCGCCCGGCGAGCCCGGGCCGCAGCGAGCTTGTCAGCATCCAGCACGTTCGGCCGACCGCCCGTCCGTCCCTGTGCCCTGGCAGCCTCCAGGCCGGCGCGGGTGCGGTCCTTGATCAGACTCCGCTCAAACTCCGCCATGGCACCAACCACCTGAAGCATGAGACGGCCGTCCGGCGTGTTCGGGTCGATGCTCGCCAGCGCCCCCGTCAGCACCTTGAAACCGATGCCTTGCGTCGACAGCGCGTCCACTATGGTCACCAGGTCGATCAGCGAGCGGGCGAAGCGGTCCAGCTTCCACACGCACAGGGTGTCGCCGGGGCGGAGGTAGTCCAGCACGGCGGCAAGCTCTGGACGGTCCATGTTCTTCCCGCTGGCCTTGTCCGTGAAGATCCTGGAGCAGCCCGCCTCGGTGAGTGCGTCGTGCTGGAGCTGCGCTTCCTGGTCGTCGGTCGAGACTCGGGCATAGCCGATCAGGTGGCCGGTGTTCTTCGTCATGACCCAACCGTCTCATAACTCGTCTCACAACTGCAAGGGTTTTCGACAGGTTTTGAGACGGGTTTTGAACGCCTAGCCACCTCTTCGCGGGGCCGTTCGACAGTCGTCTCGCAAACCATCGTTTCTGAGACGCCCTGCAGGCGTAACCCTGTGTCATCGGGCCGCGCAAACGCTCCGATCAGCGGTGCGATAGCTTCCCCTCCCTGCCGCACTGAGCCACAGCGAGAAGGGGTGCCCGCCCAGCGAGCCGGCCAGCGGGCACCGGCGCCGGTTCGGCATCGATGACAGTTTGGCGGTTTGACGGCTCGCCCAGGTTCTCTCGTGACTTTCCGAGGGGTATTGAGAGTGAGCACCAAAGCGCCATATCGCCATGCCCGCAGGTCAGCGCGCCCGCGCCAAGGAGGTTCCGGCAGTTCGCCGTAGGAGTCCTGCACGGCCGCCTACGGGCGCGAAGAAGCCCCGCCCGGCTCGGGGCCGAACGGGGCTGTACGGAGCTGTCTGGCGCGGGTCGGTGGCTACTCCTTGATCTCCGCCCATTTGACCCGGACTCGCTGCTCGGGCACGAATCGCTTCCCTCGCTCACCCTTGCTGATGAACACGCCGTCAATGGCAAGGGACAGGCGGTCTCGCTTCTGATCATGCGTCGATGCTTCCCAGGCAGGGCGCAGTAGTTCGCCGTCCAGCAGCGGCGAGATGTCGACCGCAGGGAGCGGCAGCGAGGCAAGGTCGGCGCGAAGGCCGTCGATGCGGCTCTGGAGGCGGTCCGCAAGCCGCTGGTAGCGCTCAAGCGCTCCCGGACGGTCGAACTCCCCGCGCAGGTATCGAGCGTCTTCCAGGTCCGCCAGCCGGGCTTCCTGGTCGGCGATTTCGTCGGTGATGGCGTCGCGCTTGGCGAATGTCTCGGGGTCTGCCTTCTTCACCCAGCGGTCGGCGATGGCAACCAGGAGCGGATCGTCCGGTTCGAGCGTCGGGAGCAGCGAGAGGAACCACTCCGAGACGTACTGATCCACGCGGTCGGCTACCGCGTTCGCGCCGGGGCACTGATTGCCTGCCCGGCGAGCCATGCACTGATAGCTGCCGCCGACCTTGTGCATCCGGCGCCCGCAGCCCGGCACATCGCAGAACACCATTCCAGTGAGCAGCGCCGTGCCGTTCGGCTTCGGCATCCGCTTGCCCGCCTGCATGCGGGTCCGGGCTTCGAGCTGCCGGATGATCCGCTCCCGCTCGCCGACCGTGATGATCCCTTCGCCGATGCTGACGGTGTCCAGCGTCTCGGGATCTCGATAGGGGAACACCCGGCTCGTGAACTTGCGGCTGCCGTCCTCGGCTTCGACGGATTCGGTCTCCGGCATCAGACCGGCGAAGGCCGGGGACTTGAGCAGATTCATGATGCTCGCGGCGTTCCACTGGCCACCCCGAGCTGAGGGGATGTCGTACTCGTTGAGCAGCCGCGCGATCTGCACGAGGGACTTGCCCGCCAGCGCGTCATCCGCGATCAGCCGGGCGTAGACGGCCGTCTCGGGGTCGTGCACCAGCTTCTTCGTGGTGGGATCCACCAGCAGCCCGTACGGGGGCTGTCCGCCAATCCACTGGCCCTGTCGGCGCAGATGCCGCTTCGCGTGGGCCACCCGGGTACCGAGGTTCTTCGACTCGGACCGGGCGAGTTCGGCGAGCATGCCGACGACCATGCGGGCCGAGTCGTTCGAGGTGTCGAGGCCGTCCACGACGGACACCAGACGGCCGCCCGCCTTCTCGATGTTGTCCAGGACCTTGCCGACCTGGCCGATGCCCTTGCGGGACAGCCGGTCCAGCTTCCACACGATCAGCGTCCCGACGACGCCCGCCGTGACGGCGGCAAGGGCGGAGTCGAACCCCTTGCGCTCGACGTCCTTGAAGCCGGAGCGCCCCCGGTCGATGTGGACCTTGCGGACCGTCAGGCCGTTGCGCTCGGCCCATGCGCGGCAGTCGACTTCCTGCCGTTCGATCGCCGTTTTGCCGTCCCGGTCCAAGGACAGCCGAAGGTACAGGTCACACAGCGTGTGATGGTGCACGTACGCCCCCTCTGGAGATCCCTACATTGTGTAGGACATCCAGAAGTCGAGGATCGTGATCTTGCCGCGGAAGTCGGCCAGCGACAGGTCCTTGCCGCCGGTGTTCAACCATCCGCCCTTGCCCACCAGCTCGGGGGCGCGTACACGTGCACGAGAAGCCATGCCCCAATCAAACCCCACATGCGGCGTCGCCATTCCACCGCCGGTAACCCGGTTGACCGGGCGGCCGGGGCGGGGTGGGATGCCGGGGTGATCTACTCCGGGGTGCCGCAGGGACGGGTCGAGGTGCCGGCGTGCGTCGTCGGGTTCGCGGGGGGCCGGCCGGTGCGGCCGGTGTGGCTGAACGGGACCGGCGGGTTGACCTTCGAGGTCGGCGCGGGGGCGGGCCGGCAGTTCGTGAAGTGGGCGCCGGCCGGCAGCGGGGTGGAGCTGTCGGCGGAGCTCGCGCGGCTGCGCTGGGCTGCCCGGTACGCGGTGGTGCCGGCGGTGGTGGCCGAGGGGGCGGACGCCTCCGGCTCGTGGATCGCCACCGACGGGCTGCCGGGCCGGTCGGCGGTGGACGGGCGCTGGCTGGCCGATCCGGCGACCGCGGTCCGGGTGATCGGTGAGGGCCTGCGGGTGCTGCACGACGCGCTGCCGGTCGCGGACTGCCCGTTCGACTGGTCGGCCGAGGCGCGGGTCGCGCGGGCGCACGCGCGGGTGTCCGCCGGGGTGGACGACCCCGCGTCCCGGGTCGAGGAGGCCGTCGGCGAGGTCGGCGGCGTGGAGCGCGCGCTGGAGCTGCTCGCCGCGGTGCCGCCGGTCGAGCACCCGGTGGTCTGCCACGGCGACGCCTGTGCGCCGAACACGCTGCTGGCCGACGACGGCTCCCTCGCGGGCCACGTGGACCTCGGCTCGCTGGGGGTCGCCGACCGCTGGGCGGACCTGGCGGTGGCGACCTGGAACACGCGGTGGAACTACGGTCCGGGCTGGGAGCGGGCGCTGCTCGACGGGTACGGCGTCGACCCGGACCCGGAGCGGATCCGCTACTACCGCCTGCTCTGGGAGCTGACGTAGCGCCAGGGGCTCAGAGCGCGGCCCGGATCAGCTCCAGGGCCTGCCCGAGGCCGGCGGTCTCCGCCTCCGTCAGGGTCGGGTTGGCCGCCCGGATCGCACGGACCCGTTCCAGTTGCCCGGCGGTCGGCGGCTCCAGCCGGCGCAGGAACGGGACGAGCAGGGCGCGGGCGAGCTCGGCGACGGCCGGCATGGTGACGGCGGCCTGGGCGAGGATCAGTGCGGACATCGCCACGTCCAGGCCCGGTTCGCCCTCGTCGGCGGTGGCCCAGTCGATCACCACCGGGCCGCGCGGGGCGAGCATCACGTTCTCGGGGTGGAAGTCCAGGTGCAGGATCCGGTGCGCCGGGTCGGCGGAGTGCCGCGCGGGTACCGCGTGCAGCCGCCGCAGCAGGTCGGCGAGGAGCTCGCCGGCCTCCTCCGGGCCGGTCGTGCCGGAGGCGAGCGCCTCGCGCAGGGTGGGGCCGGCCAGCCGCTCCATGACCAGCTCGCCCGGCGCGGTGCCGGGCCACGCGGCGGCCACCGGGTAGTCGTGGCGGGCGAGGTGGGTCATCACGGCGAGTTCGCCGGCGGTGTCGGAGCCGTCCCGGTAGCGCCGCAGCACCCGCCCGTCGTCCAGTGCGTACACGTCGGCCGTCCGGCCGATCCCCAACAACTCGCCGATCATCACGCCGGACAACCTAGCGGTCCGGCACGATGGGCGCAGCTATCAGGCGCGGACCCCAGGAGGCGGCAGTGGCAGTGAAGTACGTGGTCAAGGAGAAGCTGCTCTCGATCGGTGACGACTACTGGATCGAGGACGGCGACGGCGAGAAGGCCTACCTGGTCGACGGCAAGGTGCTGCGGCTGCGCGACACCTTCGAGCTGAAGGACGTCAACGACGAGGTGGTGGCCGTCATCAAGGAGAAGGTGCTGACGGTCCGTGACGCGATGAAGATCGAGAACGCCGGGGGGGACGTGGTCGCGACCGTCCGCAAGAAGCTGTTCACGCCGTTCCGCGACAAGTACCACGTGGAGCTGGAGGCGGGCGGCGAGCTGGAGGTGCACGGCGACCTGCTCGACAAGGAGTACCGGATCGAGTCGGACGGCGACCGGGTCGCCGAGGTCTCCCGGAAGTGGTTCCGGATCCGCGACACCTACGGGGTGGAGGTGGAGGAGGGCGCCGACGCTCCGCTGATGCTGGCGATCGCGGTCTGCCTGGACCGGATGGTCGAGCACAACGACTGACCGGTATCTTGTGCCGATCCTGGCGAGTGACGGAGGGGCCCGCAGTGAACGACATCATCCACCAGCTCGGTGAGGCGGCCGCCTACGGCGGTGTCGGCCTGGTGCTGCTGCTGCTCGGCGTCGGCCTGGTCGACGTGCTGACCCCCGGCAAGCTGGGCCGGCAGATCTGGGTGGAGCGCAACCGCAACGCGGCCGTGGTGCTGAGCTCGGCACTGCTGGCGATCGGCGGGATCGTCTTCACCGCGATCATTTCCACCTACCAGGAGTTCGGCAAGGGCCTGGCGGCGGCGGGCGTGTTCGGCCTGCTCGGCCTGGTGCTGCTGGCGGTGTCGTTCTGGGCGATCGACCTGTTCACCCCGGGCAAGCTGGGTGCGGTCCTGGTGGACCCGGAGCCGCACCCGGCGGTGTGGGTGACCGCCAGCACCAACCTGGCCGTCGCGGCGATCGTCTCGGCCGCGATCTACTGACGGTCGCCCACCGTGGGGCTCAGCCCGCCGCGAGGCGCTCGGTCAGCCGGGCCTTCGCGGCGGGCCACTCGTCCGCGAGCATCGAGAAGTACACGGTGTCCCGCCAGCTGCCGTCGGGGCGCCGCTTGGCGCGCCGGAAGGTGCCCTCGTAGCTTGCCCCGAGCCGCTGGATCGCGTTCTGCGAGCGCTCGTTGAGGTGGTCGGTCCTCCAGGAGATCCGGCCCATGCCGAGGTCCTCGAAGGCGTGGGTGAGCAGCAGCAGCTTGGACTCGGTGTTGACCGCCGTCCGCCACGCGGAGCGGGCGTACCAGGTGCCGCCGATCTCCACCTGCTCCTCGGCCGCGCTGGCGTCGAAGTAGCAGGTGACGCCGATCGCCCGCTCGGTGGCGAGGTCGACCACCGCGAACGGCAGGCAGGCCGGGTCGGCGAGCCGGGCGTCGGCGTACTCCGCCATCTGCTCCGGGGTGCGCGGCAGCGGCACCGGCACCCAGCGCCAGATCTCCTCGTCCCCGCCGCCGGCCAGGTGCAGGTCGGGGACGTGGGCGCGGGTGAGCGGTTCCAGCCGGACGTGCCGGCCGGTCAGGTACACGGGTGCGGGGAGCTTCGCGGTCATGCATGCCAACGTAGCCCCACTTTGCATTAGGTGCAATCAATATCTGCACTAGTGCAAAGTGGGGCCACGGTGCGTGCTGCGGCGCGGGCCGCCGGGCGGGGCCGCCGCCGACGGCTAGATGAAGGAGTTGATCTGGATCGTCTCGGTCCGGCCCGGACCGACGCCGATGGCCGAGATCGGCGCGCCCGACATCTCCTCCAGCGCCTTCACGTAGGCCTGCGCGTTCTTCGGCAGGTCGGCGAAGGTCTGCGCCTTCGAGATGTCCTCGCTCCAGCCGGGGAGGGTCTCGTAGATCGGCTTCGCGTGGTGGAAGTCCGACTGGTTGTACGGGAGCTCCTCGACCCGGCGGCCGTCGACCTCGTACGCCACGCAGACCGGGATCTGCTCCCAGCCGGTCAGCACGTCCAGCTTGGTGAGGAAGAAGTCGGTCAGGCCGTTGACCCGGGTCGCGTAGCGGGCGATCACCGCGTCGAACCAGCCGCAGCGGCGGTCGCGGCCGGTGGTGACACCGCGCTCGCCGCCGATCCGGCGCAGCGCGTCGCCGTCGGCGTCCAGCAGCTCGGTCGGGAACGGGCCCGAGCCGACGCGGGTGGTGTACGCCTTCAGGATGCCGATGACCCGGTCGATCTTGGTCGGGCCGATGCCGGAGCCGGTGCAGGCGCCGCCGGAGGTCGGGTTCGACGAGGTGACGAACGGGTACGTGCCGTGGTCGACGTCCAGCAGGGTGCCCTGGCCGCCCTCCAGCAGGACGACCTTGTTCGCCTTCAGCGCCTCGTCCAGCACCAGGGTGGTGTCGGCCAGGAACGGCTTGATCTTGTCCGCGTAGCCCAGGTACTCCTCGAGCACCAGGTCGGCCGGGATGGCGCGGCGGTTGTAGAGCTTGACCAGGATCTGGTTCTTGTCGTGCAGCGCCGCCTCGATCTTCTGGCGCAGGATCGACTCGTCGAACAGGTCCTGGACCCGGATGCCCACGCGGTTGATCTTGTCCGCGTAGGTCGGGCCGATGCCGCGGCCGGTGGTGCCGATCCGGCGCTTGCCGAGGAAGCGCTCGGTGACCTTGTCCAGCGTCCGGTGGTACGGGGTGATCAGGTGGGCGTTGCCCGAGATCAGCAGCTTCGAGGTGTCGATGCCGCGCTCGTTCAGGCCGTTCAGCTCGGAGAGCAGCACGCCCGGGTCGATCACGACGCCGTTGCCGATCACCGGCACGACGTTCGGGCTCAGGATGCCGGAGGGCAGCAGGTGCAGGGCATACTTCTGGTCGCCGATGACCACCGTGTGACCGGCGTTGTTGCCGCCCTGGTAGCGGACGACGTAGTCGACGGAGCCGCCGAGCAGGTCGGTGGCCTTCCCCTTGCCCTCGTCTCCCCACTGGGCACCAACGAGCACGAGTGCCGGCACAGGCGTACACCCCTTCCGGTTGGGGCATCCTGCGTAGGCCGCAGTCTGACCCGAGATAGACGAAGCCCCTGGCGCAATAGCGCAAGGGGCTCTTGCACCGAGAGATTACCTGAGGAAGGACCGGTCGTGTCGTCCCTGTCCACGCCCGCATCCCAGCCCCCGGACCTCGACGCGCCCGGCCCGCTGCTGGTCCTCCTCGACCCGGCGGCCAAGCAGGCCGACGGCGAGTCCGTGCGGATCGCCAAGGACGTGCTCTGCGGCGGCGCGGACTGCAAGGTGGCGCTGCCCGAGTCGCCGTCCGAACTCGACCGGGTGCTGGAGCACCGCGGCCGGCGGCGCCCGGTGGTGATCGGATCCGACCAGGCGCTCCAGCGGGTGCTCCAGGCGTTGCACCGGCAGCGCGAGTTGGGCGCCGACCCGATCGGTGTGGTCCCGGTCGGACGGCCCGCCGCCACCGCCGCCGCGCGGGGGCTCGGGGTGCCCGCCGAACCGGTCGCGGCGGCCCGCGCGGCGCTCGGCGGCAGCCCGCGCAAGCTCGACCTGCTGGTGGACGACGGCGGCGGGGTGGTGCTCGTCGAGGTCCGCTTCACCGGCCCGCGGCTGGGCCGTGCGGGTGGTTGGCGTTCGCTATGGGCGAAATTGGCTGCGCCCGAGCAGGCGAAGGGTTCCCCGGTCGAGGAGCTGCGGATCGAGGCGGACGGACGGCTGCTGGCCGACGTCCACCAGGAGGTCGCCCGGCTGCGCCTGGGCCTGGCCGGCGGGCTGATGGAGCTCTCGCTGCGCCTCGACGGCCGCCAGCAGCTGCACCGGGCGACCGCGCTGACCGTGGTGGGCCGGGGCTTCGGGTACGAAGCGGACGGCGTGCCGGTCGGCCCGGTCCGGCAGCGCACCTGGACGGTGCACGCCGACGCCTGGGCGCTGGTGCTGCCGGTCGGGTGAGCAGGCTCACGTTTCTGCCGCCCGTCAACTGTGCGAACCGCTTGCGACAAGGGTGCGAAGTCGGTGGCCAGTTGGCGGAAAGTGCGGTAAGGGGCCGAGTCTACGCGCGTCCGTCGACCGCGCTTTCGGGGTGGCGGAGCGACCTGCCCTAGACTCGAAGACGTGCCACGTGGTGACGGACGACTCAATCACGATCTTCTTCCCGGCGAGAAGGGCCCCCAGGACGCTTGCGGCGTCTTCGGGGTCTGGGCCCCCGGCGAGGAGGTCGCGAAGCTCACGTACTTCGGCCTCTATGCCCTGCAGCACCGCGGACAGGAATCCGCGGGTATCGCAGTGAGCAACGGCTCCCAGATTCTCGTCTTCAAGGACATGGGACTCGTCTCCCAGGTCTTCGACGAGACCTCCCTGGGGTCGCTGCACGGGCATATCGCCGTCGGACATGCCCGCTACTCGACAACAGGTTCCTCGGTCTGGGAGAACGCCCAGCCGACCTTCCGGGCGACCGCACACGGTTCGCTGGCCCTCGGCCACAACGGAAACCTGGTCAACACCGCCGAACTGGCGGCGATGGTCGCCGAGCTGCCCGGTGAGGAGCACATCTCCCGCTCCGGCCGGACCGCGGCGACCAACGACACCGACCTGGTGACCGCGCTGCTCGCCGGCCACCCGGACCTGTCCATCGAGGAGACCGCCCGACAGATCCTGCCCAGGGTCCGCGGCGCCTTCTCGCTCGTCTTCATGGACGAGCACACCCTGTACGCCGCCCGCGACCCGCAGGGCATCCGCCCGCTGGTCCTGGGCCGCCTGGAGCGCGGCTGGGTGGTCGCCTCCGAGACGGCGGCGCTCGACATCTGCGGCGCCTCCTTCATCCGCGAGGTCGAACCCGGCGAGCTCATCGCCATCGACGAGAACGGCCTGCGCACCTCGCGCTTCGCCGAGGCCAAGCCCAAGGGCTGCGTCTTCGAGTACGTCTACCTCGCCCGCCCGGACACCAGCATCGCCGGCCGCAACGTGCACCTCTCGCGCGTCGAGATGGGCCGCCGCCTCGCCAAGGAGGCGCCCGTCGAGGCCGACCTGGTGATAGCGACCCCGGAGTCCGGCACCCCCGCCGCGATCGGCTACGCCGAGGCCAGCGGCATCCCGTACGGCTCCGGCCTGGTGAAGAACGCCTACGTCGGCCGCACCTTCATCCAGCCCAGCCAGACCATCCGGCAGCTCGGCATCCGGCTCAAGCTCAACCCGCTCAAGGAAGTCATCGCGGGCAAGCGGCTGGTCGTCGTGGACGACTCGATCGTCCGCGGCAACACCCAGCGCGCGCTGGTCAAGATGCTCCGCGAGGCCGGTGCCGCCGAGGTCCACATCCGGATCTCCTCGCCGCCGGTGAAGTGGCCCTGCTTCTTCGGCATCGACTTCGCCACCCGCGCGGAGCTGATCGCCAACGGCATGACCATCGAGGAGATCGGCCGCACGCTCGGCGCCGACTCGCTGGCGTACATCTCGATCGACGGCATGATCGAGGCCACCGCGCAGCCCAAGGACAAGCTGTGCCGGGCCTGCTTCGACGGGGAGTACCCGATGGAGCTGCCCGACCCGGCCCTGCTCGGCAAGCTGCTGCTGGAGGCCGAGATCGCCGGCGGCCAGGCCAAGCCCTCCGTCCGCGGCGGCAAGCCCACCAGCGACCTGGACGGCGTCCAGTCCCTGCTGGGCGGCGCGGGCGCGGCGGACGCGCTGCGACGACCGTAACCATGCAACTCGTGGGGGGCGCGAGGCGATGACACCGGCGGAGCCGCCGATGGACAGAGCCTCGCGCCCCCCGCCTGCTCTAACCCATTTCTGAAAGGGCTCACGGAAGTGACCAGCAACGAGAGCGGGGCGACCTACGCCGCCGCGGGTGTCGACATCGAGGCGGGCGACCGGGCCGTCGAGCTCATGAAGCAGTGGGTGAAGAAGGCGGACCGCCCCGAGGTGGTCGGCGGTCTCGGCGGGTTCGCCGGGCTCTTCGACGCCTCGGCGTTCAAGCGCTACGAGCGTCCGCTGCTGGCCACCGCCACCGACGGCGTGGGCACCAAGGTGGCCATCGCCCAGGCGATGGACAAGCACGACACCATCGGCCACGACCTGGTCGGCATGGTCGTCGACGACCTGGTGGTGTGCGGCGCCGAGCCGCTGTTCATGACCGACTACATCTGCGTCGGCAAGGTCGTGCCGGAGCGGGTCGCGGCGATCGTCAAGGGCATCGCCGAGGGCTGCACGCTGGCCGGCTGCGCGCTGGTCGGCGGCGAGACGGCGGAGCACCCGGGCCTGCTGGGCCCGGACGAGTACGACGTCGCGGGCGCGGGCACCGGTGTGGTGGAGGCGGACGCGCTGCTGGGCGCCGACCGCGTCCGGGCCGGCGACGTGGTGATCGCGATGGCCGCCAGCGGCCTGCACTCCAACGGCTACTCGCTGGTCCGGCACGTGCTGCTGAACCAGGCCGGCTGGTCGCTGGACCGCGAGGTGGAGGAGTTCGGCCGCACCCTCGGCGAGGAGCTGCTCGAGCCGACCCGGATCTACTCGCTGGACTGCCTGGCCCTCACCCGGGCCACCGAGATCCACGCCTTCTCGCACGTCACCGGCGGCGGCCTGGCGGCCAACCTGGCCCGGGTGATCCCGGCCGGCCTGCACGCCCGCCTGGACCGCGGCACCTGGACCCCGCTGCCGGTCTTCCAGACCGTGGCCAAGGTCGGCGCGATGCAGACCCTGGAGATCGAGAAGACGCTGAACATGGGCGTCGGCATGGTCGCCGTGGTTCCGCCGG
The DNA here is from genome assembly GCF_039542905.1 of Kitasatospora terrestris. Taxonomy (NCBI): domain Bacteria; kingdom Bacillati; phylum Actinomycetota; class Actinomycetes; order Kitasatosporales; family Streptomycetaceae; genus Kitasatospora; species Kitasatospora terrestris. The sequence goes on from NZ_BAABIS010000001.1 coordinate 4,442,359, forward strand.
AGTCGGTCGACGTGGTGCTGTCGGTCCTGGAGGACCGCGGCGTCGAGGCGTGGCTGCTCGGCGACGTCGTGGACCGCACGGACGAGCACGACGGCGGCTCGGCGCTCTACAACGCGTACGAGGGCTTCGCGCTCTGATCCCGGCCCGACGGGCCCCGCTGCGGCGGGGCCCGTCGGCTGTCCGGACCGGTGCCGCCGGGGACGACGGGGGCCGGCCCGCCGGCGGACACGTCGAAGACCGGTCCGGCACCCGGGGGTGCAGGACCGGTCTTCGACCGAGCTGTCAGGCGCGGCGGCGAGAGGAGCTGCTGCCCGCGTCCTCGTCGTCGTCCTCGTCGTCGTTGTAGAGATCCGCGTACGCCGCGTAGGGGTCGTCCTCGTCCTCGTCCTCGATCGGCTCCGGCTCGATCGCGGTGGACGGAGATACGCCCAGCTCATGCGACAGACGATTGGCGTCGAACCCGCCGCTGTTGTACTTCAGCTCGCGGGCGACCTTCGTCTGCTTGGCCTTGGCCCGGCCGCGCCCCATGGGTCGACCCCCTCAACGATGGGGCTCACGGCCCCGAGTCTGACACGTGGTGATGATCAGGTCCGGCCCTGCCCGAAGTGGGAGAACCGTCCCTTGGAGCATTAACGGTACCTGTTTCCGCCGCCGGACGGTACGTCGCGCGTGTGACGTGGCGCGCACAGTCGCCCCCCCGAGCCAGGTCTGCCCTGGTCACAAGGGGAATATGGGGCTTTCGCAGGCTGCCCGGAGCTTCGCCGGGCCCGTCGTTCCTGCAGAGATTATCCCCCGAAGGAGGGCGTCGGATCGCCCGATCGGGCGACGAACTGAGAATCCGGTTCCACATCGTGATGCGAGGGGGCGGAGGGTGTCCGCCCCCTCGCGGAGGGTCAGGCCCGGCGGGCGGTCGGCAGCAGCACCGAACGGAGCGCGCTGATCTCGCGCATCCGCTTCTCGGCGAGCCGGTCGGCGGCCACCGCCGGCGGCACGCCGTCGGCGGCGGCCCGGGTGAAGATCTCCAGCGTGGTGTCGAAGATCTTCGTCGCCTTGTTCTTGGCGCGCTCGAAGTTGAAGCCCTCGATCTCGTCGGCGACCTGGATGACGCCGCCGGAGTTCACCAGGTAGTCGGGCGCGTAGAGGATGCCGCGGTCCGCCAGGTCCTTCTCCACGCCGGTGTGCGCCAGCTGGTTGTTGGCCGCGCCGCAGACGATCGAGGTGCCGGCCGCGCCTAGCGCCCCGACGGTGTGGTCGTCCAGCGCGCCGCCGAGGGCGCAGGGGGCGTAGACGTCCAGCGAGGCGTGCAGCAGGGCGGCGGTGTCGGCCGCGACCTCGACCTCGGGGTGGGCGGCCTTGACCCGGTTGATCGCCGCCTCGGAGACGTCGGTGATCACCACGGTGGCGCCGTCGGCGACCAGGTGGCCGACCAGGTAGTGGCCGACCTTGCCGACGCCCGCCACGCCGACCCGCCTGCCGCGCAGGGTGGGCTGGCCCCAACGGGCCTGCGCGGAGGCGCGCATGCCCTGGAAGACGCCGAAGGCGGTCAGGATCGAGGAGTCGCCGGCGCCGCCGTGCTCCGGCGAGCGACCGGTCACGAACTGGGTCTCGCGGGCCACCACGTCCATGTCCTGCACGTAGGTGCCCACGTCGCAGGCGGTGATGTAGCGGCCGCGCAGCGACTCGACGAAGCGGCCGTACGCGCGGAGCATCGCCTCGTTCTTGTCCTTGTCGGGGGCGCCGATGATCACGGCCTTGCCGCCGCCGAGGTCCAGGCCGGCGAGGGCGTTCTTGTAGCTCATGCCGCGCGAGAGGTTCAGCGCGTCCTGGAGCGCCTCCTCCTCGGTCGCGTACGGGAAGAAGCGGGTGCCGCCGAGGGCCGGGCCGAGGGCGGTCGAGTGGATGGCGATGATCGCCTTCAGGCCGCTGGCACGGTCGTGGCAGAGGACGACCTGCTCGTGGCCGTCGCCGGGCGTGCCCTGCGGGTCGGTACCGAAGATCCTGCCGAGCACCCCGGGTGCGGGCACGGTGGCAGAAGCGGTGTGTACGTCGGTCACGGTGGTGACTCCAGTAATGAATGGCCCGCGGCTGTGGTGCGGGCGTCTGCCTCGAAGCCTAGTCCGGGGACCTCGAGCCTCGCTGCCCCCTGACGGTCCCTGAGACATAACGACCGGATCGCCGCGGCGGTACCCCTCCCCGCTCGCCCGCCGTGCGTGCGACGATGCCGAACGTGACCGTTGTGCGTACGTCGGTGCAGCCGCCCTACTCCGCCCACCTGCGCGTCTACGAGCCGCTGAGCGCCTGGCCGGAGCCGGAGCGCTCGCACTGGCGGGCCTACGCCGCCGAGCGGGGCCCGGACGCCGAGGACCGGGAGCCGGTCGCCGGGGCCGCGCTGGCCGAGCAGCGGGAGGCCCTCGCCGAGCTGCTGGCCCGCACCCCGCGGGCCCTGCCCGAGCAGGAGAGCGGGCAGGCCTTCGTGCGGCTGCTGGAGGGCACCCTGTACGTCTGCCCGCGGACCACCCGGCTGCGCAGCTGGCAGGCGCTGGAGGAGCTGCACCGGGAGCTTCCCGCGCACCTGCTGGACACCGTGCTGCCGCCGGCCGTGCGGGCCGCCGCGGAGGCCGACCGGCAGGCGTGGTGGGCCGACCACCCGGACGCCCGGCCTTGGATCCTCTCCAGCCGCTGGGAGGTCCCGGTGGGCTGGTTCCTGCCCTTCGGCGAGGAGGACCGCCAGTACGTGCCGCAGGGGGAGGGGGAGCCGCCCACCGCGCCGGCGCTGTTCTACCTGACGCCCATGGTGCAGGCGCGCCGCCGGGTGGCGCGCGGCTACCGGGTGCTCAAGGAGCAGGTGCCGCGCGGCCCGCTGGTGCGGGGTGCCGAGCGGGTCGGGCGCTGGCTGGAGGAGTTCCACCCCCGCTCGCTGGTCGAGCTGGACTACGGCGGCCTGGTGCACCTGCTGGGCGACCGGCTGGCGGGCGAGCGGTCGGTGGCCGAGCTGGCGGACGGCCTGGGCGCGCTGCGGGCCGGTGACGGCGCGGCGGCGCTGCGGGCGTACGAGTCGCTGACCGGGCGGTGGCGGAAGCTGCTGGCACTGCGCCAGGCGAGCTGAGCGACCCGCCGGGCGGTGCCCCTGAGCTGGCCTGATGCGGGGTCAGAAAGATGTGCTGGCCGAATGTCAGTGCGAGGGGTGAGGATGGTCTGTACCTTCCCCGCGATGTTCGGGACCATGGTCCCGGTTCGGGTCAATAGCTCCCGAACGTGACACTACTCACCGTTGACGCGAAGTCACCCCTATGTGCCAAAATGGGACAACCAGCCCAAGTTCACTCAGGTGGAGCGAGTTCGGGATCCGTAACCGGATGTCATCACCGCGTGACTGTCCGTTATGGGATGGTCCATGTCCATCCGTCGCTCTTGAGCCCGTGAGGGGTCAATTTTGACGGTTTGGTCGTTGGCTCTGGACGGATGGTGTAGTTGTAGACACCAGGACAAGCCGTTCGTCCTATAACCGACTCGGCCCGTCTGTGCCATTTCGGGCATCACGGGTCAAGGTGCAGAATTTGAAGGATAGAACCGCCCTGGTTCGGTTCTCCCGAGGAGGCCGCTCATGACCGCTCGTACCCCTGACGCTGAGCCCCTGCTGACGCCGGCAGAGGTCGCCACCATGTTCCGCGTGGACCCCAAGACGGTGACCCGCTGGGCCAAGGCAGGCAAGCTCACGTCCATCCGGACCCTCGGCGGCCACCGCCGCTACCGCGAGGCGGAGGTGCGCGCCCTGCTGGCCGGGATTCCGGCCCAGCGCACCGAGGTCTGACGCTCAAGGCTTTTCTTCGAAGGGGCCGCATCCCCGACTCCGCCGGGTCGGGGATGCGGCCCCTTCGGCGTGCCGGAATCCGGGATTCCAGGAGGGCGCGTGGGGGTGGGGGGAATTACAGTGAATAGCGGTACAATTTTATATATTAAATTGTGGGTCTTCCGGGGATGCCTTGTGATGACCCGTCCCGGGGAAAGAAAAGTGACGACCGTCACACATTCGTGATCTTGTGATCCGGTGCGCGCACGGGTAGGAGCTGACCGGCCGTCAGCGACAGCGAAAGCGACAACGAAGAAGGCCCGGAACCTTTCGGCTCCGGGCCTTCCCCTGTACTGCGATCCCGACGGGACTTGAACCCGCGACCTCCACCTTGACAGGGTGGCGAGCTAACCAACTGCTCCACGGGACCAGTGATCTGATCCTTGTCCGCTTTGCTCTCGCTCGCGAACAAGACAGATCGTACTGCATCCCGACCCCCCAGGTAAAACCGGGTGCCGGGGGTCCGGCCCGGAGGGTCGGGCGGGCGGTCAGAGGGTGGCCGCGGCCGCGTCCATCGCCTTGAGGATCCGCTTCTCCGAGACCGGGCTCGGCGTGCCCAGCCCCTGGGCGAAGAAGCTCACCCGCAGCTCCTCGATCATCCAGCGGATCGCCCGGACCTCCGGGGAGGGCTCCCGGCCGGCCGGCACCCGGGCGAGCAGCTCGCCGTACGCCTGCTGCACCGCCTGGACCTTCTGCAGGTGCTGCAGGTCGCGCTGCGGGTGGTTGGGCAGCGCCTCCAGGCGCCGGTCCACCGCCAGCAGGTAGCGCTTGAGGTCGGGCAGCCGCTGCCAGCCCGTCCCGGTGACGAAGCCGGCGTGCACCAGCGAGGTGAGGTGCAGCTTGACGTCGTTCACCGCGGTCAGCAGCACCGGGCTGGAGACCGACTTCAACCGGGTGGACGCCTTGTGGAAGGCGATCAGCGCGGTCGCGGTCTTCAGCGTGGTGTCCGCCGACAGCTCGTACAGGTCGGCGCGGACCAGGTCGTACAGCTTGGTGAAGCCGTCCTGGTCCCAGGCCGGGCCGCCGTGCAGCGTCATCAGCCGGTCGGTGGCCGCCGACACGATGTCCTCGAAGAGGGCCGGGATCGAGCCGTGCGGGTTGTACGAGAGGGCCAGCTTCGCCTGGTTGCCCAGGCGGCCCTGGATCGACTTGGCGGGCGAGTTGACCTGGAGCATCAGCAGTCGGCGGGTGCCCGCCCACATCGCCTCCTGCTGGGCCTCCGGGGTGTCGAACAGCTTGATCGCCACCGCGTCCCGCTGGTCCACCAGCGCCGGGTAGGCGCGCAGCGAGTGGCCCCGGGAGCGCTGTTCGAAGGTGCGCTGCAGCAGCGGCAGGTCGGCAGGCCAGGCGCTCAGCCCGGTCCGCTCGATGCCCCGGCCGGAAGCGGCCGAGGAGAGCGTCTCGGAGAGCTGGGGCTGGAGCCTGCGGCGCAGCTCCTCCAGGTCCTTGGACTCGGCCAGCCTCTTCTTGCCGTCCACCACCCGGAAGGTCACCTTGAGGTGCTCCGGGACGCGCTCGTCGTCCCACGCCTCCGGCGGGATCGGGATGCCCGACATCCGGTGCAGCACCCGCTCCAGGGTCGGCAGCAGCGGCTCCTGGCGGTCCTTCATCTCGCGCAGCGCGGCCCGGGCGTGGTCCGGGGCCGGGACGAAGTTGCGGCGGACCGCCTTGGGCAGCGCCCGGATGTAGGCGGTCACCAGCTCCTCGCGCAGGCCCGGGATCTGCCAGTCGAAGCCCTCCGAGGTGACCTGGTTGAGCACCGGCAGCGGGATGTGGACGGTCACGCCGTCCGCGTCGCTGCCCGGCTCGAACTGGTACGTCAGCCGGAAGCGCAGCTTGCCCTGCTGCCAGTGGTCCGGGTAGTCCGCCTCGGTGACCCCGTCGGCCGACTCGTTGATCAGCATCGACTTCTCGAAGTTCAGCAGGTCCGGCTGGTCGTGCCGGGCCTTCTTCCACCAGGAGTCGAAGTGCCGGGTGGAGACGACCGTCTCCGGCAGGCGGGAGTCGTAGAAGTCGAACAGGGTCTGGTCGTCCACCAGGATGTCCCGGCGCCGGGCCCGGTTCTCCAGCTCCTCGACCTCGGAGAGCAGTCGGCGGTTCTCGCCGAAGAACTTGTGGTGGGTCTCCCAGTCGCCCTCCACCAGGGCGTTGCGGATGAACAGCTCCCGGCACAGCTCCGGGTCGATCCGGCCGTAGTTCACCTTGCGCTGGGCCACCACCGGCATCCCGTACAGGGTGACCTTCTCGAACGCCATCACGGCGCCGGCCTTCTTCTCCCAGTGCGGCTCGCTGTAGGTGCGCTTGATCAGGTGGCCGGCCAGCGGCTCCACCCACTCCGGTTCGATCTTGGCGTTGATCCGGGCCCACAGCCGGGAGGTCTCCACCAGCTCGGCGGACATCACCCAGCGCGGCGGCTTCTTGAACAGGCCCGAACCCGGGAAGATCGCGAACCGGGCGCCGCGGGCGCCGGCGTACTCCCGCTTCTCCACGTCGAACAGGCCGAGGTGGGAGAGCAGGCCGGAGAGCAGCGCCTGGTGGATCCGGTCGGCGTCCGGCTCGGCGTCGTCGCGCGGCTCGTCGATGGTCACGCCGAGCTGCTTGGCGACCGTGCGCAGCTGGGTGTAGACGTCCTGCCACTCCCGTATCCGCAGGTAGTTCAGGAACTCCGACTTGCACATCCGGCGGAAGGCCGAGGAGGAGAGCTCCTTCTGCTGCTCGCGGACGTACCGCCACATCGCGAGGTAGGAGAGGAAGTCCGAGGTCTCGCTGTTGAACCGGCGGTGCCGGTCGTCGGCGGCCTGGCGCTTCTCCGCCGGGCGCTCGCGCGGGTCCTGGATGGAGAGCGCGGCGGCGATCACCATCACGTCCCGGACGCAGCCGAGCCGGTCCGCCTCCAGCACCATCCGGGCCATCCGGGGGTCGACCGGGAGCTGGGCGAGCCGGCGGCCGAGCGGGGTGAGCCGCTTGCGGTGGTCCTTCTCCTCCGGGTCGAGGGCGCCGAGCTCGTGCAGCAGGTGCACGCCGTCGCGGATGTTCCGCGCGTCCGGCGGGTCCAGGAACGGGAAGGCCGCGATGTCGCCGAGGCCGGCGGCGGTCATCTGGAGGATGACGGACGCCAGGTTGGTGCGCAGGATCTCCGCGTCGGTGAACTCGGGACGGGAGAGGAAGTCCTCCTCCGAGTACAGCCGGATGCAGATGCCGTCGCTGGTCCGGCCGCAGCGGCCCTTGCGCTGGTTGGCGCTGGCCTGGCTGACCGCCTCGATCGGCAGGCGCTGGACCTTGGTGCGGTGGCTGTAGCGCGAGATCCGGGCGGTGCCCGGATCGATCACGTACTTGATGCCCGGCACGGTCAGCGAGGTCTCGGCGACGTTGGTCGCCAGGACGATCCGGCGGGAGTTGGAGCGCTGGAAGACCCGGTGCTGCTCGGCCGAGGAGAGCCGGGCGTAGAGCGGCAGCACCTCGGTGAACTTCAGTTTCATCTTGTTCAGCGCGTCGGCGGTGTCGCGGATCTCGCGCTCGCCGGAGAGGAAGACCAGGATGTCGCCGGGGCCCTCGGCCTGGAGCTCCTCGACCGCGTCGCAGATGCCCTGGATCTGGTCGCGGTCGCGGTCCGCCTCCGCGTCCTCGGGGGCCTCGTCGGCACTGTCGTCCAGCAGCGGCCGGTAGCGGACCTCGACCGGATAGGTGCGGCCCGAGACCTCGACGATCGGGGCGTCGCCGAAGTGCTCGGCGAAGCGCTCCGGGTCGATGGTCGCGGAGGTGATCACGACCTTGAGGTCGGGCCGCCGGGGCAGCAGCTGCTTGAGGTAGCCGAGCAGGAAGTCGATGTTGAGGCTGCGCTCGTGCGCCTCGTCGATGATCAGGGTGTCGTACTGGCGCAGCTCGCGGTCGGTCTGGATCTCGGCGAGCAGGATGCCGTCGGTCATCAGCTTGACCAGGGTGTCCGGGCCGACCTGGTCGGTGAAGCGGACCTTCCAGCCGACCGCCTCGCCGAGCGGGGTGTCCAGCTCCTCGGCGACCCGGTCGGCGACCGTGCGGGCCGCGATCCGGCGGGGCTGGGTGTGCCCGACCAGGCCGCGGACGCCGCGGCCCAGCTCCAGGCAGATCTTCGGGATCTGGGTGGTCTTGCCGGAGCCGGTCTCACCGGCCACGATCACCACCTGGTGGTCGCGGATCGCAGCGAGGATCTCGTCCTTCTTCTGGCTGACCGGGAGCTCGGCCGGGTAGCGGATCTCCGGGACGGCGGCGCGGCGCTGCTCGACCCGGAGCTCGGCCCGGGCGACCTCGGCGGCCAGCTCGGTGGCGATCTTCGTACGGGCCTCGGGGTTGCGGACCCGGCGGCTGCCGTCCAGCCGGCGGCCGATCCGCTGCTGGTCGCGCAGCATCAGTTCGGGCAGCCGGGCGGCCAGCTCCGCGAGGGTGGGCACGGGCTGCTGGTCGACGGGAGAACTCACTGCGGGCATCCCTCTAGGTTGCAAGGAGGTGTGCCCCGGGCGCACCTCGGTTTTCGAGCCCTTCCAGTGTCACAGAACAGGAGTCCTACCCACGGCGGTGGGATAGCCTGTTTGATTGTCTGTTCGGATCAGTCGGGGGAGTGATCATGGGGATCCTGGGCGACCTCAAGAACCTGGCCGGGGATGTGGTGCAGCTCGGCGAGGACATCGTCATGGCGCCGTCGGAGATCGCGCACTGGGCGCTGGGCAAGATGTTCGGCGATCCGGACGCGGAGCTGAACAAGATCGCCGGGGAGCTGGCCGAGCTGGGCAAGCAGGTCGAGGGGCTGGGCAAGGAGGTCGGCCAGACGCTCTCCTCGCTGACCTGGCACGGTCCGGCGTCGGACGCGTTCACCGCGCACGCCCAGGGCCGGATCAAGCAGCTGAACGGGGTGGCCGACGAGCTGTCGGAGCTGAGCCAGGCGGTCAAGCGCCTGGCCGACGTGCTCTGAGCCGGCCGGTCCACGGGGGAGGGAACATCAGATGGCAGATCAGTTCGGCTACCAGACAGCCGAGTTGCAGAAGATCCAGCGGGACTTCCGGACGCTCGCCGAGCGGATGGCGAAGATGACCGAGCAGGTCGGCCACATCAAGCAGGTGGTGGCCACCGCGGCGGCGGCGGACGTCTGGTCCAGCCAGTTCTCCGGCATCCTGGGCTTCGCCTCGGTCGTCACCGACGTGGTGCAGAGCGTCAAGGCGGTCGAGTCCAAGGCGGACCACCTCCAGGCCACCAAGGAGGAGCTGACCAAGGGCCTCGCCCAGGACCTGGAGAAGATCCAGCGGGTGATCGCCGAGTACCAGGCCGCCGAGAAGAGGATCGCCGAGGAGGTGGGCGGTCAGCACCAGGGGCAGGAGAAGCCCAAGCCCCCGCAGACCGGCATCGACTCCGCCGGCGGCAACCACGGCGGCGGCAGCCACGGCGGCGGGGACGGCGGAGGCGGCGGCAACCACGGAGGCGGGGGCCAGCACCAGACCCCGCAGTCGCCCAACCACGGCGGCCACGACACCAGCGGCAACGACGGCTCGGGCGTCACCCTCCGGCCCGGCGGCCGGCACGACGGCCCGAAGATCAAGGACCGCTCCACCGGCGAGTGGAACACCCACATCAACGGGCGGAACTGGGAGGACTGGCCCGCCAACTCGCACAGCCACCCGCACCCGACCAACGGCCACGGCGCCGGCGTCCTCGCCAAGCCGAACCTGGACGGCGTCTCCGACGAGCGCCGGGCGATGGTCGACCGGGCGATGGAGCGGGTCGAGCGGAAGCTCGGCTACAGCCAGGGCGCGATCACCAACGGGTACCGGGTGGACTGCTCCGGGTTCGTCTCCGCCGCGTGGGGGCTGAACCCGGCGGGCGGCGGCACCTCGACCGGCCCGCTGATCAGCGAGTCGGCGGGCATCGCGCACCACATCTCGAAGGGCTCGATGGAGCCGGGCGACGCGCTGGTGGTGCACCACACCAGCGGCGACCACAACCAGCACGTGGTGCTGTTCGGCGGCTGGGCCGACAAGGACCACACCAAGATGATCATCCTGGAGGACAGCGGCAGCCGGGGCTGCGTGTCCCGCGAGGTGTCCCTGTCGGCGTTCTCCGAGTACACGGCGATCCGCAAGAACGGGATGTAGCCGGTGCGGCGGGGCCCGCCCGGGGCCCCGCCGGCCGGTCAGCCCTGGTCCTCCCAGGTCTGGTGCATCGAGGTGACGGCGCCGCCGGCGTCGACGGTGTACTCGAAGAACGGCTCGCAGATCAGGCCGGCCGGCCGGCGGTCCGGGTCCGGGATGTCGAAGCACGGCTTGTTCGCCCGGGTGAACTCCTCGAAGGAGACCTTCTTCGCCTCGTACTTCGGGAAGTCCTTGCCGCTGGTCGGCTTGGTGAGGACGACGACCGTGGCGTTGGCGGCGACCTTGAGCACCGAGCCGTCGGCGGAGGTGTCCAGCGTCAGGCCGTACTGGGTGCAGTCGGTCCTGACCTTGACCGCCTTGAGCTGGCCGGGGCCCGCGGAGTTGGCCAGCAGTACCTTGTGCGCCTTGAAGAAGGTCGCGCAGTTCTTGGAGTCGTGGAACGCCTTCTCGAAGGCGGCCTCCTCGGAGGCGCTGACCGCCTGCCCGGCGGCGGGGGCGGCCGGGGCCGCGGAGGAGGCGGCGGCGGGCGGCGGGGCGGCCTGGGTGGTGGTGGCGCCGGTGCCCGGGGTGTCGTCCGGTCCGCAGCCCGTGGTGGCCAGTGCCACCGTCAGCAGGGTCGCGGCGACGGCGACGTGACGGATGTTCATGCTGAGGGATCCCCCCGATCGAGACAGCAGTGACGGTTGGAGAACCTACCAACCCGCTGCGTGACCGGGACGACCGGAGCCCCGGGCCGCGGACGGCCCGGGGCGTCCTGGCAGGTCAGGCGGTGAACTTCCGGACCAGCGCGACGAACTCGTCGGTCTTCTCGAAGACGACCACGTGGCCGCTCTCGAGCTCCTCGAAGCGGGCGCCGGCGATGCCGTCGGCGAGCTCGCGGGTGAGGCCGAACGGCACGGTGCCGTCCTTGGTGCAGCCGATCACCAGGGTCTCGGCGGTGATCTTCGGCAGCAGCTCGCGGATGTCGGTGCGCAGGTTGACCGCGATGTGACGCAGCGCGCCCTCGGTCGGCTGGTTGCCGGCCATGATGCCGGCCAGCACCTCGGGGCCGATGGCGTTCATGAAGTCGCGGCTGAACGCGGTGAGCGTGCCGAAGCGGCCGAAGCTCTCCGGGTCGTCCTTGAGCGCGGCCCAGGTGGTCATGTGGGTGGAGAGGTACGCGTCGTCCGGGCGGGCCCAGCCGGCGGTCAGGACCAGGCGGCGGACCAGGTCCGGGCGCAGCGCCGCGACGGTCGCGGAGACCACCGCGCCGAGCGAGAAGCCGACCAGGTCGACCGGGCCGCCCTGGGCCTCGATCACCGCGATGATCTGCTCGGCGAGGATCTCGACGGTCAGCTCGCCGCCGTCGTCGACGGTCTCGCCGCAGCCGGCGAAGTCGGGCAGCACGACGGTGCGGTCGGCCGTGAACTGCTCGACCAGGTGGCCGAAGGTGCCCTGGGCACCGAAGCCGGTGCCGTGGACGAAGACCAGGCCCGGGCCCGATCCGGCCACCTGGTAGGACACGGTGGCGGTGCCTGCGGAAACGGTAGGCATGGGGTTTCGCTCCTTCTGTGGTGTCGGTTCCATCAAAACGGCGGCGCCGTCCGGACGCAGGCTCAGGACGCGGAGAGTGTCAGGTCGGCCGCGGAGTCGGCGGACGCCTCGGCGGGCCGCTGCTTCGGGGTGCGCTCGAAGTTCAGCGCGACCAGCACCAGGACGGCGATCCCGGCGGTCGCGACCAGGACGGCGGTGCGCAGCCCGTCGGTGGTGGCCGAGCGCAGCTCCTCGCCGCTCAGCCCGGCGGTGCCGGCGTTGGCGACGGCGACCAGCACCGCCAGGCCCACCGCGCTGCCGACCTGCTGGCCGGTGGAGACGATGCCCGAGGCGATGCCCTGCTCGTACGGGTGGACGCCGGTGGAGGCGGCGGCGAACATCGTGGTGAAGATGACGCCCTGGCACAGGCTCAGCACCACCAGGCCGGGCAGCAGCGCGGCGTAGCTGCCGTCGGTGGTCATGGTGAGCGCCATCGCGGCGGTGCCGGCGCCGCCGAGCACGAAGGAGCCGATCAGGGTGGTGCGGACGCCGAAGCGGGTGGCGATCCGGCCGCCCAGCATCGAGCCGAGGAAGCCGCAGACCATCGGGATCAGGAACGCGGTGCCGGTCTCCATCGCGGAGTACCCGTGCACGTTCTGGAAGTAGACGGTGAGGAAGTACAGCAGGGTGCCGAAGGTGGCCATGAAGAGGAAGGTGACCACCACGCCGGTGGAGAGGTTGCGGTTGCGGAACAGCCGCAGCGGCATCAGCGGGTCGGCGGTGCGGGCCTCGATCGCCAGGAAGGCGGCGACCAGGGCGAGGCCGACGGCCGCGGTGGTGAGGATCAGCGGGGAGGTCCAGCCGGAGGTCGGGGCCTGCACCAGGGTGAAGACCACCAGGGTGGCGCCGGCGGTGGCGGTCAGCGCGCCCGGCAGGTCGAAGGCGCGGCCCTGCTCGCGCGGGCCGTCCGCGGTGATCAGGGTGAAGGCGAGCAGCGCGGCGCCGCCGGCCAGCGGCACGTTGACGTAGAACACCGCCTGCCAGCCGAAGGCCTCGGTGAGCACGCCGCCGAGCAGCGAGCCGATGATCATGCCGGACGCGCCGGCGGCGGCCCAGACCGACAGCGCGCGGTTGCGCTCGCGGCCCTCGGCGAAGCCGGTCACCACCAGGGCGAGGGTGGCCGGGAAGAGGAAGGCGCCGCCCAGGCCCTGCACCGCGCGGGCGGCGATCAGCAGGCCGGGGCCGGTGGCCAGGCCGCCGACCAGCGAGGAGACGGCGTACAGGGACAGGCCCAGGACGAACATCCGGCGGCGGCCGAACAGGTCCGAGGCGCGGCCGCCGAACAGCAGGAAGCCGCCGAAGGCGACCGCGTAGGCGCTGACCACCCACTGCAGGTTCTGCGCGGAGAAGCCGAGGCCGCTGCCGATCTCGGGCAGAGCGACGTAGACGATGTTGTAGTCGATCGAGACGATCAGCTGGGCGAACGCCAGCAGGGCCAGGGTGAGGCCCGCGCGGCGCCGTCCGGACGCCTGGTCGGCGTCGGCGGTCGTGGTCATCGGAGGATGCCTTTCCGTGGTGAGGGTCGGGGGTGTTCCTACAGATCGGGGCGCAGGACGACCCGCCTGCCGTTCAGCTCGCCGTTCTCCAGCGCCCGGTGGACGTCGGCGGTGGCGGAGAGCGGGAGGCGGGTCAGCGCGCGCGGGCGGAGCTTCCCGGTGGGCAGCGCGCGGTTGATCGCGGCGGCGGCCTCGGCGAGCTCGGCGGTGGTGGCGTGCGAGATGACGAAGCCGCGGACCGAGCCGTCCTTCATGTACAGCCGGCCGGCCGGCAGCACCGGGGCGGAGCGGGCACCGGCCAGCAGCACGATCCGCCCGCGCGGGGCGAGCAGCTCGACCGCGGCGGCCAGGTCGTTGGAGCCGGAGGTGTCCAGGTGGAGGTCGACCCCGCCCGGGCAGGCGGCGGCGAGCCGCGCGGGCAGCTCGGGGTCGCGGTAGTCGAGCACCTCGGCCGCGCCCAGGGCCCGGCAGTACCCGGCGTCCTCGGCGCGGGCGGTGGCGACCACCCGGGCGCCCGCCGCGGCGGCCAGCACCACCAGCGCCGAGCCGACGTTCCCGGCGGCGCCGGCCACCAGCACGGTCTCCCCGGCGCGCAGGGCGCCGTGGGTGAACAGGCCCAGGTACGCGGTGGCCGCCGGGTGCACGGTGGCCACCGCCTCGTCCGCGTCCACGCCCTCGGGCAGGTGGTAGAGCCGGTCGGCGGCGACCACGGCCTGCTCGGCGGCGGCGCCCTGCCGGCCGCCGTGGCCCAGGCTGTTGCACCAGACCCGGTCGCCGACCGCGAAGCCCGGTGCGCCGGGGCCCGCGGCGGCGACGGTACCGACCAGGTCCCGGCCCACCACGAAGGGGAACTCCACCGGTGTCCGGAACACACCGGAGCGGACGAAGGTGTCCACCGGGTTGGCCGACACCGCGGTGACGTCCACCAGGACGTCGGTCGGTCCGGGGACGGGGGAGGGCACCTCGCCGAAGCGGATGTTCTGCGGAGGGCCGAGCTGCTCGATGAAGGCTGCGCGCATGCTCCCGATCCTGCGGTACCGCCGGGCGGGCGCGCCGAAAACGCCGCATCGTTCGTCAACTCCCTTACTCCGGACGGCCGGATGGGACAGGGGTTCGACTTGACGCAGTGCCGGTCGGCAGCGCGCGGGCCGCGCCCGGCGGCCGGTACTTGTTTCCCGTCGCCACCACACCCCAAGGACGGAAACCATGGCCACCGATCAACTCATCGCCCGGCCGCAGCCGGCGGTCGAGACGGCGCCCGCGCAGCCGCAGCGCCCGTTCACCACCAGACTTCCCTCGCTGACCGGTCTGCGCTTCCCCGCCGCGCTCGCCGTGTTCGCCTACCACGCGGCGCTGCCGATCCCCTCGCTGCGCTTCTTCGGGGACGACGCCACCGAGTTCAGGTTCGTCGACCTGGCCGGCCAGGCCGGCGGCCTCGGCGTCTCGTTCTTCTTCGTGCTCAGCGGCTTCGTGCTGACCTGGTCCGCCCGGGACAGCGACACCACCACCGGGTTCTGGCGCCGCCGCCTGGTGAAGATCTACCCGAACTACGTGGTCACCTGGGCGCTGGCGATGGCGCTCTTCGCCTCCGCGTACACGCCGCTGCGCACCGCGCTGGCCAACCTGCTGATGCTCCAGGTGTGGATACCGGACTTCAACACCTACTTCAGCGTCAACCCGCCGAGCTGGTCGCTGGGCGCCGAGGCGATCTTCTACCTGGCCTTCCCGCTGCTGCACCGCGGCTTCAAGAAGATCCCGGCCCAGCAGCTCAAGTACTGGGTGCTCGGCATGGTGGCCGGCATCATCGCCACCCCGGCGCTCGCCTACGCCCTGCTGCCCGACACCCCGACCGTCCCCGGCGGTCTGCAGAGCTCGGTCCTGCAGTACTGGGTCACCTACGTGCTGCCGCCGGTGCGGATGATGGACTTCGCGCTCGGCATGCTGGTGGCGTACGCCGTCCGCAACGGCCGCTGGCGCAACATCGGCATGGTCTGGTCGTCCCTGCTGCTGGTGGCCGGCTACGTCGCCACCAACTACGTGCCGTACCTGTACGGCCAGCGCGTGATGACCATCGTGCCGATCGCGCTGCTGATCGCCGCCGCCGCGATCGCCGACAACGAGGGCCGCTTCACCCTCTTCCGCAACCGGGCGATGACCTGGCTCGGCGAGATCTCCTTCGCCTTCTACCTGCTGCACTTCATCGTGCTGGCGTACCTGCGCAGCCTGCTCGGCACCCGGATGTTCTCCACCGCCGAGGGCGTCGGCCTGCTGCTCGGCTCGGCCGTCGCCACCGTGCTGCTCTCCTGGGCGCTCTACCGCCTGGTCGAGACCCCGATCGTCCGCCGCTTCTCCAAGCCGCGCGCCAAGCAGTCCGCCTGACCCACCGTCCCACGAAAGAGAGAGCTCCCATGAGCAAGATCCTGGTCATCGGCGCGGGCGGCCAGGTCGGCGCCTCGGTCGTCGAGCAGCTGCTGGAGGCCGGCGCCGAGGTGCGGGCCGGCGCCCGCAACCCCGAGAAGCTGTCGCTGCCGGCCGCCGTCGAGGTCGTCAAGGCCGACCTGACGGACGGAGCCAGCCTGAAGGAGGCGCTGAACGGCGTCGCCAAGGTCTTCCTGTACGCGGTGCCGCAGGGCATCGAGACCTTCCTGGAGGCCGCGAAGGCCACCGGCGTCGAGCACGTGGTGCTGCTCTCCTCGCAGACCGTGGTGGACGCCTTCCCGGTGCAGGAGCCGATCACCGTCATGCACCGCACGGTGGAGGACGCGATCGTCGCCTCCGGCATCGCCTACACCTTCGTGCGGCCGCACAACTTCGCCACCAACATCCTGATGTGGGGCTGGCCGGAGTCGATCAAGGCCGAGGGCCTGGTCCGCTTCCCGTACCCGGAGTCGCACAGCGACGCCATCCACGAGAAGGACATCGCCGCCGTCGCGGTCGCCGCCCTCACCCGGCCCGGCCACGAGAACCAGGCGTACTTCATCAGCGGCCCCGAGTCGATCACCCAGCGCCGCCAGCTGGAGATCCTCTCCGAGGTGCTCGGCCGCCCGCTGGAGTACGTCGAGCTGACCGAGGCCGAGGCCCGCGAGGCGCTCTCCCCGATCGTGCCGATCTGGGTGATGGACGCCGTGGTCGGCTACTGGGCCGGCTCCGACAACGTCCCGAGCCACCTGACCGACAACGTCGAGAAGATCACCGGCCGCCCGGCCCGGACCTTCGCCGAGTGGGCGAAGGACCACGCCGCGGACTTCACCGCCTGACCCGCCCGTCCCCCCCCACGCGAGGCCCCCGCTCCGGCGGGGGCCTCGCGGCGTCCCCGGGCGGTGGTGGCTGGGCCACACCCGATCCGGCCGGCGGCCCCGGAAAACCGGGCCGCCCGGCCAGGGGGGTGTGGTCGGACACCCGTCGGAGGGTCGAGAGGGGTGAGCTGCGCACCTTAGCGAGCGGGCCCGGAATTCCTAGCGTTGGGAATCGCCGCACCAGCCCACCAATCAGCCGAGGGGTTCCCATGAGCGGTCTCACCCTGTACTCCCGGGAGGTTCAGGCCCCGGGCCACGCACCGGCCCCGGACCACTCCCACACCCACGACGTCCTGCTGTCGGAGCTGTGCTCCGTCCTGTTCGCCTCCCTGCCCCGGAGCGACCAGCGCCACAAGGGCGCGCAGTACCTGCGCGGCCTGCTCGGGGCCCAGGGCCGCAAGTCGATCCGCAACATCGCCACCGTGGTCGGCGGCCAGGCGGCCGAGCAGAGCCTGCACCACTTCATCACCAGCTCCACCTGGGACTGGGGCCCGGTCCGCCAGGCGCTCGCCCAGCACCTGGCCCGGATCGCCCCGCCGCAGGCGTACGTGCTGCGCCCGATGGTCATCCCCAAGGCCGGCGACCACTCGGTCGGCGTGGACCGCCGCTTCATCCCCGCCCTCGGGCAGGTGCTCAACGCCCAGCAGGCGGTCGGGGTGTGGGCCGCCTCCGAGAGCTTCAGCTGCCCGATCAACTGGCGGCTGCACCTGCCGCAGACCTGGCTGGACAGCGAACCGCGGCGCAGCCAGGCGCTGATCCCCGAGGAGGTCGACGCCGAGACGGTGGCCGACTGCGGGCTGGAGGCCGTGCTCGGCCTGCCCGCCCGCTGGGGCCTGCCCACCCGCCCGGTGGTGCTGGACGCCCGGGACGCCGACGCGCTGCGCACCGTGCGCCGCCTCCGCGCGGAGCGGGTACCGCTGCTGGCCCGGATCAACGGGTCCTTCCCGCTGCTGCCCGCCACCCCGATCGCCGGCCGGCCGGTCGAGCCGACCCCGGCGTTCCAGGTGATGGGTGCCGCGCGGGACCTGCGCCGTCCGCTGGTGTGGTCCGGCCACACCGGTGCGGTGCGCACCAGCCTGGTCGCCGCGGTGCGGGTGCGGGTGCCCGGTCAGAGCGCCCGGACGATACCCGGCCTGCGCGGCGACGAGCTGATGCTGGTGGGTGTCGGGGTGCCCGGGCGGCGCTGGCCGAGCGAGCTGTGGCTGACCGACCTGGTCGACCTGCAGCTGTCCGGCCTGCTGCGGCTCGGCCGGCTGGTCGACCGGGTGGACCGGGACTTCGTCCAGATCGCCGACCGGGTCGGGGTGCGGGACTTCGCCGGGCGCTCGTTCAGCGGCTGGCACCGGCACATGTCGCTGGCCTCGGCCGCGCACGCGGTGGTGGCGCTCGGGCGGGGCGCGATGCCGGACGCCCGTTTCGGCCACGCTTCCTGACGTGCGGTCAGGACTCCTCGGCCGGCGCGGCGGCCGGGCCCTCGCCGGTGCGGTCGAGCAGCTGCCGGCGCACCCGGGACAGCCGCAGCGCGAGCTGGATCTCGAAGGCGCGCTCGGGCTTCTGCCACTCGGGGCCGAGCAGCTCGCTGATCCGCTCCAGGCGGCGGGCCACCGTGTTGGTGTGCACGTGCAGCTTCTGGGCCGCGTAGGTCGGGCTGTTGCCGGTCTCGAAGTAGGCGCCCAGGGTGCGGGCCAGCTCGGTGAACCGCTGCTGGTCGTAGTCGAGGACCGGGCCGATGGTGGAGTCGATGAAGCCGTCGACGTCGTGGTTGTCGGACAGCAGCACGCCGATGAAGCCGAGTTCGCGGGCCGAGGCGGCGCGCCCGGTCGAGCCGAGCGAGGTCATCGCGTCCAGGCAGCGCAGCGCCTCCTGGTGGGCGTGGAACACCGACACGGGGTCGCTGGCCGGGCCGGCCGAGCTGACCGTGACCGGGGTGCCGAGCAGCGGCGTGAGCTCCTCGGAGACCGCGCGGGCGGCCGCGCCCGGGTCGGTGCCGGGCAGCAGCAGGACGGCGCGGCCGTTGTCGACCCGCTTCAGGCCGCTCATCCGGTGCGCGTACAGCGAGGCCCAGGTGGCCGCCTTGCCCTGGGAGTCGCCCTCGGGCCGGGCTATCACCAGCACGTGCGGGCGGGAGAGGTCGATGCCGATCCGCTGCGCCCGCATGGCGAGCTGCTGCGGCGGGCGCTGCGGGGTGGCGAGCAGCTCGTCGAGCAGCTCGTCCCGGACGTGGCCGAGCGCGGTGGCGGCCCGGCTGCTGTCCAGCAGCAGCGGGACGGCGACGGCCTGGGCGATCAGCTGGGCGACCCGGTCGGCGTGCGCGGCGTGCGCCGCGGACGGGCGCAGCATCAGGGTGCCCAGGTGCGTGGAGCCGGCCCGGACCGCGGCCGCCCAGAGGTTGTCCGGGAGCGGGACCGGCAGGCGGACCGTGTGGGCGTCCATCGCGGCGGCCACCACGGTCGGCTCGTCCAGGTCGGGCAGCTCGCCGGCCGAGCTGAGCACGGTGCCGTCCGAGGCGTAGATCCGCAGGCCCGAGGCGAGCAGCCGGCCGGCCTCCCTGATCAGCGCGTGCGGGTCGGTGCCGGACAGCGCGAGGTCGAGCAGCACCTGCTGGGCGTCGGCGAGTTCGCGGACCTCCTGGAGGCCGGCCTCGGCCCGGGAGGTGTCCAGCTCCAGCCGGGAGACGGTGGCGCCGGCCTCCTCCAGCAGCTTGGCCTTCTCGATCGCCACGCCCGCGAGGTCGCCCAGCGAGGTCATCAGCGCGATCTCGTCCGAGGTGAAGTAGCGGACGCTGCGGTCGGCGATGTACAGCACGCCGAACGGGCGGGTGCGGTGGCTGAGCGGCACGGCCATGATGGCGTGCAGGCCCTCGGCCCGGACCACCTCGTCGATCACCGGGCTGTGGTTGATCCGCTGGTCCGCCAGGTAGTCCGGGGTCCAGAACGGGGAGGGGTTGGCCAGCACGTCGGAGCCGAGCCCGGAGCCCTGCGGCAGCTTGAGGCCGACGCTCAGGGTCGAGGTGTGCCCGTCGGAGGTGCGGACGTACACGTAGCCCTGCTCCTCGTCGGGCAGGCTGATGTACGACATGTCGACGCCCAGCAGCAGCCGGGCGCGGCGGGTGATGACCTTGAGCAGCGAGTCCAGGTCGTAGGGCATCGCCAGGTCGCGGGCGGTGTCCACCAGGGCGGACAGGCCGGCCTCGCGCTGCTGGCGGCGCTTGGACTGGGAGCGGATCGACAGCCCGAGCTCGCGGAGCCGGCCGACCGACTCCAGCTCCTCCTCGCTGCTGCCGCAGGTGCGGCGGGCCTCCTCCAGGAGCTCCTCGAACCTGGCGAGGGGTGCCTCGCTCGCCAGCAGTTCCAGGACGCTGAAGGCGACGGAGTCCGCCAGCCGACCCACCACTGTCCCCTTCCCCCCTCGGCACCCCCCGGCGCCCGCCTGCTGAGTTGATCAAGGTCGATCAAGCCTACGTGACAGTCTGCGATCGGACGGTATGCGCAGGTGTACGGCTTCGTCAAGCTTTGGTCAAGGAGGTGCCGCGCCGTGTGGTCGGCCCACCGGTGCCCCGGCCACCGATGGCGGTCACCGGGTGTGTTGCCCGATCACCTTCCGGTGCGCATGGGCCTTGAGTGAGGCTTGAGCCACTAACGAGACGTCAGGCAGCCGGCCTGTGCAGAGCTTCTGGGGAGAGCAGCAATGCAGGACGTGATGGACTACCGCCGTTCGCTCGAGCGGAGCCGCCTCTCGCGGATGCGGAGGGACGGGGCGTCGGTGTTCACCATGCAGGGCCGCGAGTGGGACCAGCTGCCGGGGGTGTTCGCCCCGACCGACTCGCCGTCCACCGGGATCGCGCTGGACCTGCTGGGTCTGGCCTCGCCGGACGCCCGCACGCACGGTTCGGTGCTGGAGATCGGCTGCGGCACCGGGGTGATCGCGGTGACCGCGGCCCTGGCCGGCAGCGAGCGGGTGGTCGCCTCCGACATCAACCCGTTCGCCGCCGAGAACGCGCAGCTGAACGCGGCGCGCCACGGGGTCGGCCACAAGGTCCACGCGGTGCACAGCGACCTGTTCGACGCCCTGGAGCCGGGCGAGCGCTTCGACACCATCTTCTGGAGTTCCAACTACGTGCTGGCCCCCGAGGACTACGCGTACGAGCACCCGCACGAGCGGGCCTACGTGGACGCCGGGTACGCGGCCCACCGCCGCTTCCTGGCCGAGGCCCCGTCCTGGCTCACCCCGAACGGCTCGGTGCTGCTGCACTTCTCCAGCCGGGGCGACCTGCTCAGCCTGATGAGGATCGCGGGCGAGGTCGACCGGGCGCTGCGGATGGTGCGCGTCCTGCCGGTCCAGGAGGGCGAGCACGAGGTGCAGCACATGTTGATAGAGATCGCCCCGCGTCATCGGACGCCGTCCGTGCCGGGCACCCGCACGGACGCGGTGCCGCAGCAGGGCCGCCGGGGCTGAGGGCGAGGAGCCGACGATGCGCACGCTACTGGTCGACAACTACGATTCGTTTACGTACAACCTTTTCCACTACCTGGCCGAGGTCAACGGCGAGGAGCCCGAGGTGGTCGTCAACGACGACCCCGCCTGGCAGTTCGACCGGCTCGCCGAGTTCGACAGCGTGGTGCTCTCGCCCGGTCCGGGCAGCCCCGAGCGGCCCTCGGACTTCGGCATCTGCCGGGAGGTCCTGGAGCGCGGCGGCCTGCCGGTGCTCGGGGTGTGCCTGGGCCACCAGGGCCTCGCGGCGCTGCACGGCGGCCGGGTCTCCCGCGCCCCCGAGCCGTACCACGGCCGGCTCTCGGCGGTGGTGCACAACGGCACCGACCTGTTCGCCGGCCTGCCCTCGCCGTTCGAGGCGGTCCGCTACCACTCGCTGGCGGTCGACCGGCTCTCGCCCGAACTGGCCGCCACCGCGTGGACCCGGGACGGCGTCCTGATGGGCCTGAAGCACCGCCAGAAGCCCCTGTGGGGAGTGCAGTTCCACCCCGAGTCGATCGGCGGCAGCTACGGCCACCGGCTGCTGGAGAACTTCCGCGACCTGGCCGACGAGCACAACCACCGCACCGGCCGCACGGTGCGCCGCACCCCGCGCCCGCAGCCGGAACCGGACGCCCGCTTCCTGCCGCGCCGCCGCTTCAAGGTGCTCACCCGCGAACTGGCCACCCGCTGGGAGGACGAGGTCGCCTACGACCGGCTGTTCCGCGGCGGCCCGTTCGCGTACTGGCTGGACAGCAGCCGTCCGGACGACAACCAGGGCCGCTTCTCGATCATGGGTGACGCGGCCGGCCCGCTCGGCCGGGTGGCCACCGCGGACGCCTGGAACTCCACCGTGGTGGTCCGGGACCAGTCCGGCGCCGAGGTGGTCTCCGGCACCTTCCTGGACTGGCTCGACCAGGACCTGCGGCAGCACGCCGTGGACATCCCCGAGCTGCCCTTCGACTTCGCGCTGGGCTGGGTCGGCTACCTCGGCTACGAGCTCAAGGCCGAGTGCGGCGGCGACCGCGCCCACCGCTCCGACCTGCCGGACGCCGCCCTGGTGTTCAGCGCCCGCGCCCTGGTGCTCGACCACGCCACCAACACCAGCCACCTGCTGGCGCTCGCCGAGGAGGGCGAGGAGGAGGCGGCCGAGGCCTGGCTGCGGGACGCCTCCGAGCGGCTCGCCGAGTCCGTCGGCAACCGGCTGCGGATGGCCGCCCAGCCGATGCCGCTGGGCCGGATCGCCATGCGCCACGACCGCGAGGAGTACCTCGGCCTGGTCGAGCGGTGCCAGGAGGAGATCGCCGCCGGCGAGACCTACGAGGCCTGCCTGACCAACATGCTGGAGGCGCCCGGCCGGATCGACCCGTGGGAGGGCTACCGCTTCCTGCGCCGGGTCAGCCCCGCGCCGTTCGCCGCCCTGCTGCAGTTCGGCAAGGTCCAGGTGCTCAGCAGCTCGCCGGAGCGTTTCCTGCGGGTGGACGGCGAGCGCCGGGCCGAGTCCCGGCCGATCAAGGGCACCCGGCCGCGCGGCGCGACCCACCGCGAGGACCGTGCCCTGGCCGAGGACCTGATCAGCAACGAGAAGGACCGCGCCGAGAACCTGATGATCGTCGACCTGGTCCGCAACGACCTCGGTCGGTGCGCCAAGGTCGGCACGGTCGAGGCCGAGGACGTGTTCCGGCTGGAGACCTACGCCAAGGCCCACCAGCTGGTCTCCACCGTCCGCGCGGTGCTGCGCGACGGGCACTCCGCGGTGGACTGCGTCCGGGCCGCCTTCCCGCCCGGCTCGATGACCGGCGCGCCCAAGCGCCGCACCATGCAGATCCTGGACCGGCTGGAGGCCGGGCCGCGCGGGGTCTACTCGGGTGCGATCGGCTACTTCTCGCTGAACGGCACCGCCGACCTGAGCGTGGTGATCCGCACCGCCGTGGTCACCCCCGGACGGATCCGGTACGGCGTGGGCGGCGCGGTGATCGCCCTGTCGGACGCCGCGGCGGAGTTCGAGGAGACGGTGGTGAAGGCCGCGCCGATGCTGGCGCTGACCGGAGGGGAACTGGAACTCAGGAACGGGGACCGGAGCCGGAACCGGCAGCGGGCGACGGCAGCGGCCGGCTGAGGCCGGCGGCCCGCAGCCGTGCGGCGAGCGCCGCGTGGAGGCCGAGCCAGGCGTCGACCAGACCGGTGACGGCCTCGGACTCCAGGCGGCGCACCACGGCGTCGTAGGCGATGCCGAGCCGGCCCAGCCCGTCGAGGACGGACCGGGCCGCCTCGTGCTGACCCATCAAGGTGTCGCCGCGCAGCTGCAGGCTGGTCGCGGCCTCGTCCAGGACCGGGCAGTTCATCGCGTGCACGGTGCCCCAGGAGACCAGGCCCTCGACGTAGCGGGCCCGGGCGGCGGCCGGATCGGCGAGCGCGGAGGCGG
This sequence comes from Kitasatospora terrestris, assembly GCF_039542905.1. Lineage (NCBI taxonomy): Bacteria > Bacillati > Actinomycetota > Actinomycetes > Kitasatosporales > Streptomycetaceae > Kitasatospora > Kitasatospora terrestris. The sequence goes on from NZ_BAABIS010000001.1 coordinate 4,465,584, forward strand.
TCCACAGCAGCCGCTGCGGACGCGCGCCGTTGGCGCGCAGGGCCCGCCAGCGGGCGCTGCCCAGCCGCTCCTCGTACACCCGGTACATCAGCCGGGCCACCGCCAGGGCGGCCCGGCCGCGCAGCGCGCCCGCGTCCGGTGAGCCGATGTCGGCCAGCCGGCCGTCCACCTCGCGGTCCACCGGGCCGACCGGCAGGGAGGCCACCGAGGCGATCGTGGACAGCTGACGGCCGGCCGCGAGCGCGCGCTCCAGGCCGTCGAAGTACGCGTCCACGGCCTGGCCGTAGCGGGTCACCGAGAACACCCCGGTGATGTGCACGCCGACGCCGGCCGCCACGCAGTCGCGCACGGCCAGCAGGCCCTCGGCGGTCGCCGGGACCTTCACCAGCATGTTCGGACGGTCCACCGCCCGGGCCAGCTCCAGTGCCTCGGCGGTGGTGGCGGCCGGGTCGTGGGCCATCCTCGGGTCCAGGTCCATCGAGACCAGGCCGTCGTAGCCGTGCGTCTCGCCGAACACCGGGAGCATCACGTCACAGGCCAGGCGCAGGTCCTGGACGGAGAGTGCCCACAGGGCGCTCTCCACCGACACGTCCAGCTCGGCCAGGCGGGCCAGCTGCGCGCCGTAGGCGTCGCCGTCGTCGCGCAGCCGGGTGGCCAGCCGGCCCGGGTTGGAGGTCGCGCCGCGCAGGCCGGTCTCCGCCACCAGGCGGGCCAGCAGGCCGGACGAGGCGAGCTTCCGGTGGAAGCCGTCGAGCCACGGGGAGACGCCTTCCGCGACCAGTGGTCGCAGGTCTCCGTGGGACACGGGGGCGACCGGGCTTTCCTTCACGCGGGATCACTGCTCCTCGGCTCTGCGTCAGCCTGAATAGGGTGCTGGGGCCACGAGGATATGGATCGATTCGTGCCCGGAAAACCCCGCGGCCGAAGCAATGTCAGGTCGGCGCCAAATCATCCACCTGATGAAGTAGTTGATGGAGTATCCGTCACCTGACGAAGTGCCGCCCCGGCCGTTGGCCGCCCCTGCCGGCGCTGCCCAGGATCTGCTGAACGAGCAGCCACCCGTAGGAGTTCATGGCCATGACCAAGATAGCCGTCATCTATTACTCGTCGACCGGGAATGTCGCAAAACTCGCCGAGGCCGCCGCGGCCGCCGCGGAGAAGGCGGGCGCCGAGGTCCGGCTGCGCCGGATCGCCGACCCCGAGCGGGAGACCTTCGTGCCGGGTACGGAGACGGCGGTCGAGGTCCTGCGGGAGCGCAATCTCACCATCCCCGAGGCGGAGTTGGACGACCTCGCCTGGGCGGACGGGATCCTGATCGGATCGCCGGTCCGCTTCGGCCTGCCGGCAGCGCCGGTCTCCGCGTTCATCGACTCCACCGCTCCGCTGTCCATCCCCGGCGGCCTGGCGAACAAGGCGGTCTCGGCCTTCACCTCCGGCTCGGCCCCGCACGGCGGCCACGAGACCACCATCCTCGCCCTGCACAACGCCTTCTGCCACTGGGGCTCGCTCATCCTCGCCAACGGCTCCACCGACCCGGTCCTCTTCCAGCCGAACAACGGCAACCCGTACGGCAGCAGCGCCGTTTCGCGGAACCGTCCCGGCCAGGTGCACGAGGAGAACCTGGCGGCCGTCGAGTACCAGGCCCGCCGGGTCGTCCAGGTCGCCTCGCTCGTCCGGAACCTGAACGCCGCCGCCTGAGCCAGGCCCGCCCCGGGCCGCGCATCCCACCCCATGGAGACATCAGTGGACAACGCCCTGCTCGACCTCAGACTCCCGTCCGAAGCCGGGGGGTCGACGGAGGAGACGTACCAGGTGCGGCCTGCCCTGCAGCAGCCCGACTGGCCGGACGCGGTCGAACTCCAGTCCGTACGGGAGGAGCTGGCCGTCCGGCCCGCCCTGGTCACCGGCCACGACGTCCGCCGACTGCGCTCGCTGCTCGCGCAGGTGGCCGACGGCGAGGCCCACGTGGTCCAGTCCGGCGACTGCGCCGAGGACCCGGCCGAGTGCACCTCCGGCTACGTCGCCCGCAAGGCGGGCCTGCTGGACGCCCTGGCCGGCGTCCTGAAGATCACCACTCACCGCCCGGTGGTCCGGATCGGCCGGATGGCCGGCCAGTTCGGCAAGCCCCGCTCCAGCGCCACCGAGCTGGTCGGCGGCGTCGAACTCCCGGTCTACCGCGGCCACATGGTCAACAGCCCGGAGCCCGACCCGCAGGGCCGGATCCCGGACCCGCGCCGCCTGCTGGACGGCTACCAGGCCGCCCGCGAGGCGATCGGCCACCTCGGCTGGCTCGACGGCGGGCACCGCTCGCCCACCTGCCCGCCGGTGTGGACCAGCCACGAGGCGCTGCTGCTGGACTACGAGATCCCCCTGCTGCGCCGCGACGAGGAGGGCCAACTGCTGCTCGCCTCGACGCACTTCCCCTGGATCGGCGAGCGCACCCGGCAGCTGGACGGCGCCCACGTCGCCCTGCTCGCCAAGGTCGTCAACCCGATCGCCTGCAAGGTCGGCCCCACCATGAGCCCGGACGAGCTGCGCCGCCTGTGCGAGCTGCTCGACCCGGACCGCGAGCCCGGCCGGCTCACCCTGATCTCCCGGATGGGCGCGGCCAACGCCGCCGCCAAGCTGCCCGCGCTGGTCGAGGCGGTCCGCGCGGCCGGCCACCCGGTGGTCTGGCTCACCGACCCGATGCACGGCAACACCGTCAGCGGACCGGACGGCCTCAAGACCCGCCTGGTGGAGACCGTGATCCAGGAGGTCGAGGCCTTCCAGCAGGCCGTCCGCACGGCCGGCGGCACCGCCGGCGGCCTCCACCTGGAGACCACCCCCGACGACGTCACCGAGTGCGCGCACGACGCCTCCGGCCTGCCCGGCATCGGCGACAAGTACACGAGTTTCTGCGACCCGCGGCTCAACCCGGCCCAGGCCATCGCGGTGGTCTCGGCCTGGCGAGCCTGACCGCGGGTCGCGGACATCCCCAACCCACGGCCGCCGGTCCGCGAACCGGACCGGCACAGGGAGGTCCGGAACCATGGAGAACAAGGTGGCCCTCGTCACCGGAGCGGCCGGCGGCATCGGTGCCGCAGTCGTCCAGGCGTTGGCCGAACGCGGGGCCCTCGTGGCCGCCGCGGACCGCGACGCGGACCGCCTCGACGAGACGGTCGGCAAACTCGCCGCAGAAGGCCTGCGGGTCGAGTCCTTCCCCGCGGACGTCACCGCAAGCGCCTCCGTCGAGGCCATGGTCGAGGAGGTCGAGCAGCGGCTCGGCCCGATCGACTACCTGGTCAACGCGGCGGGCGTGCTGCGCCTCGGCGACGTCCGCGACTTCACCGACGAGGACTGGCGGATCACCTTCTCCGTCAACGTCGACGGCGTCTTCCACGTCTCCCGGGCGGTGGTCAACCGGATGGTGCCCCGCCGCTCCGGAGCGATCGTCACGGTGGCGTCCAACGCGGCCGTCACCCCGCGGACCGAGATGGCCGCGTACTCCGCCTCCAAGGCGGCCGCGACCCTCTTCACCAAGAGCCTCGGGCTGGAGGTCGCCCAGTACGGCATCCGCTGCAACCTGGTGGCCCCCGGCTCGACCGACACCCGGATGCTCAGCTCGATGTGGCAGGACGACAGCGGCCGGCGCGGCACCATCGAGGGCCGCCCGTCCTCGTACCGGGTCGGCATCCCGCTCGGCAAGCTGGCCGCCCCCAAGGACGTCGCCAACGCCGTCGTCTTCCTGCTCTCGGACGACGCCGGCCACATCACCCTGCACGACCTCACCGTGGACGGAGGTGCCGGACTCGGTGCCTAGCAGCGTCCCCACCCAGCCGAGGCAGGAGACACGCCCCATGGCAGGCATACCCGCCATCGCCCCCTACCCGATGCCCAGTGCGGAGGAGCTCCCCGCCAACACCGCCACCTGGAAGGTCGACCCCGACCGGGCCGTGCTGCTCGTCCACGACATGCAGCGCTACTTCCTCGAGCCGCTCGGCGACGACGCCGAGCTCCTGGAGAACGCCGTGCGGCTGCGCGACTGGGCCGTCGCCCACGGCGTGCCCGTCGCCTACACCGCGCAGCCCGGCGGCATGACCGCCGAGCAGCGCGGCCTGCTGATGGACTTCTGGGGACCCGGCATGAAGGTCGACCCGGCGGACCGTCAGATCGTCGACCCGCTGGCCCCCCGCCCGGAGGACTGGCTGGTCACCAAGTGGCGCTACAGCGCCTTCCACAACAACGACTTCCTGCAGCGGATGCGCGCCAGCGGCCGCGACCAGCTGGTGGTCTGCGGGGTCTACGCGCACGTCGGCATCCTGATGACCGCGGTGGAGGCGTTCACCAACGACATCGAGACCTTCCTGGTCGCCGACGCCGTCGCGGACTTCTCCGCCGACCACCACCGGATGGCCCTGGAGTACGCGGCCCAGCGCTGCGCCGTCGTGCTCACCGCCCAGGAGGTGGCGGCATGACCCTTCTCGACGCCGTCCTGGCCGACCAGCAGCGGCCGTTCGCGCTGATGTACCGGCCGGAGACGACCGGGCCCGGCCTGGTCGACGTGGTGCGCGGCGAGGTCGCCGAGCCCGCCACCCTCGCCGAGATCCCGCTGCCCGGGGACACCTCCCCGGGCGGCGGCCCCCGGCACGAGGTGCTCGCCCTGGTCCCGTACCGGCAGATCGCCGAGCGCGGCTTCGAGGCGCCCGACGACGGCGCGCCGCTGCTCGCGCTCACCGTCACCGAGCAGGCCGTCCACCCGCTCGCCGAGGTGCTGGCCAGGATCCCGGACGTGCCGATCGAGCTGGTCGGCGGCCACTTCGACGTCGCCGACGAGGAGTACGCGCAGACCGTCCGCCGGGTGATCGCGGAGGAGATCGGCGAGGGCGCCGGCGCCAACTTCGTGATCAAGCGGTCCTTCACCGCGGACATCACCGGCTACACCCCGGCCGCCGCGCTGGCCCTGTTCCGCCGGCTGCTCCAGCGCGAGCACGGCGCGTACTGGACCTTCGTGGTGCACACCGGGGAGCGCACCCTGGTCGGCGCCACCCCCGAGCGGCACATCAGCGTGCACGGCGGCACCGCGGTGATGAACCCGATCAGCGGCACCTACCGCTACCCGGCCGCCGGCCCCTCGCTGCCCGAGGTGATGGACTTCCTCGCCGACCGCAAGGAGGCAGACGAGCTGTACATGGTGGTCGACGAGGAACTCAAGATGATGGCCCGGATCTGCGAGACGGGCGGCCGCGTGGTCGGCCCGTACCTCAAGGAGATGGCCCGCCTCGCGCACACCGAGTACTTCATCGAGGGCCGCACCGACCGCGACCCGCGGGAGATCCTGCGCGAGACGATGTTCGCGCCGACCGTCACCGGCAGCCCGCTGGAGTCGGCGGCCCGGGTGATCGGCAAGTACGAGCCGGCCGGCCGCGGCTACTACAGCGGCGTCGCCGCGCTGATCGGCCGGGACGCGGCCGGGGAGCGCACGCTGGACTCGGCGATCCTGATCCGCACCGCCGACATCGACGCCGGCGGCCGGGTCCGGATCGGGGTCGGCGCGACCCTGGTCCGGCACTCCGACCCGCTCTCCGAGGTGGCCGAGACCCGGGCCAAGGCCGCCGGGCTGATCGCCGCCCTGCAGGCGGGGGAGCGGACCGGCTTCGGCTCGCACCCGAGCGTGCGGGCCGCGCTCGCCGAGCGCAACCGCTCGATCGCCGGGTTCTGGCTCGCCGAGGACGCCGAACGGGAGAGCCCGCGGGCCGGCCTCGCCGGCCGCCGGGTCCTGGTGGTGGACGCCGAGGACACCTTCACCTCGATGATCGACCACCAACTCCGCTCGCTCGGACTGGAGGTGACGGTCCGCCGGTTCGACGAGCCGTACTCCCTGGACGGCTGGGACCTGGTCGTGATGGGCCCCGGCCCCGGCGACCCCCGGCACACCGGCCACCCGAAGATCGCCCACCTGCGCTCCGCCGTGGCCGAGTTGCTGGACCGCCGGCAGCCCTTCCTGGCGGTCTGCCTCAGCCACCAGGTGCTCTCCACCGCCCTCGGGCTGGAGCTGCGCCGCCGCGACGTGCCCAACCAGGGCGTGCAGCGGCCGATCGACCTGTTCGGCAGGTCCGAGCGGGTCGGCTTCTACAACACCTTCGCCGCCAACAGCGCCGGCGACGCGTTCGAGGCGGCCGGCGTCGGTACCGTCCGGGTCAGCCGCGACCCCGCCACCGGCGAGGTGCACGCCCTGCGCGGACCGCACTTCGCGTCCATGCAGTTCCACGCCGAATCGGTGCTCACCCAGGACGGCGTACGGATCACCGGCGACCTGATCGCCGCCGTGCTGGACTCCGCGGTGCCGCCCCCGGCGGTGCTGGAGACCGCGGTGCCGGCGGGCGCCCGATGAGGGCGGTCGTCGCCTGGTGGGACCTGGACGGCTCGGCGCAGACCGTCGACTCGCTGCGGGAGTTCCTGCGCGAGGAGGCGGTCGAGCGCTGGGCCGCCTTCCCCGGCCTGCTGCTCAAGGTCTGGATCGCCGACCGCGAGCGCAACCGCTGGGGTGCCTTCCAGCTCTGGGAGTCCGCCGAGGCGGCCGCCCAGCCGCTCTCCACCCGGGCCGCCGAGCTGATCGGCTTCCTGCCCACCGAGCGGCTGACCTTCGAGGTCGAGGCGACCACCGAGGGCATCCACCAACTGCCCACGCTTGCCCGGCTCGGGGCCGCACTCGCCGACACCTGACAAGGTCAGTGTCCGGCCTTTGCCCGACGCAATCCTCCGGCGCGACCATCAATACGCGGACGAATCCGATTGAGCGAGGGGAAATAGGAATGATCACTACGGGAATTCCCGGGAAAGGCCGGCCGAACTCCGGGATCGGCATCGTGGGAACCGGCTCGTACCTTCCGTCCCACGTGGTGACGAATTCCGAGGTCGGCGAGCCCGCCGGGGTCACCGGCGAGTGGATCCACGCGAAGACCGGAATTCTGAACCGCCGCCGGGCCAAGGACGACGAGGCCACCAGCGACCTGGCGGTGATCGCCGCCCGGGCCGCGCTGGAGAACGCCGGGCTGACGCCCTCCGACCTCTCGCTCATCGTGGTCGCCACCTCCACCCCCGACTCCCCGCAGCCCCCGACCGCCTGCCTGGTGGCCGACGAACTCGGCTGCGACGCCGGCACGGCGGCCTTCGACGTCAACGCGGTGTGCAGCGGCTTCGTCTTCGCCCTGACCACCGCCGAGCGGATCCTGCGCGACTCCGGCTCCCAGTACGCGCTCGTCATCGGCGCCGACGTGTACTCCCGGATCCTCAACCCGGCCGACCGCAAGACCGCCATCCTGTTCGGCGACGGCGCCGGCGCCGTGGTCCTCGGCCCGGCGGCCGGACCCGACCGCGGCCTGCTGGCCGGCCGGCTCGCCAGCTTCGGCGCCGACCGCCACCTGATCGAGGTCCCGGCCGGCGGCAGCCGGCTGCCGGCCACCGCCGAGACCGTCAGCGAGGGCCTGCACTGGTTCCGGATGAACGGCCGCGGCGTGCGCGACTTCGTCAACGCCGAGGTCCCCCCCGCCGTCCGGACCTTCCTCGCCGACGCCGGCGTCACCCCCGACCAGATCGCCCGCTTCGTGCCGCACCAGGCCAACGGTCGGATGCTCGAGGAACTCGCCGAGCCCATCGGCATCCCGTTCGAGCGCTTCAGCACCAGCTTCCAGGAGTACGGGAACACCGGCTCCGCCTCGGTCGCCGTCACCCTCGACCTGGCCGCCCGCAGCGGGCAGCTGAACCCCGGCGACCTGGTCCTGCTGGCCGGCTTCGGCGGCGGCATGGCCATGGGCCTCGCCCTGCTGCGCTGGTAGCCGGCCGCACCACCACCCCCCCCACTTCACAGACCCTCACCACCCGACAAGGAGACAGCGGTGCTGGACGACACCCTGGTGGACGCGTACCTCGCGCGGATCGGCGCCCGGCGCCCCGCACAGCCCGACCTCGACGGCCTGCGCCACCTGCAGGAGCGGCAGGTCCTCACGGTGCCGTTCGAGAACCTGGGCTACCACCTCGACGAGCCGATCCACATGGACGAGCAGGTCCTCGACAAGATCGTCCGCCAGCACCGCGGCGGCGGCTGCTACGAGGTCAACCCGGCGCTCTCCTTCCTGCTGACCGCCCTCGGCTACCAGGTCGAGATCCTCCCCGGCCGGGTCCACCGGCCGGGCGGGGAGCTCGGCGCCGCGATGTGCCACCTCGCTCTGCGGGTCACCCTGGACGGCCGGCAGTGGCTGGTCGACACCGGCTTCGGCCGCAACAGCCGCCACCCGCTCGACCTCGCCTCCCGCGAGGTGCAGAGCGACCCGGACGGCGAGTACCTGCTGGTCGACGCGGAGGAGGGCGGCATCGACGTCCTGCTGAACGGCAAGCCGCTCTACCGGCTCGACGACCGCGCCGTGCGCATCGCCGACTTCCGCCCCACCCTGTGGTGGTACCGCACCTCCCCCGAGTCCCCGTTCCTCCAGGACGTGTTCTGCTCGCTGCGGACCGAGGACGGCCGGATCACCCTCAAGGGCAACCAGCTCTCCGTGCTGGCCGGCAAGGAGCGCAGCTCCGAGACCTACCCGGACGACGCCGGGGTCCTCGCCGCGTACAAGACCCACTTCGGCTTCAGCCTCGACCGGCTGCCCGGCGAGCCGCAGCTCGGCGGGGCCACCGCCGGCGTGCAGACCGGCTGAGGGGCCCGCCGTCATGACGATCGCCCCCACCGATCCCGCCGAACTGCCCTACGTCTTCGCGGACGCCTTCAACTCCGGCGACCTCGCCGCGATCGACCGGCTCTTCGAGGTCGACGCCCTGTTCGTCACCGAGCCCGGCCGCACCGTCCGGGGCGAGGAGCGGCTGAAGGCCAACGCCCGGTTCCTCGCCCTCGGCGTGCCGATCAAGCTGACGCTCCGCCACAGCTACGTGACCGGCGACCTCGCCCTGCTGATCGGGGACTACCTGATCGAGGGCGACGGCCCCCAGGGCCCGATCCGGCTCGAAGGCTCGGCCACCGATGTCGCCCGCCGCGGCCCCGACGGGCGCTGGCGCTACGCGATCGACAACCCGTCGGGTATCGACCGCTGAACTCCCCACTCTGGAAGGATTGTTGTGTCGACTGCCGCTGACCCGGTGCTGGACCTGCCGTTCGACGTCCAGCCCGACCCGGAGGAGTACCTGAGCGCCGCGATGCGCTGGCACTTCTCCCCCGAGACCGGCTCCCCGTTCTGGCTGGAGCGCGCCGACAGCCTCGGCTTCGACCCGCTGACCGACATCCGCAGCTGGGCGGACCTGGCCAGGTTCCCCAACCTGGCCAACGAGCTGCGCTTCGCCCGCGTCGAGGACCTGATCCCGCGCGGCTACGGCGAGCGCCCCGACGTGGTCGGCATCTACGAGAGCGGCGGCACCACCGGCGCCCCCAAGCGGATCGTGCTGCTGCGCGACTGGCTGGACAAGCTGCTCGGCTGGTCCAGCGCCCAGCTCGACGGCCACGGCGTCCCGAAGGACGTCAACTGGCTGATCGTCGCCCCCAACGGCCCGCACATGGTCGGCGACGTCATCAAGCAGCAGACCGCCCACCGCGGCGGCCTCTCCTTCACCGTCGACCTCGACCCGCGCTGGGTCAAGAAGCTGATCGGCGACGGCAAGGCCGCCGAGGCCGGCGCCTACGCCGAGCACATCGTCGACCAGGTCGCGTTCGCCCTGGAGACCCAGGACATCGGCGTGCTGATGTGCACCCCGCCGGTGCTGGAGCGGATCGCCCGCCGCGACGACCTCGCCAAGCTGGTCAACGAGAAGGTCCGCGCGATCAACTGGGTCGGCACCCAGATGGACCCCGACACCCGCCACCTCTACCGCACCGAGGTCTTCCCGAACGCGGTCCTGTACAGCGGCTACGGCTCCACCATGATCCTCGGCAACGCCAGCGAGCGGCACGGCCTCACCGACGACGACCCGTGCATCTACGACCCGTACTCGCCGTACATGAGCTTCGGCGCCGTCGACCCGAAGACCGGGGAGACCGTCGAGTACGGGCAGCGCGGCCAGGTGGTCATGCACCACGTCTCCAAGAGCCTGCTGATGCCGAACAACCTGGAGCGCGACTACGGCACCCGGCTGCCGGGCCTGCCCGGGCAGATCGGCGACTCGGTCGCCGACATCGCCCCCGTCCAGGAGTTCGACAACGAGACCGTGATCGAGGGCGTGTACTGATGGACGACCTCATCCAGCTCGACGCACTCGGGCCGAGCGGGGCCTTCCGGGCCCGCAAGCGGCTCACCGTCACCGACGTCACCGGGGTGCCGGTCGCCGAACTCAGCATCGTCCCCAAGCTGTTCGTGACCCGCGCGATGAAGGCCCTGCACGGGGCCGAGAGCCTGCCCGCCGAGGAGCGGATCGCCAGGCTGGCGCGGGCCGGCCGGATCTTCGCCGACGACGTCATCGACGGACTGACCTTCGACCAGTACGAGCGGACCGTCGCCCGGGTCTCCGGCGTGCCGCTCTCCGTGGTCCGCGACGCCACCGCGGCGATCGTCGACTCCGCCGAGAAGTCCGGCTGGGCCGCCTACCGGGCACAGCCGGTCGGCGCGGTCGGCGACTGGCGGTCGGACGAGACCCGCAGCGGCAGCGCGGTGTGGACCCGCAAGGGCAGCGTCTTCGCCGTCCACGCCGCCGGCAACCACCCCGGGCCGCACTCGCTGTGGCTGGAGGCGCTCGCCCTCGGCTACCGGATCGCCGTCCGCCCCTCGCGGCGCGAACCCTTCACCCCGCACCGCCTGGTCACCGCGCTGCGCGCGGCCGGCTTCGGCGAGGACCAGGTCGTCCTGCTCCCCACCGACCACGACGCCGCCGACGAGATCCTCGCCCTGGCCGACCTCGGCCTGGTCTACGGCGGAGACGAGGTGGTCAAGAAGTACTCCGGCAGCACCGTGCTCCCGCAGGGCCCCGGCCGCTCCAAGATCCTCGTCACCGCCGACGCCGACTGGCGCGACCACCTCGACACCATCGTCGACTCGATCAGCCACCAGGGCGGCGTCGCCTGCATCAACGCCACCACCGTGCTGGTCGACGGCGACCCCGGCCCGCTCGCCGAGGCGATCGCGGAACGGCTCGCCACCATCCCGAGCCTGCCGCCCGAGGACGAGAAGGCCGTGCTCGCCGTCCAGCCCGTCGAGTCGGCCCGCGCCATCGAGCGCTTCCTGCTCGCCCGCGCCGCCGGCACCAAGGCCTGGCTCGGCGGCGACGGAGTCGTCGAGGAGCTGGGCGACGGCAGCGCCGTCCTGCGCCCGGCCGTCCACCAGCTCGACCGGCACGACGCCGAGCAGGCCTCGGTGGAGCTCCCGTTCCCCTGCGTGTGGGTCGCGCCGTGGAGCCCGGAGGCGGGCGTCGCGCCGCTGCGCGGCAGCCTGGTGCTGACCGTCTTCACCGAGGACGACCGGCTGGTCGACCGGCTGCTCGACGAGCCGAGCATCAGCAACGTCTACCGCGGCGACCACCCGACCTACTGGATCCGCCCCGGCGTCCCGCACGACGGTTACCTGGGCGAGTTCCTGATGCGGACCAAGACCGTCATCCGCGACTGACCCGCCGCAAGACCCCCGTCAGCCCCCGTCAGCCCCCGGCTACTCCCCGAGCCGGGGGCTCGCGACTGTCCGCTCCCGGGTGGGGGCGCGCGGCGCCCCCACCCCTTCACGGCCGGGTCAGCAACTGGTCCGGGGACGTGGGGAGCTCCTTGCCCAGGTACGGGCGGAGGGTGCCGAAGGCGCTCGCGTCGCCCGCGAGGACCGCGCCGAGCAGGGTGCGGCCGTCCTCGGCGAGGACGAGCTTGGCGTAGGTGCCGGCCGCGGCGTCGGTGTAGGCGAGCTCCACCGCGCCGGCGGTGGTCGCGTGGGCGTCGCCGAGGCTGGCGACCTCGACCCCGAGCAGCTTGAGGCGGGTGGCGGTGTCCGCGCCCGCGAACGGGACGCTGTCGACGCCGAGCAGCTGCCCGACCACGCTCTCCGCCATCCGGTACCCCGGCGCGACCAGCCCGTAGCAGCGGCCCTCGACCGCCGCGCAGTCGCCGACCGCCCAGATCCGCGGGTCCTCGGTGCGGCAGCGGTCGTCCACCAGGACGCCGCCGCGCTCGCCGACCGCCAGGCCCGCGCCGCGCGCCAGCTCGTCCCGGGGCCGGACGCCCGCCGCGAACACCACCAGCTCGGTGTCGACCGCGCTGCCGTCGGCCAGCCGCACCCGGCGCACCCGCCCGTCCAGGCAGGCCTCGACGGCCGCGGTGCCGATCCCCAGGTGCAGTTCCACGCCGAGGGCCGCGATCAGCCGGGCGAGCACCGCGCCGCCGCCGTCGTCCACCTGGACCGGCATCAGGCGCGGGGCCAGCTCCACGACGTGCGGCCGCATGCCGAGCAGCCGCAGCGCGTTCGCCGCCTCCAGGCCGAGCAGGCCGCCGCCGATCACCACGCCGGCCCGGCCCGGGCGGGCCGCCGCGCGGATCCCGTCGAGGTCGGCCAGGGTCCGGTAGCGGTGGCAGCCCGGCAGCTCGTGCCCGGGCACCGGCGGGACGAACGGCCGGGCGCCGGTGGCGAGCACCAGGGCGTCGTAGTGCACCACGGTGCCGTCGTCGCAGCGCACCAGCCGGCGGCGGCGGTCGACGGCGAGCGCGGTGGTGTCCAGCAGCAGGTGGATCGAGGGGTCGGCGAGGAAGCCGGGCCCGGCGAGCGCCAGGTGGTCGGCGCCGCGGCCCTCCACGGACGAGGAGAGCGCCACCCGGTCGTACGCGGGCACGCTCTCCTCGGCGAGGACGACGACGCGCCAGGCGTCCGTCCGGTCGCGGGACCTGAGCTGCTCGATCAGGTGGTGGCCGACCATGCCGTGGCCGACGACGACGAGGGTGCGGATCATGGGGGCTCCGTTCGGGAGGTGTCGACAGACGGGCGCCCCACCCGGCCGCCGGACGGCGGGCGGGTGGGGCGCGGCGGGTACGGCGTCAGGCCGGCTGGTCGGCCAGCTCGCGGGGGCGCGCGGGCCCGGCGGCCGAGGCGCGGGCGAGCGAGGCGCACAGGGCGCGCAGGTCGGGGCCGCAGCCGCCGCAGCCGGTGGTGGCGCGGGTGGCGGCGGCCAGCGCGGGGACGTCGCAGGCCCCGGCGTGCCAGGCCTCGGCGACGGCGCCCCGGGTGACGCCGGCGCAGTGGCAGAGCACGGTGTCCGGCCCCGGCTCGGCGCCGCCGGGCAGTGCGGCCGGGGTGCCCAGCAGCAGCGCGAGCCGGTCGGCCGGGACGGGCAGGTCGCGGTCGTACAGCTGGGTGACGGCGGCGATCGCGCGGGGGAGTCCGAGCACCACCGCGGAGGCGATCCGGCCGTCCCGCAGCCCGAGCCGGGCGTACCGGCCGCGCGCGGGGTCGCGCAGCAGCACCTCGAGGTCCCCGTCGCCCGGCGTGCCGACGGCGAGCAGGTCCACCCCGGCGGCGGACAGCCGCAGGAGCGGCCGCTCCGGCACCGGGCCGGGCGCCGTGCCGGTCAGCAGCCGGGCCAGCGCGTCGGCCTGCGCCCAGCCGTCCCGGCCGGGGCCGGTGCAGGCGCCGAGCGCGTGGATCCGCGGGTCGGAGGTCAGCAGCCGGGCGTCGACGGCGATGCCCCGGCCGACCGCCAGCCCCGCCGCGCGGGCGAGCGCGGTCTCCGGCACCGGCGGCTCGCGGCGCAGCACGGCGGTCGCGGGCAGCGACTCGCCGTCGTCCAGCGCGAGGCGGCCACCGGCGTGCTGCAGGGCGGTGCGGCCCGGCCGCAGCCGGATCCCGGCCCCGGCGACCGCCCGGCCCAGCAACTCCGCCGCGGCGGGGTCCAGGTGACCGCCGAGCAGCTGCGGCTCCCGGTGCACCAGCGTGACGTCCCGGTGCGCCGCGCGCAGTGCCAGAGCGGTCCGGACCGCCTCCTCGCCACCGCCGACCACCGCCACCGGGCCGGCCGGCGGGGCCGCCGCGGGGGCGCCCGCGGCCGGCCGGGCGCCGGTGGCGAGGACCAGGGTGTCGTAGCGGTGCGCGGAGCCGTCCGAGGCGTGCACCAGGCGGCGCACCCGGTCGATCCGCACGGCCCGCACGCCCGCCCGCAGGTCGACCGCGTCCGACGGGTGGGCCGCGCGGGCGCCCCGGGTGAGGACGGTGACCGGGCCCCGGTGGCCGAGGGCCAGCAGCCGCTGCACCAGCCGGTGCCCGGCCGGGCCGTGGCCGACCACGACCACCCGGCCCGCCGGGGCGGCCGCGCCGGCCGGGGTGCCGACTCGAGCGTTCATCGTGACTCCGTCGCGGGGGAGAGCCGGACCGCGCAGACCTTGAACTCGGGCATCCGGCTCCGCGGGTCGAGCGCCGGGTTGGTGACCAGGTTGGCCCGCCCGGCGCCCGGGAAGTGGAAGGGCAGGAACACCGTGTCGGTGCGCAGCGACCCGCTCAGCCGCACCCGGGCGGTCACCGTGCCGCGCTCCGAGCCGACCTCGGCGAGGTCGCCGTCGGCCAGGCCCGCGCGGGCCGCGGTGTCGGGGTGCACCTCCACGTACGGCTCCGGTACGGCGGCGGCCAGTTCGGCGATCCGGCGGGTCTGCGCACCGGACTGGTAGTGCGCCAGCACCCGGCCGGTCGTCCCGAACAACGGGTACCGCTCGCCCGGGAGTTCGGCCGCGTCGCGGTGGTCGACGGCGGCGAACCGGGCCCGGCCGTCCGGGTGCGCGAAGCGGTCCAGGAACAGCCGGGGCGTCCCCGGGTGGCCCGGCTCGGGGCACGGCCAGTGCAGCGCCTCGCCCGCGTCCAGCCGCCGGTAGTCGATGCCGGAGTAGTCGGCGGCGCCGCCGCGCGAAGCCCGGCGCAGCTCCGCGAACACCCGCTCCGGTTCGGTCGGCCAGCGCTCGGCGTCCTGCCCGAGCCGGACGGCCAGGCCGTGCAGCACCTCCAGGTCGCTCCGCACGCCGGGCGGCGGGCCGAGCAGCCGGCGGCGGCGCAGCACCCGCCCCTCCAGATTGGTGAGCGTGCCCTCCTCCTCCGCCCACTGGGTGACCGGCAGCACCACGTCGGCCAGCCGCGCCGTCTCGGACGGCACGAAGTCCGCGACCACCAGCAGGTCCAGGGCGGCGAGCCGCTCGGTGACGTGCGCGGCGCGCGGCGCCGAGACCGCCGGATTGGAGCCGAACACCAGCAGCGCCCGGACGTCCCCGCCGAGCGCGTCCAGCAGCTCGTACGCGCTGCGCCCGGGGCCCGGCAGGCTTTCCGGGGCGACGCCCCACACGCCGGCGACGTGCGCCCGGGCGGCGGGGTCGGTGATCGAGCGGTAGCCGGGCAACTGGTCGGCCTTCTGGCCGTGTTCGCGCCCGCCCTGCCCGTTGCCCTGGCCGGTCAGGCAGCCGTAGCCGCTGCCCTCCCGGCCCGGGAGCCCCAGCGCCAGCGCCAGGTTGATGAACGCGGCGACCGTGTCGGCGCCCTTGCTGTGCTGCTCGGCGCCGCGCCCGGTGAGCACGTACGCCCGCTCGGCCTCGGCCAGCAGCCTCACCGCTTCCCGCTGTTCGGCCACCGGGACGCCGGTCAGCCGCTCCACCCGCTCCGGCGTCCAGCCGGCGGCGAGCTGCCAGGCGTCCTCCAGGCCGGTGGTGCGCTCGGCCAGGTAGCCGGAGTCCGTGCGGCCCTCGACCACCGCGAGGTGCAGCAGCCCGAGGGCGAGCGCCAGGTCGGTGCCCGGGGCGGGCTGCAGGTGGACGGCGGCGCGCTCGGCGGTCCTGGTGCGGCGCGGGTCGACGACGACCAGCCGCGCCTGCTCCAGGTGCCGCATCAGCGGCGGCATGGTCTCCGCCGGGTTGGCGCCGGCCAGCAGCACCACCTCGGCCCGGCCCAGGTCGGCCACCGGGAACGGCAGCCCCCGGTCCACGCCGAACGCGGCGATCCCGGCCGCCGCCGCGGAGGACATGCAGAACCGGCCGTTGTAGTCGATCTGGCTGGTGCCCAGCGCGACCCGGGCGAACTTGCCCAACTGGTACGCCTTCTCGTTGGTGAGCCCGCCGCCGCCGAACACCCCGACCGCGTCCGGACCGTGCTCGGCCCGGATCCGGCGCAGCCGCTCGGCGACCGTGTCCAGGGCCGTCGCCCAGTCCACCGGGCGCAGCCGCCCGTCCGCGTCGCGCACCAGCGGCTCGCGCAGCCGGTCGCGGACGTCCAGCAGCGCCGGGGCGGTCCAGCCCTTCCGGCACAGCCCGCCCCGGTTCACCGGGAAGTCGGACGGCCGGACGGCCACCGCGCCCGGCCCGCCGGCCAGCACGGTGCCGCACTGCAGCGCGCAGTACGGGCAGTGGGTGGCGACCTCCGGGCCGCCACCGCCGTCAGACCCGGACACGGGCACGCTCCGAGGTCCGCGCCACCGCGGGCACCGCCGGGGCCGGACGCAGGTACACCACCCGGGTCACCAGCACGCACACCGCGTAGAAGCCCAGGAACGCCAGGAACGCGCCCGTGCCCCCGCCGCCCGGATGCCCGTACGAGGCGCGGAACACCAGGTTCACCGCCACCCCGCCGAGCGCCCCGACCGCACCCGCGATCCCGATCACCGCACCCGACAGCCGCCGCGCCCGGGCGAACGCCGCCCCGGCCGGACGCCCCGCCAGCACCGCCCGCTCCGCCCGCGCCGCGAACGCCGCCGGGATCAGCTTGTACGTCGAGCCGTTGCCGATCCCGCTCAGCACGAACAGCACCGCGAACCCGACCAGGAACAGCGGGAACGAGTGCAGCGCCGACGCCGCCAGCAGCACCAGCGTGCCCGCCGCCATCGCCGCGAACACCCGGCACGTCACCCGCGCACCGCCCAGCCGGTCCGCCGCCCAGCCGCCCAGCGGACGCGCGAACGACCCCAGCAGCGGCCCGAGGAAGGTGTACCCCGCCGCCTGCAGCGGCGTCGCGCCGAACTGCGTCTGCAGCACCAGCCCGAACGCGAAGCCGTACCCGATGAACGAGCCGAAGGTGCCCACGTACAGCAGCGAGATCCACCACGTGTCGGCGCACCGCAGCGCCTCCAGCTGCGCCCCCCGGTCGGCCCGGCCGGCCCGGTCCGCCGGCAGGTCGTCCATGCCGGCGGCGGCGAGCAGCGCCGCCAGGACGATCAGCGGCAGGTAGACCGCGATCACGTACGCCGGATGCCCGGCACCCGCCGTGGAGATCACCAGCAGGCCGATCAACTGCACCGCCGCCACGCCCAGGTTGCCGCCGCCCGCGTTCAGACCGAGCGCCCGGCCCTGGTACCGCTGCGGGAAGAACGCGGTGATGTTGGTCATCGACGACGCGAAGTTGCCGCCGCCCACCCCCGTCGCCGCGCCGATCAGCAGGAAGACCCACAGCGGCGTGCCCGGACGCTGCACGAACACCAGCGCCGCCGTCGCCGGGACCAGCAGCACGGCCGTCGCGAAGACCGTCCACGTCCGCCCGCCGAACCGCGTCACCGCCCAGCTGTACGGCAGCCGCAGCAAGGCGCCCACCAGCGTCGGCACCACCACCATCAGGAACTTCTCGCTCGGCGAGAAGCCCAGGCCGATCGCCGGGGACATGAACAGCACCAGCACCGACCACAGGCTCCACACCGAGAAGCCGACGTGCTCGGACAGCACCGACAACACCAGGTTGCGCCACGCGACCCGGCTGTCACCCCGCTGCCAGGCGAGTTCGTTCTCCGGATCCCAGTGCTTCAGGGTGCGCCTCATGACTCCTACCTCTCCGGGCGTGCTGCTACAGGGTTTGTGGACCTCAGGACTTCAGGGCCCGGTCGACCAGGGCACCGGCAGCGCCGGTGTACGCGGACGGGTCGCACAGCTCCGCGGCGACCGCCGCCGGCACCAGACCGCGACCCGCCAGCACCACCGCCAGCGGAATGCCGTTGAACTCCGCCTCCTCCGAGGCCTCGCCCAACAGGCGCTTCGCCTCCGCCTTGCCCAGCGACGGGGCCAGCACCGCCGCCACCCGCTCGGAGACCATCTGGCCACCGGTCAGTTCGAGGTTCGCCAGCATCCGCACCGGACGGACCGTCAGGCCCTCCGCCAGCTCCACCGCCGTGAACGACGCGCCGCCCACCAGCCGCAGGCACTCGCGCAGCAACAGCCACTCGGCGTGCCAGACCCCCGCCGAACGCTCGTCCTCGTGCACCATGCACGCCGTCAACGCCGCCGACAGCGCCGGCACCTGCAACGCCGCCGCACGGATCATCGTCGCCAGCACCGGATTGCGCTTGTGCGGCATCGCCGACGACGCCCCCCGCCCGGCGGCGGTCGGCTCGGCGACCTCGCCGACCTCCGTCCGGGTCAAGGACTGCACGTCCACCGCGACCTTGCCCAGCGCGCCGGCCGTGAAGGCCAACGCCGCCGAGAGGTCCGCGACGGGAGTGCGCAGCGAATGCCACGGCAGCACCGGACGGGCAAGGCCCGTCTCCGCGGCGAACGCGTCGACCAGACGGTCGACGTACCCACCCGGGTCGCCCCCCTCGTCGGGGGCATCGAGCCGGGCGAACTCCAGATAGCCGGCCAGCGTGCCCGCCGCACCGCCCAACGACACCGGCAGGCCGCCCTCCAGCACCGCCGCCAGCCGGCGCTCCGCGTCCAGCAGCAGCGCACGCCAACCCGCGGCCTTCAGGCCGAACGTGGTCGGGACCGCCTGCAGGGCCAAGGTGCGGCCCGGCATCACGGTGTCCCGGTGCTCCTCGGCCAGCGCCGCGAGCGCGGCGGCCGCCCGGTCGAGATCCGCCCTGATCAGCTCCACCGCCCGCCGCGCCACCAGCATCGCGCCGGTGTCGAACACGTCCTGGCTCGTCGAACCGCGGTGCACGTACTCGGCGGCCGCCGGACTGACCTCGGCCACCACCCGGGCCAACTGCTGCACCAGGCCCACCACCGGATTCGCGGTCTCCCGGGCGGCCAGCGACAGGCCGCGCAGATCGAACCGGTCCGCCCGGGCGGCCGCGGTGATCGCCGCGGCCGCCCAGTCCGGCACCGTGCCCAGCCGCGCCTGCGACCTGGCCAGCGCCGCCTCGGCGTCCAGCATCGCCTGCAGCCACGCCACGTCCGACACCACCGCCTCCACCGGCACCCCCACCCGCACCGGCGCCAACAACCCGGCATCCGCGGCCGGCTGCTGCGCCGGGTCGCCTGCGGCGGGCTTGCCTGTCGGCTGCGCCGGGTCGCCTGCGGCGGGCTTGCCTGTCGGCTGCGCCGGGTCGCCTGCGGCGGGCTTGCCTGTCGGCTGCGCCGAAGCGCCTGCGGTGGGCTTGCGGGGCGCTTCCCCGGTCGGCTCCGCCGGGGCCCCGCGCAGCGGTGTGCCTGCGGCGGGCTCGCCTGTCGGCTGCGCCGTGGCCGTGCGCAGTGGCTGCGCCTCGCCGGCCTGCGCCGAAGCGCCTGCGGCGGGCTCGCGGGGCGCTTTCCCGGTCGGCTCCGCCGGGGCCCCGCGCAGCGGTGTGCCTGCGGCGGGCTTGCGGGCCGCGTCCCCGGTCGGCTCCGCGGAAGCTCCGCGCGGCGGGTTCGCCGAGTGGCCGGCGGGGGGCTGGTGGGGGCCGGTGGTCATACCAGGACGCCTTGGAGGTCGGTTTCGGTGGCGGTGGGACGGACGGCGGTGGGGACGTCGGCGGTGGGGGGGAGGGCGAGGACGGCGCGCGCGATGGCGTCGGAGTCGCCGAGGGTGACGGAGTCGACGCCGGGGCGGATGCCGGCGGCGGTGACCCAGTGCACGGACTCGGTGGGGATGCCGTACGCGAAGCGTCGCGGGTGTGCCCGGCCGCGGGCGTCGAGCAGGCGGTAGGGCCGCTCGGTGACCGCGAGGCCGCCGGTCTCGTAGCCGGAGCCGCCGCTGGAGCCGATCCGGTAGGTGGTGCACTGCTCGGTTTCGAGCAGGTGCCGCAGCAGCGGGTCCGCGGTGCGCCGCAGGTCGGGCTCGGGCAGCCGGGCCTCGATCAGGACGGTCGCCCGGACGGCCGCGCCGGGCACGGCCCGGGACTGTGCGACGAACGCGGGCGCGTCGGTGTCGATGCGGATCTCGGTGTCGGGGCCGAGCAGTTCGAGCACCCCGGCCTCGACCAGGGCGATCAGCTGCTCGATCCGCTCGGCGGGCGGGCCGATCGAGAGGAAGGCGTTGAGCGGGGTGTACCAGCCTTCCAGGTCGTCGCGGTGCGAGTCGCCGTCGAGGCCGCCGTGGTCGACGGCGAGGCGGATCTCGTTGCGCAGGTCGCGCAGGACGTCGAGCGCGGTCTTCAGCGGCCCGCTGAGGTTGCCCTCGCGGGCGGCGGCGACGTCCTTCGCCAGGTAGTCGAGCAGCCAGCGCCGGAAGTCGAGCCGGGAGGTGAACTCGCGGTCGCCGTAGGGGCGTCCGAGCTTCTCCCAGTTCCAGCGGTCGGCGTCGGCGATCGCGAAGGAGTCGAGCACCTGCTCGGGCCGCTCGTCGGTGAGGTACCGCTGGGTGAAGGCCTCGCGCTCGGCGTCGCGGCCCTGTGCGGTGAGCAGGGCGCCGTAGTAGACGCTCTCCACCTCGCGGGAGATCAGCGGCCACAGGTCGGTGGCGAAGTTGACGGCGTCGCCGCGTCCGCTGCGCTCGCGGAGCCCGGCGACGACCTCGGGGGTGAGGAGCCGGGGCAGGTAGCGCCCGTACGCGCCCTTCTCGTTCTCGCCGCGGGCGTGGTACGGGATGCCGCGCCGGGAGGTGGCGTAGAGCATCGGCTCCTCGCCGGACGGCTGGTAGGAGAGCTTGCCGTCGGCGCGGCGGGTGAAGGTGCCGCCGCGGCCGAGGGTGAGCAGGGCCATGTGGTCGAAGAAGTTGAGGCCGAGGCCGCGGAGCAGGACGTTCTGGCCGGGCATGGCGCCGACGTGGACGTCGGCGGGGTTGGCCGGCGGCACGTAGGTGAGGTGGTGGATGCGGGCGAGGCTGGCGGCCTTGGCCTCGCGGGGGGAGAGCCGGGCGGGGACGTGGCCCTGGGCCATGACGATGGCGTCGAGGCGGTTGAGCCGGGTGCCGTCCTCCAGGCGGACGCCCTGGGGGCCGCCGGGGACGCCGTGGGTGTCGGCCATGGCGACGACGCGGGAGCGGTGCACCCGGACGGTGACGTGCGCGGGGGCGCCGGCGACCACGGCGAGGAAGGAGTCGTGCAGGTAGCGGCCGTAGAAGGCGCGGGTGGGGTAGGTGTTGGGGCCGAGGTCGCGGGCCTCGGCGAGGGTCTCGTCGTCGTAGTCGGCCGGGCTGCCGGTCTCGGGGAGGGACTTGGCCCACTCGTACAGGGTGGGGCCGGGCTCGATCGGGCCCTCGACCCGGACCGACTCGTCGGTGTAGACGGTGATCTGGGAGGCGACGGTGTTCATCAGCAGGTGCCGGGACTGGCTGGTGCGCCAGACCCGGCCGGCGCCGGGCGCGGAGGGGTCGACGACGTGCACGGTGACGCTCTCGCCGGAGCGCTCGCGGCGCTCGTTGGCGCAGAGCCGCTCCAGCACGGACAGTCCGCGCGGCCCGGCGCCGATGATGCAGATCTGGAGCTGGCGCTCGGTCATGACTGGTCTCCGTCCGTCTCGTTGTCGGCCGCGCCGAACGCGCGGACGCCGTGCATCCAGGCGACCTGGTCGTGCAGGTCGGACTCGGACAGCGAGCGGAGCAGGGCGTTGCGCCGTTCCGCGTCCTCGCCGGCCGGGTGCCAGAGCCGGATCGAGTCGCGGGCGGTCAGCTGGACCCGGCCGGTGCGCTCGCGCCGCTCGGCGTTGTACTTCTCGAAGCGCTGGGGGAAGGCGTCGGCGGTGCAGTCGAGCAGGTCGCCGAGCAGGACGGCGTCCTCCAGGGCCTGGCAGGCGCCCTGGGCCGCGTAGTGCAGCATCGGGTGCGCGGCGTCGCCGAGCAGGGTGACCCGTCCGTCGGTCCAGTCGGTGACCGGGTCGCGGTCGACCAGCACCCAGGAGCGCCAGCCCTCGCCGAGCTCCAGCAGCCGGTGCGCGTCGGCGCCGAGGCCGGCGAACTGCTCGCGGACCTGCTCCTTGGTGACCGGCACGTTGGCGGTCGCCTCGGTGGCGTGGTTGTCGCTGGAGGCGGCCAGGTTGAGGTACTTGCCGCCGGCGATCGGGTAGTGGACGAAGTGGCAGTGCGGGCCGGCCCACCAGGTCACCGAGGTGGCCCAGCGGATCTCCTCCGGCACCTGCTCCATCGGGATGATCGCCCGGTAGACGGTGATCCCGGAGTTGCGCGGCGCGCCGTCGCCGACCAGCTGGCGGCGGATCGCGGAGTGGATGCCGTCCGCGCCGATCACCGCGTCGCCGGTGATCTCCTCGCCGTTCTCCAGCAGTACGGTGGCGGTGCCGCCGCTCTGCCGGTAGCCGGTGACGGTGACGCCGGCCCGCAGCTCGACCTTCTCGTCGGCGAGGCAGGCGTCGAGCAGCATGGCGTGCAGTTCGGCGCGGTGGACGACCACGTACGGGTTGCCGAAGCGGCGCCGGTACTCCTCGGTGAGCGGGAGGCTGGTGACGTGCTCGCCGGTGACGCCGTCCATGAAGCGCAGTTCGGCCATGTGCACGGCGCCCGCCCGGACCCGGTCGCCCAGGCCCAGCCGCTCCAGGGCGCGGATGCCGTTCGGGGCGATCTGGATGCCGGCGCCGATCTCGGCGAACTCCGGGGCCCGCTCCAGCACGGTCACCCGGTGGCCGCGGCGGGTGACGGCGAGGGCGGCCGCCAGGCCGCCGATCCCGCCGCCGACGATGACGATCCGGGGCTCGCTCATGCCGCACCGCCGGAGGCGATCAGGCCGGCCAGCTCGATCCGCTTGATCTTGGTGGTGGCGGTCTGCGGCAGCGAGCCGAGCTTCCACTGCACCGGCGGGGCCATCGCGGGGAGGGTCGCCGCGGCGGCCTTCCAGGCGTCCAGGTCCAGCGGCTCGTCGTCCTTGGTGCACACCACCGGGACGGCGCGGCCGTCCGGGCCGGGGATGATGACGACCTCGGCGAGCTGGTCCAGCTTGGCGAAGAGGGTGTCCTCGGCGGCGAGCGTGGAGCCGAAGCCCTCGATCACGTCGACCTCGCGGTCCAGCAGGTGCACGCAGCCCCACTTGGTGCGGTAGCCGACGTCGCCCATCCGCCACCAGCCGTCGTTGACCTGCTTGTCGTAGCGGTCCTGCTCGCCGAGGTAGGTGACGATCCGTCCGTCGCTCTTCACCTCGATGAAGCCCGGGTTGGTCGCCGACGGCGGGTTGCCGTCCCGGCTGACCACCCGGATGTCGGTGAAGCCGGGGAAGGGCATGCCCACGCAGCGGCCGTCCGCGTCCAGTCCGCGCCGCTTGGTGAAGGAGCGGACGACCGCCGGGCCGATCTCGCTCTGCCCGTACAGCTGGCCGAAGACCGGCGCGGTGCGCTCGGAGGCGTTCAGCATGGTCTGGACGGTGCGCGGGTGGATCGCGTCGAAGGTGGAGGAGAACAGCTTGACGTTGGCCAGCGGCTTCCGGGGGTCGTGGACCAGCTCCTCCCACTCCATGAAGGAGTTGGGGTGCGCCTCCAGGATGCCCGGCTTCAGGCGGGCGAACAGCTCGCCGACGTGCGCCGGGTCCGACTCGCGCAGCACCAGGATCGGGAAGCCGCGGAACAGCGAGATCGCCAGTGCGGTGATCAGGCGCGAGTGCACGAAGGAGACGTGGATCGCGATGGTCTCCCGGCCCGGGATCAGCGGCCGCACCACGGTCGCCTGCGGACGGTAACGGGCCTGCAGGGTACGGCCGGTGTGCACCGCGAGCTTCGGGGTGCCGGTGGTGCCCGAGGTGTGGGTGATCAGCGTCGGGTGCTCGGGCGGCATGGTGACGGCCGGCACCCGGGGCGAGCCGGCGAGCGCGGACAGTTCGACCGCGCCCTCCCAGCTGCCCTTGGTCAGCAGCACCTTGTCCGCGAGGTCGAAGACGGCGGCGGGCAGCTCGTGCTCCAGCTTGTCCTGGTCGGTGACCAGGAAGGGCTCGTCGGTGCGGCGGACCAGCTCGGCCACCGTGGCGCCGTCCAGCTTCGGCGACAGCAGCACCGGGACGGCGCCGACCCGCGCCACCGCGCACGCCAGCAGGGTGATGTCGAAGCCGTCCGACTTGTACACCACCACGCGCTGGCCGGGGCGGACCCGGGCGGCCCACAGCCGGGACGCGAAGTCGTCGATCAGATCGGCGATCTCCGCGACCGTCGCCCGGCGGCCCAGACCGGGGGCGATGTCGAGGTCGTGGTCCAGGATCACGACATTGGCACCCTGCTTGACCGCGGCCCGCTCAAAAAGCGTGCCGAGCCGGATACCCCGGTTTGCAATACGCTGAAGAAGCACCTTTCCGCCCTCTCAGTCCGCGCGGGAAAAAGCGATCAGTTCTTTTCGATGACGAGCTTGATGCGTTCGAGGGTCACGCCGAGGTCCTGCTCCAGCTTGACGCCCCAGTCGGTGAAGAACTGCTTCTTCTCCACGTCGTCCATTTCGGCGGTGATGCCGCGGATCCCCTCGGTGGCCGAGGCCATCTCGAAGTGGTGGACCAGGACGCTGCCCTCGCCGTCCGGCTCCACGTCGAAGCCCCAGACGGACTGCTGGGCCCGGCCCCGGCTGTCCTGCATCGCCCAGCGGAAGGTGCGGGCCGGCTCGGCGGCGACCACCTCGGCGTGGGTGTGCCAGGTGCCGCGGACCACCGGCGCCCAGGAGACGACCTCCTCGCTGCGCAGGTTCTCACCGCGGAACACCGAGCCGACCTCGCCCGGCGCGCCGGAGATCCATTCCCCGCCCTGGCATTCCGGGCTCCATTCGCCACTGCGCGGGAGGTCGCTGACCACGGCGTAGACGGCGGCCGGCGCGGCGTTGACGCGGCGCTCGGCGCGGACCTGGAAAAGCGGCGTGTTTTCGATCGTGTTTTCGCCCATGGCCGAAATCCTGGCGAGCCGCCGGAAGGGCGGTCAAAGACGCCCGGCGGGGTCCGTCAAGTCCGTCGGCGGACCTGACACAGAATGCCCCGGCTCAGATCTCCAGGCCGAAATGCAGCGCGGTGACCGCCATCCGCCGCGCGTGGTAGAAACGGTGCGCGCCGTGGTTCGCCGTCCCGGAGTCCAGCTCGATCCGCACGCACCCGTGCCGCCGGGCCCGCTCCCGCAGCTCCTCGAACAGCCGCGCCCCGACGCCGGTCGACCGCGCGGCGTCGGCCGTCACCAGGTCGTCGACGAAGAGCAGCCGGCCGCGGCTGGTCGCCAGCACCCGGTGCCCCGCCACCGCCAGGCAGCGGCCCGCGCCGTCGTACGCGGCGGTGAACACCAGCCCCTGCGCCTGCGCCTCGGCGGCGAAGGCGGCGAAGCCCTCGGCGTCGAGGCGCGGACGCAGCAGCCGGACCAGCGGCGCCACGTCCCGGACCAGCGCCGGATCGTCCGGCGCGACGTCAACCACGGTCAGCTCCACGGAGGTTCCCCTTGACTTGAAGCGGGCTTGAAGTTCTACGGTCGTGACACAACGACCGCCGTCCGACGAAAGGGCCCGAGCATGGCCGTCCAGCTGAACCACACCATCCTGAACGCGAGCGACAACCGCGCCTCGGCCCGATTCCTGGTCGAGCTGCTCGGCCTGCCGGAGCCGGTCGAGTACGGGCCGTTCCAGGTCGTGCAGCTGAGCAACGAGATCTCGCTCGACGTGATCCGGGCCGACGGGCCGATCACCTCGCAGCACTACGCCTTCCTGGTCGGCGAGGACGAGTTCGACGAGATCTTCGGCCGGATCAAGGACCGCGGGCTCACCTACTGGGCCGACCCGTTCCACCGCCAGCCCGGCCGGATCAACGCCTGGCACGGCGGCCGCGGCGTCTACTTCGACGACCCGGACGGCCACGCCCTGGAGGTCATGACCCGCCCCTACGACATCGGCGCATGAACCGTAACCGGCGCCCGGCCGCGACGCCGCCGGACCTGACACAGAGCGCCCGGCCGGCCCCCGCGGGCCCCGCGACCACCGCTAGCGTCGACGGCATGATCGGGACAACAGGGCCGGTGTTCCGGCCGGGCGACGACGGCTACGACGCAGAACGCGCAGGCTACAACCTCGCGCTCGACCACCACCCCGCGCTGGTGGTCGGCGCCACCGGACCGGCGGACGTGCAGGCCGCCGTCCGGTACGCGGCCGACCACGGCCTCGGCGTCGCCGTCCAGGCGACCGGGCACGGCATCTCCGTCCCCACCGACGGCCAACTGGTCGTCTCCACCCGCCGGATGAAGGGCGTCACCGTCGACGCCGCCGCCCGCACCGCCACCGTCGCCGCCGGCGTCCGCTGGCACGAGGTGCTCGCCGCCACCGCCCCGCACGGCCTGGTCCCGCTCAGCGGCTCCAACCCGGACGTCGGCGCCGTCGGCTACACCCTCGGCGGCGGCATCGGACTCCTCGGCCGCCGCCACGGCTTCGCCGCCGACCACGTCCGCCGCCTCACCGTCGTCACCGCCGACGGCGAACTGCGCACCGCGACCCCCGACCACGAGCCCGACCTGTTCTGGGCGCTGCGCGGCGGCAAGGACAACTTCGGCGTCGTCGTCGAGATGGAGATCGACCTCTTCCCGCTCACCACGCTCTACGGCGGCGGCCTCTACTTCGGCGCCGACGACGCCGCCGAGGTGCTGCGCGGCTGGGCCGGCTGGACCGCCGACCTGCCCGAGGAGATGTCCTCCTCCCTCCAACTGATCCGCTACCCCGACCTGCCGGTCCTCCCCGAACCGCTGCGCGGCCGCTACGTCGCCCACGTCCGGATCGCCTGGAGCGGCGCCACCGCCGACGGCGAGGCCCTGGTCGCCCCGCTGCGCGCGCTCGGCACCCCCCTGCTGGACACCCTGCGCGAGCTCCCGTTCACCGAGGCCGGCAGCATCCACCACGAACCGCCGATGCCGCACCCCGCGTTCGACCGCAACACCGCGCTGCGCACCCTGGAGCCCGCCACCCTCGACACCCTGCTCGACCTGGCCGGGCCCGACGCCGGCTCCCCGCTGATCGCCGAGATCCGCCAGCAGGGCGGGGCCTACGCCCGGCAGCCGGCCGTCGCCAACGCGGTCGGCGGCCGCGACGCCCGCTACATGCTCTTCTCCACCTGCATCCTGGAGCCGGGCCGGCTGGAGGAGATCCGCGCCGCCCACACCACGCTCCACGAGAGCCTGCGCCCGTGGAGCACCGGCGGGGCGTTCGCCAACTTCTTCGGCATCGACGACGCCGGGGCACAGTCCGTCAGCCGCGCCTTCGACGCCGCCACCTACGGCCGGCTCGCCGCCGTCAAGGCGGCGTACGACCCGGAGAACCTCTTCCGCGTCAACTTCAACATCCCGCCGCGCTGACGGCCGCACTGACGGCCTCGCCGGCCGCCGGGCCGGCCGCCCCGCCGACGGGCGGCCCGGGCCCGGCGGCTACCGCAGCAGGCCGAGCGCCCGCCCGGTGAGCCACCGGACGGGCCGCGGCGGCCGCCGGACCCCCAGGGCGTCGGCGAGCCCCGGGTCGAGAAGTGCCGCCGCCACGAACGGGGCCAGCCGTCGTACCGGTCGGGGCAAGCGGCTCGCCAGCAAGCCGTTCGTGGCGGCCCACAGTGCCTGCCCGGCCTCGCTGCGCCCGAACCGCGACCGCTCGAACTCGGCCATCCACCCGGCAACTTCGGCGAAGTCCCGCCCCACCGACGGCAGCTCCAGCGCCGCCCCCAGCGCGTCGAGGAAGGCGAACGCCCCGTCCCGCTCCGCCGGCGTCGCCCGCCGCCGCCCGTACGCGTCGACGAACGCCACCGGGCACACCGTGAAGCACCCCAGCACGTACGCCATCAGCTCGCCGTCCACGCCCGGCCGCCGGTGCACCTCGCGCAGCCGCGCCACCAGCGCGCGCCCCTCGGCGCTCTCCACCCCGTGCCGGATCAGCGCGAACATGGTCGCCCCGGTCGCCTTCGCCCGCGCCTTCGGGGCGGTCAGCAGCTCCCCGCTGCCGTGCAGCACCCGGGCGATCTCCGGCACCCCGTAGGTGCGGACGAACCCCAGGGTCAGCCCGACCCGGGCCGACTGCGGCAGGTCCTCCAGCACCAGCCGCGCGAACGCGTCCCCGGGCACCGTCAGCCCACCCGCACCGGCCGGGCGCCCGGCGCGGCCTCGGGCGCCGACAGGCTGCGCGACACCCGTACCAGGTGCGCCCGCTCCTGCACCGGCTCCGCGTCCAGCCCGGGCAGCGTGACCTGCTCCTCCCGCGGACGCGGGGCCGCCCCGCCGTCCAGCGCCTCCACGGCCGCCCGCAGCGCCGCCGCGACCACCAGCGCGTCCCGCAGCTCCGGGCCGAGCCCGGCCCGCTCCGCGGCCTCCCGCGCGGCCGCGACGACCGCCGGGTCGACCCACGGGCGCAGCGTGAGCTGCCCGTCGCGGATCTCCAGCACCCGGCGGGTGGTGCGCCACTCCAGGTCGCGCAGCGCCAGCCGCTCCTGCCACAGCGGCGGCGGGGCCTCCAGGGCGAGCCGCCGGTCGGCCCGGTACGCGAGGTCCCAGAGCGGCCGCAGCGCCCGGTAGTCGCTGCGCCGGCGCGTCCAGGCGGCGCCGGCCGGCCCCGCGAAGCCGGCCGTGATCAGGACGGCGCCGGCCGCGGCGAACGCCGGGCCGACGCCGGTGCTCAGCCACTCCAGCCCGCCCACCCCGCCGTACGCGGCGCCGATCGCGACGATCTTGCACAGCACGTACCCGCAGGCGGTCAGCGCGCCGGCCGCCAGCGAGCGGATGCCCCGCCGCAGCCACCCCGCGGGCAGCCGGGCGGCGTGGCCCAGGCAGACCCGGCCGATGTCGACCAGCGCGAAGGCGAACAGCCCCTGGTAGATCGCGAGGAACAGGGCGACCGCGCCGCCCGTCGCGAACGTGGTGTCGAAGGTCAGCGGCGTCTCCGGCCGGTACGGGCCGCCGGCCAGGAACAGCCCGGCCATCGCCGGCACGGCCACCGCGAACACCGCGAGCCGCCCGCGCACCCGGCGCCGGACCGTCCCGCCGCTCGCCGCCGCCCAGACGCCCGCGCCGCCGGCCCGCGCCTCGGGCGGCGTCCACAGCAGCGCCAGCACCACCGTCGCCGCGGAGAAGCCCATGATGCCGAGGTACACGAAGAGGGTGGCCAGGTTGCCCACCCCGGTGAGCCGGTCGATCAGCCGGTACACCGGCGGCGCCGCGCACAGGAACGCGGTGGACGGCGAGGCGATCGCCAGCGCCACCACCAGCAGCCCGAACGACGGATCCCGCCGCCAGGCCCGGAACTTGGAGACCGCCACCACCCAGGCCAGCACCCCGATGCCCAGGTAGACGACGTCGAAGGGCAGCTCAGACATGCTGCCCCTTGCGGTGCTCCATGGCCGGCGCCAGCTGCGATGTGGTGCCGTCGCCGGGGGCGAGCACCAGGATCCGCAGCAGCTCGGCGCCCAGCACCTCCGCCTCCTCCTCGGCCGCGTCGTCGTAGTGCGAGCGGCCCAGCACCAGCCGCAGCATCTCCGGGTCGATGGTGGGCAGTTCGACCCGCGCGGTCTCCTCGTCCAGCGGCGGCACCTCGGCCAGGTGCCCGCACAGCAGGTGCGCCAGCTCGTGGCAGATGATGTGCGCCCGGTGCAGGCCCGAGGTCTCCTGCTCGTAGTGGATCACGTCGGCGTCCGCCCGCCGCTCCACGAAGCCGGACGGCTCGCCCACCCGCATCCGGCGCGGCTCCAGCCTGATCGGCCGTCCGCAGCGTTCGGCCACCGCCTCGCAGAGCTCCTCGACCGTGCTGAGCGGCGGCAGTTCCAGCCCGCGCGCGACCGCCCGCATCCGGCGCCGCGTCCGACCCACACCCCGCACGTGCTCCCCCTCCGGCAACCGCCAGCGCCCCAGCGGCACCCCCCGGTGCTCGACCACGGCGCGGTCAGTCCTTGGGGCTGCCGTCGTCGGGCAGTCCGACCGCCCGGCGCAGTTGCTCCACCATAGTGAGCGCGGCGTCCTGCATCTCCGGCGGCAGCCCGGCCGCGCGCATCGCGATCCGCTCCACCCGGGCGTCGCGCAGCGCCTCGATCTTCCGCAGGTCCCGCTCGACCGCCTGCGCGGTCGCGGAGTCGTTGAAGTAGTCCAGCGGGACGCCGAAGAACTTGGCGATCTTCACGGCGTTCTCCAGGCTGGGCTTCTGGGTGCCCTTGCGCAGGTTCCCGATGTACGTGCCGCTCAGCCCGGTGCCCTCGGCGATCTCCGAGTCCCGCCAGGGCCGGCCCAGATCCTTGGGATAGATCACCGCGATCAGGCGTCGGAACCTGCTCGCGAAGTCAAGGGTTTCCGCAGCGCTCGCGCGTGGAGAATCCGTGGTCATGAGGCGGATCATAGAACGTTCCGATGGTCGCCCGGGATCCCTTCCACGGAGCGATCTGCACGATCGTTGATGACCGTGTGCCCAAACGGTGCGGGTGGGGCTCGATGGACGCCGATTCGTCCACCCGGGAATCCACGATAGTTGACAGGCGCTCAGCAGCCCCGGCAGGATCGGCAGCCTGAGGCTCGGGCGCCGCTGCCCCACGGGGGTGGGCAACGGCGCCAGAGCGACCCTCCCCCCGCCGAACTCCCGGGTTCCACCCCGGCCCGCCCACAGGGCAGGATGGCGTCCGTCGGGACCGCCCCGACCGCGAGGAACGGGAGCGCCCCGACCGCGAGGAAGAGGAAGGCGGCCGATGGACGCGCTGCCCCTGCCCGGCCCCCTGGTCACGGTCGACTGGCTGGCCGACCACCTCGACCACCCCGGCCTGCTGCTCCTCGACGCCAGCGTCGGCCCCGCCCGCGGCACCCTGCCCCCGCTCCCCGGCGCCCGCACCTTCGACATCGACGGCGAGCTCTCCGACCACGGCTCCCCGCTCCCGCACACCATGCCGGACGCCGAACGGTTCCAGACCGCGATGCGCGCCCTCGGCCTCCACGACACCGGCACCGTCGTCGTCTACGACAACAACGGCATCTACTCCAGCGCCCGCGCCTGGTGGATGCTGCGCGCCATGGGCTTCGACCGCGCCGCCGTCCTCGACGGCGGCCGCCCCGCCTGGACCGCCGCCGGCCTGCCCGACGGCGACCCCGCCCCGCAGGCACCCGCCCCGGGCGACTTCACCGCCCGCCCCCGGCCCCACCTGCTGGTCGACGCCGACACCGTCGCCGCCGCCCTCACCGACCCCGACACCGCCGTCCTCGACGCCCGCACCCGCGAACGCTTCACCGGCGAGGCCCCCGAACCCCGCCCCGGCCTGCGCGGCGGCCACATGCCCGGCTCCCGCAGCCTGCCCTTCGCCGAGCTCCAGCACCCCGACGGCCGGATGCTCCCCGCCGCCGAGCTGCGCACCCGGATCGCCGACCGCGCCGACGGCCGCGACCGCCTCGTCACCAGCTGCGGCTCCGGCGTCACCGCCTGCGTCCTCGCCCTCGGCGCAACCCTGGCCGGCTACTGCGACGTCACCGTCTACGACGGCTCCTGGAGCGAATGGGGGCTGCCCTCCTCCCGTCCGGTCGCCACCATCGGGCACACTCACTGAAGCGGCCGTCCACCGGCCCGTCCGTCCCACCCCGTGAAAGGCCCGCGATGGCCCCCCGCCTCTCCCTCGTCGTCCCGGTCTACAACGTCGAGCGCTACCTCCAGGAGTGCCTCGACTCGATCGCCGCCCAGACCTTCACCGACTTCGAATGCGTCATGGTCGACGACGGCTCCACGGACACCAGCCCCGCCATCGCCGACGCGTACGCCGCCAAGGACAGCCGGTTCCGCGTGGTCCGGCAGCAGAACAAGGGCCTCGGCGCCGCCCGCAACACCGGCTGGCGCCACCTCACCGACGGCACCGAGTACCTGGCCTTCGTCGACAGCGACGACACCCTCCCGCCCGGCGCCTACCAGCTCATGGTCGACACCCTCGACCGGACCGGCTCCGACTTCTGCACCGGCAAGGCCCTGCGCCTGCGCTCCGACGGCCTGCACCCCTCGCACGCCCACCGCAAGCCCTTCGAGCAGACCCGGCTGCGCACCTCCATCCAGGAGATCCCCTCGCTGGTCACCGACCGCACCGCCTGGAACAAGGTCTACCGCCGCTCCTTCTTCGACACCGCCGGCATCCTCTACCCCGAGGGCATCCTCTACGAGGACGCCCCGGTCAGCGTGCCGCACCACTACCTCGCCAAGAGCGTCGACGTGCTCTCCGAGCCGATCTACCACTGGCGGATCCGCGAGGACGGCGACCGCTCCATCACCCAGCAGAAGTCCGACCCCAAGGGCGTCGTCGACCGGGTGAAGTCGATGGAGCTGGTCCGCGCCTGGCTGCTGGAGCAGACCGACCCGAAGTTCCGCGACCACCTGCGCTCCTACGACCGCAACTGCCTGGTCGAGGAGATCCCGATGTTCTTCTGGTCCGTCCCCGACGGCGACCGCACCTTCCGCGCCGCCTACCAGGAGCACGTCGCCCGCCTGGTCGACGCCATCGGCACCGAGCAGCTCGCCGCCCTCAACGGGCAGCTCCGCCTCAAGTACCAGCTCACCCTCGCCAACCGGATGCACCGCTTCGTCGCCGTCCAGCGCCTGCACCGCCTGGCCCGCCGCACCCGCCAGGCCGCCCGCCGCTGACGAGCAGCCGCTCGTTGCCGACCGGCGACCGCTGACGAGCAGCTGCTCGTTGCTGACCGGCGGCCGGATAATCGGTTGATCGTTCCCGATCTTGTTGAGAGCCTGTCCGGCGGCCGCCGCCGCGAGGCGGCGGCCGCTCCACGACACTCTCGACCCAGCACGGGGACACCTGCATGACATTCGCACCGCGCCGGGGCGGCACCCGACTCCTCGCCACCGCCCTGGCCACGGCCGCCCTACTGGCCGGAGCGGTCGCCTGCACCGACGCCCGGACCGGCCCGGGCGGCTCCCCGAACCAGGCCTCCGACGTGTTCGGCCCCAAGGGCTACCGCGGCCTCGGCCCCGGCACCACCAAGGACACCGCCCTCGCCGGCGGCGCCCTGCAGAGCACACCGCTGTCCGCCCTCAGCGGCTGCACCCTCTACGGCTACCACGACGGTCCCGCCGCCGACCCGGCCGTGATCGCCGCCGAAGCGGCCGCCACCACCAAGGTCAAGGACACCGGCGCCGCGGCCGACAAGGCCCAGGCCGACGCCGCGGCCGCCGGACAGCCCGGCGCCGGGGCCTCCGCCCGCGAGTACGCCGATGCCGCCGCCCGGTCCGCCCAGGTCGCCAAGCTGCTCTCCGACTCCACCGCGGCCATCGCCGAGGAGACCACGCTGCTGGCCGCCCGCGACAAGTCCTTCGAAGCCGTCGGCGGCGCCAAGTTCGGCACCACCGGACACCTCAAGCAGCTCATCGCCCCGCCCAAGGCCCGCACCGCCGAAGGCATCGGCACCGGCTCCACCGTGGACGACCTGAAGAAGGCCTACCCGAAGGCCGAAGCCGTCGAGGGCGGCTGGTCCCTCCCCCTCGACGGCACCCCCGGCTGGGAACTCTTCTTCGCCACCGACACCGCCAAGGTGACCGCGGTCTCCCTCTTCGGCACCGAGGAGAAGTGCCTCTGACCCGCGAACGGCCCCGGGAGACCGCTCCCGGGGCCGCGCCCGCCCGTGAGCCGATGGCGCACCGGTTGGCGCAGGAGACAGCAGAAGACCCCCGGTGAGTGAACTCACCGGGGGGCCTCCTGCATTTCAGCACCTGTGGCCAGGGCCGGGGTCGAACCGGCGGCCTTCCGCTCCTCAGGCCACGCCATGGCGTCGAGATGCGCCAACCGGCAGCTTTCTGCGCGCAGGCCCCGGTCAGTACGGGAGCAGTTCGGTCGTGATCAGATCGAAGTCGAACGGTTCGGGGATGTGCAGCGTCTCGCCGAACTCGATGTCCTCGCGACGGTGGTACTTCGTGCTGTCGGGGCGACTGAAGAGCGTGACGGTCTTCTGCCTGGCGTCGATCAACAGGTACAGGGGGATCCCCATCAGCGGATAGTCGCGCACCTTCCCGACCCAGTCGTTCTCCGGGCTGGAGGGGGAGACCAGTTCGACGGCGACAGCGGCGACTTCGGAGGGGACCGCCTCGCCGATGCGTGGCAGGGCCTCGAACAGCACGTCAAGGATGCGCTCGGGGTCCTCCAGTACACGCGCGTTCTTCTTGACGGGCACCAGCCGGCCGCTGCCGACCCGCAGCAGCCGGGCCGCCTTGGCCCATTCGACCAGCAAGTTCAGGTGGTACAGCTCCTGGCTGGACTTGGTCTTGAAGGTCCTGTCACCGATGGCCGGGTCGATGGTGTCCCCGGTCTCCAGAAGAGCAACCAGGGCCCGCGCGTCCGCGAGGGTGACCTTGCCCGTCTGGGTGAGCTTGCGTCCCGCGCCGATCCAGCTGACGAGACCTTGGACCTGCTCGACGGTGCGTGGCTGCTCGGATTCCATCGCCGCTTCCTGTCTGCTCCGGGCTTGACGGATTTCCATCATCGAGGACCGCCATCCCCGCTAGGGTCGCAGCGATGGGTGAGTACCAGTACTACGAGTTCCTGGCGATCGACCGGCCGCTGACCAGCGACGAGCAGGAGCAGCTGCGGGCGCTGTCCACCCGGGCCCGGATCACCGCGACCGGCTTCACCAACGAATATCAGTGGGGCAACTTCCGCGGCGACCCCAGGCGAATAGTGGAGCAGTACTACGACGCCCACCTCTACCTGGCCAACTGGGGCACCCGTCAGGTGATCCTGCGCCTGCCCAAGGGGCAGCTCCCGCTGCGGGCGCTGGAGCCGTACTGCTTCGACGAGTGCGTCGAGGCATGGACGACCGAGACCCACCTCTTCCTGGACCTGCGCAGCGAGGACGAGGGCGGGGACTGGGACGAGGGTGCCGAGGACTCACTGGGTGCCATCGCCGGGGTTCGGGCCGAACTGGCCTCCGGAGACTACTGCGCTCTGTACCTCGCATGGCTGTCCGCCATCGGCGCCTGGGCACTCCAGGAGGACGACGAGGAGGCTTACCGGGCAGCGGTCGAGCCCCCGGTGCCGGCCGGGCTCGACCGGCTGACCGCACCGCAGCGGGCGCTCGCGGACTTCCTGCGAGTGGACGCCGATCTGCTGGCAGTCGCCGCCCGGGCCAGCCCGCCCGCTCCTGCGCCCCGGAAGAGGCCCGGGAAGATGGAACTGGCGCCGCTGATCGCCGCACTTCCCGAGAAGGAGAAGAACGACCTCCTGTTGCGCCTCGCGCTGGGTGTTGAGCCTCACCTGGGAGCCGAACTTGTGCGCCGGCTGCGCGGCGAACCGTCTGCCGTGACTGTGCCGGGGCAGCGCTCCGCTGCGGAACTGCTGGACGCGGCGCACACGCGAGCCACCGAGCGCCGACAGCGTGCTGACCGGGTCCGAGCAGAGGCGCGGGCGACGAAGCTGACCGCCCTGGCCGCCGACGAAGAAGCGATCTGGCGCGAGGTCGAGAACTACGTCGCCCGTAAGCAGGCGGCCCGCTACGACACCGCCGTGGCACTCCTGGTCGAGCTCCGTGACGCCTGCGACCACATCGGGCGCGACCTCCAGTTTCGGCAGCGGCTGGCCGCGCTCCGTGACCAGCACCGGCACCTGCCAGGCCTGCTGCGCCGCCTCGACGATCGGGCGCTGCGGGGCTGACGCACGTTTTCCCTCGCGTGGGGCTCGCCAGGGAGATCGGGTGGCTCTGGGTCGCGATCCAGCGACCGGAATCAGTGCCCCTCGGTCCAGAACTGCTGGAGCCGCGCGATCGCCTGGGCCCTGTCCAGCGCGGCGACCTGGTCCTCGGTGAGTCCGACGCGGTTGATCAGCATGTAGACCAGATCTACGGGAAGCGCCTCGCGTGGTGGCTCAGGCGTGCCTCGATCGGGAAGCGTGCCGTCCAGGACGCATGGCCAGAAGACATCCTCCGTCACGTCCAGCTGATCGCGGAGGATGTGTGCCCACATGCTCGCGCCGTACACGGTGCGGTCGACCGGATGTGACACCCGAGTGCGAAGGATCCGCCCATCGGGGAGCCCGAACTCATAGGTGATGTGGTGGGTGCCGGTGCGGCCTCGCGCGTCACGTACACGGTCCCAGCCTTCAACCTTGCAGAACTGCTCGTGTCGTTCGCGTGTCGGCTGAGGCCAGGTCACTTCGCGACTCCGAGCAGCCAATCACGGAGCTGCGCGTCGTCGCTGAGACCGATCAACTGGACCAGGCCCCAGTTGTCGCGGTGGTTCGGAGCGCTCAGGAGCCGGTCCTGCCAGTCCTCCGCGTACTCGCGGAGCGCGTCGATCATCTCGTCGATGGCCTCATCGAACGTGCCGCCGTCCGCGGCGACCGGGAGGCCGGGGAAGAACACCGACCAGCCGCCGCCCTCTGCGACCACCTCGGCCTTGGACGGGCACAGCAGCGTGAGCGCGTGGCGCAGCCGTCCCGCGTCGACGACCGCCGCATATCCGGTGTCCCGGCGAACGGTCGCGATACGGCCCTGGCCCGCTGCGTCCAGCAGGTCCTTCAGATGTGCTCGGGCTTCTGTGTAGCTCTCGTAGTGGACCGCTGTCATGGGAAGCCTCCTCGTCCGAGAACCAGGATCGCCCTCCGGGAGGAAGTACGTCAAGTACGTCAAGTACGTCACGTACTCGCTGGGGCTCGTGAGGGGAGTGACCGTCCGCTGCGCCGTTGGCGTCAAGCAACGCGAAAATGCCCCCGAAGCGGGCTGCTTCGAGGGCATCGTGCCTGGTCAAGGCTGGTGGCCAGGGCCGGGGTCGAACCGGCGACCTTCCGCTTTTCAGGCCGCGCAAGTAGCGGCTAGGTAGCGGCTCGGGCGGAGTTGAAGGTGCTCGACCGTCGTTCGTAGGTCTTCCCTGTGCGCCGCTGTTGGCATACGGGTTGGCATACGGGTGGGGCACCTACCGCCGTGGTCGGATCGGAGGCGGGCAGGTCGCTACAGGTAGTCGCTTAGTGGCAGTGCAGCCCCATAGGCTGAGGGGAAGCGGCGGAGCGCGTAGGCTCGGCCGTCGACAGTTTCGGATATGGCCATGACAAGTCCCTGTGCGTCACGCCGCACGTCGCTGCCCGCTCTTGAAAGGCCCTCGCTCGATGGCTCAGATCGCCGAATCGTCGGCAAGTGGACCGCCGTCGACCCTTTTCCACTTCACGACCGAGCGGAGTATGCAGGCGATCTTGGCTAGCGAGGAACTCTGGCCGTCACTAAAGAGCGAGAATCCGCGAGATGCCCTCTATGGGAATGGGCAATACCTTACGGACATCCCGCCCGGAAAGGTCTCTCCTTCCGTCCTTTCGTACGCTCTTGTCAGGCTTCCTTTTGCCGGTCGTAGATTCACGCACTACG
Organism: Kitasatospora terrestris; assembly: GCF_039542905.1. NCBI lineage: Bacteria > Bacillati > Actinomycetota > Actinomycetes > Kitasatosporales > Streptomycetaceae > Kitasatospora > Kitasatospora terrestris. The sequence goes on from NZ_BAABIS010000001.1 coordinate 4,502,863, forward strand.
TTGAGATTGATGTGACCGGTCTAGAGGTAAAGCCGTGTCGCGAAAGTGTGTATCTCGTCGAAGGGGATTATCCCCTGGGTCTTAGCGGGCGGATCAAGAACAGCGGGGTGGCGTAATCGTGCAGTATCTTAAGGTCCTGTGGCGGCATGACTCGAACGACGAGCCGATCGTTATTCTGAGCGAGATCGGCGAAGATGGATACGAGCGACGCAAGGTAGAGATGTTTCGAGATGGGTCGGTTGGTTTTGCCGATTCATCGCAGTCTCTGGGTGGGACGCTTCTGGGCGAAGTTCCTGTGCCTTCACTGGCCGAAATTAATTCAATGGGCGAGTTCTATGCGCGCCGAATCGAACGGAAGACTTTCGAAAGCGCTTGGCGGCGCGTCGCTGCGCCTCGTGCTCCCCTAAAGAAGGCGAGAGGGGGGACTCGTCAGGGGCGGTCGGGGAATTCACTTGGCGGCTATAGAATCCAAAATAGTCAGCCCGTAAAGTATCAGGTGGAGGAGGTGTCGGGCGGGTCCTGGGTCCTCACGCGCCTGACTTCACGGGCTGGGTATGGCATGCGGAGATCAACAGGCGACCCCTATAGTGCCATGCGTATGCTGCGCACCAACAAGCGAATCACAGTCTCGGAAATTGACCTGCTCCTGGGCAATCATGGCCCGCTACCGATTCACAGAGCCGGGCGCGGGCGTGCGCATTCTGGTGGTATTGATTCCAGGAGTAATGCATAGATGTGGCTGGGCGGTATGGCGTGACTTGGGGTTTTGGATAACCGGTCTATTCGGGTCGCGGCATAACGTCTGCGATAATCTGCATGGACTCGACGACAAAAATTGCGCCAGCAGCGGCTAGGCGTGCTTCTTTGCCTGGCTTGTTGGCGTATCCGATTGTTGGCACATTTGCGGCGTCTCCAGCCTCAACATCCCGCACGGCATCCCCAATAAAAATGCACTCTTCCGGCTTGCTGCGCGCCGCGTTCATGGCTTCTAGGAGGAGTCGTGGGCTCGGCTTCATTGATGATGGGTCGCCTGGTGTGCGGCCATAGACGCCTGTCACATAGCAGTTAAGCCCCTGGCGGTCCAGGTACTCCTCGATCGCCGTGCCAGCATTATTGCTGACTATCGAAACCAAACGGCCAGACTCGGCGCAGGCGCGGAGAACCGATTCACCCCCCGGATTTGGGCGGCCAATCCGTGTGGCTTTCGTCTCAAGCAGTGCAAGCTCACTGTCCATTGTCGCTGTAAGGTCTGGGCGGGACGCTGCGATTAGGCGAAGTAGGGCAAGGGGGTCAGTCTCGTCCGCCAGGCTGTCCGTGCCTTGGACGCCGGCATCGACCATGCCGAGGCGGAGGCGTCGTGCGATTTCCGGCGCCGGCATGCCCGCGAAGACTGAGCAGACTGGGCCGTCGAAGTCGAGCAGGACATGCTTTACCGGGCGAAGCACGTCCTTGAGCGACGGGGCGGCGCCGGTCATGGCTGACGCTCGTAGGCGATCGTGGACCAGACGCTGTCGAACCACATCTGTGCCTGCTGGACGTACTGCGAGCCGAGTGAGGCATCGTCTGGTCCGGCTGCGTGGTGGAACAGGGTGGTGTCCTTGCCGGTGACGTCGTAGAACGTGTGATCGTTACCGTTGATCGCCACCGTCCGCTCTCGGAGCGGGTAGAACCCGAAGAACGCCTCCGAGCGGTTCAGGATGTAGAGCTTGAAGAGGCTAGATGCCCGGTGCACCTTCACCTGGACCGTGGCGTTCTGCACGAGACCAAGTTCCGCCAGCATTTCGACTGAGTGGGCGATGCCGCCGGCGTTGGTCAGCGCGATGCTCCGGGCTCGCTCCCGGAGAGCCGGTTCGTCTTTGAGGCCTTCCACCAGCACGGGCACGGCCATGGGCCCATCGGTGTCCGGCAGCAGAAGACGCACGGTGATGGACTCCGGGGCGAGCCTGCCGGAGCGGACCTTGTCCAGCGGTTCCTGTAGGGCGTTGTGAAGGGTCTCGCTGGAGAAGCCGGCGAAGTCCAACGTCACCTGCTTCTGCTCGAAGGCTGCTTCGAGGTGCGGTCGAAGGCCAACCGGCCGTGACGTGCGCTCGCGCACGAAGGACCCGCTGCCCTGGCGGGTCACGATCAGTCCCTCAGTCCTGAGTAGGTCGAGGGCCTTGTCGATCGTGCCTCGTGCCACACCGAAGTGCTTGGCGAGTTCGGGACCGGACGGAAGCTTGTCGCCGGTTTCGAAGCCGGGCTTCTTCGTGAGGATCGAGGCCCGCAAAGAGCTGCTGACCTGCTGATACGGCGGGCGGGAGTCATCCGGGTCAAGGCTCATGTCACCCATGCTAGGGCAGGTGCCCAACATGCGCGAGAAACCCAACTGTCTTGACCTGCCTAGGCAGGTTGTCTATGTTGAGTGTGTCGCAACCGGGGATGCGGGAGCGGCAAAGAGGGGCCTTCTTTGGGCTGCTCCAACATGCGCAATCTCAGCCCCGCGAATGGGCGGCTACTGCCGCGCCCAGGGGCAGGAGCCCTCGCAAGTGATGAGGGGGAGGCACCCGGGCGCCTTGTCAGTCCCGGAGGGCAGAGATCGAAAGATCAGCCGTCCAGGCCTATGCGGGGAGCGCGCTCCCCGAGAGGACGGCACTGCGGGCTTGCGCCACCACGGTGGCCGCGGGCTCGCCTTCATGAACGAGTGACTTTGGTGACCGACCCGCCCTCTCATGGGGCGGGTCGAGATCCATGGCTACTTGTACATGGCGAGTTGCCTGGGTCCATGAGAACGGGCCGCCGCGCTCCGGCCAAGGATCGCGCGGCGGCCCTCGGGCCCACCCCCTTCTAGGAAGAGGTAGACCCGTGAAGTCGATTGTTGCAGGCCAGCACGCCGCGAACCCGGATGAGTTCGCGGAGCTGGCATTGGGAGTGGACTCGGAGCTGTTCGCCGGCGTGGCCGGTGAGACCGCCACCGAGTACCGGGTCCGGATGGATGCGGCGCTGGACGTGCTGGCGGACCTGCGCAGGGAGGACCCGGATCTGGCCGCCTACGCCGAGCGCCTGATGACCCAGGTCCCGCGGCCGCTGCACACCGCCCGCCGCACCGCGGTCGGCCGTGCTGTGCGGCTGGGGGTGGCGGCGTGAGCCGGCGGGCGAAGTTCTCGATGGTCGCCGCGCTGCTGGTGGTCGTCGCCATGGCGTTCCGGGTGTCGTGGAACGCGCTGAAGGACGTGGCCCACGCGGTCGGGGCCGACTGGTTGGCTGCCGACCTCTATCCGCTGGTGGTGGACGGGCTGATGGCGCTGGCCCTGATCGCGGCGCTGGTGCTGACCGGTCGGGACCGCAGGTTCGCGCTGTGGGTGCTGGGCGGCTACACCCTCGCCTCGCTGGTGCTCAACTACGTGCACGGCCTGGTGCCCGGACTGCACGATGGCGGTCGGGTCCGACTCGCGGTCTGGCCGCCCGCGCACTACGCGCTGGTGCTGCTCGCGTCGTGCCTGCCGGTCGGCTCGATCTTCTTCGGCTCCGACCTGGTGGCGAAGGTCCTCCACCACAAGCCCGAATCGTCACAAAAAACCCAGACCGCAGTAAACCGGTCGGGGTCTGACCTGGCCGGATCGGCCGATCCGGACGGGTTCGAGTCGGTGTACGAGTCGGCCGATCCCGCGCCGGTCGCGGAGCCGACTCCGGTAGTCGCCGAGGCTGTGCCGGTCCGGTCGGTGCGGGCTGTTGCTGCGGCGGGGAGTCGGCCGCGTCGGGCGACCGGTGCGGTGCCGAAGTCGGCCCGCACGAGGGTGCCGGCCCGCAGCGAGGACGACCTGTTGGCCGAGGCCCGATCGGTGGCGTATCGCTGGTCGGATGCGGAGCTGACCGCCGATCGGATCCGCACCACGCTCCGCACCTCCCCGGCCCGCGCCCGGATGCTGCGCGACACGCTCAAGGCCGAGCGCGCCGCCGACAGCCGGCATCTGACGGGCCCGCTCGCGCCGGCCGTCCTCGACCAGTACCAGGCCGCCCGAGGCGGAGCCGACACCGCGCTCACCACCGCCGTCACCCTGGCCGCCATCGACTACGACACCGCCCACCCAGGTGAGCCGAGCGCCATGGACCAGCTCCGGGCCCTTGACGACCGGCCGGACGCCCTCATCGAGCCCACCGACGAGGAGAAGGCATCGTGATCACCCGCACCGCCGCCGAGCAGATCAACGCCGCCCGTGTGCTGGTGACCATGGCCGCCGTGTTCCGCGACCTGCCGGCCCCGGCGCCTCGACTGGAGCGTCTCCCCAAGAGCGCCTCCAGCGCCGAGTTCACGTGGGGCGTCTCTCTCGCCCTGCACGACGGCCTCGGGCACTTCGAGCAGTGGCGCGAGGCCCTGGGCCTGGACCCCGCCGCCGTGCGCGCCAGCCTGGACGAGGACTACACGAACTGGCTGGAGGTCTCCGGCGAGTGGTCCGGAGTCCCGGTGCAGGTCATCGGCTACTTCCGATTCACCGACCCCGCGCCGGCCGAATGAGCCGCCCCCGGTTCTGGGACCCGCACGGGGAGCGGTTCGGCATCCCCACGTTCCCATGGCGGATGGCCCCGGACGGCTACTTCACCCGCCGACAGCTCCGTGCCCGGGGCCTGCGGCCGAACGGCCAACCCGTTGCGGCCCAGATCCTGTGGCGCTCCCGCAAGTCGAAGGACGTGCGGGCCGCGTTCCTGTACCGGCCCGAACTCGCCGCCCCCGTACGCCCCATGACCGATGCCCGGCACCGCGCCCTCGCCGCCGCGAACCGGGCCCGCCGCCTGTGCCCGGACTGCGGGCGCGACGCGGGCTACGTCCTCCCGGCCCACCTGGGCTGCTGCCTGAACTGCCACGACGGCGAACGGATCGCCGCCTGACCCGCGAGAACTGGGGGAACCAACTCATGTCCCAGACCTACGCCGAACCGCCCCTCACCCCTCCCACGCCCAGCCAGGCGCCCGCCGAGGCCCGGCCGCCCGCCGCCGCCCAGCCTGAGCCGCGGAAGGGTGCTTCTCCGGTCCCGCACACCCGGGGCGGTCTTCCGGCCGTCCCGCTCACGGTGACCACCATCAACAGCCTGGTGGCCCTGGGGTCGGCCGCCGTGCTGACATCCGGCCCGCTGGCCGCGGCCGCCGCGACGCTGGGCACCGTGGCGACCAGCGCCATCGCCACCCGCCGCACCACCGCCAAGGCCGCCCGGCGCGCCGCCGGCGCCGCCCGGGGCAACGCCGGTCAGCGTGCCGGGCACCTGTCCCTGGTCAAGTCGCCTGCCGGCGGCCGTGGTTCGGGATCGGCGGGCCTGCCCCGTCAGACCCGGCCCGCGAACGGCCCGGCCGGTTCCGGCGCCCGCTCCGCGTCGGTCGCCTCGCCGTCAAAGCTGTCGGCGGCACCTCGCCGCGGTTCGGCCGCCGGGGCGCTGGTCGGGTCGGTGCTGAAGTCGTCGCCGGGTGCGGGGAAGTCGGCCGTGGGCCGTCTCGCCTCGCGGGCCAGTGAGGTGAAGGCGATCCGCGCGGCGGACCGTGCGGCGATGCCGTCACGGGCCGAGCGCCGCACCGCACAGACCACGGCCCGCCGGCAGGTAGCTGATGCCCACCGCAACGCCAAGACGGTCGAGCGCGAGCGGAAGAACGCCCAGCGCGGGCGCGCCGGGAAGGCACTGGCCAAGCCCGCAGGCGCCGTCCGGCAGTCGCTGGACAAGGCCCGCACTAAGAACCGCACCACCGCCGACGAGCGCACGGGGCGGAAGGTGGCGGACGCCCGCCGGGAGGCCCGCAAGGCCCCGCTCCGCCGGGCGGCGAGCACGCGGCTTCGCAAGTCCGCCGCCCGGTTCCACGGCCGCCGCCTGCTGGCTGCGCTGCTGGCCCTGCCGGTCGGTCTGGTCGGGATGCTGACCACCCCGCTCGGCCGCCGGCTCGGCGCCGCGTGGCTGATGTACCCGGGCCGGCACCTGTTCCGCCGTCTGGCCGGGCAGGCCGCCGACGCCCGCACCGAGCGCGACACCGAGATCCGAACCGACCTCGCCGAGGCCGAGCAGGCCGTCGACGACGCACTCGACCAGCCCGAGAACACCCCGCAGCCCGTCGGCGAGACGGTGCCGCGCGCCCCGAAGAACCACAACGCCCAGCCCGAACTGACCGCCCTGGGAGGCGACGTGCCCAACACCGCCGAGTCCGGTTTCAGCTTCTCCGACACCGCGTCCGAGATGTACAGCGCGGCGATGAACTACGACCCCGACGGCATGATGCAGGTCCTCGCCGCGATCGAGTCCATGCCCGAGGGCCTGGAGTCCATCGCCAACACTTTCCGCGTCCTCGCCGAGCGCTCCGACAGCGAGTTCCCCCTCGACAAGAACGTCGGCGAGGCCCTGAACGAGGTCTACACCCTCCTCATGCAGGCCATGTCCGCCGCCGAGGAGGTCGGCAAGGCCTTCCGCAGCTCCCACGAGAGCGACATCGCCCGCCACGAGGACCCCCGCACCGGTGAGGAGAAGTGGGACATCGGCAACAACCAGTAGGCCGCGAGGCCGGAGAAGCGCACTTCGGGCCGCCCCGCGAACGTCACGGGGCGGCCCGCCGCACACCCGCACCACGCACCGCCTTCCAACAGTCCTTCTGCCGCGTGGAGTTGCCATGGCCGAGCCACAGCACACCCTGCACCTGACCAACGTCCCCCAGCCCACTACCCGCAAGCCCCGCACCAAGGCGGCCAAGACGTCGCTGCTGCCGCCGCTGGACTGGGCCGCCACCCACGGCCCGGTCTCCGGCGCGGTCTCGGCCGCGACCGGCGCCGGGGCCCTGGCCCTGCTCGGCGCCGCCACCCACATGCCCCCCGGCATCCCCCTCTACGTCGGTGTCGCCGGTGCGGTCGGGCACGGCATCGGCGCCGGCGTCCGGCGCCGCCTGACCGGCCGCACCATGGCCGGCCGCGCCGCCTCGTGGCTGCTCGCCGGAGGCTGGACCACCTGGGCCATCGCCACCGGCCCCCTGTCCTGGGCCGCCGCTGGCACCCTGGCCGCGCTCGGCGTCGGCATCGGCGCCATGGCCTCCAACGCGGCGATCCGCGAGGAGGCCGTGGAGCTGGAGCGCATGAGCACGGAGGCCCGCACCGCCGCGGCGAAGATGAACGGGGAGCGCGAGGCCATCGCCCGGGAGTGGGCGGAGCGGATCCACCGCGTCACCGGGATCCAGGTGGCCGTGTTCGCGGTCGAGTTCTGGAAGACCGGCGCCGGGTTCTCCCTCGCCGCCGAGCTGCCCGGCGGCGCCGCGACCTGGGACCGGATCGCCTCCCAGGCCCGCGCGCTCGCCACCGACGCGCGGTTGCCGCTGGGCTGCACGGTGTGGGTGGAGGAGGGTGACCGGCAGGGCCGCGTGGTTCTCGACGTCGCGACCGTCAACGTGATGGCCCAGGACTTCCCCTATCCGGACGACTACAAGGCGCTGTCGATCCTGACCGGTATCCCGTGGGGCCTGCTGCCGAACTCCGACGTCGCAACGGTGCTGCTGCGGGAGGCGTGTGCGCTGATCCTGGGCCCGCCCGGATCGGGCAAGTCGACGTTTATCGACGTGGTCCTTGCCGGGTTCGCCCGCTGCACCGATGTGCTGACCTTCGTTATCGACCTGAAGGCCGGCGCCGCCGGGATCCCCTGGGTCCGGCCCTGGCTGGAGGCCCGCGGCCTGAAGGCGCCGAAAGCCGGCGCCGTGCCGGTGCCGCAGGACACCGAGCCCGGTATCGACTGGCTCGCCTCCACCCCGGGCGAAGCGTTGCGGCTGATGGAGGCGGTGCTGCGGATCAACTCGGCCCGCCAGAACGGCTACCAGGACCTCCTCGACGCCAGGGACACGACGCTGCTGCCGGTGTCGCCGGAGATTCCGCAGATCGAGATCGTGGTCGATGAGGGCGCGGAGCTGCTGTCCGCCGGCTCGTTCGGCGACCCGACGATGAAGGCCCTCCAGGAAGCGGTGAAGAAGGCCATGCGCACCACCCGGGCCATGGGCATCCGCTTCGTCCTCACCGCGGTGGACGGCAACGTGTCCGCACTCGGCGACACCGCTGTTCGCAAGTTCTCCCCGGTCGGGGTCGCGCTGACCTCCGGGGAGTCGTCCGGGAACAACCTGAACAAGCTGTTCCCCGGCGCGAAGGTCGACACCCGGCAGCTCAAGGCGAAAGGCTGCGGAGTCATCGGCGCCGCCGGCGCGGACGGCTTCGCCCCCACCGGCTTCAAGGGCTGGCGTACGTCGCCGAGCATGGCCCGGCAGGTCGTCCTCGCCACCAACGCCCGCCGCCCCCGCCTCGACCCGATCTCCGCCGCTGCGGCTGGCGAGGACTACGCCCGCCGCTGGGACGCGGACCGCGCCGGATGGCTCTGGGAAGGCACCACCACCGCGGCACCGGCCGCCCCGGCGCCCGCTCGGGCGTCCGGGGGCGGGCTGAACCTCTCCGCGCTCCGCACCCAGGACACCACCACCGGGGGCGACGCGGCTGGGGAGGGGCTGGCGGAGGTCATCGCCTTCCCGAACAACCGGCCCCCGGGCCTGAACCTCTCCTCCCTGCGCGAGAGCACCCCCGCCGCCGCACCGCAGCCGCCGGCCACCCCGGTGGGGCCGCCGTGGCTGGCGGAGGCGATCGACGCGATCGAGTCCGCCGGGCCGATGGGCCTGAAGGTCGCCACCGTCGCCGACATGGTCTCCCGAAGCCGCCAGACCGTCCGGACCGCACTCCAGGAAGCCGCCGACCGGGGCGAACTGGTCTACCGCGAGAACGGCCCCCAGTCCGTGTTCCTCCACCCCGACCACGCCTGACCGCTCGTCACTCTCGGCTACTGGTTACTGGCTACTGGCACCGCGCCAGTAGCCAGTAGACGGGCCCTGCGGGCCCTGAACCGGGTTCTGTCCTGCGGATTACCCACTAGCCAGTAGCCAGTAGCCACCCCAGTACGGCTACGCACAGCTACCAGCGAGGCCCCGCCCGAACCATCGCGGGCGGGGCCTGGCACCGTCCCGGAAGGGAGCCCTGCCGTGTCCCAGAACGCCATCCGGCCGCTCGCCGCCACCCACTTCCGCGAGGCCCTGACCGCCACCGCTAACGGCGACCCCGCCCTCGCCCTCGCCGCGCTCATGCACATCGACCCCGAGTCCTGGGCCGGAATCCAGCACCGCCTCAACCAGCTCGGCACCGACCTGCTCGACGTCCTCGCCCACACCGCAGCAACGGGAGGCACCAAGTGAGCACCACCAGCGACCTGATCACCGCCGCCGTCCTCTTCGGACCCGGCGCCCTGCTCTCCATCCCCGTCATCGCCTCCCAGCGCGACGCCAAGGCCGACTCCGCCCGCGTCCAGGCCGTCCTCGCCCACTCCGCCTACGAGCGCGCCGTCCTCGCTGACACCGAGGACGCGGCCCCCATCCCGCCGGACGGCGGCCAGCCCGCCCCCGCCCCCACTGAGGCCCCGCGGCTCGCGGCCGTCATCGACCTCGACACCCGCCGCGCCGCCTGAGAACGGCCCCGTCGTGGCCGCTCTCGACTGGCGCGACGCACTACGACCGCACCCGCACCCTTCCGTGCCGCTGGTGCGGCTACCCAACCCCGCTGCGGGACGACCAGTGCAGGCCTTCGCACAAGGTCTGCGCCGAGCAGCAGCAGGACACCACCGACGTCAGCAGCCCGCCCGCCGTAACCGCCACGGCGGGCGGGCTGCTGACCCAACCTGACCAGCAGGAGGAGTCCTTGACTGATTGGGACCGTGCGCTGGCCGCCGCGCACTTCGCCGCCGAACGCGGCATGGCCGTGTTCACCCTCGCCCGATCCAAGAAGCCCGCGATCCCCTCGCCGCACCCGCCCGGCCGCGAGCGCGACCAGTGCCGGGCCGCCTGCGGCCGGTTCGGGCACGGCGTCCACGACGCCACCGACGACCACGCCCGGATCGACGCCATGTTCCGGGCCGCCCGGTGGGCCACCGGGTACGGCATCGCCTGTGCCCGGGCCCCGCACCACCTGATCGGCCTCGACCTCGACCGCAAAAACGGCCTCGACGGCATCGCCGACCTCGCCCGCCTCGCCACCGAACACAGCTTCACCGTTCCGAACACGGCGACCGTGGCCACGCCCTCGGGCGGCCTGCACCTGTGGCTCGCCGCCCCGCCCGAGGCGGTGTTCCCGAACTCCGTCGGTGCCGTTGCGCCCGGGATCGACGTACGCGGCCCCGCCGGCTACCTGGTCGGCCCCGGCTCCCTCGGCACCACGGGCCGGTACGGCTTCGCACCCGGAACGGACCCGAACCTGATCGCACCGTGCCCGCCGGAACTGCTGGCCCTTCTCACCCCACCGCCCGCTGCGGCCGTGCCGGTCGTGGACGCGGCCGGGCTGCGGGAGCGGATCCACCACCAGAAGCCCTACGTACAGGCCGCCCTCGACCGGGAAGCCGCTCTTGTCCGCGCCCAGACCTACCCGGGACGGGCGAAGCGGCTGTTCGCCTCCGCCGCCGCCCTCGGCCGGCACCTGCCCACGGGCGTTCTGGACGAGGCCCTGGCCTTCGACACGCTGCTGGAGGCCGGTACGGCCACCGGCCTGAGCCCGGCCGAGTGCGAGCACACCATCCGCCGCGGCCTCGCCCGAGGCGCCGGCACCCTCCGCCCCGCCGCCTGAACAGCCCGCCCCGTGCCGCACGAGGCCGGAGAAGCGCTTCTCCAGCCCCCGCCTTCCGCCACGCCGCCGATCACGCCCGCCGCTGTCGACCCGAAGGGACCAGAGCCATGGCATCCACCGCCCGCCGCGCCCAGCACACCCGCGAGACGGCCCGCCGCCGGGAGGCCGCGTGAGCGTCCCCGCCCAGGCCCCTCCAACCGCCACCCCGGCCGCCACCGCCGGGCCGGTGCAGGACGTGTTCTACGGGCCGCTGCTCGGGGTGGAGCGGCCCGCCCGCCCCGGTCCGGTTCCGGACATGGCGGTCTTTCAGGGCTGGGTCGGCCAGACCGTGCGGGACCTCGACCCCACCACGGAGGCCGACCCGGTCGGGGTGCTGGTCAACCTGCTCTCCGCCGCCGGCGCGATGCTCGGCTCCGGCCCGCACCTGCGGATCGGCAACGACACCCACCCCGCCCTGATCTGGGCCCTGACGATCGGCGCCACCGCCGCCGGCCGCAAGGGCGCCGGCACCAACACCGCCCGCCTGCTGCTGGCCGCAGCCGAGCCGGAGTTCTTCAAGGGCAACATGCTCTCCGGCCTGTCCTCCGGCGAGGGCCTGATCGAAGCCGTCCGCGACGGCGACCCCACCAAGGAGGACGACCCCGGCGTGATCGACAAGCGCCGGTGGATCGTGGAGTCCGAGTACGGCGTCACCATGGCCCGCTCCCGCCGCGAAGGGAACTCGCTCGGCGGCATCCTCCGCCAGGCATGGAACGGCGAAGACCTCGGCCTGATGAACCGCGCCGCGCTGCGGGTCACCGCCCCGCACCTCGCCATCATCGGGCACATCAGCCCCCGCGAACTGCGCGCCAAGATGCAGGACTCCGAGATGGCCGGCGGCACCTACAACCGCTACCTGCCGATCTTCGTCCACCGCAACCTGATCCTCGCCGAGTCCCGCGGCGCCGATCCCCAGCTGGTGGACAACCTGGCCACCGCCTGGCGGACCGTCCTCGCCGACGCCCGCCAGGCCGGCGAAGTCACCCTCGACGAGGCGGCCCGCAAGCTCTGGCGCGAGGACGTCTACCCCGCGCTGTGCGGGGACGAGGACGGCGACGGGCCACTCGCCGAGTTCACCGCCCGCGCCGCCCCCTACACGCTCCGCCTCGCCATGGTCTACGCCCTGCTCGACCACCAGCGGCAGATCGGCGAGGACCACCTGCGGGCCGCCCACGCCCTCGTCACCTACTCCCGCGCCTCCGCCGCCCACGTCCTCGGACTGGTCGAGCACACCACCGGCGACCGCAAGCTCGACAAGCTCGCCGCCGCCGTCCGCACCGTCGGCCCCCGCGGCCTGACCGGCGACGAGGTCTACCGCCTGTTCAAGAAGTCCACCAAGGACGAACGCGACCGCCTCGTCGCAGCCCTCCTCCAGCTCGAGGGCTACGGCAGCGCCCAGATCCCCGGCGCCGGCCGCCACGCCACCGTCCTGCTCTACGCCCCGCCCACCTGACCCAGGGGGTGGAAAGGGTGGAAAGGGGTGCTAAGCCCTCCCACCTGCGAAAACGCCGTGAGAGGGAGGGGTGGAAAGGGGGTGGAAAGGGGGGTGGAAAGCCCCCGCCCCCAACTCGCCTCCCGGGACGTCCGACCCTTTCCACCCCCCTTTCCACCCCCTTCTCACCCCCACCCTGCAGCACAAAAGCCCAGGTCACCGGGCTTAGCACCCCTTTCCACCCTTTCCACCCCCAACCCAGCACCGGGAAGGACCCCCGTTGGCCACCGCCATCCCCGCAGTCCTCACCGTTCCCGAGGTCATGGCCGCCCTCCGGCTCAGCCGCAGCAAGGTCTACGACCTCATCCGCTCGAAGAAGCTCGCCACCTTCACCGAGGGCCGCAGTCGCCGGATCCCGGCAGACGCCCTCGCCGCCTACATCCGCACCAAGATGGAGGAAAACGCCTAATGCCCAAGCGTGCCAATGGCGACGGCAGCATCACCAAGGTTCCGCACCGGGACCTGTACCTGGCGAGGGCCTACGTGACGACGACCTCGGGCCTGCGCAAGCGGGTCTCGGTCTACGGCAAGACCCGCGACGAGGCTCGCGAGAAGCTCACGGCCCTTCAGGCGCAGGACCACCAGGGCATCCCGGTCCCCGACACGAACGTGAAGATGGCCGAGTACCTGACCTATTGGCTGGGCGCGGTCGTGAAGGTCAACCGGCGTCCGAAGACACACCAGGGCTACGAGAGCGTTGTGCGGGTCCACCTGATCCCCGGGCTCGGCAACAAGAAGCTCCGGACCCTCAAGGCCGCCGAGGTTCGGACCTGGCTCGCCCGGGTCGCCTCGACGTGCCAGTGCTGCAAGAACGGGTGGGACGCGGCCCGCCGCACGCCGGAGTGCTGTGCGGCAGGGGAGTGCTGCGACTCGCGGCTGTCGCGCCGCATGGTGCAGTCGATCCACGCTGTCCTGCGGAACGCCCTGGAGAACGCCGTAAGGGAGGAGCTGATCCTGCGGAACGTCGCGAAGCTGGTGCAGGTGCCCACGCCGGAGTACGGCACCGGCAGGGGGCTCACGGTGCCGCAGGCGCGCCTCCTCCTGAAGGCGGCCAGCGCGGACCGCCTCCACGCGCTCTACGTCCTGGCCCTGGCCATGGGGATGCGCCGCGGAGAGCTGCTGGGCCTGCACTGGGCGGCCGTGGACCTCGACCGCGGCACGCTGATCGTGTCCAGCAACCTCCAGCGGGTGGACGGCGCCCTGCAGCTCGGCCCGACCAAAACGACTTCCTCGCTCCGCACACTGCCGCTCCCGCCGCTCGTCACGGAGGCCCTGGGGGCCCACCGGGAGCGCCAGGCCCAGGAGCGGGTGGCGGCCGGCGAGCGGTGGACGGACAGCGGCCTGGTGTTCACCAGCCGGATCGGCACGGCGATCGAGCCGGACAACCTGCGGCGGAGCTGGTACCCGCTCCGGGACCGGCTCGGGCTCACGCTCCGGTTCCACGACCTCCGGCACACCTGCGTGACCCTGCTGCTGGACCTCGGAGTGCCGCCGCACATCGTGCGGCAGATCGCCGGCCACAGTGATATCGGGGTGACCATGAAGGTCTACGCCCACGCCTCGCTGGACGAGCAGCGAAAAGCCCTCGGCTCGCTCAGTGACCGACTCGCCTGATCTGTTGGCGTACGGGTTGGTGCACCAGGCATGAAAACGGCCCCGGAGAGTGATCTCTCCGGGGCCGTTTTGCCTTTTCAGGCGCTTGTGGCCAGGGCCGGGGTCGAACCGGCGACCTTCCGCTTTTCAGGCGGACGCTCGTACCAACTGAGCTACCTGGCCGTACTGCACCGTCTCTTGCGAGACGAGCGATCCCGACGGGACTTGAACCCGCGACCTCCACCTTGACAGGGTGGCGAGCTAACCAACTGCTCCACGGGACCTGGCGCGGAGAACTGCTCCGCACAGGACCTTACTACGGTACTGCGTGCCCCCAACGGGATTCGAACCCGTGCTACCGCCTTGAAAGGGCGACGTCCTGGGCCACTAGACGATGAGGGCTTGCGGCCCGTTTCCGCTGTTTCCAGCGTTCCGGGGACGTCGAGAAGCATATGGGATGCCGGGCGGGAACACCAAAACGATTGCGGCGGGGCCGTCGGTGTCGTGTCGGCCGGCCGGGTCGGGCGTGGCGGGAGGGGGTCAGGACCAGCCGAGCTCGTGCAGCTCGTGGTCGTCGAAGCCGAAGTGGTGGGCGACCTCGTGGATGACCGTGGTGCGGACCTCGTCGACCGTCTCGTCGTAGGTCTCGCAGTGCCGCAGGGTGGGGCCCATGTAGACGATGATCCGGTCGGGCAGGACCCCGGCGTACCACTCGCCGCGCTCGGTGAGCGGGGTGCCCTCGTAGAGGCCGAGGAGGTCGGGGGTGGCGGGGTCGGGCTCGTCCTCGACGAAGACCGCGACGTTGTCCATCATCGCGGCGAGCTGCGGGGGGATCTGGTCGAGCGCGTCGGCGACCAGCGTCTCGAACTCGTCCCGGTTCATCTCCACGGCCTCATTGTCGGGTGTGCGGTGACGCCGTGCCAGGTGATCGCCGGGATCGTCGCGGGAGTTTGCCCGGGCGGGTGCTTGACTGTGGGGTGTGCGTTCGGATCCGGCCAGTCTGCAGACCTCCGGCCCGGCGGCCCCGGTGCGGGCGCCGGGGCCGCTGCGCGGGCAGGGTCCGGCGGTCGCGGTGGTGGCGGTCGGCGGGGTGCTCGGGGCGTGCGCCCGGTACGGCGCGGGGCTGCTGTGGCCGACCGCGCCGGACGGCTTCCCGTGGACGACCCTGCTGGTGAACGTGGTGGGCTGCGCGGTGATCGGGGTGTTCCTGGTGCTGATCACCGAGGGGCCGGTGCGGCCGCATCCGCTGCTGCGCCCGTTCTTCGGCACCGGGGTGCTGGGCGGGTTCACCACCTTCTCGACGTACGCGGTGGACATCCAGCAGCTGTTCGAGCACGGGCTGCCCGGGCGCGGGCTGGCGTATCTGGCGGGCACGCTGCCGGCCGCGCTCGGCGCGGTGTGGGCGGCGGCCGCGGCGACCCGGTGGGCGCTGGCGGCCCTGGAGCGGAGGGGTGCGGGGTGATCGGGTCCGTGCTGCGGCTCACGGTGCTGGTGGGCGAGAACGACCGGTGGCGGCACCGGCCGCTGTCCAGCGAGATCGTGCACCGGGCGCACGCGGCGGGCCTGGCCGGGGCGAGCGTGTTCCGGGGCGTGGAGGGCTTCGGCGCGTCCTCGGTGGTGCACACGGCGCGACTGCTGTCGCTGGCCGAGGACCTGCCGGTCGCGGTGGTGGTGGTGGACGAGGAGGAGCGGGTCCGGGCGTTCCTGCCGCAGCTGGACGAGCTGGCGGTCCGGGGGCCGGTGCTGCTGGACCGCTGCGAGGTGTACCGCTGGGGCGGGCGGAAGGCGGACCCGGCGTGAGCTGGCTGCTGGTGGTCGCCGGCGCCGCCGTCGGCGCGCCGCTGCGCTACCTGACCGACCGGGTGGTGCAGTCCCGGCACGACTCGGTGTTCCCCTGGGGCACGTTCGCCGTGAACGTGTCCGGCAGCCTGCTGCTGGGGCTGCTGGTCGCCGTCGCCACGCCGGACGTGCGGCTGCTGCTGGGCACCGGGCTGTGCGGGGCGCTGACCACGTACTCGACGTTCTCGTACGAGACGCTGCGGCTGGCCGAGAGCGGGGCGCGGTTCTACGCGGTGGCGAACGTGGCGGGGACGCTGATGGCCGGGTTGGGTGCGGCGTACGTGGGTTCGGCGCTGGGTCACGCGTTCTGGGGCTGAGCCGGTCCGGTCGGGCGGTCCGGCCGCCGTCCGGGGCGGGGGCCGCTGTCCGGGCCAGGGCCGGTTGTCCGGGTCGGGGAGGGCCGGGGTGGGGCGTACGCGGGCGCACGGGGCCGTTCGGGGCGGTCGGCCGTGTCCGCCGGGGGGCCCGCGCGTTGGGCACCGAGAACGTCGGTGCGGCCCGGTCCGGGCCTGCGCGGGAGGTGGCTCGGTGGTGGCGGTTGGTTCGACGGTTTCGACGGTTCCGACGGTGAGGGCGGCCGGGGCGGGGCGCCGGACGGTCCGGGCGGCGGTGGGCACGGCGCTGGCGGTGGTCGCCGGGCTGGGGCTGTCGGGGTGCATGTCGGTCGGTTCGGACGCGGCGCCGGGGCCCGGCGGGGCCAGCCAGTCCGGGCAGACGGGCCCGGCGGGGAAGGCGGGCGGCGCCGCGAGCGCGGGCCGCGGCACGGCCGGGCAGCGCGGTGAGCACGGCGGGACGCTCTCCATCGACGCGGCCTCGCCGGTCGCTTCGGCGTCCGCGTCGGCGCCCGCCCCCGGGGCGACCCCGCCGGTGGCCGGGGTGCCGGGGCCGCCGGTGGTGGTGCCGGGGCCGAGCGGGTCGGCGGAGCCGCACCCGTCCGCTTCGGCGAGCGCGGGCGGGCCGGGGGCCAGCCCCTCCGCCCCGGCGCAGCCCTCGCCCAGTGCGACCGCCGGGAGCCCGGCGGCGTCGCCGTCGGCGCAGCCGGATCCTTCGCCCAGTGCCCCGGGTTCCCCGGCCGCGAGCGAGGCCCCGTCCCCGCATTGACGGTCTGGCCAGCGCATTTGCCTTTGATCCGGAGGTTCCCCTATGGTGGTAGATCGTTCGTTTGATCCTATTTGGCTGGCGCCCTACACCCACTCGGCGCCCTTGGCGCGTTCCGGCGATCCGTGGCTGACCGCATAGAGGCGGTTTTAAACAGAACCCCGGACTTTGGCGCGTGCCACTTCCGGAAGGTTTTTCATGTCTCTCGTTGACGACGCCCGCTTCGCCATGCCCGCGAACGGTGACGACGCCGCCGACACCCTCGTCCCCGCCGACCTCGACATCGAGGCCGAGCTGGACGACGACCTCGACTCGCTGGACTCCGCCGACCTCGACACCGCCGACGAGGCGGACGAGGCCGCCGCCGAGCCCACCATCACCTTCGGTGACCTGGGCCTGCCGGACGAGGTCGTCCGCGCCCTCGCCAAGCGCGAGGTCACCACCCCGTTCCCGATCCAGGCCGCGACCATCCCGGACGCCCTGGCCGGCAAGGACGTGCTCGGCCGCGGCCGCACCGGCTCCGGCAAGACCCTGAGCTTCGGCCTGCCGCTGCTCACCCGCCTGGCCGGCGGCGACCGCACCCGTGCCAAGCACCCGCGCGGCCTGATCCTGGTCCCGACCCGCGAGCTGGCCATGCAGGTCGCCGACGCCCTGGAGCCCTTCGGCTCGGTGCTCGGCCTGCGCCTCAAGGTGGTCTGCGGCGGCACCTCGATGTCCAACCAGATCTACGCGCTCGAGCGCGGCGTGGACGTCCTGGTGGCGACCCCGGGCCGTCTGCGCGACCTGATCAACCGCGGCTCCGCCAAGATGGACGACGTCGAGATCGCCGTCCTGGACGAGGCCGACCAGATGGCCGACATGGGCTTCCTGCCCGAGGTCACCGAGATCCTCGACCTGGTGCCGGCCGGCGGCCAGCGCCTGCTGTTCTCCGCCACCCTGGAGAACGAGATCGACACCCTGGTCAAGCGCTACCTGAAGAGCCCGGTCACCCACGAGGTCGACCCGTCGGCCGGCGCGGTCACCACCATGACCCACCACATCCTCGTGGTGAAGCCCAAGGACAAGGCGCCGATCACCAACGCCATCGCCGCCCGCAAGGGCCGGACGATCATCTTCGTCCGCACCCAGATGGGTGCCGACCGGGTCGCCCAGCAGCTGCTGGAGGCCGGGGTGAAGGCCGACGCGCTGCACGGCGGCATGACCCAGGGCGCCCGTACCCGCGTCCTCGGCGACTTCAAGGACGGCTACCTCAACGTGGTCGTCGCCACCGACGTCGCCGCCCGCGGCATCCACGTCGACGGCATCGACCTGGTGCTGAACGTCGACCCGGCCGGTGACCACAAGGACTACCTGCACCGCTCGGGCCGCACCGCCCGTGCCGGCCGCTCCGGCACCGTCGTCACCCTGGTGCTGCCGCACCAGCGCCGCGGCGTCTTCCGCCTGATGGAGGACGCGGGCGTGGACGCCTCGCGCCACATCCTCGACCACGCCTTCGACGCCGAGGTCGCCAAGATCACCGGCGCCCGCTCGCTGGTCGAGGTCCAGGCCGAGAGCGCGTCCGGCATCGCCGGCGCCGCCGAGCGCGAGGTCGCCGAGCTGACCCGCGAGCTGGAGCGCGCGCAGCGCCGCGCCACCGAGCTGCGCGAGGAGGCCGACCGCCTGGCCGCCCGTGCCGCCCGCGAGCGTGCCGAGCTGGGCATCGAGGAGGACGCCGAGCCGACCGCCGAGGCCGCCCCGGCCGAGGAGACCGCTCCGGCCGCTCCGGCCGAGGAGCGCACCCCCTCGTACCGCGAGGCGCGCACCGAGCGTCCGGCCCGTTCCTTCGACCGTGACCGTGACGACCGCGGTGGCCGCTCGGGCGGGTTCAACCGTGACGACCGTCCGGCCCGTTCGTTCGGTGACCGTGACCGCGAGCGCGGCGGCTTCAACCGCGACGACCGCGGTGGCCGCTCCGGTGGCTTCAACCGGGACGACCGCGGTGGTTTCAACCGCGACGACCGCGGCGGCCGCTCGGGCGGGTTCAACCGGGACGACCGTCCGGCCCGTTCGTTCGGTGACCGTGACCGCGAGCGCGGCGGCTTCAACCGCGACGACCGCGGTGGCCGCTCCGGTGGCTTCAACCGGGACGACCGCGGTGGTTTCAACCGCGACGACCGCGGCGGCCGCTCGTTCGGCGACCGTGACCGTGGTGGCTTCAACCGCGACGACCGCGGCGGCCGCTCCTTCGGCGACCGTCCGGCCCGTTCGTTCGGTGACCGTGACCGCGAGCGCGGCGGCTTCAACCGCGACGACCGCGGTGGCAGCAGCAGCCGTCCGTTCGCCCGCCGCGACGACCACCGCTCCGGTGGCCGCCCGGGTGGCTTCAACCGCGACGACCGCGGCGGCCGCTCCTTCGGCGACCGCGACCGCTCCTTCGGTGACCGCGACCGCGGCGGCTTCAACGGCGGCGGCGACCGCAACAAGCCGCGCTGGAAGAACTGACGCCCAGCACTCCTGAGACGAGCCCGTCCCACTCCGGTGGGGCGGGCTCGTCCGCGTTTCCGGGGCCCTCCCCGATTAATCATTCTCCATCTGAGAACAACTGGGTGTAGCGTCGCCGCCATGAGCAGTCGCAACCGGAACCTGTCCGTGGAGAACGAGGAGATCGCCGACCGCGGGAGCTACCGCGCCCCGTCCGGCGAGATGGTGCGGATCGGCGAGTCGCTGGCCGCCGCCCGGGCCGGCACCGTGTCGTACCCGCCGGACGCCGATCCCGGCGCGGCCACCGGGCCGTTCGCCGGGATGCCGGAGGTGACGGCCGAGGGCAGCATGACGGCCGCCCGGCGGCTGCTGGTACAGGGCGGCGAGCACGTCGCGGTGCTCAACTTCGCCTCGGCCCGCAACCCCGGTGGCGGCTACCTGCGCGGCGCCAAGGCGCAGGAGGAGGACCTGTGCCGGAGCGCGCTGCTCTACCGCTGCCTGCTGGAGGCACCGGACTACTACGAGGCGCACCGGGCCTCCACCGACCTGCGCTACAGCCACCGGGTGATCTGGTCGCCGCAGGTGCCGGTGGTCCGCGACGAGCGGGCGAACCTGCTGGCGCAGCCGTACCCGGTCTCGTTCCTCACCTCGCCGGCGCCCAACGCCGGGCAGCTGGCCCTGCGCTCGGGCGGGCGGCCGGTGGACGTCGGGCCGGAGCTGGCCGAGCGGGCGGTGCGGGTGCTGGCGGTCGCGGCCCGGCACGGGGTGAAGGAGCTGGTGCTCGGCGCGTGGGGGTGCGGGGTGTTCCGCAACGACCCGGCGGTGGTCGCGGAGGCGTTCGAGCGGGCGCTGCAGACCCACGGCGCCCCGTTCGGCCGGGTGGTCTTCGCGGTCTGGGACCGTGTCCCGGAGTCGGCGAACCGCGCCGCGTTCGAGAAACGTTTCGCGAACTGAACCGGTGGTGCCCCGGGCCGGGCGCCCGGTGATCCATACTCGCGGCGTGATATCCGACGCATCCCGTCCGGCGGCGGCCCGACCCGAGCTGAGGGTCAGCCCGCTGGAGCTCTTCTTCGACCTCGTCTTCGTCTTCACCGTCACCCAGTTGACGGACAGTCTGGCCCACCACCTGGACCCGAGCGGCTTCGCCCGGGTGCTGGTGATGCTGGCGGTCATCTGGTGGATGTACGACGCCTTCATCTGGCTGACCAACGCCATGCCGCCCCAGACCCACCCACGGCGCGGCCTGCTGCTGCTCGGCATGGCGGGCTTCCTGGTGATCTCGCTGACCGTGCCGCACGCCTTCGAGGGCAGCGGCGTGGCGTTCGGCTGGGCGTACGTGCTGGTGGTGGCCGTGCACACCGGGATGTTCGCCAGGGCCGGCGTGTCACGGCGCGCGGTGGCCCGGATGGGCCAGCTCAACCTGGTCAACGCGGCCCTGGTGGTGGCCGGCGGCTACCTGCAGGGGACCACCGAACTGCTGCTCTGGACGGCCGCGTTCGCGCTGCAGTTCGCCAACCCGTACCTGGTCGACCTGCCGCAGTTCCAGCTCCGCTCGGACCACTTCGTGGAGCGCCACGGCCTGGTGATGATCATCGCCTTCGGCGAGTCGGTGATCGCGATCGGCGTGGGCATCGGCGACGCGCACCTGACCGCCACCCTGATCGCCGCCGCGATGCTGGTGCTGGCGGTCTGCGTCGGCCTGTGGTGGGCGTACTTCGGCGAGGACGACGACGAGCGGGCGGTGCACTTCATGGCCGGGCTCGACGACGCCCGGCGCAACCGGCTCGCCGTCCGCCTCTACAACCTCGGGCACTACCTGCTGCTGCTCGGCGTCATCCTGCTGGCCACCGGCGCCAAGTCCGCCGTCGCCCACCCCGAGGAGGTGCTGCACACCGACACCGCCGGGGCACTGGCGGTCGGGGTGGCGCTCTTCCTGGCCGCCAACACCGCGATCCGCCGCACCATCGGGCTGAGCCCGCTGCTGCCCCGGCTGGTCGGGGCGGCCGCCGTCCTGGCGCTCGGCCTGCCGCTCGGCACCCGGGTCTCGGCGCTCGCCGAACTCGCGGGCACGGTGGCCCTGCTGGCGGTGGTCCTGGGCTTCGAGGAGCTGCGGGCCCGCCGCCCGGCGGCGCAGCGGGCCCGGGCCGTCCCGGTCGACTGACCGGTGCTCAGCCCGCGCGGAGGGCCCGGACCGCTGCCAGGTCCTCCGCGGTGGCGCCGTGCGCGAGCAGGTAGCCGTCCAGCGAGCCGTGCAGCTCGGCGATCCGGGCCAGCGCCGCCCGCAGGTTGGGCGCCTCGACCGGGTTCGACATCCGCTCCCGGCCCTCCTCGTCGGTGTACGGCACCGGGCCGGCGTCCAGCCCCAGGGCCGGGTTGGACCGCAGGAAGTCGGCCACCAGGTCGCCCTCCGGCATGCCGAGCAGGGTGTGCACGGCGGCCACGGTCAGCCCGGTGCGGTCCTTGCCGACCGCGCAGTGGACCAGCACCGCGCCGCCCTCCGCCAGCGCCCGCACCGCACCGGCCAGCGCCGCGCCGCCGACCTCCGCCATGAACGGGTACAGCTCCGCCGGGGTCTGCGGCCACGGCAGCCCGCTGTCCGCCGGGTCGGGCAGCAGCGGCAGGTGCCGGTACTCGACCTCCAGGCCGTGCAGCCGGTCGGGCCAGACGTCCAGCTCGCGGCGGCTGCGCAGGTCGATCACCACCCGGACGCCGAGCGCCTTCAGCCGCCCGGCGCCCTCCTCGGTCATGTGGAACAGCCCGCCGGAGCGGTACAGCCGGCCCGGCGGGAGCACGCCGCACCCCGCGTCGCGGAAGTTCGGCACATCGGGGACGTCGAGCAGGACGGGGGCGTCGTATGCGCTATCGGTCATGCCGGCAACGTTAGGCGGACCGCCCGCCCCGCTTCGCGGCGATTCCCGAGATTCCCTCCCGGGCCCGGAAGCGTTCACCCGGCGCGTCCGTCCGGTGCCGTCGACCCGGCGCGTTCACCCGGCGCGTTCACCCGGATCCCCTCGCCCGGACCGGTTCAGCGCCCCCCGGCGAGGTCCAGGATCGCCCCGGTGGCGTACGAGGACGCGGGGGAGAGCAGGAAGAGGATCGCCTCGGCGATCTCCTCCGGCCGCCCGCCCCGGCCCATCGGCAGTCCCGGGCCGAGCCGGTCCACCCGACCCGGCTCGCCGCCCAGCGCGTGGATGTCCGTGTGGATCAGCCCCGGGCGGACCGCGTTCACCCGGATCCCCTCGCCCGCCACCTCCAGCGCCAGGCCGCGGGTCATCGAGTCCACCGCGCCCTTGGAGGCCGCGTAGTCCACGTACTCGTTCGGCGAGCCCAGCCGGGAGGCCGCCGAGGAGACGTTGACGATCGCGCCGCCCTTGCCCCCGTAGCGGGTCGACATCCGCCGCACCGCCGCGCCCGCGCACAGGAACGGGCCGGTGATGTTCGCCGTCCAGATCCGCTCCAGCCGCGCCTCGTCCAGCTCGTCCAGCCGGCACTGCCGCTCCAGCACGCCCGCGTTGTTCACCAGCGCGGTGAGCACCCCGAGCTCGGCGTCCACGGTGGCGAACAGCCGCTCCACCCCGGCCGTCCCCGAGACGTCCGCCCGCACCGCGAGCGCGGTGCCGCCCGCGGCCTCGATCTCCGCCACCACCGCGGCCGCCGACGCCTCGTCGGACCGGTAGTTGACGCACACCGCGTACCCGCGGGCGGCGGCCAGCCGGGCCGTCGCCGCCCCGATCCCCCGACCGCCGCCGGTCACCACGACCACCTCGGACATCCGCCACCTCCGCGTGTACCGGTACCACTGCTCCCCGACCGTAGCCCACATGCTGGAAATCCCGGCCGGCCGCCCGCCGTTGCTCCGACCATGGCGGCATGACCGACACCACCACCGGTTCGCCGCTCGGACCGCTCACCCCCGACACCGCCGACCTCGACGCCTACCTCGCCGCCGACGCCGTGATCGACCACCGGCACCCGGAGATCGCCGCCCTCGCCGCCCGGCTGCGCGGCGCCGACGCCGAGGCCACCGCGCGGGCCGCCTTCGCGTACGTCCGCGACGAGATCGACCACTCGGCGGACGTCGACGTGTGGAGCGCCGCGTACCGGGCCTCGGACGTGCTCGCCCGGGGCAACGGCATCTGCCACGCCAAGTCCCACCTGCTGGCCGCCCTGCTGCGGGCCAACGGGATCCCGGCCGGCCTGTGCTACCAGAAGCTGGAGGTGCTGCACGGCCTGAACGCCGTGTACTGGCCGGAGACCGGGCAGTGGGTGCGGCTCGACGCCCGCGGCAACCGGAACGGCGCCGACGGCCGGTTCGCCACCGCCCCCGCCGAGGAGCGGACCGCCTGGGCCGACGACCCGGCGCGGGGCGACCACCACTACACCACCGTGTACGCCGCGCCGCCCGCCGACCTGCTGGCCGGGCTGGCCCGGGCCCGCGAGGGCGTGGCCGGCTTCGACTACCTGCCGGCGGAGCTCTGACCCGCGGCCCGCATCGCGGCGATCTTCGGGGCCCGGCTCTTCGGCGAGTCCAGGCTGAAGCCCCGGGCGTCGCCCAGCTCGTCCCGGACGAACGCCTCGGTGCGGGCGATCGCGGTCAGCAGCGCCTCGTCGGCCGGCACGAACAGGCTGTGCACGATCTCGGACCGCTCGGTGTCGTACTCCCAGAAACCGACGATCCGGCCGCGGTCCACCACGACGTGGCCCTGCGGATCGACCTCCGTACCGAGGACCCGCCCCTCCTTCGCCCCCGGCACCGGGCGGTCCGCGTCCACCGGGTCGATCAGCCGGGGCAGGTCGCGGTGCAGCAGGTGGAGCCCGTCGATCCCGGCGAGCAGCGCGTACGACGGCTCGTCCGGGACGGTGAACTCCCGGAACTCCTCGACCAGCGCGGCGGGCATCAGGAGGTCCGTCCCGGGCAGCTCGGCCAGGTCCAGCGGGGTGAGCGCCGCCTTCGCGGTCGCCGCGGAGAACCCCGAGAACCAGCGGAAGTGCCTCACCGACGCCGGAGCCGCCCACGCGAAGTACCGCTCGGCCAGCTCCGCCGCCGAACCGCGGACCGTCTGGTCCCACCCCACGTAGCCGTAACGCTGCTGGTCCAGACGGCCGTTGACCGGCACCCGGCGGATCCGGCCGCGCGCCTGGAGCAGCCCCAGCGCCAGCGGCAGCGTCGTCGACTGCCCGCGCTTCTTCCCCGCCTCGCCCAGGCTCCGGACCGCCCCGCCCACCCCCTCCCGGATCGCCGGCGGATCCAACGGCCGATCGGGGGACAGCAGTTCGGAGACGGCCAGGCAGAGCTTCTCGATCTCGTCCCGGGTCACCCCCAGGTGCCGCGACGCCGAGGCGATGTCCGCCTCCGGCGCACCCGCCCCGGCCGCCAGCCCCAGGGCGAAGTCCGACGCCGGCAGCACGTACGTGCACCCCCGGGCGGACGGCAGCTCGTGCACCTCCAGCGCCGCCACCGCCGCGTCCACCGCCGCCCGCCCCAGGCCCGCCCGGGCGAACATCCCCAAGTACGGCGCCGCTCCGCCCACCGAGCGCGCCCACCCGGTCGCCGCCAGCACCTCGGCCGGGGACGCGCCCGCACGGCCGCCGTCCAGCCACTGCCGGTGCGCCCACCAGGCGCGGAGCTTCACCGCGGGGATGTCCGTGTTCGCCATGCGCCCAGTATCGGCGCGCCCGGGCGCGGCGCGGCGCAGCGACCCGGCCGCTGATGCGGCCCGTGCCGCCCGGAATTCGCTCGCGCGGGCCGCCCTAGCCGGGTCACACTGCGCAGGACCCAGGTCCGTTCGCCGAGGAGGCGACCCATGCACGTCCTGCTCTCCGGTGTCGTCGGCTCCACCGCCTACGGCCTCGCCCACGCCGACTCCGACGTCGACCGGCTCGGCCTGTTCGCCGCACCGACCGTCGAGTTCCACGGCCTGCACCGGCCCGCCGAGTCGCACGTCTCCACCGCGCCCGACCGCACCCTGCACGAGGCGGCCAAGTGGTGCCGGCTCGCCCTGAGCTGCAACCCCACCGCCTCCGAACTGGTCTGGCTGCCCGAGGACCTGTACGAGGTGCGCACCCCGCTCGGCGACGAACTCATCGCCATCCGCCGGTCCTTCCTCAGCGCCCGGGCCGTCCGCAACTCCTACCTCGGCTACGCCACCCAGCAGTTCCGCAAACTCACCACCCGCGACCCCGGCGACCCGCGCTCCCGGGCCCAGGGCGCCAAGAACGCCCGGCACCTGGTCCGGCTGCTCGAACAGGGCCTCGCCCTGCACGAGACCGGCGAGGTGACCGTCCGTCTCGCCGAACCCGAGCGCGTCCGCGAGCTGGGCGAACACCTCGCCGAGAACCCGGCCGACGCCACCCCGCTGCTCGCCGACGCCGAGCAGCGCTTCGACCGGCCCGGCGCCCTCCCCGACGCCCCCGACGAGGCCCCCGCCGAGGCCTGGCTCCGCGCCGTCCGGGCCACCCACCTCACCCCCGCCTGACCTCCGCCGTCCCACCTGACGGACCTGCGACGCCGCCGGGCAATCCAATGGCCAACCCTTGGGGATCACCGGGTAGGATCGCCCTGGCAGGCGCTGTACCACCACGGTCGGTGCCCGTCGGCGGGCCGCTAGCTCAATTGGCAGAGCTGCGGACTTTTAATCCGTAGGTTCAGGGTTCGAGCCCCTGGCGGCCCACCAGATCGAAACATGCCCGACCGGCGCGTTTCCCCGAAAGGGGAGGCGCGCTTTTTTCATGATCGGCGCTGTGCCGGGGCTGCGGTGGTGCCCGGCCGGGGCGTGAAGGCACGGCCGGTCGCGGCCGGCCCGTGACGCGGCCGCCCGTCGGTGGCCCGCGGCGGCGGTCTCCCGGCCGCGGGCTACCGCGGCGGGCGCAGGCCGTCCATCAGCACGGTGAGGTAGGCGTCGACGAGCTCCGGCGCGGCGGGCCGGGAACGGGCGACGGCGTACGCGGTCTGCCCGATCAGTGTGGTCAGGGCGGGGGCTTCGAGGTCGGTGCGGACCAGGCCCGCCGCCTGGGCCCGGTCGAGCATCTCCTCGACGGCGGCGACCAGTTCGGCGCGGCGGGCGGTGGTGGCGGGCAGGTCGAGCCCGCCGAGCCGGTCGTTCAGCGGGTGGTGCGCGGACTGGAAGGCGATCAGCTCGGCCAGGAAGGTGCGCAGGGCCAGGTCCGGCTCGGGGTGGCCGCACAGCTCGCGGGCCCGGCGGACGACCGGTTCGAGCAGGTCGGAGACGGCGGCGTCGAGCAGCGCGTCCTTGCCGCCGAAGGCGCGCACCACGGTGCCCGCGCCGAGGCCGGCGCGTCCGGCGATGGCCTCGACGGTCAGCGCGGCGCCCGGTTCGGAGAGCAGGGCGGTGGCCGCCTCCAGGGCGAGCTGCCGGTTGCGCACCGCGTCCGCGCGGCGGCCACCGCTCCTCGGCGTTGACATCTGGAACGCTCCTTCCACATACTCATATGGAACCTCGGTTCCAATTATCCCCCGGTGGAGGGACTCCTGTGAACGAGCGCGTCCTCGTCTCCGGCGCGAGCATCGCCGGACTGACCCTGGCCCACTTCCTCGCCCGCAACGGCTTCCGGCCCACCGTGGTCGAGCGGGCCCCCGCGGTACGGCCCGGCGGCAACGGCGTCGACGTCCGCGGCCGGGCGCTGGACGTGGTCGGGCGGGTCGGGATCCGGCCCGCCGTCGAGGCGGCCGCCGCCGACGTCCGCGGCCTGCGGTTCGTCGACGACCACGACCGCACCACCGCCCGGTTCGACCTCCGCGCCTCCGACTCCGTCGAGGTGATGCGCGGCGACCTGGTCGCCCTGCTGCGCGCGCGGGCCGACGTCGAGTTCCTCTTCGACGACACGGTGACCGCCCTGCGGCAGGACCCCGGGGGCGTGGACGTCGAGTTCGCGCGGGCCGCGCCCCGCCGCTTCGACCTGGTGGCCGGCGCCGACGGCCTGCACTCCGCCGTCCGCCGGCTGGCCTTCGGGCCGGAGCAGCGGTACCTGCGCTTCAAGGGCCACTACTTCGCCTTCGCGGACGCCGACGCCGCGCTCGGCGAGGACCGCTGCGTCACCCTGCACAACAGCCCGGGCAAGGTCGCCGGCCTCTACCGCTCGGGCACCCACGAGCAGGCCAAGGCGTACTTCATGTTCCGCTCCGCCCCGCTCGACCTCGACCACCGCGACACCGACCGGCAGCGGCTGCTGCTGCGCGAGGCGTTCGGCGGCGACACCTCCTGGCGCGTCCCGGAGCTGCTCGAAGGGGCACTGGCCGACCCGGAGTTCTACTTCGACGCGCTGAGCCAGGTCGCGCTGCCGGACTGGTCGGCCGGCCGGGTCGTGCTGGTCGGCGACGCCGCCTGGTGCGCCTCGCCCGCCTCCGGCGCGGGGGCCGAACTGGCCCTGGTCGGCGCGGACCGGCTGGCCGGCGCGCTGGCCGCCCACCGGGGCGACCACCGGGCCGCGTTCGCCCGGTACCTCGCCGAGCACCGGCCGACGGTCCGCCGCAGGCAGCGGATCGGCCCCAACGTCCGGCTGATGGTGCCGCGCACCGCGGCCGGCGCCCGCGCCCGCGACGCCCTCGCCCGGCTCCGGGGCCGGCCCGGACCGGCGGGGCGGCCGCGTAGGGGAGAATCGGGGGCATGACCGACGACTACCGCGACGACCGGCGGGGCGGGGCACAGCCGGCCCAGCGCTCCCCGAAGGACACCTTCATCACCGTGTACGGGCGGATGCCCGTGCTGGAGGTGCTGCAGGACTCCGCGTTGCAGGTGGACAAGCTGGTGGTCGCGGACAACGCGCGCGGCGACAACCTGGACCGGATCCTGCGGCTGGCGGACCGGCGCGGGGTGCCGGTCCGGGAGGCGTCGGCGCACCGGGTGAAGGTGCTGGCCGGCAACGGCAAGCACGACCAGGGGATCATCGCGGACGTGGTGGCGCCCCGGATGGCGCCGCTGGAGGAGTTCCTGGAGCGCACCCGGAACGCCAAGGTGCGCGGGCGCGGCATCCTGGTGCTGGACGGCGTCAACAACCCGTCCAACGTGGGCATGATCCTGCGCACGGCGACCGCCGCCGGGATGACCGGCGTGGTGCTGCCCCGGGTGGGGTCGCCGTCGATCGACCCGCTGGTGATCAAGGCCTCGGCGGGGGTGGCGTTCCACGCGCCGATCCTGCGCTGCCGCACCGCGACGGAGGCGCTGGAGGCGCTGCACCACGCCGGGTACCGGATCTACGGCCTGTCCGGCGAGGCCCGCACCTCGCTGTACGGCGAGCAGTTCCCGGCGAAGTCGGCGTTCGTGCTGGGAAACGAGACCGAGGGCGTGTCGGCGGCCGCCGAGGAGTGGGTGGACCGCTCGCTGCACATCCCGATGGCCGGCGGGGTGGAGTCGCTGAACGTCTCCAGCGCCGCCGGGGTGCTCTGCTTCGACCTGGTCCGCCGTGCCGAGGAGCGCAAGGCGCAGCGCGGCTGACCTCCGCCCGCCCGGTCAGCTGTCGAACCAGCCGTTGCGCCGGGCGAGGCTGCCGGCCTGGAAGCGGCTGTCCGCGCCGAGGTCGTTCATCAGCTCGGTGACGTGCCGCCGGTAGGTGCTGGTGGACATGGACAGCCGGCGGGCGGCCACCTCGTCCTTCAGGCCGGACTCCAGCAGGCGCAGCACCGAGCGGCGCAGCTCGTCCTTGGCGGAGCCGTACCCGGTGCCGCCGGGCGCCGAGCTGAACGGCAGCGCGGCGTCCCAGGTGCTCTCCCAGGCCCGGTACAGGTGTCCGAGCAGGGCGGGGTCGCGGATGACGACCGCGCCGGTCCCGGAGCCGGCGGCGCTGTCGGCGATGACGGCGCTCTCCCGGTCGAAGAAGAGGATCCGGTCGGGGATGTGGCCGGCGGTGCGGATCTCCGCGCCGAGCGCGGTCATCCGCCCGAGGTGCTGCTGCATGTAGCGGTGGGCCAGCACCGAGTGCGGGTACAGGGTGCGCATCGCGACGCCCCGGCCGAGGACCTCGGTGGTGCGGGCCAGCCCCTCGGTCAGCGCTTCGGGCGGTGGCAGCAGCGGGTGCGCGGCGGCGACCTCCTGGCGGGCGCCGGCGGACAGCTGCTCCAGCGAGGAGCGGACGGTGTCCGGCAGGGTCAGGTGGACGATCGGGTTCTGCTGGGAGCTGCCCTGCCAGGAGTCCTCGAAGACCGGGTTGAGCGCCATCACGTGGCTGCGCAGCCGCTCGGCCTCGCGGTGCCGGCGGCGGATCTCGGCCTCGATCGAGCCGGTCAGGTGCGCGGCGGCCGCGTTGGGGCTGCACGGGATCCAGCCCGCCGGGTGGTCGTCGGTGCCGCAGGCGCCGCTGCCGGCGTCGCGGCGCAGCAGGTGCAGCCGGGCCAGGTCGCGGACGGCGGCCTCGACCTCGGCGAGCCGGACGCCGAGCCGCATCGCGGCCTTCACGGGGTCGAGCCAGCCGTGTTCCAGGGCGCGGCGGTAGAGCGCGGTGTGGAGTTCGCCGAGCCGCGGGGTGTCCTCGTCGGCGTCCACCGGCACCGCTGGGTCGGCGGCGGTGGGTGGGCTGGTGTGCATCGGCACGCCCTTCGCTGGTGAGTGGTTGTCACTTGCTGTTTGTCATCACCGGGCAGGAGTGGCGCTCGGTTCGACCGGTCGGGCACGGTTGTTCCAGAGAGAAACCGCCGGGGTTTTCCAGCGGCGGCCGACAAGGAGGGGATCCGTCATGAAGCTCGATTTCGCTGCGTACTCGCCGGTTTCCGCCGCCGCCCTGGGCGACGACATCATCTGGCCGATGCCGCCGATGTAGTCCTGGCGGCGGGTCTACACGATTCCCCACCTGGGGATTCCGGGCCACGGCACCACCCTCGCTATGTCATGTTCGGTCCATTGCGGCACGGCATCCGTGCCCTTCAAGATCTGACGGACCGTCAGACATTGATCGTGAACACACTGAAAGGAAACGTACGCACATGACCACGGCCATCGAGACGCCGAAGTGCCTCGTCTGCGACACCGAGTTCGAGGTGCAGGACGACTGGGAGAAGGGCGAGATCGCCGAGTGCGGCGCCTGCGGGCAGGAGCACGAGGTGGTCGAGAAGACCGACGCCGCCGTCCGGGTCGAGCTGGCCCCCGAGGTCGAGGAGGACTGGGGCGAGTGACCTCCTCGGAACCCGAGGTCCTGCTCTCGGTCACCATGCTCCGTCCGGACGAGAAGCTGCTCCTGCAGGCGCTGCGCGCCGAGGGGCTGCCGGTCCGGCCGGTACTGCTGGAGGACCTGGCGGAGGTGGTGGCGGGGCACTCGGCCCCGCCCGGCCTCGCCCTGATCAGGAACCTCTCCCATCGTGAGGCGATCGGAGTCGCCAGGCGGCTGGAGTACGTCGGGGTGGAGACCCTGAACCGCGCCGCCACCATCGAGACCTGCAACGACAAGGGCCTGCAGGCCCTGGTCTTCGCCCGGCACGGAGTCCCGCACCCGCTCTCCCGGCACGCGTACAGCTACGCCCAGGTGCGATCGGCGGTCGAGGAGCTGGGCTGGCCGGCGGTGATCAAGCCGGTCAGCGGCTCCTGGGGCCGCGGGGTGACCCGGATGGCCGACGAGGCCTGCGTGGACGCGTGGGTCGGCGGCCGGGAGTCCGCGGACGCCGGCGGCAAGCTCTTCCCCGTCCTGGTGCAGCAGTACATCGACAAGCCGGGCCACGACCTGCGGGTGGTGGTGGTCGGCCGGACCCCGGTGGTGGCGATCCAGCGGGTCTCGGACGACTTCCGCACCAACACCCACCTCGGCGCCGAGGTGAAGCGGGTGGAGATCACCGACGAGATCGAGAAGCGCTGCGCCCAGGTGGTGGACGCGCTCGGCGACGGCTTCTACGGGGTCGACCTGGTGGAGGACCGATCCACCGGCGAGCTGCTGGTCCTGGAGGTGAACGCCAACCCGGAGTTCGCGCGCTCCTCCGCCCTGCACGGCGTGAACGTGGCGGGCCTGCTCGCCGCGCATGTGGCCGAGACGTACGGGCGCAGCCTTGACGCTGCGGCCGCGTGAGACGAGACGGATTGCGACGAACCATGGAACTGTTCGACACGGCCACCGTGCTGACCCGGGTACTGACCTCGGGCGTGGTCATGAGCATCGAGAAGAGCGACCGGGAACTGCCCGGTCTGGAACGCCTGTTGACCAAGCAGACCGGCCGCTCCAAGGCCGTCCTGCTGAACAGCCGCAGCGGCGCGGTGCACGCGGCGCTGGCCGGCCAGGGCATCGGCCACGGCGACGCGATCAGCGCGCCGGTCCTCAGCGAGCCGGACCGCCGCTTCCTGGCCTGGCTGGGCGTCGAGGTGCGCGAGGAGCGCGCCGACGGCGGCCCGGTGGCCTTCGAGAAGATCACGCTGGACGCCGAGAACGCCGACCGCCTCGGCGAGTTGGCGGCCGGGGTCACCGCGCCGGCGCTGGTGGTCGACCTGACCGGCCTGGGCTTCGGCCCGGCCGCCGCGGTCCTCACCGACGACCCGGAGATCTGGGCCCGCGCCGAGCGGCTGAAGATCTTCGGCGCCTACGACCTGCGCACCATGTGGACCCAGCAGGAGGACGCCGCCGAGCTGGTGCCCGGCGTCCAGTTCAACTACCGGCTCAGCCCGCTGGTCGCCGCCTGCGTCCGGATGGCGCTCGGCCAGGCCGCCCGGCCCCTCACCACTTCCGGAGCCACCACGTGATCACCGACTTCCCCTCACGTCCCCTGCCCCTGCCGAACGCCGACGAACTCGCCGCCGAACTGGCCGCGTTCGGCGGCGACGCGATCATCCCCAAGGACCTGCGGCGCACGCTCTTCCCGGTCATCACCAAGGAGGACGTGTTCAACCTGATGCTGGCCCAGCGGACCAGCCCGGCCAAGGTGGTCGCCGACTTCACCGAGGCCTACCGCCGCTACGTCGGCGCCGAGTACGCGCTGCCCACCGCCAGCGGCACCTCCAGCCTGCACCTGGCCCTGGTCGGTGCGGGCGTGCAGCCCGGCGACGAGGTGCTCGTCCCGGCCTTCACCTTCATCGCCACCGCGCAGGCCGTGGTCGCCGCCCACGCGATACCGGTCTTCGTCGACATCGACCCGCGCACCTACTGCATGGACCCCGAGGCCGCCGCCGCGAAGATCACCCCGCGCACCCGGGCCATCATGCCGGTCCACGTGCACGGCCTGCCCGCCGACGTCCCGGCGCTCCGCGCCCTCGCCGACCGGCACGGCATCGCCCTGGTCGAGGACGCCTCGCACGCCCACTCGGCGAAGATCGGCGAGCAGGTGGCCGGCTCCTTCGGCGACGCCGCCGGGCAGAGCCTGATGGCCGACAAGAACTTCCCGCTCGGCGGCGAGGGCGGCATCGCCTTCTTCGCCACCGCCGAGGCCCACCAGCGGGCCGCCGACTACCTGGAGCGGCACGGCATCGACTACGGGATGTCCTGGGTGGCCGGCGCGTTCGGCGCCAGCCAGCTCAAGCGGCTGCCCTACTACGACGAGATCCGCGCCCGCAACGCCGCGCTGATCGGCGACGCCCTGGAGGGCACCGGGCTGTTCCACAAGCCGTACGTGCCCGAGGGCCACACCCACGCCTACAACATGTACCGGATCACCCTGACCCCCGAGGCGATCGGCCTGGACGACCTGCCGGTCTGGGCGGTCAAGGAGGCGGTGCACGAGCTGCTGGTCGCCGAGGGCGTCCCGGCCCGCGAGTGGCAGAACACGCCGATCCCCTGCCACCTGCCCTTCCAGCACCGCGCCGGCTTCGGCAACGGCTACCCGTTCACCCTCAACCCGGAGGCCGTGCGCCACCACACCCCGGACGACTTCCCGGTCACCCAGGGCATGCTCGACTCCACCCTGGTGCTCTGCCGCGAGCTGCGCGCCCCGGTCGAGTACGAGCGCGCGCTGCGCTACGCGGACGCCTTCGCCAAGGTGGCCCGCCGGCCGGACGCCATCCGCAAGCTGGTCGAGGGCGGCGAATACCGCCGGCCGTACGAGAAGGCGGCCCGCCTTGGCTGACAAGATCCGAGTCGCGGTCGCGGGGGCCAGCGGCTACACGGGCGGCGAGGTGATCCGGCTGCTGCTGGACCACCCGGACGTCGAACTCGCCTTCCTCTCGGCCGAGCGCAGCGCCGGCACCCCGATCGGAGCGGTCCATCCCTGGCTGCGCAACCACCCGGGCGCGGCCGGCCTCAAGTTCCGCCCGCTGGCGGAGCTGGAGGAGGTCGACGTGGCCTTCGGCTGCCTGCCGACCGGCACCCTGCCCGGCAAGCTGCCGCTGCTCGCCGAGCGCGCCAAGCGGGTGCTCAACCTGGCCGGCGACTTCCGGCTGCGCGACCCGCAGGAGGTGCAGGAGTTCTACCCGCGCACCGCCGCCACCCCGTCCGAGGAGGAATTCGCCTACTACGTACCCGAGTTGTCGCAGGGTGTGCCGGAGGGCCGGTTCATCAACCTGCCGGGCTGCATGGCGGTGGCGACCATCTACGCGCTCTACCCGCTGTTCGCCGAGCAGCTGGTCGAGCCGCAGGTCGTGGTCGACGCCAAGACCGGCTCCAGCGGCGGCGGCCGCGGCTCCAGCGAGCAGCCCGCCGAGCGCTCCGGCAACTTCCGGGTGCACAAGCTGCACGGGCACCGGCACACCCCGGAGATCCGCCAGGCGATCGCCGAGTTCACCGGCACCGCGCCCGAACTGCGGTTCTCCACCCACAGCCTGGACGTCCCGCGCGGCATCATGGTCACCGCCTACAGCCGGCTCAGGCCCGGCACCGCCGCCCTGGACGTCAAGCGGGCCTACGCCAAGGCGTACGTCGGCAAGCCCTTCGTCCGGGTCCGCCCGGCGCCCAAGGCGCCGCAGGACTTCCCGATGCTCAAGGCGGTCAACGGCTCCAACGTCGCCGAGGTGGCGGTCGCGGTCAAGGGCGAGCAGTGCGTCGCCGTCGCCGCGCTGGACAACCTGATCAAGGGCGCGGCCGGGCAGGCCATCCAGGCGATGAACCTGATCAGCGGCTTCGACGAGGCCGCCGGACTGCCGCGGACGGCGGTGTCGCCGTGAAGCCGCTCTACGTGGTCAAGGTCGGCAGCGCCACCCTCGACCGGGGCGACATCCACGCCGAGCTCGCCGAGCTGGTCGGCCGCGGCGCCCGGGTGCTGCTGGTCGCCGGCGGCGCGGTCGGCATCGAGCGGCACTACGCCGCGATCGGCCGCGCCATGCCGGAGCTGCGCCTGGCCAACGGCGACGCGGTCCGCTACTGCCCGCCCGAGGAGATGGCCCACCTGGTCGACGCGTACGAGCGGGTCACCCTGCCGGGCGTCGAGCAGGGCCTGCGGGAGCTGGGGGTGAGCGTCTTCACGGCGGTCGCCGCCCGCGGCGGCCTGGTCGCCGGCCGGGCCAACCGGCCGCTGAAGGCGGTCGGCGCGAGCGGGAAGGCCACCGTGGTCCGCGACCACCGGGCCGGCGTGCCGACCGAGGTGGACACCGTCCGGCTGAACGCCCTGCTGGACGCCTACGACGTGGTCTGCCTCTCCCCGCCGGTCCGCGACGAGGCCGGCGGCGCCCCGCTCAACGTGGACGCCGACGTGCTCGCCGCCGCCCTCTCCAACGCCCTGGACGCCGACCACCTGCGCCTGGTCACCGGCACCGCCGGGCTGCTCACCGACCCGAAGGACCCGGCGTCCACGCTGCGCCACGCCCACCCGGGCGAGGCCGGACAGTACGCCGGCGGCCGGATGCGGCAGAAGGTCCGTGCCGCCGAACTCGCCCTGGACGGCGCGGCGGACGTGGCCATCACCGGCCCGCACACGATGGCCGACCCGAGCGGCTGGACCCGCTTCTGGCGCACCCCCGCGCCCGAGCCGGACCTCACCCTGCTCGGCCGCGCGGTCGGCGTCCCCTCGGTCTCCGGCGACGAGCGCGAGCTCGCCGCGTACCTGGTCCAGTGGTGCGCCGAGCACGGCATCGAGGCCCGGATCGACGAGGCCGGCAACCTGGTCGCCACCCGCGGCGACGGCATCCGCCGGCTGCTGCTGCTCGGCCACCTGGACACCGTCCCGCACCGCTGGCCGGTCGAGTGGCGCGGCGGCGAACTGCACGGCCGCGGCAGCGTCGACGCCAAGGGCAGCCTGGTGAACTTCCTCCAGGTGCTGGCCGAGGCGGAGGTCCCCGAGGACGGGCAGCTGCGGGTGGTCGGCGCGGTCGAGGAAGAGATCTCCTCCTCCAAGGGCGCCTTCCACGCCCGCGACCACTACCCGGCCGACGCCGTGGTGATCGGCGAGCCCAGCGGCGCCCGGAAGCTGACCCTCGGCTACTTCGGCCTGTTCAAGCTGCGGGTCACCGCCGAGGTGGCCAGCGGCCACTCCGCCGGGATGGACGCGGTCTCCGCGCCGGACGCCCTGATCCGAGTCCTGGAGGACATCCGCGGCTCGGTGGAGAAGGAGGCCTCGGACGCGCTCAGCGCCGTGATCGACATCCGCTGCGAGACCGGCCCGGCCAGCCACCGCGCGGTCGGCGTCCTCAACTTCCGCGTCCCGCCGCTCGCCGACCTGGCGGCGCTGAAGGACGCCGCCCTGGGCCACGTCCGCGAGGGCGTCGCCGTCGAGGTGCTGCGCGCCACCCCCGGCCACGCCGGCCCGCGCACCACCCCGCTGGTCAAGGCCTTCACCCGGGCCTTCGGACAGGCCGACATCCGTCCCACCTACGTCGTGAAGAAGGGCACCTCGGACATGAACACCCTCGCCACCACCTGGCGCGACGTGCCGATGGTCGCCTACGGTCCGGGCGACTCCGCGCTCGACCACACCGACGTCGAGCACCTCACCGCCGAGGACCACCGGCTCGCCCGCACCGTCCTCGCCGACGCCGTCCGCCGCTGGTTCGAGGGCGGTGCCCGATGACCGTCGCCGTCGACACCCCCGTCGACCTCGCCGCCCGGGCCGCCGAGGCCCGCCGGCTGGTCGTCGACATGGCCGCGAGCCCGCGCGGCTGCCACCTCGGCGGCAGCCTCTCGGTGCTGGACGTCCTGATCGCCGCCCTGCACCGGGCCTCGCTCGGCGACGGCACCGAGGTGGTGCTCAGCAAGGGCCACGCCGCGGCCGGCCTGTACGCCGCCCTGCACGTCTCCGGCATCCTCCCCGAGAACCCGGCGCCGCTGTACGGGCAGCTCGGCCACCCGTACACCGGCCACCCCGGGCCCAAGGTGCCCGGCGTGCGCTTCCCGACCGGCAGCCTCGGCCACGGCGTCCCGTACGCCGCCGGCTGGGCGATGGCCCGCCGACTCGGCGGACTGCCGGGCCTGGGCATCGCGGTGGCCGGCGACGGCGAGCTGCAGGAGGGCCTGGTCTGGGAGACCTGCCAGGTCGCCGCCGCCCAGCGGCTCGGCAACTTCGTCCTGGTGGTGGACCGCAACGGCGGCCAGAACGACGGCATGGTGGCCGACATCTCCCCGCTGCCCGACCTGGCCGCGCGCTTCGCCGCCTTCGGCTTCGACACCGTCGAGGTGGACGGGCACGACCTGGCCCGGCTCGGCGAGGTGTTCGGCGCCGACCGCACCGGCGCCGAGCGGCCGCTCGCGGTGATCGCCGACACCGTCAAGGGCAAGGGCGTCCCCGCGGTGGAGGGAAAGGCCGGCTCGCACTACGTGACCATCGACGCCGCGCGCGCCGCCAAGTGGAAGCGACTGATCCGATGACCGCCTCGACCCTCTCCGGCCGCGACGCCTACCGCCACGAACTGGCCCACCTCGCCGCCGAGGACCCCGCGCTGCTCTGCCTGGAGGCCGACCTGGGCGGCAAGGGCCACCCCTTCCAGGCCGCCCACCCGGAGCGCTTCTTCAACCTCGGCATCGCCGAGGGCGCCATGGTCGACATGGCCACCGGCCTGGCCTCCGCCGGGTACAAGCCCTTCGTCTCCACCTTCGCGCCGTTCGCCGCGCTGCGCGCCGCCGAGAGCCTCAAGCTCACCCTCGGCTACCTGAACGCCGGGGTCACCGTGGTGGCACCGTACGCGGGCGTCTCCGGCGCCTGGTTCGGCACCACCCACCACTGCCTGGAGGACCTGGCGGTGCTCCGCTCGATCCCCGGCGTCACCATCGCCGCGCCCTACGGCGAGGCGGAGACCCGGGCGGTGGTCCGGGCCGCGGCCGCCTCCGGCCGCCCGCACTACATCCGCACCGGCCGCAACGCTGTCTACGACAGCCTGCCGTTCGACGGCGAGCTGCCCGGACCGGTCACCTGGGACCACCGCGGCGAGCCCGGCGCGACCGTGCTGGTCTCGGTCGGCGAGGAGGGCACCCGGCTCGCCCTGGAGGCCCGCGAGCGCCGCCCCGAGCTCGGCCACGCCCACCTGGTCTACCTCGACCACGCCCACCTGTCCCTGGCCGCCGAGGAGTTGGCCACCACCACCGGCCGCCTGGTGGTGGTCGAGGAGCACCGTGCCGAGGGCGGCGCCGCCG
Source organism: Kitasatospora terrestris (assembly GCF_039542905.1). NCBI lineage: Bacteria > Bacillati > Actinomycetota > Actinomycetes > Kitasatosporales > Streptomycetaceae > Kitasatospora > Kitasatospora terrestris. Next base: position 4,540,422 of record NZ_BAABIS010000001.1, read on the forward strand.
AGGCGCTGGCCCTGCTGCTGCCCGGCCGCGAGGTGGTCGGCGTCAACGCCGGCCACGCCTGGCCCACCCAGGGCGGCGACCACCACGAGGTGATGGCCCAGCTCGGCCTCGACCTGCCCGCGGTCCTCGCCGCGACCCTCTGAACCCCCGCTTCCCGAAAGGACTTTCCCATGCACATCGTGATGGTGGAGTGCAACCCGAACGGCATCGCCGGCATCGCCAACGCCCTGCGCCTCGGCCACCGGGTCACCCTGGTCACCGCCGACCCCGACTTCTACCTGAACGCCTCCCCGCTGGCCGCCGACGCCTACGCGCACCCCAACTGCGAGGTGGTGAAGAGCGCCGACGCCTTCTCCATCGACGCGCTGGAGCAGCTGGTCAAGGAGATCCACGCGGCCCACCCGGTGGACGGCGTCACCACCTACAGCGAGTACCACACCGTGCACGCCGCCACCGTGGCCCGCGCGCTCGGCCTGCCCGGCCTCAGCGTCGAGGGCGCGCTCAACGCCCGCCACAAGCACCGCACCCGGCTCGCCCTGCGCGGCGCCGAAGGCGTCCGCCAGCCGCGCTTCGCGCACGTCGAGGACCCGGCCGGGATCGAGGCCGCGATCCGCGAGGTCGGCTTCCCGTGCGTGGTGAAGCCCTCCGACGGCACCGCCAGCCTGCACGTCCTGCACCTGACGAACGAGGACGAGCTGCAGGCCTACCTCGCCGAGCTGGCGAAGGTCTCCGACTACGGCCGGGGCGTCACCCGGATCCCCGACCTGCTGGTCGAGGAGTTCGTCACCGGCGAGCTGGTCTCGGTCGAGGCCTGCGTGCTGGCCGACGGCACCGTGGTCAACCTCGGCATCACCGACCGCACCCTGAGCGGCTTCCCGTACTTCATCGAGATGGGCGCCACCTACTTCGCCGACCACCCGCTGCGCGAGCAGCTGTTCGCCATGAACGAGAAGGTGCTGGCCGGCCTCGGCATCGACTTCGGCTTCATCCACACCGAGTACTTCCTCACCCCCGAGGGCCCGGTGCTCTGCGAGGTCAACGGCCGGCTGGTCGGCGGCATCGTGCCCGGCCTGATGAAGATCTCCTGCGGCGTCGACCCGTACCTGGAGGTGATCCGCCAGGCCCTCGGCGAGACCCCCGAGCTGCCGTTCCCCGGCGAGGTGATCGCCACCGGCCGCTGGTTCGGCTCGCCGGTCGAGGGCGTGCTGGAGTCGATCGACTTCGCGGCCGTCGAGGAGCTGCCCGGCTTCCACGAGGCGCTCAGCTACCGGGCCGCCGGCCGCCAGGTCTCCAAGCTCTCCACCAGCAACTTCGACTGGCTGGGCCACCTGGTCTTCACCGGCACCGACCGCGACCAGGCGCACGGCCGCGCCGAGGCCGCGCTGGACCGCATCGACGTCCAGGTCTCGGTCAAGGTCGCCCGATGACCGCCCGCTCGGTGCTCCGCCGGGTCGCCATCCCCAGCCTGGACCGCGAGCAGCTGTACGACGTGGACATCGAGGACGGCGTCTTCACCCGGATCGAGGCCGTGGACCGCCGCGCCGACCAGCCCGGACCGATCACCGAACTGTGGCCCGGCTACGTCGAGGCGCACGCCCACCTGGCGCTGCCCGCCAACTTCGACGACTCGCTGGACGACCCCCGGATCAGCGCCCTGTCGTACCTCTACCACGGCGTCACCCACGTCGCCGACCTGTTCGGCTTCCCGCTGCTGAAGTCCCGCTGGGAGGCCGGCGCCGCCGCCTCCGCCCACCCGTACCCGGAACTGGTGCACTGCGGCTACGCCGCCACCGCCACCCGGGACGCGATGGGCCTGACCGGACACGGCGTGGAGTTCCCCTCCCCGGTCTTCATGCTCGGCATGGAGGAGGACCTCGCCGACGTGCTGCACGCCAACCGGGCGCGCGGCGGCACCTTCCTCAAGGTGATGTTCACCGACGGCACCGAGCAGCCGGAGATGGAGGCCCGGTTCTCCCGGCTCTCGCCCAAGGTGCTGGAGCACACCGAGCGGGTCACCCGCGAGCAGGGCGTCCCCGCCGTCCTCGACTGCAACACCCGCGAGGAGGTGCTGGAGGCGTACCGGATCGGCTTCCGGCTCTTCGCCCACCCGGTACGGGACTTCGTGCTCAGCGACGAGGACTGGGACCTGCTGGCCGACGCCCGCTTCGTCACCACGCTCAGCGGGCTGCGCCCGATGGTGATGGAGCGCGCGGAGTTCGAGGCCGAGTACGGCCGCCCCGGCTTCCTGGCCACCCAGGACCCGGCCAACCTGGAGTTCGTCGCCGGGATCGAGGAGCCCTACGGCATCCAGTACAAGTGCCAGGACACCCGCACCGCCGCCCTGCGGGTGATGCGCGAGAACAACCTCGCCGCCCTGCGCCGCGGCCGGATGCTGGTCGGCACCGACTGCGGCAACACCGGTGCCTTCCACGGCTACAGCCTGCTCGGCGAACTCGACCTGCTCGCCGGGGAGTCTGCCGACCCGGAGCTGCGGCACGGCATCCGGCACGCCGCCACCGTCGACAACTGGCACTTCTTCCACCGCCTCGCGCAGCGCGAGGCCGGCGCCCACCCGATCTCGGTCGGCGCCCCCGCCACCTACAACCTGTTCGCCGCCGCCCGCGGCGCCGACGACACCCCGCTCTCCACCCTCCCGGACGCCACCGTGGTGGCCGGCACCCCGGTCGACCGCGCCGCGATCGCCCGGGAGATCCGCACCCTCCGCGACTCGGCATCGACAGGAAAGGTCGTGCTGTGAACAGCCAACTGAGGCGCACCCTCTGGGGCATCAACCTGGGCATCGCGCTCGCCCACGTCGGCAACTACATCTGGTTCCCGCTGCTGGTCTCCACCCTCGGCACCGCGTACAGCGGCTTCTGGGCCGGCTTCGTGATGTTCCTGACCTACGTCGGCCGGCTCGCCTCCACCTTCAGCTACGAGGGGCTGGCCCAGCGGCTCGGCGTCCGCGGCTCGGTGATCGCCGGTGTCGCCCTCGAAGCGCTCGCCCTCTGGGGCATGGGCTTCGTGGACGGCGTCCCGCTCTACAGCGTGCTGGCCTTCCTGATCGGCTTCGGCTCGGGCATGTCCTTCCCCGGTCTGAAGAACATCCTCTCCGCCTTCCCCGAGGCCGACCGGCCCAAGGCCTTCTCCGCCTTCCAGATGTCCTGCCAGCTCGGCGCGATCGGCGGCGCCCTGGCCGGCGGCCTGTTCCTGCACGTCGACCTGAAGGTGCTGTTCACCACCGTCTTCGCGCTGTTCGCGGTGTACTGCCTGGCCGCCGTGTTCGTGATCCCCGCCGACACCACGCCCACCGCCGAGGACACCCGGCGGGCGCCGCTGTTCAGCCTGGCCGTCCTCAAGGGCATCCGGCTCGGCGGCGGCGGACGGTACTTCGTCCTGTCCAGCGTCTTCTGGCTGCTGTCGATCAGCTTCCTGGTCGGCATCCCGCTGCACATGCAGGAGTACGCCCAGGGCCTGCCGATCTCCATGCCGTTCTGGATCACCGGGATCACCCTGCTGCTGCTCCAGTTCCCGGTGCTGCGCCTGCTCAACAAGCACCTGCAGCCCGGCCAGGTGATGGCCGTCGGCTTCGCCGCGATGACCGCCGCCTACCTGCTGTTCGGCGCCGGACGCAGCGCGCTCTGGGTGATCGTCGGCTGCTTCGTGGTGGTCTTCGGCGACATCCTGTTCACCCCGTCCTTCGACCTGTGGGTGGCCAAGCAGATGCCGCGCGAGAACCTCTCCCGCGCGATGGGCTCGATGCACTTCTTCCGCAGCTTCGGGAACATGGTCGGCACCCTCGCCGCCGGTGCGCTCTACGACCTGGCCAACACCACCGGCATCCCCGGGCTCAACTGGTACGTGGTCGCCGCGATCGCCGTCGGCTGCGCCCTGTTCAGCCTGGCCGGCGCCCGCCGCGAGGCCGCCCCCGCCCCCGGCGAGCCGGCCCGCGAGCTCGCCGAGCAGGCAGCCTGAGCCCTTGTCCGCCAGAGCCGAGAAGAGCGAGGCCGTGACCCCGGCACCCACCCTCCCGCCGCGAGGCGCGACCCACGTCTGGTTCGGCGGCACCACCGCCGCCGAACCGGAGCGGGACCTGGCCCTGCTCCCGGCCGGCGAGCGGGAGCGGGCCCTGCGCCACGGCTCCACCGCCGACCGGGCCCGGTGCGCCGCCGCCTGGGCCGGCACCCGGCGGATCCTGGCCCGCTACCTCGACGCCGACCCGGCCGCGCTGCCCCTGGAGCGCACCGGCGCCGCCCGCTGGGCCACCCCCGGACCGGACGGCACCCCGGTCCACCTCAGCGTGGCCCGCGCCGACGGCAGCTGGCTGCTCGCCCTCGCGGTCGGCGACCCGGTCGGCGCCGACCTGGAGCGGATCCGCCCGCTCGACACCGAAGGACTGGCCGCCCACTGCCTCGCCCCCGAGGAGCTGTCCTGGCTGGCCGGCCTGCCGGGCGGCGAACGCACCGGCGCCTTCCTGCGCGCCTGGACCCGCAAGGAGGCCCTGCGCAAGGCCGCCGACCTGCCCCGCACCGCCCCCCGGCGCCTCCCCGTCGCCGCCGACCGGCCCGGCCCGGTCACCCTCGCCGCCCCCCACCCCGGTGACGGCTGGACCGTGGACGACCTGCCCGCCGCCTGCGACGAACGCGCCGCACTGGCCCGACCCGCCCACTGCACAGGGCCGTTGAGCCGCTTCCACGCCACCGTCTGACCGACCCCCGATGATGGACACCATGGACCTGCGCATCTTCACCGAGCCCCAGCAGGGCGCCTCGTACGACACCCTGCTGCGGGTCGCGACGACCGCCGAACAACTCGGCTACGACGGCTTCTTCCGCTCCGACCACTACCTGCGGATGGGTGACGCGGACGGCCTGCCCGGCCCCACCGACGCCTGGATCACGCTGGCCGGCCTGGCCCGCGAGACCTCCCGGATCCGCCTCGGCACCCTGATGACCGCCGGCACCTTCCGCCTCCCCGGGGTGCTCGCGATCCAGGTCGCCCAGGTCGACGCGATGAGCGGCGGCCGGATCGAACTCGGCCTCGGCGCCGGCTGGTTCGAGGCCGAGCACAAGGCCTACGGCATCCCCTTCCCGGACCGGCGGATCGACCGGCTGGAGGAGCAGCTGGCCATCGTCACCGGCCTGTGGGAGACCAAGCTCGGCGACACCTTCGACTTCGCCGGCCGCTACTACCGGCTGGCCGACTCGCCCGCCCTGCCCAAGCCCTTCCAGAACCGCGTCCCGGTCATCGTCGGCGGCATGGGCCCGTCCCGCACGCCCGCCCTGGCCGCCCGCTACGCCGACGAGTTCAACCTCCCGTTCGCCTCCCTGGACGCCACCCGCACCCAGATCGGCCGGGTCCGGGCCGCCGCCGAGGAGCGCGGCCGCGACGCCGACTCCCTGGTGTACTCCAGCGCCCTGGTCGCCTGCGTCGGCCGCGACGACGCCGAGGTCGCCCGCCGGGCCGCCGCGATCGGCCGCGAGGTCGAGGAGCTGAAGGCCAACGGTCTGGCCGGCACCCCCGACGAGGTGGTCGAGAAGATCGGCCGCTACCGCGAGGCCGGCAGCGGCCGGATCTACCTCCAGATCCTCGACCTCGACGACCTCGACCACCTGGCGCTGATCGCCGACCGGGTCGGCGCCCAGCTGACCTGACACGCTGTCCCCGAGGGGCGTGCCCCCGGGGCCCCCTCCGGCCAGGATGAGAACCGCCGAACGGGGCGCTCCCCCCCCAGCGCCCCGGTCGGCGGCCCCACCGGGCCGGGCGCCCGCCACCCTGCGCGAACGCGTGGATGCGCCCGGCCACGAGGTCCGTCCCGGTTCGCGGTGGGTCGGGTGGTGGGTCATCGTGGGACGGAGGTGAGTCCCATGCCCGAGATCGCCCTGCAGATCGACATCGCGGCGTCCCGCTCCCGCCTGCTGGCGGCCCTGGACACCCACGACGGCCTGACCGCCTGGTGGACCACCGGCGTCTCCCGGGACGGCGACGATCTCCTGTTCGAGTTCCCGGACGCCCCGGAGCCGTTCCGGCTGCGCCGGGACCGCGCCGACGAGGACCGGGTCGCCTGGACCAGCGTCGGCGCCTTCCCGCCCGACTGGCTGGACACCACCGTCACCTGGGACCTGTTCGACCACCCGGACGACCCGCACCGCACCCGCCTGCTCTTCCGCCACCTCGGCTGGCGCCCGGGCACCGAGCGCACCGTCCCGATGGTGGCCGGCACCTGGGCCGAGCTGCTGGTGCGGCTGAAGGACTACGTCCAGAGCGGCAAGGTCCAGCCGTACTTCGTCCCCCGGGTCCACGCCCACCAGCCCGTCGACTGACCCCTGACCCGTCCCTCCCTGGAGGCGCCATGCCCGAGGTGACCGAGCGCTATCTCCCCGGCACTCCGTGCTGGGTCGACCTGATGGCGAAGAACCAGCAGGAGGCCCTCGACTTCTACCGCGACGTGTTCGGCTGGCAGGGCGAGATCGGCCCGGCGGAGTTCGGCGGGTACACGGTGTGCACGCTGAACGGCCGCCCGGTCGCGGGCATCGGCCAGGCGGAGGCGCCGGACGGCGCGCCGCCGCCGCCGGCCGTCTGGACCACGTACCTGGCCACCGAGGACGCCGACGCCGCGCTCGCCGCGATCACCGCGAACGGCGGCACCTCGCTGACCCCGGTGCTGGAGGTCGGCGACACCGGCCGGATGCTGGTGGCGCTGGACCCGACCGGCGCCGTGTTCGGTCTGTGGCAGCCGCTGGAGTTCCCGGGCGCCCAGGTGGTCAACGAGCCCGGGGCGCTCACCTGGAACGAGTTGCACACCACCGACCCGGACGTCGCGCGGGCTTTCTACGAGGCGGCCCTGTCCGTGGCCACCCCGCCGATGGGGAGCGCGCACCACTACTGGCAGTTCTCGGTGAACGCCCGCACGGTCGGCGGCCTGTGCCCGCTGGACCCGGAGTCACCGGCGGGCACCCCCTCGCACTGGCTGACCTACTTCGCGGTGGACGACACCGACTCCACCGTGGACGCCCTGGTCAGGCGGGGCGGCTCGGTGCTCCTCCCGCCCGCCGACTCGCCGTGGGGCCGGGTGGCCCGGGTCCGGGACCCGCAGGGCGCCGCCTTCGCGGTCGTCCGGTCCGCCTGACGGCCGTCCGCCGCCGGTTCCCGGCCGCGGTGGGCGCACGACGCGCCATACGTGCCGGGAATGGCGATTCGTACGCCCCGTGCGGGTGAGACTGCAGACATGCTGGGACTTCCGGATCACATCCGCGCCTTCCTGTTCGACCTGGACGGCGTCCTCACACAGACCGCCAAGGTGCACGCGGCCGCCTGGAAGGACATGTTCGACTCCTTCCTGCGGGCGGAGGCCGCCCGGGACGGCGAGGAGTTCGTCCCGTTCGACCCGGTCGTCGACTACGACCGCTACGTGGACGGCCGGCCGCGGCTCGACGGCACCCGCACCTTCCTCGCCGCCCGCGGCATCGACCTGCCCGAGGGCACCCCGCAGGACCCGCCGGGCACCCGTACGGTCAACGGCCTGAGCAGCGCCAAGAACGACACCGTGCTGCGCATGATCCGCGAGCAGGGCGTGCAGCCCTACTCGGGTTCGGTGGAGTACCTGCACCGGCTGCGGGTGCTCGGCCTGCCGCGCGCGGTGGTGTCGTCCAGCGCCAACTGCAAGGACGTGCTGCGCGCCGCGGGCATCGACGGGCTGTTCGAGGTGGTGGTGGACGGGCTCACGGCCCGCCGCGACGGCCTGGCCGGCAAGCCCGCGCCGGACACCTACCTGGCCGCCGCGCGGCAGCTCGGCGTGGAGCCCGGGCACGCCGCGGTCTTCGAGGACGCGCTGGCCGGCGTCGAGTCCGGCCGGGCCGGCGGCTTCGGCGCCGTGGTCGGCGTGAACCGCACCGGCCAGGCGGACGCGCTGCGCGCGCACGGCGCCACCGTCGTCGTCGACGACCTGGCCGACCTGATCCCCGGGGAGGCGCCGTGACCACCCCCGACCCCTTCGCGGTCGACCCCTGGGGCGTCGTCGAGCACGGCTTCGACCTGGCCGGGCAGGCCCGCGCCGAATCGGTGTTCGCCCTGTCCAACGGGCACATCGGGCTGCGCGGCAACCTGGACGAGGGCGAGCCGCACGGCCTGCCCGGCACCTACCTGAACGGCGTCTTCGAGCTGCGCCCGCTGCCGTACGCGGAGAGCGGCTACGGCTTCCCGGAGTCGGGGCAGAGCGTCATCAACGTCACCAACGGCAAGCTGATCCGGCTGCTGGTCGACGACGAGCCGTTCGACCTGCGGTACGGCGAGGTGCGCGGCCACCAGCGCAGCCTGGACTTCCGCGAGGGCCTGCTGCGGCGCAGCGCCGAGTGGACCTCCCCGGCCGGACGGACCGTCCGGGTCACCTCGCAGCGGATGGTCTCGCTCACCCAGCGGGCGGTCGCCGCCGTCGAGTACACGGTGGAGGCGGTCGACGGTCCGGTCCGGATCGTGGTCCAGTCCGAGCTGGTCGCCAACGAGCAGCTGCCGCTCGGCGACGGCGATCCGCGGGCCGCCGCGGTCCTGGAGGCGCCGCTGGCCGCGGAGTTGCGGCACGCGGCCGGCAGCAAGGCGGTGCTGGTGCACCGGACCCGGTTCAGCGGGCTGCGGGTCGCGGCCGGCATCGACCACGTCATCGAGGGTCCGGGCCGGGTGGACACCACCGCCGAGAGCTCCGAGGACCAGGCCCGGATCACCGCCACCACCGTGCTGAAGGCGGGGGAGCGGCTGCGGCTGGTGAAGTTCATCGCGTACGGCTGGTCGGCGACCCGCTCGCTGCCCGCCGTCCGCGACCAGGTGGAGGCCGCGCTGACCGCCGCCCGCTACACCGGCTGGGACGGGCTGGTCGACGAGCAGAAGGAGTACCTGGGCCGCTTCTGGTCGGACAGCGACATCGAGATCGAGGGCGACGTCGAGCTGCAGCAGGCGGTCCGCTTCGCGCTCTTCCACGTCCTGCAGGCCGGTGCCCGCAGCGAGGAACGGGCCATCCCCGCCAAGGGGTTGACCGGGCCCGGCTACGACGGGCACAGCTTCTGGGACACCGAGACCTTCGTCCTGCCGGTGCTCACCTACTGCCTGCCGGCGGCGGTCAACCAGGCGCTGCGCTGGCGGCACACCACGCTCCCGATGGCCCGTGACCGGGCCGCCCAACTCGGTCTGGCCGGAGCGGTGTTCCCGTGGCGGACGATCCGCGGCGAGGAGTGCTCCGGGTACTGGCCGGCCGGCACCGCGGCGTTCCACATCGGCGCGGACATCGCCGCCGCGGTGGTCCGCTACATCCGGGCCACCGGCGACCTGGAGTTCGAACGGGCCTACGGCCTGGAGCTTTTGGTGGAGACCGCCCGGATGTGGCGCTCGCTCGGCCACCACGACGCGCACGGCCGGTTCCGGATCGAGGGCGTCACCGGGCCGGACGAGTACAGCGCGGTCGCCGACAACAACGTGTTCACCAACCTGATGGCGCAGTCCAACCTGCGCAGCGCCGCGGAGAGCGCCACCCGGCACCAGTTCGAGGCGGCGGCGCTCGGCGTGGACACCGAGGAGGCGGCCGCCTGGCGGGACGCCGCCGACAAGATGTTCATCCCCTACGACGAGAAGCTCGGCGTCCACCCGCAGGCCGACGGCTTCACCGACCACCAGCTGTGGGACTTCGAGGGCACCCCGCCGGAGAAGTACCCGCTGCTGCTGCACTACCCGTACTTCGACCTGTACCGCAAGCAGGTGGTCAAGCAGGCCGACCTGGTGCTCGCCATGCAGGTGCGCGGCGACGCCTTCACGCAGGAGCAGAAGGTCCGCAACTTCAACTACTACGAGCGGCTCACCGTCCGGGACTCCTCGCTCTCCGCCTGCACCCAGGCGGTGATCGCCGCCGAGGTCGGCCAGCTCGACCTCGCCTACGACTACACCGCCGAAGCCGCCCTGATGGACCTGCGCGACCTCGGCGGCAACACCCGCGACGGCCTGCACATGGCCTCCCTGGCGGGCGCCTGCATCGCCCTGGTGGCCGGCTTCGGCGGCCTGCGCGACCACGACGAGCACCTCTCCTTCCGGCCCAGGCTCCCCTCCGGGCTGCAGCGCCTCGCGTTCTCCATGGCGGTGCGCGAGCACCTGCTGCGGATCGACATCACCCACGCCACCACCACGTACACGCTGCTGCGCGGCGGGGTGCTGCCGATCCTGCACGAGGGCGAGTCGCTGCGGGTCGAGAAGGGCCGGCCGGTCGTCCGGCCCACCCAGACGCCGCAGACCCCGGCCGAGCGGGCCGTCCAGCCGCCCGGCCGGGAGCCGGCCCGCCGGCACGGCCAGGCCGGGGTCCAGGTCGGCACCGTCGACCACCTCCCCGCGGAGTGAGGCGCTGAACTCCGGACAGTACGGGCCCGCCCGGCGCCGCCTCCCGGTCGCGCGGGCCCGGTGTCCCTAGGCTGGCCGGCATGGTGACCGTGGCCGAGCAGATCGTCGAAGTCCTCCGGCAGGCCGGCGTCGAGCGCGTGTACGGCGTGGTGGGCGACAGCCTCAACCCGCTGGTCGACGCGATCCGCCGCACCGAGGGCATCTCCTGGGTGCACGTCCGCAACGAGGAGGCCGGCGCCTTCGCGGCCGCCGCCGAGGCCCAGCTCACCGGACGGCTCGCGGTCTGCGCCGGCTCCTGCGGGCCGGGCAACACCCACCTGATCCAGGGCCTGTACGACGCGCAGCGCAGCGGCGTCCCGGTGCTCGCGCTCGCCTCGCACATCCCGTCCGGGCAGATCGGCACCGGTTTCTTCCAGGAGACCCACCCCGAGCGGGTGTTCACCGACTGCAGCAGCTGGTGCGAGATGCTCTCCACCCCCGCCCAGCTGCCCCGGCTGCTCCGGGTCGCCGTCCAGCACGCCCTCGGCGCCCGAGGCGTCTCCGTCCTCGCCTTCCCCGGCGACGTCGCCGCGCTGCCCGCCGCCGGGCCCACCGGCGAGTCCCGCTTCCTCACCGAACCCGGCACCGTCCAGCCGCCCGCCGGGCAGCTCACCGCCCTCGCGGAGGCGCTCAACGGCGCCGAGAAGGTCGCGGTCTTCGCCGGCGCCGGCGTCCGGGGCGCCCACGCCGAGGTGATGGAGCTCGCCGGGCTGCTCAACGCCCCCGTCGGGCACTCGCTGCGCGGCAAGGAGTGGATCCAGTACGACAACCCGTACGACGTCGGGATGAGCGGACTGCTCGGCTACGGCGCCTGCCACGAGGCGCTGCACGGGGCCGACCTGGTCCTGCTGCTGGGCACCGACTTCCCGTACGACTCCTTCCTGCCGCGCACCCGCACCGTCCAGATCGACCACGACCCCACCCGGCTCGGCCGCCGCACCCCGCTCGAACTCGCCGTCCACGGCGACGTCGGCGCCACCCTGCGGGCCGTCCTGCCGAGGCTGGAGCAGAAGAAGGACCGGTCCTTCCTCGACGGGATGCTCGACAAGCACTGCAAGGCGCTGGAGACCGTCGTCGGCGCCTACACCCGCGACATCGCCGGGCACCGGCCGATCCATCCCGAGTACGTCGCCTCCGTCCTCGACGAGCTCGCCGCCGACGACGCCGTGTTCACCGTCGACACCGGCATGTGCAACGTCTGGGCGGCCCGCTACCTCACCCCCAACGGCCGCCGCCGGGTGATCGGCTCCTTCCTGCACGGCTCGATGGCCAACGCCCTCCCGCACGCGATCGGCGCCCAACTCGCCTTCCCCGAACGCCAGGTCGTCTCGATGTCCGGCGACGGCGGGATCGGCATGCTGCTCGGCGAACTGCTCACCGTCGCCAAGTACCGGCTGCCGGTGAAGACCGTGGTCTTCAACAACGGCGCGCTCGGCATGATCAAGCTGGAGATGCTGGTCAGCGGCTACCCCGAGTCCGAGATCGACAACGGCGACGTCGACTACGCCGCCATCGCCCGGGCCTGCGGGGTGCCCGCCGAGCGGGTCACCGACCCGGTGAGGCTGCGCGAGGTGCTGGCCGACGCGCTCTCCCGGCCGGGCCCGGTCCTGGTCGACGTGGTCACCGACCCCAACGCGCTCTCCATCCCGCCGCACATCACCGCCGCCCAGCTCAAGGGCTTCGCCCTGGCGGCCGGCCGCACCGTGCTGTCCGGCGGCGTGGGCCGGATGATCGACCTGGCCCGCTCCAACCTGCGCAACATCCCCCGCCCCTAGGAGTTGCCGGCGGCCCCGAGCGAGCGCTCGATGCGGGTGGCGAGCGCGCGCAGGTGGTCGCGGAGCTCGGGCGGCTCGTGCACCTCGAAGTCGCAGCCGACGGTGGCCAGCCGGACGGCCAGCCAGTCCAGCGAGTCGGCCCGGGTGCGCAGGCGGCAGCTGTGCTCGTCGATCGGTTCCAACTCGCCCGCCGCGGCGGACATGTGGGTGGCGAGGCGCTCGTACGGGGCGTGCAGCGTGACGACCGCGCGGTGGGTGTCCTGGTGCCGGGCCAGCTTGCCCGCCACGTACGCGCCGGCGTCCGCCGCGGGCAGCTCGCGCGGCTCGAAGCGGAGCCCGGTGCGCTGCGGGTCGGCGAGCCGGTCGACGCGGAAGATCCGCCAGTCGTCGCGGTCGAGGTCGTGGCCGACCAGGTACCAGCGCCGCCCGTAGGAGACCAGCCGGTGCGGTTCGACCTGCCGGCGGGTGGCGGCGCCGCCGCGGTCGCGGTAGTCGAACCGCAGGCGTTCGCGCGCGGCGACGGCGGAGGCGAGGACGGCCAGGTCCTCCGGGTCGATCCGCGGGCCGTCCCCCGGGAGGACGGGGACGGTGGCCGCGTTGAGGGTGGCGACCCGGTGCCGGAGCCGAGCGGGCAGTACCTGCACCAGCTTGGCGAGGGCCCGGACGGAGGCCTCCTCGATGCCTTCGACGGCGTGCCCGGCGGCGGTCCGCAGGCCGACGGCGATGGCCACCGCCTCCTCGTCGTCGAGCAGCAGCGGCGGCATCGCGGCCCCGGCGACCAGCCGGTAGCCGCCGACCGGCCCGCGGGTGGCCTCGACGGGGTAGCCGAGCTCGCGGAGCCGGTCGATGTCGCGCCGGATGGTCCGCGGGCTGACCTGGAGCCGGTCGGCGAGTTCGCTGCCGGGCCATTCGCGCGGTGTCTGGAGCAGCGAGAGCAGGCCGAGGAGCCTGCCGGGGGTGTCCGTCATGCCCTCCATGATGACGCGCGAAGCGGTCAGGATCTGACCTGTATGCCCCCTAGCGTGGCTCTCGCAACCAAGGGATTCCACGAGCTCAGGGAGAGCCATGTCCACCGAAGTCAACGACCGCAGGCGCTGGTTGGCACTGGCGGTGGTGATGACGGCCAGCCTGATGGACCTGGTCGACGTCACGATCGTCAACATCGCGATGCCGAGCATCCAGCAGGACACCGGCGCGTCGTTCAGCGCCCTGCAGTGGATCACGGCCGGCTACGCGCTGGCGTTCGCGGTCGGCCTGATCACGGGCGGCCGGCTGGGTGACATCTACGGCCGCAAGCGGCTGTTCCTGCTGGGCATCGGCGGTTTCACGGCGGCGTCGGCGCTGTGCGGCCTGGCCGGCAGCCCGGACCTGCTGGTGGCGGCCCGGGTGCTGCAGGGCGCGACGGCGGCGCTGATGGTGCCGCAGGTGCTGTCGATCATCCACGCGGGGTTCCCGGCGCACGAGCGGGGCAAGGTGTTCGGCCTGTTCGGCGCGGTGGTGGGCCTGGGCGCGGTGATGGGCCCGCTGGTGGGCGCGCTGCTGACCGAGTGGGACCTGTTCGGCCTGGGCTGGCGTCCGATCTTCCTGGTGAACCTGCCGGTGGGGGTCGCCGGTCTGCTGCTCGGCCGCCGCTTCATCGAGGAGTCGCGGGCGCCCCGGGCGCTGAAGCTGGACCTGGTGGGCATGGCGCTGGTCGGCGCGGGCCTGCTGATGGTGCTGTACCCGCTGACCCAGGGCCGGGAGAACGGCTGGCCGCTCTGGGGCCACCTGCTGATGGCGGGCGGCGTGCTGGTGCTGCTGGGCTTCGTCCGGTACGAGCGGTACAAGACCGCGCGGGACGGTTCGCCGCTGGTGGAGCTGTCGCTGTTCCGGGTGCGCAGCTTCGCCGGCGGGATCGGCGTGCAGCTGCTGTTCGGCGTGACCAACGGCCTGTTCTTCCTGGTCTGGACGCTGTACATGCAGCTCGGCCTGGGCTGGAGCCCGCTGAAGGCCGGTCTGACGGGCGTGCCGTTCTCGATCGCGGTGTCGCTGGCGGCGGGCCTGTCGGTGCAGCAGCTGGTGCCGCGGTTCGGCCGTCGGGTGCTGCAGGCGGGTGCGCTGACGATGTCGGCCGGTGCGCTGCTCTACCTGGCCGGGGCGGACCGGTACGGCGCGGCCATCGCGCCGTGGCAGATGGCGCTGCCGCTGGTGGTGATGGGCCTGGGCATGGGCCTGATCGTGGCGCCGTTGACCGACGCGGTGCTGTCCGAGGTGCCGCAGGAGCACGCCGGTTCGGCGTCCGGCCTGATCAACACCACCGGTCAGCTCGGCATGGCGCTCGGCCTGGGTCTGTCCTCGGTGGCGTTCTTCGGGGTGGTGGACCGGCGAGGCATGGTCGAGGGCGTGTTCGTGGACGCCTTCGAGCACGCGATGTGGTGGGTGGCGATCGGCCTGCTCGCGGTGTTCGCGCTGATGACGGCCCTGCCGCGGCGCACCGCCCGGGACGCGCACCCGGCCGCGGACCGGCCGGCCGAGGAGGAGCAGCAGCAGGACGGGAAGCCGGTCCTGGTGGGCTGACCCGGGGGAGCCGGCCCGCCGCCGGGCGCGGGGGATTTGCCTCTGAGGCAAATTTCTTGCCCCGGCGGCACGGCGGGTGTGGACTGGTCCCATGAGCGACGACCAGGAGGTCGCGGGCCTGGGCGCGCGACTGCGGGAGCACCGGCTGAGCAGCCGGCTGACGCTGGAGGCGGCCGCCACCCGGGTGGGGCTGTCCCCAGCGTATCTGTCCCGGCTGGAGACCGGGCGCCGGCAGCCCTCGCTGCCGGTGCTGCTCGGCCTGGCCCGGGCGTACGGCACCTCGGTCTCCGGGCTGCTCGGCGAGCAGCCCGGCGAGCCGGACCCGGTGATCCGGGGCGGCTCCATCGAGCCCGGACGGGCCGGCGGCTGGGGCTACCGGCGGGCCGGGGCACCCGGCCGGGCGATGCAGGCGCTGCGGGTGCACGTCCCGCCGGGCGTGCAGGACGCGGTGGTGCGGGTGCACCCCGGCGAGGAGTGGCTGTACGTCACCCGGGGCCGGATGCGGCTGACCCTCGGCGAGGCCGTCCACCTGCTGGAGGCCGGCGACTCCGCGCACTTCGACTCGCTCACGCCGCACTGCATCGCGGCCGCCGACCCGGACGACCGGCTGGAACTGATCTTCGTCCACACCCTGCTGCAGAGCCCGGGCGGCGAACTCTGCCTCGGCGACGCACCCCGACTGTGACCCGGGAGGATCCGATGACCGACACCACCACCAGCGCGCCCGCCCGACCCGCGGCGCACGCCCCGACCCTCGACGCCGGCCGCCGCACCGACCGGCGGGTGTGGATCCGGGCGACCGTCTACATCGCCGCCACGCACGCCTTCGCCGGCTTCGTCATCCTGCTCTTCGAACTGGGCGGACGCGGCCACTGACCCGCCCCCGGCGGGTCAGGCCGCGACCAGCGCGCACAGCGCCTCCAGCGCGGCCGGGAACGCGTGGTCCGACGGCGTGCCGAACCCGATCACCAGCGCCGACCCCGCCGCCGGGCCGTCCGCCCCGGCCGCCCGGCACCACCCCCGGGCGTGCAGCCGCACCCCGGCCCGCTCGGCCCGGCGCAGCAGCTCCGCCTCGTCCGGCGCGCCGGACGGCAGCTCCAGCACCGCGTGCAGCCCGGCGTTGATCCCGGTCACCCGCACCTGCGGCGCCCGCCGGGCCAGCGCGGCCACCAACTGGTCGCGCCGCCGCCGGTAGCGCAGCCGGCTGCGCCGGATGTGCCGGTCGTAGTCGCCCGAGGTGATCAGCTCGGCGAGCGCGAGCTGCTCCAGCACACCGGTCTGGCCGTCCGCCAGCCGCTTGCGCTCCAGCACCGGCTCCACCAGCGCCGACGGCAGCGCCAGCCAGCCCAGCCGCACCCCCGGCGCCAGCGACTTGCTGGCCGTCCCCGCGTACACCACCCGCTCCGGGTCGAGCGCCTGCAGCGCACCGACCGCCTGCCGGTCGTAGCGGAACTCCCCGTCGTAGTCGTCCTCCAGCACCACCCCGTCGTACGCCCGGGCCCACGCCACCGCGGCCGCCCGCCGGGCCGCCCGCAGCGCGGCGCCGGTGGGGAACTGGTGGGCGGGGGTGAGCACCGCCAGGCCGGCCCCGGTGGCGGGCAGCAGGTCGGTCCGGGCGCCGTCGCCGTCCAGCGGCAGCGGCACCGCGGTCAGCCCGGCGGCCGCGATCACCGCGCGCTGCGGCGGCAGCCCGTACTCCTCCACCGCCACGCTGCGCAGACCCCGCCCGTGCAGCGCCGCGCAGACCAGCCCGAGACCCTGGGTGTAGCCCGAACACACCAGCAGCCGGTCCGGGTCGGTGCGCACGCCGCGGACCCGGGCCAGGTAGTCGGCCAGCGCCCGGCGCAGCTCGATCCGGCCCCGCGGGTCGCCGTAGCCGAACGCGGTGTGCGGCGCGGACGCCAGCGCCCGGCGGGTCGCCGCCAGCCACGCCGACCGGGGGAACTGCGAGAGGTCCGGGCTGCCCGGCATCAGGTCGTGCCGGGCGGCCGCCGGACCGGCCTCCGCCGGCGGCGCGGCCGGCGGCTCCGGCTGCGGCCCGCGTTCCGCCACCACCGTGCCCGAGCCCTGCCGGGACGCCAGCCAGCCCTCCGCCACCAACTGGGTGTACGCCTCCGCCACGGTGTTCCGGGCGATCCCGAGGTCCGCCGAGAGCGCCCGGGAGGACGGCAGCCGCGTCCCGGCGGGCAGCCGGCCCTCCCGGACGGCGCAGCGCAGCGCGTCCTCCAGCGCCGCCCGGACGCCCAGCCCGCGCGACCGGCCGGCCGACAGGTCGAGGTGCAGGTCGCCGCCGAAAGTGGCCCAGGATCCCATACGGCAAATGAACCACACCGGCGGGCCACCTCGCACCTACGGTGGATGCCATGAGCGACCACGCCCTCGTCCCCGCCCCCGTCCAGCGCATCTCGCTGCCCGAGCAGGCCCCCGAGTTCTACGCCGCGATGCGCGCGCTGGAGCAGGCCGCCAAGGCCGGGTTCCACGACCCGCTGATCACCGAACTGGTCAAGGTCCGCGCCTCCCAGCTGAACGGCTGCGCCTTCTGCCTGGACATGCACGCCACCGACGCCCGCCGGCTCGGCGAGCAGGAGCACCGCCTGCACACCCTCGCCGCCTGGCGGGAGACCCCCTACTTCACCGCCCGCGAGCGCGCCGCCCTCGCCCTCACCGAGTCCGTCACCCTGCTCGCCACCCACCACGTGCCGGACGAGGTCTACGACGCCGCCGCCAAGGAGTTCGACCAGGGCGAGCTGGCCCACCTGATCGGCATGATCGTCGCGATCAACTCCTGGAACCGGATCGCCGTCACCTCCCGGCTCAGCCCCGCGCCGAAGACCGCCTGAGCCCCCCGGCCGATCTGACAGGGTGACACCCATGACCCTCAGCAGCCAGTCCGACCGCGCCGCCCGCCTGCGGGAACTCCACCGCCCCGGCGACCCGCTGGTGCTCGCCAACGTCTGGGACGCCGCCACCGCCCGGCTGGTCGCCGCGGCCGGCGCACCCGCCGTCGCCACCGCCAGCGCCAGCGTCTCCTGGACCCTCGGCGTGCCCGACGGCGACCGGCTGGGCCGCGACCTCGCACTCGCCCAGGCCGCGCTCGTCGTCGCCAACGTCCCCGGGCTCCCGGTCACCGTCGACCTGGAGAGCGGCTACGCGGACACCCCGGCCGGGGTCGGCGACACCGTCACCGCCCTGCTCGCCACCGGCGCGGTCGGCCTCAACCTGGAGGACGCCGCCGGGCCGGGCGTCCGGCCGCTCGCCGACGCCGCGGACCGGGTCGCGGCGGCCCGCGCCGCCGCCGAAACGGCTGGGATCCCGCTCTTCCTCAACGCCCGGACCGACGTCTTCCTGCGCGCGGTCGGCCCGGCGGAGGGACGGCTGGACGAGGCGCTGACCCGCGCCAAGGCCTTCCTCGCGGCCGGCGCGGACGGCGTGTTCGTCCCCGGCGTCGCCGACCCGGAGGTGATCGCCGTCCTCGCCCGCGAGATCCCCGCCCCGCTCAACGTCCTCGCCGGACCGGGCTCCCCGACCGTGGCCGCCCTCGCCGCCCTCGGCGTCGCCCGGATCAGCCTCGGCCCCGCCCTCGCCAAGTCGGCCTACGCCGCCGTCCGCGACGCCGCCACCGAGATCTACACCACCGGCACCTACGACACCCTCGCCGGCGGCCTCGACTACGCGGAGCTCAACGCCCTGTTCGGCTAGGACCCGCCGTCCGGACCCCCACGCCGGAACGCCTGCGGCGCCGGCCCGCTCGTCGCGGATCCCGCCGGGCACCTGGCCCGCCGCAGGCGCCTTCGGCGCGGTCGGCCGGATGCCTGCGGCGGCGGCCCGCTCGTCGCGGATCCCGCCGGGCATCGGGCACTTCGCCCGCCGCAGGCGTCGTCAGAACGCCGGGTTGCCCGCAGCGGCGGCCTGCTCGTCACGGATCCCGTCGGGCACCTGGCCCGCCACAGGCGCCTTCGGCCCGGTCGGCCGGATGCCTGCGGCGGCGGCCTGCTCGTCGCGATCCCCGCCGGGCAGCTGGCCTGCCGCAGGCGCCTTCGGCCCGGTCGGCCGGATGCCTGCGGCGGCGGCCCGCCCGTCGCGGATCCCGCCGGGCACCGGGCACTTCGCCCGCCGCAGGCGTCGTCAGAACGCCGGGTTGCCCGCAGCGGCGGCCCGCCCGTCGCGGATCCCGCCGGGCACCGGGCACTTCGCCCGCCGCAGGCGTCTTCAGAACGCCGGGTTGCCTGCGGCGGCGGTCCGCTCGTCGCGGATCCCGTCGGGTACTTGGCCCGCCGCAGGCGCCTTCGGCCCGGTCGGCGGGAAGCCCGCGGCGGCGGCCCCGCTCGTCGCGGGTCCCGCCGGGAGCGGTCAGAACGTCGGGGGGTGGTCCACCGTCTCGCCGATCGCGTCGCACGCGCCCGTGGTGCGGTCGGCGAGCGGGCCGACGACCGGGTACTGCTCCAGGTCCTTGTGGCACAGGTCGGTCGTGGAGACCGTCGACCCGAAGAAGCCCGCGCCGTCCATCGTCCCGGCCGGGGTGTCGACGCCATGGGCGGAGGACAGGCCGTGGCCGAGGCCGGACAGCCCCGTCGGCGCGCCGCCCGGGAGGGCGGCGGCGGGGGCGGCGGACATGGCGAGTCCGGCCATGGTGAGTGCGGCGAGCGCCGTGGTCCTCTTCATGGCCGTACCAACGACCGCGCCGCCCGCCCGGTCACCCCCGTTGCGCCGATCAGTCGACCCGGACCATCAGCTTCCGCACGCTGTTGCTGACGAACGAGGCGATCGGCTCCGCCTGCGCGCCGTCCACCGGACGCAGGCCCGGGTACCGCCCGAACAGCCCCCGCAGCGCGGTCTCCGCCTCCAGCCGGGCGAGCCCGGCACCGAGGCAGAAGTGCGGCCCGTGCCCGAAGGACAGGTGCCGCGTCCCCTCCCGGGTGATGTCGAAGGCGTCGGCGTCCGGGTGGTGCCCGGAGTCCCGCCCGGCGGCCGCGTACGAGGCGAGCAGTGCCTCCCCGCGGCGGATTACCACGTCGCCGACCGGGATGTCCTCGCTCGCGTACCGCAGCGGGAACTGCCCGACGGGCGAGTCGTACCGCAGGGTCTCCTCCACCACCGCCGACCAGTCCGCGGCGCCGTCCAGCACCAGCTTCAGCTGGGCCGGGTGGGCGAGCAGCGCCCGCACCGCGTTGGTGATCAGGTTGAGCGTGGTCTCGTGCCCGGCGACCAGCATCAGCAGCAGGGTGCCGACCAGTTCCTGCTCGCTGAGCCGGTCGCCGGCCTCCCGGGCGGCGATCAGGTCGCTCGTCAGGTCGTCGCCGGGGCGTTCCCGCTTGGCCGCGACGACCGAGCCGAGCAGCGCGTACAGGCCCTGCTGCGCGGCGATCGCGGCCTGCGGCGTCGCCGAGCTGCTGACCAGCGTGTTGGACAGCTCGTGCAGGGCGTCCTGCTGTTCCTGCTCCAGCCCGAGCAGCGAGCCGATCACCCACATCGGCAGCGGGTACGCGAAGTGCTCGCGCAGGTCGAACCCGCCCTCCAGGCCGGCGAGCCCGTCGAGCAGTTCGGCCGCCCGCCGCTCGACCGCCGGCGCCAGCTCGGCGATCCGGCGGGGGGTGAAGGCCTGGGTGACCAGGGAGCGCAGCCGCCGGTGGTCGGCGCCGTCGGCGGTGACCATGCCCGGCACGGTGACGAAGTTGAGCAGCGGCCAGCCCTCCGGCAGCCGCCCCTCCCGGAAGGTCGTCCACAACTGGGCGTTCTTGCCGACCCGGGGGTCGGCGAGCAGCTCCTGGAGGGTGTCGTGGTGGGTTATCGCCCAGACCACCACCCCGCCAGGGAGTTCCACCAGGACCGCGGGCCCGGCTTCGCGGAGTCGGGCGTTCTCGGCGTGCTGGTCGCGGCCGAAGGGGTCGAGTCTGACGGGCCGGTCTGCGGTGTCGGTGTCCATGGGGACCTCTCGGGAGAAGGAGCGGCCGCGCGGGGCGGGGTGAACGCGCTGTACAGCACCGGGAGGGCGACCAGCGCCCGCGACCACGGGGACGGCCGCCAGGCCAGTTCGTGGCCCGGCACCGCCAGTTGGAGGTCGGGCAGCCGGTGCAGCAGCGTCTCGACGGCGGTCTCGACGATCAGCCGGGCGGGCGACTGCGCGGGGCAGACGTGCCGTCCGGCACCCCAGGCGAGGTGCGCCCGGTTCCCCGCGAGGCCGTCCCCGCCCGCGCCGCCGTGGACCACCGGGTCGGCGTTGGCGGCGGCCAGGCCGAGCACCAGCATGTCGCCCGCGCTGATGTACTGGCCGCCCAGGACGGTGTCCGAGGTCGCCCACCGGCCGGGGAAGTTCTGGGTCGGCGGGTCGCGCCACAGCACTTCGTCGAGCGCGTCGGAGACGGTCAGCCGGCCGCCCGCCAGGGTGGCCCGGAAGCGCCGGTCGGTGAGCAGCAGCCGCAGCGTGTTGCCGGTCCAGTTGATGGTGGTCTCGTTGCCGGCGACCAGGATCACCACCAGGTGGTGGACGGCCTCCTCGTCGCTGAGCCCGGCGTGGTGGGCGAGCAGCCAGCTGGTCAGGTCGGCGCCCGGCCGCTCGCGCCGCTGCCGCACCAGGTCGACCAGGATCGCCTGGAACTCGGCGTTGGCCCGGACCGACTTCTCACTGCTGTCCACGAAGTGGCTGATCAGCTCGATCAGGTGGGGGCCCGTCTCGGCCGGCAGGCCGAGCAGCCGGGTGAACACCAGCAGCGGGAGCTTGCGCGCGTACTGGGCGATCAGGTCGGCGGTGCCGTCCGGACCCCAGCTGTCGATCAGCGCGTCGGCGGCCTGCTCGGTGGTCTCGCGCAGCTGCCGGTGGTCGATCCGGGAGAGGGTGTCGGAGACGGCGGCGCGCAGCCGCTGGTGCTCGGCGCCGTCCAGGTTGAGCAGGGTGGGCCGCCAGGCGGTCATCGGCAGCAGCCGCGAGTCGCTGCGCAGACGGCCCTCGCGGGGGACCCGCCAGCGGCGCGAGTCCTTGGAGAACAGCTGCTCGTTGCGGGTGAGTTCGAGCAGTTCGGGGTAGCCGAGGACCAGCCAGGCCTCGACCCCGGGCTCCAGTTCGATCGGGGCGACCGGGCCGTGCTGCTCGCGCAGCCGGGCGTACAGGCCGTGCGGGTCGTCGGCGACCACCGGGCCGTACAGCGGGGTGGTGGCCGGGGTGGCGCCCCGGTGCGCTGGGCAGCCGGGCGGCGGCACCAGTGCCTGGTCGGGGGTGGGGCCGGTCGTCATCGGGCGAGCTCCAGGACGGCGGTGGAGTGCAGGTGGTCGACGAAGTCGATCAGGACGTCGTACGCGGCCCGCCGGTTGCGGGCGTCGCACTGCAGGATCGGCACCTCGGGCAGCAGGTCGAGGGCGGCGCGCAGCTCCTCCTCCGGGTACCGGGGGGTGTCCGGGAAGAGGTTGACGGCGACCGCGAACGGGATGCCCTGTTCCTCCAACTGGCCCAGCACGTCGAAGGACTCGTCGATCCGCCGGGTGTCGACCAGCGCGATCGCGCCGAGCGCCCCGCGCGACAGGTCCTCCCACAGCGGCCAGAAACGCTGCTGCCCGGGGGTGCCGAACAGGTACAGCGCCAGACGGGAGTTGAGCGTGATCCGGCCGAAGTCCAGGGCGACCGTGGTGGTGGTCTTCTCCGGGCGCCCGGAGAGGTCGTCCACGCCGACGCCGGCGGCGGTCATGGTCTCCTCGGTGCGCAGCGGGGAGATCTCGCTGAGGGAGCCGACCAGGGTCGTCTTGCCGACCCCGAACGGGCCGGTGACCAGGATCTTCACCGCGCCCTGGACGGTGGGCGGCAGGTAGGACGGCTCAGCGGAGTTGGCGGAGGCCAACGAGCACCTCTTCCAGAAGAGTGGTGGGCAGGCGCTCGGCCTGCGGGACGGGCGGGACCACCTGGACGGCGCCGAGGTCCCAGAGATCGCCGATCAGCACCTTCACCACGCTGATCGGCAGGCCGAGATGGGCGGCGATCTCGGCGACGGACAGCAGCCGCCGGCAGATCGCCAGGATCGCCTGCTGCTCCCGGTTGAGCGCGTCCGGCTCCGGACTGATGCCGGGGACGGCGCTGACCAGGCTCTCCAGGGCCAGCACGTTCCGGCTGGGCCGGCTGCGCCCCCCGGTGATCACGTACGGCCGGACCGGCCCCCGGCTCACCGGAGCTCCCCGGCCGGGTGCTCGACCCGCGGCGGGCTGGTCAGGTGGGTGCCGATCCGCTCCACCAGCACCTGCATCTGGTAGGCGACCAGGCCGGCGTCCACCGCCTCGCTGGTCACCACCGCGAGGTGGGCGCCCGCCCCGGCCGCGACGATGAACAGGTAGCCGCCGCCGTACTCGATGATGATCTGCCGGGTGGCGCTCTGCCGCCCGCCGAAGCCCTGGGCCACCCCGCGGGCCAGCGACTGCAGACCGGAGCAGGCGGCGGCCAGCCGCTCGGCGTCGTCGCGGCCGATCCGCTCGCTGCGGCCGATCTCCAGGCCGTCGTTGGACACCACGACGGCGTGCTGCACCTCGGGGACGGTGACGATGTCGGTCAGCAGCCAGCCGAGATCAGGGTTGGTGGTCATGGAACTCTCCGGAGCGCTGGGGAAGTTGGGGGGAAGCGGGCGAAGCGTCGGGGTCGATCTGGTGCTGCCGGGCCGCCGAGCGTCCGCTGGCGGTACCGGCCTGGAACAGCGCCATGAAGGCCTGGGCCTCCCTGGCGGAGCGCTCCGGCGCGGGGGCACCGGCCGCGGGGGTGCGCCGGGCGGCCGGCGCGGCGGCGCGCCGGTTGGCCCGCCGGGGGAGCTCGCCGCCGGCCGGGGGGCCGGCGGGCCGCTCGGCGGCGGGCGGTTCGGCCGCCGACCGCTCGGTGGCCTGCCGCCGGGGCAGCGGCCGCTCGGCCGGGCGCTCGAACAGCGAGCGGTCGGCGCCGGGGCCGTACCCGAAGTCCCGGTCCATCGCCGGGTCGCGCTCGGGCGCCGGCAGCGGCGGCCCGGCCGGACCGCCGCTGCCCGGCAGGACGTCGGTGAGCAGCGCGTTGGGCAGCAGGACGA
The DNA here is from genome assembly GCF_039542905.1 of Kitasatospora terrestris. Lineage (NCBI taxonomy): Bacteria > Bacillati > Actinomycetota > Actinomycetes > Kitasatosporales > Streptomycetaceae > Kitasatospora > Kitasatospora terrestris. The sequence continues at coordinate 4,564,189 of NZ_BAABIS010000001.1, forward strand.
CCACCCGCACGCCGCCGTACGGCGAGGGCGCGGAGGAGAGCGTGACCCGGAAGCCGTACTGCTCGGCGAGCCGCCCGACCGCGGCGAGGCCGAGCTGCGGGACCTCGCCCAGCCGGGAGACCTCCAGGGTGCCGCCGCCCGCCAGGGCGACCGCGGCCTTCTCCACCGCCTGCTCGGGCATGCCCACGCCGCAGTCGTCGATCTCGATCACCGCGCCGTTGTGCACCGGCATCAGGGTGACGAACACCTGGGTGCTGGGCGGGGAGTAGCGGGTGGCGTTGTCGAGCAGCTCGGCGACCGCGTGGATCAGCGCCTCGGCGGCCGCGCCGACCACCGCGGACTCCACCCGGCTGCGCACCACGACCCGCTGGAACGGCAGGATCCGGGACTGCGCGCCGCGCACCACGTCCTCCAGCGCGACCGGCTCGGGCCAGTGCCGGCCGGCCCGGGCGCCGCACAGCACGGCCAGCGTCTGGGCCAGCCGGGCCTGTTGGGCGGCGGCGTGGTCGGCCTTGAGCAGGCCGTCGAGCAGCGCCGGGTCGTCGTGGGTGCGCTCCATCTCGTCCAGCCCGGCCTGCTGGTCGTGGGCCATCACCAGGATGCGCCGGGCGACGCTGAGGAAGGCCCGCCGGGTGGCGGCGTTGAGCTCCTGCTCGTGCTGCGCGGCGGCGGTCTCGGCGCCGCGGCGGGCCAGTTCGGCGTCGAGCCGGCCGGTGGCGGTGGCGAGCCGGTGCTCCTGCTCGGCGAGCCGCTCGCGCAGGGTCGCGGTGACGGCGCGGTAGCGCGCGGCGGCCGCCAACGAGAGAACGGTGAGCAATCCGGCGGCCACCGCGCACCACTGAGTCATCGTCACGCGGCGAATTCTAGGGTGGTGATCCTACGAGCGTATGAACAGCCCATCCTTTGGCTGATCTGACCACGTCAACGCCCCTGCGGAGGTCAGCGCGACCACTCCGGGTCGTCGTACTTCGGCATGGTGTCGACCGTTCCGTCCGCCTTGGTGGGCAGCGGACTCGGGGCGGCCCCGAACGGCTGCTCCGACTTCGGGTCCTTCACCCAGGCGTTCGCACTGATCGTCACGTTGCCCGGCGCGCCGATGCTCACCGTGATCCCGACCCCGTCCTCGGTGCGGGCCCCCGCCTCGAAGGTCGAGGCGCTCTCGGTGATCGTGTACCCCTGCGCCTTCCAGTACTCCCGGACCTTCTCCAGCAGCTTCGCCTGGTTGCCCCGGGCCACCTTGGTCAGCACGTACCGGCGGCGCGTCAGCTGCGCCGAACCGTCCGCCTCCCGGCTCACCCCGTCCTCGTGCGCCCGTGCCTGGAACGCGTCGTCCGCGTACTTCAGCGAGGGCGAGACCGCCTTGGTGGTGCCGTCCAGCAGCCCGTCGATCTCGGTCCGCGCGGTGCCGATCTCCACCAGCGCGTGGTCCGCGGACCCGCCACCGCCCGAGGACGCGCACCCGGCCGCGAGCGAACCGCCCAGCAGCACCGCCGCCACCGCCCCCACTACCCGCAGCTTCACAACCACTCCCACCTCGAACTCCTCGAAGCGGTGGGCCCCGGCCGAGGCCGGGGCCCACCCCAGATCAGTCGGTCACGCGGACCAGAACGGGTCGTCGAACCTCGGCACGGTGTCGATCGTGCCGTCCGGCCGCAGCGGCACCGTGCTGTCCCCGCCGAACGGGTAGCTGGTGCCGACCGCCGGCACCCGGGGCACCCGGGCGATCAGCGTCACGTTGCCCGGGCGGCCGACCCGCAGCTCCACCGTGGCGCCGCCCGGCGCCTCGGCCCGCACGTCCGGCAGCACCGGGTCCGGGTCCATCGAGGTGATCCGCCAGCCGCGGCCCTGCCACTCCCGCTCCACCACGCCCAGCAGCGCGCCGTACCGGGCGGCGGCGAACCGGGTCAGCAGGTAGCGCCGCTTCTCCAGCCGCGCCGTGCCGTCCGGCTCCTTGGTGAACGGGTCGTCGTGCTCGCTGGCCACGTACGGCCCGTCCGCCCACTCCACCGCGGGGGTGATCGCGGCCAGCGTGCCGTCCAGCAGGGCGTCGATCTGCGCCCGGGCGGTGCCCAGGTCGGTCACCGGGGCCTGTCCGTAGTCGTTCATCGGCGGTCCTGTCCGTAGACCCGGTCTCCGTGGCCGGAGACGATGTTGCCCATGTTCCGCAGCGAGTGGCCGTCCCGGCCGTCGCCGCTGTCCCAGTAGTCCGAGTGCGAGGACATGCCCAGCGGGCCGTCGTCGACGTCGAAGCGGTGCGCGCCGAAGTCGTTGCTGGCCGGGTCCTGCCCGAACCACAGCTCGTGCGGGTCGTCCGACTTGCCGATCTGGTCGCCGATGAAACCGCCGACCACCATGCCGGGCAGACCGCCGACCGCGCCGCCGATGGCGGCACCGGTCCCCATGCCCTTCGCCTCGTCGTGGCTCGGCAGGTGGCTGACCGGGTCGTTCTCGGCCGCGCCGACCCACACGTGGCTCGGGTCGACCCCGAGCTGCGAGGCGTGCTGCGCGCCGGTGCCCGGGCTGCCGACCAGGATGATGTCGTCCGCCGGGATGCCGCCGGGCCGCTGCGCGGCCTGGCCCACGGTGAACGAGCCGTACGAGTGGCCCAGCGCGGTGACGTGCGCCGGCTGCCCCTCGTGCGAGGCCCGCAGGCCCTGCAGGAACTCCTGGTAGTTCTTGCCGCCCTGCTGGCCGCGCTCCGGGCCGCTGACCGCCAGGCTCTCCGCGTTGACGCCGTCGGCCTGCGGCGCGTCGTAGCCGAGCCAGGCGATCGAGGCGGTGGACCGGGTGGGGTCCGCGTCGTGCGCCGACTGCCACAGGTCGCGGGCCCGGTTGCCGTCGCCGCCACCGATGTTCTTCACCTCGGTGTTCAGGCCCGGCACGTAGGCCACCACGTCGTCCGCGGTGTCCGGGTTGCCGTAGGAGATCGCGGCGCGGCCCTGGCCCTCGTCGTCGATCGCCATCAGGAAGACCGGCGGCTGCTTGCCCTTGTCGTCGTCCAGCCGCTTGCGGACCGCCTGGAATCCCTCCAGCTGCCGCTTCTGGTTGTCGTCGAGGTCCTTGCGGCCCTCCATGTTCTTGATCATCCGGTCGAGGTGGATCCGGTTGGCCTGGTCCTTGTCGACCGTCGGGATGCCGTTCCGGTTGCCGATCTCGTCCGGGTAGTTGTGGATCAGCCGCTGCCGCTCCGACTCGGGCAGCGCCTTCCACCAGGAGTTCACCTCGGTCGGCGGCGCGTCCGGGCCGGGCATGCCGGCCTTGACCAGGTCCTCCGGACCGCCCCACGGGGTCACGGCGTCCATCACGGCGCTGTTCAGGTCCATCGAGGCGGTCTCGGTCTTGAGGCCGTCGCCGGTCCGCGCGTTGTCGGTGTAGTGGCGCAGCCGCTCCGAGGTGACCTGGTCGGCGTGGTCGGCCTCGGACAGCGCCTGCGAGATCCGGTCCCGCAGGTCGGTGCCGCGCTGCTGGCGGTCGTTGCGGAAGTCCGGGTCGTGGCGCTCGGCCTGGCTGGGCGGCGGCCAGGAGACCCCGCCGTCGTTCGCGACGTCGAAGCCGTTCGCCTTCGCCTCGTCCAGGGCGGCCTTCAGCTTCGCCTGGGCGATCAGGAAGGCCTCCGCGCCCTCGCGCAGGATCGGCGCGATCCGTTCCAGCTCGATCTGGGCGGCCGTCAGCTTCCCGGTGGTCCGGGTCAGCGACTGCTCGGCACTGTCCGCGGCGTCGCCGGTCCAGCCCGAGTTGCGCACCCGGGTGTCCACGCCGTCCTTCCAGATGCCCGCGTGCTGCGCGAACTTGGCCGACAGGTCGGCGTACGCGTCGGCCGCCCGGTACAGGTCGTCCGGCTTGGCGTCACGGAGGGTGGGGACGTCCACGGTCACCTCCCCGCCCCGGCGCCGGACAGGCCGCGCGAGGCCTCCTGCTCGGACTTCCGGTAGTTCGCCGCGGTCCGCTTCAGGTTGTCGCCCTGACGGTCCATCTCCTTGGAGAGCTCGTCGAGCAGCCGCTTCCACTCGTCCGTGCAGGAGTTCAGCTCACTGCCGGTCAGGAAGCCGCGCAGGCCCCCCTCGGCGGTGTCGGACGCGGCCAGGACGCCCGAGGTCTCGTTCGGAACCTGCTCGGCGGTGCTCCGCGCGGTGTTGCCCGCGCCGTCGAGCTCGTCGGGCATCACCCGGAACCCGGTACCGCCCGAGCCCCCTGGATCGACAGGTCGCACGTTTCCCCCATGTGATGTCGCGATCCGGCTGTATGAACCAGTCACGGTAGCGAACACCGAGCCCAGGGGGGTACACGGGTACCGGGAGCCGGATCAGTCCCCACCGGCCGTCGACAGCCGGTGCAGCAGCAGCACCGCGACGTCGTCCGGCCGCGAGTTCCGCTCCGTCACGTTCAGCGTGAGCAGGTCCGCCAGCCGGTCCAACGCCTCGTCAGGACCGCCCAGCACCGGCTCGCCGGTCTGCCGGGCCCACAGCTCCAGCCCGCCCAGCATCCGCTGCACCGACTCGTCGTAGTCCTCGTCCCGGACCTCGACCAGGCCGTCGGTGTACGCCAGCAGCGTCTCGCCGGCCGCCAGCCCACCCACCGCCAGCGGGTACTCCGCCCACGGCTCCACCCCGAGCGGCGGACCGCCCGGCAGGTCCAGCTCGGACGCCTTCCCGTCGGAGATCCGCACCGGCGGCGGATGCCCGGCCCGCGCCCCGCGCAGCGTCCCGTCTGCCGGATCCAGCGTCAGGTACAGGCAGGTCGCGAAGAGGTCGGTGTCCAGCTCCGCCAGCAGCCGGCTGGTCCTGGCCAGCGTCGCCGCCGGGTCGTGCCCGTCCGTGGCGTACGCCCGCAGCCCGCTGCGCAGCTGGCCCATCACCGCGGTGGCCTCGGCGTTGTGGCCCTGCACGTCGCCGATCACCAGCCCGACCCGGCCGTCCGGCAGCCGCAGCAGGTCGTACCAGTCGCCGCCGATCTGCATGCCCTCGGTGGACGGCAGGTACCGGGCCGCCGACGCCACGCCGGGCAGCCGGGGCAGGGAGCGCGGCAGCATCGCGCGCTGCAGCTCGGTCGCCCGGTGGTGGTGGATGTCGTACAGCCGGGCGCGCTCCAGGGTCTGCGCCAGGATGCCGGCGAAGGCCGAGTACATGGTGCGGTCCTCGCGGCCGAAGACCCGCTCGGTGGCGAAGGTGATCAGGCAGGAGCCGACCTGCCGGCCGGAGGCCACCAGCGGCAGCACCGCCCAGGCCGCCGGGGCCAGCGGATTGCCGGTGGCCCGCCCGCCCGGCTCGCTGAACAGCGGGGTGGCCCGGCTCAGCGCGTGCTCCATCACCCCGGAGGACAGCTCGTGCAGCCGGTTCAGCTCGGTGCGGTACGGCCCGCCGAACACCGCGGGGGAGACCGGCAGCAGCCGGCCCTCGTCCACCAGGTCCAGCACCACGCTGGCCGCGCCGAGGGCCGGCCGGGCTATGTCGGTCAGCGCCGTGGTCACCTCGCGCACCGTGACCGCCCGGGACAGCGCCCGGGTCAGCGCCAGCAGCAGCGCGGTGCGGGCGCCCACCGTCGGCGTCGCGCCCTGCGGCGCGGCGGCCGGCTCGGGCCGCTCCACCCGGGCCCGGTCGGTCAGCAGCCCGGCCACCCGGACGGGCCGCTGGTGGATGTCCAGCATCACCTCGCCCGACTCGTCCACCCGCGCGACCGTCCCGTCGGGCCGCACCACCCGGTAGCTCAGCCGGTAGGGGCCGCCGGCGGCCAGCGCCTCGGCCATCCCCGCCTGGAGGTCGGGCAGGTCCTCCGGGTGCACCACCCGGGCCAGGTCGGGCGCCTGGGCGCTGGGCCGCTCCGGCAGCGGCAGGCCGATCACCTGGTAGGCGCGGGCGTCCCAGGTGGTCTCCCCGGTCACCAGGTCCCGCTCGAACGCCCCGGCCCCCGCCGCCCGCACGGCCAGCGCCAGCAGTTGGGGGTCCACCGGCCGCGGCTCGGCCCGGATGCCGTCGGGCACCGGGCCGGCGGCCGCGTGCACGTGGTCGATCAGGTGCGACAGCCGGGTCGCGCAGGCCTCCGCGAGGGTCTCCAGGGTGTCGAGGTCGCGGCGCGGCACGGTGCCCCGGTGGGCCAGCGCCAGCGCCAGCGCCCCGATCGGGTCGCCGTCCACCACCAGCGGCATCACCGCCAGCGCGACCAGTCCGGTGCCCCGGCCGGCGTTGGTGTCCGGGTAGTCGGCGCTGGTCTGCTCCGGGCTGAGCAGCACCGTCTCGCGCCGCCGCAGGGCCAGTGCCGCCGGCAGGTCGCCGGCCGGGTCGACCACGCCGTAGCGTTCGTGCGCCCACTCCGGCAGGCTGTCGGAGGCCGCCAGGCGCAGCATCCCGGCGGAGTCCAGCAGGTAGAGCGCGGACCCCTCGCGGGTGATCCAGCTCGGCCCCTCCAGCAGGACCGTCCCGAGCAGCTCGGTCGCGCTCGACGCGCGCAGCAGCAGCCGGACGCAGCGCAGCTCGGTCCGGGTGGCGCGGCGGTTCGAGGTCAGGTCCATGGCGGTACCAGGCCCTTCCGGTCGTGCCGCGCGCCGCGTGCGCCTTCACTGTTGCTGAACATCCTATTGACAGATCGCTCACCCGGCCGGTTGCGAACCACCGGGTCTCAGGCGCCCGCTCCCAGCCGGCGCACCACGATCACCGAGCGGTCGTCCTGCACGTCCGGGGCCACCGTCCGCACCAGCGTCTGCGCCGGGTCCCCGGTCCCGCCGTACCGCAGCAGCGGCGCCGCGGCCGCCAGCAGCCGGTCGATGCCCTCGTCGATGTCCTCGCCCGGGACCTCCACCAGCCCGTCGCTGTACAGCAGCAGCGAGTCCCCGAGCGCCAGGCGCCCCCGCTGCGGCGGGTACGGCACGGAGGCCAGCACCCCCAGCGCCGGGCCGCCGACCCCCGCCCGCAGCCAGCTGCCGCCGCCGGCCCGGCAGTACTGCACGGCCGGCGGGTGCCCCGCGTTGAACACCCGGTACCGCCCGTCCGACGGCCGGATCGCCAGGTGCACCGCGGTGGCGAAGGCGTCCTCCCAGTCCAGCTTGGCCAGGTAGTCGTTGGCGGCGGGCAGGAACCGCTCCGGCTCCACCGAGCCGAGCAGCGTCGCGAACGCCCCCGACAGGTGTATCGACCGGGCGGCCGCCCGGCTGCCCTTGCCGGAGACGTCCACCAGGACCACCTCCAGCAGGTCCCGCTCCGGCTGGTGCGCGGCGAGCAGGAAGTCACCGGAGAACAGCGTGCCCCGCACCGGCGACACCGCCTGGTGGAACCGCCAGTCCAGCAGCCCGTCGGGCAGCCGCCCGAGCGCCAGGGCGTGCTCGGCGAGCTCGACCAGCATGGTGTCGCCGCGCAGGCCGCGCAGGCCCAGCCGGGTCCGGTAGCGCGAGGTGGCCAGCACCAGCGCCGCCGCCGACGCGATCACCAGCACCGACCCCGGCCGCACCCCGTACGGCTGCCGCAGCAGCCCGTCGGCGACCAGGCAGAGCGCGACGGCGCCGATCAGCAGGTACTGCCGGTGGACGTGCAGCAGGTAGCCGCCGAGGATCACCGGGAAGACCAGCGCGGACGGCGGGCACAGATCGGGCTTCAGGATCGCCAGCCAGGTGAGGGTGGACGAGAGCACCACCAGCACGGCCAGCGCGGCCCGCTCGGCGGCCGGGTCGCCGTCCAGCAGCCGGCTCAGCCACCGCCCGAGCGGGCTGCGGCGCAGCCGCGCGCCGGCCCTCCTGGCGACGGTGGTGACTGCGGGCACGGCACCTCCGCCGGTACGCGGGCACAGGCCGCTGACGATCCGCTGGTTCAGCTCAATTTATCGCCGAATGTCCGGATAGTCGTACTTGTGCCGCTTCCCGCGCGGGTCGACGGGCCGGGTTCCCGTGCCGTTCCCCGTGCCGGGCCCCCGTCCGTTACTGCCCGTCCACCTCGCCGTAGCCGGGCTGCGGGCGCGCCGCCACCGGGCGCAGCGTGCGCAGGCCGCGCAGCACCGCGAACGCCCGGCGGAGCTCACCGACCGGGGTGCTGCGCGGTTCGGCCGCCGGGGCGGGCTCCGGGTCGAGCGGGCGGCGGGGTGCCGGGACCAGGCCGGTGACGGGCTCGGTGTGCTGCGCCGTCTGCGTCATCGTTCCTGTCCTCCGTGCTGCCGCCGGGTGAGCTGACGGGTCGTGGGTCGACCCGACTGTAGTACTTCCCGCTGGGCTGACAGTCTTACGCGTGAACGGTGACGGAACGGTATCGAAGGCAATCCGAAGACGTACCGGCGCGCGCCCCTGCCGGAGGCGCGCGCCGGTACGCGGGCCTCAGGCCTGGAGGTCGGGCAGCTCCGGGGTGACGGTCTCGACCCGGTCGAGGCCGAGCGGCAGGTCGGGGGCGGTGATCGCGTCGGTCAGCGGGCCCGCGGGCACCTGCGGGACGGCGTGCGCGCTGGGGGCGGTCAGGGAGGCCACCACACCGACGGCGAGCGAGGCAAAGGCGAGCATCGAGCGCTTCTTCATGCCCTGCCCAACGCCCGTCCGGCGCATCGGTCACGGCCTCCGGGCCCCGCGGCTCACGGCCAGGAGCGCAGGCCCTCGGTGAGCACCCGGGTCATCCGGTCCAGCGTCACCGCCCGGTCCTCGGCCAGTCGGAACGCGCCGCCGGTGGCGAGCGAGGCGAACCCGTGTGCCATCGCCCGCACCGTCCGGGTCGCGTGGATCGCCTCCGCGCCGTCCAGCCCGTAGCCGGCCAGCACCCGCAGCACCACCTCCACCAGCCGGGTGGCGGCCGCCAGCTGCTCCGGGTCGTCCTCCTGCGGCGCCTGCGGCACCGCCGCGTACCGCCGCGGGTGCTCGGTGGCGTAGGCCGCGTACGCCGCCATCAGCGCGGCCACCGCCGCGTCGCCGGAGCGGCCGAGCGCCGCGTCCGCCAGCCGGTCGGCCAGCTCGCCGGTGACCCGGACGGCGACCAGCCGGCGCAGCTCGGCCAGGCCGCCGGGGACGTGCTTGTACAGCGAGGGCGTGGCCACGCCGGCCCGGCCGGCCACGGCGGCCAGCGTGAGCTCCTGGACACCGTGCTCGTCGACCAGCTCCAGCGCCCGGTCGACCACGGCGGCGGGGGTGAGTCCGACCCGGGGCATCAGGCGACCTCCGCCAGGAACGGGAGCAGCGCGGCGGCGACGGCCTGCGGGTGGCCGGCCATCGGGTAGTGGCCGCCGCCCTCGATCATCACCTTGCGGCCGTTCAGCGCCGCCGCCTGGCGGTCGGCCACCAGCTCCGGGTCCGGGAAGTCGGGGTCCTCGGTGCCCATCAGCACCAGCGCCGGGCACCGGACCGCCGCCGACCAGCCGACCGGCGCCGAGTCGCCGGAGAGGTAACCGGCCAGCGCGACCTTGCGGTGCGGCTCGCGCAGCATCGCCGACAGGCCCGCCCGGTACGCGTCGAAGTCGGCCGGGCGCTCGGTCGGGAAGTAGAACTTCTGCAGCGTGCCCCACACCCCGGGGAACGCCTTGACCACCGGGCCGACCACGCCGAACAACGCCTTCTGGAAGGCGTTCAGCGGCAGGTTCTCGATGAACGCGTCGATCAGCACCACGCCGGCCGCCCGCTCCGGCGCCAGCCCGGCCGCCTTCACCACGGTCGCGCCGGTGTACGAGCTGCCGGCCAGCACGGCCCGCTCGATGCCCAGGTGGTCGAGCAGGGCGAGCAGGTCGGCGGCGATCGCGGCCGGGGAGTAGTCGACGAACTCGGCCGAGGACTCGCCCATGCCGCGCAGGTCCATGGTGATCACCCGGTGGCCGGCCGCGGTGAGCAGCGGGACCAGGTGCCGGTAGGCGGCCCGCTGGTCGAGCATGCCCGGGAGCAGGACGACCGGCAGTCCCTCGCCCGGGGTGTCGTCGAACGCGATCCGGCCGCCGGGGACGTCGAAGAAGCGGGTGGGGGTGGTCGTGGAGCTCATCGCGGGCCTCCTGCGGGCTGCGTGCGTCGGCGGTGCCGATTGCTGTTAGCCATAAAGCTAAGGCTAATAGCCTTAGCCGTCAACCCCTCCGTCGGGCCCGTCGAATCATCACAAATCGCCCACAGGTCGTCAGGAGGGCATCACTGCCTCTCCCGAGACGCTTGGAAACAGGGGGTCCATAGGATTAACGTTTGATAACGCAGCGCGGTCGGCAACGCCGTACCCACACGGCACCGCGCGCGGTCGCCTAATCCACCGGGCCGCCCCCTCGCGGGCGCGCCCAGGAGCCGGGGAACCACGTTCCCTGGGGTGAATCGGCCAGGCCCCCGGGCCACCGGCCGTAGGAGACCTTCCACCTCCGAACCCGTCAGCTAACCCGGTCGGCGAGAGGGAAGGAAGGAGTGCGCCCCCGTGGCGTCCACCCAGACCGCTGACAGCTCCGGCGCAGCCACCAGCCTGCTCGACCACCCGACCGGGCACGACACCCGGCACCGGCTGCCCCGGCAGTCCCGCGGCACCGGCCCGCTGCTCGGCGTCACCGCGATGACCGCCGCGCTCGGCGCCACCGGCTTCGCCGCCGCCCCGGCCGGCCACGCCGCGGACGCACCCGCCGCCCCCTCCGTCACCGCCCCCGACGAGGCCTCCGGGACCGTCCTGTCCGCCGACCCCGGACTCGCCCTCGCCGCCCGCATCCAGCAGCAGGCCGACGGCCGGCGCACCGCCGCCGACGAGTCCGCCCGGATCGCCGCCGCCCAGGAGGCCGAGGCCAGGCGCGCCGCGCAGGAGGCCGCGGTCCCCCTCGGCGACCACGCCCTGCCGGTCACCGGCTACCGCCTCGCCGCGCAGTTCGCCCAGGCCGGCGCGCACTGGGCCCACCTGCACACCGGCCTCGACTTCGCCGCCCGCACCGGCACCCCGGTCACCGCCGTCACCGGCGGCACCGTCACCTCCGCCGGCTGGTCCGGCCCGTACGGCTACCGGGTGATCCAGACCCTGCCCGACGGCACCGAGCTCTGGTACTGCCACCTCGCCCGGATCACCACCCCGGCCGGCCCCGTCACCACCGGCACCGTGCTCGGCACCGTCGGCGCCACCGGCAACGTCACCGGCGTCACCGGTCCCCACCTCCACCTGGAGGTCCGCCCCGACGGCGCCGCCCCGATCGACCCGCTCACCTGGCTCGGATCGCACGGCCTCACCCCGTAGCCGCTCCCGACGGCAGCCGGGCCGCGGCCCCTTCCCCGCGCCCGGCCCGTCGGACCCGGCCCGGAGCCCGCCCTGACCGGCTCCGTGCGCAGGCTCTGTCCGGCCCGGTCCGCTCCGTGCGCAGGGCCCCTCCGGCCGGACGGCGCCGGACCGCTCGCGGGTTCCGCCCTCCGCGCGGCCACCCGCCGCCGTCCGGTGCCGTCCGGCCCGCTCCCGGCTCAGCCCTCGCCGGGCTCGTCCCGCTCCGCGAGGTAGGCCTCGATGTCCCCGGGGCCCGGCTCCGGCGCCAGGTCCGGGTACTCCGCCACCAGCAGCGCCGCCAGCCCCGGGCTCGTCCACTCCCCGTACAGCCGCAGCGCCTCCGCCTCCACCGCGGCCTCGAACCCGTCGAAGTCCCCGGCCAGCTCCTCCGGCATCGGCAGCCCGCGCGCGGTCAGCTCCGCCAGGTTCCGGTAGCTGCGCTGCATCAGCCCCTGCTCCAGCAGCCGCCGCGCGCCGTCCGTCGCCATGCCGACCAGCAGCAGCCGCGCCGCGTCCCACTCCTCCTGGCCCTCGGCCGCCACCAGTCCGGGCGCGGTCGCGTACCGCCCCAGCCGCTCCTCCTCCGGCAGCTCCCGGAACCCGTCCAGCCAAGCCCGCACCGCGCCCCCGTCCGCCGGGTCGATCCCGTCGGCCCGCAGCAGCAGGGTGTACAGGCGCGGCCAGGTGACCAGGTCGGCCCGGCGCAGCAGCCCGCAGAGCACCTCGCCCTGCCACTCCGCCTCCTCGTGCAGCCGCTCCCACCGCTTGGCGTTCAGCCGGCGGGCCGCCCGCTGACGGTCGATCAGCAGCCGGACGGCCTCGCCGTACGCCTCGTACGCCCCGGGCTCGTCCACCGGCTGCACGTACAGGTACAGGCGCTCGTAAAGCAGTTGCTCCAGCTGGGCGGAGTTCAGCTCGGGGTAGCCGTCGTGCAGCCGGGCGCCGCCCAGCTCCAGCAGGGTCAGCACGGTCCGCAGCGCCCCGTCCGGCACCGGCGGGCGGCCCTCCTCCCCGGCCCAGGCCAGCAGCTCGGCGGTGCGGGTGCGCGGGCTGAGCCGCAGGTCCTCGTCAGTCACCCAGGTACGGTAACCGGCTCCGCCGACCCCGCTCACCTGCGGCGGTAGGGTCGGGGCCCATGGAACTCATCCGGCTGACGGGACCGCGCCTGATCTGTCGCGAGTACCGGCAGACGCCCGAGGAGGCCGAGGCGCTGCACGCGGTCTTCGGCGACCCGCAGACCGCCCGGTACCTGCCGTTCGAGCCGCGCGGCGTCGAGGAGTGCGCCGACCAGATCGGCCACTACCTGGAGGAGGCGGAGCGCGAGCCGCGCACCTACTACCGCCTGGCGGTGGTGCCGCTCGCCGACGCCGGGGACGACGGCGAGGGCGGGGTGCCGATCGGGCAGGCGGCGTTCACCCGGGACGGGGACACCGCCGCGTTCGTCGGGTACGCGCTGCGCCGGGACACCTGGGGCCGGGGGTACGCGGGCGAGATCACCGAACTGCTCTGCGGGTTCGGCTTCCGGACGCTCGGCCTGCACCGGCTGGCCGCCCGCATCGACCCGGACAACACCGCCTCCGCGCGGGTGGTGGAGCGGGCCGGCTTCCGGCTGGAGGGCCGGATCCGGCACGAGCTGCGGGTCGGCGGGAGCTGGCGCGACTCGCTCCAGTACTCCCTGCTCGAACCGGAGTGGGCGGCAGCCCGCACCACCTGAGGGGGTGGGGACAACCCCACCCCGAAGTCGGCAGCAGGCTTCATTCCGCCGACCCTCCCCGCTCGGGCACCGTTGCACCGTGAGCAGTCACGACGCCGAGGGGCCCGACATGACGACCAGTACGCTGCACCGCGCCGACACCTTCCGCACCCGCCCGGCCGGGCCGCACCGGCCCGCCTTCTGGCGCGCCCCGTTCGCCGCGAGCACCTACCGCGAGCTCGGTTTCACCCTCACCGGCCTGCCGGTGGCGATCGCCGGGTTCGTGGTGACCGTGGCCCTCTTCGGCGCAGGCCTCGGCCTGGTGGTGACGGCGCTGGGCCTGCCGGTGCTGGCGCTGCTGCTGGTCCTGGCCCGCGGCCTCGGCGCGCTGGACCGGCAGCGGGCCCGCACCATGCTCGACACCGAGGTGACCGCCCCGCCCGCCGTCCGCCCCGAGCGCGAGGGCTTCTGGGGTGCGGTCACCGCCCGGCTGGCCGACGGCGCCGGCTGGCGCGCCGCGCTCTACCAGGTGCTGATGCTGCCCTGGGCGATCCTCTCCTTCACGCTGTCGGTGGTCTTCCTGACGGTCGGCTGGTCGCTGGCGCTCTACCCGCTCTACCACTGGGTGTTCGCCCGCTACACGCCCTGGCCCGGGTACCAGCTCTACGAGTACACGGACCGCGCCGGCGTCGAGCACCACGCCTACGTCACCGAGCCGTGGCAGATCGCCGGGGTCTCCCTGCTCGGGGTGCTGCTGGTCCTGCTCACCCCGCAGATCATCCGCGGCGTCACCAACGTCAGCCGCCTGGCGATACGCGGCCTGCTCGGCGCCCGCTGACCGGCGGTCACCCCGCCCCGGTCCGGGGTGCGGCGGCCGACGGGCCGTGGTCCGATGAAGCGGTCGCCCGCGAGTCGCCCGAGGAGCGTGATGGACCACCAGGCGCCGACGCTGATCACCTCCCGTCCGCTCGACGAGTACTGCCGGCTCTTCGGCCTGACCCGCAGTCGGCTGGGTGCGGTCGGCGGCCCGGTGCTCGACTGCCCGGGCGGCGCGGCCGGGCTGGCGGCCGAGGCCCGGCAGCTCGGCTGCGAGGTGATCGCCGCCGACCCGGTGTACGCGCTGCCGCCCCCGGTCCTCGCCGAGCTGGCCCGGGCCGGGCGGCGGGCCACCGAGGCCGCCGCCCGCACCGACCCGGGGCGGTACCTGCCGGCCGACCGGCGCTCCCCGGAGAAGTACCTGCGCAGCTGGGACCGCGCCCGCCGGATCTTCACCGCCGACCGGGCCGCCCACCCCGAGCGCTACATCGCCGCCGCCCTGCCCCGCCTGCCGTTCGCCGACCGCACCTTCGCGCTGACCCTCAGCTCCTACCTGCTCTTCGCCTACCCCGAGGTGTTCTCCGCGCAGGCCCAGCTCGCCGCCCTGCTCGAACTCGCGCGCGTCACCCGGCCCGGCGGCGAGGTCCGGGTCTACCCGCTGCACGACGGCACCGGCCGCCGCTGCCCCCACCTGCCGGGCCTGCGCGCCGCCCTCGGCGGCCACCGGATCGCCACCGAGATGCGCGAGGTGCCCGCGGCCCGGCCCGGGGCACGTCCGCACCGCCTGCTGGTCCTGCGCACCCCGGCGCGGGAGGCCCGCAGGCCCCGGGCTCAGTCCTTCGCCGCCGCCTCCGGCTGATCCCCGTTCCGCGCCGGGATCCGGCCCAGAGCCTCGGCCCCGCCCTGCGCCTGGGTGGGGATCAGGGCCTCGGCCTCGCCCTGCGCCTGGGTGGGGATCAGAGCGGGCGCGGCCGCGGTCTCCGGCAGCCGCTTGAGGACGTCCTCCGCCACCGCCCGGCGGCGCGAGTACGGCGGGACGGTCCGGGTGTTGCGCAGCTTGTAGGCGACCGCCGAGCGCAGCGCGGCCCGGTCGGCCTCGCCCAGGTCCGGCAGCCCGGCGGCGGCCTTGGCGGCGAGCAGCGCCTGCAGCAGCTCGAACGGCGACAGGTGCCGGTCGATGGCCTGGGTGATCAGGTCGACGTTCCGCGCGTCCGGCGCGCCCTGGAGCAGCGCGAGCGCCTGCACCCGCAGCCCCTCCACCCCGGTCTCGAAGAGCTCGCGGACGCGCTCCGGCCCGAAGCCCAGCGAGGGCGCCGCGACCACGGTCTTGGCGACCGAGTCGGCGAGCGTCTGCCGGTCGGCGGCGGTCAGCGCCCGGGCCAGCAGCAGCCGGGTCAGCAGCCAGCCGGCCACGAAGCCGACCACGGTGTAGTACACGGCCAGCGCCGAGACGAACCCGGCGGCGCCGCCGCGGTCGCCGGCCGCGCCGCCGACCACCGGGGACAGCCACTCGCCGAGCTCCCGCAGCCGGTGCGGCAGGGTGCCGATCTGGGTGAGCCCGGCGCCGAGCAGGATCTTGGTCAGCCAGTCGGAGACCTGTTCCAGGTTGGTGTTGGGGGCGTACCCGGCGGTGGAGGTGGCCCCCTGGTCGTCCGGGTGCGCGGCCGCGCCGCTGGTCAGCAGCCGGGGCACCCCGAAGAGGAAGCCGACCAGCCCGCCGCCGACCGTGAACGTCGCCGCGACGATCAGCCCGCCGCCGAGCGCCGCCGCCCAGTGCCCGCTCGCCGACGCGTACAGCGCCATGCCCACCAGCCCGGCGGCGACCACCGCGCCCAGACCGAACTTCACCGCCGGCACCGGCTCCCCGCCGCGCTCCAGCTCCATCGTCCCCGCCTCCCCGTCGCGGCCCGGCCCGGCCCGTCAGCCGCCGAAACCCTATCGATCCGGTCGGCAGGGCGGTTCCCCGGCGCCGTCCTGACCAACCATCAGGCGGCGGCGGGCGCGGCGCCAGCGGGGCCGGCTCAGCCGCGCAGGCGGGCCAGCCAGGCCTCGACCTCGTCGGCCCGCCGGGGGAGGCCGGCCGAGAGGTTCTCGTTGCCGCTCTCGGTGACCAGGATGTCGTCCTCGATCCGCACCCCGATGCCGCGGTACTCCTCCGGTACCGTCAGGTCCTCCTGCTGGAAGTACAGGCCGGGCTCGACGGTCAGCACCATGCCGGCCTCCAGCGTGCCGTCCACGTAGGTGGAGGTGCGGGCCTCGGCGCAGTCGTGCACGTCCAGGCCGAGCATGTGGCCGGTGCCGGCCAGCGTCCACCGCCGGTGCAGGCCCCGGGCGAACGCCTCGTCCGCCGTCAGGTCGCCCAGCAGGCCCCAGGCGACCAGGTGCTCGGCGAGCACCCGCTGCGCCGCGTGGTGGAAGTCGCGGTAGGCGGCGCCCGGCTTGACCGCGGCGATGCCGGCCTCCTGCGCGGCGTACACCGCGTCGTAGATCTTGCGCTGCAGCGGGGAGAAGGTGCCGTTCACCGGCACGGTCCGGGTCAGGTCCGCGGTGTAGAGGTTGCGGGTCTCCACGCCGGCGTCCAGCAGCAGCAGCTCGCCGGGCCGGGCCTGGCCGTCGTTGCGCACCCAGTGCATGATCGTGGCGTGCGGGCCGGCCGCGGCGATGGTGCTGTAGCCGACGTGGTTGCCCTCGACCCGGGCGCGGACGAAGAAGGTGCCCTCGATCAGCCGCTCCGAGGTGGGCCCGGCGGTCGCCAGGACCTTCATCACGTCCTCGAAGCCGCGCGCGGTGGCCTCGCAGGCGAAGCGCAGCTCGGCGATCTCGAACTCGTCCTTGACCAGCCGCAGCTCGGCGAGGGTCTCGCGGAACTCCTCGTCCCGCTCGGCGCCGGTCCGGCCGGCCAGCGCGGCCTCGACCCCGGCGTCGTGGCCGCGCAGCACCCGCACCGGCCCGGTCGCGGCGGCCAGTGCCTCGTCCAGGGTGCGGAGGTCGCGGCACTCCAGGCCGAGCAGCCGCTCGTTCTCGGTCAGGCTGTTGCGCCGGCCGTCCCAGAGCTCGCCGTGGTTGTCGAGCCAGAACTCGCCGTTGTCCCGGTCCGAGCGGGGCTGCAGGTAGGCGGCCTCGCGGTGGCCGTCGGCGGTCGGCTCCAGCACCAGCACCGCGCGCTCCGACTGGTCGCCGGTCAGGTGGGCGTACTCGGACGACGGACGGAAGGGGTAGTCGGTGTCGTTGGCCCGGACCTTGGGGGTGCCGGACGGGACCACCAGCAGCTCGCCGGGGTAGCGGGCGGAGAGCGCGGCCCGGCGGCGGGCGGTGTGCGCGGCCTGCGGGATCGGCTCCAGGTCGTGCCGCTCGGTGTCCGCCCAGCCCTGCCGCATGTTCGCGGCCAGCGCCTCGGTCACTCCCCGGGTCAGCCCGTTCTTGCGCGGCTTGTTGTTCTCGGCCTGGTCCACAACCGTCTCCTGACTCTGATCACTGATGCTGATCGGCGGATCGAGCGGGCTCGGAGCGATCGGCATAATGAACCCGTCTGCTGGCGCGATCCGTACGGTATACCGAACGCCGATCCGAGGGAAAGGGGACGCCGTGAACGGCTCCGAGGGATCGGTCCGGGATGTCCTGGCCGCCAACCTGAAGCGGGTGCGCACCCGGAAGGGGCTCTCCCTCTCCGAGCTGTCCCGCCGCTCCGGGATCGGCAAGGCCACCCTCTCCCAGCTGGAGTCCGGCACCGGCAACCCCACCATCGAGACCGTCTTCAGCCTCGCCCGGGAGCTGGACGTGCCGATCTCCGACCTGGTCGACCACAGACCGGCCGCCGGTCTGACGGTGGTCCGCGCCGCCGAGGTCGAGGTGCTCGCCGGGGAGGGCGTCGACCTGCGCCATCTGCGCCGGATCGAGTCCGGCGACTCGGTGATCGAGGTGTACGACCAGCAGGTGCGGGCCGGCTGCACCCAGGACTCGCTCGGCCACGCCGGCACCGAGCACACCGTGGTCCAGTCCGGCCGGCTCGGCGTCACGGTAAACGGCCGGCAGGTCGAGCTCGGCCCCGGCGACTACGTCGGCTTCGACGCCGGCAGCCCGCACAGCTACACCGCGCTGGACGGCACCGTCCACTCCGTCCTGCTGCTGCACTACCGGGCCGAGCAGAAGCCCCACCTGAACGACCCCGGATTCGGCTCCAAGGGCGCCCACCGTTCGGTATGACGAATGGGCGGGGGTTCGCTTCACGGAACGGACCGGCCGGCTCGGCGCCCGGGAATGCCGAAGCCCCCGGGACCTCGCCATGAGGCCGCCCCGGGGGCTCGACAACTTCTGCGCTCTCCGCCGTGGAGCTACGACCTAGGCCGCGAACTCCACGGAGGCGCGCCCGAGCGAGTCAGACGCGCTCTGCGGCGCAGTCGTGGTGTTACTCACTCAGGATCACCTCCTTTCCGTGTTCTGAAGCCACCATAAGCAACCCGCCCCGCACGGGGCAACGGATTTATCGGGGACGAAAAGGCCGAAGGCCCGGAGGCGAGCCTCCGGGCCTTCGTGCTACTGAGTAGCGGGGACAGGATTTGAACCTGCGACCTCTGGGTTATGAGCCCAGCGAGCTACCGAGCTGCTCCACCCCGCGTCGGTGAACACAACAGTACGGGAGAGTCGCCGAGAAGGGAAATCGGTTACCGGGGAGGGTCCGGCGCGCCTCCTCAGCCGTGTGCGGCGGCGACCGCCGGCTGCCGTCCGCGCCGGGTCTGCGCCCACACGGCGAAGCACACCAGCACCGCGAAGGCGGGCACCATCACCAGCCCGTACACCAGCAGGAAGCCGTCGGTACCGAGCCCGGCCGCGGCGTTCCAGGTGCCGTGGATCGCCATCGCCAGGAGCAGCCCGCCGGGGGCGGCCAGCCGGGCCAGCCAGCGCCGCCCGGTGGTCAGCGTGACGGCGATGCCCAGCCCGGTCAGCGCGGTGAACAGCGGGTGGGCGAACGGCGAGAGCAGGCCGCGCAGCACGAAGGTGTGCACCGTCGAGTCGAAGTCCCGCAGGCTCGGTGCCTGGCCCAGGCCGATCGCGTCCAGCCGGGCCTGCCGGTCGGCGCTGAACGCCCGGCCCAGGTAGAGCGCGTTCTCGGTGAAGGAGAACCCGCAGGCGGTCACCCCGCCGAGCACCGTGCCCGCCGCCAGCGTGCGCGGGCCGAGCCGGGCCCGCAGCCGTCCGTGCGGCGCCGGCCGGAAGTACGAGTGGGCGCGCCCCCGGGACCGGACCGGGCGGCCCGTCCGCAGCCGGACGACCCGCGACCCGAGCGGGCCCCGCCGCCCCGTCGCCGCCCGGGCGTCCCGCCGCACCGTGCCGCACGGCGGCGCGGCCCGGCAGCGAGACCGCCGGCGGAACGGCAGCAGCAGCACCAGCAGCGCGCCGGCCTTCGCGGTCTCCTCGATCAGCGGCGTCGCGAACTCGGCGCCCAGCGTCTCGCCCCGGGCGCTGCCCTGGTGCGCGATCAGGAAGTCACTGGCCCAGCCGTTCGCCATGATCGCCACCGTGGTGGCGGCGCACGCCCCCCAGGCCAGGCAGAACAGGGCGTGCCGCATCGGCACCCGGGCGGTCCGGTTCAGCCAGGCCAGCGAGCCCAGCACGAAGGGCAGCGGCAGCAGCGCCAGGCCCATCCCGACCAGCAGCCCGACCGTCCCGGTCTGCCGCTGCACCAGGCGCAGGATCAGCAGCCCCGACCCGGCCAGCGCGAACGCGGCCAGCGCCGAGGACAGCGCGGGCCGGCGCAGCGCGGTGAGGCGGCCCAGCCACCGGCCCCGGCGGGCGTGCGACCGCAGCCCGGGGGCGGCTCGGCGCGCCCGGGGCCCGACGGGCACACCGTACGGACTGCTCACGCGCACGAGAGTAGGCGACGCACCCCGTGCCCGGGGAGGTCTCCGCGCAGTCCGTACCCGGAAGAGTACCCAGCGTGATAAGGGAGTTGCTCAGCGGCGACGGAACAGCAGGTCGTGCACCACGTGGCCCTTGGCCAGGCCGGCCCGCTCGAACTTGGTCACCGGCCGCCACTCGGGCCGCGGCGCGTAGCCGGGCACCGAGCCCTCCGGGTGCTCGGACGGCTCCAGCCAGCCCGAACCGTCACCCTCCGGGTGGACGTTCTCCAACTCCGGCCGCCCCGCCAGCACCTGGGCCATCTGCTCGGCGTACGGCTCCCAGTCGGTCGCGCAGTGCACCAGCGCGCCCGGGGCCAGCCGCGGCAGCACCAGGTCCAGGAAGGAGTCCTGGATCAGCCGGCGCTTGTGGTGCTTGGGCTTCGGCCACGGGTCCGGGAAGTACACCCGCAGGCCCGCCAGCGAGGCGTCCTGCAGCATGTCGCGGAGCAGGATGATCGCGTCGCCCGCCGCCAGCCGGACGTTCTCCGAACCGTCCCGCTCCAGGAACTGCAGCAGGTTGCCGTGGCCCGGGGTGTGCACGTCCGCCGCCAGGATGCCCGTCGACGGGTCGGCCGCCGCCATCGCCGCGGTGGTGTCGCCCATGCCGAAGCCGATCTCCAGCGTCACCGGCCGGCCGTCGAACAGCGTCGGCAGGTCCAGCGGGGTGCCGTCGATCGCCAGGCCGAACCGCTCCCAACCGCGGTCCAGCGCACCGGCCTGCGCCTTGGTGATCCGGCCGCGGCGCGGCTGGAACGTGCGGATCCGGCGCTCGCGGTGCTGTTCCTCGGTGGCCTTGTGCGGGTACATCGGCGCGGGGTACGCCGCCGGTGCGGCGGACATCCGGGCGGACGGGGTCAACTGGGAGGACGGGGCAGAAGCAGTCACAATCGCACCAGTCTACGGCGGTGCCCCGCCGACCGGACCCGGGCGTGACGGATTCCTCAGCCGCCCGCCTGCGCCCGTCGGCGGCCCCGGACGCCGACCGCTCAGCCGCCGGCGTCCAGGGCCGCCAGGGCCCGGCGGGCCACCTCCCGGCCGATCCCCAGCGAGGCGGTCGCCGCAGGGGACGGTGCGTTCAGCACGTGCACCACCCGCCGCGCCGACCCCGGGTCCGCCGGGTCGAAGCCCGCGAACGCGAAGTCGTCCAGCAGCGAACCGTCCCGCGCCACCGCCTGCGCCCGCACGCCCGCGGCGGCCGGGACCAGGTCGGCCTCGGTCACCGCCGGCAGCAGGCGGCGGACGGCCGCCGTGAACGCCCGCTTGGACAGCGAACGGTGCAGCTCGCCGACCTCGTAGCGCCAGTGCCGCCGGGCGATCTGCCACGTCCCCGGGAAGCGCACCGTCTCCGCCACGTCCCGCAGCTTCACCGTGCGCCAGTCGTAGCCCTCCCGGGCCAGCGCCGGCACCGCGTTCGGGCCCACGTGCACGTCGCCGTGGATGCCCCGGGTCAGGTGCACCCCGAGGAACGGGAACGCCGGGTCCGGCACCGGGTAGACCAGCCCGCGGACCAGGCCGCGCCGGT
The DNA here is from genome assembly GCF_039542905.1 of Kitasatospora terrestris. Taxonomy (NCBI): domain Bacteria; kingdom Bacillati; phylum Actinomycetota; class Actinomycetes; order Kitasatosporales; family Streptomycetaceae; genus Kitasatospora; species Kitasatospora terrestris. The sequence continues at coordinate 4,585,267 of NZ_BAABIS010000001.1, forward strand.
GCGGCGCCAGTTCGTAGTACTCGCCGCGGAAGGGCACGATCCGCACCCCCGGGTCGTCCCCGGCCATCCGCGCCACCCGGTCGCTGTGCAGGCCCGCGCAGTTCACCAGCACCCCGGCACGCAGCTCGCCCGAGGCCGTCCGCACCGTCACCCCGTCGGAGCGCCGCACGATCGACCGGACCTCGGTGCCCAGCCGCAGCTCCGCTCCCTTCTCCCGGGCCAGCTCGGCGTACCGCCGGGCCACCGCCGGGAAGTCGCAGATGCCGGTCGTCGCCAGGTGCAGCCCGGCCACGCCGGTCACCTCCGGCTCGAACTCCCGGATCCCGGCCGCGTCCAGCTCGGTGACCGGGATGCCGTTCTCCCGCCCGCGCTCCGCGAGCGCCGCGAGCCGCGGCAGCTCCTCGGCCGCCGTGGCCACGATCAGCTTCCCGGTCACCTCGTGCGCGACGCCCTGCTCGCGGCAGAACTCCACCATCTCGGCGGCGCCCCCGGTGGCGTACCGCGCCTTCAACGACCCCGGCCGGTAGTAGACGCCGGAGTGGATCACCCCGCTGTTGCGCCCCGTCTGGTGCGCGGCGAGGCCGCCCTCCTTCTCCAGCACCACCACCGACACCCCGGGCCGCGCCCGGGTCAGCGCGTACGCCGTCGACAGCCCGACGATCCCGCCCCCGACCACCACCACATCCGTCACAGGCTCGATAGTGGCACCCCGCCCCGAGCGCCGTCAGGCGCTCGGGGCGTTCGGTCCCGCTACAGCCACGGCCAGTCGGCCCGGGCGCCCGACTCGAGCAGCGGGATCAGCCGGAACGCCGCGTCGCTCAGCCCGCCGAAGGTGTGCCGGCCGCTCGCGCCGGAGACCCCGTGGCCCGGCCGGTAGCCCGCCAGGTTCCAGGTGTACACCGGAACCCGCGCGGGGACCGCGCCGAGCGGATCCCCGGAGGAGGCCTGCTCGTCGGTCACGACCACCACCCGGTCGTGCCCGCCGAAGTGCGTGCGCACCGCCCTCGCGGTGTCGGTCCCGCCGAGGTTCCCGAACCGCTCCACCGCCTTCAGCACCGACTCGCCGCGCCGCAGCTCGATCACGGAGCTGCCGGTGCCGAACTCCACCAGGTCCGCGTGCTCGGCCCGCAGCGCCAGCGCCGTACCGAAGATCGCCGCCGAGTCCGCCCGGTTGAGCTGGGTCTGCGCGCTCGGCCGGTCGAACATCGACCCGGACCGGTCGACCAGCACCAGGGTCCGTCCCGGCAGCGCCGGGACGTTCTCCAGCGAGTGGCCCAGCGCCTTCTCCAGCGCCCAACTCCAGCGCAGCGACGGTGCGTTCCGGTACGCGGCCAGGTACCGGAACGGGAACTGCCGTCCCTTGCGGACCTCGCCGCGGTCGGCGATCCGCCGCGCCACCTGCTCCGCGACCTCGTCCGTGACGCCGGCCCGGTCGAAGTTGCGCAGGTTCCGCAGCAGCGCCATCGTCCCCATCGACGGGATGATCGCCTGCCACGCCGCGGCGTCCATCGGGCCCTGCAGCCAGCCGGCCAGTGCCTCCCAGGTCAGCCCCGCCGCGGCCAGCCGCTCCGGTCCGTCCTCGCCGGTCAGCACCGCCCGCCGCTGCTCCACCGGCAGCGCCAGCAGCGCCCGGTTGGCGGTGAGCAGCGCGGCGCCGGCCGGCGGCACGGCCTCCTCCGGCCGGTGCCGGCGGTCCAGCGCGTACCGGAACAGCTCGCCCTGCCAGGCCTTCCGCGGGTCCGGCGAGGGATGCGTCAACTCCAGGACGTCACCGAAGCGGTAGCCCTGCGAGGCGGTGTCGTACTTCAGCAGCGACCGGCCGTCGTACAGTCGGCGGGCCGCGTCCGCGACACCGCGCTTGACCGGCTGCGGCAGGTTCCGCCCGTAGCGTCCGGTCCAGTAGGCGAGGAACTCGCCCGGCTCGTCGGCCCGCTGCAGCACGGCGTCGATCACCTGCCGCGAGTGGCCGGGCGCCTCGGCGTCCAGCCGGGCCCGGGTGAACTCGGCCGCGCCGACCAGCGAGGCGGTCCGCATGTGCGCCCCGTGCCGCAGCCAGCGCAGCAGGCCGAGCGTCCACTCCGGATCCGCGACGGCCAGCTGCCGCACCAGCGCGGTGTACCGGTCGTCCCGGTCGCCGCCGCGCTCGTAGAAGGTGTCCTGCCCGACCAGGTTGCCCACCGCGAGCAGGAACAGCTCGGACTTCTCGTCCCGCAGGAACCCGACCCCGCCCTCGTGGCTGGCCACCCGCTGCCCGGTGGTGGCCACCGGCGACATCTGCTTCTTGCGCTTGACGTTGAAACGGGACATGAAAAATCCCCCTGGGAGAAAGTCAGGGGGAGGCATGGCGGAGAAGGGCGCGCCCGAGATCGAGCCGCAGGCTCCGGCGAGCCGACGGCAACGGCAGGGGTGTCCGGTCCGATTCACCGCACCACGAAGGCGCTCCACGAAGTAACCCCGGCCCGCGCACCGGGCGCTCCCGGTGCTGTGCCTCCCGAGATCAAAGGCGGCATCGGTACGGGGACCTGCTCGTGCGGATTTGAACCGCGGCTCCCCGGAGGGAGCGTTACCTGAAGTAACCGAAGCCTGCGCACCGGGAGGTGCGTATTCAAGAATAGGTGTCCAGAGAACAGAAGCGGCTGAGGTGACATCAGCTGCTCTCCCGATTGAGCTACACCGGCCCGAAGCCGGTGACGGGATTCGAACCCGCAACCCGCCCATTTACAGTGGAAGTAACCTCCGCCTGCGCACCTGGACGAGAGAGACGATAACCAGCGGGCGGACGGGCCCGCACGCGAATTACGCGGACCCCGCCAGCACCAGCCGCGCGCGCTCGGTCAGCTCCTTCACCCGCCGCTCGTCCGAGTACGGCTCCAGCCGCCGCAGCAGTTCCACCACGTACTCCCGGCTGCGGTGCGAGGAGATCCGGCCCGCCACCTCGACCGCCCGCTCCCCGGCCGCGACCGCCGCGTCCAGGTCGCCGGCCTCCGCCTCGGCCATCGCCGAGACCACCAGCCGCAGGCCGTGCGAGCGGACGAACCCCTCGGTCGGCCGGGCCAGCGCCTCCCGGGTGAACTGGCGCACCTTGGACGGCACCCCGAGGTCGCGGAAGCACTCCGCCGCGTCCGCCGCCAGCCGGTCGTAGGCGTAGAAGTCGATCCAGGTCGGGTCGGGGTCGCCCGGCCGGGACCGGTCCAGTGCCGCCTCCGCCGCCGACAGCGCCGCCCCGCACGCCGCCGCGTTGCCCGCCTTGGCGTGCGCCCGCGCCTCCACCAGGTGGAAGAAGCTCATCGTCCGCGCCGTCGCCAGGCCCCGGTTGCGCTCCAGCGCCGCCTGCGCCAGGTCCACCGCCTCGTCCGGGAAGGACCGGTACGAGGCCTGCAGGCTCATCGAGGCCAGCACGTAGCCGCCGAGCGGCACGTCGCCCGCGGCCCGGGCGAGGCGCAGCGCCTGGATGTAGTACCGCTGCGCCGCCTCGTGCTGGCCGGTGTCGAACGCCATCCACCCGGCCAGCCTGGTCAGTTCGGCGGTCGCCCCGAACAGCGCCCGGCCGACCGCGTCGCTGTACGAGGCCAGCAGCAGCGGCGCCGCCTCCACCCGCAGGCACTCCGGCACCATCGACGAACGCCAGTCCCCGCCGCCGTACTTGGAGTCCCAGCGGCGGGCCTCCTGGGCCGCCTCGCGCAGCTTCGCCGCGTCGGTGTGCCCCACCCGGTAGCCGGACGGGTCCGGCAGCACCTCGCGGGCCACCGAGCCGTCCGCCGGGGTGATCAGCCAGCGCGACACCGGCGTCGCGTACGCCGACACCGAGAAGGTGCCCGCCAGGCTGTCGCTCCACCGGCCGCCGCCCGGGCCGCGCCGCAGGTCCAGGTCGACCCGCCACAGCTCGGTCGCCGACCGCACCGCCTCCGGCACCTCGCGCGGGAACTCCAGGCCCAGCTCCGGCGTCGGGTGCGAGTCCGCCAGGCCGATCTCCTCCAACGGCACCGGCCGGCCCAGCTTGTTGCCCAGCGCGGTGGCGATCAGGTGCGGCACCGGACGCTGCGGCACCATGCCCTTGGTGACCCACCGGGCCACCGACGTCTTGTCGTAGCGGAGCGTCAGGCCGCGCTGCGCACCGAGGTCGTTGACCCGGCGGGCGAGACCCGCGTTGGAGATCTGGGCGAGCGAGAGGAGTGCACCGAGCCGATCGTTCGGGCCTCGAGAGCTGGCGGTCATGGTGGCGGTGGCACCCCCTGGCGACGTGGTGCGCGGACGGTGGCGAACGCGGACAGCGGCGCGCCACCGGGCTGCTGCTGCACCTAGCGTAGTCGTCCGGGTTCCGAGGGTTAAGGGTCGGCATTCCGGATGGCGGGATCGCGCACCCGCGAGGCCGACCGTCGACCGGCGCCCGGGCGGACGCGGCCGCCCCCGCCGGGCCGTCGCGGACGCCCGTGCTCCGGCGCCGTGCCCACGTGCGCCACTCGTGCCCCCTGGCCTCGCGGGCAGGTCGGCGATTCGCTGGAGGCCGTGGATCGGCCCGCCGTCGAGGACCCGGCGGGCCGGGGGAAACGCTGCCGTGATCCCCGCGGGCAGCGAGCGGTCCGGGAGGGCATGCGGATGCCCTCCCGGGCGTGCGACGCCTTTCGGCCATTTCCGGGCCCCGTCCGGCCCGGAATCCACCGCCGGAACGGCAGGACGGCACGGCCCGGGCCCCGGAGGGGGCGGCCCGGCCCGCGCCACCCCCCGCCACCCCGCCACGCTCCGCCCCCGCCCGCGCGCGGCCCGTCCGCCGCCCGGCACCGCGCCACCGCACGCCACCACCGGCGTGCGGCGCGCCCGCCGAGCCCCCCGTCACCCTCCGCGACCGCCTCCCGCCGCCCGCTCCCCGGGCCGGGCACGACCCGCCCCGGCGTCCCGATCGGGCGTCAATCCTCGTACTGAGCTGCGCAACAGGGGTTCCCCGGCGCCACTGCGGTGGCACGATGTCTCCTGACGGCGCGCTCCCCGCCCCGCGGGTCCCGCGTGCCCGGTTCCTCGTCAGGCGGAGGCGCGCGATGCGGTGGCTCACCGGCTGGAGCGGCCTGACCCGGGCCGCCGACCCCGCGCTGGCCGCGGTCCGCCCGCTCGCCGCGACCACGCTCTGGGCCGGGCCCAATCCGCTCTGGGCGGTGGGCGACTGGCGCCCGGACGAGATCCGCCTCGCCACCCTCCGCCCCGGCGCCCCGGCCACCGTCACCGGCGGGCTCACCCCCCTCGACCCCACCGAGCTGACCGCCGCCGCCGACTCCCCGGCCACCGTCCGGCTCGCCGTGCTCGGCCGCTGCGGCGCCTCCGACCGCGAGCTCGCCGCCGGCCTCGCCGCGGCCCGCGGCGGCGCCGTCCGGCACCTCACCCACTGGCCCGGCAGTTACACGGTGGTCCTCTCCACCGGTGCCCGCTCCACCGTCCTGCTCACCGACCTGGCCGGCGCGCTCCCGGTCTTCCACACCCCCTTCGCCGGCGGCACCGCGTACGCCACGGCCGCACTCCCGCTCGCCGACCTGACCGGCGCCCCCGTCGACCCCGAGTACCTCGCCGCCCACCTGGCCGTCCCCGACTCGCCCGAGGCCACCGGCACCCGTACCCCGTACGCCGGGGTCCACCGCGTCCCGCCCGGCCACACCCTCGGCATCCGGTCCGGCCGCCCCTACCTCTCCCCGTACGAACCCGAGCCCGGCCCCGAGCCCCGCGAGGAACCCCCGGCCGTCCGCGAACTCACCCGCGCCCTGCTGGAGGCCGTCCGCTGCCGCGTCCGCACCGCCCCCGAGCCCACCTCCGACCGGCCCCGCCTCGGCGTCGACCTCTCGTACGGCACCGCCTCCGCGACGGTCGCGCTGCTCGCGGCGGCCGTCCCGCTCCCGGCCGGCCCCGCCCCCACCGCCCGGAGGACGACCGACCCGCCCGTCCGCACCGGCGCGGTCAAGGGCTCCTGGGCCCGCCCCACCGCCCACCGGGAGGACGACGAGGACCGCGATGACGCCGGGCCGGCCCTGGCCGCCGTCACCCTCGCCGCCCACGACGGCCCGGACGCCGCCGACCGCCCCGGCACCCTCGCCCTCGCGGTCGACGCGCCGCGGCTGCGGCACATCCTGCTGCCCGCCGCGCTGCCGTACACCGACCTGTCCGCCGACCCGCTCGCCGGACCGCTCACCGACGCACCCGGCACCGCCCTGCTCGCCGCCGACCGCTTCGCCGCCGCGCACCGCGCCGGCGGCGCCGACCACCTCACCGGCTACGGCGCCCGCCAAGTCCTCGACGGCCACCCCGCCCGGCTCGCCGACCTGATCCGCACCGGCCGCGCCCGCGAACTCCTCGCCCCGGTCGCCGCCCTGGCCGGCGCCGACCGGGCCACCGCCGGCGCGCTCACCGGCACCGTCCGCACCCCGGTCACCGTGCTCCGGGCCGCCCGCCGGCTCGCCCGCACCCGCTACGCGGAGGCCCTCGACGACCTCGCCGTCCGGCTCACCGTCAGACCGGCTGTCCCCGACCCCGTCACCGCCGGCACCGGCGCCGCCGCCGACCTCGCCTGGACCGTCCCCGCCCCGGCCGCCCGGCTGCTCTCCGACGAGGCCCTCGCCGTCCTCGCCCAGCGGCTGCGCACCGCCGCCCGCGGGCCCGCACCCGCCGAACACCCCGGCGCCCGCCGCGCCCGGCTCGCCCTACACCGGCACGCCGCCGACTTCCGCACCCTGGTCCACGCCACCGAACAGCACGGCCAGCGGCTGCACGCACCCTTCCTCGACAACCAGGTGGTCCGCGCCGCCCGGCTGCTCCCCGACGAGACCCGGCTGCAACCGGGTGCCCGGCACGCCCTGCTGCGCGCCGTCCTGGCCGGCACCGGCCGGGCCGACCTGCCCGCCGACTGGGGCCGCGGCCCCCGACCCGACCGCCTCACGCCCGCCCGGACCGGTCTGCGCCTGGCCGCCGACACCCTCGCCGACCTGTTCCACCGGCCGCTGCTCGGCGACGCCGGGCTGATCGACGTCCCCGCCGTCCGCCGCACCCTCGCCCTGGCCACCGACCCGGAGCACCCGCTGCCCCCGGCGACCGTCGGCGCCCTCGCCGACCTGATCGCCACCGAACTCTGGCTCCGCCGCACCGCGGCCCGCCGCCACGGCTCCTCCTGGACCAACCTCCCCGGCCCCCGTCGCCCCGCCCTGGACCCCCGGCCCTGAGCGCCCGGCGCCGAGCGCCCGCCCGAGCGCCCGCCCGGGCTCCCGCCGTGCGGCGTGCCGACCGGGAGCGGCCGCGCCCAGCGGGAATCATGGTCCGGGTGAGAGAACCATTCCCCGTGCTCGGTGAGGCGCCGGCCGGGCGCCCCGGGGTGTTGGCGGCGTGCGACGGCTCCGACGGTTCGCTGTGGGCGCTCGACCGCGCGATGACCGAGGCGGAGCTGTTCCGGCTGCCGCTCTACGTCCTCGCGGTGGTCAACCCGTCGCCGACCGGGTACCCGCCGGGGATGGCCGAGCTGGTGCAGGAGAGCGTCGAGCACCTCACCGCGAGCATGGCGGACGGCCTGCGCCGCGCCGTCTCCACCGTCCAGGCGGCCCGTGAGCGGCCGTACGGCGGCGAGCTCTCGCTGCACGTGGTGCTCGGCAACGTGATCGAGGTGCTGCTGCAGACCGCGTCCGCCCACCACACGCTGGTGGTCGGCACCCGGGGCAACGGCGGCTTCGCCCGGCTGCTGCTGGGCTCGGTGAGCACCGCGGCGGTGCACCACTGCTCGCGCCCCGTACTGGTCGTCCCGGCGCCCCCGGTGACCTGAGCGGCCGCCGCGGGGGAATGCCGACCAGATGGTTGAGCGTTCACCAATGGTTACCCCGTACGGCAACCCCTGGAGTCCCGCGTCATGAAGGTCGAGATCTACTCGGACATCGCCTGCCCCTGGTGCTACATCGGCAAGCGCCGCTTCGAGCAGGCGCTGGAGCGCTTCGAGGGCAAGGACGGCGTCGAGGTGGTCTTCCGGCCGTACCAGCTGGTGCCGGACGCGTCCGAGGAGCCGCGCAACCACCGCGAGTGGCTGGCCGAGCGCTACGGTCCGCAGTCGGTCGCGATGGACGCCCGGGTCGCCGAGCTGGGCCGCGCCGAGGGCATCAGCTACGACTTCGACGCCGCGATCGAGGTCAACACCCTGCTCGCGCACCGGCTGCTGCACCTCGCCGAGACCGCGTACGGCCCGGCCGTGCAGACGGACCTCAAGGAGCGGCTGCTCAAGGCGCACTTCTCCGACGGCGTCAACGTCGGCGACCGCGCCGCGCTCACCGCGATCGCCGCGGCCGCGGGGCTGGACGCCGAGCGGGTCGCCGCCTACCTGGCCGGCGACGAGGGCACCGCCGAGGTCCGCGCCCAGCTGGCCGCCGCCCGCGACCTGGGCATCAGCGCGGTGCCGACCTTCGTCTTCGAAGGGCGCTGGGCGGTCCAGGGCGGGCAGGAGGCGGACACCTTCCTCTCCGTGCTGCGCCAAGTCGCCGCCGAGACCGGCGCCGTCGCCCCGTCCCCGGCCGAGGGCTGCGCCGACGACGCCTGCGCGGTCTGACCGCGTCCCCGGACCGGGACGGGCTCAGCAGCTGAACCTGGCCGACGCCCAGTCCGCCACGTCCAGCCGGCCGAGCCCGCCCGTCGCGGGCTCCACGACCAGCCGGATCCAGCGCTGCCCGGAGAGCGGGGCGTGCACCCGCACCGCCCCGTCCCCGGCACCCACCCGGCCCGAGGTCCACAGCGTGCGGCCGTCGCCGCCCTGCACGGAGAACTCCACCCGGCCGAGCTTCAGGCCGAGGTCGTCCAGCCCGGCCACCGCGTCGAACGAGTCGCACGGCCGGTTGAGGTCGATCCGCACGCTGGACGGCACCCGCACCGCCAGGACGTGCGCGTAGTGCGACCCGCCCACCCAGGACCCGCCGGTGCGCACCACCTGCCCGCGGCCGCGGATCACCGGGCTGTCCTCGGGCACCCGGTTGCCGCCGACGAACGGCAGCTCGTCCAGCCAGAAAGTGCTCGGCGGCTGCACCACCGGCGGTTCGACCACCGGCGGCTCCGGAGGCTGCGGCGGCTCCGGGGGAGTGACGGTCGGGGTCGGCACCGGCGGGGGCGTCGGCGTCGGCGACTCGACCGCCGGGGGCTCCGGCGTCGGGGTCGGGCTGGGCACGGGCACCGCCCGCGACGCCGGCGTGGGTGTGGGTGAAGGTGTCGGGGTCGGGCTGGGCTCCGGCTCCGGCTCGGACGGCGCGGGGCTCGGCGCGGGCGGCGGCGGGGCCACCGGCGGCACGGCCGGAGCCGAGGACACGGGCGGAGCGGCCACCGGGGCCGGCGGCGCCTGCTCCGGCGAGCCGGTCAGCGCGTACGCGGCCACCGCCGCCACCGCCACCGCGACACCGGCCGCGATGCCCGCCTTGGCGGCCGCGCCCAGCCCCTCCCCGGCCACCGCCCCGACACCCGAGCCGGACCCGCCGGCCGCACCCGCGCCGCCGGCCGCCGCACCTGCACCCGCGCCGCCGGCCGCCGTTCCGCCCGCCGTCGCCGTTCCCGCCGCCGCACCGCCCGCCGCCGTGCCCGCGACCACGCCGCCGGCCACCACCGCACCACCGGCCACGGCCGCCGCGGCGGCCGTGAAGTACCCGGACCCGACCCAGAGCAGCACGCCCCCGGGCAGGACGGCCCGCAGGCTGTGGTTGATGTCGGCCAGCTCCAGGTACGCCGCCGTGCAGCGGTCGCACTCCTGGATGTGCTTCCCGACCTCCGCCGAGGCCCGCTTGCGCAGCGACCCGCGCGCGTACGCGCCGAGCCGGTTGGCGTACGCCGCGCAGCCGGAGGCCTGGCTGCCCGACACGTGGGCCTGCAGGAAGGCGGCGGCCAGCCGGTCGCGCGCCCGGTGCGCCTGCACCGCCGTCGCGTTGGCGGTCTTGCCGAGCATCACCGCCACCGTCTTCGGCGACTCCCGCTCGACCTCGGTGTGCCAGAGCACCACCCGGTCGTCCTCGGGCAGCTCGGCGTAGGCCTGCATGACCATCCGCCGGTCGGCCAGGGCCATCGCCCAGGCGTCCGCCCCGGGATCGGCCAGGTCGAACTCCACGGTCGCGGCCGAGGTCTCCGCGAACAGGCTGAAGTCGTCGACCAGTTGTTCGCGCCGGTCGCTGCGGCCCCAGGCCGCCGCCACGTTGCGCACCGCCGTCAGCAGGTAGGCGCGGACCGCGAACTCCGGCCCCTTGCCCGCCTTCAGCGCCTGCAGCGTGCGGGCGAACACCTCGCCTGCCAGGTCCTCCGCGGTGAAGCTGTCCCGGCAGCACGTCCGGGCGTAGCGGCGCACCGAGTCGGCGTGCCGCCGGTAGATCTCCTCGTACGCGGCGTCGTCCCCGGCCCGGACCCGGGCCGTCAACTCGGCGTCGGAGGGCGGGCGCTCGCCGTCGACCGGATCGGCGGGCGCGGGCACCACGGCCCGCACCGCATCGGCCTCGGCGTGGCGGCCGAACTCGCGCGGCCCGACGAACGCCGCCGGGCTGACCCCGCCCTGCCCGGCGGCCGCCTGACCCGGCACCCGGCCGGACAGCGACTCACGGGCCGGGCTGCCGCCCTGGTCCGGCACGTGGCCGGGCGTCCCCAGTCCGGGCCTGAACTCGCCGGGCCCGTACTCGCTCTGCTCCTCGGCGCTCACCCCCGACCTCCGGACAGCTCGGGGGAGGGAACGGCACGCAATGGGACAATGGCTCCAACCACGGGCAAAGAATGGCATAGCGCGAGGTCCACCGGTAGCCGGACCGGCCCGACCCACTCTTCCGGGCAGCGCCCGCCGATCGGTTCGGACAGCCGACCGACTGCCCGAACCGGAACGGCCCGCCCCCGGTCGCTCAGGCCGCCCGCAGCCCCTGCAGCAGGATCTCCAACAGCCGCTCGCCCGGCGAACCGTCCGTCCGCCCGGCCGCCGCCCGCGCCGCGGCCGCGTGCACCGGAACGGCCGCGGTCAGCACCAGCACCACGTCCGACACGCTCACTCCCGGCCGCAGCTCCCCTGCCGCACCGGCCCGCGCGACCAGCGCCGCCAGCAGGTGCAGCAGCAGCCGCGGATCGGCCGACTCCTCGACCGGCTCGTCCGGCACCGGCGCGAACGCCCGCTGCTCCGCACCACGCTGCTCCGGCACCCGACCGATCTCCTCCGCGTACCGGAAGGCGTCCGGCGGCAGCAGCCTGCCCGCGCCCGACGCCGCCGCCCGCTCCAGGAAGCCCGACAGCGCCTCCCACGGACCGGCGGTGGAGCCGTACAGCGACTCCCGGGCCTGCGCGGTCAGCCAGGCGACCTCCTCGGCCGCGATCCGCTGGACCAGCACCTCCTTGCTCGGGAAACGCCGGTACACGGTGCCGACACCGACCCCGGCGCGGCGCGCGACCTCCTCCATCGGCGCGCCGTAGCCGAGTTCGCCGAACACCTCACGGGCGGCCCGCAGCACGCTCTCCAGGTTCCGCCGGGCGTCCACCCGCAGCCGGGATCCGCCGCCGCGGCCGGCCCCCTGCTCCACCTCGACCGGACCGCGCTGCTCGGGCACCACATGCCGGCCCACGGCCACCGGCAGTACCGTCGCGCGTTCCTGATCAGTCATCTCAACCTCCCCCGAAGGCGCCCGCCCCGGGCGCCGAACAGTCCAACCAGCGCACCCCCCGGTGCAACCCTTCCCCGGAACCCCGCCCTCCAGTCGGGCGGCTCGCGGGCGGCTCCGGAGCAGCCGGGCCCGGACCGGCTCCCTCGGCGGCCCGACGCACAATCCGACCATAGTTCAAGGAAGTTCGCGGAAGAAGTGGACCTTTGCCCATCCGATGCCCATCCGATCCGATCCGGAGTGTGGACAAGAGGCCTCCCGGGGGTGCGTCATAGGGGGACACAACAAGGACGTGAAGCGGATCACAGCACAGACGGCGGCCGGAGGTGCCCCATCAGGATCCTGATCATCGGCGGCGGCTGCGCCGGCATGACCACCGCCGGCCGCCTCCAGCAGCTGCTCCGCACGGAACTCCGATCGGGTGACACCGAGATCACCGTCGTCGAGCCGCAGCCCTACCTGACCTACCAGCCCCTGCTCGCCGAGGTGGCCGCCGGCTCCATCGACCCGCGGCACGTCGTCGTCCCGCTGCGCCGCGCCCTGCCGGACTGCCGGGTGCTCACCGCCCGGGTCACCAGGATCGACCACGCCACCAAGCGGGCCTGGGTCGACGCCGCCCCGCGCGGCGAGCTCCGGCTGCCCACCGAAATCCCCTACGACGTGCTGGTGGTGGCGCCGGGAGCGGTCTCCAGGACCGTCCCCGTCCCCGGCCTCGCGGAGCACGGCCTCGGCTTCGCCACCGTCGGCGAGGCGGTCAGCCTGCGCAACCACGTCCTCGAACAGCTCGACCTCGCCTCCACCACCCGCGACCCCGAGCTCCGCCAGGCCGCGCTCACCTTCGTCTTCGTCGGCGCCGGCTACGCGGGCGTCGGCGCGCTCGCCGAACTCGAGGACATGGCCCGGTACGCGGTCAAGGGCTTCCACAACCTCACCACCGACGACCTGCGCTGGGTGCTGGTCGAGGCGACCGACCGGATCCTCCCCGAGGAGTCCGTCGAGCTCGCCGCCCACACCCTCGCCCAGCTGCGCGACCGGGCGGTCGACGTCCGGCTCTCCACCAAGCTGGAGTCCGCCGCCGACCGCCTGATGGTGCTCTCCGACGGCAGCCGCTTCGCCGCCCGCACCCTGGTCTGGACGGCCGGCGTCCGCCCGGCCCCCGTACTCCGCCTCACCGACCTCCCGCTCGACGCCGAGAGCCGGGTGCCCTGCCTGCCCACCCTCCAGGTCGCCACCGCCGACGGCACCGTACTGCCCGACGCCTGGGCCGCCGGCGACTGCGCCGCCGTCCCCGACCCCACCCGCGACGGCGACCCCTGTGCCCCCAACGCCCAGCACGCCCTCGCCCAGGCCGCCCTGCTCGCCGAGAACCTGGTCGCCGTCCTGACGGGCCGGGCGCTCACCGAGTACCGGCCCGGACCGGCCGCCTGCTCCACCTCGCTCGGCCTGCGCAAGGCCGTCGCCCACACCCGCAGCGGCAACCGGGTCACCGGACGCCGCGCCTGGTGGCTGCACCGCGCCCGCCACCTGCGCCGCCTGCCCAGCACCGACCGGCGGATCCGGGTCCTCACCGACTGGCTGCTCGGCGGCCTGTTCAGCCGCGAAGTGGTGACCCTGGGCGCCGTCGAGAACCCCCGCGCCGAGTTCGAGGCCGGCTTCACCGAGAACAGGATCCCGGGGGCGCGCCCGGAGTCGTAGCGGGGGCGCATGAAACCACGGACGCGCCACGATCAGGGCGCGACTTCCGAAACCACCCGGGGGCCTGACAGGATCAGCCCCATCGGATCATCACGCCGAGTATTTGGCTGTACGCAAATCGTGATGATCGTACCTAATCTGGAACCTGCCCCCTCTCTTTCCTACGGACCCTTCCCGACGCCAGACTGCCCCGACCCCGTACCCGTACCGAAGAAGCGGCCGACGTTGAACCTCATGCGCTGGAGCGCCCGGCTCACCGGAGCCCCGTGGCGCGCCGCTCCGCCCACCGCCGACGAGCCGGTCACCGTCCCCGGCCCGCGGGACCCCGTCGTGCCGCCCGGCCTCCTCGACCCGTGCGAGCTGGAGCTCCTCAACGACCAGCGGGACGTCCTGCGCCGACTGCCCGCCCCCGTCGCCGTCACCTACGGACCCCAGCACCAGCTCGGCTACGCCAACCGCGCCTACCGCGAACTCTTCGGCACCCGCACCATCGGCCTGCCCGCCGCCGACGCCCTCCCCGAGCTGAGCACCCTCGGCGTGCTCCCCCTGCTCGACCAGGTCCTGCGCTCCGGCCGTCCCCGCGCCGTCAAGGCGCGCTGCATCCTCGGCCTCAACGGCAGCCGGTACTACAACATCTCCTGCGTACCGCTCGGCGCCGACACCAACGCCCCGATCGGCGTCCTCGTCTTCGCCGCCGAGGTCACCGACCAGGTCCAGGCCGCCGGCCGTCTCCGCGAAGCCGAACGCCGCCAGCGCGAGGCCGCCGTCACCCTCCAGCACAGCCTCCTCCCGCAGAAGCTCGAACAGCCCGCCGACCTCCGGGTCGCCGCCACCTACCAACCCGGCGGCGCCGACGCCGCCGTCGGCGGCGACTGGTACGACGTCATCGGCATCGAAGGCGGCCGGACCGCCCTGGTCATCGGCGACGTCATGGGCCGAGGACTGCGCGCCGCCGCCGTCATGGGCCAGCTGCGCACCGCCGTCCGCGCCTACGCCCGGCTCGACCTCCCGCCCGACCGCGTGATGGGCCTGCTCGACGGCCTCGCCATGGAGATCGACGCCAACCAGATCGCCACCTGCGCGTACGCCGTCTGGGACCCGGCCACCCACAGCCTCCACTACGCCTCCGCCGGCCACCTCCCCCTCCTGCTCCGCTGCCCCGACGGCACCGTCCTGCGCGGCGAGGAACAGAACGGCCCCCCGCTCGGCACAGGCGGCGGCACCCACCTCTCCCACACCCTCCGCCTCCTCCCCGGCACCACCGGCGTCCTCTACACCGACGGCCTGGTCGAGCGCCGCGAGGAGGACATCGACCAAGGGCTCGACCAACTCGCCCGCACCCTCGCCGGCGCCACCGGCACCCCCGACGTGGTCTGCTCCCGCCTGCTCCGGGCGATGGGCGTCACCGCCGAGCACGACGACGACGTGGCGGTGCTCGCCTTCCAGGTGCCACTTGAACCCGGGGCGTCCGGTGTGTAAAGTTCTTCGAGTTGCCTGACAGGGAGCACCGGACACGTGTCTGCGTGGACGGTCCCGGGGCGGCCAATCCTTGGAACACCACTTCTGATCCGTGACGGGTCGCGTCTGTTCGCGTCTCCGTTCGTATTTGTCGTGCGCGTTTAATTGGGTTGCGGCCGGATTCGCTTTTCGGAGCGGGGATCGGCTAGAGTTTGAAACGTCGGACGGGCCGTCAGGCCGCGGAAGACGAAAGCGAGTCGGGAAAGCACACGGTGCGGATCTGATAAGCTGGAAACACGAAAGAACGAAGCGCCCGGAGGGCCCGCTGGAAGGCGGTCCGAAGGAAGTGTCCGTTCCTTGAGAACTCAACAGCGTGCCAAAAGTCAACGCCAGATATGTTGACATCCCCGGCCTCAGAGTCTTCTGGGGTTGGAGATTCCTTTTGAAGTAACACTAGCGAGGACGCAGTGCGCGGGGCCGCCTTATTCCGGTGGTTGCCGTGCCGCTCGACGCGAGTGTGCACCCGATTACGGGTAATCATTCACGGAGAGTTTGATCCTGGCTCAGGACGAACGCTGGCGGCGTGCTTAACACATGCAAGTCGAACGGTGAAGCCCTTCGGGGTGGATCAGTGGCGAACGGGTGAGTAACACGTGGGAAATCTGCCCTGCACTCCGGGACAAGCCTTGGAAACGAGGTCTAATACCGGATATGACCTTCCTCTGCATGGGGGTTGGTGGAAAGCTCCGGCGGTGCAGGATGATCCCGCGGCCTATCAGCTTGTTGGTGGGGTAATGGCCTACCAAGGCGACGACGGGTAGCCGGCCTGAGAGGGCGACCGGCCACACTGGGACTGAGACACGGCCCAGACTCCTACGGGAGGCAGCAGTGGGGAATATTGCACAATGGGCGAAAGCCTGATGCAGCGACGCCGCGTGAGGGATGACGGCCTTCGGGTTGTAAACCTCTTTCAGCAGGGAAGAAGCGCAAGTGACGGTACCTGCAGAAGAAGCACCGGCTAACTACGTGCCAGCAGCCGCGGTAATACGTAGGGTGCGAGCGTTGTCCGGAATTATTGGGCGTAAAGAGCTCGTAGGCGGCCTGTCGCGTCGGATGTGAAAGCCCGGGGCTTAACCCCGGGTCTGCATTCGATACGGGCAGGCTAGAGTGTGGTAGGGGAGATCGGAATTCCTGGTGTAGCGGTGAAATGCGCAGATATCAGGAGGAACACCGGTGGCGAAGGCGGATCTCTGGGCCATTACTGACGCTGAGGAGCGAAAGCGTGGGGAGCGAACAGGATTAGATACCCTGGTAGTCCACGCCGTAAACGTTGGGAACTAGGTGTTGGCGACATTCCACGTCGTCGGTGCCGCAGCTAACGCATTAAGTTCCCCGCCTGGGGAGTACGGCCGCAAGGCTAAAACTCAAAGGAATTGACGGGGGCCCGCACAAGCAGCGGAGCATGTGGCTTAATTCGACGCAACGCGAAGAACCTTACCAAGGCTTGACATACGCCGGAAACGTCCAGAGATGGGCGCCCCCTTGTGGTCGGTGTACAGGTGGTGCATGGTTGTCGTCAGCTCGTGTCGTGAGATGTTGGGTTAAGTCCCGCAACGAGCGCAACCCTTGTTCTGTGTTGCCAGCATGCCTTTCGGGGTGATGGGGACTCACAGGAGACTGCCGGGGTCAACTCGGAGGAAGGTGGGGACGACGTCAAATCATCATGCCCCTTATGTCTTGGGCTGCACACGTGCTACAATGGTCGGTACAAAGGGCTGCGATGCCGCGAGGCGGAGCGAATCCCAAAAAGCCGGCCTCAGTTCGGATTGGGGTCTGCAACTCGACCCCATGAAGTTGGAGTTGCTAGTAATCGCAGATCAGCATGCTGCGGTGAATACGTTCCCGGGCCTTGTACACACCGCCCGTCACGTCACGAAAGTCGGTAACACCCGAAGCCGGTGGCCTAACCCTTGGGAGGGAGCCGTCGAAGGTGGGACCAGCGATTGGGACGAAGTCGTAACAAGGTAGCCGTACCGGAAGGTGCGGCTGGATCACCTCCTTTCTAAGGAGCACATGGCCGGTTGCGAGCGAATGTCTCGCACGGTTGCTCATGGGTGGAACGTTGACTATTCGGCACACACAGTGGGTCTTCCCCCAGTACTGCTTCGGCGTGGAACAGGGTTGGTCTCAGTGGGTGTGTCGGGCACGTTGTTGGGTCCTGAGGGAACGGAAACGTTGTCTCAGTGCCGGTCCCATGCTTGGTGAGGTGGGTGTCTGGTCGTTGTTTGAGAACTGCACAGTGGACGCGAGCATCTGTGGCCAAGTTTTTAAGGGCGCACGGTGGATGCCTTGGCACCAGGAACCGATGAAGGACGTGGGAGGCCGCGATAGGCCCCGGGGAGCTGTCAACCGAGCTTTGATCCGGGGGTGTCCGAATGGGGAAACCCGGCAGTCGTCATGGGCTGTCACCCATACCTGAACACATAGGGTATGTGGAGGGAACGCGGGGAAGTGAAACATCTCAGTACCCGCAGGAAGAGAAAACAACCGTGATTCCGGGAGTAGTGGCGAGCGAAACCGGATGAGGCTAAACCGTCATGGTGTGAGACCCGGCAGGGGTTGCCGTGACGGGGTCGTGGGTTTTTTCTTGATCGGTCTGCCGGCCGGTCGGCGAGTCAGAAACCGTATGGATAGTCGAAGGACATGCGAAAGGTCCGGCGTAGAGGGTAAGACCCCCGTAGGCGAAATCTGTACGGCTCGCTTGAAGAACACCCAAGTAGCACGGGGCCCGAGAAATCCCGTGTGAATCTGGCGGGACCACCCGCTAAGCCTAAATATTCCCTGGTGACCGATAGCGGATAGTACCGTGAGGGAATGGTGAAAAGTACCGCGGGAGCGGAGTGAAATAGTACCTGAAACCGTGTGCCTACAAGCCGTGGGGGCAGCCTTCGGGCTGTGACTGCGTGCCTTTTGAAGAATGAGCCTGCGAGTTTGCGGTGTGTAGCGAGGTTAACCCGTGTGGGGTAGCCGTAGCGAAAGCGAGTCCGAACAGGGCGATTGAGTTGCATGCCCAAGACCCGAAGCGGAGTGATCTAGCCATGGGCAGGTTGAAGCGCGGGTAAGACCGCGTGGAGGACCGAACCCACCAGGGTTGAAAACCTGGGGGATGACCTGTGGTTAGGGGTGAAAGGCCAATCAAACTCCGTGATAGCTGGTTCTCCCCGAAATGCATTTAGGTGCAGCGTCGCGTGTTTCTTGCCGGAGGTAGAGCACTGGATAGGCGATGGGCCTCACCGGGTTACTGACCTTAGCCAAACTCCGAATGCCGGTAAGTGAGAGCGCGGCAGTGAGACTGTGGGGGATAAGCTCCATGGTCGAGAGGGAAACAGCCCAGAACACCGACTAAGGTCCCTAAGCGTGTGCTAAGTGGGAAAGGATGTGGAGTCGCAGAGACAACCAGGAGGTTGGCTTAGAAGCAGCCACCCTTGAAAGAGTGCGTAATAGCTCACTGGTCAAGTGATTCCGCGCCGACAATGTAGCGGGGCTCAAGTACACCACCGAAGTCGTGTCATTGCAGCAAGAGGGCCAACGCCTGCTGTGATGGGTAGGGGAGCGTCGTGTGCCGGGTGAAGCAGCGGAGGAATCCAGTTGTGGACGGTTCACGAGTGAGAATGCAGGCATGAGTAGCGATACAAGAGTGGGAAACTCTTGCGCCGATTGACCAAGGGTTCCTGGGTCAAGCTGATCTGCCCAGGGTAAGTCGGGACCTAAGGCGAGGCCGACAGGCGTAGTCGATGGACAACGGGTTGATATTCCCGTACCCGCTTTGAAGCGCCAACGTCGAACCAGGTGATGCTAAGGCCGTGAAGCCGGCCCGGAGTCTTCGGACGATGGGACGTGGTGGAGCCGCCGGTCCAAGTCTGTAGTAGGTGAGCGATGGGGTGACGCAGGAAGGTAGTCCAGCCCGGGCGGTGGTAGTCCCGGGGTAAGGGTGTAGGGCGTTGTGTAGGCAAATCCGCACAACACGAGCCTGAGACCTGATGCCGAGCCGATTGTGGTGAAGTGGATGATCCTATGCTGTCGAGAAAAGCCTCTAGCGAGTTTCATGGCGGCCCGTACCCCAAACCGACTCAGGTGGTCAGGTAGAGAATACCGAGGCGTTCGGGTGAACTGTGGTTAAGGAACTCGGCAAAATGCCCCCGTAACTTCGGGAGAAGGGGGGCCACGGCTGGTGAGGGGACGTGCTCCCTGAGCTGGTGGTGGCCGCAGAGACCAGCGAGAAGCGACTGTTTACTAAAAACACAGGTCCGTGCGAAGCCGTAAGGCGATGTATACGGACTGACGCCTGCCCGGTGCTGGAACGTTAAGGGGACCGGTTAGTCCGATTTCGGTCGGGCGAAGCTGAGAACTTAAGCGCCAGTAAACGGCGGTGGTAACTATAACCATCCTAAGGTAGCGAAATTCCTTGTCGGGTAAGTTCCGACCTGCACGAATGGCGTAACGACTTCTCGACTGTCTCAACCACAGGCCCGGTGAAATTGCATTACGAGTAAAGATGCTCGTTTCGCGCAGCAGGACGGAAAGACCCCGGGACCTTTACTATAGCTTGATATTGGTGTTCGGTTCGGCTTGTGTAGGATAGGTGGGAGACTGTGAATCCGTGACGCCAGTCATGGTGGAGTCGTCGTTGAAATACCACTCTGGTCGTGCTGGATGTCTAACCTGGGTCCGTGATCCGGATCAGGGACAGTGTCTGGTGGGTAGTTTAACTGGGGCGGTTGCCTCCTAAAGGGTAACGGAGGCGCCCAAAGGTTCCCTCAGCCTGGTTGGCAATCAGGTGTTGAGTGTAAGTGCACAAGGGAGCTTGACTGTGAGACCGACGGGT
This sequence comes from Kitasatospora terrestris, assembly GCF_039542905.1. NCBI lineage: Bacteria > Bacillati > Actinomycetota > Actinomycetes > Kitasatosporales > Streptomycetaceae > Kitasatospora > Kitasatospora terrestris. The sequence goes on from NZ_BAABIS010000001.1 coordinate 4,604,908, forward strand.
CGAGCAGGTACGAAAGTAGGGACTAGTGATCCGGCGGTGGCTTGTGGAAGCGCCGTCGCTCAACGGATAAAAGGTACCCCGGGGATAACAGGCTGATCTTCCCCAAGAGTCCATATCGACGGGATGGTTTGGCACCTCGATGTCGGCTCGTCGCATCCTGGGGCTGGAGTAGGTCCCAAGGGTTGGGCTGTTCGCCCATTAAAGCGGTACGCGAGCTGGGTTTAGAACGTCGTGAGACAGTTCGGTCCCTATCCGCTGTGCGCGTAGGAGTGTTGAGAAGGGCTGTCCCTAGTACGAGAGGACCGGGACGGACGAACCTCTGGTGTGCCAGTTGTCCTGCCAAGGGCATGGCTGGTTGGCTACGTTCGGGAGGGATAACCGCTGAAAGCATCTAAGCGGGAAGCCTGCTTCGAGATGAGCACTCCCACCTCCTCGAGAGGGTAAGGCTCCCAGTAGACGACTGGGTTGATAGGCCGGATATGGAAGCCCCGTGAGGGGTGGAGTTGACCGGTACTAATAGGCCGAGGGCTTGTCCTCAGTTGCTCGCGTCCACTGTGTTGGTTCTGAAACCACGAACAGACTCATCGTCTGGCTCGACAGTTTCATAGTGTTTCGGTGGTCATAGCGTGAGGGAAACGCCCGGTTACATTCCGAACCCGGAAGCTAAGCCTCACAGCGCCGATGGTACTGCAGGGGGGACCCTGTGGGAGAGTAGGACGCCGCCGAACAATCTTTCAGAGAAAGCCCCTCCCGGGTCCCGGGAGGGGCTTTTTCGCGTTCACGGGGCGACTTGGGTGTCGTATTCGCTGACGGGACGTAAGGTCGCAGGCATGGAGACTTCGCACGGCGCACCGGACGGCGCCGACATCCGGACCACTTCCGTTCTGACCGCCGAGGACCTGGCCGTGGCCCGCGCGGTCCTGGCCGCGTCGGCGGAGGCCGACGGGCGGGACGCGGTGTCGGAGGCGGGCCGGCTGCGGTTGCGGGTGGACGAGCCCCGGGCGGACGTCCGGCACGTCCTGGTGGCGGACGGGGCGGACCCGGTGGGGTACGCGCAGGTCGAGCAGGGCGGCGGCGGGCCGGTAACGGTGGAGCTGGCGGTGCACCCGGCGGCGCGGGGCCGCGGCTGGGGCCGCCGGCTGGTGGACGCGGTGCTGGGCGCGGAGCCGGGTCCGCTGGACTTCTGGGCGCACGGCGGCCACCCGGCGGCCCGGCACCTGGCCGGTGCGTACGGCGCCGAGCTGGTCCGGGAGCTGCGGCAGATGCGGCGGACGGCGGACGCGCCGGACGAGCAGCCGCTGCCCGCCGGGGTGACGCTGCGGACGTTCGTCCCGGGTGCGGACGACGCGGCGTGGCTGGCACTGAACGCGGCCGCGTTCGCGCACCACCCGGAGCAGGGGTCGTGGACGGCGGCGGACCTGGCGGACCGGATCGCCGAGCCCTGGTTCGACCCGGCGGGCTTCTTCCTGGCGGAGCGGGACGGGGAGCTGGTGGGCTTCCACTGGACGAAGGTGCATCCGGACGGCCTGGGCGAGGTGTACGTGGTCGGGGTGGCGCCGTCGGAGCAGGGGAGCGGGCTCGGGCGGGCGCTGACGGCGGCCGGACTGCGGCACCTGCTGCTGGACCGGAAGACCGGATCGGTGCTGCTGTACGTCGATGCCGACAATCCGGCGGCGGTCCGGGTATATGAACGGTTGGGGTTCACCATTCACGAGGTGGATCTGATGTACCGGGTGGAGCGGCACTGACCGGGGTGACCTGGGCGGAAGGGGTTGTCCGCATGCAGCCACAGGCGTGACCTACTCAGCTTTCCTCCCGGCCATGCGGTGTTTACCGTGGATTCAATTGACGCCGCGAAGATCGCAGGATGACGTCCGTATTGCCCCGTAGTCGCGCTCCACGCGCTGTCCTCGGCTCCGCTCCGGCGGCGCCCGGCGGGTGGGCGTGGGACGGTCGTGACGAGGGGCCCGCGGACGGTCCTCGACCTTCGCCACGCCCGGACTGCGCCCCGCAGGAGGAGCTGGAAACGATGACCATCCCCCGCCCTGTCTCCGAGTCGGCCGACAAGGCCGGTGTGAAGGCCGGAACCACCAAGTCCCGGGCCGCCGGCAACCGGTCGACCGCGAAGTCCGCGGCCAAGCGTTCCGCCCCGGCCAAGGGCGCCGCGGTGCCCGAGACCGAGCCGCAGCCCGCCGCCTCCTCACAGCCCGCCACCCCACAGCCCGCCGCTGCCGCGCAGCCCACGGCGTCCACCGCCCTGCCGGCGGCCGTCTCGGCGGCGCTCGGCCTGGTGACGGCCGACGGCCGGATCGCCGGCGGCTCGTCGACCGCGCGGCCGGAGGACGCTGAGCTGCCCCAGGGCCGCTTCCTGGACCGCGAGCGCAGCTGGCTGGCGTTCAACGAGCGGGTGCTGGAGCTGGCGGAGGATCCGGAGATCCCGCTGCTGGAGCGGGCCAAGTTCCTGGCGATCTTCGCCTCGAACCTGGACGAGTTCTTCATGGTCCGGGTGGCCGGGCTGAAGCGCCGGATCGCCACGGGGGTGGCGCAGCGCAGCGCGTCCGGCCTGCAGCCGCGCGAGGTGCTGGACCTGATCTGGCGTCGGTCCCGGGAGCTGATGGCGCGGCACGCGGCGACCTTCCAGCAGGAGGTGCTGCCGGACCTCGCGACGGAGGGCATCGAGCTGGTCCGCTGGCCGGAGCTGTCGGACAAGGAGCAGGCGCGCCTGCACACGCTGTTCCGCCAGCAGATCTTCCCGGTACTGACGCCGCTGGCGGTCGACCCGGCGCACCCGTTCCCCTACATATCGGGGCTCAGCCTGAACCTGGCGGTCGTGGTGCGGAACCCGGTCTCCGGGCACAAGCACTTCGCCCGGGTGAAGGTGCCGCAGTCGCTGTCCCGGTTCCTGGAGGCGTCGCCGCAGCGGTACGTGCCGCTGGAGGACGTGATGGGGGCGCACCTGGAGGAGCTGTTCCCGGGGATGGAGGTGCTCGCCCACCACGCGTTCCGGGTCACCCGCAACGAGGACCTGGAGGTGGAGGAGGACGACACCGAGAACATCCTGAAGGCGCTGGAGAAGGAGCTGATGCGGCGCCGCTTCGGCCCGCCGGTGCGCCTGGAGGTGGAGGAGTCGATCGACCCCTACATCCTCGACCTGCTGGTGCGCGAGCTGAACATCACCGAGGCGGAGGTCTTCCCGCTGCCCGGGCCGCTGGACCTGACGGGTCTGTTCGGGATCGCGGACCTGGACCGGCCGGAGCTGAAGTACCCGAAGTTCGTGGCGGGCACGGCGCGCGGGCTGACCGACGTGGAGTCGGCGTCGCAGCCGGACATCTTCGCGGCGATGCGCGAGCGGGACGTGCTGCTGCACCACCCGTACGACTCGTTCTCGACCTCAGTGCAGGCGTTCCTGGAGCAGGCGGCGGCGGACCCGCACGTGCTGGCGATCAAGCAGACGCTGTACCGCACCTCGGGCGACTCGCCGATCGTGGACGCGCTGATCGACGCGGCCGAGTCCGGCAAGCAGGTGCTGGTGCTGGTCGAGATCAAGGCGCGGTTCGACGAGCAGGCGAACATCAAGTGGGCGCGGAAGCTGGAGGAGGCCGGCTGCCACGTGGTCTACGGCCTGATCGGGCTGAAGACGCACTGCAAGCTGTCGCTGGTGGTCCGCCAGGAGGGCGAGACGCTGCGGCGGTACTCGCACGTGGGGACGGGCAACTACCACCCGAAGACGGCCCGGCTGTACGAGGACCTGGGGCTGCTGACCGCGGACCCGCAGGTCGGCGCGGACCTCTCCGACCTGTTCAACCGGCTGTCGGGGTACTCGCGGCGGGAGTCCTACCGCCGGTTGCTGACCGCGCCGCGCGGCCTGCGCGACGGGCTGATCTCGCGGATCAACGGGGAGATCGCGCACCACCGGGCCGGGCGTCCGGCGTACGTGAAGCTGAAGGTCAACTCGATCGTCGACGAGGTCGTGATCGACGCGCTGTACCGGGCCTCGCAGGCCGGGGTGCCGGTGGACGTGTGGGTGCGCGGCATCTGCGCGATCCGGCCGGGCGTGCCGGGGCTGAGCGAGAACATCCGGGTGCGGTCGATCCTGGGGCGCTTCCTGGAGCACTCGCGGCTCTTCGTCTTCGGCAACGGCGGCGATCCGGAGGTGTGGATAGGCAGTGCCGACATGATGCACCGCAACCTGGACCGCCGGATCGAGGCGCTGGTGCGGGTGGCCGACCCGGCGCAGCGGGCCGAGCTGTCGGGCCTGCTGGACCTGGGGGTGTCGGACGAGACGGACTCCTGGCACCTGGGGCCGGACGGGTCGTGGACGCGCCGTTCGCAGGACGCGGAGGGGCGGCCGCTGCGGCACGTGCAGGACCTGCTGATCGACTCGCGGCGACGCCACCGCAACGCGGCCGCCGCCCGCTGAGGCCCAGCGCACTCGCTGAGCCCCAGCGCACGGCCGACCGACCGGCTGCTCGCCGGGCGGTCGGCGCCGCCCCCGCCGGTGACCAGCCGGCGCGGGCCTGAGCCCCGGGCACGGAAGTCCGGGACGAAATCGGGGAGAGCCAACAGCCATGACCGATGCGCCGACGACGGCCCCGGTGGCGCCTGCCGCGTCTTCGACCTCTGCCGGGGAGGTGCTCGCGGGTTACCTGACCGCCCAGGCGGGGGTGTTCCTGCGGGCGCTGCCGCAGGCGGTGGGCGAGGCGGGGTCCAGACCGGGGGCGCTGCCGGCGTCGGCGGCGGCCGCGGACGACCTGCTGCGCGCCGTGCGGCGGGTGGGTGGTGCGCTGCACACCTTCGCGGTGGCGTTCGAGCCGGCCTGGGCGCGCGAGTCGCGGGCGGAGCTGCGCTGGCTGCTGAACCTGCTGGCGTCGGAGCCGGCGTACCAGCGGCGGTCGGCCCGGCTGCTGGCGGCGCTGGACTCGTTGGCGGACCCGGGGCCGGACGCGCCGGGGATGCTGGCCGGGCATGCGGGCGCGCCGAAGGCGCGGGCGCTGCTGGACCGGCAGCTGACGCTGGCCCGGACCCGGGCGCACACCGCGGTGCTGCAGGAGCTGCGCTCGGCGCGGCTGCACGCGCTGGCGGACCGGATGACGCTGCTGGCGGGCGAGGTGCCGTTGGCGGAGGGCTGCGCGGGGGAGCCGGCCGAGGCGCTGCTGCCGCAGGCGGCGGCCGCGCTGGGGGCGCTGGCGGAGGCGGCGGAGCTGCTGCCGTTGCAGCGTTCGGCGGTGCCGTACGGCGGTGAGGGTCTGCACCGGCTGGGCTCGGGGGGCACGCCGGGGGCCGGGGCGGCGCGGACGGGTGCGGACTCGGAGGCGGTGCTGGCGGCGGACGACGAGCCGTGGCTGCGGGCGCGGATCCTGCTGAAGCGGGCCCGGTACGCGCTGGAGGTGTGCGGTTCGCCGGTGGCCGGGCTGGACGAGCTGGACCGGGTGCTGGGCCGCCACCAGGAGGCGTCGGACGCGGCGGTGACGGCGGCGACCGCGGCGCGTACGCCGCGGATCACCCCGGCGACGGCGTACGTGCTCGGCGTGGTGCATGCTGATCAGCGACTCGAGGTGGAGGCGGCCAGGTACGCCTTCGGGCTGCAGTGGCCCGTCCTCGCTCCCGGTCTGGGGCACTGGGAGGGACCGCCGGCTCCACGGAAGGGCTGAAGTGGGATACCGCGTGCGCCAGGTGTCGGGACCGTCGAGCCGGTCGACCGCGCCGAGCCTGTCGACCGTGCTGGCGGCGGGTGCGGTGCTGTGGGTGCCGGGGCCGTTGAAGAAGAACGGGGTGGACCGGAAGAAGCCCCGGATCGCGGTGATCCACCGGCCGAAGTACGACGACTGGAGCCTGCCCAAGGGGAAGCTGGAGCCGGGGGAGGGCTGGCGGGTGGCGGCGCTGCGGGAGGTCCGGGAGGAGACCGGGATGAGCTGCGTGCTGGGGGAGGAGCTGCCGGCGCAGCACTACCGGGTGCAGGGCCGGCCGAAGGAGGTCCGGTACTGGGCGGCGGTGCCGACCGGCGGCGCTTTCCGGCCGAACCGCGAGGTGGACCGGCTGGAGTGGCTGGCGCCGAAGAAGGCGAAGGCGCGGCTGACCCGGGCGCAGGACCGGCTGCTGGTGGACGCCCTGCTGGAGCTGCTGGGCCGCTGATCGGGGCCTTGATCGGGCCCGATCAAGGCCGGGTGATCTGGTCGCGGCCTTGCTGTGACGCAACCGTTACTACCGACCGCAGTTTCCTGACATCCGTCCGAGGTTCACTGTCCGTTCATTTGCGACCGGCTGATGCGTCACCTGTGCTCCCTAACTTCGGGGTTACCGGAGGGCCGAAACGGGCCCCGCTCTGAAAGGGACACCCCTGTGAAGCTCCAGCCCAAGGCCCTCGCCATCGGTGCCGCGGCGCTCGTCTCCGCTCTGTCTCTCGCCGCTTGCGGCACCGACGAGAACAACACCTCCGGCTCCACCGGCGGTGCCTCGGCCTCCGCCACCAAGGCTGCGATCGCGTGTGCGAAGGGCGGCGCGCTGCTCGCCGCGGGCTCCACCGCGCAGGGCAACGCGATCGACGTCTGGAAGGCCGCGTACGCCGCTGCCTGCTCCGGCTCGACCATCACCTACGGCGGCGGCGGCTCCGGCGCCGGTGTCCAGCAGTTCAACCAGGGCAAGGTGGCCTTCGCCGGCTCCGACTCGGCCCTGAAGCCGGCCGAGGTCGACGCCTCGAAGCAGGTCTGCACCGGCGGCCAGGGCATCAACCTGCCGATGGTCGGCGGCCTGATCTCGATCGTCTTCAACATCGAGGGCGTCGACAAGCTCACCCTGGACGCGCCGACCCTGGCGAAGATCTTCGACTCGCAGATCACCAAGTGGAACGACCCGGCCATCGCCGCCCTGAACCCGGGCGTCAACCTGCCGGCCGCCGACATCCAGGCCGTGCACCGCTCGGACGACTCGGGCACCACCGACAACCTGACCAAGTACCTGGCGAAGGCCTCGGGCGGTGCCTGGACCTACCCGGCCTCGAAGACCTGGGCGGGCAAGGGCGGCCAGTCCGCGAACGGCTCCGCCGGTGTCGCGGCCCAGGTCAAGGGCGTCAAGAACTCGATCTCCTACGTCGAGCTCTCCTTCGCGCAGACCAACAAGCTGAACAGCGCCGCCATCAACACGGGCGCCGCCAAGCCGGTCGAGGCGACCGCCGCCAACGCCGCCACCACCCTGGCCAAGGCCAAGCCGGCCGGCACCGGTGCCGACCTGGCGCTGACCATCGACTACGCGACCAAGGAGGAGGGCGCCTACCCGCTCACCCTGGTCACCTACGAGATCGTCTGCGACAAGGGCAACAAGGCCGACAGCCTGGAGCTGCTGAAGTCCTTCCTGACCTACACCGCCAGCGACGCCGGCCAGCAGGCCATCGGCGCCACCGGCTACGTGCCGCTGCCGAAGGACCTGGCCGCCAAGGTCCAGGCCGCGGTCACCGCGCTCGCCTGATCCCGAGCCGCCGAACCACCGGCCGGGCGGCCTCCGACGGAGGGGGGCGGGGCCGCCCGGCCGGGCAGGACAGCACCACAGCACCACCGGGAACCAAGACCGTCCGGGGCACCGCCGCCAGGTGCCGCCCTCCTCGCGGGGCAGCGCCGTCAGACCGGAGTTATCGATCATGACTTCTTCACCCCCTGCCACCACGCAGGGCAGGGCCCGCCGACGCCGGGGCGACAGCCGCCTCGGTGACGCCGTGTTCTTCAACCTCTCCCGTGGATCGGGCATCCTGCTGCTGGTCGTGATGGCCGCGATCGCGGGCTTCCTCGCGTACCGGTCCTCGATCGCGCTGTCCGGGAACACGGGCAACTTCCTCACCACCTTCGAGTGGACCCCGGACGCCGCGGAGCCCAAGTTCGGCATCGCCGTCCTGGTCTTCGGCACCCTGGTCTCCGCGCTCATCGCGATGGTGATCGCCGTGCCGATCGCGGTCGGCATCGCGCTGTTCATCTCGCACTACGCGCCGCGCCGGATCGCCCAGCCGTTCGCCTACCTGGTGGACCTGCTGGCCGCGGTCCCCTCGATCGTCTACGGCCTGTGGGGCGTGCTCTTCCTCGTCCCGCACATGGACGGCCTGAGCAGCTGGATGGACCAGTACCTGAGCTGGACGTACATCTTCGACCAGACCAAGTCCGGCGTCCCGCCGCGCACCCTGTTCACCGTCGGCATCCTGCTGGCGATCATGATCCTGCCGATCATCACCGCGGTCTCCCGCGAGGTGTTCCGCCAGGTCCCGCGGATGCACGAGGAGGCGGCCCTGGCCCTCGGCGCCACCCGCTGGGAGATGATCCGCACCGCGGTGCTGCCCTTCGGCCGCCCCGGCATCATCTCGGCCTCGATGCTCGGCCTCGGCCGCGCGCTCGGCGAGACCATCGCGGTCGCCACCGTGCTGTCCACCAACAGCATCCTGTCGCTGCACCTGCTCGACCCGGGCGGCGGCACCTTCGCGCAGAACATCGCGCTGAAGTTCAACGAGGCCCAGCCCTTCGGGCGGGACGCCCTGATGGCCTCCGGTCTCGTCCTGTTCGTCATCACCCTGCTGGTGAACGGCGCGGCGCGACTGATCATCGCCCGCCGCAAGGAGTACTCGGGGGCCAACTCATGAGCACGCTGACCACCGCTCCCTCCGACTCCCGGCTGCACCGGCGGCTGACCAACGCCCAGCTGCCCAGCTGGGCCCCGGCCGCCGTGGCCGCCGTCTCCGTCGCCCTCGGCTGCGGCATCGGCGCCGCCGCCGGCCTGGAGAGCCACCTGCAGTGGGGCCTGATCTCGGCGCTGCTGTACGTCCTGATCGGCTACGCCGTGGCCGCCAGGGTCGAGGGCCGCCGACAGGCCAAGGACCGCCTGGCCACCTCGATGGTCTGGGTCGCCTTCGTCCTGGCCGTGGTGCCGCTCGCCGCGCTGACCTTCTACACGGTCCAGCAGGGCATCGGCGCGATCGACGGCGAGTTCCTGACGCACTCCATGAAGGGCGTCGTCGCCTCGATGACCCCGGACGGCGGCATCTACCACGCCATCATCGGCACCCTGGAGCAGGTCCTGCTGGCCACCCTGATGGCCGCCCCGGTCGGTCTGCTGACCGCCGTCTACCTGGTCGAGTACGGCCGCGGCCGGCTCGCCCGCTGGGTCACCTTCTTCGTCGACGTCATGACGGGTGTCCCGTCCGTCGTCGCCGGTCTGTTCATCCTCTCGCTCTGGAACATCGCCCTCGGCTTCCAGTACTCGGGCTTCTCCGGCAGCCTCGCGCTGGCGATCCTGATGATGCCGGTCGTGGTCCGCTCGACCGAGGAGATGCTCAAGCTCGTCCCGAACGAGCTCCGCGAGGCCTCGTACGCGCTCGGCGTGCCGAAGTGGAAGACCATCCTGCGGATCGTCCTGCCGACGGCCATCGGCGGCATCACCACCGGCGTGATGCTGGCGGTCGCCCGCATCACCGGCGAGACCGCCCCCGTGATGATGCTGGTGTTCGGTGCCGACTTCATCAACAGCGACCCGTTCAACGGGCCGCAGCAGTCGCTGCCGCTCTACATCTGGCAGCAGTACTCGATGGTCAACAACGACTTCGGCTACGCCCGCGCCTGGGGCGCCGCGCTGGTGCTGATCGCCTTCGTGATGGGTCTCAACCTCATCGCGCGCGGCATCGCCCGCTGGCGCTCGCCCAGGACCGGCCACTGACGACTGACGTACGAGACGAAGCAGAGAGAAGAAAGATCATGGCCAAGCGCATCGACGTCAGCGGACTGTCGGCCTTCTACGGCTCCACCAAGGCCATCGAGGACATCTCGATGACCGTCGAGCCCCGCTCGGTGACCGCCTTCATCGGCCCCTCGGGCTGCGGCAAGTCCACCTTCCTGCGCACCCTCAACCGGATGCACGAGGTGATCCCCGGCGCCCGGGTCGAGGGCAAGGTGATGCTGGACGACGAGAACCTGTACGGCAACAACGTCGACCCGGTCGCCGTCCGCCGCTCGGTCGGCATGGTGTTCCAGCGCCCCAACCCCTTCCCGACCATGTCGATCTACGACAACGTGGTCGCCGGGCTGAAGCTCGCCGGCGTGAAGAAGAAGTCCGTGCTGGACGGCGTGGTGGAGAAGTCCCTCAAGGGCGCCAACCTCTGGAACGAGGTCAAGGACCGGCTGAACAAGCCCGGCGCCGGCCTCTCCGGCGGTCAGCAGCAGCGCCTGTGCATCGCCCGCGCCATCGCGGTCGAGCCGGAGGTCCTGCTGATGGACGAGCCCTGCTCCGCCCTCGACCCGATCTCCACCCTCGCCATCGAGGACCTGATCGGCGAGCTGAAGTCCCAGTACACGATCGTCATCGTGACCCACAACATGCAGCAGGCGGCCCGCGTCTCCGACCGCACCGCCTTCTTCAACCTGGCCGGCGTCGGCCAGCCGGGCAAGCTGATCGAGCTGGACGACACCCAGCGGATCTTCTCCAACCCGTCCGTGCAGGCCACCGAGGACTACATCTCCGGCCGCTTCGGCTGATCCCCCGAGCCGCTTCGCGGTGCTGCATGGCGGTGCCGCCGCGAAGCCCGAAGGCCCGCCCCCCGTGCTGTGGGGGGCGGGCCTTCACCTTGGTGCGGGCGGAGCCCGGCCGGCCTCAGAAGTCGAAGACCAGCGCGAGGATCCCGTACATCGCCGCGGCCACCAGGGCCGCGGCCGGCATGGTGATGAACCAGCCGAGCACGATGTTCTTCGCCACGCCCCAGCGGACCGCGCGGATCCGCTTGGTGGCGCCCACACCCATGATCGCCGAGGTGATCACGTGGGTGGTGGAGATGGGCGCCGCGTAGACGAACGAGGTGATGTACATGACCGTCGAGGCGGTGGCCTCGGAGGCGAAGCCCTGCGGCGGGTCCAGCTCGATGATCTTGCGTCCGAGGGTCCGCATGATCCGCCAGCCACCCGCGTAGGTGCCCAGCGAGAGCATGGTCGCGCAGGAGATCTTGACCCAGATCGGGATGTCGTTGCCGTGCTGGTGGCCGGAGATCACCAGGGCCATCACCACGATGCCCATGGTCTTCTGGGCGTCCTGCAGGCCGTGCGCCAGCGCCATCGCCGCCGCCGAGGCGGTCTGCGCCACCCGGAAGTTGCGCTTGGCCCGGTGCGGGTTGGCCCGCCGGAAGAGCCACAGGATGCCCAGCATCACCAGGAAGCCGCCCATCAGGCCGACCACCGGGGAGATCACCATCGGAATGATGATCTTGTCGACCACGCCGCTCCAGATCACCGCCGTACCGCCGGCCAGCGCCGCGCCGACCAGGCCGCCGAACAGCGCGTGCGAGGAGGAGGACGGCAGGCCGAAGTACCAGGTGGTCAGGTTCCAGGCGATCGCGCCGACCAGCGCGGCGAAGAGGATCGCCATGCCCTGCGAGCCTGTGGGGGTCTCGATGATGCCCTTGGAGACGGTCTTCGCCACCCCGCTGCCCAGGAAGGCACCGGCCAGGTTCATCACCGCTGCCATCGCCAGGGCCGCCCGCGGGGTGAGCGCCCGGGTGGAGACCGAGGTGGCGATCGCGTTCGCCGAGTCGTGGAAGCCGTTGGTGTAGGTGAAGAAGAAGGCCACGCCGATGACGGCGATCAGTGCTGCCATGTCCACGGCGGTCAGGACTCCTTGACGGCGATGGTCTCCACCGTGTTGGCGACGTGCTCGAACGCGTCAGCCGCCTCTTCCAGGACGTCGACCACCTGCTTGAGCTTGAGCACCTCGATCGCGTCGTACTGCCCGGAGAACAGGTGGGCCAGCAGCTTGCGGTGGATCTGGTCGGCCTGGTTCTCCAGCCGGTTGATCTCGATCCAGTACTCGGTCAGACCGCTCATCCCGCGCAGCCGCGGCATCGCGTCCGCGGTCAGCTCGGCCGCCCGCGCCAGCACCTCGATCTGCTGCTCGACGCCCTTCGGCAGGGTCTCGATGTCGTAGAGGACGACCAGGTCGACGGCCTCCTCCATGAAGTCCATGATGTCGTCCAGCGACGAGGCGAGGGAGTAGATGTCCTCGCGGTCGAAGGGCGTGATGAAGGAGGAGTTCAGCTGGTGGAAGATCGCATGGGTGGTGTCGTCACCGGCGTGCTCGGCGGCGCGCATGCGCTCGACGATCTCCGCGCGGGCCGACACGTCTGATCCCAGCAGTTCCAACAGAAGCTTCGATCCGACGACCAGGTTCTCCGCCGCAGCGGCGAACATGTCGTAGAAGCTCGTCTCCTTCGGGGTCAGGCTAAAACGCACGGAGATCTCCGATGTGCGGGGTACGGACACAGGCGATGCTAGGCGCAAGCCGTTCGAACTGCCCAAACGGGGGCTGACGCGCGAGGCACCAGTCTGGCCCAAGGTCACCCGGTTTGCTCCCGCTGTGCACGGGGATCCCTCAGCAGACGCCCGGACGGAGGAACAGCGCGGGCGCCGCGGGTGTTGGAAAATGACGCCCGACAAGGGCGAGCAGGGCGAGACACGAGGCGGCGCGGATGACCACCACCGACACCCAGGACGCGGAGCAGCACGGCCACCACGGACCGCACGGGTACAGCGAGCAGAAGGACGCGCACCTCAAGCGGCTGCGCCGGATCGAGGGCCAGATCCGCGGTCTGCAGCGGATGGTCGACGAGGACGTCTACTGCATCGACATCCTGACCCAGGTCTCGGCCTCGACCAAGGCGATCCAGGCCTTCGCGCTCTCCCTGCTGGAGGAGCACCTGCGGCACTGCGTCGCGGCCGCGGCCGAGGAGGGCGGCGCCGAGCTGGACGGCAAGGTGGCGGAGGCCACCGCCGCCATCGCCCGGCTGCTGCGCTCCTGACCGGCGGTCAGCCGCCGTCCCCGGTGCGGCGGTCCAGCAGCACCTCGTCGATCTCCTCGTCGGCCAGCCGCTCGCCGCTGCTGGCCGAGGCGGCGATCATCAGCTCGCCGGCCAGCTCGATCTCGTCGAGCGCGGTCTTGTCGTGGCCGCCTGCACCTGCACGGCCGTCCGCGGACGCCACCTGCACCACCCCTTCAGCGCCACCTGCCGGTCAGGACGGCAGCCCCGTCCGTCCAGCGTAGGCAGCGAAGGCCCCGGCCACATGGCACGGACGGGCCATCTCTGCCGCACCGAACGGGTGGGGCCGCCGCTGCCGCGGGCCCACTCCGGGCTCACTTCGCGGGCGCCGAGGCCTTCATCGAGTAGATCTCCGAGGCGGCCGGCTCGGCGGCCTCCACCGGCTTGCCGAAGTCGCTGAGCGAGGTCGTCGAGACCACCTTCACCTGGTCCTTGGGCGCCTTGGAACCGGCCACCCCGGCGAAGGCGAAGGTCTCCACCACCTTGTGCAGCCGGCCCTGCGCGTCCAGCCAGGCCTCGTACGGGACCTCCTTGACGGTGAAGGTCTGGGCGGCCATCCGCAGCCCGTCCGCACCGCGGCCGCCGGTCACCTCGGCGGCCTTGGCCAGGTCCAGGGTGCCCTTGTAGTGCTTGAGCTCGACCCCGCCCACCGTCTCGGAGCCGACCAGCTCGGCGGTCTGCGCGCCGCGCAGCGCACCCGCCGCGGAGGCCGGGTCGGTGGCGCCGCTGGAGACCAGGTTGCCGTCCGGCAACTGGCGGACGTCCAGCTTGACCCACTTGCCCTCGGGGATCTTGGCCCCGCTGTTCTGCAGGTAGACCGTGCCCGGCAGGACCACCTCGGTGATCCTGCCGGTGGTGGCGGCGCCGGGCGGGACGTCGATCTCCAGCCGACCCAGCCGCTTCACGTAGTCGTAGCCGCCGGTGCCGTTGAACACGGCCTTCTTCTCGGCGGACTCGGTGGTCAGCTCGGTCCTCGCGTGCACCGAACCGGTCCGACCGGTGATGTCGGCGGCGTTGCGGATCGCCGTCACCGGATCGGCGGCCAGCTGGTCCGCGGACGCGTCCTGGGCGTGGCCGCCACCTCCGCCCGAGCAGGCGGACAGCGCGGCGGCGAGCACGGCGACGGCGGCGGACAGATGCAGCTTCTTCACTTCTCGACAAACCCCCTCGGGCCCCGGGTGCCCGGCAAGCCGCCGCCCCGGATGGGCAGAGCTCTTGTCCGTCAAACGAGTTGGGGCGCAGGAGGTTACGCACAGGTAGGGCGTTTCGTCCGGACGGGTGCCCGCGTTACGGTGAAGCACGTGAACAGCGAGCCGCCCGCCCGCGTCGGGACCGCTCCGTCGGCCGCCCACCGGGCCGTCGTCGAGGAACGCGGCTCCTTCTGTTTCGCCACCTGTTCCTGCGGCTGGTTCGCACCCGGCCGCCGCTCCCGGGACCGCGCCCGCCGCGACGTCGGCGAGCACCTGGCCGAACACCCGGCCGGACCGCCGGAACCCGGCTGACACCCGCTCAGGGGCCCTTCCGGGGCCCCTCGGAGCTGTACGGGCCGGGCCCGGGGCTGCCGGTGGCGCGCCGGGCCCGGCCGGGCCGCTCAGGCGGCCAGGTCGGACTCCCGGGCCGGCTCCTCGCTGCGGGCCGCCCGGGCCGGGGCACCCCGCCCGCGCCGGCGCCGGCCGGACTCGCCGCCGCGGCGCCGGGCCACCACCAGCGGGGCCAGCGCCGTCCGGGTCAGCGAGTGGCAGAACGGCACCAGCACCGCCATCGCGATCGGCGCCAGCAGCAGCACCACGGCGGTGGCCAGCGCGTAGCCGCCGAGCACGTCGGTCGGGTAGTGCACCCCCAGGTACATCCGGCACAGGCCCTGGAGCAGCGCCAGCGCGCCGGCGACCAGGCCGATCCGGCGGTCGACCAGCAGCAGGGCCACCGCGATGCCCATCGACATCGCCGAGTGGTCGCTGACGAAGGAGAGCGTGCCCTCCTTGCCCTCCACCAGCACCACCAGCTCCGGGTGGTCCACGAAGGGGCGCGGCCGGTCGACGATCCGGGAGATCGGCAGGTTGGCCAGCTCGGCCAGGGCCACCGCCAGCGGCGCCCAGAGCAGGCCGGCCACCGCGACCGGCGCGTCCGGCCGGCGGCGGGCCCGCAGCCAGGCGGCCAGGCCGAGCGCGGCCAGGCCCAGCAGGATGCCGTACTCCCCGATCCAGGAGACCGCCGAGTCCAGCCAGCGCGGCGCCCCGACGGCCAGGCCGTTCACGGCGCGCAGCAGGCCGATGTCGGCGTTGCCCGTGTCGGCGAGCAGCGTCGCCACGCCGCACCTCCCTGTCCGTCCTCCGGTGTCCGCCCGGGTGTCCGCCGGTACGGACCACAGTGATCACAACGCCGGGTGCGCGGCCGGGGGTTTCCGCAGCCGGGCGACGTTATGGAAACTTGACTGGCCGTCCACGCGGCATGCACACGCCGATCGAACGGCAGGTCAGCTCTTTGCCGGGCCTTGACCCGCGGTGATCGAGCCGTCGTCCCCGCGCACCGGCAACGCCTCGGCGCCGTCCGCGGTCACCCGGGTCGCGCCGTAGTACTCCCTCTGGTCGATCGTGTCGTAGCGGATCTTCGCTCCGGTGTGCGGCGCGTCGATCATGTATCCGCCGCCCACGTAGATGCCGACGTGGTGGATCGACCGCGGGTCCTCCGGGTCCGAGGCGAAGAACACCAGGTCGCCCGGGCTCAGCTGGTCCCTGGACGGGTGCGGCCCGGCGTTCCACTGGTCGTTGGCCACCCGGGGCAGGGTGATCCCCACGCTCTCGAAGGCCGCCCGGGTCAGCCCCGAGCAGTCGAACCGCCCGTTCTGCGAGGGCAGGCCCTCACCGCCCCACAGGTAGTCGGTGCCCAGCTTGGTCTGCGCGTAGTAGATCGCCCCGGCCGCCTGCCGCGACAGGCTGATCGAACTGCCGACGGCCGGCGCGGTGAAGTTCCGGGCCAGCGCCTGGATGTTCTTCACGTACCCCTGGGTCTCCCGGTACGGCGGGACACCGCCGTTCTTTATCACCGCGTAGGGGCCGGCGTTGTAAGCGGCGAGCATGTTCGCCTGCCGGTCGCCCGGCACCTTCGACACGTCCTTGGCGAGCGCGCAGTCATAGGTCGCCGCCGAGGCGATCGCGTCCGACGGGTCCCAGATGTCCCGCTTGCCGTCGCCGTTCCCGTCCGTCCCGTACGTCGCCCAGGTGCCCTCCAGGAACTGCGCCATCCCGTACGCCTTCGCCGGACTCTTCGCCCTCGGGTCGAATCCGCTCTCCTGGTACAACTGCGCCGCCAGCATCGGGGGGGAGATCTCCGCGCACAGCACGCCCCAGCGCTCGATCGTCGACCGGTACTCGGCGGGCACCGTCTTCCCCGACAGCGCCAGGTGGCTGGAGGCCTGACGGGGCGTCCCACTGGCCGCGTACGTCCCCAGCACCACCACGGCCGTGAAGCCCACGGCCACAACTGCCGCCGCACCGGCGGCGGCGCCTGCCTTGCGGAGTACCATCAGCACCATCCCGACGAAGCGTCAGCAGCAGTGTCCTGTACGGCGTTGCCCAGTGCAATCATCAGAGATACAAAGAGTGAGCAGTATCCTTCGTACCGTGGACATCCTCCCGTACGTGCCCCTGACCTCACGACCAATCCACGAGAAGTAGCCAAGTCGACATCAGTTCTGGCCAAGAATAGGACCTGCCCCTTCGCTCCACCCTGGTCCGGGGCCTTGAATTTGCCTGATCGGGCGGTGAGATGAAATGAACCTGAGCAGCGTGGCGGACAGCAAGGTCATCGGGTACCTGGCCGAGGACCCGCCGAAGAAGGCCAATATCGACACCATCATCGGCGGAATCGCCCCCGACTGGGGCCCCTTCGCCAGCCTGGGCTCCGAGGCCCGGGTGATGGTCGAGGTCGTCATGGCCGTGGCCATCCTGGCCTGCCTGGCCCTCGCGGTCTGGGGGGCGGCCAAGCAGCGGATCGGCGCCACCGCGATGCGCGACACCTTCAGCGCCGAACAGGGCAAGGGGCTGATCATCGCCGGCCTGACCGGCGTGTTCATCATCGGTTCCCTCGGCACCCTGTTCACCATTGTCTACGGCATGGCCATCTGACGATCCGACGACCGGACGGCCTCCCCAGGCCGTCCAGCCACCACGACCATCAGGACCAGGACCCAGGAGGGCCGCCGTGCCGTTGTCCGACGACCAGCCGCACACCCGTACGCGGCTACCGGTCGCCGAACAGTCCGCCCACCAACTGAGCGGCCGTCAGCCCCGCCCCGTCCGCACCCTGCTGACCGTCCTCGGCGTCGTCACCCTCCTCGTCCTCGCCATCTCCTTCGCCAACCGCGACAAGGCCGACCCCGGCCGCCCCACCGGCGGCACCGGCTCCGCAGACCGGGCGGGCGCCGCCACGCCCGCCCCCGCCGACACCGCCGCCACCGGCCAGCAACCCGTCACCACCGCCACCAACGGCATCGCCGGCGGCTTCCCGCACAGCGACCAAGGGGCGCAGTCGGCCGCCGCCAACTACGCCGTCGCCCTCGGCTCCGCCGACATGTTCCGCACCGACCCCCGCCACACCATCGTCACCACCCTCGCCGACCCCACCGTCCTCCCCCAACTCCAATCCCGCCTCGACCAGGCCTTCACCCCGGAGACCACCGCCAGGTTCGGCCTCGACGCCCAGGGCAAGGCCCCCAAGGGCCTCACCTTCGTCAGCCGCACCACCCCGGTCGGCACGAAGACCGTGAACTTCTCCGACACCGGTACCCGGATCGAGGTCTGGTGCACCGGCCTGCTCGGCCTCGCCGGCCAGAGCTCGACCCTCCCGGTCAGCGAGAACTGGTTCACCCTCACCCTCACCATGCGCTGGACCGGCAGCGACTGGAAGCTCACCGACTACAGCCGGAAGGCCGGCCCGGCCCCCGTCCCCGGCGACCAGCAGGCCGCGACCTCCGAGGAGATCACCGGCGCCGTCCAGCAGTTCGGAGGCTTCCGCTATGCACGCTGACGGTCCTACGGGAATCATTCGCCGCGCGGCTGCAGTGGGCACGGCGCTCGCCGGTGTCCAGCTTGCCGTCCTGACCGTGGCGCACCAGGTCTCCGCAGCTCCCAGCCCGAGCCCGGCGGCCAGCTGCAACGTCGACCTCCCGGTGGCCGGAGCGGATCAGATCTGCGCTCCTGCCGGGGCGACGGTGATTCCGGGGTCGGAGAGTGTGGGGAGCGTCGCCGATCCGTTGGGGTCGTTGGCGAAGGGGTGTGCGCAGGCGGCGGCCTGGGTGGTGCGGCAGCTGTCGGCGGGGATCGACGGGACGACGCAGGTGGACTTCACCAATGCGGCGTTCCTGCAGCAGTACGCGGTGGTGTTCGCGGGTTCGACGATCATCACGCTGGTGCTGTGGCTGCTGGCGGTGACGAAGCGGGCGGTGCGGGGGGCGCCGTTGACGCAGGCGTTCTCGGAGGCGATCGGGTTCCTGTGGCTGACGGTGGTGGCGTCGGCGTTCACGCCGTTGATCCTGTACACGGTCGTGAGCGCGACGGACGGTCTGACGGCGGCGATCGCGGCGGGGACGAAGTCGGACACCGGCACGTACCTGGGCGGGTTCGCGGACACGTTGGAGAAGGGCACGCTGGGCGGCGGGCCGCTGATCCTGATCATCGTGTCGCTGGTCGCGGTGCTGGCCGCCGCGGTGCTCTGGCTGGAGCTGCTGATCCGCGCGGCGATGCTGTACGTGGGCGCGCTGCTGGGCACGGCGGTGTACGCGGGGCTGGTGGACAAGCAGCTGTGGAAGCACGTGCGCCGCTGGGCGGGCCTGATGCTGGCCGTGGACCTGGCGAAGCCGATCATCGTGATCATCCTGGGGCTGGCGGGCGCGGTGGCGACCGGGGCCGGGGCGGGTGACGACTTCGCGAAGGTGCTGTCGGGCCTGGCGATCCTGTTCCTGTCGATCTTCGCGAGCGCGTCGGTGTACCGCTTCGTGCCGGGGTTCGGCGACGAGATGCTGGCGATGCGCGGGGCGCGGGCGAATGCCGTGCAGGCCGGCAGCGCGATGATCAACGGTCCGGCGAACCTGGTGAAGCAGGGCATCTCCACGCACGGTTCGCGGGGCGGCCCGCAGACCGCCAACGCCAGCCCGGGTGCGGGCGGCGGCGGGGTCGCGCCGGGCATCGCCGCGCACGCGGGCCGCGGCCCGGCGTCCCCGCCGCGGCCGGCCTCGCCGCCTCCGCAGTCCGCAGTCCAGGCTCCGTCGAGCAATCCAACGAAGGGAGGGTGACGGGTAGGTGAGCAGCGAACCGCTCGGCCAGTACGGCACCCAGTACGCCCAGCCGTACGTGCACCAGCGCCGGACGTACCTGATCGGCAAGTCGCGCCCCAACGCGCCGATCGGCCGCAACCGGGAGACCGGCGAGATCGTGCTGATCATCTTCGGCGCGTTCCTCGGCATGATGTGGGGCCTGCTGATGCCCGTCCTCCCGCTGCGGATCGCGGGCCTGGTGGGCCTGCCGCTGCTCGCGATCATGGCGGTGTACGTGCCCTACCGGCGCCGGACGTTCTACAAGTGGGTGGAGATCAACCGGACCTACCGGCGGACGGTGCGCAGCGGCCGGGCGCTGTGGAAGCCGGACGTGCACGAGCTCGGCACCCGGCTGGACGGCCGCGAGGTGGAGATCGGCCCGCCGCCGGGGGTGGGGCGGCTGCGCTGGCTGAGCGCGCCGTTCGGCCCGGACGAGGTCGCGGTGCTGATGCACCTGGAGCGGCGCACGGTGACGGCGGCGATCGAGATCGAGGGCCCGGGCGTGGGCCTGCGCGACTCGGAGGACCAGGAGGCGCTGGTCGACCGGTTCGGCACGCTGCTGAAGCACGTGGCGAACGGCGACGGCTTCGTGACCCGGCTGCAGATGCTGGCCCGCACGCTGCCGGCCGACCCGGACGCGCACGCCAAGGACGTGGAGCGGCGCGGCGACCGGACGGCCCCGCGCTGGCTGAAGGACAGCTACGACCAGCTGCAGTCGATGGTGTCGACCTCCTCGGAGCAGCACCGGGCGTACCTGGTGGCCTGCATGCACTACACCCGCGACCTGGCGGCCGAGGCGCACGCGATGGGCCGCACCGCGGACGGCCGGCGGGCCCGGGACGACGACGGCCTGGCCACCGTGATGGCCCGTGAGCTGACCGACATCTGCGCCCGCCTCGCGGAGGCGGACATCCGGGTGCGGCAGCCGCTGGGGCAGGCGCGCCTCGCCTCGCTGATCCACTCGATGTACGACCCGGACCACCCGATCGACCACATCCAGGCGATGAGCAGGCGCAACGCCTGGCCGGCCGAGCTGGACGCGACCCATCCGCAGTACCTGACCGCGAAGACCCGGGAGGCGGCCACCCGCGACCCGTGGTGCCACGCCACCGCCTGGGTCAAGGAGTGGCCGCTCACCCCGGTGGGCGTGAACTTCCTGGCCCCGCTGCTGGTGCACACCCCGGACGTGATCCGCACCGTCGCGGTGACCATGGACCTGGAGCCGACCGACGTCGCGATCGAGCGGATGCTCACCGAGAAGACCAACGACGAGGCCGAGGCCAACCGCGCGGCGAAGATGAACCGCACCATCGACCCGCGGGACCTGGCGCACACCGGCCGGGTCGACCAGCGCGGCGACGACCTCGCCTCCGGCGCGGCCGGCGTCAACCTGGTGGGGTACCTGACGGTCTCCTCCCGCAGCCCCGAGGCGCTGGCCCGTGACAAGCGGACCATCCGCGCCTCGGCGGGCAAGAGCTACCTGAAGCTGGAGTGGTGCGACCGCGAGCACCACCGGGCCTTCGCCAACACCCTGCCGTTCGCCACCGGCATCCGCCGCTGACCCCTGGAGGCCGCAGATGCTCAGCAGACTCACCGACGCCTTCACCAGCATGATGTTCGGCAAGGTGGAGACCACCCGGCTGCCGGTGCGCACCTCCACCGGCCAGGCGCAGGCGGTCTACCTGCCGACCGCGGCGCCCGGCCTCGGCGACTCCGGGGTGATCATCGGGCGCGAGGTGTACAGCGGGAAGGGCTACGTCTACGACCCGTTCCAGCTGTACGGCCAGCAGCTGCCCGCCCCGCACTGGCTGGTGCTGGGCGAGTCCGGCAACGGCAAGTCGGCGCTGGAGAAGACGTACGTGCTGCGCCAGCTGCGCTTCCGGGACCGCCAGGTGGTGGTGCTGGACGCGCAGGGCGAGGACGGCGTCGGCGAGTGGAACCTGATCGCCGACGCGCTGGGCATAAAGTCGATCCGGCTGGACCCGATGGCGGCCCGGGACGGCGGGGTGAAGCTCAACCCGCTGGACCCGGCGATCACCACCACCGGCCAGCTGTCGCTGCTGCGCACCATCATCGAGGTGGCGATGGCCCGCCCGCTGGAGGAGCGGGCCGGCTTCGCGCTGAAGGCCGCGCACGCGTACGTGCACGCCACGGTGAAGGACCGTCAGCCGGTGCTCGACGACATCATCGACACGCTGCGCAACCCCGACCTGTCGGCGGTGGAGTCGCTCGGCGTGGAGGTGGGCGAGGTGCAGTCCTGGGGCCTGGACGTGGCCCTGGTGCTGGACCGGCTGGTCGACGGCGACCTGCGCGGCATGTTCGACGGCCCGACCACCGCGGGCATCGACCTGGACGCGCCGCTGATCGTCTTCGACCTCTCGCACATCGACCGCAACTCGATCGCGATGCCGATCCTGATGGCGATCGTCGGCGTCTGGCTGGAGCACACCTGGCTGCGGCCCGACCGGGTGAAACGGATCTTCCTGGTCGAAGAGGCCTGGCACATCATCAACAGCCCTTTCGTGGCCCAGCTGTTCCAGCGGCTGCTGAAGTTCGGCCGCCGGCTCGGGCTGTCCTTCGTGGCGGTGGTCCACCACCTGTCCGACGTGGTGGACGGCGCGGCCGCCAAGGAGGCCTCGGCGATCCTCAAGATGGCCTCCACCCGGACCATCTACATGCAGAAGGCCGAGGAGGCGAGAGCCACCGGCCGGGTGCTGGGCCTGCCGCGCTGGGCGGTGGAGATCATCCCGACCCTGTCGCCCGGCATCGCGGTCTGGGACGTCAACGGCAATGTGCAGGTGGTCAAGCACATCATCACCGAGTCGGAGCGCCCGCTGGTGTACACCGACCGCGCGATGACCGAGGACGCGGTCGCCGAGCGGGAGCGCGCCGAACAGCTGCTGGCCGCCGAGCCCCGGCGCTGAGGGTCGGAGGGCACCGGGTCGGGGCTCAGCCCGCGACGGTGAGTTCGGCGAGCAGTTCGGGCCTGGTGGCCAGCGGCAGGACCGCCAGGCCCAGCACGCTGCCCAGCGCCAGGTAGCCGTAGGTCGGCGGCCACGGGGCGAGCGCCCAGGCCACCAGGACCAGCGCGGCGGCGTTGACCGTGCCGTACACGGCGGCGGCGATCAGCAGCGAGCGGCCCGAGCGGCGCCGTCCGCCCAGCCGGATCGCGGCCGCCAGCCAGAGCACCGCGGGGACCAGCAGGGTCGCGCCGGCGCCGAGTTCGACGATCGCCTGGACGGCCCGCACCAGCCCGTCCTCGCCGGGCGCGTCCGCGGACCCGCCGAACGGACGGACCGACAGCAGGACGTGGCCGACGGCGACCAGCAGCCCGGCCAGCCAGTACGCGGCCACCGCGAAGGCGGCCGTCCGGGTGTTGCGCAGCGTCATGGTGGGCCACAGTACCGGTACTCAAGCCGCAGGTCGGCGGCTGGAAACCCTCTCGTTACGTCTGAGACCCTGACAGCTACGCGCGTTGACCCTAGGCTGCACTGGTCACACCACGCCCGGCCCCCACGCTGATGTGGGGCCCCGACGGTGCAGGGGAACCCGCATGCCCATTTCCGCCTCGATCGGCCGCCGCCGAACGGCGCTGGCCTTCGTCGCCGCCGCCACCCTCTTCGGCACGATGGCCCTCCCTGGCGTCGCCCAGGCCCACGGCCACGGCTGGAACAAGCCGAAGACCGAGGACCTCCAGCTGCTCGCCATCAACGACCTGCACGGCAACCTGGAGCCCCCGGCCGGCTCCTCCGGCACCGTCAAGGAGATCGACGCCACCGGCGCGACCGTCTCCACCCCGGCCGGCGGCGTCGAGTACCTGGCCACCGCGCTGCGCCAGGCCCGCCAGGGCCACCCCAACACCGTCACCGTCGCCGCCGGCGACCTGGTCGGCGCCAGCCCGCTGGTCTCCGCGCTCTTCCACGACGAGCCGACCGTGGAGGCGATGAACAAGCTCGGCCTGGACGTCACCAGCGTCGGCAACCACGAGTTCGACGAGGGCAAGACCGAGCTGCTGCGCCTGCAGAACGGCGGCTGCCACCCGACCGACGGCTGCTACGTGAAGGGCCGCAAGTTCAAGGGCGCGGACTTCGAGTACCTGGCGGCCAACGTCACCAACGAGAAGACCGGCAAGCCGATCCTCGACCCGTACTGGATCAAGAACGTCCACGGGGTCAAGGTCGGCTTCATCGGCGCGACCCTGGAGGGCACGCCGAACATCGTCACCGCCGAGGGCGTCAAGGGCCTGAAGTTCGGCGACGAGGTCGAGACGATCAACAAGTACGCCGCCGAGCTCAAGCGCAGGGGCGTCAACTCGATCGTCGCGCTGATCCACGAGGGCGGCCTCCCGGCCAGCCAGGTCTACAACTACGACTGCGGCGCCGCCGGCGCGGGCATCTCCGGCCCCATCGTCGACATCGCCAAGAACCTCGACCCGGCCATCGGCGCGATCGTCACCGGCCACACCCACAACGCGTACTCCTGCGCCATCCCGGACCCGAACGGCGTCCCGCGCTCGGTGACCAGTGCCGCGTCCTTCGGCCGGCTGTTCACCGAGATCAACCTCAAGCTGGACAAGCGCACCGGCGCGATCGTCCGGCCGTCGGTGACCGCCGCCAACCACATCGTGCGCCGCACGGTGGACAAGGCCCCGGACATGACCGACCTGATCGCGTACTACTCCAAGCTGGCCGCCCCGATCGCCGGCCGCGCGGTGGGCTTCATCGCCGGGGACATCAACGGCCGCGGCTCCGGCGACCTGGAGAAGCCGCTCGGTGACGTGATCGCCGACGCCCAGCTGGCCGGCCTCGCGCCCGCCGAGAAGGGCGGCGCCCAGGTCGCCTTCATGAACCCCGGCGGCATCCGCTCCGACCTGGTCTTCAAGGCCTCCGGCAGCGAGGGCGACGGCGTGGTGACCTACGGCGAGGCCTTCACCGTCCAGCCGTTCACCAACATGATGCAGGTCAAGACGCTGACCGGCGCCCAGCTGATCCAGCTGCTGCAGCAGCAGGTCAGCGGCCTCAACGAGGCCGCGCCGAAGATCCTGCAGAGCTCCAAGGGCCTGACCTACACCCTGGACATGAACAAGACCGGCGCCGCCCGCGTCCTGGTCGACTCGGTCAAGCTGAACGGTGCGGCGATCGACCCGACCGCCGGCTACCGGGTCGCGGCCAACGAGTTCCTGGCCGGCGGCGGCGACGGCTTCCCGGCCTTCGCGGCCGGCACCGACAAGCTGGTGGGCGCGTCCGACCTGGACCTGTTCACCGCCTACCTGACCGCCAACTCCACGGCGGCGGCCCCGCTGGCCGCCCCGGCCCAGGACCGCATCAAGATCATCGGTGTCGGCCAGGACGTCGACTGACACCTGCTCCGGACCAGTGAGGGGCGGGGCACCGGTCGGGTGCCCCGCCCCTCCGCCGTCGCTACGGCCGGTCCGACCGGCCCGGCAGCCGCATCGTCGCCTGCGTCCCCGCACCGCCGTCCGGCGCCGGGCCGAGCGCCACCTCGCCGTCGGTCTCCCGCACCGTCTGCGCCACGATCGACAGCCCGAGCCCCGACCCCGGCAGCTGCCGGGAGGACGGCGACCGCCAGAACCGGTCGAAGACGTACGGCAGTTCGTCCGCCGGAATGCCCGGGCCGTGGTCGCGGACCACCAGCCGGCCCTGCCGCAGCTCCACCGCCACCGTCCCGCCCGGCGGCGAGTACTTCACCGCGTTGTCCAGCAGGTTCACCACCGCCCGCTCCAGCGCCGCCGCGTCCCCGCGCACGTACCAGGGCTCCACCGACACCTCGAACCGCAGGCCCGGTCCGCGCAGCCTGCCCCGCTCCACGGCCCGGTCGACGATCTCGTGGAACGCCACCACCGCCGGACTCCCGCCCGGCCGCGGCGAATCCGGCCGCGACAGCTGCAACAGGTCGCCGATCAGCACGGTCAGCTCCTGCATCTGCGCCTTCATGCTCCCCAGCAGCTTCTGCCGCGTCGCCGGCGGCAGCGCCCGCCCGGTCTCGTCCGAGCGGATCAGCAGGTCCACGTTGGTCCGCAGCGAGGTCAGCGGCGTACGCAGCTCGTGCCCGGCGTCGGCGATCAGCCGGGTCTGCCGCTCCCGCGAGTTCAGCAGCGCCGTCGACATCGAGTTGAACGAGGTCGACAGCCGCGCGATCTCGTCCTTCCCGTGGACGGGGATGGTCGTCCCGACCTCCTCCGTCCGCGCGATGTGCTCCACCGCGTCCGTCAGGTCGTCCACCGGCTTGAGCGCCGACCGCGCCACCACCCGACCCGTCGCACCGGCACCGATCACGCCGACCGCCGCCACTCCGAGCAGTACCAGCGCCAGCTGCTGGAGCGACTCGTGGACACTGGTGACCGGCACCGCCGTGAGCATCACGAACGTCCCGGTGGTCGTCTTCCCGTCGGCGTCCACCAGCGTTCCCGTCCAACTGCTCTGCCGGACCATGGCGGGCGTCCCGTCGACGTACGACCCGTCGCGGTAGGTGGCCTTGTGCCATCCGAGCGTGGTCGCGTCCACGTCGGACGGTTCGATCTTGAAGGCCTTGTAGGGGCTGCTCAACGGCGCGCAGACGTCGCCGCTCTCGGAGAGCAGTTGGACGTTCCACGGGCCGGCCGCGCCGGGCCGCGGGCCGGGGGTGCCCGTCCCGCCGGTGGTGCTCTCCAGCTTCGCGGCGGTCGCCTGGGCCTTCTCCACCGCGCCCGCCGCCGTGGTGTCGCACTCGGCGACCTGGACCGGGCTGCGGCCCAGCCGCCAGTTGCTCATCACGTCGTACGGCGCGCGCGCCAGATCGTTGCGGACCTGGTCGTAGAGCTTCCCCTCCACGACGAACCAGCACGCGAGCGCGGCGAGCGCGATGGTGACCGCCACGGCGGCGGCGGTGAGCATGGCCAGCCTGCTCCGCAGCGATCTGCCGCGGAACCACCCCGTCAGCCGGCCGAGCCGCTTCACGCCGCGGCGCCGGTCGCGGCGCGCAGGGCGTAGCCGACGCCGCGCACGGTCTGGATCAGCCGCGGCATGCCGCCCTGCTCGGTCTTGCGGCGCAGGTACATCACGTACACGTCGAGCGAGTTGGAGGAGGGCTCGAAGTCGAAGCCCCAGACGGCCTTGAGGATCTGTTCCCGGGTCAGCACCTGGCGGGGGTGGGAGAGGAACATCTCCAGCAGCATGAACTCGGTGCGGGTCAGTTCGATCGGCTTGCCGTCGCGGGTGACCTCCCGGGTCGCGGTGTTCATCCGCAGATCGGCGAAGGCGAGCACCTCGTCCTCGTCGTCGCCGCCGGCGATCCGCGCGGCGGCCTCGGCGGCGAGCGCGTTGCGCCGGAGCAGGGCCCGGACCCGGGCGAGCAGTTCGTCGAGTTCGAAGGGCTTGGCGAGGTAGTCGTCGGCGCCGACGTCGAGGCCGGTGACGCGGTCGCCGACGGCGTCGCGGGCGGTGAGCATCAGGACCGGGACGGAGTCGCCGCGGGAGCGCATCCGGCGGACGGCGGTCAGGCCGTCCATCCGGGGCATCATGATGTCGAGCAGCACCAGGTCGGGGTGCTCGCGTTCGACCGCCTCCAGGGCCTCGTAGCCGTCGGTGGCGGTGACCACCTGGTAGCCCTCGAAGGCGAGGCTGCTCTCCAGGGCGTCCCGCAGGGCGGGTTCGTCGTCGACCACGAGGACGCGGGCTCCGGCGCCCTGGGCCTCGGCGGGGGTGCGGTCGTCGGCGGGGGGATTCATCGGCTCGGGCCCTCTCGGTGTCCGTGATGGTGTGGCCATTGTCCGTCGGACAGTGGCTGACTACAGGTTCTGACCGGCCTGCATCTTCGGCAGGACCTGCTTGACGCTGTCGATCGGGATGGCGAAGCCGAGGCCGACGCTGCCCGCGGTGGAGGAGCCGGCGGTGGAGCTGGAGCCGGAGGCCGAGTACATCGCCGAGTTGATGCCGATGACCTGCCCGGCGGCGTTGATCAGCGGGCCCCCGGAGTTGCCGGGGTTGAGCGCGGCGTCGGTCTGCAGCGCCTGGTAGGTGGCGGTGTCGCCGGCGGAGGAGCCGCCGGAGGAGGTGGAGCCGCGCATCCCGGGCAGGTTCGGGAAGCCGAAGCCGCCGTTGCCGCTGGTGGTGGACTCGTCGACCTGGACGGTGACCTTGCGGTCCTTGGCGCTGATGATGCCGGAGGTGACGGTGCCGGTGAGGCCCTCCGGATTGCCGATGGCGACCACCGAGTCGCCGACCTGGACGGCGTCGGAGTCGCCGAGGGCTGCGGCGGTCAGCCCGCTGACGCCGGAGGCGGTGACGACGGCGGCGTCCAGGGACTTGTCGGTGCCGGTGACGGTGGCGGTCGTGGTCTTCCCGTCCTTGAAGGTGACGGTGATCTGCCCGCCGCCGTCGACCGCGCCGGAGACCACGTGGTAGTTGGTGAGGATCTGCCCGCCGGAGGTGATGACCACGCCGGTGCCGGTCGCGGTTCCGCCGGAGGTCTTCACGGTCAGCTGGACGACGGCGGGGGAGACGGCGGCGGCTATCGCGGAGACGTCCGCGCTGCCGTCCGACTTGGCGGAGACCGGGCTGACCACGGTGGTCCCGGACGCCGAGGAGTGCCGGTCGGCCTGGGCGAGCACTCCGCCGGTGACGCCGCCGAGCATCGCGGCGGCCGCGGCCACGGCGGTGACCAGGGCGAGGCGGCCCTTGAGGAAGCCCCGCCCGGCACGGCCGCCCCGCTCGGGCGGGTCGGGCTCCTGGGTGCTGTGCAGCACGGTGCCCTCGACGACGTGGGCGGTCGGCGCCTCGGCGGGCTGCTCCGGGTACGGGTGCCCGGGGTGCGGCTGCCGGGGCTCGTACGGGTACGGCTGCTGGGGGTACTGGTCGTCGCTCATGGCAACCAACGTCCGCCCGGTTCGTGAGAACTCGATGAGAGCGTGGTCAGAGCTGTCCGAGAAGCCCGTCAGCTTCTCATAAAGCCTGGTCAGGCCGAGGGTTCTCCGCAGCCGCAGGAACGCCGCACGACCAGCCGCGACTCGAACTTCCGGACCCGCTCGGTGTCGCTGCCGGGCACCATCAGCGAGTCGTCCAGCACCAGGTCGACGGCGGCCCGGGCCATCGCGTCCCGGTCCGAGGCGACGGTGGTCAGCGGCGGGTCGGCGAGCGCCGCCTCCGGGACGTCGTCGAAGCCGGCCACCGCCAGGTCCTGCGGCACCCGCAGGCCGACCTCGCGGGCGGCCCGCAGCACGCCGATCGCCTGGTCGTCGGTGGAGCAGAAGATCGCCGGCGGGCGGTTCTCGGAGCGCAGCAGCTCGACGGCCACCTCGTACGCGCCGTAGCGGTGGAAGGGGGCGTCGACCAGGTGCGGTTCGGTGGGCAGGCCGTGCGCGGACATCGCGCGCTCCCAGCCCTCGACGTGGTCGATGACCGGGTCGCCGGGCGCGGGGGACTCCACCGGGCCGCCGAAGCAGACCACGTACGGGTGGCCGTGGACCTCCAGCAGGTGGCGGACGGCGGCCTCGGCGCCGCCGACGTCGTCGGTGACCACCGCGACGTCGTCGATCGCCTCGGGGCGGCGGTGCAGCAGCACCACCTTGGCGCCCTCCATCGCGGCGAACTCCTCGGCGGCCCGCTGCGAGGGGCCCTGGCTGACCAGGATCAGCCCGGACACCCGCATGCCGAGGAAGGCGCGGACGTAGTGCACCTCGCGGTCGTCCACGTAGTCGGAGTTGCCGATCAGCACCAGCTTGCCGCGCTCGGAGGCGGCCCGTTCCACGGCGTGCGCCATCTCCGCGAAGAACGGCTGGCGGGCGTCGGGCACCACCATGCCGATCAGGTTGGTGCGGCGGGAGGCCATGGCCTGGGCGACGCTGTTCGGCCGGTAGCCGAGCTGCTCGATCGCGGCCAGGACCTTCTCCCTGGTCGCGGGCGCGACCGGGCGCGGCCCGTTGTTGATGACGTAGCTGACGACCGCGGTCGAGGTCCCAGCCAGTCGGGCTACATCGTCGCGCGTCACCTTGGCCACGCAGGGAGTCTACGCGGGTGGTCCACCCGTCGGTCGGCTCCCTGCTCACACCTTGGCAACAATCCTGGTCAGGCCTCGCGGGTGGCCGCCGCCCGCGGCTGCTCGGCACCCGCCCGCTCGCCCTTCTCCGCCTTCTCCGGCACCACGAAGCGGTAGCCGACGTTGCGCACGGTGCCGATCAGCTGCTCGTGCTCGACGCCGAGCTTGGCGCGCAGCCGCCGGACGTGCACGTCCACCGTGCGGGTGCCGCCGAAGTAGTCGTAGCCCCAGACCTCCTGGAGCAGCTGGGCCCGGGTGAAGACCCGGCCCGGGTGCTGCGCCAGGTACTTGAGCAGCTCGAACTCCTTGAAGGTCAGGTCGAGCACCCGGCCCTTCAGCTTGGCGGAGTAGGTGGCCTCGTCGACCGACAGGTCGCCGTTGCGGATCTCCATCGGGCTGTCGTCCACGGCGACCTGGAGCCGGCCCATGGCCAGCCGCAGCCGGGCCTCGACCTCGGCCGGGCCGGCGGTGTCCAGCAGGACGTCGTCGATGCCCCACTCGGCGGTGACGGCGGCCAGGCCGCCCTCGGTGACCACCAGGATCAGCGGGCAGCCGATGCCGGTGGAGCGCAGCAGCTGGCACAGGCTGCGGATCTGCGGCAGGTCCCGGCGGCCGTCGACCAGGATGACGTCGGCGCTCGGGGTGTCCACCAGGGCGGACCCCTCGGCCGGGGCGACCCGCACGTTGTGCAGCAGCAGGCCGAGCGCGGGCAGGACCTCGGCGGACGGCTGGAGGGCGTTGGTGAGCAGGAGGAGAGAACTCATACCCGGTTAGTCCCCTTTCCGGGTGGTCGCGGTCGCGGGGCACCGGGGGGACCGGTCCTTCCGCGGGGTTGGGTGGGGGAGCGCCCGCAGAACCGGCCGATACGCCGCTGGGCAGGACGGCCGCCCCGGCGCGTGCGAGGTCCCGCAACCCCTGCGCCGTGCCGCTGACCTGCTGCCCATCCGCGAACCTTCCGGTCTGTCCCGCCGGCGGCGCGCACCTCGTTGTGGCGCCCCGGTGGGGTCGTCCGTACGTGCGAGCGGTGCGGGTGGGGCACCGGGTTCGCAAGCACGTCCGTACTGGCGTCCTGAAAGCACAAAAGGACCCGGGGGCGACTCTGCCCGGATCCCTTACGCCACGAGAATAGCCGACCACACCCCGCTCCGGGAGGGGCGCGCAGCGTGCGCGCGGCCGATTGCGGCACCTTCCGGCCGTGACTATCGACACTTGGCGCGCTGCCGGGGACGTGGGGTATTGCCGCCCGGGGGGCCGGTCGGTCCATCATGGAGGCCGCACCGGCCGCACGGTACGTGTACACCTTGGCGTGGGCGGCCCGGCACCGAGCCGGCCGCCGCACCGGGCGAGGACCACCTGGAAGGGCTCTGCCATGACCGCCACCGCCGACGTCCGCGCCACGCCCGCCTCACCCGCGCGGGTGAGCGGGACCCTCCGCTACTGGGCGGCCGCCAAGTCCGCCGCCGGGACCGCGGAGGAGCGCTACGAGGCCGCGACCCTGGCCGAGGCGCTGGCCGGGGCCCGGAGCCGGCACGCGGACCGGCCGCAGCTGCTCAAGGTGCTCGGGATCTGCTCCTTCCTGGTGGACGGCGACCCGGTCGGCGGGCGGGACCACGCCGAGGTCGAGCTGTCCGAGGGGTGGACGGTCGAGGCGCTGCCGCCCTTCGCCGGCGGCTGAGCGGCCCGCGGGCGGGCGCGGGACGGAACAGGGGAACCAGGGCTCGGGGTGTGATCGTCGTACTCCCGAGGCGTACCGAGGCTGGGGGAAGTGGCGATGCGTGGACCGGTGAAGGCACTGATCGGCCTGGCCGTGCTGGCCGGCCTGCTGGTCGGGGCCGACCGGCTGGCGGTCGGGGTGGCCGAGGACGAGGCCGCCGACAAGCTGGTGAGCAGCGGCCGGGTCGGCTCCCGGCCCGAGGTCACCATCGAGGGCTTCCCCTTCCTCACCCAGGCGCTGTCCGGCGAGTTCGACGAGGTGCGGCTGACCGCCGACGGCATGACGGTCAGCAACGGCCGGGAGCAGGTCGCGCTGCACTCCTTCCAGGCCCGGCTATCCGGGGTGAAGGTCGCCGACTCGTACCGCGACGCCACCGTGCGCAGCGGCAGCGGCAGCGGGCTGATCAGTTACGCGGACCTGTCCAGGCTGACCGTCGGCGTGGTGCCGCTGGGGCTGGAGTACGCCGGGCCGGGCCGGGTGAAGTCGGTGGTGCCGGGCGGGGCGATCGAGGGCCGGCTGCGCAACGAGGGCAACACGGTGATCGTGGACGACCTCCAACTCACCGGCGCCGCGGCGGCGTTGAAGGGGATGGCGGGAGACAGGCTGAACGCCCGGCGGTTCACCCTGACCAACCTGCCGGCCGGGCTCAACCTGGCCTCGGCCGCACCGCAGAGCGACGGCCTGCGGCTCGAGTTCACCGGCAGCAACCTCAGCCTGATCGGCTGAGCGGGCGGCTCCCGCCGTCCCGATCCGCGAGACGGCCCGTCCAGACGCGGCCCGCGGAGCGCCTCCCCGGGTGCCCGCGGAGGCGGTCCGGCCACCCCCTGCCGCCTCCCGCCTGGGCGGCGCCGGGGCAAATCTCAGCATCCGACCGTTCTGGTCTCAGCATTCGACACGCTGATGACAGCAGCCCTTGAGTGTCCCTAGCATCGTCCCCATGAAGCGACAGGCAGACCTCACGAAGCGGCGGGCGGTAGACCACTGCCGCGTGTCGAGCTGCCTCTGTCGAATGCGCTGACCGGGCAGTTCTGACCGGTATCTCCCGGCCTGTCCGATTTCCCCGGCGCTTCCGCCTTCCAGACTGACCTCATGCGTCACCCGTGATCCGCCCTGTCTCGACATTCGGACAGATGCTCGGATGGTGGCGCGCACCCCGAAGCAGCAGCACCTTCCGCCACACCGCCCCCGGATGGAGACATCACCATGAGCCGCAGCGACGTCCTGGTCGACGCCGACTGGGTCCAGGCCCGCCTGGACGACCCGAAGGTCGTCATCGTCGAGGTCGACGAGGACACCTCCGCCTACGAGAAGAACCACATCCGCAACGCCGTCCGGATCGACTGGAAGACCGACCTCCAGGACCCGGTCCGCCGCGACTTCATCGACCAGGCCGGCTTCGAGGCGCTGCTCAGCGCCAAGGGCATCGCCAACGACGACACCGTGGTGCTGTACGGCGGCAACAACAACTGGTTCGCCTCGTACGCCTACTGGTACTTCAAGCTCTACGGCCACGGTGACGTCCGCCTGCTGGACGGCGGCCGCAAGAAGTGGGAGCTCGACTCCCGCGAGCTGGTCGTCGAGGTGCCGACCCGCGCCGCCACCCAGTACACCGCCCAGGCCGCCGACTCCTCGATCCGCGCCTTCCGCGACGACGTGGTCAACGCGATCGGCAACCTGAACCTGGTCGACGTCCGCTCGCCCGACGAGTTCTCCGGCAAGCTGCTCGCCCCGGCCCACCTCCCGCAGGAGCAGTCGCAGCGTCCGGGCCACGTCCCGACCGCGAAGAACATCCCGTGGGCGAAGAACGCCAACGACGACGGCACCTTCAAGAGCGACGAGGAGCTCGCGGCGCTCTACCAGGCCGAGGGCGTCGACCTGGCGAAGGACACCATCGCCTACTGCCGGATCGGCGAGCGCTCCGCGCTCACCTGGTTCGTCCTGCACGAGCTGCTGGGCCAGGAGAACGTCAAGAACTACGACGGCTCCTGGACCGAGTACGGCAGCCTCGTCGGCGTGCCGATCGAGCTCGGCTCCAACTGAGCCACCGGCTCGAAGCACAAGAAGGGAACACAAGACATGTGCGGTGCGAAGGCCGGCGGCCCGGACCTGGCAGGAGTTGACGTGGCGAGCGAGACGATCATTCAGGGTTCGGTGACCCGCAACGACGAGCCGGTCAACGGCTACGTGCGGCTGCTCGACGAGAACGGCGAGTTCACGGCCGAGGTGCCCACCTCGGCGACCGGCCAGTTCCGGTTCTTCGCCCGTCCGGGCAAGTGGACCCTGCGCGCGCTGGTCCCCGGCGCCACCGTGGACCGCCAGGTGGTCGCCGCCCAGGGTGAGTTCACCGAGGTCGCGATCGCGGTCTGACGACCGCCGACGCTGCTGCGCACGACTGGGGCCCCCTGCCGCGGCAGGGGGCCCCGGCCATACCCTGGAAGCGTGCAGGCGCACCGGCGGCATGTCCGCTACTTCGTGATGATGGGCGTGTGCGTGGGTCTCTTCGCCCTGGCGGGGGGCCTGGTGCGCCTCTGGTCGGTCGGCGCCGCCATCGCGCTGTGCCTGGTCGCCATGGTCATCCCGCCGGTGGCCGCGATCCTGGCCAACAAGCGGGACCCGGACGACGACTGGTGGAACGACCCGCGCTGGGACGACCCGGACTGGGACCGCCCCGGCCACGACCGCGACCGCCCCGACGGATCCCCGCCCGACCGCCCCGGCGACGACCGGCGCAACCCCTGGGGTCAGTAGACCAGCGCCTGCACCCCGTCGGCCATGACCTCGTTCAGGAACACCTGGGCGCCGGCGATCCGGATCCCCTCGACGGTGTCCTCCTCCTCGATGCCGCGGCGCACCGCGCACTGGGTGCACAGCGTGACCGTGCCCGCCGCCAGCACCGCCTCCAGCAGGTCCGGCAGCGGCGCCGAGTGCGGCAGGCCGAACTCCGCGGCCCTCCCCGGCAGCGCGAACCAGGCGGACTCGCCGGTCAGCCAGAGCGAGACCTCCACGCCGCTCGCCACGGCGACCCCCGCCACCGTGAACGCCTGCGAGCAGCGCTCCGGCGCGTCCGCGCCCGCGGTGACCTTGATGACCAGCTTCTTCGACATGCCCCAGAGCGTACGCGCCAAGGGGGGCCCCGATAGACTCGGCGGGTCGTACCCTCGCCGACCCCTGTGCCCCTGGGAGCATCCCGTGTCCAGTCTGGAAATCTTCTTCGACAGCCTGCTGGTCCTGATCGCGATCGCGACCATCTGGTTCGCCATCTTCTCGGTCATGAAGCTGTACCAGGGCCAGCGCTGATCCTGCCGTACGGTTGATGCTGTGATCGAGATTCCTTCCGACCTCCACAAGGACGTCGTCCCGCTGGCCTTCCTGCTCGGCACCTGGGAAGGCGCCGGCGTCTTCGACTTCCCCGGCGCGGAGAAGTGCAACTTCGGCCAGGAAGTCGTCTTCCGGCACGACGGCCGGGCCTTCCTCGAGTACCGCTCGCGCACCTGGGTGCTGGACGAGCAGGGCGAGAAGGTCCGCCCGCTGGAGAACGAGCACTCCTTCTGGCGCGTGACCAGCAACCAGCACGGCACCAGCGGTGAGCGCGAGATCGAGGTCTCCTCGGTCCGCGACGACGGCACCGTGGAGATCTGGTACGGCAAGCTGCACGACGGCAAGCCGCAGATCGACCTCGCCACCGACGCGGTCGCCCGGATCGAGGGCGCGGCCCCGTACAGCGGTGGCAAGCGCCTCTTCGGCCTGGTCAAGGACGAGCTGTTGTGGGTCGGCGAGAAGGCCGCTCCCGAGGTGCCGCTGCGGCCCTACATGTCGGCCCAGCTGCGCAAGGTGCTCAGCCCCGCCCAGCTGATCAAGGACATCAACGACCTGCCGGACGACGGCATCGCCTTCTTCCGCTGATCGGAACGTGCGCGAGGTAGGGACCGGCCCGGTGGCCGGTCCCTACACTTGTCTGCGTGGCTGATACCGAGACCTTCGACTGGAAGGCCGACCTGCGCGAGCGCGGCTACCGCCTCACCCCGCAGCGGCAACTCGTCCTGGAAGCGGTCGACGTCCTGGACCACGCGACCCCGGACGAGATCCTCGGGCACGTCCGGAAGACCGCCAGCGGCGTCAACATCTCCACCGTGTACCGCACCCTCGAACTCCTCGAGGAGCTCGGGCTGGTCTCGCACGCCCACCTCGGCCACGGCGCCCCCACCTACCACCTGGCCGGCCGGCACACCCACCTCCACCTGGTCTGCCGCGACTGCGACAAGGTCACCGAGACCGACACCGCGATCGCCGCGCCGCTGATCGACAGCCTGCGCGCCCAGCACGGCTTCGACACCGACCTCAAGCACTTCGCGATCTTCGGGCGCTGCGCCGACTGCACCGCCAAGAAGGAGAACGCGCAGTCGTAAGCTGGCCGGTATGAAGAGCCCGCTGCTTGCCCTGCCCGGTGCCGTCCCCGCGGAGGGCCCCGACGAGGGCGTCGCCGCCCACTACGGCAACATCTTCCGCGAGCAGCGCGAGCTCGCCGCCGGCCACGGGTACGTCGACCTCTCGCACCGCGGCGTCGTCACCGTCACCGGGCCGGACCGCCTCTCCTGGCTGCACCTGCTGCTCACCCAGCACGTCAGCGACCTGCGCCCGCAGCAGGCCACCGAGGCGCTGGTCCTCTCGCCGAACGGGCACGTCGAGCACGCGCTCTACCTCGTCGACGACGGCGCGACGGTCTGGATCCACGTCGAGCCGGGCACCCAGCAGGCGCTCATCGGCTACCTGGAGTCGATGAAGTTCTGGAACCGGGTCGAGGTCGCCGACGCCACCGACCGGTACGCCGTGGTCTTCCTCCCGGCCGGCTCCACCGCCGACGCCTCCGGCGCCGCGGCCGTCCGCGAGCTCTCCTGGGGCCGCGACCTGTTCCTGCCGCGCGAGGCGCTCGCCGCCGAGGTGGCCGGCTTCGGTCCGGCGGCCGGCGTCTGGGCGTACGAGGCGCTGCGGATCGAGGGGCACCGGCCGCGGCTGGGCTTCGAGACCGACCACCGCACCATCCCGCACGAGGTGGACTGGCTGGCCACCGCCGTCCACCTGCAGAAGGGCTGCTACCGGGGCCAGGAGACCGTCGCCCGGGTGCACAACCTCGGCCGGCCGCCGCGCCGCCTGGTCTTCCTGCACCTCGACGGGACCGAGGAGAAGCTGCCCGCCCGCGGTGCCGACGTCCGCGTGGACGGCCAGGACCGCCCGGTCGGCTTCGTCACCTCCGCCGCCCGCCACCACGAGCTCGGCCCGATCGCCCTCGCCCTGGTGAAGCGCAACACCCCGCTGGACGCCACCCTCCTCGCCGACGGCGTCCCCGCCACCCAGGACGTCATCGTCCCGGCCTGAGCGGGCGGGTCAGAGCTCCAGGAGGACGGTGAAGGGGCCGTCGTTGGTCAGCGAGACCTTCATGTCGGCGCCGAAGCGGCCGGTCTCGACCTTGGCGCCGAGCGCCCGGAGTTCGGCCACCACGGCGTCGACCAGCGGCTCGGCGACGGGGCCGGGGGCGGCGGCGTTCCAGGTGGGCCGGCGGCCCTTGCGGGCGTCGCCGTAGAGCGTGAACTGGCTGATCACCAGCAGCGGGGCGGCCAGCTCCGAGCAGGACCGCTCCGGGCTGCCGGGGAAGATCCGCAGCGACCACAGCTTGCGGGCCAGCTGCGCGGCCTTCTCCGCCGTGTCGTCGTGCGTGACGCCGACCAGGACGCACAGCCCGGGCCCCTCGATCGCGCCGACCGTCTCGCCGTCCACCACCACGGCCGCCTCGGCGACCCGTTGCACCACTGCTCGCATGCCGCCATTGTGCCAAGCGCGCCCGGCCCTCCCGGCCCGGCCGGTGGGGGCGCACGCACCACATCTGCGCGCCGGTCTCCGTGCGCGTGCGCTCCTATTCGTGCAGGTGAGCCGGTGGCGCTGATCAGTAGTACTAGCCAGGCCGGTTCGCCACGGGGCCGTTCGGGTGCTCGGGCGTGCACCTGACGACCCGGGGTGGCACGCTGTCGGACGGCACGAGGACCCGCCACCCGGGCCCGCCCCGTCACCCGACCGGGTGGCGTCGCGCGCGACCGGGGCCCGCCCGGACCGGCCGGACGTGCCTCAGGGTGGGCACAGCGACGACGGCAGGTGGTTGGTTGATGGACGCGAGCGGTACGGCCCACCGGGAGGGTTCCGAGCTCGCCGGGCTCGGTCTGGAGCAGCTGCGCACGCTCCGCCGGGACGCGCAGGAGCAGGAGGCCGACCTCTCGTACCTGCGCCGCCTGCTGCACGGCCGGCTGGACATCCTGCGCGCCGAGCTGGACCGCCGCCGGGTGGAGCCGGCCGGCCCCGCGATCGGCGAGCCGGCCCTGCTGGAGCGGCTGCCGGCGATCCTCGCCGACGCGCCGTCCTCGGTCCGCCGCCCGGCCCGGCACGTGACGCTCGGTCCGCCGCGCGGCGAGCAGTACCGGCGCGAGGCGGACGTCCTGATGGGTGACGTCCGGCTGGTCGACCTGGCCGCGCACCCGACGGCCGCGCTGCTCGCCGCCGTCGAGCGGCTGACCGCGCACGAGCGCGAGGTCTCCGCCCGGCGGCAGTCGCTGCAGCGGACGGCGGACGACTGCAGCGCCGAGATCACCCGCAGGTACCGTGAAGGGGAAGCACGGGTCGACGACCTGCTCAGCGGGGGCTGAGGAGCGGGAACGGCGGGCCGGGCCACACCTCCACCCGCACGACCCCGGAGTCCACCCTCATGTCGCAGTCCGTCGTCCTGCCCGCGCTCGCCGACGTCATACGGTCAGGCTTCACCGAGGGCAGCCACCGCGGCTCCCTGGTCCTGCTGGCGCCCGACGGCTCGGTCGAGTTCGCCCTCGGCGCCCCGGACGCGCCGGTCTTCCCGCGCTCCGCCGCCAAGCCGTTCCAGGCCGTCGCCACCCTGCGGGCCGGCCTCCCGCTGCGCGGCGCGCAGCTCGCGCTGGCCGCCTCCAGCCACTCCGCAGAATCGTTTCACCAGGACGAGGTCCGGCGGATCCTGGCCGACGCCGGGCTGACCGAGGCCGCCCTGCGCACCCCCGCCGACCTGCCGCTCGACACCGTCGAGGCCGAGCGGCTGCTGCGCGGCGGCGGCGGACGCGCGCCGATCCTGATGGACTGCTCGGGCAAGCACGCCGGCTGGCTCGCCGCCAGCGCCGCGAACGGCTGGGACCTGGAGGGCTACCTCGCCGTCGACCACCCGGTCCAGCTGCTCGCCCGCGAGGCGCTGGAGGAGTTCACCGGCGAGGACGCGGCGCACGTCGGCACCGACGGCTGCGGCGCCCCGCTGCTCGCGGTCAGCCTGACCGGCCTCGCCCGGGGCTTCCGGGCGCTGGTGGTGGCGGAGGAGGGCAGCGTCGGCCGGCAGGTCGCGGACGCGATGCGCGCCCACCCCGAGTACGTGGCCGGCACCCGGCGGGCCGACACCTGGCTGATGCGGGCCGTGCCGGGCTCGCTCTCCAAGATGGGCGCCGAGGCCGTGCAGGTCGTCGCCCTGGCCGACGGCCGGGCGCTCGCCTTCAAGATCGACGACGGCGCCGAGCGCGCCCGCGGCCCGGTCCTCGCCGCGGCCCTCCGCCGGGCCGGCGTCACCGACCCGGTCCTGGACCGGATCGGCGCCGAGCCCCTGCACGGCGGCGGCCAGGTGGTCGGGGAGGTCCGCGCGGCCTTCTGAACCCCGGCTGTGGTTGCTGGCGCGGTCAGCCTGTTGCACGGTTGGACGGGGGGCCGCTCCGTACGACGACTGCTCAGGAGACCGCCATGTCCGACCATGTCTACCGTGTCACCGAGATCGTCGGCTCCTCGAAGGACGGAGTCGACGCGGCCATCAAGAACGGGATCACCCGGGCCTCCCAGACGCTGCGCAACCTGGACTGGTTCGAGGTGGTGCAGGTGCGCGGGCACATCGTGGACGGGCAGATCGAGCACTACCAGGTCGGCCTGAAGGTCGGGTTCCGCCTGGACGACTGACCGGGCGACGCCGGACGCGCCGAAGACGCCGGACACGCCAAAGGGGCGCGGGAAAATCCTCCCGCGCCCCTTTCGCGTGCGTGAGCAGCCCCTGACGGGAGCGGTCAGTGACCGCCCTGCTCCTCGAAGCGCTTGATCGAGGCGACGATCTCGGCCTCGGCCTCGGCGCGGCCGACCCAGTCGGCGCCCTCGACGGACTTGCCGGGCTCCAGGTCCTTGTAGACCTCGAAGAAGTGCTGGATCTCCAGACGGTCGAACTCCGACACGTGGTGGATGTCCTTCAGGTGCTCCCAGCGCGGGTCCGTCGCCGGGACGCAGAGCAGCTTGTCGTCGCCGCCGGCCTCGTCGGTCATCTTGAACATGCCGATGGCGCGGCACTTGATGAGGCAGCCCGGGAAGGTCGGCTCGTCCAGGATGACCAGGGCGTCCAGCGGGTCGCCGTCGTCCGCGAGGGTGCCCTCGACGTAGCCGTAGTCGGCGGGGTAGCGGGTCGAGGTGAAGAGCATGCGGTCCAGGCGCAGTCGGCCGGACTCATGGTCGACCTCGTACTTGTTGCGCGAGCCCTTCGGGATCTCGATCAGGACGTCGAACTCCAACGGTTCCTCCAACGGTAGGGACTGACAGAATCCAAGTGTCTCGTACGGCAGGGAGTGCTCTGGAAAGGGGCCGGTCGGTGAACGGTGGAGCGGGGGCGGGCCGCGGTCGGAGAGCCGCGGTCGCGGGTGCGGTGGGAATGGCGCTGGCCGCCGGCGGGCTGACCGTCGGGGTGGATCCGGCGTTCGCGCAGCCGACGCCGGGGGCGAGCCAGTCCAGTGGGCACCCCAGGAGCGGCACGGACCAGCACCGGCCCGGGACCTCGTCCGCCCCGCCCGGGACCAGGGGGAGCCACGACGGCCAGCCGGGCACCGGCAAGCGCCGCGGCGGGCACCGCTCGGTGCCCGTGCACGGCCCGGTGCTGGCCGCGACCGACCAGGCGGGGCACGCCCCGAGCAACCACGGGCTGCAGCAGACGATGGGCACCACGCTGCAGGACAAGTCGCTCGGCACGCTGAACTTCGCGGTGGCGGACGCGGCGACCGGCGAGTTCCTGTTCGGCTCGGGGGAGTCCGTCCCGGCCGTCCCGGCGTCCACCACCAAGCTGGCCACCTCGGTCGCGGCGCTCTCCCTGCTGCCCGCCGACTTCCGGATCGCCACCAAGGTGGTGCAGGGTGCCAAGCCCGGCGAGATCACCCTGGTCGGCGGCGGCGACCCGACGCTGACCGCGCTGCCGGCGGACCAGATCCGGATCGGCGGCGCGCCGGTGGACGCCGAGAGCGCCCCCGCGTCGATGGCCGACCTGGCAGAGCGCACCGCGGCCGCGCTGAAGGCGGCGGGCGTCACCTCGGTGAAGCTGGGCTACGACACCTCGCTGTACTCCGGCCCGCTGCTGCACAAGGAGCACGACGCGACCAACATCGCCGCGGTCACCCCGCTGATGGTGGACGAGGGCCGGATCGACCCCAGGTCGACCGACGAGGCGCCGGCCCGGGTGTTCGACCCGGCCGGGCAGGCGGCGGACTCCTTCGCGCGCTTCCTGACCGCCCAGGGCATCACCGTCCAGGGCAAGCCCGCGCAGACGACCGCCGGGGCGGACGCGGCGGTGCTGGGCCAGGTGGAGTCGCCGACGATCGAGCGGCTGGTCGAGCGGCTGCTGACGATGTCGGACAACACCCTGGCGGAGGCGGTGGCCCGGCAGGCGGCGATCGCCGCCAAGCAGCCGGCCAGCTTCGACGGCGGGGTGAAGGCGGTGACCGACGCGCTCGGCAAGCTCGGCGTGCCGATGACCGGGGTGGTGCTGAACGACGGCAGCGGGCTGAACAAGGCCAATCTGATCCCCCCGATCACCCTGGTGAAGCTGCTCGCTCAGGCGTCCTCGCCGGACCACCCGGAGCTGCGCCCGGTGATCACCGGACTGCCGATCGCCGCGTTCACCGGCACCCTGGTGAACCGCTACGGCGCCAAGTCGGGGGCCGCCGAGGGGGCCGGCATCGTCCGCGCCAAGACCGGCACCCTGGCCGGAGTGATCACGCTGGCCGGCACCGTGGTCGACAACGACGGCCGGGTGCTGGCGTTCGCCATGATGACCCGCACCACGGCCGGTCCGGACGCCGCCCGCGCGGCGGTGGACCGGATCGTGGCGCGGATCATCGCCTGCGGCTGCCAGTGACCGGTGGCGGGTTCCCTCCCCGTCAGGGGCGGGAACCCGTACGGTGAAGGCATGACGAGCGCGAGCGGCGGTGCGGACATGGTCGACTGGAATCTCGCGGTCGCGACCGCGACCC
The DNA here is from genome assembly GCF_039542905.1 of Kitasatospora terrestris. Taxonomy (NCBI): domain Bacteria; kingdom Bacillati; phylum Actinomycetota; class Actinomycetes; order Kitasatosporales; family Streptomycetaceae; genus Kitasatospora; species Kitasatospora terrestris. The sequence continues at coordinate 4,646,106 of NZ_BAABIS010000001.1, forward strand.
GGTTGGTCCGGCCCGGCCCGGAGGTCAGCCGGGAGGAGGCCAGGGCGGTCGTCGCCGAGCTGCGCCGCCACGCGCTGGAGGCCGAGGAGCACGTCCGGGCGTTCACCGGGATGGGCTCCTCCAGCCTGATGGAGGCGCCGGCCACCCCGGTGCTGGTGGTGGACCGGCCCGGCTGGGTGCGGGCCAACGTGGCGGGCTTCCGCACCGTCGTCCAGCCGCTGGTCGACAAGCTGCGGGCGCGCCGGACGGAGAACCCCGGATCCGCCGCCTTCGCCTCGCTGGGGGAGAAGGCCACCGGGGTCGAGGTCGGCGCGGTGCTGGCCTTCCTGTCCGGCAAGGTGCTGGGGCAGTACGAGACCTTCGCCCCGGCCGAGCTGCCGAGCGCGCCGGACACCCCGGAGTCGCTGTTCGCCCAGCCGCGCCGGGGCCTGGACCAGCAGCCCGGCCGGCTGCTGCTGGTCGCGCCGAACATCGTCCAGGTCGAGCGGGAGCTGGACGTGGCGCCGCACGACTTCCGGCTCTGGGTGTGCCTGCACGAGGAGACCCACCGCACCCAGTTCACCGCGGTGCCGTGGCTGCGCGACCACATCCAGTCCGAGGTGCAGGACTTCCTGGTGCAGACCGACGTCGACCCCTCCGCCCTGATGGACCGGGTGCGGGACGCGTTCGGCGGCGTCCCCGGCCTCGGCGGCCGCGGCAACGGCTCCGCCGGCACCCTGATGGAGGTGGTGCAGAGCCCCGCCCAGCGGGAGATCCTCGGCCGCCTCACCGCGGTGATGTCGCTGCTGGAGGGTCACGCCGACGTGGTGATGGACGGGGTCGGCCCGGCCGTGGTGCCGAGCGTCGCGGAGATCCGCGAGAAGTTCCAGAAGCGCCGGGACCGCGGCGCCGGCCGGCTCGACCTGGCACTGCGCCGGCTGCTCGGCATGGACGCCAAGCTGCGCCAGTACCAGGACGGCGCGGTGTTCGTCCGGGGCGTGGTGGAGCGGGTCGGGATGGCCGGTTTCAACCGGGTCTGGACCTCGCCGAACACGCTGCCCACCAAGGAGGAGATCCACGACCCGGCGGCCTGGGTGACCCGGGTGATCGGCTGAACCGCGGGAGCGCACAGCCGTCCGGTCGTCCACGCGGCGGAAGGATGAACGTTTCCCCATTCACCCGTACGTGGGACCGTGGTCGTACCGGTGGCGCGGGTGGCGGAGCCGGTGGCCGGATTCTGCGACCATCTGTGAGCGCCTGGTGACCGAGAGCCGCCGGCGGCCCCGCTACCCCCCTCCGTCAAGGAGCGCATCCCCATGGGCCCACACCCCGCCGTCGCGGCGATACGCCTCGCCGTCCGCCGTACCCTCGCCGAGCTCGCCGCCGAGGCCGGAGTCGTCTCCGTCGCGCCCGCCCGCGCCGCGCAGCCCCGCCCCTCCCAGCCCGCGCTGGCCGGTGCCGGAACCACCCTGATCGGCAACGCCCACCGCCACCCCTCCGGGCTGCCCCGCACCCCCGCCGCACCGGGTTCCCCGCTGGTGCTGGTCGCGGTCAGCGGCGGCGCCGACTCGATGGCGCTGGCCACCGCGACCGCCTTCGAGGCGCCCAAGCTGGGCCTGCGGGTCGGCGCCGTCACCGTCGACCACGGCCTGCAGGCCGGCTCCGCCGAGCGGGCCGCGCAGGTCGCCGAGCGGCTGCGCGAGCTGGGCCTGGACCCGGTCGAGGCCGTCCCGGTCGAGGTCGGCCGGCACGGCGGCCCGGAGAACGCCGCCCGGGACGCCCGCTACGGCGCGCTGGACGCCGCCGCGGAGCGCCACGGCGCGATCGCCGTCCTGCTCGGCCACACCCGCGACGACCAGGCCGAGACGGTCCTGCTGGGCCTGGCCCGCGGCTCCGGCTCCCGCTCGCTGGCCGGGATGCCCGCGCAGAAGGGCCGCTACCGCCGCCCGCTGCTGGAGCTGGACCGCTCCGCCACCCGCGAGGCCTGCTCCGCGCAGTCCATCCCGATCTGGGACGACCCGCACAACTCCGACCCCGCGTACACCCGCTCCCGGGTCCGCCACGAGGTGCTGCCGGTGCTGGAGAAGCACCTCGGCGGCGGCGTGGTGGAGGCGCTCGCCCGGACCGCCCGGCTGTTCCGCGACGACGCCGACGCGCTCGACCAGTGGGCCGCCCTCGCCGAGCGCGACCTCCGAACGGCCGAAGGCGCGCTGGACGTCGGCCGGCTCGCCGAACTGCCCCCCGCGGTCCGCCGCCGGGTGTTGCGCCGGGCGGCACTGCGCGCCGGCTGCCCGGCCGGCGAGCTGTTCGCCCGACACCTGGAGACCGTGGACCTGCTGGTCACCGGCTGGCGCGGCCAGGGCCCGCTGCACCTACCCGGGGGGGTCGAAGCCATCCGCAGGTGTGGCACGCTGGTCTTTCGGCGACAGGGCGACTGAGCACAGCGGGTCGCAGGGCCGCCGCCGACACAGGACCCCGAACGTTTGAGGACGTATCCCCGGTGGATCAGAACGACATGGGCGCAGACCTCGCGAAGGTGCTCATCAGCAAGGACGAGATCGACGCCAAGCTGGCGGAGCTGGCCGCGCGGATCGACGCCGACTACGCCGGGCGGGACCTGCTGCTCGTCGGCGTGCTCAAGGGCGCCGTGATGGTCATGGCCGACCTGGCCCGTGCGCTGCACACCCAGGTGACCATGGACTGGATGGCGGTCTCCTCCTACGGCATGGGCACCAAGTCCTCGGGCGTGGTCCGCATCCTCAAGGACCTGGACACCGACATCGCCGGCAAGGACGTGCTGATCGTCGAGGACATCATCGACTCCGGTCTGACCCTGTCCTGGCTGCTCGGCAACCTCGGCTCGCGCGGCCCGGCCTCGCTCAAGGTGTGCACCCTGCTGCGCAAGCCGGACGCCGCCAAGGTGGAGATCGACGTCGAGTACGTGGGCTTCGACATCCCCAACGAGTTCGTGGTCGGCTACGGCCTCGACTACGCGGAGAAGCTGCGGAACCTGCCGTTCATCGGCACCCTGGCGCCGCACGTCTACGGCGGCTGAGCCGAACGCCGCACTCTTCGGGTGACGGGCGGGAACAGCGCACTGTTCCCGCCCGTTGAGCCGAGGTAGGAAAATACGCCGTGCCGTCGTGCTCACGCCGCCCAGGGGTGGTACTGCGGTACGGTCCCATTAACCGCTCTTGTGACGAGCGGAACCCGGATGCGCCGAGGCCCACAGCCAAACAGCGCCGTTGAGTGGCAGGAGGGACGGGGCGGCGACGCCCCGCATGGATGGACGTCAAGCGATACTTCCGTGCGCCGATCATGTGGATCGTGCTCGCCGCCGTCGCCGTCGTTGTGTTGATGCAGGTCGTCTCCGACACCAGCGGCTACAAGACGGCCGACACCGGCCAGGTGATCGCGGCGATCGACACCAACCAGGTGAAGTCGGCGCAGATCACCACTGGTGATTCGAATCTGATCAAGATCCAGCTGAAGGACGGCCAGAAGCTGGCCGCCAACAGCTCGGGCAAGCAGCCTTCCGGCAGCAAGTTCCAGGCCTCGTACGTCTCCGACATCCAGGCGACGGCGATCAGTGACAAGCTGCAGGCCGCCCAGAAGGCCGGCAACCTGCCGGACAACTACACCGTCAGCCCCGAGAAGCAGTCGACCTTCGTCAGCCTGCTGCTGTCGATGCTGCCGATCGTGATCATCGTGCTGGTCTTCCTGTTCCTGATGAACCAGATGCAGGGCGGCGGCTCGCGGGTCATGCAGTTCGGCAAGTCCAAGGCCAAGCTGCTCACCAAGGACACCCCGAAGACCACCTTCGCCGACGTGGCCGGTGCGGACGAGGCGGTCGAGGAGCTCCACGAGATCAAGGAGTTCCTGCAGGAGCCGTCGAAGTTCCAGGCGGTCGGTGCCAAGATCCCCAAGGGCGTGCTGCTGTACGGCCCGCCCGGTACCGGCAAGACCCTGCTGGCCCGCGCCGTCGCGGGCGAGGCCGGCGTGCCGTTCTACTCCATCTCCGGCTCCGACTTCGTCGAGATGTTCGTCGGTGTCGGTGCCTCCCGGGTGCGCGACCTGTTCGAGCAGGCCAAGGCCAACGCCCCGGCGATCATCTTCGTCGACGAGATCGACGCCGTCGGCCGGCACCGCGGTGCGGGTCTCGGCGGCGGCCACGACGAGCGCGAGCAGACCCTCAACCAGCTGCTGGTCGAGATGGACGGCTTCGACGTCAAGGGCGGCGTGATCCTCATCGCCGCCACCAACCGCCCGGACATCCTGGACCCGGCGCTGCTGCGCCCCGGCCGCTTCGACCGGCAGATCGCCGTCGACCGCCCGGACCTGCAGGGCCGCCTGGACATCCTCAAGGTGCACCAGAAGGGCAAGCCGATCGCGCCCGACGTCGACCTGTCGGCCGTCGCCAAGCGCACCCCCGGCTTCACCGGCGCTGACCTCTCGAACGTGCTCAACGAGGCCGCGCTGCTGACCGCCCGGTCGGACCGCAAGCTGATCGACAACGGCATGCTGGACGAGGCCATCGACCGCGTGGTCGCCGGCCCGCAGAAGCGCTCGCGGATCATGTCCGACAAGGAGAAGAAGATCACCGCGTACCACGAGGGCGGCCACGCCCTGGTCGCGGCGGCCTGCAACTACTCCGACCCGGTGCACAAGATCACCATCCTGTCCCGCGGCCGCGCCCTGGGCTACACGATGGTGCTGCCGGACGAGGACAAGTACTCGACCACCCGCAACGAGATGCTCGACCAGCTCGCCTACATGCTGGGCGGCCGGGCGGCGGAGGAGCTGGTCTTCCACGACCCGACCACCGGCGCCTCGAACGACATCGAGAAGGCCACCGCCACCGCGCGGGCCATGGTCACCCAGTACGGCATGAGCGAGCGCCTGGGCGCGATCAAGTTCGGCACCAGCGACTCGGAGCCGTTCCTGGGCCGCGAGATGGCCCACCAGCGCGACTACTCGGAAGAGGTCGCCGGGCTGGTGGACGAGGAGGTCAAGAGCCTCATCGAGACCGCGCACAACGAGGCCTGGGAGATCCTGGTCGAGAACCGCGACGTGCTCGACAACCTCGTTCTCGAACTGCTCGAGAAGGAGACGCTCAACAAGGAGCAGATCGCCGAGGTCTTCGCCCCGGTGATCAAGCGTCCGGCCCGTCCGGCCTGGACCGGTTCGGCCCGCCGGACCCCGTCCACCCGGCCGCCGGTGCAGTCCCCGAAGGAGCTGGCGCTGACCAACGGCGCCGCCGCTCCGGTGGAGACCACCCCGGTCGACGTCGTGAAGCTCCCGCCGGAGTCCACCCCGGAGAGCTGATCCTCGGATCGGAATGGATGCCGCGTTTCCCGGGTTTGTACCCTGGAGGCGCGGCATCCGTGCTGTTCCCCATCCCTCCCGACCCGTACAGAGCGAGGCACGCATGATCGACCCGGTGACTCTCGACGGCGAATCGCCGATCGGGCACTTCGACCAGAAGCGTGCCGAGAACGCCGTCCGCGAGCTGCTGATCGCGGTCGGCGAGGACCCGGACCGCGAGGGCCTGCTGGAGACCCCGGCCCGGGTGGCGCGGGCGTACAAGGAGATATTCGCCGGGCTCTGGCAGGAGCCGGAGGACGTCCTCACCACCACCTTCGACCTCGGCCACGACGAGATGGTGCTGGTCAAGGACATCGAGGTGTTCTCCACCTGCGAGCACCACCTGGTGCCGTTCCAGGGCGTCGCCCACGTCGGGTACATCCCGTCCACCAGCGGGAAGATCACCGGCCTGTCCAAGCTGGCCCGGCTGGTCGACGTCTACGCCCGCCGGCCGCAGGTGCAGGAGCGGCTGACCAGCCAGGTCGCCGACTCGCTGATGCGGATCCTGGAGCCGCGCGGCGCGATCGTGGTCGTCGAGTGCGAGCACATGTGCATGTCGATGCGCGGCATCCGCAAGCCCGGCGCCAAGACCCTCACCTCGGCGGTCCGCGGGCAGCTCCGCGACCCCGCCACCAGGGCCGAGGCGATGTCCCTCATCATCGGCAGGTAGGGGCTTCCCGGGGTGCAACCGGGGGCCTAGAATGCGGCGTCCACCAGGTGGGCGCCGCATCTGTCGTTCGTGGACGCCCACTTGACGTGCGGATTACCAAACGGGGGAAGAGTCATGAAGGTCCATCACGGCGCCCCGCCGGCGGTGTCAGGGAACTCCCAGGAAGCCTTTAGGCTGACCCTTCGTGAGCCTTCCCGTGCCCGCTGAGCCGATCCCCCCGCAGCCCCGTCGCCGGGGGCTGCAGACGCTGCGCACCCAGGCGGCGGCCGTGCCCCGCGCCTGGCTGCCGACCGCGGTCGGGTACGCCTGCCTGCTGATCGGCCTGATCGACATCGGCTGTGCCGTCTTCCCGAAGCTGCGCTTCACCAAGATGCACACCTGGGCCGGCCACCTGCCCGGCGGTGTCACCACGCTGGCCGCCGCCGGCACCCTGATGGTCGGCATGCTGCTGGTGCTGCTGGCGCACGCGCTGCGCCGCCGCAAGGCCCGCGCCTGGCGCGCGGTCTGCGTGCTGCTGCCGGTCGGCGCGCTGCTGCACCTGGTGCGCTGGCACCAGTTCGGGCAGGCGGCGATCTCGCTCGGCCTGCTCGCCGTGATGCTGGTGCACCGCCGCGAGTTCTACGCCAAGGCCGACCCGCGCACCCGCTGGCGCGCGGTGGCCAACTTCCTGGTGCTGGCCGCGGTGTCGGTGGTCCTCGGCATGGTGATCGTCAGCGTCCGCTGGAAGTCCGAGGTCGGCGACCCGTCCTTCTTCACCCGGCTGGAGCACGTCGGCTACGGCCTCTTCGGCTTCGAGGGCCCGATCGACTACACCTCCGACCGGGTCTCCGACCTGGTCGCGTACACCCTCGGCGCGCTCGGCCTGGTCACCGCCTTCACCACCGCCTACCTGGCGCTGCGTCCGGAGAAGCCGGAGCCGGAGCTCACCCCCGAGGACGAGGTCCGGGTCCGCGACCTGCTGGCCCGGCACGGCGAGCGCGACTCGCTGGGCTACTTCGCGCTGCGCCGCGACAAGAGCGTGCTGTTCTCGCCGTCCGGCAAGGCCGCGATCTCCTACCGGGTGGTCTCCGGCGTGATGCTGGCCTCCGGCGACCCGGTCGGCGACGTCGAGGCCTGGCCCGGCGCGATCAAGGTGTTCATGGCGACCGCCCGCGAGCACGCCTGGGTGCCGGCCGTGATGGGCTGCAGCGAGGTCGGCGGCGAGGTGTGGACCCGGGAGGCCGGGCTGGACGCCCTGGAGCTCGGTGACGAGGCGATCGTCGACACCGCGACCTTCTCGCTCTCCGGCCGGGCCATGCGCAACGTCCGCCAGATGGTGAAGCGGATCGAGCGCAACGGCTACTCCTGCCAGGTCCGCCGGGTCGGCGACCTGACCCTGGAGGAGAAGCGGCAGATCGCCGACGCCGCCGCCCGCTGGCGCGGCACCGACACCGAGCGCGGCTTCTCGATGGCGCTCGGCCGCTTCGGCGACCCCGGCGACGACGCCTGCGTGGTGGTCACCGCGCACAAGGCGCCCGAGGAGGACTCGGCGCAGACCGACGACCTGCGCGCGGTGCTGCACTTCGTCCCGTGGGGCCCGGACGGCATCTCGCTGGAGCTGATGCGCCGCGACCGGGAGGCCGACCCCGGCCTGAACGAGCTGCTGATCGTCGCCGCCCTCCAGCAGGTCGGCGCGCTCGGCATCCGCCGGGTCTCGCTGAACTTCGCGATGTTCCGCTCCGCGCTCGCCCGCGGCGAGCGGATCGGCGCCGGTCCGGTGCTGCGGGCCTGGCGCGGGCTGCTGGTCTTCCTCTCGCGCTGGTTCCAGATCGAGTCGCTGTACAAGTTCAACGCCAAGTTCCAGCCCGAGTGGGAGCCGCGCTTCCTGGTCTACCCCGCCACCCGGGACCTGCCGCGGATCGGCTTGGCCGCGATGCAGGCCGAGGCGTTCATCACCCTCGGCATGCCGCGGTTCGGCCGCAAGCGCCAGCGGCAGGGCCTGATGCCGGAGACGGCGCTGCTCGACCAGGCCGCGTAGGCCCCGGGGAGGCGTCCGATAATGGACGCATGAGCTCTTCCCTCCCCGGCCTGCCCGACCTCGACCGCTGCGCCGTGATGGGTGTGGTCAACGTCACGCCCGACTCCTTCTCGGACGGCGGGCTGTGGCTGGACCCGGCGAAGGCCGTCGCGCACGGCCTGGACCTGACCGCCCGGGGGGCCGACCTGGTCGACGTCGGCGGCGAGTCCACCCGGCCCGGCGCACGGCGGGTCACCGAGCAGGAGGAGCTGCGCCGGGTGATCCCGGTGGTCCGGGAGCTCGCCGCGGCCGGCGTGGTGGTCTCGGTGGACACCATGCGGGCGGCTGTCGCCGAGCAGGCCGTCGCGGCCGGCGCCCGGCTGGTCAACGACGTCTCCGGCGGCCTCGCCGACCCGGCGATGGCCGGGGTGGTCGCCGCCGCCGGCGTGCCGTTCGTGGTGATGCACTGGCGCGGCCAGTCCGCCGACATGGAGCGCCTCGCGGTCTACGGCGAGGACGTGGTGGCCGACGTGGTCGGCGAACTCACCGACCGGATGAACGCCCTGCTCGCCGCGGGGGTCAAGGAGCAGCAGCTGATCCTGGACCCGGGCCTGGGCTTCGCCAAGACCTCCGAGCACAACTGGGCGGTGCTCGGCCGGCTCCCCGCGCTCACCGCGCTCGGGCGGCCCGTCCTGGTGGCCGCTTCGCGCAAGCGCTTCCTGGGTACGCTGCTCGCCAACCCGGAAACCGGGGAGCCGCGCCCGGCCCGGCAGCGCGACGACGCCACGGCGGCCGTCTCGGTGCTCTCGGCCCAGGCCGGCGCCTGGGCCGTCCGGGTGCACGACGTCGCCGGCACGGCGGACGCCGTTCGGGTGGTCGCGGCCTGGCAGCGGGCGGCACAGAGGGGGTAGGCGTGGCAGAGGCAGTCAGCGGCAACGACCGCGCGGCCGGCACCGAGGCCGACCGCGAGGCGGTCATCGCGGCCAACCAGGCCTTCTACGAGGCCCTGGAGAACGGCGACCCGGAAGCCGTCGAGTCGATCTGGCTCGGCCCGGAGCACGCCGACGACAAGGGCGGGGTGGTCTGCGTCCACCCCGGGTGGCCGGTCCTGCGCGGCCGGGCCCAGGTGACCCGGTCGTACATGCTGATCATGGCGAACACCGAGTACATCCAGTTCTTCCTGACCGACGTCGAGGTCGAGCTGTTCGGCGATGTGGCCCTGGTCACCTGCACCGAGAACATCCTCTCCGGCGGCGAGCCCGAGGAGGAGGGCGAACTCGGCCCGCTGGTCGGCGGGAAGGTGGTCTCCAGCAACCTCTTCCGGCGTACCCCGCAGGGGTGGAAGCTCTGGTCGCACCACGGATCGCCGGTGCTGACCAGCGGCGACGACGACGAGGACGACGAGGACTGAACCCGGCGCCCGGGAGCCGGCCGGCGCGCGGCGTCAAGTGCCGAATCGGCGCCCCCGGCCACGGGCGCGGCCGGGGAGGCGGTCCGGTGATGTCCGCGGCCGCGGGTAGATTCGGGGGACGGCGGGCGACGGTGCCCGCCGTTCACCCTGCCCGGGGACGGGCGGGGGACGTCATCTGGGAGCAGTGATTCGTTTGCTGGACCGCGTCACCCTGCGGGGCCTGCGGGCCCGAGGCCACCACGGCGTCTTCGAGCGCGAGCGCCTGGAGGGCCAGACCTTCGTGGTCGACCTGGTGCTCTTCCTCGACACCCGGCCCGCCGCCGAGGGCGACGACCTGAGCCGCACCGCGCACTACGGGATCATCGCCGAGGAGGCCACCGCGGTCATCGCCGGCGACCCGGTCGACCTGATCGAGACCCTCGCCCAGCGGATCGCCGACCAGTGCCTGAAGCACGAGGCGGTGCAGGAGGTCGAGGTCACCGTGCACAAGCCGGACGCCCCGATCACCGTCCCCTTCGACGACGTCACCATCACCATCCACCGGGGCCGCGCCTGAACGGCGCACACGACCGGGCCGAGCCGCGCAGCACCGAGCAGAGGGAATTCCATGGCAACCAGTGACCCGACCGCCTCGCCGACCACGTTCGACCTGGAGCGCCGGGTGGACACTGCCGAATCCACCCTGCACACCACCCGGCACGCCGTCGTGGCGCTCGGCTCCAACCTGGGCAACCGCCTGGAGACCCTCCAGGGCGCCGTGGACGCGCTGGCGGACACCCCCGGGGTCCGGGTGACCGCGCTCTCCGCCGTGTACGAGACCGACGCCGTAGGCGGCCCCGCGGACCAGCCGAGCTACTTCAACGCCGTCGCCGTGCTGCGCACCTCCCTGCCGCCGGTCGACCTGCTGGAGCGCGCCAACGCCGTCGAGGACGCCTTCGGCCGGGTCCGCGAGGTCCGCTGGGGCCCGCGCACCCTGGACGTCGACATCCTCGACTACGAGGGCGTCCTCAGCGACGACCCGCACCTGCTGCTGCCGCACCCGCGCGCCCACGAGCGGGCCTTCGTGCTCGCCCCCTGGCTGGACGCCGACCCGGCCGCCGAGGTGCCCGGGCACGGCCCGGTCGCCGAGCTGCTGAAGGGCCTCGGCGGCGCCGACGGGCAGGGCGTGCGGCTGCGCGCCGACCTCCAGCTGCGCCTGCCCGAGTAGCCGTCCGCCCTGCCCCGGGAACTTCGGCGGCGGCAGGGCCGTACGAGAGAGGGGACGGGGCCGGGCCGGTACGGTGGCCTGGTCCCAGCCGTGGTGTCCGTCGGGAAGGACCTCGTCCGCGTGAAGCCGATCCGTCTCCGTCTGCTGCTGGCCGTCACCGGCGTGACCGGGGTGCTGGCCTGGGGCGGTGCCAGACTCTGGGACTCGCTGGGCACCATGCCCGGCGTGCCCGCGTACGCGCCGATCGTGCTCGCGGCCGTCGCGGTGGTGCTGCTCGCCGTGGCGATCTCGCTGCGGGCCCGGTTGAAGGCGATGCGGGAGCGGCAGCCCGGTGCGAAGCGGGTCGATCCGCTGGCGGCCGCACGGGCCCTGGTGCTCGGCCAGGCCAGCGCCCTGGTGGCCGCCGTGGTGACCGGGCTGTACGGCGGCATCGGCGTCGTCCTGCTCGGCCAGCTCGACGTGCCGGCGCGCCGGGACCAGGCGATCACCGCCGGCCTGGCGGTCCTGGCGGGCGCGGCGGTGATGGCGGTCGGCCTGTGGCTGCAGCACATCTGCAAGCTCCCCGAGGACCACGACGACCCGCGGCGGCCCCGCGGCGCGGCGCCCTCGGCGCGCTGAGCGCCGGGTGAGAGCCCGGTCACGGCTCGTAGTTCCGACGGACTGTCAAGAGCTGAATGAGTGTCCAGGCTGACAGGGCACCAATTCGCACGCTAGTTTCTTGGCATGTCTCGCGGACGCCACCGTCACTCCTCCCTCCTGGGCCGGTCCCTGCCCCCGGTCGCCACCGGTGTGCTGATCGTCGCGGCGCTGGCCGCGCTGGTCGCCAGTCCGGATCCGCTCGTGGCCCGCTCGGTCGGCGTCGCGGCGGTGGTCGCGGCGGTCGGCCTGGGCGTCCTGCTGCGCCAGCGCGACAAGGCCGCGCGGACGGCGGCGCAGCTGGCGATGGTGCGCCGGCTGCGCTCCGAGGAGCGCTTCGAGGAGCAGCTCGCCGAGGCCGAGTACGCGGCCGAGGTCGCCGAGGAGCGGGCGACCCGCTTCGGCCGCCGGCTGACGGCCGAGAAGTCGCGGCTGGCGAAGGCGGAGACGGAGATCGCCCGGCTGCTGCGCGAGCGCGCCGTGATGGTGGCGGAGCAGGCGCTGAAGGAGGCCGAGGCGGTCCAGAAGGCGCTGGAGGCGGCCCGGCCCAAGCACCCGGCCAGCCCGGCCGCGTACGTCCGGGCGGCGGCCGCGCTGCGGCACCTGGAGCGCCGGGCGGTGGTCGACGAGGCGCGCCGGGAGAGCGACCAGCGGGCGCAGCTGGAGCTGCGGCCGAAGATGCCGCAGCCGGTGCCGGCCGGCCAGGCGGCGAAGGCGGCCGAGCCGGCTGCCGGGCCCACCCTGCAGCCGGTGCACCCGGGCCTGCGTCCGGTGGCGCCCGCCTCCGCCGTGGTGACCCCGATGCCCGCGGCGCAGCCGCAGGCGCCGTCGCAGCCGCGCGCGCTGCCCGCGCAGGCGTCCCCGGCGTCCGCCCCGGCGGCGGCGGTGCACCGGCCGCGGGGCGGCAACTTCAGTTTCTTCGGGCGCCCGGGCACGGCGCGGGCGGCGCTCCGGGCGGCCGCGCCGGCTCCGGCGGTGGGCGACCTGGCGGACGTGGTGGGCGACGAGGCGGTGGCCGACAGCGAGCGCTACGCGGCCGAGGCCGCCCTGCGGCCGGCCGACGGCGGCACCCCCGAGCACCAGGCGGTCGAGCAGGCCCCGGCGCACCAGCGCAGCGAGCCGCAGGCGGCGCCCGAGGTGGTCGACCTGACCCCGCACGACGAGACCGAGCTGCTGGAGCTCCCGGAGCTGCGGGCGGGCCGCTCCTGAGCGGTTCCTGACCCGCCGTCGGTACGCCGATGCCCCGGCCCCCGCGAGGGGGACCGGGGCATCACCCGTTGCGGGGCGGTGGTCAGACGTTGACGCCGAAGTCCTGGGCGATGCCGACCAGGCCGGAGGCGTAGCCCTGGCCGATGGCGCGGAACTTCCACTCCTCGCCGTTGCGGTAGAGCTCGCCGAAGATCATGGCGGTCTCGGTGGCCGCGTCCTCGGAGAGGTCGTAGCGGGCGATCTCGGCGCCGCCGGCGGCGTTCAGCACGCGGATGTACGCGTTGCGGACCTGGCCGAAGCTCTGGCCGCGGGTGACCGCGTCGTAGATCGACACCGGGAAGGTGATCCGGGTGACGTCGGCGGGCAGCCCGGCGAGGTTGACGTTGATCTGCTCGTCGTCGCCCGCGCCCTCGCCGGTGCGGTTGTCACCGGTGTGGACGACGGTGTTGTCCGGCGTGGCGGTGTTGTTGAAGAAGACGAAGTGACGGTCGGAGTACACCTTGCCGTCGTTGTTGAGCACGATCGCGCTGGCGTCCAGGTCGAACTCGGCGCCGGTGGTGGTCCGGACGTCCCAGCCGAGGCCGACGGTGACCGCGGTCAGGCCGGGGGCCTCCTTGGTCAGCGAAACGTTGCCACCCTTGGAGAGGCTCACTGGCATGGTCTGTGGTGTCCCTTCGTCGCTTTTGCCGGAAGAACGCCGGCAGACGGGTCCATGGTTCCACCGGTACGGCGGGTTCTTGGTCAGATTCTCGGGAAACGGCCCTGGACGGTCCAGATGTGGGGGTTGTCGGCGAGCCCCTCGTGCAGGTCGGTCAGGTCGGCGAGGACGTCCTGGAGGAAGTCGCGGGACTCCCGGCGCAGGTCCGCGTGACGCACCACCAGCGGCTCCGCGTCGGGCAGCCAGGTCGCCGAGACCTCCACCAGGCCGAACCGGCGCGCGAACCGCAGCAGCTCGGTGTTCTGGGTGAAGTCCAGGTCGGCGGTGCGCACCGTCGCCGAGCGGCTGCCCCGGGGGTCGAGGTCGAGCTCCTCGACGATGTCGCACAGCGCCCAGGCGAAGTCGAGCACCGGCACCCACGCCCACCGGGTGGCCAACTCCTCGCCCTCCACGTCCAGGTAGACGTCCCCGCAGAACAGGTCGTGGCGCAGGGTGCGGACCGGCGCGGTGCGGTAGTCCGTCTGCGGCGGGTCGGGGAAGCGGTTGGAGAGGGAGTATCCGAGCTCGATCACACCGGTCATTGTCGCGGTGCGCGGGGGTTCCCGTTGACCGGGTGGTCGGGGTCTACCGGGTTAACCGGGTGACCCGGGTGCCGGTCGGCGGGATGATGGGCGCATGACTGAGCCCATACGCGTGCGGGGGTCGGTGGTCGTCCCTGACGCCGAGCTCGTCTGGCGCTTCTCCCGTTCCTCCGGCCCCGGCGGCCAGCACGTCAACACCTCGGACACCCAGGTCGAGCTGCGGTACGACCTGGCGGCGTCCCAGGCGCTGCCCCCGGTGTGGAAGGAGCGCGCCCTGGAGCGGCTCGCAGGAAGGCTGGTGGACGGGCGGGTGCTGGTCGTCCGGGCCTCGGAGCACCGCTCGCAGTGGCGCAACCGCGAGGTCGCGGCGGCCCGGCTGGCGTCGCTGCTCGGCGAGGCGACCGCCCCGCCGCCGAAGGCCCGGCGGGCCACCAAGCCGAGCCGCGGCATGGTCGAGCGGCGGCTGGACGACAAGCGCCGGCGCGCGGGCCTGAAGCAGACCCGGGGACGGGTCAAGGACTTCTGAGCGCCCGGCTCAGCTCCCCAGCTGCCGGTACGCCCCGCGGAAGTAGAGCAGCGGGCCGGTGCCGGCCCCGGTGACGTGCGCCTCCAGGACGCGGCCGAGGACGAGGGTGTGGTCGCCGGCCGGGATCCGCTGCTCGGTGCGGCACTCGACGGTGGCCAGGGCGCCGGTGATCAGCGGGGCGCCGGTGTGCGGGCCGCGGCGGTGCGGCGCGTCGGCGAACAGCAGGCGGTCGCTGAGCCGGCCCTTCATCGCGAAGCGGGAGGCGAGCGGGCGGTGCTCCTCGCCGAGCAGGGAGACGGCCCAGGTGTCGGTGCGGGCGAGCAGCTCGTCCATCCGGGAGTCCTCGCGGACCGAGACCAGCACCAGCGGCGGCTCCAGCGACACCGAGAGGAACGAGGTCGCCGTCATCCCGACGTCCTCGCCGTCCTCGGGGTCGTGACAGGTGACCAGGGACACCCCGGAGGCGAGCTGGCCGAGGGCGGCGCGGAACTCGTCGGGTGTCGCGGAGGCGGCGGCGGAGGAGGGCTGCGGGGAGCTGTACACGTACCGCACCGTAGTCGCCGTCCGGGGCTCCCGGTATCGGGCCCTGGTCGTAGGACCGCTCGGCCGCTGGTCCCGGGCGCCCCATCACTCTCAGGAGTGAGCACGGCTTGAGTCCGGCTCGCGGCGGGCCGACCAGAAGGTGGTCCGGTGTCAGGGATTGCCCTGGTATTCGCAGGTACTGCGCAGTTTGCTGGCGTGCACATTGTGTGATTTGAGTCACAGTGGCTACCTATTGCTGACCGAGCGTGCCGATCGCAGTGCTCCCTGTGATTCAGTTCTTCTGGCAATCGGACGATAACCATCAAGACCTATCCGAAGCAGCCGGGGAGCCCCCGCATGGAAGCCGAGTCGGAGCCCTACGTCCGCCTCGCGACCCTCCGCACCTTGCACCGGGTCGTGGCGGACCTCAACGCTGCCCGGAGCCTGGCCGGCACGCTCCAGGCGGTGGTCGAGGGCGCGGTGCACGGGCTCGGGTTCGACGCGGCGGCGGTCAGCCTGGTGCGGCCGGACGGCGACCTGGTGGTGGCGGCGGTCTGGGAGATCGAGGAGAGCGCGTTCGGCGGGCCGGCGGTGCTGCTCGGCCAGGTCGGCTCCCGCGAGTCCTGGGAGCGGATGCTGAGCGTCAGCGACCACTGGGGCACCCTGCGCTTCCTCCCCTTCGACCGGGGCTGGGCGGTGGGCACCGACATCCCGGTGTGGACCGGCGACGGCCCGCTGCCCGTCTACTCCAACGACTGGCACCCGCAGGACGTCCTGCTCGCCCCGATGTACAGCGCCGGCGGCGACCTGCTCGGCGTGCTCTCGGTGGACCGCCCGCGCAGCGGCAAGCGGCCCGGCGCGTGGACCCGCGAGGCGCTGGAGATGTTCTCCCTGCAGGCCTCCATCGCGATCGGCAACGCCCGGCTGCGGGCCGAGATGCAGCGCGCCCTGGCCCGGCTGGAGAAGGAGCAGCAGGCGCTGCGGGCCAGCGAGGAGAGCTTCCGCCAGGCGTTCGAGTACGCGCCCAGCGGGATGGCCATCACCGAGCTGCACGGCGACGCGATGGGCCAGCTGACCCGGGTCAACGACGCGCTCTGCCGGCTGCTCGGCCGCCCCCGCGCCACCCTGCGCCAGCAGCGCTTCGCCGACCTGGTCCACCCCGACGACCTGGAGCTGCTGCGCCGCACCAGCGCCGAGGGCGGCCGCGCGGAGCTGCGGCTGTCCCGCCGGGACGGCGGTTACCAGTGGGTGTGCCTGCGCAACTCGGTGGTGGCCGACGCCACCGAGGGCCCGAGCTTCCTGCTCACCCACGTCGAGGACATCGAGGACCGCAAGCGGCACGAGCTGCAGCTGGCCCACCGGGCCAGCCACGACGCGCTGACCGGCCTGCCGAACGGCGCCGAGCTGCGGGCCCGGCTCGGCCGGCGGCTGTGCAACCTGCCGCAGCCGGTCGGCGGCGGCGCCCCGGCGGGCGAACCGGCGTACGCGGGGCACGGCGGCCACGGGAGCCACCCGGAGCACGGCGGCCACGCCGCCCCCGCCGGCCCGCCCGCGATGGCCCCGCAGGGCTACCAGAGCGCCTCCTACAGCGCGCACAGCGCCTACGACGGTCTGGCGGTGCCCGGACCCTCCGCGCACGGCTACGC
This sequence comes from Kitasatospora terrestris, assembly GCF_039542905.1. Lineage (NCBI taxonomy): Bacteria > Bacillati > Actinomycetota > Actinomycetes > Kitasatosporales > Streptomycetaceae > Kitasatospora > Kitasatospora terrestris. The sequence continues at coordinate 4,662,511 of NZ_BAABIS010000001.1, forward strand.
GGGCCGTGACGACGCCCTGGACCGCGACCGGGAGGCGTTCGCCGCCGGGCACGTGCTGCGCTACAGCGGCTCCCCGGCCGACCACGTGCACGCGGTGGTCCCGGCGGACGGGCCCGCCGGCGAGCTGTGGGGCCGGCGCGGCGGGCCGCCGCCGTCCGACAAGGGCCTGGCGGTGCTCTTCTGCGACCTCGACGGCTTCAAGTCGGTCAACGACCGCTTCGGCCACAACGCCGGCGACGCGGTGCTGATCGAGGTCGCCCGGCGGCTCCAGCAGGTCGTCCGCGAGGGCGACACGGTGGCCCGGATGGGCGGCGACGAGTTCGTGGTGCTGGCCGACGGCATCGGCCGCGAGGAGGCCAAGGACCTCGCGGGCCGGCTGCGCAACGCGATCATCCCGCCGATGCGGATCGACAACCGGGCGATGCGGGTCGGCGTCAGCCTGGGCATCGGCTGGGCGGGCTGCGGGATGTCCATCGACGAGGTGCTGCAGGCGGCCGACGAGCGCATGTACGACGAGAAGCGGGCGCGTGGAGGAGCGGTGAGGGGCGCGCGGGGGGAGCGTTCACACCGCCGAGCGGGCTAAGCGCCGCGCTGACCGGCTTTTCCCGCCGTCGGGGACGGCAGGTAGGGTGCCCTGGGTACGAGCGTCCAGGACTGGGGAGTTGACCGTGACCACGGCCGGCAGCAACGACGCGCCCGAGAGCGCGGGCGACGAGGACCCCTTCGCGTACCTGTACCGCCCCGCCGAGGGCGAGGCGCCGGGCGACCGTCCGCGCAGCTCGTACAGCCGCCCGATGGAGGTCGGACGGGCCAGCTACGACCGGCCCGCGCAGCCGGCGTACGCCCGGCCGGCGCCGCCGGAGGCGCCCACCATGGCGGTGCCGCAGCAGTCCCGGTACGCCGAGCGCTCCCGGCCGCAGCCGGGCGAGGAGCGGCCCGGCGGCGGGCGCGGCAAGGCCGCGGTGATCGGCGCGGTCGCGGTGGTCGCGGCCATAGCGATCGGCGCGGGCATCGCGCTGTCCACCGGTGACCCGGACGGCAAGCCGTCGGCGGGCGGCGGGCACTCCAGCGCCCCGGCCCAGCCCAGCCCCCAGGCCTCGGCCTCCGCGTCCGCCTCGGCGAGCGCCACGGCCTCGACCGACCCGGTGGCCGACGCCGGCAAGCTGCAGGCGCAGGGCGCCGCCCCGGGCAACGCCGTCAAGGGCGCGGTCTCGGCGGACGGCGGCTACCTCACGCTGCAGCCGGGCTCCACGGTGACCTGGACGGTGAGCGTGCCGGCCGCCGGGCAGTACAAGTTCTGGCTGCACTTCAACAACACCGGCGGCGACCTCCCAGCGGCGGTCGCCGTCAACGGGCAGGACCGCGAGGGCGGCGTCACCTTCAAGAACTACTCGAAGGGCAACACCGACCCGGCCCAGGCCTGGTTCTCCACGAACATATGGCCGCAGCTGCAGGCGGGCACGAACACCCTCACGGTGTCCCTGCCCGCCGGGAGCGGCGGCTCGGTCCTGCTGGACCAGGTGGCGCTGACCGGGATGGGGGTCAACTCCTACCCGACGAAGTGACCACCCCGGCCAGGTGGGCCACCGTGGCGGCCATCGCCCGGCGGCCCGGGTCGAGGTACTTGCGCGGGTCGGTGACGGCCGGGTCGCCGGCCAGGTGGGCCCGGACGGCCGGGGTGAAGGCCAGGTTGAGCGCCGTCCCGATGTTGATCTTCACCATGCCGGCGGCGACCGCCGCGGCCAGCTCGCCGTCCGGCACGCCGGAGCTGCCGTGCAGCACCAGCGGCACCGGCACGGCGGCCGCCAGCCGGCCGATCAGGCCGTGGTCGAGGGAGGCGGTGCGCGCGGTCATCGCGTGCGAGGAGCCGACCGCGACGGCCAGCGCGTCCACCCCGGTGTCGGCGACGTAGGCGGCCGCCTCGTCCGGGTCGGTCCGGGCGCCGGGGGCGTGCGCGGACAGCGGCGCGGCCCCGTCCTTGCCGCCGACCCGGCCCAGCTCGGCCTCCAGGTGCAGGCCGTGCCGGTGCGCCCAGTCGGCGGCCTCGGCGGTGGCCTTGACGTTCTCGTGGTGCGGTAGGTGCGAGGCGTCGAACATCGCGGAGGAGAAGCCGGCGGCGGGCGCGGCCCGCAGCAGGTCGAGGTCCTCGACGTGGTCCAGGTGGAGCGAGACCGGGACGCGGGCGGCGGCGGCCACCTCGGCGCAGGCCCGGGCGATCGGCAGCAGCCGGCCGCCGTGGAAGCCGACGGCGTTCTGGCTGATCTGGAGGATCACCGGAGTGCCGGCGTCCTCGGCGCCGGTGGCGATGGCCTCGGCGTGCTCCAGGGTGATGACGTTGAAGGCGGGCAGTCCGGTGCGGGCGGCGACGGCGTCGGCGAGCAGCTCGGAGGTACGGGCGAGAGGCATGGGTGTCCCCGGGAAGGTGAGTAGCGAGGCGCAGGTGAATCCGCTGCTCACCCTCCCGGCAGGACGGGGAGGGCTCAGGCCGCGTGGGCCCTGGTGAGGCGGTCCGCGCCGACGATCCACTCGCCGCGGCGCATCACCGCGACGAGGTCGAGGGTTTCGGAGTCGAGCACGACGAGGTCGGCGTTCTTGCCTGCCTCCAGGGAGCCGATGGAGTCCGACAGGCCGAGCAGCCGCGCCGGGACGGTGGACAGGGAGGTGACGGCCTGGTTCAGCGAGAGGCCCAGGACGTTGACGGCCCGCTGGAACGAGACGTCGAGGGTGAGGGTGGAGCCGGCGATGGAGCCGCCCTCGACCAGCCGCGCGACGCCGTTCTCGACCCGGACCTGGAGCGGGCCGAGCGGGTAGAGCCCGTCGCCCATCCCGGCCGCGCCCATGGCGTCGGTGATCAGCGCGACCCGCTCGGCGCCGGCCGTGCCGTACGCCAGCTCCAGCACCGAGGGGTGCAGGTGGATGCCGTCGTTGATCAGCTCGACGGTGACCCGCTCGTCCTCCAGCAGGGCGACGATCGGGCCGGGCGCGCGGTGCTGGATGCCCGGCATCGCGTTGAACAGGTGGGTGGCGACGGTGGCACCGGCGTCGACCGCGGCGAGCGTCAGGTCGTAGTCGGAGTCGGTGTGGCCGACGGCGGCGATGATGCCGAGGTCGGAGAGCATCCGGACCGACTCCAGGCCGCCGGGCAGCTCGGGGGCGAGGGTGAACATCTTCGCGTGGCCGCGGGCGGCGTCGGCGAGCTTGCGCACCAGCGCCGGGTCCGGGTCGCGCAGCAGGTCGGGGCGGTGGGCGCCGCACCGGTTGTGCGAGATGAACGGCCCCTCGAAGTGGATGCCCGCCAGCACCCCGTCCTCGACCAGTTCGGACAGGACCGCGGCCTGCCGGCACACCTCGTCGATCTCCCCGGTGACGGTGGAGGCGATGGTGGTGGTGGTGCCGTGCGCGAGGTGGGTGCGCGCCGCCGTGAGCGCCTCCTCGGCGATGCCGGAGGCGTACGAGGCGCCGCCGCCGCCGTGCACGTGCAGGTCGACGAAGCCAGGAACGACGGTGTACCCGGTGAGGTCGAGGTCGCCCGGCTCCGGCTCGCCGCCGAGGCCCGCGATGCGCGAGCCCTCGACGGAGATCCGGCCGTGCTCGACGACGCCACCCGGCAGCACCAGACGGGCTCCGGCGAATGCTTTGCGGTCCGCGGTTGTCACGCGGTCACCTCCATGGAGAGCAGATCCCAGGCGAGCAGACCCGCGCCGAGGGATGCGGCGGTGTCTTTGAGCATGGCCGGTACGACCTTCGGGGGCATCTGGAAGGTCAGCCGCTCCGACACCGCGGCGCGCAGGGGCGTGAAGAGCGTGTCACCGGCTTCCGCCAGCCCGCCGCCGACGATCACCGTCGACGGGTCGAGCAGGCTCTGGGCCAGCACGATGCCGTCGGCGAGCGCGTCCACCGCGTTCCGCCAGACCGCGAGCGCCCTCGGGTCGCCGGAGTCGACCGCGGCGGCGCAGGCCGCCGCGTCCGCGTCCGGGTCGCCGCTGGCCTCGGCCCAGGCCCGGGAGACCGCGGAGGCCGAGGCCAGCGTCTCCAGGCAGCCCGAGGCACCGCAGCCGCACTTCGGGCCGCCGGGGCGGACCACGACGTGGCCGATCTCCCCGCCGTAGCCGTGGGCGCCGGCCTCGATCCGTCCCTCGATGCCGATGGCGCCGGCGATGCCGGTGCCCAGCGCGATGAACAGGAAGCGGTCGACACCCCGGCCGGCACCGATCCGTCCCTCGGCCAGCCCGCCGGAGCGGACGTCGTGGCCGAGGGCGACCGGCAGGCCGCCGAGGCGCTCGCCGAGCAGCTTGCGCATCGGCAGGTCCCGCCAGCCGAGGTTGGCGGAGAAGACCGCGATCCCGTTCTTCTCGTCGATCGTCCCCGGCACGGCGACGCCCGCGGCGAGCGGCGCGCACCCGAAGCGGGCGCGGCCCTCGTCCGCCAGGTCGGCGGCGAAGTCGAGGATGGTGGCGACGACGGCTTCCGTGCCGTGCTCCCGCCCGGTCGGTCGGCGTGCTTCAAACAGCACGGAGCCGTCCTGGGCGACCAGCGCGGCCTTCATGCCGGTGCCGCCTACATCGAGTGCGATGACGTGCTTCACGGGGGACAGTTTCCCTTGGCCAGGTCGGAGAGGTCTAGTCCAGTTGCTCGATTGGTCTATTCCATGGGGGTGATATTCGTCCTGTTGTGGTAGCTCCTGGTCGGTTTGTGGATCCTTGGACAACAATCCTTACCGATCGGGTGGATCAGCCGAGGATGATCGAACGGGTCAGGTTGCGCGGCTGGTCCGGGTTGATCCCCCGGCTCTCGGCCAGGGCGACGGCCAGCTTCTGGATCCGGACCAGGTCGGCCAGCGGGTCCAGTCCGCCGGTGCCCGAACCGGCCACCAGCAGGCCGCCGGCCGCGGCGATGTCGTCCGCCAGGCCCTGCGGCGGCTCGCCCAGCGACCAGACCGCGCGGCCCGGGGCGGTGATCGAGATCGGACCGTGCCGGTACTCCATCGCCGGGTACGCCTCGGTCCAGGCCAGCGCGGCCTCGCGCATCTTCAGCCCGGCCTCCTGGGCCAGGCCGTTGGTCCAGCCGGCGCCGAGGAAGGTGAACTGCTCGCAGGCCAGCAGCTCGGCCGGCACCTGCCAGGCCACCGCCTGCTCGGCGTCCAGCGCCGCCCGGGCCGCGCTGCCCACCCCGGCGGGCAGCGCGCCCTCCAGTTCCAGGTGGGCCCGCAGCAGGGCGAGCACCGTGGTGGCGAAGCGGGTCTGCACGACCGAGCGCTCGTCGGCGAAGCCCAGGTCGACCAGGCGGTCGGCGACCGCGGCGACCGGCTGGTCCACGCACGCGGTGATCGCGGTGCTCGGCGCCTTCACTTCGGAGAGCAGCCGCAGCACCTCGGTGGTGGTGCCGGAGCGGGTGATCGCCAGCACGCGGTCGTAGGTGCGGCCGGCCGGGAACTCCGAGGCGGCGAAGGCGTCGGTCTCGCCGTGGCCGCCGGTCTCGCGCAGCACGGCGTACGCCTGCGCCATGAACCACGAGGTGCCACAGCCGACCACGGCCACGCGCTCGCCGCGCTGCGGCAGGTCGGCGGCCGAGGCGACGGCCTGGGAGGCCGCGGTGCGCCAGTCGGCGGGCTGGGTGGCGATCTCCTCGCCGGTCAGAGAGGGGTGCGGCATGGGTACGGGCTCCTTCGCGGTTCCCTCGGGTGAGATCCATAGCTGCGTAAAGCTGATTGATTTATAGCCGTTTCGAGCACGATTGCGCAATGGGTGGGGGGTCCGGCGCTCGGAAACGGGGCGGACGGGGGTGCGCATGTGCAAAGCTGTGCGTGTTTCGCGCGGTCCCGCGCGGTGAGTGCGCAGGAGGGGCGACGCCCGTGTCCAGGTATGAGCGGTGGAACGCACTGCTGGAACTGCTGACCGAGCACGGCAAGTTGGAGGTCGAGGAGGCCGCCGAGGCGCTGAGCGTCTCCGCCGCGACCATCCGCCGCGACCTCGACCAGCTGGCCCGCCAGCAGATGGTCACCCGCACCCGCGGCGGCGCGGTCGCCCACAACGTCTCCTACGACCTGCCGCTGCGCTACAAGACCGCGCGCAACGCGGACGCCAAGCAGCGGATCGGCGCCGCCGTCGCCGGCCTGATCTCGCCCGGCGAGGTGGTCGGGCTCAACGGCGGGACCACCACCACCGAGGTGGCCCGGGCGCTCGCGGTGCGCCCCGAACTCACCGAGCGGCCCGAGGGCGGCCCCGGCCAGGGCCTGACGGTGGTCACCAACGCGCTCAACATCGCCAACGAGCTGACCGTCCGTCCGCAGGTGAAGATCGTGGTCACCGGCGGCGTCGCCCGGCCGCAGTCGTACGAGCTGATCGGGCCGCTGGCCAGCCTGGTGCTCGGCGAACTCGCCCTGGACGTCACGGTGCTGGGCGTCGACGCGCTGGACGTCGAGCACGGCGCGACCGCCCACCACGAGGGCGAGGCCAGCGTGAACCGGCTGCTGGCCGAACGCGCCCGGCGGGTGGTGGTCGCGGCGGACTCCTCCAAGCTCGGCCACCGCGCCTTCGCCCGGATCTGCGGGGTCGAGCAGGTGGACGCCCTGGTCACCGACGAGGGCGTAAGCGAGGAACTCGCCGACGCCTTCACCGAGGCCGGCGTCGAGGTGATCATCGCGTGACCGGTGCGTTGCACCTGATGCAACGTCGACTGACACTTCGATAACTTCCCGCATTACAGGTCTGGACCACTGGGGGCCCGGCTGGGAGGGTGGCCGCCGCTACCTTTCCCGTGAGGCGGTTCTTTTGAACAGATCTGTGCTGCTCCCGTGCGTCCTCGCCGGCTCGCTGCTGCTCGCCGGATGCGGCACGCTCACCGGTGACGGCGGTGACGTCACCCTGCGGATGGTGGCCGCCGACTACGGCGACAGCGAGGCCAACAGCACCAGCCACTACTGGGACGACGTGGTCCAGCGCTTCCAGGCGGCCACCCCGGGCATCAAGGTCAAGGTCGAGACGGTCAGCTGGACCGACATCGACAAGCGGGTCGGCGAGCTGATCGCCGCCGGCAAGACGCCCGACATCGTGCAGACCGGCGGCTACGCCGACCAGGTCGCCGCCGAGCGCCTCTACCCGGCCGGCGACGTGCTGTCGATCGACACCCAGGTCAACATGCTGGACGCCTTCTCCAAGGCCGGCCAGGTCTTCGGCAGCCAGTACGGCATCCCGTTCGTCGCCTCCACCCGGGTGTTCGTCTACAACAAGGCGGTCTTCCAGAAGGCCGGCATCACCGCGCCGCCGGTCACCTGGGACGAGCTGCGCAAGGACGCCGAGCTGATCAAGGCGAAGGTGCCCGGGGTCACCCCGTACGCGCTGCCGCTCGGGCCCGAGGAGGCCCAGGGCGAGTCGATGATCTGGACCATGAGCGGCGGCGGCTCGCTCGCCGACAACGCCGGCAACTACACCATCGACTCGCCGCAGAACCGGGCCACCTTCAGCTGGCTGCGGACCAACCTGGTGGACCGGAAGCTCACCTACGCCGACCCCGGGACGGTCGACCGCAAGACCGCGTTCGCCGACTTCGCCGCCGGCAAGGTCGCCATGCTCAACGGGCACCCGGGCCTGGTCCGCAAGGCGATCGACTCGAAGATCGACTACGGCACGGCCGCCATCCCGCGCCGGGACGCGGCGGCCAAGCCCAGCACCCTCGGCGTCGCCGACTGGATCATGGCCTTCAAGGCCAACGGCCACAAGGCGCAGATCAAGAAGTTCCTCAACTTCGTCTACCAGAAGGAGAACACGCTCAAGTTCGACGAGCAGTACAACCTGCTGCCCGTCACCCAGGACACCCGCGCCGAGATGACCGGCAGCGGCAACCACCAGGACCTGAGCGAGTTCCTGAACGCCCTGCCGAACGCCAACTTCTACCCGCTCGGCGACCCCTCGTGGGACAAGGTCAGCGTGCTGGTCAAGCAGAAGATCGGCGCCGCCGTCCGGCCCGACGGCGACAAGGCGCTGGCCGACCTGCAGGGAGTGGCGGCCGCCGAGGCGGGCAAGGTCCGGCGATAGGCTCGGCCCATGGCTGGGCTGAGTGAGCGTGACCTCGCCGTGCTCGCGCTGGAGGCGCGGCAGTGGCGGACGACGGGCGCCAAGGAGCGGGCGATCCGGGAGGAGCTGGGAATCTCGGCCACCCGGTACTACCAGCTGCTCGGCGCCCTGCTCGACCGGGAGGAAGCACTCGCCCACGACCCCGTCCTGGTCAACCGCCTACGGCGGGTCAGGGAGGCCAAGCGCCGGAGCCGGTAGGCCTCCCGGCCCCCTGCGCCCGGAGGACGGCCCTCCGGGCTTACTGTCGGTGCATGGGTATTCCAGAGGGCATGACGGCCGCCGGGCGGGACGGGGTGGCCGGGGTGGTGGCACAGCCGTCGCGGACGGTGGTGGCACTGGACTTCGACGGGACGCTGGCGCCGATCGTGGCCGACCCGGCGTCCGCGCGGGCGCACCCGGGCGCCGCGGCGGCCCTGGCCGCGCTGGCCCCGCTGGTCGACTCGGTGGTCGTGGTGACCGGCCGGCCGGCGGCCGTGGCGGTGGAGTACGGAGGGCTGGCGGACGTCCCCGGGCTGGAGCGCCTCACCGTGCTCGGCCAGTACGGCGCCGAGCGCTGGGAGGCCGCCACCGGCGAGGTGGTGGCGCCGGAGGTGCACCCGGGGGTGGCCGGGGTGCGGGCGGAGCTGCCCGCCGCGCTGGCGCGGGCGGGCGCGCCCGAGGGCACCTGGGTGGAGGACAAGGGCCGCGCCCTGGGCGTGCACACCCGCCGCACCGCCGACCCGGACGCGGCACTGGACCTGCTGCGCGCCCCGCTGGCGGAGCTCGCCGAGCGGCACGCGCTGATCGTGGAGCCCGGCCGGATGGTGCTGGAGCTGCGCCCGCCGGGCGTGGACAAGGGCGCCGCGCTCACCGGCTACCTGGCCGAGCGCGGACCGGGCCCGGTGGTCTACGCCGGGGACGACCTCGGCGACCTGCCCGCGTACGCGGCGGTCGAGCGGCGGCGGGCCGAGGGCCTGCCGGCGCTGCTGGTGTGCAGCGGGCCGGTCACCGGTGAGCCGCCGGTGCGCGAACTCGCCGACCGGGCGGACGTCGTGGTGCCCGGCCCGGCCGGCGTGGTGGAGCTGCTGAGCGGTCTGGCGGAGCTGATCCGGGCGCGTTGAGCCCGGCCCGTCGGGGGCGGGCCGAGCCGGTGTCAGAGCGCGGCGAGCTGGTCCAGGAACCACTGCTGCGGCGGCAGCGCGGTCGCCGCGGCGGCCAGCCGCTTGGTCCGGTCGGCCCGCTCCGCCGAGGGCATGGTGAGCGCGGCGTGCAGGGCGTCCGCGGTGGCGATCACGTCGTACGGGTTGACGGTGATCGCGTCCTCGGCGAGCTCGGCGAAGGCGCCGGCCTCCCGGGACAGCACCAGCGCGCAACCGTCGTCGGAGACCACCGGGATCTCCTTGGCGACCAGGTTCATGCCGTCCCGGATCGGGTTGACCAGCGCCACGTCGGCCAGCCGGTAGGCGGCCAGCGAGCGCGGGAAGTCGTCGTTGACGTGCAGGATCAGCGGCTGCCAGGTCGCCGTGCCGAACTCGTCGTTGATCTCGTGGGCGATCCGCTGGACCGCGGCGGTGTACTCGCGGTACTCCGGCAGGTCGTGCCGGGAGGGGTAGGCGAAGGCGATGTGCACCACCCGGTCCTGCCACTCGGGCCGGGTGCGCAGCAGGTGCCGGTAGGCGAGCAGGCCGCGGACGATGTTCTTGCTCAGCTCGGTGCGGTCGACCCGGACGACGGTGCGGCGCTCGCCGACCGCCTCGCGCAGGGCGGCGAGCCGGGCGTCCACGTCGGCGCGGTGGGCGCGCTCGCGCAGGAAGTCGGCGTCCGCACCGAGGGCGTGCACGCCGAGCGCGGTGGTGCGGCCGCCGTACGTGACGGTGAGCGCCTCGCGGTCGACCTCGGCGCCGAGCACGCTCTCGCAGCAGTCGGCGAAGGCCAGCGCCCAGCGCCTGGTCAGGAAGCCGGCCCGGTCGGCGCCGAGGATGCCGGTGAGCACGGCGGCGGCGACGTCGTCGGGCAGCAGCCGGTAGTACTCCGGCGGGGCCCACGGGGTGTGCGAGAAGTGGCCGATCCGCAGGTCCGGGCGGAGCTCGCGGAGCAGGGCCGGGGCGAGCGACAGGTGGTAGTCCTGGACCAGGACGGCGGCGCCGGGGGCCGCCTCGGCGGCCAGCGCCTCGGCGAAGGCGGCGTTGTAGGCGGTGTAGGACTCCCACTCGCGGCGGAAGCGGTCGTCGAAGTTCGGCGTGGTCGGGGTGTCGTACAGCAGGTGGTGGACGAACCACAGGGTGGAGTTGGCGACGCCGTTGTAGGCGCGGGCGAAGGTGCCCGGGTCGATGTCCAGCATCCGGACGGCCTGCCCGCCGACGTCGTGGCCGGCCAGGTCGAGCCGCCCGTCGGGCGCCTGCCGGGCGGCCTGCCGGTCGCCCTCGGAGAGCGCGGCGCACACCCAGACCGCGGACGGGTCGTCGATCGCGGACAGCCCGGATACCAGGCCGCCACCGCCTCTGCGCAGGGTCAGCGAGCCGTCGTCCTCGCTGATGAAGGACACCGGCCCGCGGTTGGAGGCCACCAGGATCGGGGCGGAGCCGGGCTGGTTCGAACGTTCGGACGCGAGATCGGCCATACAGCCAACCTTGCCGGGCACCGGCCGGTACAAACCACTCGACGCGGCGGGCACCCGGCGACCGATCACGGGTCCGGCCGCCGCGGAGGTCGCGCGGGGCCCGTGTCCTCCCCCGTCCTCCCCGGGAGGACGGGGGCCCGGGGCGGGCTCAGCGGTTGCTGCGGTACTCGGGGAGGCTGGTCACCGGGGGGCGTTCGGTGGCGCCGACGGGGTGGGTGTGCGGGGCGAAGCCGGCCGGGGTGCGGGTGAACTGGGTGAGCTGCGGGCGGACCAGGTCGGTGGAGGCCTTGAGGCGGTGGGTGCGGTCGAGCCGCTCCAGCGCGGTGCGGTAGATGGTGGCGGCCATCCGGCCGAGCGCCTGGCCGTCCTGGTGGCGGTGGTGCCGGACGCCCACGTCGACCTGGGCGAGGGCGTCCAGGCCGACCTCGTCGAGGGCGTCGACCAGCAGGCCGAGCTCGACGCCGTAGCCGGTGGGGAAGGGCAGCCGCTCCAGGAGCGAGCGGCGGGCCGCGTACTCGCCGCCGAGGGGCTGGACGAAGCCGGCCAGCTGCGGCCAGTGCAGGTTGAGCAGCGGCCGGGCGACCAGCTCGGTGACCCGTCCGCCGCCCGCCGGGACGACCGCGCCGTCCGTCTCCAGCGGCCGGTCGTACATGGCCTTGACCAGCTGGATCGCCGGATCGGTGAGCAGCGGCCCGACGATCCCGGGGACCAGGGCGGGGTCGAACTCGCGCAGGTCGGCGTCGACGAAGCAGACGATCTCGCCGGAGGTGACCAGCAGGGAGCGCCAGAGCACCTCGCCCTTGCCGGTCTCGGCGGGGATCCGGGGGAGTATCGCGTCCCGGTGGACGACGCGGGCGCCGGCCGCGGCGGCGGTCTCGGCGGTGCGGTCCACCGAACCGGAGTCGACCACCACCAGTTCGTCCACCAGTGGCGCCTTCTCCATCAGCTCGGTGCGGATCGCGGAGACGATCTCGCCGACCGTGGGCTCCTCGTCGAGGGCGGGCAGCACCACGCTGACGGTGCCGGCCGCCCCGGCGGCGCGCTTGGCGGCGAGCAGCTGCTCCAGCGGCCGGTCGGCGGCCGTCCAGGAGCGGCGGCGCAGCCAGTCGGCCACCTCCGGGAGGACCCCCAGGTCATGCTCGGCGGGCAAGATCTCACTCCCTCGTCGGGTCTGTCTCGGGTGGCGGACGGTATGCGGTCGCCGTCCGGGCCTTCGGATACAGTCTTCGTACTGCGATCAGACCTTCGCACGCCGGGGTCGCCCGCAGCGCATGACCACAACTTCACAGAGCTCATCCAGAGGGACTGAGGGAACGGCCCGTTGACGTCCCGGCAACCCTCCCGCGCGGCTGTAGCAGGCCCCCGCGGGACAGGTGCCAATTCCGGCCTGTGGCACGACCTGTGCCACGGGGAAGATGAGGAGAGAGGCCTCCGCCATCATGGCTACCGCTACCCCCGCACCCTCGGCGACCGTCGACCTCGGCCCCGCCGCCGCGCTGTCCTGTCGCGAGTGCGGCACCCGCTTCCCGCTCGGCCCGAGCTTCGCGTGCCTGGAGTGCTTCGGCCCGCTGGAGATCGCCTACGACTACGGCTCGTACGAGGCCGAGGAGCTCCGCAAGCGGATCGAGGCCGGTCCGACCAGCATCTGGCGGTACGCGCCGCTGCTGCCCGTCCCGGCCGACGTCGCCGAGAAGCCGAACCTGAACCCGGGCTGGACCCCGCTGGTCAAGGCCGACAACCTGGGCCGCGAGCTGGGCTTCACCGCGCAGCTGCACATCAAGGACGACTCGGGCAACCCGACCCACTCCTTCAAGGACCGGGTGGTGGCCTGCGCGATCGAGGCCGCCCGCGCCTTCGACTTCACCACCCTCTCCTGCTCCTCGACCGGCAACCTGGCCGGCGCGGTGGGCGCGGCCGCCGCCCGGGCCGGCTTCAAGTCCTGCGTGTTCATCCCGCACGACCTGGAGCAGGGCAAGGTCGTGATGGCCGGTGTCTACGGCGGCGAGCTGGTCGGCATCGACGGCAACTACGACGACGTGAACCGCTTCTGCTCCGAGCTGATCGGCGACCCGGCCGGCGAGGGCTGGGGCTTCGTCAACGTCAACCTCCGCCCGTACTACGGCGAGGGCTCCAAGACCCTGGCGTTCGAGATCTGCGAGCAGCTCGGCTGGCGGCTGCCGGAGCAGATCGTCATCCCGATCGCCTCGGGCTCCCAGCTCACCAAGATCGACAAGGGTCTGCAGGAGCTGATCAAGCTCGGCCTGGTCGAGGACCGGCCGTACAAGATCTTCGGTGCCCAGGCCGAGGGCTGCTCCCCGGTCTCCGCCGCCTTCAAGGCCGGCCACGACGTGATCCGCCCGGTCAAGCCGGCCACCATCGCCAAGTCGCTGGCGATCGGTAACCCGGCCGACGGCCCGTACGTGCTGGACATCGCCCGCCGCACCGGCGGCGCCGTCGAGGACGTCACCGACGCCCAGGTGGTCGAGGCGATCAAGCTGCTGGCCCGCACCGAGGGCATCTTCGCCGAGACCGCGGGCGGCGTGACCGTCGGCGTGCTCAAGAAGCTGGTCGAGACGGGTCAGCTGGACCCGTCGAAGGAGACCGTCGCGATCAACACCGGCGACGGCCTGAAGACCCTGGACGCCGTCTCCGACGCCGGGATGACCGCCGTCATCAAGCCGTCGCTGGAGTCCTTCCGCGCCGCCGGCCTCGCCACCGCCTGAACCGCCCCCGCGCAGCCCCTCGCCGCCCCCCGCTCGACCCAAGGAGTGCCCGCATGAGCGCCACCGTCCGCATCCCGACCATCCTGCGCACCTACACCGGCGGCGCCGCCGAGGTCACCGCCGAGGGCGACACCCTGGCCGCCGTGATCGCGGACCTGGAGGCCAACCACACCGGCATCTCCGCCCGCATCCTGGACGACGCCGGCGCGCTGCGCCGCTTCGTCAACGTCTACGTCAACGACGACGACGTGCGCTTCGCCGAGGGCCTGGCGACCGAGATCAAGGACGGCGCGTCCGTCTCGATCATCCCCGCGGTGGCCGGCGGCTGCTGAGCCGCCGTCACCCGCCCATTAGCGCCTGAGAGCCGCCGTCGGGGCCGGAACCTGGATTTCCGGTCCGGACGGCGGCTCTCGGCATTGCCCGTGGGAATTCCCGCACGTCGGGAGGTATAGAGTGCGAACGCCCGCACTCCGTGCGGCCCGCCGCGGGTCGGGTACGCAGGGCCTGTCCGGCCGCTGAGACGGACCTGGGACAGTGCGACCCCGATCCTGTCAGGTCGTCGTCAGGATTCTCCGAGGGATATGCGGTGATCGGTCCGTTATGTCCCCTGTGAATTGCCGTGGATGCGGCTTTCATCCCGTCATATCCCTTGTCGGGGACGGTGATTTCCCGGAAGTTGACCCTGTTGCAGAGGGCACTTATCCGGATACATTCAGCCGCGACAAGGCTTGCCTCCGGGGGGGTTCCCCAGGCCGGCCTTCAAGACCTTGGGCCCGCGGCGTGCGGGTCCGTGAAGGGCCAGCACAGCACTAGGGGAGTTCGGAATGGCTCAGGGCACCGTCAAGTGGTTCAACGCCGAGAAGGGCTACGGCTTCATCGCGGTCGACGGTGGTGCGGACGTGTTCGTCCACTACAGCGCGATCCAGATGGACGGCTACCGCACCCTCGAAGAGGGCCAGCGGGTTGAGTTCGAGATCTCGCAGGGGCAGAAGGGTCCGCAGGCGGACATGGTCCGTTCGCCCGAGGCCTGATCCCCGCAGCACCGGCAGCAGGCCCGCACGGATCCTCCGTGCGGGCCTGTCGCCATGTCTGGGACATCTGCCGAACGGGCTTGCACTCGCCACCCCAGAGTGCTAATCATTGGCGTTAGCACTCACAGTGTGAGAGTGATAAGCGGACCGGGTCGGTGAGGTCCCGGGAGCGGTAGGGGACGAGACCCCCGCTCGCAGGGCCGTCCGTCGCGGGCACCCCTTGGTCCGAGCAGTCGACCGTGTCCCGGAGGACCACTTCTGATGGCCAAGATCATCGCCTTTGACGAGGAAGCCCGCCGCGGCCTTGAGCGTGGCATGAACCAGCTTGCCGACGCAGTGAAGGTCACGCTCGGCCCCAAGGGTCGCAACGTCGTCCTGGAGAAGAAGTGGGGCGCCCCCACGATCACCAACGACGGTGTCTCCATCGCCAAGGAGATCGAGCTCGAGGACCCCTACGAGAAGATCGGCGCGGAGCTCGTCAAGGAGGTCGCCAAGAAGACCGACGACGTCGCGGGTGACGGCACCACCACCGCCACCGTGCTCGCCCAGGCGCTCGTCCGCGAGGGCCTGCGCAACGTCGCCGCCGGCGCCAACCCGATGGCCCTCAAGCGCGGCATCGAGAAGGCCGTCGCCGCCGTCTCCGACCAGCTCCTGGCCCAGGCCAAGGACGTGGAGACCAAGGAGCAGATCGCCTCCACCGCCTCCATCTCCGCCGCCGACACCCAGATCGGCGAGCTCATCGCCGAGGCCATGGACAAGGTCGGCAAGGAAGGCGTCATCACCGTCGAGGAGAGCAACACCTTCGGCCTGGAGCTCGAGCTCACCGAGGGCATGCGCTTCGACAAGGGCTACATCTCCGCGTACTTCGCGACCGACCTGGAGCGCATGGAGTCCTCCTTCGAGGACCCGTACATCCTGATCGCCAACTCCAAGATCTCCTCGGTCAAGGACCTGCTCCCGCTGCTGGAGAAGGTCATGCAGAGCGGCAAGCCGCTCGTCATCATCGCCGAGGACGTCGAGGGCGAGGCCCTGTCGACCCTGGTCGTGAACAAGATCCGCGGCACCTTCAAGTCCGTCGCCGTCAAGGCCCCGGGCTTCGGCGACCGCCGCAAGGCCATGCTCGGCGACATCGCCATCCTCACCGGCGGCACCGTGATCTCCGAGGAGGTCGGCCTCAAGCTCGAGAACGCGGGCCTCGACCTGCTGGGCACCGCCCGCAAGGTGGTCATCACCAAGGACGAGACCACCATCGTCGACGGTGGCGGCGACAGCGACCAGGTCGCCGGCCGGGTCAACCAGATCCGCGCCGAGATCGAGAACAGCGACTCGGACTACGACCGCGAGAAGCTCCAGGAGCGCCTCGCCAAGCTGGCCGGCGGCGTGGCCGTCATCAAGGCCGGCGCGGCCACCGAGGTGGAGCTCAAGGAGCGCAAGCACCGCATCGAGGACGCCGTCCGCAATGCCAAGGCCGCCGTCGAGGAGGGCATCGTCGCCGGTGGTGGCGTCGCCCTGCTGCAGGCCGGTGTCGCGTTCGACAAGCTGGAGCTCGAGGGCGACGAGGCCACCGGTGCCAACATCGTCCGCGTGGCGCTGGAGGCCCCGATCAAGCAGATCGCGACCAACGCCGGCCTCGAGGGCGGCGTCGTGGTGGAGAAGGTGCGCAACCTCCCCGCCGGCCACGGCCTGAACGCCGCGACCAACGAGTACGTCGACCTGATCGCCCAGGGCATCATCGACCCGGCGAAGGTCACCCGCTCCGCCCTGCAGAACGCCGCCTCCATCGCGGCGCTGTTCCTCACCACCGAGGCCGTCATCGCCGACAAGCCGGAGAAGGCCGCCGCGGCCGCCGGCGGCGGCATGCCGGGCGGTGACATGGACTTCTGATCCTCCGGGATCGGACGCTCCTGATCGCTCCGCGAGGGCGGTCTCCCCACCACGGGGAGGCCGCCCTCGCGGCGTTCCGGGGTGCGGGAGAATGGGGGGATGGCCAGCACCGAGATCGAAACCGCCCTGCACAGCGCCCGTGCGCTGATCCTCGCCGACCTGACCGCGCGGGACGTCGCGGACGCGGCCGTGGTGTCGCTGGTCGAGGACGCCGTGACGCACCGGCGGTGGTGGGCGGAGCAGTGGCCGGAAGGCACCGAGTACGTGCTCGGGCTGGTGGCGCAGGACGTCCAGGACGCGCTGCTGGAGCAGTACGGGCGGTGGCCGCTGTGCGCGGCCTGCGCGGCGGAGGAGGACGACCCGCACGCACTGAGCGTGGAGCCGGAGCTGGGGCCCGACCCGCACTGGGTGTGCGGCAAGCGCGGCGTGGTGGTGGCGCCGGTCGGGGAGCTGGCGTGATCCTGATCGACCCGCCGAACTGGCCCGGGCACGGCAAGTGGTGGTCGCACCTGGTGAGCGACGTGTCGTACGAGGAACTGCACGCCTTCGCGGAGCGCCTGGGCGCGCCCGCGAAGGGCTTCGAGCGGGACCACTACGACATCCCGGCGGCGTGGTACGCGAAGGCGGTGGCGCTGGGCGCCGAGCCGGTGGGCAGCAAGGAGCTGGTCGCCCGGCTGACCGCCGCCGGGCTGCGGCGGCGGAAGGTCAGCCCTCCAGGGCGGTGAGTTCGGCGGCCAGGTTGGCCCGGGCGGGGGCGTCGAAGCGGTCCCGGGCGGCGGGGGTGCGGTAGAGCGCGGGCAGGTCGAGGAGCTGGCGCAGGATCGCCGCCCGGCCGGTGCGGAAGGCCTCCTCGGGGACGAACGCGTACTCGGCGCGCACGGCGGCCGCGTACGCCGCGTAGCCCTCCGGCGGGCCGCCGAGGACGGCCAGGTCGGCGTCGCAGAGCACCTCGCCGTTGCGGTCGCCGGGCTCGGGGTGGTGGGTGACGGTGAGCCGGACCAGCCGGGCGACCTCCTCGACCAGGGCCTCGGCGAGCCCGGCCTCGCGCAGCGCGCGGACGGCGAGCTGGGCGCTGCGCTCCTCGTTCTCGGAGCGGTCCGGCTTGTAGACGGCGTCGTGGAACCAGGCGGCGAGCCGGACGGCGTCCGGGTCGTCGGCGTACCCGGCGAGCGCGTCCACGTGGTCCAGGACGGCCCGCAGGTGCTCGGTGGTGTGGTACCGGCGCTGCGGCTCGGCCCAGCGTTCCAGCAGGTCACGGGCGTAGGGGGCGGGGTCGACGGTGGCGCCGCAGCGCAGCAGCAGCTCGTTCCAACGGTCCGGCAGCGCAGAAGTCATGTCGAACATTCTGGTGCGCCCCCTGGCGTCATATGTCGGTGACCGGTATATGTAGACGACATGACTGATCGTTCGATGCAGGAGCCCACGCTGCTGCTGTTGACCGCGCTCGCGGACCGGCCCCGGCACGGCTACGCGCTGATCCAGGAGGTCGCCCAGATCTCCGGCGGCCGGGTCAAGCTCCGGACCGGCACGCTCTACGGGGCGCTCGACCGGCTGCTGCAGCAGCAGGTGATCGAGGTGGAGGGCGAAGACGTGGTCGACGGGCGGGCCAGGCGCACGTACGCGCTCACCGACGCCGGCCGCGAGGTGCTGGCGGCGGAGGCCGCCAGGCTGCGCTCGGTCGCGGCCGAGGCGGAACGACGACTCGCGGGCGGCCCGGCCGTCCGCCCGGCGGTGAAGGGGGCGTTCGCATGAGCGGCTGGGGGGTGCGCGCGGCGCTGCGGCTGTATCCGGCCGCGTACCGCGGGGAGCGCGGGGCGGAACTCGTCGGGGTGCACGAGGAGGTCACCGCCGACGCCGGGCGGCTGGAGCGCCTGCGGGAGCTCGGCGACCTCGCCGGGTACGGGCTGCGGCTGCGCCTCGGCCTCGGCGCGGCCGGCCTGCCCGCCCGACTGCTCGCCGTCGCGGCGCCGCTGATCGCCGGCGCGCTGGCCGGACAGGCGCTGTTCACGGCCGAGGACGTGGTCGTCGCCGACCGTGCGTACCGGCGTTACGCGTTGTTCGGTGACGGCAGCCTGGCGATGCTGCTCGACCGGGCCGGCTCGCTGGTCCTCCTGCTGGCCGCCGTCGCGGCACTGTTCGGCGGCTGGGCGGTCGCCCGCGCGGCGGCCCTGGTCGGCATGGCGCTGGCCGTGGTCTCCGGGGCGGGCCTGTTCCTCGCCGAGGCCCATCGGGTCGGCGGCACCGAGGCGCTGCTCGGCGTGCTGGTCGACGGCGGGCCGCAGCTGCTGTGGGCGCTGATGCTGCTCGCCGCGCCGCGAGACCTGCTGCCGCCGGTGACCGGCCGGTCGGTGGCCGCGGTGTGCGCGGGCGCGCTGATGGCCGGCCCGGTGCTGTACGGCGCCTTCTACGGCCTGCTCGGCTGGGGCACGCTGTTCGCCGCGGACTGGATGATGCTGCTCGGCCCGGCGTTCGTCGCCATTGAGCTGGTCCTGCTGGTCGCGGCCGGGCCGGCGCTGCTGCGCGGACGGCTGCTGCCGGCGGCCGCGCTGGTGGCGACCGCGCCGATGATGCTGCCGGGAGTGCTGCCGCACGTGGTGCGCAGCGGGCTCGGCCCCGCCGGTGCGCTGGTGCTGCTGCTCATGGTGGCGGCGGGAGCGGTGCTGCTGGGGCGGTACTGGCACCCGGTCGTGCCGCGGCGCGGGGCGCCCCGGGTCTGAACGGCACCCGGCCCCGCCACTGTCGCCGCTGGTGGCGGGGCCGGGAGGGCCGCAGCTTTCGGGGGATCAGGGGGCTCGCCGAGCGGGCTCCGGATGTGGCAAGGTAGCGATATGTCTAGACCAATGTTCGAAGTCATCGCGCTGACCGTGCAGGACGCCCAGGCCGCCGAGACCGGCGGCGCCGATCGGCTCGAACTGGTCACCGACATGGCCGCCGACGGCCTCACCCCGTCCGTCGCCGACTTCGCCGCGATCCGCGCCGCCGTCGGCATCCCGCTGCGGGTCATGCTGCGGATCCGGGACGGCTTCACGCCCGGTGACCTGGACGAGCTGCTGGCCCGGACGGCCGCGCTGCGGGCCGAGGGCGCGGACGAGTTCGTCCTCGGCTTCCTCGACCCGGACGGGTCCGTCGACCTGGCGGCCACCACCGCCGTCGCCTCGGCGGTCGAGGGCTGCGCGTGGACCTTCCACCGCGCGATCGACCACTCCGCGGACCGCGGCGACGTCCGCGCCGCCGTCGCGGAGCTGCCCGGCCTGGACACCTTCCTCACCTCCGGCGCCGCGGCGGGCGTGGACGCCGGGCAGGAGGTGCTGGCCGGCGAGCTCGCCAAGGCCGGCGACCCCGGCTACCGGCAGCGGATCCTGGTCGGCGGCGGCCTGCGGGCCGAGCACGTACCGGGCCTGCGGGCGGCCGGCTTCGACGCCTTCCACATCGGCGGCGCGGTCCGCGACGGCGGCTGGACGGGCGCGGTGTCGCCCGCGAAGGTCGCCGAATGGCGCACGCTCATCGGCGAGTAGCGCGATCAGGGGCTCGCAGTCCTCCCCCCGGCCTTCGGCCGGGAGGCGCCCCCACGAGCCCCCGAAAGCGTCAGAGCAGCCGTGGCTCGACGCGCTCCTCCACCGCCCGGTCGCCGTCGCGGGTGACGATGTACGCGGCCTTGCCGCGGCGTTCGGTGAGGGCCTCGACCAGGGTGGTGCCCTTGTAGTGGAGGCCCACCCCGTCGTCGGTGCAGTGGGTGGTGGGCAGCGTCCCGTCGGCGACCAGGCGGTGGACCAGCGGGCGGCGGCCCGGGTCGACGTCGTAGTGCACGCCGTTCCCGTACGGGAGCAGCCCGAGCGCGTCGGTGACCGGCCGCAGCTCACGGCCGAAGGAGTCGGTCGTCCCGCCGCGGAACCAGCAGATGGACCCGGCGCTGACCCCGCTGAGCACCACACCCGCCTCCCAGGCCCGCCGCATCACCGCGTCCACCCCGTGGACCCGCCACACCGCCAGCAGGTTGGCCACCGAACCGCCCATCACCCACACCACGTCCTGCTCCAGCACGGTGCCCTCGACGTCGTCCAGGTTGGGCATCGGGAAGAGCTGCAGCGGCGTCAGGTCGAAGCCGGCGACCCGGGCCGCCTCCGCCATCCGCGCGGTGACGTACTCGGCGTCGCCGATCGCCGTGCCGACGTACATCACCCGGGGCCGGCGCCCGTGGACGCCGGACAGCTCGACGGCGTGGTGGACCAGGGCGTCGAACTCGATCGTCGTCCGGGTGCCGGTGCGGTGGCCGCCCGAGGTGGCGAGGACGGTGGGCTCAGAGGCGGGCATGGTTCGCGATCCTACGGCGTCTCAGCCCAGTTGGGACGGCAGCGGCTCCCGGTGCAGGACGGCGAGTCCGGAGACCGCCCGGGTGAGGGCGACGTACAGGCGGCGCAGGCCGGTGCGCTCGTCGGGCTCGCCGGCGACGATCGCGGCCGGTTCGTCGAGCACCACGTAGTCGTACTCCAGGCCCTTGGCGAGCGAGGCTGGCACCAGGGTCAGGCGGGCCTCCGCCGTGGTCTCGGTGCCGGGGTCGAGGAAGGGCAGCCCGGCGGCGTCCAGGGCCTCGGCGAGCAGCGGGATCCGGGCGTCGGCCGCGATCAGGCCGGTGGAGCCCTCCCGGGCGAGCGCGTCCCGGCAGGCGGAGACCACCTCGTCGACCAGCCCGTCCTCGACCCGGGTGACGGTCAGCGAACCGGGCGCCTCGCGGACCGAGGAGGCCGGTGCCAGGCCGGGGGCGATCGAGGGCAGCAGCCGGGAGGCGTACGCGATGACCTCCTCGGGCACCCGGAAGCCCTGGGTGAGCTCCTCGATGTGCGCGGCCGGCTTGCCGAGGTGGTGCAGGGCCTCGGGCCAACTGGCGGTTGCCCACGGGGTGGTGCCCTGGGCGAGGTCGCCGAGGACGGTCGCCGAGCCGGTGGAGCAGCGGCGGCCGACCGCCCGGTACTGCATCGGGGAGAGGTCCTGGGCCTCGTCGACGACCACGTGGCCGAGCGAGGCGGTGCGCTGCACCAGGTCGTTGGCCTCGTCGACCAGGACGGCGTCGGCGGCGGTCCACGGCGCGGTCTTCGGCGAGCGGGCGGCCTTGGTCCAGCGGACGGCGTCCTGCTCCTCGGGGGTGAGGATGCCGTCCGCGGAGGCGGCGAGGAACTCGGCGTCGGTGAGCAGCCGGTGGACCAGCTTCACCGGGTCGACCGGCGGCCAGCAGGCCTTGGCCACGGCCTTGACGGCGGTGTTGCGGGCGACGGCGTCCTGCACCCGGTCGTCGGGGGCCTCGCCGCCCTGCTCCATCTTGACCAGCACGGCGTGCGCGATCCGCTGCGGCAGCGCCTCGGCTGCGGCGCCGTAGCGGATCTCGCGGCCCTTCAACTCCTGGATGATCTCTTCGAGTTCGTACGCCGGCACCCGCCAGCGGCGGGAGCCGCGGACCACCACGCACGGCTCGGTGGGCAGCGCGATCCCGGAGCGGACCGCCCGGCGCAGCACCTCGGCCATCCGGGCGTCGCCCTTGATCCGGGCGGCCTCGGCGGTGTCGGTGCCGCGCACCTCGACGTGGCCGACCAGCTCCTGGACGGTGGCCTGGGCGACGTCCAGCTCGCCCAGGGCGGGCAGCACCTGCTCGATGTAGTGGAGGAAGGAGCGGTTCGGGCCGATCACCAGGGTGCCGGTGCGGGCGAGGCGCTCGCGGTGCGCGTACAGCAGGTAGGCGACGCGGTGCAGGCCGACGGCGGTCTTCCCGGTGCCGGGGGCGCCCTGGACGCAGACGGTGCCGGAGATGTCGGCGCGGACGATCTCGTCCTGCTCGGGCTGGATGGTGGCGACGATGTCGCGCATCGGGCCGACGCGGGGCTTCTCGATCTCCGCGGCGAGCAGCGCGGAGCGGGTGTCGGCCTCCGCCGGGTCGGACAGGTTCTCGTCCTCGTACGCGGTCAACTCGCCGCCGGTGTAGCCGAAGCGGCGGCGCTTGCCGACGTCCATCGGCTCCTTGCGGCTGGCCCGGTAGAACGGCTGGGAGACCGGCGCGCGCCAGTCGATCACCATCGGGTCGCCGTCGGCGTCGTGGACGTGCCGGCGGCCGATGTAGAAGCGCTCGCCGCCGCCGCCCTCGGAGAGGTCCTCGCTGATCGCGTGCAGGTAGTCCAGGCGGCCGAAGAACAGCGGGGTGTGGGCGAGGTCGGCGAGCGCGGCGATCCGCTGCTCGATCTGGTGGTGCAGCACGGCGGCGGACACCCAGGTGCCGGTGACGTCGCGCAGGTCGAGCGACTCGACGTCCTCGCGCATCGCCCGGAGCGCGGCGCGGGAGGCGGCGAGGTGCGCGCGCTCGCGCTGCAGCGGGTCGGTGATGGCGGCGGCGGCGGCGTCGGTGGCGGCGGCGTCGGTGGCGGTGGTGGCGTCGGTGGGGGAGTGCACGGCGAACCTTCCCGGCTGCCCGGCATCGGGGGCAGCGGACTCGTCTTAGCTCACGGTGAAGGACACCGGCCGGTTACCGAGCGGCCGGTACCTCCCACGGCTGCCGACGACAGGCACCACGGTTCGGGAGGGGGCAGACCGGAGATCCTAGACCCGGAATCTCTCGGGGTGCCAATCAATCGACCCCCAGGGGTCGGTACGCCTCAGGGACGACTTTCGGCCCGACGATCGCGGACTTCGGACTGATGCCCCGCTGACGTGCGGATATCTACCGTGGAGGTATGGACACGGAGCGAACCACCACCAACCGGGCCACCGGCGGCCGAGCTGCCGACGGCCGCCGCCACCCGATGGCCAAGGCCGTCCGCAACCTCGGGATCGTGCTCGACACCGCCGCGCGCGTGGTCTTCCTCGGGCGCGACGGCGTCAAGCTGTAACCGGCGGGATCAGATGTCGTCCGCGTCGACGATCCGGTACGCGTAGCCCTGCTCGGCCAGGAAGCGCTGCCGGTGCGCCGCGAAGTCCTGGTCGACGGTGTCGCGGGCGACCACCGAGTAGAAGTGGGCGGCGTGCCCGTCCGCCTTGGGCCGCAGCACGCGGCCGAGCCGCTGGGCCTCCTCCTGGCGCGAGCCGAAGGTCCCGGAGACCTGGATGGCGACGGTCGCCTCCGGCAGGTCGATCGAGAAGTTGGCCACCTTCGACACCACCAGCACGCCGATCTCCTTCGAGCGGAACGCGTCGAAGAGCTTCTCCCGCTGCGCGTTGCTGGTCTCGCCCTTGATCACCGGGGCGTTCAGCGCCTCGCCCAGCTCGTCCAGCTGGTCGATGTACTGCCCGATGACCAGCGTCTGGTCGCCCTGGTGCTTCTTGACCAGCGCCTCCACCACCCGCCGCTTGGTGGCGGTGGTCGAGCAGAAGCGGTACTTCTCCTCCGGCTCGGCGGTCGCGTACATCAGCCGCTCGCTGTCGCTGAGCGTCACCCGCACCTCGCAGCAGTCGGCCGGTGCGATGTAGCCCTGCGCCTCGATCTCCTTCCACGGCGCGTCGAAGCGCTTGGGGCCGATCAGCGAGAACACGTCGCCCTCGCGGCCGTCCTCGCGGACCAGCGTCGCGGTCAGGCCGAGCCGCCGGCGGGCCTGCAGGTCGGCGGTGAACTTGAACACCGGCGCGGGCAGCAGGTGCACCTCGTCGTAGACCACCAGGCCCCAGTTGCGGGCGTCGAACAGCTCCAGGTGCGGGTAGACGCCCTTCCGCCTGGTGGTCATCACCTGGTACGTGGCGATGGTGACCGGGCGGATCTCCTTGCGGGTGCCGCTGTACTCGCCGATCTCCTCCTCGGTCAGCGTGGTCCGCTTGACCAGCTCGTGCTTCCACTGCCGGGCCGAGACGGTGTTGGTCACCAGGATCAGCGTGGTGGTCTTGGACTCCGCCATCGCCGCCGCGCCGACCAGCGTCTTGCCCGCCCCGCAGGGCAGCACCACGACGCCGGAGCCGCCGTGCCAGAAGCCCTCGACGGCCTGCTTCTGGTACGGGCGCAGCTGCCACCCGTCCTCCTCCAGGTGGATCGGGTGCGCCTCGCCGTCCACGTACCCCGCGTAGTCCTCGGCGGGCCAGCCGAGCTTCAGCAGCACCTGCTTGATCTGGCCGCGCTCGGACGGGTGCACCACCACGGTGTCCGGGTCGATCCGGACGCCGACCAGCGGGGCGATCTTCTTCGAGCGCAGCACCTCCTCCAGCACCGGCCGGTCCGTGGTGGACAGCACCAGGCCGTGCACCGGGTGCTTCTGCAGCTGCAGCCGTCCGTAGCGGGCCATCGTGTCGGCCACGTCGACCAGCAGCGCGTGCGGCACCGGGTAGCGCGAGTACTTCACCAGGGCGTCCACCACCTGCTCGGCGTCGTGCCCCGCCGCGCGGGCGTTCCACAGCCCCAGCGGGGTCACCCGGTAGGTGTGGATGTGCTCCGGGGCGCGCTCCAGTTCGGCGAACGGCGCGATGGCCCGCCGGCACTCGGCGGCCGCGGGGTGGTCGATCTCCAGGAGCAGCGTCTTGTCGCTCTGGACGATTAGGCAGGACACACATACCTCCGCAGATAGGATCGTCGCGCGACAGGCAGCTCACTGCCTGCCACCGCTCGGGCTATGCCCCGTGCCCGACGCCGCAAGGGCGTCCCGGCCAGCACGCCCGGTATGCGCGCCGCTGTCTATGTTCGCCTATCGCGCGAAACAGAAGAAACGACTTCGCCAGAGCGCCAGCGCCCGGCCTGTTAACAGCTCTGTGCGGCCCGTGCCTGGACCGTCGTGGCCGTCGAGGAGGACATCGACGTCTCCGGCTTCTCGCGCGGGCTGGACCGGCCGGGGCTCCGGAAGATCCTGGCTACGCTCGCCGAGTTCGACGTGATCGTGTTCTTCGAGATCGACCGTCTTGCGCGCTCCACGGTGGACTTCACCGAGATCATGCGCATCACGGAGGCCGAGAGCGTTGCGCTCGCGTCGGCCACGGAGCCGCTGGACCTCACGTCGTCGGTGGGCCGGGCCACGGCCGAGGTGATCGCCGTCTTCGCCGAGCTGGAGTCCGACACCATCGGCATGCGAGTCTCCGGCGCCCACGAGCACCTGCGGCGAGAAGGCCGCTGCACCGGCGGGCGGGTTCCGTACGGGTACCAAGGGGCTCCGAACCCGGACGGCGCGGGCAAGGTGCTCGTGGCCAACCCCGACGAAGCCAAGACCGTCCACATGATCGTTGAGCGGGTCCTCAAGAAGGACTCGCTCATGCAGATCACAACGGACCTGAGCGCGGCCGGCATCCCGTCCCCGGGGCACACCTCACGGCAGACCACGGGCAAGCGCAACGACTCGAAGCGGTGGTACACGACCACGCTCCGGAGCCTGCTCCCCAACCCGCAGTTGCTCGGACAGGTCATCGAGGACGGGAGGCCCATCCTGCGCACCGACGGCCTACCGCTGGTCAACCGAGCGCCGATCCTCGACATGGACGCCTGGCAGGCACTCCAGGACGAGCTTGGAAGCCGCGCAGACCCCGGCGACCGCAGGTGGGAGGGGACGTCGCTGCTGCGGGGCATCCTGCCACTGCTCGTTGTGCGGCACCGGATGTACACCTGTGCCGCCGCCGGGCGGATTCGGTACCACTGCATCGGGCGGCTGAAGAAGAGACAGGGCGGCGAGAGCAGCGACTGCTACGGCGTGAGGATCGCCGGGGCTGGGGCCGTGCCGACGGGCAGGACGCACGCCGAGGTCTGGCGGGATGCCGACACCGCCGGGAAGCGCGATCTGCTGCTCAGCGCCGGCGCGTACGTGGAAGTCGCCCCAGCGACGAAGCAGGGCCGCTACCCGGACACGTCGAGGCTCTCGGTTCACTTCGGACGAGAGGGCCAGGCGCGCCGCGACAGCGCAGACGGCAAAGACGGCCAAGCTGTGCTCTCGGAGGTGGTCACCCGCGACGAAGCTCCGTAGGGCCACGGACAACGCAGCAGCCCGCCAACGAGAGCGCGAATCTCGATGGCGGGCTGCGCTTGGCAGCCTCTTCAGGGTTCAGGGCGAGGACCACAGGACCGCTGCGGAGGAGCGAGCTGCCCGCGCGTGGAAATGGTCAGCCCTGATTTGCCACGAATTGGCCGGTGACGGCGTCGATGAATTCCACAGTTCCTGACGCCTGGGATTCGCCGGGTTTGACGATGTTGACCGCCCAACACGGCCGCCACTGTCCCTGGATCTTCTTCGCCAGGAGGAACGTGGTGTCGGCGCGAGAGCCGGTGTGGGTGGAGATGGCTTGCTGCTTGGCGGTGTCGGCGGTGACGGTGGGATGCGGCAGCTGGGGGTCGGCGTCCCAGCGCGCGGAGGACGCCATGACCCGGCCGGAGGTGGAGACCGTGATGTCCAGGCGCATCGGCATCAGGACGTTGTCGGCGTTGTACCGACGGTAGGTGAGCATGTAGGCACCACCCGCACTGTCGGTAGAGGTCAGAGTGGGAGTCACGGCCTGTGTGAGTTCGGAGAACCAGGTCGCCGCGAAGTCGGTGCCGACCTTGAGGACCTGGTCCCGGGTGAGGGGCCCCGGGTCGATTTGACTGTTGGCCGAGGCGCTGATGAGGAGGCGCCCGGTGGGCCACTCGATCCGGAACTGGCCGCGGTCGGTGACGGCCTCGAGGACCTGCTGGGGAGGATTGTCGGGGGTGGCGGTCAGGCGGGTGGTCTGCAGCAGGGTGTCGGGTCCGAAGAGTCGGCTGGCGATGCGTTGGGGCATCTCGGTCTCGTCGGCCGAGGAGTTCGAGCCGAAGCCCGCTGCGTCGTGATGAAGCGGCACGTACAGCAGGACGACGGTCGTGACGGCGACGAGGCCGACGCCTGCCGTGGTGAGGCCGTGAAAGCCGTCCCGGAGCCCGAACAGCACCTTGCGGCGGCGGAGCCACAACCAGACGACAGCGGCAACCGTGCCGATGAGCGCGCCGAGTGCGTTGTCGACGAAATCCGCTCCGTCGCAGGAGCGGCCGGTGCCCAGCAGGGTCTGGCAGAGCTCGGTCACGGCGGAGAGCACTGTGCACGCCGCGAGGACGGTGAGCGGCCGGCGCAGGACCAGCGTGGCGGAGAAGGCGAGAGGCACGAACAGGGCGATGTTCATCAGCCCTTGCTGGGTAGTGGCGGTGGCCCACACTCCGCTGCCGATCGAGCACGTCCGCCCGGACGACCCGGTGGTGGTCGGCGTCAGTGTCGCCGCGACCTCGCCAGCCAGAGACAGCCCCCACAGCACTGCGGCGGCCTGCGGCCACTGTCTGGCCCGGGCCTGCCGCAGAGCCGCCGTCCCAAAGGCCAGGCCGAGGACGGCGAAGACGGGGAGAAGCGCGGGAGCCGAGGAGAAAATCGCTTCGATCATTGGTCTTCCGGGAGGCGGTCGGGCAATGTGACCCGGGGAGGGCGCAGGCTCAGCCCGTGCCCTCCCCGGATTCGGTTCAGCCTGTCAGGCTCAGCAGGGGTGGTCCGGCGGGGTCTGGAAGGTCTGCTGCCCGGAGACCCACATCTTGCCGATCGCGCTGCAGTTCGCCGGCAGCGGGGCGAAGCCCCAACTGAAGCTCTTGGTCTCACCCGCGTTCTGGTAGAACGCGCCCTGGTCCCAGTGGGTGTTGCCGCCCTCCTCGTACGCGAACCTGGCGAGGATCTGGCCGCCCGAGTTCTTCTTGTACTGGATGGCCGTGAGCGCCGAGTAGTAGGACTGGCCGTACCCCGCACCGTTCTCGGACCAGAAATACAGGGTGCCGCTGCTCAGCGAGGTGCTGACCAGAGGCTGGATGCCACCGGTGGTGGAGGTAGCGGTGCCGTCGTTGACTTCGGCGGACGCCCCACCCGTCGTGGGCAGCTTGAGCTGGTGGTTGCCCTTCTCGGCCGGAGCGGCCTGGGCGTCGACGGTGGCTGCGAGCGGCACGGCCGCCAACGCTGCGGCGATACCGAGCCGTACCATCGTCGTACGCGCCCCGCTCATCCGGGTCGCGGTCTTCGCCATGATGTCCTCCCAAAGCGCATCGAAATGGCGGGGAGGGGGGCTCCGCGTTGCAGCGCGGACCCCCCAGCCCACAGATTGAGACCGAACAGCGCTTGCGCGGTGCCGCCCGGCTGAGCTGAAGCCTTCCGCATGCGGCCGATCCGGACAAGCGCATTGCTGGGCGATCTTCGTCCCGCTTTCGCCCGTAATCCCACGCGCTAGGTCACCACGGAGTGTGACCGAACTGTGGTCCATGGGCCAACGTCGCACCACTCTCCGATGATCAATAACTCCGGAGTGTTACGTCACGATTGTGCAACGGGCGCAAGATCCGCCTGGAACGCGCCAGGGCTTCAGGGTCGCGGAGTGGTCCAGGTCAATTCGCTGCCACGGCCGGCCCTGGATCCGCACGGATTCTGATGCTCAATTGGGTCGGCCCCTGCTGGATGGCCGAGAGGTGCATCCGATCCCTGGGGAATGTCTGCGGGCAGGTTGCTTCTGCTGTCTCCCATGGTGCTGAGCGGAGTTGGAACAATCCGAGGTTGAACTCGCGATGTCGGTGATCAGGCCGGTCGCGGCCGGACAGCCGTCGACGAGCTGAGGCCAGTACTGGATCTTCCGTAAGCCGCGCCTGACCGTCCGCACGGGGTGGTCCGGCTCGGCGAAGGCGACGTTGGCCAGGGAGCCGCGTCGCAGCAGCGGCCAGATGCCCTCGACCGGGTTGAGGCCAGGCGCGTACGGGGGCAACTGGTAGAGGGTGGGCCAGTTCTGGGCGGCGACGAACTCCTCCGTCCCGGCGGCCAGATGGGACTTCAGGTTGTTCCGGATCAGAACGATCGGGCGATGAGCGGTCCGTCGTTCACGCGGGGAGCCCTCCCCGGGGTGCGGTCGCAGACTTTCCAGTGTCCCGCACTCGGGTGGAAAGGGGTGACCGGTTCGGCGGGGGATCGTTGGGCAGGGCATGAACAAGCGGAACCGCATTCTCGCCGGCCTCGCGCTCTCGGGCGCCGCTCTCGCCACCGCCATGGGCGCCGCGCCCGCCCAGGCCGCGGCCACCCCCGGGCTGGACCAGGTCGCCGACCTGGGGCAGCCGGGCGGACTGTTCGGCAGCGCCGCCTTCCTGGTCACCGGCACGCTGACCGGCGTCGAGCCGAAGATGCCCGACCCGCAGTCGATCGTCGACGAGGCCAAGAAGCAGAAGGCCGAGCAGGACGCCCAGGCCGCCGCCAAGCACTGATCCCGGCTCGGCCCGGCTCAGGCGGTCTCGTCGACCTCGGCGACGCCGGTGATCCGGTGCAGGGCGAAGGTCCGCACCTCGTCGGAGAGGTGGTCGTAGGCGGTGACGAAGCCGCCCTCGACCTTCACCGGGTCGACCACCCGCTGCGAGGCCAAGCCCTCGGCGTTGACGTAGCCGATCCACATCCGCTCGCCGAGCAGCACCGCGGTCTGCAGCGCCGCCAGGGTGTCGGCCGCCGCGGTGCGCGGCAGCCGTCCGTCGGCGGCCCGGACGGGCTGCGCGGCCGGCCCGGCCACGGTCTCCCTGCGGACCGCGGTCGCCGCCCGGTCGCCCGCCCGGATCGCCCGCACGGCGGCGCCGAGCAGGGCCGCGTCCGGACGCGACGGGCCGTCGGGCACCGGCACGGGCGCCGCGCGGGGCGGGGTGCGGTGGCTGTCCGGACGGGTGATCACCAGATCGCCCTCGGCCGATTCGGCGGCCGGCGCGTACCCCATGGTGCGCAGCACCGACAGCAGCGTGTCGGGCGGGGCCTGCGCCGCCAGCACGGTCGGCGCGAGCATCCGCAGCCGCAGCTCGGCCGCCCGCCGGTCGGCCATGACCTCGTTCAGCAGCGAGGTGTCGTCGCAGCGCAGGTACGAGGAGGCGGCGCCGACCCGCAGCACGCCGTGGCGGCGGGCCACGTCGTCGATCAGGTACTCCAGCGGCTGCGGGACGGGCGTGCGCGAGTGCTTGGCGAGGAAGGCCTTCAGGTCGGCGGCGGTCCGCCCGGCGTCCAGCGCGCGGCGGACCGACTCCGGGGCGAAGCGGTACACGGTGGCGCCGCCCTTGGACTCGACGTCCGCGCACAGCGCCAGCGCCTGGGCGAGCGGGGTGAGCAGCGGGCCGGGGGCGATCGCGGTCAGGTCGGGCTGCAGGATCACGTGGTCCAGCGGCTGCGGCAGCAGCGGCTCCAGGGCCGCCACCGGGTCCTCGCCGGCGAGCAGCTCCCGGGCCGGGGAGGCGAGCGCGCCGCGGCCGGTGACGCCGAGCGACTCGGCCTCCCGCAGGGTCCATTCGGCGAGCTGCTCGCGCAGCTCGCGGCCGTCCGGCGCGGTCGGCCCGCCGCGCAGCGGGCGGTGCCAGCGCAGCACCGGCAGCAGCGCGTCGGCGGTCGCGGTGGAGCCCGGCGGCAGTTCGGCGAGCAGGTCGAGGACGGCCCGGCGGACCGCCGGGGCGAGGGTGCGGTCCAGTTCGGGGCCGAGCGCGGCGCGCTGCTTGCCCTTGCCGTCCGGGGTGCCGGTCAGTCCGGGCACCCGGGTCGAGGCCAGCCAGCTCTCCGCCAGCACCGCCCACCGCTCGGCGGCGGTCTGCTGCAGCCACAGGTCGTACGCCGGGGTCGGCGCCCAGCGCTCGTCCGCCTCCCCGTCGGGGGCCAGCAGGCCGGAGGCGTACGCGAGTTCCAGCCAGAACGCGGCGACCGGCTCGGGGCACTCCAGGGTGAGCGCGGCCCGCTTGAGGTCGCGGACGCCCAGGCCGCCGGCGCGCAGCACCGGGGGTGGCTGCAGGCCCCAGGAGTCGAGCAGTTCCTCGACGGTGCGCACCGCCGTGTACGCCTGGCCGGCGGCGGCGCTGTCGGCGGCCCGCGGGTCGCGGTGCGCGGCCGGTTCGAGGGCGGGCGGGGCCGGGTCGACGGCGCGGTGGGTGCGGCCGCCGCGCAGGTGCAGGGCGAGCTCGCGGGGCAGCACCACGGAGGTGGGGCTGGAGGGGAGCAGCAGGCCGCGGGCCAGCAGCCACTCGACCGGGCTCTGCGCCTGATCGGCGGTCACCTGGCGGGTGGCGTCCGGGACGGTGCCGGTGGGCGGGCCCCAGACCAGCTTGTCGAGCAGGGCGAGGGCGGGCGGTGGGGCGTCGGCGAGCAGTGCGGCGCACGCCTTGCGATCGCTCAGCAGGGCGGTGAGTGCGGCGACGGCGGTGACCGGGTCGGCGGTGGGCGGCAGCCCGGCGCCGGCCAGCAGCTGCTGGAGGCGGGCCGGGGACATCCCGGTGGTGGCCTCGGAGAGGGTCGGCCCGAGGCCGGTGCGGCCGGGGTTGGCGGCGCTCGGCGCGAGGGCCTCGCGGACGGCGATCACCAGGCGCAGGCTGCTGTCCGGCCCCCAGAGCAGGGCCTGTTCGCGCAGCCGCTCGATCGCGGCGGGCAGCGCGGCGGTGACGGCGGCGCGGTCGACCGGTTCGGCGGCGGGGTGGGCCTTGACCCGGGCGGGGCCGGCGAGCAGGTTGCGCAGCGCGCTCTCCGGGACGCCCTCGGCGCTGCCGGTGACGGGGGCGGCGGCGAGGGCCTCGGCGACCTGCAGGGTGAAGCGGTCCAGGCGTTCCAGGGCGCGCAGGGCGGACGCGCGGCTGGAGAGCCGGGCGGAGAGCTGGGTCAGGTCGGTGGGCACCGGGTTGAGCAGGTCGGGGCGCACCCGGAGCAGCGCGGCCAGCGCCTCGTCGCTGCGGACGCGGAGCTCCTCGGCCAGCGTGCGGGGGGCGGCGGCAGGGCCCCGGGAGGGGCGCTGGGCGCTCTGCGGTGCGGTCATCCGATCCAGAGTAGTCGCCGGGGCGCGGGGGGCGGCAAGTGCTGTGGCGGGACGGGCCGCCGGGGCTCGCGGGGACGGTGCGGGGCGCGCGGGGGTACGGGGCTCGCGTGGGGCTCCGGTGGTGGGTACCGTCGGGTGCGCGGGCGGGTAGGGCTGGGCGGGGCCGGACGAGGCGGGGTGGCGGGGCGATGGCGGGCACGTGGTGGAGCGACGCGGACGGCGGGGCCGGGCCGGGCGGCGACGGGGACGGGGTGTACGTGCCCCCGCCGCGGCAGCCGGACGGCGAGCCGCCGGTGGCCTTCGACAAGCCCGTGGCCGGTGCCGACCGGATGCCGTCGGAGGACCTGCGGCGGGCGATCGAGAGCGCCTCGCAGACCGGGCGGCGGATCGACGTGAGCGGGGCGTACCCCGGCTGGGACACCGTGTACTTCGACTTCCGGGCCGAGGAGCGCCCGCCGCCGGTGCCGTTCGACCCGGTGGTGCCGGCGGACGGGCCCCCGGCGGAGGAGCGGGCCGGGGCGGCCGAGGGCGGTGCCGAGCCGGTGGCGGGCGCGGCCGCCGCCGCGGCCGGTGCGGTCGCGGGGTGGCGGCCGGCGCCGCTGCTGGTGGTGGGCGCGCTGGCCCTGCTGGCCGGTGCGGTGACCGGGTCGGTCCTGGCGATGCTGGGCGGCTGGGGTGCGATCTACCTGTCGCGCGGCCTGGGGGACTTCACCAAGAAGGCCGTGGTGCTCGGGGTGCCGCTGGCCTGCATGACCGGCTCGGCGGTCTGGGCGTGGGGCCGCAGCCGGGGGCGCTGGGGCGAGCCGCTGGCGCAGACCGGCGGGGACTTCGGACAGGCGACCTGGGCATCGGCCCCCGGCGTGCTGCGGGCGGCGGCCGTGGTGTCGGCGGTCGTGGTGGTGCTGCTGACCCTGCGTCGGCGCGCGGCATAGCGTTCACCGCCTTCCATTGCAACGCCGGACGTGGCGGACGTTGCAATGGATTCACGCCCATTGCAATGATTTCAAGTCCATGGCCTGCGAGTACTCCTTGAAGGTGCAACGATCGTGTTGCCGGGCTGCCGGTCGGTGCGTAGCGTTTCCATCGTCAGAAACAAAGACCGAAGGAGCCCGCCATGCAGAAGTTCGCCACCTCCGCCCCCGTCTCCGCCGTCATCGAGATCCCCGCCGGGCGGGTCCAGGTGATCGCCGCCGACCGGGCCGACGCCACCGTCGACGTCCGCCCCGCCGACCCCCGCCGGAAGCGCGACGTCCAGGCCGCCGAGCGGACCACCGTCGACTGGGCCGACGGCGTGCTGCGGGTCAGGGCGCCCGAAGCCGGCAACCGGCTCCTCGGCCCGACCGGCTCGCTGGAGGTCACCGTCCAGCTGCCCGCAGGCTCCCGGGTCGAGGGCAGGTCCGCCGCCAGCGAGCTGCGCGGTGTGGGCCGCCTCGGCGAGGTCGTCTTCGACGGTGCGTACCGGCGGATCAAGATCGACGAGGCGGCGGGCGTCCGCCTCGCCGCGGTCGACGGCGACGTCGAGGTCGGCCGGCTGACCGGTCCGGCGGAGATCAGCACGACGCGGGGCGACATCCGGATCGCCTCGGCGGCGCGCGGCCTGGTCGTGCTCAGCACCCGGTCCGGCGACATCAGCGTCGCCGCCGCCACCGGGGTCTCCGCCTCGCTGGACGCCGGGACCGGCCTCGGCCGGGTCAGCAACGCGCTGCGCAACGACGGCGCGGCCGACCTGGAGATCCGTGCCACCACCGCGCACGGCGACATCAGCGCCCGCAGCCTCTGAAGCGCCCGCAGCCCTCCGGGCCGGGCGCGCGGTGTCAGGCGCCGAGGGCGCGCTGGAGCTCGGCGACGAGCAGGTTGGCGCCGGTGTAGCCGATGCCCTGGAACCACAGCTGGTCGTCCACCGGGAAGGCCCGGTGGGCCCGGACCGCCCCGAGGCCCTGCCAGGCGGTGCTGGCCAGGACGGCGGCCGCGCCCGAGCGGACCGGGTCGCCGTAGGTGGCGTGGAAGAGGTAGTCGCCGTCCGCCTGGGCGAGCTGGTCGGGGGTGATCCCGGTGTCGGGGCGGTCGGCGTTCTGGGAGTCCGGCCGGCCGAGGCCGAGGTCGGCGAGGACGGTGCCGATGAAGCTCTGGCGCCCGTAGAGCCGGATGGTCGGCGCCTCGCCCTCGACGAAGCGCACGATGCTGATCCGCTTGCCGCCGGCCCCGGCGCCGTTGATCGCCCGGGTGGCCTGGTCGATGTGGCGGGCGTACGCGCCGGTGACCGCGGCGGCCTGCTCCCGGCGGTCCAGGGCGGCGGCGTGCAGCTGGAAGCCGTCCTTCCACGGGTAGCCGGTGGTCGGGGTGAGGACGGTCGGGGCGAGCGCGCGCAGGGTGCCGTCATGGCCGCCGTCCCGGGTCTGGTTGGAGAGGATCAGCTGCGGCCGGGTGGCCGCGATCCGGGCGGCGTCGGGGGCGGCGCCGATGTCGCCGACCACGGCGACCTGGGCCAGCCGGGAGGCCGGCCAGTAGTCCGGGAGGCCGGCGTCGAGCGGGGCCTTGGCGGCGCCGACAGGGGTGATCCCGAGGGTCATCGCGGAGTCGAGCTCGGCGGTGTCCAGGGTGACCACCCGGGTCGCGCCGCCCGGCACGGTGACCGGGCCGGTGACGGTGGTGACGGTCACGTCGGGGGTCGGCGAGGGGGTGGGGGAGGGCGGATCCGAGGCGGCCGTCCCGGTGCCGGAGTCGGAGGCCGGCAGCAGCGTGCCGCCGGCGGGGCCCGGCGAGCCGCCGGAGCAGCCCGCGAGCAGGGCGGCGCCCAGGGCGCCGAGCCCGGCGAGCGCGGTCCGGCGTGACATCGGATCTGGCACGGGGGAGACCTCCGGGGCGGTGGGACTGCCTACGGATTATGTCCGATATGGGCCGTATGTCGCCCAAGATGGGATCACTAGGCTGTGTCCCATGGCTCTCACCGTCGGTTTCGACCTCGATATGACCCTGCTCGACACCCGCCCCGGCATCAAGGCGACCTACGACGTGCTGTCCGCCGAGACGGGCACGTTCATCGACAGCGAGCTGGCGGTCAGCCGGCTGGGGCCGCCGCTGGTGCAGGAGATCGGCAACTGGTTCCCGCCGGAGCGGGTGGCGGCCGCGACCGACCGCTACCGCGAGCTGTACGTCGAGTACGCGGTGCCCGGCTCGGCGCTGCTGCCGGGGGCCCGCGAGGCGGTCGAGGCGATCCGCGCCCGCGGCGGCAAGGTCCTGGTGATCACCGGCAAGTACGAGCCGAACGCCCGGCTGCACCTGGACCACGAAGCGCTCGGGGTGGACGTGCTGGTCGGCGACCTGTGGGCGGAGACCAAGGGCGACGCGCTGCGCGAGCACGGCGCGCACGTCTACGTCGGCGACCACCTGGGCGACATCGTCGGCGCGCGGGCGGCCGGCGCGGTGGCGGTCGGGGTGGCCACCGGCCCGTACTCGGCGGCGGAGCTCACGGCGGCCGGCGCCGACGTGGTGCTGGCCGACCTGACGGAGTTCCCGGCCTGGCTGGCGGGCTACGCGGCCTGACGCCCGCGCAGCCGGCGGCGCTGGGCCCGGGCGGAGACCAGCATCCCGGCGAGCGAGACCAGGAAGCCGACCGGCATCAGCATGCACAGCCAGTACGCGAAGCTGGGGAAGCGGTCGAAGTCGAAGAACATCGGCACGAAGGTGACGAGGGTGGCGACGGCGCCGAAGCCGAAGACCAGGCCCCCGGCGCGGACCAGGACATCACCACGGTCGGTCTCACTGTTCACGGCTGGCGCTCCTCAGGCATTCGGGACCGGTCCAGTCTCGCAGAGCCGCCCGCCCCCGCCGATCGGCGGGGGCGCGGGCCCTCGGGCTCAGCCTGGACGCGCAGGGCCGGGCGGGATCGCGCGGGCATCCTGGACGGATGGGTCTGACGAGTCACAAGGTGCTCGCGCTGTCCGCGCTGTGGGCGGTCGCGATGGTGGTGGCCACCGTGTGGTCGTGGCCCCGGCTGGCCCGGCGCGGCTGGCCGGCGGTGCTGGGCCGCCTCGGCACGATCGTGGCGACGCAGCTGGCGGTGATGTGCACCCTGGGTCTGCTCGCCAACAACTACTTCGCGTTCTACAGCAGCTGGGACGACCTGCTCGGCACCGCCGACAACGGCCCGGTGACGGTGCAGAACGCCATCGGCGTGCAGCGGCTGGGCGGGGACGACGTCCGGGTGACCGGCGAACCGGGCCGCGACCCGGCGCGGATCGGGCGCCTGGAGCGGATCCGGATCCCCGGGGCCACCACCGGGCTGGCCACTGACGGGTACGTCTACCTGCCGCCGGAGTACTTCCAGCCGCAGTACGCGGACCGGCGCTTCCCCGCGGTGATCGCCATCACCGGCTTCCCCGGCGACGCCAGGAACCTGGTCACCAAGCTCAACTACCCCGCCACCCAGCTGCGCCTGGTCCGCGAGGGGAAGGCGAAGCCCGCGGTGCTGGTGCTGATGCGCCCCTCCCCGGCGATGCCCCGGGACACCGAGTGCGAGGACGTGCCCGGCGGCCCGCAGTCCGACGGCTACTTCAGCCGGGACGTGCCGGCCGCGGTCCGGGCCGGCTACCGGGTGGCGTCCGGTCCCGGCAGCCTCGGGGTGATCGGCAACTCCACCGGTGGCTACTGCGCGCTGAAGCTGGCGATGCGTCACCCGGACGTGTTCGCAGCCGGGGCGTCGCTGTCCGGCTACTACCGCGCGGCCGAGGACCCGACCACCGGCGACCTGTTCGGCGGCGACGGCCGGCGCCGCGACGAGGCCGACCTGACCTGGCGGCTGACCCACCTTCCGCAGCCCCGGGTGGCGCTGCTGGTCGGCGGCAGCAAGGAGGGCGACGGCGACTACTGGGGCCAGACCCAGGGCTTCCTGGCGGCGGCGAAGGCCGGCCCGACCCGGGTCTCCTCGATCACCGTGCAGACCGGCGGGCACAACTTCAACACCTGGTCGCGGATGCTGCCCGCCTCGCTCGGCTGGCTCGGCGACCGGCTGGCGCCGCCCGCCTGACCAGGCGTCGGTCACTGCGCGCAGTTCTCCGGGGACGGGGAGTTTCGGTCCGCGTCCGGGCCGGGTATGCAGCCTTCACACGGGCGCCGCATCCGGGCCGCCCGCAATCTCGGCGGCGCCGGGCGGCGCGCTGAGGGATCATGGAGCCACGGCGCGGTCCAACGGAGGGTCGCCCACCAGACACCGAGGACTGTTTCGAGATGCCCACCGGCCAGGTCAAGTGGTTCAACGAGACGAAGGGTTACGGCTTCCTGTCGCGCGACGACGGCGGCGAGGTCTTCGTCCACACCAAGGCGCTGCCCACCGGCGTCACCACCCTGAGGCCGGGGCAGCGCGTCGAGTTCGGCATCGCGGCCGGGCACCGGGGCGACCAGGCGATGGGCGTGACCCTGCTGGACGCCCTGCCGTCGGTCGTGGTCAACCAGCGCAAGAGCGCCGACGACATGGCGCCGATCGTCCAGGACCTGATCACCAGGCTGGACCAGATCCTGCCGAGCCTGCAGCGCGGTCGCTACCCGGCCAAGACGGACGGGGCGAAGATCGCCCTGGTGCTGCGCGCGGTGGCCGACCAGTTCGACGCCTGACGGCCGGTCAGTCGAGCAGGCCCGGGTCGACCGCGGGGAC
The DNA here is from genome assembly GCF_039542905.1 of Kitasatospora terrestris. Classification (NCBI taxonomy): domain Bacteria; kingdom Bacillati; phylum Actinomycetota; class Actinomycetes; order Kitasatosporales; family Streptomycetaceae; genus Kitasatospora; species Kitasatospora terrestris. The sequence goes on from NZ_BAABIS010000001.1 coordinate 4,700,184, forward strand.
GAGTCCCTCGCCGGCGGCCCGGGTCAGCAGCGCGCGGACCGCGGCGTACCCCTCGGTGCCGAGGTCGGCGGTGAACTCGTTGACGTACAGCGCGATGTGCGCGTCCGCGACGTCCGGGTCCATCTCCTGGGCGTGCGCCAGCACGTAGTCGCGGGAGGCCGACGGGTCGTCCCAGGCGTGCCGCACCGAGGCGCGGATGCTGTCGGCGAGCTCCCGCAGCCGCTCGGCGCCGAGCGAGCGCCGGGCGACGATTGCGCCGAGCGGGATCGGCAGGCCGGTCTCCGCCTCCCAGGCCTCGCCCATGTCGGCGAGCCGGTGCAGCCCGTACCGCTGGAAGGTGAACCGGGCCTCGTGGATCACCAGGCCGGCGTCCACCCGCCCGTCCCGCACGGCGGGCATGATCTCGTGGAACGGCAGCACCACGATCTCGCCGAAGCCGCCGGGCACCGCCTTCGCCGCCCACAGCCGGAACAGCAGGTACGCGGTGGACCGCTCGCTCGGCACCGCGACCGTCCGGCCCGCCAGCGCGGCCGGGTCGACCGGCTCGCGGGTGAGCACCAGCGGCCCGCAGCCTCGGCCCAGCGCGCCGCCGCAGGGCAGCAGCGCGTACTCCTCCAGCACCCACGGCAGCTGGCCGTAGGAGATCTTCAGCACGTCCAGCTCGCCGCGCTCGGCCAGGCCGTTGGTGATGTCGATGTCCGCGAACTCGACCTCGGGCGCGTCCGCGCCGGGCACCAGTCCGTGCGCCCAGGCGTGGAAGACGAAGGTGTCGTTGGGGCACGGCGAGTACGCGATCCGCAGCGGCTCAGCCATGGGTGACCTCCTTGAGCAGGCGCTGGTACGGCAGCGCGGCGAAGGCCCGCTCCAGGGCCCCCAGTGCCTCGCCGATCCGCCAGGCCGCGCGGTCGCGCGGGCCGACGGGGTTGGAGACGGCCCGCAGTTCGCCCGCCGGCACGCCGAACCGGGCGGCCGCCTCGGCCACCCCGAAGCCCTCCATCGCCTCGGCCAGCACACCGGGGTGGCGGTCGGCCAGCGCGGCGGCCCGCTCGGCGCTGCCGGTCACCGTGGACACCGTCAGCACCGGGCCCGCGGCGGCGCCCAGCGCCCCGGCGGCGGCCGCGACCAGGCCGGGGGGCGGGACGTGCCGGACCGTCCCGAAACCCAGCTCGGTGACGTCGGCGAAGCCCTCCGGGGTCTCGGCGCCCAGGTCGGCGACGACGATCGCGTCCGCGACCACCAGGGAGCCGATCGGGGCGCGCGGCGCGAAGCCGCCGGCGATCCCGGCCGAGAGCACCAGCGCGTAGCGGCCGCCGGCCAGCGCGGTCGCGGTGGCCGCGGCGGCGGCGGCCGGGCCGACCCCGCCGGCCAGCACGTCCACGGCGGTCCCGTCGGCGGCCACCGCACGGTGCAGCAGCCCGCCGGGCAGCGGCTCGGCCGGGGCACCCGCGGGCAGGCCGCGCAGCACCGCGTCCGCCTCGGCGGGCACGGCGACGACGACCAGCAGCCCGGCCTCCCGGCCGGGCTGCTTGTGCGGGGACCGCTCGGTCATCGGGTGACCGGTCAGCCCTTCTGGTGCAGCTCGAAGTACCAGACCGCGTAGACCTCGTTGGTCTTCTGGCTGGCCTCGACGACGGTCACCGTGGTGGTGCCGCTGGAGTTCAGGACGGTGGAGGCGGCGACCGAACCGGACCAGGTCGAGCCCTTCACGTCCTGCGCCAGCACGGCCTCGCCCTGGGCGCCGCCGTCGGTGAACGCGAACCAGCCGCGGTCGCCGGTCTCGACCGGCACGCCGACGCCGATCCGGTCGCTGGAGACCACGTCGGAGGACGGGTTGCTCTTGCTCTCGCGGGCCTGCTTGGCGTCGACCTGGCACTTGGCCAGCTGGGCCTTTTCGAGGGGCTTGCCGTCGTTGTAGCAGGCCGGCGCGGCGGTGATCGAGGAGCGGCCGACCGTCAGGGTCGCCTGGTGCTCGTCGGGCTTGCCCTTGTCGCTGGCGACGGCGACCGAACCGGCGACCGTGCCGGCTCCGATCAGGACGACGGCGCCGAGGCCGACGATCACGCGGGTGCTGAGGCTCATGGGCAAGAATCTACCGGGCTCGGACGGTCGCGCGACGCGGGGGTGGGCCGACGCGCGCGGTCATGCCACCCGCGGCCGAGCGGCGGGCCGGCGCAGGCCCGTCCTGAGCAGCGAGCGGATGCTCCACAGCAGCATCACCGCCAGCACCGCCGCGGCCAGCGTGAGGCCGAGCGCCTCGTTCAGCGGCAGCGCGATGCCCACCAGGCCGCCGGCCACCCAGCACAGCTGCAGGGCCGTCTCCGACCGGGCGAAGGCGGAGGTCCGCACCGCCTCCGGGACGTCCCGCTGGATCAGCGCGTCCAGCGCCAGCTTGCCCAGCGAGGCCGCCATCCCGGAGGTCGCCGCCGCGATCGCGACCGTGGCGATCCCGTACCAGAGCGCCGCGGCGCCGGTCGCCAGCGTCGCCACCAGCAGCATCACCGTCACCGTCGCCTCCGAGCCGCGGGTGCGCAGCCAGGACCCGAGCACCGAGCCCAGCGCGTTGCCGATGCCCGCCGCCACGGCGACCACGCCCAGCGCCACCGTCTCGGGCAGCCCGCCCGGCGGGTCCTTGCGGATCAGGAACGCCAGGAACATCACCAGGAAGCCGACCAGCCAGCGCAGCGTCCCCACCCCGCGCAGCGCCATGATCACCGACGGGCCGACCGCCCGCAGCACCCCGCGCGCCACCGGCTTCGCCCCGTGCGGCTCGGCGTGCAGCTGGGCCCGGACCTCGCCCTTGGCCGAGTCCACCTTGTGCGGCAGGTGAAACGCCATCAGCATGCCGATCACGAAGACCAGGAACGCGCCGCGCAGCGGCCAGCCCGGACCGATCAGGTGCAGCAGCCCGCCCACCCCCGCCGCCACCATCGTGGCCAGCAGCCCGGCCAGGGTGACCCGCGAGTTCGCCTTCACCAGTGACAGCTGCGGTGGCAGCAGCCGCGGCACCACCACGGAGCGCACCACCCCGTACGCCTTCGACGCGACCAGCACGCCCAGCGCCTCCGGGTACAGCGCCAGCCCGCCCGAGGTCACCACCCCGGCCATCGTCCACGCCAGCACCGCGCGGGCCAGCATCGACATCGCCATGGCCGTGCGGCGGCCGTGCGGCAGCCGGTCCAGCAGCGGGCCGATCACCGGGGCGAGCAGCGCGAACGGCGCCATCGTGATCAGCAGGTAGAGCGCGACCCGGTCGCGGGCCTCGCCGGTCGGCACCGAGAAGAAGATGGAGGAGGCCAGGGCGACGGTGATCAGCATGTCGCCGAAGGAGTTGATCGCGTGCAGCTCGATCAGCTTCGCCAGGCCCGACTCGCCGGCGCCCTCCGCCGAGGTCGCCTTCCGGATCCGCCGGCCGGTGCCGTGCACCACCCGCCCGGTCCGCACCCCGGCGGCCGACGCGCCCCGGGCGAGGAACCCGCGGCCCCGGACCACCTTGGTCGCCGGCTCCTGACCGTCCGGTCGCTGTCCGTCCGGCTCCTGACCGTCCGGTCGCTGCTCCTCCGGCTCCGCGGCAGCGCCGTCCGCCCCCGGCGGGGCGTCGCCGACCGGGGAGTCCACCGGCTGCTGCCGCACCACGGCTGCCTGCTCCGGCCGGCCATCGGCCTGCGGGGAGTGCAGTCCGTGCTGCGGCGGAGTCTCATCCGCCACAGCCCCATCCTGCCCGACATTGCCGTGGCATACGAGTGATTGGGGTCTCCGGCGTGCCCGGGTCCGTGAGCCCGGCCGGTACCCGGGCTGTGCTGCACGGCGGACCGGCGGGTAGCCTGCACTACGCGCGCACCCGAGTGCACCGGGGGTAGCGGGACCGGGCGGCGCGGCCCGTCCCCCGAGCGGTCCCGGGTCGAGCAGAATAGAGACGTGGCAGCGACGTCCGGCGAAGGACCGCCCAACGCGGGCCGCCGGAGAACGACCGCAGGAATGACAGGACTGGGAGAGAATCGACGCCGTGAGCGCTGCGATGCGAAGCCGAACCCCTGACCGGCTCTGTGCGGAGGCCGTCGAACTCGCCCGCCAGGCAGCGGTGGACACCGTCGGAGCGGCCAGTGTCGGCGCCCACCTCGGTGTGACCGCGGAGGCCGACCGCGTCGTCACCCACACCTTCGCGTGCGAGGACGCCGCCTACCGCGGCTGGCACTGGGCCGTCACGGTCGCCCGTGCCCCGCGCGCCAAGAACGTGACCCTCGACGAGGTCGCCCTGCTGCCCGGCAACGAGGCGGTCCTCGCCCCCCAGTGGGTGCCCTGGAGCGAGCGCCTGCGGCCGGGTGACCTCGGCCCCGGCGACCTGCTGCCGACCGGCGCCGACGACGTCCGGCTGGAGCCCGGCTGGAGCGGCGAGGACGAGCCCGCGCCGAACTCGGCGCTCGCCGAGACCGCCGACGAGGACGTCGTGGTCAGCGACCCCGCCGTGCAGCCCGTCCCGGCCCGGGCCGAGATCGGCGCCGTCGCCGAGGAGCTCGGCCTCGGGCGCGCCCGGGTGCTCTCCCGGCTCGGCCTGCACGCCGCCGCCGAGCGCTGGGAGTCCGCGTACGGGCCGCAGACGCCGATGGCGCAGTCCGCGCCGGCGTCCTGCACCACCTGCGGCTTCCTGGTGCCGATCGGCGGCTCGCTCGGGCAGGCGTTCGGCGTCTGCGGCAACGAGTTCGGCCCGGCCGACGGGCAGGTCGTCTCGCTCGCGTACGGCTGCGGCGCGCACTCCGAGGCCGCCGTCCTCCCGGCCCCGCCGGTCCCGTCCGAGCTGATCCTCGACGAGACCGTGGTCGAGCCGCTGCAGATCCACCCCGACCGCACCAGCGGCTCCGTCGAGCCCGACGCCCCGGCCGAAGAGCTGGGCCACGCCTAGCGGATCCGCTTCCAGGAGCTCGCGGGGGCACCCCCGGCCGGAGGCCGGGGGAGACCCGCGGGGCCCGCTCCGTGACCGGCCGGGAGCACGCGTCCGGCCCACCGCGCGGTCGGCCCCGCAGCTCCCCGGCCCCCGGCGCACCCGCTGTTTGCGACAATGCGGCCGTACGCAGCGTGCGGGTTGGCGAAGGGCGGGTCAGTGGAGCCTCGGATCATCGGCAGTGGGACGGACGAGCAGGTGGCGGACGTCTTCGACACCGCCGGGCTGCGCCGGCGGGTGCTGGAGGCGTGGAGCGCCGCGCCGGCCCGGTTCCGGGAGGACGCCAACGCCGAGGAGGAGCTGGCCCTCGGCGGCTACCGCGACCGGCTGGTCGTCGAACTGGCGCAGAACGCCGCCGACGCGGCCGCCCGCGCCGGCACCCTCCCCGGTCGGCTCCGGCTGACCCTGCACGACGGCGTGCTGGCCGCCGCCAACACCGGCGCCCCGCTGGACGCCGCCGCGGTCGAGTCGCTGTCCACCCTGCGCGCCTCCGCCAAGCGCGACGCCGCGGACGACCGGGACGGGGGCCGCGGCACGGTCGGCCGCTTCGGCGTCGGCTTCTCCTCCGTGCTCGCGGTGACCGACGAGCCCGCCGTGCTGTCCTCGCACGGCGGCGTCCGCTGGTCCCTCGCGGAGGCGTACGAGCTGACCGGGGCCCGCCCGGAGCTCGCCGAGGAGCTGCGCCGCCGCGAGGGCCACGTCCCGCTGCTGCGCCTGCCGTTCCCCGCCGAGGGCGCCGCCCCGGCGGGCTACGACACGGTGGTGGTGCTGCCGCTGCGCGACGCGGCCGCCACCGACCTGACCAGGCGGCTGCTCGCCGAGATCGACGACGCGCTGCTGCTCACCCTCCCGGGCCTGGCGGAGATCACCGTCGAGACGCCCGAGGGGACGCGCACCCTCACCCGGGCCACCGACCCGCAGCACCCGGACGGCATCACCACGGTCACCGTCACCGACGGCGACACCCGGACGGTCTGGCAGACGGTCAGCGCCGCCGGCGCGATCGACCCGGCGCTGCTCGCCGACCGCCCCACCGAGGAGCGGGCCCGCCCGTACTGGAGCATCACCTGGGCCGTCCCGGTCAACCACGCCGGCCACCCGCAGACGCCGCGCACCACCCCGGTGGTGCACGCCCCGACGCCCAGCGACGAGCCGCTCGGCGTGCCCGCACTGCTGATCGCCGGGTACCCGCTGGACTCCACCCGCCGGCACGTCGCACCCGGCCCGCTGACCGACTTCCTCACCGAGCGAGCCGCCGACGCCTACGCCGGGCTGCTGCGCGCCCGCGGCGCCGATGTCCACTCGCTCTCGCTGGTGCCCGCCCCGCTCGGCCGGGGCGCCCTCGACAACGCGCTGCGCACCGCGATCCTGCACCGGCTGCCGGCCACCCCGTTCCTGCCGCACCCCAAGGGCGTCGAGGAGGGCGCCCCGGCGCTGCAGCCGCGCGACGCGACGCTGCTGGAGGGCGCCGACCACGCCGTGGTGGAGGCGCTGGCGCCGATCTTCCCCGGGCTGCTGCCGGCCGGCCTGGAGCGCCGGGCCGAACTGCGCGCGCTGGACGTGCGGCGCGTCCCGCTCGCCGAGGTGGTCGACCAGCTCGGCGGCCTGGAGCGCGAGCCGGCCTGGTGGCGCAACCTGTACGCGGGCCTGGCCGGCGCCGACCCGGAGGCGCTCGGCGCGCTGCCCGTCCCGCTCGCCGACGGCCGCACGGTCACCGGCCCGCGCCGGGTGCTGCTGCCCTCGGACGCCGCCGACTGGGAGGGCTTCGAGGGCTACCCGCAGTCCCTGTCCGACGCGCTCGCCCTGCTGGACCTGCGCCTGGCCCACCCCGAGGCGGCGCACCCGCTGCTGGCCAAGCTCGGCGCCGGCACCGCCACCCCCGCCGGGGTGCTGGACACCCCCGAGGTGCGCGCCGCCGTCGCCCGCTCGCTGGAACTCGGCGAGGACGACTTCGACGCCGCCGTGGACCTCGCGGACGCCGTGCTCTCCCTGGTCAGGGCGGCCGCCCCGGCGGTCGGCGAGCACCCCTGGCTGGCCCGGCTCGCCCTGCCCGACGACGAGGGCGAACTCACCCGGGCCGGCGAGCTGATCCTCCCCGACAGCCCGCTCGCCGCCCTCGCCCGCGAGGACGACGCCGCCTACGTCGACGAGGACCTGTACGACCGCTGGGGCCCCGAGGTGCTGGCCGCCGCCGGCGCGCTGGCCTCCTTCGTGCTGGTCCGCGCCGAGGACGTGGTGCTCGACCCCGACGACCTGGAGCGCCTGGACCCGACCGTCCCCGCCGACCGGGCCGCCGGCGGCGCCCCCACCGGCCTGATCGACGAGGCGCCGGACGGCCTCGCGGACTGGTGCGAGGACGCCCTGGAGGCCCTGCACGCCGACGATGCCGGAGAGCTGGGCGTCCCCCCGGTCGCGGCCGAACTGCTCGCCGTCCGCGACCTCGACCTGGTCCACGACGCCGCCTGGCCCGAGGCGCTCGCCCTGCTCTCCCGGCCGCCCTACCGGGACGCGGTGGTCGCCCCCGTCCGCACCCTGCTGCCCGACGGCCGCTACGTCGACCTGCCCTCGTACACCGCCTGGTGGCTGCGCGACCACCCGGTGCTGGACGGCCGCGAACCCGCCGGGCTGCGCGCCGCCGGCGCCGACCCGCTGCTGCGCGGCCTCTACGACGAGGCGCGCACCACGCTCGACCCGCAGTTCCTGCACGCCCTCGGCGTGCGCACCACGCTCGCCGCCCTGCTCGACGAGCCGCACGGCCCCGAGGAGGTGGTCGACCGGCTGGTCGACGCCGATGCCGAGGTGACCCACCGCCAGCTCCACGGCATCTACACCGCGCTGGCCCGGCTGCCGCTCGACCGGGTGGAGGCCCTGGACGTGGTCCGGGCCCTCGCCCCGCTGGACGAGGCGACCGGCCGCCGCGACGACGTGACCGTCGTCGTGGACGCCTCCCGGGCCGTGGTGGCCGACGCGCCCGACCTGGTCGAGCTGCTGCACGGCCACCCCGTGCTGCCCGTCGAGCCCTCCCTGGCGGCCGACCTGGCCGAACGGCTGCACGTCTCGCTGGCCAGCGAGGTCGCCGGCGGCCGGGTCCTCTCCGAGGGCGCCCTGCACCGCGTCCCCGCCGTCGTGCGGGAACTGCTGCCCGGCTGCCCCGCCGTCTACGAGGAGCACGACGAACTCCTGGTGGTCGGCCCGGACGGCGAGGAGGCGCACGTCGGCTGGCGCTGGGACACCGCCGCCACCGCCCCCGAACTGCCCTACGAGCCCGAGCACGCCGAGGCCGGCGACGAGGACGACGAGTTCGAGGTCCCGCCGGTCCCCGGGCTCCTCCACGCCGCCACCCCCGAAGGCCTCGCCGCCGGCCTGGCCTGGTCGGTCGGCCAGTGGCACCGCCGCTTCGAGGTCCTCGCCGCGCTCAGCGAACCCGAGCGCGCGTACGAGCTCCTCGCCGCCCGCGACTACGAGTAGCCGTCCGCCGGGAGCGCCCCCTCCGCCTGCAGGGCGCTCCCGGCTACCGCTCCTCGCCGTTCGTGCGCAGCACCACCACCCGCCAGACCACCTCCAGCAGGACGCCCGCGACCGCCGCGATCGCCACGCCCAGCCACGGGTCGCGCACCCCTGCCAGCGAGAGCTGGAAGAAGTCCGACAGCCACGGCACCCACAGCACCAGGGCGAAGGCGAAGCACATCGTCCCGATCAGCAGCAGCCGCCACCAGGTGTACGGCCGGGCCACGATCGCCAGCACCCAGATCGCCACCAGGAACAGGGTCAGCGTCGCCACGCTGGTGTCCGCCTCCAGGTCGGTGTCGTGGTTGGCCCGGGCCAGCATGTACGCGGTGAAGGTCGCGGTGCCGGCGATGATCCCGCCCGGCACGGCGAGCCGCAGCACCCGTCGCACGAAGCCGGTCCTGGCCCGCTCGTTGTTGGGCGCCAGCGCCAGGAAGAACGCCGGCACGCCGATGGTCAGCGTGGACAGCACCGTGGAGTGCCGCGGCAGGAACGGGTACGGCACCTGGGTGATCACCACCAGCAGGGCCAGCAGCACCGAGTAGACCGTCTTCACCAGGAACAGGTTGGCCACCCGCTCGATGTTGCCGATCACCCGGCGGCCCTCGGCCACCACCGAGGGCAGGGTCGCGAAGCGGTCGTCCAGCAGCACGATCTGCGCCACCGCCTTGGTGGCGTCCGAACCGGTGCCCATCGCCACGCCGATGTCGGCGTCCTTCAGCGCCAGCACGTCGTTGACGCCGTCGCCGGTCATCGCCACCGTGTGCCCGCGCGACTGCAGCGCGCCCACCAGCAGCCGCTTCTGCTGCGGCGTCACCCGGCCGAACACCGCCGTCCGGTCAGCGGCCTCGGCCAGCTCCTCGGCGTCCTCGGGCAGCGTCCGGGCGTCCAGCGCGGTCTCCGCGCCGGGCAGCTCCAGGTGCGCGGCCACCGCGCCCACCGACACCGCCGCGTCACCGGAGATCACCTTGGCCCGGACGTTCTGGCCCTCGAAGTAGCGCAGGGTGTCGGCCGCGTCGTCACGCAGCCGCTGCTGCAGCACCACCAGGGCCAGCGGCTCCAGGTCCGCGGCCGGGTCCGGCGCGTCCAGCGGCACCGGGCTGCGGCCCAGCAGCAGCACCCGCAGGCCCTTGGCGCCCAGCTCGTCCACGTCGGCGAGCACCGGGTCGCCGGCCGGCAGCAGCACGTCCGGCGCGCCCAGCAGCCAGCTCGCCTCGCCGCCCTGCGGCTCCAGCAGCTGCACCCCGCTCCACTTGCGGGCCGAGGAGAACGGCATCGCCTCCAGCACCCGCCAACCGCCCTCCTCGCCGCCGCCCGCGCCGTTGCCCGTGCCACTGCCCTCGGGCGCCCCGTACGCGTCGATCACCGCCTGCATGGAGGCGTTCGGGCGGGCGTCCGCGCCGCCCATGGCGCCCAGGGCCTGCTGGAGCACCGCGCGGTCGGCGAAGATCCGGTCGGCCGACGGCGCACCCGGCCGCAGCCGGCCGTCGGCGGCCGGCAGCCCCCGGCGGCCGGGCTCCAGCGGCCGCAGTTCCACCAGGTCCATGCCGCCCTCGGTCAGCGTGCCGGTCTTGTCCAGGCAGACGGTGTCCACCCGGGCCAGGCCCTCGATCGCGGGCAGCTCCTGCACCAGGCACTTCCTGCGGCCCAACCGGATCACCCCGATCGCGAACGCCACCGAGGTCAGCAGCACCAGCCCCTCCGGCACCATCGGCACGATGCCGGCGACCATCCGGCGCACCGCCTCGCGCCAGTCGTTGCCCTGCACCGCGAGCTGGCTGATGATCAGGCCGATCGCGGTCGGGACCAGCAGGTAGGTGATGATCCGCAGGATGTCGTTGATGCCGCTGCGCAGCTCCGACCTGACCAGGGTGAACCGGCTGGCCTCCTCGGCCAGCTGCGCCGCGTACGCCTCCCGGCCGACCTTGGTCGCGGTGAACGCGCCGGCCCCGGCGACCACGAAGGAGCCGGACATCACCTCGTCGCCCGGCCGTTTGAGCACCGGGTCCGGCTCGCCGGTCAGCAGCGACTCGTCGATCTCCAGGCCGTCCGCCTCGCTGACCAGGCCGTCCACCACCACCTTGTCGCCGGTGCCGAGCAGCACGGTGTCGTCCAGCACGATCTCGGAGTTCGGCACCTGCACCGCCCGCCCGTCCCGGCGGACCTGCGGCCGGGCCTCACCGATCAGCGCCAGGCTGTCCAGGGTCCGCTTGGCGCGCAGCTCCTGGACGATGCCGATCGCCGTGTTGGCGACGATCACCAGGCCGAACAGGCCGTCCTGGATCGGGCCGACCACCAGGATGATCCCGAACATCACGCCGATGATCGCGTTGAACCGGGTGAAGACGTTGGCCCGGACGATCTCCCGGGCCGAGCGGCTGGAGCGCACCGGGACGTCGTTCACCTGCCCGCGTTCCACCCGCTCGGCGACCTCCGCGGCGCTCAGACCGGTGGAGTGCCCGGTGCCGAGCCCGGTCGCGTGCGCGCCGGAGCGGGTGTGGTCGGTGCCGTCCGCGTCGGGGCCGTCCGCAGGGAGCGTCATGGCACCGACTCTAGGGGCGCGACTGTCCGCTACGCCCCGATTTGAGGCCTTCCGGGTGGGTCAGTCGGCCTGCTGCTCCGCGGTCTGCGCCTGGGCCGCCCGGTCCCGGCGGATCGCGTCCCGGCGGGCGCGGCAGTACCAGACGCCGATCAGGCCGAGCAGCCCCCCGGACAGGCAGATCCACGGCCAGGTGCCGTGCCCGTGCTCCGACAGCGCGCTCTGGAACGGCAGCAGCGCCAGGAAGCCGACGAACCACAGCACCGTGCCGCCCGCGACGATGGCGACGTCGTTCACCTCGAGCGGCGGGGGAGCGGGGCGCAGGGCGGTCTTCGGCATGGGGCCTAGCGTACGGGGCGCGCCGGGCGGCCCGGCAGAGGCGGCGGAGTCGAACTGCGATCGGGGTTGACCGTAAGGGGTTTCATCTACGCGCGAAGATGGCGCGTGCACGACCGGAAACTCATACTGGGGAGTCCGGTTGGCTCCGCGACCATCCCCCTGGGCCCCGGCGGTCCCGGCCACCGCTGCTCGGGCACCGAGTCTCCTCTCTTCGCCCCCACTCGACGAGGACACCCGAATGTCTCCGCAGGCCCAGTCGACCTCCATGTCGCCCGAGCCGTCCCAGGACTCCCCGAAGCCCCCCGCCGGCGCCCTGGACCGTTTCTTCCGCATCTCCGAGCGCGGCTCCTCGCTGCCCCGCGAGCTCCGCGGCGGTGTCGCCACCTTCTTCACGATGGCGTACATCCTGGTGCTCAACCCGATCATCCTGGCCTCCGCCACGGACATGAACGGCGTGCACCTGGACAGCGCCCAGCTGGTCACCGCGACCGCGCTGACCGCCGGCCTGACCACGCTGCTGATGGGCGTCATCGGCAACGTCCCGATCGGCCTGGCCGCCGGACTCGGCGTCAACACCATCGTGGCGCTCCAGCTCGCGCCCCGGATGACCTGGCCGGACGCGATGGGCATGGTCGTCCTGGCCGGCTTCGCGATCATGCTGCTGGTCGCCACCGGACTGCGCGAGCGCGTCATGAACGCGGTGCCGCTCGGCCTGCGCAAGGCCATCGCCATCGGCATCGGCCTGTTCATCACCCTGGTCGGCCTGGTCGACGCCGGCTTCGTCAGCCGCATCCCGGACGCCGCCCACACCACCGTGCCGCTGCAGCTCGGCACCGGCGGACACCTGCTCGGCTGGCCGGTGCTGGTCTTCGTGCTCGGCCTGGTGCTCACCCTGGTGCTGCTGATCCGCAAGGTCCCGGGCGCCATCCTGATCTCGATCGCCGCGATGACCGTCGTCGCCGTCGTCATCCAGCAGGTCGTCCACCTCGACGCCTCCGCCTGGGGCCTGACCGTCCCGGCCTGGCCCGGCAACCCGGTCGCCGCCCCGGACTTCGGCCTGGTCGGCCAGGTCAGCCTGTTCGGCGGCTTCGGCAAGGTCGGCGTCCTCACCGGCGTCCTCTTCGTCTTCACCGTGCTGATGTCCTGCTTCTTCGACGCGATGGGCACCATCCTCGGCGTCGCCGACGAGGCGCACCTGCTCGACGAGAAGGGCGACCTGCCCGGCATCAACAAGATCCTGATGGTGGACGGCATCGCCACCGCGGCCGGCGGCGCGACCTCGGCCTCCGCCAACACCTGCTTCGTCGAGTCCACCGCCGGTGTCGGTGAGGGCGCCCGCACCGGCTTCGCCTCCCTGGTCACCGGCGCGCTCTTCCTGGTGGCGCTCTTCCTCACCCCGCTCGCCACCATGGTCCCGGCCCAGGCCGCCACCCCGGCCCTGGTCACCGTCGGCTTCCTGATCCTGGCGAACTCCGTCACGGAGATCGACTGGGCGGACTACACCATCGCGATCCCGGCCTTCCTGACCATCGTGATGATGCCGTTCACCTACTCCATCACCAACGGCCTGGGCATCGGCTTCATCGCCTTCTGCATCCTGCGGGTCGCCGCCGGCCGCGGCCGCGAGGTCCCGGTCGCGATGTACGCCGTCGCCGGCGTCTTCCTCTTCTACTACCTGATGCCGGCCCTCGGCCTGCTCTGACGGCCCCCGCACCACGGCCCTTCCCGCGCTGCGGGGAGGGCCGTTCGGCGTTCCCGCGGCGGGCCGGCCCAGCGCCCCCGGTCCCACGCCGACGAGGAGGCCTGAGCCCGAGCGGTCGCCCCGGCGGTGGCGCACCTGCTGGTCGCGGACGGCCGCGCGGTCGCCTGACGCGGTGGGCGGCGGGGTCAGCCGCGGCCGGCGCCCGGGGGCCAGATCCGGTCGACGGGGAGGCCGGCGGCGCGGGCGGCGGCGACCATGTCGGCGGTGCCGCCCGGGCCGGCGCCCGGCAGGCCGTCCCAGACGGCGACCAGACGGTCGGCGCGGCGGAGCAGTTCGGCGTTGGCGGCGACGTACGCGGCGGGACCGGGGGCGGGTTCGGGCAGGACGAGCACGTCGGCGGCACGGTCGCAGAGCCGGTCGAACTCGGGGGCGTAGTCCTCGGGCACGGCGGTCGCGCGGTACGCGGGGGAGGGCAGCACCACTTCCAGCCGGCCGCCGAGAGTGAGGACCGCGTCGGCGAACAGCGCATCCGCGCCCGGCGCCAGGCAGGACACCCCGGTGAGCCCGTCGGCGCGGTGCCCGGCGAGCAGTTCGAGCAGGGCGTCCCGGACCAGCCGGACGGTCTCCCCGCGCAGGTCGAGGTGGCCGGTGACGGCGACCACGGTCATGCTGCCTCCTGCTCCCGCCGGCCGGGCGCGGCCCGGAGCGGCCCGGCGCGGACCCGGCGCCGGTGCCGGGCCGGACCCCCGGGATCTGCCCGCCGGGAGGGGAGTTCAGTCCCGGCGGGGTCGGCTCGCGGCGTTCTTCTGGACAGGGCTGACCTGGGGCGCGGACAATCCCTGTCATGGCGTCAATCGAGTTCCGCACCCAGCTGGCCCGACCCTCCGAGGCCGAGCGGGACCGCGCCCTGGACGCGCTGCGCGAAGGCGTCGGCAGCGGGCGGCTCTCCCACGACACCTTCGTCCGCCGGATGGAACTCGTCCTCGCCGCCCGCAGCCGGGCCGAGCTCGCCGACGTGGTCGGCGACCTGGACACCTACGGCCCGTTCTCGCGGCTGCTGCTGCGGACGGTGGCCAAGGTGTCGGCGCTCAACGTGCGGCTGCGGCACACCTGGGAGGCCGAGCAGGCACCCGGCCTCCGGCTGCCCGGCCCGGCTGTGACGGTGCTGCGGATCGGCCGGATGACCGGCTCCGACCTGCGGCTCGGCGACGCGACCGTCTCCCGGCTGCACGCGGAGCTGCGGCGCGAGTTCGGCGACTGGGTGCTGTACGACCTCGGTTCCAGCAACGGCACCTTCGTGAACGAGCGCCGGGTCGCCGGCGCGGTCGTGGTCCGGGCCGGTGACCGGGTGCGGTTCGGCCGCCTGGCGTTCCAGCTGACCACGGACTGACCGTCCGGCGCCCCGGCGGCCCGGGTGATCGTTAATCGGTTTTCTTTAGCCTGGGTAATGACGTAGGCTAAGGACATGCCCGAGATGTCCGAGGACGACCTGGCGGCGATCAGCCAGCTGAGGTCGTCCGCGATGCGCCTGGCCCGCCGGTTGAGACACCAGCGGGTCGAGGAGTCGCTGAGCCCCACCGAGATCGGGGTGCTCGGCACGCTCGCCCGGTGCGGCAAGGCCACACCCGGCGAGCTCGCCCGCAAGGAACACGTCCAGCCGCCGTCGATGACGAGGATCATCGCGATGCTGGAGGAGAAGGGGCTGGTGCGGCGCGAGCCGCACCCCGAGGACCGCCGGCAGGTGGTCGTCAGCAGCACCGAGCAGGCCGAGGAGATCCTCAACGAGAGCCGACGGCGCCGCAACGCCTGGCTGGCGGAGCTGGCGCAGGGCCTCACCGACGAGGAGTGGGCCCAGCTCAAGGAGGCGGCGCCGGTGCTGTACAAGCTCGCGCACCTGTAGGCACGGACATCGCACCGGCACGGAAGAAGGAGCACCGCATCACCGCAGGACCGACAGCGAACGAACGTGGCGCGACGGCCGGACAACGGGCCGCCGCGCGCCGAGGGGAGACCACCGTGACACCGGCCGCAACGATTGCCGCCGCCATCCGCACCGACGACTCCGCCACCGAACCCGCAGTGGACCCCTCCGCTGCCGCCGAGGACCGCGCACCCGCACCCGTGGGCCTGCCCGGCGCCGGCGACGACGACCCCGACGAACGCACCGCGGCGGTCCCCGCCGCTCCGACGGGTGGAAGGTTCACCCGCCCCGGAGGGATGTTCTCCTCCCTCCGGATCCGCAACTACCGCTACTACTTCGCCGGCCAGGTGGTCTCCAACACCGGCACCTGGATGCAGCGCATCGCCCAGGACTGGCTGGTGCTGAGCCTGACCGGCAGCCCCTTCGCGGTCGGTGTGACCACCGCGATGCAGTTCCTCCCGATGCTGCTGCTCGGCCTGTGGGGCGGCGTGCTCGCCGACCGGCTGCCCAAGCGGCGCCTGCTGGTCGCCACCCAGGGCGCGATGGGCCTGCTCGCGGCCGGGCTGGCCGTGCTGACCGTCACCGGCGTGGTCACCGCCGGCTACGTGTACGTGTTCGCGCTGCTGCTGGGCCTGGTCACGGTGGTCGACAACCCGACGCGGCAGGCGTTCGTCAGCGAGATGGTGCCGCCGAAGGACCTGTCCAACGCGGTCAGCCTGAACGCCGCCAACTTCCAGACGGCGCGGCTGATCGGACCGGCGGTCGCCGGTCTGCTGATCGCCGCGGTCGGCAGCGGCTGGGCGTTCGCCGTGAACGCGCTGTCGTTCGCGGCGGTGATCGGCGGCCTGCTGGCGATGCGGGAGGGCGAACTGCGCCCGACCGAGCCGGTGGCCCGCGCCGGGGGCCAGCTCCGCGAGGGCCTGCGCTACGTGAAGGAGCGCCCGGAACTGCTCTGGCCGATGGTGCTGGCCGGGTTCATCGGGACGTTCGGCTTCAACTTCCCGACCCTGCTCTCCGGGTTCGCGTACGACACCTTCCACGTCGGCGCCGGCGAGTACGGGCTGCTCAACACCGCGATGGCGGTGGGGTCGCTGGCCGGGGCGCTGCTCGCCGCGCGGCGCGGGGCGCCGCGACTGCGGCGGCTGGTGGCCGCGGCGCTGGCGTTCGGCGCGCTGGAGGTGCTGGCCGCCTTCGCGCCCGGGTACTGGACGTTCGCGGTGCTGCTCACGCTGATCGGCGTGTTCGGGCTGACCTTCAACACCTCGGTCAACGCGGCGCTGCAGCTGGGGACCGACCCGGCGATGCGGGGCCGGGTGATGGGCCTGCTGGTGCTGGTCTTCACCGGCGGGACGCCGATCGGCGCGCCGGTGGTCGGCTGGGTGACGGACGTGTACGGGCCCCGGTTCGGCCTGCTGGCGTGCGGCCTGGTGTCGGCGCTGGCGGCGGGTGCGGTCGGCGTGGTGCTGGCCCGCGCGGCGGGGCTGAAGCTGCGGGTCGACCTGCACGCGGGCCGGGTCTTCGCGCTGCGGTGAGCCGACGGCAGGTCGGTGGTCGCTCGGGCAGCTCCCCGCGCCCCGGTCGGGGCTCGGGGAGCGGGCTCAGAGCGGGAGTTCCAGGACCTGGCAGGGCCAGGGGCCCGCTGGTCTGTCCTCGGTGAAGGAGATCGTGCGGGTGAAGCCGAGGCGTTCGTACTGGGCGACCAGGGCGCCGTCGTCACCGGCGTAGCAGTCGACGCGCAGCAGACGGCGGCCGCGCTCCCGGGCCCGGTCGAGGGCGTCGGCGACCAGGACGGCGCCGAGACCGCGGTGCCCGCGGTCGGTGACCAGCCAGCGGACGTAGAGCTCCGGCCCGTCCGCGGGCGGGATGCCGTCGGGGGCGTCCGTGGTGAGGACGCAGGCGCCGACGGTGCGGCCGTGCTCGTCCTCGGCGATGCGCAGCAGGTGGTCGCGGGCGTACCCGCGGATCCGTTCGGCGGCCCCCGGCCGAGTGCTCCAGGGCTGCTCGCCCCACTGGCCGGTGCGGCCCCGGGCGGCGAGCCAGCGGACGGCGGCGTCGAGCAGGGCGAGGACGTCGTCGGCGCTGTCGGGGCCACCCGTGCGGATCTTCATGCGGTCAGTTCTACCCGGGCCGGTCCCCCACGGGCCAGGTCGACCCGGGCCGGTCCCCCGCGGGCCGGGCAGGATGGGGCCATGAGGCTGTTCGTGGCGGTCAACCCGCCGGTCGAGGCGTTGCAGGAGCTCTCCGACGCGGCGGCGCCGCTGCACGGGCTGTCCGGAGCGGACCGGCTGCGCTGGAGCGAGCCGGACGGCTGGCACCTGACGCTGGCGTTCCTGGGCGAGGTGCCGGCCGCGGACGTCGAGGCGATGGCCGACCGGCTGGAGCGGGTGGCGTCCGAGCACGGGGCGCACCGGTTGCGGCTGGCGGGCGCGGGCTGCTTCGGCGACCGGGTGCTGTGGGTCGGCGTGGACGGCGAGACGTGGGCGCTGCGACGGCTCGCGGAGGGGGTGCGGGAGGCGGTGGAGGAGGCCGGGGCCGAGTCGGACCGGCACGGCTTCCATCCGCACCTGACGCTCGCCCGGGCGGGCTCCTCGCACGGCACGCGTCGCGCGGTGCGCCGCCTGGCCGCGGGGGAGCTGCGGCTGATGGCGGCGGCGCTGGAGGGCTGGCAGGGCCGAGAGTGGGAGGCGGGCGCGCTGCACCTGATGCGCAGCGAGTTCGGCTACGGCCCGGCCCGGTACACCTCGCTCAGGTCCTGGCCGCTGGCCAGGTGGGAGGCGTGACGGGCCGGGCCGCGGGCCTCAGCCGAGTTCGGGGGCGGCGCGCAGTTCGACCGTGCCCGGGGCCGCGTCGCCCAGTTCCAGGACGGTGATCTCGTTGCGGCCCGCGCGGAGCAGCGGCTGCGGGCAGTACAGGGTGGTCTGCGGGCCGATCGCGTCGTACCGGCCGAGCAGGAAACCGTTGACCCACAGGTAGCCGTGCCCGCCGCCGGGGACGGCGAGGAAGGTGTCGCCGGTCGCGGTCAGGTCGAGGACGCCGCGGGCCAGGGTCTCGGACGCGGGCGCGCCGTCGGTCCACTCCGCGGCGGGCAGCGGCTCCAGCCGGCAGGCCTCGGCGCGCCAGCCGTGCAGGTACTGGCGCTCGTGCCGGACGCCGCCGGTGATGCCCTTGGTCTCGCCGACCTGCGGCCCGTAGTTGACCCGGCCGAGTGACTCGACCAGCAGCCGGACCTCGGTGCCGCCGGGGGCGGTGACCGGCGGGGCGGGGACGCCGCGCTCCAGTGCGGCGGTGCGCTTGCCGTCCAGCCAGAGGGTGGCGCGGTCGCGCAGCCCCTCGACGGCCAGCGGCTGCTCGGAGCTGAGCGCGGGGACCCGCGCGGTGTAGCGGACCAGGCCGTGCTCCAGCCCGAGCTCCTCGAAGGTGGGCGGCACCGGGGAGTCCACCGCCGGCTCGAACGGCAGCGCCGCGAACTCGGTCAGCTCGATCGAGGTGGCGTCCAGCACCGGCGCCGGCGCGGGGAGTTTGGCCGCCCGGTCGTCGAAGTAGCGCGCCTCGTCCGGGTGCTCGGCGGCGAAGTCGGCGATCACCTGCCGGAACGGCTCGAACTTGCCCGCGGGCAGGCCGCGTTCGTCGAGCGGGGCGTCGTAGTCGTACGAGGTGGTCACCGGCTGGTACGGCGAGCGCGTCCAGTCGGTGGAGTTGAACGGCTCGTCCGCGTGGTTGGCGCCGGCGGTGGTGCCGAAGTTGGTGCCGCCGTGCGCCATGTAGATGTTGAACGAGCCGCCGGCGGCCAGGATCCGGCGCAGCGTGTCGGCGGCGTCGGCGGCGTCCCGGCCGTGGTGCGGCTTGCCCCAGTGGTCGAACCAGCCGTTCCAGTACTCCATGCAGAACAGCGGGTCCTCCGGCCGGTGCCGGCGCAGCAGCGCGAACGCCTCCTCCGGGTTGGAGCCGAAGTTCACCGTGGCGAGCACCCCGGGCACCGCGCCGGCGGCCAGCATGTGGTCCTCCGGCCCGTCCGAGGTGAACAGCGGGACGGTGACGCCGCGCTCGCGCAGCCCCCGGGCCAGGTGCGCCAGGTACGCGGCGTCGCTGCCGAACGAGCCGTACTCGTTCTCCACCTGCACCATCAGCACGTTGCCGCCCGGCCGTCCGTGCTGGCGCTCCACGACCTGCGGCAGCAGCACGTCGAAGAAGGCGTCCACGGCGGCCAGGTACGCCGGATCCGAGGTGCGGGCGCGCCGGCCCGCGCGGGCGGTCAGCCAGCCGGGCAGCCCGCCGTTGTCCCACTCCGCGCAGATGTACGGGCCGGGCCGGACGATCGCCCACAGGCCCTGCCGGGCGGCCTCGTCCAGGAAGGCGCCCAGCTCCTCGATCCGCTCGAAGCGGCCCTCGGCCGGCTCGTGCAGGTTCCACGGCACGTACGTCTCGACCGTGTTCAGGCCCATCGCGCGCAGCGCCGCCAGCCGCTGCGGCCACTGCTCGGGGCGGGTGCGGAAGTAGTGCATGGCCCCGGACAGGATCCGCAAGCCCCGCCCGTCGAGTCGGAAACCGGTGGAGTCGTAGGTGAGCATGCCTCCTAGCCTGCGGGAAGGTGCAGGCCGGAGCCATGGACAAAGCCCTGCGGCGTGTTGGATTGTCGTGGGGCGCCGAACCTCGGGAAGGACGTGACGTGGAGCGTTGGTGGCATTACCTGACACCGGGCCCGCTCCAGCTGGGCACCGGGCTGGCGTGCCTCGGCGTGGGCCTGCAGCGCGGCCGGCTGCCCACCGTCGGCCCGCGCACCCTCGACCACTGGGTGGCCGTGGTGGTCAGCACCGGCCGCGGCTGGTACGCCACCCCGGACGGCGTCCGGCAGCCGGTCACCGCGCCCGCCGCGATCTGGCTGCGGCCCGGCGTGCCGCACCACTACGCGCCGGACGCGGGGGGCTGGTCCGAGGGGTTCGTGGACTTCACCGGCACCGCCACCGCCGCGTACGCCGAGCTCGGCCTGCTGCCGGAGGCCGAGGTGGTGCCGCTGACCGCCGCCGAGCCCGCCCAGCGGGTGATCGCCAAGGTCGCCGCCGCCTGCCGCCGCGGCGGCCCGCTGACCGGCGTGGAGGCCGCCGCCGGGGTGCACGAGCTGCTGGTCGAGCTGCGCCGCCACCGGGCCGACCTCGACCCGGAGGGCGCACCGGTGCTGGAGGTGCTGCGCCGGGACGCCTTCCTGCCGATCCCGGTCACCGAGCACGCCCGCCGGGCCGGGATGACCGTGGCCGAGCTGCGCCGGGCCGTGCAGGCGGTCGGCGCGGTCGGGCCCAAGGAGTACCTGCTGACCGTCCGCCTCACCGAGGCCAAGCAGCTGCTCGCCGCCAGCGAGCTGCCGGTCGCCTCGGTCGCCCGCCGGGTCGGCTACGAGGACGCCGCGTACTTCACCCGGATCTTCACCCGCCGGGTCGGCGTCGCGCCCTCGGTCTTCCGGGCCCAGCAGTACCGGGGCGACGGCCAGCTGCGCCCGGTCGGCCGGGACGAGCTCGCCGAGGAGCTCACCGAGCTGTACGGCCCGGAACGGGCCAGTGCCGAGGCCCGCCGGGCGACCGACTAACCTCGGAGCGTGGACCCGAAGACTCGCATGCGGATCGTGACCGGCGCCCTGGTGCTGCTGCTCGTCGTGGTGATCATCAGCTCGCTGGCCCGGAAATGAGCGAAGCCCCCGCCGGTGGCGGGGGCTTCTGCACGTGCCGGGGTCAGAGCTGCTCGACCACGTAGTCGATGCAGCCGGTGAGCTTCTCGACGTCCGCCGGGTCGACCGCCGGGAACATCGCGATGCGCAGCTGGTTGCGGCCGAGCTTGCGGTACGGCTCGGTGTCGACGATGCCGTTGGCACGCAGTGCCTTGGCGACCGCCGCGGCGTCGACCGAGTCGTCGAAGTCGATGGTGCCGACGACCTGCGAGCGCTCCTCCGGCTTGGCCACGAACGGCTGCGCGAAGGAGGACTTCTCGGCCCAGGAGTACAGGATCGAGGAGGACTCGGCGGTCCGCGCCACGGCCCAGTCCAGACCGCCCTGGCCGTTCAGCCACTCCAGCTGGTCGGCCAGCAGGAAGAGCGTGGCGATCGCCGGGGTGTTGTAGGTCTGGTCCTTCGACGAGTTGTCGATCGCGGTCGGCAGGTCGAAGAACGGCGGGACGTACCGGCCGGAGGCGGCGATCTCGGCGGCGCGCTCCAGGGCGGCCGGGGAGAAGGCGGCCAGCCACAGGCCGCCCTCGGAGGCGAAGGACTTCTGCGGGGCGAAGTAGTAGACGTCCGTCTCGCGGATGTCCACCGGCAGGCCGCCGGCGCCGGAGGTGGCGTCGACCAGGACCAGCGAGCCGGCGTCCGCGCCCTCGGGGCGGCGGATCGGCATGGCGACACCGGTGGAGGTCTCGTTGTGGGTGAGGGCGTAGACGTCCACGCCCGCCTCGGCGACCGGCAGCGGGTGGGTGCCCGGCTCGCTCTTGATCACGGTCGGCTCGGCCAGCCACGGGGCGGCCTTCACCGAGGACGCGAACTTCGAGGAGAACTCACCGAAGTTGAGGTGCTGGGACTTCTCGCGGACGAGGCCGAAGGCGGCGATGTCCCAGAACGCGGTGGAGCCGCCGTTGCCGAGGACGACCTCGTAGCCCTCCGGCAGCGAGAACAGCTCGGCGACGCCCTCGCGGACGCGCTTGACGATGTTCTTGACCGGGGCCTGACGGTGGGAGGTGCCCAGCAGCGAGGTTCCGGTGGCGGCGAGGGCACTCAGGGCCTCGGGGCGCACCTTGGAGGGGCCGCAGCCGAAGCGGCCGTCGTTGGGCAGATTGTCGGCGGGGATCTGAATCTGAGCCACGGACGCAGCCTACTGTTTCGAGAAGGGGCAGCGGGACGGTCGTCCGCCCGCTGAGATGTGATCTTTCGGTCGCCGGGCGGTGATCCGTGCAGGGACCACCGCCCGAACGAGTGAACCGAATCAGCGGGCGGCACCAGCCGTCCATGTCGCCCGGTCAGTGGGCGAGCTGGTCCCAGCCGTCGACGTCCTGCGGGCTGCGCGGGCCCGGGCCGATGTAGCGGGCGGCCGGGCGGACCAGGCGGCCGGTGCGCTTCTGCTCCAGGATGTGCGCCGACCAGCCGGCGGTGCGGGCGCAGGTGAACATCGAGGTGAACATGTGCGCCGGGACCTCGGCGAAGTCCAGCATGATCGCGGCCCAGAACTCCACGTTGGTGGCGAGCACGCGGTCGGGGCGGCGGTTGTGCAGCTCCTCCAGCGCGGCCTTCTCCAGCGCCTCGGCGATCTCGAAGCGCGGCGCGCCGAGCTCCTTGGCGGTGCGGCGCAGCACGCGGGCGCGCGGGTCCTCGGCGCGGTAGACGCGGTGGCCGAAGCCCATCAGGCGCTCGCCCTTGTCGAGGGCCTTCTTCACGTAGCCGGCGGCGTCGCCGGTGCGCTCGATCTCCTCGATCATGCCCAGCACGCGGGACGGCGCGCCGCCGTGCAGCGGGCCGGACATCGCGCCGACGGCGCCGGAGAGCGCCGCCGCCACGTCGGCGCCGGTGGAGGCGATGACGCGGGCGGTGAAGGTCGAGGCGTTCATGCCGTGCTCGGCGGCGGACGTCCAGTAGGCGTCGACGGCCTTGACGTGCTTCGGGTCCGGCTCGCCGCGCCAGCGGATCATGAACCGCTCGACGATGGTCTCGGCCTTGTCGATCTCGCTCTGCGGGACCATCGGCAGACCCTGGCCGCGGGCGGACTGGGCCACGTACGACAGCGCCATGACGGCGGCGCGCGCGAGGTTGTCGCGGGCCTCCTCCTCGGAGATGTCGAGCAGCGGCTTCAGGCCCCAGACCGGGGCGAGCATGGCCAGGGCGGACTGCACGTCGACCCGGATGTCACCGGAGTGGACCGGGATCGGGAACGGCTCGGCGGCGGGCAGACCGGGGGCGAACTTCCCGTCGACCAGCAGGCCCCAGACGTGCCCGAAGGAGACGTTCCCGACCAGATCCTCGATGTCCACACCGCGGTAGCGCAGTGCGCCGCCTTCACGGTCGGGTTCGGCGATCTCGCTCTCGAAGGCGACTACCCCTTCGAGCCCGGGTACGAAATCGGACATCAGACGGCTCCTTCAGTGATCCGACGCGGCGCGCGGCCGTGGTGGGGCCGGGCGCCGGTGACCGATGGTGGGTTGGCACTCGGTGTCAGAGTGTCAGGCACGGAGTGCATTGCGCCATACACCACGACGGTGATGTTTCCCCCATGGCCCGCTCAATCCTCTGTGGGATCCGACATCATCGGCGGATATTCCGGGGACTACCGGTGCGAACCGGACGATTCCCCGTACGGCGGGTGGTGAAGCGGTGGCGAGCCACCATATCCCCAGGTGTTTGCCGGGACGTAGCGGCGTCCGGAGCTTGTCGTACGGGATGATGTCGGCGTGCCTACCGCGGATCGCCACCCGACTGCCCTGTCCCAGCCCACCGAGGGCCGGCCCGGCCCGGACCTGTCCGTGATGCGCAAGCATTACCAGCACGAGGGCCTGGCGGAGGCCGACCTGGCCGTCGACCCGATCGCCCAGTTCACCCGCTGGTTCCACGACGCGGACGAGGCCGGGGTGGCCGAGCCGAACGCGATGGTGCTCTCCACCGCCGACGCGGACGGCACGCCCAGCTCCCGGACGGTCCTGCTCAAGGGCTACGACCGGCGCGGGTTCGTGTTCTACACGAACTACGGCTCCCGCAAGGGGGCCGACCTGGCCGCCAACCCGCGCGCCTCGCTGCTCTTCCCGTGGATCGACCTGGCCCGCCAGGTGGTGATCGGCGGCCGGGTGGAGAAGGTCGGCCGGGACGAGACCGCCGCGTACTTCCGGACCCGGCCGCACGGCTCGCAGCTCGGCGCCTGGGCGAGCGAGCAGTCCAGCCCGGTGGACGGCCGCGAGGTGCTGGAGCAGCGCTACGCCGACCTCGCCGCCCGCTACCCCGAGGGCGAGGGCGTCCCCGTCCCGCCGTTCTGGGGCGGCTACCGGGTCGTCCCGCGGACGGTCGAGTTCTGGCAGGGCCGGGAGAACCGCCTGCACGACCGGCTCCGCTTCGTCGCCGACGGCGAGGGCTGGCGGGTCGAGCGGCTCTGCCCGTGACGGGCCCCGCGGGAGCGGAGCTGACGTACGGTCAACTCGGGCCCCCGTCCGTCGGCCGACCGGACGAAGTATGACTCGAATGGGGTAGGCGATCGGCCGATTCCGCCCTGGGGGGCGGGCTCGGAGCGTAGGGTGCGGTGCGGTTGGTCCCGTCTTTGGATGCCGGGGCCCGTCTCGCGCCCGCGGGCGCAGAAACGAGTCATCATGGTCGCCGCACTCGCCACCAAGCCCGCCGACAGCGCGCGCGTCGAGGGGACGGAGGCGAGGCCTTCGCTCACCGCCCTGGCCGCCCTGGGTGCCGAGGAGCTCACCGCCGACCTGTTCCGCGCGCTGCCCGGCGAGACCGGCGGCCCGGTGGCCGTCGCCGCGTTCAACTCCTCGATCTGACGGGCGAGCAGGCCGACCGTCAGCAGGATCCCGCCATGCCGCGCCCGTTGGTGCCGTTCTCGCAGTACGTCCTGAAACTGCACAGCCGTTGCGACCTCGCGTGCGACCACTGCTACGTGTACGAGCACGCCGACACCAGCTGGCGCGGCAAACCCAGGGCCGCCACCGAGGCGGTCCTGGCGCGGACCGCCGAGCGGATCGCCGAGCACGCCGGGGCGCACGGGCTGACCGCCGTCCACGTGGTGCTGCACGGCGGGGAGCCGCTGCTGGCGGGCCGGGCGGCCGTCGGCCGGGCCGCCGAACTCCTCCGGGCCGCCCTCCCGGAGGGCTGCGCGCTGGACCTGCGGATCCACACCAACGGCGTCCGACTGGACGAGAGCTGGTGCGAGCTCTTCGCCTTGCACGGGATCCGGGTCGGGATCTCCCTGGACGGCGACCGGGCCGCCAACGACCGGCACCGCCGGTTCGCCGACGGCCGCTCCAGCCACGGCCGGGTGCTGGCCGCCGTGGCGCTGCTCCGCCGCCCGGAGTACCGGGACCTCTACGCGGGCCTGCTGTGCACGGTCGACGTGGAGAACGACCCCGTCGCGGTGGTGGACGCGCTGGTCGCGCTGGAGCCGCCGCGGATCGACTTCCTCCTCCCGCACGCCACCTGGGACCAGCCGCCGAAGCGCCCGGCCGGCATGGGCGAGACCCCGTACGCGGACTGGCTGCTGGCGGCCCACGGCCGGTGGACGGAGCTCGGCCGGCCGGTGCCGGTGCGGACCTTCGACTCGATCCACCGGACGCTGCGCGGCCGCTCCAGCCTCACCGAGTCGCTCGGGCTCGACCCCTCCGACCTGGTGGTGGTCGACACGGACGGCTCCTTCGAGCAGGCCGACAGCCTGAAGACCGCCTACGACGGCGCGCCCGCCACCGGGTTCGACGTCTTCGCGCACACGCTGGACGAGGTGGCCCGGCACCCGGGCATGGTCGCCCGGCAGTCGGGCCTGGCCGGGCTGGCCGAGCAGTGCCGCGCCTGCCCGGTGGTGCGCTCCTGCGGCGGCGGCCTCTACGCCCACCGGTACCGCGGCGACGGCACCGGCTTCCTCAACCCCTCGGTGTACTGCGGTGACCTGTTGAGACTCATCACCACCGTCCGCGACCGGACGGCGCCCGCGACGGCCGTGCCCGCCCAGCAGGCGCGCGAACTGACCGAAACGCAGTGGGAGGAGCTGGCCGAGGGGTACGGCGCGGAGTCGACCGTCCGGGCCCTGGCCGCGGCCCAACTCGGGCTCACCAGGAAGCTGGTGGCGGCGGTCGGGGCCGGCTCCCCGGGCTGGGAGCTGCTCGGGTCGCTGGACGAGCGGGACGGCGCGGCCCTGGACGCGGTGCTCGCCCACCCGTACGCGCGGGCCTGGGCCGTGCGCCGCCTGCGGGAGGAGCCGGGCGCCGACCCGGGCGCCCTGGCGGGGCTGGCCGCGGCGGCCGCGCTGCGGGCCGGACGCGCCTTCGAGCTGCCGCTGCCGGTCCGCGACGGCGCCGTCCACCTGCCCACGCTGGGCCGGGTGCTGGTGGCGGACGCCGAGGAGGCGGTGCTGACCGGCGACGCCGAGGGGTTCACCGTCGCCGGGGTGCGGGTCGGCCCGGACGCGCCGGGCGACGCGCGCTGGCAGCCGGTCCGGCGGGTGGCGCTGGCCGGCGGCTGGACGCCCGCGCTGGAGGACACCGACCCGCAGCGCGACAGCCACCAGTGGCCGGTGACCGGGCGGCTGGACGACGAGGAGTGGCCGGCCTGGGCGGGCGCGCTGCGCGAGGCCTGGGAGCTGATCGGCCGGGACCTGCCCGGGTACGCGCCCGGCCTGCGGGCGGGCCTGTCCACCATCACCCCGCTGCGGCCCGGACCCGAGGGCCGGGACGTCTCCGCCGCCGCCCGGCAGGCGTTCGGCGCGGTCGGCATCGCCCGGCCCGGCACCGCGCCGATCCTGGCGCTGCTGCTGGTGCACGAGTTCCAGCACGTGAAGCTGGGCGCGGTGCTGGACTTCCACGACCTGTTCGACCGGGCCGAGGCGCGGCTCTTCCACGCGCCCTGGCGGCCCGACCCGCGGCCGCTGGAGGGCCTGTTCCAGGGCACGTACGCGCACCTGGCGGTCACCGAGTTCTGGGCCACCCGGGTGCTGGCGTACGACGGGCTGGCGGGCGGTCCGGCCGAGCACGCCCGGGTGCAGCTGGCGACCTGGCGCGGGCACACCGCGCGGGCGGTGGAGGTGCTGGCCGGCTCGGGGGCGCTCACCGCGCTCGGGACGCGCTTCGCCGAAGGCATGGCGGCCGCGGTCGAGCCGTGGCTGGCGGTGCCGGTCGGCCCGGCCGCCGAGGCGGCGGCGCGGGCGGAGTCCGAGCGGAACCTGGCCGCGTTCCGGGTCCGGGCCGCCTCCGGGGTGGGCGCCGGCTGATGGAGTCCCCGCGCACCCCGGGACCGGGCCGTGCCGAGCTGGTCCGCGACCTGCGGGCGCTCGGCATCCTGCCGGGGGAGATCCTGCTGGTGCACTCCGCGCTGCGGACGGTCGGCCCGATCGACGGCGGACCGCGCACCCTCCTGGAGGCGCTGCTGGAGGTGCTCGGCCCCGAAGGCACGCTGGTGGTCTACACGGCCTGCCCGGAGAACTCCGACACCTCCCGGATGGCCAGGGCGCTGACCGACCACCTCGACCCGCAGAAGAGGTCCGACCACCAGGCCGCGATGCCCGCCTACGACCGGGCGACCACCCCGTCCACACCGCTGCTCGGCTGGTTCTCCGAGGAGGTCAGGGCCGACCCGCGCGCGGTGCGCAGCGAGCACCCGCAGACCTCCTTCACCGCGATCGGCCGGGACGCGGCGCGGCTGACCGCCGACCACCGGTTGCACAGCCACCTGGGCCCGCACTCCCCGGTGCAGCAGTTGTACGACCGGCGTGCGCGGGCGCTCCTGATCGGCCTGCCGATCTGGTGCTGCACTCCCGTGCACCTGGCCGAGTACTGGCTGCCCGATCCGCCGGTGCAGCTGTACGGCTGCGTGATGGAGGACAAGTGGGGGCGGCACTGGCGGCACTTCCAGGCGGTCGAACTGCGCGACGGCCACCTGGAATCGCTCGGTGTCTGGTTGGACCGGAAGTTGCGGGAACGCACCGAGGGACCGCTCGGCAAGGCACACTGTTTTGTGCTGCCGATCCGGGAAACGGTCGATTCTGCTTTCGACTTTCTCCGGAACGGTGTCGTTTGAGGTCAGGCGGTATTCCATTCGGGAAGGCGGCGTTCCTACACTGAACTCCCGCTACCTGCGGGGCGGATGGCGGGCGTGGTCTCGGGGGAGGCGCGAGTGAACAGCCCGACGGGCAGGGGCAAGGGCGCGGCCAGGCCGTACTTCTTCCTCAGCTACGCGCACACGCCCAGGGTCAACGCCCGGGGAGTGGACCCGAACCACTGGGTCGGCCGGCTGTTCGGCGACCTGTGCGAGGCGATCCTGCAGATCACCGACGCCCCGGCGGGCGACCCGATCGGCTTCATGGACCGCTCGATGCACCAGGGCCAGAAATGGGCCGAGCGGCTCTCCTGGGAGCTGGCCAACTGCCGGGTGTTCGTGCCGCTCTACTCGCCGCGCTACTTCAAGAGCGAGGCCTGCGGCAAGGAGTGGCACGCCTTCACCCGCCGCTCGGTCTACCAGCGGCGGCCGACCGCCGAGCGGGCGACCGGCATCGTCCCGGCGCTGTGGGTGTCGATGGACCACTACCGGCTGCCCCGGGTGGCCAGTGAACTCCAGTTCAGCCACGACAGTTTCGGCGCCGACTACGCCGCCGAGGGCCTGTACGCGCTGATGAAGATCGACGACTACCGCTCGCAGTACGCCACCGCCGTGCTGCGGCTCGCCCAGCGCATCGTGGACGTCGCCGACCAGACGGTCATCCCGATCGGACAGCAGCTGGACTTCGAGGGACAGCCCTCGGCGTTCGAGCCGCCGGAGCCCAACGACCGGGTCCGGATCTCGGTGTACTCCTACCGGGAGCCGGAGCTGCCGCCGCACCGCAGCCCGTCCTGCTACGGCCAGCAGCGCACCGACTGGCAGCCCTTCCGCCCGCCGTCCCGCCGCCCGCTGGTGGACGACGCGGCGGACGTCGCCCGCAGCATGGGGTTCCAGCCGAGCGTCCACGAGTTCGAGGACGAGGCCGAGGCGCTGATGACGGCCGAACGACCGGTCGCGCCGAGCGTGCTGCTGGTCGACCGCTGGGCCTTCCTCGACACCCAGCGCTCGGATACCGTACGGCAGTTGGACCGGCGCAACCTGTCCTGGCTGAGCGTGCTGGAACCCTGGAACCGGGACGACCAGCAGTGCCGGGACCACGAGCGGATGCTCAACGAGCTGGGCGACGGCGTCCTGCCCGCCACCCGGGCCGGCCGGCAGAAGCCCAGCCTGCGCGAGGAGGGCTCCACCGGCGTGCCCGGCAGCCTGGACGAGTTCCGCGGCGAGATGGAACGAGCGGTGATGCGGGCCAGCACCGCGTACGAGCAGCAGACCACCAGCCGGACCGTCGGGACGGGAACCCGAAGACCGCGTCTGGGGACGTGAGTTCGGGCAGCGACCATCGGACTTGGGGGAGGGACCCGTCATGACCGACCGTAACGCCAGGAGCCCGCAGACCTACGGCCGCCGCCGCGACGCGGCGTCCGAGGACCGGCAGGGCCGCATCATCACCTTCTACTCCTACAAGGGCGGCACCGGGCGCACCATGGCGCTGGCCAACACCGCCTGGATCCTGGCCGCCAACGGCCACCGGGTGCTCGCCGTCGACTGGGACCTGGAGGCACCCGGCCTCGGCCAGTTCTTCCGGCCGTTCCTCAACCCGGACGTGGTCGCCGCCACCACCGGCATCATGGACCTGTTCGCCGACTACCTGGAGGAGGCCCGCCGCCCGGTCGAGCGGGACCCGGACTGGTACGAGGACTTCACCCGGATCCACCGGCACGCCATCTCGCTGGCCTGGAACCAGTTCCCCGGCGCCGGACGGATCGACTTCGTCCCCGCCGGGCAGCAGAACCGCGACTACTCCGGCGGCTCCCGGGTCGACTGGGACGTGCTCTACGAACGCTACGACGGCCAGGACTTCATCCAGAGCCTGCGCGCCGACATGAAGCGCCGCTACGACTACGTCCTGATCGACAGCCGCACCGGCCTCACCGACACCGCCGACATCTGCACCGTCGAGATGCCCGACGACCTGGTGGTCTGCTTCACCCTCAGCGACCAGTCGATCGACGGCGCCTCGCGGATAGCGCGGGTGATCGAGGACCGCTACGGGGACCGCGAGATCCGGATCCTGCCCGTCCCGATGCGGATCGACGAGGGCGAGAAGGAGAAGGCCGACGCCGGCCGGGCGCTCGCCCGGATCAAGTTCTCCGGCCTGCCCGCCGGGCTCGGCGAACCCGAGCTCTCCCGGTACTGGACCGGCGTGGAGATCCCCTACCGCCCGTTCTACGCCTACGAGGAGATCCTCGCCCCGTTCGGCGACCAGCCCGGCCTGCCCGGCTCGATGCTCGCCGCCTGCGAGCGCCTCACCCGCGAGATCACCCAGGGCCGGGTCGCCGGACTCCCGGTGATGCCCGAGGACCTGCGGCTGCGCTACCTCGACGGCTTCGTCCGCCGCCGCCCCACCGCGCCCGCCGACCTCTACCTCAGCTACGTCCCCGAGGACCGCGCCTGGGCCGACTGGATCACCGCGCTGCTCACCGACGCCGGCTTCCGGGTCGTCCCGCGCGACGTCTCGGCCGGCGCCAACCCGCGCTCCGCCACCGAACGCGGCATCGACTCCGCCTACCGCACCATCGCCCTGCTCTCCGCCGGCTACCTGCAGTCCCCGCAGGCCCAGGCGCTGTGGGACCGCACCGTGCTCGCCGACCCGGCCGGCGCCCGCCGCCAGCTGATCCCGGTCCGGGTCAGCGACGTGCGCCTCAACGCCCCGTACAACAGCCGCAACCCGGTCGACCTGATGGGCCGCGACGAGGCGCAGGCCGCCCAGATCCTGCTGCGCGTCCTCGGCCGCACCGAGACCGAGCCGCCCGAGCGCACCCCGGGCGCGCCGCGCTTCCCCGGCACCAAGCCCACCTACTGGGAGGTGCCGCAGCGCAACCACTCCTTCACCGGCCGGATCAAGGTGCTGGACGACCTGCGGGCCCAACTGGCCGGCGGCACCACCGCCGTCCTCCCGCCGCCGCAGACCCTCTACGGGCTCGGCGGCGTCGGCAAGACCCAGGTCGCGCTCGAGTACGCGCACCGCTACATGTCGCACTACGACCTGGTCTGGTGGATCGACGCCGAGCAGACCGAGAACGTCGTCGTCGACCTCGCCGAACTCGCCTCCCGACTCGGCCTGCGGGTCGGCGACAGCGTCAACGAGGCCGCCCACGCCGCCCGCGACGCCCTCCGTCAGGGCATCCCCACGCCCAACTGGCTGCTGATCTTCGACAACGCCGACGAACCCGCCGAGATCCGCCGCTACTTCCCCGACGGGCCCGGCCACATCCTGGTCACCTCCCGCAACCAGGGCTGGTCCGGCCAGGCCGGCGTGCTCAACGTCGACGTCTTCGACCGCGCCGAGTCCGTCGACCACCTCACCCGCCGGGTCCGCAACCTCACCCGGCAGGACGCCGACCGGGTCGCCGACGCCGTCGGCGACCTCCCGCTCGCCGTCGAGGTCGCCGCCGCCTGGCTGGAGACCACCCGCACCCCCGTCGAGGCGTACGTCAACCAGCTCAAGGCCGAGGCCACCAGGGTGCTCGCGGCCGGCGAGACCCCGGTCGACTACCCCACCCCGGTCGGGCTGACCTGGAACGTCTCCATCGCCCGGCTGCGCGAGCAGTCGCCCGCCGCCGTCCGGCTGCTGGAGCTGTGCGCGTTCTTCGCCCCCGAGCCGATCTCGCTGCGGCAGTTCTTCTTCTCCGAGCAGATGCGCCTCGCCCTCGTCCCCTACGACGCCGAGCTCACCGACACCTTCCTGCTCGGCAAGGTGCTGCGCTCGGTCAGCCGCTACGCGCTCGCCAAGACCGACGCCGCCAGCGACTCCTTCCAGGTGCACCGCCTCGTCCAGGCCGTCGTGCGCAGCGGGATGACCGAACCCGAACGCAACACCGCGATGCACCAGGTGCACAGCATCCTGGTCAGCGCCCGCCCCTCCCGCGGCGACACCGACGACCCGGCCAACTGGCCCACCCTGGAGAAGATCTGGCCGCACCTGACGCCCTCCCGGGCCCAGGACTGCGACGAGAAGGAGGTCCGCGAGCTGCTCATCGACCGCGTCCGCTACCTGTGGAAGCGCGTCGACCTCGACCAGGCCCTGCAGCTCGGCCGCCAACTCGACACCACCTGGACCACCCGCTCCGACGCCGAGGCCGACCCCGAGGAGCAGCGCACCTGGCGGCGGCAGATCCTCTCGCTGCGCCTGCAGATCGCCAACGTGCTGCGCTCCCAGGGCTCCTACACCGAGGCGCTGGCCCTCAACGAGTCCACCCTGGCGGCCCAGCGGGCCCTGCTCGGCGAGCACAACCCGTACACCCTGATGACCGCCAGCTCGCTCGCCGCCGACCTGCGCTACCTCAACCGCTTCCAGGAAGCGCTCGCGATGGACCTGGACACCTACGACCAGTTCATCGAGCTGTTCGGCGAGGACGATCCGCGCACCCTCTCGGTCGCCAACAACCTGGCCATCGACCACCGGCTGGTCGGCAACAGCGTCGCCGCCCGCGACCTCGACCAGGACACCGCCGAGCGCCGTGCGGCCGTCCTCGGCCCGCTGCACCCGTACACCCTCTCCTCCAAGTCCTGCCTCGCCCGGGACCTGCGCGAGATGGGCGACTACAAGGGCTCGGTCGAACTGCTCCGGGAGGTGCTGGAGGCCTTCGCCGGGCTGGTCCAGGCCGACCTGCCCGAGGACCTGCGCAACTCCAAGTCGCTCGCCGTCTCGCTGCGCCGGGCCGGCGAGTACGCCGAGGCCCGCGAGCTCACCGAGCGCACCTACCAGCGGTACATGGACCGGTACGGCCCCGACCACGCCGACTCGCTCGCCTGCCGGCTCAACCTGGCCGCCGACCTCAGCGCCGCCGGCGACAAGGAGACCGCCCGCGACATCGCCGCCGACGCGTACGAGGGCCACCGCCGGCTGCTCGGCGAGGACCACCCCTTCACCTACGCCTGCGAGAACAACCTCGGCATCTACCTGCGGGGCAGCGCGGACGTCGCGGGCGCCATCCACCACGGCGAGCAGGCGGTCGCCGGGCTCTCCCGGGTGCTCGGGCCCGACCACCCGTTCACGCTCAACGCCACCATCAACCTCGCCAACGCCTACGGCGACAACCAGCAGCTCGCCGACGCCGAGCGGATCGGCCGCGTCGCCCTGGACGGCCTGGCCGCCCGGTACGGCGCCGGGCACCCCGACGCACTGGTCTGCCAGGCCAACCTGGCGATCACCGTCCGGGCCGCCGGACGGCGGGCGGAGGCGGAGGCGCTGCGGATGAGAGCCCTCGCCGGGCTGGTCGAG
Source organism: Kitasatospora terrestris (assembly GCF_039542905.1). Lineage (NCBI taxonomy): Bacteria > Bacillati > Actinomycetota > Actinomycetes > Kitasatosporales > Streptomycetaceae > Kitasatospora > Kitasatospora terrestris. The sequence continues at coordinate 4,733,169 of NZ_BAABIS010000001.1, forward strand.
CTGTTCGGCGAGGACCACCCCAGCGTGATGTCCAGCCGCGGCTGGCAGCGGATCAACCGCGACCTGGAGCCCCAGCCCCTGTAGGGCGCCCCCGGCGTGGCTTACGGTGGGCGGATGCGTTCACCAGTCTTCGTCGCTCGGCGACTCGCTCCCGGTGTGGTCGATCGGCTCGGCGGCCTCGCCGACGTGCACGACAGCGAGGCGCCGCTGCCGCGCGCCGAACTGCTGGCGGCCGTCCGCGGCCGGGTCGCGGTGGTCACCACGCTGGACGAGCGGGTGGACGAGGAGTTCCTGGACGCGGCCGGGCCGGGCCTGAGGATCGTCGCCAACCACGCGGTGGGCACCCACAACATCGACCGGGCGGCGTGCGCCGCCCGCGGGGTGCTGGTCTCCAACACCCCCGGGGTGCTGACCGGCGCCACCGCCGACATGGCGTGGGCGCTGCTGCTGGCGGCGGCCCGCCGGCTGGGCGAGGGCGAGCGGCTGCTGCGCTCGGGCGCGCCCTGGGCGTGGGCGCCGACCTTCATGCTGGGCGTGGAGCTGGCCGGCACGCCGCTGGGCGTGCTCGGCATGGGCCGGATCGGCCGGGCGGTGGCCCGCCGGGCGGCCGGTTTCGACATGCCGGTGAGCTACCACAACCGGACCCGCCTGCCGGCGGAGGACGAGCAGGGCGCCGGGTGGCTCCCGCTCGACGAGCTCCTGGCCGCCTCCCGCGTTCTGGTGGTCACCTGCCCGCTGACCGACACCACCCGGCACCTGCTGGACGCCGAGCGGATCGCCCGGCTCCCGCGCGGAGCGATCGTGGTGTCGATGACGGCCGGGGTGGTGGACGAGGCGGCGCTGGCCGCCGCGCTGGACAGCGGTCACCTGTTCGCCGCCGCGGTGGACAACTTCGAGCACGAACCCGCCGTCGGGCCCGCCCTGCTGGCCCAGGAGCGCGCCGTCCTCGCCCCGCACCTCGGCAGCGCCACCGTGGCCGCCCGGCGCGCCATGGGCGACCTCGCGGTGGACAACGTGCTCGCCGTCCTCGACGGAGGCCCGCCGCCCACCCGGGTGGAGTGACGGCCGGTCAGCCGTCGGCCGCCCAGCCGATCGCCCGGGCCATCTCCCGGAACGCGCCGAAGTGCGCCGCCCCCGGCTCCAGGTAGAGCTCGGCGCCGGGGATGCGGTCGGCCAGCCACCGGGAGTGCGCGACCGGCGAGAACTGGTCGTCCGCGCCGTGCCACAACCGGACCGGCCGGCGGATCGACTCCACCTCGAAGCCCCAGTCGGCGAGGAAGGCCAGCACGTCGTCGATCCAGCCGGCCGCGCCGTAGCGGAACGCCTGCCGGTAGGTGGAGACCAGCATCCGGCGCAGGCCCGCGTCGGAGACCACCGAGCGGTCGGTGGGCGGGAGCTCCGGCACCAGGTCGCGGATCAGCCGCGCCGGGTCGCGGCGGATCACGTTCGACCGGACCTGGAACGCCCCGGCGATCTGCGGCTGGCCCAGCTCGGCCTGCCGGTAGGCGTGCACGTTGGACGGCGTCATGCCCTCGTACCAGTCCAGGCCCTCCGCGTGCCGGGGCGCGAGGCTCACCAGCACCGCCAGCCGGGTCACCCGCTCCGGCAGCAGCGCCGCGCACGCCAGCGCGTGCGGCCCGCCGCCGGAGCGGCCGAGCACCGCGAACCGGCCCAGCCCCAGCGCGTCCGCGATCACCTCCACGTCCTCGGCCGCCGCCGCCACCGTCCGGCCCGCCAGCCGCGCGGAGTCGCCGTACCCCGGCCGGTCGAAGGAGACCAGCCGGACCCGCATCCGGGACAGCACGCTGCTGCGCGGCGCCGGCCCGCCGCGGCTGCCCGGCGTCCCGTGCAGCAGGAACACCGGACGGCCGCCCGGATCCCCGGCGGTCTCCACCGCCAGGACCCGCCCGCCGGGCGCCTCCACCAGCCGCGTCGTCACCACGCGAACCCCCCGTCGGTCATCAGGTGATGTCCAGGCTGCGCACCTCGCGGCGGGCCTGCCAGGTGGTGTGCTCCCGCGAGATGGCGTCCTCCGCGTCCCGGGCCAGCCGCGCCCAGCTCTCCTCGGCGTCCGCCGACTCCAGGTCCAGCGTGGCCAGCTGGACCTCCACCTTGGCCAGCTCCGCGGCCGCCAGGGCGTACGCGGCGGCCTGCGGCCGGTACTGGCGCAGCTGCGCCCAGGCCGCCACCGAGGCGGCCACCGCGGAGACCGCGCCCAGCGCGTCGAAGGTGAACCAGCCGACCGCCCGCGCCACCGCGAGCCCCAGGCCCACCAGCGGCAGCACGATCGCCAGCCGCCCGGCCCGGCGGGAGGCGTTGCGGCAGTACTGCGCCTTGCCCTGGTACCAGTCCCGCTGGGTGCGGACCCGCTCCCGGACGTACACCTCGCGGCGCACCGAGAGCGGCTGGCCGCGCAGCTGCTCCATCCGCTCGGTGATCTGCGGGTGGCGGGTCGGGGCGCGCCAGCCGTTCAGCTCGACGGCCATCCCGGACATCCCCGGGATCACCTGCTCGGTGTCGAACTCGCCCAGGATGCCGTTGAGCTGGATGTCGTACAGCCGCTCGGCGTCCGGCAGCCGGCGGGGCGGCGGCAGGTAGGAGTCGGCGCGCACCGCGTACTTCCACACCAGGGTCTTCACCGACTCGGCGACCGCCCGGCCGTCGTACCACAGCCGCTGCGGGTTCTGCCGGGCCATCAGGGCGGCCGTCGTCAACGCGCCCAGGTACGCGGCGGCGGCCGCCCAGGCCCAGCCGGCGCCGTCCGCCGAGCCGGTCGCGGCGGCCGCGACCAGCAGCAGCAGCTCCCAGCGGGAGAGCGTGACGGCGCGGCCCTGGCCCTGGACGGAGGCGCCGTCCGCCGCCCAGAACAGCCGGGGCAGCAGGTCCTGCTCCCGGACGAACCCGATCGACCCAGCCACCCCGACCCCCCGTCGCCACCGCACCGGTCGGACAAGTACTACCCGCGTGACGGAGGAATTACCAGGCGTAGAAGATGCGGTCGGCGTTGTCGGCCATCGCCTTGGCGTTCCACGCGGTGCCGCCGTCGACGTTGCCGCTGCGGAACAGCGGCGGGGTGACGCCCCGGTCGGCGAGCCGGCCGATCGCCGAGGCCACCACGGCCTGCATCAGCGCGCTGGTGACGATGGTGGAGACCGAGCCGAAGGGGGCGCCGGCCGCCGGGTGGTCGAGCTCCCCGTCACCGACCGCGATCTTGCTGTCCAGCACCAGGTCGCAGTTGTCCTTCAGGTACGTCCCGGACGGGTGCTGGGAGGACACCTCCTCGGGGTACGCGAGCGAGGTGACGCCGATGACCGTCATGCCCCGCTCGCGGGCGTGCCGGGCCAGCTCGACCGGCATCACCTGGCGGCCGGAGAGCGAGATCAGGAAGAGCAGGTCGCCCGGGCCGGCCGGGGTGAGGTCCAGGGTGGCGGTGGCGAGCCCGGAGACCCGTTCCAGGGCGCTGCCGAGCGGCGCCGGCATCACGTTGACGCCGGTCATCCCCGGGACGTTCAGCAGGTTGATCACCACCAGGCCGCCGGCCCGGTAGACCACGTCCTGTGCGGGCAGCGAGGAGTGCCCGGCGCCGAAGGTGAAGATCCGGCGACCGTTCTGCACCGCCTCGGCGAGCAGCTCGGCGGCGGCGTCGATCCCGGCCGCCTCCTCGCTGCGGACCCGCTCCAGGTGCGCGATGGCGGCGTCGAGGTACTGCCCGACCAGGTCGGTCATCAGGGGCTCCGTCCAGTCCGTCCAGAGTGTGGGCGGCCGGGTGGTCCAGACCGCGCAATGGAGAAAGATACGGCTCGCACCGTGATGCGCGGGACGGCTCGCTGTCAACCGCTACGAAAAGGTCCGGGCATAGGGGCCGGGCGGACTCGGTTGTCAGTGCGGTACGTCAGAATTGGCGGTGAGGACACCGAAGAATGGGAGCGCAGGGGCCGATGTCTGGGCTGATCGACACGACTGAGATGTACCTCCGCACCATTCTGGAGCTGGAGGAAGAGGGCATCACTCCGATGCGCGCCCGGATCGCCGAGCGACTGGAGCAGAGCGGCCCCACGGTGAGCCAGACCGTCGGCCGGATGGAGCGCGACGGCCTCCTCCAGGTCGCCGAGGACCGGCACCTGGAGCTGACCGGCGAGGGCCGCAAGCTGGCCGTCCGGGTCATGCGCAAGCACCGGATCGCCGAGTGCCTGCTGGTCGACGTGATCGGCCTGGAGTGGGAGCAGGTCCACGAGGAGGCCTGCCGCTGGGAGCACGTGATGAGCGAGACGGTGGAGCGCAAGGTGCTCGCCATGCTCGGCCACCCGACCCAGTCCCCGTACGGCAACCCGATCCCGGGGCTGGACGAGCTCGGCGACGCCAAGGCCGAGGGCGAGGGCTTCGACGCCGGCCTGGTCACGCTGGACGCGGTGGCCGCGGCCGGGGCGGCCGACGTGGTGGTCCGCCGGATCGGCGAGCCGATCCAGACCGACGGCGAGCTGATGCGCACGCTGCGCCGGGCCGGGGTCCGCCCCGGGGCGACCGTGCAGGTGTCCGCGGGCGTCGGCGGGGTGCTGGTCGGCACCGGTGAGAGCGCCGCCGAGCTGCACAAGGACATCGCCGTGCACGTCTTCGTCGCCCAGCCGTAGCGCCCGCACGACGCGCAGGCAGACCCGAGGCCCGGTGCGTCCCCACGCACCGGGCCTCGGGTGCTCCCACCCTTTCCCCCCGCCCCCGGCCGCCCCACCTCCCACCCCGAGCTCGGAAGGTGGTGCGACCCGTTCCCCCTCTGTTTCCTCCCCTGCTGCCTCGTCGTTCGGCTTCCCCGTCCGAACGCCCCGCCGGCAGCCCCCCGGCCCCGGTGCCCCCGCGCCCCCTCGTGCCCCCTGCCCGGTCTCTGCTCCTCGGCGGCCCTCCTCGCTCCCGTCCGCTCCCTGCGCTGTCGAGGAGGATGATCCCCTCGGCACATCCGGCCAATCCTTGAGCGCTGTCACTCGTCCGAGGGGCTTGCCGGGTTGACCTGCGGGTACACCGGTCCTTTCCCGCCCGGACGACCGACGGGCCCCGTCTCCGGTGGGAGACAAGGCCCGTCGGCGCCGCACGGGGTGTCGCGCGGTCCGCGCCCCTCACCTGTTAGGCGTAGGGCACCGTTCTCGAAGGAGTGGTCAACGCACTCCCACGGGCTGGCTCGGCGCGGGCCGGGCGGCCGGGACCTCCCGGCCGCAGGCGTACGCCAGCGGGCTGATCAGCTCCGCGGCGTCCGGCAGCCAGCGGTTGATCGCGGACGGCGGCCGGGCCCACTGGGCGAAGCTGTAGCCGCCGATCCGGGACGGCGGGGCGACGATCCAGTCGCCCTCGCCGCGCGCCACCAGGTCGAGCCGCCCGGGCGCCCAGCCGAGCTTGCGGAGCATCTCCGGCAGCTTGGTCAGCACCCCCGGCAGCACCAGGAAGTGCAGCCGCCGCCCGACCTGCCCGGCCGCCATCGGCGCCGCGACCACCGGACCGAGTTGCAGGCCCATCCGCTCCATCCGGGCCAGCGCCAGGCAGCCGGCCACCTCCGGGACGTCCAGCACGTCGAAGGAGCGGCCGGTCGGCAGCAGGATCGAGGCCTGCGGGTGCTCCGTCCACCACTTGCGGACCACCCCGGGCCCCGCGCTCGCCCGGCGGCGCCAGTCGGCGCCGCCGGCCGGGTGCGCGCCGGGCAGCTCGCAGCGCGGCTCGCCGCAGGAGCAGCGCGCCGGGCCGTCGCCGTCGATCAACCAGGTGCCGGGGGCAACCTCCCAGTGGCGGTCCTCGGCGTAACTGACGGCTTCGATGAGGAGCGGGGGCAGGCCCTGCTCGGGGGGTCCTGGGGTGTCTTCCACACGGGGTTCAACTACCGTCGGTGAGTGGGGTTACGGGCCGGGACGTGCGGGTTGCGGACCAGGGGCGGTAACGGGCGCAGTGGGGGCGCACAGGGGCATTCGTCAGGGCGCGTGGGGAGTGGATCCGTCACCGTGGGTATTCCGATGGTTGTTTGCACAGTCGTCGCCGCCGGTCGGGGCCGGTGGCGTTGGGGAGGCGAAGCCCATGGCCGCGAGACCACTCGTCGCACGAGAGCCCAACGAGCGTCTGCAGCAGCTGATCCAGGAAGCGGGCTGCTCCAACGCGGGCCTCGCCCGCCGGGTCAACCTCTGCGGCGCCGAACACGGCCTCGACCTGCGCTACGACAAGACCTCGGTGGCCCGCTGGCTGCGCGGCCAGCAGCCGCGCGGCCAGGCACCCGCCGTGATCGCCGAGGCGCTCGGCCGCAAGCTCGGCCGGGGCGTCACGGTCGAGGAGATCGGCATGGCCGACGGCAAGAGCCTCAGCTCGGCCGTGGGCCTGCAGTTCGCGCCCAGCCTGGCCGCCGCGCTGGAGCAGATCTGCGAGCTGTGGCGCAGCGACGTCGGCCGCCGGGACTTCCTGGCCGGCGCGACGGTGGCCGCCTCCGCGCTGGTCGAGCCCAGCCGGGACTGGCTGATCACCCCGCCCGACCCGGTGGTGGCCCGCAGCGGCGGCACCCGGGTGGGCCCGGCCGACGTGGCGGCGATCCGCGCCACCACCCAGATGCTGGTCGACCTGGACCACCGGTTCGGCTCCGGCCACGTGCGCCCCGTGGTGGTGCACTACCTCAACAGCGTGGTCTCCGGCTTCCTCGGCGGCTCGTACCGGGAGGAGACCGGCCGTCAACTCTTCGGGGCGGTCGCCCGGCTGACCGAGCTGGCCGGCTACATGGCGGTGGACACCGGCCAGCCCGGCCTCGCCCAGCGCTACTACATCCAGGCCCTGCGCCTCGCCCAGGCCGCCGACGACCGCGGCTACGGCGGCTACGTGCTGGCCGCCTCGATGAGCCACCTGGCGGCCACCCTGGGCAATCCGCGGGAGATCGCCCAACTCGCCCGCGCCGCGCAGGAGGGCGCCCGCTCGGTCGCCACCCCGACGGCGATGGCGATGTTCTACGCGGCCGAGGCGCGCGGCCACGCGCTGCTCGGCGACGCGGTCTCCTGCGAGCTGGTCGCCTCCCGGGCGCTGGAGGCGATGGAGCGGCGCAACCCGGAGGAGGACCCGGACTGGATCGTCCACTTCGACGAGGCCTACCTCGCGGACGAGTTGGCGCACTGCCACCGCGACCTGCAGCAGGGCGAGCAGGCCGAGCGGTACGCCCGCACCGCCCTCGAACTGCACCCCGCGCACCGGGTGCGCCGGCGCGCGGTCGACCTGGTGCTGCTGGCCACCGCGCAGCTGCAGCAGCGCGACCTGGAGCGGGCCTGCGAGACCGGCGCGGAGGCGGTCCGGCTGCTCAGCGGACTGCGTTCCAACCGGGGCGTGGAGTACCTGGACGACTTCCGCAGCAGGCTGGAGCCGTACCGCGGGCACCGGGCGGTGAGGGAGTTCCACGCCCGGATGGACGGGGAGGCCGCCTGAGCGGGCAAACCCGGCGTAGTCACCTGCGGCGGTGAGCAGGTAGCGTGGGGCCGCAGTTGTGGTCCGCCGTCAGCGAGCGTGCGGGACAAGCACAGGTGAGGAATCGCGTTGAGCCAGCGCCGCTCGTATTCGAACTCCGGGGACTTCAACCTGGACGACTTGTTCAGGCCGGAGCCCGGGGACGCCCAGCAGCCCCCCGCGGCCCAGCAGCCGCCCGCGGTGCCGCAGCAGCAGGCGGCACCGCCGGTGGCGGGCCAGGGCGGACCCGAGTACTGGGGCCCGCCGCCGCAGGCCGCCCAGGGCGTCCCGCAGGCTCCGGCGGCGGACCACGCCCCGGAGACCCAGTACCTGCCGCCCTACCCGGCCGCCGACCCGTCGGTGGGCGGTGCCGCGCCCGCGCAGCCGTACCAGCAGCCCGGCCAGACCTTCGGCGGGCAGCAGTCCTTCGACGCGTACGGGCAGCCCGCGCAGCCGTACCAGCAGCCCGGCCAGACCTTCGGCGGGCAGCAGACCTTCGGCGGGCAGCAGTCGTTCGGCACCCCGGCGTACGGGCAGCCGGCCCAGCCCGCGCAGCCGGCGTACGAGCCGTCGTACGGCGCGCCCGCCGCGCCGGGCCGGCCGAACAACCAGAAGCTGATCATCGGCGGTGTGGTGGCCGGTGTGGTCGCGGCCGGCGTGCTGGTCGCGGTGCTGATGAGCGGCGGCGGCGACGAGGGCGGCAAGGGCGCCGCCGCGCCGGTGGCCAAGAGCAGCTCCTCGCAGTCGGCCCAGGCCGGCGGGGACGGCGCGCTGAGCCCGGAGGCGAAGGCCCAGGCGCAGGCGCTGTCCGATCTGCTGGGAACGGCGAGCTCCAGCCGCCAGGCGGTGGTCTCCGCGGTGGCCGCCGCCACCAAGTGCGAGAACCTGCCCGACGCCCAGGCCAAGCTGACCGCGGCCGCCGCGCAGCGCCAGGAGCTGCTGACCAAGCTGGCCGCGCTCAAGGTCGACAAGCTGCCGGACGGCGGCAAGCTGGCCGAGCAGCTGCAGAAGGCCTGGCAGGCCTCGTCCAACGCGGACTCCGAGTACGCGCTGTGGGCGGGCGACTCGGTGGCCGGCGGCTGCGACCCGGCCAAGGCCAAGGACAACCCGCACTACAAGAACGGCAACGACGCCAGCGGCCAGGCGACCACCGCGAAGTCCTCCGCGTCCGAGCTGTGGAACGCGATCGCGGGCAAGGCGGGCCTGCCGACCAAGGACAAGTCGGAGCTCTGACCGGCAGTGCGGCAAGGGGGCGGGGACCGACCGGTCCCCGCCCCCTTGCCGCACTGCCGTGGATCACGCCGGGGCCCTGCCCCCGGTCAGCACCCAGCGGACGTCGATGAAGCCCTTGTGCTGCTCGACCAGCCGCCCGCCCTGCACCTGCTGGAAGGTGACCGAGGTGTTGACCAGGCGCGGCGAGTCGGCGCTCGGCAGCATGTTGGTCATGCCCCAGCCGAGCGGCGGGGTGGCGCCGCCGGTGTCGATCGGGTCGCCGCTGTCCAGCACGGCGCGCAGCGCCTTGGCGGTGAGCTGCCTGCTCCTGTCGGTGCGCTCGGCGGCCTGCCGGAAGACCTCGTAGGCGACCCAGGTGGTCTGCACGCCGGGGTCGGCGACGTCGATGGTGGCGCCGTTGCCGTAGGCGCGGGCGGTGGCGCGCAGGTTGTCCCAGACCGGCGAGGACTCGGCGGGGAACCAGGCGGTGGCGTAGGCGCCGCGCAGCGGGCCGCTGTCGCCGCCGGTGGAGTCGACCACGGACTGCTGGAAGCTGCCGATCACCGAGGCGAGCTGGGTGTTCCTCGGCGCGAGCCGGCGGTACGGGTCGAGCAGGTTGGAGGTGGGCTCGGCGCCGAGCGCGCTGATCACGCAGGTGCCGGGCCGGTCGTCGCCGATCGCCTTCCTGGCGACCGCGGAGTAGTCGTTGGACATCTCCGGAGCCTTGACGTCGGTCAGCTTCACCGAGGTCTGCTTGATCGCCCCGGCGAGGTAGCCGGCCAGGGTGTCGCCGCCCCGGGTGTCGGGCCGGATCAGCGCCAGGCTCTTGCAGCCGGCCTCGACCAGCTGGCGTCCGCTGCCGGCGACCAGTGCGGGCATGCCGCCGGCCACCGGGTAGGAGAGCGGGCTGGTGAACTCCGGGCTGGAGAGGCCGTAGCCGCCCAGGTACGGGATGCCGGCGCTCTCCAGGGTGGACATGAAGTTGGTGCCGAACTGGCTGGCCGAGCCGATCACCGCCGCGACGTGCGCGTCCACGGCCTGCCGGGCGCAGGCGGCGACGCCGTCCGAGGTGTTGTGCTCGTTGCAGGTGAGCACCCGCACCTTGTGGCCGTTGATCCCGCCCTTGGCGTTGAGCTCGCGGCCGATCGCGTCGGCGAGGGCGGTCATGCCCGGCCGGTCCGTGGAGCCGGTGCCGGAGGGCGCCCAGGTCATCACGGTGAGGTCCTGGGCCACGTCGGCGGCGCCGGCCGGGCCTCCGCAGGCGGAGGCGGCGAGGACCGCGGGGAGCAGCGCGGCGACGGCGGCGAGCGCTCTGGCCGGACGGCGGCGGTCACCCCGTCCGGCGCTGCGACGGTGGTCGGACGCTCCGATCCTCGACATGCTGGTCCCCTCCCCGGGAATGGGTGCCCGTGCTCCAGAAGCGCTGCGACTGGCCGGATCAAGCGTTGACCTGTGCGGGCAAGGCGAATGGGAATCCTGGTGAACGGCCGGCCAACGGGGTGGGAACACCGGGGGGTGACGCGTGTAGAAGCCGGACCGTCGGGGGACGTACGATCGACTGCTGTGTCGGACACCATGGATGAAACTCGGTATCGGTCCGCCCGAACCCCTTCTCGAACGGGCCGCGGCTCCAGCACGATGGGCGGCATGCCCCTGACTGACCTGCCCTGGTGGCGCTGGCGGGCCCGGATCCGCTCGGCGCTGCACATGCTGTCCGACCCCGCGTTCCAGCAGGAGGCGTGGCTGGGCGGCCCGGGCGGCTACGGCGACGCCACCGACGCCGTCTACCGCCTGGTCGAGGACACCTGGCTGGACCGCTGGTCGGCCGAGAAGTACGTCGGCACGATCTTCCGCGACTCCGCCGAGGCGGTCGCGGTGGACGCCGTGGTGCTGCGGGTGCTGCGGATCCTGCACGAGGTCGGCGCCGACGCCCCGGCCACCGGGTACCTCGGCCACCGGGACTGGCCGGACGCCGTCCGGTCCGCCCGCGAGGCGCACGTCCGGATGGCCGCCGCCGACGGCGACGACCCGGACCTGCCGCCCGCCCCGCTGGAGGCGCTGCACCTGCTCACCCGGGTGTCCTGACCCCGGGGGAGGGGCCCGCCGGCGCGGGCCGGTCTCGGGGTTCGGGCGGTCGCGCGGGGGGTGTCCGTTCTGTGACAGTCTTGTCCATCCGCGCCAAGACCAAGCCAGAATCGGGGCCCGTACCGTGGAAGAGCCGACCGCCAGCACCCAGTACGTCCTCACGCTGTCCTGCCCGGACAAGCAGGGGATCGTGCACGCGGTCTCCAGCTACCTCTTCATGACGGGCTGCAACATCATCGACAGCCAGCAGTTCGGGGACGCCGGCAGCGGTCTGTTCTTCATGCGGGTGCACTTCTCCGCCGAGGAGCCGGTCACCGCGGACAAGCTGCGGGCCAGCTTCGCGGCGATCGGCGCCTCGTTCCGGATGGACTGGCAGATCCACGCGAGCACCGACCGGATGCGGGTGCTGCTGATGGTCTCCCGGTTCGGCCACTGCCTGAACGACCTGCTCTTCCGCACCCGGATCGGCGCGCTGCCGATCGAGGTGGCCGGCGTGGTCTCCAACCACACCGACTTCCGGGCGCTCACCGAGTCGTACGGGATCCCGTTCCACCACCTTCCGGTCACCCGGGAGACCAAGCCGCAGGCGGAGCGGCAGCTGCTCGACCTGGTCGCCGAGGAGCGGGTGGACCTGGTGGTGCTGGCCCGGTACATGCAGGTGCTCTCGGACGACCTGTGCAAGGAGCTGTCCGGCCGGGTGATCAACATCCACCACTCCTTCCTGCCGAGCTTCAAGGGCGCCAAGCCGTACCACCAGGCGCACGCCCGCGGCGTGAAGCTGATCGGCGCCACCGCGCACTACGTCACCGCCGACCTGGACGAGGGCCCGATCATCGAGCAGGAGGTCGCCCGGGTCACCCACGACGTGACCCCGGACCAGCTGGTCGCGCTCGGCCGGGACGTGGAGTGCCAGGCGCTGGCCCGCGCGGTCAAGTGGCACAGCGAGCACCGGGTGCTGCTGAACGGCTCCCGCACGGTGGTCTTCGCCTAGCGTCCGCCCGGCGTCCGCCCGGCGCGGCCCGCGCCTGGCCCGCGCCCGGCCCGCGCCCGGCCCAGGCCAGGGCGCTCGGTGCTGTTCGAGCGCCGCTGGACATACGTAGCAAGGGTGGTTCGCTCGTGGCGACCCCTTGCGCACCGCCCCGTGGCGGTACCTTCGTCGTACTCGGGCAGGGCTCCACCGACCGGTCGTGCGAAGCCCGGCAGGGTGAGCGGGACAGTATGCACCGAGCTGTCCCCCGATCGCTGGAATATGCCCGAAGCGCTTGCTGCGTCCTCCCCGCCGAATCATTCTGAGGCGTATTCGTGTCGATGCGAAGGGCGGACCGAGCAGGCGTCCCAGCGGTGCGCGGCCGGCCGGCCGGCGTGGTCACGCGGGCCGAATACCGAGTGCGGGTGGTGGAGCGGTGCAGGTACTTCAGGTACAGCTGGCGGTCCAGGCGGACCCGGCCGAGGTCGGTCGCGCACGGAAGTGGGTCCGGGCCCGGCTCGCGGGCAACGGCCTCGACCCGGACGCGTCGGTCGCCGAGACCCTGGTGCTGGTGGTCTCGGAGCTGGTGACCAACGCGGTGGTGCACACCGGTTCGCCCGCGGTGCTGAGGCTCACCCTGCCGGTGGTCGCCGACGCGGTCGCCTCGACGGTCCGGGTGGAGGTCGCCGACAGCAGCCACGCCGCCCCCGCCCCGCGCCGGGCCGGCTGCGACGAGGACGCCACCAACGGCCGCGGCCTGGAGCTGGTGGAGCTGCTGTGCGACCGCTGGGGCTGGTACCCGGACGGTTCCGGCAAGCGGGTCTGGTGCGAGATCGACCCGGTCGCGAGCATCCACGTCGAACGGCAGGAGCCGGTCGCCTCCGTGCTGTGATCCGCACCCCGGTGTGCGCCGGGCGCGTGCCCTCCACGCCCTCCGCGCCGGGGCCGTGCCCCCGCGAACCCGGAACTGGCGGGAAACCTTCCGAATTTCGGACTACCCATTGACGTGACGTATCCGACTGATCACTCTTGGGTGCAGCTCTCCGTCGCGAGGGGACGCCGAGGGACACCGAGCGGTGCCGACACACAGGGGGTCGTTGGCTGCCCGCCGGCCGGTTCCTCGGCGAGTGCGGAGCGCAGGCGCCCCGGCTTCAGGGCCCGCGGGCGCCCCGCCGGATGGCGGTCCGCCGTACCGTGCTCGGGGTGCGTGCGGAGGGCCGCCGTCCGGCCGGTCCGGGATCCGGGCGGGCCGGTTCCGCATCGTGACCCAAAACCACTGGAAAACCCCAGTGGTCTACACCAAAACTGAGTCCGTGACCGTACCCGAACTCCAGCACGCCGCCCCCGCCGCGCCTGCCGACGGACGACTCCCACCGGCGATCTGGTCCCGCAACTTCCGGCTCTACTTCACCGCCCGCTCCGCCGGCCTGCTGAGCGACGCGATGCTGCCGGTCGCCGTCTCGGTCGGCCTGCTGGCGGCCGGCCACCCGCTCTCCACCGTTGGCTACGCGATGGCCTGCGTGCTCGGCCCGTTCGCCGGCCTGGTGCTGGTCGGCGGCGTCCTGGCGGACCGCTTCACCGCCCGCCGCCTGATGATCCTCGCCGACCTGGTCAACCTGGTCACCCGGGTGCTGCTCGCGGTGCTGTTCTTCCGCGGCGTGGACCAGCTCTGGCAGCTCTACGCCCTGCTCGTGGTGGCCGGCACCGCCGCCGCGATGTTCCAGCCCGGCGCCGCCTCCACCGTCCCGCTGGTCGCCCGGGACGTGCAGGGCGCCAACGGCGTGCTGCGGATCTCCGAGGCCGCCACCACCCTGCTCGGCCCGGCCGTCGCCGGACTGCTGGCCGGCGCGGCCACCGGCTGGGTGATGGTGATCGCCGCCGTCACCTACGGCATCAGCGCGCTCTGCCTGTTCCTGCTGCGGCTCGGACCGGTGCCCGCCCCGCCGGCGGGCGACAGCCTGTGGCGCAACCTGGTGGTCGGCTGGCACGAGTTCCGCTCCCGCAGCTGGATGTGGGGCGTGATCGTGATCTGGATGTTCTTCACCGTCCTCTCCTGGGGGCCGCTGATGCCGCTCGCCGCCGGCCTGGTGGTGCCCGGACACGGCGCGACCGCGTACGGACTGCTCAACTGCGCGTTCGGCGCGGGCACCGTGGTCGGCGGACTGATCGCGATCCGGGTCAAGCCCGCCAGGCCGCTGGCCGGCGGGGCGCTCGCCCTGCTGGCCTTCCCCGCCCAGCAGTTCGCGCTCGCCCTCGACCTGCCGGTGGCCGCGCTGGCCGGCGCCGCGCTGCTCTCCGGAGTCGGCATCACCTTCTGGGGCGTCATGTGGGCCACCAGCGTGCAGACCCAGGTGCCCGGCGAGGTGCTCAACCGGGTGCACGCCTACGAGGTGGCCGGCTCGGTCTGCATGTTCCCGCTCGGCGCCGCCCTGGCCGGCCCGGCCGCCGAGGCGTTCAGCCCGCGCGAGGTGCTGGCCGGCGGGGGAGCGGTGACCCTGCTGGTGGCCGCCGCGCTGCTGCTGGCCGCCCCGATCCGACGGCTGCGCCGGGTGCCGGACGACGCGGCCGCACTGTCCGCATCCTGACGGTCCCTGGCAGCAAAACCCCTCGCGGCGGGCGGCCCGGATCCCCGAGACTCGGCGGGTGAACGACGTCACCACCCGGCAGCCGCCCGCGCCCGCCCCCACCCGGTCGTCCCGCCCGCACTACGCCTGGGTCGTCTTCGGTGTCTCGCTGGTGGTGCTGGTCGGCTCGGCCGGCTTCCGCTCCACCCCCGGCCTGATGATGGACGCGCTCTCCGGCGAGTTCGGCTGGTCGCACGCCACCGTCTCCAGCGCCGTCTCGGTCAACCTCACCCTGTACGGCCTGACCGCGCCGTTCGCCGCCGCCCTGATGGACCGCTTCGGCGTCCGGCTGGTGGTGGTCTGCGCCCTGCTCACCATCGCCACCGGCGCCGGACTCACCATCCTGATGACACAGCCGTGGCAGCTGGTCCTCTGCTGGGGCGTGCTGGTCGGCCTCGGCAGCGGCTCGATGGCCGGCGCCTTCGCCACCACCGTCTCCGGCCGCTGGTTCAAGGCCCGCCAGGGCCTGGTGACCGGCGTGCTCACCGCGGCCGGCGCGGCCGGGAACCTGGTCTTCCTGCCGGTGCTCGCCGCCCTCGTCGAGAACCACGGCTGGCGCGCCGCCGTGGTCACCGTCTCCGTCGCGGCCAGCGCCGTCGCCGTCCCGGTCCTGCTGCTGATGCGCGAACGCCCCGCCGACCTCGGCCTGCTCCCGTACGGCGCCACCGAACCGCCGCCCGCCCCGCCCGCCGCCGGCAGCGCCCTGGCCCGCTCGCTGCGCGTCCTCAAGGACGCCGCCGGCACCCGCCCGTTCTGGCTGCTGGCCGGCTCCTTCGCGATCTGCGGCGCCACCACCGCCGGCCTGGTCGGCACCCACTTCGTCCCGGCCGCCCACGACCACGGCATGCCCAACACCACCAGCGCGAGCCTGCTCGCCCTGGTCGGCGTCTTCGACGTGGTCGGCACCATCGCCAGCGGCTGGTTCACCGACCGCTTCGACTCCACCCGGCTGCTGGTCGCCTACTACGGGCTGCGCGGCGTCTCGCTGCTCCTGCTGCCGCAGCTGTTCGGCGACTCGCTCCGCCCGCCGATCCTGGCCTTCGTCATCTTCTACGGCCTGGACTGGGTGGCCACCGTCCCGCCCACCGTCGCGCTCTGCCGCCGGTACTTCGGCGAGGACGCCCCGATCGTCTTCGGCTGGGTGCTCGCCTGCCACCAGATCGGCGCCGCCGCCGTCGCGGGCCTGGCGGGCCTCGCCCGCGACCGCTTCGGCGACTACGACGCCACCTGGTACGCGGCCGGCGGGCTGTGCGCCGTCGCCGTCCTGCTCTGCCTCGCCCTGCGCCGGCGGTCGGGCGCCACCGGCGCCGCCGGCGCGGCCGCGTAGGCTGACCGATCATGACCCTGCGCTTCACCCTGGACCCCGAGCTCACCCCCGAGCTGCGCGCCGAGATCGTCACCCTGTGGGCCGACGTCAGCAACGCGGGCGGCGCCGTCGGCTTCGTCCCCCCGGTC
This sequence comes from Kitasatospora terrestris, assembly GCF_039542905.1. NCBI lineage: Bacteria > Bacillati > Actinomycetota > Actinomycetes > Kitasatosporales > Streptomycetaceae > Kitasatospora > Kitasatospora terrestris. Next base: position 4,748,955 of record NZ_BAABIS010000001.1, read on the forward strand.
ACCGAGGACGAGGTCTGGGTCACCGCCGAGAAGCAGTTCGCCGGGCTCGGGCCCGGGCAGCCCGACCGGCTGCTGATCGGGGTCGAGCCGGAGTCCGGGCGGGTCGCCGCCCTGGTCTTCTTCGAGTCGATGCGCTTCAACCTCATGGACCACTGGCGGATGCTCAAGCGCGTCATGGTCCACCCCGGCTTCCAGGGCCGCGGCTACGGCGCCGAGCTGCTCGCCGAGGCCGAGCGGGTCGCCCGCGGCTGGGGCCTGGCCGGCCTGCGGCTCACCCTGCGCGGCGGGCACGGCCTGGAGAAGTTCTACGGCCGCTCCGGCTACACCGAGGTCGGCCGGGTGCCCGGCGCGATCCGGGTCGCCCCGGGCGACGAGCGCGACGACGTCACCATGTGGCTGGACCTCCGCGACTGACCCGGGGGCAGGACGTGCTTCACTGGGAGGCCCGTGTCCCCCGGACCGCGTCGTCGTACCCCCGGCAGCAAAGGACCTCCTCCCGTGAGCAGCAAGAAGCACGCCACGCTCCGCTACACCTCCCTGCGGGCCAGCATCTTCCTGGGCTGCCTGCTGATGTTCCTGGTGCTCGGCCACTTCGGCGTCATCCCGGTGGTCGGCTCCACCGGCGTGGTCTTCCTGGTCCTGCTGGCCGGCCTGGTCTCCGCGCCGATCAGCTACGTGGTGCTGGCCAAGCAGCGCGACGCGATGTCCGAGCAGATCGCGGGCCGGGTGGAGACCATGCGCTCCCGGACCTCCGCCCGGATCGCCGCGCAGAACGCCGAGGAGGACGCCGCCGACGAGGCCGCCCGGGCCGCCTCCGCCCGGCAGTGACCCCGTCCGGCCCGGGAGCCCCCGGCGGGCCGCCCGCCGCTTCCGGCGGCAAGCGGCCCACCGGACGGGACGTCGCCCGGCTCGCCGGGGTCTCCCAGGCCGCCGTCTCGCTGGTCCTCTCCGGCGGTGACACCGGCCACCGGGTGTCCGACGCCACCCGGCAGCGGATCCGCGAGGCCGCGGACGCCCTCGGCTACCGCCCGCAGGCCGCCGGCCGCCAGCTCCGGCTCGGCCGCAGCGGCATGGTCCTGCTCGCCGTCCCCAACCTGCTCGGCCCGTTCTTCGGCCGCGTCCTCACCGGCGTCCACGCCGAGGCCGGACCGCTGGGCCTGGCCGTCGTGGTCAGCAGCGGCTGGGACGCCGCCACGCTCGCCGACGCCGCCGCCACCGGCCGCTTCGACGGCCTGCTGATCTGCTCCCCGGACGACGGCCAGCTCGGCGGGCTGCCCGCCGACACCCCCGCCGTCCTGCTCGACGCCGACCCGGCCCGCCACCCCGACCGGCCCACCGTCGAGCTCGACATGGCCGGCGGCGTGCGCGCCGCCGTCGGCCACCTCGCCGCCCTCGGCCACCGCCGGATCGGCCACCTGCGCTCCACCCTCTCCGCGCACACCTTCCGGGTCCGGCACGCCGCCTTCGAGTCCGCCGCCGCCGGGCTGGAGGTGCTGGAGGTCGGCGTCCCGCTGAACGAGGGCGCGTCCGCCGGCGTCGCCGCCGGCCGCGCGCTGCTCGGCCGGCCCGACCGGCCGCACGCCGTGCTCTGCGACGACGACGTGCTCGCCTCCGGCCTCTACCGGGCAGCCGCCGAACTCGGCCTGCGGATCCCCGAGGACCTCTCCGTCGCCGGCATCGACAACATCCCGGTCGCCGAGCTCCTCGCCCCGCCGCTGACCACCGTCGACCTCCCCGGCGAAGCCCTCGGCCGGGCGGGCGTCACCGCCCTCGCCACCCTGCTGCGCGGCACCCCGCCGCCGGCCGTGCCGCCGCTGGAGACCCGGCTGATCGTCAGGGGATCGACCGCGCCGGCCGGATGAGGGGCCGCCGCACCGGCGGTCGCCCCCCGGTCAGTGGGCCCGGACGGCCTCGGCCGGACGCGCCGCGGGCGCGGCGGGGTGCGCCGCCGGGCGCGGCGCGAGGTACCGGCGGGTGGCCAGCAGGAGCAGGCCGCCGAGGGTGATGCCGCCGACGGAGCACAGGGCGACCGCGGTCAGCGAGGTGTCGACCAGGGTGCCGGAGACGGCGTAGCCCGCCGCGTTGCCGGTGGCGAAGAGGGTGACCAGCCAGGCGAAGGCCTCGGTGACGGTACCGGCGGGGGCGAGTTCGGCGACCAGGACGAAGGCGGCCGCGAGCAGCGGGGCCAGCCCGATGCCGGAGAGGAAGGCGAGGGCGGCCATCGGCCCGGGGCCGGGGAGCAGGACCAGGGGCAGGTAGCTGACGGCCATGCCGAGCGCCAGCACCCAGGTCCGGGTCGCGGTGGTCGCCCGCCACCGGGCCGCGCCGTACAGCAGGGCACCGAGCAGCCCGGCCAGCGCGGCGAGCGCGAGCAGGGTGCCGGCCCCGCCGGGCAGGCCGCCGGGGTGCCGCTCGGCGTACGCGATGAAGAGGACGTTCTGCGCGCCGACCGTCCAGCCGGCCCCGGCGAGGCCGATCAGCAGCAGCACCAGTCCGGGCGAGCGGAGCGGGCCGAGCAACCCGGCGGAGGCGGCGCGCTGCGGGGCCCGCCAGCCGCGCGCGGGTGCGGAGGTGGCGACCACGAGCGAGCCGAGGACGCCGAGCGCGGCGGCCGTCCACAGGGCTGTGGACGGGGAGGACCAGGCGGCGATGCCGGCCACGGCGAGCGGTCCGGCGACGTACAGCACCTGCTGCGAGGCGGAGTCGAAGGCGTACGCGGTGTCCAGCCGGCTCTCCTCCACCACGTCGGGCCACAGGGCGCGCAGGCAGGGTTCGAGCGGCGGCATGAACAGGCCGGCGAGCGCGGCGCCCAGCGGCGCGGCGAGCGCGGAACCGGGGGCGACGGCGAGCAGCGCGTACCCGAGGGCGGCGACCACGGCGGAGCCGAGCAGGACGCGCGGCTGCCCGGTGCGGTCGACGATCCGGCCGAGGACCGGCCCGCCGGCGGCGGCGGCGACGGCGTACGCGGCGGTGGCCAGGCCGATCCGGCTGTACGGGGTGCCGGCCTCGCGCAGCGCGAGGGCTATCACCAGCGCGGTCATGCCGGCGGGGAGGCGGCCGAGCAGGGTGCCCAGGAGGAGCCGGGTGACGTGCGGGGCGCGGAGCAGGGCGGCGTAGCCCATGGGTCGTCGTCCTCCGGTGGGCGGGCAGGAAGGCCGGATCGTCCGGATCGTCCCCCAAGTTATACGTATAACCGGACGAGCGTCAAAGCTCACCTAAAACTTCTACTTTGAACATCTCAAAGGTTTGTTGCTAGTCTCTCGGCCATGACCACCGCAGGCACCGCGCTCCAGCGCCGGACGGGCACCCCGCCCACCGGCCGCTGCGCGTGCCCGTGCGGTGCTGTGGACTGTCGCTGTACGCGGGCGGCACGCCTCTCCTGACGCCCCGGCACCTCTGCTGCCGGATGGGCGTCCGCGTGTCGCCGTCCCCCCCATCTCCCCCCGCCTGTCCCTCCCCACCCGGAGTCGCACCTCCATGTCCACAGCACGCACCACCCCCGCCTTCCTCGCGAAGGTCCGGAAGACCCCGTTCTGGGTGCAGATCGTCGGCGGCCTCGTCCTCGGCCTGCTGCTCGGCTGGATCGCCCGCGCCGGGGACGTCTCCTGGCTGACCACCACCCTGGACACCATCGGCAAGACCTTCGTCCAGCTGCTCAAGCTGGCCGTGCCGCCGCTGGTCTTCACCGCGATCGTGGTGAGCGTCGCCAACCTGCGGAACGTCACCAACGCGGCCCGCCTCGCCGCCCGCACCCTGTTCTGGTTCCTGGCCACCTCGCTGATCGCGGTCGCGATCGGCCTCGGCCTCGGCCTGCTCACCGACCCCGGCAAGGGCGCGAACCTCTCCACCCAGGGCCTCAAGGCCCCGGAGAAGGCGGGCACCTGGGTCGACTTCCTGACCGGCATCATCCCGACCAACATCGCGGACGCCTTCCTCAAGGTGAACGTCCTGCAGATCGTCTTCCTCGCGGTCGTGGTCGGCGCCGCCATCCTCAAGATCGGCGAGAAGGCCGCCCCCGCGCTGAAGCTCGGCGAGGCCGTCCTCGAACTCACCCAGACCGCCCTGTGGTGGGTCATCCGGCTCGCCCCGCTCGGCACCCTCGGCCTGATCGGCAAGTCCGTCGCGGTCTACGGCTGGGACCTGCTCGAGCCCTTCGCCACCCTCACCGCCGACGTCTACATCGGCTGCGCACTGGTCCTGTTCGGCGTCTACTCGGTGCTGCTGCGCCTGGTCGGCGGCGTCAACCCGCTGAACTTCTTCAAGGGCGCCTGGCCCGCCATCCAGCTGGCCTTCGTCTCCCGCTCCTCGGTCGGCACCCTGCCGGTCACCCGCCGCGTCACCGAGCGCCTCGGCGTCCCGAGCGAGTACGCGTCCTTCGCCGTGCCGTTCGGCGCCACCACCAAGATGGACGGCTGCGCCGCGATCTACCCCGCGCTGGCGTCGATCTTCGTCGCCCAGGTGTACGGCATCCAGCTCGGCATCGGCGACTACCTGCTGATCGCCTTCGTCTCGGTGATCGGCTCCGCCGCCACCGCCGGCCTCACCGGCGCGATCGTGATGCTGACCCTGACCCTCTCCACCCTCGGCCTGCCGCTGGAGGGCGTGGGCCTGCTGCTCGCCATCGACCCGATCCTGGACATGATCCGCACCGCGACCAACGTGGCCGGCCAGGTGGTCGTCCCGATCCTGGTCTCGGCCCGGGAGAAGACCCTCGACCTGGCCGCCTACGACAACCCCACCGGTGACCTGCTGGCCGCGGACCGCCCGACCGCGATCCCGGCCCAGACCACCACGGAGCCGGCCGCCGTCTGACCGCCCGCCACCCGCCGCGGCCCGTCCCCCACCCGGGGGCGGGCCGTCGCCGTACCCGGCCGGCTCAGCCGCCGGACGGGGCGAGCGCCGCCCGCGCCGCCTGGCAGCGCCGGTCCCGCCAGGCCTTGGCGCCCTGGGGGTCGTCGGTGATCACCACGTCCGCCCCGGCGGCGGCGAGCTGGGTCCAGCCCCGGGTGTCGTCCACCGTCCAGGCGTAGACCAGGCGTCCGCGCCCGTGTTCGGTGTCCACCCGTCCCTTGCCCGCCATCGGGGCCTCCAGGGAGAGCGCCCGCAGCGGGAGGGTGCCCGGATCCTCGGCGTACCAGCTGCTCTGCAGCAGGGTGGTCGGCATCTCGGGGGCGGCGGCGTGGGCGATCCGCAGGGCCGGGGCGTAGAAGGAGTACAGCTCGACGTCCACGCCGCTGGTCGACGCCATCCGGGCGATCCTGGCGGCGTCCTGCGGGTTGCGGAGTTCCTTGATCTCCATCAGCAGCCGGGCGTGGCGGCCCTTCAGCCACTCCAGCAGGTCGGCGAGCCGCGGTATCGGCTGGGCGTTCCGGCCGTCCTTGGTCCGCAGCCTGGAGACCTGCTCGTAGGTGAGGTCCTGGACCTGGCCGGTGCCGTTGGTGGTCCGGTCGACCGTCAGGTCGTGCAGCAGGACCGGAACGCCGTCCCGGGTGACCCGGACGTCGGTCTCCAGCCAGTCGGCGCCCTCGGAGAGCGCGGCCGCGTACGAGGCGATGCTGTTCTCGGGTGCGTGCCGCGGCGAGCCGCGGTGGCCGGCGATGAGCGGGGTGAAGCAGGCCTGCGGCGTGGTCGCGGAGGTGGTCACCGTCCGGTCCGCCGGCGCGTCCGCCCGGTACTGCCCCAGGGCGAGCGAGCCGCCGGCGATGCTGAGGACGGCGACGGCCGCCAGGGCGGCGCGAGTCGCCGCGGTGCGGGTGCGATTCCCGCCGATGGCCGCTGGCATGCCGAACGAACTCCCCCGTGTGTTGCCGTGTCCCTGATCGGGACGCCCCCTCCGGTCGGATGGTTCCACATCGAGGTGACGGGCAGACAGGCAGGGGGCCCGGCACGGACGAACCGTGCCGGGCCCCCTTGGGACTGCTCTCGTACGGACCCGTCGGGGGCCGTGAGCGATCAGAACATCAGAGGACTGTCAGACGGGGGTGACGTTCTCCGCCTGCGGACCCTTCGGGCCCTGGGTGACGTCGAAGCTGACCGCCTGGTTCTCCTCCAGCGAGCGGAAGCCGCTAGCGTTGATGGCGGAGTAGTGGACGAAGACGTCGGGGCCGCCGCCCTCCTGGGCGATGAAGCCGAAGCCCTTCTCAGCGTTGAACCACTTGACGGTTCCCTGAGCCATGCCGTTCTCCTTGCGAGGGACGTATGGGAGGCCACACCGTGTGACCATCCGTCCGCTGCGCTGATCGCCCTGCCTCCGGCCTTGACCGGAGTTTTCTACTGAAAAATTACAAAAAGCCCGCGGTTACATGCTCCGCAGGCTCCAAGTACTGCAAGGGGAATCAAACTGCAACTGGTTGGAACCGTAGCACGCGGGGGCTGCCCCTACCAGGGGTGAACGCAGGTGCGAGACGGTGTGTCGGGCACCTGTTGCAAGGCCTGGAGTAAGCCGGGCATACCCTGCCAGGAGAGCTGATACGGCAAAGGGAGCACACGGTGATCAGGCCACGGGTGGGACATATTCAGTTCCTCAACTGTCTGCCTCTCTACTGGGGCCTCGCCCGGACCGGCAACCTGCTGGATCTGGACCTCACCAAGGACACTCCGGAGAAGCTCAGCGACCAGTTGGTCAACGGTCTGCTCGACATCGGTCCGATCACCTGTGTGGAGTACCTGCGGCATGCCCGGGAACTGGTCGTGCTGCCCGACATCGCGGTGGGCAGCGACGGGCCGGTGATGTCCTGCGTGATCGTCAGCAAGGTCCCGCTCGGCGAGCTGGACGGCCGGCGGGTCGCGCTCGGCTCCACCAGCCGGACCTCGGTGCGGCTCGCCCGGCTGCTGCTGGAGGAGCGGGAGGGCGTCCGGCCGGAGTACTTCTCCTGCCCGCCCGACCTGGACGCGATGCTCGCCGAGGCGGACGCGGCGGTGCTGATCGGCGACCCGGCGCTGCGCGCCTCGCTGGAGCAGGCGCCCCGGCAGGGGCTGGCGGTGCACGACCTCGGCGCGATGTGGAAGGAGTGGACCGGGCTGCCGTTCGTCTTCGCGGTCTGGGCCGCCCGCCGCGAGTACGCGGAGCGCCACCCGGAGATGACGGCGGCGGTGCACCGGGCGTTCCTCGAGTCGCGCGACCTGTCGCTGGCGGAGGCCGGGAAGGTCGCCGAGCAGGCGGCACGCTGGGAGGAGTTCGACGCGCCGGTGCTCCAGACGTACTTCAGCGAGGCGCTGGACTTCTCGCTCGGCGAGCGGCAGCTGGCCGGCCTCACCGAGTTCGCCCGCCGGGTGGCTCACGACAGCGGCTTCCCGGCCGACGTCGACGTGCGGCTGCTGCAGTCGGCGCCCCTGATCGGGCAGGTGTAGGAGGGGCGTAGGCTGGCCCGGTCGACCAGACAGTGCACAGAAAGAAGGCCGCCAGGTGTCCGAGCAGACCCCGTCCGCCGCTGAGCTGCAGGCCGTCCTCGACCGCGCGGCGGCCGGTGGCCGGATCACGCCGGAGGAGGCGCTGGAGCTGTACCGCTCCGCGCCGCTGCACGCGCTCGGCTCGGCTGCCGACGCGGTGCGGCGCCGCCGCTACGCCGGTGTCGAGCACATCGCGACGTACATCATCGAGCGGAACATCAACTACACCAACGTCTGCGTGACGGCGTGCAAGTTCTGCGCCTTCTACGTCCCGCCGAAGAGCGACAAGGGCTGGTCGCGGGAGCTGGACGAGATCCTGCGCCGCTGCGCGGAGACGGTGGAGCTGGGCGGCACCCAGATCATGTTCCAGGGCGGCCACCACCCGGACTACGGCGTGGAGTACTACGAGAAGAACTTCGCGGCGATCAAGGCGGAGTTCCCCGAGCTGGTGATCCACTCGCTGGGCGCGTCCGAGGTCGACCACATGGCGCGGATCTCCGGCGTCTCGGTCGAGGAGGCGATCACCCGGATCCACCGGGCCGGCCTGGACTCGTTCGCCGGTGCCGGCGCCGAGCTGCTGCCGGAGCGCCCGCGCAAGGCGATCGCCCCGCTGAAGGAGTCCGGCGAGCGCTGGCTGGAGATCATGGAGACCGCCCACGGCCTGGGCGTGGAGTCGACCTCCACCATGCTGATGGGCACCGGCGAGACCAACGCGGAGCGGATCGAGCACCTGCGGATGATCCGCGACGTGCAGGACCGCACCGGCGGCTTCCGGGCGTTCATCCCCTACACCTACCAGCCGCAGAACAACCACCTGAAGGGCTCGACCCAGGCCACGGTCTTCGAGTACCTGCGGATGATCGCCATCGCCCGGCTGTTCCTGGACAACGTGGCGCACATCCAGGGCTCCTGGCTCACCACCGGCAAGGAGGCGGGCCAGCTGTCGCTGCACTACGGCGCGGACGACCTCGGCTCGGTGATGCTGGAGGAGAACGTGGTCTCGGCGGCCGGTGCCAAGCACCGCTCCAACCTGACCGAGCTGATCCACCTGATCCGCACCGCCGGCCGCGTCCCGGCCCAGCGCTCCACCACCTACCAGCACCTGCGGGTGCTGGACGACCCGGCGAACGACCCGGTCGACCCGCGGGTGGCCTCGCACATCGCCTCCACCGCGATCGAGGGCGGCACCGCGCACCCCGAGCTGAAGATCCTGTCCACGAACTGATGCTGACGCTGCACCGGGCCCGGCTCGTCCTGCCCGATCCCGCCGCCGCCCCGTCGATCACCGACGGGGCGGTGCTGGTGGACGGCGCGGTGGTGGCCGCGGTCGGCCCGTACGCGCCGGTGGCCGGGGCCCGGGTGCGCGAGTGGGACGGGCTGCTGGTGCCCGGGCTGCGCAATCCGGCCGGGCACTGGCTGCTGGAGGTCGCGTACCACCCGGACCCGCGGGAGGAGCTGGGCGCCGAGCCGCTGTCGGCGGACGTCCCGGAGGAGCAGCGCGGGCCGAGCGCCCGGCGCGGGCTGCAGCGGATGCTGGGGTTCGGGACGACGGCGGTGGCCGGGCCGTTCGAACGGGCGGCGGTGCGCACCGCGGTGGCCCGCTCGGGCCTGGCGGCCCTGCCGGGGGACGGCCGCGAGGGCGGGCTGGACCCGCTGGCGGGCGGCGGGCGGCTCGCCGAGCTGGTGCACCGGCCGCTGGCGGTCGGCGGCCCGGCGGACTTCGCGGTGTTCGACGCGGCCTCCGTCGCGGAGCTGGAGGAGCGCGGGGCGGGCCGCTGCCTGGCGACGGTGCTCGGCGGACGGCTGCTGTACCGGCGGCGGTGACGGGCCGTGAGGAGCGATCCGGCCGCCGTGGCCTGATCTCGCGTCCGCCGTGTGACGGTCGTACGGAGCCGCCGGACCCGGCCGTGACCTGAGGGGCCGCCAGCGGCTACGATCCCGGTTCAGCACCCCGAGCTGCCGAGCCAGGACAGGAAGCATGCGATCCGCGACCCCCGACCGCCCCCGCGGCAACCCGGTGTCCCGGACGATGTCGCGGCGCGGCCGCGGCTGGTACCTCGGCGCGGTGCTCAGTGCCGTGGTCGCGGTCGGGATGTGCCTGCTCGGCTGGCGCCAGGCCGACCAGGCGGACCGGATCGCCGCCCACCCGGTCCGGGTCCAGGGCGTGATCACCCAGTTGCCCGGCGGCTCCGGCACCTACAGCCAGGTCGCCTACGAGGCGGACGGCCGCAAGCTCTCCGCCGCCGACCTGTGGCTTCCGGCCGACGCGAAGGTCGGCGACGGGATCTGCCTGGAGCGTGCCGCCGACGACCCGGCGGCGGTCCGGGTGTGCGGGGAGCGCTACCCGCAGCCGGTCGGGATCGGCCTGGCGCAGACCAGCGTCCCGGTGGCGCTCGCGCTGCTGGTGTTCTGCCTGTGGCGGATCCGGAGCCACCACCGGTCCCGCCCGTCCGGCCGGTCCGGCGTGCGCACCACCGCGGTGTTCGCCGCCGAGGGGATGCCGGCCATCACCCACGGCAAGCGCTCCCGCCGCCGCCGCAAGGGCGGCCGCCGGGCCCTGCGCTGACGGCCCCGCCGGGCCCCGCGCCGACGCCCCGCAGGCCCGCGCCGCGGTGATTGCGCAGGGCGCTGCGATCGGCCGCGGCCGCTTGGTGAACAATGGGGGCGTGACCCGAGCCCATCTGGACAAGCAGCCGCAGGACGTCGCCGCGATGTTCGACGACGTCGCGGCCAAGTACGACCGCACCAACGACGTGCTCTCCCTCGGCCAGGCCCGCCTGTGGCGGCGCGCGGTGGCCGACGCGGTCGGCGCGACCGCGGGCCAGCGCGTCCTGGACCTGGGCGCGGGCACCGGCACCTCCTCGCTGCCGTTCGCCGAGGCCGGCGCGGACGTCGTGCCGTGCGACTTCTCGATCGGCATGCTCGCCGAGGGCAAGCGCCGCCACCCCGAGCTGGCGCTGACCGCCGGCGACGCGACGAAGCTGCCGTTCGCCGACGACTCCTTCGACGCGGTGACCATCTCCTTCGCGCTGCGCAACGTGCAGGACACCGCGGCCGCGCTGCGCGAGATGCACCGGGTCGCCAAGCCCGGCGGCAAGCTGGTCATCTGCGAGTTCTCCACGCCGACCTGGACGCCGTTCCGCACCGTGTACACCGAGTACCTGATGCGCGCGCTGCCGCCGGTGGCCACCGCGGTCTCCAGCAACCCCGACGCGTACGTGTACCTGGCCGAGTCGATCCGGTCCTGGCCGGACCAGCCGGCGCTGGCCGCCGAGCTCCAGCGGGCCGGCTGGTCCAAGGTCGCCTGGCGCAACCTGACCGGCGGCGTGGTCGCCCTGCACCGCGGCTTCAAGCTCTGACGCGGCGGGTCGCCCGGCGGGTCACCCGCTGAGCGAGAGCCGGAGGATCAGGCGGTCGCTGCCCGCCCCGAAGTAGTCCGGCCGGTGGTCGACCCGGGAGAAGCCGAGCGACTCGTAGAGGTTGAGCGCGACGGCGTTGCCCGGCTCGACGCTCAGCCGCACTTCGGCGACCCGGTCGGCGGAGAGCCGGTCCAGGCTCTCCACCATCAGCCGCCTGCCGTGGCCCACCCCGCGGGCGTGCGGCACCACGCCGAGGCCGAGCACCCAGCTCTGCTTGCCGTCCGGGGTGGTGGCCAGCAGCGAGTACCCGGACATCCGGCTGTCGCAGTCCAGCACCAGGAACCGCTCCCCGTGGACCTCGAACAGCTGGCGCAGCACGAAGAACGGGTAGGCGTCGTGCGGGAAGATCTCGTGGTCGATCCGGCTGAGCTGGACGAGGTCGGACTCGCCCGCGACCCGGATCACATCACTCGTTCGTGCGAAGCGCTGTTCCACGCCTGTACCTCCGGCGGCTCGCGGCCGGTAGGGGTGGTACCACCGGCGGCTACGGATCGGTCGTACCGAGTGTTCCCGACGAGTCGTCAACCTGGGTCCGGCTGCGGTAACTTGGCGGGATTGACAGTGCGTCACGAGTCGACTTAAAGGTCTCTCATGGACATCCTGCCCGCGCGGACGAACAGCGAAGCCCCCTGGGACCTGTTCGACTCGGACGCGTACCTCGAGCACAACTACCGGTCCCTGCGGTCGGACGACGCGCAGATCCTGGCGGCGGTGCGCGACCACTTCCTGGCCGAACTCGACGGCACCGCGGACCGCTCGCTGCGCGGGATCGACGTCGGCGCGGGCACCAACCTCTACCCGTCGCTGGCGATGCTGCCCTGGTGCCGGGAGATCACGCTGTTCGAACGCTCGGCGCGCAACGTCGCGTGGTTGCGCACCGCGGTCACCGGGTACGGCGACAACTGGGACGCGTTCTGGGAGGTGCTGCGCGCCGGCAACGGGGTCTACGCGCGACTCGCGGACCCGAGGGGGAGGCTGACGGAGGCCGCCGACGTGCGGCAGGGCGACCTGTTCGACGGGCTGCCCGGCTCCGGGTACGGGATCGGCACGATGTTCTTCGTGGCGGAGTCGCTGACCACGGCGCACGAGGAGTTCGAGACCGCGGTCGACGTGTTCGCCGGCGCGCTGGCCCCGGGCGCCCCGTTCGCGGTGGCGTTCATGGAGAACTCGCTCGGCTACGACGTCGGCGACCTGCGCTTCCCGGCCTGCCGGATCGACTCCGACGACGTGCTGGCCAGCCTGGCCGACTACGCCGACCAGGACCTCCGGGTCGAGCGGATCGCGATCCCCGGCGAGCCCGTGCTGCGCGAGGGCTACACCGGGATGCTGCTGGCCCTCGGCCGGCGCAAGGGGCAGTGACCGCCGGGCGACCGGGGGACGGACGACCGGGCACCACCGACGGATCGGGGTGAGAGTTGCGGATCCAGCCACGCCAGCAGCTGCTGGAGATCTGGCAGGCCCTCGGGCGGCAGAGCTTCAGCGACAAGGCCTGGGAACTCGGCTCCGGGGGGGACCCGAGCAGTGTCAGCGACGCGGAGCAGCTGCTCTGCGTGCTCTACCCGGCCACCGAGCTGCCCTCGCTGCGCCTGGACGTGCCCGACGAGACCGCGCAGGACGTGCTCGGCTCGCTGCGCGGCCTCGGCGACAGCGTGGAGATCCCGCGCCGGATGCTGGACGCCATCACCGAGTTCATGGCCAAGCACGGCGGCGAGGACGCGCCCAGCTTCGCGGCCGGCCACTACCTGGCCGCCTTCGACGAGGACGACGTGCCCACCCCCGAGCAGTACCGGCTCGGCGTGGTGGACTCCTACTCGCTGTCGATCACCCTCTCGCTGGCCACCCTGGGCTTCCTCAAGATCTTCCGCCGCACGGTCCGCCGGGCCGACCTGCGGGAGATGGCCGACAAGCTGGAGGAGGCGACCAACCTGCGGCTCTCCGCCGCGATGGCCGCCCTGCTGCGCTGCTTCACGGTGTCGGTCTTCGACCCGGACTCCGACCGCGGCCGCACCCTGTGCTCGATGGTCAACCAGACCGGCGCCCCCAACCGCGTGGTGGTGCAGCAGCTCCAGCGCCGCCTGCAGCCGCTGCGCGCCACCATCCGCGACTACTTCACCCTCGGCCTGACCACCACCGGCGACCTGGACAACGACAACCTGCTCTTCGAGTGCGGCTGGTCCTGGGGCATCGTGAAGGGCAACCCGCCGGTCGTCACCAGCGAGGACGTCGGCGTCCAGCCCGAGGGCGTGGCCGAGGCCGCCCCGTACCTGTACTTCACCGTGGTCGCGCTCGACGGCATCGCCGACCTGTTCTCCGACCGCACGCTGACCCTCGGGCTGCTCAACGAGGGCCAGCAGCGGATGGCCCAGGCGCTGCAGCTGCGCTGGGAACTGACCCAGCAGTACTGGTCGGCGCTGGCCCGCTTCGACGACGAGTCCTGGCCGCTGGAGGACATCCCCTGGCGGACCACCGACCAGCGGGAGTCCGCGTACTTCTCGCTGCTGGTCGCCTCCATCCTGGTGCAGGACCTGGTCCGCCGGCGCGCCACCGACGACGACCTGACCCGCACCGTCGCGGTCATGGAGGAGCTGGCCGTCCGCTCCCGCACCACCCGCCGGATGGGCCGCGACGACGGCGCGCTGCGGCTGCACGACCCCGGCGTGGTGCTCACCCTGAACGGCTCCGAGGAGCTCGGCCCGCTGCTGCGCTGGGCGGTCTCCGACTTCTCCGCCCAGCTGCTCAAGCGCAGCCTCCAACTGGGCGGCCTGTCCCGGAACATCGGCGCCCACGACCGGCTGATCCGGCTCGCCGAACGCGTCATGGACCACCTGTGGCAGCGCCGGATCGGCGACGGCTCCGGCGCGCTGCTCTGGGACGACCTGAGCGCCGCCTTCCCCGACTCCGAGCCGCGCCCGCCGCGGCTGTCCTGGAGCATGACCGAGCGCGTGGTCGAGTGCCTGGTGGTGGCCGCCGGGGTGATCGGGCAGACCCCGATCCGCAGCCCCCGGCTGATCGAGGTCGCCACCGACCTGCTCAGCGAGGCCGACCATCTGCTCGACAAGGAGATGATGCAGCTCAGCTCCGGCGGCTTCCGCTCGGTCCAGGACACCCTGCACGAGGCCGAGGTGCAGTTGCAGCGCGCCCGCAGGATCCTGCGCGACCGCCCCGGAACGGCCTGCGCGCTCGCCCTGGAGGTGCTCGCCAAACTGGACGGCCTGGCCGCCGCCCGGGCGGCCGGCGGGAGGTCCTGACCCGTGCTGATCTTCGCCACCTCGGACAAGGGCGGCACCGGTCGGTCCGTCACCAGTGCCAACATCGCCTACCGCCGGGCCCTGCTCGGCGACGACGTCTGCTACCTCGACTTCGACTTCGGCTCGCCGACCAGCGCCGCGGTCTTCGACGTGCCGACCGCGCTGCGCGGCGTCGACCAGGCCGGCCTCCACTCCTACCTGCGCGGCAACGTCGCCGAACCCAAGCGGGTCAACGTCTGGGCCGAGTCCGACAGCCTCAGCCTGCGCAACCGCCCGGCCGGCAGCGGCCAGTTGGTCCTGGTGCCCGGCGACCGCGGCGGCGGCGAGTTCGTCACCGGCGGCGACGCGGTCCGCCGCTGCACCGAGCTGTTCCTGCGGCTGGAGGAGGAGTTCGACATCATCCTGGTCGACCTCAGCGCCGGCCGCTCGTACGCCGCCGAGATGGTGCTGGAAGCCACCTCCCGGCCCGAGCTGGCCGAGGTGGTCAGCCGCTGGCTGGTCTTCCACCGGTGGACCCGGCAGCACATCATCGCCGCCTCCGGGCTGGTCTACGGCGACCGCGGCATCATGGCGGCCGGCACCGCCCGCGGCCACGACGAGGAGGAGCTGCGCGACCGGGTGCGCTTCGTCCGGGCCGCCGTGCCCGACCCGGCCTCGCCGATGTTCACCCTGCTGCGGCCCGCCCAGGCCGCCTGGCTGCGGGCCTGCCACGAGGACCTGACCCGGCTCGCCTCCCAGCACCGGCTGGGCCAGACCCTGGTGCTCGGCACCGTCCCGCTCGACCCGGTCCTGCAGTGGCAGGAGCAGCTGATCACCGACGACGACGTGCTGGCCAGCCGGGTCGCCAACACCGAGACCGCCGAGGCCTTCGCCGCCCTGGCCGCCGCGCTCACCCACGACCGGGCCTGGGAGACCCCGCTCTGACCGCCGCCCAGGTCACTCGTCGCCCGGCCCGTGTCGAACGCCAGGAGTGAGCAAGCACAGTGGACACCACCTTCCGCGAGGTCTCGGCCGACCCGCGCACCGCCTCGGTGCCGCTCTCCCACCTGTCCCTGGAGATCGGCCACCTGTACATGGACGACTTCATGGCCGGCCCGGAGCGGCTGCGCGAGCAGTTCGCCCAGGTCAAGCCGTGGGTCGACGCCGCGCGCGCGGCCTGCCCGGTGCCCGCCGGGCGGCGGCCGCGGATCTCCACCTGCTTCCTGATCGACGACTACTTCACCCGCTTCTCCACCCCCGCCGAGGTCGTCCCGCAGATCGTCGCCGAGGCCGAGGCCTGCGGCCTGACCGTCGACTACCTGGCCCGCGAGTCCGCCTGCGCCGAGGCCGACGGCCGCCGGCCCGCCCGGCTGGTCGAGGCCCGGCTGGTGGAGTCCCCGCCGCCCGGCACCAACGGATCCCGGCCGCCCGCCACCGCCACCGGCTGGCTCTCCAACGGCGAGCGCACCCCCGCCGACGACCTGGACGAGGCGATGGGCGCCGCCGGCGGCGGCTGGCGACCGCCCCGGGAGACCGAGGCCGGCCGCCACTCGGTCTTCCTTGACGTCGAACTCTGGGACACCAGGCACGGCGGGCGCACCTGGTCCTGCCCCTACCTGGCCGCCGTCTGGCAGCTGCTGAGGCTCGGCCTGCTGCGCGACCGCGGCCAGGAGGTGTTCCCGCCGGCGCCCCGGCCGGACACCCTCCCGGACAGCTGGGACGCCCTGCCGCCGCTGGTCCGGCTCAACCCGGCCGCCGACCCCTTCGCCGCCTACCGGACCTTCTCCGTGCTCGCCCGGCGCTTCCTGCCGATCGAGCACGCCGTCACCGTGCTGCTCGAACAGTGGGCGCCCGAGGAGCCGGTGCTGCACGCGCTCGCCGAGCGGGCCCGGCAGGAGGGCGTCCCGCTGCCCGACGCGCTCACCGGGCGGATCGGCTACCTCTTCCACGGGCAGCCATGAGGCCCGACCGGCCGGGCGAGGGCCCGGCGCTGCTGCTCGGCGAGGTCCGCACCGGCCTGCTCCAGCACTCCGTGGAACTGCCCGGCGCCGCCACCGAGAAGATGCTCGGCCTGCGCCACGGCGAACGGGTCCGCTCCTCGCAGCGGCCCAACGTCCGCGCCCAGTCGCCCGACCTGCTGACCGGCGTCGACTGCCCGCTCGCCACCACCTCGCACCGGGCCGTCCGCGGCGTCGGCACCGTGCTCTCCCACGCCGTGCTCACCGAGGGCCGGGTGCTGCAGGCCTCGGCCCTCGCCCGGATCGCGGCCGGCGGCGACCGGCGCCGGCCCTGGGGCCACTACCTGGCCCACCCCGGGACCGTCGAGGTGATCGGCCGGGGCGAGGCGGCCGAGCTCGCCGCCGGCCACCTCGCCGCGGCGGAGCCCGGCACCGGACTCGACCTCGGCGGGCTCACCGAACGGCTGCTCACCGAGGTGCAGCGGGAGGCCGGGCTGGACCGCCGCGCCCCGTTCCGCTCCCGCCGCACCCGGCTGCGCTGGACCGCCGTCCGCGCCGACCTGGCCGGCGAGGAGCCCGGCGGCCGGCTCACCGTCGAGGACGACACCCTGCGCACCCTGCGGCTCACCCTGGAGAGCGTCGACCCGGTGGAGGTCGCCGCCTTCTGCGAGGACCTCGCGCTGCACGACTGGCTGCTGTCCACCCTGGGCAGACTGATCGAGCGCAGCGGCCTCGGCTCCGACCCGGGGCCCGGCCCGGTGCAGCGGCTGCGCCCGGCCGTGAACCACCTGATGCACCTGTGGATGCCCGGCGCCCGGGTCGCCCGGCCGCTGGCGCCGCTCTGGGAGGGCCTGGAAACCCGTCCCGGCTTCACCCGGCAGTGGACGGCCTCCGTCCAGCGGGTCCGCGACCACTTGGCGCTGCAGGCCGTCGGCCTGACCGCGCCGACCGTACGGGGGGACTGACCGGCCGGGCGACCGACCGGGGCCTCACACCACTCACGAGCTCGGGGGAGCTGTGGACATACGCCTCACTCCGGCCCTGCGCCGGATGCTCACCAGCGCCTTCACCGGCGCGCTCACCTTCGTGATCAGCCAGCTGGTCGCCCAGGACGTCAGCACCAGCGTCATGCTGACCACGGTGCTCGGCGCGACCGTGTTGATCGCCGACTTCCTGGTCTCCTTCGAACGCCGGCTCGCCGCGTACGAGGGCGCGCTCAGCTCGCACACCCGCGAGGTGGAGTCGCTGGTCGACCGCGGCTTCGCCCGGATCAACAAGGCCACCGCGCTGTACGCCCGGCTGGAGGAGTCCAAGCTGGACATCGCGGTGATCGACCGGCTGGTGCGCAGCGCCGCCCACCTCGGGGGGCAGCCGGAGATCGTGCACGCCTTCGTCCAGCGGGTGGTGGACCGGGTGGTGGCCCTGATGGAGGGCCTGCAGGCCGGCGTGGCCGGCTACGACGGCGAGGACCGGGACTGGATCCTCACCCTGGCCGACTCCACCGCGGTCTCCATCGACGCCACCAGCACCGCCGTCGACGCCGGCTTCTGGAACTCCGAACTCGGCCTGCGCTACCTGGCCGCGCAGCGCGAGGCGATCGCCCGCGGGGTGAAGGTCCGCCGGGTGTTCATCCTGGACGACCCCAGCCCCGAGGACCTGGAGGAGGCCCGCCAGGTCGGCCGGGCGCAGGCCGCGCTCAACGTCGCCGTGCGGATCGTCGCCACCCGCGACCTGCCGCACGCCGCCCGGCTCGGCCCGATGATGGACTTCATCGTCTTCGACCAGGCGGTCAGCTACGAGGTGACGCCCGGTCTGCCCGTCGAGTCGCTCGGACCGGCGATGATCGCCGGCATCCAGGTGGTGGCCAGCCCCGACCGGGTGTCCCGCCGGATGCAGCGGTTCAACGACCTCTGGAACGCCTCCGAGCCCATCGAATAGCCCACCCCGTAGACTGCGACCGCCCCTTACCAGCCGTGATCGGGAGAACAACCGCCATGACCCAGAGCGCCGTCGAGAGCACCGCCGATGTGATCGTGGTCGGCGCCGGTCCGGCCGGTGCGACCACCGCCTACTACCTCGCCCAGGCCGGGCTCGACGTCCTCCTGCTGGAGAAGACCGAGTTCCCCCGGGAGAAGGTCTGCGGCGACGGCCTCACCCCGCGTGCCACCAAGCAGCTGATCGACATGGGCATCGACGTCTCGGTGGAGAACGGCTGGCTGCACAACAAGGGCCTGCGGATCATCGGCGGCGGCGTCCGGCTGGAACTCGACTGGCCCGAGCTGGCCGAGTTCCCCAGCTACGGCCTGGTCCGCAAGCGCGCCGACTTCGACGAGATGCTGGCCCGACAGGCCGTCAAGGCCGGCGCCCGCCTGGTCGAGCAGTGCAACGTGACCGGCCCGGTGCTGGACGACCGCACCGGCCGGATCACCGGCGTCACCGCCAAGCTGGGCGAGGACAAGCGCGAAGTCTCCTACTCCGCCCCGCTGGTGGTCGCCGCCGACGGCAACTCCACCCGGCTCTCGCTCGCCATGGGCCTGCACCGGATCGAGTCCCGCCCGATGGGCGTCGCCTACCGCACCTACTTCACCTCGCCGCGCAGCGAGGACCAGTACCTGGAGTCCTGGCTGGAGCTGTGGGACACCCGCGGCGGCGAGAAGAAGCTCCTGCCCGGCTACGGCTGGATCTTCCCGATGGGCGACGGCACCTCCAACGTCGGCCTCGGCATCCTCAACTCCTCGCCCGCCTTCGGCGACCTCAACTGGCGCGAGGTGCTCAAGAGCTGGTGCGCCTCGATGCCCGAGGAGTGGGGCTACACCCCCGAGAACATGACCGACCCGATCCGCGGCGCCGCGCTGCCGATGGCCTTCAACCGCAAGCCGCACTACACCCGCGGCCTGCTGCTGGTCGGCGACGCCGGCGGCATGGTCAACCCGTTCAACGGCGAGGGCATCGCGTACGCCATGGAGTCCGGGAGGATCGCCGCCGGCGTCATCGTCCAGGCCCTGGCCCGGATCACCGACACCGGCCGGGAGAAGGCGCTCGCCAACTACCCGCAGGTGCTCAAGGAGACCTACGGCGGCTACTACACGCTCGGCCGGGCCTTCGTGAAGCTGATCGGCAACGACAAGGTGATGCGGGCCGCCGCCGAACGCGGCCTCACGCACCCGCTGCTGATGAAGTTCACCCTCAAGCTGCTCGCCAACCTGACCGACCCGCAGGGCGGCGACGCGATGGACCGCGTCATCAACGGCCTCACCAAGATCGCCCCGCGCGCCTGAGCTCCCAGCGGACCTCGCCGTCGAGTTCGCGGTCGGTGGGCAGCAGTCCGGCCGCGCGGGCGACCGCGGCGGAGGCCGCGTGGCCGGGGTGGACGTGTGCCACGACGGTTGGCCCGGGCAGCGCGGCGACCAGCGCGCGGACGGCCTCGACGGCGTAGCCGCGGCCCTGCCACGGCGTGCCGACCACCCAGGCGACCTCGGCCTCCCCGGCCCGTACGGTGGCCTGGACGTAGCCGCACAGGCGGCCGTCCGCCCGGAGCACCCAGTTGAACCAGGCCTCCGCCGGGTCCGGCGAGCCCGCGGTCTGGCGCTCGTAGCGCGCCCGCAGCTGCTCGGCGCTCGGCGGCTCGCCGCCGGTGAAGGCGTACAGCGCCGGGTCGGCGAGCACCCCGGCCATCTCCTCGGCGTGCTCGACCCGCAGCGGCACCAGGTCGAGCCGGGCGGTGGGCGGTACCTCCGGGGTGCTTCGGGTCATGCCGCCATCATCGCGGGTTGCCGTTCGCGTCGGTGTCCAGGGTCTGGGTGTTGAACTTGATCTGCCAGACCAGCACGCTGCCGTCGGGGTTCTCGCAGACCACCGCGCCGTCCTGCCAGACGCCGTTCCCGGCGTAGTGCTCGCCGGGCGGGTCGCCCTGGTTCTGGTGGACGTCGTGCACGCCGAGGCCGACGTCGAAGGACTGGCCGAAGACGTAGAGCCGGGTCGCGGCGTGCAGGTGCGGCTCCAGCACGTCGAGGGCGTTGTCGCCGTCGCTGGACACCCAGGGGAACAGCCGGAACGCGGAGCGCCGCCCCAGCCGGCCGGCCAGCCGGTCGGCGAGGTTCGGCCGGAACACCGGGTCGCCGGGCGCCGGGCGCCGCCAGAGCAGGCCCAGCCTGCGCAGTAACTCCTTGAGCCGGTCCAGCCAGCCGGGGGCGCGCAGCATCGGGCTGCGGACGTAGTCCAGCGCGCCGGAGTACGGGTCGGAGGAGAGGAAGTGGAATCCGTCGCCGAGGGCCCGGACGGCGGCGATGTCGATCGTCCGCAGGTCGTCCACCATCCGGTAGGAGACCCCGACGCTGCTCGGCGCGTCCACGTCGAGCGCGGCCTGGTAGGTGCCCTGCGGCGTGCTCAGGGCGAGGTGGCCGTGGTACCAGTGCCCGAAGTCGTGACTCGGGTCCCGGCTGAACGACTGGAAGGTACCGATGGCCACGCCGTAGCGGGGGAGAGGCATGCCTCAAGTCTGAGCGCCTCCCGCGGGCCCAGCATGCCGAGCCCTCTCGTGAGCTTGTGAACGAAGGGTCAAGCGGCTGACATCCGGGGTCCACCTGGCGGGTGAGACCCCTTATCACGTCAACCTGATCATGAAGAAATTTGCCTCGGTCGCCCTGGGGTTGATATGCGCCCGAGCCTCTGACCAGTCGCTTCACACTTGAATGCGACAGATTGTGTCCGTTCGCCTGCTTTGCGTTGACCGATTGGGACTTGGCGCGCTTTGCGGCCGTCTGTCGGGTGGCGCAGATCACAAAGATCGTCGGGAACTGCGTGTCGCAGATCACAAGCCGACGGGCATAGGATGCGCTCGATCCGGGCTTTGTGAACTGCCTCACATGGGGGTGGATCTCACGGAGTGGATCACGGGATCACCCCACGGTGACCCGTCGGTTCCGATCTGCAGTCAAGGACGACTGGACGGAGGGAGCGGGGGCTATGAATGCCTACGCGCCGATCCTCGTACTCGGTGCCATCGCGGCGGCGTTCGCGGTCGGCTCCGTCGTGATGGCCTCGCTCACCGGCCCGAAGCGCTACAACCGGGCCAAGTTGGAGGCGTACGAGTGCGGCATCGAGCCGACCCCGCAGCCCATGGGCGGCGGTCGGTTCCCGATCAAGTACTACCTGACGGCGATGCTCTTCATCGTCTTCGACATCGAGATCGTCTTCCTCTACCCGTGGGCGGTCAGCTTCGACGCCCTGGGGATCTTCGGGCTGGTCGAGATGCTCCTGTTCATCGCCACCGTGTTCGTCGCGTACGCCTATGTCTGGCGTCGCGGCGGTCTGGAGTGGGACTGAATCCTGACCTTGTGAACGGGCGGACAAGCCACCGGACTTGAGGGTATTGAGAGGGAACGGATGGGAATCGAGGAGAAGCTGCCGAGCGGCTTTCTGCTCACCAGCGTGGAGGCTGCCGCAGGGTGGGTGCGGAAGGCGTCGCTCTTCCCCGCCACCTTCGGCCTGGCCTGCTGCGCGATCGAGATGATGACCACCGGCGCGGGCCGCTACGACCTGGCCCGCTTCGGCATGGAGGTGTTCCGCGGTTCGCCGCGGCAGGCCGACCTGATGATCGTGGCGGGCCGGGTGAGCCAGAAGATGGCGCCGGTGCTGCGACAGGTCTACGACCAGATGGCCAATCCGAAGTGGGTCATCTCGATGGGCGTGTGCGCCTCCTCCGGCGGCATGTTCAACAACTACGCGATCGTCCAGGGCGTCGACCACATCGTCCCCGTGGACATCTACCTGCCGGGCTGCCCGCCCCGCCCGGAGATGCTGATGGACGCCATCATCAAGCTGCACGAGAAGATCCAGCACGAGAAGCTCGGCGTGAACAAGCGCCGCGCCGAGGAGCTCGCCGAGGAGCTCGCGCTGCGGGCCACCCCGACCAGCGAGATGCGGGGGCTGCTGCGATGAGCGAGGAGCCCCAGGTCCCCGCGACCCGGAAAGAGATCCCGATCGAGGTGGTCGGCAAGCGCCAGGGCATGTTCGGCGCGCAGGGCACCGGCGACACCTCCGGCTTCGGCGGCCTGCAGGCCCCGATCGCCCTGCCCGGCGCCTCCTCCCGCCCCTACGGCGGCTGGTTCGACGAGGTGGCCGACGAGCTGGAGGGCGCGCTCGAGGAGCAGGGCCTCGACGTCTCCGACGTGATCGAGAAGACCGTCGTCGACCGGGACGAGCTGACCTTCCACATCGCCCGCGAGCACCTGCTGCGGACCGCCCGCACGCTGCGCGACGACCCGGCGCTCCGCTTCGAGCTGTGCCTCGGCGTGAGCGGCGTGCACTACCCGCACGACAAGGGCCGCGAGCTGCACGCCGTCTACCACCTGCGCTCGATCACCCACGGCCGGCTGATCCGGCTGGAGGTCACCGCGCCCGACGCGGACCCGACGGTCCCGTCGGTGGTGTCGGTCTACCCGACCAACGACTGGCACGAGCGGGAGACCTACGACTTCTTCGGGCTGGTCTTCGAGGGCCACCCCGCGCTGACCCGGATCATGATGCCGGACGACTGGCTGGGCCACCCGCAGCGCAAGGACTACCCGCTCGGCGGCATCCCCGTCGAGTACAAGGGCGCCCAGATCCCGGCTCCCGACCAGCGGAGGTCGTACACCTGATGAGCGTTCACCACGAAGCAGGCTCGCGGGAGACCACCGAGGGGCGGGTCTTCACCGTCACCGGTGGCGACTGGGGCGAGGTCGCCGAGGCGGTGGCCCGCGCGGACGACGAGCGGATCATCGTCAACATGGGCCCGCAGCACCCGTCCACCCACGGCGTGCTGCGGCTGATCCTGGAGATCGACGGCGAGACGGTGACCGAGGCCCGCTGCGGCATCGGCTACCTGCACACCGGCATCGAGAAGAACATGGAGTACCGGACCTGGGTCCAGGGCACCACGTTCGTGACGCGGATGGACTACCTGACGCCGCTCTACAACGAGACGGCGTACTGCCTGGCGGTCGAGAAGCTGCTCGGCATCACCGACGACGTGCCCGAGCGGGCCTCGGTGATCCGGGTGCTGATGATGGAGCTCAACCGGATCTCCTCGCACCTGGTGGCGCTGGCCACCGGCGGCATGGAGATCGGCTCCACCACCCTGATGATCTACGGCTTCCGCGACCGCGAAGTCATCCTGGACATCTTCGAGCTGGTCACCGGCCTGCGGATGAACCACGCGTACGTCCGCCCCGGCGGACTCGCCCAGGACCTGCCGCCCGGCGCCGTCGACCAGATCCGCGAGGGCATCAAGCTGCTCCGCTCCCGGATGCACGAGTACGACAAGCTCGCCACCGACAACCCGGTGTTCAAGGCCCGCCTGGTCGACGTCGGCCACCTGGACCTGCCCGGCTGCCTGGCGCTCGGCGCCACCGGCCCGATCCTGCGCTCCACCGGCCTGCCGCACGACCTGCGCAAGACCGACCCGTACTGCGGGTACGAGAACTACGACTTCGAGGTCGCGGTCGCCGACACCTGCGACTCCTACGGGCGGTTCCTGATCCGCCTGGAGGAGATGAAGCAGTCGCTGCGGATCGCCGAGCAGTGCCTGGACCGGCTGAAGCCCGGCCCGGTCATGGTCGCCGACAAGAAGATCGCCTGGCCGGCCCAACTGGCCGTCGGACCGGACGGGATGGGCAACTCGCTCGACCACATCCGGAAGATCATGGGCACCTCGATGGAGGCCCTGATCCACCACTTCAAGCTGGTCACCGAGGGCTTCCGGGTCCCGGTCGGACAGGCGTACGCGGCGGTCGAGTCGCCCAAGGGCGAGCTCGGGGTGCACGTGGTCAGCGACGGCGGCACGCGGCCCTACCGCGTCCACTTCCGCGACCCCTCGTTCACCAACCTGCAGACGATGGCGGCGATGTGCGAGGGCGGCCAGGTCGCCGACGTCATCGTCGCGGTGGCCGGGATCGACCCGGTGATGGGAGGCGTGGACCGGTGAGCAACGTCGAACTCGGCCTGCCGGCGCTGCCGGCCAAGCCCTTCCCGCCGGAGGTGCACGAGCGGCTGGCGGACGACGCGCGCGAGCTGATCGCCCGCTACCCGGTCGGCCGCTCCGCGCTGCTGCCGCTGCTGCACCTGGTGCAGAGCGAGGAGGGGTACGTCTCCTCCACCGGCATCCGCTTCTGCGCCGAGCAGTTGGACCTCACCACCGCCGAGGTCACCGCCGTCGCGACCTTCTACACCATGTACCGCCGCCGGCCGGCCGGCGAGTACCACGTCGGCGTGTGCACCAACACGCTGTGCGCGGTGCTCGGCGGCGACCAGATCTTCGACGAGCTCAAGCAGCACCTCGGCATCGAGAACAACCAGACCACCGAGGACGGCTCGATCTCGCTCGAACACATCGAGTGCAACGCGGCCTGCGACTACGCCCCCGTGGTGATGGTCAACTGGGAGTTCTTCGACAACCAGACCCCGGAGAGCGCCAAGCAGCTGGTCGACCGGCTGCGCGAGGGCCAGGAGGTCAGCCCGACCCGCGGCGCCAAGCTCTGCTCCTTCAAGGAGAGCGCCCGGATCCTGGCCGGCTTCCCCGACGAGCGGCCCGGCGCCAACGACGAGTCCGGCGCCGGCGGCGCGCCCTCGCTGGCCGGCCTGCGCCTGGCCAAGGGCGAGGCGCTGCCCGGCACCCCCGGCACCAAGGTGGTATCCCCCAGGCACGAAGGGACGGAAGCGTGATGACCTCCGCCGAGCCGGCCGAGAAGCTGCTCTCGCCGGTGCTCTCCGCCTCCTGGGACGACTCCCGCCCCTGGACGATGGCCACCTACCGCCGCCACGGCGGCTACGAGGGCCTGCGCGCCGCCCTCGCCATGCAGCCCGACGAGGTCATCGGGCTGGTCAAGGACGCGGGCCTGCGCGGCCGCGGCGGCGCCGGCTTCCCGACCGGCATGAAGTGGCAGTTCATCCCGCAGAACGACGGCAAGCCCCACTACCTGGTGGTCAACGCCGACGAGTCCGAGCCGGGCACCTGCAAGGACATCCCGCTGCTCTTCGCCAACCCGCACTCGCTGATCGAGGGCATGGTCATCGCCTCGTACGCGATCCGCTGCGAGCACGCCTTCGTCTACCTGCGCGGCGAGGTCGTGCCGGTGCTGCGCCGGCTGCACGCCGCGGTCGCCGAGGCGTACGAGGCCGGCTACCTCGGCAAGGACATCCTCGGCTCGGGCATCGATCTCGACATCACCGTGCACGCCGGCGCCGGGGCGTACATCTGCGGCGAGGAGACCGCGCTGCTCGACTCGCTGGAGGGCCGCCGCGGCCAGCCGCGACTGCGCCCGCCGTTCCCCGCCGTCGCCGGCCTGTACGCCTGCCCCACGGTGGTCAACAACGTCGAGTCGATCGCCTCGGTGCCGCCGATCCTGGCCAAGGGCAAGGAGTGGTTCAAGGCGCTGGGCACCGAGAAGTCGCCCGGCTTCACCCTCTACTCGCTCTCCGGGCACGTCACCAACCCCGGCCAGTACGAGGCGCCGCTGGGCATCACGCTGCGCCAGCTGCTGGAGATCAGCGGCGGCATCCGGGCCGGGCACCGGCTCAAGTTCTGGACGCCGGGCGGCTCGTCCACCCCGATGTTCACCGACGAGCACCTGGACGTGCCGCTCGACTACGAGGGCGTCGGCGCGGCCGGCTCGATGCTCGGCACCAAGGCGCTGCAGGTCTTCGACGAGACCACCTGCGTGGTCCGGGCGGTCACCCGGTGGACCGAGTTCTACGCCCACGAGTCCTGCGGCAAGTGCACCCCGTGCCGCGAAGGCACGTACTGGCTGGTGCAGTTGCTCAAGCGGATCGAGGCGGGCCAGGGCGTCGCCGGCGACCTGGAGAAGCTGCTCGACATCGCCGACAACATCAACGGCAAGTCCTTCTGCGCGCTCGGCGACGGCGCCGCCAGCCCGATCGTCTCCTCGCTGCAGCACTTCCGCGAGGAGTACGAGCAGCACATCACCGAGCGCCGCTGCCCCTTCGACCCGGCGGCGTCCACCGTCTGGGCCGGCCGGGCGCACGTCCACGAGTCCGCCACCGAGAGGGAGGTGCACGCGTGACCGTCACCGAGTCCTCCACCGCAGTGGAGCTCGTCACGCTCACCATCGACGGCGTCGAGGTCCAGGTCCCCAAGGGGACGCTGGTGATCCGCGCCGCCGAGCAGATCGGCACCCAGATCCCGCGCTTCTGCGACCACCCGCTGCTCGACCCGGCCGGCGCCTGCCGGCAGTGCATCGTGGAGGTCGAGGGCCAGCGCAAGCCGGTCGCCTCCTGCACGATCCCGGTCGCCGAGGGCATGGTGGTCAGGACGCAGGTCAGCTCGCCGGTCGCCGAGAAGGCGCAGCGCGGCGTGATGGAGCTGCTGCTGATCAACCACCCGCTGGACTGCCCGGTCTGCGACAAGGGCGGCGAGTGCCCGCTGCAGAACCAGGCGATGTCCACCGGCGACGCCGACTCCCGCTTCGAGGGCATGAAGCGCACCTACGAGAAGCCGATCCCGCTCTCCTCGCAGGTGCTGCTGGACCGCGAGCGCTGCGTGCTGTGCGCCCGCTGCACCCGCTTCTCCCAGCAGATCGCCGGCGACCCGTTCATCGACCTGATCGAGCGCGGCGCGCTGCAGCAGGTCGGCATCGGCGACGACGAGCCGCTGACCTCGTACTTCTCCGGCAACACCATCCAGATCTGCCCGGTCGGCGCGCTCACCTCGGCGGCCTACCGGTTCCGCTCCCGCCCGTTCGACCTGGTCTCCTCCCCGAGCGTGTGCGAGCACTGCTCGGCGGGCTGCGGCCAGCGCACCGACCACCGCCGCGGCAAGGTGCTGCGCCGGCTGGCCGGCAACGAGCCGGAGGTGAACGAGGAGTGGAACTGCGACAAGGGCCGCTTCGCGTTCCGCTACGCCCAGCAGCGCGACCGGATCACCACCCCGCTGGTCCGCGACGACAGCGGTGAACTCGTTCCCGCCTCCTGGCCGGAGGCGCTGGCCGCGGCGGCCGAGGGCCTGCGCGGCGCGCGCGCCGCGGTGCTGACCGGTGGCCGGGTGACGGTCGAGGACGCCTACGCGTACGGCAAGTTCGCCCGGGTCGCGCTCGGCACCAACGACGTGGACTTCCGCTCCCGCCCGCACAGCGGCGAGGAGGCGGACTTCCTGGCCGCCGCGGTCGCCGGCCGCGGCGTCGACCTGGACGGCGAAGGGCTGAGCTACCACCAGCTGGAGGCCGCCCCGGCGGTGCTGCTGGTCGGCCTGGAGGCCGAGGAGGAGGCGCCGATCGTCTTCCTGCGGCTGCGCAAGGCCAACCGGGCCGCCGGCCTGCGGGTCTTCGCGATCGCCTCGCACGCCACCCGGGGCCTGGGCAAGCTGCGCGGCGCGCTGCTGCCCGCCGCCCCCGGCACCGAGGCCGAGTGGCTGAACGCGCTCGGCGGCGACGAGGTGCTGGCCGACGACGCCGGACGCTGCGCGGACGCGCTGCGCAGCCCGGGTGCGGTGATCCTGGTCGGCGAGCGCCTGGCCCAGGTGCCCGGAGGCCTGACCGCCGCGCTGCGGCTCGCGCACACCACCGGGGCGAAGCTCGCCTGGGTGCCGCGCCGGGCCGGCGAGCGGGGCGCGGTCGAGGCCGGCCTGCTGCCGGGCCTGCTGCCCGGCGGCCGCGCGGTCACCGTGCCCGCCGCCCGGGCCGAGGCCGCCGAGCTGTGGGGCACCACCGAACTGCCGTCCCGGCCCGGCCGGGACACCGACCAGATCCTCGCGGCGGTGCTCCAGGGCGACCTGGACGCGCTGGTGGTCGGCGGCGTCGGGGTCGAGGACCTGCCGGACCCGGCGCTCGCCGAGGAGGCGCTCGGCCGGGCCTTCACGGTCTCGCTGGAGCTGCGCCCGTCCGCCGTGACCGCGCTCGCCGACGTGGTGCTGCCGGTCGCGGCGGTCGCCGAGAAGGCCGGCACCTTCCTGGACTGGGAGGGCCGGGTCCGGATGTTCGAACCGGCGCTCAAGCCGGACCAGTTGATGCAGCGCCACCTGCACGCCGAGACCCGGGTGCTGACCATGCTCGCGGACGCCCTGGAGCGCCCGATCCGGCTGCCCGACGTCCGGGCGGCCCGGCTGGAGCTGGACGCCTTCGCCCCCTGGGCGGGCGACCGGCCGGGCGCCCCGGCGGCGCACCCGGCGCCGCTGCCCCGCCCGGCCACCGGCCAGGCGGTGCTGGCCGGCCACCGGATGCTGCTGGACAACGGTTCGCTGCAGGACGGCGACGCCCACCTGGCCGGCACCCGCCATCGGGCGGTGGCCCGGATCTCCGCGTCCACCGCCGAGGAGATCGGCGCGGCGGGCGCCCTGCGGATCACCGGCCCGGCCGGCTCGCTGGTCCTCCCGCTGGAGGTCACCGACGCGATGCCGGACCGCACGGTCTGGCTGCCGCTCAACTCCACCCCGGGCGGCGGCGTCCACCGCTCGCTCGGCACCACGGTCGGCCACCTGGTCACCATCGCCCCGGCGGAGGACGCCCAGTGAACACTCTCGCCGCATACGAGACCCTCGGGTACTTCGGCCGCGACCCCTGGTGGCTGGTGCTGCTGAAGGCGGTGTTCGTCTTCGCCTTCCTGGTCGGCACGGTGCTGATCGCGATCGTCTGGGAGCGCAAGGTCGTCGCCTGGATGCAGCTGCGGATCGGCCCCAACCGGCACGGTCCCTGGGGCATGCTGCAGTCCCTCGCGGACGGCGTGAAGCTGGCGCTCAAGGAAGACCTGGTGGTCAAGGGCGCCGACAAGGCGGTCTACATCCTCGCGCCGATCGTCTCCGCGATCCCGGCCTTCATGGCCTTCGCGGTGATCCCGTTCGGCCCGGCCGACGACCAGGTGTCGATCTTCGGCACCCGGACGCCGCTCCAGCTGACCGACCTGCCGATCGCCCTGCTCTACATCCTGGCGACCGCCTCGATCGGCATCTACGGCATCGTGCTGGCCGGCTGGTCCTCCGGCTCGACCTACCCGCTGCTCGGCGGCATCCGCTCCTCCGCCCAGATGATCAGCTACGAGATCGCGATGGGCCTGTCCTTCGCGGCGGTGTTCATCTACTCGGGCTCGATGTCCACCTCGGAGATCGTCGCCTCCCAGCAACCGACCTGGTTCGCGGTACTGCTGCCGGTCTCGTTCATCGTCTACATCATCGCGATGGTCGGCGAGACCAACCGGGCGCCGTTCGACCTCCCGGAGGCCGAGGGCGAGCTGGTCGGCGGCTTCAACACCGAGTACTCCTCGCTGAAGTTCGCGATGTTCATGCTGGCCGAGTACGTCAACATGGTGACCGTCTCGGCGGTGGCGTCCACGCTCTTCCTGGGCGGCTGGCGGGCCCCGTGGCCGATCTCCACCTTCTGGGAGGGGGCGAACCACGGCTGGTGGCCGATGCTCTGGATCACCCTGAAGATCCAGCTGCTGCTGTTCTTCTTCATCTGGCTCCGCGGCACCCTGCCCCGCCTGCGCTACGACCAGTTCATGAAGCTGGGCTGGAAGGTGCTGATCCCGGTCTCGCTGGTCTGGCTGGTGATGGTCTCCAGCGTCCGGGCGCTGCGCAACGAGGGCTACGACTTCGCCCGGGTGGTGCTGTACGTCGGCGCCCCGCTCGGCGCGGTCCTGCTGCTCGCGCTGGTCTGGGACCTGATGCGGCGCAAGCCCGAGGTGGAGAAGCCCAAGGAGGACGGCGGCTTCGACCCGATGGCCGGCGGCTACCCCGTACCGCCGCTGCCGGGCCAGGAGCTACCGCCCGTCCCGCGCCGGCGCAGCCGGGCCCCGCAACTCCAGGACGCCCTCAACGGGGCCGACCATTCCGAAGGGAGCTGAGCCGCACATGTCCGACGAGTCATCCGAGAAGTCGATCCTCGGCCCGGCGGCCGGCTTCGGCGTGACCTTCAAGGCCATGTTCAAGAAGCGGCTCACCGAGCAGTACCCGGAGCACAAGAAGCCCACCGCGCCGCGCTTCCACGGCCGCCACCAGCTGAACCGGCACCCGGACGGGCTGGAGAAGTGCGTCGGCTGCGAGCTGTGCGCCTGGGCCTGTCCGGCCGACGCGATCTACGTCGAGGGCGCCGACAACCGGGAAGAGGAGCGTTACTCGCCCGGTGAGCGCTACGGCGCGGTCTACCAGATCAACTACGCCCGCTGCATCCTGTGCGGGCTGTGCGTCGAGGCCTGCCCCACCCGGGCGCTGACCATGACCAACGAGTACGAGCTGGCCGACTCCAGCCGGGCCGACCTGATCTTCACCAAGGAGCAGCTGCTGGTCGGGCTGACCGAGGGCATGGTCGACTCCCCGCACTCGATCTTCCCCGGCGCCGACGAGGGCGCGTACTACCGGGGCGAGATCACCGGTGCGGCGCCCGGCACGGTGCAGCAGGAGAAGCACCGGCACGAGAAGGAGGTGCAGTCATGACCTCCACCGGAGAGGCCGTCCAGTTCTGGATCCTCGCCGTGATCGCCGTCGGCGGTGCGCTCGGCATGCTGCTGATGAAGAAGGCGGTGCACAGCGCGCTCTGCCTGGCCGCCACGATGCTGGCCCTGGCGGTCTGCTACCTGGCGCAGGGCGCGGTGTTCCTCGGCGTGGTGCAGATCGTCGTCTACACCGGCGCGATCATGATGCTCTTCCTGTTCGTCGTGATGCTGGTCGGCGTGACCAGCGCCGACTCGCTGAAGGAGCAGCTGAAGGGCCAGCGGGTCGCCGCGGTGCTCTGCGGGCTCGGCTTCGGCGTCCTGCTGATCGCGGGCATCGCCAACGCCGGGCTGAAGGACTTCACCGGGCTGTCCGCGGCCAACGCCGAAGGCAACGTGCAGGGCCTGGCCCGGCTGATCTTCACCAAGTACGTCTGGGCCTTCGAGGTCACCGGCGCCCTGCTGATCACCGCGGCGGTCGGCGCGATGGTGCTGACCCACCGCGAGCGGGTCCGCAAGCCGCTGACCCAGCGCCAGCTCGCCGCGCAGCGGGTCAAGGACAACATCCAGGTGCCGCCGATGCCGGCGCCCGGCGTGTACGCCCGGCACAACGCGGTGGACATCCCGGCGCTGCTGCCGGACGGCACCATCGCCGAGGACTCGGTGATGGCCACCCTGCGCGAGCGCGGCCAGATCCGCGACGTCAGCCAGGACATGCTGCGGCGGATGGCCGAGCTGGAGGAGACCACGGCCGACCTGCTCGGCCGGCCGTCCTCCGCCCGGCCCCCGGTGACCGGCCCCCGGCAGGCGCTGGAGACCGTGCCGAACCACGAGGAGGCCGCGGAGTGAATCCGGTCAACTACCTCTATCTCGCCGCCCTGTTGTTCACCATCGGCGCCTCCGGCGTGCTGATCCGGCGGAACGCGATCGTGCTGTTCATGTGCGTGGAGCTGATGCTCAACGCGTCCAACCTGGCGCTGGTCACCTTCTCCCGGATGCACGGGAACCTGGACGGCCAGATCATCGCGTTCTTCACCATGGTGGTCGCGGCGGCCGAGGTCGTGGTCGGCCTCGCCATCATCGTGTCCATCTTCCGGACCAGGCACTCGGCTTCGGTCGATGACAGCAACCTGATGAAGCTGTAGGCGGAGGGCCTTCGGTGAACTCTCTCATTCCGGCGCTGGTCGCAGCGCCCCTGGTCGGAGCTGCCCTGCTGCTGCTCGGCGGCCGCGCCCTGGACCGCTTCGGTCACTGGCTCGGCACGCTGGCCGCCGCGCTCTCCTTCGGCTTCGGCCTGACCCTGTTCGCACAGATGCTGGGCCGCGCCCCGGAGGACCGCGCGGTCACCGAGCACCTGTACAGCTGGATCCCGGTCAACGGCTTCCAGGCCGACGTGGCCTTCCAGCTCGACCAGCTGTCCATGACCTTCGTCCTGCTGATCTCCGGCGTCGGCACCCTGATCCACCTCTACTCGGTGGGCTACATGGCCCACGACGAGCGCCGCCGCCGCTTCTTCGGCTACCTCAACCTGTTCCTGGCCGCCATGCTGCTGCTGGTGCTGGCCGACAACTACCTGCTGCTGTACGTCGGCTGGGAGGGCGTGGGCCTCGCCTCGTACCTGCTGATCGGCTTCTGGCAGCACAAGCCGAGCGCCGCGACGGCCGCCAAGAAGGCGTTCATCGTCAACCGGGTCGGCGACATCGGCCTGTCGGTCGCGATCATGCTGATGTTCGCCGAGTTCGGCTCCTTCGCCTTCGGGCCGGTCTTCCAGGGCGCCGGGGAGGCGAGCGAGGGCAGGCTCACCGCGATCGGCCTGACGCTGCTGCTGGCCGCCTGCGGCAAGTCCGCCCAGGTGCCGCTGCAGTCCTGGCTCGGCGACGCGATGGAGGGCCCGACCCCGGTCTCGGCCCTGATCCACGCCGCCACCATGGTGACCGCCGGCGTCTACCTGATCACCCGCTCCTCGGCGATCTTCAACCTGGCGCCGGACGCGCAGACCGCGGTGGTCGTGGTCGGCGCGGTCACCCTGCTCTTCGGTGCGATCGTCGGTTGCGCCAAGGACGACATCAAGAAGGCGCTGGCCGGCTCGACCATGTCGCAGATCGGCTACATGATCCTGGCGGCCGGCCTCGGCCCGATCGGCTACGCCTTCGCGATCATGCACCTGGTGACCCACGGCTTCTTCAAGGCCGGGCTCTTCCTCGGCGCCGGATCGGTCATGCACGGCATGGACGACGAAGTGAACATGCGTCACTACGGCGGCCTGCGCAAGTACATGCCGATCACCTTCGCCACCTTCGGCCTCGGCTACCTGGCGATCATCGGCTTCCCCGGCCTGTCCGGCTTCTTCTCCAAGGACAAGATCATCGAGGCGGCCTTCGCCAAGGGCGGCACCGAGGGCTGGATCCTCGGCCTGTGCACCCTGGTCGGCGCCGCCGTCACCGCGTTCTACATGACCCGCGTGATGGTCCTGACCTTCTTCGGCGAGAAGCGCTGGAAGACCGACGCCGAGGGCCACGAGCCGCACCCGCACGAGTCCCCGAGGACCATGACCCTGCCGATGGTCGTGCTGGCCTTCGGCTCGGTCTTCGCCGGCGGGCTCTTCGTCTACGGCGACTCCTTCGTCGACTGGCTGGAGCCGGTCACCGGCTTCTCCGAGGGCCACTCGCCGCTCTCCGCGCTGACCGTCACCGCGATCACCACCGTCTGCATGCTGGTCGGCGTCGCGGTCGCGTACCTGATGTACGGCCGCAGCCCGGTGCCGGTGATCCCGCCGGTCGGCTCCCCGCTGACCCGCGCGGCCCGCCGCGACCTGCTCCAGGACGACTTCAACCACGCCGTCCTGGTCCGCCCGGGCACCGCGCTGGCCGCCACCCTGGTCTGGTTCGACAGCAGGGGCCTGGACGGCTTCGTCAACGGCCTGGCCGCCACCATCGGCGGCGTCTCCTCCCGGCTCCGCCGGGTGCAGACCGGTTTCGTCCGCACGTACGCGCTCTCCATGTTCGGCGGCACGCTGGTGCTGGTCGCCTCCACTCTCCTGATGAGGTCGGTCTGATGGCTGTACTCCGCCCGCTCCGCGGGACCCACCCGTGCTCGGAGGTGTCGTCATGAGCTACCTGCTTTCGGCCACCTGCGCGGTGCCGGCGGCCGGCGCGGTGCTCACCGCCGCGCTGCCGGCCGGCACCACCGAGGCCCGCCGCCGCACCACCAAGACCGTCGCGCTGGCGGTCTCGGCCGCGACCCTGGCGCTGGCCGCCGCCGTCGCCGCGTCCTTCGAACCCGGCGGGGCGCGCTACCAGCTGACCGAGTCCCACAGCTGGATCCGCTCCTTCGGCATCAGCTTCTCGCTCGGCGCCGACGGCATCGGCACCGTGCTCGTCCTGCTCACCGCCGTGCTGGTCCCGCTGGTGATGCTGGCCGGCTGGCACGACGCCGACCCGGCGGCCGTCGAGGGCGGCTTCGAGTCCAAGCGCCGCACCCAGGGCTTCTTCGCGCTGATCCTCGCCGTCGAGGCGATGGTGATCGTGTCGTTCCTGGCCACCGACGTCTTCGTGTTCTACGTGTTCTTCGAAGCCATGCTGATCCCGATGTACTTCCTGATCGGCGGCTTCGGGGACCGGGCCGGCGGCCCCGAGTCGGACCGGCAGCGGTCCTACGCCGCGGTCAAGTTCCTGCTGTACAACCTGCTCGGCGGCCTGGTGATGCTGGCCGCCGTGATCGGCCTGTACGTGATCGCCGCCGGCCAGGGCTTCGGCACCTTCGACCTGCCGACGCTGACCGACGCCGTCGCGAGCGGCAAGCTCGCCATCGACCCGAACGCGGAGCGGGCGCTGTTCCTCGGCTTCTTCTTCGCCTTCGCCGTCAAGGCGCCGCTGTGGCCGCTGCACACCTGGCTGCCGAACGCGATGGGCGAGTCCACCGCCGGAACGGCCGTGCTGATCACCGCGGTGGTCGACAAGGTCGGCACCTTCGCGATGCTGCGCTTCTGCCTCGGCCTGTTCCCCAACGCGTCCCGGAACTTCTCCACCGTGATCGCCGTGCTGGCGCTGATCGGGATCGTCTACGGCGCGCTGGTGGCCATCGGCCAGAAGGACATCAAGCGCCTGGTGGCGTACGCCTCGATCTCGCACTTCGGCTTCATCATCATGGGCATCTTCGCGATGACCAGCCAGGCGCAGTCCGGGGCGACCCTCTACATGGTCAACCACGGCGTCGCCACCGCCGCGTGGATGCTGGTCGCGGGCTTCCTGATCTCCCGCCGCGGCTCGCGCCTGATCGCCGACTACGGCGGCGTGCAGAAGGTCGCGCCGGTCCTGGCGGGCACCTTCCTGATCGGCAACCTGGCCACCCTCTCGCTGCCCGGCATGGGGCCGTTCGTCAGCGAGTTCCTGGTCCTGGTGGGCACCTTCACCCGGTACCCTGCGATCGGCATCGCCGCCACCTTCGGCATCGTGCTGGCCGCGCTGTACGCGCTGCTGCTCTACCAGCGCACCATGACCGGCCCGGTGAAGGCCTCCGTCGAGGGCATGCCCGACCTGAAGGCCCGCGAGCTCGCCGTGGTCGTCCCGCTGGTGGCCCTGACCCTGCTGCTGGGCGTCTACCCCAAGCCGCTGACCGACATCGTCAACCCGGCGGTGGACGCCACCCTCTCCCAGGTCCACGAGACCGACCCGGCACCGGCCCACCCGGTCGCCGCCACCACCGGAGGTGAGCAGAAGTGAGTTGGCTCGCTGCTGCGGGCGGCAACAGCCCCAGCATCCCCGCGCCGCACGTCGAGTACGGCCAGCTCTCCCCGATGCTGGTGGTCTTCGGAGCGGCCCTGGTCGGGATCCTGCTGGAGGCCTTCCTGCCCCGCCGGATGCGTTTCACCGCCCAGGTCACCACCGCCCTGCTCGGCCTCGGCGGCGCCTTCGCCGCCGTGGTGGTGCTCGCCGCCACCGGCCACGGCACCACCAAGGCCGGCCTGCTGGCGATGGGTGCCGTCGCGATCGACGGCCCGGCGCTCTTCCTCCAGGGCGTGATCCTGCTGACCGCCGTCCTCGCGGTGCTCACCTTCGCCGAGGGCCGGCTGGAGCCGCGCCTGAACGGCCACACCGTGGACGCCTTCACCGCCCAGGCGGCCGCCGCCCCCGGCGGCGAGCAGGAGCGCGACGCCACCCGGGAGGGCTTCCGCACCACCGAGGTCTTCCCGCTCACCCTGTTCGCGGTCGGCGGCATGCTGCTCTTCCCCGCCGCCAACGACCTGCTGACCATGTTCGTGGCGCTGGAGGTCTTCTCCCTCCCGCTCTACCTGCTCTGCGCGCTGGCCCGGCGCCGCCGCCTCCTCTCCCAGGAGGCCGCGGTCAAGTACTTCCTGCTCGGCGCCTTCGCCTCGGCGTTCTTCCTGTTCGGCACCGCGCTGCTGTACGGCTACGCCGGCTCGGTCGCGCTGCCCGACATCGCCGACGTGATCTCCGGCGTGGCCCCGGTCACCCCGGCGCTCGCCGTCACCACGCAGAACGACGCGCTGCTGCTGATCGGCCTCGCCATGGTCTCCGTCGGCCTGCTCTTCAAGGTCGGCGCCGTCCCGTTCCACTCCTGGACCCCGGACGTGTACCAGGGCGCCCCGACGCCGGTCACCGGCTTCATGGCCGCCGCCACCAAGACCGCCGCCTTCGGCGCCTTCCTGCGGCTGTTCTACGTCGCCTTCCCCGGCCTGCGCTGGGACTGGCGGCCGGTGATGTGGGGCGTCGCGATCCTCACCATGGTGGTCGGCGCGATCCTCGCCGTCACCCAGCAGGACGTGAAGCGCCTCCTGGCGTACTCCTCGATCGCGCACGCCGGCTTCATCCTCACCGGCCTGATCGCCACCGACAAGCAGGGCCTGAGCGCGGTGCTCTTCTACCTGCTCGCGTACTCCTTCGTCACCCTCGGCGCCTTCGCCGTGGTGACCCTGGTCCGCGACTCCAAGGGCGAGGCCACCCACCTCTCCAGCTGGGCCGGTCTCGGCCGACGCTCGCCGCTGCTGGCCGCGGTGTTCGCACTCTTCCTGCTCGCCTTCGCCGGCATCCCGCTGACCAGCGGCTTCACCGGCAAGTTCGCGGTCTTCCAGGCCGCGGCCGCGGGCGGGGCCACCCCGCTGGTGATCGTCGGTGTGCTGAGCTCGGCGGTCGCCGCGTTCTTCTACATCCGGGTGATCGTCCTGATGTTCTTCTCCGACCCGCAGCCCGGCGGCCCCTCCGTCGCGGTGCCCAGCCCGCTCACCGCCACCGCCATCGGCGTCGGCGTGCTGGTCACCCTGGGCCTCGGCCTGCTCCCGCAGTACTTCCTGGACCTGGCGACCAAGGCCTCCGTCTTCGTCCGCTGAGCCCTCGACCGCAGTACCTCCGGCCCCCGCCCGCCACGGGCGGGGGCCGGACCGATGTTCCCCCGCCTGACCTGCGCAGACCGATCCGGCACCGGCCGGACCAGCACGCCCGTGCAGTGATCCACTCGTGACCGGATACGCTGCCTGTTACGTGCAACGGCGGGGGTCAGGGACCGCCTCGCTGGATAGATCAGGGACAGGAGTGGTCTTCGTGACCGTCGTGGGGCCCTTCGGGCTGAGCGTGCAGGACCGCGATCTGACCCGTGACGTCCAGGCCGGAATGGACGCCGTGGAGGCCGCCCTCATCGAGGCGGTGAAGAGCGACGTCCCCTTCATCACCGTCACCGCCAGCCACCTGATCGAGGCCGGCGGCAAGCGCTTCCGGCCGCTGCTGGTGATGCTCGCCGCCCAGTTCGGCGACCCCGCCGCCCCCGGCGTCGTCCCGTCCGCCGTGGTCGTCGAGCTCACCCACCTGGCGACGCTCTACCACGACGACGTGATGGACGAGGCGCCCGTGCGCCGCGGCGCCCCCAGCGCCAACAGCCGCTGGGACAACTCGGTCGCCATCCTGACCGGCGACTTCCTGTTCTCCCGCGCCTCCCAGGTGCTCTCCGACCTCGGCCCCGAGGCCGTCCGGATCCAGTCCGACGCCTTCGAGCGCCTGGTCACCGGCCAGATCCTGGAGACCGCCGGCCCCCGGCCGGAGGACGACCCGCTGCGCCACTACCTCGACGTCATCTCCGGCAAGACCGGCTCCCTGATCGCCGTCTCCTGCCGCTTCGGCTCGATGATGGCCGGCGCCGAGCGCTGGATGGTCGACACCCTCGCCCAGTACGGCGAGAAGATCGGCACCGCCTTCCAGCTCGCCGACGACGTCCTCGACATCGCCAGCGACGGCCACGAGTCCGGCAAGACCCCCGGCACCGACCTGCGCGAAGGCGTCCCCACCCTGCCCGTGCTGCTGCTGCGCCAGCTGCCCGCCGACCCCGCGGACCCCGACGACGCGCGACTGCGCGAGCTCCTCGACACCGACCTCGCGGCGGACGACGCGGCGCACGCCGAGGCCCTGCGACTGCTGCGCCGGCACCCGGCGCTGGAGCGGGCCCGCCGCGAGACGCTGCGCTACGCCGAGGAGGCCCGCGCCCTGCTCGACCCGCTCCCGGACTGCCCGGCCAAGGCGGCCCTCCAGGAGCTCTGCGACTCCGTGGCCATCCGCACCATGTGAGACCGCGCCCCCGGTGGTTCCCGCTAGGGTGACCCCATGTTGCGAGTGGTGATCGCCGAGGATTCGGTACTGCTCCGGGAGGGGCTGACGCGGCTGCTGACGGACCGGGGGATGGAGGTCGTCGCCGGGGTCGGGGACGGCGAGGCGCTGCTGAAGACGGTGGACGAGCTGGCCGCCGCCGACGCGCTGCCCGACGTCGTCGTGGCGGACGTCCGGATGCCCCCCACCCACACCGACGAGGGCGTGCGGGCCTGCGTGGCGCTGCGCGCCCGGTACCCGCTGCTGGGTGTGCTGGTGCTGTCGCAGTACGTG
Organism: Kitasatospora terrestris; assembly: GCF_039542905.1. Taxonomy (NCBI): domain Bacteria; kingdom Bacillati; phylum Actinomycetota; class Actinomycetes; order Kitasatosporales; family Streptomycetaceae; genus Kitasatospora; species Kitasatospora terrestris. The sequence continues at coordinate 4,787,243 of NZ_BAABIS010000001.1, forward strand.
GAGGAGCGCTACGCCGGCGAGCTGCTGGCGGGCTCCACCCGGGGGGTCGGCTACCTGCTGAAGGACCGGGTGGCGGAGGTCCGGGAGTTCGCCGACGCGGTGGTCCGGGTGGCCGGGGGCGGCACCGTGCTGGACCCGGAGGTGGTGCAGCAGCTGCTCAGCCGCAGCCGGCAGGGCGACTCCCTGGCCGGGCTGACCCCGCGCGAGCGGGAGGTGCTGGGTCTGATGGCGGAGGGCCGCAGCAACGCGGCGATCGCCAAGCAGCTGGTGGTCTCCGACGGCGCGGTGGAGAAGCACGTGTCGAACATCTTCCAGAAGTTCGGCCTCGGTCAGAGCACGGACGACCACCGCCGGGTCCTGGCCGTGCTGACCTACCTGGAGTCCTGACCGCGGCCGCCCGGGGAAGTTCGGCGGCCGGTGACGCGTTGTACCTGGTCGTAGGGGAAGAAGCGTCCGGTGGGGTCCGACGGCGCCGGGCCGTGTGCCTGAGTTCCCCTCCAGCCAAGCTCGGCCCGCTTAGGATGCGATTCGGTGCACCAGGCGGACGGGGCACACGGCTCACGCCCGCGGCTGGCGCCCACGAGGAGGTCCGCGGCAGTGACCAGTCAGGTCGATCAGTCAGAGGCAGTGGACGGTTCGGACGGGGAGGGCCGGTCGGGCCCGGTCTCCCCGCCAGGACGCCACGGCCGGCCGGCGAAGCCGATCCGGCGGCTGGACCGGGTGATCATCCGGTTCGCCGGTGACTCCGGTGACGGCATGCAGCTCACCGGTGACCGCTTCACCTCCGAGACGGCGTCGTTCGGGAACGACCTCTCCACGCTGCCGAACTTCCCCGCCGAGATCCGGGCGCCCGCCGGCACCCTGCCCGGCGTGTCGTCCTTCCAGCTGCACTTCGCCGACCACGACATCCTCACCCCGGGCGACGCGCCGAACGTCCTGGTCGCGATGAACCCGGCCGCCCTCAAGGCCAACCTGCCCGACCTGCCGCGCGGCGCCGAGATCATCGTCAACACGGACGAGTTCACCAAGCGGGCGCTGGCCAAGGTCGGCTACGCGGCCGATCCGCTCGCCGACGGCTCACTGGAGGCGTACCACCTGCACAAGGTGCCGCTGACCACGCTGACCCTGGAGGCGCTCAAGGACAGCGGCCTGGCCCGCAAGGACGCCGAGCGGGCGAAGAACATGTTCGCGCTCGGCCTGCTGTCCTGGATGTACCACCGGCCGACGCACGGCACCGAGACCTTCCTGCGCCAGAAGTTCGCCGGGAAGCCGGACATCGCCGAGGCCAACATCGCGGCGTTCCGGGCCGGTTGGAACTTCGGCGAGACCACCGAGGACTTCGCGGTCAGTTACGAGATCTCCCCCGCCTCGCTGCCGCCGGGCACCTACCGCAACATCTCCGGCAACCTGGCGCTCTCCTACGGCCTGATCGCCGCCGCGGAGCGCTCCGGGCTGCCGCTGTTCCTCGGCTCGTACCCGATCACCCCGGCCTCCGACATCCTGCACGAGCTGTCCAAGCACAAGAACTTCGGCGTGCGGACCTTCCAGGCGGAGGACGAGATCGCCGGCATCGGCGCGGCGCTCGGCGCGGCGTTCGGCGGCGCGCTGGGCGTCACCACCACCTCCGGGCCCGGGGTGGCGCTGAAGTCGGAGACCATCGGCCTGGCCGTCTCGCTGGAGCTGCCGCTGCTGGTGGTGGACATCCAGCGCGGCGGCCCGTCCACCGGCCTGCCGACCAAGACCGAGCAGGCGGACCTGCTGCAGGCGATGTTCGGCCGCAACGGCGAGGCGCCGGTGCCGATCGTCGCCCCGGCGACGCCGGCCGAGTGCTTCACCGCCGCACTGGAGGCGGCCCGGATCGCGCTGACCTACCGCACCCCGGTCTTCCTGCTCTCGGACGGCTACCTGGCCAACGGCTCCGAGCCGTGGAAGATCCCCGACGTCGGGGAACTCCCCGACCTGACGGTGGAGTTCACCACCGAGCCGAACCGCCCGGACGGCACCTTCTGGCCCTACCTGCGCGATCCGGCGACCCTGGCCCGCCCCTGGGCCGTCCCCGGAACGCCCGGCCTCGAACACCGGATCGGCGGCATCGAGAAGCAGGACGGCACCGGCAACATCTCCTACGACCCGGCCAACCACGACTTCATGGTCCGTACCCGGCAGGCCAAGGTGGACGGCATCACCGTCCCCGACCTGGTGGTCGACGACCCCGGCGGCAACGCCCGCGTCCTGGTGCTCGGCTGGGGCTCCACCTACGGCCCGATCGCGGCGGCGGCCCGCCGGGTCCGGGCGGACGGCGGCGCGGTGGCCCAGGCGCACCTGCGCAACCTCAACCCCTTCCCCGCCAACCTCGGCGCGGTGCTGCGCAGTTACGACAAGGTGATCGTGCCGGAGATGAACCTCGGCCAGCTCGCCCTGCTGCTGCGCGCCAAGTACCTGGTGGACGCCCAGTCCTACAACCAGGTGCGCGGACTCCCCTTCAAGGCGGCCCAGCTGGCGGACGTCCTGTGGGCCGCGATCGGCAACCTGGACGAGGAGGACAACCGATGACCGAGCAGCAGCACCGCTTCCCCTCGCTCCGGCTGGTGCCCAGGAGCGACGAGCCGCAGACCGCCAAGGACTTCAAGACCGACCAGGAGGTGCGCTGGTGCCCGGGCTGCGGTGACTACGCCATCCTGGCGGCCGTCCAGTCCTTCATGCCGGAGCTCGGCATCCGCCGGGAGAACACCGTCTTCGTCTCCGGCATCGGCTGCTCCTCGCGCTTCCCGTACTACATGAACACCTACGGGATGCACTCCATCCACGGCCGTGCCCCGGCGATCGCCACCGGCCTCGCGGCCTCCCGCCCCGACCTGTCGGTGTGGGTGGTCACCGGCGACGGCGACGCGCTGTCGATCGGCGGCAACCACCTGATCCACGCGCTGCGCCGGAACGTCAACCTGAAGATCCTGCTGTTCAACAACCGGATCTACGGGCTGACCAAGGGCCAGTACTCGCCGACCAGCGAGGTCGGGAAGATCACCAAGTCCACCCCGATGGGCTCGCTGGACGCCCCGTTCAACCCGCTGTCGCTGGCGATCGGCGCGGAGGCGAGCTTCGTCGCCCGCACCATCGACTCCGACCGGCAGCACCTGACCTCGGTGCTGCGGGCCGCCGCCGAGCACGAGGGCACGGCGCTGGTGGAGATCTACCAGAACTGCAACATCTTCAACGACGGCGCGTTCGAGGTGCTCAAGGAGCCCGGGACCAGGGACGAGGCGCTGATCCGCCTCGAACACGGGCAGCCGATCCGCTTCGGCACCGACCAGGGCGTCTTCCGCCGCCCGGACGGCGAGCTCCACGTGGACACCGTGACCGACGCGAACCGGGACGCCGTCCTGGTCCACGACGCCGCGGCCGCCGGGCCGGCCACCGCCTTCGCGCTCACCCGGCTCGCCGACGCGGACACCCTGCACCACACCCCGATCGGCGTCCTGCGGTCCGTCGGCCGTCCGGTCTACGACACGCTGATGGCCGACCAGCTGGCCCGCGCCGCCACCGAGAAGGGCCGGGGCGACCTGGCCGGCCTCCTCACCGGCAACGACACCTGGGCGGTCGTCTAGCGGCCCGGCAGGGGCGCGGGGGGCCGCGCGGCCGGCCACCGCCCTCCCGGGGCGCACGGCCGGACGCGCAGCCCCCCGCGCCCCCGGCCTTTCACCGCTGTGCGTCGTAGCGCTCGCGGGCGGCGTCGACGTCGTCCATCCGCAGGGCGACCCAGCGGGTGAGGCCGCTGAGCGCCTCGGCGGCCTCGCGGCCGAGCGGGGTGAGGGTGTAGTCGACCCGGGGCGGGATGACGGGGTGCGCCTCGCGGTGCACCAGGCCGTCGCGCTCCAGGGTCTGCAGGGTCTGCGCGAGCATCTTCTCGCTGACCCCGGCGACCCGGCGGCGGAGCTCGCTGAAGCGGTGGCCGCGGTCCTGGAGGGCGGACAGCACGAGGACGCCCCACTTGCTGGTGACGTGCTCCAGCACCAGGCGGTGCGGGCAGTTGCGGTCGTACAGGTCCGGGACGGTCTCACTCACCTTCACGTCAGTACCGTACTTCGAAGTGCGTACTTACCAGAAGTTAGTGTCCCGCCTACGTTCGTTGTCGAAGCGGAAACGAGCGAGGGAGCAAGGACATGATCGTCGTCACCGGTGCCACCGGACAGCTGGGCCGCCTGGTCGTGGAGGGCCTGCTGGCGAAGGTGCCCGCCGCCGAACTGGCGGTGGCGGTGCGCTCGCCCGAGAAGGCCGCCGCCTGGGCCGGGCGCGGGGTGGCCGTCCGCGAGGTGGACTACGGGCGGCCCGGGACGCTGGCGGCGGCGTTCGGCGCGGGCGACCGGGTGCTGCTGATCTCCGGCAGCGAGGTCGGTGCCCGGGTGCCGCAGCACACCGCCGTGGTGGAGGCGGCGAAGGCCGCGGGCGTGGCGCGGCTCGTCTACACCGGCGTGCTGGGCGGGGACGAGGCGGGCTTCGCGCTCGCGGACGAGCACAAGGCGACCGAGGCGGTGATCCGCGCCTCCGGGCTGCCGTACACCTTCCTGCGCAACGGCTGGTACACCGAGAACTACACCGCGAACGCCGCCGCCGCGATCGAGCACGGCACGGTGCTCGGCAGCAGCGGCGACGCCCGGATCGCCACCGCCTCCCGGCAGGACTTCGCGGACGCGGCGGTCGCGGTGCTCACCGGAGAGGGCCACGAGGGCCGGGCGTACGAGCTGAGCGGTGACACCGCCTGGTCGTTCTCGGAGTACGCGGCGGAGCTGGCCGCCGCCTCGGGCCGCCCGGTGGCGTACCGCAACGTCGGTGCCGAGGAGCACCGGGCGGCGCTGGTCGGCGCCGGGGTACCGGAGGTCTTCGCGGACATCCTGGTGGACGTGGACGCCGCCATCGCCCGCGGCGAGCTGGCCCGGGACCGGGGGGTGCTGAGCGGGCTGATCGGCCGCCCGACCACGCCGCTGGCCGAGACGGTGAGGGCCGCGCTGGCGGGCTGATTCCGCAGGTCGGGGGCCGTGACGCAACTGTCATGACCAAAAGGTGGATACGGAGATGACAGCCCGCCCTCCGGGCCGCTACGGTTCGACCGGAGCAACAGCGCGCGCGGAGGGCGGCCGGCATGGCGACAAGCACGGGGCGGGAGGCCCGGGTCGGGCTCTGGAACGGCTTCGCGGCCTACGGCATCTGGGGGCTCTTCCCGCTCTTCTGGCCGCTGCTGGAACCCGCCGGAGCGGTCGACATCCTCGCCAACCGGATGACCTGGTCGCTGGTCGCGGTCGCGGTGATGATGCTGGTCCAGCGGCGCTGGGCGTGGATCCGCCCGCTGCTCGCCCAGCCCCGCCGGCTCGCCCTCTCGGTCCTCGCCGCCGCGGTGATCTCCCTCAACTGGGGCGTCTACATCTGGGGCGTCAACTCCGGCCACGTCGTCGAGACCAGCCTCGGCTACTTCATCAACCCGCTGGTCACCATCGCCTTCGGCGTCCTGCTGCTGCGCGAGCGGCTGCGCCGCGCCCAGTGGGTCGCGGTCGGCATCGGCGCGGCTGCCGTCGCCGTGCTGACCCTCGCCTACGGCCGGCCGCCGTGGATCGCGCTCGTCCTCGCCTTCTCCTTCGGCAGCTACGGCCTGCTGAAGAAGAAGGTCGCGCTCGGCGGCCTGGAGAGCCTCGCGCTGGAGACCGCCGCGATGTTCCCGTTCGCGGTCGGCTACCTGGTCTGGCTCGCCGCCCACGGCCGGGGCACCCTCTTGCGGACCGTGCCCGGCGAGTACGGCTGGGGCCACTCCGCGCTGCTGGTCCTCAGCGGGCTGATCACCGCCGTCCCGCTGATGTGCTTCGGCGCCGCCGCGCTCCGCGTCCCGCTGACCACCCTCGGCCTGCTGCAGTACCTGGCCCCGGTGTTCCAGTTCTCGATCGGCGTCCTGGTCTTCCACGAGTCCATGCCGCCCGCCCGCTGGGCCGGCTTCACCCTGGTGTGGGCGGCCCTCGCGGTGCTCACCTGGGACGCGCTGCGCCGGGTCCGCGCCGACCGCCTGGCCACCGCCGGCGTGCCGCTGCCCGCTCCGCGGTACGACCGCGCGGCCCGCTGACCCGGGCGGCCCGGGGCCGGGCGGTTCAGCCCGACAGCGCCGTCCGCAGCCGGTCCGGGTCGCGCTGCTCCAGGTACTCGGCCAGCGCCGCGTCGATCCCGGCGCGGCGGGACGGCCCGACCAGCCCGCCGTGCGCGAGCGAGTCCAGCGGCGGCAGCACCCCCCACTCCTCCAGAGACCAGCGCGGGTACGGGCCGAACAGCGCCCGGGCGGTGGCCGGCAGGTCGATCCGGGCCGGGACGGCGCCGCGCGCCCCGTTCAGCGCCAGCTGGCCGTCCGAGCTGCCGCACTCGGCGAGCCACACCAGCGCCGCGTCCCGGTGCCTCACCCCCCGGGGCAGCGCGAACGCGTCCACCCGGCACTGGTACACCCGGCCCGTACCGGGCGCCGCGACCCAGCGGTAGCCGCTGAACGCCCGCAGCCCCAGCACCTCCCGCAGCATGCCCTCGGCCCAGTCGCCGGTCAGCTGGTAGCCCGCCTGCCCGGACCCCAGCAGCCGGGTGGCGTCCGCCCAGGTGCCCGGCGTCGGGCCGCCGTGCGCCAGGTTGGAGTACCCCAGCAGCTCGTCCAGCCCGCGCAGCGCGGTCGCCACCCGCGGCGCCGACCAGCCCCGGCCGTCCTGCCACAGCGCGGTCCAGGCCTCCGGGCCGAGCGCGTCCAGCAGCACCGTCTCCAGCAGCTGCTCCAGGCACTCCGGGCCGCCCAGCGCCAGCCCGTGGCAGCCGGTCGCGGCGACCTTGCGCAGCGCGTCCAGCAGGGCCGGGAAGGTCCGCGGCGCCGGGTCCGCACCCGCCCCGTCGAGCACGGCGGAGGAGGACCAGAGCAGGTTGGTCCGGCGCACGCCCACCGGGACGGCGTACCGGACCGGCCCCGCGCCGAGGCGGGGGAGCAGCCCGTCCGGCAGCCGCTCGGCCCAGCCCTCCCGGTCGTACAGCGCGTCCAGCGGCTCCAGCCGGCCCGCGGCGGCGTACGCCGACAGCTCCGCGCCGCCCCGGGTCAGGAAGCAGTCCGGCGGGTTCCCGGCGGCCATCCGGGCCGCCGGGTCCGCGCCCGCGGGGGCCGGCACGAAGGTCACGTTCGGCGCCCGGCCCTTGAAGTCCGCGAGCAGCGCCAGCAGGCCGTTCGCCTCCGGGCCCGTCGACCAGGGCGTGGCGACCTCCAGCAGGCCCGCGGGGCCCGCGGCCTCGGCCCGGGCGGCGGTCGCCCGGCCGCACCGCGAGACCACGCCCAGCGTCGCCAGGGCGCCGCCGCCCAGCAGAAGACTTCGACGGCTGATCGGCACGGTACTCCCGGGATGGACGACGGCGGCCAGGACAGGTGGGGGCGCGGGGGCGGCGCCCAATCCCACCGTCAGGCGCCGTGCACGTCAAGGGGCGGGAGGGCGCGCACGAGGAGAACCTCGCACTCCGGATCTCCTCAAGCGGAGGGGTGGCCTGCTAACGTGCGGATCCTGAACCTACCCGCCGCTCGGCGCGTGTCCCTGGAGGGCTCGCCATGGTCCACCTCATCGGGCCTGCCACCCGTCCGTTCCGGCGTGCCGCGCGAGCCCGGGCGGGCGCGGACCAGCCGGTGCGCGTTCCCGCCGTGCGGCGCGAACGCAGCGTCTCGGAGACCGGCGAACTGATCGTCAACCCCGGTGCCGCCACGATCTGCTGGCAGAGCCCGGGCGGCCCCGCCGTCCTCCTCGAACCGCCGTACCGGCTCGACCGGGTCGACCTCAAGGGCTCCTACCGCGCCCGCCTCCACGGCCTGACCGCCGGCATCCGGCTGGTCTGCCGCGACCACGCCCCGCTCTTCCTGATCTCCCCGGACCGGCTGCCCCTGCTGGCACTCGTCGCCGCCGCCGCCTCCCGCGGCCACCGCTGACCCCCGACGCACGCGCGGGCCCGGGGAGGCGTGCTCCCCGGGCCCGCGGCCGCCGCGCGGCGGTGGCTACTTGGCCGCGTTCTGCAGGGTCGGCAGGGTCACTGCGCCCGCGAACAGCCGGCCGTCGTCGGTCACCAGCACGTTGACCACCTTGGTGGAGACCAGCGTGCCGCCGCCGACCGGCTTGCCGAGCATCTTCACGGCGGGGCCGACCTCCTGGCCGCCCCCGGCGACGGAGAGCACCGACGTCCACCCCTCGCCGATCACCTTGGCCTCCGGCTTGGCGCCGTCCGGCTTCGCGCCCTGCTCCGCGGCCTCCTGCTTGGCCTGCTCCAGCGCCGCGGCGATCTCGCCGGAGTGCTCCTTCGCGTCGCCCTGCTCGGTCACCTTCGCGCCCTTGGGCGCGGTGAACTCGAAGGTCTTGGCGGACGGCACGGCGAAGTCCACCGTGCCGAAGTGCGCGTCGAACACCTTCGACCCGTCCACCGTCCGCACCTGGACGCCGAGCGGCACACCGCGCTCCGCGTCCACCGAGATCCGCACCTCGGCGATGGTCGAGCCCTGCTGCGCGGGCTTCACACTGAGCCGGTAGGCGGCCCGGTCGGCGACCTTCTCGGTGCCGTCCACGGTCACCGTGGTGGTGCCGGCGCTCGCCGACAGGAAGCGCTTGGCGAGCTCCTGCGGCGTCGGCACCCCGGCCTCCGGGCCGCGCCGCGCGTCCTTGCCGCCGTCCCCGCCCCCGGAGGGCAGGACGCCGTGCACGCCCTCGTTGCGCTTGCCGTCGAACGCCCAGAACTGGTCGCCGTTGTGCACCAGCTGGTACCCGCCGGGCAGCACCACCCGCTGCCGGTCCGGCCCGTCCGCCGCGACGGTGACGACGTGCTCGCCGCCGAGCAGCTCCAGCGCCTTCCCGGTCGGGGCGATGCCGGTGCCGCCGATGCCGCCGCCGCCCGACCCGCCGCCGGCCCTGCCCAGGTCGAGACCCGGGACCGGGCTCGCGCCGCCGGCCATCGACAGCAGCTGGCTGGGCAGCCCCAGGTCGGCGCTGATCTTCACGGTGCCGCTCAGCGTGTCGGTGTCGGCCGACAGCACCTTGGCCACCAGCTGCTCCGCCGAGACGGCGGGCAGGCTCGGCGCGCTGTCACTGGCGAGCGCCGGCACCAGGCCGACGCCGGTCGCCACGGCCGCCGCCACCGCGACCGGCACCGCCACCCGTACCGCCGTCCGCCGACGTGCGCGGTGCGGTGTCTGCTGCGGCGCCTGCGCCGTGTCCTCGTTCTCCAGCATGTTCCCCTCCTCGGTCGTCGTCCTTGCCTCTTCCATTACAGGCCCGCGCAAGGGCTCCGGCATCGACCCGAAGGGTGGGATCGGGGTACGTCTGGCGGCGCAGTCGACCCTGAGGCCTCCTCAGGGTGACGTAGTCCGCGAGGCGGAGGGGCTCGCGTATCGTCGCTGCATGGACACACCGGACCCCTCGCCGACCCCGCCGACCGCCAACGCGATGCGCCGCGCGCTGCGACGCGCCCGCGACGGCGTGGCGCTGGACGCCGCCGAGGCCGCCGTGCTGCTCCAGGCGGGTGGCGAGGACCTGCGCGACCTGTGCGCCAGCGCCGCCCGGGTCCGCGACGCGGGCCTGGCGGCGGCCGGCCGGCCCGGCGTGGTCACCTACTCCAAGAAAGTGTTCGTCCCGCTCACCCGGCTGTGCCGGGACCGCTGCCACTACTGCACCTTCGCCACCGTCCCGGGGAAGCTCAAGCGGGACGGACACGGGATGTACCTCTCCCCGGACGAGGTCCTGGAGATCGCCCGTCAGGGTGCCGCGCTCGGCTGCAAGGAGGCGCTGTTCACCCTCGGCGACCGGCCCGAGGACCGCTGGCCCGAGGCCCGCGAGTGGCTGGACGCGCACGGCTACGACGACACCCTGGCGTACGTGCGGGCGATGGCGGTCAGGGTGCTGGAGGAGACCGGCCTGCTGCCGCACCTCAACCCGGGCGTGCTGAGCTGGACCGACTTCCAGCGCCTCAAGCCGGTCGCCCCGTCGATGGGCATGATGCTGGAGACCACCGCGACCCGGCTGTGGTCCGAGCCCGGCGGCCCGCACCACGGCTCGCCGGACAAGGAGCCGGCGGTGCGGCTGCGGGTGCTGGAGGACGCCGGGCGCAGCTCGGTGCCGTTCACCACCGGCGTGCTGATCGGCATCGGCGAGACGTACCGGGAGCGGGCCGAGGCGCTGTTCGAGATCCGCCGGATCGCCCGGCAGTACCACGGCGTCCAGGAGGTGATCGTGCAGAACTTCCGTGCCAAGCCGGACACCGCGATGCGGGCCATGCCCGACGCCGAACTCACCGAGCTCGCCGCCGCGATCGCCGTCACCCGCCTGGTGCTCGGCCCGTCCGCCCGGATCCAGGCCCCGCCGAACCTGGTCGACCGCGAGTACGCGCTGATCATCGGCGCCGGCATCGACGACTGGGGCGGCGTCTCGCCGCTCACCCCCGACCACGTCAACCCCGAGCGCCCCTGGCCGCACATCGAGGAACTCGCCGCCCGCACCGCCGAATCCGGCTTCGAACTGCGCGAGCGCCTCACCGTGTACCCCGAGTACCTGCGGCGCGGCGAGCCGTGGCTCGATCCGCGGCTGCTGCCGCACGTCACCGCCCTCGCCGACCCGGAGACCGGGCTCGCCGTCGAGGACGCCCGCCCGGTCGGCCTGCCCTGGCAGGAGCCCGAGGACCTGCCCGCCGCGTACGGCCGCACCGACCTGCACCGCACCATCGACACCGAGGGCCGCACCGGCGACCGCCGGGCCGACTACGACGAGGTCTACGGCGACTGGGCGGTGCTGCGCGAGCAGGTCCCCGCGCAGCAGGGCGCCCCCGAGCGGCCGGACGGCGAGGTGCGGGCCGCGCTCGCCGTCGCCGCCGACGACCCCACCCGGCTCACCGACGCGCAGGCGCTGGCCCTGTTCCACGCCGACGGCCCGGCGCTGGACGCGCTCTGCCGGATCGCCGACGCGGTCCGCCGCGACACCGTCGGCGAGGAGGTCACCTACTGCGTCACCCGGAACATCAACTTCACCAACGTCTGCTACACCGGCTGCCGCTTCTGCGCCTTCGCCCAGCGCCGCACCGACGCCGACGCGTACACCCTCTCCCTGGAGCAGGTCGCCGAACGGGCCGCCCAGGCCTGGGAGGTGGGCGCCACCGAGGTCTGCATGCAGGGCGGCATCCACCCGGACCTGCCCGGCACCGCGTACTTCGACATCGCCCGCGCGGTGAAGGCCCGCGTCCCCGGCATCCACGTGCACGCCTTCTCGCCGATGGAGGTGGTCAACGGCGCGACCCGCACCGGGCTGTCGATCCGCGACTGGCTGGCGCGGGCCAAGGAGGCCGGGCTGGACTCCGTCCCGGGCACGGCGGCGGAGATCCTCGACGACGAGGTGCGCTGGGTGCTCACCAAGGGCAAGCTGCCCGCCGCCACCTGGGTCGAGGTCGTCACCACCGCCCACGAGCTGGGCCTGCCCTCCTCGTCCACCATGATGTACGGGCACGTCGACACCCCGGCGCACTGGCTCGGGCACCTGCGGCTGCTCGCGGAGATCCAGCAGCGCACGGGCGGGTTCACCGAGTTCGTGACGCTGCCGTTCATCCACACCAACGCGCCGGTCTACCTCGCCGGGATCGCCCGGCCCGGGCCGACCGCCCGCGACAACCGGGCCGTGGTCGCGATGGCCCGGCTGCTGCTGCACCCGCACATCCGCAACATCCAGACCAGCTGGGTGAAGCTGGGCGCGGAGGGCGCGGCGCAGATGCTCCGCTCCGGCGCGAACGACCTCGGCGGCACCCTGATGGAGGAGACCATCTCGCGGATGGCCGGCTCCTCGTACGGCAGTTACAAGTCCGTCCGCGACCTGGAGGCGATCGCCGAGGCCGCCGGGCGCCCCGCCCGCCAGCGCACCACCACCTACGGCGAGGTGCCCGCCGAACGCAGGGCCGCGGCCCTCGCCTCGGACGGGCACCTGCCCGAACTGCTGCCCGTGCTCGACTAGTCCGCCCGCTCCAGGCCCGCCTCGCGGGCGTCGATCAGCTCGTCCCAGTGCTGCTCGGCCCACGCGCAGGCGGTGTCCAGCGGGCCGAGCAGGCTGCGGCCCAGCGGCGTCAGCGCGTACTCGACGTGGCGGACCGGGCCCCGGTGCTCCCGGCGGCTGACGAAGCCGTCCCGCTCCAGGGCCCGCAGCGACTGGGTGAGCACCTTCGCGGTGATCCCGCGCAGCGGCACCCGCAGCTCGGAGAACCGGCGCGGGCCGCCCTCCAGACAGCGGATGACCATGCCCGTCCACTTGTCCCCGACCCGGAACGGCATCAGGTCCGTCGGGCACACCGGGTCGAACATCTCGGGATCCAGCGGCGCACGCGTCACACCATCACGGTAGTGCCCCGATCCGCCCTCCGGGCGGGTCGACGGGGGTTTCTTCCGCGGCCCGCGCGGCCCGCGGAGCGGCCGGTCCGGCCGGTGGTACCCCGGCGGTAACCGGGCTCCCGGTTAGCGTTCCGGCACACGGAGATCGCGACGGGAGAGCGGGGCAACCCATGGGTGGAATCACGGTGTTCGGGGCCGGCGGCCGGGCCGGGCGGGCGGCGGTGGCGGAGGCGCTGCGGCGGGGGCACGAGGTGACCGCGGTGGTGCGGCGGCCGCAGGCGCACCCGGACCTGGCGGCGGACGGCGTCCGCCCGGTGGCCGGGGACGTGACGGACCCGGCGGCCGTCGCCCGGTACGCGCGGGGGCGGGACGC